>CAWHEI010000001.1:0-871476 GCA_963828415.1 Ilumatobacteraceae bacterium
GTCACGCTGAACGTCCACGGTGCGTTGAACGGCTGCATCGGTTCGATCGAGACCGATCAGCCGCTCGGCGTCTCCGTCGCTCGGCACGCGTGGTCGGCCGCCTTCACCGACCCACGACTTCCGGCGTTGCGATGGGTCGACTACGAACACCTCGACATCGAGATCTCGATCCTGTCACCGCTCACGCCGATCGCCGCACCGTCCCGCGAGGCCCTGCTCGGCGTGCTCGAGCCGGGCGTCGACGGGCTGCTGATCGCTGCCGGATCGAGGCGTGCGGTGTTCCTCCCGTCGGTGTGGGAACAGCACCGTCCGCCGAGACGTTCGTCACGCATCTCTTCCACAAGGCCGGACTCGACCCAACGTCGTGGCCCGGCAATCTTCGCGCCTTCGTCTTCACGGCGGAGAAGTTCGGTCGCAGCGCTGCGATCGGCCGCTGACCGGGCTCCGCTTCGATCGAGCTCTGCTGAAGCCGGGTCCTCTCACAGCCAGGCCGGTATCGTGCGAACCGCCGCACGCAGGGCGACGCGGCCAAGCCTCTGTAGCTCAGTGGATAGAGCATCGGTTTCCTAAACCGTGTGTCGCAGGTCCGATTCCTGCCAGGGGCGCTGAAAAACACCTGGTAGATCGTTTGCGGCTGCAACGATTTCGACCATCGCTCGGCCATCAAGACGTGAATCGACGGGATGAACCTGCGGGAACGCGACAGCGGCTACCGATGTGAAGCTCCAGCAAGTGTGTACCCGAGTGGCGGGAGACCGTAGGGGAGCCCTTCACATATCATTACCCGGTTGGTGCACGGTTACGTTTCGTTCCGTAACAGTCGGGTCTCAGGAGCGGGCTGCTGCGGCTCAGTCCTTGTATCGGTCTCGCTCTGCGGCTCGGCGCCGATCAACGCGATTGAGTCGTTGGGGTTGAGCGGCCGGTGCGGTCAGCGCAATCCGTGCCCGGAGGGCTGTGTTCTCGGCCCTGAGTTCAGCGAGGCCTTCTCGCAGCAACTCGGGCCCATCCTCGCGACAGCACCGGCGGTGCGCAGTCCGTCCAGTTCCGCCGTGGCCCGATCGAGCCTGCGCTGTGTCGACTGGTGTCGTCGCCGCTCGTTCTGTAGCGCTTCGTTCGACTCGGACAGCGAGGCCATGGCTTCGACGAGATCGGCCTGCAGCTGTCGGGAGTGTTCGACTGCCCGGGCGAGATCGTCGCCGTCGACGAGCGCCTCTCCGAATGCCGCGGGTTCTTCCTCGCCTCGTTGCCGAGCACGGAAGCCCGCACCCGCGACGCGTTCGACCGCCACTTGCGTGGCCGTCCACCTTTGCCGGGGACCGTCATGGTGGGAGTGTAACGAAACGCAACGATTGAGTGCACCATCGGGTAATCTCTGTTAGGGGTGCTGCTGGCTGGAACTGCGGTGATTATGCAGTGGGGTGATCGGGCTAGGAGGCCGCACACTTCGCCGGCGGTGCGGTGCGCCGCCCACGAGCCTTCCGACCGCGATGATGAGCGGGTTCGGGCTGTTTGAGCGGTGCTTACTGGGGTCTCTGCGTCAGTGTGGGCAGAGCGCGGTGAGGAGCAGTTCGAGGTGGTGGAGTTGGTAGAGACTGAACCCTGCGGTGACCGCAAGGCTGGCCCACAGTCCGAGGAGTAGCCCGCGGTGTGGGGTCGGCACGGGCGGCTCGAGCAGGGCGCTCATTCGTGACGCTACGCCGAGTCCGGAGAACCCGGCGACGGTCGGTGGGCTTGTCTGGAGGGCGACTTTGCCGAGTGTGATGGCGACGAGTTGTCGGTTGCCGCATACGGCGGCGGCGGCCTCGTCTGCCCATCGTTCGATCGAGTAGGTGACCCGTTTGGTGAGCGTTCGGAGTGGTGGTAAGGCGGCGGCGACGAGCTCGGCGACGAGGAGGTAGCGGTCGTGGCGGTAGTGGGCGTGGGCTCGTTCGTGGGCGACGACGATGCGTTGCTCGACGTCGTCGAGGAGGTCGACCATTGCGGTGGAGATCACGATCTGGCCGGCGCGACCGGGCAGGGTGACGGCGTAGGGCTTGTTGCTGTGGGCGATGTGGATCGGGTGGGCCTCGTCGAGGCGCAAGTGCCGGTGCTGGCGGAGTAGTCGGATGGTGCGGATCGCACCGACGGCGATCAGTGCGACGGTCGGCAGGCCGATCCATGCGGGTACCGATCCGTGCAGGCCGATCACTTGGGCGCACCACTCGAAACCGAATCCGACCACGGGGGCGTGGGCGAGGAAGGCAACGGCGACGACGACGGCGGTGGGGATGGCGGCGACCGCTATGAGCACCAGCGCAATGGTGACGAAACGGGCCGCGATGCGAGGCGGGAGTCGGCGATGGGCCGAGGTCGCGAGCGCCACGATGACGAGGGCGACCAGCAGAGGCATCGCCGTCGATGCGGCCATCATGGCTCCTCGGTGTCTGACGTGGTCGTGTCGAGAATCGACCTGATGGCCTTGGCTTCGCGTGGGGACAGTCCGTCGATGAATCGGCTCAGCACCTTCGCCCTGTCCGACGACGCGTCCAACAGCTCGCTGATCCGCCGTACTGCGAGGCCGGCTTCGTCGACGGCGGCCTCGTAGGCGTACCCGCGACCGGCGGGGCTGCGCACGACGAGTCCCTTGGCCTGGAGGCGGGTGAGGATGGTGGCAACGCTCGTGTAGGCGTACCCGGCGTTGAGTCGCTCGTTGATCTCACCGGGCAGCAGCGGTTCGTCAGCGGCCCACAGCACTCGCAGTACGTCGGTCTCGAGCGCTCCATCGGGTCGTCGTGTCATCCAATGCCTCCATGGGTGCTGCCCGGATGTGAGCCGTCCTCACTATAGTTCTACATCGTGTAGTTGCTCTGTTGCTCGGGCGCTGCCGCCCTCAACAGCCCATGCCTCGATCGACCACACACCGACTGTTCCTGTACGCACTCGTCGTGGGCGCCATGTTCGCCACCCTGGTCGGCGTGTCACCTGGGAGCGTACTGGCCCACAACTCGCTCGTTTCGAGCGACCCTGCTGACGGTGTTTCGTTGGCGGTCGCGCCGACTCAGATCGTGTGGGTGTTCGATAACTCGGTACCGCTCGAAACGCTCACGGTGACGCTCATCGATGCGACTGGTGCGCGCAACGAACTCGCCGGTTCGGTTCATGGTGCAGCTGGTGACACCGAAGTCGTCACGCCGCTGCCAGTCTTGCAGCCCGGCGCGGTCTCGCTCCGGTGGCGTCTCGTCGGCCCCGACGGACATCCGGTGACGGGCCGTGTCGACGTCACGATCGAGCAACCCGCTGCGAGCGCGGCGCCCGACGTCGCGTCGACAACACCTGCGGGTGCCGACGCCCCGGCGGCGACCGCGTCCCCACCCACCGCGGAGGCGACCGCGGTCGACGGAGGCGATGACGCAGCGTTCTCGACCCCGTCGTCGGTGCGTTGGCTCCTGCGCTACAGCTCCTACCTTGCGATCATGGCGGTGGTCGGCATCCTGCTGACGAGCGCCTACGTGTGGGCCGGCGCCGGAACCCACCCGCTGTTGCGTCAGATCCTGAGTGGGGCGCTCATCGCCACCGCCGTGCTCGCCCTTCTCCAGTTGCTGGTGATCGGCTCCGACATCAGCGGACGGGGCTGGTGGGCGTCGTTCGGCTCGATCGACGCAGCGCTCTCGACGAACGCTGGTATGGCTCTCGCGGTGCGCATCGTGATCGCACTCGCGATGTGGTTGATCCTGTTCCAGTATCGACTCGACCACCCTGACGTCTACTGGACGGCGGTGTCGCTGCCCAGTCTCGGTCTGCTCGCAACGTGGGCGTTCGCCGGGCACTCGAGTTCGATGCGCTGGCCCGAGATCGGTGTCATCACCGACGTCGCCCACCACGCCGCTGCAGCGGCGTGGATTGCCGGGCTCGCCATCGTCGGTTGGATCGTGATCCCGACCACGACATCTGACGTGCTCGTGGCAGCGGTCCGTCGCTTCTCGCGTGTCGCTGCGGTCAGCGTTGCGGTCCTGATCGTCACCGGACTCATCCAGACCGTCCGACTGGTCGGCACCCCGATGAACCTGTTGGACGCCGACCATGGCCGCTACTTGGTGGCCAAGTTGATCGTGCTTGCCGGAATGCTCGCCATCGCAAACGTCAACCGGCGCCGAATCGACACCCGGCTCGACGATCCCAGCAGCATCGACCGGCACCTCGGATCCATCCGAAAGGCCGTCGTTGCCGAATTTGCGATCGGCCTCGCGATCGTCGCCATCACCGCAGCGATGGTCGTGTCACCACCATCGACCAGCGAGACCGCATCCTCCGCGCTCACTTCCCCCGACACCGAGATATACTACATTGCTGTAGTAGTCATCGACGAAAGGTTCCCATGAAACTCCGCCGCCTCGCTGCACCCCTGACCGCCATTGCGCTCACCGCGACGCTCGCCGCCTGCGGATCCGACGATGACTCCGCAGCGTCTGACTCGGTTGCGGTGACTGAGACGGCTGATGCGTCATCGACGGGTGAGGTGACACTGAACGCCGCCGACGTCGAGTTCGCCCAGGGCATGATCGCCCACCACGAACAAGCCATCGAGATGGCCGAGATCGCCCTCGACCCCGCCACCGGCGCCAGCGCCGAGGTGGTCGACCTCGCGACACGCATCCAGGCCGCGCAGGATCCCGAGGTCGAACTCATGACCAGCTGGCTGACCGCTGCCGGTGAGTCCGTCGCCATGGACACCTCCGACGGTCACGACATGTCCTCGATGGACGGCATGATGACCGCCGACCAGATGGACGAGATGGCCGCAATGACCGGCGCCGACTTCGACCAGATGTGGCTGGAGATGATGATCGCCCACCACGAAGGCGCCATCAGCCAATCCGAGACCGTCAAAGCCGACGGATCCAACGCCGACGTGCTCCTCCTCGCCGATCAGATCATCACCGCCCAACAAGCCGAGATCGCCGAGATGCAGGCCCTCCTCCAGAACTGACGATTGGTGGCGGCCCGGCGGTGGCCGCTAGCGCCGACAGCGACCGGTGGGGGCAGGTTGCGGATGGGGCCAGGACGGCTCGGGTGCGAGTCGTGACGTGCTCGGTCATGTCTGTGGGTGGAGGTCGAGTCGGCGGAGGAGTTGCGCGTTGAGTGCGACGATGATGGTGGACAGGCTCATGAAGACGGCGCCGACAGCGGGTGAGAGAGTGAAGCCGATCCAGGTGAGGGCACCAGCGGCGAGCGGGATGGCAACGGTGTTGTAGCCGGCCGCCCACACGAGGTTCTGCAGGGACTTGCGGTAGGTGGCTCGGGCGAGGCGGATGATGCCGATGACGCCGCGAGGGTCGGAGCTGGCGAGGATGAGGCCGGCGGACTCGATGGCGACGTCGGTGCCGGCGCCGATGGCGATGCCGACGTCGGCTCGGGCGAGCGCGGGAGCGTCGTTGACGCCGTCGCCGACCATGGCGACGCGGAGCCCGCGCTGTTGGAGTTCGGCGACCTTGGCCGACTTGTCCTCGGGCAGGACCTCGGCGAAGACCTCGTCGAGTCCGAGGTCGCGGCCGACGGCGTCGGCCACCTGGTGGGCGTCGCCGGTGATCATCACCACCCGCAGCCCCTGCGCCTTGAGTTCGTCGACGGCCTGGCGGGCTTCGGGGCGGATCTCGTCCTCGAGTGCGAGCGCATCCGATGATCCTGTCGTCGCGGACGACGTAGAGGACGGCGGCGCCCCGCTGCTCCCAGGCCTGGACGGCGTCGGCGAGTTCGTCGGGGATCGTCCAGGTCTCGCTCGCGCAGCAGTGCTGGGCCGCCGACGGCGTGGGTGACGCCGTCGACGGTTGCCTCGACGCCGCGACCGGTGAGCGAGCGGAACTCGGTCGCCTCGGCGATCGGGCCCCGTTCTCGTGCGGCGGCGACGATGGCTCGCGCGAGTGGGTGCTCGCTGTCGGATTCGACACCGCCGGCGAGCACGGAACAGCTCGGTCTCGTCGACGCCGAGGCGGCGGCGATGCCGATGACGACGTGTTCGCCCGGGTCAGGGTGCCGGTCTTGTCGAACAGCACGGCGTCGATGGTCCGGCTGGCCTCGAGGGCGAGGCGGTCCTTGACGAGGATCCCGTTACGGGCACCGATTGCGCTGGACAGCGAGGTGGTCAGCGGGATGGCCAGGCCGAGAGCGTGCGGGCAGGAGATGACGAGCACGGTGACGACTCGCACGACTGCCTCGTCGGGGTCGCCGAGTGAAACCCAGGCGATGGCGGTGACGATCGCCGCAGCGGTGGCGACGTAGAACAGCAGGGCGGCAGCCTTGTCGGCGAGGACCTGGCTTCGCGAACGTGACTGCCTGTGCTTCGGCGACGAGGCGGCCGATGCCGGCGAGCGCGGTGTCGTCGCCAACGGCGGTTACGCGGATCCGGATCGCGGAGTCGGTCGACACCGTTCCTGCCACGACGCGGTCACCGGTGGTCTTGGCTACTGGGCGGGATTCGCCGGTGATCATCGACTCGTCGAGCTCGGCTGCGCCGTCGACGATCGCACCGTCGGCGGGAACGCGCCCGCCCGAGCGCACCAGGACGATCTCGCCGGGCTGCAGCGCAACGGACGGGACCGTCTCGATCGCGCCGTCGTCGCTGATGCGTTCTGCCTCGTCGGGCAGCAGCGCAGCGAGAGCGGAGAGTGCGTCCTGGGCCTGGCCGAGGGCCTTCATCTCCTGCCAGTGCCCGAGCAACATGATCGAGATCAGCGCGCCGAGTTCCCACCAGAAGTCGAGGTCGAACCAGCCGAGCGACGTTGTCATCGACGCGATGTACGCAACCGTGATCGCCATCGCAATCAGCAGCATCATGCCCGGGGTGCGGGCCCTTGCTTCCTGGATGCCACCGGAGAGGAACGGCTTGCCGCCCCAGAAGAACAGGAACGAGCCGAGCACAGGGCCGACCCACTCGATCCCGGGGAAGTCGAGTTCGTAGCCGAACCAGTCCATGACCATGTGGCTCGTGACCACGAGTGGCACGGTGAGCAACAGGCTCCACCAGAATCTGCGCCGGAACATCTCGACGTGATGACCCTGATGCGCTCCATGATCACCGTGGCCGCCGCCATGCCCGTCTTGTTCGACCCCGACGGACGTGTGCCGCGTCAGCGCTTCGTCGGTCGTCGACACGTGCGCGTTGTGGGTGTCGTGCTTGGTGTGGCCGGGGTGGTTCATGGTTCGGTTCCTCCTCGCGTTTCCGCTCCGTTGACTAGTCAAACCATCAGCCTTCTCCTTTATTCCACCCCACCTGGGGTGGGATGTGTAAGAATGGGAACAATGGACGACTACACGAGAACGGTCACGAACCGACTGAAGACCGCCCGCGGACACCTCGACGGGATCATCCGCATGGTCGAGAACGACGCCTGGTGCCCCGACATCATGAAGCAGCTCTCCGCGGTGCAGGGGACCCTCGAGAGCACGAGCCGAGAAGTGTTCCGTCATCACCTCGAGACCCACGTCGCTGATGCAGTCGCCGCAGGTCGCGGGCGCGGAGATCGTCGACGAGCTGATGGAAGCGCTGAAGTACGACAAGCGCGTCATGCGCCCGACGCCTGGCGACCACGCACCCTCGGACTCGATTGTGTGATCGGTGCGCTCCGTACTCCACGCGAGTTGCACCATCCGGGTGACTCCCCCGGATGTATCGCTCGGGCGATGCGGTTCCAGCCACGACAGTTTCGTCGATCAATCCACCTCTTGTGGTGCTCTCGACCTTGGGGGTGATCTCCCGCGGTCGCGCCGTCGACGGGTATGGCGGCAATGCCGTAGGTCGGTGTTGGGGTCAGTGGAACGACACTCCGTACGTGACGCCAGCCGCGAGGATCGCCGCGACGAGGAAGTCGATCGTGGCGCAGAACGGGGGCCACCATCGAGTGCCCGCGACGAATCGGGTTCGGTGTTGCCAGAGGTCTTTGACTCCGTGAGCGACGTAGCCGGCGACCACGAGCCAGGCTGATCCGGTGACGCCGGCGGCGGCGAGGATGAGAAACCCGGCGGCGACCGAACTCTCGACCGCGATCACTCTTGGTCTGCCATCGGCAACGGCGAAGCCGATGTAGACGGCGGCGATGAACGCGATGTAGAGCGCGTGGAGGGTCGCAGGCTCGAGCCATCGAAGTGCGACCGGGGAGGCGGCTTGGATGGCGCCGACCAGTAGGCCCCAGATGATTGGCCGTAGGTTCGATTTCCCAGCGTGGATGTGCCTGTGGTTCACGACACAACTCGGATCAGTTCGGTCCTCGAGATCCATGGCGGGCCTCAGCCGTCTCCGCGGAGCAGGCGTTCGCTGTACTCGTCGGCGGTGATCAGGTCATCTTCGGCCGCGGCGAGTCCTTGGAATCGTGTCGGCAGGAATGGCTGCAGCGCATCGATCTTCTTCCAACCAGGCAATGGAGATCGGCCATTCGTATCGGGCACGTACCTCGACGCTGTTCCGGTCGTG
The DNA here is from genome assembly GCA_963828415.1 of Ilumatobacteraceae bacterium. Taxonomy (GTDB): domain Bacteria; phylum Actinomycetota; class Acidimicrobiia; order Acidimicrobiales; family Ilumatobacteraceae; genus Sva-07. The sequence continues at coordinate 8,444 of CAWHEI010000001.1, forward strand.
TGTGGAGTGATGTAGCGGGGACAGTTCACGAACATGTCGGTGACCTCGGCTCGGACGATGAGGTCGGCACCCGGGTAGTCGCCCATCATCGGATCGTCACGGTTCACGACGGCGTGGGCGTGGGCCCGGATCCGGTGTGGGCGTTCGAAGTCCATGAACAGCAGCCCGATGCGCCCGTCCCCGGCGATGTTGCCCATGGAGAGGAACATGCCGTTGCCGTCGTAGCTGGGGAACACGATGGTCGTGTGGTCGATCACGCGAACGAAACCTGCGGCACCTCCTTTGTGGGAGACGGTCGGTTGGCCGTCCGCGTTTACGGTGCTGAGGAAGAAGAATGTTCGTGATTCGATGAAGGCTTTAGCGTCGTCGTCGATGTCGTGCCGGACGATCGCGGCGGTTAGCACGTCGGCGATCTCGCGGCTGTCGAACTGGTCCTGGAGGCGGCGGTGTTGTTCGCCGTAGAAGGTGGTCATGGTGTCTCTCTCGGTTGTGGCGGATGGTTCGACCGCGTGACGAAGGTCTTGTGGATGGCAATGGCGGCTGCGGATCCGTCCGCGGCGGCGAGGACGACTTGGTGGGGCATGGGCGGCGGGCGACGGACGTCTCCGGCGGCCCACACGAGTGAGTGGCTGGTGGCTCCGGTGTCGCTGGTGATGATGTAGCCGTCCGGGTCGAGGTCGCAGCCGAGCATTCGTGCGATCGTGCTGCGCGGTGCGACGGGGGCCTTCAGGAACGCAGCCGTCGCTGCGATCGTCTGCCCGTCGCGAAGAGTCACGTGGCTGAGTGAGCTCCCGTCACCGACGAGCGACTCGACGTCGTCCGCTGTGACGACGGTGACGTGTGGCGTCCACGACCGGACGAGAGCTGCGAGATGGTCGGCACCGGGGGCGGCCTCGATGACGACGACGGGTTGGTCGCGGTGCTCCCACCCGTCGCAGAACGGGCAGTTGAACACCGACTTGCCCCACCGATGGCGGAGACCGGCGATCGGTGGGAGGTCGTCGTGCACGCCGGTGGCCAACACGACGGCGTCGCCGCACAGTGTGGTGCCGTCGGTGAGCGTCAGCGACACGTTTCGATCGTTGCTCACCGCCGTGCTGACCGTGCCGTGAACAACAGTCACGCCGTACGCCTCCAACTCGGTGAGAGCATCGGTGCGGAAACGATCAGGGGCTGACCCGTCCCGGGTGGGGAAGCCATGGAACTCCTCGACGGTCGCGTTGCGGGGGGTGCGGTCCTCGATCACGGTGACCCGATGCCGGGCTCTGGCCAGCACGAGGGCTGCCGTCAGGCCGGCGGGCCCACTACCGACGACGAGTACGTCGCTGATGACATCGCACGTGGCGTTCATGACGCCGACGCTTCCGCTGGTGCAGAGACTTCGGTGACCGCGATCGCGCGCGTGGTGATCGGTGTGGTGGCGGCCACGGGGACCGGCGTGCGCGTCGGGACCTGTCCGATGGGGCAACAGTGTGAAGGCGACGACCGCCGCACAGAATGCAAGACCTGCGGCGATCCACAGTGAGCTGTGCATCGAGTCGACGAATGCGGTGCGGGCGACGGCGGCGATCTGGTCGGCTTGATCGCCGAGGTGGCGGCTGGTGTCGAGTGCGGCGCCGACGTTGTCGACGAGCATGCGGCGATCCGTGGCGGCCAAGTTCTCGAACTGGTCGAGTTCGCTGCGCATCGACGTCGCATACGCGGTGGCTGCGACGCTGCCGATGACCGCGACGCCGAGTGCGCCACCGAACTCGCGGACGGTGTCGTTGACGGCGGAGCCGACACCGGCGCGGGCCGGGGGAAGCGTCGCCATGATCATTTCGGTGGCGGGCGGCATGGCGATGCCGGCGCCGAGGCCGAAGAGCAGCAGCCCGATTCCGGTGGGCAGGTATGAGCCGCCGTCGACGAAGACGGCTTGCACGGCGACGCCGGCGGTGGCGATCACGGTGCCGGCGGTGACGGTGATGCGGCCACCGTGCATCTCGGCGAGGTGAGCGCCGGCTCCGGTACCGAGCAGCATCCCGATCGCGGCGGGCACGAGGGCGAAGCCCGCTGCCAGCGGTGTGTAGTCGAGGATGAACTGCAGGTACTGGGCTTGCAGGAACACCGTGCCGGCCATGGCGAAGAACAGCAGAGCAAGTGCGATGCTGCCGGCGGAGAAGCTGCGGTTGCGGAACAACGACATGTCGAGCATCGGGTCGTCACGTCGCAGCTCCCAAGCGACGAACAGCACAGCGATCACCGTTCCGATCGCGAAGTTGACGAGTGAGGTCGTCGAGGTCCAGCCGCGTTCGGGTGCCTGGATGATGGCGTACACGAGCGTGCTGATCGCAGCGATCGACAGAGCAGCGCCGACCGGGTCGAGGCGCGTGGCATGGGGGTCACGCGAGTCGGGAACGACGTGGACCGCACCGATGAAGGCGGCGACGAGCAGCGGCACGTTGATCCAGAACACCGATGACCACGAGAAGCTGCGCATCAAGGCACCGCCAACGATGGGTCCGAGGGCGATGCCGGCGCCCGCCGCAGCGGTCCACGCCGCGATCGCCTTGGCGCGTTCACGGGGATCGCCGAACACGTTGACGAGGATCGACAACGTTGTCGGCATGAGCAGTGCACCACCGAGGCCCATGACGCATCGCCCGGCGATCAGCACCGTCGTCGATCCTGCGCTGGCGGCGACGACGGAACCGGCGAGGAACGTGGCGAGGCCGGCGAGGAGCGCATGTCGGCGACCGAATCGGTCGCCGAGGCTGCCTGCCGTGAGGAGTAACCCGGCGAACACGATGGTGTACGAGGCGACGATCCACTGCAGTTGGGCGGAGCTCGCTCCGAGATCGCCGACCAGGCGTGGCATGGCGACGTTGATGATGGTGTGATCGATGGAAGTGACGAGCAGGGCGAGGACGAGCACGCCGAGGACACGCCACCGGTGGGGGTGGCTGGCGTGAGTGTCGCCGAGGGATTGGGTCTTGGGACGACCGTGCATGATGACTCCTTGGATGGTGCGGTTGGGTTGGTTGGTTTGGTCTGGCGCTACGGGAGCAGGCGGGTGATTTCGTCGATGACGACGTCGGGTTGGTCGATCTGGATGTTGTGGCCGGTGTCGTCGACCGACACCAGGCGGGCGTTGGATGACAGCGCCATCCAGGTCTGCTGTCCCTGGTTCCACGCATCGTTGAGGCGTTCGACCTCTGACGCAGCCAGGTCGGCAGGAAGCTCGCGGGAGGTGGCGGTGATCACGGCCATTGGAAGTGAGCCGAGTGAACTGATCTGGGTCGCTTCTGTGAAGGCGGTGACGACATCGAGTTGCTCGCTGTTTCCGGTGGGTGCGAACGCGTCGGTGCAGAGTCCGCGGAGCATCGCGGCGCCCTCGGAGCCGTCCTCGGTGACGGCGCACAGTGCGGCCGGCCAGGTGGTGGGTGAGGCGTCGACGAGGACGAGCCCGGTGACCTCGTCGGCGAAGAGCGAAGCGAATGTGATCGCTTCGGCTCCCCCGAAGGAGTGGCCGACGGCGACGTATGGTCCGGGTTCGCCGATGGTGTCCAGCAGTGCGTGCAGCGCGTGTGCCTGTGTGGTGAACGTCGCGATCGAGGCGGCGGGGTCGCTCGTTCCGGTGCCGGGTCGGTCGTAGGAGCAGACTCGGGCATGGACGGCGATGGCGGGCTCGATCGAGGCCCAGCTGGTGGCGTCGCCACCGAAGCCCGAGATCAGCAGCACCGTGGTGTCGCCGTGACCGACACAGCGGACGTGAACCCGCACACCTCCTCCAATGTCCACAAGCTCGTCGATCGTCGCAGTGGAGCGTGCCAAGAGTGGCACCGTCGTGGTCGACGGCGCGACCGATGTGGTGGTCGTTTCGTCGGCCGCCGGGGTGGTCGTGGTCGCGGGTGAGCCGGACTCGTTTCGTGAGTCAGTGCCGCACGCGGCCGCAGCGAGGAGGGCGGTGGTGAGAAGGACGAGTCCGAATCGGCCGCCTTTTCTTGGTTGGTCCGAATTCAGCCGGGCAGTGCGGTGTCGGAGCGTGTCGATGGGGTTCATGGGGAGACACGATCGACCTAAGGGGTGACGGCTCGCATCGGCCGTCCCCCCTCAGATTCGGGGGACGCACCCGGACACGGGGTCCTCGAGAAGCAGGCAATACTTGCGGAATCGTCCACGACCGCCTCCCCGTATCGGACTTCGTCGGCCGGCGTGCCGAGCTGGCTACGTTCGGACGCGCGGTCGAAGATGCGCGCAACGGGCTGCCATCGGTTGTGCTGGTCAGTGGCGATGCCGGCATCGGCAAGACCACGATCGTCAGCGAGAGCGCCGCCCGCGCCGGCGTCGAGCTGTATCTGGGGCGGTCGACGCACATCGGCGGCGACACCATTCCGCTGGCGCCACTGGCGGATCTGTTACGCCAGGTGCGGCGGACGAACCCAATGCTGTTGAGCGAGACGCCCGAGCTTGCGACGTTGCAGCACTGGTTGACACCCGCCACGGCAACGCTCGCGTCGCACGGCTCATCGCACGGTGGGTTGTTCGTCGCTGTCCTCGAGCTGATTACCCGGCTGCACTCCGACGCAGCAGTGATCGTCGGGTTCGAAGACCTCCACTGGGCCGATGCGGTGACGTGGGATCTGTTCGAGTACCTGGCCCGCAACCTGATCGACGAGCAGGTGGTCCTGGTGGGGACGTACCGCGCGAACGAGGTCGCCAACCACCCGACCCAACGCGGTCGGCTGGCCGAGCTGATCCGGCTCCCGGCCGTTCATCGGATCCAGTTGGATGGGCTGGACGCGGACGAGGTCGCTCAGCGCGTCGCGTCGCTGCTCGGTGGGGCCGCGCCGAGCACGCTTGTCGATGAGGTGGTCGCCCGCGGCCGCGGCAATCCTTTCTTCACCAGTGAGCTCGTCGCCGCGCACCTGTCGGGCGAGGCCATCCCCATCGTGCTCTCCGATCTGATCTCCACCGAGATCGCCGACCTCGACGACCACGCACGACTGGTGTTGGGCGCCGTCGCAGCGATCGGTCGCGACACGAGCCATCCGCTGCTCGCCGCGGTCGTCGACCTCACCGAGCACGAACTCGAAGCCGCCGTGCGAACAGTGATCGACTCGCGACTGCTGGTCGTCGACAACGACGCGTATCGCTTCCGTCACCCACTGCTCGGCGAAGTCGTGTACGCCGACCTGCTGCCTCCGCAACGAGCCCGCCTGCACCGCAGCATCGCGACCGCGTTGCAGCAGCAGACGGCCGACGCGTTGCGACGAGCCGACCGTGCCGGTGAGCTGGCGTTCCACCTCGACCGTGCAGGCGACACCGACGCAGCCTTCTCGGCGTTGCTCGCGGCCGCCGATGCGGCAGAGACGATCGCTCCTGCTGCAGCCTTCGCTCACCTCGAGCGAGCCTTCGAGCTGTGGGATTCGGTCGGCGAAGCCTCCTCCGAGGTCCAGCGTGGTCATCGACTGTGGCAGGCCGCCGACATCGCCACCTCGACAGTGGGCAACGAGCGAGCCGTGCAACTGGCGCGAGCGGCCTTCGAGTATGGGGCCCCTCCGCTCGGAGCGGCGTGGGGCCATGAACGGCTCGGGCGCTACCTGTGGGCCACTGGTCGCTTGGAGGAGAGCACCGCCGAATTCGCGCAGGCGGTCGCGTTGCTGAGCGAGGGCGCCGCTGCCGCCCCGGTCTACGCAGGTCTGGGGCAGGCCGAGCTGATGGCCGGCCACTACGCCACATCCGAGGGCTGGTGCGCGAAGGCCCTCGACCTCGTTCCCACAGCCGACGATCACCCGGTGGCGTGGGGGATGGCGCAGCGTGTGCTGGGCATCGTGCGCAGCAATCAGGGCAACCCGGCCGAAGCAGTGGAGATGTGCCGGGCATCGGTTGCTGCCGCGGTCAGCGCACAAGGTCGGGCGCTCGCCACCCTGTACCTGTGCGTTGCGCTCGGCGATGTCGGCGACGACCAGGCTGCACTCGACACCGCGCTCGACGCCGTCGCCGAGGGTCAGGTCACCGGGCTCGATCGAGGCTTCGGTTGCTATCTCGATTCGCTCGCGGCGGAAGCCCTGATCCGGCTGGGGCGGTGGAGCGAGGTCTCCGGTGTACTCGCCCGTCAACCGATCGACGACACCCTGCCGGTCGGGCTTCTGCGACTAGCGCGAGTGAAGGCGATGCTGGCGGCCCGTCGTGGAGACGCCGCTGACGCACTCGACCACCTCGCGGCCGCGCAACTGCTCCCGATCGACGGTTGGCACCAGACCGTTCGCACGGCGACGACGGCCGACGTCCACCTGGCGCTGGGCAACTGGGACGAGGCTGCGCAGGCAGCCGAGTCGGGCTGGGATGCGGCCGGCACGACCTCGGTGCTGTGGGCGGCAAGATTCGTGATGTTCGGCGTCGTGGCCGAGGTGGAACGAACCCTCGATCGACAGGCGCGTCGGGAGCCCGTCGACGTCGATGCGACAATCGCCCGCCTGCAGCAGCGACTCGACGAAGCTCGCACGTTCGCTGGCGGCGTGCCTGGAGGCCCGCAGCGCGACACAACCGCACACCTCGCACACGCAACGGCCGCTGTGACACGGCTCGAGGTCTCCGATGCCGGTGCGTGGGGTGAGGCCGTCGCTCGCTGGAGAGATCTCGGTGATCGTTGGGCCACAGCCATGGCGCTCATGCGCGAAGCCGAGGCGTCGGCGTTCATCGGTGCCGCGGACCGCGCCGCATCGACGTTGCGCGAAGCGCACGCAATCGCGTCCGAGCTGAACGCGCTTCCACTGCTGGCAGAGATCGACGCAGTCTCGAGCCGCACGCGAGTCAGCATCGAAGCCCCCAAGCGTGTTGTGCTCGAGGAGAGTTCCGTGGAACGCCTGGGCCTGACCCCACGCGAAGCGGAGGTCCTGGCCCTGGTCGCCGCCGGACGCACCAACCGTCAGATCGGCGACGAACTGTACGTTTCGGACAAGACGGCCAGCGTGCACGTGTCCAACATCTTGCGCAAGCTCGGCGTCAACAGCCGGATCGATGCGGCAGCAGTGGCCCAGCGGCTGGGTATCGACTGACGCGAATTCAGTGATCTGAGGGGCAGCGCCCGATGCGCTCGCCGCTGCCTTAGGCAGACCATGAGGTCATGCCTTCGCCGACCGACCGGTCGAACCCATCTCCGCCCCACGCCGACCTCGACGTGTGCGGGAATATTCCGCCCGGGCTGTCGGGCCGACTGGTCACACTCGACCCGGACGGCGTCATCCACTCGGTTCTCCTCGGTCATGGTCGTGCGTCGTACAGCGGCCGCGGGCTGCGGACCGAGACAGTGCTTCACGACCTCGTCTACTTCGGCGGCTCGACGCTCGTGTTCGGTGACGACTCATGCGCGTATGAGCTCGGACCAGCCGGCGACACGCCGCGCCGTGTCGACCTGGCAGGCCAACGCCGCTCACTTGCTGCGACGCCGAAGCATGACGCGGCGACCGGCGAGCTGCACCTCATCGCCCACGACACCAACGGACTGCAGACGTACGTCGTCGTCTCCGCAGGTGCGCTGACGCGTCAGAGTCGCCCCCTCCTCGACGCTCCCGAGCCAGTCCACGACCTCGTCATCACCTGCGACCACATCGTCTTCGTCGCACACGGCTACGTCGGTGTCGCTTCCCGCAACGGCGAGCTGCGAACGACCTGGATCCCGACCGGTATCGCCGCCGCCCACCCGGTGCACGCTCACGACGCGGGTGACACCCTCATCGTGCTTGCGCTCACCCCGCTGCTCGATCGATGGACGCTGCACACCGAAGCCGGAACCATCCAGCGCGAGGTGCTTGATCCGACGCCCCAACGCTTCGCTCATTGCGGCATCGACGGCGCCGACGGGGCGCCGCTCTGCGTATGGACGATTGGCCCCGGAACCATCGGCTACCACGATCTCATCAACACCCGCCGCCATCACTACAGCCTTCCCACCGGCGTACCTGGCGACTTCGTGTTCGTCACCGATGCGACGCGACAGCGCGACGCCGACTGCGGCTGGCTCGTCGGGTTCGTGCACCACACCTCCACCGCAGGAACGGAGCTCTTCGTCATCGACGCAGCCGACATCGCGGAACCCGCCATCGTCACTGCCCCCCTCCCACAGCTCATCCCTCCGCAGCTCCGCTGCACCTGGATCCCCTCGGCCCGGCACTGACACACATCGCGATCAACATCAACAAAGGAGAGCCCACCATGAACACCATCCACCACACCGAACCGGCAATCGAGCCGGTTCCTGCGATCGTCGACGACGACCAGCCGGCCGTCGTCGACGGCCAACCACGTCGCGAACCCATCTGGCGAGTCGTCGGAGTCTCGATCGCCGCGGGTTTCCTCGGAGCCATCGTGCTCACGCTCGGCATCTTCGGCGGCGCCGCCGAGCACGTCATCTCAGCCTCGGCCCTGTTCGCATTCGCCGGCGGTTGGGTGATGCTCGTCGCACTGTCGAGTCGCTTCACCAGCCAGCCTCAACGCTGGGCGCGCGTACCGGCGGTCGTCATGGCCGTCGCGGCGCTCGTGCTGCTGGTCGCACAACCCGACGATCGAGCCCTCGACAACGCAGGGTGGGTGTGGCCCCCGGCAGCGCTCGCGCTCGCCGTGTGGATGGGCATACAGATTCACCGCTACCTCAGCGGGCGCGTCCGCTGGCTGATCTATCCGGTCGTTGCCGCGATTGCCATCGGTGCCGTCGGCGGCATGTACGAGACCATTGCCAGGGTCCAGGATCAGAACGCCTACCCCGCACCCGGCACGCTCTACGACGTTGGCGGGCACCGCCTGCACCTGCACTGCACCGGAACAGGCAGCCCCACCGTCGTGCTCGAACAGGGGCTCGGCGCGACATCGGCAGGCTGGACTCGTATCACGAACGAACTGGATCACACCACCCGAGTCTGCACCTACGACCGTGCCGGCCAGGGTTGGAGCGACGACGTCGCAGTGCGCCAAGACGGACTGGACATCGCAGCCGACCTCCACGCACTGCTCACACGTGCGAACGAACCGGGCCCCTACGTGCTCGTCGGGCACTCCGCCGGCGGACCGTACGCGATGACCTTCGCCGCCACATACCCCACAGAGATCGCTGGCATGGTGTTGCTCGACTCGATGAGCCCAGACGAGTTCACCGACCTGCCGGGCTTCGCCACCGAGCAGTCGATGATGAGTCGAGGTCTCGGCGTCCTCCCCAGCCTCACCAGGCTGGGCGCCGGTCGGATCCTGCCAGCATCGGCGTGGTCGAGCCTCCCCGAGCCGGCAGCCTCGCAGGTACAGGCCTTTGCCGCCAGCGCCCGCGGCATGCGCAACATGCGCGACGAACAGTCGATGTATCGCACCGTGTTCGAACAGGCCAAGTCGCTGACGTCGCTCGACGACACGCCGCTCGTGGTCGTCACCGCGACCGAGTCGACAGAGAAGAACGACGAATGGATCGACCTCCAGAACCGTCTTGCTGCGTTGTCGACCAACAACGACCACCGATTCGTCGACGCCACCCACGCAGGACTCGTCGACGACATCGACGCCTTCAACGCCTCGGCGCTGGCCATCGCCGACGTCGTCCAATCAGTCCGGACCGAGCAGCCCGTCGCCACGCGGTGACGAACACCGACCCATCCGATCCCACCAACCCAACGAGAGGAACCCATGAACACAACCACCAACACCAACACGCCACACGGCAGCTCGAACGCCTCGACCGTGACGATGCGAGCCATCGTGCAAGACCGCTACGGCTCCAGCGACACCTGGAAACCGACCGACATCGGCCGTCCTGAAATCAACGACCACGAAGTGCTCGTCCGTGTGCACGCCGCAGGCCTCGACCGGGGAACCTGGCACGAAATGACCGGCCGTCCCTACCTGATGCGCATCATGGGCTTCGGCCTGCGCTCACCGAAGAACCGAGTGCCCGGACGTGCCGTCGCCGGGACCGTAGCGGCTGTCGGAGCGGGCGTGACTCGGTTCACGGTCGGCGACGAGGTCTTCGGTGTCAGCCGAGGAGCCTTCGCCGAGTACGCACCTGCACGGGAAGACAAACTCGCTCACAAGCCGTCGACCCTCACCTTCGAACAGGCCGCAGCAGTTCCGATCTCGGCAACCACAGCCCTCCAAGGCCTACGCCTCGGCCGGATCGAAGCCGGACAAGAAGTCCTGATCATTGGGGCATCCGGTGGTGTCGGCAGCTACGCAGTGCAACTCGCCAAGGCGTACGGTGCCACCGTCACGGGCGTGTGCAGCGCAGCGAAGACGGACTACGTGCGCTCGCTCGGCGCCGACCGGACGATCGACTACGCAGTCGAGGAGTTCGCCGACGGATCCCGCCGCTACGACCTGATCCTCGACATCGCAGGCAACACCACACTCCAACGCCTCCGGCGCTCCCTCGAATCGACGGGCAGCCTCGTCATCGTCGGCGGAGAGGGCAATGGCAACGTGACCGGAGGCTTCGGGAGGAGCCTGCGAGCGCCACTGATGTCGCTGTTCGTTCGTCCTCGACTGACCATGCTCGTGTCGAAGGAACACCATTCCGACCTGGCGCCATTGACCGAACTCATCGAGGCGGGAAAGGTCTCGCCGAGCATCGAGGCGACCTACTCGCTCGACCGAGCGCCCGACGCGATGCGCCAACTCGAGGCCGGCGCAGTCCGAGGCAAGGTCACCATCGTGATCTGACGGGTCACCCGGAGAGCCAGACCTGCGCCGAGTCGGGTGATCAGGGCTCGGATGCCGTTCCGCGGAGGTGGTGGAGTTCGGGGAGGGCGTCGTGGTCTTTGGCGCGGTTCTCCTCGGGTGACGGTGTTGCGGTGCCGAGGACTCCGTCGAGAATGTGGACGCCGCCGACGGTGAGCGCCTGGAGTCTGATGGTGCCGAGTTCGTGGGTGAGGACGCGGATGGCCCAGCCGTGGCTGGCGATGCGGGCGGGGGAGAGGTCGCGGTTGGGCAGTGCTTTGGTCCGCCAGAGGTCGAGGAGTTCGGCAACCGTACGGTCCCGGGTGATGACCGGCAGGCCGTCGTCGGCGGCGCGGCGGAGTTGGTCGAGCTTGTAGCGGGCTTCGGTACGAGGATTGGCTGCCGAGCAGTTTCGACGCTGGGTCATTCCGGACCAGCTCGACGCCATCGGCGACGCCGCGGAGATGGTGCCCGGTGCACTCGACGAACTGGATTGGCTCGCTCGAAACGCTGCTCGCCAAGCTGGCCACGACAGCGATCGAACGCTTGGGCGCGACGTTCGATCTGGCCCTGACCTCTGTTGTACTCAGTTGGTGCGAGCGCTGATGTGCGCGGGAGGGAGATGAGGGCTGGTGAGGGTGTATCTCTCGCCGGCGCGGACATCGAACGGGGCAGTGAGGCCGCCGGTGAACACGACCTGGCCGGCGACGAGACCCGTCCCCTCGGCACGCAACGACCGTGCCAGCCAGGCGATGGCCGCGCACGGGTTTCCCATGGCGTTGTCTCCGACGCCGCGACGGACGTCGTGCGCGTCGGAGAATTCCACGGTCACCGTGCCGGGCTCGACCGTGTCGATCGTTGCGAAGGATCCGATCACCACGCGTGCCGCGGACGAGTTGTCGGCGGTGTTGTCGAGCCAACGGAATCCGTAGTCGGCAAACCGGGGATCGACCACCTCGATCCCGAGCGCCCACTCGCCGTTCCATCCGGCAACCTCGGCGGGATCGGCGGGAACGACGCCACCGGCGGCCGCTGGAACACGGTAGACCAACTCTGGTTCGGCCTTCGGATGGATCAGTTCGTTGGTGACGAGTTCGCCGGTCGCGATCTGTGAGTCCCACAGGGTTCCCCAGTTGGGACGGTCGATTCCCAAGGCGCTGCGCATCGCAGCCGAGGTCCATCCGAGTTTGTAGCCGATCATCGTGTCGCCCTCGGTGACTCGCAGCCGGTCCGTCGCTCGAGCGACCGCCCGAGCATCGTCCCAACTGAAATTCGGATGCCGATCGGTGAGCAGGTCGACCGGCGTGGCCGACCTCTCGGCGCGGCGCAGATCGGCCGCGAGGCGTTCGACCTCGGCTGCGTCGATCACGCCTCGATCATCCGAACACGAAGGCGACTGCGGCGCTGGCGATCTCGTGGTCCTGTTCCTCGGTGGCGCCGGACACGCCGACGGCGCCGGCGACTCGCCCCGCGACCTGCACGGGCACCCCGCCGCCGACGGTGATCATTTCTTCGACGTTGCCGGCCACCCCGTGGAGCAGCGACGGTTCGCGGAGGAAGTCCTCGGCCAGTGACGCTGTCGCCGCACCAGCCGCAGCGGCGGTCCACGCCTTCTTGCGGGCGATCTCGATCGAGAACGTCGGACTGGCGTCCATCCGTGCCATGGCGATCGGATGGCCGCCCGGGTCACATACGTGCACGACGACGTCGACACCCAATGACGCCGCCTCGGCCCGGGCAGCCGTGATCAGTCGGTCGGCGCCGTCGAGCGTGAGTCGGGGTGTGCTGACGATGTCCACGGGCCGGACTTGCTCAACCCGCTTCGGCGATCGACTTGCCGTAGAGCTCGGCGAGGACGTCGGTCGTGCGTTGGATGTGTGCGGCGGCAACGTCGCACGCAGTGTCGGCGTCACGCTCCAGCGTCGCTTCCATCAGCGCCTGGTGCTCGGCCCGCACGTTGCGCGGAATGGTCGTGTCGGTGAGTGCGAGTCGGCGATAGCGCTCGGAGTGATGGTGCAAGATGTCGAGCATCCGCAGCACCCACCGCGAGCCGCACGCTGCGGTGGTGGCCTCATGGAACTCGTGGTTGCGGGCCTCCCACTCGGCGGCCGAGCCCTCCCCGCCGCGATCGAGCGCATCCTGGGCCTTCGACAGATGGTGGAACGACGCAATGATCCCCGACTCCCAACGGTCGTCGCCGCTGGCGATCGACGCGCGCAGCGCGTTGGTCTCGAGCAGAATGCGAGTGTTGCTGAGATCCTGCAGGTCCTCGATCGAGATGGGCGACACCGCAAAGCCGCGCTGTCCGCGAGCGGTGACCAGCCCGTCGGGCAGCAGGAGCGACAGTGCTTCACGAATGGTCGATGAACCGACGCCGTAGCGCTTGCGGACGTGTTCGACAGCGAGCTTCGAGCCGGGCTGGAGCTCGCCGGAGATGATGTCCGCGCGGATCGCATCGACCGTCTCCTCCACCCGTGTGAGGGGCAGTGAGCCGTTCTGGCTCCGGTAGGTGATGTCGGGTTCGAGTGTCGTCATGTCCAAGTCGCTGTCGTCTCGTCGTGGGTCGGCGGTCGAGTGCCACACCGTATCCGCGAACTGGTGTCAACAACGGAGATACTCAACGAATCACGGGTATCTGTCAAGAGTCTCAGACATCTCCGAAAATCTCCGAGATTTTCCTTGACAGGCGATGATCGAGGGAGTTGGATGACGACATCCGAGTGAGGAGGACACATGGCCGACTGGGGGGACGCATCCGTACGGGTCACCGGGATTCGTCGATCCCGGTTCGTCGAGTTCGAGTTCTCGCTCGGAGAGGAACTGGTCGTCGAGCTGGTGATGCCCTATCGCGAGTTCAAGACCTTCTGCGAGGAACACCACGCCCGAGTCCTGCCCGCCGATGGCGAGTCGGCGCTCGAGCTGATGCAACTCGCGGACACGGCAAGGGCCGGACGCTCCGGCACGACAGAGGGGACCACATGAACATCGAGATCAAGTCCGAGAGCTTCACCCCGAGGCGATCGACGTTCAGCCACATCGCCCGCCGCTACGGCGAGGACCGGCCGGCGTCGCGCTACGACGAGGCCACACTCGACCTCCAGGCCGCGGCCAACTTCCACTACCGGCCGCTGTGGGCGCCGGAGTTCGAGATCTTCGACACGAGCCGTACCGCCGTGGTGATGGAGGACTGGTACGCCTTCAGCGACCCCCGCCAGTACTACTACGCGACCTACAACATCAATCGGGCGAACATGAACGCCGCTGCGGACCGTGCCTTCGACTTCGTAGAGGACCGCGATCTCGTCGCCCGTGTCGATCCCGCCTGGCTCGACACGGTGCGCCACTACCTGGTGCCGATGCGCCACTTCGAATGGGCCGCCGACCTCAACAGCCTGCGTGTCACCGACTACGGATACGGCTCCCGCGTGACCAGCGCGGCCATGTTCGCCGCCTGCGACCGCCTCGGCATGGCGCAGCTGCTCACCCGCATCGGCCTGGTGCTCGACGGCAACGACGAGGCGGGCCTGGACGCGGCCCGTGCCGCCTGGCTCGGGGCCGACGATTGGCAGGGCATCCGGCACATGGTCGAGGACAGCCTGGTGATCACCGACTGGTTCGAGACGTTCGTCGCCCAATATCTTGCCGCCGACGGCATCATCCACCCGCTCGTCTACGGCACGTTCGACGACGCCGGCCTCGATCGTGGCGCCACCGCTGTGTCGATGATGAGCGAGTTCATGGTCGACTGGATGAAGGACAATGCCCGCTGGGTCGACGCGCTGGTTCAGGTCGCTGCCAAGGAGTCTGGCGCCAATGCCGAGTTGATCAGCGGCTGGTACCGAGTCTGGCGTGACCGCTCCGTCGAGGCGGCCTCGCCGCTGGCCGCCACCGTGCTCGGCTCCGCCGACGCCGTCCAGACCATCCGCGACGGCCTCGACGCCCGCGCCACGAGCCTCGGCCTGACGGCCTGAGTCGAAGAACGAACAGGGGAACCGACATGACCACCGAGAACCTCCACGCTGCCACCAACGCGGTGTCGATCACCTTCCAGAACACCGAGGACGCACGACCGATCGTCGATGCGATCGCCGCCGACAACCCGAACGCCACCGTCGCTCACTTTCCGGCGATGGTGAAGATCGACTGCCCGGGTCGCCTCACGATCAATGCCAGCTCGGTCAGCGAGCGGATTGGCCGTGACTGGGACCCACAGGAACTGCACCTCTCGATGATCTCGCTGTCCGGGAACATCGACGAAGACGACGACAAGTTCGAACTCGCCTGGAACTGACCGGGCCGGAACAGGAGACCACGATGAGCAAGAAGATCCCTCTCAAGCGCAAGTACGAGTTGATGACCCGCGGCCTCGCGTGGGACACGACGTACCAGGACATGGACGACGTGTATCCCTACGACAAGTTCGAGGGGATCAAGATCCACAACTGGGACGACTGGGTCGATCCTTTCCGCCTCACCCAGGACGCGTACTGGAAGTACCAGGCCGAGAAGGAACGCAAGCTCTACGCAGTCATCGACTCCTACGCCCAGAACAACGGTCAGCTCGGACTCAGCGACGCCCGCTACCTCGGAGCACTGAAGCTGTTCCTCACCGGCGTGAGCCCGCTCGAGTACCAGGCGCATCGCCACTTCGCCCATCTCGGTCGCAACATCCGCGGCACCGGCGCCCAGATCGCCGCCCAGATGCAGTCGATCGACGAACTCCGCCACGCGCAGACCCAGATCCATGCGATCAGCAACTACAACAAGTACTTCGACGGCCTCCACGACTTCGCCCACATGCACGACCGCGTCTGGTACCTGTCCGTGCCCAAGTCGTTCTTCGACGACGCGGTGTCGGCGGGTCCCTTCGAGTTCTTCACGGCGATCTCGTTCAGCTTCGAGTACGTGCTGACCAACCTGCTGTTCGTGCCCTTCATGTCGGGCGCCGCCTACAACGGCGACCTCGCGACCGTCACGTTCGGCTTCAGTGCACAGTCAGACGAATCACGCCACATGACGCTCGGGCTCGAGGTCATCAAGTTCCTGCTCGAACAGGACGAGGACAACATCCCCATCGTCCAACACTGGATCGACAAGTGGTTCTGGCGCGGCTACCGGCTGCTCAGCCTGGTCGGGATGATGATGGACTACATGCTCCCCAAGAAGATCATGTCCTGGAAGGACGCCTGGGAGATGTACTTCGAGGAACAGGGCGGTGCGCTGTTCGACGATCTCGCCCGGTACGGCATCCGCCCGCCGCTGCATGCGGACATTGCCATGAAGGAGAAGGATCGCATCAGCCACGAGGTGTGGGCGATCTTCTACCAGTACACCCACGCCGCCGGCTTCCACACGTGGGACATCGACGACGAGCACAAGGCCTGGCTGTCGGCGCAGTATCCCGACACCTTCGACAAGCTCTACAAGCCGCGGCTCGACCTGTGGAAGCAGATGTCCGCCGACGGCAACCGGTACTACAACATGGCGCTGCCGCAGCTGTGCCAGGTGTGCCAGATCCCGATGGGCTTCACCGAACCCGATGATCCCACGACGATCTGCTTCCGCTCCGTCGTGTACAACGCCAACCGCTACCACTTCTGTAGCGACGGGTGCCAGTACATCTTCGATCACGAACCGGAGAAGTACGTCCAAGCCTGGTTGCCGGTGCACCAGATCTTCCAGGGCAACTGCGGCGGGGCGGAGATCCCCGATGTCTTGAACTGGTACCACCTCAATCTCGGCGCCGACAACATGGCCTACGAGGGGTCGCCGGAAGAGTCCATGTGGAACGAGTGGATGGCGGGCCGTCGAGTCGGCGCCGCCCAGAGCTGAAAGGAACCGATCATGGCTGTTGTCGCACTCGAACCCGGCTACGAGGGCACCGTCCTCGACGCCCGCGAGAACTTCGGACCCAACCAACTGGTGTACCTCCACTGGGAGAAACACCTGATGTTCTGCGCGGCGCTTGCGTTCCCCCTCCCACCGGAGATGCCGTTCGCAGCGCTCGTCGGCGAACTGATCCCGCAGTTCTACGGACCGCACCCCGACTTCGCCGCCATCGACTGGTCGGCGGTGCGCTGGACGCTCGACGGCGAAGAGTTCGTGCCCGACATGGAGGCGTCGCTCGCCGACCAGGGCATCGGCCACAAGTCACTGCTGCGCTTCTGGACACCCGGCCTCGACGGCCTCGGCGAGTCGGGCGCCTGACCGTTCGACACCATGACCTACCAACTCACCATCGAGCCGATCGAGGAACTGGTCGACGTCGCCGACGGCCAGACACTGCTCGACGCGTGTCTGCGTGCGGGTGTCTGGCTCCCGCATGCGTGCGGCCATGGGTTGTGCGGCACCTGCAAGGTGCAGGTGCTCGACGGTGACGTCGAACACGGTGACGCATCGCCGTTCGCATTGATGGATCTCGAGCGGGACGATGGATACACACTGGCGTGTTCGGCCACGGCGACGTCCGACGTCACGATCGAGGCCGACGTCGACGAGGAGCCCGACGCCGTCAGCCGACCGGTGCGTGACTTCGACGGCACCGTCACGCGGCTCGAACATCTCACCGCGGACATCCTCGGAATCTGGATCGGCCTCGACGAGCCGATCGGGTTCCAGGCCGGCCAGTACGTCAACCTTCGTGTGCCGGGCGTCGAGCGTCCGCGGGCGTTCTCGATTGCGAGCAGCCCGTCGAGCGAGAACGAGATCGAACTCCACGTTCGCCTGGTCCCCGGCGGCGAAGCCACCCCCCGCTTGCACAGCGAGCTCGCGGTCGGGGACCAGGTTCGGTTCAGCGGACCGTACGGACGCTTCTTCGTGCGTCGTTCGGCGGCCAAGCCGATGCTGTTCCTGGCCGGTGGGTCGGGCTTGTCGAGCCCCAAGTCAATGGTGCTCGATCTGCTCGAGACCGGGTGCGAGCAACCGATCACGCTCGTCCACGGCGTCCGTACCGTGAACGACGTGTACTTCGCCGAGGAGTTCACGGCGCTCGAAGCCGCCCACGAGAACTTCACCTATGTGCCGGTGCTCAGCGAGCACGATCCGACCGCCGGCGAGTGGGACGGCGAGACCGGCTTCGTCAACGAAGCCGCCGAGCGCCGTTTCGACGGATCGTTCAAAGGGATGTCGGCCTACCTGTGCGGGCCACCGCCGATGATCGAGGCCTGCATCCGCTCGCTGATGAAGGGCCGACTGTTCGAGCGTGACATCTTCACCGAGAAGTTCGTGACCGCCGCCGACGGCGAAGCGAGCCTGGCCCGCAGCCCGTTGTTCAGGAGGCTGTGATGAACGACGAGCCCCGCACCCACCGCTGCACGGTCGTCGACGATGGCACCTCGGTGAGCTTCGCCGTGCGCGACGGTGGTCGCCTCCTCCACGAGATGATCATCCACCGGTGCGGCGCCATCGCGGTCGGGTGTCGGGGTGGCGGCTGTGGCGTCTGCAGAGTCCGCATTCTCGAGGGCACCTACACCACCCGGCGTATGAGTCGCCGCCACGTCTCCGAGACCGACGAACACGCCGGCATCGTTCTCGCCTGCCGCACCATTCCCACGTCCGACCTCCGGCTGCGCTGCGAACCCGCATCCGTTCCGACCATCTCTGCCTGACGCTCGCGATCAGCGCACCGTTCACCAATCCAACACCATCAACGAACAACGACACGAGGGGTACACACACCATGGCAATGAACGGAGTTCTCCGTCCGGGTTTCATCCAGATCCGAGTCCTCGACATGGACGAGGCAATCACTCACTACCGCGACCGGCTGGGCCTGCATCTCGTGGGCACCGAAGCCGACGGACGCGTCTACCTGAAGGGCTGGGACGAGTTCGACCGCCACAGCGTCATCCTGCGTGAGGCCGACGAGGCCGGCATGGATGTGATGGCGTTCAAGGTGCTCGACGAGGCCACCCTCAACGAGCTGACCGCGAAGCTCGAGGCGGCGAGCGTCAGCCTCGACCACATCGAGGCGGGCGAGCAGCCGGGAATCGGTCGTCGTGTCGGCTTCGAGATCGCGAGCGGTCATCGCATCGAGCTCTACGCGCAGATGGACCGATCCGACTTCGGTCCCGAAGTCGTCAACCCCAACGTGTGGCAGGCAGAGCCCCGCGGGATGGGGTGCACCCGGTTCGACCACGCACTGCTGTACGGACCGAACATCGAGGCGGTCACCGACCTGTTCTGCGACGTACTCGGGTTCCGCGTCGCCGAGCAGGCCGACCTCGGCCCCGGCGGCATCGCCGTGTGGCTCACCTGCTCGAACAAGGCCCACGACATCGCCTTCGTCACCAATCCGGAGCCGGGCCGATTCCACCACGCCGCGTTCTACCTCGAGACGGTGAACGACGTCACCCACGCCGGCGACATCATGGCCTACTACGACATCACCATCGACGTCGGCCCGACACGCCACGGCATCACCCGGGGCCAGACGATCTACTTCTTCGATCCCTCCGGCAACCGCAACGAGGTCTTCGCCGGTGGATACACGTACTACCCGGACAACCCCACGCGCAGCTGGACCCCCGACCAGATCGGCAAGGGCATCTTCTACTACGAGCGTGAACTGAACGACGCGTTCCTCAGCGTCTACACGTGACCGGCACGCCACCGTCCGTCCCCGTCCAATACGAGCCGATCCACGACAAGGAGGAGTGATTGCGATGTCCACGGGATCACCGACCGAATTCAAGAACTTCATCGACGGCGAATACCGCGTCGGCGCCTCGGGCGCCACGTTCGAGAACCGCTCGCCGCTCGATGGTTCGCTGATCGGCATGGTGCACGAAGCGACCGAGGCCGATGTCGATGCCGCCGTGCAGGCGGCGCGCGCCGCCCTCGGCGGCGTCTGGGGTTCGATGCCGATCAACGAACGCAGCGCGCTGTTGCACGCTGTCGCCGACGAGATCGATCGGCGTTTCGACGACTTCCTCGCCGCCGAGATGGCCGACACCGGCAAGCCGGTGTCGATCGCCAGCCACATCGACATCCCGCGCGGCGCGGCGAACTTCCGGGTGTTCGCCGACGTGATCAAGAGCGAACCGACGGAGTTCTTCACCACCGACACGCCCGATGGTGCCGGCGCACTCAACTACGGGTTGCGCCGGCCCAAGGGTGTCATCGCCGTGGTCTGCCCGTGGAACCTGCCGCTGTTGTTGATGACCTGGAAGGTGGGGCCCGCCCTCGCGTGTGGCAACGCCGTGGTCGTCAAACCGTCGGAGGAGACACCGGCGACGGCGACGCTGCTGGGCGAGGTGATGAAGGCCGTCGGGGTGCCGGCAGGGGTCTACAACGTGGTCCACGGATTCGGCCCCGGGTCGGCCGGTGAATTCCTCACCAGCCATCCCGACGTCGACGCCATCACCTTCACCGGCGAGACGCGCACCGGCCAGGCGATCATGCAGGCCGCTGCGGTGGGCCTGCGCGACGTGTCGCTGGAGATGGGTGGCAAGAACCCGGGCATCGTGTTCGCCGACGCCGACCTCGACGAGGCGGTCGCCGGGACGGCCCGCTCAGCGTTCGCCAACTCGGGCCAGGTGTGCCTCGGCACCGAGCGCGTCTACGTCGAGCGACCGATCTTCGACGAGTTCGTGTCGCGGCTCGCTGCGGCGGCGAGCGACATGACCATCGGCGATCCCACCGACCCGTCCACCGAACTCGGCCCGTTGATCAGCCACGAGCACCGCGAGAAGGTGCTCGGCTACTACCAGCGTGCCGTCGACGAGGGAGCCACCGTGGTGATCGGCGGCGGCGTGCCCGACGTCGGCGACCACTTCAGCAAGGGCGCCTGGATCCAGCCCACGATCTGGACGGGTCTCGCCGACGACGCCAGCGTGATCACCGACGAGATCTTCGGACCCTGTTGCCACATCCGCCCCTTCGACTCGGAGGAGGAGGTGATCCAGCTCGCCAACGACACCCCCTACGGTCTCGCCGCAACGGTCTGGACGAGCGACCTCCGCCGGGCGCATCGCGTTGCCGCCCGACTCGACGTGGGGCTCTGTTGGGTCAACTCGTGGTTCCTGCGCGACCTGCGCACATCGTTCGGTGGCATGAAGGCCTCGGGCATCGGCCGCGAAGGTGGGGTCCACAGCCTCGAGTTCTACACCGAGGCGAGCAACGTCTGCGTGAAGCTGTGACCACGACCACCCCTCCAGACCGCGACGCCATCGTCGCCGCAGCGGATCGTCTGCGCGAGGCCCACCGTACGCACGTCGCCTGCGACCCCGTGGCCGACCTGCTCGACGGCGCATCGGTCGACGACGCCTACGCCGTCCAGGACGTCAACACCGAACACTGGCTCACAGGCGGGCGCCGGCTCGTCGGCCGCAAGATCGGGCTCACCTCCACGGTCGTGCAGCGTCAACTCGGTGTCGACCAACCGGACTACGGCATGTTGTTCGCCGACATGGCCGTCGACGAGGGCGGCGACATCGACATCGGCCGATTGCTGCAGCCTCGTGCCGAGGCGGAGATCGCGTTCGTCCTCGGACGAGACCTCCCCGACCCCGACACGACCGTCGCCGAGGTGCTGCGGGCGATCGAGTTCGCTGTTGCGGCGATCGAGGTCGTCGATTCGCGCGTCGCCGACTGGAGGATCGGCATCCTCGACACCGTCGCCGACAATGCGTCATCGGGCCTCTACGTGCTCGGCTCGTCACCGGTTGCACTCGGCGCCTTCGACCCGATCCTGTGCGGCATGGTGATGGAACGACACGGCGAACCCGTGTCCACCGGAGCGGGCCGTGCATGTCTGGGCAGCCCCGTGAGCGCAACCGCATGGCTCGCACGCACGATGGCCTCGGTCGGCCGCCCGCTCAGTGCGGGTGACACCGTGCTCAGCGGTGCCCTCGGACCGATGGTCGCCGTACAACCCGGTGACGTCTTCGAAGCGAGGATCTCCGGACTCGGCTCGGTGACCGCATCGTTCTCGGAGGAGTCCTCATGACCAGCGGATCAGGGCAGACATCGCTCGCCGAACTCGCCGAACGGGCCGACGAAGCCGCACGCAGCGCCACGGCGATCGCCCAGTTCACCAACACCGTCGATCTCGGTGTCGCCGATGCCTACGCGATCCAGGCGCAGTCGGTCGGCCGCCGGTTGCAGCGCGGCGAGCAACTCGTCGGGATCAAGATGGGACTCACGTCGCGCGCCAAGATGGTGCAGGTCGGTGTCGACGAGGTGATCTGGGGCCGCCTGACCGACGCGATGCGTGTGGCCGACGGTGGCACCGTGTCGCTCGGGCGCTACGTCCACCCGCGCGTCGAGCCGGAGATCGCCTTCCTGATCGGCGCCCCGCTCGCGGGAGCGGTCAGCGGCGCCGAGGCGCTCGCCGCGGTCGCCGCCGTGGCTCCCGCTGCCGAGATCATCGACTCGCGGTTCGAGAACTTCAGGTTCTCCCTGCCCGACGTGATCGCCGACAACTCGTCGTCGTCGGGGTTCGTCGTCGGCGGCTGGCACGACCCGTCCACGGACATCGGCAACCTCGGCATGGTGCTGGAGCGCAATGGTCGACCGGCCGAGATCGGCTCCAGCGCGGCGATCCTCGGCGACCCGATCCGCTCGCTCGTCGAGGCGAGTCGCATGATCGGCGAGGCCGGCCTCACGCTGCAGCCCGGCTGGATCGTGCTCGCAGGCGGCGCGACCGCCGCCCTTCCCTTGACCGTCGGCGACTCGATCCGTGTCGTCGTCGAAGAACTCGGCGTCGTGGCGTTCCACGTCGTCGCCTGACAGAAAGGCCACCGGATGACCACCCCCACGAAGGCCAACAGCCGAACGGTGACCGCAGCCATCGTCGGTCCCGGCAACATCGGCACCGACCTGATGTACAAGCTGTTGCGTTCACCACACATCGAGCCTCGCTGGATGATCGGGGTCGATCCCGACTCCGAAGGGCTCAAGCGGGCCACTTCGGAAGGCCTCGAAGCATCCGCCGAGGGTGTCGACTGGCTGCTCGCTCAGCCCGAACTGCCCGACATCGTGTTCGAGGCGACATCCGCGTACGTCCACGTGCGCAACGCCCCGAAGTACCGCAACGCGGGCATCCCGGCGGTCGACCTCACACCGGCCGCTCGCGGCCCGTTCGTCGTGCCCCCCGCCAACCTGCTGGAGCACATCGACGAAATGAACGTCAACATGGTCACCTGCGGCGGCCAGGCCACGATCCCCATGGTGCACGCCGTGTCGCGGATCGTTCCCGTCGACTACGCCGAGATCGTCGCCACGGTGTCGTCGGCCTCGGCGGGACCCGGCACGCGCCAGAACATCGACGAGTTCACGCGCACCACCTCACGCGCCGTCGAGGTGGTCGGCGGCGCCACCCGGGGCAAGGCGATCATCATCCTCAATCCGGCCGAGCCGCCGCTGATGATGCGCGACACCATCTACTGCTCGATCCCGCTGGACGCCGACACCGACGCCATCGAGGCGTCGATCCGCTCGGTCGCCGCCGAGGTCGCGACCTATGTCCCGGGCTACCACCTCGTGGCCGACCCCCAGTTCGACGTGCCGTTCGGCCGCACCGGTCAGGGCCGCGTCGCCATCTTCATCGAGGTCGAAGGGGCCGGCGACTTCCTGCCGCCGTACGCCGGGAACCTCGACATCATGACCGCTGCCGCCACCAAGGTCGGCAACGAGATCGCCCAACGCATCGCGACCAAGGAGACCGTGTGATGCCCTACTCCGACACACTCGACGTTCGCGTCACCGACACGTGCCTGCGCGACGGTTCACACGCCAAGCACCACCAGTTCACCGAGGACGAGGTGCGTTCCATCGTGCGCGGCCTCGACGATGCCGGCATGCCGGTCATCGAGGTCACGCACGGCGACGGCCTCGGCGGATCGTCCTTCAACTACGGGTTCTCGCTGGTCGACGAACGGGTCCTGATGAAGGCCGCCGTCGACGAGGCCCGCCACGCCAAGATCGCTGCGCTGATGCTCCCCGGCCTCGGCATCAAGGAAGACATCTCCGCGGCGCACGACCTCGGCGTGTCGGTCATCCGAATCGCCACGCACTGCACCGAGGCCGACATCTCCGAACAGCACTTCAAGATGGCGCGCGAACTGGGCCTCGAGACGGTCGGATTCCTGATGATGGCGCATACCGTCGCACCCGAGGTGCTCGCCGGGCAGGCCCGGATCATGGCCGACGCCGGCTGCCAGTGCGTCTACGTCGTCGACTCTGCGGGAGCGATGATCCTCGAGGACGTCACCGACCGGGTGTCGGCCGTCGTCGCCGAAGTGGGCGACGATGCGCAGGTCGGCTTCCACGGACACGAGAATCTGTCGCTGTCGTTGGCCAACACGATCCTGGCGATCCGCGCCGGTGCCGTGCAGGTCGACGGTTCCACCCGCCGCTTCGGCGCTGGCTCCGGCAACACCAGCTGCGAGGCGCTCGCGGCCGTCACCGAACGGCTGGGGATCCGGACCGGGCTGGACGTGCGCAAGATGATCGACGTCGCCGAGGACGTGGTGCGTCCCGTGATGGAGGGCGAGTGCGTGCTCGACCGGTTGGCGATCACGATGGGGTACGCAGGCGTGTACTCGAGCTTCCTCAAGCATGCGTTCCGTGCCGCGGAGCGTTACGACGTGTCGGGCGCCGACATTCTCATGGAGTGCGGGCGGCGCCACCTGGTCGGCGGCCAGGAGGACCAGATCATCCAGATCGCCTCGACGCTCGCGGCGGCGCGCTGATGCCGCTGGTGCACATCCAGATGGCCGAGGGTCGCACTCCCGACCAGAAGCGGGCGGTGATGGCGGCGATGACCGATGCGATGGTCGAACATCTCGGTGCGGCTCGCGACTCGGTGCGGGTGTGGATCACCGAGTTCCCCGACACGGACTTCATGGCCGGCGGCGAGGTGCTCGCCGACAAGCGCGCTCGGCTTGCGGAACAGCAACCGGAGTAGTGCTCCCCGGGACCGGGCGAGAGGTGTCCACGACATGACCGAACAGAATCCGGAGATCGGAAGATCGATCACGATCGACGGCATGACGACCAACTATCACGATGTGGGGGAGGGGCCGCCCGTGCTCCTGATCCACGGGTCGGGACCGGGAGTGAGTGCGTTCGCCAACTGGCGTCTCACGATTCGTGACCTCGCGCCGAGCTTCCGCCTCCTCGCCCCCGACATGCTCGGCTTCGGCTACACCGATCGTGCCGCCGACGGGGTCTACACCAGCGAGCGCTGGCTCGACCAGCTCATCGGCTTCCTCGACGCCATGGACGTCGACCAGGTTCATGTGGTCGGCAACTCGTTCGGCGGCTCGATGGCGCTCGCACTGGCGATCGGACATCCGGAACGGGTCGACCGGATGGTCCTGATGGGCACCGTCGGTGTCCCGTTCGAACTCACGCCGGGCCTCGACGCCGTGTGGGGCTACGAGCCGTCGTTCGAACACATGCAGGCGATCATGCGGATCTTCGCGTACGACCAGACCCTGATCGGTGACGAACTCGTGCAGATGCGCTTCGAGGCCAGCTGCCGACCTGGGATCTCCGAAGCGTTTGCCGAGATGTTTCCCGCACCGCGCCAGCGATGGGTCGAGGCGATGGCACATCCGGAGTCCGACATCCGAGGGATCGAGCACCCGACCCTGCTCGTCCACGGACGCGATGACGAGGTGATACCGCTGGCGACGTCGTTGACGTTGCTCGATTGGATCGACGACAGCCAGCTCCACGTGTTCGGCCGATGTGGACACTGGACCCAGATCGAACACGCGGCAGCGTTCGCTGCGCTCGTCACTCAGTTCCTCACCGACGACCGGTAGACGCTGCGAACACCGAGGTGCCCGTCACGGGGCCGCGATCGGACGGACCAGCGCCGTGGCGCTGATCCGTTGCCGGCGGAGCACTGCGAGGAGTCCTTCGGGATCGAACCGTTGTGGTTCGCCCGGCACGGTCGTGTTCGCGGGCCGCTTTGGTCCGGTCGAGGTGGGTCCAAGGGTTGCCAGTCGGACGGGGCCCAAACCTGCTGTGCCACACCGCCGCCAGCGGACAGCAGCAATCCCACGGTCGTCGCCTGGCTCGAACCCGGCCCGGCGCCCACATCCTCGATCACCGGCTCAGGCCTCGCGGATGAGGCGTGCGGCCTTGCGGAACAGGCTCAGGGTGATCGCGTGGAGGTGGTCGCCGGTCGCCTTCGGGGCCTTGCCGGCGATCGCACGTGCGTGGGTTCCTTCGAGGATGATGCCGGTCCTGTAGCAGGCGAGCACGCCGTACCAGCTGGCCGCGGACACGTCGTGCCCGGTTCGTTGTGCGTAGTGGGCGACGAGTTCGTCGACGGTCGGGAATGCTTCGACGAGTGCGCCGCCCGGCCCTGCGCCCCCCTCGTCGTCCGGAGTACGGAACGCGATGATCAGTCCGAGGTCGATCAGCGGGTCGCCGATCGTGGTGAGTTCCCAGTCGACGATCGCTGCCAACTGCGGGCCGTCGTATCGGTACATCACGTTGGCGGTGTGGTAGTCGCCGTGGATGATGCCCGTCACGGCGCTCGTCGGGCGGTTGGCATCGAGCCACGCACCCACGTCGTCGACCCCGGGGATCTCGGGCTGCCACTCGTCGGTGATCTCGTCGTAGCTCTCGAGTTGGCCCCGCCAGCGGCCGACCTGACGCTCCAGGTAGCCCTCGGGCCGACCGAAGTCGCCGAGACCGACCGACACATGGTCGACGGTGCCGAGGGCCGCAGCACCGTCGACGAGCGCGAACCCCATCTCCCGTTGCATGGCCGGATCGGATCGGTGCGGCTCGGGGAGGCCGACCGACGCGTTGAATCCGTCGACCGGCTCCATCAGGTAGAAGCTGGCGCCGAGCACGTCGGGATCGGGCTCGCCGGCGATGAAGCCCGGATGGGGCACGTCGGTGCCCGCGAGTGCGGCGAGCACCTTGGACTCGCGTCGCATGGTGTCATCGCTGTTGGCCCGCTTGTGCAACGGCGGTCGCCGCAGGACGTAGGCGCGGTCGGCCCGGCAGAATCCGAGCAGGATGTTCTGCGTGCCCCCGGTCAGGAGCGAGACGTCGGTGAGGTCGCCGGACCCGAGGGACCGTTCGTCCATCCACTGTCGGAGTCGGTCGAGGTCGACCCCGTCGACCGATTCGTTCGTGCCGTTCGTCGTCATGCGGTTGCCTCGCTGAACTCCAGCATTCAGTGGTCGGCGGCTTCGCGTTCGAAGTGCTCGGCGTACTTCGCTCGGGCTGCGGCTCGACGCGCCGGGAGGTGGGCGGTCGGCCAGAGCCCGTCGACCGGCTTGTGCTCGCGCAGGACCTGGCGGGCGACAGTGCTCTTGTGGACCTCGGTGGGTCCGTCGGCGAGCGCCATGACTTCCGACGCGATGAGCATGCCGGTGAACGGCATCTCGTTGGAGACACCGAGGGCGCCATGGAGATGCATCGCCCGCAGCACGACGTCGTGGTACACCTTCGGCATCGCCACCTTCACCGCGGAGATGTCCTTGCGGACCTTGCGGTAGTCGTTGTACTTGTCGATCCTCCATGCCGTCCGCAACACGAGCAGCTTGAACTGCTCGATCTCGATCCATGTGTCGGCGATCTGCTCCTGGACAACGCCGAGCGAGGCGAGCGGGCCCGTGCGGGTCTGTCGTGACAGCGCTCGCTCGCACATCATGTCGAAGGCGGCCTCGACCTGCGCGATGGTGCGCATCGCGTGGTGGATGCGCCCGCCACCGAGGCGAACCTGGGCGATCGCGAAGGCGGAGCCCGGGTCGCCGAGGAGGTTGTCGTCGGTCAGGCGGACGTTGTCGTAGTGCATGTACGCATGGCTGCCCTCACCTTCGGGCTCGCTGCCGATCCCGGTGTTGCGGATGATGTTCACACCGGGCGTCTCCGCCGGCACGATGAACATCGACATCCCCTCGTACGCATTCACGTCGGGGTTGGTGACGGCCATCACGATGAAGAAGCTCGCGAATCTCGCGTTGGACGAGAACCACTTCTCGCCGTTGAGGACCCACTCGTCACCGTCCTTCACCGCACTGGTGGTGAACAGGGTCGGGTCGGCGCCGGCGTGTGGCTCGGTCATCGAGTAGCAGGAGCTGATCTTGCCGTCGAGCAACGGTTGGAGGTAGCGCTCCTTCTGGGCGTCGCTGCCGTAATGGGCGAGGATCTCGGCGTTGCCGCTGTCGGGGGCCTGGCAGCCGAACACCGTCGGCGCGAACCGTGACCGACCGAGGATCTGGTTCATCAGCGCGAGCTTCACCTGGCCGTAGCCCGGGCCGCCGAGTTCCGGCCCGAGGTGGCACGCCCACAGCCCACGCTCCTTCACCTGGTCCTGCAGCGGCGCGACGAGTTCCATGGCCACGGTGTCGGACTTGTCGTAGGGGTCGTCGAGGACCATGTCCAGGGGTTGGACCTCGTTGCGGACGAAGTCGTCCATCCAGTCGAGCTGTTCCTGAAACTCGGGGTCGGTCTCGAAATCCCATGCCATCGTCGGTCTCCATTCGGTCGAAAGTGATCAGAGCAAGTTTTCGGACACTAACACAGCTGTTTCAAATCATCAGCCTCGTGTGTTACCGTCGCCTCGTGGACGTCAACGGATCGAGCGGTCGGGACGCGTTGGTCAACTCCGCTCGACGGCTCTTCGCCGAGCAGGGAATCGATGCGGTCTCGCTGCGCGAGGTGGCTCGTGCCGCCGGGCATCGCAACACCAACGCGGTGCAGTACCACTTCGGTGACCGGCAGGCGCTGCTCGTCGCGGTCGTCGAGCCGTTCGAACACGACGTCGGCGAACGGCGGGCTGCCCTGGTCGACATGCTCGCCACGGAACCGGTGCCGTCGATGCGCTCGATCGCGGGAGCCCTCGTGCGACCGTCGGCGGCGATGCTCGAGACGCCTGACGGGCGTGACCACCTGCGGATCGTTGCGGAGCTGATCGTCGACATGGACGGGTTCACCACAGCGCTCGGGACGGCTGACAACTCGTTGGGTCACTGGGATCGTGTGGCCCGCGCCAACATGGCCGACACCACGCTCCCGCTGCACCGTCGGTACGCCGCCATCTCACTCTGCTTCACCGAGCTCGGCCGGCGGGCGGCAAGCCGTCGTCGGCCCGATCATCGACTCTTCGTGAGCGACCTGATCGATCTCGTTGCCGGCGTGCTGCAGGCCGACGTCTCCGAGGAGACGCAGCGCCTGCTCACCGAACGTGATCGCCAGCGCGAGGCGAAGGACTCCACCACTACCACTGCAAGGACATCCGCATGACCGACGAACTCCTGGACTTCACCGGCCAGGTCGCTTTGATCACCGGCGGCAGCCGGGGCCTCGGCCGACAGATGGCGTTGGCCCTCGCCGCTCGTGGAGCCGACGTGGTCGTCACCAGCCGCAAGGTCGACGCATGCGTCGCGGTGGCCGCCGAGATCGAGGCGATGGGGCGACAGGCCCTGCCGTATGGATGTCATGTGGCCGACTGGGACCAGATCGACCAACTCGTCGACGCGGCCTACGAACGCTTCGGCAAGATCGACATCCTGATCAACAACGCCGGTATGTCACCCCTGTACGACAAGGTCTCCGACGTCTCCTCCGAGCTGTTCGACAAGGTCGTGGGCGTCAACCTCAAGGGCCCATTCCGCCTGATGGCGCTCGTCGGCGAACGCATGGTCGCCGATGGGGGAGGCTCGATCATCAACATCAGCAGCGTCGCGTCGGAGCGCCCGATGCCGGCGGCGGAACCGTACGGTGCGGCCAAGGCCGGCCTGAACGCGCTGACTCGATCGTTCGCCTTCTCGCTCGGACCGACCGTTCGAGTCAACTGCATCCTCGCCGGGCCGTTCCTCACCGACATCGCCGACCACTGGGACATGCACGCCTTCGAGAAGCACGCCCGTTCCGCGTACGCGCTGCAGCGCGCCGGCGAACCCGACGAGATCGTGGGCGCCGCGCTCTACCTCGCCAGCCGCACCAGTTCGTTCACCACCGGCACCCTCATGCGTGTCGACGGTGGCGAACGGTGACGGCCGGGGACAGACTGCGCGGAAAGGTCGCCATCATCATGCTGTGGGGACTGACGCGAGTCCGTTGCGGTCGATGACGCTGCGATACCAGTGAGCGCTGTCGCGTGGCGTTCGCTGCAAGGTGTCGAAATCGACATGTACGAGTCCGAATCGCTTGTCGTACCCCAATGCCCATTCGAAGTTGTCCATGAGCGACCACTGGAAGTAGCCACGAACATCGACGCCCTGCTCGATCGCTGCGGACAGCGCTCGGAGGTGCTGGTCGAGGTAGTCGATTCTCCGAGGGTCGTGGCACTTTCCGTCGACGACCTCATCGTCGTAGGCGCAGCCGTTCTCTGTGATGTACAGCGGCGGCAGGTTCGGGTAGTCGGCCGAGAGTCGAATCAATCGTTCGGTCAGTCCGCTCGGGGTGATTGGCCACCCCATGTCGGTGTGAACGGCCTGCACCGGCGCCATGACCACGCCAACGGTTGTCGGGTACTCAGGAAGTTCGCCCGTCTGCCCACCCGACCCCTGCACGAGGATGTCGAAGTAATAGTTGATGCCGATCCAGTCGATTGGTTGTGCGATGGTGGCCAGATCTCCGGGCAGCACGGCGTCGGCGAGGTCGCCGAAGCTCTCCAACAGATCCGGTGGATACTCGCCGCGAAGCAACGCATCGAACCACCAACGGTTGTGGATCAGATCGATCAACTCCAGCTGCTCCGGTGGCGCAGGAGGTTCGCCGTCGGACCGGATGTTGCAGGAGTTGATCACGATTCCCGCCTGCACGTCGTCTCGAACGGCGCGCATAGCTTGCACGGCCAGTCCGTGTGCGAGCAGTTCGTGGTGGGCCACGGTGACCGCGGAGTGGGGGTCGGTGAGGCCGGGAGCGTGCACGCCGGCGGCGTGACCGAGGTAGGCGTAAACCCACGGTTCGTTGAACGTCGACCACATCGACACCCTGTCGCCGAACTGTTCGATCATGAGCGCTGCGTAGTCGGCGAACCATCGAGCCGTGTCCCGGTTGCGGAACCCGCCGAGGTCTTCCAGGGCCTGTGGCAGATCCCAGTGGAACAAGGTCGGACACGGCGTGATGTCGTGCTCCAACAAGAGATCGATGAGCCGATCGTAGAACGCGATCCCATCGGCATTGGCAGCTCCGCGTCCGTCGGGGAGCACCCTCGGCCAGGCGATGGAGAAGCGGTACGACTGCAAACCGAGTTCAGCCATCATCGCGACGTCGTCGGCCACCCGATGGAAGTGATCGCACGCCACGTCGCCGGTGTGGCCGTTGGCGACCTTGCCGCTCGAATGCGAAAAGACATCCCACACACTCGGGCCACGACCACCCTCGTCGACGCCACCCTCGATCTGGTAGCTGGCAGTCGCAGCTCCCCACCGAAAGCCCTCGGGAAACACGACCGCCGGTCGTCGAATCGTCATGGGATCGAGTCTGTCAGACGCACGATCGCTCGGTTGATCTGTACGCAGTCACGTCGATTGGCGCACCGTCGACTGCACGCCGTCGGCCCGAAGCGCACGCACTGCCATTGCAAACGCAGCACGCAAGTGATCCGAATCGGCGAGGCCGGTGCCGAAGACGTCGGCAAAATCGAGGAACGATCCTGGGTCGACGAGGGAACGTTGAGCAAACCCGACGGCCTGACCCAAACGAGGATCAGACGAGGGGTTCTCGGACGTTGCCAGGTATTCGCACCAACCAGCCAGGGCCAGAGCGGCCCTGGCGACGGTGCCTCCACTTTCCAACCGGGCCCGAATCGTCGGCAGGAGGAACTTCGGGAACTTTGCGGTGCCGTCTTGGCACAGACGGGCGATCTGGTCGCCGACAGCAGGGTTGGAGAAGCGCTCGATGAGGGTGTCGATGTAGTCGTCGACGTCGATCCCCGCTGCCCTTGGGAGGGTCGGCTCGACCTCCTCGTGCAACAACGCAGTGACGAACGCTCGCAGCACGGGATCGGCCATCGCTTCGTCGACTCGCACGTACCCGTCGAGCGCAGCCAGATACGCCAAGCAGGAGTGACCAGCGTTGAGGAGACGCAACTTCGTCAACTCGTACGGTTCGATGTCATCGGTGACGATCACATCGATCGACTCCAGTGGCAGGCGATCGCCGCCGAAGTCGTCTTCGATCACCCACTGACGGAAGGGTTCGGCGACGACAGGCCACCCATCGATGACACCGTGCTCCCGTTCGAGCCATTCGATGTCCGAAGGAGTCGTCGACGGCGTGATTCTGTCGACCATGCTGTTGGGAAATCGGACGTTGGCGTCAACCCATTCGGCCAGGCCCGGTGAAATGGCTGCGGCAGCGCCGAGCGTGGCGGTTCGAGCCATCCGGCCGTTCGCAACGATGTTGTCGCAACTCATGACCGTGAGCCGACCGCTACCGGACTCACGGCGGCGTTCCATTCCTTGCGCAAGGAGGGCGAACACGCCCGCGGGCGCAGACCGTTCGGGAACGAACTCGCCGGACTCATCGTCGACGGGATAACCCGCCTCGGTGATGGTCATCGAGACGATCTGCGTGTCGGAATGGGCGAGTCGGTCGATCAGCGGTGTGTAGTCATCTATGACATGCAGATACTCGACGATGCTTCCAACGATGGTCACCTCACTCTCGTCGGCACCTCGCGAAATGAGGGTGTACAGGCAATCCTGACGTTCGAAGACCGCCGCCATTCTCTCGTCGGACGGCAGTACTCCAACGCCCACGATGCCCCACCCCTGATCGCCCTGGCGTGCGATGTCGTCGACATAGGTGGCGAGGTGAGAGCGATGAAAACCACCCACTCCGATGTGGACCACGCTGCGACGCAGTTCCGAGCGATCATACGGAGGCGTGGACACTCTGGCGGCGAGCAACGACAGCGTTGAAGCCGAAATCGCAGAGGCAGAAGCATCCTCCATAGGCCCCGCACTCTAAACAAGCAGGCGGTGACGCCGTGCCCCCACGATGTCGACTGCATCGCCACGGCCAAACCGGCGTTCGGTGACAGTTCTCGATCGGCACGCGTGGGGTTGACCGGGACCAGCCGACCCACACTCACTTCTGGAGGTATGAGCGATCGCTGTAGGGGAACCCGTTGAGCTCACAGTCGTTCGACTCGTCGTAGTGGTAATCGGCGCGAACCTCGGCGACTCGTTGGTCCTTCATGACGTACCACTCCGAGCCGCGGAACATCATTCGAGTTCCGGTACTCGGCAACGTGTACGCGCAACTCCACTCACTGACCACTTCGTCGCCGCTTGCGATGAGGTGATCGATCCTCCAGGTCGGGTCGTAGAACCGCTTGAACTTCCGCCAGTAGTTGGCGAGGTGGGTTGCGCTGCGAATGGGTGGATGCACCGCGGGCAGGAAGTAGTGGACGACGTCATCATCCAAGGTGCGGAGGAGCTGGTCCGTGTTGCCGGTGTTGCATCCGTCGAAGTAGTCGAGGACCACCTCGATGTGGGAGTCAGTGGGCATGGCGTCCTTTCCGGTGCAAGCGTCGGCCGAGCAAGTGTCCTCCGACCCGACCAGCCTCGTCAACGACCTGCGGATCCACCGGTGTTCGGGGGCAGTGCGTCGCAGCGTCCGTGGGAGCTACGCGTCGATCGTGCCGTCGATCAGGATGCGGGTTTTGCCAGCGACCCATACCTGCCCGCCGCTGTCCTGACTGACGTGCACTCGTCCGTCGCGGCCGAGGGCGGAACCCTGACGGGCGACGTAGGGCGAACGAAGGCGACCCGACCCGATGAGCCACTGGCCGATGGAGGCGTTGAGGCTGCCGGTAACTGGGTCTTCGGTGGGCAGGCCAACTTTCGGAAAGAACGCTCGCACTTCGACATCGGTCGAGGTTCCAGGTGGTTCGGCACCAACGAGGCCTACGAGACCGGCCTTCACGGGCAGTCGGTGCGGGTGCGCAGCTCGCACTGCATCGGCGGATCGCAACAGCAGCGCCATCCAGCCGGGACCGTTGTCGACCCACTGCGAGTCCTCGACATCGGACGCATCGATCTGCATCGCATCGACGACATCAGCGACGAGATCTGGCTCGACCGGTCCGCTGCGCACCAGCGGCGGTGCCGCAAAGGCGAGATGGTCGGAGTCGTCGCGCACCGTGATGAGGCCGGCGTGGCACTCCTGGATGGTGACGCCCGGCTGCTTGGGAACTCCACCGTTGGAGCGCCACGCCCGACAGGTGCCGAGCGTCGGATGTCCGGCGAACGGGAGCTCTCCGAACGGTGTCCAGATCCGCACTCGATAGTCGGCCGCACCTGTCGTCGGCGACAAGACGAAGGTCGTCTCAGACAGATTCGTCCACCGTGCGATCGACGCCATCGCTGCGTCGTCGATCCCGTGTGCGTCGAGTACCACGGCCACCGGGTTGCCGAGGTACGGGGACTCACCGAACACATCGACCTGAACGAATCGTCGCTCCATACTGCGATTGTGCACCGCGGCGGACGCCAGCGCAGCGTCAGTTCGGTCGTCCGGCATCCGGCGGTCGGGGACACCTACGACGACGTCCACGTGTAGGCGATAGGAGACACATCCAGATCAGGTGTGTTGTCCGCATTGCGCGCTTGCGCAGTGCGTCCATTCCGTGCAATCTGCTCGGGCGCGTGGAGGCCGGCGCCTCGAGCCATGAATCGATGGCCGACTACGCCCGAGAAGGAGACACAGCCATGAATACCGACCTGCCGAAGATGATCGAGACCTATCAACGCGCTCACGACCACCGCGACACCGACACCGCCTTGGCGAGTTCAGCGCCGACGCCACTGTCGTTGACGACGGCCGCACTCACACCGGCACTGACGAGATCCGGTGGTGGCTCGACAACGCCGCCAGCGAATACACGTACACCCGGACCCTGACCGGCGTCGAGGATGACAGCGACGGCAGCTACATCGTGTCGAACCATCTGTCGGGCAACTTCCCCGGCGGCGAAGCCGACCTCCGGTACCGCTTCCGACTGGAACGTGGCCTGATCCACCGACTGGAGATCGCCCCATGACTCGGCGACCGGGAACGACACGCTGAAGAACCGAACTTCCGGAGCCTGATTGCCGGATCCGAACGCTTGCGCACATTACGGCTGAAGCTGATCCGGCGATCGGGGACAGATCGAGCGTCGCGCGATCGCACCGAGTGCCAACGGCGCAGCGCGTCAGCGCGGCGTGCCGTACTGGTTGAGTCGATCGAGGAGAGGCAAGCGCCATTCGTCCGCGAGGACATCGTCGAGCGCGACGAGCCTCTCGACGTTCGACCGATCGGTGAGCGAGCGGTCGAGCATCGCGTCGTTGGCGGCTCTGACTGACAGTGCGGCCGGATGTTGTTCGGTGACCGCTATCGGTCCCACGACATCGACCACGCCCGCTTCGAGCACCCGCAGATACCAACCGGTCCGCCCTGTTGAACGCATGAGTCCGCCAACTGCGGCCGTGCCTCGGTGCAGGGTCAGCTTCTGGCATGGCCAGCGTGGTTGCGCTACTTGCAGTACTGCTGTGCCCCACTGCCACACGTCGCCGATGCACACTTCGTTCTCCGTGGCGCCACGTGTGGAGAGGTTCTCCCCGAACGGTGCCGTTGGCGCGTCGGGCAGGTCGGGCTGGTCGAGGTCGATTGCCCACCCGGAGAGGTGCTCGGATGGGTAGGCGTAGACGGCCTTGTCGATACCGCCGTGAACGGTGCGGTCCGACTGGTCGTCGCCGTCGAGATTCAACTCGGTGAGCGCGAGGCGCTCGACGGTGACGGGTGCTTTGGCGATCGACGACATGATTCCCGCCGCTGGTGGTCCGAGCGGCTGCGGACCCGACACGTTGACTCGGAGGATGGCGATCTCCACACCGAGCACCGTAGCCACCACGGCCGCGTCTCGGGGCGTGTCGCCGTCCCGGCGGTCGGGGGCAGATCGCGGTCAGCTCGCGTCGATGAGGGCGCCGTATCGCTGTTGGGCTGCTTGGGCAGACGTGCCGAGCAGGCTTCCGATTTTCTGCCACGAGGCACCCGATGCTCGTGCGGCGATGACGGCGTCTGCGACCTGTCGCTCGCTGCGCGCCCGGGCGAGGGCGGCGCGTTCGAGCATGTACTCCTCGACCGGCCGTTCATCGTTTTTGTTGGGTCCGTAGTTCTCGAACCGCTGTGCCAGTTCTTCTGCCTGGTCGAGGATTTCTTGGATTGAGCGGGGCATGGAGATCACCTCAGGAACTTGTCGCGGGCGGGCATGGCGTGCACGATGAATTCGATCCCCTCGGCGTCGGTGACACCGATCTCGAGGAGTCGACCATCGGTCGCAGCTCCGATGAGCATCGTCAGGTCGTTCGATGTGCGGACGCGTCGCACGCATCACCACGACGTGACGATCATGGGCCCACTGGAAGAACCCGCGCAGATCGTCGCGATAGGCGTCAAGCGTCCGACCGCTGTACCGCGCGAGGAATGACGCTGCAGCCATCTGCTCCTCGTCGAACCGCTCGCCGGATGGCTGCTGCAAGACCAGCGTTGTCGTGTCGAGTGTTGCCATGACGGACCTCCGTGTAGTTGTGGAGTTCCAGCAGAACCATGCCTGTCAATCCCGTCCAGGCTCGTCGACGAGACGAGTGCACTCAGCCGGCGATAGGTGTCACGCCGGCTCAGGACGATCAAGGCTGCGGTGCTTGGCGGAGTTGCGTGAAGTGGCCTTCAGGCGAAGCGCTGAAGCGGGCGCGACGACGGTACGTAGAGAGGATGGGCAGGCGCACCTCGTTTGGTCAGGCCCACGCACCAGGGCTGCTTGAGCAGCGGAATCACGTCCTTGGCTCGTGCCTGCGCGAGAGGATGGGCGCCCCATGCGGTCAGCGTGATCTGTGCCGCCGTCGACTCTTGCTCGATCACTGAGTTGTTGCGGTCGCCGATGATGTCGACCGGTACCGAGAACAAGTTGGCTGGATCGGTGGAGCGGTAGGCGAAGAGGTTCACGACGACGACCGCGGCGCAGCCCTCCCGTCGGGCCCACCCCACGACCTTGTTCAGCGTCGGTCGAGGTTTGCCATCGGTGTCGCCGGTTGCGGGGTTCAAGCCGACGAAGCACAGAGCCGGTCCGGGCGCCCAGCGACGCTCGTACCACCAGCGGTAGACGTGATCGTCGGAATACTCCCAGGAGTCGTGGAACTCACCGATGGTCGCTGAAGCCTGCACCGTCTGGCGCCCTGTCATCGGGGCGCCGTCGGGGCGAGCCCGACGCATGACCCACCCACCGCTGAGGCGCCGGATGTGTTCGACCACGACGGCCATGGGTTCGTACGGGCCGTATCCGCCGGCGAAGTAGTCGGCTCGATACGCATAGAACAGCACGGCGCGTGCGAGATCGATACGAACCCAGTCTGGAACTGCCAACGACGTGACGATCTCGTCGTACACGCCACCGACCAGGCGCTGCAATTGCTCGGGCTCCGCCGCGAAGTGTTCATAGCCGTCATAGGTCGCTGCGAACTCGAGTAGCTCTTGGACAGCGGCGCCGGGGTCCGGAACTCGCACGAGCTCACCAGCACCTGGACCCCCAACCACGAATTCGAGCCTACGGACCCCTCCGTGTCGCGCGAACACCCCGCTGCGAAAGATGCCTCGGACGGAGCGCGACGCAGCCGGCGGTAGGCGACAGGGCCAGTGAAGAGCACACTCGCGTGTGGCAACGTGCGTCAGTGTCTACTGCGGGTGCCGATTGACCACCGGCGGCGGACTGCTTCAGCTCGTACCGACCGCCACACGCAGAACCGAGTACGCAAGCATCCGCCACTACTTCAAGGCGTCCAAGGTCCCTCATGCGTTGGGCGTACCCGACGACGGGTCGGCCGCCGTGGGATCGCTTCAGACATTGCTGAGACGGTGGTGCATCCTCCGGGCTGCAGGGCCGTTCGCCTCTGGCACCCGATCGGGGTCGACGTCGACACTGGAGCCATGGGTTCACCGGGTCGCGCCGTCACAGGCGCTGCGTCGGTGCTCTGTGTCGGCCAGGCCACGCTCGATCACGTCCTGACGGTGACCGACGAGATCGTCGTCGGCCGAAAGCATGTCGCACGACGCCACGACGTCGTCGGCGGCGGGTTGGCGGCGAACGCCGCGGTCACGGTGGCGCGCCTCGGTGGCACTGCGGCACTTGTCGGCGTCGTCGGCGACGACGAGACCGGCCGCGCTGTGCTCGACGGACTCCATGCCGAACACGTCGACACGCAGCTCGTCCAGCGGGTGGTCGGTGTGGCGACACCGTTCTCGGCGGTGATCGTGTCGCCGGACGGCGCTCGCACGATCGTCAATCACAGCCCTTCGCAACTCCTCGCTCAGCCCTGCCCTGATCTCGACCTGGTCGCCTGCGATGCCGTACTCGTCGACGGGCGCTGGCCTGCCGGCACGTGCGCAGCGCTCTCGCTCGCCCGGCATCGTGGAATACCGGGCGTCGTCGATGTCGATCGATCGACCGCTGACGCCGCGGTGATCGCGACCTGCCTCGAGCTCGCATCGCACTTGGTCTTCAGCGAAGACGCCCTGCGAGACCTGACCGGAACGTCGTCGGCCACCGATGGGCTCCGCCGGATCAGCCGAGACACCGGCGCCCACGTGTCGGTGACCCTCGGAGCGCGCGGCGTGATGTGGATCGACGGTGACGACGTTCGATCACTCAGTGCCTTCGACATCGAGGCGGTCGACACCACAGGGGCAGGCGACGTGTACCACGGCGCCGCCACGCTGGCACTCGCCGAAGGCGTCGACGAGGCCCGCGCATTCGCGTTTGCATCGGCGGCGGCGGCGCTCAAGTGCACGCGACCCGGGGCACGCGCTGGAGTTCCGAGCCGTCTGGAGGTCGACGATCTGCTCGGCCGGAAGTCGATCGCCAGTGAGGTGGTAGCACCGTGTCCAACCCCGTGATCAATGCGAGCGAACAGCGACGGATTGTCGTCGTCCCGATCGGACGGCCGACGTTCGATCTCGAACTCGGCGCACAACAGGTGGCCGCGGCGACGGCAGTGCTCGACGGGCTCGGCGCTGGAACCTCCGGTGAGCAGCCGATCCTGACCGACGTCGACGAACTCGATGCGCGGCTCGACGTCGCACTGGCGGGCTTCGAGAGCGACCCGGATGTGGTGGTGGTGTTGCAAGCAACGTTCAGCGATTCGTCGCTGGTCGGCCGCGTCGCCGAGCGGCTCGGCTCGCCGCTCGTGGTGTGGTCGTTCCCGGAGGCCCGCACCGGTGAGCGTCTCCGGCTGAACTCCCTCTGCGGTGCCAACCTGGCGGCCTATCTGCTCCGGCGTCGGACCCATCGCGTCGAGTTCGTTCACGTCGACCCGTCGGCCGACGCGGCCGCCGACATGGTGAACCGGGCGATCGACCGTGTGACCGAGGCTGCTCCCGCCGCGCCCGGCCACGGAGTAGCGCCCAGCCGGACCGCAGATTTGCAGGCCGGTCGGTCGATCGCCGATCGGCTGGTCAGCCACCGCATCGGCGTGGTCGGCGACCCACCGAACGGGTTCGAACCATGCGTGGGCGACGTCGATGAGATGCGTGACGTGACCGGCATCGAGGTCGACCGGGTTCCGCTCACCGTGTTGTTCGACGAGGCCGACGCTGCACCCGCTGCGGTCCGCGCCGCCACGATCGAGCGGGTCCGTGCGTCGATGGATGTCGACGACGAGACCGCCAACGCGGGGCTCGACGAGAGCATCGCGCTGCATTCCGGCCTTCGCACGCTCGCCGATCGTCACGGCTGGTCGGCGCTGGCGACGCGGTGTTGGCCCGAGTGCATGACCGAGTACGGCGGGGCGGTGTGCACGCCGATGGCGATGCTCACCGAGGATGGCGTACCGGGGGTGTGCGAGGCCGACCTCTACGGAGCGGCCACGGCGCTGGTCCTCCGCGAGATCGCCGGGTCCGACCCGTTCGTTGCCGACCTCGTGGACAGCGACGAACGCGACGACACGTCGGTGGTCTGGCACTGCGGCGTCGCGTCGGTGACCCTTGCCGATCCGCACGTGCGCCCAGTGGCGATCACCCACCCCAACCGACATCGTGCGCTTGCCAACCAGTTCGCGCTCCGACCGGGCCGGGTGACGGTCGCCCGGGTGAGCCAGGCCGGAGGCGAGCTGTCGATGGTGATCGGCGGGGGAGAGATCCTCCAACGACCGCGACCGTTCCAGGGAACCTGTGCCGTGTTGCGATGGGATCAGCCGGTGACCGCAGTTCTGGCCACGGTTTTCGGTCGTGGGCTCGAACACCACGTTGGGATCGTCTACGGCGACCACGCCGCCGAGCTCGAGTCGCTCGCGGCGGCGTGGGGCGTTCCCGTCATCCGTCTCGGGGTGGACTGAGACGTACCTGAGGCCCTCCAGCAGGCGTTCGTGATGAACGCCACATGCGTAGAGTTCGCCCGGGGAGGTGCGCAGCGCAGGTGGGGGAATCGGACACGACCACGTCGAAGCGGTGGGAGCGGGTGGCGACCATTGCCCCGATGGCGTCCTGGCTCCCGAAGTACCGGCGCGACCGGCTGCGAAACGACCTGCTCGCCGGCGCGATCGTCGCCGCGTTGTTGGTGCCCCAATCGCTCGGCTACGCAACCATCGCCGGCGTTCCGGTACAGGTCGGGCTGTACGCGGTTCCGTTGGCCCTCCTCGCGTACGCCGTGCTGGGGTCGTCGCCCCAACTGGTGGTCGGGCCGGCCTCGACCGTCGCAATCGTGTCTGGATCGCTCGTCGCGGACATCTCGCGTGACAACCCCCAGGACGCCGTTGCGATCACCTCGGCCCTTGCCATCGCAGCAGGAATCGTGCTGGTTGTCGCCGGCGTGCTGCGGATCTCGTGGCTCGCGGAGTTCCTGTCCAAGCCGATCGTGACCGGCTTCGTCCTCGGTCTCACCCTGACGATCATCATCGGCGAGGTGCCGACGCTGCTCGGCTTCCCCAAGCCGGCCGGGGATCTGATCGGAGTGTTCGTGCGCACGCTCCAGAGTCTCGACGAAACCCATGCGCAGACCGCTGCGGTGGGTGGGCTTGCACTCGTCGTGCTGTTCACCGGTCGCCGATTCGTTCCTCGCGTGCCCTGGGGTCTTGTGACCCTCGTGCTCGGCGTCGTGGCATCTCGTGCGTTCGACCTGGAGGCCAAGGGTGTGGCGATGATCGGTGAGGTTCCATCGGGGATCCCTCCGCTCGGTTTGCCGCTGATCCCGCGCAACGACGTCGCGGCGGTCGTCGTCGGCGGCATGTCGCTCGGCCTCGTTGCGCTCGCCGAAGGCCTCGCCGCGACTCGCCTGTTTGCGACTCGTGGTGGTTACCGGGTCGAGACGGACCGGGAACTCGTCGGTATGGGTGCTGCCAACGTTGCCGCCGGACTTTCCGGTGGACTCGCCGTGGCCGGGAGCTTGTCCAAGACGGCCACCGCCGACCAGGCCGGGAGCGGGAGTCAGATCACCGGGTTGACGGCGGGCGTGTTCACGATGATCGTGCTCGTCGCGTTCACCTGGGTGTTCGTCGACCTCCCGCGAGCCGTTCTGAGTGCGATCGTCGTGGCAGCCGTGTGGGGTCTGATCGACGTGGCGGCGCTGCGTCGATACAACCGAGTCCGTCGGGCAGATTTCCTCGCGGCTGCCGTCGGCGTGGGTGGGGTCGTGCTGTTCGGGCCGCTGCCGGGTCTCGGCATTTCGATCGCGGTTTCCCTGCTGTCGATCGTCTACCGGTCGGCTTCACCACGGATGGAAGTCCTCGGCAAGATCTCCGCTGAGAAGGCAGCGTGGGGCAGGTTGCGTGACCACCCTGACCGGCGCCCGGTCGCCGGAGTCGTCGTGGTTCGGCTCGATGCGCCGCTCTTCTGGGCAAATGCGTCGGCGTTCGAAGATCGGTTGCTCGCCGAGGTCGACGAGTGGCCGGGGACGCGAGCGCTCGTCCTCGATCTCGAGGCGACGTCCCAACTCGACACCACCAGCGCGGACGTGCTCACCCATCTGGCCGCAGAGCTGGACAAACGTGAGGTCCACCTCTATCTCGCCCGAGTGCTCCACGGCGTGGAGGCTGTGTTGCAACGGTCTGGCTTCGGTGATCTGGTCGGTCCAGACCGTTTCTGGCACAGCATCTCGCAATGTGTGCGCGCTGCCAGGCGAGACACCGGGCTCAAGGGCAACGGGGCCGGCAAGAACGGCGCGACGGAGGCCGAGATCGAGGTCGATGACGTGATCGTGTGGGACGACGAAGCCGAGGCGATCGATGGTGACGACGATGGTCCGCCGACGTCGTGAGATCATCGACCGAACAGCCGCGTTGCCTGTTCGGGACGCAAGGCCAGGAACCGTCCCTCGGCCTCGACGAGTGCATCATCGGGGGCCGCCGCCAGGCTGATCGAGCCTCGAACCGCGGCTCGGACACCGAGCACGTCGATCAGCTCGGCGTGGAGCCGC
Organism: Ilumatobacteraceae bacterium; assembly: GCA_963828415.1. GTDB lineage: Bacteria > Actinomycetota > Acidimicrobiia > Acidimicrobiales > Ilumatobacteraceae > Sva-07. The sequence goes on from CAWHEI010000001.1 coordinate 50,493, forward strand.
AACGGCTCGCCGAGCGGGACGGTGGCGCGGTAGCGCACCTCCAGCCTGCCGGTCACACCCGGGTGGCCTGCTGCTGCCGCGGCGTGCCCCATCAGTTGGTCGAGCAGCAGCGCACTGACGCCACCATGGGCGTAGGTGACCGGGCCTTCGTAGCGCCAATCGAGGGTGCACCAGCCGATCGCCGCGCCGTCCACGATCTCGACGCGCATCGGTGGCGCCACCGGATTGCCGAACCCGACGACCGGGTTGTACGCGCGGTGACCGCGCTGCAGGTCGTCGACCGACGATGGCTCGTCGAGACGTCGCTGCCGCTCGGCGAGCGTCGTCGCCAGCGCCCGCACGTCCTCAGCCACCGCTCGCAACACGTCAACGGCGACCTCGCTGCCGATCGCGCTCGACGTGAGAACACGCAGCGCATCGCCCAGCTCTGCGACCGCCGCCCTGCGTTCGGTGAGTTCCGCTGTCAGCTCCGGGGGCATCGGACCATCCTGCCCCACACTGATTGAACGCTCAATGATTGCGGGACCAATGGCCGTGGCGCCGTCGGTCACCGTTCCGTACCGTCGATTGACGTGAGAGACAGCCTGGATCTGCTTGGAACGGTGCAATGACCGAGACGGTCGGCCATGTGGGGGGAGCGGGTCTCGACACCGACACCTTGCAGATGATGCTCGTGGCGCTCGGCGACTTCGTGGATCATCACCTCACGCCGCAGCGACAGCTCGACCTCGACCGTGACGATCAGTGTCCGGAGGACATCGTCCGCGCGATGAGCGATCCTGAGCAACTCGGTGTGCAGTTGGTCTTCATCCCCGAGGTCTACGGCGGCATGGATGGGGGAGCATTCGACTCGTACCGCATCTGTGAGGTGATGGCGCGCCACGACATCGGCCTCGCCACCGCCGTCTTCGCCACCTTCCTCGGCAGCGACCCCATCCTCGTCGGCGCGACCGAGGAGCAACGCCAGCGTTGGCTCGGAGCGATTGCCGCCGATGGTGTCGTGTTCGCCTACGGGGCCACCGAGCCGGACGCCGGCAGCGACCTCGGGGCGATGAAGACGACCGCAGAGCGAATCGAGGCGGACGGTGTCACCACCGGCTACCGCATCAACGGTCGCAAGCAGTGGATTTCCAACGGGTCGATCGCCGACATGATCACCGTGCTCGCACTCGCTCCCGACGGACCGTCGTGGTTCGTGGTCCCGAACGACACGCCCGGGTTCTCGGCCGCCAAGCCGGAGGACAAACACGGCATCAGATTGTCGAACACCGCCGCGCTGTTTCTCGACGACGTCGAGGTGCCCGCCGATCATCTCATCGGAGGTGTGGAAGGCAAAGGCCTCCAACAGGCGCAGCAGGTGTTCGGCTACACCCGGATCATGGTGGCGGCGTTCGGTCTGGGCGGTGGCTGGGAGGCGCTCGATCGGGCGATCGACTACTCACTGGAACGTCAGCAAGGTGGTGCGCCGCTGGCTGACAAGCAGGGCTTCACCCACAAGCTGATCGTTCCGCACGCGGTACGGCTCGAGGCGGCTCGCAGCTACATCGAGGAGAGCGCCGACAAGATCGACCGTGGTCTCGGCGAGAACGGGGCGATGAACACCGAAGGCGCCATTGCGAAGCTGATGGCGACCGAGGCCGGCAACGCCGCAGCCGACGCAGCCATCCAGGCTCACGGCGGCTACGGCTACACCCGGGAGTACGTCGTCGAGAAGATCAAACGCGACGTGCGCATCACCACCATCTACGAGGGCACCTCGGAGATCATGGAGATGACGATCGCTCGCGACCGCTGGCAGCACCACCTCAAGACGGCGGGCGCCTACTACCGCGACCGGGCGAGCGCGCTGCTCGCGCTCCACGGTCGGCGACCGACCGTCGGTGCCGACCACGCAGCGCTTGCCGCGCAGACGCTCGCGCTGTTGATGGAGGCATGCCGAGTTGCCCGCCTGACTCGCAACCAGCACATCTTGTTCCGGCTCGGTGAAATGATCACGTGGGTCGAGTGCGCCGAGTCGCTCGCGCGCCGTGCGGCCCAGACGCTCGACGGCCAGCGCCACGAGAAGAGTCCCGACCGTTTCGACGGCGACGCGCTCGCCGCGATGGGTCGCATCTTCGCTCGCGATGCTGCGCAGAAGGTCGCCGAGGGCGTTCGGTGGATCACGGGTTCGGTCGACGAGGGCACTCCCGAGGTCGCGACGCTGCTGGCGGCGATTCCGCACGATGCCCTACGTCAGGCCCAGTCCGGCCTGCTCGCCGACATGGACGTCGTCGCCGACGTCCTCTACCACCGTGCGGGCTGAACCACGAAGACCGCGATCCCAGAAGGGGAACTGAATTCCATGCCTGAGTCCTTTGTCGTCCCGAGTTCTCCCATTGCAATCGTCGGGCTCGGCGCGATCATGCCGGACGCCGTCGACGCCGATGCGTTCTGGTCGAACATCACCACCGGCCGCTACTCGATCACCGATGTGCCGACCGAGCGCTGGGATCCGGCGCTCTACTTCTCGGCCGATCACTCCGAACCCGACAAGACGTACTCCACGATCGGTGGTTGGGTTCGCGACTACCCCTGGAATCCCGTTGGCTGGAAGCTTCCCATTCCTCCGAAGGTCGCCGACCAGATGGACGACGGCCAGCGCTGGGCGATCAGCGCCGCCCGGTCGGCACTCGTCGACGCCGGTTGGCCCGACTGGAACGTCGATCCCGACAACGTCGCGGTGATCATCGGCAACGCAATCGGCGGCGAGAAGCACTACCAGACGAACTTGCGCATCGAGCTGCCCGAGCTGTTGCGCGACCTCGAGAGCGCCGAGTCGTTCGCCGCGCTCAGCCTCGAGCAACGCGAGCACATCCTCGACGAGACACGCGTTCACTTCCTTGCGCACTTCGGCGAGATCAACGAGGACACCATGCCGGGCGAGCTGGCCAACGTCATGGCCGGGCGCATCGCCAACCTCTTCAACTTCCGAGGGCCCAACTTCACCACCGATGCCGCCTGCGCATCGGGTCTCGCGGCGATGAGCGTTGCCGTCGAGGGCCTCGTCGACCATCGGTTCGACGCCGCGATCACGGGAGGCATCGACCACAACATGGGAGTTGCCGCGTTCGTGAAGTTCTGCAAGATCGGCGCGCTGTCGGCGACGGGCACGAGGCCGTTCGACGCGGGCGCCGATGGCTTCGTGATGGGGGAGGGTGCTGCACTGTTCGTCCTCAAACGGCTCGAGGACGCCGAGCGTGACGGCGACCGGATCTACTCCGTGATCCTCGGTATCGGCGGCTCGAGCGACGGCAAGGGGAAGGGCATCACCGCCCCGAATCCGATCGGCCAGCGCTTGGCGGTGCATCGCGCCTGGGAAATCGCGGGTGAAGACCCCGGCTCGGTCAGCGCGATCGAGGCCCACGGCACCTCGACGCGAGTCGGCGACGCCACCGAACTCCAGAGCCTCACCGACGTGTTCGGCGCTGCTGGTGCACGCCCGCGGACCGTCGCGCTCGGGTCGGTCAAGTCGAACATCGGCCACCTCAAGGCTGCGGCGGGGGCCGCTGGCATGTTCAAGATGGTGCGCAGCCTGCACGACAAGGTGCTGGCGCCCAGCCTGCACTTCGTCGATCCGAACCCCAATGTCGACTGGGATACGTCTCCGTTCGCCGTCAACACCGAACTGCGCGAGTGGGCGACACCGCCGTCGGGCGTTCGGCGCGCCGGGGTGAGCGTGTTCGGGTTCGGTGGCACGAACTTCCACGTGGTCCTCGAAGAGCACGTGCCGGGCCGACACAAGCCGGCGCCGCGCGTCTTCGCGGGTGCCGCTGTCGACCGGGCCTCGGACGCTGCAGCGGCACCAGCATCGGGACTGGCTCCCGAGACGTCGGCGTTCCCGGCCGACCCGACGAAGCCGCCGCCACGCGGAGCGCTCGTACTCGGTGGGAGCGACGACGCCGACCTGTTGGCGCAGGTGAACGCGGCCCTCGCCGCGGCTCGCGCCGGTCGCGCTCCGGCTCCGTCGCGTCCCGATCCAGCGGTGGGTCGCGCGCCTGTCCGGCTCGCCGTCGACTTCGCCGATGCCGACGACCTCGCAAGCAAGCTCGACAAGGTCGTCAAGGCGCTGGGCGGTGACAACCCGGCGATCTTCCGCATGCTGCGCCAACAGGGTGTGTTCGTCGGTCGTGGAGCAGCGCCGAAGGTCGCCTTCCTCTACACCGGCCAGGGCTCGCAGTACGTCAACATGCTCGACGACCTCCGCTCGACCGAGCCCGTGGTCGCCGACACGTTCCGGCGGGCCGACGCAGTGATGACGCCGTTGCTCGGGCGCCCGCTGTCGTCGTACATCTTCATCGACGCCGACGAACCCGAGGCGGTCGCCAATCTGCAACAGGAACTGCTCCAGACCGAAATCACGCAACCGGCAATGCTGGCGGTCGACACGAGCATCGACCGGCTGCTCGGGATCTACGGCATGCGCCCCGACATGGTGATGGGGCACAGCCTGGGGGAGTACGGCGCACTGATCGCTGCCGGATCGCTGACCTTCGAAGCGGCGCTCGAAGCGGTGAGCGCTCGCGGTCGCGAGATGGCGGCGTTGTCCGTCGAGGACAACGGCGCGATGGCGGCGGTCTTCGGTCCGCTGACCGAGATCGAACGAATCGTCGACGAGAACCCTGGCTACGTCGTCGTCGCCAACATCAACTCGAACAACCAGGCGGTCGTCGGTGGTGCGACCGACGCCGTCCTCGCTGCAATCGACTCGTTCAAGGCGGCCGGCATGCAGGCCATGCGCATTCCGGTGAGCCATGCCTTCCATACGTCGATCGTCGCTCCGGCGTCAGTGCCGTTGGTGGCGACGCTGCAGCGTCTCGATGTCCGGCCGCCTCGGCTCCCACTGGTGGCCAATGTGACCGGCGAGTTCTACCCGGAAGACGCCACGAGCGAGACGATGCTCGATCATCTCGGCCGCCAGGTGGCGTCGCCGGTGCAGTTCGTGCAGGGATTGCACACCTTGTACGAGGCAGGAGCGCGCGTGTTCGTCGAGGTCGGTCCGAAGCGAGCGTTGCACGGGTTCGTCGAGGACGTCCTCGGCGGGCACGACGATGTGCTCGCGCTCTACACCAATCACCCCAAGCTGAGCGACGCCGCGTCGATCAACCAGGCGCTGTGTGGGCTCTGGGCGGCCGGCGTCGGCTTCGACCAACCGGCAGCGGTCGCGGTCTCCCAGGCGTCGACGGCCGCGGTCGCACCGGCGGGCAGCGACACCGTTCCCGATGACCGCATCATGCAGCTCGGACAGCTGTTCGCCGGCGTGATCGAGGAAGGTCTGCGGATCTACGGCGCAGCACCGGTGTCGAGCATTGACGCACCTGTGCCATCGCCCGAGCCGGCACCGGAGCGCACCGAAGGTCGTCGCCTCGACGCCGAGCCGGTCGTGATCACCGGCGCCGCGCTCGGTCTGCCGGGCGTCGACCACGTCTTCGACGACGCCAACATCGAACGCATCCTCGCTGGGCAGCAGTTCATCTCCGCGCTCCCCGAGGCCGCCCGTGACCGCATGGCAGACATGCACATCACCCGGCTGGTCAAGAGCGAGGCCGGCGGAGCGAGCTTCGAGACCATCGATGATCCTGCGGACGTGATCAAGCTCGCCGGCCGGCGAGCCCCACTCGACATCGTCGAACAGTTCGCCGTCGAGTCAGCTCGCGACGACGCATTCGACAACACGACCAGGCTCGCCGTGGGCGCCGGCTTCGACGCGCTGCGCGACGCGGGCATCCCCTTGGTCATGCGCTACAAGACGACCACGCTCGGCACCCAACTGCCCGACCGATGGGGACTGCCCGACGCCCTGCGCGACGACACCGGCGTGATCTTCGCCAGCGCGTTCCCGGGCTACGACCGATTCGCCGCCGACATCGAGGCGTACACCGCCGACCGCGCTCGCCGCGAGCATCTGCTGGCCCTCGAGGGCGTGCGGAGCCGACTCGACGCCAGCGGACCGAACGTCGCCGAGATCGATGCGCTGATCGATGCGCTGAGCGCCGAGCTCGACGAGCACCCCTACGAGTTCGACCGCCGGTTCCTGTTCCGCGTGCTGTCGATGGGGCACTCGCAGTTCGCCGAACTCATCGGCGCCCGCGGTCCGAACACGCAGGTCAACGCAGCGTGCGCGTCGACCACCCAGGCCCTGTCCGTCGCCGAGGACTGGATCCGTGCGGGACGCTGTCGCCGAGTGGTCGTCGTGTCCGCCGACGACACCACCAGCGACTCGCTCCAGCCGTGGATCACGAGTGGGTTCCTCGCCAGCGGCGCTGCAGCGACCGACGAACACGTCGAAGACGCCGCGACGCCGTTCGACAAGCGACGCCACGGCATGATCGTCGGGATGGGCGCGGCGGCCTTCGTGGTGGAGTCGGCCGATGCCGCACGCGAGCGTGGCCTGCAACCGATCTGCGAGGTGCTCGGCGCAGTGACTGCGAATTCGGCCTTCCACGGCACTCGACTCGACGTGGAGCACATCGGTTCGGTGATGGAGGCGGTCGTTCAGCAGGCCGAGTCGCGTGGGGTGACGCGGGAGTCCATCGCCGACGAAGCGATGTTCGTCTCACACGAGACGTACACACCGGCTCGGGGCGGATCCGCAGCGGCCGAGATCTCGGCGCTCCGCCGCGTGTTCGGGCGGGCGGTCGATCGTGTCGTCATCACGAACACGAAGGGCTTCACCGGTCACGCGATGGGCGCGGGCATCGAGGACGTCGTGGCGATCAAGGCACTCGAGACCGGCATCGTGCCGCCGGTGCCCAACTACCGCGAACCCGATCCCGATCTCGGTGCGCTCAACCTCTCGCAGGGCGGCGCCCACCCGGTGCGGTACGCGCTGCGGCTCGCTGCCGGCTTCGGGTCGCAGGTCGCGATGGCGCTGCTGCGATGGACGCCGATGGCCGATGGACAACGGCGCTCGCCCGATGCGCTCGGCTACGGCTACCGCATCATCGACGCCGCCGCATGGCAGCGGTGGTTGGACCTGGTCGGCGGACACGACGCTGCCCGCCTGGAGGTCGACCATCGCCGCTTGCGAGTCGTCGACCGCGGCGCACCCACGGCAACACGCCACGAGTCGGCGGTGCCGGTGCCGTACCGCGGGCAGTTCGCCGCTGTGCCCACCGCCGCGTCGGCGCCCGTCGTCGCTCCGGTGTCGGCGCCGAGCACTCCGGTCGAGGTGCCCGTCGTTGCTGCGGTCGTCGCGGTGGCTGATGTGGTCGCTGCACCCGCCGTCGACGACGTCTTGGCCGCGGTGACGGAGGTGGTTGCGGAGATGACCGGCTATCCGGCGGAGTTGTTGGAGCCGGATCTGGATTTGGAAGCGGACCTGGGTGTGGACACGGTGAAGCAGGCGGAGGTGTTCGCGGCGGTTCGTGAGCGTTATGGGGTGGAGCGTGACGAGAGTCTGCAGTTGCGTGATTTCCCGACGTTGAATCATGTCGCTGCCTGGGTGCGTGACCGTACGGGGCTCGAGGCGCCTGCACCCGCTGCACCCGCTGCACCCGCTGCGTCGGCGCCCGCCCCCGTTGCGGCGCCTGCGGTGGATGAGGTGTTGGCCGCGGTGACGGAGGTGGTTGCGGAGATGACGGGGTATCCGGCGGAGTTGTTGGAGCCGGATCTGGATTTGGAAGCGGACCTGGGTGTGGACACGGTCAAGCAGGCGGAGGTGTTCGCGGCGGTTCGTGAGCGTTATGGGGTGGAGCGCGACGAGAGTCTGCAGTTGCGTGATTTCCCGACGTTGAATCATGTCGCTGCCTGGGTGCGTGACCGTACGGGGCTCGAGGCGCCTGCACCCGCTGCGCTGCACCCGCTGCGTCGGCGCCCGCCCCCGTTGCGGCGCCTGCGGTGGATGAGGTGTTGGCGGCGGTGACGGAGGTGGTTGCGGAGATGACGGGGTATCCGGCGGAGTTGTTGGAGCCGGATCTGGATTTGGAAGCGGACCTGGGTGTGGACACGGTCAAGCAGGCGGAGGTGTTCGCGGCGGTTCGTGAGCGCTATGGGGTGGAGCGCGACGAGAGTCTGCAGTTGCGTGATTTCCCGACCTTGAACCATGTCGCAGCCTGGGTGCGTGACCGTACGGGGCTCCAGGCGCCCGCCGCTCCAACCTCAGCGCCAGTCGCAGCGTCGGCCCCGACGGCTGCGCCCGCGGTGGATGAGGTGTTGGCGGCGGTGACGGAGGTGGTTGCGGAGATGACGGGGTATCCGGCGGAGTTGTTGGAGCCGGATCTGGATTTGGAAGCGGACCTGGGTGTGGACACGGTCAAGCAGGCGGAGGTGTTCGCGGCGGTTCGTGAGCGTTATGGGGTGGAGCGTGACGAGAGTCTGCAGTTGCGTGATTTCCCGACGTTGAACCATGTCGCAGCCTGGGTGCGCGATCGCGCCGGCCTCGACGCCCCTACATCAGCAGCGGTTTCGACCGACGCCCAGCCTGCGACGCCCGCCGCGGTGGCGCCAGCGGCACCCGACGTGGTGCACGGCGACTTCGACGCCGTCGATGCACTGCCGCGCCGCGTACCGGTCCCGTCACTGCGACCCGACGTCGTCGCTTGCCTGCCCACCGGTGTCGAACTCGACGGTGCCCGGGTGGTCGTGATGCTCGATGAAGGCGGCGTCGGCGATGCCCTCGTGAAGCAACTCGCCAAGGCGGGCGCAACACCGCTCACATTGTCGCCCGGTGTGGCGACCGACGACCTGCTCACCATGTTGGCGGCGTGGCACGAGGAGGCCCCGATCACCGGGGTCTACTGGCTCGCAGCACTCGACGCCGACGGCGACCTCGCTGAGTACGACCTCGAACGTTGGCGCGAAGCGCTGCGCCGGCGGGTCAAGGCGCTGTACGCGACGATGCGCCACCTGTACGACGCCAGCCCGTTCCTGATCGCGGCCACCCGGCTCGGTGGCTATCACGGCTACGACGACGCCGGCGCCACCAACCCGCTGGGCGGACCGGTCGTCGGCTTCACCAAGTCGTACAAGAAGGAGCGCCCCGACGCCACCGTCAAGGCGGTCGATCTGGCCGAGAGCCGCAAGACCACGGCGGTCGCCGAGCAGTTGATCGAAGAGACGCTGCGCGACCCCGGCTGCGTCGAGATCGGACGTGCCGACGGTGGCCGATTCGGCGTGGCGTTCATCGAATCGCCCTTCCCGGAGCGAGTCGGCGACGAACCCGCCGGCGACGAACCCGCCGGCGACCTCGATGCGCTCGGCGCGGACTCGGTGATCGTGGTCACCGGCGCCGCGGGCAGCATCGTGTCCGCCATCACGGCGGACCTCGCTGCCGCCTCGGCCGGCACCTTCCACCTGCTCGACCTCACACCGACACCCGACCGCAACGACCCTGATCTGGTGGCCTTCCGGACCGACCGGAATGCGCTCAAATCGACCATCGCAGCACGGATGAAGGCCGCAGGCGATCACGCCACCCCGGTGGCCATCGAGCGTGAACTCGCACGCATCGAACGCCTCGACGCGGCGCTCACCGCGGTCCAAGCGGTCGAGGCTGCGGGTGGCACGGTTCACTACCACTCCGTCGACCTCACCGACGCGGACGGCGTCGCCGCGGCGATGTCCGACGTACGCGACCGCAGCGGACACATCGATGTACTGCTGCATGCCGCCGGACTCGAGATCAGCCGGAATCTGCCCGAGAAGGACCCGCGAGTACGACCTCGTCTTCGACGTGAAGAGCGATGGGTGGTTCAACGTCTTCCACGCTGCTCAGGACATGTCCATCGGCGTCGCCGTCGTGTTCTCGTCGGTGGCGGGCCGCTTCGGCAACCAGGGCCAGACCGACTACTCGGCCGCAAACGACCTGCTCTGCAAGATCACGAGCAACTTCCGACGAACCCGTCCGGACACCCGTGGTCTCGCGCTCGACTGGACAGCGTGGGGCGGCATCGGGATGGCCACCCGAGGCTCGATCCCCAAGATCATGGAGATGGCCGGCGTGCAGATGCTGCCCCCGGAGGCCGGTGTCGCCTGGATCAGGCGGGAGCTGACCTCGGGCACCACCGACGCCGAGGTGATCGTCGCGGGAGTGCTCGGCATGATGGCCGGCGAGTACCACGACAGTGGCGGGGTGGACAGCGCTGCGCTCGTCGGCGATCGCGATGCTCACGGGCCGATGGTCGGCCATGCGACGCTGAGCGTGCACCACGGCATTGTCGTCGAGACGACACTCGACCCGATGCAACAGCCGTTCCTGAACGACCACCGCATCGACGGCACCGCCGTGCTCCCCGGAGTGATGGGGATGGAGGCGTTCGCCGAGGCAGCCAGCCTGCTCGTGAGGGGCCATCAGCTCGTCGCGGTCGACGACGTGATGTTCACCGCGCCGCTGAAGTTCTACCGCGACGAACCGCGGACGCTGACCGTTCAGGCGGTCGTTCGACCCGACGGTGACGACCTCGTTGCGTGGTGCCAGCTCACTGCCGAGCGCGTCCTGCCCGGCAGCGACACACCCCAGCGCACCGTGCACTTCACCGGCCGGGTCCGGTTCGGCGTGCGGGACGCTTCGGAAACGACTGCGTTGCCGGAACCGGCCTCTGACCCGAGCGGTCCGACGCTGAGCGCGGAGCGGGTCTACTCGTTCTACTTCCACGGCCCTGCCTATCAGGTCGTCGAGTTGGCATGGCGCAGCGGCGATGTGTCCGTCGGCGTGCTCGCCGACCCGTTACCCGACAACCATCGGCCGAGCGGGCTCCCGCTGCTCAGCGCACCTCGGCTCGTCGAGCTGTGCTTCCAGACGGCCGGTCTCTGGCAGGCGGGGCGCGAGGATCGGTTGGCGCTGCCGATGCGGGTTGGGAGCGCCCGCGTCGTTGGGGATCCGAGCGTGGGTGCCGGCGCCGTGCGGGCGATCGCGCGTGAAGTCGAGCCTGGCGTGTTCGACTGTGTCGTCGTCGACGCAGCCGGCACCGTGGTCGTCCGACTCGACGGGTATCACACCATTCCGCTGCCGTCGCCGATCCCCGATGACGTTGCGGCCGATCTCCACGCCGCGTTCCGTTCGTGAGGCGATGAGACATGGATCTCGACCAGAACGCCGACGTGTCGATCCGCCGCCTCGGTGTCCTCGACCGTGGCGAGTCGGCAGTCCGCGTGCTGCGCGCCGTGGGAGGACTGAATGCCAATGACGACGGCGACCCGATCACGACGGTCTTGTTCCATCGCGATTCGCTCGACCCGACGCCGTGGGACGGTCGCGAGGCCGACGAGGTGCGCTCGCTCGGTTCGTCGCCGTCGAATGACGAGATCGTGGCCTCGCTGCGCCAAGCGGACATCGACACGCTGTGGCTGGGCGGCTGGTCTCCCACCGAGCGCGCCGATCTGATCGAAGCGTGCGAAGCGGTAGGAATCGAGGTCGTCGGCCCGGACTCGGCGACCGTGCGACGGTTGGCTGACGCCGACGTCCGTCGAGGTCTTCCGGGCGGCAATGGCCAGCTCGACGCCGACGCGCCCACCCACCGCATCGACATCGACGTGCTCGCCGACGCGCACGACACCGTTTGGAGGCTCGATACGCGAGATGTGAGCGTCGGTCGCGACGGGCGGTCACTGATTGCGGTGGCTCCATGTTCCCCGGGCGGCGCTGAATTGTGTCACCGACTCGAGTCGGCGGCGGTCGAGTTGGTGACGACCGTCGGCTATCGGGGTGCGGCCACGGTCATGTTCGCCACTGATGGCAACGAGTTCGTGCTCGTCGATGTCGACACGGTCGCTGCTCCCGAACACGCGACGACCGAGGAACGCACTGGTGCGAGCATCATCGGTTGGCGACTGCGCATCCAACGAGGTGAGCCGCTTCCGTCCGACCCACCGGCCGACGATGGGGTTGCGGTCGAAGCGCGGCTGCTCGCCGAGGACCCCGACCGCGGATTCGCGGTCGCACCGGGACGTCTGATGTTGCTGTCGTTTCCGGTCGGAACCGGTGTCCGCATCGACGCCAACCGTCGGGTCGGCGACGCCGTCGAGGCCGCCGACCCGCTCGTCGCCGTGTTCACGGCGTGGGGTGTCGACCGGATGGTGGCACTCGAGCGGCTTCGTCGAGCGCTCGCGCGCACCGCAGTGGTGATCGACGGTGGAACGACGAACCGCACCGTGTTGCTCGGCGTCCTGGATCACATGGCGAGCGCGTCGGGGGCCACCGACGATGCGTGGCTCGAGCAGACGTTGACGGAGCGACACCCGGGCGAACCGAACGCGATTGCGCTGCTCGCGGCTGCCGTGCAGGCCTACGAAGACGACCGGAGACACGCGCAACGCGCGTTCTACGCGTCAGCCGAACGTGGTCGGCCGCAACAACCCGTCGAGGTGGGCCACGGGATCGAGCTGCGGTATGCGGGAACCAGCTACCGGTTCGATGTCGATCGGGTCGGCCCGCGGCGATACTCGATCCGCAGCGACCACGATGTTGCCGACGTCACCGTCGACGAGCTCGACGCCTACGAACGTCGGATCACCTGCGCGGGACGCCGCCACCGCTTGATCATCGCTCCGACTGTCGACGGCGTCCGGATCGAACTCGGTGCCGAAACACACCTCGTCGAGCGAGAGGACGGGCGTGCCGTACGTGCGGAGTGGCCGGCGCTGGTGGTGAGCGCGTTGGTCGAGCCGGGTGACACCGTCGCCGTCGGCGATCCCTTGGTGGTCCTGGAGTCGATGAAGATGGAGACGACCGTGGTCTCCGCGACGGCTGGCGTGGTGACTGCGGTGGCGATCATGGCGAACGTCCAGGTCGAGCGAGGAGCGCCGCTGCTGTGGATCCGAGCGCACCACGACGGTGCCGCCGATCGGACGAACGGCTCGAACCGCATCGATCTGTCGGGGCTCCGGGAGCGGCTCGACACGACCCGCAAGCCGTGCGACCGTGTGTACGGCCCGCTCGGCGACTACTTGCTCGGCTACGACCTGTCGCCTGCTGAGCTGCGCAAGCTGCTCACGAAGCAGCGGCGCCTTGCCGAGATCGCAGCTCCTGATGATGCCGCGCTGCTGGACTGCGAGGACGGACTCCTCGACATCTATGCCGAACTCGGTGGGTTGTATCGGCCGCAGACCGAAGCCGAACTCGAAGCTTCCACACAGACCGAACACACCCAAGAGTTCCTGATGGCGTTCATGCAGTGGCTCGATCCCGAATTGGCGGGCCTCTCGCCCAGCTACCGAGCGCGGCTGGAGCGGGCCTTGGCGCGCTACGGCGTCGATGGGCTCGACCGGACACCTGCGCTCGAGTCCGCCATGACGTGGTTGTTCCGATCGTTGGCCCGCCTGAACGAACTCGGCACGGTGGTTGCTGCGATTCTCGATCGGCGATTGGTGCACCGGCCGGCGCTGGCCCGCCTTGCCGACGCCGCGATGGGCGCGCGTCTCGATCGGCTCGCTGCTGCCACCCAGGGCCGTCAGCAAGCCATCGCCGACCTCGCTCGCGATGTTCGGTTCCACTACTTCGATGAACCGCCGATGGAAGCGGCGGCCGCAGAACTCGTCGAGGAGATGGCCGGCCACATGGCCTACCTTGCGGCCGATCCCGAGGCCGACGATCGCGCCGAACGCATCGAACGGGTCGTGTGGTGCCCGGTGCCGTTGCGCTCGCTGGTGCTCGACTCGTGGGGAGCAGACGATCCCGCAACACCGACCGCACTCCGCCAGTTGGTGCTGGAGATCCACATCCGGCGGTTCTACCGAATCAGCGACGTCGGCGAGATCTCGTTTCACGACGTCGATGGACACCAGTTCGCCACGGCCACCATGCGCGCCGCCGATGAGCGTGGTGATCTCGCAGCGGATCCCGACACGCTGCTCGTCGTGGGGTACCTCCCGTTCGATGTCATGGCGAATTGGTCTGAAGCGGTGGCCACCCACCTCGACTCGTTCCCTGCCGGTCAGGACGTGATCGTCGATGTGACCTCGTGGCGCGACGAAGCGGGGAGCGACATCGTCGAGACCGTGGGTGCCGTGAGCGATCACGCGCGTCGCTGCCGGTTCGGTCGGCCGGTGCGCCGGTTCGACGTCACCGTGAGCAGTGCGACCGGTCCGGTCGAGGTGCGTTCGCGGTCGCAACATGTCACGCTCGACGGTGGAGCCGACGGCTCGTTCGTCGAGAACCCGTTGTACCGCAACCTGCACCCGATGCTGGGAGAACGGTTGGAACTGTGGCGATTGTCGAACTTCGAACTGGAACGGCGTCCGTCGCCCGAGGACGTCTACGTGTTCGACGGAGTCGCACGGACGAATCCGAGCGACCACCGGCTGTTCGCCGTCGGTGAGGTGCGCGAGCTCGTGCCCGCCCGCGACCCCGTCACCGCCGAAGTGACCTACCCGCGCCTCGAACGGGTCGCGATGCTGGCATTCGCGGCGATGCGGTCGGAGCTGGCCCGCTATGCGCCTCGCGATCGACCGGTCGCCAACCGTCTGGTGCTCGACGTGGGAGCCCCGTGGACCCTGTCTCGAGACGAGACGCTGCGGTTGGCGCACCGGTTCGCTCCGATGGCGGGCCGTGTCGGCTTGGAGAAGGTGGTGCTCAAGGTGCGGCCGCCGATCGCCGACCCTGACTCCAACGAGGATCTTCGCGGTCGCGGCACCGTTGTGCTGCACATCGAACAGGTCGGTGGGCAACTGTTGGTGCGCGAGGACGAGGCGGGTGACCAGCCGGTTCGTCCACTGACCAGCTACCAGCAGAAGATCCTCACGGCGGCTCGCTTCGGCTCGCCGTATCCCCACGAGATCGTCCGACTCCTCACCGAGCGGGCATCCGAGGACGGCCTGCAGGCCGACACGTTCGTCGAACTCGAACTCGACATCGACGACCGCCTCGTGCCTGTGCATCGCGAGCCGGGCACGCACACTGCCCACCTGGTGGTTGGACTGATGACCAACCACACCTCCGTGGTGCCTGAGGGCATGCAGCGGGTGGCCATCCTCTCCGACCCGACGCAGGGTCTCGGCAACCTGGCCGAGCCCGAGTGTCGTCGGATCAACGCAGCGCTCGCCTACGCGCTCGAACATCGGCTTCCGGTCGAATGGTTCGCAGTGTCGAGCGGTGCGCTCATCGCCATGGACTCGGGAACCGAGAACATGGACTGGATCGCGTTGACGCTGCGCCGTCTGATCGAGTTCACCCAGGCCGGTGGCGAGGTGAACATCGTCGTGACCGGCATCAACGTCGGCGGACAGCCCTACTGGAACGCGGAAGCGACGATGCTCACGCACACCAAGGGCATCCTCGTGATGACACCGTCGTCGGCGATGGTGCTCACCGGCAAGCAGGCCCTCGACTTCTCCGGTGCAGTGAGCGCTGAGGACAACTTCGGTATCGGTGGCTACCACCGTGTGATGGGCCCCAACGGTCAGGCGCACTACTGGGCCGGGTCGTTCCCCGAAGCGTGTGCGCTGCTGTTGCGCCACTACGAGCTGTCCTACGTCGTTCCCGGCGAACGGTTCCCGCGGCGACGCTCGACGACCGACGCGGTCGATCGCGACGTCCGCTCGAGTCCCCACGCGGCCTTGGCCGCCTCGCCGTTCACGACGGTCGGCGATGTGTTCTCGGCGGAACTGAACCCCGAACGCAAGCAGCCGTTCGACATGCGGTCGGTGATGGGCGCTGTCGCCGACGTCGACAGCGAGCCATTGGAACGCTGGAAGGACCTTCGAGACGGCGACACGTCGATCGTCTGGGACACGACGATCGGCGGGATTCCGGTGTGCCTGCTCGGTATCGAGTCACACACCGTGGGTCGCAAGGGATTCGTTCCGGCCGACGGTCCGCCTGCGTGGACGTCGGGCACGCTGTTCCCGCATGCGTCTCGCAAGGCCGCGCGGGCGATCAATGCCGCCAGCCGCAATCGACCGCTCGTCGTGCTGGCCAACCTGTCCGGATTCGACGGTTCGCCAGAGTCGATGCGACGCCGTCAACTGGAGTTCGGCGCGGAGATCGGCCGGGCCGTCACCAACTTCGAGGGTCCGATCGTGTTCGTCGTTGTGTCGCGATACCACGGAGGAGCATTCGTGGTGTTCTCCAAGGCGCTGAACGCCGCGATGGAGATCGCTGCGGTCGAAGGCTCGTACGCATCCGTGATCGGTGGTGCACCCGCCGCGGCGACCGTGTTTGCCAGAGAGGTCAAGAAGCGGACCGAATCCGATCCTCGGGTTCGAGACGCTCGCGCGGCGACCGCCGACACGGTGGGCACCGAGTCCACCCGCCTCCGCAACGCACTCGCGGCGATCACCGAAGAGGTGCGCTCCGAGATGCTCGGTCAGGTCGCCGACGAGTTCGACTCGATTCACACCATCGACCGTGCCCTGCGTGTCGGCTCGGTCGATCGGATCATCGCACCGGCGGAACTGCGCCCGTACATCGTGGATGCCTTGGAGCGGGGGATGGAGCGCTCGACCTGAGGCTGTCAGCAGGTGGGTGACGTCACCCACGAGTGCTGTGGCACCGCGGTGTCGAGATTGCTCGATGTCGACAACAGCTTCGGAGGTCCCGCAGGCTCGGCGAACGCGACCGTGAGCAGGAACACACCGTTGCGCCGCCACCAGCCGGGCATCGGTCCGTCGACGCCGTTGACCGTCATCGCCGTCCATCCGTCGACCTCGCGTCCGCCGTGGAGATCGACCTCGACGGTGCGTGTGTCGACGCGGAGGCCGACTTGGCGCACCTTCAACGCCGCTTCCTTCGCCGACCAGATCAGGTTGGCGGCCTCGTCGCGGCGCGCGGCCGGCAGGCCGGCGACGAGTGCTCGTTCGGCAGCGGTGAAGTAGTCCGCAACGAACCGATCGCTGCGAGGTTCGACGACCTCGAGGTCGACGCCAACGGCAGCGGGTGTCGTGGCCCCGGGTGAGCCGACGACGCACACGGCCCACCCGGAACGGTCGGTCATCGACACGTCGATGTCGACCGGGGCGCCGTCGAGTTGTACGTACGGAGCGCCACTCGGGTGATGACGGATCTCGATGCGGTTCAGATCGTCGTGCGTCCTGCCGACGTCGAGGACGGTCGCGATGGCCTGCTTGGCGGTCCAGCGACGTGTGAGATATTCGTCGCGGCGTTTCGTGAAACGAATGTTTTCCAGATGTGCGCGTTCGTGCGGTGACAACCACGCCCGCGCCGGGGGCGGGTCGTCCTGGCCGTGGGCCAACCACCACATGGCGCCAGTCTGACAGCCGAGGACTGCGGGCGTCGGCACGACCGGGAGGTTGGTCCTGCCCCCGGCTCGTTCAATTGGAGGGTGCATCGGTTCGGCGCAGCACGAATCCGAATTCGGTCGCGTCGAGGGCGGCTGGCGAGCCATCGGCGGCCAGGATTGCCACAACGCGTAGCCCGGCCTCGGCCGCCAGGTCCGCGAAGCCCGTCTGGGTGTGCCAGTGCAGGATCCATGGCCGCTCGACCACCTGGCTGATGCCGCCGTCGACGACCTCGTAGCGCAGCACGGTCACCTGACGACGAGCCGAGTCATCGCGCTCGGTCGCCGTTGCCGTCACGCGCAAGATTCGGCCTCGCTCGTCGATGTGCTCACGCGTGAAACCCAGATGGCGCTCGGGCACCGGTTCCGGAACGAACAGAGGGACGAGCGCGGCGCCGGCAGGATCGAGATGGCGACGGATGCGTTCGAGGGCACGCACTGCGGTCGCATCGTCGACGATCAGGTTGAACGTCGGTCCAGCCAGAAAGATCGTCCGGTATGTGGTGGCGAGGTCCATCTCCTCGATGGCCGCATGATGCACGGTGACATCGATGCCCCGTTCTGCTGCGGTTCGCCGCAACTTCGACAACATGTCGGCCGACGAATCGAGCCCTTCGACGTCGAGCCCCTCGGCACGAAGCGTGAGCAGCGGATCGCCGTCGCCGCAGCCGAGCTCCAGCGCAGGTTCCCCCCAGACGTTGATGAAGGCGGCGCAGCTGCGCGGATCGGGCACCGAGCCCCGAAGCGGACCGTAGACGTCGACGACGATGCCGGTGTAGAAGTCGGCTGGAGCCTTGTCGTCCATGTCGGTCAGCTTGCTCCACGGATTGGCACTCGGCCCAGGTGGCCGCGAATGGCGAAGTGGGAGCCGATGCCGATGGGCCGCGAGTCGGCTCGCCATTCGCGAACGGCGGGGTCGATCACCTTCGTCCGCGTTGGCATTCACTCAGCTTCCCACGAACCGAATCTGCCGGTCGCCGGAACAGGTCTGCAACGGTGGTTGACACTGTGCCAGCTGCCCTGAGCGACCGCGACGATGTCTCGGTCATCACGAGGAGCACATCATGAGTTCACGAATCAAGACGGTCATCGCCGCCACGGTCATCGCTGCTGCAGGAGTTGGCGCTGCCGGTGTGGCAGTCGCAGGCGGCTGGGGTCGTTCATCCGGGCCTGACTACACCTACGGAACGTCGAACCCGTTCGCCGACGCGCATGCCGTGGTGCATGTCGTGGAGACGGGGCAGGGCAAGAGCCACATCACACTGAAAGTCCACGGCGTCGAGGCGGCGGCCGGGAACACGTTCGGTGCGCATGTACATCAGGCCAAGTGTGACGCAGTCGATCCCGCACTCGCCGGGCCGCACTATCAACACGCGGGAGCGACCGGAACGCTCGAGGAGCGCGAAGTATGGCTCGACGTGACGATCAACCGGCGTGGCAACGCGATCACCCACACCACCCGGCCGTGGAGCGTTGACCGGTCGGTGCCACGATCGGTCATCATCCACGCGCTTCCTACGGCTGAGAACGGCACGGCCGGAGCGAGGCTTGCCTGCATCGACCTGGACGGCAACTGAGACGGCCGCGACAATGAATGACGGGCGCTGGTCTGCCGCTGTCGGCGGCCGGAGCTCGAACCCATGGTTTCGAGACGGGGGTCCGAGTGGGAGTGAACGAGCGTCGGTTCCGTGAGGCCGAGCAGCGCCTGTGGGAATCGGTCGACGTCGCGCCGACGGAGCGGCGGCTCCATCTCGATCGAGCCGGTTGTGTCGTGCGAGTTCAGGAGGTCGGTTCAGGTCCGGCGGTGTTGTTCGTTCACGGCGCCTCGAACGGTGGCACGAGTTGGGCGTCGCTGGTCGCCAGGCTCGATGGGTTCCGGTGCATCATGTTGGATCGTCCTGGATGCGGGCTCAGCGATCCGCTCCCATCGCCCCCCGACGACATCGCCGGGATCGAGGCCTACGCCGACAGCCTGATCGCCGACCTGCTCGACGCGCTGGGGCTCGCTGTGGCGCCTGTCGTGGCAACGTCGTACGGCGGATTCTTCGCTCTTCGTGGTGCGGCGGCACACCCCGACCGCGTCGACAGGATCATCGAATTCAGCTGGACCGTCGGTGCACCGATGGCCAGGGTGCCGCTGGCGATGAGACTCGGCAGCCTGGGCGGCGTCGGCTGGCTGATGGCGAGGCTGCCGCCAACGGAGCGTGCTGTACGGATGCTGCTGCGCCAGATCGGTCTCGGCGCCGCGCTCGAATCGGGTCGCTTCGATCAAGCGTCGCTCGACTGGTACGTGTCGTTGCTTCGCGATACGCACACCATGCGTAACGAGTTCGAAGCGTCGCCGAAGCTCGTCTCCCCGATCCATGGCCTGAACGAACGCGTGCTGCTACCCGCAGGGCTGCTGGCCGACATCCGATCACCGCTCTACTTCTTGTGGGGCGAGGACGATCCGAATGGCGGCGCCGACATCGCTCGCCCGTTCGTCCGTCAGCTTCCAAACGCGGAACTCGAGTTGATGGCCGGTGCGGGTCACGCTCCCTGGATCGACGATCCCGACCACGCCGCCGCGGTCACCAAGGACTTCCTCGGACGGAGCATGTGATGCAGGTGTGGATCGATCAGGACTGTTGCACCGGTGCCGGGTTGTGTGTCGACCGCTGCCCGGATCTCTTCGTGGTACTCGAAGACGGCCTCGGCTACGTCCACGAGGGCACTGTCGTTGTCGCCGACCCAGGACGTGCACGCCACGTACCCACCCGCCAGGAGGACGCAGCGATCGATGCGGCCGAGCACTGTCCCGGCGAATGCATCTACCTCGAAGTCGAGTCACTCGGTTCTGAACCCGACAACACCGACATCCACGACGCCGACGTCGTGGACGATCCGACCTGAGCGGTCAGAGCCCCTTCCAGACCGGCGGCCGCTTTGCGGCGGAAGCCGCCTGAGCCTCGGCGGTGTCTCCGCGACCGGGACGGTTCAGCGTGACCAGCGCGATGTCGTCGTCGGACTCGGTGACCTCGATCGTCTCGAAGGAGTTGCAGGGGAGTGTCATCGCTCAGCCGCCGAAGACTCGTTCGGGCGGGTTCGTGCCCGCAAGAAGTGCCTGGTAGTCACCGGCCAGTGATTGCACCATCTGGTCGTCGGTGAAGATCCAGAACTGGTCGGCCAGGATCGCATCGTGCACCAGGTCGGCGACGGCATCGGGCTGCATGCCCGACCGCAGCTGCTCGGACACGAACGCCCGGATCGCCGCCTCCTCGGCGCTGGCCTCGACACCGAGACCTGGTGCCGCCCACTCGGGGCGGTTGCGTTCCGATCGGTCGATCTGGGTGTCGACCCAACCCGGGCAGAGGCACGAGACGCCGACGCCGGTGCCTCGCATCCTCATCGTCTGGTACAGGCCCTCGGTGATGCCGACGACCGCCCACTTGCTGGCGCTGTAGGCGGAGTGACCCGGAACGAGTCCGGCCATCGATGCCGTGTTGACGATGTGTCCCTCGCCGCCTTCGACGAGGTGGGGGAGGAAGGAGCGGTGTCCGTGGATCACGCCCCAGAGGTTCACCTCGAGCACCCACCGCCACTCGTTCTCGAGCACCCACTCTCCACCCGATGCGGGCCCACCGGCGACTCCGGCGTTGTTGCACAGCACGTGCACACGTCCGAACGCGTCGATCGCGGCATCCCGGAGCCGGTCGACCGCGTCGGCGTCGGTGACGTCGGTCGGCACACCGATCGCTTGGGCGCCGGTCGCGGTGATTGCAGCGACTGCTTCAGCGAGCTTGGGCTCTTCGACGTCGGCGAGCACCACGTTCATCCCGGCGCGAGCGAACCGCTCGGCGAAGGCCCTACCCATGCCCGACCCTGCTCCGGTGACCACGGCCGTCTTCCCTGTGAGGTTCTCCATCCGGCGAACGTAGTTCGTGCGATGAGCGAGGTGACCGGATACGGCGGTTTCGCTCATCGCTGGGGTGGTTGTGGGTGCTGCGATGAGCGAGGTGACCGGATACGGCGGTTTCGCTCATCGCTGGGGGGACGGTGGTTCGTGCGATGAGCGAGGTGACCGGATACGGCGGTTTCGCTCATCGGTAGGTGGATGGTGGTTCGTGCGATGAGCGAGGTGACCGGATGCGGCGGTTTCGCTCATCGCTGGGGTGACGGTGGTTCGTGCGATGAGCGAGGTGACCGGATACGGCGGTTTCGCTCATCGCTGGGCGGCTCGAGAGCACGAGGCTCAGAGCGGGCCGGAGATGCCGCCGTCCTTGCGGACACGCCAGAAGTGGATCGCCATGAAGATCACGATGATGAACGGCAGGAACAACACGTGCAGGACGTACCACCGCAGCAGGGTGTTCGGGCCGATCTCCTTGCCGTCGAGCAGTACGAAGCGAACCTCGTCGCCGAACACTGGGGCGTAACCGGCCATGTTGCCGCCGACGGTGACGGCCCACAGTGCCAGCTGATCCCACGGGAGCAGGTAACCCGTGAACGACAGCCCGATGGTCAACGTGAGCAGGATCACGCCGATCACCCAGTTGAACTCGCGAGGCGGCTTGTAGGCGCCGTGGTAGAAGACGCGGGCCATGTGCAAGAACACCGTCAGCACCATCAGGTGCGCTCCCCATCGGTGGATGTTTCTGACCAACAGCCCGAATGTCACCGAGGTCTGGAGCTGGTTCATGTCGTTCCACGCGGCCGCCGTCTCGGGTCGGTAGAAGAACATCAGGAAGATGCCGGTGACGGTGAGCAGGATGAACAGGAAGAAGCTCAACCCGCCGAGACAGAGCGTGTAGCTGACCTTGACCGCGTGGCGCTTCACCTTCACCGGGTGCAGGTGGTACAGCACCGAGTTCATGATGACGTAGCTGCGGTTGCGCGGGCTGTCGGTGTAGCCCTTGCGGAAGATCGAGCCGGGCCGGAAGATCGAGCTCCAGGCCTGGCTGCCCTGCACGTCGCCGACCGCGGTGTTCACGCGGTCCTTGACCGTGGGGCGGGATTTGTCGTCGATGATCTTCGCCATGCGGCCGCACCTCCGACGATCTGTTGCCGTGGACTACGTCAGCGGTTCACGAGAGGTGACGCCGCGGTCTCGCCCGTCGATCGGCGGGTGAAGAGCCCCGCCACGAGGTAGATGATCGCGGCGACGAAGGCGATGTTGAAGATGTTGATGTAGAGGAAGGCTCGTGTGCCCCAGTTCTCGTCGTTGCCGATGTCGACCACGAACACGGCGAGCGTCGCTACACAGACCGCTCCGAGCACGCCAGCGATCCGCAGACGCCGGCGCCGCTGATCGCCATCCGGGCTGCGGAGCGAACGAGCGAGCCGGCTTCGCTGAGCGATGGCCACGATCACTGCGATGAGCAGGACGGGGAGGCCAATCAGCGCACCGCCGTTCATGATCGCAAGGACGCCGAGGATGAGCAGGGCGGCAATGACGACGCGTAATGCGGTGTCGGGATGTCGGGTGGTCATGATGGTCTCCAATCGGTAGCGGGGAACGGTGATGGCGACGTCGAGTCCGGTCCGCCACCAGGCTCGGGATCGGCCGTGTTCGTGTACGAGGTCGGCGTGAGCCTGGAGCAGGTCGTCGCCGTAGTGGCGTCGGAACTCTTTCGGGTACAGCCGGATGAGGGCTCGGTAGATGCGGTGTGCTGCCATGTCAGGCCAGCCCTGGTCCCAGGTTCGTGCGGGCGATCCGCACGAGCGATTCGAGCCGGTCGGCCTCCGCGATGCAGACACGACGCCCGAGCGCGGTGAGGCGGTAGTACCTGCGGCGCTGGTCGTCGTCGTTGCTGGGACGGCGGTCGGTCTCTTCAGCGAGGCCGAGTTCGACGAGGCGCTTGAGCGTGCCGTACAACGTGGCGGGCCCCATCTTCACGACGCCGCGTGACGACTCCTCGACGTCCTGCATGATCGCGTAGCCATGGCGGTCGCCGCGAGTGAGGGCCACGAGCACATGGAACTGAGCGGGAGGCAGCGGGAGCAGGGTGGTCGGGTCGGTCACGGCGTCCATGTATATCGACATCCGATATAATGTCAAGCGATAGATCTGAGTGACTGCCGGTGAATGGTCCCGCACCAGCTCGGACGACAATCCATTGTTCCAGCGAACCGGACGGCGGGTTCACCGCAACCATGAGACATGACTGAGCAACATCGCATTGGTCGGTCCGAGTGGTCCGTCGTCGCCAGGTCCTGGTGGAAGCCCCTCGTCGTCGGGGCGGTCCTCGTCCTCGCCGTGATCGTCGGCTCGGGCGTCGGCATCGACGCATGGTTCCTCGGCTTCGTCACCGTGATCCTCGCGTGCCTGCTGGTCGCGGTTGGGGTCGTGCTCGGGCTGGCCCACCTGGTCGCTCGCCGGTCTGGTGCTCGCGGATGAACCGGTTGCTGGGCGCGCTGGGCGCTACAGCGGCGTTGTCGCTGGCTTCGTGCACGGGTCTCCAGGGCAGTGAGCCGCACGACGACGGCGGCGAGTCGACGGCAGCGTCCGGCGACCAATTCTGCGAGGCGATGGCACACCTGATCGTGCTGCTCGAGCCCACCGAATCATCGAGTCCCACCGAGACGCAGAAGACTTTCGAGGAGGCGGCGATCTGGTTCGAGCAGGCGGGTGACGCTGCTCCGGCATCGATCGCATCCGACGTCACGGCGTACGTCGATGCCTTCGCGAAGTACACGCAGTACCTCGCGGACGTCGACTACCGGCTCGACGTGGTGTTCAGCACCCAGGAAGGCACCGACCTTGCGATCGACACGTCGCACACGCTCACGCCGGCGATCGTCGGTCATGTCACCGACGAGTGCGGGCTCAGCTTCGGCGACGCCGCGTGACCCCTGCGGATGAATTCGGTGAACCGAGGGACGTGTTCAGTGGCACAGTTGGGCATGTCACGGGGGTGTCCAGACGGACGCAGCGACGCTGAACTGGTCGCAGCCGTCGTCGACCGCGACCGTGGCGCGCTTCAGGAGTTGTACGAGCGACACGAGCCGTGGCTGTCGATTCGCCTCGCCTACCGGTGTTCCGACCGCTCGATGGTGGAGGAGGCGGTGCAGGACACGTTCGTCGCCGTGTGGGGATCGGCCGACAGCTACCGGGCGACGGGCCCGGTGGCGGCGTGGATCTGGGGCATCGGGATCCGTCGACTCCTCCACGTGATGCGACCGCGCAAGTCGCTGCGTGAGCGGTTGATGGCCCAGCGGTCGCCCGAGTTGTTGTCGGCCGAGGACGAACTGCTCGTCGGCGTCGAACACGGTGACGTCGGGTTGGTGCTGGGGCGATTGTCACCGGAGCTGCGGATGGTGGTGCAGGCCACCGTGCTCGACGGGCTCAGTTGCCAGGAGGCCGGACGATTGCTCGGCATCCCGTCAGGCACGGTCAAGACTCGGATGATGCGGGCGAAACGAGAGATGCGGGAGGCATTGACATGACGAGCGTCGACCAGTGGCATGTGAGTGACCACGAACTCGAGCGCTATGTGAACCACACGGTTCCGACGTTCGCTCGGGCTTCGGTGGAGGCACACCTGCTCGAATGCGACCGGTGTCGCAGCGAGCTGAATCTCCTGCGCTCCACGGCGGCGCCCGACGGCGGCGACGACGACGTGTGGTTGCGCATCGTCGACCGCATCGACGTCACCGGACGGCCGTTGCGGTCGTCGACGACGGCGTTGCAGGTGTCGACGTCGAGCCCGCTGCTTCTGGCGGCGACGCTCGTCGTAGCCGTTGCCGTGGTGATCAGCGTTGCGATCGCGGCGGCGGTAGCTCCGCGGGCATCCCTGCCGCTGTTCGTGATGCTCGCCCCGCTCGCTCCCGTGATCGGCGCGGTGTTGGCGTTCCAGACAGGCATCGATCCGGCGGGACAACTCGCCATGGCGACGCCACTCGCGTCCGGCCGGTTGCCGTACCTGCGAGCGCTGTTGTCCAGCGGGGTGGCCCTCGTCGCGGTCGCCGTCGCCAGTGTCTTCGTCCCCGTCGGGCTCGACGACGTTGCCGTGTGGTTGCTCCCGGGCCTGGCCTTCACGTCGTTCGTCGTGGCGATCTCGACGTGGGCCGACCCGAGACGCGTCGCGTTGACGTTGGCGTGTGGGTGGGCGCTCCTGGTGGCAATGTGGTCGTGGGGGCCGAGACGACGCAGGATCCCGCTCGACCTGAGCAATCTCGCCGTCGAGCGGCAGTCGGTGCAACTGATACTCGTCGCTGTCACCGTCGGCTCGGCGGCGGTCGCGTTCGTGCGCCGCAACGAGCTTCCTGTGTGGAGGTCGCGATGAGCGGCGATGCGGTGATCGAGTTGACTTCGTTGTCGAAGCGGTACGGGTCGACTGCGGCCGTCGACGAACTCGACTGGTCAGGTGGGCGCGGCGTGATCGGCCTGCTCGGCCCGAATGGCGCCGGCAAGAGCACGCTGCTGCGGATGCTCGCCACGGTGCTGTCCCAGGACGGCGGCACGATCCGAGTCTTTGGTCTCGACCCGGCCGTCGCCGCCGAGCGGCTGGCGATCCGTCGGCGGCTCGGGTACCTCCCTCAGGAGGCGGGTCTGTACCGCAACTTCAGCGCCTACGACCTCGTCGATTACGTCGCCGTGCTCAAGGAGATCACCGACCGAACGACCCGGCGCGATGAGGTGCGCCGCGTGCTCGCCGATGTCGGGTTGACCGACCAAATGCATCGACGGATCCGCACGCTGTCGGGCGGGATGCAACGCCGAGTCGCCGCTCGCGGCGGCGCTGCTCGGGCACCCCGACCTGCTCGTGCTCGACGAGCCTGCCGCGGGTCTCGACCCGGACCAGCGGCTCCGCATGCGCACGGTGCTGTCGGATGTCGGTCAGCGAGCAACCGTGCTGCTGTCCACCCATCAGACCGACGAGGTCGCGGCGTTCTGCCAGCGGGTGCTCATCTTGGACCGCGGGCGGCTGCTCTTCGACGGAACGCCTCGGGAGCTCGCCGGTCGGGCGACCGATCGGGTCTGGATCAGTGAAGCTCCTGATGCGGACGCGCTGAGATCGTGGGTGACCGGCGATGGCAACATCCGCAACATCGGGACGCCGCCCTCCGGTGCCACGGTGGTCGAGCCGACACTCGACGACGGCTACTTGCTGGTCGCGACCGAAGATGGAGTCCGGACGTGACGATCGCGTTCGAACCGTTGAGCACCGACACTGACGCTCCGACACCGAGTGCGGTGATGGAGCTGGCGCGGATCGAGTCGTTCCGCATGTTGCGCCGTGCGTCGATCTGGATCGGATTCCTCCTGTCCGTGACGATGGCAGTCATCGACGCCCGTGGACCGCAGGACTGGTCGTCACAGAAGTACCAGTCGATCGTCCCGCTGTCGATCTACCCGTTGACGATGGGCGTCTATGTCGCCGGTGTGCGGTCGGGAAATCGTGACCGGTCGCACCGTCGCCCACCGCTCGCCGAGGAGGCACCCTTGGACGGCGACGCCCGTGCGTGGGCTCGCTTGGCGAGCCTCTGCGTTCCGGTTGCGCTGACGTCGCTGCTGATGGCGGTGATCGGGGTCGGCAGCCGGATCGAGGGCGGCTACCAACTCGGCGAGTGGGAGGACTGGACCGATTCAGCGGTGCACTCGGTGTTCGAATTGGCGCAGCCGGCGCTCACTATTGCGGTGATCGGGGCGGCCGCGGTCGCTCTCGGTCGGGCGGTGCGGCGGTCGGGTCCGGCGATGGTCATCGGGATGGTGCTGTTGTTCCTCAGTGGGGGTGTGTACTGGTTGTGGAACGGCCCTGTCGTCTACGCCACCGCACTGATGCAGGTGCAACCGTTGGGATTCGACAATCGAGAGGTGGTCCACACCCCGACGGTCGTGCTCCACGATCTGTACCTGCTCGGGATGATCGCGTTGTTCTGTGGCCTGTCGCTGCGGGCACGTCCGAGGGCCCGACTGGTCGCGGGCGGCGCTGCTGTCGCTGTCGCTGCGGTCGTGGCTCAACTTGCCGTGGCGCCGTTCTGAGGGTGACGTGATCATGCTCGACGTGGCAACCGAATCGCTCCGACCCACACTGCAAGCGACCCCGCTGCGGCCGCTGCTGGCGGTCGTTTCCGGACTGATCCTGATCGGGGTAGTCGCGAGCTGGCGCAGTGATGCGTTTCCCGACGTGGTCGGCATCGTGGGCGCTGGGGCACTAGCGGCCGGGGTGGCGCTGGGCTTGGACGACGAGGCGAACACGATGTTGCGGTCGTCGCCCAGCTGCGCTCGGGTCCGGCTCGGCCATCGGCTGACGATCCTCCTGCCGGCCTTGCTCGCAGCCGTGCTGACGCTGGTGGCCGCCGACCGGCTCCTCTTCGCCGAGCGATCGTCGCTGCCGTCGGTGTCGGCTCTGGTGGCGCTCGTCGCGGCCGGGATCGCAGTCGGGGTGTGGTGGGGCCGTCGCCGACCCGAGACCGCTGCCGAGGGCGCGGCCGTCGTGGTCATGTCGTGGGTGATCGCCCCACCGCTCGTGCCCGGCATCCGGGTCATCGACTGCCTGGGTGGAGCGTGGCAGACCCAGGCGCCGTGGGTGATCACCCTGTCCGTTGTGCTGGCGCTCGCGGGCACCGCCGGCCGCGACGCCTGACTCTCCGCTGCTGTCGACGGTCTGTGTGAGCTACCAGGAGTGGAGTAGTGACGACTCGGCAGCCTGCTCAGCGCAGCGTTCGAACGAACAATGCCCGAGCGGCCTCGTCGAAGCGTCGATGAGTCGGTTCGACCACGATGGTGGAGTCGCCCGGACGAAGCGTGCAGGTGAACCAGTAGTTGTGGTGGGCCCGGATTCGATAGGCGATTGCGGCGACGAACACCAGCGCGCCGAACACGGCGAGCCCGACGGCGCCTGTGGCGACACCGATCCCGAAGAAGGTTGCACCGGCGGCAAGCGCCGCAAAGCTCGCCATGTCTCGGGACCGCCACATCTTCCACACACGTTCGCTGATGGGCAAGGCGACCGGGACGTGTTGATGGCGAGGCAGGCGACCGGCGATCAGTGCGAATCCCGGCACGCCGAGCAGCCACCGCGGGCCACCCCACGACGTCGCAGTCAGCCGGACGGCTCGCTGTGTCTCGACGCCGGACAACACGCAGCACTCCGGGTAGATCCCGGCGAGTTGATCAGCGACCAGCAGGACTGACCGTGCCATGACCGTTCCCGGTCGGCGCACTCGAGCCGACGTCGCTGCGAGACCGGACGTGCATCGGCGCGCCCCCGACGGGTCGGTTGACCACCATGCCCACGGGCTCGGGGATCTCGGACGACACCGGGGTCAGATCGAGTCGTTGAGCGAGCCTGGCGACGATGAGCGTGAGTTCCATCTGTGCCAGCGCGAATCCGATGCAATTGCGGGCACCGCGCCCGAACGGCACCCACGCCATGTCGGCGAGGGCCCGCTGGTCCTCGTCGAGGTCGACGAACCGGTCGGGGTCGAATTGCAGTGGGTCTGGCCACGCCGTGTCGTTGCGCCCGGCGAGGTGTGCCGACCACAGGATCAGCGTGCCCTTCGGGATCGTGTAACCGCCGACGGTCACGTCGACCGCCGCTTCTCGGGGGCTCAACACTCCGGCCGGGTGGAGGCGCACCGTCTCGCGCATCACTCTGTTGGCGAGATCGAGTCGGGCGAGCGTGGTCGAGTCCGGGTCCGCAGAGCTCGCTGCGGGGAGTACCTCGTCGGCTTCGGCCCGGAGACGATCCCACAGGCCGGGGACGAGCGTGGCACGGATCAGCATCCACGCCAGCGATGCCGATGTGGTGTCGTAGCCGGCACCGATCAGCGTGGCGACCTGGTCGCGGATCTCGGCATCGCTGAGGGAACCGTCGGCGACGAGCGTCTCGAGGATGTCGAGCGGATCGCCCGTCGGGTGTGCCCGCCGATGGGCGATCTCGTCGTCGATGATCGCATCGAGTGCCGCACGATCGGCGCGGACGCGTGCCCTGGACGTGCGCGGGAACGGGTGTGGAATCTGGTGGAACGCGGACGACTCGAGATACTCCTGCGGCCGCTGGAAGAGGTCGCCGATCTCGTCGCATCGCTGGCTCATGCGCTCGCCGAACAGCGCCCGCACCACGATCCGCAGGACGAGCGATCGGCCGACCGGAGCCATGTCGACCATTGCCCCCGGCTCGGTCCGGTCGACCAACTCGTCGATCGTTGCGTCGGTCTGGTCGACGATCATCGGGATCCAACCGTTGAGGCGGCGTCGACTGAACGCGGTCTGCACCGACGAGCGACGACGGCGGTGATCCTCGCCGTCCGACACGATCATCGAGTGCTTGCCGACGACGAACCCGAGCACGTTGAACTTGTGGTTCCATCGGAACGAGCTGTTCGGCATCGCGAAGAGTTCCCGCAACGCCGCCGGATCACCGACGATCGCCAATCGGGCGGGTCCGGCACCGAGACCGCAGATCGGCCCGTACTGCTCGCTGAGGTCGTCGAGCACCACATGTGGGGTCTGGAAGATGCGACGGAGGTGGCCCGGTTGGTCGCGCCACGACGGGCGGGGGAGTGGGCGGGACGCGCTCATGGTGCTCACACGATGTCGGTCAGCGCAGCGTAGACGGCGCTGGCAGCGACGAACGCGCCGACGAGCACGACTGCGTATCCGGCGACGCGCAGCGGCGAGCTGTCGATGGCCGGTGCCAATCGGCCGTGCAGGAGCGCCCGCCCGGCGACGTAGACGGTGGCTGGTGCCGCGAGCGGGAACGCGAGCAGCAGCCAGACGAGGGAGAGCGACGCTGCCTTCCGCCGGCGCGGTGCGTCCGTGCGGAGTTGGTTCAGCGGGACGACGGTGGCGTCGAGCCGGGCGACGAGGGCGCTGAACGTCATCCCGAACAACAGCGCCGTGATGCAAACCAGCGTGACGGCGAGCCACAGCGGCGAGAGGATCACGAAGTCGCGGTTGTCCGGCGAGAGCGGATCGCTGACTCCGAATGTCGCGAGCAGCAACAGACCGAACAGCAGACCGGCGATCCAGGCCGGCCGCGGAAGGATCCGGCGCAGCGGGATGAACACGAGCGACGATGCGAGCGGGATGATCAGGCCGGCGAAGATGAAGAAGCCGACAGAACCACCGAAGGTGATTTCACCAACGCGTTCGCCGGCGTCGGTGGTCCGGCCCTGAGCGCCTGCTCCGGACGTTGCTGCCAGCACGCGCATCACGAGTCGTCCACCGAGCCCGACGACGAGCAGTCCGGCGATGAACCCGGCCGTCAGCACAACCGCCAACGTGCGCAAGGCATCGAACGCGGCTGAAGATGCGCTCGTCGGAGTCGGACGAGGCGCAACCGTCGGCAGGCGCCGGCCGCGCCAGGCGACTGCAACCGCGGCGACGACGGCGACCGTGCAGACGAACACCAGGACGAGGTTTCCGGTGCGCACGCTGCCTCATTGCTCCCGTGAGATTCTCAAGCCGGCCCACAACGACAGTGCGGCCAGCACGGGGATGGATACCAACGACCCGAGGAGCCCGACCTGATCGAGCCCGTCGAGCCCGTCGAGATGGCCGACGTGGTAGCCGAAGTGGAAGACCCCTTGGATCAGCCACGCGATCGCCACGATCGTCATTCCCTCGCGACGCCAGACGGACCACGCCGTCACCACGATCAGGGCGAGGAAGAGCACACCGACGTCACGCACGAGGTGTTCGTCGTACGCGCCGCCTTCGGCCGCAACCCAACCACGACCGACCGGGAAGTCGTCGAACCACGACTGTGGAGCGAGCGTCGCCTGGATCGCCGTGGGCAGCATCAACACTGCGATGAGGGCCAAGGACCAGCGTTGGATGCGTTCGCGACTCATCGGTGAGTCACTGTTGCATCGGCAACACCGATCGGTTCACGAACGCGGCAGGAACATCGCCGTCTCGCAGAGCGACGAGGCAGCACGCAGCGGATTCAGGCTTCGTCGTCGCCGGCTGGCACCTCGACGTGCTGGTCGATGATGTCGGGAATCGACCCCTCTGGCGGCAGGTCGACCGCCATGGTCACGCCGTCTTCTGCGTCGTCGATCTCGTCGAGAAACCGTTCCGCGTCGACGTCGCGGGCGGATCGCACATCGTCCTGATCGGTCATGTGTGCAGGATCTCAGGATGGGTGTCTGACCGCAAGGGGACGATGACCCTTTCGGCGATCCTCGAGTGGAGGCGCAGGTGGCGGTCAGGCCGGTGGGATGTACTGGCCGACGATGCGGACGGTCAGGTTGAACTGCGAGCCGCCGGTCGGGCGGGTCACATCGCCGGCGCCGAGCCAATCGATGAGCTGGTTCTGGTTCTCGAGCCGGAGTCGTGCGCACCCCTTGCTCTGTGGGTTCGTCGGCACGTTGTTGGCCCCGTGGATCGCCAGGCCGCCGTCGAAGTAGAGGGGCTTGTACATGTTTCCGTTGATCGGGTTGTCCTCGGGGACGGGGAACTCGGTGCTGTCGTGCCACCCGTCGTTCTCGAACGCCGGGTCGTAGCGGTAGACCTTCGACGCGTCCTGCAGACGGGTCTCGAAACCCGGCTGGCCGGTCGAAGTGGGGAAGATGAACTGCAGCTGCTCGCTGCCGGACCCGACGAACATCACCTGACACGTCTGGTCGATCAGCGTCCACCGTTCGGCCTCGACGGGGGCATACAGCGGAATGTTGAGCTGTGTCGCCGCCATCAGGACCTGCTCCTCCTCGCTGCCGGCGGCCATGTCGGTCGTCGTCGGGGTGAGGCCCAGTCCCATCCGCGCGGCGCACAGCCGCTGGCGTGTCACCGATCCGGACACGCCGTCGATGGGGAGTTCGGCCATGCCCGAGCCGGCGAACAGCTCGTTGAGCTTCGCCTGCTGGAGTTCGACGTTTGCCATGGTCGCCTCGGCGACGAGCACGCGGTTCGGTTCGCGAGCTTCCCCGGTCCGGTCGTCGAGGCCGTTGTCGACGCACACGTCGAGCAGTTGGTCCGGGTAGATCGTGTTGCCGTCGAGGTCGTTCTCGGCGCCGATCGTGTCGACACGAACCGTGTCGTCGTCGAAACGGTCGGCGATGAGGCTGAGCGACTCGCCCGGAGCGACCTGCACGACGCACAGCGGGTCGTAGACGTCGAGGGCAGGCACTGTCGTCGTGGTCGCCGGCTCGGTGGTCTCGACGACGGGTTCGGTGGTCGAAACGTCCGTCTCACTGGTCACCGACGAGCCGGTCGCTGTACCTCCGGCAGCGCCACTGCAGGAACTGAGCGCCACCATCCCCACTGCGAGCAGCAGGGAGATGAGGCGACCGCGCATCGGGTCGAGACTACCGAGCATGCCGGCGGCTACGGCGTCACGCCCGCCCCTTCGCCGCCGACTCGATCTTCAGCCGGTAGCGATGAGCCAAACCGCCGTATGCGGTCGGTTCGCTCATCGTTGGGTGGGTTGGGCCGGTAGCGATGAGCCAAACCGCCGTATGCGGTCGGTTCGCTCATCGTTGGGTGGGTTGGGCCGGTTGCGGTGAGCCAAACCGCCGTATGCGGTCGGTTCGCTCATCGTTGGGTGGGTTGGGCTGGTTGCGGTGAGCCAAACCGCCGTATGCGGTCGGTTCGCTCATCGTTGGGACGACCCGCGCTGACGTCAGAGCACGCGGACGGGAATGCTGCGCGGGCCGCGCACCTGACCTCCGGCCCATGTGACGAGTGAGGGGTCGGTGATCTCGAACTCGGGGATCTTGGCGAGCCATTCCTCGACAGCGACGCGAAGTTCCATGCGGGCAAGGTTCGACCCGGCGCAACGGTGGATGCCGGCGCCGAACGCCAGGTGTCGGTTGTGCTGACGGTCGAGGATGATCTCGTCAGGGTTCTCGAACACCTCGGGGTCGCGGTTGGCGGCGGGGAAGTTCATCAGGACGCGTTCTTCGGCCTTGATCGGGCAGCCCTTGTACTCGACGTCCTCGATCAGACGACGCGCCATCGTGACCGGCGCGTAGGCCCGCAGGAACTCTTCGATCGCGGTCGGCATCAGCTCGGGTTCGGCGATCAGTCGGCGACGATCGTCGGGATGCGTGGCGAGATGCCACATGGTCGAGCCGATCGACGACCACGTGGTGTCGATGCCGGCGATGAGCAGCAATGCGCACATGCCCATTACGACATCGCGGGTGATCGGCTCACCGTCGTGTTCGGACTGGATCAGTTCGCTGATGAAGTCGTCGGTCGGGTTGGCTTCGCGCTCGCCGATCGCGGCGTCGAGGTACTGGATGATGCCGACGATGCCGCGGCGGCGACGCTCGGGGTCGTGGGCGAACTCGAGGACGTCGCGCACCCACTCGGTGAAGGTGCCGGCCATGTCTTCGGGCACGCCGAGGATGTGGCCGATCACGCGGACGGGAATCTGCTGGGCGTACTCCGCTGCGGCGTCGCCCTCGCCGCGCTCGATGACGTCGTCGACCAGGCGTTGGCAGAGTTCGCGGGTGAAGACCTCGTACTCGGCGACGCGGGCCGGGCTCATCGTCGGGAGCACCAGGCGACGGGTCCACGTGTGCAGCGGCGGGTCAGCGCTGATCGGGGGAACGCCCGAAGTCAGCACGGGGGCTGGGATGTGGCCCTCCTCGTTCTCGTTGCCCACCGGCATCATCGGCACGACGCTGATGCCGTTGCCCGACGGGAACGTGGCGATGTCGTGGGCGATCGCGTACACGTCCTCGTAGCGCGTCGGGAGCCACGAACCGCCCCAACGGTCGCTGTGCGCCATCGGGCAGGTCTCGCGCAGTTCGGCCCAGATCGGGTAGGGGTCAGCGACGTACTGCGGGTCGAAGATGTCGTAGTCGCTCGCCCAGTCGGCGACGGGCGGCGTGACGGGACCGGCGTTGGAGTCGTGGGTGGGGGTCGACGTTGGGGTCTCGGTGTCGTTGCTCATGTCCCTGCCTTGCGATCGAGGTTTGGAACAGTGTGCCAGACGGCGCGCTGGAATGGGAGCTCGGCGGTGAGAATCGTCAGAAGACGACGGGTACCTGACGCGGGCCGCGCACCTGACCGCCGGCCCAGGTGACCTCGGCGTTGTCGGAGAGACGGAACTCGGGGATCCGCTCGAGCCACACCTCGACGGCCACGCGCATCTCCATGCGGGCGAGGTTCGAGCCTGCGCAACGGTGGATGCCGGCGCCGAACGCGACATGACGATTCTGGGCGCGGTCGAGAATGACCTGCTCGGGATTCTCGAACACGTCGGGATCGCGGTTGGCCCCTGGGAAGTTCATGAGCACCTTGTCGCCCGCCTTGATGGGACATCCGGCCACTTCGACGTCGTCGGTGGCGATGCGTGCCATCGTGACCGGCGAGTAGGCCCGCAGCAGCTCCTCGATCGCGAGCGGCATGATCTCGGGTTCGTCGATCAGCCGCTTGGCATCTTCGGGGTGTGTCGCCAAGTGCAGCATGGCGGAGCCGATGCCGGACCAGGTGGTGTCGACGCCGGCGATCAACGTGAGGGCGGCCATGCCCATGATCGTGAGATCGTCGACCGGCTTGCCCTCGACCTCGGTGTGCAGCAGCGCACTCATCAGGTCGTCGCCGGGATTGTTGCGGCGGTACTCGAGCTGTTCGAGGAGGTAGAGCGTCATCGCGTCGCGTCCGCGGGTGGCGCGCGCCTCCTCGTGGGCGAACTCCAAGAAGTCCTGCACCCAGCCGGTGAAGGTCTCGGCCATGTCGTCGGGGACGCCGAGCACGAGCGAGATCACGCGCACCGGGATCTGTCGGGCATAGTCGCCGGCGGCGTCGGCCGAACCGTCCTCGATGAAGCCGTCGATGAGGCGGTTGCACAGTTCGCGAGTGAACGGCTCGTATTGCGCGACCCGCGAATGCGAGAACCACGGAAGCATGAGCCGCCGGGTCCAGGTGTGCACCGGCTGGTCCTGGTCGATCGGCGGGAGCGGGATCTCGACGGGAGGAGGTGGGCGTTCTTCGTCGGTGAACGTCAAGACGCCGACGTCGGTGGAGTTGAATCCGTGATGGTCTTGCGCGATTCGTTGGACGTCGGAGTACCTCGTGGGGAGCCACGAGCCTCCCCACCGTTCGGTGTGCGCGATCGGGCACTGCTCGCGCAGGTCGTCCCACACCGGATACGGATCGGCGACGTAGTCGGCGTCGAGTACGTCGTAATCGGTCGTCCAGTCGCTCACCGGTGGGTGCCCGGTCGGCTTCGGGTTGCTGTCCGCTTCGGTGGTCATTCGAGTTCCCCTCGCGCTCGTGTGGATCGAGTATGCCTCAAGTTGAGGCGCTGTCGACAAGCGGCCCCACCGGCGTCGGCCGAGCGGCGATCGGAGATCGGTCCGCTGGTACCTCACAACTGTGTGATGATCTGCCGATGAGCGGATCTTCCTTGCTGCGGCTCGTTCTTGC
Source organism: Ilumatobacteraceae bacterium (assembly GCA_963828415.1). Lineage (GTDB taxonomy): Bacteria > Actinomycetota > Acidimicrobiia > Acidimicrobiales > Ilumatobacteraceae > Sva-07. The sequence continues at coordinate 86,010 of CAWHEI010000001.1, forward strand.
TGGTGCGGCCGCGGTGTCGTTCGTGTCCGCATGCGGCAGTGACGGCGACGCCGCCGAGTCGACCGACGCGACTGTCTCGGAGGTTGAACCCGACGCGACCGTCGCCGATACAGAACCGCCGGCCAGCGAACCGCCGGCCAGCGAATCGCCGGCCAGCGAACCGCCGGTCGACACCGAGGCGCCCGCGGACACCGACGTTGCCGGCGCGTGTCCGGTCGGAACCTGGCTGATCACGACCGAAGCACTCCAAGGTTTCTACGACACGGTCAACGCATCGGCAGGAACGGAATTCAGCTTCGTCGGACAGGTGCTCTTCACCCTCGGTGCCGATGGAACGTTCGTCTATTCGATGCAGGACTTCGAGCTGACGAACTCACTCGGGGGCGCCGCAACGTCGGTGACCTTGCTCGGCGACATCTCCGGCACCTACGAGGTCGTCGATGCCCGATTCCTCACGACGATCGTCAACCCCGACGTCACGGCGACCGTGATCGCCGACGGCGTCGTCGTCGACGGGTCAGCGATCCTCGAACAGTTCCTGGCCGAGTTCCCGGTGAACAACGCCACCTTCACGTGCACCGGCGACGACATGGTCGTCGACTTCCCGGTCGTCGGGTCGACCGCATCGGTACAGATGGTCCCGGCGTGAGTTGACCCGGGCGCTCGCCACGACTTGGCGGACCACGGGCGCGAAATCGGGCCCGGTGAGGTGCGCTCCCGTTGGCGGGGAAAGGCTTGGATCAGTACACGGAGCCTGTTTCCGGTTCCGTTCCTGGATCCCTGTTGGTCACCTCATCGGACCCAAGTTCATGGTCGCGCCGTGGCCCGAAAAAGGCAAGAGGTTGTTCGTTGTCCTGACGACGTCACTTCACAGCGACGCACGGTCGAGATGGGAGTCCCACGACGTGAGTCGGCGCAGCATGCTGCGCTTCTTGCGGTGGTGAGCGCCCATCCGGGACAGGATCGAATCGAGCGCCGAGATGGCATCGAGAATGTGCGGCCCCTTGTTCAGCATCACGCATTCGGCACGCACCGACATCGCGGCGTCGGTCACCTCGGCGCGCGACGCCCGGCCGGTCTTCGCGAGTGACTCGAGCACCTGGGTGGCCCAGATCACCGGGACATGAGCTGCCTCGCACGCCCACAGGATCTCCTCTTGCACCTCGGCCAGTCGGGCGAATCCGACTTCGACAGCCAGGTCGCCGCGAGCGATCATCACCCCGACTCGTTCAGTTCGCATGGCGGTGAGGAGCAGTTGCGGCAGGTTCTCGAACGCCGTGACGTTCTCGATCTTGAGCACGATTCCGACGTGCGCGCTCCCGCGGCGTTCGAGTTCCTCTTGCAGTTGTTCGATGTCGGAGGGGTGGCGCACGAATGACAGGTTCACGAGGTCGGCGTGCTGGGCAACGAAGTCGAGGTCGTGGAGGTCCTTGTCGGTCAGCGCTGCAATCGACAGCGATGTCTCGGGCACGTTGATCCCCTTGGCGCTCTGGAGCTTGGCTCCGCTCGGCGCCACGTTCGTCACGCGTGCCGTGAGATGGTCCGGCGTCACATCTTCGATCGTGCAGCCGATCTTGCCGTCGTCGAACCAGATCGCTTCGCCTGGCCGTGCGGCGTCGAACAACTCGGGCAACGTGCAGCCGACCACCACGGTCTGCCCATCGTTGTGGATGTCGGCGTCGCCGGGCGCGTCCGGTGACCGCGTGAGCACGATGCGGTCGCCGAGCACGACCACGTGGCGCGGTTCGGACGGTGCGATGCCCGTGACCGACGCGTCGGCGCCGCGGGTGTCGGTCGGGCACGTGAGCGTGGTGCCATTGGTGAAGTACGTGGTCTTGTGCGAGGTGATCACACAGCCGTCCGCGTCGGTCTCGGCAACGGTCCACGTCCGGTGGGCGCTCCGGGTGTCGACCAACTCGAGCAGGTCGCCCTTGCGTCGACGTTGCAGCCACGCTGCATCGTCGACGGCGAGCGTCGGCGCGTGATCGCCGAGTCGATGGTCCTGCGCCGACACGAGTCGGATCAGCGCGGGATCCACGACCTCGCCGAGCACCGAGCGGTTCGGCTTGACCTTCAGGACGGCCGGGCCGCTCGGCAGTGCACCGGTGCGGAGCTTGGGTCCGGCCAGATCCATGGCCACCAACGGCGGGTCGGAACGGGACCGGACGTGTGAGATCATCTGCTTCCAGGCCGCGGGGTCGTCGTGGGCACAGTTCACGCGGGCGAGGTCCATTCCCGCGTCCACCAGGTCATCGACCAATCGGCTGTCGTCGGCCGCGCCGGAGGGCATCGTGACCATGATCCTTGCGAGCCGGTGCGGAGCCTGCGGGCCGAGGAGGTCGTGGGCATTGGCGGCAAGGAGGAAGTCCCCCTCGCCCATGCTGATGGCAGGGGACTCGCGCTGCTCGGCCGTCTGGCCGGCGAGGCGGTCGAGCACGTCGAGCACGGCCTCGACCGAGGCCAGCACGTGCGCCTCGGAACGTCCGAGCGACGACAGGCCCATTGCGCTGAGTCGGCTCTGCAGCCGACGAACGTCGTGTTGGCGGAACGACACGTAGTGCACGAGGTTCGCGGCCGAGCGTCGGTGGCGCGGATGCGTCGACTCGATACGGCTGTGCTGCGCACGTTCGCTCGCGAGCATCGCGTCACGCAGGCCCCGAAGCTCGTGGGCGAGTTCGACAACGTCATCGAGCCGCTGCTCAGGGGTCACGACGCCACGGTACGGCCGGGAGGTGAACGTCAGGTGAACAGCAGCCGAATCTGCGGCGCACGTCGGGGTCGGGTCCGGACGGACAGGGTGCGCTACAGGACGATGTTGACCATGCGGCCGGGCACGACGATGACCTTCTTGGGGGTCGCCCCGTCGACGATCGCTGCGATCTTCTCGTCGGCGAGCGCCGTCGCCTCGATCACGTCGGCGGACGCGTCCGCGGCCACGTCGATGCGGCCCCGGACCTTGCCATTGATCTGCACCGGCACTTCGATCATGTCGTCGACCAGCAGCGCCGGGTCGGCCTCGGGGAACGCGACGTAGGTGATCGTGTCGTCGTGGCCGAGCGTGCGCCAGAGTTCCTCTGCGATGTGCGGCACGAGCGGGGCAAGCATGATCACCATCGGCTCGGCGACCTCGCGCGGCGTGGCGTCGAGTTTGGTGACCGCGTTGTTGAGTTCGATCAGCTTGGCAATGGCGGTGTTGAAGCGCAGTGCGTCCATCTCCGTGCGCACGGTGTCGATGGTGCGGTGCAGCAACTTGCGGGTGTCGTCGTCGGCTGGGAGGTCGACGACCGTGCACGCGGCGGTGTCCTCGTCGACCATGTTGCGCCACAGGCGCTGCAGGAATCGGTACATGCCGACGACGTCGCGCGTCTCCCACGGACGTGACGCGTCGAGCGGGCCGGTCGCCATCTCGTACAGGCGAAGCGTGTCGGCGCCGTACTGTTCGTACATGTCGTCGGGGGAGACGGCGTTCTTCAGGCTCTTGCCCATCTTGCCCCACTCACGTGTGACCGGCTTGCCCTCGTACGTGAAGCCCGCCTTGTCGTCGCCCTCGATCTTCGTGGCGTCGACGTAGATCTCGCGCTCGTCCTTGTACGCAGCCGCCTGAACGTAGCCCTGGTTGAACAGTCGGGCGTAGGGCTCCTTCGAGCTGACGTGGCCGAGGTCGAAGAGCACCTTGTGCCAGAACCGCGAGTAGAGCAGGTGCAACACGGCGTGCTCGACGCCGCCGACGTACAGGTCGACGCCGCCGGGATGGTCGGGGCGGATGTCGGTGCGGGGGCCCATCCAGTACTCCTCGACCTCGCGGTCGACGAACCGCTGCTCGTTGGTGGGGTCGAGGTACCGCATCTCGTACCAGCACGACCCGGCCCACTGCGGCATCACGTTGGTGTCGCGGCGATACACCTGCGGACCATCTCCCAGGTCGAGTTCGACTTCGACCCAGTCGCCGAGCCGATCGAGGGGGCTCTCGGGGTTGGAGAACTCGTCGTCGGCGTCGAACGTGCGCGGCGAGAACGATTCGGTCTCGGGCAACAACACCGGCAGCATCTCGTCGGGCAGCGTGTGGGGATGGCCGTCGACGTCGTAGACGATGGGGAACGGTTCACCCCAGTATCGCTGGCGGCTGAACAGCCAGTCGCGCAGCTTGTAGTTGATCGTTGCGGTGCCGGCGTCGTGGGCTTCGAGCCAGGCGTTCATCTTCGCAACGCCGTCCGCCTTGTTGTCGACGCCGTTCAGATCGAGTTCGTCGTTGGCCGACTGCACGTACGGAGCGTCACCGACATGGCTCATCGGCCACTTCGACGTGTCGAGCGTCGGTTCGACGCCGTGTCCCTCGAACCACGCGGCGGACGGCTGTTGGATCGCCGGGATCGGGAGCCCGAACTTCCGAGCGAACTCGAAGTCGCGCTGGTCGCCGCACGGCACCGCCATGATCGCGCCCGTGCCGTAGCCCATCAGCACGTAGTCGGCGATCCACACCGGGATCTGGTCGCCGTTGACGGGGTTCGTTGCGTACGACCCGGTGAACACGCCGGTCTTCTCGCGTGTCTCGTCCTGGCGCTCGAACTCCTTCTTCTTCGAGGCCTGCTCGCGGTACGCGGCGATCGCGTCGGCCTGGTCGGAGACGGTCAAGATGTCGACGAATGGGTGCTCGGGCGAGAGCACCATGAACGACGCACCGAACAGCGTGTCCGGTCGGGTCGTGAACACGGTGATGTCACCCGCAGCGGACGGGAAATGCACCTCGGCGCCGTAGCTGCGGCCGATCCAGTTGCGCTGCATCGACTTGATGGCATCGGTCCAATCGAGCAGTTCGAGGTCGTCGATCAACCGGTCGGCGTAGGTGGTGATGCGCATCATCCACTGACGCATGCTGCGTTTGAACACCGGGAAGTTGCCGCGGTCGCTGCGTCCGTCGGCGGTGACCTCTTCGTTGGCGACCACGGTGCCCAGACCGGGACACCAGTTGACCGGCGCCTCGCTGACGTAGGCGAGGCGATGGCCGTCGACGATGTCGGCGCGCTCACCGACGGTCAACGCGGCCCAGGGACGACCATCCGGCGTCGGTCGGGCGCCGGACTCGAACTCGGCGATCAGTTCGGCGATCGGCCGCGCACGGTCGAGGTCGTGGTCGTACCAGGCGTTGAACACCTGACTGAAGATCCACTGCGTCCACCGGTAGAACTCGGGATCGGTGGTCGACACGCTGCGCCGTGGATCGTGGGCAAGCCCCAACCGGCGGAGCTGGCGGCGATAGGTGGCCACGTTCTCGGCGGTGGTGATCGCCGGGTGCTGGCCGGTCTCGACGGCGAACTGCTCGGCGGGCAGACCGAACGCGTCGAAGCCCATCGCGTGCAACACGTTGTGACCGGTCATCCGCTTGAAGCGGGCAAAGACGTCGGTACCGATGAACCCCAGCGGGTGGCCGACGTGCAGGCCGCTGCCCGACGGATACGGGAACATGTCGAGCACGAACAGCTTCTCGCCGCGCGCTGCGGCGAGGTCGGCGTCGGCGAGCGGGCCGGCGGTGTTCGGCGTCTCGAACGTGTGGTGCTCCTCCCACCAGTCCTGCCAGCGCAGCTCGATGTCCTGCGCCAGCTCGGCGGTGTAGCGGTGCGCAGGTGTATCGCCGCTGGTGGTCGGGGGATTGGTCACGTCACTCATACCGGCCGATCAGCCTACGGGAGCAGCGACGGCGCGAGCCGCCCGTCCCGACCACGTCGGAACTCGACGCAGTTCGTCGACGAGCGCCGGATAGCCGCCGACGAGCGCTCCTGTCGGCGTGTCGATGCGCTTCGAGCCGATTCCGTAGACGACGGGGGCTACCTCGGGTTCGAACGTGCCGAACAGCTTGTCCCACACGATGAACACGGCGCCGAAGTTCTTGTCGATGTACTCCGGGTTCGAGCCGTGATGCACCCGGTGGGCTGACGGCGTCACGAACACATGCTCGATGATCGGAATCCTGCGGACCGATTCGGTGTGATACAGCTGGCCGAGCGTGGCGGCGAAGACGTCGAGCGCGATCGCTGCCAGCGGATTGAACCCGACCAGCGGCAGCCACAGGCCGAACCACGGCTTGTACACCGCCTCCATCCATGGCACCCGCAGCGCCGTGGTGAATCCGATGGTCTCTGGGGAGTGATGGACCATGTGCGACGCCCACAGCACGGAGACGCGGTGTTCGGCGCGATGCATCCAGTAGTACACGGCGTCGCGCGCGACCAGCACGGCGATCCACACGAGCGGGTTGCCGAGGTCGAGCGTGGCGAGCCGGTAGTTGTCGAAGAGGTAGATGGCGAGACCGGTGGCCGCCAGCTTGGCGACCACGGACTTGGCGGCGAGGAATGCGATCACCGACGTGAACGTCGTGCGCCTCGAGCCGGGATCGTCGATTCGGGATCGGGCGATCCGCCTGGTGGTCTGCTCGACGACGACGGCGCCAACGGCGAGGGCGACGAACAGCACGGCGGCGTTGGCGATGTACCAGGTGATGATGTCGATGAACATGGCGCCACTCTCCACCGATGGCGGTTTCGGCACCATCCGGCGAATCCCCCACGACTGCCTGGGGGATCGGTGCCAGATGTACGGTCGCTCGGATGACGCAGATCAACGGCACGGTGGCAGACGGGTTCGACGCAGTGGCCGCCGCATTCGAACGGAACTTCACCGAGTACGGCGAAGTGGGTGCGGCGTTCTCGCTCTACGTCGACGGCGACGAGAAGGTCGACATCTGGGCCGGCACCGCCGACAAAGCGACCGGCCGTGAGTGGAACCAGGACACGCTGCAGCTCGTGTTCTCCACGACCAAGGGTGCGGCAGCGATCTGTGTCGCCCGTCTCGTCGAGGCCGGCTCGATCTCGTATGACGACACCGTCGCCACGTACTGGCCCGAGTTCGCTGCCAACGGCAAGGGACACATCACGATCGGCCAGATGATGAGCCACCAAGCGGGTCTCCCGTACGTCGACGCGACGCTCACGTTCGACGATCTGATGGCGGTCGCACCGATCGTCGACGCGCTCGCCGACCAGGCGCCGTTGTGGGAACCCGGGACGCGGCACGGCTACCACGCCGTCACCTACGGCTGGCTCGCCGGCGAGCTGGTGCGCCGAGTCGACGGCCGACGCATCGGGCAGTACTTCGCCGAGGAAGTTGCCGCTCCGCTCGGTCTCGACTTCTGGATCGGCCTCCCCGAATCGGAGGAGCCGCGTGTCTCACGTCTCGAGCAGGCGCCGCCGCCGACCGACCCCGAAGCGTTCGCCTTGATGATGCAGATCGCCGGTCCCGGCACGATGGGATTCAACGCCCTGTTCATGAGCGGCGTGATGATGATGGGCCCGGCCGACCCGTTCAACACTCGAGCGGTGCACGCCACCGAGATGCCCGCCGCCAATGGCATCACCACGGCGCGCAGCCTGGCCCGGATGTACGCCGCCACCGTCAGCGAGGTCGACGGGATCCGACTCATCGGCGACGACAGCGTTGCCGCAGCTCGAACCGAGGCGGTGAACGGGGCCGATGCGTGCCTCGTGCTGCCCACCCGGTTCGGGATGGGGTTCATGCTCGACGGCGAGTTCGCGCCGATGCTGTCGGAGGCGTCGTTCGGTCATGCCGGCGCCGGGGGCTCGCTCGGCTACGCCGACGCCGACGCCAAGGTGGGCTACGGCTACGTGATGAACCAGATGGCCGGTGGCATCGCCGGCGATCCCCGCACCGTCGCGCTCAACGACGCCGTGCGCAGCCTGCCTCTGAGGCATCTCCGAACCCGCCAGCGATGAGCGAGACCGCCGTATCCGGTTCGTTGGCTCATCGGTGGGGTGTTGGTGGGTGTTGCGATGAGCGAGACCGCCGTATCCGGTTCGTTGGCTCATCGGTGGGGTGTTGGTGGGTGTTGCGATGAGCGAGACCGCCGTATCCGGTTCGTTGGCTCATCGGTGGGGTGTTGGTGGGTGTTGCGATGAGCGAGACCGCCGTATCCGGTCGGTTGGCTCATCGGTGGGGTGTTGGTGGGTGTTGCGATGAGCGAGACCGCCGTATCCGGTCGGTTCGCTCATCGCGGGTGGTGTGCGCGGGTCGTCAAGTCGTCGGGCGAATTTCTTCCGTGTCGATTCTGCCTGGATGACGACACCGTCGGCCACCGTGCTCCGCGTTCGGGTCCACCGGAGCCCGACGGTCGACCGAGTTACCGCGTTGCCCCTGGTCAGCGCATGTGAATCGCCCCGATCGATCCTGAGCGGAAGTCCCGCCAGCGGGGCACTGGTGGCGGCGGTCTCGGGTCGTCGGGTCGTCCCGGCGGCGCTGCTGCGACCGGTTCCTGCGGCCGGCGCCAGGTTGTCAACGCAGCGTCGATGGGTATGGTCGTCGTCACGCACACAACGAGGTCGTGGCTCTCCGTCCGCGCCCGTCTCCGCGAAACAGGCCTCCCAAGACGGCCGCGAGAGGAACACATCCGAGCACTGACATCGCAGCACCCATGGAACCTGTCGGCGCCCGCTCGCGAAGGGTGTGCCGCACCATGAGCGATGTCCTCGACCGGCTGTCCGCACCGACCGCTCCGCAGCTGGAGGGGTCGCGATCACACCGTCGCATTCCGGCCCGCGGGATCGCCATCGCGTTGTTCCTGCTGCTGCTCGGTTGGTGGCTCTTCATTGCTGACACCGCCGCCAACAACGACGTCCTCGAGGGCTTCGAGGTCCTCGTCACCGGGATCGGTGAGCTTCCGGCTCTGATCATCAACCCCGACGCGTACTCCAGCTGGTGGACATGGATGTCCGACGCCGAGGGATGGTCCCCGATCCTCGAGCGTGTCGTCGAACACGTGCAACTCGTCGCCATGTCGATGACATTCGCAATCGTCATCTCGGTCGTACTCGGCATTCTCGTGCACCGGGTCCGAGCGCTTCGAGGGATCATCCTCGGGTTCGCGTCGATCATGCTGACGATTCCGTCGCTCGCACTGTTCGCCATCTTCATCTCGATCCCGGCGATCGGTATCGGTGACAGAGGCCCGATCATCGCGCTGACGATGTATTCGATCCTGCCGATCCTGCGCAACACGATCATCGGCCTCGAAGATGTCGACCGGGCCGTCATCGAGTCGGCCAAGGGGATGGGCCTCAACGCGAGCCAACGCTTACTCAAGATCGAGCTGCCGCTCGCCTGGCCGATCATCCTCACCGGCATCCGGGTCGCGACACTGCTGAACATCGGCATCGCCGCGATCGCCCCGCTCGTCGGCGGCACCGGCCTCGGTCGATACATCAACGACGGACTGCAGCGCTTCCCCGACGTCACCTCGGTCGAACGCATGTGGACCGGCGTGGTCTTCACGATCGCACTGGCGCTCGTCGCCGATCTCTTCTTCACCCTCCTCCGTCGGTTCACGACGTCGAAAGGACTTCGCTCATGAGCGTCACCGACAACTCCTCCTACACCACCCAGACTTCGGCCGCGCTCGACGACGACGCGCCGCCGCCGATGATCCACCTCCAGGGCGTCGGCAAGGTGTACCCCGGCTCCGACGTTCCGGCGGTCGCCGATCTCGACCTCAGCATCCCCAAGGGCGAGATCCTCGTGCTCGTCGGCCCGTCGGGCTGTGGCAAGAGCACCACGTTGCGTCTCATCAACCGGATGATCGAGCCCACCTCGGGTCGGATCATCTTCGACGGTGAGGACGTCACGACGGTCAACGCCGACCAGCTGCGCCGCCAGATCGGCTACGTGATCCAGCAGATCGGGCTGTTCCCGCACCAGACGATCGCCCAGAACATCGCCACCGTGCCGAAGTTGCTCGGTTGGGACAAGGCTCGAATCGCAGCGCGCGTCGATGAACTGCTGGAGATCACGGGGCTCGACCCGAACCAGTACCGCGACCGCTACCCCAAGGAACTCTCCGGCGGTCAGGCCCAGCGTGTCGGCGTCGCGCGAGCACTGGGCGGTGACCCCGACGTGCTGCTGATGGACGAGCCGTTCGGCGCCATCGACCCGATCACCCGCGACCGCTTGCAGAACGAGTTCCTGCGCCTGCAGGGAGAGCTGAAGAAGACGATCGTGTTCGTCACCCACGACATCGACGAGGCGATCAAGATGGGCGACCGAATCGCCATCCTCGGTGAGCAGTCCGTGATCCGGCAGTTCGACACACCCGAGCGGATCCTGGCGTACCCGGTCGACGACTTCGTCAGCGACTTCATCGGATCGGGTTCCACGCTGAAGGGCCTGAACTTCGAACGGGTGCGCGACCTCCAGCTGTCCGAGGACTGGCCGATCGTGAGCGTCGACACGGATCGCGACGACGCTCGTCGCCTCTACGACGCCTCACCGGAGAAGTGGATGCTGGTGCTCGACGCCGAACAGCGCCCGATCCGCTGGGTCAACGACCATCACCTCGCCGACGCCGCAACACCGCTGTCGCAAGCCGGCGCAGCGGTGATGGCAACCGTGGAACCCAACGCCACGCTCCACGACGCCCTCGAGGAGATGCTGCTGTCGAACGCCGGGCAGGCCGTGGTCGTCGACGGCAAGGGCCGCTGCCAGGGCATCCTCGACATCGAGCGTCTCGCGGACGTACTCAAGCGCCTGCGCGGTCAGGCCAAGAAGCACTACGAGCAGCTGGCGGTCCAGGAAGCAGCGCTCGCCGAGGCGAACGGCTCCAACGGATCGGGGGCGAGTCACGGATGACATCCCAGCTCCACGACGTTCCTTCCGAGGTCGCCGAGGTCGACGAGATCCACGCCTTCGAGCCCGATGACGAGCTGACGGTCGAGTCCGGCTACCAGCTGCCACCCGGTGTCCGGCTGGTCAAGACGAACGCCGGGCTGTTCATCACGCCGATCATCGTGATCGTCGGTTCCATCCTGCTGTACTCCTACGTCCAGAGCGCTGACAAGATCTTCCAGGACGAGCGGGCGCTCGACTGGGACGCCAATCTGCGACCTCAACTCGAACAGCACCTGTCGCTGACGCTGTGGTCGACGGTGTTCACCATCGTGATGGCGGTGCCGCTCGGGATCTTGCTCACCCGGCCGAGGTACAAGCGCGTCGGATCACCGATCCTCGCGGTGGCCACCTCGGGCCAGGCGATCCCTGCCTTCGGGCTGCTCGTGCTGGCCTTTGCCTGGCTCGGTCGCGGCCCGTGGACCACCATCTGGGCGCTGTCGCTCTTCACGCTGCTGCCCGTGCTCCGCAACACCATGGTCGGCCTCGAACAGGTCGACAAGAACGTCATCGAAGCCGGCCGTGGCATGGGCCTCACCAAGCGCCAGGCCCTTCGACAGATCGAGCTCCCCTTGGCCATTCCCGTGATCCTCGCCGGTGTGCGCACCGCGCTCGTGATCACCGTGGGGATGGCTGCACTCGCCTACCTGATCGGTGGGGGAGGGCTGGGGGCCACCATCAGCGCCGGGTTGAAGCTCAGCCGAGACCTGGTGCTGATCACGGGTGCGGTGATGACCGCACTCGTTGCGTTGACGGTCGATTGGATCGCCGCGCTGATCGAGAAGACGCTGCGGCCGAAGGGTCTGTGACTCGTTTCCACGCGAGTCCTGCTTCGTCGCGTCCTCGGTCGAACACCGAACACGAACACCGAACACCGAACACGAACACCGAACACGAACACGAACACCGAACACGAACACCCGTGAACACCAACAAGGAGAAACACTGATGAGAATCAAGCGTCAATCGATGCGGCTCGCCACCGGGCTTGCCGCCGTTGCCCTCGTTGCCGGAGCATGCGGCAGCGACGACGACAGCAGCGACGGCGGCGATGACGGCGCCGCCACCACCGAAGCATCCGACAGCACCGAAGCCGGCGGCGACGACATGGCGTCGGGCGAGTGCGAGACCGCCAACAACCAGGACGACTCGGTCGCATCGCTGAGCGACCTCGACTTCAGCGGACTCGACATCAATGTCGGCTCCAAGGACTTCGTCGAGCAGTTCGTACTCGGCCAGTTGGCGATCGTCGGCCTCGAAGCCGGTGGCGCCACGGTCACCGACTCGACCAACCTCGGTGGCACGGTCGTCAACCGTGACGCGCTGCTCGCCAACGAGATCGACACGTACTTCGAGTACAACGGCACCGGCTGGACCGTGCACCTCGCGCAGGAGGATCCCAGCTTCGACTCGGTCGAGCTCACCAACAACGTGTGCATCCAGGATCTCGCCGACAACGACATCCGTTGGCTCGGCGTGTCGCCGTTCAACAACACCTACGGCTTCGCAACCGCAGGCGACTCGCCGGCTGCCGGCGGCGACCTGCAGGCGATGATGGAGTACGTCAACGAGAACCCGGATGCGACGGTCTGCATGGAGACCGAGTATCCGAACCGTCCCGACGGCCTCGTGCTGCTCGAGGAGGCAACGGGCCTCACGATCCCCGCCGGCCAGGAGCAGATCCTCGACACCGGAGTGATCTACGACGAGACCGCCAGCGGCAACTGCACCTTCGGTGAGATCTTCACCACCGACGGGCGCATCGCTGCTCTCGGCCTCGAAGTCGTGGCGGATCCCGGCGTGAACATCCTCTACAACGTGTCGCTGACGATGCCGGACAGCGTGTACCAGCAGGCCCCCGAGGCCTTCGAGGCGCTCGCCGACACCATCTTCGCCGAACTCGACAACGAGACGATGGCCGAGCTGAACCGTCAGGTCTCCGCCGATGGCGAAGACCCCCGCGACGTGGCCGAGGCGTACCTCACCGAGCAGGGCCTGCTCTGATCTGAGGGCGTCAGCGATGAGCGAAACCGCCGAATCCGGTCGGTTCGCTCATCGCTGACGTCGGTCCGCAGCCTGCGATGAGCGAGACCGCCGTATCCGGACGGTTCGCTCATCGCGGGGACTGGGGTTGGGAGTTCGGGGCCGCGCCGTTCGGAGCAACTAGCGTGATCGGGATGACCGACAACCGAACGCTGTCGACCATCGAGCGGCTCGAACTCGCGGCCGACTCGGGCACCGGCGTCACCTTCGTGGGTACGTCGATGGCCACCGAGGCCGGGCCCCAGCAGATCAGCTGGGGTGAGATCCACGACGACGCGCGGGCGGTCGGTGCAGCGTTGCAGGCACGAGGCCTCGTACCCGGCGATCACGTCGCCATCCTCGGGCCGACGAGCCGCGAGCTGATCACGATCATCCGTGGCTGCTGGATGGCCGGTCTGGCGTCGATGGTGCTTCCACTGCCGATGCGGATGGGATCGCTCGACGTCTTCATCGACAGTACGCGCGGCCGGATCCTGCACGGCGACGCCAAGCTCCTCCTGATCGACGACCTGCTCGCCGACTTCTACGTTGCCGCCGAGGGCGACCCGCCGATCATGCCGATGAAGGCGATCATGCCCGGTGCGCCGAACGTGCCGACCGGCGACGCGCTGGAGATCCCGCCGCACGATGCCGAGCGCTTGGTGATCCTGCAGTACACGAGCGGTTCGACCAGCGAACCGAAGGGCGTGATGATCCCCGACCGGGTGTTGAGCGCCAACATCGACGCCTGCGCCCAGGCCGCCGAGCTGAACCGCGACGACGCAATGGTGTCGTGGCTACCGCTGTACCACGACATGGGCCTCGTCGGATTCCTCGCACTGCCGATGACGAAGGGCGTGGATCTCGTCCAGGCCGCACCACAGGACTTCCTCGCCCATCCGGGAAACTGGATGCAGTGGCTCTCCGACTATCGGGCCACAGCGACGGCTGGGCCCAACTTCTCGTGGGTGCTCGCCACGCGGGCGCTCAAGCGAATGAAGGACCTCGATCTCTCGCGTCTGACCGTGGCGCTGTCCGGCGCCGAACCCGTCGATCCCAAGGCGGTCGATGCGTTCGTCGCCGAAGCGTCCCGGTTCGGGTTCACACCCGGCGGCATGTTCCCGGCGTTCGGGATGGCTGAGGTTGCCATCGGTGGCACGTTCCCGCCGCGTCGGCGCGGGCTCGTGACCGACACCGTCGATCGCATCGTGCTCGAAACGCAGCGCGTCGCCAAGCCGGTCGAGATCCACGACGAGGACGAACTCGGCCTCACCGCTCGCCAGCTGCCGCTGCTCGGCAAGCCCGTGCCGGGCCTCGAGATGAAGGTCGTCGACCCCGAGACCTTCGAGGAGTTGCCCGAACGCCACGTCGGCGAACTGCTGCTGCGCGGCACCTCGGTGACCCCCGGTTACTACAAGCGGCCAGACGCCACGGCTGCGTTGTTCCGCGACGGATGGCTCTGCACAGGCGATCTCGCCTACATCCTCAACGGCGAACTCGTCCTGTGCGGGCGGATCAAGGACGTGATCATCGTCGGTGGTCGCAACGTGTTCCCCGAGGACATCGAGCGCGCGGTCGGTCCGCTCGACGGGGTGCGTGCCGGCAACGTGATCGCGTTCGGCATGGAGGGCTACAAGGGCAAGGAGAGCGTGGTCGTCGTCGCCGAGGTGCGTGTGAGCGACACCTCAGGTGGGCTCGATGACATCCGCGAGCGGATCCATCACCGCACGCTCGAAGTGTGCGGCCTACCGCCGCGCGACGTGATGCTCGTGACGCCCGGAACGCTCCCGAAGACGTCGAGCGGCAAGCTTCAGCGCGCCAAGTGCCGCGACGAGTACCTCAACGACGAACTCGCCCTCGTCGAGTGACGTACACGATGTGCCTCGGGCGTCAGCTTTCCGTGGGTTGCGATGAGCGAGACCGCCGTATCCGGTCGGTTCGCTCATCGGTGGGGACGCTGACCGGGTTGCGATGAGCGAGACCGCCGTATCCGGTCGGTTCGCTCATCGGTAGGGACGCTGACCGGGTTGCGATGAGCGAGACCGCCGTATCCGGTCGGTTCGCTCATCGGTGGCGACGCTGACCGGGTTGCGATGAGCGAGACCGCCGTATCCGGTCGGTTCGCTCATCGGTGGCGACGCTGACCGGGTTGCGATGAGCGAGACCGCCGTATCCGGTCGGTTCGCTCATCGGTATGAGGGCCGTCAGCGGACGAGCCAGCGCCTGCGGGGCGCTCGATTCAGCGGATCAGCGGAGCGAGGGTCTGGCCGAGCAGTTCCACACGGCCTTCGACGTGGCCGTTGGCGGGCATGTTGATCGTGAAGCCGTCGACGCCCGGCTGCAGGAGCTTGGCGAACGCCTCGCCGACCGTGTCGGGATCGCCGTAGACGAAGTTGCCGAGCCACACCGCCTGCTCGTCCTCGGACATCGACGCGAGGTCGAGGCCACGTCGCTGGAAGTACGCGACCAGATCCGACATCGCCTCCTTGGTAGTGGGAGCGATGCAGGCGGTCTTCTGCCACGACACGGTGATCTCCGAGCGGTTGCGGCCGAGGCGTTCGCAGTGCTCGGCGAGCGCGTCGAGCTTGCGTTGCAGGTCGGCGGGCGGGCAGATGATGTTCGACTCGTCGGCGTACTGGGCGACCATGCGCAGGGTCTTGCGCTCGCCGCCACCTCCGATCATCACCGGAATCCGGTTCACCGGAGGCGGCTCGTTGATGGCGTCCTTGACCGTGTACCGCGCTCCGTCGAGCGATGGACGTTCGCCGCGCAGCATCGGAATGATGATCTGCAATGCCTCCTCGAGCTTCTCGAAGCGATCGGTGAACGTGCCGAACTCGATGCCGAACGCATCGTGTTCCAGCTCGAACCACCCGGCGCCGATGCCGAGCTGAGCCCTGCCCTCCGACACGATGTCGAGCGTCGTCAACGTCTTGGCGAGCACCGCCGGGTTGCGGTAGGTGTTACCCGTGACGAGCGCGCTGAGGCGCACGTTCTTGGTCTCACGTGCGAGTGCCGACAACAGCGAGTAGCACTCCAGCATGAACTGGTCGGGCTCGCCGAGCATCGGCAGTTGGTAGAAGTGGTCCATCACCAACACGGTGTCGAAGCCCGAGGTGTCGGCCTCCTTCGCCTGATAGGCCACGGCATCGAAGAGATCGGCGGGTCCGACACCGGGATAGGTGAAGTTGGGGATCTGATAGCCGAGTCTGGTCATGAGGCGATCAGACCACGCGGGCGCAACAGAGTCAAACCCGGCGCCCGAGCCCTGCTCTCGTTCTTCCGACGTCGTAGGCTCGCAGCCACGATGAGTCAGGGTTGGGAGTCGAGGCAGCAGCGCACGCGGGCAGAGATTCTCCATGCGGTGGGCGAGATCATCTCCACCGATGGCCTCGACGGGTTGACGATGCGGAAGCTGGCCGATCGTGCCGGGGTGGCTGTGGCCACGCTGTACAACCAGTTCACCGATCGTGATGGTGTGCTCGTGGCGTTCGTGAGCAGCGGTCTCGACCAGCTCGAATTCGAACTCGACGAGCAGCCCGCCGCCGATCCGATCGACGCCACCCGCGTGTTGTTCGCCGCGCTCGACGAGACGATCGACGCCCGCAAGCACGTCTGGCGACCGGTGTTGGCCACGTTGCGGTCCGTTCCCGACTCGCCGCGAATGGGAGCGGTCGGCGAGCGCATCGTCGCTGCGATCGAATTCGATCTCGCCAAGGCGCAGGCAGCCGGGCTCCTTGTCGCTCACTGCAATGTCGAGCGCCTTGCCTGGCACATCTTCGTGTCGTGGATGCGCGGCCTCGAGCGGTGGGCGCAGGGCACCATCGACTGGGACGTCTACCGGTCGAGTTCGCAGACAGCGGTCGAAGTCGCCCTGGCGGCCGTGCTGATCGAACCGCACCGCTCCGACGCGTTGCGCCGGGCCGGTGTGCTCTGAGCGATGAGGGTCGTCGCGTCCGATCGCCACCGCGGTCATGCGCCGCTCGCCGAGATCGAGTCGTCCGGGTTGCAGCCGCCGTTCGAGCATCCGGGCCGAGCTGATGCCATCCACGCAACGCTCGCCGCCGACGGCCGATTCGACATCGTCGAGCCGAACGAGTGGGGGACCGATGCGATCTCCGCGGTGCACGACAGCGGGCTCGTCGAGTTCCTTGCGCGCGCGTGGGCCGACTACCAGGTGCGACACCCGGGCACGCACGACGTGGTGCCGGATGTCTTCGCGATGCCCGGCCTGCTCGACGGCGTAGGTCCGTTTCCGCAACGGGCGCTGGTCGACCACGAACTCGGCCGCTGGTGCTTCGAGACCACGACGCCGATCACCGAGGGGACCTTCGACGCCGCCCGCTCAGCGGTCGACATCGCACTGACCGCGACGGAGGACGTGGTCGGCGGCGAATCCACCGTCTACGGGTTGTGTCGGCCGCCGGGCCACCACGCGCCGACAGGCCTCTACGGCGGATACTGCTTCTTCAACAACGCGGCGATCGCAGCCCATCACGTTGCTTCGACGACGGGTTCGAAGGTCACGGTGCTCGACGTCGACTATCACCACGGCAACGGCACCCAGCAGATCTTCTACCGGCGCGACGACGTCCAGTACGTGTCGCTGCACGGTGATCCTGCCCGCGCCTATCCCTACGTCTCCGGGTTCGCCGACGAGACCGGCGCCGGCCGTGGGGCCGGAGCGAACCTCAACATCCCGTTGCCGGCGGGCACGGATGACGACGCATATCTCGCAGCGCTCGGCCGAGCAGCCGACGCGATCGCGTCGTTCGGTCCGAGCCTGCTGATCGTGTCACTCGGTGTCGATACGTTCCACAACGACCCGATCTCCGATCTGGCCATCACGACCGAGGGCTTGCGCGCACAGGGCGAGCTGGTCGCCCAGCTCGCCCTGCCAACCGTGGTGTTGCAGGAGGGTGGTTACGACGTGGCCGCCATCGGCGACAACGTGAGCGCCTTCCTCCTGGGTTTCTGATTCCGGATTACATCGCGGGTCTGACCCCTGTTGTAATCACGTCCGGATTACATCGCGGGTCTGACCCCTGTTGTAATCAGAGCAGGCCCTTGGACTCCAGCCATTCGGTGGCGACCTCGTCGGATTCGCGGAACTCGATGTCGGTTTCGGTGTTCCAGGCGAGCAGGTCGTCGGTGGTGATCATCGAACTCAGCTCGTTGATGTCGGCCGCGAGCTGGTCGCCGTAGGCGTCGAGGAGTTCGGTCAGGATGATCGGCGCGATGTTCTGCGCCGGGAACAGTCCCTGGTCGTCGTCGAGCACCTTGAAGCCCTGCGCGGTGATCTGCGGAGCAGTCGTGTTCCAGATGACCGCATCGACCTCGTTGTTGGCCAACGCTTCACCGAGGAGCGGCCCGAATTCGAGCGTCACGAAGTCGGCGAACGTGATCCCGTAGATCGCCGGATCCTCGAGACCGATCAGGCACTGCGGACGCTCCGGACACTGCGCCGACGCGCCGAGTACGTAGTCGAGGCCGGCAACGTCCGAGATCGTCGACGCCTCGGAGTCGCCGCGCACGACGAACGCGTCACCGTCGACAGCAGGGGAGTAGTCGAGCAGCGTCGCGCCGATCGCTTCGATGGGCCCGGTGATGTTGGCGACGATCTCGTCGGCGTCCGCGGTGGCGGCGGCGTCGGGTGCGAGCGCTGACTGGGTGCCACCGATGTAGTCGACGATGAGGTTGAAGTCCCCGTTCTGGAGGCCGTCGAGCGCTTCGGTGCGGAAGCCGGCCGGCGTCAGGATCTCGACGGGATAGCCCTTGGCCTCGAGGTACTGGCCGTACACCTCGGCGATCGTGATCGCCTCGCTGAAGTCCTGGCCGCGAACCTGGATGGTCGGGCCGTCGGTCATCTCGGCGGCCGTGTCGGACGATTCGGCGGTCGTCTCGGGTTCCGTGCTGTCGGAGGATGCGTCGTCGTCACTGCCGCAAGCGGCGGTGACCAGGCCGAGTACGGCGAGCGGCGCCAGGAGGCGTACGACGCGACGTCGGGTGGAGGTGGTCATGGTTGTGTGTCTCCTTGTTGTCGAGCGAGTCGGCGAACGCCGTTCGGCAGCACGAGTCTTTCCAGCGCCACGAATGTCAATCCCGTGAGGGCGGCGAGCCCACCGATGAGAACGATCCCACCGATGACGAGCGTGTTGTTGTTCTGCCCGAACCCGTCACGAACATAGCGTCCCAATCCATCACCGCCGAGGAATGCACGGATCGGTTCGGTCGCCACGACTTGGATCGCGGCCACGCGGATGCCCGCAAGGATCAACGACGACGACAAGACGAGCTCGACCTTCGTGAGGATCGACCGTTCGCTGTATCCGAGCGCGCGTGCGGCTTCGACGGTGCCCTCGGGTTGCTGACGGATAGCGGTGTAGGTGTTCAGGTAGATCGGCACCACCGCCAGGAAGAACAGCGCGATGAAGATCGGCCACGGCTCGAATCCCCAGCCGTGCTCCAACGACCAGGGCACGAGCAGCGCGGCGATGGCAAACGTCGGGATGGCTCGGCTGATGCTGACCAGCCAGGTGCTCGAGACTTCGGCGCGTCGCAGATGCGCGAGCAGTGCTGCGGTCGGCACCGCGACCGCCACGGCCACGAGCGTCACGGCAGCACACAGGATCACCGTGTCGAGGAGAGAGGCGATGATCCCGTCGGGGCCGGTCCACGTGTCGGCGTCGAAGAACCACTCGAAGAACCCGATGTCGCGAGGCACAGCCGTTTGCGCCGGCCGAGTTGCTGCGATCACGCCGATCATCTCGTTGGTGCCTTGCGCCGCCGTTGCCACGGAACGAGCCACAGCCCGACGAGGATGATCAGCGCGTCGAGCACCAACGCGAGGGCGATCGAGAGCGAGGCTCCCACCGTCATCGGCGTCCAGAACGCGCGTCGGAGCCCACTGAAGATCAGCCGGCCCAGTCCACCCTGGCCGATGATCGCCGCGACCGTCACCAGGCCCACCGTCGAAACTGCCGCGATGCGTACCCCGGTCAGGATGTACGGCATGGCGAGCGGCAGGTCGACGGACCACACGCGTCTCGCCGGGCTCATCCCCATCCCGTCCGCAGCGTCACGAACCGACGCCGGCACCGCCTGGAAACCGGCCACGATGTTCGTCACCAGAATCAACAGCGTGTACGCCGCCAACGGCAGGACCGCAGTCCAGCGCGACAGGTTGCCGAACACCGGTGCGAGCAGTGCGAACAGCGCAACGCTGGGCAGCGTGTAGATCAAGCTGGTCGTGGCGGTGATCGGCGTCATCGTCCAGCGGTGGCGCAGTGCGATCGCGGCGAGGATCGCCGAGACGACGAGCCCGAGCGCCATCGCCAGCATCGTCAGGATCATGTGCTCGACGACGGCGTCCCAGATCTGGTCCCACTCTTCGACGACCCACTCCCACCGAATGATCGGGTTGGTCGCCTCGGCGATCAACGAGAGTGTCGCGTCGGAGGTCACGCCGTGCCGTCCGCCGTTTCGATGTCGTCGCTGGCGAGCGCCCGGCGGATGTCCTCGAGCGTGACGACCCCACCGAACTGTCCTGAATCGTTGATCACGGCGACCGACGAGTTCGACGACATGATCAACTCCATCGCGGCTCGCAGCGTGCTCGTCGGCTCGACCTGGGCGATCGGCGCGAACCGTTCGACGTCTCGCAGCGCGGTGCCGTTGGAACGAGCAGCGCGAACGTCGTCCGCCTTGGTCCAGCCGGCGAAGCGCCCGTCGACGGTGATTCCCAGCCAGTCACTTCCTTCGCGAGCCATCGCCTGCTCGGCCTCGTCGAACGTTGCAGCGGCCGTGACGACCGGCCCCTGGTGGAAGCGGAGTGCCGAGACGGAGTTCAACGCAAGTCGCCGTAGGCCACGATCCTCGCCGACGAAGCTCCTCACGAAATCGTTCGCGGGAGCTCGCATCAACTCGTCCGGTGAGGCCAACTGTTCGATGACGCCGCCGACGTTCATCAGCGCGATGCGATCGGCGACGCGCAGTGCCTCGTCGACGTCGTGAGTCACGAGCACGATCGTCTTGCTGACCTTGTTCTGCAGATCGAGCAGCTCGTCCTGCAAGCGGCCCCGCACGATCGGATCGACGGCGCCGAACGGTTCGTCCATCAGTAACACCGGGGGATCGGCGGCCAACGCACGCGCGACACCGACTCGTTGCTGCTGGCCTCCTGACAGCTCGTCGGGGTACCGGTCGAGCAGTTCGTGTTCGAGGCCGACGAGCGTGGTGAGTTCCTCGACCCGCGCGGCCGTGCGCTGCTTCTCCCATCCCAGCATCGACGGGACGGTGGCGATGTTGCTGGCGATCGTGCGATGTGGGAACAGTCCGACCTGCTGGATCACGTAGCCGATGCCTCGCCGGAGCTCCTGAGCCGACTGACTCATCACGTCGACGCCGTCGATCTCGATCGTTCCCGACGTCGGCTCGATCAGGCGATTGATCATCCGCAGGGTGGTGGTCTTGCCGCAGCCAGACGGCCCCAACAGCGCCATGATCGTGCCGCTCTCGATGTCGAGCGACAGGTTGTCGACCGCAGCGCCGGACGCGCCGTCGAATTCCTTCGTGACGTTCGTCAGGCGGATTGCGACGTCAGCCATCGGCAATCAGCCACTCCGCTCCCTCGGGGGTGTCGCGGACTTCGATGCCGGCCTCGGCGAGCTGGTCGCGGATCGCATCGGACACGGCGAACGCCTTCTCCGACCGGGCCACGACGCGGGCGGCCAGCGCGGCCTCGATCACCGGCCCGAGCACCTCGCGTACGTCGCGCACGCCTTCGGTCGCCGCCGAGCCGAGCTGCACGATCATCGACCGCAACGCGGCGCGGGCCCGATCGACGTCGTCCGACTGCAGGGTGTCGCGCGACCACTCGACGATCGCCGCCTCCAGCTGGAGGATCGCAGCGACGGCGCCATCGGCGTCGCGGGCCGCGAGTGCGGTGTCGAACTGGGTCTCGTGGAGCTTCGCGGCGGACGCGAGGGAGGTGATGGCTTCAGGTGAAGTTGCTCCTGCCTGGGTTGCGTCGGACAATGCTCCTTCTCGCTTGCCGCTTTCACTTTGGCCAGGGGTCAGACCGAGGTCTGACCCCGGTGCGTTGGAACCGGAGAGATGCGTCAGACCGAGGTCTGATCCCGGTGCGTTGGAACTGGAGAGATGGGCGCCTTGGCGGAGCACGTCGATGGGGATGGTTTGGCCGGATTCGAGGCGGACGGACTGTCCGTTGTGGCGCAGGGTGACTGCGCCCTTGCCGACGATGTCGGCGGTGTCGGCGTCGAGATCCATCACCAC
Source organism: Ilumatobacteraceae bacterium (assembly GCA_963828415.1). Classification (GTDB taxonomy): domain Bacteria; phylum Actinomycetota; class Acidimicrobiia; order Acidimicrobiales; family Ilumatobacteraceae; genus Sva-07. Next base: position 108,048 of record CAWHEI010000001.1, read on the forward strand.
ACCGGTGTGCTCATCGATACCCAGGACGAAACATCCGTCCGGCAATTCCGGCTCGAGCATGGCGAGGCGACGCTCTCCGAGATAGCAGAAGCGCGTGTCGTGGTTGCCGCCTTCGGCGTTGTCGTAATGCGGGATGACCGCAACGTTCAGGCCGACCTCCGCCAGCACGTCGAGCCCGTCCAACCAGTACGGGTCGAGACCGACCTTGTAGATCTCGTACACGGGCACGGTCGCCTTGCCGAGCGTCAGTGCCGCCGCCGACGAGAACACCACCGCACCGCCCGATCGCAACTTGTCGGCGATGGCGCCGGGGACGGGAGTGTTGCGCCACTGCTCGAGCGCGAACGTGGGGCTGCCAGGGCCGGCGAACACCCAGTCGGCCGAACGGACCTTGGCGACGCCACGCTCGACGGCAACCGTGTCACCAGAGTCGGTGCGCGTGAGACCGGCCGCCTCGACCCGACGACCGACCGCGTCGCGGAAGTACTCGATCGCCTTCGACGCCAGGATCGGGGCGTTCTCCTGGAACCCGAACGGCGTGTCGAGCAGCACGGCGTCGACGTCGGTGCCGAGCCGTTCGAAGATCGCCCGGTGGGGAGCGTTCATGGTCGGTGCCGTCTCGCCGGAGCCCATGATGGCGAGGATGCGCGGGACGCTCGGGGTGGTCATCGTGTCTCCGTGAAGAACGTCGAGTCGGTGGCGGCTCGAAGGAGCAGGTCGCCGACCGCATCGGGTTGTTGGGCATGCACGTCGTGGTGGGCAGGGCTGAACCACACCGCTCGGCCGAGGGGGAGCGCAGCGATCGCGTGGTCGACTGCGTCGTGTTTCGACGCGCTCCAGGCGACGTCGCCCGTGTCGGCGCCGATCAGCAGCGTCGGCACCTGCACGTCGGGGTATCGGCTCGACGGCTGATGCTCCCACAGGCCGCGCAGCACGATGAGGTGCCGGTCGAAGGTGAGCCATGGGGCGATCGTGCCGTCGTCGCGGACCTCGAAGTTGGCGAGCGTGCCCTGCCGCCCGGCCTCTGGCCAGTCGGCCGCGGAGGTCTCCAGCCAGCGGGTGATGTCGGCGAGCGGTGTGCCGGCGAGGCGTGGTGGAGCGAGCGCGGCTGCGGCGTCGTCCCAGTCGGGGAAACGGCCGGCGAGATCGATGAAGCCGCCGTCGACGCAAGCGATCATCGACACGGCGTCAGGATGCGACCACGCCAACTCCAGCACGACGTTGCCGCCCCAGGACTGGCCGGCGACGGCGGGACGTTCCCAGCCGAGAACGTCGATCAGCAGCCGCAGGTCGTCGGCGACCGTCGTCATGTCGTAGCCGTCGTCGGGTTTCGACGAGCGGCCGTGACCGCGCTGATCGACGGCGACCACGCGGTGCCCGTGTTGTGCCAGGTGTCGGGCGACCCCGTCCCACAGGCGGGCGTTCGATGCCAGGCCGTGGACGAGTAGGAACGGAACCTGCTCAGGCGTCGCGCTCGTCGGGGGGTCCCAGTGCACCGCGTGGAGTTCGACGCCCGACGCCAGCGTGTGCCATTCGTGGCGGGGCTCGATGTCGAGCGCCTCGCTCGTCACCGGCTCGCGCTCGCGATCCGCTCGATCAACGTGAGCAGTTCGAGGGTCGAGGTCATGGGTCGTGGCCAGGGTTCGTCGCCACGGACGGCCCGGGCGAATGCGTCGACCATACCCAGGTACGGATCGGACGCGACCACCGACGTGGTCGACACGCGACCGTCCGCGTCCGCCACCAGGAAGTCTCGAGCCCGCTCACCGCCCGTGTGGGCGTCGCCGTCGATGATCATCGACGCCGCATCGCCGACCATCTCGATGCGCTGCTCCTCGGCGTCGACGAACGAACAGCGAATGCGCGCCTCGCGGCCGTCGGCCCATGACAGCGTCGCTTCGGTGCGGGCGTCGACGCCGGTGGTGTGCCAGAGCGCTGTCGCGTCGATGCCATCGGGATCGGCACCCCACAGTTCGATGATCGGCCCGAGGCAGTAGATCCCGACGTCGAGCAGCGCGCCGCCTCCCTGATCGGCCGACCACCGGTAGTTGTTGCTCGCTTCGGCGCCGATCGTGAACGTGAACGAGGAATCGACATCGAGCACGTTGCCCACCAGGCCGCTTCGCACAGCATCGATCGCCGAGCGCCAGCGGGCGTCGAACGGGGTCATCCAGGCCTCGGCCAGCAGCACGCCCGCAGCGTCACACGCGGCCAACATGGCCGTGGCGTCGTCGACGGTCGGGGCGATCGGTTTCTCGCACAGCACGTGCTTGCCCGCCTCGGCGGCCCGCTCGACCCACTCGCGGTGCATCCCGTTGGGCAGCGGGATGTACACCACCTCGACGTCGGGATGGTCGATCACGTCGTCGTAGGTGCCCGCCGTCAGATGGTCCCAAGGTTCAGGGACCGGTCCGCTGAGCGACGAAACGGCGACGAGTTCCGTCAGGTCACACGTGTCTATGGCCGGCATGACGGCCCGCGTGGCGATCATCGACCGTGCCCCGATCACGCCGATGCGGACGGGGGTGCCCTCGTGGGCCATCACCCGATCTCGATCAGCTCGCCGCCGTTGGCGCCCGAGCGGTGGCCGGCCTCGAGCACAGCCACGACGTCGCGCGACTCCTCGGGCCGGACTGCCAACGGCTCGCCCAACAGCAGATGATCGGCGAGGTTGCGGTGGAAGGCCCATCCCGGGTTCGGTGCCGGGACGACGGTGGCAGTGCGCACACCGAGGAGGTCGTCGTAGGTGGCCACCGTGAGGTCGACCGGTGCCTCGGCGTGGTGGGAGACGTCGCTGACGTGTCCGCGACCCGGAACCACGCGGTCGGCGACCAGCGGCCGGTAGTGACCTTCGATCGTGCCGCGGGTGCCTTCCACGTGGAACTTCGGGCGGCGGATGGCGCACACGTCGCTCTGGCGGAACGTGGCCTCGCGCCCGTCGTCCCACTGCATCCACAGCGAGAGCTGGTCGGCGTTGGTGGTGTCGTGCCAGACGCGAGTGTGCGAGCTGCACAACACCCGGGACGGTGACGACCCGTAGAGCTGCAGGATCCAGTCGACGTGGTGCGAGCCCCAGTCGTAGATCGCGCCGCCCGAGATCGACTCCTCGGAATGCCAAGCGCGGCAGGGATGCTCGAAACCGCCGACGAACGTCTCGGTGTTGAAGACCTCGCCGATCTCGCCGCTTCCGATGACGTGGCGCAGCGCCAGCCAGTCACGATCCCACCGGCGGCTCTGGTGCACGGTGACGACGCGGTCGTGCTCGGCCGCGGTGGCAATGATGAGGTCGGCGTCGGCGCGGCGCAGACACATCGGCTTCTCGATCACGACGTGCTTGCCGGCGCGCAGCAACGCGAGTGCGAGTTCGGCGTGCAGGACGGGAGGAGTGGCGATGATCGCGATGTCGACGGTCGGGTCGGTCGCGAGCGAGTCGGCGGAGTCGTGGGCGATCAAGTCGGGGAAGTCGGCGCGGGCGGCCACGAGACGCTCGCTCACGGAGTCGGCGGCGGCGACCAGCGCGAGGCCGTCGGTTTCGGTGGCGGCGAGTCCGTGGAGATAGCCCATGGCGCCGAACGGGCCGTACCCGACGACGCCGACGCCGAAGTCGGTGGTGCGTGTGGGGGTTGCCGGTGCGAGGAGCCGACCGACGAACGGTGCGAGTGTGCGATGCCGACGGAGGGCGTCGAGGTCGGCGATGCCGGTTGTGACGATGCGGCCGGCACCGAGGCGGCGCACGGTGACGGTGGGATGGTGGACGAACCGCACGCTGGTGGTGGCGGCGACCTCGATCCCCCCGTCGATCGGTGCGAGCGTGCGCAGGGGTGAGGTGATCGGAACTTCGCCGTCGAGGCGGCTGGCGGCAGCGGCGTCAGCCAGCGTCACGAACCACTCGGTGGCCGGCAGATCGGACGCGACTGCGACGCCGGCGATCGCCGCGGCGATCTCGTCTCCGGGCTCGATGGCAAGGAGAACGCTGCGGCCGGCCTCGGCGGCGCTCGTCACCTCAGCTGCGCGTTGCTCGTCGAGACGTCCTGTGACAATCAGGGTGTCGTTCCAGTGGACTTCGGCCATTCGGGCGACCCTACTCAGCGTCTCGGATGCGTGCCTGACAGTGCGGGAAATACCTGCTCAACCGCAACTTCGAGCACGACTGTACTTGCGAACAGGTCGCAACTACAGTCCTGGCCCATGTCCACCAATGTCCCGACGAGCCGTTTGATTGCTGGCATTGCTGCCCTTGCCCTTGTCGCCACTGCATGCGGGAGCGACGATTCCGCCTCCGAGGACTCCAGCGCTGCTGACGGGTCCTCAGAGTCGGCCTCGGAGTTCCAAGTGGTCACGACCGTGGCACCGATCACCTCGATCGCCGCAAACGTCATCGGTGACTGCGCCGAGATCGTCGGCGTCGTTCCGGAAGGAACGAACTCGCACACGTTCGAACCGCCGCCGTCAGCGGCCGAACTGATGACCACCGCCGACGTGGTCTTCATCAACGGGCTGCAGTTGGAGGAACCGACCAAGGCGCTTGCCGAGGCGAACGTGGCCGACGGCGTGCGGATCATCGAACTCGGCGACCAGACGATCAGCCCGGAGCAGTACAAGTACGACTTCTCGTTCCCCGAGGACGGCGGCAAGCCGAATCCGCACCTGTGGACCGACCCGACACTGGTCAAGGTGTACGCCGACATCATCCGCGAGACGATGATTGCCGAGTTGCCCGAATGTACCGATCAGCTCGACGCCAACTACGACCAGTTCGTGATCCTCGTCGACGAGTTCGACCAAGCGATCCGTGATGCCTTCGACACGATCCCCGAGGACCAGCGCAAGTTGGTCACCTACCACGACGCCTACGCCTACTTCGCCGACACCTATGGGTGGAACGTGATCGGGGCGGTCCAGCCGGCCGACTTCGGGGAACCGACCCCCGCCGACGTGGTCAATCTGATCGAGCAGATCGAAGCCGAGGAGGTGCCGGCGATCTTCGGCTCCGAGGTCTTCCCGTCGCCAATCCTCGAGCAGATCGCCGACGAGACCGGCGCGGTCTACGTCGACGACCTCCGCGACGACGACCTGCCCGACGCTCCCGGTGACGAGAACCACTCGTGGCTCGGGCTGATGAAGTTCAACTTCATCACGATGACCGAGGCTCTCGGCGGCGATGCCACTGCGCTGCGCGAATTCGCCGTGCGCAACGTCGCCCGTGACAACGCCGAGTACCCCCAGTGATCGGCTCGTGACCCGCCCGTGACCAAGACAGCCGCAGTCGCTGGTGGTCTGATCGTCGTCGACCACCTCACCGTCAACTACGGCGGCGGTGCACCGGTGCTGATCGACGTCGACCTGACGATCGAGTCCGGCGATCTCATCGGCATCGTGGGGCCGTCGGGCTCGGGCAAGTCGACGTTGCTCAAAGCGATGCTCGGCACCGTTTCGCCCGTTGCCGGCAGCGTGAGACGCCTGCCCGGCCTTGCTGTCGGCCTGGTGCCACAAGTGGAGACGATCGACTGGAACTTTCCCGTCACCGTCGCCGAGTGCGTCGGTATGGCCAGGGCTCGCGGGCTGCGCATGCCGTGGATGTCGCGCTCCGAACGCACCGAGATCGCCGAGGTGCTCGATCGGCTGGGAATGCACGGCCTCGGTGGCCGTCACATCCGCGAGTTGTCGGGCGGCCAGCAGCAGCGGGTGTTCCTCGCCCGCGCGCTGTTCACGAACGCGCAGGTGATCTTCCTCGACGAGCCGACGTCCGGCCTCGACGTGCGCACCCGACACGACGTGTTGCACCTGCTCGACGATCTGAACCGCGACGGGCTCACGATCGTGCTGACCACCCACGACCTGAACGGCATCGCCGCGCACCTGCCGACCGTGGTGTGCCTCAACCGATCGGTGATTGGCGCCGGGAGCCCCGAAGAAGTGCTGGTGCCCGATGTGCTCGAACGCACCTACGGCTCGCCGATGGAGGTACTCGAACACGGTGGCATGCGAGTCGTGGTCGACGCTCCGATCGACGGCAACGTCATGCCGCTGCGGCGATCTGCCCGCGGGGGAGGGGCGTCGGCGTGAGTTGGGACGAATTGCTGCGACCGTTCGAGTTCGAGTTCTTCCGAAATGGCATCTACGTCGCCACGATCGCCGGCGCATTGTGTGGTCTGGTCGGGTGCTACGTGGTGCTGCGCAACATGAGCTACATCGGCCATGGGCTCTCGCACTCGATCTTCGGTGGCTACGCCGTGGCCGGGCTCGCCGGCATCAACCTCTTCCTCGGTGCGGGGATCTGGGGTGTCGTCACTGCGCTGGCGGTCGGCGGGATCGTGCGGCGGCGCCCGATCGGGTCCGACGCAGCGATTGGCGTGGTGACGACGGCATCGTTCGCGCTGGGGCTCGCGCTCGTGCAGCTGTACGGATCGCCGGGCCGCAACGCTGACGCGCTCCTGTTCGGCAACGTGTTGGGTGTGACCACCGCCGACGTCTGGTTGATCGTCGGCGTCGCGCTGGCGACTGCCGCGATCGTGTTCTTCTTCTACCGACAGCTGTTGTTCACCACCTTCGACTCCCAGGTGGCGGCGGCGACCGGTGTGCGCACCGCCTGGATCGACGCGTTGCTGATGATCGTGCTGTCGGCAACGGTGTTGGCGACGATGAACGTGATGGGCGTCACCCTGATCGCGGCGACCCTGGTCGTGCCCGCGGTGGTGGCGCGGATGCTCACCGACAGCTTCGGCAAGATGCTGGCGCTCTCCGGCGTGATCGGCGCCGTCAGCGGGTTCGTCGGGATGAACGCCAGCTACCACCTCGACGTGGCGTCAGGCCCGACCATCGTGCTGACTTCGGCGTGCTTCTTCATCGTGGCGTACGTGTTCGGCGGCCGCTTCCGTCGCCGCGCCGGCACCGTCGCCCACGCCCACTGATTACATCAGGGGTCAGACCCGCGATGTAATCAGGCGGCTTGCAGCGCGGCCATCACGGCGGCCCAGCGGTCCGGGTCGCTCGCGCCGAACGTGGGTTGCGATGAGCGAAACCGCCGTATCTGGTCGCTTCGCTCATCGGTAGGAGTCTCTCGTGGTTGCGATGAGCGAAACCGCCGTATCTGGTGGCTTCGCTCATCGGTAGGAGTATCTCGTGGGTTGCGATGAGCGAAACCGCCGTATCTGGTCGCTTCGCTCATCGGTAGGAGTCTCTCAGCGGCGCACGATTCGTTCGAGTCCCGACACGCTGTTCACCAATCAGGCGGCTTGGAGCGCAGCCATCACGGCGGCCCAGCGGTCGGGGTCGCTCGCGTACGGCGCGTAGAAGCTGATGCGCTGGATGACGTCGCCGTAGCGCTGCGACAGCTCGGGTGCGATGTCTTCCGGCGCGCCGACGACTGCAAACGTGTTGAGGATCTCGTCGTCGATCAGCGTGCCCATCTTCGCCCACTCGCCCTGCTTCGACAGGGCGTTCAGTTCCTCCTGCAGCCCACCCCAGCCGTGGATCTCCAACACGTTGCGGTACGCGGGCGTCGAGCCGTAGAAGGCGATCTGCTGGCGGGTGCCGTTCGCTGCCGCTTCGAGTTCCTCGTCGTTGTTGCCGGTGACGACGAACGATGGGCCCATGATCTCGAAGCCCTCCATGGTCTTGCCGGCCTTGGCCCGACCCCGCTCGAGCGCCGGGATCGTGACCTCGCGCAGGTACCTCTCCGTCGTGAAACCGTGGCACAGGAAACCGTCGCAGACCTCGCCGGCGACCTCGGTCATCAGCTCACCGACGCCTGCGAGGAACACCTTCGGTGGACCGAAACCGTCGAGGTCGGACGCCGGGGGAGTGAAGAACGGCGTCATCAGTGTGTGGGTGTAGAACTCGCCGCGGAAGTCGAGCTTCTCGCCGGTGAGCCACGTGTTCCAGATCGCCCGCATCGCGAGCACCATCTCACGCATCCGGGCGGCGGGATGGCTCCACTCCATCGAGAACCGCTTCGTGATGTGGGGCTTGATCTGGCTGCCGAGACCGAGGATGAAGCGCCCCTGGGAGTAGGCCTGCAGGTCCCAGGCGGTGTTGGCGAGCGTCATCGGGTTGCGTGCGAAGGCAACGGCGATCGAGGTGCCGATCTCCAACCGTTCGGTGTGCTCGGCCGCCAGCAGCAGCGGGAGGAACGGGTCGTGAGATGTCTCCGCCGTCCAGGCCCCCGAGTACCCCGCCGCTTCGACCTCCTGTGCGTTCTTCGCAACGCTGCGCAGGTCCATTCCGATGTTGCCGTCGACTTTCATGGCGCCGACCGTAGCCCGCTTGGCGTCGCTCGCTCCCGACCGGAACCCGCCGGAGCTCTCGTGGTTCCCCGCGCCTGGTTCCCCGAGCCCGGGCCTGCGGGAACCACGCTGGTTCCCGGAGACCTGGGTTGGGGGGACTTGGGTCGAAACCGTCGGGTCAGGGAGTTCAGTCCTGGTCGCGGAGGAAGGCTTGGATCTCGTCGGCGAGTTCGTCGCCGGAGCGCAGTTCCATCGCCGGCCCCTGGGTGACCTCGCCGTCGATCGAGGCGTCGTAGAGCTCTTCGAGTTGGCGCAGCATGCCGAGATGCTCTGCGTTGCCGTCGATCGATGCGTCGATGCGGTCGCGCTGTCGGCCGACCTCGGCGCGCAGGTCGCTGGCCGCCACCTCGATGCCGGTCACCTCGGTCAGTCCATCGAGCAGGGCGACCGACGCCGCGGGGTACGGCATGGCCACGACATAGTGCGGCACCTGCACCCAGATGCCCAACGTGGGAATCCGCCGCGCGTGGAGTGCATGCTCGAGTGCAGCGGCCATCCCGGCAGGGACGTCGACCGAGCTGCGCGCGAACGTCACGTTGGCGAGCACTTCGGTCGAGGGCGACGAACACGACAGACGCGGGGTCCGGGTGTGCGGCGCGGCGAAGGGGTACGCACCGAATGCGACCATCTTCGTGACGCCGAGTTCGACGGAGATGTCGCTGACCGCCCGAGCGAACCGGTGCCACGCCATGTCGGGCTCGGGCCCGCTGAGCACGAGGATGTCGCGGCCTGACGACGAGCGTCCGGCGCGCAGCTCGATCGTGGACCAGACCAGATCGGTGTTGATGCCGTCGCGGAGTTCCATCACCGGTCGGCGGGCTCGGAAATCGATGAACGTGTCGTCATCGAAGCGCAGGATCGGACTCGTCTCGCACTCCTTCGACAACGCCTCGGCCGCGGCCGCAGCGGCGCCGGCAGCGTCGATCCACCCCGTGAGCATCACGACGAGCACAGGTTCGTGGAGCATCGGCTCGTCGACGAGCCACTCGAACGCTCCCTGCGGGTCGATCACGACGATCCCTTCACGCGAGTGCGTCCAGATACTTCTCGGCGGTGGCGGCGGCCTGTTCGACCTGGAGTTTGAACGGGGCGAGTTCCTCGGGCGGACGATCACCGAGGGCGCCGCCGAGGTACCTCGAATAGACGCCCTCGATGATGCAGGCGAGCTTCCAGAACGCGAACGCGACATAGAAGTCGAGTTGCGAGATGTCGCGGCCCGACACCTCGGCATAGCGCTCCGCGAGCTGGCGTCGATCCCAGAATCCGGGCGCCGACGTCGACGTGCCACTCCACGCTCCGGCGTCGTCGTTCGGACCGTTCCAGTACACCTGCAGGAGCCCGACGTCGGCAAGGGGGTCGCCCAGCGTGCAGATCTCCCAGTCGAGTACGGCGATGACGTTGCCGTCGGTGTCGACCATCGAGTTGTCGAGGCGGTAGTCGCCGTGCACCAAGGTGGCCGGACCCTGCTCGGGAATGCGTGCGAGCAAGCCCTCGTAGACACGGTCGACCGCAGCCAACTCGCGGGTCTTGCCCTGGTTCCACTGCCCGTACCAGCGCTTGAGCTGGCGCTCGATGTAGCCCTCGTGGCGTCCGAGTTGGTCGAGTCCGACGGCATCGAGATCGACGGCGTGAATGGCGGCCATCGTGTCGACGATCGACCGGCTGGCATTCGATCGTGCCGCTTCGGACAGCGTGCGCTCGGCGGTCTCGCGGTCGCGCAGCACATGACCGTCGACGAACCGCATCACGTAGAACGGAGCGCCGTTGACGTCGAGGTCGTCGCAGAATCCCTCGACCGGGGGCACGGGAACCGCCGTGCCCTGCAGCGCGGACAGGATTCGGTGTTCACGGCCCATGTCGTGCGCACTCGCGAGGACGTGGCCGAGCGGGGGCCGGCGCAGCACGAGCTTGGGTCCGCTCGCCCCGGTGACTCCGAACGTCAGGTTCGAGTGTCCCCCGGCGATCACATCGAATCGGAACGGCCCGACCGCTCCCTCCACGTGCGTCTCCAGCCACGTCGTGACAGGACCGACGTCGATTCCCGGGATCTCGTTCATGTCGTCACGCATCCAGTCATGTGCGTTCCGAGGGTAGTCACGCGGCCGCTCCCGATCGCCATCATGCCTGGCCGATAGCGTTGAGGTCATGGCAGCCATCGACGTCACCGACGCCACGTTCCAGACCGAGGTCATCGAGAAGTCCCAGGAGGTGGCCGTCGTCGTCGACCTCTGGGCGCCGTGGTGCGGCCCCTGCAAGACGCTCGGTCCGATCATCGAGAAGGTGATCGACGCCACCGATGGCAAGGTCGTGCTGGCCAAGGTCAATGTCGACGAGAACCCCGGCATCGCACAGGCATTCCAGGCCCAGTCGATCCCCGCCGTGTATGCACTGAAGGACGGCGGCGTCGTCGACGGGTTCATCGGCGCCTACCCCGAGCACGAAGTACAGCGCTTCGTCGACTCGTTGCAGCCGTCCGAGGAGCAGGTCGCGGTCAAGGAACTGATCGAGGCCGGCGACGAGGGCAGTTTGCGGATCGCGCTGTCGATGGAGCCGGCCAACGAAGACGCGATCGTGGCGCTCGCCGAACTGCTGATCGCCGACGGCAACAACGACGAGGCGCTTGCACTGCTGGGGCGCATCCCCGAGTCGGATCGCACCCGTCACGTCGCAGCGCTCGCTCGTGTGGGCGAGGCCCCCGACGACGATTACGACGATCAGCTCTCCGCGTTGCTCGACCAGGTGAAGACCGACGACGACGCTCGCCAGAAGTACGTCGACCTGCTCGAACTGATGGGTCCTGACGACCCGCGCACGGCCGAGTACCGCCGCCAGCTCACCTCGCGCCTGTACTGACCTGCTCGGGCGTGCTGCGCCCGAAGAAGGTGGCGAGTTGTGCCTGGAATTCGCCCACCACCTCGGAGTAGCGCGATCGCACGGCGGTCGCGGCGGCGCCGGGCGCCAGTTCGGCGGGAAGCTGCGGTTCCACGCGGAGGAACTGCTGCGCAGCGGCGAGCGCGACGAATGCGTCTGCCAATGACCGGTCGCCGCCGACGTCGAGTCGACGAGCGGCGTGGTCGAGCGCCCGGCCGTGCAGATCCGACCGGCGCTGGAGATCGCCGAGGTCCCACAGTCTCGCGGCGAGGGCCTGTTCGTCGCCGACGACCAGTGGACCTCTCGTGATCAGCGACTCGGCGAGGTCGGTCGCAATCGTGATGTTGGCCGGGCGCAACCAGAGGTCCGGGCGGAGTTCTCCCAGTCGGGAGCCGAGGGCGCGGGAGCGGAACTCGCGCCGCTCAGCCATCGTGCGGCGGTTCGTCACCACCGCAACCGTCCACCAGGTGCCGTCCCACTCGGACGGCGGGCCGTGGCGCCCGGCGTCCTGCTGCGCCTGTCGCTCGATGAGCCGTCCGGCGAGTCGGTAGAGGCCGTCGTCGTTGACGAGATCGCCGGCGGCGACCATTCGCGACAACGCGGTTCGTACCGTGCCATCGGGGAGCCCGAACAGCGAGGTGAACTCGAGGATGCGGCCGACCGACATCTGTGGCGGATGTGAGCCGAGCAGCACCGACAGCACGATCGAGCGAGCGTTCAACGGCTCGAGCAGCGACACTGGCGTCCCGTTGTCGATACGACTGTTGTTCACCACGAACAAGGAGTGTAACATTGGTTCATGACGTCGATCGTGGAATCTCGGGAGCGCGTCGTGCCGCTCGTGGCGGGGTCGATGGTGCCCGATCCGTCGATACTCCCGGACGTGTTGCCGACCGATCGCCTCAACGAACGGGCCAAGCCGCGACCGCCCCTGCGCGGCGAACTCCGACACTTCTCCAACGCCCGCAATGCGATCACCGTGGGCGGTGCGTTGCTCCAGTCGTTCGGTGTGGTGATCGCCGCCGCCTGGATCAACACGTGGTGGTCGTACCTGCTGGCACTCGTGCTGATGGCTCGGGGGCACGTGTGTCTGAACATCCTCGCCCACGAGGCGGCGCACCGGCTGTTGTTCACGAACCGCCGGATGAACGACGGCGTCGGCCGGTGGCTGCTTGCGTATCCGACCTACCAGGCGATGCTCGCGTACCGGCGTGTGCACTTCGCCCACCATCGCGACGAGATGGGTCCCGACGAACCGGACCTCTCGCTGTACGCCGGCTACCCGATTCCGCGTGACTCGTGGCGGCGCAAGCTGCGCCGTGACGCCACCGGCAACAGCGCCTACAAGAATTTCCGTGGTCTCTGGTTCTCGCTGCGGCACGGTCGAGTCGAAGCCCGATACATCCTCGCCGTGCACGTCGTGATGCTCGGTGCGTCGATCGCGTTCATGCGTCCTCTCGCATATGTGGTGTGGATCCTGTCGTGGTCGACGCTGTGGAAGGTGTCGAACCGGCTGCGCGCCATCGCCGAACACGGTGGGATGGTCCGCTCGAAGGATCGGCGCCTCACGACGCACGTGATCCGCCAATCGCGGTTCGCCCGCTACTGGATGGTGCCCTACAACACCGGCTGGCATCTCGCTCACCACGTCGACATGGGCGTGCCGTGGCGCAATCTGCCACGGCTGCATGCCGAGCTGGTGCGATCCGGCTGGGTCACCGAGGCAATCGAGTACCCGAGCTATCGCGCGTTCTGGCGCGCCGCCTCCTCAGGCGCACCGCGCTGACACGTTCGAGCCGGTCTGCGATGAGCGAAGTGACCGGATACGGCGGTTTCGCTCATGGGTGGTGGGTCGAGCCGGTCTGCGATGAGCGAAACGACCGGATACGGCGGTTTCGCTCATCGCGGCTGAATTGCGGATGTGTCGTGGTGGTGCTGCGGGTAGGTTCCGAGGTACCGACTCCCTCCTGAGGTTGACGCGCAGCTGCGCCGGTCCGAGGAGGTCGATCGTTGGAACCACTGTCGAGGCCGGCAGCACCCCGCTCCATCGCTCAGCGTGCTCGCGCATGGGTCGACTGGTTCGGGATCGGACGCCTGATTGCCGCGTCGGTGGCGACCGTCGTCGTGTGTGCGGGCGCGGTCTGGCTGGTACGAACCCCGCCGCCCGCGACCGAGGCGTCGCTCCCGCGGGCAGCGCCGACCAGCGTGGCCGTCGAGGGCACCGCCCCGGTCGAAGTGCCAGCATCGACGGCGCCACCGGTCGTGCTCGTCCACGTTGCCGGAGCCGTCGCTGCTCCCGGCGTGTACGAACTGGCGGCCGGCGCTCGCATCCGTGACGCCATCGTCGCCGCGGGCGGCCCGAGTAGCACCGCCGACTGGAATGCGCTCAACCTGGCAGCCGCGGTCGGTGACGGTGTCAAGATCTACGTGCCGAGCGTCGGCGAGGTGGTGCCGCCGTCGCTCACCCTCCCGGAACTCGCTCCTGCGGGCCGACCCCTCCCCGGACCGATCGACGTCAACAGTGCAACGGCCGACGAACTCGAGGCGCTGCCGGGCGTCGGGCCGGCGACAGCGGCGTCGATCGTCACCGAACGCGAGCGCAACGGACCGTTCGCCGACGTCGACGACCTCGACCGGGTCCCCGGAATCGGTCCGGCGAAACTCGAAGCGCTGCGCGATCTGGTGACGACGTGAGCGGCGTGGGCGACCTGAGCGACGTGGTCAGAACAGCGAATCGGAAATCGACAGTGCGGCGACGACGAGCGCCGCACTCGCGCCAACCCACACGCCAGCACACATCCAGGTGTAGTGCCGCCAGAAATCCGACCAGGTCGCCATCGGATTGCGAGTCGCGCGGCGGGCAGCCAGAAGCCCCACGAGCATCCACATCACGGCCGACGCTGCAATGGCAACGGGATACAGGCTGCGATCGCCGAACGGTGCGCCGGCCGCCAGCAGTGCGGGCGCGGCGAACACCCCGCCGATCAGGCCGACTGCGCCGCTCCACGCAGTGTCGAACAATCGCAGCGAGAGGTACGCAATGGCACCGACGATCGATGGCACGATCAGCGCTGCGAACGGTCCCCACGTGCGGATGCGCGACCGATACCAGCGCGGGCCCTCGACGAGCGGAGGGCCCGTCGGCGGCTGGTACGGCGCTGGACGCGCGCCGGGAGGAATCGGGGTGAACGACGTCACGAAGCGACCAGGTTATGGCACTGGCGACCGCTCGTGGTGGCGATCCGGTCGCTCCGTGACCACGGTCACGGACTCGAGCGTGGTGGCGGCGGCTGTGATGGTCGTCGTCTCGGTGCGAACGGGTTCGCCAACCGTGGCGCTCGCCCTTGCGCTCGCAGTCGGTCTCGGGATCGCTCGATCGTCCCGTTCGCCGCCGTTGCTGCTCGTGCTGATTCCGCTGATTGTCCTCGGCGTCGGCGCCGCGATGAGATCGCAGCACGAATGGGCTGGGCTCGTCCCCGACGCGCTGGGACCGTACGACGGCTGGGTGCGATTGATCGACGATCCCCAGCCGTACCCGTCGAGTACCCGACTGATCGTCGAGGTCGACGGCGAGCGCTTCGAGGTGTGGTCGCGCGGGCGTGCTCAGCAGCAGCGCATCCGATCGTGGCGTGGTGGCGAGTGGGTGATGGTCAGCGGTGAGCGCCATCAGCTCGATGCCGAGCGTGCGCGCCGCGTTGCATGGCAGCACGTCGTCGGCGAATTCGAGCTCGCCTGGGCGAGCGACGTCGACCCCGGTGGCCCGGTCGCCCGAGCGTCGAATCGGGTTCGTTCCGCGATCGAGCGGGCCGCTGGCGTGTTCCCCGAACCCGACGGTGCGCTCTATCGGGGCCTCGTGATCGGCGACGATCGCGACCAACCACGCGACATGATCGAGCGTTTCCGAGCGAGTGGGTTGTCTCATTTGACGGCCGTGTCAGGCCAGAACGTCGCATTCGTGCTGGCGGCGTGCGGACCGCTGTTGGTGCGGATGCGGCCGCTGCCGCGGTGGGCGCTGACGGTCGTCGTGATCGCCTGGTTCGTGGTGCTCACACGCGTCGAGCCGTCGATCCTGCGCGCCGGGGTGATGGCCGGGTTGTCGGCGACGGCATACGCGACCGGGCGAGAGCGCAGTCCCGTGCGGATCCTGGCCCTTGCGGTCATTGCGCTCGTGTTGGTCGATCCGCTGCTCGCATGGTCGATCGGGTTCTGGCTGTCCGTCGGTGCGACGGCGGGAGTCTGCACGGTCGGGCCCTGGCTTGCGGACCGGCTGTCGGTGTTGGGGCCGCTCGCGCTCCCGGTCGGCATCACGCTGGGGGCGCAGCTCGGAGTGGTGATTCCCAGCGTGTGGGTGTTCGGACGACTGCCGATGGTCAGCGTCGTCGCCAATCTGCTCGCCGTACCGGTCGCCGGGTTCGTGATGCTGTACGGACTCCCGGCGGGCCTCGTTGCCGGGTCGATTCCTGCCCTGGCTCCAGCGCTGATGCTTCCCGCCCGCATCGGCACACGATGGGTCGACACGGTCGCCATCCTTGGTGCCCGGCTCGAACCGGACCCACCGTGGTCGTGGGTCGGTTGGGGGGTGATCGCAGTCATCACCTGTTGGTTGGTTTGTCGTGGTCCCGTCGGGACGCGATAAGAATCGAGGTCTCCATGGCGACCCACCTCCTCAGCGGTAACGACGAGTCCGTCCTGCGATCTGCAGTGCACGAACTCGTCGACGAACTCGTCGGCGACGGCGACCGGGCGATGATGGTCGACGAGTTCGATGGCGACGACTACGAGCTCCGTCTGGTGGTCGACGCAGCGCAGACCCCGTCGTTCTTGACCGACAAGCGAGTGGTCGTCGCTCGTGGTGTCGATCGATTCACCGCTGACGACCTGGTGCCGCTGCTCGGGTATCTCGCCGATCCACTCGACTCGTCGGATCTCGTGATCGTCATCAACAGCGGCAGCGTGCCGAAGAAACTGGGCGACGCCGTCAAGGCGGTCGGGACGGTCACCAACACCTCGCCGCCGTCGAGGCCGAAGGATCGCCAGGAGTGGGTCTCCGAGCACATCAAGGAGGCCGGGCTGCGGATCAGACCCGACGCAGCGGCCCAACTCGCGGCATGGCTCGGGGAGGACGCCGGACGACTCGACGGCATCCTCGCCACCCTCACGAGCACCTTCGGCGCCGATGACGTGCTCACGTTCGCCGAGATCGAGCCGTTCCTCGGCGAGGCCGGGGGAGTGCCGCCATGGGACTTCACCGACGCGATCGACGCCGGCGACACCACCAAGGCGCTCACGCTGCTCGGCCGGATGATGCACGCTGGTGGCCGTCATCCGCTGCAGATCATGGCGATCATGCACAGCCACTACTCGAACATCGCCAAGCTCGACGGTGCCGACGCCCGTTCCGAGCAGGACGCGATGGCAGCCACGGGCATCAAGTCGCCGTATCCAGCCAAGAAGGCGTTGGCCAACTACCGGCGTCTCGGGCCGTCCTCGACCCGCCGTGCGGTCGAACTGCTCGCGCAGGCCGACCTCGACCTTCGCGGCGCCAAGGAGCTCGAGCCGGAACTCGTGATGGAGGTCCTCGTGGCTCGCCTCTCCAAACTCCGCCGCTGAAGTCGTTTCGTACCGACCGGAAAACCGAAAAATGCCTGGAATGTCGCGCTCAGCGCGCACATCCAGGCAGATTTCGGAAACCGGGTGAGGTCAGCCGGCGGCGTTGACCTTCTTCATCATGCGGCTCTTCTTGCGGGCCGCGGCGTTCTTGTGGATGATGCCCTTCGACGCAGCGGAGTCGATGCGCTTCACGGCGGCGCGCACGGCCTCGTCGTTGTCGTCGGTGCCGAGCGTGGTCTCGACGCGCTTGGTACGTGTCTTGAGTTCCGCCTTCACCGACTTGTTGCGCTCGTGGCGCTTGGCGTTGGTGATGTTGCGCTTCTTCTGGCTCTTGATGTTGGCCATGGCCGTGAAACCTTGCTCTCTTGGCGTGGATTGCAGTGTGCTGCGTCGATTGGTCTGCGCAGCGGGGCCGCGTGCCCGCGCTGAACAGCCATGGGACTCTATCGGGCACCCCTCCTGAGCGGCAACGTGCCCAGATAGCGTTGGTTCGAACATGGATCTGGCCCGCATCCGCAACTTCTCGATCATCGCGCACATCGACCACGGCAAGTCCACGCTGTCCGACCGGATTCTCGAGATCACTGGTGCCGTCGACGCCCGCGACATGCGATCGCAGTACCTCGACTCGATGGACCTCGAACGCGAGCGCGGCATCACGATCAAGGCCCAGAACGTCCGCGTCGACTGGAAGGGTCACGTCTTTCACCTGATCGACACGCCCGGCCATGTCGACTTCGGCTACGAGGTCAGCCGCAGTCTCGCCGCCTGCGAGGGCGTGGTCCTGGTCGTCGATGCTGCCCAGGGCATCGAAGCCCAGACCCTCGCGAATTGCTACCTCGCCCTCGAGAACGACCTCGAGATCGTCGCCGCACTCAACAAGATCGACCTGCCGGCCGCCGACCCCGATCGCTACGCCGGCGAGATCGAGAAGATCCTCGGCATCCCCGCCGACGAGATCATCCGGATGTCGGCCAAGACCGGCGAAGGCGTCCCCGACCTCCTCGACGCCGTCATCGAACGCATCCCGGCGCCCACCGGTGATGTCGACGCGCCGTTGCAGGGGCTGATCTTCGACTCGCAGTTCGACCAGTACCGCGGTGTCGTGTCGAGCATCCGCATCATGCAGGGCAAGATGACCTCAGGATCGAAGCTGACCTTCATCCAGGCCGGCGCCAACCACGAAGCGATCGAAATCGGCACTCGCCGCCCGGTCCCCACGCCGGTGCAGGAACTCGGGCCGGGTGAGGTCGGCTACCTGATTGCCGGCATCAAGGACGTCGGCGATGCCCGCTCGGGCGAGACCGTCACGACCGCCTCGGGAGGCTCGACTGACGCGCTGCCCGGATATCGCGACCCCAAGCCGATGGTGTTCTCCGGGTTGTTCCCGATCGACGGCGACGACTTCGAGAACCTTCGCGAATCGCTCGAGAAGCTCAAGCTCAACGACGCGTCGATCACCTACACGCCCGAGTCGTCGGGGGCGCTCGGGTTCGGATTCCGCTGCGGCTTCCTCGGGCTGCTGCACATGGAGATCGTCAAGGAACGTCTCGAGCGCGAGTTCGGCCTGGCACTGATCGCCACCGCGCCGAGCGTCGAGTACCGGCTCACTCGCACCGACGGCTCGATCGTGATGGTCGACAACCCCGCCGACATGCCCGAGGCGCAACGCATCGCCACGATCGAGGAGCCGTTCTTCAAGATCTCGATCATCAGCCCGACCGAGTACACCGGTGCGCTGATGGACCTGTGCCAGACCCGGCGCGGTGAGATGAAGAAGATGGACTACCTGTCACCCGAGCGGGTCGAACTCGTCTACGAGGTACCGCTCGCCGAGGTGGTCATCGACTTCTTCGACCAGATGAAGTCGCGCACGAAGGGCTACGCCAGCCTCGACTACGAGCTGGCCGACTACCGGCCGTCGCACCTGGTCAAGGTCGACCTCCTCCTCAACGGGCTGCCAGCGGACGCGTTCTCCACGATCGTGCACCGCGACTCGGCCTACCAGTACGGCGCGCGGATGTGCGAGAAGCTCAAGGAGCTGATCCCGAGGCAGATGTTCGACGTGCCGATCCAGGCAGCGATCGGCGGCAAGGTCATCGCCCGAGAAACGGTGAAGGCCAGGCGCAAGGACGTGACCGCCAAGTGCTACGGCGGCGACATCACCCGCAAGCGCAAGCTGCTCGAGAAGCAGAAGGAAGGCAAGAAGAAGATGAAGTCGATCGGCCGCGTGGAAGTGCCGGGCGATGTCTTCATCAACGCCCTCAAGCTCGACGACTGACGACCGGGTCAGTTCTCGGTGAAGACGTTCTCGGGGAGGTCGGGGCAGTTCTCGTTCGACCAGGTGTCGAGGCGACCGGTCAACTCCTCGTAGTCGGCCATCTTGTCAGCGAGCTTCGCCTGGGCCTCGTCGGTGGTCTCCTCGCTGAGGGCGGTCATTTCGCCGAAGAGGTCGGCAAAGGCGGCGATGTCGTCGGAGACGTCGTCGGGAGCCGATGCTGCGAGATCCTGCAGCTGCGTTGCAACACCGGTGCCGTCCGACTCGGCCAACGTGCCGAGCCGTGCGCAGAACTCCTCGGTGCTCACCCTGGCGCCGTTGTCGTCGGTTGAGGTGTCGCCGTCGCTGCTGCAGGCGCTGAGCGCGAGCAGACCGACGCCGAGTGCCGCAGCGATGGTGCGGGCCAGGGGTGTGGTGGACGATGTGTTCATGGCACAACTCCTTCGTGGGGGATCGAGCAGGGGGGGTTCTCGACTCGATCATCCGCTCATCGACAACTCATCGGGAGAGTCGATGGTCAGTGCACGAAAGCGCAAGCGCCGGAGACGGCGCTATTCGGTGGCGAACACGTCGGCGGGAATGTCGGGACAGTTCTCGAGCGCGAACTCCTCGACCGTCGTGCTGGCATCGTCGAGGCTGCCGGCGACGGCGAGGAACTCGGCCATCTCGTCTTCGGATGCCGCTTCGGCGTCGAATGACTGGAGTTGCTCCAATCCGTCGACCAGTTCGTCCATCTCGTCGGAGATCTCGCTCGGTGCCGCGTCGGCGACCGACTGCAGCGCGGCGAGGTCCTCCTCCTCGGTGGTGCCGCCGTCCGACTCAGCGAGCGCTTGGATTTCTTCGCAGAAGGCATCAGTGCTGCCGCCTCCGCCGCTGTCACTGCCGCATGCCGCGAGCGCAAGTCCTGCTGCAGCCGCAAACCCAACAGCCAGTTGAACTGGTCGTCGAGCGTGATGTCGCATGATGATGTCCCCTTCGAGTGGTGGACGACCAGACTGGCACAACGGGGATCGGGACCCACACGTTCGGTCGTGCGAATGCCGGGGCGAGCGGCAACGATGAGAGGCTGATGTCATCGACGTTCCGTTCGCTGAAGTACTACAACGCACGGTTGTTCTTCAGTGGACTTGCGGTGTCGAACGTCGGGACCTGGTTGCAGATGACGGCGATGTCGTTGCTCGTCTACCGACTCACCGGCGAGGCCACGACCGTCGGCATCACGCTGGCGCTGCAGATGCTTCCGATGCTGTTTCTCGGCGCGTGGGCGGGCGTGATTGCCGATGGACGCGACCGTCGCACGATGGCGATCGTGACGCAGAGCGCGCTCGCGGTGCAGGCCCTGGCTCTCGGCGCGATCGACCTGGCCGGCTGGGCGAACCTCCCGGTCGTGTACGCGCTGTCGCTGGTGCTCGGCGTCGTCAATGCGTTCGACAATCCGGCACGGCGGGGGCTGGTCACCGAACTGGTGCCGACCATCGACATACCCAACGCCACCTCGTTGAACACGGCGGTCATGACGGGCTCGCGTATCTTCGGCCCGGCGCTGGCAGGAGTGCTCGTCGCCACGATCGGCACCGCCTGGTGCTTCCTCCTGAACGGAGTCACGTTCTTCGCGATCATCTTCTCGCTGGTGGCGATTCGCCGCGAGGAGATGTTCCCGACCGAACGACGCCCGAAGGGCGGCAAGCCGATTCGAGAGGCGGTGTCATTCGTCGTCAAGCACCGGGACCTCCTGATCATCTACTCGCTGCTGGTGATCGTCTCGATGGTGGCGTTCAACCAGGGGACCGTGTTCCCGAAACTTGCCGATGTCCGTTGGGGCGGAGAGGAGTCCTACGGGTTCATCCTCGCGGTGATGTCGCTCGGGTCGCTGACCGGGTCGTTGCTGACCGCGCGACAACACGTCGTGACCATGCAATGGTTCTTCGGCTCGATCGTCGTGATGGCGCTTGCCGGCATCGGGCTCGCCTGGGCTCCTAACCTGTGGGCGGCCTACGCATGGTGCGTGCCGTTCGGCATCGGCAGTGCGGCGTTCATCACCTCCGCCAATGCAATCACCCAGCAGGAGTGCCCACCCGACATGCGCAGTCGGCTGCTCGCGTTGCAGGCGGTCGCATTCCTCGGCTCGACGCCGATCGGCGGGCCGATCACCGGGCTGATCGCCGACAACGTCTCCGCCGAGTGGGCACTTGCGTACAGCAGCGTGATCAGCCTGCTGTGCGTCGCTGTGGCGGTCAGATACTGGCGTTCTGGGGTGCCGACGGTTGATCAGGACGCGATGCTGGAGGAATGGGTCGTCGAGCGAGGATCCTGATCACGGCGGCTGTCGTCGGCGCGCTCGTTGCCCCGGTGGCGCTGAATGAGGATGGCTTTCCGTTGTCGACGTACCCGATGTATTCGCGCTCGCGGGGCGATGCGGTCACGTTCGCGACTGCGCAAGCGGTCGACGACAACGGGGCAACCACGACGCTCACATTGGAGGTGATCGGGGCCAGCGACGACCCGCTGGTCGTGGCCGGCGAGCTCCGCGACGCCATTCGCGACGGTCGTGCTCAGCAGCGATGTGCAGAGATCGCGGAGCGAGCGGCAGTCTGGCGCGATCTGCCACCCGAGATCTCGATGATCGAGGTGGTCACCGAGCGTCATGACGTGGTGGCCAAGGCCGAGGACAGGGCGAGCATTCTGGCTCGCACGGTGCACGCCTCGTGTGGAGTGCTGCGATGACGCCCGACGTGGAACCGACCCGGCGATGGCCGATCGTCGATGCGGTGGCGCCGCCCGAACGATTGGCGATGCTGCGGATCCTCGTTGGCACCTTCGCGTTGGCCTACCTGCTCGTGCGACTTCCGGTGTTCCTGCAACTGGCCGACCGTCGCTCCGGCTTCGACGGTGTCGGCATCGCGGTGCTGCTCGACCGGCCTGCACCGGACGACGTTGTCGGCGCGGTCGTCGTCGTGTCGGTGCTGGCCGGGGTGGGCTTCGTGCTCGGCTGGCACTTCCGGTTCATCGGCCCGCTGTTCGCGTTGGGGATGCTTGCACTCGGTTCGTATCGAGGCTCCTGGGGCCAGCTCCTGCACTTCGAGAACCTGATGGTGCTGTATCTCCTGATCGTCTCGCTGTCACCGGCGGCCGATGCGTGGTCGATCGATGCGCGGCGTCGGGGCGAACACAACGACACCGGATCGGAGTCGGCGGCTACGGGTTCCCGATCGCGCTGGCGTCGCTCGTGCTCGTGATCACCTATGTGATCGCCGGTGTGGCAAAACTGCGTTATGGCGGACTCGAGTGGGTGCTCGGTGACACACTGCGCAACCACGTTGCGTATGCAGCGGCGCGACTCGACCTCCTCGGTGGAACGCCGTCGCCACTGGCTGGGCTGGCCGTTCGGTTCGACGGAATCTGGCCCGTCGTTGCGGCCGTCACGATCCTCATCGAACTTGCCGCGCCCGTCGCCTTGCTGGGTGGACGTCTCCGCACGGCCTGGGTGCTCGCCGCGTGGCTGATGCACCTGGGGGTGCTCGCGTTCATGCTCATCGGCTTCCCGTTCCCGTTGTTCTTGGTGGCGTTCGCCCCGCTGTACCGGATCGAGCGGTTGTGGCTCGAGCGGCCGACGTGGCCGCGTCGAACCTCGGATCAGGTCGTCGAGCGGACCGCTTCCGCAACTCGGTGACCCCAGGCGGTGGCTCGGTCGATCTCGCCCGCTTCGAGGTGATTCGATTTGTCGACGAAGAAGCTCTCAGGGTCGACGACCAGCTCGAAACCGTGCGCCACGAGGCGCTTGGCGATCCCCCTCGAGGCCTGGCCGGTGAGCAGCGTCGAACCATGGACTCGGGTGTCGAACGCCGCGGCGTGGCGACCGCTTCCAAACGTGTCGGCCAGGCCGTCGAACCAGTCGCGCAGTCCTTCGCCGTAGGCGTCGGGGTCGAGTTCGAGATCGTCGTCCTTCGCTGCCATGTCCTCTGCGCCGGCTCGGCTGCGCTTGCTCGACATGCCGTGGACGTGCGTCGGCCCACCCACGACCACGACGTCAGCGCCAGCGAGACGCTCTGGTGTGGCGTCGTGGACGGCAACCACCGACGCCTCGAAGACGGCTTCGATCCCTTCCGCGATGTGCTGAGCGACCGCATGGGTGTTCCCGAACATCGACTCGTACACGACCAGCGCTTTCACGGCCACCTCCTCTCGCCCGGCGCACCCGGGTCCCGACTCGATCATGTCCACGTTTCGCGGCGCCGTGCACGGGCCATTCGTCACTCCCGTGACTCGGTTGCGATGAGCGAGACCGCCGTATCCGGTTGGTTCGCTCATTGGTGGGCGGGTTGGGTGGGTTGTGATGAGCGAGACCGCCGTATTCGGTTGGTTCGCTCATCGGTGGGCGGGTTGGGTGGGTTGTGATGAGCGAGACCGCCGTATCCGGTTGGTTCGCTCATCGGTGGGCGGGTTGGGTGGGTTGCGATGAGCGAGACCGCCGTATTCGGTTGGTTCGCTCATCGGTGGGCGGGTTGGGTGGGTTGCGATGAGCGAAACCGCCGTATCCGGTCGGTTCGCTCACTGGTGGGCGGGTTTGCGGCGATACTGAGGCAGTGTTCGCCACCACGGAGCAGCTCGACGCACGGATCGGTCATGTCGCTACGGCGCCGTCCGACATCGGGACGGTCGAATTGGTGGTCGCCAGGCCGGCGAAGGGGGAGCGGGTGGTGCTCGAGTCGGCCGAGCTGCGCCTCGGGATCGGTCTCGTCGGCGACAACTACCTCGAGCGCGGGAGCTCGAAGCCCGGTGGCGGCGCCGCCGACCCGCTCGGAGAACTCAACCTGATGTCTGCACGCGCGCTCGAGGCGGTGGCTGGAGCGAATCGGGACCGGTGGCCGCTCGCCGGCGACCAGTTGATCGTCGACTTCGACCTGTCCGAAGCGAACTGCCCGGCGGGCACGCGCCTCGCTGTCGGCACCGCGATCATCGAGGTGACCACGAAGCCGCACAACGGATGCGCCAAGTTCGCCGACCGCTATGGCATCGACGCCGCCCGCTGGATCAACTCGCGCAAGGATCTCCGACTGCGCGGCATCTGTGCGGTCGTGGCCGTGGCCGGCACGGTGGCGCCGGGCGACACGATTCGATCGTGCTGACATTCGGATCGTGCTGTGTGATCAGATGACCGACGGTGACTGCATCCGACGACGCTGAAGGGGCATGGGCCGGCGACGACATCCCGGTACCGGAGCCGCCATCGGACACCGTCGCGGTGCCCACGCGGTCGCAGGCCGGTCCGCCGATCGTCGACCCGTCCGATCCCGTGGGCGCACCGCGTCTCGGTCCGATCACCGCGTCGCAGCCGAACGCAGAACAGACGTCGGCGACGTCGGGACGCACGCGCAACGTGATCGTCGGAGTGCTGGCGGCCGGGTTTGCGCTCGTTGCGGCGGTCCTGCTCGTCGGGGGCAACGACGACCCCGTGGCCACGGACGACTCGACCACGACAGAGGCCCCGACCGACACGATCGAGCGGAACTCGACGACCAGCGCCCCCTCCACCTCCACCACGGCACCGTCGCTTCGGCCTCCGCGCCTCGAACTCCCGCCGGAGGTCGCTGCGATCAGCGAGCCCACCGAGGTCTTGATGCTGGCGTCCGACGGCGTGCTCCACACGCTCTCACTCCCGTCGGGCACGGTTCGTTCGGTGCCCGTCGTCACCGACGGTTCCGAGGCGTATCTGGGGCAGAGTCTCGTCGTCGCGCCGGACGCCGCAGCGATGTCGACCGGTAGCGGGATCATGATCGTGTTGCGCGACGCCCCGACGACGATCGAGATCGATGCCGAGCGCTTCGACGGCGACGGGGTCGATGTTGCCGGGTGGCGCCCGGCGCCCGACGGAACCACTCGCTTCCTCGTCTTCAGCTACGGCTCCCAGGGCCAGAACGCTTCGTACGAAGTCGGCCTCGACGGAGAGGTGACGGTCATCGGCGAGGGCCGCTCCGACATCTCCCGCGAGTACTCGACGTCCCGGACCGACGATGGCCGGGCGTATGTCAACGATGCGGGCGGCGTGTACGAGATCGCCGTCGATGGCTCGGCCGCCCGGGTCGATGACGGCGTGCTCCGCGGGGCGAGTTCGAACGCGCTCCTGATCCGGCAGTGCACACCCGACTTGGTCTGTGGCGATGTGCTCGTCGACCCCACGACGGGTGAGCGCCGACCGATCGGCGATGGCGTCATTCCCGCCGACATGCAGTTCTCGGGGTTCGGGCTCGATCTCGCTCCCGACGGGTCGGCGATCAGTGCGATCGTCGACTCGATGAACAGCCAGGAACTCGCCGTGGTCGATCTGGTGTCGGGCGATCGATTCACCACCGACGTTCAGGGCTGGAGCCGAGGGAGTCGATGGGCCGCCGACAGCAGTGGCGTTTTCGAGTCGTCCGCGACGGGAACCGGCGTCGAGTTCCTGAGCCGTATCGCTGGTGCGCAGGTCCACTTCGCGGACGAACTCGAACAGGTCGTCGCACTGGGGGTTCGTCGTCCGGCCAGCGAGCTCGCGGCGGAACCCGCGACGACGACGGTCCCGATCACCTTCACCACCGACCCCGAACAACCGTCGGCGACCGGACTCGATGTCGTCGTGCTGACCCGCAGCGGCAACGTTGTCGAGGTCGACATCGACGCCCGGACAGCGAACGTCTGGTCGGCGCCGGAAGCGATCGCCGTGCGAGACCCAGCGGTGTTCCGCCTCGCTGGCCACGTCGCGGTGCTGACCAACGACAGCCCCGACGGGGAGACCTCCGGCTACCTCGCCCTCCCTGGGGACCAGCAGGCGCTGCCGCCCGGACTGTTCGGCGACGGACCGATCCTGGCGGGGCCCTCGCCCGGCACGGTGTGGACCTCGGCGACCACCAGTACGGACTCCGCACCCGTCGGTGTCCAGCAGGTGCTCGTCGACCTCGTGACAGGCCAGCCCGCGGAGCCGCCGCAGTCGGTCGGTGTGCCCGGCGGTGTCCTCCTCGGCGGTGATGGCCGCGGCGACCTCGTGGTCGAGCGCGGCGGTGACGTCTACATCGCCACGAGCGCCGGCGACGTCACCGACCTGCGGCGCCTGACGTCGGGGGAGTTGCTCGCGATCGGCGTCGACACGGCGTACGTGCGCGAGTGCGATGACACATCTGCCTGCTCGGTGATCAGGGTGGACCGCGTCAGTGGTGCCCGCATCATCGTGCCCGAGCTGGTTGGACTGCTCTCGGCGTCGGCGATCGATGCGACCGACCCGCCGTTCGGTCACGTCGGCACGGGTGTTGCTCCCGGCGGTGGCGTGTTCGTCGCGTCGACTGTCGACGGTTGGGTGCTCGTCGACGCGGTCAGCGGCGGGCTCACGCCGCTGGGAAGTCTGGACGGAAGCGCATCGTTCGTGTGGAGTGTCGACGGCCGCCACGCGGTGACGCTGAGTGGCGCTGACCTGGTCGTCGTCGGGGTGGATGGCATCGCCGCTGTCGAAGGCCTCGGTTCGCTGCGGGCCCTGGCCGGCGTGCCGGTTGTCGTCGACCGAGTGACGCCGGCGCCTGCCTGACCGCATCATGGCTCGATCGGGCCGATCGGGAAGTTCACGCGGTACAACGCAGGGGTGAGCAACACCCGTCGATCGATCATGTGGTTCCGGCGCGATCTGCGCCTGTCCGACAACCCTGCCCTACTGGCGGCCGGCGCGGATGGAGCCGAGGTCGTGCCGGTCTTCGTCGTCGACCCGGTGTTCGCCTCCTCGGGTGCCGCACGTTTGGCGTACCTCCACGATTCGATCGCGTCGCTCGATGCGTCGATTCGAGAGCGTGGTGGTTCCGGGTTGTTGATCCGGCACGGCGACCCTGTCGACGTGGTGCCGGCGCTGGCGGCTGAACTCCGCGCCGACACCGTGTTCGTCGCCCGTGACTACGCCCCGTACGGTCGTCGACGCGACGCGGCGGTGAAGGCGAGGCTCGATGCCGACGGGCGGCACCTCAAGGGCGTCGGTTCGCCCTACGCGGTCGCTCCTGGCAGCGTCGCCAAGGACGATGGGACTCCGTACGCGGTGTTCACACCGTTCTCGAAGGTGTGGCGCCGTCTGGGGTGGGATCTCCCGGTCGACGGTCCCGACGGCGATGTCCGTTGGGCGGACATTGCGGGCTTCGAACGGCACGAGTTCGGCGTTCGGCCCGACCCGGGCTTCGGACTTCCCGATGCCACCGAGGCAGCGGCGCTCGACCGGTGGGAAGCGTTCCTGCCCGATGGCGTCGGCGAGTACCCCGACCAGCGAAACCTGCCGGGTGTGGCCGGCACGAGCAAGTTGTCGCCGGCGCTCAAGTGGGGCACCGTTCATCCCCGCCAGTTGCTCGCCGATCTCGACGCGTCGGGCGCCGGGTCGAAAGGGCACACCGTGTTCTCCAGTGAGCTCGCCTGGCGGGAGTTCTACGCCGACGTCCTGTTCCATCAGCCTCACACGGCGTGGGAGAACCTCAACCCGAAGATGAACGCCATGCCCGTCGACACCGACGCCGCGGCGCGGCGACGATTCGACCGATGGGCGGCGGGGGAGACCGGGTTCGGGATCGTCGACGCCGGCATGCGTGAGCTGTCGGCAACGGGATGGATGCACAACCGAGTCCGAATGATCGTTGCCAGCTTTCTGGTGAAGGACCTCCATCTGCCGTGGCAGTGGGGCGCCCGATGGTTCATGCAGCACTTGATCGACGGCGACCTGGCATCGAACAATCATGGTTGGCAGTGGGCTGCGGGCACCGGCACCGACGCAGCGCCGTACTTCCGCGTGTTCAACCCGCATCTGCAGCAGGAACGCTACGACCCCGACGGCTCCTACGTGGCTCGCTGGGTGCCGGACCCGGTCGAGCCGATGCTCGACCATCACGTCGAACGCGACGAAGCCCTCCGTCGCCTGAAATCCCTCGGCTGACCGTGGTTCCCCGAGCCCGGGCCCGGGGGAACCAGCGTGGTTCCCGGAGACCTGGGCTGCGGGAACCACGGGCTGGCAGTCGGTAGGCTGGAGTGCCAGATGTTGGACGACCGCAAGACCGCCATCTTGAGCGCCGTGGTGCAGGAGTACATCGCCACGGCTCAGCCCGTCGGCTCCGGCCACATTGCCGAGGCGCCGACGGTGAAGGTGTCCTCAGCGACGGTCCGCAACGAGATGGCCTACCTCGAGCACGAGGGCTACTTGGTGCAGCCCCACACATCGGCAGGGCGGATCCCGACCGACAAGGGCTACCGCTACTTCGTCGACCACCTCACGCAACCCGGGCGGCTCGACAAGGCCACGACCCGCCAGGTCGGCGAGTTCTTCTCGGCGGCACATGGACGCCTCGAGGAGATGCTTCACCAGACCTCGAACCTGTTGGCCTCGCTCACCAACAACGCTGGTGTCGTGGTCGGCCCTCGTGCCGAGGCGGTGCCGGTTCGCCGCGTCCAGTACGTGTCGCTGTCGACGACCGCTGCCACCGTGATCGTGGTCTTCGCCAACGGGACGGTCGAGAACGCGTCGATCGAGCTCGTCGAGGGTGACGACGACCTGAAGCTCTCCGCCGCCGGCGCGCACCTGTCGGCGGCGCTGGAGGGTCGGGTGCTCGGAGCGGTCACCGAGCTGACCGCCACGGGTGACGCCGTGGTCGACCGGCTCTGTCGTGATGCCTTCGAGGCGCTGCACGCCACCGCGAGTCCCGACCTGGTGTTCACCGGGGGAGCGGCCGCCGTCGCCAATGCGTTCGACGCCGTCGAGGTCGTCCGCTCGGTGCTCGCCACGCTCGAGCAGCAGTTCGTGGTCGTCACACTCGTCAGCGACATCGTCAATCGGGGGATGTCGGTGGCGATCGGCGTCGAACACGGCGTCGAGCCGTTGTCGGCGTGCTCGGTCGTCGTCGCCCCGGTGGTCGTCGACGGCGAGCACCTCGGCTCGGTCGGCGTGCTCGGGCCGACCCGGATGAACTACCCGCAGGCGCTCGCCACGGTCGAGATCGTGAGCGAACAACTCGGCCACCGCATCGAAGAAGGCTGAGTCCGGGTGCCCAACTCACGGCATGATGGTGCCTCCCATGGCTGACTACTACGAACTTCTCGGTGTTGCGCGCACTGCGTCGGCCGACGAGATCAAGAAGGCCTACCGCCAGCGCGCTCGCGAGTTCCACCCTGACGCGAACCCGGACAACGCTGCCGCAGCCGAGCAATTCAAGAAGATCGCTCAGGCGTACCAGGTGCTCTCCGACGATCAGCAGCGCGCCCGCTACGACCGCTACGGCGAGGCGGGCGTCGGTGGAGCCGGCGGAGGTCCGTCCGCGGACGACCTGTTCGGTGGTGGCCTCGGCGACATCTTCGAGACGTTCTTCGGTGGAGGCGGCGGGAGCCCCTTCGGCGGTGGACGCTCTCGCGGGCCCTCTGGACCGCCGCGCGGCCAGGACATCGAAGTGATCGCCGACATCACGTTCGAACAGGCGGTGTTCGGCGACGAGATCGACGTCTCCTTGAAGCTTCCCACCCGATGTGGCGACTGCGACGGCTCGGGCGCCGGCGAAGGCACGCAACCGGTCACCTGCAGCGACTGCGGCGGCAGCGGCCAGATCCAGCGGGTCCGCCAGAGCCTGCTCGGCCAGATGGTCACTGC
Source organism: Ilumatobacteraceae bacterium (assembly GCA_963828415.1). Classification (GTDB taxonomy): domain Bacteria; phylum Actinomycetota; class Acidimicrobiia; order Acidimicrobiales; family Ilumatobacteraceae; genus Sva-07. Next base: position 137,716 of record CAWHEI010000001.1, read on the forward strand.
CAGTCCGTGCGGGCGATGTGGCGGGCTCGGCCAGATCATCACCACGCCGTGCGCCACGTGCCGAGGCGAGGGGCGGGTCACCTCCGACAAGAACTACCAGGTCGATGTTCCCGCAGGGGTCGACTCCGGCTCGACATTACGCCTGTCGGGTCGCGGCGCGGTCGGTCCGCGTGGTGGTGGCGCCGGTGACCTCTACGTGCATTTGCGTGTCGCCCCGCACGAGCGGTTCGTGCGCGACGATCACGATCTCGTGACCGAGGTCCCGATCTCGATCGCGCAGGCGGCGCTCGGCACACAGATCGACCTCGAGACGCTCGACGGTACCGAGCACCTGATCGTTCCGCCCGGCACGCAGCCGGGACGCGAGTTCATCCTTCGCCAACGCGGTGTGCCCCATCTGCGCGGTCGCGGTCGCGGTGACCTGCGGGCGCGGGTGCGTGTCGACATTCCCACGAAGCTGACCGACGGCGAGGTCGACCTGCTGACCCGCTACGCCGAAGGACGCGGCGAAACGGTCGGCAACGGCAAGGAAGGCCTGTTCTCGCGGATCAAGTCGGCGTTCTCCTGAGGCACGGGCGCTGATGGAGAGCCTGGATCGATCGATGTTGCGATCCACGAGCACCCACGTGCTGGTCGACGCCGGGGTGCTCGGTGCGACCGGCCCGATCTCGATCGACGACGACACCGAACATCACCTCCGCCGCGTGCTGCGCCTTCGCGACGGCGAGTCGGTCAGTGTGACGGACGGCGCGGGCCGCTGGTGTCTGGCGACGGTGGTCCTCGATGGGAACGCCCTCCGTCTCGACGCGACCACCCCGCTCGTCGTCGAGTCGACGCCGACCAGAACGATCACCGTGGCGGCAGCGATGCCCAAGGGTGACCGTTTGGAGTGGATGGTGCAGAAGGTCACCGAACTCGGTGTCGACCGCCTGGTGCTGCTCCATGCTGAGCATTCGGCGGTGCGCTGGAAGGCTGACCGCGTCGAGCATCAGCTCGCGCGACTGCAACGCATTGCCGACGAAGCGCTCCGCCAGAGTCGGCGGGTCGTCCGCCTGGCGATCGAGGCACCTGTCGCCGCGGTGGACGTGCTCGGTGACTTCGTCGTCGCCGAGCCCGGTGGTCGAGCACTGGCGGCTGCCGACACCGCCGTCGCCGTCGGGCCCGAAGGCGGCTGGAGCGAGATCGAACTCGCGCAGGCCGGTGACCGGATCGACCTCGGCCCGACCATCCTGCGTACCGAGACCGCCGCGGTGGCTGTTTCCGCACTCTGCGTGGCATTCGAACGCTGAACGTCTATGCTCGCGGGAGTTACCCCCGGGTAACGGCGGGATCGGCCGGCGGGCGCCACCGACGAAACGAACAGCGAGGCGGGAACTGAGATGACCATGATCGACGACGATGCTCCTTCGGCGTACAGCCAGCAGGTGGGCGAACGACTGCGCGTGATCCGCAAACAGAAGCGGTTGTCGTTGCAGGAGGTCGAGGCGCAGTCGAACCAGGAGTTCAAGGCGTCCGTGTTGGGCGCCTACGAGCGCGGTGAGCGGGCGCTGTCGGTGCCACGCCTCGATCGGCTCTCGCAGTTCTACGCCGTTCCGGTCGAGCAGCTGTTGCCCCGGGAGGTCACCGGTTCCGAAGCTGCCGCGGCGATCGCGTCGCCGGTCAACAAGAAGTTGGCCATCGACGTCGCCAAGCTCGTGCAGCTCAAGGGGTCGCCGTTCGAGATGTTGGCGCGCTACCTCAAGCTGATCCAGGTGCAACGCCAGGACTTCAACGGACGCGTCATCACCGTTCGCGGCGACGACACCCGATCGATCGCAGCGATGCTCGACGTGCCCGTCGATCAGGTTGCCGAACGCTTGGCCGCACTCGATCTGCTCTTCGTCCCGGCCGGCTGAAAGCCCTGCGGCGCCGAAGCCGCTGCGAGCGGGGTTGACTGAGTCGATGGTCGGGCCACCTGCAGCATTCGGCGTGTACGTCCACATCCCGTTCTGCGCGTCGAAGTGTGACTACTGCGCGTTCGCGACGTGGACCGACCGCGGTCATCTGATCGAGGAGTACCTCGACGCGTTGCGCACCGAGGTCGAACGAGCGATGGCCGACGGCATGTCGCGCGCCGACACGGTCTTCGTCGGTGGCGGCACGCCCACGCTGGTGCCACCGGATGCCCTTGCGGCCGTGATTGCCGCGATTCCGACCGCAGACGACGCTGAGGTCACCGTCGAGTGCAATCCCGACGACGTGACCGTCGAGATGCTGGCCACCTACCGCAATGCGGGCGTCAACCGCGTGAGCCTCGGAGTGCAGTCGATGTCGGCCCACGTGCTGTCGTCGCTGGGCCGGACCCACGATCAGCGCAACGTCGAGCGGGCCGTGGAGGCGATCGAGGCGGTTGCGATGCCATCGTTCAACCTCGACCTGATCTACGGCGCGGTGGGTGAGTCGCTCGACGACTGGCGCTCGACCGTGGAGTCGGCGCTGGCGTTCGACCCTCCACACATCTCGGCGTACGGATTGACGGTCGAGGCCGGCACGCCACTCGCTGCTCAGTCGGATCGGCACCCAGACGACGATGATCAGGCCGACAAGTACGAACTCGTCGATGATCTGCTCGCCGGTGCCGGCCTCGTGAACTACGAGGTGTCCAATTGGGCGAAACCCGGCCACGAGTCGCGCCACAACTTCCTGTACTGGAATCAGGACGACTACCGAGGGTTCGGCTGTGCCGCCCACTCACACCGATCGGGTCGACGTTGGTGGAACCTGCGTACGCCGGAGCGTTACGTGCAAGCGATCGCTCGAGGTGAGACCGTCGAAGCATCGTTCGAGACGCTGGACGCCGACGCCAGCCGTTTCGAGCGTCTCGAGCTTGCATTGCGCACCCGCGACGGGGTGCCGCGCGATGCGTTCTCGGGGGACACGCTCGAACTGCTCGACGGCATGGTGATCGCCCACCCGACGGACCCGGATCGGGTGGTGCTCACGCGCGGCAGGTCGCCTGATGGCCAACGACATCGCCATTCGACTCCGGTGAGTCCTGGTCGAACCGCCCGGCGGAGCCCATGGACATCGAGCATCGATCCGTGGCAGGCTTCGTTGCCCGTCCCGAGTGCTCCCTCATGCCGGAGTACTCCCTCATGAGTGACCAACCGTGTGCCGATACGTGAGCGTGGACACCGGCGGACGAACTGATTGACCATGCGTTCAGCAACAACGATTCAACGCAGCCCCCTCATCGTCACCGCCGGTAGCCTCTGTGCCGGCTCGGCGCACACAACGTTCTACGTCGACGATCGTGAGTCGCTACTCCACAGCTATCTGGTGTTGATTCGCAAGCTCCGGGGCCAGCAGCGACAGTCCACGATCACGCTTCGCGGCGAAGACATCTCCGTACTCGCAGAACATCTGGGCACGAACGAGGAGCGGATTCTCGAGGACCTGCTCGATCGGATGGGCGCCACACGCGCTCAACGCAAGGCGCTGCTCGCATTGTTCGCAGCCGGTGTGCTCACGATCGTTGCGACCGGATCGGTCGCGCTCGACGCCGCCGCCGTCGGAGCTGGTGAGCAGGCGCCAGGTGTTGTCGATGAGGTCGCCAGCGCCGTCGAAATGCCTGCCATCGTGACGGAGGCTGCCCTCGGGCGGCCGAATGTGTCCGTGGAGGCACCTCCCGCGACGCCCGGTGCGGTGAGCGAGCCGGTCCGTGCGATCGCACGGGGCGGTGCCGACTGGGAGTACGCCCTGTCGCTGCACCGGCTCGCGTACGCGCTTGCCCAGCAACCGCTGACCGACGCCGAGACCGCCCCGGCCCCCGCGGTCGAGGGCGTGGGTGTGGGTGTGGCTGATGATGGTTCGGTGGTGGGCGTTGGTCTGCCGCCGGTGCCTCCGGTGGAGGGTGTGGGTGTGGCTGATGATGGTTCGGTGGTGGGCGTTGGTCTGCCGCCGGTGCCTCCCGGCCCCTGAGCTCGCAACACGGTGCTCACGTCGGCGGTCGGGAGCCTGCGAACAGCGCCGGAAAGACCTTGGCGACCTTCGCGGTGAGGTAGTCGCCGTACGTGCCTTCCCACGCGGTGACGTCAGTGCCGTCCCAGCGGGCGGCGTCCGGTAGCGGGGTGTCGTCGAGGGGCAGAGTCGGCACGGTTGCCTCCCACGACGGATCGAAGAAGTACGGGAACGACAGACGGCTGTGGCGCGACGTGTTGCGTACCCGGTGTGGAGTCGAGCGATACCGGCCGCCCGTGAGCCGTTCGAGCATGTCGCCGAGGTTGCACACGATCGCCCCGGGAGTCGGAGCAACGTCGAACCACGTCCCGTCGACCGCGCGCACCTGGAGCCCGCCGAGGTGATCCTGGGCGAGCAGGGTCAGCAGGCCGTAGTCGGTGTGCTCACCGACGCCCCATGCGTCGGTGTCGCCATCCGTGCCGCTCGACGGGTAGTGGAAGATGCGGAACAGGATCGTCGGGTCGCCGGTGAGGTGCTGCGCGAACCACTCCGGCGAGAGACCGAGGCCCAGCGCGATGCCGCGCATCACGGCATCGGCAACCGGCCGGAGCGCGTCGAGCCACTCGAGTACGGCCGTGCGGAGGCCGTCGTCGTCGGCCGGGAACTGGTTCTGGCCATGCAGCGCCACCGATGCGAGCACGCGCGGATGGTCGGGCGGATGCTCGCTGCCGAAGTAGATCCCCTCCTTGCGGTCGGGCATCCCGGACGTCAGCTCACCGCCGACGGGGAACCAGCCCCGCCATGCCGCTCCGGCGTTCTCCATCGCGATGCGCTGCTTCTCTTGCTCCGTGCGGGCGAAGAAGTCGTGCGACGCCGATTCCAGCCGCGCCTGAAGCGCTGTGGGAATCCCGTGGCCGACGATCGAGAAGAAGCCCACCGAACGACATGCATCGTCGATCTCCATCGCGACGTCGGCGAGGTCGGCGGCACTGGAGTGAGGGTCGAGCAGCGCTGACACGTCGATCAGCGGCAACGAGTCGCTCGGTGATGACGTTGCGCTCACGATGGCAACGTACCGCTGTGAGCGTTGTCGCCACCGTGCCGTAGCGTCACCCGCCATGTATCGCAGGCCGCTCGCGTTCGGTGTCGTGGTGGCCGCCGTCGTGCTCGTGTGGGCGCTCGGGGGGTGGACGTGGCTCACCGAGGATGGCAACGTCGAGGAACTGCTCACCGAGACCGGAATCGTCGGGCCGCTCATCTTCGTGGTGGTGATGTGGCTGACCCAGCCGTTCGGGGTTCCAGGCTTCGTGTACATGGTGCCGGCGGGCATCGTGTGGCCGGCACCACTGGCGATCGCCCTGTCGTGGATCGGCAACATGGGTGCGAGCTACCTCGCCTTCGTGTTCGCTCGATGGTTCGCGCGGGATTGGGTACAGGCTCGGATCCCGGCGAGCATGCATCGTTACGACCGGCAGTTGTCGGAAGGCGGCGTCTGGCCGGTCATCCTGCTGCGACTCGTCTTCGGCCAGCTTCCGCCGGCCGACTGGCTGCTCGGCGTCAGCAAGGTGAGCACCAGGAACTTCCTGATCGGCACGGGCATCGGCATCATTCCGGGCATCGTGCTGTTCGTCGTTGCGGGCGGCGGGATGTTCGACTACCTCGCCGACATGTCGACAGGGACGCGCCAAGTCCTCATCGGTGCGGTGATCGTGGCCGTGATCGTCCGCCGACTCCACCTCCGTCGCCGACGGGCCGCAGCGGCGACGCAGTAGCGGATCAGGTGGTGTTCGTTCTCCGCACCGGCGCGATATGATTCGGCTTCCCATCGCCCCAGCTCGGGGTCGAGGGCGCGTAGCTCAGTTGGTTAGAGCGCTACCATGACACGGTAGAGGTCCCGGGTTCGAGTCCCGTCGTGCCCACCAGTGGAGCCCTGGTACGGAACAATCCGACCGGGGCTTCGTCGCGCTTCCCGCCATAAGATCGGCGTCTCGTGATCCTTGTGACAAGTCCGTGCTCATCGTGGGTGCACCACGCCGTCATGTCGGTGCCGGCATGACCGGCTCGGGCTCCTACGTGGTCGGGCTCGACAACGGCGGCACAGCGAACAAGTTCACGGTCATGGATCGCAACGGAGGCTTCCTGATCGACCGTCTGGTCGAATTGCCGAGTCGTGTGACCGAGGGACCGGCAGCCGCGATCAGCGCGCTCCGCGACGCCTTCGAAGCGGCGGTCGAGATGGCCGGCATCGAACGCAGTGAGGTGCTCGGGGTGGGCTTCGACACGCCAGGGCCGGCAACGGCGCAAGGCGTGATCTCATCGCGCGGAGGCACCAACTTCGCACACGACGACTGGAAGGGGTTCGACTTCCGTACAGCACTCGAGGTCGAGCTCGGCCTGCCGGTCGTCTACAACAACGACGCCAACGCCGCGGCGCTCTACGCCCACTACGAACACTTCGGGGCGGTCGGCGGAGAACGATCGTCGATCTCGGTGATCGTCGGCACTGGCCTGGGCGGCGGCGTGATCGAAGGTGGTCGGACCGTCAAGGGCGCTGCAGGGATGGCGGGCGAGCTGGGACACGTGCACATTCCGATGGACGGCCTGCTCGACGACGGGCAACCGACGCCGAGCTGCAACTGCGGATTCGTCGGCGACGCCGAGAGTGTTGCGTCGCTCACGGGTATCCGGAACAACCTCCTGCCCTACTGGTTGACCCGATTCCCCGACCACGAGCTCGCGGACGTCGAGCCGCTCGAGGCTGCCAAGCAGGTCAGAGGTTTCGGCGAGCGGGGTGACGAGATGGCGCTGCGCATCTTCGAGCAGCAGGCCATGGCGCTCGGTCGGCTGTTCACGATCGCCTCCAACTTCACGGACCCCGACCTGTACCTGCTCGGCGGCGGCGTGATCGAAGCCCAGCCAGAATTTCGCGACTGGTTCCTCGAGCGGATCGAAGCGCACACGTTGTTGCGCGACGAGCAGCGTGAGGTCGCATCGTTTGCACTCGTGACCGATCTGGACATGGCCGGTGCCCGCGGATCGGCCATCGCTGCCTCGAGCGTCCTGGTCCATCGCTGACCCGACGAACGTGACGCCGATGGCCTCCGATGCTGATCCGTCGTGATCAGAAGTCGTAGAGCGCGGTGGGGTTGTCGACCAGCACCCGCCGACGGAGCTCATCGGTCGGCAACCAACGATCGCGCAGCGCGACCAATTCGGTCGTAGTCGGTGGGGCCGCCTGCCCGGGATGCGGCCAGTTGCTCGCCCACACCAGACGGTCGGGAGCCCGGGTCGTGAGCACATCGACGAGCCGGGTGACGTCGTCGAAGCCTGGGGGACCGGTCTCGGATGACTCGTAGGGGGCCGACAGCTTCACGATCGCTCCATGGTCGACCATGGTCAGCAGCGAACCGAATTCGGCAGCGTCGGGCTCGACCGCCGGCATGAATCGGCCGACATGGTCCACCACGATGCCGACGGGAAGGCGGAGCAGACGATCGAGGCGGCCGGGCAGCTCACGGCCATCAAGCTGGAGTTGGATGTGCCATCCGAACGGCGCGATGTTGGCGGCCACTGCCTCGAGCATGTCCCACGGCACTGCGCCTCCGGGGAGCATGTGAAATCGCGCGCCGCGCACGCCCAGCTCCGTGAGCCGCGCGAGTTCCTCGGGCTGTGCATTCGGGTCGATCACCACCACACCGCGCGCTGTGTCGCCGAACGTTGCCATGGCGTCGAGTTGGCAGCTGTTGTCGAGGCCGTAGGTGGTGGGCTGGACGACCACGATGCGTTCGGTGCCGAGGTCGGCTTGCGCAGTGCGGTAGTCGGGCGGGGTCGCATCCGGCGGGCGCAGCGTCGACGCCGGTGCCACGGGGTAGCGGTGGTCGTAGAAATGGATGTGCGTGTCGCACGCGGTCTGCATCACCGGCGGGTTCGGTCCCACAAGGCCTGCAGTCGTGTCGCGTGTTCGGCGTTCAACGATCGCGGTGGGATGATGCCGGCGACGATGGCGTCGACCTGCTCGACGCTGCTGGCCGCTTGGGCGTCGGCATTCTCCGGCGTGAGGCCACCGAGGTGGGGGGTTGCGACGACACCCGGAAGTGAAGCCAACTCGGGAGAGGGTCGTTGATCGGCGGCGCGGCCGACGTCGAGCCCGAGCCCGCCCAACTGGCCGGAGCGGATCGCGTCAGCGACGGCAGACTCGTCGAGCAGCTCGCCGCGACTCACGTTGATCAGCACGGCTCCGCGTCGCATCACCGCGAGTTCCGCCGCCCCGATGAGGTTCTCCGTGTCCGCTGATCCTGGTGCGAGCGGAAAAACGGCGTCGGCGACGCGCAGCAATTCGTCGAGCCCGACGAAGCTGACACCCTCGACCCGCGGGTCGGCCACGAACGGGTCGTACACGAGCACGTCCATGCCGATCGCGACGAGCAATGTGGCCAGGTGTGAGCCGATCGATCCGAAGCCGATGATGCCCGCCGTTCGGCCCTGCAGCTGCCGGCCGGGACGCTGTGCGGGTGTTCGGCCGGCGGCGTATTCAGCGGACGACAGGGTGATGTTGCGCGCCACGTCGAGCAGGAGGCCCAGCGCCAACTCCGCTGTCGAGGCAACGAACGTCTTGTCGGCCCGGGCGATCAGGACGCCATTGGCCGAGGCAGCGTCGACATCGATCGTCGATGTGTCGACGGCACATCGCAAGAAGGCGACCAGGCTCGGCACCCGCTCGAACAGGGCCGCCTCGCCTGCTGTCGATCGGTGGGCGATGATCACATCGCAATCCCGTGCGGCATCGATCAGCGCCTCCGTCGACAGGTCGTGATCGAACGGATTCTGCACGACGTCCGCGATCTCCGTGAGGCGGGGAGCGCGCGTCCGTAGTACGCGTCGCGGTCCTCAGAATTGTGGGTGAGGAACACTCGCACGCAATCGACGCTACTGCTCGGTCTACGGAGCGGTGAGAATTCGGTCGAGGGTTCGAGCCATGACGTCTCCGAGCGGATGACGTCTTGGCACGTAGTACAAGACACCGCCGACGGCGTGCTCGAGTTCGAAGATTCGTCCTCGAATCCAGGCAGCGTCGTCGGCCCCGACGGCCTCCTTGAACGCTGGCCGTTCCGAGGCGGTGAGCACGGCCCACGCAGGAGCGAGGTCCTGGGCGAGGTCGCCTCGGCCGGCTCCGCCCCAGTCGATGATCGCGCCGAGCCGACCTCGGTCGACCAGCAGATTTCCCGGAATCAGGTCGCCGTGGACGAAGCCCTCGTCGACGGGTTCGTCGACGACGTCGAGTGCCTCGGCTGCGAGACGGCGCACGGCGGTGACGTCGAAGAAGTCTGCGGCGTGCCAACGCGGGGAGGCCAGCCACTCGTCGAGTCGTTCGAGCAGTGGGCCGAGCGGGCCGCCACGGTTGCCCGGAGAACGCGGCCGGGCGTCGGGCATGTCGACCGCTCCGATCGCAACGACTGCGTGGGCGAGATCGTCGGCGAGTGGACCGAGAGCATGTTCATCGAGGTCGTCGCGCAGGGTCCACGCGTCGTGGCCGTCGATCCATTCGAGGACCGACCAGTCGTGGGGGAACGCCTCGTGGGGTTGGCCGACGTGACGCACCCTCGGTGTCGTGACGGTGGCGCCGATCGACGCCCGTTCGATGTGCCGGAGAACCTCCATCTCGTGCAGCACGCCGGCTGCGGCCGCCGGACGTCGAGGCAATCGCACCACGAGGTCGGCCACGGTGTCGAGGTGGATCCGCCACATCGCGTTGTCGGTTCCGGAGGACGCCAGACACTCGATCGGCGACTTCGCCCACTGCGGGCACTCGGCGTCGAGCAGCGCCCGCACGACGGTCTCGCTCGTGTCGGGTTCGTCGTCGTGGATCCGCTCACTCATGGTGCGAGCATCGCTGGCGTCACAGGACGTGGTCGAAGCGGTCAGGCGGCATGATCGTTCCGAAGTAGTGGTCCTCAGCGGCCGACCACCGTGCTTCCCAGTCGGTTCGGTACTCGTCTCCCTCACGCTCGAGCAGCTGACGCCTGCGCTGCTGCGGCGGTGTGTCGAGCAGGACCAGGACGTCCAGCACGCTGTGCAGTTCGGGACGAGCGCTGTAGGCGCCCTCGAGGATGACGATGCCCGTCGACGTCACCGTCGACGTTGTCGATCGCAGGGGCACGACATCGGAATCCCAGTCAGGCGCCTCCCAGTCGAACGGCGACCAGCTGGCGGCGCCGAGGAGGCGAAGATCGTCGAGCACCTGGCGCGATCTGCGCCGGAGTGAGGAGTCCCGAAGTGGAGGGGTCATTCACTGCGTCGGTCATCGGCGATGAGGATCGAGATCAGGGGCAGCCCATCACCCAGCGGTAGGTGACGTCGACGTCGACATCACCCTCGTTGCCGGTCACGGTGCCGAGCATGGTCACGGTCATCCGTCGTGCGTTCAGGTCGGCGTCGACGCCGCCGGTGTCGTGCTCGGAGATGACCATCCTCACCGGGCCCTCGTAGCGCTCGGACGAGGACATGTCGCTGGCGAACACAGTCACCTCCAGGTCGACGTCGTCGAATTCACCGGTGACCCCGCCGGACAGGTCGGCCGGACCCTGGGCGCTGAACGTGGCGAACGTCGCCGTGGCTGCGGCGTTTTCGACGTTCGTTCCGAATCCGAATGCACCGTCCTGGCAGCCGCCGCTCATGCGGAAGCCGAGTTCCTCGTCGGTTGAGTAGTACTGCTCCACCTCCGCCCCGGACAGCTGGAAGGTTCCCTCGATCAGTTCACCGAACCCAGGTGCGGCATCGTCATCCGAGTCGTCGGTCGTCGCCTCGGAGTCCGCCTGATCGTCCGGTGCGTCGGCGGTCTCCTCGTCGACGGACTCGGTGCTCTGCGCACTGTCGGCTGCTGCGTCGTCGCTGCCACCACACCCCGCCGCGCTCATCAACATGGTCAGGACAACGGCACAGCTCGCGGCGGGTTTGTTCATCGTTCGATCGACCGTAGCCGTTCGGGTCGAATCGGGGTCGAGCGAGTCGTTGCCGACCCCCAGTGGCAAGGCCGAGCGAGCGACGCCAGCCAACTAGCGTCGAGGTCGTCATGCCGTCGTCCGCCAAGAGTTCCACGGAGCCCGGCCCTGAGCCGACCATCACCGAGGCGGCCGCTCGATGGGCGGCGCAGCTGGAGCGGTGGGCGATCCCCGCGGCGATTCTCGCGAACGCACCCGTATCGCCGTGGCAGCACGACACAGCGATGTTCGTTGTCGACGACACCCTCGACCGGAACGCACGCGCCGCCGACATCGCACGTTCGGTGCTCCCGGTCGACGGCGGTTCGGTACTCGATGTGGGGTGCGGCGGCGGACGCGCAGCGATGTCGCTCGTGCCACCTGCAGGAATCGTGATCGGCGTCGATCAGAGCGCCGCGATGCTCGCCGAGTTCGCGCGCGCTGCTTCGTTGGTCGGCGTACGGTCGAAGACCATCGCAGGGCGTTGGCCCGACGTCGCCGTCGCCACTCCCGTCGCCGATGTCGTCGTGTGTCACCACGTCGCCTACAACGTCGCGAACATCGAGCCGTTCCTGCGTGCGTTGACCTCACACGCACGCCTCGCCGTGGTGCTCGTGCTCCCGCCTCGACACCCGCTGGCCGCCTGGAATGACGCGTGGCGGCACTTCTGGGGGCTCGTCCGCCCCACCGGGCCGACCGCCGACGACCTCGCGGAGGTGCTCGCCGGACTCGGACTCGCCGCCGAACGATGGGACGTGCCGAGTCCACCACTTGCGAACGCCACAGCGGACCCCGCCTTGCGGATCGCCTCGGCTCGACGTCGGCTGTGTCTGACCGACGATCGCGACGACGAGATCGCTGCGTATCTCGACGCCAACGAACCCGCGTGGTCGGACACCAACGTCGTGTTTCGTTGGCGCGGCGAGGTCGGAGACGACTGACTTGCTCGTCGATACGCCGGGCGGACCGGGTCGATGCTTGAGGGCCGGGGAGGGAGTCGAACCCTCCGTCGTCGACCACCCGGTCGGCCCTCAACCACCAACCGATCCGTCTCTGACTCCATCGTGTGCCCATCCAACGACGGCCACAACGGCCCAATGTCACCGATCAGTAACGACCACCATCGACGAGGAAATGCTGTGCGGTGCACGCCGCACCGTCGTCGGCGGCAAGGAAGAGCACCATCTGGGCGAACTCGGGCGCGGTGATGCGTCGCTTGATCGCCTGATCGCGCATCGTTCCGGCCTCTCCCTCGGGCGTCCACCACTTCGTGAGCTGCCGTTCGGTCGCCACCCAGCCCGGCATCACCGTGTTGACCCGCACCCCGTCGACACCGAACGTTCGCGCCATCGTCCGGGTGATGCCCTCGACGGCCGACTTCGCGATCGCATAGCCGGGGAACATGTCTTCCTGCATCAGGTAGCTGCTCGAGCCGATGTTGATGATCGAGCCGCTCCCGGCCTCGATCATCTGCGGCGCGAGTGCCTGGATCGCGAAGAAGTAGTGACGCAGGTTCGTGTTGATCCGGTTGTCGAAGTACTCCGGTGTGACGTCGCGCCAGTCGTGGCGATCGTCGCTCGCAGCGTTGTTGACGAGCACATGGACCCCGCCGAGTGTCTCGACCGCGGACGCGCATGCCTGCTGGAGCGCGGGGATGTCGAGCAGGTCGACCTCGGCGAAGCGCGGTGCATGAATGACACCTCGCTCGACGCAACGGGCGACGGTCTCCTCGGAGGCCTCGACGTCCTTGTCGACGAAGAAGACCTTCGAGCCCTGGAGCGCGAACTCCTCGACCATCGCGCTGCCGATCCCGGCCGCACCGCCGGTGATGAACACGCCGCGGTCGACGAGAGAGGGGTAGGTGGCGTACTGGGTCACGGCATCTCCTTGTTCGACGGCGTCGATCATCGCCTGCACGCTGGACTCTACGCCGTACCGGTCGGCTGGCTCCGGGCGACTACGGTGCTGGCATGACGACACCAAGGCGTCGCTGGTGAGTGAGCGCGTCGTTCACCCCGAAACACTCGACCGGTCAGCAGGTGACCTCGAGCCCGTCGCTCCTCAGCTCGGATCGTTGCCGCAACATCTCACGGTCCAGACGAAACTGTCCGTGGGCCCGGCCGGAGATCGGTACGAGCGTGAAGCCGACGCAGTCGCCGACCGCGTCGTCGCCGCACTCCGCCTACCCACAGTCCCACCCTCCGGTGGCGCCGGTCAGGGTCGGGCGCAGCGCATGTCGGCTCGACCCGTTCAGCGTGACACCGCGCCGGTGGCCGGCCGGGTGCAACGGATGGTTCACCTCGGAAGTGACGGTGGTGACGTCGACGATCACACCGAGCGCGCGATCAGGTCGGCCCAAGCGGGTGGCACGCCGCTCCCGGACAACGTCCGCTCCACTCTCGAGCCGGCCTTCGGCGCCGACTTCAGCGGAATTCGCGTGCACGAGGGTGCCCAGGCGAGCGCACTCAACGAACGGATCCAGGCAAAGGCGTTCACGACGGGCAACCACGTCTTCTTCCGAGACGGACTGCCTGACATCTCCCAGCGCGACGGCCAGCACCTGCTCGCCCATGAACTCGCCCACACGCTCCAGCAGGGCGCGGTGGGTGCCCGGGCGCAGCGGGCCGTCTCGGTTCAACGCTTTCTCGACCCATCGCAGCAGGCCAAGCTGAGCAAGGCCCGCGCTGATCTGGCGGCCATCCTGCAGACGAAGAAGGGTGAAGGCAAGAAGGCTGCTGCTCGGAAGACGAGGATCGACGATCTGCGGCGCGAGGTCGCAGCACTGGAGGCGAAGGACCAGGCAACACCTGAGCCGACACCTGCGTTGGACGCGTCGATCGCACCGAAAACCGGGGCACCGACCGGCGCCGGTGGAGGCACGGCCAGTGCACAGCCGACCAGCGCTCTGCCCGTCCCGACTGCGACGGTGGGGCCGAAGGTGGCACCGAAGGTCGATGCGGAACCCGAAGCGGTGGCGCCGGTGGATCCGCTCGTCGGCACACGCGCATCGCTGTTGGCGGACCTCGACGCCGCCCACCAGCGGATGGTCGGTATCCGTGCCACCGCAACGACCGCGCTTCGGGCTCGCATGCCTCGCGGCTACACGACGACCGCGACCGACATCGCCAAGATCGTCGGCGGCCTCGCTCCGCAAGCGACGTTCGACGACTACCGCGCCAGGATTCAGACGCTCACCGCCGATCAGGTGGCAGGGGCCACCGGCGCCGTCGCCAAGATCGTCGAGGACTTCAGCGATCAGGCCATCCAGCGTCGCGTCGAATGGTGGGTCGGCATTCTGAATGGTCTCACCACCACGCAGGTCACCCAACTCGTTGATGCTGCCACCGACGACACCGGCAAGACCGCCCTGCGGAACCACCTCCTGCTCGTCATCGGTTCGCGAGTCGAGGTCGGTGCGCTGCGGTCGTACTACCGGTCGAAACACGACCGAGAGGAGAACGCCACGTACGGGATGAGCTTCGACCTCTCGAACTCTCCGCTCGCGGTCCACTGTCACACCGCAGGCAGCGGAACGCAGATCACCAGCGTGTCGCTGAAACATCGCAATCGCGAGGGCGGCGCCCCTGTACTCAGCGAGAACTGGCTCGGAGACAAGCTGGCCCGTGAGCTGGTCAACGGGATCGGTCGCGGAGCCGAGAACCCCAGGGCAGTGGTCCTCGACATCAAGAGCGGCGCGCGTCGGGCGGGCAAGTGGAGCCGTCCGGGCCTGCGAGGGTCGTGACCGCCGAGAGGCGACGCCGGCTCAGCCCAAGCGCCTGAGTTCGGTGTTGCGCACGTAGGTCGTGGCGACGACCGCGAAGCCGATCGCGGCCGCAAGGCTGATCGCGTTGCCCGTGCCGATCTTCGACGCGAGCAGGCCGAGGGCCAGTGCCCCGAAGGGCATCAACCCGACGTTCACGAGTGTGTAGAGCCCCATCACACGGCCCATCAGGGCTTGGGGTGTGTTGGCCTGGACCAGCCCCTGATTCATGTTGATGAAGAATCCTCCGGCAAGGCCCATCAGGAACGCCAGCACCAGCACCTGCCAGAACTCGGTGGTGCGACCGGTGAGGAACGTGATCGCGGCACCGCACATCATTGCCCGCTGGAAGATCGCTCCCTTGTTCTTCATGTCGCCCTTGCGGAGGACCACGAACGACGTGATGGCGATGCCGACGCCCATCAACGCCAGCGGGAGCGCGGCCTGGCCGGCGTCCATGTCCAGTTCGCCCTTCACATGGGCCTGAATCGTGACCATGATCGCCGGGTTGATCGTCAGGCTGGCGGTCAACAGCAGTCCGAAGAGCGTCTTGAGGTGATGGTCGTCGAGCACGTGACGTACCGCCGTTCGTGTCTCGTCGAGGACGGATCGGCGCTCGCGAATCTCCTCGTGCGCCGGTATCTCCAGACGCAGGAGGAACAGCACACCGACGAACATCAGGATCGCCTGGAACCAGAACGCGCCTTCGAAACCGAACTGATCGCCGACCACCTTGGCGAGCACGGGCCCGAGGATCATCGACAGGGTGATGGCGATCGCGTTCAGGGCGATCGCGCCGAAGAGCTGCTCCCTGGGAACCAGCATCGGGATGAGCGCCGATCGAACGGGCGAGCCCACTGCAGCGGCAGACCCGGCCAGCAACGTCGACAGGATCACCCAGCCGAGGTTGACCGCTCCCGTCCCCACGACGATGGCCGTGGCGGCCATGACGATGCCGCCCGCCACCTGGGTGAGCAGCAGCATCTTGCGACGGTCCCAGCGGTCGGCCCACGCACCTGCCTGCAACACGAGCAGCGCCGCGGGAAGACCGAGCGTGAACACGACCAGTCCTTGGATGCTCTCGCTGCGCAACAGACCGTCGAGCACCAGCCACCCGAACACGAACCGCTGCGCGTTCGCGACCAGGAAGAACGCCACGTTGTTGAACCACAGGTACCGGTAGGCGCGAACCGACAGTGGATTCGCTGGGCGCGCCGTCACGGCGGCTGCCTGATCGGCCGTGGTCATCGAGTGAGCATGACACTGCGCGGCCATCGCCGACGGACCAGAGTGCTGCGACTGCGGTCGGTCAGTGCGGCGTGGTGATGTCGACGACGACCGCCGCGTGGTCGCTGGGCCAAACGGCAGTGCCGTCGACGTCGACCGGGCCGGTGCCGACGAGTTCGGCAGTGATCGGATTGCCCGTCGGTTTCGGGCGCGGCCACGACACCAACACGTAGTCGATGCGGCGGTTCGGCCAGGCGCTGTCGGCGGCGTACGGATTGGTCGGACACCAGGTTGCACCTGCCCCGTCGCCCACCTGCTCCCACGCGTCGGAGAAGACAATTCCCGGGGCTCCCGGCTCCCGCCCGGTCAGCATGCGCACCTCGGCGCTGTCCGAAACGGCGTTGAGGTCGGCGCCGACGATCGCGGGGAGATCGGACGTCGGGTCGCCTCGCCACTGCGAGGCCAGCTCGAGCAGCCGACGGCACTGGAGCTGGCGGGCGGCCGAATCGTCGAAGCGGTGATCGAGGTGGGTCGAAGCGATCGGCCAGGCACCCCATGGCGTCGACACCGCAGCTGCGACCACCCGGCGATGTCCGGGCGACCCGTCGGCACGGGGGAGTGCCTCGTCGGCGAGCAGCCGCGCCGGCCAGCGCGAGAGCACCGCGTTGGTGAACCCGACGTCGGAGCGTCCGATCGGGGTGCTGCTGACCGCGTGGTAGCCGAGTTCGTCGCAGAGCACCGCAGCCATGCCGGCACCGCTGGCGTCGGCCCACGCCTCCTGCAGACACAACACGTCGGGGACAGTGGAGCGGATCGTGTCGACGATGGCGCGCTCGGCGCGTCTCCCACGGCCCGAACCGCCACCACAGGTTCCACGTCATCACACGCAGCGTCATCGTGACATCTTGGCGGCCCTGCCCGCGTCGACGCTGTACCGGCCGTGCGGCGTCAGCCGTAGAGCGGCGGGAGGCGGTCAGCCCACGGCGCTGCGGATTCGAGCTGCGCTGCGAGGCGGATCAGCAGCGCTTCGTCGTCGATCGGTCCGACGAACTGCACGCCGACCGGAAGGTCGTCGTGACTCCAGTGCAACGGGAGCGACATCGCCGGCTGCCCGCTGACGTTGAACTGGGCGGTGAACTGCAGGATGCTCGTGAGTCGCTCGGTGCCGAGATCGGGATCGCTCAGCCAGCCGATCGGCGGCGGCGGGACTGCGATGACGGGGCTGACCAGCACGTCGAAGTCGTCCCACCACGCATGCATGCGACGCGACCAGGCGTGCACCCAGTTGACCGACGCGATGTAGTCGGCTGCGGTGATCGCACGTCCGATCGATCCCATCAGCCAGTTGCTCGCCTCGACGTCGTCCTCGACGATCGGGCGACCGATCGACTCGCCCATGTTCACGAAGTCGACGGCGGTCGCCACGGCCACGATGGTCACGAAGTGTCGGGAGAACTCGTCGTCGAAGAACGCACTGGGCTGCGCCACTTCGACGTCGTGGCCGAGCGATTCGAGCAGCGACCCGGCTGCTTCGACCGCAGCGACGCACTCGGCGTGGGTGTCGACTCCGCGATGGGTTGGGGCGAGCCCGATGCGAAGCCGGCCGGGATCGGCGCCGGCCTCGTCGGCGAATGGCCGCGTCGGCGCCGCTGCGGTGTACGGATCTCCGACGCGGCGCCCCGACATGATGTCGAGGAGTGCCGCGGTGTCGCGCACCGACCTCGACACCACCCCATCGGTGGTTGCGCCGGCCCAGCCCTCGCCGGTCTTCGGCCCCTGGGAGATCCGGCCGCGACTCGGCTTGAGCCCGACGAGACCGCACTCGCTCGCGGGGACCCGGATCGAACCGCCGCCATCGCTCGCGTGCGCGACTGGCACCATCCCCGCCGCAACCGCCGCGGCGGATCCGCCCGACGAGCCTCCGGTCGAGTGATCGGTGTTCCACGGATTGCGGGTGGGACCGAACGCCTCGGGTTCGGTCGTGATCGTTCCGCCGAGTTCGGGCGTGTTCGTACGTCCGAGGGTGACGAACCCGGCTCCCCGGATCGACTCGTACAGGTACGAGTCGTGCGTGGCGCGGACGCCGGCGTCACGCAGCGCGCGGTTGCCGAGCGTGTGGGGCTCACCCGCCATCTCGCAGCCGAGGTCCTTCACGAGGAACGGGACACCCCGGAACGGTCCGTCGGGGAGATCGCTGCGTGCCTCGGCCCGCGCAGCCTCGAATCGCTCGTGGATCACCGCATTGATCGTCGGGTCGAGATGCTCGACGCGGGCGATCGCCTCGTCGACGAGTTCGGCCGGTGATGCCTTGCCCGAACGGACGAGTGCTGCAAGTTCGGTGGCGTCGGGGAGTGTCGTGGCCATGGAGAACCTCAGTCGGTGTGGACGATCAGGACGGAACGGTCGGCGTGATGGGCGCAACGACTCGACACACTGCCGAGCAGGAAGCGTCGAGCGCCCTGCATGCCGCGGCTGCCGACCACGAGCAGGTCGGCGTCGATGTCCTCACACAGTGCGAGCAACGCGTCCGCGGGATCGCCGGACAGCTGATGGGTGCTCACCTCGGCTCCCATGGCGGCAGCGGTGGCGGCGGCCGCCTCGAGGGCGGTCTGGGTCGCCTGCTTGGTGGCGTCGGTCCACTCGGCCGATGCGATCAACATGTCGGGTGCCACGACCATCGGGATCGACGGTGTGACCATGGCGACGTGAAGCTGGGCGCCCGTTGCCGCTGCGAGTGATGCAGCGTGCTCGACGGCCTTCGAGGCAGTCGCTGAGCCATCGGTGCCCACCACGATCCTGTCGTACATCTCGCCCCCATCTCGTCGGCGATGTTGTTCGTCGACTCCCTCGTCGCACCGTAGCAAGTCGATCAAGCGTCACATGGTGCCGGGCCTGACGCGCCGCTCAGCGCTCGTGGTCGCCGAACCGGTACTCGTGGGTGAGTTCGTCGAGACGGCGTTTCACGTCGTCGTCGAGGGGTGCATCGAGCGCAGCGACCGAGGCCGCGAGCTGGTCGGGGCGCGAGGCCCCGAGGATCGGCGCGGTGATCACCGGATTCGCGAGGACCCATCTGATCGCAAGGGTGGTCATCGGGATACCGGCGTCCTCGGCAACCTGCTGGAACTCGGCGACCGTTGCGAACATCGCATCGTGCCAGTAGCGCTCCTGGTACCGCATGCCAGCGTGACCGAGCGTGAAACGTGTTCCTTCCGTCGGCGCTCCCGGTCGGTGCTTTCCAGTGAGCAGTCCGCCGGCGAGCGGGTTGTAGGGGATCACCGCAATTCGCTCCTCGTCGCAGAGCGGGAACAGCTCACGTTCGTTCTCGCGGAACAACAGGTTGTAGCGAGGCTGGACGCTCTCGAACCGGGTGATGCCCAACACCTCGCTGCGTCCGACCGAGCGGGCGAGTTGGTAGGCGAGCGTGTTGGAACAGCCGACGTAGCGCACCTTGCCCGAACGCACGAGGTCGTCCATCGCCTGGAGCGTCTCGTCGATCGGAGTCACCGGATCCCACGAATGCACCTGGTAGAGATCGATGTGATCGGTGCGCAGTCGGCGCAGCGACTCCTCGACCGAACGCATGATGTTCTGGCGGCTGTTGCCGGCATCCCACGGCATCGGCCCGGTGCGGAAGAAGCACTTGGTGGCCAGAATGAACCGCTCGCGCTTGCCGTGCACCCACGACCCGATCAGCTCCTCGGTGCGCCCGAACAGCTCGGGCGGGGCGCCGTTGGGGTACACGTCGGCGGTGTCGAAGAACGTGATGCCCGCCTCGGCGGCAGCATCCATGACGGCGAACGACGTGTCGTCGTCGCTCTGATATCCGAACGTCATCGTGCCGAGGCACAGCCGTGACACCTTCAACCCGGTTCTGCCGAACTGGACGTGCTCCACGTCGGAACCGTAGATGACCGCCGGCTGCGGTGGTCAGTCGATGAGGATGTCGCGCAATGTCTGCGCCACGAGCGACGCTCCGGCAGCACCGTTGAGCACGGTGTAGTGGTTGCATCCCGGGGCGTCGACCCAGCGGTGTTGCGGGTATCGGGCGCGGACGTCGTTCGTGATGAACGGGGGAGGGGTGCCGAGCATGCCGAACTCGGCGCGCACGATCGTCGTTGGCTGCTGGCGTCGATCGAGGAGGTGGCGCACCTCGTCGTTGGTGAGCATGTCGCGACCGTCTGTGCGTACTGCGGACTCGCTGACCGCCGTGCGGAAGCCGCCCTCGACCTCGATCAGGTCGGCGAGCAGGTTGCGTTCGAGGTCGGGGCTGATGCCTGCCCCGAACGCCGGGTGCGAGGCCCACATCGCGTGGTACGAGACCCGATCGGGCCAGACCGTGCGGATGCGTTCGATGCCGGGGCCGAGCATCCGATCGAGCGCTGCGTCGATGTCACCGTCCGCTGGAGCGGCCAGCGGGGTGCCACCGTCGACGAGGATGAGATCTCGGACGAGTTCGGGTCGACGTTCGGCGACCATCTCGACCACGAAGGCACCCATCGAGTGGCCCATCAACACGAGGGGTCCGCCGAGCTGTTCGACGATCGAGACGACGTCGTCGGCGTGGCGTTCGATTCCGTACGGCTCCGGTGCGTCGAAGCTCCGCCCGCGCCCTCGCAGGTCGACGGCGACGAGATCGGCGGCCCCGGCGAGGTGGTGGGCCAATGGGTCCCAGACCCAGGCGTTCGACGTGATGCCATGCACGGCCACGACGCAGGGAGCTCCCAGGATCCCGGTCCACGACAGTGCTCCCAACTGGGCGCCGTCGACGTCGAAGTTCAGGAATTCAGCTCGAGTGGCCAACGCCTGCCCATTCAACACGCACCGTGGTGCCGCAGCACGCTGCGTCGATGTTCATGTGCGAACTGTACCGCCAGAACCGGCGGCTGAGCGATCCCCGGCGCGCCGATCAGCGTGGCTCGCGTGGCAGGCCGAGGACGCGTTCGCCGAGGATGTTGCGCATGATGTTCGAGGTGCCGCCCATGATCGTGTAGCCCGGCGCATAGACGAGTCCGCGGGTGACGTCGTCCCACAGCATGGCGTCGGCGCCGAACGTCGCCGCCACGAACTCGGCGACGCGGATCTCGTGCTCGGTGCAGAAGCACTTGGTCGCCGCTGAGAAACCGGCGGGTGCCTGTCGCAGCACCTCACGCGTCACCAGAATCCGCCCGATGCGGTAGCCGGACTCGATCGCGGCGATCTCCTGGCGTACCCGAGGGTCGCGGCGATCGGCGCGTTCGAGCGCGAGCAGGTAGAGCGCCTGGTTCGACACGAGCCTGTCGATACCGCCCCGCTCGTGTTCGAGTTGCGCCATCGTCTGCTTGAACGCATTGCCTTCGACGCCCACGAGATTCGCCACCGGGACCCGCACGTCGGAGAACCACACCTCGCAGAAGTGGCGATTGGTGGTCATGTCGGTGATCGGACGCACCTCGATGCCCGGGGTGTCCATCGGGACGATCACTTCGCTGATGCCCTTGTGGGGCGGACCGTCGGCATCGGTGCGGCAGATCAGATAGCAGTAGTCGGCGAGCTCGCCGAAGCTCGTCCAGATCTTCTGGCCGTTGATCACGAAGTCGTCGCCGTCGCGAACCGCGCTGGTCGTGAGCGATGCGAGGTCGGAGCCCGAGTCGGGTTCGGACATGCCGATGCACCAGGTGGTCTCGCCGGACAGGATTCCCGGCAGGAACTCGGCCTGCTGGTCAGCGGTGCCATAGTGGATCAGGGTGGGACCCATCTGACGGTCGGCGAACCACATGGCGGCGATCGGGGCGCCGGCGGCGATCAGTTCCTCGCCAACGATCAGACGGTTGATGGCGGGCTGGCCCCCGCCGCCGAACTCGACGGGCCAGGTCATGCCGATCCAGCCGTGGGCCGCCATCTCCTTGGCGAAGTCCTTCGAGAACCCGTTGATCCACGAGTCGTTGTGGCGTCCGTAGCGCTCGACGGCCTCGGTGGCGACCTTGCGGGCGCGGTCTCGGAGGGCGATCTGCTCGGGGGTCCAGTCGAAGTCCATCGCCGTCGACATTAGAGGCTGTGCGCCCGGACGCTTCGGTGGAGCCCGCTCCTGTGCGGCATCCGGGCAGCGTTGCTACAGTGCAGACAAGTTGTAGACAAGTCGACCAGAGCGAGCAGGTACCCCCATGAGCGAGAACACGTCCACCATCATCTACACCTTCACCGATGAGGCGCCCACGTTGGCGACGTATTCGTTCCTGCCGATCATCGAATCGTTCGCCGGGGTTGCGGGCGTCGAGGTCGAGACCCGCGACATCTCGCTCGCCGGACGGATCATCGCGACGTTCCCCGAACGACTCACCGACGAGCAGCGCATCGGCGACGCACTGGCTGAGTTGGGCGCACTGGCGTTGACACCCGAAGCGAACATCATCAAGCTCCCGAACATCTCGGCGTCGGTGCCGCAGATGAAGGCGGCCATCGCTGAACTGCAGGCCAAGGGCTACGACATCCCGAACTATCCCGACGAACCGTCGACGCCCGACGAGGTCGAGGCGCGCACACGGTATGGCAGCGTGATGGGATCGGCCGTCAACCCGGTGCTGCGTCAGGGCAACTCCGATCGCCGGGCGCCCAAGGCGGTCAAGGACTACGCCAAGTCGCATCCGCACTCGATGGGTGCCTGGTCACCCGAGTCGAAGACGCACGTCGCCACGATGGGCGACCGCGACTTCCGCGCCAACGAGCAGTCGCTCACGGTTGCCGCCGACGGCGCCGTGCGCATCGAGCACGTCGCCTCCGACGGCACCGTCACGGTGCTCAAGGAATCGGTGCCCGTCCTCGCCGGTGAAGTGATCGACTCGACGGCGATGGACGTCGCCGCACTGCGCTCGTTCCTCGCCGCCCAGATCAGCGACGCGAAGCAGCAAGGTGTGCTGTTCTCGATCCATCTGAAGGCGACGATGATGAAGGTGTCCGACCCGATCATCTTCGGTCACACGGTCGAGGTGTTCTTCGCCGACGTCTTCGCGAAGCACGGCGATGCGATCGCCGCCGCCGGTGGCGATCCCCGCAACGGCTGGGCCAGTGTGCTCAGCGCCGTCGAGTCGCTGCCCGCAGGTCAGCGTGCGGCCATCGAGGCCGACATCGCGGCGGCCTACGAGAACGGCCCCGACCTGGCGATGGTCGACTCCGACAAGGGCATCACCAACCTGCACGTGCCCAGCGACGTGATCGTCGACGCCTCGATGCCGGCGATGATCCGCACGTCGGGTCAGATGTGGAACGCAGCCGGCGAGCAGCAGGACGCGAAGGCGGTCATCCCCGACAGCAGCTACGCCGGTGTGTACCAGACCGTGATCGAGGACTGTATTGCCAACGGGGCCTACGACCCGTCGACGATGGGCAGCGTCCCGAACGTCGGTTTGATGGCTCAGAAGGCCGAGGAGTACGGCAGCCACGACAAGACGTTCGAAGCGCCGGCGGCAGGATCGATCCGCGTCGTCGACGTGGCTTCCGGTGACACGCTGATGGAGCAGGCCGTTTCGCCCGGCGACATCTTCCGGATGTGCCAGGTGAAGGACGAGCCGATCCGCGACTGGGTTCGCCTCGCCGTCGACCGCGCTCGCGCCACCGGTGCACCAGCGGTGTTCTGGCTGGATTCGACGCGCGCCCACGATGCGCAGTTGATCGCGAAGGTCAACGAGTACCTGGGCGACCACGACCTCGCCGGCGTCGAGATCGAGATCCTTTCACCGGCGACCGCCACACAGTTCTCGATCGACCGGGCCCGCCAGGGTCTCGACACGATCTCGGTCACCGGCAATGTGCTGCGCGACTACCTGACCGACTTGTTCCCGATTCTCGAGCTGGGCACGAGCGCCAAGATGCTCTCCGTCGTGCCGTTGCTGAACGGCGGGGGACTGTTCGAAACCGGTGCGGGTGGATCAGCGCCCAAGCACGTGCAGCAGTTGGTCAAGGAGAACTACCTGCGGTGGGACTCGCTCGGAGAGTTCCTCGCGCTCGCCGTCTCGTTCGAACACCTCGCCAACGTGACCGGGAATGCTCGGGCGCAGATCCTCGCGGACACACTCGACGCTGCCACCGGCCAGCTGTTGGAGAACGGCAAGTCGCCCGCACGGCGACTCGGTCAGATCGACAACCGCGGCAGCCACTTCTACATCGCGCTCTACTGGTCGCAGGCGTTGGCTGCGCAGACCGCTGACGCCGAACTGGCGGCACGGTTCGCGCCGATCGCCGCCGAACTCTCCGCCAACGAGCAGACGATCGTCGACGAGTTGCTCGGCGTGCAGGGCCAGCCGGCTGACATCGGTGGCTACTTCGCCCCCGACGCCGCCAAGGCAACCGCCGTGATGCGCCCGAGCGCGACGTTCAACGCCGCCATCGACGCCATCTGATTACACCAGGGGTCAGACCCAGGATGTAACCGTTCATCAGCGTTGTGGACGGTCACCGATTCGTCCGTTGTTACATCCTGGGTCTGACCCCTGGTGTAATCACAGTTCGGCGATCACGTCGATCTCGACGAGGAGGTCGGGCTCGAACAGTGCCTGCACGCCGTGGAGCGTGGTGGCGGTGGTCGGGATGTCGTCGCCGAACGCTTCGGCGAGTCCGGCGAAGAGTCCCTCGGCCATGCTCGGTTCGAAGCCGACGATCAGCAACGTCATCTTCGCAACGTGCTCCCAGCCGGCGCCGGCGGCATTCAATGCGATGCCGACGTTGCGAAGCGCCTGGGCCGTCTGGGACGCCAGGTCATCGCCGACGACCTGGCCGTCCGGGCCGACACCGGTCTGGCCGGCGACGTAGACGCGGGTGGTGCCCGTCGCCACGACCACGTGGTCGTAGCCGACAGCCGGTGCGAGGTCCGGCGGGTTGATCCTCGTGATGCTCATCGCCGGAGCGTAGACCGATCACGCATGGGGTCTGACCCCTGGCGTGATCAGCGGTTGATGACGGGGACGTAGTTGCGTTCGTCGGGGCCGGAGTACCACTGACGCGGCCGCGAGATCTTCTGCTCGGGATCGTTGAGGAGTTCTTGCCAGTGAGCGAGCCAGCCCGACATGCGGGGGATGGCGAACAGCACGGTGAACATCTCGACCGGGAAGCCCATCGCCTGGTAGATCAGGCCGGAATAGAAGTCGACGTTCGGGTACAGCTTGCGGTCGATGAAGTACGAATCCGACAGTGCGGCATCCTCGAGTTTCAGCGCGATGTCGAGCAGCGGGTTCTTGCCGGTCACCTCGAACACGTCGTAGGCGGCCTTCTTGATGATGGTCGCCCGCGGGTCGTAGTTCTTGTAGACGCGATGTCCGAAGCCCATCAGCCGTCCCTCGCCGGCCTTGACGGACTCGATGAACGCCGGGACGTTGTCGACCGAACCGATCTCGGTCAGCATCCGAACCACGGCCTCGTTCGCGCCGCCGTGCAGCGGACCGTAGAGGGCTGCTGCAGCGCCGGCAGCCGACGAGTACGGGTCGGCATGGCTCGAGCCGATCACTCGCATGGCGGTGGTCCCGCAGTTCTGCTCGTGGTCGGCGTGGAGGATGAACAGCACCTCCATCGCGCGTTCGAGCACGGGATCGACCTCGTAGTCGCCGATCTTCCACATCATGTTGAGGAAGTTCGCCGGATACGACAGATCGTTGCTCGGGGCGTTGAAGGGGAGGCCGACCGAGAAGCGGTAACACATCGCCGCGATCGTCGGCGCCTTCGCGATGAGGCGCAGGATCTGGCGATCGCGCTGCGTGGGATCGTCGATGTCCTTCGCGCCTTCGTAGAAGGTGCCGAGCGCTGCCACGGCCGAGGTGAACATCCCCATCGGGTGTGCGTTGTAGTGGAAGCCGTCGACGAAGCGCTTGCGCATGTTCTCGTGGATGAACGTGTGATGGGTGACGTCGTTCACCCACACGTCGAGCTGCTCCTTGTTCGGCAGTTCGCCGTTCAGCAGGAGGTAGGCGACTTCGAGGTAGCTCGAATGCTCGGCCAACTGTTCGATCGGATAGCCCCCGTACCGCAGGATGCCGGCATCGCCGTCGAGGTAGGTGATCGCCGACTTGCACGATGCCGTCGACAGGTAGGCCGGGTCGTAGCAGTAGAGCGAAGGGTCGAGTTCGCGCAGCGCCGACGAGGGAAAGACCCCACCTTCGATGGGAACGGTGACCGTCTTTCCGGTGCGGTCGTCGGTGATGGTGATCGTGTCGGGCACGTGGCTTCCTCTCGTGGCGCGAACTCTGGGGGTGGTTCGGTCGGAGGTTCCTCCCCGACCGCGACGTCACGTTAGTGCCGAATGGGTCCGCGCCCTGCAACCGCGACGCCCTCAGAGGGGGCTGTTGCCGTGCTTGCGTCCGCCGAGCGCTTCGCGCTTGTCCTGCAGCACCTCGAGCGCGGCGGCGATCTCGATGCGGGTGTCGGCGGGATCGATGACCGCATCGACCAGCCCGCGTTCGGCGGCGACGTACGGGTTGAGAAGCCGTTCGGAGTAGTCGGCTTCGAAGGCCGCCCGTTCCTCCGGCGTCGCTCGACGCTGCAGAATCGCTGCCGCTTGTCCGGCACCCATCACGGCGAGTTCCGCCCACGGCCAGGCCAGACAGAGGTCGTTGCCCATCGTCTTGGAGTCCATGACGATGTACGCGCCGCCGTAGCTCTTGCGCAGGATGACGCAGATCCGCGGCACGGTGGCGCGGGCGTAGGCGTACACGAGTTGCGCTCCATGGCGGATCATGCCGCGCCACTCGAGATCCTTGCCGGGGTAGAAGCCAGGCGTGTCGACGAGCGTGATGATCGGAAGATTGAACGCGTCGCAGAGCGCGACGAAACGGGCCGCCTTCTGCGACGCAGGGATGTCGAGGGTTCCCGCGAGGATCATCGGCTGGTTGGCGACGATGCCCACCGGGCGACCGTCGATCGTCGCGAACGCAGTCACGACGTTTGCCGCCCACCTGTCGCGCAACTCGAGCATCGAACCGTCGTCGACGATTGCGGCCGCCACCTGGCGGACGTCGTAGCTGCCGGTGGACGACGACGGGATCAGCTCGCCGGCCTCGGGGCAGCGGCGGTCGGCCACGTCGTCGATGTCGTGCAGTGGCGGCTCGGCGTCGACGTGGTCGGGGAGGTACGACAGCAGGTCGGCGACCATCTCGACAGCGGCAGCGCGGTCAGCGACGACGGCGGTGGCGACGCCGGTGTACCGGGCGTGGTGGGCGGCCCCTCCCAGTTCGTCGATGCTGATGGCGATCCCGGTGAACTCCTCGACCATCGTCGGGCCGTTGACGAACGCGTAGCTGCTCTGCGTCATCACCGTCAGGTCGGCAATGCCGAGCAGCAGCGCAGGCCCGGACACGGCGGGTCCCGAGACGATCACGGCGGTCGGCACGACGCCAGAGCACGCGGTCAACGCAGCTGCCACTCGACCCCACGCGTGCAATGCCGAGACGCCCTCGTTGATGTCGGCGCCCGACGTCGCCAGGACGAGCACGAGTGGAAGGTGCCGAGCGCGGGCGGCGGTTGCGGCGGCCACGAACTGCTCGGAGGTCGTGCTGGTCAGGCGGGTCGGTTCGTCGTCGGCATCGAACTCGGCCCATACGACCTGGCGGCCGTCGAGGTCGCGAATCGTGACGCGGACATCGCTCGGCGTGAGCCGGGTCAGTGCGAGCGGAGTCGAAGCGACGCTGGTCATCGGCTCGGACAGTACCGCGGTCGGTCGTTCCGCGACGCCCGCACCATCAGCGGTTGAGCGGAATGGCTGCCGCATCGGGGTGGATCCCGTGCTGTGCGGCGCCGTGAGCGCTCGTCACCGATCGCAGCACCTCGAGCACCGCCATCGTCGGCGCACTCGCAGCTGGGCGCCGCCGACGGGCGAACGCGACCACGCGGCGGGGGAGCTCGGGCACCGCGATGCGGTGAAATGTTCCCTCCAGCCAGTCGGGTACCGCGGTTGCCGGCACGATCGCCGCGCCGAAGCCGGCGAATGCCAGCGACGCGAGGAGGCGGACGCCGTCGACTTCGGCCTGGGCGCGCAGCGTGATGTCGGCGTTTGCGGCTGCCCGTTCGAGCACGCGGCGCAACGCTGCGCCCGGGGGTGGCAGCAGCAAGGGGACCTCGTCGAGGTCCGCGAGGGGGATGACGTCGCGATCCGCGAGCGGGTGTCCGTCAGGCGCCAACAGCAGCAGGTCTTCGGCGAACAGGGGCTCGATGACCAGCTCGGGCTCGTCGACCGGTAGGTGCACGATCGCGCCGCTGAGCTGGCCGGTCAGGACGTTCGGCACGAGTGACGACGTGGCACCCTCCTGGACGATCGCTCGAACGTTCGGATGCCGCTCGCTCAGGTCGCCGAGGAATTGCGGGATCAACCACCGCGCCGTGGTGCCGATCACCCCGATCCGCGTCTGGCCCATGACCTCGGCGTGGCGACTCGACATGTCGGCGGCGATGTCGTCGAGTTCGTTCAGGATCCGCCGAGCACGCTCGACCACTCGTGCGCCGTCCTCGGTCAGGCCACCCTGCGCTCGGTCGACGAGCGTGACGCCGAGTTCCTTCTCGAGCCGGGCGATGTGGCTGGAGACGTTCGACTGCACGGTGTAGAGCGCTCGGGCTGCCGCCGAGAAGGTGCCGTGATCGGCGATCGCCACCAAGGTCGAGAGCTGCCGAACATCCATCTCTGTGGACGATACCCAGTATCTCTTTGTTCTACTTGCACGATCGCTTGTTCACGTGCATACTTTCACAAGCAAGTCGCAGTGCGAACACCCCCCATGTTCCACTCGATAGAGAAGTCCGCAAACCGGTTCCCCCAACCGGAGGACTTCGCTTGGTTGAGAGACCCGGATCCCCCATCCGGGTCTTTCCCATTTTTCGGCCCGTGTCCGGGAGTTCGGGCGTGGCCTAGTCTCGGATCGTGACTTCCTCCGGCGCCGCCTTCTTCGATCTCGATCGCACGCTGTTGTCGGGAGCATCAGGAGAGGTGTTCGCCGGCGCCATGCGACTCGCCGGACTCACGGGACCCAATCCGATACCAGGCGAGCGGCTGCTGTTCGGGCTGTTCAACGCCATCGGCGAGACCCTCCCATCGATGGTCCTGGCCCGTCAGGCGGTCACGTTGGCAGCGGGCCGCTCTCGTGCCGCCGTCGCCGAAGCTGCGGAAACCGTCGCCGACGACCTGTGCGCCATGGTGCAGCCGTTCGCTGCAACCGCCTTCGCCTCACACCGTGAGGCGGGCCGTCCGATCGTGTTGGCGACCACGACGCCGTACGACCTCGTCAAGCCGTTCGCCGACCGCCTCGGCCTCGACGACGTGGTGGCCACGCGCTATGGCGTGAGCGCCGACGGCACCTACGACGGGACGCTCGACGGTCCATTCGTGTGGTCGGCAGGCAAACTCGCCGCGATCAGCGAATGGGCCGGACGCCACGACGTCGATCTCGCCGAGAGCTATGCCTACTCCGACAGCGTCTACGACACCCCCATGCTCGCCGCGGTCGGCCACCCGATCGTGGTCAACCCTGACCCGCGGATGGTGCTCGTTGCGGCAGCGCGTCGATGGCCGACGCTCAACCTCGACGTTTCGCCCGGCGTGCTGAAGATCCCGGTCATCGGTCTGGAACTGCAGCAGGTCGCCCTTCGGTTCGCTCGCAAGTCCGCCTATCCGTACGCGCGATTCGACATCGAGGGGGTCGAGCACATTCCGTCGAGTGGGGCTGCGATTCTCGTGGGCAACCACCGCAGCTACTTCGACGTCGCCGCCATGTCGCTCACGATCGCCCAGTCCGGTCGTCCGGCTCGCTTCCTCGGCAAGAAGGAGGTGTTCGACGCACCGATCGTGGGTCCGATCGCGGCAGCGATGGGCGGGATCCGTGTCGACCGGGGGACCGGTTCCGACGAACCGCTGGCCGCCGCAGCGGCGGCGCTCGAGGGCGGCGAGATGGTGACGATGATGCCGGAGGGCACCATTCCGCGCGGACCGGCGTTCTTCCGCAAGCCGACGGGTCGATGGGGCGCGGCCCGGCTCGCGCAGATGACGGGCGCCTCGGTGATCCCGGTCGGCATGTGGGGTACCGAGCAGGTGTGGCCGCGTTCGAGCCGGCTCCCCAACGTGCTCAACCTGACCGATCCGCCGACGATCCGGATTCGGGTCGGTGCACCCGTTCGACTGGTCGGTCGTTCGCTCGAGGCCGACACCAAGCGGATCATGGCAGCACTCGTCGATCTGCTGCCCGCTGATGCGTACCGCAAGCGAACGCCATCTGCCGAGGAACTCGCTGCGACGTACCCGCCCGGCTACTCCGGCGACCCGGAGCGTGAGGCGACGCGCCGCCCCGGCAGCGACTGACCGCAGGCGTTCCGCGAGCCGGATTGTCGGCGTGGAAACTTTTCGTACTCAATTGTCATCCGGATCTGAGACGGTGTCGTAGACCTGTCACTCCGCACGATGCGGCGTGAACAGAACACCTCCACTCAGAACTACGAAAAGGAACCATTCCCATGCGCAAGTCCTCCACCCGTCTCGCTGGCGTCGCCGCCATCACCGGTCTCGTCGTGCTGTCCGCCTGCGGCAGCGACTCGAACGATTCGACCCCGGAAACCACCACCGCGGTCGAAGAGGCCGAGACCGTCGTCACCGACGCCATGGAAGAAGAAGAGACGGTGACCTCCGAAGTCGCCGCGGCGGCTGGTGACATCGTCGAGACGGCGATCAACGCCGGATCGTTCGGCACACTCGTGGCCGCCGTCGAGGCAGCCGGTCTCGTCGAGACGCTCCAGAGTCCCGGCCCGTTCACGGTCCTGGCCCCGACCGACGATGCGTTCGCTGCACTGCCGGAGGGTCTCGTCGACTGCCTCCTCCTCGAGGAGAACGTCGATGCGCTGACCTCCATCCTCACGTACCACGTGATCTCCGGTGCCGTGATGTCGGGTGACCTCACCGACGGCGACGTCCCGACGGTGCAGGGCGAGAACGTCACGGTCGAGCTGACCGACGGCGTTGCGTTCAACAACGCAACGGTTGTCCAGGCCGACGTGACCGCCAGCAATGGTGTCGTCCACGCCATCGACGCCGTCCTGGTCCCGCCGAGCATCGACGTCGCAGCGTTCCTCGAGACCTGCCCCGCCTGATCACTCAGTGAACAACTGACCGGGACATCCCGGTCACACATTCTCCCCTTCGGATGAGGGACCGGTCCTCCTGGCCGGTCCCTCATTCGCGTACGGTGCCAGACGTGAACGTCGACACCGGATGTGAACTCTGTGAGGCGACGCCGTTCACCGAGTGGTTCCACAGCGACGAGATGTGCTGGATCGCCGAGTGCGACTCGTGCGCCGTGCCCATGGTGGTGTGGCGCGAGCACGACGCGACGCCGCCAGCGGAGGTTCGAGCCGAGCTGCATGCGAAGCTCACCGTCGTGATGGAGTCGCTCGACAGTGGTCCGTTCTGGATCGACGACTCCTTGCGTTCGATCCCCGATCACTACCACGCACACGCCCGACGACGACTCGACTGGAGCCGCTGATGCCGACATCCGAACCCAACGCCCTGCCACGCCCCGAGGAACTGTTGCCTCATCGGCCACCGTTCCTGCTCGTCGACGAACTGATCTCGATCGTGCCCGGTGTGTCGGCGTCGGGGCGATGGACGCTCACCGGCGACGAGTACTTCTTCGCAGGGCACTTCCCGGGCCGCCCGACGCTGCCGGGTGTGCTCATGTGCGAAGCGATCGCCCAGGTGGGCGCCGCGGCCGTGCTCGCCGATCCGAAGTACGCCGGCAAGCTGCCGCTGTTCGGTGGACTCGATGGGGCCAGATTCCGTCGCCAGGTGGTCCCCGGTGACGAGCTGATTCTCGAAGTCGAGCTGGGCCGCATGTCAGCGCGCGCCGGCAAGGGCTCGGGTCGTGCCCTGGTTGGCGGCGAGGTCGCCTGCCAATGCGACCTGCTGTTCGTCCTCGCCGACGCGTGACGATTACATCAGGGGTCAGACCCGCGATGTAATCGTCAGGTCGGTGGTGCGACGACGACGGAGCCGTTGTGGCCGCCGAAGCCGAAGTTGTTCGAGATCACCGGCCCCGGTTCCCACGGACGGGGTTCGCCCATGACGAGATCGATGTCCATGTCGGCGCTGATCGTCGTGGTGTTCGCCGTCGGCGGGATCAGGCGGTGCTCGATCGACAACAGGGCGGCTGCTGCTTCGAGTGCGCCGGCGGCACCGAGTGCATGGCCGGTCACACCCTTCGTCGACACGACTGGGACGTTGCGCGCCCCGAACACCTCGGTGATCGCCGCTGCTTCGGCCGCGTCGTTGAGCGGTGTAGAGGTCCCGTGTGCGTTCACCTGCTTGACGTCGCCGGGTTCGAGCCCCGACTCGGCGAGAGCGAGACGCATGCAGGCGATCGCTCCGACACCACCTGGTGACGGAGCCGTGATGTGGTGGGCGTCCGCGGTGCTCGCCCCACCGAGGATCTCGCCGAGGATGGTCGCACCGCGATCGACAGCGCTCGACCACTCCTCGAGGATCAGTACGGCAGCACCTTCGCCGAGCACGAAACCATCTCGCTCGGCATCGAACGGTCGGCTGATCCCGGCATTGGTGAGCGCGGTCATGTTGCCGAAGCCCGCCAGCGCGGTCAGCGTCGCTGCCGCCTCACTGCCGCCCGTGGCGACCGCATCGACGACACCCCAGCGAATGAGACGCGCGGCATAGGCGATCGCGTGCGAGCCGGCTGCACAGGCGGTGCAGATCGTCTCCGCCGGACCCTGCAGTCCGTAGCGCATCGAGATCGATGCGCCGGATGCGTTGGCCATCATCATCGGCACGAGGAACGGCGAGACCCGGCGTTCACCCTTCTCGAGGCGGACCTGGACCTGCTCCTCGATCGTGTGCAGTCCACCGACACCGGTGGCGAAGATCGTGCCGAACCGGGCGGGATCGACGCCGATCGTGTCGACTCCGCCCGCCTGTTCGAACGCTTCAGCGGCAGCAGCGACGGCGAACTGCTCGACTCGGTCGGTGCGGCGCGCCTGCTTGGGGTTGTCGAAGTAGGGGGCGGGATCCCAGTCGTCGATCGTGAGCGATTGTCCGCTCGTGACACCAGGACCGAGCAGTCCGTTCCAGAACGCCGTGCGCCCGATGCCGGTGGGGGCGACGACGCCGAGACCCGTGACCGCGACCCGACGGCCGCCTCCGGTCACAGCTTCGCGACGACGATGTCGTAGGCCTGCTGCACGGTCTCGACGCCTTCGAGTTCTTCTTCGGGCACCGACACGTCGAATTCCTCCTCGAGGGCCATCACCAGCTCGACGAGGTCGAGGCTGTCGGCATCGAGGTCGTCACCGAAGTTGGCCTCGGGCACGACGGCGCTCTCCTCGACGGACAGCACCTCGACGGCACACTTGCGGAAACGGGCAAACAGTTCTGGGTCCACGGGGTTCTCCTTGTCGATGGATCTTGCAGTGTGGCACACCCGATCGGGTGAGCTGATGATGTGGATCGGTTGTCAGTGTCCCATGCCGAGACCACCGTCGACGGGAATGACGGCACCGGTGATGTAGGCGGCATCGTCCGAGGCGAGGAACGAAACCACGCCGGCGATCTCTGCGGGTTCCGCGACACGTTGGAGTGGCACCATCGCCGTCAACGCTGCCATCCGGTCGTCGCCGAGTGCGGCCGTCATGTCCGTGGCCACCGGGCCGGGGGCGACCACGTTGACCGTGATCGAACGCGAGCCGAGCTCACGGGCGATCGACCGGGCGAAGCCGACCAGGCCGGCCTTCGAGGCGGCGTAGTTCGCCTGGCCCGCCGAACCGAGAAGTCCGACGACCGACGACACCAGCACGATGCGACCTCGGCGGGCCTTCAACATCGAGCGACTGGCGCGTTTCACGACGCGGTATGCCGCGGTCAGATTGGCGTCGATCACCGAGGTGAAGTCGTCCTCGGACATACGCAACAGCAAGCCGTCGCGCGTGATGCCGGCGTTCGAGACGAGCACCTCGACGGTGTCGCCGAAGTGCTCCTCGACCGCGGTGAACGCTGCGTCGACGTCGTCGGTCGAGGTCACGTCGCACCGCACGCCGAAAAACCGTCGGGAGGCGGCGAGGAGTTGTAGGTCACGGCAACACGATCGCCCTGCGCGGCGAAGCGTTCGGCACACGCGAGTCCGATGCCGCGCGCGCCGCCGGTGATCAGGACCACACGACTCACGACAGCGCCCCACCAGAAGGCGCCGGCACTGCAGCACTCCAACGGACCACGGCGCTGGCCGCGGTCATCCCTGCTCCGAATCCGACGAACAACACGAGATCACCTTGGCATATCCGGCCGCGATCCAGGGCGTCCGCGAGTGCGAGCGGGATCGACGCGGCGGACGTGTTGCCGGTGCGGTCGAGCACGATCGAGGCGCGTTCGATGCCGATACCGAGCCGAT
The DNA here is from genome assembly GCA_963828415.1 of Ilumatobacteraceae bacterium. GTDB lineage: Bacteria > Actinomycetota > Acidimicrobiia > Acidimicrobiales > Ilumatobacteraceae > Sva-07. The sequence goes on from CAWHEI010000001.1 coordinate 172,002, forward strand.
CCAGCGATGCCGAGATGATGCGGATGTTGGCCTGGTGGGGAATGACGAGCGCGATGTCGTCGCCGGTGACCTCGGCGGCCTCCATCGAGGCGGTGGCCGAGTCGGCCATCAGCCGTACCGCACGCCGGAAGACTTCGCGGCCCTCCATCTGGAGCTTGCCACCGACCTCGGCATACAGCGCACCTTCGGCACTTCCGTCGGCAGCCAGATGCCAGCCAAGCAGTTGGCCGTCGCCATCGACCGCTTCGAGCACGGCGGCACCGGAGCCATCGGCGAAGAGGATGGCGGTGTTGCGGTCGTCCCAGTCGGTGATCCGCGCCAAGGTGTCGGTGCCGATCACCAGCACCTTCTCGGCGCCGAGCGCAATGAGGCCATGGGCGTTGATCAGGCCGTACACCCAGCCCGAACACGCAGCGTTGAGGTCGTAGGCGCCGCAGGTGAGTCCGAGCAGGTGTTGCACCGTCGACGACGTGCCGGGCACCGCTCGGTCGGGGGTGGTGGTGGCGAGCACGAGCGCGTCGATGTCGCCTGGGTCCAGCCCGGCACGTTCGATCGCCTGGCGGCCGGCTTCGACCGAGAGGCCGGCGGTGGTGCCGCCGACTCGTCGTTCGTGGATGCCCGTTCGCTCGACGATCCAGTCGTGGTCGGTGTCGATCGTTCGTTCGAGATCGTGGTTGGTGATGACCTGGTCGGGGAGGGCGGTGCCCCACCCGGTGATCGCCGCACCCCGGACCCCTGGAGGAACCTTGGGCATGTTCAGTCCCCGTCCATCACGGTTCGGTTCGCAACCAGACGATCGGTTGACGACTGGTGACTCGCTCGGTGTCGAGCGCGATGAAGCTCTGCAGCACGCCGGCGAACGGCGATCGCACTTCCACCTCACCGACGTGGCCGACGACGGAGCCCACGTCGATCCGGGACCCCTCGCTCAACCCACCGACGGGCGTGAAGATCCCCGCGGCCGGGCTCACGACCAGGCGTTCCACGGCGAAGAGGTGTTCGCCTTCCTGCTGGCGGGGCCCGGACGGCGTGCCGGCGCCGACCCACTCGAGCAACTTGTCGAGGTCCTCGGGTGTCGCCACCGAAATCGTTCGGCTTCCCTGAACGGTCCGTTTGGCCATCCCGGTCAACACCGCGCCGGGGCCGAGTTCGGCGAAGTCGGTGACTCCGGCATCGGCGAGCGTGAGCAGCGAGTGCTTCCACCGCACCGGACTCGACAGCTGCGCCGACAGCAGGCTCGCCCAGTCGGCCGCCTGATCGTGGAGCAGGGCGTCGACGTTCGACACGACCGGCACGTCACTGTCGCGAGGGTCGGCCTGGGCGAGCGCTGCTCGCAACCGGTCGCGTGCTGCGGTCATGAACGGCGTGTGGAACGCGCCGGCGACCTGGAGCGGCATCACCTTCTTCGCGCCGAGTTCCTTGGCGTGGGCGGTCGCCGCATCGACGCCATCGGGTGAACCGGCGATGACCACCTGGCCAGGCGCGTTGTAGTTGGCGACCCAGACGTTGGCGTCAGCTCGCCGGCAGGCGACGTCGACCTGGTCGTCGTCGAGGCCGAGCACCGCAGCCATCGTGCCCGGTTGCGCAAGGCCGGCGTCGTGCATGGCGGCGCTGCGCTCGCACACGAGGCGGATCCCGTCGTCGAAGCCGAGCGCGCCGGTCGCCGTCAGCGCGGTGTACTCGCCGAGGCTGTGGCCGGCGCAGTAGCTCGGGGCGATGCCGAGGCGCTCGACCGCGTCGAGCACCATCAGACTCGACACGAACGTGGTGAGCTGTGCGTTGCGGGTGTCTTTGAGTTCGTCGGCGTCGGCATCGCAGAGCAGAGCGCCGATGTCGCGACCAGCGATGTCGCTGGCCTCGTCGATCAGTTCCCAACTTTCGTGATCGCGCCATGGCAGTCCCATGCCGGGTCGTTGCGACCCCTGGCCGGGGAAGGTGAAAGCGAGCATTGTCGGCAGGCTAGACCGCTCGACGCGAGCCGGAGAGCTACCGGCGGGTAAGCCCGCTAGTCTCGCCGTCGCACACCGCCCCGGTAGCCCAATTGGCAGAGGCAACGGTCTCAAACACCGTCAAGTGTCGGTTCGAGTCCGACCCGGGGCACCGTTCGAGTGCGCTCGCTCGTCTGTCCGTTTGCATTGCGTTTCCGGTGAACCGGTCCACCCAAATCTGCGCACGAGCGTCGGCGGTGTGACTGCGACACCGCTTGTGTTGCAGTCTGGGTGACCCGGCCCACCCGAAGTGCAACGCAAACGTGATGGGTTCGGGATCTCAGTGACGTGACTGCAACACGATCATGTACTGGCCGCCGCCGGGCTCGACGTCGGCGCTCACCTCGAGGGACGGCTCGAGTCGGGAGATCCGGTCGACGAGCCACGCTGCAGCGGTGAGGGCATCGCCCCGATCCGAGCAGTGGCCCATGATCTCGCGTCCACCCTTGCGTTGGGCGCGGTCGACGGCCACCAGGATGACGGCAGGGTCGGCGATCAGGAGGTGGTCGGGCCATTCGACGACGGGCTTCGTGCTCCCCTTGCCGGTATTGCACGATCGGTGGGCCAGGCGTTCCTGTCCGGTCCCGGTTCCCTTGCCGCGCCCGGTTCCCTTCGCCTTGGCCTTGCGCTCGGTGGTCCGGCTGTCGATGCTCGGACCGCGTGGGTCGTTCACCGACATGTCCGGGTCGACCGGCTGGTCGCACAGCCAGCATCGCCAGCCGTCTTGTTCACCGATCTCGCTCAAGCGCGCCATCGCCAGATCCTGGCCGATCGAACGGTCCGGTCACAATCGGCCGCTGTAGCGTGATGGTGCACATGGGCAACTGGCTGATCGAGCGTCGACTGTCGCAAGTGGCAACTCGGCTGAAGACCTTGCGTGCCGAGTTGGCGGTGATCGACGAGCAGATGATCCACCTCGGCGACGACGCCGACGATCAGGAGATCCGGGCGCTCGTGTCGGAGACCGCAGGAGCGTCGTTCGAAGCTCGTGACGCCCGTCGTCATGTCGATGCCCACGCGAAACACCGGGCGAAGGTGATCGAGGAGATCATCTCGCTCGAACGCCGCCAGGACGAGTTGCTCGACCGGATGTGACCCGGTCGTAGCCGATCCACGCGGCTCTGCGAAGCTCGCCGCATGGACGCAGTGACCGCCCGGAAGACCTGGCGAACGCTCGAGCCGATCCACGGCGCGATCTACTTCGCCGCCGAGGCGCGGGACGAGTACGCGGCGCTCGGCATCGACGATCGAATGACGGGGTACTTCGCGTCGCGGTCGGCGCCGATGGGCGCGGTGTCCGCCGAGGTGGTGATCGCCACCTTCTTCAACTTCGATCGCGACCTCGTTCGTCGCAGCATGGCCGGCGTGTGGGAGCGAGTGACACCGCCGGAGATGACGGATGCCCGACTCCGTGGCGCCGATCGCACGATCCGTGCTCATGCAGGGCCGTTCGTCGAGAGCCCAGAGATCGCCGAGGCGGCCGACTTGGCGCGAGCCGCGGCGACGGCAGCGTGCGAGTGGCCCGAGGGGAGACCGCTGTTCGCCGGGCACGCCTCGCTGCCGTGGCCGACTGAGCCCCATCTCGTGCTGTGGCATGCGCAGTCGCTGTTGCGCGAGTTCCGCGGCGATGGCCACATCGTGGCGCTGACGGTCGAAGGCCTCGACGGGTGCGAGGCGTTGGTCACGCACGCCGCCGCTGGTGACGTGTCGGCCGACATCTTGCGGGCGACCCGGCAGCGCACCGGCGACGACTGGCTGGCAGCCGAGGAGCGACTCCGCGAGCGGGGTTGGCTCGATCCCGATCTGGCCTTCACCGAACTGGGCCGCGAGCGCCGAGACTGGATCGAGGCGCGTACCGATGAACTCGCGGCCGCGCCGTACGACGCCATCGGTGTCGACGGGTGCGCCCGACTCCGCGAGCTGTGCCGCCCGATCAGCAAAGCGATGATGGGAGCGTTCGCATGACCGAGTTCACGGTGCGCCCGATCGGGCACGTCAGGTCGGCCAGAGCGGGGCGGATCGACGACAACTGGGGTGACGTCGAGAGTGTGATCGGTCTCGACATCGACCGGTTCACGCCGGATTCCGTTGCCGGACTCGACCAGTTCTCGCACATCGAGGTGATCTTCCTGTTCGACCAGTTCGACGAGGCGAAGGTCGCGATCGGCGCCAGGCACCCTCGTGGCAACGAGGCGTGGCCGAAGGTGGGCATCTTCGCTCAGCGTGCGAGCTCGCGACCCAATCGGCTCGGCCTCACCACCTGCGAACTGCTCGGTGTCGACGGACTCGACGTGCGGGTTCGCGGGCTCGATGCGATCGACGGCACGCCCGTGCTCGATCTCAAGCCGCACATGATCGAATTCGATCCGCGCGGTGACGTGCGACAGCCGCCTTGGTCGTCGGAACTGATGGCCGGTTACTGGTGAGGTCCACGATGTGTCAGGCACATCGTGGACGCGTCGGGAGCCAACTCGGGCGACACCTGCTAGATAAGGGGCCATGCCATTGCGTGTCGTGATCGCCGAGGACGAGGCCATCATTCGCATGGACCTGCGTGAGACCCTGGAAGAAGAGGGCTACGAGGTCATCGGTGAGACGGGCCGGGGCGACCAGGCAATCGAGTTGGTGCGGGGCCTGCAGCCGGATCTGGCCATCCTCGACATCAAGATGCCCGGGATGGACGGCCTCGAGGCGGCGCGCATCATCAACGGCGAGAAGATCTGTGGCGTGCTGATGCTCACCGCATTCAGCCAACGAGAAGTCGTCGAGCAGGCACGCGACGCCGGCGCACTGGCGTTTCTCGTCAAGCCATTCCAGAAGAGCGACCTCATCCCGGCGATCGAGGTCGCGATGGGCCGCTTCCGTGAGTTGCGCTCACTGACGGGTGAGATCGACGCGCTCGGCGAGCAGTTGGAGTCCCGCAAGGTCATCGATCGCGCGAAGGGTCTGCTGATGGATGAGCTGGGCATGAGCGAGACGGAGGCCTTCGGCTTCATCCAACGCACGGCGATGAGCGAACGCACCCGGATGCGCGATGTCGCCGACCACATCCTCGACGGTTCGCTCCGACCCGGCGCCGGCTGAGGGCGCACGATGGGCACCTACCTCGTCGTCGACGGCAACTCGCTGACCTACCGCGCATTCTTCGCGCTCCCGACCGACATGGCAACCGCCAGCGGGCAGGTCACCAATGCCGTGTTCGGCTTCACGTCGATGCTGATCAACGTGCTCAAGGACCACACGCCCGATGGTGTACTCGTTGCGTTCGATCGTCCGGAGCCGACATTCCGCCACGAGGCCGAACCCCTGTACAAGGCGCAGCGCGAGGCCGCCCCGGACATTCTTCGTCAGCAGATGGGGCTGGTACGCGAGGTGCTCGACGCCGTCGGGATCACTGCGATCGACCTGTCGGGCTGGGAGGCCGACGACATCATCGCCACGGCCACCGACCGCCTCGTCGACGCCGGCCATCAGGTGATCATCGTCACCGGCGACCGCGACAGCTATCAACTCGTCCGCGACCCCGACGTCAAGGTGCTCTACAACAAGCGTGGCGTCAGCGACTACGCGTTCTACGACGAAGCGGGCATCGAAGAACGCACCGGTGTCGTGCCGTCGTTGTACGTGCAGTACGCCGCGCTGCGCGGCGACAACAGCGACAACCTTCCGGGCGTCCCCGGTGTGGGGGAGAAGACCGCAGCGAAGCTCATCAACACCTACGGCGGGCTCGACGGGATCTTCGAACACGTCGACGATCAGACACCGAAGCTGCGATCGAATCTCGCCGAACACGAAGAGCGTGCCCGCAAGAACCTCGACCTGATGCAGTTGCGCCACGACGCACCGATCGATGACCTTGTCATCGACGAACTGGGTGTCACGCCGAACGCCGACGAACTCAAGCGGCTGTTCGACTTCCTCGAGTTCCGCACGTTGGCCGGCCGACTCGACGAAGCGCTCTCGGCAATGGGCACGTCGGTCGACCTCGGCCCTGTCGACGATCGAGCCGAAATCGTCGCCGAGGTGGCCACCGCGGCGTCGCCCGCCGAAGCCGCAGCCGCGATCGCGTCCGCTGACGCGCTGGACGTGGCGGCCACCTGGGTCGGTGAGCCGGGCCGCAGCCCGCTCGCCGGAATCGCCGTCGTCGTCGACGCGTCGGCCGCCGAGGTGCTGTGGATTCCCGCGGACGTCCTCGCCGACGATCAGGTGCGCTCGGCGCTCGGCGCCCACACCAACCTGCGCGGACACAACGTCAAGCCGCTGATGCGTTCGCTGCTCGAATTCGACGTCGAGGTGCGAGGGCTCACGCTCGACACCGCGATCGCCGCCTACCTCATCGATCCGGCCGAGGCGCGCTACACGCTTCCTGACCTGATCGAGAAGTACACGAAGTTCGCTCGTCCCTCCGACGATGCAGCCGGCAGCGGCCAACTCGACCTCGACGGCACCTCACTCGGCGACGCCGAACTCGCTGCGCGTGATGCTCTCGCGGTCAACGCGCTCGCCGAGCCGATCGTGGCCAGCATGGAGGCCCAGGGGATGGCCGGGCTCTATCGATCGATCGAGAACCCGCTCGTGCTGGTGCTCGCGAAGATGGAGCACGTCGGTGTCGGTGTCGACGTCGACGAACTGCGCGCACTCGGCAAGCGTCTTTCCGACGAAGTGCAGACACTGCAGGTGCAACTCCGCGAGGTGGCGGGTCGGGACGACCTGAACCTCAATTCACCCAAGCAGCTGCGCGAGATCCTCTACGACGAGCGCGGGTTGTCGCCCGGGAAGAAGACCAAGACCGGGTACTCGACGGATGCAGCGACGCTCGAGAAGATCAAGGATCAGTGGCCCGAGTTCCTCGAGCCGCTGATGCGGTATCGCGAGGTCGAGAAGCTGCGGTCGACCTATGGCGAGGGCCTGCTGGCCGAAGTGGCCGCGGACGGCCGCATCCATGCCACGTTCAACCAGACCGTGGCCCGCACGGGACGCTTGTCGTCGGATCAGCCGAACCTCCACAACATCCCGGTGCGCACCGATGAGGGGCGACAGTTCCGCAAGGCGTTCGTGCCGGCGCCGGGTACGACGCTGCTCGTCGCCGACTACAACCAGATCGAACTCCGCTGCATCGCCCACCTGGCCAAGGACCCGGGGTTGATCGAGGCGTTCACGAGCGGTCAGGACATCCACAACGCCACCGCGGCGCGCGTGTTCGCCGTCGATCCGGCGTCGGTGACCGTCGAGCAGCGATCGAAGGCGAAGATGGTGTCGTACGGACTCGCCTACGGGATGGAGGCGTATGGGCTCGGCCAGCGACTGAACATCCCGACCGAGGAGGCGGCGGTCATCCTCGACGCCTATTTCGTGGCATTTCCGAACGTGAAGAACTACATGGATCGCACGGTGATCGAGGCGCGTGAACGGGGTTACACCGAGACCTTGTTCGGCCGTCGTCGCCCGATCCCGGAGCTGATGAACTCGAACTTCCGGGTGCGCCAGGCCGGCGAGCGCCAGGCGATGAACGCCGGGATCCAAGGTCTCGCCGCCGACATCTTCAAGGTGGCGTTGGTGCACATCGACGAGGCGCTCGTGGCGGGGGAGTACGACAGCCGGGTCGTGTTGCAGGTGCACGACGAAGTGATCGTCGAGGTGCCCGACGCCGAGCACGATGTCGTCGGTGACCTCGTCGTCGGTCTGATGCGCGATGCCGCCGACCTCGATGTGCCGCTCGAAGTGAACGTGTCGTGGGGTTCGACGTGGGCATCGGCGAAGGGATGAACCCGATGGACGGCTACGACGATGCCCCCGTCGCCCCTGTCGGGTCGATCGTTGCGTCACTCGACGAGTTGGCTGACCTCTACCGAGCGCCGAGCCGGCTCGTTGCGACGAAGAAGACCTCCGTGCTCGACGACGCGAGCCGCGAGATCGTCACCCGATCGCCCTTCGTGCTGATCGGAACCGACGGCGCCGACCACGGACTCGACGTGTCGCCGCGAGGTGGTCCGCCAGGATTCGTCCGGGTCCTCGATGATCGCCACATCGCGATCCCGGATCTGAACGGCAACAACCTCATCGACAGCCTGCGCGCCGTCGTCTCGACGGGTCGTGCAGCGCTGCTGGTGATCATTCCCGGCAAGGACGAGACGCTCAGGGTCAATGGCGCCGCGTGGGTGACGACCGACGCGTCGGTGCTGGATCGGTGGAGCGACGAGTTGCGGCGGCCGACCACGGCGATCGTGATCCGCACCGACGAGGTGTTCATGCACTGCGCGAAGGCGTTCCGTCGGGGCCACGTGTGGGATCCGGCGAGCTGGGACGACCTCGCCGACGTACCCGATGGGCTCGACATCCTCAACGCACAGGGGCTCGTCGCCGCCAATGACGCCGCAACGCGTGAGTTTCTCGAGCAGGCCTACGCGGACGACCTCGCCGCCGATCAGCCCGACTGATGGCGGGCCGCGATCACTGGTTCGAAGACCTCGCCGACCACATGGGCGGCGCATACGACCGCTACGCCCACACCAAGGGCACCGTGCAAGAAGTCGATCACGTCATCGCCGCGCTCGGTCTGCAGCCGGGGGAACGGGTGCTCGACGTCGGGTGCGGAACCGGCCGTCACGCGATCGAGCTCGCTCAACGCGGCATTGCGGTGCACGGCGTCGACATCAGCCAGCGTTTCATCGACCTCGCCAGCGCGGCTGCCACCGAGGGCGATGAGCGAAACCCGCAGAGACGGGGTGTTCACTCATCGCTTGCCACGTTCGAGCGGGCGGATGCGCGGGCCATGGCATTCAGGGGCGAGTTCGACGCAGTGATCTGCCTGTGCCAGGGCGCGTTCGGAATGATGACGGCCGACGGTGAGGACGATGCCGTCGTCGCCGGGATGGCGCGGGCGCTGAGGCCTACCGGACGGCTCGCACTGAGCGCCTTCAACGCCTACTTCGCTGTCAAGTACCACCACGACGCCGATTTCGACGCGGCGACCGGGGTATCGCACGAGGTCACCGAGATCCGCTCCGAGGCAGGCGACGTCCGTTCGGCCGACCTGTGGACCGGCTGCTACACCCCACGTGAACTGCGCTTGCTTCTCACTCGGCACGGTTTCGCCGTCGAGTCGATCTCGAGCGTCGAGCCCGGCGCCTACGGATTCGACCCGGCCACGACCGAATCCCCCGAGTTCCTCGTCATCGCACATCGCTCCAGCCCGAAACATGCCTGAGATGTCGCGCTGAGCGCGACGATCCAGGCATATTTCGGGCTCGGGGTGTCACATTTCGGATCGAGTCGCACGCTGGTACCATTGTCGGCTGCGTCGCATCCCGCGGCGCGCCTGTCCATCTACTCACGTCCGTTTCGAAAGCAGTTCGTCCCTTGTCCGACACCGCAACCACCTCCGAGTCACCCGTCAACCAGATGGGAACCTTCGACGACGAGGGCACGTACACCCCCCGCGAGATCGTCTCCGACGACCTCGGCATGTCGTTCGCCGATGCGATCGACGGCACCATGGTCACCGTCGAGGACGGCCAGCTCGTCCACGGCACCGTGGTCAAGATCGACAAGGACGAAGTGCTGCTCGACATCGGCTACAAGTCCGAAGGTGTCATCCTCGCTCGTGAGCTGAGCATCCGCAACGACGTCGACCCGTCCGAGGTCGTCTCGCTCGGCGAGGCCGTCGAGGCCCTCGTGCTCACCAAGGAGGACAAGGAAGGCCGCTTGCTCCTGTCGAAGAAGCGTGCGCAGTACGAGCGTGCCTGGGGCGACATCGAAGCCAAGAAGGAAGCCGACGCCGTCGTGTCCGGTCCGGTCATCGAGGTCGTCAAGGGCGGCCTCATCGTCGACATCGGCCTGCGCGGCTTCCTGCCCGCATCGCTCGTCGAGCTGCGCCGTGTCCGCGACCTCGCCCCGTACATCGGCGAGACGGTGCACTGCAAGATCATCGAACTCGACAAGAACCGCAACAACGTGGTCCTGTCACGTCGCGCCTACCTGGAAGAGAACCAGAAGGAGACCCGCGACCAGTTCCTCAACAACCTCAAGGTGGGCGAAGTCCGCGAAGGCACGATCTCTTCGGTCGTCAGCTTCGGTGCGTTCGTCGACCTCGGCGGCATGGACGGCCTCATCCACGTCAGCGAGCTGTCGTGGAAGCACGTCGACCACCCGGGCTCCGTGGTCACCGTCGGCGATCCCGTCAAGGTGCAGGTGCTCGACGTCGACTACAGCCGCGAGCGCATCAGCTTGTCGCTGAAGGCCACGCAGCAGGATCCGTGGCAGGAGTTCGCCGAAGGCCACCAGGTCGAGCAGCTCGTCTACGGCCGGGTCACCAAGCTCGTCCAGTTCGGTGCGTTCGTCCAGGTCGGCGAAGGCATCGAAGGCCTCGTCCACATCTCCGAGATGTCGGCGCACCACGTCGACAGCCCCGAGCAGGTCGTCACGCCCGGCGAAGAGCTGTGGGTGAAGATCATCGATCTCGACCTCGCCCGTCGCCGCATCAGCCTGTCGATCAAGCAGGCCGCCGAAGGTGGCGAACTCGCCGCCGAGTACCGCGAGCACTTCGAGGTCGACTCCGCCGGCAACTGGGTGCAGGGCGAAGCGTCTGCCGAGGCCGAGGCGGCATGGTCCGAGTACTACGGCGAGGGTGGCGAAGGCGCCACCGAGGCAGCTGCTGCCGATGCGCCGGTCGCTGACGCAGCAGAGGCCACGGACGTCGTTGCTGAGGAAGTCGTCGCTGAGGAAGTCGTCGCAGAGGAAGTCGTCGCAGAGGAAGTCGTCGCGGAGGAAGCTCCCGCCGAGTGATCCTGGTCGGTCTGACCGGAGGCATCGGCGCCGGCAAGTCGACCGTGTCGGCGATGCTTGCCGAACGCGGCGCCGTCATCGTCGATGCCGATCAGATCGCCCGCGACCTCCAGTCGCCGGGCAGCCCCGTACTGGCGGCAATGGCCGAACGCTTCGGCGAGCACATCCTGCTCGACGACGGCGCCCTCGACCGCGCTGCGGTCGCCAAGATCGTCTTCAACGACGAGGCGGCGCTGAAGGATCTCAACGGCATCGTCCATCCGGCGATGCAATCCGAGATCCAGCGCCAGATCGATGACCAACGCGCGACGGATCGTGTCGTGGTGCTCGACTTCCCGTTGCTCGGCGAGAACCCCCGCAAGGGGCTCGTCGCAACGATCGTCGTCGACATCCCCGTCGAGGTGGCGGTACAACGCCTCGTCGAGCAACGCGGCATGGACGAAGACGATGCCCGGGCGCGGATCAACAGCCAGTTGAGTCGTGAGGAGCGTCTGGCGAAGGCGACGCACGTCGTCGACAACGGGGGCGACCGCAACTCGTTGGGCACCCAGGTCGACGACCTGTGGGAACAACTCCTCCAGCTTCCTCCCGCCGACGCCGACTGACCGAACTACGGGTTCTGCGAGGTTCCCGGAGCCCGGGCCCCGGGGAACCACCGAGGTTCCCGGAGACCTGGGCGAGGGGAACTATGAAGGTTCCCGGAGCCCGGGCCCCGGGGAACCACCGAGGTTCCCGGAGACCTGGGCGCGGGCAACTACGGGGTCTCGAGCATCGAGAGGGTCATGTCGACGACCGGGACGTCGGGCGCGGGCGTGGCTTCGTAGCGATCCAGGTGGTCGGCGCCGAGGTCGCCGAACGCAGCAGCGACGAGTTCCCAGTACGACTGGCGGATTCCCGCCTGGCGACGATCGCGGGCCGTCTCGTAGCGCTCGATGGCGCTCGGCCTCGGCACGTACGTCATCACCCGCTCGATTCGAGCGCCGTCGTCGCGGCGGATCGTGTCGGTCACGTCGGTGCGCTCGTAGTCGCGCTCGCGCCAGTCGAGCATCGCCAATTCGTCGGCGGTGACCCGGACGATGACGCCATTGCAGCTCTCGTGGTCGGACTCGACAAGGCCCAGCGACACCACGAGTCCCTGTGTCACGACGGCACCATCGTGCTGCCAGTCGCCGCGCAAGTGCATCGAGCCGTAGTTCCACCGGCGCCCGTACCCATCGAGGTGGGCGACGGCGACATCGACGTCGGCGACGGTCCGGCCGATGGTGGTGGCCATCGACGTCGGTGACACCAAGGATCCGTACCCGAAGATCCAGGCGTCTGCGCTCACGGTCGTTCGGTGAAGAACTGTTCGACGGTCGCAGCGAGGAGCTGCACGCCGATGGCGATCGCCCGTTCGTCGACGTCGAAATGTCCCGCATGCAAGTCGAGCGTGGGCCCGCCGGGATCGCGTACCCCGAGTCGCACGTAGGTGCCGGGCACCTCGCGGGTGAACCAGGCGAAGTCGTCGCCACCCCAGCTCTGTTCGACCTCGGTGACGCAGCCATCGCCGAGCGCCGCGCGAGCCGCTGCGCCGACCGTGTCGGTGACCTCGGCGTCGTTGACGACCGGAGGGACGCCGTGGGTGTACTCGACATCGACGCCTGACCCGGACCCGGCGACGATCGAGCGCAGCTCGTGCTCGAACAACTCGGGCAGCTGGTCCCAGACCGCCAACGACGGTGTACGGATCGACACCTTGAGTACGCAGTGGGTGGGGATGACGTTGGCGGCGTCGCCGGCATGAACCGAACCGAAGACCACCTTCACCAGAGTCGCGTGGTCGCGATCGAGATGAGCGACCTTGGCAGCCACGCGACCCGGCAACTCGGCAACGACGCGGGCGGCGAGACTGACCAGATCGACGGTCAGTTCGGGACGCGCGGTGTGGCCGCCCGGACCCGACAGGGTGATCACGGCCATGTCGGCCGCCGACGAGATGGCACCGGACTTCAGCCCGATCGTGCCGACATCGATCTTCGGCTCGCAGTGCAGACCGACGATCGCGGTGACGCCGTCGAGACCACCATCGGTGACGACGTCGAGCGCACCACCGGGCACGCGCTCCTCGGCAGGCTGGAAGATGAATCGAACGGGCCCAGGCAGTTCCTCGCGGTGATGGGCGAAGTACAGCGCGGTCCCGAGCACGATGGCGGTGTGCACGTCGTGGCCGCAAGCGTGCGAGACGCCGCTGACCTGGCTGCGATACGCAACGTCCTTCTCGTCGGCCATCGCGAGCGCGTCGAGGTCAGCACGAAGCGCGAGCCTGGCGCTGACCCCATCGGAGGCGACCGGGTCATCGGGAACGATGTCGCACACGAGACCTGTGCCGACTGCGAGGCGCCGCGGTTCGAGCCCGGCGAGTTCGAGACGTTCGGAGACCAAGTCGGTCGTGGCCCGCTCCTGTCCGCTCAATTCCGGGTGTGCGTGCAGGTTGCGGCGCAGCGCGATGAGCCCTTCGCCGTGTTCGCCGAGCCATTCGACAATCGGGCTCGAGGTGGCCGTCCGCGTGATGGCAGGCTCTGCCGAAGAGGTCACGAGGCGCCTGGTGCGCCGGTGATCGCGTCGGCGGCGAGTTCGGCGGCGAGGTGCTGGACCACGTCGACGAGCGTACCGCCGGCCTCGACGACCCGACGTTGACGCTGAGCGCCCGAACCGACCGCGAGCAGCACGTCGAGATCGGCGAGCTGATCGAGCGTGCCGAGCTCGTTCGCCACCGGGCGCAGCTCGTCGAGCAGTTCCGACACGAGTTCACGCACCGGGCGTCGCTCGGCACGGCCACGGTCGGGGTGTTCGACGATCAGCTCGGCATCGAGACCGAACCGCGTCGCCAGCCACCGGTTCTCACGGATCGTCCACTCACGGGGTGGTTGCGGCAGTGTGCCGTCATCGATCCGTCGCAGCGTCCAGGTGACCAGCGTCTGGGCGAGCGCGGCGAGTGCGACCGTCTCGCGTACCGTCGGCATTGCATCGCACATGCGGAACTCGACCGTGCCGAAGTCGGGATGGGGCCTGATGTCCCACCACACCTCGCGGATCGAGCGGATGCAGCCGGATTCGATCAGCGTCGCCATGAACGACTCGAAGTCGGACCAGTCGGCCAACGGCGGAGGAAGACCGGCCGTGGGGAGGCCCTCGAAGATCTTCGTTCGCGCCGACGCCAACCCGGAGTCGTCGCACTCGAAGTACGGGCTCGACGACGACAGTGCGAGCAACAGCGGGTGATGTCGCATCAGCTCGCCGATGACTCGAATCGCTCGGCCACCGTCGGGCACGCCGACGTGAACGTGCATCCCGCAGATCAGCATCCGTCGCGCCGGCCATTGCAGGGCCTCGACGAGGTCGAGATAGCGCTGCTGCGGGCTGACGAGTTGCTCTCGGGCGAGGCCGAACGGATGCGTCCCGGCGCTGATGAGCGTGAGGCCTCGCCGTGCCGCCGCGATGCGAAGCTCGGCGAGCGTTGCGCGCAGATCGTCGCCCGCCTGAGTCGGGTTGTCGCACACGCCGGTGATGATCTCGACGGTGCTCTGGAACAACTCGTGTTTCGCCTTGGGATGCTCGCCGCCCGCATGGCCGGTGCCCATCTCGGCGAGGATCTCGTTGGAGGCCGAGGCGAGTTCGCCGGTGACGGCGTCGACGAGATGGAGTTCCATCTCGACGCCGATCGTCGTTCGGGCGTTCGGCGTGAAGTCGATCGTCACGCCGGCACCTGGTCACCGGTACGTCTGGATGACCTCGGCGACCTGCTCGGGCGTCGTGATCGGCGAGAACCGCTCGACCACGTTGCCGCTCGCGTCGACGAGGAACTTCTCGAAGTTCCAAGTGATCTCGGCGCTGTCGCCGTCGCCGGGCTGTTCACTCTTGAGCCACTTGTACAGCGGGGCGGCGCCGTCGCCGTTGACCTCGAGCTTGCTGAACATCGGGAACGTGACGTCGTACTTGGATGTCGCGAACTCGAGGATCTCCGCATCGGAGCCGGGTTCCTGGGCACCGAACTGGTTGCACGGGAAGCCGAGCACCGTGACGTCGTCGTTGTCTTCATGAAGCGCACGCAGACCTGCGTACTGTGGCGTGAGGCCTCAAGCGCTGGCGACGTTGACGATCAGACAGATCTGGCCCTCGAACTGATCGAACGACACCTGGTCGCCGGTGATCGAGGTCATCTCGAACTCGTGGAAAGTTGACACCTGCGTGACTCTAGTCGACCGGGTCGAGCGGGTGCCCGAAGCCACCGGCCACCTCGAGCGCGAGACTTCGGCTCGTCGTGGTGCGACCGATCGCACCGAGAAAGTCGTCACGCTCGATCACCAGCACGCAACTCGGCTCGGTGGTCGTCACCGTGGCGGTGCGCACGCACGAGTGCAGCAGTGCGATCTCGCCGAACGAGCCCGGCGCGCGGACGGTGTCGATGATCTCGTGATTCACGGTGATCTCGACGGCACCCGAGACGAGGACGAAGAACTCTGCTCCGTCGTCGCCCTCACGGATCAACTCGGACCCGGTCCCGACCGAACGCACGTCGAGACGTTCGGCGAGTTCCTCGAGCGTCGGGAGCGGCAGGAGATCGAGGAACTCCACCGTGCGCAGCGACGCCAAGGTGACAGCGTCGACTGTCACAGATTGTGTTGCAACTCGTCGCAGGCCCAGTGAGCCGACCACCAGCACGATCGCCGAGGCGACGCCGATCCACATCGTCAGACTGGACAGGTCGTGGCGAGTCACCAGGACGCCCGCGAGCGCTGCACCCGCTGCCATCGCCAGGAAGAACCACGAGCGCAGGATCCCGAAGACGCGGCTCGTCATCGATTCAGCGCTGGCGCGCTGGAGCAGCGTGTGGCCGCTGATCTCGACGAGCGCGTTGCCGGCCCCCAGGGCAGCGACGAGCGCGAGGGCTGCGACGAGGTGACCCACCTGGCCCAGTGCGATGAGCGGCAGAGACAGCAGGAGCACACCACTCGCCGTCAGTGCGAACAGGTTCCACGCCGAACGCCGACGCAGGAGGGCAGTTGCGATGAGGCCACCGGCAGCGAAGCCTGCCGAGAGCATCGCTGCGGCGCTGCCACCGCGGCCCAGTTCGTCGAATGCGACGGCGACGAAGACGACATCGAACGACCCGATCAGCAGTCCGGTCGCTGCGATGAAGCCGATCACACGTCGTGGGCCCGGGGTGGTCGCCGCATAGGCGATGCCGTCGACGGAGGACCTCAGGACGGTGCGCAGTCCCATCACCGACGGGGTGCGATCGTCGGCGGGAAGGCGCAGCGCGATCCCTGCTGCAGTCAGGCCGCACATCACGGCCAGAACCGAGAATGCCCACGATGGCCCGGCGACGACCAGTACCGCCGAGGTGAACAGTGGCCCGAACAGACTCCCTGCGGCGCGAACGAACGATTGGGCGACGTTCCAGTGCATCAGCTGCAACGGCGTCCTCGCATGGCGCACCAGCAGGCTCGCGACCGTTGCAGGCGTCGCCTCCAAGGCAATGGTGTAGATCCCAGCGAGCGAGAAGATGACCCAGAGATCGGCCTCCGCAGCCAGCGACGCTGCGACGCCGGCCGCCGACAACGCGAGGACGCTGAAGCCGACGGTCAACACGAGGTGGCGCGGGAAGCGGTCACCGGCGGCCGCAACCACCGGCGCAAGCAACGCGGTCGGGACGAGCTGCACGACCACGGCGAGGCCGGTTGCTCCCGGTCCGCCGCGATCGAACGCGACGACCAGGATCGTGATCCATGCGGTCACCTCAGCGACGGAGAACACGAAACCCACCGTCAGCAGAGAACGCACAACAGGTGGCGCTGCCGGGATGGGCTCACTCGATGTGGTCATGGGTCTGTGTGCCTGCGGAGGCTTCGCCGTGCGTCGGGATCGTAGACGTTCAGTGGGCCGAGCGAACCCGTCCGAGCGATCCGTCACACTGGTGTCGGGCGGCGGTCGATAACATCTGACCACCCATGTCCGCCGACCGAAAACGAAGTTGACGCCGTGCTGACTGCTCTCGGGCTGTTCGGCGTCGTTGCGCTCATTGCGGCCAACGGGTACTTCGTTGCCGTCGAGTTCGCATTCGTCGCTGCTCGCCGTAGCCGGTTCCTGGAGCAGGCCGAGGAAGGCGACCGCCGTTCGAAACGGGCGATCGACGTCCACAAACGACTGAGCTTCATGCTCTCGGGTGCGCAGCTGGGGATCACCGTCACCACGCTGTTGGTCGGCTTCATCGCCGAACCGGCGATCGCTTCGGTGATCGAACCGGCGCTGATCGCCGTCGGTGTGCCCGAATCGGTGACGTTCGGGATCTCGCTGACGCTGGCGCTGATCCTGGCGACGATGGCGCAGATGGTCTTCGGTGAACTCGCGCCGAAGAACCTGGCGATCGCGAAGCCGGAGCCCGTTGCCCGTTCGCTGGCGTCGTCGATGTGGCTGTTCATGCGTCTCGCCGGCCCCATCATCCGCCTGTTCGACGGCTCGGCGAACCGGCTGCTTCGCATGATCGGGGTCGAGCCGGTCGAGGAGTTGCGCGGCGCCGTCTCGACCGAGGAACTCGACCTGATCGTCGACTCGTCGGCCGAGAGCGGGCACCTCACCCAGAGCCAGGCGGCGCTGTTGGAGCGGGCGATCGACTTCGGCGAACTCGAAGCCTCCGATGCGATGGTCCCGTGGAATCGGGTGGTGACGATCGACGTCGACGCGACTGCGGCCGATCTGCGCGACCTGATGGCCTCGACGCATTCGCGATTTCCGGTGGTCGACGCCGACGGACAGGTCCAGGGCATCGTGCACGCGAAGGACCTTCTGGGCGTCGGTCGCTCCGACTATGAGACCACCGTCGTGTCCGAGCTGCTCCACGAGATCCTGGCCGTTCCGGAAGCGGCGGGACTGAACGTGGTGTTGGCCGAGCTGCGATCACGGGCAACCGAGATGGCGATCGTGATCGACGAGTACGGGGGACCCGCCGGCGTCGTGACCCTCGAGGACGTCGTCGAGGAACTCGTCGGCGACATCGAAGACGAGTACGACCCCAGCGCACCAGGCGACCACGTCGAATCCGAACCCGGAGTCTGGTCGGTTGCCGCGTCGTCACGACCCGACGAGATCGAGCGCATCACCGGCTTCGATCTGCCCGATGGCGAGTACGACACGGTTGCGGGCCTCGTCCTCGATCGTCTCGAACGGATTCCCGAGGTCGGCGACTCGTTCACCGTCGACGGCATCCGTGTCGAAGTGCTCGCGGTCGACGGGTTCGCCATCGAGCGCATCGAACTGCGCGTCGATCCCGACTCGCTCGACGACAGCGACGAGGATGATCGTTCGTCACGTGCGGACGACGTCGGTGAGCAACGAGGTGAGCGATGATCTTCGCCGCCACAGAAGGGATCCAGGTCAACTGGACGGGCATCGCGGTCGCGTTCGTGTTGCTCGCGTTGAACGGGTTCTTCGTCGCTGCGGAATTCGCGTTGCTGGCATCTCGTCGATCGCGCATCGAGCAACTCGCAGCCGAAGGCGATCGGCGCGCACGGAGCGCGCTTGCCGGGCTTCGTGAGATCACCCTGATGCTCGCGGGCGCGCAGTTGGGCATCACGATGTGCTCGCTCGGGCTCGGTGCCGTCGCCGAGCCGGCCGTCGCCGGAATCATCGAGGGCATGCTCGGCGAGTGGTTCACGCTGTCCGACACGACGCGGCACATCATCGCGTTCTCGATCGGACTGTCGATCGTGGTGTTCCTGCACATGGTCGTCGCCGAGATGGCCCCGAAGTCGTGGGCGATCGCCCACCCCGAGAAGTCGGCGCTGCTGCTGGCGCGACCGTTCCGGGTCTTCGTCAGCGTGTTGCGGCCGCTGATCCGTTTCCTCAACGGCATGGCGAACATCACCGTGAAAGCCGTCGGGGTCGAACCGCAGGACGAGCGGGCGATGGCGCACTCACCGAGCGACCTGCTGCTGTTGATCGAGGAGTCGGCGGGCCACGGTGGTCTCGCCGCCGAGGAGCACGAGTTGCTCGCACGTTCGTTGGAGCTGTCCGGCTTGACCGCCGCCGACGCGATGACCGTGCGGAGAGACATCGTCGCCGTCGGTGCCGAGGTGACCGCCGATGTCGTCGCGGCCGAGGCGTATCGGACCGGCCGCACGCGCGTCGTCGTGCACGAGGGCGACCTCGACCATGTGCGCGGGTTCGTGCATGCCAAGGACGTCCTCCGCCTGGCGAACGGAACCTGGACGACGACCGCTGCGGGAACGATCAGCCGGCCGATCATGGTCACGCCTGAGCACCACGGCCTCGAGGATCTGCTCCTCGAGATGAGGACGCGACGTCAGCACATCGCGCTCGTCGTCGACGAACACGGCATGGTGCTGGGGCTCGTCACGCTCGAAGACGTGATCGAGGAGTTGATCGGCGACTTCGACGACGAGTCGGACCGTCGACTCGGCGACGCCCAGCCCTTGGCAGATGGCGGATGGAAGATCCCCGGCACGATGCGCGTCGACCTCTTCGAGGAGTGCACCGGCGTCGCCTTGCCCGACGGTGACTGGTACACGGTGGCGGGCTACGTGATCGATGTGCTCGACGAGATTCCCGCCGAGGGAGCGCTCGTGCAGACCGACATCGGTGAGTTCGAAGTCGTCGAGATGGACGGCTATGCCATCGAGACACTGCACGTTCGCCTCGTCGGGGCGCGAGCCGCGGACGAACGCCTGGGGGCCACGGACTGACCCATGGCGTACCCGAGCCGGCTGTTGAACGACAACGAAACCGTCAGCGTCGACCTGCACCCGCACTGGTGGTTTCTGGCCGGCCCGACGTTCGCCATCGTCGCGGCGATGACTGCCGGTGTGGTCACGCTGTTGGCAACCGAGGCCGATTCGACGGTGCGCACGGTGGCCGGCTGGGCGACGATGGTGGCCATCGCGGCGAGCTCCATGTGGCTCGTCAGTCGGTACGGCCGGTGGCTGACCACCCACTTCGTGATCACCAATCGGCGCGTGATCTTTCGCACGGGACTGCTGACCAAGCGCGGCATCGAGATCCCGATCGATCGGGTGAACACCGTGTACTTCAACCAGGGCATCTTCGAACGGATGGTCGGTGCGGGCGACCTCCTGATCGAGTCCGGCGGCGAGAGTGGCCAGCAGCGGTTCACCGACATCCGTCAACCCGATCGGGTGCAGCGGGTGCTGCATGCCGAGATGGAGGCCCGTGAGCTGCGAGGCCGCGGTGCCGACGGTGTGGTCGACATCGCCGACCAGCTCGAGAAACTCGAGTCGATGCTGATGCGCGGCACGCTCACCGCCGACGAGTTCGAGCGTCAGAAACGTCGGCTGCTCGGATCGTGAGATGAGCCGGCGGATCGTGAGTCTCGTGCCGTCGAGCACCGAGACGCTGCTGGCGCTCGGGGTGGACGTGGTTGCCTGCACCCGGTTCTGCGAACAGCCGGATCTTCGTCATGTCGGCGGAACGAAGAACCCGGACATCGACGCGATCGTCGCCTTGCGCCCGGATCTCGTGGTCATGGACCGTGAGGAGAACCGCATCGAGGACCACGATGCGCTCGTCGCAGCGGGGCTGATGGTGTTCGTCAGCGACGTCCGTTCCGTCGACGATGCCGTCACGCTCGTCGGTCGACTGACCGAGCTGACCCACGCGCCCGACGACGTGTACACGATGTGCCAGGCGCAACGCGCACGCCGACTGCAAGGGGCCGCGACGCGTCGGACGGCGTTCGTGCCGATCTGGCGCCGACCGTGGATGTCGATCGCCTCCGGCACCTACGGCGCATCGCTGCTCGACCTGCTCGGCATCGACCTGGTGACTGCGGACGCCGCTGATCCGTACCCGACCGTCGAGTTGAGCGAGATCGCTGCGCTGTGTCCGGATCTGGTGCTCGTTCCGAGCGAGCCGTATGTATTCACCGACGACCACCTGACCGAACTCGCCGAGGTGATTCCGAAGGCTGCGATCGTCAGGGTCGACGGCCAGGATCTGTTCTGGTGGGGGGTGCGCACACCGCACGCCATCGAACGGTTGTCGGCTGTGCTGTGAGATCGGAGTGGCGCTCAGTCAGAGGAATCTGGCGCCGTCGCTTGCTTCGACGACCCACCCATCGGAGAGGGCGCCGGGCTCGCAGAGCGCCACGACGCAGCCACCGAATCCACCACCCGTCATCCGCGCACCGAACACGCCGGGTGAGTCGATGAGTTCCTCGACGGCTCGATCCATCGTCGGTGTCGACGTCTCGAAGTCGGACGCCAGGCTGCGGTGGCTCTCGATCATGAGGGAACCGGCGGTTCGATAGTCCGCACCGGCGAGCGCGACTGCGAAGTCGACGACGCGCTGGTTCTCGGTGACGACGTGACGAGCTCGCCGACGCACGACATCATCGAGGTGGGCGGTGGCGATTGATTCGATGGTGGCCGATCGCAGCGGGCCGAGCGCATTCTCGGCAGCCCGACACTCGGTCACCCGGTCCGCGTACGCCGAACCGACGAGCGTGCGGTGGGCGACGAACCGCACCACGATGTCGAGGTCGTCGGGCACGGCGACGTGGGTCACCTCCAGCGTGTGGCAGTCGATCATCGTTGCGTGGCCCCGTCGGGCGGCGGCGATGCAGAGCTGGTCCATGATCCCGGTTGGAACGCCGGTAGCGGCGTGCTCGGCGCGCTGGGCGGCGAGGGCGAGATCGTCGGGGGAGCCGTCGAATCCGAGCGCGAGTCCGACGGCGCACTCGAGCGCAGCGCTCGATGACAACCCGGCGCCAGCGGGGATCGTCGAGGTGATTTGTCCGGTGATCCCGGTGGTCGCGCCGAGCTCGTGGGCCATCGCCGCCACGTACGTCCCCCAGCGAGGCGTCACGGCTGCGGGATCGCCGTCGATCGGGAGGCTGATGAGAACCGGTTGGCCCTCGGCGTCGGAACGGAGCTCGATCGTCGAACCACCCCGCTCGAACTCGATCGTGGTGCCGCGATCGATCGCCATTGGAAACACGAGCCCGCCTGTGTAGTCGGTGTGGTCGCCGATCAGGTTCACCCGTCCCGGCGCGTGGACACGGTGTGTGGAGGTCACGGCGTCAACGTAGCGAGATGCTCCGTTTGCCGTTGCGTCGAATCGCTCTGCAACACTCGGTCGATGCCACGCGCTGCACTCCCGTCGGGGATCGAACTCGAATACGTCACCACCGGCGATCCGACGAATCCTCCGCTTCTCGTCGTCAACGGCTACACGACGCAGCTGATCTCGTGGCAGCGCGGCTACATCGAACAGCTCGTCGCGCAGGGGTTGTTCGTCATCCAGTTCGACAACCGTGATGTGGGCCTGTCGACGAAACTCGACGGCCAACAGGTCTCGCCCGGCGCTGTGCTCACCGCGGCGCTGCGGGGTCAACCGCTCCCGCCGGTGCCCTACACGCTGTCGGACATGGCAGCTGACGGCATCGGGTTGCTCGACCATCTGGGCATCGATCGGGCGCACATCGTCGGCAACTCGATGGGCGGGATGATCGTGCAGACGATGGCGATCGAACATCCCGGCCGTATTGCGAGCGTCACGTCGGTGATGAGCAGCCCCGGCGACCCGCGGGTCGGCAGCCCGACCCCGGAGGCACGTGAGGCGCTGCTCGCGCCGCAGCCGCCCGAACGCGAGGCGTACATCGCCGCGTCGTTGACCTCGCAGATCTGGGCGTCGAAGAAGCACTACGACCCCAACTGGTTGCTCGAGCTCGCGGCCGCCCAGTACGACCGGTGTTTCTACCCCGAGGGCGCCACACGCCAACTCGCCGCCATCTATGCCTCTGGTGACCGTAGCGAGGGCCTGTCGACGCTCGAGGTCCCGATGCTGGTGATCCACGGACGCGACGACACCCTGATCACGCCCGAAGGCGGCGAACGCACCGCCGAACTCGTCCCCGGATCGAAGTACCTGTTGCTGGCCGACATGGGCCACGACCATCCCGCACCGCTCTGGCCGGTGCTCGCCGAAGCCATCGGCGGCCACATTCGGGCCACCGCGATCACCCACCCATCGACCAACCCACACGCGAATCGGAGCTGAACACTCATGGCCGGACCCCTCAGCGGTTACAAGATCATCGAGATCGCGGGCATCGGCCCGGGTCCGTTCGCAGCGATGCTGCTCGCCGACATGGGCGCCGAGGTGGTCCGTGTCGAACGCGCCGGCGCCGTCCGTGGACCGCTTCCGGACGGTCCCCACTTCGACGTGTTGCTGCGCGGCCGCAAGAACGTCGCGATCGATCTGAAGCACCCCGACGGTGTCGAGGCGCTGATGGCGCTCGTCGAGTCGGCCGATGCGCTGATCGAGGGTTTCCGCCCCGGTGTGATGGAACGCCTCGGTGTCGGTCCCGACGAGTGTCTCGCTCGCAACCCGAAGCTGGTGTTCGGTCGGATGACGGGCTGGGGCCAGGACGGCCCGTATGCGCAGGCCGCCGGTCACGACATCAACTACATCGCGCTGGCCGGAGCGTTGTCGCACTTCGGTCGGGCCGGAGAAGCCCCAGTGCCGCCGCTCAACATGGTCGGCGACTTCGGCGGCGGTGGCATGTTCCTCGCGTATGGGGTCGTGTGCGCACTGCTCGAAGCCCAACGCAGCGGACAGGGCCAGGTGGTCGACACCGCAATGGTCGACGGCGCAGCGGTACTGATGTCGATGTTCTGGGCGTTCAAGTCGATCGGCATGCACGACGAGAACGCCCGTGGCACGAACCTGCTCGACACCGGCGCCCACTTCTACGACGTGTACCGGTGCAGCGACGGTGAGTACATCTCGCTCGGCTCGATCGAGCCGCAGTTCTACGCGGAGCTGATGCGCCTCACCGGGCTCGAGGGCGACGAGCAGTTCGCCAAGCAGATGGACAGGGCCGAGTGGCCGTCGCTCAAGAGCCGTTTGACCGAGGTGTTCGCGCAGAAGACCCAGGCCGAGTGGTGTGAGTTGATGGAGGCCACCGACGTGTGCTTCGCTCCGGTGTTGACGATGAGCCAGGCCGCCCTGCATCCGCACAACGTCGAACGCCAGACGTTCATCGACGTCGCCGGCACGATGCAGCCGGCACCCGCCCCACGGTTCAGTCGTACTCATGCCGAGGTCGTGAGCCCGCCCGCACATGCCGGTGCGCACACGCGAGAGGTCTTCGAGGCGTGGGGCGTTGACGCGTCCACGATCGACGCACTGGTCGAGGCGGGTGCGATTCGCCAAGCTGGCTGATCGAATCATCGTCGATGTCGACACTCGTCTGCTTTCATGCTCACCCCGACGACGAGGTGATCAGCACCGGCGGCACGATCGCCCGTGCCGCCGCCGAGGGCCACCGGGTGGTGCTCGTGGTCGCCACCAACGGCGACCACGGTGAGGTTCCCGACGATCTCGGCCCCGACGAGACGCTCGTCGATCGGCGACGGGCGGAAACCGAGGCCTCTGCACGGGTGCTCGGCATCGACCACGTCGTGTGGTTGGGCTACACCGACTCGGGCATGACCGGCTGGGAGCAGAACGGCGATCCGGACAGCTTCCACCTCGCCGATCCCGACGCGGCCGGCGCGCGGCTGGCCGAGGTGTTGCGGGCCGAGCAGGCCGACGTACTCACCATCTACGACTGGCACGGCAACTACGGTCATCCCGACCACATCGCGGTGCATCGCGTCGGCGTTGCTGCAGCTCGGCTGGTGCCGGAGGTGCGGGTGCTGGAAGCGACGATGAACCGAGACGCCTTCGTCCGCATGATCCAAGCGGCGCGAGAGGCGGGTCTGTCGATGGGTGATCCGGACGCCGAGCAGGACGAGTTCGATCCCAACGGGCCTGCCGACGACGGCAACCCGATGGGAACGCCGGAAGCCGAACTGACCCTGGCGATCGACGTGTCCGCGCATCTCGCAGCGAAACGCGACGCCATGCGCTGTCATCGCAGCCAGATCGAGGACACCTCGTTCTTCCTGCAGATGCCCGATGAAGCGTTCGCCCAGTCGTTCGGCACCGAGTGGTTCATCGAACACGATGCCCAGCCGCCGTTCCGCACCGGCTGGATCTTCCCCAGCCCCTGAGCGTCCGAGCGCTCCGAGAGCCCGACCCCGGCGTGCGATGAGCGAAGCGACCGTATACGGCGGTTTGGCTCATCGTCGGGGGATCGGACCGGTCTGCGATGAGCGAAGTGACCGTATGCGGCGGTTTGGCTCATCGGTGGGGGATCGGACCGGTCTGCGATGAGCGAAGTGACCGTATGCGGCGGTTTGGCTCATCGGTGGGGGATCGGACCGGTCTGCGATGAGCGAAGTGACCGTATGCGGCGGTTTGGCTCATCGGTGGGGGATCGGACCGGTCTGCGATGAGCGAAGTGACCGTATGCGGCGGTTTGGCTCATCGGTGGGGGACGGGTGACGCTGGGATCCGCCGATCGTCGGGCAGACTCGGACATGATGTCGGTCATGATTCGGCGCTGCGTTGCCCTGTTCGTCGTTGGAGGACTTGCGTTGGCGGCGTGCGGCGGCTCGGACGGCGACACTGCCTCGACCACCGAGTTCACGCTGCTCCCACCGACGTCGTCGACCACCAGCACCACCACCTCCACGACGACCTCGACCACGAGCACCACCTCGACCACGAGCACCACCTCGACCACGGTGGCGTCAAGCACCACGGTGGCCGATCCGGCGATCAGCGAGCTGTTGCTCAGCGGCGACGGCATCGGAACGGCCGGCTTCGGCGCCGATTCGGACGGCGTGATCGAGTACATGAACTCGTATCTCGGTCCGCCGAGCAACGACACCGGGTGGATCGACCCCCTGACCATCGGCCTGTGCTCGGGTGACGAACTCCGTCAGGTGTCGTGGGGTGTGCTCACGCTGCTGTTCGGCGACGTGTCCGAAGTGGTCCAGGGGCGGCGCCACTTCTTCGGGTACACCTACGGCGACCAGGGCGAGATCGGCGCTGCTCCCGTCGGTCTGCAGACCACCCGTGGGGTGATGATCGGCTCGCGGGTCGTCGACGTCCGCGCCGCATACCCCGCCGCCACGATCAATCCCGAAGACGACTTCACGCCGCCGTTCTTCTTCGTCAACGACAGCCTGCGCGGCTTCCTCACGGGCGTCACCGACGACGCGACGGTCACCGCCATTCTCGGTGGCGGCGACTGCGGCATCTGACGGTCTGCCGGCCGTGGAGCTCTACGACGTCCATCGCTGGCTGGCCTGGTTCCTGATCCTGTCGAACGCCGCAGTCGGCGTGTGGGCGCTCGCTGCTCACGTCGTGCCGGCGCTGCGAGTGGCGCCGTTGTGGTGGGCGACCATCGTGGCGCAGTTGTCGGCGTTCGTCATCGCCATCGTGGGTGTGGTGATGCTCGACCGCTACGGCCTCGAACTCGACCAGTTCCACGCGCTCTACGGCTTCAGCTGCATCGTGGCAGTCGGGATCCTCTACAGCTATCGCGGCAGCCCCTTCGTGAAGGACAAGGTGTACCTGCTGTACGGATTCGGCAGCCTCTTCATCATGGGCCTCGGCCTGCGCGCGATGTACATCGGCACGCACTCGCCGTTCGCCCGCTGATTCACTCCGCGCGATGAGCGACCACACCCCATCTGCGGGTGTCGCTCATCACATCGTTCAGATGCCCGACACGCCGATACCCCGTGGCAGCTTGGCGGGATCCCACGACAGCTGAGCGAGGCCCTGCTGGCAGGCATAGCGATCGGTCATGCCTGCCACATACGCAACCGACGCCCGGAGCGCTTCCGGACCACCAGCGTCGACGTAGTCGGCCCGTTCGCCCAGTGCGGCGGCGACGGTGGTGTGGGGGATTGCGTGAGGGCGATCGGCGTAGTGCTCGACGAGCGCACGAAGCAGCGAGACCACGGCGGTCGCCTGGTGCTGGCTCGCCGGCCGCAGGTACACGTACTCGTAGTTGAACCGTCGGAATTCGGCGAGTGCCTCGGCGATGTCGGGCACCATGCCGATGCGACCGGTCGCAACGGTGGCCGTCACCATCGCTCGCACGAAGGTGCCGAGTTGGCGTGACCGGTCGCGCCCGCACCGCTCGGCGACGATGGCAGGCAGCATGTCGGCGGTGACGATGCCGGCCGCGACAGCGTCCTCGAAGTCGTGGCAGACGTAGGCGATCCGGTCGGCCCATGACACGACCTCACCTTCCGGCGTTCGTGGTGCGGGCAGGCTCCACGAATGGTTGCGGATCCCGTCGAGCGTCTCTGCGCACAGGTTCAGTGGCTGGAGCGTGACGTCCGCACCCCAGGGAGCGTGGTCGAATCCACCGTCGAGGTATGGCGACAGCGCGTCTTCGCTCGCATGCCCGCCCGGTCCGTGGCCGCAGTCGTGGCCGATCGCCATCGCTTCGACGAGGGACACGTTGAGGCTCAACGCCTCGGCGATCGAACGTGCCACCTGTGCCACTTCGAGGGCATGGGTCATCCGCGTGCGTTGGTGGTCGTCGGGGAACACGAACACCTGGGTCTTGCCGGCGAGGCGTCGGAATGCCGAGTCGTGCAGGATCCGGTCGCGGTCGCGTTCGAAGCAGGTCCGGAACGGGTCGGGTTCCTCGTCGACGGCTCGGTTCCCCGCGCCGAGCGCCCGAGTGGCGTTGCTGGCCAGCGTTGCGGCCTCATGTTCCTCGCGGGCTTCTCGTGTGCGCACCACCGCATCGCCGACGGTTGCGGTCGAGTCGGCATGGGCAACGACGACGTCATCGCTGCCGTGACCGGTCATCGTGGCAGCCCAACGTTCGGCGCGATCCTCGGCCGAGTCCGGGAACGGGAGATCGGCCATGGGAAAACGATAGGAGATGGCGTCGCGTCGGGGGCGTTAGCCTCGAAGAAATGTCGCAGTTCGTCGACGAGTGCCAACTGAACGTCCGCGGTGGTGATGGCGGCGCGGGCTGCATCAGCTTCCGTCGTGAAGGTCCCGAGGCGATGGGTGGCCCGAACGGCGGTGATGGCGGCAACGGCGGCGACGTCTGGCTGGTCGCCGATCACAACGTGTCGTCACTCCTCGCGTTCCGTGACCACCCGCACCGTCGTGCCGACGACGGGGTACACGGCAAGGGCAAGGACATGCACGGGCGACGCGGCGAGTCGCTCGACATCACCGTGCCGATGGGCACCGTCGTGTTCGACATGTACTCCGGCGACATGCTCGCGGAGTTGGTGAACCACGGCGACCGCTGGCTTGCTGCGGCGGGCGGGCGCGGCGGACGCGGCAACGCGAAGTTCCTGTCGAACAAGCGGCGCGCGCCGAGCTTCGCCGAACAGGGCGAACACGGCGAGCAGCGATGGCTGAAGCTCGAACTCAGGTTGATGGCCGACGTCGCCCTGGTGGGCTTCCCCAACGCCGGCAAGTCGACGTTCATCAGCGTGATCTCGGCCGCCAAGCCGAAGATCGCCGACTATCCGTTCACCACGCTCGAGCCGAACCTCGGCGTCGTTCGGGTCGACGATGCGACCGAGTTCGTCGTCGCCGACATCCCCGGACTGATCGAAGGTGCCAGCGAGGGCAAGGGCCTCGGTCACCGGTTCCTGCGCCACATCGAGCGGGCGCGGGTTCTGTGCCTTCTGCTCGATCTGGCATCGATGGACGGCGTCAGCCCGCAGGAGCAGGAGCGCATCCTGCTGCACGAGTTGGGCGCGTACCGCCCCGACCTGCTCGAACGCCCTCGGGTGGTCGTCGGCACGAAGGCCGACGTCGTGCAGGTCGACGAACTCGCTGCGCTGGGATGGGACGGTTCGATCATGTCGGCGGTCACCGGCCAGGGGGTCTCGGACGTGGTCGGCCAACTCGCTCGCGAGGTGCACGACGTCCGCCAGGGCATCGAGTGGGAAGAAGGCGTCGTCGTGCTGCGGCCCGAGGCCAGCGGCGCTGCCGTCGAGCGCGTCGCCGACGGCGAGTTCCGCCTGATCGGGCGCGACGTCGAACGCGTCGTCGCCCTCAACGATGTCACCACGCCCGAGGCGCTGTCGTACATCGACTACCGACTCGAGCGTCTCGGCGTGCCGAAGATGCTGTCGAAGGCGGGTGCTCGCGAGGGCGACATCATCTGGATCGGCGAATTCAGCTTCGAGTACTCGCCGGACCTCTGAGGCCTCGATGCGTGTCGTAGCGAAGATCGGAACCGCCTCGATCACCGACGATCAGGGGGCGATCGACATCACTGCGGTCGCCAAGCTCTCTGACGAGGTGGCCGCGCTGCGAGCCGATGGCCACGAGGTGATCGTGGTGTCGTCCGGAGCCGTGGCGGCAGGGGTCGCAGCGCTCGGTCTGGCGGCTCGACCTACCGACATGCAGACGCTGCAGGCGATCTCGGCGGCCGGGCAGAGTCGGCTCGTCGAGGCCTACAACCGTGAGCTCGCGCGCCACGATCTGGTCGGCGCTCAGGTGCTGCTCGACCCGCACGACTTCGTCGACCGCACGCAGTACCTCCACGCTCGCAGCACGATCGAGCGGTTGTTGGAGTTGGGCTGCATCCCCGTGGTCAACGAGAACGACGCCATCGCAAACGACGAACTGCGCTACGGCGACAACGACCGGTTGGCTGCGCTCCTCGCGAACAGCATCAACGCCGACGTGCTCGTGCTGCTGACCGACATGGACGGCGTCTACACCGCCGACCCGCGGCGTGATCCGACGGCGACGCTGATCCCGCTGGTGCAGGTCGGCGACCCGTTGTTGGCGGTGCGGGCCGAGGCCGGCGGCAGTGGGCGGGGCAGTGGCGGCATGGCGTCGAAGCTCACCGCTGCGCGGATGGCGTCGTGGTCGGGTCTGCGCAGCGTGATCGCCCGGGCCGCGCGTCCCGACGTGCTGGCCGGTGCGGTATCGGCCGAGTTGGTCGGCACCACGTTCGAGGCGCACGACCGCACGCTGTCGGCTCGCAAGCTCTGGATCGCATTCGCGGCCGAAGTGATGGGTGCGGTCGAGGTCGACGCGGGAGCCGAGCGGGCGCTGACCGATCGGCCCAACAGCCTGCTGCCCGCAGGTGTCGTGGCCGTGCGTGGTTCCTTCGCCGAGGGCGAGACGGTTGACCTTGTCGGCCCGGACGGTCGTGCGTTCGCCCGCGGCCTCGCCGCGGTGGATGCCGACACCGCCCGCCGGGTGGCTGGTCTGCGCACGGGCGACCTTCCCGCGGGCGTGAACCACGAAGTCGTCCATCGCGACGACCTCGTCGTTCTCCCCGCGTGAAAACCTCCGTTTGGGTTGCGTTCCGGGTGACCCGGGCCACCGCAAATGCAACGCAAACGGGGTGGGGCGACGCGTTCAGGTTGGGCGGAGGCGGCGGCGGACGGCGTCGAGTTCGGGGACCTGTAAGAGCATCAGCACACCGAGGTACACCGCGGCACCGACAACGCCGCCGACGATCAGGCGGACCACGGCGTCGGCGCCCGTGTTGCCGCCGACCCGCTGTGTGACGAGCCAGACCGCCTCGGCCATCAGGGCGGCGGCGAGGACCATCGGGGCGAGGCTGCGCAGCGTCGAGCCCACCGAGAAACCGGGCACCTTGTAGCTGAGGATCTGCATCGCCCACAGCGACGAGACCACGTAGGCGAGGGCGAATGCTAGGCCCAGACCCAACACGCCGTACCGGTCGACCAGAACGAACGCCAGCACGATGTTGATCAGGTTCTCGACGACATTGATCTTGAACGGCGTCTTGGTGTCCTTGTGCGCGTAGAAGCCCCGCAACAGGAACATGTAGACCGAGAACGCTCCGAGTCCCAGTGCCAGGCCGGCGAGGGCGCGCTGCGCGGCATCGGCATCAGCAGCGTCGAACTCGCCTCGTTGCAACAACGCCCCGATGATCGGTTGGCGCAGGACGAAGATCCCGACGCCGGCGGGGATGGTGAGCAGGGCGGTCATGCGGAGTCCGAGCGAGGCCTGATCGACGAAGCCGGTGCGGTCGCGCCGCGCGACCGATCGTGACATCTCGGGCTGGAACGTCGTGGCGATCGACACTGCGAGAAGACCGTGGGGGAGCACGAAGAACGTGAACGCCGTGATGTACGCGCTCGCATCGCTCGATCCGGGCGCAGCGAGATTTCGTACGATCAGCAGTGCGATCTGGTTGGCGACCACGAAGCCGATCGTCCAGAACGACAGCGACAGCAGTGTTCGGACGGCCGGGTGCTTGAGGTCGAAGTTCGGCCGGAATCGGAATCCGGTGGCGAACATCGCGGGGATGAGCACGGCCGCCATCGAGGCGATTCCGACGGTGGCGCCGAGGCCGAGGGTCCAGCGCAGCCGGTCGTCGGTGAGGACCTGCTCGAGCTGCCAGTCGGCCGAGCCGGGGTTCGGCAACGACAGCAGGAAGGCGATGATGATCACGTTCGGCAGGATCGGTGCCCACGCGGCGGCGAAGAAGCGTCGGCGGCTGTTCAAGAACGCATTGGCGAGCCCGACCAGGCCGTAGAAGAGGATCTGGATCAGGAAGATGCGCGCCAGCGTGGTGCCGACCTCGCGGTACACGTCGGGGTCGACGCCATCCGCGATGTTGACCGAGTAGAGCCCGAAGATCAGCGGCGCGGCGGCGACAGCCACGACGGTCAGCAGTCCCATCAGCGCGATCGACACGGTGAGCACGACGTTGGTGGCCTCGTCGTCGTCGGTCTCGATGAACGTCGAGAACAGCGGGACGAGCGTGGCCGACAAGAGCCCGCCGAGCAGGAGGTCGTAGACGATGTTCGGCGTCTCGTTGGCGATCAGGTAGGCATCGGACAGCGCGCTCTGGCCGATCACGTACAGCAGCACCGTCAGCCGCAAGAACCCGGTGACGCGCGAGAGCGCCGTGCCGCTGGCAACGACGACGTTGCTCCGCAGCAGTCCACTCATCCGAGCGAACGCTACTTTCCGGCGTCCCCCGCCAAGCGCCATCCAAAATTCGGAGTCCGCATCGCGCCGACCGCGAGGTTCGCTCCGAATTCCTGGATGGATTACATCAGGGGTCAGACCCGCGATGTAATCCGACCGCGATTACATCGCGGGTCTGACCCCTGATGTAATCGACCACACGAGGAGGGGGTGGCGATTGCGGCGCAGGCGGGGGAGGTGTGGGTCGGGGAGCGCCCGCAGCCTTGCCAGGACGGGTTCGACGACCCGGGTCCAGGTGGCGTCGTCGACATCGAACATCGAGGAGTAGATCCGGTTCTCGATTCCCTGGATCTGGTCGGTGACACTGCTCGGGAACTCGTCCCAGTCGGTGAATCCCTGGTGTTCCAGTGCCAACCCCGGCGGGTGGGCGCCGACGATCTCGTTGCGGCCGAGTCGCTCAGAGCGCAGCGCCGCGAGCCCGTCGAAGATCGGAGCGATCTCGTCGCCGGGTGCATACTCGCCGTTCGAGAGGATCGCGATCACACGGCCGCCGGGGCGGACGACCCGAGCCGCTTCGGTCAACGTGGCGATCGGGTCCGGCACGAGCTGCAGCACCCACACGAAGTATGCGGTGTCGATGCTGTCGTCGGCGATCGGCAGGCGGTCGACATCGGCCAGCGCCACCACCGGCCCGACCCGGTCAACGGCGGCACGCATCATCGCGTCGCTGAGGTCGAACCCGACGACGTCGACGCCGTGGCGTTGCAGGCCGGACGCGATCACGCCGGTACCGACACCGAGCTCGACCACGGTCGGCCCGACGATCCACGGTGCAAGGTCGTCCGCGAAGTTGTTGCCCCGTCGCTCTCCGCCGCGGGTCTCGTCGTAGATCGCGGCCACTCGGTCGAACGAGGTTCCTGGCATCCGCCCACGGTAGGACATCCCAATTGACCCGCGGGTCAAGGCGCCGGGTAGCGTCGTCGCCATGACGACCACGGATGCCGGGGCGCCCGGTAGCACCACCAACCGCTTCGAGAGTGTGCAGTCGGTGCGCGACGCCCTGCGCGACGTCAACTATCTCGCCGACGAAGGCATCGCCGGGGTCGCGTATCTCGCCGACCGCCTGCAGAAGCCGATCCTCGTCGAGGGCCCGGCCGGTACCGGCAAGACCCAGCTGGCCAAGTCGATCGCGGAGATCACCGACGCTCGCCTCATCCGATTGCAGTGCTACGAGGGCCTCGACGAGAGCAAAGCCCTCTACGAGTGGAACTACAAGAAGCAGCTCCTGCGCATCCAGACCGAACGCGGCGAGCAGGGCGAGGACTGGACCGAGATCAAGGACGACATCTTCTCCGACGAGTTCCTCCTGACCCGACCGCTGCTCGAGGCGATCACCGCCACCGATCCCGTCGTGCTGCTGATCGACGAGGTCGACCGCGTCGAGGTCGAGACCGAGGCGCTGCTGCTCGAGATCCTGTCCGACTACCAGGTGTCGATCCCCGAGCTGGGCACGATCACCGCCACCCAGATCCCGTTGGTGTTCCTCACCTCGAACAACACCCGTGAGCTCTCCGAGGCGCTCAAGCGACGCTGTCTCTACCTGCACGTCGACTACCCGCAGCTGGAGCGAGAGAAGGAGATCGTGCTCGCCAAGGTGCCCGACATCACCGAGCATCTCGCCGACCAGGTCGCCCGCATCGTCCGCTCGATCCGCCAGCTCGATCTCAAGAAGGCGCCGAGCGTGTCGGAGACCCTCGACTGGGCTCGGACGCTGATGCTGCTCAACATCGACACCATCGACGAGCAGACCGCCAAGGACACGCTCAACGTCCTGCTCAAGTACCAGACCGACATCGCCAAGGCGGCGAAGGAACTCTCCGTCGACGAGTGATCGTCTGATGCTCGACCTCCTCAACGGCTTCGTCGTCGAACTCCGCAATGCCGGGCTGCCCGTCAGCCTCACGGAGAACCTCGACGCGATGGAAGCCGTCCAGCACATCCCGATCGAAGACCGCGAGGCGTTCAAGTACGCACTCGGTGCGACGCTGATCAAGAACCACGCCCACTGGCGCAGTTTCGAGACGGTCTTCGAGGTGTACTTCAGCCTGCGTGGCCCCGAGTACAAGCTCGTCCATGGCGACGACGACACCGACATCGACGAGCTGTGGCGTGAACTACAGGAGCAGCAGAAGCAGGAAGGCCAGGGCGGCGCCGGCGGGCTCGACAACCTGACGCCCGAAGAGATCGCTCAGATGCTGATGTCGGCGCTGATGAACGGCGACCAGGGGATGATGCGGGCGATGGCCAAGCAGTCGGTGCAGCGTTTCGCCGGGATGGAACCAGGGCGCCCCGTCGGCGGCACCTACTACCTGTACCGAACACTGCGCAATCTCGACCTCGACGGCATGCTCGAGAAGATGATGGACCAGGCGCGCCAGGATGCCGACGGTGAGCTGACGTCGCTCGAGGAGCGTCTCGAGAAAGAGGAGTTCGAGGACCGCATCGAGAAGTTCAAGGGCGAGATCGAAGCCGAGATCCGCCGCCGCCTGGTCGCTGACCGCGGTGCCGAGGCGATGGCCAAGACGCTGCGCAAGCCGCTGCCTGAGGACGTCGAGTTCATGCACGCGTCGCGCGACGAGATGCAGGCGCTGAAGAAGTCGCTGTACCCGCTGACCCGCAAGCTCGCCGCTCGCCTCGCCCGCAAACGTCGCCACGGCCGCAAGGGCCCGCTCGACTTCCGCAACACGGTGCGTCACTCGCTCAGCTACGGCGGCGTGCCTGCGGAGCCGAAGTTCAAGTACCCGCGCCCGGCGAAGCCTGAGTTGATCGTGGTCGCCGACATCTCCGGGTCGGTCGCCGCCTTCGCTCGTTTCACGCTGATGCTGGTCTACGCGATCCAGAACCAGTTCTCGAAGGTGCGTTCGTTCGTGTTCATCGACGGCATCGACGAGGTGACCGATTACTTCAAGGCGACCGAAGACATCACCGAGGCGATCCACCGGGTCAACACCGAGGCCGACGTGGTGTGGGTCGACGGGCACTCCGACTACGGCCACGCCTTCGAGGTGTTCTGGGAGCGTTACGGCAAGGACATCGGCCCGAAGTCGACCGTGCTCCTCCTCGGCGACGCTCGCAACAACTACCACGCGAGCCAGGCGTGGGTGGTCAAGGAGATCGCCCAGAAGGCCCGCCACGTCTACTGGTTGAATCCCGAGCCGCGCAGCTACTGGAACACCGGCGACTCGATCGTGGGCGAGTACGGCACGCACACCGACGGCGTGTACGAGTGCCGCAACCTGCGCCAGCTCGAAGCGTTCGTCGAGAAGCTCGCCTGACGCGCCCAGTCCAGCCCGAAATATGCCTGGATTGTCGCGCTCAGCGCGCAGATCCAGGCATGTTTCGGGCTGTGGTTAGGGTTGTCGGGTGACTCCGCTCGACACGCTGATCGATCAGCTCGCCGAGCATCGCCGGGCGCTCGTGCTCGGCGATGGGGATTCAGTGGTCGCGATGGCGCTGCGCGATCGCGACGTGTGCATCGATGCGGTCCGAGGTGACTGGCCGAGCGTGCAGCTACCGGTTCGGTACTCGCTGGTGATCGTCGAGCCCGCTGACGCACCGGACGATCTTGCAGCGACCGTGCACTGCGCCGCCCAGCACGTCGGCCCGGGAGGCGAGGTCGTGCTGATCGGCGACGGGTACGAGGGGGCCGCTGACCGTTTCGACCTGACCGAACGGTCTCTCGTGGCTGTCGAAGGGGCGCCGATCGCCGTGTTCCGTCGCACCGATCGCACCACGATCCACGACACGGTGTTCGCCGCACGGTCTCGCATCGCTCGATTCACCGCGCTCGAACTCGCCGACAGCTTGGTCTCCGACAACGCACCCACCGTCGTCGACACTCGCACCGCCACCGACCGTGCTCGTTTCGGCGTGATCGCCGGGTCGATCCACGTGCCGCGCACGGTTGTCGAATGGCATCTCGACCCGGCGAACGGGTACCGGCATCCGGCAGTGACGTCATTCGACCAGCCGCTCGTGCTGGTGTGCAATGGTGGCTACAGCTCGTCGTTGGCGGCAGCGAACCTGCTCGATCTCGGATTCACCGACGTCGGCGATCTCGTCGGAGGGGTCAGGGCATGGATCGAGGCCGGCCACGACGTGGTCGAACCGGACCACTCGCACCTCGACATCTGAGGCCGACTTCACCCAGCCCCGAAAAATGCCTCCTTTGTCGCGCTCAGCGCGCAGATCGAGGCAGATTTCGGGCCCGTCGGCGGGTCAGGCGGCCTCGGGCCATCGCTGCCCACTCGCGTGGAAGGTTCGACAGCGTCGAGAGGGCGAACTCGTCGGCGGCCTGACGGATGATCTCGGCGTGCGACGGGTACGGGTGCACGGTCGCGAACAGCCGCCGCAGACTGATGCCGTTGTCGATTGCGATCGTGAACATCCCGATCAGGTCGGTGGCTCCCGGCCCGACGATGGCGGCGCGAAGGATCCTCCCGGTGAACCGCTCGACGTCGACGACCAGGCGACCGTCGGAGATGTCGTCGGTGTAGCCGCGGTCGATGTCGGCGTGATCGACCACGATTCGCTGGCGCGACGATGCGGGAATCGATTCGAGCGCGTCGATCGTCATCCCGACCGATGCGACTTCGGGCTCGCCGTAGGTCGCGTTCGGAATTGCGCCGGCGCGGCCGATCTTCGGCACTTTCGGCAGCGCGATCGCTCGCACTGCTCGGCGCCCGATCGCACCGGCACCGTGGGTCGAGAGCGTCGCGCCGGTGACGTCGCCGACCGCCCAGATGCCGTCGACGGACGTGCGACCCCAGTCGTCGACGGTGATTCCTGATGCCGTGGCAGCGACGCCGGCGCGTTCGAGGCCGAGCCCGTCGAGCCGCGGGCGTCGCCCGACCGCCATCAGTACCCGATCGATGTCATCGATCGTCGAGCCGTCGACCAGCTGGGCGGTGGGGCCGTCGAAGCGCTCGACCGACGTGCCGAGGTGCAGCTGCACGCCGTGCGCTTCGAGCGATCGCTCGACGACCTCGGTGATCAGGGGGTCCTCCGACGCAAGCAGACGACCAGCGGGTTCGACGACGTGGACCCTCGTGCCGAGCGCTGCGAACGCCGTCGCCATCTCGATCGCGATCGCACCGCCGCCGACGATCAGCAGCGTGTCCGGTGCCGCTTCGAGTTCGAAGAGCTCCTCGTTCGTGACGACCCGATCGCCGGTGAGCCCTTCGATGTCGATCGTGACGGGTTGCGACC
Source organism: Ilumatobacteraceae bacterium (assembly GCA_963828415.1). GTDB lineage: Bacteria > Actinomycetota > Acidimicrobiia > Acidimicrobiales > Ilumatobacteraceae > Sva-07. The sequence goes on from CAWHEI010000001.1 coordinate 208,868, forward strand.
CTCCGGCGATCACGACGTGATCCGCCCGCACGAAGCCGGTCGCGGTTCCGCTGTCGACCTGTACGAGGTGGGGTCCGCCCGAGCTCGTGAGCGACGCCCAGCCGCGCACGAGATGGATCCGTTCGTCGTGCGCCATCTCGTCGTCTTCGCGGCGTGCGAGGTCGTCACGCTTTGCCCGGGTCCACGCGAGCGGCTCGTCGATGCCGGAGCGAGCCGCGTGCAGCAGGGCCTTCGACGGAATGCATCCGACGTTGGTGCAGTCTCCACCGACCTGGCCGCCCTCGATCAGCACGACATCGTGGCCGAACCCCGCCAAGCCGATCGCCAGCGTGAGGCCGCCCGAGCCGGCTCCGATCACTGCAGCTCGGTAGGTGCGGGTCGGATCGTGGCCGATCACTCGAGGAGCTCCGGGTCGGTGGCGTGAGTTGGCATCGTCGGTGAACAACCACCGAGTCGGTCGCCGCGCTTCCCGTTTCCGGTCGTGTTTCGTGATTGGTCACCGACTCGCGCGATCAGATTGCCCATCGTGCCCTGGATGCCGGTCAGGGCATGATGGCGGTGAGGTCGTGGATCGCCGTGGTGATCGGGCCGTTCGTGGCCGAACTCGACAAGTAGATGGAAAAGCCGATGGCTCCGGGCTGTTGCATGGCGGCCGTGGCGTCGGTCGTCGACCGGAGCCATTCGGCTGGTTCGGGCGTACCGGTCTCCCAGGCCTTCGCTCGGATCGTCGTCGGGTTCGTTCCGATCGTCTGCACGCACACGTCCATCCGGCGATCTGGCACGGCGATGATGCCGGGCAGCACGATGTCGGGCGCGATGACCGACGAACCCCGATCGAGACGAAGTGTCTGGTGCCCATCGGTGAGCGTTCGCAGCACCGCCCGGTACTCGCCGCCTCCCGCGACCGAACGGCCGACCACCGACACGAACAGGCCGCTCCCGGTCGCCACTTTGTCGCTCGACAGCGTCACGTGGACATCGGAGTCGATCGCCGACACCGATCGGAGGTGTGATTGCCGACTCACGCTTGCGGGAGTCGCAAGCCGTCCGGCGCCGGCCGCAACATCGGACGCCGACGAACTCGCTCAGCGATGCAAGAGCGGCGACCTCAGCTCCACAGCGTGACGTGTACCCGTGGCCGGAAGCGGCGGACATTCGCGCCGCTCCCCGTGAGCATCGCCTGGGTTGCCCGCGGCGTCGAGATGAACCGCACCAGTTCACTCGCCAACGGATTCGGTGTCTGTTGACGCAGCACATAGGTGGCGTAGACGCCATCGATCATCGACCCCTGCGCTTGGACGCGCACCAACCGACCGTCGCCGAGCTCGGCTCCCAACATGTGCATCGGACACAACGCGATGCCGTGCCCGCTCCGGGCCTCCGCCAGTGCGGCAGCATGGTTCTGAAAGATCCGCTGGTGCTCCTCGGCGACGCCGAGACGCCTCAGCATCCGCGAGGCGCTGCTCGACGGGTCGACCGCTGAGGGTCCCAGAAGCCACGTGTGCACCCCGAGGTCCCGCGAACCGACCGTCACGACCGGGTGCCCGACGCCGACGACTGCCACGATCTGGTACCGGAGGAACTCCTTGCTGGTGATGCCCTCGCGCTGTTGGCGAGACGCGGGACCGATTGCCACATCTACCGCACGCGCCACGAGTAGGCGATCGAAGTCGGCAGGGGCACAGACACTCATCTCCACCTCGAGGTCGTCCGCGCGGGTCGAGAACAACTCGATCAGCCCAGGAGCCGCATACTCCCCGAACAGCGAGGACACCGCGACCCGAAGTATGCGTTGACCGTCGGCAGCCGCGCGAACCTCGCGACGAGTCTGGTCCTGGAGACCGAGGAGCTCGACGGCGCGCGATGCGAGGCGCAGTCCGCCGGGAGTGAAACTGAGTCCAGCACCCGACCGATGGAACAACTCGTCACCGAGTTCCTTGCGGAGCGCAGCCACGTTTCCCGAGACGGCCGCATCGGTCACCCCGAGTTCGGCCGCTGCGGCCTTCGAGCTGCCGTGTCGGGCGACCGCAGCGAACGTGCGGAGCTGCGCCGGAGTCATCAGTACGGCAAGTTAACCATTTGCTGAAGTCCACGTTGACTCGAAGGTTCCGACCGCGAGAGTGCAGCCGGGGAAACAAGTCAAGAGGGGGCACCATGCAGGTACCAGCACCGTTCGAGTACGAGCGGGCAACGAGTGTCGACCACGCGATCTCGCTGATGGAACGTCTGGGGAGTGAGGCACGAATTGTCGCAGGAGGCCACAGTCTGCTGCCGATGATGAAACTCCGCCTGGCCAACCCGGAGTACCTCATCGACATCAACGACCTCAGCGCCGAACTGTCGTACATCCGCATCAGCGACAACGAGGTGCGCATCGGTGCGCTCACACGTCATCGTGAGTTGCTCGAGAGCGACGAACTCGCGCGGGTGCTCCCGATCTTCCGCGACGCCGAGAAGGTCATCGCCGACCCCGTGGTCCGCAACCGCGGCACGCTCGGCGGCTCGCTCTGCCAGGCCGACCCGTCAGAAGATCTCTCGGCCGTCTGCGATGCGGTCGAGGCACAGTGCGTCATCCGCAGCAGCTCCGGCGAGCGCGTCGTCTCGATGCACGACTTTCACCGCGGCCCCTACGAGACCGCGGTCGGCGACGGTGAGATGCTCACCGAGGTCCGGATCCCCATCAGGTCGAACTCGTCGAGCGCATACCACAAGGTCGAGCGTCGAGCGGGCGACTGGGCCGTGGCGTCGGCCGGCGCCGCGGTGACGATGAACGGTGACGTGATCGCCGACGGCCGCGTCGGTCTGTGCGCCGTCGGCCCCAATCTCACGAACATCGAGCCGATCTCCGCAGCGCTGCGCGGTCAACCACCGTCGGAGGAGTTGTATGCGCTCGTCGGACAGATCGCTGCCGACAACTGTTCGCCCGCCGAGGACACGCGGGGAACCGTCGCCTACAAGACCCACCTCGCGAAGGAACTCACGATCCGTTCGCTCCGCAAAGCCGTCGAACGCGCCACCGCCTGAGCAGGCACGAAGGGACCCAGACATGGACGTCACGATGAACATCAACGGCGAAGAAGTCACGAGTGACATCGAGCCGCGCGTACTGCTCGTGCACTACCTGCGCGATCACCTCGACATGACCGGCACCCACTGGGGTTGCGACACCAGCAACTGCGGTACGTGCGTGGTGTGGGTCGACGGCGAGCCGGTGAAGAGTTGCACCACGCTCGCCGCCATGGCCGGCGGACACGATGTGCGCACGGTCGAAGGCCTCGAGGTCGATGGTGAACTCGACCCCGTTCAGGAGGGCTTCATCCAGTGCCACGGCCTGCAGTGCGGATTCTGCACGCCCGGGATGATGATGACCGCCCGTGCGCTCATCGACCGCAACCCGGACCCTACCGACGCCGAGATACGCGAGGCCATCAGCGGCCAGATCTGCCGCTGCACCGGCTATGCCACGATCGTCCGCTCGATCCAATGGGCGGCCGCCAAAGAACGCGAACAGGCCGTCACCCTCAGCCCCACCGGGAGTGCATCATGACCATCACCGACGACGTCGAGACCAACGCGGTTCCGACACCCGACAACAATCTCAACGACCACAAGCCCGTGGGCTTCGGTCGCATGCTCCGCAAGGAGGACCCACGCTTCGTGCGCGGCATGGGTCAGTACTGCGACGACGTGCAACTCCCCGGCATGCTGCACCTCGCCATCCTGCGATCGCCCTTGGCGCACGCGCGCATCGTCAGCATCGACAAGGCCGCCGCCGAAGCCCACCCGAAGGTCGTGGCGGTCATCACCGGCGCCGACCTGGCCGAGAAGAACCTTGCGTGGATGCCCACGTTGTCGAACGACGTCCAGGCGGTGCTCGCCACCGACAAGGTGCGCTTCCAGCATCAGGAGGTCGCGTTCGTCGTCGCCGAGGACCGCTATTCGGCGCGCGACGCCCTCGAGCTCATCGACGTCGAGTACGAGGACCTCGACGTCGTCGTCGACGTGCGCAAGGCCCTCGAGCCCGACGCACCGATCATCCGCGACGACCTCGAGGGAAAGACGAACAATCACTGCTTCGACTGGGAGACCGGCGACAAGGACGCGACCGAGGCGGTATTCGCCGACGCCGAGGTCGTCGTCAGCGAGGACATCGTGTACCCGCGGGTACACCCGGCCCCGATGGAGACCTGCGGATGCGTCGCCGACTACGAGCGAGTGTCCGGCAAGCTCACACTGTGGAGCACCACGCAGGCGCCGCACGCCCACCGAACGGTGTACGCGCTCGTGTCAGGGTTGCCCGAGCACAAGATCCGCATCATCGCTCCCGACATCGGAGGCGGCTTCGGCAACAAGGTGCCGATCTACCCCGGCTACGTCTGCGCGATCGTCGCGTCGCTCGTCATCGGCAAGCCGGTCAAGTGGATGGAGGACCGCACCGAGAACCTCGTGAGCACCGGCTTCGCCCGTGACTACATCATGCGCGGCGAGATCGCCGCGTCGAAGGACGGCAAGATCCGCGCCATCCGCACCCATGTGCTCGCCGATCACGGCGCGTTCAACGGCGTTGCCGCCCCGACGAAGTACCCGGCCGGTTTCTTCGGCGTGTTCACCGGCAGCTACGACATCGAAGCCGCATACGCCCACATGACTGCGGTGTACACGAACAAGGCGCCCGGCGGCGTCGCGTACGCGTGCTCGTTCCGGATCACCGAGGCCGTGTACCTCGTCGAGCGGATGGTCGACGTGCTCGCACACGAGCTCGACATGGACCCCGCCGAGTTGCGTCTGAAGAACTTCATCCAACCCGAGCAGTTCCCGTACGAGACGAAGACCGGGTGGGTCTACGACTCGGGCAACTATGAACCCGCGATGCGCAAGGCGATGGCCATGGCCGGCTACGACGAACTCCGCAAGGAGCAGGCCGACAAGCGCGAGCGCGGCGAACTGATGGGTATCGGCATCTCGTTCTTCACCGAGGCTGTCGGCGCCGGACCCCGCAAGGACATGGACATCCTCGGGCTCGGCATGGCCGACGGTTGCGAACTCCGCATCCACCCGACCGGCAAAGCCGTCGTCCGGCTGTCGGTCAAGACCCAGGGGCAGGGTCACGAGACGACGTTCGCGCAGATCATCGCCGAGGAGATCGGGATCCCGCCAGAGGACATCGACGTCGTTCACGGCGACACCGACAACACCCCGTTCGGACTCGGCACCTATGGGTCGCGTTCCACGCCGGTGTCGGGTGCTGCTGCGGCGCTCGTCGCCAGGAAGGTGCGCGACAAGGCACAGATCATCGCCTCGGGCATGCTCGAAGTATCGGTCGCCGACATCGAATACGAAGCGGGCACCTTCCGCGTGAAGGGAGACCCCGAGAAGTCGGTCACGATCCAAGACGTCGCCATGCGGGCCCACGGCGCGGGCGACCTGCCCGAGGGGATCGAAGGAGGCCTCGAGGCACAGATCTGCTACAACCCGGAAAACCTCACGTACCCCTTCGGTGCCTACATCTGCGTGGTCGACGTCGACCCCGGCACCGCCGAGGTGAAGGTTCGGCGATTCATTGCCGTCGATGACTGCGGCACGCAGATCAATCCGATGATCATCGAGGGCCAGGTGCACGGAGGCCTCGCCGACGGCGTCGGCATGGCCCTCATGGAGATGATCTCGTTCGACGAGTACGGCAACTGTCTCGCCGGATCGCTCATGGACTACCTGATCCCGACAGCGATGGAGGTGCCGGACTGGGAGACCGGCCACACCGTGACCCCGTCGCCCCATCATCCGATTGGCGCCAAGGGCATCGGGGAGTCGGCCACCGTCGGCTCGCCCCCGGCCGTCGTCAACGCCGTCATCGACGCACTCAAGCCCTACGGGATCCGGCATGCCGACATGCCCTTGACCCCGAGCAGGGTGTGGGAGACGATGCAGGGCAACCACACGCCGCCGATCTGATGCTCTCCATGGCACAGCAGATCTCAGCGCGCGTCGGAGAATTGATCGCTCAGCGGCGGCGGTTCGTGCAGGCCACCGTGGTGCGAGCTCAGTGCCCCACCTCGGCACGACCGGGAGATGCCGCGATCGTGCTGCCCGACGGCACCATCGAAGGATTCGTCGGCGGCCAGTGCGCCGAGGAATCGGTCCGCGTCGCCGCCCTCGACGCCCTGGAACACGGCGACTCGGTGTTGCTGCGCATCCTGCCCGACGGCAGCGAGACGTTTCCCGACACGCCGGGGGCCGTCACCGTGGTGAACCCGTGCCTGTCGGGAGGCGCCATCGAGGTGTTCCTCGAACCCAAACTGCCCGCGGCCCGGATCGCCGTGGTCGGCACCACGCCAATCGCCGATGCCCTGGTGCAGTTCGGTGCGCCGCTGGGGTTCTCCATCGACCACGACGCCGCGAACCTCCAGGGGGCGACGGCGGTGATCGTCGCGAGCCATGGCCGCGGTGAGGAGCTGGCGATCCGTGCGGCGCTCGACGCAGGCGTCGGGTTCATCGGGCTCGTGGCGAGTCGGACCCGTGGAGAGGCCGTCCTCGAGTCGCTCGACCTGAATCCGGAGGAGCGCCAGGCCGTGCACAGCCCGGTCGGGGTGGACATCGGTGCTCGAACCGCTGAGGAGATCGCCGTGTCGATCCTCGCGGAGGTCGTCCGGGCGATCCGGATCGACGGTCTCGAGGCACCCAAGCCCGATGGCGAGCTGCAGCGACCCGACACCGCGATCGACCCGGTGTGTGGAATGACGGTCACCATCGGCGACGACACCGCTCACCTCCACCACGACGGCACCGACCACTGGTTCTGCAATCCCGGCTGCAGAACCCGGTACGCCGAGGAGCTCGGCGTCGGCTAGTGCGACGCTTCACGACCGGGCTCGTGCTCGCGGCCGGAGGTTCGAACCGGCTGGGCCAGCCGAAGCAACTGCTCGACTACCACGGTCGCACCCTGCTCGACGCCACCCTCGCTGCCGCCCGCGGATGCGCGTTCGATCAACTGATCGTCGCCCTTGGCGGCGCCGGTGACGACGTGCGGTCCACGGTCGATCTGTCGGGGTGCGACGTCGTCGACAACGTGCACTACACGACGGGCTGCTCGTCCTCGATCGTGGCTGCCCTCGCCGCCATCGACGCTCGCACCGAAGCACTCGTACTGCTGCTCGGTGATCAACCCGGCGTCGATCCGAGCTCGGTCGACGAGCTGCGAGCCACGGCGGAATCGATGGACGCGCCGCTCGCCGTGTGCCGATACGACGACGGTCGCGGCCACCCCTTCTGGTTCGCGCGGCGCGTGTTCGCCGATCTCGCCGACCTCCACGGCGACAAGGCGGTGTGGAAGCTCCTCGAATCCGGCCGCTACGCCGTCGCCGAGGCGGTCATCGACGGCCCGGTCCCGATCGACGTCGACACGTGGGCCGACTACGAGCGTCTGCTGGAGTCGTCGTGATGTCCGACCAGAACCTCGGCGATCTGCGCTCGCGATTGGATGCTGTCGACTACCTCGTCGACGAGGGGCTGTCGATGGCCTTGTTCCTTGCCATGCGACTCGGCCAGCCGCTTCTGCTCGAGGGCGAACCCGGTGTCGGCAAGACCACGGCGGCCAAGGCCCTCGCGGCAGCACTCCAGACCCGGTTGATCAGGTTGCAGTGCTACGAAGGGATCACGGCGTCGGAAGCGCTGTACGAGTGGAACTATCCACGCCAGATGCTGTCGATCCGCCTCGCCGAGGTGACGACCGAGAGCATCTCCAAGACCGATCTGTTCAGCGAGGAGTACCTCCTCGACCGCCCGCTGCTCGCCGCGGTGCGTGACGTCGGCGACCTGCCGCCCGTCTTGTTGATCGACGAGATCGACCGATCCGACGACGAGTTCGAGGCGCTGCTGCTGGAGTTCCTCGGCGAGTCCTCGGTCACCGTGCCGGAGATCGGCACGTTCGCCGCGGCGCGCCCGCCCATCGTCATCCTCACCTCGAACCGCAGCCGGGAGCTGCACGACGCCCTGAAGCGTCGCTGCTACTACCACTGGATCGAGTACCCGACCGTGGACCGCGCCGCGGCCATCGTGCGCCGCCGCGTCCCCGGCGCCTCGACGGCACTCATCGATGCTGCGACAGCCTTCGTCTCCAACGCGCGAGGGCTCGAACTCGACAAACCACCCGGACTCGCCGAAGCGATCGACTGGGTGAGCGCGCTGCACGCACTCGGCGTCTCTGAACTCGAACGAGACGTCGCCGGTGCGACCATCGGTGCCATCGCCAAGACACCCGACGACGTCGACACCATCCGATCCACACTCGAATCGGTCACCGATGCGACGTCAACGACCCCAACAGGAGAAACACCATGAAGCTCGAGAACGAGTTCAGAGTCAGTGTGCCGATCGACCGCGCGTGGGAGGTGCTGACCGACATCCCGCTGATCACCCCCTGTCTGCCCGGGGCGGCGCTGACCGATCACGACGACACCGAGTACAAGGGGAAGGTCAAGATCAAGGTCGGACCCGTGACGGCCGACTATTCCGGCAGCGCCGTCTTCGTCACGCGTGATGAAGCGACCCATCACGTCGAGATCTCGGCGTCGGGACGTGACTCACGCGGGTCGGGGAACGCCTCGGCGACGATCACGGCCGACATGACCACCGACGGCGACGGTACGAAGGTGTCGATCACCACCGATCTGAAGATCTCGGGCAAGGTCGCCCAGTTCGGCAAGGGGATGATCGCCGAGGTGTCGGGGAAGCTGATCGACCAGTTCGTCGACTGCATCGAACAGGAGCTGCTCGGCGAGGCCATCATCGACGAGGTCGCCGCAGAGAGCGCCGCCGGACCTGGCACCGCCGCCGGAGCCGACACTGCCGCCGCGCCGGCCAGGCCCCGTCCGCATCAGCCCGAGACCCTCGACCTGATGGAGTACGCCGGAAACTCGGTCTACAAACGACTGATCCCTGTCGTGGCCGTGATCGCCGTCCTGATCGCGCTGAGGCTGATACTCAAGCGACGGTGACGAACGCGCTGTTCGCCGGCGTCGACCGGGCGATCTTCGCTGCAACCTTCGCCGACCGGCTCCGTCGCGCCGGCGTCGACGTGTCGTTCTCGGCGCTCGAACGGTGCACCACGGCGCTCGACGTCGCTGGGCCGATGACGTTGTCGGACCTCTATTGGGTCTGTCGACTCAGCTTCGTGAGCAACCACGCACAACTCGAACGGTTCGACGCCGTCTTCGGAGCTGTCTTCGACACCGAAGCCGGAATGCTGCGGTCGGAACGACGGGGTCAGGAGCCCGCACCCTCGCTGCGCGACGACGAACGGCTCGTGTCGCTGCGACGCGAGCTCGCCGACGACCCGACCGCGTCGGACGGGCTGCCGTGGGCGACGCTCCCGTCGATCAGCTTCGACGACTCCGGCGGCGACGTCGATGACAGCGACGATCTCGCAATCCCCGAGCTGCGACCGTCGCCAACCGTGTCGGAGATGCAGCGCCCGTTCGATCTGCTCGACGAAGCGGAACTGGAGCGGGTGGGTGCTGCGCTCGAATCGGCGGTGACACAGTGGCCACAGCGACGCACACGCCGTCGCCGCAGCACTCGCTCGGGCGGACCGATCGCGATGCGTCGGAGTCTGCGGCGCTCGATGCATACCGGTGGCGACGTGATGACCTGGCTGCATTCGACGCCACAACGGCACCCGCGCAACATCGTGGTCCTGCTCGACGTGAGTGCGTCGATGGAGCACTATGCACGGGCCTATCTCCACCTCACGCGACCGCTGGCGATCGAGCACCGCGCCGAGATCTTTGCCTTTGCCACGAGGCTCAGCCGCATCACCCCGGCCGTTCGCCACCGATCGCCCTCCGAGGCGATTGCTCAGGTGACCGACACCGTGACCGACCGGTTCTCCGGCACGCGACTCGCGACGAGCCTGCAGATGCTCCTGCACCATCGGACGTGGAACACGACGGTCCGCGGCGCCGTCGTCCTGATCTGCTCCGATGGATGGGACTCCGACGATCCGATACAGCTGGAGCGCGGCATGAGGCGACTGTCGCTGCTCGCCCATCGTGTCGTGTGGGTGAATCCCCGGGCCGCCGCGGCCGGATTCGAGCCGAACACCGGTGGGATGTCCGCAGCGCTGCCGTACTGCGATCGGTTCCTGGCCGGCAACACCGGCGAGGCGATGATCGACGTCGTCGCGGCGATGACTGCCACCTGATCGTCGATCGACCGGCCGATGGAGTGATCGGCTACTTGACCTGGACCGCTTTGACCGCAAAGACGTGCTGGTAGCCGTTCAGGAAGGGGTGGCCCTGGACGTCCATCGCCTTGAGCGACACGATCTTGAACTCCGCGCCTGGCAGCGTGGCGATCTCCTTCTCGTTGCCACTTGCAGACAGCGCCTCGAGGTTGCGCCCGTTGGTGACGGTGAACTCCCAGAGGAGCAGGTACCCCTTCGAGCGGGCCTCGGATCCCAACTTCAGATCACCCGCAGCGAGACCCGCAAACGACTCAGCGGTTTCGCGCTCCGTCGAGGCGCTGACCAGGGAGAGCCGCTTGACCGTCGTGTTGCGAACGATGATGCGACCCTTCTTGTCCACCGCGAACTCCTTCGGAAGGTTGTCCGTCCGGTAGGCCTCGCCGCGAAAGGTCGTTCCGGCGACGACCGGCAGCTTGTTCAGGCCCTGCATCGCCATCCCGGCATGAAGTGAGCCCTCCGCCGAACGAGTGGCGACGTACTGGTCCTCCATCTGACTCTGGACGCGTGTGTTCGTCTTCTTCGGTCCAGAAGCCGACACCTTGCCATCCGGATCCGAGCGCTGCGACAGCATCCACGAGCGGTTGTTCGCCGCCGCGGGGTTGATGTACTTGTAGTCCTGCGCGGTGAACACGGTGATCGCGGTCTGCTCCGCCTTGCTGAGTCCCAGCGCCTCACCGGCGGCGCGTCGGGAGGCAGCGTCCTGGGCCTTCACGCCCGTCGCATTCCCGAGGAACTCCGAGGTGCGCATGTCCGAGGTGAGCGCCTGGAAATTGCCATCCCTCCCTTCGTGCATGTACCGCTCGCCCGCCAGCATTTTCGTGTGCTTGACCATGTCGTGGTCGTACATGATCTGGACGTCGTCGATGGCGATCCGGAGCCGCGCCTTCAAGGGCCCGAATCCGGGGTCGCCCTCGGCGCCCTCGAACTGGGCGCCGATCTCACGGCACCAGTTCATGATGATCGGCCCGTATGTCGCCAGGTCGTAGAGCGGGTCGGTGCGCAGTCTCGCGACACACTGCTCGACCTTGGCAACCGTGGACTTCAACGGCGCGAAGTGCGGATGGTTCTCGGCCTCACGTTCGGCCGTCGCCCGAATGCTCGCCTGGAGCGCTGCCTGTCGTTGCTCCTCCTTCTGGCGTTTCCTCTTCCCGGAACCGAAGAGGCGTCGAACGGTCGGCGCTGCGCCTGCATCGAGCGGACGGAGGTCGGCGCGACGTTGCACCCGACCGATGGCGGCGCCTCCTCCTCCTCCTTCTTCGACGACGTGGCCGACCTCGTGAGCGAGGAGGCGGTTGCCGGATGCGGATCCGGGGCGGGCAGCATCGCCGCCGAGGAAGATGTTGCGACCCACGGTGAAGGCCGTCGCCTGCACTCGATCGTTGAGATCAGCCGCCGAGGCGCCCGTGTGGACGCGGACGCCACCGAGGTCGCGGCCGGACTCGCGCTCGGCGGTGCGCCGCAGCGTGTCGGGCAACGCGACGCCGCCCGACGCACGCTGGATGCGCATCGCGGTCTGCTGATCGACGGCGGTCCCGCCCAGCGGGTCGCTCGGGCGCGCTGATCGGCGGACACGGTTCGAGCCTGCGATGGCCGTGTCGCCAGTGCGTGCAGCATCGACGGTGCTGCGCTGCACCCGTGAGCTGCCCTCGGGTGAACCGTCGACCGTCCGAGGTGGCGACGCCGACATGGCGGCCATCACGTGCGCTGCGAACCGGTCCGCTCGGTCCTCCGCTGGATCGTCGGCCCGACCGACCGTCAACGAGGAACGCGACGGTCGAGCGAGCTCGGACTCCGTCGCTGGCCGCTCGGTTCGCCGAGCACGGAGCTGACCCACCCGGCGAAGATAGCAGAGCGAAAAGCTGCTCGATCGCACGGCCCGAGCGGTCTGCTGTCGCAACCGTCGACGGCGCGATCGGGTCAGGAACGCTGGTAGTTCGGGGCTTCCTTGGTGATCGTGACGTCGTGGGGGTGGCTCTCCTCGCGGCCTGCGGTGGTGACCCGCATGAGGCGAGCGCCGCGGAGCGCATCGAGCGTCGCCGCTCCCGCGTATCCCATGCCCGAACGCAACCCGCCGACCAGTTGGTAGGCCACGTCACCGAGCGGCCCGGCGTACGGCACACGACCCTCGATGCCTTCGGGCACGAGCTTGTTCGATCCTGCGCCGACGGCGGTCGTTCCGCCGGAGGACTGGCCGGTGGCATAGCGATCCTGGCTGTCGCCGGTCATGGCGCCCATCGACCCCATGCCGCGGTAGCTCTTGTAGCGACGTCCCTCGAACAGTTCCATCTCGCCGGGGCTCTCCTCGGTTCCGGCGAGCAGTGAGCCGAGCATCACCGTCGATGCGCCGGCCACGATCGCCTTCACGATGTCGCCGGAGAAGGTGATACCGCCGTCGGCGATGATCGGAATGCCCAGCTCGCGACCGCGCTTGGACGCGAACCAGATCGCCGACAGCTGCGGCATGCCGGCGCCCGACACGACGCGGGTGGTGCAGATCGAACCGGCTCCGACGCCGACCTTCACTGCGTCGGCGCCGGCGCTCGCCAGCGACTCGACGCCTTCTTCGGTGACGACGTTGCCTGCGGTGACGGCGAGATCGGGCCACGACCCCTTGATGCGTTGGATCGCCTTGACCACGTTGGCCGAATGGCCGTGGGCGGTGTCGATCGACACGGCATCGACGCCCATTGCGACCAGCGCTTCGACGCGTTCCTCGAGGTCGGCGCCGACACCGACCGCTGCGGCGGCGCGGAGGCGGCCGCCACCGTCGCGCGAGGCGTTCGGGAAGTCGAGGCGCTTCTGGATGTCCTTGACGGTGATCAGCCCGGCGAGGCGGCCCGCGCCGTCCACGAGGGGCAGCTTCTCGATGCGGTGCTGTTGGAGGATGGCCTTGGCCTGGTCGAGCGACGTGCCGACCTCGGCGGTGACGAGGCCGTCCGCGGTCATGAACTCGGTGACAGGGCGTTCGAAGTCGGAACCCTCGCAGAATCGGATGTCGCGGTTGGTGAGGATGCCGACGAGGCGGCCGTCGGGGTCGGTGATGGGGACTCCGGAGAACTTGAACTTGGCCATCAGGTCTTCGGCGTCCTGCAGCAGCGCGGTCGGTGGCAGCGTGACCGGGTCGGTGATCATGCCCGATTGCGAACGCTTGACCTTCTGGACCTCGGCGGCCTGGTCGGCGATCGACATGTTGCGGTGGATCACACCGATCCCGCCGTGGCGGGCCATTGCAACGGCCATACGGCCTTCGGTGACCTTGTCCATCGCGGCGGACACGAGCGGCACGGCGAGTTCGATGTCGCGGGCGAACGTGGCACTCGTGTCGACGGCATCGGGCAGCGTCTCGGACCAGCCGGGGACGACGACCACATCGTCGAACGTGAGCGCCTCGAAGCGGTCGAAGAAGTCGTCGTTGGGGTTCGTGCGGGTCATGCGGAGACCTCCGTCAGATCGGGCGTGCGGTGGGGTGCGGCTGAGCAGATGTCGGTGAGGGTGTCGACGAGCAGCTGGTGTTCGATGTCGTGGACGTGCGTGGCGAAGGCGTCGAAGCCTGCTGCGACATCGATCTCGACGGTCGCCGTGCCGAGCACGGGGCCGTCGTCGACGCCTTCGTCGGGAACGAGGTGCACCATCACGCCGGTGTGGGTTCGTGTGCCGTCGACGGCTTCCTGCCATGCCCGCTCGATGGCGCCGGTGCCGGGCAAGTCGCCGGGGAGAGCGGGGTGGAGGTTGACGACGCGCTCGAGGAAACCATCCGAGGAAGCTCATCGTGAGGATGCGCATCCAGCCCGCGAGCACGACGAGGTCGGGGTCGAACCCGGCGACGACGTCGGCGAGGCGGGCGTCGTAGTCCGAACGCTCCTCACCCGGATGTACACCGACGTGCACGGCGGGCACGCCGGCCTCGTCGGCTCGCTGGAGTGCGAACACGTCCGGTTTGTTCGACACGACAGCGACGACCTCGGCGGGCAGCCGCTCGTCGGCGCAGGCGTCGATGATCGCCTGCAGATTCGATCCCGAGCCGGAGACCAGCACCACCAGTCGCTTGGAGCGGGCGGCGGTGGTTCCCATGTGTCGAACCTACCGATCCCGCCGACGGTCACCGGTACCACTGAACGAAAAATCCACCGCGCCCCCACCAAGCCCGAAATATGCCTGGATGTGCGCGCTCAGCGCGACAATCCAGGCATATTTCGGGCTTGGTCAGTCGGGTTCGGTCAGGACAGGTGGACGGCGCCGGTGCCGGGGACGAGGTGGCCGATGACCCAGGTGGGCTCGTCGATCGCTGCCTGCAGCGTCGCCACCTCGTCGGGTGAGCACACGATGACCATGCCGATGCCCATGTTGAGGGTTCGGTAGAGCTCGTCCGTCGACATCTGCGGCGTCAGCTCGCGGGCCAGGCGGAACAGCGGCGACACCGGCCACGACCCGAGTCGGATCACCGCATCGACGTCCGCGGGCAGCACCCGGGGCAGATTCTCCGGCAGACCGCCCCCGGTGATGTGCGCGAGCGCCTTGACTGTGCCGGAGTGGAGGGCGCCTCGCAGCACGTCGAGATACGACCGGTGCGGTTCGAGCAGTGTTTCGCCGAGCGGTCGGTCGAAGCCGTCCGGCACGACGTCCATGGGGACCCAGTCGAAGATCCTGCGTAGCAACGAATAGCCGTTGGTGTGCGGCCCGCTCGACCCCACGCCCACGAGCACGTCACCGGCCGCGACGTCGGGGCGGGGGAGCAGCTCGGAGCGTTCGGCGACGCCGACCAGCGTGCCGGCGATGTCGAAGGCGCCGGGCTGATACACACCGGGCATCTCGGCGGTCTCGCCGCCGAGCAGGGCGCATCCGGCGGCCTTGCAGGCGTCGGCCATCCCGCGGACGACCTCGGCGACCATGTCGGCGTCGAGGACCGACGCGGCGATGTAGTCGAGGAAGAACAGCGGCCGCGCCGATTGCACGAGCACGTCGTCGATGCAGTGGTTGACGATGTCCATCCCGACGCCGCGAACCATCCCGAGCCGAGCGGCGAGCTCGACCTTGGTGCCCACCCCATCGGTCGACGCGACGAGTACGGGATCGTCGAGTTCGAGAATTGCCTTCGCCGAGAACACCCCGCCGAAGGACCCGACGCCCTTGAGTACACCGTTGTCGTGGGTTGCCTCGACCGCGGCCTTCATCTCGCTGACCGCACGGGTTCCTTCGTCGATGTCGACACCGGCAGCCGCATACGACGTCAGTTCTGCGCCGAGGGCTCGCCAGCCGATGTCGCGGCGCACCTGCATGCCCTCGAAGCTGATTCGTGCCATGTGGTCGTAGGCGGCGGCGCGGGCCTCGGCGAGGTCGAATCCGATCCCGGTGACCGCGAGCACGCGTCCGCCGGCGACGCGTCCGTCCGCATCGACGCCGGCGTCGAAACGCAGGGTCGTGGTGCCATCGGGGCCGATCGCTCCACTGACCATCTCGTCGGTGATGGCGGCGCCTGCGACCGGTGCCTCGGGATAGCCGGCGGCCGCTGCGACCACCGTGAGTGCGGCTTGCGAGCGAACGATCACGGGCAGTTGATCGAGCTGGCCCTGCGTGGCGAGCAGAGCGAGTTCGGCGATGTCGGTCTCGACGAGGGGGAGCACGGTCTGGGCCTCGGGGTCGCCGAGGCGGACGTTGTACTCGATCAGACGCGGGCCGTCGGGGGTCAGCATCAAGCCGGCGAAGATCACCCCGACATAGGGCGTTCCGGCGGCGGCGAAGTGGTCGAGCACCGGTTGGACGAACTCGGCGACGAGATCGTCGGCGGCGTAGGGGACCGGAGCCGGCGCGTAGGCGCCCATGCCGCCGGTGTTCGGGCCGGTATCGCCCTCGCCGAGCCGCTTGTGGTCCTGCGCCAGCGGCAGGGCGACCGCCCGGACGCCGTCGCACAGCGCCAGCAGCGAACACTCGGGGCCGACGAGGCGTTCTTCGAGCAGGAATGGTCCGCTGGTTGCACGGATCGCCTCGATGGTTGCACTGTCGCCCTCGGGAACGCTGACGCCCTTGCCGGCCGCCAACCCGTCGAGCTTGACGACCACTGGTCGGTCGAGTTCACGCCACCAGGTGATCGCAGTGTCGTGGTCGTCGAACGATGCGAATCGAGGTCCCGGGATCCCGAGCGACGTCGCCAACTCCCGTGCGAACGTCTTGGACGACTCCAGGCGGGCGAGGTCCGCCGTCGGCCCGAAGCACGGAACGCCTCGGCGGGCGCACTCGTCGGCGACGCCGGCAGCGAGCGCTGCTTCGGGGCCGGGAAACACCAGGTCGGTGTCGTCGGGCGATGCGGCGCCGAGGTCCGGTGCGAGCCGCACGTCGTGGCCGTGATGACGGCACGCCCACGCGATCGCCTGCTCGCGCCCGCCCCCACCGATCACCAACACCCGCATCAGTCAGAGCTCCCTGCTCGGCGTTGTTCTCGTGAACAACTCCACCTCTGAGACGTGGAATTGTTCACGAGAAGCGTGGTGTGGGTCACGCGAGGACGCCTTCGAAGGCGAGCTTGGCTTGGGCATCGCCGACGTGAATCGGGTACTTGCCGGTGAAGCAGCCGTTGCAGTAACCGTCGTCCTCGCCGCTCTCGCGCTCGGCGACGGCCAGCATCATCCCGTCGAGTGACAAGAAGGCCAGGCTGTCGGCACCGATGTGCTCACGCATCTCCTCGATCGTCATGCGGCCCGCGATGAGATCACCGTCGTGGCCCATGTCGACGCCGAAGTGGCATGCGTGCGTGATCGGCGGGCAGGTGATGCGCACGTGCACCTCGGTCGCCCCAGCGTCTCGGACCAGTTTCACGAGCGGACCTGCAGTGGTCCCGCGCACCAGCGAGTCGTCGATCATCACGACACGCTTGCCCTCGAGGTTCTCGCGCAGCGCGTTGAACTTCAGCGCGACGCCTCGCTCACGGATGTCCTGGGTCGGCTCGATGAACGTACGCCCGATGTAGCGGTTCTTGATCAGCCCGTCGTTGAACGGGATGCCGCTCTCGTTCGAGTACCCGATCGCTGCGGGGATCGACGAGTCCGGTACGGGGATCACGACGTCGGCGTCGGCGGGCGCCTCCTGCGCCAGGCGTAGGCCGAGCCGCTGGCGGACGTGGTGCACGTTGTGGCCGTCCCACACCGAATCGGGTCGGGAGAAGTACACGAACTCGAACGTGCACCGTGCGCTGCGGGGCTGCGGTGCGAGGACCTGCGAGCGATGCAACTCGGCGCCCTGGAGCGTGACCATCTCACCCGGCTTCACCTCGTCGATGTCGACACAACCGAGCGTCGACAGCGCGCAGGTCTCGGATGCGACGGCGTGTCCGCCGTGCGGGAGTCGCCCGACCGACAGCGGCCGGAACCCCCACGGGTCGCGCACGGCGATCACATGGTCGGCGGCGAGCAACACGAGCGAGAAGGCGCCCTTCCACGCGGGCAACGTCCGCTCGATGCGTTCCTTCCAGGTCTGGCCGCCGGCCGCGGCCAGCATGAGCGTCATCACCTCGGAGTCGCTGGTGGCGGTGAGTCCGAATCCCCGGTTCAACAGCTCGTCGCGCAATGCCGGCGCGTTGACGAGGTTGCCGTTGTGGGCCAGTGCGAGCGGGCCGTGCATCGTCTCGACGAGGAACGGCTGAATGTTGCGCTCGGCGTTCGAACCGGTCGTGGAGTACCGAGTGTGGCCGATGGCGTGATAGCCCGTCAGGGGAGCCAGCGCTTCGGGTGTGAACACGTTGGCGACCAGGCCGGCTTCCTTGTGGACCCTTGCGCGCTTGCCGTCGCTGACTGCGATGCCAGCCGCCTCCTGACCGCGGTGCTGGAGGGCGAACAGGCCGAAGAACGCCAGCTGCGCCACGCCTTCTCCATGGGGCGTCGACACGCCGAGCACACCGCATTCGTCCTTCGGTGTGTCGTCGCCGTCGAGATGCGACGAATGGTCGGGGATCGGCGTGTGTGCGATGGGAATGCCCATGTCAGTCGATGTCCAGTCCTGCCAGTGCGGCGTTGATCCGTGGTCCCAGAGGGTAGGCGCCCGGCACGAAGCTCAGGCCCGTCAGGCGTTCGAACGCGTCGATGTAGCGTCGTGCGGTGGCACTCCAGACATCGGCGGGCAGCTCGGGAATCGGCCCGTCGCCCGTGTAGCCCGCTGCTGCGAGAGCTCTGCGGACCACTTCTTTGTCGAGGCTTTCGGGCTCGTCGTCGGCGGCGAGGCGTTCGTCGTAGCTCTCTTCGATCCACCAGCGCGACGAGTCGGGCGTGAGCGCTTCGTCGATCAACAGCAGGTTGCCGTCGCCATCGACGCCGAACTCGAACTTCGTGTCGGCGAGGATGAGGCCGGCATGCAGCCCGCGTTCGCTGCCGCGGCGGAACAGCTCGAGTGCCGCCGCTTCGACACGGCCCCACAGGCTGGCGGGAACGTGGCCGTCGGCGACCACGGCGGCCGACGACAGCGGCTCGTCGTGTGCGCCGTCGGCTCCCTTCGTCGTCGGTGTCACGATCGGCTCGGCGAGGGGAGTGTTCTTGCGGAGCCCGTCGGCGAATCGATGCCCGTAGATCGTTCGTTCGCCGGCCGCGTACCTGGTCCACAAGGCGGTGTCGGTGACCCCGGTGATGTAGCCGCGGACGATCACTTCGACCGTCAGCGGCGTCGCCTCGGTGGCGATCAGAACGTTCGGATCGGGAGTCGACAGCGCATGGTTGGCGACAACGTCGCGAGTGTGCTCGAACCACCACCACGAGAGTTGGTTCAACACCTGGCCCTTGTACGGGACGCCGGCGATGATCCGATCGAACGCCGACAGACGGTCCGTGGTGACGAACAGCCGCCGCCGGTCGGGGAGCGCGTACGACACACGGACCTTGCCGACGCGAGGATCGGTGAGCGGGAGATCGATGTCGAGCAGTGGGTCAGGCAGCGGTGACGGAAGCGTGACGGACATCAGGATCACAGACCTTTCGCGTGGCGGATGCCGTTGTCGAACAGACGCAGACCCAGGTGGGCGTCGCCGCCGCCCCCTCGAGTGTGGCGAGGATGCTGGCGGCGCACGATGTGGTTCTCGGGATGCGGCATCAGACCGAGCACGACCCCCGACGGGTCGCACACCCCGGCGATGTCGGCGACCGAGCCATTCGGGTTGGTGCTGCGATAGCGCAGGGCGACCTGGCCAGCGGCGGCGAGCGCGTCGGGATCGGGGTGCACGTATCGACCTTCGCCATGAGCGATCGGACAGTGGATCGGATCGGCGATGCCCGTCGTCCACACCGACACACTCGTCGGCACCGGGTCGAGCACGACCCAGCGGCAGTCGAATCGGCCCTGTGCGTTGTGGCCCAGCGCTCCCGGGAGCAGGCCCGCTGCGGTGAGGACCTGGAACCCGTTGCAGATTCCGATCAACGGTCGTCCGTCGGCGACGAAGCTGCGCAGCGCATCACCGACGCCGAGCGCGAGGTCGAGCGCCAGCATCCGTCCCGCGCCGAGCGAGTCGGCGTAGCTGAACCCACCGGCGACCACGGCGAGGCCGGCATCGTCGAGGAGGCTGGGCTGGGCGACGAGTTCGGTGGCGAGCACGATTCGGGCGTCGGCGCCAGCGCGTTCGAGGGCGTCCTCGACGTCGCGGTCGCGATTGGTGCCAGGCCCAGCGATCACGAGGGCACGAACCTTGCTCATCGGGTACCACCATGGTTGAACGCATCGGCCAAGTGGTCGACGGGAATCGGCTCGACGCCGACGATCGACAGCATCGAGTCGTCGGTCACCTCGCCGATTCGACCAGCGGCTCTGCCCATGATCTTCATGAACGCGTCGACGCTGCGTGGGCGAACCTCGACGACGAGGCGTCCGGACGACTCGCTGAACAGCGCCGTCGCGGGGTTCTCGTGCGGGAGCGTGTCGACGTGCGCTCCCAGGCGACCGGCGATGCACATCTCCGCAAGTGCTACGGCGAGGCCGCCTTCGCTGACGTCGTGACATGCCACGACCAGTCCGGCGCGCATCGCTGCGTGGAGGTGGCGATAGGTCTCAGGAGCATCGGGGTCGGGGGCGGGGGCGACACCGGCACTGGGAGGCGCAGCCTGGACGAGGTCGAGGTGCGATCCCGCGAACTCGGCTTCGGTCTGGCCGATCAAGATCAGCGCGTTGCCGGGCTCGGCCAGGTCGGGGGTCACGCAGTGATCGGCGTCGGGGACGTGGGCCACGGCCGTGATCACGAGCGTCGGTGGTACGGCGTGGCGTTGGCCGTCGGCGCCCACGTACTCGTTGTTCAGCGAGTCCTTGCCGGACACGAACGGCGCGTTGTACATGCGGGCGCCCGCACAGCAGCCGTCGACGGCAGCGACCAGCTCACCCAGTGTGGAGGGACGTCTCGGGTCGCCCCACGAGAAGTTGTCGAGCAGCGCCACGCGGTCGGGGTCGGCCCCGACCGCGACCACGTTGCGGATCGCCTCGTCGATGACCGCGAACGCCATGGCCTCGGGATCGTGGAGGCCGTACCACGGGTTCACGCCGATCCCGATGGCGATGCCCTCCTGCGAGCCGGGATCGGCCAGGACCACCCCGTCGGCGGGCCCGTCGGCCGCGGCACCCACGAGCGGACGAACGACCGTTGCGCCGAGGATCTCGTGGTCGTACCGGTGGATCGTGTCGGCCTTGGAAGCGATGTTCGGATGGGCGAGCAGTGCGAGGATCGTGGCGGCGGGGTCGGCCACGGTTCGTCCGGTGCGGTCGTGTCGGTTCGGTGTCGGGAGTTCCGCCGTCATGCGACGCTGTGGACGTCCGTCGTGGAGGAACTCGGTGTCGAGTTCGACGACGACGTGGCCCTGATGGCGCACCACCAGCTGCCCATCACCCGTGAACACTCCGACATCGGCCAGGCACACGCCGACGCGATCGCACCGCTGTTGCACCGCCGCGAGGTGCTCGGGCGGCACCGCGATCACCATGCGTTCCTGAGCCTCCGACAACCACACCTCCCACGGGTCGAGACCCGGGTACTTACGCGGGACGACGTCGAGGTCGATGTCGGCGCCGACGCCTTCGGCCATCTCGCCGATCGCCGACGAGAGCCCGCCGGCACCGCAGTCGGTGATCGCCGAGTAGAGATCCTCGGCGCCGATCAGCGCATCGATCAGCAGCTTCTCGACGATCGGGTCACCGATCTGCACGCTGGCGCCGGCGACCTCACCGGTCGTCGCGTCCATCGTGGCTGACGAGAACGTGGCCCCGCGGATGCCATCACGCCCGGTTGCGCCGCCGAGCACGACGACGCGGTCGCCAGGGAACGGTCCGTCGTGGATCGGGCGGCTCGGCGCAGTGCCGATGCACCCCGCGAACACGAGCGGGTTGGTGGTGTAGGCGGGGTCGTAGAGCACGGCACCGGCGACGGTCGGCAGGCCGATCTTGTTGCCGTAGTCCGCGACGCCGTCGATCACGCCGTCTCGGATCCGACGCGGGTGCAGCGCCCCGTCGGGCAGGTCGGCGAGCGGGCAGGTCGGCGGGTCCGAAGCACAGGATGTCGGTGACGGCGATCGGGCGATGCGCGATGCCCAGCACGTCGCGAATGACGCCGCCGACGCCGGTGTTCGCTCCGCCGAACGGTTCGACGGCCGACGGATGGTTGTGGGTCTCGGCCTTGAGCGCGATCGTGGTGCCCTCGGTGAACTCGATGACGCCGGCATTGCCGACGAACGCCGACCGCACGAACGGTGCATCGATCGATTCGGTGCACCCGCGGAGTTGAGCCATCAGCGGGGCGACCTCGGCCGGTCCGTCGGGCCCGCCGGTGGTGTCGATGATCGCACGGAACGTCTTGTGGGCGCAGTGCTCGCTCCACGTCTGGGCGAGTGTCTCGATCTCGACGTCGGTGATGTCGCGGCCAAGGCGTTCGTACTCGTCGCGGATCACACGGAGTTCCTCGAGGTCGAGGTACAGCGAACGCTCGACGTTCAACGCCACGAGGCCGTCGTCGTCGAGGCCGCGGATCGTGATCAGTTCGGCGTCCGCGTGTCCCGGCGCGTCGTCGAGGTGCGGCGGCTCGACGAGCCCGTGTCCCCAACGCTCGATGACCGCGTTCGCGACGACTCGACGCACGATCTCGTCGGCGAGATCGGCATCGACGGCGGCTCCGAACTCGATCCGGCGGGCGGTGGCCGCGGTCGTGAGTTCGATGCCGAGCTGCAACGCGGCGTGCATCACTGCGTCGGCAGCAGTGTCGGTGACGCCGGGGAGGAACGTGACCTCGATGCCATCCGCCTGTGGGGGGTCCCAGCTGGCGTGCTGCAGGAGCGGGTCGGCGATCGCTGCGGCGAGTCGTGTTCGTTGATCGTCATCGAGAGCGCCCGAGACATGGATCACGTCGGCCACCTCAACGGGGTCCGGCAGTGAGAGTCCGAGATGGGCGGCCGCGGAGCGGATCGAAGCGCCGCGCGGGTCGGGATCGATGGAACGGATGGTCAGGCGATGCCGGTCGGCCACTGGCCCGACCCTACGGATCGCGTCGGCAGTGCTCTCGGCGATTGTACAAAATGTTACGTCGCTGCTCGGCGACAGCCCAGCTCGGCGCTCGTTCATCGCAGAGTGGTCTCTTCGATGCCGTTGGACACCCGCCTACGCTCGTGGCGTGAACTCCGTCGACGAATCTCCTGGCGTGGACGATCATCGACTGGAGCTGCGCAAGGAGGCGTGGGTCATGGCGATGTACGTCGCTGTGTGCTTGCTTGCTGCGTTGACCGCGGTCGCTGAGCAGGCGTCTGATGGCCACATGCGCGCTCTCGGGATCATCTGGGGAACGACGGTCGGCCTGACGCTCGCTCACATCTTTGCGTTTCGCGTGTCGGCCCGAGTGGTGGCGCAAGGGCGAATTCGCCGGAGCGACGCCGACGCGATCGTCGCTCAGCTCGTCGGCGCGATCGGAGTCGCAGTGCTCGCCACCATCCCGGTGCTCCTGTGGCCGTCGACGGCGGAGCTCGATGTTGTGCGTGAGCTCCTCGCGTTGTCCATCGCACTCGTCGGCTTTCAGGTCGCTCGATCGAGCGGAGCGGGGCGGGTCCGTTCCCTCGTCTACGGTGCTTCGCTGCTCGCCGTTGCTGTCACGGTCGCCGTGCTCAAGAACGTGCTCAGCGGCCATTGAGTCGCTGCCAGTCCGGCAATTCGGGGTCGTCGGATCGATCGTTTCGTCGATCCGCGCCTCAGAGGCCGAGGCGGAACAGAACTTCGGCGGTGAGCGGCGAGACCGCGTCGGGCGTCGGGAACATCGGCTGGAACGGGTCGGCCGACACCGAAGTGACGGTGATCGTCTCGCCACCGAGTTGCGGAGGCATGATCGACTTGCGCACGATGCCGGTGTCGTCCACCCAGATCTCAATCGTCGGATCCTCGACGCCGTCGAGCCCGGGCTGCACCGTGATCCCCGGGGGAAGCGGTGGCGCCGGTGGGGGAGAACCGTCGGCGGTCGGGGTCGTGGCGGCGGTCTGGGCCTGCAGGAGCCGGGCGGAGTCGGCCGACACCACGAGTCGACGGGCCGGTTCGGTGCCCACGGACGACTCGGTTGCATCGTCGATCGTCGTGAACTGGCGGATTGCCGGCGGGAAGAGTTCGTCGAGGGTGCGGACCCATCGGCCGCGCCCCATCGAGAAGTCGACGGGGAAGTCGCCGCGAGGCAACGTGTACCACATCGGCTCGTCGATCCTCCGAATGAACGATTGATCCCACAGTGTCAGGATCTCGATGTCGGGCGTGTCCGTGCGAGGAATGACGACGTGGGTGACGCCGGACTCGAAGTCGGCGGTCACCTCGTAATTCTGTGTGCCGCCCAACGCGTCGGGTTCGTCGACGGTGAACGTCGCAGTGCGAACGGCCACCGGGGGAGCGGTCGGCATGGGGTACACCAGCGGCGCCGCCGGTCCGTTGTTCTCGTCGGCGCCGGTGTACTTCTCGACCAGGTCGGGTCCGTAGGTGAATCCCGCGTACGTCAGCCCCCCGATGGCTGCGAGCACGAACAGCCAACTCATCGATCGCCGGAAGCCGCCTTTCCGTTTCGTCGACTTGCCCGCGGTGGGCGCGGGGGCTCGAACATCGCGGCCGTGAACGGGCTCGAGTCCGTGGTTGCCGGACGCGGGACCTGAGGGGTCACCGTGGGCAGCATCGGGGCGGCCTGGCTGATCTGACCCGGCCACGCCGCGGGAGCAACGGTCGGTGCCATCGAGACGGACGGTGGCGGAGGAAACCCGGGCCTCGTCAAGGTGTCGGTCGTGTCATCCATGCCGACTTCGGTATCGGCGCCCACAGACTGATTCTTGAACGATCTGTCGTACGATCCGACCATGACGTCACCCGACCGTCTGAGTGCCGGGAGCTGGGTTGTCGTCGGGGCGGGCTCGGCGGGATGCGTGCTGGCGAACCGGTTGTCGAGCGATCCGGGCCGGCCGGTCACGCTGATCGAAGCAGGCCCAGACCTCGGCGCCGAGGATCTCCTCGGCCCGCTCGGAGGTCCCGATTTCCTCGCCGCGCTCGACGTTGCGGGCCGCACCTACCCGTCGTTGCTCGCGACGCGGGCGAGCGGCGGTACGACCAGCGTGTACCAGCGAGGGCGCGGTGTCGGCGGCTCGTCGACCGTGAATGCCATGGTCGCGCTGCGCGGCGATGCGGAGCTGTACCGGTCGTGGGGATGGAACGATGCCGACGAAGCATGGGCAGCAGTCCAGCTGCCCCATGAGGTGGCCGAGTATGAGGAGCTCGGCGCCGTCGACAGGGCACTGCTGGCGTCGGCACCCGACGCCGAACGAGCGGAGCTGACACGTCGTGACGGTCGCCGGGTCACGTCGGCGGAAGCGTCGCTGTGGCCAGTGCTCGGACGCGAGAATCTCACGCTGCGTGTCGAGTCGCCGGTCGACCGAGTGGTGTTCGACGGCCGTCGTGCGATCGGGGTGCGCCTGGCCGACGGCGACACGATCCCTGCCGACCATGTGGTGCTGGCGGCCGGAGCGATCCACTCGCCGGCGATCCTGTTGCGGTCGCGGGTCGACACGCCCGGCGTCGGAACGGGGCTGCAGGATCATCCTTCGGCGCCGTTCACGCTGCTGATGCGCGATGGGGCGGCTGCGTCGCCGGGCCAACTTGCGATCGGAACGCTGCTCCAGCGCGACCCGTGGCAGTTCCTCCCGATGAATCACCTCGGCGTCGCGGCGCCGGGACTCGGCCTGTTGATGGCAGCGCTGATGCGGCCGCACGGCAGGGCCGGCACGGTTCGCCTGGCGTCCGACGACCCCACCATCGATCCGCAGGTCGACTTCGCGCTGCTCGACGACCAGCGGGACGTGACATCACTCGCCGCCGCGGTGCGCGTGGCGCTCGACCTGCTCGCCACACCGCCGTTTCGCGAGGTCGTCGAGGAGGTGTACATCGATGCGCTCGGCACGACCGGCGCAGCGTTGGGTGACGACGCGTCGATCGAACAGTGGGTGCGCGGAGCGGTGGGTGACTACGTGCACGCCTCGAGCACGTGTGCGATGGGCACGGTGGTCGACGACGACGGTCGTCTCGTCGGCTACGACGGCATCTTCGTGTGTGATGCCTCGGTGTTCCCGTCGATCCCCGACGTCAACACGCACCTACCGACCACGATGCTCGCCGAACGCCTCAGCGCGCGCTGGCTCCGACAACCCTCCGGCTGAACCCGCACTGCGGTGAGCGAGGTGACCGTATGCGGCGGTTTGGCTCATCGTGGGCGGCGTGTCGGACAGACCCGGCCGTGTCAAGATGCACCGATGGCGACATCGTCCGGCTACACACACGGGCTCCACGAGCTCGACGACGGGTGCTTCGCGTACCTGCAACCCGATGGCGGTTGGGGATGGAGCAACGCCGGCCTGATCGTCGGCGACGGGCAGTCACTGCTCGTCGACACGCTGTTCGACCTCGAACTGACCGCGTCGATGCTCGACTCGATGGCTGCGGCCACGGCCGCAGCGCCGGTAGGCACCGTGGTCAACACGCACGCGAACGGTGACCACTGCTACGGCAACGCCGAGGTCACGCGTCGGCGACCCGACGTCGACATCGTGGCATCGGCCGCCACCGCCCATGAGATGGCCGACGTCCCACCCTCGATGCTCGCCGCGCTCAACCAGGCACCCGGCGAAATCGGTGAGCTCTTCCGATCGTTCTTCGGCGAGTTCCACTTCGACGGCATCGAGCTGGCGCCA
The DNA here is from genome assembly GCA_963828415.1 of Ilumatobacteraceae bacterium. GTDB lineage: Bacteria > Actinomycetota > Acidimicrobiia > Acidimicrobiales > Ilumatobacteraceae > Sva-07. The sequence continues at coordinate 235,301 of CAWHEI010000001.1, forward strand.
CCCACCCGCACGTTCGACGGCCGCCTCGACCTCGACGTCGGTGGCAGGCGTATCGAGCTGTACGAGGTCGGTCCGGCTCACACCGCCGGTGACACGATCGTGCACGTGCCCGATGCCCGAACGATCTACACCGGCGACATCCTGTTCATCGGTGGCACGCCGATCGTGTGGGCCGGACCGCTGTCGAACTGGATCGCCGCCTGCGACCTGATGCTCGGCCTCGACGCCGACACCGTCGTGCCGGGCCACGGCCCGCTGACCGACGCCGACGGCATCGTGGCGGTGCGTGACTACCTGTCGTTCGTCGACGAGGCAGCGACGGCGCGCCACTCGGCCGGCATGGATGCGTTCGACGCCGCACGTGACATCGGCCGCGAGCTGGGCCTCGACGAACGCTTCGGCGAATGGGGTGAGTTCGGCCGGATCGCGGTGAACGTCGAGACCGTGTATCGAACGCTCGACTCGGCCCACACGACCCCGGACGTCATCGAGCAGTTCCGCCGCATGGCCGAGCTCGAACGTCCGTGACCGAGCCGACGCCGACGAACCCTGCGGCAGAACACATCGACGTCGTCGTGATCGGCGACGGCCCGGCAGGCAGTGCGCTGGCGCGTGCGTGTCATGTGCACGGGATCGAGGTTGCGCTGATCGGTGACAACGCTGAGTGGAGCGCCACCTACAGCACGTGGACCGACGACCTCGTCGACGCCGCCGGGGAAGAACTGCTCGACCTCGACGCAGTGGTCGCGACCGCAAGCGGGGAAGTGTGGGCGTACGGGGCAAAGTCCCATCGGCTCACTCGGACCTATTCCACGCTCGACAACGCTCGCCTGCGATCCGAGCTGCGCGCCGGCGTCACGCACCGCATTGCCCGAGTGATCGACGTGACCGTCGGGCCGGTCGGCAGCAGCGTCGGACATCGCCTCGATCTCGACGACGGCAGCGCACCAGCCGCCCGCGTCGTCATCGATGCCACCGGGTGGCCTGCCCGCTTCGCCCGCCGTGGCGGCGAGCAGGCTCCCGCATGGCAGACCGCACTCGGCGTCGTGTTGCCCGAGCCCCCGATCGGCGATCTCGGCCAACCGACGTTCATGGACTTCCGTCGGGTGCTCGGCCCGGACGGCGCGCCGTCGACGGTCGGACCCAGCGGCGTGACCACGTTCTGCTACTCGCTGCCCATGGCCGACGGTTGGCTCGTCGAAGAGACGGTGTTGGCCGCCCGTCCGGCGATCGAACCGATCGCCCTCCTGCCGCGTCTGGCAGCGCGGCTCGGTCGGCACCCCGACAGCGTGCTCGCCGACGCCGTGCGCACCGAGTACGTGCGGATCCCGCTCGGCGGGTCGCGGCCCAGCCCTGGTCAGCCGATCATCGCCTTCGGTGCCGCGGCCGGCTACGTGCATGCGGCGACCGGATTCTCCGTTGCGGCGTCGATACGCGCCGCACCGCGTGTCGCAGCGGCGATCGGTCGAGCGTTGGAGGCATCGTCGGGGGTCGCCGATCCGGCTCCGATCGCCGAGGCCGTGTGGCCGAGTTCGATGCGCCGCACTCGCGTCTTGCACGACTACGGCCTCGAGGTGCTTCTCGATCTCGATGACGACGAGGTGCGTGACTTCTTCGACGCCTTCTTCGACCTGCCGGTCGATGACTGGACGGCCTATCTCCGGGTGGACACCCCACCCGGAGAGGTCAGCGCCGTGATGGCTCGTCTGTTCCGATCGTCGAGGTGGCAGCTCCGGCGTCGACTGGCGGGTCGGAATCCGGCGTCGTTGGCTCGTCTGCTGCGCCCATGAGTGCGTCACGGCGTCGTGAACGGATCGAACGGCGAACGGCGAGCACCCAGCCGATCAGCACGCAGGTTGCGAAGATGAACCACTGTGCCGCATACGACAGGTGCGGGCCTTCGTCGAGTGTGGGAGCAGGAACAGGCACCGGATCGTTTGGGCCGGGCGCCGGGATCGCATCGACCAGATCGAGGTAGACCGGCGCCATCTCGCCGGGAAGTTGGGCGGCCAGTTGATCGAGGTCGATGCGGCGCACCTCGACGACCGGCTCGGCGCCGTCGTTGGCGTCGGTCAACTCTCCGAGTTGACGCGATTGCGGAACGCGCACTCGGGCCAGGACCTCTGTCTCGACCGTCGGGGCTGGGGGAGTGTCGGAACCGAGCGGGATGAAGCCCCGGTTGACGATCACCGTCGTGCCGTCGGCCTCGGTCAGGGCGCTGAGCACGTTGTCGCCGGCGACGCCGTCCTGCGAGCGGTTGAACCAGATCACCTGGTCGGCGAGGTAGGTGCCCGACACGATCACCTGGCGCCACTCGATCGACTCGGGATCGTTGCCGGCGTCAGCTAGCACCTCGTCGAACGGTGCCGGCGGCTCGGCGATCTGTTCCGTGACGAGATCGTTGAATGCCCGGCGCTGGTCGAGGCGATCGAGCTGCCACAGGGCGAGCCAGATCATCAGCGCGATCGATCCGAACACGAGCACGTGGAACGCGATCCACTTCGGACGCAGGAGGAACCCGTACATCTCGGGCACGACGGTAGCGGTCGCCGAGCACTACCGTGCCGCGCCATGCTCGCAGAAGACGTCACGTCCGAATGGCTCTCGTCGACGCTCGGCGGTGACGTCGGCCCGATCAGCCAGCAGCGCATCGGCGACGGGCACATCGGCGTGAACGTGCGCGTCGCCATGCCCGAATCCGAGGCGTCGCTGCCGCGGTCGGTCGTGGTGAAGCTGCCTGCCACCGACGAAACGAGCCTCACGACGGCGGCGATGCTGCGGCACTACGAGCGCGAAACCCGCTTCTACACCGAGCTCGCATCCACCGTCGACATGCGCGTGCCGGCCTGCCTCCACGGCGACTGGACCCCAGCGACGAATGCGTTCGTGCTGGTGCTCGAAGACATGGCGCCGGCGACGCAGGGCGACCAACTGACGGGTTGCACCCTCGACCAGGCCCGCGATGCCGTCCGCGAGCTGGCCAAGTTGCACGGTCCTCGATGGGACGATCCGTCGCTGTACGACATCGACTGGATCGAGCACGACAAGGGCGACGCCGGTGACGAGGCGGGAGCCGGGCTGGCGATGATGTGGCAGATGTTCTTCCCGGGCTTCGCGGGGACGTACCGCTCGCACCTGAGTGCTGACGAGTTCGAGCTGGCCGAGCGGTTCGGCGGTGCCATCTCGACGTGGCGAGGCGGACGGAGCGGGCCGAAGACGATCACGCACGGCGACTACCGGCTCGACAACATGCTGTTCGCCACACCGCAGGGCGGACCGCCGGTCACGGTCGTCGACTGGCAGACCCCTGCTCATGGCAGCCCGATCACGGATCTGTCGTACTTCATCGGCGCTGGGCTGCTGCCCGACGATCGCCGGGCGCACGAACGCGATCTCGTCGCGGTGTATCTGGAAGCGCTCGGGGCCTACGGGATCACTCTCGACGAAGGGTGGGCGTGGGAGCAGTACCGGCGGGACGCGTTCGCCGGGTTGGCCGTGGCGGCGATGGCGTCACAGATCGTCACGCTCAACGACCGCAGCGAAGCAATGTTCGGTGCCATGGCCCAACGTCACCTCCGCCAAGCCCTCGATCTGGATTCCTTCAGCCTGATCTAGCCTGCGCGGATGGCAACGCTCCCCGCTGGAACCTGGCCGTCACCGATCACCGCCCGGTCGTTGGTGGCGGGATCGGTTGGAATCAGCGAGGTGGTCCCCGACGGCGATGACGTCTGGTGGGCCGAGTCACGCCCGGACAACGGCGGACGAACCACGCTCGTGCGCTGGCGCGACGGATCGGCGCAGGATGTGACGCCACCCGAGGTCAACGTTCGCACGAGCGTGCACGAGTACGGCGGCGGAGCATGGTGGGCCGCCGACGGCGTTGCCTACTACAGCGAGTTCGGCGACCAGCGCCTGCGCCGGATCGAGCCGGGAAGTGAGCCGGTGCTGCTGACCGCAGAACCGGCGGTGCCGCGAGGACTGCGATACGCCGACGGGCGACCGACCCCCGACGGTGAATGGTATGTGTGCGTCCACGAGCGTCACGGGGACGGCGAGCCGGTCAACGAGATCGTCGCGGTGGCCACCGACGGGTCGATGCGCACCGAAGTGATCGCGTCCGGTGCCGACTTCTACGCCGCGCCGCGGCTGTCGCCCGACGGTCGCTCGGTCGTGTGGATCCAGTGGATGCACCCGAACATGCCGTGGGACTCGACCGAGCTGTGGATCGCTGATCTCGACGGTGCCTCGGTGCGCAACGCTCGCAAGCTCGTCGGCAACGGTGACGAGGCACTCCAGGAGCCGCTCTGGTGGCGGGACGGAACCCTCGTCGTCGTCACCGACCGCGACGAGTGGTGGAACCTGTACCGGGTCGATCTCGCGACCGGAGATCTGACGCCGGAGGCCGTCGGACCGTTCGAGATCGTCGAGCCGCACTGGGTGTTCGGTGGTGCTCGCCATGCCGAGGGCGCCCATGTGCTCGGCGATCCGAGCGGCGACCGGCTCAGCATCGAGGTGCGCCGAGACATCGATCCACCATTCACGACGGTCGGCTCGTTGCGGCGAGCGGGCGACACATTCACGTTCGTCGGGAGCTCGTACACGATCAGCAACGAAGTGGTGCGGATCCAGGGCGACCGGATCGAGATCCTGCGGCCAGGCCACGATCTCGGCTTCGATCACGGGTTTCTCCCGGAGCCCGAGCTGATCACGTTCCCGACCAGCGGCGACGACGTTGCCCATGGCGTGTACTACGCGCCGGCGCATCCCGACGTCGAGCTGCCGAGCGGCGAGCGTCCACCATTGATGGTCTTCGTCCATGGCGGACCGACCGGATCCGCGCAGCGGCGCCTCGTGCCTGGTCGCGGTCATCGTTTCTGGACGAGCCGAGGTGTCGCGGTCGTCGACGTCGACTACCGGGGGAGCACCCGGTACGGGCGCACCTATCGCCGCAAGCTGCTCGGGAACTGGTGCGTGCTCGACGTCGACGATGCCGTTGCCGCAGCACGGTTCCTCGCCGATCGCGGCGACGTCGACAGCGAGCGCCTCGTGATCGAAGGTGGGAGCTCGGGCGGCACGTTGGTGCTTCTGGCGATCGCCAACCATCGCGTGTTCGCCGCCGGCACCAACCTGTTCGGCGTGACCGACATGTCGGCACTGATCACCGACGACCACAAGTTCGAGTCGCAGTACACGTTCGGCCTCATCGGGCCGTGGCCCGAAGCGGCCGACGAATACGCCCGTCGCTCGCCGATCAACTTCCCGGAGCGGCTGTCAGCGCCGCTGCTCGTCCTGCAGGGCAGCGACGACACGGTGGTCCCGCCGGCGCACTCCGAACGGATCGTCGAGGCGTTGCGCTCCAACGGACTGCCGGTCGCCTACCAGACCTTCGACGGTGAAGGCCACGGCTTCCGCAGCGCCGAATCGATCGTGCGATGGTTCGAGTCCGATCTGTACTTCTACGGTCGCGTCCTCGGCTTCGATCCCGCCGACGACATCGCATCGTTCGAGATCGAGAACCTCCGCTGACCGGCCGCTACCTTCGATGCCCATGAAGGATCATCCCGACGACCATCTGGCCGAACGATTCGACGCGATGAGCGATCGGGACAAGATCGACTTCATGATCGAGACGAACGGGTGGGCGCTCGAAGCGGTCCAGCCCGACGGCGACAGCACGCCGCCGACGCCCAGTTACGCGTACACCATCGGCCTGACGGCCGACGTCGGCTTCCCGGAGGTGGTCGTGTTCGGCCTCACGCCGGCGGCATCGAAGGGGCTGCTCACGTTGGTCGCGGACGCCTGCCGTGGCGGCACCGAGATCCCGATTGGCGTCGAGGTGGTCGGCTTGCTCGACAACGAACTTCGGTGCCTGTTCGCGCCGGTCGATCTCGGCCCGTGGGGGCCGTACTTCACGACCGCGACCAACTGGTACGCCGGCCAGCCGTTCGACGTGGTGCAACTGATGTACCCCGACCGCAATGGCTTCATGCCCTACGAGACCGGCTACGAGCAGCGCATGACGCTCGCCCAACCCGTCATCGGCTCGATCGCCTGACCCCACACAGTCAGCCCGCGATGAGCCAAACCGCCGTATCCGGTCGGTTCGCTCATCGCAGCGGGTTGTCGGGGCCCCTCGATGAGCGAAACCGCCGTATCCGGTCGGTTCGCTCATCGCAGCGGGTGGCCGTGGTTGGGCGTGGGATACCTTCCAGCCGGGCATCGGATGGCGTTGCTACCATGCGCCGCACGGGAACGGCGTGATCGCGTCGGCCCGCTCGATCCGATGACGACACCTCCGCCCCTCCCGGTGACCGGCGCCTGGTCGGTCGGCGACGAACCCGGACATCGACAGTTCTTCACCTTCGCCCAGGACCGACGGTTTGCGCTCGATTGCGGTGTGGCGCTGTCGGACGTGGTGGTCGCCTACGAGACCTGGGGGCGACTCGACGCCGACGGCTCGAACGCCATCCTGCTGTGCCATGCCTGGACGGGTGACAGCCACGCTGCAGGCCCGTCCGGACGAGGGCACCCGACGCCTGGGTGGTGGGACGACTCGGTCGGGCCGGGCAAGCCGATCGACACCGACAAGTACTTCGTCGTGTGTGCCAACGTGCTCGGAGGTTGCCAGGGATCGACCGGGCCGGCGTCGCCGCACCCACTCGACGGCAAGCCCTACGGTTCGCGCTTCCCTGTGGTCACGATCCGCGACATGGTTCGCGCTCAAGCGCAGCTCGGCCAGCACCTCGGTGTGGTGAAGTGGCTGTCGGTGATCGGTGGCTCGATGGGCGGCATGCAGGCGTTGGAGTGGGCCGTGATGTACCCGCGTCGCGTCGGATCACTGGTTGCGGTCGCCACGTGCATGCAGGCGACCGCGCAGCAGATCGCGTGGGGTGCGATCGGCCGACGGGCGATCCGCCTCGATCCGAAGTGGCGAGGCGGCGACTACTACGACGCCGAGCCGGGCGACGGGCCCGCCGAAGGTCTCGAGATCGCCCGGATGGTCGCGCAGGTCACCTTCCGGAGCGACAACGTGTTCACCGATCGATTCGGGCGCGAACTCGCCGACAAGGCCGCCGTTGGCGACACCCTCGGGATGTGGCAACGCTTCGAGGTCGAGCGGTACCTGGAATACCACGGGGTGAAACTGGCGCGCCGTTTCGACACCAACAGCTACCTGGCGATCGGCAAGGCGATGGACCTGCACGACGTTGCACGGGGTCGCGGATCGCTCGAACGGGCGATGCTGCGGGTGGCGGCGCCGACGATGACGGTCGGGATCTGGAGCGACATGCTCTATCCCGCGTACCAACAACGCCAGATCCACGACGCCGTTGCGGGCAACGGTGTGCCGTGCGAGTACGTGGAGATCGACTCGCCTCATGGGCACGACGCGTTCCTGATCAACAGCGACCAACTGGCCGAGCCGCTGGAGCGATTCCTCGGCACGGCGTCGAAGTCGCTGTCGTCGACGGCCTGACCGTGCCGGAGGGCCTGGAAGCCGAGATCTGGCGTCGCGCCTGCGAACCGCTCGTGGGTCGGACGATTCTCGAGGTCGACGTCGATGTGCGTGTGGTCGCTGAAGGATTCGCGGACGTGGTGGCCGGTGCCATGTTCACCGGAACTCGCCGACGGGGCAAGGTGGTGCTTCTCGACACCGATGGCGCAACCATCGGGCTGCACTTCGGGATGACCGGCCGCCTCGTCGTCGACGGCGGTGCGGCGATCGAGAAGCTGGCCTACGCGTCGGGTCGTGATGACCCGGCATGGGACCGCCTGGTGCTGTTCGCCACCCCGAACGGTCGCGCAGGCCCGCCGGCACTGCGATTCAACGACCCTCGCCGCCTGGGACACGTGTCGCTCGATCCTGCCCTCGATCACCTCGGCATCGACTTCTCCGAGGTGACGCCGCAGCGCCTCGGCAGTGCGCTCGCCGGTCGGCGTGGCGTGTTGAAGTCGGTGCTGCTCGATCAAGAGGTCGTGGCCGGCCTCGGGAATCTCTGCGCCGACGAAGTGCTGTGGTGGGCCGACCTCGACCCGAGACGAACCGCCGACACATTGACCCCCGACGAAGTCACACGACTCGCGACGATGATCCGCCGTCGATTGCCCATCATGCTGGCCCGGGGTGGCAGCACGACGGGCGTGTTGAGTCCATCGATTCGCTCAACGTGTCCGCCGTGCGAGCGCGACGGAACGCCGCTCGCACGGGTCTCTCTCGGTGGACGTACCACGATCTGGTGTCCGCGACACCAGCGGTGATCCGTGGTGAAGGCGGCCTGAGCTGGCACAATCGTGGGCCCGTGCCCATCGTCGCTTCACGTCTCGCTCTCGCACCGCTGCCGGCCGTCGCGCTGGTCGGCGTCGGCGACCCCAGCTCGACGCGCCTCGTGTATGCGATGGTGATCGGACTCGTGGCCATCGGTGTGGTGCTGATCCTCCTCGGTGTCTGGATCCTCCGTCAGACCAAGCCCGATCTCGAGGTGCTCGCTCCGCTCGAACGTATGGGTGACGGCGACTGGAAGAAGAAGGACACATCGACGCAGCGACGGATGCTCGACGAGCTCCGTCCTGAGGGAGCACATCCACTGACGCCCGCAACGAGACCCCCGTCGATCGATCGCGACTTCGAACAGGCGGACCACCCGGTGACCTCGTTCAGCGACCTGGGACCCGGCGTCGGCGCCGAACAACGAGATCCGACGCCCACCGGAGCTGAGATCGATGTCGGCCTCGAGACCGACGCCGACTCGGACGCCGACGAGTCCGAGGACCGGCCACATGACGAACCCGACGAGTCCGGCGAGTCCGAGGACCGGCCGCATGACCAGCCCGACGAGTCCGGCGAGTCCGGCGAGTCCGACGAGTCCGACGAGTCCGACGACCGACCACATGACGAGTCCGACGACCGGCCACATGACGAGTCGGACGAGTCCGACGATGCGGTGTCGGATTCGATCGGCTGACGACGCTCAGCCGACGTTGCGCTCGTGGCCCTCCCAGTACGGCGCGCGGAGTTCTCGCTTGAGGACCTTCATCGCGCCGGAGAGCGGCAGCGGTTCGGTGCGGAACGTGACGGACTTCGGCACCTTGTAGCCGGCAATGTATTCGCGAGCGTGGTCGATGATCTCGACGTCGGAGGCGTTTGCGCCCTCGCGCAGCACCACGATCGCATGCACGGCTTCGCCCCACTCGTCGCTCGGTACACCGATCACGGCCACCTGCAGGACTGCGGGGTGGCTGGCGATCGCGTTCTCGACCTCGGCGGAATACACGTTCTCGCCGCCCGTGACGATCATGTCCTTCACTCGGTCGACGAGGTAGAGGTACCCCTCGTCGTCGAGGTACCCGGCATCGCCCGAGTGATACCAGCCATCGGCGAAGGCCTCCGCCGTCGCCTCCGGCTTGTTCCAGTATCCGATCATGAAGTTGCCGCCGCGTGCGCAGACCTCACCGGGCACACCGCTGGGGAGCTCGGTGCCGTCGACGTCGCGGATCGACAAGTCCACCCCGGTGATCGGTGATCCGGCCGATCGGAGCAGCTTCCCGCCCGAGCGGTGGTCCTCGGGTCGCAGCACGGTCAGCACCGGAGACGCCTCGGTCATCCCGTACACCTGCCAGAGACTCAGCTCGGGGTAGAGCTGAGCAAGCTTCTCGAGCAGGACCTGCGGCATCGGCGAGGCCCCGTACCCGATGTCGGTCAGCGGCGCGAGCGCGTCGGTGGTGAAGTCGGGGTGCGACAAGGTCATCCCGATCATGGTCGGCACCATGACGGTGAAGGTCGGCTGGTGCTCGCGGATTGCGCGCATCACGCCGACCGGCTCGAACATCGGCACGGTCACGATGTGTCCGCCGACGGCCGGCAACGACGTCATCGTGAGCGTCGAGGCGGCGTGGAACATCGGAGTCTGGAGCAGGAACGACGAGTCCGAGCGGTACGGCAGCGCCATCATGCAGTGGTACGCGTTCATGATCTGGCCGCGCTGGTCGGACAGCACGCCCTTGGGCAGACCGGTCGTGCCACCGGTGTACATCAGCACCACGGGATCGGACTCGTCGCCCTCATCGGGGATCACGGGCGACGCCGCGGCGAGCATGTCGGCGTAGCGCATCGTGTGTGGCGCGTCACCGTTGCCGACGAGGATCACGTGCTCGAGTCCGGCCTCGGCCTTGACCTGGTCGATGATCGGTGCGAAGTGCTCATCGACGAAACAGACGGTGCTGCCCGAGTCCTGGAGGACGTAGGCGAGTTCCTTCGGAGCGAAACGGAGGTTGAGCGGGTTCACCACGCCGCCGCCGAGCAGGGCCGCGTGGAAGAGCACGAGATACTCGGGGGAGTTCGCCATCATCACCGCGAACCGATCGCCGCGGCCGATGCCGAGCCGCTGCAACCCGCCGATCGCCCGGGCCACCTCGTCGAAGTGCTCGCGGTAGGTGTGGGTCACTCCGGTCGACGCGTCGGTGGTGCACGGGCGATCCGCGTTGCGTTTGGCCGTCGGCAGCAGGAGCCGATGGAAGATCAGTTCCTTCCTGACGCTCGCCGCGTCGGCTCGGCGCCGGTCGGCGGGATCGTTCGTTGACATCGCTGCGGGATTCTCGGCCATGTCGGCTCCATCTGTTGAGGAATCCGCATGATGCCACATGGATCGCCGAGGTTGTTCGTTCTCGCCTCGGGGCCGCTATCATGCTGCTTCGCATACACCGCTCACAGCGGTCTCGCGGACGTGGCTCAGTTGGTAGAGCGCAACCTTGCCAAGGTTGAGGTCGCCGGTTCGATCCCGGTCGTCCGCTCCAGGAACCCCTGCTTCGGCGGGGGTTTCTTCGCGTCTGCGATGAGCGAAACCGCCGTATCCGGTCGGTTCGCTCATCGGTGGGCGGGTTGAGCGGGTTGCGATGAGCGAGACCGCCGTGTCCGGTCGGTTCGCTCATCGGGGGGCGGGTTGGGCGGGTCGCGGCTCCGCCTGACGACGGGATCGCCCTGTTCCGTACGATCGGTCGATGGCTGCACCTCGTCCTGAACCGTCATCGCAAGCGTGGCTCGACTCGGTGGTCGAGGACGTCGTCGATCCCGATGCGCCGATCATCGACCCGCACCATCACCTCTGGCCGGCCGGAGGATCGATGCCCTACGGGTTGGCGGACCTCGAAGCCGATTTGAGCAGCGGGCACAACATCGTCGACACGGTGTTCGTCGAGTGTGGGGCCGCGTACGCCCGCAACGGCGATGACGCGTTCGCGCCGGTCGGCGAAACGACATTCGTCACCGGCGAGGCGGAGCGCTCGGACCGTCAGGTGATGGGTGGCATCGTCGCCCACGCCGACCTCCGTGATGCTTCGAACCTCGATGCGGTGCTCGACGCCCACGACGCAGCGGGCACCGGCCGCTTCCGCGGTATCCGTCATGCTGGGTCGCATGCGCTGCACCCCGAGGTCTTGACCATTCCCGGCGGGGCACCCGTCGGGCTCTACGCCGATCCGAATTTCCGTGTGGGTGTCGAGCGGTTGGGGGAGCGTGGCCTCACTTACGACACGTGGCACTACCACTACCAGAACCGTGACTTCCTCGATCTTGCCCGCAACGTGCCGTCGACCACGATGGTGCTCGACCACTTCGGCACGCCGCTCGGTGTCGGGCCGTACGAATCGCAACGCGAGCAGATCTTCGAGCAGTGGAAGGCGGACATCGCGGCCATCGCTCGCTGCGAGAACGTCGTCGCCAAGGTCGGTGGGCTCGCGATGCCCGACAACGGCTTCGGCTGGCACACGGCCGAGCGCCCGCCGACATCCGACGAGTTCATCGAAGCGCAAGGCCGCTACTACCTCCACACGATCGAACAGTTCGGACCCGAACGATGCATGTTCGAATCGAACTTCCCCGTCGACCGCTTCTCGTTGTCGTATCGGACGTTCTGGAATGCGGCCAAGAAGCTCGTCGCCGACTTCAGCGCCGCCGAACGCGACGCCATGCTCCGCGGCACCGCCGCCCGCGTGTACCGCCTCAGCTGATCAGACCGGGCTCAACACGTTTGTGTGCGGATTCGGGTGACCCGGTCCACCCGGATCGCAACGCAAACCTGGGTTCTCGCCTCAGGCGGAGTCGGCTTGGTCGGCCATCATCGCTGCCATCACGTCGGCCATCATCTGTGAGCGCGGCGGCAGGCCCGGGAACTCCTCCGGCCGCACCGGGTTGATCTGTTCGCCGACGCTGTGGAAGCGCTCCATGGCGATCTCGAGCCAGTCGGGATGCGGAAAGACCCAGAAGCGGTCGGAGCGCACTGCGGCGACGACGAGGTCCGCGACGGCTCCGGGCTGCATTCCCTCTGCGACGGCGCGTTTGAAGAAGTCGAGACCGACCTCGCCGGCCACGTCGCGTTCAGGAGCATCGCCGAGTTCGTCGGGCCAGTTGCGTTCGGATTCCATGATCCCGGTCTTGACCCAACCCGGGCACAGGCAACTCACCCCGATCGGGATCTGAGCGTCGCGCATCGTGGAGTACAGATCTTCCGTCAGGGCGACCACGGCATGCTTGCTGGCGTCGTACGGCGCAGCGGTCAGCGGGTAGAGCCCTGCCATCGACGCAGTGTTGACGATGTGGCCACCACCCGACATCACGAGGTGCGGGAGAAAGGCTCGGATCCCGTGCACGACGCCCCAGAAGTTGACGCCCATCACCCATTCCCAGGTCTCGATCGGGCCGACCCACGGATCGCCGGCCCCTCCGACCCCGGCGTTGTTGCACACCACATGGACCGCGCCGAAGCGCTCCATCGTCGCCGCAGCGAGGGCCTCGACCTGGTCGGCTTTGCTGACGTCGGTGACGACTGTGAGTGTCTCGCCGCCGTGGCTGCCCACCTCCGCCGCGGCGCGGTCGAGGGCATCGGCCTGCACGTCGGCCAACACCACCGAGCATCCTGCCGCGGCGAACGCGTGTGCGAGTGCCAGTCCGATGCCGCTTCCCCCACCGGTGACGACTGCCACCTTGCCCGGTCCGAGTTCCATCTGTTCCCCCTCTGTCGAGTCGACCTACAACCGCCGATGACCGTATCCGTTCGTCGCGTCGGGCGATCGACCGAACGGCTAGCCGTGTCATGGCGTAGGCTGCGGCGCACCCATGGGAAAGGACCGCCGATGACCGAGAACTCCGTATTGACTCACCGCAACGTCGGAGTCCTGGCGGTCGAAGCGGTCGATGCCCCCGAGGTCGTGACCTCGGCGTGGATCGACGAGCAGCTCGCTGAAACCTACGAACGCACCGGCCTCAAGCCGGGAACCCTGTCGGATCTCGCCGGCATCGAGGAACGGCGCTGGTGGCCTGAAGGCGTCACGTTCGACCAGGCCGCCGCGATGGCCGGTCGAGCAGCGCTCGACGCGTCCGGAATCGATCCGCAGCGTGTCGGCATGCTGATCTCGACGTCGGTGTGCAAGCACCACCTCGAGCCCTCGGTTGCCTGTGCGGTCCATCACCAGCTGCAACTCGCTCCGAGCTGTCTCAACTTCGACGTCGGCAACGCATGTCTCGGATTCATCAACGGCATGCAGATCGCGGCGGCTGCCATTGACGCCGGGTCGATCGACTACGCCCTCATCGTCGATGGCGAAGGCAGCCGCTACACGCAGCAAACCACCATCGCCCGGCTGCAGCAGCCGACTACCGAGGCCGCAGACGTGTTCGCCGAGTTCGCCTCGCTCACACTCGGTTCCGGAGCAGCGGCGGCCGTGCTGTGCCGGCTCGACGAGCATCCCGAGGCCCACAAGCTCGTCGGCGGCGTGGCCCGCTCGGGCACGCAGCACCACGAACTCTGTGTCGGCGATCTCGATCGGATGACCACCGACACCCACGGTCTCCTCGTTGCCGGGCTCGACCTCGCGGAAGCGGCGTGGAAGCACTCCGGCGCCGCGTTCGACTGGGAAGTCGGCATGGACTGGTACATCGTGCATCAGGTCAGCCAGGTGCACACACGGTTGATCACCGAGCGACTCGGGATCGATCCCGACAAGGCGCCCCTGACGTTCCCGAAGTTCGGCAACGTCGGACCTGCCGCGATTCCACTGACCTTGGCGAAGTCGGCCGACCGGATCGAGGTCGGCGACCGGGTGCTGTGCATGGGCATCGGGTCGGGGCTCAACACGAGCTTCACCGAAATCGTCTGGTGACCGCGTCGACGTCTCCGGCGGGCGACAGAACGGCGACCGACGCGACTCCTGACGTCCCTGATGCCGACACCTGGCGTCGATGGGGGCTCGATCCGTCGTGGTCTCGCCTCATCGATGTGGCGAGCCACGAAGGCGGCACCCATCGGTGGCACGTGCTCGACACAGGGGCACCGGACGGGCGTACGGATGCGCCCACGGTCGTGTGTGTGCACGGCAACCCGACGTGGGGCTACGCCTGGGCGAGCTTTCTGCGTCGACTACACCCGAGCTACCGCGTGATCGCCGTCGACCAGCTCGGCATGGGCTACAGCGAACGCACGACCTCGCGGCGATATGTCGACCGGGTCCGCGACCTCGACGACGTGATCGTGGCCCTCGACCTCGCGCCGAGCTCGCCGCTCGTGGTCGCGGCACACGATTGGGGCGGGGCGATCGCCATGGGATGGGCGGTCCAGGATCCCAAGCAGATCGCCGGGCTCATCCTGTGCAACACCGGCATCGCCGTTCCTGCGGGCCGGTCGGCGCCGGGGATCATCCGTCTCGCAGCGTCGCCGTGGCTGCTCGATGCGGTGTGTCGCGGTACCCCGACGTTCGTCGAGGGAACGGTGCGGCTGTCGGGGCGGCGTATCACCAAGATCGACCGCGAAGCATTCCGGGCCCCGTACCGGAGCGCACCGGCTCGGGCGGCGATCGCCGACTTCGTCGGCGACATCCCGTTGCAAGCCGGGCATCCGTCGGAGGCAGCGATCGCCGAGGTTGCCGATCGGCTGACGTCGATCGGCGCGCCGGTGCTGCTGGCGTGGGGAGACCGCGACCCGGTGTTCAACGACGACTTCGCGGCAGATCTTGCAGGCCGGTTCCCGCATTCGACGACGCACCGCTTCGCCGGCGCAAATCATCTGGTGATGGCCGAAGCCGACGTCGCGGCCGTGGTCGAGACCTGGCTGGCTGAACTGTTCGACGGTCGACTCCCGGCTGCCTCGACAGCCACGACAGCCCCGCAGCCGGACGGTGCGGAGCGGGCACTGTGGAGCGCCCTGGATGAGCGTGGCCACGACGGCACCGAGGCCTTCGTCGACCTCGCCACCGACGACGCCGTGAGTTTCGCCGAACTTGCCAGGCGCATCGACGCGGTCGCCAGCGAGCTGCATCGTCGAGGCCTGGAGCCGGGCGATCACGTGGCGATGCTGACGCCACCCGGTGTCGACCTGGTCGCGGCGGTCTACGGGGTCTGGCGCGCCGGCGGCGTGACCGTGATCGCCGACCGTGGATTGGGACTGGGAGGGCTCGGTCGGGCCGTGCGGTCGACCCGACCGAAGTTCGTGATCGGCCCGCGGCAAGCTCGACTTGCGTCCGCGACGCTGCGGTGGGCTCCACGAGCAACTCGACTCGACGTCGCCGAACTGGTGGCATCGCCGGTCGGACCGCTCGCCGCACCTCCGAGCGCCGGCGACCAAGCGGCGGTGCTCTTCACGTCGGGCGCCACTGGTCCCGCCAAGGGGGTGCGCTACACGCACGGACAGCTGGCCGCGCAACGCGATGCGCTCGCCGCGACGTACGAGATCACCTCCGACGATCGTCTCGTCGCCGCCTTCGCTCCCTTTGCGCTGTACGGGCCGGCGCTCGGCATCCCGACGGCGTTGCCGGACGTCGACGTCACCAAGCCGGGTGAACTCACGGCCGATGCTCTCGACTCCGCCTGTCGGCGAATCGGGGCCACGCTCGCGTTTGCGTCGCCGGCGGCGCTTGCGAACGTCGTGGCCACGGCGCAACCGGGGGTTCCGCACGCCGGGCTCGCGGACCTCAGGGTGGTGTTCTCCGCCGGCGCACCGGTTCCCAGCGAGACGTTGCGTGCTGTGGCTGGGTTGGCTCCCGCCGCGTCGCTGCACACGCCGTACGGCATGACCGAGGTGCTGCCGGTCGCCGACATCGACCTCGACGCGATCGAACTCGCCGAAGCCGACGACCCTCGTGGCGGGGTCTGCGTCGGTCGGCCGGTGGTCGGCGCCGAGGTCCGGATTGTTGCACTCGGCTTCGATGTCGAGGAGTTGCCCGCCGCACTCGACGTCGGATCGACCGGCGAGATCCTGGTGCGGGCGCCCTGGGTGTCCGAGGGGTACCTCGGGCTCTGGGCCACACAGCGCGAAGCCCGGCCCGGCGCCGTCGGCGACTGGCACCGCTCCGGTGACGTCGGCCACCTCGACGCGCTCGGTCGACTCTGGGTCGAGGGCCGAGCGGTGCACGTGATCCACGCCGCCGATGGTCCGATCACCTCGGTGCCCGTCGAACGACTGGTCGAACGGTCGCTGGGTGTGGGGCGCGTCGCCGCTGTCGGAGTCGGCCCGATCGGGAGCCAGCAGTTGGTGGTCGTGGTCGAGGATCCGTCGGCGCAGGAGGGATCCGCCGAGCGGGAGGTGGCCGCCGCAGTGCGAGCGGCCGTTGCCGAGCCGGTGGCCTCGGTGCTGACGGTGCCGAAACTTCCGGTCGACATCCGCCACAACGCGAAGATCGACCGCGCCCTCGTGGCGTCGTGGGCCGCCGACGTGCTGGCGGGTCGCCGTACCCGACGCCTCTCACGACAGCGGTGACGACGTGACTCGGTCGTCATGAGAGTGCTCGTCACGGGCGGATCGAGCCTGATCGGCGCCGGCGTGTCGGCCGCCTTGGTCGCCCGTGGCGATGACGTGACCGTTCAGCAGCGCAGTCGCTCCGACGCGCTCGCGCTGCTCGACGTGCGACAGGAACTCGGTGACATCCGCGATCCCGATGCGGTGCGGGCGGCAGCGGACGGTTGTGATGCGATCGTGCATCTTGCCGCCAAGGTCGGGGTGGTCGGGGAGTGGGAGGAGTACCGGTCGATCAACGTCGACGGGACCCGCAACGTGATTGCGGCTGCGCAACGCGGTGGCATCGGGCGGGTCGTGCACGTGTCGTCGCCATCCGTTGCGCACGGCGGCGAACCGATCATCGGCGGCGGTGCCGACGATCCGGTGCTCGGCCGTCGCCACGCCTGGTACCCCGAGTCGAAGGCGATGGCCGAGATCGAGGCAATCCGGGCGGCGAGTGACGAACTCGGCGTAGTGGCGATCCGGCCGCATCTGGTGTGGGGGCCTGGCGACACACAGCTCGTCGGGCGGATCGTCGAACGGGCGGCTGCTGGTCGTCTCGCACTGGTCGGTGGGGGTCGGGCGCTCGTCGACACGACCTACGTCGACAACGCGGTCGATGCGCTCCTCGCAGCGCTCGATTCCGTCGTGCCGGGAGCGCCGTGTTCCGGGAGGGCCTACGTGGTGTCGAACGGTGAGCCGCGAACGATTCGCGAGCTGGTCGAGGGGATCTGCCGTGCCGCCGGTGTGCCGTTCGAGCCGAGGTCGGTGTCGTTGCGGGTCGGCCGTTCGGTCGGCGCGGCGGTCGAGCGGATCTGGCCACTGCTGCGACGCGACGACGAGCCGCCCCTCACCCAGTTCCTCGCCGAACAACTCGGCACCGCCCACTGGTTCGATCCTCGACCGGCCCGTGACGATCTGGGATGGACGCCGTCGGTGTCGATCGACGACGGGCTCGCCCGGCTGGCCGCCTGGTACGCCGCGGATCGCGACGTCACTGCACCGTGAGCGCGAGGGGCCGCTATCCTCGGCCCCTCAACTGGCGACGTGGCCGAGTGGTTTAGGCAACGGCCTGCAAAGCCGTGTACATGAGTTCGATTCTCATCGTCGCCTCCAACCCCTGAGCAGGTGTACTGCCTGCTCAGGGGTTCTTCGCGTCTGGGTCAGTTTCTCCTCTTGCGATGAGCGAAACCACCGTATGCGGTCGCTTCGCTCATCGCGGAGACGTTCAGGCCGGTTGCGATGAGCGAAACCGCCGTATGCGGTTGGTTCGCTCATCGGTGGGTCGGTCAACGCGCGGCGGCGGCGGGCGACCACGATGACGCCCGCGATTGCAGCGAGCGCTGCGAGACCAACGAGCACAGCGATGACGGTGCCGTTGTCGTTCTCACCGTCATCTGCCGCTTCTGGAGCCACCGTCGTCTCGATGCTCGACTCGATTGTCTGCTCGACGCTCGACTCTGTCGGAGCCGGCGGTCCGCGCTCGATGAGTACCTGGGCCATTGCGTCGAAGGCCGGCTTCGGCGCGTCGTTGGCATCGAACCAGAGCGCACCATCGAAGGCTCCGCCGGTTTCCGCCGGGATCGATGAGAATCGATCGGTGATCCCCCACGTCACGAAGGTGTCGCAGTTCGTTGCGTCGGCGCACGCAGCGAGCGCGTCGGCGTACACCTGCGCCTGGAACTCGAGGCTCTGCGGATTGGTGATCTCGGTGACGGGCAGCGGTACGTCGAACTCCGTCACCGCCCAACTCAAACCCAGGTCTCCCACCCAACTGGTGAACTGGGTCGAATCGGCGGGATCCGGCGAGAAGACATGGGATTGGAAGCCGACCCCGTCGATCGGCGCACCCTCGGCGACCAGGGCAGCGATCCGGTCGCGGACGCCGACGCACTTGGGCACCGCCTCACAGGTGGTGCGGTCGGCGTTGGCGCCCGGAACGATGGCGGCGCCGGTCGCCACCGCATCCTGGGTCACTGCGACGTCGTCGAAGAAGTCGTCGTAGAACAGCAGGGCGTCGGGATCGGCGTCACGGGCGGCCTCGAACGCAATTCGGATGTAGTCGTCACCGATGACCTGCTGCCAGATGGTCGGCCGAAGCGTGCCGTCGGCCAGGAACGCGTCGCCGACCACGTCCCACTGGATGACGATGCCTGGGTTGCGTTCGCGATAGCGCTCGACGACTGCGGTCACCTGGTCGCGCAGCACCTGGCTCAGGCCCTCGGCGGTCCAACTTCCGGCAGTCACCCATCCGGGTACGACGCCGCTGATCAACTCGTGGCCTCGCGCGACCATGTCGTTCTCGACGGCGAAATCGACGACGGCGTCGGCGC
This sequence comes from Ilumatobacteraceae bacterium, assembly GCA_963828415.1. Classification (GTDB taxonomy): domain Bacteria; phylum Actinomycetota; class Acidimicrobiia; order Acidimicrobiales; family Ilumatobacteraceae; genus Sva-07. The sequence goes on from CAWHEI010000001.1 coordinate 254,391, forward strand.
GGCTGAAGTCGAAGACCCCCTGTTCGGGTTGCACGACGGCCATCGACAAGTCGCCGCGTGTCGACACGAGGCTCACGTGATCCACGAGCAACTGGCGATAACCGTCGTCGGCGAGTGCGTCGGTGTCGACCGCCGCGCCGAAGGAGATACCTGCAGCGTCCGCCAGCTCGCGGAACTCCGCCGACTGGGCGCGAGTCGTGGCCGGTGACCCGATCGTCGCGAACACGAGCAGCACGAATGCGACCAGGGAAATGCTCGGCGTGCGCAGGAGGTGGAGTCGGGGGAGCATCATGGAACGACACGACGGTAGTTCGCACGTTCCGCGGCGTCAGGGCACCACGTTCTGGCCAACCCGTGCCATCCGACACGCTGCGAACGGTAGTCTCGCGGCCAGGACCCACACACCGTATGGCAACGAGCACCTCATCGACGACCGTCGTCGTTCCCGGCACCCATGTGATGACTGCCCTCGTCGGCCCGCGCGACCAGAACCTCCGTCAGATCGAGCAACGGTTCCCGACGGCCCGGATCAGCGTCCGCGGCAACGAGGTGCGGATCTCCGCCGACGAGCCCGCCGACGTCATCGTCGTGTCGAACCTGTTCGAGGAACTGTCGACATTGCTCCAGGCGGGCCAGCCGCTCGATGACGTCACGCTCGACCGGGTGATGACGATGGTCGGTGCGAGCGAACGCCCGAGCGAGATCCTCAGCCACCAGGTGCTGCGCGGCGCCAAGGGACGTCAGGTCAAGCCGAAGACTGCCGGCCAGAAGCGCTACATCGACACGATCGCCGAGAACGTGATCACCTTCGGGCTCGGTCCCGCCGGCACCGGCAAGTCCTGGTTGGCCGTGGCGATGGCCGTGCGGGCGCTGCAGGCCAAGGAGGTCCAACGGATCATCCTCACCCGTCCGGCTGTCGAGGCCGGTGAACGACTCGGGTTCCTGCCGGGCGACCTGATGGCGAAGATCGACCCGTACCTGCGCCCGCTCTACGACGCGTTGTACGACATGCTCGATGCCGACGCCGTGCAGCGACTGCTCGAACGCCAGGTGGTCGAGGTCGCCCCGCTCGCCTTCATGCGCGGACGCACGTTGAACAACAGCTTCATCATCCTCGACGAGGCGCAGAACGCCACGCCCGAGCAGATGAAGATGTTCCTCACCCGCATCGGTTTCGGGTCGCGTGTCGTCGTCACGGGCGACACGACCCAGGTCGACGTGCCCACGGGCAAGAGCGGGCTGGCGGGCCTGGAGAAGACGTTGACCGGGATCGACGGGCTTGCCTTCGTGCGGCTGTCGGGCGCCGACGTCGTACGTCACCGGATCGTCGCTGACATCGTTGCTGCGTACGAGCAACAGGACGCCCGTCCGGCCGACGGGTGACACCCGAATCGATGGAGTCCGGGCGATGACGGTGCCGACGGTCGTCGTCGCCGATGAACGTCGCAGCGACGACTCGCCTGATGTGGTGGTCGACACCGACCGATGGCACCGGCTGGCTCTCGACGTGCTCGTCGACAGGGGCATGACCGGCGAGCTGACGCTGACGTTCGTCGACCGAGACGACATCGCGGAGCTCAATGTCGAGCACATGGGAAAGGAGGGTCCGACCGATGTGTTGTCGTTCCCGATGGACGACGAACCGATCCCAGGAGTGCCGATGCTGCTCGGCGACGTCGTGATCAGCCCCGCGGTCGCCGCTGCGCAGTCCGCCGATCACGCCGGAACGATCGACGACGAGTTGGGACTGCTCGTCGTGCACGGGATCCTGCACGTGCTCGGGCACGACCATGCGGAACCGGCCGAGACGGCGCTCATGCGGGCATGCGAACTCGACCTGCTCGAACGGTTCCACTGGCATGGTGCAGCGCCGGCCGACTTCCGCCAGACCCATGACTGACGGTCCCTGGCCGACCGGCCCGCCCCCGATGCCGCCGTCCGGGTGGTACGACGATCCCGATCAGGCCTGGACGTGGCGATACTGGGACGGGGCCAGATGGACCGACCACCGCGCACCGATGTGGGTGCCACCGGCCCGCGACGCACGATCGTTCTCGGTGTGGTTCGAACGCGGTGTCGCCGACGTCAAGATCGCCGTGCGCCGGGTCGGGCTGCTGCTCGGCGTCGTGTGGCTGCTGGTCGGCGGGGCCGGCTGGTTGCTGATCGTGTCCACGTTCAACAGCGGACGTGGTCGCGAGCTCCGTCGACTGCTCGACATCGACGGTGCCTTCGGCCCGAACACCGAGCTGACGACGGCGGAGGCCGAGCGTGCATGGGATCTGATGCAGGACCTGTTCTGGTCGGCTTTGCCGTGGATGGTCCTGCTCGCGTTGGTGGCGGTGGTCCTGGCGGCCTGGTCGGTTGCCGTGGTCGCCCTGGCCGTGCGTCCCGACGCCGGCGCTGGCGATGCCTCCGTTCTCGAAGCTGTCCGCCCGCCGCTCGACGGGGTGGTCGACATCGCGGGCGCCGCCGTCCGCCGCACCCCAGCAGTGCTCGGATCGGGAATCGTGGTGCTCGCGCTGTTCACGTTGGTGTTCGCCGTGACCTGGCTTCCCGTTGTGCTGGTTGCGGTCGTCGGCGCCGGGGGTGCGGCGATCGTGCTCACCGTGGTCTTCGTCGCGTTGCTTGCGCTGGTGTTGATGGTGTGGCTGTGGGGTCGGCTGTCGCTGGCATCGGTGATCGCTGCCACAGGAGGACATCGGCTCGGCCTGCGCCGCAGTTGGTCGCTCACTGTCGGCCAGTTCTGGTTCGTGTTCGGGCGACTCCTGCTCACGGGATTGATCGCCGGGGTGGCGAGCACGGCGCTCAACTCGTTCACGTCCGTGCTGCAGTTCGTCGGGTTCTCCGTGTTCGTTGCTGTGTCGCTGTTGCTGCAGGCTGTGGGATTCGCGGTGTCGGTGGTGATCACGGTGTGCGGGCACCTGGTCACGATCGACCAGGCGGAGCACCGCTGAGTTCCAGCGTTGCGGGTACGGTTCCCGGCGTGGGGACACCGATGGGCTTTCGTCTGGGTCGGCTCGATCACGTGCACCTGCGGGTACCGGATCGCATCGCTGCAGCAAAGTGGTACTCGACCCATCTTGGGTTCCTGGCCGTCGAGGAGTACCGCTTCTGGGCCGACGGGATCGATGGCGGTCCGCTGCAGATCTCCGCTGACGGGGGTGCGACCTCGCTGGCCTTGTTCGAAGCGAGCGAACGTCAGCCGATCATCCCCCAGCACGTGGCGTTCAGCGTTGACACACCGAGCTTCGTCGCCTTCGCTCGGTCGTTGCCGGGCGAACTGTGCGGTCCCGACGGCTCGCCGCTGCAACCCGGCGACGTGCGCGACTTCGACCTGTGCTGGGCATTCGACATCGCCGACCCCTTCGGCCACCTGTTCGAGCTCAACTGCTACGACTACGACGCCGTCAAGGCCGAACTGATCGATGTCGATGGGACCTCGCCGGTGCGGTACTGGGCGGCCGAGCTGCATCGAGACTTCCTCGATCGCGCCTGATCGGCGCCCGCACACCGGTTCGTCGCTCGATCGAGGTGCCGCCTAGCTTCGGCGACCATGGACATTTCACTCGACGGCAAGGTTGCGCTGGTCACCGGCGCCTCGAAGGGCATCGGCAAGGCGATTGCGGCCTCACTCGCGGCTTCCGGCGCGAAGGTGATGATCAACAGCCGCAAACCGGATCAGCTCGAGGCCGCTCGATCCGAGATGGTCGGCGACGTCGAGATCTTCGCCGCCAATGCCGGCGACGCCGACGCCGGTGAACGTGCCGTGAGCGCCACGATCGAACGTTTCGGCGGGCTCGACATCCTCGTCAACAACGCCGCGACCAATCCGTACTACGGCCGCACCCTCGACGTCGACAAGGGCCGCTACGACAAGACGTTCCAGGTCAACCTCGAAGCCCCGCTCCTGTGGTGCAAGGCCGCCTGGGAGCAGTCGTTCAAAGAGCGGCCCGGCACGATCATCAACATCGCATCCGTCGGCGGGCTGCGCACCGACGGTGGCGGCCTCGGGATCTACAACCTGACCAAGGCGGCGCTGATCCACATGACCCGCCAACTGGCGTCCGAACTCGGTCCGACGCGGGTCGTCGGCATCGCTCCCGGTCTCGTCGTCACCGATTTCGCCCAGGTCCTCGTCGACAACTTCGGCGATCAGCTCGCCGCTCGGATGCCGCTCAAGCGCCTCGGTGACCCGCAGGACATCGCCAATCTCGCGACATTCCTCGCCAGCGATCTCGCGAGCTGGATCACCGGCGAGACCTACGTCATCGACGGCGGCGCCGGAGTCTCCGCCGCCGGTTGACCCACGAGCGACTCCCGCCAGCCCGAAATCTGCCTCGTTCGTCGCGCTCAGCGCGACAAACGAGGCAGATTTCCGGCTCAGCGTAAGTGGCGGCTCAGCGAGAGGTGGCGGCTCAGGAGAGGTGGCGGCGGAGTTTGCCGAGGGAGGTGCGGGGGAGTGAGGCGACGATGGTCAGTCGCTTCGGTGCCATGAAGGCGGGGTGGTGCTGTTTCACGTGGTCCCGGATCGATTCGAGTGTCGGTGGGTCGCCGATGGGCACCACGACCGCCTCGACGAGTTGGCCCCACTCGGGATCGTCGATGCCTCGCACCATCACGTCGGCAACGGCCGGGTGGTCCGAGAGCGCCGCCTCCACCGCCTCGGGCCACACGTTCTCGCCGCCGGTGATGATCAGGTCACCGCGCCGTCCGGCGACGTGCAGGCGGCCGTCGGGCAGGAACACACCGAGGTCGCCGGTCGCGAACCAGCCATCGGCATCGACGGGGGACGAACCGTCGCGATAAGAGCGCAGGAGCATCGGCGCACGGAGTCGGATCTCGCCATCCTCGGTGATGTCGACGTCGACGCCGTCGAGAGGGACGCCGTCGTAGACGACGCCGCTGCCGGTCTCGGTCATCCCGTAGGTCGTCACACAGTTGGCGGGACGATCGTCGGGCGGGCGGCTCCCGCCGAGCACGATCGTACGAAACAGTGACGCGTCGATGCCGCGTGAGCGCTGTGGCCACGAGCGACACGAGGGTTGCGCCTGCTCCTTCGACCGCTGCCGCGTCGAAGCCAGGCAGCACCGTGAGCTCGGTGCCGGTGTGCAGCGCGCGTGTCACCACCGAGAGACCCCCCACGTGCGACAACGGAAGGCACGCCAGCCAGTGATCGTCTGCATGTACGCCGAGCCGTTCGCTCGTGGCTGCCGCCGACGCTGCCACGGCCTCGTGCGTGAGGACGACACCCTTCGGCTTGCCGGTCGATCCGCTGGTCGCCACCACGAGCGCGTCACCGGGCTCGACGTCGTCGCCGACTCGCATCGCATCGCACAGCTCGTGCTTGGCAGCCTCAGGAAGGCGTTGATCGACCGGGAATGCTGCATCACCGGCGTCCCACACGCGCCGCAACTCCTCGACGAACCCGGGACCGCCGGGTACGTCGAGAGCGACGAGGCGGTTCACGTGGTGATCGGGTTGATCGGGGTGATCGTGCCGACGAGCGACTCGATCTCGGCGGCGATCGTCAGGCAGCGCAGGTCGGTGAATCGGTCGCCCATCACTTGAACGCCGACGGGCAGGCCGTCGACGACACCGGCGGGCGTGACCACGGCCGGCGTGCCGAGCAGGTTCGACGGAACGACGGGTCGGATGGTGTCGGTCATCATCTCGACGGCGGTGTCCGGGTCGAGGTCGGCACCGGGAGCGAATGCCCGTCTGGCCCACGTCGGCGACAGCAGGATCGGGTACTCCTGGTGGAAGGCCGACCACTGTCGCATCAGGCTGTAGCGCTCGGCGTGCATCAGGTGGGTGTCGGGCAGCCGCGTCGGCTCGGACGATTCGTCGAACATGTCGAGCAGCGCCATCGCATCCGCACCGAGCACGAGCGGCAGGAGATCCTTCTGCGCCCGGATGTCGTCGATCATCAGCATGCGCCAGAGGTCGGCGGTGCGCTCGTACCCAGGCGGTGTCGCCTCGACGACGTCGTGTCCTGCGTCGGCGAGCCGGTCGGCGACAGAACGAACCGCACCGGCGATGCCGGGATCGGTGGTGCCACCCGGCGGATCGGCGATCACCGCAATCCGAAGCCGTTCGCCAACGGCGGAATCGGTGAGCACGGCGGTGACACTGCGAGGGTCGCGCCAGTGCTGGCCGGCGAGGATTTCGAGCGCTGCTCGCACGTCGGCGACCTGACGAGCCATCGGGCCTTCGACCACCATGAGCTGTGACGACAGCGTCATGTCCTCTGGTGGGACGACCGTGGCCATCGGAACCAGGCCGACCGTGGGCTTGATCGAGACGATGCCGCAGCAATGCGCCGGGTTTCGCAGCGACCCTCCGATGTCGTTGCCGAGCCCGATGGGACTCATCCCCGATGCGATGGCCGCACCCTCGCCACCGCTGGAGCCGCCGGCAGTGACGTTCGGGTTCCACGGGTTCCGGGTGGGCCCGTGCAGCTCGGAGTCGGTGTGGACGCGCAGGCCGAAGTCAGGCAGGTTCGTGCGCGCGAACGGGATGGCGCCGGCGGCGCGCATCCGTTCGACCGTCGGTGCGTCGATCGTTGCCACGGCATCGGCCAAGGCTCTGACGCCCTGCGTCGTTGGCGTTCCGGCCAGGTCGATGTTCTCCTTGACCGTGCACGGGACGCCGTGCAGGCGACCGACGGGGTCACCTGCGGCGATCGCCGCGTCGGCGGCGTCTGCGCCTGCCCGTGCCTCGTCGGTGAGCACTCGAACGATCGCGTTGAGTGATCCGTTGCACTCGTCGACGCGAGTCAGATGCACCTCGAGGACCTCCCGACTCGACACTTCCTTGCGTCGGATGAGATCGGCCAGTTCGAGTGCACCGAGTTGCCACAGCTGCGTCATGGCCCCATCATGGCGCACACATGAATCGTTGGATCACCGGAGCGAGGCCCCGGACGTTGCCCGCAGCCGTCGTTCCGGTTGCCGTCGGTGCCGCGGCATCGCTGGGCGAACCGACGGACGTGGTGTGGTGGCGAGTCGCCGCAGCGCTTGTCGTGAGCCTGGCACTCCAGGTCGGCGTCAACTACGCCAACGACTACAGCGACGGCGTTCGAGGCACCGACGACGTCAGGGTTGGACCGACCCGCCTCGTCGCGAGCGGCCTGGCCGGCGCGTCCGCCGTGAAACGAGCGGCGTTGTTGTCGTTCGCCGTCGCAGCGGTAGCCGGGCTGGCTGTCGCGCTGTCGACGTCGCCGTGGCTGCTCCTTGTTGGCGCAGCTGCCATCGCGGCTGGATGGTTCTACACCGGCGGACCCAAGCCCTACGGTTATCTCGGCCTCGGCGAGGTGTTCGTGTTCGTGTTCTTCGGGCTCGTTGCCACGGCCGGAACGACGTTCGCGGCGATCGAGACGGTCACCGCGCTGTCGCTCGTGATGGGTTGTGCCGTCGGGTCGCTGGCCTGCGCGCTGCTCGTGATCAACAACCTGCGTGACATCCCAACCGATCGTGAGGTGGGCAAGAAGACGTTGGCGGTCCGTCTCGGCGATCAGCGGACGCGGTGGTTCTACGTGGCCTTGATCGTCGCGGCGTTTGCGCTGTCGGCGGCGGGCGCAGCGTGGCGGGTTCCGGTCCTGCTCGGGTTGGTGGCGATCCCGCTCGCCATCGGTCCGATCCGGTCGGTGCTCGGCGGAGCGTCCGGCGCGGCGCTGGTCCCGGTGCTGGGCGCGACCGGCAAGCTCCAGCTCGCCTGGGGCCTGCTCGTCACCATCGGCCTGGCCCTCTGACCGTCCCCCGCGGATGAGCGAACCGACCGTATGCGGCGGTTTGGCTCATCGGAGCCGGGTGGGGGCGTGCTGCGATGAGCGAGGTGACCGTATGCGGCGGTTTGGCTCATGGGAGCCGGGTGGGGGCGTGTTGCGATGAGCGAGGTGACCGTATGCGGCGGTTTGGCTCATGGGAGCCGGCTCGAAGTGTGCTGCGATGAGCGAGGTGACCGTATGCGGCGGTTTGGCTCATGGGAGCCGGCTCGAAGTGTGCTGCGATGAGCGAGGTGACCGTATACGGCGGTTTGGCTCATCGAGGAGCGGTCCGGGCGAGCCAGCTGACGAGTGACGCGGCGGTCGCCTCCGGCCGCTCGAGGTGGACGCTGTGGCCGGCGTCGGGGATCACGACGAGTTCGGCGGCTGGGAGACCGTCGACCAATCGTCGACCGAGCGCGGTGAACTTCGCGTCGTGCTCGCCGACGAGCACCAACACCGGGCATGCGATGTCGCCGAGACGGTCCCAGAGTGGCGTCTGGGTGCCGGTTCCGGTTGACCGGAGGCTGGCCGCGAGCCCAGCTGCGCTGTTGCGAAGTCGGTCGGATCGGAGCGCGGTGTCGTCGGTCAGCCCGGCGAACAGCGCGTTGCCCAACCACTCGTCGATGAACGTCGGCACCCCGACCGCCTCGATGTGATCCGCCAGTCGCTCGTCGGCCAGGCGCCGGGCAGTGCGTTCGTCGTCGTCATCGATGCCGGCGGTCGCGCCGATCAACACCAGGCGTCGCACGGCGTCCGGCGACGTGAGCGCAGCATGGAGCGCCACACGTCCGCCCATCGAGTAGCCGACGTACGTGCCGACGCCTCCCGCAGCGACCAGCCGATCGGCGCTCGCCCACAGATCGGTGTCGGCCGGGGGAGCGGCGTCACCATGGCCGGGGAGGTCGATCGCCAGCGTCTCCACGCCGGGGACCCGGTCGGCGACCAAGTGCTCGAATGTCGCCCACGACCGCGCCGTCTGCGTGAAGCCGTGGGCGAGGATCAACCGGGATCCGCCGGCGTCGACGTCGGGCATCACGACTGTTCGGCGACCGCCTGATCGGCCATCTTGCGCAGCACGTTCGCGAACGTCTCGGGCTCCTGCGCTCCCGGGATCGCCCACTGTCCGTTGACCACGTAGGTCGGCACGGCGGTGATGCCGTTGTCGCTGGCCACGTCGAGTTCGGCGCGCACCTCGTCGGTGCCCCGGCCGGAAGCCAGGAATTCTTCGACGTGGTCGCGTTCGAACCCGACCTCGGTCGCGCAGTCGGCGAGTACGTCAGGGTCGCCGATGTTCAGGCCGTCGTGGAAATACGCCTGGAGCAGCCGTTCCTTGATGGCATCCTGGGCGACCGGTGAGTCGGGCTGGCCGGCCAACCAGATGATCCGATGTGCGAGCAACGTGTTGGCCCGAAGCGCTCGGTCCATGCGGAACTCGAGGCCGACCTCGGCCGCGCGCTCGGACACGTTGGCGATGATCGCAGCGGCGCGCTCGGGTCCGCCGAACTTCTTGGCGTAGGCCTCGACGACCGGGGCAGCGCTGCCCGGCGACGCAGTCGGATCGAGCTGGTACGGGTGATATGACACGTCGAAGGCAACGTCAACGCCCTGTTGGGCCAACTCCGCTTCGACCTGGGCGAGTCCGGAGGCGAATTTCCGCTTGCCGATGTAGCACCACGGGCACACCACGTCGGACCACACCTCGACGGTCACTGTCGGCCGGGTCGTGTCCAGGTCGGAGATCGCAGTCATGTTCGACACGGTATGCGCCTATCGTCTGTGAACAATGGTCGGCGTCGCAGATCCCCGCCCCGAGGACGTGCAGGCCACGTTCTGTGCAACGCTCGTCGACGAGTGGCTCGCTCTCGGAGTCCGCCACGCCGTCGTTGCCCCGGGCTCGCGGTCGACGCCGATGGCGCTCGCCCTCGCCGATCGCGACGAGATGCGGGTCCACGTGGTGCACGACGAACGCTCCGCGGCGTTCGTTGCGCTCGGTCTCGCACTCGATGGCGATCCTGCGCTGCTGTTGTGCACCAGTGGCACCGCGGCGGCGAACTTCTTCCCGGCGGTGGTCGAGGCGGGACTGTCGGAGGTCCCGATGATCGTGCTCACGGCTGATCGGCCCGAGGAGCTTCGAGGCGTTGGTGCCCCACAGACGATCGATCAGGTCGACCTCTACGGAAACCACGTGATGTGGTCACGCGACCCGGGCGTTCCCGTCGACGTCGAGCGATCACTGTGGCGCGAGTTGGCGCTGGATGCCTGGTCGCACGCGGCCAGTGGTCCGGTGCAGTTGAACCTCGCATTCCGCGAACCGTTGCTCGGAACCGTCGGCGAGCTTCCGGACCGAGGGTCCGCCGAGCGGCGGCCGGCGGCACCGAATCGCGTCCGACGCGCTGACCCGATCCCGGCGATCGACCGCGCTCGCGGGCTGATCGTCGTCGGTGGGCGTAGCGGCGTGAGTGTCGGCCAGGTGGCAGCCCTGTCGCAACAGACCGGTTGGCCGATCGTTGCCGATCCGGTGTCGCAGATGCGCCGACTTCCCGGCGCCGTCTCGACTGCGGACGCGCTCCTGCGGAACGACCGCTTCGCCGCGGATCATCTCCCCGACGTCATCGTGCGGATCGGTCGCCCCGCAGCATCGAAGGTGCTCGCGCAGTGGACGGCCCGTGCCACCGAGGCCGGTGGCGTGCTGTTGCAGGTTGGCGGTCCCGGCGTCATCGATCCCGACCACAACGTCACTGCCGTGGTGTCCATCGACGACCTGCTCACCTTCGAGCCGGCAGCCTCGGAGCCGAACGATGCGTGGTCCGCGTCGTGGGCAGCAGCCGACCGGCTCGCAGGGCAGGCCATCGTCGACGTGCTCGCCGGGTTCGACGAACTGACCGAACCGGCCGTGGCACGGACGGTCGCCGACGCCATTCCCGACGACGCCGACCTCGTCGTCGCGTCGTCGATGCCCGTGCGTGATCTCGAATGGTTCGGGGGGAGTCGAGCGCGAGCGCACGCCAACCGTGGCGCCAACGGCATCGACGGGGTGCTCGCCACGGCACTGGGTCGGGCCCTCGCAGGGTCGACGACCTTCGTGCTGCTCGGCGACCTCGCCTTCGTTCACGACAGCAACGCCCTCACGGCATTGGCGCAGCGCGAGGTCGACCTGCGCATCGTGGTCGTCGACAACGACGGTGGCGGCATCTTCTCGTTCCTGCCCCAGGCCGCCGCGCTCTCCGAGGATCGCTTCGAGCAACTCTTCGGCACACCTCTGGGCGTCGACATCGTGGCACTCGCAACGTCGTACGGGCTCGAGGCACGCACGGTGCAAGCCGTCGACGAACTCGTCGAACAACTCGCCCAGCCCGGCCCGTGGGTGTGTTGTATCCCGACCGATCGACGCCACAACGTCGAGGTCCACGCCGCACTCCACGCCGCCGTCGTCTCCGCCCTCGACGCCAGCTGAGTGCAGCGATCTGCGCCCCTGACGTCCCGGTTCCTGGGACTGTCGGGGCGCAGATCTCGCCTGGCCCGTCGAGCGCAGGCAATAGTCTCGCCTCGTGCTCGCCGGCCCCGAACTTCTGATCATCGGCGGATTCGCCGTCGTTGTGGTCGTGGTGCTGCTGGCCGCAACCGGTCGCCTCGGCAGTACCTCGAGACCTGAAGGTTCCGAGTCGAAGACGATCGTGGTGGACGACGCTGCGGACGCGTGGCTCGGCCGTGTCGCGACAGGCCTGAACGGTCTGTCAGCGCACAGGGTCGAATGGTCGAGCGCTGACACGCTGCTGCTGTACTGGACGAGACGTCCTGTGTGGACGTTCGCAGTCGCTGCGCTGTTCTTCCCCTTCGGACTGCTCGCTCTCCTGTACACCAAGTCGTACGTCGGACGGTTCGTGATCGTCGGTGGCAGTCCGTCCAGCCGGGTCGCGATCGACGGCGAGTTCTCGGCGCTTGCCGTCGATCTGGTCAATCGCTCGATCCCGGACTGACCAACTTCCAGCGATGAGCCAACCGCCGTATGCGGTCGGTTCGCTCATCGGTGAGGTGGGAACCGGATGTGCGATGAGCCAAACCGCCGTATGCGGTCGGTTCGCTCATCGGTGGGTGTGATCTGGTGTTGTGATGAGCCAAACCGCCGTATGCGGTCGGTTCGCTCATCGGTGGGTGTGATCTGGGGTTGTGATGAGCCAAACCGCCGTATGCGGTCGGTTCGCTCATCGGTGAGGTGGGAACCGGGGTTGTGATGAGCCAAACCGCCGTATGCGGTCGGTTCGCTCATCGCGGGAGCGTTCAGGTGGGGTCAGGGGCGGACGATGGCGCTGAGCATCGCTTGGAACTTGGCCTGGGTTTCGGCCAGTTCGGCGTGAGGATCGCTGTCGGCGACGATGCCGCCACCGGCCACGAGGCGCGCCGATCGGCGGTCGTCGGAGAGCTCGGCGCAGCGGATGGCGACCGCCCAGGTGCCATTGCCCGCAGCGTCGACCCAGCCGACTGCGCCGCCGTAGCGGCCACGTTCGAATCCCTCGACACGCTGGATCAGTTCGATCGCCTCGTCACGCGGATGGCCTCCCAGTGCGGGCGTCGGCGACAACGCTCGCACGAGCTCGACCACCGACGGACCGGGCTGCGACAGCATGCCTTCCATCCGGGTGCCGAGGTGCTGCACGTTGGCCACCGTGACGATCGACGGCTCGGGCTCCCAGTCGAGGTAGCTCGCCCATGGCAGCAATGTGTCGTGCACGACGTCGATCACCACGCGGTGTTCGATCTGGTTCTTCGTGCTCGCGATGAGATCCGCGGCGATCCGGGCGTCGTTGTCGACGTCGCCCGTGCGCGGTGCCGTGCCGGCGAGCGGGTGGGAGCGCACGATCGGCCCGTCGACCTCGACGAGCAGCTCGGGTGACGCCCCGATGAACCCGTCGATCGAATAGCGGTAGCTCGAGCCGAACGACGCCCGCAGCCGACGGAGCACCGCATGGACGTCGATCTCCTCGCTCGATTGCACGATGATCGGTCGGGCGATCACCGCCTTGGTCAGGTCGCCGGCACGCACTGCATCGCGCGCCGAAGCAACGGCAGCAAGGTAGGCGTCGACGGCGACGCCGGGTTCGATCGACCAGCTCGCGGCGGCGGCCGGCGCGGGGTCACGAGCAATGAGCGCTTCGGCGACGATGTCGCCTGCATCGTCGACGTCACCGACGACGGTGACCGAGGTGGCCCCCGAGGCGTCCTTGCGGAACTGGACCCGGGGCACCACGAGATCGCGCGGCGCCGCCCGGTGCGAACGGCACGCTGCCGAGCGCAACAGGACCCATTCCCGCCGACGGTGGAGTCGTGGTCGAGGCCGGCAAGGAAGTCGGCCGCGTCGTCGACGGGCACCGTCGCTGCGACACCGCGCCCGGCGACTCCCACGGCGTTGCGCACGAACAGCACGCCGTCGCCGCCGGCGATGTCGTTGAGGTCGACCGCAGCGTCGACGTAGGCCGACAGTGGTCGAGTGATCGCCTTCATCGATCGCGGGTGGCGACCATCAGCTGGGTCAGCCCGCCGGAGAGCTGTGCGTGCGTCGCGTCGGCGAATCCAGCCGACCGCAGCGACGCCAGCATCTCCTCGGGCGTCGGCAGGTACGCCACGCTCTTGGGCAGGTACCGGTACGCGGCGCCGTCGGACAGCAGCGCGCCGATCCGGGGGACGACCTTGCCGAAGTAGATGTCGTTGCCCCAACGAACCATCCGGTTGCTCGGCACGCTCACGTCGAGCAGCGCGATGCGCCCGCCAGGACGCACCACCCGCCCCAGTTCGTCGAAGAACGTCGGAAGGTCGAGCAGATTCCGCAGGGCGAAGCCGCAGGTGACGCCGTCGACCGACGGCATCGGGTACCGGGAGCCGCAGGATGTCGGTCTGAACGCGTGGCACGCCGGATCGGTCGGCAGACAGCATCCCGAAGCTGAGGTCCATCGAGATCGGGCGGACGCCGCCCGGCAGCGAGGTCGATGCACAGGTCGCCGGTGCCGCTCGCCAGGTCGAGCACCACGCTGCCGGCGGGCAGCGCGAGATCGCGGACCGCCCGTTTGCGCCAGCGCACGTCGAGGCGGAACGAGATGATGCGGTTCAGGCGGTCGTACTTCGGTGCGATCGCGTCGAACATCCCCTGGACTGCGGCGACCTTCTCCTCGCCTTGCGGAAGGGCGTCGGTGTCCCACGATGGGCGTGTCGCTGGGGGCTCGGTCACCCGGTTCAGGCTAGGGGTTCGGCGGCGACCTGCTTGGCCCACCGGTAGTCGGCCTTGCCGCTCGGCGACCGCACGATCTCGTCGACGTATCGGATCTCCTTGGGCAGCTTGTACCGAGCGATGTGTGCCGCCGCTGCGGCTCGCAGCGCCTCGTCGTCGACCTCGTAGCCCTCGCGGATCCGCACGATGGCGACGACCTCGTTGCCCCAGCGCTCGCTCGGCCGGCCGGCCACGATGCAGTCGTACACGCCAGGGTGCGACTTGATCGCTGCCTCGACCTCCTCAGCGAAGATCTTCTCGCCACCGGAGTTGATCGTGACCGAGTCGCGCCCGTGCAGCTCGACGATGCCGCCGTCGAGCAGGCGGGCACGGTCGCCGGGAATCGCGTAGCGCACGCCATCGACGACCGGATACGTGCGCGCCGTCTTGTCGGGGTCGCCGAGATAGCCGAGCGCCAGGCGACCGGACTTCGCCAGCCAGCCGATCTCGGGGTCGCCTGCTTCGAGCACGCGGTCGAGGTCGGCCGACAGCACCACGTTGCCCGGTGTGATCTCGAAGGTGCCCGTGGTGGCGCCGCCACCAGTGGACACCTGCGACACCTGGCCTCCCGCCTCGGACGATCCGAGCCCGTCGACGATCATCAACGTCGGCAGATGGGCCAGGAATTCGTCCTTGAGCGGCGCTGAGAGCGGTGCACCACCGGACAGCACGACGGTGAGCGACGACAGGTCGTAACGCTGCCCGTTGGTGGGATGGTCGAGTTCGTCGAGCAGGGGTCGAGCGAATGCGTCGCCGACGATCAGCAGGAAGTTGACCTGCTCGCGGTCGATCATCGACCAGATGTCGACCGGGTCGAGTCGTTCGGGAACCGACTGGACGAACACCGTGCCGCCGCCGAGCCAGGTGCGAAAGCTCATCCAGTGGCCGGCGCCGTGCATGAACGGGGGAGCGAGCAGCGCTTGCAATCCGGTGTTGGCCTCAGCGACGAACTCCTCGATCGAGGTCGCCGTCTTCGAGCCGCCGAAGCACTCGACCATCGCATCGCCGTTGCGCCACATGACACCCTTCGGGCATCCCGGTGGTGCCGCCGGTGTAGAGCATGTACAGGTCGTCGGGACTCCACTCGACGTCGGGTCGCTCCGGCGATGCAGCGGCGAGCGCATCCTCGTACCAGACCGCGCCGGGCAGGAGCGGATGTCCCGACTCGTCCGGGACCTGCAAGATCACCCGGAGGTTCGGCAGCCGATCGAGCACCTCGGCCAGCGTCGGCGTGAACGCCGAGTGGACGACCACCGCGCTGGCCTGCGAGTCGTTGAGCAGATACAGCAGTTCCTCGGCGACGTAGCGGTAGTTGACGTTCAGCGAGGCCACGCGTGCCTTGAGCGCGCCGAGCATCGACTCGAGGTATTCGTTGCCGTTGTGGAGATAGATCGCCAGGTGGTCCTGACCGCTCTCGTGTCCAGCGAGGTCGGCTCGCTCCGTGTGCACGCCGAGCCCGGCGCCGATCAGGTGATTGGCGAGCCGGCGGGTTCGCTCGGTGATCTCGGCCCACGAGTAGCGGTGGTCGCGGAACACCAGGCAGTCGGCGTCCGGTCGGGAGGCGGCGATGGCCTCGTGGACCTCGGCCAGGCTGAATTCAGGCGACGTGGTCATCGACGATCAGGCCGGCAGCGCGTCGATGGTGACCGTGCCGGCGTTGCCGTCGACGGTCACGATGGCGCCATCCGGGATGATGTCGGTGGCGTCGGCGACCGATGCGACACAGGGCACGCCGAGCTCGCGCGACACGATCATCGCGTGGCTGCCCATCGCTCCGACGTTGACCACCACACCGGCGGCCGGCACGAACAGCGGCACCCACGACGGGTCGGTCTGCGGAGCGATGAGGATGTCGCCCGGCTCGAGGCCGGCGGGATCGGCGGCGTCGAGGATGACCCTCGCTCGACCCGTGGCGGTGCCCCCCGAGCCTGCAGCACCGGTGAGCACCATTCCGACGGTCGCCGTCGCAACGTTCTTGCCGCCGCGGCGTGTCATCTCCGACAACGCTGGCACCCGGCCGTTCACGATGAAGACCGGCTCGTACTCGAAGAGCTCCTGGAACTGGGCCCATCGCTCGGCGATCAACTGCTTCATCGTGTCGGGATGCAGATGCAGCCGATCGAGTTCGTCGTTGGTGACCATGAAGACCTGTTCCACCTGTTCGATCACGCCGCGCTCGACGAGCCGTCGCCCGAACTCGCGCAGCGCGACGCGCATCTCGTTGATCACCGTGACCACGTTGGTCTTGGCCCGCTCGCGGCCACCCAGGAACACCTGTGCAGACTGCAGCGCCGCTTCGAACATGCCAGCGGTCTCGGGGTCGTCGGCGATCTTGGCGCGGACGTCTGCGACGATCCGGTCGCGTTCGGCGACTGACGCACCGGTGCGGTTGGTCGGCGCCTGCGACTCGTCGGACCGACGCATCAGGTCGATCGCGGCCAGGGCGATGCGGGGCTTGACCTCCCACGACGTGGAATAGATGTCGTACTCGTTCTGGGCTCGGGCACCGTGCTCGAACAGGAACGTGTCGAACTGCTCGAGGAAGTTCCGAGCATCCGGCGAGTCCGACGGCGCGCAGGATGTCGAGCACCTGGTCGGGGCCGGTGTCGAACGCCGCCGACACCTCGTTCGAGGCTGCTGCGACGCGTCCGAGTTCCCACATTGCGTGCGACGGAGCGCCCGAGTCGACTTCGATTCCGGCGAGCAGTCGGATCGAGAGCGTCGGGTCGCCGACCGCTTCGCACACGGCGCCGAGTGCACCCGGGCCCAGCGAAGCGAGCGACGACACGCGCATTGCGTTCTCGAAGGTCTGTGCCAGCAGCGGCACCATCGATCGGGCACGGGCCAGGAGTGCGGAGTCGGTGAGCGTCGTCAGATCGGGGCGGTGCTCGCGCAGCGACCGGACCATTCGTCGGTCGGCGTCGAGTTCGGGGAGCTCGGATGCGGACATCGCCCACCCCATCGACTCGCCGAGCTTGGCCTCGTGTTCGGCCGACACGTGCCACGGTTGCTCCTCGTAGGGAGGCACCTCGTCGCGCTCGTCGAAGAAGGCCTTGTCGATCATCTCCGGCGACGCACCCGGCATCCGGGCTCCCAGGATCCGGGTCATGGTGAGCGGGTTGTAGACGTAGCCGCCGAACATCTTGAACAGGTCGGGTGCTTCCGGAGATTCGAACTCGTCGTAGCTCAACGCGCCCAGGTCGATGTAGGCGTCGCGCAGACCGCGCGACAGCGCCTCTTGCAGCACGAGCGACTTGCCGAGCGGGCTGAACGGATCGGGGAAGACGTCGGCAGCGTTGCCTCGTGTCCACGCCGGGAACCGTTCCCCCAGCGTGGAGTCGCCGATCCACTCGTTGCTGTTGCCCACGTTGCTCACATCTTCCCCCATGTCGATTTGTTCCCCGTGTCGATTCGTGCCCCGGTGCCGTTGCTCGGCCGGGTCGCTCGCCACCATAGCGAGCGAGGTGTCAGCCGTCCGATCCCGGATCGGACGACTCGCGGTAGTCGTTGAACACGGCATCGCGCTCGCTGAGTGCCTTCGACACACCGACCTTCGCGAACGATTGGAGATACTCGATCGACGGCGGCTGGTGGAAGCCGAGTGCTTGGATCTCGGCGGTCGCTCGGATGCCTGTTCGGATGCCTTGCGCTTCCATCGCCCGATGGGCGGAGCGCTTGTTGAGCGCCAGCAGTTCGATGGGGATCTTGGCCACACGTTCGGCGACGGCGAGCACGGCTTCGTCGAGCTCATCGGCGGGGTGGGCGCGGTTGGCCATGCCGGCGGCAACGGCGTCGGTGCCGCTCATCGCGTCGCCGGTGAGCAGCGCCTCCATACCTCGACGAAGCCCCATCAGCCAGGTCTGCCACTGCATGTCGGGCGGCGACATCAGGCGCACCGGCGGGTAGCCGATCTTCGCGTCCTCGGCGACGTAGACGAGGTCGCAGGCCGCCGCGAGTTCGCTGCCTCCGGCGAGGCAGTAGCCGTGGACCTGGCCGATGATCGGCGTCGGCATGTCCCACATCTCGAACCAGTTGTTGACGACGTGGCGGCTCCACCAACCATCCTGCTTCGCGATCGGTCGTTCGACGTCGCTGTTTGCCGAACCGAGGTCGTAGCCCGCGCAGAATGCCGGCCCAGCGCCGCGGATGATGATCACGGAGACGTCCCTCGAACGGTCGGCGCGGCGTAGTTCGTCGAACAGCGCGCCTCGGAGCGCATCGTTCAGTGCGTTTCGCTTGTCGGGCCGATTCAGCGTGAGCCGCCGCACGCGGGGGAGTGGATCGTCGACCAGCAGCACGTCATCGCTCATCCGCCGATCCTGCCACCCGACGCGACGCCTGCACGCAGCCAGCGAGGAGCGAGGTGACCGGATACGGCGGTTTCGCTCATCGGTGGGGACCGCGTCGGGTCTGCGATGAGCGAAGTGGCCGGATACGGCGGTTTGGCTCATCGGTGGGGACCGCGTCGGGTCTGCGATGAGCGAGGTGACCGGATACGGCGGTTTCGCTCATCGGTAGGGACCGCGTCGGGTCTGCGATGAGCGAAGTGGCCGGATACGGCGGTTTCGCTCATCGCTCGGTACGTTCGCGACATGTCGAGCCCGACTCGCGTTGCCGTCGTCACGAAGGGGCATCCGTTCGACGGACCTGCGTTCTTCGAGGTCTTCGACTCGATGGCCGGCGTCGACTGGACGCACATCGAGCACCCAGAGGCGTTGGGGCTCGTCGAGCCGGACCGGGCGGCGGACTTCGACGTGTTCGTGATGTACGACATGCCCGGGATCACGTTCACACGCTCGGAGCCGCCGGCGGAATTGCCCGATCCGCCCGAGGGGTACCCGGAGAAGTTCCGCGCGCTGCTGGAGGACGGCAAGGGCATGGTGTTCCTCCACCACGCCATCGCTGGCTGGCCGGCGTGGGAGGGCTATGCCGACATCATGGGTGGCCGATTCCACTATCAGCCGGCCGTGCTCGACGGCGTCACCTACCCCGATTCGGGCTATCGCCACGACGTGACGCACACCGTCGAGGTCCTCGAACCCGCCCATCCGATCGTCGATGGGATCGACTCGACGTTCGAGATCACCGACGAGCTGTACCTGTTCCCAGTGTTCGAGGATCGCGTCGAGCCCTTGATGCGCAGCACCTACGACTTCGTCGACACGAACTTCTACTCCGCCGACCGGGCGATCCGCGGCACCCGCAACGACCGCACCGGCTGGAACCATCCGCCAGGCAGCAATCTCGTTGCGTGGACCAAGACCGTCGGTCGATCACCGATCGCCTACCTCCAGTTCGGCGACGGGCCTGCCACCTACGCGGACCCGACCTACCGCCGCATCCTCGCCAACGCCATCGGCTGGGCCGCGACCACCAGACTCCAGCGATGAGCGAAACCGCCGTATCCGGTCGTCTCGCTCATCGGTGAACAGGGCGAACGTGTTGCGATGAGCCAAACCGCCGTATCCGGTCGTCTCGCTCATCGGTGAAGAGGGCGAACACGTGTTGCGATGAGCTGAAACCGCCGTATCCGGTCCTTTTGCTCATCGGTGAAGAGGGCGAACGTGTTGCGATGAGTGAAACCGCCGTATCCGGTCGTCTCGCTCATCGGTGAAGAGGGCGAACGTGTTGCGATGAGTGAAACCGCCGTATCCGGTCGTCTCGCTCATCGCTGACGGGGGATTGCCCGTGCTCAGATCTGGCGGTCGCGACCTTCCCAGTAGGGCTCGCGGAGCTTGGCCTTCTGGATCTTGCCGGTTCCCGTCGAGGGGAGTTCGGCGAGGAAGTCGATCGACCGGGGCACCTTGTAGCCGGCGAGCAGCTCGCGGCAGTAGGAGCGCAGTTCGTCGGCGAGCGCATCATTGGCAAGCGAGGGGTCGATCAGCGCAACGATTGCCTTGACCTCCTCGCCGAACTCGTCGTTGGGAACGCCGATCACGGCGACCTCGGCCACGAGATCGTGACCACCGAGCACCCCTTCGATCTCAGCCGGATAGATGTTCACCCCGCCCGAGATGATCATGTCGATCTTGCGGTCGCTCAGCCAGAGGTATCCGTCCTCGTCGAGGTAGCCGACGTCGCCAGTGGTGAACACGCCGGGTTCGAGGTGGACGTCGGCGGTCTTCTCCGGCGCGTTGTGGTACTCGAAGTCGGTGCCCATCGCATTGCGGAAGTAGAGCGTGCCGGGCTCGTTCGCCCCGAGCCGTGTGCCGTCGTCGCCGACGACGATCACCTCCATGTTGGGCATCGGTGGGCCGACACTGCCACCCTTGGCCAGCCATGATTCGGAGTCGATCATGGTGATCACCGACCCCTCGGTCGAGCCGTAGTACTCGGTGATCACGGGGCCCCACCACTCGATCATCGCCTGCTTGACGAGCGGCGGACACGGAGCCGCACCGTGCAGCACGAGGTGCAGCGACGACCCGTCGAACGATTCCTTCACATCGTCGGGCAGGTCGACCATCCGCTTCATCTGCGTCGGCACGAGGTGAATGTTGGTGGCCTGATACTCGTCGATCAGCCCGAGCACCCCGGCGCTGTCGTACTTGTGCTGCATCACCGTGGCTGTGCCGACGATCATCGGCAGGAACGAAAAGGCCCACTGCGCCGAGTGGTAGAACGGCCCGCACAGCACGGTCCGCCCGCCTTCGGGCACCATCGAGGAGAACCCGGCACCGACGAGCTGCCAGATCGCCGGGTCGGCGTCGCCCGGCATGTTGGTCAGCGAACTCCGCACGCCCTTCGGGTTGCCGGTCGTACCACTCGTGTAGAACATCGGGCCGCCGAAGCTCTGACCCTCCGGCTCGTCGGGTGACCCGGCAGCGACGAAGTCGTCGTAGTTCTGGAATCGTCCGGCGGTCGGGGCGCCGATCACCAGCGCCAACTCGACGCCCCTCGATCGTTCGTCGGCGAGCGCCTTGGTCGCCTGCTCGAGGAAGTGATGGCCCACCACGACCGCCTTCGATCCGGAATCCTCGAGGACGTAGGCAATCTCGGCGGCGACGAAGTGCCAGTTGACCGGCACGTACACGATGCCCGCGTTGGCGCAGGCGAACGCGATCTCGAACCACTCGTTGCAGTTCCCCGAGATGACCGAGATGGTGTCGCCGGCGCCGATACCGGCGTCACGGAAGCTGTGGATCAGCCGGTTGACGCGTTCGTCGAGTTCGGCCCAGGTTCGGGTCCCGGTGTCGTCGGCGAGGGCGAGGTCGTCACCGCGTGCGGTGGCGAATGGTGAGGTCAGGGTGGACATCTCAGCTCCAAGCGTTGAGGAAGGTTCCGGACAGATCCGCTGGTCCGCCGTACTGGACGACGAGTTCGCGGCTCGCGAACAACCAGTTGCCGTCGACGCCGACGTAGGTGTCGTCGTAGTACGCGAGCAGGATCCCGCGGGAGTCGTCGGCTCGGTGCCAGTGCTCGATGATGTACCACCGACCGGTTCCCGTGCCGGCGTCGTCGTCGAGGTCGACGGTGCCGTTGACGACGTTCTGCACGACCGCCCTGAACCCGTCCATCGCCGAGTTCCAGAGTTCGAGAATCGCGTCGCGGCCCTCGACCCGGCGACCCTTGCCGAGTTCCCAGATGGCGTCTTGGGCCCACGTCGACGACCATTGCTCGGGATCGCGGTGAACGACGGCATCGGCGTACCGGTGCACCAGGTCTTCGATTGCGTCTCGACTCATGTCTCGGTTCCTTCGTTGGTGGGCGGTGAGTGGCGCTGTCCGGCGGCGGCACGCCCCTCGGCGATGTAGCGGCGGACGGTGGACTGGAAGTGGCGAGCCCGGATCTCCTGGTAGTTGCCAAGGGTCTGGCCGCGCTTCTTGCTCGCCTTGAACCCTCGCGTCTGCGCGGCGAGGTTCGTGGTGTCCTGGTCGAGCACCTGGCCGAGCGACGTGGGCAGGCCCGGCACGGTGGTGTAGCTGTCGTCGACGTCGAGATCGAACGGCTCGGCGGGCTCCGGAGTCGGGCCCGACCGCGGCTTGGGTCGCAGGTACAGCACCTCGTAGATGCACCGATCGGGGTCGGCGCCGTCGGGCCGAAATCTGTAGCAGAGTGGGATCTGCAGGCCGGGGAAGAAGAACGCGTTCGGGAACAGGAAGTACTCGATCGAGTCGATCGTCTCGGTGACGGACAGGTGCGAGAAGTCGTTGTCGTACTGCTCACCGAGGACGGCCTGCATGTGGCGGGCGTACACATCGCGGGCCCGCTGGCCCTCGGGGATCTCGGGGACCTCGTGGCCGGGGTTCTTGCGCGCCATCAGCATGTTCAAGATGCCCTGCTCGTCGGGTCGCTTCTCCGGCGGCACGTGCGGGCTCGTCGTTCCGATCGTGTGGATGAAGCGGCTGACGTGGTCGCCGAAGACGTCGTACTGCGCGTTGGCGTCGCCAGCGGTGTAGATCGACTGCGAGTGCGTTTCGAGGATGTGGTACGCCTCGAGGAAGGCCTCGGCCGACGCCTTCCAGTTCGCCGGAAGCCGCTTGCGGATGTGCACCTCGACGTAGCGATCGGCGAGATCCCAGTTCGCAAAGTGCTCCGGCAGCACGCCGAGATACTCCTCCAACGGCTGCGCGTCATCGTCGAAGTTCACGAACACGAAGCCGCCCCACAAGCCGGTGCTCACCTCGGGGAGTTGGAACTCGTCGGCGTCGACGTGCGGGAAGTCCCACTCGCACGGCAGATCGATCAGTTCGCCATCCAGTGACCAAGTCCACCCGTGGAACGGACAGCGCAGCTTCGGGCTGTAGCCGACCGACGCCGGCGGCTTGAGCTGCGTGCCGCGATGCAGGCACGCGTTGTGGAACGCCTTGATGGCGCCGTCGGGCCCTCGGACGATCACGGCGGATCGATCGCCGATGTCGTAGACGTAGTAGTCGCCAGGTTCGGGGATGTGTTCCTCGCGGCACGCCCACTGCCACGTGCGCGACCACATGTACTCGTGTTCGTCGGCGGCGAAGGCCGGGCGAGGTGAACTCCTCGTAGGGGACGTCGTCGTGACCGGCGTAGGTGTACGACTCCTCGAGCAGTTGCGCAGGGGGTGGTGTCGAGTCGCCGAGGATCAGCTCTCTCGTGCTCGGTCCGGGACATCGCGCGTCGCCTGGCTCGACGGTGACGGGCGTGACGACCTCGGTCATGATGCTGGCCTCTCGTAGCTGACGAGTTCGGTGTGGTCGAGTCCGAACGGCAGTTCAGGGTCGAGGACCTCCTGCAACTCGACGATGTTGCCGTCGGGGTCGCGGGCGTAGATCGCGCGGAGCCGCGCGTGTCCCATCTCGTCGATGGTCGGTGGGGGAGCGTGAAAGGTCATACCGCTCGCCGACAGACGTTCGTACTCGGCGTCGATGTCGACGACGTCGACACAGAAGTGGGTGTAGCCGTGCCACGACGGATCACGCACGGGGTCGGCCGGACGAGGCTCGGGGGACTCGTACTGGAACAATTCGAGGTACGCATTACCCGCCTTCAGCATCACCTGCCGAGCCGCGGATCCGGTGAGCCCGATCATCCGATCGACGATCTCGCGATCGCGCCACTTCGTGGACATGACGACCTCGAAGCCCATCACGTCGGTGTAGAAGGCAGCGAGGCGATCGAGGTCGGGCGTCGAGATGGCGACATGGTGGATGCCGCGGATCATCGTGGCGAACTCGTCGAACGTCGGTGCATGTGCAGTCGGTTCCCCCTGGTGCCGTTCTGGCGCTGCTCGGAGCCGTCCGAGTTGCTGAACGTTCATTAGGTTAGTTGCCGGGGATCTCCCGAGTACGGGTCGAGGAGCGTTGCATGACGGACATCATCGAACAGCCAGTGACGGTGCGGGGAACCACCCGCGACAAGGCGCCGGAACCCGAGCTGAGCGACACCGCCATCAGTGGCGACCGCTACTGGTCGCCCGAGTTCGCCCGGAGCGAGGCCGACTCGCTGTGGCCGCGGGTGTGGCAGGTGGCGGGTCGCGTCGACCAGATCCCCGCACCCGGTGACTACGTCACCTACGAGATCGGACGGGATTCGGTGATCGCGGTTCGTGGCGAGGACCGAGTGGTCCGAGTGTTCTTCAACGTGTGCCAGCACCGCGGCAACCGCCTGGTCACCGCCGAGGTCGGCTCGCTGCTCGCCGGCGAGTTCCAGTGCGCCTATCACGGCTGGCGATTCGGCACCGACGGTCGGCTCAACTGGGTGCCCGACGAGGACGACTTCCCGCAGGGCAGCCCGTGCGGGGTCCGCAATCTCGTCGAGATGCCCGCCGACACCTGGGCGGGGTTCATCTGGTTCAACATGGATCCCGATGCCGCACCGCTGCGCGAGTGGCTCGACCCGGTCGCCGAGCATCTCGACGTGTACCGCATGGAGCAGATGAAGCGCACCCACTGGGTCACCGTCGAAGGCGACTTCAACTGGAAGTGCGTTCAGGACAACTTCAACGAGAGCTACCACCTCCCGTATGTGCACCCCCAAACCCTCGCATCGATGAACGAGCACCACAGTGGCTGCCAGTTCGACCTCTACCCGTCCGGGCATGCGCGGATGCTGATGCCCGGCGGTGCGCCCGGACCGCAGTACCAGGGCAAGCCCGAGCGCACCATCAAGAGCCTCGGTCCGGATCTCGAGTTCTGGGAACTCGACCCCGAGCCGTACCTCGACGATCTGCCGTCGCTGCGCACCGCGCTCCAGCAGCGCAAGCGAGAACTCGGTGCGTCGAAGGGCTACGACTTCTCGTCGTACTCCGACGAGCAGCTGACGGACAACTACCACTACACGGTGTTCCCCAACATCTCCTTCAGCATGAAGCCCGACGGCTGCATCTGGCTTCGTGCCACACCGCACCCCACCGATCCTGAGCGCTGCTCCTTCGACATGTGGTACCTCACGCTCTTTCCCGAGGGGTCCAGTGAGTACTGGTCGAACTCGATGCGCGACTGGGTGTCGATCGACCATCAGGTGGAGCACCAGACCGGCATTGCGGGCGAGGTGTCGTGCGGACCCGGCATCGACCAGGACGTCGCCATCTGGACGACGCAGCAGCAGGGTCTGCGGTCGCGTGGCTTCCGCGGCGAGTACATGCCGTGGCAGGAACGTCGGATCAAGTTCTTCCACGACAACATCGATCGCCACCTGGCGCTGGGGCCGCTCGATGCCTGACGAGGAACGTCTCGAGCTCGGTGATCTGAGCGATCTCACCGACGGGCAACTGCGGTGCTTCGAGAGCGTCGGCCGCGACGGCATCGTCGTGTGTCGCGTCGCCGGATCGCTGTACGCGCTCGACGACAACTGCTCGCATGCCGACACACCGTTGAGCGAGGGGCGCCTGCGTGGCTACGGGTTGACCTGCCCGCTCCACGGAGCATCGTTCGACGTCCGCGACGGATCACACTCGGGCCCGCCCGCGTGGGAGGGAGTCGGGTGCCATCGGGTCGAGGAGTCCAACGGCGTCGCCGTGGTCGTGATCGGCGGACGAGACGTCGACGACTCCGGCCCTGACGCAGGCCGTCTCCAGACGCGCTCGAGTGCCAACGGTTACATCAGGGGTCAGACCCGCGATGTAACGCTCGGCCCCGTTCCGGTGCGAGCGAGCTTGCGGCGCATCGCTACCTTCGCCGCCATGACAACGAATCTGCCCACGACCACGAGCGAGATCACCGCCGAGTGGATGACCGAGGCGTTGCGCGGGTCCGGCACGATCGGTGCCGACACGTCTGTCGCGTCGGTGGTGCTCGACACCGGTGCGGCCGGCGTCGGCTTCATGGGCGAAGTCGGCAAGGTCGGCCTGGTCTACGAGGGGGCCGCGACCGATGCGCCGACGAGCGTGATCGCCAAGTTCCCCACGGCCTCGCCCGAGGTCCGAGCGATGATGCACCCGACACGGATCTACGAGCGTGAGCATCGCTTCTACGCCGAGCTCGCCCCGAAGTCGTCGCTGCGCACGCCTGCGGTGTACCACGTCACCTGCGACACCGCTGAGGTACCCGAGGACGAGCGGTACATGTTGTTGATGGAGGATCTGTCGTCGCTCACGCTCGGCGATCAGCTGGCCGGGCTCTCGGTCGAGCAAACCGCACAGGCGCTCGTCGCGCTCGCCGGACACCACGCCACGTTCTGGGGCGGTGCCGGACTGGAGGCCGCCGACTTCGTGCCGATCATCAACGGTCCGCTGAACCAGTCCGGCGCAGCGATCTACGACGCTTCGCTCCCCGGGTTCATGGAAGCGTTCGGAAGCGTGATCCTGCCGGAACTCGAGAGCTACGTCGCCGGTTACGCGGAGGTGCGTGGCCAAATCCTCGACGATCTCGAAGCGATGCCGCACACGCTCGTCCACTTCGACTACCGGGCGGACAATCTCATGTTCGACACCGATGGATCGGTCGCCGTCGTCGACTGGCAGACGATCAGTCAGGGCGGAGGCGCCGAAGACGTCGGTTACCTGCTGTCTCAGAACCTCACCGTCGCCGACCGGCGCGCGCACGAGACCGATCTGCTGCACACCTACCACGACGCACTGGTGGCGAACGGCGTCACCGGGTACTCGTTCGAGTCGCTGCTTGCCGACTACAAGGTCGGCATCGCGTGCGGCTGGGTGATCCCGGTGTTCGCTGTCGGAACGCTCGACTTCACCAGCGAACGCGCCGTTGCGTTGTGGACGGCTGTGGTCGAACGTGCCCAGGCCGCCCTGCTCGACCACGGCTTCGGCGCCTGAGTCCGAACGCTCGACCATTGACCATCACGAACGACTGGAGCACCTGATGACCGGACGCCTCGAAGGCAAGACTGCAGTGATCACCGGAGCGGCGAGCGGGATCGGGGCCGGTACGGCCCGGTTGTTCGTCGAGGAAGGTGCGCAGGTGGTCGTGGCCGACATGCAGGTCGACGCGGGCCGAGCGCTCGTCGCCGAACTCGGACCGCGTGCTCGATTCGCCGAGGTCAACGTGCTCGACGAGACGCAGGTCGCAGCAGCGGTCGACCTGGCGGTGTCCGAATTCGGTCAGCTCGACATCATGTTCAACAACGCCGGCATCGTCGGTGCCGTCGGTCGCATCTCGGAGATGTCGA
Source organism: Ilumatobacteraceae bacterium (assembly GCA_963828415.1). Taxonomy (GTDB): domain Bacteria; phylum Actinomycetota; class Acidimicrobiia; order Acidimicrobiales; family Ilumatobacteraceae; genus Sva-07. Next base: position 281,456 of record CAWHEI010000001.1, read on the forward strand.
CCGATGCGTGGGACAACACGATCGCGATCCTGCTGCGTGGCGTGTTCCTCGGAACCAAGCACGCAGCACGCGTGATGTTGCCGCAGAACTCTGGCGTGATCATCAACACCGCCAGCACCGCCGGCGTCCTCGGTGGGCTCGGACCCCACGCGTACACGGCCGCCAAGCACGGAGTGATCGGTCTGACCAAGTCGGTGGCGAACGAACTGGCGCCCAACGGCATCAGGGTCAACGCGATCGCGCCGGGCAACACCGTCACGGCGATGACGGCATCGGTCACGAGCGGCGATCCGAACGACCTGGAGAAGACCAACGATCGGATCGCGTCGATGTCCCCGCTCGGCTACGCAGGCGTTCCCCACGACATCGCCGCCGCTGCTCTGTATCTGGCCAGTGACGACTCCCGCTATGTCTCGGGACACACGCTGGTGGTCGACGCGGGGCAGACCACCGCAGGCATGACGCCGAACCGCTTCAACATCGGCTCGAGCCGCCAGATCCACGAGGCCGGCCGCACGAGCTGAGCCGGCGCCGGCTCAGAGGCGCCGGATCGGGTCGGTGCCATCCCACCCGGTCGCGGCCACGCGGACCATCTCGTAGAACCGGGCGAGAGCCGGCGTGCGCTCGTAGATCTCGATCAGGTGGCCGCGCTCGAAACGCGCATCGTGGAACGCAAACGGCATCCCGGTCGCGGTCTCGGCGTACAGCACCTCCGCGTGCCCTGCGGCGACGAGATCGGCGGAGGCCGAGGTGAAGTCGTCGACGAAGTGTGCGACGTGGTGGATTCCGCTCTCCCCGACGATCGGGTCGTCGCCCCCGTCGTGCTGGTGGATCAACTCGATCATGAGGTCGCCCCACTGGGCGTATGCCGATGAATGGTCGAAGTCGGTTGCCACGCCGCGGACGCGGACGTTGGTGACTTCGATGTGCTCGCGCACGAAGAACGGCCCGATCCCGCGGGCGGCCCACGTCGCGGCTGCGAGCTCGACGTCGCCCACGGCATAGGCGATCTGAACCGGGCCTCCGAGCATCGCTCCGACCGTACTGCTGGCTGCGCTCCTCATCCGAGCGATGAGCGAACCGACCGTATGCGGTGGTTTGGCTCATCGCGACGAACTTGACGAGCGTTGCGATGAGCGAACCGACCGTATGCGGTGGTTTGGCTCATCGCGATGGGTGGTCAGTGGTGACCGGTCAGCGACCTGATCGTGTCGTGGAGGTGCTGGTTGCCGGACTCGTTGCGGCCGAAGACGACGTGTCCGTCGCCGATCGCGTCGATCGCGTCATTGATGCCGAAGATCGTTGCGCAGTCCTCGTCGCGGACGACCGCCTCGTAGGTCGTCCGCTTCGCTTCGGCGATCTCGACGAGCGTGCCCTCGACCGGCTCGCGGTAGTACTGGAACTGCACGGTCGTCGATTGCTCGACCGTCGGCCCCGGTAGCAGTTTGCTCAGCATCAACGTGTCGCCGTGGCCTCCCGACATCGACACGTTCGGGAAGATGTAGTGGACGAGGCTCATGTAGTCGACGAGCCGTGCTGGATCGACGGGCCCCGTCTCGTCGCGAGTCATCTTCGTCGCGAAGCCGACTCGGACGTGCGGCCCGAAGAAGTCGTAGGTGTTGCGATTGGTGATCGCCTTGCGTCCGATCGTGTTCCGATGCAGGTAGCCGATGTGGTACCCGTCGAGGTACCCGTCGGCGGCCAGCTTCCAGTTGGGGCTCGCGATCGTGGTCGGCACGCGGTAGGGGTACAACTCGTCCAGACGGAGCGCGTCGAGTGACTCGCCAACACCGGCGAGCCACGAATCGAGATCGAGCGACGCTTCCGGGTCGAGCGACGCGAAGACGGCCCCGTGGCGCACCTCGGTGGGAAGTTCGATCAGCCCGGTCACGTCGATCTCGCCGAACGAGTCGTCGCCGGGGACGTTGACGAGTGAGCCCTGGTTGTCGTAGCTCCAGGCGTGGTACGGGCATGTGAACCGACGCGCCGAACCGCAGTGTTCGTCGGTCAGGCGGGCGCCGCGGTGGCGGCAGATGTTGAGCAGCGTCCTGACGACGCCGTCGTCGCCCCGAACGACGACGATCGGTCGGCCCGCGATCTCGTACGCGAGGTAGTCGCCCGGCTCTCGGACGTCGCAGTTCAGCGCCACGAGCAGTGGAGCCCTCAGGAAGATCTGCCGGATCTCCTCGGCGAACTGCTCGGGGTCGGAGTACGCGGAGGCAGGCACCTTCATCGGTGCGTCGCACATGTCGGGGAGCCCCGACTCGACGTTGGCTCGCAGCCGTTCCAGCAGCTCATCGAACACGAGGGTCAGTGTTGCACACGCTGCGGTCTCCGCCGACGGTCGGCCCTCGCGATGAGCGAAGCGACCGGATACGGCGGTTTGGCTCACCGCAGCGGGTGGGGCCTCGGCTGTGATGAGCGAAGCGACCGGATACGGCGGTTTCGCTCATCGCAACCGGCGGGCGGGTGGTGGGCGGGGCGTTCGACTCCTGTGGTCGCAGCGGTGTTCCGTAACGTCACGCGGATGAACGAAACGATCGCAGCCCTGTTCGGTCTGTCCGGACGGACCGCGGTCGTCACCGGTGCTGCCACGGGGATCGGCGAAGGCATCGCTCGGCAACTCGCGGCCGCAGGCGCGTCGGTCGTGGTGGTCGACATCGACGCCGACGGTGCCCAACGAGTGGCCGACGAGATCGGAGGGAGCTCAGCGTTGCTCGACGTCACCGACTCGGCAGCATGCGCTACGACACTTGGGTCGCTCGGAGACCGGATCGACATCCTGGTCAACAACGCAGGTTCCTACCACGAGGCGGGCAGCATCCTCGACCAGACCGTCGAGTCGTGGAAGCGGTCGATCGACATCAACCTCGCGAGCCTGTTCAACTGCTGCAAACCGGTGGCTGCCCGCATGGTCGAGCAGGGCGACGGGGGAGCGATCGTCAACATCGCATCGGTCGACGGCCTGCTGCCGTGTCTCGGCACCAGCTACGACACTGCGAAAGCCGGAGCGATCCACTTCACCCGCAGCCTCGCCGTCGATCTGTCACCGCACGGCATCCGCGTCAATGCCGTCAGCCCCGGCGTCGTGCCCGTGCCGACGCTCGATCGCATGCATGCCGGCGAGATCGAGCACTTCTGGCCGAGGAACCCGTCGGTCAGCGGACTGATGGGGCCGATCACCACCAAGCGGTCGGCCAACGTGCCGCTCGGGCGCAAGGGCACGCCGACCGACATCGCCAATGCGGTGCTGTACCTGGTGAGCGACGCATCCAGCTACGTCACCGGCCAGAACCTTGCCGTCGACGGCGGCTGGACGATCATCTGAACCCGCACCCGCACCCGCACCCGCACCCGCACCCGAACGGAGCCTCCACATGACCGACCTTCAGGCATTGATCGACGAGCGACAGATCCGCGACGTCGCATTTCGGTACTGCCGGGCGCTCGACACGAAGGACTGGGCCTTGCTCGACGAGGTGTTCGTCCCCGACGCGACCGGCCTGTTGGGCACGCCGACAACGCTCGTCGGCATCGAGGCGATCCGCGACCGGATACGCACCGCGCTGGCGCACCTCGACGACAGTCAACACCTCGTCGGAAACCACGAGATCGCAGTCGACGGCGACACTGCAACGCACCGTTGCTACCTCCAGGCGCAGCACATTCGCGAGGCGGCGACCGGCGGTCCGAACTACATCGTTGCGGGGCGATACGAGGATCAGTTGGCGCGTACCGACGCCGGTTGGCGCATCACCCACCGCACGCTGACAGTGATGTGGACCGACGGCAACGTCGCGGTGGCGCATCCCGGCTGATCCGGGAGCGGCCGACACTCAGCACCTCGCGGGTGATGAGCGAACCGACCCACCACATCTGCGTGGTTCGCTCATCGCTCCGGGCGAATCAGCGAAGAATTGGCCACATGGTCAATTCCGGGACCTTTGGCCCTGATCGGAGGTGCGGGAGCGTGTGATCGTGGCATCCACACCACGATCAGGCCCGGGGGGTTCGGATGCGACAACGAAAGCATGCACTGAGCGGCGCGCTCTACGACGTACGTGACGACGGCAATCTGACCGTCACCGCGCGCGACGGCAAGGTCGGGGTGTTCACCCCGGACGGTCGTTGGGTGAGCGGTGACGTCTACCACGCCGACCCGCACCTGTGTGGCTGGCTCGCCGGCCCGCAGCTCCCGCCTCGCCTGGCCGTGCTGCCACGTTTCCGCCAGACCGAGTCGGCGAGCGCCGACTCGACCACCAGTCAGAAGGACGCCAACGCGTGACCGCCATCGACTACACCAAGCCACCGACGCTGACCTACCAGGAGCTGCTCGACACCGACAGCCACGAGGTGCCCCAGGTGTTGCGCTGGTTCTCGCCGATGCCGCCGAGCACCGAGGATGTGCCCGTCGAGCGGTACACGAGCGCCGAGTTCCATCGAGCTCGAGGTCGAGAAGGTGTGGACCAAGGTCTGGCAGATGGCATGCCGCGAGGAGGACATTCCGGAGGTCGGCGACCACATCACCTACGACGTCGTCGGCCGCTCGATCCTCGTCGTCCGGTCGGGCCCCGACGCGATCAGTGCGTTCCACAACGTCTGCCTGCACCGGGGACGCCGCATCCGTGAGCACGCCGGCCGTGACACGGAACTCCGATGTGCCTTCCACGGCTTTGCGTGGGAGCTGAACGGGTGTCTCAAGCAGGTGCCGTGTCAATGGGACTTCCCGCGGCTCGAGCCCGACGAGTGGGGTCTGCCCGAGGTGCTCGTCGGTACGTGGGGTGGCTTCGTGTTCATCAACATGGACCTCGACGCGGCCCCACTCGAAGATCATTTGGGTGACCTCGGCGACCACTTCACCCGTTGGCCGCTGGAGGATCGCTACAAGGAGGCCCACGTCGCCAAGGTGATGAACTGCAACTGGAAGGTGGCCCAGGAAGCGTTCATGGAGGCGTACCACGTGGTCGCAACGCACCCGCAGCTGCTGCCGAGTCATCGGCGACGCGATCACCCAGTACGACGTGTTCGGCAACTTCAGTCGGGCGATCACGCCCAACGGTGTGCCGAGCCCGCACCTGACGCTGGGAGCCGACCCAGCAGGACATCTTCGACGCGATGAGCGACCGGAACCTCGACGAGGAGCCACGGATGATCGTGCCACTCGACGAGACGGCGCGGCATCTCGCAGCGGAATCGGCCCGGGCGGCGCTGCGGCCGGCGATCGGCGACCGCGCCGACGAGCTGTGCGACGCGGAGCTGACCGAGAGCATCTATTACACGCGTGTTCCCGAACTTCCATCCGTGGGGCGCCTACAACCGGATCGTCTACCGGTTCCGTCCGTACGGCAACGACCATCGTCGTTCGATCATGGAGTGCATGTTCCTGTCGCCGTACCCGGGTGACGAGCGGCCTCCGGCGGCACCGATCCACTGGTTGGCCGACGACGAGGATTGGACCGTGGCCACGGAACTCGGCATGCTCGGTCGAGTGTTCAACCAGGACGTCTACAACCTGCCCGAGGTGCAGTTGGGTCTCGAGGCGATGATCAAGCCGGGCGTCACGTTCGCCGACTACCAGGAGACCAAGCCCCGCCACTTCCACGAGATCCTCGGCGAGTGGATCGCTCGATGACCGTCACGTTCGATGCCACCGACGACGCGGTGGTGCAGTGCCCGTACGCCAAGTACCGCGAGATGCGCGACGAGGCGCCGGTGCTCGAACTCGACGGCGCCCAGTTCGGCCGTCCCGGCGAGCGCATCTTTGCGGTCTCGCGCCACGAGGACGTCAAGCGCATCCTCCACGAGCCGGCGACGTTCTCGTCGCGGTTCGGCACGCCGGCGGCGAAGCCGTCGCCGGAGTTGCTCGCCCGCCTGCGGGAGGTGATCGCGCAAGGTTGGCCCAACGTGCCGACGATGCTCACCGAGGATCCGCCCACCCACACCCGCTATCGCCAGCTCGTGTCGAAGGCGTTCACGCCCAAGATGGTCAAGGAGCTCGAACCTGCGATTCGTCAGATCTGCAGCGAGCTGGTCGACGGCTTCGATGGTGCCGGTCGCGTTGACTTCCTCAACTCGTTCGCCGTGGCGCTGCCCGTGCGCGCCGTGGCGGTGATCCTCGAGGTGCCGGAGACCCGGCAGGCCGAGTTCAAGCGGTGGGCCGACTCGTCCGTCGCAGCGATCGGGCGGGCGATCACCGACGACGAACGCGTCGCGGCGGAACTCGACATCGTCGACCAGCAGCAGTACTTCGCCTCCGAGATCGAAGATCGGCGAGTCAATCCGCGCGACGACTTCCTCACCGACCTGCTCAACGCCGAGCTGACGCCAGCCGACGGGGTGGAGGGCGGAGCGCTCGGCATGGCCGAGATGCTCTCGATCATCCGCCAGATCCAGGTGGCCGGCAGCGAGACGACGGCAAGCCTGCTCGCCGACGTGATGGTGCAGCTCGCGAATCATCCCGACGAATGGGAGCGACTCAAGGCCGATCCGACGCGGGCGCCACTCGTGGTCGAGGAGGCGCTGCGCTGGGCGAGCCCGAACCAGGGCCTCTTCCGCATCGTCACCACCGACACCGAGATCGCCGGCACTCCCGTGCCGGCCGGTTCGACGGTGTGGGTGATGTACGGCTCGGCCGACCACGACGACCGCGTCTTCGACGACCCCGAGGAGTTCCGGCCGGATCGCCCCGGCGTCAATCAGCACATGGCGTTCGGGCACGGCATCCACTTCTGTCTCGGCGCGGCGCTGGCACGGCTCGAGGCGGTCTGCGCGCTGCAGACACTCGCCGAACGGCTGGACACGATCGCCGTGGTCGACGAGGCATCGCTGCGCTACGGGCGCAGCTTCATCCTCCGCGGCCTGGAGCACCTCGAACTCGACGTCACCTACCGATGAGCGAAACCGCCGTATGCGGTCGGTTCGCTCATCGCAGGAAGGTGTTCGCGGGTTGCGGTGAGCGAAACCGCCGTATTCGGTCGGTTCGCTCATCGCACGGCTCATGATTCTTAACGAGGGTTCGGTAATCTCGCCGCCGTGACCGATCAGCCCGTCTCCGTGGACGGAGCATCTGCATCCGAGCTGGTCGATTTGACCGGTCGACGTGCCTTTGTCGCCGGCGGCTCATTCGTCGTCGACGGTGGGTCGACCGCATGAGCGACGCCTCCAATCCGACGCCGACGGTCGAGCAACTGCTTGCGATCGAGGCTTGCCGCGAAGCGTCGCGCCGGTACTCCTACGGAGTCGATCGACTCGACGTTGCCGTGATGAAGTCGGCGTACTGGCCCGACGGCACGGACGATCACGGTGTGTTCGTCGGCAACGCGTGGGAGTTCTGCGAGCGCGTCGTGGGGAGCCACGATGCGTGGGAGTGGACCATGCACACCACGTCGAATCATCGGGTGCAGATCGACCCCGACGGCCGGCATGCGAGCGGCGAAGCCCTGACCGTTGCGTACCTGTTCCACCGAGACGACCGTCGGCTGTCGACGTTCTACGGTCGGTACCTCGACAGCTATGAGTGCCGTGACGGTGAATGGCGGATCCTTCACCGCGTGTGCGTGCACCACGGCTCGACCACCGAGGCGGTCCCCGATGCGATGAAGCTCGACGTCGACAAGTTCCGTCCGGGGTCGTTCGACCGCCCCTCCACCAACCGACCGATCGGACCCTGATGCCCCGTTTCGCCAAGGCATGTGCCGCCGCCGACCCGACTGGATTCGCATTGGTCGACGGCGACCGCGAGCTGACCTGGTCGCAGGTGGACGACGCCCTCAACCGGTGCGCCAACCTGCTCCTCGACGCCGACCGATCCGGCGCCCTCGGACCAGCGCATCGCATTGCGGTGTTCGCCGAGAACTCCGCGGAGACCGCGCTGGCGCATCTCGGCGGTCTGCTCGCCGGGGCGTCGTCCGTCCCGGTCAACTTCCACCTGACTGCGTCGGAGACCGCCTACATCCTGTCCGACTCCGAGAGCCGGGTGCTCTTCGTGGGCCCGGAGACAGCCGAGCGCGGAGTCGAGGCGGCGCGTGAAGCTGGGGTCCCGCTCGTGATCGGGTGGAAGTGCGGTGACGTCGACGGCGTCGTCGACTGGGACAGCTGGCTCGCCGGTGGATCGACCGTCGACCCGCCTGACGACGTCGTGCCGCGCCCGAACCTGTTGTACACCTCGGGAACCACTGGACTGCCGAAGGGAACCGAGCTCCCGCCGACGATGTTCGCCGGTGGGACCAACATGGTCGAACACCTGGAGGCGCTCGCGCAGGGCGGCTTCTCCGGGTTCGGCACCCACCTGGTCGTCGGGCCGATGTACCACACCGGTCCGCTTTCGGGCATGCGGTTGCTGTGCGCCGGGGTGCCGTCGGTGATCCTGTCGAAGTTCGATCCCGAAGCGACGCTGGCCGCCATCGACACCTACAAGACCGAGACCAGCGTGATGGTCCCGACGCACTTCGTTCGGCTCCTTGCGCTTCCCGACGAGGTGAAGGCGAAGTACGACGTCAGCTCGACCAAGCTGCTGGCACACACCGGCGCCAAATGCCCCGTCGAGGTCAAAGCGGCGATGATCGAGTGGTTCGGTCCGGTCTTCCGCGACGCCTACGGCGCGACGGAGGTCGGCACCGTCTGCACGATCACCAGCGAAGAGTGGCTCGAGCACCAGGGTTCGGTGGGCCGCTCTGTCCCCCCGTTCACCGCGGTGGTGCTCGACGAGGAGATGAACGAGGCGCCTGCGGGGACCGAGGGTCGGCTGTTCTTCCGCGACGCCACCGGCCGGGGAATCATCTATCCCAACGATTCGGAGAAGACCGCAGCGTCCAATCCCGAGCCCGGCTTGTTCACCCTCGGCGAGATCGGGTTCATGGATGCCGACGGCTACGTGTTCATCACCGATCGTTTCAGCGACATGGTGGTGTCCGGCGGCGCGAACATCTACCCGGCCGAGGCCGAGCAACTGCTGATCGACCACCCGGGCGTCGCCGACGTCGGTTGCGTCGGCGTACCTCATCCCGACATGGGCGAGATGCTGATCGCGCTCGTGATGCCCACTGATCCGGATTCTCCGCCGGACCCTTCCGAGCTGTCCGACTGGCTGCGTGAGCGACTCAGCCACTACAAGTGCCCTCGCGAGTACCACCTCGTCTCCGATCTCCTGCGCAACACGATGGGCAAGATCAACAAACGCCGGTTGCGTGACGCGTGGCTCGCCGGCGACCTCGAAGAACTCGTCACGACCTGAAAGGCCCGACATGACCGACACCCAAGCAACTGGCACGCGGGATCGTCCACTCGTCGACCCCGACATCTCCGTCGACGACTTCTCCGCTCAGGCGACCGAATGGTTCGAGGTGAACGCCACGCGGCGCGCCACGCTCGACTCCGGACTCGTGTGGGGGGAGGGAGACTTCGACGTGTCGGTGTTCAGCGACATGTCGTTCGAGGACGAGCGCGCTCACATCCTCTCGATCGCCGAGTGGGTGCAGAAGAAGGCGACGCAGGGATACCACGCCGTCGATTGGCCCGTCGAGTACGGCGGACTCGGTCTCAGTCGCGCGGATGCCCGCGCCCTCGGCCGGATCGAGCGGCAGTACCAGTCGCCGGGCAGCCACGAACTGGTGAGCGTCACCGTTGGCTTGGTGGCGAGCACGATCCGCGTCCTCGGCAGTGATGCGCTCAAGGAGCGTTTCGTGGCCGATCTCCGACGCGCCGATGTCCTTGCGTGTCAGCTCTTCAGCGAGCCGGGGGCAGGCTCCGACCTCGCCGGGCTCGCAACCCGCGCCGTGCGCGACGGCGACGAGTGGGTGATCAATGGCCAGAAGGTCTGGAGCTCCGGTGCTCAGTTCAGCCAGTGGGGCGAGCTGATCGCCCGCACCGATCCCGACGTCAAGAAGCAGCAGGGCCTCACGGCGTTCATGCTGCCGCTCGATGCGCCGGGCGTCGAGGTCCGTCCGATCAAGCAGATGAGTGGTGGGTCGTCGTTCTGCGAGGTCTTCTTCAGTGACGTACGCCTTCCCGACGATCTCCGCCTCGGTGACGTCGGCGACGGCTGGAAGGTGGCCACCACCACGCTCAGCTTCGAACGCGACCACTCCGAATCTGGTGGAGAGGGCTCGGCATCGGGTGGTTCGTGGAAGCAGCTGCTCGCCACCGCCCGGATGATGGGCGTCACCGACGATCCGGTGATGCGCGACAAACTCGCCAAGGTCTACATCCACGGTCGCGTCGAGTCGTACACGAACCGCCGCGTGGCCGATCTCGCCCGATCGGGAACACCCGGTCCGGAAGGTTCACTCGGCAAGCTGTTGTGGACCGAGGGGATGACCGAGATGGGCGAGGTCATCGGCGACATTCTCGGCGCAAGAATGCTCGCCGACACGGGGGAGTGGGGCACCTACGCCTGGAACGAGCACCTGCTCGGCGCGCCTGGCTATCGCATCGCCGGCGGCTCCGATGAGGTGCAGCGCAACATCGTGGGCGAACGCGTCCTCGGTCTACCCCGCGAACCCCGCGCCGACTCCGGCCCCTGGAGCTCGATTCCGCGCTGACATCACCCCGACCCGAAAAATGCGCAGATCGTCGCGCTCAGCGCGACGATCCGCACACACTTCGGCGGTGTTCCGGTTGATCAGCCGCCCGGCGATGACAGGCTGGCGGGAGACAGGCCGCTCAGGCCCTCCGACCGGGCCCAGTCCGCGATTGCCGTGTTGTCGCGGTACCAGTACGAGGTTGTCGGTGCCACGCTGGCCGGCGACAGGCCGGTCATCTCGTTGGAGCGGGCCCAATCGGCGATCGCTGCGTTGTCGCTGTACCTCGCTGACCCCGAGGGCGGCGCCAGGCTGGCCGGTGACAGCCCCGTGAGGTCGTTGGCCCGCGCCATCTCGGCGATCGCCGGATGATCGGACACTGCGGGGACCGACGACGCCGACCCCTCGGCGAGTGCGGCCCCGATGCCGAAGGTCAGACCGCCGACGGCGATCACGCCGCCGACGAGGGCTCGCAACCGGGGGCGCCTGGTCGGGATGCTGGTCGGGATGCTGGTGGAAGTCTCGGTGCTGTGCATGACGTGCCTTTCGTCGACCCCGAGGGGCGATGTTGCCGACTCGGTCGAGCCGGTGATGAGCACACTGCAGGCGGCGGGTTGACGGGCGATGAGCAACGATTGCTGCCCGATGTCAGCGGTCACCGATCCTCCGACCCACCGAGCGCGGCAACTTCACGTGTACCGCCTCTCACCTGGGGTGATGTCGCGTTAATCTGTCGGTAATCGGGGGGTGATCGAGTGAACGACATGGAGTTCAGAGCACTCGGCCCCGTCTCTGTCACGCGCAACGGCGTGCCGGTCGATCTGGGGTCTCCCCGCCAGAAGGCCGTGATCGCCCTCCTGCTCGTCCACCACGGCCAGGTGTTGTCGACGGATCGGATCCTCGAGGAGCTCTGGCGTGACGAGAGCGACGGCAAGCTCAATGCCCTGCGCGTGTATGTCTCTCGGCTGCGAGCAGCACTCGATCCCGACCGCGAGCGCGGCGAGCAGTCGGTGCTCGAGACCGTTGGCTCCGGCTACCGACTCGATGTGGATGCGGGTGAGTTCGACGTCGAGGCGTTCGAACGGCGGGCTGCCGCAGGACGCTCGCTGTTGGCCGACGATCCCGCCGCGGCCGCCACTGAGCTCCGCGCCGCACTCGACCTCTGGCACGGCTCGGCGTTCGAGGACTACGCCGACGAGGAGTTCGCCCACTTCGAGAGCGTCCGCCTCGGCGACGCCCGTATCGACGCGATCGAGGACCGGATCGAAGCCGACCTGGCATGCGGGCTCGACGGCGAGGTCGTCAGCGAACTCGAACTGTTGCGCCAACAGCACCCGCTGCGCGAACGGCTCGTCGAGTACCTGGCCCTGGCGCTGTACCGCTCGGGGCGAGCGGCCGAGGCGCTGCGGGCAATCGGGCGGTTCCGCCGTCACGTCGGCGACGAACTCGGCATCGACCCGTCGCCCCGGCTGCTGCGTCTGGAGGAGCACGTCCTGCTCCACGACGAGAAGATCCAGTCCCGCCGCCCTGCACCGGAACTCGGTACCAAGCGGCCGGCGGCCAACCCGTTCAAGGGGCTGCGGGCGTTCGCTACCGACGATGCCGCGACGTTCTTCGGCCGTGACGCACTGACTGCGGAGATCCTGCGCAACCTCGGCCGCGGCCAGCGCCTGATCGTGCTGGTCGGTGCCAGCGGGTCGGGGAAGTCGAGTGTCGTGCGCGCCGGACTGATTCCTGCGCTGGCCAAGGGAGCGATCGAGGGCTCGGACCGATGGCTCGTGGCCAGCATGCTGCCGGGCGCCCACCCATTCGCCGAACTCGACGCAGCGCTGCTGCGTTCGACGATGGACGCTCCGGCCAGCCTCGGCGAGCAGCTCCGCGACGGCGACGCGGGTCTCCTCGGCGCTGCGCTGCGGATCCTGCCCGGCGACGACTCGCACCTCGTGCTGATCATCGACCAGTTCGAGGAGCTGTTCACGCTCGTCGACGACCCAGCGGTCCGCGAGCGGTTCCTGTCGAACCTCGTGACCGCCGTCGACGATCCCCACCGCCGCATCAGCGTGGTGTTGACGCTGCGCGCCGACTTCTACGCGCACCAGCTGTCGCACCCCGAGTTCGGCGCTCGGCTCGGCGCCGGCGTCGTCAACGTCACACAGCTGACGGCGGAGGAACTCGAGGCCGCCGCTCTCCGCCCCGCCGAGGCGCACGGCGTGTCCTTCGAGCCGGCCCTGCTCGGCCAGCTGATCGCGGACGTCGGGAACCAGCCGGGGGCACTTCCGCTGTTCCAGTACGCGCTCACCGAGCTGTTCGACCGCCGCACCGGCGACGTGCTGACGGCAGCGACGTACCGAGCGATGGGGGGCCTCGATGGCGCGCTGCAGCGGCGGGCCTCCGACCTGTTCGACGAACTCGACGAGCAACAGCAGGAGGCGGCTCGCCAGCTGTGCCTCCGCCTCGTGGCGATCGGCGACGGCGACGAGCGCAGCCGCCGTCGCGTGCCCGCGCGCGAGGTTGCGTCGCTGGCCGTCGACTCGGTGGCGATGCAGACCGTGATCGAACGCTTCGGCGACCACCGGTTGCTGTCGTTCGATTCCGATCGCCTCACCGGTGCACCCACCGTCGAGGTGGCCCACGAGTCGCTGCTGACGGCGTGGCCGACGTTGGAGCGCTGGGTCGATCAGAACCGCCATGATCTGCGCCGACATGCATCACTCGCGAGGGCGCTGCACGAGTGGGAGCTCGCCGACGAGGACCCCGACTACCTGCTGACCTCGGCGCGGCTCGCCGAGTCCGACGGGTGGGTCTCGTCGTCACCGATGGCGTTGAACGACCGGGAACGCGAGTTCCTCGCCTCCAGCCGCGCGCGGCTCGACCAGGAGCGCGCCGAGGCCGATCGACGCGAACGCGACGAAGCACGGGCCCGGCGACGTCTGTGGGGCGCGGTCGCCGCGTTGGGAGTGACGCTCGGGATTGCCGGGCTGTTCCTGTTCGGCGTGATCGGCGGCGAGGACGACCGGCAACAGATCACGTTCTTCGGCAACCGCTACGACGGCAGCTGGAACGCCAACATCGCATCGGGCCTCGACGATGCCGCCCGAGAGTTCGGATTCGAACTCACCGATGTCGCTCCGGTGATCGACCCGGTCAGCCAGTTCCGGGAGTTGGCCGAGTCCGGCCCGGACGTGATCGTCTCCGACTCGTTCCCTCACCTCCAGGACCCGTCGGTGGTCACCGACTTCCCGGACGTCCGCTTCGGACTCGTGGGGGTGAGCACGGACGCCGACAACGTATCGTCCGCAACGTTCGCGGACGAGGAGGGCGGGTACCTCGCAGGCGTCGCAGCCGCGCTGAAGTCCGACACCGGCGTGGTGGGATTCATCGGCGGCGCCCCGATCCAGGCGATCGAGGAGTTCCGAGCGGGCTTCGAAGCCGGTGTGACGGAGGTCGACCCCGACACAACCATCCTTGCCACGTACGTGAACCAGTTCGGCGAGGACGTGCCCGGCTTCGGGGCGCCCGCGATCGCTGCCGAGCGGGCACGAGCGCTCTACCAGCGGGGCGCCGACGTCGTGTTCCATGCTGCGGGTCACTCGGGGTTCGGGCTGTTCGACGTGGTCGTCGAGGAGTCCGAGGCGGCCGGACGTCACCTCTGGACGATCGGTGTCGACAACGACCAGTGGTTCGACGTGGAGGTCGACCAGCGAGAGCACATGCTCACCTCGATCATCAAGCGCGGTGACGTCGCCGCCTTCGAACTCGTCCGCGCGATGCTCGAGAGTGACGACCGCACGAACTTGGAACTCGGCGCGGTCGACGACGTGTGGGACTACTCGGAGCAGGGCGACGGTCTGACCTCCGAAATGATCGCCGTCCTCGACCGGGTGCTGGACGAGATCCGATCTGGCCGGGTCGAGGTGCCCATCGTGCCGACAGGACCGGTGTTGCTGCTCAGCCGGGACGGCAACGAGATCGACGGCCCCGAAGACATCGAGGACGAGTTCTCGATGTCGGGCGTCGACGGGCTGGGCGGCCCGATCGAGCCGGGAACGATCGAGATCACTGCGCTCGGCACACCGTTGACGCTCTCCTTTGACGACCGGTGGCAGGCACCGAGGAACGCCCCCGGCGACACCGTCTTCGCCGGCCTCGGCCCCGACTACGACGGCGACGTGACGTTCCTGCGGCCCCACTTGCTGACCGACCCCACTCGGCCCGGCGATGCCGTCGGCGCTACGGAGGCCTGGCCGCTCGACGACATCGAGGGATGGCTCGACAACCTGGTGGACGGGATCGTCACCGCCGGCCCCGAGCGGGTGCAGATCGGCGGAGGCGAGGCCGTGTACTTCGAGGCCGAGGTCACGGACCGCGATGTGTGCGGCAACTTCGACTACTGCGCGGGCTTCCTCGTCAACACGATCGACGAACAGGGCAACGTCAGCGGCTGGGCGTTCCAGCCCGGTGTCCATCATCAGGTGTGGTGGGTCGACCAAGGTGACGAACCGCCGCTCGTGATCATCGTCACCACGCCGAGCTACGACCGCGGCTTCCAGGACCAGGCAACCACCCTCCTCGACACGCTCGTGATGGGTGAGCCGGCACCGCACCCCGTTCCCTACGAGGACGCCGGCATCGACCTCTGACCAGTCGCACCCTCCCGGGTGGGCTGCGTCAGTCGTCGGTGCCGCCCGCGAGGGTCGGGCCGATGCCGGACCAGAGGAGGTGGCTGACATCGCGCACCACCGTCTCGAGGTCGCCGTCGTCATCGCGCAGCCACATGGTGGTCACCACCTGCAGCGCCCCGACGATCGCCCACGCCCAGATCTTGGCACCGTCGGGGTCGAGGCCGGCGTTCGCACGTGCGATCCTGAACGCCGTGACCATCGATGCTGCCGACCGGTCGACGAGACGACGGAACGAGTCGGTACCGGGCGCCGCGGAGTTCACGAACAGGTAGAGGTTGCGGTCCGCCTCGACGGCGACGAGGTACCCGCGGATCGCCGCCTCGAACGAGGTCACGGGGTCGTTGGCCGATCGACTCGCCGTGCTCACCGACCGGTTGATCTGGTCGATCAGCCACTCGGACAGCGCCGCGACGACGGCGGCCTTGTCGCCGATCGTGCGGTACAGGATCGGCTTGGTGACCGACGCGCCTGCGGCGATGTCGTCCATCGTGGCGTCGGGGCCCTGGGTCCGGATCACGTCGGCCGCGGCGGCGAGCAATTGGGTGCGATCGGCGACGACCTGACCCCCTCTGGGTCGTCCCGGGCCGCGTCGACGGGCACTCGTGGCAGTCATCGAGAAAAAATCTACTCCAAGTAAATTGCGCGCGCCGCCACCGTGTTACGTTCGTCACATGACGACGATCGACGCGCCGCCGGCCACGTTGCCGTGGCATCTTCGCAACAACTGGGCACCGGTTCTCGACGAACGCACCGACACCGACCTGCGCGTCGAGGGAACGATCCCGGATGTACTCCAGGGCACGTATGTCCGCACGGGCCCGAACCCGGCGTCGGGCAAGTCCGACCACTGGTTCTTCGGCGACGGCATGGTGCATGGCGTGCGGATCGCGGGCGGCAAGGCCGAGTGGTATCGCAACCGGTTCGTGCGGACGCCGAACATCACCGACCCCGACAGCGGCGACATGATGACGAACATGGCCGACCTGACCCGGGGTACGGCGAACACCCACGTGCTGGCGCACAACAAGAAGCTGCTGTGCCTCGAAGAGGGCCACTGGCCGTGGACGATCGACACCGAACTCAACACGCTCGGCTACGAGAACTTCGGTGGCGCGCTGACGACCTCGATGACGGCTCATCCGAAGATCTGCCCCGTCACCGGCGAGCTGATCGCGTTCAGCTACATGAGCCCGGAACCGCCGTTCCTGCACTACATCCGAATCAGCGCCGATGGTGTCCTCCAGCAACTCGAGGGCATCGACATCCCGAACATGGTGATGATGCACGACTTCAACGTCACGCAGAACCACGTCGTGTTCATGGATCTGCCTGTGTGCTTCAACCTCGATGCGCTCGAAACCGGCGTGCCGTTCCAGTTCAACCGTGACGCCGGTGCGCGACTCGGAGTGATGCCTCGGAACGGCACCAACGCCGACGTCCGGTGGTTCGAGATCGACCCGTGCTACGTCTTCCACCCCGTCAATGCTCACGAAGCGGGCAACACGATCATCTTGCACGTGTCGCGCCAACCCGAGGCGTTCGGGTCGAGCAACGACGATTACGCCGAAGTCGGCCGCTTGTGGAAGTGGACGATCGACCTCGATGCCGGCACTGTCACCGAGGAACAGATCGACGATCGCCCGGGTGACTTCGGACGCGTCGACGACCGCCTCGTCGGCCTCGATGCCCGCTACGGCTACCTGATGGCGATGGCCGGCGAAGGCAACGCCGAAGAACCGGTGTACGGCTCCGCACTGTGGAAGTACGACCTCACCACCGGAGCATGCTCGGAGCATCAGCTCGGCGACGGTGTTCGCGGTGCCGAGCCAGTGTTTGCTCCGGCGTCGCCCGATGCGGGCGAGGACGAGGGCTGGGTGATCAGCCTCACCCACGACACGAACTCCGACGAGTCGCGACTGATCATCGTCGACGCCCAGAACTTCTCGGCGCCGCCGATTGCGACCATCCATCTTCCGCGTCGCGTGCCCTACGGTGCGCACGGGAGCTGGGTGCCGGACAGCGCAATGGTCTGAACACACAATCGAACACAACTGGGGAACACCAAATGAGGGGGAAAGCATGAACCGGAAACACCACGCACGCGTCGTCGCTGGCTTGACAGCGCTCGCACTCGTCGCAGCTTCGTGTGGAAGCGACTCGGACTCGTCGTCCGATGTCACGACTGCACCGGACGTCACCGATGAGATGGTCGAGGAGACCACCGCGCCGGAGGTCACCGAGCCGACTGATACCGAGCCGGAGAGCACCGAGCCGACCGACACCGAGGCCCCCGACGGAGGGGAAGGCTTCGCTGCGCTCGCTCCACCGGATGGCGATCCGATCGTCATCGGGATGGTCAACACCGAGGGAACCCCGGGACTGGACTTCCCCGAGATCGCGACGTCGACGCAGGCGGCCGTTGACTACCTGAACGAACATGGCGGTCTCGGCGGCCGACCGATCCAGTTGGAGGTCTGCACAGCGGCAGGGTCGCCCGAGACCTCGCAAGCGTGCGCTCAAGAACTCGTCGGCAAGGGGGTCGAGCTGGTCTTCCTCGGTCTCGACCTCTTCCCGGGCTTCGACACCTTCGCAGCGGCAAGCGTGCCGGTGACCGGCGTCCTGCCGATCCTGCCAGGTGACTTCATCGCAGACGCGTTGTACTTCACCGGTGGCAACTCGACCACCGTGGCGGCGATGGCGAAGTTCGCCGTCGAGAACTTCGATGCGAAGACCGCCGGCATCATCAGCGCGGACAACGCCGGTGCCAATGGCACCGAGGCTGCGCTCAAGACCGCCCTGGACAACGCAGGCATCACGTACACATCCGTCAAGGGTGGCGACAACGAGACCGACGCCGGATTCCAGGGGCTGATGAGTCAGGCCACGGCTGACGATCCCGATGTGCTGTTCTCGTTGTATGCCGATGCCGGCTGTATCGGGACCATGCGGGGGCGAACCTCCCTTGGTATCGAGACTCCGGTGATCACCACGAACATCTGCGGAGCTGACGAGGTGATCAGCGTGGTCGGTGACGACGCACTCGGTTGGTACTTCATCGGCGGCGCAACCGAGGAGACCGGCACACCGGAGGCCGACGATCTCGATGCGATCGTGCAGTCGCTCGGCTTCACATCGTCCTCCGAGCTCGGGCTCGGCGGGCTCTGGGTTCAGCAGATGTTGACGCTCGCAACGATCTCGAACATCATGGTCGACGAAGGAGCGGACATCACCGGCGCCACGATGTACGAACGCCTCGGCACGTCCGACGACCTGGTCAGCTGGCCCAATGAGACGCCGATGGCCTGTGGCTCGGTGCCGTCGATCCCATCGGTCTGCAACTTCGTCTATCCGATCGGTACGTACGTCGACGGCGCGGTCCAGACCGTCCCAGGTTTCGAGGCGCTCGACACCACCGACTATCTGTGACGTCGCTCGCACAGCGGCTCGATGACTGACTACCTGTTCTTCATCCTCCTCGGAACCGGGGCCGGCGCGATCATCGCTGCGTTCGGCCTCGGTCTCGTGGTGACGTATCAGGGTTCCGGCCTCGTGAACTTCGCCTATGGGGCGATGGCCACCTGGTCGGGCTACGTCTACGCCGAGTTGCGCCAGGGGGCCTATCCATTCCCCGTGCCGGGTCTTCCGGACCGGTACCACTTCGGGGACGACGTCGGGATCTGGTGGGCCTTCCTGCTTGCACTGCTGACGGCTGCACTGATGGGGTTGGTCGTCTACCAACTCGTCTTCAAACCGTTGTATCGCGCGCCGGCGCTGGCCAACATCGTGGCCAGCGTCGGCCTCGTGATCGTGATCACGTCGCTGATCGAGCGACGATTCGCAGACAATGCGGGTCTCCGGGTGGATCCGATCCTCCCGCGTGAGCCGGTCACGATCATGGACGGCGTGACGGTGCCGCGCGATGGGCTCTGGTTGGTGCTCATCGTGCTGCTGATGGCGACGGCGGTGTGGGTCGCGTCGCGATACACCCGGCTCGGCCTGGCCACCAGGGCGGCGGCCGGAAACGAGAAGGGAGCGATCCTGCTCGGCTACTCGCCGCAACGTTTGGCGCAGGCCAGTTTCGTGTTGGCATCGCTCATCGGTGGAGTCGTGGTGATCCTGGCGTCACCGATGATTCAACTGTCGTCAGGGGTGTTCACGTTCGGCTATCTCATCCCGGCCCTCGGCGCAGCGCTCATCGGCGCATTCCGAAAGGTCTGGCCGACCGTGCTCACCGGTCTTGCGATCGGCCTCGTGCAGTCGAGCTTCACCAAGATGCAGACGGATTTCAGTTGGTTCCCGCAGTACGGGGCCCGAGAGGGTCTCCCGTTCCTCGTGATCATCATCGCGATGGTCGTGCTCGGCGAGCGACTGCCCGACCGAGGGTCGGTCGACAGTTTCAAGATGCCTGCGATCCCGGCCGCCAAGGTCACCGCGCTGAGCATCGTGATTCCGGTCGGCCTCGCAGTGGTGGGGTTGCTGGTGCTCAGTCCGCTGTGGCGTGGGGCGATCATGACCACCACGATTGCGACGGTGCTCGCGCTGTCGCTCGTGTTGCTGTCCGGCTTCGGCGGTCAACCGTCGTTGGCCCAGTTGGCGTTTGCCGGCGTCGCCGGGTTCGCGCTGTCGAAGCTCGCGATCCAATGGGACATCCCGTTTCCCATCGCGCCCATCCTCGCCTCGACGATCGCGATGGTGTTCGGCGTGATCGTCGGCATACCTGCTCTGCGTGTTCGAGGGACCAATCTCGCGATCATCACGCTTGCGGGCGGTGTCGCGATCAACGAGTTCATCTTCAAGAATCCGAAGTACGTCGGCGACGCCTCCACTGGCGGCGCGAAGGTTCCGAATCCCAAGTTGGGGAGTTGGGATCTCGGTCTGATTCTCGGCGACCAGGCATCGAGACCGATCTTCGGCATCCTGCTCGTCGCGGTTGCCCTCGTGTTGGCGCTTGCGGTGGCGAACATCCGCAAGAGTTCGTCCGGACGTCGGATGCTGGCGACCCGATCGAACGAACGCGCAGCAATCGCCAGTGGCGTGAACATCGCCCGGGTGAAGCTCGAGGTGTTCGCGGCGTCGGCGTTCATCGCCGGCGTCGGGGGGTGTTTGATCGCCTACCGATTCGGGAGCGTGTCGGATGCATCGTTCGGGACCGTGGCGTCGCTGACCGCTCTTGCGGTCGCCTACCTCGGCGGGATCACCTGCGTGAGCGGCGCCGTCACCTCTGGAATCACCGCCAGCGCCGGCGTGGCGTTCTACGTGCTGAGCAACGTCACGAGCACGCTCGGTCAGTGGGAGGTGTTCATCGGTGGTGTGTTGCTGATCCTGACGGCGATCCTGAACCCGGAAGGAATCGCAGGCGGAATCCGACAACAGGTCGCGGCTGCCAAACGCAAACGGGCGGCGCCGGCCGAGCCTGCTCCGGTCCCTGTCGCCGCCTGAGGGCCACGCCCCTACTTGTGATGAGCGAAGCGACCGTATGCGGTGGGTTGGCTCATCGCAGGCCCGGTCTGAGCGAAGGCGATGAGCGAACTACGCCAATGCGGTGGGTTGGCTCATCGCTACGGGGGTGTCGGTGACGTTGGTCGGGCCGATCTCGAGCCAGTGGTACATGTGCTCCCAGAAGTGGCGGATCTTGGTCTCGTTGTAGTTGGCGAAGACCACCTCGCCCTTGCCGAGCGCCTTGAGTCCGCGCTGCACCTGGGGCAGGTTGATCGAGTCCTGCTGGAAGATCTTGGAGGTGGGTCCGAGTTCCGGCGCCATCGTCCAGTCGTCGTCGGGGCCGAGCTGCGTCACCTTGGCAGGTGACGGGCGGTTGGCCTGATCCTTCCACGGCACGAACATCATCACTTCGAAGATCGACTCGTCGGGATTGTTGCCGTTCGGCCGGAACCGGTAGAAGAGCGCGTTGAACGTGCCCCAGGGAGACCAGTTGGGGAACACCGAGTAGTACATCGCGTCGACGAGTTCCGCGTCGCTGAACTGTTCGGGGTCGAGTTCGTCGCCGTACTGCGACCGCAACGCCTTGCGCCGCTGCGCAGCGATCCACGCACGGACCTCGCTCGGCGAGTCGACGCCGTCGGGTGGTACTGGTGTGCTGAGCGGAGCGTCGAGGACACCCTCGGGTGTTGGTCCGCCGATCCACTTGCACAGATGCGGGTCGCCCTGCGTGACCGGTCCGTCGAGGTGGCGCCCGTCGTCGTCGAACAGGCTCTCGTTGCCGTCGAGGTCGATCACCCTCACGCGGCCGAGTTCGACACGCTCGTAGATGTGACCGTTCATCGGATGGCGATACCGCGCATATTGCTTGCCGTCGTCGAGCCGTTCGTAGTGCGTCATCCCCTCGAGGTGCGGGCTCTCGATGCCCTGCGGGGAGATCGCCCGCGAGAAATTCGTGTAGGTGTCGTATCGGGTGTTGGCGTCGCCGAGATAGTCCATCAGCGTCGGGTGGGTCGCCACGACGTGGTACGACTCCATGAACGCTTCCTGGCACGCCTTCCAGTTGACCCGCATGATCTTCTCGACGTGCGCGACCTTCACACGCCGTTCGAACGGGTAGGCGGCGAAGTGATCGTCGAGCCCGGCGAGGTGCTCGGCGAGCGGCCCAGCGCTGCGGTCGGGGTTGATGAACACGAACCCGTGCCACAAGTCGACCGATGCTTCAGGGAGCGAGTAGTCCGCTGCCGTGACGCTCGGGAAGTCCCACTCGCACGGGATCTCCTTGAGCGACCCGTCGAGATTCCACGACCACCCGTGGAAGGCGCAGCGCAAGTTCTTGGCGCCCTCGCCGTTGGTCTCGCGGAGGCGGCGCCCGCGGTGCAGGCAGGCGTTGCGGAAGGCCTTGATCCCATCGGCGGTGCGCACGATCAGGAACGACATGTCGGCGATCTCGTACACGTGGTAGTCGCCGACGTTCGGGATCTCCTCCTCGAGACAGGCGAGCTGCCAGACCCGGCTCCAGAGCTTCTCGACCTCGAGCGCGTGGAACTCGGGGGACGTGTAGTACCAGGCCGGAACCCGCGTGTTGCCCTCTCGGACCCCGACGCGCGACTCGTTGCGCAGCAGGTCGGACACCGGATGGGAGTCGGCGTCGAGCAGCTCGGAGAGGCTGACTCCCGCCGAGCGGTTGGTGCCGGTGATCGTCTCGGTCATCGGTTCATGATCGCGCGTCGACAGGTTCGAGATACGGGCCGAGCACCTGCCTCATCCTGAGTCGCTCGGGGATGTGCTCGGCACCGATCACCCGGTCGATCTCCTCGTGGAGATGCCAGATTCGCCGTTCCTGGTAGTTGATCGGGATGCCTCGAAGTGCCGGCGATTCCATCGACCGCTGCATCGGCGCCATGTTGCGTTCGTCCTCGGCCATGATCTGGTTGTAGACGCCGCGTCGGTGCTGCCAGTGCCCGGGGAGGGCATCGGGATCGAACGCGTCCTCGCCCTCGGGTGGCAGTGCGTAGTAGATCCAGTCGAGTCGCGTCGTGTGTTTGTCGATCGGCCAGAACAGATTGATCGGGAACCCGATCCGACCGAGCGGGATGATCGCATTCGGGAACAGGCTGACCGCAGTGCTGGTGCAGTCGACCATCGGTGGCACACCGTCGATCGTCGGGAACGGTGCCTGATCGATGTGGTGCCAGTCATCCCACGCTCGTAGCCCCATCCGCTCGCAGTGCTGCGTGGAGAATGGGGTGATCATCCGACTGTGCCCGTGCGGGTACAGGCCCATCGCGGCGCCGCGGTTGTCGAGCACGCTGATGCCGTCGTGAGAGTGGATGTGGCGGAAGTGGTACACCTCCAAGAACGCCTCGGCGGTCACCTTCCAGTTGCACGGCACGATGCGTGACTCTCGGTACACCTCGCGGAGTCGCTCGCCCTGGAATGGCTCGAGCATCTCCCAGGCCGGCCCGAGCCAGGTGCGCAGTGGTGTGGCATCAGGGTTCCGATTGACGAACACGAAGCCGGCGGCCGTGTCACAACTCGCCCGTGGCAGGCAGCGTTGCGTCCAGTCGAGGTCGACGAAGTCGCGCTCGTCGGGCACCGACACGAGAGTGCCGCCGTCGATCTCGTAGGTCCACGAGTGGTACTGGCAGCGCAGGCGCCGAGCGGAGCCACGATCGTCTCGAACGACGGGAGCACCGCGGTGCTGGCAGGTGTTGGAGAAGCAGCGGATCTCGCCGTCGGTGCCACGGACGATCACCAGCGGCACGCCGAGGTCGTCGAACGTGATGTAGTCGCCCGGTTCTGGAACGTCTTCCACACGTCCGGCGATCACCCAGGTGTTGGGCCACAAGAACTCCTGCTCGAGGTCGTGGAACTCATCGCTGATGTGCCGTTCGGTCGGGATGTCGTGGAACGCCGGAAAGCCGTCAGGCGGCGCGGTGCGGGCGAACTCGTAGCGCATGTCCGCCTGGATGCGATCGACCAGGGACGGGTCCACGATCAGACCTTCGTGGAGGTCTTGCCCGCAGGGGAGTTGGCGAACATCGCCTCGGAATCGAAGCCGATGCGCGTGTCGGGGTCGATGCGGATCACCACGCGACCCGGCGAGTCGAGGTGGTGGACGAACGCCGCCTGCGCCGCCTCGTCGGTCGGGCGGACCTTGCGGGCCAGCACCGGATAGAACCAGTCGAGCGTGGCCCGATCGTCGAGTACCGTGGCATTGCCCTTGTACGTGATCGCCTGACTGATGCCGATGTCGGTGCCGCGGCTGCTGACGGCGATCGCCACACGGGGCCGCGCCTCGACGGCGGGAACACGTTTGCGCCTCCGGGTGCAGGTGAGCCAGAACGCATTGTCGTGGTACACGAAGTTCATGATCACGCCCACCGGATCGCCGGTCTGGGTGCTCCACATGAACGTGCACTCGGTCTGCGTGGCGAGCAGTACGGCTTCCCGATCGCCCGACAGCGTGAACACCGAGACGTCCTCGTAACTGTCGGTGTACTCGACATCGTCGTCGGTCTGCTCGCTCATCGGTCTCCTCGTGGATCGCGTCGCCGACGAACGGGGCTCGTCCGCATGTGACGGATTCAGTTTCACCGCTGGAACCCGTCGGCAACGAAGGGGAGCAACGACCGGCGGCTTGGCCGGCGGAGACGGCCGCCAGTTAGGGTTCGCCGGACCGTCAATTCGACAGCTACTCCCTGGGGGGATCACACATGCTCGGAGATCGCTGGATCTACGACCGCGTTCCGACGGAACGCTTTCCGGACTACACGCGCGGCAACGCAGGCGAGGTGCTCGCCGACCCGGTGAGTCCGATCGGGTGGACGTTCTGCTGCGAGCCCGGCATGGTTCGGGGCTGCGTCGACGGGTTCGAGCAGATGGGTGTGTTCGACGCCCTGGAGTACGACCAAGCCTGGCCCGAGGCTTTCGGGCTCTTCGGCGGGTACTTCTACATCTCGCTCACCCAGTCGCGCCTCTTCGGCATCCGGTCCGGCGCGGGTTGGGAAGCGATCGACAACACCTTCTTCGACACCGAGAGCCAGGAGATCCCTGCCTACGTGGCGGCGGACTGGCACGACTCCCCGCGACACACCGAGAAGCTGCAGGCGACTGTCGCCTGGTGTCTGAGCACACCGAACGTGCCCGAGATCGACCGCCAGAAGCCCGAGGTCAAGGCCTTGCGCGACAGCCGGCCCGACCTCTCGACGCTCACCGAGGCCCAGCTCCTCGCCCGCGCTCGCACGATGCAGCGCTACCTCCGGGCGACCTTCTCGCAGGTCGTGTGGGCCGCACTGGGCAGTTCGATCGGCAACGGCATCCTGCCGACGCTCGTCACCGACGACCCGACCGCGATGGGAAAGCTGATCACCGGAATCGGCGACGTGGACTCGGCCGACATCGCCGGTCGCATCTTCACGCTCTCGCGCCAGGTCAACGCGAGCAACGAGCTCCAGGCGGCGTTCGCGCAGGGCCACGAGGGTGTATTCGACCGCATCGCTGCGTCCGGGTCCACCGAGGCAGCCGAGTTCGCTGCCGCAGTCGATGAGTTCATGTACGTGCACGGCAGTCGAGGCCCCAACGAGTACGACCCGTACTCGTGGAGCTACGAGTCTCGCCCGCTGCTCCTCGCCCAGGCGATCGACAAGGTCCGCGGCGCCGGCGACGACCACGATCCGGCGACCACGCTCGCCGCCGGCGCGGCCGAACGGCAACGGCTCATCGAGCACTACAGCCAGGCCTTCGCGGCCGATCCCGAAGCGCAGGGCACGTTTCTTGCCGCGGTCAACTCGCTCGCCGTGTTCATGGCGGCGCGTGAGCGGTGCAAGAGCAACCACATCCGGGTCGTCGGTGAGGTCCGGGAGTGTTTCCTCGAGCTCGGGCGTCGCGCCGTCGCTGCCGGTCACCTCGGCCACGTCCGCCAGGTGTTCATGCTCCTCACGGACGAACTCGACGAATGGCTCGCCGACCCCGCCGCCTTCACCGAGCGGCTCGCCGAGCGCGAGCAGGACTACCTGTCGCTCTACGAACTCGAGCCGCCGTACATCGTCGACGGCGCCGTGCCCCCGTTGGGCGAGTGGAGGCGCAAGGACTCCCTCACGGCCGAGCCGGTTGCCGTTGGCGACGTGCTCAGCGGTGTGGCCGGCTCTCCTGGCACGGTCACCGGTACCGCTCGGGTGCTGCACGATCTCGACGACGGCGAGCGCCTCGATCCCGGCGACATCCTGATCGCCGAGTCGACGGACCCGTCGTGGACACCGCTCTTCCTCGCTGCGGGTGGTGTGATCACCAACATCGGCGCCGTCGGCACCCATGCCGTGATCGTGAGTCGCGAACTCGGCATCCCGTGTGTTCCGTCGATCGCCGACGCAACCCGCCGCATCCCCGACGGAGCGACGATCACTCTCGACGGATCGACCGGCAAGGTCACCATCCTCGCCCTGCCCTGAACGGCCCGCCATGTCCGTTTGCGTTGCGAATTCGGTGACCCGGTCCACCGAATTCGCAACGCAAACGGGGTGATGGCGGCGGCGTTAGGTTGGCTCGCATGAGCCCGGACGAGATCGAGAGCTTCCTGTCCGAACCGCGTGACGCCGTCTTGAGTGTGGTGCTGCCGTCCGGACGGGCGATGGGAACACCGATCTGGTTCCGGTGGGTCGATGGAATCGCTCGGTTCCAGAGCCCGGCGACATCCTCGAAGACCGTAGCGCTGCGGGCGACGGGTCGGGCGAGCCTGTGCGTGCACGACCAGCCGCTCCCGCTCGCTCGCTACGTCACGCTCGAAGGACCGGTGCGCGAGGTCGATTTCGATCTCGACGCGGACATCGCCGCTGCTGCGCGGCACTACCTCGGCGCCGACGCCGCTGCGTTCATCGCGAAGATCGAGCAGGCGCTGGCTGCGGGCCGTCGCTGGGCAAGCTTCGAGTTGGAACCGACGACGGTGGTCGCTCGCAGCCAATCACTCGGCTGAACCTGCGTCGCGTGTGCACGGGTACTGTCGGCAGCGACGAAGGGGGTCGCATGAGTGACGGGTTGAGTGAGAACTGGGCGACGCTGTGGGAGGCATTCGCCGACGCCCAGCCGGACGAGACCGCCGTCGTGGTCGGCACGGTGTCGCAGACCTGGCGGGAACTCGACGACCGGGCAGCGCGACTCGCCTCGGCACTTACCGCCCGTGGCTCCGGCGTCGGAACCCGCATCGCTCAGTTGATGTACAACTGCCCGGAGTATCTCGAGTCGTCGTACGCCGCATTCAAGCTCCGTGCGACTCCGATCAACGTCAACTACCGGTACAAGGCGCCGGAGATCGCCTACATCTGCGACAACGCCGGGGCGGAAGTGCTCGTGTTCCACGGTTCCCTCGGTCCGCAGGTCGCGGACGCCGTGGCATCGATGCCGACCGTGCGGGTTCTGCTTCAGGTCGACGACGGCACGCCGCTCGTCGAGGGGGCCGAGTGGTATCACGTCGTCATCGAGCAATCCGATCCTGCCGCCCGCATCGAGCGGTCGGGCGAGGACACGCTGATGCTCTACACGGGCGGCACCACGGGCAACCCGAAAGGCGTCGTGTGGCGTCACGTCGACCTGTTCGGCGCATTGGGGTTCACGGCGTACATGTCCGCCGGCATCGAGGTGCCGACCACCGCTGCGGACGTCGGACGCATCGCCGCCGAACTCCGCGCCGACGGCAAGAGCCCCGTGATGCTGTGTGCACCACCGTTGATGCACGGGACCGCATTGTTCCTGGCGATCGGCGCGTTCGTGATGGGTGGCAGCGTGGTGTTGCTCGGGAGCCGGTCGTTCGACGCTGACGAGCTGTGGGACCTCGTCCAGCGACATCAGGTGACGCAGATCTCCCTGGTCGGCGACGCCTTCGCCAGGCCGCTCAACGAGGCGCTCGTCGCAGCGGAGGCCGATGGTGTGATCCACGACCTGACGTCGGTCACCCGCATCGTGTCGACCGGCGCCACGCTGTCGGTCGATCAGAAGCGTGCGTTCCAACGTCGGCTCCCGAATGCAGTGATCATCGACATGATCGGCGCGTCCGAGGGGGCCCCTATGCGATGTCGATGACGATGCCCGGCAGCGGAGCCGCCGGAGACGGCGGTGTTCACCGCACCGCCGAACGTCGTCACGATCGATCCGATGACCGATCGTGTGCTGCCCCGGGGGTCCGAGGTGCCGGGCATGCTCGGTGCTGCCGGGCCGATGCCACGGGGTTACTGGAAGGACGAGACCAAGACCGCCGAGACGTTCCGCACGATCGATGGCGTTCGGTACACGGTGCCCGGCGACTTCGCCCTCATCGCCGACGACGGGACGGTGACGCTGCTCGGCCGAGGGTCGGTGTGCATCAACTCCGGCGGCGAGAAGATCTACCCGGAGGAGGTCGAGGTGGCGGCTCGCAAGCATCCGAACGTGATCGATGCCAACGTCGTGGGAGTGCCGCACGAACGATTCGGTGAGACCGTCGTGCTCGTCTGCTCGGTGAGTACACCGACGTCCGCCGACGAGATCATCAGCACCGTCAAGTCGTCGATCGCCGACTACAAGGCCCCACGCCGTGTCGTGTTCGTCGACGAGGTCTACCGCGCCCCGAACGGCAAAGCCGACTACCGCTGGGCCCGCGACCAAGCCCTCGCCGCCCCCTGAATGGTTCCCCGAGCCCGGGTCTCCGGGAACCACCGTGGTTCCCGGAGACCCGGGCATCGGGAACCACCGACGGTCGCCTGGTCAGGCCAGGGCGGCGGCCCACCATTGTTCGAAGAAGGCGAGCGCGCCCGCACGTGTGACCAGTTCGACGATCAGACCGCTCGGCGGTTGCAGGTACGTGAACATGCCGTAGCCCTCGCCCGCACCGGGGTCGTTCTGCGCTCCGACGAGCGTCCATCCGAGCGAGATCAGACGATCGGACTCGGCCTGCACATCATCTGACCACAATCCGACATGGTGAGCGCCCGGCGACGTCGTGCCATCCCAGAAGGTGCCCGGCGGGCCTTCGAGCAGCTCGATGTGTTGGGGCCCCTCCGCCGAGTAGGTGTACTTCAGGTGGATCTCCCGCAGTCCGCTGTCAGGGGTCCACAGCGTCTGCGCAGGGTTCTCTCGGACCTCAGCCCACGTGACGCCCATGCTGGCGCCGAGTTCGGCCATCGCAGCGTCGAGGTCGGGCACTCTGATGCCGACATGGAACATGTCCTGGTAGTTGATCACCGTCGTGATCCCACCGTGTCGAGTGCGGCCGGGTCGCCGAGCAGGTCGGCGATCGTCTTGCAGAACGCGGCTGCCGGCGCGCCGTCGAACGCCCGGTGATCCCAGGTGAGGCTCAGCGTCAGTCGCTTCACCGTCGACATCTTCACCTTGTCGGCCTTCTTGCCCTTCTTCGCCTTCGTGCTCGCGACCACGTCATCGCGCAATCGGCCGACACCCAGGATCGCGGTGTTCGGCGGGTTGATCACGGGCGTGAAGCCATCGACGCCGAACATCCCGAGCGTGCTGACGGAGAACGTTCCCCCCTCGAGGTCGGCCAGTTCGAGCGAACCAGTGCGAGCGGCGTCGGCCAGCCGGCTCGACTCGACCGACAGCGTGTCGAGATCGAGTGCTGCGGTGTGGCGGATCACCGGCACGATCAAGCCGCCATCCAACGCCACCGCCATACCGACGTGAGCCGCCGGCAGCAAGGCCACGCCGTCGTCGGTGATCTGGGAGTTGACCAGCGGGTGCTCGCCAAGCGCTCGTGCAGCGGCAGCGATGATGTAGTCGGTGTAGCTGGGCGCCGTCCCGAACTCCTTGCGTCGCTCACGGTCGGCGACCACCGCATCGAAGTCGGCGTCCATGAACAGGGTCAGCTGGGCCATCTGTCGCAGCGACTCGTGCATCCGCTTGGCGATCGTGCCGCGGATTCCGCTCAAACGAATCGTGTCGGTCGGTTGCTGCAACGCGGGAAGCAGCACTGGCGCAGGTGATGTCGGGGCCGCTGTGGCTCCGCTGGCGATCAACGTACGGACGAAGTGGGCAACCGAGTCCTTGGTGACGCGTTGCTCGATTGGGTCGATCGGCACCTGGGCGAGATCCACACCGAGCAGGTCGGCGAGGCTGCGTGCCGCCACCGTGGCAGGCACCGCGGCGCCGCCGGCGACCGTGGGCGGGCGGGCGGGCTGGACGCTTGCTGGAGGTGCCGTCGTCGGCAGATCGTCGAGGTCGGCGGCAACGATGCGCCCGCCAGGCCCGGTGCCATGCACCGTGCGGAGGTCGATGTTGCGCTCGACTGCGAGCCGCTTGGTCAGCGGTGATGCGACGATTCTGCCCGAGTGGACGACGGGAGGTGCAGCCGCTGTGGCGGCCGTCGGGGGAGCGGGTGCCGCTTCGGCCGGGGCCGCTACTGCGGAAGCTGTTGCGGCCGGTGCCTCTTCACCGTCGGCGAGAAACCAACCGATGCGATCGCCGCAGGCGAAGGTCTCGCCGACCTGACCGACGCGGTGGAGGCGGCCCGTCGCCGCTGCCTCGACGTCGGTCTCGGTCTTGTCGGTTTCGATACGCAGGATCGGCTCGCCGGCCGAGATCGTTGCCCCGTCGTCGGCGAACCACTCGGTGATGGTGCCCTCCTCCATCGTCAGACCGAGCTTCGGCATCAGGAATTCAGTCGCCATGGGCGTCCTTTCGTCGGGGGGACACGTCGAACAGTTGTGCGCGGGCGGCAGCGACGAGCGCGGCCTCGACGTCGATCACGCGAGGGCCGGACGCCTCGATCGACACCGTGATCGTTGCATCCTCGCCGACCGGGGTCGTGCGTTCACCGTCGTAGGCCAGCACTCCGCCGCCGGACACCTCGACAGGTTCACCGAACGAGAGGGCCTGGACCGACTGCACGTCGACGGTGGCGAAGGTACCGGGAGCCAATGGCACGCGGACCTGTCGGCCGCCGGGGCCCAACTGGATCAGCACACCGCCGTCGGCTCGTCGATCGATCGGATGCACGCGGCCGGCGATGCTCGCAACGCCGGTGCTGACGGGCTCGGCGATCGCGGCGACCACCCAGCGGATCGCAGACGGGTCGTTGACGGCGCGAGCGCCGACGAAGGCGGTCTCGATCAGCGCCGCCTCGACGAGCGCGGTCTCGTGGTGAACCGAGCGACGCGTGGGGTCGTCGATGCGCAGCGCGACTCGTTTTGCTGGGTGACTCACGTCGGCGATGTCGATCGCTCCCGTCGCCACGAGCGCCGCAGCGACTCCGGCGGTGGTGCCGTCCAGTGCGGTTGGAAACACGTTGTTGGTGCCGGTGGAGATCGCGATCAATGGTGCGTCGGGCCAGCCGGTTGCAACATCCCGGCAGGTGCCGTCGCCGCCGAGTGCGACGATCGCTCCCGCCTGCTCCTTCCACATCGACCGTGCGGCCGCAATCGTGTCGAGGTGCGAACCGGTCAGCGGGCTCTCGACGAACTCGATCGGCCCGTCGATGCCCTCGACCGCCCGCTCGGCGAGTTGGTGTGTGTCCGAACTCAGCAGCACCCGCTCGGCGCCCTGTTCGAGGGCGCCGACCACCACGCGACGCACGATGCCGATCTTGACGGCGTCCGACGTCTGGCCCGCAGCCGACACCAGCCGGCGGATGTCCTTGCCGGCGTGAGGGTTGATGATGACGCCGACTGTCGACACGTCAGCGTGCGCCATGGTTCAGATCCCGGGGCGGGCGACGGCGGCGCGGATGCCGGCCACGATGTCGTCGACCGAGGGAAGGTAGTGCGCCTCGAGCACCGGCGAGAACGGCACGGGTGAGAACGGCGCAGCGATGCGACCGACCGGAGCATCGAGGTAGTCGAACGCATCCTCTTGGATCTGTGCGGCAACTTCTGCGCCGAGCCCACCGAAGCGGACCGCCTCGTGGACGACCACGGCACGGTTCGTCTTCTTGACCGACGCGATGATCGTTGCGGAGTCGAGCGGCTGCAGCGTGCGGGGATCGATCACCTCGACGTCGATGCCGTCGGCAGCGAGTTGCTCAGCGGCGGTGAGTGCCTCGTTGACCATCCGACCCCAGCCGACCACGGTGACGTCTTTGCCCTCACGCAGGATGTTCGCCTTGCCGAGCGGGATCTCGTAGGACTCCTCGGGAACTTCGCCGGACATGCCGAGCAAGCGCTTGTGCTTGATCATGATCGTCGGGTTGTTCTCGCGGATGCAGGCCGTCATCAGGCCCTTCATGTCGTACGGGTTGGACGGGTGCACGACCTTGAGCCCGGGGATGTGGCAGATCAGCGCTTCGAGTGACTGGCTGTGCTGCGCCGCAGCGGACAGGCCGCCACCGCCGCCGGTGGTGATCGTCAGTGGGATCGTTGCGGCCCCGCCGAACATGTACTTGAGCTTGGCTGCCTGGTTGACGATCTGGTCGAACGCGACACAGATGAAGTCCATGAACATGATGTCGACGATCGGACGCAGCCCGGTGACCGCGGCGCCGACACCGAGACCGATGATGGCCTGCTCGCTGATCGGTGTGTCGACGACGCGTCGCTTGCCGAACTCGGCCTGCAGGCCGGCGTACGACTGGAACACGCCACCGAAGGCGCCGATGTCCTCGCCGGCGCAGAAGATGTCGTCGTTGACGGCCATCTCCTGGCGCACGGCTTCGTTGAACGCCTGGACGTAACTCAGCTTGCGGCTCATGCCGATACCTCCGCCGGGGTCATCAGGGTGTACACGTCGGCGAGTACGGCTTCGGGGTCGGGGAGCGGGCTCTCCTCCGCGAACACGATCGCCGCCTCGATGTCGGCTCGCAACTCCGCCCAGATGGCGTCGAAGTCGTCGCGGGTGGCAGTTCCGGCCTCGATCAGCCGGTCCTCGAACGTGAAGATCGGATCGCGTTCCTTCCACACGGCGACCTCGTCGTCGGTGCGGTACTTCAGCCCGAGATTCTGCACGCCGTGGTGGTTGTAGAACCGGTACGTCTTCGCCTCGATCAATGACGGGCCTTCTCCTCGGCGAGCGCGGGCGGCAGCCTCGACCGCTGCTTCGTGGACGGCCACGACGTCCATCCCGTCGACGATGACGCCCGGCATGCCGTAGCCGGCGGCGCGGTCGACGATGTCGGTGATCGCCATCGTGTCCTTGCGGGCGGTGAACTCGCCGTACTCGTTGTTCTCGCAGATGAAGAGCACCGGCAGCTTCAGCGCGCACGCCATGTTGGCCGCTTCGTGGAAGGCACCGATGTTGGTCGAGCCGTCACCGAAGAACGCCGCCGACACGTTGCCGTTGTCGGAGTACTTGTTGGCGAACCCGGCGCCGACGGCGATCGGGGCGCCGGCGCCGACGATGCCGTTCGCCCCGAGCATGCCGACGTCGAGATTCGAGATGTGCATCGAGCCGCCGCGGCCCTTGCAGTAGCCGGTTGCCTTGCCCATCAGCTCGGCCATCATCTCGTTGAACTGGCCACCCTTGGCGACCAGGTGGCCATGGCCACGGTGCGTCGAAGTGATCTGGTCGTCGTCGCTCAATGTGGCGCACACCCCCGACGCAACCGCTTCCTGGCCGACGTAGAGATGGAGGAACCCGGGCAGCTTGGCTGCTTCGGCGAGTCGACCCGCCGCTTCTTCGAAGAGCCGGATACGCACCATGCGGCGGTGCAGATCCATCTGCACGTCGGTCGAGAGTTCCATCGGTGTCCTGTCTGTCGGGTCGGGTCGGGGGGATGCGAGGTGAGCGATCGGTCAGCGGCTGAGGATGGTGACGCCGGAGATGCCCGGCGCGCCATACACGTGGGTGTAGGCGACCCTCGGCTCGTTGGGAACCTGGCGTTCGCCGGCGTCGCCGCGCAGCTGGAGCACGTTCTCGTACACCTGGCGAAGGCCGGAGGCGCCGATCGGCTCGCCGTTGGCGAGACAGCCACCGTCGGTGTTGACGGGAAGGCGTCCGTTGATCTCGGTCTCGCCGTTGGCGAGCATGTGTTCCTGCTCGCCGTGCTCACAGAAGCCGTTCTCGGCCATGTGCATGATCTCGGCACCGGCCTCGGTGTCCTGCAGCTGCGCGACGTCGACGTCCTCGGGGCCGATGCCGGCCATCTCGAATGCCGCCTTCGACGCGGCGGTCGTCGGGCCCGGATCGTGCTCGATCGCGATCGACGGCGCGAGCACTTCGAACGACCCGAACTTGCGGGTACGCACGGCGGCGGCCTTCAGGTAGATCGGGCGGTCGGTGTACTCCTTGGCCTTGTCGGCGCGGCAGACGATCATGGCCACGCCACCTTCGCCTGGCGAGCAGAACATGTACTGCGTGAGCGGGTAGGAGAGCATCAGCGAGTCG
The DNA here is from genome assembly GCA_963828415.1 of Ilumatobacteraceae bacterium. GTDB lineage: Bacteria > Actinomycetota > Acidimicrobiia > Acidimicrobiales > Ilumatobacteraceae > Sva-07. Next base: position 315,387 of record CAWHEI010000001.1, read on the forward strand.
AGTACCTCCTGCTCGCTCAGGGGCTTGCGCCGCCACGCCATTGGATTGATCGACCCGTTGCGGAACGCCTTCGACGCCACCCTGGCGAGCGTCTGCTGGCTGATGCCGTAGTCGTGCATGTAGCGGGTGATCTTCATGCCGAAGAACTGGGTGGTGAGCGCGAGGCCCGAGCCGCCGTACCAGTCCTTGCCGCGCGGGCCGCGGATTCGGAAGGCGCCGGGTTCGTGCTTGTCGAATCCGATGGCGATGCCGACGTCAGCTGCGCCGGACTCGATCGTATTGACCGCCTGGGCGAGCGCGGTGCCGCCGGTGGCGCAACCGTTGACCACGTTCGTGAACGGCAGCCCGGTGAGCCCGATCCGGCTGACCATGGTGTCGGCAGCACCGCCGTCCATCGATCCGCCGACGGCGAACTGCATGTCGGACCACTGCCGTCCGCAGTCGGCCAACGCACGACGAACGGCAACCACGCCCTGGTCCATGCCGGAGATGCCGTCGTTGCGGCCGAACTCGTGCATGCCGATACCGACGATGGCGACGTTGCTCATGACGATGCTCCTTCGGAGGTCGCGGACTGTTTGGGGGCGAACGCGTACGTGACGACCTGGTTGCCGTCGTCGTCGATGCAGAGCGGGTCGATCACCAGCTCCATCTCCATGCCGATGATCAGTTTCTCGGGATCGGATTCGGTGAGGCGGGCCTCGACGCGGAGTTGTCCGGGCAGCTCGACGTAACCGACGCCGTACGGAACGAAGTCGTCACCGGCCGGACCCAGGTAGGGGGGCGCCTTCGGTGGGAAGGCCTGCACCGTCCAGGTCCACAGCGTGCCGGTGGTGGCGAGTTCGACGTCTTCCTGTTCATCGAACATGCACTTCGGGCAACCGCTCTGGCGCGGGAACATGTGATTGCCGCAGTTCGTGCATCGGCTGCCGAGCAGCTTGGGCTGCCCGTCCTCGATGGAGAAGATGCCGTCTGCAACGGCGACAGTGGTGGTCATGGAGCTCCCCTCGACTCGGCGCTCGGATGCACCTGCTTATTGATCGATTGGTGAGAAAGATTAGCAGTCGGCCTGTTGGGCGGACGCAGCGAACCACCCGTCGATGAGGGCATCGACCTGTCGACCGAGTTCCTCCTCGTCGACGCCGAGGCCGCTCACCTGATCGGTGTGTGACAGCCCGAGCAGGAGCAGGTAGTACATGTTGACCTGAGCGGGTGAGAGTCCAGCCAGGCGTGCCAGGCGCGACGCGTTCTCGTGCTGCCAATCGGCGAGCAGTTCTGCGACCTCGGGTTGGCGGATTGCCGCGCAGTGCAGCTCGGCCACGAGCACGCGGGTTCGAGCGAAGCCGGGTCGCAGCCAGAGCCGGGCGATCTCGCGGATGCCGGCCTCGCCAGGAAGTCGCGTGTTGCTGATCGCGTCGAGTTCGCGCTTGCTCGCCTCGACGAGCAGTGCTGCCTTGCCGCTGAAGTGGCCGTACACGGCCGGCGTCGACACTTCGGCGCGGCGGGCGATGTCGGCAAGCGTCGCTCCCTCGTATCCACACTCGACACACGCATCGACGGCAGCGCGCAGCAACCGGTCGCGTGTCGGAATGCCATCGGCGTCGACCTTCGGTGGTCGGCCGATGCGACCAGGGGAGAGGTCGTGCTCGGTCATGTCGAGCCCCGACCCTAGTGACAGACGCCCAGTCGCTGTTGCCTGGCCCTCCGCGGTTCGCCAACGAGTCGGCCGCACACGATTCTCAACGGATCGGGTCGCGACAGTCGCGACCAGATCCGTCGAGAAATGCAGGCACCTGCGTCAGGCGGTCTCGCCGCGGGCCCAGCGAAGTGAGCGGCGCAGGAGTTCGTAGTACGCCGGCTGCTCCCACGATCCCCGTTCGATGTTCGGGTAGTACTCGACCACTGGGACCATGTCGTAGTGGCCGCGACAGTGCCCGAGCGTGTTGTAGAGCACGGCGCCGTCGCCCAACTCGCGCAGGTACATCACGAGGTGGCGGTCGGGTCCATCGGTCCAATCGTGTTCCACGAAGCCGCGAGCGTCGCCCGTCCACGCAGTGTCCAGCAGCGGGACCAGCGCATCACGATCGGCGTGTTCGGACAGGTACAGCTCGTCGTCGGTCTCGAATGGCTCGATGCCGTCGACGAGCCAGTGATCGTCGGTCGCGAGCTCGACGCGGTACGGCATGATCGGCGGGTGGGCGACGAACTGCGAGCCGAGTGTGTCGGCCCACAGCGGAAACACCCGCGGCGAGTCGACACCGTTCGGCGTGCCGACGTCGAGCGCCGAGTTCGTGCCGTGCAGTGCCACCCAGCGCCCACCGCCCTCAACCCAGCTGCGGATGCGCTCCTGGGCGCCGACGCTCGGACGCACGTTGCAGGTGTAGCTGACCAGAATCGAACTCGCCGTGATGCCGTCGGTGTCCTCGTAGTCCGGTTGCACGCGGACACGGAACTCCTCGTGCTCACCGAGCAGCGTGAGCAGCTCGCGACGAGCGAAGTCGATGTCGTGGTACATGCCCCCAGCGACGAGGGTGACGTCGATCCGACCCATTTCGTTCAGTAGTTGACGCGCTTGAGGAAGCCGCCATCGACGGTGAGGTTGACGCCGTTGATGTGCTTGGCTCGCTGGCTGGCGAGGAAGGTCACTGCGTCGGCAACGTCCTGGGCGGTGCCGAGCTCGCCGCCCGGATGGTTCTTCTGGGTCGCCTCGAAGAACGGGGCCATGTTGTCCTTGATCATGTTCCAGTCGCCGCCTTCGATGAAGATCGGCCCTGGTGACACGACGTTGCACCGGATGCCCTTGGCGCCGAGCACCTGAGCTTGGCCGAGCGTCCAGTTGGTCACGGCGGCCTTGAACGCGCTGTAGCTGCCCGACCCCGAGGCGAAGTGCTCGGCAACGGCCGTTGTGCCGATGCTGATGACGGATCCGCCGCCATCGGCCAGTGCATCCGACGCGGCGCCGACACCGAGGATCAGCGACATCAGGTCGATGTTGAAGTTGTTGATCCACTTGTCGGTGCTGCGCGCCGGCTTGCCCGAGGTGTTGTGGACATAGACGTCGATGCCGCCGAGCTGGTCGGCCGACGAAGCGACCCAGGCAGCCAGCGCCTCGCCGTCGGCGGCGTCGACCGCGGCACCGACGACCGTTCCGAGCGACGACATCTCGGCCACTGCGGCCTCGACGCCTTCGGCAGTGCGGGCGCAGATCGCTACGGAGGCGCCCTCGGCCAGGAGCGTTTCGGCGATGGCACGCCCGATGCCCTTGGTGGCTCCGGTGACGAGTGCCTTCTTGCCGCTGAGTCCGAGGTCCATGGTTGTCTCCTGTGTTGCTGCTCGATGTGCGCTCGACCGGTGCCGGTCCAGCGAGCCCGAAACTAATTCACCGCGTGACCGGTTTCGTCAGCCGGACGGATCCAGTGGCGTGACAGATCGGTCCCGCTCACATCGTCCGAGTTCAACGCTCCGCCCTACGGTGCGGCCATGGCCGGTGACGCGTACGACACGATCAAGCGCTTCTGGGAGATCCAGGACGAGGGCGACTACGCCGCGTTGGCGCCGCTGTTCGCCGACGACGCCGAGGTCGTCGACCCCGTCTACGGCACGTTCGTCGGCGGCGAGGCCATCGCTGGCTTCTTCACGATGATGAACACCGAGATGGCCAAGGCCGGTGCCTCGTTCCGGCTCGTCGAGCTTGCCGGCGACGACGAGACCGCGTGGGCGCAGTGGGAAGCCACGACCAACAGAGGTGTCCGCCATGGCGTTGGCGTCTACCGGGTTCGCAACGGCCAGCTCGTCTACTACAAGGACTACATGAACCCGTGAGCGATCGAGTCGCCATCGTCACCGGGGCGGCGTCGGGAATCGGTCGGGCGACCGCCGAGCGACTCGTTGCGTCCGGCACCTCGGTCGTGCTCGTCGACCGCGAACCGATCGACTGGGCAGACTCCCTCGGCGACGCTGCCGCCACGGTCGTGGGCGACGTCACCGACGCCTCGACGAACGAGGCCGCTGTCGCCTCTGCACTCGACACGTTCGGGCGCCTCGATGCCGCCGTGTTCAACGCCGGCATCTCGATGAGCGGCGACCTGCTCGGGATGTCGCTCGAACAGTTCGATCGCGCCATCGACGTCAACGTGCGGGCGGTGGTCGTCGGGATGCGTGCCGTCGTGCCGGCACTACGGGCGGGCGGCGCAGGTCGCATCGTGGTCACCGCCTCGACGTCGGGCATCGGCGGTGATCCGAACATGTGGGCCTACAACACGGCCAAGGGTGCCGTGATCAATCTGGTTCGTGCCGCTGCGGTCGACCTCGGCCCCGACGCGATCACCGTGAACGCGGTGTGCCCGGGACCGACCGAGACGGGCATGACGCGGGGCATCTCGTCGATGCCCGAGATCTACGAAGGGTTGCGCCGCCGCATCCCGCTGCAACGATGGGGGCGCCCCGACGAGATCGCTGCGGTGATCGCGTTCCTGGTGTCCGCGGACGCGTCGTTCGTCAATGGCGCCGTCATCCCGGTCGATGGTGGCATCACCGCCAGCACCGGCCAGTTCCTTCCCCGACAGACAGAACCGGAGTCCCCTTGATGAGCCTCATCGATCAGTTCGACCTCACGGGCCGCGTGGCGGTCGTCACCGGCTCCGGCCAAGGAATCGGCCGGGCGATCGCGTGGGGTCTTGCAGACGCAGGGTGCGATGTCGTGCTCAACGCCCGGCGCATCGACGATCTGGAGGCGACCGCTGCGGGCGTGCGCGATCGGGGGCGAGATGCGCTGATCGTCAGCGGCGACATCCGCGATCTGTCCGAGGAACTCGCCGACCGCACGATGGAGCGTTTCGGGCGCATCGACATCTGGGTCAACAACGTCGGCGGCTCCGACGAGAAGGCGACCCGGGCCCTCATCGACACCCCCGACGACGTGTTCCGGGCGCAACTCGAACTGAACCTGACGTCGGCGTTCCAGGGCGCCAAAGCGGCCGCGAAGCGAATGCGGCCGGGTGGCTCGATCGTCAACATCAGCTCGGGTGCCGGGTTGCGCGGGTCGCCATTCACCGGTCCCTACGCAGCCGCCAAGGCGGCGATGAACAATCTCACCGAGACGCTGGCACTCGAACTCGCTCCGTACATCCGCGTCAACACGGTCGCCCCCGGACCGGTGGCGACCGAGGCGTTCTCCGAGGTGCTGGGCACCGACGGGCAGCACGAGGCGATCGCCGCGACCATCCCGCTCGGTCGGATCGGTACGCCCGACGACATCGCTGGTGCCGTGCTGTACTTCGCGTCGGACGCCGCGTCATGGGTGACGGGTCAACTGATTCTCGTTGCCGGAGGTCGCACGCATCGGGTGCACCAGTATCAGCCCCGCACGGAGTAACGCTGCCCGATCGGTTGTGTCGGCCATACTGGCGGTATGGCCGCACCAGCTCGACCCCGTCGTCTGGGGCGGCCACCCGACACGGATTCCGGAGCGACTCGACAACGCATCCTCGAGATCGCACGCGGCGCGTTTGCGTTCGGCGGCTACGACGGTTCGACGAACCGTGATCTGGCAGCACGAGCGGGGATCACGTCGGGCGCGTTGTACCACTACTTCGGATCGAAGCTCGATCTGTATCTTGCGGTCCACGAGGACGTGCAACAGCGGGTCTACGGGCGGTTCAACGCCGCCGCTGAATCGGCCGAGGGATTCCTCGCCACCTTCGATGCGATCCTCGACGTCGCCCACGAACTCAACGACGCCGATCCGACGTTCGCAGCGTTCCTCGGGGCGGTCCGCAGCGACATGCGTCGCCACCCTGAAATCGCCGAGGCATTGGCGGACCACGCCGAGCGGCGTCGCGGGTTCTTCGTACGGCTGGTCGACGAGGGGATCGCGAGCGGCGAGATCGCTGCCTCCAATCGCGACTTCATGAACGAATTCGTCGCCATCATCCTCGTCGGGCTCACCGACGGTGTGTCCGACGATTCAGAACGCCACCTCCGAGCGACCACGTCGATCAAGATGGCGCTGCGCGGCCAGCTGGTCGAACCGCCGCCTCGCTGACCGCCACGACGGGCTCCGATTCCTGCCTGGGCGCAGTGGCGATGTACGTTGCTCGCCCAACACACGAAGGGGGCTCACATGGGTGTACTGGACGGGCGCGTTGCCTGCATCACGGGCGGGACGAGAGGCATCGGCCTCGGCGATCGCCAAGGGGTTTCTCGAACGAGGGCGCCATCGGTCGTCGTCAACGGACGCGACCCGAGCAAGGCCGAGCAGACGCTGGCCGAACTCGATGCGGGTGATCGAGTCGCACTTCATCGCCGGCGACGTCAAGCAGCGCGAGGTCGTGCGAGGCCATCGTCGACGGCACCGTCGAGCACTTCGGTCGCATCGACATCCTGGTCGCCAACGCCGGCGGCGCGTCGGGCAATGCGCCGGTCGGCGGACCTGACCGACGAGGCGATGCAGGACTCGCTGGTGTGGAACTTCTGGCACACCTTCTGGACGATGCGTCGGGCGTTCCACTACATGATCCCGCAACAGTGCGGCCGTGTGATCAACGTCAGCTCGGTCGAAGGCAAGGTCGGCAAGCCCGGCACTCTCGATCTACGTGGTCGCCAAGCACGCGATCAACGGTCTCACCAAGTCGGCGGCGCACGAGGTGGGCACGCTCGGCATCACGGTCAACGCGCTGTGCCCCGGGGCGATCGAGACCGACACGATGATGGCACAGGGTCCGCCGGCGGCGGAGTCGATGGGCCTGACCTACGACGGACTGCTCGACATGTTCGCGCAGGAGTCCGCCATCAAGCGCCTCAACGACGTCGAGGACGTGCGCTGCGGTGGCGACGTTGCTCGCCTCGGATGCCGGCGCCGGCATCACGGGCTCACTCATCTCGATCGACGGCGGCACGGCTCCCTACTGAGCCGGACGGGAACGAAAGGAACCATCATGGGAAAGCTCGACGGAAAGGTCGCCTGCATCACGGGCGGCACACGGAGTATCGGCAGGGGGATGGCTGACGCCTTCCTCGCCGAAGGCGCCAAGGTCGTCGTCAACGGACGCGACGAGGCGAAGGGGCAGCAGTGTCTCGACGAGATGGGTGCTGGCGACAACGCAGCGTTCTTCGCCGGCGACGCGAGCGAGGCAGGATGCGGTCGAAGGCCTCATCGACTTCACGATCGAACGGTACGGCCAACTCGACATCTGCTGTCTGAACTCCGGCGGTGTCAACATGACCGCACCGGTCGCGCAGATGAGCGACGAGGAGTGGCAGCTCGAGGTCGACTGGAACCTCAACCACGTGTTCTGGGGTATGCGCCGTGCGCTGCAGCACATGATCCCGCGTGAGAGCGGCCGGATCATCGTGACGTCGTCGGTCGAGGGCAAGCTCGGAAAGCCGGGTATCCCTGGCTACGCCGCGACCAAGCACGCGGTCAACGGGCTGGTCAAGGCTGCGGCCCACGAGAACGGCACGCTGGGCATCACGGTGAACGCCATCCTGCCCGGCATCATCGAGACCGACATCGTGCGTGCGACCGGTCCCGATTCTGCGGTCGCGATGGGGCTCGGCTCGTACGAGAACCTGATCGCGGCGTTCAGTTCAGAGTCGGCGATCAAGCGCCCGAACACCGTCGAGGAGGTCGCCGCGGTCGCCGTGCTGCTCGCCTCGGACGCCGCACGCAACATGACCGGCTGCATGTTCCCCGTCGACGGCGGCACGATGCCCTACTGAGTACACGCCTCCGATGAGCCAACCGACCGTATACGGCGGTTTCGCTCATCGGTGAGGGTGAGATCGGTGTTGTGATGAGCCAAGCGACCGTATACGGCGGTTTCGCTCATCGGTGGAGGAATGCCTGGGTGGTCTCGAGGACGTGGCGGGCCCGATCGGTGGGGTCTCGGTAGACCGAACGCAGTTGCGCGGAGCGGACTTCGAGCGACAGGGCGGTGTGCGCGGGAAGTGCATCGACGAGTTCGCGGACCGGGAGCTCTCCCTCGTCCAGCGTGAGGCGGGTGTCGAGCGCTTCCACGACGAGCTTGTCCGGTGCCGCCGCAGGAGCGTCGCACAGCTGGACGTAGGGGAGTCGCCCGGGTGCAACGGCGGCCGCGTCGGCGACGGTTCCGCCAGTTCGAGCGAGGTGCAGGTTGTCGATCAACACGTGCGCGTTCGGGCGCTCGACGGCGTCGAGGACGGCAAGCGCCTGCGGCAGGTCGCGCACGGACATGAAGGCCATGAACTCGAGGCTGCACCCGATGCCGTGAACCGCAGCGATGTCGCACAGTTCGCCGAAACGCTCGATGAACCGTGCATCGTCGACGCCTCGCGACACGACGAGGAGATGCTGGGCACCGACGGTCGCGGCAGCTTCGATCACTCGGTGACCGTGATCACCGTCGGGTGTCACGAAGATCGGCTCCATGTCGAGCGCAATCAGCCCGGTGTCGTCGAGTCGTTGACGGACCTCGGTTGCCACCGCGTCTGTCCACGTCTCGGCGTCGAACCAGATCCCGCACGCTGGCCACCCAGCAGACGCGCATGCCGCGACGAAGTCGGCCGGCCCGGTCTCGGGGCAGACGCCAGCAGCGAGGGACAACAGGCGGTCTGGCGGCATCGGCCCATGTTGACAGCCGGGAAGCTCCGACCCGATGGCGGACGGAGGTCACTGGAATGATGGCCGTCATGGCCGACGCGACGCTGGAGGAGAAGATCAGCGCGCTCGCTTGCCCCGTCGATCACACGATGCTCGACCCTGCCGTCCAGGACGACCCCTGGGATTTCTACCGAGCACTCCACGAACAGTGTCCCGTGTTCCCCATGCCCGAGATCGGTGCCGTCATGGTCACCCGCTACGACGACGTGCGGTACGTGCTCACCCACCCGGAGCTGTTCTCCAGCAGCGGGCGTGGTGGGGGAGCGAAGAAGGGTCTCCAGGTCGACAACGCCCGCCGCTACCAGGAGATTCTGCGTGAGCGTGGCTGGGGTCACGTCGAGACGTTGCAACGCACGGACCCTCCGGTGCACACCGACTACCGCCGACTCGTCGCGAAGGCCTTCCTGCCACGCCGTATCAACGAGCTCGCGCCCCACATCGACGACGTCACCAGCGATCTCATCGACGGGCTGATCGACGCAGGCGAATGCGAGTTCAACATGGACTTCGCAATGCCGCTGCCCGGCATCATCATCGCGGAGGAGCTCGGCCTCGATCGCTCGGAGATCCACCGGTTCAACCGTTGGGCCGAGGCGATGCTGGCGTTGGCGATGCGACCGCTCACCGAGGAGGAACTGCTCGAGACGGTCGAGATCGAACTCGAAGCGCAGCACCACCTGGCCGCAGTGTTCGAGGAACGTCGCGCCGAGCCGACGAACGATCTCATCTCGACGCTGGTGCACGCGCACGTCGGCGAAGACGGTGCCGAGCCGTTGAGCGTGGCCGAGCTGCAGAACCTGATGCACCAGCTGGTCACCGGGGGATTCGAGACCACCACCAGCGCCCTCAACCACGGCATGTGGCTGCTCGCCCGGCGCCCGGATGTGCAGGCGCGGGTCCGCGCCGATCTCTCGCTCGTGCAGGCGTTCATCGAGGAAGTGCTCCGCTACGAGAGTCCCGTGCAGGGTCTGACCCGACGGGCGACGCAGGATGTCGAGATCGACGGCGTCGTGATTCCCGAGGGTTCGATGGTGATGATCCGGTATGCCGCTGCGAACCGCGACTCGAGCATCTTCGACCACGCCGACGAGTTCGACCTCGATCGCGAGAAGTCGCCCCAACACCTGGCCTTCGGCGTCGGCCCGCATTTCTGTGTCGGTGCAGCGCTGGCTCGCCAAGAGCTCGTCAGTGCGTTCACGCAGTGGCTCGAACGCACCTCCACGATCGAGCTGGCCAGGCCGTTCGACGGGCCGATCCACCATCCCAGTTTCATCCTGTTCCCGATGAAGGAACTCCCGCTGCGGTTCGACGCCGCCGACAGAAAGCAAACGTGACATGAGCGAACACCCCGAGAACTACGAAGACGTGACCGTGTTCGGTCTCGACGAGGACGACGAGGCAGAGATGCTCGACGCCCAGAACGAGTGCACCTTCATCTGGTCGAACAAGGAGGGCTGGCCCGTCGGGGTGATCATGTCGTACGTGTTCGTCGATGGGAAGTTCTGGCTCACCGCATCGAGTCAGCGAGCCCGCATCAGCGCAGTTCGTCGCGACCCCCGGGTCTGCATCGTCGTCACCTCGACCGGTTCGAAGATGGCCCGCAACAAGACGGTGACGTACAAGGGTACGTGCACGGTGCACGACGACCAGGCGACCAAGGACTGGTTCTATCCGGCGCTCGCCAAGGTGATCCGCGGCGACGACGTCGAGGGTGCAAAGGTCTTCGAGAAGTTCCTCGATTCGCCGCGCCGCGTCATCCTCGAGGTCGAGCCGACCCAGCGCATCGGCTACGACGGCCAGAAGATGGGCAAGGCAACAGCGGAGTGGATGAAGGCGCAGAAGGAGGCCTCGTCGTGACCGAGCAGCTCGGACTGAGCGCCGACGAAGTGCTCACGACCACACGGGCCGTTCGCAAGCGACTCGACCTCAACCGTCCGGTTCCGCGTGACGTGCTGATCGAATGCATCGAGATCGCCCACCAGTCGCCGACCGGGTCGAACTCGCAGCGTTGGCGTTGGATGATGATCGAGGACGCTGCGAAGAAGCAGGTGATCGCCGACATCTACCGAGCGAACTTCGCCGCCGCCTATGCCGGCGCCCCGGAGCCGGAACCCGGTTCGCAGGCCGACCGAGTCAACCAGTCGGCTCGACATCTTGCCGAACACATGCACGAAGTGCCGGTTCTCGTCATCCCGCTTGCTCGCCGATCGCATGAGCGAGGGCACGCCGTCGTGGCGACAGGCGTCGCGTTGGGGCGGGATTCTCCCGGCGGTGTGGAGTTTCATGCTCGCACTGCGCGAGCGGGGCCTCGGTTCGGCCTGGACGTCATTGAGCCTGCAGAACGAACGCGAGATCTCCGAGCTGCTCGGGATTCCGTACGACGACTACAGCCAGGCCGGCCTCTTCCCGGTCGCCTACACGCTCGGCACCGACTTCAAGCCGGCCAAGCGCCCACCCGCCGAGGAGTTCATCCGCTGGAACGAATGGTCCTAGCGATGAGCGAAACGGCCGCATACGGTCGGTTCGCTCATCGGTGGGTCGTGTAGTCCGGCCGCGATGAGCGAAACCGCCGTATGCGGTCGGTTGGCTCATCGGTAGGCGTCTCGGCCGGGGTCAGCGTTGGACGTCGCGGAAGGCGACGTCGCGGTCGACGGATGGCTCGCGGGGGAGTCCGAGGATGTTCTCGCCGATGATGTTGTGCTGGATCTCGTCGGTGCCGCCGGCGATCGACTGTGCCGGCGTCGAAATCAGCACTTCGGCGATCACCGCGCCGAGCCCGTCGCCGGTCGTGCCGGTGTCGTCGGTGAGCATGCCCGAGGCGCCCGCGATGCGAGTGTGCGTGCGCGCCGAACGCCGCGCGAGTTCGCTCGCTGCGAGCTTGCCGAGTGACCCTTCCGGGCCGGGCGGCCGCCCGAGCGCTCGGGCCGCCTGACCGCGCCGTGCCGTCCACTCGCTGACGCGCTGGAACGACGTGACCTGCGCGATCTGATCGCGCACCTTCGGATCGATATCACGCCCCAGGGCCGCCGCTCGCTCCGGAATCAGGTCAGCGCGACCGGCGCGCTGCGGGTACCACACGTAGGTTGCGAAGTGATCCGCTGCCTCGGCGGCTGCCTCCTCGATGGCGCGGCCTGCCGACGACGAGAACGAAGGACGCCGCAGCGTGGCGAACGTCCGCTCGTGCATCAACGTTGTCCGGGCGACCCGCCAGCCGTCGCCGACATCGCCGACGATGTTCGCAGCCGGGACCCGGGCGTCAGTCATGAACACCTCGTTGAACGAGGAATGATCGTTCATCTGCAGGATCGGTCTGACCTCGACGCCAGGTTGGTCCATCGGGAGCACGAAGTAGCTGATGCCCTGATGCTTCGGCACCCCCCAGTCGGTGCGTGCCACCAGCATCCCGTAGTCGGCGTGGTGGGCGCTCGTGTTCCAGACCTTCTGGCCGTTGACGATCCAGTCGTCGCCGTCACGCACCGCCGTCGTGGACAGGCCCGCCAGATCGGACCCGGCACCGGGCTCGCTGAACAGCTGGGTCCAGGTCACCTCACCGGTCAGTGTCGGTCGCAGCACGCGGTCCCGGAGGTCGTCCGATCCGTGGGTCATGATCGTCGGTGCTGCAAGCGACATCCCAGCGCCCAGCGGGGTGCCGACCGCACCAGCCGAGCGGATCTCGTCAGCGACCAACTTGTCGGCTGCGGCAGGCAACCCAAGCCCGAACCAGTCGATCGGCCACGATGGCACGGCCCATCCCGAGGCGACCAACCGCTCGCGCCACTCGATCAACGACAAATCGGGATCCCACTGCTCAGCGAGCCACGTCCGGATCTCGGTCGAGATTGTCGTCGGATCCACAGCGGAGTCCATCGATGGGCGACCGTAGTCCAGGGGTCCGAATCGTGAGCACGCGAAGGGGCTCGTTACCTTCGGAACATGTTCGCCGAAGACGTCCAGATAGATACCGCCGACGGCCGGATGGGCACCTACGTCGTGCGTCCCGACGGCACCGGGCCCCATCCCGTCGTCGTGTTCCTGATGGACGCCCCGGGAAAGCGATCGTTGCTCCACCAGATGGCCGAGCGCATCGCATCGAACGGCTACTACGTGATGCTGCCGAACCTCTATTACCGCACCACGCCGGCGTTCGAACTCGACTTCGCCAGCAAGGAGTCGTTCAAGCGGATGGTCGAACTGATGGGCGCCGTGGGCAATCGCATGGTCGGGCGAGATGTCGGCGCGCTCCTCGCCCATGCCGCCGCAGATCCCGCGGCCGATGCGGATCGAGTCGGATGTGTCGGCTATTGCATGAGCGGGCCGTTCTCGGTGTGGGCGGCGGCCGAGTACCCAGCCCAGGTGAAGGCGGCGGCCAGCTTCTACGGCGTCCGGCTCCACGTCGACGCCGACGACTCGCCGCACCACCGGCTGGGCGAGGTCGCCGGTGAGCTGTACATCGGCGCTGCCGAACACGACGACTACGTGCCGCTCGACATGATCGATCGCTTCGAAGCAGCGATGCAGGCTGCGGGAACCCGTGGACGTGTAGAGCGCTACTGGGGGACCCATCACGGCTTCGCCTTCAACGACCGGCCGGCATACGACCAGGCTGCTGACGACCGTCACTGGGCAACGCTGCTCGACCTGCTCGAGCGGAACCTTCGTCGATGAGCGACACGTCGAGAGCGTCCGACTCGGAGGCGTACGTCGAGGTCGACGTCGGCGACGATTTCGTTGGAACCGTCCGGCTCTGTCGGCCCCCAAACAACTTCTTCTCGGTCGGAATGATCGAGTCGCTCGCTGCGGCGATCGAAGCGCTCGACGCCGATCGGCGCTGCCGTGCCGTCGTGCTCGCTGCGAATGGCAAGCACTTCTGCGCAGGCGCCGACTTCTCGGCACCGGGCGATCAATCGACCGGTGCCCTGTATCGGGCCGCCGTCCGCCTGTTCCGCACGGAGACGCCCGTGGTCGCCGCCGTCCAGGGTGCGGCCATCGGGGGAGGGCTCGGATTGGCGCTCGCCGCCGATTTCCGAGTCACGGCGCCCGAGGCGCGGTTCAGCGCCAACTTCGCCCGCCTGGGCTTCCACCACGGGTTCGGTCTGAGCGTGACGCTGCCCGCACTCGTGGGCCAACAGCGCGCGGCCGAGTTGCTGTACACCGGGCGTCGAATCGACGGAGCCGACGCCGTACAGATCGGCCTGGCCGATCGACTCGTCGAACTCGACGACCTCGAGCACGAGGCTCATGAGTTCGCATCCGAGATCGCCGCATCGGCACCGCTTGCTGTGCGCTCGATCCGTACGACGTTGCGGGGGGATCTGGCCGACCGGGTAGCGGCAGCCACCGACCACGAGATGGCCGAACAGGAACGACTCCGGCGAACGCCGGACTTCCAGGAGGGCACACGCGCCATGGCCGAGCGTCGAGTACCGAACTTCAGCGGAGACGAGTCGTGACCGCCGGCCCGCCGTTGGCCTCGGGAGGCGCTGGTACCGGGGTGATGCCCGGTCGCCTCACTTCGCGGGAGTCTGCGACGTCACGCGATGGTTGGTGAGGATCGGACCGCCGACCCAGCCGCACAACTGCGGATCGCACTCGCGCAGCTCGCCGGAGATCCAGTGGCCATCGGTGCCGAAGATCCCTTCCTTGCCGTCGAGTGTGACGCGGATGTTGCCCTCGCCGTCCTGCTCGTGCAGAGCGCCGGTGAAGGGGTGGACGATCCCTCTCATGACCGCGTCCCCATGCTGACCGGAGTGTCGGTCGTGTCGCTGACGAACTCGCCCAGGAGTTGATGGATCCAGCGGATCTTCGACTCCTGGTAGTTGGAGAACGTCGCCCCCGGTTTCTGGGTGGTCTCGAGGCCCTTCTGCACCTTGGCCATGTTGAAGACGTCCTGCTCGAACACCTTCGCAAGCATGCCCAACTCCGGTGCCGTGGTCCACGCATCGTCGACGCCGAGCTTGCGCTCCTTCGCCGGTGGTGGGCGATCGCCGCTGAATGGCGACAGGAAGAAGACCTCCATGATCGACGACCGGTGGTCGTCGCCGTTGGGGCGGAACCGATACGTGATCCGGTTGAAGGCCCCCCAGGGATGCATGTTCGGGAACACGGTGTAGTCGATCGAGTCCATCATCTCGGCGTCGCTCATGCCGTCGACCATGTCGCCGGCGCTCGGCCGCCAGCGCTCTCGCGACATCTCCGCGAGCACCGCCCGCGCCGTCTGCCCCTCGGCGAGCGTGATCGGCGACTCCTGATCGACGCGCACGTCGAGCATGCCCCGGAGGATCTCCTGCTCAGGAACCTCGATGTCGCCGAGCAGCGGGCTCGGCGCACCGCCTGGCGTGATCACCCGCGAGCAACGATCCCAGACGTCGACCTGGCTGTTGACGTCGCACAGGTAGGTGAGGATCTGCGGGTGGGTGGCGTTGACGTGGTACGCCTCGCAGAACGCCTCCTGGGCGATCTTCCAGTTGGCGTTGATGATGCGTGAAACGTGGGCCTCGACATACCGGTTGCCCAGATCCCACACCTCGAACTGTTCGATGATCTCGCCGAGGTGCTCCTCGAGCGACCCGGCGTTCGGGTCGGGATTGATGAACACGAACCCCGCCCAAGTTCCTACCTGGCATTCGGGCAGTGTGAAGTCGTCAGGGCGCTGGTCGACGTGGGGGAAGTCCCACGCCGCCGGGACATCGGCGAGGTTGCCGGCGAGGTCCCAGGCGAAGCCGTGGAATGCGCAGCGCAGTTCCGAGCAACGACCGTCGTACTCCTTGAGCTGGCGACCGCGGTGGAGGCATGCATTCGGGAACGACTTGATCGACCCGTCGGCCTGGCGCACGACCAGATACGACTTCTCGGCGATCTCGTAGACGATGTAGTCGCCCGGCTCGGGAATGTGGTCCTCTCGACAGGCGAACTGCCAGACGCGCGACCACAGCTGGTCGACTTCACGCCGGTGCCACTCGCGGCTGGTGTACCGCTCGATCGGGATGTCTTCGCTGCCGAGGTAGCGAGCCGATTCGAGGCGGAGGACGTCCGGTACCGGATGGGTGTCGGCGTCGAGGAGGTCCTGGAAGCTCAGACCGGGTGAGCGGGCGCCGGTGTCCGCAACAGGTTGATCGGTGGCAGTCATGCCCCCATTATTGACCACGCGGTGAGTTTCAACCGTCACCGGACTGCGAGGAGTTCGTCGAGTCGAGCCAGCGCGTCGATCTGGTTCCCGACGTGGATCGTCGTCCATCCGAGCGACAGTGGCTCGACGAGGTTCTGGTCGAAGTCGTCGAGGTACACGATCGCCTCGTGATCGACATCGAGCTGAGCCTGCGTGACCTCGTAGATGGCCCGCTCGGGTTTGCGGCTGCCGACTGCGAACGATTCGACCACGACGTCGAAGAGTTCGAAGTCGATGTCGCGTTGCATCGTCGGTTGGAACTCGGCGAACGTGTTCGTCAGGAGACCGGTTCGGTAGCCCTGAGCACGCAGCTGGGCGACGCGATCGACCATCGCCATCACGACCGAGTAGCCACCGGGAGCGAGGAGACGCTCCATCTCGTCGCCGTGGAGCGACAGTCCGAGCGGTTCAGCCCACGGTGTGAGCAGGCCCTGGATCTCGGACACGGCGATCTCGCCACGTTCGGCTCGATGCCACGGGTGATCGGGACCGCTGTCGCGTGGCCCCATGATCACCTCGAGCATCGTGGCGACGTCGACGTCGTGTGAGGAGGCGAGGCTGCCGAGTTGGTTCGAGATCGATGTGATCAGCACTCCACCGAAGTCGAACACGACCGCCTCGAACCTCAGCTCGTTCCCCGCGCCCAGGTCTCCGGGAACCACCGGGACATCGTGGTTCCCGGAGACCTGGGCGCGGGGGACTTCGGGCATCAATCGAACGAGGCCGAGGGGACGTGCTCGGGGGTGTACACCGAAGCGGTGGCGTCGACGCGGTGCTTGCGGCTGACGGCGCTCTTGAGGCCGCCCTCGCCGAGCATCGTGCGCATGTCGAAGTAGTTCTGGTGATCGAAGTGAGCAGCGAGCGCCTCCTCGGACTCCCACAGTTCGTAGACCTGGATCAGGTCGTCCTCGCACGGATCGGCGGCGAAGCAGTAGACGAGGCAGCCAGGTTCGTCGTCGCGGGTCGCCTTCTGGATCGGCGCCGACTTCTCGAGCAGCGCCTGGCGGTTCGCAGCGTCAGCGACGGTGATGGCAGCTTCGACGACGATGAGACTCATGTGACTCCTCTGGTTCGGCGGTTCATCGACCGGTTCGTCCGGGCCGACGTGTGCTGGCCAGTATGACGACGATGATCGTCGCCCGAACGAGTCGGGCGTGGAACCGGGGGAGAATTCGGCGATGTTCGCAGCACTGATCACGGGCAAGGACACCGTCGAGCTCCGAGAGTTCCCCGGCCCCACACCGGCGCCGACGGGCGTCGTGGTCGACATCGCGTTCTGCGGAATCTGTGGCACCGACGTGCACGCCTACCAGTCCGGCCGTCCCTACAACCCGGCGATCTGCGGCCACGAGTGGTCGGGCACGGTGTCGGCGGTCGGCAACGAGGTGTCGTCGTTCACCGAGGGCGATCGCGTCGTCGTCGCCGTGGCCCCGTCTTGCGGTCGCTGTACGGCCTGCCATCGCGGACAGACCGATCGCTGTGAGGTGACGTTCGTGTCGGCGCTCGGTCGTGACCCGTTGGCGCCGCCCCACGGTGGATTCGCACCGCGAATCGCCGTGGCCGCAGCGCGCATCGTCAAGGCCGATCCAGCGCTCACCGACGAGCAGGCCGCGCAGGTGGAACCGATCACGGTCGCGTTCCACGCCGTGCGCATGAGTGCGCTGCGACTGGGAGACATCGCGGTCATCCAGGGAGCCGGTCCGATCGGGCTCGGCACGATGCAGTGGGTGCGTGCGGCCGGCGCCGGCCAGGTGATCGTGGTCGAACCGAACGAACAACGCCGGGCGCTTGCGCTCGAATTGGGCGCTCACGTGGCGGTCGCGCCGGGCGAGGAAGCCGACCAGGCGATCCGCGAACGTACGCACGGTCTCGGCGCCGACATCGTGTACGAATGCGTCGGACGACCGTTCGCCGTCCAGTCGGCCGTCGACCTCGCACGGCGTGGAGGAGCGATGTGCCTGATCGGCCTGGCTGACAGCGACGCGTCGATCTCACCGGGCGCCTGGCTGATCAAGGAGATCTCCGTGACGTCGTCGCTGGCCTACCTCCACGAGGAGTTCGAGATGGCGATGGGGATGATGGCCGACGGCCGAGTCTCGGTCGACCCGCTCCACACCGACACCGTCGACCTCGACGGGTTCGAGGCTGCGCTCGCCGACCTGGCGAGCGGAACCAGCGAGCAGACCAAGGTGCTCGTCGACCCCAGGGGCGCTCGCTGAAGTTCGACTTCTCCCACAGGAAGGCGGAGCTGGCCGCTCCCATCCGCTGCGTATCCAACCGATCGGTTAGTTTCTGGACACGAGGTCGCACGGGCGACTCGAATGCCCGTCTTCGCCGTTTCTCGACCTCCCGCAAACCCACTCTCCGCTGAGGTGAACTGACACATGGCACTGCTCGAAGCACGAGGGCTCACCGTCTCCTACGGCGGCCTCTACGCCAATGACGACATCGACCTCGACTGCGAGGCCGGCAAACTCGTCGGCCTGATCGGCCCGAACGGCGCCGGCAAGACCACCTTCATCGACGCGATCACCGGCTTCACCCCACTGAGCGGCGGCACCGTCGCGTTCGATGGGGTCGACCTCGCCGACAAACGCCCGGACACCCGAGCGGGAATGGGCCTCGTACGTACGTTTCAGTCGTTGGAGCTGTTCGAAGACCTGACCGTTCGGGACAACCTGCTCGTCGCGGCGGAACAGCCGAAGTGGTACTCGTTCCTCGCCGACATCGTGGTGCCGAGTCGGGGAGGTCGTCCCTTTCGGGACCAGGTCGAGGTGGCACTCGATGCGCTCGGCCTCACCGATCTGGCCGACACCCACCCGAGCGATCTGAGTCACGGGCAGCGCAAGCTGATCGGGGTCGCACGTGCGCTCGCAGCGAACCCGAAACTGTTGCTGCTCGACGAGCCCGCTGCCGGCCTCGACACTCAGGAGAGCAAACTGCTCGGCCGTCACCTCCGCGGCTTCCTCGATCTCGGTGTCAGCCTGTTCTTGATCGACCACGACATGGGCCTGGTGCTCAACGTGTGTGACTACATCTACGTGCTCGACTTCGGCAAGGTGATCGCTCAGGGCACCCCCGCTCAGGTCCGTGCCGATCCGGCGGTCATCGCGGCGTATCTCGGCGAATCGGCCGGTGAGGCCCAAGCGGCCGAGGGGGCCGCGATCGATTCATCGAGCGCAACGGTCGGCCCGGAGGTGGCGTCATGAGTGACCTGTTGATCGACGTACGGAATCTCCACGCCGGGTACGACGGCATCCCCGTGGTCCGCGACCTGAACCTCACGGTTGCGCCCGGCGAGGTCGTTGCACTGCTCGGCCCCAACGGTGCGGGCAAGACGACGACGCTGTTGACGATCTCCGGTCTGCTCGCACCTGTCAGCGGCAGCGTCGAGGTGCTCGGCGAACCGGTCGACGGCCACAAGGCGTATCTGGTCGCTCGCCGCGGACTCGCGCACGTGCCCGAAGACCGATCGCTCTTCTTCGATCTCACCGTCGATGAGAACATCCGCCTCGGCCTCACCGGCGACAAGCGGTCGCGCAGCGACGCACACGATCGGGCAATGGAGCTGCTCCCCGCACTCAAGCCGCTGGGCAAGCGTCAGGCTGGCCTCCTGTCGGGCGGCGAGCAGCAGATGTTGGCGATGGCGAGAGCGCTCGTGTCCAATCCAAAGTGCCTGCTGGTCGACGAGATGAGTCTGGGCCTTGCGCCGATCATCGTCGAACGCCTGCTGCCGATCGTTCGGGACATCGCCGATCAGACGGGATGCGGTGTGCTCGTTGTCGAACAGCACGTGCACATGGCGCTCGAGGTCGCCGATCGCGGGTACGTGCTGAACCATGGTGAGCTGGTGTTGGAAGGGACGGCAGCAGAGCTCGCCGCCAATCGTCAGGTCCTCGAAGCGAGTTACCTCGGCGAGGCCGCGCTGGACGAAGTGTGACGGGCGCGTTCGCAATCGACCTCCTTGCGGATCGGACTGCTCTGGTCACCGGTGGTGGCACCGGGCTTGGCTTCGCGATCGCCGAGGGTCTCAGTGCCGTCGGCGCTCGTGTGGTCATCGCTGCTCGCCGAGTCGAGCGACTGGAGGCGGCCGCCGAGCTGATCACACAGCGGACAGGCAATCCGGTCGATGTCGACGTGGTCGACATCCGTGACCGAGCAACCGTCGAAGCGCTCGCCGGTCGCCATCAGGTCGACGTGCTCGTGAACAACGCCGGCGGTCAGTTCCCCCAGAAGGCGCGCGACTTCAGCCCCAACGGTTGGTCGAGCGTGATCGACCTCAACCTCAATGGGACCTGGGCCATGACCCAGGTGTTCGGCAACCAGATGCTCGACGGCGGAGGCGGCACCATCGTGCAGATCGTGGCCATCGTGGGCCGCGGGCTGCCGGGGATCGCCCACAGCGCCGCTGCGCGCGCCGGCGTCGTCGAACTCACCCGCACGTTGGCATTCGAGTGGGGTCCGAAGGTCCGTGTCAACGCCGTTGCTCCGGGTGCGTTCCGCACCGAGGGGTGGGAGTCGACCTACGACGACGAGGTCGGCCAGGACATGTCCGGCGTGCCGTTGCCGTATCCGGGTCGGCCCGACGACATCGCGAACGCTGTGGTCTTCCTCGCGTCGCCGGCGGCGTCGTACATCACCGGCGCGTGCTTGCCCGTCGACGGCGGCCACGTCCTCCATGGCCCGATCAGTGCACTCCCGCCTGACGGCTATCCCGAACGAACGCACTCGAATAGCATCGGCTGATGGCGACGCTGCTGGCCCACATCACGGTTCGGCCAGGCGCCGAGGCCGAATTCGAGGCGATTGCTCGAACGCTGTACGAGGAGACGCACGCGACCGAGACCGGTGTGCTTCGGTACGAGTACTGGCGGGGGGCTGACGAGCGCAGCTACTACACGTTGCTGTCGTTCGTCGACCATCGTGCGTTCATCGCCCACCAGACGAGCGACCACCACGAATCGGCCTCGCCTCAGCTCGGTCGGTTGATCGAGAGCCTCCGTCTCGAGTGGCTCGACCCTGTCGCCGGATCGAGCGAACTGCCGGCCACAGCGATGCAACCTGCGCCCGAGGGCGCCACTGACCTGACAGTCGCCTACACCGACCGGTTCGTCGCGGTCATGGCGCCGTGGTGGGAACCGCTTCGTGAGTGAGACTTCTGCCAGCGATTGAAGTGGCTACACCGGGACCATGAACGTAGCTACTTCGAGGTCGGAGGTCGGGATCCGCGAGCTCAAGAACAGCCTCAGCAAGTACATCGATCGCGTGGAGGCCGGCGACGAGGTCATCGTCACCGATCGGGGTCGTCCGGTCGCCAGACTCTGTCCACTCGACGCACCAGAACATCGCCTTGCGGACCTCGTCGCCGCCGGCGTGGTTCGACCACCAGCGAGCACCACTCGTCACCGCGCTCACCGTCGAATCACGCCGAAGGGAAGTGTCAGCGATCTCGTTGCTGAGCGACGCCGGTGACCCCCGACCCATACGTCGATCGCTGGCAGGTGATGCGTGAAGCGGCGCTCGTGCCGTGTCGGGCAATGTTTGCACTGTCACACACCGGCACTTCGAGGACGCGCTGGCCGGCACGGTTCCTCCCCACCTCCGAACTCGTGAACAACATGCGCTCCTACTGCGCAACTCGTTCACGAGTACGTCCAGCCGCGTGACCCATGTCCCCGACCGCCGGAACAGAGTCACGGCACAAAGCGTGCAAACGTTGCGTGAAGTGCCGTCAATCGGTCGTGGGTTCGCGGCTCCACAGCACGTCGAAGTCGCGGGCGATGTCGAGCACTTGGAACGCTCGGCCGATGCCGACGCAGAAGCCGACGGTCACGGTCAGCTCGACGATCTCGGTGTCGGAGAAGAGCTCGTGCAACCGTTCCCACATGGCGTCGTCGATGCCGGTGTGATCGATCGCGAACTGCTCGGCGAACTCGGCCGCCAGCCGCTCACGCGGCGTGAAGTCGGGGTGGTCGTGATAGCGGTGGACGTGCTGGTACAGCTCGTCGGTCATCCCTTGCTGCATCGCCGATGCAGCCCGAGTGTTCAGTCAAACGTGGCACTCGTTGAGCTGGGCGATGCGCATCCGGGCGACCTCGCGCTCGCGGATCGGCAAACTCGATCGCTCGTAGACCGCCTCGCTCATCGAGTGAAGCCCAGCCCCCATGTGGGGCGCCAGCTGCCAGACCCTGGAGGCTTCCTTGCCGTCGCCGTCGGGAATGTCGACCCGTGCCATCAGGGGACCTTTCGGGTGGTGACCGGTGTGGTGGTGACCGGGGTGCCGTCGACGAGTTCGTCGACCCAACGATGGAACATCTGGTTGCCGGGCTCGTTGCGGCCGAACACGAACTCGGTGTTCGCCCCCGACGCCAGCGCCGACTGGATGCCGAGGCCGGTCTTGTAATCCTCCTCGTTGACCACCCACTCGAGGAAGTCCGCCCGCTTCAAGGTCTCGGCGCGCTCCTCATCGGAGGCGCTCTTCGCGACCAGGTGGGTCTGCACGGTGCGGGATCGATCAGATGTCGGGCCCGGGAACAGCTGGCTCACCATCGCGCCGCGACCGCCGTTGCCCGCGACAGAGATGTGCGGGAACACCGTGTGGACGAAGCCGACGTACTTCGCCGGCGCCCACTCGGTCGGTGGGATGTCGCGCAGTTCGGGTGTGACCCGCCGGGCAAAGGCGACCCGTTGGTGCGGGCCCCAGGCGTCCCAGGTCATCACGTTGCCCATCACGTCGACACCGAGCGTGTCGCGGTGCAAGATGTCGAGGTGGTACCCGTCGACGTAACCGTCGAACGCGACCTTCCAGTTGGGCCCGATCAGCACCCGCTCGTCGAGGAACTCCATGTCGGCGAGTCCGAGCTGGTCGAGCGCGACGTCGTACCCGCCCAGCCACCGGTCGAGGTCGAGGTCGGCGCCGGGACGCGGGACGACGAACACCAAGCCGCTGCGCTCCTCGCAGGAGAGTTCGGTGAGCCCGTGGGTGTCGGTGTCGATGTCGCCGAACTTGTTGCGTCCGGAGATCCCGACGAGGGTGCCCTCGGTGTCGTAGCTCCAGGCGTGGTACGGGCAGGTGAAGCGGCGTGTCTGCCCGCACCCTTCGCCGACCACCAGCGCGCCACGGTGGCGGCAGGCGTTGATGAATGCTTTGACGCTGCCGTCGGTCTGGCGGACGGTCAGCACCGGGACGCCGGCGATGTCGATCGATCGATACGACCCTGGTTCGGGGACGTGGGCGCTCATCGCCGAAACGACCGGACCGTTGCGGAACAGCACGTCGACTTCGCGTTCCCACCGCCCCACATCCAGGTAGTGGTCGACCGACACCTCCAGGGTGCCGTCGAGCGAGTCCGTGCTGTTCTCGTCGAGGTGGGTCAGCAGGCGGCCGGCGACGTCGTGCCAGTCCGGCTGCCAGGGTCGACCGTGATGGTCGAGTTCGGTCGGTTGGGGAAACCGGCCGTACGAGGGCGTCTCCGTCGGGGCGTTGATCTCACTCGTCGTCACACCGGTGCCTCGGCTTTCCTCACGGCCACGGGAATCGCACTGGAGACGACCATGCCGGTGACCGGATCGTGGCCGACGTCGGCGGACACCAACCGGCTGGTCGGCGTGCCGATGTCGCGCACCTTCTCGTCGGTGAGCGATCGTCCGCCCCACGAATGTGCCATCGAGATCACGCCCCGCTTGATGTCATCGGACGGCTCGACCACTCCGACCACCGACGCACGCGGCGAGGTGATCTCGACCAGGTCGCCCGCCACGAGGTCGAGCTCGGTGACGTCGTCGGGATGCATGTACGCCGGGTTCGTCGTGCCCTTGCGGGCGAGGCCGGGCAGCTCGGTGCCGGTGGAGTTGAGCACGTGCTTGAGGCGGCGGCTCACCAGGCGGAACGGGTAGTCGGTCACGTCGAGGTCGCCGAGCATCGGGGTGGATTGGGCGAGAAAGCCCGCCAACTCGGCCATGAAGTCGTCGGGAGCCGGCGTGAACTTCGCCGTCGCTCCCTCGTCGGCGGGCTGCGCGACCTGCCGCATCTCGGGGTGCACCGTTCGCAGGTTGACACGCACCTCGTCGAGCGGCATGCGCGACCCGGCATAGGTGCGGTCGATGATCTCGTCGGTGTCCGGGCGCACGGACATGTCGGGTGACCCGCCGGGGAGTGGCAGTTCGCTACCGAGCCGCGAGGCCAGTTCCCAGAACACCTCCCACTCGTTCAACACGTCGCCGTCACGCTCGACGATCGCCTCCGTGTAGTTCGTGTACGGCTGGCGGAACCAGCGGTCCATCAGGTGCGGCACGTCGGCGCGCTCGAGCGACAACGTCGGGGCCACCACGTAGTGAGCGAACTCGGCTGTCGGTGTCATCCGATGGTCGATGACCACCAGCAGTTCGAGGTCGGCGAGAGCCTGCAGCGTCAGTTCCTGGTCGGGGAAGGCCACCGCCGGGTTGCCGCCGCTGACGATGAGCGCCCGGATGCGACCCTCGCCGGGCGTGAGGATCTCCTCGGCGAGCGCCGCAGTGGGCATCTCGCCGCGGTAGCCGCGCAAGCCGCGAATGCGTGACGGCGGTCCGTTGGTCGGCGACCGCGGCGGGGTGACCTGGGCGCGCACGGGCATCTCTGGATAGAGCAACAGGCCGTTCTCCAACAGGTCGCCTTCGCGGTTGACCCGCCCGAGAATCGTGTTGAGCACCACCGTGAGGTGCTCGGTGAGGCTCGAATGCGCAGCCATGTTGGGGCCGGTACCGGTGCCGGCCACGCCTTTGGGGCCGGCGGCGAACATGCGAGCTGCAGCGAGCACGTCGTCGGGATCGAGTTGGCAGCGTTCGGCGACCACGTCGAGCGTGAACCCGTCGACGGCAGCCGCCAACTCGGCGAGTTGACTCACCCAGCGCTCGCAGAACTCGTGGTCCTGGAGGCCCTCGTCGAGGACGATGCGGATCATGCCGGCGAGCAACGTCGGGTCCTCGCCCGGGCGCACCTGCAGGTGGATGTCGGCGAACGCAGCGAGTTCGGTGCGGCGCGGATCGATCACGATCAACTTCATGCCGTCGGCCTTGCGGCGGCGCATCACCACGAATGGGTTCGTGCCCTGCAGCCCGCCGATCGGGGCGTACGACGACACCATCGAGTTGTAGCCGATCGCCATGTGGACGTCGGAGTCGGTGAAGCTCTGGTAGCCCGCCTCCCAGCCACCGAGGCGGAACCCGGCGAGACCCTTGGCCGGCTGGTCGATGGTGACCGAGGTGTAGAACGACACCGAGTCGATGCCCTGGTGGAACGCACGGGCCGCGCCGACGGCGACCGAGTTCTGGTACCCACCGGTACCGGTGTACGAGGCCACCGCCCGCGGACCGTAGGTGTCGATGATCCGACGGAGTTCGGAAGCGATCTCGTCGAGGGCTTCGGGGCTCGAGACCTCCTCGAACGTGCCGTCGGGTCGGCGACGCAGGGGAGCGCGCAGACGATTCGGGTCGGCCATCTGGTCGGGGAGCTGGCGACCCTTGATGCACGTGTAGCCCTCGAAGAGCGGGTCGTCCATGACGCCGCGGACGGCGATCACCCGGTTGTCGGCGACGTCGACCTCCATCGGGCAACTCGCGTGGCAGACCCGGCAGAACGTCGCCTTGGTCGTGACCCCCGAACTGCCGCCCGACGTGGTGGGAGTAGGTGATGCCATGCGAGCCCTCCGTCGCTTCCCGGTAGTTTCCGTACGTCCGTAAACTAACTCGTCGGCTAGTTTCCCATGTCAGCGGACGCCCGTCTGCGTTTTCGAAACGAACACCGTGGGGGAGTGGGAATGCAACGACGGCTGGCGAACCAGGGCACGACATGACTCGGCCGTTTCGCTTCGGCGTGCAGAGCTACTCCGCGTCGAGCGCTCAGGACTGGCGCGATCAGGCGCGGTGGGCCGAAGACCACGGCTTCAGCACGTTCAGCGTTGCCGATCACGTCATCGGACCAGGCCCTGCGCTGTCGGCCGCCAATCATCCGGTGCAGGACGTCGCCGCCGTACCGGCGATGGCGGTCGCGATCGAAGCGACCAGCACGATCCGGGTGGGGGCACGCGTGTTCTGCGTCGACTACCGCCAGCCGGTGGTGTTCGCCAAGGAGATGGCCACGCTCGACTTCTTCTCAGACGGACGACTCGAACTCGGCCTCGGAGCCGGGTGGATCCAGTCGGAGTACGAGGCGATGGGAGTGCCGTGGGACCGCGCCGGCGTGCGCCTCGACCGCCTCGAGGAAACCATTGCACTGCTGCGAGCCCACTTCGGCGACGGTCTGGTCGACGTGGCGGGCGAACACGTCAACGCCTCCGGGTTCGAGGGTGTGCCCAAACCTGTCAACGGTGCCCCACCGATCATGATCGGTGGCGGGGCCCGACGGATCCTCGGCATCGCCGGTCGAGAGGCCGACATCGTCAGCCTCAACTTCAACAACTCCGCCGGCAAGCTTGGCCCCGACGGATTCGGGAGCGGCACCGCTGAGCTGACCGAGCAGAAGATCGGCTGGATCCGTGACGGCGCCGGCGACCGCTTCAGCGAGCTCGAACTCGAGATCGCCGCCTATTTCACCGTCGTCACCGACCAGCGTGACGACACGCTCGCCAAGATGGCGCCCGGCATGGGCCTCGCACCCGATGCGCTCGGCGTCCACCCGCACAGCTTGATCGGGTCGATCGACTCGATCTGCGACCAGCTGGTCGAACGACGCGAACGCTATGGCATCTCCTACGTGACGTTCAGCGGCCGTGCCGCAGCGTCGGTCGCCCCCGTCGTCGAACGCCTCGCGGGCACCTGATCAACCCCTCGCACTCACATCAACACACGGAATGGAATTCACCACATGAAGGTCGGAATCAATCTCCCGTCGCAGTTCCCCTTCGGGAGCACCGCACAGATGCTCGAGGTCTACGAGCAGGTCGGATTCGACTCGTACTGGTCGCCAGACCACATCCTCGGCGTGTTCCACCCGGAGCTGTGGAGCGAGATCCCGCTGTCCGACCTGGCTGCCGACCCCGACGCGTTCTACGACCCCTTCTGTTACGGCGCCGTGGTCGGCACGATGACCGATCGCCCGTTCGGCATCTCGGTGACCGACGCGACTCGACGTGGTGCCGCCGACCTGGCTCGCACCGCCCTCACGCTCAACGACCTCAACCCGGGCGGTTTCATCCTCGGGATCGGATCGGGCGAGGCCGAGAGTCTGCTCCCGTTCGGGTACCCGTTCGACAAGCCCGTGTCGATTCTCGAAGACGTCCTTCGCGATCTGCGATCGTTGCTCGACCACGGCGTGATGGCCGACGGCGGCGTCGGACGCATGGGCCTGCCGCTGCAGGCCGAGGGCCGCGGCAGCCCGCCGGTGTGGGTCGCCGGCCACGGCCCGCGCATGCTGCGGCTGACCGGCGAATACGGCGACGGCTGGATTCCCGCATGGTGGATGAAGCCCGAGGAGTACGGCGCGAAGCGCCAGATCATCGCCGATCACGCTGCCGCCGCCGGGCGCCCTGCGCCGGTCAACTCGCTGCTGCCGTTCGTGCTGTTCGCCGAGAGCCGTGATGCCGCCGCGGAGATGTTCGAGCGTGAGCCGCTCGGCAAGCTCTTCGGGCTGTTCGCGATGGGGCACATGTGGGAAGCCCACGGGCTGCAGCATCCGCTGGGCAACGACTCGAAGGGATTCGTCGATGTGATCATCCACGACCTCGACGCCGACGAACTGCGCGATCTCGCCCACACGATCCCCTTCGAGATGGTCTGCGAGGTGCTCTTCGTCGGCAACGTCGAGGAACTCGCCTCGCAGTTCGAGGGCTACGCCCGCAACGGCCTCGAACACGTCGTGCTCGCCAACATCACCGGCGTCGTCGGTGGCATGGACGAGATCATGGCCCGCGGCATGGAGCTGCCGATGCTGAAGAACGTGTTGTCCGACCTGTGATCCCTGTCCGACGCCTCGCCCGACCGTCAAGGAGTTCCGAATGACCGACCTCGCCACATTCAACCCGTTCGATCCGGCGTCGATGCAGTGTCCGTTCCCGCACTACGCGCAGATGCGCGCCGAGCAGCCGGTGATGCTGATCGAGTCCGTCGGGATGTACCTCGTCACGAACCACGAGCTCGTCATGCAGGTACTGCGCGATCCGGCGACGTACTCGTCCTTGTTCGGTGGAGCGAGCATGCCGCTGCCCTCCGACGCCCGCGCCAAGATGGCCGAGGTCATGGCCGACGGTTACCCCCGGGTGCCGACGATGCTCACCGCGGACATGCCCGACCACACCCGGTATCGGCGGTTGGTGTCGAAGGCGTTCACGCCGAAGGTGATCGCCGAGCTCGAACCGGTGATCCGCTCGATCACCACACGCTTGATCGACTCGTGGATCGACAGCGGCCGTATCGAGTTCGTCGAGCAGTTCGGTGTTCCATTGCCCGTCGAGGTGATCGCCCATGCGCTCAACGTGCCGGACTCGCGCATGGCCGACTTCAAACGGTGGTCCGATGACTCGATCGCCGGGATCGGCACGAACATCTCGCTCGACCAGCGCCTCGAAGCCGAGCGAGGCGTGAACGAGTTCCAGCACTACTTTGCTGCCGAGCTCGATCGTCGCCGCACCGATCCACAGGACGATCTCCTCACTGCGTTGCTGAACGCCCGCATCGACGACGACGATCCTGACGTCACCGACAAGCGCGAGCTCGACGTTCCCGAGATGCTGAGCATCATCCAACAGCTGCTCGTCGCCGGCAACGAGACCACCACGAAGCTGCTCACCGAGACGATGCGGTTGCTGGCGGAGAACCCTGACGAGTGGACCCAGCTCAAGCAGGACCCCACCCGGGCGCCCAAGATCATCGAAGAGGCGCTGCGGCTCTCCACGCCGACGCAGGGCATGTTCCGCATCTCGACCAAGGACCACGAACTGGGAGGCGTTCACATACCCGAGGGCGCCCGACTCGTGATTGTCTTCGCCTCGGCCAACCGGGACGAGTCGCTGTACCCCGAACCCGACGGCTTCGATCCCGACCGTGACAATCTGCGCGACCACCTCGCGTTCGGCAAGGGCATCCACTTCTGCCTCGGCGCAGCACTGTCGCGACTCGAGGGCAAGGTGGCGCTGGAGGAACTCTCCAGCCGCCTGGACAGCTTCACCCTGCCGGAGACCAACGAGTTCCAGTACTTCCCGAGCTTCCTGCTGCGAGGACTCACGCGGCTCGACGTCGACGTCGTGCCGGCGAGTGCAGCCTGATGGTCGGCGCGCTGGAGGGCAAGATCGCCGTCGTCACCGGGTCGAGCCGAGGGATCGGCCGCGGCACAGCGGTCGCGCTCGGCGAGCTCGGTGCCACGGTGTACATCACGGGTCGCAGCACCGGCTCGGGTGAACTGACGATCGACCGAACGGCCGCACTGGTCGACGAAGCGGGCGGCCACGGCATCGCGGTGCAGACCGACCATGGCGACGATGCGCAGATCGCCGCGCTCTTCGATCGTGTTCGCGCCGACCACGGCAAGCTCGACATCCTGGTCAACAACGTCTACAAGATCCCCGACCCGCCCGCCTGGGGTGGCGGGTTCTGGGACCATCCGATCTCGATCTGGGACGACCAGGTCGGCATCGGACTACGCGCCCACTACGTGGCGTCGTGGCACGCGGCACCGCTGCTGTTCGACGCCGGTCCCGGCGCCTTCATCTGCAACATCTCATCGCCCGGTGGTCAGACCTATCACTTCAGTTCGTCGTACGGCGCCGGCAAGGCCGGCCTCGACCGGCTCGGCGCCGACATGGCGATCGAACTCGAACCGAAGGGCGTTGCTGTCGTCACGCTGTATCCGGGCACGGTGTCGACGGAGTTCATCGTCGAGTGGTCGGGCAAGCGCGACACCGACATGGACGGTGCGCAGACCCCGCTGGTCGTCGGCCGCAGTGTCGCCGCCCTCGCTACGACCCCGGACCTGATGGAGCGGTCGGGCTCGATTCAGTGGGTCGAGGACCTCGGTGAGGAGTTCGGCCTCGTCGACGAGCACGGCCGTTCCCCGGCCAAGTACGCCCGCCGCGCCTGACGATTCGCAGCAGGTGGTTCCCCAAGCCCAGGTCTCCGGGAACCAGCGTGGTTCCCCGAGGCCCGGGCTCGGGGAACTTCGATCAGTCGGCGAGGACGCTGCGCATGGTCTCGACGACCTGGTCGGCGCTGGCGCCCGGGGTGATCACCGCGGCGATGCCGGCGGCCATCAGCGGCTCGACGTCCTGATTGGGCACGATGCCGCCGACGACGACGGGGATCTCGCTGCCCAGCTTGCGGACCTCGTCGACGACGAGCGGCGCGAGGGTCATGTGGGCGCCCGAGAGCATCGACAATCCGATCGCGTCGACGTCTTCGTCGACGGCAGCTGCGGCCACGGTCTGGGGCGTCTGGAACAACCCGGTGTAGATCACTTCGTACCCTGCGTCACGCAGGATGCGGGCGACCACCTTGATGCCGCGGTCGTGGCCGTCCAGGCCGACCTTGGCGACGAGAATGCGTTCACTCATGTTGGCCTCGATGCTCAGATCACGGGGACTTCGGTGTGGCGACCGAAGACGTCGGCCATGGCGCCCATCATCTCGCCGAGTGTGGCGTAGACCTGGGATGCCTCGATCAACGTGGGCATCAGGTTGACCTCGGGGTCGGCTGCCTCGGCGCGGAGCTTGGCGAGGACGGCGTCGACCGTTGCCTGGTCGCGGTCGTGGCGGATGGCGTCGAGGCGCTTGCGCTGACGGGTCTCGTCCTCGTTGGAGATGCGCAGGATGTCGAGGTCGTCGTCGTCGTTGCCCTCCTTGAATCCCGACACGCCGACGATCACCCGCTCGCCGGCGTTGAACATCCGCTCGAGTTCGTACGCGGAATCGGCGATGCGGCCCTGGAACCAGTTCTCGTCGATGCCCTTGATCACGCCGTCGAGCAGCGAGCCGTCACCGAACTCGTCGAGCGTGGCGAAGATCTCTTCGGCGCGACGCTCCATCTCGTCGGTGAGTTCCTCGACGAAGTACGAGCCACCGAGCGGATCGGCGACGTGGGTGACGTTCGTCTCGTGAGCGATCACCTGCTGCGTGCGCAGCGCGATCCGGGCCGCCTTCTCGGTGGGCAGGGCGAGCGCCTCGTCCATCGAGTTCGTGTGCAGCGACTGGGTGCCGCCGAGCACGCCGGCGAGGGCTTCGATCGCCGTGCGCACGATGTTGACCTCGGGTTGCTGCGCGGTGAGTGACACGCCGGCGGTCTGGGTGTGGAATCGAAGCTGCATCGAACGTTCGAGCTGGGCGCCGTAGCGCTCCTTCATCCAGCGTGCCCAGATGCGGCGGGCGGCTCGCAGCTTGGCGATCTCCTCGAAGAAGTCGATGTGGGCGTTGAAGAAGAAGCTCAGTCGGGGAGCGAAGGTGTCGATCGGCAGTCCGGCCTGCAGGGCGAGTTCGACGTAGGCGAACCCGTTGGCGAGCGTGAACGCCAGTTCCTCCGCAGCGGTCGAGCCGGCTTCGCGGATGTGGTAGCCGGAGATCGAGATCGAGTGCCAACGTGGCATCTCGGCGGCGGTGAACGAGATGGTGTCGCGCACGAGTCGCATCGACTGACGCGGCGGGAACACGAACTCCTTCTGCGCCTGGTACTCCTTCAAGATGTCGTTCTGCAGCGTGCCGCCGAGGCGACTGCGGTGCACACCTGCCTTCTCGGCCTGGGCGACGAACATCGCGAAGATCGGCGCCGCCGGGCTGTTGATGGTCATCGACGTGGTGATGCCGCCGAGGTCGATGCCGGCATAGAGATCCTCCATGTCGGCGAGCGTGTCGATGGCGACACCGCATCGTCCGACCTCGCCCAGCGACATCGGGTCGTCGGAGTCGAGCCCGAGCAGGGTCGGCATGTCGAACGCGGTCGACAGGCCGTCGCCGCCGGACTTGATGATCTCCTTGAAGCGCCAGTTGGTGTCCTCGGCCGTGCCGAACCCGGCGAACATGCGCATGGTCCACAGTCGCGATCGGTACATCGACGCATACGGACCACGCGTGTACGGGTAGACGCCCGGGAACTCGCCGTCGTCGGGTCCGTAGACGGGCTCGAGCGGCATGCCGGACATCGTGGTGAATCGACCCTCGCGCAACTTGGAGTCGTCGAACGCATCACGCCAGATCTTGCGGTTGTCGGTCACGAGACGATGGTACCGATCGTGCTGCGACGGCCGCGAGCGAAGCCGTCCGAGTGGTGAGAGAGCGTGTCGAGCAAGGTCATGCGAAGTCTCCGAATGCGTGACGGACGGCGGTGAAGGTCTCGTAGATCGATATCTGGTCCGACACGTCCAGTGGCAGAGTGGAAAAGACGTGGCGATTGAGATGTTCGGTGGCGGCGATGGCCGTTCTCGAGCCATCTGGGGTGATCACGGCAAGCGTGCTGCGCCCGTCGTCAGGGTGCGGGAGGCGTTGCGCCAGCCCATCGTCGGCGAGACGCTGCACCACGTTGGTGACGCTGGCGGGATGTACCTGCAACCGTTCGCCGATCTTGCCAAGAGGCAGCCGACCGGTGCGGGTGAACTCGAGCAGCATCAGCACCTCGTAGCGGGCGAACGTGAGGTTGAACGGTCGAAGCTCACCGTCGATCTGCGAGAGCAACTCCTGTTGGATCCGCATGATCGAGGTGACGAGCGCCATGCCGTCGGCAGCGTCGGTCCAGCCGCGTTTGTGCCAGTTGTCGCGGGCGAGCGCGATCGGATCATTCGCAAGAGGGGGTGCCATCAGGAGTGGTGGTCGTGGAGTGGTGGTCGTGGAGTGGTGGTCGTGGAGTGGTGGTCGTGGAGTGGTGGTCGTGGAGTGGTGGTGGTGGTGGTGGTGGTGCAGTGAGAGAAACGTCGAGGGCCCGGCCCGATGTGGACCGGGCCCTCGATCGTTCAGGTGAGTGGGTCGATCAGCCGACGCCCCACAGGGCGCCGAACTGCTCTGCCATCGTTTCGGGGCCGGGCCAGCCGGAATCGCCGAGATCCAGAACGGCCTGTGCGGCGGCGGCATCGCTGACGATGAACGTCGGCAGGTTGGCGTTGGTGCGCTCCTCGGGATTGTCCATGCCGAGTGACTGACGTGCCATGGCGTCGACCATCAACCAGCCGGCATACGGCTTGGGGTTGGCGGTCCATGCCGCGTGGCGGCCGGCGATGATCTCGGGAAGACCGATCTGCGTCGAGAAGTCGACGCCGACGATCTTGACACCCTCGAGCAGGCCGGCTTCTTCCAGCGTGTCGGCTACACCGGCGGGCAGGTCACCGAAGGTGAAGTGCACGTAGTCGATGTCCGGGTTCGCCTGGAGGCGTGATGCCACTGCAGCGGGAACCTCGCCGGCGATCAGGCTGTCGATCGTCGTGTCGAGTGTCTCGAGTGTGCAGTCCGGGCAGTTCTCCTCGTAGGCGGCGGCAGCACCTTCGGCCTCGCTCACCAACACCGGGAAGTCCGGGATGTTGACGATCAAGGCGTTCGCCGTGCCGCCGGAATCGGCGATGATCCAGTTGGCCATCAGGTTGCCGGTGGCGAAGACGCCGGTGGAGTCACCGCACTGGATGTAGAGGTTGTTGACCTCGGGATCCGGGATGTCGGTCGAGTAACAGCTGTAGTAGCCGACACCTGCCTCCTGCGCTGCGGCGATCTGTTCCTCGGCGGTTGCGAGTGGCGAACCGGTGTGGGCAATGAAGTCGGCACCTTGGTCGAGTGCCTGCTGGATGGCCGGACCCTGATCACCGCTGGCCGCGGGGATCACGATCAGGTCCCACCCGAGCGCTGCGGTGGCGTCTTCGAAGCCGGGGGTGATCGCAGCGCACGACGGCTGCTCGCACTCCAACCAGGCAACGGTCTTCGCCTCGGGCACCCCGTCGAGCGGAATGGTCGGGCCGATGTCGGTGGCCGGTTCGCTGTTGGCATCGACGATCGCTTGCGCCGCGGCAACACCATCGCCGCCGCCGGACTCGCCGTCGGTGGTCTCGGTCATGTCGTCGGTGGTCTCGGTCATGTCGTCGGTGGTCTCGCTTCCACCGTCGGTGGTCGCCGAGCCTGAATCGGCATCGTCGTCGCTGCCACATGCGGCCGCGACGAGCGCAAGCGGCACCAGGAGCACCGCGAGTCGAGAGCGTTTGGTCATTGGTATTCCCCCTTGTGAGAACGGATGAGTCGAATCCCTCTGATTCGGCCAGCCGGTTACTTTGACTCTAAACTACTGCGAGGCGCAAGAAGCGAACCGGAGGGCGGTTCGCGGAAACGGGGGATGCGTGCCGGCACTGTTGAGGATCGAGCATCTGTCGAAGGTGTTCCCGGGCCAGGTCGCGCTCGACGACGTCGACTTGACGATCGAGGCGGGTACGACACACGCGCTCGTCGGGCAGAACGGGTCGGGCAAGTCGACGCTGATCAAAGTGCTCGCCGGCTATCACCAGCCGACCGGCGACGAGGCCACGGCGATCTACTACGGCAACGACCCGGCCGGTGAACCGCTGGAACTCGGCGACGGACGTGCCGCCGAGCGCGACGGGGTCAGGTTCGTGCACCAGGATCTCGGCCTCGTCGAGGGGTTGACGGCGGTCGAGAACCTGGCGCTCGGCAATGGCTTCACCACGAAGTTCGGCAAGATCAACTGGCGCGCCGACGTCAAGCGGGCGCGCGAAGCGCTCGCTGCGATCGGCTTCGAGAGCGTCGACGTGAAGATCCCGGTCGGTGCATTGGCGCCCGCTCAGAAGACCGGCGTCGCGCTCGCCCGCGCGCTGCTCGGATGGGAACACGACGCCCATCTCCTCGTGCTCGACGAGCCGACTGCGTCACTGCCCGCTCGCGACGTCCAGCACCTGTTCGAGGCGATTCGCCGTCTGAAGGAGCGCGGCGTGGCCATCCTCTACGTGTCGCACCACCTCGACGAGGTGTTCGAGATCGCCGACGAGGTGTCGGTGCTCCGTGACGGTCGTCGTGTCGCCACCGAACGTGTCGAGTCGCTCGACCACGATCGCCTGATCGAGCTGATGATCGGCCACAAGATCGTGCAGGGTCGCAGTGGCGCAGGCGCCGCCGGCGACGAGGTACTGGTCGACGTTCGTGAACTGCACGGGGCCAATCTCCACGGCGTCGACCTGCAGGTCCGCGCCGGCGAGGTCGTCGGGGTCGCGGGGATCACCGGATCGGGGCGTGAGACCCTGCTTCCGCTGCTCACGGGACAGGTTCCGAGCGCAGCTGGCAGTGTGGAGATCAACGGCCACTTCGTCGACAACTACTCGCCTGGTGACGTGTTGCGAGCGGGTGGAGCGTTCGTGACCGCCGACCGCAAGGGCCTCGGTGTGTTCACGCTGATGTCGGTCGTCGACAACACCACCATTTGCGACGTCGGTCGCAATGCCGCGCCACGGCCGTCTCGACAAGCGCGCGGAGCGCGCCGATGCCGGAACCTGGATCGATCGTCTCAGCGTGAAGACCGCGACCCCTCAGGCGCCGATCGGCACGCTCAGCGGCGGCAATCAGCAGAAGGTGCTCTTCGCGCGCGGCTTGCGCCTCGAACCTCAGGTGCTCATGCTCGACGAACCCACCCAGGGCATCGACGTCGGAGCCAAGGAAGAGATCCATCAGCTGATCGACCGATCCGCGAACGAGGGAGCTGCCGTGCTCGTCGCATCGACCGACACCGACGAACTCGTGCGCGTCGCGACCAGAGTCGTCGTGATGCGCAACGGCCACATCGTGACCGAGCTGGTGGGTGACGCCATCAACTCGGTGGAAATCGAGCGGGCACAGCTCGCGATCACCGATCGAACAGGGGAGAACTCAAGCACATGACCACGACATCGGATCCGGTTCGCCACGAACCCGACGCCTTCGAACTCGGGCCCCCGGCCAAGACCTGGGTGCAGAAGTCGGGCCTCGACAAGTACAGACGCGTTGTACCTGTGGGCGGGCTTCATGATCGTGTTCAGCCTCACCCAACCGCAGTTCCTCACCTGGACGAGCATCAGCCTGGTGCTGACCGAGAAGGCGATCGTCGCACTGCTGGCGTTGGCCTTCCTGGTCCCCCTCGTCGCGGACACGTTCGATCTGTCGATCGGCATGATGATGGGCTTCTCGATTGCGATCACCACAGCGCTCGCACAGAACACCGGCAACCCGCAGGCCCTGAACGCGATCATTGCCGTCGTGGCGTGCGCCGCGGTCGGCTTCGTCTCCGGATTCATCGTGGTGAAGCTCCGTGTGAACTCCTTCATCGCCACGCTCGGCATGAGTCAGGTCCTGGCGGCCGCGAACATCCTGATCTCGGGGAACCGCACGATCAACGGCGTATTGAGCGATGCCTACCGCGACTTCGGCCGGACCAAGGTGCTCGGCCTGCCGCTCTACTTCTACTTCGTCATGTTGATCGCGTTGATCCTCTGGTTCGTGCTCGAGCAGACGCCTCTCGGGCGATACCTCTTCGCGACGGGTGGCAACACCGACGCTGCCCGACTGTCCGGATTGCGGACCGACTTGATCCAGTGGGGCACGTTGATCGCCTCGGCAGTCCTCGCATCGATCGCCGGCCTCATCCACACCTGGAAGGTGGGCACCTACAGCAGCTCGATCGGGCCCGGGTTCCTGTTCCCGGCGATCGCGGCGGTGTTCTTCGGAGCGTCGCAGCTGAAGGGACGCCCCAATGTGTGGGGCACGCTGATCGCTCTGTACGCACTGGCGTTCGGTGTCAAGGGCCTGCAGTTGACATTCGCCACCGGCACCGCGTGGATCGAGCCGCTCTTCGAAGGCGTGTCGCTGCTGATCGCTGTGGCGCTGGCCAGCCGCCAGGGGATCATCAAGGTTCCCAAACGCCGCAGACGCGACGACAGCGACGCGCCATCGGCGACAGCGCCGCCCGGCGGCGCTGCCACCGCGTGACCGTCGTCGCGCCCGAAGGGGCGCCGACGTTCACCGTGTCATAGCCTGGTCACGTGGAACGACCAGCGCCAGCAATTTCCGAGTTGCTCGCCATCCCGGAGTTCGGGGTGTTCATGCTGTCGGCGCCCTGGCTGGCAACGGCGCCCCGCGGTGTCGGACGGCGCGTCCTGGTGCTCCCCGGTTTCACTGCCGGTGACGTGTCGACGGCACCGCTCCGATTCGCATTGCGTGCGCTCGGGCATCGTCCGGCCCCTTGGGGCCTTGGTCTGAACGTCGGTCCCGACGACGAGACCGTGCGCCAGCTGCTCCGGCGTCTCGATCAGCTCGTCAAACAGAACGGTGGCCCGATCGACGTCGTCGGTTGGAGCCTCGGGGGCATCATGGCCCGGCTGCTGGCCCTGCACCATCCCGACCGAGTCCGCCAGGCCGTGTCACTCGGGAGTCCCGATTCGCGTCGAGAACCCCGAGGCCAACCTGAGCGAGAGCGTCCGGCGGCTCTCGCAGCTCGCCGGGCTCCAACGCGGTCGACGAGGCCACGACCTGACCGTGATCCCCGTGCCGTCCACGGTCATCTACTCCCGTCAAGACGGCGTCGTCGCTCCGGCATCGTGTCTGCAGCCGGTCGGACCGATCTCGGAGAACATCGAAGTCCGCGGCGCGCACATCGGGCTCGGGCACAACGCCGCTGCGATCTGGGCCGTCGCCGACCGACTCGCCCAGCGCGACGGCGAGTGGACGCCGTTCGTCCCACCGTCGGCAATGGCCTGGTGCTATCCCGATCCCGATCGTGACGTCGCAACCGCGGCGAGCGCCGCAGGCGTCTGACGACGATGCCGACGACCCAGATCCAACGGGGCCACTCACGACTGCTGGCGATCGAGACGCCGAACGCGCTCGGGCACACCTCGACGCTCACGATCGTCGATGCTGCGAACGCGCCACATCGCCTCAACGCGGCGTTGCTGCGCCAGGAGGTGAACGCACGCCTCGATGCGCTCCCGATGTTGCGCCAATCGCTCGTCGAGGTGCCGCTGAACCTCGACCGACCGTGGTGGCGAGATCACCCGGGCTTCGACCTCAACTACCACCTCCGCCACATTGCGGTCCCTGATCCCGACGACCCGGATTCGCTGGCCGAGCTCGTGGCTCGGATCCACAGTCGGCCGCTCGACCGTGGTCGGCCGCTGTGGGAGCTCTACCTGATCTCGGGGCTGGCCGACGGTCGAGCCGCGCTGCTGTTCAAGATGCACCTCGCGGCGCTCGCCGCGTCGACCGGCAACTCGCTGTGCGCCGGCCTGATCGGCGACTCGCCGGACCTGATCGGTGAACCGACCGACGAGTTGCGCAACTGGGTTCCTGAACCGGGCCCGTCATTGCACGACATCGGTACCCGAGCCTGGCTGAACGCACTCGTCGACCCGATGCGCACCCTCACCACGGTGCCGCGGACGTTGAACTCGATCCCCGGCATCCGCAGCGTCATGAACCCCGCGCTGCGCGCTGATGAACCAGCGGTCGCAGCGTTCGATCGTGATCGCCGAACAGTCCGGCATCACGCCGCGAACGTCGTTCAACGGGCGGATCGGCCCGCACCGACGATGGGCGAGTGCCGAACTCGACTTGCAACGCATCGCCAAGGTGCGGTCGCGGTTCTCCGTCAGCACGGTCGACGTGCTCACAGCCGTCTGCGGTGGCGCATTGCGATGGTGGCTGCTGCAACACGACGAACTCCCACGAGAAACGCTCAAGGCACTCGTTCCGCTGTCGGTCACCGACCCCGAAGCGATCGAGGGCATCGCCGGAGCGGTGGTCAGCCTCAGCACCAACCTGCATCGGGTGCAGGATCGGCTGGCGATCGTCCACGAGCAGATCGGCGAATCGGTGACCCGTCATGGGGCGATGACGGCGGCTGAGATCCGTGGCATCGGTGGCGGCACCCCGCTGCTGGGGATCGTGGCGTCTCGACTCCTCGAACGCAGCCCGTTGGCCGACCGGCTGATGCCGCCATTCAACGCCACGATCACGTCGGTGCCCGGCTCGAAGGAGAAGCAGTACGCGCTCGGTGCCGAGGTCACAGCGATCTATCCCGTGCTCGGCGTCGTCGACGGCATGGGCCTGCACATCGGCGCGATCTCGGTGGGTGATCGACTCTGCCTCAGCTTGGTGTCGGATCGCGAACAGATCCCCGACCTCGCCGAGCTGGCGGCACGGATCGTCGAGGAGTTCGAGCTCCTCGAGCGGGCCAAGCCGTAGCCGCCGTCTCGGGCCCGACGTTCAGACGTAGTAGCGGAAGATCACCTCGGCGACACACGATGGCTTCGCGGCGCCTTCCACTTCGAACACGAACTCCTGGGTGACCTGCGCGCCGCCGGCGATGTCCTCGACCGAGGTGAGCGTCACGCCGAGGCGCAGCTTCGAGCCGACTGGTACCGGTGACGGGAAGCGGATCTTTCCGGCGCCGTAGTTGACGCCCATGGCGACACCGGACACGCCGAAGATCTGCGGGGAGAGCATCGGGCCGAGCGACAGCGTGAGGTAGCCGTGAGCGATCGGGCCGCCGAACGGGCCGGACTTGGCGCGCTCGGGGTCGACGTGGATCCACTGGTGATCGCCGGTTGCGTCGGCGAAGGTGTTCACCTGTTCCTGGGTGATTTCGACGTAGGGGGAGTAGCCGAGGTGCTCGCCGACGAGTGTCTTGAGTTCATCGATGCCGTTGATCATGCGGGTCATGGACCTGAGCTTGGCAAACTGGACCGATGTCCGACGAAACCGACGACCAGTCCCCGACGCCGCCAGCACCGCTGCCCGACGGCGAGGCGGCCTTCCGGTCTGGCTTCGTCACCTTCGTGGGGCGGCCGAATGTGGGGAAGTCCTCGCTGGTGAATGCGATCTGTGGTCGCAAGATCAGCATCGTGTCCGACAAGCCGCAGACCACCCGGCATCGGATCATGGGCGTGCTGACCCGTCCCGGGTCGCAACTCGTGTTCGTCGACACACCTGGGCTCCACAAGCCGGTCACGGCGCTCGGTGAGCGAGTGAATGCGACCGCGCTCGACAGCGTCGGTGATGTCGACGTCACCTGCCTGGTGCTCGACGCCACGCACGCGTTCGGCAAGGGTGATCGTTGGGTCGCTGATCGTCTCGACGTGGCGAACTCGGTGGTGATCGTCAACAAGATCGACGTGGCCAGCCGCAAGCAGGTGCTCGCAATGCTCGGTGCCGCGAGCGAACTCGTTGCGGACGCCTACTTTCCGGTCTCGGCGGTCAGCGGTGAGGGCATCGGTCCGCTCGTGGCCGATCTCACGGCTCGAATGCCGAATGGCCCGCGCTACTTCCCCGACGACGAAGTGTCCGATCTTCCCGAGGAGCGGTGGGTGGCCGAACTCGTCCGCGAGCAGCTGTTGGCCGTCACCCGTGACGAACTGCCGTATTCGATCGCAACGCAGGTGGTCGAGTGGGAGTGGCCGCACATCCGCGTCGACATCGTCGTCGAACGCGACAGCCAGAAGGGCATGGTGATCGGCAAGGGCGGCCAGATCCTCAAGCAGGTCGGCGAACGCGCTCGTGCTCAGCTGCCTGAAGGTGTGTACCTGGAGCTGCGGGTGAAGGTCGACAAGGACTGGCAGCGTCGCCCCGAGCGCGTACAGCGCCTGGGATACTGATCAGGGCGAGGACTCGGCGACCGATGTGCTGGTGCCGTCGTCATCGACGGTGTCTGGCGGCAGCGTCGTCGAGGCAACCGCTGGTGGCGGTGTGGCCAACAAGTTGATGTAGTCGTCGTACGCCAGCGGTTCGCCGACGTCGGACAACAGGCTGTTGCCCTTCTTGACGGAGATCGGTTCGCCCTCGATGGTGAAGTTCACGAACCCAACGCGCCGAAGGCTGCTGACCATCGTCATCACGATCTGGCCGATGGCTTCGGTCTGTTCCGTGCTCGGGATCCGGGCGAACGTCGCTGGATCGAGATCGATGGTGAGCACGGCCCGGCTCTCGCTGGAGCTCACGATCAGGCCTTCCTCGATCAACGAGTCGAGGAGAGGTTGGTC
This sequence comes from Ilumatobacteraceae bacterium, assembly GCA_963828415.1. Classification (GTDB taxonomy): domain Bacteria; phylum Actinomycetota; class Acidimicrobiia; order Acidimicrobiales; family Ilumatobacteraceae; genus Sva-07. The sequence goes on from CAWHEI010000001.1 coordinate 356,124, forward strand.
CGGCGGGGGCCCGGCTTCGAGGACGTCGGCCACCTGCTCGGCAGCGATCGGCGGCGGAAGTTCGAACACCACCGGGAGCAGGCGGCCGCGTGTGGTCAAGAAGTAGATCTCCGCCGGTTCGGTGCGGATCGGTGTCGTCGTGGTCGGCAGCGTGTCGGGCGTGACCGGAAGTGTGGTGGTCGTCGTGGTGGTCGTCGAGGTGGTGGTCGAGGTGGCGTCGAGCTCGAACGGGTCCTCCTCGGGTGGGATGACGGCGAAACTGTCGTCACCGGTCGACACACCGCACGCAGCGCCGATCGACGCGAGTGCCACGAGCGCTGCGAGTGTCGTCCATCGTCTGGCCGTCACGCCGTCACCTCGGCGATGACTCGCTCGGGGAGCTCGACAACGAAACGTGCTCCGCCACCAATGCGGTCCTGCACCCATGCCGTTCCGCCCATGGCCGCAGTGTGCTCGGCCACGAGTGCGAGGCCGAGTCCCGTGCCGATGCGATGGCGCGCCGCCGAACCACGAGCGAACCGTTCGAAGATCCTCTCCCGTTCACCCTGCGCAACGCCGGGGCCACCGTCTTCGACAGCGAGGCGGAAACGGCCCGGTGTGGCCGCGGTCAGTTCGATTCGGATGGCTCCTCCGCCGTGGTTGCGTGCGTTCTCCAACAAGTTGCCGAGAATACGTTCGAAACGGACCTTGTCGAGCGCGACTTCGCTCGGGGCGCCCTTCACGGCGACGATCGGCACGTCGGGCTCGCCGTAACGCGCTGCGACGCGTTGGGTCAGGTCGACGAGCGACACGTCCTCGATGTTGAGGTCGGTGGCTCCGGCGTCGAGTCGGGCGAGTTCCAAGAGGTCGATCACCATGCTGTCGAACCGTCGGACCTGGTCGACGACCACGTCGAGTGCCTGCTGGGTTCGTTCCGGAATGTCCTCGCGGCGGCCGTCGAGCACCTCGACGGCCGCCGTGAGCGCAGTGATCGGCGAGCGCAATTCGTGGCTGACGTCCGATGCGAATCGGGCCTCGCGTTCGATTCGAGCCTGAACAGCGTCTGCCATGTCGTTGAACGACCCTGCGAGCCGGTCGAGATCCGGATCGGATTCAGTAGCGAGTCGAGTGTCCAATCCGCCTGACGCGATGTCGGCGGCAGCGTCGGCCACCTGGCTCAGCGGTCGCAGCAGTCGGCGGCTCGTGGCCAGTCCGAAGAGCGTCGCGAGCACGACGGTTCCGAGCGCCCCCAACAACAGCGCGGTCAGGATCGCGGTGAGCGTCGACGATGTCTCGGCGAGCGGGAACGCCTCGAAGTAGCCGGTGTCGTACTCGGCGATGTAGACGCCGACGGTCACGTAGTCGGATCCGTCGATCGTGGCGTTCTCGAGCGCGCTCACGCCGGCGCGGACGCTGTCGACGAGGCGTTCGGGGAAGTCGGTGATCGGGTGCAGGACGCTGGTGCTCGCTCGCGGTGCGGTCGGATCGCCCGAGCTGAGCACGGCGAACCCGTCCGTGTCGGTGCGCAGCTCGTCGTCGAAGAACACGCCGATTCCGTCGGGATCGATCGTGAGTTGCTCGCGGACGAGGTCGGCGTTCGCAAGCGCCTGCTGTTGTGCAGCGTTGCGATCCTCGTCGAGCAGGTTGTTGCGGGTCAGCCCGTAGGTGACCCCGATCAGCACCACCCCGGCCAGCAGCGCGATGAAGGCGAAGAACAGCGTGACGCGGGTTCGCAAGCGGAGGGTTCGACGCCGGGCCACCGGCTCAGTGTTGCAGGTGGCGGGCATCGACGGCCGTCCGACAGCTTCGGCGAGAGGTTCACCCGCTGCCGGTGGAATGCCAGGGGGAGGAAGGCATCCCACCGGGGCAGCGTGAACAGTCATGATGATGCTGCCTCTGTGTGACGGACTCTTGCGGGAAGTGTGCGATTTCGGTAACAAAGCGCACGGTTCGTTCCTGGCACGCGCAACACTGGCGGCGCTCATGGAATCACTGCTGTTCATCGAAGACGACGACGGAATCCGCTTGGCGCTGTCGATGGCGCTCGAGGACGAGGGCTACGACGTCCGTCAGGCGCCCAACGGAGAGGATGGTCTCGTCGAGTTCCATCGGTCGCCGCCGGACCTCGTGCTCCTCGACCTGCGGCTGCCGGGTATGTCGGGTTTCGACGTGTGCCGGGCGTTGCGCGCGGAGAGCATCGTGCCGATCATCATGATCACCGCGCAGACCGACACCCACGACATGGTGGCGGGGCTCGAAGCCGGTGCCGACGACTACGTGACCAAGCCGGTCGTGCCGAAGGAGTTGGCCGCCCGCATCCGAGCGCTGTTGCGTCGAGTGCACTTGCAGGGCAAGGCGACCACGCCGCTGGCCACGCGATTCGGCGATGTCGAGATTCGCCGCGAGCAGGGGATCGTGCTCAAGGGCGGTGAGGAACTCAATCTCACCAAGACCGAGTTCCGCCTGATGTGCGAGTTCGCCGATCACGCCGGCGCCGTGCTGTCGCGCGACCAGTTGCTCGAACGGGTCTGGGGCTACGAGTACCTCGGCGATTCCCGTCTCGTCGATGCCCATGTTCGGCGCCTGCGCCTCAAGGTCGAGGACCACCCCGACGACCCGAAGCTCATCGTTACCGCCCGCGGCATCGGCTACCGCCTCATGACGTCCTGACCGCTCCCACCTCGACCCAGCGATGAGCGAAACCGCCGTATCCGGTCGGTTCGCTCATCGGTGCGGTTCGTTCTGGTGGAGCGATGAGCGAAACCGCCGTATGCGGTTGGTTCGCTCATCGCGGAGCGCTCACTTGGCGTAGAGGGCGTCGATCTCGTCGGCGAACTTGGCGAGGATGCCGCGCCGCTTGAGCTTCGAGGTCGGGGTGAGCAGCTCGGAATCGGGCAGCCACTCGTCGCCGAGCACCTTGACCTTCTTGACCGCCTCGGCGTTGTTGAAGCCGGACATCACCTCGACGAGCCCCGCGTTGATCTCGGCGATCACGTCGGGATTCTCGGCGAGCGCCGCCGTCGTGGCGTCGGCCCCCGTCAGCCCGTGTGCTGCGGCCCACGCCGCCGCAGCGTCGGGGTCGAGCACGACCAGCGCCGACATGAACGGCTTCTGCTCGCCGATCGCGCAGGCCTGGCCCACCAGCGGGATCATCTTCAGCTCGGCCTCGAGGTTGGCCGGGCTGACGTTCTTGCCGCCGGCGGTGATGATCAGTTCCTTCTTGCGGTCGACGATCTTGAGGTAGCCATCGTCGTCGAGGACGCCGATGTCGCCGGTGTGCAACCAACCGTCCTCGTCGATCGTCTCGGCGGTCTGCTCGGGTTTGCCGAGGTAGCCGACGAAGTTGTTGCCGCCGCGGCACAGCACTTCGCCGTCCTCGGCGATCTTGAGTTCGACGGCGGTGGCTGCCCGGCCGACGCACCCGGGCTTGGGGTCGTTCGCCCACGTCAGCACCGCAGTGGTCTCCGACATGCCGTAGCCCTCGGTGAGGGGCACGCCGATGGCGCGGAACCATGCGAGGATCTCCGCAGGCAGGGGAGCGGCACCGGTGATGCAGATCTCGGTCTCGTCGAGTCCGATGAGGCCACGCACGGTCTTGAAGGCGACCTCGTCGAGGAAGTTCCAGGTGTCGATCTCCTCCTGCGTGGCGGTGCCGCGGGTCATCTTCTCGACGATCGGCAGGGCCGCGTCGACGGCGTCGTTGAATGCCTTCGACTTCTCGGGGTCGGCCGAGAGCGCGGCGTTGACGCCGGCGTACAGCTTCTCCCACACACGTGGAACGCCGATGAACACGTTCGGTCGGACCTCGCCGGTGTATGCCGTGAGCTGGGATGTCTCCGGACAACACGTCACCTGGGCCGCCATGTCGAGGAGGTAGTAGTGCCCGAGGAGGCGCTCGAAGATGTGGGCCATCGGCAGGTACGACAGGTGCTTCTTGCCGGCGAAGTCCTCGATGTCGGTCTGCTCGCGGATCGACTGGCCCACCGATTCGAGCGTCCACGCAATGTTCGCGTGCGACAGCATCACGCCCTTCGGCGGACCGGTGGTGCCCGAGGTGTAGATGATCGTGGCGATGTCGTCGAGAGTGGCGATCTCGGACAGTTCGCGCAGGTCGGCGGCATCTGCCCCTGAGAGTTGGCTGTACGGGACGACCGCATTTCCGGCGGTCTCCGATGGTTCGATCAGCACGATCGACTCGAGCGTGGGAAGCGCCTCGCGAACCTTGAGGAACCGTTCGAGGAACGCGTCTTCTTCGACGACGGCGACCTTGGCCTTGCAGTCGTTGACGAGGTACTCGATCTGCTCGGGGGCTGAGGAGTTGTAGATCGACACCGGCGTCGCCCCGAGGAACAGCACGGCGATGTCGAGTGCGTGGAACTCGGGACGGTTGCGCATCATCAGGACCACGGTGTCGCCCTTGCCGACGCCGAGATTCGAGAGCCCTGTGGCGAGTCGTGCGGTTTCGTTGGCGAGGTCGGTCATCGTCCAGCCGTGCCAGGCCCCGCCGGCGTCCTTCCACCGGACCACCTCGACGCCGGCGTTCTTGTCGAGGTTGGTGAGGAATCGCTTCGCGAGGTTCTGTCCGACGATGCGATCGTGGAGTTCTTGGCTCGTGGTCATGCATCCATTGTCGCGCGTCGCGGCGCAAAGTGACACATGGCACGCCCGGGAACTCGGTCGTGGCCGCAGCGTGCTACTCAGCGAGGGTCGAGAAACTCCACCACGGCGTCGGTGAACACGTCGTTCTTGTCGCCGGCGATCATGTGAGCAGCGCCGGCGACGTCGACGTAGCCGGCATGCGGCACCATCTCGCGGAACTCGGCGACCTCGGCCTCGGTGACGAGATCGGAGAGCTTGCCGCGCACGAGCAGGACCGGCAGGGTGAGACGGCGGGCGATCGTTTCGAGTTCGCCGTGATGCGTGTCACGAGCGTGCTCGCTCGAACCGCCCGTGCGCGTGTCGAGGAATGCGGGATCCCAGTGCCATCGCCAGCGCCCGTCGTCGCCGAGGCGGAGGTTCTTGGCGAGGCCTGACAGGTCGCTCGGACGGGGCCGGTGGGGTTGGTACTCGGCGATCGCGTCCGCGGCATCGTCGAGCGTGGCGAAGCCGTCGACGGCGTCCTTGCCCATGAACTCGAGGATGCGGCTCACGCCGGCGGCGGCTGGTCGTGGCGTGATGTCGACGAGGACGAGCGCAGTGAACCGTGCAGGTGCGGCGTCGACGGCGTGCAACCCCGTCATGCCGCCGAGCGAGGCGCCGACCCACGCAACCGGCTCGCCGACCCAATCGGCGACAGCGAGCGCATCATCGCGGTAGGCCCTCATCGAGTAGTCGCCATTCGGGTCCCATGCCGAATCGCCGTGGCCGCGCAGGTCCATCGACACCACCCGGTGGCCGTGCGCCGCCAACGCCGCCGCGGTACCGCCCCACGAATGGCGTGTCTGGCCTCCGCCGTGCGCAAGCACGACCGCGGGCCCGGTGCCTGGCCACGCATCCGCAGCGATCCGCATCCCGTTCGGGACGTCGATCGTGACGCTCTGTTTCGTCGCGCTCACTGCACTGACCTCGACCAGTTCGGGGGTCGTTTCTCGGCAAATGCGGCCATGCCTTCGGCAGCGTCAGGGCCGTTGAACAGCTCGTTCGACAGCTTGGCCATGGCGTCGAACGCTGCGCTGCGTTCCATCGTGGCGACGGTGTGCAGCACCCGCTTGGTCGCAGCGACTGCCGTCGGCGCGCCGCGCAGGATGCCGTCGCACAGATCGTCGACGGTCGACACGACGTCGCTGCTGACATGGGTCACGAGTCCCATCTGGCGGGCGGAGTCCGCATCGAACGTCTCACCGGTGAGCATCGCGGCAGCGATGCGGCTCGGCGGCACCCGTCGCAGAATCGGGACAGCGATGATGGCCGGGGCGACGCCGATGCGAACTTCCGTGAGCGCAAACGTGGTGGACTCGTGCACGACGACGAGATCGCACGATGCCATCAGTCCGATGCCGCCGGCGCGGACGGCGCCGTTCACGACAGCGATGGTGGGACACGCTGCGTCCATCAACCGTTCGAGCGCACCGACGAACGGGGAGGAGTCGGCGGGCGCACTGCCGGCGGTGGCACGTTCCTTCAGGTCCGCTCCCGCGCAGAATGCCGGTCCGCGATGGGTCACGACGATGGCGCGCGCATCGGCTGCTTCGGCCTCGTCGAGCGAGCGGTGGAGGTCGCCGAGCAGTTGGCGGGACAACGCGTTGCGGTTGTGTTGGGAATCGAGCGTGATCGTGGCGATGCCGTCGACGACGACACAGTCGACCACACGGTTCGGAGGTTCGGCGCCGGTCATGTCCGCCGACCGTAGTGACCCATGGGTCCTTGGTCACCAGTGCGATGTGGCCGACGGTTCGATCGGTCTTCACTGGCTACAGTCGTCAGGGTGAACGACGAGATGCTCAACAAGGTCCGTACCGGTCAGGGATTCATCGCTGCGCTCGATCAGAGCGGTGGCAGCACCCCGAAAGCGCTGAAGTTGTACGGCGTCGACGAGGACGCGTGGTCCAACGACGACGAGATGTTCGACCTCATGCACGCGATGCGAACTCGGATCATGACGTCACCGGCGTTCACCGGCGATCGCGTGCTCGGAGCGATTCTGTTCGAGCAGACGATGGACCGCCAGGTCGAGGGCACCGGCACCGCTGACTACCTGTGGTCGGCCAAGCACGTCGTGCCATTCCTGAAGGTCGACAAGGGCCTTGCCGATGTCGCGGACGGCGCTCAGATCATGAACCCGATCCCGGGCCTGCGTGAGTTGTGCGAGCGTGCGGTCGGCCTCGGCGTGTTCGGCACGAAGATGCGTTCGGTGGTGCAGCTTGCCAACGGCGCTGGCGTCAACGCGGTCGTCGACCAGCAATTCGAGGTGGCCAAGGAGATCCTCGCCGCCGGGCTGGTCCCGATCATCGAGCCCGAAGTCGACATCCACAGTCCCGAGAAGGAATCTGCCGAGGGTCTGCTGCGCGATCGCATCGCCATGCAACTCGATGCGCTCGCCGACGATCAGCCGGTGATGTTGAAGCTGTCGATCCCCACGGTCGACGACTTCTACGCTCCGCTGATCGCTCACCCCAGGGTACTTCGGGTGGTTGCGCTGTCGGGTGGGTACCCACGCGATGAGGCCAACGAGCGTCTGTCGCGCCAGCACGGCATGATCGCCAGCTTCTCGCGTGCGCTCACCGAGGGTCTGAGTGCCGGACAGAGCGACGACGAGTTCAACGCCACGCTCGGTGCCACGATCGACGGCATCTTCGCCGCCTCGATCACCTGATTACATCGCGGGTCTGACCCGTGTTGTAACTCGATGACATCAGGGGTCAGACCCGCGATGTACTCGTTCACTCGGCGGCGATGTCGCGGAGGAATGCTTCGACGTCGGCACGCACTTTGGTGCGTTGCATCGGCGGCAGTGCCTTGATGATGTCCCAGCGGTAGCGGGCCGTACCGAGTCGCGGGTCCATGACGGCGACGACACCGCGGTCGGTTGCGGAACGGATGAGACGCCCGCACGCCTGCGCCAGCATCATCGATGCTCTCGGGATGTCGATCTCGGAGAACGCGGTCGGGCCCGAGCTGCTCGCGTCGAGCGCTGAGCAGCGGATCGTCGGGCCGAGGGAACGGGATGCGGTCGATCACCACGAGCGAGAGCGTCTGGCCGGGCACGTCGACACCCTGGAACAACCCCGCGGTAGCGAACAGGCAGGTCTCGTCGCTCTCCGCGAATGCCTTGATCAAGGCAGGCTTCGGCAGGTCGCGCTGGGTGAGGATCGGCAGGTCGATCCGCTCGCGGAGTGCCTCGGCGGCTTCGTCCATCGAACGCCAGCTCGTGAACAGTGCCAATGTCCGCCCACCCGCAGCGGTGATCAACGCCTCCAGCTCGTCGTGGACCGCCGCCCGGAACCCGTCGGAGTTCGGATTCGGGAGGTGCATCGCGCAGTACAGCAGCGAGTGGTGCTCGTAGTCGAACGGGCTGCCGACGTCGGCGACGTCGACACCGTCGGGTGCGATTCCGACTCGGGCGGCCAGCGACGACGGGATGGTCGCGCTCGTGAGGATCGCGGTTCGCTGCGACCACACGCCTTCGGTCATGGCCGGGCCGACGTCGAGCGGAGCGACCTCGAGTCGCGGAGCGTCGCGAGAACCCGACACGAACGCGACGTAGCCCTCGCGCCCCTCGATGGCGATGTCGAGCTGTTCGATCGCTCGGCCGGTCATCGTCTGCGCGCGGAGCCGACGCTGTTTCGCGTCTTCGTTCTTCGTGTCGATCGCGACGAGCACCTCGTTGGCCCGACCGAGCCGGAGGCGAGCGTCGGTGAGCACCTCCTGGACTGAGTCGGGCAGCGGGGTCGAGAGCCGATTGCCGACGTGCGGAGTCAGCGCATCGCGCAGGGATTCGGCGATCTCGGCGATCGACCCGATCAACTTCGGGTCATCGAGGATGCGGCGCACGATGCCCGACAGTGCCGTGAACCGACCGGGGGCGATCTCGACGCCGACGGTGTCGCTCATGATGTCCTCGAGCACGTGCGCCTCGTCGAAGACCACGACGTCGTGGTCGGGGAGGATCGCTCCACCGCTGGCGACGTTCAGGCCGTACAGATGGGTGTTGACCACGATGACGTCGGCGGCGGCCGCGCGACGGCGCGCCTGCTCGGCGAAGCACGGCTCGCCGAGCGGACACCGGTCGGCGCCCGGGCACTCGTCGCTGCCGACGCTCACCGCTCGCCATGCGTTGTCGGACGGGGTCCAGTCGAGCTCGGCCATGTCGCCGGTCGACGTCGTGCCCGACCATTCGGCGAGTCGCTTGATCTCGACCTTGGTCGTCAGTGCCATCGTCTCGAGTTCGAGCTGACCCTCGGCGCCGGCACTCATCTCACGCAGCCGCTGCAGGCACACGTAGTTCGATCGGCCCTTGAGCACGGCCCAGTCGAAGTCGCGTCCGATGTGCTCAGCGAGAAAGGGCAGGTCCTTGTTCGCCAACTGGTCCTGGAGTGCTTTCGTGGCGGTCGCGACGACGACGCGAGCGTCGGCCTCGATCGCGGGTACGAGGTAGGCCAGTGTCTTGCCCGTGCCGGTGCCCGCCTGCACCACGAGATGACGGCGGGTTTCGATCGCGGAAGCGACCAGGTCGGCCATCTGCTGCTGGCCGACACGGTCTTCCGCGTTGGCGAGCGCCGCGGTGACCCGAGCGAGACCGTCGCTCATCGAGCGAGCGCCAAGGCTGCGTCGAGTTCGTGTTCGTCGAAGTCGGGCCAGGGGGCTTCGGTGAAGTAGATCGCTGCGCCGGCGGCCTGCCACAGGAGGAAGTTCGACACGCGCAGCTCGCCGCTCGTGCGCACGAGGACGTCGACCGGCGGGAGCTCGGGAAGATAGAGATGCTCGCCGATCGTGTCGACCGTGGCGCCTTCGGGTGTCTGCCGCGCTGCTTCGACCGCGGCGACGAGTTCGGATCGGCCGCCGTAGTCGAACGCAATCGTGAGCACCATGCCGGTGTTGTTGGCGGTGTCGGCGATGGCCTTGCGGATCGCCCGTTGGACGTAGCGAGGCGTTCGCGCCATCGGCGAATCGAATGGCCTCCCGATCCACTGGACACGGACATTCAGTTCGTTGAGTTCCGCGACACGGCCGAAGAGCTTCTCGTGCAACCCGAGGATGTGGCGGACCTCGGGACGTGGGCGTTGCCAGTTCTCCGTGGAGAAACCGAAGACGGTCAGCCAACCGATGTTGCGCTGTACGGCCACGCGAACGAGACGGGCGAGATTCTCTTCGCCTTCGGTGTGGCCTTCGGTCCGTGGGAGTCCTCTGCGCCCCGCCCAGCGCCCGTTGCCGTCCATGATGCAGGCCACGTGCAGCGGCGCTGGGGTGCCCTCGATGGTCTCTGCAGGTTCGGGCGACACATCGATCACGTTAGCCAGCCAGCGCCGACGGGCCGCGGCGTGGAACAATGGGGACGTGGCACCGTCGTTCACGAGCACCAAGCCCGGGTCAGCGACCCAGGCGGCGTCGACGTCGCCGGTCGCCGCACGTTCCGGGGACCCGACACGCCAGCTGTTGCGCCACATCATGGTCGTCGGCGGCACGCTGCGCGACTGGGACGACTTGGGCGATGAACAGTGGGACGACCGAGTCGAACGTCTCGGTGCGATCGCCGATCATGCGGGTGCGTCGTTCCTCACGCTGCGCGCCTACGAACCGGGTGTGGAGCCAGTCGACCTCCAGTGGTGGCACCGGATGGTCGGCTCGTGTCATGTCATCGTCGATCCGTGCGGCGACGGTCGGCAGCGATTCGCCGAAGCGATGCAACGCCTCCACCCCGACGAGCCGGTCAACGAGGCCACCGTCGCCGAGGCGCTCTACGCACCCGCCGACTGCGAACCCGACCTGATCGTGGTCCTCGGTGACTCGACGCGGCTGCCGCCATCGTTGGTGTGGGAGTTGGCGTACGGCGAACTCGTCTTCCATCCGATGGCGTGGCACGAGCTGTCGCCCGATCATCTCCTCGAGGCGATCGCCGATTTCGCTCGCCGTCAGCGCCGCTTCGGCGGCATCGACGACGACAACTGAACTCGTGATCGGTCGATCGTGAGCGAGCTCTACCGCGACACCGGGGTCGTCCTGCGCACCTACAAGCTGCGCGAGTCGGACCGCATCGTCGTGTTCCACACCGCCGAGAACGGCAAGGTGCGCGCCGTGGCGAAGGGCGTCCGCAAGACCAAGTCGAAGTTCGGTGCCCGCCTGGAGCCGATGAGCCACGTTCGGCTGCAGCTGTACCGGGGCCGCGAGCTCGACATCGTCACCCAAGCGGAGTCGGTCGAGCCGTTGGCGCCGATGTTGTCGTCGCTCGACCGAGCGTCGCAGGGGCTCGCGGTGATCGAAGCCGTCGATCAACTGTCGCTCGAACGCGAACCGAACCCGCACCTTTACCGCATGTTGGTCGGTGTGTTGCGGACGATCGCCACTTCCCCACCCGGTCAGGCGCCGTCGTCGCTGAATGTCGCCGCGTTCTACTGGAAACTGTTGGCGAACGAGGGCGTGCGGCCCGAACTCGATCAGTGCGTGCGCTGTGGTGCGAGCGAGCCCGACGTCCAGTTCGTCGCGTTCGACCTCAACGAGGGCGGCGTGCTGTGTCGCTCGTGCCGATCAGGCCAGGCGATCAGCCCGGGAGCGCTCGACATCCTGCGAGAGATCCTCGGCGGGCAACTCGTTCAGGCGTTGGCTCGCGACGAGTCGCCGCTCACCCACGAGGTGTCGTCGATGGCCACCCGCGCCCTCGAGTTCCACATCGAACGACGCCTCAAAGCCGTCGCCATGTTCGAATCCCACTGAGCAGCCGACCAACTCGACTCAGCTCGACGTTTGCGTTGCAGTCCCGATGGGACGGGTCACCGGAAACGCAACACAAACGGATTGGGGGGATCGGTAGCCTCCGGGGTCATGCCTGCCACCGACCTCGAACAGATCGTCAGCCTCTGCAAGCGCAGGGGCTTCGTCTACCAGTCGGCGGAGATCTACGGCGGCTTCCGCTCGACGTACGACTACGGGCCACTCGGTTCGCTGCTGCTGCGCAATGTGAAGGAGGCGTGGGTGCGCTCGATGGTGCAGCAGCGCGACGACGTCGTGCTGATCGACGCTGCCATCTTGAGCCCGCCGCAGGTCTGGCAGGCGTCCGGCCACCTGGCGAACTTCAGCGATCCACTCGTCGACTGCACCGAGTGCAAGCAGCGCTTTCGCCTCGACAAGCTCGATGACCCCGACGTCTGCCCGAATTGCGAGGCGAAGAAGAGCTTCACCGAGGCGCGCGAGTTCAACCTGATGTTCAAGACCCAGGCCGGTCCCGTCGAAGGAACCGGCGCCGACGCCTACCTCCGGCCCGAGACGGCGCAGGGGATGTTCACCAACTTCGCGAACGTCTTGCAGACGACGCGCAAGAAGCCGCCGTTCGGCATCGCCCAGGTCGGCAAGAGCTTCCGCAACGAGATCACGCCGCAGAACTGGATCTTCCGCACCCGCGAGTTCGAGCAGATGGAGCTCGAGTTCTTCGTCCCGCCGGACGACCAGCGCCGAGTGGTACGAGTACTGGTGCAACGCCCGATTGCAGTGGTACGTCGAACACGGCATCCCACCGGAGATGCTGCGCCTGCGCCCGCACGACGACGACGAACTGTCGCACTATTCGAGCGGCACCTCCGACGTCGAGTTCACCTTCCCGTGGGGTTTCGACGAGCTGGAGGGCATCGCCCAGCGCTCCGACTACGACCTCAAACAGCACGCCGAGCACTCGGGTGAGCGACTCGACTACTTCGATCCGCAGACCAACGAACGGTACGTGCCGTACGTCATCGAGCCGGCCGCCGGCGCGACGCGCACGATGGCGGCGTTCCTGTTGGCCGCCTACGACGAGGACGAGGTCAACGGCGAGGCACGAACCGTGCTGCGGCTGCACCCCCGGCTTGCTCCCTACAAGGTGGCGGTGCTCCCGCTGTCGAAGAAGGACACGCTCACGCCACTCGCCCACGAGGTCCGCCAGCTGCTCGCCGATCGCTACATGGTCGACTACGACGAGACCCAGAACATCGGCAAGCGCTACCGCCGCCAGGACGAGATCGGCACGCCGCTCGCCGTCACCGTCGACTTCGACTCGCTCGAGGACAACGCGGTCACGGTCCGCGACCGCGACACGACCGAGCAGGTCCGCGTGCCGATCGCCGAACTGCTCGCCACCGTGGGCGATCGCTTGGGGTTCTGACCGGGTCGAGCCGCTACGGTCGGCGCTCATGAGTCAAGTTGCCATGATCGCCAAGTTCACCTGCATCGACGGAAAGCGCGACGAGCTGTACGCCGGCCTCGCTCCGATGATGGACCACGTCGGATCCGAGGAGGGCACGCTGCTGTATCAGCTCCTCGAAGATCCCAACGATGCCAACGTCGCCTACATGTACGAGCTGTACTCCGACGGTGAGGCGCTGCAGGCGCACAGCACCAGCGATGTGATGAAGCAGATCATGAACGCATTCGGTGGCATCCTTGCCGGTCGGCCCGAGCTGACGATGCTCACGCCGGTTCGCGGCAAGGGCCTCTGAACCCAGGTCACTGATGGCGGCGACCTATCTCGACAAGATCCTCGATCACCATCGAGCGGTTGCCGCCGTCGACGTCCGGCCGATCGATCAGCTCATCGAACAGGCTCGGGCCATGCCGGCCACGCGTGGTTTCAGCGCGGCGCTCGCCGGTCGCGATCGGCTCGGCGTGATTGCGGAGATCAAGCGGCGCTCGCCGTCGAAGGGCGACCTCAACGCCGGCCTCGACCCCGCCGAGATGGCGGCCACGTACGAGCGCGGGGGAGCGTCGTGTCTGTCGGTGCTCACCGATGTCGAGCATTTCGGCGGATCGGTCGACGACCTCCAGGCAGCGCGGGCCGCATGTTCGCTCCCGGTGATCCGAAAGGACTTCACCGTCAGCGAACGAGACGTCCTCGACGCCCGGATCATGGGCGCTGACTGCGTGCTCCTGATCGCTGCTGCGCTCGATCCCGCCGAGCTCGCTGGGTTCCACGCGCTGGCGGTCGATGTCGGTCTGGACGTGCTCGTCGAGATCCACGACGAACGCGAGTTGGAACAGGCACTGGAAGTCGACGCGACGTTGATCGGCGTCAACCAACGAGACCTGGTGACGTTCCAGGTCGATCACGAACGCGCCGTTCGAATGGCCGGGGTGATCCCCGATCACGCTGTCAAGGTGGCCGAGTCAGGAGTCCGCGGCGCCGACGACGCCAGGTCGCTGTGGGGCGCTGGCTATCACGCGATTCTCGTCGGCGAGACGCTCGTGACCAGTGACGACCCAGCGCTGATGATCTCTGCGCTCCGCGACTGAGTTCAGGTTGCGGGTTCGTCGAGGAACCTGCTGAGGATGCACAGGTTGCCGGGTCGACCCTCGCCGTCGACGACATGTCGGCGCAGCACCGCCTCCTGGACGAACCCGAGCGCAATGAACATGTCGACCACCGGCTCGAGTTGCTCGAGCACCTCGACGTAGAGCTTGCTGAGCTCCATTTCGCGGGCGACGTCGACGGCAAGGTGGGCGAGCCGGGGAGCGAGACCCTTGCCGCGCGCCTCGGGGAGCACGACGAGGCGCAGTTCGCCGACGCGATCCATCCATCCAGCGCGCTGGTTGACCGTCATGATCGCGACCATCTCATCGCCGGCGAACGCCCCGGTGCGTCGTGCCGTCGAGCGCCGGGTCCAGCCAGCGACGGAGATCTGGCTGAGCAACGATCGGTCGATGAAAGCGCGGTCGCCGTGCGGGATCTTCGCTGCGAAGGCTTCGGCGGCCAGGCGATGATCTGCGGTCAGCGGTTTGATGTCGAAGTCGGACATGATTCCCCCGTGTTGTCCGTCCGGCCGGTCGATCAACCGGTCGGGGTGTTGAGCATCTCCCAGCGGGTGATGCCGTCCTCGATCCGCTGATTGAGCGTTTCGAGGATGGTCACCCGAGCCCACTTCTTGTTCTCGCCCGACACGATGTCCCATGGGGCGAGCTGGTGATCGGTGCGCTCGAACATGTCTTCGGCAGCTTCGATGTACTGGTCCCACTTGTCGCGGTTTCGCCAGTCCTCGTCGACCAGCTTCCACTTCCGCAACGGGTCGTCGCGTCGGCTCTCGAAACGGGCGAGCTGCTCCTCGTTGCTGACGTGCAGGTAGAACTTGACGAGGATCACGCCTTCGAGGACGAGACTGCGCTCGAACTCGACGATCTCGTTGTAGGCGCGAGTCCACTGCTCGATGGTGGCGAACTTCTCGACGCGTTCGACGAGGAGGCGCCCATACCAACTGCGATCGAACAGGCAGAGGCCACCGAGCCCGGGGATCTTGGTCCAGAACCGCCACAGAAAGTGATGGCGCTTCTCGCGGTCGTCGGGCTTGGCGTAGGCGTACACGCTGAAATGCCGCGGGTCGAGCCGTTCGACGATGCGTCGGATCGCGCCGCCCTTGCCGCCGGCGTCGGCGCCCTCCATCACCACGAGCAATCCAGGCCCGGCACCCTTGTCGCCGATCTGGCCGCCGAGCGTCAAACGAAGCTCGACGAATCGTTCCTGCGCCGCTGCAAGCCGTTTCTCGTACTCGTCGCCCGACAGCTTCGCCGACAGGTCCAGGTCATCCAGTCGTCCCATGCACCCTCGACGTTACGCGCGTGGCCATCGATGCAATGAATCTCTCGCCGCACGCGCTCGGCCGGTACCGTGACGCTCGATGTTCGTGAAGATCTGTGGGATCACCAACGAAGACGATGCCCTGCTGTCGGTGGCGATGGGAGCCGATGCCGTGGGCTTCAACTTCGTCCAGGGTTCCAAGCGCCAGATCGCTGCTCAGGTGGCCTACGACATCACGCGCCGACTGCCTCCCGAGATTCTCACGGTGGGCATCTTCCGCAACGAGCACCCGAGTCGTGTCGTCGACGTCGCCCATCGGGCGGGCGTCAAGGCGGTGCAGTTGCACGGACGCGAAACCGCCGCCGACACCCGTGAGGTTGCCAAGACGTTCCGATGGGTGATCAAGGTGTTCGACGCCCGCGATCCCAACCTTCCCCGCGCGGCCGAGTACGGCACCGACATGGTCATGATCGATGGACCCGAACCCGGATCGGGCAAGGTGTTCGACTGGTCGCTCGCCGGTGACGCACCCGACTCGATGAAGCTGATCCTCGCCGGCGGACTCACACCCGAGAACGTCGGGGCGGCGATCACCGAAGTGCAACCGTGGGGTGTCGACGTCGCGACCGGCGTCGAGAAGTCGCCCGGGAAGAAGGACGCCCTCGCCGTCAAGCGCTTCATCGAGAACGCACGTGCCCATGCCGCCGAGCCCTACATCGGCGACGACAACCTCCCCTACGACTGGGACTTCGAATGACCACACTCGACGACAGCCCGACCACCCTCACCGCGCCCCCCGATGCCACCGGCCGCTTCGGCGAGTTCGGCGGACGTTTCGTACCTGAAACGCTGGTGCCTGCCTGTCAGGAACTCGAAGCAGCCTTCGACGATGCCTGGGCCGACCCTGTGTTCCGCGCCGAACTCACGCGAGTACACACGCAGTACTCGGGGCGCCCATCGATCATGACCGAGTGCCACAACCTCGGCGAGCAGCTCGGCATCCGGCTGATCCTGAAGCGGGAGGACCTCAACCACACCGGCTCGCACAAGATCAACAACGTGATCGGCCAGGCACTGCTCGCGAAGCGCATGGGCAAGAAGCGCATCGTCGCCGACACCGGTGCCGGCCAGCACGGTGTGGCCTCCGCGACGGCGGCGGCATTGATGGGGCTCGAGTGCACCGTCTACATGGGCGCAGTCGACGTGGCCCGCCAGGAGCTGAACGTGTTCCGCATGAAGCTGCTCGGTGCCGAGGTCCACTCGGTCGAGAGCGGTAGCCGGACGTTGAAGGACGCCGTCAACGAGGCGATGCGCCACTGGGTGGCCAATGTCACCGACACGTATTTCTGCCTCGGTTCGGTCGTCGGGCCGCACCCCTATCCCTACATGGTGCGCCAGTTCCAGTCGGTGATCGGCGACGAGGCCCATCGCCAGATCGAGGAGATGACCGGCGCCATGCCCGACGTCGTCGTCGCCTGTGTGGGCGGCGGTTCCAATGCGATGGGCATCTTCAGCGGCTTCGTCGACGAGCGGGACACGCGTCTCGTCGGCGTCGAGCCGGCCGGTGGCGCCGCGATCGGACGCGGCGTGCCCGGCGTGGTCCATGGCATGCGCAGCAATCTGATGCAGGACGAGGTCGGCCAGGTCGAAGAGGCCCTGTCGATCTCGGCCGGTCTCGACTATCCCGGCGTCGGCCCTGAGCACTCGTACCTCGCCTCGATCGGGCGCGCCGAGTATCCGTCGGTCACCGACGACGAGGTCATCGAGGGATTCCAATTGCTGTCGAAGACCGAGGGCATCATCCCGGCCCTCGAGTGTGCTCATGCGGTTGCTTGGATCTCTCGTGAGGCGCCGAACATGCAGGGCCAGACGGTGCTGATGAATCTGTCGGGGCGTGGCGACAAGGATGTCGCGCAGATGATGGACATCCTGGCGGCGCGCCAATGACCGCGACCGAGTCTCGGTTCGGACGGCTGGAGAGCGAGTTCCGCACCAAGCGCGATGCCGGTCGCAAGCTGCTCGTGCCGTACGTCACCGGTGGCTATCCGGGCTGGCAGGCCGCCATTCGTGCGTGTGCCGCCAATGGCGCCGACGCGGTCGAGATCGGGATCCCGTTCTCCGATCCGGTGATGGACGGCCCCGTGATCCAACAGGCCTCCCAGTACGCGCTCGAGCTGGGCGTGACGCCGACGTCGATCCTCGACGAGGTGCCGTCGCTGGATGTCGACATCCCGCTCGCCGTGATGACGTATTACAACCTGGTGCATCACCCAGGTCCGACGCGGTTCGCCGCCCAGCTGAAGCGGGCGGGTATCAGCGCTGCGATCCTGCCCGATCTTCCGCTCGAGGAAGCGGGGCCGTGGTGCGAGGCGGCTGACGCCGAGGGCATCGAGACGATCATGCTCGCCGCTCCGACCGCTCCTGACGAACGGCTTCCTCGGGTGGCGGCGCGTTGCCGTGGCTTCGTGTACTCGGTCGGGCTGCTCGGCGTGACGGGCGAACGCGAGTCACTTGCGGAGACCGCAACGGCGCTCGCGGCCCGCTTGAAGCAGATCACCGACACGCCCGTGCTCGTGGGCGTCGGCGTGTCCAACGCCGAGCAGGCGTATCAGGCAACTCGGGTCGCCGACGGCGTGATCCAGGGCGCCAGCGTCGTGCGACGCCTGATGGACTCGGGGCCCGACGCAGTCGGCGACTACGTCGCCGAGGTCCGTGCCGCCATCGACGCCGACTGAGGCCTACGAACCGAAGGCGGGGCCGTCGAAGCGGTTGCGGGTCGCGAACGACTCGACCGGGTTGCGCTTGAGCTTCGTCGGCTGATGGACCGGATGACCGAGGAAGATCGTCGTCACGAGCGCGTGGTGTTCGGGCAGGCCGAGCGCCGGTGCCGCCGCGGGCTCGACGCGGCTGAGGAAGGTGGTCATCACGCCACCGAGGCCGTGGGCTCGCGCCGACAGCATCAGATTCCAGCAGAACGGGTAGATCGATGCGCCGCCGGTGACCGGTGCCCGGTCGAGTACTGCGTCCATCATCGCGAGCTTGGACAGGTCGGCGGCGACCGCCAGAACGACCGGAATCGACTCGATGTTCTCCAACAGGTCGTTGTGCTTGTTCGGCGTGATCTCGGTCGGCTTCACGTAGTCGACGACGTTGAACGGGTTGCCGCCCGTCGAGGCCGTCTCCATGTATTCGTCCCACACCGGCTGCATGAGCATCGCGAGCTCGCGCCGCAGCAGCGGCTCGGCCACGACCGCAACACGCCAGGGCTGGCGGTTGCCGCCTGACGGAGCGAACCGAGCATCGTCGAGGATGCTCGCGATCGTGTTGTCATCGACAGGTTCGTCGGTGAACGCCCTGACCGTTCCGTTCGTGCGGATCGCCTCGCGAATCTCCATGGCGCAGCACGGTAATCGTTACAACAGGGGTCAGACCCGCGATGTAATCACCGGCGGATTACATCGCGGGTCTGACCCCTGGCGTGATCGTCAGTTGGCGGCGGCGACCTTCTGACGCACGATGTTGAGGGCGGAGCCCGCCTCGAACCACTCGACCTGCTCGGGGCTGAACGTGTGGACCGCCTCGAAGTCGATCGTGGTGCCGTCGGGCTTCACGATCTGGCACTGCACGTTCTGGCCGGGCACCGGCGGGAGGCCGAGCACGTTGATGCGGTCGTCCTCGCCGATCAGGTCGTAGGTGTCCGGGTCGGCGAACGTCAGCGGCAGCAGCCCCTGCTTCTTGGCGTTCGTCTCGTGGATGCGGGCGAACGAACGGGCCAGGATCACCAGACCACCGCGGAAGCGGGGCTCCATCGCCGCATGTTCTCGCGATGAGCCTTCTCCGTAGTTGCGGTCGCCGATCGCCACCCACGTGATGCCGGCCTCGTGGTAGCGCATGGCGATCTCGGGATATGGGCGGGTCTCGCCGTCGGTGACGTCCTTGCCCGTGCCGGCCTCGCCGGTGAACGCATTGACGGCGCCGGCGAACAGGTTGCCCGAGATGTTCTCGAGGTGGCCGCGGTACTTCAGCCACGGTCCCGCCGCCGAGATGTGGTCGGTGGTGCACTTGCCCTGTGCCTTCATCAGCACGGGCAGGCCCTCGTAGTCGTTGCCGTCCCAGGCGAGGAACGGGGCGAGCAGCTGCAGGCGATCCGACGTCGGCGACACCGCCACCTCGACGCCCGAGCCGTCGGCCGGGGGCGCGGTGTAGGTGTTCTCGCCGGGGTCGTAGCCACCGTCTGGGAGCACTTCACCGATCGGCTCGGCCAGTGTGATCTCGGTGCCATCCGGCGCGGTGATCGTGTCGACGGTCGGGTCGAAGTCGAGACGACCCGACAACGCGATGGCGAGCACGGTGTCAGGCGAGGTGACGAAGCTGAGCGTGTTCGCCGAACCATCGTTGCGCTTGGGGAAGTTGCGGTTGAACGAGTTGACGATCGTGTTGGGTCGACCGGTGATCGACTCGGGGCGCGACCACTGGCCGATGCACGGCCCGCACGCATTGGCGAGCACGGTGGCCCCGATCGCTTCGAGGTCGGCGAGGAGGCCGTCACGCTCGATCGTGGCGCGCACCTGCTCGGAGCCCGGCGTGATCAGCAGCTCGCATTTGGCGGACAGTCCAGCGGCCGCAGCTTGGCGGGCAATCGAGGCGACTCGGGTGATGTCCTCGTACGACGAGTTCGTGCACGAGCCGATCAGACAGGCCGACGGCTCGAGCGGCCAGTCGTTCTCGCGAGCGGCAGCGCCGACACCGGCGGCGCCGACCTTGTGGGCGCGGTCGGGGGAGTGGGGGCCGTTGATCAGCGGCTTGAGCTCGTCGAGGTCGATCTCGATGAGCTGGTCGTACAGCGCGCCGTCGTCGGCGCGAAGGTCGTCGGCCACCTTGTCGGCGGCATCGGCGATCGCTTCGCGGCCCGTCGCCTTCAGGTAGGCCGCCATGTTGGCGTCGTAGGCGAAGTGCGAGGTGGTGGCACCGATCTCGGCCCCCATGTTGCAGATCGTGGCCTTGCCGGTCGCTGAGATCGAATCGGCCCCGGGACCGAAGTACTCGACGATCGCGCCGGTGCCGCCTTCGACGGTGAGCACGCGGGCCACTTCGAGGATGACGTCCTTCGGGCTCGACCAGCCGCTGAGTGTGCCGGTGAGCTTGACGCCGATCACCTTCGGCCAGCGCACGTTGAACGGGAACCCGGTCATCACATCGACCGCATCGGCGCCGCCGACGCCGATGGCGATCATGCCGAGGCCTCCAGCGTTCGGGGTGTGGCTGTCGGTGCCGATCATCATGCCGCCCGGGAAGGCGTAGTTCTCGAGCACGACCTGGTGGATGATGCCCGAGCCGGGGCCCCAGAAGCCGATGCCGTATTTGGCCGACACCGAGCGCAGGAAGTCGTAGACCTCCTTGTTGGTGTCGACGGCAACGCCCAGGTCGATCGTGGCGCCGACCTTGGCCTGGATCAGGTGGTCGCAGTGCACGGTGGAGGGCACGGCGGCCTCGGACAGACCGGCGGTCATGAACTGCAGCAATGCCATCTGCGCCGTGGCGTCCTGCATGGCGACACGGTCGGGACGGAAGTCGTTGTAGGTACCGCCCCGCTCGATGTCCTCGTTCGGATCCGCGAGGTGGTTGATCAGGATCTTCTCGGTGAGCGTGAGCGGACGCCCCAGGCGCGCGCGTCCGGCGGCAACACGCCCCGGGAGGCTGGCGTAGACGCCTTCGACGAGTTCGATGGGGGTGGTGGCGCCGTTCTGTGTCATGTAGACAACTATAATACAAGTTGAGCACTGCGCAACCAGCTGGGAGAGCACGTGAGACACATCCGCTACCAAGAGATCGCCGACGAGTTGCGTCGGCGTGCACTCGACTCTCCGGCGGGTTCGGTGCTTCCGTCGGAGGCGGAGATGTCCGCAGAGTTCGGGGCCTCCAGAGTGACGATCCGGCGGGCATTGGAACTCGTCCGTGAGGAGGGTCTGATCGCTGCCCGTCAGGGTTTCGGCTGGTTCGTGGCCACCGAGCCCGTGCCGCAGAGTCTCGAATCGTTGGCCACGATCGAGTCGCACGTCGAGGGCGTCGGCAAGCTGTCGGAGCGCAAGATCGAGGAGTTCGCCTACGAGTCGGCGCCCGAACGGGTCCAGCGCGTGCTCGGCGTCGATCAGGTGTTGCGGGTGAAGCGGGTCAATCTCGCCGACGGCCATCCGTTCGCTGTCGTGACGGTCTGGTGTCCCGCTGAACTCGGCGCGCACCTGTCGCGTCGAGACGTCGAGCGACGACCGTTCTACGAACTCCTCGACGTCGAGTTGCGAGGAGCGACGCAGACGATCGGCGCCGACCTCGTCGACGCAGCGGACGCTCGACTGCTCGGTGTCCCGGCCGGGTCGCCGGTGCTGCGGTGTCAGCGCATCACCACCGACGCCAGCGGTCGCGCCGTGCTGTTGAGCGAGCACCTGTTCCCCGCTCACCGCACCGAGTTCGTCGTCGACCTGCCCCAGGCCGAACCATCGATGACCCCGAGCGGCCTGCGCATCGTCGACTGACGCCCGCGATGTCCCCGCACATCGTGGGCGTCGCCCGCGTACGATCGCTTCCGTGGGAATGATCAGCACTTTCCGTTCGGTCGTACGGTTCAGGAGACCAACGCTCGATCCGGTCGAGCGTCGGCTTCGTCGTTGCGTCTCGGTGGAGGACTATCGCGCGGTTGCGCGGCGGAGGCTCCCGCGCGGAGTCTTCGACTACATCGACGGAGGTGCCGAGGACGAGCGAACCATGCAGGGCAACGTCGATGCGTTTGGCAGGTACGAGTTTCGCCCGCGTGTGCTGCGAGATGTGAGCAACCTCGACACCTCGACGACGATTCTGGGTCGACAGGCGTCGATGCCGCTGATCGTCGCACCGACCGGCTACACGAGAATCGCGCATTCACAGGGTGAGCTGGCGGTCGCCCGGGCGGCGCAGCGCGCCGGCATCCCCTACTCGCTGTCGACGATGGGAACCCGATCGATTGAAGACGTCGCGGCAACGTGCGCGACGGACAAATGGTTCCAGATCTACACGTGGCGCGACCGCCCGCTCGTGGAGGAATTGGTCGCACGGGCAAAGGCGGCCGGGTACACGACTGTCTGGTTGACCGTCGACACAGCGGTGCTCGGTCGCCGCGAGCGAGACGTTCGTCGGGGATTCACTTTGCCCCCCAAGATCGGCCCGGGAACGTTGGTGGATGGAGCGATCCATCCAGGGTGGACGCTCGACTTCCTTCGCAACGAACCGATCATGTTCTCGAATGTCGTCGGACGCCGCGAGCTGGACGGTTCGACGCCGATCTCGCTCGCTGCCAAGGTGGCGGGCCACTTCGATCAGTCGTTGTCGTGGAACGACGTCGACTGGCTCCGGTCGATCTGGGACGGGCCGATCGTCCTGAAGGGAATCCAGACCGTGGCCGACGCCAAACAGGCCGTCTCGATGGGCGTCGAGGGCATCGGTCTCTCGAATCACGGCGGACGCCAACTCGACGACGCACCGGTGCCGCTCGATCTGGTCGAGCCGGTGCGCGACCTCGTCGGCGAGGGTGTCACCATCATCTGCGACGGTGGGGTTCGGCGGGGCAGCGACATCGTCAAGGCGGTCGCGCTCGGCGCCGACGCCGTGACGGTCGGACGTCCGTACCTGTATGCACTCGGGGCCGCCGGCGAGCGCGGGGTCGATCAGCTGTTCGAATTCCTCCGCGAAGGAATGGTGCGGACGATGTCGCTCACCGGGGCTCGCACGGTCGCCGAGATCGACCGATCGCTGGTCGCCCGAAAAGGCTGAGCGATCTAAACGAGAATCGCTCCGGGGAGGGTCCGTTCACCGTTGTCGGCTCCGTACGCCGGCGTGACCCTCGAACTGGGACACTCGGCGGATGAAGCTCAACCTCTCGGCCGACGACGTCCTCACCACCACCCGCTCGGTTCGCAAGCGGCTGGACTACGACCGGCCGGTCGAACGTGCCGTTGTCGAGGAGTGCCTCGAGATCGCCCTGCAAGCGCCGACGGGGTCGAACAGCCAGGGTTGGCAGTTCGTGATCGTCGAAGACGCCGCGAAGAAGCAGGCGCTCGCCGACATCTACGCACGGAACTTCGCCAAGTACGCGTCGATGGCCCGTTCGAACCAGTACCAGCCGGGCGACATGCGTTACGAACAGCGCGATCGTGTCACCGAGTCGGCCACTCATCTCGCGGAGAACTTCCACCGCGCGCCGATGATGCTCATCCCGTGCATCGAAGGACGTCTCGACGGCGTCCCCGCGTTCGCCGGCGCATCGCAGTGGGGTTCGATCCTGCCCGCAGTGTGGAGCTTCATGATGGCGCTGCGTGAACGCTCGATGGGTTCGGCATGGACGACGATCCACCTGATGGACGGTGGAGAAGCCGAGGCAGCCGAGTTGCTCGGCATCCCGCACGATCGCTACACCCAGGCGGGCTTGTTCCCGATCGCCTACACGATCGGCACCGATTTCCAGCTCGCCAAGCGGCTCCCGCTCGACACCGTGCTCCACTGGGACAACTGGTAACGCTCGGCCAGGGCCCGGCCCGTTCGTCGGCGCTCCGGCGCGGGTGCGAGACTCGACGTCATGTCAGATCGCGTGCTCATCACCATCACCGACGGCGTCGCCGACGTCGTGTTCAACCGTGCCGACAAGCGCAATGCCCTCGACAACGCCATGTTCTCCGCAATCGCCGAGGCGGGCGAGCAGTTGAAGTCCGAGCGTGGGGTACGCGCCGTGGTGTTGTCCGGCGACGGCGCGTCGTTCTGTGCGGGCCTCGACTTCTCGTCGTTCCAGGCAATGGCGGGTGGCGACAACGCCGAGCAGGCGGCAAGCCGATCGGACGGAAACCCCGGGCAGATGAAGGACGGCCGCATCACCCACCTCGGCCAGCAGGTGTGCTGGGTGTGGCAGGAACTGGCGGTACCGGTGATCGCGGCGGTGCACGGTCACGCGCTCGGTGGCGGTCTGCAGATTGCGCTCGGCGCCGACATCCGCATCGTGCACCCCGACACGAAGATGTCGGTGCGCGAGGTCTACTGGGGGCTCGTCCCCGACATGACAGGGACGTTCATCCTGTCGAAGCTCGTTCGCCCCGACATCGCCAAGGAACTCACCTTCACCGCCAGGGTCTTCTCGGGGACCGAGGCGGCCGAGATGGGGCTCGTCACGAAACTCAGCGATTCACCGAAAGACGACGCCATGGCAATGGCGCACGAGATCGCCGGGATGAGCCCCGGTGCGGTCCAGGGATCGAAGGCCCTCTTCAACCGGACCCTCGCCGATGGAGCTGCGGAGCAGTTCGCCGCCGAGCGCGCCACGATCGGCGCCCAGATCGGCAGCCCGAACCAGATCGAGGCGGTGATGGCCGGCTTCGAGAAGCGTCCGCCGGTCTACGCCGACGTCTGAGCAGTGCAGCAGGGTCCGACCCCTGCCGCGATCAGGCCCAGAAGGCGTGGAGCCGTTGAACGAAGCGGTCCGGGTCCACGAGGTGCGGGTAGTGACCGTGGTCGGCCCAGTACTCGACCGTGCTGTTCGCGATTCGTTGGCTCAACCAGTCGGTGTAGCCGTCGCCCGGGTCGAGCCCGAACAGTGCGAGATAGGGCACGTCGTTGCCGGCGTAGCCCGCGAGTGCTGCGTCGACGATCGCTGCGATCTCATCCTCGGGTTCGATCAGCAACAGCTCCCAGACGCCGAGCACCACCTGGTGGTCGGCGCGGCGCAGACCATTGATGCGGTCGGCCTCGTCGGCGGGGAGCCGGTCGCCCATCATCATCTCGAACATCGCGTCCACGACGAGCTGATATTGCTCCGCGTCGCGCAGCATCGCTTCCGCAGGCATGAGCTGTGCCTTGAACGAGTCGAGCCGCAACGACTGATCGATGTTCACGATGCTTGCGAACGGCAACATCGAGCCGGCGGCAGTGGCGACCATGCCACCGAGTGAGTGACCTACCACGTGCGGCCGTGACACCTCGGCCGCGGCAAGGACCGTGGCGACGTCGCCGGCCATCGACACCAGGTCGTAGGTGTCGGCGATGCCCGATTCGCCGTGGCCGCGCAGGTCGAGCGTGATCACCTCGTTCGTCGCGGCCAGTCGCCCGGTGATCGGATCGAACGAGGCCGCCGATTCGGTGATGCCGTGCACGAGCACGACCGGGTCACCCGATCCCGTGCGGCTCCAGGCGATCGACGTGCCGTCTGCTGCGTTGGCGATGTGCTGATGCCTCATGGCGCGATCATCGCACGATCGAGGCGAACCCCCCGTTCTCGTGAACAACTTCACGCCCAGGACGTGAAGTTGTTCACGAGAATGGTGGTGGGAGTACCGGGATCACGAGCGAACGAGCTTTCGGTCCGAGCGTTCGACGCCCTATGCTGTGGATCCCCGCCTCGAGCCAGCGTTGTCTCGGGCACCCCGTGTGAGCAGGTCATCGTCGACCGCTCCCGCCGGTCATCGACGACCGGCAACCCACGGGACCGTGCAAGTTCGAGACACGCGGATGTGATGATGCAACAGCCCCCGGGCCCGATCGGCCTGTACGACCCACGCAACGAACACGACTCGTGTGGAGTGTCGTTCGTCGCCAACCTCAAAGGCGTGCGTTCCAACGAGCTCGTGCTCACGGGACTCAAGGCATTGACGAACATGGAGCACCGCGGCGCAACCGGTGCCGAACCGGACACCGGCGATGGCGCGGGAATCCTGATCCAGGTACCCGATGCTTTCCTGCGAGCCGTGGTCGAGTTCGAACTGCCGCCTGCCGGGGCCTACGCCGCCGGCATTGCGTTCCTGCCCGCTGACCCGGTCGCGTGCGAGAAGGCGATGGCGGCGACCGAAGCGACCGTCGAGGAAGTCGGACTCACTGTGCTCGGCTGGCGCGATCTCCCGATCGCGCCCGACTGCCTGGGCCAGACCGCCCGCGCTGCGATGCCGACGTTCAAGCAGCTCTTCGTGTCCGACCCGGACGGTGCGACCGGCATCGATCTCGACCGCAAGGCGTTCGTCGCCCGCAAGCGCAGTCGGCGCGAACTCGAAGGCGAGCTCGACACGTACTTCGCGTCGCTGTCGTCTCGCACGATCGTCTACAAGGGGATGCTCACCACGCCGCAGTTGAGCGAGTTCTTCCCCGATCTGCTCGATCCCCGTGTCGAGTCAGCGTTGCTGCTGGTCCATTCTCGATTCTCGACGAACACGTTCCCATCGTGGCCGCTCGCTCACCCGTACCGCTTCGTTGCGCACAACGGTGAGATCAACACCGTGCAGGGCAACCAGAACTGGATGCGCGCCCGCGAAGCCATGCTGGCGAGCGATCTGCTTCCCGGCATCGATCAGTCGTTCCCGATCTGCACACCTGGTTCGTCGGACACCGCCCGTTTCGACGAAGTGCTCGAACTGTTGCACCTCGGTGGCTACCCGATTCATCACGCCATGCTGATGATGATCCCCGAAGCCTGGGAGAACCACGAGACGATGTCGCAGGAGCAGCGCGACTTCTACCGGTTCCACGCGGCGATGATGGAGCCATGGGACGGCCCGGCGAGTGTGGCGTTCACCGATGGCGAGATGATCGGCGCCGTTCTCGACCGCAACGGGCTGCGGCCCAGCCGCTACTGGGTGACCGACGACGACCTCGTCGTGATGGCGTCCGAGGTCGGGGTGATCGACATCGACCCGGCCAAGGTGGTCGCGAAGGGCCGCTTGCAGCCGGGCAAGATGTTCCTGATCGACACGCGTCAGGGCCGCATCGTCGGCGATGACGAGATCAAGACGGAGCTCGCCTCGCAGCACCCCTATGGCGAGTGGCTCGCCGAGGGAATGGTGGCGCTGCCCGATCTTCCCGAACGTGAACATGTCGTGTTCAGCCACGACAGCGTGCTGCGTCGCCAGCAGATGTTCGGCTACACCCACGAAGAGCTGAAGATACTGATCAGCCCGATGGCGGCGAGCGGGGGAGAGGCGCTCGGCTCGATGGGCACCGACACGCCGCTGGCCGTGCTCTCCGAGCGCCCTCGGCTGCTGTTCGACTACTTCAAGCAGCTCTTCGCACAGGTGACGAACCCGCCCCTCGATGCGATCCGTGAGGAGGTCGTCACCGCGGTGTCGTCGTCGGTCGGGCCCGAAGCGAACCTGCTCGACCCCGGGCCGGGGAGTTGCCGCCAGCTGTCGCTGCCGTTCCCGATCATCGACAACGACGAACTGGCCAAGATCATCCACATCAACGACGACGGCAACCGTCCGGGCCTGCAGGCCAAGGTGCTGTCGGGGCTCTTCCGCGTCGCCGATGGCGGTCCCGGTCTGCGTGCGGCGCTCGATCGCATCTGCCAGCAGGCATCCGATGCGATCGAGAGCGGTGCTCGCATCATCGTGCTGTCGGATCGCAATGCCGACACCGTCGACGCTCCGATCCCGTCGCTGCTGCTCACTGCGGCCGTCCATCACCACCTGGTTCGCACGAAACAGCGCACGATGGCCGGCCTGATCGTCGAGGCCGGTGACGCCCGTGAGGTTCATCACATGGCGCTGCTGATCGGCTACGGCGCCGGGGCGATCAATCCCTACCTCGCGTTCGAGTCGATCGAGGACCTCATCGCCGAGGACATGCACGGCCTCGGCGCGATGGACCCGATCAAGGCGGTCAAGAACTACATCAAGGCCTGCGGCAAGGGCGTCCTGAAGATCATGTCCAAGATGGGCGTCTCCACGGTGGCGTCCTACACCGGCGCTCAGATCTTCGAGGCGATCGGCCTCGGCAAGCCGGTCGTCGATGCCTACTTCACCGGCACGATCTCGCAGCTGGGCGGCATCGGTCTCGACGAGATCGCCGCCGAAGTCGCGGCCCGCCATGCCATGGCGAATCCGACCCGGCCCGAGGAGCGTGCCCACCGCAAGCTCGAACTCGGGGGTGAATACCAGTGGCGTCGCGAGGGCGAACTCCACCTGTTCAACCCCGAAACCGTCTTCAAGCTGCAGCACGCCACGCGGGCGAAGCGCTACGACATCTTCAAGGAGTACACCTCGAAGGTCGACGATCAGTCCGAGAAGCTGATGACGTTGCGGGGGTTGTTCGAGTTCGCTTCCGACCGGCCGTCGTTGCCGATCGACGAGGTGGAGTCGGCCGACGCGATCATCTCGCGGTTCTCGACCGGCGCAATGAGCTACGGATCGATCTCCGCCGAGGCGCACGAGACGCTGGCGATTGCGATGAACCACATCGGCGCGAAGTCGAACACCGGCGAAGGCGGCGAAGACGTCGACCGTTTGTACGACCCCGAGCGCCGCTCGTCGATCAAGCAGGTTGCCTCCGGACGTTTCGGTGTCACGTCGGAGTACCTGACGAACTCCGACGACATCCAGATCAAGATGGCCCAGGGGGCCAAGCCCGGCGAAGGCGGCCAGCTGCCGGGTCACAAGGTGTACCCGTGGATCGCGGCGACGCGGCATTCGACGCCGGGCGTCGGCTTGATCAGCCCGCCGCCGCACCACGACATCTATTCGATCGAGGACCTCAAGCAACTGATCCACGACCTGAAGAACGCCAATCCGTCGGCTCGGGTCCACGTGAAACTGGTGGCCGAAACCGGCGTCGGCACCGTCGCCGCCGGCGTGTCGAAGGCGAAGGCCGACGTCGTGCTGATCTCCGGCCACGACGGTGGCACCGGCGCCAGCCCGCTCACGTCGCTCAAGCATGCCGGTGGACCGTGGGAGCTCGGCCTGGCCGAAACCCAGCAGACGCTGCTGCTCAATGGGCTGCGCGACCGCATCGTCGTGCAGGCAGATGGTCAGATGAAGACCGGACGCGACGTCGTGATCGCGGCGCTCCTGGGCGCGGAGGAGTACGGCTTCGCCACGGCGCCGCTCGTCGTGTCGGGCTGCATCATGATGCGCGTCTGTCATCTCGACACCTGTCCCGTCGGCATCGCCACGCAGAATCCCGAGTTGCGTGCCCGGTTCTCCGGCAAGCCCGAGTTCGTGGAGACGTTCTTCGAGTACATCGCCGCTGAGGTGCGCGAGCTGATGGCCGAACTCGGCTTCCGGACGATGGACGAGATGATCGGACACGTCGAAGCGCTCGACGCTCGACGTGCCATCGCTCATTGGAAGGCGTCGGGGCTCGACATCAGCCCGATCCTCGCCGTGCCCGAGAATCCGTACGACCAGACGCTGATCCAGAGCGTCGGACAGGATCACGGACTCGACGAGGCGCTCGATCAGCAGTTGATCGAGCTCGCACAGCCGGCGATCGAAGACGGTCAGCACGTGTCGATCGACCTCCCCGTGCGGAACGTCAACCGGACCGTGGGCACATTGCTCGGCCACGAGGTCACCAAGAAGTGGAAGGGCGCTGGTCTGCCCGATGGCACGATCGACATCACGCTCACCGGGTCGGCGGGTCAGAGTCTCGGAGCATTCCTGCCGGCGGGAATCGAGATCCGCCTGGTCGGCGACGCCAACGACTACGTGGGAAAGGGTCTGTCCGGTGGTCGGGTGATCGTGCATCCCCATCCGTTCTCGACCTTCGTGGCCGAGCAGCAGATCGTCGCCGGCAACGTGATCGGCTACGGCGCTACAGGGGGCGAAATCTTCCTGCGCGGCATCGTCGGTGAACGCTTCTGTGTGCGCAACTCCGGTGCCACCGCCGTCAGTGAGGGCGTCGGCGACCACGGGTGTGAGTACATGACCGGCGGCCGCGTGGTCGTACTCGGGCCGACCGGGCGCAACTTCGGGGCGGGGATGTCGGGAGGCATCGCCTACGTGTACGACCCCGATGAGGTGTTCGCCGCCAAGGTGAACTACGAGATGGTGGCGCTCGAAGACCTCGACGACACCGATCGGGACTTCCTGATGGACGCTGTCACTCGCCATCGCGACCTCACCGGGTCGGCGGTTGCCGAGCGGATCCTCGCCGACTGGGACGCTGCTCTGTCGTCGTTCCGCAAGGTGATGCCACGCGATTACAAGCGGGTCCTCACCGTCATCGCCGACTCAGAGGCCGCCGGCCTCGACGAAGCCCAGACCGTCGACAAGATCATGGAAGCAGCACGAGGATGAGCAGCACGATGACGAAGCGGCCGGCGAGGGAAGCGCCAGCGACGGGCCGCAGTCCGATCGAGGAGAACCAAAGGGCCGACGAGGAGGACAACTCAGATGGGTGAGCCGACCGGGTTTCTCAAGTGGGATCGCGAGACGCCGTCACGGCGTCCGGTTCCGGTTCGCCTGCGCGACTGGAAGGAGGTGTACGAGGACTTCCCCGAAGACCACCTCAAGCATCAGGCCGGTCGTTGCATGGACTGCGGGATCCCGTTCTGCAACAACGGCTGCCCGCTCGGCAACCTGATCCCGGATTGGAACGATCTCGTCTACCGCGATCACTGGCAGGACGCGATCGAGCGGCTCCACGCCACGAACAACTTCCCGGAGTTCACCGGGCGGCTGTGTCCCGCGCCGTGCGAGTCCGCCTGTGTGCTCGGGATCAACCAGAACCCCGTTGCGATCAAGCAGGTCGAGGTCGAGATCATCGATCGGGCATGGGACGAAGGGTGGGTCACTCCGCACGTGCCAGCGGTCCGTACCGGCAAGCGCGTCGCCGTCATCGGCTCCGGGCCTGCAGGTCTCGCCGTTGCCCAACAGCTCACTCGCGCCGGCCACGACGTCGTGGTGCTCGAGCGTGCGGACCGCATCGGTGGGCTGCTGCGCTACGGCATCCCCGAGTTCAAGATGGAGAAGCGGCACATCGATCGACGCATCGAGCAGATGGAAGCCGAGGGCACCGAGTTCCGCACCAATGCAGTCGTCGGCGAGAACGTGGACATCGAGGTGCTGCGCGCGTCGCACGATGCCGTCGTACTGGCGTGTGGTGCCACGGCGTGGCGCGATCTGCCCATCCCCGGTCGGGAACTCGGTGGGATCCACCAGGCCATGGAGTACCTGCCGTACGCGAATCGCGTGCAGCTGGGTGACCTCGACCAGTCGCCGATCGACGTGGCCGGCAAGCACGTGGTGATCATCGGCGGGGGCGACACCGGGGCCGACTGCCTCGGTACCGCACATCGCCAGGGAGCGGCGTCCGTGACGCAGCTCGAGATCCTCCCGAAGCCACCGGATCTGCGCGGCACCAACAACCCGTGGCCCCAGTTCGCGATGACCTACAAGGTCACGTCAGCGCACGAGGAGGGTGGTGAGCGGCTGTTCAGCGTGAATACCGAGCAGTTCCTCGACGACGGCGGCGGGCGCGTTCGTGCGCTCCGTCTCCACGAGGTCGAGCTGATCGACGGGGCGTTCGTGAAGGTCGAAGGCACCGACCACGAGATCCCGGCGGACTTCGTGTTCCTGGCGCTGGGGTTCGTCGGGCCCGAGAAGGGGTCGTGGCTCGAATCCCTGGAGGTGCAGTACGACTCGCGGGGCAACGTGGCCCGCGACAGCCGGTACATGACCAATCAGCACGGGCTGTTCGTGGCCGGTGACATGGGTCGGGGTCAGAGCTTGATCGTGTGGGCGATCGCCGAAGGTCGTGCGTGTGCCGCCGGCGTCGACGCCTACTTGATGGGAGAGACGCGCCTGCCATCGCCGGTCAGACCCACCGACCGTCCCCTCGTGTGACCGGGGCTGACGACATCGGTCGTCCGCGACGGCCTACGCTGTTCGGCATGCAATCGTTTCGTTCTTCGACCGGCGTGCGCCGCCTCGGCGCGCTCATCGGTCCCGCGCTGATCGGTGCCGTCGTTCTCTCGTCGTGTGGCGGCAGCGAATCGGGCGCGACCCAGTCGACCCTCGATCTCAGCGCAGCATCCACCGCCTTCGTCGTGCGGCCGCCGGCCACGACCGAGCCGCCCACCGACACACTGGCAGCGGGCGATCCCGACGCGATTGTCGAAGGCACCCAGGAGTACACGGTGCAGTCGGGTGACGCGCCCTACGTCTTGGTCACGCGGTTCGGTGTCACGCTCGAGGATCTGCTCGGCGTCAACGAGTGGACCGATCCGAGCCAGTTCCCGTTTCCCGGCACGGTCATCCTGATCCCGCCGGGCGGCAAGTCCGTGGCAGCAGTGACCGCCACCCCCGACAGCGGCACGGCCGCGGTGACCGAAACCGACACCGAGGCAACTCCCGCAGAGACCATCCCGGACGCTGGTGACAACTGTTCGCAGGGCACCTACACGCTCGTCGACGGCGACTATCCCGGCAAGGTCGCGTCGAAGTTCGATGTCACGGTCGACGCGTTGAACGCTGCCAATGTGAACACCTCGGGATACGGCGCGTTCTACGTCGGCCTCGAAATCGCGATCCCCGCCAAAGCCGACTGCTGACGTTTCCCGCGCTCTCGGGTGCTGGAGGGTCACTGGAAGACGAAGTTGGTCTCCTTGACGACGTCCATGGTGGCGCTGCTTGCGATCGAGTAGCGGTGGCCGGGGAACAGAATCGTGCTGTCCGGAACCTCGGCGAGCCGGCGGAGGCTCTCGAACATCTTGACCGGGTCGGAACCAGGGAGATCGGTCCGTCCGCATCCCTCCAAGAACAGCGTGTCGCCGGCGATGAGGCGGTCGTCGACGAAGAAGCACTGGCTACCTGGCGTGTGGCCGGGTGTGTGCACCAACGAGATCTCGATGCCGCCAACGCTGAGCACATCGCCCGAGTCGTGGCCGACGAGGTGGTCGGGGGTGACGTGCGTGGACTTGGTCACCCATTCGATTTCGTCGTGCTGGACGTGGATCGGACAGTCGACGTGGTCGAGCAGCTCGGCGATGCCCTCGATGGAGTGCCCCATCATCGATCCGCCGACGTGATCGGGGTGGTAGTGCGTGGCGAGCGCGCCGGTGACGGTCATTCCGTCGGCGCCCACGAGGT
This sequence comes from Ilumatobacteraceae bacterium, assembly GCA_963828415.1. Classification (GTDB taxonomy): domain Bacteria; phylum Actinomycetota; class Acidimicrobiia; order Acidimicrobiales; family Ilumatobacteraceae; genus Sva-07. The sequence continues at coordinate 389,151 of CAWHEI010000001.1, forward strand.
CGACCAGTTCCTTCACGGCATAGGCAGGGTCGACGAGCACGCACTCGCCGGTACGACGGTCGCCCACGGCGTAGACGAAGTTCACCATCTGAGAGGCGAGCGGATCACCAACGGCGAAATCTCGCCCGGACAGCAGCTGACGGAAGTAGAGCGGTGAGGTCGACACGTGCCTACGCTAACGCCGTGTCGTCGCAGCCCGAGGTACGAGCGCTCACCCGCCTCACCGAGGGCCAGGAGATCCCCTTCGGCGGCGATCGTGTCGCCGTCGTGTCGGCCGACCTCGCCGAACGATTCGCTCCGGGCGACCGTCTGATCGTCGTGCAATCGACCGGCGCGCTGCTGCTGATCCCCGGTGCCGTCGGCACGCTGGTCGCCGATACGGTCGCCGATGCTCGCCGTGCCTTCGCCGACCTGGCAGCGGTCACCGACGACCGGATCACCGACTTCTTCGATCGGTTCGCTGGATTCCTCGCCGACGACGCCCGGTTCGCGCCGATCGCCGACGCCAACGCCGCAGACGTCGCGTCGGCGGCCGCAAGAGGTCGCTCGACCACTCGACTCGTGCTCGACGAGCGGATGCGTTCGGACATGGTCCGTGGCCTGCGCGGCTGGCGCGACTCGGCGAGCCGCCGCGACGGAATCGTCGACCGAATCGATCACGGTGCCTGGTCGGTCGAGGCGCGCCGGGCGCCGCTCGGTGTCGTCGGATTCGTGTTCGAGGGCCGCCCCAACGTGTTCGCGGACGCATGCGGGGTGGTTCGCACCGGCAACACGGTCGTGTTCCGCATCGGCTCCGACGCGCTGGCAACGGCTCGATCGATCGTCGAGCACGCCCTCACGCCCGCGCTGAGAGACGCTGGGCTTCCGCACGGTGCGGTGCGTCTCGTCGACTCGCCGACGCACGCTGCCGGCCATGCGCTGTTCGCTGATCGAGGAATTGCCCTCGCGGTCGCCCGCGGATCGGGAGCCGCCGTCGCAGAACTCGGGGCGGTCGCCTCGCAGGCGGGTACGCCGGTCAGCCTGCACGGGACCGGCGGGGCCTGGATGGTCGCAGGGCGCGCTGCGTCCGCGTCGACCCTTGCCCGGGCCGTGCGCAACTCGCTCGATCGCAAGGTGTGCAACACACTCAACGTTGCCGTCGTCGTGCGTGATCGCGCCGCCGAGCTGGTTCCCGTCGTGCTCGATGCGCTCGACCAGGCGGCATCCGAACGTGGCGCTCTCGGGCGTCTGCACGTGGTCGCGGGGAGCGAGGCGGCCGTTCCGGCCGAGCGCTTCGGTCGGATCGTCCCGATCAGCCGGGCCGGTGGAACCTCGGACGAACCCGCTGCGTCGGTGTTGGCCGAGGATGGTCTCGCCATCGAATGGGAGTGGGAACAGTCGCCCGAGATCACGCTCGTCGTGGTCGACTCGGTCGACGACGCCGTCGAGTTGTGCAATCGGTACAGCCCGCGGTTCGTCGCATCGCTCGTCACCGACGACGCGGCGGAACTCGATCGGTTCTGGGCATCCGTCGACGCCCCATTCGTCGGCAACGGGTTCACCCGCTGGGTCGATGGTCAGTACGCCCTCGATGCACCCGAGCTCGGGCTGTCGAACTGGCAGTTCGGTCGGATGCTCGGACGTGGCGCGATCCTGTCAGGCGACAGCGTTCACACCATCCGCCACCGAGCGACGGTCGACGACCACTCGCTTCACCGCTGACGGCGGTTGCTCACTTCCAGACGCCCGTGATGTCGACGATCACGTGGGTCGCCGCACTGGTGGTGACGCAGACCGCGCCGGACCCGTCGAGCTTCACGTTCGCTCCATTGGCGACCGCCCCGGTGTCGCCGGTGAAGTTCACGTTCGAGACGTCCGACGGCTGTCCACACGGCACGACGACGACAAAGCCCGGGACACTGGCTCCGGCAGCGACGATGTTCAGCGTCGCAGCGCGAACATCTGAACCGATACCCCGGGCTCCGGCGACCTGCACACGCAGCTCGCGCCCAGGGGTCAGCATCACAGGCCCGGCCCCACCGTTCAGTGTGGGGTGCGTTTGACGGGTGTCGGCGAGACGGATGGGGCTGATCGGGACGAACTTCTGGCCGCCCTGGGCGCCGAACCAGCCGGTGATGTCGATGATCACGTGGGAGTTCACGTTGCTCGTCAGGCAGATGGTGCCGTCAGCCGCGGTGGGCACGATCGCCGAGTTGGCCCGTGCCCGTCCGACCCGCGGGTTGAGCGACGACACCGAGGGCTCGGCGACGTCGCACGGGAACGCTCGGATCCAGCCGGTCTCGTCGGGAATGACACCGGTCAGGTTCACGGCCACAGCGACCGCCTCGCTCGGAGCAGGGCTGGCACCACCTTCGACCGCGACGCGGAGTACCTCGCCGGCTCGAAGCGGCTGCCCAGACGGTCGCGAGTCGAAGAGACGCTGCGGGGCGACGGGGATGAACACCTGCGCGGAGTTCGGCGACACGTATCCGTTGATGTCGATCACGATGTCGGTCGCCTCGCTCGAGAACAGGCAGAGGTCGCCGCGGTCCAGGGGGATGATTGCCTGGTTGGGGACGCCGTCGTTGGCCTCGTAGTTGAGGGTCGAGAACGAGGGGTCGGCCTCAGCACAGTTCGACGCCGTGAGGTACCCGGCCGCCGGTGCGCCGACTCCAGTGAAGTTGGCGCTGATCGCTGTGGCGTCGGCTGGAATGCCGGATCGACCGGCGATCGTGACGCGGACCTGCTGGTTGGCGGGCAGCCGACCGACGCCGATGTCGTGGCGCGAATCAGCGAACCGGAACGGGGTCACGGGCTGGAACGGCATGTTCGCTGCCAGCGCGGCAGCGTCGCCGAGGGGCGGGGGCGGACCGACCGGCGTCGGCGCGAGCGCCGCCGAGGGGTCGACGTTGAAGCTCCAGTTCGCCGTGCCGCCATTCGACGTGACCGCCACGGTGTAGGTCCCGGTCGCCAACGGTGAGGCGGGAACGACCACCACGGCGTTGTCGCCGCCGAGGATCGAACTCGCGGTGCCGGAGGTGTTGGATTTGTGCAGGACACAGGTCGGGACCGGGCCGGCTGGACCGACCAGCGTTGCGGTCGCGGCGGTGACGTTCGACGGCATCATCGCGATCAACGGGAGACCGACGCTCTGTGCGCCCCAGCCACAGAAGCTGCGTGGATCGGGTGATTCGGCGATGAAGCGTGTGAGGCTGGTCGTGGCGCCGTTACCGGGAAACACCACAGGACTCGCCGGCTTGGGGGCGCCCCAGTTGTTGCCGCGCACCACGTCGAGTGTGGCGGCCGACTTCCACTGGGTGTTGCTCGGGTTGGGTGGGCTGGCGCACATCCCGTAGGCAGCCTGCTGCAGCGACGGTCGCAGGAGCCCGATCGCGTGAAACGGTCCGGACATCCACAGGTCGATGTGGCTGCGAGGAGTCGCCGACGAGTTGCTCGAGACCGCAACGTTCCCGCTGTTTCCCGCCTGGTCGCCATCAGCGGTGTAGCCCGGCGTACCCGGTGCCTCGTCGTGCGCGATGCCGTTGAGCAGCATCCAACACGAGTGGTTCTGCGCGCCGTTCGACCACGCTGGATTGTTGGCGATCGGTGCGAGACCCGATTGCGTGCGGTAGACGTTGACGATGCCGAGCCAGTCGTCGGCGGCGGGCCCAGCGGCGGTCGCCGTGTTGATCGGCCCGGCGAGCACGAGTGTTGTTCCGATCGCCGCCAGTCCGAGTGCCCCGGTGATCCATCGACGTCCGCGTGACCGTGGGTGACGCTGTACGGAGGAGCGAGTCGATGTCATGCGAAGGGCTTCCCTGGCTCGGCGTCGACGCGGTCGTCGATACGGGTTCCCAGCTGCATCGGGCGATGGAGGTACCTTCTGGAGCGATCTTGCCGAACACTTGAGACGACCTCGAGAACCTCTTGACCAGAACTGACCCGCCATGAGCGCCCCGCTGCCGCCACCGATACCTGGGACTGCGGCGGGCGCTGGCGAATCCAGCTCGACTCGGGCGCCGAGCACGTTGCCGCTTGTTGCGGCGCTCGGCGCAATCGTCGTGCTCAGCGCGTCGCTGCTGGTTTCGAAGTACGCGCTCGATGCCGTCGTCGACCTCGGATGGCCCGTTGCCGTCTATGTCGCCATGCTCGCTGCGATCGGCTACGGCCCATCACTGTGGTGGTGCCGGCATGCGAGTCGGCGCTGGGGCAGCGGGCACCTGGGGCCCGACATCGGGTTCACGCCACGGTTCGCCGACCTCGGTTGGGGCCCCGTGATCTGGCTCGGGGCGATCGCGGCCCAGGCGGTCGTCGGTGCGATCGTGGTCGCTCTCGGGCTTCCGTTGGTGGGCAACACCGAGGGCCTCGAGGAGATCAGTGCCGACCGAACCTACGTGGTGTCGCTCGTGATCACCGCCGTGATCGCGGCACCGATCGTCGAGGAAATGGTGTTCCGCGGTGTCGTGATGCGCGGACTGCGGAGCCGGATGCCGATCGTGATGGTCGTGATCGTCCAGGGCCTGCTGTTCGGTGTTGCGCACGTCGATCCTGTGCGCGGCGTCGGAAACGTGGGGCTCGTGCTCGTGCTCTCGGGCGTCGGCATCGCCTTCGGGATCGCCGTTGCCCTCCTCGGGCGGATCGGCCCGTCGATCGTTGCCCACGCGCTGTTCAACGGGGCCGTGTTGCTGATCGTGTTGAGCGGGGTCGCCGACAGGCTCCAGTGAGGGTGCCGCCCATTCAGCTCGCGAACGGGTCGGAGTTGTCGATCAACCGGATGTCGCCGAATCGGGCGGCGATGGCGAGTCGAACACGCCCCGGCCGACGATCGGCGGCCACCAACTCGTCGATCGGCAGCAGCGTGTCGGCATCGACGACGGCGACGTAGTCGAGTTCGGCGAGGGGCTCCGACTCGACGACTCGCGTGACGGCGAGGATGATCCCGGCCGTGTCGGTCACGCCTGAGGCCGCCGCAGTGCATCCTGCAGCAAGCGCCAGTGGCATGCAGACGGCCGCTCTGCGTTGGGCCTCGCTCAGCCGGCGGTTTCGACTCGACATGGCGAGGCCGTCGGGCTCCCGGATGGTCGGGTGGCCCACGATCTCGATGCCCAGGTCGAGGTCGACGGTCATTCGTCGAACGATTGCGAGTTGCTGGAAGTCCTTCTCGCCGAACACGGCGACGTGGGGACGAGTGGCCGCAAACAACTTGGCGACCACCGTGGCGACGCCATCGAAGTGGCCCGGTCTCGACGTCCCTTCCATCGTGTCGGTCAGGCCGGCTACGTGCACCGTCGTTGCGAATCCGTCCGGGTACATGGCCGAGGCCGTCGGTACGTACACCACGTCCACCCCGGCAGCCTCGCACGCCTGCACGTCGTCGGCGAGGGGTCGTGGATAGTGCAGGAAGTCACCCTGATTGCCGAACTGGAGCGGGTTGACGAAGATCGACACGACGACCTTGTCCACGCGTCTCGCCGCCTCGTCGAACAGCTCGAGATGCCCGCGGTGCAGCGCACCCATCGTGGGCACGAGCGCAACCGTGTGCTGCAACGTTCGTGTGGCGTCGGCCCAGGCGCGCATGTCGGCCGGGTTGTCGATCACAGTGGCCACACCGCAACGCTACTGGGCAGACCCGGCTCGACTCCGAGGGCGCGGCCGCGCCGACGCGCAGACGTCGAGGTAGGCAGGTGCGTCGTTGACCGTCGTGGCGGTGAGCACGGCGTGACCGCATGCGGCTGCGAACGTGTCTGCGGCCGCAGCAAGGATGAGGTTGAAGGCACTCTGACGCGATGGCGTCGAGCGCATGGCGGCAGGAAGGTCACCGATGTCGTGCTCGCCCGTCGCGAGTCCGAAGATCGTGTCGCCATCGAACATCGAGTGCGCCGGACGGATCGCACGTGCAAGCCCGTCGTGGGCAACGTCGGCCATCTTCGAGGCTTCGGTCTTCGAGAGTGTCGCCGACGTGGCAACGACCCCGATCGTCGTGTTGAGGGTCGCCGCCTGTCCGGTGAGTTGGCGCCGGAGCCGGCGTCGTTCGCGTTCGTTCGGCGATCGGAGGTCGAACCGATCGGGACCCCACGGCAGAGCAGTCTCGGGATCGATGGCGCTGCCGTTGGCATTGACGACCGCGAGTGCGCCAACCCGCACCGTCACCGGAGTCGGCCCAGGAATCTCGACCGTGGTGCTTGCGGTGCCGACGCCGCCTTGCAGGCCACCGGCTCGCGCTCCGGTACCGGCACCGACCGACCCCCACGAGTGCTGTCGGACGCGCGCCGAAGCGATCGCACGTCGACCGAAGTCGGCGGACGGCCGATGGTCGAACCGTCCTGCGCGTCCGAGATCGAAGATCACCGCTGCCGGGACGACGGGAACGACACCCATCAGGTCATCCGGGGGGCCGACGGGAAACCCGAGCGACCGTTCCTCCAGCCAGGCCACCACGCCCTCTGCGGCCGCCAATCCGAACGCGCTCCCACCGGTCAGACAGACTGCATGGATCGTCTGAACGAGGTTCTCCGGCTGGAGCGCATCGGTCTCGCGAGTCCCAGGACCACCGCCGCGCACCGACACGCCTGGTGTCGCGCCTCGTGGTACGAACACGACCGTGGTGCCGGTCTGCCACCCTCGCCCCACTCGCTGGTGGTGACCAACCCGGACACCGGCGACGTCCGTGATCGAGCCCACGGTCAGCGGCGCGATCCGGTCGGCGAGGAGCTCCGCAGCGGTCATCCCCCCACCATACGAACCGTGCGATGAGCGAACCGACCGGATACGGCGGTTTCGCTCATCGATGAAGGGTCGGTGGCAGTAGCGTCGGGCGCCGTGCTGGAACGACCTCCATTCGAAGACGGGTTCGTGCAACGCGTCCGAATCGGTATCAAGCGCGCGGCCGGCGAGGGCGTGATCCGTGCGTGGGAGACCGCAATCGAGCTCGGTGCGATCGGGCCCGACACTCGTCGCGGCAAACGATTCGGGCGAATCGGGGCCGGCAGCGTGATCTGTTTCCCCACGAACACGATCTTCAACGAGCAGTACATCCACATCGGCGAAGGCACGATGTTCGGCCCCCAGATCACGTTGTCGGCCGGGATGGTGCCGGGTCAGGAGATGGTGAGCGATCCGGTGATCTCGGTGGGCGACCGGTGCCTGATCGGCAAAGGGAGCGGAATCGTCGGACACCTCCAGATCGTGATCGGCGACGATGTGTGGACCGGGCACCACGTCTACATCACCGATCAGAACCACGGCTACAGCGACCCGAACCTTCCGATCTCGAAGCAGGTGATGCCGGAGCGACCCGTGTCGATCGGCGACGGTTCCTGGCTCGGCCATGGCACTGTCGTGCTCCCCGGCGCAACGATCGGGCGTCACGTCGTGGTCGGGGCGAACAGCGTGGTCACCGGTCATCTTCCCGACTACAGCGTCGCCGCGGGCGTGCCCGCCCGGGTGATCAAGACGATCGAACCGCGCTAGACGATCGCGCGGCGGTTGCGTCGGCGTCAGACCACCGACCCACGCGGCGGTGCGCAGGTGGGCATCTCGTTGTCGAGCGTGAACTTCTCGATGCGTTCGGTGATCGGGACACCATCGACGGCAGTTTCGGTGAACGCGACGTTCTCGCCGCCTCGAAGGCGGTCGGCGTAGCGGTACCGGTCCTCGAGCAGCACCCGATAGTCGGCCTCCCACTCGGGCACGATCGCCTGACCCTTCTCGTCAGACGGTGTGACCGCGACGATGTCATCGAGCATCGCGGAGAGCAGGTCGGTCGACTCGTCGACGAGGTCGGCACGCACCGAGAGGTCGGGCGATGCCTGGTCGTCGAGCGCTCGAAGTTCCGTATCGGTGCGCACGCAGATCGCTTCGGCCCGTGCTGCCCATTCCCGGTCCTCGATCTTGTTGACCGACTCCTTCGAGGCGAAGAAGAGCGCCCAGATCCAGAACACGAGCAGCCCCACCACTGCTGTCCACAGCACTACTCGCCGAACCGGCGAGCGGCGCCACCGGCCCGGTTGGCCGCCGGGAACATAACTCGGTGGGGCGACTGCGTCGGTGCTCACAATGTCTCACGATATGACGGCCCCTGGCTGGTAGAAACGTCACGTGCAGTCCGCCGAGGTGATCACCGACGACCCCGTCGCGTCCGACGACGATCTCGGCGCAATCGAGCGCACACGCCGAAATGCGCGGTTCATCGCGGAACTCGTGATGGTGCACCCCAAGCTCTTCCTCATCGCCATGGCTGGCGCTGCGGTGTTCGCGCTGTTGACCGTTGCCTCGAGCGTTGCGATCGGGCGGGTGATCGACGATGTGATCCTGCCCAGTTTCGAAGACGGCGGCGTGTCGACGAGCACCGTGGTGGCCGGACTCGGCCTCGTGATCGCGATCGGCGTACTTCGAGCGGTGGCCATCGTGGTCAGGCGCAGTTACGCCTCGATCACGATGTGGCGCGTGGCGCAGACCTTCACCAACCGGGTGGTCGAACGGTACGTGGCGCAACCGGTGAGCTGGCACAACCGCCGAGCCGACGGCGATCTGGTACAGCGCGCCGGGGTCGACTCCGAGGCGACCGTGAGCGTCCTGGCCCCGATCCCGTTCGCGACGGGAACGCTGATCATGCTGGTCGCGTCGACGATCTGGATGCTGGTGATCGACGTCCCGCTGGGGCTGGTGGCGGTCGTGGTGTTCCCACTGCTGGTGGTCACCAATGTCATCTACGAAAAGGCGGTGTCGAAGCACTTCACACGGGCCCAGGACCAGCTCGGCGAGTTCTCCGCCGGCGTCCACGAGAGCTTCGAGGGCGTCCAGCTCGTCAAGTCCTACGGAGCCGAGGAGCGTGAGACCGAGCGTCTGGCCGGCCTCGCCGATCGGGTACGGGCCTCGCGGGTACAGGCGATCAAGCTCAGGAGCTGGTTCGAAGCACTGCTCGACGTGATTCCGTCGCTGACCAACATCTTGCTGGTGGTGATCGGCGCACTCCGTGTGCGCTCCGGTGACGTGACCGTCGGCGAGTTCTCCAGTGTGATCTTCCTGTTCACGCTGCTCGTGTTCCCGTTGCGCCTCATCGGCTACACGCTGTCGGAGCTTCCCCGATCGATGGCCGCCTGGCAACGGATCCGAACGGTACTCGACGAGCCGATCGAGCCCGACCCGGCAGCCCGTATCGGTGTCGCACGCAGCGGATTCGGCGTCGAGTTCGACGGGGTCACGTTCGCCCACGAGGGCGAAGGTCCGCCGACCGTGAAAGATGTCGATCTGGCGGTCCGCCAGGGGAGCGTCACCGCGCTGGTGGGCCCGACCGGCTCCGGCAAGTCGACCCTTGCTCAGCTCGCAGCGGGCCTGATCGGGCCCGGACTCGGCGAGGTCAGACTCGCGCCCGGTGCTCGCTCGATCGTGTTCCAGGAGGCGTTCTTGTCGAGTGGAACCGTGCGCGACAACGTCGAGCTGGGCACGAGTTACACCGACGAACAGATCTGGGATGCCCTGGACCAGGCCGCGGCCACCGAGTTCGTCCAGCGATTGCCGCTACAGCTCGACACCGTGGTCGGCGAGCGCGGCGTGAGCCTGAGCGGCGGTCAGCGTCAACGGCTCGCGCTCGCGCGGGCACTCGTACGTCAACCGAGTCTCCTGGTACTCGACGACACCACCTCGGCGCTCGATCCGGCAACCGAGGCGCTCATCCTCGAACGCCTCCGCACCCGCCTGAGCGGCTCGACGGTCTTGATGGTGGCGTCGCGGCCGTCGACCATCGCCCTCGCTGACGACGTCGTCTTCGTGGCCGATGGGCGCATCGCTGCGCACGGAACGCACGATGAGCTGCTCGCCACGACGGGCGCCTATCGCGAGCTGGTCGAAGCGTTCGAGGCCGACCGCGACCGGGATGGCAGCGCGGCTCCGGGTCGGGCACCCACTGACGCGAACTCGGGGGTGACCGGACCATGACCATCGATCCGACGCTGGCGGCAAAGGTGGGCACGCTGACCCCGCCGAGCCAGGATTCGGCGGTTCGCACGATCGGGCGAGGTCTCGAGACCGCACCAATCCTGCGCCAGGGACTCGGCGTCACCTGGATGTTCGCAGCGATTGGCGCAGCGGGACGCGTCGTCGTCCCGATCCTGATCCAACAGGCGATCGATCGCGGGATCGAGGCCGGTGAGGTCCAGATGGACGTCATCGTGCAGATGGCGATCCTCGGCGCGATCGCGGTGCTCATCTCGGGCTGGGCGTTCCGGCAGGCCTCGCTCCGTCTCGGCGAACGCAGCGAACGAGCGCTGCACGACCTGCGGGTGCGGTTGATCGGCCACATCCATCAGCTGAGCCTCGCCGATCACAACGACGAGCGTCGCGGAGGACTCGTCGCCCGTGTGACCAGCGACATCGAGACACTGGCGCGCTTCTTCCAGTGGGGCGGGCTCGCCTGGCTGGTGGACGGAACGCTGATGGTCATCGTCGCCGGAGTCATGCTCGCCTACGACTGGGTGCTCGCGCTGGTGGCGTTCGCCGTCGCCATCCCGCTGCTGTTCGTACTGCGGGCGGTGCAGGCCCGCCTCCTGGTCGCCTACGACCGGGCGCGGCACAGCAACGGGCAAACGCTCGGTTCGATCGCCGAGCTCGTGTCGGGTGGCCCGACGATCCGCGCCTACGGGGCCGGCGACAAGATGGCGAGCCAGGTCGAGGAGTCGGTCGAGGCGACCGCAACGGCGCAGATCAAAGCGGCATTGATCGGAGCGTTCCTGTTCCCGTCCGGCGAGGTGTTCTCCGCCTTCACCGTCTCCGCGGTGGTGGCCGTCGGTGTGTGGCGCGGGCCCGAGAGCGGCTTGACCGCCGGCGCTCTCGTCGGGTTCGTCTTCCTCACCTACCGATTCCTCGAGCCGATCGCCGAGTTCACCGAAGTGCTCGACACCACGCAGATGGCAGTCGCGGGGTTGCGGCGCGTGTTGTCGGTGCTCGACATGCCCGTCGGCCCACCACAGCCGGACGATCCGATCCCGCTGCCGCCCGGCAAGCTCCAGATCGACATCCGCGAGGTCACCTTTGCCTATCGGAGCCGCAGCGATGACACCGCTGACGCCGCAGTGCTGAAGGACATCGACGTCACGATCCCGCCCGGCCAGCAGGTCGCGATGGTCGGAGCCACCGGCTCCGGCAAGACGACGCTCGGCCGGTTGATCGCCCGGTTCGCGGACCCGACGATCGGCGAGATCGACCTCGGCGGCGTCCCGTTGCGCAAGGTCGACCGCGCTGAGCTGCGCTCCCGACTGATCGTCGTGTCGCAGGAGCCCTTCCTGTTCGACGACACCGTCGCAGCGAACGTCGCGTTCGCCGACGAGCGCGCACAGCTGCGCGACGTCGAGCGGGTTGTCGACGACCTCGGAGTGCGAGACTGGGCCGACTCGCTGCCGAACGGGCTCGCGACCAGCGTGGGCGAGCGCGGCGACCAGCTGTCGGCCGGCGAGCGTCAACTCGTGGCACTGCTGCGTGCCGGGCTGGCCGATCCCGACATCTTGATCCTCGACGAGGCCACCTCGTCCGTGGACGCCCTGACCGAGGTGCGCATCGCTCGAGCGCTCGAACGATTGGCAGCGTCGAGGACGACCATCGCGATCGCCCACCGGCTGTCGACGGCCGCACGGGCCGATCGCGTGCTGGTGCTCGACCACGGTCGTCTCGTGCAGGACGGCCACCACGACGATCTGATCGCCGAGGACGGCCCGTACCGGACGCTGTACGACGCCTGGGTGTCGGCGACCACCGTCTGAGTCAGTCGAGCGCCAGCCCGAACGGCAATGGGCCGGTGACTTCGACCACGATGCAGTCGACCTCGTCGAGATCGACCTGACGTTCGGCTTCGAAGACCGCTGATGCGTCGGGCTCGACGTTGTCGAGCACGATCCGACTCGTGCGATGCGGGTTGTCGGTTCCGGGTCGGACGAAGCCGATCAGGAGTGAGAAGTCCGAGGTGCTGTCGCCGAGGTTGGCGAGGCGGCCCGATGCGATTGCACGCGATCCGACGATCTCGCACGATGTGATGGTCGCTTCGTGTGGAGGTGGATTGACGTAGGCGTCGTAGACGTCGAGCACGACGAACGTCAGGACCGCGCCGAGCACTGCGACGACGAGTCCGCAGCCGCCTGTGACCAGCCCGACCACGGCGCGGCTGCGACCGGCATCGGATGGTGCGGAGCGGCGAAGCGCAACGATGCCGAATGCGACAGCGAGCACCGCAGCGATCGCACCGAACACGACGATGAAGGGCATCCAGGCAATCGCCACGGCGATGATCCCGAGCACCATCGACGCCGTGGCGACCGAGCTGACCTTCGATCCGCTGTCGGGCACGGGGGATGGTCGACCCGACTCCTGGCGACTGCCGACGGCGACACCGAGCGGGTCGACGAACCGTTGCCCACCATTGGACACGTCAGCGGTCCATGCGGCGCCGTTGAAGTAGCGCAACTCGAACCGTCCGAGCGGGTCGGCGTACCAGCCGGGTTGCACTCCGCCGTCGTTCGCCACTGGTGCGCAAGCTACCGGGGTGACTCGCCCCTACAGTCGTCGCCATGGAGATCGTGCTGATCCGTCACGGAGAACCCGAATGGGTGCGAGACGGCCTGGCGGTCGTCGATCCGCCGCTGACTGATCGGGGCCACCGACAGGCGCAGCGGCTGGCGGCGTGGCTCGACGACGAGAAGTTCGACGAGGTGCTCGTGTCGCCGCTCGTGCGGGCCCGCCAGACCGCAGCGCCACTGCTCGCTGCGCTGGACGCCGCCGAAGTGATCGATCCATGGCTCGAGGAGATCCGCGACCCGATGTGGCACGGCAGCCCCGCGGAGAAAGCGGCGGAGGCGTACGCCGAGCTGAAGGGACGCCCGTCGCAGGAGCGCTGGCACGGACTCGAAGGTGGCGAGTCGATTCGGGACTTCGTCGGGCGGATCCGGGCCGGAGCATCGTCGTTCCTCGGTGATCGCGGCGTCGTTCGCTCGGAGACGGAGCTCCCCGTGTGGCAGATCGCCGAGCCGGGGGCACGCATTGCGCTCGTCGCGCACGCCGGCACGAACTCGGTGACGATCGGCCACCTGCTCGGCCTCGAGCCGACGCCGTGGGAGTGGGATCGCTTCGTGTTGGGGCACACGTCGGTCAGCCGAGTCGAGGCGCTGCCGCTCGAGGACGGATACACGTTCTCGCTCACCAAGCTGAGCGACCTCGAGCATCTCGACCGCGACGAACGAACCCGCTGACAACCCTGCTCGTCGGGGTTGCTCGTCGGGGTCGGGTCCGAACGGACAGGAGGAGAGCACAGTTCGCTGCGGACCGACGTCGGGCAACGATCTACCGTCGTCGCCATGGCCGACCTACCCGATCCTGATCGTCTCAAGTTCTATTCCTTCTCGGTGTTCACCCAGCTCAACGGAGCGGTGACCGCCGGAATGATCCACCTCGGCGACAAGCTCGGGCTCTACAGCGCCCTCGCCGCAACCGACGAGCCGGTCACCACGGCCGAGCTGGCCGAACGTGCGGGGCTCGACGAGCGGTGGGTGCGTGAGTGGGCCTACAACCAAGCAGCAGCGAAGCTGATTGCGGTCGACACCGGTGCTGCACCAGGGCAGGAACGTTTCTGGCTCACGCCGGAGGCCGTCGCCGTGCTCGCCTCGCCGGACCATCCCGCCTTCGGCATGGGCATGTTCCACCGGTTCCCGCAGACGATGGCGGCACTCGAAGCGATGCCCGAGAGCTTCCAGACCGGCATCGGCCACGACTACGACAGCCATGGCCCCGAGGGTGCCGTCGGTATCGAGCGCAGCTTCGAGCCGTGGAACCGCCACCATCTCATCCCCACGGTGCTGCCGGCGTTGGACGGAATCCTCGAACGACTCGAATCGGGAATCACGGTTGCCGACATCGGTTGCGGCGCTGGTGGAGCGGTGCTGCTCATGGCGGACACGTTCCCGAACAGCCGGTTCATCGGTTACGACATCTCGAAGTATGCGCTCGAGCGTGCCGAGCACCGCCGCCGTGAGGAAGGCGCTGACAACGTTCGGTTCGTCGACCCGCGTGACGAGCCTCTCCCGCAGGATCGCACCGTCGACTTCATCACCACGTTCGACTGCATCCACGACATGACGCATCCGCAGGAGATGATCGGTGCGATCGCCGATGCGCTGGCGCCCGATGGGACCTGGCTGCTGGTCGACATCAAGGGTCGCGAGACGTTCGCCGAGAACGTCGAGAAGAACCCGATGGCGTCGCTGATGTACGGCATCAGCGTCCTGTCGTGCATGTCGTCGGCGCTGTCGGAGCCCGGGGGTGCCGGGCTCGGAACGCTGGGGCTGCCCGAGTCGAAAGCGCGTGAGATGGCGAGCGCGGCAGGGCTCACCCAGTTCCGCACCCTCGGCGTCGAGCATTCGGTCAACTCGTTCTACGAGGTGCGCCACTGAGTACGGTTCGCGCATGAGTGACGACACCGACCGCATCGAACTCGACGACGTCAAGGCGTTCGCCACGGCCTTGAGTCCCTGGGCCCATCTTGCGACGGTGGGCGCCGACGGCAAGCCCGACGTCGTCCCCGTGCATCCCTGCTGGGAGGGAGACGTCTGCTGGCTCATGGGTGGCACCGACTCGGTCAAAGCTCGCAACATCGCTGCGAACCCGAACGTGGCGATGCACTGGCAAGTGGAAGCGAATGGCGACGGTGTCGAGATCTGGGGCACCGCCGAGGTGTTCGACGACATCGACACCAAGCGTCGCCTGTGGAACGGCGTCTTCGACTACGACCTCAATGCGTTTGCGCCCGGCGGTCCGGAGAACTCGCCGGGGACTGCGTTCGTGGCGATCACCGTCGAGCGCGCACTCGTGTTGAAGCAGTACGGCATGGGCGGCGCCCAGCGCTGGTCGGCCTGAGCGGTCGACCGTCGACGTGGGCGACCCAGGCCGGCTGACTGCGCTCTCGCGCTCGATCGACGGAGCCGTCGCGATCGTCACCGGGGCGGCGAGCGGAATGGGTCGAGCCACAGCGCACCTCTTCGCCGACGAAGGAGCGAAGGTGGTCGTTGCCGACCTCGGTGCCGATCGGGTCGCCGCGGTGGTCGAGGAGATCCGTGCGGTGCACGGTGACGATCGAGCATTGGGTGTCGAGTGCGACGTGGCAGATCACGCGCAGCTGCGCTCGCTCGTCGACGCAACGGTTGCGTGGGGTGGGCGTCTCGACATCGTGATCAACAATGCGGGTGTCTCGCTGGTCACCTCGGCGTTTCAGGACGAAGCCGAGTTCGAGGACAACTGGGCGCGCACACTCGACGTCAACCTCACCTCGCACGCTCGGCTGATCCGGCTAGCGCTGCCACATCTCATGGAATCCGGGTCGGGTCGAGTGGTCAACATCGCCTCGACGGAGTCGATCGTCGCCACCGGCGGTCTCGCCGCCTACGCCGCCTCGAAGGCCGGCGTGACCGGGCTCACCCGCAGCCTCGCCGTCGAACTCGGCCGCCACGGCGTCACCGTCAACTGCATCTGTCCCGGACCGATCGACACGGGAATGACCGCCGCAATCCCGAACGAGGCCAAGGAGACCTATGCCCGACGGCGGGTACCGCTGCGCCGCTACGGCCTGCCCGAGGAGGTCGCGCACATGACGCTCAACCTGTGCCTGCCGGCGTCGAGTTTCGTCAACGGCGCCACGATCCCCGTCGACGGCGGCATGACCATCCGCCACACGTAAATCCGGCGAGGCCTCACGGCAGGTCTCGTCGTGGCGATTCAGGTCGGCCTCGCTCCGGCTCGTCGCTGGCGCTTCCCTTCCCGATGGCGATCGGGCTCTCGACGAGCAGGCGACCGGATACGGCGGTTGGCGCATCGGTCGGGCCGGAACCGGGCTGCGATGAGCGAGGCGACCGGATACGGCGGTTTGGCTCATCGGTGGGGCCGGAACCGGTGCTGCGATGAGCGAGGCGACCGGATACGGCGGTTTGGCTCATCGGTGGGGCCGGAACCGGTGCTGCGATGAGCGAGGCGACCGGATACGGCGGTTTGGCTCATCGGTGGGGCCGGAACCGGTGCTGCGATGAGCGAGGCGACCGGATACGGTGGTTTGGCTCATCGTTGGGAGGACCCAGCTACGCCTGCCAGCCGTCGAAGAGGCCGGTGAGGCCGGTGGGGTCGTGGCGGCCGATGGCGAGCTGTTCGAGGATGCCGATGCCCTCGTGTACGCCGAGGCCACCGCTGGTGGTGGCGCGCACGATCGCCTGGACGTGCAGCCGGTCCGGTGCGGTCGGATTGTCGACGGGGAGGTCCCAGCGTTCGCCGCCGACCTCCAACTCACCCTTCCAGACGCCGTGGCCCCACTCGGGATGCAGATAGCCGAGGCCGGCCATTTGGAACTCGAACAGCGGCTCGAGACGGATCGTGGTCGGATCGCCGCTCCACGGCGTCATCGTCACCTCGAACCACTCGGCGGTACGGGTGCCCGGACGCCAGGCGATGTCGTAGTCGACGGTGCGCATGGCCTCGGGCCCCGGTGCGCCGTCAGGCCCGGCGACGGGAGCGACAAAACCCGTTTCGTGCCAGCGCTTGCCGTCGAAGAGCTCGTTGACGTCGAAGTGCGTCGAGAACCGGTCGAAGTTGATCGGCGCCCAGAGCCAGAAGAACTGCGGGTCGGCCACGGGTGCACCGGTCGGGGCGCGTTCACCGACGCTGCGCACCCCCCACGACCGGTCGCGGCTGCCGAGCGTCTCGCCGGGAGCGAGGTCGTGGAGGACGCCGTCGATCTCGATCCAACCCTCCCATCCTCCGAACTGAGTGAGGCGGGTGTAGTCGAACGTCACCCGGAGACCGATCTGCTGGAAGAAGTGAGGCTCCTCGATCGGCGCCGATCGCCTCACGAACGTCAGATCGGCGCGCAGGCCCTGGTCGGACGCGTCGACGATCACTCGGAGCGCATTGAGCGGTTCGAGTACTTCGACCTTGATCGGGCCGACCTCGTTGGCGTCGGCACGGTCAGCCGGCGCCCGTCCCGATGCATGGACGCTGATCTGACGAGCGGCCGGCGTGCCACCGTCGGCGACCACGCTGAAGGAGGCGTCGACGACGTGGCGGTTCGGGTAGAGCCCCATCGCCGTGGCGAAGAACAGCCGAGTGTCCTTCGTGTAGCCGTTGAAGAAGTAGCGGTCGTAGTGATTGATGTCGCTCGTCGCCGTCTGGGCGATCGGATGTGACGTCTGATGGATCGGAAAGTCGTCGAACGAACTCAGCACCCGGCCGACGCTAGCCATATCCTCGGAGACGTATGGAACACGAGGGCCCCTCCCGCCCGAGATTCACCATGTCGCTTCGCCGCTACCGGCAGATCGCCATCATCACCGTTGCCGGCGTGTGCTTTCTCACGGTCGCGGGTGCCATCGTTCGGCTCACCGGCAGCGGCCTCGGCTGCGACGACTGGCCGAACTGCAACAACGAGCGGTTCATCGACGTGTCGAGCGGCCACGCTGCCATCGAGCAGATCAACCGACTCGCCAGCGGTCTCGTCGGAATTCCGACGCTGCTGATGGCGATCGGTGCGTTCCGTGTGCGGCCGGTGCGGCGCGGGCTGAAGTTGCCGTCGCTTGCGGTGCTCGCGACGATCCTGGGCAACGGCGTCGTCGGCGGAATCGCCGTACGTGGCGACCTGCACCCCTTCCTCGTGCAGTCACACTTCCTGCTGGCGATGCTGTCGATCGGTTTCGGTCTCGTGGCGATCCATCGTGCCCGACCCGAACAGGTCGTTCCTCGTTCGTCGATCGGGGTGACACCGCTCGTCACCGGTCTCTTGGTGGTGTTCGGCACCCTCGTGGCCGCCGCGCTCGCGACGGGCACCGTGGTCACCGGTGCCGGACCGCACGCAGGCGACGAGACTGCCCGTCGTTACGGCTTCGACATCTCGACGGTGGCGGAGATTCACTCCGTCACCGTGTGGATCGCCGTCGCCGTCTTCTTGGGGTTGGTCGTGGCGCTGCGCCGAACCCCGTCGCTGTTCGATCGTCTGTCGCGCAACATCTCGACGTGGATGTTCCTCGCCGTCATCCAAGGCGGCATCGGCTACGTCCAGTACTTCAACGACATCCCCGCCGTGCTCGTCGCAGCACATGTGGCCGGTGCCACCGCACTGTGGGTCGTGACGGTGCAGTTCATCCAAGCTGCGCTCGAACCGCTCGATCCTCCAAGGCGAAGTGTTCATGCGGACGAAACGAACGCGGGCCCGTCGTTCTTCGTGGACACACCGCAACGCGCCTAAGCTCCGGCGACTATGCCAGACACCTCCGTTGCGCAACGGCGCATCTTGACCCTCATCGGGCTCGTGCTTGCGGTGGTCGGCCTCGTGGGCCTGCTGCCGGCGACGATGGCATCAGCCCAATCCGGTGAGTCGGTCGAGACCACCCTGCTCGCCAAGCCCGAGGACGGCGGTGATCGCGACCCGGTCGAAGGCGCCGAGATCATCGTGTACGAGGCGGTCATCACCGATCGAGTCATCGAGTCGACCGGCGCTGAGATCGGCCGGGGAACGTCGGATGCAACGGGCTACGTGTCCGTGGCGCTTCCGGGGCCAGGCCAGTACGCAGTCGAATTGAACGTCGACACGTTGCCGGAGAACGTCGAACTCGTGCGAGCCGACAAGCAGATCCTGCCCGTCGAGGCGCGGGTCGGCCAACCCACGAGAGTGCTGTTCAACCTCGCCGAGGGCGACGCCATCGGCGCTGCGAGAGACAAGACGAGCGACGGTCTGTTCACCCGTGGTGCGCGGCTGCTGTTCGAAGGGGTGATCTTCGGACTGATCATCGGGCTCTGCGCCATCGGTCTCTCACTCATCTACGGAACGACCGGTCTGGTCAACTTCGCACTCTCCGAGCAGATCGTGTTCGGAGCGCTCGTCGCGTACTTCTTCAACTCGATCCTCGGCATCAACCTGATCGCCGCTGGCGCCATCGCACTGATCTTCGGTGGGCTCGGCTCGGCCGCGACCGACCTCGCGTTGTGGAGACCGCTGCGAAAACGAGGAACCGGGCTGACCGCGATGATGATCATCTCGATCGGACTCGCGCTCTTCTTGAGGTTCTTCTTCCTGTTCCTGTTCGGCGAGCGCTCGCGGCCCTACGAGCAGTACGCCGTGCAGACCAAGATCCTGTTCTCGATCGGTCCGATCGACGTGCTGCCAAAGGAGCTGTTGATCATCGTGCTGGCGGTCCTGATGCTGGTCGGCACGGCCCTGGCGCTGCGGATGACCAAGCTCGGCAAGGCGATGCGCGCCGTCGCAGACAGCAACGACCTGGCTGCGTCGACCGGTATCGACGTCGATCGAACGGTCACAGCAGTGTGGTTCGTCGGTGGCGCGCTCGTCACCGCCGGCGCGGTCTTCTTCGGTCTCAACAGCCAGATCAATTGGCTGATGGGCCAGCAGCTGCTGCTGCTGGTCTTCGCTGCGGTCACACTCGGCGGCCTCGGCACCGACTTCGGTGCGATGGTCGGCGGGCTCGTGATCGGCGTGTTCACGTTCATGGCCACGCTTGTGGTGGCGCCCGAGCTGAAGAACGTCGGAGCACTGGTCGTGATGGTTGGGATCCTGCTCGTGATGCCTCACGGCATCTTCGGACGCAAGCAGAGGATCGGTTAGAGGCATGGATTGGAACTCGATCATCTCCAATGCCTTCCGATCGGGCATCTCGCAGCAGGCGATCATCTTCGCCCTCGCAGCAATCGGGCTCAACCTGCACTTCGGCTACACCGGACTGTTGAACTTCGGTCAGGTCGCGTTCATGGCCGCAGGCGCCTACGGCGTGGGGATCACGACGAACACGCTCGGCGCTCCGCTCTGGGTCGGGATCATCGTCGGATTGCTGGCCGGTGTGGTGCTGGGACTGATCCTCGGTCTGCCAACGCTCCGGCTCAGAGCCGACTATCTCGCCATCGTCACGATTGCCGTCGGCGAGATCATCAGATTGATCGTGCGCGCCGCCACTCTGAGCGACGTCACGGGTGGCTCCAACGGCATCAACGGGTTCGCGAACAGCTTTCAGAGCTGGAATCCGTTCAACAACAGCCAGACCTACGGGTTCCGCCTGTTCGGACGGCTGAACCTCGAGTTCAGCGGAGCGGATCTGTGGGAACTCGTTGTCGGCTGGTCGTTGGTGTTGATCTCGGTGTTCGTCGTGTGGCGCCTCGTGAAGTCGCCGTGGGGACGCGTGTTGCGGTCGATCCGCGAGGACGAAGACGCCGCTACCGCACTCGGCAAGGACGTCTTCCGATTCAAGATGCAGTCGCTGATCCTGGGTGGATCGTTCGGCACCCTGGCCGGAATGTTCTACGCGATCCAACAGAACTCGGTGCAGCCGGACAACTACGCAACCCAACAGACCTTCTTCGCGCTGACCGCAGCGATTCTCGGCGGCCTTGCGACGATCTGGGGTCCGGTGATCGGCTCCATGCTCTTCTGGATCATCCTGTCGTTCACCGAGAACGTGCTGATCGAACTGATCGACAACGGCATCATGCCCGATCAGATCATGGAGCGCTCGCAGGTCGGCCCGGTTCGATTCATGCTCGTCGGACTGACGCTGATGCTCCTGATGATCTTCAGACCGCAGGGCATCTTCGGCGACAAGAGAGAGATTGCAATCGATGCCCGCAAGTGACGACAGCACAGGCGTCGACGGCGCCGTCGAGTTCGGCCGAACCTCGGGCGGCGGCGGAGCTGCCGGTATCCAGCGCGAGTGGGACAACCCGGCGCTGGGGATGTTCGACGGTGTCGATCACGTTCCCGGCGCCGCCAAGCCTGATCCGATCCTGGTCGCCCACGGTGTGACGCGCTCGTTCGGAGGGCTGCGAGCCGTCGATGTCGAGCACGTCGAAGTGCAGCGTGGCGCGATCACGGCGTTGATCGGCCCGAACGGTGCCGGCAAGACCACGTTCTTCAACCTCCTCACCAACTTCGACAGCCCCGACGAGGGCAAGGTCGTCTTCAACGGGTCAGAGACGAGCGGCGAACGCTCGCATCAGCTCGCCGCCAAGGGCATGGTGCGGACGTTCCAGCTGACCAAGGTTCTGGCGAAGATGACCGTGCTCGACAACATGATGCTCGCCGCGCAGGCACAGTCGGGCGAAGCGATGTGGAAGGGACTGTTCAGCGGCTGGCACGCCCAGGAGAAGCAAGTCCAGGCGAAATCGCTCGAGATCCTCGACGAGTTCAACATGACCCACATGAAGGACGAGTACGCCGGTGCACTGTCCGGTGGCCAGCGCAAGCTGCTCGAGATGGCGCGTGCGATGATGGCGAATCCGACGCTGATCATGCTCGACGAGCCGATGGCGGGCGTCAACCCGGCACTCACGCAGTCGTTGCTCGGCCACGTGAAGCGGCTGAGGTCCGAGGGCATCACGGTGATGTTCGTCGAACACGACATGGACGTCGTGCAGGACATCTCCGACTGGGTCGTCGTCATGGCCGAAGGGATGATCATCGCCGAGGGTCCGCCGCGTTCGATCGGCGAGAACGCCGCCGTCGTCGATGCGTATCTGGGTTCGTCGCATGCGGCGTTGACCGAGGAGATCCGAGAGGCGGTCGACGGCGATTCGACGGACGCCGATGCAGCGGGGAGCGAGTCCGATGTCTGACCACCTGATCCACGTCGAGAACGTGGTCGCCGGCTACGTGCCGGGCGTGAACATCCTCAACGGCGCAGAACTGATCCTCGGTGATGGCGAGCTGATCGGCATCATCGGCCCCAACGGCGCCGGGAAGTCGACGATGCTCAAGGCCTTGTTCGGACTGATCAAGGTCACCGAGGGCACGGTGTGGTACCGCGGCGACGACGTCACGGGCAAGAAGGCCAACTTCTTGGTGTCACGCGGCATCGGGTACGTCCCGCAGATCAACAACGTGTTTCCGTCGCTCACGATCCGCGAGAACCTCGAGATGGGTGGCTATCTCCGCAAGTCGGGAGTCCCGGAGATGATCGGCGAGGTCGTCGACATCTTCCCTCGGCTCGGCGAACGCATCGATCAACGTGCGGGATCGCTCTCAGGTGGTGAGCGCCAGATGCTCGCGATGGGTCGAGCGCTGATGATGGAGCCATCCGTCCTGTTGCTCGACGAGCCGAGCGCCGGCCTGTCGCCGGTGCTCCAGGATCAGGTCTTCGATCGCGTCAAGGAGGTCAACTCCACCGGGGTGTCGATCATCATGGTCGAACAGAACGCGGCTCGATGCCTGCAGATCTGTGATCGGGGCTACGTGCTCGACCAGGGCCGCAATGCCTATACCGGCTCCGGCGAAGAACTGCTGAAGGACCCCAAGGTCATCGAGCTGTACCTGGGCACGCTCGCCAAGGCTCGTTGACGACGGCGGCAGCCTGGCCATGCTCACCAGACCAGCTGTCGGGCTGTTCGTGGTGGCCAGCGTTTCGCTCGTGGCATGCCAGTCGGGCTCCGGTCCCGACCGAGGGGAGTTCGCCCGGACGGTCTGCGAGGAGCTGCGCGGCTTCGACGACGACCTGGTCGACATCGTCAACGATTCCGTCGCCGGCATTGCCTCGCGCCCACCCGACGAGCGTGGCCCAGCCATCGCCGCTGGCCTGGAACGGGCCGACACCGCCTTGATCGCGTGGCGTGACCGCATCGCAACGTTGCAGCTCCCCGAGGTCGACGACGCCGAGATCGTGCGCGATCAACTCGCATCTGGGGCCGCCCTCGGCATCGAGGAACTCGACGATCAGCGCTCCCATGTGGCCCGTCGACCTGACCGGATCGACGACCGAGACGTCCAAGGGGCGGTGGGGGAGTGGTTCAACAGCATCGAGAAGGTGATGTCGGTGCTGGAACCCGAGATCTACAAACTCGAGCGACGCGAGGTGAAGCAGGCGTTCCTGGACGAACCTGCGTGCCGCAATGTGGTCCAGCAGTTCCGCAACGATTGAAAACGACGACGGGGGGCCGCCGGCAGGCGACCCCCCGTCATCGGGTGGTTCAGCTCAGATCTGACTGATCAGATCTTGGCGAAACGGAACTCGGTCGGGGTTCCAGCCTCGACCATGTTGTCCGCATCGTAGGTGAGGATCTTGAAGCTGGCTTCGGTCGGCTCGCCTTCGGGGCCGAACGTCTGCGGGCCGGAAGGTCCGTCGTAGTCGATGTCGGTACCGGCTTCGATGAGTGCGACGCAATCAGCGTAGGTCTCGCACTTCTCGCCGTCGCGGGTGACACCGTTGATCTCGGCAGCGATCGCTGCAGGATCGTCGGAGCCGGCGATCTGCGCGGCCAGGGCCACGATGATCACCGCGTCGTAGGTCTCCGGTCCGTAGCTGAAGTCGATCAGTTCCGGATCGACGGCCAGGAGACGATCCTGGAAGTCACCGGTGATCTCGGCTGCGGGCAGGGTGCCACGGATGCCTTCCATCGATCCGGCGGGCAGCTGCTCGCCGAGTGCGTTACCGACGTTGCCGTCGACCAGGTAGATCTTCTTGCCGTCGGCGGGCGTGAAGCCGGCCTCGAACAATGCGGTGAGGATCTTCGAGGTCTCTTCGAAGCCGATGATGACGAGGGCTTCGGGATCACCCGAAACGACCTTGTCGACTTCAGCCGAGAACTCAGCGGCCTGCGGGTCGTACGTGAACTGTTCGACGATTTCGCCGCCCTGGTCCGCGAACGGCTCGGTCGAGTACTTGAGGAGGCCTTCGCCGTAGGGGTCCTGCAGCGCCATGAACGTGGCCGTGGTGACGCCCTCTTCGATCATGAGATCGGCGAGCACGCGGCCCTGGAGCACGTCGGACGGAGCGGTACGGAAGTACAGATCGTCGTCGGCATAGTCCGTGAAGTCCGGCGAGGTGTTGGCCGGGCTGAAGTGGATCTTGCAGTTCTCGACGAGCTTGTCGATGAACGTGAACGACACACCGGACGAAGCCGCACCGATGAACGCGTCGTTGCCGGCAGCGAGCTGACGGTCGACGGTCTGGTTGGCGATGTCGGTCGAGGTGTCGCCGGAGTCGCCCTGGTCGAGCGTGACGTCGGCGCCGAGGGCACCGCCAGCTTCGTTGATCTCCTGAATTGCCAGTTCCGCACCAGCGAACTCGGGCGGGCCGAGGAAGGCCAGGTTGCCCGTCTCGGGCAGCACCGTGGCGATGGCGAGGACGCCGTCGCTGTCACCGGTGCAGGTCGGAGCGGCCTGAACGGTCTCGCTTTCGACCATGTCGTCGGTGGTTTCCGGCGCCGTGGTCTCCTCGGTCATGTCTTCGGTGGTCTCCGGAGCGGTGGTCTCCTCGACCATCTCATCGGTGGTCTCGGTGGCCTCAGTCGTGGCGCTGCCTTCGTCGTCGCTGCCGCAAGCTGCGGCGACGAGACTCAGACCGACCAACAGGGCACCGACGCGCTTCACGCGGGTTGCTTTCATGTTGTGGTTTCTCCCCCTTGTGGGAATACGGGCGGGATTGCCCGTATTTCTAAGGTGGCCAGATTGTACGCATCGTGCCGGGTGAATGCGAGGCACTACGTTTCGGCACCGTGAACGATTCGACCGGTCCAGATGGCACTTCGGGTGACGACACCGAGGTCGGGTACGAGGTCGTCGACCACGTCGCGACGCTGACCTTGAACGCTCCGGAGCGGATGAACACGATCTCCGGTCCGATGCTCCAGCAGATCAGCGAGCTGCTGCTGCGAGCCGATCACGACCCTGATGTGCGCTGCATCGTGCTCACCGGGGCGGGGCGGGCGTTCTGTGCGGGCCTCGACCTGCAGGCTCAGATGGCCGGGCCCAAGGGTGGTCTCGGCAACCTCGGTGGCGGCGATGCGACGTTCTCTGGTGAGTTCGATCTTCGCAGCGCTCCTCCGGTGGTGCTGCACAACCTCGACACACCGACGATCTGCGCGCTGAACGGCGGTTCGGCGGGCTACGGCCTCGATCTCGCGCTCGGTTGCGACATCCGCATCGCCGTCGACACCGCCAAGCTGAATCCCGGTTTCGCGAAGCGTGGCATCTTGCCCGAGAGCGGCGGCACCTGGCTGCTCCCGCGGATGGTCGGCTACGCAACAGCCGCCGAGATCGCCTTCACCGGGCGCACGCTCACCGCGGCCGAGGCGCTCGATCTGGGCCTGGTCAACCACGTGGTCAGCGCCGAGGAGTTCGCCGAGCGCACGACGGCGCTGGCGAACGAGATCGCTGCAAACGCACCGCTCGCCGTGAGGGCGATCAAGCGGATGATGCGAGCCGCCGAGACCGAGACGTTCGAACAGAACGTCCATCACGTCTTCTTGCAGCTGCTGCCGCTGCTGCGCACCAACGACTTCACCGAAGGAGTCACCGCATTCATGGAGAAGCGAGACCCCGAGTTCCAGGGCCGGTGACGTCGCCGCCCGAACCGATCGGGTTGCTGGCGGGCATGGCGACCACGCGAGCGATCCGGCGCTACACCGACGAGCCGATTCCCGACGACGATCTCGCTTCGATCCTCTGGCACGCAGGCCGGGCGCCGTCGGGGTCGAACCGTCAACCGTTCCGATTTCTCGTGCTGCGCGATGGACCGCGTGCGACCGCCGCCAAGCACGTGCTCGGAGATGTATTCCGAGCTGGTTGGAATGCCAAACGCGAGCACGATGGGTATCGCCCGTCGCGTTTCGCCGACTCGATGCAGCGCTACGTCGACCGATTCGAACAGACGCCGGTGGTCGTGCTCGTCTGCCTCGACCGTTACCGCTCGGCGTCGCCGTACGAGGGTGCCTCGGTCTACCCCGCCTGCCAGAACTTGCTGCTGGCAGCGCGTGCGCTCGGCTACGGGGGCGCCCTCACGATGTGGCACCTCGGCGTCGAGGCGGAGCTGCGCGAGCTCCTCGACATCCCCGAGGGTGTTGCGCTGTCGGCGTGCATCACACTCGGTGTCCCCGAGGGCCACCACGGCCCGGTGAAGCGCAAGCCGCTCGACGACATCGTTTTCGACGACGCTTGGGGACGCAGCGCCGACTGGATCTCGGACTCCTCAACGCTGCGCGAGTAGTACCCGCGATGAGCGAAACCGCCGTATCCGGTCGGTTCGCTCATCGGATGGGACCCGAATCCGGTTGCGATGAGCGAAACCGCCGTATGCGGTTGGTTCGCTCATCGGTGGGATGGGGCCGCCGCGCCGACTGGATCTAGTCTGCAGCGGTGCCTTTCGTCGCCGGCGTCGACTCCTCCACCCAGTCCACCAAGGTCGAGATCCGCGATCTCGACTCCGGCGAGATCGTCGCATCGTCCTCGTCGCCGCACCCTGCCGTCACACCGCCGTGCAGCGAACAGGACCCCCGTTCGTGGTCCGACGCCTTCGATCAGGCATGGCAGGCAGCGCTGGCCGACCTCCCCACGGGTGCTCGGGTCGAGGCGATCAGCGTCGCCGGGCAACAGCACGGCATGGTGGCGCTCGATGCCGACGGCGAGGCGGTCCACCCCGCCAAACTCTGGAACGACACCGAGTCGGCCCCTGATGCCGGCTGGTTGGTCCAACAGTTGGGGAGTGCAGAGGCCTGGGCCGACGCCGTCGGCAGCGTCCCGGTGGCGGCATTCACGGCGACGAAGCTGTCGTGGTTGCACCGCTCACACCCCGAAGCGTGGGCACGAATGGCTCGGGTGCTGCTGCCGCACGACTACTTGACGCACCGCCTGACGGGTGCGTACACCACCGACCGAGGTGACGCCTCGGGTACCGGCTACTGGTCGCCGACGACAGGGGAGTACCGCTGGGATCTTCTCGCCGTGATCGACGGTGAGCGCGACTGGACCGATGTCGTTCCCACAGTGTTGGGGCCACTCGACGTGGCCGGTCAGTGGAACGACGTCGCCGTCGCAGTCGGCACCGGCGACAACATGGCCGCCGCACTCGGCCTCGGCCTGGCCCCTGGCGATGCTGCGCTGTCGGTCGGCACGTCGGGCACAGCATTCTCGGTTGCGGATGCACCGACGGCGGACCCGACCGGAGCAGTTGCGGGATTTGCCGACGCGACCGGCCGGTTCCTGCCGTTGGTCTGCACCTCGAACGCAGCCAAGGTGCTCGACGCTGTCGCCCGGCTGCTCGGCGTCGACCACGATGAGTTCGACCGGCTCGCGCTCGCCGCCGTCGGCGCCGCCGACGTGCCCGTGCTGTTGCCGTACCTCGACGGCGAACGCACCCCGAACCGCCCCGACGCGACCGGGCTGCTCGGCGGACTGCGCAGCGATGTCACCCGCGAGCAGTTCGCGCTTGCTGCCGTGAACGGCGTTGCGTGCGGTCTGCTCGATGCGCTCGACGCGCTGCGCGACCACGCGGCCGTCACGGGGCGGGTGGTGCTGACCGGAGGTGGGGCGCGGTCCAGCGCTTTGCGCTCGGTGCTCGCTGGACTGGTCGGCCAACCGCTCGTGCTCGCGGGCGTCGACCAGGCGGTCGCCGCAGGCGCTGCCGTGCAGGCAGCAGCAGTGGCCGGCGGCGACGATCACGCCATGGTGCAGCAGCGGTGGGGGCTCGGCGCCGGCGCCGGTGTGGTCGAGTCGGTGGAGTCGGGCGACCTCCGCGATCGCTACGCCGAGTTGCGCGACTCGGCTCGCTGACCCCGATGACCCGGCCGGATCCGTTCGCCACGCTCGGCCTCGGTCGTGACGCCAGCGGCGACGACATCCGTGCCGCCCGGCGCCGGCTGGCCAAGGCCCACCATCCCGACCAAGGTGGCGACCCCGCCGACATGCAACGGATCAACGAAGCCGCCGACGCTGCCCTCCTGGCGGTGGACACACGCACCCAGGACGAAGGCATCGAGAGGCCCGATGTCGATGGCCCAGCCGGATCAGAGCCCGGCACGCACCCGATGTCGCAACCCGACGATTCCACCTCCGACCCGACTGCGGGGATCGCCCGCGATGTTCCCTCGTTCACCGTCGAAGCGCTCCCGGTTGAGGCGTTCGAGGCGATGCTGGTGGTCGCCGCGTGGCTCGGCGAGGTGCTCGACGACGATCCGCCCTACCGGCTCGACACCTACCTGCACGAACCGTTCGACTGCTGGTGTCGCCTCGACGTCGTTCCCGATGCGGGCGCATCGACGGTCAGCATCACCATCGGTGGAGTCGACGGTGCGTCGACGCCCGACGTGATCGCGGTCCGCGACGCCTGGGTCAGCAATCTCAACGCCGTCGACTGGCCGTGAGCCGATCGAGTTCGTTCAGGCCGGCCGAGGAGCTGCGGCCTTCGTGAGACGGTCGCGAATTGCGTGGCCCAAGCCCTCGGCGGGCGGCAACACGGCGATCACCATCTTGGTGCCGCGATCGTCAGCGTCGCGGAGGCGGGCGTACAGCTCGCGGGCGTAGGTGACGAGGTCGTCGGTGAGGTCGATGATCTCCGAGCCGATGCTGCCCGCTCTCAGCGCCATCGCGTCGTCGGCGGAGTCGACCAGTCGCACCGCGCAGCGCGGCGCATAGTGCGACGACAGCATCCCGCTGGCCCGACTCGGGCCGGAGGCATCGGCAACGTCGCCCGCCAACAGCCGATGCACATCCTCGACCGACACCCCGCCGGCGCGCAGGATCTGCGCCGGCACGGTGGCGCAGTCGACGATCGTGCTCTCGACGCCGATCGGACACGCCCCGCCGTCGAGGATCACGTCCCGAGCAGGATCGAGGCGATCGCCGAGATCACGCAGCACGTGCTCGGCGGTGGTGGGGCTGACGGCACCGAACCGGTTCGCCGAGGGGGCGGCCAGGCCGACGGACACGCGGTCGAGCAACTCCAGCGCCATCGGGTGAGCAGGAACGCGGAGGCCGACGGTATGAAGTCCGCCGGTCACGACATCGAGCACTGCGGCCGCACGAGGGACGATCACGGTCAGCGGACCGGGCCACGCGGCGTCGATCAGGAGGCGAGCTGCGGAGGGGACCGTCGCCGCCCACTCGTCGAGCTGGTCGGCAGCGGCCAGGTGGACGATCAGAGGATGGTCGGCCGGTCGGCCCTTGACCTCGAAGATTCGACGAACCGCCTCGGAGTTCGTGGCGTCGGCGGCGAGGCCGTAGACGGTCTCGGTCGGCATGGCGACGAGGCCGCCCGCAGCGATCGCGGCGGCGGCACGCTCGACGTCGGTGGTGACGAGGTCGTCAGCCGTCATCGTCCGGCTCAGATTGCGTCGAGGAATTCGAGCGCAGCGTCGAAGAACCCGAACGACTCCGTCGTCGCGAAGTGGTCGACGTTTCGCAAGGTCTCGCAGCGACCGTTCGGGAACGCAGCGGCCAGCGCATCGCCCGGGTACACGAAGTCCTGGTCGCCCACGACCACGAGCACCGGACAGGTCACGGTGGCGCACAGCTCGGGCGTGATCTCGACGGCCGGCGAGCGCTTCATGACGGCGGTGAGTGCCTCGATGTCGTTGCCGGGTTGGCTGGCGTACTGGGTGAACAGCCGGACGGTGTTCTCCAACGAGGAGGGGTCGCCGCCCGCGGCAACCGATTCGAGCCCGGCGATGATCGCCTTGGTGCCCGAATCATCGCGGTCGAAGATGTTCGAGCCGATGCCCGCCAGCACGATCCTGTTGAACCGGTGGGGTTGAGCGATGGCGAGGCGCAGCAGTGTCATCGCTCCGAGCGAGAACCCGATTGCGTCGATGGGTCGGTCGTCGAGCGCCTCGTGCACTCGTTCGGTGAGATCGCCGTAGGCGTCGGGATCGTGTGGCTTCGGGGCGGTGCCGTGGCCGAGCAGGTCGACACCGACCACGTCGAGGCCCGCATCTTCGAGCAGTGCGGTGAAGCCGCTGCGTTGCCAGGTCGACTCGAACGATCCACCCCAGCCGTGCACGAGAACGACGGGTGGCGCTGCATCGGAAGTCATGGACGCGCCAGGCTAGGCCCTAGCCTGTGCTCGCTCGTCAAGCGAGTCGAGTCGGCTGCCCACGACGGGTCGATCGACACGAGGAGGAACCCATGCGCATGCTTCACCCCGAACCGGGCTTCGATCTGACCTACAGCGACGTCTTCATGGTGCCGAGCCTGTCCGACGTGCCGTCCAGGATGAGTGTCGACCTGCACACCCCCGACGGGATCGGGACCACGATCCCGCTCGTCGTGTCGAACATGACCGCCGTCGCCGGACGCCGCATGGCCGAAACCGTCGCCCGACGCGGCGGCATCGCCATCTTGCCACAAGACATTCCGGTCGATGTCGTGGCCGGGGTGATCGACTACGTCAAGCGATGCCACACCGTCTTCGAGACGCCGATCACGCTCGGCCCGGATGCCACGATCGCCGACGCGCTCTCGCTGATCCACAAGCGCGCTCACGGAGCGGTCGTCGTGGTCGACGACGGAGTGCCTGTCGGCGTGTTCACCGAACGTGACGGTGACGGATTCGACCGTTTCACGCAGCTGGTGAACGTCATGAGTTCGAGCCTGCACATCCTGAGTCCGGACATCGATCCCGCAGCGGCATTCGACCATCTCGGCAAGAACCGCCTTCGTGTTGCCCCGGTGGTCGACGACGGGCGCCTGCTCGGCGTGATCACGCGTGAGGGGGCGCTGCGTTCGACGATCTACGAACCTGCGGTCGACGCCGACGGTCGTCTGATGGTCGGCGTCGCGGTCGGCATCAACGGTGATCCCGCAGGTCGGGCGAAGGAGCTGGTCGGCCACGGCGTCGACGTGCTCGTGATCGACACGGCGCACGGTCATCAGACGCGCACGCTGCACGCCGTCGAGTCGGTGCGCGCCGCGCTGCCGGACGCGAAGATCGTCGCCGGCAACGTGGTGACCGCCGACGGCACACGCCAGCTCATCGAGGCAGGCGCCGACGTCGTCAAGGTCGGCGTGGGGCCGGGGGCGATGTGTACCACCCGGATGATGACCGGCGTGGGTCGCCCACAGTTCTCGGCGGTGCTCGAGTGTGCGGACGAGGCACAACGGCTCGGGCGCCACATCTGGGCCGACGGCGGGGTTCGCTTTCCCCGTGACGTGGCGCTGGCGCTCGCCGGCGGCGCCGCCAGCGTCATGTTCGGATCGTGGCTCGCGGGCACCTACGAATCGGCCGCCGACACACTTCGAGATCCCGACGGCCGGCTGTACAAGGAGAGCTTCGGAATGGCGTCGAATCGCGCGGTCAAGCACCGCACCCAGGGCGACCACGGATTCGAACGCGCTCGCAAGGAACTGTTCGAGGAAGGGATCAGCACGTCGCGTATGTATCTCGACCCCGAACGCCCGAGCGTCGAGGACATCATCGATCAGATCGTCGCCGGGCTCCGCTCGGCATGCACCTACGCAGGTGCCGACTCGATCCCGATGTTCCACGAGCGCGCCGTGGTCGGCGTGCAGAGCACCGCTGGCTACGACGAAGGCCGCCCGCTCGGAGTGTCGTGGTGAACGCCTCCGCGCGCTCGGCAGCGCCGATGGTGATCGCCATCGACGGGCCTGCCGGTGCGGGCAAGAGCACGGTGGGTCGAGCGGTCGCAGCACGACTCGGCCTGGAGTACCTCGACACGGGCGCGATGTACCGAGCCGTCACGTTCGCAGCACTGCGGCGGGGCATCGATCCGGCCGACACCGACGATGTGGCCTCGCTCGCCGACGCCGTGGAGATGACGCTCGACAACTCATCCGTGGTCGTCGACGGGGTCGACGCAACCGTCGAGATCCGCGGACGGGAGGTCACCGCAGCAGTGAGTGCCGTCGCTGCGAACGCTCGGGTGCGTTCCGAACTCGTGCGGCGCCAGCGAGCGTGGGTCGCCACACACGGCGGGGGGGTGGTCGAAGGGCGTGACATCGGCTCGGTCGTGTTTCCCGACGCCACGTTGAAGCTGTTCGTGACGGCATCACCACGTGTGCGTGCCGAACGGCGCGTGGCGGAGATCGGGGGCGACGTCAACGATGTCGAGGCGTCGATCATCGAGCGTGACCGCAAGGACTCGACTCGCGCTGACAGCCCGCTCACCGAGACCTCCGATGCCGTCACTGTCGACACGACCGGACTCTCGATCGACGAGGTGGTCGCCCGTGTGCTGGAGTTGATACCGGCGTGACGAAACCGAAGACCTGGCTCGCCTCGGACTCGCGTTGGAGTCTGGTGACCTATCGGGTCTTCCGTTCGCTCGTGTGCTGGTTCACGCAGGCATTCACCCGTATGCACATCGACGGACGAGAACACCTCCCGGCGACGGGCGCGTATGTCCTCGCACCCGTCCACCGCAGCTACGTCGACACGCCGATCGTTGCGTGCGTGAGTACCCGTCGGATCCGGTTCATGGGCAAGCAGGAGATCTGGAAGTACCCACGTCTCGGCTGGTTGTTCTCGGCGCTCGGCGCGTTCCCGGTCAACCGGGGCACCGCTGATCGCGAGGCGTTGTCGCGGTGCATCACGGTGCTCGAACACGGCGAGCCGCTCGTGTTGTTCCCCGAAGGTGAACGCAAGGACGGCCCGCGCCTGCACCCGCTGTTCGACGGTGCTGCATTCGTCGCCGCTCGTGCCGGCGTGCCGATCGTGCCCGTCGGCATCGGCGGTTCGGCGCGGGTGATGCCGCGCCACGCCAAGATGATCCGGCCCAAGAAGGTGCACGTCGTGATCGGTGAGCCGATCACGGTCGAGGTCGGCGACTCTGGACGAGCGCCACGTCGTGCCATCACCGAGGCGTCGCAGCGACTGGCGACCGAGCTGCAGCGTCTGTTCGACCTCGCCGAAGCCCGCGTGGGCTGAACGCCCTCGGACCACCCGACGCCGAGCCTCAGTCGGTGAGAAATGCCTGCAGCGCCGCTGCGAGATACCCCGGATCGTCTGCGCCGCACAGCTCACGCGCCGAGTGCATCGAGAGCTGCGGCACGCCGACGTCGACGGTGGGGATGCCGAGGCGTGTGGCGGTGATCGGCCCGATCGTCGAGCCGCACGGCATGTTGTTGCGCGACACGAACACCTGCCAGGGCACGCCCGCACGTTCGCAGGCGCTCTGGAAGCCGGCAGCGGTGGTGCTGGAGGTCGCGTATCGCTGATTCGAGTTGACCTTGATCGCCGGGCCGGCGTTCACGATCGGTCGGTGACCGGGCTCGTGACGTTCGGGATAGTTGGGATGCACCGCGTGCGCGTTGTCGGCCGACACGCACGACGACGACACGAGTGACCGTGCGAGGTCGTCGGCGCTGCCACCGCGAGCTGCGACGAGCCGTGACAGGACCGATTCGAGGAACGGGCCAGCGGCTCCGGTGTTGCTCGAGGAACCGACCTCTTCGTGGTCGTTCAACACAGCGACGGCGATGTGGCCGTCGGGTGATGCTGCCGCGAGAGCTGTGGTCGCCGCCCAGCACGACACCTGGTTGTCGAGGCGACCCGACGCGAGCAGGGAATGGTCGGCGCCGAGCACCGAGGCGCCTTGCACGTCGTACAAGCAGAGCTCCCACCAAGCCGGTTCCGTCGACAGATCGCCGGCATCTCGGATCCACGATGCGAACTCGCCGACGACGGGCGTGCCGACGCCCCAGATCGGAGTCAAGTGCTGCTGCGTGTCGAGCGTCAGCCCGATGCTGTTCACCTCGCGGTCGAGATGGACGGCGAGTTGCGGAACGCGAGCGACTGGTTCGGCGACGTTCAGCAACGACACCGATCCGTCGGCATCGATCACCCGACCGGCGATGGCGAGGTCACGGTCGAGCCAACTGTTGTTCAAGATGCCGCCGTACACCTCGACCGCCAGCTGCTTCCAGCCGTGGCCACCGGTGTCTGGCCGAGGCTTGACACGCAGGCACGGTGAGTCGGTGTGGGCGCCGACGAGTCGGAATGGCGCGTGCGCCGCAATGGAGGCGGTCGGGAGCCGCCACGCGATGATCGCCCCCGATCGCACCACGTAGCCCGCTGCGGGGATCTCGCTCCAGGCATCGGCTTCGTCGAGGCGGACGAAGCCGTCGAGGCGGTCGATGGTTGATTCGACCGCATGCCACGGAGATGGCGATGCATCGAGGAAGTCGATCAGGTCCGTGGTGCCCTCCGAGGCGCCGGTCGTCGTCATCGTCAGCCCTGCTGGAACAGGCCCATCGGCAGGCCGGTGCCGCGCAGATGGCTCGTCTCGTTGATGGTGACGATCGAACGTTCCCCGCTCGACGCGGCGGCGACTCGATTGATCGAGGTGTAGTTCGGATAGAAGAACCCCCGGGCGAATTCTCCGAGACCCAGGATGTGCGACAGGTAGCCGTTGATGATCCCGCCGTGGCAGACGACGGCGACCTTCTGGCCGCGGTGGTCGTTGATGATCGTCTCGACGGCGTCGAGCACCCGGGCCCGGAAGTCCTCCTCGGACTCGTCCGACGACCATTCGCCGGCGAGCATCGCATGCCAACGAGGGTCGTTGGCTGCCTTGAGCTCCTCGACCGGCACGTACTCCGGACTGTTCTGATCCCACTCGGCCACTCCAGCGGAGAGTCGGATCTCCATCTGCAACAGTGCCGCGAGCGGCTCCGCTGTTTGCTTCGCCCGCGCCATCGGGCTCGCATAGATGGCATCGATGCGCTCGGACTCGAGGTACGCAGCGAGGTGTTCGGCTTGGCGGAGGCCCTCGGGGGCGAGCTCGGGATCCGCCGCACCTTCGGTGAGTTCACGTCGTACCGGCAAGCCGTGGCGGATGATCAGCAGTTCCATTGTGAGATAGACAAGCAGATATGACCGGCCGAACGAAGATCGTGGCGACCATCGGACCTGCGAGCGACTCTGCGAAGGTGCTCGGCGAGCTGATCGACGCCGGTGCGGACGTCATGCGATTGAACCTCAGCCACGGATCGCTCGGCGAGCACCTCGAGGTGCTCGCCCGGATCCGCTCCGTGGCTGCGGAACGTGGTGTGCCGGTGGCAGTGCTCGCCGACCTGCCGGGACCCAAGGTCCGTGCCGGGGCGTTTCCCGAGGGTGGAGTGCTGCTGGGGACGGGAACAACGGTGCAGCTCGTGAGCGGGAACGGCCCGAGCGACGACCGGAGGATCGAGGTCGACTATCCAACACTGCTCGAGGACCTCCACGTCGGTGCTCGCGTCCAGCTCGGCGACGGCGCCATCGCGATGCGCGTCACCGACGTCGGCGATGCGTTCGCCACCGCTCGACTCGAGACCGGGGGAGAGGCGAACGGTCGGCCGGGGGTTCACCTGGCATCGGACCGTCTCCGCCTGCCTTCTCCGACTGCGCACGACCTGGTGCTCGCTGCAGCGGTTGCCGAGGCCGGCGTCGAGTTCATCGCGGTCTCGTTCGTCCGATCGCCGGGCGACATCGAACAGGTTCGACACGTTGTCGGCGACCGGGCCCAGCTCGTGGCAAAGATGGAGACGAGCGCATCGGTCGAGCAGCTGCACGAGATCATCGCGGCAGCCGACGTCGTGATGGTGGCCCGCGGTGATCTCGGGATCGACTGTCCGATCGAGGATGTCCCTCATCTCCAGAAGCGGATCATCCGTCACTGTGTCGAGGCAGGCGTCCCGGTGATCACGGCGACACAGATGCTCGAGTCGATGATCACCGCGCCGTCGCCGACGCGTGCCGAGGTCAGCGACGTCGCGAACGCCGTGTTCGACGGCACCGACGCCGTCATGCTCTCCGGCGAGACCGCGATCGGACACGACCCGGCGGCGGTGGTCCGCACGATGGCAACGGTGGCGGAGCGCGCCGAGTCCGAGGCCTCGTACCGTCACTGGGCGAGCCGGCTCGGTCGCGTGCAACAGGTTTCGCATCACGAGCAGATGTCCGACATCGACGTGATCACCGCTGCGCTCACCCATGCGGCGTCGCAAGCGGCCAGTGACGCTGACGTCTCGGCAATCCTGTGCTGCACGCGAAGCGGTCGCACGGCGCGGGCGATGGCGCGCTTTCGCCCCTCGGCACAGATGATCGGGTTGTCGCCGCATCCTCACGTCGTTCGAGCGCTGTCGCTCAGCTGGGGTGTGACGCCGATCGAGGTCGATCTGTACGGCAGCACCGACGAGATGGTGTGGTTCGCCGTCGAGACCGCCCTGCGAGCCGGCCTGATCGCGTCGGGCGACCGCGTCCTGGTGCTGGCCGGGGCGCCCGACCCCAACCGCGAGCGCCCCCCGGACGCAGCCACCGACGTGCTGCGGATCGTGACCGTCGACTGATGACGACAACTGTGTGGACGGATGTGGCGGGCGCTCGGACGGCGCCGACCGCCGTCGTCGTGCACGGTTCGATGGATCGTGCCGCAGGCCTCCTGCGACTCAGTCGTCGCCTGGACGCCACGCATCGGGTGATCCGCTACGACCGACGCGGCTACGGCCGATCGGTCGACGTCGGCCCTCCCTGGACGGTGGACGCCAACATCGACGACCTCGAAGCAGTCGTTGCGGCGACCGCGGCGCCTGCACTCGTGTTCGGTCACAGCTTCGGTGGCAACGTCGCCCTGGGACTCGCTGCTCGTCGGCCCGATCTCGTCGCCGCCGTCGTCGTGTACGAAACGCCGCTGTCATGGCTCGACTGGTGGCCGGGCGACTCGGCCGGGGCGGCGGCGATGGCCGCCGACGATCCCGGCGATGCCGCCGAGGCGTTCATGCGACGACTCGTGGGAGATGCCGTCTGGGAGCGCCTGCCGGAGTCGAAGCGGGCGGAGCGACGGGCGGAGGGGGCCGCGATGGTCGGCGAACTCGCTGACCTGCGTCGTGGTGCGCCGTGGACCGGTCACGCCGTCGAGGCGCCGGTGTTGGCCCTCTACGGCGAGCACGCGCGCCCCCACCATGTGACAGCGATGCGCGCGCTCGTCGACATGATTCCGCAGTGCCGCGTCGCCATGATTCCCGACGCTGGTCACGCCGGGCCGCACACGCATGCCGATGCGGTTGCTGCGGCGATGGCGCCGTTCGTGCTGGCCTTCAGTGGCGAGTCGGCGACAGCCGCCGACTGAGCACCAGCGACCCGACTGCAGCGATCGCGGCGGCGCCGGACAGCGCAGCGGTGCCGTTGATGCCGTGCATGCCGTAGAGCCATCCGCTCGCGACGGCGCCCGTCGCTCGCGCCACGGTTCCGACGGCGTTGCTCACCGCCAGTGTCGTACCGCGAGCGTCGGGCATCGACTCGCTGACCAGCGACAGCGACACGACGAAGGCGAGTTCGAAGCCGAGCAGGAACACGACCAGCCCGACGATCCCCACCCAGAGCTGATCGTCGGCGCTCACCATCACGCCAAGGCCGACGCCCAACGCAGCAAGTCCGACGAGCGTGGTGCGCAGCTTTCCGACCCGGTCGGCGAACGCAGCGCTCCCCAGGCTCGAGACCAATTCGGTGGCACCGAACAGCATGGCTACTGCGCCGACACCGCCGGTCGACACACCAAAAGCATCGTCGAGCCAACTTCCCGAGATGACGAAGACCGAGAGTCCGGCCATCGCCGTGGTCGCCGAGCCGATCATCACGAGCCAGGCCCGAGCGGTGATCGAGGTCGACGAACGCCGACCGGTGGAGCCGACGTAAGCGGCGTGCTCGGCGGGTTCGATCGAATGACGGTCCGTCGCCGGCTCGGTTCGGGGCAGTGTTCTGGCGACGAGGACCGCTGCGAGTACGCAGGCGATGGCGATGGCGACAAACGGACCGCGCCAGCCGAACACGTTGATCAGTACCGCCACGATCGGCGCCCCCGCGAGCAGCGCGATCGCCCACGACGTCTCGTAGAGGCCCATCGAGCGGGCCCGCCACCGGTAGTCCACACGGTGGCTGATCCAGGCTTGGCCGGCGACTGTCAGGTTCGAGACGCCGAGCACGAGGATGAAGAACGAGACCGCAAAGGCCGCCAACGTCCCGGTGAGTGCCAGCACGGCCGATGCGCCGACGAGACCGAGGGCGACGATCATCACGGATCGTTCGCGACCGCGGTCGAGGTGGCGCCCTGCGAAGACCGTCGACAATCCTGCCAATTCGCCGACGCCGAGCACGGTGGTGAGCTGTGTCGTCGTTGCCCCGAATGCCCGCTCGAGTGTGGGCAGGAACGGCGGAATCCAACGCAACGCCACATTCGTCACCGTCTTGGCCGCGGTCAGCCGGGCCAGGGTGCTCCCGTCGACGCCGGTGGCGGAGTCGACGACGTCCGGGGTGTCAGTCGCCATTCGGTGCGGCGTCGCGACGCGGGTCGGAGATGGTCACGCTGACGCCGAAGAAGGAGCACTCGGTGTCGGTGACCGTGGTGTCGGAGCCGGCCAACTCGAAGTTCTCTTGGACTTTGTCGGCGCAGTCCTGCAACGAGACACGCTGCGTCCAGACGGCAAACGCGAGGATGCCCAGCAGCGCCGCAACGGCGAGCTTCTGCACGATCGACTTCATGACCCAGAACGAGACGACGGCGCCGACCGCGAGCGCGGTCGCTGCCACGAGCGCGATGGTCTCGGCGTTGGCGAGGGTCAGGGCGAACACGCGGGCAACTGTAGGCCTGCGGCCGAGTCGTCCCCTACGATCCGGTGACGTGAGCGACCAGCCGATCAACTTCTCCTCCGGACTCCCGACGACGGTGTTGCCGCCGGTCGATTCGGAACTGTCGGAGCGTCTTCGGGCCGCGCTGGGCCAGCCGTTCGACCAGCGGCGCAACGCTGTCGCCGAGGTGGTCGCCACCGCACCGCGATGTCTCGATGGATGGGCCGAACTGGGCGATCTCGGACGAGACCGGATCGAACGGTACGCCGCGTACCGCGTCGGGTACCACCGTGGCCTCGACACGTTGCGGGCACATGGATGGCGTGGCAGCGGCTACGTGCGGTGGTCGGAGCCGACCAACCGCGGGTTCCTTCGTTGTCTGCGCGGGCTCGGCGAGATGGCCGCCGACATCGGGGAGATCGACGAGGCGGATCGCTGCCGAACGTTCCTGTTGCAGCTCGATCCGAGTGGGATCCCCGCTGACTGACTCGACGCATCCATTGGTCGGCGCTGTGCTCACCGGTGGAGCGAGCCGACGCATGGGCCGCACCAAGGCGCTGATC
Organism: Ilumatobacteraceae bacterium; assembly: GCA_963828415.1. Lineage (GTDB taxonomy): Bacteria > Actinomycetota > Acidimicrobiia > Acidimicrobiales > Ilumatobacteraceae > Sva-07. The sequence goes on from CAWHEI010000001.1 coordinate 428,029, forward strand.
GACATCGACGGTGTCCCGATGGCCGGCCGAGTCGCAGCGGCGCTCCGCGGGGCTGGGTGCATCAGCGTGGTCGCCTACGGGGGTTCACCGGTCGAACTCGACACGCTGGGCATGCCGATCCTGCCTGACCGGTACCCCGGAACCGGACCGCTCGGTGGCGTGCTCGGGGTGCTGGAACTGTTCGCAGCGTCCGACTTCGACGTCGGCGGCGTGTTCGTCACGGCCTGCGACCTGCCGGCGCTGACCACGACGGACCTCGTTGACATCGTCGACGCGGCGCGTGCGCATCCGGACGCCGACGTCGTCGTCGCGCGAACGTCGGCGATCGAGCCGACATGTGCACTCTGGAACCCGCTCGCGCTCGAACGGGTGCGCCGGTGTTTCGACGAGGGCGAGCGAGCACTCCACGTCGCGATCGGACGGCTCACGGCGGTCGCTGTCGACGTCGATCCTGCGGCGCTGCGCAACATCAACACCCCCGACGACCTCGGTCGATACCCTTGAGCTCGTGACAACTGAGGAAATCTCCGTCCAGGATCTCGCGGCACTCGGACCGTCGGCGCACATCATCGACGTCCGCGAGCCCGGCGAATGGGAGCAGGGCCACATCGGCCATGCGACGCTGGTGCCGCTCGCGACGGTGCCGGGCAACGTCGACGTCTTCGATGGCGATCCGACCTACATCGTGTGCCGCTCCGGCGGTCGATCCGGCCAAGCCTGCAACTTCCTCCGCGATCAGGGCCGTACGGTGGTCAACGTTGCCGGAGGAATGATCGCCTGGTCGGCTGCCGGCTACGAGGTCGTCACCGGCACCGGCACCGGGTCCGGTGCGACCGGTGCCTGACGCTGCCAGCACCCATCGCTGGATCGATCGGCAGGCCGACTTCGACGACCTCGTCCAGACGCTGCTGGAGGCGCCGCGCTACGCCCTCGACACCGAGTTCCATCGCGAGCGCACGTACTTTCCGAAGCTTGCGCTGGTGCAGGTCGCGTGGCGCACGCCGGACGGTCAGGAGTTGGCGCTCATCGACCCGTTGGCTGTCGACGTCACGCCCTTCGGCAAGCTGTTCTCGTCGGACGCTCTGTGCGTGATCCACGCCGCTCAGCAGGACCTCGACGTGCTCACACATGCGGTCGGTTCCGTGCCGGCGAAAATGTTCGACACGCAGCTGGCGGCCGGCTTCGTGGGGTACGGGACACCGTCGTTGGTGTCGTTGCTGCAGGGTGAGATCGGGATCTCGCCTCCCAAGGGCGATCGCTTGACCGACTGGCTTCGCCGGCCGCTGTCCGACAGCCAATGCCAGTACGCCGCTGTCGACGTCGAGTACCTGCTCGAGGTGCATGAACGCCTCATCGCCCAACTCGCGGAGGTCGGGCGGATCGCGTGGGCCGAGGATGCGTGCGAGGAGCTGCGAACCCGTCCGACGAGCGGTTCCGCTCCCGACGACGCCTGGCTGCGCCTGAAAGATGCTCGCTCACTGCGGCCCAACGCTCGTGCGGTCGCCCAGAGCGTTGCGGCCTGGCGTGAGCGCCGGGCGATGCGCACCGATGTGCCGGTTCGCCAGGTGCTGCCCGACCTCGCGATCCTGGGCATCTCGCAGCGGGCGCCGTCATCGGCGAAGGAGCTCTCGCAGGCTCGCGGTGTCGACGATCGGCACTCCCGAGGCGGCATCGCCGACGAGATCCTCGATGCCGTTCGTGCGGCGAAGGGGTCGCCGCCGCCCTCGCCTCCGCCGTCGGCGGACGACCTCGACCGCAACATGCGCCCGGCGGTCACCCTGGTGTCGGCATGGGTCGGCCAGCTCGCCAAGGACGAACGGCTCGACCCGGCCCTGCTGGCGACACGGGCCGACATCGTGGCGTTCCTGCGCGGCGACGACGACGCTCGCCTCGGCACGGGGTGGCGCAACGACCTGGTCGGTGACGGCATCCGACGCCTGGTCGGTGGCGAAGCGGGGCTCACGTTCGACCCCCAGGGACGCCTTCGTCTGCACGCCGTCTCCGACTGACGGCCGCTCGACCAGGCCCCGACGACCTCCCGGTCGGACAATTCCGGCCGTCCAGAGAAATCCCTGGTTGCGCCGCTACCCTGTGCCCGAATGTCAGCTTTCTAGTGTCTGGGAGCCCTGTCGTGAAGAAGGGTCGTCATCGCCGTTTCGAAGAGGCGAGAAAACTGAAGCAGTCCGGTCCGGGAGCCTTTGATTTGGGCTTCGGCGACCGTTCGGCTCCATCGTCGTCGCAAGGCGCCGACGACGACGAGGACGAATACGCCGCGCTCGCCGAGAAGTACGGCGTCACCTTCGACGACGACGACGACACCGACGACTGACCCCCACCCCGACCTCCCCGGAATTCGGTGCTCCGATCTCGCTGAGCGCGATGTCGGCTCCAAATTTCGGATGAATGTCGGGGTCAGCGGCGGCGGACTGCCGGGTGGGGGAGCGGAACCCAGTTCGGGCGTTCCAGCTGCACGACCATCGCCTCGTAGATCGCTGCGCCGACCAACTCGACGATGTCGTCCTTGGCCGACACGTACAACGGTTCGCTGCCGACGAACGCATCTGGTTCTTCGGTGCACCACCAGCCGAACGTGTCGCCGCCCTCGCCCCAATCGCGTCGTTTCCACTCGCGGAGTCGTGACGTCACGTGGCCGGACTCGTCGGTCGAGTGTTCGAGGCGGATCGGCACCTGCCAGCACACCGACGGCTTCCAATCCATCGGTCGTTCACCGGCCTCCAACGCGGCGATGTGCAAGGCACACCCCACGCCACCCACGAAGCCGACGCGGTTGAGGAAGATGCAGGCGTCGTCGACGAGTCGGGTGAGCGTCGGCACGGTGCCGTCGTCCTCCGGCTCCCCCTCGGCGAGATACCCCTTCTTGCCGTGGCCCTTGTCGTGGAACTGCCACTGCTGCGGCGTGAGGCGCTCGGCGTGTCGGCGCAGGTTCTTCATGTCGTCGGCGTCGGCGAAGTGGGCGCCATAGCTGCAGCAGCCGAGCGCCAACTCCGGCGCCGGCTGATCGAGGATCCCCTTGCATCCACAGCCGTAGATACAGGTGTAGTTCGAGCGCAGGTACGTTGCGTCGAACACCCACGTCCGGTGCTCGGTCGGATCGTCGAAGCTGATCCACTCGTGGAGGTCCTCGGGGGGTGGCGGCGCAGTACTCACGGCCGAGCAAGCTACCTGCGTCGATAGGCTCGCCCGGGATATGACCGTCTCGATGAACGCCGACCAACTGCGCGACTCCTTCCGCGACTTCTTCGCTGCGAAGGACCACACGGTCGTGCCGTCGGCCAGTCTCATCCCGCACGACCCGACCGTGCTGTTCAACGTGGCCGGCATGTTGCCGTTCAAGCCGTACTTCGTCGGTGACGAGCAGCCGCCCTACCTGCGGGCGGTCAGTTCACAGAAGTGCGCTCGTGCAGGAGGCAAACACAACGACCTCGACGATGTCGGCCGAACCAAGCGCCACCTCGTGTTCTTCGAGATGCTCGGCAACTTCAGCTTCGGCGACTACTTCAAGGAGTCGGCGATCCCATGGAGCTGGGACCTGGTCACCGGCGATCCCGCCGATGGCGGCTGGGGCTTCGACGGTGATCGCCTCTGGATCACGGTCCACGAGTCCGATGACGAGGCCGAGGCGATCTGGCACGAGATCGTCGGCGTACCGATGGACCGCATCCAGCGCCTCGGTGACAAGGACAACTTCTGGCAGGCAGGCGACACCGGTCCGTGCGGGCCGTGCAGCGAGATCCACATCGACCGTGGCCCGTCGTTCGGTCCCGAAGGCGGCCCGCTCGGTGACCCCGCAGGTGACCGCTTCATGGAGTTCTGGAACCTCGTGTTCATGCAGTTCGACCAAGCGCCCGACGGCTCGCGCTCGCCACTGCCCAAGCCGTCGATCGACACCGGTGCCGGGCTCGAACGCATCCTGGCGCTCGTTCAGGGCGTCGATTCGGTCTGGGAGACCGACCTGATGCAACCGATGATCGACGAGGCGTGCTCGATCACGGGCAAGACGTATCGCGTCGGCGACTACGACGACCGGGAGAGTTTCGCCATGCGCGTGCTCGCCGAACATGCCCGCTCCGGCGCGATGCTGGTCAACGACGGCGTCTTCCCGTCGAACGAGGCACGGGGCTACGTGCTGCGTCGCATCATCCGTCGTGCGGTTCGCTACGCCTACCTGCTCGGCACCGAATCGCTCGTGATGCCGCGTCTCACCGAGGTCGCCATCGACGTGATGGGCAACGCCTACCCCGACATCGTGAAAAACCGTGACTTCGTGGTCAGCGTGATGACCAAGGAGGAGGAGCGGTTCCGCCAGACGCTCAAGCACGGCCTCGGCATCCTCGACGGGGAACTCGAGGCCAACCCGACCGAGCTGTCCGGTTCGACGGCGTTCCTGCTCCACGACACGTACGGCTTCCCGTTGGAGCTGACCCAGGAGATCACGGCGGAGCGCAATGTGGCCGTCGACCTCGCCGGGTTCACCACCGAGATGTCCGCCCAGCGCGAGCGCGCCAAGGCGGCCCAGAAGGGTGCGGGCGACGGTGTCGACCTCGACGCCTACCGCGACGTCGTCGAACAGTTCGGCGTCACCGAGTTCGTCGGGTACGCCGATGACAGCGCCGACAGTCGGGTGCTCGCCGTGGTGCCCGTCGAGACAGCCGATGCTGACAGCGAGATGCAGGGCGGGCTCGTCGACGTGTTCCTCGACCGGACGCCGTTCTACGCCGAGTCGGGCGGTCAGATCGGCGACACCGGCACGATCGTCACCGACACCGGTACCGCCGACGTGCTCGACACCACGTTCGCACTGCCCAATCTTCGACGTCACCGGGCGCGCATCACCTCGGGGACCGTCACGACCGGCCAGCGTGCGACGGCGACGATCGATCGTTCGCGCCGGGCGTCGATCCGGCGCAACCACACCGCGACGCACCTGCTGCACCACGCGCTGCGCCAGGTGCTGGGCGACCACGTCAAGCAGGCGGGCTCGATGGTCGGACCCGACCGTCTGCGGTTCGACTTCAGCCACTACGAGGCGGTGACCGACGAGCAGATCCTCGAGATCGAGCGGTTGGCCAATGCCGAGACGCTGCAGAACACCCCGACCCGGATCTTCGAGACGACGAAGGACGAAGCCGAGGCGCTGGGCGCGATTGCCTTCTTCGGCGACAAGTACGGCGACATCGTGCGTGTACTCGAAGCAGGGTCGTCGATCGAACTGTGCGGTGGCACTCATGTGCGTGCCACCGGCGACATCGGCACGATCAAGGTCGTGAGCGAATCGTCGATCGGGTCGAACTTGCGCCGCATCGAAGCGGTCACCGGAGATGCCAGCGTGGCCCTGCTGCAGCACGACGAACAACTGATCTCCGACGCCGCGCGGCTGGTCGGGTCGTCGGGTGACGACCTGCTCGTCGGCGTGCAGCGCAAACTCGACGAGACCAAGGCCCTCCAGGACGAGATCAAGGCCCTGCGCGCGCAGCTCGCGATGGGCCGAGCCGGTGAACTCGCCGCGATCGCGCATGACGGCGTGCTGGTGACGCAGGTCGACGGTCTGAACCCCGGCGATCTGCGCGAATTGGCCATCGCCGTGCGCCAGCACCCCGGCATGCGACTCGTGGTGCTGATCGGCGAGACGACCAGCGGCGGAGTGGGCCTGGTCGCGGCAGTCGATGCCGGCAGCGGGTGGACCGCATCGGAATTGCTCAAGGATGCTGCCAAGGCCGTCGGCGGCGGCGGTGGCGGCAAAGGCGACATCGCGACCGCCGGTGGCAAGGACGTCACAGGAATACCGGCAGCGCTCGAGCTCGCCGCGAACGCCGCAGCCGCGCTCGTCGCCACCGCCCCGTGAGTGGCCCTCCCGGCGTTCGGGTGCCGGGCATTCGAGCGTTGGGGATCGACCTGGGGTCGAAACGGATCGGCATCGCCGTCAGCGACATCTCGGGCACGGTCGCGTCCACGCTCACGACGGTCCACCGGTCGTCGTCACGGCGCCATGATCACGCGGAGATCGCCAAGCTCGTGCGTGACGAAGAGGCTGTCCTCGTGGTCGTCGGTCTGCCATTGTCGCTCGACGGCACCAAGGGTCCTGCTGCTCGCTCTGCCGAGACGGAGGCCAACCAGCTGGCTAGCGTTGCCGGCGTGCCGGTCACGATGTACGACGAGCGATTCACCACGGTCACGGCCGAACGCGGCATGCTCGAAGCCGGCCTCGACGCTCGCCAGCGCCGCAAGGTCGTCGACAAGGTGGCCGCGGCCGTGATGTTGCAGGCCTGGCTCGATCATCGGGCCGCCACGTGGCAGCGCGAATCGGCCACCGGGGAGGGTGCGTGACCCAGCTCGACCCCTTGCTCCCCGAGGCCCAGGTCGACCCCGATTCGCGGCCGGCGGTCGACTGGTCGACGGACCCGTGGGACGCCACCGACCAGACCGGATCGGTCGAGCGTCTTCGTGGCGATCGCCGATACGTCAAGTGGATCGTCTGGGCATCGATGGCGGTCGCGATCGTTGCGATCCTGATCGCCGGTTTCGTCGGCTGGTGGTATCTCGGCAAGATCAATCCCGAAGGTGCCGCCGGTGACGTCCAGAGCTTCACGGTGAACGAACAGGACGATCTCGAATCCGTGGCGCAGCGACTTGCCGACGACGGCCTGATCACCGATCCCGGCATCTTCGAGTGGTACGTCGAACGAGAAGGTGGCCTCGAGCTCACGCCGGGCTACTACGAGATCCGGCCCAACGACCACATGGGCAACGTGCTGGGACGGTTGCGAACGCCTCCCGGGCAGACCTACAGCAAGGTGACGTTCCCTGAGGGGTTCACGCTGGCCAAGATGGCGACCCGACTCGACACGTCGGTCGATCGTCTCACAGCCGACGAGTTCCTCACGGCGGCCACCGACGGCTCCATTCGGTCGGCGTGGCAGCCGTTGACGGTCAACTCGCTCGAAGGACTCCTGTTCCCCGACACGTACCAGGTCTCGAACGCCGAGAGCGAGGGCCAGGTCATCGAGCGCATGATCGCACTGATGGAACGCGTGGGCGACCAGGAGGACATCGTCAACAAGTCCGCCGCGCTCGGCCGAACGGAGTACGAGACGCTGATCATCGCATCGATGATCGAGCGCGAGGCGCGAGTGCCTGAGGACCGAGCGAAGATCTCGCGCGTGATCCACAATCGGCTGTTCCTGTCGGCGGTCAATCCCGACAACCCGTTCCCGTTGCAGATCGACGCCACCGTGCTGTACGGGCGCGATCAGGCCGGGCTCGATCCGGAGATGCCGTTCTCGCAGCTGCGCACCATCGACACTCCCTACAACACCTATTTGCGAGCCGGGCTCCCGCCGACGCCGATCGCGTCGCCGGGTCGGGCTTCGATTCAGGCGGCGCTCAACCCGGCGCCCAATCCACCCGCCGGCGATCCGATCTGCGCTGAACTCGCCGACCAGACCCAGTGCTACTACCTGTACTACGTCCTGGCCAACGAAGACGGCGGCCACGTCTTCGCGTCGGAGCTGTGGCAGCACGAGCGCAACGTCGAACTGGCCCGCCAGGCCGGTCTGCTGTGACCCAGCGCCGGTTGGCGGCGTTGATCGGGACGCCGGTCGAGCACAGCCTGTCGCCGGTGATCCACCAAGCGGCCTTCGACGCAGCCGGTGTGGGCTGGGACTACGCCGCCTTCGATGTGGCAGCCGGCCGGGCCGCCGGGGCCATCGCTGCCATGCGGGTGCTCGGACTGGCCGGTCTGTCCGTGACCATGCCCCACAAGCACGATGTTGCCGACGCCGTCGATCGGCTCGATCCTGCGGCCGAGGCGCTGCGGTCGGTCAACACGGTCAGCTGGGACGGCGACGATCTGGTGGGATCGAGCACGGACGGTGCCGGGTTCATCGCCGCGCTCGCCGAGGTCGGCGTCGAGGTGGCCGGCGCCGACGTGGCGATCATCGGCGCGGGTGGGGCTGCCCGATCGGTGATCGATGCACTGGGGCGTGCCGGGACCGCCTCGATCGCAGTGATCAATCGCACGCCCGAACGCGCGCAGTCGGCTGCCGCGCTGGCGCCGATGGGGGCGGTCGGTGGTGTCGACGACATCGCCGGAGCCGACATCGTGGTCAATGCGTCGAGCGTCGGCATGGGCGTCGACCACAGGTCGGCAACCGCCGCCGACCTGCCCTGCGACGTGGCGTTGCTCGATCCGTCGCAGGTCGTTGCCGATCTCGTGTACCACCCGCTGCAGACCGCATGGCTCGTCGAGGCCGCTCGGGTCGGGGCGCGCACCGTCGATGGCCTGGGGATGCTGATCCACCAAGCTGCGTTGCAGCAGCAGGCCTGGCTCGGACGAGTGGGCGACGTTGCCGTGATGCGCCGTGCCGCCGAGGCGGCGCTGGCCGCCCGGTGACCCGTCAGCGATGAGCTGATCCCGCAGATGTGGTGTGCTCGCTCATCGCTCGGGCGGGTCTGTGGCGGCGGTACCCTCGGGGTGATGTTGCGGTATCTCACGGCAGGTGAATCTCACGGCCAGGCGCTGGTCGTCGTGATGGAGGGCCTTCCCGCCGGACTGCCGATCACCGTCGAGCAGATCCAGGTCGAGATGGGCCGTCGTCGACTCGGCTACGGCCGGGGCCCGCGTCAGCGGTTCGAGGCCGACGAACTCACCTTGATCGGCGGTGTTCGCCACGGACGCACGCTCGGCTCGCCCATTGCGATCGAGATCAAGAACAGCGAATGGTTTCGCAGCGACAAGTGGCACGAGGAGATGAGTCCTGCTCCGGGGGCCACGAAGACCCCGCTCACCCAGGTGCGACCAGGCCACGCCGACCTCGCAGGCATGCAGAAGTACGGGTTCACCGATGCCCGCGACGTGCTCGAACGCGCCAGTGCCCGCGAGACCGCCGCTCGTGTGGCCGCCGGTGCTGTCGCCAAGGCGTTGCTGTCGCACATCGGCGTCGAGATCATCTCCCACGTCATCCAGATGGGCGCAGCCCGCGTCCCGGCCGGGGCCCCTCGCCCGACCCCTGACCAGCTCGATCGCGTCGACGAGAACCAGGTGCGGTGCTTCGACCTCGATGCCGGCGAGGCGATGATCGGCGAGATCAAGGCAGCCGCCAAGGACGGCGATTCCTTGGGCGGCGTCGTCGAAGTCCTCGGCTTCGGCGTGCCGGTCGGACTCGGCAGTCACGTCCACTGGGATCGCAAGCTCGACGCGCTGCTCGCCCAGGCGATCATGAGCATCCAGGCCGTCAAGGGCGTCGAGATCGGCGACGGCTTCGAGGTCGCCGGCCGTCGCGGGAGTGTTGCGCACGACCCGATCTCGTGGGATGCCGACGCCGGGGAGTACCGGCGCGGCAGCACACTCGCCGGTGGCACCGAGGGCGGCATCTCCAACGGCGAACTCCTGGTGGTGCGTGCCGCCATGAAGCCGCTGGCGACGCTCAACGTTCCGACGCTCGAGACCGTCGACACCGTCACCAAGGAGTCCACCGTGTCGTTCAAGGAACGCACCGACGTCACAGCAGTCCCGGCGATGGGCGTCGTGGCCGAGACGATGGTGGCGCTCGTGCTGGCAACCGAAGCGCAGCGCAAGTTCGGTGGGGACTCCCTCGACGAGTTCGTCCGCAACGCCGAGGCGTTCGCGGCCACGTTGCCGTGACCCATCTGGTGCTCGTCGGGATGATGGGGGTCGGCAAGTCGACCGTCGGGCGTCTCGTCGCCGCTGAACTCGACCGCCCGCTCTTCGACTCCGACGAGATGATCGAGCAGCGAAGCGGACGAACGGTTCGTGAGATCTGGTCGACCGACGGCGAAGACGCGTTCCGGACGCTCGAGACCGACACGCTCCTCGAAGCGCTCGCCGAGTCCGAGGCGTCGGTGATCGCCGCCGCAGGCGGGGTCGTGCTCAGCGAGCGCAATCGTGAAGCGCTGGCGAGCGCCGATGCGCATGTCGTGTGGTTGCTCGCCGACGTCGACGTGCTCGTCGATCGGGTGCGCAACGGCATGCATCGGCCGTTGCTCGACGACGATCCTGAGGGGACGCTGCGGCGAATGTACATCGAGCGCGCGGCGCTCTATCAGGAGGTCGCCGACGCAGTCGTGTCCGTCGACCACCGCTCGCCGAACGACGTCGCGAAGGCGGTGCTTCGATGCTGCGCGTGAACGTTCCGCTCGAGGATCGCTCCTACGACGTGGTCGTCGGTGAAGGAGCCATCGCCGAGCTCACCGGCCTGCTGCCTGCGTCGGCGCAGCGCGTCGCCGTTGTCACCCAGGACGAGATTCCGATGACCGTCTCGTTGCCCGATCACGATGTCGAGACCCATGTGATCGGCAGCGGCGAGGCCGCCAAGTCGCTGGCCACGATCGAGTCGCTGATGCGAGGGTTCGCACGCCAGGGACTCACGCGCCGCGACGTGGTCGTCGGCGTCGGCGGTGGCATGGTGACCGACGTCGCCGGGTTCGCAGCGGCCTCGTGGCACCGGGGCACCCCGGTGGTGCACGTGTCGACCACGCTGCTCGGCATGGTCGACGCCGCCATCGGTGGCAAGACCGGCGTCAATCTCCCGGAGGGAAAGAACCTCGTCGGGGCGTTCTGGCAGCCATCGGGCGTGATCTGCGACCTCGACGCCCTCACCACACTTCCGGATCGGGAGACCCGTTGCGGCCTGGGCGAGATGTCGAAGTACCACTTCCTCACCGGCGACGATCTGTTGGCATTGCCGCTCGATCAGCGGATCGCTCGGTGTGTGGAGATCAAGGCCGAGGTCGTCGCCTCCGACGAGCGCGAGGGCGGCCGACGAGCACTGCTCAACTACGGCCACACGCTCGCCCACGCACTCGAGACCGCCACCGATCACGACCTCGCTCACGGCGAGGCGGTCGCGATCGGGTTGATCTTCGCTGCCGAACTCGCGCTGGAACTCGATCGGATCGACGGCGAGCGCGTCGACGAGCATCGTCGCATCGTGGCGGGGGAGTACCGCCTGCGCATCACCCCGCCCGAACGGCTCGACGTCGATGTGTTGTTGGACCTGATGGCGCACGACAAGAAGGCGCTCGATGGGCTGACGTTCGTGCTCGATGGCGCCGAGGGCGTCGAGGTGGTCGAAGGTGTCCCCGAGGCAGCCGTGCGGGCAACGTTGGAACGGTTCGTCGCACGTGGTGTCTGACACCGAACGTTTCGCTCCGATCGATCACCGTCGGCGTGTCACCATGATCCAGTCTCGGCTGCCGCTCGGCAATGGTTGCGACGCGGTGCTGTTCACCGACCTCGTCGACGTGCGCTGGCTCACGGGTTTCACGGGGTCCAATGGCTGGGTCGTGCTGACCGCGAGCGAGTTGGTCCTCGGCACCGACGGCCGCTATGGCGACCGGGCCCGGGCCGAGACCGCAACGAGTCGGCGCGACGGTGATCGTCGAGACATCGAGGGTGAAGCTGCACGAACGGCTGGTCGAGTCGCTGGCCGTCACGGCATCCGTGGGCTTCGATCCTGCGTCGACCACCTACGCCGAATGGCGGCGCCTCGCTACCGACATCGTATTGGAGCCGACCGATTCGCTCGTCGGGCTCCAGCGCCGGATCAAGGACGCCGCCGAGATCGAACGGATGACCGCCGCAGCGGCTGCCGCCGATACCGCGCTCGCCGATGTCGAGTCGATCCTGTTCGCCACGGTCGATTCGCCGGTCACCGAGGCCGACGTGCGAAACGAGCTCGAGTACCGGATGCGACTGCACGGCGCCGACGACCGCAGTTACGACACGATCGTCGCCAGCGGGCCCGACCACGCCGCCCGCCCGCACCATGAGGCATCGCAACGCACGATCGTCGAGGGCGACACGGTGATCATCGACGTCGGCGCGCTCGTCGACGGGTACCACTCCGACATGACCCGCTCGTACGTGATCGGCGAACCGACCGACGAACAGCGCGACGTCTATGCGCTCGTCGAGGCATCCCACGCTGCCGGAGTTGCGGCCCTGCGACCAGGGATGTCGGCTCGTGACCTCGATACGGTGTGCCGGGAGGTGTTCGATCAGGCAGGTCGACTCGACTGGTATCTCCACGGCACCGGACACGGCGTCGGCCTGCAGATCCACGAATCCCCGTTCCACTCGCAGGCATCCGACGAGGTGATCGTCGCCGGCAACGTGGTGACGGTCGAGCCGGGGCTCTATCGTGTCGGCTTCGGTGGATTCCGGATCGAGGACCTCCTCGTCGTCACCGAAACCGGCTCGCAGCCGCTCACGCACACGGTGCCGCGACCATTCCCGGGCTGACGCCCGGACAACGACCGACGCACCACAATCGACCCGAAACCAGCATTGAGGACACGACCATGCCCCAGATCTCCGTGAACGACCTGAAGAACGGAATCACGCTCGAACTCGACAACGGCTTGTTCCAGGTCATCGAGTTCCAGCACGTCAAGCCGGGCAAGGGCGGCGCGTTCGTGCGCACCAAGATCCGCAACATCAGGTCCGGCGCCGTGATCGACAAGACCTTCAACGCCGGTATCAAGGTCGAGCAGGCCATCGTCGACCGCCAGGACATGCAGTTCCTCTACAAGGACGGCGACGACTACGTGTTCATGAACACCTCGACGTACGACCAGATGAACGTGCCGAACGTCGCACTCGGCGAGGCCGCCGACTACCTCACCGAGCAGATGATTGCTCAGATCGCCCAGTATCAGGGCGAGATCATCGGCGTCGAGATCGCCGCCTCGGTCGAGTTGACGATCGCCGAGACCGAGCCCGGCGTGCAGGGCGACCGGGTCTCCGGCGCTCGCAAGCCCGCCACACTCGAGACCGGCAAGGTGTTGCAGGTGCCGTTGTTCGTCGAGCCGGGCGACAAGGTCAAGGTCGACACCCGCACCGGCGACTACATCACCCGCGTCTGACGAAGGGCCGCCCACATCTCATGGCTGCCATGCCGCGCCCCGACGACCGCTCCGACGCCCGCGAACGCGCGCTGTATCTGTTGTACGAGGCGTACTCGAAGGGCATCACGCCGGTCGATGCGCTCGCACTCCAGGTACTCGAGCCGGACCAGCTGACGGTGCTGTTGGTCACCGGTGTCGGTGAACACGTCGAGCAGCTCGACGCAGCCATCGCTGCTCGCGCCAAGGGGTGGACGCTGGCACGGATGCCGGTGCTCGACCTGAACGTGCTGCGTCTCGGGGCGTTCGAGCTCGCTCATCGTCCCGACGTTCCGGTCGCCGTGGCGATCGACGAAGCCGTCGAGCTGGCAAAACGGTTCTCGACCGACGACAGCGGCAAGTTCGTCAACGGGGTGCTCTCAGCACTGGTGGGCGACCTGCGACAGTAAGTCCCGTGTCGCTGTCCCTGCACGATCTGAGCCCCGATGGTCCCGGGTTCCGGGACGCTCAGGACGCAGATCAGGCCGACGGGCGCTGGTGGCAGCGGGTGTCACCGCCGACGGCGCCGCAGGTGTTCCTCGCAGGTGCTGTCGTCATCTGGACCTGGTACTTCACGGTCCGCTCGCTGAACATCCATCACGCACTCGGGACTGCCACCTACGACTCGGCGCTCTACGACCAGGGCATGTGGTTGCTGTCACGGTTCGACGCGCCGTTCGTCACGTTGATGGGACGGAATCTGTTCGGCGATCACACGTCGTTCGTGCTGCTGTTCCTGGTCCCGATCTACTGGATCGCTCCCGGCGCATGGATCATGTTCACGGCGCAGTCAGCTGCGATCGCTGCGGGAGCGATTCCCGTGTTCCTCTACGGCCGTCGACGACTCGGCTCGGAGTGGTGGGCGCTGATCGCTGCCGGGACGTACCTGCTGCACCCGGCGGTCGGTTGGACGAACCTGGAGAACTTCCATCCCGATGCATTCCTCGGCGTGTTCGTCGGGTTCGCGATCTACGCCGCGTTGGAACGCAAGTGGCGGTTGTACGCCGTCTTCGTCGTGTTGTCGTTGCTCGTGAAGGAGGACGCGTCGTTGGTGACCGTTCCGCTCGGGATCTGGGTGGCCCTCCGGCGCGATCGGCGAATCGGGCTGCTCACGGTCTTCGGCAGTCTGGCCTTCATGGCGGTGGCGATGTTCGTCGTGATGCGCAGCCTGATCGGCGTACCGACGCGCAACTCGTGGCGGATCCCCTTCGGTGGGGTGCGGGGGCTGATCGACACGGCGATCACGAATCCGACCCAACTCGTCGAGCATCTCCGCAGCGACGACCGGCCGTGGTACCTCGTCCAGATGACCGCGCCGTTCGCCTGGCTCTTCGCGCGGCTGCCCGATGTCGCGCTGATCAGCGGGCTCGTGCTGTTCACGAACATCTTGAGCACGTTCTGGTACCAGTACCAGATCGACTACCACTACAGCTTGATCGCCGTTCCAGCACTGGCGATCGGCACGGTGTACGCGATCGGCGCCATGCGGGACCACGTGGTGAGCGTTCGTGACCGGTCCGTGCGGGTGCGGACGCGGCCGATCGCGATGGGAGCGTTGGCGGTCGCGACCTTGGTGACGGCCTACCTGTGGGCACCGGTCCCATGGGGCAGGACGCCTCAGTTCTACGGCCGGACCGACAACGTGTATGCGGTCTCGGCTCGCGAGCTGTTGGACCTGGTCCCCGACGACGCGGTGGTCTCGGCGAACTACCGCCTGACGCCGCACCTGGCGTATCGCGAGGAGATCTACCAGTTCCCGGTGCCGTTCCGAGTGCTGCTGTACGGGCCGGACGCGTCGATGGAGGGCGAGCGACTCACCGAACGCGCCGAGCGCGTCGAATTCGTGATGCTCCCGGTGAACCTCGACGGCGACCTCGTCAACGACTGGCTCGATGTCGAAGACGCCTTCACCGAGATCGCCCGCAACGACATCTGGGTCCTCTACGAACGCGACCGCTCCGTCCCGCTTCCCGACTGACGATTACATCAGGGGTCAGACCCGCGATGTAATCGCCGCCGCCGCACCCGTCCCGCTTCCCCTGCTCGTGAGTAATCACTACTCACGACAATTCGACCAAGTGCTGACAACGTGGGCACAACGAGCCGATCGGGGAAAAGGGATGGACGGGCAGGGGAGTGGGCATCGAGTGTGGAGGTCGAGGTGGGCGGCGATCGGGGCCGCCGTCGCCGTGTCGCTCGGTGCCGGCGGCGTCTTCTTCGCTGATGCTGCGTCGCCGCCGTCGTCGGTGGTGATGGTGGCACCGGTTCGGATCCTCGACACTCGTGATCCCGTGAACGTGGGGCTGCCCGGGCCATTCGTCTCACCGAGCGGCCAGGACCTGCAGGTGGCCGGTGTGGTCGCAACGACGACCGGGCCCGCGACGGTCGTCCCGATCGGAGCGACCGGCGTGATCCTCAACGTCACCGTGGTTGCACCCGCGGCCGGCGGATTCCTCTCGGTTCGGCCGGCGAACGCTCCCGGCGCGCCGACGACCTCGAATCTCAACTTCGCCGCCGGAGCCGTCATGCCGAACGCCGTGTCCGTCGAGCTCCCCACCACCGGACCCGACGCTGGGCGGATCGAGATCGCCTACGACGCCTACGGGGTCGCCGGACCCACGACCGACGTGCTCATCGACGTCGTCGGATACACCGTAGGAGCTGCCGGCGGCGACAGTGGCCAGGTGGCAGCGCTGCAGGCACAGGTCGCCGCGCTCGAAGCGCGTGTGACGGCGATCGAGGGCACGGCGGCGAATGCTCGTGCGGGGTACAGCACGGGGGTGCAGACCGTGAACCTCTCATCGACTGATGTGGTCGTTCGCTCGGTCGTCATCGTGCCGACCGCAGATGGCAAGGTGATTGTGAATTCAGCGGGAAGGATGTCGCGCGGTGACACCGCAGCATTCACGGGCCGTTGCTCGATCAGTACCGGGCTGACAGTCGAAGAAACCCTCGCTCAATACGTGATTTTCGCTGCTGGCGGGTCCGTGTTCGACGCCGAGAGCTTCGCCGGCACTCGCGGCTTCGATGTGACGAAGAATGTGCCGGTCACGATTCGGCTGATATGCGACCGGACGCTCGGCAGCGGCGGGCTCACCTCCTCGAGCCTGACCGCGGTCTTCGCGCCGAACTGATCAAATTGCGGGTCAGACCCGTGATGTCGTCAGCGGGGACCGCGGATGAGTTGGCCCGGGAGTTCGCCGGTGAACTCGTCGTGGTCGACGATCTGGACGCCGGCAACGAACGTGGCCTCGTAGCCCTGGGCCTTCTGGACGAGCCGGCGAGCGCCTGCGGGCAGGTCGTGCGCCATCCGTGCGGCACCGAAGGTGAGATGGTCGTAGTCGATCACGTTGATGTCGGCACGGAGGCCAGGCAGCAGTGCGCCCCGGTCGCCGAGTCCGTACAGCTCCGCTGTCTCCTGGGTCTGGCGCCGCACCACGTACTCGAGCGGCAGCTTCGGGCCGCGGGAGCGGTCGCGTGTCCAGTGCGTGAGCATGAACGTCGGCGTCCCGCCGTCGCACACAACGCCGCAGTGCGCGCCGGCGTCGGCGAGGCCCATACGAGTCCGAGGGTGGCTGTGTACTTCGTAGCTGAATGACAGGTCGCCGTAGGCGTAGTTGAAGAACGGGGTGAGGACGATGCCGTTGCCGTCGTTCGCGGCCAACTGATCGATCATCAGGTCGGTCGCCCGAACGCCGGTGCGCTCGGCGACCGATGCGAGCGATTGGTCGGCGGGCGGTTCGTAGTCGATGTCGCCGTCTTCGACGGCCCAGAACCGGTCGAGGCGGTCGAGCACGAGCATCTGGTACAGGTCGCCACCCTCGGCGGGCGCCGTGGCGAACACGTCGCGCAGGGCAGGATCGGCCAGCGCCGCCGCTCGCTCCGCCAGTGGGAGCGCAGCGATGGGTTCGTAGGCGGGGTGGAACCCGAGCGGATTGAAGCTGCCCTCGAGGCACATGAGCAGTCCGACGACTCGGCCGGCCACTTGGGCAACGATCGGGATCCCTTCGTCGTGCGCTTCATCGAGCAGCGCCAGCACGTCTTTCCAGAGATCGGGAGCGTCGTCCGGCTGGTTCAGATTGACGCTGATCGTGCGTCCGGTTCGTCGAGCCAGCTCCTTCATCCACGGCCACTCCTCGACCGGAAGGTGCGCATGGTCGGGTGCGAACTGGAACACCCCGTGGCCGGCGCGGGCGAGGGCATCAGCGATCCCGAACAGCTCGTCGCTGTCGGCGTTGGTTCCTGGCACGAGCTCGCCCGACTTCGAGCGGTGGATCGGGGTGCGCGACGTCGAGAACCCGAGGGCGCCGGCTCGCAGCCCGCGCTCGACGATGTCGGCCATCGCCGTGATGTCGTCGGCGGTCGGCGCCTCGTTGGCGGCGCCGCGGTCGCCCATCACGTAGCCACGGACCGGACCGTGCGCAACCTGCGTGCCGATGTCGATCACGAACTGACGTTGATCGAGCGCATCGAGGTATTCCTCGAACGACTCCCAGTCCCAGGTCAGGCCCTCGGTCAGCGCGGTGCCAGGGATGTCCTCGACGCCTTCCATCAGCTCGATCAACCATTCGTGACGGTCCGGGGCTGCAGGAGCGAAGCCGACGCCGCAGTTGCCCATCACCACCGTGGTCACTCCGTGCCACGACGACGGCGTGAGATACGGATCCCACGAGGCCTGGCCGTCGTAGTGGGTGTGGATGTCGACCCATCCGGGGGTCACCAGCTTGCCGGTGGCGTCGACGACACGTGTGGCCTCACCAGTTGTTTCGCCCGAGTCGGCGTCGATTACTGCGGTGATCACCCCATCGTTCACGACGACATCGGCGATCCGCCCGGGCGCACCGGTGCCATCGACGACGAGTCCCCCACGGATCACGAGATCATGCATGGCACCGACAGTAGTTGCTGCTACGTTCGGACTCACCGTGAAGCGTGTCCCGTGAGGCTCGCACGGAGGAGAGCAATGGTTGTAGAGAAGCGGGTCCTCGGGACCGACGACGTCCGCCGGGCGATCACCCGGATGGCCCACGAGATCATCGAGCGCAATCAAGGCCTCGACGGTGTGGTCCTCATCGGCATTCAGCAGGGCGGCGTGTGGCTGGCCGAGCGACTCGGCGCCGAGATCGCCCGCATCGACTCCGCGGTTCCCGTCGGTTCGGTCGACGCGAGTCTGTACCGCGACGACATCGGCCTGCGGCCCGTGAGTCCCGGAGCTGTCAGCAACCTCCCCAACGACATCGACGGCGCCACCGTCGTGTTGGTCGACGACGTGCTGTACACCGGCCGCACCGTGCGAGCGGCGCTCGACGCCGTGTCCGACTACGGCCGCCCCGCAGCGGTGCAACTGGCCGTACTGGTCGACCGTGGACACCGCGAACTGCCGATCCGGCCCGATTTCATCGGCAAGAACCTGCCCACGAGTGCCGACGAGCGCGTCACCGCGAGTGCCGACGGTGTGGTGATCTCGTGACGGTGTCGCGCTCACTGCTCACCATCGACGACCTCGGCGCCGACGGCATCGTGCGGATCCTCGACCTCGCCGACCACATGGCCGAGGTCAACCGTCGCCCGAACCCGAAGGTGCCGGCGTTGCGCGGCAAGACCGTGTGCAGCGTGTTCTTCGAGGACTCGACACGCACCCGACTGAGCTTCGAGACGGCCGCCAAGCGGCTGTCGGCGGACACGATGACCTTCGCCGTGTCGCAGTCCAGCCTCAACAAGGGCGAGAGCCTGCGCGACACCATCGAGACCATCGCAGCGATGGGCGTCGACGCCTTCGTGGTGCGTCACCGGTCGAGCGGCGCACCGCAGCTGATCGACCAGTGGACCCAGGCCAGCGTGATCAACGCCGGCGACGGTTGGCACGCACACCCCACCCAAGCGTTGCTCGACGTGTTCACCGTGCGCAGCGCCCTGGGTCGCACGGGCGGCCTGGACGGCCTCCGCATGGCGATCGTCGGTGACGTCAAGCACAGCCGCGTCGCCCGCAGCACGATCACTGCGATGCGAATGCTCGGCGTGCATGTCACGGTGGTCGCGCCGCGCACCCTGCTGCCGCCCGACGTCGGTGAGTCGTTCGCCGATGTCGTCACCGACCGTCTCGACGACGTGATCGGCGATGTCGATGTGCTCTATCTCCTGCGCATGCAGCAGGAACGCATGAACGAGGCACTCGTGCCGAGTCTGCGGGAGTACACCACTCGTTTCGGTCTGACCGCGCAGCGTGCTGCCGCCCTGCCATCGCAAGCGCTGATCATGCATCCCGGCCCCATGAACCGAGGCGTCGAGATCGCCGTCGATCCCGGCGAGCTGCCCGGCTCGGTGATCACCCAGCAGGTCACCAATGGCATTGCCGTGCGCATGGCGGTGTTGTTCGACCTGCTCGGTTCGGGCGCCGCGGCCAACGTCGCCGAGATCACCCCGGACCTCATCCCGGACATCATCTTGGAAGGAGGCTCGCAGTGAGCCTGTTGATCACCGGCGCCCGCGTCATCGACCCCAACGGAGAGCGGCGCGTCGATGTACGCCTCGGAGGCGGGACCATCACGGAGGTCGCCGACCAACTGACGCCCAGCGACGGTGACGACGTGATCGACGCCAGCGGGCTGGTCGTCTCGCCCGGCTTCGTCGACCTGCACGTGCATCTTCGTGAGCCCGGTCGTGAGGAGGCCGAGACGATCGAGACCGGCAGCCGCGCTGCCGCACTCGGCGGCTTCACCGCGGTGGTCGCCATGCCGAACACCGATCCCACCCAGGACAGCGTCGAGGTGGTCGACTTCGTTCGCCGCCAAGGCGAACGCGCCGGTCTCTGCGAGGTGTTGCCGTCCGGTTCGATCACCATCGGGCGATCCGGCGAGCACCTGACTCCATTCGGCGAACTCGCGGCAGTCGGCGTCAAGATCTTCACCGACGACGGCAACGGCGTGCAGGATCCGCTGCTGATGCGGCGGGCGCTCGAGTACGCCGACGGCCTCGGCATCACGTTGGCCCAGCACTGCGAGGTCGAACGGCTCACCGCCGGCGCCGTCATGCACGAAGGCGCCTGTTGCAGCCGTCTCGGACTGCCCGGTTGGCCGTCGATCGCCGAGGAACTGATGCTGCACCGCGACATCGAGCTGGTCCGTCTCACCGGCGTTGGTATGCACTTCCTCCATCTGTCGACGGCCAAGAGCGTCGAGCTGGTACGCCAGGCGAAGGCCGACGGGCTGGCGATCACCGCCGAGGCGACCCCGCACCACTTCAGCCTCACCGACGAACGCCTCGCGACGTACGACGCTCTCTACAAGGTCAACCCACCGCTGCGCACACCCGACGACCTCGCCGCGATTCGGGCCGGGCTCGCCGACGGCACCATCGACGCCATCGCCACCGACCATGCACCGCACGCGCCTGAGACCAAGGAGCAACCGCTCGATCAGGCGCCACCCGGGATGCTGGGGCTCGAAACCGCGCTCGGAGTGTCGTTGGCGTCGCTCGACATGGAGCTCGCCGACGTGGTCGCTGCACTGTCGTGGAAGCCGGCGGCGATCGCCGGAGTCGCCGACCGTCACGGCCGCCCGATCGCGCCCGGTGAGCCTGCCAACCTCACGGTCTTCGACCCCGACCTCGTGTGGGAAGTCGCGCCGGCCAAGCTCGCCAGCAAGAGCCGCAACACGCCGTACGTCGGCATGGCGCTGCGCGGACGGGTCGTCCACACGATTTTCGGCGGCACCGCGGTCGTACGCGACAGGGTGGCGCTACGGTGATGAATGTCCATCCAGAGAAACGAATGATCATGCAGAGCAATGATTTGTGTCAGCACCGAGAGACCGAGCGCCGCTACGTGCTGACACGAACCGGCGTTGATCGTTTGTGTCAGCGCAGATCGATACGCGATCCGTTTGCGCTGACACAAACCGGAGAGGGGGTGGCGCGATGACGGTGCGCGAGGGCGCGCTGGTGCTCGCCGACGGGAGCGTGTTCGAGGGGGAGCTGATCGGGGCTTCCGCACCGATCGCCACCGGCGAGGTCGTGTTCAACACGGTGCTGAGCGGCTATCAGGAAGTGATCACCGACCCGAGCTACGCCGGCCAGATCATCACCTTCACCACACCGCACATCGGCAACTACGGCGCCAACGCCGCGGATTTCGAGTCGCGCGGGACATTCTGTCGCGGCATCGTCGTGCGCGAACTCGCACGACGGCACAGCAACCAGCGAGCGGAGTCGAGCCTCGATTCCATGTTGATCCAGCAGGGTGTGCCGGGCATCGCCGGGATCGACACCCGCCGACTCACCCGCATCTTGCGTGACACCGGCGCAATGCCCGGAGCGTTCGGCTCCGCGAGCGAGGCCGAATTGCGCACCGCCGCTGCCGCCGAACCCGGAACCGATGGCGTCGACCTGGTCCGCCAGGTGACGGTGGCCGAGGGATACACCGTCGCCGCGCTCGACCCCGACAGCCGCACCCGCATCGTGGCGATCGACTACGGGATGAAGCGCAACATCGCCGTCAACCTGTCGCGCTTCGGCACGGTCGAGGTCGTGCCGGCGACCGCGAGCGCAGCCGACATCCTCGCTCGCGACCCCGATGGCGTCTTTCTCAGCAACGGCCCTGGCGACCCGGCCATGGCGGGCTACGGCGTCGAGACGATCCAGGGGCTGCTCGGCAACGTGCCGATCTTCGGGATCTGCCTCGGACACCAGTTGCTCGGCCGAGCGATCGGCGCCGGCACCGTGAAGCTGCCGTTCGGTCATCACGGCGGCAATCACCCGGTGCGCAACATCGCCAGCGGCAAGGTCGAGATCACGAGCCAGAACCACAACTTCGCCGTCGACCCCGACTCGCTGTCGGGCAAGGCGACGATGACCCACGTCAACCTCAACGACGGCGTCTGTGAGGGACTGCGCGTCGACGGCGAACTGGCCTTCAGCGTGCAGCACCACCCGGAGGCGAATCCAGGACCACACGACTCGCACTATCTCTTCGACGAGTTCGCCGACATGATGTCGCTGGCAGCGACCGGGAAGGCGCGTCGCTGATGCCCAAGCGCACCGACATCCACTCGATCCTGATCATCGGCTCCGGTCCGATCGTGATCGGCCAGGCCTGCGAGTTCGACTACTCGGGTACGCAGGCGTGCCGCGTGTTGCGCGACGAGGGCTACCGCGTCATCCTCGCCAACTCGAACCCGGCAACGATCATGACCGATCCCGACTTCGCCGACGCCACCTACGTCGAACCGCTGACCTGGGAAGTGGTCTCGGCGATCATCGATCGCGAGCAGCCCGACGCCGTGCTCCCGACGCTCGGCGGCCAGACCGGGCTGAACATCGCCATGGAGCTGTTCGAGCGTGGCCTGATCGGCGTGCCGGGCAAGCCGGAGATGATCGGCGCCAACGCCGAAGCGATCGCCACGGCCGAGGACCGTGAGATCTTCAAGCAGGCGATGCTCGGCATCGGACTCGACTGCCTGCGCTCGGGGACCGCCCACACGATGGAGGAGGCCCGTGTCGTGGTCGCCGACATCGGACTGCCTGCGGTGATTCGCCCCGCCTACATCCTCGGCGGTCGCGGCACCGGGATTGCCTTCAGCGCTGACGAGTTCGAGAAGATCGCGTCGAATGGTCTCCAAGCCAGCCCGATCAGCGAGATCCTGATCGAAGAGTCGGTGTACGGCTGGAAGGAGTACGAACTCGAGGTCATGCGTGATCACGCCGACAACTGCGTGATCATCTGTGGCATCGAGAACGTCGACCCGATGGGCGTGCACACGGGCGACTCGATCACCGTCGCTCCGATCCAGACACTCACCGACGTCGAGTACCAGGAGATGCGCAACTCGGCGCTCGCATGCATTCGACGCGTCGGCGTCGAGACCGGCGGCTCGAACGTCCAGTTCGCCGTCGAGCCGGCCACCGGTCGTCAGGTCGTGATCGAGATGAACCCGCGGGTGTCGCGGTCCTCCGCGCTCGCATCGAAGGCGACCGGGTTCCCGATCGCCAAGATCGCCGCCCGTCTCGCCGTCGGTTACACACTCGACGAGATCCCCAACGACATCACGAAAGCCACGCCGGCGAGTTTCGAGCCGGTGATCGACTACGTCGTCACCAAGATCCCGCGCTGGGCGTTCGAGAAGCTGCCCGGCGCCTCCGGTGTGCTCGGCACCCAGATGCAGTCGGTCGGCGAAGTGATGGCGATCGGGCGAACGTTCCCCGAGAGCCTGCAGAAAGCGTTGCGTTCGCTCGAACAGGGTCGCCTCGGACTGGGCTGCGACCCGGCCGAGGCCCAGTTGGCGGACATCTCCGACGAGGACCTGCTCGCCCAGGCTGCGATCCCGACCGCAGACCGGATCCAGCAGGTGGGAGCGCTGTTGCATCGTGGGGTCACGATCGATGCCGTCCACGAGGCGACCGGGATCGACCCGTGGTTCCTCGATCAGATGTCGATGATCTCCGAGGAACGAACCGCGCTCATCGATGCCGGCATCGCCGCGATGTCCACCCGAGCGTGGCGACGGGCGAAGCGACTCGGTTTCTCCGACGCGCAGCTTGCCCACCTGTGGACGATCTCCGAGGACGAGGTCCGAGCTGCACGCGAGGCAGCCGGCGTGCTGCCCACCTACAAGACGGTCGACACGTGCTCGGCCGAGTTTGCTGCCGAGACGCCGTACCACTACTCGACCTACGAGGACGAGAGTGAAGTTCGTTCGTCCGACGCTCGCAAGGTCGTCATCCTGGGATCCGGACCGAACCGCATCGGCCAGGGCATCGAGTTCGACTACTGCTGCGTGCACGCATCGTTCGCATTGCGAGATGCCGGCTTCGAGACGATCATGGTCAACTGCAACCCCGAGACGGTCTCGACCGACTACGACACGTCGAGCCGTCTCTACTTCGAACCGCTGACGCAGGAGGACGTCCTCAACGTCATCGCGGTCGAGCGGCCCGAAGCCGTGATCGTGTCGCTCGGCGGTCAGACGCCCTTGAAGCTGTCCGGCCTCATTCCCGCCGAACTCGTCGCAGGAACGTCACCCGATTCGATCGACGCCGCCGAGGACCGCGAGCGCTGGAACACGATCTGCGACGAACTGCGGATCCCGCAGCCGCCCGGCGGCACAGCGATCGACCTCGAACAGGCGCTGTCGATCACCGACGTCGTCGGGTTCCCGGTCCTGGTGCGCCCGAGCTACGTGCTCGGCGGACGGGCGATGCAGATCGTCCACGACCGCAACCACCTCGCTCGCGCCATGGAGGAACTGGCTGGTTTCGGAAGTCTCGGCAAGGAGGGCGGCCTGTCGGCCGAACGTCCGGTGCTGATCGACCGCTTCCTCGCGGATGCCACCGAAGTCGACGTCGACGCGATCCGCGACCACACGGGCGAGGTCCTGATCGGTGGCGTGATGGAGCACGTCGAGGAGGCCGGCGTCCACTCGGGCGACTCCGCATGTGCGATCCCGCCGCCGACACTGCCGACTTGGGTCGTCGAGGTGATCGAGTCGTACACGGCGGCGATCGCCAAACGCCTCGACGTGCGCGGCCTGATCAACGTGCAGTACGCCGTGGTCGGCACCACGGTGTATGTGATCGAGGCGAATCCCCGGGCGAGCCGGACCGTGCCGTTCGTGGCGAAGGCGACCGGCGTACCGCTGGCGAAAGTCGCGAGTCGGGTGATGCTCGGCGCAACTCTGGCCGAACTGCGTGTCGAGGGCCTGTTGCGCGAGCCGGTCGGCGGTCATGTCGCGGTGAAGGAAGCGGTCATGCCGTTCAACCGGTTCCCGGAGGTCGACCCTGCACTCGGGCCCGAGATGCGTTCGACCGGCGAAGTGATGGGCATCGCCGACACCTTCGGCCGGGCGTTCTACAAGGCTGAGCTCGCTGCCGGCACGATCCTGCCGACGACCGGCACGGTCTTCTTGTCGCTCGCCGATCCCGACAAGCCCGCCGGGTTGGTGGTCGCGCAACGGTTCCGAGCGCTCGGACTGGGTATTGCTGCCACCGAGGGGACCGCCGACTACCTTGCTGCGTTCGATTCACCGGTCGACCAGGTGGTCGCCAAGGTGCAGGAGATCGGCGACGACGGCGAAACGCGGGTCACCGCCGTCGACCTGATCGCTGACGGCAAGATCAGCTTCGTGGTCAACACCCCCCGAGGGGCGCTCGGGCGCAGCGACGGCGAACAGATCCGCAAGGCCGCGAGCCTGCACCGGGTCAGCTGTGTCACCACTGTCGACGCTGCGCTGGCCGCCGTGCAGGGCCTCTCCGAACGCACGGGCGAGGTCCTCACGGTGAAGACGCTGCAGGAGTACCACGCAACGTCGGATTCGGAGTCGGTGGCGAGCGCATCGTGATCGACACTCGCGTCACCGTCGGCAGCGTGGAGTTCCACGCGCCGGTGATGACGGCGTCGGGCACCGCCGGCTATGGCACTGAGTTGGCGGGACACCTCGACCTCGCAGCGTTGGGCGCCGTGGTGACGAAATCGCTCGCGGCATTCGAGTGGCCGGGCAATCCGGCACCTCGACTGCACCCCACGCCGCAAGGGATGATGAACGCCGTCGGGCTCCAAGGCCCCGGCGTGCAGTACTGGATCGACCACGTCGTCGGGGACCTGGTGGCTTCGGGTGCCACCGTCGTGGCGAGCATCTGGGGCCGAAGCGTCGACGACTACGCGCAGGCCGCCGAACTGCTCGCCGTCGCCCCGTCGAACGTCGTTGCGGTCGAGGTGAACCTGTCGTGTCCGAATCTCGAGGGGCGCGGCTCGATCTTCGCGCATGACGCACGACTGTCCGCCGAGGTGATGGCGGCGACTGCAGCGTGTGGTCGACCGCGCTGGGCCAAGCTCAGCGCCAACACCGACCGCATCATCGACGTCGCCGACGCCGTGATGGCGGCCGGGGCCGACGCCGTCACGTGCATCAACACGCTGCTGGGCCTCGCCTACGACCCGCGGACGTTGGCGCCCACGCTGGGCGCCGGTGGAGGGGGCCTGTCCGGGCGCGCCATCCATCCGGTGGCCGTGCGGGCAGTCCATGACGTCCATCGGGCGCTCCCCGAGGTGCCGATCGTCGGTGTCGGCGGCGTCGCGTCCGCCTGGGATGCGATCGAGCTGCTGCTCGCCGGCGCCTCGGCAATTCAGGTGGGCACGGCGTCGTTCGCCGATCCCGGCGCCGCTGCGATCATCCAGGACGGCGTCATCGCCTGGGCAGCCGAACGCGGATTGACCCGGCTCGCCGACATCGCCGCGATAGCTTGACCTCCATGGCAACTCCTCCACAGCTGACCCCCGAGCAGCGCACGGCGGCACTCGCCAAGGCGGCCGAAGCTCGAGCCGCACGCGCCGAGATCAAGGCCCGCCTCAAGATGGGCTCGATGTCACTCGCCGACGCCCTGTCGTCCACCGACGTCAACGTCGGAAAGTTGAAAGTCGTCTCGCTGCTCGAATCACTGCCCGGTCTGGGCAAGGTGAAGGCCCGTCGCATCATGGACGACATCGAGATCGCCGACAACCGTCGAGTGCAGGGCCTCGGCACGCAGCAGAAGTCGAAGCTCCTCGAACTCCTCGGCTGACCGGGCCACCCCTTGATCATCGTCGTTTCGGGCCCCGGCGGGGTCGGCAAAGGGACCATCGTCGACGCGCTCGTGCGACGCGACGACCGCTTGTGGCTCAGCCGATCCTGGACGACACGTGAGCGACGCCCGTCGGAGGCTCCCGACGCCTACGTGTTCACCGACACGGCAACCTTCGAAGAACACATCGCCAGCGGTGGGTTCATCGAGTGGACCGAGTTTCTCGGCAACTACTACGGCAGTCCGCTGCCCGAGCCGGGCAACGACCAGGACGTCGTGCTCGAGATCGAGGTCGACGGAGCCCAGCAGGTCAAGCAGATCTTTCCCGATGCGTTGCTGCTGTTCGTCGTTCCGCCCTCACGCGACGAGCAGGAACGCCGTCTGCGCGGGCGAGGCGACCCCGGCGACAAGGTGTTGGCCCGTCTGAAGAAGGCGGAGGTCGAAGAGCCGATCGGTCGGGCGCTCGCCGATCACATCGTGGTCAACGACGACCTCGACGACACGATCCTGGAGATGCTGCAGATCATCGAATCGGCTCGCGCCCGGTAGGCTCTGCACACTATGGCGCTCGACCACAACACGATGATCAATCCGCCCATCGAGAGCCTTCTCGGGACGGTCGATTCGAAGTTCACCCTGGTCACGCTCGCCGCTCGGCGCGCTCGCAACATCAACTCGTACTTCAACCAGCTCGGTGACGGCCTCGGCCACATGATCCCGCCGCAGGTGTCGTCGGTTGCGCGCAAGCCGCTGTCGATCGCCTTCGAGGAGATCTCAGAACACAAGATCGTCTGGACCGAAGCGCCGGTCATCGCCGACGAGCCCGAGGTCGACGCCGAGGCCGAGGCCGTTGCCGACGAGGCTGCCGACGACTGAACGTCGGTTGGGTCAGCACCGACCCACCACGTGAGAGCTGGAGGGGACATCGATGCTGGCAGGCAAGCGCATCGTGTTGGGGGTGACGGGCGGAATCGCCGCGTACAAGGCCGTCGAGGTGTGCCGTCGCCTCGTCGACGCCGGGGCGCACGTCGTGCCGATCATGACGGAGGGGGCCGAACACTTCATCGGGCGCACCACGCTCAGCGCACTCGCTTCCGAGCCCGTGCAGACCGAACTGTGGGACAACGTGACCACGCCGATTCCCCACACCAAGATCGCACAGGGCGCCGACCTGGTGCTCGTGGCACCGGCCACAGCCCGACTGCTCGCCGCGTACCGCATGGGGCTCTCGACGGATCTGCTCACGAACACCCTGATCGCCACGAGAGCGCCTGTCATCGTGTGCCCGGCGATGCACACCGAGATGTGGGAACACCCGAGTGTGGTCGACAACATCGACGTGCTTCGTTCCCGCGGCGTCCACATCGTCGAGCCCGAGTCAGGGCGTCTGGCCGGCGGTGACGTGGGTGCCGGTCGCTTGGCCGATCCGGCAACCATCGTCGCGGCCGTCGAGCGCATCCTCGGGCCGCAGGATCTCGACGGGGTGTCGGTGGTCGTGTCGGCCGGCGGCACCCGTGAACCGATCGATGCGGTACGTGTCATCGCCAACCGCAGCTCGGGCAAGCAGGGCTACGCCGTTGCGACCGAGGCGGCCGCCCGTGGTGCCCGGGTCACGCTCGTGTCGACCGTGAGTCTGCCCGTGCCGCCTGGCTGCGTCGTCGTCGAGGTCGAAACCGCTGAACAGATGCAGCAGGCGATGACTGCTGCCGCTGCCGATCACGAGGTGATCGTGATGAGTGCCGCGGTGGCCGATTTCCGCCCGAAGGCGCCCGCCGCCGGCAAGCTCAAGAAGCGCGACGGCGCACCGGAGATCGTGCTCGAGCCGACACCGGACATCCTCGCCGGGCTCGGCGCAGCGAAGCGTCCCGGTCAGGTGCTTGTCGGCTTCGCCGCCGAGACCGACGACCTGATCGCCAATGCGACGTCGAAACTACGGGCGAAGCACCTCGACCTGATCGTCGCGAACGACGTCGGGGCGCCACAGGTTGGCTTCGCTCACGACACAAACGCGGTTACGCTGTTGCGGCCCGACGCGGAGCCTGTCGAGATCGACCTCGCATCGAAGCGAGATGTCGCTCGGGCCGTCATCGACACGATTGTCTCCATCCGCTCACCACATCGACAGGACTTTGCATGAGCACGTACACGTTCACCTCCGAAAGCGTCACCGAAGGCCACCCCGACAAGATGGCCGACCAGGTCTCCGACGCCGTCCTCGACGCGATCCTCACCGAGGACCCCGACGGCCGTGTCGCCTGCGAGACGCTGTTGACCACCGGCCTGTGCGTCATCGCCGGCGAGATCACCACGTCGGCCTACGTCGACATCCCCAAGATCGCCCGCGAAACCATCAACGGCATCGGCTACGACAACGCCACCTACGGCTTCGACGGCAACACCTGCGGCGTGATCGTGTCGATCGACGAGCAGAGCCCTGACATTGCGCAGGGCGTCGACACCAGCGAGGAAGTTCGAGGCGGCAAGTCCGGCGAGGACATCCTCAACCTGCAGGGCGCCGGCGACCAGGGCATGATGTTCGGCTACGCCTGCAACGAGACCGACGACCTGATGCCGTTGCCGATCTGGACGGCACACCGTTTGGCCGAACGCCTCGCCGAGGTTCGCAAGTCCGGCCAGGTTCCGTACCTGCGCCCCGATGGCAAGACCCAGGTCACCTACGAGTACCACAACGGCTGGCCCGTCGCGCTGAAGGCTGTGCTCATCAGCACGCAGCACCAGGACGGCGTCGATCGCGACACGGTCATCCGCCCCGACCTGATCGACCAGGTGATCCGTCCGACCATCCCCGAGCGATTCGCCGACGACGACTTCGAGATCTACGTCAATCCGACCGGCCAGTTCGTCCGCGGTGGCCCCTTCGCCGATGCCGGCCTCACCGGCCGCAAGATCATCGTCGACACCTACGGCGGCATGGGTCGTCACGGTGGCGGTGCGTTCTCCGGCAAGGACCCGAGCAAGGTCGACCGTTCGGCCGCCTACGCGGGTCGCTGGGTGGCCAAGCACGTCGTGGCCTCCGGCGCGGCCGATCGCTGCGAAGTACAGCTGGCATACGCCATCGGCATGGCTCAGCCGATGAGCATCCTCGTCGAGACGTTCGGCACGTCGCACGTCGATCCTGCTGTCATCGAAGCGGCAGTGCGGTCGGTGTTCGACCTCCGTCCCGGAGCCATCGTGCGTGACCTCGACCTCAAGCGTCCGATCTACAAGCGGTCGGCCGCGTACGGCCACTTCGGCCGCGAAGGCTTCCCGTGGGAAGAGCTGAGCCGCCTGGCCGATTTCAAGAGCGCCGTCGGCGCCTGAGTCCGGTCCTGGGTCAGGTGCGGTGACCGACGTCGCCAACGCGTCGGCGGTCGCCACCGTCGTACCGGACGTCACCGGTCTCGACAAACAGTTCGACTACTCGATCCCGCCCGATCTGTCCGCGCACGTCCGCGTAGGCACGATCGTGCGGGTC
The DNA here is from genome assembly GCA_963828415.1 of Ilumatobacteraceae bacterium. Lineage (GTDB taxonomy): Bacteria > Actinomycetota > Acidimicrobiia > Acidimicrobiales > Ilumatobacteraceae > Sva-07. The sequence goes on from CAWHEI010000001.1 coordinate 457,973, forward strand.
GAACTGCACGGCCGCCGGATCGGTGGCTGGGTCTCGGCGATCTCGAACCAGTCGATCGACGGGCGCTCGATCGAGTCGTTGAAGCCGATCGCGAAAGTGACCGGCCACGGTCCCGCCCCCGAGCTCTTCGAGTTGGCCGCCTGGGCCTCGGTGAGGTGGGCGGCGCGCCGTCTCCGGCCGTTCCTGGTCGCCGCGTCGCCTGGTCGATCGGTGGTCGGCCTTCCGGCAGATCGCCGCACCGGTATGAAGCCTGCGCCCGTCTCGCCGGCAACGACCAGCCTGCTCGCTGCAGGCGGGGGAGTGCTGCGACTCGCCCCTCGCGTCGACGTGATGCCGACCCTGCTCGCCGCCGTCGCCTGTGGTCCGACGCTCGTGGTCGCACCCGAACGTGATGTCGTGACGTTGCTCGCCGCCCGTCTGCGTCGAGCAGGGTTGACGGTGGCCATCGTTCCCGACGACTGGGCGGCGGCTGCCGGTGGCGTCGATGTGGTGATCGGCACGCGTACGGCTGCATGGGCGCCGTGTCGCGATCTCGCCGCGGCGGTCCTGCTCGACGAGCACGACGAAGCACACCAGGAGGAGCGGACGCCGACGTGGCACGCCCGCGATGTCGTGGCGGAGCGGTGCAGACGGGCAGGCGTGCCGTTCGTGCTGGTGTCGCCCGCTCCGACGCTGGTCGCCGTGGTCGAGTACGCGGGCCGCGGGGTCGTGCACCCGCCGCCGGCACGCGAACGTGTCGGTTGGTCGACCGTCACGGTGGTCGGACGCACCGATGAGGACCCGTGGAAGCGTTCGCTCGTCACGTCGGAGCTGATCGAACGGATCCGGAACCCCGACCTCACGGTGGTGTGTGTGAGCAACATCACCGGTCGAGCACGCGTGCTCGCCTGCCGATCGTGTCGATCATTGATCCGGTGCGAGACCTGTGATGCCGCCGTTGGCCTCGACGACGACGGTCGGCTGTCGTGTCGACGCTGCAGCACGACGCGCCCGGCCGTGTGCCAGTCGTGCGGCGCCAGCCGGTTCGCCAACCTTCGTCCAGGCGTCACCCGGCTGCGCGAGGAGTTGGAAGCAGCAGCGGCGCGCCCGGTGGTCTCGGTCACGGGGGCCGACGTCGACCCACCATCGCGTGCTGGCGTGTACGTGGGCACCGAGGCCGTGTTGCACCGCATCCGATCTGCGGATGTTGTCGCGTTTCTCGAATTCGACTCCGAGATGCTGGCCCCTCGGTTCCGTGCGAGCGAACATGCGATGGCGTTGATCGTGCGGGCCAGCCGAATCGCTCCCGAGGTGTTGATCCAGACGTTCACGCCCGACCACGAGGTGATCGCCGCCGCCCGAACAGGTGACCCGTCGGCGATGCTTGCGGGCGAACGAGTGCGCCGCGAACTCCTCGGATTCCCCCCGTTCGGTGCACTCGGCGTGGTGTCCGGGTCGGGTGCCTCCGAGCTCGTGGTTCAACTCCCCGCCGACGTCGAGGTCGGCGGCGACGGCACCGACCGATTCCTCGTGCGTGCAGCCGACTGGACGACCCTCGGGCTCGCGCTCAACGCCGCCGAACGCCCCACCGGGTCACGCATCCGCGTCGAGGTCGACCCCGCCCGTATCTGACCCCAGGCCGCTTGGGATCGGCGTCGGGTCTGGTTCAGACCCCGATGCCGTTGCGGGTGTCGAGGATGCGGGTGGGGTTGGCGATGGGTGTGAAGTCTGATCCGGCGGGGAAGTAGCCGGCGACGTCGGCGAGGACATCGATGGTGGTGTCGCTGTAGACGCAGACCTTTCCGGTGGCTCCGGGTTTGGCGATCACGAGGTTCGCGATGGTCTGGCCGGCGGCGAAGTTGAGGTTCGAGGCGTTCGGGCGTGGTTCTCCGCACGGGTAGACCGTTGCGAATCCTGCGGTTCGTGCGTTGACAGCGGTCATGTTGAGCACCACCGCGTCGGCCGTGCCCGGCACCCCAGCGACACCGGTGGTTCCCAGTTCGAGCGTCTGGTTCGCGCCGAGAGCAGCGAGTGGCGCCCCGATGCCGTTGCGGGTGTCGAGGATGCGGGTGGGGTTGGCGATGGGTGTGAAGTCTGATCCGGCGGGGAAGTAGCCGGCGACGTCGGCGAGGACATCGATGGTGGTGTCGCTGTAGACGCAGACCTTTCCGGTGGCTCCGGGTTTGGCGATCACGAGGTTCGCGATGGTCTGGCCGGCGGCGAAGTTGAGGTTCGAGGCGTTCGGGCGTGGTTCTCCGCACGGGTAGACCGTTGCGAATCCTGCGGTTCGTGCGTTGACAGCGGTCATGTTGAGCACCACCGCGTCGGCCGTGCCCGGCACCCCAGCGACACCGGTGGTTCCCAGTTCGAGCGTCTGGTTCGCGCCGAGAGCAGCGAGTGGCGCCCCGATGCCGTTGCGGGTGTCGAGGATGCGGGTGGGGTTGGCGATGGGTGTGAAGTCTGATCCTGCGGGGAAGTAGCCGGCGACGTCGGCGAGGACATCGATGGTGGTGTCGCTGTAGACGCAGACCTTTCCGGTGGCTCCGGGTTTGGCGATCACGAGGTTCGCGATGGTCTGGCCGGCGGCGAAGTTGAGGTTCGAGGCGTTCGGGCGTGGTTCTCCGCACGGGTAGACCGTTGCGAATCCTGCGGTTCGTGCGTTGACAGCGGTCATGTTGAGCACCACCGCGTCGGCCGTGCCCGGCACCCCAGCGACACCGGTCACCTGGACCTGCAGCGTCTGGGGAACCGCAGCGGCGACGACACCCAACTTGCGAACAGCCGACGATCCGTTGAGCGTGTAGTAGAGGAAGGTGCCGGTCGGCTCGGTCGCGAAGGCCATGTCAGCGAGGCCGAATGCGCCGGACAGGATGGGCGACGCGTAGTCGATCGCGCCGTCGGCGGTGCGCAGCCACACGTTCCCTCGGCCTCCGTCGGCAAAGACATAGCCGCCTGACAACGAGCCCGGCCACGTTCCGTTCGGCACGAAGGCGCCGGCGGTGATGAACGTGCCGATCGAACGCGGGTAGTCCGCGATCGGGTCGGTCACACCGCTCGGCGGACCGGCGCAGGGCGGGTTCTGGCCCCTGGGGCACTGGCCCTCACGGGAATTCCATCCATAGTTCGCGCCAGCGAGTCCCTCGTTGATCTCCTCGCGTGCGCTCTGGCCGACATCGTTGATGAAGAAGCGGTTGCTGTTCGGGTCGAACGCGAAGCGGTAGGGATTCCGCAGCCCCCAGGCATACAGCTCCTGACAGGCGGTGGTGGGGGTGGCGGAGGTGTTGCCGCGGCTTGCGCACACGACTGCACCGGACGCCGTGAGCGGATTGCCGGGCGCCGGTGCTCCGGTGAAGCGGTCGAGGCGAAGGATCTTGCCATTGAGCAGGCTGAGATCCTGTGCTGCATCGTTGGCCCCACCCGAGCCGGAGTTGCCGCGGGGGTCCGTTCCGGCGTCGCCGGTCGAGACGTACAGATGGCCGTCGTCACCGATGTCGAGGTCGCCTCCGTTGTGATTGCCGTTGACCGAGGAGATGTTGTCGATCAGCACCTGCTCGGTCGCCACGTCGATCTGGTTCCCGGACATGACGAACGCGCTGACACGGTTGACGCAGCCGCCGGGCGCGCCCGGCGCGGACCGCGTGTAGAAGACGTAGACCCGACCCGATGTCGCGAACGTCGGATCGTGCGTGAACCCGAGCAGCCCGCGCTCACCCCCGCCGCACACAGCCAGTTGCGCAGCCGGGGTTGGCAGCAGCTGCCCGGACGCTGAATCGATCACCCGGATCCGACCCGAATTCTGTTCGAGCACGACGACGCGCCCACCGGGGAGCGCCTCGACTGCTGTCGGGGAGTCGACCGAGGCGACGAACCCGTCGGTGAACCCGCTCGCCGGAGCGGCGTCCACCTGTGGTGCTCCGGCGGCCACCAGGGCCGTCATCGACAAGACCAGCACGGAGATCCAACGCATCGTCGAACCGTACCGGAGGGTTGGCCCTCGTCGTGTCGGCCTCAGCGTCGGACCGGACGGGCGGGGATCAGACGCCCATCTTGGCCTTCAGATGTTCGAGGACCGGCGTGTGCTCCGACTGGGGGCTGAACAGGATCAGGTTCGCGTCCTCGTCGACGCGCACGCTGTGCCCAGCCGGCCAGTGGAACAGATCACCGGTTGCACACACCTCGGTGGTGTCGTCGCTGTAGGTGACGGTCACCGCGCCGTCGATCACGTATCCCCAATGGGCCGATTGACACATGTCGCCGTGGAGCCCTTCGAGGAGCGGGGCGAGGTCGGCGCCCTTGGCCATGGTGAAGAACTCGGCGCCCATCACGCCGAAGGCTGCGCCGAAATCCGTCTGTTGGCGAGCGATGGCTCCGGGTGCGTCGATCTTGACCGGAACGTCGTTCTTGGTGATGTGCATGGTGGCTCTCCTGTTTGATCGGACATCCGGGCCCCGATGGCCCGGATACGTGAGAGGCGTGACAATCGGTGTCACAATGCGACATGGCGACCGACGAACTCGCGCAGCGAGCCGAGTCGGCTCGCACGGCGATTCGAATGGCCGCATGGGGTCAGGCGATCGAGGCGCTGGACGTCGACGGCGCACGCGACTCGGCGGAGTGTCTCGAAGCGCTCGCCGAGGCGTCGTATGGGGCCGGGAGCTTCGAAGCGTGTATCGAAGCGTGGGAAGACCTCCATTCGCTTCTCGTCCGACAGGGCGCTGGTGTGGAAGCTGGACGGGCTGCGGCCATGATCGCGCTGTACCTGATGATGGACACCGGCCTGATGGCCCCGGTACGTGGATGGCTGAGAATCGCCGAGCGCCACCTGGACGGAACCGGCGATCATCCGGTGCGAGCGATCGTCGCCATGGTGCATGCGTACGAACGCTTCATGTGCGGATCGATGGACGAAGCGCGGCGGTATGCCACCGCTGCGGTCGAGTTCGGGGAACGTTTCGACGTCCGGCCGGCGGTCGTGATCGGGCGTACGTGCATTGCGCGGGTGACGATCTTCGACGGCGACGTCGACCTGGGTCTCGGGTTGCTCGACGAGGTCGGCGCTGTCTTGATGTCCGGCGCCGTCGATCCGTTGACGACTGGGATGATGTACTGCGAGATCATCTGCGCTGCGCAAGGACTCCTGATGCCGGACGTTGCCGCTCAGTGGACCGACGTGATGGAGCGATGGCGCCACGGGGCGGCGTTCGGTGGCATCAACGGGCGCTGCCGAGTGCACCGCGCCGAGGTGCTGCGGATGAGCGGTACCTGCGACGTTGCCGAGGCCGAGGCGCTTGCTGCGTGTGACGAACTGCGTCCCTGGATGCGCCGCGAGTACGGCTGGCCACTGGTCGAGTTGGGCAACATCCGCCTTCGCGCTGGTGACTTCGACGGTGCTGAGGCGGCGTATCAGGAGGCGCTCGACCATGCCTGGTCGCCACAGCCCGGATTGGCGCTCGTGCATCTCGCCCGCGGTGAGGCGGACCTCGCGGCGACGATGATCGACGACGCCATCCGTCACCCTGTCGACATTCCGTCGAAGGAACGCCCGCCGCACGGACCGTTGCGGCTCGCGCCGTTGCTCGATGCCCAGGCCGAGATCGCCGCCGAACGAGGAGATCTCGACACGCTGCATCGAGTCGCCGCCGAACTCGGCTCGATTGTCGAGCGGTATCCGTCGAGCATGCTTCGAGCGATGTCGTTGCTCGCGCAGGCACGCCTCTGTGTGGGCGAATCGGATCCAGCCGGCGCCGTCGCTGCGGCTCGGGCCGCCGTGGCCGAACTCGATCTCCTGGGCGCGCCGTTCGAGGCAGCGATGGCCAGGTTGGTCGCCGCCGACGGCCATCAGCTGCAGGGCGACATCGAGCGCGCTGACCTCGAGCGGAGCGCGGCGAGGGATGCCCTCGCATCCTTCGGCGCCGACGTGTGGGCAGAGCGCGTCGACGGCCTGATCGGCGTGCGACCGGCAGTCTCGGTCGTGGCGTCGGCCCCGACGTCGAGTGCGGTGTTCCGCAGCGACGGAGAGATGCGGACGATCGGATGGGCCGACTCACAGGTCGTCCTGCGCGACCTCAAGGGTTTGAAGCACGTCGCACGGCTGCTCGGCGATCCCGGCCGAGAGTTCCACGCGGTCGAGCTGGTTCGCCTCGAGGACGGGACAGCCGGGGCCGAGCGGAGCAATGTCGGCATCGTGGTGCTCGACGAGGTGGCGAAGGAGGCCTACCGGCGTCGTCTGGTCGACATCGACGACGACATCGCTGATGCGGAGGCAGCGAACGACCTCGGACGTGCCGAGCTCGCCCGCCGAGACCGTGAGTACCTCGTCGCGGAGCTGCGTCGCGCCCTCGGGCTCAGGGGCCGTGATCGCACGGTGCTCGACGATGGCGAACGGGCGCGGGTAAGCGTGACTCGATCGATCAGGTATGCACTCGCGCGGCTCGCCGAGGTCTCACCGGCGGTCGCGGCGCACCTCCAGCAGCACGTGCACACTGGAACATTCTGCTCCTATCAGCCCGACGCCCTGCACCCGATCACCTGGGGGCTCTGACACCCTCCGACCCCGGTGTCACCCACGTTTGCGTTGCGGTTCGGGTGGGGCGGGTCGCCCGAACTGCAACGCAAACGGCTATTCGGCGCGGGTGGGGAGGTGGGTGAGGAGGTCGAAGCGGGCGTCGTCGATGTTGCCGCCGGAGAGCACGATGCCGACACGCCGATTCCGGAATCGGTCGGTGTCAGCCAGGACGGCGGCGAGGCCGGCGACGCCGCTCGGCTCGAGGCGTCGGCCCCACAGATCCTGCGCGATGCGCATCGCCTCGACGAGTTGTGCGTCGGTGACGCACACGACGTCGTCGACGAGGTGGTGGTTGATCGCGAAGGTCGCATCACCGGGCGCTGTCACGGCGAGTCCGTCGGCGATCGTGTTCGGCTGGGCGATCCGCACGGGATACCCGGCCACAAACGACTGACGCGTGTCGTCGGCTGCAGTTGGCTCGACACCGATCAGTTCGCAGTCGGCGTCGAGTTGGTGCATCGCCGATGCACACCCCGCCATCAAGCCGCCCCCCGACATCGGCACGAGGAGTGCGTCGAGCGCACCGACTTGCTCGTGGAGCTCGAGGGCCGCCGTTCCCTGCCCTGCCATCACCAGCGGGTCCTCGAACGGGTGGACGAACGTGGCGCCGGTGTCGGCGACCTGCTGGCGCGCTCCCGCTTCGCGGTCTGGCGTCGAGCGGTCGAACATGACGATGCGGGCACCGAAGTGCTCGATCAGGGCGCGCTTTGCCTCGGCGACGTCCTGCGGAACGTGCACGGTGGCCTCGATCCCGAGGATCTGGGCGGCACACGCAACCGCCGCACCGTGGTTTCCCGACGACACCGCCACCACGCCTCGGGGTCGGTCCTCGACCGGGATGGCGGAGAGGCGGTTGAAGGCGCCGCGGAACTTGAACGCGCCGGCTCGCTGCTGGGATTCGTCCTTGGCGAAGACGGTTGCGCCGACCAATGCGTTCAGACGCTCTGATCGGAGTACCGGCGTGACGGTTGCCTCCGATGCGATCGTGGCGGCCGCACGACGGATCTCATCGAGCGCAATCACCGGTCACTTCTCACGGTGAACAGTCGGTAGCCGGCCTTCGATCCGACGCGTTCGCACCGGTAGCCGAGCTCGATCAACCATCGCTGCAACGAATCGGCACCCAGGTGTTTCTGAACGACGAGTGATGCGTTGCCATCGGTGTCGAGACGCCCGAGCCACTGTTCGAGCAGTTCGTGGAGTGCCGTCTTGCCGATGCGGATCGGCGGATTGGACCAGATCGTCGCGAATCGCAGCTCCACGGGCACGTCGGCGGGAGTGACGACGCGGATGTTCGACAGCGCGTTGCGTTCGGCGTTGCGGGCGCAGAGGTCGCGGGCTCGGGCATTGACATCGACGGCCCACACGGTGGCGTCGGGGGAGCGGCGAGCCATCGTGAGCGCGATCGGGCCGGCACCGCAGCCGAGGTCCAAGAGGTTGCCGGTGGACGCGATCGGAAGTTCGGCACGCAACAGCATCGAAGTGGCGGTGTCGAGATGACCGCGAGAGAAGACGCCACGATCGGTCTCCATCACGAACGCCGTGTCGGGGAGGGTGACGTCGACCATCACGGGTTCCGACGCGACGGTCGGGTCGTCGTCGAAGTACTGCTCTGAAGACACTCCCTCTAGCCTGACACGGATGTCGTACACGATCCGTACATACGGCGATCCGGTGCTCAAGACCCAGGCCGCGCCCGTCGACGATGTCGACGGCAAGGTCATTCGACTGATCGACTCCATGTTCGACACGCTGGTCGACTCCGGCAATGGCATCGCGCTCGGCGGCACCACAGATCGGCGTGCAGAAGCAGGTCGTCGTGTGGGACATCGACGAGCGCCCGCTCGCCATCATCAACCCCGAGGTCGTCGAGTCCGACGGCGAGTGGGTGTACGACGAGGGCTGCCTGTCGATTCCCGGGCTCTACGTCGAGATGCTCCGACCGAAGACGGTGCTGGTCCGTGGCATCGATCTCAACGGTGAGATCATCGAGATCGAGGCCGACGAACTCGAAGCGCGCATGTTCCAGCACGAGATCGACCACCTCAATGGCGTGTTGATGTTCGATCGGCTCGAGGGCGATCAGCGCAAGGAAGCGATCAAGGAGTATCGGCGGATCGAAGAGGAAGCGACCCGTCAGGCCGCCCGCTCGCCGATCCGTCGTCGGCTCGGCCTGGGCTGAGCGCACGCGTGAAGCTCGTCTATCTCGGAACCCCGGACATGGCGGTCGCGCCACTGCGGGCGCTCGTCGACGCCGGCCACGAGATCGTTCTGGTGGTGACCCGGGTCGACAAGCGTCGTGGACGGGGGAGCGCCACCACCCCGAGTCCGGTCAAGGCAGCGGCGCTCGAACTCGGGCTGGCGGTGTCGCACGACGTCGACGACGTTCTGTCGGCGGTGCGCAACGACGGCGCTGAACTGGGTGTCGTCGTCGCGTTCGGGCAGATCATCAAGCCGCACGTGCTCGACGTGATTCCGATGGTCAACCTCCACTTCTCGCTGCTGCCTCGGTGGCGCGGCGCCGCTCCGGTCGAGCGGGCCGTGCTCGCCGGCGACGACGTGACCGGCGTGTGCGTGATGGCGCTCGAAGCGGGCCTCGACACCGGCGGCGTGTACGCCCGTCGCGAGGTGCCGATCGGTGCTGAGACCACGGCGGCGGATCTGCGGGTCCAGCTCGTCGAGGTCGGCACGACCCTGCTCGTCGAGACGCTGTCGAATCCGCTTGGGGAGTGGGTCGGCGATCCGGAGCCGCAGAGTGGCGATGTCTCCTACGCAGCGAAGTTCAGCTCGTCCGACTTCGAGATCGACTGGGCGATGCCGGCATCCGATGTGCATCGCCTCATCCGCGTCGGCGGTGCCTGGACGACCTTTCGTGGCAAGCGTCTGAAGATCAACGAAGCCCAACTGATCGACGACCGGGTCGTGCCCGTCGTGGTCCAACCGGAAGGCAAAGCACCCATGTCGTTCGCGGCCTGGCGCAACGGAGCGCAACCGAAGCCCGACGAACTGTTCGGCAACCTGTGAGCGCCGAGGCCACCAACAACGCCAAGGTCGCGCCGCGTACCGCACGGCGCGTCGCGCTCGATGCGCTGCGGCGAATCGAGTCCGACGGTGCCTATGCGAACCTGGTGCTCGGCCCGATGCTCGCGTCGTCGGGTCTGAGCGACATGGACCGCCGATTCGTCACCGAGTTGGTCTACGGAACGACGCGGATGCGCCGAGCATGTGACGCCGTGGTCGATCGATTCGTCACATCGCCTCCCGATGATGCGACGCGCACGGTGCTGCGCCTCGGTGCCTACCAACTGGTGTTCGCCGGCGTTCCCCCGCACGCGGCGGTGAGCGAAACCGTGGGACTGGCGCCGAAGCGCACTCGCGGATTCGTCAACGCCGTGCTGCGCAAGGTGGCCCGCCTGTCGGTTGGGGAGATGGCGTGGCCATCCGATGGTGCTCGACTGAGCTATCCGGACTGGATCGTCGATGTCTTCCGAGCAGAACTCGGCGACGACGCCGTTCCCGCGCTCCAACGGATGAACCAGGCGCCACCGGTCACCGAACGGGCAGACGGCTACGTGCAGGACGAGTCCTCCCAGTGGGTCGCCGCTGCCGTCGAGGCGGTCGACGGGGAACTGGTGCTCGACGTGTGTGCGGCACCCGGTGGAAAGGCAACCGCGATGGCCTCCGCAGGAGCGACGGTGATCGCCAACGACCAGCGGTTGGGAAGGGCCCGACTGGTCGCCGACAATGCCCGCACCCTGGGCCTCGACGTGCCGCTGGTGGTGGCCGACGGCGCCGTCACTCCGTTCCGGCCTGCCACTTTCGGTGCGGTCCTGCTGGACGCGCCGTGCTCCGGCCTCGGTGCGCTTCGTCGTCGAGCCGATGCTCGCTGGCGGATTCAGCCGAGCGACGTCGTCGATCTCGCCGAACTCCAGGGCCGGCTCCTGGAGTCCGCGGCCGCGCTCGTCGCTCCCGGCGGTCGGCTCGTCTACAGCGTGTGCACGATCACGGCGGCCGAGTCGGTCGACCATCCGACACCGGCTGGTTTCGAGGTCGACCAGACCCCGCCTGATGTTGGCGTGTGGCGGCCGTTCCAGCAGGGATGGCGTGTGCTCCCTCAGGATGCCGACACCGACGGCATGGTGATGATTCGGTACCGTCGGACGTCGTGAGCGAATCGGTGAGTGACGCCATCCAGCCCCGCGCCAAGGTACTGACGGTCAGCGACGGCGTCGTGCACGGCACGCGCGACGACCTCAGTGGACGGGCGCTGGTGGAACATCTGTCGGCGAACGGCTTCGATGTCGTCGACCACCGCGTCACCGCCGATGGTGCCGATCTGGTCGCCGCGATCCTGACCGAGATGGCCAATGACTTCGCGGGCGTGATCGTGTCGACCGGCGGCACGGGCTTCGCCCCGCGGGATCAGACGCCCGAGGGCACGAGCGCAGTGATCGAGCGCGAGGCGCCAGGGCTCGCCGAGGCGATGCGGCTGTGCAATCCGCTCGGGCGGCTCTCGCGGGCGCGGCGGGCATACGAGGCCAGGCCATCATCGTCAACACGCCCGGCAGCACCAAGGGATGCATCGAACAACTCGACGCCGTGATCGACGTCCTCCCGCACGCCCTCCGCCTGCTGGCCGACACCGACACCACCCACTGACTCCGTTTGCGTTGCAGTTTCGGTGACCCGGTCCACCGGAAACGGAGCACAAACGTCGGGGGCGCGGACCGAACCCCGTTTGTGTTGCATTTCGGGCGACCCGGGTCACCCAGAATGCAACGCAAACGTCGGGGGCCGGGGGAGAGGTGGGCAGGTAGCCTCGGCGATCATGCTGCGACTGGTCCTCCCGAAAGGTTCGCTCGAGAAGGCGACGCTCGATCTGTTCGAGCAGGCGGACCTTCCGGTGCAGCGGTCCTCGACGGTCGATTATCAGGCAACGATCGACGACCCCCGGATCGACTCGGTGCGCATCCTGCGGCCGCAGGAGATCCCGATGTACGTCGCGGAGGGTCTCTTCGACATCGGCATCACCGGGCGTGACTGGGTCGAGGAGACCGGCAGCGTGGTGGAGAGCCTGGGCGAACTCAAGTACTCCAAGGCCACCAGCAACCCGATCCAGCTCGTTGTCGCCGTGGCCGGCGACAGCCCCGCCACCAAGGTCGAGGACCTCCCGAGCGGTGTACGCGTGCAGTCCGAGTACCCCGAGTTGACCAAGCGCTTCTTCGCCGACCATGGCGTCGACGCGCAGGTCCGACTCTCCTACGGGGCGACCGAGGCCAAGATCCCCGACATCGCCGACTGTGTCGTCGAGATCACCGAGACCGGCCGGGCGCTGCGTGCGGCGGGTCTGAAGGTCATCGACACGATCATGCTCAGCTACACCGAGGTCGTCGCCAACCCCGAGTCGCTGAAGGATCCGGAGAAGGCCAAGGCGATGGAGCAGATCATGACGCTGCTCAACGGCGTCCTCGATGCTCGCGGCAAGGTGCTGCTCAAGCTCAACGTCACCGAGGACCACCGTGATGCTGTCCTTGCAGTGCTCCCGTCGATGAAATCGCCGACGATGTCGCCGCTTGCGGGAGGCGGATACGCCGTCGAGTCGGTGGTCGAGAAGAAGATGATCAACTTGGTCATCCCCGCACTGCGTGATGCCGGCGCGACCGATCTGGTCGAGATGCCGATCGCCAAGATCGTGCCGTGACCGAACTCGAACGCGGGACGGGCCGCCGGGGGACGGTCATCGAGTTCGACGAGACGGTTGGGCTCGGCACGATCGTGTCCGGTGATGGCACCGAGTACCCGTTCCACTGCATCGAGATCGCCAACGGGTCCCGCACGATCGACACCGGCGTCGAGGTCGGCTTCGATCTGCTCGGCAAACTCGGGCGTTGGGAAGCCGCAAACATCCGTCCGTGAGCGCCGATCCTCGCCTCGACCGCGAACGCCGGATTCTCGACGTGCTCATGGCGCTGCGTGAAGGCGAGGTCACGACCTACGGCGACGTCGCTGACGTGGCCGGCCATGCGAAGCAGTCACGGCTCGTCGGTCGGATCCTCGCGACCACCGAGGTCGAGGTGCCGTGGTGGCGGGTCGTCAATGCGGCTGGTCGCATCGTCAGCGGGCACCCGGACGAACAACGAGATCTGCTTCGCGACGAAGGTGTCACCGTCGTGGACGATCGGGTGCGCAACGCGCCGATCGGGCGATTCAGTCGCTCGGAGCCGCCGCGCTCTCGCCCGCCAGCTGGCTCTTGATCGAGACGAACGCGAGCCGAATGTTGGCCAGTGCGTCCTGCATGGTCGGCGCGTCGTCGCCCAGCCGATCGCCCAGACCTTCGACGAGACAGGCCATCGCGTCGATCGCGAGTACGGCGTTGACCAGATCGGGCGGCGTCGCAGAGAGGTGGATCGCACCCAGCTCGTAGAGGCCCATCACGTGGTTGGTGACGATGACCTCGGCGGGCACCTCGGCGACCTGTGACCGTGCCTGCAACATCGCCCGCTCGGCGTCGGCAAGAGCATCGGCGGTCTCCGGATCGATGTCGTCGAACTCGTCGACCTGGTCGAGGTCGTGGTCAGAGGTTTCGTCACTCACGTGCGCTACCCTACCGAGCACAATTGAGGCGAAGTGGGGGAAACCCCCACCTGGCCACCATCTGCAGTGATGCAACCGGTGCGCCCAGGTCACAAGGCTGAGACCAGCCCCCGGTCGACGGATCCGACGAGGATCAGTCGACCAGTGTCAGGTCGCTCCGCGTGCGGTTCGCGTCGAGCGCCAACATTATTCAGACACTGGGGAGGCCCATTGCACAGGAGTGATCAGCCATAGCACCGCGACCAGAACAACGGGGCGACCAGCACCGCGTGAACGACCGCATCCGGTCCCGCGAAGTCCGACTCATCGGACCCACCGGGGATCAACTCGGAATCAAGGCCGTTCCCGATGCGCTGAGAATGGCCCGAGGTCTCGAACTCGACTTGGTCGAAGTGGCCCCGAACGCCAACCCTCCGGTTTGCCGAATCATGGATTACGGCAAGTTCAAATACGAAGAGGGACAGAAGGCCAAGGAAGCACGCAAGAAGTCGACCAACGTGTCGGTGAAAGAAGTGAAGTACCGGCCGAAGATCGGCAAGGGCGACTTCGACACCAAGACACGCAACGTGATCCGCTTCATCGAAGAGGGCCACAAGGTCAAGATCACCTTGCAGTTCCGAGGTCGTGAGATGGCACACCCAGAGCTCGGGTCGAAGATTCTCGACGACGTGCTCGAAGCGGTGGGTCCGGCAGCGAAAGTCGACACGCAAGCGCGACTCGAGGGTCGCAGCATGTCGATGACGTTGTCGCCGGACAAACAGGCCCAAGAGGCGATCAAGAAAGCGGCCATCGAGGCCGAGCGCAAGGCGCAGGCCGAAGAGGCTGCAGCCGACACGCCGGAACCGGTCGTTGCCAGCGAACCAGAACAAGGAGTATCCGATGCCGAAGATGAAAACGTCGAAGACGGCAGCTAAGCGGTTCAAGAAGACCGGGACCGGCAAGCTGCGCCACGAGCAGCAGAACAACCAGCACAAGTTCGAATACAAGACGTCATCGCGCAAGCACCGTCTCGACCGCGATGCGGACGTTCATTCGAGCGACGAGAAGAAGATCAAGCGCCTCCTCGCCGAGCGCTGAGACGTCTGAGAAAGAGGAGGAACTGACATGGCACGTGTGAAGCGTGGTGTGGCGTCGAAGAAGCGCCACAAGAAGGTTTTGAAGCAGGCCAAGGGCTACTACGGCAACAAGAGCCGTTCGTTCCGGGCCGCCAACGAGCAGGTCATGCGGTCGGGCAACTATGCCTTCCGCGACCGTCGCGCCCGCAAGGGCGAGATGCGTCGTCTGTGGATCCAGCGCATCAACGCTGGAACCCGCCAGCACGACATGAGCTACAGCCGGTTCATCGCCGGGTTGAACGCTGCCGGCATCGAGGTCGACCGCAAGATCCTCTCGGATCTCGCAATCACCGACCCCGCTGCGTTCGGTTCGCTCGTCGAGGCTGCCAAGGCCGCCCTCGACTGAACCGGTGACGTCGGTGCCAGGCACCGCGTCATCAGCCACACTGGTGTGCGATGAGTGCGCTGGCGTTCAACAATCCACGAGTACAGCAACTGCGGCGCCTGATCGGGCGCCGCAGTTCGCGTCACGACGAAGGACGCTTCGCTGTCGAGGGACCGGTGCTCGTCGCCGAGGCCGTCGCGGCCGGCTGGGTGTGTGAGGCACAGTTCGTCGCCGAGGAAGCCGATGGTGTGGTCGAGCCCGGCGTGGAGGGAGCCGGTCCCGTGATCGAGCTGGCCGAGGGTGTTCTCGATCGCGTGGGGTCGACGGGGACACCGCAGAACCCGATCGCCATCGTGAAGATGCGCGAGCACGGTCCGGTGGACGAGCTACTTGCGGCAGCATCGTTTGTCGTCGTGCTCGATCACATCGCCGATCCAGGCAATCTCGGGACGATCCTGCGATCGGCCGAGGCGTCCGGCGCCGAACTGGTCGTCCTCACGCCCGGCAGCGTCGATCCGTACAACCCGAAGGTGGTGCGCGCCTCCGCGGGCGCGCTGTTCCACGTCCCCGTTGTCGAGGCGGCCATCGACGACGTCGTCGCTGCGGGGCTCACGACGATCGGCACGTCCAGCCACGACGCGAACGGTCGCACCGTCGAGCCGTACACCGAGGCTGACCTGACCGGTCGGATCGCGCTCGTGATGGGCAATGAGGCCGCAGGACTGCCCGACGACTGGTCCGACACCGTCGGGCCGGTTCGGCGTTGGGTCACGATTCCGCACGTCGGGCGAAGCGAGTCGCTCAACGTGGCGATGGCCACGACGGTGCTGGTGTTCGAGGCCGCCCGTCAACGCGCCTGACGCGGGATCAACCGATTCGGGTGAACGTGGCGAGTTCGTTCGCGATCCCCGAGGTGACGAGGATGGTCATCACGTCGCCGTCGCAGCTGATCGGCCCGCCGCCGATCGCCGGCATCTCGAATCCTGGGGTCTCGACGAGCACGCTCAGCGGGTTGTTCTCGTTGTCCAACGCAGTGCCCTCGATCGGCCCGAAGCCGCCCTCGACCGTCAGGTAGTCCATCGAGATCGTGTCACCCAGCGACGGTTCGCTGTCGACGTCGAACGAACCCGCCGAACGAGTGTTGAAGGCGGTGCTCACGTCGACGCCGGGAACCGAGAACCGCAGGACCTCGTTGATGTAGTACTCGACGGTCTCGCCGTCGAACGTGAACTGCTGCGACCCCGAGACCACCACGGGAAAGCCCGGCAGGAGCGTCTGATGGAGCGCTGTGGTGGACAGATCATCCATCAGCCATTGACCCTGGAGGCACGCCGAGGTCGCGCTCGCCACGGGTGCCGCTGTCGTCGGCGCCGGTGCCGTCGTGGTCGGCGTGGTCGTGGTCGCGGCGGTGGTGCTCGCAGCCGTCGGCGGTGGCGTCGCTGGCGTCTGGGCGCTCGTGTCATCGGCGGAACTTCCGCATGCAGTCACGAGTGCGACTGCAACCGCGATGGCCGTGGCGCTGCGTGCTCTCGTTACTCGACACATGACATCTCCTGACGTGCTTCGGTGTTCGGTAACGACGGATCTTCCCACGCGCCGTCAGTGCTCCGCAGCAGATGTCATCGGCGACGTCATCACCCGGCGACCGCCTCGACGAGCGCAACGGTGGTCGTCAGGTCACCGCGGGTGACGAGCACGAGCATGACCACCGTGCGAGCGTTGGCAACCGTGGCGTCGGCCTGCTGGATGGACCAGACTCGTCGCATGCACGATGGAGACCGGATGCTCATCCCGTGTCAGGGAGGTCCGACAAGCTGGCGGGCAGCGACATTCCCTCCACCCCTCGAATTCGAGACCGACGATGGCATCTACGTCCTGATCGATGACGGTGCACCGGACGAATGGAGTTATGCCTTCATCGCTGTCGGAGCGAGGCCATGACCACCGATGTGGTGCCGATCCTGCGAGTTGCCGACGCTGCCCGCGCCGTTGCCTGGTATCGCCGACTCGGGTTCGAACAGGTCTTCGAACACCGCTTCGAACCGCACCTGCCCGCCTACGTCGGGATCCGCCGCGAAACAGCGCAACTCCACCTCTCCGAGCACGTCGGTGACGCCAACCCCCACGGGCTCGTCTACATCTGGGTCGACGACATCGACGCGGTGGGTGTCGAGTTCGGCGTCGCCGTCGACGATCAACCGTGGGGCCGCGAGATCGACCTCACCGATCCCGACGGCAATCGAGTGCGCCTGGCCGAACCAGTTGAATCGGCCGACGACTCCACGACCGTCGACGACGCCACGACAACGACGCTGTTCGAGCTCGAACGGTCGATGTGGACCGAGTCCACCCGCGGCGACCGGTCGTGGATGGACGAGCATCTGACCGAAACGTTCACGGAGTTCGGGTGGTCCGGTCGTCGGTACACCCGCGCCGACATCCTCGAGAACGAAGTCGGACCGATCGAGGTGGAACTGAGCGACATGGAGGTGCGAGCCGTCGCGCCTGACGCGGCGCTCGTCACGTATCGCAGCATCGAGCCCCGCGGTGTGGGCCACCGGGCATCGCTCTGGATCCGTCGACGCGGCGAGTGGCTCCTCGACTTCCATCAGGGCACCCCCGCCGGCTGATTCAGTCGAGGCTGTCGAAGGCGGCCGGGTACCTCACCGTCCCGCGCAGCGTGGCATCGGTCGAGTCGAACGACGACAACAACAGCACCTGGGCAGCTGCGCTGGGTGCCCACTCGGGCAACGGCAACGTGATGCCGTGATCAGACGCGGCGACGAAGCCGAACCGGGAGTAGTACACCGGGTTCCCTTCGAGCACGACGAGTGGCTCGCCCCGTTCGTCCGCGACCGCCGTTGCCGCCCGCACGAGGTCGCCTCCAACGCCTGTGCCCTGTGCGGCGGGGGCAACAGCGAGCGGCGAGAGCATGACGATCGATCGTTCGGACCCTGCAGGAGATCGAAGCAAGGCTCGACTGATCATGACATGGCCGACGACCCCGAGATCGTCGAGTTCGGCCACGAGGTCCATCGACGGCTCGTACTCAGGCGACGCGCGTATGCGATCGACCAGTTCGGCCTCGGCGTCAGAACCGAATGCGGCGGCCACCACGTGCCGGATTGCATCGTGGTCGGGCATCTCGGAGCGGCGGATCACCGGGCTCATGGTCTCGGCGCCGCGTTGTGCATTCGAACGATGCTGAAATCCCATTCGTCGGACTGGACGGCATCGTGGAGCGGCCAGAGCGACGGAGCGGCGCGCAGTTCGATGGCCGCATCTACGTGAGCGTCGAACAGATCTCCCATCGGCTCCATCTCGACGGGCACGACCGAGTCCGCGCTCGTCCAGTAGCCACTTGCCTTCGGCCAGGGATCGAACTGCCCGGCATCGAAGGAGTACCGGAACAGCTGAGTCGCGCGGATCCTGTCGATCCAGCCGAGCTCGACGGCGTGGACCCGCACGGCTGCGGTGCGGAACGCCGACTGGAACCCAGCGACCTCGGCGGGCACACGTGGCCACGCGGTGACGCGAGGGCACTCCCGCGGGAACCAGTACAGCGGAGCGTGGGCGTCGTCGATCGCCCAGACCGCGGGCGGCTGGGTGGGATTCGAACGAGGGATGTGCGGCTCGAACCGTTCGATCGCCGCATCCTCGCTGAAGTGGTACACGGTGCGCACCTCTCGAGTCTCGCCGATCGAGGACGACCGACGGTGGTCGGTCACCCGCTGCCGTAGGGCACGGTGATGATCTCGAAGAGATGATCGTCAGGACTTGCGAAGTAGACACCGCGGCCGCCGTCATGACGGTTGATCGTTCCGCTCTCGTTGCGCCCGGGGTCGGCCCAGTGGGAGAGTCCGTCGGCTCGAATTCGTCCGAGGATGGCGTCGAAGCCGTCGTCGTCGACCAGGAATGCATAATGCCCGGTGGTGAACGACGAGCCGGGGCCGTAGGTGTCGAAGTCGAAATCGACGCCGTCGTCGGTGGTCACCTGCCAGAAGACGCTGAAACGGACGGGTTCCGCCAGTCCGAACAGCGTGCTGAACCACCGGGCGGCGTGTTCGCCGTCGGCCGCAGGGATGATCATGTGATCGAGTCGAACCGCCATGGCGCTCAGTGAAGCTCGAACGGCGGATAGCGATCGGTGACGAGCAGGAACGCGTAGGCGTAGACACGCAGGCTCCATCGTCCGACACCGACGACGTAGTCGAACAGTCCCCTCGGGTACTGCCCGGTGAACAGGATCGCGAACCACGCGACGACGACGGCGAAGAACGCGACGATCCACAAGAAGAACAGGATCAGGAAATGGGGGATCGCCAGGAACCACTTGACGAGCGGCATCCAACGATTGAGGTCGCGTTCGACATCGTCGGGATACTCGATGTCGAGGTGCACGCTCTGTTCATCGACCGTCGATGGATAGGTGTCGGTGAGGAGCGCGAAGTAGGCACCGACCCGGGCGCTGAAGCGGCTGAGCTCCAAGCCGAAGTCGAACCACCACCGCGGATACCGCTGCCGGAACAAGATCATCAAGAGCGTCACGAGAAACAGCGCTGAGGTGATGCCGGCGCCGGTCGTGGTGACCCACTCGCCGCCCGCGGTCTGGACCGTCGAGGTACTGCTGTTCGTGAGGATGCCGAGCACGATGGCGATCGGGATGATCAGGATGATCCGGAACGCCGTCGTGACGCGGTTCAGCTGCTCGGGGTAGTCGATCGTCAACCGGGCGGGATACGGCGCGGCGCTCGCGGCAGGCACGGGTCCTGGGATCGATTGGGGAGGAGGTGGTGGGGGAGGCGGAGGGGGTGACATCGACATGGCGATCTCCTTTCGTTCTGTTCGACCTCCATCGTGCGCCACCTGCCGCGCCGCCGACAAGGGCCAACAGGCTGATTCGCTCTCGTCCGTTCGGCTGATGTGGGCGCGTCCACTCCACGCACCTCTGGTGTCTGACAGAACGTGTACGTCGGACGGGGTGGGGGAGCGCTAGCCTCGCGGTCGTGCAGACACAGTTGCAGCGATTTCGACGCCCCGGCTGAACCGGGAAACGCCACTCGCTCCTGTGCCGTCTCCTGCGTTCGTCCGGGGTCCAGCCCTCCTGATCGCCCTCGTCTGACGCCCACGAAAGGTCCCCGTGCTCACTGACATCACCGCCGCCCGCGACGCAGCACTCGCCGAGATCGCCACGGCGACGAGTCTCGACGACATTGCGTCGTTGACGCCTCGCCTCAGCGGCAAGAAGGGCGAACTCGCTCAGCTCAAGACCCGGCTCGGCTCGCTCGAATCGATCGACGAGAAGAAGGCCGCCGGCGCTGCCATCAACGAGGCGCTCAGCGCGGTCACCGATGCCCTCGATGCTCGTCGGGACGCGCTCGGAGCCGAGGCGCTCGCCGGCCGGGTCGAGGCCGAACGGCTCGACCTCACCGAGTTCGTCGGCAAGCCGACGCGCGGTCACGCTCATCTCGTCACCCAGGCGTGGGAACGGCTCGAGGACGTGTTCATCGGTCTCGGTTTCCAGGTGGCCGAAGGTCCGGAGGTCGAGACGGACTGGCACAACTTCGAGGCGCTGAACATGCCGATCGGACATCCCGCCCGGGGTGAGTGGGACACGTTGTTCGTCGACCACGTTCCGCCCGGCGGAGAACCGGGCACCACGGTGCTGCGTACACACACCTCGCCCGTCCAGATCCGCACGATGCTCGAGAGCGAGCCGCCGATCTACATCGTCGCCCCCGGCCGCGTCTTCCGGCGTGACACGCCGGACTCGACCCACATGCCGGTGTTCCACCAGATCGAGGGCCTGGTGATCGACCGTGACATCACGATGGCCGACCTGGCGGGCACGATCGAGGCGTTCACCAAGGCGTTCTTCGGGCCCGGCTTCACGTCGCGTTTGCGACCGAGCTACTTCCCGTTCACCGAGCCGTCGGCCGAGTTCGACATCCAGCGCCCTGACGGCAGCTGGATCGAGCTGGGAGGCTGCGGCATGGTCCACCCCAACGTCCTGCGGGCAGGCGGGCTCGATCCAGAGGAATGGAGCGGGTTCGCGTTCGGATTCGGCATCGATCGCATGGCCAAGGAGCGTCACGGAGTCGACGACATTCGTGAGATGTACACCGACGACATCCGATTCCTGGAGCAGTTCTGATGAAGATCCTTCTGTCCTGGCTCAACGAGTACGGCGACTTCGGTGACCCCACGAACGCCGACGACGTACAGCGCGTCGCCGATGCGCTGACCGCGCTCGGCCTCGAGGTCGACTCGGTCACCACTGTCGGTGAGACGGTGCCCGGCGTCGTCACTGCACGAGTCCTCCGTCTGGAGCAGCATCCCGACGCCGCCAAGGTGCAGCGCGTCTACGTCGACGCCGGCGACGGCCACGAGCGCCACGTCTGGTGCGGCGCGTTCAACATGGCGGTGGGCGACATCGTCCCGCTCGCCACGCTTGGCACCACGATGCCGAACGGCATGACGATCGAGCGGCGCGGCATTCTCGGGATCGACTCCGAGGGGATGCTGTGCTCCGCGAGCGAACTCGGCCTTGGTGACGACCACTCGGGCATTCGGGTGCTGCCGTCGGATGTTCCACTCGGGCGCCCGTACGGTGAAGCGCTGGGGCTGAGCCTCGACGTACTGATCGACGCCGACGTCACACGGAATCGTCCTGACTGCTGGGGCTACGTCGGCATCGCACGGGATCTCGCCGCAAAACTGGGCATCGAGTTCCGTCCCCCGACCCCCACGCTGATCGTCTCCGGCGACGTGCGGGAAGCAGCGGTCGACCTCGTCGGCGGCGATCGCTGTGGCCGGTTCACCTCGACCGTGATCTCGGGCATCGAGGTCACGGCGTCGGCGGAGTGGATGGCGCGCCGGCTGACCGCGGCGGGAATGCGCCCGATCAGCAACGTCGTCGACGTCAGCAACTACGTGATGCTGGAACTCAACCAGCCGAACCACGCCTATGACCTCGACACGCTCGGCGGTGGCGGCTTCCGGATCCGCTTGGCCGAGCAGGGCGAGCATCTCACGACCCTCGACGGTGAGGATCGAACGTTCACGAACGACGACCTGTTCATCTGCGACGCCAACGACACGCCGATCGGGCTGGCCGGCATCATGGGCGGACTCGACACCGAGATCAGTGACTCGACGACCACGATCGCTTTGGAGATGGCGTGGTTCTCGCTCGTCGGGATCGGCCAGTCCGTCACTCGCACCAACCTGCGTTCGGAGGCCTCGGCCCGATTCGAACGCGGTGTCGATCCGTACGGCATGCCGCTGGCGATCGCCCGATTCGTCGAACTGCTCGGCGAGACCTGCCCAGGCCTCGTCGTGCACGCCGGCGCCGTCGACGCCCGCAGTGCATCCCTTCCCGCCGAGCGCCGGTCCGTACCGGTGCGCATCAGCGCCGTCAACCGGATTCTCGGCACCGAGCTGAGCGCCGACGATCTGCCGCGATTGCTCGATCCGATCGGCTTCACCGTGTCGGGTGCTGGCGACACGAGAGACGTCGTCCTGCCGAGTTGGCGACTCGATTCGACCGAAGAGGTCGACGTGATCGAGGAGGTCGCACGCCACTACGGCTACGACCGTCTCGGCAAGACCGTTCCGAAGTCGGTGGTGCACGGTGAACTCAGCGTGCGTCAGCATCGGCGCCGCCTCGTCCGTGACGTACTGCTCGGCCTCGGGATCTCCGAAGCGATGCCGAATCCGTTCCTCGCGCCCGACACGCTCGCCAAGGCAGGATTGCCGGCAGAGGCGCTTCGGATCACCAACCCGCTCGTTGCCGAGGAGAGCGTGCTGCGCACGTCTCTTCGACCGGGTCTGCTCCGCTCGATCGCCTTCAACGAATCGCATCGCCGCAGCGGGGTCGCACTGTTCGAAATCGGGCACGTCTATCCGCCCGCCGTCGGTGAACTTCCCGGCGAGTACGAGGCGCTGACCGTCGTGCTCGCAGGCCAGGAGGCACCGGCGGCGATGGCGGTGTGGCGAGAGCTCGCCGCTGCGCTCGGAGCTGGCGCGCGCATCGATCAGTCGAGGGCGCCGGCGGGGCTCCATGCCACCCGATCTGCCACTTTGCAGGCCGGCAAGGATCCGCTCGGCGCCGTCGGCGAGGTCGCCCCCGACGTGCTGGCTGCGTTCGACGTGACCGAACGAGTCGCGATCCTGGAGCTCGACCTCGACCAGATCCTCGACCGCGAGCCGAAGCCCACCCAGTGGAAGCCGACGAGTCGGTACCCGTCGAGCGACCTCGACCTGTCGTTCGTGGTCCCCGATGAGATCCCTGCGGAGAAGGTCGAGAAGGCTGTTCGACAGGGTGCCGGCAACCTCCTCGTCGACATCGACCTGTTCGACGTCTATCGCGGTGAACGTGCCGCCGCTGGAAGCCGGTCGTTGGCGTACCGCGTCCGACTGCAGGCAGCCGACCGGAACCTCACCGACGCCGACATCGCCGACGTGCGGCGCGGCGTCGAAGCAGCGACAACCAAGCTCGGCGCACAGCTGAGGAGCTGATCGTCGCTCAGGGTCATGTGACTCAGAGCGAGTCGGCGAAGGCCTTGATGTCGCGGATCGTCGCGGCGACCACATCGGGCATCGCATCGGCGAACAGGCAGTCGCCGGCATGACACGTGCCATTGACCGTCCGGCTCACTGCACTGACCCCGGCGCCGAGCAACTTCCGGAAGTAGACGAGACCCTCGTCCCGAAGCGGATCGAGTTCGTTGACCGAGATCACGTGCGGTGGCAGGCCTGCCAGATCACCTGACTCGGCATGCATCGGCCAAGCGAGTGGGTTCGTCGTGTTGACGCCCTCCGGGTCGTAGGCCTTGGCCATCGCTCCCATGTTCTCGACGTCGAGGAAGTACTTGTCGTTCTCGAACATCGAGGTCAGTTCGCCAGGCGGATCCGCATACGCGCCCGAGATGTACGGACACTGGGCGTACACGCCGTCGATCCCGCCGATCCAACCCTCGCGGTGTGCCTTGAGTGCCGTGGCGATCGACAGGTTGCCGCCGCCTGACTCGCCGGACATCACCACCGCGGACACCCCCAACGATTCACGATTCGCGATCACCCACTGCGCTGCGCTCGCACAGTCGTTCAAGCCAGCGGGGAACGGGTACGGACCGAGTGTCCCGGCGGCGTTGCGGAACTCGACGCCGACCACGACCAGACCGGTCGCCGCAAGAGTGTCGCGCCACGCGAGGTAACCCGGATCGGCGGCGGTCAGGATCGCCATGCCACCACCATGCGTGTGAACGATGCAGGGAAGCGCGGAGTCCACGCCGTCGGGTCGATGGATGTACAACGTGATGTCGTTGTCGTCGGAACCGGTGATCGTCTCCACCGTCGATGACACGCCGGGCGTCGCCGCCGGCTGGTTCACCATCCCGAACGCCATCTGGAACCCGGCCTCGGCGAGCATGCACGCCTCCAGGATCTCCTCCAGCGAACTGGCCGCCGTCACCGGTGAGGCCGGCGGAGCGACGTCGAGGCCGATCGGGGCCATGGCAGCGAGCATTCTCGGGTCGGCGCGAGGATCGTCGCGGAGATCGAGATTTGGGGTCCCCAGTCGTCCAGGCAGCAGTGGTGAGGTGGTCATGGCAGGTCCCCCTTTGGTTGGCGAAGGCTCAGTCTTCCACCGCAGACAGACCTGCTTCGACACGACCGCGCCATGACGGTGTGACACAGCTGCGAAGCTGAGGTGCATGGTTGCACCAGGAGAAACCGATCTCGATCTCATGCTCGCGACACTGGCGGTACAGCGACGGCCGGGCGTGTTCGCGTACATCGCCGTCGAAGTTCCCACACCCGGGCTGATCGCGGCGGCCCACGCAGTCGTCAAGGAGGGGCGCTTGACCACCATCGTGTTGCCGATCGAGGCGGCCGAACGCGCCGGGCAGGCGACCACCGTCCAGTTCGCGTGGCTCACGCTGACCGTGCAGTCGAGCCTCGACGCCGTTGGCCTGACCGCCGCGGTGAGCACCCGGCTCGCAGCGATCGACATTCCGTGCAATGTGCTCGCCGGCTACCACCACGACCACCTGTTGGTGCCCGTCGACCGTGCCGACGACGCCATCGCCGCCCTGACCGCCTGATTACAGCGCGGGTCTGACCCCTGATGTAATTCGCTTACAACAGGGGTCAGACCCGGGATGTAATCGACCGGGCCGGGGCGAGGTCGGCGGTGTCGATGCCGAACTCGTTGGCGGCGAAGTCCCAGAAGGCGGCGGCTCGCGAGCCGGTGGACGGCCCGACGGGGGTGGATTCCTGGTCGTAGAGGCAGCGGACGAATCCGGCGCCGGTAGTCACGCGTCCGGCGACCGGACCGCCCGGATCAGCCCACGACCACACGCCGTCGTCGAACTGCACGCGCTCCGATTGGTACTCGATCCCGACGTCGAAGCCTCCCTTCCAGGTGCCGCCGCCCCGACGGGCATCACCGTGCTCGGTCACGTCGGCTTCCAACTCGGCGGCGGTGCGACCGATGTCATGGCCACCCGCGATCAGGTCGTGAACGAGCACCATCGGGATGCCGGTACCCCTGGCGATCGTCATGATGCCGGCACCGAACCTCGGGTTGAGCTCGGTCGGCCAGAACCCGTCCGAGGTCACGACCCCGTCGACCGTGAACGTTCCCCGGAAGTCGACATCTTCACGGAGACGATCGCCGGCTCGGCGAGCGACGGTGCGCATCTGCTCGCGCACAGGGGGCGCTGGGTCCCAATAGGTGGCGCACCCGGCGTAGACGAACTCCCGTCCGCGCCGCAACGTCACCATCTCCACGGGGCGAAGCACGGCGACGCCATCGGGCAGCACGATGCCGTGGATCGAGCACGGAATTCCCTCCAGGAATGGCATCACCCGAACCGAGTCGCACACAGCGCTCAGGCCTGCGACCGCACGCCTGCGGGACGCTTCGTCGGTCACCCAATAGGTCTGCGTGGCGCCTCCGTGGAATCCCTCACGGGCATCGGCGGCCCACACCGTGCCGTCGCCCCGATCGATCGACCGGGTCGCGCCGGCGGCTGCGTCGAGTGGTACGACGATCGCCGGTTGTCGTTCGACCCCGGCGCGGTCCCAGAACGCATCGACGACGACCTTGTCCTCCAGCGCCAGCCACTCCGGTCGGCGGTGTGACACCAGCGGCCGTCCAACCACGTGAGGAACCGTCGACAGGAACGTCCCGATCACGATGGCGTCGCCCTGCGGATCGAACGACTCGATCGCGGCGATCATTTCCGGCGTCGGGTCGTGCAGGGTCCGGTCGGCATGGTGGATGCGCTCCATCTGTGACAGCCCCAGTGGTGGCTCGACGATCACGGTGGGCGCGTCGGGGAGCGGCCCGGCGCCGCGACCCTCGGTGGCGACCACGAGCAACCTGCTGACGCCGACAGAGCGCAGCACGTCGATGTGGTCGGTCCACGACGATCCCATGGCGCCGGCGAGGACGATCGAACGGCCGCCGAATGTCCGACGCATCGGTTCGATCCACCACTCGTCCATCACCGGACCGTAGCGTCGCCGAGGTGTTCGAGATCCTGACGTTTCGCCTCGCGCCCGGAGTCGACGAGGCGAGCTTCCGTTCGCTCGACGAGATGGTCCAGGTCGAGTTCGCCTATCACCAGCCCGGCTTCGTG
The DNA here is from genome assembly GCA_963828415.1 of Ilumatobacteraceae bacterium. Lineage (GTDB taxonomy): Bacteria > Actinomycetota > Acidimicrobiia > Acidimicrobiales > Ilumatobacteraceae > Sva-07. The sequence goes on from CAWHEI010000001.1 coordinate 484,199, forward strand.
CGGCGGACATTGGGGCGCCACGACGATGGACGATGGCTTGCCCTCACGATCTGGGCCGGTGACGCTGCAGCGGCCGACGCACAGCGGGCCTTCGACGACTCCGAACTCGGCACGAGGTTCGCCGCGCTCGTGGTCGACGTGCACGTCGAGCGTTTCCATGGCGTCGCCTGAACCGGCGGGCGCGGTTACTGCTGCACCAGTACGAGGGGATTGCCCTCCGGGTCGTCGATCGCCGCGATCGTCGGGCCGCCAGGGACGTCGAACGGCTCGGACACCACCGTTCCACCCAACCCGGGCACCCGACACAGCGACTCGTTGATGTCGCGGACCTGGATGTAGAGCGCAAAGCCGGACCGGTCGCTGTGGCGCATGTGGCCGGCCGGGCCTGGCTCGGGCCCGCCGAGTCCGCTCGGCACGTTCATGATCGGGCCGTCACCGAACGGCCAATTGAACAGCTCGCCGTAGAACTTGCGCTGAACCTCGGGATCGCGAGCGAGGATCTCGAAGTGGACGATGGGTCGCACCCAGTCGGCGGTCATGTTGCCAACCTACGACGCGACGACCGGACGGTCGATGCGCAACACCTCGTGCATCCGATCGTGGATCGGGTTGTCCGGCTCCATCTCACCACGGGCGACGGGATGGAATCCGGCTCGCAGCAACGCTCGCCACGAACGTTCGTTGGCGGAGTTGACCGGGACGACGAGATGGTTCGTGGTCGGATCGTGTGCCCATACGAACGCAACGAAGGCGTGGATCATCGCGCTGCCGACGCTGCGGCCGATCAACTCGACGTCGCCGATCAGGTAGTCGATCGAGGCCGCTGCCGGACCGACTGGGTAGACCGGCTCGATCTCGGCGGTGTAGTCGGGGTAGTCGGCGAACCGGCAGTACTGGATCAGACCGACCGGCGTCCCGTCGAGTTCGGCCAGCCAGTCCTCGCCGGCCTCGTCGCCGTCGACGGCGCCACCGAAGTCGTCCTCGACTGCGTCGGGCGAGGGATCGTGGTTCCACCACTCGCGGACATGCGGCGCCGCCAGCCACGTGCCGAGCAGCGGGAAGTCCTCGCGGGTCAGGCGTCGGAACGTGAACAGGCCAGCGTCACCTGACGTTCGTGCGCGCTGCCGGGATGACCTCGAGCCGCTCTGGGTCGATCGGCTCGCCCGTCACCTCGTCGATCCCGTACGTACCGAGATCGATGCGATGGAGCGCGGCGTCGATCTCGGCGATCGAGTGGGCCAGGTCCGATCGAAGGTTCAATTCGCTCGTCGCGATCGTCGTGTCGGCGGCGGCGTCACCGCCGAGCATGTCGATGGGACCATCGTCGGTGCGCTCGTGTTCGACTCCGTCGACTTGCTGTTGCAGGTGGGCTCGCTCCTCGAGGAGGCGCTGGCGGGCGTGATCCAGGTCGACCATGGCCGGCATCGTGCCACCCGAACAGGGGCGGCGTCCAGCGGATCCGGGAGGAGGTTCAGTTGGCGCTGAGGTCGTCGGGAGCGTCGGCGAGCCACGCCAAGCGGCCCGGCTGGCGACGCAGCACGGTGCGCCACAGCTCGTCGGGGTCGTCGGAGAACACGTCACCCGGCTCGGAGTCGAGCACCAGCCAGGCTCCTGCCTCGATCTCGCCTTCGAGTTGGCCTGGGCCCCAGCCGGCGTAGCCACGGAACACGCGGACACCACGAACCTCGGCCGCTACCAGGGCCGGGTCGGCCGTCAGGTCGGCCGATGCAATCGTGCCGACGATGGGGGAGAGGTACTCGCCATCATCGACCATCGGCTGCTTCGTCTCGGCCAATGCGATCAGGGCCGACTCCTCGACGGGGCCGCCGGAGAACACTGACGACGGCACCGCCTGCAGGTCGATCCACCGGTCGAGCGGTTCGTCCAGTGCCTCGTGGCTCGGTCGGTTGATCACCACGCCGATCGCTCCATCGTCGTGGTGTTCGAGCATGAAGATGACCGTACGGTCGAAGTTCTCATCCTCGAGCGGTGGGGTGGCAACGAGGAGGCGCCCCTTGGTGGGCGGCGTCCCGGGAATCATCACGTCCAGTCTGCCAGCAACGATCACGGAACCAAGTTGGATGGCCATGCGTCATCCTGTATGATCATGCAATGATCCGCGTGGGAATCGTCGGTGCGTCCGGGTACACCGGAGCCGAGTTGCTTCGCCTCGCTGCCCAACACCCTGACTTCGAGGTGATCGTTGCGACCGGCGATTCGATGGCGGGTCGCCGGGCGGCGGACGTGTACCCGTCGCTCCAGGTGGGGTATCCGAATCTTGTGTTCTCCGAGTTCGACCCGACGGCCGTCGACGGTCTCGATCTGGTGTTCCTGGGGCTGCCACACGGCGCGTCGATGGAGCTCGCTCCATCGCTCGTGGGCAACGTCGGGTGCGTGGTCGACCTGTCGGCAGCGTTTCGGCTCAAGGATCCGGCCGCCTATCCGACGTTCTACGGGTTCGAGCACACGCAGCTCGCACTGCTCGAGCAGGCCGTGTTCGGCCTTCCCGAACTGCATCGAGCAGAGCTGAAGGGCGCCCAGCTCGTCGCCACCCCGGGGTGCCATGTCACCGCTGCGACGCTGGCGCTGCGACCGCTCGTTGCCGCCGGTCTCGTCGAGACCACCGGGATCGTCGTCAACACCCTCACGGGGATCACCGGCGCCGGGCGGGCGCCGACCGACACCAACGTGTTCACCAACATCGACTCGAACGCCATCCCCTACGGGCTGCTTTCGCATCGACACACACCCGAGATGGAACAGGAAATCGGCGCCGAGCTGATCTTCACCCCACACCTCGTCCCGATGAGCCGCGGCCTGCTCGCCACCTGCGCAGCGACCGCGACGGCCGGCTGCTCGGAGGCTGCGGTCACCGAGGCGCTGCGGTCGTTCTACGCCGACGAGCCGTTCGTCGCTGTGCTCGACGCGCCTCCGGCCACCAAGTCCGTGCTCGGCTCGAACGCTGCCCACGTCAGCTCCCGCTACGACGAACGCACCAACACCGTGATCGCGATGTGCGCGATCGACAACCTCACCAAGGGCGCCTCGGGCGGCGCAGTGCAAGCAGCCAACGTTGCACTCGGCCTCGCGGAGACGGCCGGACTTCCCATGATCGGACTCGCACCATGACCAGCCAGAACGACACCCGGGACAGCGGGGCCGCATCGCTCAAAGCGTCAGTGCTCGTCGAAGCCTTGCCGTACATCCGGCGATTCGCCGGCAAGACGGTCGTCGTCAAGTACGGCGGCAACGCCCTCGCTGGCACGTCCGACCACGATGCGCTCAGGTTGTTCGCGGAGGACATCGTGTTGATGCGCCTGGTCGGGATGCGCCCGATCGTCGTGCACGGCGGTGGGCCACAGATCTCCGAGATGATGGAACGTCTGGGCAAGGAACCCGAGTTCGTCGACGGCCTGCGGGTCACCGACGCCGAGACCGTCGACATCGCCCGCATGGTCCTCAAGGGTCAGGTCAACCCGCAGCTCGTCGCCGCAATCAACGTCCACGGACGGTTTGCGGTCGGGATCAGCGGCGTCGACGCCGGTCTGATCCGGGCGACTGCACGCAACGAGCGTCTCGGATTCGTGGGTGATGTCACCGCCATCAATCCCGAGGTGATCCACGGCTTGATCGACGACGAGTTCATCCCGGTGATCGCCACGATCGGCAGCGACGAGTTCGGACAGGCGTTCAACATCAACGCGGACACCGTCGCCGGTGCCATCGCCGAGGCGATCGGCGCCGAGAAACTGGTCTACCTCACCGACATCGAGGGCCTGCGCCGCGACGTCGCAGACCCATCGAGCCTGATCCGCCAGGCCACCGCCGAGGAGCTCGACGAACTCGTGGCCGAGGGCATCATCGCCGGCGGCATGATCCCGAAGGTCGACAGCTGCACCCACGCGGTCCGCAACGGTGTGCACCGAGCACACATCCTCGATGGCCGCATCGCCCATGTCCTCCTGCTCGAGATCTTCACCGACGCCGGCATCGGCACGATGGTGATGCATCACCGCATCGACCCCCTGGAAGGGGCCCCTGAATGACCACCTCAGCGTCACATGCGTTCGACCACGCGCCGATGGCGAACTGTCCGTTCATGCCCGTGTTCGGGCCGCCGGCCATCATGTTCGAACGCGGTCGAGGTACCGAGCTGTGGGACTCCGACGGCAAGCGGTACCTCGACTTCCTTGCGGGCATCGCCGTCGTGTCGCTCGGACATTCGAACCCGGTGGTCGCCGAAGCCGTCGGCGACCAGCTCGAGCGCTTGCTGCACGTGTCGAACTTCTTCGCCAACCCCGTCGCCACCGAGGCCGCCGTGAAGATCAACGAACTGCTGCTCGAAGCGACCGGTCACCGCGGGCAGATCTTCTTCACGAACTCGGGTGCCGAATCGAACGAGTGCGCCATCAAACTCGCCCGCAAGCACGGCGGCCGAGGCCGACACACGGTCGTGAGCGCGCTCGGAAGCTTCCACGGCCGCACGCTGGCGACGTTGGCGGCGACGGGGCAGCCCGCCAAACACGAGCCCTTCGCTCCGATGCCCGATGGGTTCCGCCACGTTGCATGGGGCGACCTCGACGCGATGCGCCACGCGGTCGACGGCTCGGTCGCTGCCGTACTGATCGAGCCGATTCAGGGTGAAGGCGGTGTTCATCCTGCGACCACCGAATATCTGCAGGGCATTCGTGAGCTGTGTGACGAGACGGGCGCGCTGATGATGATCGACGAGATCCAGACCGGCTTCGCACGCACCGGCCGTTGGTTCGGTTTCGAGCACTCCGGTGTCAGTCCCGATGTGGTCACGCTGGCCAAGGCCATGGGCAACGGGATGCCGGTGGGTGCCTGCTGGGCACGTGCCGATGTCGCTGCTGTGTTCCAGCCCGGTGACCATGGCAGCACGTATTCGGGCACGGCGATCGCCACTGCGGCGGTCAACGCCGTCATCGACGAGATGCAGCGCATCGATGCTCCGGCGGTGGCGCTCCGCCAGGGCCAACGGATCACCGACGCACTCCGGTCGGTGCCAGGCGTGGTCGACGTGCGCGGTCGCGGACTGATGCTCGGCGTCGAGCTCGCCGAGGGCATCGACGCGAAAGCCGTCTACAGCGATCTGCTCGGGCTCGGTCTGATCGTCAATGCGGTCACACCTACGACGTTGCGGCTGGTTCCGCCGATCACCGTGACCGACGACGAGATCGACGAAGCCGTCGCGATGATCGCCGCATCGTTGGAATCGGCGATCGACCCGAGCGGACCGTTGTCATGACCCGCCATCTGCTCGACGTCACCGAGTTCACAGCGAGCGAAGTGCGACAGATCCTGGCGCTCGCCGAGGCACCGATCGAGTCGTTGGGCCGCCCGTTGGCGGGTGGCGGTGTCGCTCTGATCTTCGAGAAGCCGTCCAACCGCACCCGTCACTCGATGGAGATGGCGGTGTCGCAGTTGGGAGGTCATCCGATCTACACCCGGGGCGAGGAGGTCGGCTTCGACACCCGCGAGCCGGTCGAGGACGTCGCGAGGGTGATGGAGGGATACCACTCGCTGATCGCTGCCCGGGTGTTCGACCATGCCACCGTCACCCGCATGGCGGCGGTCGTCGATGTTCCGGTGGTCAACATGCTGTCGGATCACTCGCATCCGCTGCAGGCGTTCGCCGATGCGTTGACGATGCAGCAGTGCCTCGGCGACCTCACCGGCAAGACCGTCGCGTACGTCGGGGACTTCAACAATGTCGCCCGGTCGCTGGCCGAGGTGTCGGCCCTGCTGGGCATGCACATCAGATTTGCGTGCCCGATCGGCTTCGCAGCTCCTCTGTCCGAGCTCGAGAGGTTCGCATTGCTGGGTGCCTCATCGGTCGAACAGTCACATCGACCGGCGGAGGCAGTCGCCGGAGCGCACGCGGTCCACACCGACACGTGGGTGTCGATGGGCCAGGAGACCGAGAAGCAGGAGCGGATGCAACAGTTCGAGGGCTACACCGTCGACGCCGACATGATGGCGCTCGCCGATCCGACGGCGGTGTTCATGCACTGCCTGCCCGCGTATCGCGGGATCGAGGTGGCGGCCGATGTCATCGACGGTCCACAGTCGGTGGTGTTCCCGCAGGCGCACAATCGCCTCCACGCCGCCCGCGGCGCCCTCGCCTTCCTGCTCCAATCGAAGTCCCCCGAGCCCAGGTCTCCGGGAACCACGATCGGCGGTGCGCCGTGAGCAAGGTGCAACGACAGGCGACGATCAGTCGGATCATCGGCGATCACGAGGTCACCAGCCAGCCGCAGCTGATCGATCTCCTTGCCGAGCACGGCATCGAGGCCACGCAGGCCACGGTGTCACGCGACCTCGACGACATCGGCGCCATCAAGGTGCGAGTGCCGAGTGGCAACACCGTGTATGCGATCCCGGAGTTCGCTCCCGACCGTCTCGCACCGGTCGACCAACTCCGACGGGTGATGGGCGAGTGGGTTGCCGAGGTGTCGTGCTCGGGGAACATCGTCATCCTGCGCACGCCACCCGGCTGCGCCCACGTCGTCGCTTCGGCACTCGACCGCAGTCGGGTCGACGGGCTGCTCGGCACCGTCGCCGGTGACGACACGTTGATGTGCGTCTCGTCGTCGACCGACGGCGCCACGCTGGCAGCGGATCTCCGCGACCTCGCAGGGCTGGAGTGACATGGGCGACCCCCACGACCCGGCCGCTGACGCCAAGACCCTCTGGCACGGACGGTTCGCCGGCGGCCCCACCGAGGCGCTCATGGCCTACACCGTCAGCCTTCCCTTCGATCGCACGATGTGGCGCGACGACATCGCCGGGTCGCAGGCGCACGTTCGGGGACTCGCCCGCGTCGGGTTGCTCACCGAGGTCGAACGCGACGCCGTGCTCGTCGCGCTCGACGCTGTGGCGGCCGAGATGGAGTCCGGCGAGTTCGTGTTCGTCGAGAGCGACGAGGACATCCACACCGCAGTCGAGCGACGGGTCACTGAACTCGCCGGTCCTGCCGGGGGAAAGCTGCACACCGCCCGGAGCCGCAACGACCAGGTCGCCACCGATCTGCGTCTGTGGTGCAAACGTGAGCTCCTCGACGTCGCTCGCGGCATCCACGAGCTGCAACAGGTGCTGCTCAAGCGGGCACTCGACGCCGGCGACACGTACCTGCCCGGGTACACACACCTTCAACGAGCGCAGCCGGTGCTGCTCGCTCACCACCTCCTGGCACACGGATGGGCGCTGGCCCGCGACGTCGATCGCCTGCTCGCTACTCGCACCCGCCTCGACGTGTCGCCGCTCGGCGCCGGTGCGCTGGCCGGGTCGTCCCTGCCGATCGACCCGGTCGGCAACGCTGCCGACCTCGGCTTTGCCGCCGTGTTCGACAACAGCCTCGACGCCGTTTCCGATCGTGACTTCGTGGCCGAGGCGGTCTTCGACCTCGCACTCGTCGGCATCCACCTGTCGCGCATCGGTGAGGAATGGGTGCTGTGGACATCCGGTGAGTTCGGTTTCGCCAAGCTCGACGACGGCTACGCAACGGGCTCGTCGATGCTGCCACAGAAGAAGAATCCGGACATCGCGGAACTCGCCCGCGGCAAGAGCGGACGCCTGATCGGCAACCTCACCGGACTGCTGGCCACACTGAAGGGCTTGCCGCTGGCCTACAACCGCGACCTTCAGGAGGACAAGGAGCCGCTGTTCGATTCGGTCGAACAGGTCACGCTTGCTGTCGCTGCGTTGAGCGGCATGATCGCAACCGCCACCTTCGTGCCCGAGGCGATGCAGACGGCCGCCGACGAGGAGACGATGGCAGCGACCGACCTCGCCGAGTACCTGGTCAGGTCGGGCACCCCGTTCCGCGAGGCGCATGCGATCGTCGGGACACACGTCCGAGCGACGCTGGCGGGCGAGGGATCTCTTCGGGATCTCGTCGCCGCTGATCCTCGCCTCGGTGCCGACGCGGCTGCGCTCGTCGGCCCCGGTGTCGGCGTGCGTATGCGAACGTCGCGTGGAGCGGCTGGACCCGAGGCACTGCCGCTGCAGCTCGAGTCGTATCGGGCAATGCTGGCGGCCGACCAGGAACGGCTGAGTCGCTGATCGATCGCACCTGGTTCGCTCGCGATGCGCCAGCGGTAGCCCGCGGCCTGCTCGGCAAGCTGTTCGTCGTCGAGCGTGAGGGCGTGCGTGTCGCCGGGCGGATCATCGAGACCGAGGCGTACATGTCCGACGACCCGGCCAGCCACTCGTTTCGCGGGCCGACACCACGAAACGTCGTGATGTTCGGCCCGCCAGGCCACTTGTACGTGTACCGCAGCTACGGCATTCACTGGTGCGCCAACGTCGTCACCGGCACCGACGGCGACGGCCAGGCGGTGCTGATCCGGGCGGTCGACCCGGTCGAGGGCGCCGACGAGATGCTCCGGCGTCGAGGGCGCCTTCCGCTCGCCGACGGTCCCGGCAAGCTCTGCCAGGCCTTCGGCCTCGACGGCGACGACAACGGCGCTGACCTGGTCGGCGGTGCTCCGATCAGCATCGTCGACGATGGCAGGCCGTCGCCCGCCAACCCGATCGTCGGCCCCCGCATCGGCATCACCAGAGGCGCCGACACGCCCTGGCGTTTCCGCTTCTCGTGAACAAGTGCGCGCTCAGGTCGCGTACTTGTTCACGAGAAGCGGGTCAGCGCCACTGCATCCAGAAGCCGTGAGGATGGACGGTGGCGAGATGGTCGACAAGTCGATCACCGTTGCGCCAGCGGACCATCGTCAGCACCGTGCGATGAGGGTCCGTCGGGTCGGGCCCGTTGGGGAGCTCGGGGATGAGTGCAGGCGCCTCGGCGTAGACCCACGACAGGTCGCGTGTCGTGCCGATGCCGTCGAGTTCGCAGAGGTAGGCGATTCGTTGCTCGGACGTGAGGTAGTTGAGCACCCAGGAGTTCGTCACCACAGGGTGCCCGGTCGCGCCGACGCGGTCGACGGCGGGAGCCAACGACGAGACGGCGTCGCCGGCGAGGATCTCCGGGGGAGCCGTCCTGGCGATGTCGATCGCTGCGACCAGGCGATGGAAGCGGTCGGCCTGATCGGGCCAGACGCACGCTTCGAGCCAGTGCGCCTCGTCGCCGTCGGTCACGTCGATCGGTCGCTGATCGACGCCGCACCGGGCAGCGATCGTCGGCATCGATGGAGGAACCGGAACGTCTCCCGTCGTGTCGACGGTGATCGAGACCGATGACGGCTCGCCGACCTCACGGATCGTGCCGTCGGCCGATCGGTAGCGGTACTCATAGCGATCGAGGAGGAGGTTCAGACCACCGCTGGTGCCGACATCGAGAAGACCGAGCGGCCCGACCTCGCTGGACAGGAGCCCGAGCGCCGGGAGCAGCGACCCGCAACGCCCGACCTCGTTCGTCTGGGTGGTACGCGAGGCGAGCAGGGTGATCAGCCGATCGCGATGCGCGGCTGCGAAGGCGGTGAACACCGACCGCAGCGCTCGTTCGGTCGGCGCCCGATGCTGCTCGGTCAGGTTCGGATACCACTGTGCGAGCTCAGCATCAGGGTGTTCGAGGACCAACTCGTGGACGCAGGCGAAGAGCAACACGGGGAGCTGCTGGGTCGGCGGCGCATGCAGGAGCAGCCGGTAGAGGTTCGGATCGCGGCTCACGACAACGGACAGAGCGGTGTACAGCGGCGCCCGCGGCGCCGACGTGGTGGCGAAGCTCTCGAAGTGCCGTCGGAGCACGGAATCATCGATCGGGTCGGGCACGGCGTGACAGTACCCTTGCGTCCCGTATGGCTGGTACCGATCTCATCGCCGATCTCGAGGCTCGCAACCTCATTCACGACTCCACCGACCGCGACGCACTTCGCGAGGCGGTGGCCGGCGGGCAGGTGGCGATCTACTACGGATGCGACCCCACCGCCGACAGCCTGCACGTCGGCAATCTGATCGGTTTGATCATGCTGCGGCGCTTCCAGGATGCGGGCCATCGCCCGATTGCGCTTGCGGGCGGGGCGACCGGGATGGTGGGCGATCCGAGTGGACGCTCCGACGAGCGCAACCTGCTCGACGATGACACCTTGAACCACAACGTCGCGGCGATCAAGGCGCAACTGAGTCGAATCGTCGACATCGGCGATGAAGGTGGTGCCCTCGTCGACAACCGTGACTGGACGCAGCCGATCACCGTGCTCGAGTTCCTCCGCGACGTCGGCAAACACGTCACGGTCAATCAGATGCTGGCGCGTGAGAGCATCAAGCTGCGCGTCAACTCCGAGCACGGCATCTCGTTCACCGAGTTCAGCTACATGCTCCTGCAGGCCAACGACTACCTCTGGTTGCACGACAACCTGGGCTGCACGATTCAGATCGGCGGCTCGGACCAGTGGGGCAACATCATCGCCGGCGTCGACCTGATCCGACGCAAGCGAGCCCAGCACGTCCATGCCTTCTCCTGGCCGCTGCAACTGGCGTCCGACGGCTCCAAGCTCGGCAAGACCACGGGCGCTCGAGTGTGGCTCGACGCGGCCAAGACCAGCCCGTACCAGTTCCGCCAGCACTGGATGCAAACGCCCGACGACGAGGTCGAATCGCAACTGCTGACGTTCTCCCTGCAGCCGATCGAGGCGCTTCGGGCGATCGTCGCCGAGCACAACGACGCACCGCATCTCCGATTCGGCCAGCGAGCACTCGCTGACGAGATGACCGCACTGGTGCACGGCGCACCGGCCGCGATGGCGGCCGCAGAAGCGGCTGATTTGTTGTTCGCCGGCGATCCGACAGCAGCGTCGGAGGAGGCGTTCACCACCCTCGGTGCGGAGATCCCGTCATCGCGGCTCTCGCCAGCCGATCTCGACGATCCCGTCGCCGTGTTCGTCGGCGCCGGTTTGGCGACGTCGAACGGCGATGCGCGGCGGGCAATCGCACAGCGGTCGTTCTATGCGAACGGCGTCCAGCTCGACGAAAACTCCCTGCTCAGCGACCAGAAACTGGTTCACGGCAAGTACCTGCTGCTGCGCAAGGGCAAGAAGTCGCACCACCTCCTGGAAATTTTTTCGTGAGGCGTGTTGCAAAGCGTTACGAAACTGCTATCTTCTAACTCCGCCTCACGGAGCGGTTCAACCCTCCGGAAAGGCCACTCGGCACCAACGCCGAACGACGAAGACCCGCAAGGATCTCCACTGTTCATGGTGCGTGCCTGAGCTTCGGCTCCTTGAAAACGGAAGAGAAGACAGAACGCCAGTGCGGGCAGTACGCGCCCATCCCTCGGGATGGTCACGGAACTGTCTGTCAATTTCGCTGTCGTCTACCCTGACGGCAGCAACACGGTTAACTGGTCGGCTCGAGCTTTGTACCTCGAGTCGATCGAACAGCAAGGACGCATCGTCCACATGAGTCTTTCCCGACTCGGATGGTGCGCTCGCTGACTATCGTCGCCGGCTCTGAACGCTCACTTCGGTGGGTCGAGGAGTTGGCCACGTTTTTGTTGGAGAGTTTGATCCTGGCTCAGGATGAACGCTGGCGGCGTGCTTAACACATGCAAGTCGAACGAGGTCCATGGAGCTTGCTCCGGAAGACCTAGTGGCGAACGGGTGCGTAACACGTGAGAAACCTGCCCCGATCTCTGGGATAACAGTTGGAAACGACTGCTAATACCGGATGCCGTCCCACCGCTTCATGGCGGAGTGACGAAAGATTCATCGGATCGGGAGGGTCTCGCGGCCTATCAGCTAGTTGGAGAGGTAACGGCTCACCAAGGCATCGACGGGTAGCTGGTCTGAGAGGATGATCAGCCACACTGGGACTGAGACACGGCCCAGACTCCTACGGGAGGCAGCAGTGGGGAATCTTGCACAATGGGCGAAAGCCTGATGCAGCAACGCCGCGTGCGGGAAGAAGGCCCTAGGGTTGTAAACCGCTTTCAGTAGGGAAGAAAATGACGGTACCTACAGAAGAAGGTGCGGCCAACTACGTGCCAGCAGCCGCGGTGACACGTAGGCACCAAGCGTTATCCGGATTTATTGGGCGTAAAGAGCTCGTAGGCGGTTTGGTAAGTCGGGTGTGAAAACTCTGGGCTCAACCCAGAGAGGCCACCCGATACTGCTATGACTAGAGTACGGTAGGGGAGCGGGGAATTCATGGTGTAGCGGTGAAATGCGCAGATATCATGAGGAACACCAGCGGCGAAGGCGCCGCTCTGGGCCGTAACTGACGCTGAGGAGCGAAAGCATGGGTAGCAAACAGGATTAGATACCCTGGTAGTCCATGCCGTAAACGTTGGGCACTAGGTGTGGGTCTCAACCAACGAGATCCGCGCCGTCGCTAACGCATTAAGTGCCCCGCCTGGGGAGTACGGTCGCAAGACTAAAACTCAAAGGAATTGACGGGGGCCCGCACAAGCAGCGGAGCGTGTTGCTTAATTCGATGCAACGCGAAGAACCTTACCTGGGTTTGACATGTACCGAAAAGCTCTAGAGATAGGGTGTCCTTCGGGGCGGTACACAGGTGGTGCATGGCTGTCGTCAGCTCGTGTCGTGAGATGTTGGGTTAAGTCCCGCAACGAGCGCAACCCTTATCCTATGTTGCCAGCACGTAATGGTGGGGACTCGTAGGAGACTGCCGGGGTCAACTCGGAGGAAGGTGGGGATGACGTCAAGTCATCATGCCCCTTATGCCCAGGGCTGCAAACACGCTACAATGGCCGGTACAGAGGGCTGCGATCCCGCGAGGGTGAGCGAATCCCACAAAGCCGGTCTCAGTTCGGATTGGAGTCTGCAACTCGACTCCATGAAGCCGGAGTTGCTAGTAATCCTGGATCAGCACGCCAGGGTGAATACGTTCCCGGGCCTTGTACACACCGCCCGTCACACCACGAAAGTCGGCAACACCCGAAGCCGGTGGCCCAACTCGCAAGAGAGGGAGCCGTCGAAGGTGGGGTCGGTGATTGGGGTGAAGTCGTAACAAGGTAGCCGTACCGGAAGGTGCGGCTGGATCACCTCCTTTCTAAGGAGTGCTTCTCCACTCGATGATCGACATTTCGTTCGATCCGAGTGCGAGACACACCTGTTGGTGCACTGGTGGACTGTCGTCGCAACGATCAGAGGTTGTAGGGATTCGGTCCCTCTTTCTGACACGTGCATCGTCGGTCACCGTCTTCTCTTCCGTTTTGAGGGAGTTGTTCCCTCACACCCCAGCGTCGAGCTGGTCCTGTCCTCGAGTTTGCTCGAGGATGCGGCCGGCACCGCTGGTTCGGTGGCTCCTTGAGAACTGCAGAGCAAGCACGAGCATCTTTTCGGGCAGCCCTCGGGCTGCCCAATGAACGAGATAACTTGTTCTTTCCAAGCTAATAAGAGCCAACGGTGGATGCCTTGGCGCCAAGAACCGATGAAGGACGTGAGTGACTGCGAAAAGCTGCGGGGAGCCGTCTACTAGGCCTCGATCCGCAGATGTCCGAATGGGGAAACCCAGCACTCGTCATGGAGTGTTACCGCTGCCTGAACACATAGGGCAGTAGGAGGGAACCGGGGGAATTGAAACATCTCAGTACCCCGAGGAAAGGAAAGCAACCGCGACACCCTGAGTAGCGGCGAGCGAAAAGGGTAGAGACCAAACCGTGCCAGTGCCAAGCCTGATGGCGTTGCTGGTGCGGGGTAGTGGGACCAGGAGACACAGCATCAGATGTGTCACGGATTACAAGTGCTGCATAGGAGAACGACTCAGGAAAGGGTCGGCCAGAGTGGGTAACAGCCCCGTATCCGAAATGTACGCACTATCCGCCTGTCATCCCAAGTAACGCCGGAACCGTGAAAGCCGGCGTGAATCTGTGGGGACCACCCCATAAGTCTAAGTATTCCTTGGCGACCGATAGTGAACCAGTACCGTGAGGGAAAGGTGAAAAGTACCCCGGGAGGGGAGTGAAATAGTACCTGAAACCGTTGGTTTACAAACAGTCAGAGCGTCGTCATGCCTTCGGGTATGGCCGCGATGGCGTGCCTTTTGAAGAATGAGCCTGCGAGTTACGGTGTGTGGCAAGGTTAACCAGTGATGGGAAGCCGAAGCGAAAGCGAGTCTGAATAGGGCGTAGAGTCGCATGCTGTAGACCCGAAGCCGAGTGATCTATCCATGGCCAGGTTGAAGCGGAGGTAAGACTCCGTGGAGGACCGAACCCACGTCAGTTAAAAATGGCGGGGATGAGCTGTGGATAGGGGTGAAAGGCCAATCAAACTCGGCGATAGCTGGTTCTCCTCGAAATGCATTTAGGTGCAGCGTCGTGTGTTCAGTACCGGAGGTAGAGCACTGAATGGGTAAGGGGACCTACAAGTTTACCAACCCCAATCAAACTCCGAATGCCGGTACTCCAGAGCACGGCAGTGAGACCACGAGGGATGAGCTTCGTTGGTCGAAAGGGAAACAGCCCAGATCATCAGCTAAGGCCCCTAATTCAGGACTAAGTGGAAAACGATGTGGGATTGCACAGACAGCCAGGAGGTTGGCTTAGAAGCAGCCACCCTTGAAAGAGTGCGTAATAGCTCACTGGTCGAGTGATCCTGCGCGGACAATGTAACGGGGCTCAAGTCCTGAGCCGAAGCTATGGGCTTCGATGAGACTTCGGTCGATTCGGAGCGGTAGAGGAGCGTCGATGGTGCAGCGAAGCGGCGGTGTAAACCAGTCGTGGAGCGCCATCGAGTGAGAATGCAGGCATGAGTAACGAGAGAGGGGTGAGAAACCCCTCCGCCGAAAGCCCAAGGGTTCCTGGGGAAGGCTAATCCCCCCAGGGTGAGTCGGGAGCTAAGGCGAGGCCGAAAGGCGTAGTCGATGCACAACTGGTTGATATTCCAGTACCTCTGTGCCCGCGCCAAGTCCAAGAGCCGCAACGTTGGGGCTGTTACCTTCGGGTAGCGAACCGACCGAGTAGCTGGCGGATAGTTGACGGGGGACGCAGGAGGATAGGTGAACCCAGGCGATGGTAGACCTGGGGTAAGCGTGTAGGTGGGTTCCGATGAGAGTTGGAGCCGTAACACTGAGACGTGATGCCGAGCGACATACCGCGAAGTCACTGATTCCATGCTGCCAAGAAAAGCCCAGCAATGAGTTGGCACAGAGCCCGTACCCCATACCGACACAGGTGGGCGGGTAGAGAATACCAAGGCGAGCGGGAGAACTATGGTTAAGGAACTCGGCAAATTACCTCCGTAACTTCGGAAGAAGGAGGACCCTTTTTGGTGAAAGCCTTTACGGCTCGAGCTGAGGAGGGTGGCACAGACCAGGGGGTAGCGACTGTTTACCAAAAACACAGCAGCGTGCGAAGCCGCAAGGCGCTGTATACGCTGTGACGCCTGCCCAATGCTTGAAGGTCACGGGGAACGGTTAGCTCTTCGGAGCGAAGCTGTGAACCTAAGCCCAAGTGAATGGCGGCCGTAACTATAACGGTCCTAAGGTAGCGAAATTCCTTGTCGGGTAAGTTCCGACCTGCACGAATGGCGTAACGACTTCCCCACTGTCTCAACCATAGACCCGGTGAAATTGAAGTACGAGTAAAGATGCTCGTTAGCTGCGGAAGGACGGAAAGACCCCGTGGACCTTTACTATAACTTGGTGTTGAGTTTTGAATTGCGTTGTGTAGGATAGGTGGGAGACTTGGAAGCATTGGCGCCAGCCAGTGTGGAGTCGTCGTTGAAATACCACCCTGCGTACTTTGGAGCTCTAACCTCGGTCCGTGATCCGGATCAGGGACAGCGCCAGGCGGGTAGTTTGACTGGGGCGGTCGCCTCCTAAAGAGTAACGGAGGCGCCCAAAGGTTCCCTCAGGCTGGTTGGCAATCAGCCGTCGAGTGCAATGACACAAGGGAGCTTGACTGCGAGACCTACAAGTCGAGCAGGTACGAAAGTAGGGCATAGTGACCCGGCCATCACGTGTGGAAGTGTGGTCGCTCAACGGATAAAAGGTACCCCGGGGATAACAGGCTAATCTTCCCCAAGAGTCCATATCGACGGGAAGGTTTGGCACCTCGATGTCGGCTCATCGCATCCTGGGGCTGAAGCAGGTCCCAAGGGTTGGGCTGTTCGCCCATTAAAGCGGTACGCGAGCTGGGTTCAGAACGTCGTGAGACAGTTCGGTCCCTATCCTCCGCAGCCGAAGGAATACTGACAACTGCTGTCCTTAGTACGAGAGGACCGGGACGGACGTAGCTCTGGTGTGTCTGTTGTTTCGCCAGAAGCATCGCAGATTTGCTACCTACGGAAGGGATAACCGCTGAAAGCATCTAAGTGGGAAACCCGGTTGAAGATGAGTATTCCCATGCGGTTAACGCAGTAAGGCCCGTGACGAGACCATCACGTTGATAGGCCGGAAGTGTAAGCGTGGTAACACGCTCAGCTGACCGGTACTAATCGGCCGAGGGCTTGGTTTTGAACAGCTCGTGCTTGCTCTGGAGTCCTTGAGGGTCACCCCTCTTTGACAACTGATTTCGGTGACCATAGCGACAGGGTCACACCCGTTCCCATCCCGAACACGGAAGTTAAGCCTGTCAGCGCCGATGGTACTTGGGGAGAGATCCCCTGGGAGAGTAGGACGTCGCCGGATTTCGATCGAGGAACGCACTGACCGGGTTTGCCGGCAGTGCGTTCTTCGCGTTTTCGCACCGAATCAGCGCCGTTGCGCACTGGTGCGCCGTAGCATGGCGACCCATGTCTTCCGGCTCGTCTTCTCGTCCCCCGCGCCGTGATGACGCTCGTCGAAGTGGGCCCAGCCGTCCGTCGGGCAAACCCGGCGCCCGCTCTGGTGCCCGTTCCGGTGCGAAGAGCCGCAGCGGCTCCGATGACAGTCGATCAGGCCGCCCGGGCAAAGGCAATCCCCGTCTTCGGGTGACCAAGCCGATGACGGAGGCCGAGCGCCGTTCGAAGGCGGTCAAGGAACGTCGTGCCCCACGCGCACCGCAAGATCCCGAGGTCGAGCGTCGCAAGATCGAAGAGCGCACCACGGAGCAGTGGATCGACGAAGGCTCGGTCCGCCGCGAAGCGTCGAGCGCCGCTCGCCGAGCCGCCTCCGACGACGCACCCCCGTCGAAGCGTCGGACGCCGAAGCCACTCGATCCAGAGGTTGCTGCCGAACTGACTGCGGCGCTCGGCGCCCAGCGGGGAGCGCGGCTCACCGAGCGCCTGGCACAGGCGTCCGAAGCCCTCGATCGCGAGCGCTTCCAAGAGGCACGCCGGATCTCGTCGTCGATCGCCAAGGAGGCTCCGTCCGTTGCCGCCGCCCACGAACTGCTCGGTCTCGCCAACTACCGGTTGGGTCTGTACAAGCAGGCCGTCAGCGCGCTCGAAGCAGCGCAAGACCTGCACCCTGACCCCGCATTGCTCCCGGTGATCGCCGACTGCCAACGCGCGCAAGGCCGCTGGACTGCGGTCGATCGCGTGTGGGCGGAGATCAAGGAGGCCTCGCCCAGCCACGACATCATGGCCGAAGGTCGCATGGTTGCTGCGGGGGCACTTGCCGACCAGGACGACCTGCGTGGTGCGCTTGCTCTCATGGAACCAGCGACGAAGCGACCGAAGGCCGTTCGGGACTTCCACCTTCGCCAGTGGTACGTCATCGCCGACCTCTACGACCGGATGGGCGACCCGATCAGCGCGCGACGCTGGTTCTCGACGATCCTCGAATTCGACGACGACTTCGCCGATGTTCGTGATCGTCTCCGCAGCCTCGGCCGGTAGGTGGAACCGATGCCGAGCGCGAACTTCCGGGCCGGCGTCGTCGCCGTGGTGACCAACTCGCACGACCAGGTGCTCGCCTTCGAACGCAGCGACGTTCCCGATGCCTGGCAGCTCCCTCAGGGTGGAATCGACGTCGGCGAGGCGCCGACAGCTGCCGCATGGCGTGAACTCGGCGAGGAGACCGGTCTCGGGGAGAACGATGTCGAGATGGTCGGAGAGCATCCGACCTGGATGGTCTACGAGTTTCCCGAACATGTTCGCTCGGAGGGCAAACGGCTCGGCCAGGCGCAGCGGTGGTTCTTCTTCCGCGCGCAGCGTGACGACGTGGTTCCGATTCCGGACGACGTCGAGTTCGTTGCCTGGCGTTGGGTCGAGCGCGAGTGGCTCATCGAACACGTCGTGGGCTTTCGTCGCGACGCCTATCGGGCAGTGCTGACCTCATGAGCGACGATCTGTTTGCGGTGGCAGCAGAAGAACAGCGGCGAGCCCGTGCTCCGTTGGCGGCGCGCCTCCGTCCGAGGACGATCGACGACGTCGTCGGACAAGACCACCTGGTCGGAGTCGGCAAGCCGCTGCGGCGGCTCGTCGAGACCGACCGGCTGACCTCGGCGCTGCTGTGGGGACCGCCAGGCACTGGCAAGACGACGCTTGCTCTCGCGGTGGCCGGCAGCACCGATCGGGCATTCGAGCAGCTGTCGGCGGTGAACGCCGGCGTGAAGGATGTTCGCGAAACGATCGAGCGGGCGCGCCAGCGGCTCGGTGAGCGGGGCCAGGGAACGATCCTGTTCCTCGACGAGATCCACCGATTCTCGAAGTCCCAACAGGACGCACTGCTGCCCGCCGTCGAGGACGGCACGCTCACGCTGATCGGCGCTACCACCGAGAACCCGTTCTTCGAGGTCAATGCTCCGCTGCGGAGCCGTTCGACGCTGTTCCGGCTCGAGCCGCTCGACCGGGCGGCAATCGAGACGCTGGTGCATCGTGGCCTCGAAGCGGAAGGGGCAACGGCCGACGCCGACGCGGTGACGTTGCTGGTTGATCGTGCGGGTGGCGACGGGCGTCAGGTACTCACGGCGCTCGAGGTCTCGTGCGCATTGGCCGGCTACCGCAATGTCGAGCTGGAACACGTCGAGGCGGCGCTTGGCACGACGGCGCTGCGATACGGACGCGATGACCACTACGACGTCGTCAGCGCGTTCATCAAGTCGATGCGCGGATCGGACCCCGACGCCGCTGTCTACTGGCTGGCTCGGATGCTCGAGGCGGGCGAGGACGCACGATTCATCGCTCGGCGCATGATCATCTTCGCCTCCGAAGACGTCGGTCTCGCCGACAGCAGCGCGCTGCAGGTCGCCGTGGCAGCGGGTCACGCGCTCGAGCACGTCGGTCTTCCGGAGGCTCAGTTGAACCTCGCTCAGGCGGCGATCTATCTGGCCTCGGCGCCGAAGAGCAACCGCAGCGCCGTCGCCATCTGGACGGCGCGTGCCGACGTGCGAGACGGCGCCGTCGGCGAGGTGCCGGCGCATCTCCGTGACGCCCACTATCAGGGAGCTGCGGCGATCGGGCACGGCGCTGGTTATGACTATCCTCACGACCATGCGTCGGGAACCGTTGCCCAGCAGTACCTTCCGGATTCGCTGGTCGATCGGCACTGGTACGAGCCGAGCGAGCACGGCGCCGAAGCGGCGATCGGCGACCGGATGAGTCGGCGCTGGGCCTCGTCGGAGGACGCATCGTGACCGCGGGCGAATTGGTTCTCGTCGTTGCTGCCGTGCTCTGCTCGATCGGCTTCGCGGCGTTGGTGGTGGTGCTGCTGCGAGTGCTCGACACGCTGCGCGAGGTCCGCCGCGAGGTCGACCAGCTGCGGATGGAGACCACGCCGTTGATTCGCGAGCTGCTCGCCACCACCGACGAAGCCCGAGCCACCGTCGACGAAGCCCGCGCCGACCTCGAACGGTTCGATCGTGTGCTCGGGTCGGCCGAAGCCATCGGCGATGCCGTGGGTGGACGTGTGGCCCGCACCAGCTTCTCAGCGCCGATGATCAAGGCGACCGGCTTTGCCCGTGGCACCTCGCGGACGATCGCACGCTTGCGGGGGGCCCCGAAACAGCCGTCACTCGGGTCACTCGACGTCCAGGCCATCGAGGGCCCGGGCGCATCAGGCGCGCTGCCGCCGGCGAGTACATCACGATGGAGGAAACGAGCATGATGAAGCGCGTCACGTGGTTCGCGGGCGGTGTCGTCGCCGGGCTCGCATCGGCCGGCTACGCGAAGAAGAAGGTCAAGGAAACCGCGTCACAGATGGCGCCGGCCCAGATCGCGAAGTCGGCGGCCAACACCGTGCGATCCAAGACGAGCAACGTCGTCGACGCGGTCCGCGAAGGGCGCCAGGTGATGAAGCACACCGAGGACGAACTCCGAGCCCGCCGAGAAGGCCGTTTGACTTCGCTCGACGAACACGTCGCTCCGGACGACCAGGTCTTCGTCGACGGCGTGCCGGTCGAGAGCGGTCGTGTCATCGTGATGCGCCGCAAGGAGCGCAAGGCGCCGCAGTGACCACACCGCTCGTCGCCCGGCTGCGCGAGCGGTTGCGACCCGACCAGGTGCGCGATGGTGCGGCCGAGGTCAACCTGTATCGACGCGATGCGTCCAACCTGTCGGGGCATCCGGCCGTGGTGTGTTTTGCCGAGACCACCTCGGATGTGCGAGCGATCATCGAGGTCGCCAACGAGTTCGGTGTGCCGTTCGTGCCGCGGGGTTCGGGCACGGGGCTCGCCGGGGGAGCTGTGCCCTCGTCCGGTTCGATCGTCATCTCGACATCGAAGATGAATCGGATCCTGTCGGTCGACGCAGTCAACCGGATGGCCTGGGTCGAGCCCGGTGTGCTGAATCTCGATCTCTCCACCCAGATCGCGCATCTCGGTGTGCACTTCGCTCCCGATCCGAGTAGTCAGCAGACCTGCTCGATCGGTGGCAACGTCGCCAACAACTCAGGCGGCCCGCACTGCCTTGCCGACGGTGTCACCAGCGCGCACATCCACGCGATCGAAGTCGTCCTCCCGGACGGATCCGTCACGGTGCTCGGCGGCGAGGCGCCAGAACCGGACGGCTACGACCTGCGCGGTGCGTTCGTCGGTAGCGAGGGGATGTTCGGGGTCGCCACCAAGGTGTGCGTGAAGTTGATGCAGAACTCGCCTGACGTCGCCACGATGCTGCTCGACTTCGGCGATGTCGCCGACGGCGCCCAGTTGGTGAGCGACATCATCGCCGATGGCATCGTGCCGGCCGCCGTGGAGATGATGGACCAGCTCTGTCTGCAGGCGGTCGAGGCGTTCATCCATGCCGGGCTCCCGGTCGACCAGGCCGCAGCCCTGCTGATCGAGGTGGTCGGACTTCCGGGTTCGGTCGCCTCGCAGGTCGAGCGGATCCGCGAGTTGGCAGCCCGACGGAGCGTCGGCACGATCCGCGTTGCGGCCGACGATGCCGAACGGGCGCTGCTGTGGAAGGGGCGCAAGTCGGCCTTCGGCGCGATCGCACGCATCAAGCCGAACTACTACCTCCACGACACGGTCGTCCCGAGGCACAAGCTGCCCGAGGTGCTTGCTCAGGTCTACGAGATCGCCGCCCGCCACGAACTGCTCGTGCTCAACGTGTTCCACGCCGGCGACGGCAACCTGCATCCACTGCTGGTGTACGACGCTCGCGAACCTGGGGTCACCGAGCGGGTCCACGCAGCCGGTGACGAGATCGTCCGCGTCTCGGTCGCAGCAGGCGGCGTGCTGAGCGGCGAACACGGCATCGGCTTGGAGAAGCGTGACCTGATGCCGTTGATGTTCTCCGAGATCGATCTCGCCGCGCAGGCTGACCTGCGTCGCGCTTTCGACCCGAAGATGCTGTCGAACCCAGACAAGGTGTTGCCCAGTCCGGCCGGATGCGGCGACATCCACAGCGTGCCCGAGGGTGCGTGGGTGTGAGCGGGTCGATGTTCGACGCCGCCGTTGCGGCGTTCGCCGAAGAGGTCGGCAGCGACGATCCGGTGACGATCACCGGTCTCGGCTCCCGCGGTGGGCCGGTTCCCTCGGTGCGGGCCGTGAGCGCCCCGTCGGGCATCGACTGGATCCAGCCTGCCGAGATGACGATCGGTTGTGGGGCGGGGACCCCGGTCGACGAGGTCGATGCCGCCCTGGCCGAGCATGGACAATGCGTCGCCATCCCGAGTTCAGGAACGATCGGTGGTGCACTGGCGACGGGTCGCAACGGTGTGCGACGGCTCGGCTGGGGTCCGATGCGTGACACGGTGTTGCAGGCACGCTACGTGTCGGCTGCCGGCGAGGTGGTCAAGGCAGGCGGTCCGACGGTCAAGAACGTCAGTGGGTTCGACCTGTGCCGACTACTCGTCGGCTCGCACGGCACGCTGGGGTTCCTGGCCGACGTCATCCTGCGGACACGCCCGTTGCCGGTCGGCGAACGATGGTTCACGAGCGAGCGCGATCCGTGGGAGTTGCTCGGAGACCTGTATCGCCCGACCTCGGTGCTCTGGAATGGTCGCACCACATGGGTGCTGCTCGACGGGCACGCCGACGACCTGGCAACACAGGCCGGCATTGGTGGCCTGACCGCCGTCGATGGTCCGCCACTGCTTCCCCCGAACCGGTGGTCGTTGCCGCCCTCGGAGCTGGCGTCCTTGGCAGCGGACGATGATGGCTCCTTTGTCGCCGAGATCGGTATCGGTGTCGTCCATCACGCCCGACCGGCCCCCGACACCGTCATCGAGCCGGCCGTACGAGCGCTGCATGCCCGCATCAAGCACGAATTCGACCCGACCGGGCGACTCAACCCCGGCGTCGACGTGCTGGCGATGTCGTGACTGCGCAGCGGGCGTACGTCGACCGCCCCGTCACCGATTCGGATGCAGCAACTCGGGCGGCGACCACGGCAGCGCGCACCTGGCAATTGGACTCGCCCGAACTGCTGCGCGTCGGGATGAATGCGATCTTCGTCGCCGGACCCGTGGTGTTGCGCGTCAGTGCGCCGAATGCTCCCGCCATCGTGTCGCTGGAGCTGGCTCGGTTCTGGCACGACCACGGGGTCACGGTGCCCCGAGCGGTCCGAGACGACGTCGTGATCATCGATGGGCTCAGCGTCACGGCGTGGGAGCGGATCGACGACGTGGGCGCCCCGATCGACTGGGTCGGCGTCGGCAAACTCGTCCGCCGCGTCCACGAGACCGATCCGCGCGACCTGCCGGCGTCCGTGCCGCTGCCGTCGCCGACCGCCTTCCCGTGGTGGGACTTCGAGTCGCTGCTCGAGCGCGCCGCTCCAGCGCTCGACGAGCCTGCCCGCCACGGCCTGACCGAGGCGGTCGAGCGGCACCACGAGTGGGGTGAGTTCGACGAGGTCGTGCTCTGCCATGGTGACGTACATCCGGGCAATGTGCTGATGGGTGCCGACGGGCCGGTGCTGCTCGACTGGGACCTGCTGTGTTCGGCCCCGCGGGGTTGGGACCACGGTCCGATGCTGACACTGACCGATCGGTGGGGCGGTCGGCCGGGGGAGTACGAGGAGTTCGCGCAGGGCTACGGACGGTCGCTGCGCGACGACCCGACCACGATCGCGCTCGCCGAACTTCGTCTCGTTGCGGCGACGCTGATGCGAGTCGCAGCGTCGATCGTCGATCCAGACGCCCGCCCCGAGGCCGAACGTCGACTCCGCTACTGGCGCGGCGACCCCGACGCACCACCCTGGACCGCCCAGTAGCGCGTCACCAACCACGTTTGAGTTGCGTTTCCGGTGGACCGGGCCACCGGAAGTGCAACGCAAACGGAGTAGTGGACCGGGGTCAGAGGAACTTGCGGATGATCTTCTGCTTCATGTTCGTGTATGGCGGGTACATGAGCGCAGGGTCGGGCCGGGTCGGCTTGTCGAGCACGGCCTTGGCGTGGCTGAATGTGTCGAAGCCTGCTTTGCCGTGGTACGACCCCATCCCGCTCTCGCCGACGCCGCCGAACGGGAGGTCGGGAACGGCCAGGTGCATGATGGCGTGGTTGAGCGTGACGCCGCCCGCGGACGTGTTGGCGACGACGTGTTCGAGCGTGTCCTCGTCGCTGCTGAACGCATACAGCGCAAGTGGCTTCTCGCGATCGTTGACGAACCGGATCGCCTCGTCGACGTCGCCGACGCTGAGCACGGGCAGGATCGGCCCGAAGATCTCCTCGTCCATCACGGCGGCGTCGGGCTTCACGCCGGCGAGCACGGTCGGGGCGATGTAGCGACTGCCTCGATCGCCTGTGCCGCCGATGACCGTGGCGTCGTAGCCGCCGGCCTCGAGCAGTTTCATCAGTCGGTCGTGATGGCGTTCGTTGACGATGCGGGCGTAGTCGTTCGACTGTCGGGGGTCGGCGCCGTAGAAGGTGGTGACGGCATCGGCGAGCGCGGTTACGAACCGGTCTTCGACGCTTGCGTCGACGAGTACGTAGTCAGGGGCCACACACGTCTGTCCGGCATTGAGGAACTTGGCCCAGGCAAGGCGCTTGGCGGACACCTCGATGTTGGCGTCGGCGGCGACGATGGCGGGGCTCTTGCCGCCGAGTTCGAGGGTGACCGGTGTCAGATGTTCCGCCGCCGCACGCATCACCACGCGGCCGACCTTGCCGTTGCCGGTGTAGAAGATGTGATCGAAGCGCTGCTCGAGGAGCGCCGTGGTCTCGTCGACTGCACCGGTGACGACCGCGACGGTCGAGGCGTTGAAGTAGCGGGGGACGAGCTCTTCGATCAGCGCCGACACCGACGGTGTGACTTCGGACGGTTTGAGCACGGCGGTGTTGCCGGCGGCGAGGGCAGGAACGAGCGGAGCGAACAGCAGCTGCACCGGGTAGTTCCACGGGGCGATGATGCACACCGTGCCGAGCGGTTCGGGTCGCAGCGTGGCGGAGCCGGGCTTGAACGTGAGCGGCACCTTCACCTTGGTCGGCTTGTTCCATGCGTCGAGGTGCTTGAGCGTGTGGTCGATCTCGTTGATCGTGAAGGCGATCTCGGTGGTGTAGGCCTCGATGCGTGGTTTGCCGACATCGGCGACCAACGCGTCGATCAAACGGTCCTCCTGCTCGACGAACATCTCGCGCAGCGACCTGAGTTGTGCCCGCCGAGACTCGATGTCACGAACCACGCCGCTGTGGAACCCGTCGCGGAGTTGTTGGACGATCTCGGGAATGCGCTCGACGGCGGTCATGGGTGAAGCGTACGCGTTCACGCCGGTTGATGTGTCGGGCAGAAGTAGCAGCGGCGATTGGCGATGTCGATGACCCGAATCTCGTCGCCACACAGCAGGCAGCGATCCCGCTTGTAGGCGTAGGTCGCTTCGCCCCGCTTGATCCGTGCGTTCGGTGCGATGCCGAGATCCTCTCGCCGAACCGTCACGATGCGGTTGTCCTTCACGCCTTGGCGCAGCATTCCTTGCACCGTCACCCAGAGCGCCTCGAGCTCGACGCGATCGCAGTCCCTTCCCGGCCTCAGGGGATGCATCCCCGACACGAAGAGCGCTTCGGCGCGGTACACGTTGCCGACTCCGGCGACGACCGACTGGTCCATCAGGAGGTCGCCGATGCCACGTGAACTCCGCTGAATCCGTTCGATCATCGCATCGGGCTTCGAGCCGCGCCGGATCGGGTCTGGGCCCAGGCGAGCGAGGATCTCGCGGCGGACCGACGGCGGATCGATCGAGCACGCGGTCGGTCCGGCGAGGTCGATCGTGACGTATTCACCGCGGTCGTCGGGTTCGGTCTGGAGACGCATCCGCACTTGACCGATCGGCTCGGGGGAGTCGTCGGTGCGCTGGACCCGGAACTTGCCGAACAGCCCGAGGTGCACGTGGCCGACCTCTCCGGTCGACCATCGGTAGAACAGGTGCTTGCCGTAGGGCTCGATCCGATCGAGAACGGCTCCGTCGACCCGCTCGGCGTCGGACGTGAACCGACCCTGCGGACTCGAGACGCTGATCGAGCGTCCGACGAGCAGCGCGGTGTGGTCACGGGCGATGCGGTGGATGGTGTGGCCTTCGGGCATGCGTGGCGAGAACGTACGATGGCCGGACCATGGTCGCCGCATCGAGCTCCGAACGTCTGACCGTGTCGGTGCTCGGGCTCGACGCCGAGCTGGCGGCGACGTGCGTGAGTTGCGGGTTGTGCCTGCCGCACTGCCCGACATTCCGGGTCACCGGCGAGGAGAAGTACTCGCCGCGTGGCCGCATCGACGCGATGCGCGCCGTCGACCGGGGCGAGCTTCCGATCGATGACGAGTTCGTCGACTTCATCGAGACGTGCGTGCAGTGCCGAGGATGTGAGACCGCCTGCCCGAGCGGCGTCCAGTTCGGCGCGCTGATGGAGGAGACCAGGACCGCGCTCGCCGCCGAAGGTCGGATCACGCCGTGGTGGCAACGACTCGGGTTCCGTGTCCTGCCGCGCCATCGACTGCTCCTCGCTGGTTCGACGGCACTCGCCGTCGGACAGCGGCTCCGTCTCGTGCCGAAGCGTCTCGGGGTTCCTCGACTTCCGCTGCGCCGGGCGGCACGAGTCGAGACGACCGGCGCCGACGTGTGGATGTTCACCGGATGCGTGATGGATGCGTGGCAACGCGAGACACATCGCAACACGGCGGCGCTCATCGCCCTGACCGGTGCGACGCTGGCCGTTCCGGGATCGGGCGGTGGCTGTTGCGGAGCCCTTCACGTGCACGCAGGGTTGCATGACGACGCCACAGCGTTGGCCGAGCGGGTGATGGCGTCGATGCCCGGCACGGCCCCCATTCTGGTCAATTCGGCGGGCTGCGGCGCATCGATGAAGGACTACGGCGCGTTGCTCGGCACCGACGATGCGCAGCGCTTCAGCGCCCGTGTGTTCGACGTCTCCGAGTGGCTCGCAGAACGGATCGAACGCCTGCCGAGCGGAACTGCAGAGCGGGGGCGGGTCATCGTCCAGGATCCGTGCCATCTCCGCCACGTCCAGCGAGCCCACGAACCGGTGCGGACGCTGCTCGCACACGTCGCCGACCTCGTCGAACTCGACGATGCCGGTCTGTGTTGTGGCGCGGGCGGGGCGTACTCGGCACTGCAGCCGGACCTCGCCGGCGACATCCGTGAGCGCAAGGTCGCCTCGATCATGCGGGCCGCCGACAGGTCGAGCGCCGTGGTCGTGGCGAGCGCGAACCCGGGCTGTTCCATGCACCTGGCCGTCGCGCTGGATCTTCCCGTGAAACATCCCGTCGACATCGTGGCCGAGGCGCTCGGGGTCGTCGGGCGATGACGGGGGAGTACGCCTCGTTCGTCGAGCGGCTCGAAACCATTGCCGCCGATCTCGACGAGGTCGCCTTCGATCGGCTGCGCGAGGCGGTCGCCGACGGCGAGGTCACGCGTCCGCTCGACGACAAGAAGATGATGCAAGCGCGTCGAGCGATCGAGAAGGCGGCCGCCGTGCTCCGTCAGCTCGACGAGACGTAACCGTTGAGCACTCGGATCATGGCGACCAGGTCGCTGTAGCCGCGTTTCGCGAACACACACGAGATCCGGTCGAGGTCGAGCTTGTCGTCGTCGCGCCGTTCGATCTTGAACGGCTCGCTGCGAACGATCGCACCGCTCGCCGCCAGGTGCCCGAACCGTTCGTTGAGCTCGATCAGCTGTGCGTCGCTCGGACCCTGCTGCATCCGCACGACCAGGTTGTCACCGACGAATCGGATCGAGTCGTAGTTGGCGTAGAAGCCCTCGATCACGCGAGCAGCCTCGTCGACGTCGTTGGTGATCGTGTAGAGATCGACGTCGTTGCTCGACACGAGCCCGTGGGCGATCAGCTGCTCACGGACGAACGTGTCGACTCCCTCCCAGAACGGATCGCCAGGGGCGTCGAGGAGCACGATCGGGACGGGCACCCCCTTGCCGGTCTGCGTGAGGGTCAGAAGTTCGAACATCTCGTCGAGCGTCCCGAAGCCGCCAGGCATGCACACGAAGGCCTGCGACTCCTTGATCAACATCAGCTTGCGGGTGAAGAAGTACTTCATGCTCACGTGCTTCTCGTCGCCGGCGATCACCGAGTTGGCGCCGGATTCGAAGGGCAGTCGGATCGAGACACCGATCGACATCTCGCGCCCTGCGCCCTCCATGCCGGCCTGCATGATTCCCGGTCCCGCTCCGGTGACCGCCATCCATCCGTGCGCCGCCAGCGAGCGCGCCAACTCGACGGTCAATCCGTACAACCGGTCGTCGGCGCTCGTGCGGGCCGACCCGAAGATCGACACCTTGCGACGGTCTTTGAATGGGGCGAACATCGCATAGGCGTCGCGCATTTCCGCGAGGGCTGCAGTGGCGATCTTCAGATCGAGCGTGTCAGGCTGATCGGTGATGAGTCCCAACGCTTCGGAAACAAGTGCTTCCGAGAGACGAACATTCTCGGAAACACCGAGCTCGGAGACGATCGATTGGGCTCGGGAGCGCTCTGGGTCAGATACATCTGGGTCCATGGATGAGCGATCGTACGGGCCCAGATGGATGGGTCCTGTGCTGGGCCTCGTGGCAACCGGTGCAGGCCTCGCCGCGGCAGAACTCGTGGTGGGCCTGTTCGAGCGGAGTTCGTCGCCGGTCGTTCCCGTCGGTCAGGTGTTCATCGACTGGGTGCCCAAGCCGCTCAAGGACTGGGCGATCGACACATTCGGCACCAACGACAAGGTCGTCCTCGTCGTCGGAGCACTCGTCGTACTGCTCGGAATCGGGATCGGCGTCGGCGTCCTTGCGATGCGCGGCGCTCGCTCGGCCGCCGTTGCGTTGACCTGCGTCACCGGTGTGATCGGTGCGTGGGCGGTCCTCACACGTCCAGAGCCCACCTTGCTGAAGCTGCTTCCGACAATCGTTGGCACCTCGGTGTCGATCGCTGTGCTGTTGTATCTCGCGCCGCGCCCGGTGGCATCAGCGACCAGCGTCGACCCCGACCAGGCCGCCGCACAGCCGATGGGCGTCGACCGCCGACGTTTCGTTGGCGGGGCGATCGGCATCGGTTCGATCGCGGTGATCGCCGGCGGTGTGGGACGAATGCTCCAACAGCGATTCGAAGTCGACAGCGAGCGCAGCGTGCTCAGCCTGCCGTCGGTCGATGCGCCGGCGCCCGGGCTTCCGGCCGACGCACAGCTTCCGCTCGATGGCCTCCAACCATTCGTGACCCCGAACGCCGACTTCTACCGCATCGACACGGCGCTGGTGGTTCCGCAGGTGTCGAAGGACAGCTGGCGGCTGAAGATCGGCGGGATGGTCGACAACCCGATGGAGCTGACCTTCGACGACCTGCTCGCTCGCCCACAGGTCGAGCGGTACGTGACGCTGTCGTGCGTGTCGAATCCGATCGGTGGCGATCTGATCGGGAACGCGCTGTGGCAGGGAGTGCTGCTGCGCGACGTGCTCGAGGAGGCCGGGGTGCAGCCCGACGCGACCCAGATCGTCAGTCGTTCGATCGACGATTGGACGGCCGGCACTCCGACCGAGGTCGTCATGGATGGGCGCGATGCCATGCTGGCGATCGCGATGAACGGTGAGCCGTTGCCCGCCCGCCACGGTTACCCGGTCCGCATGGTCGTGCCGGGGCTGTACGGCTACGTGTCAGCGACGAAGTGGGTCACGCAGATCGAGTTGACTCGGTGGGAGGACTACGACGCCTACTGGGTGCCACGGGGCTGGTCGAAGAACGGACCGATCAAGACGATGTCTCGGATCGACACCGACCGCCGCGGGGCCGCATCGACCGACGTGATCGTCGGCGGCGTGGCGTGGGCCGTCCATCGTGGGATCTCACGAGTCGAGGTGCGCTCGGACGGCGGTGCGTGGTCCGAGGCCGAACTCGGCGGCGTGCCCTCGAACGACACCTGGGCGCAGTGGATGGTGACGCTCGACCTCGAACCCGGGCGCCACATGATCGAATCCCGTGCGTTCGACGGCGACGGTGTTCCCCAGACCGAGGAGACCGCCCCAGTCGCACCCAACGGCGCCTCCGGCTACCCCCGCCGCTGGATCGAGGTCTGACCCCACGACCCTGAAATTCGGAGCGTGCGTCGCGCTGAGCGCGAGGTTGGCTCCGAATTTCGGGTGGTGGTCGCTCAGGTGAGGGTGGCTGCTTTGGTGTCGAGGGCGGCAATCAGCTCGTCGAATGCGGCGGCGAAACTGGCGACGCCCTCGCGTTCGAGCTGGGCGGCCACATCGTCCATGTCGACGCCGACATCGGCGAGCGCCTGCCAGACCTGACGTGCGTCGTCGACGTCCGCATCGACACGGCGACCGACGGTGCCGTGGTCGGCGAACGCCTCGAGTGTCGCTTCCGGCAGCGTGTTCACGCTGTCAGGGCCGATCAACTCGTCGACGTACAGCGTGTCGGGATACGCCTCGTTCTTGGTGGACGTCGACGCCCACAGCGGCCGCTGCACCATGGCGCCACGATCGGCGAGCGCCTCCCAGCGCGGACCGGAGAACGCCTCGACGAACAACTGGTAGGCGAGCTTGGCCTGGGCGACGGCCGCCTTGCCCCGAAGGGCGAGGGCGTCGTCCGAGCCGATCGATTCGAGCCGTCGGTCGACTTCGCTGTCGACCCGACTGATGAAGAAGCTCGCCACGCTCGCCACTGCCGAGACGTCCTTGTCGGGGTCCATTGCGAGCCGCTCGAGTCCGGCGAGATACGCCTCGATCACCCGGGCGTAGCGATCGAGACTGAAGATCAAGGTGACGTTGATGCAGCGCCCCTCGGCGATCATCTGCTGGATCGGTGCGAGGCCCTCCTCCGTGCCGGGGATCTTGACCATCAGGTTTCGCCGGTCGATCCGTTCGTGCAGCTCACGGGCGGCCGTCTCGGTTCCGGGACCGTCATGCGCCAGACCCGGGTCGACTTCGACGCTCACGTAGCCATCGACGCCGGCCGAGTGGTCATACACCTTCGAGAACACGTCGCAGGCGCTGTGGATGTCGCTGATCACCATCGCCCAGTACGCATCATTCGTCGAGGCGCCCGCGGAGCGGAGTTCGGCGAACTGCGCGTCGTAGTCGGACGAATCCTGAATTGCCTTCTGGAAGATCGACGGGTTCGACGTCAAGCCGCGCACGCCACTGTCACGAATCGCAACGAGCCGACCCGAGGTGATGTAGCCACGCTTCAAGTTGTCGAGCCAGGCGCTCTGGCCCTGCTCGTCGTGGAGAGCGATGATCCGGTTGCCGGTCATGGGGATCCTTTGTGAGTTGCGTTCGATGTGGGTTCAGGCAAGCAGCGCGCTGGCGCGCTCGACGACGTGGTCGACGTTGATGCCGAGGTTCTCCAGGACGAGTTCGCCGGGCGCACTCGCACCGAAGCGGTCGATACCGATCGAGTCGTCGGACCAGCGTTCCCAGCCGAAGGTGGTGGCTGCCTCGACTGACAACGCGGGGACGCCGGCGGGCAGGATCGAGTCGCGGAAGCTCTCGTCCTGAGCGGAGAAGCGGTCCCAGCTCGGCAGGCTCACGACGCGGACCTGGCGACCCTGCGCACGGAGCCGCTCGGCGGCGTCGACACAGACCTCGACCTCGCTACCGGTCGCAACCAGGACGACCTCGGGGTCGCCGTCGCAGTCGGTCACGATGCCGCCGCCGCGAGCGACCGCAGAGCCGTCGGTGACCACCCGGATGTTCTGACGGCTGAGGATCAGGGCGGACGGACCATCGTGACGCACGATGTCGGCCCACGCCTGGATCGTCTCGTTGCCGTCTGCTGGTCGCACGACGTGCAGGTCGGGGATCGCGCGCAATGCAGCGAGATGCTCGACCGGCTGGTGCGTGGGGCCGTCCTCGCCGACACCGACGGAGTCGTGAGTGAACACGAAGCACGTCTTGGCCCCCGAGAGCGCCGCCAGGCGAATCGAAGGTCGCATGTAGTCCGAGAACACGAAGAAGGTGCCACTGATCGGCAAGGTGCCGCCGTGCTGGGCCATCCCCACGAGGGCGGCTCCCATGGCGTGTTCACGGATCCCGTAGTGCACGTAGCGCCCGGTGCGGTCGTCGGCGGTGAAGGCAGTGGTACGCGGAAGGCCGGTGCCGTTGCTGCCGGTCAGGTCGGCGGACCCCGAGATCAGACCGGGAAGGCGGTCGTAGGTGGCGTCGAGCGCCTTCTGGATCGCCTTGCGAGTGGCGACCGACTCGCCGAGGTCGTAGGCCGGGAGCTCGGCATCCCATCCGTCGGTGCCGGTGCCGGCCCAGGCCGCCTGCCATTCGGGCGAGGCGGTGACGGAGGCGCTCCTGTTCGCCCAGGCGCTGCGAGCCGCCGCTCCCCGTTCGCCGACATGGCTGCGGTACGCAGCGACGAGCTCATCAGGCGCCCAGAACGGCTCGTCGGGGATCCCCATGACCTCTTTGGTGCGCGTGACGTCCTCGGCGGTGAACGGGTTGCCGTGTGCGCCGTTGGTGTCGACGTGGTCGGGGGAGGGCTCGCCGATGTGCGAGCGCAGGATGAGCAGCGACGGCTTCTCGGTCTGGCGCTTCGCGGCGTCGAGCGCGGCTTCGAGGCCGTCGAGGTCGTCGGCCATCTCGCCGAGATCGACGACGTCCCAGCCGTACGAGCGGAAGCGCATCGCCGTGTCATCACCGGTCGACATGCTCGTCGGACCGTCGATCGTGATCAGGTTGTCGTCGAACACGCAGATCAACTTGCCGAGGCCGAGATGGCCGGCGAGCGACGCCGCTTCGTGGCTGATTCCTTCCATCAGACACCCGTCGCCGGCGATCACGAACGTGAAGTGGTCTTGCGACTCGGCACCGAACCGAGCGCGGAGGTTCTCCTCGGCG
Organism: Ilumatobacteraceae bacterium; assembly: GCA_963828415.1. Lineage (GTDB taxonomy): Bacteria > Actinomycetota > Acidimicrobiia > Acidimicrobiales > Ilumatobacteraceae > Sva-07. The sequence continues at coordinate 516,716 of CAWHEI010000001.1, forward strand.
ATCGCCATGCCGACGGCGTTGGCGAAGCCCTGGCCGAGCGGGCCCGTGGTGACTTCGACTCCCGCGGTGTGGCCTGCTTCCGGGTGGCCGGGCGTGGCGGATCCCCACTGGCGGAAAGCCCTCAGGTCGTCGAGCTCGAGTCCAGAGCCAGACAGGAACAGCAACGAATACTGCAGGATCGACGCGTGGCCGTTCGACAGGACGAAGCGATCGCGGTCTGCCCATGCGGGGTCGGCAGGATCGTGCTTCATCACCCGGCTGTAGAGCACGTGGCCGAGCGGGGCGAGCGCCATCGCCGTTCCCTGGTGTCCGCTGTTGGCGGCGAGTGGGCCGTCCATCGCCATCCCCCGGATGAGCGAGACGGCGAGCTGGTCCTGTTCCTCGGTCAACGACACGCGGCGAGAGTACCCGACCGCCTCCGGATCCGAACCAACCCGATTACATCGCGGGTCTGACCCCTGTTGTAATCGTTACATCAGGGGTCAGACCCGCGATGTAATCGTCAGGCCGGTGGGAGCAGCGTGAACGGCACGAGGTGCCATGGGCCGTGGTCGATGCGGCAGTGCGCCACGACCTGCCCGTAGTCGGAGAACTCGAGTTCGCCACGCACGAGGCGATACGTGAACTTTCCGGGTTCGACGGTGAACGGACTCACGTTGCGGGCGACCTGTTCGCTGTCGTCTTCCACACCTCGGCGGAAGACGACTTCGAAAACGCCCGAGCCGCTCTCACCCTCGGGGCAGAAGATCAGTCCGATCAGGTGCGGGGTGATGGTGACCGGCACCGGCTCGGGCGCGGCCTGCGAGAACATCACACCCGTGAGGTCGATTCGCGTCGAGGGCCCCGGAGCCTGGCGCATCTCGAAGTTCTCGACGAACAGTGCGGAGACGATCTGCATGACGCCTCAGGCTACGGTCCGACGGTCGCCGTGCTGGCGGTCGTCAGCCGGCGGGGGAGTCGACGCTGTCGTGGTGAGCACCCACGAGGACCACGACCATGAGGCAGGGCACGTCGAAGGGGTTGCGCCATGCATGTCGGGTCCCGTTCTGCACGACGGTGTCGCCCGGTCCCACCTCGCGAGTGGCTCCGTCGTCGAGTTCGAGGATGCATCGACCGGACACGACGAACTCGTAGTCGATCGTCGCCGTCGTGTGCATCCCTGGGTGATCGGGCTCGAGGTACTCGCCGAGTCCTGGCAACTTGTCACCGAACTCGGCGAGAGCTGCGTCGAAGTCGAGATCGTCGAGCATCGTCGCAGCGTCGGGCGCCACGCTGAACAACCCGAAGCGAAAGCCACCGACCGGAGGAAAGTACGACGGCGACGAGGGTTGCTCGCCACTGTCTGGAAATCGAAGTGGCCCGTCAGCTCCCCAGAGCTGGAAGAACTCGGCCTGCGGAAGCAGATCGACCGTGACCGGCTCGACGGTGTCGTCGCTGGCGAAGACCGCCTTTCCGTCTGCATCGTGGCCTGTCACCAGCCGACGGATTCCCATGATCGACCCCCGTTCGTTCGTGAAGTCGCGACCGTACTGCAGCAAGCGGGGAGGAACGTCACATCAGGCGACGGGGGATTCGCAGCACGACTCGGTACGAACCGTCGACGGCGACCGGCCCGAACGAGCGGGAATCGGCCGTGGTCGCGTCAGCGTTGTCGGACACCACCGACATCGTGCCGTCGCGATGAACGGCCGAGACGCGCTTGACCAGCCAGAAGCCGGACCGATGCGGGTGCTCGAGGCAACGAAGCTGGCCGACGCGTGGTCGGTCGCTGGGAATTGCCACCAGGCCCTGCCCGGCCACGAGGGTCGGTTCCATCGAGCGGTCCTCGACGAGGAAGCGACGCGGCATGGGCATGATCACCGCGGCGGAGTGTATGTTTCGATTCGACGTCCCCCGGGGAATCGTCGACACTGCACACCCCACCACTCAGCACTGAGGAGTTCACCATGTTCGCCAAGTTGTTCGCATCGGCCACCGTCGCTCACGCCCACTGCGACCTGTACTGCGGGGTGTACGACCCGGCCCAGGCCAAGATCGAGGCGCTCTCGGTCGTCAAGACGGCCAAGAAGTACGCCGAGTCCGACGACGAAGTCTTCCGCGCCCGCTGCATCTCGATCAAGGAGGAACGCGCCGAGGAGACCAAGCACCATCTCATGGTGCTCTGGGCCGACTTCTTCGCTCCTGACCACTTCGCCGCGTTCCCGCAGCTCCACGAGCTGTTCTGGAAGGCCATTCACCAGGCTGGCGAGGCCAAGAAGACGATGGACCCCGCCGCCGGCGAGCAACTCGTGGCGTACATCGACGAGATCGCCGACATCTTCTGGCAGACCGACAAGGCCAAGCAGATGGGCGTGTACCCGCCGGCCTGATCCCTGCCGCCGGATCGGGCTGTAGCGTTCGCCGACAAGATGTCGGACGCGGGCGTTGCTGTCGAACCGAACGAACTCGAGAGCGTTGCGCCCGTCGAGGGTCGATCGACACGCGATCAGATCCTCGACGCGGCGCTTTCGTGCTTTGCGCACGCTGGCTACAGCGGTACGTCACTCAACGACATCGCAGCCGAGGTCGGCATCCGCCGTCCCAGCCTGCTGCACCATTTTTCGTCGAAGGACGCGCTCTACGGTGAGGTGTTCGAGCGCCTCCTGTCGGACTGGTTCGCCCGTCTCGTCGGTGCGATCGAGTCGACCGCCACCGGCTGGCCGAAGGTCGAGCAGGTCCTGCGGGCCGGATTCGGCTACTTCGCGGACAACCCGAGCTACGTCACGCTGATGCGCCGGGAGGCGATCGACGGTGGAGCACACCTCGGCATCGACCTCGCCGCTGTGCTGCGCCCGATGTACGACCAGGCCGCCGACTACCTCGGACGCGAAATGGATGCGGGAGTGTTCCGCCACCAGAACCCCGAGCAGTTGCTGCTGACCGGATACGGGGCTCTGCTCAGCTACTTCTCGGACGCACCGTTCCTCGAAGGACTCCTCGACGAGGACCCGCTCGCACCAGCGGCGCTCGAACGGCGCAGCGAACACATCATCGAGTTCTTCCGCGCCGCGCTGTTGCCGTCATGATCGCTGGATGACCGGCCGAGCCGACCAGTACGAGCCCCTCTCCGACGAAGCCGCCGCCCGCTGGGCGAAGTTCGGCCGGTCCGAGACCGTCTACTACCCGATGCTGCTGGGTCTCCACGTCGAGGAGACCCGCGTCGACTACTGCCGGATGCGGATGCCGTTCAAGGCCGAGTTGTTGCAGCCCGGCGGCATCGTGCACGGCGGAGCGATCGCCTCGCTGATGGACGCAGTGCTGGTCCCGGCGGTGGGTTCGGTGCTGGGGCCGAGCGATCGGTTCTCGACCGTCGATCTGCACGTGCAGTACATCGGAGCGGTCAAGGACGAGGACGTCGTGGCCGAAGGTTGGGTGACCAAGCGAGGGCGCTCGGTCGTGTTCTGCGAGAGCGAGGCCGTCGGAGCGACCAGCGGACGCCTGATCGCCCGAAGCGTGCTCACCTACAACGTGTCGCCCGCCCCCGCCTGAGCCACGCGACACCGTCGTTGCGATGAGCGAAGTGACCGTATGCGGCGGTTTGGCTCATCGGAGGCGGTGATCCGGTCGTTGCGATGAGCGAAGTGACCGTATGCGGCGGTTTGGCTCATCGGAGGCGGGGTGCGACAGCGGTCGGGTGACCGCGATGCGACGGACGCCCAGAGGTACCGTGGAGCCTGCATGGCGACCCCACAGACGACTCCCGACGGTTCCGACGCGCAGACGACGCTCTCCGAGCGCGACTCCAAAGTGCTGCTGGCCGAGTACGGCGTGCCGATTGCGTCGGAACGGTTCGTCGCCACCGCTGTCGAGGCGGGAGCGGCCGCCGACGAACTCGGGTTTCCCGTCGTTGCCAAGCTGAACGGCGACGCGATCGCCCACAAGACCGAACGGGGCCTGGTGAAGCTGCGCCTCGGCGACCGCAGCGCCGTCGAGACGGCTGCCGCAGATCTGCTCGCCGCCGCAACGCCTGCCGATGGTGACGTGACGGTCCTCATCGCCCCGATGATCTCCGGGAATCGGGAGTTGATCGCCGGCGTGGTCCGCGATCCCCAGTTCGGACCGACCGTCATGCTCGGCGTCGGCGGAATCCTGGCCGAAGCCGTTGCCGACGTCGTGTTCCGCCCAGCGCCGGTCGACGACGTCACGGCATCGGAGATGATCGACGATCTCGCAACGCAGAAGCTCCTCGGTGCGTTCCGTGGCGAAGCCGAAGTCGATCGGCGTCAACTCGTCGACGTGATCGTCGGGCTCGGTCGACTTGCCTCCGAACGCCATGACGTGGCGAGCGTCGACATCAACCCGTTGATCGTGCAGCCCGACGGCTCGGTCGTCGCCGTCGACGGGCTGGTCGAACTCGGCGCACCCGGCGAATCGGTGCGCGCTCAGAGTCGTCAACGTCCGACCGACGAGCAGTTCCGAGCGCTGTTCGACCCGAAGGGCGTGCTGGTCACCGGTGCATCCACACACCCCGGGAAGTTCGGGTTCGTGTCGCTCCACAACCTGCTCGCCAGCGGATATGCGGGCGGCGTGTACGGCACCAACCTCAAGGGCGAAGAGGTGCTCGGCATCACGACCGTCGCCGACATCGCAGAGCTGCCCGACGGCGTCATCGATCTGGTCTTCGTGTGCACGCCTGCCAGCGCCAACCCTGATCTGCTCCGCGCCTGTGCGGCAAAAGGAGTCCGCGCTGCGTTCCTCACGTCAGCGGGATACGGCGAGGCCGGCGAAGCGGGCCAGCACGCCGAAGACGAACTCGTGGCACTCGCCGACGAGCTCGGCATCCTGCTCGCCGGTCCGAATGGCCAGGGCGTCGTCAGCACACCCGCCAACCTGTGTGCGCAGATCGTCGCGCCGTATCCACCGGCAGGCGGGATCGGCGTGGCCAGCCAGAGTGGCAACTTCGTGTCGAGCTTTCTGAACATGTCACGGGCGAGCGGCGTCGGGATCAGCCGCGCCGTGTCGGCAGGCAACGCGGCGGCGGTCACCGTCGCCGACTACCTCGACTGGTACGCGGACGATGCGGCAACGTCGGTCGGCCTTGCGTACGTCGAGGGCATCGTCGACGGACGCGGCTTGATGGATCGCCTCGCAGGTGCCGCTGCTCGCAAGCCGCTCGTGCTGGTGAAAGGCGGCGCCACCGAAGGCGGAGCGCAGGCGGCGGCCAGTCACACCGGGGCGCTCGCAGCAAACGACAAGATCTTCGACGGCGAGTGTCGGGCGGCGGGCATCACGCGTGCCGCCACGGTGACCGAGGCATTCGAGGCCGCAGCGACGTTTGCCACCCAACCGCTCCCGAAGGGGCCGAACACGATCGTGCTCACCACGGCCGGCGGCTGGGGCGTGGTGACCGCCGATGCGATCACCCGCGATCCCGACCTCGTGCTCATGGACCTGCCCGCCGACCTGCAAGCGTCGATCGACACGAAGTTGCCCCCGCGCTGGAGCCGCAACAACCCGGTCGACTGCGCCGGCGGCGAAGTGCGCGACACCATTCCCGAGGTGATGGCGCTGATCGCCGAGCACCCCGACGTCGACGCCGTGATCTATCTGGGTCTCGGAATCCAGAGCAACCAAGCGCGGATGATGAGCGAGGGACGCTTCTACCCCGACCACGGTCTGGAGCGCATCGTCGCCTATCACCAGCGCCAGGACGAACGTTTCGCCGAGGCAGCGCACGAGCTGAGCCTCGCCACGGGCAAGCCGATCCTGGTCGCTACCGAGCTGGCGATCGCCGACCCCGAGAACGCAGGTCCCGCAACGGTGCGCCGATTGGGTCGCCTGTGCTACCCGAGCGGCGGACAGGCCGTTACCGCGCTCGGCCACCTCGTGCGCTACGCGAAGTTCCGCGAGGCGCATCAGCGGTGAACGAACGTCGGCCGCCGGTGCGGCGTCGGAACCAGCGTCGGGGTCCGGGCCCTTGGCTCGTGCTGTCGCTGGTGGCGGTGGTCCCGATCGTCGCGCTGCTCGCCGTGTACTCGTGGTCAGCGAACCAGCACGACGGCAACGAGGCAGCCCCGCCAATCGAACCGGGTACGGTCGCGCCGACGCCACTGCCTGCGCTGTCGACCGGCGTGGCCTCGTTCCGCCGCCTCCCGACGATCATCTCGCGCGAACTCAACACCGGCGTCTTCGCTGCGGAGGTCAGCCCGTTCCTGGCTTCGCTGAACGACCGGTCCTGCGGCGCGGTCTCCGTGGACGGCGAGCTGATGGGGGAGCGCAACGCCGACCTGGCCGTGATCCCGGCCAGCAACCAGAAGATCCCGGTCGCAGCGGCGGCGCTCGAACAGCTCGGCGCGGACTTCCGCTACTCCACCACGGTGACCGCGGGGTCGGCCCCACAGGGTGGCGTGGTCGCCGGTGATCTGTTCCTGGTCGGTGGCGGCGATCCGCTGTTGTCGTCGGATTGGTATCCGGCGTCGAACCTCGAGCTGAATCCGGTCACGTCGCCGACGTCGCTGGACACGCTCGCCGATCGTGTGGCTGCCGCCGGTGTCACCGAGGTCACCGGCTCGGTCGTCGGTGACGGCAGCCGCTACGACGACGAGTACTTCGCTCCGGGTTGGGGCGATGGTGTGGCCGGTCTCGAAGGTGGGCCGTACGACGCGCTGATGGCAAACGACTCACGAGTCCTCGGGGATCCGCTGCGTGGCAACGATCCCAGCGAGGCAGCCGCTCGCGAGTTCACGCAGTTGCTCGAAGCCCGAGGGATCGAGGTCGGCGGCGAGGCGTCGACGGGCGTGTCACCCACCGGTGCGGCGACCGTTGCGTCCATCGAGTCGGCGCCGCTGTCGGATGTCGTCGCAGAGATGCTGGGAAACAGCGACAACAACACCGCCGAGATGATGGTCAAGGAGCTCGGCGTCACCGCGTCGACACCAGGCACTCGTGAAGCGGGCCTCGCCGTCGTGCGCGAGCATCTCGTCGAGTTGGGCGTCGACGTTGCTCCCATCGTGCTGGTCGACGGCTCAGGGCTCAGCCTCGACAACCGGCTCACGTGCGATGCGATCCTCACGGTGCTGCAGCGTTCGGGCTTCGACTCGCCTGTCGGCCAGGGGCTACCGGTGGCCGGCCAGACCGGCACCTTGGCAACGGCGTTCGTCGATCACCCCGTCGCCGGGCGGTTGCGTGGCAAGACCGGCACGCTGAACAATCCTCCGTTCAACGTCGATCCGCCCGCAGTCAAGGCGCTCGCCGGGTTCCTCCCTGTCGAGGGCGGTAGCGCCGTGGAATACGTGTTGATCCTCAACGGTCCCACGATCTCGGACCAGAGCGAATATCGGCCGCTGTGGGAGGCGCTCGCAGACGCCCTCGACACCTATCCAGCCGGCGTTTCGCCGGCCGATGTGGGACCGCGATGAGCCCCAACGACCCGTCGTTGCGATCCGAGCCGGCGCCCGTCGCCGGCGTGCCGGTCCGGTACCGACGTGGACCCCTGGTCGGGCTCGTGCTGATGGCCCTCGTGCCGCTCGGCGCGCTCACTGCGCTGCTGCTGTGGAGCGATGCACAAGCCGACGAGCACGAGGCAGCGACGCAGTCCGATCCGACCGAACTCGACGACGCTGCAGCGGCCGTCGAACCGAGCCCAGCGCTGACGACGTCGATCGTCACGGCGCGCCGAGTTCCGGCAACGCTCGCCCGTCTCGGCGCCGACAACGAGCTGGATGCCGCCATCGAAGAGCTCGCTGTGTTCATCGATGCGCAGTCCTGTCTCGTCGTGTCGATCGACGGCCGGGTCGTCAGTACGTGGAACGGGGACGTCGGGGTGATTCCAGCGAGCACGAACAAGCTATTGATCGCTGGTGCCGCAATGGAGATCCTCGGCGGCGACCATCGATTCACCACCTCGGTCGCGGCGTCGCCGGCGGTCGATGGCGTTGTCGATGGTGACCTCTATCTGGTCGGTGGTGGTGATCCGCTGCTCGTGGCGGCCGACTTCCCGGCCGACGACGACGCTGCTGACGCATCGGCGACCACGTCGCTCGATGCGCTCGCCGACGCCGTCGTGGCGTCAGGGATCACGACGGTTCGCGGTTCGATCGTGGGTGACGCAACCCGCTACGACGATCAGTACGTCAATCCGACCTGGGGGACCGGGGTGGCGTTCGTCGACGCCGGCCCGATCGGAGGGCTGCTGGTCAACGACGGACGAACCGTCGGGCGGTCGGGTCGTCAGCGTGACCCGGGTGAGGCTGCTGCCCGGGAGTTCGCCCGGCTGCTGCGCGATCGCGGCGTGTCGGTCTCCAACGGCTGGGAGTCCGGCGTCGTCGAACCCGGCACACCGGTGATCGCCACGGTCGAATCGGCGCCGCTGACGAACATCGTCGCTGACATGCTCACGCGGAGCGACAACGACACCGCCGAGATGCTCGTCAAGGAGCTCGGCGTCGTCGGCGCGGCGACTGGTACGACGCCGGCCGGACTGCAGGTGCTCGACAGCACCGTTCGCTCATGGGGCGTTCCGATGGACAACACCGTGCTCGCCGACGGTTCGGGTCTCAGCGCGAACAACCGGTTGACCTGTGACACGCTGGTCGGCGTGCTCCACCACCTTGCGGACACACCATCGATCGCCGGACTGCCGGTGGCCGGTCGCACCGGCACGCTCGTCGACGAGTTCCTGGGCAGTCCCGTCGAGGGGCGCCTCGTCGCGAAGACCGGAACGCTGACCAACCCGCCCGCCGACGCCGATCCTCCGGAGGTCAAGGCGCTTGCGGGTTACCTCGACGCACCCAACGGTGACCTCCTCGAGTTCGCCCTGGTGCTCAACGGACAGGGATACGTCGGCCTCGACGGCTACCTCGGATTCTGGTCGGCGCTCGCCGAGCGGTTGGCGGAATACCCCACCGGGCCCGATGCCGCCTCGCTGGGGCCCCGCTGACCATGGCGGTCATGGCGATGTTCCCGCTGGGATCAGTACTGCTGCCCGGTGGCGTCCTGCCGCTCCACGTCTTCGAGCCGCGCTATCGCGACATGATCCGCGACTGCTTGCGTGCCGACGGTGATCCCGAGTTCGGCCAGGCGCTGATCTCGCATGGTTGGGAGACCGGTGGTGGCGACGACCGTGTGATGGTGGGGACCGTTGCGCAGATGCTCCAGGTCGACGCGATCGACGAGAATCGCTACGCGCTCGTGGCGGTCGGAACGCGGCGCATCAGGATCAACGCATGGTTGCCGGACGATCCATATCCGATCGCCGACGTCGATGACTGGCCGGACGAGGACCCTGACCCGCCCGGTCTCGCGCTCGACGTGGCCGCTTCGCACGCCCGTGTCCGCGCGGCGCGGTTGCTGGCAACCCAGGTCGTCAACCAACTCGACGAGATCGATCCGGCCGAGTTCGGGGGTGCATCAGTCGACGCCGGCGACGACGACATCTCCGACGACCCGCTGTTGGCCACCTACCACCTGGGCACCCTCGCGCCGATCGGCCCGGCGGATCGGTTCCGTCTGCTCGCAGCGCCTGGGCCGGCCCAGCGGCTCGATCTGCTCGACGAGATCCTCGATGACGTCGAAGCAATGTTGAAGTTCCGCCTTTCGTGATAGAAACGATGACCGTGTCAGACACCAGCGATCTCGAACAGCGTCTCGCCCGACAGGCGCAGAAGGCCAAGCAGGCCGAAGAGGCAGCGTCGGTCGGCGACATCATCGACTATGTCAAGGAGTACGCGAAGCAGGAGACCCTGGGTCCGCTCAAAGGGGCAGGGAACTGGCTCGGGTACGGATTCGCTGCGGCGGCCTCGCTCGGCCTGGGTCTCGTGCTTCTCCTGATCGGCCTGCTCCGCCTGCTGCAGACCGAATGGACACGATCGGCGACCGGCAGCCTGTCGTGGGTGTCGTACCTCATCGTTCTGATCGTTGCCGCGATCGTGTTGGCCATCACGCTGATGCGGATCAAGAAGGCGACCCTCCACAAGGAACCCAAGTAAGGAGCCTGCGTCATGGCCAAGAAGACCAAGACTGCACCGACGACCACGAAGATCACGCCGCAGGACATCGAGAACAAGCTGAAGTCGCTGCAGGGCGACATGCAGACCAAGGTCGATGACAAGAAGTCCACCATCGCAACCACGGCGGCGGCCGGTGGCATGGTCTTGCTGCTGATCTTCTTCCTGCTCGGCAAGCGCTCGGGCAAGAAGCGCAGCGCGGTCGTCGAGATCCGACGAATCTGATGGCGCTGCTTCCCTACGCGCTGCGACCGAAGGTGGTCCTACGGTCCCAGATCGTCAAGCGCGGGGTCATCGGAGGCAATCCGTTCCTGCGTCCCATCGCCATGTTGATGGTCGGCCAGAGTGTGTATCTGCGACGCAGCGCCATCCGTCAAGGGCTGGTCCTCGGTAATCCGTTCTGGCGGTTCATCGGCGTCGCCCTCGTCGGGCAGGAGCTCTACCGTCGCGGAATCAAGAAGACGCCTGAACGCCTCGCCGTCGAGCGCGTCCGTGGCACTGGGCGCGTGACCGTCGAGGTCATCGAGCCGAACCTCGATCTGAATCGTCGTCAGCGTCGCGCCGAACTGCGTCGCCTCGAGGCAGAGGCGCTCGCGAGCGTCAAGGCCCGACTCGAGTCGTGAAGGTCCTGCTGCGCAACCCTCGGCGAGAGGTCGAGTTCGATGGCCCCCGTTCGGTCGATCGGCTGCTCGACGAGCTCCAGCTCAGCCGCGAGGCGCACCTCGTGATCTGCAACGGCACCCTCGTGCCGGGCGACGCCGTCCTCGGCGACGACGACCAGATCGAGGTCAGACCCGTGATCTCGGGCGGCGCCGCATGAACCGACCGCTGCGATGACCGCGGTGGGAAGCAAGTGCCGGGTGTGCAAGGCGCCAGCGGTCATCGACCTGCCGCGCCACAACGCCAAGTTCTGCGCCGAGCATCTCCAGCAGCTCTGTCGACGCCAGATGGCGAAGGCGATCGAGGACTTCGACATGCTGTCGCCGGAGGATCGGATCCTCGTCGCGGTCAGCGGCGGTAAGGATTCACTGGCCGTCTGGGACATGTTGATCGAGGCCGGCTACCAGGCAGACGGCCTGTACATCGGGCTCGGGATCGGCGAGTACTCCACCGACAGCGGCGGTTACGTCCAGCGCTTCGCCGACGAACGCGGACTGCACCTCCTCACGATCGACCTGCGCGACGAGTACGGCTACGACGTGCCGACAGCGGCGCGTGCGACGGGTCGGGTGCCGTGTTCCGCGTGCGGGCTGTCGAAGCGACGGCTGTTCGACCAGGCGGCCCTCGACGGCGGCTACGACGTGGTCGTCACGGGGCACAACCTCGACGACGAGGCAGCGGTGTTGTTCGGCAACACGCTGCGCTGGGACATCGACTACCTCGCCCGCCAGATGCCCGTGCTCCCGGCGGCGAACGGGTTCCCCAAGAAGGTCAAGCCGCTCATTCGGCTGACCGAACGCGAGATGGCCGCCTGGTGTCTCGTGCGCGGGATCGATTACGTGGTGGAGGAGTGCCCCATTGCAGCGGGCAACCGCCACCTGTCGTACAAGGAGTCGCTGAACGCGGTCGAGGCGAAATCGCCTGGCTCGAAGGCATCGTTCTACCTGGGCTTTCTCGAGCGGATGGCGCCCTTGCTGGCCGGCAAGTCGGCCGCAGCGGCGGGTGACCTGAACGAGTGTGAACGGTGCGGATCGCCGACGACCGGTGAGGTCTGTGCGTTCTGCAGGCTGGTGGAGAAGTCGAGCGCGCACGAACCCGTGCCGGTCGAGATGGTGCTGACGCGTGGGAGACGACGATGACCGGTGTGTTCACGACGGGGGAGAAGGCGCTGCTGCTCGACTCCAAGAAGCGGCGCTACCTGATCGACCTCGTCGACGGTGGTGAGTTCCACAGCCACAACGGGTTCGTCGCTCACCGTGAGATCGTCGGCCAGCGCGAAGGCGTCGTCGTGCGTTCGACGAAGGGCTCGGAGTACACGGTGTTGCGGCCGACGCTCGAGGATTTCGTGGTCGAAATGCCCCGCGGGGCGCAGGTGATCTATCCCAAGGACCTCGCACCGATCTGCATGCTCGCCGACATCGGTCCGGGTGTGCGCGTCTTCGAAACGGGGATCGGGTCGGGCGCTCTGTCGATGACGATGCTGCGCTACGGCGCTGACATCGTCGGCTACGAAATCCGCGAAGATTTCGCGAATCGGGCGAAGAAGAACGTCGAGAGTTTCCTCGGCGCCTCGGTGCTCGACCGCTACGACGTACACATCGCCGACAGCTACGCGGGCATCGATCCCGAGTTGGGCATGTTCGATCGGGTCGTGCTCGATCTGCCCGAGCCGTGGAACGTGGTGCCGAACGCCGAGGCCGTGCTGCAGCCCGGTGGACTGCTGTTGGCGTACACGCCGTCGATCACACAGGCCGTGCAAGTGCGTGAGGCGTTGAAGGGCAAGTGGATCGATGCCCGCACGATCGAGGTGCTGCACCGCGGCTGGCACATCGAAGGCCAGGCGGTGCGGCCGGATCATCGGATGGTGGCGCATACGGCGTTCTTGAGCGTCGCCCGCTTCCTCGGCCGCAACCCGACCTGACCCGATCGAACAACTGGTCGATGATCTCGGCATGAACGATGTCGCCGTAGCGGATCGTTCGAGGTCGACCGGGCAGGCAGTAGTTCTTCACCGTGATCCCCGTCTCGTCGAGCGTGACTTCGTCGTCATTGGTTGCCATCGCGGGCTCCTTTCGTGATGCCGGTGTGGCTGGTCACCCATTCGGTCAGGAGGGCGGTGACTCGCTCATCGAGTGGTTGGCGTGCCTGCTTCTTGTAGGTGCGGATCGAGGCAGGTCCGGGTTCGGTTCTCAAGAGGTGGGTCACGTCGTCGACGAGGTGGCCGGTGAAAGGCGTCGGCACGGCGTTGGCCATGAGCGCGACGTCGGCCGGGTTGACCTGGATGTCCTTGGTGCCGGTGATCGCGAGCACTGGCACCGCCACCTGGTCGAGAGCAGCCAACGGTTCGAATGACATGAATTCGCGGAACCACTTGGCATTGAGCTTCACGAACTGGATCCGGATCACGTCGTCGGTGGAGGACTCGATCCGGTCGAGCCGTTTCGTCTGAGTCCGTACGAGGTCCTGTCGGAGCAGCTTCATGACCAGCTTGACCGGCCTCGGCAGTGTTGGCGCGACTTGCTGGGCCTGCCACCGGAGTACGTCTCTGCCGTTGGTGGCTGCGCCGGCGAGCAGGGCAACACCGGCGAGTTGTTCGTCGTCGGCGAGTACTGATGCGATGAGCGCGCCTTCGCTGTGGCCGACGACGACGACCCGGTCCGCGTCGACCTCCGGTCGAGCTCGGAGTGCTGCGAGCGCGGCTCGAGCGTCGTCGATGTTGTCGTGGAAGCCGGTGGAGAGGTAGTCGCCACCGCTGCGACCGACGCCTCGTTTGTCGTAGCGGAGTGACGTGATGCCGTTGTCGGCGAGATGGGCCGCGATGTGGCCCATGACGTTGATGGGCAGGCGCTTCGCATTCGAGTTGCGGTCGACGGGTCCCGATCCGCTGATCAGCAGCGCCGCGGGAGCGAGGCGTGAGCCGGTCGCGTTCAGCGTTCCCTCGAGTGCGAGGTCGCTGGAGGGAATGGAAATGATTGATTCGGACACGGTGGTGGTTCTCTGCTTCGGTCGAGTATTATCGGAACTGAGAATGATATCACTATTGGGAATAATTGCGATCACGAGAGCAGCGAGACGATGATCGAGACCCGAGATCTGCTGCTGCATCCGATCCGGCTGCGCATCGTGCAGGCGCTCGTCGGCGATCCGATGACTCCGCTGCAGTTGAAGGATCGGCTCGGAGACGTGCCCCAAGCGACGCTCTACCGCCACATCAACCAACTGGCCGATGGCGGGTTGCTGGAGGTGGTTGGCGAGCGGCAGATTCGGGGAGGAGTCGAGCGCACCTATCGCGTGGTCACCTCCTCCGTGGTGCTCGGCGACGACGAACTCGAGTCGGCGACTGCCGATGAGCACTTCCGCTACTTTGCGACCTTCGTCGGCACCCTCCTCGCCGACTTTGCCTCCTACCTCGAATCCGGTGCACCGGCCCTGAGCCGTGATCGTGTCGGCTACCGGCAGGTTCCGCTCTGGCTCACCGACGAAGAGTTCGATGCACTCGCCGCGAGCATGGCCACCGCGGTCCAGGAACACATCGACAACCCGCCCGCGCCGGGAAGACGACGTCGCCTGCTCAGCACCATCGTGATGCCCGACGACCGCACCCGAGGGCCCGACCCGGCTCAAACCGAACCTTCCACCTCCGCATGACCGGAGCCAAGGCGCTCGAGCTCCGGCCACCCCAACGACATCGAACCCTCGTTCATCACGACCATCGGCCTCGTCATCGACGCCACTGCCACCCACTCCGCAACCGGAAGAACCAGGACCCACAATGAACATCGACCCCATCAGTATCGAGATCAACGCCGGCGCTGCGGACGCCTACCAACAACTCAGCGCCCAACGACAACGAACCCTCATGGCACCAGAAGATGACATGTGGGCGACGTTCGCAGACATGGCCGAACCCCACTCGCTGACACTTGGGACACAACTCGTGGGCCGATTCTCCGTCGACGAGGACAACCAGCTCCACGGCTTCTACGTCATCGACGACTTCGAACCGTCCGCGACCGAACTGTTCGCACACGTTGTCGACCACATGAACATCACCTCCGCAATGACATCAACCGTCGATCCCGTCTTCCTGTCCCTCAGCCTCACCGCAAGTGTCGCGGTCGATTCGGTGGCCCTGGTGTTCGACCACGTCGTACAACCAGCGAGTGACGACACCGTCGATGTTCGTCTCGGCACCAGTGCCGATCATCCAGCCGCCGTTGCCTTCTACCAAGCAGCAACCGGATCACCCGAAGCGTTCCTGACGCCGTACCTGACCGAACGCATCGACCAACAGGAGCTCTACCTGCTCGAAGCGGATGGCCAGATCGCCGCGACCGGCGAGTGCCGGGTCGACCAGCGAGCACCCGGCAACGCCCACCTGGGCCTCGTGGTCGGCGCCGAGCTCCGCGGCCAAGGAGTGGGGAGCCGGCTCATGCACACCCTCACCGAGATCTGCCAAGACCGCGACATGACGCCACGCTGTTCGACCGAACCCACCAACCTCGCCGCCCAGACGGTCATTCGACGCGCCGGATTCCGAACCCGCCACCAGATCTTCAAGATCGACGTCGCAGCTGGATCCACCCACACGACCCGGACCGATCTCGACGAGAGAATGGTGTCATCATGATCCCGGTCTGGCGTCATCGATCTGGCCGTCGAGACCGCCGACGTGTTGGCGTCGATCTCATTCGTGGTGATCGGCCTGCTGGGCGTTCCGTTTCTTCGACGATGGATCGGTGATCACGTCGAACTCGACCCTGAGGTTCCGAACCGTCGATGAACTCGACTCGTCGCTGGCACAGCCGGGTCCGTGATCGACGAAGTCCGCGAGGCACCAGATCGCCCGTCGAGGCCGAGGCAGCGGTCGCCGCTGGCGACGTGGTCCGAGGCGTCGACGCCGTCCGAGCGTTGCGCACATCGCCAGGGTCGTGACCGACGACGGCTACGAACTCGTTGTCTCCCGCCGAGCGGCGAGGGCGATCGCCGAGTCGTTTCCTGAACCGGTCGCCGCTGCAGTCATCGACTTCACCACCGGATCGCTACCCGAAAATCCCCGTCGCGTCGGACGCGAGCTACGAAATGAACTTGCCGGGATCCACAGCGCCCGCCGTGGGAGTTACCGCGTCCTGTATCGAATCGACGACAACGAGCGAACCACCTGAACTCCGGCCCCCTGGTGATGCTCGTTGATGACCGAGTGGTCGGCCAGAGCAGTACCTCGGTTCCGGCACAAGCGTTCCCGACCGCCGGGTGGACGTCGGTGCGCGGGTTGCGAAACGACACCATCGGTTGAGCAATCTGCGAGTCTGATGAAGATGACCGGTATCGATGTACTCGTCGCCGTCAGCATCGCTGTCGGGCTGGTTGGTGTCGTGGTGCCACTGCTTCCTGGCGCCTTGCTCGTCTGGTCGGCCATCGTGGTGTGGGGCTTCAGCGTTGGGACCGCTACAGGTTGGGCTGTCGTGGGCGTTGCGACGGCATTGATCGCCGCCGGCCAGATCGTCAAATACACGATCCCCGGCCGACGGTTGCGTACCGACGGGGTTCCCAACCGCTCGTTGGTCGTTGGCGGGATGGTGGCGATCGTCGGGTTCTTCGTCGTTCCGGTCGTTGGAGTGTTCATCGGCTTCGTCCTTGGCATCTACGCATCGGAGGTCCAGCGGGTCGGCGCACGGATGGCGTGGCCTTCGACCCAGGCAGCATTGCGCGCCGTCGGTGTTTCGATGCTGCTCGAGTTGACCTCGGTTCTGTTGGCCGCTGTCGTGTGGATCATCGGGGTATCCGCCACCTGAACCGCGCCCGGTCGCATCGATCGCCGGAATGTCTGCAGTCATGCGCCGGGATTGGACCACTCGTCGGGCGTAGGCGGACCGATCGTCCCGGTCCGACGAGTGCTTCCAAACGCCGGATCGGCGGTCGCTCACGGTGCCGAGCCAGCTCGCGAGGCGAGGGCAGCTACAGCCGGTTGAGCGAAGTCAGGGGCCCACAGGGACTCCACTACTGCTTCGGAGGTCCGTGTCCGACGCCCAAGAATCCTGGCCGATCTCGACGCTGATCGAACCTCGTCGGGCCGGCGGCTCGGTTGTGAGCGGTTCGTCAGGCGTCGATCGGGCGTAGGCGCAGCGCGTCGGCGAGGCTGTCGAGCAGGTCGGACGTCTCCGGCCACGGCATGGAGGGGTGCGATCCGCACAGGTCGACCATGCCGTGGATCCACGTGTGGACCTGTACGGCGACGAAGAACGGGTCGCGATCGTCGCCGAGCACCGCCAACATCCGCGCGACGGCGTCGATCAGCAACTGAAACGCGGCGAGTCCGCCCGGTGAGTCGCCGTCGCCGAGGTCGACCTTGTCGGAGAACAGCACCCGGTACTGGCCGGGATGCTCGAGGGCGTGAGCGACGTAGGCATCACCCATTGCCCGAAATGACGTGAACGGGTCGTCGCTGCTGTCGTGGGCGGTTCGAAGCTGCTCGAGGAAGGTCGACCAGCAGTGGTCGACCGCTCCGCGGATCAGCTCGACATGATCGTCGAAGTGGCGGTACACAGCGGTGGGGGAGACCCCGGCGCGACGCGCCACGGCGCGCAGCGAGACCGACTCCATCTCGCCGTGGGCACCAATCAGATCAGCCGCAGCGACCAAGAGATCGGTGCGCAGCGTGTCGCCGTCACCGCGCGCCGACCGTTGGCGAGGAACAGTTGGTGTGGCCACGGTCACGATCTTATCGGTTGACATCTGTTCACCCAGATGATTGATTGACGGTTGTCAACGTAACAACTGTCAACTCAGGCCGCTGGATCGGTCGAACGGAGGAATACACCATGTTCACCAGACTGGGTCATCTGGTCGTTCGCCGTCGGCGCACGGTGCTTGCCACCACGCTGCTCGGGCTCATCGTGGCGGTCGTGCTCGGCACCGGAGTGTTCGGGGAGCTGACGAACGGCGGCTTCGACGACCCCGGGTCCGAGTCGACTCGGGCGATCGCGGCACTCGACGCCGAGTTCGACACGGGCAGCGCCGATCTCGTCGCGATCGTGACGGCGACGGAGGGCGACGTCGATGCTGCGAACGTCGTCGCCGCTGGAACGGCATTGACGGACGAATTCGCGGCGATCGAGGGCACCGACGACGTTGCGTCGTACTGGTCGCTCGGCTCGCCGGCGCCGCTGCGCTCGACCGAAGGCGACCGGGCACTGATCCTCATGCGCTTTCCGGGCGCCGAGGAGGACCCGGCGCGCGTCGAGACGATCGAGGCGATCCTCGACGAGTACGCCGGACTCGAGCGTGACGGCATCAGCGTCGGGCTGGCAGGCTCCGAGCCGGTGTTCGCTGCGATCGGCGAGACGATCGAGGGCGACCTCGCTCGTGCGGAGATGATCGCCGTCCCGCTCACGCTGTTGCTGTTGCTGTTCGTCTTCGGCGGTGTGGTCGCCGCCGGGCTGCCGTTGCTGGTCGGTGCCGTCTCGGTGTTCGGTGCGTTCATGGTGCTCTGGACGGTCACACAGTTCACAGACGTCTCGATCTTCTCGATCAACCTCGTGACCGCCCTGGGTCTCGGCCTCGCCATCGACTACTCGCTGTTCATCGTGAGCCGATTCCGTGAGGAACGCGCCCGCGGGCGTTCGGTCGACGAGGCCGTGATTCGCACGGTCGAAACGGCCGGGCGCACCGTCGCCTTCAGTGCGGTCACGGTGGCGATCTCGCTGAGCGCGCTGCTGATCTTCCCGCTGTACTTCCTGCGATCGTTCGCCTACGGCGGCATCGGTGTCCTCGTGGTCGCCATGGTGATCTCCGTGGTGGCGCTGCCGG
The DNA here is from genome assembly GCA_963828415.1 of Ilumatobacteraceae bacterium. GTDB lineage: Bacteria > Actinomycetota > Acidimicrobiia > Acidimicrobiales > Ilumatobacteraceae > Sva-07. The sequence continues at coordinate 535,168 of CAWHEI010000001.1, forward strand.
CACTGCTCGCCGTGCTCGGAGCGCGAGTCGACTCGTTGCAACTGTTTCATCGCCGTGAGGTGCAGGTTGGGGAAGGCTTCTGGCATCGCCTCGCGACCGGCGTGATGCGACGGCCGGGCGTCGTGGCGATCGCCGGGGTCACGTTTCTCGTGGCGCTCGGCGTCCCGTTCCTGAACGTCGAGTGGGGCGTGCCGGACGATCGGGTGCTGCCGGAGTCCACCGAGGTTCGCCGGCAATCCGACATCTTGCGCACCGAGTTCGATTCTTCGGAGGGTGATGCGTTTGCGATCGTGGCAAGCGGCGGCGTGGACGACGGCGCGATCGCCGGCTACGCCAGCACCGTGTCGTTGATCGACGGCGTGTCGCGGGTGGACAGTGCTGTCGGCCGATTCGTCGACGGTGACGTCGTTCTCGTCGATCCGGCGCTCGGTCAGTTCGCTGCGTCGGTATCGGCATCGCGCGACGCAACGTGGTTCAACGTGGTCCCCGACATCGAGCCGATCTCGGCCGAGGCGGAGGCGATGGTCGAGGAGATCCGGTCGATCGACGCGCCGTTCGACGACACGCTCGTTGGCGGTGCCTCGGCGGCACTCGTCGATTCGAAGACGGCGATCTTCTCGCTCGTGCCGTATGCGGCGGCGATCATCATCGTGGCGACGTTCGTGCTGCTGTTCCTGATGTTCGGATCGCTGCTGGTGCCGGTCAAGGCAATCGTCCTCAACGCCCTCAGCCTGACGGCGACGTTCGGGCTGATGATCTGGGTGTTCCAGGAGGGCAACGGAGCCGATCTGCTCGGCTTCACAGCGACCGGACTGACCGACATCTCGATGCCGATCCTCATGTTCTGCGTGGCATTCGGACTCTCGATGGATTACGAGGTGTTCCTGCTGTCGCGAATCAAGGAAGAGTACGACCGCACCGGCGACAACGATCTCGCCGTGGCGATCGGGCTCGAGAAGACCGGCCGGCTCGTGACCGCGGCGGCGCTGCTGCTGTCGATCACGTTCTTCGCCTTCGCGACCTCCGGCGTCACGTTCATCAAGCTCTTCGGTCTCGGCTTGGCCGTGGCAGTGCTGGTCGATGCATTCATCGTTCGCTCGACGCTCGTGCCGGCACTGATGAAGCTCGCCGGTGATTGGAACTGGTGGTCGCCGGCGCCGCTGCGTCGGATCCACGAGCGCTTCGGCATCAGCGAGGCGCCCCCCGCAGAAGAGGGGGCTGTCGAACGCGAGCCGGTTCCGGCCTGATGAGTCGACGGTCGTGACGCGACGAGGCCCCGGACGATGAGTCCGGGGCCTCGTGCCGTTCAGGGAAGGTTGGTGATCAGGGCTCGATGTAGATGCACTCGCCGGGGCACTCTTCGGCGGATTCGATGACCGCTTCGAGCTGGCCATCTGGGATCTCGGCGAGACCTTCGGCACCCTGGGCGTTGCCCTTGGCCTCGGCGAAGATCTTTCCGCTCTCGACGACATAGGCGAGACCGTCGTCGAGCAGGGTGAAGACGTCGGGGGCAATCTCCTCGCACAGGCCGTCGCCGGTGCACAGATCCTGGTCGATCCAGACCTTCATGTCAGTGAGCTCCTCGTTGAGTCGGGTGGTTCTACGGATCGAAGTTTACACGGCGAAGCACGTGCAAACACGATTCCCGCACCGCCGTGTACATTCGGTCCATGGCAACCTCTGCGGACGATCCACGGTCGACCAACGATGCCGGCGGCGGCGACGACGCCGAGCTGGCCGCCCTCCAGGACGAGATCGCTCACCTGCGCGCGCGACTCGCCGATGCACCGAAGCGGGTCCATTCTCTCGAGGAACGTCTCCTCGAGACCAAGGGCCAGCTCGCCGCGGCGGTGGGGCAGAACGAGAAGCTCTCCTACACCCTTCGCGAAGCGCGCGAACACATCGCCACCCTTCGCGACGAGGTCGACAAGCTGTCGCAGCCACCGTCGGCTTACGGGGTCGTGGTCGGCAAGAACGACGACGACACGGTCGACATCCTGACGAGTGGCCGCAAGATGCGCGTCGCTCTGCACCCCGACATCGACCACGAGCTGCTCGATCGTGGCGCCGAGGTCGTCCTCAACGAGAGCTACAACGTCGTGATGGCGCGGGCACCGGAGATCACGGGCGAGGTGGTCACGGTCAAAGAGGTGATGGACGACGGTGTACGCATCGTGGTGGTCGGCCGCGCCGACGAGGAGCGGGTCTGCGAGCTGGCCGATGCGATCCGTGGCACACACATCCGCAACGGCGACCACTTGCGTCTCGACACTCGATCGAACCTGCTGCTCGAGAAGCTGCCGCGTCCGGAGGTCGAGCACCTGTTGCTCGAAGAGGTGCCTGACATCTCCTACACCGACATCGGTGGCCTCGACGACCAGATCGAGCAGATCGCCGACGCGGTCGAGTTGCCGTTCCTCCACCAGGACCTGTTCGCCGAGCATCAGCTGCCCGCTCCAAAGGGGATCCTGCTCTACGGGCCTCCCGGGTGTGGCAAGACGCTGATCGCCAAAGCCGTCGCCAACAGTCTCGCCAAGAAGGTCGCCGAGACGATCGGCGAGGGCAAGGGGCGCAGTTACTTCATCAACATCAAGGGCCCTGAACTGCTCAACAAGTACGTCGGTGAGACCGAACGACAGATCCGCCTGGTGTTCCAGCGGGCTCGCGAGAAGAGCGACGAGGGCTGGCCGGTCATCGTGTTCTTCGACGAGATGGACTCGATGTTCCGCACCCGTGGGTCCGGCATCAGCTCCGACATGGAGTCGACCATCGTGCCGCAGCTGCTGTCGGAGATCGATGGTGTCGAGGGCCTGAAGAACGTCATCGTGATCGGGGCGACGAACCGTGAGGACCTGATCGATCCGGCGATCCTGCGACCCGGCCGCTTGGACGTGAAGATCAAGATCGAACGGCCGAACGCCGAGGCCGCCAAAGCGATCTTCGCCCGCTACCTCACCAACGAGATCCCGATCATGGAAGGCGAATCGATCCCCGAGATGATCGATGCCACCGTCACCGAGATGTACCGCGACGACGAGGCCAACCGCTTCCTCGAAGTGACGTACCAGAACGGCGACAAGGAGATCCTCTACTACAAGGACTTCTCGTCGGGGGCCATGATCGAGAATGTCGTCCGGCGGGCGAAGAAGCTGGCGATCAAGCGAGTGATCGGCGGCGGCAGCAAGGGCGTGTGCACCGACGACCTGCTCGCCTCGATCAAGCAGGAGTACAAGGAACACGAGGACCTGCCCAACACCACCAATCCCGATGACTGGGCGAAGATCTCCGGCAAGAAGGGCGAGCGGATCGTGTTCATCCGCACACTCGTCTCCGAGACCGCGGCGACCGATGCCACCGGTGGCCGAGCGATCGAACGTGTGGCGACCGGGCAGTACCTGTGAGCGTGCGCCGAGAGTACGACGTCGTCGTCTATGGGGCGACGAGCTTCGTCGGCCAGATCCTGTGTCGCTACCTGGTGCAGCGGCACGGCACCGATGGCGAACTGCGATGGGCGATCGCCGGGCGGAGTGCAGCCAAGCTCGACGAGGTGGCGAGCCGCACCGGCGCCGACGTGCCCCGCATCGTTGCCGATGCCGGCGATCGGGTCGCCCTCGATGCACTCGCCGAGTCCACACGAGTGGTTGCGTCCACCGTGGGCCCCTACTCGTTGTACGGCTCCGAACTCGTCGGTGCCGTCGTCGAGGCGGGCGGCGACTACTGCGACCTGACCGGCGAGGTGCAGTGGATGCGCCGGATGATCGACGCTCACCAGGCGCGCGCCGAGCAGACCGGTGCGCGCATCGTGCACACCTGCGGTTTCGACTCGATCCCGTCGGATCTCGGCACGTGGTTCACTCAGCAGCGGGCCATCGAGCAGTTCGGCGAGCCGTGCGTCGAAGTGCGGATGTCGGTCAAGGGTGCCAAGGGCGGCGTCAGTGGCGGCACCGCGGCGAGTGGCATGCAGATGTTCGAGGAGATGGCGGCAGACCCGTCGCTTCGCAAGGTGGTCGGCGACCCGTACGTCCTCGCCCCGGTGGACCTTCGTCAGGGGCCGAAGCAGCCCGGGATGAGCCGCCCGACGCGCGACGACCGATTCGAGTGCTGGGTGGCACCGTTCGTGATGGCTCCGACGAACTCCGCCGTGGTGCTGCGTAGTCACGCCCTGCTGGGCCAACCGTGGGGACGCGACTTCACCTACGGCGAGACGATGATGACCGGCGACGGTCTCATCGGGGGAGTGGCGGCGTGGGGGATGACCGCCGGCCTTGCTGCGTTCACGGGCGTCGCCAGTTTCGGCCCGACGCGCAAGCTGCTCGGCAAGGTCATCCCGAAGCCAGGCGCCGGCCCGAGCGAGGCGAAGCAGCAGGCCGGATACTTCGACCTGCGCTTCGTCGGGCGAACCGCGAGCGGGCAGGAGATCCGCACCAAGGTGACCGGCGACGCCGACCCGGGCTACGGCTCGACGGCCAAGATGCTCGGCGAGTCGGCCGTGGCCTTCCTCGATCTCGATCCTGCCGAGGTGGGCGGCGGGTTCTGGACACCGGCGAGCGCGTTCGGCGATGCCCTGATCGAACGCCTCGAAGCGCACGCCGGCGTCCGCTTCGACGTCATCTGACTTCGGTCTGGTTCCCCCAGCCCAGGTCTGCGGGAACCAGCGTGGTTCCCGGAGACCTGGGCTCGGGGAACCACGATGTGAGCTGAACGTCACGGGTGACGATGGCTCCGCTAGGTTCACAGCATGGCGTTGCCCAAGGTCTGCGGGATCGAGACCGAGTACGGCATCGTCGTGCGCGGGGGCGACAACAACCCGGTGTCAGCGTCGTCGATGTTGATCAACGCCTACGTGGCTGCCACCAATCGCGACCGTGGTCGCGTCGGCTGGGACTTCGAGGACGAGCAACCGAGCAACGACGCCCGTGGCTTCGAACTCGACGCCTCGCTGGCGCCCGAGGTCGAGACGATGCTCGTCAACGCCGTGCTCACCAACGGCGCCCGCTACTACGTCGATCATGCCCACCCCGAGATCTCGACACCCGAGGTCACCACGGCCCGTGAGGCGCTGGTGTGGGACCGCGCCGCCGAAGAGATCGTGCGGGCATCGATGCAGCACGTGCGTTCGTTGCTGCCCGACGGCGGCGAGATCATCGTGCACAAGAACAACTCCGATGGCAAGGGCAACAGCTACGGCTGCCACGAGAACTACCTGATCGCTCGCGAGACGCCGTTCGGGCGCATGGCGAGCCAGATCACGCCGCACTTCGTGACCCGGCAGGTCTTCTGCGGGGCGGGCAAGGTGGGCTGCGAACTCCCGGGTCGGCCCGCCGACTACGTGCCGTACCAACTGAGCCAGCGTGCCGACTTCTTCGAGGAGGAGATCGGGCTCGAAACCACGTTGAAGCGCCCGATCGTCAACACACGCGACGAGCCGCACGCCGACGCTCAGAAGTACCGACGTCTGCACGTCATCGTCGGCGATGCCAACATGAGCGAGGTCGCCACGTACCTCAAAGTCGGCACCACGGCGATCGTGCTCGCCATGATCGAGGACGACGAACTCGGCGACGAATGGCTGCTCGGCAACCCCGTGGCCGCAATCCGTCAGGTGAGCCACGACCCGACGTTGCGCCAGACGATCATGCTGCGCGACGGGAGTCGTGCGACGGCGCTGGAGATCCAATGGGGACTGCTCGAGCGGGCCCGCAAGTACGAGCAGTCACACGGGCTCGACTGTGTCGGCGACGGCGTGGGTGCCGACGTCCTCGCCAAGTGGGAGACGGTGCTCGCTGGTCTCGAAGCGGATCCGACGTCCGTTGCCCACTGGGTCGACTGGGCTGCGAAACGGCGTCTCGTCGACGGTTATGCCGCCCGTCACGACGTCCAGCCCGGCTCGCCGAAGCTCAAAGCCATCGACCTCCAGTACCACGATCTGCGTGCGGATCGGTGCCTGGCCTTACGAGCCGGCCTCGACACGATGGTTGACCCGGCCGAAGTTGCCGACGCGATGACGCAACCGCCGACGACCACACGGGCGTACTTCCGCGGCCGCTGCCTGCAGAAGTTTCCCGACGACGTGGTCGCGGCCAACTGGGATTCGCTCGTGTTCGATGTCGGCCGCGACCCACTGCGCCGCGTGCCGATGATGGAACCATTACGCGGGACCGCCGACCACGTTGGTACCTTGATCGACCAGAGCGAGACGGCACGAGAACTCCTCGACCGCCTCGGGCAATGATCCACCACGATTCATCCGACTCACCGAAGGGAAGCAACCGCTGATGGCCGAACGCACCCAGAAGTCGAAGGGCACCACGAGCCGCGAGGCCGACGCCTCAGTCGAGGCCGCTCCGGCGACCACCGAGACCGGCGAGAAGCTCAAGGCCGAGCTCGACGACCTGCTCGACGAGATCGACGAGGTGTTGGAGACCAACGCCGAGGACTTCGTGAAGTCGTACGTGCAAAAGGGCGGACAGTAACCCGTGACGATGCCGATCTTCTCGACCTCGGACGACCCGGGGTCGAGCTTTCCGGAGCTGCTGCGTCGTGTGGGCCTCGGACCCGAACCGATGGTCGGCGCATCCAACGACCTGATGCGTGAGCTGTCGTTGCCGCACGCCACCACCTGCGTGGCGCTCACCTACGCCGACGGCGTCGTGATGGCCGGTGACCGGCGAGCGACGTCGGGCAACCTGATCTCGCACCGGACGATGGAGAAGGTCGTCGAAGCCGATCGCCACAGCGGTGTTGCCATCGCCGGCGCCGCCGGAGCTGCGATGGAGATGATCCGGCTGTTCCAGCTGCAACTCGAGCACTACGAGAAGGTCGAAGGCACGGCCCTGAGCCTCGAGGGCAAGGCGAACCAGCTGTCGATGATGGTTCGCGGCAACCTGCAAGCCGCGATGATGGGCATGGTCGTCGTGCCGATCTTCGGTGGCTACGACCTGCGCCGCGAGTGCGGGCGGCTGTGGGACTACGACGCCACCGGGGGCCGCTACGAAGAGCGCGACTACGTCGCCACGGGCTCGGGGAGTCTTCACGCCGGCACGGTCATCAAGGTGGGGTTCCGTCCAGAGATGAGTCGCGAGGACGCCGTGAACCTGGCTGCTCGTGCACTCTGGGAAGCCGCCGACGCCGACTCGGCAACCGGCGGACCGGACGTACTGCGCGGGATCTATCCCGTCGTCGCCACCATCGACGCCGGTGGATGGAACCGGCTCGCCGACGAGGACCTCGCCGTCCGGTACGAGGCCATCGTTGCGGAGGTGCGTTCGCGATGAGCATGCCGTTCTACGTCGCGCCCGAACAGATGATGAAGGACCGTGCCGACTTCGCGCGCAAGGGCATCGCCCGTGGGCGCGCCCTGGTGGCGGTGCGCTACGCCGACGGCATCGTGATCGTCGCCGAGAACGCGTCCGAGACGCTGCGCAAGGTCAGCGAAATCTACGACCGCATCGCCTTCGCCGGTGTCGGCAAGTACAACGAGTTCGACCAGCTTCGTGTGGCGGGCGTGCGAGCAGCGGACCTCAAGGGATTCCAGTACTCCCGTGACGACGTCGATGCGCGCAGTCTGGCAAACAGCTACGCCCAGATGCTCGGCACGATCTTCACCCACGAGATGAAGCCGATGGAGGTCGAGATCCTCGTCGCCGAAGTCGGCCTCGAACCGGCGGGCGATCAGATGTTCCACATCCTCTACGACGGCACGGTCGTCGACGAACGTGACTACGCCGCGATCGGCGGCGACGCCGAGGCGATCAACGCGCGTCTCGCCGACACCTGGACCGACGGACTCGATCGTGCAGCGGCAATCGCCCTCGGACGGACCGCACTCGGCGGCCCGGACCGCGAGATCTCCGACGACGACCTCGAAGTCGCCGACCTTGCACGCACCAATGGCCGCCGCTGCTTCCACCGGCTGGCCAAGGACGACCTCAGTGCCTGACCCGTCGCACCAGCGTGCGATGAGCCAGCCGACCGTATCCGGCGGTTTCGCTCATCGTTGAGCAGCTGGCGCCGTTTCCGATGAGCCAGCCGACCGTATCCGGCGGTTTCGCTCATCGCTGGTTGAAGGTGATGTCCGCGGTGGGGAGCGTGTTGCCGGAGCGTCCGGGCGCGTTGGAGAAACTCCAGTAGAGGTTCGTGTACGCGATGGCCTCGGCCGGGCCGATCGGGGAACCCCACTGCCGCATGTCTTCGGTCGTGTGGGCGTCGGCCACCAATGTGGCGTCGTAGCCGCGGGCGAGCGCTCCGTGCAGAGTCGAGCGGATACAGGCATCAGTCTGTGCGCCGGTGACGACGAGATGACCCACCTTGCAGTCGGTGAGGATCGATTCGAGGTCGGTGTCCTCGAAGGAGTCGCCGTACTGCTTGTGGACGAGCGGCTCGTCGTCGGCGCGCTGGAGTTCGTCGACGTACTGCCACGAAGCCGAGCCCTGACTCAGCTCGTCGTCGGAGTGCTGCACCCAGATCACCGGGATCTGGGCTCCCCGAGCGCGTCCGACGAGCGTGTTGATGTTGTCGATCACGCGCTCGACCTCGAATGCGTCTGCCACCACACCGCGCTGCATGTCGATCACCATCAATGCGGTGTTCGGGCGGTCCTGAAGCGACGTCATGAGCAGAAACTACTCCTGCGTACGAAGAGGCGGCATCCTGGAACGTCTGGAACGCGTTGCAGTCGTGGGGCCGGGTGGTGCGGGCAAGTCAACGTTCGCGCGGGCCCTGGGAGTTCGAATCGATGTGCCGGTGGTCCACCTCGACCGGATCTTCTGGAAACCGGGATGGGTCGAGACGCCGCGAGAGGAGTGGCGTCGGCGCCAGTCTGAGTTGTTTGCCGCTGACCGTTGGATCGCCGATGGAAACTACGGCGGGACGTTCGACGAGCGTTTTGCTCGCGGCGCCACGATCACCTCCACGTCATCGAACTGAGGTCCCGCGCGTCGATGAGCCGGTTCATCGAACGCCTCGAGCCGCACTGAGCCGAGTGGCGGTCACTCGCTGGCGCATCCGGTCGCCTCGATCATCGCCGCAGCCCAGTCGACCAGCTCGTCGACGGTGCCCCAGGCGGAATCGATGAACCAGACGTACTGCCCGCAGCTCCAACCCACGGACGCGATCGCGTAGGAGTCGGCGGTGCCCGTCGTGACGTACACGTCGACATCACCAACACTCTCTACGGTCATCTCTCCCTCGACGAGTGGCGCCGCGGGGTCGAACAAGCCATCGGCCGCAACGGTTGCGATCAGGTGCAGGCCCAGTGGTGTGATGAATTGGATCGCCGCGATCTCCCAGTCGTAGCCCGCCGGCTCGGCGACCGAGACGTTGCGTGCCTCTGCCTGCACGAGTGCGTCGATGGCATACCGCTCCGTTTCGAGAGTCGGTTCCAGATCCTCGAATCTCGGAATCTCGCTCAGCCACGACTTGGCCGCCACGCTGATCGCGGTGTCGACGGTTCCGATCACCACCGACTCACCACCCTCCAATGTCGCCGCCCACACGAACTGGTCCTCGAGCCACTCGCCGTATGGCATCTCGACGAAGAGCTGGAACAGTTGCTCGCTCGCGTACGGCTGCGACGGCGTATCGGTCGCTTGCACGACAAAGGCCGCACGATCACCCGTCCAGGCAGCCAGCAGCAGCCGCTGGGCGCCCGCTTCGGTCGTCTGGGCCAGGCGCACCGTGCAATCGAGCCCCATCCGGTAGCGGAACTCGTCAGCGGTGTTCGTCCGGTCGTCGAACGCGACCCCGTCGGTGTCCTCACTCCAGGCGCCGCCCGACGCAAGCCGAGCGTCGGCGATGCTCTGGTCGACGACCGCCAGCACGGCGTCGGCGTCGCAGTCGTCTGGCTCCTCGGCGAAGGTGGTGGCCGGATACTCGGACTCGACGGTCGTCGAGGGCGTGGTTGCCCGAGGAACGGTGGTGGCCGGTGTGGTCACCGTCATCTCGACCGTGATCGGTGCACCCGTCGCATCTGTTGCGGTGTCATCGGCGCCGCACGCAACCGGCGCTAGCGCGAGCACGACCACTGCAACGATTCCAGGCCAGCGCACACTCCTCATACCCTCATCGTGAACCACTTCGACTCGCCCGGGCCAGGGCCCAAAGGGCACGTCGACCTGGAGCCTCTCAGCGGGTGAACGTGAGGTGCGTGATGCCGCTGGGGGTCGAGATCACCTCGATGTCGTACTCCTGCTCGAACCCCTCCAGGCCGTCCCACAGCCGGACACCGCGGCCGAGCACGATCGGAACGATCACGACGTGGAGGTGGTCGACGAGACCGGCGCCGAGGAACTGGCGCATCATGGTCGGCCCGCCGCCGATGCGAACGTCCTGCCCGCCGGCCGCGTCGCGCGCCACTTCGAGAGCATCCGCCGGCGCGGCGTCGAGGAAGTGGAATGTCGTTCCACCGTCCATCGCCATCGGCGGGCGAGGACGGTGCGTCAGGACATACGTCGGTGAATGGAACGGCGGATCGTCGCCCCACCACCCGCGCCATTCCGGATCGTCCTGCCAGCCCGGAGGGCCGAATTTGCCTGCGCCCATGATCTCCGCTCCGATCCCAGGTCCGTGCCGGTCGGCCATCGCGTGATCGACCCCCTCGGCGCCGCCCGGCTCGCCGAGGATGTCGCGGTGGGCGAACCGAGTCGCAAACAGCCATTCGTGGAGACGATGGCCTGCGTGACCGAACGGAGCGTCGAACGACTGCCCCTCGCCGGTGGCGTACCCGTCGAGCGAGATCGAGAAGTTGTGGACGCGAACACGAGACATGACTGCTCCTCGGGGTGATGGTCCGTCAGAGAGTAGCGACGTCTGCGGCATCGAGAACTCGCTCCATGGTGTCCTCGGCGGGGTCGTCTGGATTCGGACCGACCAACACGAAGCCGGCCCGCTCGTAGAGGGTGACGGCGTGACGATTGCCCCTGCGCACCATGAGGACGGCACGCTCGACGGATTCCGACTCGGCCCAATCGACCACGGCGCGCACCAGGTCATCACCGACCCCAGATCCTCGTGCCTCGGGCGCCACCCACATCGAGATCAGCTCGACCTCGTCATCGCCACGGCGGAGTCCACCAACCGTCCCGACGACGGTGTCCCGCTCGACGGCGACGGCGTTGAACTCCACGTTCTCGAGCCGCAACCGCCACCGGTCCTCTCGATCGTTGGCACCCTGCCAGTCGGCCAGTTTCGACCCGAACGCCTCTGGTGCGTCGGCGAGCGAACGCAATCGGACCTCGCGCCACACCTCCCAGTCGTCGGCGCAGAGCGTGCGAATCTCGGGGGACGCCATCACGCAAGATTGGCACGCTGACACGGACTGTTGGGGAGGCGTACCATCAGGACATGGTCGCCATCGACGTCAACAGTGACCTGGGGGAGTCCTACGGGGTCTGGACGCTCGGTGACGACGCTGCGATGCTCGGCATCGTCACCAGCGCGAACGTGGCGTGCGGCTTCCACGCGGGCGACCCGTCGGTCCTGCGGGCGACCTGCTCGCTTGCCTTCGAGAACGATGTGGCGATCGGTGCGCAGGTGTCGTTCCCGGATCTTCCCGGCTTCGGGCGCCGCCACCTCGACATGGCGCCCAGCGAACTCCGCGACGCGGTGCTCTACCAGTTGGGAGCGCTCGACGCCTTTGCCCAGGTGGCCGGCACCGAGATCGCGTACGTGAAACCCCATGGAGCGCTGTACCACACGACCTCGACCCACCCGGCCGCCGCCAGAGCGCTGGTCGCCGCAGCCGCCGAGTACGACCCCTCGCTCGCCATTCTCGGGCTACCGGGCTCGGAGCTCCTCGCTGCCGCCGACGCCGCCGGACTCGAAGGAATCCCCGAGGCCTTCGCGGACCGCGCCTATCGGCCCGACGGTGGGCTCGTGTCGCGACGCGAGCCGAACAGCGTGCTCACCGACCCCGACGAAGTGGCCCAACGGGCAGTGCGCATCGCCACCGACAACGAAGTCGTCGCGATCGACGGCAGCGTCGTGAGCGTGCGCGCACGCTCGATCTGCGTGCACGGCGACACACCCGGGGCAGTCGATCTGGCGCGAGCGGTTCGTTCGGCACTCGATGTCGCCGGCGTCGGCGTCTACCGTTTCACCGACTGAGCGCAACAGCGCAGAACGGGGGCCACATTGACCTACGCACCATCCCAACGAGCGTTCTACGACGCTGACAGCCACATCATGGAGCTGCCGGACTTCCTGCGCGAGTACGCCGACCCGTCGATCCGCGAGCAGATCCCGCAGGTGAGCTACGCCGCGTCGCTGGTGACCGACGAGGAGGTCGAGCTGATCGTCGGGAACGGGAACCGCCACACCGCCGAACACGTCGACGCGCAGATCGGACTCGGTGACCAGCTGATCGCACAGTCGAAGGAGATCCAGGCCCTGGGCGCCTTCGATCGCGACGACCGCTCGGTGGCGCTCGACATGCTGGGATTCCGCAAGCAGCTCGTGTTCGCGACGCACAGTGTCGCCACGCCCTTCTCACCCAGCCGCAAGCTGGCGAACGAGGTTCGCTACGGCGCCACCCGAGCGCACAACCGGGCGATGAGCGAGTTCTGCGCAGCGGATGACCGCTTGATGGGCGTCGGCATCGTGCCACTCGAGGATCCCGAACTCGCGTTGGCCGAGTTGGACTTCGCGCTCGAGGCTGGGCTCGAAGCGATCTGGGTGCCGCACCATCCCGCGGGCGAGCGGTCGCCGGGCCACGTCGACCTCGCGCCGTTCTGGGCCACTCTTGCGGAGTCGTCCACTCCGTTTCTCCTGCACGTCGGTGGCTCGCCACTGCAGCTCGACCCACGCTGGGCCAACACCGGACGCCCCGCCGCACGCGACTGGATGGGCGGTGGCGAGAACATCCGCAGCAAGGACATGGCCGTCCTGCATCAAGGGCCAGAGACGTTCATCTCGGTGATGGTCATGGACGGCGTGTTCGAACAACATCCCGACCTTCGGGGGGCATGCGTCGAGCTCGGCGCCGGATGGGTTCCGGCGATGCTCACGCGGCTCGACTGGGTGGTGCGGTCGTGGAGCAAGGTCGACCAGTATCTGGCCCAGCTGCAGCGAACCCCGTCGGAGACCCTGCGCGCCCAGATGGCGTTCACTCCGTACGTGTTCGAAGATGTCGGCGGATTGATCGACGAGTCGTCCGACGATCTCTACCTGTTCTCCAGCGACTACCCCCACGTCGAAGGCGGCAAGGACCCGATAGGCCGCTTCGAGGGTTCACTGGGCCAACGGTCCGAGGAGACCCGGGACAACTTCTACGCCGAGAACTTCCTGCGCATCTTCCCCGACGCCCGAGTTCACTGACTCGATGCAACGACGGCCCTACGGACCGCGTGCGTGGCTCGTCGATGACATCGCCTCGCCTGCAGCGTGGGCCGAGGCCTTGCGGGCCATGGACGTGTTCGGCGTCGTCGAGATCGTGCCGTCGGAATCGACCGTGGTCGTCCAAGGGAGCCGTGACCGCCATGATGCGATCGGTCAGGTGCTCGACACGGTCGTGCCGGTCGATCATCCACCGCAGACCGACAGCGCACTGACGATCGATGTCGTCTACGACGGGCCCGACATCGGTGAGCTTGCGCACGCTGCGCACGTCTCGATCGACGATGTCGTGCGTCTTCACTCGAACGGCGACTACGAGGTCGCCTTCTGCGGGTTCAGCCCCGGATTCGGCTACCTCAGGGGCGTCGACCAGCGACTCCACGTTCCGCGTCGGGCGACCCCGCGCACGTCTGTTCCCGCGGGGTCGATCGGCGTGGCTGCGGGCTACACGTGTGTCTATCCCTCGGCGTCACCTGGCGGCTGGTATCTGATCGGTCACACGAACGCCGCGCTGTGGGACGCCGATCGCGACCCACCGGCGCTGCTCACGCCGGGCCGGGCCGTGCGATTCCGGCGGGTCGTGACGTGACGTCGGCGGCCGGCGGACCAGCGCTGCGGATCGTCCAGCTCGGGTACTCGACCACGGTCCAGGACCGTGGTCGCCCCGGCTTTGCCCACCTCGGCGTCCCGACCGCTGGTGCCATCGATCTACGAACTCACGATCAGATGAACCGCCTGGTCGGCAACCCGGCTGACGCCGCAACCATCGAGACCATGGGCGCGCTGATCGTCGAGGCGCTCCGACCGGTGGTCGTGGCCATCAGCACCGATGGCCACCGCCAGACGCTCGCCGCCGGCGCACGAGTGCACGTCGACGTGCCGTCACATTCCGTGTGGGCCTATCTCGCCGTTCGGGGCGGCGTCGACACACAGATCGTGCTCGGATCACGCAGTCAGGACACGCTCGGCAAGGTCGGCCCGCCCCCACTCGCCCTCGACATCCCCGTTGCGATCGGCGCCGACCCCCGCACACCACTCGACGCCGACCACGCACCGCGGCGGCCACCTCGTACGGATCGGATCCGCATCTGGGACGGCCCACAGTACGACTGGTTCGTCGGGGGTGTCTCCTGCCTCGCTGGGAGGTCATGGACGCTCACCAACGAAGTGAGCAGAGTCGGCGTGCGCCTCGAAGTCGGCGACTTCCCGACCAGCACCCGGGCGCAGCCGGCCATGTCCAGCATCGGTCTGACCGCCGGTGCCGTCCAGATCACATCGGCAGGCGCCCCGATCGTCATGCTTGCGAACCACCCGACCACCGGCGGTTACCCCGTGATCGGCGTCGTCGACCCCGACGACCTGGCCGATCTCGCACAGACCCGCCCCGGCGAGGTGGTCCGGTTCCGACGCGCCTGAACCAGCACGTGAACCCGTTCGTGGCTAGGTTGCCCGGGATGGAGCGACGCATCTACGGGCTCGAGAACGAGTACGGCGTGACGTGCACACTGCGGGGACAGCGCCGTCTCAGTCCCGACGAGGTCGCCCGCTATCTGTTCCGCCGCGTCGTGTCGTGGGGTCGCAGTTCGAACGTCTTCCTGCAGAACGGTGCCCGGCTCTATCTCGACGTCGGTTCCCATCCCGAGTACGCCACGCCGGAGTGCGACTCGCTCTACGAACTCGTCGTCCACGACAAGGCAGGCGAACGGATCCTCGAGCAACTCGTCGAGTCCGCCGAACAGCGGCTCGCCGAGGAGTCGATCCGGGGCACGATCTACCTGTTCAAGAACAACACCGACTCGGCGGGCAACTCCTACGGGTGCCACGAGAACTACCTGACCAGCCGCGACGACGACCTCGGTCACTATGCCGAGGTGCTGATTCCCTTCTTCGTGTCCCGCCAGATCTACACCGGCGCCGGCAAGGTGCTGCAGACCGCACGCGGAGCGACCTACTCCATCGCCCAACGCGCCGAGCACATCTGGGAGGGCGTGTCGTCGGCCACCACGCGCAGCCGACCGATCATCAATACCCGTGACGAACCCCATGCCGATGCCGAGAAGTACCGCCGGCTCCATGTGATCGTCGGCGACTCGAACATGAGCGAGTACACGAACTTCGTCAAGGTGGGCGCCGCGGCATGCATGCTGCGCATGCTCGAGGACCCCAACGTGGTGTTGCGCGACATGACACTCGAGAACCCGATCCGTGCGATCCGCGAGATCAGCCACGACATCACGTGCCGTCGCACGGTCCGTCTCGCGAACGGGCGAGAGGTGTCGGCACTCGACATCCAACGCGAGTACCTCGACCGGGCGCTGCGCTACGCCGACTCGCAGGGATTCCCGCCGATGGAACAGAAGGCACTCGACATGTGGGAGCACTGCATCACCACGATCGAGAAGGACCCACTGCTGCTCGACCGCGAGGTCGACTGGGTGATCAAGTACAAGCTGATCGAGGCCTTTCGCGAGCGCCACGACCTGCCGTTCGGCCACGCCAGAGTGCAACTGCTCGATCTGCAGTACCACGACGTGTCGCGAGCCCGCAGCCCGTTCTACAAGCTGCAGGACCGCGGGATGGTCGAGCGGATCTGCACTGACGCCGACATCGAGCAGGCGATCGACGTGCCACCCCAGACCACACGTGCCAGGTTGCGCGGCGACTTCGTGAAACGGGCGAAGGAACGCAAGCGTGACTACACCGTCGACTGGGTGCATTTGAAACTCAACGATCAGGCCCAGCGCACGGTGTTGTGCAAGGACCCGTTCAAGAGCCGCGACGAACGTGTCGAGCGACTCATCGAATCGCTCTGAGCGCGGTACCGTTGGACCCGCGTGACGTCCGAGACCATCGATCCTGCTCCCGTCGAGCCGCCTGCGGAGTCCCCGGTCGACCCGTCCGCCGCCTCGAAGCTCCCGCCGGGCGCCCGAGCGTTCTTCGACTGGTTGGTCGTCATCGCCGTGGCGCTGCTGGTGGCCTTCGTCGTGCGCACGTTCGTGATCGCCCACTTCGTCGTCGAGGGCGAATCGATGTACTCGACGCTCGACACCAACGATCGTGTCTTCGTCAACAAGCTCTCCTACCGTCTGCACGATCCCAACCGGGGCGACGTCGTCGTGTTGCACCAGGTGACCGGCGCGTCAGAACGTGACCTGATCAAGCGGGTCATCGGGCTGCCGGGCGAATCTGTCGAGGTGCGCAACTGCACCGTGCTGATCGACGGTCGAGTGCTCAACGAGCCCTACCTCGATCCCGAGGTCGTCACTCCCACCGACTGTGGCGGCGATTACCTGCTCGACGGCGTCGTTCCCGACAATCACGTGTTCGTGATGGGCGACAATCGCGGGGGTTCGCAGGACTCCAGGGTGATCGGGCCGATCAACGAAGACGACCTGGTCGGCCGGGCCTTCGTGGTCTTCTGGCCCCAGAGTCACTGGCAGTGGCTCTGACACCGGCCGACGCACATCAGAACGGCGGGTTGCCGATCTCCTCGCGGAACGCGTCGCTCATCACGTCGACGCGATCGCTGTAGACGGCGTCGAGGCCCATGCGCAGCCCGTCGCGGAGTTCGTGTTCGTGCTGCATGTCCCATCCGAACGTGAACAGGTCGAACCGGTGGAACAGCGCCACCAAACCGCCGGTCCAGTCGGTGCGGTGGAGGTTGATGCCGTCGATCCGGTGACGAGCGAGGTACTCCGCACGGCGTTCCGGCGTGCCCTTGATGCGCTCCAGTCGAGTGGTCTGCAACAGGCGGATCGGGGTGTCGCCGAACAACTCCCGAAGCTCGATGACGCGGTCGAGGCTCGGTTCGCACAGCCACGTGCGTTCCAACATCGACGCATCGACGCCACCGACCACCTCGACGATCGCCGCTGCCGACTCCGGATCCTTGAGGTCGAGCGACAGGGCATAGTCGGTGCCACATGTCTGGAGGAGGTCGAGCAGCGTCGGAATGTGGTCGGGGAGTGCGGCGCGTTCGAACTCCGAGATCGGTCGTTTGCGCAGGCCCTTCTTGACGACGCCGTCGTGGTCGAGCACAGCGACGCCGTCGGCGGTCAGCCACACGTCGCTCTCGAGCCCGGATGCGCCCAGTCGCAGGGCCAGATCGAACGCCTCCAGGGTGTTCTCGGGAGCGTGGGCCCTCGCGCCGCGATGAGCGAACGTGATCGGTGGATCGAGCCGGGACGGAAGACGCTGCTGCACTCCGTCTCATGATGGCAGGCCCGTAGACTGCGCCCGTGTTCAATCTGCAGGGCAGCGAGATCATCGTCATCCTGCTCCTCGCGCTCGTCGTGCTCGGTCCGGAGAAACTGCCCGACGCCGTACGCAAGTTCACCCAGACCTACGCCGAACTCAAGAAGATGAGCACCGGGTTCCAGTCGGAGCTGAAGTCGGCACTCGACGAACCGATGCGTGAGATGCGTGACACGGCGAACCTGCTGCGCGACGCAGCCGATCCGCGCAAGATCATGGCCGAGGCCGAGGCCGAGCAACGGGTGCTCGACGACGCCGAGGCCGCGACGACCCGAGCGAACGAGCCCACCGCCGCCAACGACTGGGCCGCCCCCGCCGCGGGTACCGCCGATCCGAGCCGCAACGGCGACAGTGCCTTCCAACCGCTCGCCGACCCCGGCTACGACCAGGTCGCGACGCCCGGCGATCCCCCCGAGACGTCGTGAGGCGATCGTGAGCATCGACGACGACGAGCAGGTGTCCGCCGCCGACACGATGACCCTCACCGAGCATCTGGCCGAGCTGCGGGTCCGCATCATCCGATCTGCGCTCGCCGTGGCGATCGGCATGGTCCTGATCATCGCGTTCTACGACCAGGTGCTCGACTTCCTGTTGCAGCCCTACGTCGACCTGTGCGCTCGCAAGCCGGAGAACTTCTGCGATCCCGAGCTGCTGAACGTCTTCAGCCCGACCGAGGGGCTGGCCACGCGGGTGCGAGTCGGGCTGTACGGCGGCATCGTCCTCGCACTGCCGGTGCTGTTGTGGCAGACCTGGCGCTTCATCGTGCCGGCCCTCAACACGAAGGAGAAGAAGTGGGCGATCCCTGTCGTGCTGACGTCGCTCCTTCTGTTCGTCGCCGGTGGTGCGCTGGCCTACTTCACGATCGGCCAAGCCCTCGACTTCCTGATCGGATGGTCCGGCTCGGACGTCAACCAGGTCTATTCGGTGCAGAGCTACGTCTCGTTGATCGGCCTGATGATCTTCGCGTTCGGAATCGGGTTCATGTTGCCGGTGTTCGTGTTCGGTTTGCAGGCCGTCGGGGTCGTCACGCCGAAACGCCTGCTCGCCAGTTGGCGCATTGCGCTGGTGGTCATCGCCGTGATCGCCGCAGTGATCACGCCGTCGGGTGACCCGGTCACCATGGCCATGCTCGGCGTTCCGATGATGGTGCTCTACTTCCTCGCCATCCTGATCGGCTGGCTCGTGGTACGTCGGCGACCGGTCGACGCGTGACCATCGACCGCTCGGGTCTGCGAGAACGGTTCACGGCTCGCTACCCGTTTCCGATCGACCGCTTCCAGTCCGAGTCGTTCGACGCCCTCGACCGTGGTGAGCACGTCGTCGTGGCCGTCCCCACCGGCAGCGGCAAGACCGTCGTTGCCGAGTACGGCATCGCGGCCGCACGCGAGGAGGGCCGCCGAGCCTTCTACACAGCGCCGGTGAAGGCGCTGTCGAACCAGAAGTACCGCGATCTCGTGGCAATCCACGGCGACGACGAGGTCGGACTGCTGACGGGCGACAACTCGATCAACGCCGACGCCCCGATCGTCGTGATGACGACCGAGGTCCTGCGCAACATGATCTACGGACGCTCACGCCTGTTGCACGACCTCGGCCTCGTCGTGCTCGACGAGGTGCACTTCCTCCAGGACTCGTATCGAGGCCCGGTGTGGGAGGAGGTGATGATCCACCTGCCGCAACACGTGCGACTCGTCTGTCTGTCGGCGACGGTCAGCAACGTCGACGAACTCGCGGAGTGGATCTCGACGGTTCGTGGCCCGACGGCATCGATCGTCGAGCGACGCCGACCGGTTCGCCTCGACAACGAGTATCTCGTCGCCGACCGCACGAACGATCGCCTGCGAATGCTGCCCGTGTTCATCGACGGCCATGTGAATCGCGATGCGATCGCGCTCGATGAGTCCGCCATCCGTGGACGCCCAGGTCGCGGCGGTGGTCCCCGATCGAAGGGCCGATCGGATCGGAACGAGGGCGGATCCGGCCGCAAGGTCCTGGCCCCTCCGAGCCGGGTCGAGACGGTCGAGCTGCTCGAACGGCGAGGGCTGCTCCCGGCGATCTTCTTCATCTTCAGTCGCGCACAATGCGACGCTGCGGCCAAGGCATGTGTCGACGCCGGCCTCGACCTCGTCGACGCCGGCGAACGCACCGCGATCCGCACGATCGTCGACGCCCGACTCGGTGGGCTCGATCAGGCCGACCTGGACGTGCTCGGCTTCACGCAGTTCGTCACTCAACTCGAGTGCGGTGTGGCAGCGCATCACGCGGGCATGGTGCCACCGATGAAGGAGGTCGTCGAGGCCTGCTTCGTCGAGGGGCTGGTCAAGGTCGTCTTCGCCACCGAAACCCTGGCGGTGGGCATCAACATGCCGGCACGCACGGTCGTGATCGAGAAGCTCACCAAGTTCACCGGTGAGCACCACGAACGGTTGACCCCCGGTGAATACACCCAGCTCACGGGTCGCGCCGGTCGGCGGGGGATCGATGATCTGGGCACTGCGGTGGTGCTGTGGTCGCCGTGGGTGCGATTCGACGAAGTCGCCGAACTCGCCGGCAGCTCGTCGTTCCATCTTCGCTCGGCGTTCAGGCCCACGTACAACATGGCGGCGAACCTCGTGCGCACCTACTCCAGCGCGGAGGCCCATCATCTGTTGAATCTGTCGTTCGCCCAGTACCAGGCCGACCGCGATGTCGTGCGTCTCGAAGCACGGCTCGAACGGCGTCGGGCCGCCGTCGCCGACCTCCGCGACAAGGCCCAGAGCGACTACGGCGACATCGACGAGTACCGCCGCCTGCGCGATCGTGAGCGCGACGATCGGGCAGTCGGGCGAGCGGCCCGGCTCGACGCGATCGATGACGCCCTCGCCGCCTTGCGCCCGGGTGTGGCGATTCACGTCGCCAAGGGCACCTACAAGGGGCCGGCAACCGTCGTGGCAGCAGCGAACCGGAAGTCCGGTCTGCGTCTCACGGTGATCACTCGTTCCGCCAAGTCGCTCTACCTCACCGCCGAGGACTTCGACGAGCCGCCTCGTCAGGTCGGCCAGGTCGCATTGCCGCACACTTACGCGCCGAACCGCAAGGAGTACCGCAACGACGTCGCTCGGCGGCTGCGGACGATGAAGGCCGACCCGTCGCCCAGCACGAAACGCTCGCGCCGAGACGCCGAAGCGCTCGCCGACAGCCATCCGGTGGCTCGTGACCCCGATCTGCGCACGAAGCTCAACGCCGCGGGCCAGGCCGATCGGATCGAGCGTGAGATCGCCGATCTCGAACGGCGGGTGAGCGGGAAGAACACCTCGTTGGCCAGCGAGTTCGACCGTGTCCTCAACGTGCTGACCACCTACGGCTATCTCGATCGCACCGTATGGACACTCACCGAGGCAGGCGAGATGCTCGCCCGCACGTTCCACGAGTCCGACCTCCTCGTTGCCGAGATCGTCCGCTCAGGGGTGCTCGACGGGCTCGGGGCCGCCGATCTGGCTGCGCTCGTCTCGACGCTCGTGTACGAGCACCGCAGCTCCGACACTCCACCCGCACCGTGGTTCTCGTCGAACGCCGTACGCGACCGCTGGCGGCGCCTCGCCGCAATCAGCGAGGATCTGCGCGCCACGGAGCGATCGGTGGGACTGGCCGAGCATCGACCACCTGATCCGACCTTCGCAGCGATTGCGTACGCGTGGGTGGCAGGGGAGGGGTTCGCCGAGGTGGTCGGCGACGACGAGATGACCGGCGGTGACTTCGTTCGCACCACGAAGCAGCTGATCGACCTGTTGCGCCAACTGGCGATCATCGTGCCCGACCCGGCGACTCGCCGAGCGGCCGGGTCCGCTGCCGAGGCCGCCTTTCGCGGCGTCGTTGCCGACAGTGCGGCGCCGACACCTGCCAGCGCATGACGATCAAACCGGGCGAGGCCTGGGGTCGATCGGTGCCGCGCCCACCGGACCTGACAGTGGTGAGCAGCGACGCCGAGCTGGCGGTGACGCTGTCGCAGCAGCGTGGCACCCACGTGGCGGTCTGCTCGGGTGACCTTGCTCGGACGCTCGGCGTGACTCCGGAGGGGCGAGAATCGATCGAGCAGCGCGCGACGGTCAACGAGTTCCCGATCGACCTGCTCGAGGTGCGTCTCGACGGTCGAGAGGAATCGATCGTTGCGTGCGCCCACGTGGTCGCACGATCGCCGTGGACCGGCGGCCACTGGCTCCGGGGACGGATCCTGGGGGTGATGAACGCCGAATTCATCGGCGAGTGGGACGTCGCGCCACGTGGGCACCCCAACGACGGGCGCGTCGAGAGCTTCGAGGTCGAGTCGTCGATGTCGGTTCGCGAGCGCCTCGCCGCCCGTCGGCGTCTCCCAACGGGTACGCATGTTCCGCATCCCCGCATCGCCAGCCGGTCGGTTCGGAGCGCGTCCTGGAAGTTCGAGCGTCCGCTCGAGGTCGTCATCGATGGGCGCCGTCACGGCCGTGCCGTTGCCCTGTCGGTCACCGTCGTGCCCGACGCTGCGCTCGTGTACGCATGAGTCCATCCAGAAAGGCGCAGGTCAGCTGCATCGGGAGATCCCAGGTCGCGATGTCATGCCGTCCTAGAGTGGTCGACCGTGGCTGTGTACGTCCCTGAGTCCTTCACCGCGGACGAAGCCGATGTGCTGCGCCGGTACTTCACCAATCTCGATGGACCGGTCTTTGCGCTCGTCAATCTGCCCGAGGTGGTGAAGGGCGCCCTGTTCGCCCGGTACAGCCGGAGCCACAAGTCACTTCGCCGACTCTTCCTCGACGAGTTCGTCGGCGACCTCGACGTGAGCGGCGACCACAGCGTCGACGCCACGATCGGCCTCGATCGTGCCGAGGAACTGTACGAGCGTGTGTTCTTCGACTACGGCGACGACTCGGTAGCTCAGCTCGGCGGTGTGCATCTGGCGTGCGAACAGGCCTCGAACCTGCTCACCAAGATCCTCGAGTGGGGTCGGCTGATGAGCTATCTCGAGCAGAGCACCCGCTACATCGCGTACGACGCCCGCCTCGGTGGGCGGTATCGCTACTACCGCGATCCAGCTGTGCTGTCGAGCCCGCTCGGCACCAGGTACGTGGGCGACCTCGACCGGATCTTCGACGCGTACAGCCGTTGCGTCGAGGCGGCCACCGAGCACGTGCGAGCCACCGTCGAGCGCGGCCCCGACGACAGCGAGTTCGTCTACCGCACGGCCACTCGGGCCAAGGCACTCGACGCGGTTCGTGGCATCCTCCCCGCAGCGGCGACATCGAATGTCGGCATCTACGGCACGGGTCAGGCCTTCGAGGCGTTGCTGCTGCGGATGCGTTCGAACCCGTTGCCGGAATCACGGGACTACGCCGACTTGATGCTGCACGAGCTCCGCAAGGTCATTCCGAGCTTCCTGCGCCGTGTCGACCTTCCCGACCGTGGCGGCAAGTGGAGCGAGTACCTGGCCACCACTCGAGACGACACCGCCGCGCTGGTGGACGACCTCTTCGGCTCGACCCCGGTCGAACCGGCGGCCGAAGTCGAACTCGTCGACTTCGATCCTGATGCCGAAGACAAGCTGCTCGCAGCGATCTGCTACTCCCACTCGACGCTGCCCGAGCATCAACTGCTCGAGCGTGTCCGCCAACTCGGCGTCGACGAGCGCGTGTCGCTGATTCGGGCATACGTGGGCGAGCGGGAGAATCGCCGTCACAAGCCCGGGCGCGCGTTCGAGCGGTCGTTCTACCGATTCGACGTACTGAGCGACTACGGCGCCTTCCGCGACATGCAACGCCATCGCATGCTCACGATCGAATGGCAACGGCTCACACCGAACCACGGCTACACCAGACCCGAACTCGTGACCGAGGCCGGACTCGGCGGCGACTTCGACGAGGCGATGGAGCGTTCGGCCTCGCTGTACGACGCGCTGCAACCCGAGTTCCCGCAGCAAGCGTCCTACGCCGTCTCGATGGCCTACCGCATGCGTTACGTGATGCAGTTCAACGCCCGTGAGGCGATCCACATGCTGGAGCTCCGCTCGTCGCCGCAGGGGCATCCCTCGTATCGCCGCGTTGCGCTGGAGATGCATCGACTGATCGGCGAGCGAGCTGGACACCACGCCGTCGCGGCCGCCATGAACCACATGACCACGCACGCGCCCGAACTCGAACGGCTCGAATCCGAGCGTCGCGCCGAAGCCCGTCGCGGAGGGATCTGAACCTCCCGAAAGGGGTGTGTGACGTGTGTCACATCGATGGGCTCCCGGACGGGCGGGCCACCACGCCTATGCTCCCGCCGCAACCCCCCGTACGCACGACGAGACCGAAACGACGAGATGGCTGACGACGAGATCACTGAACCCGACGACACCCTCGAGGACGAGGTGACCGACGAGGAAGAGACCGAAGAGGATCTCGACGTCGATGACGACGATCTCGACCTGGATGACGACGAGGTCGCAGACGACGACGATGACGACGACGTCGTCGATGGTGACGACGATGACGACGAAGATGCGGCCGATGCGGCACCGCGGACGAAGCGCAAGAAGCGTGCGTCCGACGATGACGACGATGACGACGACGAATTGCTCACCGACGACGACGTCGAAGAGGATCTCGACAAGATCCTCAAGGACCGCATGGTCGCCGCAGACGATGACGACGACGAAGATGATGACGACGAGCCCGATGTACGCGGCGAAGGCGGCGAGCGGCTCCAGCCGAAGCAGCAGGACGAGCAGCTGTGCTCATCGTGCTTCCTCCTCGTGAGGGCAAGTGCGCCGAACTGTCCTGTCGGCGATGACGACTGCCCGATCTTCTCGTCCTGACGAGCCGAGGCCGGCGTTGGCCCGCCTCGTCGAGCTGGCGCTGATCGTGCCGATCGAAGTGAGCAGCCGACTGATCGAGGCGGTTCCCGCCGTTGTCGACAAGGTGCCTTCGGCGGCCGAACGCGTCAAGCGCGAGGTCGTGCTGGCTCGCTTCCTCGGCAAGATGGTGGTCGATCAAGGCGTGCGGGAACTGCGGATGCGGTTGACGTCGGACGAGCAGGCGCCGAGTAGGTCGGCCCTCGAGCAGGAGCACCTCCCTGGCACCGACGAGGTCGAGCCTGCCCGCGTCGACGCCGGCCCGCCCACCGAGGCTGCCACCGGCGATGTCCCTGACGTGTCGACGTTGGCACTGGCCGACTACGACCATCTCTCATCGGCGCAGATCGTCGGAAAACTCGACGGGCTCGACGCAGCCGAACGACACGCGATCGAGCGCTACGAGGATGCGGGGCGACACCGTCGCACGATCCTGGGCAAGCTCGAGCAGCTCCGAACGGCGGACTGGTGATCGATCCGCTGGTTCGGCCGGCGACCGAGCACGACCAGCACGAGCTGCGCCTCCTCGAACTCGAGGCACGGGCCGCACTGGTCGGCCAACGCGGTGGCGATCGATGGCTCGACGAGCATCCGTTGGTCGGCGACGGGTGGGGTGAGCGCTGCGCAACTGCGGATGTCGTCGTCGGCACCATCGACGATGTCGTGATCGGCTATCTCGTCGCAGAACTCGGCGCCGACAAGATCGTTCGCATCGATCAGGTCTGGGTGACGCCGGAGGCCCGCGAACTCGGGTTCGGCGACGAGATGCTGGCCACCACCATCGCGTCGGCGAGCGCACGCGGAGCCATTGCAGTGGAAGGCCAAGCGCTGCCCGGCGACCGCCACACGAAGAACCTCTACGAGCGTGCCGGCATCGTCGCTCGGCTGATCACCACGTTCAAGACGCTCTGAGCGTCAGCGACCCTTCCACTGCGGAGGACGCTTCTCGATGAACGCCGTGAGACCTTCACCGATGTCCTCCGACCGCATCACGACGCCCATGGCAGCGTCGGTCATCTGCTTGAGCGTCTCGTCGCTCTCGGTGGCGGCTGCCAGCACGACCTTGCGACTCTCCCAGACGGCGAGCGGCGCCGCGGCGGTGATCTGACCGGCGAGTGCCAGCGCCTCGTTGGTTGCCTCGCCAGGCTCCACGAGGCGATTGACGAGTCCGAGCTCGTGGGCGCGCGCAGCGGAGAAGGGCTCACCCGTGAGAATCAGCTCCATCGCTGCATTGCGACCAATGGCACGTGGAAGGCGGAACAGCCCGCCCGCCCCGGCGACCAGATTGCGCTTGGCCTCGGCGAGACCGAACGACGAGCGAGTGGTGGCAACGACCAGATCGGCGGCCAGCACGATCTCACAACCGCCGGCCGTGGCCAGTCCGTCGACCGCCACGATCACGGGCTTCTTGCGCTCGCGGTAGGCGAAGCCGGCGAAACCCCCACGCTCGGTCATCAGCGAGCCACCAGCTCCCGAGTTGATGGCCTTCAGGTCGGCGCCGGCGCAGAACACGGGGCGTTCCTGACCTTCGGTGTTGGCCTGGATGATCCCCACCCAGATGTCGTCATCCGCCTCCATCTGGTCGATGGCGGCCTCCATGGCCTGCGCCACGTCGCCGTTGACCGCATTGCGGGCATCGGGGCGATTGAGGGTGATCAGCGCGACACGGTCGCGTGCTTCGTAGGTGACGATCTCGGACATGGCCGAGGATCGTACGCGCTGGATCGACAGGCGAGCGAACCCGCTCAGTCGGTGGATGCCGACGGCTCGTCGACGACGGGCATGTCGTCAGCAGCGGCTGGCTCGGGACTCGCCTCGACTGGTGCAGCTTCGACTGGTGCGGCTTCTGCGGGTGCGGGCTCGGCTGGCGTTGGCTCGGCCTCGACTGATGCTGCCTCGGCCGGTGCAGTCTCGACGTCGGCCTGTGTGGCCTCCGGCTCTGCTGGTGCTGCTTCGACTTCGGCCGGTGCTGCCCCCGCGTCGACTGCGTCGGGCGCCTTGTCGGCTGGTGCTGCCTCGGTCTGCACGGGTGCAGCCGCTTGATCGCCTGCCGGACGCGAGCGTTCGTTGGGACGGCCACCCTTCCCGCCGGATCGATCGTTCTTGCCGCCGGAGCGGCCGTCCTTGTTGCGGTCACCTCGCCCGTCCTTGCGGGGCGGGCCGGCGCGCAGTGGCTTGGGCTTGGGTGTGCCAGCCGGAATCTCGACGCCGAGCAGCGCGGCGATCTGCGGCAGGGCCGGACCCAGTCGCAACGTCGTCGCCTTGAGATCATCGGTGATGACCGTCGGAGCGGTCGTCGGGGTGACCAGTGTGCGAACGGGCGAGAACGCTGCCGCTTCGAGTACTGCGATCCAGCGATCGGCCGGGTCGTCGGGTGCGAGCGCCGCCGTCGCTGCCTCGCCGAGGCGGCGCGCGAGGTCGGGCGGGAACATCACGCCCGCCTTGGGCGGCTGCGACGACAGACGCAAGGCGCGAATGACACGACCGACACCGATGGCAGCATCGATGTCACCGAACCACAGCGTGAGTTCTTCTTCCTGTTTGCGAACGAGTGATGCACGCAGGTCGTCGGCAACGGCACGTGTCGACTCGTCGCGAGCGACGATCGGATCATCGCCAGCAGCCACGACACTGCGAAGATCGCGCAGGTCGAGGTGTTCCATCTGACGCTGGGCGGCCTCGGCCCGATCGAGCCATTCCGCCACGCGCAGCTTGGGCAACATGTCCTCGGCCATCTTGACGACCGACGCTTCGGGCATGGTCGGCTGTCCCGCTGCTTCGAGCCGGGTGTTCTCCTCTTTGACGCGAGCGCGCACCGCCGACATGCCTTGCAGGGCCATTTCGGCGATCGGCCGCTGCTCCTCGGGGAGGTCGGCGAGCACCGCGTTGCGGCGTGCCTTGCCCGGCCGCAAGCGCTTGGGCTTCGGACGCTGCGGCAACTCGGGCGGTGCTTCGAAGTGGGGACGCTGACGACGCTGATCCGAGCGGCCCTTGCCGTCACCGTCTCGGGCACCGTCACGTCCGCCTGGACGGCGGCCACCATCACGCTTGTTGTCGCGCCGCCCGCGTCCATCACGGTCGTCACGACGGTCGCTGCGGTCGCGCTTGGCGCGAGTCTCGATGACCGCCTCGAAGGGCTTCTCGCTGGGCAGCAGCTCGAGGATGTTCGCATCCTCGGCCTTCTGGCGGCTGTGCACGATCGACTGGATCTCGATGCCGTCGAGCATCTGCTCGACCTCGACCTTGAGAATGTCGCCCACGGCTGAACCGGGCGGGAGCAAGCTGCCGTCCATCTGCCCGTTGGGCTTGCGGGCGCCAGCGGCGCGCCAGGTCCAAGAGCCATCGGCGAGCGCGCTCGTCAGCTCGATGTCGATCCGTCGGGACATTCGGGCAACGGTACCGGTTCCGGGCAGGAGAACTTCAACGAGTCTGTGCTGACCCACCCGTGCAGGTACCGTGCCGCCGATGGCTGTCTATGCACTCGGCGAGTTGGAACCCTCGATCGACTCGTCCGCGTTCATCCATCCCGATGCGGTGATCATCGGGGCGGTCACGGTCGGCGCCCACTCGTCGGTGTGGCCCGGTGCCGTCCTGCGTGGCGACGGTGGCGACATTCGAATCGGTGCTCGCACGAGCGTGCAGGACAACGCCGTGCTCCACACCACCCCTGACTGGCCCACCGTGGTGGGCGACGGCTGCGTGCTGGGGCATCTCATCCATCTCGAGGGCTGCACGATCGAAGACGACGTCCTGATCGGCAACGCCGCCATGGTGCTGCACCGATCGGTCATCCACAGCGGAGCGATCGTGGCCGCCAACTCAGTCGTGCTCAACGACATCGACGTTCCTTCCGGAGCGTTGGCCGCCGGGTCGCCGGCGGTGATCAAGCCCGACCGCGCCGACATCGACTACATCCGTACCAGCGCCGGACACTATGTGGAGCGAATCGCGCAGTACCGCACGTCGCTCCGACGGCTCGACTGATGCGCGCATTCGTCGTCACGGTGTCGATCGACGAGGTCGAACTCGCCTCCGACCTGCTGTGGCAGCTCGGCGTGCGTGCAATCGAGGAGCGCGCCGGCGAAGACGGTCATGTCGAATTGTGGACGGCGGTCGGCGACGAGGCCGAGGCAGCCGATCGAGCGACAACAGCGCTGGGGGAGCGGTGGCCGACTCGCATCGTCGAGGTCGCCGACGACGCCGCGGATACGTGGCGAGAGTTCGCCGCCCCGATGTGGGTCGACGACGGACTCGTCGTGGTTCCCGCTTGGCAACAGCACGCGTTCGACGAGGAGGTCGTGGCGATCGACATCGAGCCTGGTGGCGCGTTCGGCCTCGGTGATCATCCCACGACGCTGCTGTCGCTCCGTGCGGCGCGTCGACACCTCGGGGTGGGTCGAGACGTGCTCGACGTCGGCTGTGGTACCGGGGTGATCGCCGTCATGGCAGCGCTGATCGGTGCGAGCCACGTCCGAGCAGTGGATGTCGCGAGCGCCGCTGTCGAAGCGACACGTGACAATGCGGCACGCAACGGGGTTGCCGGTCGCATCGACGTCGACTCGACGGAGGCGGGTGCCCTCGAGGGACAGTTTCACCTGGTGGTGGCCAACATTCTTGCTCCGACGCTGATCGACCTCGCCGACGATCTACGACGGCTCACCGCTCGGGATGGGCGGCTGGTGATCAGTGGCATCCTCGCCGATCGCCACGACCACGTCCTCGCTGCGCTGGCGCCCATGCTCGCCGAACGAACCGACGTGCTCGACGGCTGGGCCGCCGTCACCCTCCGGCACTGACACTCGCCGCCGCCTGATCGCCAACGATGAGCCAACCGACCGGATACGGCGGTTTCGCTCATCGCGACCCGTTCGAGGCCCTCACCGATGAGCGAGGCGACCGGATACGGCGGTTTCGCTCATCGCTGCGATCACACGAGCGCCCGTACCTGGTCGGCGTGGGGCAGGGAAGCGACGGCGCCTGCTGTGGTCGTGGCGAGCGCGCCCGCGGCAGCCGCGTAGCGAACTGCGCTGGGCAGGTCGTCGCCGGCGGCGAGTCGGGCGGCGAGTGCGCCGCAGAACGCGTCGCCGGCGCCGGTGGTATCGACGGGCGTGACCGGGAAGGCGGGCTGCGTCCACTGCTCAGGCACTCCGTCGACCATCTGCACGACATCGACTCCCGCTGCACCGCGCGTGGTGACCACGGCACCGACGCCATGGCCGAGCAGCGCGTCGACATCGCCGATCAGCGCCAGCTCGTGTTCGTTCGGGATCACGACGTCACAGAGCTCGAGCAACTCGACGGGCAACGGTTGCGCCGGTGCAGGGTTGAGGATCGTGCGGGCGCCGCGACTGCGGGCGGAACGGAAGGCGGCGATCACCGTGGCGATCGGAATCTCGAGTTGGGCGATCACGATGCGGGCGTCGAGCGGC
This sequence comes from Ilumatobacteraceae bacterium, assembly GCA_963828415.1. Lineage (GTDB taxonomy): Bacteria > Actinomycetota > Acidimicrobiia > Acidimicrobiales > Ilumatobacteraceae > Sva-07. The sequence continues at coordinate 565,024 of CAWHEI010000001.1, forward strand.
GACTCGACCAGCACGAATGCGTTCGCTCCCGGCACCACGACGATCGAGTTCTCGGCCCGCTCGTCGACGGTGATCAACGCTCGGCCAGTCGGGCCGTTCACGACGGCGACCCCGGAGACGTCGATCCCCTCGGCCTCGGCGAGCGCGCACAGCTGTCGACCGGCGTCGTCATCGCCGACCGCGGCGACGAGCGCCACCGAGGCTCCCGATCGTGCTGCGGCGACCGCTTGATTCAGGCCTTTGCCGCCTGCGTGCTCGGCGTAGTCGGTACCCGAGACGGTTTCACCTGGCCCGGGAAGGCGATGCGTGGTGGCGACGAGATCGAGGTTGACGCTGCCGACGACGGCGACGTCGAACACTCAGCTCGCTCGGGCGCGGATGCCGATCGGGGCGATCAGGCGGAATCCGGCAGCGTGGCGCTCGTCCTCGGACTCGCCGCCCCAGAAGCCGTACTCGTGGTTTCGGCGGGCGAACTCGACGCAGTCGACGCGGACCGAACACCCCGCACATACTTCCTGAGCTGCGGCTTCGCGTCGCTCACGGGCCTGCGGGCGTTCCGCAGCCGTCGGGAAGAACAGATGAGTCAACCCCTTGCATGCGCCGTGGCGCATCCAATCGTCATCGGTTGCGATGCGGTCGAGTTCGATGGCCGACATGTACTCACACCCCCGTGTGGAGAGCCCCTGCCCGACGCCGATCGACCCCGAGCGGTCAGCAGACTAAATCGAATCGACTGCCGAGTCAATTGCATCAAGCAATGAATTTCGAGAACTTCGGTCAGGCGCTCACCGTGGCGGCCACGAGCAGCTCGACGCCACGCGCGAACGTGGCCACGTCGTCCTCGGTGGTGTCCCATGCGGTCATCCAACGGACCTGGTTGCGGCTGAGATCCCAGTCCCAGAAGAAGCACCAGTCGCGCAGTGGGGCGATCACCTCGGGGGAGAGGCAGGGGAACAGGCTGTTGACCGCCGGCGACTCGTCGAGCTCGACACCGTCGATGCCCGATGTGAGCCGGTAGAGCTCGGTCGCCATGGCATTGGCATGCGCCGCGAGATCGATCCAGAGATCGTCGTGGAGGATGGCGTTGAACTGGGCGGCCAGGAACCGCATCTTCGAGGGCAGCTGTGTGACCTGTTTGCGGACGTACTTCGAGCCGACAGCAACGTCGGGGGAGAGGAAGATGACTGCCTCGGCGCCGAGCAGCCCGTTCTTCGTACCGCCGAAGCTCACGGCATCGACGCCGGCGTCGATCGTCATCGCTCGCAGCGCGGCGCGTGTGCCACCGAGCGCTGCGGTGGCATTGGCGATGCGAGCACCGTCGAGGTGAACCAACATGCCCAGGGCGTGGGCTTGATCGCACAGTGCAGCGATCTCGTCGGCGGTGTACAGCGTGCCGAGCTCGGTGGCCTGCGTGATCGACACGACCCCGGGTTGGGCGTGATGTTGCACCCCCTGGATGTGTGCCAGCTCGGCGAGCTGTTCCGGGACCAGCTTTGCGCCGGGAGAGGGCAGGTCGATCAGCTTGGTTGCGAGGGCTCGTTCAGGAGCGCCGGTCTCGTCGACGGCGATGTGTGCCCAGTCGGTGCACACGACCGCATGATTCGGCCCGGGCAGTGACCCGAGCAGCGTGGCCAGCGCGACGATGTTCGCTCCGGTGCCGTTGAACGTCAGCCGCGTCGTGACGTCGGTGCCGAACAAGTCGCGGAATCGTGCGGCGCACTCGCGTGTGTACTCGTCGTCGCCATAGGCCAATGCAGACCCGCTGTTGGCCGCGAGGACCGCTTCGAGCACGGCGGGGTGAGCGCCGGCGGCGTTGTCGCTGGCGAACGCGCGGGCAGGAGGCGTCGGAAGTGTCGTCACGCCGGAAGTCTCCCAGCCAGATCGCCGTCTCGCACCCGCCCACATCGGTATGATAACGTCATGACGCAATTAGAGACGGGTGACGACCGCGGGGGTTCGGCGACCGTTCACTGCCGATGGTGCCGACGGGCGCTTCCCGAACGCTCCGGTCCCGGTCGGCCCCGCGAGTTCTGCTCCGGACGCTGTCGACAATGGGACTGGGTGGCTCGACATCGAGCCGCCGAGTTGCAACTGAGCGAGAACGAGCTGGTCGTCACGCGGTCCGAACTCGATGCGCTGCACGACGAGCTGTACGTCCTGGCTTGTGCCGTCGACGACGTCGAACGCGACCTCGGCCAGCGGAATGCGCCAACCGCACGGGAGCTTTCCGATGCCCTTCAGTGGCTCCTCGTCGCCGCCCGACCCTTGAGGGACAGGGAGATCGGCTCCGCCTGAGGCTCACCTGCTCCGCCACGCCGACGCAGAGCGCCCATAATCTTCGTTATGTCATATTCGGATGATGCGGTGGACAGGGGCGAATCGACCGGCCAGACTGGGCGCTCCCACTCCACGGGCCCCTACCTGGGGTCTTGGGAGCACCGAGACTTCGAGTCGAGGTTCAGGGTTCTTGACCTCACGTTCAGATTTTGATCGTTGCTTGAGGTGCCGTCCGGGCGGACCGACAACTCCACAGTGCAGGGAGCTTCTCCGTCCATGATGACCACCAGCCGTCACCCCCGTTGCGTACGTCTCGTCTTTCGAGGTGTGTGCGTTGCGACGATCGCCGGATTGACGCTTGCGACCGTCCCGGCAATCGCCTCTGCCTCGCCCAGCACGGTGCAGACGCCGATGCTCCCCCAGGCCGTCGTCGGCCTGGCCCAGGGCTCGACCGGCGCGGACGTCGTCACCCTCCAGAACGCGCTGATCGCTGCCGGCGTCACCGTTCCCGGCGGCGCCGACGGCGTCTTCGGATCAGCCACGAAGTCCGCCCTGACCGCGTACCAATCCCGCTCGGGACTCGCCACGACCGGCACCGTCGACGAAGCAACCGCTGCGGCGCTCGGGCTCACGACCCCCGCTCCGGCTGCCACATCGGCGAGTGGGCTCACGGTCGGCGCCCAAGGCGACGAGGTCAAGGCACTCCAGACCGCATTGATGGCGTTCGGGGTGTTCGTGCCCGGCGGCGCCGACGGCGTGTTCGGACCCGCGACCAAGACGGCGGTATCCAACTTCCAACGTTGGAACGGTCTGCCGATCACTGGCGAAGTCGATGCTGCGACGTCGGCGAAGCTCAAGCTCGGCAGCACGCCGAGCGCTCCAGCGGCTCCCGCCGGTGTCGCCAATCCCGCCGCAACGGCTGCCACGGGGTTCGTCGGCATGACCACGGGTGCCCGTGGCGACAACGTCAAGGTGCTCCAGCGAGCGTTGATCGCCGCTGGCATCACCGTTCGCGGTGGCGCGGATGGCGTCTTCGGTCCGGTGACCGCCGCAGCGCTGACCAGCTACCAGCAGGCCAACGGTCTCACCGCCAATGGCGTGGTCGATGACGCGGTCGTCGCCAAGCTCGCACTCGTGGCGGGTGCACCTGCGCCGACGCCCGCTCCTGCGCCGACTCCCGCAGCCGGAGCATCACACGTCGGCCTCACGGTCGGCTCGAACGGTCAGCTCGTCAAGGATCTCCAGCGAGCGCTCATGCAGACCGGACTGACGTTGCGCGGCGGCGCTGACGGCGTGTTCGGCAACATGACACGGGCCACGCTGATCGAATTCCAGCGTGCTCAAGGTCGTGAACAGACCGGCGTGGTCAGCGTGACCGATGCTGCTGAACTCTCGCTCGGCACCACCGCCGCTCCACAGGGCGTCAGCAATCAGGCCGGGTTCGCCGTGTACGGCGAGCGAGGAGCTCGCGTCACGGCGCTCCAACAGTCATTGATCGCCGCCGGGATCAGCTTTGCCGGCGGCGCCGACGGTGTCTTCGGCGCTGCAACCGCCAGCGCCATCCTGAACTTCCAGCGACGTGAAGGCCTTCCCGCAACCGGCAAGATCGACCAGGCCACCGCCGATCGACTCGGCACCGTTGCGGCGCCCGCTCCGGCTCCAACGTCGAGTGCCGGCGTGTCGATCGACGTGTTCCCGGTCCAGGGCAAGTGCTGGTTCGGCGACACGTGGCAGGCCCCTCGCGGCGGCGGACGCATGCACGAGGGCGTCGACGTCATCGCAGCTCGCGGGAACCTGCTGTATGCCGCGGTCTCCGGAACGATCTCGAAGGTCTACACCGACACGCCTGGGTCACTGGCGGGCAACGGGCTACGAATCGCGCAGGACAACGGCACGTACTTCACCTACCTGCACATGGACACCTTCGGCCCCGGCATCGTGCTCGGTGCGACGGTCACCGCCGGCCAGGTCATCGGCACGGTCGGCAGCACGGGAAGTGCCGCAACGCCGCACCTGCACTTCGAGGTGCACCCGAATGGCGGCGCAGCGGTCAATCCGTTCCCCGTGATCAAGCCAATCGACGCCTGCAACGTCACCGCTCCCCGGGCCTGAGCCGAGCGCCGGTCGAACCCGCGCCGGATACCGTGACGCGCAGGCGCCGACAGCTACGCTGCGCCCACAACTGAATCGCCGTTCCACCCGAGCGGGAGAGTCATCGCCGTCCACATCGAGGCGCTGACGCCGAAGGAGCAACCTCCCCGGAATCTCTCAGGCCCATGGACCGCTCGGGCGAGGCACGCTGGAAAGTGCCACCAGGTGTTGAGTCGCTCCGACTCGTGACGACACCCGGTGGTCACCGACGGGGAAAGCTCGGGTTCGCCCGAGCGAAAACTCTCAGGTACCGATGACAGCCGGGGAAGTCCAATCCACTGCAGGAGGCTTCCCCGTGTCCGATCCCACTCCCCCACGTCCGCTGCGTACGCTCATCGAGCCCGACGAATTCACCCGCCGACACATCGGTCCATCGCCCGCCGACGTGACAGCGATGCTGCGGGTCATCGGCGTCGAGTCGATCGACGATCTCTTGGCATCCACCATGCCAGGATCGATTCGGGCGGCATCCGCGCTGGGGCTCCCCGGCGGGGTGTCTGAGGCCGATGCGCTCGAACGCCTCCGCCGGATCGCCGGGCGGAACCGACGGGTGAACAGCCTGATCGGGATGGGGTACACGAACACGGTCACGCCGCCGGTGATCGCCCGCAATGTGCTGGAGAACCCGGCGTGGTACACCGCCTACACGCCCTACCAGCCCGAGATCAGCCAGGGCCGCCTCGAGGCGCTGCTCAACTTCCAGACGCTGATCACCGAACTGACCGGCCTCGACGTCACCAACGCATCGCTGCTCGACGAGGCGACCGCCGCGGCGGAAGCAATGACCATGGCGCGACGGCAGTCGAAGTCGGCATCGAACCGGTTCGTCGTGCACCGCGACACCCATCCGCAGACGATCGCTGTCCTGCGCACTCGGGCAGAACCGGTGGGGATCGACCTCGTCGTCGGCGACGTCGATCTGATCGGGTCGGGCGACGGGCTGTTCGGCGCGTTGTTCAGCCTGCCGACGTCGTCGGGCGCCGTCACCGACTGGTCGACGGCCATCGCTCAGGTCCACGAACTCGGCGGCATGGCCATCGTTGCGACCGATCCTCTCGCCTGCCTGCTGTCGGTGCCGCCGGGCCAACTCGGTGCCGACATCGCCGTCGGTTCGGCGCAGCGCTTCGGTGTGCCGATGGGTTTCGGCGGCCCGCACGCGGGTTTCCTGGCAGCGCACGAGCGAGCGGCGCGCTCCATGCCCGGACGCATCGTCGGGGTGAGCGTCGACACCGAGGGGCGACCGGCGTTGCGGCTTGCGTTGCAGACCCGCGAGCAGCACATCCGACGCGAGAAGGCGACATCGAACATCTGCACCGCCCAGGTGCTGCTCGCCAACATCGCTGGGCTGTACGCGGCGTGGCACGGGCGCGACGGGCTGACACGCATCGCCGAGCGAGTCCAACGGCTGACCTCGATCGCCGCGGCCGGCCTGCGCGCCGGCGGGCTCGAACTCGCCAACGACTCATGGTTCGACACCCTCACGATGGCGGTGCCATCGGCCGAGGCGGCACTGGCCGCTGCGCTCGACGCCGGGTTCAACATCCGCTACGTCGACGACACCCACGTCGGCGTGACGTTCGACGAGACGACCACACCTCAGCAGGTCCACGACATCGTCACTGCGCTGGGTGGACAACCGCTCGAGTCGGGTGCCTCCGACACCGCTGTCGACGGATTGACCGCGTCGATGCGCCGTAGCGACGAGTTCCTGACGCAGTCGGTCTTCGAGCGCTACCACAGCGAGCATGAGATGTTGCGCTATCTGCGCCGTTTGAGCGATCGCGATCTCGCACTCGACCGTACGATGATCCCGCTCGGATCGTGCACCATGAAGCTCAACGCCACCTCGGAGATGGTGCCGATCACCTGGCCCGAGTTCAGCGACATCCACCCGTTCGCCCCGGTCGATCAGGCCGAGGGCTATCTCGAGTTGATCCACGACCTCGAGGACCGCTTGGCGACGATCACCGGCTACGACGCGGTGAGCTTGCAGCCGAACGCCGGCAGCCAGGGCGAGTACGCCGGTCTGCTGGCGATCCGCGCCTACCACCGCTCCCGCGGCGATCTCGAACGTACGGTGTGCCTGATCCCGTCGAGCGCCCACGGCACCAACGCTGCGAGTGCCGTGATGGCGGGCATGGATGTCGTCGTGGTGGCGTGCGACGATCGGGGCAACATCGACCTCACCGATGTGCGCACCAAGATCGACCAGGTCGGCGACCGGCTCGCTGCCATCATGATCACCTACCCGTCCACCCACGGCGTCTTCGAATCGAGCGTGGTCGAACTGTGCCGCCTGGTGCACGACGCAGGTGGCCAGGTGTACGTCGACGGCGCCAACCTCAACGCATTGGTCGGTCATGCTCGCCCCGGCGAATTCGGCGCCGACGTGAGCCACCTCAACCTCCACAAGACCTTCTGCATCCCGCACGGCGGTGGCGGCCCAGGCGTCGGCCCTATTGGCGTCCGCGCCCACCTCGCCCCCTTTCTTCCGGGTAACCCTCTACATGAGGATCAAGCCGTTGGGGCGGTCTCGGCCGCTCCGTTCGGGTCGGCGGGCATCTTGCCGATCCCGTGGATGTACATCGAGATGATGGGCGCAGCAGGGCTCACGGAGGCGACCAGCGTGGCCATCGTCGCGGCGAACTACATCGCCGAACGTCTCGACGCCCACTACCCGGTGCTGTACCGAGGTGAGCACGGACGAGTCGCCCACGAGTGCATCCTCGATCTCCGCGACATCACCAAGACGACCGGCGTCACCGTGGACGACGTCGCGAAGCGCCTGATGGACTTCGGGTTCCACGCACCGACGATGAGTTTCCCCGTCGCCGGAACGCTGATGGTCGAGCCGACCGAGAGCGAGAGCCTGCGCGAACTCGATCGCTTCTGCGACGCGATGGTCGCGATCCGTGGTGAGATCGACCGCGTCGTCAACGGCGAGTGGCCGCTGGAGAACAGCCCGCTGCGCCATGCACCCCACACCGCCGAGGATCTGCTCGGCGACTGGGATCGCCCCTACCCCCGCGAGCTCGGGGCGTTCCCCGTCGCCGGCCTGCGTGCGCAGAAGTACTTCCCTGCCGTGTCGCGCATCGATGGCGCCCAGGGCGACCGTCACCTGGTCTGCTCCTGCGAGCCCCTGGAGGCCTACGCCACTGCACTAGCGTGACCGCGATGCCTGACGCACGTCCCGACCCGTTGGCCGATCTCTTCACGCTCTTCGCCACGCCGCTGTCGGGAACCGTGCGCTCGATCGAGCAGTTCCGCAAGGGTGTCGACGAGTTCTTGAAGGGAGTCGAGAACTTCAACCGGACGATGGAGAACCTCAACGAGACGACCGAGCGGATCAACTCATTGCTCATCGACATCGAACAGCCGATCCGAGCGGCGATCCCCCAGGTCACGCGCACCGTCAAGGCTGCCGACGAGATGATGCAGGTGGTGAGTGGGCCGGCGATGGCGGTTGCCCCCGGACTCCACCGGCTCGCGGAGACGCTCTCGACTCCCGCATTCGCCCAGCTCCCCAATCAGATCAGCGCTTTCTCCGACGTTCTCGGCGAAGTGTCGAGGCGCCTCGGACCGCTGACGCAGCTGGCCGAGTCGGCAGGCGGACTGTTCGGCGGATTCCGTCTTCCGGGTGGACGCCCAGCGACCACGCCGTCGGTCACCGTCGAGCCCGAACGGCAACCCGCAGCCATCCGCACCGTCACGACCCAGGTGCCCACGAAGCAACCAGCGAAGAAGGCGTCCGCCAAGCGGGCACCGGCCAAGAAGGCCGCTGCGAAGAAAGCACCTGCCAGGAAGGCCTCGGCGAAGAAGGCACCTGCCAAGAAGCGGCCTGCGAAGAAGTCTGCGACGACCTCCGCCACATCCGGCTGATCGTCAGCGACGCACGAACGGGGTCGACGCCACTCGGCCGGGCAGATCCTTGCCGCGGACGTCGACGATGACGGCAGCGCCCTCCGGAGTGTCGGGCGGAACGAACCCGAGCGCGATGCCATGGCCGAGCACCGGCGAGAAGTTGCCGCTCGTCACCTCGCCGACCACGGCGCCGTCGATCGAGATCGCACACCCAGCGCGCGCCGGTCGCCGACCGTCGGTGACGATGCCGACCAGACGACGCACGATCCCACGGTCGCGCTCCGCCAACGCTGCGTCGCGGCCGACGAACGTCGGCTTGTTCCACGCGACGACCCAGGACAGTCCGGCCTGCAGCGACGTGATTCCGGGGCCGAGTTCGTGACCGTGCAGGGGCAGCGCACTCTCGAGTCGCAACGTGTCGCGAGCTCCCAACCCTGCGGGCGGGACACCCGCGTCGCCGAGCGCCCGCCACAACGCAGGCGCCGCGTCCACCGGCACGGCGATCTCGATGCCGTCCTCTCCGGTGTATCCCGTACCAGCGACCGTGCACGCCACGCCGTGCCAGTCGACCGCGGCCACCCGAAATCGTCCAACGGCACCAGCGGCCGGGAACACCGTCGACACGAGTGCCTTTGCGTCGGGACCCTGGACGGCGATCACGGCGCGCTCAGCAGTGGTGTCCACTCCCCCGATCGCTGCGCGCACGCCCAGCGTGTTCGAGGCGTTCGGCATCACGTCGAACGCCTCCGCATCGTCGGGGCGCCACCACACGATGATGTCGTCGACCACCGAGGCATCGGCGCCATCGAGCAGGTGGGTGTACTGCGCTCGTCCCGGCTCGATCTTGGCGAGATCGTTCGTGAGCGTCGACTGCAGGCGCTCGTAGGCGTCGGGTCCTTCGACGCGCACGGTGCCGAGATGTGACACGTCGAACATCACCGCCCGATTCCGGCATGCAAGATGCTCGTCGATCGTGCCCGACGGATACGCAATGGGCATCTCCCAGCCGCCGAATTCGACCATCGTCGCGCCGAGCGCTCGATGTTCGGCGTCGAGGGGGGAACGCTGCAGCGTCATCCGATTCGACGTTGGGTGTCGATGTCGATCGCGTCGATCGCCATCGGAGCCAGATCGGCTTCGAGCTCGTCGCGAACGCCGCCGAGCGACAGCACATTGAGTACGCCCTGACCGTTCTTCAACACGTCGACGAGTTGGTCGCCGTCGCACAGCATGACGCTGCCCCCGTCGATGACGATGTGGGCTGCAGCGATGTCGGTGGTGACGTGTTCACGCAGGTACTCGAACACCTTGCGCACCTGTTCGAGTTTGATACCGGCATCGAGCAACTTCTTGATCGCCTTCAACTCGAGCAGATCGTTGTACGAGTACGAACGTCGGCTCCCGCTGCCGGTTGCGTCGCTGAGCGACGGACGGATCAGGTCGGTGCGAGCCCAGTAGTCGAGTTGTCGGTACGTGATCCCGACGATCTTCGCCGTCTGGGTACCGCTGTAGCCGAGTTCGCCGGTCATTGCCGAGTCACCTTCGTTCACGTCTTGCACGCAAGCCTCCAAGTTCGTTTCGCCCAACGTCTACGAACGTGATTGCACGTCGCACGTCTCACACCGCCGTAACTACGCCAATGTGAGACCACAGACTCTAGGGACTCCGCCGTGATGCGTCAACAGTGGCTATTGTCAGCGCATCCGACGAGTGGGGAGATCGACATGACGACCGACAACGCTGCAATTGCGGCACTCAAGAACGTCAGCCTTTTCACGGGCCTCGACGACAAGACGATCGGACGGATCGCCCAACAGACCAAGACCTATCGCTTCAACGACGGCGAATCGGTCATCGACGAAGACGCGTCAGGTCGGTTCGGACGCCTGTACGTCATCGTCGCCGGTAGTGCCGCGGCGCTGGTCCACGGTGCCTCCGTCGCCACGTTCGGCCCCGGCGACTACTTCGGCGAGATGAGCGTGCTCGACAGCAGCCCGAGGTCTGCTTCGATCGTCGCGACAAGCGAACTCGAGACCTTGGGACTCTCGGCGTGGAACATGCGCTCGCTGATCCGTGAGGAGCCGGACATCTCGATTCACATCATCGAGACGCTCGTCGCACGTCTCCGAGCCCGCAACGACGCTCTGGGAGACTGACCGAGGACTTGCCAGCCGACAGCAGCCGGATCGGCTCTCAGCGGCTACTGAAAATCTTCGGGTGAGACGTTTTCGATGAAGTCCTTGAACTCGTCGATGATCTCGGCGGCTTCGTCGGCGGCTTCGGGCTCGGGCTCCTGACCGACGGCATCGATCAGTTCAGTCGACGCGAACAGTGCCGCCCCGCAGCGAACGGCCAGGGCAATCGCGTCCGAGGGCCGCGCCGAGATGACCTTGTCGCCGGTAGGGGTGGTCAGATGGAGTTCGGCGAAGTACGTGCGATCGACGATCTCGGTGACGACCACGCGCGTGACGGTGGTGCCGAGTTCACCGAGCACGTTCAGGAACAGGTCGTGGGTCAGCGGTCGAGGTGGCTCGACGCCTTCGAGTGCGTAGTGGATCGCCGACGCCTCGGGACTGCCGATGTAGATCGGGAGCAGGCGATGGCCGCCGTCGGACTCGCGCAACAGGACCATTGGCGTGTTGGCGGGCATCTCGACCCGGACACCGATCAGTTCCAGTGGGACCACGTCGCCACCCTACTCCGGCAGTGGCGACCCTGGGACGTCGACCCTCGGTCGGGATCGCTGAGGTTCAGTGACTGTGGTGGCGCAACGCCGAGCGCATCATGGCAGCGCGGAGGCGGCCGCCGTTCTGCTCGAGTTCGTCGAGCTGCGCGACCGCCTGTGCCCGAGCCTCGGGATTCCGCTGGCGCAGCAGTGGCTGGATCAACTGCTCGAAGAGGCCGGCCTCGCGTTCGGCTGCGACGCGCCATCCCCGGAGGTGTCGAGGCTCGATTCCGGCATCGAGAAAGCGTTTCGAGAGCGTTGCGATCTCGACGGCGTCCTCGTCGTAGTTCCCCTCGGCACCGCCTGAGGTAGGAGCGAGCACTCCGAAGGATTCCAACTCAGCGAGCTGCGTGCGCGTGATCCTGGCCATGGCGCACAGCTCGTCGGCGTTGAGCAACAGGCCTGGCAGCACTGCTCCGGCCGACGCGACTGGTCCGGTCGGACGCGTCGGCGGGGCCGCCGACACAGCCGGTGTCGGCGCGGCCGTGTTCTCGGACTCGGGCTCCGTTCCGCGGGCGACGTCGCCGCCATCGGTTCGTTGGAAGAGCGCAGCGGCACCGGTCACGGAGTCGGGTCCGGCACCATTGCCGGAGACGGCCGGCTCCGGATCGGTCCGGGCTCGTCCGGCGCTGGGATGCGCGTCGGGGCGGGGGACGTCGCTCGGCTCGCTCACGTTCTTGATGCCGCGCGGTCGTGGCTGCTCCCCCGTCGGGTCGATCTCGCCAGAGTCGATGCGATCCTTGATCACTCGCAACGGCAGGTAGTTCTCGCGTTGCTCGCGCAGGATGCAACGCAGCAGTTCGACATCGTCGGCGTAGAACTTGCGATATCCGGACGCCGTCCTTTCGGGGTCGATCAGCCCCTGGCTCTCGAGGAACCGGATCTTGGAGATCGTGACGTCGGGGAACTCCTCGAGCAGCAGCGCGAGCACTTCGCCGATCGACAGGTGTCCGCCACCCGGCAATGCGGCAACGGGCGGGGCGGCGACGCCGGGCGGAGACGACTCAACCATCGTGACGTTCGAAGAAGACGAGTCGGAACTTGCCGATCTGGAGTTCGTCACCGTGCCGCAGGACCATCCGGTCGACGCGCTCCTGGTTGACGTAGGTGCCGTTGAGCGACCCGGCATCGGACACGACGTGGCCGTCCGGGGTGCGTTCGATCTCGGCGTGACGTCGAGAGACGGTGATGTCGTCGAGGCTGATCTCGGAGTCGGGGTGGCGACCGAGGCGGGTGAGCTCTTCGCTCAAGGGGAACTTGGCACCGGCCTGGGCGCCGGCACGAACGATCAGCACCCCGATCTCGTTGGGAAGTTCACCGACGGCGACAACGACGTCGTCGTCCTTGCCAGGAGCATCCTGCAGCGGGTCGAGCGCCGCGAGCGTGATCGTGCGATCGTCGAGTGAATCGAGCGGCGAACCGCAGCTGCTGCAGAACGTGCTCGTCGGCGGGTTGCGGTGTCCGCACTGGTTGCAGAAGACGTAGGTACTCATCCCGCCACGCTCAGCCCTCGGTCAGGGCCCGGTACGCGTCGGCGTCCATCAAGCCGTCGAGTTCCGACGGGTCGCTGATCGCGATCCGACAGATCCATCCGGCGCCGTACGGGTCGCTGTTGAGCAGTTCGGGCTGCGATTCGAGCTCGGCGTTGACCTCGGCGATGGCACCGGTGATCGGGGCATAGATGTCGCTCACCGACTTCGTGCTCTCGACCTCACTGAACGACTCGCCCGCAGCAACGGCGAGGCCGGTGTCGGGCATCTCGACGAAGACGACGTCGCCGAGGGCGTCCTGCGCATATTCGGTGATCCCGATCGTGGCCGTGGCGCCGTCGACGCGCACCCACTCGTGATCGGATGAGTAGCGGAGTTCGGCGGGGATGTTCATGAGGCAACGGTACCTGGGTTCACGAGTCGGAGTTGAGAGAAGTCGAACGAGCGGCGGCACCCTCGGCGACCGCACGTCGCACTTGCGGAATATAGGCGATCCCGGTCCAGTAGCTGAGAATCAGTCCGGGGATACCGACGAGCCACGACGCCACGAGGAACAGATCGGCGCTCGCGATGTCACTGTTTCCCATGAGAAAACCGGGCACGGCGAACATGAGCAGGAAGGTCGCGACCTTGCCCCAGTACGTCACGTCGATACGTGGCATCTTGAAGACCAGCGTTGCGATCGCCATCATCAGGCCGACGGCGATCTCGCGCACCAGCACCGCGACGGCGAACCACACCGGGATCGAACCGTCGATGATGATCGCCACCGTGGCCACGACGAACATCAATCGGTCGACCGTCGGATCGAAGATCTTGCCGAACTCGCTGACCTGACCGAGCCGTCGTGCCAGATAGCCGTCGACCCAATCGGTCGCTCCCAACGCCCCCAGTATCAGGGCAGCGACGGCACGGTTGTCCGACACGAACAGGACGTAGAGGAACACCGGCAGGAACAACAGGCGCACCAGCGTGATCGCGTTCGGGACCGTCCAGATCCCGTCGAGGATCGACGCCGTCGGCGACTCGGCTGCCGCTGCGACGGTGCTCGGCGAAGTGTCCTCGGTCACGGGGCACAGCGTAGGGTGCCCGCATGAGCACGGTGTTCACGAAGATCATCGAGGGTGAGTTTCCCGGCACGTTCGTGTGGCGCGACGATCGATGCGTCGGGTTCTTGTCGATCAACCCGATGGCGCCTGGCCACGTTCTCGTGGTGCCGATCGACGAGGTCGACCACTGGATCGATGCGCCGCCGGAGCTCGCCGCCCATCTGTTCTCCGTGGCCCACACCATCGGACTCGCCCAGCGAGCCGCGTTCGGCTGCGACCGCGTCGGAGTGATCGTTGCCGGCTACGAAGTGCCGCACACGCACGTCCACGTCATCCCGACCTCGTCGATGGCGCAGTTGAGTTTCGCGAACGCCGCAGCGAGCGTGGATCGTCACGATCTCGATCAGTGGGCCGACGCCATCCGACGCGAACTGCGTTCGGCGGGAGCGTCGGGCGTCAGCGACTGACGGGCTCGATCAACTCGGGGCGGTTGTTGCGCACGTTGTTCACGTCGGTCGACACCGGGTCCATCGTCAGGAGGTCGACGGGTCCGCCGTCGAGCATGGCGGTGAGCGACGCGACATCATGATTCGAGGGGTCGAGCCAGTCGGCCCAACGGTCCGAGGTGAGCAACGCCGGCATCCGGTCGTGCACGGGGCGCATCGTGGCATTGGCGGCCGTGGTGATGATGGTGGCGCTGTGCAGGAATCGGCCCTCCGGGTCGTCGGGGTCCTTCCACGCGGTCCACAGCCCTGCGACCGTCAGCAGCGGGCCGCCATCGCTGCGGTGGATGAACATCGGCTGCTTCAACGGCTTGCCCTTGGCGTTGAGCGGTCCGTCCGGCGTGCCCGGTTGCCACTCGTAGAAGCCGTCCATGGCGATGATGCATCGCTTCTTGGCGAGCAAGCCCTTGAACGCCGGCTTCTCGGCGAGCGTCTCGCCACGAGCGTTGATCATCCGCGAGGCGATCTTGCGGTCCTTCGCCCAGCTCGGGATCAACCCCCAGTGGAAGGCGTCGACTCGCGCGCTCCCGTCACCGTTCGCCACGACGGCGTAGATGTCCTGCGTGGGCGCGACGTTGTAGTTCTCGCCGAGCGACTCGGCGACGGCCTCGGTCGGCAGCACGGTGTCGAAGTACGCAGCGATGCGGTCGGGACCGGCGGTGGACACGAAGCGGCCGCACATGAACACCAGGTTACGGGACGGCTCGACCGGCGACGTCGCTTCGAGGTCGTGCGACAATGGGACCGTGTCCGACCTGCTGTCCCACTGCGCGCAGCTTCCCAGCCGACAGATCGGTGCCGGCTCGACGATCATCGAACAGGGTGAGGCCGGCGGCACCGTCTTCGTTCTGGTCGATGGCACGGTCAGCATCGAGCGCGACGACACGGTCCTGGCGGTGCTCGACACGCCCGGCGCCCTGCTCGGCGAGATGTCCACCGTGCTCGAGCGGCCGGCGTCAGCGTCGGTGAGAGCGGTGACCGAGACCACCCTGCTCGTAGCCGACGACGGAGCCGAATTCCTGCGCGAGCATCCCGACGTCCTCCTCGAAGTCGCTCGCACCTTGGCGACACGCCTCGACAACCTCACCGGCCACCTGATCGACGTCAAACGTCAATACGGCGGCGACAGCGGTCACCTCGGCATGCTCGACGACGTCCTCAGCACGCTGATGCACCATCAGGGCCGCCAGGTCTCCCCCGGCTCGGCCCGCCTGCCCGACCCCGACTACTGAGCCGACGTACACGGTGTGCCAGGGGGGCTCGGCGGATTGGACGACCGCTGGTGTGTCGCGGGCTGCGCCTCCCACCGATGAGCGAAGTGACCGGATACGGCGGTCTCGCTCATCACAACCCGATCTCCCAACACAGCACCTGGCGCCCAATCCGCTGAACCCCTGGCACGTCGTGAACCTCACCCAGCGAACGTGATGTCGACAACGTCGCGGTCCGGCAGTGCAACCCACTCGGCGGTGGCCTGGCCGGACACCGGGTCGAGGTCGATGACGACGTGGGCCGGCATCGGGCCCGGTTGGTGACCGGCGTTGATCAGCCAGGTCGAGTCACGTTGGTCGATCCATGCGCCGCCGGCCACCCACGGCGCCTGATGGATGTGGCCGCAGATCACCAGGTCCGGCCGCCATCGATCGATCCATGCCGCGAGATCGGGGTCGGGGAACGAACGCTCGCCTGCGTTGCACAGCGGTGAGTCCGACGGCGGCGAGTGGTACACCCAGATCCAACGTCCGGGCCGGTCGATCGCCGCTGCTGAGAGTTGTTCGTCGACCAACCGCTTCGTCTCGGGGCCGTCCCACCAGGGACACACCGTGAAGCGCACGTCGTCGACGTCGACCGAGTGGCCGTCGACGACCAGGCGCTCGCCGGCGAGCTCGCGCAGCCATGCCGTTGCCTGTTCGCCCGTCTCGCCGGGGCCGTCCAGGTCATGATTCCCAGACGATGCGAGCACGAGCGTCCGGTCGGCCATCCGTCGGAGGTACTTGGACACCACCACGATCTGCACCGTGAGCGGCGCAGCGCCGACCACTTGGAGCAGGTCGCCCGGCACCACCAGGACATCGACGTCGGCGGCCTGCTCGACCAACCAGTCGAGCTGCGGCAGGCGGTAGTGCAGATCCGCCGTACAGAGCAGCTTCACGCGACCGGGACGTTCCCGCGGTACAGCGCTTCGAAGTTGGCGCGATAGAAGTTGTCGACCACGTGGTCGTCGCTGGTGTCCATGGTCGACTCGAAACGCTGGATCGGATCCTTGGTGCCTTCCGGATGCGGGTAGTCGGACGAGAACATGAACAGCTCGGCGCCCGCCTGTTCGATCATCCAACCCACTGGTTCACCGGCGAACGGCGTGAATCGGAGGTGATCACGCACGTAGTCGCTCGGCGCCTTCGTCAATTCGCGCAGTGGCGCTTCGGTCTTGGCGAACTGCATCGCCCGATCGAGTCGGCGCACCCACGGAACGACCCACATCGCGCCTTCCTCCACGGACGCCCCGCGCAGGCCGGGGAACCTCTCGAACACACCGTCGAGCACCATTGCGGCCCAGAACACCTCGGGGCGCTGGTGGATCGCCATGAAATCCTTGGCCCGCACGTTCTCACCGCCACCCAGGAAATCGGTGACCGTGTGGCCGTTGTCGTGGAAACCGCGACGAACGGGTCGACCACCACCGCCGATGTGCGACACGACCGGGACGTTCTCGCCCTCGAGCATCGACCAGAGGCCGTGATGCGCCGGATGCGTCGGCGACACGACGCCGTGGGGCAGGTCGGTCGGGACCATGACCGCTCGGCAGCCGTCGTCGACCGCGCGACGGGCCGTGGCCACCGTTCGCGTCGGGTCGCCCCAGGGCACCGAGGCAACGGCGAGGAGCCGAGGGTCGTCGGCGCAGAAGGCGGCCATGGCACGGTTCAGGGCCTCCGAGCCGCCGTAGAGGAGATCGAGGTCGCTCCCGGCGAACTGCGTGGCCGCGAACGTCGGGAAGACCAGCTGTGCCGCAAAGCCCAGTTGATCCATCACGAACGACCGCTCGGAGGCGTCGAACGCGCCGACGGCGCCCCACCCCTTCGATCGGAGGAGCTGCTCGGGATCGGCATCGATCGTGGCCACTCCCCCGGCGCGACGTTGCGCTGCCTCGTCGACCGCTCGCTCGGCGAGCGCACCAGCGCCTCCGAGGGCGAGCGGGCGCAGAGCATCGGCGGTCGAGGAGTCGGCGAACTCCTCCAGCCACCCTGGCAGTTCCATCACATGGCTGTCGGCGTCGAAGACGACACGGTCACCTACGTACGTCATACGGGCACGTTAGTTCGTGCGGGCCATGCCATGCTCTGCCAGGTGGAACGTGGCCTGACCGACACCTACGCAGCATCCCGACAGCGATTCCTCGACTCGGCGCACGACGCCGGCGCCGAGGTCGCATCGCATCCGCATCCCCTGCGCGGGATCGACGACGACGACCTCGCAATCGACGTCGCCTCGATCGGCCCACACGATGCCGAGTCGGTGCTACTCATCGTCTCGGGGACACACGGAGTCGAGGGCTTCACTGGTTCCGCGTTGCAGCACCAGTGGTTCCAGCAGCATGCGGCGCAGCGCCCGACCGACGTGCGCGTCGTGTTGGTCCACGCGCTCAATCCGTACGGGTTCGCCTGGGTCCGGCGCGTCAACGAGGACAACGTCGACCTCAACCGCAACTTCGTCGACTGGTCGCAACCTCCCCCGGCGAACGAGGACTACGGGGCACTGGCGCAGCTGTTGGTGCCGGACGATTGGGACGATGGCACCCAGGAGTCGACGACCTTGCAGCTGCTCGCCTATGCCGAGGAGGTCGGCTTTCCCCGTCTTCAGGCGGTGGTGAGCGGCGGGCAGTACACGCATCCGACCGGCGTGTTCTACGGCGGCGCGGGTCCCGTGTGGTCGCATCGATGGCTGACCGGGCACCTTGCCGAGCTCGTCGGATCGGCAACGAGAATGGGCCTCGTCGACCTGCACACCGGCCTCGGACCGTGGGGCCACGGCGAGTTGATCTCCCATGAGGGCGCCAACGACGCCGGCTACCGCCGCGGAACGGATTGGTGGGGAGAGGTGCGGTCGATGGTCGACGGCGAGAGTGTGTCTGCGCCGCTGAGCGGCGACTGGCTCGGGGCGCTCGACGAGCTCCTCCCCCACGTGGAGATCACCGCCGTCGCCCTCGAATTCGGCACGGTCGACGTCGTCAGCGTGCTGCAGGCGTTGCGCGCGGATGCGGTGCTCCACGCTCACGGCGATGCTCGCGGCCCTGATGCTCCAGCGGTGCGCGCCCAGGTGCGCGCGGCGTTCGCCGACGACGATCCGGCGTGGTTCGATGCCGTGTCGGCCCGGTTCGACGGCGTCGTCAGCGCGGCTACGGCCGCCCTGCAGGGAGCTCACTGACCGGGTTCACATCGATCTTGGTACCCACTAGGGTATCTGCGTGATCGACGTCGACGAGCTGGCCTCCCCGCCGCGATCCAGCGCGTTCGACACCATCCGGTCGTGGTCGCCACGCCACCTGCTCGTGGCCACTGGTGCCGCCGTGCTCGTCGCCCTGGCGATTGGACTGCCGACCGACGTGATCCCCAACCCGGTGTTCGGCCGGCCGGTTCCCGTCACGTGGTGGTCGTATCCAACCCTGGCCGTCACCGCCGTACTCGGCGGACTCCTCGCGGCGACCTACGTCAGCGACCGATCGGCGGCGCCGACAACGCTCGACGACATGGACACTCCGACTCGGCGCGGCGGCATCGCCGGTCTGCTGTCGTTCTTCGCCGTCGGATGCCCGGTCTGCAACAAGCTGGTCATCGTGGCGCTCGGAACCACCGGCGCACGCCAGTGGTTCGAGCCGATCCAACCAGCGTTGGCGGTTGCGTCGATCGTGCTGCTCGCGTGGGCGGTGCGGGCGCGACTCCGCTCAGCAACGGCCTGCTCGATCTGACCGCCGGTGCCGCAGACGGGCCACTCAGGTGAACACGAGCCTGCGTGCCATCATCGAACGGTGCCCCTTCTCCGCTTGACCCTGATCGCCGCACTCGTACTGGCCGGGGTCGCCTGCGAGACGATCGATGACGAGTCGGGCGACACAGTCGACCGTGCCGCCGCGGAACTGACGGGCGTCGATTGCTCCGAGACGGCACTCAACGACGGTGACGAGGAGTACGTCTTCACGTCGGCGTACCGTGTCGATGACGGCGAGCTGGGGGCGCTGTGCTTCGGTGACGCCGACCCGATCGTCGTCGATGCATGGGAGTCGTTGGCGATGATCACCCCGACTGCCCAGCTGTCAGATCTGGTGTTGTTCGGCGGGTTCGAACCCGACGGACCTCCTGCCGACGAGACGCTGGCATTCGTCAATGCCGTCGACAGCGACGGCTCTGGCTTCCAGATGTCGATCAACACGATCGACGCGGCGGCCGACCCCGACGAGTTGCTGCTCACGATCGCACACGAGTTCTCCCACGTGTTCACCGCCACCGGCGACCAGCTCGATCGCAGCGACGAGGCGATCGACACCTGCGTCACCTACTTCAACGGCGAGGGCTGCTATCTCGACGATTCGCTGATGGCCGCATGGATCGTAGAGTTCTGGGACCCCGAAGTGCTCGCCGGCGTCGATCCAGCTGAGGAGTCCGTCGACGACGCCGATGCCCGATGTGCCGACGACGACGGTTTCTTCGGTCCGTATGCCGCCACGAACCCGGAGGAGGACTTCGCCGAGGCGTTCAGTGCGTTCGTGTTCGCTGTCGAGCCGGCAGCCGACGGCCAGGCAGAGCGACTCGACTGGATCGCGACGCAACCGGGCCTCGTCGAGTTCCGTGACAACGCCGAGCTGGCCGGCATGTCGCCGCTGTTCAACAACTTCGACATCTGCGGATTCTGACGACCGACGCCACAACGCGCTGCGTACGATCAGATGATGCGTCGGCGACTCGACCTGCTCGTCGCCTCGGTCGTCGTCGCCACCATGGCCGCGTGCTCGACGGCCGAGGACGCCAGTGTCGACACGGCGGCGAACAGCGTGGCATCGGCTGCGACGACCCCCACGACCACCGTTGCCCCGACGACCACCCGTGCGCCGACCACGACCGTAGCGCCGACCACGACCATCACACCCGAAGGGACCGCACTGGCCCTGTGTGCGAACGAGACGACGTTCGAGCTCGGCCAGGTCGCTGACGCCACGCTCGACGAAGCGTCCGGGCTCGCCGCCAGCCGCCGCCACCGTGGCGTGGTCTGGGCGCACAACGACGGCAACGAACGCCCAGGGCTGTTTGCGCTGGGCGACGACGGCGCCGACCTCGGTTTCCATCCGCTCATGCTCGACGGCGTGGTCGATGTCGAAGACATGGCGATGATCTCGGGCTCGGAGGGCGATGAGATCCTGTTGGCTGACATCGGCGACAACGGCGCCAGCCGCCCGTCGATCCGCATGTACCGCTTCGCCGAGCCCGAACCAGCGGTGATCGCTCCGATCGCCGATGTCGAGGTGCTGGAGTACACCTACCCGGACCGGGCCCACAACGCCGAGGTGATCCTGGTCGACGAGGTCAATCGGAGCATCGTGATCGTCACGAAGGAGCAGCGACGCGTCGACGGCATTCCCGCCGAGCTCGGTCCCACTGCGCCGTCGTTCGTGTTCGAGGGGCCGCTCGACATCAGCGGCAACGAGCCGGTGGAGCTGGCGTTCGTCGGGATGCTCGACGCTCCGCTGCTCGAGACCCGAACGGTGGCTGATCCTCCCCACCCGATCACCACGCTGGGCTTCGGCGGGCTTCCCACCGGCGGCGACGTCTCCTCCGACGGCGCTCTGATCGCGCTGCGCACCTACGAGACCGTCTGGGTGTGGCCACGGCTGACCGGAACCAGCGTTGCCCACTCGCTGGCATCGGATCCGTGTCAGGCCCGAGTGGCAGCCGAAAATCAAGGCGAAGCAGTTGCCTTTCGCCACGCGACGCTGATCACGATGAGCGAAGGGGCCAACCCGTTCCTGTTCGAACTGCGCCCCTGACGGCGCGCCGGTCGGGCGGTACCCTGCGACCGATGTCGAATGACCAGGCCCCCGCGCTCACCGTCCTCGGCCACGACGTGCGGCACGCCATCGAGCACGTCGAGGTGTTCCCCGCCCCGGACCACGTGACGACCGTGCGGATGACCACGGACGAGCTGACCTCGGTGTGTCCGGTCACCCGGCAGCCCGACCTGGCGACGCTCGAGATCGTGTACCGGCCCGATCGGTGGTGCATCGAATCGAAGAGCCTGAAGCTGTACCTGTGGGGATTTCGTGACCGGGCCGTGTTCGTCGAAGCGCTCGCTGCGGAGATCGCCGACGAGGTGATGTACACCGTTGCACCGCACCACGTCAGCGTGGTCCTCACTCAGCGCCCTCGCGGCGGGATCGAAGTCCAAGCGACTGCTGAACGGAGTCGCGCATGACGGCGCCGGCACCGACCACACTCGTCCTGATCCGCCACGGCGAGTCCAACGTCACGGTCAACCGCATCATCGGTGGCTACCGCACGTGCAGCGGTCTCTCCGAACTCGGTCGACTGCAGGCCGATCGCCTCCGCGACCGCCTCGCAACCACGGGTGAGCTGGCCGCCGATGTGCTGATCGCCAGCAACTTCCAGCGAGCGCTCGAAACCGCAGAGGCGATCGCACCAGCGTTCGGTGCCCCGACCATCGACATCGATCCCGGGTTCGGCGAGCACGACCCCGGGCCCGAGATCGACGGGATGACCTTCGAGAGCTACGTGGACCGATTCGGCGCGCCCGACTGGAGCGACCCGGACGTCGAGGTCTTTCCTGGCGGCGAGACGATCGCAGCATTCCACGCCAGGGTCGGAGCGGCCCTGGCGGCAACCGTCGAGACACACCGAGGCCGTTCGATCGTGATCGCTTGCCACGGTGGCGTCATCGACGCCACGTTCCGCCACCTGCTGCGGACCGCGTCGACCGGCAGCTTCGAGCTGCACACGCTCAACACGTCACTCACCGAGTTCACCTCGGCGCCGTCCGGCGAGTGGCGACTCAAGCGCTACAACGATTCGGCCCACCTCCACGGGCTGCCCGCGGAGACGCCACGCGCCACGCCGACCTCTTGACTGGCGGTGCGCAGTTCTCGACGGATCTGGTCGCGACAGCCGAAGCCAGATCCGGCGAGAATTGCGTCGGGTGGTCCGACTGCGTGACTGCGGCTCAGCCGCGGCCGACGAGGCGCCAGTTGGCGCGCACCACCGTCTCGCGTTCGGCGCGACGCAGTCGGAGGATCTCGATGCCCCGCTCGCGCAGCGGCCGCTGTTCGGGGTCGGCCATACAGGCTTCGAGAGCGCACGACAGCGCTTCGGACATCAGGTTGTAGTCGCCGGCGAGAGCATCGAGTTCGAGCGATCCGCTGCGCCCCGAGCGGCCCGCTTCCAGCGCGGCGATCGTCGCCTGGTCGCCGGTGACATCAGCGACGTCGGCGGCGTACGCCTCGATCTCGTCGATCTCCTCGACCATCCAGGCGATCTCCGCGCCGGACCGAACGGCGCACTGTTCGAGGATGATGTCGATCTGTTCCAGGGCGACCTTTGCCGTTGCGGTGTGGACCTCGGGGCCGACCACTTCGGTGAGTTCGTGGCGGACATCGCGCAGGAGTTGTGCGGTGGTGGGACGGACGATCATGACGACGCTCCTTCAGCGGCGGCGGCCATCGCGTCGAATGCTGCCTGCATCCCGGAGATGGCGTTGATGAAGTTGTCGTGGCCGAACGAGATCGATCCGATCTGCAATGCGGTCATCGCACCGGAGTTCTCGCCGAGTGCGAACTTGTCGAGCTGCGAGCAGATCGTGCCGAGAATCTTGATCGACGACAGCACGGTGAAATAGCCGACCGTGAGCTGGTTCACCTCGGCCTCGCCGAATCCAGTGACCTCACGGTAGGCCGCGAGGAAGGCCTCCGGATCGACCTCGTAGAGATTCGGGCCTGCCGCCGTGGAGTAGATGTTGTACCAGCCGAGGTCTTCGCGCGGGTCGCCGATGGCGGCGAACTCCCAGTCGACGACGAGGTAGTTGTCGTGGTGGTCGATCATCACGTTCGGCGCCTGCGGGTCGCCATGCGTGAGACGAAGCGGCAGCGGCGGCGGCTTGTTGGCGTCGAGCCACGCGGCGATGTAGCGCCACGTCGGATCGCTGTTGACGCTGGCCGACTCGTAGTGACGCCAGGTGGCGATCAGCTCGTCGATCCGGGCATCCCAGCTCTCGGGATGTGGCATCGCGTCGGGGAGTTGGTCGGGAGTGATCGTGTGGATCTGACCCCACAGGCGGGCGAGGCGGGTCGGGTGGTCGCCGTACTCGGCCATGTCCTCGATCAGCGATTGCAGCGACCCACCGGTCACGTGGTCCATCACGATCGCCTTGGTTCCGAGGTGCTCGCCCGTCGCGTCGTAGTAACGCGCCGGCGGGATCGGAATGACGCCGAGCTCAGTGAGCATCTTCAGCACCGCCCACTCGTGGTCGCGATCGGTCTCGATCATCGAGTGTCCCGCGGGCGGATCGCCACGAAGCACGACGTTCTCCTCCAACGACACGCCGTCGTTGGTGTAGCGGACCCTCGCTCGCGCCATCGAGCGGCTGTACCCGCCCGCCATCGGCTCGTACTCGGTGACTTCGATCAGCTCGACATCGGCCCGATGGCGTCGCAGAAACTCGGCCAGCATCCCCGGCATGGCGTCGTGATCGTGCACGGTGAACCCCCTTCGTTCGGTCGTGGACGCTAGCCACCCGTCGCTGCCTGTGACGATTCAGTCGGAGGCTCGGTGAAGGCTCTGCTTGCAGTCTTCGCCGAGCTGGGTGCTGGCAATGGCATTGCGGTACCAACAGTGGATGGACCTGGAAACAAGACCGATCCTGACGATCGAGGATGCGAGGCCCGCGATCGGAACAGTGTTCGGCTGAACCCCGAACCGCTTGCTGTCGAGAGTCGTCGGCATCGCGAGCGCAAAACAGGGGCTCCGCCTGCCGGCGAAGCCCCCTGTTGCATTCGTCGGGCTGACAGGATTTGAACCTGCGACCCCCTGTCCCCCAGACAGGTGCGCTACCAAGCTGCGCCACAGCCCGTATGCATGTGGAGCGTGGACTCTATCGACCGCTCGGGCATCTCCCTGCCCGTTTGCGTGACGATTTGGGTGAGCCGGGTCACCCGAATCGCAACTCAAACGTCCTTGGTCAGGTGACGATCTCCACGAAACGCCAGCCGAGGTAGACGACGAGCGCGACGACCATCAGTTTGAAGTGCCACGGGGTCCTCTCGTCGTCGGCCTTGCCCGACGGCGTGGGTTCCTCGACGACTCGACCACAGCTCGGACAGGTGCCATCGTCGTTCATCGAGTTCGGCGTCCAGTACTTGGCGCATTCCTCACACCACGGCATCAGCTCTCCTCAGGACCATCCGACGCGATGTCACTGGCGCTTGCGGACGCGCATCTTGATCGCCGTGGCGCCGAGACCGAACTCCTCGCGGATCGTTCGCTCGATGTAGCGCAGGTAGTGCTGCGGGACATCGCGGTTGACGAACAGCGTGAACGTCGGAGGGTCGATCGCACCCTGCACGGCATACAGGATCTTGGCGCCGCCACCGATCGGCTGCCGTTGCTGGGCTGCAGCGATCACCTTGTTGACGTCACGGGTCGGCACCCGGGTGTGGTACTGCCCGATCGCCTCGGTCAAACGCGGGTGCAGCTTGTCGACGTTCTTGCCGGTGAGCGCGGAGATCTTCAGCACCGAGCTGTCGGCAACGAACCCCAGCATTCGGGTGACTTCGGCCTGGATCTCGAGGCGTTCCTCGGTGCCGACCAGGTCCCACTTGTTGAGGATCAGCACGATCGGACAGCCCGCTGCGTCGACGCGCTCGGCCAGGCGTTGATCCTGGGCGGTGACGCCGACGGTGGCGTCGATCACGAGCAGCGCCACGTCGGCGTCGTCGATCGAACGCAGCGCCCGAACGAACGAGTAGTACTCGGCGGAGTCGTCGATCTTGCCCTTGCGGCGCATGCCGGCGGTGTCGATGAACACGATCGGGCCGTCTGCAGTGTCGACCATGGTGTCGATCGAGTCGCGAGTGGTACCGGCGAGGTCGTGGACGACCGAGCGGTCGGCGCCGACCAAGCGGTTGAACAGCGTGCTCTTGCCCACGTTCGGGCGCCCGACGATGGCCACGCGCGGGACGGCGGCCTCCGCCTCGGCAGCAGCTTCGGCGTCGTCGTCGTCTTCGGGCCGCCACGGGTCGATCGGCTTGTTGATCGGTTGGCGAAGATGCTCGGGGAACCGCTCGAGCACGATGTCGAGCAGGTCGCCGGCACGACGGCCGTGCAGCGCACTGACCGGGACCGGCTCACCGATGCCCAGGCTCATGAACTCCCACATCTCGGCTTCGCGGCGCTCGTTGTCGGACTTGTTGGCGACGACGACCACCTGCGTCTTCGACCGTCGGATCCAGTTCGCGATCTGCTGATCGTCATCGGTGAGCCCGACCGAGGCGTCGACCACGAACAACACCACGTCGGCGTCCTTGACGGCGGCTTCCACCTGACGGCTCACCTTGGCGTCGAGCTCGTCGCCTCCCGGCATCCACCCGCCGGTGTCGACGACGCGGAACGGCACGTCGAGCCATTCGGCGTCGAGTTCCTTGCGGTCGCGGGTGATTCCCGGCCGGTCCTCGACGATCGCCTGCTGGCTTCCGACGATGCGGTTGAACAGCGTGCTCTTGCCCACGTTGGGACGCCCGATGATGACGACGGTCGCAACCTCGGCGTCGCCCCCGGTCTCGTCTGCGATGTCTTCTGGGGTGTCGTTGTCGATGTCGGTCACGTTGGCTCCAGTGCGGCACGGAGTGCGATGCCGTCAGTTTCGATGATCTCCACGACCCGGGGAAGGTCGGCGACGGTCAGGCCGTCGAGGAATCGTCCCTCGTCCGACAGGCACACATCAGGCAGCAGGTACCGATGGCCCTGCGGTTCGGCGGCGAGAGCCCGGCTCACGTCGTCGCCCGTCAAGAGTCCCGTGACGCCGGTGTTGCCGCCGAAGAAGTCGTTGCGCACGGCGATCACACGAATGTCGTCGCGACCGAGCGAGTCGATCAGCGGCGAGATCACCGGTGCGCCGAGCTCGCCGGTCAACACACCGATCGGGGCATTGCGACGCGGGCGAAGCGAGATCACGGCGATGTCGCCGGAGGCGCCTGTGCTGCACGGCGTGCTGGTGCGCAGGCCGGTGTATGCGGCGGGGTTCGGTGGCGCATCGACCGCAGCGAAGAACCCGCGACGCACGCCGGTTGCCTCGTCGGACCGACCCGTGAACTCGGCCTCGAACGTGCGGGCCATACCGATGCCGTCCTCGTGCATCGGGAATCCGTCGTAACGATCGGCCGGCGGAAACGGTCGCTGGGCCATGAGGTAGTACTCGTCGGCGGCATAGACCATGCGCTTGCCGAGGGTGCCCTGGAAGACGTCCTGCCAGTCGTCGACGATGTCGACCACGGCGCGAGCCTCAGCAACGGTGTGCAGCCGCATCGCGGCCTCGCCGTTGAACTTGGAGATCCCGAGCGGCACCACGGCGACCGAGTCGAGTTCGGGGAACCGGTCGAGGATGCCCGCCATCGTGTCGGCGAGCACGGCACCATCGTTGACGCCGGGGCACACGACGATCTGACCCCGCACGGCGATGTCGTGGTCGAGCAGCGCTCGCAACCACCGCAGGCTCATCGCGCCCCGAGGGTTCTTGAGCATCTGGCTGCGGACGTCGGGATCGGTGGAGTGGATGCTGACGTGCAGCGGCGAGAGCCGCTCGGTGATCACGCGCTCGAGATCGGCCTCGGTGAACCGGGTGAGCGTGGTGAAGTTGCCGTACAGGAACGACAGGCGGTAGTCGTCGTCCTTCAGATAGAGACTCCGGCGCATGCCTTTGGGCAACTGATAGATGAAACAGAACTCGCAGTGGTTGTCGCAGGTGCGAACCCGGTCGAACACGGCGCTCGACACGTCGACACCGAGCGACTCGCCTGGACGCTTCTCGATCGAGAACGCCAGATCGAGACCGCCTCGCTGCACGTCGAGTTCGACGTCGGCTTCGTCGGCGGCGAGCTGCCATTCGATGATGTCCCGAGGCACCTCGCCGTTGATCCGCACGATCTCGTCGCCAGCCTGGACACCGGCGTGTGATGCGGGCGATCCTGGTGTCACCGCCACGACCACGGGCGCGAGCGAACCCGACGGTGCCGCGCGCTCGATGTGGACGGTGTCGGACATGGGCTCGTCAGGCTACCGGCGGGGCACGGCGGGTAGCCTGGGACCGGATGTCACCCACCGCAAGCGACTCCGGCGTCGACCAGGTGCTCCTCGCCCAGCCACGTGGGTTCTGTGCCGGTGTCGAGATGGCCATCAAGGCGTTGGCCTGGATGGTCCGCACGTTCCCGGCGCCGGTGTACTGCTACCACGAGATCGTCCACAACAAGCTCGTGGTCGATCGATTCATCGACCAGGGAGTCGTGTTCGTCGACGACATCGCCGAGGTGCCCGTCGGGAGCCCGATCATGCTGTCGGCGCACGGTTCGGCCCCCGAGGTCGTCGAGGCCGCCCGCAGCCGAGGGTCGTACGTGGTCGACTCGGTCTGCCCGCTCGTCACCAAGGTGCATCACGAGGTCAAGGTGCGTGCCGGCAAGGGCTACCGGATCGTCTATGTCGGCCACCAGGGCCATGAGGAGGCCATCGGCACGATGGCCGTCGCTCCGGACTCGATCGATCGCGTCGAATCGATCGAGGAGGTCGACCAGCTCGAGCCATCCGGCCAGCCCGTCGCGCTCCTCGCCCAGACGACGCTGTCGCACCGCGACTGGGAGGGCGTTGCCGTGCGCGTGAAGGAGCGATTCCCGGACGTCTGGACGCCAGGACGTAGTGACCTCTGCTTTGCGACCACCAACCGTCAGGCCGCGCTGATGGAGCTCGCACATCGCTGCGACGTCGTCGTCGTGATCGGTTCCGCCAACTCGTCGAACACGCGGGCCCTCGAGCAGCTGGCTCGCGAAGAAGGCTGCGAGCGGGTGTACCGGATCAACTCCGTCGACGAACTGCCCTCGGATCTCGCAGGGATCGTCGGAGTCACCGCCGGCGCCTCGGCACCCGAGGAACTCGTCGATGCCGTGCTCGAATTCCTCGCTCCGAGACGTGGCGTCGTCCTCGTCGACGTCACCGACGAGGACGAGTACTTTCCTCCCCCACGCAACATCCGAGAGCTGCAGGCCTCGATCGAGGCAGCCGCTACGACGATGCTCGGCGGCAGCATGCTCGACCGCCCGGCGATGGACGACCGCACACTCGGCGCCAGCGACGTCCTCGCCGGCCTCGCCAGTCCGTGAGCCGCGACACTCGCCCTACCTGAGGACTTCGTCCCATGAGGGTGATGTCCCCGCGTCACGTTGTCATCAGAATGGATGACGGGGCGAAGTTCGCCCACACACGACATCACGAGGAGTTCCCATGGGAATGAGAAGGCGCCAACGCAGGAGAAGGATGGTGGCGGTCGGAGCGATCGCTCACCACGAAGGGGTCAAGCGCGGCGAGCAGGAGGCAGCGGCCTACGACGCGCCGGCGGACGGCGGGTACGCCGAGCCGGCATATGCCGAGGAACCAGCGTATGCGCAGGCGCCTGCCGAGACGGCGTACGCCCCGCCTCCCGCCGATCCTGCCGACGAGATCGAGCACCTCGCCCAACTCCACTCGTCCGGGGTGCTGACCGACGACGAATTCGCCGCCGCCAAGGCAAAGGTGCTCGGGGCATGAGCGCGCGACAGGACGCGCTCTTGCGTGCGTTGATCGTCGCCTTCGGAGCTGGGACCGATGACCTCGGCGAACTGTTCACCGACGATGCCGAGGTGTGGTCACCGAACATGTACGCCACCTCCCTGGCCGAAGTGACCGAGGCGTTCGGCGATCGCGAAGAGGCCTTCAGCAACCAGGCGGTCACCGTGCGCAGCATCGACGAGATCGGGAACAAGGTCGTGGCGGAATGGCGGCTCGACGCCGACCACACCGGGCGTCTGACGTTCGACGACGAGAACTGGATCGATGCCACGGGGGCACACGTCTACATGGGTGGGGTCAGCATCGCCGAGTACTCCGGCGACAAGATCCGTGCCGTGCGCACCTACTTCGACGACCTCGCATTCCTCGAACAGCTCATCGGCTGACAGCCGACGTCGTGGACATCTCGGTCGAGTTCGATCCCGACCCCGATGACCTCGACCTCATCGAAGTCGGTGTCCGCCAGGCGGCGAACACGGCGACCCGACTCCCGCCCGACAACGACCTGGCCGTGTTCGCTCGCGAGGGCGGCCGGGTCTGCGCCGGACTGACCGGTTGGACATGGGGCGACTGCTGCGAGCTCCAGAACCTCTGGGTCGCCGACGATCGCCGCGGCGAGGGCCTCGGAAGTGCGCTGATGCGCGCGGCAGAAGTCGAGGCGCGTGCGCGGGGATGTACGACGATCGTGATCTTCGCGCATTCGTTCCAACCGCACGAGATGTACAGCGGACTCGGCTACGAGGTCGTCGCCCGTCTCGAGGACTTCCCGTCGGGCAGTGACGCGCTCTGGATGGTCAAGCGGCTCGAGTCGGCCGACTGACTCAGCTGCGCGGGACCTCGGACCAGGGCTTGTCGCGGTCGACGCGGATGTCGCCGGGCAGGCCGAGCACGCGCTCGCCGAGGATGTTCTTCATCACCTCGGTCGTGCCTCCCTCGATCGAGTTCGCCCGGCTGCGAAGGAACGCCTTCTGCAGGGTGTCCGAGCCCATCGCCGTCTCGGGGCGGATCATCTCGTAGCTGCCGTACAACAGGCCGTCGGCGCCCATCAGGTTGATGACCTCGTCGTAGATGTCCTTGTTGAGATCGGCCGACGCCATCTTGCCGATCGAACCCTCGGGCCCGGGGTCGCCCATCTTGCGGTTCTGATTCGCGCGGATGTTCGTGAGACGGAGCACCTCGGCACGCGCCCACAGCTTCATCACCTCGTCACGTGCGGCTTCGCTCTTCGCCGACGCCGGGAGCGACTGCCAGGTCTGCACGAGCGCCGAGATCGTTCCCGACCCGCGTGCGGGGATCGTGCCGCCGATCGAGACCCGTTCGTTCATCAGCGTCGTCAACGACACCCGCCAGCCGTCGCCAGGACCGCCGAGCATCTCGTCGGTGGGGATGCGCGTATCGGAGAAGAACACCTCGTTGAACTCGGCCTCGCCCGTCATCTGACGCAGCGGTCGGATTTCGACGGTCGGATCCTCCATGTCGACCACGAACGCCGTCAGCCCAGCGTGCTTCACGGCGTTCGGGTCGGTGCGCACGACCAGGAGCCCCCACTTCGAGAGGTGGGCCAGCGTGGTCCAGACCTTCTGGCCATTGACGATCCACTCCTCGCCGTCCTGAATGCCAGTCGACGACAGGCCGGCGAAGTCTGATCCGGAGCCAGGCTCGGAGAACAGCTGGCACCAGATCTCCTCGCCGGTGAACAGTGGGCGGAGGTAGCGCTGCTTCTGTTCGTCGCTCCCCCACGCCACCACCGTCGGGCCCGTCATGCCATGGCCGATCGGGTTGCGATACATCGGGTTCGGCGCTCCAGCGGCGTAGACGCGCTCGTTGATCAGCTTCTGCAGCTTCGGGTTCAGACCGAGGCCCCCATGTCCCTCGGGGAAGTGGACCCAAGCGAGACCGCGATCGAACTGGTGGCCGAGAAACTCCTTCGGGTCGGTGGTCTTCGGCGGGAAGGCCGTGAGGAGTTCGTCGACGAGGTCGCTGACGCGCTGTTCGTCGGCGTTCAGTTCGGTGCTGCTGTCGGTCATCGTCATGTCCGGCACCGTACTTTCAGTCGCCGGCCGGAATCCTGTCGAGCAGCTGATCACGAATGCTGACACCCGGCTCGCGGGCCTTGTCGCCGGTGACGCGCCACCCGAGCCGGCTCGAGTACAGCAACGGCGGCTCCTTCAAGCGCAACGGCGCGACCTCGACGACCCGGGCGAACAGCAACTCGTGGTCGGCCATCGGGACCCGATCGAAGGTCTCGCAGTGCAGCCAGGCGATCGAGTTCGGCACGACCGGCAACACGTGATCAGGCCCGGGCCAGTCGGTGAGGTACTCGTCGGCGGCGTAGTGGAACTTGCGGCCCGGATAGCTGAAGTACTGGCCTTCGACGATCTGATCGGCGGCCAGAATGCTGACGGCGAATCGGCCGGCCTCGACCATCAAGGGGTAGGTGTCGTGCTTGGGTGACACGCTGGCCATCACGATCGGCTCCTCGAAACTCACCTGCTCGAACCAGTGGCTGGTGTACGCGCGCCGAACGCCACCGTGTGCGGCGCCGACCACCTGGACCCCTTTGATCATCTGGCCCAGGCACTGCTTGATGTCGCGATCGATCATCGACGCAGTCTGGCGTCGCCGATTCGACGATTACATCGCGGGTCTGACCCCTGTTGTAATCGTCAGTTGAAGATGGCGGAGGTGGCGGTGATCTCGGCGGCCTCGAGTTCGGCGAGTTCGGGAACTGCGGCGCGCAGGTCCATCACGATCGCCAGGCGGACGGCGTCGGACCGTCCGGCGAAAACGCTCTTGAGGTTGTTGAGCATCCGAATCACGATGTCGCGGTTCGGAGTCGGGTCGAGGAACTGCTCGGTCCACGCCACCTGAGCGCCGGTGACCTGCTCGAACAGCGCACGCGCGCCGGCTCGGTCGAGCCGTCGCCCGCCGTCGAACGGATCGAAGAACGCGTCGGGATCATCGGCGGCCCGAACGAGGAAGTGCGCCGGCATCCCCACGCCGACGAGGTCGACGCCGATACGCCGAGCCACCTCGATCATCAACGCGGACAGGCTGATCGGGATCCCGGTACGTGTGGCGATCACCCGATCGAGGCACGAATTGCGCCAGTCGTAGTAGGCGC
Organism: Ilumatobacteraceae bacterium; assembly: GCA_963828415.1. Taxonomy (GTDB): domain Bacteria; phylum Actinomycetota; class Acidimicrobiia; order Acidimicrobiales; family Ilumatobacteraceae; genus Sva-07. Next base: position 597,062 of record CAWHEI010000001.1, read on the forward strand.
CTCGGTTGCCGACGAAATGCTCCTCGGCGAACAGATGGGAGGCCACGCCCTCTGCGGTTGCCTCATGACAACCAGCGGCCAGGCCGTCGAGAGCGCCGAGCCAGTGCTCGACGTCGAGTCCCGACTGGAGGGCCGACGAGATCAGCAGTCCCGCTTCATCGAGCGCGACTGCGGGCTGGTCGGGCCGCATGATCTCGGCGAAACGGGCTCGGACCATGTACGAACCGTACCGCCACCATGCGCTCGCCGACCCGTGTCGACTACGTTGCCCCGCATGTTCCCAGGCGCACACCTCTCCGCTCACGGCGACAAGCCGGCACTCATCATGGCCGGGTCGGGCTTCACCCAGACCTTCGCCGAACTCGATGCCGCAGCCAACCGTCTCAGCCGTCTGCTTCGCGCCGCCGGCCTCCAGCCAGGTGACCACATCGCCATGTGCATGGAGAACCACGATCGCTACCTCGAGATCGTGTGGGGCTGCCACTACGCCGGTCTCGTCTACACGTGCGCCTCGTCGAGGCTCACCAGCCACGAACTCGAATACATCATCAACGACTGCGGCGCGGTGGGCGTACATCACCTCGAAGTACAAGGCCGATCAGGCCGCCGAGGTCATCGACAGCACCCCGAACGTCGAGCTGCGACTGATGCTCGACGGCACGATCGACGGCTACGAGAGCTATGAGACCGCCGTCGCCGCCCAGTCGCCCGAACCGCTCGACGAACAACGCGTCGCCGGCTTGGACATGCTCTACTCGTCGGGCACCACCGGCATGCCGAAGGGCATCACGCGCCCGTTCCCGAACACGGAACTCGAGGGCACGAGTGGTGCGGTGTTGCCGATGCTGCAGCTGCTCTTCGGCGTCGACGACACAAAGCGCTATCTGTCTCCTGCGCCCTTCTACCATGCGGCTCCGCTGCGATTCTGCCTCGCCGTCCACGGTCTCGGGGCCACCATCGTGGCGATGGAGCACTTCGACGCCGAGGAGTATCTGCGCCTCGTCGACGAATACGACATCACGCACAGTCAGGTCGTGCCGACGATGTTCGTGCGGATGCTCAAGCTGCCGGAAGAAACTCGGGCGAGGTACGACGTCTCGTCGCTCGAGTGCGTGATCCATGCGGCTGCTCCATGCCCCGTGCCGGTGAAGCAGCAGATGATCGAATGGTTCGGTCCGGTGATCCACGAGTACTACGCGGGCAGCGAGGGCAATGGCTTCGTGTACTGCAACAGTGAGGGTTGGCTGGCGCATCCCGGCACCGTGGGCTCCCCGATCGGCTGCGTCCTGCACATCGTCGGCGAAGACGGCGAGGAGGTACCGCAGGGCGAGTCGGGCACGGTGTACTTCGAGGGCGGCGCTGAGTTCGAGTACCACAACGACCCGGAGAAGACGAAGGGCTCGCGCCATCCGAAGGGCTGGAGCACACTCGGCGACGTCGGCTACGTCGACGCCGACGGGTTCCTGTATCTCACCGACCGCAAGGCGTACATGATCATCTCAGGCGGCGTGAACATCTATCCGCAGGAAGCCGAGAATGTTCTCGTCACCCACCCCAAGGTGATCGACGTAGCGGTGTTCGGCGTGCCGAACGACGACTTCGGCGAAGAGGTCAAGGCGGTCGTGCAGCCGGTCGAGATGCCGGCCGACGATGCCGCCGCGGCGGCACTCGCCTCCGAGCTGATCCAGTTCTGCCGCACCGAGTTGGCCGATGTGAAGTGCCCGCGTTCGATCGACTTCCGTACCGAACTCCCCCGCCACCCGACCGGCAAGCTCTACAAGCGCCTGCTCAAAGACGAGTACTGGAAGGAAGCAGGACGCTCGATCTGAGCCGACGCATGCACCCCTACCTCGACTGGCCGGGACCCATCCCGTTCGCCCATCGGGGCGGAACGAGCGAGGCGCCGGAGAACACGATGCCGGCGTTCGAGCATGCGGTGGCGCTCGGGTTCGACTACCTCGAGACCGACGTGCATCTCAGTGCCGACGGCGTGCTGATGGCGTTCCACGACCCAGATCTCTCGCGGACGTGTGGTGTCGACGGAACGATCGCCGACATGACTGCGGATGAACTCGCCGAGATCCGGGTGGACGGCCGTGCCTCGATCCCGCTGATGAGCGACCTACTCGAGCGGTTTCCCGACGTCAGGTTCAACATCGACTGCAAGTCCGATGCGGCGGCAGGCCCGCTTGCTGCGTTGATACGACGATTCGAGGCGATCGAGCGAGTGTGCCTCGGCGCGTTCAGCCATGCCCGCCTCAGCAAGCTTCGCACCCTGCTCGGCCCCCAGCTGTTGTCGTGCATGAGCCCTCAGGAAGTCGCCACGCTGCGACTCACCGGGCGAGTCGGCGGGATCTCCGACCGAGTCGCCCAAGTCCCGGTCCGCTACGGCGCAGCGAGTGGGCCGAAGGGCGTCACCCTGGTCACCGAGCGCTTCGTTCGCAACGCGCATCGTCGCAACGTCGCCGTCCACGTGTGGACGATCGACGACGCCGACGAGATGCATCGACTGCTCGACCTCGGCGTCGACGGCATCATGACCGACCGCCCCGAGATCCTGCGCGATGTGCTCATCGAGCGGCACCAGTGGCACGGCACAACACCCGAGTCGTGACCTAACGTCGGCGACCATGCCGATCGCCACTCCACGATCCACCGTTCGTTCCGCTCACCACATGGTCGCGAGCGCCGATCAGCTCGCCACATCGGCGGGCGTCGCCATCTTCGCCCAGGGCGGCAACGCCGTCGACGCCGCGATCGCCACCAATGCGGCGATCGCCGTCACGGGTCCGCACCTCTGCGGCATCGGCGGCGACCTGTTCGCGCTGGTTCACATCGACGACCCGGCTGCACCCGACGAACCGGGCGAGACGTTCGCACTCAACGCGTCTGGGCGCGCCGGTTCGGGCGGCGACGCCGCTGCCCTGCGCTCGGAGGGCTTCACCGAGATGCCCTTCAAGCTCGACGTTCGCTCGGTGACCGTGCCCGGCTGCGTCGACGGCTGGATGGCCCTGCACCAGCGCTTCGGTTCGCTCCCCCTCGACGTGATCCTGGCGCCGGCCCGCCGTCTCGCCGCCGTCGGGTTTCCTGCGAGCCCGCTCCTCGTGGGGTCGCTGCGGCGACTCGACGCAACCAGCCGTTCGAATCTCGCCGAACTCGCTGGACAAGCGACCACAACAGGCGCCATCGTCCGTCGACCCGGCGCAGCGCTCGTGCTCACTGCGTTGCCCGCCAGCGGACGCGACGGCTTCTATCTCGGCGCGTTCGGTGACGGGCTGCTCGAACTCGGCGATGGACTGTTCGACGCCGACGACCTCGGCACCGTCCAGGCTGACTGGGTCGAGCCGCTCACGGCGAACGCGTTCGGGGTCGACCTGCACACGATCGGGCCGAACTCGCAGGGCTACCTCACGCTCGGCGCCGCTCGGCTGGCTGATCGACTCGACCTGCCCGACGACCCCGACGACGAGCGTTGGGCCCACCTCCTGATCGAAGCGGCGACCGCGGCCGCTTTCGACCGGCCCGACGCGCTGCACGATCGCGCCGACGGTCGAGCCCTCCTGGAGACGATCGACGGTCGGCTCGACATCGTCGGCCTCGAGTCAGCCGGCCGACGCCCCGCACCCGGGTTCGACGGCGACACCACGTACCTGTGCACCGCCGGCATCGATCGCGATGGCCGACGCATGGGCGTGTCGCTGATCCAGTCGAATGCATCAGGTTTCGGCAGCCACCTCGTCGAGCCGAACACCGGCATCAACCTCCACAACCGCGGCATCGGCTTCAACCTGATCGACGGCCACCCCGCCGAATTCGCACCCGGCCGGCGGCCGCCCCACACGCTCTCTCCGGCGCTGGCGACACGAGCCGGGCGCCTCGCATCGGTTTTCGGCACGATGGGCGGCGACGCCCAACCGCAGATCCTCCTGCAGATCGCGGCCCGCCTGTTCCATCACGGCCAGTCGCCGACCGCGGCGATCGACGCCGCACGATGGATCCTCCACGGCCCCGACACGGGATTCGACACCTGGACCGGCGCTGGTGGACCGCTCGTGCACGTCGAAAGCCACGCTCCCGCCAACTGGGTCGAGGCGCTCGCCGCCCGGGGCCACCGCAGCGAGGTCCGACCCGCTTGGGACTCGGGTTTCGGTCACGCGCATGCCATCGTCGTCGAGCCCACCGGCATGTTCGCCGGCGCCGCCGACCCGCGCGCCGTCATCGGCTCCGTCGCCGGGCTCTGAAACCCCCTCCACCGATGAGCCAAGCGACCGCATACGGCGGTTTCGCTCATCGCAACCGGAACGAACCTTCCACCGATGAGCGAAGCGACCGGATACGGCGGTTTCGCTCATCGCGGGAGATGTCAGAGGAGCGGGAGGACCTCTTCGGTGAAGCGGGCCATCTGCTCGTCGGCCTTCTTGTAGGGGTCGCCGAGCATGTGCGGGAACAGCGTGAGGTATTCGAGGCCGAGCAGGTCGCGGTAGAACGAGATCTCCTCGGCCACCTTCTCCGGCGGGCCGACGAGGATCGTCTTGTTCTCGATCGACTCGTCGAGCGTCGGGATCAGGCCGGGCTTGGCCGGCTTGCCGTCGGGGCCCATGTACCCGCGGCTCCAGCCATACGGGCCGAGGAACTTCCAGAACTCGTCGTGGCCCGGAAGTGCTGAGGCCCGAGCCTCTTCCATCGTGTCCTCGATGCGGTAGGCGACGACCAGCATGCGCTTCTCGTGCGACTTCAACTCGACGTCGTGCACCGCGTGATACTTCTCGGCATAGGTGTCCCAGAAGCGCTTGATGAAGCTGTAGTGCTGGTTCCAGAACACCGCCCCATGATCGACGACGGGCACGTAGTCCAGTGTCGGCGGCGAGGTGACGGCCTGCCAGATCTCGAACGGATGGATCGGCTTGGGGATCAGCGTGAGTTCCTGCACCGTCTCGCCGCGGTCGGGGATGCCGGGAATCGGGATCTGGAAGTGCTTGCCCTGGAACGAGAACGACTCTTGATTGAGCGCCCGCCGGATGATCTCCATCGACTCCTCGAAGATCTCGCGGTTGTGGACGTCGGCGGCGACCTGGTCGGGGTTGTCCATCGACCCGATCGACACCCCCTTGTCGTTGAGGTGCAGCACCTCACGCGGCACCGTGCCACGGCCGACGCCGAGCATGGCGCGCCCGCCCGACAGGTTGTGCAGCGTGGCGAAGTCCTCGGCCAGGCGCAGCGGGTTCCATTGCGGCACCACGTTGAACATCGCCCCGAAGCGCAGGGTGGTGGTCTGCGCAGCAATCCACGTGGAGATCAGCAGCCCGTTCGGGATGACCTCGTAGCCCTCGTACTGGAAGTGGTGCTCGGTGGTCCAGAACGAGTCGAACCCGAGCCGTTCGGCCTCCTTGGCGGAGTTGACGTAGTCGAGTGTCGCCTTCCAGCACTCGTCGTTGGTGTATCGGCGATCCATCGGCGCCGGGGCACCGGCTCCTGCATCGTCCATCTCGACGCCGCCGAAGAAGAAGGCACCGAGTTTCAGGTCCGGTCGTTCGCTCATGGCCAGTAGTTTCGCGCAGATGTCCAGCACCCTCCTACGGCAGGCGACGATTGTTCACGGAGCCGTGACAGTGGGACCCTCCGACGTGCTGATCGTCGACGGCACGATCGCCGAGGTCGGCGCCGATCTCATCGCTGGGGCCGACGTGACGGTCGACCACTCGATCGATCTCGCAGGCCATCTCCTCCTCCCCGCCGCCGTGGAACCGCATGCACATCTCGACAAGGCCTTCCTCGCGGAGCGGGTCGAGAATCGCACGGGCGATCTTGCCGGCGCCATCGATGCGATGATCGCACTCGGCGACCGCATCACCGGCGACGACGTCATCGAACGCGCCGAACGCGCCGCTCGACTGATGGCAGCGAATGGATACGTTTCCGTGCGCACCCATGCCGACACCGTCGAGTACGGCGGCCTGCGCAACGTCGAGGCACTCGTCGAAGTGCGGCGCCGCGTCGCCGACGTGATCGACCTCGAGATCGTCGCGTTGACCGGCGTGCCGGTGGTCGGCGCTGCTGGCGCCACACACCGGGCGCTCCTGCGTGACGCGCTGGCCGCTGGCGCCGACCTCGTCGGTGGCTGCCCGCACCTCGAGCCCGACCGCGCGATCGAAGCGGCCACCGACGTGTTCCTCGAGATCGCAGCCGATGCGGGCGTCGGCGTCGACCTGCACACAGACGAAACGCTGGATCCCAGAGTGATGGGCCTCGAGTACCTCGCCACCCGGGTGGTCGCCGGGTTTCCGCATCGGGTCACTGCCAGCCACTGCGTGAGCCTCGGCCAACGCAGCGCCGACGAGCAGCAACGCATCGCCGAACTCGTCGCTGCGGCGGGCATCGGTGTCGTGACGCTCCCCCACACCAACCTCTGGCTCGGTGGCCGCAACCAGCAGCCGGTGCCCCGCGGGCTCACCGCCGTCGATGCGCTCCGAGGCGCGGGCGTTGCCGTCGCTGCCGGGGCCGACAATCTCCAGGATCCGTTCAACCCGATGGGCCGGGCGTGTCCGTTCGAGACGGCGTCGCTGATGGTGCTGGCGGCTCACGATCTGCCGCACGTCGCGTGGGAGTCGGTGAGCCGTGCGTCACGCCGCGTGCTCGGCTTGCCCAGCGGATCGATCGAGCCCGGTGCCCCCGCCGATCTGGTGGCGGTCCCCGGCGGCTCGCTGCGCCAGGCGATCGCCGAAGGACCCGCGCCACGGCGAGTGTTCCGCCGCGGTGTCGAGGTCGTGGCACGATAGGGCCACCCGTCACCGAGCATTCGCCGATCACGGACAGCGCGAGAGGTTTCCCAACGTGGTCATCGAGTTCCTGACGTTCGCCATCTCCCCCGACGAGCGCACCGAGTGGATGGAGGTCGAGGAGCGGACCTGGAGCCGCTTCCTCGAGCGCCAACCCGGTTTCGTCCGCAAACAGCTGTGGGTCGACGTCGACGACGACCAGCACGTCCACGCGATGATCGAGTGGGAGTCACTCGATCAGTGGAAGGCGATCCCCCACGATGAGCTCGCGGCCGTCGACGAGTCGATGGGCACGTGGGTTCGAGCGTGCACCTGCCGGACCTTCGAGGTCATTCGCGACTGCTGAGCAGTCGCCCGAACGTGTCGGCGGCGCGCTCGACCATCTCGACGACCGGGTCGCCGTCGACGAGGGCAATGCCGATCGTGTCGGGTCGATGCGCCTCGACGAGCGCGGCAAGCGCCACCGCCACATCGGCTGGATCACCGGTGAACGAGGTCGGGTCGTGACCCGCCGACGACCGGAAACGCACCGACTGGTACAACGCGACGCTCGGCGACCCGGCGCTGCGCACCCAGCCGAGCACGGTCGGCAGCTGCGCAGGATCGAACCCTGACAGGAACACCCCATCGGCCTCACGCGATGCCAGCGTGTTGATCTGTTGGCCCCTCGACGCCACGTACAGCGGCACGTCGCGCCCCGGCGCTGCATGATCGGTGACCACGTACCCGTCACCGTTCGTGCGTGACAGCACCGCTCGTGCCGTTCGCAGTGCATCTCGGATCAGGGCGACCGGCCGTTCGACCTGCAGGCCGAACGGTGCGAGCGACTGCTCACCGCCGACACCGAATCCCAGCATCATGCGACCGTCGGAGAGCTCGTCGAGCGATGCCACCGTTGCCGCAATGGCCCCGGGGTGACGCAGCGCGGGCGACGTGACGCCGATCCCCATCCTCACCGACGACGTCCTTGCGGCAGCAGCAGCGAAGATGACGAACGGGTCACGCATCACGCCTTCGTCGGCGATCCACACCTCGTCGATTCCGGCCTCGTCGGCAATGACGACCGCCTCCACCATCTCCTGGACCGTCGCTGCCGGATACAGCCAGACACCGGTACGCACGGTCACGCCACCAACTCGGCGATCTCCGACTCGACCCGATCGAGAAATGCCACGCGGCGGCGCAGGGTAGAGCGATCGAGACCGTAGAGCGCGAGACGACGGTGTCGTGGCCGTTGCGCACATCGCACCCGAACGACCCGATCGATCACACGAGCGCCCGACTCGCCCGCCACGCGGTTCGCCAACCGGGAGCCACCGTGGGTCGTCACGGTCACGAGCGTACGCACACCGGGCAACTCGGTCTCGACCGCCTGACCGAGCCAGGCCAGCAGAATCGCCGGTTGCGACGTCCACCACGTCGGGTGGACGAGCACGAGCGACTCGGCGACGGCGACCGCCTCGGCGTCCTCGATGGGAAACGGCAGAAACGGGTCGTACCGGCGCTCGTAGAGGTCGATCAGGTGATGGTCGCGCCCACCGCGGTCGAGACCGACCAGCACACGTTCGCACAGCGATGCGACGTAGCTCTCGCTGCACGGGTGGGCGTGGACGACGACGACCGTCACAGGCGAGCCATCCGTTGCTCGACCGTGCTGAGGAAACGAGCCCGGTCGTCGTCGGATGCCGACGCACCGCCGTACATTGCGATCCAACTCGACCGCATTCGCAGGCCGCCGCAGAGGCGCACATTGCGTCCGATGAGGCGCCGGCCCTGATCTCCTTGGCGCCACACCGCTCGCCGCGACGCGTCGTGGATCGTGATCCCCGTCAGGCGGCGGACGTTCGACAGCCCCCGGGTGGCTCCGGTGCGGTCACCGATCGTGAACGCAACGCCGGGAACGAAGACTCGGTCGATCCAGCCCTTCAATCCGGGCGGCAGTGTCGACAGCGTCGTCGGGTAGACGAACACCAGTCCCTCGGCCCGGCGGACCAGTCCGGCCGACGCCAGGGTCTCCGGGCAGGTCAGTGGCTGCTCGGTGAAGTACGAACGTCGATCGACGCCGCTCATCACGGGCGAGAATCGCCGGGCGACCACGTCGACCAGGTCGACGTCGTGGCCCGAACGCTCGAGGCCACCGACGGCCGCCGTGGCGATCTGCCTCACGAACTCGCCATCATCTCGGATCGGATCGACCACGAGCAGAACACGCATGGCACTCCATCACCACGTCATGTAACCGTGCCACTCCGATGTGCCGGAATGACCGCTGACCCCGGCCGGGCAGTGGAGCCCGACCGGGAGCAGCGAATTGTTCTCAACCGGGTGTCAGAGACCGATCGACTCGTCGATGAACTGGTTGTCGACGATCTGATCGGCGGTCAGATCGGCCGGCGCGAGGTCGACGGCGATCATCTGATCGATCACCTGCTGCACCCGCGCCGGGTCGAAGTTGCCGATCGTGCCGTCGGGACCATTCGCCACGAGGCCGAGCTCGAGCATCGTCTCGACGGCGAAGTTGGCCACCGCCTCGTCGTAGACCCAGAAGTCGTCGAACTGTGTCACGGCATCGATGATGATGGCGTTCGACCGGTCGGGGCTCTCGATGGCGTCGATCGTCGCCTGCTGGACGATCGGCACGAACAGCTCGAGGCACGGCGACAGCGTCTCGAGATCCGCGGAGCGGATACCCAGCGGCTGCGTGTAGGCCTCGAACCCGGCGTCGTGGATCAGTTCGTAGTCGACCGGCTTTCCCCAGTCCTCGAACACGTTCTCGTACGTGAAGGGCTCTGCCGAGGCGAATCCCTGCTGAGCGATCGCGCCGTTCTCGGCGATGAAGCGCGCCGGTGAACCGTCGTACGACGGATCGACGAGCGACGCCTCGACGGTGCCCTCGTTCACGAAGACGTCCATCCAGGCGTTGCCGGCGAAGACGTTCATCGTCACGCCCTCGTTGCTGAGGTCGGCGATCGAGGTGGCATCGGGGTAGGTCTCGGGGTCCCACATGATGATCTGCGGGTTCTTCTCGAGCGGGGCCACCACGGCGATGGTCGGCTGATCCTCGTAGAAGGTCGCGGAGGCGTCGAGGCTGGTGTAGCCCATCACGATCGATTCATCGGCGTACATCTGGCTGTGGACCGGCGAGAAGCCGATCGCCGGACCGCCGGTGCGCACTTCGATGTCGATGCCGGTGTCCACGCCGGACGCGACGAGCGGGCCGGTGACCGTCTTCTTCTCGACGTCGACCGTGTAGCCCTCGCCGACCATCTCGTAGAGCGCACCGTGTTCGGCTTCCGGGAACCAGTCGGTCTGGATGACCATCGGATCGGGACACACCTCGGCGAGCGCACCCTCAGCCGTTGCTGCGCCGCCATCGGTGCCCTCGGGTGCCGTCGTCGCTTCTGGGGCATCGGTCGACGACGAGCTGTCGTCGTCGGAACCACACGCTGCCATCACCAGCGCCAGCGCCACAGGCACCGACGCGAGTTTCACTACCTTGCTGCTCTTCATTCTCTCCCCTTTGGTGGATGCTCCGATCGGAGCAGTGCGCAGCCTAGGACAGCCCGACGAACGGTCCTGCCCATCCGGCACGGATTCCGTGTGAACGCTCTGTTACCGAGATTTCGGGACAACTGGGCGCCGAGGAGCTGGTGTTACTGTCGGCTCTGTCCATCAGCGAGCGGTACGTCCGCCCCGGCCCATCACTCACCGTGCGCTCGCAACGATCACACTGCGACGGAGAGCCGCATGACCAACACGCCAACCGCTGAGGCCACCACGGATGTCGGGACCGCAGCGTTGCGGTTCCAGAACATCTCGATGATGTTCCCGGACGGAACCCATGCCATCGACGACGTGTCGTTCGATGTCCACCCCAACGAGTTCATCACGATCGTGGGGCCCTCGGGGTGCGGCAAGTCGACATTGCTGAAGATCGCGTCGGGCCTGCTCGGGCAGAGCGCCGGAGAGGTCTTCATCGACCGTTCACGCATCGGCTACGTCTTCCAGGATGCCACCCTGCTGCCATGGCGAACCGTGCGTCAGAACGTCGAACTCCTCGCCGAGTTGCACGGTTTCCCCAAGGCCGAACGACAGACACGAGCCGCCGACGCGATCGAGCTGGTCGGGCTTGCCGGCTTCGAGGATCACTACCCGAATTCGCTGTCGGGTGGCATGCGCATGCGGGCGTCGCTGGCACGAACGCTCACGCTCGAGCCGCCGGTCTTCCTCTTCGACGAGCCGTTCGGCGCCGTCGACGAGATCACCCGCGAGCGTCTGAACGAAGAAACGCTTGCGTTGTTCCAACGCGAACGCTTCGCCGGCCTGTTCATCACCCACTCGATCAGCGAGGCGGTCTACCTGTCGACCAAGGTCCTGGTGATGTCGGCCCGACCGGGCCGGATCGTGGCCGAGTACGAGATCCCGTTCGACTATCCACGCGATCCGGACCTCCGATTCGACCCCGAGTTCGCCCGGATCAGCGGCGAGATCAGCCACACGCTGCGAGGAGCACACTCATGAGCGATCTCCGAGACAACGTCGCAGGGACCGACGACGTCCACAAGATGACCGAAGCCGAGGCCGCACACGAAGTGCTTCCCGGCTATGCGACCACCCTCGGCACCATGTCCGGGCTCCACACCACCAAGCGGGAATCGTTCTGGAGCATCGTGCTCCCGCCGCTGGTTGCGGGCGTCATCCTGTTGGGGATCTGGTACTTCGTGAGCTACGCGATCCTCAGCGAGAGCCGCCGGTTCCTCCTCAAGCCGCCCCACGAGGTCGCCCGGGTCGGCTTCTTCACCTGGGACAACCTCTCCGAGATGTTGACGGCGCTGTGGAACACCGCACAGATCGCCATCATCGGTCTCGTGATCGCCACCATCCTCGGCCTCGGACTGGCGGTCATCATGAGCCAGTCCAAGCTGCTCGAACGAGCGATCTTCCCGTACATGGTGATCCTCCAGTCGATGCCGATCCTCGCGATCGTGCCGTTGATCGGATTCTGGTTCGGCTACGACCAGACCGCTCGCGTCGTGGTGTGCGTGCTGATCGCCGTGTTCCCGATCCTCGTGAACAGCCTGTTCGGGCTGTTGTCAGCCGACCAGGGCATGCACGACCTGTTCACATTGCACAACGCCGGACGGTGGACCCGCCTCCGCAAGCTCATGTTTCCTGCGGCGCTGCCTGCGATCTTCACCGGTTTGCGGATCTCGGCGGGCCTCGCCGTGATCGGCGCCATCGTCGGCGACTTCCTCTTCGGCCAAGGCGAAGTGGGTATCGGCCAGGTGATCAAGCTGTACGCCGCCCGGCTGCGAGGCGAGGAACTCCTCGCCGCCGTGCTGCTGGCCTGCATGTTCGGTGTGGTCGTCTTCGCCGCGTTCGGGTGGATCGGCAATCGCGTCGTGGGCAAGTGGGCCACCCAGGCGCGAGCCTGACCCACGCAACCTGACGAAACCTGACGTGGCGGCGATCCGCGCGTCAGCTCCGACGCACGTCGAGGCGGTCGAGCACGACCTGCAGCAACACGTTGGCGCCGGCCTCGATGTCGGTTGCCTCCGTGAACTCGGCGATGTTGTGGCTGAGGCCGTTGACACTCGGCGTGAACACCATGGCCGTCGGACACAGCCGCGCCAACATCTGAGCGTCGTGGCCCGCGCCGCTCGGCATCCGCTTCGTCGAGTGGCCGAGACGCTGCGCACTCGCCTCGACGAGATCGACCATCGATGCGTCGAACTCGACGGGCTCGAACCGCGCGAGCGAATTGGTCGTGATCGACACACCCTCCATCCCGGCGAGTTCGTCGAGGAACGTCGCCAGGCGTGACTCCGCTTCCTGGAGCACCCGGTCGTCGGTGTTGCGAAGATCGACCGTCAGCACCACGCGGGCCGGCACGACGTTGACCAGATTGGGATACACGTCGATGCGGCCGACCGTGCCGACCTGCTCGGCTCCGAGGTGGCGTGTGAGGTCGCGCACGTAGGTGGCGATGGCACCCGCGCAGTAGACGGGATCGTGACGCAGCCGCATCGGCGTGGTGCCGGCGTGCGCCGACTGGCCGACAATGACGATCTCGGTCCACGAGATGCCCTGCACGCCCTCGACCACGCCGATCGTGATGCCCTCGGCTTCGAGGATGGGGCCTTGCTCGATGTGGAGCTCGAGGTACGCATGCGGTGCGGATGCCGTCGGGCATGGGACCGGACCGGCGTACCCGATGCGTTCGAGTTCGTCGCCGAGGCGGGCACCATCGTCGGCCGCGACGAGATCGAGCGCCTCCTCCAGTGCCAGCCCCCCGACGTACACGAGGCTGCCGAGCATGTCCGGGGCGAACCGGGAGCCTTCCTCGTCGGTGAAGAACGCAACTTGGAACGGCCGTTCGGTCGTGACGCCCGCCTGTTCGAGGGTCTCGACGATCTCGAGGCCCGCCAGCACGCCGAGGTTGCCGTCGAAGCGGCCACCGGTACCGACGGTGTCGATGTGCGAGCCGACCATCACCGGTGCCAGGGCTGGGTCGAGTCCAGCGCGGGTTGCCACGACGTTGCCAATGGCGTCGACCACGACGTCGAGGCCGAGGTCGCTCATCCAGGCGACAACGAGATCCCGACCTGCACGGTCCTCGTCGGTCAGCGCGAGTCGAGCGTTGCCCCACTCCCCGTTCGGGCCGTCGATCCGTCCGATCTGTCCCAGTTCGTCGATGCGTGCGAGGAGACGGTCGGCATCGATGCGGAGCTCGGACGGGTCCGATGGAGCGCTCATCTCAACGCACCGGCAGTTCGAACGTCGACACTTCGCCCAGCGCCTCGCAGAACGCATCCACCGCTTGCGCAACCAGGCGCTCACCTCGTTCGGCCGTCGCCGGCACCGGATCACCGATGTGTCCATCGGGTCCGAAATCGTTCGACAACCAGCCGAACCCGACCGCACCGCCGAAGCGGACATACCGGTTGTCGGCGAGTTGCTCCGGGACGTTGCGCGTGGCAACGTCCATGTCGACGAGATGCGGAGCGAGGTGCAGCATCATCGAGGTCTCGTCGGTGCCCCCGTGGATGCCCATGCCCAGCTCGTCGGGCGCCGAGACGCCGCCCTGGTCGGGTGGCACTCCCGGGTGAGCGAGGAAGGTCATGAGGCCGTGGGCCAGCCGGATTTCGCGGTTGGCGACGCCGACGAGCGCCGAGTTGCCGCCGTGGCCGTTGAAGAACACGAGCTTGCGTGCCGCTGTGGTGGCCACACACCGCCCGATGTCGTCGAGCACCGCGAGCAGTGTGGTCGCCGACAGCCAGATGGTGCCCGCCGACCAGGCGTGCTCGTTGGACTTCGTGTAGGCGAGCGGCGGCAGCAGCCACACGTCGAGTTCCTCGCCGACGCGCTCGACCGCCAGCTCCGAGATCCGGTCGGCGATCAGCAGATCGGTGTTGAACGGCAGGTGCGGGCCGTGCTGCTCGACCGCACCGAGCGGCTGCACGAAGATGCTCCGCTCGGTGACGAGCTGTGCGATGTCGGGGCCTCGAAGTTCGATGAGTCGGCGCGAAACAGAAGACACACCGGCACGTTACGCCGCCGACATCGAAGTGCGAGAGACTCTTCATCGTGCCAACGCCTGCTCGATCCGACTTCGACGCCATCGTGATCGGCGCCGGCCACAACGGACTCGTCACCGCCGCCTACCTCGCTCGGGGCGGTCTGCGGACCCTGCTCGTGGAGGCCCGCTCCGAGGTCGGCGGAACCGCAGCGAGCGAGCAGTTCGCGGGCGCCACCGTCAACATCTGCAACTGCGATCACCTCACGTTCCGGACCACGCCCGTGATCGAGGAACTCGGACTGCGAGACCATGGACTCGAGTACATCGACCTCGAACCGGCGCAGCACAACTTCTCGTGGGCGAGCGCTGCGGCCGGCACGGGGTGGTCGCACCACAACGATCTCGAGGCGACCCTCGACGACATCGGCCGGCACTTCCCCACCCAGGTCGACGGGTACCGCCGCTACGTCGCAGCTGCCGCTCCAGCGGTCCGCATGATCTTCGAGGCCGCCGCCGAACCGCCCACCGTCGCCGGTCTGACCAAGCTCGCCCTGCGCCGCCGGTTCAGCGGTGCGAGCACGCTGATGCGGTGGTCACGGCGGAGCGCTGCCGACGTGCTGCGGTCCTACTTCGACGAGGAAGCGATCATGGGACCCGCCGCCCTGACCGGACCGATGGTGTGGGGCATCACCCCCGAGATGCCCGGCAGCGGACTCGGCGCCCTCACGCACGCGATGCGTCACGTGGCCACGGTGGGGCGACCGATCGGCGGGAGCGGCCAGGTGCCCGCCACGCTGCTCGCCGCGTTCGAAGCGGCCGGCGGCACGCTGCGCACGAAGAGCCCGGTCGACACGATCATGTGCAGCGGCGAGCGGGTCAGCGGTATCGCCCTGGTCGACGGCACCGAGATCACCGCGCCGATCGTCGTGTCGGCCTGCAACCCTCACGACACGTTCCTGCGGTGGTTGAAAAATCCGCCGTCATCGGCGGCAGATCTGGTCCGACGCTGGGGCGACGTCCGCCACGACGAGGGCTACGAATCGAAGATCGACGCGGTGCTGACGGCACCGCCGGTGTTGCGCGGCTTCGATCGACCGCTCGGGCCGACCTCGGCGATCGCGCCGAGCCTCGCGGACATCGATCGGGGGGCGGCGATGATGGCCGACGGTCGGATCCTCGACCGCCCGGGGTTGCTGGTGAACGTACCGACGTTGATCGACCCGTCGATCGCTCCCCCGGGCCGTCACATCCTCTCGCTCGAGGCGCTGTACACCCCGTTCGGCCTCGCAGGAGGCTGGGTCGATTCGACCGAGCCTCGCCGGTGGTTGGAGGCGTTCGCCGAACTCTGCGAGCCGGGGTTCCTCGACTCGATCATCGAGTGGCGAGCGATGACCCCGGACGTCTACGAGCGCGACTTCCATCTCCCCGCCGGGCACGCCACCAGTTTCGCCGGCGGGCCGCTCGCCGCGTTCCGCAACTCCAATCCGGAACTGACGAAGTACGAGACCGCCGTCGACGGCCTGTACCTCACCGGCGCCGCCACGTTCCCCGGCGCCGGCGTGTGGGGCGCGAGCGGCCGCAACTGCGCCACCGTCATCCTCGAACAGCGCTCCTGACGCCCTGCCCGCCGCTTCTCGTGAACAATGGCGCGGACAGAGCGCGTACTTGTTCACGAGAAGGGGTTGAGTGGCGGAATGCCGCGGTCACCGGGGTGGTTGTTCTCCCTAGACTCACCCAACAGGTGTTCGCTCGAAAGGAGCACTCCCCGCCATGACCCCCGGTTCGATCCGTCTCGGCACCTACGCCGGCATTCCCGTGCGAGCGCACTGGAGCATGGCAATCGTCGCGTTGTGGTTCGGTGTCCTGCTGACGGCTGACATGGGCATCGTCGGAGGCGTCCTGGCAACCGTGGCGTTCTTCGCCTCGATCCTCGCTCACGAGTTCGGTCACGCGATGGTCGCCCGCCACTACGGCGTCGAGACCCAGTCGATCGACCTGTGGGCCCTCGGTGGCGTGGCCAGGCTCGATCGCGAGTCGCCGACGCCTCGCGCCGACGGGCTGATCGCCGTCGCCGGACCTGCTGTGAGCCTGTTGCTCGGCGTGGTCGGCCTCGGTGCGAGCTTCGCTCTCCGGTCCGACGTGCTGTTCTGGGTTGGCTTCGTCAACGTCGTGTTGGCGGTGTTCAACATGTTGCCGGGCGCTCCGCTCGACGGCGGTCGAGTACTCCGCGCGGTGCGGTGGGCCCGCACGGGTAACAAGTACCGCGCCATGCGCGACGCCGGCAACGCCGGACGAGTGCTCGGCTGGGGCATGGTCGGCGTCGGGTTCGTGCTGATGCTCAACGGCCAGTTCGGCGTGTTCTTCATGATCACCGGGCTCTTCGTCGCCCTGAACGCCCGCGCCGAGATCATGACGTCGTACGTCGCCGAGCAACTCGACGGCGTCAAGGTGCGCGACCTCACGTTCTTCGGGATCGCTCAGGCCGGAACCGACATGGACGCCGACTCGATGATCGACCAGCGCGAACGCCTCGGTGCTGCCGGCGCGGTGGCGGTCGTCGGCGATGACGGCGAACTCGACGGTCTCGTGCTCGAGGACCAGCTGTGGGCGGTGCCGTTCGACCGGCGCCCTCTGGTGATGCTCACCCAGCTGATGGTGCCGTTCAACAACCTGGCCAAGGCGTCGCTCGACGAAGATCTGGCCACGGTGCTCCCCCGCCTCGACCCGCTCCGCCCGATCGTCACCGTCTGGAACGACGGCAAGCTGCTCGGCATCGTGCATCCGAAGCGGTTGCAGGAACGGCTCCAGCAGGCCCAGCGCCAGGCGTTCGTGACTGCCGCTTGATCAGGCGTCCTTGACGGACCAGTCGCGTTTGGCGACGGGGTCCTGGTCGCTCCACGGGAAGTTGATCCACTGATCGGTCCGCTTCCAGATGTAGTCGCACTTGACCACCGAGTGAGACTTCTCGTACAGCACCCCGGTGCGCACCTCGGCCACTTTGCCCTCGACGAACTCCTGGACCGAACGAAGCGTGTGTCCGGTGTCGGCCACGTCGTCGACGATCAGGATCCGAGCGTGGGACACGTCGACGAAGTCCGGCGCCGGCGGCAGGATGCGTGGCACCTCGAGACGCTCATCGACGCCCGTGTAGAACTCGACGTTCATCGTGTACACGTTCTTCACCGACAGGGCGTAGCCGATGGCCCCGCCGATGAGCAGCCCTCCACGGGCGATCGCGAGCACCATGTCGGGTTCGTAGTCGTCGTCGGCGACCATCTGGGCCAGTGCCCGCGATGCCGTCCCGAAGACGTCCCAGGTCATGATCTCGCGCTCGTCAGGCATGGACTGCGAACCTAGCCGCAGAGAACCGGCGCGCCGACATCTGCGTCACAGGCAGATGTCGCTCGGACGAACCGGGACCCGATCGAGCGCCTTGCCGACACCGTCGACCTGACGCAGGGCGTCGCGGATCGCAGCGACGACCGCGGGTGTCGACGAGATGCAGGGTGGTTCGCCAACGCCTTTCGCTCCGAGCGGAGCGTGCGGGTCCGGCTCTTCGATCAGCGTTGCGACGACGTCGGGCATGTCGAGAAAGGTCGGCAGCAGATAGTCGGTGAAGTTGCCGTTGCGGATCACGCCGTCGATTTGGATGATCTCCTCCATCACGGCCAGACCCAGCCCCTGAGCGATCCCGCCTTCGATCTGGCCGAGAACCGACAGCGGGTTGAGTGCCCGTCCGACGTCCTGTGCCGTGGCGATCTGGACGACCTTGACGAGTCCCAGCTCGGGATCGACGTCGACGACGGCGCGATGGGCCACGAAGGCGAACGCGGTGTGGCAGTTGCCCTGGCCGTTCTCGTCGAGATCTTCGGTCGCCGGATGGCGGTACTCGACGGTCTCGTCGATCACGATGCCGGTGCTCGCCTCGGCGACCGGAATCCTCCAACCGGACACCGTGTCGACAACATCGATGCCGTCGACGGCCAGGCGCACCGGATCGACATCGTGGACCCGCCCGACATGCTCGAACAGCCGCTCGCGCACGGTTCGACACGCCGCGTCGACCGCTCCCCCGCTCATCCAGGTCTGTCGCGACGCCGACGTGGATCCGGCCGAGCCGACCTGGGTGTCGATGCGATCGAGCACGACGTCGTCGACGCCGAGAATCGTGCGGGCGATCTGAGGTGCGATCGTGACGAACCCCTGGCCGACTTCCGACGTGGCGAACTTCAGCGTGACCACCCCGTCGGCAAGTCGACACCGGGCCGTCGAGTAGTCGTCGAACCCTTCGGAGTACATCAGGTTCTTGATGGCCACACCCCAGCCGATGCCGCGCACGACGTCGCCGCGCTCGGCGGTGCGACCGGCGCCACCCGGCAGTCGCATCACGTCGACCGCTCCATCGTCCATGAGGAACCCGCCGACGGGCATGTCCGGGAGCGGCAGCGCCGCCGTGTCGCGGATGCAGCGCTCGACCGGCGCCACGTTGAGCACCGGTTGGCCGGTGATCAGCGCGTCGCCGGTGCGCATCGCATTGCGCAGCCGGATCTCGACCGGGTCGAGACCGCACGCCATGGCCAGCTTGTCCATCTGCGATTCGTGTGCGAAACACGCCTGGACGACACCGAACCCTCGCATCGCTCCGCAGGGCAGGTGGTTGGTGCGCACGGCGTACCCGTCGACGACGGCGTTCGCGCAGCGATACGGACCCTGTGTGTGCGTGACCGCATTGATCAGCACCGCCGACGAGGTCGAGGCGTAGGCCCCACCGTCGAGCACCATCCGCGACTCGATCTTGACGATCTCACCGTCGGCGGTCGCATGATGACGCATCCAGATCGTCGCCGGATGGCGATGGACGTGGCCCAAGAAGCTCTCGGCGCGGCTGTACGCGATGCGTACCGGTCGGCCGAGTCGGAGCGCGAGCAGACACGTGTGGACCTGCAGGCTGATGTCCTCACGGGCGCCGAATGCCCCGCCGACGCCGCCCAGCACGAGCCGCACGGACTCGACGGGCAGATCGAGACACGCTGCGATCTGCGCTCGATCCTCGTGGAGCCACTGCGTCGCCACATGCAGTTCCACACCCTTGCCGCCCGGGTCCGGCACGGCCAGCGCAGCCTCGAGGCCGAGGAACGCCTGGTCCTGCATGCCGATCTCGTACGTGCCCTCGACGACCACGTCGCCAGCGGCGCCGACGTCGCCGCACACGATGCGCTGATGTCGAATCACGTTCCCGTCGGGATGGATCGGAGGATGGCTGCCGTCGATCGCCCGTTCCGGGTCGAGCAGCGGATCGAGCAACTCGTACTGCACCACGATCGCGTCGAGCGCCCGGCGGCACGTCTCGGGATGATCGGCGGCGACGGCAGCGATCGGTTCGCCGACGTAGCGCACGACCTCGGAGGCGAACACGGGCTGATCGTGGGCGATCAGTCCGTAGTGCATCGCTCCCGGCACGTCGGCGGCGGTGATCACCGTCTCGACGCCGTCGATCTGCCAGGCGGCGCTCACGTCGATCGACACGATGCGGGCGAACGGGTGCGGCGAGCGCAACGTTGCGCCCCACAGGCAACCGTCAGCGGACAGGTCCGACGAGAACTCGAAGCTTCCCTGCACCTTGGCGACCCCGTCGGGACGTGTCGGCGACGTCCCGATCGTGCCGGGCCGCCCGGACTCGGTCGGCGTGGTCACCTGCTCGACGACGGTCATGTCGCGCCACCCCGTCGTTGCACGGCCACCTGTTGGACGGCGTCGATGATGCGCCCGTACCCGGTGCATCGGCACACATTGCCGGCCAGCTCCTCGCGGATCTGCGTCTCGGTCGGCGCCGGCACCCGTTCGAGCAGGTCGTGGGTCGCCATGATCAGTCCCGGCGTGCAGAATCCGCACTGCACGGCGCCGGCCTCGACGAAGGCAGCCTGGACGTCGCTCGGCGCACCAGACGGGGCGATCCCCTCGATGGTGACGATCGGCTGATCGACTGCCGACGCTGCCATCACCAGACACGAACACACGAGCACGTCGTCGACCATGACGCTGCACGAGCCGCACTCGCCCTGCTCGCAGGCACCTTTGGCGCCGAGCAATCCGAGTCGGTCACGCAACACGTCGAGCAGACTTTCGCCGAGCCACGAATCGGTGACCTCGCGTTGGACGCCGTTGACGTGCAACACGTAGTGGTCGCTGTCGCTGGTCGTCGTCATGCTGCGACCTCCGAGCTCGACGCTCGCCTGACGAGACGGCGAGCGAGCACCCCGACGGCATGACGGCGATACTCGGCCGTCGATCGGTGGTCGGTGATCGGTCGACTGGCCTGCGAAACCAACTCGGCGAACCGGTCGAGTTCTGCGTTCGACGCCTCGAGCGTCGACCAGTCGAGCACCGCCGCGAGCTGTGACTCGGCGTCGGGGCACCGCACGATCGTCGGACCGACCGATCCGAGCGCCACGGCAACCGTGCGCTGAGGGCGATCGAGCACCACGCAGGCACTCGCTACGGCGATGACCATCGCATTGCGAACACCGACCTTGGCGTATCCCTGCCAACCGTCGACCACGGGCAATGTGACCGACACGATCAGTTCGCCGGGCGCGAGCGCCGTGCGCTTCACGCCGACCATGAACTCAGCGACCGGCATGCGGCGCCTCCCGGCCAACGAGGCCAGCTCGACCTCGGCACCGAGCGCACTGAGCACGGGGAGCCCATCGCCGGCGGGCGAACAGGTTCCGAGGTTGCCGCCGAGCGTCCCGGCGTTGCGGATCTGAGGCGACCCGACCGTCCGCGCCGCCTGCGCGAGCGCCGGCACCATCTCGGCCAACGGGCCGACCAGCATCTCGCTGTAGGTCACCGCCGCGCCGATCGTGACCGTTGCCGCCAGCGGGTCGTGTCGCCACGAACGCAGCTCCGGAATACGGTTCACGACCACGGCGCCCGACGGGCGGCGATGACCGTCGTTCACCTCGACCATCAGGTCGGTGCCACCGGCGAGGACCGTCGACGACGGCGTCGCAGCGAGATGCTCGACGGCCTCGTCGACGGTGTCGGGCAGAAGAACGGCCATGAGGCGAGACTGTACAAAACGTCAAGGCCACCGCCGCGATCACCGCTCAGCGATTCACGAACTGGAAACGAAGCCCAGGCGACCACTGTCGCCACAGGTCGCGCTGCTAGCTTCGCTGCGATGTTCGCAGGCAGATCGGCGACGGCCGGGTCCGACGAACCCGAGTCGACCCACGTATCCGACGCCTCGGCGATCGTTGCCGACGGCGACGCGTCGTGGAGCCGGGCGGTCGCTGTGGGGCTCGGGGCATATCTCGTCTCGCGCCTGTGCGTCATCGCGGCGACCGCAGTGCGGGCGTCGCAGATGGTTGTCGACGCTCGCGCCGATGGCGAGCCCGAGCCGGGCGTCGGCTCACTGATCAGCGGCGTCCTGACATCGTGGGACGGACGCTGGTATCTCGAACTGATACGGGGCGGGTACCCCGACTCGATTCCCGCGAACATCACCTACGAACAACTGGAAGCGCGGGCGGCGTTCTTCCCGTTGTATCCCTGGCTCGTTCGAGCCATCGACGTCGTCCTGCCAGGTGGCGACACGATCGCTGCGCTCTCGGTCAACTTCGTCCTCGGTGCGATCTCGGTCGTGTTGGTGGGCCTGCTGGCCCGCCGGCTCTATTCCGTCGGCGCCGCCGCCCGAGCGATGACGCTCTACGCCGTGTTTCCGGGCAGCGCCATCTTGTCGTTCGCCTACTCCGAAGCCCTCCTGATCGTCCTCGCCGCCGCTTGTCTGTTGCTGTTGCTCGATGAGCGATGGCTGCTCGCAGGACTCGCGGCCGCCCTGGCCACCGGGACACGACCCAACGGCATTGCCGTCGTCGCCGCCTGCGCGGTCGCGAGCTTCATCGCCATCCGCCAGCGACGTCAATGGTGGTCACTCGTCTCGGTCGTGCTCGCTCCGGTCGGCTTCGTGTTCTTCCAGTGGTACGTCGACCACACCGCCGGCGAGTCCGGAGCCTGGTTCCGGGTGCAGCGAGAAGCATGGTCGGAGGGCACCAGCTTCGGCGCGACGGCGGTGACCAACACCTTCGGCTTCCTCACCAGCCCGCTCTCGTCGCCCGCCGATGCGCTGACGGCGCTCACCATGGCCGCCCTGGCCTTCATGGTCTTCTGTGCGTGGAAGGTGAGGCTCTCGTGGATCCTCGTTGCCTTCTGCGCTGTTGTCGTTGCACTGATGTTGATCCCCGAGACCGTGACCGCACGGCCGCGCTTCTTGTTCACTGCCTTCCCCTTCTTCATCGCCGTCGCCGCATGGTGGCCCGAACCCTCTGGCGACCGCGATCACCACCGCGCCAGCTGGGAGTACGCCGGGTGGGATTTCACGCTGGTGATCTGCGGTGCCGGGCTCGCCACGCTGACTGGGCTCTACGGCGCATTCGGCGTCATTCCGTGACCACGCGGCCGCCCCGCGCGGTCGGCACCGCGCTGGCTCGGGCTCGCCGTTCTCGCCCTCGTCGCCTACGTCCCAGCGCTGTTGAGCTCGCCTGGACGGATGCCTGCCGATACCAAGCTGTACCTCTATTTCGATCCCGGCGGGCTGCTGAGCCGCGCGGCGTCGACGTTCGAAGTGGAACAGTTCGCCGGCTGGGTGCCCCATCAACAGATCGCCTACCTCTGGCCGGCCGGTCCCTGGTACTGGCTGCTCGACACCGCCGGATTCCCCGACTGGGTCGCGCACCGCCTCTGGATTGCGACGATCATGTTCGCGGCCGGCGCCGGCGTGCGATGGACGGCACGCATCCTCGGGCTCACACCGGGCGCAGCCCTCGTCGCCGCGCTCGTCTATCAACTGTCGCCCTTTCTTCTCGCCTACATTTCTCGAACATCGCTGCTCCTGCTCCCCTGGGCCGCACTCGGCTGGATCGTCGGGCTCACGATCCGTGCCGGGGTGGCGAGCGCGGCAACCACCGACGCTCAGCGTTGGCGAGACCGGCTCAGCCGTTGGCGTGATCCGGCGGCGATCGCACTTGTGGTCGCCACGATCGGCGCCGTCAACGCCACCGCCGTCGCGCTGATCATCCCGGCGCCGCTGCTCTGGCTCGTGCATGCGGCGTGGCAGCGGTCGGTGACGTGGCGCCAGGCCACCGCGACGGCACTACGCATCGGTGCGCTGTCGTTCGTCGTGTCGCTGTGGTGGATCGGCATGCTCGTCGTGCAGTCGCGACACGGCGCTCCCGTGCTCGACTTCTCCGAAACGCTCGAGGACGTCAGCAGGAACTCCACCGGCTCGGAAGTGCTGCGGATGCTCGGCTACTGGCTCTTCTACCAACGCGACCCGATCGGTCCGACCACCACCGCCTCGCTGCCCTACCTGATCAGCCTGCGCACGTTGTTCGTCAGCTATCTGATCGTCCTGGTCGGGCTCGCCGGCCTGACGGTCGTGTCGTGGTCGCAACGGCGATACGCGGCGATGCTGGTCGGCGTCGGCATCGTGCTCGCGGTCGGCGTTCACCCCATCGGCGCATCCTCACCGTTGATGTCGTTGCTCACCAACGACGACGGATCGGGTCTGGCGCTCGCCTTGCGCAGCAGCACCCGAGCTGTGCCGGTGCTGCTCCTCGGCGTCGCCCTCGGCGCCGGCGCGCTCGCCGCCGCACTCCCCGCACGCCCGGTGACAGCAACCACACGGTCGCTGACGCCGCGCCGCCTGGCGATCGTCGCGATCGGGCTCCTGGCAGTGGTCAACCTGCCGGTCCTGCATCAACGCGGCTTCGTCGACGAGGCCATCGATCGCAACCAGGACCCACCGACCTACTGGACCGATGCGGCCGACCGCATCGACGAACGGGCCGACGGCACGCGCGTTCTCCAACTCCCCGGAGCGGAGTTCGGCAGCTTCCGCTGGGGACAGACGACCGATCAACCACTCGTCGGCCTCGGATCGACACCGCTGGTCACCCGCGATCTGCTCCCGCTCGGTTCCGCTGCGGCCATGGACCTGCTCTTCGCACTCGACGACCGCGTCCAGGAGGGCACCATCGACCCGGATGCCGTCGCGCCCACGGCGCGGCTGTTGGGGGCGAACACGATCCTGCTCACCAACGACATGGCGTTCGAGCGGTACCGAACGGCACGCCCCGAGATCGTCGACGCGCTGCTGACCGGCAGCGACGTTGCAGGCCTGGTCGACGTCGAACGGCTGGGAGCGCCTGTCGTCAACCGCTCCGACTTCCCGATGATCGACCCCACGTCGTTGCTCGATGACCGAATCGGTCAGCCGATCAACCCGCTCACGTTGATCGGCGTCGACGACGCCCAACCCGTGGTCCGGGCAAAGACCGACTCGATCGTGTTGTCCGGCTCGGGAGACGGCATCGTCGATGCTGCGGCGAGCGGGCTGCTCGACGGCTCCGAGGCGATCCGCTACAGCGCATCGTTGACGTCCGACGAGCTGTCGCAGGCCGTCGCCGACGCCCAGATGGTGATCGTGACCGACTCGAACCGCGATCGAGCCCATCACTGGCGTGGATCGCAGGACGTGCACGGCCACACCGAACCGGGAGGCGCCGACGACGACGTCCTCGTGGCGACGGCGGCAGATCAGCGACTCGACCTCTTCGCCACCGACGACGCATCGATCCAGACGATCGCCGTGCAGGACGGCCCGGTACGGGCGACGGCATCGTCGTACGGCGAACCGTTCGCCTACCGCCCCGAGGACCGTGCCGTGATGGCGATCGACGGCGACCGTGGCACTGCGTGGAGCGTCGCCGATCATGGGCAACCGGTCGGTGAGCGCATCCGTCTCGACGTCGACGAGCCGGGATCGGACACCGTCACCCTGCACCAGATCCCACCCGATCCGGGCGGACGCGTGATCACCTCGGTCCGGCTCACCATCGACAACGAGGAGACCATCGATGTCGACCTCGGCGACGCCTCCCTCTCGACCGATGGGCAGGACGTGACTGCTGCATCGTTCTCCGCGATGCGCTCGCTCGAGATCGAGATCACCGGGGTGTCGCAAGGCGACCAGGCCGTGGCGGCATCGCGTTCCGGAGTTGGTTTCACGGAGATCGACCTCGGTCGCGGCCCGACAACAGAGCTGATCCGGGTGCCCATCGACGCGCTGTCGTCGGTCGACGACGCACCGTTGGCCATCGTCCTCACGCGGTTGCGGACCGACCCCACCGACCCGTGGCGTTCTGATCCTGAACCGACACTGGTGCGCTCGATCCCGCTCGACGAGCCCAGGCAATTCGACGCCGATGTCACGCTGCGTCTCGATCCCGATGCCGACGACGGCGCCATCGCTGCGTTGCTGAGGGCGTCGGGCCCACCCTCGACGGCTTTCGCCGACCGGCGACTCGACGGTGCCGTCGAGGCACGCGGGGTGGCCGCCGTCGACGGCGAGCCCGACACCGCGTGGGTGACGCCCTTCGATGGTGCGATCGGCGCGATGCTCACCTTCGATGCGTCCGAACCCCTCCAGACACTCGAGTTGGTCCAGCCGACCGGCCAGTTCTCGCCGATCACCACGATCCGGGTCGGCAACGACGCGACGGGCTTCGACCTCCCCGTCCCGGCGCCCGATGCACTCGGTCGCAGCACCGTGCCACTGCCCGCGCCGCTCGCCGCCGGGCCGACGACGCTCACGATCACCGGTATCGACGCACAGTCGACCATCGACCGCCGATACGGCGATGTCCTCACGCTTCCGGCCGGGATCGCCGAGCTGTCGGCGCCCGGAATCGCAACTGCCGGCGTCGATGCCGGCGCGTCGATCAGCTTCGACTGCGTCGACGATCTGCTCAGCGTCGACGGCGAGCCGATCCCGGTGTCGTTCTCGACGACCGCCGGGTCGCTGCTCTCCGGCGAAGCGATTTCGGCCGAGGTGTGCGACGGCCCGATTGCGTTCGATGCCGGCGACAACGTGCTCGCATCGGCCGCCCTCCCGACGGGTCCGCTGTCCGCGCTGTCGGTCGATCGGGTCGTGCTGCGCGACTCGACCCTCGATCCGACCATCCCGGCGGTCACACCGATCGGCGTGACCGTGCAGCGCAACGACGCTCGACATCGGACGGTGGTCGTCGACGCCTGTCCCGATGGGTGCTGGCTCGTGCTCGGCGAGGGCTACAACGACGCGTGGGCGGCGTCGGTTGGCGGCAGCGACCTGGGCGACCCCGTCCTCGTCGACGGCGGCTTCAACGGTTGGCGACTCGATCCGAGCGACGTCCCTGTGACCGTGGAGATGCGCTGGACCGCTCAGGGGCCGGTCACCTGGGGACTGACGATCGGCGTGCTCGCCTCGCTGTTGCTCGCGTTCGTCATCGCGTTGTCGAAGAAGGCTGCGTCGCCCGTGTTTGCATCGCCCGTGCTCGCCGCCGGCAGACGACCGTCCTCCATCAGAGCGGTCCCTGCGGCTGCGGTGCTGATCTCGGCGGCCGCACTGTTGATCGCGCCGATCTGGGGCCTCGTCGCCGTGGCGCCGGCGGCGTTGGCGCTCTGGGCCGGCCGGCGCCCGCGGCCGTGGCCGGCCAACCGACCGCTCGAGCTCGTCGGGTTGACCACTGCGGCCGCTGTCGCCGTCAGCGCCGTGGTCATCGAACGAACCCAACGGCCGTATCCCAATGCTGGTTGGACCCTCGACTTCGACCAGCTCAACGGCCCCGCGATCTTCGCAATGCTCGTGCTGACCGTCGGCGCGATGTTCGGTCACGACGCCGAGGCGGAGACGAGGCCGTGAGTGCGGCATCGTCCCCCGAGTTCACCCGCGAGCGGATGGGCCATGTGCCGGCCCTCGACGGCATCCGCGGTCTCGCTGTGCTCGCCGTCATCGCGCACCATCTCGGTCACCTTCGCGGCGGCTACCTCGGAGTCGACGCGTTCTTCGTGCTCTCAGGATTCCTGATCACGGGGCTGCTCGTCGACGAGGTCCGCTTCGGTTCCGGCGGTTCCGGCTCCGGCGGTGGCCGCATCGACCTGGGCCGATTCTGGACCCGACGCGTCAAGCGGCTGTTCCCGGCGCTGGCACTCGTGGTCGTGGTCGTCGTGATCGTCGAGTCGTTCATCGTCTCCGACCCTCGAGCGTCGATGCGACGCGAGGTCCTGTCCGCGTTGCTGTACGTCTACAACTGGAACGCGCTGGCCGACAACATCGACTACTGGAGTTCGTTCGCGTCGCCGTCTCCATTGCAACACATGTGGTCGCTCGCGATCGAGGAGCAGTTCTACCTCGTGTGGCCACTCGTCGTCGTTGCGGTGATCTGGTGGGTCCGACGGCGTGCGGCCGGTCGGGCGCCGAACGGCCGTCCAGACGGAGCCGCGTGGATCGACCGGTCGGTCGTTGCCATCGGCGTGACCGCTGCGGTGCTCGCGGTCACATCGGTGGTCGTCGCCCAGATCGTGCACGATCCCGAAAACCTGTTGCGCGTCTACTACGGCACCGACACCCGCATCGCTGCGATCCTCTTCGGAGCGATTGCGGCCGTGGTGATCCGGCTGCGCCGCCCGCTCTCGGTGCGTGGTCAACGAATCGCCGGGTTCGTCGGTCTGGCACTGCTGGTCCCACTCGCCGTTGCGTGGGTCGCCCTGGACGGCACATCCGCTGTGCTGTACCGCGGCGGGCTGGTTGCCACCGGAATCGGCGTCACCCTCGTGGTCACCGCCTGCGTGGTCGCACCCTCGTCGCTGCTCAACCGCGCCATGTCGGTCGCCCCGTTGCGCTGGGCCGGGCTCGTCAGCTACGGGCTGTACCTGTGGCACTGGCCCATCATCGTGTGGGTCGACCAGGAGCGCACCGGACTCGACGGTCTCAGTCTGCTCGCGTTGCGAATCGCCCTCACGCTCGGCATCACGATCGCGTCCTACGTCTTCGTCGAGCAGCCGGTCCGGACGTCGAGCATCGGCAAGGGCCGGTCGGCGGGTTTGGCGCTCGCCACGCTCGTTGCACTGATCGCGTTCACCGTCGTGGCGGTCCCCGGCGGCCGCGTCGACCAGCCGACCGCCGGTACCCGGTCGACCGTCCCGATTCCCCCACCGCCGGCCACTTCCAACGAAGCGAACGACGTCGCGACGAGTACTCCAGACAACACCGTCACCGAGAACCGCCCACTCGAACGCCTCATGGTCGTCGGAGACTCAGGGGCTTACTTCATCGGCGAGGCGCTCGTCGAGTCGTCCGGCGACGACACCATCGTGCTGCCCCGAGGAGTGGTCGGCTGTGGCATCGCCAACATCGGCGGTGGCGCCTGGACCGACGATGGAACGTTCCTGCCCGATCCAGCCGGCTGCGAGAACTGGCCAACGGAGTGGGCGTCCGACGTCGCTGCGTTCGAACCCGACCACGTCCTGCTGGTGCTGAGTTGGCCCGGAATCGGTGACCGCGAGATCGACGGCGTGCGTCGACATCCCTGCGAGCCGGAGTTCGACGAGATGTACGCCGAGCGGGTCTCTCTCGCCGTCGAGACGGCCGGCTCGACGGGTGCCGATGTCGTCGTGGCGACCGCGCCGTATTATGTCGGCGCCGGGAGCGACACGCTTCCGCAGGACCGCATCGACTGCCTCAATCGCGTGATGACCTCGACCGCACTCGCCAACGGAGGCGCCGTACTCGAACTCGCCGAGTGGACCTGCCCGGACGGTGAGTGTCGTCTGTCCCTCAACGGCGAAACCCTTCGCCCGGACGGCCTCCATTTCGACGGAGCGGGTGGGCAGATCGCAGCGGACTGGATCCTCGAGCAGCTGAGATCAGGCCTGCTCACCACGGGTACGGACTGAGCAGTGGCGACCGAACGCCTCTCGTATCTCCCGGCGCTCGATGGCCTCCGCGCTGTCGCGGTCACGTTCGTGGTCGTGTACCACCTCGAGTTCGGCTGGGCCCGGGGCGGATTCCTCGGCGTCGATCTCTTCTTCGTCATCTCGGGATTCCTGATCACGACCCTGTTGATCCAGGAACACGACAACGCCGGTCGGATCTCTCTCGGCTCGTTCTGGACCCGACGATTCCGGCGTCTCGTGCCGCCGCTCGTGATCATGACCGCCGCCACCGTCGCAGCGACGCGACTGTTCGGACTTCCCGAGCAGTGGGCAGCGATCCGATGGGACGCCGCGGCCGCAGTCGGCTACGTCGCCAACTGGCGTTTCGTGTTCGCCGATCAGAGCTACTTCGAGACGCTGCTCGGCCCCAGCCCATTGCGTCACACGTGGTCGCTTGCCGTCGAGGAGCAGTGGTACGTCCTGTGGCCTGCCGTCGTTGTGGGCCTGCTGCTGCTCGCAACTCGTTCGGCCTGGAGCCGGTGGGCGCCGATCGCGCTCATCGCCGTCGGAGCGGTCGGGTCGGCGATCCTGATGGCGGCGCTCTACGACCCCGCCGATCCGACACGCGTCTACTTCGGGACCGACACCCGCGCTCAGCAGCTCCTCGTCGGCGCCGGATTGGCCTGGTTGATGTCGAGATATCGCCTCCCGAATTCTTCGGCAAGCGGCCGCTCGCGCGGCGCCATGGTCGCCCTCGCATTCGCCGTCTTCGTAGCGATCGCGGCGACGACCTCCGACGAGGCCCCGTGGCTGTACCACGGCGGATTCCTCGCGATTTCGGTGTTGTGCGCGGTGATCGTGTGGGCGGTCGCTCACAACGACGGCCCGCTTCCGTGGCTGGGCGTCGGCCCGTTGGTCTGGGTGGGGACCCGGTCGTACGGCATCTACCTGTGGCACTGGCCGGTGATCGTGTTCGTCGGTCCGGCCATGGGGATCGAGCTGTCCCGATACCCGCTCGCTGCGCTGCAAGTGGTGATCGCAGTCGCGCTGGCCGAACTCAGCTTCCGGCTCGTCGAGCGACCGGTTCGCATCTCGAAGCTGCGTCCCGGCTTCCTCATCGGTGGCTGGACAGCGGTCTCCGCCATCACGGCGCTCGTGGCGGTGCTGATCCTCGTGCCACCGCAGGGCCGGTCCCTGAACGCCGAGGTCATCCGACCGGATCCGACGACGACCACCAGCACGACCACGCCTGCCCCCACGAGGCCGGGGACTGCGACGTCACCCACCGTCGCGACGACGGTTGCCCCGCAACCGACGACGGTGCTGCTGCTCGGCGATTCCACCGCCGTGTCGCTGATGGAACGACGGTCGATCGACTTCGGGCCGAGCTGGAACGTGCAGGCCTCGGCGCGCGTCGGCTGCTCGTTCGTGGTCGGCAACCCCATCGACGTCGGCGCCACCTTCGCCATCACGCAGGGCGAGGAGTGCGGCCAGTGGCGTACCGAATGGTCCGATGCGTTCGCTCAGGTCCGACCGGACGTCGCCGTCGTGATGATCGGCGCATGGGAAGTCCTCGACCACAACGTCGAGGGCGGAGTCATCCGGTTCCCCGATCCCGCCTGGTACGACCTCGTGCGCACCGCGATCGGCGAGGCCATCTCGATCGCCGGCACCGACGACACGCCGGTCGTACTGCTCACGCTGCCGTGCATGCAGCAGTCGACCGACTCCGACTTTCCCGCCCAAGCTCGAAACGACGACGTCCGCGTCGCCGCGTTCAACGATCTGCTGCGCGAAGCGGCAGCGGCCGATCCGAACGTCTCGGTCATCGAACTCCACGATCGGCTCTGCCCCGACGGCGTGTTCCTCGCCGAGGTCGACGGCGCACCGCTGCGCTACGACGGTGTCCACGTGACGCCGGAGGGAGCGAACTACGTGTGGCCGTGGCTCCTCGATGAGCTCAGCTCGATGCTGCTGGAGCCGGTGCCCGACGAAGCCGAGCCAGCAGCGATGAGCCGATCGACTCCAGGGTGATCGCGGCGCCGAGGACGATCACCACCTCGGCGGGGATGCGGAAGCGTGGGATGCCGTAGAACGCGGCGATCACCAGCACGGAGAGCGCTGCGGTCACCAACGCCGGCCAACGA
Organism: Ilumatobacteraceae bacterium; assembly: GCA_963828415.1. Classification (GTDB taxonomy): domain Bacteria; phylum Actinomycetota; class Acidimicrobiia; order Acidimicrobiales; family Ilumatobacteraceae; genus Sva-07. Next base: position 628,261 of record CAWHEI010000001.1, read on the forward strand.
GGCTGTCGGCTCGGCCAGCGCCACCATCCCCACACTGCGAGCGGGGTGAGGATCCAGTACTGCCACAGTGCGATGTTGCTCGCCCACTTCTCACGACCCTCTCCCGTGTTCAGCCAGGTGGTTCCATTCGTGTCCCAGACACTGAGTCCGCGCCCGAGTCGGGCCGCCACGACTCCGGGGATCTCGCCGCGGTTCTCGGCGATGAAGTCGAAGGCGTAATCGCGATAGAGCGCCGAGCGCTCCGACTGGTCGGCGTCGGGTGGCACGACGACCAGGTCAGTGCACTGCAACGCCCAGAACCCCTTGCCCGACCCGAAGTACGAGTCAGGACAGTTCGCCCCGATCAGCGTCAAGCCATCCTGCGTCGAGATCACCGTCGTCTCCTCGAAACGGACCTGATTGCGAACCACCCACGGCGCCAGGACGAGCACGCACACTCCCGCAGCGGCGGCGAGGTGTCGCAGGCGGGTCGACCACGCGGTTGGATCGTGCACGATCAGCGTGAGCGGCACGACGACCAGCGGCCCCAGCAACAACAGTTCGGCCCGGGCGAGCCCGGCCAACCCGAGGGCGACGCCGATCGCAACGGCCGACCAAGTGCTGCGGCGAAGGTCGTACACGTAGACCGCGAGGAGCACGGCGACGACACCCGCTGCCGCGAACGTCTCGGACATCAGCAATCCGTCGTTGATCCACAGGTTTGCGTAGATCGCAGCGACCGCTGCCGCGACGAGCGCGATGCGACGACCGAACAACCACCGAGCCAGCAGTCCGATGCCGACCACCACGAGCATGCCGTAGACGGCCATCAGCAGACGCTGGACCAGGAACGGGTTGTCGTCGGACCACGACACCGGCGCCAGGAGCAGCGCAGTCAGCGGCGCATGGTCGGCCGCGAAGCGTCCGTCGACGAAGGGGTCGGCGAACCAGCGCCCGTTGGCGATCATCACCGCCTGGTACGAGTAGTAGATCTGGTCGCCGAGCAGTTCCTCGCCGCGTTTGGCGCCGAGCACGTAGGTGACACGGAGCAAGCCGGCGAAACCCACGATGGCTGCGAACGCAAGACGGAATGTGCGACGACTCATCTCAGTCGCTTCGCGAGCGAAGACCTTGCCGTGGCGCTGGGATCATCGAGATCGGACGATAACCCCTGTACCTTCGCAGCGATGATTCGCCCGGTGCGCACCGTGACCAGCTGGAGCGCGTCCCGTCAGGATCGGGTGGTCGCTGCAGTCCTCGCCGTTGCGGCCTACGTCCCGATGTTGCTGACGTCCCCCGGCAAAGTCAGTGCCGACACGAAGAGCTACCTCACCCTCGACCCCGGTGAGGTGCTCCGACAGGCCACGTCGATGTGGGATCCATCAGTCGGTGCCGGCACCGTTCCGCACCAGAACATCGGCTACCTGTTCCCGCTCGGGCCGTTCTACTGGCTGATGGACACCGTCGGACTGCCCGACTGGCTCACACAACGCCTGATCTGGGGCACGCTCGTGTTCGCAGCGGCGTACGGCCTGTACCGGCTCCTGCGCTGGTTGGGGTGGGTGCCGGTCGCCGCCGTCGTCGCGGCATTTGCCTACGGTTTCAGCCCGTACCTGCTCAGCTATCTCGCTCGGCTGTCGGTGATCCTCGGCCCGTGGGCGGCATTGCCCTGGATGATCCTGCTCGCCGCCAAGGCCGCCAGAACACGATCATGGAGGCCGGCCGCCCAGTTCGCGCTGGTCGTCGCGCTCGTCGGCAGTGTCAACGCGACGGCCCTGGTGCTCGCCGGGATCGGCCCGATCATCTGGCTCGTCGCAGACGTCGCCAGCGGACGCGTTCGCTTCGCTGCGGCCGCCCGTGGGGCCGTACGAATCGGCGTCCTGAGCGCCGCGGTGTCGCTGTGGTGGATCGTCGCTCTGCGCATCCAGGGCAATTTCGGTCTGCCGATCCTGCGCTACACCGAGACCTACCCGGCCGTCGCCGGTGCGAGCACGCCCACCGAATTGATCCGGGGGCTCGGCTACTGGTTCTTCTACGGCGGTGACCGACTCGACACGTGGGTGGGTCCGTCGTTGCCCTACGTCGACAGCCCTCTGGTGATCGGCCTCGGCTTCGTCATCGCGGCGATTGGCGTCCTCGGGTTCCTGCGCTCGTTCATCGGACGCGCCAGCGCTGCCGCATTGCTGCTCGTCGGTCTCGCGGTCAGCGCAGGAGCGGCGCCGCTCGACAACTCCACGCCGTACGGCCGGATCTTCGAGTGGTTCGCCACGGAGAGCACCGCCGGCCTCGCATTGCGGTCGACGCCACGTGCGGCACCGCTCGTGGTCCTGGCGTTGGCGCTCGGCCTCGCATCGAGCACCGAATGGTTGCGCACGCGCCTGCGCAGTCGTTCGACCGCTCGTTGGGATCTCGTGGCGCCGGTCGCGGCCGTCGGGCTGATCGGTCTCCAGATGTTTCCCTGGTTCACCGGCAACGCGCTGACGCCATGGTTGCTGCGCGACGACCGACTCCCCGACCACCAGTACGACCTCGCCGACTGGCTCGAGGTCGACGGAGGTGACGGGCGGGTCTACGAAGTCCCGGCATCGGACTTTGCCGCGTACCGCTGGGGAGGGACGGTCGATCCGGTGCTTCCCGGCCTCATCGACCGTCCGTACCTGGCCCGCGAACTCGTGCCGCAGGGCAGCATGGCGACCGCCGACCTGCTCAATGCATTCGAGCGTCGGCTTCCGGAAGGTTGGTTCGAGCCCGAGACACTCGAACCGATCGCTCGTCTGTTCGCGGCCGAGACCGTGGTCACCCGAAATGATCTCGAACACGAGCGATACCGGCTCGTTCGCCCTGGTCAGTTCTGGACCGAGGTGACGGCGGCACTCGGCGAACCCGACCACGCGGGCCCGATGGTGGCCGACACCCCGCAGGTGCCGGTGCTCGACGAACGAACCCTGGCGCATCCCGAGGCCGCCGACGAATTTCCCGCAGTCGCCGCCTTCGATCTCGGTCCCGCACCAGCGGTCACCGCGATTGCGGCGTCGTCACCGATCATTCTCGCCGGCAGCGGCGACGGTGTCGTCGATCTCGCCGGAGCAGCCCTCCTCGATGGCGAACGGCCGCTGTTCTACGCCGCCACGCTCGATGACCTCGGTCGCGCCGGCAACCTGGACCCATCGATGCTCGGCACCGACCCGTGGTGGGTGTTCACCGACACCAACCGCAAGCAGGGCCGCCGCTGGTCGACGGTGTCCTCGAACCTCGGTGCGCTCGAGTCCGACGGTTCGCTGCAACTCGACGACGACCCGGGCGACAACCGGCTCGACGTGTTCGCTCCTGGCGACGAGCGTCAGACGATCGCGCGACACACCGCCGACATCGCCGACGTACGCGCCAGCTACTACGGCAACCGCATTGCCTACACCCCCGAGGACGCCCCGTGGTTCGCCACCGACGGCGACCCGGCGACGGCGTGGCGGGCCGGGGTCTTCGCCTCGACTCGCGGACTCGTGTGGGAGGCCGACCTCGCAACGCCGGTGACCTCGCCGACGGTCACGGTGCTGCAGCCGACGACGGGCGCCACCGGTCGATACATCACCGAGATCCGCGTCACGCTCGATGATGCCGAGTCGTTCGACACGACACTCGACGACCGGTCGCGTTCGGTGCCAGGCCAGCCGATTCAGCTCCCGGATCAGCCGTTCCAGTCGCTGCGCATCGAGGTGCTCGCCGACAACGTCGGCAAGCTGAACAGCTACGCCGCACAACCCGGTGTCGGGTTCGCCGAGGTTGCGATCGACGGCATCACCGATACACGCGAAACGTACGTGCCCGGGTTCGATGCGTTCGAATTCCTCCCGGACAGCGCCGCGGCATCGGAGCGTCTCACGTACCTGCTGACCCGCGAACGCATCGACCCTGCCACGGCCAACCGGACGGCGCCCGAGCCGCGCATGGTGCGGCGCATCGAGGTCGCCGACGAGCGTCCCTTCGATCTGGTGGGCGAGGTCCGTCTGGCCGGTGATGCCTCCGAAGCAACACTCCTCGACGCCCTCGACGACAACACGGTCGTCATCGCCGATCGACGGTTGCAGGGCAGCCCCGCAAGCCGCGGCGCCAGCGCATTCGACGGCGACATCACCACTGCGTGGCAGACGCCATTCGACCAAGTCCTCGACGCATCGGTTCGCGTCGAGCGCGACCTGGGTTCGGTCGAGACCGTGACCGTGGCGTGGGACGACGACGACCAGCACTCGGTGCCGACGCAGCTCACGCTGAGCTCTGCGGACGGATCGGTCCGCATCATCGACCTCCCCGCGGTCGAGCCGACCGATGGCGTCGCACAGGCCACGATCAGCATCGAACCGATCGCCGCGACGAATCCCACCTTCACGGTCACTGCGATCGATGCCCGCACGACGCCGGAGTACTTCTCCGGTCTGCCGCTCGTGCTCCCGGTCGGCCTTGCCGAGATCCAGCTCGGCGACACGCCGAACGTCGGCGCACGCGCCGACGTACCGCTCGACACCTCCTGCCGTACCGACCTCGTCACGCTCGACGGCAAGCCGGTCCCGGTCCGGTTGATCGGCACGCGCGGTGACGCCCTCGCCCGATCGGAGCTGCGCATGGAATCATGCGAGCCGATCGATCTCACCGCCGGCAGCCACCGTCTCGCCACTGCGGCGGGCGCCACCACCGGATTCGACATCGACCGCATCGTGCTCGACAGCGCCCCGTCCGCACCGGCTGCTCCCGCCACCGACGCGCCCACGACGACGATCGAGCAGATGGAGGACACCGCCGCCGAGATCGTCGTGGGACCGTCGAGCGCGCCGTCGTGGCTCGTGCTGCAGCAGAGTTGGAACCCTGGCTGGACCGCCACCGTCGACGGAGAAGATCTCGGCGAGCCGGTACTGATCAACGGCTTCGCCAACGCGTGGCTGCTGCCGGCATCGACCAGCTCCCGTCAGATCACGTTCGACTGGACCCCGCAGCGCACCGTGACCATCGCCCTGTGGCTCTCGCTCATCGCCGGGATCATCGTCCTCGCACTGGCCGTCGGGCTGCGACGACCGAGCGACGAGCCGGTCGCCGCCACCGGACGTCGGGTCCCGCGCTTGGTACTCGGCGGAGTCCTGGCTGTGGCCGTGGTCGCGTTCACGGGCCCGCTCGTGGCGCTCGCTGCTGCGGTGATCGCGGCAGCGAGCAGTCGATGGCGCTGGCTGCCTGTGGTCGTCGTGTCGGCGTGCTTCGCCATCGTTGGTGCCGGAATCGCGGCCTTCGAATGGCGATACGACTTCCCCGCCGCACCCGACTGGCCGTCACGGTTCACGTGGGCGTCGCCGATCGTCTGGCTCGCGGTGGTCACGGTCGTCGTCGCCGCATTCCGACCCGCACTCGCCCGTTCAGCGCCCGCGACGGATGAGGCGGTCGTCGGCGCCGTCGAGCAGTAGTGTCTGCGTCTCGTGCGCACCCTGATCATCGTGCCGACCCACAACGAGGCGGCAAACATCGCCGAGGTCCTCGATCGCCTCGACGAGCACGTGCCGACGGCGGACATCCTGGTGATCGACGATGCGTCCACCGACGAGACACGAGCGATCGTCCGGGCCCGTCAGCGCCAGCACGACAACCTCCGACTCGTCGAGCGGGAGGTCAAGAACGGGCTCGGTGACGCCTACCTCCACGCGTTCGGCCTCGGTCTCGAGGAGGGCTACGAGGCGCTGGTGGAGATCGACGCCGACCTGTCACACGACCCGGCGATCCTGCCCACCATGCTCGGCGTCGCCGAGCACGGCATCGCCCTGGTCATCGGTTCGCGCTACATCCCGGGTGGGTCGGTCATCGGTTGGCCCCGGCGACGTACCTGGCTGTCGCGGTGGGGCAACCGGTACGCCGCGATCATGCTCGGCCTCGCCGTCAACGACGCCACGGCCGGCTACCGCGTCTATCGCGCCGAAACGCTGCGGCGCATCGGGCTCGACGACATCCGCGCCGACGGGTACGGATTCCAGATCGAGATGACCTATCGCACCGTGGAGGCCGGGCTGAGTGTGGTCGAGATCCCCATCGCCTTTCGGGATCGTGTCGCAGGAACGTCCAAGATGCACCGCGGCATCGTGGTCGAGGCGTTCCGGCTCGTCACGATGTGGGGCCTCAGCGACATGGTCACGTTCCGCCGAGCGCGCCGTTCGTACCGATCAGTGCCGCCCACCCTCGGCGACAGCGGCCACGACTAGGTCGAGCTGGCGGACGGCCACCGCGGTCCACGACAGTCCCTGCGCGTGGTCGATCGCAGCGGCGCCCATCTTGCGACGGCGCCCGTCGTCGAGCAGCAACGCGCCGATCTCGGCTCCCAGATCGGCCACATCAGCGACGAGCACACCTGTCTCGCCGTCGATGCACGAACCCCGATGCCCAGCGATGTCGGTGGCCGCACATGGCGTCCCGCAGGCGCCACCCTCGGTGAGCGACATGCCCCAGCCCTCGGCGTGCGACGCGCTCACGACGAGCCACGCCCGCCGATAGGCCTCGACCAGGTCGTCGTCGCCGATCCGACCGCGGCGTTCCACCCAGTCGCCGGCATCGTGCTGTGCGATCCACGTATCGACGATCGCCCGGTCGGGGCCATCGCCCACCAGTTCCACCGTCAGGTCGGGCACCGTGCGCCGGGCGTCGGCGAGCGCGGCCAGTGCGAGACGTTGGCGTTTCACCGGGGCCAAACGTCCGACGACGACCACATGGGGATGGTCCGCTCGGCGGGAGGCGTCGGGCGTGAAGCGTTCGTGCACCCCTGGTGGGATCACCGTCAACCGGCGGCGGTCGATGCCAAGCGCTTCGATCTCGTCGGCTGACGACTCGGAGAGCGTGGCGAACCGACTCCGCCGGTAGAACAGCGGCGCGAAGCGGGTCTCGACGAAGCGCCCCACCGCGTCGAGCGGCCGGGGCAGCACTTCGGACCACATGTCGCGGTGCACGTGGTGCATCCACACGACGCGCCGCCGGGGGGCCCACAGCGGCCCGAACCACGGCACGCCGTTCCAGATCTCGATCGTGGCCGTGTCATGTGGACGGCGGCGGACGAGTTGCCGCAGCGCCACCCGGGCGAACACGTCATAGCGACCGCCTCGCTGGATCACCCGGTACCCATGGCGGTCGAACTCACGACCGGTGTCACGGGTGGACGTGCGGTGCACGATCTCGATGCCGACATCGGCCCAGCGCCGGAAGATCTCGTCGGCGTGCAGCTCGGATCCGCCCGCTTCGGCGTCGTCGAGGTCACGCCAGGCGTAGCTCTCGATCCGACGCACACCGGCACTGCGCAGACGCCCAGCTGCCGCAGCCAGATCGTTCATCGGTCGAGTCTGCGCCACACCACGCCTGGCGCGTAGCGCAACAGCCCGAACACGACCTGCAGGATGCCCGGGACCCACACGACGCTGCGGCCTCGCCGAAGCCCATCGGCAACCGCCTTCGCGACGTCGTCGACATCAGCGGAGAACGGTGCGTCGGGCATTCCAGCGGTCATCGACGAGCGCACGAATCCGGGGCGAACCGTGAGCACCCGCGCCCCCGAGCCGTGCAACAGGTGGCCGAGCCCCGTGGCGAACGCATCCTGCCCGGCCTTGGTCGATCCGTAGACGAAGTTCGACGCCCGGGTTCGCACACCTGCCACGCTCGACAGCACCACGAGCGTTCCGTGACCCTGAGTTCGGAGTCGATGGGCAACAGCGAGGCCGCTGGAGACCGCTCCCACGTAGTTCACCGTCGCCAGCTCGGCCGCCGCCACGGGATCGTCGAGGCCCGGCGCTCCGAGCTGACCGAACGCTTGGATGACGACGTCGAGATCACCGTAGCGCTCCGCGACGTCAGCGATCAGCGCCTCATGGTGCCCGGAATCGGTGGCGTCGAACGCCACCGCGACCACGTTGGCGGATCCGAACGTCAACGACTCGACGTCGACCTGGTCAGGGTTGCGTACCGCCAGGATCACACGTCGCAGCGACGGCGACACGAGCGCCGACACGATCGCCTGTCCGATGTCGCTGGTGCCGCCGAGCACGAGCACGGTCTGGGGTTGATGGACGGCATTGTTCACGATGGAATCCTGTCAGGAGTGAGCGGTCAGTACAGATCGAGACGTCGGGCCTGGTCGCTGATCCACCGGCCGTTCGGATCGACCGATCGGCGGACTTCGAGCCACTCGTCGAGCCGGGGGTACCCGGCGCGGATGATCTCGGGTGTGGCGGTGGCGTCCTTGGCCAGGTAGTGGCGACCACCGGCATCGAGCACCATCCGATCGAGATCGCCGACCAGCCCGCCGAGCCCGGCGACACCCGCGGGCAGATCGAGCGTCAGCGTCCAGCCAGGCGTCGGGAAACTGAGCAACCCCCCGCTCTCGGGACCGAACCGTTTGAGCACGGCGAGGAAGCTGGCGTGGCCGGACGCCGCCACCGTCCCCACGATCGTTCGCAACGTCTCGACGGCATCGAACGGCACCACGAACTGGTACTGCAGGAAGCCAGAGCGGCCGTACAGCCGATTCCAGTCGCCGACCATGTCGAGCGGATGGAAGAATCCCGTGATCGTCTCGAGCCCGAGATGCGACACGGGCGCCTTGCGGTACCACATCTCGTTGAAGGTCCGCACTGCGAGTCGGTTGAGCACGTTCGGGACGCCTCGTGGCACCGCAGCGAGGCCCGACGGGGCGAAGGCCAGGGGGTCGGCGCCGGCGGCCGGCTTCTCGGCGACGAGTTCGTCGTAGGTGGCGTGGTCGCCCCGGGTGAGCACGGCGCGGCCGAGGTGCGCACCGGTGGCGACCATGTCGACCCAGGCAACGGAGTACCGGTGCAGGTGATCGCCGGACTCCATCCGCTCGAGGAGGCTGTCGAGATTCGGCACCCGCTCCGTGAGCACCAGACACCGACTCGTTTCGATCGGCAACAGCCGCACGGTTGCCTCGACGATGATGCCGGTCAGGCCCATCCCGCCGATCGTCGCCCACCACAACAACGGGTCCGAGGCAGAGGTGATCGTGCGACGAGTCCCGTCCGCCAGCAGCATCGTCATCGCATCGACGTGAGCTCCGAACGTGCCATCGGCGTGATGGTTCTTGCCGTGGATGTCGCTGGCGATGGCGCCACCGACCGTGACGAATCGTGTGCCCGGCGACACCGGCACGAAGAACCCTCTGGGCACGACGTGGCGGAGCAGTTCGTCGAGGCTGACTCCGGCGCCGACCCGTACCGTGCCCGCGCGGGGATCGAGCAGGATCGGCCCAGGGGCGAGCCGCACGACCGTCCCGCCGCCGTTCTGGGCGGCATCGCCGTAGGCGCGTCCCATCCCCCGAGCGATGATCCCGCGGGGCTCCGCGAGGCCGTCGAGGATCCCGGCGTCGAGTTCGTCAGCGTCGGCGTCGACGACGGTGGCCGCCGACGGTGCGGTACGGCCCCAGCCGGACAGTTCGAGTTGACGACTCCGCACGTCGGATCAGTACGGCCAGTCGGGCACGGAACGACCCATCCGACCGAGCACCTTGCCGAGACCGAGGGTGAGGGCCACCTTGAGCACCACGTTCTTGGCGAACCACGGCAGCTGCGCCAGCTGACGGCCCGCGTTGGCGGCACGTGTCCCGAGGCCGCCGGTGAGATCGGCCGCGATAGATCGTCATCGATCGGGATCGACCGACGTAGCGGAAACGGGAGCCGACGAGCAGTTGGCGCAGGATCGCCAGGGTGACACCGATCGACGAGAACGAGTCGTGGATCAGCATCGTGCCACCGTCGGTCACCCGCGCGCCCCAGTCGCGGATGTCGGCACGGGCGGGGGCGTAGCGGTGGGCGCCGTCGATGTAGAGCACGTCGATCGGAGCGTCCACGTCGACCAGAGCGGCGTCGGAGAACTTGCGGATGTGACGGACCCGATCGGCCACTCCGGCGCGTTCGAGGTTGGCGAGGAACACCGCGTGATCGTCGGCTGCGGCGTCGGCGTAGCCGTCGATCTCCTGCGGTCCGCGATCGTTGCCGGCATGGGGATCGATGGCGATCACCGTGACGTCGGGAGCGGCAGCGCTGGCGAGGACGATCGTCGAACGGCCTTGAAAGCTGCCGATCTCGACGATGGTGCCCTGCGCAGCGCAGCTGCGGGCGGCGTCGTAGAGCGTTGCTGCCTGGCCCGGCGACATCCACCCCTCGACGTCGGCGACGCGAGCGGTGACGGTGGCCAGGTCCGGGGGTTCGGAACCGAGTGACTCAGGAGACATAGACGGCGAGACCATAGACGACAATCCAACAGAACCCCAGCAACAACAACAGTCGGTCGCTGGTGAACACCTCTTCGGGCGCTGCACCTTGGCCCTGGTCGAGCACGAGGAGGTAACGCAACAGCGCCATCAGCATGGGCACGATCGACAGCTCGTAGAGCGGCCAGTCGCTCGACGAGGCAGCGCTGGTCTCGAACGCCCACACGCAGTAGCTGATCAGCACGCCGGCAAGGCTCACCGACATCAGCATCCGGAGGTACCCGATCGAGTAGACCTCGAGCGTCGCTCGTGTCTGCGCCTCGCCGCCCAGCTCGTTGAGTTCTGCGTACCGCTTGCCGACCACGATGAAGAGCGAGCCGAAGGTGATGCAGAGTACGAACCACCGCGACATCGGCACATCGACGGCCACCGCACCGGCGGCGGCGCGCAGCACGAACCCTGCTGCCACGGTGACGACGTCGACGACCGGAACATGTTTGAGTCGAAGCGTGTACGCGATCGTGATGACGATGTAGGTGCCGACGACGGCGACGGTCTGCCAGCGCCCGGTGAGCGCAGCGAGAGCCAGCGCGATGATCGGCAACACGATGCCGGCGACCCGGGCGGCGCCGACGCTCAGGTCGCCGGCAGCGATGGCGCGGTGACGCTTGGTCGGATGGCGACGGTCGGCGTCGACGTCGAGGAGGTCGTTCCAGACGTAGATGCCGCTCGCGGCAAAGCAGAACGACACGAAAGCAAGCAGCGTGAGCGCCAGGTTGTTGCCTTCGTCGAGGACACCAGCGGCGCCTGGTGCCGCGAACACGAGCACGTTCTTCAGCCACTGTTTCGGGCGCGCTGTACGCCAGAGACCCCTCAGCACGTCGGCCCTCCGCTTGCAGTGTTCATGGCGTCGCGCACCGTAGCCGTGCAGGTCGCCGTCATCGCGGCATCGCTCCACGTCCGAGCCAGTGCGCGACGTCGGCGTCGGCGAGCAACTCGCGGTCGCCAGTCGAGTCGCCGTAGGCGCTCACGTGCACGCTGCCACGCCCACCGGCGTGTTCGTCGAGCCATGCGTGGAGACGGCGCACCTTCTCGGGACCGCGGCAGTTCGCTCCATCGAGGCGGCCGGTCAGGATGCCGTCAGGTCCCACTTCGAGGCGGACGGCGAGCACGTCGTCGGCACCGAGCAGTTCGCCGAGCGGGCGCAGGTACACCTCGAACGACGCCGAAATCAACAGCACCGTGTCGCCGCGGCGGCGATGTTCGTCGAGGAGTGCAATGGTCTCGGCTCGCAGGTCGGTGGTGTGGACGGAACGCGCGAAGTCGCTGGCCAGCGACTCGATACGTGCACGTGGCTGCCCGGCGAACGCAGCCGCCGCCGCAGCCGCCTTCAGCCCGTCGCGGTCACGCCGCGCCGCACGAGCGGTCACCGTGGGAGTTTGGGCGACGAGACGCCGACCGAGCGTTGCGGTGCCGGCGACACGACGCAGGAACGGCACGACACAGTCATGACGGGTGATCGTGCCGTCGACGTCGAAGGCAGCGACCCGCAACCGGCTGTCGGGGCCGGTCACAGCAGATGCGAGGGGATGGCAGACAGCGCATCCCAGTAGCTCGGCCAGCTCTTCGACACAACCGATGGTTCGACGATCTCGATGCCGTCGACGACGAGACCGAGCAGACCGAAGGCCATCGCGAGTCGATGGTCGTGGTGGGTGGACAAGCGCGCTCCGTGCAGGAGGTCGGTCGGTTCGATCAGGAGCCCGTCGGGTTCGACGGTCACGAGGGCTCCGGTCAGACGGAGTTCGGCAGCGAGGTCGCCGAGACGGTCGCTCTCCTTCGCTCGTATGAATCCGACGCCGGTGATCCGAGTCGGCGTGACCGCCTGCGTGGCGACGACGGCGACGGTGGGCACGAGGTCGGAGACGTCGGCCATGTCGACCTCGACCCCGCGTAGGGGCGTGTCGCGACGGCGCATCACCACCGTGTCGTGCGTCCCCTGCGTCACGAGACACCCCATTGCGGCGAGGATGTCGACGAATCGGGCATCGCCCTGCATCGACGACGAGCCGAGGCCGTGCACGCTGACCGCTCCGCCGACCATCGCGGCGGCAGCGAGCGGATAGCTGGCCGAGCTGGCATCGGGCTCGACGGTGAACTCGGTCGGCCAGTACTCCCCCGGCTCGACGGTCACGTGCCGCTCGCGCAGCTCGACGCCGTCGTGACCGAACGCTGACATGACCGCCTGTGTCATCTCCAGGTACGGACGCGACACGAGACCCGATGACAGCCAGAGCTTGAGACCACCGGGCACATACGGCCCGATGAGCATCATCGCCGTGAGGTACTGACTCGAGACGTCGCCGGGCATGACGACGGCGTCGGCGCGACGCAGGGGGCCCGTGACGGTGACGGGGAGATGACCAGCGCGCTCGCCTGGCGTGACGCTCGCACCGAGCGCAGCGAGCGAGTCGTGCAAGGGCGCCATCGGGCGGGCGCGCAGCGGCGGATGTCCATCGATGGTGTAGGCACCGGTTCCGAGCGCACTGAGCGCCGTGATGAACCGTGAGGTGGTTCCTGCGAGGCCCGCATGCAGGGTCATCGGGCCCGGCGCCAGGTGGCCACCGGTGCCGACGACGTCAGCGATGCGATCATCGCCGTCGATGCGGATGCCGATGCCGCAGCCGAGCTGCTGGAGGCAGGTGATCATTGCCGCCGTGTCGTCGCCGGGTGCGATTCCCCTGATCTCGCTGGCACCGTCAGCGAGTGCAGCGCACATCAACGCACGGTTCACGATGCTCTTCGACGGCGGGACATGGACGTCGGCGATCACGGGACCGTCGGCGCGTTGCACCCGGTGGAGTTCGTCGCCGGACACGCTGCGATCGCTCACGACAGCGGCTGCACGGCAGGGCGGAATCCGCGTGCCAGCAGCCCGCCGCGGAAGAGTTCGACCATCGCACGATCGACGAGGACCACGGCGACGCCGCGCGTGCTCTCGGCCACGTGGACGACCTCGAAGCTGGCGATGTTGACGCTGAGTTCAGCCGCCAGTGTGAAGACCTCGGCGGCCGAGCCGGCGCGGTCGGGGATCGGGATGCGCACCTCGCTGAGCTCGTCGGGATGCACGACGCGAGTCGGCAGGTTGGAACGGGCGTGACGGGCCGCGGCCAACCGGGCGTACAGGCCCTCTCGGTCGTCGGCGCCGATGACGTCGCGGACATCGGCGAGGCCCTCGATCAGTTGGTCGAGCACGCCGACGATGGCCGTCCGATTCTCGGCGCAGATGTCGAGCCAGATCTCCGGACGCCCACTCGCGACCCTCGTCATGTCGCGGAATCCGCCCGCCGCGAGACGTAACAGCGCTGCGTGTTCCTCGGCACGTTCGCTCGCGAGGCCCATGAGCGTGGCGGCGGTGAGATGCGGAACGTGGCTCACCACGGCGACGAGCTGATCGTGGCGTTCGGGACTCAATGCCACCACCTCGGCGCCGAACGAAGCGACCACGGCGGCGACGCCTGCGAACACGGTGTCGTCGCTGTCGACACCGGGCGTGAGGACCCACACCGCGCCTTCGAACAGGTCGGCCTGGGCTCCCTCGAGGCCATCGAGTTCCGATCCGGCCATCGGATGACCGCCGACGAACCTGGTGTCGGATGCCCCAGCGCAGACGGCAGCTTTCACGCTGCCGACGTCGGTGACGATGCCGTTCGTCTCGGCGAGCGCCCGCTTGACCTGATCGACGGCGACCAACACCGGGACCGCGACGAACGTGATCTCGGCATCGGTGTCGAGTCCGAGTGCATCGACGACACCGCGCTCGAGCGCCGTGCGTGCAGTGACGGCGTCGAGGTCGTCGCCGCTGACGTGCCAACCACGCTCACGAAGGGCGAGCGCGACCGATCCTCCGATCAGCCCGAGGCCGATCACATTGGCGCGTCGCAGGGGCGCGTGGTCAGTCACGGCGTTCGATCGTATCGGTCGCCTCAGCGGGCGCTTGGGCGCTTTCCGCGACCGACTCGGTGAGTGCACGCCACTCGTCGGCGGTCAACTCCCGCCAGCTTCCGGGCTGCAGCGACCGATCCGACAGCGGACCGATCCGGGTGCGGACCAGCCTGGTCACTCGGTGACCGACGGCTTCGCACATGCGCCGGACCTGCCGGTTCCGGCCCTCGTGGATCGTGAGGCGCAACACGCCGGGGTCGGGTTGGGACACTCGGGCCGGAGCCGTCATTCCATCGTCGAGCAGCACCCCGTCGCGAAGCGCCCGGATCGAGCCCGCCGACATCGGCCCGCCGGCGACCTCGACCAGATACTCCTTCTCGATGCCGTGCGATGGATGGGCGATCCGGTTGGCCAGGTTCCCATCGTTGGTCAGCAGCAGCAGACCCTCGGTGTCGACATCGAGACGCCCGACGGAGAAGACCCGTGGCTCGAGCGGGACCAGATCGATGACCGTCTGGCGTTGATGGGTGTCGCGCGATGTGGTGACGACCCCGACGGGCTTGTTGAGCAGGTAGTACACGAAGTCGGGGCGGACCCCGATCGGCGCTCCGTCGACTTCGACCAGATCGTTGTCGACGTCGACGCGACGTCCGAGAATCGCCACGTCACCGTTCACGGTGACCCGGCCGGCAGCGATCAGGTCCTCACACACGCGGCGACTTCCGTAACCGGTGGAGGCGAGCACTTTCTGGAGGCGCTCACCTTGCGGCAGCTCGGCGCTCCGCTGCGCCATCTGCTCCCACAGCGGTGGCTCGATCGGCCGGTCGGTCACGGCGTGGGGTCGTCGTCGGTGGCGAGGTCGGGTGCCGGTGACGTCGTCCCATCGGCCGCGCCGCCGGTCGCGCCGCCGGTCGACACCTCGATCAGCGGGGTGACGCGCAGGCCGATCTCCAGCGCCTCGACCACCTCGGCACTGGGGATGAACTCGGCGATCGGCGGGAGATCGTCGAGCGACGGAAGGCCGAGCTTCTCGAGGAATGTCGCCGTGGTCCCGAAGAGAATGGCCTGACCGGGGCCATTGTCGCGAGCGACCTCGTCGATGTAGCCCCGCGCCTGCAACGTGCGCAGAACGCCGTCGGGGTCGACACCACGGATCGACGCGATCTGGCCGCGCGAGATCGGCTGCTTGTACGCCACGATCGCCAACGTTTCGAGCGCGGCGCCGGACAAGCGTGCGCGCTGGTCGTGCAGCAGGAACCGCTCGACGTACGGCGTCAGATCGGGGGCGGTCTGGAAGCGCCAGCCGCCCGCGATGTTGACGAGGTCGAATCCATGGGCGTCCGCTCGGTACGATTCGGCGAGTTCCTCGCACCACTGTTCGACCATCACCGTCGGCTCCTCGAGCAACTGTGCGAGCAGTTCGGCGGGAACCGGATCGTGGGCGACGAGCACGATCGACTCGATCGCCCGCTTGTACTCGGCTACTCGTTCGTCCATCAGCGCCTCAGCCGTCGTACGCATCGATCAGGATCGCGGCGGTGTCGAAGTCGTCGCCGGCGCTCCAGGTCACCTCGATGTCACCGAAACGTTCGGGTTGATCGATCTCGACGGCGCCCTGCTTGTAGAGCTCGAGGACGGCCAGGAAGCGGATGATCACCTCGATCCGATCGGCGAAGTCGGCCGTGAGCCGCCGGAATGTGGTCCGGCCGAGCCGCGGGAGTTCGTCGAGCAGTTCGGCCACTGCGTCGGCGACGGTCGTCGTGATCGGGTTGACGTGGAACAGGTCGACGACGGGGACCGGTTTCGGCGTCAGCGCCCGGATAGCGGCGTTGCGCAAGCTGGCGACGCTGGTGCCTTCGAGCATGTCGGGCACGACGTCGGCGAAACGCTCGTCCGGGCCGACCACCCGGGGAAACGACAGATTGGCGTCGTCGGCCAGCTGCGAGAAGATCTGCGCGACGTCCTTGAACGTCTTGGCCTCGAGCAGGCGGGCGAGCAGCATGTCGCGCTCCTCCCACAGGGCGAACTCGTCGTCGAGGTCGATGTCGGTCGGGTTCGGGAGCAGGCGTCGGGCCTTGAGCTCGACCAGCGTCGCTGCGATCAGGAGGAACCCGGTCGCCACATCGAGGTCGAGCAGCTGCATCCGTTCGATCTCGGCCAGATAGGCGTCGACGATGCTCGACAGGTTGACCTCGTAGATGTCGACCTGCTCGCGCAGGATCAGCTGCAACAGCATGTCGAAGGGGCCCTCGTAGACCGGGGTCGAGACGACGGTGCCCGACGTGCTGCTGGCGGTGTCGCTGGTTGCCTGAATGGACATCGTCGTCCAACCTACCGGAGCGCCGCTGGTCCAAACGGGTATCGTCGGCGCCCGTGACGAACCCCGCGAGCCACTCGACGACACGCGTGCTGTCGTGCATGCAGCCCACCGGTGATGTGCACCTCGGCAACTACCTCGGGGCACTTCGCAACTGGGTCGCCGGCCAGCACGAATGCGATGCATTCCACGGCATCGTCGACCTCCACGCACTCACCGTGACCGATGGGCCCGGGGTGCTCGGGCGCCAGACGATGTCGCTCGCAGCGATGTTCTTCGCCATCGGTCTCGACCCGGACGTGGCCACCGTGTTCGTGCAGAGTCACGTTCCCGAACACAACCAACTGGGCTGGATCATGGAGTGCACCGTCAGCTACGGCGAGCTCTCGCGGATGACCCAGTTCAAGGACAAGAGCGCGAAGCGTGAGCACGAGTTCGTCTCGGCCGGCCTGTTCACCTATCCCGCCCTGCAGGCCGCCGACATCGTGCTGTACGACGCCAACGAGGTACCGATCGGCGACGACCAGCGCCAGCACGTCGAGATCACACGCGACATCGCGATCCGCTTCAACCACCGCTTCGGCGACACCTTCGTGATTCCCGAGGCGGTCACGCCGGCCGCCGGCGCACGCGTGATGAGCTTGCAGGACCCCACCTCGAAGATGTCGAAGTCCGACGAGTCCGACAGCGGCTGCGTGTACCTGATCGACGAGCCCGGGGCCATCATGAAGAAGTTCAAGCGGGCGGTCACCGACTCCGACACCGGGCCCGACGCCGTCCGCTACGACCGCGCCGAGAAACCGGGTGTCGCGAACCTGCTGGAGATCAACGCCGCGGTGACGGGGCGCACCCCCCAGGCGGTCGCCGACGACTACGAGCAGTACGGCCGACTCAAGGTCGACACGGGCGAGGCGGTCGTGGCCGTGCTCGATCCGATCCGGACCCGCTACCTCGAGTTGCTCGACGACCCGGGCGAACTGGCCCGCCTGTTGCGCGTCGGAGCCGACAAGGCCCGAGAGGTGGCGTCGGCGACCCTGGACCGGGCCCACGCCAACATCGGGCTGCTCCCCGCCTGAGCCCGGTCGACCCCCGTTCTCGTGAACAATTCCACGCTCTGAGCGCACACTTGTTCACGAGAACCCGGGGTGTGTGGGCGTGAGGGCCACCGATCGGCGGATCATCGCGCTGGCGATCCCGGCGCTGGGGACGTTGGCGGCCGAGCCGCTGTACCGCCTCGTCGACACGGCGATCGTCGGACGCCTCGGAACCGACCAGCTCGCCGGACTCGCAGTTGCCGTCACGCTGCTGGCATTGGTGGTGGCTGGATCGAACTTCCTCGCCTACGGCACCACGCAACGGGTCGCCAACCGACTGGGCGCCGGGCAGCAAGCCGAAGCCGCCGACGTCGGCGTGCAAGCGCTGTGGATCGCCGGATTCGTGTCGGTCGTTGCCGTGCCCGTCCTCGTGCTCGGCGCTCGACCGCTGGCGTCGGCGATCGGCGCCGACGGTGACGTGCTCGACTTCGCTGTCGAGTACCTGCAGATCGCGGCGCTCGGCGTGCCGTTCGTGCTGATCGCGCTGGCGGCGCAGGGGATGCAGCGCGGGGCCTCCGACTACCGGACGCCGCTGGTGATCCTTGTGTGCTCGAACATCGCCAACCTCCTGATCGAGTTGGTGCTCGTGTTCGGCTTCGACCTGGGCATCGCTGGCGCTGCGTGGTCGACAACGATCGCCCAGGCCGGCGCCGGCGTCGCCTTTCTCGTGGTCGTGCGGCCTCATCTCGCGACGGCGCGGCATCGTCGGCCCAACCGTTCCGAAATGGCGCCACTGTTGATCGCCGGACGTCACCTGCTGCTGCGCGTCGGCTCGATGCTCGTCGTCTTCACCGGCGCGACGGCGCTCGCCGCGCGGATCGACGACGCCACGCTCGCCGCGCACCAGATCGCCATGACGATGTTCCTGTTCCTCGCGCTCGTGCTCGATGCCCTCGCGGTGCCTGCCCAGACGCTCGTTGCCGAGGAACTGGGGCACGCCGGCGACGGCGCCCGGGAAATCGCTCGCCGTGTCGTTCGGCTGTCGGTGGTCGCCGCCACGGCGATAGCGCTCGTCGTCGCCACGACATCGCCGCTGCTCCCCCGTGCGTTCAGCGACGACCCGGCCGTGGTGAGCCGGGCGACATCGGCCTTGTTGCTCCTCGCCGTGATGCTGCTGCCTGGCGCGATCGCGTTCGCCGACGACGGTGTGCTCATCGGCGCCGGCGACTACCGGTTCCTCGGGATCGCCGCGTTCGGCTACCTCCTCGCTGTCGTTCCGATCGGCCTGGCCGTCCTCGCGACGCCGTCGCTCGGCATCACCGGGATCTGGATCGGGCTCGTCGTGTGGATGATGCTGCGAGCCGCCGTCAATACGCGCCGTGTACGCGCGGTCCTGCCCGCTCCCGTTGACAGATCAGGCCAGTAGCCGGTCGAAGCTGATGGCGAACTGCGGGACGTCGGAGCCCGCTCGACCTCACGCACAATCACGGGTCGCGTCGACCAACGGGAATCGACGGTGCGCGCAAGGTCCGCAATCCGGAGCTTCGTTGCCACCTGCAGAACCTTCTTGACTTCTCGCCGTCCGAGGAACACTATCAGTCATAGATTATCTATGACTGATAGACGAACGTCCACCAACGAGCAGAAGCCAACAGCCCCGCCGGACCGGCGCGGTCAGCGCCACATGGCCAAACGCTCCCGGATCATCGACAACGCGTGGTCGCTCGCCCGACGCGACGGTCTCGCCGGCATCTCGCTGCGCGACCTCGCCGACAGCGTCGATCTCCGCCAGCCCTCGCTGTATGCGTACTTCGAGTCGAAGCTCGATCTCTACGACGCGATGTTCGAAGACGGTCAACGACAGTTACTCGATCGCTCTCGGGCACGCGAACCCCTCGCAGATCCGCGGGACGAACTCGTCGCCGTCGTCGAGGATCTCGTCCGGTTCTCGAGCGAGGACATCGTTCGCCATCAACTGCTCTTCCAACGCACCATCGCCGGCTTTGAACCGTCGGCCACGGCGATGGAGCCGGCCTGGCGATTCGTCGAGCTCATGACCGAACGGCTGCGCGCCGCGCAGGTGGAGGGCCCGGGCGATGTCGATCTCTTCTCGGCGATCGTG
Organism: Ilumatobacteraceae bacterium; assembly: GCA_963828415.1. Classification (GTDB taxonomy): domain Bacteria; phylum Actinomycetota; class Acidimicrobiia; order Acidimicrobiales; family Ilumatobacteraceae; genus Sva-07. The sequence continues at coordinate 647,889 of CAWHEI010000001.1, forward strand.
TCCGGGCTCGCCCATCAGCAGGTGGCGAACGATCCCGGCGGCGATCGATGGGTGCTCCTCGCTCGCCGCGTCGTCGAGGCGCTCCTCAGCGACGTCGACCGGCGCACCGCTCGTCCAACGAAGAAGCCAACCACGACCAGGAGAGTGGAAAAGTGAATCAGATCCCAATCGCAACCGTCGACATCGCTTCGATCGCCCGCATCGATCACGACGAGGCAATGCAGATCACCGCCATCGAGAACCGGAAGTTCGCCGAGTTGATGGAATCGCTGAGCCCAGCGCAATGGGGCACGCCGACCGAATGCACGCTGTGGGACGTCCGTGCGATGGCGGCACACCTCGTCGGCTCCGCTGCAAGTCAAGGATCGCCGCTCGAGTTCTTCCGCCAGAAGCGCGGCGGCAAGCCGATCTGCAAGGAACTCGATTCGCCGTTCTGGTGGGATGGAATGAACGAGTTGCAGGTCCGAGAGCGCTCCTCGTCGACGACCGAACAACTGATCGCCGAGTGGGCCACGGCGTCGGCCAAGGCGCTGAAGTCACGCACCAAGATGCCCCGGCCGATCGCCGGCCTGAAGTTGCTGAACCTGCCCGAACCCGTCGGACGTCAGCCGTTGTCGTATCTGTTCGACATCGGCTTCACCCGCGACGTATGGGCGCACCGGATCGACATCGCCCACGCAATCGCTGTGGAACCCGACCACGACGCGGTCCACGACGGACGCATCCTCGCGGACATCATCGCCGAATGGGCAGCCACCCACGGCGAGCCGTTCACTCTCGTCCTCGACGGTCCCGCCGGCGGCACCTTCGTGCAGGGAACCGGCGGCGAGGAAGTACGGATCAGCGTCGTCGACTTCGTCCGCACACTCGCCGAGCGAACCCCTGCGAGCGGCGTCCTCGAACACACCCTTCCACTCTGAATTCCCGATCCCGAACCCAAGGAGCTCCACCATGTCAGACACACTCATCGACGAAATCGCCGACGGGATCTATCGACTGTCGACCTTCGTTGCCGATGTCGGCCCGACCGGCTTCACCTTCAACCAGTTCCTCATCGACGACGACGAGCCCCTGCTGTTTCACACAGGGCAACGCATGCTGTTCGACTCGGTCAGGGAAGCAGTCGGCACCATCGTGCCGATCGAAACACTCCGCTGGATCACGTTCGGACACGTAGAGGCCGATGAGTGCGGCTCGATGAACCAATTCCTGGCCGCTGCACCCCGCGCGGAGGTCGCTCACGGCGGCCTCGGTTGCATGGTGTCACTGAACGACCTCGCCGACCGCCCACCCGTACCGCTGGCGAACGGCCAGGTCCTCGAGCTCGGAACGCACCGAGTTCGGCACATCGACACGCCCCACGTACCGCACGGCTGGGAAGCCCGAGTGCTGTTCGAGGAATCAACCAAGACACTCCTGTGCGGTGATCTCCTCACCCAACTCGGCCAGGGGCCCGCGCTCACCTCGAACGACGTGCTCGCTGCCGCCGCTCAGGCTGAGGATGTTTTCGGTGCGAGTTGTCTCACCCCCACCACTGCGCCCACGATCCGCTCCCTCGCCGACCTCGACCCGAACACGCTCGCCGTGATGCACGGCTCCAGCGTGACCGGCGACTGCGCGAGCGCACTGCGAGGACTGGCCGACGACTACGAACGCCGACTCCTCAACACAACCGACGCTGCCTGAGGCTCGAAGCACGAACCCGGACATGTACGGGCCGGTGTGTGCGGGTCGTCCAACGAGTTCGGACGGACTATCGAGCGTCGATGCCGGGCGCGTTCGCTCGGCGTCTCTGAATCCGAGCGAGCAGGCCCATCTGGGCGGTGGATCAGTCGGTGTCGAGATCGGCCAGGATGACGGGCAAATCCTGGGCGTCGGACAAGAGGCGGACAACGTCGGCGTGATCCGGCCGAACGAAGTAGAACCAACCGACCGGAAAGCCTTCGATTCGTCGGACTCGGAGCCCTGGAATGTCGCACAGCTCGCCGACGCGAGGTGATCCGGCGTTGGGCATCTCCTCGATGGCTCGCAGAGACGCGACAGCAGCATCGAAGAAGCGCACGCCGAGATCGGGCCCGCCCTCAGTGCTGTAGTACCGGGCGCGTTCGACGAGATCGGCCTCGGCCAGCGGTCGGAGGCGGGCGACGGTCACTTGTCAGCGGCGAACGCGCGTTGACGGATCTCGTCGATGACGTCGGCGGTCGCAGGGCGTCCGTCGCCGGACTCGAGCCCGTCAGCAATGAGGCCTCGCAGCCGCCGCTCGGCCACATGTTGCTGGTCGCGTCGGATCAGTTCTCGCAGATACTCGCTGGTGTTGCCGTACTCCCCGGATTTGACACGGCCATCGATGTAACGCCGCAGCTCGTCGGGCAGAGCGAAGCTCATGGTGGTCTTGCTCATTCCACCAGCCTGCCTGTGTTATCAACTGTTGTCAACACGCCATTGCTGGACAGATCGAGGCATGCGACAATCCCCGCCGATCACGCGGACCTGTTCGTCAGCGAACGCCGTCAGGCGTGATCGGATGCCTCCAGCGCAGCGAACGCTGGGCCGCGCTGGGCGATGAGCTCCACGGTGGCGGGATCCGACCCCACCGCCTCGGCCATCGCCGCGCCGATCTCCTCGTGGTCGTGATAGGCCGTGAAGGAAGTCGTTCGAGGCCCCACGAGCGTGGCGACCACTCGCCCGAACGTCCCGAGCCCACACTCGATCTTGCCGACGTCGTGGAGGATCGCACCGGCGATCTCCGCCCTCGTCGCCGCAGGGCGTTCGAGCACGAAGCGCCGCGCCACGGCCGCGCTGTGGCGCCGATCCTGGTTCGACAGCTGCACCCACAACGATCGCTCCCCCGTGAGGAGGTGCTCGTCCACCCAGAGTTCGTCCTCGACCGAAGGTGGGGTCGGCGGGAGCGACGTCACGAAGCGAGCAGCGAGGTGCCAGACCTTCGTCACGGGGTTCGCGTCGCTCATCGGGTCAGTGTGGCCCGCGGATGCGCCGAGCGGTACACGTCCCACAGTCGCTCCTGGCTGACCTTGGTGTAGATCTGCGTGGTCGAGATCGAAGCGTGACCGAGCATCTCCTGCACCACTCGCAGGTCGGCACCGTGGTCGAGCAGGTGGGTTGCGCACGAATGACGCAACACGTGCGGCGACAGCTCGTCGCCGATCCCCGCCCGGGTGCCGTACTTCTTGATCACTTGCCAGGCGGCCTGGCGGCTGAGGCGCCCACCGCGGGTGTTGAGGAACACCGCTTCGGCGTCGTCGCGGCTGCGCCACTGGTCGGGCACGACCAGTGCTCGACCACTCGGCGAGAACCAGTCCTCGAGTGCAGCTGCTGCGGTCGACCCGAAGGGAACGATCCGTTCCTTGGATCCTTTGCCGTAGAGGCGAACCAGTCGGGCGTCGAGATCGATCTCGCCGATCGAGAGGCCGACCGCCTCCGAGATCCGGGCGCCGGTGGCGTACAACAACTCGATCAGCGCGAGGTCACGACGGTGGATCGGCTCGGTGACGACCACCGAGTCGAGCAGGCTCGTCACCTGTGCCTCGGTGAGCGGCTTCGGGATCCCCGACGGAACGCGGACACCTTCCAGTTCTCCGGCGGGGTCGTCGGGGCGCTCACCTTCGATCGAGAGATACCGGTGCAGCATCCGTATTGCTGCCAGCTGCCGCGCGATCGACGATGTCGCCGCCCCGCTCGATCGGCGTACGCCGACGAACTCGACGAGCTGCGAATGCGTGACGTCGAGCACCGTCGCCCCCTGACTCGCGAGCCAGTCGCAGTAGGCGCCGAGATCGCGGCGGTAGGCGGCAATCGTGTTCGCCGAGCGACCCTTCTCGGCGACCATCCACGACAGGAACTCCTCCACCTCGATCGGCAGCGGTATGCGAGCCATCGACGAGTTCCAGCGACGCTCAGCCGTACGGGTGGTCCGAGGCGCGCAGGCGGCGATCGGTCAGCAGCAACGCGACGACCGTCTTGGCATCGGCGATCTCGCCGCGCTCGACCATTGCGATCGCCTCGATCAACGGGACGTGGAGCAGTTCCATGTGCTCCTCCTCCGGGCCCTGTCGGTCGTGCGGCACGGGTGTGCAGTCGGTGGCCAGATACAGCGTCGTGACCGAATCGGTCATCCCCGGCGACGGCAGGATCTCGGTGAGCAACTCCAGCCGGCCCGGTTGGAGTCCGGCCTCCTCGACCAGCTCGCGCCTGGCCACCTCGACGGTGTCTTCGCCTTCGATGTCGCGCATCCCTGCGGGCATCTCGATGATCGAGCGCTCGTAGGGCGGCCGGTACTGCGAGACGAGCACCACCGAAGGGTTGCCCTCGGCATCGAACACCAGCGGCAGAACACCGACAGCACCCGGCGATCTCACGATGTCGCGGGTGAAGCTCGATCCGTCCGGCGCCTCGAACTCGACGAGAGCGAGATTCCAGACGTAGCCCTCGTGGATCGTGCGCTCGGAAGTACGACGGAACTGGGTCACGAGGTGAGCGACGCGGCCGTGTCGTCAACCCCCTGGACGACCGACTCGTCGACGACCGACTCGGGATCGGCGTCGGCTCGACGCGACAACGCTGCGGCGATCAATTCACGGAACAACGGGTGCGGCCGATCGGGACGGCTCTTGAACTCCGGGTGAGCCTGGGTGCCGACCCAGAACGGATGGCCGGGCAACTCGATGAACTCGACGAGACGATTGTCCGGCGACGTCCCCGAACACCACAGTCCCGACTCCTCGAGTTGGTTGCGGTAGCGCTCGTTGAACTCGTAGCGGTGACGGTGGCGTTCGCTGACGACCGGTTCGCCGTATGCCTCGGCGACCTGCGAGCCCGGCGCCAGTACGGCGTAGTAAGCGCCCAGGCGCATGGTGCCGCCCTTGTCCTCGATCCCTCGCTGCTCGAGCATCAGGTCGATCACCGGGTGATGGGTGGTCGGATCGAACTCGGTCGAGTTGGCGTCGAGCAGCCCCACGACGTCGCGGGCGAACTCGATCACCATCGTCTGCAGACCCAGGCAGAGGCCCAGGCACGGGACCCCTTCCTCACGGGCGTAGCGAGCCGCAGCGATCTTGCCCTCGACGCCGCGATAGCCGAATCCGCCGGGGATGACGATGCCGTCGAGGTGGTTCAGTTGGCCGGCGGCGAGCAGCCCTTCGACGCTCTCGGACTGGATCCAGACGATCTCGACGTCGGCGCCGTGATGGAAGCCGGCGTGCTTCAGGCTCTCGACGACCGAAAGATACGCGTCGGGCAATTCGATGTACTTGCCGATCAGGCCGATACGGACCGGCGTCGTCGCTGCCTCGACCTTGGCGACGAACTCCTCCCAGTAGGTCAGATCGGGCACGCCCTCGATGCGCAACAGGTCGCACACGAAATCGTCGAGACCCTCGTCGTGGAGGATCAGTGGGAGTTCGTAGATGTTCTTGGCGTCGGCGGCGTTGACGACCGCGCGCTCCTCGACGTCGCAGAGGCTCGAGATCTTGCGCTTCAAGTCGTCGGACAGCGGGGCCTCGCTGCGGCACACGATGACGTCGGGCTGAATGCCGCGGCTGCGCAACTCGGTCACCGAGTGCTGGGTGGGCTTGGTCTTCTGCTCCCCCGACGGACCGATGAACGGCACGAGCGTGACGTGGATGTAGCACACGTTGTCGCGCCCGACCATGTTGCGGAACTGACGGATCGCTTCGAGGAACGGCAGGATCTCGATGTCGCCGACAGTGCCACCGACCTCGGTGATCACGACGTCGACGTCGTCGTGGGCGACACGCTGGATCCGCCGCTTGATCTCGTCGGTGATGTGCGGGATGACCTGCACGGTCTTGCCCAGGTAGTCGCCGCGGCGTTCGGCGGCGAGCACCGCCTGGTAGATCGAGCCGGTGGTGGCGTTGGAGTTGCGCGACAGGTTCTCGTCGATGAATCGTTCGTAGTGGCCGAGGTCGAGGTCGGTTTCACCGCCATCGTCGGTGACGAACACCTCGCCGTGCTCGAACGGATTCATCGTGCCCGGATCGATGTTGATGTACGGGTCGAGCTTCTGCAGTGTCACTCGCAGGCCGCGCAACTTGAGCAGTCGGCCGAGCGACGATGCGGTGAGACCCTTGCCGAGCGAGCTGGCAACACCTCCGGTCACGAAAATGTGCTTCGTCATCGACCATTCCTCCGTCTCAGCGCTCGGTGTCCGTACGACACCATGACGGGAGATCACCATACCCCGCGCGCACACACCGGCACGTCTTCCTCGCGAAATGATCAGGCGCCATTGGTCAGGCGCCGAGGAGTTCCCGGGCGTGCTCGAGCGCCGATTCGCTGGTGGATCCCGAGAGCATGCGTGCGACCTCGGCGACCCGGTCGTCGCCCTCGATCGGCTGAGCGGACGCGAACGTGTTGCCGTCGGCGACCGACTTGGCCACCGAGATCTGGGTCGACGCCGCCGCGGCGACCTGGGCGAGGTGCGTGACGACCAGCACCTGGTGATGACGGGCCAGCTCGCCGAGTGCATTGCCGATTGCCTGAGCCGCCGTGCCTCCGATTCCGGCGTCGACCTCGTCGAACACCAGGGTGCGGCCGGTGTCGGTCGCCGTGCGTTCGCTGACGCTCGCGGACGACAGCACGAGCCGGAGCGCCAGCATCGCCCGTGCGAGTTCGCCGCCGGACGCCACACGGGTCAACGGCAGCAAAGGCGAACCCGGGTTGGCCGCCAGCAGGAACTGGACGCGGTCGCCGGGGTGATCGTCGGGGTGCTCGCCGACCTCGACGGCCACCGACGCATGAGGCATCGCCAAACGACGGAGTTCAGCTTCCACCGCGGCGGCCAGGCGCGGGCCCGCCTCGCGGCGCTGGTGTCCAACCGCTTCGGCAGCCGCCCGCTCTGCGGCGAGCGCGTCCTGGCGATCCTGGTCGAGCGCAGCCGCTCGCTCGTCGAATCCCTCCAGTTCCCGGAGCCGATCATCGGCCTCGGCGTGGAACGCCATCACGGCAGCGAGGTCGTCGCCGTACTTGCGACGGAGATTCTTCAACGTCTGGCGACGCTCGCGGATCTCCGCCAGTCGCTCAGGCGCCTCCTCGATCGTCTCACCGTGAGCGCGGACATCGGCGACCACGTCGTCGAGTTCTGCCAACAGCTCGCGAAGTCGCGCCGCCTGGTCGTCGAACGGACTGCGGCCATCCAGCGCTCCGAGCGCGTTCGACACGGTGTCACGTGCTCCCCCGTCGTCGCCGAGCGCCGACACCGCACTCGCTGCCGCCTCACGATGCGCTGTCGCGTCGGCCAGCAGGGTCTCCTCGGCGTCGAGCGCCTGATCCTCGTCGGGGTCGGCCACCCCAGCGGCGGCGAGTTCGTCGACCTGGAAACGAAGCAGGTCGATCTCACGCGCCCGGGCGCGTTCATCACCGCCCAGCGCTGCGAGTTCCGCGTCGATCTCGGTGAGTCGTGCCCGTGTTGTGCGCAACGGACCCAGATCGATCCCTGCGAACTCGTCGAGCGCCGCTCGTTGCGTCGCTGTCGACAGCAACGACTGGTGAGCGTGCTGACCATGCAGGTCGACGATGTCGGCGGCGATCTCGGCGAGTGAACCAACCGTGGCGAGTCGACCATCGAGGTAGGCACGAGATCGCCCCTCGGCAGGGATCACCCTGGTGAGGACCCGTTCGTCCCCGGCAGCAGTGACGAATCGACCGTCGATCCGGGCCTCGGTCGCGCCATGACGCACGATCGAAGCATCAGCACGACCGCCGACGAGCAGCTCGATCGCCTCGACCAGCATCGTCTTGCCGGCACCGGTTTCGCCGGTGACGGCCGTCAGCCCGGCGCCGAGCGTGAGCTCGACGCGTTCGATGACTCCGAGATTCTCGATGTGGAGTTCCGTCAGCACTGCGTCGACCTCGGCTCAACGATCGGCGAGGCCGAACTTCGCCTTCAGGATCTGGTGATAGTGCTCGTCGCCGAAGCGAACGAAATTGGCGGTCGACTCCGACGGTGTACACCGAACGACGTCGCCGTCGTCGAGCGGCGCGACCGGCTGACCGTCGAGCACCAACTCGGCCACACGGTGGCCGGACACTTCGATCTCGATGGTTTCGGACGGGTCGAGCACCAGGGTGCGATCGAACAGCATGTGCGGCGACACCGGCGTGAGCAGCATCGCGCGGTGCCGCGGCGACACGACCGGCCCCCGTGCCGACAACGAGTAGGCCGTCGAGCCTGTTGGGGTTGCCACGATCAGCCCGTCGGCCGCGTAGTACGTGAAGGGCTCGCCGTCGATGCGCGCGAGGAGCCGCACCGTGTGGCCGGACTCGGCCTTCTCGACCACCGCTTCGTTGAGCGCCCGCCCGACGACCGAACCGTTCACAGCGACGTCGAGCATCATGCGCCGATCGAGTTTCCACGCCCCCGACTCCGAACCGGCGACGAAGCGATCGAGGGTTTCGGTGAGCCGGTCGGGCTCGACCTGGGTGAGGTAGCCGAGTGAGCCGAGGTTGACGCCCAATACCGGCACCGGGGCACCTTCGAGCAGCCGAACACTGCGCAGCATCGTGCCGTCACCACCCAGGCTGAGCACCAGGTCGGCCTCAGCGAGCGGGCGCATGCTCGCGCACTCCCCCAGGTCGAGCGCGTCGGCATCGGCGACGGGCATCCAGAACACGACCTCGTGATCGGTGCACCACGCGGCAGCCTGTTCAGCGAGCGCTCGCGCGGTGGAACGTTCGTGGTGCGCGACGACCGCAATGCTCGTCACGGGGCGCTCGTCGGTGCTGTTGTCGCATGAACGAGGAACTCCCGATTGCCGTCAGCACCCATGATCGGCGAGTCGGTCCAACCGAGCACCGAGCAACCGGAAGCGACCAGAGCCCGGTCGATCTCGAGGCGCACTCGATCGTGGATGGCCGGGTCGGTGATGATGCCGCGACCGCGGTCGACCTCTTGGCGACCGGCTTCGAACTGCGGCTTCACGAGGAGCACCATGGGCGACCCAGGTTGGCACAGCGTGGTCAGTACGGGGATCACCAGCTGCAAGGAGATGAACGAGAGATCGCCGACCACGAGGTCGACGAGACCGCCGATGTCGTCGACCGACACGTGGCGAACGTTGTGTCGTTCGAGATTCGTGACCCGGCAGTCGGCTCGGAGTCGCTCGTGCAACTGGCCGTGGCCGACATCGAGCGCCACCACGTGCGTCGCCCCGCGTTGCAACAGGCAGTCGGTGAAACCGCCGGTCGATGCACCGACGTCGAGCGCTCGGCACCCCTGAACATCGAGGCCGAACACGTCGAGCGCGACATCGAGCTTTGTCGCACCGCGGCCGACGAACTTCGGTGGCGGCCCCTCGATGACGAGGGCGTCGCCGGGTGAGACCTGACGAGCGGACTTGTCCGCGACGGATCCGTTGACCAGTACCCGGTTCGCGGCGATCAGTTGCTGTGCCTCGGTGCGACTCGCGGTGAGCTCTCGACGCACCAACTCGGCGTCGAGTCGTCGACGTGCACCCACCCCCGGCTCAGCCGGCGACAGTGGGAGAGGCAGCTGCCTTCTTGGCAGGAGCCTTCTTGGCCGGCGCCTTCTTGGCCGGAGCCTTCTTCGCTGGGGCCTTCTTCTTCGCCGGCGCCTTCTTGGCAGGAGCTTTCTTCTTCGCCGGTGCCTTCTTCGCTGGAGCCTTCTTCTTGGCAGGGGCCTTCTTGGCCGGAGCGCTCTTCTGCGCCGCTTCGATGTTGGCCTTCACGCGTTCGGCGATTCGCTCAGCGAGTTCCTCGAAACGGTCCTCGAACTCGTCGAAACGTTCCGAGAGCCAGCTCATCTGCTTCGAAACCTCGCGTTGCACGTCCTCGCTCAGTCGATCGGAGGTTTCGCGCCCACGCTCGAGCAGCGTCTGCACGGCGCGTTCGGCGTCTGCACGGCGAACCTCGCCCGCTTTCACGAGTGCCTTCACGATGGACTCCGCTTGTTTGCGGGAGGTGTCGGAGAACTCCGTACCTGCGTCGACGAGCCGTTGAACAGTCGTTGTTGCCATACGTTCAGGTTAGTGCTCTGGACGACGAGGCGCTCCCGATCATGCGCCCCCGGTGAGTTCCCTCGCCACTTCGGCGAGGTCGGCTGCGTCGAGTGCCACCCGCGTGGTCTCGTCGAGCCTCACATCGGCACCGTTCACACCCGATCGAACCAGAGCGAACGGGCAACCCAACCGTGCAGCGAAGAGCCCATCGGTCTCCGGGCGATCGCCGACCATCATGACCCGCAGCGGATCGAAGCCATCGAGCGACCTCGTGAGCATCGACGCAACCAGCATTGCGAGCGGTTGATGCGGTTTGCCGGCGATCACGGGCACCACTCCCGACGCGGTGGCCACCGCAGCGAGGATCGATCCACCTCCGGGCAGCAGACCGTCAGGCGTGGGATAGGTGCTGTCGGTGTTGGTACCGATCAGACGGCCACAACGACGCGCCGCGCTGGCTGCAACCGCGAGTCGGTCGTAGTCGAAGTCGCGGTGCATGCCCACCACGACGGCGTCGATCGACTCGGTCAACGCCTGACCCTCGTTGACCACGACTTCGACACCAGCACCCTCCAGCGCCTCGACGACGCCCGGCCCGCCGGCGACGAGAACACGCTGGCCCGCCTCGACCAGTGACGTGACCGCCATTGCCGAGCTCACCACATCGCCCGTGGCGTCGATCCCGACACTGCCCAGCGCCCGTTCATGGTCGGCGACCGTCGCCGCGGAATTGTTGGTGACGAACAGCACTCGACGGCCTGAACTGCGCAACGCCGCCACAGCGTCGACCGACCCCGCGATCGGCTCGTGGGCGAGCCACACCACGCCGTCGAGATCGCAGAGCACGGTGTCGATGGCCTTGATCCAGTCGGGCACGACGTCGATCGTTGCAGTCGCGGCACCGGGTCGTGACATCCTGTCGTCGTGCCACGATTCACGCCGTTCCCCGCCCTGCGCTACTGCGACCCCGAGATCGACGACCTGATCGCTCCACCGTACGACGTGTTGTCGGAGGCCGATCTCGACGAACTGGGTGGTCGCAGTCGCTGGAACATCACGCATGTCGACGTCCCCCGCGAGTCCGCCGGTGCCGGACGCTACGACGCCGCTGCCGCCACGCTGAGCGAGTGGATCGATGCCGGCGTGATGGCCTACGACGACACGCCGACCTTCACGATCTACCGGATGCGGTTCACCGATGCGTCCGGCGCCGCTCGCGACATCGTGGGCGTCCTCGGGGGTCTCGAGGTGGTCGACGAAGGGGCCGGCGGTGTGCTCCCCCACGAGCGCGTCACGCCGAAGGCCTCGACGGATCGGCTCGACCTGACGCGAGCGACCACGACGAACCTCTCACCAGTGTGGGGGTTGTCGTTGGCGAGCGGACTCACTGCGTTGTTGTCCGAGCCCGGCGAACCGCTGGCCTCGGTGACCGTCGATGGCGTGGAACACGTCGTCGAGCGCGTCTCCGACCCCGACCGGATCCGCGCGATCGCCGACAAGATCGGCACCGACGACGTGCTGATCGCCGATGGCCACCATCGCTACGGCATCAGCCGCACGTATCGCGACGAGGTACGAGCGGCGAACGGTGACCGATCGAATCCGGCGGACGAGACGTTGGCCTTCGTCAACGAGTTGGTCGCCGACCAGCTGTCGGTCGAGGCGATTCACCGCCTCTACCGCGACGTCGCCATCGACGAGCTGCTGTCAGCGCTCGATACCTGTTTCGAGCGCAGCGATGCCGGCATGCCTGACCGTACGACGCTGTCGACGATGGACGCGGATGCCGTCTTGTGCCTCGTCACCGGCGACGGAACCGCCCAGTGGCTGCGACCGCGAGCCGGCGCGTTCGACGGTGTCCGGTCCCTCGACGGCGCATGGCTCGAGCATGCGCTCGCCGACGTCGAGCACACGGTCGCGTATCAACACGGCGTCGACCACGCCGTCGACGCCGTGGTGTCGGGCGCGGCGGCAGCAGCGGTGCTGATCCGGCCGGTCAGCATCGCGGAGATCGAGCGAACAGCGCGCGAAGGCGTCCTGATGCCGCCGAAGTCGACGTTCTTCACGCCGAAACTCCGGACCGGTCTGGTGGTGCGCAGCCTCGTCTGACGCGAGTGCTCAGGCCACGAGGTCGAGCACCCGGTCGGCCGCCACGTGCAGGGCGGTGGCGATGCGCTTGCGTTGCCGCGTCGGCACAACAGCTTCGGCGACGACTTCGGTTCGGCTCTGGGTGGCGCCACCGACGCGGAAGAATCGTCGACGGACCGTGCCGATCACCACCACCTCGGCACCGGAGGTGACGATGCCGAGTTGAGCCGCCGTCGGATCGTGCCAGGCCACCGGGACCGACACGGTGATCTCGCGGCCGTCCGATTCGGTGATGGTGCTCACGTCGAACTGCACGACGGCGCCACCGCCAGGCAGCTCGCGCACGTTCGGGTCGGCGTGTATCGCTCCGCGGATGACGGCGATGTTGCCGAGCGGGGTGTGGCGTTGTTTGGTCATGGTGGACTCCCTTGTGGTGATGATCCAGCGGGGAGGAGTCGGTCACCGGCCACCATAGAGATCCCCTGTCACAGAGATCCCCTGTCACAGACTTCTCGTTGCTACGGTCCTGATGATGAGCGACCACTCCGAGCAGACACCGTTGAGGTGGGGAATCGCCGCGACCGGCTCGATTGCAGCGAGCATGTGCGAGGCGCTGCGGACCCTCCCGGGAGCGGACATCGCCGCTGTCGGTTCTCGGTCCCAGGAGTCTGCCGACCAGTTCGCCCAACGGTTCGGGATTCCGCGTGCGCACGGCAGCTACGACGCACTGTGGGCAGATGACCAGGTCGACATCGTCTACATCGCCTCGCCGCACAGTCATCACCACGCGATGACGATCGCTGCCCTCGATGCGGGCAAGCACGTGCTGTGCGAGAAGGCGTTCGCCGTCAATGCCGCCCAGGCTCGAGAGATGGTCGACGCCGCGGCTCGAAACCAACGGTTCCTGATGGAGGCGATGTGGACCTGGTTCATCCCGGCCGTCGTCGACATCCGCCAACGCGTGCTCGATGGCGAGATCGGCGAGCTGAAAGTGATCGAGGCCAACTTCGCCATCCCGGTCCACGATCCGAACGGACGACATCGTCGGCTCGATCTCGCGGGCGGAGCAATGCTCGACATCGGAATCTACCCCGTCACGTTCGCCCGATTCCTCGCGGGCGACCCGGTCGAGGCGAAGGTCAGCGGCATCCTCGGCGAGACGGGTGTCGACGCGACGGTCGGCGGCGTCGTCACCTACTCGAGCGGCGCACTGGGCGTGTTCCACACGTCGCTCGACATGATGAGCAGCCTCGGCGCGTCGATCTACGGCACACTCGGTCGCATCGACGTCGACGCCCCATTCTGGTTCCCGACCGGCTTCACCGTCCGACTCGCCGGCGAGGAGCCCTTCCACATCGAGATGCCCAATCACGGGCTCGCCCACGAAGCGGCGCACGCGATGGAGCGCATCCACAGCGGTCATCTCGAGAGCGACGTGATCCCACTGGCCACCACCGTGTCGACGATGGAGTTGCTCGACGACATCCGAGCCCAGCTCGGTGTGGTCTACCCCGAGGAGCGCTGACGCCGGTCAGCTGGGATAGTCGGCGAACGAGGCCTTGAAGACGCCTTGGTGCAGCAGCACGGTTGCGGCATGTGCGCCGGTGGCGGCATCGGTGATCGTCGACTCGGTCCAGTACGACTCGACCCGTTTGGTCTGGCCGATGCCGACCAGGGTGTGTTCGACGAGATACGGCTGATCGACGAACACCGGTCCGTCGACGAAGCGCACTTCGAGGTCGATGAACAGTCCGACCGCGGGGCCACGCACCGGGAAGTGAACGTTCGACCGGTGAGCGATGACGCTGATCATCTCGGTGGGCACGATCGGTCGACCCCACGGGCTGTCGCCATCGGCCAGGTACCACGATGAGTGTTCGGTGATCCGCTCGAGCTTCTGGGCGAGGCTGAAGGGATAGAGGTTCCCGTTGTGGTCGTCGAATCCCATCTTCACCGGCTCGGGCACGGTCACGTGCATGCCGATCTCGAGCTGGTCGACGATGTACAGGTCGCCGGGATCTCCGAGCCCGCGCTGGCGACGCTCGTCGAGTTCGGTCGTGTCGTCGCGACCGATCGACGCCGTCCCCGTCAGCACCGGCGTTGCATCAGCCTTCTCCGCGCCGATTCGAGCCAACGTCGACGTCACCGGTTCGAGGGCAGCGCGCACCTGCTCGCCTTCGACGACCATGTTCAAGAAGTGCGAGCTCACGCAGCCCTGTTCGAACCACCTCTGCCCCCAACGCTCGACCGCCAGCGGGTCGATCTGGCTGAAGTGCGTCGGCCCTTCGATCGGCGCGCCCGCCAATCCGAGCTTCGCCGCCGTCTCGTCGTCATGAACGCTCGTGTGCCCGGCGTACTCCTGCTCGGCGAGCATCTGTGCCGGGGCCCGCAGTGGCCCGACCAGCGTCTCGCCGTCGCGGGCGATCTCGGTGTCGAAACTCATCAGGTGGCGGGTGGGAGAACCTTGAGGCCGAGTTCGGCGAGGGCCTTGGGATCGCCGGGGATCGGCGAGTTGGTCATGGGATCCTGGCCGGACTGGGTCTTCGGGAAGGCGATCACCTCGCGGATGTTCTCCTCGCCCGCCAGGATCGCCACCAGCCGGTCGAGGCCGAACGCGAACCCGCCGTGCGGCGGGGCTCCGTAGTCGAACGGGTTGAGGAAGAATCCGAACTTGCGCTCGGCTTCCTCATCGGAGATCCCGAGCGCCTTGAACACGCGTCGCTGGAGTTCCGGTTCGTGGATTCGAATCGAGCCCGACCCCAGTTCCCACCCGTTGAGCACCAGGTCGTATGCAATCGAGCGCACCGACAGCGGCTCGGATTCGATCTTGTCGAGGTCGTCGGGATGCGGCGTGGTGAACGGATGGTGGCCGGGCTTGGGGCGACCGGATTCCTTGTCGACACCCACGAAGAGCGGGAACTCGACGACCCACACGTATCGATACGGACCTTCGTGCACCGGCGGTCGGCCGATGTCGTTGCGCAACGTGCCGAGCACCTCGCAGGTGGTCATCCACTCGTCGGCGACGATCAGGATCAGGTCGCCCGTCTCGGCGCCCATCGTGGAGCGCACCGCAGCGGCCTCGTCGGCGGACAGGAACTTGGCGACCGGAGAGTCGAAGCCGACGCCATCCGACGCGTCGGTGACCTTGAGCCACACCAGGCCCTTCGCTCCGAGTGACTTCGCGCGGTCGGTGAGCTTGTCGAGCTGGTTGCGGCCGTACTCTCCCGCCGCACCGGGCACGCGAATGCCCTTGATCGCACCAGCACCGGCGAACGCCTTGAACTCGGTCGAGGCGAACAGCGCGGTCAGCTCGACGAGTTCGAGACCGAAGCGCAGGTCGGGCTTGTCGATGCCGTAGCGGTCCATTGCCTCGTGCCAAGTGATCCGCTCGATCGGCTGCGGACGCTGGCCCGTTGCGGCCTCGGCGGCGTCGAGCACGGCCTCGCTGACGGCGTCGAGCACGTCGTCCTGGGTCACGAAGCTCATCTCCATGTCGAGCTGCATGAACTCGTACTGCCGGTCGGCGCGCAGATCCTCGTCGCGCAGACAACGCGCCATCTGGTAGTACCGGTCGACGCCGCCGACCATCAACAGCTGCTTGAACAGCTGCGGCGATTGCGGCAGCGCGTAGAACGAGCCCGGCTCCTTGCGCGACGGCACGAGGAACTCACGCGCACCTTCCGGCGTGGACGGCACGAGCATCGGCGTCTCGACCTCGACGAACCCCTGGCGTTCCATCCCGGCGCGCACCGCAGCGTTGATCGCGGCTCGGACCCGCAGGTTCTTCTGCATCCGCTCGCGCCGGAGGTCCAGGTAGCGGTGCTGGAGGCGGATGTTCTCGTCGACGCCGTCAGCCCGAGCATCGATCGGGAACGGTGGAGGGTCGGCTTTGCGCAGCACCTCGACCTGGCACTCGCCCAGCTCGACATGTCCGGTCGGCAGGTTCTCGTTGATCGTGCCCTCGGGTCGCTCACGGACGACGCCGGTGACACGAAGGACATACTCGCTGCGAACGTCGACGTCGTCGTTGATCACGCACTGGACAATGCCCGAATGGTCGCGCAGGTCGACGAAGGCCAGATGCTCGCCGTGTTCGCGACGCCGTCCGACCCAGCCGCAGACACTGACGGTCTGGCCGATGTGGTCGCTGCGCAGCTCGCCGCACAGGTGCGTGCGCATCGAGGTGGCCTGCGAGGACGCGGTGGCGGATGTGGTGGTGGAGTCGCTCATGTGGGAATCAATTCTGTCGTGAGTGGGAGGCGAGGTAGGTGGAGATTTCGTTGCGGGCCACGGCGGCCTGGGCGCCATCGCCCTGCATCGGCTTGACGACGACGGTGCCGGCCGCGAGTTCGTCGTCGCCCACGATCAGCGCGAATCGTGCGCCGCTTCGGTTTGCGAGCTTCATCTGGGCCTTCATCGAACGGTTGTCGTAACCCCGGTCGACGGCGAATCCCCCGGCTCGGAGTTCGGCGGTGAGGGCAACGGCCTGGAGCCCGCCGGTGACGTCGACGACGAAGGCGTCGAGTGCGACCGGTTGGGCACCGAACACACCCTCGTCGTCGCAAGCGAGCAACGTGCGGTCGACGCCGAGCGCGAACCCGACGCCCGGCGTGGCCGGTCCGCCGAGCGCTTCGACGAGGCCGTCGTAGCGTCCGCCACCACCGAGCGCGTTCTGGGCCGAATCGAGGGTCCCGCCTTGGAACTCGAAGATCGTGCGGCGGTAGTAGTCGAGGCCCCGAACGAGTTTCGGTTCGATCGCGAACGGGATGTCGAGAGCGCGCAGACCGGCGAGCACGGCTGCGAAGTGACCCGCAGCGTCGTCGCTGTGGAAGTCGGCGATCTGTGGCGCCGCGTCGATGTGCACCTGGTCGACGTCACGCTTGGAGTCGAGCACGCGCAATGGGTTGCGCTCGAGCGTGGCCCGAGACTGCTCGCTGAGCCCGTCGCCGGCGACAACGAAGTGGTCGCGAAGCGCGTCGACATAGCGGGCGCGGTCGTCGGGCTCGCCGAGGCTGTTGACGATCAACGTCACCTGACGGAGTCCGAGACGCGCGTAGAACTCCCACGCGAGCGCGATCACCTCGACGTCGAGGTTGGGGTCGTCGGCGCCCAGCACCTCGACGCCGACCTGATCGAACTGGCGGTAACGCCCCCGCTGGGGCTTCTCGTAGCGGAAGTTCGATCCCGAGTAGAAGATCTTCCACGGCGTGGTCGGGCGATGCTCGGCGAACGCTCGGCACACGCTGGCGGTCATCTCCGGACGCAGGGCGATGTGGCGCTCGCCCTTGTCGACGAAGTCGTACATCTCCTTGGTGACCACGTCCGTCGCGTCACCGATTCGGGTGAACACGCCCAGATCCTCGAGCAGCGGTGTGATCAGTTGGCCGTAGCCGGCACGTTCGACCACGTCGGCGAAGACATCGCTGAATCGGCGCCAGCGACCGCTCTCGGGCGGCAGGATGTCCCGCATGCCGGGACTGGTCTGGAACGCTGGCACGGCCGGTCAGGCTACCGGCGTGGCCGCCCCGGGGATGAGGCGATATGCGTCGTAGACGGAATCGACGCCTTTGATCGTGCGGATCACTGCGTCGAGGTAGCCGGGATTGGCGAACTCGAACTCGAAGCGCATCTTGGCGACCCGGTCGGTTCCGGTCACGGTCTGGCACGACAGGATGTTGACGTGATGGTCGGCGAGCGCGTTCGTCACATCGCGCAGCAACCGTGACCGATCGAGCGCCACGACCTCGACACCGGCGACGAACGTACGTCCCGGACGTTCGTCGCCGTCCCATTCCACCTCGATCATCCGAGTCGCCTGTTCGGCGGTGAGCGATGCGGCGTTGGCGCAATCGGCGCGGTGCACGCTGACCCCGCGGCCCCGGGTGACGAAGCCGATGATCGAATCGCCGGGCACCGGTGTGCAGCAGTTGGCAAGTCGCACCAGCACATCGTCGAGGCCCTCGACGTGCACCCCGATCGGCGTGTCGTGGCCCTCGCGACGCTCGCGCCGCGGGGTGGCGACGGTGGAGGGAAGCTGTTCGCCGGCGTCGCCGTGGATCAACCGCGCAAGACGCTGCGCGACGGACTTCGCCGACACGTGGTGCTCGCCGATCGCCGCCAGCAGGGCGTCGAGGTCGATGTAGCTGAGTTCGCCGATGACCGTGTGCAGCTCCGGTGACTTCCACACCTGCTGCACCGGGAGACGTTCCCGTCGGAGCTCGGCGGTCAGGTCGTCGCGGCCGGCTTCGACCATGTCGACGCGCCGCTCGCGGCTGAACCATTGACGGATCTTGTTGCGCGCCCGTGGGGACACCACGAACGACAACCAGTCCTGCGAGGGGCCGGCAGTCTCGACTTTCGAGGTGAAGATCTCGACGTTGTCGCCGCTCGCGAGGACGTGATCGAGCGAGACGAGCCGTCCGTTGACCTTGGCGCCGATGCAGGCGTGCCCGACCTCGGTGTGCACGGCGTAGGCGAAGTCGACTGTGGTCGAGCCGACCGGCAGCGTGATCACGCGCCCCTTCGGGGTGAACACGAAGACCTCGTCCTGTTCCAGGTCGGTCTTCAGACTCTGCATGAACTGCGCAGGATCGGACACGTCCTCCTGCCAGTCGATGATCCGACTCAACCAGTCGATCTCGGCGGGCTGGTCGCTGCCCTCCTTGTATGCCCAGTGCGCCGCGACGCCCCATTCGGCGCGTTGGTGCATCTCGACGGTGCGGATCTGCACCTCGATCGGCTTGCCCGCCGGGCCGATCACCGTGGTGTGCAAGCTCTGGTAGAGGTTGAACTTCGGCATCGCGATGTAGTCCTTGAAGCGCCCGACGACCGGTCTCCAGCGACCGTGGATCGACCCGAGCGCCGCATAACAGTCCTTCATCGAGTCGACGACGACCCGAATGGCGATCAGGTCGAAGATCTCGTCGAACTCGCGCCCCTTGACGACCATCTTCTCGTAGATGCTCCAGAGGTGTTTGCCGCGCCCGGTCACTTCCGCTTTGATGCCGAGCTCCTCGAGACGGGCACGGATCTCGGCGAGCGTCTTGGCCAGGTAGACATCGCGCTCGGGGGTACGACTCGACACCAGATGGTCGAGTTCGGCGAAGCGCTTCGGGTGCAGCGCGGCGAACGCCAGGTCCTCGAGCTGCTGTTTCATCTCCTGCATGCCGAGGCGATGGGCCAGCGGCGCGTAGATGTCGAGGGTCTCCTGGGCGATGCGCTGCTGCTTCTCGAGTGGCATCGCAGCGAGCGTGCGCATGTTGTGCAGCCGGTCGGCGAGCTTGATGACCAGTACCCGCAGGTCCTTGGCCATCGCGACGAGCATCTTGCGCATGCTGGCGGCCTGCTGCTCCTCACGCGAATCGAAGCGGATGCGTTCGAGCTTGGTGACCCCGTCGACGATTGCGGCAACCTCGGCACCGAAGTCGCGTTCGACATCGGCAACGGTGATTTCGGTGTCCTCGACGGCGTCGTGCAACAGCGCGGCGGTGACCGAGATCTCGTCGAGGCCGATGTCGGCGACGATCTGTGCGACGGCGAGCGGGTGATTGATGTAGCTCTCGCCACTCGACCGCATCTGCGACTGGTGCGCATCAGCCGCGACGCGGTACGCACGACTGATCGTCGACACGGGCGACTTGGGGTGCCGACGTCGATACGACGCGAGCAACGGCGTCAACTCGGAGTTGGCGACCTCGACGTGTTGACGCCGCCACGGGAGCACACGGTCGACGGTCCCCACGGCAATGCTCAGTAGTGCAGAAGCGCCTTCACCGGGCGCTCCCCCAGGTGTCTGCGTCCGCCGAGGTCGTCGAGTTCGATCACGAATCCGAGTCCGGCGATCACACCGCCGAGCGTCTCGACGAGACGCGCCGTCGCCGATGCGGTCCCACCCGTGGCGAGAACATCATCGATGATCAGAATGCGTTCACCCGGGTGGATTGCGTCACGATGGATCTCGAGCTTGTCGGAGCCGTATTCGAGTTCGTACTCCTCACGCACGACCGCCCACGGCAACTTGCCCGGCTTGCGGACCGGAACGAGTCCGGCACCGATGCGGTACGCGACCGCCGACGCAAAGATGAAGCCGCGTGCCTCGACGCCGACGACACGATCGACCGCCGCGCCGGAGAAGTCCTCGACGAGGCCGTTGACCGCAGCGGCGAAGGTGGTCGCATCGCCGAGCAGCGGGGTGATGTCGCGAAACGTGACGCCATCGGTCGGATAGTCCTGGATGTCGCGCACGAAACTGCGCAGCGCCCGATGATCGCCGGGACGGTCGTCGCGAGGTTCGCCTGCCATGGTCGGAGGTTACCGCCGCCAGGTGCGCTCGACGATGACGGGACCGATGGTCAGCGTCGCTTCTTCTTGCGCGGACGGGGCGGGTGCGACAGCAAGCGGTCGGCCTGGGCCGGCGCCGTTGCGCCCACGGGAGCGCCGGCCGTGACCGGCTCGCGTACGTCGGCGTCGTCGTGGACGTCGTCGGGATGCGGCGTGTCTTCGGGAATCCGTCCGGTGACACCTGATCCCATGACGGCAGCGCGCAGTTCGTCGCCGCGCAGCCGCTGACGTCGCGACTCGACCCCCTTCTTCGACTTCAGATACGCGAGCAGCGGCGTCGCGATGAAGATCGAGGAGTACACGCCCGAGACCATGCCGACGAGCAGTGCCAGCGCGAACTCGCGCAACGAGACGGCGCCCATGACCCCGGCACCGAGAATCAACAGCGAGACCACCGGCAGGATCGACGAGAAGCTGGTGAGCAACGACCGCACCATCACCTGGTTCATCGAGATGTTGACGATGTCCTCGTACGGCATCTTGCGTGCTCGCGTAGCGGCCTTCGTTCTCCTTGACCCGGTCGAACACGACGATCGTGTCGTACAGCGAATAGCCGAGGATCGTCAGGAACGCGATGACCGTCGCCGGCGTCACTTCGAACTGGAACACCGAGTACACGCCGACGGCGACGATGACGTCGTTGAGCATTGCAGCGATGGCCGCCACCGCCATTCTCCATTCGAATCGGATCGAGATGAAGATCGCAACGACGAACAGGAAGATCACGAGCGCCCGGATCGCCTTTTCGGTGATCTCGGCCCCCCAGGTCGAGCTGGTGAACGAGAAGCTGATCTCCTCGACCGTGACACCGGCCGCCTCGGCGAACGACGCCGTCACCGCTTCGGCCTGATCGCGTGGGAGTTCTTCCACCTGCACGGTGACGACGTCGGAGGTCTCCGAACTGCGCAGCTGAATGCGGGCACCACTGGTGGAGACGTCGTTGGCGACGAGCACATCGGTGGCTTCGTCGACCCCGAACGTCTCGCTCGCCGGGATGTCCCAGGCGTCGCCGCCCTCGAAGTCGAGTCCGAGGTTCAGACCCTGGCTGAGCAGCGAACCGAAGGTCACCACGACCGCAACGATCGCAAGGATCAGCCCGACCTTGCGCTTGCCATAGAAGTCGATCGCCGTCTGCCCACGGAACAATCGCCCGAGTCCGGACGGAGAAACACTGGTGTCGAGGGTCATGCCGTCGCCACCTTCATGCCGAGCACGGTCTCTTTCTTGGCCATCAACTTGGTACTGGCGAGCAGGAGCACTGCCGGTCGAGTGAAGAAGTAGCACACGAGCAGGTCGCAGATGGTCGTGAGACCGAGATACAACGCGAACCCACGGACGGAGCCGACGCTGAGCGAGAACAGGATCCCTGCTGCGATCAGCGAGATCACGTCGGCCGACCAGATCGTCCGCCACGTCATCTTGAAGCTGCGAGGTGCCGCATTCTTGATGGTGCGTCCATTTCGCAGTTCGTCCTTGATCCGCTCGAAGAACACGATGTAGGTGTCGACGGTGACGCCGATGGCCACGATGATGCCCGTCACACCGGCGAGGCTGAGGGCGTAGTTGGTCCAGCCCGAGACGAACGACGCCATCGAGAACACCATCCCGGCCCACACCGTGATGCCGGCGACGATGACGAGCGCGAGCCAGCGGTAGTACACGATGAGGAACGCCAGCACCAGCGCCATCCCGACGAGACCCGCGATGATCGCTGCCTGCAACGAATCGGAACCGGCCGACGGTGACACGGTGCGGGCTTCTTGGGCTTCGACCTCGACGGGGAAGGCGCCGCGGTTGAGCACGGCGGCGAGTTCCTCGGCCTCGGACTGGGTGAAGTTGCCCGTGATCGACACCGAGTCGGTGAAGTTCGGCTCGTTGACGGTGGGAGCCGACTGCACGACGCTGTCGAGCACGATCGCCAGGCGCTGCGTGGGGCACGTCGGCAGACGGTTGAAGCACTGGTTGGCCAGGTTGTTCCAGGTGTCGGCGCCCTCGCCACCACGCAGGCCGACCGAGACGCCCCACCCCTGAGCGGGGTCGAGTGTCGGTTCCGCACTGCCGCGTTCGAAGACTTCACCGGTGCCCTGCACCGGGCCGACGCACTCGGCGCTGCCGTCGCGTGTGGGCAGGATCTCGGCGCTCGGGTCGACGAATTGCGTCGGGACCGGTTCGTTGACCGCACCCGGCGGGATCGTGTCGGTCGGGACGGTGTCGGTTGGGATCGTGTCGGTGGGCACGCTGTCGGTCGGCGGAGCGACGGGACGACGCAGGCCCTGTGGCTCGCTGCTCGTGGGGCCGGAATCGCTTGGGACGACCGAGTCGGTGACGTCACTCGGGTTGCCGACCACCGGACCGGTCGCAGTGGAATCGACCGTCTGACAGCTGCTCGGATCGAGGACCGGGCGCAGTTCGACCACACCGGAGACGTCGACGGCGTTGAGTGCCTCTTGTTGATCGCGCACGCCGGGGAGATCGACCACGATCGTGTCACCCTGGACACGCACGTCGGGCTCGGCGATGCCCTGGCGTTCGAGTTCGGAGCGAATCTGATCTCGGATCACTTCGAGCTCTTCGGGCGTCGCCGGCTCGGTTGGCGACAGGATGACCGACACGCCGCCCTGGAGATCCAGGCCCAGAATCGGGGTGTTGCCCGTGGTGATGTTGAACGCGAGCGTGATGATCACGATCAGCACGACCCCGATCATCGAGGTCCAGAGACGACGTTTCATGAGGGGTGGGTCAGTCGTCGTCGTCAGCGTTGGCGGCGACCGACTCGTCCGCATCAGCGGCGTCGTCATCTGCGGCGGCGTCGTCGGCGTCAGGCGATGCCTTGCCGGAGATGGCCGCGCGTGCGATTCGGATCTGGACGTCGTCGTCGATCTCGAGCCAGAAACGACTGTCGCCGTCCTCGCCCGTGATGACGCCGTAGACGCCCGACGTCGTGATCACTTCGTCGCCGACCTGGATCGAACGCTGCAGCTCCTGCTGCTCGCGCATCCGACGCCGCTGAGGCCGGATCATGAAGAAATACATGGCGAACGGGATCAGCAGCAGGATCCCGAGCTGGATGATGGCGCCGCTCCCGCCGCCGGAGGACGACTCCTGTGCGATCAGGGAGGTGATGAGATGCGAGGACATGACGGCGTCCGATGCTAGCTGCGATCCGGCGTCGTCACCGGTCAATCCTCGTCTCGGACATCGAGCTCGTGAATCTAGAGTTGCGTGATGATCGGTGCCTCACACGTGACGAGCGCAGCGCAGCTGTGCGCGACGTTCCTCGACGAAGCGGCCGGCACCGATTGGGCCGTCGCTGTGCCCGATCTCGAGATGTCCGTCGCCGAGGTCGTCGCTCACGCCGCCGAAACCTGCCTCTGGTACGCCATCGACCTGTCCGCGGGCGGCATCGACCTTCGCCTCGTCGAGCACCGCGTCACCACCGATGGTTCCAACCGCGATCTGGTCGACACGTTGAGGTCGTATGCCTTCGTCGTGTCCGCGGTCATCGAGGTCAGCCCGGCGAGTGCACGAGGGTTCCATCCGATGGGAACGGCCGATCCGTCCGGCTTCGCTGCGATGGCATGCGACGAGCTGTTGATCCACACCGATGACGCCGCACGCGGACTCGGGTTGAGCTTTCGTCCACCCGCTGACCTCGCGGACGTCGTCCTGCGCCGGCTGTTTCCCTGGGTCGCACCCGGTGACGATCCCTGGGATCAGCTGCGATGGGCGAACGGGCGCATCGCTCTTGGCGACCTGCCCCGACTCACCGACTGGGGATGGCATTGCGCTCCCATCGCCGACTGGGACGGAACCATTGTGACGAGGCCGCCGAAACCCTGATCCGCGATCGGGAACCGGTCAGCCCCAGACGTCGAGCACCGACCGCCGCATCGACGCGAACGTGCCGTCTGCGATCGCCGCCCGCATCGAGTTCATCAGCGAGATCGTCCAGGCCACGTTGTGGATCGACAGCAGACGGGAAGCTGTTGGTTCGCCCACTTGCAGCAGATGCCGGATGTAGCCCCGGCTGTGACGTGCGCACACGTCGCACGAACAGGTGGCGTCGAGTGGCTCGTCGAGTTCGGCGTTGCGGGCCGCCTTGGCCTGGAACCGGCCGGTCGAGGTCAGCGCCGTGCCGTGGCGACCGAGTCGAGTTTGCATCACACAGTCGAATTGGTCGACCCCGAGCGCCACTGCCTCGACAAGCGACGCGGGGTCACCGACTCCCATCAGGTAGCGGGGACGATCGGTCGGGAGGTGTTCGAGCGCAGCCGCGAGTGCCGGCAGCATCTCCTCGCGGGTCTCCCCCACCGACAGCCCACCGATGCCGTAGCCGTCGAAGCCGATGTCGACGATCTGCTTGGCGCTCTCACGTCGCATGGTCTCGCTGATGCCGCCCTGAACGATGCCGAACAGCGACTGGTCGGCCCGGGTGTGCGCCGCCACCGCACGTTCGGCCCACGCAGTGGTTCGTTCCAGTGCCGTTCGGATCACCTCGGGCGGGCTCGGCAGCGGCGGGCAGACGTCGAGCACCATCATGATGTCGGCGCCGATGCGCTGTTGGACGTCGACGGCGATCTCCGGCGTGAACCGATGCGTGGAGCCGTCGTAGGTGCTCTTGAAGGTGACGCCGTCATCGTCGACCTTCGGATCGAGCGAGAACACCTGGAATCCCCCGGAATCGGTGAGGGTCAAGCCGTCCCAACCCGAGAAGCGACCCAGCCCACCGAAGCGTTCGACGAGGTCGGCGCCCGGTCGCAGCATCAGGTGATACGTGTTGCCGAGCACGATCTGAGCGCCGATGCGCCCGTAGTCGTCGGCGCTGAGGTATTTGATCGCGCCTCGCGTCCCGACCGGCATGAACAGCGGCGTCGTGTAGGCGCCGCGGACGGTCGTGGCCGTGCCCGCCCTCGCCGTTCCGTCGATCGCATCGACCTGGAACTCCACGGGAAACATCGCTGGGACGGTATCGGCGTTCAGTCAGGCCGGTCGTGCCGGATCACACCACTCGGCAGGCGCCACCCAGTCGGACCACGACCGGTCCCACCACAGTCGGGCGTCGGCCACGGTCCACCGGGAAAGCGGAACCGGGTTCCGGGCGCCGTGTAGCTCACGAGCTGCTCAGACGAGTCGTCGACCACGTAGACCGGCCCTTCGAGCCACACTCCCTCCGCAGGTTGCGGCGTTTCGACGTCGTCTGGTTGCAGGCCGAGCTGCTCGCTGCGGAGCACGACCTCACCCCACTGCCAGGTCTTCATCGCAGCAGTCTCCCACGAGCGGACGGGATCAGTCGGCGTGGCGGTCGAGGAGCATCGCATCGCCGAACGACAAGAAGCGGTAGTCGTCGGCCAGTGCGGTCTCGTACAGCGAGCGCCAGCGCGGGCCGATGAACGCATCGATCATCATCAGCAGCGTCGTCTTGGGGAGATGAAAGTTGGTCATCATTGCGTCGACCAACTGCCAGTCGAATCCTCGATGGATGAACAGATCGGTACGACCCGTGGGCTCGTCGGACCGTGCTGCGGACTCGAGTGCGCGCACCGCCGTGGTGCCCACCGCGACCACCCGCTCGGCGTCGAGGCACGACTGCATCGTCTCGGGCGGCACCCGGTAGCGCTCGGTGTGCATCGGGTGGTCGAGCGGGTTGTCGGTGCTGATGGGCTGGAAGGTGTCGAGGCCGACCACGAGTTCGACCGTGGCCGTTCGGATCCCGGCCGCCGCGAGCCGCTCGAACAGCTCGGGGGTGAAGTGGAGCCCTGCGGTCGGCGCAGCGGCCGACCCCGGCTCGCGGGCGAACACCGTCTGGTACCGGTCAGGGTCGCCGAGGCGTTCTGAGATGTAGGGCGGCAACGGCATCTCGCCGTGACGGTCGAGCAGCACGACAGGATCGTCGTCGCCGATCAACTCGACCCAGAAGGTGTCGCCCGCCGGCGTCCGCTCCCCCATCCGCACCAGCGGCACCTCGCCAGCGAACAGATGCTCGCCAACCCGCACCTTGGCGCCGGGCCGCACCAATGCCTCCCACGTCCGACGATCAGCGTCCCATGGCTCGAGCAGCAGCACCTCGGCCGCTCCCCCGGTCGAGCGATGCAACCGCAGACGCGCCGGAATCACGCGTGTCTCGTTGAGCACCAGCAGATCGCCCTCGCGGAGCAGCTCCGGCAGGTCGTGCACGTGACGGTGCTCCGGGGCGGCACTCCCCCGGTCGACCAGCAACCGAGCGCCATCACGTGGCTCGATCGGCGTCTGAGCGATCCGATCGTCCGGCAGCTCGTAATCGAAATCGGCGATCAACACCCCGGGAGGTTACGCAGCGCTTGGCACCGCGTCACCAGTCAGTCGAAGAGACTGGAGTTGCCGGACCGGCGCGGCGGGGTGAGCCCGAGGTGTTCGTAGGCGGCGTCGAGCACGACGCGCCCTCGTGGAGTTCGAGCGATCATGCCCTGGGTGATCAGGAACGGTTCGTACACGTCCTCGACCGTTTCGGGTTGTTCACCGACGCTGATGGCCACGGTCGACAGCCCGACCGGTCCACCGTTGAACTGCGTGCACAGTGCGTTCAGGATCGCCCGGTCGACCTTGTCGAGCCCGCGGTCGTCGACGCCGAACAGTGCCAGGCCCTGACGAGCGACTTCGGCATCGATCGTGCCGTCGGCACGAACCTCGGCGAAGTCGCGTACACGGCGCAGCAGTCGGTTGGCGATGCGCGGCGTTCCGCGCGATCGTCGAGCGATCTCCCACGCACCGTCGGCGTCGATGCGGACATCGAGGATCCCCGCCGCACGCTCGACGATCGCTCGCAGCTCGTCGTCCTCGTAGTAGTCGAGACGGGCGACCAGCCCGAACCGGTCGCGGAGCGGGCCGGTGATCATGCCCGTGCGCGTCGTCGCGCCGACCAACGTGAACGGCGGCATCGTCAGACGGATGCTCGACGCTGCCGGGCCCTTGCCGACCACGATGTCGAGCTGGAAGTCTTCCATCGCCGGATAGAGGATCTCCTCGACCGCCCGCGACAGGCGGTGGATCTCGTCGATGAACAGCACGTCACCGTCTTCGAGCTTGGTGAGAATGGCCGCGAGGTCGCCGGCACGCTCCAACGCCGGACCGGACGTGACGTGCAGATGAACACCCATCTCGGTCGCCACGATGCCGGCGAGCGTGGTTTTGCCGAGCCCGGGCGGCCCCGCGAACAACAGGTGGTCGACCGGCTGGTCGCGTTTACGGGCTGCTTCGAGCACGATCCGCAGGTGCTCCTTGAGTTCACGCTGGCCAACGAACTCGTCGAGAGCCCGTGGCCGCAGGCCAGCTTCGAGTTCGACTTCGGCGTCGACCACGTCGTCGGCACCCGCACCGATGCCCGGGTCGAGGAACTCGTCACGCACGGCGTGCCCCCAACGACTTCAGCGCGTCGCGAAGCAGCGTGGCCGAATCGGTGTCCGTCTGCAGCTCGCGGAGGACGTCGCGAATCTCGTCGGTTCCGTAGCCGAGACTGGCGAGTGCGTCGCGCACGTCGGCAACCGCAGACGCCGACCCGTTCACGTCGGCGCCGTCGAGCATCGGCACCGACAACCGGTCGCGCAGATCGATGATCAGCCGCTCAGCAGTTTTCTTGCCGATGCCCGGCACCAGCGTGAGCGCAGCGACGTCGTTGTTGGCCACCACGTCGAAGAGCGCACCAGGTGGGTGCGTGGCGAGGATCGCCATGGCCAGCGCCGGGCCGATCCCGTTCGTCTTGATCAACACCTGGAACGTCTGGCGGTCGTCGCGTGACGTGAACCCGAACAAGGTTTGGGCGTCTTCGCGGATGTGGTGATGGACGTAGAGGAACACCGGGGTACCCGGTTCCAGCTCGGCGAGGACCCGAGTCGACACGGCGACGAGGTACCCGACCCCGCCGACTTCGAGCAGCACCGTGCCGTCGAGGTTGCGTTCGAGCACCGAGCCACGCAGCGAACCGATCATGCGCTTCGCACCGACGCTCGCAGGTGTGGCGACATCGCCAGGTGACACAACGCAAGTGCCGCAGCGTCGGCGGCGTCGGCAGGCTTCGGCAACGACGAGAGCCCAAGCCTTGCCTGCACCATCTTCTGGACCTGGACCTTGTCGGCTCCGCCCCAACCGGCCACCGCGTCCTTGACCTGATTGGGCGTGTACTGGATGACCTCGCAGCCGGCGAGTGCCGCCTCGGCCAGAGCCAGGCCGCTCGCTTGGCCCACACTCATCGCGGTGCGCACGTTGACCTGGAAGAACACCTGCTCGACAGCAACCACGTCAGGGCGGAACTCGGCGATCAACGCCGTGAACTCGGTGCGCAGCGACGCCAACCGTTGCGGCAACGGGTCGGTACGCGGCGTCGTGATCACGCCGAGCGAGATCGCCACCGCCTTCGACGCTCCCCGAGCATCGACCACGGCGTAACCGCACCGCGTCAATCCTGGGTCGATACCCAGCACGCGACACGACCGCATCGATGACCGGGACGACACACTGTTGGCGAACACAGGTTCGTACCTTAGTGCGCCGGTGCGGTCAACTGGTGATCTTCTCCAATTCGCCGATCAGTTCCTTGACCGGCCGGAACGTGAGGCCGGCAATCGCCCGATGGGCGTAGCGGACCACTCCGTCGGCATCGATGATGAACACGCTGCGACGCGGGAACCCGATCGGCCCCAGCGTCCCGTAGAGACCAGCAACGGCCTTGTCGGTGTCGGCGAGCAGAGGGAACTCGAAACCGTGCTTGCCGGCGAACGCGTCGTGGCTGCTGACGTCCTGCGCGGAGATTCCGATGACCTGCGCGTTCATCTCGCTGAACTGCTCGAGATCGTCGTTGTAGGTGTTGAGCTGTTTCGTGCAGACGGGCGTGTCGTCTCCGGGATAGAAGACCAGCACGACCGGCTGGCCGCGAAAGTCGGCCAGCGAGTACTCGCTGCCGCCGGTGCCGGGCAGCGTGAAGTCGGGAGCCTGATCGCCGACGCCAAGACTCACGACGCTGCCACCTCCATCAGTTCGTCGCTCATGTCGAAGTTCGAGAACACGTCCTGCACGTCGTCGTTGTCCTCGAGCGCTTCGAGGATGCGCAGGATCGCCTTCGCGTCAGCGGTGTCGGTGACCGGGACCAGGTTGTCGGCCACCATCGGCGAGTCGGCCGAGATCACCTCGATGCCAGCGTCGTCGATCGCGCCCTTGACGTCGTAGACGACCGACGGCTCGGTCATCACGCGAAACGCTCCGTCGCCCTCGGAGATGACATCGTCGGCGCCGGCCTCGATCGCCGCCATCATGATCGTGTCCTCGTCGACGCCGTCTCCGGTGATGATCACGCCACGGCGATGGAACTGCCAGCCGACCGCTCCCGGCTCGGCCATCGACCCACCGAGCTTGGAGAAGATGTTGCGGATCTCTGCGCCGGTGCGGTTGCGGTTGTCGGTGAGCACGTCGATCATCAACGCCACACCACCGGGCGCATAGCCCTCGTACATGATGCTCTCGTAGGTGCCACCGTCGTCGTCGCCGGTTCCCCGCTTGATCGCGCGGTCGATGGCGTCATTGGTCATCCGACCCGCCTTGGCCTTCTGGACCGCGGTACGCAACGTGGGGTTGGTGTCGACGTCGCCACCGCTCTTCGCCGCCACCTCGATCTGCCGGGCGAGTTTTGCGAAGAGCTTGCCCCGCGCCTTGTCGGCGGCGCCCTTCTTGTGTTTGATCGTTGCCCATTTGGAGTGGCCGGACATGAGTGCTCCGTTGCGTTTCGGTCGTGCGTCAGTCGGTGAGCGAGTCGAGGAAGAGTTGGTGCAGGCGTGCGTCGTCGGTGAGTTCCGGATGGAACGCTGCCACCGTACAGCGCGCGCTGCGAACGAGAACAGGCACGCCGTCGTGGCGGGCGAGAACCTCGACATCGGGTCCGACGCGTTCGACGAACGGGGCTCGGATGAACACGGCGTGGAAGGCGTCGCTGAGCCCGTCGACGTCGAGATCGACTTCGAAGCTGTCGAGTTGCCGCCCGTAGCCATTTCGTCGAACCGTCAGGTCGATCAGATCGAATCCTCGCTGGTCAGGACGTCCGTCGAGCACGTCGGTGGCGCACAGGATCATGCCGGCACAGGTGCCGAACACGGGCAACCCGTCGATCAGACGTCCCTTCAGGTCGTCGAAGAGCCCGCTCGTGGTGAGCAGCCGCGACATCGTGGTGCTCTCGCCTCCGGGCAGCACGATCGCGTCGAGACCGTCGAGGTCGTTCGCCGTCCGCACCAAGGGCGCAGTAGCGCCGAGTTGCTCGAGGCGTTGTCGATGTACGTCGAAGGCCCCTTGCAGGGCGAGTACGCCAACGGTCCGGCCGACTCGAAGAGTGCGGGTGTCACCAGCCCCGTTCGGCATATCGCTGGTTGATCTCGTCCATCCCGATGCCGGTCATCGGTGCGCCGAGGCCACGGCTGACCTTGGCGAGGATGTCGGCGTCGTTGAAGTGGGTGGTCGCCTCGACGATGGCCTTGGCACGCGGCGACGGATCCTCGGACTTGAAGATGCCGGAACCGACGAACACCGCTTCGGCGCCGAGCTGCATCGCCAACGCAGCGTCGGCCGGGGTGGCCAGGCCACCGGCGCAGAACAACGGAACCTGCAGCTTGCCGGTCTCAGCGATCTCTTGGACGAGCGGCAGGGGCGCCTGGAGCCGCTTGGCCCACTCGAACAGCTCGGCCTCGTCGGCCTGGGTGATCTTGCGCATGTCGCCGATGATGTTGCGCAGGTGCCGAACAGCTTCCACCACGTTGCCCGTGCCGGCTTCGCCCTTCGAGCGGATCATGGCGGCACCCTCGGAGATGCGCCGCAGCGCTTCGCCGAGGTTGGTGGCGCCGCACACGAACGGCACGTCGAACGCGAACTTGTCGATGTGATGCGTCTCGTCGGCGGGGGTGAGCACCTCGGACTCGTCGACGAAGTCGACACCGAGCGCCTGCAGGATCTGCGCCTCGACGAAGTGACCGATGCGGGCCTTGGCCATCACCGGGATCGACACGGCGGCCTGAATGCCCTCGATCATCTCAGGGTCGCTCATTCGGGCCACCCCGCCGTCACGACGAATGTCGGCCGGGACGCGCTCGAGGGCCATCACCGCGACGGCGCCGGCGTCTTCGGCGATCTTCGCCTGCTCGGGGGTGACGACGTCCATGATGACGCCGCCCTTCATCATCTCGGCGAGTCCGCGCTTGACGGGGAAGGTTCCGGTGCTGCCAGTCATCTCGTCATCGTACTTTCGTTGCCGGCGATCCGCTGCGGCGAGATCACGGTGCGGGTGGTGTCGATGGCAACACCACGACCGCTCCAGCATTGACGTCGTCGACGTCGGCCAGCTCGATCCACGTGTTCCCTGGGGCGAACTGGATCGGTTCGCCGTCGGGCCCGACGTACTCGATCGGAAAGAGCGAGAACTCGCGCTTCCACGTTCCCTCGATGACCTCGCCACCGGAGAAGAAGTACGCCGGTCCGGTGCCGACGGTCTGGGCCTCCGGGCTGCGGCGGTCAGCGGGGCTCGGCGCGTACGCCACACCGAGCACGATCACATTGGTGGCTCGGATCCGACCGAAGACCTTGTCGTCGTGAGCTCGACCGCGCTGCGAGCGGTCGAACTTCTCGAATTCGGGGTTCCAGGTCCACTCGATGTTCTCCGAGCCGACGCGAGCCGTGACTCCAGCGGTCGACTCGCCGCCGAACTCGTCGTCGGCCTCGAGGTACTGGAGCTGCGCATCCGGGGGGCCGGGGTGACCCAAGGGGGTCTGGGACCAGATGTTGTCGGTGGTCGTGTACAGGTTGTGCGGCGCGCCGCCCGGCCCGCGGAAGTACCCGGACGCATTGCTCGGGCCCAGGTTGATCAGCGTCGACTCGTTGATCGCGCGGGTCACGTTGGGGTTGCCACCGCTCCACACGAACAGCGGCTGGTTGAACGAGGTGAACAGGTCGACGTCCTGGGTGCGTCCAGACCGGATCGGCCCGATCGGGTCGGAACTCTGCGAGTGGAACACCGCAGCGAACCGTGTGGTGCGGCCCTCGACGATCTCTTCGAACACGATGTCGGCGACGGCGAGGCCGCTGTGGTTCGGCACGGCCGCTGCGTTGTTGTCGATCTTGGCGACGAGCGCCGCACGCTGCAGCACCTGGTCCTCGCTGTCGAGCGGCTGACCGGTGAGCGGTTGGCGGATCGTGGCCGGCAGCGTCGTGGTGGTGGTCGTCGATGTCGACGACGTCGTCGTGGTTGCCTTGACCGTCGTGGACGTCGTGGACGTCGAGCTGGTGGTCGTCGAGTCGTCGCCACCGCCCCCACCACCGCATGCAGCGGCGACGAGGGCCAAGACGGCGAGTGCAATGAACGGGCGGGCTGGTTTCATCAGAGTTCTCTCAGGAGTGCGATTCGCTCGTCGAGCGGGGGGTGGGTGTCGAACATTCGGTGGATGCCGCCCAGCTTGCCGGCGTCGCCGACGCCGCTCATGGGCTGCTCGATCCACAAGTGTGCCGTAGCGGTGGACGCCGAATGCGTCACCGTGGTGTCGTCCTTCAGCTTCTCGAGCGCTGAGATCAGACCCGGCGGGTAGCGGGTGAGCTGGCAGGCGCTGACATCGGCGAGCGTCTCTCGACGGCGAGAGATCGTGGCCTGCATGATCTTGGCGATGATCGGTGCGACGACGAGCAGCACGATGCCGGCGTAGGCCAGCGGATTGTTGCCGTTGCTCTGGTCGCCGCGGCGAGCCACTCGGCCACCGTTCCACCACATCGTGCGGATCGCCAGGTCGGCCATCAGGGCAACGGCGCCGACCATCACGACCGCGAGCGTCGACACCAGGATGTCGTAGTTGCGGATGTGGCTCAGTTCATGGGCCACCACCCCTTCGAGTTCCACGCGGTTCATCTTCTCGAGCAGTCCCGTCGTGACCGCAATGGCGGCGTGGTTCGGGTTGCGGCCGGTGGCGAATGCGTTCGGGGCCGGGTCGTCGATCACGTAGACGCCCGGTTTGGGAAGCCCACCGGCGATGCAGAGCCCCTCGACCAGGTTGTGGAGACGCTGGTACTCCTCCGGCGGCGCGGGACGCGCCCGGCTGACGGCCAGGGCGATCCGATCGGCGCGCCAGTACGACGTGAACGCGACCACGCCGCTGAACACGAGGGCCACGACCGTGAACACCACGGCGTTGCCGACGATGGCCCCGATCGCCGCACCGACGAGCACGACGAAACCGACGAAGCCCGCCACGAGCAGCACGCTGCGCCGCTTGTTCGATCTGATCAGTTCGAACATCTCAGCGACTTCAGAACTGGACCGTCGGAGCGATTCGGGCCTGGTCGTCGGCCTCGAAGTACTCCTTCGCTTCGAAGTTGAACATCTTCGCGATGATCACCGTGGGGAACGACTCGAGCTTGTTGTCGTACGTCAACACACTGTCGTTGTAGAACTGGCGAGCGTAGGCGACACGGCCCTCGGTGGCGGTCAGTTCTTCCTGCAACGCCAGGAAGTTCTGGTTCGCCTTCAGGTCCGGATACGCCTCGCTGAGTGCGAACAGCTGCCGCAGCGCACCCGACAGCATGTCGTTGGCCTCGGCCTGAGCGGCTGGCGTGTCGGGCGCAGCGATCGCCGAGTTGCGTGCGGCCACGACCGCTTCGAGGGTCTCGCGTTCGTGGGCGGCGTATCCCTTCACGGTTTCGACGAGGTTCGGGATGAGGTCGATCCGACGCTTCAACTGGACGTCGATCTGGGACCAGGCGTTCTCGACCTGGTTGCGCGATCGAACCAGGCCGTTGTACGAGATGATCAAGAACGCCACCAGGATCACCACGACGATGATCACGATGATGAGGGGAAGCATTTGGACGAGTCTACGGCGGCACCCTCGGTCAACGGGAGGATGGGAGCAGCGACTGGTAGATCTCCACGTACCGGTCGGTCAGCGAGGTCATCGCGAAGTCTTCCGCTCGCACATCACCGGTTCCCCGCAACCGCCGAGAGAGCGCATGATCGGTGGTCACCCTGCCCAATGCGTCGCCGAGCGCCTCGACGTCTCCGGGCTCGACGAGGAGTGCGTCGACGTCGTGGGTGGCCACGTTCCGGTAGCCGTCGAGCGAGCTCGCCACGACGGTCGTGCTCGCCGCCATCGCCTCGATCAGGACGACACCGAACGATTCGCCACGCAACGACGGCGCACAGAACACGTCGGCCGCTCGGAGCCGGGCGAACTTCTCGTCGTCGGTGACCCGTCCGAGCCAGTGGAATCGATCGTCACCGGCCGTTGCTGCGGTCAGCTCGGCCGTGTCGGGACCGTCGCTGCCGATCCAGACGTCGACGTCGAGGGCGCTGGTCACGACGGCATCCACCAGTACCCGCAACCCCTTGCGTTCCTCGTGTCGACCGCAGAAGAACACCGTCGGTCGCGCAGGAACGCGACCCGACTCACTCGACCACGGCGCAATCGAACGGATGGCGTCGAGTTCGACGCCGTTGAACAACACCTCGTACTCGCCGCCGAGGTGGCTGCGCACCAGTTCGAGGGCGTCCTTCGACACGACCACCTTGTGGTCGATTCTTCTGATGAGTCGGGTGAGCGCCGGCTTCAGGATCCGATAGCTGGCCGATGTGCCGGCGGCGTGGAACGTCCCGACGGTCGGCGCCGAATGGACCATCAAGGCAGTGGACGTCGGACCCGGCGCGAGCGGCTCGTGGAGGTGAATCACGTCGAACTGTTCATCGGCGAGTACTCGCAGCGTCCGGAGGGCTGCTGACGGATCAGGGGCGATCGGAGCGATCGAGCCGTTGGCCGACAATGGCAGCGAGTCGCCGAGCGGCGTGACGAACGACTCGGGTGGCGGTCCGTCGCATGGTCCGATGACACGCGCCTCGTGTCCGCGCCGTCGCAGCTCGCGTGCGAGACCGAGCGCCTGCGCCTGCACGCCTCCCGGCACCGTGAGACTGTACGGGCAGACGATGCCGATCCTCATGGGCTCGTCACGACTCAGGCCACCCCGAAGCGACGCTGGAGTTCCTCGGCTTCGAGCGGACCCGACAACAGATACCCCTGCCCGATGTCACACCCCAGCGCCTGCAACGCGCGCAGCTGGGCTGGACGCTCGATGCCTTCGGCTATCGAGATCACGTCGAGCCCGGACGTGAGCTGCAGGATCATTCTGGCCAACGACATGTCGAGCGTTTCCTCGTCGAGTTCGTCGATGAACTGACGGTCGATCTTGACGATGTCGACAGGGAACTGTTGCAGATACGACAGCGAGCAGTAGCCGGTTCCGAAGTCATCGATTGCAATGAGTACACCAAGTTCCCGCAGCGGGGCAAGGTTGTCCGATGCCGACTCGATCTCCTCGACGAGCATCGTCTCGGTGAACTCGAGTACGACGAGTGTCGGATCGAGTCGGTGGACCTCGAGCGAACGTCGCACCTGATCGACGAATTCGGGTGACCGTATCTGCAACGCCGAGACGTTGATGCTGACGCGCTGCGGTCCTCTCTCCTGCCACTGCGAGGCCGCCTTGATGCTCTGGTCGACCACCCATCTCCCGATGGGCACGATGAGGCCCGCCCGCTCAGCGATCGGGATGAACTCCGAAGGGGCGATCGGCCCACGGGTGGGATGCTCCCAGCGCAGCAGCGATTCCGCACCGACGACGCGGTGCGTCCGAAGATCGACCATCGGCTGGAACACCAGCCGCAGCTGGTCGCGTTCGATCGCCGACCCGAGGTCGCTGCGGAACTCCAGGTGACGCGTGGCCGTCAGCCGCATGGCCGGGTCGAAGATCTTGATCTGGCTCTTGCCGGCTCGCTTGGCCTCGTACATGGCGATGTCGGCGTCGCGGAGCAATCCGGCGGTCGTCATCCCGGGCGTCGACACGGCCACGCCGACGCTGGCCAGTACTGCGAGGTCGTAGCCGGCGAGCGCGACGGGCTCGCGCAATGCATCGAGTAGACCCTCGGCGACGTCCAATGCTCGGTCGATACCACCGCGATCCTCGAGCAGCAGTGCGAACTCGTCGCCGCCCAAGCGGGCAGGCGTGTCGCCGGTTCCGGCCACCTGGCGAATCCGATCGGCGATCGAACGCAGCATCTGGTCGCCGACGCCGTGTCCGAGCGCGTCGTTGACCGACTTGAAATCGTCCAGGTCGACGAACAGGACCACGACCGGATCGTCTTCGGGACGGGTGACGCGCAGCGCATGGTCCATCCGGTCGAGGAACAGTGCCCGGTTCGCGAGGCCGGTCAGTTCGTCGTGGAACGCACGATGGCTGAGCTGGCGCTCGAGGTTGCGCTGTTCGGTGACGTCGCGGAACGTCGCAACGAGCCCGTCGACAGCGTCGCCGCCGAGCAGGTTGGCGATCGTGGCTTCGACTCGTCGGCGTTGGCCGTCGACACGGACGAGGCTGGCTTCGAACTTGACCATCTCGCCGTACGGGAGCGCGGCTGCTTTCCGGAGTTCCGCTGCTGCGGCGTCACGGTCGTCGCTTGCCACCAGGTCCACGAGCGATCGGCCCGTCCAGTCACTGGGTCGGTGCCCGAGCGTGCTCGCGAGGCCCGGGCTTGCGTAGTTCATCACACCGTTGGCGTCGACGAGCAGAACGACGTCGCTCGAGTGCTCGACCATTGCGGCCAACCGATCCTGGCCCTTGCGTTCGGTGAGGGCCCGCACGGTGGCCACGAGTCGCCACATGCGGGTCAATGCCAGGATCACGACCACGACGGCGCACACGGCGGCAATCGTGCGCGTCGCTTCGGTACCGAGTCCGGTGACGCTCAAGGTCAACAACACGGTCAACGGTGTCAGCGCAGCGACGCTCAACCACACGACCCGGCCGAATCCGAGCAGCGGCGCCGTCTCCTGCGGACGATTCCGATGTGTCATGGTCGGATCGAGCGCTGCGGCGCCGATGATGATCGGCGGTGCGATCGCCAGTCCAGCGATGAACCCGCCTGCTCCGAGCGACCCACGCAACTCGGCGATGCCCCGAGCCATGTCGGCGACCAGCAGCCATGCGACTCCGATTGCCAGCAGCGTGGTTGCCGGCACGCGGAACCGGTTCTGGATCGCGGTGCGCAACGCAATGGCGAGGGCGAGGGCATCGATCAGCGGGACGAGCACCGCCCAGACCCGATCCCCGAACGCCAGACCCCGGTCCGCCAGGTACGGTTCGACCACCGCGAGCCAGACGCCGAGCCCGACGGCGATGCCCACGATCGCCGTTTCGATCGGGCCCAACGAGTCTTCGTCGGGCGAGGCATCCTGCCCGAGCATCGCCAATGCGACCACGAGGATGATGGCCGACACGAGATGGAATGCATCGCCCGCCGACGGGAACGTATCGGAACCGGCGAAGTACAGACGCGCCCACACCAACTGCGCGATGGCGAGCAGGCCGAGCGACACCGCAACGAGCACCCACGCCAACACTCGGCGCGGTTGATGCGCCGCAATTCCGACCCACACGGCGCCCACGCCGATCGCCGGCGCCACCACTCGGATGGCCTCGGTCGCTGCGTTCTCGGGCAGCACGAAATAGACCGCGGTGAGCGCGGCTGCGACAGCGACGAGGATGCGAGCGCGCATCGCCATCGGGTATGTGTCCGCCATGTTGATGCTCTGTCTTCGGCAGAACGCTCAGGTGACTTGATCGTCGTGCCCGTAACCGGGGTCACTCGGCCAGTTGGGCTGGAACATGTGCCATTGTGACGGCGCCCGCCGGATCAAGATCTCGAGATCCCTGGCGAGGTCCTGGGTGATGCGTGCGACGTCGTCACGCAGCCGTTTCTCGACCCGTTCGACCGTCAGCGGCGGCCGCACCCATGCGTGGTGCCCGTCGACGCGGCCCGTGAAGTACACGGCGGTCGGCAGGATCGGTGCGCCAGTGCGCAGGGCGAGCGTGGCCGGGCCGGCCGGCATCGTGGTCCGCTCGCCGAAGAACTCGACCTCGGGGCCCCCGCCTTGGAGATCACGATCGGCGAGCAGGCACACGACGTGGTTGTCGTTGAGTGCCCGCATCACGGTGGTCCCAGCGCCGGCACCGAGCGGGACCACGTTCATCCCCAGCGCCGAACGGAGATCGACGAACCACTCGAACAGTTCGGGTGGCTCGATCTTCTCGACGACCACCGTGATCTGATGACCTTGTTCGGCAATCCATCGTCCGGCCCATTCCCAGCCTCCGAGATGCGGGAGCACCAGGATCACGCCGTTGCCACGCGCGAGCCCGTTGACGATGTTGTCGTAGCCGTCGACGGCGAATCCCCGCTCGACCGTGGCGGCCGAGAGGTTCGGCAACCGGAAGCTCTCGAGCCAGTAGTGAGCGTACGAGTCGAACGCCTCCTGTACGGCCCGGCGCAGCCGCAGCCCGGTGAGCGTGGGATCGACGCGTTGGAGGTGTCGGCTGATCATCGCTCGGCGTTCACGGCTGGCGAAGTTGGCCCCGACACCGAAGGGAGTCGTGAGGCCCGCCGCCACGCGAGCCGGCATCCATTGCGCCGCTGCAGCGCCGAAGCGGTACGTCGACGTGGTTGCCAGGTCGGCGAACCGGCGGGGATCGGTGATCGGTCGCGACGGCACGACTCAGGTCGGCCGGCGCGGCACCCGGGTGCGGCGTCGCTCGGTGCGCGCCACCCGACGACTCTGGCGTCGCGATCGACGCATCTCGATCCTTGCAGCGGTCACCGGAGCGACCGCCGCCTGCTTCCAGACCTTGACGAAGCGCTGGACTGCGGTGATCGACGTGAGCACCAGCATGATCCACAGGATCGGTACCAACAGCACGGGAACCAGCAGACCCAGGCAGAGCGCGATGATCCGCTCGGCTCGTTCCATCAGACCGCCCTTGGCCTCGATGCCGAGGGATTCGGCCTTCGCCCGTTGGTAGCTGATGAGGCTCGACACCGCCATGACCGCATACGGCAACAGCGCCATGTGCGGTGACTCTTCGGTCGCGAGGTACCAGGCGATACCGCCGAGGAGGAGGGCGTCGGTGATGCGGTCGACCGTCGAGTCGAAGAATGCCCCGCGCTGGCTGGCGCTGTCGGAGGCCTTGGCGAGCGCTCCGTCGAGCAGGTCGGGCAGTGCCGCCAGGATCACGAGCAGCAGGCCGAGGCGAAGGTACCCGGCACCGATGGCGACCGCAGCGCCAACGCCGACCAACAACCCGAGGATGGTGAGGTGGTCGGGCGTCAGACCGGTTTTGCGGAGCGCGGCGCCGACTGGCTTGACGGCCTTGTCGACCGGGGTGCGGAACTTGCCGTCGAACATCGAGACGACGCTATCGCGACTCGGCGACGACGTCGGGATTGTCGAGCTCGGGATTGCCTTCGCGGAGATGCTCGATGACGCGACCGTCGATGGCATCGACGAGGACGAGACCGCGTTCGGCCGGTGGGTCCTCAGCCGAATAGCACAGCACCCGCCATGTCGGTCGGCTGCGCAGGCCACGCCAGACCTGCTGGGCCGACGCGTGCCCGATCGGGAAGCCGAGTGCCTGCTGTGCGGCAATCAGCGCCTCGGTCTCGTTGACGTGCATCTTCCATCCGCTGGTGATCGAGAAGACGCCAACGGCGCTCAACACGGCGGCAGCGACGAGCAACCCGTCGTTGACGATCGCGGAGCCGTCGAACGCGAAGTACACGATGACGCAGATCGCCGCGATCACGAGGTAGATCACACCGGGCCAGCGCCGACGACTGTTGTCGGGGAACTCGTAGGGGCCGACGAACGCCGACGGATCGAGGTCCGTGGGCAGTTCGTCTCGCAGGTCGTCGGTCATCGCGGCCAGGTTACTGACCGTCGGGCGGCGCAGCTGCCCAGGCGGATCGGAGTTTCGTCGCCGTGTCGACGAGGGCCTCGGGCAGCGTCTGAGTGTTCGAGATCGCCGACATGAAGTTCGAATCGCCGGTCCACCGCGGCACGACGTGCACGTGGAGGTGGTCGGGTACCGATCCACCGGCCGGCCGGCCCAGATTGAGCCCGACGTTCAAGCCGTCGGGCGCATAGACCGAGCGGACGATGCGTACTGCCTCGGTCACCGTCGCCCACAGGTCGGTGGTCTCCTCGTCGGTCAGCGCATCGAGATCGGCGACCTCCCGGTACGGGACCACCAGCAGATGCCCGGTCGTGTAGGGGAAGAGATTCACGATGACGAAACACGTCGCGCCGCGATGAACGATGTGCGTCTCGCTGTCGGGCGCTCCCGAGCGCAGCAGCCGAGTGAAGACGCTGCCCGGCTCAGTGGGCTCCGTACCGGTGCGGACGGGAGCCGCAGTCACGTAGCTCGATCGCCACCCCGACCAGATCCGCTCGAGCATGCTCAGGCGCCGAGCGCCGCCGATTCGGCGTCGGCCATCTCTTGGAGGAACTGCTCGACGAAGCGCGAGACGGCGACACCGCGCTCGACCTCGCCACCGCGCGGGTTGACACCCACCGTGCCGGCAGCGACGTCGTCGTCGCCGACGACGAGCACATAGGGGATCTTCTCGAGTTTCGCATTGCGAATCCGCTTGCCGAGCCCGTCGTCTGCCGCCGAGGTGTCGACCCGGGCGCCGGCGGCAGCCAGTGCGTCGACGACTGTCGCTGCGTACGGCTCGTGAGCTTCCGCCACGGCGAGCACCCGCACCTGTGTCGGAGCGAGCCACGTCGGGAACGCCCCCGCGTAGTGCTCGAGCAGCACGCCGAAGAACCGTTCGATCGAGCCGAACAGGGCGCGGTGCAGCATGATCGGTCGGTGGCGGCCGTTGTCGGCGCCGACGTACTCGAGGTCGAACCGCTCGGGGAGCTGGAAGTCGGCCTGGATCGTCGACAGCTGCCACGACCGCCCGATGGCGTCTTTGACGTCGATGTCGATCTTCGGGCCGTAGAACGCCGCGTCGCCGTCCTTGACGGCGTACTCGAGACCATGGGAGTCGAGGGCTTCACGCAAGGCCTCGGTCGCTTCGTCCCAGATCTCGTCGTCGCCGATGTACTTGTCGGGGTCCTTGGTCGACAGGTTGAACGTGAACTCGTCGAACCCGAAGGCGCGCAGCACCGACAGGACGAAGTCGAGCAGGCTGGCCACCTCGGTGGCCATCTGCTCCTTCGTGCAGTAGATGTGGCTGTCATCCTGCGTGAAGCCGCGAATGCGCATCAGGCCGTGCAACGTGCCGGCGCGTTCGTATCGATACACGTTGCCCAGTTCGAACAGCCGCAACGGCAGCTCGCGGTAGCTGCGCTGGCGACTGCGGAAGATCAGGCAGTGCATCGGGCAGTTCATCGGCTTCATGTAGTACGTGCCATTGTCCATCTCCATCGGCGGGTACATGCCGTCGGCGTACCACTGGAGGTGCCCGGACGTCTCGAAGAGCTTGCCGTTCGCGAGGTGCGGCGTGTAGACGAACTCGTAACCGCCGTGTTCGTGGCGCGTGCGGCTGTAGTCCTCCATCAGCTTGCGCACGATCGCACCCTTGGGGTGCCACACCGCCAGGCCACCGCCGAGCTCGCTCGGAAAGCTCAGCAGATCGAGTTCGGTGGCGAGCTTGCGGTGGTCACGCTTGGCCGCCTCCTCCAACTGGTGGAGGTGCTCGGCCAGCGCCTGCTTCGACTCCCACGCCGTGCCGTAGATGCGTTGCAGCATCGGGCCCTTCTCGTTGCCACGCCAATAGGCACCCGAGACGCGCTGGAGCTTGAAGAAACCGAGCTTGCCGGTCGACGGGACGTGCGGACCGACGCACATGTCGACGAACGAGTCGGTGTTGCGATAGGCGCTGATCAGACCGCCTTCGCCGACTTCGGCGGCATCGTCGTTGTCGGCTTCTGCGGCCTCGACGCGCTCGATGATCTCGACCTTGTAGGGCTGGTCGGCGAAGAGTTCCTTGGCCTCGGCCATCGACATCTCGGAGCGGACGAACGGCTGATTCGCCCTGACGATCTCGCGCATCTCGGCCTCGATGCGCTCGAGGTCGTCGTCACTGAAGGTCTTGGCGTCGGGAAGTTCGAAGTCGTAGTAGAAGCCGTTCTCGATGGCCGGACCGATCGAGAACTTCGCTCCGGGGAAGAGCCGTGTCACCGCTTGGGCCATCACGTGCGCCGTCGAATGACGCAGTACGTGGCGGCCCTCGGGTGTGGCCGCCGTGATGATGGCGACGGTCGCTCCGTCGTGCAGGGTGACACCCAGGTCGGTCTCGGCGCCGTCGACGATCGCAGCGACCGCCGCCTTCTTCAGGCCGGAGCCGATGGCAGCGGCAAGATCGAGCGCCGTGGCGTCATCGGCCAGTTCGCGCTCGGAGCCGTCGGGGAGAGAGACCGTGATGTTCGACATGCGACCGTCA
Source organism: Ilumatobacteraceae bacterium (assembly GCA_963828415.1). Taxonomy (GTDB): domain Bacteria; phylum Actinomycetota; class Acidimicrobiia; order Acidimicrobiales; family Ilumatobacteraceae; genus Sva-07. The sequence continues at coordinate 690,624 of CAWHEI010000001.1, forward strand.
GGATAGGAGCAGCCACGACCGTCCGACGGGTGAGTTGCGGCGACGCCGTCAGTTGCCGGCGACGAGCGTGAGTTCGCGATCGACCCCGATCGCGCGACGTGACGGTCGGGATCGGGCTCGGCTCCGACACCGACGCCACGCGTGCCGCCACGGTCGGCTCGGTCTCCGCCTTCGCACCGGCATAGGTGTTGACGTAGGTCTGCCCGGTGAGCTCGCGGATCTCGAACATCACCTCGTCGATCATCGAGCGCCATGCGATGTGCTCGGCTCCACGTCCCCGGTAACGCTCCGGACGGATCGGGCGACCGATCTTGATCTCGCAGCCGCTGAACAACTTGGGCATCTTGGCGTCGGGCGGTTGAATCTCGTCGGTGCCGATCACGCCGACCGGGAAGATCGGGCAGTCGAGCTTCATCGCCAGCCGCGCGGCGCCGGTGCGGCCCTTGTGGAGGTTGCCGTTGCGGCTCCGGGTGCCCTCGGGGAAGATGCCGAACAGCTCGCCGCGCCGCAAGACCGCTTCAGCGGCGTCGAGCGCTGCCGTGCTCTTGTCGCCGCCCGAGCGGTCGATCGGGATCATGCCCATCGCCGGGAAGAGATACTTCGTCTTCCACGAGTCCATGTACTCGGCCTTGCCGACGAAGGAGATGTTGCGCGGCACGGTGAGCATCAGGAACGCCGAGTCGAGGAAGCTGATGTGATTCGGACACAGGATTGCGGGCCCGGCGACCGGGAGGCGCTCGTATCCGCTCAGCTCGATGTTCCACAGTTTCGAGGCGACGGGACGGCCGAGGCGGCGCACACGTTGCTGCATCGCTCCTGCTCCGGGCCCTGACGTCATGGCATGAGAGTAGACCGCACGATCGCGCAAATGAAGCGCGAACCGTGAACTTCGTGTCAACGCAGCATTCGCGGACGGATTCTGGAGTGGTCAGTCGAGGTCGACGCCGAGCAGTGCGGCGGCCTCGCCGACACCGGCGCCCGCGGCCGCCGCAGCATCGATGGCTGCGATCGCGCCGGGAGTGTCGAGGTCGTCATCGAGACGCCCACGGACCTCCGCGAGCAGATTCGGGTTCGAACCGGATCGTTCGTTCCACGCATCGAGCCGAGCGGCGTTGCGCGGCATCAACTCGTCGTCCCACTCCCATTCCGTGCGGTAGTGGTGCTCGATGATGGCGAGGCGGATCGAGCGAGGATCCCATGTCTCGCGGAGCTGATCGACGAACACCAGGTTGCCGAGGCTCTTCGACATCTTCTCGCCGTCTTTGTGGATCAGCGCCGTGTGCATCCAGTGCTTGACGAAGGGTTCGCCGGTGGCCGCCTCGGATTGCGCGCGCTCGCACTCGTGATGCGGAAAGATCAGATCCGCTCCCCCGCCGTGGAGGTCGATCGTCGTGCCGAGTTCACGCAACGCGAGCGCCGAACACTCGATGTGCCAGCCCGGACGACCGGGCCCCCACATCGTGTCCCACGACGGCTCGTCGGCGGCGGACGGGTGCCACAGGACGAAGTCGAGCGGCGAGCGCTTGTTCGGATCGTCGACGTTGCCACCGCGCTCTTTGGCGAGCACCATCATCTCTTCGTCGGTGTAGTGACTCAGCGATCCAAACGAGCCGAACTTCGACACGTCGAAGTAGACGGACCCGCCGGACTCGTAGGCGAACCCCCGATCGAGCACCATGCCGATGAAGCCACGGATGTCGGGGATCGCCGACGACGCTCGCGGCGCCGCTGCGACCGGGAGGGCGTTGAGCGCCTCCATGTCACGCTCGAACCGCGCCTCTTCGCCAGCGGCGAGATCGAGGTAGTGGATGCCGAGTTCTCGGGCCTTGGCGAACAACGGGTCGTCGACGTCGGTCACGTTGCGGATGCAGCGCACCGTGTGCCCCTTGTCGATCAGACGCCGTTGCAGAACATCGTAGGCGATGAACGTCGCGGCGTGCCCGAGGTGCGTCGCGTCGTACGGGGTGATCCCGCAGGTGTACATCAGCACATGGTCGTTCGGTTCGAACGCCACGATGGCGCGTCGCGCGGTGTCGTAGAGCTGCATCACCCGGCGTCAACAGCGCGCGGGTCTCGTTTGATTCCCGTCAGTTTCGGCGCCACCCGTGTCTTGTAACGCACGTTGAGCTGCAGCAGCACCGCAGTGAACGCTTCGATCGCCGTTGCATTCGACAATTCGCCCGCGTCGAGTGGTCGACAGCCGGGGAAGTCCGCCACGAGCTTGCTGACCTCGCGCACCGATGCTGGATCGTCACCGCAGATGAGCACGTCGGAGTCGATCGGTTCGTCGATGTGGCCGAGTTCGGTTGCCGGGAGGTGATGAAACGCCGCGACGACATGACACCGGGGGACGGCAGCTTGCACGTGGGCTGCGACACTCCCTCGGGGAGGCACGAGCGGCTGGAACTCCTTGTTGACCCGCACCAGTGCATTGGCCATCGAGATGACGATCTTGCCGGCGAGCGCTTCCTCGTTCTCCTGCGCCGTACTGGCCGCCGAATCCCAGGGTGTTGCAATGACGACCAGGTCACAGGCGGCGGCCCCCGCATTGTCACCGGCCTCGAGGAGCCCTTCGAGTTGTGGCCATTTGCCGACCAGTTCATCGACGGTCTCCATCGCCCGGTACTTGGATCGAGATCCGATCACCACCGGATGCCCGATGCTGGCAAGTCGAGCAGCAAGTCCGCTGCCTGCTGGTCCGGTTCCGCCGAAGATGCCGATGCGCATGGCGACAGCGTGGCACAACGACACCCGGAATCACCATCTGCGAAGAACATGGGGCGCGCCTGGGTGACGGCGATCATCTACGGTCCCGTGCATGGGTCTGCTCGACGGCAAGAAGATCGTGATCACCGGCGTTCTCACCGACGCCTCGTTGGCCTACGGCGTGGCTCAGCTCGCGCGGGCGGAGGGCGCCGACATCGTGCTCACCGGCGCCGGCCGCGCGTTGAAACTCACGCAGCGAACCGCCCGAAAACTCGGCGACGACATCGACGTGTTCGAGCTCGATGTGACCGTGCCCGAACACGGTGTGGCGGTACGCGAGGCGTTGGCCGCGAAGTGGGGCCATGTCGACGGCGTGGTCCACTGCGATCGCATTCGCTCCGGAGGTGTGCCTCGGCGACGACTTCCTCGCCGCGCAGTGGGACGACGTCGCGGTCGCGATGCACATCTCCGCCTACTCGCTCAAGGCGCTCGCCGACGCCTTCCTGCCCGCTGATGGGCGTAGGAGGATCGTTCGTCGGCTTCGACTTCGACAATCGCCAGGCGTGGCCTGCGTACAACTGGATGGGTGTAGCGAAGTCCGCACTGCAGAGCGTCAACCGCTACCTCGCCAAGGAGGTGGACCCGAAAGGGATCCGCTCGAACCTCGTGGCAGCCGGCCCGATCAAGACGATGGCCGCAAAGTCGATCCCCGGTTTCGCAGTGTTCGAGGACGTCTGGGACGACCGCGCGCCGCTCGGGTGGGACGTGACGAACTCCGAGCCCGTCGCGAAGGCCTGCATCGCGCTGCTGTCCGACTGGTTCCCCGCCACGACCGGCGAAATCATCCACGTCGACGGCGGCTACCACGCCATCGGCGCCTGATCCTGACCTTCCCACGCTGCCGTCGACCACTTGCGTCAGAGTGTCACCGCGCCTGCTGGCGGCTGAGCAGACCGGTAGGTCCGCTCGTCAGGGTCGTGGGCTTGTGTGCGGTCCGGCGGCGAGCTCGGCCATGCTGATCGCGCTGATTGCCGACTCGATGGGCAGATCCGGGCGCGTCCACCACGGGCTCATCCGGGACACCGTCGAAGCAGGCCGATGAGCGAGCCCACCACATCTGCGGGATTCGCTCATCGCCTCTCCGGTCGTCCGACGCCCGAATGCAGAACCGGAATTCTGGCGTGCTGTCACGCAGCGCCGGGTGCGGTGACGTCTTGTACTTGAATGATGGACATCGAGCGATCCCCCGCAACAGGCGCCGACCAGTTGTGGCGGGTTCATGCCGCAGACCTGATGCGCTTCGCCACCGTTCTCGTCGGGCCGGCCGACGCCCACGACATCACGGTCGAGGCGTTCCTGCGAGCGTCCCCGGTTGTCGGCGGCGGGGCCGTCACCAATCCGCGGGCGTACCTGATGCGCGCCGTCGCCAACCACGCGCACGATCTGCGGCGCTCACGCGAGCGACGGTGGCGGCGCGACCTCGCCGCCGTCGGTCCGGCCTCCACCCGCGGCCCTGACACGTTTCTCGATGTGCGCCGTGCTGTGAGCTCGCTGAGCCTCGCGCAGCGCACGGTCGTCTACTTCGTGTACTGGGAGGACCTCAGCGAACGCGACATCGCAACGCTGCTCCAGGTCGCACCGGGCACGGTTCGGCGTCATCTCGTCCGCGCTCGCACACATCTTCGAAAGGCACTCACATGACCGCCGACCTCGACCACGCCGTCCGCTCGTCGCTCGGCGACATCATCGCCACCGCTCCGAAGCCCGATGACCAGCCCATGCGACTGGTGATGGTCGGAGGTGACAACACGAGTGCGTCGGCCGTACTTGGCCGTGGCTGCATCGGTGGTCGTGCTCGCCGGCGTTGGGGCGCTCGTCACCCTCGGTACCAACGACGCCAACACCGACTCCCCTGCTACGGCACCTCTCGCAACGGACGATGCGTCGGCGCCCGAGCCCGTCGCCACCGCGCCGACCACGGCGACGGTCGAGACCGATTCATCGGCGGTGGTCGACACGACTGCGGGCTGTGCGATCACGGGCGCGGAGACCGTGGTCCCGAACGTGGCCGGCCTGCCGTGGGTGGATGCTGCCGCCGTGCTCGAGGCCGCCGGGCTCGAGTCCAACGCACTCCCTGAGCTGCCCGCACCCTTCGAGACACCGGATGCCGACTACTACGTCATCATCAGGCAGGGGGCTGTGCCCGGAACGATCACGCGGTGCGGCTCCACCGTCGGCATCACCGTCGCCTACCGACCAGGCGTTCTCTACGTCGTGCAAGAGGGCGACACCTTCGAGTCGATCGCCGCCTCGCAGGGCTTCACGCTCGAACAGCTCCTCGGCTTCAACGGCCTGTCCGAAGCCGAACTCGAAGCCTCCGGCCAGAGCCCCGCCGCCCCGCTGGAACTCGGGCAGGCCCTCCGACTCAGCATTGACGCAGCGACAACGAACACAATTCCTGCAACCACGATGCCCTGACCGGCAAGCCGGCAAGCCCGCACGCCCCGACCGGGCCAACTCTGTTACACCCCCTGGTCATGATGGAGCCATGACCGTTGTCGAGGATCCGCAGGTGGGCGAGGCGCCGTCGGCGCCGCCTATCGGGTCTCGGTTCGGTGACGGGTTCCACTGGTACCCAGCTGATGATCACCGCAGCTTTGACCCGGTCGTCGACATCGCCATCGGCGCCGACGCTGGTGTGGTGGGTCCGGAGTGGATCACCGCGGCGGTCGAGCACTGCGCACAAGGGTTGTCGATGCTCGAAGCGCTCGATCCCACCGACTTCGACCAGGCGACCACCATGGCGTGGGCGAAAGGGGTCGAACAACTCCGCCGCCAAGCCCACGCCGCTGGCATCGCGGTCGCCGATCATCTCGATGTCGCGCAACCGTTTCGTGATCTCGGGTTCTTCACCGCCAAGAACTGGATGAAATACCACCTGCAACTCTCCGGCAGCGAAGCCCACAGCCGGGTCCAAGAAGCCCGCCTGCGCCGTGCCGTGGCCGTCTGGAACAACGCACTCGCCGCCGGCCAGGTCGGCGTCGCCCAGACCCGGCTGATGGCACGCATCGCCGCCAACCCCCGCATCGAACCCGACGTCTTGGTGCGCGGAGTCTGGGAGCTGATGGTCGACGCCATGGACCTGCCCTACGTCGAGTTCGAACGACGAGCCCTCACCTGGGAAATGCTCGCCGACCCCGACGGCGCCGCCGAGAAACTCGAACGCAACCGTCGACGCCGCACCGCGAGCGTCCTGCAGAACCGTGACGGCTCGTGGAGCCTGCACGCCCTGTTCGACGATGTCGGCGGCCCCGAATTCCTGGCAATCTTCTGCTGGTACGTCGACCGCGAATTCGATCAGGATTGGAGAGAAGCCACCCAACGGTTGGGTGACGGCAACGTCGACGTCACCACACTGCGCCGCACCGAAACCCAACGCCGCGCCGACGCACTCCTCGCCATGGCCAGCGCCGCCGCCACCAACCCACCCGGCCGCACCAGCCCGCTCCCCACGGTCAACTTCCTCCTCGACGAACACACCGCCAGCGCTGTCGCTGACAACCAACCACTCAACCCCAACAACTACCGCGACGTCGTCTCACGCACCGACCGCGGCAACCCCATCAACCCCAACGCCATCATCGGCGTCTCACTGTGGGCACTCATCCGCCGCGTCGTCACCGACAGCAAGGGCGTGGTCATCGAACTCGGACGCACCCAACGACTGTTCAGCGGGTTCGCACGCGAGGCGGTCATGCTCCTCGAGCCCACGTGCATCTGGCCGGGCTGTGATCAGCCACACACCTGGTGCCACGCCGACCACCTCACCAGCTGGACCACCCGCGGCCCCACCAACCCCGACAACGGCGCACCCCTGTGCCCCCGCCACAACTACCTCAAAGAAACCGGCTTCACCATCTGGCGAGACGACGACGGCCACTGGCACATCACCGCACCCGACGGCACCACCATCTGCTGACACACCCCAACGCGCTTGACTGAGGCCATGGATCTCGACCCTGACGTCGACGCGGTGCTGGCTGCACTCCTCGACCCTCGCCGGCTTGCGGTGGCCGGTGCCCTCGTCGACACTCGGCGAACGATCGACGACGTGGTCGAGCACACCGGGCTCGATCGCCCCGATGTGCTCCAGGCCGTCGGAACGCTTCGTCAAGCCGGACTGGTCGAGCACGACGGCGACACCTACACGCTGCTCGCCGCCGTGCTGCGGGCGGCGGCGGCGAGTGCTCGACACGCCGAGCTGCCGATGGACCCGACGATCGGCTACGGGATGACCGACGCCGAGCGAGTCGTGCTGTCGCGGTTCTTCCGCGGTCGAACACTGACCACGATCCCCTCGGATCGAGCGAAGCGACTGATCGTCCTCGAACGACTTGCGCTGGAGTTCGACGTCGGGCGCCACTACAGCGAGCCCGAACTGAACGCCGTGCTCGACGAGTTCCACCCCGACGTGGCGGCGCTCCGGCGATACCTCGTCGACGAGGAGATGCTCGATCGGCACCATCTCGACGATGGGCGTCCGGAGTACTGGCGCGCCGGCGGGCGCGTGCCCACCACCTGACTCGCGACGCCTGTCACACTTGACCCATGAAGGTGCGCAGCATCGACCACGTGCAACTGGCGATGCCACCCGACCGTGAGACCGAGGCCATCGAGTTCTACGACGAGCTGCTCGGTGTTCCACAGGTGGCCAAGCCTCCCCACCTCGCAGCGCGCGGCGGGTGCTGGTTCGAACGGGGCGACCTCAAGATCCACCTCGGCGTCGACGGCGACTTCCGTCCCGCACGCAAGGCGCACCCTGCATTGCTCGTCGACGATCTGTCCGCCCTCGCCGAGCGACTGCGCGTCGCCGGCGTTCCGATCCGAGACGACGAGCCCCTCGACGGCTACGACCGGATCTACATCGATGACCCGTTCGGCAATCGCATCGAACTGCTCGAGCCAACGGTCGACATCTCGTTTCGCCCGCTGAGCGTCGCCGACTTCGACCTGCTCGTCGACTGGTTCGCCGACCCGGTGGTCGCACGGTGGTGGAACCAACCGGCCGAACTCGACTCGGTGACGGCCAAGTACCTCCCTCGGATCAAGGGCACCGGAGACCCGACATCGATGTGGATCGCTGAGGTCGACGGTGATCCCGCTGGACTCCTCCAGCAGTACCGCCACACGGACTACTCGGCCCACGACGCCGCCGTCGGCGTGCCGGATGCTGTGGGGATCGACTACCTGCTCGGTGGCCGCCATCGCGGCCGCGGACTCGGCGGCCGCATTCTGCGAGCCTTCGCCGGCCTTGCGCTGGTGCACCATCCAGACACCGAGGTGTGCGTGGCGACGCCGGCGACCGACAACACCGCGTCACGCGCGGGGCTGGAACGAGCGGGATTCGTCCACAGCCACGACTGTCAGCCCCCCGACGAGCCACCCGCGGCGGTCTACGTGTTCCATCGGGTGCCGATACCGTCGAACACGTGAACCGGCTCGCCGACGAAACCTCTCCGTACCTCCGCCAGCACCGCGACAACCCCGTCGACTGGTACCCCTGGGGTGCCGAAGCGTTTGCTGCCGCCGAGGAACGCAACGTGCCGATCCTGTTGTCGGTGGGGTACTCGGCGTGCCACTGGTGCCACGTGATGGCTCACGAGTGCTTCGAGGACGGTGACGTCGCAGCGAAGATGAACGAGCTGTTCGTCAACGTCAAGGTCGACCGCGAGGAGCGGCCCGACGTCGACGCGCTCTACATGGACGCCGTGCAGGCGCTCACCGGCCGCGGCGGCTGGCCGATGACCGTGTTCATGACGCCGGACCGCAAGCCCTTCTACGGAGGCACCTACTTCCCCAAGGACGCATTCCTCCAGTTGATGGACGCCATCGACGACGTCTACCGCAACAAACCCGACGACGTGCTGCAGAACGTGACCGCGCTCACCAAGGCGTTGTCGACCAGCGCCGAGCTGCGACCGAAGAACGATGTACCCGGCATCGAGTCACTCAACGCCGGGCTCCAGAATCTGGCCAAGGCGTTCGACGGCGAGTGGGGCGGTTTCGGGCAGGCACCGAAGTTCCCGACTCCATCGCATCTCGAGCTGATGTTGCGCGCCTACATGACCAACGCCGGCGACGGACCCAAACGCATCATCGAGACCACGTTGGACGCGATGGCATCGGGCGGCATGTACGACCACATCGGCGGCGGTTTCGCCCGCTACTCGACCGACCGTGAATGGCTCGTCCCCCACTTCGAGAAGATGCTCTACGACCAGGCGCTGCTGCTCGGGATCTACGTGAAGGGCCTGATCGTGATCGGACGACCCGACTGGCGCCTCGTGGTCGAGGAGACGATCACCTACGTCCTCGGCGAACTCCGCCACCCGGACGGCGGCTTCTACTCCGCCCAGGACGCCGACTCGCTCGGCCCCGATGGCACCTCGATCGAGGGTTGGTTCAGCACCTGGACCCCTGCGGAGGTGCGAGCCGCACTCCCCCAGGTCGACGCCACCACCGTCGAGACCCTGATCGACTGGTTCGGAATCACCGACGAGGGCAACTTCGAGGGTCGCTCGATCCCCAACCGCATCGCTGCTCGCGGGCAGTTGATCCGCACCCCGGAACTCGATGCGGCGGTCGCCGCCCTCCGAGCTGCTCGTTCGCAGCGGCCCCGGCCTGGCCTCGACGACAAGGTCCTCACCGAGTGGAACGCCCTGTTCCTCTCGTCGCTCGCCCAGGCCGCTGCCGTGTTCGGCCGCCAAGACTGGCTCGACGCTGCGATCGCCAACGCCGAATTCCTGCTGCGCGAACTGCGCGCCGACAACGGCCGCTGGTTCCGCAGCTGGCACGCCGACGGACAACCTCCAGCGCGCCACATGGCGCTCGCTGCAGACCACGCTGCGCTCGTCGACGCGTTCACGCGCCTCGCCGAAGCGAGCGGCGAAGCACGCTGGATCGACGAGGCGGTGCGCACCGCCGACACGATGCTCGACTGGTTCTTCGACGCCGAGCAGGGCGGCCTGTTCACCACCGCCGAGGACGCCGAAGCACTGGTGGTTCGCCAGAAGGACCTGACCGACGGTGCAACCCCCTCGGCGAATTCGACCGCTGCGATCGCCCTGTTCCGCCTCGCGGCGCTCACCGGCGAGCAGCGCTACGCCAACCAGGCCGACCGGATCCTGCAACTCCTCGCCGCCGCCGTCGACACGTCGCCCGGCCAGCACTCCAATGCCCTGGTCGCTGCCGACCTGCGCCGACGCGGCCTCACCGAGGTCGTCATCGTCGGCGAGCGACCCGATCTGGTTCGCCTGGCTCAGTCGGTCTGGCGGCCCGACACCGTGCTCGCCTGGGGCGAGCGCTACGACTCCCCGCTGTGGAACGACCGCGCCGACGGATTCGGATACGTCTGTCGGAACTACGCCTGCGAGCTTCCACAGGACACCCTCCAGGGCTTCGCCGAGAAACTGACCGGTCGCAAGGTGACGATCACCGGCAACTCCATCGTCACCGAACCGATCGATCCTGCTACCAGCGACCCCGGTGAATGATCTGACGCGCCGCTCGGCGACCCCGCCGTGCGCTTCGCCCCGGACCTGAGGACGCCTCGTCGGAGGCAGCGGCTGGGTAGCCCAGGGCGACCGCACCGAGCAGTTCGAGTCCGGACGGGATCCCGAGACGCTGGCGGAGTTCGCGCTCGCCGCGAAACACCCCGAAGAACAATGCGCCGAGTCCGACGTTCTCGGCAGCGAGCAGCAGTGTCATCACCGCCATCGAGGTGTCGATCGTCCAGTAGGGCACTGGCCAGGCGGCTGCACCAGCGCCCAGCCCGGTCTGAGCCTTGTCGGGCTCGGCGTAGCGGTCGATGTAGGCCTTCGAGTCCGCGAGCGGAAGGGCGATCACCGGCGCCGTGAGCAGATGCTGCCAGCGGAACGAATCGCGTCGTACGGCGGGCAGCGTCGAATCCCAGAAGACCTCGGTGTCGGCACCTTCGAGGACGACGAGATGCCACCCTTGCGTCTTGCCGGCACTCGGCGCCCGCGATGCGAGTTCGACCAACTCGTCGAGCAAGCCGGCTTGTATCGGGCGACCATCGAACGCACGCGTCATCCGCCGGGAGCGGACGACCTCGGCGAACTCGGTCATGTCATCGCTGTCGGCGCGGTCTTCAGCGCTTCCCGAGCTTGACCAGGTCTTCGGCCATCGTCCAGCCGTAGACGACCATCGCGCCGCCCTTGGCGACCGGCACGGCGCCGAACATCTCGACGACGGCAGGGTCGAGCTTGTCCGGCTTCGACGACTCGTGGTCGAGGTAGCCATCGGCGCTCCCGGTGGCAGCAATGAACGAGTTCGCGTCGTACTTCGCATCGACGCCGAACCGTTTGGCGAGCCGCCGACCCCACGCACGCTCTTCCCCGACAGCGCTCGAGCCGGGCGACGGAGTGACTTCGCGCAGATCCTTGAAGGCTTCGAGGCCGTCGGCGCTCACGAAGCGACAGCCGACCACCACGTCTTCGTCGGGAAACGCCATCAACGCACGGTGATAGGCCTCGCCGACGAGTCCACGCAACACCTGGTCGCGCTTCGACGAGCGCTTCACCGACATCAGACCGATCAGCACGCACGGCGTGCCGCCGATGCGTTCGAGGGTGGAGAAGGTGAATCCGTGCAACGCGCCGCCGAATCGGGCGGTGGTGATCAGGACCCAGTCCTCTTTCGCCTTGGAGAGCTGCCCAGCGCTGAACGCATCCTCCATCGACGCCAGTTCGTCGAGGTCGGAATCGGTCAGGGCCGCAGCGTCGTTGGTCGAAACGTCCAGTGCCATTCGCCCTATTCTACAGCAGCACCGCCTCATGCCCGAAGGCCATGCGAAGTTCGCCAACCGAACGATCGAGATCGACCCGGAATTCGTCGGCCAACTTGAGCACCTTGCCCTGCCCGATGTCGACCATCACGACCGAGTCACCCGGGTGTTCGCGCAGGATCCGCTTCAATCGCTGGATCTTCAGTTCGTCGAGTGCGGCGGACGGCAAGCGCAAGCGCAACGGCGCCGCCGGGCCGTCGCTCAGCCCCGACAACACCGTGACGGTCTGGCCGATCAGGCCGAATCGTGACTCGTCGCGCCGGTCGAGGCGGCCCTTGACCGCAACGATCAGATCGTCCTCGAGTTTGTGGCCCTGTTCGGCAAGGGTTCGCGGGAAGATCGTCACCTCGATCGAGGCGTCGAGGTCCTCCAGCAGGAACACCGCCATCTGGTCACCCTTCTTGGTGAACTTGCGTGCCAGGTTCGTGATCACGCCGCCGACGACGACGTTGGCGCCGTCCTCCATCGTCTGCAGATCGAGTACCGACTGCTCGACCTTGCGCCGCAGGGCCGCTTCGACACCGAACAACGGATGGTCGGACACGTACAGCCCGAGCATCTCCTTCTCGTAGCGGAGCTGCTCGGTCTTGTCGAAGGCGAGGTCCGGGATCTCGGTGCGCTCGTCGAATCCGTCTCCCGAGCCGCCGCCCGCATCGGCATCGGCGTCGCCCCAGTCGCCGAAGAGACTCATCACGCCCTTCTCACGCTCACGGCGGCGCTTCACGGTGGTGTCGATGATGTGCTCGAACACGGTCAGCAGTCCGCGGCGCGTGTGGCCGAGATTGTCGAAGGCGCCACCCTTGATCAACGATTCGATCGTCCGCTTGTTCAGCACCGGCTCCGGCACACGCTCGACGAAGTCGTGGAAGCTGGCGAACTGCCCGTTCTCGTCGCGTTCGGCGATCAGCAGTTCGACGAGCGCCTCGCCCACGTTGCGCACCGCCGAGAGTCCGAAGGTGATCGCCCCGGGACTCCCGACCGACAACGTGACCCCCGGCGGCAGTTCATCGGGCGCCAACGCACCGAAGTTCGACATCGACCGGTTGACGTCGGGCGGGAGCACCTTGATGCCCATCGAGCGACAGTCGCTGAGGTAGATCGCCGCCTTGTCGAGGTTGCTCTTGACGCTCGTGAGCAGACAGGCGATGTACTCGACCGGATAGTGCGCCTTCAGATACGCGGTCTGGTACGTCACCAGCCCGTAGCCGAACGTGTGGCTCTTGTTGAACGCGTAGTCCGCGAACTTCTCGATGATGTCGAACAGTTCTTTGCCGAGGGCCGGCTCGTATCCGGTGGCCACGACGCCCGACTCGAAACCATCGCGGGCCTCGGCCATCACCTCGCGGACCTTCTTGCCCATCGCCTTGCGAAGGTTGTCGGCTTCGGCGAGGGAGTATCCGGCGAACTTCTGCGCGACTCGCATCACGCTCTCCTGATAGATCATCAGGCCGTAGGTGTCGCCGAGCACCTCTTTCGCGTCCTCGTGGAAGTACTCGACCGGCTTGCGCTCGTTCTTGCGATCGGCGTAGTCGTAGTGCATGTTGACGCTCATCGGCCCGGGCCGATACAGCGCCAGCACGGCGGACACGTCCTCGAAGCTGTTCGGCGCCATTGCCTTGAGCAGCTGACGCATCGGCGGCGACTCGAGCTGGAACACGCCGATCGTCTCGCCCTTCGACAACAGATCGAACGTCATCTGGTCATCGAGTTCGATGTCGTCGACGACGAAATCGGGATCACGCTGGGCCCGGATCATCGCCTCGGCATCGGTGATCACGTCGAGGTTCCGGAGCCCGAGGAAGTCCATCTTCAGCAGGCCGAGGTCTTCGACTCCGTGCATTTCGTACTGGGTGACGACCGGCGCGTCAGCGGGATCCTGGCCTGACTCGGGCTTGCGTTGGATCGGGACGTAGTCGGTGACCGGGTCCTTCGTGATCACCACCGCCGCTGCGTGGATGCCGTCGGAGCGCTTCAGCCCCTCGAGCCCGCGAGCGACGTCGATCACCTTCTTGAGATCGGCGTCGGTGTCGTACATCGCCCGCAGGTCCGCGGCAGCCTTGTAGCCGTCGGCGTACTTCGGACTCTGCTCGAAGCAGTACTTGAGCGGGGTGTCGCGCCCCATCACCATCGGCGGCATCGCCTTGGCCAGCTTGTCGCCGACGCCGTACGGGTAGCCCAACACCCGGGCGGCGTCACGGACGGCGTTGCGGGCCTTGATCGTGCCGAACGTGATGATCTGCGCCACGTGATCGCGTCCATAGCGTTCAGCGGCGTACCGGATCATTTCGTCTCGGTAGCGCGAGTCGAAGTCCATGTCGATGTCCGGCATCGACACCCGGCTCGGGTTGAGGAACCGCTCGAACAGCAGGTCGTACTTGATCGGATCGAGGTCGGTGATCCACAGGCAGTACGCCACCGCACAGCCGGCGGCCGAACCGCGACCGGGGCCGACGCGGATGTTGGCGTCGCGGGCGTGCTTGATCAGATCCCAGGTGATGAGGAAGTACGACGCGAACCCCATGTCGTTGATGACCTTGAGTTCGTAGCTGAGGCGCTCGACGGCGTCGTTCGGGATCTGCTCGCCCCAGCGCTTCTTGGCGCCCTCCCACGTGAGGTGTTCGAGATACGAGGCGTCGTCGAACCCAACCGGCACCGGGAAGCTCGGCAGCAACGGCTTGCCGAACTCGATCTGGAGGTCGGCACGCTCGGCGATCCACAACGTGTTGTCACACGCCGACGGCACCTCGCGGAACAGGTACCGCATCTCGGCGGCGGTCTTCAGGTAGTGCTCGCTGCCTTCGAACTTGAAGCGCTTGGCGTCTGACAGCAAGGCACCGGTCTGCACGCACAGCAACGCGTCGTGTGCCTCGTGGTCTTCCTGGTGTGTGTAATGGCTGTCGTTGGTGGCGAGCAGCGGCGCGCCGATCTTCTTGGCGATCTCGATCAACTTCGGGTTCGTCTCACGCTGCGCCGGCAGACCGTGGTCCTGCAGTTCGACGAAGAGGTTGTCGCGCCCGAAGATGTCCTGCAATCGGGCCGCCTTCTCGATGGCGCCCTTCTCGTCGCCGTTCAGCAACGACTGGAGCACATGTCCACCGAGGCAACCAGTGGTGGCGATCAGCCCGTCGGAGTACTTCTCGAGCAGCTCCCAGTCCATTCGGGGCTTGTAGTAGTAGCCCTCCATGAACGCCAGGCTCGCCAGCTGGATCAGGTTCTTGTACCCGGTCTGGTTCTCGGCCAGCAGCGTGAGGTGGTAGTAGAGCTTCTTGCCGCCCTCGGTGTCGCCACCCGAGTCGTCGAGGCGGCCACGGCGAGTCGGGCGTTCGCTGCGATGGTCGTGAGCCATGTAGGCCTCGGTGCCGATGATCGGCTTGATCCCCTGCTTGTTGCACTCCTTGTAGAAGTCCAACGTGCCGTACATGTTGCCGTGATCGGTCATCCCGATCGCCGGCATCCCATCGGACACCGCCTTGGCCACCAGTTCGTCCAACCGCGCCGCCCCGTCCAGCATCGAGAACTCGGTGTGGACGTGGAGGTGGGTGAAGGAATCGGACACAGTTCTCGTTCGGCGAATTACTCGGATGTGGTTTCGACGACGTTAGCGCGTACAGATCACTGCCGGTTCAGAGGTACGTGCCGGGACGATCCGGACCTGATGGTTGTGACCCTGGTGGCATCTGAGGGCCGCCAGGGAGCTGACGCATCTCATGGAGCTGACGCTGCGCAGCGAACTGCTGCGCCATCAAGGTGGCCTGGATGCCGTGGAACAGACCTTCGAGCCAGCCAACGAGTTGCGCCTTCGCGATGCGCAGCTCCGACTCGCTCGGGATCTCGCCGTCGTCGAACGGCAACGCGAGCGTGGCCAGCTCCTCGCGGAGGTCGGGCGACAGCGCTTCGGAGAGCTCCGCCACCGAACGCTCGTAGATCTCGGCGAGGCGCTCGCGAGAGGCCTCATCGAGCGGCGCCGTACGAACCTCTTCGAGGAGTTGCTTCACCATCGAACCGATCCGCATCACCTTGGCCGGCGACGTGACCGACTCCTCCTCGATCATTGGAGGAACCTCGGCGTCGGTGATCTGGGCGTCGGTGATCTCGTCGGGCTGCAGCGACTCGTGAGTATCGGACATGGCACCCTTTCTACCGACCGCTCAGGCCAGCGCACCGACCAGCGGCACGTTCACCTCGGCCGACGTCAACGAGCCGTGTCGACAGATCAACTCGAATGGTCCCGAATCGGCCGGATCGTGGAAGCTGACCGGCTCGTGGGCCACCAGCGCCACATCGCCGAGGCGCGCCCGCACCTCCGGCGCCATTGCGGAGCCGAACCAGTGCTCGTCGAGCGTCTGCTCCTTGGTGACGACCCACGCAAGATGTCCGACCTCGTCGCGTGCACCCGCCGCGACATCCTCGAGCGCACCTTTCGCCGCGTGCAGCCAGCGGAACCGGCCCTCGCCGGACTGGAACAGGACCGACGCGAGCAACGCCGGCGACGGGGTCACCAGGCGGTCGCCGACGTGCACCTGTCCATGGTCGGCGGTCACGAGCAGCGCCGTGTCCGCCGGTAGCGACTCCAGCACGTCGGCGACGAGCCGGTCGGCAGACCGCAACTCGGCTTCGTAGAACGGTCCGAATCCACGTTCGTGCGCGATCTTGTCGATGCCGCCGTAGTAGCAGTACACGAATCGCTCGCCCGCTTCGACTTCTACTCGTGCCTGGACCGCGATCGACGACGTCGCACGCCATCCGACCGGGTCGCTCCCTCGCAGGTGCGCTTCCGAGAACGCTGACGACTGCAGCTCTGCCACACTCACCACAGGCACCGTCTGGCCCAGGAACGGCTCGAAGGGCTGAACCTCCCGCGGAGGATGCGATCGACGAACCGCTTGGTCGCCGACGCACCAGCGCAGCACGTTCATCACCTCGCCGCCCACGACCATGCGGTAGCCGACCAGACCGTGCTCGGCGGGCGTGAGCCCCGTCGTGATCGACGTCAGCGCCGTCGCCGTGGTGGTCGGAGCGACCGTGTGGATCGGACCGCCGACCATCGCCGCGACGGTCGGCATCAACTCACGATGCGCTTGCAGTTGGTCCCAGCCGAGCCCGTCGAGCACGAACACAACGACCGCCTTCGCCGCTGCCACTGGTTCCGGCATCCACGCCGGAAGGCCGCTCGACCACGACGACGGACCGAGCAACGCCGGAATCACGCCACGAACGTTGGCGCCGGCATAGTCCGGAATGATCGGGCCAGCCACACCATCGCTCGTCGTCACCCGAGCAGTCCACCACGTTCCTTCGTCTCGGGACAAGCACAACCCCCAGAAGCTGAGCTGGGCGGGCCGACTGGCTAACGTCGTCGTGTGCGCATCTCGACCCGCGGTGACTACGCCTGCCGTGCCCTGCTGTCGCTGGCGCTGCACGCCGACGAGACCGGGCCCACCTCGGTGCGTGACATCGCCGACCGCACCGCGCTCCCCCAGCCGTACCTCGAACAAATCCTGCTCGCACTCAAAGGCGCCGGACTCGTCAAGTCGAAACGCGGTGTCGGCGGCGGCTACATCCTCGCTCGCGACCCCGCCGAGATCCGCCTCTCCGAGATCGTCTCCGCGGTCGACGGACCGATCACCCTCGGCGATTTCGGCCAACCCCACCAGGACGGCGCCTGCGACCACGAAGGCCAATGCGTCCTGCTCGGCATCTGGAACCAGGCCGGCGACCACATGCGCGTCTACCTCGAGGGATTCACGCTCGCCGGCATCGCCGCCATCGCCCGCGGCGACGCCCCCTGGCCGTAATGCCTGCTCGGCCTCACGGCGATTCGTAGCGAAACGATCGAGGTCGGCCTCGTCCGGCTCGTCGCTGGCGCTTCCCTGCTGGCTTCTCGGCCTCACGGCGATTCGTAGCGAAGCGTTCGAGGTCGGCCTCGTCCGGCTCGTCGCTGGCGCTTCCCTCGCCGGCGCGGCGCACGTTGGGCGCTGGTGGCGGGTCAGACCTCGGCGGCGTCGAGCCAGGCTTGGAGATCCGGGGCGAGGGGGCTGGTGAACGTGACGCGTTCGCCCGTGCTCGGGTGATCGAAGGCCAACTCTGCCGCGTGGAGGAACGGTCGGGTCAGCCCCAACGTCGGGCGCCGCTGGCTGTAGGTCGGATCGCCGACCAGCGGATGGTTGATCGACGCCAAGTGCACGCGGATCTGATGGGTTCTGCCCGTCTCCAGCCGACACTCGAGACGAGACACCAACGCTGGGCTGCTGTAGGTGCCGACCACTCGATAGTCCGTGCGCGCCGGACGACCGCCGGCCACCACCGCCATCTTCAGTGGATCCCCACGGTCGCGCCCGATCGGCGCGTCGATGATGCCGTGCGGAGCATCGGGAACGCCCCACACCACCGAGTCGTAGCGTCGAGTTGCGCTGTGATCGGCGAACTGCTCGATCAGCGACTCCGCTGCGTCGTCGGTCCGCGCCACCACGAGGAGCCCGGAACTCCCCGCATCGAGCCGATGCACGATGCCGGGGCGAATCGGGTCGCCGCCCACGCCCTCCAGCTCCGGATAGCGGGCCAGCAAACCGCTGACGAGCGTGCCGTCCATGTTGCCAGCGCCCGGGTGCACGACCAGGCCGGCAGGTTTGTCGACGACGATGACCGCATCGTCCTCGTAGACAACGCCGAAGTCGACCGACTCGTCGGCGACCGGCATGACAGGCTCGGGGATCGCCCGGGGGTCGACCTCGACCGTCTGGCCCTCCTGCAAACGCACCTTGCCCGACGCTGCGGGGCCGCCATCGACACGAACACCACCGGCCGCGATCGTTGCTGCGGCCTCGGCCCGGCTCAGGTCGCCGATCAATGCGACGATTCGATCGAGTCGCTCGCCCGCCAGCGCTGCCGGCACGGATTCGGTGATCATCCGGCGCCTCCCGCGTTCTCGGCGCGGTCGGTCGAGCGCTCGGTCGGCTCGTCATGCCGATGAGCACGAGCGCTGAGGATGCTGCTGAGGATCAGCAACGCGGCGCCGACATTGACAGCCATGTCGGCGACATTGAAGATCGGGAACCACTGGAAGTCGATGAAATCGACGACGGCACCTTGCAGCACACCGTCGTCACCGCGAAACAGCCGGTCGATCAGGTTCCCGGCGGCGCCACCGATCAGCAGCCCCATCCCGATCGTGCTCATGGGGCTCGCCTCGGTGCGCAGCGACACCAGCAGGTACACGATCACGATCGTGGCGATCACGCCGATCAACGGGCCGAAGCCCTGGCCCTGACCGAACGCCATGCCGTTGTTGAAGGCCAGGTTCAGCCTCAACGTCCAGAAGAGATCGATTTCCCGATCGGTTCCGAGCGAGGTGACTGCCCAGTGCTTGGTCAGCTGGTCGACAATGACGACTCCGACCGCGATCGCCACAGGCGCCCGCCATGCACGGACAGCCGGCATGATTCAACGCGGGCCGACGCCGCTGACCTTCTCTGCGGCGAGGACCGTGGTCTCGGGGATCGCTTCGAGACGTTCCCGAGGGATCGGCTGGCCCGACACCTCCGAGTACCCGTAGGTCCCCTGTTCGATTCG
Organism: Ilumatobacteraceae bacterium; assembly: GCA_963828415.1. Classification (GTDB taxonomy): domain Bacteria; phylum Actinomycetota; class Acidimicrobiia; order Acidimicrobiales; family Ilumatobacteraceae; genus Sva-07. The sequence continues at coordinate 709,765 of CAWHEI010000001.1, forward strand.
GGCGAGTGCCGCATCGATCTCGAGGATCGTCTGACGAGCCTGCGTGGACAACACGCGGTCGAGATCGCGCTGGACGACCATCGTGTCACCTTCGCCACCCTCGTCGTCGAACTGCACGTCACCCATCTCGCCGTCCTCGATGATGCTCGTCGCCTCATCCTCGAGCCGGGTCGCTCGTGCCACCTCGGCAGCACGGCGAGCGGTCAACTCGTCGCGTTGATCCTTGAGGAACTTCACGTCGAAGTCCTTCGTGTAGGCAATGCCGTCCTTGGTGTGACCGCGCGGGGCAGGGATCTCGACGCGTTCGAACTTGGCGTTGGAGAGCAATGACGGCGTCAGGCTGGTGGCACCCGGCTGCTTCGGCTTGCGCACGACAGGCGTGACCGGCGTCCGCCTGGCCGGGGCGTTCGTTGCCGGGGCCTTCGGTGCTGCCGCCTTCGTCGCCGGAGCCTTCTTGGCAGGCGCCTTCGTCGCCGTCGCCGCCTTCTTCGCGGCCGGAGCCTTCTTCGCCGGAGCCTTCTTCGCCGCCGGACTCTTCGTCGCCGCAACCTTCTCGGCGGGCGCCTTCTTCGCGGCCGCCTTTTTCGTCGCGGGTGCCTTCGTTGCAGCAGCCTTCTTCGCCGGAGCCTTCTTCGACGCCGCCGGGGTCGCGGAACTCGTCTTTTTCGATGCAGCCATGTGCGCTCCTCTGGGCAGTGTGAGCGCCGGACTCTACCGGATACCCACCGATTTCGTGCCGACGATCCGCTGACGGTTCAGGACGCGATGGTGACGGAGATCACCGGTTCGGAACCGACATCGCCGATGTTCCGTTCGGTGCGCACGGCGATTGCCAGCGTCTCACCGGCGATGAGATCCCGGTGCGCATCGATCGCGTCGATCCAGACATCGCCGGCCGAGACGGCGAGTTCGATCCGGTCCGACACGTCGAGACCGGCGTCGCGCCGGGCCTGCTGCACGAGCCGAACGAGATCGCGCGCACGTCCTTCGACTTCGAGTTCGTCGGTGACCTCGATGTCGAGGGCGATCACCCCGGCGTGAGCGCCGAGGCCCGCACTGGCCTGGTCTCCTGAGGCGACCAGCTCGAGCGTGTACTCGCCCGGCTCCAAGGCGACACCGCCCACGATCACGACATCGCCCGCAACAGACCAATCGCCTGCCTTGTGGGCCTTGATCACCTGCTGGACGTCCTTGCCGAGGCGCGGCCCGAGCTTCGCCGGTACGAGCTGGAGCCGTTCGGTGGCCACCGATGCGACGTCGGTGGTCAACTCGACGCTGCGCACGTTCACTTCGTCGGCGATCACATCGACGAAATCGGCGAGACGATCTGCGTCGTTCGTTGCCACGGTCACCCGGTTCAGCGGGAGTCGCACTCGACGCTGATGCGCCTTGCGTACCGACAACGTGGCCGAGCAGACGTCGCGCACCAGGTCCATCGTGTCGACGAGGTCGTCGTCGGCAGGCAGTTCGTCGAGCTCGGGCCAGTCGGTGAGGTGCACGCTCGTGGCATCCGCCTCACCACCGTGCAGTCCACCATAGATCTCCTCGGACAAGAGCGGCAGCAGCGGCGACGCCACCCGCACCAGCACCGACAGCACGGTGTGCATCGTGTCGATCGCATCGTGGTCGCCGGCCCAGAACCGGTCACGGCTGCGGCGGACGTACCAGTTCGTCAGCACGTCGAGGTGCTCGCGCACGATCTGGCAGGCGGCGAACAGGTCGTAGTCGTCGAGCGCATCGGTCATGTCGGCCACGAGCGCCCGCGTCTTGGCGAGCACGTACCGGTCGAGCACGTTGGTCGAATCGGTCCGCACGACACCCTGGTACCCGGCGGCGTTCGCGTAGAGCGTCAGGAAGTACCACGAGTTCCACAGCGGCAACAGGACGTGACGCACCGTGTCGCGGATGCCCTCCTCGGTGACCATGCCATCGCCGCCACGCAGGATCGCCGACGACAGCAGATGCCAACGCATGGCGTCAGCGCCGTGCGTGTCGAACATCTCCCGCGGGTCCGGATAGTTGTTGAGGCTCTTCGACATCTTGCGACCGTCGTCACCGAGCACGTTGCCGTGACTGACGCAGTTGGCGAACGCCGGGCGGTCGAACAGCGCTGTCGCCAGAACGTGCAGCGTGTAGAACCAGCCGCGGGTCTGGCCGATGTACTCGACGATGAAGTCACCCGGATAGTGGTGTTCGAACCAGTCCTGGTTCTCGAACGGGTAGTGGACCTGGGCGAACGGCATCGATCCCGATTCGAACCAGCAGTCGAGCACCTCGGGGACTCGACGCATCATCGACTTCCCGGTCGGATCGTCGGGGTTCGGCCGCACGAGATGGTCGACCTCCGGACGGTGCAGGTCGGTGACGGTGACGCCGAAGTCGGCTTCGAGCTCGGCGATCGACCCGTAGACGTCGATGCGCGGGTGGGTCGGATCGTCTGATTGCCACACCGGGATCGGCGAGCCCCAGAACCGGTTCCGACTGATCGACCAATCACGGGCGTTCTCGAGCCACTTGCCGAAACTGCCGTCCTTGATGTGCGCCGGCTGCCAGGTGATCCGCTGGTTCAGCTCGACCATCCGATCGCGGAACTCGGTCACCTTCACGAACCACGACGAGATCGCCCGGTACACCAGTGGCTGCGAACAGCGCCAGCAGTGCGGGTAGGGGTGGTCGTAGGTGGCGTGGCGCACCACCACGCCACGCTCCTTCAACTCGCGGATGACCGCAGGGTTGGCGTCGAAGACGTGGGTGCCGGCCCAATCGGTCACCTCGGCGGTGTAGCGGCCGTGTTCGTCCATCGGGCACACCGTCGGGATCCCAGCTGCGTTGGCAACGACCTGGTCGTCCTCGCCGAAGCCCGGCGCCAGGTGGACGATGCCGGTGCCGTCCTCGATCGACACGAAGTCGGCGGCGAGCACCTGGAACGCGTTGGGCGTCTCGGCGAAGTAGTCGAACAACGGCGTGTAGCGGCGACCGACGAGCTCGGCGCCCTTCATCGTCGCCACCGTTGTCGCCTCGCCGAGCTCGGCGCCGTAGGCGCCCAACAGTGCCTCGGCGAGGATGTAGCGCGTGCCGTCGAGTTCGACAGTGACGTAGTCGATGTCGGCGCCGACTGCGAGCGCCAGGTTCGACGGCAGCGTCCACGGCGTGGTCGTCCATGCGAGCAGCCGTTCGCCGGACTCGAGTTCGAAGCCGACGGTCAATGCGGGGTCCTGGCGGTCGCGATAGACGTCGTCCATCCGGGTCTCGGTGTTGGACAGCGGGGTCTCGCAGCGCCAGCAGTAGGCGATCACCCGGAATCCCTCGTAGATCAGCCCCTTGTCCCACAGGGTCTTGAAGGCCCACATGACGCTCTCCATGTACGAGAGGTCGAGCGTCTTGTAGTCGTTGTCGAAGTCGACCCAGCGCGCCTGGCGCGTGACGTAGTCACGCCAGTCGTCGGTGAACTGCAGGACGCTGGTACGACAGGCGTCGTTGAACTTGTCGATGCCGAACGCCGTGATGTCGGGATGGCCGGAGATCCCGAGCTCCTGCTCGGCCTTGACCTCGGCCGGCAGCCCGTGGCAGTCCCAGCCGAACCGTCGCTCGACACGGCGACCACGCATCGTCTGATACCGAGGGATCGCGTCCTTGACATACCCCGTCAGCAGATGGCCGTAGTGAGGCAGCCCGTTCGCGAACGGCGGCCCGTCGTAGAAGACGAACTCGTTCGAGCCGTGCTCGCCGGCGGCGCGCTGATCGATCGAGGCCTGGAAGGTGTCGTCCTTCGCCCACCGCGCGAGGATGTCCTCTTCGAGTCGGGGGAAGCTCGGCCGGGGGTCGACGTCTGGGTAGGACACGCCACGATGCTACCGACGAGGCCCGAACCACGGACCAGAGGTTGCAGCAGCGACGTCGTTCAGTTGCGGTCGTCGTCGAACGAGAACCGGAAGTCGTCCTCGTCGCGATCGGCACGTACGGTGTCGATCACCGGCATCGCCTGAGTCGGCTCGTCGGCCAGGTCGCCCCATGGATCCTCGACGGCTGGCATGCCATGCTCGGGCGTCTCGCTCTCGGCGATGTCGGCCACGATGACCAGTTCGTCATCGGACGACTCCTCGAACTCGACGTGGTCGACCGCGATGTCATCGACCACGTCAGCAGCACGGGTGTCGTCGGACTCGTCGTCCGACGCAGACAGCAGCGGTGGTCGGGCCTCGCCGAGGCCGCCGGGCACCCGTTCGGTGATGTCGACGATCGACGTTGCTGCTTCGCGCAGTCGGTTTCGCTGCTCGGTGAGGAACAACTCGAGCTGCTCGACGTCGGCTTCGAGGAAATCGCGGCGAGCCTTGAGCGCGTCGACTTCGCCAGAGATGGCAGACGCGCTCGGACTCACCCAGACGGCGCGCCTCGACGCGGGCCTCGGCGAGGAGTTGCGCTGCCATCTCACGAGTGGAGTCGAGCGTGGTGGCTGCCTCGTCGTTGGCGGAGCCGACGATCCTGGCCGCTTCGCCTCGCGCCTCGGCAACCGTGGTGTCGGCGGTCCGCTGGGCCAGCAGCAGCGTGCGGCTGATCGTCTCTGCCTCGTCGGCCGTTGCGTCGACGGGTGCGGGGGCAGTGGCCGCACCCGCTTCCGACACCTCTTGCAGCCGAGCGACGGCCGCTCGGGCCCGTGCTTCCATCGCCGTGGACTGGTTCTGGGCGCGTTCGAGCTCGTCGGCGACGTCGTTCAGGAAGACCTTGACCTCGTCCGGGTCGGCGCCCTTGCGGACGGTCTTGAACTCCGCGCTCCGGACGCGTTGGGGACTCATCTCCATGGTGTGCTCCTGTGTCGTCAGTCGTCGTAGTCGTCGTAACGGGCAGCACGCGGCGCCGGCGGCTTCAGGAGGTAGACCCCCGTCGCAACCTTCTCCATCGATCCGTCGAGTGCGTAGCAGATGCCACTCGCGAAGTCGATCAGACGTCGAGCAACCTCGCGCTCGGTGCCTTCGAGGTTCATGATGACGGGCTGGCCGTCCTTGAACTTGTCCGCGACCTCTTGCGCCTGGTCGAACCGTCGCGGCCTCACGGTGTGGGGTTCCATGGATCCTCCCGGAACGCTGTGCAGGGTGGGTTGCGGAGCCTGGCTCGGCCTGACCTGGACGCCGGAATCATCCGAGCGCCCGTTGGCGGCGCGTCGTGACGGGGACGCGTCGAAATCTCGTGACGGGAAGCTCGGGCGGGCCGACACGGTACGCACCGTCGGCTCCTCCTCCGGTTCCCAACCGCGTTGGCTCGAACCCGAGCCGTTGGGGCGCGTTTCTGCGTCTCGTGTCCCACGAGTTGGACGCGCCGACGCGACGGGTTCGTCGTAGTCGTCGTAATCGTCGTAGGCATCGTCGGGACCGAGACCCAGGTAGTCCATGGTCCGTTTCCAGAGTGACATGCATTCCCTCCTGCGGGGCGCAGGCTAGCCCAGCGTGCGCCGGTCGAGGTGGACGGCCGACACTGTTTCCGCGGTCAGTTGTTCGGCGTCGATCGTGGTGGCCGCTCACCGAACAGCGCGGTCCCCACACGCACCTCGGTGCTTCCCTCCTCAACAGCGACCTCGAGGTCACCCGACATCCCCATCGAACACACCTCGAGGTCGAGTCGGTCGACGAGCCCCCGCACCTCGCGGAACCCCGGCCGTGCTGCCTCACTGCCGCCCCCGGTGGGGCCGACCGTCATGAGGCCGAGCACGCGGAGCCCGTGATCCGTCGCCCGGGCGACGAGTGCCGGCACATCGCCGACGTCGCAGCCGCCCTTTGCCGGGTCACCGGTCGTGTCGACCTGGATCAGCACCCGGGCACCTGGATCGCGCGTCGCCACCTCATCGATCAGCGACGCTCGATCGAGGCTGCACCAGACGTCCACCACACCGACCAGCAGGCGTACCTTGTTGCGCTGCAGCCGCCCGATGAAGTGCACCTCGGGACGCAGTTGCACGATGGTCGAGCGCTTGTCGAGCAGCTCCTGGGCGTAGTTCTCGCCGATTGCGTCACAACCTGCCACCACCGCTGCGACGACGGCCTCGGAAGCGAAGCCCTTGGTCACGCCGACGATGCGGACACCATGGGTCCACGAGCGTTCGACGTCGTTGATCCGAGTGCGCAGACCGGCAACTCGCGTGCTCACGACGTCGGGATCGATCATGGCTCCTCGAACCAGGCGACGAGTGCGTGTCGTTCGGCTTCGACGCGGCGCCGGTGGGATCGAAATCGGCGGTCGCAGCCCGTACACGTCCCGACGACATCGAGTTCGATGCCCCGACGTCGCAACCCGGCGGCGACCGCTGCCGGAACGTCGAGGGCGAGCGTGCCCCATGTCGTCGACCCCGACACCGACGACGCCGCGGTGCCGACGCCGTCAGCCACCCGGTCGAGGTCGCCTGTCGCGAACTCGTAGCAGCACGGATGAATACATGGTCCGAGCACCGCAGCAGCCACGTGGGTGTCGGTGGATTCGAGCGCGTCGACGGCGACGTCGACCACGCCCGCGGCCAGTCCTCTCCAGCCTCCGTGAGCGACGACACGCGATGTTCCGTTCGCACCGAACAGCGCAAACGGTGCGCAGTCCGCGGCCCAGATGGCGAGCGTCTCGTTCGAGTGCTCGGCGACGAGCACGTCGCCCGTGCCGGCGAGCGGCCAGGCCATGGTGGCGAGTGCGTCGACATCGACGACGTCGGTGCCGTGCACCTCGTCGAGCATCACCCAACGTGTGCCGGTGATTGCGTGTTGGCGTCGCTGCAAGGTCTCCGGATCGACGAGGTCGGGGTGGACGTCGCCGTCACCGGACTCGGTGACCACCGCGACAGCGATGCGTCCGTCGATCTCACGGCGCAGCAGTTCCTGCATCGCCCGGAGCGATCGTTCCGCCGGGCCTACTTCAGGAACGACGGAACGTCGAAGTCGTCGTCGCCGTCATCGTCGGCCAACGGATCCTCGTCGTCGTCGGAGCCGAAGAGTTCGGTGATACGCGTCGAGGTGGTGCGCGGCCCGTCGTCGGTCGTCGTGCTGCGCAGCGGGGATGCATCGTCGAGTCGGTCGAATCCGGCGGCGATCACGGTGATACGGACCTCGTCGCCCATCTCGTCGTCGATGACCGTACCGAAGATGATGTTGGCGTCCTGGTGGGCGACACCATGGATGATCTCCGCGGCGGCGTTCATCTCGAACAACCCCATGCCCGACGGGCCGGTGATGTTGAGCAGCACGCCTCGGGCTCCGTCGATGGCCGACTCGAGCAAGGGGCTGGAGATCGCGGCCTTGGCGGCGGACACGGCGCGGTCATCGCCACTGGCCTGGCCGATGCCCATCAGCGCGGAGCCGGCGTTCGACAACACCATCTTGACGTCGGCGAAGTCGGTGTTGATCAGGCCGGGGGTGGTGATCAGCCCCGTGATCCCGGACACGCCCTGCAACAAGACCTCGTCGGCCATCTTGAAGGCGTTGAGCACGCTGGTCTTGTCGTTGGCAACGGTGAGCAGGCGGTCGTTCGGGATGACGATCAGCGTGTCGACCTTCTCCTTGAGTTTCTGCACACCGTTGTCGGCCTGCACGGCGCGTCGGCGTCCTTCGAAGGAGAACGGACGGGTGACCACGCCGATGGTGAGCGCACCGGCCTCCCGTGCGATCTCGGCGATCACGGGTGCGGCACCGGTACCGGTACCGCCGCCCTCGCCTGCGGTGATGAACACCATGTCGGCCCCGCGCACCATCTCTTCGATCTCGTCGTGGTGCGCTTCAGCGGCGGAACGGCCCACCTCGGGGTCGCTGCCGGCGCCGAGGCCGCGCGTGAGGTCGCGACCGACGTCGAGCTTGACGTCGGCGTCGCTCATGAGCAGTGCCTGAGCGTCGGTGTTGACGGCGATGAACTCGACGCCCTTCAACCCGGCGTCGATCATGCGGTTGACGGCGTTCACGCCACCACCGCCGACGCCGATGACCTTGATCACAGCGAGATAGTTCTGCGGAGCGCCGACCATCAGCGAGTCCTCCAAATGTGTTGGTTCATGAATGGCATATCCTGACAGGTCCGGCGTCCACAAGTGTGGACGCTCACCGTACCGTGACTTCCGAGGTCGAGACGTCGATCACCGTGACCGGCTTGTCACCGACATCATCGAGGGTTCGCTGCAGCCGTACGAGTTTCTCGATCTGGGCGTTCTCGCCGAGCGCCGACCCGAACCGCACTTCGACCGGTCCGCGATCGCTGGTGAGCACCAGCACGAGGTCGGACCCGTCGGGCGTCACCAGCATCGACTCGACGCGGTTGCGGATGTCCGGCGTCAACTTCGTGACGAGCGATGCCGCCGACGAGTAGCCGATCGAGGCGAACTGTCCCGGGGCCACGTCGAGCGTGTCGGGCCCAGCGATCCACACGAGCGCGACTGGTTGCCCATCGACCAGGGCCAACACCCGACCGTCGACATCGATCACCCGTGCGAGGCCGTCGGCACCCATCATCGCGGCGACCGGTGTTCGTTCGCGGATCTCGATCGAGGCCGAATCCGGGAACTTCGTGGTGACCCGGGCGTCTTCGACCCACGGGATCTCTTCGATCTGCGCCTCGACATCCGCGGTGTCGACCAGCAGCACCGCCGTTCCGGTCAGCTCATCGATGACGGCGTCGAGGGAGGCCTGGTCGGTGTAGACGACACCGGTGACGCTCACCTGTTCGACGGCGAACATCGATGAACCGAGCACGGCGAGCACGCCGACTCCGACTGCGATGACGAGTGCGCCCAGCGCCAGCCACCACAGGCGCCGACGATGCTTCGAGCGCGTGACGCCGATTCGTCGTTGACGGATGCGCGGCTCGATGCCGCGAGTCGATGCGTCACTGGCCGAGACGGCATCGCTGCCACCGTCGTCGTCGATGAACACCGGCTTGGACGCCGACGAGTCACGCTCGAGCTCGTCGTCGAGGTAGGCCAGATCGGGGAGATCGTCGTCGCCGCCGATCGAGATCGTCGCTCGAGACGGCGCGGCTGACGACGCGGCTGACGGCGGGGCGCTCGACTCGTCGTCGCCTTCGAGAGCGAACGCGCGTGAGAGCTCGTCGAGCACGGCATCGTCGGCGATCAGCTCGTCGCTCACCGCCTGATCGTCGTCGAGCGGTTCGGTGCCCGACATGTCGTCGGCGTCTCGCTTGCGTCGCCAGGCCATGTCAGAACACGTCGCCTTCGTCGAAGCCGACCAGACGAATCTCGCTGCGCAACCGGTACCCACTCGTGGCCTCGACCGACGCCCGGACCTCGGTCATCAGCGCGAGGACGTCGTCGGCGCGACCACCGTCGTCGGCCTGGATGAAGTTGGCGTGCTTGTCCGACACCGTTGCGGTGCCCAAGCGGTACCCACGCAGCCCAGCCGCGTCGATGAGCGCCCCTGCGCTCACCTCACCTGGTACCGGGTTCACGAACACGGAACCCGCGTTCTGGCCTCCCGGCTGGTTGGCACGGCGCCACGACACGATCTCCCCGATCAGTCGAGCGGATTCGTCGGCGTCGCCCTGCTGCAACTGCAGCGTTGCGTCGAACACCACCTGCTGCGGCGCGAGGCCACTCGAGCGGAACCCGAGTCCGAGCTCGTCGACCGCCAGTGTGCGTTCGGTCCCGTCGCCGAGGTCGAACACGGTCGCCGCGACCAACGAGGCCGCCATGTCCGACCCGTGGCCACCGGCGTTCATGCGAACCGCTCCGCCGATCGACCCGGGAACTCCGACGGCCCATTCGAATCCGGTGAGCCCGCATGCGGCCGTCTTGCGGGCGAGGACCGGGAGCGCGACGCCTGCCGAAGCCGTCACGACGGCGGTGCCCCGGTCGATGTCGATCGTCGCATCGAGGTCGACGAGACCGATCGCCAGGCCACCGAAGCCGGCATCGGCAACGAGCAGGTTCGAGCCGCGACCCACGACCAGGACCGGTAGTCCCGACGCGTGTGCGGCATCGGCGACGGCGACCAGCTGGCGCCGATCGGTGACCCGAACGAAGATCGCTGCTGGTCCGCCGACTCGGTACGTCGTCATCGGCCCCAACGCGACGTTGCACTGCACCGCGTCGCCGAGGTCGGCCAGGTGCGCGAGTGCAACCTCGACGGCGTCAGCGTCGACGGACATCGAGAACCTCTGATGGGAGCGTCGCGATGTCGCCGCATCCCATCGAGATGCAGACGTCACCGTCGCGGAGCTCGCCCGCGAGGAAGGCAACGAGGTCCTCGCGACGTGGCAGCCACATCACGCGGCGAGCAGGGTCGGCTTCGGTCACGGCGTTCACGATCAACTTGCCGGTGACGCCGGGGATGGGGACCGTGCCGGACGCGTAGATGTCGGTCAGGACCACGAGGTCAGCGGCGGTGAATGCGAGGCCGTACTCCTGCCACATCTCCTGGATGCGGTGATACCGGTTCGGTTGGAACACCGCAACGATGCGTTGCCACGAATCGCCGCTGTCTCGGGCGGCACGGATCACCGCATCGATCTCGGACGGCAGGTGGGCGTAGTCGTCGACGAACGTCGCCCCGCGGTCGGCGCCACGAACGTCGAATCGGCGGGCGACGCCACCGAAGCGTGCGAGTGCCGCCGCGACATCGTCGAACGAGACTCCGACGCTCAGCGCCATCGCCGCGGCGCCGGTTGCGTTGACGACGTTGTGAATGCCGCGCAAGGGCAGCGCGATCTCGCCGAGGGCCTCGGTGCTCCCGTCGTCGAGCCGGCGCGTGAGCTCGAACCGGAACGACCCGGAGGTGGCACGTACGTCGACCGCACGGACGTCGCAGTCGCTGCCGAGCCCGTACGTCGCGCCGCCGTGGCGGCGTGCGAGCTCGACGCCGATCGGGTCGTCTCCGCAGATGACCTTCGGCCCCTCGATCTGGCCGAGGAAGTCGTCGAATCCCGCGACGATGCCGTCGAACGAGCCGTAGTGGTCGAGGTGGTCGGCCTCGACGTTGGTGAGGATGGCCCCGAAGAGCGGGAGTTCGAGGTGCGTACCGTCGCTCTCGTCGGCCTCGACGACCAGCCAGTCGCCGTGGGTCCACTGGGCACCCGTACCGACGTCGGTCACGTCGCCGCCGACCACGAAGCTCGGACGCACGCCCGCCTGAGCGAGGATCAGCATGAGCATCGAGGTCGTGGTGGTCTTTCCGTGCGTACCGGCGACCGCCAACGACTGCGCCCGGGCGCAGATCGAGGCGAGCATCCCGGCCCGCGTGAGCACGGTGACCCCCGTCGCTCGAGCTTCGTCGAGTTCGATGTTTCGCGCCGGGATCGCCGTCGACGCCGTGACAGCATCGACGCCGTGGACGAGCGCTCGGTCGTGGCCGATGTACACGTCGACGCCGGCCGCCCTGACCCGATCGAGCACGGGGTGTTCGCGCAAGTCCGACCCGGAGACCACGTGCCCCATCTCGGCGAGCGCGATCGCAACGGCACTCATGCCCGGTCCACCGACGCCGACGACGTGGAGTCGATGCTCGATCGCAAGGTCGAGAGGTGGCTGCGGAGATGGCAGCGACGGCACCGGCCGGTCGGCCAGAGCGCCGAGGGCAGCACGGGTGGTGGGGGTGGCGAGCGCTGGGGACGTCACGATGGCGACGATGCTATTGCGACGCGTTCGATCAAACCTGCCAAGGCGCCGGAACGATGGATCGCGCCACGACCTCGTGCGGACGACGAGAGTTCATCGCGTCGATCCGGCTGCGTGCGCAACGACTCGATGGTGTCGGCGAGTCGGTCGAGTTCGGGTTCGCGCAGCAGGATTGCTCCGTCGACCTCGGACAACCACCGCACGTTGTCGGTCTGGTGATCATCGGCCGACGCCGCCCACGGCACGAGAATCGCAGGCGTCCCGGTGACCGCGACTTCGTGGACGGTGCTGGCACCGCCGCGGCCGATCATGATGTCGCAGGCCTCGTAGACGGCCGCCATGTCGGCCTCGTAGCCGATCACCTGGTGGAGCACCGCGCCGTCGACGTGCACGATGCTGCCGGCGAACCGTTCGCCGGCGATCTGGCGCACCGCGAGGTGCTCGTCGTCGGAGTGCGTGGCGACGTAGGTGGCGATGGCGTCATTCAGGACCCCGGAGCCCAGCGATCCACCCATCACGGCGACCATGAACCGCTCCGGATCGATCCCGAGCGACTCGCGCGCAGCCAGACGTCGGGAATCGGACGACCGGTCGACGTCGAGAATCGCCTGGCGCACGGGCGCGCCGGTCATCTCGGCGCGCGGCAAGGGCGAATGCTCGAAGGCAACGGCACAGGCTGCCGCCGAGCGGGCCGACAATCGGCTCGCACGTCCGGGCGTGCGGTCGTACGACACCACGACCACCGGGATGCGCAGCCGTCGCGCGGCGAACACCGACGGCATGCTCGCGTAGCCACCAACCGACACGACGACCCGTGGCTGCCAGTGGCGCAACAACCGGATCGCGGCTCGCGTACCGCGCACCATCTTGGGCACGAACCCCAGGTTCTCCCGGGTCAGTCGTCGCTGTGCGCCAACAACGTCGAGGAACTCGTGGGCATACGGCGTCTCCGGCAACAAGCGCGTCTCGATGCCCCGTTGGGCACCGACGTAGCGAATGGTGTCGGCATCGTGGCCGGCCGCGACCAGCGCATCGGCCACGGCGAGCGCCGGCACCACGTGCCCGGAGGTGCCTCCACCGGTGACCACGGCGAACACCGGCTCGGTCATCGGGCGTTGATGCGCCGCGCCACGCTCAACAGGAGACCCGCGGCAGTCATGCTGACGAAGAGCGAACTTCCGCCGGCGGAGAAGAACGGCAAGGTCAGCCCTGTCACCGGCATGAACCCCACGACGCCACCGATGTTGACGATCGCCTGGACGCCGAACCAGGCGGCGATGCCGCCGGCGAGCAGCATGCCGAAACGATCGGGCGCGGCGATGGCGGTCTGGATGCCGAGGGCGACCAGCATCACGAAGCCGCCGATCACCGCCACCGTTCCGATCAGGCCGAGCTCGTCGGCGATCACCGCGAAGATGAAGTCGCTGTGGGCATACGGGAGATAGCCGAGCTTGGCGTTGCTGCCGCCGATCCCGGACCCCGAGATGCCGCCTGACGCCATGCTCAGGTACCCCTGATAGGTCTGATATGCCAGGTGATCCTTCTCCTCGGCGATGTTCATGAACGCCGTGAAGCGATCGAGTCGGCGCGGACTCGACACGACGAACAGCAGCGCAGCACCGACGGCGCCCGCCGCCATTCCGGCCAGCGGTGTCACTGGTACGCCGGCGACCCAGGCGACGCTGAACACGATCGCCCCGAGCACGACAGCGGCACCGAGGTCACCTTGCATCAGACACAGCCCAGCCCCGACGGCAGCGATCGCCCCGAGCGGGAACAGCGTCGCCGTGCGATCGGCCAGGTCGTCGCGGCGGCGCGTCAGGAGGTCGGCGGCCAGGATCACGACGGCGATCTTGAGGAACTCCGACGGCTGCACGCTCAGCGGACCGAGGCGAATCCACGAACGTGCCCCGTTGACGGTGGAGCCGACTCCGGGGGCGAACGGCGCCGCCATGCCGGCGACGGCCAGCACGGTGATCGGGATGACGAGGCGCTGCCAGCGCCGATAGGAGATCTTGACCATGGCAACCAGTGCAATCAGTCCGAGTCCGGCCCACATCGCCTGTTTGGCGAAGACCCGGTACGGCGAATGGCCGAGGTTCGCCTCGGTGACCGCCGACGCCGACAGCACCATGACGAGGCCGAGCATGACCAGCACCGACACCACACCGGCGATGGCATAGAAGGTTCCCGTCGGCGGCCCGAGCACCTCGGGAGCGAGGCGGGCGCGCTGCGACGCGGCGCGCCGTCTGGGCTTGGGCTCGCGGGTCGGCGCTTTGGCACCTCCGTGCAGGCGGTCGAGCGTTGCCTGTCGTCGGTCGCCGACGCTGATCGTGCTGGTCATGTGGACCCCTCTCGGTTCGAGCCGCTGGTGGACGCAGTGGTGGACGCGGTGCTCTCGCCGAACAGGTCGAGCACCAAGGAGCGGAAGTGGTCGCCGCGGGCTTCGAAGCCCGAGTACTGGTCGAAGCTCGCGCAGCCGGGTGAGAGCAGCACGGTGGCGCCTGGCGCTGCGAGGCGGTCGGCCCGCTCGACGGCCTCGGCGAGGTCGGACACGACCTCGACGACGGGCACCGCGGCGAATGCCGCGGCGATGCTCTGCGCCGTGTCGCCCAGCGCGATCACCGCATCGACACCGCCCACGTCAGCGGCCATGGACGTCAGGTCGACGCCCTTGTCGTACCCGCCCGCGATCAACACCAGTCGATCGAAGGAACGCACGGCTGCTGCGGCGGCGTGCGGCGTGGTCGCCTTCGAATCGTTGTACCACGCCACGCCGTTCCACGTGCCGAGGTGTTCGAGCCGGTGCGCCGGGCCGGTGAACGACCCCAACGCCGAGGAGATCGCCTGAACGTCACCGAGCCCTGTCTCGAGCACGAGTGCCGAAGCGGCCAACGCATTGGTCAGATCGTGCGGAAGACTCCGCTTCATGGCCGAGATGTCGGCAATGACGCCAGCCGGTCCGACGAGGTGGCCGTCGGCGACGCAGTAGTCGGCACCGGCGGCACCGAAGGTCACCGATCGGGCCGGGGCGGCCTGGAGCCGACGCATGACCACGGAGTCGTCGATGAAGCCGACCGCGACATCGTGCGGACGCTGATTGGCCCACAGTTGGGCCTTGGCGGCTTCGTAGCTGTCCATCGAGCGGTGCCAGTTGAGGTGATCCGGCGCCAGGTTCAGCCACGCGGCACCCTCGGCGCGGAACGTCGGCGTCCAGGCGAGACGGAAGCTGGTGCACTCGACGACGAAGGCGTCGAGGTCCATTTCGATCGCATCGACCAGTGGCGTCGAGGTGTTTCCGGCGTCGATCGTGCGCAGCCCCGCTGCACGTAGCATCTCGACGGCGAGCAGCGTCGTGGTCGTCTTGCCGTCGGTTCCGGTGATCGCGAGCATCGGTCGCGGTCCGCCGGTGCGGTCCTGTTCCCACCGGTAGGCCAGTTCGATCTCCGACACCACTTCGACTCCGACGGCGTCGGCGACGGCGATCACGGCGTGCGTTTCCGGGACGCCTGGCGCCGGGCTGACGAGGTCGCAGGAGGCGATCAGGTCGGTGAGCACGTCGGCGCCCGGCCGGTCGAGCAGGTCCACGCCGAGTTCGCTTGCCAGTTCGCGTCGTCGCGCATCGACGGTGTCGTCTGCCACGACGACGTCGTAGCCGTGGCGCAGGAGTGCCCGGACGGTCGATTCACCGGCGATGGCGAGTCCGTAGACGAGCGCTCGGGTCACGGCTGGACCTGTGCGGTGAAGTCGGCGATGAAGATCGCGAGCGCCGAGGCCACGCAGATCGCCGAGATCAGCCAGAAGCGGATGATCACGGTGGTCTCCGGCCAGCCGATCAGCTCGAAGTGGTGGTGGATCGGTGACATGCGGAACAGGCGCTTCTTGCGGCCCGAGGCCTTGAACACGCCCATCTGGATGGCGACCGATCCGGCCTCCATCACGTTGATCCCGCAGATCAGAACGATCAGCAGCGTCGTGTTGAGGGTGAGCGCGCAGAACGCAAGCGCTGCACCGATGGCAAGTGCTCCGACGTCGCCCATGAAAATGCGCGCCGGGGCCGCATTCCACCACAGGAACCCGAGACATCCGCCGGCGAACGCGGCGGCGAAAACGCCCATGTCGAGCGGATTGACCACGGTCGGGTAGATGTCCGGATTACGGAACGCCCAGTAGGCGATGACCGTGAAGGCGCCGAACCCCATGAGCGCCGATCCGGATGCGAGCCCGTCGAGCCCGTCGGTCACGTTGACCGCATTCGTCGTCGCCCAGATGATCATGCCGGCCCACACGACCCACACCGCGGTCGGCACTTCGAGCCCGACCACTCCCCTCGTGAGGTTGATGGTCTCGGAGATGCCGGTGCCCACGACGAGCCACCACGCCATGCCCACGCTGGCCAACATGGTGATGTAGTTCTTCTGCTTCCAGAAGATGCCGCGGTTGTGATGCTTGCGTACCTTGATGAAGTCGTCGAGGAATCCCATCAGCGCCATGAAGAGCACGCCGACCCAGACGATCATCGTCTGGTCGGAGAAGGCAAGTCCCCGTCGAAGGTGTGCGATCAGCCAACCGACCATCGCCGCGCCGACGATGGCGATGCCACCCATGGTCGGGGTGCCCTGCTTCGGCATGTGGTGATCCGGCCCGTGGTCCTCCTTGCCGAGGATCGGCTGGCCCTGGCCACGCTGACGGAAGAACACGATCAGATACCGGGTGCCGAACAGCGACACGAGCATCGAGCTCGCTCCCGCCAGGATGATGGCGATCACGAACGTGCCTCCAGACACTCGCGGGCAACGGCCCGATCGTCGAATTCGATGGTGTGGTCGTCGAATTCCTGCGTCGTCTCATGGCCCTTGCCGGCAATGACCACGACGTCGCCCGGCCCGGCCGAGGCAATGGCCCCACAGATCGCTGCGCGACGGTCGACGTCGGTCACGACCGTCGACAAGGAATCGGCGTCGATCCCCTTCACGATCTCGTCGATGATCGTCGACGGTCCCTCACTTCGCGGGTTGTCGGACGTCACCACGACACGATCCGCATGCCGACTCGCCACTGCACCCATCGTCGGCCGCTTGGCGCGATCCCGATTGCCGCCGCAGCCGAAGACGACCGTCAGCGAACCCGTGCTTCCTGCGACACGCCGGGCCGATTCGAGCAACCGCTCGAGACCGTCGGGCGTGTGCGCGTAGTCGACGACGATCGTCACACCGCGTCGGCGGCTCTCGTCGGTGTCGACGATCTCGAAACGGCCCGGCACGGCGGGCAGGCTCGACACTGCCCCGATGGCGATGTCGACGTCGATGCCGAGCTCGACGGCGGTCGTCAGCGCGGCCAGCGAGTTCGACACGTTGAAGTCGCCGCCCATCGGCACCTCGACTCGTCGGCCGCGCCAGACATAGCGATGCCCGGCCGCGGTCACTTCCACCTCGGACACGTCGTTGGTGCTGTAGCCAACGATGCGGAACTCCCGCCCGATGACGTCGCTCGCTGACGCGTCGGCGATCAGGCGCCCGTAGGGGTCGTCGATGTTGACCACGCCGAGGTCGGCGAACTCGGGCGAGAAGAGCCGCGCCTTGGCCCGGAAGTACTCCTCCTGCGAGCCGTGGAGGTCGAGATGATCGTGGCCGAGGTTGGTGAACACGACGGCGTCGAACTCGGTTCCGTCGGCCCGGTGCATGGCCAGCGCATGCGACGACACCTCGAGCACCGCTGCGGACTTGCCCGCATCGACGAACTCGCGCAGCACGGCCTGCAACTCGGGCGCCTCGGGCGTGGTACGTGGGCCGTGGAGCGTGCCGATGACACCACAGGGCATGCCCGCTCCGTCGAAGATCGACGCCAGCAGCGCCGCGGTCGTCGTCTTGCCGTTCGTGCCGGTGACACCCACGGTGGCAAGTGACCGACTCGGGTGACCAGCCACCTCGGCTGCGATCGGTCCGAGCCGGAGACGGGTGTCGTCGACGACGATCTGGGGCACGTCGACGTGGTCGAGCGGATGATCGACGAGCAGTGCCGTGGCCCCGGCGGCCACGGCATCGGCAGCGAACGCATGGCCGTCGTGGTGATCACCGCGAAGACAGGCGTACAAGGACCCGGGCACGATCTGGCGCGAATCGTGGACGACGGACCGGATCGGCGTTCCCTGGTCGACGATCGCTCGCAGCTCGCGCAGGCCGGTGAGGTCGGACGTCGACGGCATCGATGAAGTCACGGCGCCTGACAGCCGGTCGCGCCTGGCGTTGGCACGATGCCGAGTTCGTGGATGAGCGTCGGGGCCAGTTCGGCGAACACGGGTGCGGCGGCGGTCCCGCCGAATCGGTCGTTCGTGCCCGCTGGAGGTTCGTCGACGGAGACCAGCACGGTGACCTGAGGATTCTCGGCGGGGAAGAAGCCGACGAAGCTGGCGTAGTAGATGCGGTTGCCATCCTCGTCGAAGTACGTTCCGTTGTCGGCCGCCTTGAACGCGGTGCCCGTCTTGCCGGCGACCGACAGTCCATCGACCTGCGCTCGTGTGGCGGTGCCGGAGCACACGACGTTGCGCATCATCTCGGTCGTCTGCATCGCCGCCAGTTCTGTGACGACCTGGCGCGACTCCGATGGCTCGGTCTCGACGACGCTGCCGTCGGGACCGACTGTCGCCTTCACCAGTTTCGGGGCGACGTAGGTCCCCCGATTGGCGATCGTGTTGATCGCGGCGACGAGCTGCAACGACGTGCTGGACACGCCCTGACCGTAGGCGACCGTGACGCGCTCGGAGCCCCACAGATCCTCGGGCTGCTTGAGGATCCCAGGCGATTCACCGGGGAAGTCGAGCGCCGTCTTCGAACCGAGCCCGAACGCCGCCATGTACTCGCGATGACGCTCGCGGCCCATCTCCTGCTGGACGAAGATCGTGCCGATGTTCGACGACTCGGTGAGGATCTGAGCGACCGACATCACCTCATCAGGGTGCTCGTGGGAATCCTTGAGGAGATCGTCGTAGTACTGCTTGCGCCACGGCACGACGTACGACGTCTCGGGGGTGACCAGGCCCTCGCTGAGCGAGCTGGCGATCGTGATCACCTTCGCCACCGAGCCCGGCTCGTAGGCGTCGACCGCCGCGAAGTTGCCTGAGGTCACCTCATAGGCGCCGGTCTCGTCGTCACGGCGAACCGATGCCATCGAGTAGATCTCGCCGGTGTCGGTCTCCATGGCGATTGCTGTGGCGCCCTTCGCGCCGATGGCCGCGACCTGCTCGAGGAGCACCTGTTCGGTGGAATACTGAACCGAACGGTCGAGCGTCAACACGAGGTCGTCGCCTGCCACCGGTTGCGCGGTCACGGTTTCCGAACCCGGAATCGAACGTCCCCCAGGAGCGACTTCCCGGCGCATCTCCCCACCGGTGCCCGTCAGGAGGTCGTCGTACTGGATCTCGAGCCCCGAGATGCCGATGCCGTCGATGTTGGTTCGTCCGATCACGCTGCGCCCCGTGTCGCCTCCTGGCATCTCACGACGGCTCTCGCGATCGACGTTCACCCCAGGGAGTTTCATGGCGGCGATCTCGTCGCCGATGTCGGCGTCGGCCTGCCGTTGCACGAACACGAAACCGCGGTCCTTCGCCGCGATCTCGGCGACGAGTTCCGCCACCTTCTCGTCGGGCAGTTCGAGGAGATCGTCGAGGACCTGGACGGTGGCCGGTCCGTTGTCGATCAGCTTGGGGTTGATCGACACCGTGACCGCAGGCACCGACATCGCCAGTTCGGCCCCATGACGATCGAAGACCGTCCCCCGCTGCGCGGGAATGGTGACCGAGCGGGTCCACTGGTCGGCAGCGGCCGACCGCAGGCTCTCGGCCTCGGTGGTCTGCAGGTAGGCGACGCGGCCGATCAATCCGAGCAGGACGGCACCGATCACCACGAGGGCGAGGATCAGCCGCCGGCGTGGCGAGCCGACGCGGAACCTCGACACGACGCGCCGCGGCGGTGTCGTACGGACTTTCGCACGAGCCCTGGGCGGCGGTTCGGCCGGCGCCCGACGCGGTCGCTGCGGCGACGTCGCGTGCGCCTTCGCCCGCGTGGGTGCCGGCGCTGTCCGCTGGGCCGGCGCACCACGACGACCGCTCGTCTCCCGAGGGCGTGGTGCGGTGCTCGTCGAGCGCGTTCGTGAGGTGGCCGTCGAATGGCTGCGGCTCCCTGGGGTCACACCGTGTGATCGGGTGAGTGGCTTCACGGAGCAGCCTCGGTGACACTCTTGACCGCACGGAACTGATCGAGCGGGTCGGTGTGGATCACGATCCGCACGGCGTTGTCGCCGATGGGGCCTGCCGCCGCGAGTTGGCGGGCGACCGCTTCGGGCGTGACCGTCACGAAGGTGCTGGCTCGCCCGCGACGCATTCCGAGTTCGGATGCCGCAGCAGCGAGACGCACGGGCGAACGCAGCTCGGCGCGTTCGTAGCGCAACTCGTCGAATCGCTCGCGTTCCACGCTGACCTGACGGTCGAGCCGGTCGAGGCGGAGTTGACGCTCGGCGAGTTGTGTGTGGAACACGGCCGCACCGAGCAGACCGATGAAGACCAGCGACCAGGCGAGCCCGGCGAACACCGCCGGCCATCGACGACGGCGCGGCACGACGGTCAGCGACGGCTTCGACGTCGCCTGGGAACGGCGCGCTTCGCTGTCGCGAAGCAATGGGAGTGCGATCATCGATCCTCCACCGGTTGTCCGTCGCTCTTCCTCGTCGCCTCGACTCGTTCCACCACGCGCAGCCGCGCCGAGGCCGCACGCCGGTTTCGTTGCCGCTCGTCGTCGCTCGCCCGCTTGGGCACTCCGCGCACGATCCGTACGGTCTGAATCGCACCGCACACGCACGGCAGGTCATCCGGGCAGTCGCAGGCACCGGCAGCGACGGCGAAACGATCCTTCACGATGCGGTCTTCGCCCGAGTGGTAGGACAACACGGCGATGCGCCCGCCCGGGCGTGTCGCCTGCACCGCCTGGTCGAGTGCATCGGGCAAGACCCCGAGTTCGTCATTGACCTCGATGCGGATCGCCTGGAACGTCCGCTTGGCCGGATGACCTCCGGTACGACGAGCGGCTGCTGGAATCGCCGTCGTGACGACCGCGGCCAATTCGGTGGTCGTCTGGATCGGTCGGGCGGCGCAGATCGCACGGGCGATGCGCGACGCGAAGCGCTCATCGCCGTAACGCTTGATGATGCGTGCCAGATCGGACTCGGAGTACCCGTTGACGACATCGTCGGCCGACCACGACTGATCGGCGTCCATCCGCATGTCGAGCGGACCGTCGTGGCGGTACGAGAACCCGCGGTCGCCGCGATCGAGTTGCGGCGACGACACGCCGAGGTCGAACAACGCACCGCTGATCTGGTCGACATCGTGGTCGGCGAGCGCTTCGGCGAACTCGTCGAACCGGCGCCGGCTGGTTCGGACACGGTGGCCGTATTCCGACAGGCGCGCCGACGCAGCTTCGAGTGCGTCGACATCCTGATCGATGCCGAGCACGTCGAGATCGTCACGCGAATCGAGCAGTGCCGCGGTGTGGCCACCTCCGCCGAGCGTGGCGTCCACGACGGTGCCCGACGGCACCGTCGAGAAGATCGCCGTGATCTCGTCGACCATGACCGGCGCGTGAGTGAAGTCGGACGCCTCGCTGTTGCTCATCGCTCTCCACCGGCGATCTCGTGCTGGCCTGCCATCTCGTTGCGACGATGCGCTTCGGGGTCCCAGAGTTCGATCTGGTCGATGTTGCCGAGCACGACGACGGCGGCCTGTGGCTCGAGACCTGCATGCTCGCGGAGGCGGGCGTCGAGCGTGACGCGTCCCTGCTTGTCGATCGTCGCCTGACTGGCGGACGAGGCGAAGGCCCGCAGACGGTTTCGGGACACCTCGCCCCGCTTGGCCTTGGCGACCATCTCGGCCGCTTCGGACTCGAACGTGTCGACGCTGCGAACACTGACGCAGCCGTCGTCGCCGAAGAAGAGGTAGCAGTGGTCGCCGAGTTCACCCCGGTACGACGAGGGCAGAGCCACTCGCCCCCGTTCGTCGAGCTGACGCTCGTAGACCCCGACAAACACGCGCCGCGTTCCTCATGCTTTCCACCCCCGCGGCGAACCTGCCGTGCCGGGAACGCGGGAGTCCTCCCCAGCGATCCCCATTCTTCCCCCATTTACCCCCACTGTCAACCATCCCTCCCCATTTTTCGCCCCAAACCTCCCCAACTGCTCCCCCACACCCTTCTCCCACACCCTTCTCCCACACCCTTCCCACACCCTTCCCAGCACCTTCCCCCACACCCTTCTCCCACACCCTTTCCAGCACCTTCCCCCACACCTTCCGACCGGGCGCCCAACGATGAGCGAACCGACCACATACGGCGGTTTTGCTCATCGCAACCACCGAACCGACCCAACGATGAGCGAAGCGACCGCATACGGCGGTCTCACTCATCGCAACGGGATCAGGCGAGGGTGTCGGCGAGGATCGCGACGATGGCGTCGGAGGCGGATGCGGGCACCGTGGCAGTCGACGCCAGCTCCGCCGGGGCCGGTCGCGCCGACGGATCGAGCAGTTCGACCAACCGCGACGGGTCGTACGACGAATACCAGCAGCACTGCAGGCGAGCGAAATGACGCGTCCGGCGCTGGCTCATGCCGACGAGTTTGCGTCCGCCGACGAGCACCTCGCCGGCACCCACACCGTCGAAGCAGACGAGCTTCGACCACGCCGTGGTGACCATCGCTCCGTCGTGGACACTCAAGCCGTCGATCCCCGTCGCCGCAGCGATCGCCGACATGAGATGGCGGCCCAGCCACACCATTGGTCCATGCACGTCGTCGGACCACCCGGACGTCCCTGCCGGCACGATCACGTCGATCCACGTGACCTCACCGGGCACGAGCAGCACCGCTCCCCCGCCACTTCGCCTCCGGACCACGTCGACTCCGGCCCGTCGGCACGCATCGACGTCGACCACCGACTCCTTCTGCGTCGATCCGAGCACGAGCGCCGTCCCGGCGATGTCGTGTTGCCAGATCTCCCGATGCGCCGGCTCCGGCACGGTCCTCGCATGAAACTCCGCCGCCGTCGACCGCGACCGGACCAGGCGACAGGGATCGGCCAGTGTCACGAGGCGAGCGGCAGATACGGGCGCCACGTCTCGGGCACTCCGCTGACCGACACGACGACCCATGCCGTCGCCCTCGGCGCGCGGCACGGACGGGCAAGACGCATCCCGGCTTCATCAGGCGTGCGATCGCGCTTGCCCAGGTTGCAGGGCCGACACGCGGCCGCCACGTTCTCCCAGCTGTGCGGCCCGCCCTTCGATCGCGGCACGACGTGGTCGATGGAGTCCGCACGTTCGCCGCAGTACTGGCAGCGATAGTCGTCGCGGGCGAAGATCGCCCGTCGCGACAGCGCGGCGCGGCGCACGTAGGGAACCTTGACCATGTAGCGCAGGCGAATCACCGATGGACACGGCACGCTCAGTCGCTCGGAGTGCATCACGCGGCCGTCGTCCTCGAGCACGTCGGCCTTCTGGGCGATCACCAGACAGGTGGCACGCTCGCTGGACACGATGCTGAGCGGTTCGAAGCTGGCGTTCAAGACGAGCGCGCTCAGCACGACGTCTCCCCCGTCGGTACGCCGCTCAGGCGTCGAGTCGCTGCCAGTCGCGGCACCATCGCAGGTAGTTCAGCACATCTTCGGGCTCCGGGCGATGCGAGATGTCACCGTATTGGGTGACCAGCCGGAATTCGAGATACTGACGCGAGGGCAGAGGCAGGAACGGTCGGCGCGCCCACCAGCGAGCCGGTACCAGTCGGACCCACTGCTGGAGTGCCGTCAGCCACACCGACGGATGTCGCACCACGATCGCCGCAACGGCCGCCACCTCCTGAGGCTTCCCGAAGCCCAACACGTCAGGCCGGCTTGGGTTCCTTCGGGAGCTGGAGAATCATCTCGCCGATGATGTTGCGCTGGATCTGCGACGACCCGGCGTAGATCGTGCCGGCGCGAGCGTTCAGGAACGTGTTGACCCACGACCCCGAGCTGTTGGCGGCACCCGGGTCATCGGTCTGGAACGACGACGACGGCGGGCGCCCCTCGATGTAGAGCGCGTCGGCACCGAGGATGTCGACGGCGAGTTCGGTGACCACGCGGTGGTACTCGCTCCAGTACAACTTCGAGATCGCGCCGTCGGGCCCAGGGTGGTGGCCGGCGAGGAACTGGGTGAGCGTGCGCTGGCCGAGGAAGCGCATGATCTGCACCTTCGAATGGCACCATGCGAGACGTTGGCGGATGATCGGATCGTCGGTGAGGCCACGCTCGCGGGCCATCGCGACGAGGCGGTCGAGTTCGATCTGGTATCGGATCGGCCCGGTTGCAGCCGCCTCGCCGCGTTCGAAACCGAGCAGGGACATGGCGACAGCCCAACCGTTGTTGACGCCGCCGACGACGTTCTCCTTCGGGCAGCGGGCGTCGGTGTAGAACACCTCGTTGAACTCGCTCTCGCCCGAGATCATCTTGATCGGGCGTACTTCGATGCCTGGCTGGTCCATCGGGACGAGCAGGAACGAGATGCCCTTGTGCTTGGGGGAGTCGGGATCGGTGCGAGCCAGCGTGAAGATGTGGTCGGCGAGGTGTCCGGCGGAGGTCCAGATCTTCTGTCCGTTGAGCACCCATTCGTCGCCGTCGAGTTCGGCCTTGAGACCGACATTGCCCAGGTCGGAGCCTGCGTTCGGCTCGGAGTAGCCCTGGCACCACGTGTCCTCACCGGACAGCAGGCGCGGGATGTAGTGCGACTTCTGCTCCTCGGTCCCCCACATCAGCAACGTGTTGCCGAGCATCTGGATGCTGAACGGATCGTTCGGCCCGCCCGTGGGGACGCCCGCACGGGCGAACTCCTCGGCGAGGATGACCTGCTCGGTCGCGCTGAGACCGGCCCCGCCATACTCGGCGGGCCAACCCGGAGCGAGGTAGTTCGCTTCGTAGAGCGTCTTGCGCCACTCGGTCACGAACTCGACGATGGCGTCGCCCTGCAGGGCGCCCAGACCGGTCCAGTTCGACGGCAGCTTCTCGGCGAGAAACGCCTGCACCTTCTCGCGGTACGCCTCGGCCTCTGGGGAGTAGGTGGGATCCATGGCTGCGAGGCTACTCGTCGGGCTCAACTCGAACCAGCGGAGCCAACGAGTGCTGCGGCCCCCACGAGCGGCTGCACGAACCCCGAGGGCTCGACGACCTGCAGGCCGGCAAGGTGGGGCAGCCGCAAGCGGGCGGCGATCTCTCGTCGCATCGTGTCGAGCATGACGTCACCGAACGTGTCGACGACCACACCGGACAGCACGAACGTCGACACGTCGAACGCCGCCGCCGAGGACGCGATCGCCCGACCGACCATGATCCCGGTGCGTTCGACGATCGACGGGGTCGCGCGTCGCAACGGACGGTTCATCTCCGCTTCGAGGGCGGACGCCGATGCGAAGGCAGCGAGACAGCCGGTGGCGCCGCACGAGCACACGGGTCCGCTCGGATCGACGGTGACATGAGCGATCGAGCCGGCATTGCCGTGGGCACCGCGGAGACGGACGCCATCGATGACGCATGCCGATTCGATCGTTCGATCCAGCACCAACGTGAAGAAGCTCGTCGTGGTCAAGGTGTCGCCGTAGCGGAGTTCCCCCTCGGCCACAGCGCCTGCGAGCGTGTCGAGCACGACCGGGAGTCCCGTGAGCTCCTCGACATGACGACGCAACGGGAACCCCGACCAGGCGGGCAGCGCTTCGGGCGACACCGAGCCGGCAGGTTCGTCGATCGGGCCGGCGCAACTGACCGCCACGGCCGACGGCGCTGCGACCTCGTCGGGCCGTGCGGCCAACACCCGCCGCACGAGTTGCTCGAGCGCCCGCCACACCTCGCGTGTCGGGGTGCCGATGCGGTCACGCACGAGCACCTCGCCGCGCTGGTCGACGATGCCCGCCGCCAGTCGACCCGGGTCGACCACGACCGCCAGCACCGTTGACTCGACATGACCCATGATGGGCGAAGCTACCCCGACTGTCGCTCGGTCGATCTCCCGTCTACCCTTCGGGCGGTGACGACCGATATCGCGGACGACGCCCGATCGAGGGCGGCATCCACCGCCCCTACGACGCCGGCAACCCCCGACAACGCGGCAATGCGCGGGTTCGCCGACCTCTTCGATGCGATCACCTCCAACGTCGCGCAGGTCCTGCACGGCAAACGCGACACCATCGAACTTGCGGTGATGTGTCTGTTGGCCGAGGGACACCTGCTGATCGAGGATGTGCCCGGCGTCGGCAAGACGTCGTTGGCCAAGGCGCTCGCTGCCTCGATCGACTGCAGCTGGAAGCGCATCCAGTTCACGCCGGACCTCCTGCCCACCGACCTCGTCGGCGTGAGCATCTACCAGCGATCGACCGAGACGTTCGTGTTCGAACCGGGGCCGCTGTTCGCCAACATCGTGCTCGCCGACGAGATCAACCGAGCGTCACCGAAGACGCAGTCGGCACTGCTCGAAGCGATGGAAGAACGTCAGATCACCGCTGACGGAAGAAGCCGCCAGCTCGACGCGCCGTTCATGGTGATCGCGACACAGAACCCGGTCGATCAGGGCGGCACGTACCGGCTGCCGGAGAGCCAGCTCGATCGCTTCCTGCTGCGGATCTCGATCGGCTATCCCGCCCGCGATGCCGAGATGCAGATGCTCGACCTCCACGGCGGCGCGATCGCCGTCCAGGCGATCGAACCGGTTGTCTCGATCGAGGAGATCCGAGCGATGATCGCCGCGGTTCGCGGCGTTCACGTCGCCACGGCGTTGAAGTCGTACCTGGTCGATCTGGCCGCCACGAGTCGTCGCCACCCCGGCATCGAACTCGGACTGTCGCCACGGGCGACGTTGCAGCTCGCCGCGGCCGCGCGGGCCCACGCTGCTGCGAACGGCCGCAACTACGCAATCCCCGACGACGTCAAGGCGGTCGGCCACGCCACGCTCAGCCACCGCGTCGTCGTGCGCGCCGAACACGGCTCACAGCTGTCGCCCGACGATGCGATCAGTGAGGTCTTCGATGCCGTCACCGTGCCAGTCCCTCGTTGAGCTGATGAACCAATGGCCCGGCTCGCCCTGACCCGCCAGGGCGTTGCCGTGGTCGGCGCCTCACTGGTGGCGATCACGATCGGGCGCGTGTTCGGCATCATCGAGTTGTACGTGATCGGCACCGGGTTCCTCGCCGCCGCCGCAGTCGCAGTCGCCTACGTCTGGATACGCCGCCCCAGGATCGACGCTCACCGTTGGATCCACCCGACGATCCTGGTCGCGGGCGACACCGGTCACGTCGACATCCGCCTCGCTCACACGGGTCGACTCGCCACGCCGCCGTTCGTGCTGGAGGAACCGGTCGTGCGCACGATGACCGAGGACCACGTCGCTCGACTCCCGGTCGCTGCACAGCGAGCAGGTTCGGTGTCGTCGTCCGGCTACCGGGTACCGACGACGACGCGTGGCGTGGTCGGGTTGGGTCCGCTCAGACTGATCGTGAACGACGTGCTCGGCATCGCCCGATCGACCACGGTGATCGCCGGGAGCAGCGAGATCGTGGTTGCGCCACGGACCCTGCTCGTCGACATGCCCGAATTGGGCCGTGGCCGCCTCGGACGGGCACTGCTCGAATCGTCGCGTCGGCTGGGCCCGGGCGACTTCCACGGCCTGCGTGAGTACGCCGCCGGTGACGAGCTGCGCAGCATCCACTGGCGCGCCTCGGCGCGCTCCGACGACCTCATGGTCAAGGAGTTCACGGTGGAGGGACTCCATCGCTGCACCATCGTGTTCGACCCCTCGCCGAGCGCACACGGAAGCAGCGCCAACTTCGAGCACGGCGTGACTGCCGCAGCGAGCCTGGTGTCGAGTGCCATGCGTGCGGGCCTCGGGACACGGTTCGTCACCGCGGGCGGCATCGACCTGCGCGGCCCCGAAGTCGTGCAGACCACGCAGCGGGTGCTCGCCCGTATCGAGCCGAGCGATCAACCGATCGTCGCCGTCGACAACGACATGGCCGACGGGCTCGTGCTCCTCGTCGTGGTCACCGGGTCACGGCACGCCGCGTCCTGGCGCAC
Organism: Ilumatobacteraceae bacterium; assembly: GCA_963828415.1. GTDB lineage: Bacteria > Actinomycetota > Acidimicrobiia > Acidimicrobiales > Ilumatobacteraceae > Sva-07. The sequence continues at coordinate 737,478 of CAWHEI010000001.1, forward strand.
GACATCGGCGATCGCCGACCCGACGATCACACGGGTTCTGGTCGCAACCAACGACTCATCCGACGGAACCCGCCTGAACGTGTCGGCCGGATCCGACGACGAGTTCGTCGCTGCCTGGCAGGCACTCGTGGGCCAGCCGACGCATGTCCAAGCGCCCACGACGGTGCAGCCATGAGATCGGGATCGATCCACCCGAGCCTGAGCAACGACGTGCTGGCCAGTCTCATGGTGGCCGCCTTCTCCATGGTCGTCGCCGTCGGCTATGCGCGCGTGTTCAGTGGCTGGCCGTTCCTCGGCGACATGGCGGTCATCGTCGTCGCAGGGCACGGCCTTGGGCTGCTGCTTCGACGACTGCGGCTGACGGCCTGGATCGCCGTGCCGGCACTCGCTCTGGCGCTCGCCTGGGTCGTGCTTGCGCTGTACTACCCCGAGACGTTCTCGTGGGGCATGCCCACGAGCAACACCTGGACGGCCCTCGGCGATCAGCTCACTTCGGTGCGCGGCGAGTTCCGCACCGCAGTCGCTCCGGTCGACTACGCCGGAGGCTGGAACGTGCTGGCCGCGATCGGACTCGCCGTTGCGGTCCTGCTCGCCGATGTCTTCGCGTTCCGTGCCGACGCGCGAGCCGAAACGTTGGTACCGGGAGGCGTCCTGTTCGTCTTCGTGGGTGCCCTCGGCGACGATCGCCTCCGGATCGTCACCGCGGTGGCGCTCGTCGGGATGGGGGTCGCAACGACGGCGACATTGCGCGGCTACCACGCCGGTGCCGACCGCTCCCACGCGGCCGCGTCGTGGCGTCGGTGGCCCGTCGCGCTGGCGGTCGGTGCGGTCGTGGCCGTGGCCGCCGGCTTCGTCGGGCCGCGACTTCCAGGCGCTGACGCCGCCCCGCTCTACGAGACGAGCGGGGGCGGCGGTGTCAGCCAGGTGCTCAGCCCGCTCGTCGACATCCGCTCCCGACTGACCAATCGTTCGACGACCGAATTGTTCCGCGTGCGCGCCGACTCGGAGTCCTACTGGCGTTCATCGGCGTTGCCCGAGTTCGACGGCACGACGTGGGGATTGCCCGAACGCGAGCTGCAGCCGATCGACGGTCCGCTCACTGCGCCAGCCGACTTCCTGGTCGAGAACCGACAGCAGATCACGATCGGCGCGCTGGGCGGCCGGTTGGTTCCCGCCGCTCCAGATCCGTTCGAGGCGTCCCCGGACAGCCTGCGATTCGTGGCGGAGACCTCCACGCTGGTCACCGTCGGCAACGACCTGCAAACCGGAGATCGAATCGACATCGTGTCGGCGACACCCACACTCGACCCGGACCAGCTGCGCCAAGCGACATCCGTGGCCCCGCCAGATCCCATTCACACGAGCCTGCCCGACGACCTTCCCCTCGTGGTCGCTGCGACCGCACGTCAGGTCACCGCCGACGCGGCAAGCAGCTACGACGCTGCGCTGGCACTGCAGAGTTGGTTCCAACGCGAATTCGAGTACAGCCTCGAGGTCCGACCCGGTCACGGCAACTCGGCGATCGAGAGTTTCCTGCGCGACCGGGTCGGCTACTGCGAACAGTTCGCCGGCACGTACGCCGCCATGTTGCGTACCCTCGGAATCCCGACTCGGGTGGCGGTCGGATTCACCTCGGGCGTCCCGCTCGGCGATGGGCAGTACTCGGTGCTCGGGCGCAATGCACATGCCTGGCCAGAAGTGTGGTTCGACGACATCGGATGGGTCGCGTTCGAGCCGACCCCCGGCCGAGGTGCGCCGAATGCCGAGAGCTACACCGGCATCCCACCCCAGCAGGACACCTCTGCTGGTGCCGACGAGATCGGCGACGCTGCGAATACACCGCCGCCGGTCGCTCCCACCGGGCCGATCGACGGCGGCGGGTTGAACATCCCGGACTTCGGTGACGCTGCCGGTACCGAGCCGACGCCGCCGGCCGCACCGACCGTTGCTGAGGACGAGACGTCGTCGATGTGGCTCGCAGCGCTCGTGCTGCTCGCCGCAGTGCTCGCCGCGCCGGGTGCCATCCGCCTCGTCCGCCATCGGCGTCGCGCCCGCACCGTCGACGACCAGATCGCGAACGCCTGGGCACGGGCCACCAACGCGGTTGCGGCGGCGGGCGTCCCGGTGCAGCCGTCGGACACACCGATCGAGGTGGCAGCGAGCACCGCTCGGCACTTCCCGCTGGTCACGCGTCCGATGACCTCGCTCGCCGATGCGGTGACCACGGCGACCTATCGGGCCGAGGGCAGCGCCGGCTTCGACGTTGCCAGCGCGTACGGAGCGAGCACGGTCAGCGAGTGCCGCAACTGGGCCAAACAGATCGACCGCGCCACGTCCGAATCGTTGGACTGGCCGAGTCGGGTCCGACGGTACTTCACCGCACGAGGCTGAACAGGGCGCAGCGACGCGGCGTTCAGCGGGTGGCGTCGTCGTCGACGCCCGGTCGACGCCCACTCAGCCACGCAGAGATCGGCAACTGCCCGAGACGTTCCCGCCCGAGCAGCCGTACTTCGGACTCGAGCAGGATCGCCATCACGAGCACCAGGACGAATCCGGCGAAGGCGACCACGAAGCTCACGGCGAGACCGCCAATGGTGATCACGAGGCCGATGATCAGCCCGAACCCCAACAGGATCGAGCGTCGACGAGACACCCGATACCCGCGTTGAGAGAAGGTGGGGTCCTGCTCGAGCTCCTGCTCGATCTGACGCAAGATGCGTTGCTCTTCCTCGGAGAGAGGCACGAAGCCAATCATCGCACGTTTCGGGGCGATCCTCAACGCGGTGCGCCACGTTTCTCCGCGTCGGGTCCCCACTGCTGCTCGCCCCGACGCACGACGCGGAGTCGTCCTGACTCGAGCGCGCTCGCCGGGCCGATCGCCGACGACCCGAATCGGTCCCGGATCTGGTCGAGGGCCTCCGTGGTGGCCACCCAATCGGGCCGTTCGTCGAGCAGGTCGTCGAGGCTCAGTTGCCGGGTGCTCGCGCCGAGATTGGATCCCCCGACGCCGAGCAGACGAACCCCGGGCGTCGGGTCGATGGCCTCGAGGAGTGGGGCGAGGAGGTCGACGATCTCCGGAGCGAGTTCGACCGCTTCCGAGCACGTCACCGATCGTGTGATCGTCTGGAACCCCGTGTCGAAACGGAGCTTCAGCGTGAGTGTTCGCGCCCCGACACCAGCGGCGCGCAGACGCGACGCGACCGCGTCGGCGAGCCGAACCAGTTCGCGACGGAGTTCGTCGTGTTCGTACTTGTTGGTCGCGTATGTCTCTTCATGACTGATCGACCGGGCCTCCCGTTCGGGTTCGACCGGTCGGTCGTCGAGACCTCGGGCAAGGCTCAGAAGGTGGTGCGCCTGCCTGGAACCCAACGCCGCCACCAGGACCGCGTCATCGATCAGGGCGAAGTCCGCTACGCGGCGGATCCCGATTCGGTGCAGTTTGTCGAGCGTGACGGGCCCAACGCCCCACAGCCGCTCTACGGGCAATGGATCCAGGAAGTCGCGCTCGCGCCCTGCGACCACCACGACGACGCCCGGCCCTGGCTCCACCGTGGAGGGCGTTGCACGAGGCTTCGCCTCGACCGAGGCCAGCTTGGCGAGGAACTTGTTCGGCGCCACGCCGACAGAGCAGCCGAGCGAGAGTTCTTCGGCGACGTCGCGCCGGATCGCTGCGGCGATGTCCGGCGCTGGTCCGAACAGCCGGAGCGATCCAGTGACATCGAGGAACGCTTCGTCGAGCGACAGCGGTTCGACCAGCGGGGTGTATCGATCCATGATCTCTCGCACCTGGGCGCTGACCTCGGCGTAGAGCTCGTGGTCACCGGACAGGAACACCGCATGCGGACACCGCCGCTTGGCCACTGCGGACGGCATCGCCGAGTGGACTCCGAATCGTCGCGCCTCGTACGACGCGGCGGCGACCACTCCACGATTGCCTGTTCCGCCGACGACGACCGGTTGGCCGACCAGATCGGGACGACGACGCAGCTCGACCGAGACGAAGAAGGCGTCCATGTCCACGTGGAGGATCTGGCGCGGGCCGGTCACGTCCCCAGTGTGGCCCGTTACGATCCGCGCCATGAACACCTCCCCGAACGCTGGGCCGAATGCCGCGCCGGCGCCCGACACCGATCGATCGCTCTCGGCGCTGCCGTCGGTGGGTGTCCGCGTTGGCGCGTTCGCAGCGATCCTGCTCAGCGGTCTCGCCGGCGCGATGATCGGCTACTCGCTGATCTCGCTGCAGTGCGAGGGAGACTGTGGACTCGCCACCGGGCTCGGGCTGCTCGTCGGCGCAGTCGTCGCCGCCGGCGGCATGGCGATCGTGGCGGTGCTGGTGATGCGGGCCATCGGCGAGTGGCGCGAGATCGAAGACCGAACCGGAGCGGGGCACGCACCGAGATGAGCGTCGCCGCCGACGAGCTCCGGGCGCTGGCCGTCGAACTCGCCACCAGTGCGGGTTCGCTCGCTCACGAGGGGCGCCGGCGGCTCGGCGTCGGTCAACCGGTCGACCACGACACCAAGTCGACACCAACCGATCCGGTCACCGAATTCGATCGGGCGGCCGAGGCGTTGATCGTGCGCGTACTGCGTGAGCGACGGCCCGACGACTCGATCGTCGGCGAAGAAGGCGCCGGCCACGTCGGTACGTCGGGTCTCGAATGGCACGTCGACCCGATCGACGGAACGGTCAACTTCGTCTACGACCTTCCGGCCTGGTGCACCTCGGTCGGCGTCGTCGACGCAGACGGCCCGCTCGCCGGTGCGGTCTACGTGCCGGTCACCGACGAGGTGTTCAGCGCGGCGCGCGGCGCTGGCGCCACGCGCAACGGAGCACCGATCCACTGTTCGTCGGCCACCGACATCGCCACGGCCCTGGTCGGGACCGGCTTCAACTACTCCCCCGCGACACGAGCCCGTCAGGCGCAGCGGCTGGCCGAGTTGCTGCTCGAGGTGCGCGACATGCGTCGCTACGGGTCGGCGGCGCTCGATCTGTGCATGGTCGCATGCGGCCGGCTCGACGCCTATTTCGAGGAGCACCTCAACTCGTGGGATCTCGCTGCCGGCGTGTTGATCGCCGCCGAGGCGGGTGCAGCGACCTCGAACTTCCATGGCGGCGCGGCCGACACCGACGCCGTGGTCGCGACCGCACCGGGCATCCACGACGCGCTGATCTCGTTGATCACCACCATCGACGCCGGAGCACGTCAGCGAGGATTGTGACCATCGTGGTCGCCCGCGACGTCGGAGATGCGGCATCATGGTGGCGTGGGTACACGCATCCTGGCCGTCGAGGACGATGAACGCATCCGGTCGGCGGTCAAACTCGCCCTCGAAGACGAGGGGTGGATCGTCGACGAAGCCGAGAGTGGCGAGGAGGCCATCGAGAAGTTCGCGCGCTCGAATCCCGATGTCGTGTTGATCGACATCATGCTTCCCGGCATCGACGGCTTCGAGCTGTGCCGGACGCTGCGACGCACGAGCGACGTCCCCGTCGTGATGGTGACCGCCCGCAACGACACCCACGACGTGGTCGCCGGCCTCGAAGCCGGAGCGGACGACTACCTCACGAAGCCGTTCGCGCCCAAGGAACTGTCCGCTCGCATCCGAGCCCTGCTCCGCCGGATCCGGCCCAGCCCACAGGGTCATGCCCGACTGAGCTTCGGTGACCTCGAACTGATTCCCGACGAGGGCAAGGTGCTTCGCGGCGGCGACGAGGTCCACCTGACCAAGACCGAGTTCCGTCTGCTCTGCGAACTCGCCGAGAGCCCCGGCAAGGTGCTGAGCCGCGAGGTGCTGCTCGACAAGGTGTGGGGCTACGACTACTTCGGCGACGGCCGACTGGTCGACGTACATGTCCGTCGTCTGCGCACCAAGGTCGAGGTCGACCCGGCCAATCCTCGCCACGTCGTCACGGTCCGCGGGCTCGGGTACCGGCTGCAGACGTGAACGAAGGCGGCTGGTTCCGTCGCCTGGTCAACCGATCCCGCCCGGCGGCGCTCGGGTTGCGTCGACGCATCCTGCTGATCTTCACGCTCGGGTCGCTGTTGCTGTCGGTGTTCCTCGCGACGACCACCTATGGACTCACGAGGTCGAACGTGGTCAGCGAGCGCGTCGACACCGCGATCAACACCTCGCAGCGCAACGCGCAGGGCGTCGAACGCGATCTCCGTTCGTTGCCCGTCGACGCCGAGGCCGCCCGAGCGTCGCTGACGCGCATCGGCGTCGACGACTATCTGATCTGGTACGCCGACAGCTGGAGCGGCGGCGGCAACACGTTCCAGGACGACGACGTACCACCACCGCTGGTCACACGAGTGATCGACGAGGGCACGTCCGCCAGCCAGATCGTTCGTCTCAGCGACGAGTTGAACATCGTCGTCGGCTGGGACATCCCGGGCATCGGCTCGTACTTCGAGGCATTCAGCCTCGACGAGGCCGACTCGACGCTGTCGAGCGTGCGACTGTCGCTGGTGTTTGCAGCGGCCATCACGACCGGTCTCGGCATTCTGCTGGGCATCTTCTCGGCTCGACGTGCCGTTCGACCGGTCGCAACCGCCGCCCAGGCCGCCTCGGCGATTGCCGGCGGCCGGCTCGACACCCGCTTGGAGACGACCGACGACCCCGACCTGCGCGTCCTGACCGAATCGTTCAACGACATGGCCGAGGCGTTGCAGCAGCGTGTCGAGCGTGACGCTCGCTTCGCCTCGGACGTCAGCCACGAGCTTCGTTCGCCGCTGATGACCCTGTCGGCGTCGGTCGAGGTGATGGAGGCCCGACGCGACGAACTGCCCGAGCGTTCGAAGGCGGCACTCGACCTGTTGTCGAGCGACGTCGCCAGATTCCAGGGGCTCGTGGAAGACCTGCTCGAGATCTCCCGTTTCGATGCCGGAGCGATCCGGCTGCACATGGAGGAGCTGCTCGCTGCGGAGTTCGTCCGCCAGGCAGTCGCGGTCAGTTCGCTTCCGAACACGCCCGTGCACGTGTCCGAGCGCGCCGAACTCGCGTTGATCCGCGGCGACCGGCGGCGGCTTGCGCGGGTGATCGCCAACCTGATCGACAACGCTCGCGCCTACGGCGGCGGCGAACCAGAGGTGTCGATCACGGTCCTCAACCCGCCCGACGAACCGATGTCGCACATTCTGATCGTCGTCGAGGACCACGGGCCCGGCGTGCCGGAAGAGGAGCGCGACCTGGTGTTCGAGCGGTTCGCACGAGGCGGTGGTGCAGGACGGCGCACCGGGAGCGAGGGTGCGGGCCTCGGCTTGTCGCTGGTGGACGAACACGTCCGGATGCACGGCGGTCGTGTGTGGGTCGAAGACCGACTCGACGGCGAGTCGGGTGCCCGATTCGTGATCGAATTGATGGCGGCGGAGTTGGACGAATGAGAGCGATACTCCTCCTCGTTGTGACCGCCCTCGCTATCGCTGGGTGCTCGATCCAACCCGAGGCAGCGCCCAACGACCTCCCTGCCGAGCGCGCCAACGTCTTCGGCGACCCGGCGACCGGCGACGAAGCGGCCGGCACGAACCGCATCTACCTGCTGGCACCGACCGACCTCGACGCACCGCAACGGCTGCGCTCGGTCCAACGCGATGTGCCCACCGCGCCGACGTCGGTGCTGGATTCACTGTTCGCGGGCCCGAACGAGAGCGAACGTGACGCCGGGCTCGACACGGCGATTCCGGCCGATGTCAGGGTGTTGGCGGCCCGATCGGTCGGCCCCGTGCTCACGGTCGACCTCAACGACGTGTTCGACGAGTTGACGCCCGACGGCCTACGTCTCGCGGTCGCGCAGATCGTGTCGACCGCGACCGACATCGACGGCGTCGAGTCGGTGCAACTGCGCATCGACGGCGAGACCCGGGTCTGGCCGCTCGGCAACGGCGAACTCACCGACCGACCCTTGCGAAAGTACGACTACCCGGGCCTCGTCGAGTCGACGCAGCCTGCGTTCCCCGCCATCCCCTCACCGATCCCGTGACCTGGCTTGTGCACCTGTTGCGCCCGTCGGTGTTGGACGACGGCGTCGCACGCTGGTAGGACACTGCCATGGCGTGGGACAGCAGTCGCCCGGTTCCGTGGAACCGGCTGATCCGTGAGTGGTTGATCTATGCGGCGATCATGTCCGCTGTCTTCGTCGTGTTCTTCCGCGGCGACAACGTCGTCGGCGCGATCGCCGGTGTGCTGATCAGCGGCCCGTTGTATCTCGCGTTCGGCGCGGCGATGGCCAAGTTCGGCTACCAACGGACCCGACTGAAGGACGTCCGACGGTCCGCCACCACGTCCGCTGACGTGTCGACATCTGCATCGACCTCCACCGCCGACGACACTCCTCGGCCCAAACCGGCGCCGACGAGTCGAACGACCGGCGGCGCCAACCGTCCCAAGTCGTCGAACCGGAGGAAGCGCTGATGTCCGCGGGCGCCGAATCGCAATGCGTGATCGCCATCGATGCCGGAACCACCGGGGTCCGTAGCCGTGCGGTCTTCGTCGACGGTCGTCCCACGGTTGCCTCCTACCGCGAGTTCGCGCAGCACTACCCCTCCCCCGGCTGGGTCGAGCACGACGCGACCGAGATCTGGAGCGTGGCCGCCGAGACCTTGCGCGACGTCGTCGACCAGGTCGGCCGAGCGAACGTCGCGGCCATCGGTATCACGAACCAGCGCGAGACCGTCCTCGCCTGGAACCGCTCGACGGGCGAGCCCTACGGCACCGCCATCGTGTGGCAGGACCGCCGAACGGCAGCTCGCTGTGACGAACTGCAGGCGGCGGGCCACCTCGGGCTGATCCGTGAACGAACCGGCCTCGTGCTCGATCCCTACTTCTCTGGGACCAAGGCGGCGTGGCTGCTCGAGCACCGCGACATCCCCGTCGACGACGACCTCGCCATCGGCACGATCGATTCGTGGCTCGTGTGGAACCTCACCGGAGGTCGCCGATTCGTCACCGACGTGACCAATGCGAGTCGGACGATGCTGTGCGACATCCGAACCTGTTCGTGGGACGCAGAGCTGTGCGGGCTGATCGGTGTTCCGATCGGTGCGCTGCCCGACATCGTCCCGTCGAGTGGACACATCGACACCACCGCGCCTGACTGCGGGGTTCCCGAGGGCATTGCGATCAGTGGTATCGCCGGCGATCAGCAGGCGGCGCTGTTCGGCCAGGCGTGTGTGCGCCCGGGTATGGCGAAGAACACCTACGGCACCGGGTCGTTCGTGCTGCTCAACGTGGGCGAGACGTGTCCGCCGCCGACCGAGGGGATGCTCACCACGGTCGCGTGGAAGCTCGCCGACGGCACGACCCACTATGCCCTCGAAGGGTCGATCTTCATCACCGGCGCCGCAGTCCAATGGCTTCGCGACGGTCTGCAGATCATCGACGACGCCGCGGAGACCGGGCCACTGGCCGAGTCGGTCGCCGACACCGGCGGCGTGTACGTGGTGCCGGCCTTCGCCGGGCTCGGATCGCCTTGGTGGGATCCGTATGCGCGAGGCACGATCGTGGGCATCACCCGCGGCACCGGGCGTGCAGAGATCACACGTGCCGTGGTCGAGTCGATGGCCTATCAGACGCGCGACGTCGTCGACGCGATGACCGCCGCGAGCGGGACCCCGCTCGTCGAGTTGCGCGTCGACGGTGGCGCGTCGGCGATGGATCTGCTGTGCCAGTTCCAGGCCGATCAGCTCGGTGTCAGCGTGCAACGACCGCTCGACCAGGAAACCACGGCGCTGGGTGCGGCATACCTCGCCGGTCTCGCCGAAGGTGTCTGGGCATCGGTCGACGAGGTCGGCCAACAGTGGGGCCTCGAGGCCGAGTTCACGCCGAACGACGACCGGGCGGTCGCCGACGCGCTCCACGGCCAGTGGTTGCGGGCGGTCGAACGGTCACGCAACTGGGTCGACCACTGAGGCCGCGAATGCCTCAGACAACGCTGCGGAAGAGCGCGTTGGCCTGCGCTCGCATCACGTCGTCGAGACCGCAGGCGATGGCGCTCTCTTCGATGGGAGCGAGTGCAGCCTGCAGGCGTTCCTCGTCGACGACGCCGTCGGGCCTCGCGCCGATCAGATCCAACACCAGTTGCAGACCGGCGTTGTCGCCTCGGATCTGCTGCCAGCCGTCGATCGTGCAGTTGGCGAGTTGCGCAGGCGCACCCACCGTGGTCAGGAGACTGAACACATAGGGTTCGGCGAGCCCGGGAGGAGGTTCGACGGGCAGCCCGCACGGATCGACGTCCAGTGTGCGCAGCTCGACCGTGTACTCGAGGGGATCACCATCGCCAGGGGTGCTCGTGCCGGTCGGATACTGGTCGGTCGACAGATACGGATCGATCGTGAGGCGAAGACGCTCCGTCCTGTCGCACCCCACGACCACGCCACCGGTGCCGCCCGCACTCGCGCCGACGTACGTCACAATGGCCTGCGGATCATCGACCGACACCAATTGCGCATCCAGACCCCACTCCATCGAGTTCGAGCGCGTGGTGAGCATCAGGGGCTCGCCGGCCGCCACGTCGAACACGAACCGTTCCCCATCGCTGCGGCTGACTGGCCCGGCATCCGCGACCAACGCGTCAGCGATCGAGACGTGTGCGTCGTAGTCGCTCGGTGCACCGGCCTCGTCGAAACCGAACACGGCGATCCGATACGTCCGCGCACCGTCGACTGCCACGCTGGCAGTGCCGTTCGTTTCGTACAGCGTCGGCGCATACGACTCGTTCTCCAGATCGAGCAGCTGGATCCGGATCACGTCGCTCGGCGACGTCGGCCGCGCCGCGAATTCAAGGTTCTGACCACCGGTGTTGTCGACTTCGAAGAGGGCGAAGCCGGACACCTCGGCACTTCCACCGTCGACGGCCAACTCAGCAGGCCGCGGGCTGGCGGAGATCCTGTACGCGCCCAGGTCGGCCGGGGACACAATTTCTTCCGACGGCGTCACCATCCCTGGCGCGAATGACTCGCCGGAGAAACGCTCGACGCGGACGAGTGACACTGCATCGGTCTCCTCGAAGAGCGCCATCATGTTCGAATCGCCGAGGATCGGACTGGTTGTCGACGTGCTCGAATCGACACTCGACAGCTCCATCGTCACCGACATGGGATACACGCCGTCCAGCGGCTCCAGGAGTACGCCCCCGACCTGTGAGGGATCAACCACGTAATACGCGATCTCGGACTCGTCTGCCAACGCATCGGACACCGTCACGCCAGGATCGAGCGGTCGAGCCGACTCGTGACGCACTGCCACGCGTCCTGACCCGCGCACGATCGCGACGTGCCGGCCCGGGTTGGTGATCACGGCCCGGCCAGGATCGTTCCCCGTCGCCGCTTCCTGCTCCAGGACCTCCACGGACACGTCGACCTCGGCGACCTCCGACGATGCCGGCAACGGGTCGGCGACGGCGCCCGCGTCGACGACGGCAGTCATGGTGGTGGTCTCGACCTCGAACGCCGCGCTGCCACCCGCGTCGTCGAGATCGACGACAAACAGCTCGTCGTCCGCGAGCGCTACCGGCACGATCGCTGTGGCAGCAAGTCGAAACGAGCCTCCTCGCCCTGGCGCCGACACGAGAACACCGACCGGGGGATCTGACTCGAACTCGGGCACACGGATGTACAGGGTTCCGGGCTGGCCGCGACTCGATACAACCGATGACGCGCCGGGCAGATCGTCGGGTGAAATGGTGACGGTGCTCTCCGACTCGACGCTGACGGCGATGAGCTCTCCGGGGGCAGCGTCGACGATGATGAACGACTGTTGATCCTCCGCTTCGACGAACGCGTCCACGGGCGCATCGAGAGACACGGGCACTGCGACCTCGGTCGCCGACTCCGATTCCGGCTCGGGATCGGATCGCAATGCTGCGGCGACAGCGAGTGAGGACACGATGGCGACCGCCACCAGTGCGAGCACCGCCGAGACGATCACCCGCCGGCGGCGCCGTGTGGCCGTCCGTTCGGCGCGATCCGAGAGGATCGCCGGAACGAGCGTGTCGTGGGCGAGCTCGTAGTACACACTGTCGAGCCGTTCTTCACCGCGCAGCAAACGGGCGTCCACCAGCGCCTCCAATGTCGACGGATCGACGTCGAAGTCGTCGCCGATCGCCGATCGTTCGAGGCTCACCCGGCGCTCGTTCGCGTTGATCAACCCGCGTTCGCACAGACGCCTCACCGCCTTCTGACGAGCTGTCGGAATCGTCGCCACCGCTCGCCGGTAGAAGTCGCTGAGGATTCGATCGAGTCCGGCCCGACCCTCCAGATCGGCCGCGTCGATCCGGATCACCTCCGTTGGATCGAGACCGGCGGACTTGCGCGGCACGATCGCCCGCTCGACGTACTGGCAGACGATCTGCAACTGCGATGGGTCGACGCCGGGCGTGAGCCGGGTGACGCCGCGCACCGACGACGTCCGGAGAAAGTTGAGAATCTCGTTCGCGGCGGATTCCGTGTACTCGAACTGCCGCGAATCGAGCCGGTCGTCGATCACCCCAGCGGGCTCGCGGATTGCCTCGTCGGCCCGCTCGGGATCCAGCGGGCCCAGACGGTACCGGTGCCGCAGGATCTGGGGGACGTCGGTCGCGAGTTCCTCGATCGAACCGAGCGCGTCTTCGCGAATCGCAAGCACGAACCGGACGTCGGGCGGCACCGAAGGCCTCCCGTTCTCGGAGGATTCCTGCCGGTGTCCTCGAACCACCTCGCCGAATTCGGTGATGAAGCGACGACGTACCTCGTCGGGCCATTCCAGGGTGAACAGCTCTTCGAACTGGTCGAAGATGAGCACGAGGTGTTGCAGGACGTTGCCCCGCCAGATCTCGATTCCGGACAGCAGGTCCCAGAGGGTCGGGTCGTCGCCGATCGCATCATCGATCATCACGTCGATGGCCGGATCGTTGCGGGCGGCCTCGATGACCCGCTCCCGAATGGCCGTCGTTGGTGAGGTCGTGGTGTCGTTCAGGCGCACCGACACCGGCCAGTGACCCCGTGCTCGGAGCTCGGCGGCCACGCCGGCATTCAACAGCGACGTCTTGCCCAGACCTGACTGTGCGTAGAGCACGAAGAGCGACGAACTCAGGATCGAGTGCAGCACCGTCTCCGACTCGATGTGTCGCCCCGTGAACAGCCGCCGGTCCAGTTCGTTGTCACCGAAGGGCGGCGCACCGGGATAGCGGTAGTGCGCAGTCGTCGCAACGGACTCGGTTCGGTCGGCCGCCACCGCCGGCATCTCGACGGTCACCCAGCGCGCACCTTGTGGTTGACGTCGCGGCGGATGGCACGAACGAGCGAATCGATACCCGCCGGCACCGACAGGTCGACGCACTGCAAGTCCTTGAGGTCGTGCAGGACGCTGTCGAAGGAATCGATCACCGCCGGAATCACGAACACGCGCGGCGCGCGGTAGAGCTTCTGCCGATCGAGTGCAAGGTCGATCTCGCGATTGACATAGCTCACTTCCTTGGCGAACAGACTGGCGCTCTGCAGGACGACGACGTAGTCGACGTCATCGAGCACTCGGCGGATCTTGGCGTCCCAGACATCGCCACCTCCGAGATCGTCGCGGTCGAACCATGTGTCGATGCCATTGGCTCGCAGGCCGTCTGCCACCAGCTGCACGAATGGTTTGTCTTCGCTGGCGTGGCAGAGAAAGACCAGGGGCGCGTCCGGCGGCAGGTCACCGAGACCGGTCGGCGCCACGGTGGACACAACCGGGTCCGATCGATCGGCGCCGCTCGTGGTCGTCGACGAGAGCGACGATGCCGGCGTGGGAGTGGACGCCGCTGCATCAGGCACCCGGACGCGAGCGCGCAGCTCGCGGGCGAACACCGTCGAGTCGCCGCCGACGAAGTGGATCTTGTGGCCCGACCTGTAGAACTCGCACGTTTCGGGATCGAGTGTCTCAGGCCGACGCTCGAACGCAAACGACTTGTATCGCCGCTGGCTGTCGCCGGACAGCACGTGCATCAGCAGCCGGAACTGCCATTGGGCGAGATCGAAGCCGAGGAACAGAAACGACCGGTCGGGGTCACACAACATGCTGCGCAACTTCGGAGGCAATGGTGGCTCGTCGGCCACCACGGAGACGATGAACGCCAGTCGGTCACTGTCGGTGAGGATCAGCGACGACGGTTGCTCGAGCGAGCCGTACAGGTGGTAGATCACCGGCGACTGGACGGTTGCGTCCGGCATCGACGGTCGAGCGGGAGCAGTTCGATCGTAGTAGTCGCTGTGCGTGGCCGGCTTGACGCCGAGAAACGCCTGCGCTGCCGACAACCCGGGAGATGTGTTGACCACGAGCTCGAACGGGAGCCGTGCCAGATCGCCCAACATGTCGGTGTCGGCCTCGAAGCGCTCGTAGAATTCCCCCACCCACGCTTGGAGCGTGAATGGATCCTCCTGAGCAACCGCCGCCTGGGCCACCGACCACGGTTTGCTCGGATCGAGGTGGGTGAAGTCGGGACCGAGTTGACCGCGAACGAATGTTGCGAGCGCCTCGTGGACAGGAAGCGACGCTCCGTCGAACGTTCCGGTCATCGCATCAGGCCCGAGCATCAACGTGCAGCGACCGCGTTCGATCGCGTAGACGAGCGACGTCCAGTCGGCCTCCCGCAATCCGACCGTCGTCGGCCACGCGTCCTCCCTCCTCCGCGAGCGATCCCCATCGGCGGCTCGCCGCCAACCTAGTCGCTCGCGGGGCAACCTCGAGGCGGCCGTTCTGGCATCGTCGCCGAGCCGAACAGTGGGTCAGCCCTTGGCGATCACCACATCGGCGAGACGGGCGAGCAGTGAGAATCGAACCCGTTCGCGCTCGTGGATCGGGTTGCCCGCGCGGCCGGCCGCGACGGTCATGCGCGACCTCGGCATGTGCGCCCAGAGCAGGTCGCTCGGAGCCGAATCGTCGAGTCCATCCAGATGCTCGCTGCCGACCACGAACGCGCCGAGCCACTGAAGATCCGGCACGTCGCCCAATCGGGCGACGAACTGCTCGCCACGCAACACGGTGACCCAGTCCGTTTCCGAGACGCTCTGGACACCGGCGACCAGAACGTCGACTCGTTCGGCGGGATCACATTCGGCGATCGCAGCGCCGATCGCCAGCGCCGACAGGCTCGGGTCGGTCCGATCAGGACCGACGACTCGGATGCTCTCGACCGACACACCATCGACGGCGTCGATCTCGGCGCTCAGCAACGGCATCAGGTCGTCGTCGGGCAACGCCACGGTCAGTTCGTCGATCGCACGACCACCACCCTGTTCGAGGATCTCGATCGACAGCACGTCGCCGCGTACCGCTCCGATGCGGCTCGCCACCTGGCCGAGCGCTCCGGGGCGGTCCGGCATCCAGACTCGAACGACGATCGTGATCACGGGCGGGACCGTACAAGCGCCACGGTTCGCGGCGATGACCACCCCGTGACCATCGTGTTACAGCGTTGAGTGCTCAGCCGAGCTTTGGCAGGCCACGCTTGAGGTTGCGGATCGCCTGCTGGATGCGCTTCTCGTTCTCGATCAACGCGAAGCGTACGAAGCCTTCGCCGCCTGGGCCGAACCCCACGCCAGGCGACAGCGCCACGTCGGCATCGCGCACGATCAACGAACAGAACTCGACCGAGTCCATCTCGGCATAGGGCTCGGGGATCGGCGCCCACACGAACATCGAACCGCCCGGTTTGGGGATGTCCCAGCCGATGCGGCCGAGCCCGTCGATGAGCGCATCGCACCGAGACTCGTAGATCGCACGGATCTCATTGGGGTAGTCGGCGGCTTCGTTGATCGTGACGGTGGCGGCGATCTGCACCGGCTGGAACATGCCGTAGTCGAGGTAGCTCTTGAGCTTCACCAAGGCCTGCACGACCTCGGCGTTGCCCAGCAGGAACGCGCTGCGCCACCCGGCCATCGAGAAGCTCTTGGTCATCGAGTACAACTCGACAGCACACTCCTTGGCGCCTTCGGCTTGCAGGATGCTGGGCGGCTGGTGGCCGTCGAAACCGACATCTGCGTACGCGAAGTCGTGCACGACGATCATCTCGTGTTCGCGGCAGAAGTCGACGACGCGCTGCATGAACGCAAGGTCGACGGTGGCACCCGTCGGGTTGTGCGGGAAGGAGATCACGAGCACGCGTGGCTTGGGCCACCCGACGTCCCACGCGGTCTGCAGGCTGCTCATGAAGTCGTCGGCGAAGTGCTCGCGCTGGTCGGGGTCCGCCAGGAACTTCATCGGCACCTGGCGAAGGTCGGCGCCGGCGAACAAGGGTCCGTAGATGTGGATCGGGTAGCTGGGGCTCGGCACGATGGCGGCGTCGCCACGGTCGAGCAGCACCCACATCAGGTGACTGAAGCCCTCCTTCGAGCCGATCGTGTTGGTGATCTCGAGCTCGGGGTCGATGTCGACGTCCCACTTGTTCTTGTAATAGCCGGCGATGGCCTCACGCAGCTTCGGCAGGCCGCGGCTGAGCGAGTACCGGTGGTTCTTCGGATTCTGTGCGGCCTCGGCGAGCTTGTCGACCGCGATCTGCGGCGAAGGGATGTCAGGGTTGCCGAACCCGAGATCGACGACATCGGCGCCAGCGCGACGTGCCTCGATCTTCAGGCCGTTGATGATCGAAAAGACGTACGGGGGCAGATTCTCGATGCGCCGGAACTCCATCGTTCCGAGGGTATCTGCCCCGCGTGTGCGATGCTGGCAGCAATGCCGAAGACACCAGCCCCCGACTGCATCCACGTGGTGATCGAAATCCCTCGTGGGAGCCGCAACAAGTACGAGATCGACCACGAGGACGGCAAGGTCTATCTCGACCGACGCCTGTTCACGGCCACGACCTATCCAGCCGACTACGGGTTCCTCCCCGAAACACTCGCCGGCGATGGCGACCCACTCGATGCCCTCGTCCTCCTCGAGGATCCGGTGTTTCCGGGCGTCATCGTCGAGTGCCGACCGATCGGCGTGCTCTACATGCGCGACGAGGCCGGCGAGGACGCCAAGCTGATCTGCGTGCCGCCTCGCGAGCCCCGATTCGAGAACGTCAACGAGCTGTCGGGCCTCCCCCACCAGCTCGTCGAGGAGATCGAGCACTTCTTCAACGTCTACAAGGCATTGGAACCCGAGAAGCACTCATCGAGCCAGGGCACCGGCGATCGGGCCGCCGCCTGGCGCGAGATCAACCAGGCCCGGGCGAACTACCACCCCCACTGACGCCCATCTCGCCCAAGAGTCTGGGTGACTCAGGGCGCGAGTTCGGGAAGGAGCGCGGCGCCGACGGCGCCGGCGAGCGGGCCCCACCGGGCGAACTCGATGCGCGGAATCTGTCGGAGATGAGGCTGGTAGAGCAGCTCGCCGAACCATCGCCGGATCGGATCGAGGTACAGGTCGGAACCCGCGGCGAGCCCGCCGCCGAGCACGAACATCTCCGGATCGAGCGCGTTGGTCAGGTTCGCCAGACCGAGCGCCACCCAACGGGAGAAGTCGTCGATGACCGCCAACGCGTCGGGATCTCCGTCACGGGCGGCCGCCTGGACATGCTCGCCGCGGACGGCCTGCGCATCACCGCCGGCATGACGGACCACGTCGCGCAGGCGATGACCGGTCGCTGCGTCACGAGCGAGCATGGCAAGACCTGAGCCGGAGGCATACCGCTCCCAACAGCCTCGCCTTCCGCACGGACACAACGGCCCCGACGGATCGACCACCATGTGCCCGAACTCGCCTGCGAATCCGTTCGCGCCGCGCACCAGCGCTCCATGGGCGACAGCACCGCCACCGATCCCCGTCCCGAGCGTCACCAGGATCATGTCGTGCGCACCTCGCCCGGTACCGAGCAGCCACTCGGCGACGGTGGCACAGGTCGCATCGTTGTCGACATGCACCACGGCGCCGAACCGCTCGGACAACAGTTCGGCGACGGCGAAGTCCGCCACGCCGTCGAGATTCGGGGCCGCACGCAACACCCCGTCTCGGGTCACCAGTCCGGGGACACCGACGCCGAGGCTGCCCTCGTGGCCAACCGCTTCGGCCAACTCGATCAGCACGTCGATCAACGCGTCGAGGCTGTGATCGCCTCGTGGCGTCGGTCGCTGCATCGTCTCGACGACCTCCCCCGCGCGATCGATGACGACCGCTTGGGCCTTGGTACCTCCGACATCGATCCCGACGCGTCGAGACGGCACCACGACCGGCGTGTCGGCCGGATTCACGCCGTCGTCACGCTTCGGTCACGCTTCGGCGCGAACCTTCAGTTCGCGCACCGTGTTGAGAATGCGGACCTCGGCGCGCCGCTTGACGAAGCCGGGCAGCGGGATCGCCAGATCGATCTGCAGGTCGTAGCGCACCAGCGTGCGTCCCTCGCCGTCGGGCTCGAAACGCCAGACGCCGTCGATCGAGCGTTGGATGTCGCCGCTCAGCATCGACCAACCCATCTCGTTGGGCGCGTTCGTGTAGTCGTACTTGAGCGTGTAGTGCGTGCTGCGGCCGAGCGCCGACGCACGGAATTCGACCTCGAGTGGACGACCCTCGGCATCGGTCTCGCGGATGTTGACGTCCTTGATGTCGTGGGCCCACATCGGGTAACTCTCGAGATCGATCGCGATCTTCCAGACGCGTTCGTGCGGGGCGTCGATGGTGATGATCTCGGTTGCGGTCTCAGCCATGGTCGTCATTCTTGTCGATCGCGGAGCGAGAAGTGACGACATCGGGTTGGTCGTCGTAGGCATCGACGTCCGGGCGCAGCGGGAAGACACCGTGGAATGCGCACCAGAGCCCGTTCAGGCCGAGCCCGAACATCGGCACGAGGATGCCCACGGCGAGCGACGTGCCGGGAGATCCATCCTCGGATTCCGAGCGGGCCAACGCCGTCGCCAGCGCCACCGTGACCTGAATCGCGAGCATCGCCAACATGATCCGGCGCACGCGGGCTGGTGTCGGGTCGCCGAGCAGGAGATACATCTGCATCACGCCGATCTGCTCGGTTCGGCTGCGTTGTACCGCGTTCCAGAACGACCACAGGAACACGAAGACGCCGATGGCGAACAGCGCCATTGCGGTGATTGCACCGACCCATTGTGCGGCGGTCGAGAACACGATCGCTGCGGTGACTGCGGTGACCGTGAAGGCCACCGTGCCGACCACGTCGGCCAGCACGATGATGTCACCGGCCCTGCGTTCGTCCACTCGATCGCCCTCGCTCGTCACGCCCCGAGTCTGCCAGCGCCCAACTCGCTCCTGCTCGTTTGCGCTCAGATTTCGGTGACCCGGGTCACCCGAAATGCAGCGCAAACGTCGAGGGGGTCAGGTGGCGGTGGGCCAATCGACCTGGAGCGTGTCACCGAGGCGACGGGCGAGGACGTCGTAGGCGAACTCGTCGAGGACACGCTGGCGCGACCGCTCTCCCATCGAGTGGCGCAGGTCATCGTTGGCGAGCAGGGCGTCGAATGCATCAGCGACCGCCTGCGTGTCCTCGGGGTCGGAGATCACGAACCCGGTCTCGCCATCGGCGACGGCCTCGGCCGCGCCACCGGAGTCGCCCGCTACCTGGGGCACCCCACATGATGCCGCTTCGACGAACACGATGCCGAAGCCCTCCTGTTCGAGCCCGCCCCAACGGTTGCGGCACAGCATGGCGAACACGTCGGCGCACCCGTACAACGGCGGGAGGTCGGCGTTGGGGATCCGACCGAGGAACGTCACCGGCGCACCGAGTTCGTCAGCGAGTCGCCGCAGGCGCTCGTCGTCGCGGCCAGCACCGGCGATCACCAATCGCAGCTTCGGGCGGACACGGCCGAGGCGTGCGGCCGCTCGGATCGCCGTGTCGAATCCCTTGCGTGGCACGAGTCGTGAGATGCTCACGATCACTTCGGCGTCCGGTTCGAGGCCGAAGTGTTTGCGGGCCGCCAGTCGTTCGACGTCGTCGAGCGGGACGAACTTGGCAGGGTCGACGCCGCACGGCACCACCGTGATCGGCAGGTCGCGCCCTGCAGCGTGGACCGCCTCGGCCGCCGGGTAACCGCCGGCGGCGATGATGCCGCTTGCGCGACGCAGCGTGTAGGCGAGCGCCTGCTTGGTGCCGGGCAGGCGGCCCGGCACCGTGACCTCGGCGCCGTGCAGCACGAGGTGGTACGGCAGGTCGAGTGACGGACCGATGAGTCCGAGCGGCACCGCCGGATCGAGCACCACGAAGTCGGCGCCGAAATCCTTGGCGAGAGCGTTGACCTGGTTGACCATCCAGGGATGCGGCAACAGCACGGGCTCGCGGGTGCGCTCGATGCGATACGGCTCGCCGGCATCGAACTCGGCCGTGCCCGCGTACGGACTGGTGAGCACCGCGAACGACTCGGGTGGGAGCCGCCGCCACCACTCCCACAGCAGCGACTGGATGCCACCGATCTTCGGTGGAAAGTCGTTGGTGACCAGGAGGTGCTTCACGTGGCGGCGTCCGACCGGGATCGGCGCGACAGACGCTCGGCGGCCCAGGTGGCATGTTCGGCGAGGATCGGGTCGATGTGCGAACGGTAGTGCGCGAGCACCCGCTGCACCCGGGCATCGGCCGGGTCGCCCACGTTGCCGACGACCACGAGCGCATTGCGTCGGACCCATCGGAAGTCGCGGTCGGTCACGTACCAGTGGCCGTATCGAGCGTCGACCCAGTCGTCATCGGCGTCGAGCAGCTCCACGGCGTCGACCCAGGCATCGGCTGCGGCGGCGAGTTCGATCGTGTTGCGTCGACCGAGACGCACCGAGATGGGGCACGCCTCCTGGCAGTCGTCGCAGCCGTAGATCCGGTCGCCGATGACCTCTCGATACTGGTCGGGAATCGAGCCGGGCTTCTGGAGAATCCAGCTGATGCACCGGTTGGCGTCGATCACGCCGGGAGCGACGATCGCCCCGGTCGGGCAGTCGTCGACGCAGCGGGTGCACGTGCCGCAACCGTCCGGGGCCGGCCCGGGCGTCGGTTCGTACGCCGCGGTGGTCACGATCGAACCGAGAACGAACCAGCTTCCCGCCCCGGGAAGCAGCAGGTTGGCGTTCTTGCCGTACCAGCCCAATCCCGCACGGTGGGCGACGGCCCGGTCGACGATCGAGTTGTCGTCGGCGAACGCGACCGCCCGGTGGTCGGATCGCCGGATCCGGCGGCTCACCTCGCGCAGCGCCATCCGCAGCGGCGCGTAGTGATCGACCCACGCGTAGCGCCCGACGCGAGCGTGCGGCCCGGCCCCGGGCGCAGGTGCCGGTGGGTCGTCGTCGGTCAGATACGGCTTGGCAGCAACGATGACCGAACGTGCGCCGGCCACGGCTCGCAACGGATCGGTCGACCGTTGCGGATCGCGATAGGTGAACCCCATCTCCCCGTGGAGACCGGCATCACGACGCTCGAAGAGTGCAACACGGGCATCGAGCAGCACTTCGGCCGTGGTGACACCGACGTGGGTGATGCCGTGCTCGGCGAGATCGGACCGCACGTCCTCGATCGAGGGAAGTGGGTCGGGGCGTCGCACCGCGCAAGGGTACGGGGCCAGAGTACGAGGCCGCTCACGCCGTGACGGGCGCCGCCACGCCACGCTCGAACTCGGACACCGGAACGAACTCGATGGGGTCGTCGAGGAGCCCAGCGCGCTGGAACAGAGCGATCGCGCGGTCGTGCACGGACATCGGCGCCGCGATCGGCACCGTGACGAGGTCGATCGGGCCGTCGTCGTTGGCGAGCAGGTGGGTCACGATGCAGTCGGCGCAGGCGGTGGTTCCGGTGGCGACGCAGGTGCCGCACTCGATCGAGATGTCGAAGTTCTCCATGGCGACCATCATGACGAAGGGGTACCCCAGAGTTCCGCGCGAGGATGAAGTGGTGAAGCAACTGACCGGACTCGACGCCACGTTCCTCTACATGGAGTCGCCGACCACGTACGGCCATGTCAGCTCGATCGCCATCTACGAACGCCCTGACGATCCCCGCTTCGACCCCTTGATCGCTGCCCGAGAGATGGTCGAGAGCCACCTCGACATCGCCGAGCCGTACCGGCGTCGGCTCGTCGGCGCACCGTTCGGCATCGACCGGCCGTACTGGATCGAAGATCCCGACTTCGATCTCGACTACCACGTTCGCCACATGTCGCTCCCCCGACCGGGCACCGACCAGCAGCTCGCCGACCAGGTCGCACGAATCGTGAGCCGCCACTGCGATCGCTCGCGGCCGCTGTGGGAGCTCTACGTGATCGAGGGCCTCGAGTCGGGTGACTTCGCCGTGCTCACCAAGATGCATCACGCCACGATCGACGGAGCCGCCGGCTCGATCCTGACCACGATGATGTTGGACACCGAACCCGACGCCCCGCTGGCAGTCCCGGCCCCACTGCCGGCCAAGGAGCCGGTCCCATCCGAGCGCGACATGTTCCTTCGATCGCTCAACAGTCTCGCTCGCCGCCCGGATCGAACGATTCGCCTCCAGCTGCGCCTGGCGCAGCAGTTCGCGGAAGCCTCACGACTGCAGGGCGCCCAGGAGTTGATCGACGCCACACGTCGCGTGTTCACAGGAGCGAGACGTCGTCACCGCACCGACCGGGACTCGGCGCCGGACGCACCTGATCGACCCGCGCCTCGCACCTCGTTCAACGCGATGCTGTCACCGCACCGGCGTGTCGCGTTCAAATCGGTCTCGATGGAACACATCAAGGCCATCAAGAACGCCGCTGGCGCAACGGTCAACGATGTCGTGATGGCAGCGTGCGCCGGCGCGGTTCGAACCTACCTCGCCGAACGAGACGAGCTTCCCGACGACCCGCTGATCGGCATGGTGCCGGTGTCGATCCGTACCGGTGAGGAAACCGAAGTGTGGACCAATCGCGTGTCGGCACTGTTCTGCCAACTGCCGACACACATCGCCGACCCGCTCGATCGGATCGCGTTCGTCCACGATGCCATGGCCGAGGCCAAGGGCGACTTCGACCTGCTGCCGGCGGAGGCCATGGTCGAACTTGCCGAGATGGCGCCGCCGGCACTTGCCGAACGCGC
The DNA here is from genome assembly GCA_963828415.1 of Ilumatobacteraceae bacterium. Classification (GTDB taxonomy): domain Bacteria; phylum Actinomycetota; class Acidimicrobiia; order Acidimicrobiales; family Ilumatobacteraceae; genus Sva-07. The sequence goes on from CAWHEI010000001.1 coordinate 760,464, forward strand.
CGCCCGGGTCTCGGCCGCATTCCGCATACCAGATCGCGTCAACCCACCGATGAACCTGGTCATCTCGAACGTGCCCGGACCGCGCCAGCCGCTGTATCTGCGCGGCGCCAAGATGTCGCACTACATCCCGGTCAACACGATTGCCGATGGAGCGGGATTGAGCATCACGGTCCAGAGCTATTGCAACACCCTCGATTTCGGACTGGTCGCCGATTGGCAGCTCGTTCCCGATCTGTGGCGACTGTGCGAGCTGTGTGTCGAGGAAGTCGACGTGCTCGCGGCAGCGGTTGGCCTCTGACGATTGCGAGCGCTCAGAGCGCGGCGAGCAGGGCGTTGCTCGGCACGACGTTGGCGCCGAGGGCCTTGACGTCGGCGACGATTTCGGCATCGTTGGTGACCACGACCACCGCCCGTGCCGTCGGGAGCCGCTTGACCTCGTCGCGGATGACATCGTCGGCGATCACGCCCTCCGATGACCAGACCACCCGGACGAGTCGACGGCGGCTGGCGTGAGCACCGACGACCGTGGCACCGTCGAACACGACGGTCAGGTCGGACCCGAAGCGTCGAGCGAGGTTCTCCAACGCATCGAGCAACTGCGTGCGCTGTGCCTCGAGCGAACGGTTCGGCCAGGCGAGCTTGGCGACGTTGTAGCCGTCGACGAGCACCGCGGCATCGGAACGCAGCAGGAACTCCGCGGCTTGCGCCGACGAGGCGATCACGCCGCCAGGCAGCCGGAGCGGCTGGCGATGCTCGCGGCGCGCAGGCGTGGCGGGTGTTTCGGATGGGAGCAGTGCTTCGAGGCGTCCGGCGAGTTCGCGCGTGGCGCGAGCGACTTCGGCAACCGCCTCGGGAGCCACGCCCGTGCGTTCGGGGGCAGCGGCGGCGACCTGATCGACGACAGCAGGAGGTGGCGCGTCGAGCGCCGCGTCGAGGCGGGCCTTCGCTGCGGCCTCGCGGTCGCGTGCGTGGCGCGCTTCGATCCGGAGGTCGACGAGTTCGGCGCGCAACTCGGCCACTTCGTCCTCAGCCTTCACGACGTCGGCGCGGAGGCCATCGATGTCAGCCCGCAACGCATCGAGCGACGCCTCGCGTGCTGCGACGTCGGCTCGGAGGCGAACGGCCACTTGCTCGGCTGCCCGACGTCGCTTCTCCTCGCGTCGTAGTGCGGTTCGCAGGTCCGCGTCGGTGGCCGCGTCAGCCATCTCGGCGACGAGCTGTTCGGCTCGCACCTCCCAGCCGTCGGGCCGTTGCAGCCAGAGGATCCCGACCGGATCGACCAGCTCGGGCAGGACCCCGGCGGCGATTGCGGTTCGGAACGCGTCGTCACCGTCGATGGCTCGGCGGAGCCGCCCGAGCGATCCGGTGGGAATCCGCGCTTTGCCGGCCACCGCTCGCAGTTCACGAGGCACCGCGACCGGCGCCTTGCGTTTGGCGATCTCGTCGCCCATGACCACGGCGTACTCGATGGCACTGCGCAGATGGCGGTGCTCGATCGATGCCGGATCGGACATGCGACCACGATACTCGACCGACCAGCGAGCAGAACGAGTGTTCTTGACAACGTACGCTTGTTCGTGCTCTCATGCCGGGGATGTCATCGCGTTCGATCGTCGAGCTTCCCCACCAGCGATCGTTCGACGAGTTGGGGATCCCACTGCACGACGTCACGTTCTGCGTCATCGACCTCGAGACCACGGGCGGGAATCGCAACGAGGACATGATCACCGAGATCGGGGCGGTCAAGGTGCGCGGCGGCGAGTGTCTCGGCACGTTCCAGACCCTCGTCAATCCCGGTCGGGCGATTCCGCCGCAGATCGTGATGCTGACCGGCCTGTCCGACGTCCTCGTCGCGAACGCGCCGCGCATCGAAGGCGTCCTGGGAACGTTGATCGACTTCGTCGGCGACGCCGTGATCGTCGGCCACAACGTCGGCTTCGATGTCGGGTTCCTGCGCGCTGCGTGCCATCGAGCCGAGCGGCCACCGCTGTCCGGCACGGTGGTCGACACCGTCGCGCTCGCCCGACGCCTCGTGCGTGACGAGGTGCCCGACTGCAAACTCGGCACGCTGGCATCGCGATTCCGTCTCGACCATCGACCCAGTCATCGCGCACTCGACGATGCGCTCGCCACCGCCGACCTGCTCCATCTCCTGATCGAACGTGCAGCCGGGCTCGGCGTCGTCGGTCTCGACGATCTCGTGATGCTCTCGAAAATTGCCGGGCATCCGCAGGCCGCCAAGCTCAAGATGACCGCTGACCTCCCACGATCGCCCGGCGTCTACATGTTCCGCGGCCAGCGCGACGAAATCCTCTACGTCGGCAAGGCGACCAATCTTCGCCAACGCGTACGGTCGTACTTCGGCAGCGACGACCGGCGCAAGATCGGCCCGATGCTGCGCGAAACCCAGTCGGTGTCGCATCTCGATCTCCCCGACGCACTCACGGCCGAGGTGATCGAGAGCCGGCTGATCAGCAGCCTCCTCCCCCGCTACAACCGTGCCGGCACTCGCGCCGACAAGTACTGCTACGTCAAGCTCGACGTCGACAGTGCCTGGCCGCGGCTCTCGGTGGTCAAGAATCCCTCGGCCAAGGGCCTCCATCTCGGTCCGTTGCCGTCACGGACCATGGCCAATCTCGTCGTCGAGGCGATCCAGACCGCCGTGCCGTTGCGTCGGTGCACGGTCAGGATGGGTCGAGGCTACGCGCCGCCCGACGATGCCCCGGTTTGCAGCGCCGCGCAACTCGGCGTGGCCCTGTGCCCGTGTTCCGGAACGGCCGATCCGGCCGACTATGCCGCTGCCGTCGATGCGGCAGCCAGTGCACTGACCGGCGACCCGCGCATCGTGGTCGATCGGCTGCGCGACCGCATGCTCGACCTCGCAGCGAACCAGCGGTTCGAGGAGGCGGCCATGACGCGCGACCGCCTGAGCACCCTGCTCGGCGCTGTGCGCCGACACCTGTTGGTCGAAGCGTTGCGCACGGCCGAGCGCGCCGAGGTCAGCTTCGGGGAGTCGACGTGGATCATCGACCGGGGTCGGCTGCTCGACGCGACTCGATCGGGCACGGCAGGGCGGGCGCTGCCGATCCCGGCGCCCGACGCGCCCACCGCCCACGTGTTGTCACGCGAACAGATCGACGAAGCGCTCTGCCTGGCCCGGTTCTGCGACAAACGCGCCGACCGGCTCACCGTGCGGTGTTCGGGCACGTGGACATTCCCGATCGGCGACCGCGTGCCCGACATCGCCACGTTTGCCACACGGGCCGCCTGAAGACCGTCAGCGTGCAATCACGTGCGCACCCTGTGTGGCGATGCGCAGATACTTGACGTGGCCGCTGTCAGGGAGCACCCCACCGACGGTCGCAGCGACCCCGGTGTCTGCGAGGAACGCAATCGTCGGGCCACTCCCCGACAGCCAGCCGCACCACGCACCCGCCGCCAGACCCGAATCCAGAGCGTCCGACGCACCCGGCACTGCGGCGAGGCGAACCGCCTGATGCAGACGGTCGTCGGTGGCACCGACGAGCATCGATGGGTCGTCCTGCTCGATGGCGGCGACGAACTGGGCGACCCGGCCCAGGTTGTGCACGACGTCCACACGGGCGATCTCGCCGGCGAGCGCGCTGCGCGAGCGTTCGGTCGATGTCGTCGTGTCGGGCACCCACACCACGACCGTCGCGGCGCTGAGCACCGGTCCCACTCGCAGCGGGATCACGCCGCCGTCCACCCACGCGACGATGCCACCGGCAAGCGACGCTGCGGCATTGTCGCCGTGGCGCTCCAAACCGACCGCCACATCGAGAATGGCACCGCGTTCGGCGACCAGCATCGCACCGGGATCATCGGCGTGGGCGATCGTGGCCAGCGCCGCGCCTGCGACACGCGCCGCCCCGCTGAAGCCGAGCCCGCGGCCCATCGGAATCGCGGAGCGGACCCACATCGGGCTCGGCGATTCCCGGCCGCCGTTCGCCGCGGCAAATGCGGTGGCCGACGGATGGTGCCGGTCGATCGGCTGGGCTGACTCGGGAGGATCGCCGAACCCGATGTCGAGCGCCAGATCGAGCGCCATACCGAGCACGTCGAAGCCGGCGCCCAGGTTCGCCGACGACGCCGGAACGCGAACGACGGTCACTCGGCGTGGGCCCGAGACACCCGGATCAGGGCGTCCAGGTGCGCCTGGGCGCGTCCGTCATCGATTGCCGCAGCGGCCAGCTGGAGGCCGGCCTCGAGATCGTCGGCCAGCCCAGCCACCACCAGACCACCAGCAGCATTGAGCACGACGATGTCGCGGTGAGCACCCGACTCGCCGGCGAGGACTCGCCGCACGACGAGCGCGTTCTCCTCGGGCGCCCCGCCCCGGAGACCGTCGGCAGTCGCCGGGGCGATGCCGAAGTCGCTCGGGTCGACCGTGAACTCGGAGACCTCACCGTCACGCAGAGCGAGCACCTGCGAGGGCCCGAGCGTGGTCAGTTCGTCCATCCCGGCACCGTGAACGACCCACGCATCGCTCAAACCCTGACGTTGCAACGTCTCGACCATCGGGACGGCAAACGCTGGGTCGGCCACGCCGATGAGTTGGCGCTTGACCCTGCCGGGGTTGGCCATCGGGCCGAGCAGGTTGAACGTCGTGGCGACGCCGAGTTCACGCCGTGGCGGCCCGGTGAAACGAAATGCTGGATGGAAGATGGGGGCGAAACAGAAGCCGATGCCCGCCTCGCGGACACAGGCAGCGACGCCCTCGGCGTGGAGCTCGATCGCCACCCCGAGGAGCTCGAGGACGTCGGCCGCACCACACTTCGACGAGGCCGAGCGATTGCCGTGTTTGCACACCGGAGCACCGGCGCCCGCCATCACCAGTGCCGCCATCGTCGACACGTTGATCGAGTGGGTGCCGTCGCCGCCCGTTCCCACGATGTCGACACAACGAGCGCGCTCCTCGTCGGACAGTGACACATAGGTCGCCTCGTGAAGGGTTGCCGCGAGCAGACCTGCCAGCTCGTCGACGGTCTCGCCCTTGGCTCTCAGCCCGATCAGGAACCCACCGATCTGAGCCGCGGTCGCGTCACCGCGAAGGATGGCCGTCATCACCGATCCGGCGGTCGCAGCGTCGAGATCGTCGCCGGCGATCAGGGTCGACATGACGGTGGGCCAGTCATGGAACGGTTCGTGGCTCGACATGAGCCGCAGCGTAGGGCGCTGCATCGAAGTCAGTGAAGTGGGTTGGTCAGTGCGTGCGACGGCGTTGACGGATGATGCGTCGACGATCGCGTTCGGTCGCTCCGCCCCACACACCGGCCTTCTCGCGGACGGACAAGGCGTAGTCGAGACACGATGTCTGAACGGAGCACTCCGCGCAGACGGACTTGGCGACCTCGGCTCCCTCGTCGTCGTCCGGGTAGAACACCGAGGCATCGAGTCCCCGGCATGCTCCCAGATCCCACCATTTCAGTTCCTGTACCGACACGTGCGGATGACTCCCCGTAGCTCGCCCCTCAGTTGAGGAATCTAGAACTGCTGAACGCCGAGCGCCAGAGGCAATTTCTCAGGTCGGCGTCGGGGACTCCCGGACGTCAACTGCGCAGGTCGCTCAGCAGTTCACGGTGCGTCGAGTCGGCGAGCTCGACAGATTCGAGATAATCCGGATGTTCGATCTCGATGCGTACCGGCCCCGTGGCGAACGACTCGACCTGCTCCGGGTCGAACTCGAAGCGGATGTAGTGCACCGCAGCGGTCACTTCTTCGCGGGTGAGCTGGCCGGCGTGCGCCTCCTCGGTGATCGAGCGGACCCGATCGCCATTCGGCAGCACGACGGCGAACGAGCGCTCGATCCCGACGAGCTTCGGCAACCATTCACGCATCTGATCGTCGCTGGTGAGTTCGAGGAAGACGGTCGCGGTGAGCTGTCCCGGCTCGGGGATCATCGGGTTGTAGGTGTCGAGTTCGACCTGGATCTCCTCGTCGGTCGTCAATTTCTCGACGCGAGCCATCTCCTGCACTTGCAGGAGCATGGTGTCGCGATTCTCGAACATCATCGTGATGATCGTGCCGAACGAGAGCCGACGGCGACGCTTGGTCTCCATCACCTTCGCCCGGAACACGTCGCGCTCGCGCTCGTAGGCGCGAACGTCGGCGATGTCAGCGAGGGTCAGTTTGCGGGTGCTGGTCTGGGGGGACATCACAACTCCTGGGATCAGATGCGGGTCATTCTTCGGGGATGCCGTAGGCCCGAGCCATGACCTGCAGCGGGTGCTGTGGTGTCCGGCCGGTCTGCTCGATGATCGCCGTGTTGGCGAGGTGGCAGTCACCGGCGACGACGTCGCCGCCGGCCTTGTCGATCTGTTCACCGAGCTTCTTGGCGATCGGCACCGAGATGTCCTCGTTGCCCGCCCGGAAGCCCCACATGCCATCGACGCCGGAGCATTGCTGGACGAGCTTGACCTTGGCGCCGGTCAGCTTCATCAGGTCACGGCTCTTGAAGCCGATGTTCTGGGCTCGCAGGTGGCAGGGCGTGTGGTAGGTGATCGACTCGACGGTCTCGCCGGGGAAGTCGGTGTCGAGCGAGGTGTCGTCACCCTTGTGAACCTGCATCAGGTACTCGGCGGCGTCGTAGGTGTGCTCCGCGACGAGTTCGGCGTCCGGACGCAACGCCGGATCAGCGACGTAGTCGAGGTAGTCCTTCTTGATGATGTAGCTGCACGTCGGCTGCGGCACGACGATGTCGGTGCCCCGCCGAACTTCCGCGGCGAGCGTCTTGATGTTCTTCTCGGCGACCTTGGTGAACTCCTTGACGTTGCCGGAATGCAGCCACGGAGCGCCACAGCAACCGGCTTCGGTGTTGGCGCACTCGATGCCGTTGCGTTCGTAGACCTTGACCAGGTCCTTGCCGATGTCGGTTTCCTGATACTCGACGAGGCACGTCGGGAACACGGTGACCCTGCCCTGACGCTTGGTCAGATGGATCGTCGGGCGCTTCTTGAACCAGGTGGAGAACCGCTGCTTCGCGTAGGGCGGCAGCAGACGGACCGACGACACACCGGTGACCTTGGCGACGACCTTGCGGATGCCGGAACCAGGCTCGGCGTTGACGATCTTGTTGGCGATCGGACCCGTGGTGGTGGCGAGCGTGCCGAGCAGGTCGGTGCGACCCATCATCTGCGTGGTCGCATTGTCACGGGTCGACTTGATGCCGTTGGCGTGTTGCATCGCATCGGCGCGCAGCATCAACCGGGGAAAGTCGAGGTTCCACTCGTGCAACTCGGGGATGTACGGGCAGTTGACGTAGCAGAGCTTGCACTGGAAGCACTCGTCGACGACCTGGTCCTGCTCTGCCGGCGTGAGTCGCCCGGCGTCCTGGTCGTCGTGCTTGTCGACCATCTCGAACAGCGTCGGGAACGAAGTGCAGAACTTGAAACACAAGCGGCAGCCGTGACACAGGTCGTAGACCCGCGTGAGTTCACCACGCACGTCTGCTTCGTCGAAGTACAAGGGATGCTTCGGGTCGTACGTCGTGGTCATGTGACACTTCCTCCGCGGGGAGTCGAGGGTGATGGGGAGACGTCGAGGGAGGGGGCCGCATCGCGACCCCCTCCGACGACATCAGGCCAGAGCTTCGAGGCCCTGGGTGAACCGGCCGGCGTGGCTCTTCTCGGCGCGTGCCAGCGTCTCGAACCAGTCGGCGATCTCGTCGAAGCCCTCGTCGCGGGCGGTCTTGGCGAAGCCCGGGTACATCTGGGTGTACTCGTAGGTCTCGCCGGCGATCGACGCCTTGAAGTTCTCCTCGGTGTCACCGATCGGCTCGCCGGACGCGGGGTCGCCGACTTCGGCGAGGTAATCGAGGTGGCCGTGTGCGTGACCGGTCTCACCTTCAGCGACGGAGCGGAACAGCGCTGCGGAGTCGGGGTAGCCCTCGATGTCGGCCTTCTGGGCGAACCACAGGTAGCGGCGGTTGGCCTGGCTCTCGCCGGCGAACGCCTCCTTCAGGTTCTCATGGGTCTTGGTGCCGTTGAGGTCAGCCATGGTGATGCTCCTTCTGGGATTCCGATGTGGAATCGGGTTGGGGGTGTGGATCTGGGTGGGAAACGGCGTCGGCGCACGATGCGCAGCTGCCCTGGAAAACGATCGAGGCCGACTTGGGCGTGAACCGGCTGTCGCCGCGAACAACGAGATCCTCAGACCCCTGGACGTACACGTCGACGATCGCGCCGCAGTCGTCGCACACGCCGTGGTGATGATCGTCGATGTTCGGGCCGAAGCGGGTCGCTCCGGAACCCAAAGCGACGACGTGCAGCTCGCCCATGGCCACGAGATCGGTGAGCGTCGTGTACACCGTGCGCAGCGAGATGCCCGGCATCTGCGCGCTCGCCCGGACATAGAGGGACTCGGCAGTGGGATGGGTGGTGTCGCCCTCGAGGAGTGTGAACAGCAACTGGCGCTGCGGCGTGACCTTGAGCCCCTGGGCGCGGAAGGCCTCGGCGAGCTGTGTCGGAGACTTCACGACGCCCACGTTATCTGCATCAGTTGTAGATCAACAATTCATGCAAATTGGGACCTTTGCCCCTGGCGCAACCGCTCCACCCCGTTTGCGATGCACTCTGGGTGACCCGCTCCACCCGAAGTGTCACGCAAACGGGGTTTCTCGTAGCATCGGTGCGATGCCGGGACCGAGACTGCCGTTCGAACGTCGAGCGATGCTCGACGCCCTGCGTGGCGGCACGGTCAACGAGCCCTTCGATGTCCTGGTCGTCGGCGGCGGCATCACGGGCGTCGGCGTCGCACTCGACGCAGCGGCTCGGGGGCTGCGCACCGCACTGGTCGAACGAGACGACTTCGCCAGCGGGACGTCATCGAAGAGTTCGAAGATGATCCACGGCGGGTTGCGCTATCTCCAGAACGGCGACGTCCGCCTGGTGTACGAAGCACTGCGCGAGCGCCGCCGGCTGATGAGGAACGCTCCCCACCTGGTGGAGATCCTGCCGTTCATGATTCCGATCCTGACCAAGGACGGCGTCGTGTCGAAGAAGGTCGCCAAGGCGCTCGGGTCCGCGATGTGGATGTACGACCTCACCGGTGGCTGGCGCATCGGCAAACTCCATCGGCGGGTGTCGGCCGAGGAGGCTGCGTCCCACTTCCCCACCACCCACCTCGACAAACTCAGCGCCGGCTACCTCTACTTCGATGCCGGCGCCGACGATGCCCGACTGGCACTGACGGTGGCACGCACCGCGGCCGAGCGCGGCGCGGTCGTGGTCAATCGTTGCGCCGTCGTCGACGTGATCGTCGATCCGATGCAGCGCACGGCGACCGGCGTCGTCGTCGAAGCAGATGGGTCGCGATTCGAGGTCGCCGCACGATGCATCGTGAACGCGGCGGGCGTCTGGGCCGACGAGGTGCGATCGCTCGACGAGGCCGAGCATCCCGACTCGATCCGACCGGCCAAGGGCGTCCACATCACGGTGCCGTGGGACAAGATCCGCGTCGACATCGCGGTGATCATCCCGGTGCGCGCCGATCGTCGCAGTCTGTTCCTCGTGCCATGGGGCCCACGGGCCGACGGGACGTTCGAACACGTCTACGTCGGCACCACCGACACGGATTACGACGGCCCGCTCGACGACCCACAGTGCACCGCCGACGACATCGACTACGTCCTCACCGCGTTGAACCAGGCCCTCGATCCGTCGATCACCGAGCGGATCACCCCCGACGACATCACCGGGGTGTGGGCCGGACTGCGGCCACTGGTCAAGAGCGCGACCACCGCGCCCGATGCGAGCGGTGCCGCCGCCAAGACCGCCGACCTGTCGCGTCAGCACCAGGTGGCGGTGAGCGAGACGGGCGTCGTGCGGGTCAACGGCGGCAAGCTCACCACGTACCGAGAGATGGCCGAAGACACCGTCGACCTGGTCGCGAAGCGCCTCGACGCGCCACGACGAGCCAGGCGATCGGCCACTCGACGCCTCCGACTGGTCGGCGGCGACAAGACGAGCACATCGGGCGAACCCGGCACGCTCGAGCACCACTTGGCCCACCGCTACGGCACGATGGCCGACGAGATCCGAGCGCTGATTGCGTTCCGTCCCGACCTCGGCGAACCACTCGTCGCTGGCCAGCCGTACCTGCGCGCCGAAGCGGTCTACGCGGTGCGCCACGAGATGGCGAGCACGCTCGATGACGTTCTCGCTCGCCGAACCCGCGCCCACCTGTTCGACCGTCCCGCCAGCCTGGCGGCCGCACCTGCGGTCGCCGCACTGCTCGCCGACGAACTCGATTGGTCGCCAGACGAGACCGCACGCCAGCTCGACGACTACCGACGTCTGTGCGCCGCCGAAGAGAACGCAGGAGCGCATCATGCCCACGTCGCCAACACCACCGATTGAGCTGCTCGGCAACGCCAGCCGGCTCACGAGCACGAGCGTCGAGGTGCCGCAGGAGGCGCTCGCTGCCCTTGCGTCGATCTGCGAGGCGATCGAGTCCGACACCGACGACGCGGCCGACGATGCTGTCGCCGAAGCGAGCCGCGATTGGTGGCCGCTGGCGCTGCACTGGGCGCTCGCCGGCCAGGTGCCGCAGCTCGCCGAGGTCGTGGTGCGCCCCACGTCGACCGATGAGGTCGTTCGAGTCGTGCAGGTGTGCAACCACGCTCGACTCCCGCTCACCGTGACGGGCGGACGCAGCGGCGTGTGTGGGGCCGCAGCTCCCGTGTTCGGCGGTGTCGTGCTCGATGCCACCGCCCTGCGTGGCGTGATCTCCGTCGACGCAGTCTCCGGCATCGTCGAGGTGCTCCCCGGTACGTTCGGGCCGGACCTCGAAGACGAACTGCGTTCCACCCACGGACTGTCCGTCGGCCACTTCCCGCAGAGCTTCGACCTGGCGACCGTCGGCGGCTGGGTGGCCTCGCGAGGCGCCGGTCAGTACTCGACGCGCTACGGCAAGATCGAGGACATGGTGGTCGGGCTGGAAGCAGTCCTCGCCGACGGCACCGTCATTCGCACCGGCGGAGCACCCGCGGCCGCTGCCGGGCCCGACCTGACGCAGTTGCTCGTCGGCTCGGAGGGGACACTGGCCGTGATCACCCGGGTGTGGCTGCGCACCCACCCGATGCCGACGCACGAGCGACGCGCCGCCTATGCGTTCGGCTCGTTCGCCGACGGCATCGAGGCGTGCCGGCACATCCTGCAAGCCGGGGCGACACCGGCGGTGCTCCGGCTGTACGACGCCGTCGAGTCGCAGCGCGGTCAGGGGGGCGACGGCACCCAGTGCATGTTGCTCGTGCTCGACGAGGGCCACGGCGAACTCGTCGACGCCACGATGTCGATCGTGGAGCACGCGGCGACCACTGCCGGGGCCCTGCCGATGCCCGACGCGCTCGTCGACGCCTGGATGGACCACCGCAACGACACCTCCGCGCTGCAGGGCCTGACCCGGAAGGGCTTCGTCGTCGACACGATGGAGATCGCGGCGCCGTGGTCGCGGCTCGACCAACTCTTCGACGAGGTGCGGGCGGCACTGATGGCGTGCCACACGCACGGGCGGCCACCTGCCACCTGTCGCACAGCTACTCCGACGGTGCCTGTCTCTACTTCACCTTTGCGGCGACACCACCGGCCGACGAGGTCGAGTCGACCTATGTGGCACTGTGGGATGCGGGCCAGCGTGCGGTGCTGGCCGGCGGCGGCAATCTGTCGCACCACCACGGCGTCGGCCTGAACCGAGGACGATTCATGGCCGAGGCACTCGGACCGACTCATGGCGTGCTCGCCGCCATCAAGGCAACGCTCGACCCGAACGGCATCATGAACCCCGGCAAGCTCGGCCTGCCCACTCCATTCGGCGAGGTCGCGTGGCCATGAACGTTGCCACGTCACCGGGCCGGTGGGATGTAGCTGCGGTGCGTGCCGGCATCGGCGTGTGCCTGATCCTCGCGATACCGCTGACCCTGATCGCTGCCTTCGTCGACTCCGACTCCTCGGGGCTCAACGCCTTCTTCTTCTTCGGCGCGATGTTCGGTTTCGTGCTCGGTGGCGGGTGCGCAGCATGGGTGCAGGACCGCGGGACGCCGCTGTCGCACGGCGTGGCCACCACGATCGTGGCGTACGTCGGCGCGCAGAGTGTCTTCGTGGTGATCCGCCTCCTGCGCGGCGACACCGTCAACTGGTTCGGTGTGTTCTTCACCCTGTCGCTCGTGATCCTCGCTGGCATCGCGGGCGGCATCCTCGGCAGCCAACTCCAGGCACGCGGATTCCAACCGTCCAGCCAACGAGCGAACCGAGGGGAAGGTCAATGAGCACGATGCTCGTCATCGACGTCGGAACCACGGGGCTCCGGGCTGCGGTCATCGACGACACGCTCGCCGTGCGAGCCATGGAGTACCGGGCCTGTCCGCCGACCACGCCGGCGCCCGGGTTGGTCGAGTTCGACGGCGCCGACCTGGCGGTGAAGCTGCTCGATGCGGCGAACGCGGCGATGGCGTCGATCTCCGAGCCGATCGCTGCCGTGGGGATCACCAACCAGCGTGCGAGCACGCTCGTGTGGGACCGCGCCACCGGCGAACCGGTTGCACCTGGCCTCGGTTGGCAGGACCTGCGCACGGTCGGCGAGTGCATCATGGCCAAGCTCGAGCACGGCTGGCAGGTCGCCCCGAACCAGTCGTCGACCAAGGCCGGCTGGATTCTCGCCAACACCCCGGGCCTCGAGGGACGCGACCTGTGCGTCGGCACGATCGACAGCTGGATCGCGTGGACGCTGAGCGAGGGCGCACTCCATGTCAGCGACCAGACGAACGCGTCGGCGACGACGAACGGCCTGCGAGTCGTGGACGGTTCCATGTGGGCCCACGATCGATGCGCGGCGTTCGGGGTCCCGGAGTCCACGCTGCCGACGGTGGTCGACTCCGTCGGAATGATCGGTCACGCGACGGCACTCCCCGGCGCACCGCCGATCGCTGCAATGCTCGGCGACCAACAGGCGTCGTTGATCGGGCAGAGCTGCGTGAAGCCGGGTCGGGCGAAGATCACCTTCGGCACCGGCGGCATGCTCGACCTGTGCACCGACACGGGTGCGCCCTCGGGCGCGCACCGCCACGCGGCCGGCACCTACCCGCTGCCGCTGTGGTCGCGCGACGGCGAGATCACCTGGGGCGTCGAGGCGATCATGTTGTCGGCGGGAACCAATGTCGAGTGGTTGCGAGACGACCTCGGCCTGATCGAGACGAGCGCCGAGAGCCACGACGTCGCGGCGATGTGCGACGACACCGACGGCGTCGTCTACGTACCTGCCCTGCTCGGCCTCGGCACACCCAAATGGGACTACGGGGCGCGCGGGACGCTGCTCGGCATCACGCGGGGCACCGGTCGACCGCACGTCGTGCGAGCCGTCCTCGAAGGGATCGCCCATCGGGGCGCCGACCTGATCGATGCTGCTCGCACCGACAGCGGCGTCGACATCCACACGGTGCGCATCGACGGTGGGATGAGTGCCAACCCCACCTTCGCCCAGGCGTTGGCCGACGCCGCTGACTGCCCCATCGAGGTCTCCCCCGTCGCCGAGGCGACCACGATCGGTGCCGCATTCATGGCTGGACTGGGCGTCGGCGTGTTCGACGGCATCGACGACCTCGACACACTGTGGCGGCCGGCGCACGTGGTCGAACCCCGAGATTCCGCATCGCACGCGCAGCGTCGCGAGCGGTGGGCGGACGCGCTGCAACGCGCCGGCGGCTGGCACGCCGATCTGTCCGCACTCGAGTTCTGACGATCACCCGATGGCGCCACCTCGGACCCTAGAATTGCTCCGACGCCCTCCCAGCGGGAAGGCTGTCGTACGCATGACCCCGAAAGGACTCTCCCCCGTGGATCTCGACCCCGCTGCACCGGCAACGTCTCGGCGCGGCCTCATCGGCGCCTTGGGCGCAGTCGGCCTGGCCAGCGCCGCTGCGCTCAGCATCGCCCGCCCCGCATCCGCCGCTCCCACGAGCCCGACCGACAGCGACAAGGAACTCCTGTTCCAGGCGCTGCGGCTCGAGCTGAGCGCCGCAGCGTTGTATCGGGTAGCGCTCGACGCGGGGCTCACCGACGCCGCCGCTGAGGTGGCGACGGTGTTCGCAGCGAATCACACTGCCTACGCCGACAAGATCGCAGGCATCGCCGGGTTCTCCGCCGACACCCGCAACGAAGAGGTCTACGAACAGAACGAATCGGCCTTTGCGACCGGCAACGTCGAGGAATTCGCCGAGGTGGCCAACAGCCTCGAGAACACCGCTGCCGCCACACACACCGAATTGCTCCCGATGTACGAGTCGGTCAACGCCCGCAAGCTGACCGCCTCGATTCTCGTGGTCGAGGCGCGCATGGCCACGGTCCTGAGCAACCTCGGTGGCCTGTCGTCGAGCCTCACCGAGTTGTTCGAACCGGAAGCCGAACCCCTCGAGCTGACCGCAGGAGCTGCGTCATGAACCGCCGGGCACACAACGACGGAGCGTCGCGCTATGGGCGTCGCGATGCCCTCAAGATCGGTGGACTCACCGTCTCGGTGGCGGCCCTGGTCGCAGCCTGCGGCGACGATCGCACCGGCGACGATGCCCCTGGCCGCGTCGGATACGCACCGCCGGTCACCGAACCGCCGGACTACCCGATCGACGATGCGGTGCTGTTGCGTACGGCGTCGTCCCTCGAACTGACGTTGGCGGACGTCTACGAAACCATCTTGAGCGTTGGCGTCCTCGAGGGCGACCAGGTCCTCCTGGTCGAGCGCCTGACCGAGTCCCACCTGGCGATCGCCGCCGAGATGGGCGAACTCACCGTGGCCATCGACGGTGTGGCGTGGGAGTGCACCAACCCGTGGTACATGGACCGGTTGGTCGACCCACTCCTCGTGGCGATCCAGGGAAGTGACGATCCGATGCGCGACATCCTCAACAGTGCCGTCGCGCTGGAGAACATCGCCGCGGCCACCCATCAGACGCTCACCATCGACCTCACCGATGCCGACGCATCGGCGGCGACGATCGCGGCTGCCACCATCGAATCGCGCCACGCCGCCGCCATCGTCGCCGAGTCTCGTGGCCCGGAGGGCTACATCAGTCCGACGATCGGCGGCGGCGGCGTGCAGAGCGACGCTCAGGGCATTCCGTTCCAGTTCTCGATCACCGATCGGTTCGGATCGACCGGTCAGATCGAACTCGTCGTCGGTGCGCCCGATGAGAACGGCGTCCGCGAGACGTTCATCCTGCAGACGCCGTCGTTGAACGCCCTCATCTACAACGAGCTCGAACCCACCTGCTGAGACGCCCTCTACACTGACCGCTGCAATGGTGAGGTGGCCGGGTGACCGCGGCGGTGCGTGCTGCACCGTCGAGGAAAGTCGGGACTCCACAGGGCAGGGTGCTGGCGAGAGCCAGGTCGGGGCGACCTGACGGACAAGTGCAACAGAGAGAGACCGCCGATGGGCCGGATCGCTTCGGCGGACCGGTCACAGGTGAGGGTGAAACGGTGCGGTAAGAGCGCACCAGCGGCGACGGCGACGTCGCCGGCTCGGTAAACCCCACCCGGAGCAAGGCCGAGCAGAGGACACGAACGGCCCGTTCGTCCAGACCGTCTTCGGACGGCCTGGACACCCTCGGGTAGGCCGCACAGATGGATGGTCACCGGGCGCATGCGCCCACAGAATCCCGCTTACAGGCCACCTCACCATTGCCACCCACAACGCTCCGCGATGAGCGAAACCGCCGCATACGGTCGGTTGGCTCATCGCAGGCAGAACCTGGCGAGTCGCGATGAGCCAAACCGCCGTATTCGGTCACTTCGCTCATCGCAACGAGATCGTCACGGCTCCGATCCGTACCCACGACGAGGGCTCGGGCTAGGTTGCGATCCGACATGGGGGTGTCTTCGAGGGGTCTGAGCCTCACGCAACTGCAACGGGCCGCTTGGCAACTGTTGCCCGCGGGCGGGTTGATCGCAGTGCAGTTGATCTTCTTCGGAATGCCAGCCGGTGCCTGGGTACGCGGTGTGATCCTCGGCCTGCTGACCGCACTCCTGGCGATGGGCATGGCCCTCGTGTACCGGGCGAACCGGGTGATCAACTTCGCCCAGGCCGACCTCGGATTCGTACCGACGTCGCTGGCGGTCGGCCTGATCGTCTTCTCGGGACTTCCCTACCTGTTCGGGTTCGGAGTGGGGCTCGTCGCCGCCATCGCGTTGGGCGTGATCGTCGAATTGGCCTTCGTTCGACGATTCTCGAAGGCGTCGAGACTCGTCCTCACGGTCGCCACCATCGGGATCACCCAACTCCTGGCGGTGCTGGCCCTGCTCGTGCCCCAGATGTGGGACGAGAGCGCCGCATCGCAGCGCATCCCGCCGCCGGTCGACTGGAAACTCACCATCGGCACGTTCATCCTGTCCGCGAACGACCTGATCGCGCTGATCGTCGCCCCGCTGGCCATGCTCGCGGTCGCCGTCTTCCTCGGGACCACCCGGCTCGGCACCGCCATCCGTGGTTCAGCCGAGCGCAGCGAGCGCGCACTGATGCTCGGCATCCCTGTTGCGTGGCTCTCGACGCTGGTGTGGGGCATCGCCGCAGCGATGTCGTTCCTCGCTCTGTTCCTCGCGCGCCGGAATCCTCGGCGTGCCGCTCGGTGCGGCGCTCAGCCTCTCGACACTCGTGCTCGCCCTCGCCGCGCTCGTGATCGGCCGGCTGCGCTACCTGCCGACGGTCGCCGCCACTGCGGTCGCACTCGGCGTGTTGGAGTACGGCGTCGCCTGGAACGCGAGCAGTCCCCTGCTGGTCACGCCGATCGTCGGAGCTGCCGTGCTCGTGGCACTTCTCCTGCAGCGCCGCCAGTACGGGCGCGCCGACCGCGACGAGGCGGCTGCCTGGCGTCTCGCTGACGAGGTGCGCGCACTGCAGCCGTGGGTGGCGCGACTCCCCCTCGTCCGGCTCCTGCGCTGGGGCACCGCAACGTTGATCATCGTCGGCCTCGTCCTGATCCCGCTGCTGCTGCGCACCGACCAGATCATCAAGGCGACCGCGGTTGCTGTGTTCGCCGTGATCGGGCTCTCGCTCGTCGTGCTGTCGGGATGGGCCGGGCAGATCTCGCTCGGCCAGATGGCGTTCGTCGCCATCGGCGCCGCCGTCAGCGGCAAGGCGACGATCACGTGGAGCGTCGACATGTCGCTGGCGTTGGTGCTCGGCGGTGCGGCGGGCGCTGTCGCAGCCCTCGTCGTCGGCCTCCCTGCCCTTCGACTGCGGGGCCTCTATCTGGCCGTCACCACGCTCGTGTTCGCCCTGGCGGTGAACTCGTGGTTGCTCAACCGGCAGTTCTTCGGCTGGGTCCCACAGGAACGGGTCGAGCGACTCCCGCTGTTCGGACGGATCGACGTGTCCACGCCGACGCGCTTCTACGTGTACACCCTCGTCGTACTCGCACTGGTGTTCCTGGCGCTGCGTGGAGTCCGCCACAGCCGCACCGGCCGAGCGATCGTCGCCCTGCGCGAGAACGAACTCGCCGCCCAGGCCTTCTCGGTCTCGCCGGTCCCGGTCAAGCTCACCGCCTTCATCACCTCCGGGTTCGTCGCCGGAATCGCCGGCGGGCTGTTCGTCCATCTGAGCCAGAGCTTCGATCTCGCGAGCTACGGCGCCGCCGTCAGCCTCGAGGTGTTCACCGCTGCTGTCGTCGGCGGCCTCGGCGCCCTCTTCGGCGGTGTGCTCGGCGCGGTGTTCCTCAAGGGCAGCGAGTGGTTCATCACTTCACCCGAATGGCGTCTGTTGTCGTCGGCGCTCGGCGTGCTGATCGTGCTGCTGATCATCCCCGGAGGACTCGCCAGCCTCGTGATCAAGATCCGCGACTGGTACGTCGGCGTCATCCTGCGTCGCGACGGCATCGACCCCGACGACGCGACGACCCCTCCGACACCACGTCGGGCCGCCGCCAGTCCAGCGGACATCGATCCTTCGACGCAGTCGAACGGCGCTGACCCACCAGCGATGGGCGACGCCGACGCCGACGCCGACCTTGCGGCGGTCGAACGGAGCACGACATGACCGCCCCCGACCAGTCCGCTCCGATGCTCAAACGGTTCGGCTACGGGGTGCGACACCCCAAGCAGTGGATGACCGACCTGTGCGGCGGCGAGGCAGCGTTCCCACTGCTCATCCTGTTCGGCCTCAACGCTGTCGACGAGCTCGACCGGACCGCATTCGGTGTCCTGCTGCCCGAGATCCGCGAGTCCTTCGACATCAACATCTCCACGGCATTGTCGATCGTCGCCCTCTCGTCGATCGCTGCGTTGGCGCTGCAGGTACCGATCGCCCAGTACGCCGACAAGTCGAAGCGGATCCCGCTCGTGTTCGGCGGCGCCCTCATGTGGGCCATGTTCTCGGGAATGACCGGGTTGGCGACCGGACTGATCCTGCTCACGATCGCCCGCTCGGGGTCGGCGCTCGGCAAAGCCGTGATCGATCCGACGCACAACTCGCTGATAGCCGACTACTACCCGATCGAGACTCGGTCGAGGGTCTACAGCTTCCACCGCGCCGCGAACGCCGTCGGTGCCTTCGTCGGGCCTCTGGCAGCCGGCATGCTCGCCTTCTACTTCGACTGGCGCGTGCCGTTCCTGGTGTTCGTCATCCCCACGGTGATCTTCGCGGTGCTCGCCCTGCGGATGAACGAGCCGATCCGCGGTCGTTGGGAACGCCATGCCACCGGCGCATCACAGGAGATCATCGACACCGAGGAGGAGTCGCCGTCGTTCGCGGAGAGCTGGCGCACCGCCCACAAGGTGCGTTCGCTCCAGCGCATCTGGTGGGCGCTGCCGTTCCTCGCCACCTCGCTGATCGGGTTCGTCACGCTCGCCTCGCTGTTGTACGACCAGAAGTTCGGACTCGACGAGCGCGCCCGCGGCGTGGCGGCGGCCGTCTCCGAACCGTTCGCGCTCGTCGGACTCGTGCTCGGCGCCCGCATCGCCACCCGCCGCTTCGCCGGCAACATCAAGGGCCTGATCCGGTTCGTGGCGACGGTGGCGATGCTGACATCCGTTGCGTCTGCCGGCTTCGCCTTCGCCCCGAACGTGTACATCGCCGTGGCGCTCAACTGTGTGATCTCGGCATCGCTCGCGATCATCGGGCCCGGGGTGCTCGCTGCGCTCTCGCTGGCGATTCCGCCGCGAGCTCGTGCGACCGGCTTCGCGATCGGCTCGCTCTGGGTGATCCCTGGCCTCTTCGTGCTCCCGGTGATCGGCTGGATCGCCGACAACTGGTCGATCGAGATCGGCATGCTCGTGATGATCCCGATGTTCGTCATCGGCAGCCTGGTGCTGCGCAGCGTCGCCGACGTGATCGACGAGGACATCGCCCAGGTGTGGCAGTCGGCCGCCGCCCGCTCCGAGGTGCTCTACGACCGCCGCCAGGGCCACACCAGCCTGTTGCTGCTCAAGGGCGTCGAGGCGGGCTACGACAACCGCACCGTGCTGCACGGCATCGACCTGCGCCTCGACGAGGGCGAGGTCGTCGCCCTGCTCGGCACGAACGGCGCCGGCAAGTCGACCCTCTTGAAGTCGATCAGCGGGATCGTCGAAGCCGATCGAGGGGCCATCGTGCTCGACGGACGCGACATCACGCACGCCCCGCCCAACGAGATCGCTGCGCTCGGCATCGTGCAGATGCCCGGCGGCCAGGGTGTCTTCGGGTCGCTGACGGTCAAGGAGAACCTCGAGCTCGCCGGGTGGACGAACCGCCGGGATCCTGCGGGGGTCGCGGCTGCCACCGCCGAGGTCCTCGAGATGTTCCCGGTGCTCGCCGACCGCCTCGAATCGCCGGCGGCGAACATGTCGGGCGGTCAGCAGCAGATGCTGGCATTGGCGATGAGCTTCGTCATGCGCCCGAAGGTGCTGCTGATCGACGAACTGTCACTCGGTCTGGCCCCCGTCGTGGTGGGCCAGCTCCTGCCGATCGTGCGTCGGATGGCCGACGACGGCGTCACCGTCGTGTTGGTCGAGCAGAGCGTCAATGTCGCGCTCACCGTTGCCGAGCGGGCGTACTTCATGGAGCGCGGCACGATCCGGTTCGACGGCCCGACCGCCGAACTGCTCGAGCGGCCCGACCTGTTGCGGTCGGTGTTCCTCTCGGCGGCGCACGGCGACGACGACGGCACCACCCACCCCGACATCGATCTCGATCAGGCCGTGATCGACCGAACCGAGTCCCCCGTGCTGTCGGTCACCGAGCTGTCGGTCAGTTTCGGCGGCATCCGCGCGGTCAACGGCGCCACGTTCGACGTGTGGCCTCGTGAGATCGTCGGGGTGATCGGCCCGAACGGCGCCGGCAAGACCACCGTGTTCGACCTGATCTCCGGGTTCACGCCACTCGACGAGGGCCAGATCGTGCTCAACGGCCGCAACATCACGTCGTTGAACTCTGCGGGCCGGGCCTCGATGGGACTCGGCCGCTCGTTCCAGGACGCCCGGCTGTTCCCCGAGCTCACCGTGGCCGAGACACTCGCCGTCGCGCAGGAGCGCTTCGTCGGGAGTCGCAGCATCGTCGTCGCCGCACTCCATCTGCCGATGGTCGTCGACTCCGAGCAGCACGTCGCGATGCGCGTCGACGAACTGATCGAACTGATGGGGCTCGGCGACTACCGCCACAAGTTCGTCCGGGAGCTGTCCACCGGCACCCGACGTGTCGTCGACCTGGCGTGCCTCGTTGCACACCGGCCGGCGGTGATCCTGTTGGATGAACCCACCTCGGGTATCGCCCAACGCGAGGTGGAAGCGCTGGCGCCGGTGATCCGACGGCTGCGCGACGAGATGGGCGCGAGCCTGGTCATCGTCGAACACGACATCCCGTTCGTGTCCGGCGTGTCCGACCGGCTGCTCGCACTCGAACAGGGTCAGGTCATCGCGACCGGACCGCCAGCGGACGTTCTGGCCCATCCAGACGTCATCGAGTCATACCTCGGCACTTCCGGTGCCGCGATCACCCGATCAGGGGGAACGGAGTAGATCATGCAACCAGCACAGGCAGAGGGCGGGGGCTCCTCGTCGAACAATCTCAAGAAGTGGGGGCCGATCGGAGCGATCGTGCTCGTCATCGCGGCAGTGGCCGGCATCGTGCTGGTCACCGGCGGCGACGACGACGATGGCGACGCCGGTGCCGACACCACCACTGCGGTGACCGAAGCACCGGAGGTCACCGAGGCGCCGGACGCCACCGACGCGCCGGAGGAAACGACGCCCGACGGCACCGAGCCCGACGGTGGAGGCGGAGGCGAGATCGTCTACCCGCTGTCGTTCAGTCAGGCCGAAGAGCAGGGCATCGAGGTGGCCTGGGACGAACGCTGCGATCCTGAGACGGGCAACCTGGCGATCAAGTGGTTCTTCGCACCCGAGTGTTACGCCCCGTTCGAGGGCGACAACGGCGGCGACACGACTCGCGGCGTCACCGCCGACACGATCAAGGTCGTGCAGTACCAGGGCCCCGACGACGACCCGATCATCAACTACCTGTCCGACGCCGTGAGCGTCGACGACACGAACGCCGAGTCGCAACAGACGGCAAACGACATGCTCGGCATGTTCGAGCAGTTCTACGAGCTGTACGGCCGGACGATCGAACTCGAGTTCTACGAGAGCACCGGTCTCGCAAACGACGAGGTCACCGCCCGCGCCGACGCAGTTCGAATCGCCGAGGACTTCGAGCCATTCGTCGTGCTCGGTGGTCCAGCGTTGACGAGTGCGTTCGCCGACGAACTGACAGCGCGCGACGTCATGTGCATCGGGTGCACCCCCGGTCAGCCACCAGAGTGGTACGCCGAGCGCGATCCGTACGTGTACGGCCTCGCAATCAGCGCCGCCCAGGCCCGCGCCCACGGCACCGAGTTCATCTCCAAGCAGCTCGTCGGCGGAAACGCCGAGTATGCGGGCGAAGCGTTCCAAGCCCAACCGCGCGCCTTCGGCCACGTGTGGATCTCGTCGAGCCCGGAGTCGCCGGTGATCGCCGCTGCGTTCGAAGCCGACCTCGCCGAGGGCGGCGCTGCGATCGTCGAATCGTTGCCGTACACGCTCGATCCGGCCACGATCCAGGCACAAGCGTCGCAGATCATCGCCAAGCTGAAGGCGTCAGGCGTCACCACCGTGGTGCTCGTCGCGGACGGCATCGCTCCACGCGACCTCAGCAAGGAAGCGACCGCCCAGGAGTACTTCCCTGAATGGGTGATCGTCGCCCCCGCGCTGGCCGACCTCACGGCCTTCGGACGCACCTACGACCAAGCGCAGTGGGCGCACGCGTTCGGGGTCACTCATGGCGCCGTTCCGGTCACGCCGGAGATCTCCGGCTTCTACGGGCTCTACGAGTGGTTCATGGGTGCCGAGCCGCCGGCAAAGGACACGATCGGCCTGCTGATGCCGAACTACACGTTCCTGGCGGCCAACCTGCAGTCGACCGGCCCGAACCTGACCCCGGAGAGTTTCCGTGATGCGCTCTTTGCAGGATCCGGAACCACGCCGGCGCTGACGCAGCCGCTGTTGACCTACGGAACAGCGGCGGGGTTCTGGCCGGAGACGGACTACAACGGTGTCGACGATGCGACGCTGTACTGGTGGGACCCCAATGCGACCGGCCCTGACGAGATCCGCAAGGAGGGCACCGGTATGAACACGTTCGTCGACGGCGGAAAGCGCTACCTGCCCGGCGAGTGGCCGACGGAGAGCAAGCTGTTCGACCCCGACGGCGCCGTCACCATCTACGAGGTCCCGCCGCCGGAGGAGACCCCGCCGGACTACCCCAGCCCCGCTGGCTGACCCATGCTTCTCGTGAACAACTCCGCGCACAGAGCGCGGAGTTGTTCACGAGTTCGGGAGTGATGCCGTCTCGTTGAAGGTCTGCAGGATCGGTCGGTCGCCGCGGATGGCGATCCGACACACCGAAGCGTGGTCGAGATGGCAGTTGAACGAGATCCCGATGTCGACGCCGAGCGCCCACGCCACCGCCGACTTCATCGGCGACACGTGGCTCACCACGACGATGTTCGCCGCATCTGCTCGCTCGAGCAGCTCATCGCACGCCACGCGCACCCGCTGATCGAGCTCGGCCAGTGACTCGCCGCCCTGCGGCGTGAAGTGGGGATCGTCGCGCCATCGCGACCACACCTCGGAGGGGACGTCGGCATGCGGTGTGCCCTCGTATTCGCCGTACGAGAGTTCCAGCCATCGGTCGTCGATCTCGATCGGTCGGCCGAATGCGGCAGCGGTCTGCATCGCCCGCTTCAACGGGCTCGACACCACGAAGTCGACCTCACACCGGTCCTGGACGTAGGCAGCAACCGAGACGGCCTGCTGGCGTCCGCGGTCGTCGAGATCCTGGTCGAGTCGGCCCTGCAGGCGTCCCTCGAGATTCGCCTGGGTGCGGCCGTGGCGTACGAGGATCAACACGTCACGCAGTGTCCCACAGCGGCAGGTGCGCGGGACGTGTCAGCCGAGGCGTTCGGGAACAGCGTCGAGCTGACCGTTGCGCATGAACTCGGCTCGGCGCTCGCGATCACCGAGCCGATTGTGCCGCCACAGCCACACACAGATCGCCACTCCGATCGCCTCCAGCGGCAGGCTCCACCAACCCCGATCGAGGATCGGCAGGGGCGAATCGTCGAACGACATGCCGAAGAACGGCCACCAGAAGACCTCGGTGTTGTTCCACGCGCCGTCGAACACCAGGTGCAGAATCATCCCGATCGGCAACCCCAGCAGCAGTTTGCGGATGGGTTTGCGACCAGACGTCGCAATCATCAACGCCGCGAGCAGACCGACGCTGACGGTGACGCTGTGCAAGGCCCGGGCCCCGCCGAACACCCCGTCGGCGATCGGGAGCACGGAGCCGACGATCAGCAGGCGGTAGTCGAAGCGGGGATCCCGGAAGACGACCCCGACGGTGACGATCGCTGTACCGATGAACCAGAAGAACACGTCGCCGTCCGCGGGTCAGACGATGAGGAGACGGCCGCAGTCGGGGCAGTCCGTGACCCCGGTGTCGGCTGCTTCGTCCTTCACGGTGTCGATCTCGGCGGCCGAGAGTTCGAGATGGCACCCCTGGCACTGCTTGCCCACGAGTGGCGCAACGGCAACACCGAGCGCGGCCCGTTTGCGGTCGTACGTGGACAACAAGGCATCCGGCAGTTCGTTGCGCAGTTCCAGACGTCGTCCGGCGAGCGCCGCCAGTTCGCTGTCGATGTCGCCCACCTCGGCGGCGAGGGCGTCGTCGGCGAGTCCGAGGCGCGTGCGCAGCTGTTCTTCGCCGCCGAGATGCTCCGACAACTGGTCGTCGAGCGCCGACTGCTCCTCCAACGATTCCAGTTCGTGCCCATCGAGTTCGTCGATCTGCTCGGTCAGGGTGGCCATCTCGTGCATCAGTGCCTCGGCCTCGCGCGGTGCGATGACCGTCTTCATCTGCCCCTCGAGGCGGACACGGTGTGCGAGGAGCTCGGCGCCGCGGTGCTCGGCCGCCTCGATCGAGGTGCCCAGTTCGTCGATCCGCGACCGCAGTGCGGCCCGCTGCTGCTCCCAGGTGCGCATCGCGGCCGTTGCGCTGGCGAGGTCGTCGCGCAGCGGTGAGTGCTCACGCCGGTGGCCGAGTTGATCGGCCTGAGTGTCGACGGCCTGCAGCGCCAGCAACAGTTCGGGAATCGAGGTTGGTGCGCTCGGTGCGGTCTCCGCTGTGTCACTCATCGAGGATGATTGTGCCAGGTGCGCACGGCCCGACCGTATCCGTCACCGGCAGCGACGGCAGCGGCGCCAGCGGATCGAGGTTGTCGGGCGGGATCGTCGTGCCGACCTGGACCGATTCGTACACGGGGACCGTGGCCGGCGGAACGGTCTCGGCGGGTGTGCCATCGGGATTCGGCGGCGCCACGGTGGTCGGAGGCGCAGCGGGATCGACCGGGGCTGGCGCGGTGCCGACGGCGCGAAGAGTGCACTCGTTGCCCGGTAGATACAAGCGCGCGTTCGGGCGCTTGGGCGGCGCGGGACGCTCCCAGTCGACGACCGGCAGGTACGTGTGCGCCGGCTGCATGTACGCCTTCCAGATCGCCGCCGGGAAGTGCCCTCCCTGAACCCCGCCTCCGCTGTACCCAGCGGCTCGCAGTTCGGGGATTGCTCCTGAACCCCGGTAGCTCATCGGCGTGTACGCGTTCGGGTCTCCGACCCATACGGCGGTTGCCAACTGCTTCGTGCCGCCGACGAACCACGCGTTGGTGTTCTCGTCCTGGGTGCCGGTCTTGCCGAAGGCGGGGCGGCGGTCGTCGAACGCCGCGCGACGGCCCGTTCCGCCACCGTAGATCGGCCCCTTCAGGATCTCGACGGTGGCCAGCGCTGCGTCGCGATCGAGCACCTGGACGCCGGGGTCGAGGTGCGTGTGGATGCGTTCGCCATCGGGACCGTCGATGTAGTCGACGTAGTACGGAGTGTGGTGCACGCCTTCGTTGGCGAGTGCTTGGATGCCCGACGCCATGTCGATCGGTGCCATCTCGTTGGCACCGGTGGCGAGGCTGGCGAACGGCTCGATCGGGAGCCGCTCGGACGCCGGCTGGTCGCGATACAGGTACGGCGACTCGGCCATCCGGTAGATCGTGTCGACGACGCGGTGGAGTCCGACGATCTGCGACAGTCGTCCGAAGGCACAGTTGATCGATCGTGTGGTGTGCGACTGCAACGTCGAGACGCCGCCGTTCACGGCGTCGGTGATCTCGAACGGCTCGGCCTCGTTGCCGGGGTTCGGCAGCGTGCATGGCTTGGTTCCGTCGAGCACATCGTTGGCCTGAGCGCCCGCCTGCACCGCGGCGGCGAGGATGAACACCTTCACGCTCGACCCGGTCTGGCGAGGGCTCAACGCCATGTTCACTTCGCGTTCGTTCGGCTTGAAGCCCTGTCCGCCGACCATGGCGCGAATCGCGCCAGACGTGGCGTCGAGCGACAAGATCGCAGCGTCGATACCGGCCGTGTTCTCGGGCAGCTCCGAGCGCGCCTGCTCGGCGAGCGACTGCAGGGTCGAGTCCAACGTGGTGTGGATGCGCAGCCCACCGCGGAACAGCTGGTTGTACCGCTCCTGATACGTGTCACCGAGGATGTCGGACTTGTTGAGCAGGTAGTCGCGCAGCGCCTCGGTGAAGTACGTCCGCGAGAACGACCGCTCGGGCAGCGTCTTGACACGCGACGGCAGCACGAACTCCTCGGCGATGGTGGCCGCTTCGGACTCGGTGAACAGTTCCTCGTCGACGAGACGATCGAGCACCTGGAGCCACCGGGCACGGCTGCGTTCGGGTTCGTTGATCGGGTCGAACCCCGACGGCGACCGCACCAGGCCGGCGAGGAACGCCGATTCGACGAATGTCAGATCGGCGGCCTTCTTGCCGAAGTAGGTCTCGGCCGCTGCCTCGATGCCATAGGCGTTGTTGCCGAAGAACACCGTGTTGAGGTAGCGAGCCATGATGTCCTGTTTCGACATCTCCTTCTCGAGCATGCGGGCGTAGTGCATCTGCAGCAGCTTGTACCGACCATCGCGCTCGAGCCCGGCGAGGTAGTCGTTCTTCACCACTTGCATGGTGATCGTCGAGGCACCCTGCTGCGGCGAGTCGGACGCAAAATTCGACAGCGTCGCCCGCACGAGACTGCGCAGGTTGATGCCGTCGTGGGTGAAGAATTCCTTGTCCTCGACCACCAGGAACGCATCGATCACCGCTTGCGGGATGTCCTCGAATGCGATCGGCTGAGAGTTCTCGAGTTCGTAGAACGCGATCTCCTGGCCGGTGACGTCGTACACGTAGGTTCGTTGGGCCAGGGATTCGAACTCGGGGAGCACCACGGGGAGTTCCTCGTGGGCGTTCGCACTCGACCAGACCCGTGGCGCCACGCCGACGATGGTGGCCGTGAGCAGGAGCGCTCCGGCAGCCACGATCAGCAGCAGTCGAGGGATGAATCCGAGAAAACGCACAGCGCCCTTGACGATACTGGGGGTGGCGGTGGCAGTGTCGGCAGGCGGTACCGTCAGCGACGATGCAACGTCGACCCGAGGTCGTGCTGTGGGGTGCTGGCATGGTGGCCGGCGTGCACGTCGCCGCCTGCCAGGCACTCGACTGGCGCGTGGCGGCGGTCGCCTCTCGTACCGGGGCCAGGGCGACCGATCTCGCAGAGCGGGCCCAGTCGAAGGCGATGACGTTCGACGAAGTGCTCGGTGCGAAGGTCGGCGACATCGCCATCGTGGCCACTCCCCCGGCGGCCCACGTCGATGCGTCGATCGCACTGCTCGAGGCCGGCTACCACGTCGTGGTCGAGGCTCCGTTGGCGTGCACGCTCGCCGAGGCCGACCGCCTGATCGAGACCGAAGAACGCGTCGGCCGTCCTGTCCTCTACTCGGAGCACCTCGCTTCGGCGCCAGCCGTCGACGGCCTGCTCGTACGCGTGGCGGGTATCGGCACGCTCACCCATCTGTCGGCCCGGGCCACCCAACCGCCGCCCTCGTGGCGCCCCGACGACGGCGTCGACGCTCACTGGGGCGGCGGCGCACTCTTCGATCTGGGCGTCCATCCGGTCGGGCTGACGTTGCGGACAGCAGCGGAGTCCGGCGCCGGCCGACCGGTGTCGCTCAGCGCGGCGATCGTCGACTCCGGCACCCGTCACGAGCACGGCACGATCAAACTGCACTTCGAATCGGGCCTCGTGGCGGCGATCACCGCTCGGTGGCAGCCCGGAACAACTCCCGACTGGGACCTCCAGGCATCGAGCGCCCGCGCCGTCCTGCGCGCCGAGCTCTATCCGTCACCGACGCTCGAACTCAACGGCAACGCGGTGCAGATCGGGGCGCCGATCCGCGTGGGAGGACCGTCGCTCGTCGACGACTACGGCTATGCCCCCCAGCTCAAGCGATTCTGGACCAACATCCGCACCGGACGGCCGGTCCCGGCGACGTCACGCTTCGGCCGCCAGGTGCTCGACGTGATCTGTGCCGCTCACTGGTCGGCCGGCCGTGGCGCGATGGACGTACCACTTCCGTTCACCGGTCCACGAGACCGGACACCCGCCGAACTCCTCGACGCGTGACGTGGTCAGCCGCGGGAGAGGTCGCGGCCTTTTTCGATCACGACGACGCCCTCATCGCTGACCGTGAACCGTTCGCGGTCGGCATCGAGTTCGAGGCCGACGCGGGCCCAGTCGGGCACGATGACGTTCTTGTCGACGATGCACCGGTGCAACCGCACGCCAGCGCCGATGCGGACATCGGGGAAGATGATCGAGTCGGTGACGTGGGCATCGTGGTCGATGTACGCACCCGGACCGATGATCGAGCGTTCGACGTGCGAGCCCGAGATGATCGAACCCTGGCACAGCAGACTGCCGTCGACGAAGGACGGTTCGCCACCACGGCCCCGTGACACCTTGGCGGGCGGTAGCGCCCGGCGGGAGGTGTACACCGGCCACCGTTCGTTGTAGAGGTTGAAGATCGGCACGGGTGCGATCAGGTCCATGTTGGCGTGGAAGAACGAGTCGAGCGTGCCGACGTCGCGCCAGTAGCCCTTCTCGCGCTCGTCCTGGCCCGGGATGACGTTCTTGGAGAAATCGTAGGCGCGTGCGACACCGTCGGCGGTGAGGGCGGGAATCACGTGGCTGCCGAGGTCGGTGTACTGGTTCTCGCGGGGCGTGACGACGTCGATCAGCGTCTGGGTGTCGAACACGTAGTTGCCCATGCTGGCGAGACACATCTGGTCGTTGCCCGGCATCGTCGGGGGATCTGCGACCTTCTCGTGGAAGGCCAGGATCTTGCCGTCGTCGTCGACCTCGATCACCCCGAAGTCGGTCGCTTCGTGCTTCGGCACCGGAATCGCTGCCACGGTCACCCCGGCACCGGTTTCACGGTGCTCCTCGACCATCTGGCGCGGGTCCATCCGGTAGATGTGGTCGGCACCGAAGACGGCGACGATGTCGGGCGCCTCGTCGGAGATCAGGTTCAGGTTCTGATAGATCGCGTCAGCCGACCCCTGGAACCAGTACGGGCCACGGCGCATCTGCGCCGGCACCGGGGTCACGTAGTTGTCGAGCATCGCCGAGAAACGCCACGTCTGGGAGATGTGGCGGTCGAGGCTGTGGCTCTTGTACTGCGTGAGCACGACGATCTTCAGATACCCGGCGTTTGCGAAGTTCGACAGTGCGAAGTCGATCAATCGGTAGGTACCGGCGAACGGAACGGCCGGCTTGGCACGGTCGTTCGTCAACGGCTGGAGGCGTTTGCCTTCACCTCCGGCCAACACGATCACGAGCACCTTCGGTTCGATGGCCATCGACCTCAACCGTACACACGCATCGCCGTCAGCGCGGCGACGGCGCGGTCGGTTTCTCTGCGTTCACCGCGAGTTCACCGTAGAGCGCCACATACTGACGTGCAGGTTCGCGCCAGGACCAGTCGATCGCCATGATCCGCTTCTGGATCGCGGTCCGTCGCCGCCGATCACGCACGCGACGTTCGGCTCGGAACAGTGCTGCGAGCAGATCGTTGCTCGCGGTTCGGCCGGCGACGAAGCCGGTGCCGTTGCGATGGAGGTCGGCATCGGTGACGGTGTCGACCAGCCCGCCGACGGCGGTCACGACCGGAATCGACCCGTACCGCATCGCCTGCATCTGGGTGAGCCCGCACGGCTCGAACCGGCTCGGCATGAGATACAGGTCGGAACCGGCGAACATCAGATGCGACAACGCCTCGTCGTAGCCCTCGACGAACGCCAGCGCGTCCGGATGGGCCGCAGCGAGGTCGTGCAGGTGGGCGGCGAGGCCGGCGTCACCGGAGCCGAGGATCGCCAGGCGCATCGGGATCTGGGTGAGCAGCGGCACCAGCGGGGCGAGCAGGTCGATCCCCTTCTGATGCGTCAGACGGGTCACGACGGCGCCGAGCACGACGCCGTCGTCGGCGAATCCGAGCCGTTCGTGCAACGCGGCGCGGTTGGCTCCGCGGGTTTCGATCGAGGCGCCCGTGAACGGCGCGGTGATCAGCGGATCGCTCGCCGGGTCCCAGACCTCGGTGTCGATGCCGTTGAGGATGCCGATCAGGTCGTCGGCGCGATTGCGCAGCGGTCCGTCCAGGCCGAAGCCGCCCTCGGGGGTGACGATCTCGGTTGCGTAGTGCGGCGACACGGCCACGATCCGGTCGGCGAGCGCCAGCGCACCCGACAGCGGATTGGCGGCACCCCACCACTCGTAGTGCCCGGCGCGAGGCCCGATCAGGCCGAGCCACGAGGCGTCGGTCACGCCCTGGTAGGCGAGGTTGTGGATCGACACGACCGTCGGCGGCGGGTCGGTGAGCGCTGCGAGCGTCGGGCCGGTGTGCCAGTCGTTGAGGTGCAGCACGTCGGGCGGATTGCTCTCGACGAACGCTGCGACGGCGCGCGCGAAGCGGAAGAACCGTTCGCTGTTGTCGGGCCAGCCTTCACCGTTTGCCTGCAGGTACGGATGCGGCCGCGCCATGCCGGGCACCGACACCAGGTGCAATCGACCCACCGCCGGGTGGTGACCGGCGCGGACCGTCGCCGCACCCACCCACTCGGGGACGTCGAGTCGGATCGTGGTCTCGTCGACGAGCGTCACGTCGCCGTAGTCGGGCATCACGAGATCGACGTCGACACCGAGGCGACGCAATTCGGCACCGAGGCCGGCCGCGGCTGCGGCAAGGCCCCCCACCGTCGCAACGGGCGACAACTCGGCGGTGGCGAAGACGACTCGCATGGACTCAGTCTGGCGCAACACCGTGTCCACGGTCAGGGTTTCCTCGCCGGGCCGGTTCGGATTGACTGAGAAGGTGTCCGACACCGCGAACCTGACCGACGTCCCCGATGACTCGTTCGAGGAGCGCAACGATGCCGTCGGTGACGACATCCGGCTGCTCGGGCGCCTGCTGGGCGATGCGATCGAGCGGACCGACGGGCGTTCGGTCTACGAACTCGTCGAGCAGGTCCGCCGGATTGCCGTCGAGGCACGGCGATCCGGTCGCAGCGGTGTCGACGACATCCGCCGAGCGCTGGCGCAGCACCCACTCGACGAGCAGATCCTGGTGCTGCGAGCGCTCGACTGGTTGTCGCTGCTCGCCAACACCGCCGAGGACGTCCATCTCGAACGACGGCGACGTCTCCATCACGGCGGCGACGACACGCCACGTCCGGGAAGCCTCGACGCCGTACTCGCCCGCGTGACTGGCGCCGGCATCACCGCCGACGATCTCGTTGCCGCCGTGGCGACGCTGCAGGTGAGCCCGGTGATCACGGCGCACCCGACCGAGGTCAGGCGCAAGACCGTGCTCGAGGTGCTGGCCGAGCTGAGCGACCTGCTCGACGAACTCGATCTCCGACGCGACGATCTTCGGGCGGCGACTCGCATCGAACACGAGCTGTCGGTGTGTGTGCTGCTGTTGTGGCAGACGGCGCTGCTGCAGACTGTCGAAGCTGCGGGTCCGCGACGAGATCAACGAAGCGATCCGGTACTACGACACGAGTCTGTTCGAGGTGATCCCGGCGCTCACCCGCGATCTCGCCACGGGGGTGGCCGCGGTCACCGATGGTCGCAGCGTCGACACGTCCGGCTCGATCACGATGGGATCGTGGATCGGCGGCGATCGCGACGGCAATCCGTTCGTGACCGCCGATGTCGTCCGCTACGCGACCGGGCGTCAGACCGAGACGGCGCTCGCCCATCACCTCAGCGCACTGCACCGCTTGTCGCATCGACTGTCGATGACCGATCGACTGGTCGCACCAAGCGCAGAGGTGATCGCACTCGCTGCGACCTCAGGCGACGATTCGCCGTTCCGAGCCGACGAGCCCTACCGCCGGGCGCTGCGCGGCATGCACGCCCGCCTGCACGCCTACGCCCGCGGTGTCCTCGATCCGGACATCGATGTGCCCGGTCCGACGCCGATCGGCGACAGCACCCCGTACGCCGATCTCTCCGAACTGGTCGCCGACCTCGACCATGTGATCGATGCACTCCACGGCCACGGCGCCGGGCCAATCGCTGACGCACTGGTCGAGCCGGTGCGCCGCAGCGTGGCGATCTTCGGCGCCCACCTGTGCGGGCTCGACCTCCGCCAGAACTCCGCAGTCCACGAGGAGGTGCTCGCCGATCTGTTCGCCAACGCAGGAGCCTGCGACGACTACGCCGGCCTCGCCGAGGCCGAGCGGGTGGAGTTGTTGACCGCCGAGCTGCGCAACCCGAGGCTGTTACGACATCCGGGCGCCGATCTCGCCGAGCGCACACTGTCGGAACTCACGATTCTCGAAGCGGCCGCCGACGCCGTCGCCAGGGTCGGACGCCGCATCGTGCCGCACTACGTGATCTCGATGGCCCACGATCTCAGCGACGTGCTCGAAGTGGCCGTGCTGCTGAAGGAGGTCGGCCTGGCCAACCAGCTCGACATCGTGCCGCTGTTCGAGACGATCGACGATCTCCGGCGCTGCCCCGACGTGCTCGCGGCGATGCTGAGCGACCCGGTGTACGGCGACATCGTCCGTTCACGAGGCAACCGCCAGGAGGTGATGGTCGGCTACTCCGACTCGAACAAGGACGGGGGCTACCTCTGCTCGCAGTGGAGCCTGTCGTCGGCGCAGTCCGCACTGGCCACTGTCGCCCGCCGCGCAGGGGTGCAGCTGCGCTTCTTCCACGGACGCGGTGGCACCGTCGGGCGTGGTGGTGGGCCTGCGTACCAAGCAATCCTGGCACTGCCGCCCGGCACGGTCGATGGCGCGATTCGACTCACCGAACAGGGCGAGATCGTCGCAGCCAAGTACTCGAACCACGCAATGGCGCGCCGCAACCTCGAGACGTTGGTGTCGGCGACGCTCGAAGCGACGCTGTTGCACCGGATCGCACCTGACGGCGATGACAGCGGCGAACTCGTCGATCCGCAGTGGGCCGACACGATGAGCGAGCTGTCGTCGCTCGCCTTCGACGCCTACCGACAGCTGGTCTACGGCGACGACCGGTTCGTGTCGTTCTTCCGTTCGATCACGCCGACCAACGAGATCGCAACGCTCAACGTCGGCAGCCGACCGGCCTCGCGAACGATGTCGAATGCGATCGAGGACCTTCGTGCGATCCCGTGGGTGTTCGGTTGGACACAGTGCCGCCTGATGATCCCCGCCTGGTTCGGCGTGGGCAGTGCCGTCGAACGCTTCGTCGGGCCTCCAGGCTCCGCAGCCGACACACGCATCGAGCAACTGAGCACGATGTATGCCGACTGGCCCTTCTTCCGCTCGGCGATCGACAACATGGGCATGGTGCTCGCCAAGTCCGACATCGACATCGCCCGCCGCTACGCCGACGTGCTCGTCGAGGACGACTCGATGCGATCGGACATCTTCGGCGCGATCGCCGACGAGCACGCCCGCACCCTCACCTGGCACCGCCGCATCACCGGTGCGCCGTCGCCGCTTGCCGACAACGCGCTGCTCGCCCGCAGCCTGCGAAATCGGTATCCGTATCTCGATCCGTTGCACGTGATGCAGGTCGACCTGCTGCGACGATTCCGAGACGGCGACAACGACGAACTCGTCGTGCGCGGCATCCAACTGTCGATCAATGCCATCGCCACCGGGCTGCGCAACTCGGGTTGATCTACCCTGCCGCCATGACGCTCAGTCGACGAGCCCGCTTCTTCCGCAAGCGCATCAGTGCGTTCCAAATGGACGACGACGTCCCGATCGAGGTGCGGCGAGCGAACATGGACAAGCTCGACTCGATTCCACGGCCACGCAAGGTCCACTACGTCGACACGTTCGTGGGCGGCATCCCAGCGATCGTGGCGACGCCCACCGAGGTGCAGCCCGATCGCCACATCCTGTACATCCACGGCGGCGCGTACGTGCTCGGCTCACCGAAGAGCCACATCGCGATGTGCGCACGACTCGCGAAACGCGCGGCCGCCACGATCACCGTGATCGACTACCGGCTCGCACCCGAGCACGTCTACCCGGCAGCGATCGACGACTGCGTCGCTGCGTACCGCGCGATCATCGCCGAGGTCGATCCGGCACTGGTCACGATCGCCGGCGACTCGGCCGGTGGTGGCGCCACGCTGGCGACGCTCGGCGCACTGAAAGCGGCCGGCGATCCGATGCCGGGCGCCGTGTACGTGCTGTCACCGTGGGCCGACCTGACCGCCTCGGGCGAGTCGGTGGTCACCCGGGTCGCGTTCGATCCGATGTTCGACGGCGAGGGACTCCTCGAAGCGGCCACGACCTATGCGGGCAACACCCCGCTCGACCATCCGGGCGTGTCGCCGTTGTTCGCCGATCCGACCGGATACCCGCCGACGCTGATCCAAACGGGCATGGACGAGATCCTGCTGTCGGACTCGACTCGGCTCGCAGAGCACTACGAAGCCGCCGGCGTCGAGGTGCGACTCGACCTGCGCGACGGGCTCTGGCACGTGTACCCGATCCTGGCCGGCTACATGCCCGAGGCCACCGACGCGCTGGTTCGAGCGGCGGTGTTCATCCGCGAGAAGACACCGGCGCCTGTGCCGATCCCAGCGAAGCCCACGGTGTCGGCATGAGCGACCCGCGATTTCCCGAGCTCGGCTTCTACACCCTCGCGGGCGGCGCTCAGAACCCACGCGATCTCGTCGACGAGTGTCGTCGGGCCGAGGAACTCGGGCTCGGCGCGGTGTTCATCAGCGAGCGCTTCAACGTCAAGGAGGCGGTGACGCTGTCGGGCGCTGCGGCCGTTGCGACGACGAACATGAAGATCATCACCGGGGCCACCAACCACAACACCCGCCACCCGATCGTGACGGCGTCGTATGCGACCACGATGCACCGCCTCACCGGTGGCCGATTCGTGCTCGGCATCGGCCGCGGCATCGCTCCCCTGTTCGACGCCTACGGCATTCCCCGCATCACCACCGCCCAGATGGAGGACTTCACCGACGTGATGCGCCGCCTGTGGCACGGCGACACGATCATCGGCCACGACGGTCCGATCGGTGCGTACCCCGTGTTGCGACTGGATCCGACGTTCGACGAGGACATCCCGCTCGGCCTGGTGGCGTTCGGTCCGAACTCGTTGGAACTTGGCGGTCGAGCGTTCGACCACGTCATCCTGCACACGTTCTTCGCCGATGAGACGTTGCAGCGATGCGTGCAGACCGTGAAGAGCGCGGCCGAGCGAGCGGGGCGCGACCCGGATTCGGTGACCGTCTGGTCGTGCTTCGCCACCATCGGCGACCACCTGCCCGAGCCGGCCCGGCTCAAGAAGACCGTCGGTCGCCTCGCCACCTACCTCCAGGCGTACGGCGATCTGATGGTGGAGACGAACCGGTGGGATCCCGCCGCACTCGCCGCATTCCGCGACGACGCGATGGTCGCCGGATTCCGTGGCGCAATCGACGTGAGTGCGACGACCGAGCAGCTCGAACACATCGCGACGTTGATTCCCGACGCGTGGCTCGCGCCGTCGGCGACTGGAACGGCCGAGCAGTGTGCGTCATCGGTGCGCGGCCAGTTCGACCTCGGCGCCGACGCAGTGATCATGCACGGCGCAAGTCCCGACGAACTCGCCCCGATCGTCGACGCCTACGCCGCTGCGTGACGTCGCAGAGCGATCACGAGCAGCGACGCTCCTCGAGCACGACGACACGCGGAAAGAGCACGTTGTTCTCCTTGTGAACGTGCAGGTGAGTGTCGGCCTCGAGTTGTTCGAGCCCTTCGAACAGCGCTCGGTAGGACGCACATCCATCGTCCGGAACGGTGAAGTCGCTCGTCAACGCTCGGAGATCGCCCAGGAGTGCGCCGAGTTCGTCGTGCTCACGCAGCATCATCGAGATCGGGTTGCCGATCGATCCGAACCCGAACGTCGGTGCGGTCGGCGACGACACCAACTGCTCGACCGCCGGGAACAACACGCGCTCCTCCTTCATCAGATGGGGTTCGATGTCGGCGCGGATCGCAGCGAAGCAGGCGGCAATCTCTCCGAGTTCGGGGTGGCGTTCGCCGTGGACGCTCACGACCTTGTCGGTGAGCGCCTGCAGGCGGGGCAACTCCTCCCAGAGGTAGCGGTGGTGCGTGTCGACGAGGTGCGTGACCAGATCAGCGACGTCGAGCTGCGACCATGACGCCGGTCCGTCGTCGC
The DNA here is from genome assembly GCA_963828415.1 of Ilumatobacteraceae bacterium. GTDB lineage: Bacteria > Actinomycetota > Acidimicrobiia > Acidimicrobiales > Ilumatobacteraceae > Sva-07. Next base: position 796,598 of record CAWHEI010000001.1, read on the forward strand.
CAACCGATGATGCCAATTCGGTGGCGACGACCGCGGCATCGAGTCCGGTGTCTCGGCACGCCTGGCCGAGCGTGACCGCGCCGCCGCAGCAGTAGTCGAGTTTGCGACGTTCGAGTTCGCGGGCCAGGGAGGGATACCTCGTGACGATCGCTCCGAGTGTCATCTCGACGCCGACGGTGTCGTTCATGCCAACCTCACTCCCAATGCCGTGACGGCGACGAGGCCGAAGCCGAGCGCCATCTGCCGAAGCCCGAGCACCTTGGCCGGCGGCACGGGCGAGCGCCGCACCCACACGAGGTGCAAGCCGACGATGAGCAGCACCGCCAGCGACCCCACGAGCACGTCACGATCGACGACCGCAGCAGCAGCGGCGACGACGACCGCCAGCAGCTGGAACAGGTCGCTGGACCGGGTGCTCGCCGAACCTCGATGCAGTCGGAGGATCTGCGCGCGGATGAACGGGATCGCGCCGATCGACCGCGCGGCCAGGATCAGCCACGCCGCAACAGCGAGCCGAGCGCTGCCGTCATCGGCGATGACGATCGCTGCTGCGACCGAGCCCATCCCGGTCGCGCCGCACAACTCGGGCACCAGTCGGCGGCCGCGGCTGCGCACGTCGAACCAGAGCTCGACGGCGAACAGGGGCAGCGCCACCGCCACGGGAACGAGCCACTGCCAACCGGCGCCGAGCAGCGCGAGTGCGCCGAGCGCAGCGATGGCAACGAGTTCCCCTGCGCCGATGCGCCGAGCGAGCCCAGATCGTTCCAGTTCGCGATCACGACGACGATCGACCATCGCCAGCTTCAACGGTGTGCGGGCGAGAAACGCGAGCATCGCAGCCGCCCCGATGGCCATCCCTGCCCACGAGAACGCGAGCAGCAAGCCGAGCAGGATCGGTTCGCCGGTGAGACCCCATCCTCCGTGCTCGGACGGGATCGCCACCGCCCTCCACGTCGGTCGCGTCGCTGCGGTGTCTGGTGTCCGGGTCCGAACGCTCACGCCGCGCTCACCTCCGACAAGCGAAGACCGCCGAGCGAGTCGCGCAGCTCGTGACGGGCACGAGCCCACGCAACGTGGAGTGCGCACGGTTCGGCCGCGTCACACAAGCGCTCGGCGACGACGCAGCGACCGTTGTCGGTCGGCCCGTCGATCGTCTCGACCACCTCGAGAACGGTGAGCGAGTCGAGGTCACGTTGGCGCTCGTAGCCACCCGTCGGACCGGGAACCGACCGCACCCAGCCGTTGCGCACCAGCGGTCCCATGACCTGGGGGATGAACCCAGAGGTGGTTCCGAGTAGGTCTGCGAGGTCGGCGCTCTTGAGCCGGTCGGGCGACGATTGAAGGGCCACGAGGGCGCGAACCGCCAGGTCGGCGCGCTGGGTGATCTCCAGTCTCATGGTCACACACTGCCCGACTCGGCGACCTCGCAACAGGGGCGGACGTCCTTGGTCACGGCTCGCCGTCACCCGCCTGGAGCAGACCCAGCGCTCCTCGACCCGGGAAGTTGAAGGCGTGGGTGACCATCGGATAGAGCCCGTCCTCGGCCGCCTTCAGTTCGATCACGGCGCCCTGCGCAGGTGCCAGGTCGACGGCCTGCGAGCCCCAGTTGCCTTCGTTGCCTCGCTCGAGGTGGATGCCCTCCTTGATCACGTTGTCGAAGATCGTGCCGACGATGTGGAACGACGAGTCGATCGACGGCCCCACATCGAGGACGAACAGTCGCACTTCTTCACCGGTTGGGATCTCGATCGGGATGTCGCGGTACTGGAACGCCGCACCGTTGAACATCACGAAGTCGGGCTCCGGAGCGGCCTGGTTGGCCTTGGCGAACGACGACACCTCGCCCTGCGGGCCGAGGTACCACTCGTGCTGGACGATGAAGAACTCGTTCTCCATCGGCGGGAGCCCGCCCTCGGGTTCGACAATGACCATGCCGAACATGCCGTTGGCGATGTGGTGCAGCACCGGGTCGGTGCCGCAGTGGTACATCCAGACACCCGCATAGTCGGTCGTGAACTCGTAGATCAGCTCCTCACCCGGCGCGATCGATCGCATCTCGTCGTTCCAGGCGACCTGCGATGCGTGGAAGTCGACCGAGTGCGAAACCGTCGCCTCCGGCGGGTTGATCAGGTGGACGCGAACCGTGTCGCCGACGTGAGTGCGGATGACCGGACCCGGCATCGTGCCGTTGAACGTCCAGATCTGCTGGACGTATCCCTCGGCCACGGTCGCCAGCTTCTCCTCGACCACCATCTCGACGTCGATCAAGTCACCGCCGTTCGGAGCGCCACCCGGCGTCAGCGTGAAGCCCTCGCCTTCTCCGCGGGCGGGTGCACGCGGATCTCGCCACTCGTACGGCGGTGCGTCGGGGTCGGCCTCGACGGCCATCGCCTCGTCGGCCGCCGCGTGCCCATCATCGACTGCGACATCGGGCGTCGCCTCGGTCCGGACAACGCCTTCCATGCCCGCCTCGGCATGACCGGGGATCGAGCAGATGTACCTGATGCCCTCGGCAGGTACCTCGAACTCGAACTCGACGGTCTCGCCGGCTGCCGCAACGATCGCGTCGCCGTTGTCGAACTTGATGTCGTGCTCGATCGTGCCGTTGTTGACAAGCGTGCCGGAATACGTCCCGGCAGTGGCCATCACGTCCGACGGAGCGAAGGCAAACTCGGTGGCCACGAATTCGACGTTGTCACCCGGTGCAACCTCCGCCGACGCCGATCCCGTGTCGGCAGCTGCCGGAGCACCCGATGCGCCTCCGCTCGCCCCGCCTCCCCCTGTTGCGCCTGCGCCATCGGGCGCATCGGTGCCACACGCGGCAGCGGCAACGACGAGCACTGCGGCGACGCCGACTCTGACGAACGATCGGATGTGCATCGGTGACCTCCTGGGTCGGTCCCGGCCGACGAGCCGGATCTATCCATGAGTCTCACAGTCAGCAACTCATGGACCCAGGGGCGAAGGTCCCGACACCCTTTCGCAGAGCGCCCAGACACCACCTCACCGATGAGCGAACCGACCGGATACGGCGGTCTCGCTCATCGCAACCGGGTGGAGCGGGCTGGTCAGGAGGTGGTGGACACGACGGTGACGGGGACGGTTACCTTGCGGCCGATGCGGCACGGGAGGTCCTGGCGGAGCCACCGCGACACCTTGGTGGGCAATGTCGACACGATGACCTCGTCGTAGCCCTGCGCTCCGACGAGCCGGGCGACCGCTGCGGGCGTGTCGGGGTCGAGGGACAACTCCCCCGACGCCGTGACGCCGAGCCCGGCCAACCAACCCAGGCCGAACTCGAGCTGCTCCTGCGCCGCCCGGCGGTCTTCATCGATGTCGCGGCTCAGCGTGGGCGCCATGTCGGCTGCGGTCGCTCCGACCGCAACCGCCGACGCCACCGGACTCGGAACCGGGACCACCAGGTGCGCTACGCACGGCGCAGTTCGTACTCGCGTTTCGATCAACTCCGCCAGCTCGGAACCACCCAGCGAGCGATTCCCGACGATCAACACTTTGCTCATCTGCCCCCCACGTGCGATGTGCAAGTCACTGTAGGCGCTGGCAGCGACCGGCGCTCGAACTTCACGGGACGTTGGCCCCTATCCATGAGTCACCTAGTAGTTGATTCATGGAGCCGTGGCTCCGTTGCTTGCTCTTCGCCGCCCGCACGCACCGGCGGTGCATCGTCGCCTTCCGTTGTCCTGCGTCGTCTCTGCGCTCACTCTGAGCCTCGGCGGGCTGACGGCGTGCGCGTCCTCGCTGCCGACCACTGCTCCAACGAACACCGCAATGCATGCCGCCCCGACGCCCGATGTGGCGGCTGGGCATCACTTCGAGCAGGTCACGACCTTCGGGTCGGGTCGAGCCCTCGCCGTGGCGGCAACCGACACGATCTCGGTCATCGCCACCACCATCGGCGTCAACGTCCAGAGCGACGGCGTCGTCGAGGAACTCCCGACTTCGCTGGCACCCCCGCTGGCCGATGTGATGATCGCCAGTGACGGCCGCTCGGCGCTTCTGGTCGACCAATCAGGCACCGCCGAGCTGTGGTCCCTCGACCACAACAGTCGGGTGCAGTCGTTCGATGCAGTCGTCTCGGCACGATTCGCCGAGGACGGCGAGTCGATCGATGTCATCGGAGCCGAATCAGTCACCCGGGTCCTCGCTACCGATGGCTCAATCGTCAGCCGAGCGGATCGTGGGGTCTTGGGTACCGCAGCGGCGATGGCATGGTTCGGGCCGGGCCAGCAGGCGCTGATGATCGGCTCCGACGGATCGAGCGAACGATGGGATGGGGCCACGGTGGCCGCCGTCCCGATCGAGCCCGCCACGGCCAGGCTGGTGCGCCGCGCCGTCGGCGACCCGGCTCGGGCACGCGTCGTGCTCGGCGTCACCGGCAACGATCGGTTCGCCGGTTCCCTCGTCGTGGTCGACACCGCAACAGGCGCCGAGATATGGCGCCACGACGTGGGAGATGACGCCGCCGAGCCCACTTGGGACGTCGGCGATGACGGACGGGTTCTCGCCGTCGCCGACTTGGAGGTGAAACTGCTCGCTCTCGACGGCGAGGTAGAGACATCGTGGGACCTCACCGGCGATGAGTCCGTCGTGTCCGTCGTCGCGTTGGACACGGGCGGTTACGCCGTCGTGCGGGCGCGTGGATCCATCCAGTTCGTCGGTGCCGACGGTGTGGTGATCGCCGATGAGGTCGCCGGCGGCAAGCGACTCGTCGACCAGACCGCGACGGTGTCCACCGGTGGGATCATCGCCGCCGATGTCGACGGACGAGTGACTCGCTGGGATTCGAGAGGCGAGATGGTCAACGATGTCACGTCGTTCGTCGCAGGTCGGATCAACGATGTCGCCGTGTCGGCCGATGGGCACGTCGCCGCGGCAGCAGCGTCCGATGGGAACGTCGCGCTGCTCGCCCTGAGCGACACGTCGCCGAACGAGTCGATGCAACAGCGATTCGCTCACCCCGAGGGAAACGTGGACAGCGTTGCATTCGTTCCCGACGGCACCGCGGTCGTTTCCGGCGTGAGCGAGGCGAACGGCACAAACTCCTTCGACGACACCCTCAGCAGGTGGGAAGTTTCCAGCGACGAACGACTCTTCGCCGTCGGTGGGATCCCGGAGCCGATCATGGGATGCACCGAGTTCCGCAACACCGTGCTCGTCGCTCCAGGCGGTGAGTTCTTCGTGGCACCGTTCCATGATTTCAGCGTGTCGATCCGCGACACCGGCGACGGTTCGGTGATTCACGAGTTCCCCGAGCACATCAGCATCGTGTGGGATCTGTCCATCTCGGATGATGGCCGCCGGCTCGCGACGTCCTCAGACGACTGGACCGTGCGGGTCTGGGACCTGGACGACTACACACTGATCTCCGAGATCGAGACGCGACCCGGGGGATTCCTCGAAGTGGAGTTCCTGCCCGACGGCCGGTCGCTCGTCGTGTCCGACATCTCGGGCAAGGTGCACCTGCTCGACATCGAGAGTGAATCGGTGACCGCAACCTTCGACGGCGAGAAGGACCCCGAGGCCCGCCTGGCGATCTCACCCGATGGCCACTACGTCTCTGCCGGATCCGACGAAGGTGGAGCGATCCTGGTCTGGGAGACATCGACCGGCAAGATCGTCCAAGAGATCGACGGGCACGCAGCGACTGTCACCAGCGTCCAGTTCACGCCCGACGGCCTCGGGCTCGTCAGCGGCTCAGCCGACGGCACCGTTCGCCTGTGGCGGGTCTCGGACGCGTCCGGATAGCGGTTCGGTCGCCCAGCTTCGTCGTGGACGATCTCGATCTGAAACAGTGAGCCGATGCTGCTCGACTCCCTCGACCTGACCGCCGACGCCTTTGCGGCTGCCACCGGCTGGGTCGCAAAGCCTGAGGGCATGTGCAAGGGCGACGTGTGCGTTCCCGTGTCCCGGCGCGATGGGCGCTGACGGCTCGCTCGACGTTGCGTCCGTGGCCGAACGGCTGGGCATGGCACTCGTCGCCGACGACGACGCCGGTGTCTGGGCGCTCGGGCCGGAGAGTGGTGGCCGAGCACTCACCACCGCGCACAGTCGCGCAGATCGAACTGCCCGACGTCGATGGGAATCCCTTCAACCTGGCGGCGATGCACGGCCGCAAGGTGTTGCTCGTCGCCTGGGCGTCGTGGTGAGGCTGTTCGGCTGACCTGCCCGTGTGGCAGGCACTCCACGAAGAACTCGAACCGCTCGGCCTGAGCGTGGTCACCGTCGCCCTCGACCTCGATCCCGAGAAGGCCCGACCCTGGATCGACGCTGCGTCGCCTACGCATCCATCGCTCATCGACAGCCACCACCGCATCGACGAGTTGCTCGGTGTCTCGAACGTCCCGATGGCGGTGTGGATCGACGAGACCGGCACCCTCGTGCGACCAGCAGAGGGAGCATCGATCCAGCCGAGCCCGTTCGCCGCCATCGAGATCAACGACGAGATGCCCGACCGACTTCAGGCAGTGCTGCGTGAGTTCAAGCAGATGCCCGAGACCGGCCCCGCCTATCGTGCGGCGATCGTCGACTGGGCGCACCATGGGGTCGACAGCCCGTACGCCATGTCACCCGACGAGGTGATCGCCGCGTCGCAACCCCGCACGGCCGACCACAGCCGCGCCGCTGCCTGCTTCGAGTTGGGCATCGCCGCCGAACGCCGCGGCGACCATCCGGCAGCGATGACGTGGTGGAAACAGGCCCACGCGCTGTTCCCGGAGAACTGGACGTACAAGCGCCAGGCCTGGACACTCGAGTCGACGCCGGACGGCGCCGACTCGGACAAGGCCCAGGAAGTCCAGGACTCATATGGCACCTCGTGGAGCGACGAGTTCCTCGCCACCGGCGGCGCCAACTACACCGTGACGCCCCAGCTCTGACCGTCGTTGGCGACCGGCGCTCAGAAGCCCAGGACGGACCCCGAGTCGAGGTCGTCGACCGCGGCGAAGGTTCGCCGAACGAGCTCGTCGAACAGCGCCGCGCCGCGGGCGTTCGCCGGGTCGATCGTCAGCAAGCTCGCCCCGAACGACACCGCGTAGAAGAGCATGCCCTCGACGTAGCCGCGTCGAACGCCCTCGAGGGTGACCCGATCGTCGGGGATACCGGCGGCGTGGACGCCGTCGATGTACCGTTCGATCAGCCCGTCCTCGAGTTCGCGCCGAACGGGCACGGTCAGGTTGTTCGCACAGAAGTACACCAGGTCGGTCTGACCAGGTGCCCGCATGCTGAGCTGCCAGTCGACCACGGCGACCGAACCGTCGTCGGCGAAGAACAGGTTGTCGAGCCGGAAGTCGCCGTGGATCAGGGTGACCGGATCGTCCTGGTGTGTCTGGATCCACGAGGGGATCCCGGACACGAACTGCTCGCACCATCGCAGGCACCGTTGCGGGAGTTCGTCGGCGTACCGTTCGAGAAACCCGGGCCAGCCGAGTTCGAACATCGGTCCGAGGCCGAGCACCGCGGGATCATCGATGCCGGGCATCCAGTCGAACGACGACAACGACGCGTGTTCGAACCAGGCGCCGTGGTGGCGTGCGAGCAGGTCGATCGAGCGCTCGGCCTGGTCGCGGGTCGCTCCGGCGAGATGATCACCGGGAATCGCCGGCGCGAGGTCTTCGAGGACGAGGCACGGTGGATCGAGCGTGTTGACGTAGGCGTGTGGCACACGGATGTTGAGATGCCCAGCGACGTCACGGTAGAAGCAGTGCTCGCGCTCCCAGACCCGCATCATCTCGCCGATGGCGCGACCCCCGGGGTCCGACGTCGGCAGTTTCACGATCACCGAGCGAGGCACACCGGGCGTTGCCGAGGCCACCGCCACCCGGGCGAGTTGGCCCATGAACCCCTCGCCGGCGGCAATCGGATGCACCTCGATCGAGTCGATCGTTGCGCCGAGTGCGTCCGCCAACCACACAGCGTCGATGTCGGCGATCGTGGCCGGGGTCGGCATGGACATGCATCCTGACACGCAAGGAGCGGCAGATCGTGGCCGGAGCGCCCGACCACACGTCACGCTCGGCGACCATCACCTTCGACCACACCTTGAGCCCGATGGCGCAACCCTGACCAACTGCCGTATCGTTGTCGGATGCGTTCACGGTCAGTTCTTGCCGGCCTCGTTGCGTTGGGCAGCGTCATCAGCGCCACCTTGGTTGCAGCGGTGGCCATTCCGGCACCTGCGGTCCAGGCTGCCGGCCCAACCAGTTCCTACGTCGCCATGGCGACCTCGCAGCGACTCCTCGACACTCGCCAGTCCGCACCGGTGCAGGCCGGCGGCACGATCTCGGTCAGCGTCACCGGGGCTGCACCGTTGCCGGCATTGGGCACGGTGACCGCTGCGGTACTCAACCTCACCGTCACACCGCCGTCCGGGCCTGGTTTCTGGACGGTGTGGCCACACACCAGCTCACGTCCTGAAGCGTCGAACCTCAACGTCGACGAATTGCAGAACCTGGCCGGCAACGTCACACCCAACCTGGTCACCGTACCGGTCGGACCTGACGGTGTGGTTGACGTCTACAGCAGCGGCGGCGGCAACGTCATCGTCGACCTCCTCGGGTACTACACCCCAGCGGACGTGGCAACCGCTGGTCGATTCGAGCCGCTGGCTGCCCCAGCCCGCGTGCTCGACACGCGAGGCACGGCCACCTTCGCACCCGGCGAGACACGGGCCTTCTCGGTGCCTGGCGCCGCCGGCGCGAGCGCGGTTGCCGTCAATCTCACGGCGGTCACCAACAACCCGGGGTTCTGGCAGGTGTACGCCCAGGGCAGCCCGGTGCCCGCCACCTCGAATCTCAATTCGCCCGCGGGGTTCTCGGCAGCGATCGCCAACCAGGCAATCGTCACCGTCGACCCCGCCGGCGCCATCTCGATCTACTCCGAGAGCGGCGGCGATCTGCTGATCGACCTGGTCGGCACCTACACCGGGTCGGGAGCGGCAGCGTCAACAACCGGGTTGTTCGTCCCCATGACGTCGCCGACGCGCATCGTCGACACTCGCATCGCCGGCTTGAACCCGTTGGGTGGCACGACGCGGCCGTCGATCAAGACCAGCTTCGAGGTCCCGATCACGACCAATCCGATCATCGGCCGCCCTGACGTGTCTGCCGTCGTGTTGAACGCAACCACCGTCGACGCGCTCACGATCGGCTACATCACCGTCGGAACCGCCGGCGCCACCAATCCGACGGTGGCCCCATCGACCTCCACGATGAACGTCGTGCGACCGTCGCAGATGCTCGCGAACCACGCCATCGTCCCTGTCTCCACACGTGGCTTCTCGATGTACACCGAACCGGGCGGCCACCTGCTCGCCGATCTCGCCGGATACTTCGTCGGCTCACCTGCAGCAGCGCCGTTCGGACCGAAGACGAACCCGTCTCCTGCGAGGTGTTCCACGGCAACGGTCGGAGAGCCGGCAGCAGCCGTCGGCCCGATCGTGTGGGGCTCGTCTCGTGCGGCCGTCGCCACCCTGCAGTCCCGACTCCTCCAACTCGGATTCTGGAACGCTGGCGCCGATGGCGGCTACGGACTGTCCACCACCCAAGCAGTGATGGCATTCCAGAAGTGGAAGGGCCTGCCGGCGACCACGGTGGTCGACAACGCAACAGCGATTGCGTTGAACACCGAGCTGTGCCGGCCTGCCGCCGGACGAACCGGTGATCTCCTCGAGGTCGACAAGACCAAGCAGATCGCCTTCGTGGTGCGCGACGGCGCGGTGCAGTACGTCTTCAACGTCTCGACCGGCAATGGCAAGTCGTACGACGAGGAAGACCAGAAAGCCGCTGGACGCCGAGTGATCGGCGTGGCCCTCACCCCAACGGGCACCTTCCGCACCTATCGCGAGCACGACGTCTCGCGCTACGAGGGCGACCTCGGCTCGTTGTACCGTCCCAAGTTCGTCATCGGCGGCATCGCGGTGCACGGCGCACCGAGAGTGCCGAACTACCCGGCGTCACACGGCTGTGTCCGAGTCGCCAACCCGGTGATGGATCTGATCTGGAGCCAGAACCTGCTCCCCTTGCGTTCAACGGTGTGGATCCACGACTGACGCCGCACGGTGTCGACGCCATCCTTGGAAACCGGTGACGCCGAAGGTCAGTGCGACCAGCGGCGCGACGATCAGCGCGGCGGGTCCGACGACGTCGGCTGCCGATGAATCACTCGCGTCGAGCACCAGGTACGCGACGTAGACCGCATAGAAGCCGATCAGGACGAACCCTTCCCAGCGTTTGATCTGGAAGCCGTTCCACACGATCGGGACCAGCACGATCGTCGCCGCCAGCATCACCGGGAAGTCGAGTCGTAGCGAGACGTCGCTGACGGGGATCCCGTCGTTCGACACGATCGCGCTCAGCCCGAGCACCGACATCAGGTTGAAGAGGTTCGAGCCGATGACGTTGCCGACGGCGATGTCCCGCTGGCCGCGGAGTGCGGCCAGGATCGACGTGGCGAGCTCCGGCAGCGAGGTGCCGATGGCCACGACGGTCAACCCGATCACGAGATCGCTCACACCTGCCGATTCGGCGATGTCGGTCGCCGCGTTCACCAGGAGCTGTGATCCCACCACGAGGACGACCAAGCCGGCAACCACGAGCATGAGGTTGAACCAGAGCGGCCGCTCGGTCGCCACGCCTTCCAGCGTCTCGACGGACTCCGTGTACTCCTCGACCACGTCGGTGCGTTCACCGCGCGCTTCGCGGACGAGCCATGCGACGTATGCGATCACGCCGGCGAACAGGATGATGCCGTCGACGCGGCCGATGTTGTTGTCGAGCGACATCAGGAGAGCGACGACCGACACGACGATGAGCAACGGGATGTCGAAGCGGATGATGCGCTGCTGGACGGCCAGCCCGCCCACCACGGCGGACGCTCCCAGGATGAGCAGGATGTTGCCGATGTTGCTGCCGACGACGTTGCCGAAGGCCACGTCGGCATTGCCGCCGAATGCTGCCGACACGCTGACGGCGAGCTCGGGCGCACTCGTGCCGAACGCCACGACGGTGAGCCCGATCACCACCGGCGCGATGCCGAGCTTCGATGCGATCGTCGCTGCTCCTTTCACCAGGAGTTCGGCCCCGCCGACCAAACAGACGATTCCGACGAGAAGGGCAACGATCGTGAGTGCATTCACCGCTGCGTACTGTGCCATGCGCCAAGCTGTTTGCGATGTTCACAACGGAAATCAACGAGTCGGCCCGACAGATCGGCGAGGCGCTGCGCGAACGTGGCGAGACGGTGGCCGTGGCGGAGGGATCCGCCGGCGGACTCGTGTCCGCGGCGTTGTTGTCGGTCCCCGGTGCGTCGGCGTACTACGTGGGCGGCACGGTCGTCTACACCCTTGCTGCGAGCAGGGCGTGGATGGCGGGAGAAGTCGACGTCCCGCCCGGGATGCGCGGTGCCTCCGAGGCCTTCGCGAGCTACTTGGCGGCGTCGGTGCGGCGCAAGGTCGGCGCGACGTGGGGCATCGGCGAGGCCGGCGCTGCCGGGCCGGCGAATCCGTACGGCGACCCGGCGGGCCACACGTGGCTCGCGATCGACGGGCCGCACACCGCGACACGCAAGGTGCTCACTGGCCTCGACGACCGCGAGGACAACATGATGGCGTTCACAGCAGCCGCACTCGGGCTCTTCGCCGAGGTGCTCGGTGCCGGATCGGCGTGAGCGTCACGGAATTTGGAGCTCGTCCACGACCCGTGCAGCGACGCGGCGTAGCGAATCCAGCTGATCGTCGTCGAGGTGCCGCGGGAGGTAGTCGGCAACGCACAGCGTGCCGACGCGACTGCCGTCGTCGAGCGTGAGTGGCATCCCGGCATAGAACCGCAGGCGCGGCTCTCCGGACACGAGCGGGTTGTCTGCGAATCGATCGTCGGCGAGCGTGTCCTCGACCTGCAGAACGTCGGTGCCGAGGATCGCATGGGCGCACAGCGACATCTCCCGGGGTGTCTCCTGCACGTCGATGCCCCGACGGGACTTGAACCACTGTCGATCGGCGTCGACCAGACTGACGAGCGCCACGGGAACGTCGAGGATGGCGGCGATGTCATCGGTGTGACGATCGAAGCGTGCCTCGGGTGCGGTGTCGAGGACACCAAGACCCCGCAACGCCCCGAGGCGCTCAGCTTCGTCGCCGGCGTGCGGTGCGTTCTGCCACCGGGCGGAGCGGCGAAGCAGCCACGCCCGGAGCTTCGTGCGCAGGAAGAATGGGCTGGCCGGCCAGACGAGCCATTCGGTGATCCGCGTCTCCGCCGCATCGAGATGCCATCGAGCGTCGTCGCTGCCGACCATGATGATCGGCACGTCCAATCCGTTCGGTGTGCCGAGACCTCGGATGGCGGCGACGAGATCGAATCCACCGTCGTCGTCGAATGGCTCGAGCAGCACGATGCCGGGCTCGGCGGATTGCACGATTGCGAAGGCCTCGAGGAGGTCGGCGGTCACGATCACTTCGAGGTCTTCGGAGCGGGCGGCATCGGCCAGCGCGTCGCCGATCTCCGATGACTGAGCGACGACGACAGCCACGTTCGAGTGAGCAGCGATCGCAGTCGGCTCGCTCGCCAGTGCCAGATGGGGATCCACGGTGGACCGGAGACGATCCCCACGCACCTCGATCGTGGATCCTTCCGCCGCAGCGAAGATCTGGCCTTCGTAGCCCGCCTGACGAGCGTGAGCGCGTGCCATCTCGACGAGGTCGTCGACCTGATCGTCGGTGCGATTCGGGTCGTGGTGGTAGAGCGCCACGCTCCGGACGTCCGCAGCGGCAGCGAGATCGACCACGTACTCGACGGTGCTGTGGCCCCAGCCGACGTGGTCGGCGTACTCCGACCCGAGGTATTGGGCGTCGTGGATCAACAGGTCGGCGCCGCCGACGAATCGAGCGTGGGCGTCGTCGTGGCGATTGCGCGCCAGGTCGCCGCCAACAGCGAGCGACTGGTCGTGCGGCTCGTGGTCCGACGAGTACACGACCACGGCGCCGTCGACCTCGATCCGGTACCCGAGCGTGAGCGCCGGGTGATTGAGGTATCGGGTGACGATCGTGACGTCATCGATGAACAGTGCGCCCTCGACGAGGTCGTGATGCTCGACGTCGGCCGACAGCTGCCCGATCTCGACCGGGAAGTACCGGTACTCCATCTGGCCGGCGAGGATGTCGCCCAGCGATCCCCCGAGCCCGCTCGGCCCATAGAGGTGCCAGGTGTTGCCGCTGCCGAACAGCGGCGCGAAGAACGGCAGGCCCTGGATGTGATCCCAGTGGGTGTGGCTGATCAGGATGTGGCCGTCGACCGGAGCCCCGTTCGCCTCGGCGAGCAGGTGCTGCCCGAGACCATGAGCCCCGGTACCGCAGTCGATGACCAGCTGGGTGCCGGCGTCGGATCGGACCGACACGCACGAGGTGTTCCCGCCGAAACGGAGCGTGGTCGGTCCGGCTTTGGCGATCGACCCCCGCGTTCCCCAGAACGTCACCTGCATCCGAGAACCTCCTGGCGGCCACTGTACGAGACGCCGCCACCCCATGCGACCAGCGACGGTCGGCCGCACGCGCAGGTGCAGGCGTGTCGCGAGGATCGCTGGAAGAGGTCGAGCACCAGACGGCAACATCTACGTACTTCAGCAAGACGGTGGCAGTCGCGACGACTGATCAGCGCCATGTCGTCAGCGACGCGAGGCAGCCCAGGGTGGGTGGGAACAGTGGACCTCGACGGGATCTGAACGGGCGGCGATTCCTTGACGAGGTGGTACCGGCGCGCCGTTCAGGGCCTGACGACGACCTCGCACTCGATCTCCACCGGGATGCGGAACGGGAGGCTCGACATGCCGACGGCACTGCGGGCGTGCGCGCCGACGTCGACGCCGAACACGTCCAGGATCAGGTCGCTGAATCCGTTGATCACCGCCGGCTGAGCGTGGAAGTCGGGGGTGCACCACACCATCCCGAACACCCGCCCCCACGCCGCGATGCGATCGAGGTCCCCGAGCGCGCGTTGGAGATCGGCGAGGATCGAGAGCCCGGTCAGGCGTGCCGATTCGTAGGCCTGCTCGACCGTCACCTCGTCGGGGACACGACCGAGCGGACCGGCAACCGATCCGTCGGTTGCCTGCGGACCGTGCCCTGACACGATCGCCCGGTCGCCGATGATCCGCACCATCGAGAACGGCAGGACGATGCCGGGTGGTGGTTGGAGAGGTGGCGGCAGGACGAGGCCACGCTCGGCGAGACGGTCGGCGATCGTTCCCACGCCCACCGAAGCTAGCCACCGTCGAGTCGACGGATGCAGTCCGTGATGTGCTCGACGCGGCCGGACCCTGATGCAGGTCCGGACCGTTTCCGATGTCTCGCGACATCACAAAGGTGGGCGCAGAGGGACTCGAACCCCCGACATCTTCCTTGTAAGGGAAGCGCTCTAGCCAACTGAGCTATGCGCCCGGAGGCGCAGAGGCTACCCCTCGAATCGGCCGGACACGGCCACCTACACGCAGGGCGAAGGCCTCTACCCGGCCCATCACGAGAAGCCGAGGCTGGACACATGGAGGGCTTCGCGCACCGCGACTTCGCGTCAGTCGCGGAGGCTTTTGCCGGCCAGCTCGAACGGACGGATGGGGGCGCCGCCGTCACCATCTTCCACCGCGGCGAGCCGGTGGTCGACCTGTGGGGCGGCCTGCGCACACCCGAGGGCGATCCGTGGGAATCCGACACGCTCGCGATGTGCTTCAGCACGACCAAGGGCGTCGCGTCCGCAGCCCTGCATCTCCAGGCAGAAGCGGGGCTGGTGGACTACGACGAGCGAGTGGCCACCTACTGGCCGGAGTTTGCCCAGAACGGCAAGGAGAACATCACCGTCCGCCATGTGCTCAGCCACTCCGCCGGGCTCCACCGGCTCCGCAGCGTCATCGACAGTGCGCACCACATGCTCGACTGGGAACACATGGTCACGGCGATCGCAGCGGAACCGCCGGCCTACGAACCCGGCACCCAGTGCGGCTACCACGCGTTGACCTACGGATGGTTGGTCGGCGAGATCGTGCGGCGAGTCACGGGCTTGCCGCTGGCCGACGTGATCACCCGGGACGTCGACGAACCACTCGGGCTGAACGGGCTGTACCTCGGGTGTCCCCCCGAGCAACGCCACCGAGTGGCGGCGCTCGCTCCGATGCGGGTCTTCGGACCCCGAGTGCCGCGGGTGCTCCACCGGATCAGGCGGGGCGTCACGGACCAGTTCGGCAAGGCGCTGAGCCTCACCGGATCACCGGTCAACACGCGCAGGATGATCAACGCGCTGTTCCCACGCGGGATGGAAGACGTGATGGCGGGACCCGAGGTGATGGACGCATCGATCCCGGCCGCGAACGGGTTCTTCACCGCCCGGGCGCTGGCCACGATGTATGCGGTGTACGCGGGCGGCGGCGCCTTGGGCGACGTGCGTCTGTTCTCGCCCGACAGGGTGCGCCAGATCGGCGAGGAGCAGAACAACCGCCGCGATCTCGTCCTCGTCATGCCGATGCGCTGGCGGCTCGGCTATCACCGAGTGCTCGGGAACTATGACGCTGCTCCCAATGGCTTCGGCCACTTCGGACTCGGCGGGTCCGGAGCCTGGGCCGACCCGACCCGCGACCTCGCCGTCGCCATGGTGTGCAATCGAGGAACGGGAACCCCGGTCGGCGACATTCGATTGATGCGACTCAGCAAGGTCGCGATCGAGGCGGCTGACCGCGTCGCACAACGACGTCAGGTTCCGATCGACAAACGCACCAGTTCTGCGTGACCTTCAGCCACACGATCGACGAGGTCGTGGAGGTCCCCCATGGCCTCCCAATCCGAGTTGAAGCCCCAGCACAAGCTGTTGTCGTAACTCATCACGGCGATCCCCAGCGCCTGGTTGCCGATCAGCGGGAGCACCGGATACATGTCGAGTTGCCGGGCGCCGAGCAGGTAGAGCGGAACCCGGGGCCCGGGGATGTTGCTCACTGCGAGGTTCGCGGCAGTTCCTTGCGATCCACGCCGCACCACCGGACCGACGAGCAGTGGCGGGAGGAGTTCGATCAACGAGCTCATCGCGTCGACGATCGACGGTTCGCTCGATCCCTTCAGTTTCCCCGTCACCTCGATGATGCGCTCGAGACGCAACCACGGATCGGCCTCGTTGATCGGCAGTGGAACGATCAGATTCGACACCCGGTTGCCCAGGGCTCCTTTCTCCGATTCGCTCCGGATGCTCACCGGGACCATCGCTCTGAGTTCGAGGTCGTCGACGGCAACGCCGTGCGCCGCGAGGAAGCCACGGAGCGCACCCGTGGTCAGTGCGAGCGCGACATCGTTGACCTTGCCTCCCGCCCGCGCCGCGACGTCGTGTACCTCGTCGAACGGGATCTGCAGCCAGTCGAAGCGACGATGGGGGCCGATCGGCGCATTCAACGGCGTCGTGGTGCCGCCGACGGACGTCTCTGCGAACTCGCGGAATGCACTCACCGATGGGAGCGGACCGACCGAACCGGTCCGGGAACGACGGAGCTGCGAGGCGAGGAGTTCGACCGGTTTGATCGTTCGGCGCCTGACCTCGTCGACGATGAGCTGCGCGTCGCCAGGTGATGGGCGTGGCACCCAGCCCGGCGGCGGATCTGGTCGATAGTCGGGGTCGGGACCGGCGAGCGTCCCGATGATCGCAAGGCCACCGATGCCGTCGGCCACACAGTGATGGACCTTGGAGATCAGCGCAAAGCGCCCGCCCTCGATACCGTCGACGAACCAGTGCTCCCACAGCGGCTTGCCGCGATCGAGTTCCTGGGACATGATGCGGCCGGCCAGGCGCTTCAGCTGGCGCAGGTCACCGGGCGGCGGGAGCGCCGTATGGCGCAGGTGGTAGTGGAGGTTGAAGCTGGCGTCGTCGACCCAGACCGGTTGACCGAATCCCTTCACCCATGCCAACTTCTGGCGGAGCCGCGGAACCAGGTGCAGCTGTGCGTCGACGAACTCCTCGATCCGCTCGAAGTCGATCCCACCGTTCGCCGACCGCAGCGGTCCGGCGTCGAAGAGCGACACCACCCCGACGTGCATGTGGGCACGACCGTCCTCCATGGCGAGGAAGCTGAGATCCTGGCCGGAGAGTCGCTCGTGGTAGGTCTCGGTCACGGTGAATGCCTCCTGTCGCCAGACGCTACACACGGCGACGGCGTGCGGTCCCACGCCCGCGTCGCCCGCCGAACGCAACACGCGCAAGGATCACACGATGACCGCGACGAGCACCCGAGTGACACTCGCCCATCGACCTGTCGGCGAGGCGACGCCCGACTGCTTCGCGCTGGAAGTCGACCAACTCGACGACCTTGTCGAAGGCAAGGTGCGGGTGGCCGTCGAGTACGTCTCGGTCGACGCCGGCACCCGAACGATGCTGCGCGGCGAGGGCTTCCATCGTCAGGTGGGCATCGGCGAGACGATCCTCGCCGGCGGCGTCGGACGCATCGTCGAGTCGACGGTTGCGGGATGGGACGTCGGCCAAGCCGTGGTCGGAGGCCTCGGGGTCCAGACGATCGCCACCTTGCGACCCGAACACCTGTCCAAGGTCGACGACTCGATCGGCCCGCTGAGTCACCACCTCGGCGTGCTGGGTCCCTCGACGGGTGTGACGGCTTGGATCGGCGTCCGCTGCGTCGCCAAACCCGAGCCGGGCGACATCTTCGTCGTGTCGGCTGCGGCGGGTGCTGTGGGGTCGATCGCTGGACAGATCGCCAAGCGTGATGGTGCGCATGTCATCGGCATCGCTGGAGGCCCCACCAAGGTCGAGTACCTCACGTCGGAGCTGGGCTTCGACGCCGCGATCGACTACAAGAACGACGACGTCACTGCCCGACTGCGCGAATTGGCCCCGGACGGCGTCAACGTGTTCTTCGACAACGTCGGAGGGCCAATCCTCGACGCCGTGCTCGACAACCTGGCGATGCGCGCCAAGGTGGTCATCTGCGGTGCGATCTCGCAGTACGACGACATGGACAATGTGACCGGCCCGTCGATGTATCTGCGCCTGGCCGAACGCCAGTCATCGATGGAAGGGTTCGCCTTCTTCCACTTCCCCGAGAGCATCGCACCGGCCGTCGAGGAACTCGCCGCCTGGCTCGCCGACGGATCGCTCCGATGCGCTGAAGAGATCCTCGACGGAATCGACCGGTATCCCGAGGCATTGCAGTTCATGTTCAACGGCGGCAACACCGGCAAGCTGCTCGTCAGGATCTCCTGACCGGCCGCACGCTCACCCGACCGTCGATGAGATGAAGCACCCGATCGGCCCGCGCCAGGACCCGATCGTCGTGTGTCGCAACGAGCAACGCACCGCCCTGTGCGGTCGTCGCAGCCAACACGTCCATCACCTGGTCGGCATGGCGTTCGTCCTGGTGCGCCGTCGGCTCGTCGGCGACCAGGAACCGGGGCACACAGATCACTGACCGAGCCACGGCAACGCGCTGTTGTTCTCCGACGGAGAGTTCGTCAGGAACACGTTCTTCGAGGCCGACGAGATCGAGAGCGACGAACAGCTCCTCCACCGAGCGCCCCGACCCGCGACCCAACCTGGCCGCCAACTCGACGTTCTGGATGGCCGTCAGCTCGGGCAGGAGACCGAGTTCTTGCGGTACCACCGCGACGGACTCCCAGCCGCCACCGAGCCGGACGCCGCGTTCGATCGTTCCGGAGTCGGGCTGCTCCCATCCGACGATCAGATTGAGCAGTGTGGTCTTGCCCGATCCGGACGGCCCCGCCAATCCGACGGTCTCCCCCGCCAGGATCTCGAACGACACGTCGTCGACGGCCGTCAGGGGCCCGGCGGACGTCCGGAACCGACGAGATGCTGACCGCACTGCGACCACGGGAACGTTGGTTTCGATCATGGTGGTTCGACCTCGATGCTGCGGGACTCCTCGTTCCAAACCAGACGCGCTCGCCGCATCGGGAAACGACCCATCATGTCCGGCGGCAGTTGGAGACGGCCAGATCGATCGATCACCGACAAACGCACGCCATCGGTACTGACGGCGGCCACGCCGCCATCGCGGAGCTCGACGACGTTGCGCACGCGCTCGATCACGCGGCGGTCGTGGGTCGCGACGATGGTGGTGAGGCCCCGCTCGGCGAGCACGTCGATCGCATCGAGCACCGCTGCGGTGTTCGCCGAGTCGAGCTGGGCCGTCGGCTCGTCGGCGAGCACCAGACGGTGGCCCGACACCGCAGCGCGGGCAAAGGCCAGGCGTTGGCGCTCGCCTCCCGACATCTGTGCTGGACGCAGCGAGCGCTGGCGCTCCAATCCGAGCGCCTGCAGCCAGTGGTCGACCACGTCGAGCGACTCGCCGGTTCGCACGAGCCGGACGAGCTGCATCTCGGCGGTGAGGTGCCCGAACAGATTGTCGCTCGGTCGTTGGTAGATGTGCGTGACGAGCCCCGCACGCGTCCGCGCTCGGGCCCGCTCGGACATCCTCCACAGGTCGACCCCGTCGAGGATCACCACGCCGGCCGTGGGGCGATCAAGACAGGCGAGCATGCGCATCAGCGACGACTTTCCTGATCCCGAGGGCCCGACGACAGCCGACGTCACTCCGGACTCGAAATCGAGATCGACACCCCGCACGGCCTGGACGCGACCGGTCGGACTCTCGTAGAACTTCACGAGTTGCTCGCACCGCAGGACCGTGTCATCGCCCATCGCGCACCACCGCCCCCGCCGGCCGCCGACCATCGATCCACTCCGACAGCCACACCAGTGCACACACGAACACGACCCCGACGACCGCCACGACGAGCAGTGGCGCCCAGTCCACGACCACCGCAATCTTCGGTGGTCGCCCGGGGGCCGGGTCGAAACGTGGCGCAAGGCGGCTGACGACCGCTGGTGCGGCGAGCAGTGCGGCGCTGACGGCAACGACGAGGATCGACCCGAGTTCGATCGCCGAGATCGCGGCCGATCGAGCAGGCGACAGCCCCATCGATCGCGTGATCACACCGGTGAGCGCACTGCTGCGCCGACGCGCCGACAGGAACAACGCCATCGAGACCATCGCCGCTGCCGCCGCGGTCACACCGATCATGCCGAGGTACCCGAACGCGGCACGGGTGGCCACGATCGTCGGGCTCTGACGCAATTCCGCCTGCGAGACGACATCGCGATATCCAACGTTGCTCCGATCGAACCAGTCGGTGAGTACATCGGCGCCTGCCTGCGATACGGCGGTCCGCCTGAATGATTCGGTGACTGCTGGCGCATCCTCGTCACCGCCGCGTGCCGCGTACTCATTGATCGCATCAGCCGACGCGAGCACGCTCACGCTGCGATTGCCCGCTGTCGGAAACCCGCGGACGGTGGCCACAACTCGGTACGGGTAGGTCCTGCCCAGTCCGAAACTGCCCACCTCGGGAACCGGTTCACCTTCGATTGCGATGACCGGGATCGATTCCTCCGTCGACGAACTCAGGGCCTCGATGACCTCGTCCACATCGGCGCCGAACTGCTCCGACCACGTGACCGCATCCGCATAGGTCGCCGGGTCGATCGCAACGATCCGCGCCGCCACCAAACCCGGAAGCAGCCGCGTGTCCGACTCCCTCAGCACCGTTGTCGGGGCCGGGCTCGATTGAGTGGGCGACAGCTCGTCGAGCAACGTGGCCGACGACTCGCCGCCGACACTGGTCGCCAATCTCACATCGACCGCCCGGTCGAGCGTGCCGGTGATCGCGAGAGCGAACACGAGCAAGCCGATTCCGAGACCGAGGGACGCGATCACCATCCTGACTGCCACGGACCCGACCGCGACTCGGCGTGCAGCGATGAACGCTTCGACGGGAAGGCGATCGCTCATGTGTCCCGCGAGACGCGCCGCCCAGCCGAGCAGTGTGACGAGCGCCAGGACGGCGATGGCGATGACGAGCACCGGGAGAACGACGACGACCAGGTCGAGCGATGTCGCGCCCGACGCCGTCGTTCGTTCGACCTGCGACCAGGCGACCAGGGTTGCTGCGAGCAGGACGACGACCGCGATGCGCAGGGCCGCCCGCTTCGTCTCGCTCGACCGAATCCGCAGCGTGTGGGACCCGAGCACACCCGCAGTCACCGCGGCGACCGCGAGCGACACTGCCACCGCGATGACCATCGGTCGCCAGGGCAACGAAGCGATGTCGTAGGTGACGCTCGGACCGAACCACCGGAGTCCGAGGACCGCCATGGTTGCGCCGACAGCGCCGCCGGCGATCGCGGGCAGCGTCAGCTGCCCAGCGACTCGGGCCGCCATCTTCGGCCACTGCTCGCCTTCGCTCGCCAGCAGTCGGAACTCCGAGCGCCGACGCTCGACGAAGAACACACCGAGCGCGAAGACCGCCATCAGCCCGACGACAGCACCGAGCGCTCGCGCCGACCGTAGGGGTGCAACGAGCCTGCCCACGGCCGCCTCGACGTCGGCGGTGGTCTCGAAGATGTCCGTGGTCAGTACGGGTCGACGCTGCGCTGGCGTGGCCAACGACTTCATCGACTCCGCGAGAGGCCCGGGCGTCACGAGCGCACCCTCCAGTGCTCGCATCTCGTCGCGGAGCTCCCGCAACTCGTCGTAGCCCGTCGGAATCGACGTGAGTGGCGCCCTCCATCGCACGACACCGGTGAGCCCGCTGTCGAGCAGCGTCGCCTCGTCGGTGAGCACGAGTTCGAAGCTCGGCTGATTGAACGCGTCGATGTAGACCGGCAGGAGTTCGGGTGGGGCATCGGTCCAGTAGTCGTTGAGCCCGAACGTCGGATCGTCCGACCACAGCGGCTCGTAGAGCCCGACGACCTCGAATGCCGAGTCCGCTCCGCCGCCCTGCACCAGATCGTTCCACGCCTCGTCGGTGATCGCTCCCGCCTCGAATGCGATCGTGTCACCGAGTTCCACGCCGAGCCGTTCCGCGAACCAGGTGCTGATCCACACCCCGTCGGACGTGTCGTCGAGTTCGGCGACGACCTCCACGGCGTCGATCGCACCGGCCCGGCTCGCCAGTCGACCCGCCGGTCCGACCTGGCGTATCGGTGGTGGGCCGATCGCCAGCAGGCCGGTGAACGTGTAGTCGCTGCGGTCGACGTCGCCCAGCTGGGGAATCTGCGCAAGCGCGGCGGTCAGCTCACGATCAGCCTCAGCGACCGTGGCAGGGCTGAATTCCGATTCGACGGTCACGTCGACGCCGTTGCGAGCGAGTGACACGTCGGCAACCGATCGCTGAGTCAGATCGTCGGCAGCCGCCGCCTGCCAGACGTCGACCGATGCAATCAGCAGGACCGGAGCGGCGAAGGCGATCACGAGGGCACCGGCGAGTGCCCACTCGGACCATGGCACAGCGAGCCATCGCAATCCGGTCCGAAGGCGCAACCGCCGAGTCGGCCCCCTCTGCTCCGCCATGCCAGCGACCGTACATGGGACGCCGGTGGTCACGGAACCTCCGGTCGAGCGCCCCGCTCACGACGCAGTGACGGTGTTCGGGCACGGCTCGCCCGCGAGCACCGAGGTGACGTTCGCCAGCGTGGTCTGAGCAATGGCGGCGAGCGCCTCGTGGGTGAGGAACGCCTGGTGCGCGGTGATCAGCACGTTGGGATAGGTGAGCAGGCGGGCGAAGTTGTCGTCGTCGAGGATCTCGTCGCTGCGGTCCTCGAAGAACAGGTCACCCTCTTCTTCGTACACGTCGAGCGCGAGCGAACCGATGTGTTCCGACTTGAGTGCATCGAGCGCTGCCGCGGTGTCGATCAACGCTCCCCTGCCGGTGTTGACGAGCATTGCTCCGGGCTTCATCTTGGCGATCGACGTCGCGTCGATCAGGTGATGGGTGTGTTCGTTGAGCGGGCAGTTCAGGGTGACGATGTCGCCGACTGCGAGCGCCTCGTCGAGGCCGACGTAGGTCACGCCAAGGTCGACGAGCCCCTGGTCGACGACCGGGTCGAAGGCGACCACTTCGCAGCGCAGGTGCCACAGCAGTCGAGCGACGATGGCGCCGATCTGGCCCGTGCCGATCACCGCTGCGGTCTTGCCGGCCATGTCGAAACCGACCAACCCGTCCAGGGAGAAGTTGCGATCGCGCACGCGGTTGTGGGCCCGGTGTATCTTCCGGTTGAGGGTGAGCATCAGGGCCAGGGTGTGTTCGGCAACGGCGTTCGGCGAGTACGAGGGGACACGCACGACCGTCACGCCGAGGCGTTGCGCAGCGTCGAGATCGACGTTGTTGAAGCCCGCACACCGCAGGGCAACACATCTGGTGCCCGATGCGGCGAGCACCTCGAGCACGGCGCCGGACAACTCGTCGTTGACGAACGCGCAGACCACATCGGCGCCGCTCGCGTAGGCCGCTGTCCAGGGATTGAGCCGCGGCTGGTGGTACTGGATGTCCACTCGGTCCTCGGCGGGGCGTGCGGCATTCGCCGCGTCGAAGGATCGACGGTCGTAGGGCTTGGCCGAGAACATCGCCATCGTCGTCATGGCCGTGATCCTTACCTCACCGACGGCACGACGCAATCGTCGTCCGACGCACCGACGGCTGTTCACCGGTCCGAAACGCGGCCGGAACATGGCATCCGTACCTTCGCCCCATGACGTTCCACACCACGATGACCATCACCGATCGGCCCCCGATGAAGGCGACACCCGCCAAGTCGACGCCGACGAAGCTCACTCCCCCGCGCCAGACACCGATCAAGCCAATGCGCACCTGATCTGACGAGCTCCGAGGCCCGCTGTCCGGCGATCGTGCGCGAGGATCGCACGCACGATCCGAGGAGGGACCCATGAGCAACCAGATCACATCGCCGGAATCGGTCGGCTTGAGCAGCGCTCGGTTGGCGCGCGTCGCGCCCGTGATGGAGTCGTACGTCACCGAGCGAGGCGTCGTCGGCATCAGCACGATGGTCGCTCGCCGCGGCGAGATCGTCCACGCCGAACAGTTCGGTTTCCAGGACAAGGAAGCCGGCACTCCGATGGCGCCGGACACGATCTTCCGGATCTACTCGATGACCAAGCCGGTCGTGTCGACCGCACTGATGCTGCTGCACGAAGAGGGTGCATTCCAACTCGAGCAGCCCGTCGCGCAGTACCTCCCGGCGTTCGGCGCAACTCAGGTGATGGCCGACGACGGCACCCTGGTCGACCAGGCGCGGCCGATGCAGATCCGTGACCTGCTGAGCCACACGAGCGGTCTCACCTACGACTTCATGGCCGACAACCCGGCCGCCCAGCTGTACCGCGACGCTCGGATCATGAACGACTCGACCCGGCCTCTCGGCGCGTTGATCGACGAGCTGGCCACCCTTCCCCTCGCCTTCCAACCGGGCAGTCGCTGGCACTACAGCGTCGGTATCGACGTCGCCGCCCGCCTCATCGAGGTGCTGTCGGGCCAATCGCTGGGTGACTTCCTGAAGCAGCGGCTGTTCGATCCATTGGGGATGAGCGACACCGGCTTCGGCGTCGCGGACGGCCAGTTGCACCGGCTGTCGGCGATGTACGGCCTCCCCGACCTCGTCGGCGAGAACTACTCGGCGATCGAGCTGATGGAGGCCGCCTTCAGCGGCTTCAACGAACGGATCGACGTGTCGGTCACGTATCCGACCAGCACGCCCGAGGTGTTCCAGCGGGGCGGCCTCGGTCTCTTCTCGACTGCGTCCGACTACATGAAGTTCGCGCAGATGCTCGCCAACGGTGGGCGCGTCGACCGCACCAGCAACGGCGAACGGCTCATCGGTCGAAAGACGCTGGAGCTGATGCACAGCAACCACCTTCCGGCCGAGCTCCTCCCCTACGAACTCCTCGGCCTTCCGTCGCCCGGCATGGGATTCGGTCTCGGCTCACGGGTGATGCTCGATGTGGCGCAGACCGCCGGGTCGGGCTCGGTCGGCGAGTACGGCTGGGCGGGCGCTGCGAAGACCTACTTCTGGGTCGATCCCGCCGAAGACCTCGTCGGACTGTTCATGTCGCAGTACATGACCGGGATGCTGCTGCCCGAACGCGACCTGCGGTCGCTCGTGTATCAAGCGATCGACGACTGATCGACGGCGTCGGCGATCCGGTCGATCACCCGATCGAGGATCTCCTCGGACGTCGCCACGTTGATGCGAGCGAATCCGACACCGTTCGGGCCGAACTTCGGTCCGCTCGACAGCGCCACGCCGAACTGCTCCAGCAGCGTGTCGGCGGGGTCATCGCCCAGGCGGGTCTGGCGGAAGTCGAGCCACCCGAGGTAGGTCGCCTCCGGTGCGTCGAACCGAACCGACGGCACATCCGATGCGAGCCGGCGAGCGAGCTGATCACGTCGAGCGGTGATCGTTCGGCGGACAGCGGTCAGCCAGTCGTCGCATTCGGTCCACGCCGTGATCGTGCCGACGACACCCAGCGAGCTCGGCGAACCATGGAGGTGGCCGGACATCGCCGCCAGCGCATCGAGCAGCGGGGCATGGTCGATGTGGGCGACGGCGGTGCGCAGTCCAGCGAGGTTGAACGTCTTGCTGGCCGAGCCGAGCGTGACGAGGCGCCCGCGGAAGCGGTCGTCGGCCATCGCGAGCGGGCGGTGCGCTGAACCGGGGTGCACGAGCTCACCCCAGATCTCGTCGGTGATGACGAGCAGGTCATGACGTTCGACGATCTCGGCAACGGCAGCGATCTCGTCGTCGTCGAAGACCCGTCCGGTCGGATTGTGCGGGTTGCAGAACAGGACGACCCGCGTGGTGTCGTCGATCGCATCGGCGAGCCGGTCGGGGTCGATCCGCCAACCGTCGGGGTCGAGCGGCACGTCGACGCGACGACGACCGCTGTCAGCGATCGCATCGAGGAACGGGTAGTAGATCGGCGTGAACACGACGACACCATCGCCGGGCTTCGTCGTGTTCCACAACGCGACTTCGAGCGCGTGCAGCGCACTGGTGAACGGCTGGATCCGCTCGACGTCCGGACGCCACCCGTGGTGTCGTTCCTGCCAATTCGCGTAGTGCTCGGCGAGTTCGCCGGCGAACGGGCCGTACCCGAGGTCGCCGCGATCGAGGTGGCCGCGCAGCGCCTCGAGCACGGGCGCCGGCGGGTCGAAGTCCATGTCGGCAACCCACGCCGGCACGACGTCGGGTCCGTGCTTGGTCCACTTGACTCCGACACGGGATCTGCACCGCTCCTCGTTCACGGTCAACAAGCCATCGGCGTCGATCACGCCCGCCACGGTAGTGACCTACGATCCGCCGCATGAGCACGAACAGCGACGTCGACGCCTACGTGGCGAAGTCCCAACAGTGGCCAGCGGAGATCTCGGCGCTGCGACCGATCCTCACTGGCTGTGGGTTGGACGAGCAGATCAAGTGGGCCAAACCGTGCTACTCGGACGGGAGCCGAAACATCCTGATCCTGCAGGAGATGAAGAACTTCCTTGCGGTGATGTTCTTCAAGGGCGCCCTGCTCGCCGATCCCGACGACGTGCTGGAGGATCAGGGCCCGAACTCACGCTCGGCGTCGCCGCATCTGCATCACCTCGGTCGACGACGTCACACGGCTCGCCGACACGATCACCGCCTACGTCGCCGAGGCGATCGACATCGAGGACTCCGGTCGCCAGGTCGAGCCGGCACCCGAGTTGGTACTCGTCGAGGAACTGCAGGCGCGCCTCGACGCCGACCCGGCGTTGCGCGCCGCGTTCGAGGCACTCACCCCCGGCCGCCAACGCGAGTACCACCTTCACATCTCGAGTGCGAAGCAGGCCACAACCCGCATGAGCCGCGTCGACGCCTGCACGCCGAAGATCCTCGCCGGCAAGGGATTCAGAGATCGCTGACACACGAACATTTGTTGGTACTGGATTGCATTGATCGTACTGGTGTGCTATCATCGACGCATGTCGAAGGGGATCGACGAACTCTCCGAAGCGATCGATTCGCTCCTCGACGTCGACGTGTCCGGGCTCACCGACGCAGAACTCCACGAGTTGGTCACCACCGTCCAGCGGCAGCGCCATCGGCTGGCTGCCGTTGCAGCGACGGCAATCTCCGCCTGGGATCGACGCCTGGTCTGGGCCGACAACGGTGCCAGGTCGGCGGCCACCCGACTCGCCAACGACACCTCGGCGTCGACGTCGTCGACGGGCACCGAGATCCGCCGAGCACGGCAACTCCGCTCGATGCCGGCAACGGCGGCAGCGCTCGCGGCCGGCGAGCTCTCCCCCGACCACGTCGACCTGCTCGGCAAGGCGAACCGGCCGTGGCGCAACGCCAGCTTCTCCGACCACGAAGGGACGCTGGTCGAACAGTGCAAGGTGCTGCGGTTCTTCGACGCTCGCAAGATGGTCGACTACTGGTGCGCTCGAGCCGACGCCGATGCCTCCGAGGACCGAGCCGAGCGGCAACGTAACGCTGCGCACCTCGACGTGGCCTCCACGCTCGACGGCACCGTCGTGATCAACGGCCTCCTCGACCCGATCGGCGGATCGATCGTCAGCGACGAACTCACCCGACTCGAGCGCGAGCTGTACCTCGTCGACCAACGTGACGGTGTCACCCGCACGGCATCACAGCGGCGCGCCGCCGCACTGGTCATGATGGCGATGCGCTCGGCCACCGCGCCCGCCGATGGTCGCCGCCCGAAGCCGCTGTTCACCGTGCTCGTCGGCGACGAAACGCTGTCACAGCTCTGCGAACTCGCGAACGGCAACGTCGTCACCCCGGGCCAACTCCTGCGGTGGATGGGCGACGCCGACCTCGAGACCGTCCTGTTCGACGGGCCGTCCACCGTCATCTCGGTCTCTCGCCGGCGCAGCTTCACCGGCGCGCTGCGCCGCGCCATCGAGGTGCGTGACCGGAACTGCCAGCACACCAGCGGCTGCGATGTGCCCGCCGACCAGTGCGACGTCGACCACATCGTCCCCTACGCGGCCGATGGCGTGACCAGCCAGTTCAACGGCAAGCTCGAATGCATTCCGCACAACCGAGACAGCGACCTCCACGACCACGGCGGCGTTCCCCGCCCGAGCCGACCGGTCGACCGGCTCGACGAGATCCGATGTCGATTGCGCTGGAAGTTTCTCCGCGAGGAACCCGACGACGACTGGATACTCCTCGACGCTCGCGCCGCCGATTGACCAGCTTCTCGTGAACACATGCGCGGTCAGAGCGCGCAGTTGTTCACGAGAAGCAGCTCAGCGCATCGATTCTTCGCGGATCTTCTTCTTGCTGGCTGCCCAGCTGCAGATGGGGCACGTCGTCAGGTCGTGGCGGCGCGCCGGGCAGTACTCGCGGCCGAAGAAGATGATCTGGAGGTGGCGGTCGTTCCAGGTCTCGATCGGGAACACGGCCTTGAGGTCGGCCTCGGTGCGCTCGACGGTCGTGCCATTCGACAGGCCCCAGCGTTCTGCGAGCCGGTGGACGTGCGTGTCGACGGCAAACGCCGGCACCCCGAACGCCTGTGACATCACGACGCTCGCGGTCTTGTGGCCGATGCCGGGCAACGACTCGAGGAATTCCCAGTCGGGAATGATCTCGCCGCCGGCATCGACGATCTTGTTGGCGGCGAGCCACAGGTTCTTGGCCTTGGTGGGTGCGAGGCCCACTTCACGGATGTACCCGAGGATCACGTCGGGATCCAGCGCGGCCATCTGCTCGGGCGTGCCGGCCACCTCGAACAGCGCCGGGGTGATCTGGTTCACCTTCTTGTCGGTGGTCTGCGCCGAGAGCGCCACCGCAACGAGGAGGGTGTACGCGTCGGTGTGATCGAGCGGGATCGGTGTCTCGGGATACAACTCGTCGAGGATCTCGCCGATCCGGTCCGCCTTCTCCTGCCGCTTCATGCGGGCACGCTACGAGGGAGTGTGCGAAGGTGCACCATGAGCATCACCGCCGACCTGTCCGGCAAGACCGCGATCGTCACGGGAGCATCGAGTGGCATCGGTCGAGCGATCGCCGAACGCATGGGCGCCGCCGGCGCGCATGTGATCCTGTCGGGCCGCACGGCAGACGCGATGGAGCAGAGCGCCGCGCTGATCGCCGCCGCCGGAGGACGCGCCACGGTCGTGGTTGGCGACATCCGCCGGCCGAGCGCCGTCGACGAGCTCGTCGCTGCAGCACTCGACGCCGATGGTCACCTCGACATCTTCGTCAACAACGCCGGGGTGTCGTACCTCGGCGGCGTCCTCGACGGCAACGTCGAACAATGGAGCGAGATGCTCGACATCAACGTGCTGTCGCTGCTTGTCGGTTCGACGGCAGCCATTGCGGCGATGCGCAGTGTCGGCAATCGGGGCCACATCGTCAACGTCTCCTCGGTCGCCGCACTGCGCCCTGACTCGGGCGTCTACGGCGCCACCAAGCACGCGGTCAACGTGATCACGAACTCGCTGCGCGAGGAACTGCTCGACGATCCGATTCAGGTGGTCTCGATCATGCCGGGCCTGGTGGCCACCAACATCGGCCGCAACGCCGACCCGGAGCTGCTCGCCGGCATCGTGGCGATGTCGGGCATCGAGGTCGAGATCGTCCCCGGAGAACGTCTCCCCGACGACGTGCTCGAAGCTGCGCAGGCCGTGCTCGCCGACATCATGATCACGCCGGATGATGTCGCTGACGCCGTGCTCTACGCCGTCACCCAACCGGCGCACGTCCACATCCCCGAAATCGTGATCCGGCCGAACAAGAACTTCGACTTCTGAGCCGACGAGCGGCGATCGGTCAGCGACGCCGACGGTGGTCGAGCAGTTCGTCGAGCAACGCGGTGCTCGTCGCAGCCACGGGTGTACGCCGCGCAGCGTGTTCGAGCACGGTGAGGTCTCGCCCGACTGCGTCGACCACCACTCCCCCGGCTTCACGTACCACCAGTGCGGCGCCGAGGTAGTCCCACACGCCGTGCGCGTCGGGGCTCATGTCGACGAACCCGTCGAACGCCCCACTCGCCACGGAGCAGATGTCGAGCGCTGAGGCACCCATCGCTCGGAACTGCCGCCAGCCGTAGTGGTGGTCGGGCAGCCCGCTGATCGCGATCACCGCGTCGTCGAGCGGCGCATCGCCACCGATACTGATCGGCTGGCCGTCGAGCGCAGCGCCGCCGCCCAGCACTGCGGTGTAGCGGGCGCCGGTCGGCAAGTTGGCGACCATGGCGACAGTCGGTGTTCCATCGACCACCAGACACAACGACGTCGCGCACCAGGGCAGCCCGAGGCTGGCATTGGTCGACCCGTCGAGCGGATCGACGACCACGGTGCCGAGCGCCGACGGACCGCCACCCGGATGCTGGAGTCCGCTCTCCTCCGACAGCACCGAATACCCAGCAGCAAGGAGCGGCGCCACGCACACGTCATCGACGTCGAGGTCGACGAGGTACTGACCGGGCCGTCGACCCGACTCTCCCCACTCGGTCGTCGCTCGGAGTACAGCGGACGTCGCATCGCAGATCGAACCGAACAGATCGAGCGTGGCGTCGGCGTCATTGAGCGATGGCATCGTCTGGGACGGTAGTGTCCGAAGCGCATGGCAGTGATCGACGTTGCAGGATTCGTCGCCGATGTGAAGTCTCAGGCGATCGACCATGGCTTCCACGTCCACGACGAACGGCACTTCGTGGAGACGTACTCCCTGCGTCAGTTGTGGGAGGTCGACCTGCATCCCGAGGAGGCATGCGCCGGGCCGATCGACCTGCACTTGTCGCTCGACGTCGACCCGCGAGCGATGCTCGGTTTCGAAGACGAGGTGATGAAGCTCGACGAGATCGACGATCCGCCACCGACCGGCTTCACCTTCCCGCTGACCTTCACCTGGACGCTGCCACCGCTACCGGAGCCACCCGACCTCCTGGTGCTGTCGATCGATCTTGCTGGTATCGGTGGCATCGACCTCCCGGTAGAGGTCTCGGCAATCGACTCGTTCCCGAGCGTGACCGACGCCCCGGAACGCAGCCTGTCGATCGTGGCCAAGATGACCATCGATCTCGCCGACGTCTACATGAACGTCGACGACGCGATCGAAGCTGCGCTCGACCGGTGCAAACATGTCAGTCTGTACTTGCTCGAGGGAGCCCCGAAGTGGCTCGACGAGTACTGAAGCGGTCGACCCGGCCAACCACCCAACCAGCACGCAAGGGAGCGTCATGCGAGTCCACGAACTGATCGACATCCTCAGCGACCAGCCCGCCGACGCCGAGGTCGAACTCGCCGTGATCGCCCCGGTCGAGGAGGGCTCCGACGACATCACCGTCGACCGCTACTTCGTCGATGGCGTGCTTCCCTGGGAAGACGACGAAGACGACGAGGACAGCGACGGCGAGCTGACGATCTGGTTGGTCGGCGGCGAAGAGGCCGACGTCAACGCCTTCCTCGACGCGATCGAGCAGCCCGACGCCTGAGCGCCGGGCTGCTGCGGCTCACTGTCCGCTGACGAAGATGGCGGTGAAGTAGGTCAGCGCACCAGGAGTACCGTTGCCGAGCGAACCACTCGGCAACGTCCAGTTGTTGACACCGCGGATCTCCGGATCGGTCGCGATCATCGTTGCCGTCCCACCCGAGTACCACACCGGTGCCTGCTCGTTGATGCGCACCATGATCTTCGAGTACAGCGCCTTGCGTTCCTCGAAATCGTCGGTCTTGAGGGCATCCACCGCCCAACCGAACGCTTCGGCGTCGAACCAGTTCGGGAAGTTCGAGATCGACTCGGCAGGGTCGGTGAGGAACGGGTTGATGTAGACGCTCGGGTCGCCTTCACCGCTCCAGCGCCAACAGTGCGCCTTGTGCTGATCGCTGATGGCGTTGTTGATGTGCGTCGCCTGATCGAACTGCGTCAGCGAAACGTTGACCAGTTCCGATCCGCTCCAGACCTGCTCGATCACCTGCATCGCCGCGATCAGGGTCGGGTCCGGCGGACAGGACAGTTCGACGTCGATCTTCTCGCCCGGCGCCTTGCCGTCGGAGCGGGCGGGGTCGTCGATGTACTCCTGCAGCAGTGCAGCCCCCTCCTCGAAGTTGAACACCGGGTAGGTGTCGGCAGCCTCCTGCGTCCACCAGGGACTGTCGGCGGAGAACCATTGGGTGTTCTCCAACGAGATGCCGGTGCCGCCGAGCGCTTCGATGACGCGCTCCTGGTCGTTCATCTTGGTGAGACCCATACGAACTCGCAGGTCGTCGAATGGCGCCACGGCGGTGTTGAACATGCCGCCGCCGGTGCCGTTGCCCTGGAACTCGAACAGGTTGATCCCGGTCGCCTCCCGAGCATCACGGATCGTGCCCTGACGACGGGTCTCCATGAGGTCGACGGTGCCGGAGATGAGCGCATCGAGTCGTGTACCTTCGTCCGGAATCGGACGGAATGAGACCGAATCGAGATACGGCAACTGATCGCCGTTGTCGGCGGTGCGCCAGTAGTTCTCGTTGCGCACCACGATGGTCTCGTTGTCGATGTCACGGCTCTCCATGACGAACGGTCCGGTCCCCACCGGAGCGGTACTGAACCCATCCGCGTTCGCCGTGGCCTCACCCGGTTCGAACACATAGCCGAGCGCCACCTGGCTGAGCGCTGACGGGAAAGCCGAGTTCGGCGAGCCGAGGGTGTACACCACAGTCAGTTCGTCGGTGGCCTCGACGCTGAGCAGCCCGACGGTTGCGATCAGCCCGGACGAGATCGCTCCCGTCTGTTGAATCGCGAACATGTCGACGAGTGTCTGCGCCGTCAACGGCACGCCGTTGTGGAACACCACGTCGGGTCGCAGGGTGACCGTCCAGACCGTGAAGTCGTCGTTCGGTTCGATCGATTCGGCGAGGAAGCCCTCGTAATCGCCGTCGGAGTTCTGCTGGGCCAACACGTCGAAGAACGTGCGCGCCATGTTGATGCACGGCTCCGAGCACCCGTCCTCCCATGGCCGGAAGCCGTTCGCCTCAGCTTCGAGGCCCATCGTGAGGGTGCCGCCGTACACCGGCGTGTCGGTATCGACGACCACGCTCGTGTCGACCTCGCCATCCGCAGTGACCGGTGCGGATTCGTCGTCGCCACCTTCGGTGGTGTCGTCCGTGACCGCCTCGGTGCTGTCCGGCGCGGTGGTGTCGTCCGAGGAGCTGTCATCGCTCCCGCACGACGCCGCCACGAAGACGAACACGAGTGGAACGGCGAGCGCACTGATCAGTCGTCGCTGTCGCATTGAAGACCCCCATCTCCTTGCGTCGTGTCCACCGAACCCCTCGGCGAACGTTGGGCAGTGCTAGCACAACCGAACGTCCGAAGGCGAGGCGAACCGCGTCAACCGCGGAACGCCTCGCCCTCGGAGGTCGGCTTCAGGATTCGTGACGATCAGGCGTCGGTGATGTCGCGACCGTGGACGGTGAGCGCCCAGATCACGGCGACGGCGAGGAAGATCATGATGATCGACCAGACCGGGTAGTACGGCAGCCACAGGAAGTTCGCCACGGCAGCCACGCCGGCCGCGATGACACCAACCGTGCGAGCGAGCACGTTGCCGCTGAGGATGCCGATGCCCGACAGGAACAGCACAACACCGAGCAGCATGTGGATCCAGCCCCACGTGGTGACGTCGAACTCGAACACCCACTTGGTGCCCACGACGTAGAAGTCGTCTTCGACGACGGCGACCAGTCCGGCGACGAACTGGAAGATGCCCCCCATCAGCAGCAGAACGGATGCAAACATCGCATATCCGACTGCCCAGGAACTGTGGGCCAGCTTGTTGGAATCGGTCATTGTCTGTCTCCTCATGACGGGCGCGCCCCCGGTGGACGCGGCATCGTTGCTCCTCAATGCTCGCCCTGCGCCGACCGCGTGACATCACCCGAGCCGGATGATCCTGTCCGGCGGGTGGCCCGTCCGTCTACAGGATGCCGAGTTGCGCGGCCCGCTCGACGGCCTCGTCGCGGCCGTCGGCGTTGAGCTTGACGTAGATGTGGCGCACGTGTGTCTTGAGCGTGTTGACCGACACGTACAACTGCGCCGCCATCTCGGCATTGGTGAGCCGGGTGGGCAGCAACGCGAGCACTTCTCGCTCACGGTCGGTCAGTGGTTCGATCAACTGCTCGTGCGACGTTCCTCGGTCCTGCACGGCGTGCGCCCTGTCGACGATCGAGCGAACGAATGGCTGCGACAGGAGTTGTACGTCCGACTTCAGCAGGCTGATCATCGACGGCACTTCGAGGAACGGGGCACGCAAGGCGCCCGGCTCGGCACGCAGCACCGCCTCGTTGACCACCGAGATGGACAGTCGGCGTTGTCCTTCGGCTGCCAACAGCGCGCCGCGGCGCACGAGCAGCCCGAGCGCCCCGCGTCGGTCGCCGGCGGGCGAGGTCCAGGAGTCGATGACGGCTCTCGCCTCGACGAGGTGGCCGCTTGCGAGTGCGAAGTCGAACCGAGCTCCCTGGCTGATCGAAGGCGCTCCGGCGATGATGTCGCCGGCGGCCAGGAGGTTGCCGGTCGCGATGCGAAGACGAATCTGGAGGTCACGATCGGCGGCGACGACCACGGGTGGTGCCAACGCCGGCGGCGGAGTTGCCGCGAGCGTTGCCAGGGCCTTGGGTGACCCTTCCGCCAGGGTGGTCCTGACTGCGTCGAGCCAGCGGTGTGTCGCCCGCAGTGCCACACGATTCGACTGCTCGACGGCGACGCCCGCGCTTCGCAGATGTTCGGCCGCAGTCGAATGGTCGAGTCGATCGAGCGCGATCAACGCCAGCGCATGCCGTGGGTAGGCCAGGGCGACGTGCTTGCCGATCGAACTGTGCTGCGCGAGTTCGATCGAACGCAACGCCAACGACTCGCCCACGTCGAGATCGCCGAACCAGGCACGAGCGAGGCCGAGCATTCCGAGCGAGTACACCTTCCAGACCGGGTACTGCATGGCGTCCATCGCGAACACCGCCTCGAGGCGTTCGATCGCCGTCGGCAGATCGCCGCGGTGGAATGCTGCAACTCCGGGCATGAACCGAAGAAAGAATTCGACCGTCGAGGGTCCCCCCGCACCGATCAAGTCGACCAGATCACGGTCGTCTGCGGTCTGAGCGAACTCGAGCCCGTCGGACGACGCCTGCTCGATCTCGTACGGTGGCAGGTCATCGAGTCCGAGCAGGCTGTAGAGCGCGTGCGCCGTTGCCTGCTCACCGTCGGACATCCCGCCCCGACGAAGCACCCGCTGGTAGGTCGCCGCCGCTGCCATCGAGTCCAGTGCAGCGATCTCCGCAGCAAGGAGATGGATGCCGAGCTCTGGTGCCGGCGCGGTGGCGACGGCCTCGGCAGACCGCAGCCATCGCACCAGCGTGGCGGACTCGTTGCGCTCGTAGAAGAGCCGACCGTGTTCGACGACCATCCGGACGACACCGGCCGCATCGGCGAGTTCCAGATACTGCTCGACCGCTGCCGCAACGTTGTCGTTGGTCGCGAGGAAGGCCGCCGCCCGACGCCGCAGGTCGCGTTCGCGATCGCGATCCTCGAGGCGCAAGGTGTTGCGAACCAGATCAGCGAACAGTTGATGGTATCGGGCACGACGCTGAGGCCCGGACGAGACGATGAAGATCAAGTCCTGTTCGAGCCGGACGAGCATCTCCTCGATCTCCGACGGTGTCATGTCATCGACGACCGCCGCACAGAGTTCCACCGACAGCCACGGCAGGATGCTCGTCGACGTGACGAAATCACGCGTCCGGGTATCGAACGTCTCGAGCACCTCGCGCGTCAGATACTCGGCGACGAGCACGTCACTGCCGTCGAAGTCCTCGACGAACCGGGTGACGTCGCGCGAGTGCCGGATCGACAGTCCTGCGAGCTGCAGGCCGACCGCCCAGCCGTCGGTGCGGCCATGAAGTCGAGACAGCGTTGGCTCATCGAGCTCGAATCCGGCCACCGTCTCGACGAGCAATCGCGTTTCGGACAGATCGAACGACAGGTCACTTCCCCGGATCTCGTCGACTCGGCCTTCGAGACGGAGCCGATGGATCGTCAGCGGCGGGTCGTAACGAGCGGCGACGAACAGACGAGCGTTGCCGGGAAGCCGCTGCACCACTCCGTCGAGCACGGAATGAGCGGCTCCGGATCCGAGCAGGTGCGCATCGTCGATCACGACGACGAGGTCGACCTCGAGTTGTTCGATCGCCACCAGCAGACGCGCCACGAACTGCTGGCCGGCGGCGCCGCTTCCGATGGCGGAGAGATCAGCGAACTGTTGGGCGAATCCAGCGACGTGTTCGTCGATCGATGCGACCAGAGCGTGCGCCAACACCGTCGGGTCGCCGAACCTGTCGTCGGCTTCGACCCAGACGACAGTCGCCTGCGGCCGTGCTTGCGTCCAGGTCGACAACAGCGTCGACTTGCCGGAACCCGCCCCAGCGACGACGAGACCGAGGCCTCCAGCGGGAACGGCATCGAGCCGGTTCAGAAGTCGATCACGCTGCAGCGCTGTCGCGGTGGTCGAACGGGCAACGGCCGCCGCTGTGCTCGGCCTGGCGCCCATTCGGGGCACGCTACCAACTGCTCGGCCACGAACCCGGGCACCCGGGCGGGGTCGGCGTGAGGCGTCAACGCCCGCCGAGGCGGTGCAGCTCCAGCACATCGAGGTGCAGGTCCTGGAGTCGGTGAAGGACCGCGTGGAGCGCCGCCTGGTCGACGATCGTGCCGACGAGGTGGACCTGCCGACCGCGGACCTCGGTGACCTCGAACTCCGGCAGCACGATCTCGATCATCGACCCGTGCCCTCCTCCCACGACGATTTCGTACCCCACAGCCTCGCCGGTCGAGCCCGTCGAGCCGTCGAGCGCGACACGAGCCCACCAGGTCGGTTCAGGGAGATACGCCCGTGCCGGCGACCCGGTGGTCCTGGCGTCGACCCGATACACCAGACCGGCGTCCGGGTCGGCGGCGCGTTGCTCGTCGTCCCATCCCTCGGTGCTCGTCGTCACGAACAAGGTGCGGAGATCGCGTCCGCCGAACGCACATGACGTGACCTGGGCCGCCGGGATGCGATGAGCGGCGAGCAGCACGCCGTTCGGGCTGTACCGACGCAGGGCGTGGCCTCCGTACATGGCGATCCACAGGTCGCCGCGCCCGTCGACGCTGAGTCCATCGGGTGCACCATCGGCCCCGTCGAACGCCAGCAGGACACGTTGTCGGCCGAGCACGCCACGATCCGGGTCGAACGCGAAGGCGAGGACGTGACGCAAGCCGCTGTCGGCGAGATACAACGTCCTCCCGTCAGGGCTCCACCCGAGTCCGCCCGGATTCACGAGCGAATCGACCATGAGGTCGATCTCGCCGTTGCGTTCGAACCGGTACAGGCCGCCGACCGGCGAGACGTGGTCATCGGCGCCTGCGCCCACCCACAGCCGACCGCGCCGATCGCACGCCGCCTCGTTCAGGCTGGCTCCCACCGGCGCCACCGTGGCCAGTTCCGACGTCGATCCGTCCGGACCCAACAGACCGATGCCGCGACCGAGTGTGACCAGCCATCCGTCGTTGCCTGCGACGGGCGTGAGCGAACCCGGCCGGCCGGGCAGGTGGTAGGTGCACACGGGTTGGAGATCCGTGATGCCGACGACTCGTGCCCGGTGCGCGAGCCCGGCCCCGCTGTCGACCCACAGGAACTCGCTGCGTCGAGGATCCCACCGCATCGCCCGCCCCTGGTGCGCCCGGCTCGGCGCACCAGCGACAGCAT
Source organism: Ilumatobacteraceae bacterium (assembly GCA_963828415.1). Lineage (GTDB taxonomy): Bacteria > Actinomycetota > Acidimicrobiia > Acidimicrobiales > Ilumatobacteraceae > Sva-07. The sequence goes on from CAWHEI010000001.1 coordinate 834,230, forward strand.
CAACCCGGATCACGGACTCGCCTGGCACCACGACATCGTGCGCCTCCCGTCCGGCCGGTTCGTCACCCGCCCCGGATGATCTGTGGGAGGCACCGGCCACCGCCCGGTCGCCACCGCGAAGAATCATCCGTCATGGATGATGTCGCAACGAGGTGGCGCCCCGATGCTGGCTCGATGGCCAAGCGCACGCGCACACCGGACGAGGTGGTGTACGTGGTTCGCCACGCCCGAGCCGGTCGGCGAACAGCAGCCGACGACGATGCTCTGCGTTCGCTGAGCAAACGCGGGCGCCGCCAGGCGGAGCGGATCGCCAAGATCCTCGGACCCGAAGCGACAGGCCCGATCCTGTCGAGCCCCTACATCCGTTGCATCGAGACCGTGCTCCCCCTCGCGACCCGACTCGGCGCCGACGTCGACGTCACCGATGCACTCGCCGAAGGCGCAGACACCGACGAGGTGATCCGACTCCTCGGCGAACTGCCCGACCGCAGTGTCGCTTGCGGGCACGGCGACCTGCTGTCCGAACTCCCTGGCCGGCTCGAGTCGGCCGGATGCAGCATCGACGGGCAGATCAGCACGGCCAAGGGTGTCGTCTGGGCGATCGAACGAATCGACGGCCGCCTCGTGCACATTCAGGTCTTGTTGGATCCTGCCGCACGCTGAGGATCATGCTTCGCGGGGTCGGGCCTTCCTCGACGTCGGCCGCTGGTGACCGACACCGGGCTGCGAAGCACCGTCACGCCGCTGGCCGTCGACTGACGCCGTTGCGTTCGCGAAGCACGCTGAGTGCGTCGCGAACGCAACGAGACGGCCAGCACGCTCAGGCGAGCAGCTTGGCCTTCTGGGCCGTGAACTCCTCGTCGGTCAACAACCCCTGGTCACGAAGTGCGGCAAGCTTGGAGATTTCGTCGGCTCCACCGGTACCACCCGTGGTGCTCGCGGTCTGGCGAACGTAGGCCTGGAACTCGGATTCGCGCTGCTGGGCAGATGCGATGTCGCGCTCGGTCATGGACTTGCCGTTGACGATGACGTAGATGAACACGCCCAGGAACGGCACCAGGATCACGAAGATCGACCAGAGAGCCTTGCCCCAGCCGCCCATGTCCTTGCTGCGGAAGATGTCGGCGAACACGCGGAACAGCAGCCAGAGCCAGGCGAACCAGAGGAAGAAGATCATCATGGTCCAGAACAGACCGAGTAGTGGGTAGTCGTATGCGAGCATCGTCGCCTCCTTGGGTTGTTGTTTCCGATCTCGATGCTGCCCTCAGGCAGCGATCGAACGGTACGGGCAACGGTACGTCGCGACGTCACCCCATCTGGATGATGTCGGGGCGAATCGGTTCCCAGATCGGATGAATCACCCAGAGCGGGTGACGTCCCGCGCTGGGTACGGTGCGAGGGTGGAGTCATGACCGACGTCCAACTGAACGAACTGGGCCCCGTCGACTATCTGGTCGTCGAGTTCCCTGCCAACGCATCCAACTTCACCGGCGAGATGGCCAACGAACTCGTCGCCCTCGTCGATGCCGGCATCATCCGGGTGATCGATGTCTTGATCCTCACCAAGAACGACGACGGGACCATCGATGTCCTCGAACTGTCGGACGTCGAGGAACTCGGCGCGCTGCGCACGATCGAAGCCGAGCTCGCTGAGCTGCTGGCTGAGGACGACATCGAGCACCTCGCCGCAGCGATGGACCCCGGCTCGACCGCCGGTGTGCTGATCTGGGAAAACCTCTGGGCGGCGCCGTTTGCCTCGGCCGCCCGCCGCTCCGGTGGTCAGCTGATCGCCGACGGCCGCATTCCGATCCAGGCAATCATCGCGGCCATCGAGGCCGACGACGCCATGACTGAAGGAGCCTGACATGCCCATGCGAGCAACACGAGCCGGACGACGAGGAGTCGTCGGCGCACCCGTCGCCAAGACCGCAGTGGTCGCCAAGGCAGTGTCGCCCGGCCCATCGCCGGTCGCGAAGACCGCCGTCGTTGCCGCCGCAGTGACCCCCGGTCGCCGCCGCCGCATCTGAGGGTCCGGGGCCAACGCATCGAAACGACTGGAGCCGAGGCTCAGGACGTTTTCGATGGTGGGACGGGTGGGGCTCGAACCCACGACCCACGGATCATGTGTCGCCTCAGGGCCGTCCGCCCAGCACCAAATCGAGCCATCTAGCAGGGTGTATTCCCGGCCGCGGCCCGTCGGAGGTCTGACGCTCTGCGCCGTGGGCCCGAGCTGCCAAGCCACCGACGAGGAGATACTCCACGCCATGTCGGTCGAGCGTCTCGAGGACCCGATCAGGATCGAACGTCGTCATCCGTCGGCGGCTGATCACCAGCAAGATCCCGAGCACCTGATTGCCGGCGTCACGGTTCGGTGGATACGCCCGCGAAATCGTCGCACAACGCTTGGGCCGAACCGCAGTGGGCCCGGCGGCTGAAGTAAGCGTGGTTCAGGGCGCAGAAGTGTGCGGCAACCGGCGCTGGGCGTCCTCCGGATGGAAGAGTCAAGTGCCGATCTCATCGCCCATCGCCGTCGGGATGTCACGGCGGGTGTGAAGAACTCGCCACACATCCACGACCTCATCGCCGACGACGTAGAACACCAGGTACGAGTAGCGAACCAGCGGGCCGGCGCGGAGGTCAGGAATCTCGAGCTCGTATGAGAATCGCAGGCTGCCCGACCGCGGTGACCGACCGATCTGGCCGACGGCCCGTTCGACGGCGTCGACGAAACGCACGGCGACGTCAGTGTCCGCTTCAGCGAGGTAGAAGTCGACAGCTTGATCGATGTCGGCAGCAGCCCGTTCGCGAAGTCGGACCGGGCGGGCGGGCACGGCAATCAGGTGTCGGACCCGATGCGGTCACGCACTGACGCGAAGTAGGAGGCATCTGCGACGGGGCCCGGTGACGATGCCGCCCCGTCGAGCAGGACGCGTCGAAGCTGCTGACGGTCCTTGTCGCGACGGATGAGATCGCGAACGTACTCGCTCGTGGACCCGTAGCCGCCGTCGCTGACCTGCTCGTCGACGTACGACTTGAGTTCGTCCGGCAGCGACACGTTCATCGTCGACATGGCCGCAGCATACTGAGTGTTGGCAAAGATTGCCAAGCACCGCGCTCGAGTTGGTGGCTCGCGTACCGGCGAAGTCGTTCGCCTCTTCGGCCCGGACGGGCACCGCATGCTCTCGGCCGGCGATCCGCAGTCTCCAGTGCTCAGCGTGGAGCACGACCTCACAATCGACGTGGCCCGATCGTGGCGCCCGGAGGAAGGACAGTTGACGCGATCGCCCGCGTCCAGCCGACACCACGAGCTCCCACGAACCAGGCGAACGCTCACGCATCCCTGGCGTCGATCGAGCCCTCCTATGGGCAAAGAACCGGAGTGCGCAGCGCGGAGAAATGTTGGATGGATGTTGGATTTCCAGAGCTTTCGCCGAGTTCATGTCGGCTGAGATCCACATCATCCCTGCTAGATGATGGTGGGGCGGGTGGGGCTCGAACCCACGACCCACGGATTATGAGTCCGCTGCTCTAACCGACTGAGCTACCGCCCCCAAAGGGAGTGTCGGCCCAAGCTACCGATCGGCACGACGTCGCCGCCGGACCGCTCAGGCTTCGAGTGCCGCCTTGAGTCGTTCCAAGGTGGCGTCCATCCCCTTGACCATGCTCTTGGAGCGGCGCATCACGGTCTCGTACAGGAACTTCTGGACACCTTCGGGCGGCGGGAACGAGAACGACTCGGTGACCACGGTCGTACCGTCGCGATCCTCGAACTCGTATCGCCACGTGGAGTACCCCTCGGCAAGGAACTCGAAAACACTGTTCGGTTCGCATGCAGTGATCTCCGAGGTCGTCGTCCACTTCTTGAGCGTGACCGGGCCGGCCTTGGCGACGTTGTCGCCGCTGAACTTCGAACCAACGGCTGGACCCTCCACGCCGTCGACCCATCGACACGCCACACACTCTGGGCTCCACTCCCCCATTCGTGTGATGTCGGAGACAGCGGTGAACACCTCGGCCACCGGTCGATCGATCGTGATCGAAGCCGAGCCGGTGAGGGGTTGAGGAGTAGTTGCCATGCGGCAGTGTGACACACCACGCGACGCTGTCTGATGGTGCCGCTCAGTCGTCGGGCATCCGGACGACCTGCCCGATGATCGTCCCGCCGTCGACCACGAACTCGTGCCCGGTCGAATACGTCGCCTCCTGCAGGATGAACAGCAGCATTGCCGTCACCTCCTCGGGCTCGCCGATTCTTGCAATCGGTTGGCTGGCGACCGAGGCGAGGTCGAGTCCGTCGGTCATCGGGGTGCGGATCGGGCCTGGATGGATCGAGTTCACCCTGATGCCGAACGGACCCAACTCGATGGCTGCGGTCTTGGTGAGCCCGCGCACTCCCCACTTGCTGGCCACATAGGCGCCGAGGTTGGCATACCCCTGCAGGCCGGCGGTCGAGGAGATGTTGACGATCGCTCCCCCGTTGGCCTGCTTCATCGACGGCACCACGGCGTGCATCCCGAGAAAGACACCCGTCAGGTTGATGTCGATGGTGCGCTGCCAAACCGCTGGAGACAGCGCGTCGATCGGTCCGAACGCAACGATGCCGGCGTTGTTGACCAGCACCTTGACCGGCCCCCACGCCTCCTCGGCCTGAGCGACGACCGTCTCCCAGGCGTCGGCGTCGGCGACGTCGAGATGGCGATACATCACCGAGTCGCCGAGTTCGTCGGCGAGCGCCCGGCCCTCGTCGTCGAGGATGTCGGTCGCCACCACCTTCGCGCCGGCGCGAGCGAGGCCTCTGACGTGTTGGGCACCCATCCCACGGGCTGCACCCGTGACGATCGCAACCGCTCCCTCCAGTGACATTGACATGGTCTGGTCCTCCTCGTCGTTGACGTTCCGTGTATCTCCACGATCCCAGACGTCGCACTCCGAGTCCACAGACGAAGGTCCCGCGGCACGAAAACGAGAGACGGACCTTCGATCGCTCGAAGGTCCGTCTCGTTGCTCCGGGAGCAGGGCTCGAACCTGCGACAAGAGCATTAACAGTGCCCTGCTCTGCCAACTGAGCTATCCCGGATTGCGAACGGAGAGGTTATCGCCTCGATCATGGCCATCACACGTCGATGTGTCAGCGTGCACGAGTACAGCACCGTTGCGCAGCCGTGCACGTGCTTCGAGCGGCGGCGAGACGCGTCGCTCGCCGCTCGGTATGGCTGACGAAACTGGGCCTCCGGTACGTCGAGAACTCTGCTCCAATGAGTCGTGGCTACTTCGAGGTCGAGCTCGTCGTGGAGGTAGAGCTTCACACGAAGGCGAGCTTCGTCGACGTCGAACTGTTGGCGCAACCAGGTGATGAACGCTCGGAGCAGCACCGGATTCGTGTTGGCCATCGAAACCGACCCTGTGGTCTTGCTTCCCTCCCCCGCGTAGAGGCCGAGGACGAACATCTGGAGATCTCTGGATGTGAGCTGCCCCACAAGCGCCTCGGCCTCGACTCGACACCGTTCGAGTTCTGCCAGCTTCTTGACGTGGAGCGGGTGGGGTCGCTGATCCGAGTGGCCACGATTGCGCGGCTTCGGGGTGAATTCGACGTCGCGGACCCACACCGAGACCGAGCCCTTGGCGACGCTCAGTTCGTCGGCGATCTCCTGCAGGGTCCACGACTGCGCCCGCAGCTCGCGTGCCTGTTCCCGTTCGACGAACTTGCCTCCGTAGCCCATGGGCCAATCATGAACGAGGGGTGCCCCGGAGTTGCGTGGTGCGGCGTCAGGCCGACGCCAGGATTGGCAGGGTCGGCGACACGCTGCCGCCAGCGGGCTCCTCGGTCACGCCGAGCACGAACCCGGTCGGATCGGCGTTCGGGAAGACCTCGGCCACGGTGCCGTCCGCATCGGGACGGAAGGTGCCCACGGACGTCGCACCGTCGTCGTCCACCAGCCACAGCTGGTACGTCGCCGTGTCGTCGAGCACCGGGACGTCGACGCCTTCGACCACCAGTGCCTGTTCAGCCGCCGAGTAGACCACCGTCAACGTGTCGATTTCCCCGTCGAGTTCCCGGCTCGTCGCATCCGGCGCCTCGACCACTGCAGCGATCGGGTCTGATGCATCGTCGTTCGTCGCGACCAGAACGACTCCGCCGGCCACGAACAGCGCGACCGCAGCGGCCGCAGCCAGGATCGCTGGGCGGAATCGTCGACGATTGCGCTCCGCCTCGAGCGACACCACCGGCGATGCATCGGGCTCGACCGGCGTCTCCTGCGGAGTCGACGAAATGGCGGCCAGCACCGAGCTGCGAAGTGCGGCGGGCGGCTCCTCGGCGTGCTGGCGTTGGAGCGCTGCGGCCGATTCGAGCGCATCGTCGAGATCGGTGGCCACCATCGGATCGCCCGCCGCCGCTTCGTCGAGTTCGCGCCGTTCGATCTCGGACAGCTCGCCGAGAGCGGCCAACGCGATCAGTTCGTCGATGCGGTCGGAGGTCATGTCGCGGCTCCCAGTCTGCCACCGAGCTTCTTCAGTCCCAGACGCACCCGGCCCTTCACCGTTCCGAGCGGCAGATCGAGGCGCTCGGCGATCTCGCCGTGGCTGTCGCCGTCGAGGAACGCCATCTGGATCACGATGCGCTGTTCCTCGGGCAGTTCCGCAAGAGCTCGTCCGACACGTTCGGCTTCGAGCGAAGCGACCACTTCGTCGTCTGTCGCGATGGCCTCGGGGTCCCGTTGCGACGCTGATCGCTCGATGCGATCGCGTTGCGATTGTTCCCGGCGGACCCGGTCGACGGCACGTCGACGAGCCATCGTGATCGCCCAGGTCGAGACGCTGGCACGTTCCGGGTCGAAGCGAGTCGCCGTGCGCCACAGCTCCATGAACACCTCCTGGGTGACCTCCTCGGACATCGCAGGATCTCGCAACACTCGTTTCACCGTTCCGAACACCACCCCGGCGAGCTCGTCGTAGAGCGAAGCGAAGGCAGCCTCGTCGCCGGCCTGCACCAGTTGCATCAGCGACACGAGATCTGGCCGGGGGGAAGCGATCGGATCATGATGCCAGGGATGTGCCCGATCCACCGGCATCCACACCGCCGGCGCCGCACTCACTCCAGCCCCACGAACGCAGCGAACGAGGTGGCGCACATCGACGTCATCGCTGGCGAGAGTCCCGTCTGATCCGACCAGAGTCGGGCGATCCAGGCGGCGTCGGGCGAATGCACTCGCTGTTCGAGCTGCAGCAGCATGAAGACGTCGTTGCGCCAGAACAGGTCGCACACCCGCAGCGCCCAGCTGGAACCGTCAGCGAACCCGACGAGCAACAGTTCGGCGTCCGACCGGAGACGCACGATCGCCAATGCGTCGATCATGGAGACGAGCAGGCGGCCGTCGTCATCGACGACCGCATTTTCGAGGATCTGTTCAACGGTGAGTTCGTGGCGGCTCGAGATCATTCCATCGACGGTGAGCAGCAGTGTTGACATGCACCTGGTTCGCATCCCGGCGGTGGTTGGATCACCCGAAGCGTCCGGGGACGCGAGCGTGGCGAGGGGCCGAAGCCTCCTCGCCACGCGTGGTCGTCATTGCTCGGTGCACTGCACCGCCCAGGTCAGGGCATCGTCACGGCATGAGCACCGCGTCGATCACGTGGACCGTTGCGTTGGCAGTCTGAATGTCGGCACAGCCGACCGACGCCTGCCCGTTCACCATCAACGTGCCGTCGGCGGCGACCTCGAGGGTGACGTCGGCACCGTTGACGGTGGTCACCGAATCGAGTTCGGCGAGATCAGCGCTCGACAGCTGCTCGCCGGCGACGACGTGCAGCGTCAAGATCGACGTCAACAGGTCGGTGTCGGCAAGCACGGCGTCGAGGGTTCCGGCGGGCAGTGCGTCGAAGGCCGGGTTGGCCGGAGCGAAGATCGTGAATGGACCATCGCTGTTCAAGGTGTCGACGAGGCCGGCGGCAACAACCGCCTGGACCAGGGTGGAGAGCACCGGGTTGTTCGACGCCGCCGTGGCAGCAGTGTCGTCGGTCATGCCGGCGAACGAGCCCTCACCGTCGGCGGGCACCGCCGAGCACAGCGGACCGGTCGGCATCATGGCGCCTTCTTCCATCTCACCCATGTCGTCGGCGGGCGGGAGCAGCACCTCGCCGATGATGTGGACGGTGGCGTTGGCGGTCATGACGTTCGAGCAGAGCACGTCGATGCCGTTGACGGTCGTGCCGTCAGCGCCGAACTCGAGCTCGCCACCGTTGACGGTCGCAGCCGAACCGACTGCTCCCAGCGCCGCAGCGTCGAGGCTCTCACCGGCGACGACGTGGTAGGTGAGGATCGAGGTCAGCAGCTCCTGGTCGGCGAGCACTGCTTCGAGGTCCTCGGCCGGAATGGCGGCGAAGGCATCGTTGGTCGGTGCGAAGATCGTGAACGGACCATCGCTGTTGAGGGTGTCGACCAGGCCGGCCTGGGAGACTGCGCTGACGAGCGTCGACAGCAGCGGGTTGTTCGACGCCGCCGTGGCAGCGGTGTCGTCGGTCATGCCGGCGAAGGAACCTTCGCCTTCGGTCGGGACAGCGTCGCATGCAGGTCCGAAGGGGCCGTCGGCCATTTCGTCCATTTCGTCCATCTCGGCGTCGGTCGCCGGGGTTGTGGGGGCCGGGGCATCGGTGGCAACAGAGGCGTCGTCGTTGGCGTCGCTGCCACAGGCTGCGGCGACCAGCGAGAACGATGCCACTGCGAGCAGCATCTTGGTGGTTCGGCTTCGGGTGATCATGGTGGTGGTTCTCCTTGTGGGGGTGTTTGGGGGTTGGTGTTCACGCTGCGTTGCAGCGCTGGGTGACCGTCGTCGCGTGACCCGGGGGGCGGATCACTCGACGAAGACCACGATCTGGTGGTGCCCGGAGGCACCGTTCGGGAGTGGTTCGGATCGTTCGGCGGTCTGGATCACTCCGTCTCCGTCGGTTGCCCGGCAGCGGATCGATGTGCGTCCCGTCGCCCTCGGGGTCCAGCGGAACGCCCATTGGCGCCAGGTGTCGTCGTTGAGCGCGGCGCCGAGTTCACAGGGCTGCCACGGCCCCTCGTCGAGTTGCACTTCGACGGCGCTGATGCCACGGGTCTGCGCCCACGCAACCCCGCCGATCGCTGCAGTGCCGTCGGCGTTGCGGGTGAGTGTGCCGAGCCCGTCGACGGAGTCGATGCGGCTCATCAGCTTGATCGGCGCCCGCTCGGCGTACCCGCGCGGCACCCAGTACTGCTCGAAGTCCTCGAACGTGGTCAGCTCGATCTCGGTGAGCCACTTGGTGGCGGAGATGTAGCCGTACAGGCCCGGCACGATCAGACGGACCGGGAAGCCGTGCTCGAGCGGCAACGGCTCGCCGTTCATTCCGAACGCCACGAGCGCGTTGCGACCGTCGGTGGCGGCCTCGATCGGGAAACCGCACGTGTAGCCGTCGATCGACCGGCCGACCACCTGGTTGGCTCCGGCCTGTACGCCGGCTTCGGCGAGCAGCGCGTCGAGACGCACCCCGGTCCATCGAGCATTCCCGATCAGCTCTCCGCCGATCGTGTTCGACACGCAGGTCAGGGTGATGTCGTGCTCGACGACCTCGCGGCGCAGCAGTTCGTCGAAACTCAGGGCGAGTTCGCGGTCGACCATGCCCGTCACCCGGAGCTCGTAGCCCTCGGTGGGCACTTGCGGCACCGTCAGCGCCGTGTCGATCCGGTAGAAGTCGGCGTTCGGCGTCACGAACGGGGCGATTCCATCCACACCGACCGAGACGCCCTCGGGGACCGCTGCAAGCTGGTTCGACCCGCGGGGCAGGGCGACATTGAGTCGTGACTCGGCGGCGCTGAACCGACTGCGAATCGTCCGTCCGACAGCACCCGCCCCCGCACCGACGAACGCCAACGCAGCCAGCACACCGCCCGTACGTGCCAGGAGCTCACGACGTGTGGCTCTCGGCGCGTCGGTCGGCGAGGGCCGCGTGGCGCCCGTCGGGTCGCTCGGAGGTGCCGCATCCGCCGACGGCACTCCAGCGATCAATGGTCGGCAGACACGGTGGACGAACCACAACGACCCTGCGCCCGCAGCCGCTCCCACCAGCGTCGGAACGGTGTCGTCGATCGACCCGCCCGCACGATTCGACGTGGCAGCAAGCGCCCCGATCAGGCCGAACACGCCGATCCCGACCAGCCCGATCTCGATCCGGCGACGAAACGCCAACGCACCGATGACTGCGGCGTAGATGAGCAGCGTGACCCCGATGCCGAGCAGCAGCGCCGGCTTGTCGTTGGTCCCGAACGTCTGGATCGCGACGTCCTTGACGAACGGCGGCACGTTGTCGATGACGCGATCGCCGACGTCGATCACCGGCGACCGCCACTGCTGGCGGATCCCGGCGATCAGTTCGGCGACGCCGAGGGCAACGATCGCAGCAACGACTCCTGTGACAGCGCCGAGCGCAGTCGTCGAACGCTTCGACAGAGTGGGGGGAGCCATGCCCGAGGTTCGGGCACCACCACCAATTGGATCACTCGATTACATCACGGGTCAGACCCGCGATGTAATCACTCGACTTCGAGGAACTCCCGGAGGCGTTCGGACCGTTGCGGGTGGCGAAGTTTGGCCAGCGTCTTGGCCTCGATCTGGCGAATCCGCTCGCGGGTGACGCCGAACTCCTGACCGACTTCCTCGAGCGTCTTGGCTCGTCCGCCGTCGAGGCCGAAGCGCAGCCGCACGATCTCTTGCTCGCGGTCGGACAACTCGCCGAGGACCTCGGTCACCGCGTCGTGCAGCATCATCCGCGTCGCAGCGTCGGCGGGGCTGTCGACCGACTCGTCCTCGATGAAGTCGCCGAGGTTGGCCTCGTCCTCGTCACCGACCGGCGAGTCGAGCGACAGCGGATCCTGCGAGTAGCGCAGGAGCTCTCGGACACGATCCGGTGGGAGTTGCACCTTCTCGGCGATCTCGTCGATGGTCGGTTCCCGCTCGAGTTCCTGGTGCATCTGCCGTTTCGCCCGCGTCACGCGGTTCATGTGCTCGACCATGTGCACGGGAATCCTGATCGTGCGAGCCTGATCGGCGATCGAGCGGGTGATCGCCTGACGAATCCACCACGTGGCGTACGTCGAGAACTTGAAACCCTTGGTGTGATCGAACTTGTCGACCGCCCGCATCAGCCCGAGGTTGCCCTCCTGGATCAGGTCGAGCAACTGCATGCCACGTCCCGAGTAGCGCTTGGCGATGCTGACCACCAGGCGCAGGTTGGCCTGGGTCAATTCGCTCTTTGCTCGCTCGCCCCGGCTCACCGCCCGCAGCAGCATCCGTTCCTCACCCGGAGCGAACGTGGCCGAGTCGGCCATCTCGTCGATGCGGGCAGCGGCAATCTTGCCTTCCTCGATCAGCTGTGCCAGGCGACGCTCGTCCTCGACGGTGAGCAGATCGACCTGGCCGATCTCACGGAGGTACAGCCGCACGGTGTCCGAGGTGCTGTTGTCACCCTTCGGGCCGGTCTTGCGGGTGCGACGACCGCGGCCCCGGCTCAGCAGCTGTTCGTCATGATCGGCGGCAGCAGCAGCACGGTCTTCGGTCACGACGACACGACGACCCCCGGCGGATGGCGTGTCGTCGGCGATGTGATCGACCTCGTCGTCGATCACGATGCCGTGGTCGGCCATGACGACCTGGACCTCGGTGAGCACGTCACCGGACAGCTCGACGTGACGCAGGACGTGTGCAACATCTTCCGCATGCACGGCGCCGGACCGGCGTCCGCGACCGACGAGCGCATCCCATTCCTCGACGTCGACCCCCAGGAAGGGCACGCCAGGCGTCGACGAGTCGTCCGTGGACACTGGCTCAGCCCCCACCGTTGCGTTCCCCTGAGCGTCGATCCAGCCAACCTAGCAACGACTCGGCCGCGCCCATGGCACGCGCCCGGTCGGTGTCGTTGAGCGCATCGATGTCGAGCCGAGCAGATCGGTCCTCTTCGATCGCTGCCGGATCGGCCAGGCGCGCATGGGCGGCCAACTCACGTCGGGCCGCCGCCCCGATGAGTGTTCGGGCCTCCACCTCCGGTTGCAGGTTGAGGTCGGCGACCGCAGCGCGCTCCAGCACCTCGCGCGCGTCGGGTGCGGCGACCTGCAGTGCCTGGTCGAGGTCTCCCCCGGCCTCCGCCATCGCGACGAACGCCATCCGATTGGCGTCGTCGTCGAACAGTTGCTCGATCAGCCACGGGGCGATCTCGTCCCAGTCCTGCACCAACAGCACGAGCGCCGCGAACTCGGCGTTCTCCATCGGTCCCCGAGACCGCTTCGGCGCCACCTGGATCGCCGGCCGCCGCGATCCCCGCTCGGCGATCTGCACGAGGTCGCCGACCGGGAGACCCACCTTCGTGGCGACCTCGCCTGCATAGAGCTTGCGCACGTTGGCATTCGGGTGTTCGTTGACGACCGCCATTGCCTCCTCGGCGAGGCGCGCACGATGCTCCGGCGAATCGAGCGAACGGGCATTGAGGGTGCGCTGCAGGCGGAATCCGAGGAAGGGCATCGCCGTATCGACGGCGCGCTGGAGTGACTCTGGATCGCTCTGTGCCAGATCGCCCGGATCCTTTCCCTGCGGAAGTCGCGCAACGGACACCTCGACGGCGTGCGCTTGCTCCCACTCGTAGAAGCGGGCCGCGGCACCCTGGCCGGCGGCATCGGCATCGAATGCCAGCACGACCTTGCTCGCGTAGCGTTTGAGCAGCCGAACGTGCTCCTCCGTCAGCGCGGTGCCACACGTGGCGACCGCACGGGCGACGCCGGCGCGATGGAAGCCGATCACGTCGGTGTAGCCCTCGCACACGACGACCTGATCGTGCTTGGCGATGTCGTTCTTCGCCCAGTTCAGCCCGTAGAGGACCTTCGACTTGGTGTAGATCGGTGTCTCGGAGGAGTTCTTGTACTTGGCCGGATCGTCGGAACCGGGCAGGATCCGCCCGCCGAACGCGAGCGCCTCACCCGACTCGGAGAAGATCGGGAACATCACCCGAGCCCGGAACGAGTCCTGCATCTTGTTGCGCTTGTTGCGGAACGCCAGCCCCACCGACTGCAACACGTCAGGCGACGCTCCCAGCCCACGCGACAGCGAATCCCAATCGTCGGGCGCCCACCCCAATTTGAACTGGCGGGCGATGTCACCGGCCAACCCGCGGCGCCGGAGATAGTCGCGGGCGGCGCGGGCGTCAGGGTCGTTCAGCAGGCGCTGGTGGTACCACTCGACCGCCTCGTCCATCGCTTCGACGAGCTGCTTGCGCCGCGCCCGCTCCTTCGACTGACCCGTCGTGGTGTAGTTGAGCTGGATGCCGGCCTTGGCAGCCAGGTGCTCGACGGCGCCGGGAAAGTCGAGATGCTCGATCTCCTGGATGAACGTGAAGACGTCACCACCCTTGTCGCAGCCGAAACACTTGTAGCGCCCGGTCTCTTCACGGACGTTGAACGACCCGCTCTTCTCGGCGTGGAACGGGCACAGACCCACCCAGTTCCGCCCGACACGCTTCAGCGCGACGTACTGCTGGATCGTGTCGACGATCGACACCGTCGACCGCAGCCGTTCGATGTCCTCGTCGACGATCCCCATGCCAGGGCCAATGTAGTGCCCCGACCCTCACCCGGCGTCGGGCGTACACACGGTGTCTGACACCGTGTGTACGCCGTCGCTCAGGATTCGGCGGCGATGATCGCCTGGGCCGCGGAGAGGCGGGCGATCGGAACCCGGAACGGCGAGCACGACACGTAGTCGAGCCCGGCGTTGTAGAACAGGTCGATCGAGGCGGGGTCGCCGCCGTGCTCGCCGCACACGCCGAGCTTGAGACCAGGCTTGGTTGCCCGGCCCCGCTCGGCCCCGATCCGCACCAGGTCGCCGACGCCGGTCTGGTCGATCGTGTCGAACGGGTTGGCCTTCAGCAGGCCCTGCTCGAGGTACTGCGGCATCATCCGACTCTCGACGTCGTCGCGGCTGAACCCGAACGTCAGCTGCGTCAGGTCGTTGGTGCCGAAGCTGAAGAAGTCGGAGACCTCGGCGATCTCGTCGGCGCGCAGCGCAGCGCGCGGCGTCTCGATCATCGTGCCGATGGTGATCGTCGGCTTCTTCTTCATGCCGGCGAGCGCTGCGTCGACCTCGGCCTGCACCCAGCTGCGAGCCAGCGCCATCTCCTCGCGGGTGACGGTGAGCGGGATCATGATCTCGACGATCGGCTTCTTGCCCATGTCGCGCAGCTTGGCTGCCGCCGACAGCAGCGCCCTCGCCTGCATGGCGTAGAGGCCCGGCTTGATCACGCCGAGTCGGACACCGCGGGTGCCGATCATCGGGTTGTGCTCGGCCCAGTGCTCGGCTGCGTTCAGCAGCTCCTGCTCCTTCTTGTTGAGCCCCTTGGTCGCCTCCTTGATGCGGAGCTCTTCGACCGACGGGAGGAACTCGTGCAGCGGCGGGTCGAGCAGCCGGATCGTGACCGGCAGGCCGTCCATCGCATCGAGGATCTCCATGAAGTCGGCTTCCTGGACGGCACGCAGCTTCTCGAGTGCGGCCTCCTCCTGCTTCGGCGTGGACGCGAGGATCATCTCGCGAACGACCGGCAGGCGGTCGGGTGCGAGGAACATGTGCTCGGTGCGACACAGGCCGATGCCCTCGGCGCCGAGTTCACGCGCGTTGGTTGCGTCCTCGCCCGTGTCGGCGTTGGCGCGCACCCCGAGCTTGCCCTTGCGGACCGCATCGGCCCACTTGAGGATCGTCTCGAACTCGGCTGGTGGCTCTGCTGCCGCGCAACTCCAGCGCTCCGAGCATGACCTGGCCGGTCGTGCCGTCGAGCGAGATGATGTCGCCCTTGTTGACGACGATGTCGCCGACCGTGAACTGGTCGCCCTTGATCTTCACGTCCTCGGCACCGACGATCGCCGGTGTTCCCCAGCCGCGTGCAACGACGGCGGCATGGCTCACCAGACCGCCACGGGCGGTGAGGATGCCCTTCGAGGCCATCATGCCGTGGATGTCGTCGGGGCTCGTCTCGTTGCGCACGAGCACGACGTCTTCGCCGCGCTCCTTCGCTTCGGCAGCCTCGTCGGCGGTGAAGTAGACAGCACCGACGGCGGCGCCCGGCGACGCACCGAGGCCCTTGGCGAGCACCTTGCCGGCGGAGGCGAACTGCGGGTGCAGCACGGCGTCGAGGTGGTCGGCGGACACGCGGGTGAGCGCCGCTTCACGCGAGATCTTCCACCGATGAGAACCCGTACCGGTCCCCTTGGTCATGTCGACGGCCATCTTCAGCGCCGCGGCACCCGTGCGCTTGCCGACGCGGGTCTGCAGCATCCAGAGCTTGCCCTGCTCGATGGTGAACTCGGTGTCGCACATGTCGGTGTAGTGCTCTTCGAGCCGCTTGAAGATCTCGAGGAGATCGGCGTGGATCACCGGGAAGTGCTTCTTCATGTGGTCGAGGTCTTCGGTGTTGCGGATGCCCGCCACCACGTCCTCGCCCTGTGCGTTGACCAGGAAGTCGCCGTACGGCTTGTTCTCGCCGGTCGCAGCGTTGCGGGTGAAGCCGACGCCGGTACCCGAGTTGTCGTCGCGGTTGCCGAACACCATCGTCTGGACGTTGACGGCGGTACCGAGCTCGTGATCGATCTTCTCGCGGTTGCGGTAGGCGATCGCACGAGCGCCGTTCCAGCTGCGGAACACGGCCTCGACGGCACCGTTGAGCTGCTCGCGTGGCTTCTGCGGGAAGGGCGCTCCGGTCTCGTCCTGCACGATGGACTTGTAGTCGTCGCACAGCTCCTTGAGTGCGTCGGCCGGGATCAGGTTGTCCATCGCTGTGCCGGCCTTGGCCTTGGCAGCATCGAGGGCGTGTTCGAACGGTTCACCGTCGACGCCGAGCACGATGCGGCCGTACATGGCGATGAAGCGACGGTACGAGTCGTACGCGAACCGCTGGATCGTTGGTCGAATGAGCGAGACCCTCGACACTCTGGTCGTTGAGGCCGAGGTTGAGGACGGTGTCCATCATGCCCGGCATCGAGAACTTGGCACCCGAGCGAACGCTCACGAGCAATGGATCGAATGGGTCGCCGAGCTTGCGCCCCATGGCCTTCTCGAGCTTGAAGACGTGCTTGGCGATCTCCTCGTCGAGGCCGCCCGGCCAGCCGCTGTGCATGTAGTCGCGGCACGCATCGGTGGAGATCGTGAAGCCCGGCGGCACCGGGAGCTTCAACACGCTCGTCATCTCGGCGAGGTTCGCCCCCTTCCCACCCAGCAGGTCCTTGTACTCCATTGGAGGGCGGCGGTGCTTGTGATCGAAGGCGTAGACGTATGGCACGTGGAGAGAGTGTACGACCCGTATCCGTCTCCACCTGAACGATCGCAGAACACTGCGTCTCGCGGGGCGGCGATCACCGATCGGTCGTAGCCTGCGGAGTCGAATGTTCCGACTGCTCGGATTCCCCGTCCACGTGCGACCGGGCTTCGTCATGCTCATGGTCCTGATCGTCGTGCTGTACGGCGACGAGTTCGGGATCTGGCTCGCCGGCGCACTCGCTGCGTTCACGTTGCTGCACGAACTCGGCCATGCCGTCGCCGCCCGTCGAACCGGGGCCAAAGCCGAGATCTCGTTGAACTTCCTCGCCGGCTACGCCTCGTACGTGCCGTCGCGTCCGCTGTCACGCGCCGAGCAGATCGGCATCTCGTTCGCCGGTCCGGGCATCCAGATCGCCGTCAGCGTGGCGATGCTGCTCGCGCTCGGCGCCAACCCGCTGGAGCGGCCGTCGTACGTGAACGATCCGGCCCTCCTCGCGATCTGGTGGGCCGGGCCCGTGATCGGCATGTTCAACCTGGTGCCCGTGCTGCCGCTCGACGGCGGCAACATCGTCACCAACGCACTCGACCGCTTCGTTCCCGACCGGGCCGAGCGGCTGATGATCTGGTTCTCGCTCGCCGTCACCCTGGCGTTCACCGTGTACTCCTTCGTCGACGACCGGTACCGCAGCTTCGTCCTGATCATCGGGTTCCTCCTGGTCTCGCAGTTGCAGATGCTCGGCTCGTCCAAGCCGGTGTCCTCACCGTGGCACGACGCCGACGAGGCGCTGGCAGCGGGCAAGCCCCGCAAGGCACAGCGCATTCTGACCGCGGCGCTCAGTCACCATCGCCCCGACCAGGCTCCGCAACCCGTGACCTTGGCGCCCGAACGGGTCGCCGCCCTGATCGACCTGCTTCCCGAACCGTGGCCGACGGGCGACCCGTGGAACGAGTACATCCTCGCCAACCAGCTGATGCGACTCGGCCGATTCGAGGACGCTGCGCACTTTGCGGCGGAGGGCTACGCCCGCCATCCGCACACCCTGGCCGCGGCAACTGTCGCCCGCGCCGCTGGAGCGCTTGGTGATCAGGCAACAGCGATCGGTTGGCTGCGCACTGCGGCCGAGGCCGGCACATCGCCGTCAGGGCTCGCCGTGATCATCGACTCGTCGCCGGAACTGATCGGCATCCGCCAGCATCCCGACGTGATCGCCATTCGCCGCGATCTCGCGGCCGCCCACGCCGTCTGACTCCCCCACCCCACCGAAATTCGGAGCCACCATCGCGCGCAGCGCGACCTTCGCTCCGAATTCTGGGTCAGTTGGTGGCGAGGTGGGCCGGAGGGCGGCCGACGTCGTGGCCGCGCTTGACGAGCGCGATCGCGACACCGCCGGTCGGCGACACGCTCGTGATCGTGCCGATCTCCGCACCGTCGAGCACCAACGGGTCGCCGACTCCGACGCCAGCGTCGATGTCGACGACGCGCAGCGACTGGGGGGAATCAGCGCCGCGGCTGTCCATGCGTTCGACGAGTTCCTGACCCGGGTAGCACCCCTTCGTGAAACTCACCGCCACCGGCACCACCCCCGTCACTGCAGGAATCGTCTGGCCCGGAACGATGTCGAGGCCCATGCGGGGCCAGCCGGCAGCGACGCGAGCAGCTTCGTGGCCATCGGTGGGCTCCGCCGACCGAGCGGGTTCCACGACGATCTCCGCGGCGACGCGGATCTTGAACCGATTCAGCCGGACCGCGAGCGCCTCACCGAATCCGGCGTCGACGTCGAAGTCGAATTCGTCGTCTGCCCTCCGGGTGACGCGCGCGAGCGACTCGACCTTGCCGGTCGGCTCGAGCACGAGCGTCCAAGCGGATTCCCCGACCGCGAGTTCTCGCAGGTCCTGGGCCACCTGTGAGTGCAGGTATGTCAGTGCGTCCGGACCCGCCACGATCACGTGGTCGCGTGCGGCTTCGTCGATGGCGGCAGGATCGGGAGTCACAGTGCCAGTCTGCCGTGGCACACTGCGATCGTCATGAGTTACGACGACAACCCCGCCGATGGCCGACTCCACGACCTGGCGACGCGCACGGTCGACACCCTGCTCACGCTCGTCCATCGCGGCACCCGCCTCGCGTTCGGCACCATGGTGATCGTCGTCGTGGTGTGCCTCGGCGGATTCGCGCTCGGCATCGCCGCCCTGTCGGATGGCATCGAGACCGTCTGGATCATCTTCGGTGGTGTCGCTGCGTTCATCGCCGTTGGCGCTGTCGGTCTGGCCTGGTTCCGGCTCTGGGCGATCACGAGGTTGGGAACCGCACTCGTCAGCGATGTCGAACGGCTGATCACCGGCGACCCCCGATCGGAGCGGGTCGTGATCGAGGCCGTCGAGGCCAGCGACGGCGTTCAGGATCAGAGCGCCGTGGTGATGTCGCGCCAGTTCTTCACCATGAACGACACCGTCGTCACGGCGGGACAGTTCACCGCACTCGCTGTTGCGCTCAGGTCGGTGACGACCTTTCCGCTGCTGATCCTGCTCGCCGCGGCCATCACGATCGGCTTCGCCGGCCTCGGCTTCCTGTTCTTCCTCGGCATCCTCCTCTGACGGACCCGAACAGAGACGTGGTTCCCCGAGCCCAGGGCTGCGGGAACCAGCGTTCGGTCAGGCGTGGTTCCCCGAGCCCAGGGCTGCGGGAACCAGCGTTCGGTCAGGCGGGGGTACCGGCGTCGCGGCGCGCTGCCGTCATCCGCCGGGCGGCAGGGATCGCAGCGAGCAGCGCAGCTGCCTTGTTGCGACATTCGAGGTCCTCGTCGTCGGGAACCGAGTCGGCGACGATGCCGGCCCCGGCCTGCAGGCTGGCGGTGACGCCGTCGCCGGTGACGAACATCGTGCGGATGGCGATCGCCGTATCGAGATTGCCCGACCAGTCGATGTAGCCGACGACCCCGGCGTAGGGCCCACGCTTGACGGGTTCGAGCGAGTCGATGATCTCCATCGCTCGCACCTTCGGCGCCCCCGACACGGTGCCCGCCGGGAGCGTGGCTCGCAGCACGTCGATCGGCCCGAGGCCCTCACGCAACTGCCCGGACACCTGCGAGGTGAGGTGCATCACGTGGCTGTAGCGCTCGAGCGTCATCAGCTCGTCGACGGTGACCGTGCCGAACTCGGCGACGCGCCCGACGTCGTTACGGGCGAGGTCGACGAGCATCACGTGCTCGGCGCGCTCCTTGGGGTGCTCGATCAGCTCGGCGGCCATCATCCGGTCGTGCTCGTCGGTGCGACCCCGCCGTCGGGTGCCGGCGATCGGCCGTGACACGACCGTGCGGCCCAGCAACTGCACCATCGGCTCCGGTGACGAGCCGACGATCGTCAGTTCGGGGTGACGCACGAAGTACATGTAGGGCGACGGGTTCACCTGGCGCAGCACCCGGTACACGTCGAACGGGTCGGCGCCGAGTTCGAGGTCGTACCGCTGGGCGAGCACGACCTGGAAGATGTCGCCGGCAACGACATGGTCCTTGGCCACGTCGACGGCGCGCTCGGTACATCCCGTTGGGCATCGAGGAGTGGAGCTCGGGCAGCTCGTCGGCGGCCGACGGCGGTTCGACGGGCGTGTACGGAAGCGGCTGCGCGAGGTCGGCCACCGCCTGCTGCACGCGACCGATCGCAGCGTCGTATGCGGCATCGAGTTGGCCGGGGTCGAGACCGAGGGTGGGCACGCTCTCGATGAGGTAGACGCGTTGACGCCAGTGGTCGAACGCCGCCAACGACCCGATCACCGACATCACGGCGTCGGGATAGCTGCGGTCGTCGGGCGGGGTGTCCGGGAGGTGCTCGACCTCGCGGATCACGTCGTAGCCGAGGAATCCCATGATGCCGCCGTGCAGCGGCGGCAGGTCGTCGAACTTCGGGCTGGTGTACTGGGCGAGCAAGGCCTCGAGCGCAGCGAGCATCCCCTGGTCGGTCGGGATGCCGTCCGGCAAGGCCCCGTCGAGTTCGACGACGCCGTCACGCAGGACGAGCATCGCCGACGGATTGCGACCGACGAACGAGAACCGCGCCCAGCGTTCGGCCCCCTCGACCGACTCGAGGAGGAAGCCAGGCCCGTCGCCCACGAGCTTGACGTACGCGGCAACCGGTGTCTCGAGGTCGGCGAGCAGCTCGGTCCACACGGGGACCACGGTGTGCTCGGCGGCGTGACGGTGGAACTCGTCGCGTGCCGGCTGGATCTTCATCGCGTCACGCTTCTGGTCCGAACGAACGGAAGAAGCACGTACGCGCCCCGGTGTGGCAGGCGCCGGCGCCTTCCTGTTCGACCTTGAACAGCAGCGCATCGGCATCGCAGTCGTAGTACGCCTCGCGAACGAACTGGCGATCGCCGCTCGTGTCGCCCTTGCGCCACAGCTCCTGGCGGCTGCGCGACCAGTAGACCATCCGCCCTTCGGAAAGGGTCATCCGCAGCGACTCGGCGTTCATCCACGCCAGCATCAAGATGTCGCCGTTGTCGACGTCCTGAGCGATCGCCGCGACCAACCCGTGGTCGTCGTACTTGATCCCCGCCAGTTGCTCGTCGGTCGCATCGATCGTGGTCCCTTCGGGCATCGGGCCAGCCTACGGTTGGTGAACAGCCTCGAAACAGGTTCTGGTCGTCGTCGACCATTTGTAGGTTGTCGGTCGTGCGTGCCACCCGAAGTGCCTGGCTGATCGGCGGCTGCCTCATCCTCGGCGCCTGCAGCGAAGCGGTGGCCGTCGATCCCGCGAGCGGCGCCCCGGACGTCGCGAGCACCTCGGAAGCCCCCACTACCGACGTCTCGTCCACGTCGTCCTCGACGACCTCGACGTCCTCGACGTCCTCGTCGACGACGACCACCACCACCACCGAGCCGCCGCTCGACGTGTACGACGCTGCCTGCGTGGTGCAGGTCGCGCCCGGGGACTCACTCGGGGGTATCGCCGCATCCCGTGCCGACGAGATCGTCACCACTGCATCGCTCCAAGCCGAGAACGGACTGCCCGATGAGCTGATCGTCCCCGACCAGTTGCTCGACGTGTGCATCGACAATGGTCTCGACGACATCAGCGGCGAGCAACGACTCGAACGCAACGCCGCGGTGGTTGCGGTCGAGACGTTGGCGTCGGTCACCGCGCAGCAGACCAAGCTCAACGAACTCCTCGTGCCGTACGGCTTCCCCGAGATGCCGGTCGACGGCGTGTCCGGCCCCGTCACCCGGCGCGGCCTGTGTGCCAGCCGGTTGGCGCTCGGCCTGCCCGTCAACCGCTCCGACATGGCGTCGGGGAGCGACGAGGAACAGCTGCTCCTCGCAACCGCCACCCTGCCGATCCCGGCGAACGTCGCCACCGACGGCCGCTGGATCTTCATCGACCTCACCTGCCAGATCATGTTGACCGGCGACGGCCCGGGCCAGCTCGTCAATGTGTTCCCCACCTCGACCGGCGAGGCCGGCCACGAGACTCGCATCCAGGAGCGCTCTCGTGCATTCCGGTTCAACCCGGCGCTCGACAACGGCGGGTGGCACGAGTCGTCGCTCTACCCGGTCCCTGAGGACAACCCGCTGAACGGCAACATGTACAAGCCGTTGTACTTCGACAACGGCCAGGCGATCCACGGAGCGAACAACGTGCCGACCAGCCCGCAGAGCAAGGGCTGTGCCCGTCTGAAGCCCGCCGATCAGGACCGGCTGGTGGCCTGGCTCGGCCTCGACGGACTCGACGGCGCAACGTACTCGAAGGACCGCATCGGCGTCACCGTGACCGTCCGAGGCGGCTACGAACTGGGCTGACCGGCCACGTCGACAAGTCGAGCATTCCTCACCGGATCTGGTCGCGACTGCTGAAACCCAATCCGCTCAGAATCTCACCGACGCGTTCGTGCGCGCTCAGAGATAGAGCCCGGTCGAGGCCTCGATGCGCTCGGCGGCGACTGCGTGCAGTTCGCGCTCGCGCAACATCACGTAGTCCTCGCCCTGCACTTCGACCTCGTAGCGATCCTCGGGGCTGAACAGCACCTTGTCGCCGACTTCACACGAGCGCACGTTCTGGCCCTGCGCGACCACGGTCGCCCAGATCAGGCGTTTGGCCACCTGTGCGGTGGCCGGGATGACGATGCCGCCCGACGACTTGCGCTCGCCGGCCTTGTCGGAGATGCGCACGAGCACCCGGTCGTTGAGCATCTTGATCGGGAGCTTGTCGTCGACGACCGCCATGTGAGCCACGCTATCCGCAGAGCTACCGTCGAGGCCCGTGAGCGAATTCGCCGCCATCGACCATCTGGAGTTCAGTGCGTCGGATGGCGCGCCCCTCGTCGGCGACCGTGCGCTCCCGGACGCGCCGCGCCTGGCAACGATCATCTGCCATCCGCACCCGCAGTTCGGAGGCAATCGTCACAACAACGTGGTGACGGCCCTGTTCGATGCCCTCCCGGCTGCAGGAATCGCCGCGTTGCGCTTCGACTTCCGCTCCGAGTTCACGGGAGGGCCAGGCGAGCGCCTCGACGCACTCGCCGCGATCGACGTGATCGCGGCGACGCTCCCGGATGTCCCGATCGTTGCCCTCGGCTACTCGTTCGGGGCGATGATCGCGCTGAGTCTCGACGACGAGCGAGTCACCGCGCTCGGCCTGATCGCTCCCCCGCTCGCCATGAGCCCGGGCGTCGCGCCGCCGCCCGTGCCGACGGTCGTGCTCACGCCATCGCACGACCAGTTCAGCCCGCCGGCGGTGTCCGAACCGATCGTGGCCGGCTGGAGCGAACGCACCCAGATCGCAATCGAGCACGAGACGATCGAGATGGCCGACCACTCCCTCGTCGGCCACACCGCCGACGTCGCACGACGAATCGTCGCCTGGCTCGACTCACACGTCGACTCGCTCAGCCGATGACGGCCGCTTCCATTTCCTCTTTGACTTCGTCGGTGAGCAGCGGGATCACGTCGAGCGCACCGAAGTTCTGCTCGACCTGGCTGACCTTCGACGCCCCGGTGATCACGCTGGACACATGCGGGTTCTTCGTGCACCAGGCGAGGGCCAGCTGCGCCATCGTGCAGTCGAGACGATCGGCAATCGGACGGAGCTTCTCGACGCGAGCGATCGCCTCGGCGTCGGTGAGGCGGCCGGCGAGCCAGCCGTAGCCCTCGAGCGCCGCGCGGGAATCCTCCGGGATGCCGTCTTTGTACTTGCCGGTCAGCAGGCCAGATGCGAGCGGGCTCCAGATCGTGTTGCCGTAGTTGAACTCGGCGTTGATCCGGGCGTACTCCTTCTCGACCTTCGTGCGTTCGAGGATGTTGTACTGGCTCTGCTCGGTGACCGGCCGATGCAGGTGATGACGGTCGGCGATGTCGATGGCGGCACGGATCTCGTCGGCCGACCACTCGCTGGTGCCCCAGTACAGGGCCTTGCCCGCCGAGATGATGTCGCTCATCGCCCACACCGTCTCTTCGATCGGGGTGTTGGGGTCGGAGCGGTGGCAGTAGAGGACATCGACGAAGTCGAGCCCGAATCGCTCGAGCGACCCGTCGATGGCGTGCATCAGGTACTTGCGGTTGAGCGTGTTGTTCATGTTCGGGGTGTTCTTGTTGAGCCCCCAGAACACCTTGGTGGTCACGACGTACGACCAGCGCGGCCAGGCGAGTTCGCGCAGCACCTCGCCCATGATCGTCTCGCTCTTGCCACCGGCGTACGCCTCGGCGTTGTCGAAGAAGTTGCAGCCGGCGTCACCGGCAGCAGCCATGCATTCGAGAGCGAGCTGGTTGTCGAGCTGCGTGTCGAAGGTGACCCAGCTGCCGAACGACAGCACGCTCACCTGCAGCCCGGTGTTGCCGAGCCGGCGGTATTCCATCTTGGGATTGACGTTGGGGGTGGCCATGTCGGCGACCCTACCCACCTCAGAGGGGGCTGACGCCTGCCGAACGATCGCTGGCGATCTGCTCGGCCATCAGGTCGAGCACCGGACCTCGGATCGCACGAACGGTGCGCGCATACGCCGACGGATCGAGCGTCGCAGCCAGCTCCGCAGCGAGGACGATCGCGCGATCGAGTTCCTCGCCGTCGGGCACGACCTCGTCGAGGAATCCCACGTCGACGGCATCTCGCGGTGTGGTGATGCGAGCGTTCGCGAGCGCCCGCTGGAGATGGCGCTTGCTCAGACGGTCGGTTGCGATCGTGAGCGCCCAGTCGGGCAGGACCATCTTGATCGCCACCTCGTTGAGCCCGACCTTGGCCTCGATGTCACCGCCAACACGGACATCGCACCCGAGCAGCACGAGCGCGCCTGCCGCGAGCGCATGGCCGGTGCTTGCCGCCACGACCGGGAGCGACGAGCCGTAGAGGCGATGGACGAGCGCCCCGCCGTCGGCGACGAGGTTGATGATGGCCGACATGTCGTCGCCGAACATCACGCCGAGATCGAAGCCGGCAGAGAACTTGCCGGGACGACCGTGCAGCACCATCGCCCGAATCTCATCGTCGCCCTCGGCCTGGTCGAGCGCGGCGCTGATCGCCGTGATCATGTCGAACGACAGTGCGTTCGCCTTGCCGTCGTCGAGGTGCACGATCAGCACCCCATCGCGTCGTTCGGTCGTGACTGCAGCAGTACTCATGGAGCAGAACCTACGCGACGGGCCGATTACATCGCGGGTCAGCTTGGATGCCGGCGGTCAGCGCAACATGAGTTGATTGAACTTCTCCGAGGGTGTCATGAATCCGTGACGTTTGCGAGGCCGGTTGTTGAGTTTCCGGGCGATCTCGTCGAGGTCGGCTTGGCTGTAGACGGACAAGTCGGTGCTCTTGGGCAGATATTGGCGCAGCAGACCGTTGGTGTTCTCGTTGGTGCCGCGCTGCCAGGGTGCGTGGGGATCACAGAAGTAGACGGTGATGTCGGTGGCGACCGTGAAGGCCACGTGGGCAGCCATCTCGGAGCCTTGATCCCAGGTGATCGACTTGCACAGCTGTGCCGGCAATGTCTGAATCTGGCGTTGCAGCGCTTCAGCGAGCGTGGCTGCTTGACGGTTGTCGGGCAACGCGATCAGCAGCACGAACCCGGTGGTTCGCTCCACCAGGGTGCCGACTTGGGAGCCGTTGGCAGCCCCGATGATCAGATCGCCCTCCCAATGACCAGGGATCTGACGGTCGTCGATCTCGACGGGTCGATCCGCGATCATCACCTTGTCGGGGATCGGACTTGACGCCTTGTTCCGCGAGGTTTCCGAGCGTGAGCGTCGAGCCGGACGTCGAGTCCGCAAGTGCTTGACCAGCTCCTTCTTCAAGCCACCACGGCCATAGACGAACAGTTCCTGATAGATCGTTTCTTTGGCCACACGCATCGTTTCGTCGTCGGGGAACTCCTCGATCAGCCTCCCACTGATCTGCTCAGGCGACCACTGCTGATCCTGCATCCAGTTGGTGACCGTGGCAGCCAACACCGGATGCGACTCCAACTTGGTGGCCTTCGGGCGAGCGGCCAGCCGACACGCCCGAACTTCAGCATCCACCGATCGATACCCGTCGCTGCCACCATTGGCAGCCACTTCACGACAGATCGAGGACCGATGCCGACCCAACAACACGGCGATCCGGGCTGGGCTCGACCCGCGAGCAAGTTCTCTCGAGATCGTCTCACGCTCACTCGCCGACAGAAACCTCGAAGACCGGCCACACGACATCGTCAACATCGCATCATCGTCGTTCGTCAACCGCCACATCGTCACAGCGTTGATATCGAACTCGGCCTGCAACAACCGACGGGACTCGCCCGCAGCCAACCGCTTGCGAATCACGCGACGAACATCATCCGGAATCCGAACCCCTCGAACAGCCATAACAACACCTCACACGATCAGATGTTGCAACCACCCCTGGGCCCCAAGCAGACCCCTGATGTAATCAGACGGGGCGGACGTGGATGCCGGCCGCGGACATCTGTGCTTTGGCGTCGGCGACGGTGTGCTCGCGGAAGTGGAAGATCGACGCTGCGAGTACGGCGTCGGCACGGCCGACCGCCACGCCGTCGACGAGGTGATCGATCGAGCCCACGCCACCGCTGGCGATCACGGGAACGGTGACCGCATCGACGATCGCTTGCGTGAGATCGAGATCGAATCCTTCGCGGGTGCCGTCACGATCCATCGAGGTGAGCAGGATCTCGCCGGCACCACGGCGCACCGCTTCCTGCGCCCAGTCGACCGCATCGATTCCCGTCGGCGTGCGACCGCCGTGGAGGTACACCTCCCAGCCTCCTGTCAGCTCCGAAGCGCGCTGTTTGGCGTCGATTGCACAGACCACGCACTGAGCACCGAACTCGGTGGCGATCTCGGTGATCAGTTCGGGGCGCTCGACCGCCGCGGTGTTCACGCTGACCTTGTCGGCGCCGGCGCGAGCATGCGGCGGGCGTCCTCGAGCGTGCGGATGCCGCCACCGACCGTGAACGGGATGTACACCTCGTCGGCGACACGGCGCACCATCTCGACAGTGGTGTCACGGTTGTCGCTCGACGCGGTGATGTCGAGGAACACCAACTCGTCCGCACCCTCGAGGTCGTAGCGGGCGGCGAGCTCGACCGGATCACCGGCGTCGCGCAGATCCACGAAGTTCGTGCCCTTGACCACGCGACCGTCGGTCACGTCGAGACACGGGATCACACGGGCGACCTTCACGACTGCACCTGGCTCAACGCATCGAGCGCTTCGCCGACCGTGAAGCGGCCCTCGTACAGCGCCTTGCCGGTGATGACGCCACCGAGGTTCGCGATCCGCATCAGGGCTACGACATCGTCGAGGCTCGACACCCCGCCGCTGGCGATCACCGGGGCGCCGGCGAGTTCGGCCGAACGCGAGAGGCCGTCGATGTCGGGACCGACGAGCATCCCGTCGCGCCCGATGTCGGTGATCACGAACACGTCCGCGGTGGGAAACAGCGCGTAGGCATCATCGAGCGCAAGACCGCTTCCCTCGGTCCAGCCGTGGACCGCGACGTCGCCGTCGCGGTGGTCGAGCCCGACGGCCACGGCGACGAGTTCGGATGCCGCCTCGACCAGCGCCGGATTGCTGACGGCCGCCGAACCCATCACGACGCGGGCGACTCCGGCGTCGGCGAGTTCGCGTGCATCGTCGACCGAGCGCACCCCTCCCCCGGTCTGCACCTTGGCCACGCCCGCGAGCGCCGCTGCGATCGCCGCCACCACCGGCCGATTGACCGCATCACCCGACCGGGCGGCGTCGAGATCGACGACATGGATCCAGCGGGCGCCTGACGCCGCGAAGTCGCGTGCGACCGCGACCGGATCGTCGCCGTAGACGGTTTCGTCGGCGTAGTCGCCCTGTCGCAGACGCACGACACGACCGCCGAGCAGGTCGATGGCCGGATACAGGTCGATCATCGCGAGCACTCCTCGACGAAGTTGCGCAGGAGCCGCAACCCCGGTCGGCTCGACTTCTCGGGGTGGAACTGGACGGCGAACACGTTGTCGAGCCGGAACGCTGCATTGAGCGTCGTGCCGTACTGGACCGTCGCGGCGACGACGGCCGGGTCGTCGGGCACGCCGTGCAACGAGTGGACGAAGTACACGTACGGCTCGTCGCCGAGGTCGCGGAGGATCGGCTCGGCCGGATCGACGATGTCGAGTCGGTTCCACTGCATCTGCGGGATCTTCATTTGGGGGATCTTCGGGCCGGACGGAATCCACGTGACCGTGCCGGGGATGACGTCGAGCCCGGCGGCGTGCTCGTTCTCCTGCGACTTGGTGAACAGCATCTGCATCCCGACGCAGATGCCCAGGAACGGGCGGCCGGAGCCGACGGCGTCGTGCGTCGGGTCTTCCAACCCCGCTGACGCGGAACGCGTCCATGCACGCCCCGAACGCGCCGACGCCGGGCAGCACGACACCGTCGGCCTCGGCGATCAACCCCGGGTCGGCGGTGAGGCGGGCATCGGCACCCTCGTGTTCGAGCGACTTCTGCGCCGAGTGGAGGTTGCCGATGCCGTAGTCGAGCACCGCGATCAGCGGTCGCGTCACGACACGCCCCTCACTGCACGCCCCTCACAACACACCTTTGGTCGACGGCACGCCACCGGCGTCGTCGATGCGAACGGCGTCGCGCAACGTTCTCGCCAGCCCCTTGAACGTTGCTTCGATGATGTGCACGTTGCGACCGTGGACGAGTTCGACGTGCAACGTGATGTTCGCTGCGGTCGCGAACGAGGCGACGGCATGTTCTGCGAGCTGCGGATCGAACGCGGGGTTGCCGAGTGGCAACGACTCGGGCATCGGCACATGCCACTCGACCCAAGGTCGACCGGACAGGTCGAGCGCAACATCGACCAGTGCCTCGTCGAGCGGATAGCGCCCGCCGGGCGAACCGGCGCACGCCCGCCTTGTCGCCGAGCGCCTCGGCGAACGCCTCGCCGAGCGTCATCGCCACGTCCTCGACGGTGTGGTGCGTGTCGATGTGCAGGTCGCCTGTCGCGTGGATCCGCAGGTCGAATCCGCCGTGACGGCCGATCTGGTCGAGCATGTGGTCGTAGAACGGGATGCCGGTGGAGATGTCAGTGGTGCCGGCGCCATCGAGATCGATGTCGACCTCGATCGACGTCTGGGTGGCGCGGCGGCGCTGCCCCGTGCGTTGGCGGTCGGTGCGGGTCATGACATCACTCCGGTCGGGGCGGGTGCCAGCACGTCGGCCAGCGCGGTGAGGAACTCGGCGTTCTCGGCTGGCGTGCCGATCGTGACGCGGCAGGCAGTTGTCGAGTCGCGGCCAACTGGAGCAGTCGCGGATCAGCACGCTGCGGTCGACGAGGCCCTGCCACACGTCGCGGCCGCTGAGGGCACCGGGCCGAACACGGAACAGCACGAAGTTGGCGCCGCTCGGGAACACGTCGAGCGGCAGGTCGCTCATCACCTCCACGATGCGGGTGCGTTCGGCCACGATGTGGTCGACGCGGTCGTTCATGTCGTCGGAGACCCGGCGTGCCAGGCGCCTGGCGATCTGTTTGACCGCGTCGAAGGTGGAGGGGCAGCACGACCTTGTCGAGTTCGGCGACCAGCCACGACGGACCGATCAGGTAGCCGAGACGTGCGCCGGCCATCGACCACGTCTTCGAGAACGTTCGGGTGACCACGAGCGGCAGGTCCTCGCTGACGAGGTCGAGCGCCGACCAGTCGGCGAACTGCGCGGTACGCCTCGTCGACCACGACCAACCCCGGCGCGAGGTCGAGGAGCTGGCGGACACGTTCGGCCGGCTCGACGAGTCCTGTGGGATTGTTCGGCGACGTGAGGAACACGACATGCGGCCGGTGTTCGGCGAGCACCCGCTCGACCTCGGCAGGGTCGAGCGTGAAGTCGGCAGCACGCTCACCTTCGACGACGGTTGCGCCAGTGACCCGGGCGATCTGCGGGTGCATTTGATACGTCGGCTCGAACGTCGCGACGGTGCGGCCCGGTCGGCGTATGCGAGCAGGACCGTCTGCAACACCTCGTTCGAGCCGTTGGCGGCGAACACCTGTGACGGATCCACGCCATGGGTGGCGGCGATCGCCGCTCGGAGATCGGTGGCTGCCCGGTCGGGATACCGGTGCCAGTCGATCCGCGACACCTCGGCGGCGACCGCATCGCGGACGCCGCCGGCGGTGGTTCGGGTGACTCGTTGGTGTTCAACCGCACGCGTACGTTGACCTGGGCAGAGTGGTACCCCTCGAGGGCGTGGAAGTCGTCACGGACGGGAATCACCGGGCGAAGTGTAGAGGGAGGGCCCGTCGGCCTCCCGGTAGGGTTTGGCGACATGGCCGGATCCACCGGGTCGACCGCTGCTGGAACTTGCCGCCATCGCCGACAACGTCGCGGAGTACCGCAGCCGGGTCGCCGGGCTCGCCGAACCATGGATTGGCACGGAGCGTGACGACGTGGTCACAGCGATCCACGAGGCCGAACGACAGCTCCGCAACGCCGAACGCACCCTGATGCGGGCGATAAAGGCATGCGACTGAGCCAACGTCACCCCTGGTCGGAGCCGAAGCTGGCGACGGCCCCTCGTGAGAGAGGCCGTCGGTGCGAGGTCGGGAGGCGGATCCCAACCGTCGCAGCAACCAGGTGGCGGGAACCTGGTTGACGGCAACTATAGACCCGACCGAAGTCCCACGGGTACCCTCACCATGCGGTGCCTCGAGATCAAACGCCAGATGGCGAGCGACGACATCGCCAGCGTCACCGACCTGCTCGACGCCGCTGCACGGGCCGACGGTCGCCGACCATTGTCCGATCACCTCTACCTCGACCTTGTCAACGGTGGCCTCGACGGGTTCGCCGGGTTTCTGGCCTCCGAGCCGGGCCACGACCACCCTGTTGCGTATGCCCAGATCTCGCGCGGCAACGACGCCTACGCCTTCGAACTGGTGATCCATCCCCACCATCGCTACGAGATGGCCACCATCGGACCCGAGCTGATCGAGGCGGCGATCGAGGTCGTGGCATCCGACGGTGGCGGCCATGTGAACTGGTGGGTGTTCCAGCCACGTCGGCCCACACGACGCTCGCCGACAACGCCGGCATGCAGCCGGGCCGGATCCTGTACCAGATGCGCCGCCCGCCCCCGACCGGTCTCGACGTGACGATCGAGACTCGGGCGTTCGTGCCGGGCGACGACGATGACGCGTGGCTCGCGGTCAAGAACCCCGGGGTGTTCGCACACCACGGCGAGCAGGGCGGGTGGACGCTCGACACGTTCCGCCAACGTCAGCAGGAATCGTGGTTCGACGCCGAGGGGTTCCGCTGTTCGACGCGGTCGACGACGAGGGGCGCCACCGGATGGCGGGCTTCTGCTGGACGAAGGTGCACGAGGCGACCGCCACCGGCGAGGCGGACGTCGGCGAGATCTACGTGATCGCCGTCGATCCCGATTTCCACGGCCAGGACTGGGCCGTCAACTCACGTTGGCAGGTCTCGACCACCTTGCACGGTGGGGCATCGCCACGGGCATGTTGTACGTCGACGCCGACAACGAACCGGCGGTCCGTCTGTACGAGCGTCTCGGCTTCAGTGTGTACTGCACCAACGTGGTGTTCGTCGCCGATGTCGATGCGGTGAACGTCGAGAATGGAACGCGATGACCTCGACCGAACTCCCCCGGTGGAGCCTCGCCGACGTGCACGACTCGACCGATGCTCGTTCGTTCACCGACGGTCTCTAACTGATCGGCGGCCGATGTCGACCGACTCGTGGCCTTGTTCGACGAACTCGGGATCCGCTCCATCGAACCCCGCCCGCCGACCGGCGTCGACTCGGCGACGCCGCAACTCGCGGACTCGTCGAGATGAACCGAGTGTCGGCCGACGTCGCGGTCCTGCGGGCGTACGCCTACTGCGTCGTTGCCGCCGACTCGCTGACACACCGGCACAATCGGCGCTCGGCGAGACTCGACGCATCGATGCGGTGCTCCGACCGCTCTCCGTGCGGGCTCGGCGGATTGGATGGCTGCCTGCGTGTTCATGGGCTCGCCGACCTCAGCGTTGAGGTCGACGAGCACCGAGGTCCGTTGACACGCTTGGCCGCTCGCTCGAGCACCAGATGAGCGAAGAAGAGCACCTCGCCGCCGGCGGCCTGGGGGTCACCGGCTCGAGCGCCTGGGGGCGTCTGCACAACGACGTCACGTCGCAGCTCATGACCGTGTCGAATTGCCGACCGGCGACGAGGTGCTGCCAATGCCGGCGGTCCGTGGTCTGGCCACCGACGCGGACCCTGCAGCCCTGTCGAGCTGCGTACGACGCCGAACTGCGCGGTGTGGCTGACGATCGAGGTGCCGATCTCCGCCGCGATGAACGCGATCAAGGGCGAAGCGAACGCGTCGAACCGCCGACGCCGATGGTCGTCGCCACTCGACGCATCGTTGTTCGCCAACAGCGTGAGTCGTGCGACGTTCGATGCGATGCAGTCGGCGGTGGTCGCTGCGCTGCCCGACCTGCGGCGCTGGATGCGAACCAAGGCGGCGCTGCACGGTCACGATCCCGCCGATGGTCTCCCCTGGTGGGACCTTGTCTGCTCGGCCACTGCCCTCGATCGACGGCGAGGTGTCGTGGGACGACGGCATCGAGGTGGTTCGCTCGGCGTTCTCGGGCTACAGCGACAGGCTGGGCGGGCTCGTCGACCGCGGCTTCGACGAGCGATGGATCGACGCCGAACCTCGCGACGGCAAGGCGGGCGGCGCGTTCTGTGCGTCGTTCGTCGACGATCGCTCCCTCGTGCTGCTGAACTGGTCGGGTTCTGCCGACCGACGCAGACCACCGCCCACGAGCTCGGCCACGCCTACCACAACACCACGCTCGCCGGCCGAACGGCGCTGCAACGTCAACTCCCGATGGCACTCGCCGAGACGGCGAGCATCTTCTGCGAGACACTCGTCGTCGAAGCGGGACTTGCGCGGATGTCAGGACCGCAACGACTTGCCCAGCTCGACGTCGACCTCGTCGGCAGCAACCAGGTGATCGTCGACATCCACTCACGGTTCCTGTTCGAGACCGAGGTCTTCGCCCGCCGTCAGCGACGCACGTTGAGTGCCGCCGAGCTGTGCGAGATGATGGCCGATGCGCAAGCGACCGCCTATGGCGACGGTCTCGACCAGCGCACGTCGCACCCCTACATGTGGTTGCTCAAGCCCCACTACTACGGCTCGCATTTCTACAACTGGCCGTACACGTACGGCTTGCTGTTCGGGCTCGGGCTGTTCGCCCGCTACCAGGCCGACCCGGATCACTTCCGCGACGGCTACGACGATCTGCTGTCACGTGCGGCATGGACACCGCCGAGCAGCTCGGTCAGAGTTTCGGCCTCGACGTCACCGACGAGGCGTTCTGGACTGCGAGCCTCGACGTGATCCGTGCGCGCATCGACGACTACGTCGCCCTTGCAAGCGAGGTCGGCGGGATCGAGCCGGCGTGAGCACCCGCTACGACCTCACGCGATCAGTTGGCGACCGTGCTCGACGGCGAGCCTCGGTACCGCCTCGATCAGCTGTGGGAAGGGCTGTACACACAGCTCGCCGAGCCAGCCGACATCACCAACCTGCCCAAGGCGTTGCGAGCCCGGCTCGACGCCGAACTCCCCCTGTCGCTCACCGCCGTGACCGAGTCGGTGAAGGCCGGCACCGTGGCGACACCATCAAGTTCCTCTGGAACTCGACGGTGGGAGCCGAGTCGAGACCGTGCTGATGTTGTACGCCGATCGGGCAACGGTCTGTGTGAGCAGCCAGGCCGGTTGCGCGATGGCGGTGGTCCCCCGGCGCCACGGGGCAGGCGGGCTTCACGCGACACCTGACCGTCGGCGAGATCGTCGAACAGGTCGTGCGAGCCTCCCAACGGGCCAGGCAGCTCGAGCGTCGCGTCAGCAACATCGTGTTCATGGGCATGGGCGAGCCGATGGCCAACCTCGACGCGGTGTGGACCGCAACCGAGCGCTTCCACGGCGATCTCGGGCTGTCCGCACGACACTATGCATTTCGGACGGTCGGCATCCTCCCGGGGATCCGTTCGCTCGCGGATCGTCCACTGCCGGTCAACCTTGCGGTGTCGCTCCACGCCGCCAACGACACGCTGCGAGACGAGCTGGTGCCGATCAACAAGCGGTATCCGATCGCAGACCTCATGAACGCATGCGAGGGCTACCTCGATGCGAAGCACCGTCGTGTGAGCTTCGAGTGGGCGATGATCGACGGGTCAACGATCGCGACAGCGACGCCCGCGAACTGGCAACGCTGTGCCGCCGGCTCTCCCCGCACGCGTACGTCAACCTGATCCCGCTGAATCCCACACCCGGCGACCCCAC
Organism: Ilumatobacteraceae bacterium; assembly: GCA_963828415.1. Classification (GTDB taxonomy): domain Bacteria; phylum Actinomycetota; class Acidimicrobiia; order Acidimicrobiales; family Ilumatobacteraceae; genus Sva-07. Next base: position 868,341 of record CAWHEI010000001.1, read on the forward strand.
CACCGGCACGCCACTGCGTCGGGTCGAGGCGTTCCGCGACCTGCTCGAAACCGGCTCGGCGAATGCCACCGTGCGCCGCAACCGCGGCACCGACATCGACGCCGCCTGCGGCCAGCTCGCCGCCGGCCAGCCGGTCACGCTCGGCCGTCGTCAGGTGCGTCCTCAGGTGTAGGTGGGGTTGGCGACCGCCAGCTTGTCGGCGACCGCCTCGGCGAGGAGCGTGCGAAGTTCCTCGGCGCGGTCGTCGAAACGCCGTTCACGGATCGCCACCGCCAGTTCGGTGTCGTCGGCGACACCGAGTTGCGCCAGGCGGCGGGCATGCGCCGCTGCCTGGCCCAGGACCGAGTTCGATCTCGCTTTTCTCACCATGGCCAACACGTTCGACGCGACCCTGGCACGGCGGCAGCAACCGCAGGCGTCCGTCGGTGGACGCAATCACCTCGCGATCGATCCACTCCCGAACCGACTCGAGCAGTTCGATCGCCTGCTCGGTGCATCGTGCGGTGAACCCACCGTCACCACCGCCCGTCGAGCGAGACCAACAGGTCGTGTTCGTTCTCGCACACTCGACGACCGATGGCGGCCAGTTCGTGGCTCCGTGTCAATCCCGTTGAGGTGAACGCTCGCCTGCAGGATGCACATGACAGCCCACTTCCAGGTGCCGAGCACCTCCCACCAGTGCACGGCCACCGGGTCGATCGTGGCGCCGCCCGCGGCTTCGTATGCAGCGAACAACTCGTCGTACTCACCGAGTCCGGCGACCGGGGCGCTATCCGCCGAACCTCCAGGACTTGACGCAGAGCCAGGCGAGGTCCTCGACGGGGTCGCCCAGGTGGGCGAGCTCCCAGTCGAGCACAGAGCGGATCCCTTCGGGGCCGACGATGAAGTTGCCGTTGCGGAAGTCGCCGTGCACCAGACGCGGCTCGGGCGGCCCGGGCGGGCGTCGACCAGCCACCGCAGGCCCAGTTCGACGCGGGGTGTGGCTCGCCGAACAGATCGATGAGGTCGCGGTACTAGGCGAGTCGCTCGGGGGCCGTCGAGCACCGGCAGCTCGGACACCGACGTGTCTAGCGCGTGGATCCTCGCCACGGACGTCCGAAGTCGCGGTCAGCGGGGCGCGCTCCGGCGTAGTCGTCGTCGCGCAGGATCTTGCGGGCGATGGTCTCACCGTCGATCGCTTCGAGCACCATGAACGCCATGCCGTCGTCTCGCCGCCGGGCGTCGATCAGCTCTGGCACCGGAACGCCACCGTGCCGGCAGCGCGGACGACGCCGGCCTCGATGAGCATGTTGCGTTGGTCGCCGGAGCGTTGGCGTTGCAGGATCAACGCTCGATCGTCCGCCGTGAATCGCCAGGTCTCCCGCGACGCGCCACCCGACAGGCGATGCAGGTCACGAATCTCGGCGTCGTCGAGCAGTTGCGACAGCATCGTCGAGAGTTCGGTGCCCACCGCAGAGGTCTCCATCGGCTGCAGGCTACGCGGCGGTGCCGTGCCGCTCGAGCAGCCGGCGACGCGTACTCGACGGAGTCGGGTTCACAGCCAGTCCACCACCGGGGTGGACCTCGAAGTGCAGGTGCGGTGTGCCGGTCGCGTTGCCGGTGTCACCGTTGTAGCCGATCACCTCGCCTTGGGTGACCCGTCGGCTGGCGCCCTCGTACGAGGAGAGGTGTGCGTAGTAGTAGCGGTTGCCGTTGTCACCGACGAGCGATGCTGCGTTGCCGCCGAGGCGGTTCTGCTTGAAGTTCACGACGCCGCTCACCACGGCATAGATCGGCGTTCCCATCGGTGCGAGCATGTCGACGCCCTCATGGCTGCGACCACCCGAAGCGCGGAGCCCCCCAGCTGTCGCCGTAGGCGGAACCGTTCATCGGGCACACGATCGCGTCGATGTAGACCTCTCCGTTGACCACGCCGATCGGAACGCTGCCCGTCGCCAGTCCCGGTACGACCGCCGCTGGTGCCGCCCGAGGCACCCGACGATCGGGGCGCACTTCCCGAACCTGCATCGGCAGCGATCGCGGGGTCTCCATCGGTACTGCCATCCGGATTGCCATCGGGGTCGGCGTCGGCAGCAGCGACAGCATCGGCGGCCGCCTGGGCGGCAGCGATGCCCGGGTTCGGCTGAGCGCGAGCGGCCGCTTCTGCGTTGCGCAACTCGATCTCCGGCGAGGAACGCCAGGTTGGCAGCCTGTTGTTCGGCGAGCGCCTGGCGAACGGCCTCGTCGGTGAGCCGCTGCTCCTCGATCCCTCACGCAGACGCTGTACTTCGGCTTCCGCCTCGTCCTGCAGCGTCGTGAACAGGTCCTGCTGATCCTCGATCGCCTGTTGCTGGCGGGCGAGTTCGTCCTGCTGGTCGTTCAACTCTTTCTGCGCCGCTTGGAACTCGTCGATCGAACTACTGCCGGCGTTGGTGACGACGTCGACCAAGACGTCGGCTTGCACCTGGTCTTTCGGGGCTTGCAAACCAGTGAGCAGCGGAATCCCTTTCGCGCCGCTCGTGGCGAATCCAACCGCCACCGACTGGACGTCGCGAACGGAGCTTGTCGACTCGCTGTTCGAGTTCGTCGGCTCGACGTTGCATCCCGACGGCTTCATCTTCGAGCACCTCGAGGTCCGACTGGGCCTGGAAGTAGGCCTCGGCGGCCGCGTTGGCACGGTCACGAGCGGCTTGGATCGCGAGCCGCCTCCCGGGCTGCCTCGTCGGTCTCGTCCGCGCGGTCGCCCCGGTCGGTACGACCGTCGCCACGGACACCGAGACGGCGAACGCCGCGATCAGCGCGACCACGACGCGGCCAAGGCGACCGAGACGGACCCGGTGGCGAGCGTGGCAGCGTGTGAGAACGTCGTGCGAGGTGGCGATGGGCGAGATGGTAGTGGGCATTGCCGTTGGGTCACCGGCAGTGTCGAGCCGGCCACCTCGTTCTTCGTCACCGAATCGTCACCACTTGACCATTGGTTGAAGAAGTGGAGCTACCCCGACCGGGCCAGGAGGTCACGCAGTGCGGCGTGCTGCTGACGTGGTCGTCGAGTACCCGTTGGAGCACCGCTCCGGTCCACAGGTTGCCGCCGTAGGTGAGCGTCATCGTGATGCGTGCCTCGCCGCCGTCGACACCGTCCGGTTCGAGCGTCGCAGAC
>CAWHEI010000002.1:0-200534 GCA_963828415.1 Ilumatobacteraceae bacterium
CTGTGTCTCCTCGCCGGTTTCGTTGCGACCCTTCAGCGGCAGCCGCTCACCGAACTCGCGACGGATCCGACGCGCCAGTACCTCCAACTCGGTGTCCACCGGGTCGACCGTCATGCCAACACCTCCGCCGGCCGGGTGCCGAGGAGCTCACCCATCGTCGAGGCGGCCGACCGGACGAGCGCGAAGCGGCGGATGGAACGGTGATCGAGTGAGCCTCCGCGATGGAGGTGGTCGATCACCTTTGGTTCCCACGGCCACCACCCGACCAACCGGGTGCCGAGCTCACCTGCCACCGATCGATCGAACCGCTCCGCCGACGCAATCGGTGCGTCGACGACGAGGAGCCGTGCGGTGTCGAGCGACAGCCCGGCCACACCCGGAGCCGACTGGCCCTTCGAGTCGATCCACGCGACTGTGCTCGTCAACGCGGCCGGTTCCGGTGTGGTCACCATGACCAGGACATCGGCACGTTCGATGATCGGCCACGTCGGTACCGAACCACCACGCAGCGATCCGACATCCACCACCACCGTCCCATCGAGACGACGCAGCGCGTCAACCCACGGGGTCCGGGGTGATGCAATCGCCGACCACGCCTGGAACGAATCCCACGGCCCCGTCACCACATTCACTCGTCCAAGCCGCCGAGCCGACGCTTCAAGCGCACGGACAGCGCTCTCGGCGATCGGGTCGAACGCCACGCGGCCCAGCGAGTTGCAGCCCGCTAAGTCCGTAGCTCGACTTGCCAGCACACCTCCGGCCGGGTCGGCCTCCACGAACCACGACTGATCTCCCCCAGCCGCCACGGCAGCGGCCAGCAACAACGCCGACGTCGTCGTGCCCGTGCCTCGCCACGAACCGACCGCCATGAGCGTCACTGGTCGGCTCCCAACGGTTGGATGACCACGACCAGTTCGTCAGTGCCCGCCCACGTCCCCACCAGCGCCGCGTCTGGCTCAGCGACGGCCAATGTGATCGACGCTTCAGCGGTCTCCGAGAACGACACCGCGACGACCCGAACTGGGATCGCCGACGGTGAGTCCGTCGCACGGTCCATCGTCGACACCGCCAGCCCGGTGTCGCCGCGCTGGATCTCCTCGGGATACCGACCGGCCCGCAGCACCGCACCAACGAGTCGTTCACCTTCGAAGGTGTCAGGAGCGCCCGCGACCATGGACGGACCCAGCAGGTCACCCGGTGCGAGATCACCAACAGCGACAGCGCCCACGATGTCGGAGCGTTGCGATTCGAGATAGATCCGCCCGAAGCCGCTGTCGTTCGAGATGCCCGTCACACCGATCGCCGAGTCCGGGATCTGCTCACCCGCTGGCACCGGCTCGACGACCATCAACACCTGGGTGCGATCAGACGCGCTCGACACCGCCCACAGCACGAGCATCACGCTCAGCACGAACACCCCGCCAGCGGCGAGTAGCCACGGGACCTTGAGCTTCGGTCGCGGCGACGACGGTTTCGACGTCGGCGCGTGGGTCGGACGGACCGTATGGGTCAGCGACATGGTCAGTGCTCCTCACTCATTGACGTTCACCGCCACCAACTCGCCTACCCGGAACGTCACCGGCTCCGACGCCCACACATAGTTCGGCTGCGTCTCGACCGATCCCGACGCCCAGAACGTCACCGCGAACGTCTGCCGGGCCGTGACTGTCACCTCGCCCGGCCCGGGCGGCGTCCATTCACACGACCGGTTGCTGCCCGGCTCGGCGAAGTCGGCCAGATCGTTCGGGCGCTGCGGGAACTCGATCGTCTCTCCCACCGGATACTCGTCACCCGCCGCTACGCATGCGATGACACCAGAGAACGGCGGTGACGGTCTGTCAGGATCGGGGACGAACTCGACCAGGAAGTCGAGTTCGACCGGGCGGGTGATGAGGTACAGCTCCCAGCCGCGGTAATAGACGGCGTTCGACCGCTGAGTCCGCCACGCCGAGCCGTTGATCGCCAACCACGCCGGGTTCCGCACCACCAGGCCGCCCCACTCGCCCACCACCTTGTTCTCGTACACGGCGAGCGGCTCCAGCTGCAGGCCGTTGTAGAGGTTCGTCAACTGCGGACGAGGGTCGAGCATCGGGTCCGTCGCCGGCACTTGGATGAGTCCCTGGAAGTTGCCGTCGTACGAGGTTTCGGCGCAGTACACCGAGAACGTCCGGACAGTGTCGGCCAACGACGGACCGCTCACACCAACCAGATCCAGATACGGCGGAAGGACGTCGTAGTCGAAGACGCCCTCGATGAAGATCCACTTCGTCGACCGAGCCAAGAACTGTTCCTCGATCAGACCCAGCGTGTTCGGATCATCACCCAGGACAATCGCCGAACACTCCGCTGCTGCACCACCACCATGACTCCGAAACGCAGACCCATTCGGGATCGACGTGAACACACCAAGCCCACCCGAAGCATTGCGAATGTGCACCTGCCGAGCTCCCGGGATCAACGGCGGACCGTCACCGCCGGAGCCGCCCGGTACAGCGACGGCAACACCCGCCGACGCGAGCGTTGCGACGAGAGCGATCCAGGTGGCGAGGATCGCTCGAACCGTCATGAGCAAGCTCGCTCGTCATCCTGGATGTCGTCGACCAACCACACTCCGTCCCGGTTCACGAGCCGGACGATCAGCGGCGCCCGGGTCGTCCCGCCGACCTCGCCAGCCGCCAGCGTGCCGTCGGCTTTGAGGTAGTGAGATCCACTGATTGCGCAGTCGAAGATGAACGCCTCGGTCTCCGACCGCGGGTCGGCAATCACCACCGGTCGCAGCACGTCGCCATCCCCCGGAAACCCGAGGTACTCGCCGGCGGCGCTACGGACGGCGAAGACGTTCTCGCTGTACTTGGCTCCTCCGTCGACGAATGTTGCGCGCATCGCTTCGCTGGGTTCGACCGGAATTGGATTCTGCGTGACCTGCGCGTAGAGCGCGATCATCGCTCGGCCGTACGCGACGATGATGTCTGCGTCCTCAGGCAGCGGGACCACGACACTGGCGTCGTCCGGGTCCGGCTCAGAGGGTACGAACAGCCACACCATGTCGATCAGTTCGACAACCTCACCCGGTGTGTCGACACCGGGTGCTCCGTCGACCGGAGTTCCGAGGTCAGCAGGAAGGAAACTCTCAGACTCGACCGCTGTGGTTGTCGTTACGGGTGGGAAAGACTCCATCGTCGTGGGCGCTCCATCCGTGCTCTGCGACGGCGCGGTTGTCGTCGTCACCTCGATCAAGGGTGTCGTCGCCGGGAGGGGCGCTGTAATCTCGGGCTCGGCGCTTCCCGACCCGGAGCACGCGGCCAACCCGGCGACAACGGCGAGCGTCAGCGCTTGGATCGATTTCATGCGACCAGCCCCTTCTCGACGAGAACGATCGATATGAGCAGCGCGGCAGCCGTCCCGGCGAAGAGACTCGGACCGAGTGCCCGCTGACCGGAGGGGCGAATCGCCCGAGCAACGGATGCGAGTGCCAAGGCAGCCAGCGCGATCAGTCCAGCCGCTGGCCACCACCACGGTGCGATCAGTGCGCCAGCGACCCCTGCAAACTTCACGTCGCCGAACCCGAGCGCAGACGGGTCGGCCAGGTGAACCAGCAGGAACGGCGCCGCCGCCATCACGGCTGCCGCCAGCGCCGAGCCGACCGACCCTGAGAAGTAGGCCGCCAGAACAGCAAGGACGGCAGCGACGGCAAGGAACCGATTCGGGAGTCGGAAGGCCCGCATGTCGACGACCGCAGCTGCGCACAGCAAGCACACCCCGGCGACCGTTGCGACCCTCGTAGGATCCGAGATCGTTGTCGTACCGATAAGCACAGCCGTCACGGATGCCACGCACCCGGACACGAGCAGACCCGGAAGAAGCTCCGTCTTCGATCGAGCACTCCGCGTTGCACACATGCTTCGTCGAACCATCGCTACCTGGCCGGATCGAACCTTGACCGCTGGCTCAGCGATGAAGCCAACCGATCGATACAGGCGAGTTGCCGGGAGGTTTTCCGCGCGTACCGTCAGCACGAGCGTGAGACCCTCGTCGTCGGCGAGCCGTGCGATCTCGGTCAGGAGAGCGTTGCCGAAGCCAACACCCTTCTCGAAGGCAGCGACGTTCGCGACGACGATCGATCCCTGACCGACCGCCCGCCAGCGAGTCGCATCGAAGACACGGGCCACGCATGATGCGATCGCCACGATCACCATCATCACGATGACGGCGAACAGCAGTGAGCGTATGAACAGGTCTCCTTCCGCACCGACGATCCCGACGAGCACCAAGCCCGGTACGCAGATCAGCCCGGCCAGCGCAGCTGCCCACACCAGAGCGCCTCGCGAAGTTGGAACGCTGGAGAGCGAACAGACTGAGCCGGCCCGATTCACGATCCGCTGGCACGTGGCCAGGTGCAGTACCGACCGAAGGCGAGTCATCTCGAACGCCTCTGCATGAATCTTGGATCCGGCACGCAGACCTCGCGAGCTGAGGCGACACGATTCCCAGAACGACCCCCAGGCCGTCGGCGAACTTGCTGGGCAAGCCGCCAATGAGACCGAGTCGAAGCGCACGGCAGTCACAGCGTCTCCCGCAAGACCCGAACTCGGTGCCGCCCCGACGACCCCGGACCTTGCGCTGGCCAACGGCCACGCAAGATCATCGAATCAACGTACAACTCTCGTACGCGTTGCGCAAGGGACAAATGGGCGTCCATACCCATCGAAGGCCCCACGAAGCTGCGAACCGTTACACAGTTCGACCCGAACCGATCACCTCATCGGTGGAAGAAGCCTCACCGGTCGAGCGCGCCCATCGTCGTCGGTCCGTTCGATACTGATCAGCGATGCCGCTTCGAGCACACGTCGATACGTCGACCACGAACCCCGGTTGAGTTCGAACTTCGGCATGAAGTCTGCGGCCAACGTCTGAACTGCTCCGTCGTCGCCGGCGAACTCGTACAGCCCGACGTAGATCCAGAACGCGCGCGCGCGGACCGTAGCCGGCACCTCCGTCAGCGCTTCGACCTGCTGACGAGCTGCCACAAAGTCGATGTCGGATTGACTCATGTCGACGAGACCACTCTTTGCCGTCGCGCCCCTCATTCGCTGCCGAATGTAGCCGAGCCTCGACGTCCCGCTGCCGATTTGTCCTTCGGCGCCAAAGGCGCTCAAGTCTGCTCTCGACCGAACATCGACGAGCGGCGTCCTGTCTCCTGCAGGTTGCGCAAAGCAACCCCTGCAAGGATGTATGCCCTCCCAAACACCGGACACACGACCTACCAGACCCGACCCCCGATGATCCCACTTAGGATCGAAAGGAGTGCTGCTATCTTGCTTGCGGCACCAAGGACGAGATGGAGCAGAGTTTGGCAACCGATCTGAGCCAGCGAGGGTCGAAGCCTTCGGGCAAGCGCGTCGGCGGCGGACGGAGTAGGACCGCCCTCCGGTCAACGAACTGTCCGAGCCGCACGGATGATGTGCTGATCCATCCGCAACGGTGCAAAGTCCGGTGACACGAACGCCAACGATCGCCGAAGATCAAGTCGTGAGGTCAAGGCATCGCGTCAAGGCTTACGGTGAGGTCCTCACTCCGCGTCACATGGTCGACCGAATGCTCGACCTGGTCCGGGCGGAACTGGAGACCGGCCCCGACTTCGTCGACACGACGTTCCTCGAGCCCTCCGCCGGTGACGGTAACTTTCTGGTCGCGATTCTGCGTCGCAAGCTCCATGCCATGGAGAAGCGGTACCCGAGCGAGGAGTGGCCTCGGGAGTCCCTCTACGCGCTGGCCTCTATATACGGCGTAGAGCTCCTCGAGGACAACCACCGGGAGGCGATGGCGAACATGCTCGCGGAGTTCCTCGGCTTCCAGCAGGCCCACGGCATCCCTTGTGGAGCGGACACCGACTTGCAGCGCGCCGCGACCTTCCTCATCAACACGAACATCGTGCGTGGCAACACCCTGACAGCGCAGACTTCCGAGGGCAGGGACATCCTGTTCTCCTGGTGGAATCGAATCGCAGGAGCTCCCGGCATGGTCCAGCGCGAGCCGTTCACGCTCGCCTCTCTTCGCGATGGCGGCTTCGACTTCACCGACTACCTCAGCTACGAGCCGTGCATGATCGACCGGGTCCACGAGGAGGCAACGGCCGATGCCTAGCCCGAAGATCAGTACGTTCCGAGCCATCACTCCGCTGATCTACTCGTGGACGACGCCCGACATCCCCAAGTATGACGGCTGGGAGAAGATCGGTTACACCGAGCAAGAGACTGCCGATGCCCGCATTGCGCAGCAGGCATCTCAGCTGTCGGTCGAGAAGAAGAAGCTATGGTCGCGGCGGGCTCTGTTCACCTCCGAGGCCGGCGGACGCTTCACCGACACCGACTTCCACGCCTACCTCAAGCAGCAGGGTGTTGAGCGCGAGACGAAACCCAAGCGCACCGAGTGGCACCACCTAGCCCCTGCGCAGAAGAAGTCGCTGGACTACTTCAACGACTTTGCCGGCCAGGACTTCCCCGATCTGCCGGGCACCGGGGGCGAGGACGACTACGTTCTGCGCCCCGAGCAGCAGGCGGCCGTCGACCAGGCCCTGGCGGCCTTCGCTGCGGGGGAAGTCGAGGTTCTCTGGAACGCCAAACCGCGGTTCGGTAAGACGCTGACGACGTACGATCTGATGCGAGCCCTGGACGTCAGGAAGGTTCTGATCGTCACCAACCGTCCGGCGATCGCGAACTCCTGGTTCGACGACTTCACGCGCTTCATTGGCCACCAGACGGTGTTCCGCTTTGTCTCGGAGTCGCCCTCGCTGGACAGTCGCAGCCCCATGACCCGCGAGCAGTGGCGCGCCCTCTCCCTCAACCACCCGGACGAAGATCTGCGGGTCGTGGAGTTCCTGTCCTTGCAGGACCTCAAGGGCTCGGTGTACTTCGGCGGCTCGTACGACAAGCTCGAACACGTTGCGCACCTCAACTGGGACCTCCTGGTGATCGACGAGGCCCACGAGGGGATCGACACCACCAAGACCGACGTTGCGCTCGACCAGATCAACCGCACATGGACGCTTCACCTGTCGGGCACCCCGTTCAAGGCTCTTGCGTCGGGCAAGTTCGGCGACGACCAGATCTTCAACTGGACCTATGAGCAGGAGCAGAACGCCCGTCAGAGCTGGGAAGGGGAAGGCGAGGAGAACCCGTACGCCGCGTTGCCGACGCTCAACCTTCTGACGTACCAGGTCTCGCGGATGATCACCGACCATCTAGCTGAGGGCGTCGCCATCGATGAGGACGAGGCGAACATCGACTACACGTTCGACCTCAACGAGTTCTTCGCGACCAAGGACAACGGCTTCTTCGAGCACGAGGACGAGATCATCAAGTTTCTCGACTGCCTGGCGACCAACGAGAAGTACCCGTTCTCCACGGCTGAGCTACGTGACGAGATCCGCCACTCCTTTTGGCTACTCAACCGCGTCGCCTCCGCCAAGGCGCTCGAGAAGCTCCTCAGGAAGCACGACGTGTTCAAGGACTACACGGTCATTCTCGCCGCGGGCGATGGGAAGACTGACGACGCCACCGACACGGTCGCTCTCGGCAAGTCCCTCGACAAAGTGCGCGCCGCCATCGCAGAGGCCGAGGACTCCGACGGCAAGACCATCACCCTGTCGGTCGGACAGCTCACCACCGGCGTCACGGTGCCCGAGTGGACCGCGGTCATCATGCTGACGAACATGTCCTCCCCCGCCCAGTACATGCAGGCGGCGTTCCGGGCGCAGAACCCCTGTACGTTCGAGCGCAACGGGGCCGTCTTCCAGAAGCAGAACGCGTACATTTTTGACTTCGCGCCGGAGCGGACTTTGGCGATCTTCGACGCTTTCGCCAACAACCTGCACCCAAACCCGTCGGGCGACCAGGGGGTGCGGCAGAACAATATCCGCACGCTTCTGAACTTCTTCCCGGTCCTGGGCGAGGACGCCGAGGGCCGGATGATCGAGCTCGACGCTTCCCAGGTGCTGACGTTCCCGCAGGTCTTCAAGGCTCGAGAGGTCGTGCGTCGCGGCTTCCTATCGAACCTGCTGTTCGCCAACGTCGCCGGCATCTTCCGGTACTCCGAGCACGTCAAGGACATCCTGGAGAAGCTGCCCATTGCCAAGCAGGGCAAGGTCAAGGCCGGAGAGCCGATCGACGTTCCGCATCCTCCACCCGTCACGGATCAGGACGGCAACGTCCAAGTCGATATGGAGACCGTGATCAACCCCAAGGTCTCCGAGCTCGGCAAGCCCGCCTGGAGCGTCGAGGCCATTCCGACGCCCGAGCCAGATGCCCCAGCGCACACCGCGGCGAGGCAGATCGCGAAAGCGGTGACCGACCAGAGTCGCGCCAAACGCGATGAACTGAAGGAGGAGTACGGGCTTACAGCCAAGCAGGTCGAGCGCGACATGAAGCGCACCGAGCAGTCTGTGAAGGACCAGGTCGAGCGCGCGTACATTGAGCACAGCATTGCTAGCAAGCATCTCGAGGACGAGCTGAAGAGCGCCGCCACGGAGGCCGACGCCGATGCCGTCCAAGCCAAGAAGGCCGAACAGGACGAGGCTCTCAAGACAACAGTCCTGGGCATCGTTGAGGCGACCATGGACTCAATCGTCCCCGAGACGGTCATCCGCGAGGAGACCAAGAAGGAGCAGAAACGAGCGAACCAGACGATGGACGACGCCCGCTCGCATCTGCGCGGCTTCGCCCGCACGATCCCGATGTTCCTGATGGCCTACGGCGACCGCGGCATTCGCTTGTCGAACTTCGACGACTACACCCCCGACGACGTGTTCGAGGAGATCACCGGAATCACCGAAGTCGAGTTCCGACTACTGCGCGATGGCCAAGAGATCACCGAGGAGGACGGCACCGTGACGAAGATTCCGGGCCTCTTTGACGAGGCGGTGTTCAACCAGTCCGTTCAGGAGTTCCTGGACAAAAAAGAGTCGCTCGCCGACTACTTTGACGACGCGCAAACGGAAAACATCTTTGCCTACATACCTCAGCAGAAGACTTCTCTGGTCTTCACGCCGCAAAAGGTCGTGAAGCTGATGATCGACACGCTGGAGGCTGAGAACCCGGGCATCTTCACCGATCGGACAAAGACCTTCGTCGACCCATTCTCAACTGCTGGGCTGTTCATCATGGAACTCGTGCGTCGACTCGACAACGGACTGGCCAATGAGATCCGGAACGGCGACGAGCGGCTGCGGCATATCCTGACCCATCAGGTCTTTGAGATGAGCCACAACGAGATCCTTCACCGCATCACCATCGAGGCCGTCTCCGGCGGCGTCGCGGAACGCAAAGCGTGGATTGAAGGCTCGGGTCACTTCCGGGTCGGCAATTTAGCCGAAATGACCCCCGAAGAACGCGACAAGACCATCGCTGAGATGCTGGGAGCCGAGGTATGACGTGACCAGAAAATTCGACGTCGTCATCGGCAACCCTCCCTACCAGGTAGAGGCCCAAGGCGAGGGCACCCGCGACACCCCCGTCTATCACCTGTTCATGGACGCGGCCTACGAGGTCGGGACGAAGGCAGTCCTAGTCACCCCAGCGCGCTTCCTATTCAACGCAGGTTTCACGCCGAAGTCGTGGAATGAGAAAATGCTCGCCGATCCACATCTCACTGTTCCGATCTACCTCCGAGACAGCTCGGAACTGTTTCCCGGCACCAAGATCCGCGCTGGGATCGCTGTGACGTACCGGGACGCGGACCGCGCTGGTGCACCCATCGAGACGTTCACGGCGTACGACGAACTTAACTCGATCCTGCACAAGGTGCGAGAGTCAGGAACGACCTTTATCGAAACTCTGGGCATCACGAGTTCACGCTCATACCGCTACACAGACAAGTTGTACGAGGACCACCCCGAAGCACTCAAGCTGCGCCCGGAGGGCAACGCTGCCCTGGTCAACACGAACGCGTTTGAGCAGTTCTCCTTTCTCTTCTACGAGACCCGACCTGCCGACGATCACGAGTACGTTCAGGCACTAGGTGTGATCAAGAACAAGCGATACCGCCGATGGATTCGTGGCGAGTACATCACCGGCCCGGAGAGCTTTCACAAATACAAGGTCGCGCTCCCGGCAGCAAACGAAAGCAACAAGCTCGGGTGGATGGCGGCCCCGGAGGTCGTTGAGCCTGGAGTTGCCGTAACCCAGACGTTTCTGACCATCGGCGCGTTCGACACACAGGCCGAAGCGCAGGCCTGCTTCTCGTACGTCAAGACAAAGTTCGCGCGGGCAATGCTCTATGTCTTGAAAGTGACACAGCACAACCCTCGCTCAACGTGGCGGTTCGTCCCGGCGCAGGACTTCACGTCGGAGTCAGACATCGACTGGACAAGGTCGACCCCGGCGATCGATCAGCAGCTGTACGCCAAGTACGGACTCGACGACGAGGAGGTCGCCTTCATCGAGGCCAAGGTCGAGCCGATGGACTGACTTGTCGGCGTTTCCTTCGGCCACGGCCGGAGGCCATCGCGGATGAATTTCAAAGGCAAGAAATCCGCTTCCCAAGCGGACGTTCAACCGCTCCCAGGGATCAGTCGATCGATAGACGATGCGACTTCCACGTCACGCTGTTCGGCTGCATGCTGGTACCGCAGCGCCGCTCGCGGCGATGCGTGACCGAGCCTGGCCATCGACTCGCGGATGCTGGCGCCCGCGCTTGCTGTGAGCGTTCCTGCGTGGTGTCGAAGATCATGGAATGTGCAGTCGACGCCGGCATCGCGGCGTGCGTTGGTCCACACCCGCCGCCAGACCGTGATCGTCGGCGTCGTTGCCGTCCGCTCGTCTGCGAAGAGCAGGTCGTCGCCGCTCAATTCGAACTCGGCGATGTGGCGTTCGACTTCCTTGCCGACAACCGATGGAAGCGCGAGTCGCCTCGTCCCGGCGTCGGTCTTCGGCAGCTCGCGTCGGGGCTGCCCACCCACGAACACGATCGACGAACTCACCGTGATCGTCGACCGTCCATCACGTTCGACGACATCATTCACGCGCAACGCGAGGCACTCACCGCGACGCAACCCGACGAGGCCGGCGAGGAGAACCATCAGTCGGTAGCGCGGCTTGATCGCGTCGGCGAGTGCGATCACGTCGTCCATCGACAGCAACGGCCGTTCCTCGCTGTGTTCGACCGCGGCCCCCTTGAGGTTGCACGGATTCGAACGAAGCACGCGGTCGTCGACGGCAGCTTCGAGTATCTGGCGGAGCAACCGGTACGCCTTCGCTGTCGTCACTCCACTCTGGGAGCCAGCGCTGACCACGCCGTACCAACTGCGGATGCTCTCCGAGTCGATCCTGCCGATCTGTCGGTTGCCGAGCAGTGGATCGAGATACTGGCGGAACAGGTACCGGTACAACTCCATCGTCTTGGGACGGAGATCTCCTCTCGAGTCGAGCCATGCCTTCCCGTATACGCCGAACGCAATCTTGCCTCGATCGAGATCGAGCGCGTCACCTCGCCCGAGGTCGGTCTCCATCATCGCGAGCCACCGGCCAGCATCGGCCTTGGTGGCGAACGTGGTCGGGGCCGACTGGATCTTCCCGGTTCGCGGGTGGGAGAAGCGCGCTTGCCAGCGCCCCGACGGAAGCTTGCGAACCGACCCGAAACCTCGCCGCTGTGCCATCTACGAGACCCTTCTTGCCCGCTGCTACTGGCACGATACTGGCACGCCGCACCTCATCTTGCAACGAGAAAGCCCCCGGCAGCTCTGCTACCAGGGGCTTTGTCGGTGGAGACGATGGGAATCGAACCCACGACCCCCTGCTTGCAAAGCAGGTGCTCTAGCCAACTGAGCTACGTCCCCGAAGGGATGTTCCCCGAAAGGAACCGCTCCACGATACCGCCAGGTCGCCCGACGCGGTCAGGTTCGTGAACAGTGGATCCATTCCCGGCTGATCTCGAAGCCGACACTGCGGTACAGGCCGAGCGCATTCGCGTTCTCGGCCTCGACACCGAGGCCGATGATCCTTGGCTCCTTCGCGCCGAGGCGCCGACACGACTCGATCAGCACCGCCCGGCCGAGGCCGCGGCCTCGAGCCGACGGAGCCACGCCGAGCTGTGACACCCAGCCAACGGCGCCGGTGAAGGTTCGCCCGAGAACACTCCCGACGATCGGTCCGCTTCCGCCATCACCGCGGGCGACCACCACGAGATCCGCGTCGAACCAGGTTCCGGCGAGGATCGATGACCGCCATTCGTCGATCGGACGATCGGTGTGGCCCGGCACGTCGGTCCAGAAGTCGTACAGCATTGCGTGAAGTTCCTCGTCGTCGACTCCGAGCCGGAACGGCACCGGCACGATCCCATCGGGCCATGTCGGCTCCGACAGGTCGGCGGTGTCGCCGGGCCGTTCGAGCTCGAAGCTCGACCGGCTGGGCGCAAACCCGAGCGCGTCGAGATCGGCCATCCGCTCGGCGTCCTGAGCCGGCGACTCGACCTGGATGTCGTCACCCAGTTCGGTGAGCCAGTCGAACAGCGCTCGCCGAACGGCCGACGCGTCGCCCACGGGCGCGTTGATGGCGACGCTGGTGTGACCATGACCTACAGCCATCGCGGCGCCCACCACCATGCCGTCGACCACTGCGACTCGGGCGCCGAGCTCGAGTGAACCCATCGCCCGCTGGACCCGATCGAGTTCCGCACGAACGTCATCGACGTCACCATCGGGTTCGCCCCACCACGCCGTGTCCTGGGCGTCGACGACCCGCGAGATCGCCTCGACATCATCGTCGACGGGGGGACGGAGTTCGACCTCGGTCATGTCGAGATCGTTGCATGTCGGGTGTCCGGTAGCGGCCGAGATTTCGATGCTCCCTACCATCGCCGCATGGCCCGCTTGCGTTTCGGAACGTTCCTCGCCCCCCACCATCCGACCGGTGAACACCCGACGCTGCAGTTCCAGCGCGACATCGACTTCGCCGAACACCTCGATCGGCTCGGCTTCGACGAGTTCTGGTGCGGCGAGCACCACTCGTCCGGTTGGGAGATGATCGCGTCGCCGGAGATGTTCCTCGCCGGCGCGGCCCAGCGAACCCACAACATCATGCTGGGCACCGGGGTGACGAGCCTTCCGTACCACCACCCGTTCAACGTGGCTCAGCGCATCGTGCAGCTCGACCACATGAGCCGGGGTCGGGCGATGTTCGGATCCGGTCCCGGGGCGCTGGCCTCCGACGCACGCACTCTGATGATCGACCCGATGGTGCAGCGCGACCGTCAGGACGAAGCGCTGTCGGTGATCACCCGCCTGCTGCGCGGCGACGACCGCTTCAGCTACGAGTGCGAGTGGTTCAAACTCAACGATGCTCGCCTGCAGCTCCTCCCACTCCAGGAGGAGCTGCCGATGGTGACGGCGTCGTCGATCTCGCCGTCGGGCATGACGCTGGCCGGCAAGTACGGCATGGGCGTGCTGTCGATCGCCTCGAACTCGACCGCCGGGATCCAGGCGCTGCCCACCCAGTGGAGCTTCGCCGAGGACGCAGCGGCCGAACACGGCCAGGTCGTCGACCGCAAGAACTGGCGGGTCATGCTCGCCTTCCACATCGCCGAATCACGCGAGCAGGCCCGCAACGAAGCCGTCGACGGGCTGCATCGTTGGCACAACGAGTACAACGTGTGGACGCTCGGTCGACCGAACGCCACCCACGTCGACGACAAGTGGGAACTGCTCGAACAGACCGTCGGCGATGGAAGCCCCGGGTCGGGAGCGGGCGTGATCGGAACCCCCGACGACCTCGTGGCAGCGATCCGTCATCTGCAGGAGATCACCGGTGGCTTCGGTGTCGTGCTCGGGTTCGCCCACGACTGGGCGAACCGCGAGGCGACGCTGCGGTCGTGGGAGCTCGTGGCTCGCTACGTGATCCCCGAGCTGAACGGCCACATCGTCGGGCTGCGCGAGTCGCAGGAATACCTCAACCGCCACCAGGCCGAGCTGATGGCCGGCGCTTCCCAAGCCGTGGTCAGCAAGATCCTCGCCAACGACAAGGCCGCCGCCGCCCTGCAGACCACGATGGAGCAGGCCGCCCAAGCAGCAGCGGCGAAGAAGGAGCAACAGTCGGAGTTCCGCCCCGGCGGCGGCCTGCCCACCTCCGTCGACTGACACCCCGCCACCTTCAACCCTCGCCGCCACGCCATCCCCGTTTGTGCTGCATTCCGGGTGACCCGGACCACCCGGAACATCACGCAAACGTGGTGGTTGGCGGGAGCGCGTGGGTCAGTCGTCCTTGAGGGCGACGGCGTTCGGGGTGACGTTCATCTTCGGTTCGTACTCGGCGAGTTCGACGACGCGACCCTCGGACCGGAAGGCATCGCGCAGCTGCGTGCGGCACACCTGGCACGGACCGTAGAACTCCTCGATCACGTCGCCGTTGCAGCGGGGGCAGCAGAACTCCATGCGTGCCGACGCTAGTACGCCTACGATCCTGATCGATGCCGTCCGGACCGCCCCTCTTCGACGACGAGGACGGTGTCGACGCCGATCACGAGTCGCCGCCCCGAGCGTCACACGACTCCGACGATCCGTCCGCCACGTCCCCGGCAACACGCCGAGGTCCCAACTACCTGTTCCGACGAGCCGTCGTCGTCGGCGGTGTGGTCGCCGTACTCGCCACCGCCTCGATCGTCGTCGGCCAACTGATCGGGTCGGGATCCACCGACACCACATCGGGTGCGATCAGCACCGACTGGAACCGCATCGTGTTGGTCGACAGCCGCACGGGGCGCGTCATCGTCGACGACGAGAGCGGCGAGGAAGTGGCCCGCATCGAATCCGGCGTGCGCACCCCGTCCGCCTCGGCCGTCGTCGACTCGACGCTCGTCATCGCGGGACCCACCGACGTCGCCGTCGTCACGATCGACAGCGAGTCCATCGACGAGTTCGACCTCGGCGCGGAGTCGATCGTCAGACCCGCCGGCAGCGCGCTCACCCTGCTCGCCCCCGGATCCGACGGACGCCGAGCCGTGATCGTGCACGGACCCAGCGGCGACACGATCGACACCGATACGTTCGCTCCGGTCGTCGGCGCCCGTTATGAATTCGCGAGCGCTCGGTCGTCGGCGTCGGGGCGCGACGTGCTCGTGACCGATTCGGGCAACTTCCAGAGCGTGCTCCTCTCGTTCGATCGTGACGAGCCGTCGTTCTTCCCTGGTCTCGCGCTCGCCGTCGACGCGGACATCGTCGTCACCGCCCAGAACATCGGCACCGATGCCACGGTCAACGTGTTCGACCATGCCGGTGAACCGGTCACCACGGGCCGCACCTCTTCGGTGCGCGCCGGCATGATCGCCGAGGCCGGTGTGGTGCTGGTCACCGTCGACGGCGCCGTGGTGACCATGTCGCCGTCGAGCGGCGAGATCTCCGATGTGAGCCAGCTCGACATCGGCACGATCGAGTCGGGCACCGTGTCGACGACAGGCGACCGATTGATCGTGACCGGTGCGACCGGTACCGCCATCGTCGGCGGCGACGGAGTGACGATCGCCAGCTTCGATGCACAGCGCCCCGCTGGCGACGGATCGCTGACCGGATCGACATGCCTTGCGACGATCAGCGAGGGAGCGTCCGCCGAGACGCAGATCGCCGTCGTCGACGCGAGCGATGGATCCGTGCTCGTCGAGGCGAGCGGCGTCGAACCGTTGCTCTCCGAGGCATCGGGCTGCATCGTCGCCGCGTCAACCCAACTCGGGTACGACCTGATGAGCAGCGCCGGGGTGCAGCAGATCCAGACCGGCGAGGCCGCGCTGGCGCTGGCGCTCGATGGCACGGCGGTGGCCGTCGAGCGCGACGGACGGGTGTTCCTGGATGGCACCGGCCTGGGCGACTCACCCGTGGGCGAGCCGATCGACCTCGGACCACGCGGGCGAACCGTGCACTTCACGCAGTCATGACCGACGAGGAGGTGAACACCGACGCATACGTCGAGATCGTTCGACCCGGCACGGTCTGGCGGTTCGAGCGCGAGTTCCTCGAGTCGAACTGGACATGCCTGTTCGGCCGCGGTTGCAAGGGAATCCTGGACCGCGACGCCACCGAACTGAACCAGGGGTGCTGTTCGCTGGGTGCCCACTTCGGCGATGGGCCCGCCGGTGAGGCCGAGGCGATGAACGTGTCGGCGTACGCATCGATGCTGGCACCGGAGCAGTTCCAGTTCCACGATGTTGCCACGGCAGTGCCGGATCCTGACCTCGACGGCGAGGCGAACGGCATCTTCGGTGATGCCGCACGCACGCACACCCGAGTCGTTGAGGGGGCCTGCATCTTCCTCAATCGCCCCGGATTCACCGGCGGTGAGGGGTGCGCGTTGCACATCGCCGCGCTCGCCTCCGACGAGTCGCCGACGGAGTGGAAGCC
This sequence comes from Ilumatobacteraceae bacterium, assembly GCA_963828415.1. Classification (GTDB taxonomy): domain Bacteria; phylum Actinomycetota; class Acidimicrobiia; order Acidimicrobiales; family Ilumatobacteraceae; genus Sva-07. Next base: position 16,376 of record CAWHEI010000002.1, read on the forward strand.
GTCGGTGTGTTGGCAGCTGCCACTGCGCGTCGACTGGCAGGAGATCGACGCCGACACCGAGATCGCCACGGTGCGCCGCTGGACCCGCGCTGACTGGGGGAATCACGGACGCACGATGGCGTGGTGCTGCACCGAACGTGCCGAAGGCGGCGAGGCGTACTGCGGCGCCGAGCAGGTGGTCGACTCGATGGCCGACTCGCTGGCGGCACTCGCCGGCGATGAGGTCTACGTCGAGCTCCGCCGCCGGACTCGTTAGTTCGACCGGAGCATTCGGCCGGCCAGAACGCCGGTGTGTTCGCCGTGGTCCATGAACACGTGACCGTTGACCAGCGTGTAGTCGTAGCCGCTCGAGCCCTGCACGTAGCGGCCGGCGCCGTTCGGGAAGTCGTTGACGTACTCGGGGACCGGCAGGTGCAGACCCTCGAAGTCGATCACGTTGACATCGGCGAATGACCCGACGGCAAGGCGGCCGCGATTGCGGATGCCGAACAGGTCAGCGGTGTCGGAGGTGAGACGCCGCACCGCCTCCTCGATCGCCCAGCGTTGGCGTTCACGCACCCAGTAGGTGAGCAGGAAGGTCGGCTGGCTCGCATCCATGATCTGGCCGACATGAGCGCCGGCGTCGGCGAGACCGAGGGTCACCAGCGGATCATCGAGCATCGCCTCGACGGCGCCGAGGTCCTGATTGAGGAACGGCATGCTCGCGACCAGCGCGCCATCGGTCTCGAGGACGAGTTCGATGAACGCGGCGGCCGGGCTGACGCCGCGTTCGATGGCGATCGCCGCCAGCGACGACGCGGGATCGCAGTCGTAACGAGCAGCGTCGGCCGGCAGCACGAACACCTCGGCGAGGTCGAGCGGCGTGCCGTGCACATCGGCCTCGGAGATCAGCGTCTGGCGGAACGTCGAGTCGCGAACCATCTGCAGCTTGCGGCCGTTGACCGCGCCTCGGAGTTCCTTCCACGACGGCGCTCGATCGAACGGCGTGCGCGATTCGAGTCCGAACAGGATGCCGACGCCGCGGGCGGTCGTCTGCGGACGCACATTGGCGCCCGCAGCGTTCTCGGCCTTCACGAACTCGATCACCCGCTCGTACAGGTCCGGACGACGATTGCTCTGCGTCAAGCCGAAACTCACCGGGCGGCCGCTGCGCCGACTGATCTCGCCCATCAGGGCGACCTCGGCGCGCGACTTGTCATACGCGTCGTTGTCGCGCTCGCCGAGGCGCATCGCACCCTCGAACACTCCGGCGCCGTGCTCGCGGAGCACTTCGGCGAACGCCAGGAGTTCGTCGGCGGCGGCGTAGGTGCCGGGGACCGGTCGGCCGTCGGGCACCTTGTGCATGAAGGTGCGGCTGGTCGACACGCCGAGCGCGCCGGCAGCCATGGCCTCGTCGACCAGGCGAGCCATCGCCACGACGTCCTCGCCGGTTGCCGGGTCCTCATCGAGTCCGCGCTCACCCATCACGTAGGTGCGCAACGCCGAGTGGCCGACGAGTCCTCCCGTGTTGGGACCCTTCGGCAGCCGGTCGATCGAGTCGTAGTACTCGCCGTAGGTCTCCCAGTCCCACGCCAGCCCATCGAGGATGGCCGCGGCCGGAATGTCCTCGACGCTCTCCATCATCTCGGCCAACGTCTCACGGTCGGCGGGACGGCATGGAGCGAACGTCACGCCGCAGTTGCCCATCACCACGCTGGTGACACCGTGCCAGCAGCTCGACGTCGCGATGGGATCCCACGCGAGCTGAGCATCGAGGTGCGTGTGGATGTCGACGAAGCCGGGGGTCACGAGTCGGTCGGTCGCATCGATTTCGCGGCGGCCCTTGGCGGTGATGCCGCCCTCGGCCGCGTCGACGATCTCGGCAATCCGATCACCGGCGATCCCGATGTCAGCGAGACGACTCGGCGCGCCGGTGCCGTCGACGACGGTGCCGTTGCGGATGATGATGTCGTGGTTCATGCCGCCTCGTATGAACTCGGGGAATTCCGGCCCAACTGCTCGGATTCGACGACGGTGTTCGACGTCGGACCAAGGGTCTAGCGCGAGTCGGTGACGGCTCGTACATCAGCCGTGTTCCAATTCTGTGTCGCTCGCGAGCAGTCCAACTGCCACTACTTCGTCGAGCGCAGGAGCGTTTCGGCGCCGATCGGCGTGAAACCACAGCTCAGGAACGCTCGGAGCGACGCTGCATTGCCGGGAGCCACCTGCGCGAACACGACGTCGCCGACCGGAATCAGTGCCAGCGCCGCTCGGATCAGTCGCCGCCCGGTGCCCTCAGGAGCGCCGCCGAACACCTCGACGGCGACCTCCAGTCGATCGACCAGACCGCGTCCGATCGTCACCAGACCGGTGTCGTCGCCGTGCACGCGCACCCCGCGGCGGTGCTCGCGCGACCGGACGACGCGCGGATGGTCATCGAGATCATCACGTTCGGGCAAGGACCCTCCGCCGGCCCGACCACCGGCCCCACCGGCCACCAGGACGGCGTCGTGCGATCCGATCCAGCCGCGTGGCCCGGCAAGCCATCGCAGGACATCCGGTTGTGAGGCTCCCCCGAACCCGTCGACGCCCCGCTCGAGCACCTCGACCGGATCCCGATCGGTCAACACGATGGAGTGGCCGGTGAACTCGACCACTGCGTGGTGATCATCGGCCATCGGCGTCATCACGACGACACCGCCATCGACGTCCGGGAAGCGTCCGTCCGCGGCGGCGAGCAGGATGCGGTGAAGTTCGTGCACGGCCGCCGAGATTACGGTCGGATGGATGCGTGTCGACGTGATGACATTCCCGAGGGCGCTGTCGGAGATGGGGCCGGTGGCGCAGCGAACCAGTCAGGCCGGCTTCGACGGCATGTTGTTCACCGAGGGTGGCCGCACCGCCTACCCGGCGGTCACCGCGGCCGCGCTCGCGGCGCCAGAACTCGAGATGTCGACCGGCGTCGCCGTTGCGTTTCCTCGCAGTCCGATGATCACGGCGCAGGTGGCGTGGGAACTTCAGGAACTCACGGGCGGTCACTTCCGATTGGGCCTCGGCACCCAGGTGCGAACCCACGTGGTGCGGCGCTACGGGATGGAGTTCGAACGACCCGGCCCCCGGTTGCGCGACTACGTCCGTGCGGTCAAGGCGTGCTTCGCTGCCTTCCGGGGTGAGTCACTCGATCACCACGGCGAGTTCTACGACCTCGACTTCATCAACCGCCAGTGGAGCCCCGGACCGATCGACCCACCCGACCCCAAGGTCGACATCGCCGCCGTCAACCCGTGGATGCTGCGCATGGCCGGCGAGGTGGCCGACGGTGTCCATGTGCATCCGATCGGTGAGCCCGGCTACCTCGCACGCCACGTCGTGCCCGCGGTCGCGGAGGGCGCTGTCGCCGCCGGACGCGTCCCGAGCGACGTCGGCGTGATCGTGCCGGTCACCACGATCGTCGGCGACACCGACGCCGAGATCGCTCGGGCGCGCGACATCGCTCGAGCGTCGCTGTCGTTCTACGGGTCGACGCCGAACTATGCGTTCATCTGGGACGAGGCCGGGTTCGAGGGCACCACCGAGCGCATCCGGGCCAAGCAGAAGGCGGGCGACATGGCGGCGATGGCGGCCGAGATCACCGACGACCATCTCTCGGTGTTCTGCACCGAAGCGAGCTGGGACGGCCTGGCCGACGCGCTGATCGACAAGTACGCCGGCGTCGTCGACCGGTTGGTGTTCTACAACCCGGCCTTCGACACGCCGGAGCGCTTCGAACGTTACGGCGCCGTCGCACGGACGATCTCCGACCGGACAGCGAGTTCGGGGTGACCGACATCCGGCGCGCCGGAGCGGGCGACCTCGACATGCTCGTCGAGTTGCACCGTGCATTCTGTGTGCTCGACGGTCATCCGTTCGACGACCGCCGTGCCGGTGCAGCCTTCACCCCTCTGCTTGCCGACGACACTCATGGGGTGGTCTGGATCGTCGACGCTCCACGCGGCTACGCCGTGCTGACCTGGGGATGGTCGATCGAGGCCGGCGGCGCTGAGGCCGTGCTCGACGAGATCTTCGTCACCGAACGCAACACGGGTGTGGGCTCGTTGCTGGTCGATCATCTGCTGGCCGACGGGCGTCGGCGCGGGCTGGCGCGCATCTTCCTCGAGACCGAGGCCCACAACGACCGGGTCCGAGGGTTCTACACGCGCCACGGATTCAGCACCGACGACTCGATCTGGATGAGCCACGAGTTCGTCGACTTGTCGTGAACCCCGGCTCACCCCGGGCGGCGCTGATCGCGGTCTCGCTCCTCGTCGCCACGACGTCCTGCAACTCGGAGACGAGCGTCGACCGCGACGCGATCGAGGCGGCGACCGTGCGTGTTCGTGCGGACGGTTGCGGACCGAGAACCGAACTGGGCACGGGCACGACCGTCCCCGACGGGCTGATCGTGACCGCCGCCCACGTCGTTGCCGGGTCAGAACGCGTCGAGGTGGTCGATCGTTCAGGTGGAACGATCGACGCCGACGTGGTGTTCTTCGACCCCGACCTCGACGTTGCTGCGCTCCGACCGGTCGCCGACGCGGGGCCGCCTACCCCACTGCGCGCCGAACCAGCACGCGCTGGCGACGTGGGGCTGGTCGGACTCGTCGCCGCGGACGGTTCGGTCGAGTTGGTCGAGGTCGACATCGTGCAACACGTCACGATCCGCACCACCGACATCTCGCTCGACGACGAAGTGGAGCGGTCGGGGCTCCGCGTTGCGATCGCCATCGAGCCAGGTGATTCCGGGGCGATGGTGCATCTCCCGGATGGCGGGGTCGGCATCGTGTGGAGTCGGAGCACGGCCACCAGCGATCAGGCGTGGACCGTCGATCTACCTTCCGGCCTCCTCGAGACGTCGACGCGGCGAGCCCTGATCGCTCCGGTCGACGTCGGGCCGTGCCTCTGACGTTCTGACCGGGAGGACCGTCAGGGAGCGCCGAGGACCCGATCGGTGTAGGCGTTGCGAAACGTGCCCGTGGGATCGAGCTTGTGACGCCACGTCTGGAACGTGTCCCACTCTGGGTAGCGATGGGCGAGCGTCATCTGGTTCTGGAAGTGCATCTTGCCCCAGTGCGGTCGGCCGTTGTAGTCGTTCATGATCTGCTCGACGCCCTGGAAGTAGGCCTCGTAGGGCACGCCGACGTACTGGTGCACCGCGATCCATCCCGAGTCACGTCCGTTGGCGGTCGACAGCGGGATGTCGTCACCCTTCGACGAGCGCACCTCGATCGGGAACATCGGAGGGAACGGCAGACGCGACGTGAGATCCATGATGCGACCGATGGCGTCGGGCACGGCGTCGAACGGGATTCCGTACTCCATCTCGACGAAGTGCACGTGGCGAGGGCTGCAGAACACCCGGTCGCTGCGATCGACGACGTCTCGCTCGGCGGCCGCCGACATCACCAGCTTGGCCACCTTCGGTGCCAGCGACGGGAACCTGCGACCCACCCGGCACACCGTGCCGAATGCGAGGTTCTCGCCGATCCACTTGTCGCGTACGTACCCCGCCTTCGATTGCGGGCGAGCAGCTTCGTCGGTGCGTGTGTTGCGCTTGACCTGGCAACGTCGCGCACCAGGCATCAGGAAGAACTCGACGTGATCGGTTGACCTCATCACGTTGCCGAAGTCGGCCAGGACATCGGTGAGTTTCTCGACGCTCTCGACGGCGTGAAGGTTGAACGCCGGAACGCATCGCAGCGTCACCTCGGTGAGGATGCCCAAGGCGCCGAGGCCGACGCGGGCGACGCGGAGGAGTTCGGTCTCCGTGTGCTCGTCGGCGCGCAACACCGTTCCGTCGCCGGTCACGATCTCGAGCCCGACGATGTTGGTCGCCAGGTTTGCAAACTCCACGCCGGTGCCGTGCGTGGCCGTCGACGTGGCGCCGGCGATCGACTGCACATTGATGTCGCCGAGATTCGGCAGTGCGAGGCCGAGCGCCGCCAGTCGATCGTTGAGATCGCGTAGTCGGATCCCGGCCTGCACGGTGACGTCATTGCCGTCGACGGAGAGCACCTGGTTCATTGCGTCGAGCGACAGCAGGTGCCCGTCCGTCATCGCGGTGTCGGTGAACGAGTGCGCCCCGCCGATCACCTTGACTCGTTCGCCTGCGGCCGCCGCCATCCGCACGACCGCGGCCACCTCGTCGGTGAAGCGGGGTTCGTGGACCTGCGCGGGAAGACAACGCTGGTTGCCGGCCCAGTTCTTGGTGGGGACTGCCATGGCCCCCAGCGTAAGCCCGCAGCGAGCGTCGAACGTCAGCGATCGGAGATCGCGTCGCGCAACACGTCGACGGTTTCCGCCAGTTCGTCAGCAGTGGTCGTGTAGTGAACCGATGTCCGCAACAGCACTGGGAGGTGGCGCCGTTCGACGTCCCACCGTGACGATTCGTCGTGGGTGCAACTCGTGTTGATCCGGCAGCCTGTGAGCACGCGCTGCAGCTCCGTCGACGATCTGATGTCGCTCGCGCTGGTGACGATGCCACACCGGTCGGTTCCCTCGTCGTAGATGGTGAAACCCACGGTGGCCAGCAGTGCTCGCAACTGCTCGGCGCGCTCGGTGACCGTCGCCTCGATGCGATCGATCCCCCAGCGCAGCGCGGTGTCGACCGCCGCACCCAGGCCCAACCACCCCGCCACGTTGTGCTCCCAGTGTTCGAAACGACGGGCACCGGGTCGCCACTCGAAGCGGTCACCGGCCAACAGGTCCGCTCCGTGGTGGTCCGGCTGGCTCGGGACGAGCCGGTCCACCATCGAGTCGCTGACGTAGAGGAATCCCGTCCCACGCGGCCCACGCAGATACTTCCGACCGGTGGCCGACAGCATGTCGCAGCCGATCTCACGGACATCGAGGCAGCGCTGCCCGACCGACTGGCACGCGTCGAGGAGGAACGGCACCCCAGCGGCACGGCTCAACGCGCCGACCTCGGCCGCCGGGTTGACGAGGCCGCCGTTGGTGGGAACGTGGGTCAGCGACACGAGCGCAACGTCGAAACGGCGCAGCCGGTCGGCGACGGCCTCGACGTCGATCTGGCCCGTGGCATCGCTCGGCACACGATCGATCACGACGCCGCGCCGTTCGACCGCGGCGAGGAAGGCAACCACGTTCGCGCCGTACTCGTGGTCGTGCACCACGATCCGCTGGCCGGGTTCCATCGGAACCGACCAGAACGCAGCATTCCACGCGGCGGTCGCATGCTCCATCCGTGCGATCTCGTGCGAGCGCGCTCCGATCAGCGAACCGATCGAGTCGTAGACGGCATCGCGCCGCTCGAGCGCTGCCTCAGCGGCCTCGTAGCCACCCATTGTCGCCTCTGCCTGGAGGTGGCCGATCTGCGCATCGAGCACAGCCTGCGGTGGCAGTGACGCCCCAGCATGATTGAGATGGATGATGCGTCCGTCGATGTCACCGCAGCCGGGTGTCGCAGCTCGGGCCGCTTGGACCTCGTTGGTGGTCAACGCTGTCGGATCGCCCACAGCGGGCGATGCTACCGATCAGTCGAGGGCGTCGAGGAGGGCGTTCTCGATGACTTCGGTGAGCGCCGGATGGATGTAGAACACCTGGCGGGCGACGTCCTCGGCGCGTTGATCGAACTGCATTGCCTGGATCAGCGGCTGGATGACCGACGACGCCTGCGGACCGAGCACGTGAGCGCCGAGGAGCAGTCCGGTCTCGGTGTCGACGAGCACCTTGGCGAACCCCGAGGTGTCGGCCATCGCCCAGCCGTACGCCGTGCCGCCGTAGTCGCGACGGCCAACGGTGAATGATCGCCCCTGCTTGATCGCTTCTTGCTCGGTCAAGCCGACGGTGGCCACCTGCGGATTCGAGAACACCGCGCTCGGCACCGCCTTGTAGCTCTGGTGTCGGAGGTTGTCGGGGTGCGCGATGTTCCAGAACGCGATCGCGGCCTCTGCGTTCGCGAGGTGCTTGAGCTGGTAGTTGTTGGCGAGGTCGCCCACCGCCCAGATGCCGGGCACGTTGGTGGCCATCGTGTCGTCGACCGCAACGGTGCCGTGGTGGTGGCATTCGAGGCCGGCGGCATCGACGTCGAGCAGATCACTGTTTGGTTCGCGACCGGTGGCGACGAGGAGTTCGTCGACGATCGTCTCGCCGATCGCGCAGGTGATCTTGATGCCGTCGGCCACACGTTCCACCCTGGTGGGCACGTGACCGAGCATCAGTTGGACTCGCTCGCCGAACACCTCGGTGAAGGTGCTGGAGATGTCGTGGTCGAACTCGCGCAGCAGCGTGTTCGACCGGTTGAAGATCGTGACGTGCGATCCGAGGCCCGAGAACACGTGACCCATCTCGACCGCGATGAAGCCACCTCCGATGATGCCGAGCCGCGCCGGGAGCTCCGGCAATCGCATGATCGAGTCCGACGTGTGGAACCCGGTCTCCATCAGACCCGCGATCGGCGGCACGACGGGTCGGGCACCGGCGGCGAGGAGGATGTTCGGTGCGGTGATGCGGCGGCCTTCCACGTCGAGGGTCCGCTCGTCGATGAACGCTGCGGTGCCCTCGATCAGCGTGACGTTCGGAGTTCCGGTCGCCCGGTAGTCACGCCCGCTCGACGCGATCGGGTCGATCAGGCCGAACACCCGGTCGCGAATCGCCGACCAGTCGGCACCGTTGAACTGGGTGTCGATGCCGAGCTTCGACGACGACTGCGAGGCCACCGCGACGTCAGCCGGGTAGACGAACATCTTCGACGGGATGCAGCCACGGTTCAGACAGGTCCCTCCGAACACATCGCGCTCGACGATGGCGATGTTCCAGTCGTCGAGGTACGACGGAATCGAGTTTCCCGACCCGCTCCCCACGATGATCAGATCGAACGTCTCGGTGGACAGGTCGGACTCAGCGTTGCTCACGAAGACAAGACAACCAGCGTCCGCCCCCAATCCTTCCCGTGGTTCCCGGAACCCGGGTCTCCGGGAACCACGGTGGTTCCCGGAGACCTGGGCGTGGGGAACCAGGGCGGGCTCTAGGGTGAGATGCGTGTTGGAACGACGGACAGGCGACGGGTTCATGCGGTGCAGCGACGGGCACGTGCGATGGGGCGTCTACGGCGCCGCCGGCGTGGTGTTCGTGGTGCGCGACGCGCACGACGAACCGCTCGTGATGCTGCAGAAGCGCTCGGCGATGGCCCACGAGGGCGGCAACTGGTCGTGTGCGGGCGGCGCGCTCGACCTCGGCGAGACTCCCTACGAAGGAGCCCTGCGCGAAGCATCCGAGGAGGTCGGTCCACCGCTGAGCGCTCCCCGACTGCTCGGCCAGTACGTGTTCGAGCCGGCCACCGACTGGAAATACACGACCGTCGTCGTCGAAGTCGACGAGCCATTCGGTGCGTCGATGAACTTCGAGACCGACGAGGTCGACTGGTTCCCGCTCGACTACGTCGATCAGCTCCCGCTGCACTTCGGGTTCGCAGCGGCGTGGCCCCACCTTCGCGAGATCATCGAGGCCTGACATGCGCACCGTCAACGGCACCTGCCATCACGACTGCCCTGACTCGTGTGGCTGGACGGTCACCGTCGACGACGCTGCCGGGCAGTCGCCGGTTGCGGTGAAGCTGCGCGGCAACCCCGACCACCCGTACTCCGCCGGAGAACTCTGCCCGAAGGTCAACCGCTTCCTCGACCGGGTCTACTCCCCCGACCGGATCCTGCACCCGCTGCGACGTGTCGGGCCGAAGGGATCCGGCGAGTTCGAACAGATCAGCTGGGGCGACGCCCTCGCCGAAGTCGCCGCACGGCTGCACGAGGTGATCGAGACCCACGGCGCCGAGGCCGTGCTGCCATTCAGCGACGCGGGCAACCAGAGCCTGTTGTCGATGATGGGCATCAACGGTCGGTTCTTCGCCCACATGGGCGCCTCGAAGCTCGACCGGGCGATCTGCGGGCCGACCGTCGGCCACGGCATGCGCATGACCAACGGCTCCGGTCGCGGCATGGACGCGCTCGAACTCGAACACTCGCAGCTGATCATCCTGTGGGCGACGAACACCAAGCTGACCAACCGACACCTCTGGCCGACGATCGAGACCGCCCGCGAGCGCGGTGCGCGCCTCGTCGTCATCGACCCGATCCGAACGCTGACTGCCGACGCAATCGACGAGACACGCGGCGATCGGTTCATCCAACCGCTGCCGGGCACCGACATCGCCATGATGCTCTCGATGATGCACGTCATCATCCGCGACGGCCTCACCAACGACGCCTGGATCGCCGAGCACACGACCGGATTCGACGAACTTCGAGATGCCGTCGCCGACTGGACGCCCCGGCGAGCAGCGACCGCCACCGGTCTCGACGCCGAGGTCATCGAACAACTGGCGATCGACTACGCAACCGTCCGACCGGCAGGGATCCGCAGTCTGATCGGTGCCGAGCACCACGAGAACGGGGCGATGTTCTACCGCACCCTTGCGTGCCTGCCGGCACTCACCGGCGCGTGGGCCGAGCGCGGCGGTGGGATCGCGAAGAGCGTCGGCTCGTACAGCGATGCCCTCGTCGACGGCGTCGCCTTCATGCGCCCCGACCTCGAACGTGCCGGCGGCCGCAGCGAACCCCGCACGCTGAACATGAGCCGTCTCGGCGACATCCTCACGTCGCCGCACGCCGGCGAGAACGACGGTCCGGGCGTGCACGCGCTGATCAACTGGAACTGCAACCCGCTCGTCACCGTGCCGCAAGCGGAGCTGATCCGGGCCGGGATGGAACGCGACGACCTGTTCACCGTGGTGCACGAGCAGTTCCTCACCGACACCGCCCGCTACGCCGACATCGTGCTGCCCGCCGCGACCCAGATCGAGAGCGACGACGTCGTGCTCCCATGGGGTCATCTGTGGGTCGGCTGGAACGCGGCCGCTATCGACCCGCCCGGCGAGGCGTGTTCGAACACCGAGCTCTTCCGCCGTCTCAGCCGGGCCATGGGATACACCGAATCGTCACTGTTCGACGACGACACCACGCTGCTGCGCGCCGCGCTCCCGACGATCGACCTCGACGAACTGCAACGTGTCGGCTGGATTCGCTCGCCGTACCCCGACGACGGTCGTCCGTTCGGCGACGGCGACTTCGACACGCCGTCGGGTCGCGTCCACCTCGTCTCTGACCAACTCGAACGGATGGGTCAGCCCCGCGTGCCGGTGTACGTCGCTCCTCGCGAGGGTCCCGGCGGCGACGCCGACCTCTTCGACCGATATCCCTTGCAGCTCCTCACACCCAAGCACCACACGCGTTTCCTGAACTCGGGTTACTCCGACCTTCCCAGGCACGGCCCGGTCGAAGGCGGCCCGTTCGTCGAACTCGTCGCGGCGGACGCCGCGGCACGCGGGCTCGAAGACGGTGCGCTGGCGCGAGTGTGGAACGACCGGGCGTCGGTCGAGGTGCCGGTGAAGATCACCGAGCGTCTGCGCGCCGGCGTCGTCGCGATCCCGTTCGGGTGGTGGAGCCGCCACCATCCCGACGGTCGCATCGCGAACAGCCTCACCAACGACACCCTCACCGAGTGGGGTGGCGGCGTCGCGTACTCCGACACGCTCGTCGAAGTCGAGGCGGCCAGCGCCTGACGTACATCTGGTGCCTGCTTGGACCAGATGCACGTCACCGGCGACGGCCGAGGGGCTCGGTAACCTGCGGCCATGGCCGCTGACCTGATCTACGCCTTCAGGGTGATGCGGCTGCCGTTGCTCGATGCCGGTGGCGCGCCGATCGGGCGGATCGAGGACATCGTCGTGATCCCCGGGCGAGCGGGGAAAGGTCGCGAGTCGGCGATTCCACCTCGTGTCGTCGGGTTCGTGGCCAACAGCCAACGACGACGGATCTTCGTCAATGCCAACCGCATCGCCGAACTCGACGGTGACGGCGCCCGCCTGCGCAGTTGGGACGTCGACCTCAACCCGTTCAAGCCACGACCGGGCGAGGTGCTGATCGGCGGCGAGCTGATCGACCGCAAGATCGGCGACGAGACCGTGAGCGACATCGCCCTGCGCCCCCAGGAGAACGCGCGGTCCACGTACTGGGTGATCGACAAGGTGCGCCTGGCCCGCAAGACCACGCTCCGCCGGCGTCCCAGCTATCGACTCGTCGACTTCGACGAGGTCCCTGCCCTGTTCGACGCCCAGACCGCGATGCAGGCCGAGGCCGCACGCCTGCGCGAGTTCCACCCCGCCGAAGTGGCCGCCGTCGTGCGGGCGTTGCCGATCGACCAGCGACGCCAGCTCGCCGAGGCGATGGACGACGAGCGCCTCGCCGACGTGCTCGAGGAACTGCCCGAGGAGGAGCAGGTCCGCATCGTCGAGCAGCTCGACCGCGACCGACTCGTCGGTGTGTTCGACGAGATGGAGTACGACGACCTCGCGGACCTCCTCGGCGAGATGGCACCAGCCGACCAGGAGCGCATGCTCGGCGTGATGGACGTCGACGACGCCGAGGTGATCCGACGCCTGCTCTCCTACGAGGAGGGCACCGCCGGCGGGTTGATGACGCCCGAAGTGATCATCCTCGGTCCCGACGCCACCGTCGCCGAAGCGCTCGCGCAGGTTCGCGACCCCGACTGGGTGGTCAGCATCGCCACCCAGGTCTTCGTCACGCAGGCGCCCTACAAGGCACCGACAGGGAAGCTGGTCGGCGTCGTGCACATGCAACGGCTTCTGCGCGAGCCGCCGAACATGGCGATTGGTCGCCTCGTCGCCGACGACCCGACGCTGACCCCGGACGCGACCGATCGTGACGTCGCCGAGATCCTCGCCAGCTACGACCTGCTCGCCGTCGCGGTCACCGACGAGGTCGGCCGCCTGCTCGGTGCGGTCACCGTCGACGACGTACTCGACCGGATGTTGGGCGCCGGCTGGCGCACCCGGCGCAAGCGGGCGGTCGAGACGTGAAGCGCCGGGAAGATCTGACGACCCCGCGTACCGCCGGCCGTGTCGGAGTGTCGTACGACTCCGACACGTTCGGCCGCTTCGCCGAGTCGATCGCGAACTTCCTCGGTACCGCGCGGTTCCTCGTCTGGCAGACCGTCGTCATCACCGTCTGGATCCTGTTCAACACCGTCGTGCCCGAGCGGTTCCAGTTCGACCCGTGGAGCCGCGGGCTGGTGCTGCTCACGCTGGTGCTGTCGATCCAGGCGTCCTACGCTGCGCCGCTGATCCTGCTGGCCCAGTCCCGCCAGGAACGACGCGACCGTGTGACCTCGCAGAACGACCGTGAAGTGGCCGAGCGCACCCAGGCCGACACCGAGTTCCTCGCCCGCGAGATCGCCAGTGTTCGTCTGACGATCTCCGACATGGTGACCGGTGAAGCGTTCGACGACCGCCTCGACCGCCTCACCGAGGTCGTGGAGCGGCTGGCGACGCGCATCGAGCAGATCGCACCGGCTCCCGGCGGCGACGACACGATGTCCGTCAGGGATTCGCCCTGATCCGTTGCGTCGAGGGGACCCCAGTGAACTCCTGCAGACGCACGCCCAACTGACTCAGCGTGTGCAGGAGTCGCGTCGTGTCGAGGCTCGCATCACCTGCTCGGCTCACGCCGACGGGAAGACGATCACCGAGCGCTTCGACGGCGAACGCACTGGCCGTGGCGGCGGCAGCGGTCCCGACGAGTTCGGCCACGCCGACGATCGACGTCACCCGAGCCCCCGAGTCGTCGGTGCCGCGCACCTCGACGCGTACGGCTCCGACACCGCCCTCGCGATGCGGCGGGCTGAGCATGGGCAACCATGCCGTGAAGCGGTCGCGCCGGTTCGCCGAGACACGAGCCGAGATCCGGTCGACGTCACCGAAGGCATCGCTCAACAGCAGCGGCGACGCCAGTTCTGCCCGATAGCAGTCGTAGGGACCAACAGGCTCGGGGAACCAGCACAGCTCACGGCCCGAGCCGGCCGGCGGTTGGATCCACGTTCCATCGTGGAATCCGAGCGATCGCCCGCGGAGCGCACGGTGGTGTTGACGTGCGCATGAGGGACCTGCGGTGCCGTGGATGGCGACATGGATCTCGTCGCACGTGGCCAATTGCGACGCCGACCACCGTGCGAGCAGACCGGTGAGCCCGGGCGACATGCCGGCACCGACCACCAGTGCGACGCCGGCATCGCGGGCGACGTCGTCGAGGTCGAGCATCGATCGGATGTCCGCGACGTCGTCACAGACCGACACGACCGACACGCCGCGTTCGACGAACTGGCGGGCGAGGTCGGCATGCGGTCCGGCGTGCGCGAGCACGACGACGGACACCTCGGCGGGAAGCAGTCGACCGGTGCGTGGGTCGTGATCGACGACGCTGACACCATCGACGACCGTCGGGAGGCGTCGGGTGATCCGCTGGCCCACGACGCCGCGCCCGACGATCGCGACCTGGCGCATCATTGATCCGGCAGCTCGAGCGGGCGCCATCCTCCGTGTTGCGGTGGGGTCCCGCCGGTTCCGCGCACCCGAAGGACCGCAGCGGCGAAGCCCATCAGCGCGATGGCCGAGAACGCTCGTCGAAGGAACTTCATTCGACGAGCAGGGTAGCCCCATCGTGGAGCACCCGGCGTCGGGCGACGTGTCGTCGCTCGCAACCTGCCGGGTTGGTGGGGCTAACAAGAATCGAACTTGTGACCTCTGCCTTATCAGGGCAGCGCTCTAACCGACTGAGCTATAGCCCCGGCAAGTCGGAGAGGTTATCGGTCGGTTGCACAGTTCAGCGCGGAAGACTGCCGCTGTCGTCGGTGATCGCCTCACGCACGATCGGACCGGACTCGTCATAGGAGACGTGGGGAACCTCGGGCTCGGCTCGGCGAACGACGAATCGACGCATCGGCGACGGACGCGCCTCGACGACTTCTTCCTCGAGCACCGTGAAGCGCATGCCACCGACGAGGTCGGTGATCAGGTTGAACAACGTGGCGAGGAGCACCGCGAGGCCGGTGAGGCCGATCACGACGAAGAGACCGCCGATCCACGCATTGTGGTAGATCTCGCCGCCGTTGAACTCGAACGACGACCAGCCGAACGACTCGAAGAACCGTTCGACGTTGTCGACCGTGCCCGTGGCGTAGGCGACGTTCCACAACAACACACCGGCGGTCAACACGATCAGGTAGAGCACGATGTTCGCGACGATGGCGATCTTGAACACACTCCACGGGTCGACGTGGCGCACGACGCGGGTGACCCGGCGAACACGCGGCTTGCGGCCGAGCATTCGCGGCACCGTCATCGGAATGGGATACGGCGCCGGGTCGTAGTCGGGTGCTCGCCGGGGGCGGCGAATCGCCGACGAGGTGTCGTCCTGTGGCGCCAGGGCAACCGTCGGGCCGTCGATGTCGGCTCGACGCAATTCTTCGAGGACGTCGTCGCTGACGTCGGGTTCCGGCGCCTCACGGGCGATCAACGGATCGATGGCGACGCTGTCGATGTCGGCGTCATCGGCGTCGTCCTCGTCCTCGTCATCGTCCTCCTCGTCCTGTTCGGTCGCCATGATGATCTCGGGGAGTTCGTAGGACTCGTCGTGATCGTCGTCGACCGCGTCGACCTCGTCGACCTCATGGACCTCATCGACCTCGGAATCGCGGAGTTCCTCGTCGAGCAGCGAGTCGTCGAGTTCGTCATCGAGCGCGTCGATCTCCAGATCGAGATCGCGCTCGGTCTTGCTCATCTCCAGGAGTGTAGGCAGTATCGCTGAGAACGAATCGTCACGTGCCGTCATGGACCATCACTCGCGGCGGCGCGTGCGGTGGCCGTCCCGAGCCGAACCTCGACGGTCACCTGACCGGGTGCGGGTCCGTACGTGATCGACACCAGCGACGCCCCGTGCCGCTGCACCAGGTGCCGAGCGGCGTCACCACCGCCGTCAACCGCTGCCAGTGCAGCAGCATCCGCTGCCGTTTGTGCCCGCGTCCGATCGATCAGGTGGCCACCGAACACGACGAGCGCGGACGACAGCGCGACGAACATCACGGTCGCCAGGATGAGCACGAACACGGCAGCCTGGCCGCGATCGCGCGCCGAGGTCGGCATCGTCACCTCCCGTCGAGCGGTACGACTGGCGACCGATGGCCGCGAGCGGCGCCGGAGCGCCGAGGGTCACTCGTCGTCGACGGCGAGGATCGGAGCGACCGAGCTGACGGCATCACCGTCGTCGATGTTCATCACCCGCACGCCGGTGGCGTCGCGGCCCTGCGACGAGATGTCCCGAACTTCCATGCGAATGGTGACACCGTTGTTGGACACCGCGACGATCTCGTCGTCGAGGCCGACCATGAAGGCCGCCACCACGGCGCCCTTCTTGCCCGTGAGCTTGATCCCGCGGACGCCCTGGCCGCCTCGGCCCTGCGTGTTGAACTTGTCGAGCTGCGTGCGCTTGCCGTAACCGGCCTCGGTCATGATCAGGATGGCGGTGTCGTCGCGTGCGACGTCGACCGACACGACGTGATCATCGGTGTTCTTCAACTTCATGCCGCGCACACCGCCGGCGGTGCGACCCATGGCCCGCACGTCGTTCTCGTGGAACCGGATGGTCATCCCGTTGCGACTCACCATGAAGATGTCGTCGTCGCCGCTGGTCTCGATCACGCGGACGAGTTCGTCGTTGTCACGAAGATTGATGGCGATCAGACCGTCTCGGCGGCTGGAGTCGTAGGCGTCGAAGGCCGTCTTCTTGACGGTGCCGCCCTTGGTGGCGAAGAACAGGAAGCGTTCACCGGCGAAGTCACGTGTGTCGATGATCGCCTGGATCTGCTCGTCGGCCTGCAGGGGCAGCAGGTTGACGATCGGCATGCCCTTCGCGGTGCGCTCACGCTCGGGGATCTCGAGCGCGCGCAGGCGGTAGACCTTGCCTCGGTTCGAGAAGAACAGCAGGTGCGCGTGCGCCGTGGTGAAGATGACGTGGCGGACGATGTCGTCCATCTTCATCTTGCCGCCCGACACGCCGCGCCCACCACGTCCCTGAGTCTTGAACGAGTCGGCCGACACCGCCTTGACGTACTGGGCCTGGGTCATCACGATGACCAGTTCCTTGTCGTCGACGAGGTCTTCGATCGACATCTCGCCGTCGTCGTAGGTCAGCTCGCACACGCGGGGCGTGGCGAACTCGTCCTTGATGGCGGTGATCTCCTCGTGGATGACGGTGTTGAGTCGCTCGGGACTGTCGAGGATCTCCTGGAGATCGATGATCTTCGCCCGAGTCTCGTCGAGTTCGGTCTGCAGATCGAGTCGCGACAGGCGCGTGAGCTGGCGCAACTGCATGTCGAGGATGTCGTTGGCCTGCACTTCGCTGAACTCGTACGGCGCGGCCATCAGGCCGTCGCGAGCGGCAGCGACGTCGTCGCTCGCGCGGATGAGCGCGATGATGGCGTCGATGACGTCGAGCGCCTTGATGCGGCCCTCGAGGATGTGCTCGCGACGCTTCGCCTTGTCGAGGCGGAACTGCGACCGACGGGTGATGACGTCGAGCTGGTGCTTGACGTAGGCGACGAGTGCGTCGCGCAGGTTGATCTGCCGCGGCACGCCGTCGACGAGCGCGACCATGTTGATCGAGAACGTCGACTGCAGCTGGGTGAGCTTGAACAGGTTGTTCTTGACGACGTTCGCGTTGGCGTCGCGCTTGAGCGTGATGATCAGGTTGGTCTTGCCACCAGACGACGCGTCGTTGACGTCGGCGATGCCGTCGAGGTCGCCGCCGTCGACGAGGTCTTGGATGCGCGCAGCGATCGACGAGCAGCTCGTCTGGTACGGGAGTTCGCTGACGACGATCTCCATGCGACCGCTCTTCGATTCCTCGATCTCGACGCTGCGCTCGCATCTTCACCGAGCCGCGGCCGGTGCGGTACGCGTCGATGATGCCGGCCTTGCCGAGGATGCTGGCGCCGGTCGGGAAGTCGGGGCCCTTGACGAACTCCATCAGGTCGTCGGGCGTGGCGTCGGCGTTGTCGATCAGGTGGACGACGGCGTCGATGACCTCGCCGAGGTTGTGCGGCGGGATGTTGGTGGCCATGCCCACCGCGATGCCCTGGCTGCCGTTGACCAGCAGGTTCGGGAAGCGCGCCGGCAGCACGACGGGCTGTTCGAAGTTCCCGTCGTAGTTCGGGATCATGTCGACGGTGTCTTCGTCGATGTCCGCGAGCAGCTGCATCGCCAACGGATGCAGACGGCACTCGGTGTAGCGGGCGGCGGCGGGGCCGAAGTCGGGGCTGCCGTAGTTGCCGTGGAAGTCGATCAGCGGGTGACGCAACGAGAACGGCTGAGCCATGCGCACCAATGCGTCGTAGATCGCGCTGTCGCCGTGCGGGTGGAAACGCGCCATCGTGTCGCCAGTGACACGGGCGCACTTGACGTGCGGACGATCGGGGCGGAAACCCTGATCTTCCATGTCCCAGATGATCCGGCGGTGGACCGGCTTGAGGCCGTCGCGCACGTCGGGCAGGGCGCGCGACATGATCACCGACATCGCGTACTCGAGGAACGAGCTCTCCATCTCGTCGCTCAACGAGATGGGCTGAATGGGTTCGTGCGGAGGGGTGTCGTTGGTATCAGTCATGTCAGTTCCGTTGAGTCAGAAGTCCGCGGTTCAGAAGTCGAGGTTGCGGACGTCGCGGGCGTTGGTGGTGATGAACCCGCGCCGTGCCGGCACGTCGTCACCCATCAGGATCGAGGTGATCTCGTCGGCGAGGGCGGCCTCTTCGACGTTGACCTGCAGCAGGGTGCGCGTGCCGTCGAGCATCGTGGTGGTGCGTAGCTCCTCCCAGTCCATCTCGCCGAGGCCCTTCAAGCGGTTGAAGTGCTTCTTGTGGTTCGGGCGTTCGACGAGGAAGGCGTCCTTGGCGATGTCGTCTTTGAGGTACACCTTCTCCTTGCCGATCTCGGTGGAGTACAGCGGCGGCTGGGCGATGTAGCAGTAGCCGGCCTCGACCATCTCGC
Organism: Ilumatobacteraceae bacterium; assembly: GCA_963828415.1. Lineage (GTDB taxonomy): Bacteria > Actinomycetota > Acidimicrobiia > Acidimicrobiales > Ilumatobacteraceae > Sva-07. Next base: position 35,298 of record CAWHEI010000002.1, read on the forward strand.
GCATCTGGCGGAAGAAGAACGTGAGCAGCAGCGTGCGGATGTGGCTGCCGTCGACGTCGGCGTCGGCCAGGCAGATCACCTTGTGGTAGCGGGCCTTGGTGACGTCGAACTCGTCGCCCACCCCGGCGCCGATGGCGGTGATCAGCGCCTGGATCTCGTTGTTCTTGAGCATCTTGTCGATGCGGGCCCGTTCGACGTTGAGGATCTTGCCGCGGATCGGCAGGATCGCCTGCGTGCGGGGGTCGCGGGCATCGACGGCCGTACCACCGGCCGAGTCGCCCTCGACGATGAACAGTTCGGACTCGTCGGCGTTCTTCGACGAGCAGTCCTTGAGCTTGTCGGGCATGCCGGCACCGGACAGCGCCGTCTTGCGGCGGATGGCGTTGCGGGCGTTCTTCGCGGCCACACGGGCCTGAGCAGCAGCGAGGCCCTTCTTGACGACCTTGTTGGCCTCGGTCGGGTTCTCCTCGAGCCATTCGGCGAGACGTTCGTAGGTCGCCTTCTGGACGAAGGACCGCATCGGGACGTTGCCGAGTTTCGCCTTGGTCTGGCCTTCGAACTGCGGCTCGCGCAGCTTGACCGACACGATGGCCGTGATGCCTTCGCGGATGTCCTCACCGGTGAGGTTCGGATCCTTCTCCTTGAGCAGGTTCTTGGAACGGGCGTACTTGTTGAGCACCGAGGTGAGCGCTGTCTTGAAGCCCTCGACGTGCATGCCGCCTTCGATGGTGGAGATGCCGTTGGCGTAGCCGTGGATGCCCTCGTAGTAGCCGGTGTTCCACTGCATGGCGATGTCGAGCATCTGGCCGTCGGCCTCGTCCTCGTCCTCGAACTGGCACACCTTGGAGAACAACGGCTCCTTCGTGGCGTTGAGGTGCTTGACGAAGTCGAGGATGCCGCCCTTGTACTGGTACGTCATCGTCTGCTCGCGACCCTCGCGCTGGTCGGTGAAGACGATCTCGAGGCCCTTGTTGAGGAACGCCATGGTCTGCAGGCGCTCGAGCACGGTGCGAGCGACGAACTCGGTGCCCTCGGCGGCGAAGATCGTCGGGTCCGGCCAGAACGAGATCGTGGTGCCAGTGGTGCGCCCACGCTTGGGGGTGTCGCCGACGATGGCCATCTTGCCTTGCGGCTTGCCACCCTTGGCGTACTCCTGGCGATGAGTGCTTGCCGTCGCGATCGACCTCGATGACGAGGCGCTCGGAGAGCGCGTTGACGACCGACACGCCGACGCCGTGCAGACCGCCGGACACCTTGTAGCCATCGCCGCCGAACTTGCCGCCGGCGTGCAGCACGGTGAGCACGACCTCGGCAGCGCTCTTGCCCTTGTGTTCACCCGACGTGAACGGGTCGATCGGAATGCCACGACCGTTGTCGTCGACCTGGCAGCCACCGTCGGCGAGCAGCGTGACGCCGATGCGTGTGCAGTGGCCGGCCATCGCCTCGTCGACCGAGTTGTCGACGACTTCCCAGATCAGGTGGTGCAGCCCCTGCAGCCCGGTCGAGCCGATGTACATGCCCGGGCGCTTGCGGACCGGATCGAGCCCTTCGAGGACCTGGATGGCCTTGGCGTCGTAGGCCGCGGTCGTGGTCGCAGAGTTGGCGGACTTCGACGTCTTCTTCGGTGGCGCCGTCTCGTTCGTGTCGGAGACGTCGGCTGGTGCTTGGGTGTCGTTGGACACTCGTACCTCGATACTTCTGGCTGTCTGGCGGACATGCCGAAAAGGCATGTTGTTCTGGGCGTTCAACACGATCAGCCGGTTGGGTTCCGGGGGTTCGTCCGGGGTTCAACCAGCGTCCATGCTGACGTCGCGAATGGATTTCATCCTACCAGCGGGGTGTCACGGAGTCGGGGAGCCCGCCCGGCTCGACATCGCTCGAGGCGCTCACCGCCGGGGCCCGACGCGGACGTCGATCCGCTCGATGTCGACACCCGCGACTTCGGCGAGACGGGCGCTGATCGTGGCTGCCAGGAATTTGACCTGAGTGGCCCAGGCGGGCTCGTCGGCTTCGACGGTCAGCACGCCCTGGTCGAGGCGCACCGGGCGAACATGAGCAGCCACGGTCGGGCCGACGGCGTCGTCCCACCGGCCGAACACGCCACCGATCTGGATCCGATCGGTGCCGCGCAACGACTTCATGATGGAGTCGAGCGATCGTGAGATCGGCACCGGGTCGGACACGTCACGCACCGTACTCCCCTCGGCCCGATCCACGTCCGGCGATGAGCGAACCGACCGCATACGGCGGGTTCGCTCATCGCAAGCGAGGCGTCAGAGGACCCGTCCGGCGTGGACGCGCAGGATCCGATCGGCGCGTGCCGCCGGCGGCAGTTCGCTGGCGGTGGTGATGATCACCTGGCCGGCCGGGAGGTGATCGAGCAGTGCGGTGGCGCGGTGATCGTCGAGTTCGGAGAGCACGTCGTCGAGCACGAGCACCGGCGCCGAGCCGGTGCGTTCGGTCACGAGACGGTGCCCTGCGAGCCGAAGGGCGAGCGCGAGGGTGCGCTGCTCTCCCTGGGACGCATGGGTCCGGCTGGGGAGCCCGCCGATCGACAGCGTCAGCTCGTCGCGATGCGGCCCGACGGTGCTGACGCCACGGCGGACGTCGAACGGGCGGGCATCGAGGAGGGCGGCGGCGAGCCCGGTCGATCTCCATGGCGGTTCGTAGAACATGTCGACCGGAGTCGGGATGCCGGCGAGTTGCTCGTAGGCCTCCTGCACCATGGGAGCGAGCCGGGCGACGAGCGTTGCACGGGCGTAGCCGAACTGGTCGGCGACGTCGGCGAACTTCGCGTCCCAGACGTCGAGCGTGACCTCGATCTCATCGGTGAGACGGCCACCAGCCTGCTTGAGCAGGGTGTTTCGTTGGCGCACGATGCGGTCGACCTCGAGTCGGACGGTGTCGTACTTGACGGCGAGCGCGACCAGCGTGTCGTCGAGGAAGCGACGCCGTTCGCCGGGGCTTCCCTTGACGAGGATCAGGTCATCGGGCGAGAAGACGGTCACGCGAACCGTACCGAGCAGGTCGCGTACGCGTTGCAGGCGTTGGCGGTTGACCTGCACTCGGTTTCGGCCCGCGGCAGCGAGTTCGATCTCGATCAGGCTCTCGCGTCCGTCGTCGTCGATGACGGTGGCCCGGATGATCGCCGTCGACGCGCCGACCCGAACCAGCGCATCTCCGGGAACCGATCGGAAGCTGTTCAGCGTTGCCAGAAACGCGAGCGCCTCGGCCAGGTTGGTCTTGCCCTGCCCGTTGTCGCCGATGACGGCCGTGGTCCCCGACGTGAGCTCGAACGTGCCCGACTCGTAGTTCCTGAAGTCGACCAGTTCGAGATGCGACACGATCATGAAGAACCCGCAGTCTCACAGACCCACCAGCCACCACCCACGTTTGTGGACAGATTCTGGTGACCCGGGTCACCGAGAATGCAGCACAAACGGAAGAACTGACAACGCGCTGGCAGGGAAACCTGACCACCACCGGCCCCCACACCACGTCTGCGTACAGATTCTGGTGACCCGGTTCACCAGAACTGCAACACAAACGTCGAGTCAAGCTGGAGCACGGCCGGCAAGGGAAGCGCCAGCAAAGACCACGACCGGTGCACGCCGGCGAGAGAAGCGCCAGCAAAGACCACGACCGGTGCACGCCGGCGAGAGAAGCGCCAGCGACGAGCCGGACCGAGGCCGACCCCGATCGACACGCTCAGAACTGTTGTGAGGCCTCGCTACTTGTCACGGCACGCGGACCGGCATGAGTAGGTACAGGTAGTCGTCGCGTCCGACCCCGCGCAGGACAGCGGGCTTCATCGGGTCCATGGTGGCGAGCGTGACGTCGTCGCTGTCGATGGCGTCGATGCCGGCGGCGAGGTAGTCGGGGTTGAAGGCAACGGTCATCTCCGTGCCGTCGTAGCTCGCATCGATCTCTTCGACCGCGTTGCCGACGTCCTGGGTGATCGCGGTGAGTTGCACCGTGTCGCCCCCGAGTGTGAGACGTACGGGTGTCGAGTCCTGGGCGAGGATCTTGACGCGCCGGATCGCCTCGAGCATGGCGGCCTTGCCGACCGTGAGCAGATTCGGGTAGCTCGATGGCAGCAGGTTGCGGTAGTTCGGGAACTCGCCTTCGATCAGTCGCGTGCTCAGCCGGGTGCCGCCCGCTTCGAAGGTGGCTTCGCGGTCGCCGAGTCGGACCTGGAGTTCTTCGACGTCGCCCAGCAGGCGCTGGAGTTCACTCAGCGCCCGTCCGGGAATGAGCACCTTCTGGCCGGATGCGAGGACGCCGGTGTCGGGCAGATCGCGAACGGCGAGTCGGTACGAGTCGGTGGCGACCATGCGCAGGCCGTCCTCGTCGGAGGCGAGCAGCACGCCGGTCAGCACGGCACGGGCGTCATCGGTCGAGGCGGCACGCACGACCTGGCGCAGTGCATCGGCCATGGCCTCGGCGGGAAGTGTGACGGCGTCGGCCGTCGGCTCGGCTTGGCTCGGGTAGTCGTCGAGCGACAGTGGCCGAACCGAGAACTGTGAGCGCCCGGCGCTGATCGACATCTCGTCGTCGCTGAGTTCGACGTGCACGGCGCCGGCAGGCAGCGCCTTGACGATGTCAGCGACGAGTCGGGCGGGTACCACGGCGGCGCCGTCGCGTTCGCCGCCCACGTCGACGCTGAGCCGGATGGTCAGCTCCAGGTCGGTGCCGGTGACGGTGAGCGTGTCACCGTCGACTTCCATGCGGACGCCGGAGAGGACCGGCAGCGTGCCCGTTCGATTCGTCGCCGCTCGTCCAGCGGAGCCGACGGCGTCGGCGAGCACATCACGTTCGCAACGAAACTTCACAGTGGGCACTTCTCCTCATGCAGGGATGTCTCAATGTTCAATGTCAGTAGTAGGTGCTGTGGATTGGGGACAACCACGCGTTGTTGCAGCGTAGGGCCACTGTGGGCGTCCACACGGGATGGGCAGGTGATCCCCAGGTCGCGAATTGCACCGATGTGCTCCGGTGGACAAGTCCGCGATGTCCACTGGTCGGACCGGGTTGTCCGATGTCCGTCCCCATGTTTGTTCGCGAGATGGTTGTTCGCGAGATGGTTGTTGGCGAACCGGGTCATGGTGATCATGCCTTGAGCTGCTGGAGGAGATCGGTCACCTGGTCGTAGATCTGCTTGCGTTCGCTCATCAGGCGTTGGATCTTCTCGTTGGCGTGGATGACCGTCGTGTGGTCTCGACCGCCGAAGAGCCGGGCGATCGCCGGGTAGCTGAGGTCGGTGAGTTCGCGGAACACGTACATCGCGATCTGGCGGGCGGTGACAAGTGGTCGCTGGCGGCTGCGACCCTTGAGGTCTTCGACGGGGAACTTGAGAATCGCGGCGATGTCGGCGAGGAGTTCGTCGTCGGTGCGAGCTTTGGGCTTGTTGTCGTTGAGCAGATCTGCGAGCTGTGTCTCGGCCAGGTCGGTGGTGATCGGCACCTGGTTGAGACTCGCGAAGGCGGTGACGCGAATCAGTGCTCCCTCGAGTTCGCGGATGTTGGTGGCGATGTTGGTGGCGATGAATTCGAGCGTCTCGTCGGGCACGAGCACGCGGTCGCGCTCTGACTTGTTGCGCAAGATCGCGAGGCGGGTCTCGAGATCTGGCGGCTGGATGTCGGTGATCAGGCCCCATTTGAAGCGGCCGCGCAGGCGTTCCTCGAGGGTGGGGATCGCGTCGGGCATCCGATCGGAGGAGATCACGACCTGCTTGTTGGCGCCGTGCAGGGAGTTGAACGTGTGGAAGAACTCCTCCTGGAGGCCTTCCTTGCCGGCGATGAACTGGATGTCGTCGATCAGCAGGACGTCGATGTCGCGGTAGCGACGGCGCAGCGAGTTCGTCGTGTTCTGACGGATCGCGTCGACGTATTCGTTCATGAACGTCTCGGTCGAGACGTATCTGACCTCGTGGTGCTGGTAGTTCGAGTGGACGTAGTGCCCGATCGCGTGCAGGAGGTGCGTCTTGCCCAGTCCGGCCGATCCGTAGATGAACAACGGGTTGTAGCTGCGCGCCGGCGTTTCGGCGACGCGCAGTGCAGCTGCGAGGGCGAATTGGTTCGACGCGCCCTTCACGAAGGTCTCGAACGTGTAGCGCGGGTTGAGTCCGGCTTCGTCGAGCAGCAGCGAGCGTGTCGCCTCCGCGTTCGACGTGTTCGTCCGGTTGTCGAGTGTGTGGTCGTCCGATGTCGTCGGAGCAGCATCAGCGCTCGTCTCGGGTTCGTTGACGACGACGCTGGTCTCGACGGCGATCTCGACCGTGCGATGGCCCTCGTTCGCGTCCTCGAGTGCTTCGGTCACGAGCGGGAGGTATCGGCTCAGGATCCGGTCACGGACATAGGCGCTCGGTGCCAGCAATCGCAGCGTGTCGTCGTCCGACGGCAGCGGCGACACATCTTGGAACGTGGAGAACCAGACCGACTCGGCGAGCTGTGAACGCAGCGAGAGTGTCACCTGTGTCCACACGTCTGCGCTGTCTGTCACCTGAGGTCTCCCGATTGTGTTCGACAGTGGTCCACACCGTTGTCCACAGAATGTGGACATGTCGGTGACCTACTGCGGGACAGCGAACCTAGCACGCGCGATCTCGCGCGAAAACTTGACCGAGCGTTGGTCAGAATCCGCCCAAACATGGCGCACACGCTGGTGTGATGACCAATGAGGCGTCATGTGGACAACTTACATCGCTGTGGTTTGCACACAGCGGTTGGCACAAGTGCACAGGTGCCTCTAGCCTTGCTAGGTCAGTCCGTGAGGCGCGCACCTGTCGAGGTGGTCGTCGGCGGAACATGATTTGCCTCGAACCGTCCGGAGTCAGCCGTGAAGCGTACCTATCAGCCCAACCAGCGCCGCCGAGCCCGCAAGCACGGCTTCCGTGCGCGTATGAGCACCCGCGCCGGTCGTGCGGTGCTGAAGTCACGCCGGGCCAAGGGCCGGGCCCGACTTTCGGCTTGATCGACCGGGTCCGCGAACGCGACGCCTTCGTCCGCCTCCGGCGCGACGGGGTTCGGGTCCGGACCGATCCGCTGTGGTGTTCGTTCGTCCTCGATCCCGACCTGGCTCCCCCGCAGGTGGCGTTCGCCATCGGGCGCGCCGTCGGGTCCGCCGTGTCACGCAATCGGCTACGCCGTCGACTTCGTGCGGTGCTGGCCAACTCCGACGTCCCGCCCGGTCTGTATCTGATCGGCGCCCGGGTTCCCGCATGCGAACACACGTTCGTCGAGATCGAGCGCGCGACGGCGTCGCTCATGGACAAGGTGCGTCGACACCAGAACGCGCCGAAATGACCTGGTCACAGCGTCGCGCGCTGTCGTGGATCGAGTCGTATCAGCGGGCCTTCGCCGGCCGCCCATCCCCCTGCCGCTTCTATCCCACCTGCTCGAGCTATGCCCATGACGCCTTCGAGCTCCACGGCACGGCGACAGGTGGATGGCTGACGTTGCGCCGGTTGCTTCGCTGTCGACCCTTCGGTCCGAGCGGCTTCGATCCGGTGCCCGATCCCGTGTCTGATCCCCTGCCGAGCGCTTGCTGCGGTACTCCAGGTGACGATCTCATGATCGCACCGCCCACCCGAGAGGTCGACTGAGTCGATGTTCGAGATTCCCGCCGCCCTGTTGTCGTGGTTCTACGGCCTGACGGACAACTACACCATCGCCATCGCGATGATCGCTGCCGTCGTCATGGCGATCACCACCCCGCTGACGTTGAAGAGCACCAAGGGCATGCTCGAGATGCAGAAGCTGGCGCCGGAGATGCGCAAGCTGCAGAACGAGTATCGCAACGACCGCACCAAGCTCAACGAAGAGATGATGAAGCTCTACCAGGAGCACAAGGTCAACCCGATGGCCTCGTGTCTGCCCCTGCTCGCGCAGGCGCCGGTGTTCTACATCATGTTCCGGGTGCTCCGTGGCTGGGCCTACCGGCCGGTCGGGGCAGCGCGACCGGTGTCCGATGCGGTGTGGGGAGCGTTCGGTCGACCTGACGAGGTCCTCAATCCTGGCTTCATCCCCCGGTACCTCGCCATCGACTCGGCCCTGTACAGGTCGCTGTTCGGCGAGCAGTCGATCATGTCATTCGGCATCGACCTGTCGAAGTCTGCCGCTGAGGCCGTCGCGGACGGCTTCGGAACCGGTATCTGGTACGTGTTGCTGGTCGTGCTCTTGGCTGGGTTGTACTTCGTCCAGCAGCGCATGGTGGCGGCACGGGCATCGATCAGTCCGACGATGTCGGCCACGCAACAGAAGCTGATGCAGTACCTGCCGGTGTTCTTCGCCGTCTTCCAGATCTTCTTCCTCGCGGCGCTGGTCGTGTACTACATCTTCCAGACGATCTTCCGCATCATGCAGCAGGCCTACATCACCCGTGCGTTCTACGGCCACGACGAGTCGATCGGACGTCAGGCACAGCGTGCCGGCGAGGCCGCACGGGAAGAGGCCAAGAAGAACCCGGATGGTGGAGGTGGCGGGTTCTTCGCTCAGGCCAAACGCGATCTGGCCGGTCCGACGCCGAATGGCAAGGGCGCAGGCAGTTCGAAGAAGCCATCCACCTCGGGCAAGGATGCCAAGGATGCCAAGGATGCCAAGGACACCAAGAGCGCGAAGGCAGCTCCGGCAGCGACCAGCAAGCGGGTGACCCCACCCAAGAACCGCCCGACTCCGTCGTCGGGGGCGAAGGGTCGCCCAACGCCGACTCGACAAGAGGCGCAGGCAAACAAGGCCAAGGCCAAGCCGTCCTCGAAGTCGTCGCGAACGAATCCCCCGAAGAAATCCTCGTGACCGCTGGCGCATGGGCGCCCGGACACATTGCAGCAGAAAGAGATCATCAACATGGAGTGGGTCGAAACCACCGCGAAGACCATCGAGGCCGCTCGTGAAGCAGCCCTGGATCAACTCGGCGTTGGCGCCGATGAGGCCGAGTTCGACGTGATCGAAGAGCCCCGCCCGGGCTTGTTCGGCCGGGTGCGTGGCGAAGCACGGTTGCGTGCACGCGTTCGTCCTGCGCAGGTACGCCCGAAGCAGGAGCGTCGCCGAAAAGGGCGCGCTGACAAGTCGACGGCCACGGTCACCGAGAAGTCGACCGAGAAGTCGACCGAGGAGCCCACCGAGAACTCCACCGAGGGTGCCGGCGAGAACACGTCGACTCGAGCTGCGAAGCCCGCGTCAGCAACCCCCAAGGAATCGGCGCCTTCGCGTCGGTCGTCCGCATCCACCACAACACAACGCAGCAAGCAGAACGAGGACCAGCAGATGAGCCATGAGGACCGCCCCGAATCCACCGTGACCCCCGACGAAGTGGGAGCCGCCGCCGTGGCGTTCATGGATGGTCTCACCGCTGCGTTCGGCGTCGACGGATCGTCGACCCTGCACATCGATGAACTCGAACTTCGCGTCGACGTCGCGGGCTCCGAACTGGGCCTGCTGGTGGGACCGGGTGGCCGCACCCTCAACGCCATTCAGGATCTCGCTCGCGTGTCGGCCCAGCGCCGGTTGGGCGATCACGACACCCGCCTTCGCGTCGACGTGGCCGGCTATCGCGAGCGCCGCGAGGCGGCACTCGCCGCGTTCGCACGTGACGTTGCCGAACAGGTGCGGACGTCGGGTACGGCCCGATCACTCGAGGCGATGACGTCGTCGGATCGCAAGGTCGTGCACGACGTGCTCAACGACGAGTCCGGTGTGTCGAGCCGATCGGTCGGCGAAGACCCCGATCGGCGAATCATCGTCGAACCCGCCTGACACGAACCGTGCGCGGCGAACCCGCACCCGAACTCGTCGTTGCGCTCGAGGATGCCCAACGACTCGGGTTCCTGGGTTCGCGTCCCATCTCGGAGGTCATCGAGCATGCCCGCGGATTCGTCCGAGCGCTCGAGGGCATCGGCCCGATCGTGTCGGTGCTCGACCTCGGCAGCGGTGGCGGCGTCCCCGGATTGGTGATCGCCCACGACCTGCCTGCCACCCACCTGACCCTGCTCGATCGTCGGGCAAAGCGCACGGACGTGCTCGAGCGAGTCGTGCGACGCCTCGGGTGGCAGGATCGTGTGTCGGTTCGCTGCGAGGACGTCACCACCTTCTCCCCTGAGGAGCTCTTCGATGCCGTGGTTGCTCGTGGATTCGGGCCCCCGGAGTTCACGTTGTCCGCGGCAGCCCGACTTGTTCGGTCAGGCGGCTCGATTGTCATCAGTGAACCGCCCGGCGCCGATCGGTGGGACTCCTCCATGCTGGAGGCGTTGGGCTTACGTCGTTCCGGCCCCCCGATCCCCTCGCGTGGATCCGAGCACACCACCGAACTCGATGGCCTCGTCGCCGTCTTTGTCAAGCTCTGACCTCCGCCGGGCCCACCGCAGTGTTTCACGTGAAACATCCGCTGCGGCCCCCTGAGCCGCGCCGGTGAGTGACACCCCGTACACGCTCGCTTGGCTCATCGTTGTGGCGTGTGCCACCGTTCCGATGAGCGAAGTGCGTGTATCCGGTGGTGTGGCTCATCGTTGGGGTTGGTGTCGTCGTTCCGATGAGCGAAGTGGCTGTATCCGGTGGTTTTGGCTCATCACCGAGGGCACTCGTGAGCGTCTGGGGAGACGGCGCGCGTGGAGTGGAGGTCGAGTGTTTCACGTGAAACACTCCGAAATGCTTGTCTTGTGGTGTTGAATCCGGCAGAGTGTGGAGGTCCCCACCTGTACGACACCCTGAACAACACCTCGGTGTCGACCTGTCGTGCCGTAGAACGGAGCACCTGTTGTCGGAGTACGACACCCCCAACCTGTCCCCTGCCCAGCCGGAGGCGGTCGCTGCGGCGCCTGAGGCTGCCTCCGATCATGACTCCCCCACCGATCGCCACCCGTTGCCACGAATCATTGCCCTGGCCAACCAGAAGGGCGGTGTCGGCAAGACGACCACGACGGTGAATCTCGGCGCTGCGCTCGCCGAGATGGGATTGCGCACGCTGATCATCGACCTCGACCCGCAGGGGAACGCATCCACCGGACTCGGCATCGAGAATCGAGGCCTCGAGCATTCGATGTACCACGTTCTGATGCACGAGGAACCGCTCGAGAACGTCGTTGAGCCGACGGATGTGCGGAATCTCTTCGTCGCGCCGGCGTCGCTCGATCTCGCGGGTGCCGAAATCGAACTCGTGCCGGCGTTCAGTCGCGAACAGCGGCTGAAACGGGCGATCGAAGCAGTGCGGGACGACTACGACTACGTGCTGATCGACTGCCCGCCGTCGCTGGGGCTGCTCACGGTGAACGGACTGGCCGCCGCCGGAGAGGTCTTGGTGCCGATCCAGTGTGAGTACTACGCGCTCGAGGGCTTGGGCCAGTTGCTCCGCAACGTCGATCTGGTCAAACGAAACCTGAACCCGACCCTGGAGATGAGCACCATCTTGTGCGTGATGTTCGATGCCCGCACCAAGTTGTCGGGACAGGTGGTCAGCGAAGTCCGAGAACACTTCGGTGACAAGGTCCTGAAGTCGGTTGTTCCTCGATCGGTTCGGCTGTCGGAGGCACCATCGTTCGGACAACCGATCACGACGTTCGATCCGACATCCCGCGGCGCGATCGCGTATCGGGATGCTGCACGGGAGGTACACCATGGCTCGATCTAGTGGACTCGGCAAGGGTCTGAGTTCGATCATTCCGGGCGCCGAGCTCGCTGACGCCGACACGACCCGAGGCGCCGTCCTGTCGGACATTCCCGTGTCGTCGGTGTCGCCCAACCCGAACCAGCCTCGCGTCCACTTCGACGAGGAGAGTCTGTCCGAGTTGACCTCCTCCATCTCGGAGATGGGCGTTCTGCAGCCCATCCTGGTTCGGCCACTCGATGACGGCGCATTCGAACTCATCGCGGGTGAGCGCCGTTGGCGCGCGGCGCAACGGGCCGGGTTGACCACGATTCCGGCCGTGATCAGATTGACCGACGACGTCAGTTCGGTCGAGCAAGCGCTGGTGGAGAACCTCCACCGTCAAGATCTCACCGCACTCGAGGAGGCCGCCGCATATCAACAGCTCCTCGACGACTTCCACCTCACGCACGACCAGATCGCCACGCGTGTCGGCAAGAGTCGTTCAGCGATCACGAACAGCCTCCGCTTGCTCGGCCTGCCGCCGGCGGTACAGCATCTGCTCGCTGACGGTCAACTGAGTGCTGGCCACGCACGCGCGCTGCTCGGCACACCCGACCGGAGTCGACAGGAACAGTTGGCACGTGAAGCCGCCGCGGGAGGTTGGTCCGTCCGGATGGTCGAAGACGCGGTGCGTGCCGACGCAGCGCCCGCCGACATTCCGATCCCCGCCGACGCCGAGACCACCCCGGTCGACGGTGCCGGTCTGACACCATCGACACGGCTGCGTCCCCCGGGGCTGCTCGAGCTCGAACACCTCCTCGCAGAACACCTCGACACGCGCGTGAGCGTACAGATGACGGCCAAGAAGGGTCGGGTCACGATCGAGTTCGCCGACCTCGAGGATCTCGAGCGCATCTACCGGGCCATGACTGCCTGATCGCTCACCCACAGCCCTCACCTCGCGCGTGAACGTGAGACTCGAGGCTTGCTGTGAAGGCTCACGATCCGTCACCGGACCCGGCCGTTCACCTGCTGTTCACCCACGCTACGTGACGGTCAGCTCAACGTCATGTCGAGACAAACCCACAGGCTGTGCGCAACGCTGTGGACAACTCAAGATTCGGTGGATGACGCACCCGCAGTCCACGTCGACAGTGCCGCCAGGACCGCCTCGGTGACGGCGTCGGTGGCGTCCACCGCTGCTCGTACGGGGCCGAGTGAGCAGAGCACCGCCGGCATGCGCGTCTCACGCAACACGGACAAACGCATGCCACGCACCTCGGGCTGCGGGAGCAGTGTCGAGCACCACGCGGCTGCAACCTGCGTGGCCAGCGCTCGGCCGCCGATCGACTCGAACGTCGGTACGGCATAGTACGAGATGAGCGAACGTCCGTCCGATCGAGCTTCGAATCCGACATAGACATTGGCACCGAAACGGTTCGCGGCAGCCGCCTGGGCGCCGGCTTCGTATTCGTCGGTCGACATCACCGTGGCACCGCTGGCGCGCAGCGCACGAGTGACCGACCGGGTGATCGAGCTCAGCCCGCCGAACTGCCCGACGACGATCCGTAGCGTGATCAGTGAGGCGTGCGTGGTCAACGCCTCACGAACCGACGCAACGCCCGGGCCGGAACCGGTCTGGCGACGGAGCAGTTCGAGCGTTCGAATCGTGTGCGGACCGCAGATGCCATCCGTGGTGAGACCGCCGTTGCGTTGGAAGTCCTCCAGGGCTCGTGCGGTCGCTGGGCCGAAGATGCCGTCGGGGCGACCACAGTCGAATCCGAGCTGATTGAGCGCATCCTGCAGTTCCGCGACGTCGTCGCCTCGTAGTTGCGGAGCCGCGAGGACCAGGAGCCGGTCACCGAGTCGCCAACCGGCCTCGACGAGCGCCATCCACGTCTGCTCGTCGCAGGAACCACTGGTGTGCAGGCCTCGCTGACGCTGAAAGGCGGTCACCGCCTCGTGCGTGGCCGCGCCGAAGTCACCGGGAGGATCGCCTGACGGCGACAGTCCTGCCGAACCGAGGCGCCGTTGGAGATCGCGGACCGCCTCGCCGCGCTGTCCCTGCCTCAGCGGGAAGTGACTCGTCAGTTCGTCGTCGCCAGGAATTCGTCGAGCTCCTGGAGCAGGGCGCCTTTGCTCTTGGCGCCGACGAGTCGCTTGGAGACCTCGCCGCCGGAGAACACGAGCAGCGTCGGAATGCTCATGACGTTGTAGCGCATCGCCAGATCCGGGTGGTCATCGACGTTGAGCTTGGCGACGGTCACTGCCGCACCGTGTTCGTCGGCGATTTCGGCGAGGATCGGCGCAATCTGCTTGCACGGACCACACCATTCGGCCCAGAAGTCGACGATGACGGGTTTGTCGGAGCCGATCACGCTCTCGTCGAAGGTGTTGGAGGACAAGTTGACGATGCCGTCTGCCATTGCGCATTCCTTTCAGAGTTCCCCGGTCGAGGGTTCACGAGCAGCGTAGGGGGCTCGTGACGGGTTCGGGTCAACCGCCGCACCGGCCGGAACATTCCCGGCGATTCAGTGATGGACGTTGGCCTCGAGCCAGCGCTCGGCGTCGATCGCGGCCATGCATCCCGAGCCGGCGGCGGTGATCGCTTGGCGATACACGTCGTCTTGCACGTCACCGCAGGCGAACACGCCGTCGATGTCGGTGTAGGACGAATCGGGCTGCGTGACCAGATAGCCGGTCGTCGGGTTCATCGCCAGCTTGCCGACGAACAGATCGGTGTTCGGACGGTGGCCGATCGCGACGAACACGCCGGTGACGTCGAGCGTCGACACCGAGCCGTCGACGGTGTCCGTCACCTCGATTCCGGTGACGGAGGTGTCGCCGAAGATGTCCGTGACCCGAGCGTTCCAGCGGAACTCGATCTTCGGGTTGGCGAACGCGCGGTCCTGCATGATCTTCGAGGCACGCAGCTCGTCGCGGCGATGCACGATCGTGACCTTGTCGGCGAACTTGGTCAGAAAGGTTGCTTCCTCGATCGCCGAGTCACCGCCGCCGACGACGACGATCTCGTGGCCACGGAAGAAGAAGCCGTCGCAGGTCGCACACGTCGACAAGCCGTGGCCGATGAGGCGTTGCTCCGCTTCGAGTCCGAGCATCAACGACTGAGCGCCCGTGCTGACGATGACCGCGTGCGCCCGGTACTCGGTCTCTCGGACCCACACGCGAAATGGCCGCTCGGAGAAGTCGACCGCGGTGACCTTCTCGGTCAGGATCTCGGTGCCGAAGCGTTCCGCCTGGCTGCGCATGTTGGCCATCAACTCCGGGCCCATGATTCCGTCTGGGAATCCCGGGAAGTTCTCGACCTCGGTGGTGAGCATCAGCTGTCCGCCCGGCTGATCGCTCGTGCTCGACGGCTCGCCCTCGATCAGCAGTGGCGCCAGATTGGCTCGGGCGGTGTACACCGCGGCGGTGAGGCCTGCTGGTCCTGATCCGATGATGATGACGTCACGAACGTCTGACATGGCACTTCCTCTGGGGTCGTTGACGGGCGCTGGCGGACGGGCGGATCGATCAGCCCGCGGCGGCGTTGCGCTTGCGGAACAACACCAGCCCGACCACGCTGAAGACGATGCCCACGATGAAGTAACTGAGATAGACGGCCTGGCCCCAGTCGACGGCGAGCGCGAGGAGCGCCTGCAGCCCTCGCATGAGCCCGATGATCAGGATGAACGCAATGAGCGCGCCGAGCATCACGGCGATCAGGCCGAACACCGCGCCGCGAGCGGCGTAGACCACCTTCTGGGTGGTCTGCGACCGAACGGTGTCGATCAGGCTGACCAGTTTGTCGGTGGTCTCAGTTGCCCAGTTCGGATCGGTGAGCGGGTTGGCCGGCATGTCGGCGAGGCTAGCCGCCGGCTCAGGGCAGTCGCACCCGAGCGACCTCGGCGCACGTTGCAGCTCGGTAGGCAATCGCCAGGTTGCGTCCCTCGTCGATACCGACCACGACCGGAACGCCCCCGTACACCGCCGGGCCCACGATGATGTCGACGCCCAGACAGCGGGGGAGTTCCGCTTCGGCGAGGAATGTTTCGGTCTCCGACAACTCTTCGTCGCTCGGGGCGCTCGTGGCCGCGGGTACGTCGGGTGCCACCGGTGCGCCGACCGCCGCGGCGGCGAAATCTGCGAGATCGGTCAAGTTCTCGAGCTCGTCGAGTCCGACGTTCTCGCCGGGAGGCGCGGCGTTGTCGATGCCGGTGTCGAGTTCGACTCCTGCGTCACCGGCACCGACGTCTGGAGCCACCTCGTCCGCAGCACGGTCCGCGGCCGGATCGGCGGCCTCTCCACTGGCCGTGAGCGCTTCGGTCGCGTCGGCCTCGGCTTCGGTGCTCGACGCAGCGTCGTCGGTGTCGTTGGCGGTGGACAGTTGGAGTGCAACGCCTCCTGCGAGCACGAGCACGAGGGCAGCGGCAGCTCCGGTGAGCCAGCGGGTCGAGGAGGTACGCGAGGTGCGGCGCCGGGAGCTGAGCGGCGTCGGAGCGGTGACCGACGCCGCGCCCGCCACTGCTGCGGCATCGATGCCGACCGGGGTGACATCACGGCGGGCACCGGACCGTTCGGCCTCGGGAAGGCGTTCCCAAGCGCCGAGCGCTGCCGCGAGATGCGCTTCGCGGACCGAGATCTGTGGCGTCGCGACATCGCCGAGCAGGGCCCGAACCGACCGAAGGCGGTCGACTTCGGCGAGCACGTCGGGGTCACCCTCGACCCGGGCGCGTTCGTCGGCGGTCACGTCACCGTCGAGATACGCGCTCGCGAGAAGGGTCAGGTCGTCATTCATGTCGGGTCGATTGGACGCTCGTCGGGGGCGGATTGGTTCCCTCGAGTTCTCGACGGACGATCGGCGTCGAGGCGGAGCTGGCCCGCCAATGCCGCCCGACCCCGCGAGATGCGCGATTTGACCGTGCCGATCGGAACGTCGAGCACCGCGGCGATCTCTGCGTAGTCGAGGTCGGCAACGTCGCGAAGTACCACGGCCACGCGCAGGTCCTCGGGGAGGTCATCGAGTGCCTCGTCGAGCACGAGCCGATCGGGGAAACGTTCGGTGTAGTCGTCGGCGGTCGGATCGGCGGTCTCCGGACGGTGCTCGTCGTCGACGGCGTGCAGCGCGGGGCGGCGCTGGCGTTTGCGCAGCTCGTCGAGCGACGCATTGGTGGCAATCCGGTACGCCCAGGTGCCGAACGACGAACGACCGTCGAATCGAGGCAGGCTGCGCACGATCTTGATCAACGCCTCCTGACAGGCGTCGTCGGCATCGCGCGTGGTGCCGGCAATGCGGCGACAGACCGCGTGAATCCGGTCGTAGTGGCGACGCAACAACTGATCGAGCGCGAACTTGTCGCCGCCTTGTGCGGCGGCAACCAAGGCGGCGTCATCGAGCTGGGCAGGAATGCCGAGAGCGTAACGAACCGACCTGTGGCCTCGCGGGATGTCCCGTCGGTTTTCAGCCCACGACGGCGATCTCGCCCAGGCGCCCGCGATACGGATTCGCGTCGCTGCACGAACCGTCGGGGCCGAGTTCCTTGAGCAGGATCAGCATGTGTTTGGCAGGTGCCGGCGGCACGGGTGACACGATGGTCTCCGGGTCGTTGGCGAACGCCGTGGCACCCAGAGGTGGCCCCCATGCGTCGAGCGACGCCGGGATCACGTCGGCGTCCGAGGCGAAGAAGTCCACCTGATACGGAGCGGTCTGGACATCGACGGTGAGCGCCGGCTGCGCCAGGCCATCGAACGTGACGACCAGGCCGACACCCGGCTTTCCACCCATGTATCGCGACGAGTAGCACGTCGTCGGCCAGGACGTGGAGGGGTTTGCGTCGGCCAGGGACAACACCGCGTCGGCGTCGTTCTCCGTGCCGTCGCCGCTCGGATCGTAGGCGGTCACCGTGGCGATGGTCGCCGGGCCGACCACGACGGCTGCATCGTTCGGCGCTGGAGTCGCCTGGGTCTCGGGCAATGCAGTGGTCGTCGTGACCGGATCGCCGCCGCCGAAGTTCATGTTCGTCCACAACAGCACGCCGACGATGAGTGCTGCGGCGAGCAGCAGTGCCACGACCGTGAACGCCGGGCGCCACTCCTGCGTGAGTCCCTTGGCCGGCTTGCCGCGCAGCGCAGTGGCAGCCGGCGTCGGATCGCGGTCGGTGGCCGTGGAGCGCGGCGTCGGCGACGAGGCCACGTGGGCGACCTCACCGGGGATCGCTCCGGTGGTCGGGCGGCTGCGCTGGGGAATCTCGGGCGTCGGAACGTCGGGCGGCCGAGTCGCGCGCGCTCGATCGCCTGCCCGACCCGCGATGTCCGACGGTGCACGCCGGAGCCGTTTGCCACCGAACGGGCTGACCGGCGAATGCTCGTACGGTGTCGGATCGATCGCGGGCGGCCCCTCCTTGGCAGCGTCTCGCAGCGTGGACACGAGTTCGGCGCCGGTCGCCGGCCGTTGTGCCGGATTGCGCGACAAGAGCTGATGGATCGCAACGACCAACTTGGTGGGCAGCGTCGCGCGGAGTCGGGTGAGGTCGGTCGGGTCGCGTTGTAGGCGTGCGAGCGCGGTGTCGGCGTCGGTCTCGCCGAGGAAGGGGACACGTCCGGCGAGGCACTCGTACAGCACGAGCCCGAGCGAGTACAGGTCGGCACGACCATCGAGCTTCTTGCCGCGCACCTGCTCCGGCGAGAGGTACTTCGCCGTGCCCATCATGATGTTGTCGCTGGTGAGGTCGGCTTCGGCGGACTGCAACCCCTTGGCGATGCCGAAATCGGTGAGCAGCACCCGCCCGTCGGAGGTCATCATGATGTTGCCCGGCTTCACGTCACGGTGGACGAAGCCGGCGATGTGAGCGTGGTCGAGCGCTGCTGCCACGCAGGTGCCGATGTGGCACGTGAGTTCGGGGCTCAGCCGCTTCTGGGTGTCGAGCACCTGGCGCAGGCTCTTGCCCTCGACGAGCTGCATGACGACGGCCTGGCGTCCGTCCTGCTCGAACACGTCGTGGACCGCGACGATGTTCGGATGGTTGAGGCTGGCCGCTGCGATGGCCTCACGGCGGAACCGTTCGGCGACGATCGCGTCGGTGGCGAGTGACGGTTTGAGCCACTTGACGGCCACCTTGCGATCGAGGGTGAGGTCGACCGCCAACCAGACCTCGGCCATGCCACCTTGCGCGAGCATGCGTTGGAGTTCGTACCGCTGCGCAATGACGGTGGGAGTGGGAGGCGGAGCCGCAGCGGACATGACTGAGGACGAACGCTAGCTGTGGCAGGTGGCGCCAGGCCGTCAATTCGACGGCGCGGCCGGAATGGCGGTCGTCAGGGGTTCGTGACCTGGAACGCCACACCGATGGTGCCGCGGCCGCCGTGCGTGCCGATCACTGGTCCGATCTCGCCGACGACGATGTCGTCGGAGTGGTACGGCGCGAGCATCTCGACGAAGAGGTCGATGTCGCTGCAGTCGGCGTGCAGCACCGCCAGGTTCTCGATCTTGCCGTCGTAGCTCTTCACCGTGTTGACGAGGTGGGCGAGCGCCTTCGAGCGCGTCCGTTGCTTGCCCGCTTGCTCGACCACGCCACCGGTGACCTCGATGATCGGCTTGATCGACAGTGCCGTCGCGAGCAGCGCCTTCGCGTTGCCGATTCGGCCACCCTTCTTCAGGTTCTCGAGCGTGTCGAGGGCTCCGTACACCCGCGTTCGTTCGACGAGGTCGTGGGCGAGCGCCTCGATGTCGTCGATGCCGGCGCCGTCGCGCGCCGACCGTGCGCATGCCAGCGCGATGGTTCCGAGTCCCATCGAGATCGTGCGGCTGTCGATCACCCGCACGTCGAGATCGATCGACGGGTCGTCGTTGATCGTTCGTGCGGCGAGCTGAGCCGACTGCATGGTGGCTGACAGCGCCGACGACAGCGAGACGACGACGATGCCGGTCGCTCCGTTCGCGGCGGCCGATCGGTAGGTCTGTTCGAACTGTCCGGGTGCCGGCGCGGCAGTTTCGGGGAGCGTGTCGGAGTTGACGCAGCGCGTCCAGAACTCGGCGGTGGACAGCTCGTCGCGATCGACGAACTCCTCGTCGCCGAAGCGGATCGTGAGCGGCACGATGCGGATGCCCAGCTCGTCGGCGAGGCCGGCGGGGAGGTCGCACGAGCTGTCGGTGACGACGTGCACGGTGGGCACGGTGGGCACGGAATCGTCGTCGTTCGGGTTCATCGAGTCAGTCACAGGGCATCAGATCCTACTTTGCCGCTGCTGGGGTGACGCTCGCGACCGTCGTCGGCCAGCGCCGCGCGACGCCGATTTCGCCAGTGCGTGAACCACCAGGTCAGCAGCACCAACACGAGGCCGCCGGTCAGCACCTGGCCGAGTCCGGTGAGCGCCGTGACCCGGGCGGTCAGCGTGACCGGTTCGCCCAGCGCTTCACCGGCCGGGGTCGACACGACGAGGTTGATCGACGAGGTTCCGTTCGCTTCCGCCTCGACCGGCACGATCACGCTGGTCTCGTCGAGCGGGCCCAATGTCACCCGTTGATCGCCGCCGGGAAACGTGATCTTCGAAGCGTCGAGCGCGACGACGACGTCGAGGGGCTCGTCGAGGGTGTTGCCGATCCGGATCTCGATCGTGTCGCTCCGTCCGGTCAACGTGAACGTGAACGGATCCGGCAGCTGTATCGCCTGCTTCAACGCGTCGGCCTCGGCCAGCAGTTCGGCGGTTGCAGCTTCGACCTCGGCATCGGAGTAGCCGGTCGAGATCAGACTGTCGAGTTCCGCCGCCCACTCTGCCGGGCGGGGATCACCGGGTGGCAGCATCGACGCGGCGCTCGCGAGTTCGAGTGCCGTCGCATCGATCAGTTCGATGCGTGCGGCGAGCGATGGCCCGGCGACGTCCGGGAGTTGCACCGTGATCGGCTCACCGTCGTCGAGGGCGACGTCGGTGACGCCGGTGAGCGCGGACGCCGCCGTGAAACGAACCGACGGGGTGGTCGCAACGAGTTCGGTGAGGGCCTGGACGAGCCGCGGGTCGGGGCTGGCCATGTCCGGTGTGGTGAGGATGGTGCTGCGACGTGGTGGAGCGGTCGGTCGGTCGGTCGATGTGGCGGCGATGGCGTCCTCGTCGGCCTGCTCGACCAGCATCTCGGCGAGTGTCTGGACACCCCACTCGATCGATGTCGACCGAGCCAGGATCCGATCGGCCTCGGTGGGCGTGAGTTGTTCGGAGAGGGGACCGACCACGAGGAACGGCAGGGTGCCGCCATCGGGGAGTTCGGCTTCGACGAATCGGTCGGTCGGCACCGGATCATCACTGATCGTCGCGGCGTACAGCTCGGCGCCGATGACGACGAATCGTGTGCCCAGATCGCGCAGGTGCTGGGCTCCGCCGGCGCTCAGTGGCTCGGTGGTGATCCACACGTCGCGCCGCGAGGGCGTGGTCGGCACCGCCTCGGTGAGGACGTCCTCACCAGCGCGAACCAGCCTGGTGTAGGCCTCGGCGCGTCCGGCGGCGACGGCGGACGAGACGTCCAGCGGCAGAAGTGGCAGCGCGACCAACTCGTCGCCATCGAGCGCGGTGGCGATCCGGTCCGACCCTTCCGGTGTTGCCGCGAGCTCCGCGATCAGCGCTGGGGGGACTTCGAGGGTCACCGGCGCCTCGAGTTGTGCGGCGAGGTCGATCGCCTCGTCGAGCTGTGTTCGGGACGCCTGCGTCTCTTCGTCGTCGGCCCTCGGTGGGGGTGCGGGTGTGACGGTCACGACCGAGAGGTCGATCGGCGGTGCCACTTCGACCTCGGTGTCGCCGGCGCCGGCGAGGCGTTGGATCACCGTGCCGGCTGTGGCGACGACGTTGCGTTCGGTTCGGTCGCCGACGAGCAGTTGCACCCGAAGTGGGTAGATGCCGGGGCGGTCCATCTTCAGGCGTGTTTCGATGCTGTCGACGACGTCGGTGCCGATGTCGAGTGTGAGCGCGACGGTGCCGTCGTCGTTGCGCGCCAACCACGGCCGAGCGTCGAACGCGACACCGTCGACGGCGTCGCCGTCGATGGTGCGGAATGCGTCGGGATCGACATCACTGCCGACGAGTGGTGCGACGTCGCGCCCATCGGTGAGGGGTGGGTAGTTGGTCACCTCGAAGGTGAGCGCCACGGGGTCGGGAACGGGCTCCGGCGGAGCGACGGGATCGCTGGTCGGCGGTGCGCTGGGATCGACGGGATCGGTCGGAGGCGCGGCGGGCACCACAGGCGGCGGCGGAATCAGTTCCAACGGGTCACCGTCGAGGCCGGTGAGGACGTAGCTGAGTCGGATGTCGCCGTTGGGATCGATGGCGAAGCGCTGCTCGATCAGTTCGAGTCGGACCCCGTCGGTCGCCTGCTCGGTGCGGGCCGGGTCGGCGACTGCCGATGTGGAAGTCGGCGCCGCGGCCAGCAGCGTCACGACGCCGGCCGCGAGGATCCAGGCGTACCGTGTGTGACGGCGCGGCGTGGCGGTCATCGCAGTGCTCGTTCGAGTATCAGCAACGCCCCGGGCTCACGTTCGAAGCCGAACGACTCGTACAGCGCGAGCGCGGCGTGGTTGTCCGCGGCGGTGTTGACCATCACCTCGGACACGTCACGACGTGACATCCAACGCACGGCGTCGTCGAGCAGCAGTTGCGCGAACCCTCGCCGCCGGGCACTCGGATCCACGGCGAGGCGCTGGATGTAGCCCGCACGGTCGGCGCGACCGCTGATCGAGAACGCGACCATGCGACCGTCGACGTGGACGCTGCGCGACCGGTGATATGGCGTCGCGGTCATGATGTCGGCGAGTGCCGAAGCGTCGTTGGCCCACGGTGAGGAGAACGAGCGACGATCGATGGTCGCTGCCTCGGAGAGCATCGGGGGGCGCAGTCGGCGGAGCTTGACCGACCCGCGAGCGCGTGGCGTCGTTGGGGGTGTCGCCGGTGTTGCCGGTCGTGTGAGGAGTGCCAGAGTGTCGGCCACCTGGAAGCCCGCCTCGAGGAACGCATCGGTGGCGTTCGGGAACAAGGCACCGGTGCGCACGACGCGGGCCCCGAGATCGGTTGCGTCGGCGATCCAGTCGGCGATGTCGGCGGCCGTGGGCACCATGTGGTGGTCGAGGAGCACGAGGTGCGCGACACGTTCGTCGTACGGCCAGCGCCCGAGGCGGGCGCGTGCGGGACGTGCGGCCGCCAGACTGCTCACAGGTCACGAACGTACTCCCACGCGGCGTCGGCGTCGGCGTCACCCGACCGCTGCGCCACGTCACGACGGGTGTGGGCGCTCCTAGCCTGAGGGTCGTGGTTCCCGAACGTCTGACGCCCGTCCTGCGCGAGTTGGCGCCGCTCGCCGTGCGGTTCCGCGAGGCAGGTCACCGGCTGTATCTCGTCGGCGGCACTGTTCGTGACCTGTTCGTCGGGTCCGGGCGCGACGACTTCGACCTCGACCTCACCACCGACGCTCGGCCGTCGGAGATCAAGCGGTGTCTCGAAGGCTGGGCTGATGCGATCTGGACCCAGGGCGAGAAGTTCGGCACGATCGGTGCCCAGGTTCGCGACGCCGACAGCGGGTTCGAGCGGATCTACGAGATCACCACGTTCCGAGCCGAGGCCTACACCGACGAGTCACGCAAGCCTCATGTGGTGTTCGCCGACGAGATCGAGGCCGACCTGTCGCGCCGCGACTTCACCGTGAACGCCATGGCCCTCGAGTTGACCGGCGACGACGACACGCCCACCCTGATCGACCCGTTCGACGGTGCGGTCGATCTCGCGACGCGTGTCCTGCGCACGCCGATCGGGCCGGAGATCAGCTTCAGTGACGACCCGCTGCGGATGCTTCGCGCGGCTCGATTCATCGCCGGGTATCAACTCGTCCCGACGCCGGACTTGGTCGATGCGGTGCGCGAGTTGGCCCCACGGCTCGAGATCGTCTCTGCCGAGCGGATCCGTGACGAACTCGACAAGCTGCTGGTCGTCGACCACCCGGCCGCCGGTCTGTGGTTCCTCGTCGACACCGGTCTGGCCGATCAGTTCCTGCCGGAGCTGCCGGCGATGCGTCTCGAGCACGACCCGATCCATCGTCACAAGGACGTGTTGACGCACTCGATCGCCGTGGTCGAGAACGTCCGTCCGCCGCACGAGCATCCCGCTGTGGTGGCGGGGGAGCGACCGGAGTTCGACTTCCGTCGCACACGCCTCGCCGCCCTCTTCCACGACGTGGGCAAGCCGCGTACTCGTGGCTATCTGCAGGGCAAGGGCACCACGTTCCATCACCACGACGCCGTCGGTGCTCGCATGACGCGCAAACGCATGAACGCGCTGCGGTACTCGAACGACGACGTGGCCGCGGTCACCGAGTTGGTGGCGCTGCACCTTCGATTCCACACCTATTCGATGGGGTGGTCCGACTCGGCCGTGCGACGGTATGTGCGTGATGCCGGCGGGTTGCTCGCGGAACTCAACGTGTTGACGCGGTGCGATTGCACGACTCGCAACGAGAAGAAGGCGGCCCGCTTGTCGAAGCGGATGGACGAACTCGAGGAACGCATCGTCGAACTCGAGGCAGCCGAGGAACTCGCAGCGCTGCGTCCGGAACTCGACGGCAATGCGGTGATGGAGCATCTGGGCGTCGGGCCCGGTCGCGAGGTCGGCGAAGCGATGAAGTTCCTGATGGAGATTCGCCTCGACGAAGGCCTCCTCGGCGACGATGAGATCCGCCGCCGCCTCGACGACTGGTGGGCCGCTCGCTGAATGCCCGGGTTGGTGGCGTTCACAGCTCTAACGTTGGGCGGTGATCTCCAGCGACTTCGATGACAGCGACCCCGAACTCGCTGCGCTGCTGTCGCCCACCGAGCGCCAGTATCGCCGCGTGGTGGCTGATCCTGCCGATCGTGGCGGTGTCCGCTGCGCTCATCGTGTTGGCCGGTATGCGAGCGGAGTCCGATCCTGGCGCCGACACGATCGGTGTCGTCGTCGGCATCGCACTGCTGGCCCTGGTCGCCGTCGTTGCCACGGTGCTGGAATCTCGCCGGATCGGCCGGCGATTCCAGCGAACGATCAGCGAGCTGTCGCGAACCCAGTCGGAGATCCGCCGCCTGCTCGATGACCTGCCCGACGCCGTGATGGGCCTGAACGACCGTGGTGTGATCGAGTCGGCGAACCAGCGTGCAGCGCTGCTCACCGGCCGGACGATCGACGAACTGGTCGGCCGCGCGTTCCTCGAGATGATCGGCGACGACGATCGCGACTCGGTCACCGAACGCTGGCACTTCGATCAGGCGAACCCGGGGTCGCTCGACGTCACCGGCGACGTCACCGGGCCGATCGGCAACCATGTCGTGTTCGAGTTGGTCGACGCATTTGGAGAGCCCCATCTCGTCGAGGCGTCGCTGCATCGTCCCGCTGTGTCGGGCGGTCGAGGCGGCGGGCTGGTGGTGCTGCTGCGCGACGTGACCGATCGTGCTCGCACCACCGTTGCGCTCGAACAGGCTCGTCGGCGGTTCCAGCAGGCGTTCCACTCGGCGCCGACGGGAATGGCGCTGGTGCGCCTCGACGACAGTCGCATCGTCGATGCCAACCAATCGCTCGCCGACATGCTCGGCATGCCGTTGTCGTCGCTGATCGGTGCCGGCATCCGCGAGATCACCCATCCCGACGATCTGCGCGCCGCGGCGACGCAGCGGGCGCGCCTCGAATTGGGCATCGCTGACACGTACCTGCTCGAGCAGCGGTATCTGCGCAGCGACGGCGACTTCGTGTGGGCTCGAACTCGCGTGTCGGTGACGGAGGATGAGGGTGTGGCGTTGGCGATCACCCACATCGAAGACGTCACCGATCAGCGCATGGCGGCCGAGCAGCTGACGCATGCGGCCACGCACGACGGGCTGACCGAACTGCCCAACCGAGCGGCGCTCGTCGAACGGCTGGACGAACTGCTCGGCCGGGCCGCCGTCGGTGAGGTGTCGGTGTTGTTCATCGACCTCGACAACTTCAAGGTCGTCAACGACAGTCTCGGTCATGGCATCGGCGACGAGTTGCTCCGACAGGTCGCCGGCCGCCTGCGTCACGTCATGCGCGACACCGACCGTCTCGCCCGTTTCGGCGGCGACGAGTTCGTGGTGTTCGTCGACGGCGGCGTCGACCCCGCTGTGGTGGCCGAGCGCTTGCGTCGAGCCGTACAACAGCCCGTGCTGGTCGATGAACACGAGTTGGTGGTCACCGCCAGCATCGGGTTCGCCGTCAATTCGAGTCCCGAGCTCACCGCCGATGAACTGTTGCGCGATGCCGACGCTGCGATGTATCGGGCCAAAGCAGCGGGGCGCGACCGTGTCGAGGCGTTCACCGAGGAGACACGGGCGGCCTCGGTCGCCGCATTGCAGACCTCGAGCGAGTTGCGTCGCGGGCTCGAGCGCGGCGAGGTCGTGCCGTACTTCCAACCGATCGTGGATCTCGCGGGTGGCCAAGTGGTGGGCTTCGAGGTCTTGGCGCGGTGGCTGCATCCGGAGCGCGGCCTGCTCGTTCCCGGCCAGTTCCTGCCGATGGCGGAGGAGTCGGGCCTGATCGTCGACCTCGGCGCCCGGATCCTGCGTGACTCGCTGGCGCAGCTGGCGCATTGGCGGGCGGTCGGCTTGCAGTTCGCATCGTGTTCGTTGTCGATCAACGTTGCGACCCAACAGCTGATCGACGGCCGCTTTCTCGACGTCGTGCACGATGCGCTGGGGGAGAGCGGCATCGACGCCGACTCGCTGTGGTTGGAGATCACCGAGACCGCACTGATGGCCGACACGAACGCCGCCGGGCGTGCGCTGCGAGATCTACGCGGGCTGGGGCTGCACCTGTCGGTCGACGACTTCGGAACGGGGTACTCGTCACTCACGTATCTGAAGCGGTTCCCGGTGGAGGCGATCAAGGTCGATCGGTCCTTCGTCACCGGGCTCGGACTCGAAGCGGACGACACCTCGATCGTCGAAGCGGTCGTCCGGCTCGGGCATTCGCTCGGCCTGTCCGTGGTCGCCGAAGGTGTCGAGACACCGCTCCAGCTGAACCGCCTGCGCGAGCTGGGCTGCGACAAGGGCCAGGGTTACCTGTTCGGTCGTCCTCGTCCCGCCGGTATCACCGCCGCCGAACGCGCCGACGCCTGACGTGGTGCCGCCTGACGTGGTGCCGCGCGAGGTTGGTCAGGAGCCTTCTTTGCGAGCGCGCAGGATGAGGGTGGCCGGTGCCGGAGCATTCGCCGTGGCGCCGAGTTCGAGCAGATGATCGACGCGGAAGTTCGAGCGGGTGAGCGCGGTGAACCACTCGCCGATCGTTCGGGCCCCCGTGCCGTAGGGATGCTCGGGTGAGATGTCGGCATATGGGTGCGGCATCGAGAGCACGAGTGGCATGCTCGGCTTGAGAATGCGGTGCACTTGACGCAGGAGGCGACCGAGGTCGTCGATGCGGTCGATCGTGTGCGCGGCGAGGACGACCTCGCACGACGCCGACGCCACGTCGCCCAAGTCGGCGAGGTCGGTCTCGAGGCACTGCACCTGCAGTTCGGCGGCGGTCGCTCGTCGGCGTGTTTCCGCGATGCGTTCGGCGTCGGTGTCGATTGCGATCGACTTCGCTCCAGCGCGCGCGAACGCGAGGGAGTTGAACCATGGCGAGATGCCGAGCTCGACGGCTCGTCGACCGTCGCTCACCTCCCCGCACAGTCTCAGTTCGTCGTCGCCCGGCGTGCCGGGCCCGTAGTTGATGTCTGCGACCACGACGCCAGTGTGCCCGCTCGGCGAGGTGCCATCGGGGATCGCCGCTGATCGTGGCGCGCTCGTGTGAGCCGGTAGTGTCGGCGCCCATGGCGTTCACGGTCGGCGCACTTCGCGGGTCCGATGGCTCGCGCGGCCTGGTCGATCACCGGCTCGCTCGTCGGATGCTGATCAGTCAGGTGAAGAAGGGGCGGGTTCCGCTCGACCAGGTCTGTGACGCCCATCCCGAGTTGATCCGTGCCGCCCGCAACGTCGGCACGCAGACGTCGACTCGTTGTCCGATCTGCGAAGAGGCCGACCTCAAGCTGGTCACCTACGTGTTCGGACCCCGGTTGTCGGCGCAGGGTCGGTGCGTCTCCACCGCGAAGGAGATGCGTCAGCTGAACGACCGATCCGAAGAGCTCAGCGCCTACGTGGTCGAAGCGTGCGTCGAGTGTCGCTGGAACCATCTGCTCCGGGTGATCCCGGTTGGCGGTCGACGCTCAGCGACGCGCGCCTCTCGATGACCGTGCGTTCGCCGAGGTTCGGGCGCCGGTCGCTGTCGGCGTTCCTTGCCGTTGCGGTCCTGGCCACCGCATCGTGCAGCGACGACGCCGTCAGCGTTGACGACGACCAGGTCGGTGGGACGACGCCCTCGGACATCCGCGACGAGCCGTCGTCGGACTCGTCGTCGGCCCCGAACTCGAACGTTGCTGGGGGCCAGCAGCCCGAGGGGTTCACGACCATCCGAGCGCTGATCACCGAACCCGACGGCGAGGTGTGCGAGGTGTGTCTGTGGCTCGCCGACGACGCCACCGAACGGGGCCGCGGGTTGATGGGTGTCACCGACCTCGGCGACGCGGTCGGCATGGCGTTCCGCTTCGACGAACCGGTGTTGGGCTCGTTCTACATGTTCCAGACGCCGACCCCGTTGTCGATCGCCTGGTTCGCTTCCGATGGATCCCACGTCGGATCGGCGGACATGGACCCGTGTCTCGACACGCCCGCGGGCGAGTGTGCGTTGTATTCACCGGGCGCCGAATACGACCTGGCGATCGAGGTGTTCGAGGGCGGCCTGGAGCCGCTGGGACTGGTTTCCGGCTCGAGCGTCGAGTTGATCGAGGGCTCCGAAGCCGACGGCTGTCCGCTCGACTCGTGACCGGCGCCCCGGAGGGTGGCGTTGCTCACGGTCGCAGCACACAGAATTCGTTGTCGTCGGGGTCGGCCATCACCACTCGGCTCTCATCGCGCTGGGCGACGTCGACACGACCGGCGCCCAGTCGCGTGAGGCGATCGACTTCGTCGTCGAGATCGACGTGTGCCATCGGGGCGATGTCGAGGTGGAGGCGGTTCTTGCCGAACTTCGGCATCAACGGTGGCCCGCTCCATTGGACGATCGGTCCCGTGCCGTCGGGTGCCTGGATCGCCGTCTCCTCGTCCTGGTCCCACACCAGTGGCCAGCCCAACGCTTCACTCCAGAACTCTCCAGTCGTGCGTGTTCCGTCCGCATTGATCGCCCCGAGTCGACCGCATCCAGCGAGGAACTTGTTCCCCGGCTCGATGATGCAGAATTCGTTGCCTTCAGGATCGGCGAGGACGACATGTCCCTCGTCACCGCGCTGGCCGACATCGACGTCGCAGGCGCCGAGCATCCGCAGTCGCTCGACGAGCGCCGTCTGATCCTCGGTCGACGTCGTCGTCACATCGAGGTGGATGTTGTTGCGGCCCACCTTCTCGTCAGGGACCTGCTCGAAGCGGATGCCGAACCGGGTGCCGTCGGTCGGGACCAGTACGACGTCGCCGCCCGACTCGGCGAGCTCCCACCCCAAGGCGGTCGCCCAGAACTGCCCGAGGCGTGAGGGGTCGTTGGCATCGAGGCACAGGTTGACGATGCGGGAGGGCGAGGCGGATCCGGGCATGGTGCTGCGTCGACGGTAGCTGCGCTCCTCGGAACTCTGTGACAGGCCCTCTCTATGGTGGTCGACATGTCACCGAACGCGACGACAGTGCGCACCGATAAGGTAGGCGGGTCCATATTGGCCCTGCCCCACACCGGGGCTCCCGCTACGAGGCTGTCATCAGGCACTCGTGGGGGATCCGAAGGGAGGAAACACGCATGATGCGTGCATACGAAATGATGATCATCATCGACGGCGACGTCGATGACCCCAAAGCGCAGTCCTGGATGAAGACGGTGACCGACGGTGTCGGCGCTGCCGGCGGCGAGCTCCACGGCAAGATCGATTGGTGGGGCAAGCGCCAGTTCGCCTACCCGATCAACAAGAAGCCGTCGGGCTACTACATGGTCGCCGAGATCGTGGCTCCGGCCGGCTCTCTCGACGAACTCGAGCGCACGCTCCGTCTCGCGGACGATGTCGTCCGTCACAAGCTCATCCGTCTGCCCGAAGCCGAGGCCGAGCGCCGCGGCATGGCAGTCAGCGCTGCCTGATCGCAGCGGCCAAGCAAAGGGGAAACAACATGGCATCTGAGAACAGCGTCACGCTGGTTGGCAACCTCACCAAGGATCCCGAGCTGCGCTACACGACCGGTGGTCGTGGCGTCGCCAGCTTCGGTCTCGCCGTGAACCGCCGCTACCAGGTCAACGGTGAGTGGCAAGAGCAGGTCTCGTTCTTCAACATCGTCGCCTGGGGCGACCTCGGAGAGAACGCAGCTGCCAGCCTCAACAAGGGCAACCGCGTCATCATCACTGGTCGGTTGGAGCAGCGCTCCTACGAGACCAAGGAAGGCGAGAAGCGCAACGTCACCGAAGTGATCGCCGACGAACTCGGCCCGAGCCTGCGCTGGGCGCAAGCACAGGTCGAGCGCATCAGCCGCGACGACGCCACCAGTGGTGGTGGCGGCGGTGGCGGTGGCGGCGGACGCAGCGCCCCTGATCCCGTGTACGGCGACGAAGAGCCGTTCTGAGCCCCGTCCACAGCATTGAAGATCTGATTTTCCAGTCGTAAGGAACCACCCATGGCAAGCAAGAAGAACAAGGCGCGCAGCGCCCGTGACCTGAACCCACGCAAGTTCAAGAAGAAGACCAGCGTCCTCGTCATCGAAAAGGTCGAGTACATCGACTACAAGGACGTCGACCTGCTGGGCCGCTTCATGAGCGACCGCGCCAAGATCAAGAACCGTCGTGTTGCCGGCAACACGCTGCAGCAGCAGCGCGAGATCGCCAACGCCGTCAAAGTCGCCCGCGAGATGGCATTGCTGCCATACGCGAAGCGCGTCGCCTCCACCCGCACCGGCGGCCGCGGCCGCGACGGTGGCCGTGAAGGCGGTCGCGATCGAGATCGCGAAACGAGTCTGAGCGACGACACCAGCCTCGACACCACCGTGGTCGACGAGACCATCGACGGTGCCGAGGGCGTCGAGTCGACCGACGTCACCGAGACCGAGGAGGTCTGAGCGATGAAGGTCATTCTCCGTTCCGATCTCGACGGCCTGGGCAAGCGTGGCGACATCGTCGACGTTGCCGATGGGCACGCTCGCAACTTCCTGTTCCCGAAGGGGCACGCAATCGCCGCTTCAGACGGTGCCGTCGAGCAGGCGGGCAGGATGCGCCAGGCCCGCGACCAGCGCGACTCGAGCGCTCGTGAAGCCGCGACGCACATCGCCAGCACGCTCGTGCCGAAGGTGATCACGGTCACCAGCAAGGCAGGCCCGGAAGGCAAGCTCTTCGGCTCGGTCACCGCTGCCGACGTGGTTGCTGCGGTGCTCGAGCAGACCGACATCGAACTCGATCGCCGACAGGTCGACGTCGACGTCATCAAGACGACCGGCCAGCACACGGTCACCGCGTCGTTGCACAACGACGTGTCGTTCCCGATCACGATCGACGTCGTCGCCGCCGACTGACGTCCCCGGCCGAGCCGCCATTCGGTGGCTCGGCCAGTGATACGAAAAATGGGCAGTCACGCTGACCCGACGCGCCTGTCCACAGGTCTGTCCCCAGGGTGTTGTCCACAGAATTTCGGCGTTGTCCACAGTCGGTCAACAGCGAAAACCCAGGGTTGTTCCTCTTCCGCCACACAGGAACTCCCTGGAAGAGTGGGGTCCCCATGTCGATCGACCAACAATTCGGAACCAGCCGGAACGAACGAGGCAACGCTGCACCGAATCGCAGCGGTCGAGTGCCTCCCCACAACCTGCAGGCCGAGGAATCGGTGCTCGGTGCGTTGCTGCTGAGTCGTGATGCGATCGGCGTTGTCGGCGAAGCCGGGCTCGGCGTGCGCGACTTCTACAGCCCGGCGCACCAGCACGTCTTCGACTCGATCCGCTCGCTGTATTCGTCGTCGGGGCCGGTCGACGTGGTCACCGTTGCGGACGAATTGCGTCGGCACGGCCTGCTCGACGACATCGGTGGCATCGAGCGACTGAACGATCTGCAGAACGCAACACCGTCGGTGTCGGGCGCCGAGCACTACGCGCGGATCGTGATGGACACCGCACTGTTGCGGCGGCTGATCCACACCGCCGGCGAGATCACCGATCTCGCGTTCTCCGAGCCCGACGACGTCACCAAAGCCGTCGACCTCGCCGAGTCGAAGATGTTCGAGGTCGCCGAGGATCGCGTGGTCGACTCGACGCGCCCGATCGGCGAACTCCTCAACATCGCAATGGATCAGCTCGAGGAGAACTACGAGCGCGGCGACACGATCACCGGCGCCGCCACCGGCTACGACGACCTCGACGAACTCCTGTCGGGCCTCCAACCCAGCACCCTCAACATCGTTGGCGCGCGGCCAGCGATGGGAAAGTGCGTTGCCTGGTTCACGCCGATGGTCGATCTCGAGACCGGCGATGTGGTGACAGCTGACGAACTCATGCGGCGAGCGACCGAACGTGGATCGCTCGCTGTGCAGGCGATTGGCGACGACGGTCGGCTCACGCTTGCCGACGTCAATGTGTGTCTCGACGATGGCGTCAAAGGCGTCTTCACCCTCCGCACACGGTCCGGTCGTGAGGTCACCGTGACGGCCGCTCACCCGTTCCTGACGCCGCAGGGTTGGTGCCGCCTCGATGAGATCACCGTTGGCGATGACGTCGCCGTCCCGAGCACCGTCGGTGTCTTCGGCACCGACGACCTTCCCGCCTCGGAGCTCGACCTGTTGGCTGATGGAGCTCACGACAAGCAGGTACCGGATGCAGTTTTCCGGTGTTCGCGGCCCGCAGTTGCTCGGTTCCTGAACCGCCTCTTTGCGACCGATGGCACGGCGTGGGTGGCGGCAGCGGGGTACGCCCGGGTCGGCTACTCGTCGGTGTCCAAGGAACTCGTCGACGGTGTTGCCCACCTGCTTCGGCGCTTCGGCCTCCGCGTGAAGCTTCGGGAGCGACAGATCGCCTACAACGGCACGCGCCGGACCGCCTACGAGATCGAGATCATGGATGCGGCATCATTGCTGGCGTTCTGCGACGAGATCGGCATCCTCGGCAAGTCGGTTGCGGTGGGTGCAGTTCGAGAGCGGGCGGCGGTGTCACTGCGCAACGATCAGGCACCGGACTACGTGCCGCCTGCCGTTTGGGATGACATCGAAAAGGCGAAGGGTGATCTGTCGTGGGCTGAGGTCAGCCGGCGAGCCGGGCGGCCGTCGTCGCACAACTGGCATCAGGGTCGGCGTGGAAAACTGCGCCGCTCCACCGTTGCCGAACTTGCTGACGTGCTCGATGACGATCAGCTGCGATGGTGGTCGTCACCGGACGTCATCTGGGAGCGAGTGACATCGATCGAGCCGGCCGGTGAGGAGCGGGTCATCGACTTCACCGTTCCGGGACTCCACAATTTCGTCGCAGCCGACTTCTACCTCCACAACACCGCCTTCGGGTTGGGAATGGCGACGCACATTGCGAAGCATTCGGCGAAGCCGGTGCTGGTGTTCTCGCTCGAGATGGGGCATTCGGAGCTGACACAGCGCATCCTGTCCAGCGAGGCCAAGGTCGACTCGACCAAGCTGCGCACCGGCAAGCTGAGCGAGAGCGACTGGTCGAAGATCGGCCTCGCCGTTGGTCGACTCGAAGTACCGCTGTTCCTCGACGACAACCCGCAGGTGACCGTGATGGAGATTCGAGCGAAGGCTCGGCGCATCAAGGCGCAGCACGGTGGTCTCGCGTTGATCATGATCGACTACCTGCAGCTGATGAGCGGCAGTGGCGCGTCGGAGAACCGGCAGCTCGAAGTCAGCGAGATCAGCCGAAACCTCAAGGTGCTCGCCCGCGAGCTCGAAGTGCCGATCGTGGCGCTCAGCCAGCTCAGCCGAAACCTCGAAGCCCGTTCCGACAAGCGCCCGATGCTCGCCGACCTGCGTGAGTCGGGTTCGTTGGAGCAGGACGCTGACGTCGTGATGTTCCTGTACCGAGACGAGGTGTACAACCCCGAGTCACCCGACAAGGGCTCGGCCGAGGTGATCGTGTCGAAGCATCGCTCCGGCCCGATCGGCACCAAGCGCCTCGTCTTCCTCGGTCAGTACACGAGATTCGACAACGCCGCGCGTTCGATGTAGATCGAACGTCCACGACCATTCGATGACCGTGTCGAGAGAGAGAGAGAGTGAGAGTGAGCAACTCGACGGCGAACTCCTCCACTGGTGGCAGCGTGGTCCGCGATCAGATGGACTGCAGGACGGCGACCTCGTAGTACGGCCCCTCCGCGCAGACTCGAGCGCGTTCGAGCACATCCTGGTTGTCGGTGAAGCCCGCAAGGGTGTTGCTGGAGAGGTAGCCGCCGCCACCGTCCAGGTCGCCGCCGAGTGCGATCGTCGAACCGTCGGGGAGTACCACCGACGAGGAGTCCTCGTTCCACGTCGTGCCATACGGGAACAGGACGGGGTATCGATTGCCCTCGAAGCTTGTGTAGAGACAGTCGCCGTCGAGTTCGAGCGTGCCAATGATCGCGGCCTCCATCACATCGCCGGCGTCGCGACGGGCGGCGTACATCACCGGTCCGTCGAGCCCACCGTCAGGATCCAGGTCCTCGGTCGGCGAAGGCATCGACACGTCCGCTCCGTTGACGTCGGTGTTGTCGTTCGGCTGCAACGTTTCGGCGGGCTCGCTCCGCACGAGATGGAAGCCGGTGCCGACGCCGCTGGCGGTGACGTACAGCCCATCGGCAGCCTCGTAGGAGTCGACCACCTGCAGTGCTGTCAGGAACGACTGCTCGATCTCCATCGCCGCCTGATCACAGCCCATCTCGGTCCAGCTGAGATCCGAGACCACGAAACTGCCGCCTCCCGCCGCACTCGTCACGTCGATCGATCCGATGAAGCGGTTGCATGCGGCGATACCGCTGATCGCGTCGCCCTCGATGGTGAGCGTGACCGGCCACGCGGCGTCCAGTTCGATCCGCTCGCCGTTGACGGTCAGGTCGTCCACTGACCACCCGCCGTCCAGCTGCGGCAAGTCGACCACGCTGGCGATCGGCTCCGTCGAGGGTGCACCGGCATCGTCGTCGGCGTCGACGCCGCAGGAGGTCACCGCGACGACCGCGAGGAAGGCCAATGTGAGTGCTCGGATACCCATGGGAGTCTGACGTCCGAAACGGAGCGCGGGTTCCTTGGCGCTCGCCGGTTCAATCTCACCAATGTCGCAGGTCGATCGGCCAGCGGTCGCGGATCGTGTCGCCGTCGACGAGCCAGAACTGTTCGTGGCGGGCGACGGTCGGGTCGACGTGGGACGGCCAGATGCGCACCCGGTCGCCGACCTTCCAGTCGCTCAGTTCCCTCGGCGCCAACGTGATGTGTTCGTCGGAGCAGAAGAAGACGTCGCCCTCGTCCCACGACGGATTGCCGTGGTCCATCCCGAGCGCCTTGAGCCCGCAGTCGGCGATGATCCAGCCCTTCGCGCTGACCGAGATCACCGTGGCGAGCACCGACAGCGCCTTCTCGAACGGCGACTCGAGCTCGTCGTACTGCGTGTCCATCAGCGTGTACGAACCGGCCTGGATCTCGGTGCACCACGTGTTGAGGTCCCAAGTGCCGGTGCCGCCGCCCGACACCACGTCACCGCCGACCAGTTCGTGCGCCTGGAGCAGGATCGCCATTGCCTCCTCGACCTTCTCGCGCTTGGTGTCACGGTCGTGGACCATCATCAGGTGGCCCTCGTACCCCATCACGCCGCGAACGTCGAGCCCGGCGGAGCGGGCGCGATCGGCGAGTCGGGCCGAGTCCTCGACGTCGCAGCCACAGCGGGGGAGACCGACGTCGATGTCGACCAGTACCGACCGGACGCCGCCGGCGATCGCCGCGTCGAGGGTCTCGTCGGAGTCGATGGCCACCGTGATGTTCGCCAGATCGGCCAGCGCGCCGAGCCGGGCGGCGTCGAGCGTCTCGTTGGCCAGCAGGAGATCGTCGGTCAGTCCGGCCGCCACCAGCCCCTCGATCTCACGCGGTGTTGCCGCGCAGAAGCTGTGATGGCCGTCGGCGTCGAGCCGCTTGGCCATGTCGGTCGACTTGAACGCTTTGACGTGCGGTCGCAGCTTGGCGCCGGGAAGCACCGCGTCCATCGCTGCGAGGTTGCGATCGAACGTCGGGACGTCGATCAGCAACGCAGGCGTGGTCAGCTCGGACGTGGAGGACGGATCGGCGCTCATGACCCCATCATGGCGCTCGGCTCTCGTTCTCGTGAACCAGTCTGCGCTCAGGACGCGCAGTTGTTCACGAGATTGGCGGGGACGCGGTGCAGTTACCGTGAGGGCGTGCAGCTCGATCTCGACTTCGTCCGCTCCCACTTCCCCGCATTCGGTCGGCCGATCAACGACGGTCAGTCGTTCTTCGAGAACGCCGGCGGCTCGTTCGCGTGTCGCCAGACCATCGACGCGATGCACGAGTACTACACGGACCTGAAGGTGCAGCCGTACAGCGAGTTCGAGTCGTCGGCGCGAGCCGGCGAACTGATGGATCGCTCACGCGAACGGTGGGCCGAGGCGCTCGGCGTCGAAGCTCGCGAGGTGGTGTTCGGCCCATCGACGTCGGCGAACACCTACGTGCTCGCCCACGCGTTCGCCGACGTGCTGGAGGCCGGCAACGAGGTGATCGTCACCAACCAGGACCACGAGGCCAACACCGGCGCGATCCGACGAGCGGCCGAACGGGTCGGCTGCACGATCAAGGAGTGGCGGATCGATCCCGACACCGGGCTGCTCGACATCGCTGACTTCGAAGCGATGCTCAGCGAGCGAACCGGGCTCGTCACCGTCCCGCACGCATCGAACATCGTCGGTTCGGAGAACGATGTCACGCGCATCACGCAGCTCGCACATGCAGTCGGCGCGCGGGTGATCGTCGACGGTGTGTCGTTCGCCCCACACTCGCTGCCCGACGTCGCGGCGATCGGCGCCGACGTCTACCTGTTCAGTCTCTACAAGACCTACTCGGTGCACCAGGGCCTGATGGTCGTGCGCGCCGGGCTGATGGCAGAGCTGCCCAACCAGAGCCACTTCTTCAACGACAGCGTCACCGACAAGCGCCTCAACCCGGCCGGTCCCGATCACGCTCAGGTCGCGTCCGCGGGCGCCGTGCTCGACTACGTCGAAGCACTCCATCGTCACCACGGCGGATCGGCGAGCGACGACCTGCACGCCGCGTCCGCGGGTGCGTCGGCACTGTGGCGTGCTCACGAGGACTCGCTGACCCCACGTCTGTTGGACGCGCTCGCCGGTCGCGACGACGTTCGGCTGCTCGGCCCCGCCACGCTCGACGCCGTCGCCGGGCACCGCTGCCCGACCGTTGCGTTCAGCCCGCTCGCCCGAGACCCCCAGGACGTTGCGCACGAACTCGTCGCACGCGGTGTGCAGACGAGCTCGGGTCACTACTACGCCGCGCGTGTTCTCGATGGGCTCGACGTCGACCCCGATCGCGGCGTCGTTCGCCTGTCGTTCGTGCACTACACCTCGCCTGCCGATGTCGACCGCGCCGTCGGCGCGCTCGCCGCCGTCCTCGGCTGACGACGTGCGCTGACGTCACAGAGTTCGGGACCAAAGACCCTGCCATCCCCACTCAACGCGGCAGATATTGGAACAACGTTCCAAAGCTGGAACAGTGTTCCAATCAGAAAGCTGGTCCCGTCATGGCTGAATTCCTCGCGCAGTACTCGATCCAACGCTGGATGGAGATGTGTCCTCAGGGCTACCTCGAAGACACCGTCTACGGCCACGAGGCCGATGCGACCGAGCCCGAGGCGTTGCTGGCCGATGACGACGAGCGCGAGGCAGCGATTCGCACCACGGTGAGCCTGGTCGTCGGCGAACGATGCGCATTGGCGGCGTCATCGGGCCTGGTCAACGCGGCACCCGACTATCCGAGCAAGCGATTCCTCGCCACGCAGACGCTCGACGAGGCCCGCCATGTCGAGATCTTCACGCAGCGCCTGTTCGACCTCGGTGTGAAGCAGGACGATCTCGAATCGACGATCAACCGCTACGCCAACCCGAACCTGGTGAAGTTCGCCGAGGTCCTCCTCGAGAAGGTCGACGCCGGCGACTTCGTAGCAGGTGTGGTCGGGCAGAACATCGTCCTCGAAGGCATGGCGTTCACCGTGTTCGAACTGCTCGAAGCCGGCAATCGCGAGTTCAACCCGAAGTTCTCCCAGACGCTGAAGGGCACGATCGCCGACGAACGCCGTCACGTCGGCTTCGGCGAGAACCGCATCGGGTCGCTGATCGCACAGCATCCG
The DNA here is from genome assembly GCA_963828415.1 of Ilumatobacteraceae bacterium. Classification (GTDB taxonomy): domain Bacteria; phylum Actinomycetota; class Acidimicrobiia; order Acidimicrobiales; family Ilumatobacteraceae; genus Sva-07. Next base: position 73,253 of record CAWHEI010000002.1, read on the forward strand.
GAGAAGAAGTCCGAGATCGAGAAGATGCAGCAGGAGATGGCGTACTACATGCTCGCCACGTTCAGTGACTCGTTCAGCGACCCCGATCGCAAGCCGAACCCGGCGGCGTCGCAGGGCGCGGACGCCGACTTCCACGGCACGAACCTCGCCACCGCCACCCCCGAAGAGATGGAAGCGGTGTTGGCCAACACGGTGATCGGTGAGTTCAAGACCCGGCTCGCGCGTGTCGGCCTGGAGTACCAGACCCCCACTGTCCCCGTTCCGGCATGACCGATACCAGCACCGACATCGAGACCGACGACTTCGACCCGCACGCACTCGCGGAGCAGGACTTCCTCGACGAGGTCCATTCGTTCCAGTTCTGGTTCGACTCGATCGAGGGCTACCTCACGGATCGTCTCTACGGTCGGCTGGAAACCACCGACGAGGAGTCGATCGACGACGAGCGGCGCGAGCGCCTGATCACCACCTTGTGCAACTACTCGGTCGGCGAGACCGCTGCGTTGGAGGGCGCGGCCGGGCTCGTGCAGTTGGCGCCGGATCGGAACTCGAAGATCTTCATGGCCACCCAGGTGGCCGACGAAGCTCGTCACCTGGAGGTGTTCCTGCACCGACTGCGCGAACTCGGTGTCACCGACCCCGAGGCGGAGATCGAACGCCGTGCCCAACCGGCGCTGGTCGACTTCAAGGGAGCGCTGCTCGAACTGGTCGCCGGCGGTGACTGGCAGGCAGCGGTCTTCGCGCAGAACGTCATCCTCGAAACCATGGAGTACACGGTGTTCCGGCTCCACGCCGCCAACGCCGACGCGGTCACCCGCGACGTGCTCGCCGGCGTGATCGCCGACGAGCGACGTCACGCCGGCTTCGGTGAGAACGACCTCGGGCGCAGCCTGGCGATCGATCCGTCCGGCCGGGCCAGGTTGCGAGAGATCCGCTCGCAGCTCGACCCGATGGTCCTCGGCGTGTTCGAAGGGGCGCTCGACGACGTCGGCGCTCCGACCGACGAACGACACCGACTGGCGGGCGAGTACCTCGACACGGTCGAACGACTGGGGCTCACCTGATGACCGACGTCGACGTCTCCGCCCCGGAGATCACCTCGGACACCACCCGCCAGCGCTATGAGCTGGAGGAGATGGGCTTCAAGGAGGTTCCCAAGAAGTGGCGGAAGTTCTACCGCTACTGGCAGGGCCCGACTGACACGCTCGCACCCAACGAGGTGATCTGCCCCGTCTGCAAGGTGGTGATTCGTGCCACTCGGGAGCTTCGCCCCGGCGACAAGGTGTACTGCATGCCGTGCATGTCACGCATGGTGGTCGTGGTCGGACCGAGCGGACGCCTCGAGGCCGACGTCATCTTCTGAACTTCCTCGGGTCGGATGCATCGGCCCCCCGACCGCGTGGTCCATGCTGTAGCCGTGACTGCGACCCTCGACGCCGCGCTCCGCGAGGGCGACCGTCGCGAATGGCAGCGCCATCCCGTCGACGTGGCCCGGCTGACGCTCCGAGTGGCGTTGCTCGTCGTGGTGCTCGCGATGACCGCCGCGTTCCCGACTGCGCTCACCAACATCTCGACCGATCTGATCGAGCTGTTCGCGCGGATGCCGACCCCCTTGCGATACCTCCTCGTCGGCGTCGCTCAACTCACGATCTTGATCGTTCCCGTGGTGATCGTGATCTGGCTGTTCAGGCGCCAGACACGTGCAGCGACGCTGCTCGTCGTCGGCGCCGGCGTCGCCGGTGGCCTCGTCATGCTGTGGCTGACCGACTGGCTCAATCGGGCAGCACCACCGACAGCGGTCGCCGATCTTCCGTCCGGCTCATTCATTGCGAGTGACTTCCCGTCGATTGCGTACCTCGCTGCGCTCGTCGCAGGCACGACCGCCGCGTCGCCGATGATGACGGCGCCGTGGCGGAAGGTGGCCTGGCTCGCGGTGGCGATCACCGCAGTCGTGCGGGTGATCACGGCAACCCAGGCACCGGTCAGCATCCTGGTCACGGTGGTCGTCGGCAGCGCCGTCGGCTCGGCCGTGCTCGTCGGGTTCGGTTCCCCGCAGCGGCGTCCGGGCTCGGCAACCCTGCGCGCCGGACTCGCCGCTGCCGGCTTCGAGGTCGACGAACTTGGCGACGAGCACGCGGGTCGTCATCTCCGTGCGTATCGCGGACGTGCGGATGGCGCCCCCATCGAGGTGATCTACCTCGACCAGGACGACCGTGACCTCGAACTCTTCTCGAGAGTGCTGCGATCGATACGAGTGCGCGACGTCGACGAGCAGCGCATGTCGGTCAAGCCACGGGTCCGCGCTGCGCAGCTCGCGCTGAACACCACGATGGCCGAACGTGCCGGCGTTCGGATTCCCACGGTCGAATGCGTTGCTCCGACCGACCGCGACAGCGCCATCGTTGCGCTGTCGATCCCGCCCGGTCGGACGATGGCCGAACTCGACGGCGACGACATCAGCGACGCCGCGCTCGACGACGCGTGGCGACAGGTCGGGCTGCTCCACGAGGCTCGGATCGCGCACCGTTCACTGAGCCGGGATCATCTGGTCGTCGACGGCGACACGGTCACGATCGCCGGTCTCGATTCCGCCGTCCTCGCTTCGAGCCCCGCATCGCGTGCAGTGGACCGCGCCGAACTGCTCGTGACGACGGCGCTGCGCGTCGGTCCCGATCGCGCCCTCGATGCCGCGGTCCGCAACGTCGACGTCCACGACCTCGCGGCGACGCTGCCGTTCGTGCAGCTTCCTGCCCTCCCTGCGCACGCGCGGCGCGAAGCGAAGAAGCCGAAACACTTCGTCGACGACCTCCGCACCGGGCTACAGGTACGCCTCGATGTCGATGCGGTCGAGCTGGCCGAACTCGAACGGATCAGCGTCACCAAGGCGGTCAGCTGGGTCGGATTCGCTGTCCTCGCGTTCTTCCTCCTGACGCTCGTGAGCAACTGGTCGGAGATCGTCGACACGATGTCGGGGCTCGACTGGGTGTGGGTCGTGCCGATCGTGATCGTCACGTTGCTCGGCACGGTGGGTGGCGCGATGTCGCTGTCGGGTTCGGTCGTTCGCCCGATTGCGCTCGGCGAGGCGACGATCGTGATGTTCGGTCAGTCGTTCCTGAACCGTTTCACCCCGATGAATGCCGGTGGTATGGCGATGCGCATTCGCTATCTCCAGAAGGGCGGGACCGACGGCACCGTCGCGACAGCGGCGATCGGGTTGACCTCGCTGGCCAGTGGCGTGATCCAGTTGGTCTTCTTCGTGTTCTTCGTCGTCGTTGCGAGCGCAGATCCAACCGGTGGACTGGATCTGACGGGCAGCGGTCCGGACTTCTCGATCATCGCGGTGTTCGCGATCGCGATCCTCATCGCCGCGGTCGTGATCGCCGCAGCGCCCAAGCTCCGGCGCTGGTTCGTGGGATTTCTCACGTCGACGCTCACCAAGATCAAGGCGGACTTCGGCGAACTCGCCCGTCGCCCGTCGAAGCTCTCCCTGCTGTTCGGCGGCCAGGCGTTCGCGAAGCTCTCGACGATCCTGGCGTTCGTGTGGTCGTGTCGAGCGTTCGACGTCGACCTCGCCTTCGTCGAACTCGGCGCGCTGTACATGGTGGCCAACACCGTGGCCTCCGCCGTGCCGACACCGGGCGGCGTCGGAGCGATCGAAGCGGCGCTGGTGTTCATGTTGACCGGCGCGGCCGTCGACGACGCCACCGCCTGGGCAGTGGTGCTGCTCTTCCGCCTGATCAACTTCTGGTTCCCGACAATCCCGGGATACTTCGCGCTCAAGGTGAGTGAACGCCGCCAGTTGGTCTGACCCTGCGGCCTTCGACCGCGTACGCTGCGGACGTGCCCGCAGCAGATCCCGCCATCGGCGTCGTCATGGGGTCGTCGAGCGACTGGCCGACGATGTCGAAGGCCGTCGAGGTGCTCGCGTCGTTCGGCGTTGCCCACGAAGCCCGCGTGGTGAGCGCCCACCGGATGCCCGACGAGATGTTTGCGTATGCCGAGGCGGCTTCTGGTCGGGGTCTGCGCGCAATCATCGCCGGCGCCGGGGGAGCAGCGCACCTGCCTGGCATGCTCGCTGCGAAGACGACCGTGCCGGTGCTCGGCGTGCCCGTGGCAACACGGCACCTCTCGGGGCAGGACTCGCTGTACTCGATCGTCCAGATGCCCGCCGGGGTGCCGGTCGCGACGTTCGCGATCGGCGACGCGGGAGCGACCAATGCGGCGCTGTTCGCGGTGGCCATGCTCGCCCTCGACGATCCAGCGCTGGCGTCGGCACTCGCCGCCTACCGCGCCGAGCGTCGAGACGTGGCAGCGTCGTCGGAGCTCCCGCCACGCAGCGACTCATGACCGTCACGGCGATCGTGCCCCCGGCGACGCTGGGGATTCTCGGAGGTGGTCAGCTCGGTCGCTACGCCGTGATGGCGGCCGCCTCGATGGGCTACCGCACGATCGTGCTCGACCCCGACCCGTCGGCGCCGGCGGGCCTGCTCGCCCACGAACATCTCGTTGCCGCCTACGACGACCCCGACGCACTGCGGCGCCTGTCGTTCGACTGCGATGTCATCACCACCGAGTTCGAGAACCCACCGGCGGCGGCCCTCGACGAGTTGGCCGAGTCGGTGCGCGTCGCGCCGGGGCCAGATGCGGTTCGTATCGCACAGGACCGGGTTGCCGAGAAGCGATTCCTGGTGGAGAACGGCTTCCCGGTCGGGCGCTACCTGGTGTTGGAGGGCGACGATCCGGTCGTCGAGGCGGACCTGGTCGCGCCCGGCGCGATCGTCAAGACGGCCCGACTCGGATACGACGGCAAGGGCCAACGATCGGTGTCCGGTGTCGCCGAGACGCTGGCGGCCTGGGCCGAACTCGGCGGGGTCGCGTGTGTGGTCGAGCAACGCCTCGCGCTCGACACCGAGCTCAGCGTCATCGTCGGCCGTACCGCCTCCGGCGACGTCGAAGCGTGGCCCGTTGCGGAGAACCGCCACGTCGACGGCGTCCTCGATGTCTCGGCGGTACCCGCGATGGTGTCGGCGAGGCTCGCCGACCGGGCGGTCGGCATGGCGATGGCGATCGCCGATGCACTCGCCTACGTGGGGGTACTCGCCGTCGAACTCTTCGTCGTCGAGGGTGAGTTGCTGGTGAACGAACTCGCACCCCGTCCCCACAACAGCGGCCACTGGACACTCGACGCCAGCGTCACCAGTCAGTACGAACAGCAGGTGCGAGCTGTCTGTGGCGTCGGGCTCGGATCGACGGCCATGACGGCGCCGGCGATCGCGATGGTCAACCTGCTCGGCGATCTGTGGGACGGCGGTGATCCCGACTGGACCGTCGTGCTCGACGACCCGAACGCGAAACTGCACCTCTACGGCAAACGCGAGGCTCGGCCCGGTCGCAAGATGGGGCACCTGACCGTGACGGCCACCGCTACCAATCTGGCGGTCGCCCGTGCGTTGGAACTCAGAGCGGCCGTCGTGCGATGACCAGCGTGTCGAGAGCTGTCTTCATGCCGTCTGGCGTGTCGACGTGGCGCTCGACGACCTCGGCCGTGGTGATGTCCAACGTGTCGAGGGCGGCGACGGATTCCTCGACGGTGTAGCAGACGTCGGGCGACGGCGGTCCGCCGTGGCCGTGTTCGACGTTCGAGCGATCGTGGGCGATCACGAACAGCGTGCCGCCCGGAGCGAGCCAGGTCGCTGCGTGCTCCATCACGACTCGTTGCTGCGCTGACGGCAGTTGCAGGTACGAGAGCACGACCAGATCGACCGAGCCGTCGGGTTGCCACGTGGTCGCGTCGGCGCACGCCGTCGCGATCGTGACGCCGTGGTCCGCGGCGAGGCGCTGTGCCTTGTCGAGGCCCACCTGTGAGAAGTCGACCGCTGTCACCGTCCAACCGCGTGCTGCGAGCCAGACGGCGTTGCGGCCCTCACCGGCGCCGAGATCGATTGCCGTGCCCGGCTCGAGGTCGGCGAGATGGGCTTCCACGAACTGGTTCGCCCGTCCGGTCCAGATCAACTCACTCGTCGAGTACCGATCGTCCCACTGTGTGCTGTCCATCCCCCCAGTCTCGCCCCCATCACGCTCCACATCACGTTTGCGTGCAGATTCGGGTGACCCGCCCCACCCAGAATGCAGCGCAAACGTGGGTTGGTCAGGCGGTGGTGGCGGTGGTGGGTTCGACGTCGAACTGTTCGACGCGACCGTCGGCGTGGCGGGCGAATCGCCGTGCCGGCATCCCGTGGTTCGGATCGTCCGACCCCCATGGCCAGCCGCCGAACTGCGTGCGGCGGTAGTCCTCGAAGGCCTGTTGGATCTCGGCCTGGGTGTTCATCACGAACGGCCCGTACTGCGCGACGGGCTCGCCGATCGGGCGACCTTGCAGCACCATGCACTCGACGCCATCGTCGCCGGCCACGAGCTCGAGCGGCCTGGTCGGGTCGATGGCGGCACCGTTGCCGGCGTCGAGCCGTTCGCCGTCGACGGTGAGCCACGATCCGGAGAAGGCGTACAACAACCGGTGCGATTCGGGTCCGGCGGCAGGCATCGTCCATCGTGCGCCCGGATCGAAGCGGAGGTGCCAGATGGCGACGTCGGCTTCGGCCTTCGATGCCCACGAGTTCGGCGGCGGGCTCGGCGCTTCGGCGTTGTCGAGCGAGCCGGCGATCACGGTGATGTCGACCAAGGCATCACCAGCTCCGCTGGCGACGACCACGGTCGGCGTGTCGTGGCTCCACAGCATGGTGAAGTACGGCTCGACCATCTTGTCGGCGGCGGGCAGGTTGAGCCAGATCTGGAACAACTCGAGTGGGTTGGGCTCGTCGGCGGACAACAGCGGGAACATCTCGCAGTGGACGATGCCCTTGCCGGCGGTCATCCACTGAGTGTCGCCACGTCCGAATCGTGCCGTTGCGCCGAGTGAGTCGCTGTGGTCGCAGAAGCCGGTACGCACGTAGGTGACGGTCTCGAAGCCACGATGGGGGTGTTGGGGGAAACCCGGGACGTTCGAGCCGTGGTACATGTTCCACCCGTCAACGCCGGCAAAGTCCATGCCGATGTCGCGACCGTCGAGCGGTGCGTCCGGGCCGAGGTCGACCGTGCCGGTCGGGTAGTCGTCGCGATGGTGGGCACAGAAGAGGAACGGGTCGATCGTCGGCCACTGAGTGCCGAGCGGAAAGGTCTGCAGCAGGGCGCCGGTCATGACGTCATCCTAGCCGCAAGTAGTTGCGTTCGCAAAGAAGTGTCGGTAGGCCTCTCCATTGCAGCGGTGTCGATAGGTTTCGGCGGTGGCCAACGCTCGTGACGTCCTGCGGTATCCGGCGGTTCGCCGGTACCTGCTGTCGACGGCGCTGGCCGCTGTGGGCCTCAACATCCTGGTCACGGTGCTGTTCAAGCAGGCCTTCGACCTCACCGGCGACACGCTCGCGATCGGCTTCATCGGCCTCGCCCAGTTCGTTCCCGCGGTGCTGCTCGTCCTCGTCAGCGGCTGGGTGGCGGACCGCTTCGACCGCCGACGCGTGTCGGCGCTCTTCCTGTTCGCCCGCGTCCTGTGTGCCATCGGCTTTCTCGTCTACAGCCAGCTCGCACCTGATCCGGTGTGGCCGCTGTTCGCATTGGCGTTCGTGTTCGGCGCCGCGGACGCGATGCTCGCCCCCTCGCGCCGCTCGATCGCCCCGTTGCTCGCCCCTCCGGAGATGTTCCCGCAGGTGGTGGCCCTCTGGACGGCGACGTTCACCGGCTCGGCGATCGTCGGCCCCGTCATCGGAGGCTTCCTCTACTCGGTCGGCCCGAGCGAGGCGTACGCGCTCGCCGCCATCCTCGAGTTCGCCGCGATCATCCCGATCCTGATGATCGTCTACGTCCGCGAGCCGGAACGCATCACCGACCGGCCGACGCTGCACACCGCACTCGAGGGTCTGCGGTTCGTGCGCCACACGCCGGTGGTGCTGGGAACGATCTCGCTGGACCTGTTCGCCGTGCTGTTCGGCGGTGCGATCGCACTGATCCCGGCCGTGGCCAGTGAACGCCTCGGCGTCGGCGACATCGCCTACGGCTGGCTGCGCGCCGCGCCGGGCATCGGTGCAGCGCTCATGGCCCTGTGGCTCGCCATGCGACCCGTCACCCGTCGCGTCGGCCCGACGCTGTTGTTCGTCGTCGGGATCTTCGGTCTCGGCACCACCGTGTTCGGGTTCACGACGAACTACGTGGTCGCGTTCGTCGCGCTGATCGTGATCTCGGCGGCCGACATGGTGTCGATGTTCATCCGCGGATCGATCGTGCCGCTGGTGACGCCGGACGAGCAGCTCGGCCGCGTCAGCGCGGTCGAAGGCGTCTTCATCGGGGCGTCGAACGAACTCGGAGCGTTCGAGAGCGGCGTCGCCGCAAGGATGTTCGGTGTGCCGTGGGCGATCGCCGGTGGGGGACTGATCACGATGGGCATTGCGGTGAGCTTCGCATTCGTGTTCCCCTCGATCCGCAAGATCGACACGTTCGACGAACTCCGCCCGAAATCCCCGGCGACTGTCACCTGACCGACGCGTACGGTCGCGTCGATGGAACTGCGATGGCCGACAACGGACGAACTCCCGGGCTACATCGATGCCCTCGAACGTGGCTGGTCACCGAACACGATCGATGCGGATGCAGGCCGCGCCGAACTCGATGCGATCAGGCGCGAGCCCAGCGAGTTCCTGGCGACGCTCGTCGATCGCGAGGCAGCAGGTGCGCCGATCCCGATGCCCGACGGCTCGACGGCTGAACGGCTTCCCGGGTATCGCAAGTGGATGTGGGACGGTGAGTTCTGCGGTTCGATCGGCTTTCGTTGGCGGCCCGGTACCGAGGAACTGCCTGCACACGTGCTGGGCCACGTCGGCTACAGCGTCGTTCCGTGGAAGCGTCGCCTCGGCTACGCCACGGCGGCGGTTCGACTGATCCTGAGCGACGCCGCCGCCGAAGGATTGCGGTGGGTCGAGATCACCACCGACGTCGACAACATCGGCTCGCAAGGCGTCATCGAAGGTGCGGGCGGTGTGTTCCTCGAACGGTTCGTGTATCCCGCCCCGTACGCGACGGGCGACGGCCTGCGTTACCGCGTCGAGACTCAGGTCCGGATGTAGAGCAGGTCGGTGGGGGAGCGGCCGGCGTCGAGACCGCGCTGTTCGAACCGGGTCAGTGGGCGCCAGTCGGGTCGGTCGATCACGCCACCGGTCAGACGCGGTTCGGCGCCGCACACCTGTCGCATCGCCTCGGCGTAGTCGACGATGTCGGTGGCGAGATGCATCGTCCCGCCGACACGCAGGCGATCGGTGAGTGCCGCGACGACGTCGGGTCCGACGAGGCGCCGGTGGAAGTTGCGGCGCTTCGTCCACGGATCGGGAAAGAAGATCCTCACGACCGCCAGCGATTCGGGCGCTACCCGATCGAGGAACGGCAGGAGGTCGCCGTGCACCACTCGGACGTGATGCAGGCCCCGATGCTCGATCGCATCGAGCACGGTCACGACGCCCGGCGTGTGCACCTCGACCCCGATCACGTCGAGATGCGGCTCGGCGGCGGCCATCTCGATCGTCGACTCGCCGTGGCCGAAGCCCACGTCGAGCACCACATCACGTCGAACGTCGCCACCTCGATCGTCACTGCCTCGATCGAAGACCTCGGCCCAGTCGAGCACCGGACCCTCGACGTCGAGGCCCCATCGTTGGATCCACTCGTCGAACTCGGCCTGGCGCTTCGGTGACAACGAACGGCGGCGAACCTTGAACGACGCTGCTGGTCGGCGAACCGAACGAGCACTCTCACTACCCGTCACGATCACGTCGCCCGACGCTACCGGCGCCAGACTGCGCCCGTGAACGACCTCGACGATGCCGCCCACAAGCGGGTGATCCACCGTCAAGCAGCATCGATCGTCGCCTCAGTGGCCCCGTTCGGCATCGTGTTCGGCGCTGCCGCGGCGACGGCCGGACTCTCGCTCGTCCAGGCGATGGGCTTCTCGTTGTTCGTCTTCGGTGGGAGCTCACAGTTCGCCGCTGTCGAGATCCTCGGCGACGGAGGATCCATCGCCTCGGCCGCGATCGCGGGGCTGTTGCTCAACGTGCGGTCGCTCGCCTTCGGTGTGATCATGGCCCCGGCGCTCGTCGGCACGTGGTGGCAACGAGCGGCGATGTCGCAGTTGATGATCGACGAGTCGACCGCAGTCGGCGCCGCCCAACACGAACAGCGATGGCGACGTTACGGCTACCTCGTGGCGGGCATCGGGGTGTTCGTGGTCTGGAACCTGACGACGATTCTCGGCTACGTCGCATTTGCCGGAGCGGGCGACCTGATCACCGAACTCGGCCTCGATGCCGCAGGGCCGGCAGCCTTCCTCGCACTGCTGTGGCCACGCTTGTCCTCGACACCGCAGCGCCGAACAGCGATTGCCGGAGCCTTGATCGCGCTCGTGCTGATCCCGTTCGCTCCGCCCGGCGTGCCGATTCTGGCATCGATGCTCGGCGTCGGTGCCGCTCGGATCGGATCGCAACGAGACGACCGCGTCGACAGTTCGGCTTCCGAAACGGAGTCGGCGCCGTGAGTGATGCGACGATCGTGCTGATCGTGATGGCCGTGGGCACATTCGCACTGAAGTCGGCCGGACCGCTCGTGCTCGGCGACCGCGCGCTGCCGATGCGGGTGCGCCAGGTGGTCGATCTCCTGCCCGCAGCATTGCTCGCGGCACTCACGATCGTGTCGACGGTGGGCGACGGCAGCGCGATCGTGGTCGACGCTCGACTGGTCGGCCTCGTCGTCGCCGGACTGGCTCTGTGGCGCCGGTTGCCCTTCGTCGTGGTGGTCATCGTCGCGTCCGCCGCGACGGCCCTGACGCGCTTGATCTGGTGAGCGGCACCCGGGGCTACAGTTCGCGCCATGCTTGGTTCCGAGATCAACTTGATGCCCGACGAGAAGATGATCCTCGCGTCGAATCCCCACTGGTTCTACTTCTGGAAGGAAGTGGCTGCCGCGATCGGAATTGTCGCCCTGCTGTTGCTGCTGTCGGTCGTCGACGCCAGCTGGCTCAACGACGCCATCGGATGGATTGCGCTGATCGCGTTCGTCGTGTTGGTCATCGACATCATCGTGGCGTTCCTGAACTGGAAGACCACTCGATTCGCCATCACCGATCAGCGGGTCGCATATCAGAGCGGCATGTTCCGTCGACGTGGCGTGTCGATCCCCCTCAACCGAATCAACAACGTCAACTTCAACCAGTCGATGATCGCCCGCATGCTCAACAACGGGGTCGTCACCATCGAGTCGGCCGGCGAGACCGGCGATTCGGTGTTCGAGAACATTCCGAATCCCGAGCATGTCCGTACCTTGATCTTCGCTCAGGTCGAGGCCGACGAGCAGCGCGACTCCGACCGTGATGCGGCGTCGCTCGCGAAGGCCTTGCGCGACCAGCAGGAAAACATCCCGTCAACGGGTGCAGCGGCCCCTCCGCCCCCGCCAGCTCCACCGTCGGCCACCGATCGGCTCGCCGCACTCGACGACCTCAAGGCGCAAGGCCACATCAACGACGCCGAGTACGCCGCGAAGCGCCAGCAGATCCTCGACGAACTCTGATTACATCAGGGGTCAGACCCGCGATGTAATCGCTTCGCCCCACGCGTCGACGAACTCGGTGAACGCGTCGACGTCGGCGTCGGTGATCTCGATCGACAGCGCGATGAAGCCGCGTCCGGGCGAGGTAGAACCCGGCGTCGAGGGCGTCGAAGAACAGCAGCTCCTTCCACCGATCGTCCGCCGTGCGGAGGTCGGTGGTCGAGGTGACCGGGCCCGCGGTGCCGTGCACGTTCATCAGCGATCCCGAGCCGGTGACGCACATCGGCAGAGCGTGACGTCCGAACACGTCGTTCAGCGTGGAGCGGAGCCGTTCGCCGCGAGCGTTGGTCGCTGCCAGGACGTCTGGCGTGAGCACCTCGGTGAGCGTGGCAACTCCAGCGGCCATCGAGACGACGTTGTTGTTGAACGTGCCGGCGTGGCCGAGTCGGCCTCCGGTCGTGGCGTCGAACGCTGCCATCAGATCACGCCGCCCTCCGAACGCACCGAACGTGAAGCCGCCCGCCAGGTACTTGCCGAGCGTCGTGAGATCGGGTGTGATGCCGAGCACGTCTTGAGCACCGCCGGGCGCGAGTCGTGATGTCATCACCTCGTCGAAGACAAGCAGGGCGCCGGAGTGGTCGCAGTGCCGTCGCAGGTCGCGGAGGAACTCGAGGGTCCCCGGGATGCAGCCGGCCGAACCCTGCAGCGGCTCGACGAGCACGGCGGCGATCGAGTCGCCGTGTTCAGCGAACACCGCCTCGACAGCGTTGACGTCGTTGTAGGTCGACACGATCCAGTCGTGCGGCACGTTCACGTCGCGATGGCCGGCGAAGGTGATCACGCCGCCGTGGTAGCCGCCGTCGAACACGAGCACCCGACTCCTGCCGGTGTGGTTCGTCGCCAGCGCGAGGGCCATCAGGTTCGCTTCGGTACCGGAGTTCGTGAAGCGCACCTGCTCGATCGACGCGAAGCGTGCGGCGATCAACTCGGCGAGGCGAACCTCGTTCGGATGAACCGCGCCGAGTGCCCACCCGCCATCGATCGCAGCGTGAGCGGCCGCCCGCACAGGCCCGGGAGAATGTCCGAGGAGGCCGGCGGTGTAGTTGCCGAGGAGGTCGACGTAGCGATGGTCGTCGACATCGACGAGGTACTGGCCCTCTGCGGTTGCCACACGGAACGGGAACGGATCGAAGTGCAGCACCGACCGTGTGTTGCCACCGGGAAGCACGTCGGCGGCGCGCCTCGCCCACGATGCACTCGTCGGGTTGGCGTCGACGTAGCGCTGGCGCGCTGCAACCAGCGTTGCGTCGAGGTGGTTCGGCGTCGAGGTGTCCGGTGACGTCATCTGCTCATCATGACCCACCCGGCCAGCACCTCCCCACCCCGTTTGTGGTGCAGTTTGGGTGGACCGGGTCACCCGGAATGCAACGCAAACGTCGGAGGTGGGAGTGTCGCGAGCTCAGGCACGGGTGCGGCGTTCGCCCCAGTGGCCCATGGCACCGGCGCGCTGGAACCGGGCAGGCCGATCATCGGGTCCGAGGATGTCGGTCGCCAGCCACAGGCGCTTGAGCCATCGGACCCGGCCCGACTCGGTGTCGTCGACATACCGGCGGCGGCCGTGCAGCACGTGGTAGTTGTTGACGAACTGGATGTCGCCCGGCCGCAACGCCATCTCGACCTGGTTGTCGTGGTCGTTGATCAGCGCGTCGTAGGCGTCCATCGCCTCGATCTGGAGGGCGGTCAGCCGGGGCGCATCGGCGTGTCGTTGCGATGCCTCGATGAACGGTCTGATGTATCGCACGAAGATCCGGTCTCCCGTGGGACCGTTGTGCCGCGTGAACGCTGGAACCGCATAGAACGGCTGAGCGCCCTCGCGCTGCTCGCCGCGGAAGTCGTACGGCAGTGGCTCGTAGAGCACTGCGGCAAGATCGGGTCGCGTGCGCACCAGCGCGTTGTGGGCGCCGACCGCGTTGGCGACCAGGCTCTCGCCGCCGCTGACACCGCTGTCGATGCACAACAACCCGACGAGGTCGGACCCGTCGCTGTGGAAGCCGAGTGGATGACCGCCGATCTCGTTGCCGCGTGCGGTTGGATCATCAGGCGCCTTGCCCTGGTCCTTCACGTCACCGAGCAGGTGGCCCTTCGCGTTCTGGGGCCAGGGCTCACCGAGGTGCATCCCGATTCCCCAGTAGATCCACGACGCGTCCTCCGCCCCGAGCCGGTCGACGTCGAGCGCCGCGATCCGGGTGAACCCTCGACCGTTCACCAACTCCTCGGCCATCGTCGCCAGCAGCGGTCCGAGTGTGGGGAGCGTGAAATCGTCAGCGGTGACGGCGAGCACGTCATCGGTTGTCGATCGGGCCTGGGTCAGACCGGCATCGAGTTCGGCGTGGTGCGCGTCGGTGAGCTGCAGCGTCCAGTCGTCGGGGTCGCCGATGTCGTCCGCCGTCCAGTTGGCGTGGGTCTCCAACTCGACGACGTCGTGCAGCGAGATCGGCATGTCGGTGGTGCTCATCGCGGTGCTCCTGTCGGTGCGGGTTGGGCGCCGCGTACCAGGCGGCCGGGCAGGGCGTCGGTGGCGACGCCGTCGTGGTAGGTCTCGTGGCCGGCCACGATGGTGTGGCGCCATCCGTCGGCGCGCTGCAGCAACCGCCGTCCGTTCGCCGGAAGGTCGTGGACGATCTCGGGCTTGTGCAGCCGGAGCCGCTCGAAGTCGACCACGTTGAGGTCGGCGCGATAGCCCGGTGCGATCACGCCACGGTCGAGCAACCCGACGGTGCGTGCGGTGTCGCGGCAGTGGCGTTGCACGAGGAACGGGAGCGGGATGCGGTCGTGGTCGCGGTCTCGCCCCCAGTAGGCGAGCAGCGTGGTCGGGAAGCTGCCGTCGCAGATGGTGCCGACGTGGGCGCCGCCGTCGCCGAGGCCGGGCACGGTGTGCGGATGCACCAGCATTTCGTGGCAGCCGTCGAGGCTCCCGTCGACGTAGTTGAGGAACGGGCAGGTACAGCAGACCATGGCCGTCGTCCGCGAGCATCGCATCGAGCGCGACCTCATCGGCGCTGCGTCCCGACCGGACGGCAATCGCCTGGATCGACGTGTCGAGCGACGGTTCGTAGTCGGGTTCATCGGCCATCTCGAACAGCAGGTCGAACCGGCCGATCAGGTTCCCGCCGAGCTTGTCGCGCGATCGTTCCGCCGCCTCGGCGAGCAGCCGCTCCCGGAACGCCGGGTCGCGGAGCGCGGCGACCCGCTCGGCCAGCGGACGGTCGGCGATCTCGCGGTAGACGGGGTTCGTCAGGAACGGGTTGAGCGTGCACTCCAACCCGAGAATCAATCCGACAGCGCGTGGAGCCACCTGACCCGTCATCGTCAGGCCGTCGGCGTTGGCGGCGGTGAGGTGGTCGAGCAGCCCACGGAACGCATCGGGCACCATCGGGTTGCGGGCGATCGAGATCGACATCGGCCGCCCCGATGTGGCCACCATCTCGCGCAGCATCGCGAACTCGCCATCGGGGTCGAGGAAGTCGGACACCACCTGCAGCACGCCCGTGCCTGTGGCACCGACGCCCTGCGCGATGCCGATCAGCTCATCGGGCGCAGCGGTCAGGGTGGGGGTGTAGGCGCCGGTCGACGTCTTGTGGTTGCGGGTGCGGCTCGTGCTGAACCCGAGTGCACCCGCTTCGATGCCCTCGCGAGCGAGCTCGGCCATCGCGGCGATGTCATCGGGTGTGGCGTCCTCGTGGTTGGCGCCGCGCTCACCCATCACGTTGAGGCGCAGCGCGCCGTGCGGTACTTGCATTGCGACGTCGATGTCGTGGGGGATCGAGTCGACCGCGTCGAGGAACTCACCGAACGAGTTCCAATTCCACCGAAGCCCCTCGTGCAGCGCGGCGCCGGGGATGTCCTCGACACCTTCCATCAACTCGATCAACTTGTCGTGGTCGGCGTCGTGCACCGGCGCGAATCCGACGCCGCAGTTCCCGGTGACCACGGTGGTCACGCCGTGCCACGACGACGGCTGCAGCCGTTCGTCCCAGGTGGCCTGGCCGTCGTAGTGCGAGTGGATGTCGACGATGCCCGGGATCACGAGCGCCCCGTCGGCATCGATTTCTCGGCGGCCGCGGCCCGCGACGGCGCCCACCTCGGCGATGACGCCGTCGACGACCGCCACATCGGCGGTGCGGGCATCGGCGCCCGTGCCGTCGATGACGGAACCGCCCCGGATGATCAGGTCGTAGTCAGCCATGCTCGAGTCTCGCGCCCGCCGTCAACTCATCGAGACCCGGGCGCTCCAGGGGCGCGGTGCATCGTGTCCGGCGTCGACCGGCAGTCTCTAGGATCCGAGCGTGGCACAACCCCGTGGCTTCACCGGCCCGACCGGTTTCGAAGGCGCGGGGATGGAGTCCGAAGACGTCCACGAAGCGCCCGCCGTCGAGCGTGTGTCCGACGATCCCAGTCTCGGTGTCCACCGGCGCGCCACCCGACGCTGGTGGCATCGTCATCTGACTTCCGAAGAACGCCAGCGTGTGATGGCGGAGCTGGCGATCAAACGCCAGGAGCACTGGGCCTACCGGTTCACGGTGATGATCACCCTGTCGGTGATCGTCGCCGTGATGGGGTTGTCGGCGAATTCCGCTGCCGTCGTCATCGGGGCGATGCTGCTCGCCCCGCTCATGCAACCGGTCCTGGGCACCGCTGCGTGCATCTCCATGGCGTTGTTCCGAAAGTCGCTGCGGTCGCTCACGGTGGTCGTGCTCGCCACGGTGTGGGCGATCGCGCTGTCGTATGTGCTGGCCGCGCTGTTCGTCAATGGTGAGCTCCCGGGGGAGGTGACCAGTCGCACCGCACCGGACATTCGCGACCTCGTCGTGGCACTCGCTGCCGGTACTGCGGGCGCCTACGCGACCGTTCGCAAGGACGCCTCGGCGTCGCTTCCCGGCGTCGCTGTTGCCGTCGCGCTCGTGCCGCCCCTGGGAGCGGTGGGCATCTCGCTCGAGGCCGGCAACACGACGTTCGCGTGGGGCGCCATGCTGCTCTACACGACCAACCTGTTTGCCATCGTTCTCGCCGGAGTGGTCGTGTTCGTGGTGACGGGCTTCGTTCCCCCCCGGCGTCTGGCCTCGACGTTCCGGCGCACCGCCGTCGTGTCAGCGGTCGTCGGCATCGTCGTCGTCGCGATCGCCCTTCCGCTCTACAGCGCATCCACGGCGGCGGTCGAGCGTTCGCAGCGCGAAGTCGACGCGCTCGAGATCGTGTCCGACTGGCTCGGCCAGACCGACCGTCGGTCGGCACCGTCGGTGACATTCGACGACCAGCGCATCACGGTCGCGGTTCGCAGCTTCGACACTCCGCCCGACCCGGATCCTCTGATCGAATCGCTCCTTGCCAGCTTCGGTGTGAATCGGATCGTGTCGATCGAGTGGGACCGGGTCGACCAGGCAACCACCACGACGAGCACGGTCGTCTCCGACGAGGAACGCCTCGCTGCTTCGGTCGAGGAAATCGTCGATCGCTGGCTCGCCGACCTCGGTGCCGACGCCGCAGCGCGACGCGACGAGTTGTCGGTCCTCGACAACATCATCCGACTCGATGCGAGCGGGACGATCGACGCTCCATCGCTGGGTTCGTTGACGACGCTGCTCGACACCGAACTCGACCAGACCTTCGAGGTTCGGATGACCTGGTTGAAGCGTGAGAGCGTGTCCGACCAGGAGCCGACCCCGACGCCCGACCAGGTGCTCGCCGATCGCATTGGCCTGCTCGCCGGTGACTGGGCGGCTACGCAGGGAGTGTCGGTGTTGTCGACGAGCTTCGACGGCGTCGACGCCGTCATCGAAGTGGCGGGGCCGACCGAACCCGATGCGACAGCGCTCGTGGCAAGCGTCGCCGAACTTCTCGATGCCGACGATCGAGTGACGGTGCTGTTCATCCAGCGCCGCGACATCACGACCACCACGACGACCACCACCACGACCACGTCGACCATCGCTCCCTGACGTCCATCAGGTGTCAGGCACGATGTGTGCGCCACTCGGGTATCAGGTCGACGGGGTTGCTGGAATACGGTCACCACGAGTCGAGATGCTCGACCGAGGAGGGGACATGACCGACACACGTCAAGAACGCGAGATGCCACCGGGGATCGGACTGCCCGCCGCCGACGACATCTTCACCGACAACGTCCGCTTCGGCGACATCGACGCCTGGAACCGCGCCGCTGTGCGCATCCACGAGGAGCAGGGCGGCTTCTACCGGATCGAGCGTGAAGGATTTCCTCGGATCCTCGCCGTGCTCGACCATGCGGCGGTGCTGGAAGTCGAGCGGCAGCCCGAACTGTTCACCAACGGTCCGGCTCCCGTGCTCACCACGCAGGAAGCGCTCGACAATCCGCCGCCGGTCGAGCTGAAGACGCTGATCCACATGGATGGCGACGAGCACACGGCGTACCGCAAGCTCGGCCTGCCCCAGTTCAAGCCGGCCAGTCTCGACCGTCTGCAGGGCCGCCTCGACGAACTGAGCGCACGAGCGGTCGCCACGATGCGCGGCGCCGACGGCCAACTCGACTTCTCCACCGATGTCGCGTTGCCATATCCGTTGCACGTCATCCTGAAGATCCTCGGTCTGCCGGAGGACGACTATCCGCGGATGCTGCAACTCACGCAGCAGCTCTTCGGGGGCGAGGATCCCGACCTGCAGCGCGAGGAGTTGAGCCCCGAGGCGATCGGCGCGATCCTGATGGACTTCATGGCCTACTTCTCCGGGGTCACGATCGATCGGCGCACGAACCCCACCGACGACCTGGCCTCGCTGATCGCCAACGGCCATCTCGGCGATGGCCCCGACGCGCCGCCGCTCGGCGACCTCGAGACGATCGGCTACTACATCATCGTCGCGACCGCTGGACACGACACCACGTCGAGTGCGATGGCCGGTGGGTTCCGTGCCCTCGTCGAGCACCCCGACCAACTGCGCCTGCTGCAGGATCGCCCCGAGCTGATGAACAACGCGATCGAGGAGATGCTGCGCTGGACCGCGCCCGTGCGGCATTTCATGCGATCCGCCACCGCTGACACCGAACTCCACGGTCATCCGGTCGCCAAGGGCGAGTTCGTCTACCTGTCGTACAAGGGAGCGAACCTCGACCCGAAGGTGTTCACCGATCCACTGCGCTTCGACATCGAACGATCGAACGCAGATCGTCAGCTGTCGTTCGGGTTCGGCAAGCACTTCTGCATGGGCGCGCAGCTGGCGCGCATGGAGCTGCGGTCGTTGTTCAACCGGTTGATCCCGCTGATCGATTCGGTCGAGATCGCCGGCGACGCCACGATGTCGCAGACCACCTTCGTCGGTGGCCCCAAGGCTCTCCCGATCCGCTACGCCCTTCGCGACGCCTGATCGCCCGCGTTGGCACGGTGTCCTCACCAAGAGAACAGCAACTGGTCGGTCTCGACTACTTGGAGGCGGTGACGACGCTCTTGCAGCGGATCCGCAGCGCTCATCCGACCGCTGGATTGTGGGAGGCCGCCGATCGTCAGTGGGCGTGGCGCAACCCTCGCTCGACCGACACCGTCCCGCAGCTGTTCTGGTTCGATGACGACGGTCGAACCCAGGCTGCGGTGATCACCACCCACTCGGACCACGGCGTCGCCTTCGACCCGATGTTCATGCCCGGCGCAGCACCCGACTGGATTGCGCACGTCGTCGAGCGTGGGCTCGCTCACGCGGCGGAGAGCGGGTTCGACGTTGTCGAACTCGAAGTGGACCGCGCCGACGACGTCATTCGCGACGTGTTGTTCGACCACGGCTTCGCGATCGCGGAGGACGGTGCGATCGAAGCGTGGTTGCGTGCCGATGCGCGGCCCGAGATCAGCCCGCTCGATCCGGACTACCGACTGTCGAATCGCAGCGACACGATGCACCGTCCACATCACATGATCAGCGTCGACCGGAACCACCCCGACCCTGAGCGGCGTCTACGTGAAACGTCGCTCTACTGCGCCGACTTCGACCTGGTCGTGCACGACGAGCGCGGCGACGTGGCGGCGTACGGGTTGTTCTGGTACGACCCTGTGACCGCGACCGGTCTCGTCGAACCCATGCGCACCGAAGACGACCACCAGCGGCGAGGCCTGGCCCGACACGTGCTCACCACCGGGGTCGGCCTACTGGCGGACGCCGGCGCCGAACGCATCAAGATCGTCTACGAACCGGGCAATCCAGCGTCGAGCCAGCTGTACCTCAGCGTCGGGTTCGAACCCGATCGGCACACCGACATCTTCGCCGGCCCGACTGCTGCGACAGCGACCTGACACCTCGGCGAACGCCGGAGCGCTCGATGATCACTCGAACTGCGCGGTGATCGCACCGTTCTCCGCGGCCGCGACGAGCTGTCCGTGGTCGACGGCGGTTTGATCGGCGTACCTCACCGAGAACTCTCCGAGGGAGTCGTCGAATCGTCCGCTCTTGCCGATGTATGCGTCGATTGCCGCCGCATCGCCGGTTCGAGCGTGTGCTCGGGCGAGGACTGCGCCACATGCCTCGCCGAACGCCGCCAAGCGCGGCGCGATCAGGGCGCCGTCTGGAATCACCTTCATGTCGCGGAACTGGCGTACGTAGTACGCCGTTCCGTCGGGGGCCGTTGTCCACCCGACGAAGATGTCCGTGGCGCTCTGCGTCAGCCGCTTGCCGACGGCGACTCGTTCGCCCGACGTTTCGAAAACGCTCGGATCCAGGAACTCCTCGTAGACCGACGGCCCCGCTTGCTTGATCTGCAGGAACAACGGATCGGCCCCATCGCGACCCTCCAGCAGGACGAGGTAGACACGCATGCCGACGCTTCCGACGCCGACGACCTGTCTGACCGCATCGCAGAATCTGAACCGATCGAGAAGGTGACGCCGGTACTGCGGGAGTGTCTCGCGGTAGCGGGTGAAGATCTCGACGACGTTCGCCAGGTCGTCCGGTGCGAGATGGACACGACGCGGCGGATCCTCGGTGATCCTCAGGTGACCGTCGATCCTCGTGGTGAGTTTCCGGACGGCTCCGCGGCTCGTGCGGCGTGCGGCCTGTCGGGCGATGTAGCTCGACGCGAGTTCCCGGTCAGCGCGGGAGAATCGTGAGACGAGTCGGGTGACGTCGGTCAGGTCGTACCAGATGTCGAGCTGTCTGGCGCCGGCGTAGGTCGCCATGTGCGTGCGATACGACCGCAGGCAACGGGCGACCGCTCGCTCGGCTCGTGCGGCGGACACCCCGTTGTCACGGGCGAGCACGACGAGGCTCGTCGCCAGGCGAGCGACGTCCCATTCGAACGGACCCGGAAGCGTCTCGTCGAAGTCGCGTAGATCGAACGACAAGTTGCGCTCCGGTGTCGCCCAGAGACCGAAGTTGAGGACGTGCGCGTCTCCGCACATCTGCACCATGAGTTCGGTGTGCGGTCGCGTTGCGAGGTCGGCAGCCATGACAGCCGCCGCCCCTCGGAAGAAGGTCCACGGCGACACCATCATGCGGCCGAATCGAATCGGCACGAGGTCGGCCACCCGAACGTTGTTCTGCGCTTCGAGGGTCTCCACGGCGCCACGAACACGCAGCGAAGAGTCGACCGTCGCGAGACCGCGTCGCGGTGAGCGTTCTCGCGCTTCGCGGCCCGCTGCTCGCCGTGCCGACTCTGCGGCCTGCACGCTCGGGTACGTGGTCTGACTCACTGCGCAGCGTTCCGCTACTGCGCTGTGTCGTCGCCAGTGAGGTCGTCCACGGTCATCTCGATGCCCAACCTGTTGCCGACCGCGCCGATCGCATCGAGCACGGCGTCGAGGTCGGCACTGACCGGCACCGTCAACTGAGCGGTGATCTCGAACCGCCTGCCACCATCCTCGCCCGGCAGGTCGGTGACCGTGCCCAGGCGCGAAATGCTGATGCCCGCTTCGCTGATCGCGGTGGAGATCTCGTGGACGACGCCCGGTCGGTCGTCGCCGGTCAGTCGCAGGCGCACCTCGTCGGCGTCCGGCGCAGCGACGGGTTCCTCGACCTGTTGCGCCGTGACGTGCAGACCCTGGTCCCGTAGCACCAACAGGTTCGTGAGGAGTTCGTCGACGCGGTCGTCGCCGACCTCCACCACCACGACTCCAGCGAACGTTCCGGCGATCTCGGCCAACTCGCTGCGCTTCCAGTTGCCCTCGTGAAAGCGAACGACGTCGGCCAGTGATGCAACGACACCTGCTCGGTCGCGCCCGATGATGGTCAACACGAGTTCGATCATCTCGTCACTCTGGCACACAGCGAAGATTCGCCATCGATGCTGGGGCCCGCCAGGCTGTCACCGACGTGCCGATCGTGGACGCGCGCATCGCCGCCAGTGAGAAGGGGCTCTGCTCGGCCTGGCGCAGTGTGGCACTTCCGACCGGGAACTCAGGTGAGTTCGAGGCCGGCAAGATCGCCGGCCGCTCGCCAGGCTTCGAGCACCTTGATGAACGCCACCGAGCCGGCGCCGTAGCTGCCGTTCTTCACGCTGCTCTCGGCGGGCTTGCCCTCGTTGTTGTAGTAGCCGGGCGTGCACGACTCGAGGAACTGCTGATTCATCTGCGACAGGCTCACGATCGTGTCGACCCACGCCGCCTCGGCGTCGGCATCGGCCTCGATGACCGTCACGCCGCGGTCGCGAGCCTCGGCGAGGATGTAGGCGAGGTGCTTGCTCTGCTCGTTGAGCATGTGCGGGAAGTTCACCGTGAAGCCCGACTGGGTGAGGCTGAAGATGAAGCAGTTCGGGAACCCGCGGCTGTGCATGCCGTGCAGCGTCGAGGCGCCGTCGTGCCACTTCTCGGTCAGCGTGACGCCGTCGCGTCCGTACAGCTCGTAGCCGGCGCGCCGGGTGTAGTCGGTGCCGACCTCGAAGCCGGTCGCATAGATCAGGCAGTCGACCTCGAACTCCTCCTCGACGAGCGCTCCGTTGGCATCGTGACGCTCGACCACGACGCCGGTCGGCGTGATGCGCTCCACGCCGCGGCCCTCGGTGTCGATCAGGTGCACGTTGGGCCGGTTGAACGTGTCGAGGTACTCGTCGTGGAAGCACGGCCGCTTGCAGAACTGGCGGTAGTAGGGCTTGAGCGCCTCGGCGGTGTTCGGATCGTTGACGATCGTCTCGACCCGCGCGCGGATCTGCTCCATCTTCTCGAAGTCGGCGAGTTCCATGGTGGCGGCCAACCCCTCGGGGGTCATGTCGCCCTCGCCGTTGCGGAGGCGGATCAAGAGGTTGCCGATGATGTCGGTCCAGCCGTCGTCGACGAGATCCTCGGCCTCGGGGATGCCGGACACGAGGTTGTTGAAGTTGTCCATCCGTCGCGCCTGCCAGCCCGGCTCGAGGCTTGCCGCCCACTCGGGATCGGTCGGACGGTTGTCGCGCACGTCGATCGACGACGGCGTGCGCTGGAAGACGAACAGCTGCTGTGCGCTGGCGCCGAGGTGCGGCACGCACTGGACGGCCGTGGCACCGGTTCCGATGATGCCGACGCGCTTGTCGGCGAGCTTGTCGAGGCCACCGTCGGAGTTGCCGCCGGTGTAGTCGTAGTCCCATCGACTGGTGTGGAACGTGTGACCTTCGAAGGTGGTGATGCCCTCGATGCCGGGAAGCTTCGGACGATGCAACGGCCCGCTCGCCATCACGATGTAGCGCGCTCGCATCGCGTCGCCGCGGTTGGTGGTGACGACCCAACGGTGGTCGGTGTCGTCCCATCGCATGCCGGTGACCTCGGTCTGGAAACAGGCGTTTCGATACAGGTCGAAGTGCTCGCCGATCGCCTGGCTGTGGGCGAGGATCTCGGCGGCCTGCGAGTACTTCTCCTTCGGCATGTACCCGATCTCCTCCAGGAGGGGGAGGTACACGTACGACTCGACGTCGCACGCGGCGCCCGGGATAGCGGTTCCAGTACCAGGTACCGCCGAAGTCGCCCCCCTTCTCGACCAGGCGGATGTCGTCGATGCCCGCCTCGCGGAGCCGAGCGCCGGCGAGGAGTCCGCCGAAGCCGCCGCCGATGATCAGCACCTCGACCTCGTCGGTCAGCGGCTCACGTTCGAGCGCGTCGACGTACGGATCATGGACGTAGCGTTCGAACTCCCCGGCCACTTCGATGTACTGCTCGTTGCCCGCGTCACGCAACCGCTTGTCGCGCTCCTCGCGGTACTTCTCGCGCAGCGCATCGGGATCGAACGTGGTGGTTCCCATCGAGACGTTGTAGCCAACGCCGGGCGTCCGGGGCGACGCGGACGGCAGGCCTCCTCCCGACGGGTCAGGTCTCCCTGTCGGCGAACCGCTCGATGTCACCACGGTGGCCGGCGACCACGATGAGGTCGTGTTCGCTGAGCACGGTGGCGCTCTCGGCGTACGTGAACGTCTGGCCCTCTGGCTTGATGCACACGACGGTCACCTTGTACGTCGCTCGCAGGTCGGTGTCGCCGAGCCGCTTGCCGGCCAGATTGCGTGGCACCCGCGTCTCGATCAGGACGAAGTCGTCGTCGAGCGCGAAGTACTCGATCAGTGCGCCGGTGACGAGTCGCGCGACGCGGCTGCCCATCTCCGCTTCGGGGAACACCACGTGGTGGGCGCCGACACGTTGGAGGATGCGACCGTGCGACTCGGTGAGTGCCTTGGCCCAGATGTTCGGCACGCCGAGGTCGACGAGCGCGCCGGTGGTGAGCACGCTGGACTCGACGTCGGCGCCGATCGCCACGACGGCGGTGACGACGTCGCCGATGCCGAGTTGGCGCAGCGTCCGCTCGTTGGTGGTGTCGGCTTGTGCGACGTGGGTCAGCAGGTCGGCGTGTTGCTGCACTCGTTCCTCGTCGGCGTCGAGTCCGAGCACCTCGTGGCCCATCTCGATCAACGTCGAGGCAAGTGCGGACCCGAACCGGCCCAATCCGATGACGACGATCTCGCCTCGGTGTTCGACATGTGGGCGTAGTCCGCCCAGCATCGTGTGAAGAATTTTCTCAGCCAATGATCGGTCGCTCCTCGGGATAACGGTACGCGGGAACGCGCTCGCGAAGTGCGAGCGCGGTGACGAAGGTGACGGGCCCGACGCGTCCGGCGAGCATCACCAGGACGAGCAGGAGTTGACCGGCGACGCCGATGGCGGTGGTGATGCCGGTCGACAGACCGACCGTGCCGAACGCCGAGGTGACCTCGAACAGGGCGGGCGTCAGTGAAAGGTCCTCGACGCTCATCAGCACCAGCGTTGCGCCGACGACGAGTCCGATGGCGAGCAGCGCAACCGTCAGTGCCTGGCGGATCAGATTCGATGGCAAGCGGCGACGGAACACGTTCATGTCGGTGTTGCCACGAACCTCTGACCACAGCACGAACCCGAGCACCGCGAAGGTCGTCACCTTGATACCGCCGGCGGTCGACGCGGGGCCGGCTCCGATGAACATCAGTGTGGTGATCACGAGGAGCGTCGGTTCGTTCATGCCGCCGATGTTGACGGTGTTGAAGCCGGCTGTTCGCGGTGTCACACCCTGGAACCAGCCGGCGAGGATCTTGTCGAACGTGTCGAGCGGCCCGAGTGTGGCGGGATTCGTCCATTCGAAGGTCATCACCACCAGCGGCCCGAACACGAGCAGCGCAGCGGTCACCAGCAGGGTGATCTTGGTGTGCAACGTCCAATGGGTTCGCCGGATGTCGTGACGGCGCTGCGAGGTCCGCCGCCACCATTCCACCAGGATCGGGAATCCGAGACCACCGATGATGAAGCCCGCCGACACGCTGAGTACGACCACCGGGTCGCCGACGAAGCGCGCCAGGTTGTCGGAGTACAGCGAGATTCCGGCGTTGTTGAACGACGCAATCGAGTGGAAGATGCCCGAGTAGGCCGAGGCGATCGGGCTGTCCTCGTAGCCACCTTGCCAGAACCGTAGGGAGAGAACAACGGCGAGCGTCGCCTCGACGACGAGCGTGATCTTCGCAATGGCGAGGATCAGCCGGCGGAGGTCACCCATGTCGACGGCGCCGATCTCGGCCTGCGCAAGCATGCGCTGGCGCAGTCCGACGCGGTTCGACGCCACGATCGCGAGCACCGACCCGATGGTCATGATGCCGAAGCCGCCGATCTGGATCAGCATCATGATGACCAACTCGCCGAACAACGAGAAGCGGCTGACGTCCGTCGATGCGAGACCGGTCACCGTGACCGCCGAAGTGGACATGAACAACGCATCCACGGCGTCGACGCGACCCGGACCGTCGGCCGAGATCGGAAGCGTCAACAATCCGGCGCCGAACAGGATGAACGCGGTGAACGACCCGACCACGAGCTGTGCGGGGTTCCTGATCTCAGCGAGCAGTCCGCCGCGTGGCACCGAACGAGCATAGAAGGCGGCATCCTGTGGCCATGTTTCTCGGAGAAGATCTCCTGGCGTGGTTGACGCTGGCGTTCGGTGCGGCGTTGTTCGTCGGGAACTTCCTCGCGATCGTCAAACCGCCTGCGAGACAGCTCGATGACACGAACCTCGAACGGGCGCCAGTGCTGCGCAGCGCCGTCTACGCCGGGATCGGTCTCGTCGCAGCGATCTGGGCGTTGGCGTCGTTGATCAGCGGGTGACGGTCGACGTCATGGCGACGTCGGGAACACGCTCACCGCGATCTGGCTGTCGTCGGCGGCTGGGAAGCTGTTGACCGACACGGTCCAGGACGCGTTCTCGTAGACGCGGGTGATGTTCGCGTCCGATTCGAAGCTCGAGGTCTGCTCGTAGCCGGCGTCCTCGAGTGCCGAGCTGTACTGGTCGACGAAGGACGATCCCGCCTGACCGGTGATCGTGATCGCGAGTTCGGTCGCAGACTGGCTGACCGTCGCCGACGCGTTCTCGATTCCCTCCGGGGGCGGTACATCGCTCGGCCACTCCTCGGGGATCTCGCCGCTGGAATCGACGCGGAACGAGCCGTCCTCGCTCTCCATGTTGAACTCGCCGCTCTCGGAGTCGGCATTTCCGGTGACCACCGAGCCGTTGGCGTCGGTGATCACGAAGTTGCCGTCTTCGTCGATCGACATGCCGCCCTCCTCGGTCTGCACCGACAAGCCGCCATCGCCGTTCAGGTCGAGGTCGACGTCACCGCCGCCCTGCGACTCGATCAGCTGCTCGACGCCGGTCTCGGTTGCGTTGCCGCAGGCCGTGAACGACAGGGCCGCTCCCACCGCGACGCAGGCGATCAGTGGACGGCGAATCGCTCGGGATCTCATGTTCCGCACAGTACGACCTCGCTCCGGGACGATGCGAGCGATTCAGCCCCTCGCGCTGCAAGTGTCATCGCCGATGCCCAGTCGCGCGGCGATGAGCGAGACCGCCGTACCCGGTCGTAGGGCTCATCGCGGCGACCAGTTCGCCCCGTGCGATGAGCGAAACCGCCGTATCGGGTCGCTTCGCTCATCGGTGGGGAGAGCGGATCGGGGTGCGAGGATGTTGCGATGAGTGGCCCCCTGCGTCTGACGTTCGTGCAGTCGGCGAGCCGGGTCGATCAGCTTCCCGAGTCGCCGGCCGAGGTGGCCTTCGTCGGGCGATCGAACGTCGGCAAGTCGTCGCTCGTCAACGCGCTGGCGAATCGCAAGCAGCTGGCGAGGGTGTCGAACACGCCGGGCCGCACGCAGTTGATCAACATGTTCGAAGTCGACAGCCAACGACCCGAACGCGGCACGATGGTCGACCTGCCCGGCTACGGCTTCGCCAAGGCTGCCAAGAACGTCAAGCGCGACTGGCCGGAGATGATCGAGGGGTACCTCCTCGAACGCAGCAACCTGTCGATGGTGTTCGTGCTCGTCGACGGCGCGATCGGCCCGACGAAACTCGACACGCAGATGCTCGACTGGTTGCGCTACCACGGCGTCGCCCACACCGTGGTCGCCACCAAGTTCGACAAGGTGAAGTCGTCGAAGCGGTCGACACGCAAGAAGGAACTCGCCGAGGGCTGCCAGCTCGATCAGGGCGACATCGTGTGGGTCAGCGCATCGAAGGGCGACGGCATCGACACGCTGCGCTCGCTCGTGCGGACCTGGGTCGGCTGAGGTTCGCTCCCGTCAACTGGGTTCAGGTGCGAGCAGCGTCAGTGCGTGCCACGTCGCTGCGTCCACGGGTACCCATTCGTTGAACGTCATGTAGTCGTGCAGGTTGGCAGGGCTGACGACGACGAGGAACCGCATCTCGGGAAGATCGCCGCGTTGCCAGACGAGCGGGTAGGTGAAACGCCACTTGCGTACCTCTCCGGTTGCGTCGTTCCAGATCCGCAGGAACCGTTGCACGTACTGCGGATCGCCGCTCAGCAGACGTTCGGTCACCGCGGCGAGGTAGCTGTTGGGACCGTCGTCGTGGATGGCCTCGGTGCCGTAGCCGCCCTTGACCATCGAGGCGAACATGCGGGCTGCATCGTCCCAGTTGACGACGCAGTCGGCGAATCGCGGCGTCGTCAGCACGGCGGCCAGGTTCCGGTCGACCGGGTCGGGGAACTCGGCGACCATGTCGATTCCCCAGAGGGCCTGGATGAGGTCGTTGGCGGCGAGCACCTCGAACGACTCGCTGTTGATGTGCGCCGGCCATGGAACCTCGCTCATGTGGGCCACGGCCTCGTCGAGGGAGTACTCCGGGTTGTCGGCCTGCCGACCGACCCACGTGGCATCGTCGATGAAGCCTGCACCGCGCAAGATGGCGTTGCGCCGGGCCGGGTCGACCGCGAGCGCATCGAGCACAGCGTTCAACATCTCCCGACTGGGTCGGCGGCGGCCGGTCTCGTAGGCACGGAGTGACTCCGCCGAGATCCCGGAACGCCGGGCGACGTCATCGCGGCTGAGCGCTGCGGCCTGGCGGGACTGGCGCAGCAGCACCGTCCAGTCGGCCCCGGGCGGTGCCGTCGGCGTCTGCGCGTCCACTGGTACAGAACGTACCAGTGGCGCTCTTGTAGATGCGCGGTCGAGCTCTTCACGATGATCGACGTGAGCCGAACGACGTCAGCGAACCGATCGACAGGGCGAGCACCGCGCTGGCGGGGGCCCGCGGCGATGCTGATCGCCATCGTGTGCGCGTTGTCGACCTGGCCCTGGCCCGGAGCGACGGTCAGGGCCCAGACACCCACGTGCACCACGTCGTGGATCGGTCCGAGCACCGGGTTCGCGTCGTTCCGTGATGGCTCGTTCTGGACGACGGGCGCGTCACCGGCAGCGACCGATCTCGTGTGCTTCCCGGCGGCGGCCGCCGGTGTCCAGTTCCAACTCGTGTCGGCGACCGTTGCAGGGTTCGACGTCGAGTCGGGCGGTGCAGTGACCTTCCAGGGTGGCACCGTGACGGTGACCGGCGCAGCCGACCTCGGCGGCGTCGACCTCGTCGGCAGTAGCCGGTTCGTCGTCGGACCCGACTCGGGAATCGGCGAGGGCGAGAAGCTCCGGATCTCGAATGGCACCATCGATCCCGGCGTCGCCGGCCTGACGTTCACGATCCCGGAGTCCGCCGCGCTGTCCGTCGACGACGGCTCCGCGGTGTTCGGCCTCGACATCGACAATCGGGGAACGGTGTCGTCGAACGTGGTCTTCGGACGTTTCGGTCTTCGCCCGGGCACGACGCTGACCAACTCGGGCGAGATCGCGCTCAGCGGTGATACGACGATCAGCGCCGAACCGGGGGCTCCCGTCGCCCAGGTGCGCAACCTGCCCGGCGGGACCATCGTGGCCGACGGCCCGCCGTTCACGCCGCTCGCCAGTCAGGGGCTCGGCGACGCCGCTCGCATCACCGGCGTCGACTTCCAGAACGACGGCCTGTTCCACGCGCGATCCGGCCAGGCGGTCCTGGGGTCGAGTGGCGTGCACAGCGGTCGTTTCGTCGTCGAGGCCGGCGCCCAGCTCGGTCTGGAGGGGGCCTCGAACACGTTCGGACCCGGCTCGGAGGTGACCGGCGGTGGGTTGGTGCGCGTCGCGGTGTTCCTCGTCTCGTCCGTCACGACGTCGGTGGTCATCGACGGCGCAGCGACGTTCGAGCCGGCGGAGTTCCACCTCACGTCAGGGCGTGCGGTGATCGGCGGCGATCGCACGCTGCCGGTGCTCCGGTTCGGCGGCGGCGGCCGTCTCGACGTGAACGGCGACGCCCGCCTCGACGGTCTGCTCGCCGTGCAGCCTGGTCAGACCGCCGTCCTGGCGGGCTCCGGAACGCTGACGATCCCGGACGACGCGGCGATGACGATGTCGGGCGGCAACGCCATGTTCCTGCGTGACTCGCTCGACATCGTCAACGAGGGGGAGATCCGCCAGGACGGCCCGGGGATCCGCATGGAAGGGTCGACGACCATCACGAACCGGGGGCAGTGGACGATCACCCAGAGCGCCGACGTCTTCTTGGCTACGGACGGCCTGCTGCGCAACGAGGGCAGGATCACGATCGACGGACCGGCCGACGCCCAGCTCGGCTTCGGAGAGCGCAGCGTGATCGACAACCCGGGCACGATCGAACTCCGGTCCGGGCGCATCGACCAGCGGGCCAGCACGGTGACCCAACTCGCCGGGACAACGCTGACCGGCGGGACATGGTCGGTGGCGGACGGTGCCACATGGCTCTTCTTCCCCGCGGTCGACGCGATCGGCGCCGGGGCCACGGTGGCGATCGGCGGGACCGGCCGCATCGATCGGGATGCGTTCCAGAGGTCGCCGGCGCTCGCCGACCTCGGCAGGGTCGACGGCGCGCTGCGGCTGACGGATGGCGCGTCGTTCTCGACGACCCAACCACTCGCGGTCGGCGGGTCGGTGGTGCTCGACGCGACGTCGTCGTTCACGGCACCGGCGATCACGATGGCACCGACCGCCACGCTGCAGACGTCGATCGGTGCCGGGTCGGCCGGCCGACTGATCACGCCGAGGGCCGGCGTCGATGGCACGCTGGCGGTCCGCTCCACCGAGTCCACGGCGCCCGGACGCACGCTCGTCGTCGAGTCGACGAACGTGACCGGAGCGTTCGACACGATCGACACCGACGAGCGGAGTGCGGGCGCGATCGTCGAACTCACCGCCGACGGAGTCGTGGTCGAGTTGGAGACCGTCGCCCCACCCGTCACCACGTCGCCATCCACCACGTCGCCATCGACCACGTCGCCCTCCTCCACCACCACCACCACCACGACCACCACCACGACCACTCCGGCCACGACCGCGACGACCACTGCTCCCGATCCGGACCCCGGCGTCGGGGTCGAGCTGGGCGAGCTGCTGGAGGAGTTGTACGCCGAGCTGCCGCGCTGGGTGCAGGCCCTCGATCCGCAGGACCTGCCGGTGCTCGCCGACGATCTCGCTGCGACGCTCGGGCTGGACGAGCTGGCACAGCTCGAACCTCCCGATCTCGGCGCCCTGATCGACGACACCGTCGACGATCTCGCCGCCGTGGCGGCAGCGCTCGAGGACGCCGGGTGTTCGATCGACTGGGCCGCCGGGGTGCCCGGGCAGCCGAGTGCACCGGAGGACGACGATCTGATCCAGGCGCGATGCGAACGTTCCGTCGAGCCCGAGCCGACGCCGCTGTTCGACGGTGACGACCTGCTCGACGGTCTGGCGACCGACGTGACCGTCACCGCCGACGGCGAGTTCGAGACGGCGGTCACCCTGCGCACCGTGATCGGCATCGACTCGACGGGCGCATATGTCCTCGGCGAGACCGGCGTCGAAGCGCAACTCGGTGGCACGGTCACGGTCACCGGCACCGCCGAAGCCGCCGACGGCCCGACGGTGCTGACCGGCACGGTCGATCCGGACCTGACGACCACACTGGCACCGGGCGACGACGCCGAGCGCCGCCTGCGCAGGGACGATCTGTCCGCTGTGCCTGTCACCCCGGCGATCGACGGCACCGTCGACACGACGATCGTGTTCGCAACCGGGCCGTTCACGCTCGACTGGAACGGGTCCTGGACGGTCACCACTGACGCCGGGATCGTCGATGTTGCAGTGGGCACGCAGGACGTGTTGGGGTCGTTCGTCAGCGAGGTCGGCTCGGTCGAGGTGAACGGAGTCCGTGCCCCCGACGGGACGTGGACCGTCGACGGCGAGGCATCCACGGAACCGTCGGCGATCGACGGGTTCGTGCTCGAACGGTTGGCGGTGAACGCCGTCATCACGCCGACGTCGATCACGGGCAGCGGCTCGCTCGACGTGACGGTGGACGTCGCCGGACCGGACGGGTCCAGGCGTCAGTTCCAGGTCGACACCGCGGTGACCTTCGACGAGGACGGTCTGGCGGTTACCGGTCGCGTGCAGCTCGACGACGTCGCGATCGGCGAACCGGCGGTGTTGTGGCTGGAACGGGTTGCGCTCACCGTTGCCGTCGAGGCCGACTTCGCTCCCGCGAACGCGTCGATCGTCGTCACGCTCGACGGAGAATCCGACGGCACGCTCCTGCCCGCTGGCCGGCCCGGCCGTCTCGTGCTCTTCCCGACCGGACCGCTTCCGCCCGCGCCGGGCGCCGAGGTCGACGGGTCGCTCGTGGTCGAGGACTTCGTCGCCGAGCTCTCGTCCGACGGCAGTTTCGACCTGACGGCGGCCGCTGCGACGGGTTCGGCGGGCGGCGTGGTCGACCTCGACCTGGTGGATCTCGAGGTGGCTCTTCGAGCGAGTGGTGCGGCCGTGGTCACCATCGGCTCGGCCACGGGCACCCTGCCCGGTGTCGAGGGACTCTCGTTGACGATCAACGGGATCTCGTTCGACTCGACGACGGCGTCGTTCGGCTTCACCAGTGTGAGCGTGGAGACCACCATCGACGACCAATTGCTCGACCTGCAGGGCGTGCTGCCGTTCCGCGCCCGCGTCACGGCGCTGTTCGAGGATCCGGACAACCTGGCGAACGTGTCGATCGCAGCGGAAGGGAGCTTCGACTTCACCCCGTTCCAGGGACTGCCGTTCACCCCGGTCATCGGCCTCGGCGGGCAGGCCGTGACCCCGGACAGCCCACCGGAGGAGAACGTCTTCCAGTTCTCGATCGCCATCGAGGACGGCGTGATCCGGCCGATCGACATCGCCGACATCACGCTCGGTTTCGAGGACCTCCCGATCAGCGACCAGATCGAGGTCGGTGCGGAGCTGCGCCTCGGCGGGATCGTCGACGGCGTCCCGACCAACACCGCGGGCGGATCGATCTCGATCACGGCGGGCCTCGACGACGTCGAGGGCGAGGTGGAAGCGTCGCTCGACGGGACGATCACCCGGACGACCACCGGCGCACGCATCGAGCTGGACGGGACCACGACGGTCAGCGCCACGTTCAGCGGCACCGGCATCGAGGTCGAGGACCTCGAGCTCGACTACGACGTCGTCATCACCCGGGCCGGGGACAGCTTCGCCATCGACGTCCGCCTCGACGAGTTGCGTTTCGGTCGCCTGGCGGTCCCGGTCGGCGACCTGATGACGTTCGCAGCCGAGAACGCCACCTTGTCACTGACGCCCGCTGACGGTGAGCCGATCGCCGTCTTCGAGGCAGATGGCGGCCTGACAGTCGAGTTCGTCGACCTCGAACCGCTCGCCGGGTGGGGTGCGTCCGTCAGCGGCTTTGCGATCGGCAGCGACCTACGGCCGTATGCACTGGAGGGCTTCGCGATCGACGTCGACATCCCCGCGGACGCGTCGACCGGCCTCCCCGACTGGTTGCCGCTCACCATCGAGGAAGCCGGTCTCACGTTCCCGTCGATCGTCGAGGACCTGCTCGGCGAACTGCCCCTCGACGGTGTCGTTCGGGGCGGCATCGAGATCGTCGATCTGCTCGATGCCCGGGTGCGGATCTCGGGCGGGCTCAACATCCGCATCGGGGAAGGCGACGAGCTGTTCGGCGTCGATGCCTCGGTCGACGGCCTCGAGATCGACCTCGGCGAGCTCGCCGCGGGCCGATTCCCGATCACCGACCTCGACGGCGCCGGCATCGGCGTCGAGCCGTTCGAGATCGCCGGCGCCCGCATCGGCGGCGCTCTGGGTCTCGGCGTGGTCGACGTCGGGGACCAGCAGGTCTTCTACGTCGAGGTGGAGGGAGTGGCCGAGATCAGCGGCATCGGCGGCGGGGCTCAACTGCTCCTCACCGAGTACGGACCGCTCCTCGCCGAGATCTCGGCACCGCTCGGCGTGCCGATCGGCCCGACCGGCGTGGTCCTCGCCGGCGCTCGCGGCGGCATTCGCTGGGGTGGAGGACCGGCACCGGAACCCGTCAACCCCGACGACCCGGCGGGTCTCCTGGCGCTGCCGATCTTCGACGACCTCGGCGACTTCGAGATCGACCCCGACGAGATCCCTGCGCTCGTCGCCGCGGCGGTCGACCGTCAGGTCCCCACGTGGGAGACGGGTGCGACCCTGGCGCTGTCGGGGACGTTCACGCACGTCGCTGCACCGGGAATCCTGTCCGGCGAGGCAACCGTCGCGGCGAACATCGCCGACGACGGCACGCTCGACCTGTTCGGCAAGGGCGATCTCGACATCTACGGCTTCGGCGTCGGCGAGACCGGGATCCGGTTGTCGTTCGCCGACCCGGCCGCGCCGGCGCTGCAGTTCGCACTCGTGAGCCCGCCGACCGACAGCCCCTTCTCCCTCATCCTGCCCACGCGTGCCGAGGCGGCGGCGGTGCTCGACACCACCGGGATGTCCGACGGCGTCGCGCTCGCACTGCGAGCGTTCGTCGACGAGCTGCGCGCCGGCACGCTCGAGGCGGGCAATGCCTACTTCGGCCAGCTCGTCGACGTCGTCGCCGCATCGCTGGAGGAGGACCGCGCCAGCGGCGGCGGCCGCCCGCTCACGATCGCCGTCCTCGACGCCGACGCCAACGGGCGAGTCGACCCCGGCGAGGATCGAGTGATCACCGGCGATCTCGTGCTCGACCGGCTCGTTGCACTGCTGCCCGACGACGACGTCGGCTCGTCGACCGCCCGCGTCGCCCGGCTGGTCATCGCGCTCCAAGCCGAGCTAGCGGCGGCGTCCGCCGCGTCGACGATCGCTCCACCGGCGCCCGAGAGCACGCTGGGCCTGGAGGCCCTTCTCGCCGCCGGTGACGATGCTGCGGCGGCCTTCGTCGACGCGGTGCGCAACGCCAGCCGTGATGCCACACGGACGTTCCTCGAGGTTGCCGACCCGCGCTTCGTGCTCTCGGGCTCACTGCAGCCGGTGATCCTCGGGATCCCGTTCGGCGACCCCGATGCCGAGGTCGAGCTGACGATCTCGAAGGCCGGCGTCGGCATGCGCGTCGGGGTGAGCGTGATCGAACTGCTGAGTGCCGCATGCGAAGGGATCACACTCGGCTTCTGCTCGATCGTGACGTTCCCGATCGGCTTGGTGTACCAGGACAACGTCGTGGCCAGCCTCGAGTTGCCCGGCACCGACGTGCTCGACGCGCTCGTCGACGGCACGCTCGACGAGGCGTTCGACGCGGCCTCGGTGTGGGGCGTCACGTTCGAGGGCAGCGTGGGCCTGCTCGGCATGGGGATGGTCGAGCTCGGCGGGTTGATCGTGCCGCCGGGCAACCGTGCGTTCGTCGATCAACGCACCCAACGGCTCGACCAGGGGCTGCGGTTCGATCCTGCCGACGCGTCACGCCCGGTGCCGATCCTGGAGACCGAGCACTACGAGAACCTCGTCGAGTTCGGCGGCCTCGTCGTCACCGGCAACCTCCGTGCGCCCGAACTGCTGGTCGATCCGGTCGGGCTGTTCGAGCGGCTCGACCTCGAGCCACCCGACGACCCCTTCGAGATCCCCGCCTTCCTGGCGACCATCGCCCAGTCGCTCGGCGACGAGGTGTCGCCCGGCTTCGTGCAGATGTACGTCCCCGGCGACCCGCTCGCCGTTCCCGCCGCCACCCACATCGTGGCCGAGTGGAACGTCGACATCCTGTCGGTGCCGATCAGCGACGGCAGGCTGACGGTGACCGGCGACGGCGCCGAGATCGTCGGCTTCTTCCCGTACTTCGGCGTCCAGGGTCGGGTCCTCATGAAGCCGGCGGCCATCGTCGACGGGCTGCCCGTCCCGATCACCATCCCTGATCCCGTCGGGGCCTTCGCCTCACTGCTGACCGGCGAGCCGAGCACGGTGATCCCGGTTCCTGATCCGGTGCCCGACCCGTCCGTACCGCTCGACGACTCGGCGTTCGCCGAACACTTCGACGTCGACGCCGCCGGCGCTGCACCTGCGAATGCGTACCTGCTGGCACTGCTTTCCGGTGGCGTCTACGTCGAAGCGCACGAACCCGGCGGATTCACCGACGGGTTCGCCGCCGACGCACACGGGATGGGGCTGGGCGACGTGACGTTCATCGAGAACGCGCTCACCGACACCGAACTCGTGGCCGCTCGCAGCGACGATGCGACCGTCGTCGTGTTCCGCGGCACGGAGCCCAGCGAACCCGGCGTCGACGGGGCCCTCGTCGACGCGTCGTTCCGGTTGCGGAATCAACCGACACCGGCGGGGACCGTGGCCGTGCACTCCGGGTTCTGGCAGGCCGTCGACAGCGTGTACGACGACGTCGTCGACTACGTCGAGGCCAGCGGCGATCGCCGGGTCTGGCTCACCGGCCACAGCCTCGGGGGTTCGCTCGCCGTGGTGACCGCGCTGCGGCTCGCTGCCGACGGCTACGACGTTGCCGGGATCCAGTCGATCGGCGCGCCCAACGTCGGCGGTCCGTCGTTCACCACGGTCTACGACCGGCTCGGGCTCGGCGCCCGCACGCAGCGGTGGGTCAACGACCGTGACCTCGTCCCGATGCTGCTCGACCCGATCGGTGACTACACCGAGGTCGGCTCGGCCAACGTGTTCGTCCGCGGGCAGGGTGACACGTTCGAGGTGCGCCTCGACACCGACGACCCGGCCCCGTTCGTGGGCGGCTTCGGAATGGACGACCACGACTCAGGTCTCTACGCCGCCCGCATCCTGACGCTCGTCGACCCGGGCGTCGCCGCTGCGCTGCCGCCGGCGCCCGACGTGACGACACGCCTGTTCGACACCGAGCAGGAACTCGCCCTGCTCCACACGTTCGGCGCCGAGCTCGACGACCTGGTGCGGGTGCTCGACGCCGCCGGCCTCGCACCGCCCGCCGCTGCGCAGGTGTTGGTCGGTTCAGGCCTGCCGGGTCCCGTTGCTGCGGCGCTGCTACGGGCCGTGTACGACCTGGCCCCGGACGTGGTCGCACAGTTCCTGGCCCCGATCGGCAACCTGGCCGAGGTGGGACTCGCCGTGTGGCAGGCGTACGTGCTCAGCCGCGACGAGATCGTCGCGCTGGTGACCGACCTCGGTGCCACCAGCGCCGACGTCCGGAATCTTGTGGCCGCGATCGCCGCCGAACCGTCGCTACTGTTCCCGCGGGTCGAGCTCGAGGTGGAGGTGAGCGGCGCCGCGGTCGACCGGGGCCTCGAGGACATCGGCGTACCCGACCAGTTCCGCATCCCTCCCGAGCGACTCGCCGGCAACGGTCTGTTCTTCCGGGCCTACACCCCGGGGTTCGACCCCGAGGCTGTCGACGACGCCGGCCGCGCGGATCTGCTGCGCCGCCGCGGCGGCCTGCAGTTCGAAGGACGCACGAGCATCCCCGGCCTCGTCGAGGAGGCCAGGGCGTTGTTCGAGGTGACGGGGGGGACCGGCGAACGTGGTTTCCTACCCGGGTTCCGCGCCACGGTCGACGTCGACGAACTCCGCCCGATCGGCGGGATCCGCGTGCGTGAGGCGGCGGTGTCGATCGAGGGTTCGGCGCTCGGCGCCGTACGCGTCGACGTGTTCGGACGCTCGACCCTGTTCGGGACCGACGTGACCGTCGAGGGCGAACTCGACGGAGCAGGGTCCGGGTTCCTGAAGCTCTTCACCGACGGTCCGATCGACCTCGGAGCAGTGCGGCTCGACGGCGAGTTCGAGGTGGAGATCGATTCGGGCCGAGGCTCGCTCCAGTTCGACGGATCCGTCGAGACCACCAGCAGGTGGCTCGGAGCAGCCAGCGTGGCGGCATCGGGCCGGATCTCCGACGACGGCTCGTTCGACTTCGTGCTCGGGCTCGACCGCGTCGACCTCGGCCCGGTGCGCTTGAGCGACGATCCGTCGACACCGCAACCGTTCCTGCGCCTGCGGCGTAGCGCCGCCGGGGTCGTCACGTTCGGCTTCGACGCCCGCCTCGACGTGCCTGGCGCCGGCCTCCCGCTCGCCAGCGCCACCGGCACCCTCGACTCCGAGGGCCTCGGGTCGCTCACGACCCGATTCGGTGACGGTGCCGACGTGCCGCTGCGGTGGGGTCCGATCGAGGTCGGCGGCACCTTCCGGTACACCCGATCGCTGGTCGGCGGGGCAGTCGCGTCGGAGTTCGAGGCGAACGACGCCCGCGTCGCCTTCGGCGACCTGGTCGAACAGACCGTGCCGCTGGTGCGGATCTCCACCGACGGTCGCTTCACCGCCGAGCTGCCCGGCGCGACGATCGGCGTGAGCAACCGGATCCGGGTCACCCACGGCGGGTTGCGCGTCGCCGTGGACGCCGGGGGCCTCGACGCTCGGCTCACGATCGTCGACCCGTTCGTCGCGATCCCGGCCCTGGCGGAGCCGGCGAGCCGCTTGGGCCTGCCCGATGGCCGCATCCGGGCGGAGAGCATCACGATCCGCACGGCCGACTTCTCGGTGCCGCTCGTCGACCTGCGTTCGTTCGAACTCGGGCCCGTGAGCATCAACGGAGCCCTGCTGCTCGAACGTTCCGGCGGCGAGTTCCGGGTGCGAGTGACCGGAGGCGACGATCCCGTCGGTCTCGCCATCGACGGCTTCGCCGACATCGAGATCACCCCGTTCACGATCCGCAGCGACGGCAGTTTCACCCCCATCAACGTCGATGTCGGCCGGATCGGAACGCCGCAGCTGGCGATCCGCAACGCTCGCATCGAGGTCAGCAAGCCGACCGCAGCGCTGTCGTCGTTCCGGGTGCGGATCGTCGGCGGGCAGCTCGTGCTCCCGGTCGGCGAACCGTTCGACCTCCCGACGTTGACGATCGACGCGAGCCGAGGATTCGATGAGCTGCTGCTCACCCCGACGCTCGACCTCGGGCCGCTGCTGCGGTTCAGTGCGCGCAACGTCCCCGGGCCTGCGAACCCGCAGTTCCCGGACGATCGCATCGTGTGGAGGCTGGCGCTGGAGGACGGTGTCGTGCGCTTCGAACTCGTCGACGCGCCCAACCCGTACAATGAACCGACCGTCAGCCTGCTCGCCGGCAGCGTCAACTCGACGCTGCGACAGCTCGAGATCGCTTCCGACGGGACCTTCACCGGCCGGCTCAGGTCGAGCGTCCAACTGTTCGGGCGACGGCTCGCCGTCGTGAACTACTCGATCAGCCGCAACGCGGCCGGGATCGTCACGCTCCAGACGGTCGCGCCGGCCCGGTACGACTTCGGATTCGTCGAGGCCGAGATGTCCGGGCGTCTCGACAGCACCGGAGCGTTCGACTTCACCGGATCAGCGAGCGTCGACCAGGGTCTCTGCCCGGCAGCGTGTGTCGACGGGCGGGTGACCATGAACATCCGCAACTCCGGGATCAGTGGGACGTTCAGCGGCGAGGCGTGCTTCGCCGGCGTGTGCGGTGGCGTCGTCGGAGGCAGGGTCACCAGCAGCGGCGTCGTGTCGGGCACCATCGTGGTCGGCAGCCTGTTCCAGCCCTTCGAGTTCACGCTCGACGGCGGCCCCGGCGCCGACACGGTGGCACCGACCTTCGTCCAGAACCCGCTGCCCGACCTCACGTTCCGTGCCGCCCTGCCGGCGTCGAGCAACCCCCAGGGACGGGTGAACTACGTCCTCCCGCTGGCGACCGACAACCGGCCGGGTACACCCTCGGTCGTGTGCACGCCCGCCAGCGGGACGATGTTCCGGGCCGGACGAACCCCGGTCACCTGCGTGGCCTCTGACGCCGCCGGGAACCGACGCGAGCGCTCGTTCGACGTCATCCTGATCAACGAGACCGTCCCGTTGCTCGCCGGCTTCCTCCCGGGCGAGCAGATCACGGTGACCGCCACCGACATGGAACCCCGCTTCCCCGTCCGTGCGACCATCTTCTCCGAGCCGATCGACGTGGGTGAGTTCATGCCCGGCGCCGACGGCACGGTGACGGTCACCGTCACCGTGCCGGACGGGTTGCCCGTCGGCGAGCACCAGCTCGTGCTGACCGGTCGCACCGCCGACGGCAACCTGAACTCGGTCGGGTTCCCGTTCACGGTGCTCGATCCGGCCGCAACGCCGACCGCTGGGACGCCCACCGCGCCGCCTGCTGTCATCCAGCCCGTCGACCCTGGCCTGTCACCGTTCCGGCCCGCACCGGCGCAGACGCCGGCGGGCGGTCTGCCCGCAACCGGGCCCGACAGTGTCGGTCGCATCGTCGTGTTCGGCGCGGCGCTCGCCGTGCTGGGTCTGCTGCTGTGGCTCGCTTCGCGTCGACGCCTCCCGGGCCGCCAACCGCGCCCGACCTGACGTCGCGCGTCGCAGGACCGTCCGCTCGGAACGCATCAGGTCCCGCGAGTTCGTTAGCGTCGTGGAGATGGCGCTCGTCGAACTCCCGTCCGTCTCGATCACCGGAACCGGGCTCTTCACGCCACCGGAGTCGATCAGCAATGCCGAACTGGTCGCATCGCTCACCGAAGCCGTGCTCAAGTGGAACGCCGAGCACGCCGAGGAGATCGCCGCCGGTGAGCTGGCCGAGCGTGCGGTGCCTGACGAGGAGTTCATCGTGAAGGCCTCGGGGATCGAGCGGCGCTACGTGATGGAGAAGTCGGGCGTGCTCGACCCTGCCCGGATGCGGCCGCGTCTGGAGACGCGCCGCGAGGATCAGCTCGGCATCCAGGCCGAGATGTCGATGCCCGCGATCCACGAAGCGCTCGCGCAGGCGGGTCGTGAACCGGGCGACGTCGACGCCGTGATCGTCGGATGTTCGAACCTGCAGCGTGCCTATCCCGCGGTGGCGATCGAGATCCAGGACGCACTCGGCGCGCAGGGGTGGGGCTACGACATGAACGTCGCCTGCTCCTCGGCGACGTTCTCCGTGCAAGCCGGCGTCGATGCCCTCCGCAACGGATCGGCGAACTGTGTCGTCGTGGTCAACCCGGAGATCACCTCGGGCCACAACAACTTCGAGATGCGCGACTTCCACTTCATCTTCGGCGACGCCTGCACGGCACTGGTCCTGGAGCGCACCGCCGACGCGGCGGCGCCTGAGCAGTGGGAGGTGCTCGGAACGAAGCTGGTCACCAAGTTCTCCAACAACATCCGCAACGACTTCGGCTTCCTCAACTCGTCGGAGGTCGTCGAGCGCGACCCGCAGGAACTCGTCTTCCGCCAGAACGGCCAGATGGTGTTCCGTGAAGTCTGCCCGATGGTCGCCGAGCACATCACGGGCCACCTCGCGCAGCTCGATCTCGACGCTGTCGACGTGCGGCGCTTCTGGCTCCATCAGGCGAATCTGAAGATGAACCAGTTGATCGCCAAGGGCGTGCTCGGTCGCCTGCCGACCGACGACGAAGCCCCGGTGATCCTCGACGAGTTCGCCAACACCAGCTCGGCAGGATCGGTGATCGCGTTCCATCGCCACCGCGACGACCTCGCATCGGGTGACATCGGCGTGCTCTGCTCGTTCGGTGCCGGCTACTCCGTCGGCAGCGTCGTCGTCCGCCGCCGCTGACACCGCACGACTGACACCTCGCCACTCCGTTTGCGTTGCAGTTTCGGTGGGACGCCCCACCAGAACCGCAACGCAAACGTGGGCGTGATGGTGTCGGTGGGTGCTTCACTGGACGGATGACCTTCCACGTCGGCGTTCAACTCCACCCGCAGGCCACCTCGTATGTCGAGCTCCGCGATGCGTGGCGACGCGCCGAGTCGCTGGGCGTCGACTCGATCTGGACGTGGGATCACTTCTTCCCGCTGTACGGAGAACCCGACGCCGCGCACTTCGAGGGATGGACCATCCTCACGGCGATGGCCGCCGACACCGAACGGGCCAAGTTGGGGATGCTCGTCACCTGCAACAGCTACCGCAATCCGGAACTCCTCGCGGACATGGCACGCACGGCCGATCATGTGTCCGGCGGGCGCATGTACCTCGGGATCGGCGCCGGCTGGTTCGAGCGCGACTACAGCGAGTACGGCTACGAGTTCGGCACGGCGATCAACCGGCTGCACAAGCTGCGCGACGATCTACCACGCCTGAAGGATCGACTCGACAAGCTGCGTCCGGCGCCGATCGGCTCGCTCCCGATTCTCGTCGGCGGCTCCGGCGAGAAGGTCACGCTGAAGTTGACCGCCGAACACGCCGATGCGTGGAACTCGTTCGGCCCCCCGGAGACGTTTGCGCACAAGAACGCCGTGCTCGACCGCTGGTGTGACGAGCTCGGCCGCGATCGAGCAGCGATCGAACGCACCGTCTTGATCTCCGCCGAGGACGTGGCGATCGCCGACGAGTACCTCGAGGCCGGAGCGACACATCTGATCGTGATGACCGGCCATCCCTTCGACCTTGCCCCGATCGAAGCGTTGATCGCCCGCCGCGACGCCTGACGCCGCTGCGCTGAGGTCAGCGCGGCGCGTTGATGCGGACGAAGTCGTCGAGCACTGCGTCGGCGTACGCTCGGTCGAAGTCGCTGCTCGACATGAATCGGGCGAACAGAAAACTGCCCACGATCGACGCAATGCTGCGTCGCACATCGATGTCGGAGCGAAGCTCGCCGCGTTCGATGGCGCGCTCGATGGCGACTCGGAACGCCTGCTCGAACCGTTCGAGGAACTCGTCTCGGACGGTCACGATCGTCGGATCGTGGAGTGCGCGCTCCATCATGTTGGCGATCATCGGGGCCCGCTGGTCGTCCGCCAAGTCGAGGATCAGGGGCTCGCACAGGACATGGAGATCGGCGCGGATCGGCCCGACGAGGTCGCGTTCGTCGGGCTTCACGCGGCCCACCGAATCGATTGCCGCACGCAACAGATCCTCACGCGTCGGCCAGTGGTTGTAGACGGTGGTACGGCTGACGTTCGCGACCTGAGCGACGTTCGCGTGGGTGATCGCTCCGGGTCCGTCGGCAACGAGTAGGTCCGACGCCGCCTCGATCACGGCCGCACGCGTCCGCTCGACCCGGGGGTCATCGGCACGGGGAGTACTGAGTTCGTGGGAGGGAGTGCTCGTCATCGTGAGTTGCGCGACGCCCGGGACCTCGTGTGTCGTGCGACACCTTTCGGGCAATGTCGTTGCGATTGCACATTCTACTGGTCAGAATGTCCAATAATGAACATGACGTCCACGTCCCCCCCGGACGCATCGGGTCAGCCCGACGATTCCGGTCGCCCGTACGAGCCGGCGCACGGCGCCCCCCACATTCCCATCGAGGTCCCCGATTCGGCGTGGGGCAAGCTGGGCCGTTTCGGATTCCGTCGTCGGTGGTGGGTGCTCGGTGCGTGGGTGGCCATCCTCGTCTCCGTGTTCGCGCTCGTCGGCGCGATCGGTGCATCGAGCGACAGTTCCTTCTCGATTCCCGACTCCGAGTCGAAGAGCGGATTCGACACGCTCGACGCGTACTTCGGTGGCGCCGGCAGCGGCCGCTCCGGAACGATCATCTTCCGCGCCGATCAGGGCGTCGACGACCCGGAGGTCGTCGACGCGATGACCGAACTCTTCGACGAGGTCGCCGCCATCGAGGGCGTCACGCTGACGAGCCCCTACTCACCTGCAGGTGCCCTGCTCGGGCTGGTCGCCACCGAAGGACCGCTTGCCGGGCAGGTCGCCTACGCGCAGGTCGATCTCTCGGAGAACCTCAGCGAGACCCAGAGCGGCGAGATCGGCGCGGAGATCGCCGACCTGAAGCCGACTGACATCGAGGGTCTCCAGGTCGAGATCGGTGGCCAGGCGCTCGGTGAGTTCGAGCCGCCGGAGTCGGAACTGATCGGTCTCGGCTTCGCCATCATCATCCTGATCCTGGCGTTCGGGTCCGTGCTGGCCATGGGGCTGCCGATCGGCGTTGCGCTGTTCGGCGTCGGCATCGGTGCCGGTCTGATCACCCTGCTGTCGAACGTGATCTCGGTCCCCGACTTCGCGGTGACGCTCGGCGCCATGATCGGCATCGGCGTCGGAATCGACTACGCCCTCTTCATCGTCACCCGCTATCGCGAGGGTCTGAAGGCAGGCCTCGATCCCGAGCAATCGACGGTCGTCGCGCTCGACACCGCCGGTCGCGCGGTCGTCTTCGCCGGTTTCACCGTCGTGATCTCGCTGCTCGGCATGTTCATCATGGGCCTGTCGTTCATCAACGGCCTCGCGACCGGCGCTGCCGTCACCGTGCTCGTGACGATGATCGCCTCGGTCACGCTGCTGCCCGCGTTGCTCGGCTTCGCCCAACGCAAGGTCGAAGTGACGCGCTGGCGTGGCATCATCGCCGCCGGGCTCGTCGCAGTGGCGCTCGTGGGTCTCGGGCTGAGCATCCAGCCGTTGCTGATCGGTCTGCCGCTGGCGATCATCGTGCTGCTCGCGTCGTTCGCCATCGCGCCGCTTCGCAAGGAGCTGCCGCCGCGCAAGGAGAAGCCGCTGCGCCAGACCTGGGCGTACAAGTGGAGCCGCTTCGTCCAGCACCGCCCGTGGCCCATCGCGATCGCCACCACCCTGTTCCTGCTGTTGTTGGCAGTTCCGGTGCTCGGGCTGCGTCTGGGCTTCTCCGACGAGAGCAACTTTGCCGAAGGCACCACCACTCGTGAGGCCTACGACCTGACGAGCGAGGCCTTCGGACCTGGCACCAACGGCCCGCTGCTGTTGACCGCCGAGGTGTCGTCGCCGGAGGACTTCCAGGTCCTTGGCGAGCTGACCGCCACGCTGCAGGCCACCGATGGAGTCGCCGACGTCGTCGGTCCGATCCCGAACACCGGCGACCCGGCGACCGCTGAAGCCGCGATCATCAGGCTCACGCCGACCACCGGTCCGCAGGACGAGGCAACGTCCGATCTCGTGAACTCCTTGCGCCAGGACGTGGTCCCGTCGGTCACCGACGGGACCGAAATGGTCGTCAACGTCTCGGGTTCGGTGGCTGCCAACATCGACTTCAGTTCGTACCTGGCGAAACGGATTCCGATCTTCTTCATCGCCGTGCTCTCGCTGTCGTTCCTGTTGCTGATGATGGTGTTCCGATCGCTGTTGGTGCCGCTCAAGGCGGTCATCATGAACATGCTCTCGATCGGCGGCGCTTACGGCATCGTGGTGGCCGTGTTCGGGTGGGGTTGGGGCGCCGCGGTGTTCAACACCTCCGGCGGTCCGATCGAGCCGTT
Organism: Ilumatobacteraceae bacterium; assembly: GCA_963828415.1. Classification (GTDB taxonomy): domain Bacteria; phylum Actinomycetota; class Acidimicrobiia; order Acidimicrobiales; family Ilumatobacteraceae; genus Sva-07. The sequence goes on from CAWHEI010000002.1 coordinate 118,087, forward strand.
CCTGCCGATGATGATGTTCGCGATCGTCTTCGGTCTGTCGATGGACTACGAGGTCTTCCTGCTGTCACGCGTCAAGGAAGAGTTCGACCGCACGGGCGACCCGAAGGGTTCGGTGGCCGACGGCCTCGCCGCGACCGCCCGAGTGATCACCGCTGCTGCGGCGATCATGATCGTGGTGTTCGCCGGCTTCGTGCTCGAGGACAATCGCATCATCAAGATGTTCGGCCTCGGTCTCGCTTCGGCGGTGTTCCTCGATGCGACGTTCGTGCGCATGCTGCTCGTGCCGGCGACGATGGAACTCCTGGGTGCCCGCAACTGGTGGCTGCCGAAGTGGCTCGACCGCATCCTGCCGACCCTCAACGTCGAAGGCGGCACGCACACCAGTGCGATCGCCCTCGCCCACGAAGAGGAACTGCGCGAGCAGGCCGAGCGCGATCAGCAACTCGTCGACGTCTGATTACAACAGGGGTCAGACCCGCGATGTAATCGGAGTTCTTTCCGAATCGAGAACGGTCGGGGAACGATCCGGGATCCGTGTCAGCTCAACCGATGGCGTCCCTACGTTGACTCCATGAGTTGGATACGACGCAACCTCAAGATCGTGCTTCCGGTGGCCGCCCTGGCCCTCGTGGGTGTCGCCGTGCTCGCCTTCGGTGTCTTCGGCGTCCACACGCTGTTCATCGATGACGAGGTCGACGAAGACGGTCCGTTGTTCGATTCGGGCGTCGCGGCAGCAGCGGCCCCGATCGAGACTCCGACGACCGAGCCCGAGGTCGTCGAGACGCCTGCCCCTCCTGTGGCGAATGAGGCGCCGGTCATCACGCCAGCCCCGGTCGTCACCGACGCTCCCGCACCGCAGATCGTCACGCTTGCCCAAGGCACGTTCATCCCCCGCGGCCGTTACAGCGGTGAGGGCACAGCGATCGTGCTCAACGACGGCAGCGAGCAACGGTTCGTGCGTTTCGAGAACTTCTCCACCGACAACGGTCCCGATCTGCGCGTGTATCTGTCGGCGTCGGATGCCAGCGGCGACAGCGGCGCCTTCGACGACGACTTCATCGACCTCGGGGTGCTCAAGGGCAACATCGGCGACCAGAACTACGAGATCCCACCCGACGTCGACTTGTCGGTCTACGACACCGTGGTCGTGTGGTGCGTCCGGTTCTCGACGCCGTTCACCGCCGCCGACCTCGCCTGACCGTCACCGCTCGATCGTGCCGAAGCTCATCGCTCCGGTGGACGGCCGGATCGCTTCGATCGGGTCACGTACGTCGTCGATGTAGCCGAGCGCGTAGGCGCCGATGCGGTAGCCCATCAGCCGCAACAGATCGTCGGGCAGCTCGGCGGCGATCCCGGGCGGCACCGACAGGTACTGGTTCTCCTCCTGACGGAGCCAGCCCACGTCATAGGTGATGTTCAGGCCCACCCGGGTCTCGTCGGAGGTGTTGGCGCCGCCGCCGTGGAACACCTTGCCCGTGTAGAGCAGGCACGAACCCTTGGTCATCTCGGCGGGAACCGTTTCGTCGACCGTGTGCTCGAAGCTGTCGGGCAGGTGTTGACTGGCGGGCATCAGTCGGGTCGCGCCGTTGGCCTCGGTGAACTCGGTGAGTGCCCAGATCGTGTTGCACTGCACGTCGTAGTCGCTCGGGAACTCGAAGAAGTCGAACGCCCACTGATCGCGATGGATCGACTGACCGGGCGAGTCCGGCCCGATCGAGATCACCTGGGTGAGGTGCAGTTGGAAGCTCTGGGCCCGGTGGAGCAGCTTCTCGGTGACGCCGAGGATCGTCGGGTGCTGGATCAGCGCATGGCTCGACGGCGATCGAGCGATCAGGGCGCCGGTCCGTTTCGTGTTCCGTCCGGAGAAGTCGTCGCTCCCCGGTGGCGTCGCCTCGATGAACGGTGCCATTTCGACCGTGATCGCGTCGATCTGTTCGACGCTCGCAAGGTCGTCGACGATCAGCGCGGCGTCGCGGTGCAGCACCTCGTGGATCTCGTCGACGCTCGCAGTGGCCGGAAGATGCACGACGCTCATGTCGCGACCGTAGCGATGACGATTCGAGGACTGTCACCCGGGCGAACCATCGAGCTGCGAGACTGCTCGTCGTGTCGGCGATCATCGAGACCAGGGGGCTGGTCATGCAGTTCCCGTCGACACGTGCGCTCGACGCGCTCGACGTCTCGATCCCGACCGGCGTCACCGGCCTCGTCGGAGCCAATGGGGCCGGCAAGACCACGCTGATCTCGCTGGTGCTCGGCCTGCTTGTCCCGACCTCCGGATCGATCAACGTGCTCGGCCTCGATCCTGCTCACAAGGGTCCCGAACTCCGCGCTCAGATCGGCTACGGCCCCGAACGCAACGTGTTCCCCGACGATCTGCGGGCGTACGACTTCGTGCGACACCTCGCCGAGGTCAAGGGACTTCCGCGCGACGAGGCGCGCAGCAGAGCCAGCGACTCGCTGTACCTCGTCGGCCTCGGCGAGGAGCGGTTCCGTGCGCTCGGCACGATGTCGACCGGGCAACGTCAGCGCGTGAAGCTCGCGCAGGCAATCGCCGCCGACCCGCGCCTGATCGTGCTCGACGAACCGACCGACGGCCTCGACCCCGTGCAGCGCGACGAGATGCTGAACATCATCGTGCAGGTCAACCGGAACTTCGGCATCGACGTCATGTTGTCGTCGCACGTTCTCGAAGAAGTCGAACGGGTCTGCGACCACGTGGTGGCCCTGGCCGAAGGAAGGTTGGTCGCCCAGGGATCGATGGTTGAACTCGCGGGAGCGTCGGGCGGCATCGAACTCGAGTTGGTCGACATCCCCGATCGACCGCGGTCGGTCGATGATGTCGCCGCCCGTCTCGTTGCGGCGGGCGCTGGCGTTCGACGCAACGGCAACACGCTGTCGGTCGTCGGATTCACCGACGATGAACTCTTCGACCTCGCAGCGCGCGGCGTCACGGACGCAGGAGCCCGGATCCGGCGCCTGGGTCAGCATCGCCGCAGCCTCGATGACATCTTCGCCGACGACCGAACGAACGCACTGCCTGAGGTCGAGTCGTGAGCACCCCTGGTCGCGGCGACGCACAGATCGTCGAACGAGGATTTCAACGCTACGAGGGGCGCCGTTCCGGTGTTCCCGGCGCGATCCGCAGTGTGAGTTGGGAGAGCATCCGCGCCACACTCGGCCTCGGCCGACCGGCACGCAACAAGATCTTCCCGGTGATCGCCGTCGTGATCGCCTACCTGCCCGCCGTCGTCTTCATCGGCATCGCCGTGTTGATCCCCAGCGACATCCTCGAACCCGAAGAGGTAGCCGACTATCCCGGCTACTACGGCTTCATCATCCTTGCGATCGTGCTGTTCACCGCCCTCGTGGCGCCCGAGGTGCTGGTGTCCGATCGACGCAACGGAATGCTGGCGATGTACCTGTCGACGCCGCTCGACCGACGGACCTATCTCGTTGCGAAGGCGGTCGCCGTGGCCGCGATGCTCGGCCTCGTCACGTTGCTGCCACCGGTGCTGATGTTGATCGGCTATTCGGTCGAGAACGCTGGCCCCGATGGGCTGGGCGGCTGGTTGGCGACGCTCGGTCGCATCGTGTTGTCCGGGATCGCGATTTCAGCTGCCCTCGCGGCGGTGTCGATGGCCGCGTCGAGCCTCACCGACCGCCGGGCGTTCGCTGCCATCGGGATCGTGCTGGTGCTGTTCGCGACACCGATCCTGGCCGCCGCGCTCGTCGAGGGCGCCGACCTCTCTCCCTACTGGCGACTGATCGACATCTCGACCATGCCGTTCGAGCTGGTGTTCAGGATCTTCGGCGACCCTGGCAACTTCCCGGAGTTGGCGACGTGGGCGGTCCTCGCGAGCAATCTCGCATGGACGCTGGGCGGCATGGCGATCGTCTGGTGGCGGTACTCGAAGCTGGTGATCGCGCGATGAGCGAGTTGCCGTCGCCGAGCGACGATCGTCCGCGGCTGCCCCCTCGCGAATCAGCATCGCGCGATTTGCCACCTCCGACCATCGCCTCAGCGGCCGCCGCCGCAATCGTGGTGCAACGCGGCATGATCGCGGTGAACCAGGTGTCGAAGTTCTTCGGCTCGGTGGTGGCCGTCAGCGACGTGAGCTTCGCCATCGACCAGGGGGTCACCGCACTGCTCGGTCCGAACGGCGCCGGCAAGTCGACATTGTTCCGCATGCTGTGCGGGTTGACGCCACCATCGCGCGGCACTGTCGACGTGCTCGGTGCGAACCCGCGAACGGACCGTGACGTGCGCGGACGCGTGTCGCTCGTGCCTCAGCAGGACGCGCTGTTCGACCATCTCAGCGCTCTCGAATTCCTCGAGTTCGCGGCCCGAACCCATGGGATCGTCGAACCCGATGGTGCCGCTCGCCACGCCCTCGAACTGGTCGACCTGGCCGACGTCGGCGCCAAGCCGGTCGGCCAGTTCTCCAAGGGCATGCGCCAGCGGGTCAAGGTGGCGGCGGCCCTGGTGAACGACCCCGAGGTGCTGATTCTCGACGAGCCGCTCACGGGGCTCGACCCGGTGCAGCGTCGACACATGATCACCTTGTTCCACCGCCTCGGCGACGATGGTCGCTGCGTGCTCGTGTCGAGCCACGTCCTCGACGAGGTGGCCAAGATCGGGTCACGAGTCCTGGTGATCGCGCAAGGTCGACTCGTCGCGAGTGGTGATTATCGAGACCTGCGTGAGTTGATGGACGACCGCGCCCATCGAATACGTCTCGCGGCGTCGGATCCCCGCAAGCTGGCGACCGCGCTCGTCGAGCGGGGCCTGGTGAGTGGTCTGTCGATCGACGAACGCAACGTGATGGTCGACACGCTCGATGTCGACGCATTCGGACGCCAGGTTGCCGCGCTGAGCGTCGAGTTGGGCATCCGTCTCACCGAGGTGAGTCCGCTCGACGACGACCTCGAGTCGGTGTTCCGGTATCTCGTGGAGGGACGATGAGCGTGGTGCCCGCCACCGATCGCTCCCGACGGCACGTGGCGCCGGCCGCGGCGGTGGCGCTGTCGTACCGGGTCGTGCTGCGGCAACTGACGAGCCGCTCGCGCATCATCGGTCTCTCGCTGCTCGCGCTCGTTGCGCCCATCTCGGCGTTCGCGCTCGGCAGCGCCGACGCATCGCTCGACGACTCGGTGCGTCTCATCGCCAGCGTCGGGCTCGGCCTCGTGTTGCCGGTGGTGGCGCTCGTGTTCGCCGGCGCGGCGATCGGCGACCTCCGCGACGACAAGACGCTCGTATACCTGTGGTTGCGGCCGATGGATCGCTGGCCGATCGTCGTGGGAGCAGCCCTCGCCGCCGGCACGCTCGCCGCGCCGATCACGGTGATTCCGATCGTGTTGGCGGCCGCCCTCACCGGGGCCGGCAACGGCATCGTCGTCGCCACGTTGCTCGCCACCGTCATCGGTCTCGTCGCCTACGTGGCCGTGTTCACGCTGTTCGGCGTGTGGCTGAAGCGCTTCATCGTGTGGGGTCTCGCGTACATCCTGATCTGGGAGGGGTTCATCGCCCAGGCCGGCGCAGGCGTCGCCCGGCTCGCGCTGCGCAAGTACACGCGTTCGGTCCTCGTCGAGCGCACCGGCGCCGACCTCGACCTCGCCGACTTCTCGCTGGCGATGGCCGTGATCGTGCCGCTCGTCGTTGCGGTCATCGCCCTGGCCGTGGCCGCCTGGCGCCTGTCCAACCAGGACATCGACTGACCGGCGTAACCTCCACGCCATGACTCGGCGGCTGCGAATCGGACACCAATTGTCGGCACGCATCGAGGGTGACCCGGTCGCCGCCGCAGTCCGTGCCGAAGAACTGGGCTTCGACATCGTGCTGGCCGCCGACCACGTCGGGCTCGGCTGGTCGCCGATGCCGACACTCGCCGCGGTTGCCTCGGTGACCGAACGAATTCGGCTCGGCACCCTCGTGCTGAACAACGACATGCGCAACCCGGTGCAGCTCGCCTGGGAGGTGTCGACGATCGATCGGATCTCGGGCGGTCGTTTCGAACTGGGCCTCGGCGCCGGCCACACGCCCGGCGAGTACGACGCCACCGGGATCGAGCGTGCTGCGCCCGCCGAGCGCAAGCGTCGTCTCGCCGAGAGCGTCGAGGTCATCCGCGACCTCCTCGACGGCAGTGCGGTCGAACACGAGGGCGAGTACTACCGCATCGACCGGGCCCGGATCGACCCATCCGAGCAGGCACGCCTGCCGATCCTCGTCGGGGGCAACGGCGCGGCGCTGCTCAACCACGCCGGTCGGTACGCCGACATCGTTGGGCTTCAGGGCCTCGGGCGCACACGGGAGGACGGCCACAGTCACGAGGTGAAGTGGTCGACGCATCACCTCGACGCGCAGATCGAGCAGGTGCGTGTCGGCGCCGGCGTGCGTTTCGACGACGTCGAGTTCAATGCCATGGTCCAGGTCGTGCAGATCACCGACGATCGCGAGGCCGCACTGGCCAAGGTCGTCGATCGCGTCGACGGGCTGACGATGGACGACGCGATGACGACGCCGTATCTGCTGATCGGCACGGTCGACGAGATCGTGCTGCACCTCATGACCTGCAACGAGCGGTGGGGGATCAACTACTTCGCCGTGCGCGAGCTCGACGACTTCGAACCGGTCCTCCGGGCGCTGCGCTGACCTCGCTGGTCGGGTGTCGTGCAGTTCCGTGAGGATCTGGTCGCAGCAGTCGCGACCAGATCCGCTGAGAACTGCACACCCGGGCGGCGGTCAGTGCTGGCCGACGCAGAACTCGTTGCCCTCGGGATCGGCGAGCGTCGTCCACTCGATCCCGTACTCGGCCTTCTCGTGCACGATCGTGGCGCCGAGGCCGACGAGCCGATCGACCTCGGCCGCACGGTCATCGGTGTGCATGTCGAGGTGAACCCGGTTCTTGACGGTCTTGCCCTCTGGGACCTGGATGAACATCATCATCGGCTCTGACCCATCACCCGGAATGCGGGCGAAGAACTCGCTGGCGGCCATCTCACCGGCCTGGTCCACTGGACGACCGACGGCGGCCGACCAGAACTCGGCGACGGTCAGGGCGTTCGCGCAGTCGAAGGTGATGGCGACGAAATGCAGGCTCATTCGTCCAGTGTGTCACGGAGCGCCGAAGCGTTGGACCGAACTCAGGCGGCGGCGCGGGTCTTGCGGAGGATCGGGTCGGCGATGCCGAGCGCCTTGTCCGCGAGCGACAGCACGCGCCCGGCGGCGCCCGGAGTCGAGTTGTCGACGAGGTTGCCCATCACGGCGAGCGTGATGTTGGCGATGGCGTCGGTGCTGACCGAGAGGCGCAGGCCTGGCTTGAGTATCCACGGGTGTCCGATGAGGAACGAGAACCGGCGCCCGGTTCGTAGGAACGCGTCGAAGCGTTCGCCGACGAGTTCGTCGTAGCGCATCGGCGCGGTGGCGGGATTTTCGAGGAACAGGTCGGCGGCCAGCATCCCGGATTCGAGGCCATAGTCGATGCCCTCACCGTTCATCGGGTTGACCAGTCCGGCGGCATCACCGATCGCCACCCAGCCGGCGCCGTGACGGCGCTGCGTCGACATCGGCAGCCGCCAGGCCCTCGGGCGTTCGAGGTTCGGGCCGAGATCCCAGTCGTCCTGCACCAGGTGGCGGTACGCCTCGAGCAGCGTGTTGAGGTTGAGCTTCTTGAAGCCCTTCATCGTCGACAAGGCGCCGACGCCGATGTTGACCGTGCCGTCACCGGCGGGGAACATCCAGCCGTATCCAGGGATCGCTGTGCCGTTCTCGTCCTTCAGTGACAGGCACGCTTCGAGGTGCACGTCGGTGTGCCGAGGCGTGGCGGCGTAGGTGCGGATCGCCAGACCGAACGGTTCATCGGGCACTCGATCGGCGCCAAGTTTGCGGGCCACGGCACCCTGGGCGCCAGCGGCGATCACGGTCAGGTCGGCATCGATGCGTCGCCCGTTCGCCTCGACGCCGGTGACCCGCCCGTCGTCGCCGATCACGGGGGTCGCCTCGGTCTCGTAGATGATCTCGGCCCCGGCCTCGGCAGCGGCATCCATCAGCGCGGCGTCGAGCCGTCGACGCGGCCACACCGCACCATGGTTCGGGAAGCGGTCGGTGGTCGGCCAGTCGAGCTCGCGCACCTGCTTGCCGGCGATCATGCGCAATCCGCGGATGTGGTGAGCGTCGTCGAGCGGGATCTTCAATTCGTTGAGTGCGCCGACCGCGCGGGGTGTGAGGCCGTCGCCGCACACCTTGTCGCGCCCGTGCGCGCCCTTCTCGAACACCATGACCGTGGCACCCGAGCGTGCGGCCTGGATGGCCGTCGCTGCGCCCGCCGGTCCGGCACCGATGACGGCGATGTCGACACGTTGCGAACTCACGGCCCCCACGCTGCCGGAACGCAGCAGGAAAAGCACCGTCGAGCGCCCGAAGTCACCCGCTCGACCCACGTTTGCGTTGCATTCCCGGTGGGGCGGGTCACCCGAAGTTGCGCACAAACGTGGGGGGAGGGGACATGGGGTGTCGGAGTCGGGCGGCGTTCAACGATGATGTCGATGATGGGGACGCCACAACCGACGGTCGATCACGGCGCAACGCTGCTGGCGATCTACGACGACGCGGTCGGTGAAGTGTTCGCCTACCTCCGGGCGCGGTGCGGTGGTCGGGCCATGGCGGAGGACCTGACCAGCGACACATTCCTTGCCGCTGTCGGTCAGATCCGTCGAGGCGCCGTCGACACGGTGACGATCGCGTGGCTGATCGGAATCGCCCGGCACAAGCTGATCGACGAGTGGCGCCGCGCCGCCCGCCGGCCCCGATCCGAGCCGCTCGACGACGAGGTGGGCGACAGTGAGATCGCCCTCGATCGGTGGGATGCGGTGATCGACCAGCACCTGGTCGGCGGTGTGATGGCCGAGCTCGGGCCACACCACCGCTCGGCACTCACCTTGCGCTACTTCGACGGACTCGCGGTTCCCGAGGTGGCGGCTCACCTCGATCGCACTGTCGAGGCGACGGAAACGTTGCTGGTGCGAGCCCGCCGTCGATTCCGAACTCTGTACGAGCAGCAAGTCGAACAGCAAGGAGGTGTGCGATGACCGACCCCCGCGATCCCTTCGACCAGCTCGCTGCCGACACCGACGAGCGCGTCGATGCCACCTTCGCCGCCCGGCTGCGCGCGCGAGTGCAGCGTGCACTCGGCACGACAACCGAGCAGATCGTCATCGATCTCCCCGCTCGCGCCTCGATCCAGAACGACACCCGATCCACCACCCGAACGGGAGGAAACACCACCATGAACCAGGTCATCACCCCGTACATCTGTGTGCACGACGCCACCGCAGCGCTCGACTGGTACCGCGAGTACTTCGGCGCCGATGTCAGCAATGTGATCCCATGGGATGGCCGCGTCGGCCACGCCGAACTCGACATCGCCGGTGCCGTGTTCTACCTCAGCGACGAGGCCCCGCAGCTCGGGGTGGTCGCACCGAAGCGCGACGGGTCCCAGTCGTCGACCAGCATCGTGATCCAGGTGGCTGCCGTCGAGGAGTTCGTCGAGCGCGCCGTGCGCGGTGGCGCCGTCGTGCAGCGCCCGATCGAAGAGGCGCACGGATCGCGAAGCGCCTGGCTCGTCGACCCCTTCGGCCACCGCTGGAACGTCGGCACACCGGTGTACGACGCCGAGCAGATCGCCACCCGGCGCGCCCCGTCCGAGCCGTACTACATGACCTTGACGACCGCCGACGTCGAGCGGGCCGCAGCGTTCTACGGCACGGTGCTCGGCTGGGAGTTCCGTGAACAGGACAACGGTGGCAAGCATGTCGCCAACACCGAGATGCCGATCGGCCTGCGCGCCACCGAGAACCCGTTCGGCAACACCGAGCCGGGGGAGATCCAGATGTGGTTCACCGTGCGCGACTTCGACGACGCGATCGAACGGGTCCGCACCGCCGGGGGGACGGTCGTCGAGCTCAACGCCTGGGATTCGGGTCGCGAGGCGATCTGTGAGGACGACCAGGGCGTCACGTTCAAGCTCAGCGAGCCGGCACCGGGCTACGACCGCTGACGTACCGTGGTGTCGTGACCGACGGTGTCGATCTCTACTGGATACCGCTCGGTGCGGGCGCCGGAGGGTGGTTCGTGCGTTGGAGCGGCCGCTGTTACGAGGCGGGCGCGGCCGCCGTTGGCCGCCGCCCTCGACAGCCGCTGTTCCACTCGGCGCTCGACGTGCACATCGGTGGCCTCACGACCGTGATCGAGATGACCCCGGTGTGGATCACCCGAGGTGAGCGTGGCGTCGTCGGCGAAGGGCCCGTGGGCCTCCGCGGGCTCGGACGCTGGCGACTGTTCCGCTATGAGGTGAGACGGTGGACGGGTGGGTCGATCCCGGACGTCGCTGAGGCGGTCGGTGGTCCGGTGCCCCTGAACGGTGACGCGACGCTGGCCGCTCGAGTTCTCGAACTGGTCCCGTTGGTCCCGTTGGCCACGTGGGGTCGCGACGAGTTGGTCACAGGCGACATGTGGAACTCGAATTCGGTCGTGTCGTGGTTGCTCACCGCGGCTGGGATCGCACTCGACGGGGTGCACCCACCCAACGACGGTCGTGCGCCGGGTTGGGATGCCGGCATCGTTGCGGCAGCCAGTCGGCCGGCGTCGACGGCGGCACCGCCGGACGCGTAGCGTTGGTCCATGGCCGACCGACTGCTCGCTCCCGCCGAACTGTTCTGCCGTTCGACGCTGAACTTCGCTTCGCGCAGCGGTGAGTTCGTTGCCGTGCCGACCGAGATCGACATCCTCGACGGACGCACGGCCGACCTTCCCGGATGGCACGACTGTGGGTTCGAGCTGTTGTCACACGCGTCCGCCGCATCCAGCTGGCACGACGACGACGAACTGGCGGCCGTGCATCATCGCGAGATGGAGGAGCTGGCCCGCGAGATGACGGGCTGCGATGTCGCCCTCGTCTCGAACCACATCAAGCGGGGTCCCGAGCATGCGAAGGTCCACGAGGATCTCGCACCGATCGCGTTCGTGCACTCCGACTTCGCAGCCGGCTACGACACCCTCGTCCGCCAGTCGTACGTCCAGCCCGAACGAGAGGGAACGCTGCGAGCGCTCGAACGCAATGGCATCACGGGAGCTGACGTCGTCGGCGCGTCGCGGCTCGTGATCTTGCAGTTCTGGCGGAACATCGGCGAGGCGAAGATGGACTTCCCCCTTGCGTTCTGCGATGCCCGTACCGTGGCGCCCGCCGACGGTCGGCCGATCCCGGTCACCGACTACGCCGGCTCAGGCGTCGATTTCGAAGCACTTGCCCTGCTGGCTCCCACCGATGCGGCTCCGTACCGTTGGTTCGCGTTCCCCGAACTCCGCCACGACGAGGCGGTCGCGTTCCGCACCTACGACACCGAACTCGTCGAGCGCGGCGAGACGTGGTTCACGCCGCACTCCGCGTTCCGCGATCCGGATGTCGAGGTTGGTCACCCCGCCCGCAACAGCATCGAGCTCCGAGCGATCTGTCTGTACCGCTAGCTCGTCGAGCGTTCGGCGAGAGTGTTACATCAGGGGTCAGACCCGCGATGTAATCGACAGCGACGACAAGGAGCGACATGGAGATCCAGGGACTGAAGGCGATCATCATCGGCGGTGCGTCAGGCTTCGCCCGAGCGACGGCGGAACGCATCGCAGCGGGCGGTGGGACTGTCGCGATCCTCGACCGCGAGGAATCGGCAGGCGCCGAGGTTGCAGCGGCGCTCGGTGGGACGTGGCACCCCACGAACGTGCTCGACTTCGATGGGATCGCGGTGGTGATCGACGAGGCCGTCGAGGCGCTCGGGGGACTCGATGCCGCGGTCAACACCGCCGGCGGCGGCAAGGCAGGCCGCACGCTCGGACGCAGCGGTCCGTTCGATCTCGACGACTTCCGTGCGGTGATCGATCTCAACCTGATCGGCACCTTCAACACGAACCGCCTGTGCGCCGCCCACATGGCCGAGAGCGAGCCGAACGACGACGGCGAACGCGGCGTGCTGATCAACACGTCGTCGATTGCGGCATTCGAAGGCCAGATCGGCCAGGTCGCCTACACCGCAGCGAAGGCGGGCATTGCCGGGATGACGCTGGTGATGGCTCGCGACCTCGGCTCGTTGGGAATTCGAGTCAACACGATTGCGCCGAGCCTGTTCGCAACGGGCCTCACCGCCGGCGTCACCGAGGACCGCGCCGCCAACCTCACCAAGGACGCGGCGTTCCCGAAGCGCCTCGGCCGCCCCGACGAGTACGCACGCCTCGCGATCGCCATCATCGAGAACCCGATGCTCAACGGCGACACCATCCGCCTCGACGCCGGCACCCGTTTCGCCCCCAAATAGCCGTTTGTGTTGCGCTTTCGGTGACCCGGGTCACCGGAAACGCAACACAAACGTGGTGTGTGTGGTGTGTGTGGTGTGGTGGTGGGGGTGGTGGCGGCGGCGGGTCAGTACTCGAGTTGACCGGCGAGTTCCTCGACGGCATCGATGAACTCGGTGACCATGTCCATCACCACCTGCCCCGCCGACTTCGGCTGGTTCATCGTGCCGACGATCTGGCCGACGAAGTAACCGGCGAGTTTCTCGGCACCCGAACCGTGGGTGTACGCCGCACGGTTGATGCGGGCCTGGGCCTCGTTCGTGAGGATCGGTTGCAGCGGCATGCCGAGCGGTGCGGGCGTGTCCTCGCGGTCCCATTCTTCGGTCCAGGCGGTCTTCAGCATGCGCGCAGGCTTGCCGGTCATCGACCGCGAGCGGATCGTGTCGGCCGACGTCGCGGCCAGGAACTTCTGCTTCACCACCGGGTGTGTCTCGGCTTCGTCGGTGGTCAACCAAACCGAACCGCACCACACGCCCTGCGCGCCGAGCGCCATTGCGGCGGCCATCTGGCGACCGCGCCCGATGCCGCCGGCACCCAACACCGGGATGTCGACGGCGTCGACGATCTCGGGGATCAGCACCATCGATCCGATCTCGCCCGTGTGGCCACCGGCCTCGGATCCCTGAGCGATGATGATGTCGACGCCGGCCGCCTGGTGACGCTCGGCGTGCACGGGTCGCCCGGCGAGCGCCCCGATCAGGCGACCCTCCTCCTTGACCCGGTCGATCAGGAACTGCGGTGGCGGGCCGAGCGCGTTGGCGACGAACGCCGTCTTGTGCGCAAGGGAGATCTCCAACTGCGGTCCCGCAGCGGCAGCGCTGAACGGAGCGATGCCGCTGTGGCCCCCTGTCGAGCGGCCGGTGTTGCGCTCCTCGTCGGGCGGGAACTCCGGCACGTCGTAGCGACGCAGGATGTCGTCGACGAACTCGCGGTGAGTATCGGGGATCAGCGAGCGGATGTCGTCGAGCGTGTAGCCGCCGCCCTCGTCGCCGGCGTACTTCGCCGGGACGATCAGGTCGACGCCGTACGGGCGGTCACCGATCTCGTCCTCGATCCACTTCAGGTCGATCTCGAGTTGTTCGGGCGAGTGGGCAACGGCGCCGAGCACGCCGAGACCACCTGCTTTCGACACGGCGGCAACGACGTCGCGGCAGTGGCTGAACGCGAAGATCGGGAACTCGATTCCCAACATCTCGGTGGCGGCGGTCTTCATCGGGATCTCCTGAGCGATGGTCGGACGGGATCATTGTTGCCGCTCGGCCCCCGGCGCCACGAAGCCGCGACCCGGCCTAGGGTGAGGGTGCCGGTGTCCGCCGGTCCAAACAGAAAATCAGGAAGTGATATCTCATGTCCGTGACCGACTCGACTCACACGTCCGAGCTCGCGGCAAGAGCCAAGGAGATCACCGAGCGCGAGCTCGTGACCTACTCCGAGCGAACCCAGGGATCCCAGAAGGCCACCGAGCGAGCCCGCAAGGTGCTTCCCGCTGGGGTGCCCTCCAGTTTCCAGGCCTACGACCCTCACCCGATCGTCGTCAAGCACGCCGCCGGTGCCCACATGATCGACGTCGACGACAACGAATACGTCGACTACGACATGGGGTTCGGCGCGTTGTTCGCCGGCCACATGCATCCCGCCGTCCGCAAGGCCGTCGAGGCCCAGCTCGACCACGGCACGTTGTATGTCACGCCGTGCGAACTCGACGCCGAGGTCGCCGAGCTGCTCGGTGACCGCTACGGGTTCCCGATGTGGCGTCCCACCAACTCGGGCACCGAGGCCACGATGGACGCGATCCGACTTGCGCGCGGCGTCACCAAGCGCGAGAAACTGGTCAAGGTCGAAGGCGGCTACCACGGCCACCACGACGAGGTGATGATCTCGAACAAACCGGCCGTGGCGGCTGCCGGTCCCGCCGACGCCCCGTACTCGGTGCCGCAGTCGGGTGGCATCACGCAGGGCACGATCGACGACGTCATCGTGATCCAGTTCAACGACGCGCCCGCGCTCGAGCGGGTGCTCGCCAGCCGCGAGGTGGCCTGCTTCATCGTCGAACCGGTCATGGAGAACATCGGGATCTGCCTGCCCGAGCCGGGCTACCTCGAAGCGGTCCGCGAGATCTGCGACAAGTACGGCACGCTGCTGATCTTCGACGAGGTCAAGACCGGCCTCACAGCGGGCTTCGGCGGCGCCACGAAGCAGCTCGGGGTCACGCCCGACCTGATCACGCTCGCCAAGTCGATCGGCGGCGGATTCCCCGTGGGAGCATTCGGCGGCAAGGCCGAGTACATGGACCTGATCACCACCGGCGAGGTCCTGCACCTCGGAACGTACAACGGCAACCCGTTGGTGATGGCTGCTGCGAAGGCCACCCTCACCGAGGCGTGCACCCGTGAGAACATCGAAGCCGCAGTTGCTCTCAACCACCGCCTGGTCGAGGCGTGCCAGACGATCATCGACGACGCGGGCCTGCCGGCTCACACCGTCGAGTTCGGCGCGAAGGGCTGCATCACCTGGTCGAAGAATCCGATTCGCAACTACCGCGACTACAAGTCCACCGACTTCGACTTGGCGTTCGCGCAGTGGATGCACGGCATCAACCGGGGAATCCTGTTGCCACCGGGCCTCGACGAGCAGTGGCTGATCTCGGTGATGCACACCGAGGCCGACGCCATGCGCTACGCCGACGTGTTCGCCGAGTTCGTCGCCGAACTGACCGCCTGAGCGACCGACGGATTACATCGCGGGTCTGACCCCTGATGTAATCCGTCGCGGCTGCGGTCCGGCCTCGGTCGAGACGGGTTCGATGGGGGAGACTGGCCAGCGTGGCACTGTTCTGTACCGACACGTTCGCCGACGCCTACGCCACCGAGATTGCCGCCGCAGCGCCTGACCTCGAACTGATCGTGCTCCGACCGGGCGAGGAGATCTCGGCGGCCGACATCGAGCGCATCACGATCGCGTTCTTCTCGAACGACGCCTGGCCGGAGCGTGCCGCCCCGTTCTTCAAGGTGGCGTTGGAGGCCACGAACGTCGCCTGGCTCCACTCGATGTCGGCCGGCGTCGACAGTCCTGTGTTCTCCATGTTCCTCGAACGCGGTGCTCGGCTCACGACGTCGTCGGGGGCGAGTGCGCCACCGATCGCGGGCACGGTGATGCTCTATCTGCTGGCGCTGAGTCGTGGCCTCCCGCGGTGGTTGCAGGCGCAGGCCGCCCACGAGTGGTCGCCTGCACCGTTCCGCGATCTCGATGGCCAAGGCCTCCTCGTCGTCGGTTACGGCCCGATCGGCCGTGAAGTCGTGCGGTTGGCGACCGCATTCGGCATGCGGCCGACCGTGCTGCGCCGATCCGCCCACGGCGACGAAGGGTGCCCGGTGCGACCGTTGAGCGAACTCACTGACGCCGTCCGACATGCGGACGCCGTCGTCGTCGCTCTGCCGCTCGCACCTGAGACCCGCGGCATCATCAGCGCCGACGTGATCGGATCGATGCCGTCCCGTGCCGTCTTTGTCAACGTGGGCCGCGGCGAACTGGTCGACCAGGTCGCACTCACCGATGCGCTCGAGTCGGGCCGGCTTGCCGGAGCGGGCCTCGATGTCTTCGATCCCGAACCACTTCCCGCCGGCGACACGTTGTGGGATCTCCCCAACGTGATCATCAGCCCCCATACGTCCGGGTCGAGCGATGGGACCGCTGGCCGAGTTGCGGAGATCTTCCTCGACAACCTCGCCCGGTTCGTTCGCAACGAGCCGTTGCGCAACGAGGTCCAGCGGCCCTGACGGGTGGCGGTCACCGGGCGCGGTCACCCCGTGGGCGCGACGAGGTGGGCGTTGACCCCGAGCGCTCGAGCGGCCTCGATGTTGCACGGTGAGTCGTCGAAGTAGACCGTTGCGTCGCCGGCGAGCAGTGGCGCGAATGCCTCCGGTGATGGCTTGGCGGCGCCGAGCACGTCGGAGACGAGCACTCGATCGAAGCGGTCGGAGATTCCGAAGCGCTCGAGGCGCGGCAGCAGCCAGCTCGATCGATGGTTGGACAACAGCCACATCGGTCCGTCGTGATGCTTCACGAAATCGAACCACGGCCCTTCGCGGTAGCGCGCCTCGAGGTCGGCGCGGAGCGCGACCGGGTCGAGCGCCGGGGCGAGTGATCCCCACATTTCTTCCTCGGTGATCGACCCCTCCCAGAACGGTCGACGCCAGTGGGCCCGCCAGCGTCGGAGCAGCTCGTCTCCGCCCACCCCTGTTCGGTCCCCGACGTCGCGCAGGAACGTCGGCAGCGGATTGTTGATCACGACGCCGTGAACATCGAGGACGATGACGGCGTCCGGCGTCAAGGCCTGCCGGTTGGGCCCGGGGTTGGTCACGTCGGCGCCACCTCGCACGGTTCGTCGAGCCGCCGCACGATCTCGTCCACGATGTCCTGTGTCAGATCGCCGGCCTCGCCACCATCGATGACGGACACGCCGGCGGACGCTGCGTCCTGATGGAGTCGATCCTGGATCATCCGGATGCGGTCGAGACCGGCGAGATGTCGGTCCCCGCGTCGCAGGGGTTCGCTGGTCGCTCGCCGCCGCAGCAAGTCGGCGTGTCGTTCTGGTGTCTCCTGCACGATCAGTCGTTCGATGATGATCGGTGCGGAGGGATGTTCGCTCAGCGACCGAGTCATCGCGCCCGGCAGTGCGTGGACCCCCTCGACGATGACCGATCGGTGTTCGTCGGCGAGCCGGTCGGCCACTGCAGCAGCGGCCGCTCCGACTGCATTGCACTGCCGCACGAACCCACCGAACGGGTCGATGGCACCCGGGTCGACCACCTCGAATGTCGATTGATGCAGCTCGGGCAGCACATTGGCCGGCACGACGGTCCGGAGTACGTCACGGATGGCGTCGGTGGTGACGACGCGGGGAATGTTCAGACGAACGGCGAGGCGCGTCGCCAACGTGCTCTTGCCAGTGCCGGGTGCACCGCCGAGCACGATCACGATCGGACGGCCGGACCGTTTCGCCCGTCGCCAAGCGGTCCATCGATCGGCGATACCTGGATCGTCGGCCATCGTCAGCAGCAGGTCGTGCGTCAGTTCGACGAGTTGCTCGGCGTCGAGCTCGACCATCCCCCGCTCGGACAGCTCTCGTTGCACGACCGAGGCGAGCCGGTAGGCCTCCTCGGTCGGAACGCCGGTGGCGAGCAGGCTGGTCGCCATGATGCCGCGTGAGAAGGGAAGCCGGGTCTCGGCGCGGTCGAGCACCATGATGGCGGTGTCAGGTGTTGGCGTGCTGGATGTGGCCGACGCCGGCCTTCGCTGGCTTCCGGGTGATGGTGTCAACGGCACTCAGGCTGCGATTGGCTCTGCGTGGGTGCGCAACTTGGCGATCGCACGCTCGACACGACGTCGCACGGCCTGTGGCGTCACCCCGAGTTCTTCGGCGATGACCGCGAAGGTCGCTGGTTGCTGTCCGCGCAACCCGAACCGCGCGGCGACCGCGAAGGCGCTGGTCTCGTCGAGATGGTCGAGCAGCGCATCGATCTGTTTGCGAGCGACCCGTCGTTCGGCGGCCTCGTCAGGCCCCTCGTCATCGCTGGCCACGAGCGTGCCCAGCGTGTCGGCCCCGTCACCGATCGGACGGTCCATCGACTCGAGCTGCGAGAGCATCTCGATCATCGCCAACTCGTCGTCGAGTCGGGCCCCTGACGCCGTCGTGGCGGCAACGGCGGTGCGTAGTTCGCGAGTGCGATGTCCGGGGATGCGAATGGTGGTGGCGGAGGCCTCGAGTCCGCGCTGGATCGACTGTCGGATCCACCAAGTGGCGTACGTCGAGAACTTGTAGCCGCGGCGCCAGTCGAACTTCTCGACGGCCTTCTCGAGGCCGATCATTCCGTCCTGCACGATGTCGTCGCGATCGAGATGGACCGGGACGCTGAACCGGTTTGCGATGCTCTGCACCAGGCGGACGTTCGCCTCGATGAAGTGGTGCCGTGCGCGCTCGCCCTCCGCGACGAGGTCGGTGTCGCCATCGAGCGCGGTGTCGGTGTCGAGTCTGCGCTGTGCGGACCGCCCCGCTTCGATCGCTTGGGCGAGCCATCGTTCCTCGGCGGCGGTGAGCAACTTGCGATGGTCACGACGAAGACGACGCGGGGCCGTTGGCTGACCTGCTGGGAACTGAGCACTTGCGGGAGCGTCTGAGCGAGGCATGGGGTGAGCATAAAACACCTTTTTGAATAGGTCAATGTTGTGATGCAAATAAATCGAACCGTATCCTCCGGGTCTGTTGATCTGGTTTCTGCTCGCCCTGCACGTGTTCGTCATCGTGGCTCTGGCGGTTCTCGGCGGACGGCTCGGGCGCCGATCGTTGTGGGTCGCGGCCGTACCGATGGCGGTCACGGCGATCTGGTCGGCCACCCGACTGGGTTCGAACGACGTCATCGTCACCGGGTTCGAGTGGGTACCCGGTCTCGATGTGAACATCGAGTTCCGTGTCGACGCGATGAGCTCGTTGTTGTCGCTGCTCGTCTCGGGCATCGGGGCGCTGGTGTGCGTCTACGCAGTCGGCTACTTCTCCCGCACCGCGGCGAGCATGGGTCGTTTCGCCGCCACGCTGCTCGCATTCTCCGCGGCGATGGTCGGCCTCGTCTGGGCAGACACCGTGTGGACGCTGTTCATCTTCTGGGAACTCACCTCGATCACGTCGTTCCTCCTCGTCGGCTTCAAGCACACCGACCCCGTTGCACGGATCGCAGCTCGACGAGCCCTCGTGATCACCGCGGCAGGCGGCCTGTCGCTCCTCGCAGGTTTCGTGCTGTTCGTCGACGCCGCCGGCACCGCGCGCCTCAGCGACATCGCTCCGATCACCGGCGCGACCGCCAACGCCGCGGCGATTCTGATCCTCGTCGCGGCGGCGACCAAGTCGGCCCAGTTCCCGTTCCACGTCTGGTTGCCGGGCGCGATGGCGGCACCGACGCCGGTGAGCGCGTACCTCCACTCGGCGACGATGGTGAAGGCGGGCGTCATCCTCGTGGCGGTGATCGCTCCGGCATTCCAGGACACCGACGTCTGGAAGCCGTTGGGGCTGTCGTTCGGACTCGTGACGATGGTGTGGGGAGCGATCGGTGCGCTGCGCCATGTCGACGCCAAACTGATTCTCGCCTGGGGCACCGTGTCGCAGCTCGGCCTGCTGATCGCACTGCTCGCGATCGGCACCCCGAAGGCGACGTTCGCGGCGATCTCCATCCTCGTTGCACACGCCGTGTTCAAAGCGGCGCTGTTCATGGTCGTCGGCGAGGTCGACGTCCGCGCCGGCACTCGGAACATCAACGAGCTCTCGGGTCTGCGCCGCTCGATGCCCATCACGTTCGTGGTGGCCGTGATCTCGGGTGCCTCGATGGCCGGCATCCCACCGCTGCTCGGATTCCCGACCAAGGAGGCAGCCATCGAGGCCGTGCTGGGGCTGTCCGGCGCCGAATTCTGGGTCGTCGGTGGCCTGGTCATCGGCGGCTCGGTGTTGACCGTGGCCTACACGACCCGTCTCCTCGTCGGCATGTTCGGCGCTTCCGCGCCGATGCCCGATCACGAGGTCGCCCCCCGCCGACCGGCGATGTCCGGCCCCGAGATCGTGCTGGCATCGGCGTCGGTTCTCGGGTTCGTCGCGCTCGGCTGGGTCACCGGCGTCGTACGTCCCGCCGTGGTCACCGTGGCTCCGAAGGCCGACGTGTACTCGTTGCTCCGTTGGCCAGGTCTGACCGACGCCTTCATCACGTCGCTCGTGATCGTTGCCGTCGGCGTGGTGGTCGGCGCCCTGCTCGCTCGACGTCACGTCGTGTCCGGCCCCGTCGCCCGCGGGGCAGCGAATGTCGATTGGACGATCGACGGCGTCGGTCGACTCGCCCGTCAGATCGCCGGACGCGTGCAGCACGGATCGTTGCCGCTCTACCTGGCGACCACGGTGCTCGTGATCTGTGCCGCGGCAGTACCGTTCGTCGGCCAGATCGACACCGACACCCTCTACTGGTGGGACAACCGTGCCGAAGCCGTGCTCGTCGTGATGATCGTCGCCGCCGCTGTGTCGGCGACGCAGGTCTCGTCGCGCCTCGGCGCCGCGCTCGTGCTCGGTGCGGTCGGCTTCAGCGTCGCCGGCCTGTTCGTGGCGTACGGAGCGCCCGACCTGGTGCTCACCCAGCTCCTCGTCGAGACCGTGATCGTGGTCGGCTTCGTGGTCGGCCTCGGCCGTCTCGCCACCACCTTCCCGACCGCAACGCGCCTGTGGATCGCCGGCCGAGTCGTCATCGCCGGCGCGATGGGCACCGCGGTGGCGGTTGCGCTGGCAGGCAGCGCCGGCAACCCGGTGGGGGAGGCCCCGGTTCGTGAACTCGCCGAAACGGCGCAGACCGAGGGCGGAGGAAAGAACGTGGTCAACGTGATCCTCACCGACACTCGCGCGCTGGACACGCTCGGCGAGGTGATCGTGTTGATGGTGGTCGCCGTCGGCATCTTGACGCTCGGCGCCAAGCGACGACGGGCTCGCCCCTCGGAGGCGGCGACATGATCGCCCGCACCTCACCGATCGTGTCGTTGGCCGTGCGGGCGGTCACTCCGGTCGCGCTCGTGGTCGCCGCCTACGTGCTGTTCGCTGGGCACAACCAGCCGGGTGGCGGCTTCGCCGCCGGTTTGATGCTGGGTGCCATCATCGTGTTGCGCACCGTCGCCGGCATTCAAGAGCCGAGGTACGCAACCGTGTGGCTGTCGGTGGGCGGTGTGATCGCCGGCCTCGTCGCCATCGCGCCGCTGCTGTGGGGCGAACCGTTGCTCGACCAGGTGGTCGTCACCTGGGACGTGCCGTTGCTCGGCACGGTCAAGACGGGTTCGGCGCTGCTGTTCGACCTCGGCGTGGTCGCCATCGTCGTCGGCCTCGTGATCGCGCTGCTCGACGGACTCGACGCCACCTCGCTCGTCGATCGCGGTCGTCCGTCGCCATCGGACGATCTGGAGGCGTCGCCATGAGCGTCGCCATGATCTTCGCGGTCGCCGGTCTGGCCGCAACGGGCACGTTCCTCGTGACCTCGCGCTCGTTGAGCCGGATCGTGCTCGGCTTCGCGTTGCTCGGCCACGCGGCCGTGCTGGCGCTGCTGGCATCGGGAGGGCGTGCCGGATCGCCTCCGATCGTCGACGGTGAACCCGCCGCCGACACGGCCAATCCACTCCCACAGGCACTGTCGCTCACGGCGATCGTGATCTCGTTCGGCCTCACCCTGTTCGTGCTCGCGCTGGCGCGGCGTCAGCAGGTCCTCACCGGTGACGACCTCGTCGAGGACGACGTCGAGGACCGCCGCATCGCGACCACCGAGGAAGCCCGCGTGGCCGCGCTCGATGAAACCCGTCAGCTCGAGATGCTCCACGAGTCCGAGGAGGACGGATCGTGAACGCCGTCGTCGGACTCTGCGTGGCGGTGCCGCTGCTCGCCTCGGCGCTCGTGCTCGGCCTCCGCCGCAACGCCGCGGCCCGCGACACGATCACCGTGTCGACCATGGCGGCGGTGACGGCGATGGCCGCCGTGCTGCTCGCCGAGGTCGACCGCAACGGCACCATCGTGCTCGGCGTCGGCGACTGGGCGCCCGACCTCGGCATCGTGCTCGTCGCCGACCTCTTCGCTGCGCTCATCCTGCTCGTGGCGTCGGCGACGATCCTGGTGGTGGAGTTGTTCGCGATCGGCCAGCGCCGCACGCCCGCGGGCGCTGATCCGGCGGTGGTCAGCCCGATCCTGCTCGTGCTCGCCGGTGGCGTCAGCCTGGCGATCCTCACCGGCGACCTCTTCACGCTGTTCGTGGCGTTCGAGCTGATCCTCGTTGCCAGCTACGTGCTGCTCACCCACCAGGGTCGTGAATCGCAGGTGCGCTCGGGCATGACCTACGTGGTCATCAACCTGTTCGCATCGACGCTGTTCCTGTTCGGTGTCGCCATCGTCTACTCGGCCACTGGCACGGTCAACATGGCGTTGCTCGCCGAGCGGATCCCAGAGCTGCCCGCAGCGACCCAGGTCGGCATCGGGCTGTGGTTCCTCATCGTCTTCGGCACCAAAGCGGCGATCTTCCCGCTGTTCTCGTGGCTCCCCGACAGCTACCCGACCGCACCGACCACGATCACGGCGGTGTTCGCCGGGCTGCTCACCAAGATCGGCGTGTACGTCCTCATTCGGTTCTTCACGCTGATGGAACTCGAGCGACTCGGTCCGCTCCTGCTCGTCATCGCCGGCTTCACGATGATCGTCGGCGTGGCCGGCGCGCTCGCCCAGAACGACGTGAAGCGCATCCTGTCGTTCCACGTCGTCAGCCAGATCGGCTACATGATCATGGGGCTCGGGTTGTTCACGGTGGCCGGCGTCGCTGGTGCCGTCCTGTTCCTGATCCACCAGATCCCCGTCAAGACCGTGATGTTCCTTGCCGGCGGGTTGATCGAGGACGACCAGGGGACGTCCGCGCTCACGAAGGTCGGAGGTCTCGCGACGAGCAAGCCGGTGATCGCCGTGCTGTTCGCGCTTCCCGCGCTCAGCTTGGCCGGCCTTCCACCGTTCTCGGGCTTCATCGCCAAACTCGCACTCGTCGACGCAGGCATCGCGTCGGGTGCGTACGTGATCGTCGCGGTGTCGCTGGTCGGCTCGATCCTCACGTTGCTGTCGATGACGAAGATCTGGCTCGGTGCATTCTGGGGCGAGGTCACGCCGTCGGCGGTGCCCGCATCCAGCCACCGATCGGTCACGATCATGCAGACCGCCGCCGGTGTCGCCGTTGCCGGAACGATCGCCATCGCCGTGGTCGCGGGGCCGTTGTGGCGCATGAGCGAGCAGGTCGCCACCGACCTGATCGAACGCACGCCGTACATCGTCGACGTGCTCGGCCCGACCGCCGGTGAGGTGGACGGCTGATGGACACCATCGCGGCGCGTTCGTCGTGGAGCTCGGTGCGCTCGTTGCTGACTCCTCGACGCCTGCTGACACTGGCCCTACTCGTCGGCGCATGGTGTGCGCTGTGGGGCTCGGTGTCGGTCGCCAACGTCGTGTCGGGAACGATCGTGGCGGTCGCCGCCACGTTGTTCGCCGGCGTCGACCGCAACGCCGGCGGCCTGCGCATTCTGCCGCTGCTGCGGTTCGTCTGGCTCGTCGCTGTCGACCTCGTCGTGTCGACGGTGCAGGTGGCGTGGGAGATCCTGACGCCGACCGACTACACCGACGAAGCGATCATCGCGGTCGACACGTCGATCGAGTCGAGGTCGCACTTCCTGATGCTCGTGGTGGCGATCACCGTCACGCCGGGAACGGCCGTCATCGACAGCGACGGTGACACCGGTCGGCTCTATCTGCACGTGCTCCACGCCGAGAAGGCGCCCGAGATCGAACAGCACGTGCGCCGGCTCGCCGAACTCGCGTGCCGGGCGCTGCCAGTGAAGGAGGAATCAGCATGATCGCCGACATCGCCGTGGGGATCTTCCTGCTGGCAGGGATCCTGGCGGGCATTCGTCTCGTCCGCGGCCCGTCGCTGGCCGACCGGGTGATCTCGCTCGATGCCGCCCTCGTTGCGCTGATGGGCGCCATCGGCACACGGGTGGCCGAGACCGGCGACACGCTCTACATCGGCGTCCTCGTCGTGATCGCGATCGTTGCGTTCACCGCCACCGTGGCCCTCAGTCGTTTCATCGAGACCACAGGGCGACCATGAACGTCGTCAGCGCGGCCTTCATCCTGCTCGGCGCCCTCGTCGCGCTGCTCGCCGGCATCGGCCTGCTCACCTTCACCACGCCCTATGCGAGGTTTCACGCTGCCGGCAAGGCGAGCCCGATCGCGTTCTTGCTCGTTGCGATCGGTGCGAGCATCGAAGTCGGTGTCCGAGGCGCCGCCGAACTGGCGATCGTTGCAGCAGCGTTGCTGCTGACCCTGCCGGCGAGCACCCACCTGCTCTTCCGGGCCACGCATCGCACCACCGAATCCGAGCACCTGCGTGTCGACGAACTCGCTGCTCCTGAACGAGAATTGGCCGAGATCGAGTCGAGCGCGGCGGAGAATCCACAGGGAGACGTCGATGGTCGCGACCGCTAGGGCTCGACGTTCGGTGACGTCCGAGAGGAACACTGGGCAACAGGTGTCTTCGAATACCTATGATCAAATGGTGACGTTGATCGAACCGAAGCCTGATCTGCCCGCGTGGACGTTTCTGACGAACCACGCCCACGTGATGGTGGCATTGAGCCGCGATCCGGATCTGCGCCAGCGCGATCTCAGTTACGTGGTCGGGATCACTCCGGGCGCCGTGCAACGGATTCTCGACGACCTCGAGGCCGGCGGCTACCTGCGCCGGGAGAAGGTCGGTCGTCGCAACCACTACGAGATCATCGACCGAACGAAACTGCGCCATCCGCTCGAAGGCCAGCACACCGTCGGCGAGCTGCTCGACATGCTCCACGATTGACCCACCAGCTCGACGGGTAGTCGCGGGGCGTCATGCCCGCAACCGATCTCGAACCGACGCGTCCTCGCATGCTCGTCGTCGCCAACCGGCTTCCCGTGGCATGGTCGTCGACGGCGGGTTGGCAACGTGCCCCAGGAGGTCTCGTCACGGCGCTCGAGTCGTTCGTGCGTCGTCAACCTTCGGTCTGGATCGGCTCGTCAGCCTCGCTGGGCGATCCCGACGCCGCGACACCGGCCTGGCCGCATGGTTCGCTCCATCAGGTGGCGATCCCTCCAGCGCTCGCCGACGCAGCCGTCGACGGGATGGCGAACTCGTGCCTGTGGCCGGCGCTGCACGGCATGGCCCGAAGTGTGCAATGGCGCGACGAATGGTGGCGCGACTATCAGGACCACAACGAGCGCTTCGCGAAGGCCATCGCTGATGTTGCAGCAGACGGCGACCTCGTCTGGATCCACGATCATCAGCTGCTGCTGGTGGCTGCGTTCCTGGCCGTCGAACGACCGGACCTCACGGTCGGGTTGTCGATCCACACGCCGTTCGACGCCAACACCCTTGCGGCGCTTCCGGTCGCCGATGCGCTGGCACGCGCGCTGGAGGTGCCGGCACTGATCGGCGTGCAGACCGTCGGCGACCGCGCCCAGCTTGCTCGCTTCTGTCGCACTCGCCGCAACGACACCGTGGTGTCGCCGGTGTCGATCGATCCGGCATCTCTGGCCGCACTCTCCCACGAGCGCGCCACCCAAGTGCTCGTCGAGCGGTTGCGCGCCCGGGTCTCGTCGCGACGGCTGATCGTCGGCGTCGACCGGATCGACTCGACCAAAGCGATCCCCCAGCGCATCGAGGCGATCGACCGGGCCTTCCGGTCGGGCATCTTCCATCCCGACGAGGTCGAGATCGTGCAGATCGCGCAACCGAGTCGGACGAGCCTCACGGTGTCACGAGAACTCCGCCTCCAGATCGAACGTCGAGCGCACGACGTGGCCGCGAACTGGTTGCGATCGGATGGAACCGCCGCGTTGCGAGTGTCGACCGAGGGCTGCGACCGACGTCAGGTCGCAGCGCTGTTCACCGCCGCCGACATGGCCCTGGTGACGCCACGACGCGACGGTATGAATCTCGTTGCGAAGGAGTTCTCGATCCTCAACGAACCGCGCAGCGGCGCGCTCGTGCTCGCACGAGGCGCCGGCGCCGCCGATGACCTCGGCGCGGGATCGGTGCTCGTCGACGGTGACGACCCGTCGTCGGTCGTCGACGGCATCGCGCAGGCGTTCGCGCTCGACGTGGCGGCCCGCCGGAGAATGGCTCGCCGTCGCGCGGACGCCGTGCGTTCGTGGACCTCCGAGCACTGGGCGGCCGACTTCGAGCGGCGACTGCTCGACGCACAGGTTTGCTGAGTGAGGCGCACGGGTAGCCGTGTCCGTCATGACCACCACACACAGCTCCTCCATCAGTCGCCGCGTGATCGCTGCCTCAGCCGTCGCGGTCCTGTCCCTCGGCGCCGCCGCCTGCAGTGACGACGACGGCAACGACGACGACCTCGACAACCCGGTGGACGGCGTGGACGACCAGCTCGATGACATCTCCAACTCGATCGCCGACGACATCGAGAGCGAGACCACCGACGGCTGACCATCCGTTTGCGTGCGGATTCGGGTGGGGCAGCCCACCGAATTCGCTACGCAAACGTGAATTCGCCGGCGCTGGCGGCAGTACCGTATGCGCTCCTATGGACACCAACCGTGACTGCTCGTCGAGGTCGATCTGATGGAGTTCGTGATTGCGCTCGTCGGTGTTGCGATCGTGCTCGGCATCGTCGGCATGGTGCTCCTCGAGACCTCCGTCATCGTCGAGCCCGGCACGATCGCGCTGCTGCTGAAGCGAGGCAAGGCCACCGGCCGGGCGCTCACACCCGGTCGTCACTTCATGCAGCCGTGGCGCAAAGCGGTCGTCCAGATCTATCCGTCGCGTGAGCTGTCGCTCGTCGCGGGCGGACGGGCGATCGGCGATCCTCGGGTCGAGTACTTCGACGACCCGCTCCGTCTCCATCTCGGCGACAAGGCATTCGCGGAGGTCAGCTACACGCTGCGTTGCCAACTCGACACGGGTCAACTCAAGGACGTCCACAACCAGTTCGGCCCAGAAGGGCTGTGGGCGGCCCTGCGCGACATCACGCGCAGCGCCATCCTCACCGAGGTGGGTACGGGAAACCTCTCCGTGAACGACGTCTACGGCACCGGGTTCACGGCGCTCCAAGCGCGCCTCACCGAGGCGCTGGACACGGCGCTCGGCGCTGCAGGTTTCGACCTCAAGATGTTCACGCTGCGCGAGGTCGATCTCGGCGAAACCGGCGAGGTGATCCAGTCGATCGTGCGCTCCGAAACCGAACTCGAGCGTGAGAACGCCTTCGCCAAGGTGCGCCGGGCGCGCCTCGAGAACGACGCCGAGGTCGGTTCGCTGCTCGACGGCATCGATGGCGACGTGCTGCTGCGGTATCGCCAGATCGAGGCCTGGCGCGACATCCTGCATCGCTGGGACGGTGACCAGCCGATCCCCTCCGCGCTCACCGTTCCGCTCACCGCCGGACCGATGTCCACCGCGTCATCCGACACGCACGTGATCGATGCCGAGGAGACGACGGACCAGGCGGCCGAGCAGCCATGAGCAACTCGCCCTGGTCGAACGAATCCGCCGGGTCGAAGAACTCGGGAGGGTCGCGTACACGCCCCGGTCGGCTGATCGAGATCATCACCGTCGTACTGCTGGCAGTGGCCACCGTCGGCTCTGCATGGTCGGCGTACCAGGTCTCGAAATGGAACGGCGTCGAAACCGACGAGGCGCGCGCCTCGGCGGTGCTGCGGATCGAGTCGTCGCGCGAATACGCGCTGGCCACCCAGAAGGTGTCGTACGACGCGGCCACCGTCGCGCAGTACGCCTCGGCGGCCGCAGGCGGGAACCAGGACCTGCAGGACTTCCTGCGTGCGACGCTCGTACGGCCCGGCTTCGTCCCGATCTTCGAGAGCTGGGAAGCGCAGCTCGCGGCGGGACAGACGCCGACCAACCTGCTCGCCGACGAGGAGTACCTCGGCGAGATCTTCGCGGCGTCCGACGCCTTGGACGCCGAGGCGGGCCAGGCGAGCTTGCGCGGCGAGGAAGCGGGAGCAAACGCCGACGACTACATCCAGCTCACCCTGTTCTTCGCGAGCGTGCTGTTCTTCGCCGGCATCACGGCGTCGTTCAACAACCGGCTGCCCCGGATCGTGTTGTTGCTCGCCTCCGCCACCATCCTCGCTTTCGCCGGCGCCCTGATGGGTGGCTATCCGATCGCCTGATCGTCGGTGACGTCGGTGACGCCCGTGACGCTCGTGACGTCCGGCGACTCACGCAGCGGCGTGGCCGAGCAGGATGGTCGTGCGGTCGCCGCAGCGTTCCAGCACGGTGTCGAGCACACGACCGGCGGTGTCGGCATCGAGATTGGCCGTCGGTTCGTCGAGGACCACGATGTCGTGGCCGGCGAGCAGCACCCGGGCCAGCGCAAGGCGTTGCGCCTCGCCACCGCTCATCTTCGAGCCGCCGCGACCCAGCTGACTGTCGAGGTCCGCAGGAAGCGTGGCGAGCCACTCGCCGAGTTGGACGGCGTGCAGCGCAGCGACCAGGTCGTCGTCGCTCGCAGTCGGATCGGCGATGCGCAGGTTCTCGCGTACCGTCGAGTCGGCGATCCACGGCAGTTGTTGAATCCAGGTGACCCGCCGGCGAACGTCCTGGCCCGCTGATCGATCCGCTCGGGTGTCGTCGAGGCAGTAGGACCCCGACTGCGGGCTGAGGAAGTCGACGAGGACGGCGGCGAGCGTCGACTTGCCCGAACCACTGGGCCCGCTCACCACGGCATGATCGCCCGCCGGCAGCCGCATCGACACCGGACCCAGGGCGTCGGCGTCGGCGTGCGGCCAGCGTGCGGTCACCGAGTCGAGCACGACCGTCGGATGCGCCGCGACCGGGTGCGGGTCGGTCGCCGCGACCACTGGATCGGGCGTGTCGAGCACGGCCACGACCCGCTGTGCTGCGCCGGCGATCCCGGGCACCGACGCGGCGGCTTCGTTGACCGTTCCCACGAGTTCGACGATCGCGAGCGGCCACAGTACGAGCACCCCGATCACCGGCCCGGAGAGCGAACCTCCGGTGGCGGCGATCGTCGCAAGACACACCGTGCTGGTCAGCAGCGGTGCCGCCGCCACGGCAGCGCCGCCCCACATCCGCAGCCGAGCCCGACGCCGCTCCAGGTCGTCGATCGCGTACGCGCTGCGGTCGATGTCGCGGCGAACTCCCGACAGCGTGCGGTTGGCCCAGAGGCGATCGAGGCCTTCGGTTGCGGCGAGCACTCGACTGCCGAACGCCGCCCGCGGATCGTTGAGCGCTGGCCCGATCGAGGCCTCGACGCGGATCGTCATCGCTGGAAGCAGCACACCGATCACGGCGATCGAACCCAGCAGGATGAGGCCGGCGGACACGTCGAGCGTCGCGGTGATCACGAGCGCAATGAGCGTCGTGGCCGCCACGGCGGCGACGGGTCCGAGGACGCGGACGAACACGTCGAGCAGTCGATCGATGTCCGAGACGATGCGTTGCAGCAGGTCGCCGCGTTGCCAGTCGGGGACACCGGCGGGGGCGATCTCGGCCAGTCGAGCCACGACGGCCGCGCGGATCTCGGTCAGCGATCGCAGCCCGGTGTCGTGGGTGGCGAGGCGTTCGGCGTACCGGAAGACGCCCTTGAAGGTGCCGAAGGCCCGCACCCCGAGGATCGCCACCGAGAGCGCTGCCAGCTCCGGCTGCTCGCTGGCGCGCACGATCAGCCATGCGGCGGTGCCGGCGAGCCCGATGGTGCAGATCTCGGCGGCGGTCCCGAGTGCTGCCGCTCCGACGAAACGCCGACGGGCGGGCCGCGCCATGGCCAGCACTCGCCGCAGTGACGAGGTGAGGCCGGCCGAGGTCGGCACGCGAGTGTCGACGGAGCGCCGGCTTCCGACGTCGTCGATGGGCGTTGGCGCGCTGAGCCTGATGGTGACGTCGGGCCGATGCGATGGTGGCACGAGGTCGGTCGTCTCCGGGGCCCTGTCGTGCGCGAGATCCAGCACCCGATCGGCCACCGCGCGGCATCGAGCGTCATGTGTCGTGATCAGCACGGCGGCGTCGTACTCGCGTGCCAACGCGGCGAGCGCTTCCCACACCGCGTCAGCACTGTCACCATCGAGGTGGGCAGTGGGCTCGTCGGCGAGGACGATCCGTGCGTCGCCGTCCCTCACCGCCACGAGCGCACGGGCGACCTGCACCCGGCGCAGCTGCCCGCCCGACAGTTCGTCGGCCCGTCGCCCGACGATCGCCGCGAGCCCGACGTCGGCCAGTGCTCGGAGTATCTCCTCGTCCGATGCGGCGGTCGCGGCTCGCACCTCGTCGATCACCGGTGACGCGACCGGCGTGAGGCGCTGGCTGATCACCGTGAGCCGATCGGCCCACGACCCGGCGTCGAGGTCCCGCACGTCGATGCCGTCGACCGTGATCGAACCGGACCGGTCGAGCACTCGACCGCGGCACGCGTCGATCAGGGTCGACTTGCCGATGCCGCTCGGGCCGTAGACGGCAACAAGCTTCCCGGGTGCGACGTCGAGGTCGATCCCATCGAGGAGCAGCCGTCCTCCGCGCCGCAGTCCCACGTGGCGCAGGGTCAGGGTTGCCTCGGTCGGTGCGTCGTGGTCGCCTGAGGTCAGTGTCGGTCGAGCGAGTAGCCCGTGGAGGTCGTCCGACGCATCGAGGCCGGATTGGGCGGCGTGGAAGCTGGCTCCGACCCTGCGCAGTGGCAGGTAGCACTCGGGCGTCAGGAGCAGCACGACGAGCGCCGTATCGAGTTGGAGATTGCCGCCGGCGAGCCTCAGGCCGATCTCCACCGCGATCAGTGCGACCGACAGCGTGGCGATCAGTTCCAGCGCCAGCGCCGACAGGAACGCGATCCGCAGCGCACTCATCGTGGTGGACCGGTACTGCTCGGAGACCTCGTGCACCGAGTCGCGCTGCGCCTGGGCCCGTCCGAACAGTCGCAGTGTCGGCAGCCCCTCGATGACGTCGAGGAAGTGCCCGCCGAGGCGCTGGAGCACGGCCCACTGGCGGGCCGTGCGGCGCTCGGTCATCCGGCCGATCAGCACCATGAACACCGGGATCAACGGCACGGTCAGCGCGATCAGCACGGCGGACAGCAGGTCGGCGAACACGATGCGTGCCCCCGCCACGAGCGGCACGGCCACGGCCAGCATCAGCGCCGGGAGGAACTGACGGACGTACGGTTCGAGCTGGTCGGCTCCAACGGTGACGATCGATGCCTCGCGATTGGCGAGCCCACCGGTTGCGCGATCGGCGTCATGTGTGGCGTGGTCGAGCACGGCGACTCCGACGTCGTGGCGAAGTGATCGCATCGCACGGGCGGCCGACCACTCGGTGACGGCGATGGCAGCGGCGCGGACAGCGGCCACCGCGGCGAGCAGGACGACGACCGCGGCGAGACCGTTGGCGATCTCGCCGTCGGTGACGAGGTCGGTGAGCGCTCCGGCGAGCGCCTCGGCCTGGACGACGACCGCAAGTGCTGTCACCGCGGCGACCCCGGCGACGATGCCCATGTGGACGCGCAGCGCGGGAATCAGCCGGATCAATCGGAGGTCGACCGGTCCGCGCCGGTCGACGTCGCTCACCGGTGGACGATCGGGAGGTGCTGGGTTCCGATGCGCTTGCGGAACACCCAGTACGTCCAGCCCTGGTACAGCAACACGACCGGGGTCATGACCAGTGCAACGATCGTCATCACCTTCAAGGTGTAGTCGGTGGACGAGGCGTTCGTCACGGTGAGACTGAACGCGGGATCGGTGGTCGAGGGCATGACGTTCGGGTAGAGCGACCCGAACAGCGCAACGACGGCCATCGCGATCGCCACGCCGGTCGCGCTGAACGCAACTCCCTCTCGGTTCCGGCGTTCGGCGACGATTCCGACGATGAGCGCACCTGCCGCCGCAAGCACCGGAACCCAGGTCCAACCCTTTCCTCGCTCGAGTTGGTTCCAGATCAGGAATGCGCCGCCGCCGATCACGGCGACCGGACCAGCGATCTGCGCGACCCGATGCGCCCGTTCGCGGACGTCACCCAGTGTCTTCAGGCTGAGGAAGTTCGCTCCGTGCAGCAGGAACAGCGTCGCCGTGGTGATGCCGCCGAGCAGGCCGAACGGGTTCAACAGCGTGAACAGGTTGCCGGTGAAGTCGCCGCCTTCGTCGATCGGCACACCGCGCACGATGTTGGCGAAGGCGACACCCCAGAGCACGGCCGGCACCCACGACCCGACGGCGATCGCGAGGTCCCAGTTTCGTCGCCACCGGACGCTGTCGATCTTGCCGCGGTACTCGAATGCCACACCGCGGAAGATCAGCGCCATCAGAATGAGGAACAACGGGAGGTAGAAGCCCGAGAAGAGCGTGGCGTACCAGAACGGGAACGCCGCGAACATTGCCCCGCCGGCGGTCAACAGCCAGACCTCGTTGCCGTCCCACACGGGGCCGATCGTGTTGATCATCACGCGTCGGTCGGCGTCCGTGGCGCCGAGCGGATGCAGCAGCATCCCCACGCCGAAGTCGAAGCCTTCGAGGAAGAAGTAGCCGATCCACAGGACGGCGATGAGGATGAACCAGAAGGTGGTGAGTTCCATGTCGTGCTCCCGTCGATTTCAGTAGGCGAAGACGAGTCGTTCGGAGTCGTCGGAGTCGTCGGAGCCGCCATCTGGCCAGTCGTTGCGGTCCTCGGGGCCGCGTGGCCGGTCGTCGTCGCCGGTTTCGCTGTCGTCGGGCGGTTCGTTCCCGGCGAGCAGTCCCGTCATGGCGGCATCGGGGCCGGCTTGGACGTACTTCTTGAGCAGGATGAACTCGATCACACCGAGGCCGGCGTACACGAGCGTGAACGTGACCATCGAGAACAGGACCATGGTGCCGCCGACCGAGCCGGACACGGCATCTGCGGTGAGCAATCTGATCTCAGGGATGCCGTTCGGATTGGGGGCCACCACCCACGGCTGGCGACCCATCTCGGTGAACAGCCAGCCGAAGGCGTTGCCGAGGAACGGGGTGAAGATCAGCGCGATTGCCAGGCGACCACCCCACTTGCTCTGGGGCAGCACCTTCTTGAATTTGAGATAGATCAACGCCGCGGCGGCGCCGAGCACGCTGACCATGCCGATGCCGATCATCGCCCGGAAGCTCCAGTACGTGACGATCAGGTTCGGTCGGTAGTCGCCGGGACCGAACTGCTCGACGTAGGCAGCTTGGGTGTCGATGACGCCGGGGATCTCCGCGTCCCAGGTGTCGGTGGCCAGGAACGACAACAGTCCGGGGATCACCAGCGAGCGCACGTCGCACTCCTGACTGACGTCGCCGATCGCGAACACCGACAGGCCGGGTCCGGTCTCCGTCTCGCAGAGGGCCTCGGCGGCGGCCATCTTCATCGGTTGCTGTTCGAACATCAGGCGGGTCTGGAAGTGACCCGAGAGCGACAGCGCCAGCCCGGCGACGATCGACACCCAGAGCCCCAGGCGCAGCGCTCGGGTGAAGCCGCGACGGTCGACGTCGTTCGGCTGGCGGCGCATCAGCCACCAGGCGGAGATGCCGGCGACGAACACCGCTGCGGTCAGAACGGCACCGCTGATCACGTGGGGATAGGCGGCGAGCGTGGTCGAGTTGGTGAGCACGGCGACGATGTCGGTCATCTCGGCGCGACCGGTGTCGGGGTTGAAGATCGCGCCGACCGGATGCTGCATCCAGGAGTTGGCGGCGACGATGAAGTACGCCGACAACCACGTGCCGATCGCCGCCGCCCAGATCGTGGCGAGGTGGACCTTGGGGTTCAAGCGGCCCCAGCCGAAGATCCACAGCCCGAGGAACGTCGACTCGAGGAAGAACGCAACCAGTGCCTCCATGGCCAGCGGAGCACCGAAGACGTCGCCGACGAAACGTGAGTACTGGCTCCAGTTCATGCCGAACTGGAATTCCTGGACGATGCCGGTTGCCACGCCCATGGCGAAGTTGATCAGGAACAGCTTGCCGAAGAACTTGGTGAGGCGCAGATCGGCCTCGTCGCCCTTGCGGTACCACCGTGTATGGAACCACGCCACCAACATCGAGAGCCCGATCGTCAGCGGGACCATGATGAAGTGGTAGAGGGTGGTGATCCCGAACTGCCAACGAGCAAGGGGGAGTGCATCGATCGCGAACATCATCGTCCGACAGTCTCGCCGTACCCCTGTGGGTACCCCTAGGGACCTAGGACCCGGACTTGGCCGACGTGACGAACGTCATGGCCTCGGTCTCGCGAGCCTGCTCCACCCACCCCCCTGAAACTCGGAGCCGACGTCGCGCTCACCGCGATATCGGCTCCGAATTTGCGAACGGGCGTGAGCGGCGCGGGTGGGGTGCGGACCGGATGGAGTCGGGTTCGGGCGAGATTGGGGACTTTGGGCGGTCGTCAGGGGTTCGTGCGGGCGCAAGGATGGTGAGCATGAGCACCACGGCCACCGATGATCGCCCGGCAATCGACTCGGAGGGCACCGAATCGGAATCGGCGCCGCCGGCGACGGCCTGTATCGACGGCAACGAGGCGGCCGCCAAGGTGGCCTACGCCCTGTCGGAGGTGGTGGCGATCTACCCGATCACGCCGGCGTCGACGATGGGCGAGTTGGCCGACGCCTGGTCGGCGGGCGGCGAGACGAACCTGTGGGGTTCCGTGCCGGAAGTGGTCGAGCTCCAGTCCGAGGCCGGCGCGGCAGGCACGTTGCACGGCGCGCTGCAGACCGGGGCGCTCGGCACGACGTTCACCGCGTCACAGGGCCTGCTCCTGATGCTGCCGAACATGTACAAGATCGCGGGCGAGTTGACCCCGGCGGTGATCCACGTCGCTGCCCGTGCGATCGCCACACACGCGCTGTCGATCTTCGGTGACCACAGCGACGTGATGGCCGCCCGTTCGACCGGATTCGCGATGCTGTGCGCCAGCTCGGTGCAGGAGGCCCACGACTTCGCCGCCGTGTCGCACGCCGCAACGCTGCGTGCGCGGGTGCCGTTCCTGCACTTCTTCGACGGCTTCCGCACGTCGCACGAGATCAACCGCATCGACCTGCTCGGCGACGACGATCTGCGTTCGCTGGTCAGCGCCGACGACATCGCCGCGCACAAGCTGCGGCGACTCCGACCGACTGCGCCCGTGGTGCGAGGCACCGCGCAGAACCCAGACGTGTTCTTCCAAGCTCGCGAAGCGGCCAACCGGTTCCACGACGCCGTGCCCGGCATCGTCGCCGACGTGTTCGCCGAGTTCGAAGCTCGTACCGGTCGTCGCTACGGCCTCGTCGACTACGAGGGCGCCCCCGACGCCGAGCGTGTGATCGTGATGATGGGGTCGGGCTCGGGTGCCGTCGGTGAGACGGTCGCCAGACTGGTCGCCGACGGCGAGAAGGTCGGGCTGGCCACGATCCGGCTCTTCCGGCCGTTCCCGATCGATGCGCTGCTCGACGCCCTACCGGAATCCGTGCGCTCGATCGCAGTGCTCGACCGTTGCAAGGAACCCGGGTCAGCCGGCGAGCCGCTCTTCCAGGACGTGATCACCGCCGTGGCCGAATCCGAGCGGACCGGTGTGCGTGTGATCGGTGGTCGCTATGGGCTCGGTTCCAAGGAGTTCACGCCGGCGATGGCCAAGGCGGTGCTCGACGAACTGACGTCGGCCGCACCGAAGCGGCGCTTCACCGTGGGCATCGTCGACGACGTCACCGGGCTCAGCCTCGACGTCGACGACTCGTTCCGCCTCGAACAGGCCGGACGGTCGGCGGTGTTCTACGCGCTCGGCAGCGACGGCACCGTCGGGGCGAACAAGGCGTCGGTGAAGATCATCGGCCACGAGCCCGACCTGCACGCGCAGGGGTACTTCGTCTACGACTCGAAGAAGTCCGGCTCGATGACGGTGTCGCACCTGCGGTTCGGTCCCGAA
Source organism: Ilumatobacteraceae bacterium (assembly GCA_963828415.1). Lineage (GTDB taxonomy): Bacteria > Actinomycetota > Acidimicrobiia > Acidimicrobiales > Ilumatobacteraceae > Sva-07. Next base: position 153,976 of record CAWHEI010000002.1, read on the forward strand.
CCGATCCGCTCGACCTATCTGATCCAGGAAGCCGACCTCGTCGCGTGCCACCAGTTCGGGCTGCTCGACCGCTTCGACGTGCTCGGCGACGTCCGCCACGGCGGTACGTTCCTGCTCAACGCGCCGTATCCCGCCGACGAGCTGTGGGAGCACCTCCCGACAAGCATCCAGCGGCGCATTCACGAGCGCGAGCTGCGTGTCTTCACGATCGACGCCACCCGCATCGCCCGCGAGCTGAAGATGCCGGGGCGCATCAACACGATCATGCAGCCCTGCTTCTTCGCGCTGACCGACGTGATGTCACTCGATCGTGCCGTGGGAGCGATCAAGGCGTCGATCAGTTCTGCCTACGGCCGTCGCGGCCGGCTGATCGTCGAGCGCAACGAGGCCGCCGTCGACCGGGCGATCGCGGAGCTGGCCCGCGTGGAGGTGCCAGTTCCGGTGCCCGCAGCGATGACGTCGAGCACCGAGATCGACGAGACGTTCGACATCCTCGAATCGGCCCGACAGAACGCCGAGACCGACTTCATCGACCGCGTCACGATGACGATGATCGCCAACAAGGGTGACCTGCTGCCGGTGTCGGCGATGCCGATCGACGGAACGTTCCCCACCGGCACGACCGAGCTGGAGAAGCGCAAGCTCGCCATCGAGATCCCGATCTGGGAGCCCGACCTGTGCATCGACTGCGGCAAGTGCGCCGTCGTGTGCCCGCACGCGACCATTCGGATGAAGGCCTACGAGCCGGCCGCGCTCGATGGCGCGCCCGCCGGCTTCCTGTCCAAGAGCTTCCGGTCGCGCGAGCTCGACGGGCACCAGCTCACGATCCAGGTGGCGCCCGACGACTGCACGGGCTGCGGCATCTGCGTCGACGTGTGCCCGGCGAAGGACAAGACCCAGGTCAAGCGCAAGGCGATCAACATGCGCCCGGCGCCCGAGCATCGGGTGGTCGAACGCGAACGGTGGGACTTCTTCGAGTCGATCCCCGAACTCGATCGGGCCTCGATCACGCACGACTCGGTGAAGAACTCGCAGCTGCTGCAGCCACTGTTCGAGTTCTCCGGCGCCTGCTCGGGGTGTGGCGAGACGCCGTACCTGAAGCTGCTCACCCAGCTCTTCGGCGACCGGCTCGTCGTCGCCAACGCGACCGGTTGCTCGTCGATCTACGGCGGCAACCTGCCGACCACCCCGTGGGCGAAGGACGCCAACGGGCTCGGGCCCGCCTGGTCGAACTCGCTGTTCGAGGACAACGCCGAGTTCGGCTACGGCATGCGATTGGGCATCGAACATCACCAGCGTGAGGCTCGACGCCTGGTCGAGGAACTCGCTGATGGCATCGGCACCGACCTCGCGAGTGCACTGCTCGCCGACCCGACGCCGACAGAGCACGGCGTGATCGAGCAGCGGACCCGCGTGGCCGTGCTGCGAGAACGCCTCGGTGACCTGGCGACCTCGAACGATCCGGTGGTCGCCGACCGGGCGCGGCGCCTCACGGTGATCGCGGACGAGTTGGTGCGCACCAGCACCTGGATCGTGGGCGGCGACGGGTGGGCCTACGACATCGGCTTCGGTGGTGTCGACCATGTGTTGGGTTCGGGTCGCAACGTCAACTTGCTGGTGCTCGACACCGAGGTGTACTCGAACACCGGTGGCCAGGCATCGAAGGCGACACCACTGGGTGCTGTCGCCAAGTTCGCGATGGGCGGCAAGCCGACCGGCAAGAAGGATCTCGGCGCGATCGCCCGCCGGTACGGCAACGTGTACGTCGCCCAGATCGCCATCGGCGGCAGCGACATCCAGACGGTCAAGGCACTCGCCGAGGCCGACGCCTGGGACGGCCCGTCGCTGATCATCGCCTATTCGACCTGTATCGCCCACGGCATCGACATGGAGACGTCGATGTCGCATCAGAAGGACGCCGTGAAGTCCGGCTACTGGCCGCTGTACCGCTACAAGCCGACGACCGACGAACACGAGCACCCGTTCCAGCTCGACTCGGCAGCGCCGACCATCCCGCTCAAGGAGTTCGCCTTGAAGGAGGCGCGATTCTCGATGCTGGCCCGGTCCGATCCGGCACGCTCCGCCGAACTGCTCGACCTCGCCCAGCAGGACATCGACGAGCGGTGGCACTACTACGAGCAGCTCGCCGGTGTCGAGCGGGCACTGCACCAACCGCACCAGTTCGACCTCGACGAGATCGACGCCGGTGACATGAGCGATGGAGGATCCGACGATGCCTGACCTGCACACCACCTATCTGGGGTTGCCGTTGCGGTCACCGATCGTCGCGTCGGCCGGCCCGTTCACGGGGCAGCTCGACCGTTTGGTCGAGCTCGAGTTGGCCGGCGCCGGCGCGGTCGTGCTGCCGTCGATCTTCGAAGAACAGATCGAGCACGAGACCGCCGAGATCGATCGGCTCTACACCGTGCACGGCGAGAGCTTCCACGAGGCGACCTCGTTCTTCCCCGAGGTCGACGACTACGGCTCGGCCATCGACTCGTACCTCGAGCTGATCGAGAACGCGAAGATCGCGGTCGACATTCCGGTGATCGCCAGCCTCAACGGCGCCAACATCGGGGGCTGGGTGAAATACGCCCGGCTGCTCGAAGGCGCAGGGGCCGACGCGTTGGAGCTGAACCTGTACACGGTGGCGGCCGATCCGGACATCGGCGGCGCGGCGATCGAGGCCGAGCACCTCGAACTCGTGGCGCTCGTTGCCGAGGAAGTCGACGTGCCGATCGCTGTGAAGATCTCGCCGTACTACTCCTCGGTGGCGTCGTTCGTCGTCGGGCTGCAGCGTGCGGGCGCCGCCGGCGTCGTCATGTTCAACCGGTTCTACTCACCCGACCTCGACCTCGAGACGCTCGAAGTTGCGCCGCGCATCGCGCTGAGCACACCGGAAGAACTGCGGTTGCCGCTCCGATGGATCGGGATCCTGCGCGAGCACCTGAAGATGTCGATCGCCGGTTCGACCGGAGTGCACTCCGGCTTCGACGCCGCGAAGCTGATCCTTGCGGGCGCCGACATCGTGATGACGACGTCATCCTTGCTGCACCACGGTCCGGCACACCTCGCCACGATCGAAGCAGAGCTGCGTGACTGGATGGTCGATCACGAGTACGAGTCGGTCACCCAGATGCGTGGCGCAGTGGCCAGCCATGCGGCCAGCGACCCGGCGGCGTACGAGCGGGCCAACTACATCGGCAACATCGCCACCTACACCAGCCGCTTCATCGGCACCGGCGCCGTCCCCCTCGCCCGCCACCGCCCCGAGTAAGCCTGGTCCCCCGAGCCCAGGTCTCCGGGAACAAGCGTGGTTCCCGGAGCCCGGGCCTGCGGGAACAAGCGTGGTTCCCGGAGACCTGGGCTCGGGGAACTTCAGCAGACGGCGCGGACGTACGGGTACGGGTTGACGGCGCGGCCACCGCCGGGGTGGATCTCGAAGTGGAGGTGGTTGGCGGTGGTGTTGCCCGTGGCGCCGACGTAACCGATCACTTCGCCCTGCGACACGCTGCGGCTCGACCCTTCCCACCCACTGAGGTGGGCGTAGAAGTACCGGGTTCCGCTGTTGCCGTTGAGCCAGACGGAGTTGCCGCCGAGACGGGTGGTCTTGAACTGCACCGAGCCGGATTCGACGGCGACCAACGGGGTGCCGCCGGGCGACATCATGTCGACGCCTTCGTGGCTGCGGCCACCGGAGCGTGCGGCGCCCCACGTGTCGCCGAACGCGCGAGGCCCGGCGACCGGACACACGATGCCACTGCCGGCGTTCGACGGCGGCGGGCTCTCGGCGACCGGGGTCGGCGTTGGAGCAGCCGCCGGCGCGGGAGACGCTGCGCCCTGAGCGGCGCTCGACGACCCGGATGACGCACCGGACGGCGATGCCACGGCGATGCTTGCTCGCACGGCGGGCGCCGCGGCAGCGTTGGCGGCCTGGAGCTGGCGGGCCGCCTCGGCTTCCTGAGCAATCTTGGCTTGTCGCTGGCGTTCGAGTTCGCGCTGCACGGCGACGTCGGCCAGCCGCTGCTTCTCGATCTCGGCGAGCTTCACGACCTCCGATTCCGCGGCCGCCTTGAGATCCTCGAACTGCTCACGGGCCTGCGTGGTGGCCGCTTGCTGGCGTTCGAGCTCGGCGCGCTTGGCCCGCACGTCCTTCATCACGGCGTCGAAGTCGTCGAGCTCGACCGAGGCGGCGCCGCGGGCGACCGACGCCTGACGATCGGCGGTGATGCCGGCGTTGGCCTGGTCGAGGTCGATCAACAGCGGGATCGAGCTGCCGGAGTTGACGAAGCTGCGCTGTGCGTCCTGCTGCAGGCTCGAGCGCATCGTGTCGGCCTGAGCCTCGACGGCGGCGAGGTCCTGTTCGGCGGCGGTGATCTCGAGTTCGAGCGTGTCGAGACGCGACTCGGCATCGAACATCGCCTGCGCTGCGGCATTGGCCCGATCGCGTGCTGCTTGGATCTCCTGGGCGGCGCGAACTGCAGCCGGATCCTGCGCACTGGCCACGGTGAGCGGGACGGCGCTGGCACCGACGGCGACAGCCAGGATCACGGCCACGGACACGAGCGAACGTCGAACGCCACCCGCCGTCATCCCGCTCATCCTCGACATGGTCGCCGAGCCTAACCCAATATGACGGTTTCGTGACGATCGGGTGTCGTTCGGGTGTGGACGCCGGGTGTCAGCGCATCCCGATCATCGAACGACGTCCGTCGCGTACGGGAACCACCGCAGGGTCTCGAAGTCGGCGTTGGTCTCGGGCGTCGGCGCCGCGGGCGCACGATCCGCGGAACCTGTGTGGAACAACTCGTGGGCGAATGCGAGATGGCGCGCCAGGTCGACGGGCTCACTGTGGCGCCGGTTCTCGAACTGCATCCGGCCGCCGTCGTAGGAGATCTCGTCGAGGCTCATCGACGGGCCACGCGTGCCACGTCGGTGGTGCCACAACCCGCTGTCCGGTTCGAAGTCGTACTCGTCCAACAGCGAAGCGCCGTGTGAGGCGATCATCGTGACGGCGTCGACGATGTAGTCGAAGGTGGCGTCGTCGATGAAGTAGTTGAAGTTCACGCGCACCCACCCGGGCTTGATGCCCTCACAGCCGCGGTTGATCTCCCGCTGGAACTCGTGCGATCGTTCGAGGTCGATGCCGAGAAGTCGGTGCCCATAGGGGCCGGCACACGAGCAGCCGCCGCGTGACTGGATGCCGAAGACGTCGTTGAGCAACGCGACCACGTAGTTGTGGTGCAAGAAGCGGTCGCCGTGGCGGATCACGAACGACACGATCGACAGCCGATCGGCCTGGTGGCTGCCGAGCACGTTGATGTTCTGGTGCTGTTCCCAACGGCCGATCGCTCGCCGGACGAAGTCGGACTCGCGTCCTTCGATCACCTCGGGTCCGACGGCCTCTTTGAGCTGGAACACGAGGCCGGCCCTGATCGACTCGATGATCGCCGGCGTGCCGGCTTCCTCCCGGTGCTCGATCTCGGGGTGGTAGTCGTGTTCGGCGGTGCTGACGTAGCGGACCGTGCCACCTCCCGGCACGTCCGGGACCCGGTTGGTGAACAGCTCGCGTCGGGCGACGAGGACTCCGGGCGTCCCCGGCCCGCCGATCAGCTTGTGCGGCGAGATGAAGATGGCGTCCTTGTAGGCCAGGTTGGGATGGCCGTGCTCGTCGGCACTCGATCCCATGTCGATCGGGACGTACGGCGCTGCCGCCGCGTAGTCCCACAGCGACAGCGCTCCGTGCTCGTGCAGCAGCGTCGAGACGGCAACGGTGTCGGTGATGATCCCGGTGACGTTCGACGCAGCGGAGAACGAACCGATCAAGGTCGTGCGATCGCCGTGGCGGACCAACTCGCGCTCGAGGTGGTCGAGGCTGACGTGGCCGTCGGCGTCCTCGTCGATGATCACGACGTCGGCGATGGATTCGCGCCACGGCAGTTCGTTGGAATGGTGTTCGTAGGGGCCGATGAACACCACGGGACGTTCCGCGGCAGGGATCGTGTCGGCAAGGTGGTATCGATCGTCGAGCGCGGAGGGAATCTTCAGCCCGAGCACGCCGAGCAGTTTCGCGACGGCATGCGTGGCACCGCTGCCGCAGAACACCACGGCGTGTTCGTCGCGGGTCGCGCCGACACAGCGTGCGATGATCTCCCGCGCCTCCTCTCGTAGCCGGGTGGTTTGCAGGCCCGTGCCGGACGACTCGGTGTGCGTGTTCGCGTAGAGCGGGAGCACGACCGAGCGGATGTAGTCCTCGATGAACGTGAGCGAACGACCTGATGCCGTGTAGTCCGCGTAGATGATCGGCCGTGGGCCGTACGGGCCGTCGATCACGTCATCGCGTCCGATCACGGACTCGCGGACGTACGCAATCAGAGCGTCGGGGTCGGTGTTGGCCACCCCTCCAGTGAATCAGGGTTTCGAAGGTGAGCGGGGCGGTCCCGGATGCGTTTCATTTACGCTGCCTGTCGAGATGGACACGCCGCGAGCTGATGTCACCGCTGAGCTCGGGCTGACGGCGACCGACGTCGCCGAGCGCGTCCGCGCCGGGCGGGTCAACGTGACCCCGGAGCCGCCCGGGCGTTCGTTCGGCCAGATCGTGGCCGCCAACGTGTTCACCGTCGTGAACGCGATCATGCTCACGCTCTTCGTGCTGGTGCTCGTGTCGGGCAATCCGAAAGACGCACTCTTCGTCGGCGTCGTGGTGTCGAACTCCGTGATCGGTGTCGTGCAGGAGGTCCGAGCCCGGCGCGAATTGCAGCGCCTCGAGGTCGTCACCGAACCGCGGGCCACGGTGCTCCGCGATGGCGCTACCGCCGAGATTCCCTCCGACGAGATCGTCCTCGACGACGTGGTCGAACTCCGCCTCGGCGGGCAGGTCGCGGTCGACGGTGACGTGCTCGAGGCGACCGGCCTCCGCCTCGACGAATCGATGCTCACCGGCGAGTCATTGCCCGTCCCCAAGGTCGTGGGCGACGCTGTGATGTCAGGCAGTTTCGTGGTGGCCGGCAACGGGCGGATTCGGGCGACCGCGGTGGGCGCCGACAGCTATGCGAGCTCGCTGGCCACCGAGGCGAAACAGTTCGCCGCGGCGCAGTCGCAGCTTCGTCAAGGCATCGACCGCATCCTGCGGTGGCTCACCGTGATCATTCCGATCGCATCGATCTTCCTGTTCGTCAATCTCCTCAGCGCCGAGGACAACTGGCAGGACGCACTGCTCGGCACCGTGGCCGCTGCCGTTGCGATGGTGCCCGACGGCTTGGTGCTGCTCACCAGCTTGTCGTTCATGGCAGGCATCGTGGCGCTCGCTCGCCGCAACGCGCTCGCCAAACAGCTCTCGACGGTCGAAGTGCTCGCCCGCGTCGACGTGCTGTGCCTCGACAAGACGGGCACGATCACCACCGGCGAGATCACGTTCGCCGCCGCCCACGCGGCCGAGGGCCGCACCGACGACGAGGTCCGCAACGGGCTCGTTGCGCTCGCCTCGTCCGATCGTGATCCGAACGCGTCGATGGCGGCGATCGTCGCGGCGGTCGGCACGGACACGACCTGGGAGGTCGATCGTGTCGAGCCGTTCGACAGCGAACGCAAGTGGTCGGCGGCGTCGTTCGTCGACCGTGGGTGGCTCTACCTCGGGGCGCCCGACTTCCTGCTCGCCGCCGACGATCCCGCCCGCGACCTCGTCGAGCAGTTGAGTTCCGGAGGCAAACGGCTGCTCGCGGTGGTGACGTCTCGCCGACGGTCCCGACGGCGATCGTCTGCCCGACGGATCGAGGACGCTCGCGATCATCGAACTCGAAGACGAGATCCGCCCCGACGCTTCCGAGATCTTGGCCTACTTCGCCGAGCAGGACGTCACCCTCAAGGTCATTTCCGGCGACAACCAGGACACGGTGGCAGCGATCGCCGATCGAGCGGGTCTGGCCGTCGCCGGCTCACCCGTCGACGCTCGCGAGTTGCCGAGCGACCTCGACGAGCTCGCATCGGCGATGGACGCCGGCACCGTGTTCGGTCGGGTCAAACCGCAGCAGAAGCAGGCGATGGTGCGCGCGCTGCAGTCCCGCGGTCACGTCGTGGCGATGACCGGCGACGGCGTCAACGATGTGCTCGCGCTCAAGGACGCCGACCTCGGCATCTCGATGGGTTCGGGCAGCGAGGCCACCAAGGCCGTTGCCGATCTGGTGCTCACCGACAATGCGTTCTCGAGCCTGCCGACGGTGGTGAACGAGGGCCGCAAGGTCATCAACAACATCGAGCGGGTCTCGAACCTCTTCGTCACCAAGGCGGCCTATGCCGTGCTGCTCACGTTCGCGGTCGGGTTGTTGAACAGTCCCTTCCCGTTCCTGCCCCGCCAGCTGACCCTGATCGGCACGTTCAGCATCGGCGTTCCCGGGTTCTTCCTCGCGCTCGCACCCGAGGTCGACCTGATCCGGCCGGGATTCCTCCGACGCGTCCTGTGGTTCTCGATCCCCGCTGGAGTGATCGCCGGCTCCGCAACGCTGGCCGCCTACGAGGCGTCGCTCCACATCGCCGACATCGGACTCGACAAGTCGCGCACGCTCGCCACCGTGACCTTGTTGACGATCGGCCTCGTCGTGTTGGCGGTGGCGAGTCGGCCGCTGCGGGCCTGGAAACTGGGTCTGGTGGTCGCGATGGGCGCCGGCTATCTCGTGGTGTTCGCCGTGCCGTGGCTTCGCAACTACTTCGAGCTCGACCTGTTCTGGGATCCCGCCTGGTTCTACTCAGCGATTGCCGTCGCGGTCGCCGGCGTGCTGATCGTCGCGATCCCCCTCGTGATCCCCACACGAACCCGGCGATGAGCGAACCCGCCGTATACGGTTGTTTGGCTCATCGGTGAGTGGTCGCGGGCGGTTGCGATGAGCGAATCCGCCGTATGCGGTCGTTTCGCTCATCGGTGAGGCGAGAGCGAGCTGAGCGTCAGTAGCTGCCTTCGGCGTTGCGGTCGATGCTGAGCAGCTGGATCAGGTCCTCGTGGAGCTCCATCCAGATGTCGTGGAACGATCCGCACATCACGCCGGTGAACATCTTCGTCTCGCCGTGCACGGCGCGGGCGGTCGCTCCCGTGAGCCGGTGGCGGTACGCCCCAAACCGGGGCACCACCTCGGCGAACCCGTCGAGCACCGGCGCGCACCGCTCGTTGAACCGGTCGAGTTCGCTCAGCCGCTCGGCGTCGTAGGCGGCATCGGTGTGGTCGTTCGGCTCGTCGCCACGGGTCTGCCACGCCGTGCACAGTTCCTTCAGCTCGGTGTTCAGTTCGAGGAACGGTTCGTACTGCGCTCGCAGCCCGGTGCAGTGCGCCGCGGCCGCGTCGACGATCTCGGCCGCGTGACGCTCCTTGCCATCGGGCGTCAGCTGCCACAGCTCGCGAGCCTCGAAGAACTTGGTGTGTCCACTCTCGGCAAGTTCGTTCAAGATCGTCGCGGTCCGGTCGGCATCGACCGTCGACAGCTCGGCGACCGTCGCCGCCGTGCTGAACCCCTTGATCCGCAGTGCATGCAGCACGAGGAACCGCGCCTCGTCGTCACTCATCTCGCTCACCGGGCTCGTGGTCGCCGCGACGCGCGGCGCGGCGTGGTCGTCGGCCACGTCGGCGGTGAGCCGGTCGATCTCGGTGTCGGGAACACGGCCGGCGTCGAGGAGTGCCTGGGCCACGGCGAGACGCGCGATCGGTACCCGGTACGGCGAGCAGCTCACGTAGTCGACGCCGGCGTCGACCAGGAATCGCGCCGATGCCGGGTCGCCAGCCTGCTCGCCGCAGATGCCGATCTTGATCTCGGGCTTGACCGCACGAGCGTCGGTACACGTCATGTCGATCAGACGGCCGACACCGTCCTGGTCGAGCTGTTCGAACGGATTGAAGGGGAGTACGCCCGCTTCGAGGTACGCGGGGAGCAGCCGAACTTCGACGTCGTCGCGGCTGAAGGCGAAGGTGAGCTGGGTGAGGTCGTTCGTGCCGAACGAGAAGAAGTCGGCGTGCGCGCTCAGAGCGGCCGCGACGAGTGCGGCGCGCGGCGTCTCGACCATCGCGCCGATGCTGACGACGTCGAAGTCGGCGACCCCGGCCTCGTCGAGCGCCTCGAGCACCCAGCCTCGCGCCATGGCGAGTTCGTCGGCGCCAATCACCAACGGGATCATGATCTCGACCTTGGGGTCGCGCCCGGCTGCCAGCGCCTCGCCGACCGCTCGGGCCAAGGCTCTCACCTGCATCTGGTACACGCCGGGTTTGACGACGCCGAGCCGGACACCGCGGGTGCCGATCATCGGGTTGGCCTCGCGCAGCCGACGGACGGCCGCGAGTTCGGCGCGTGATTCGTCGTCGAGCGTGCCGGTCGCCTCGGCGACCACGAGGCGCTCGTAGTCGGGAAGGAACTCGTGCAGCGGCGGGTCCAGCAGCCGCACCGTTACCGGCAGGCCGTCCATCGCAGCGATGATCGACGCGAAGTCGGCCTCCTGCACGACGTCGAGTTCGTGCAGGATCTCGCGCTCCTGGGTGGGGTCGTCGCTGAGAATCAGCCGTCGAACCAGGCGGAGCCGCTGCTCGGCCAGGAACATGTGCTCGGTTCGGCACAGCCCGATGCCCTCGGCGCCGAGGTGGCGAGCGTGGGCAGCATCATCGGCCGTGTCGGCGTTGGCGCGCACGCCGACACGGCCAGCGCGGATCAGGTCGGCCCATCGCAACAGCGTCTCGAGTTCAGGCGGTGCCGTTCGTGTCGATGCCACGACGGCACCTTCCATCACGTTCCCGGTTCGTCCGTCGATGGAGATCTCGGTTCCCTCCGCGTGGAAGTCGTCGCCGATGCGGATGCCGCCATCGACCACGACGACGTCGCCGGCGCCGACGACTGCAGGGATGCCCCACCCTCGAGCGACCACGGCGGCATGGCTGGCCAGACCACCGCGAGCGGTGAGGATGCCACGCGCCGACTGCATGCCGAGCACGTCGTCCGGCGTGGTCTCGGTACGCACGAGAATCACGTCGAGGCCGCGGTCCGCGGCCTCGACGGCGGCCTCCGCGCTGGTGACGATTCGGCCTGACGCGGCACCGGGTGATGCGGGCAAGCCGGTGGTCAAGATGGTGTAGTCGCCGTTCGGATCGAAGCGTGCGTGCATGAAGATCGAGAGGTCGGCCGCCGGAATGCGCAAGATGGCGTCGGCGATGGTGGTGTCGGTGAACGGGTCGCAGGCCTCGGTCACCGCGGCCACGATCAGTTCGGTCAAGCCGTCGGTGTTCTCGAGCGATGCGTCACCTGTCGGCGCGTGCGTGTTCGTCACGGGTCCCCCTTCTCCCCGCTCGACGCTAATCGGCCGACGGATCCGGCGAGGAGGCCGAGCAGTCCGCCGTCGGGATGCCGCCGATGTCCGAGACGAGTGCCAGCACTCGTCGCTCGATCGCGTCGCGCCGTTCGTGGTCGACGTCGAGGATCTCGCAGAGGTGTTCTGCGAACAGCGCCCAGCCCAGCCCGAGCGTGGTTGCGACGATGACCGCCTCGTCGAGTTCGGCGGCGCTCGCATCCGGGCGTGTGGTCTCCAATGCGACGCGCCACGACGGCAGGATCGGGTGGCTCGGATACGGGTCGCCCGGCACGTCGAGCATCACCCGTGCCAGAGCCCGAGTCAGTTCGCCGCCTCGGCGGAACGCGAGGTCTGCTGGAGGGAAGCCGCTTTCGTCGAGTTCCGCAGCGGCGCGAGCGACGATGTCGCCGAATGCCGCCGAGAGCAGCGCCTCCTTGCTGCCGAAGTAGGTGTGGACGAGACCGTGGTTGACCCCCGCTCGCTGAGCGATGTCTCGCACCGACATCGTGACGCCGCGCTCGAGGATCAGCTGGGTCGTCGCCTCGACCAACGCCGCCATCACGGCATCGCGGCCGGCCGGCTTGTCGGCCTCAGCCATCGTGCGGTGACGTGTTGGAGCGATGGGTCACCGGTTGAGGATGACCGGAAGGGTGCGCGGACCGCGGACCTGTCCGTTGGCCCACTTGGTCGGCGTGCTCGTGTCGAGCGAGTAGTGCGGGAACGCCCGCAGCCACTCCTGGAACGCCACGGTGCATTCGAGGCGGGCGAGGTTCGAGCCGACGCAGCGGTGGATGCCGAGACCGAACGCGACGTGGCGGTTGTTGAGCCGGTCCATGTCGAAGACGTCGGGGTTCTCGAAGGCGGCCGGGTCGTGGTTGGCGGCGGGGAACGTGAGCAGCATCTGGTCGCCGGGGTGGACCGGGCACCCGCCGATCTCGGTCTCGCCGATCACCTTGCGTGCCATCGTGACCGGCGCGTAGTAGCGCAACACTTCCTCGGTCGCGGTGTTCCACAGCATGTCGTCGTCGTCGACGGCCACGAGGCGCTCGACCTGATCGGGGTGTTGAGCGAAGTGCCACAGGCCGGACCCGATTGCACTCCACGTCGTGTCGATGCCGGCGATGATCAGCAGGTTGATGTAGCCGACCTTGAGTGGCCAGTCGACCGGCTCGCCGTCGATCTCGGCGTTGGCGACCATGGTCAACATGTCGTCTTGCGGGTTCGCCAGGCGGTCGTTGAGCAACCCGTCGACGTACTCCTGCATCTCCGCCCCCACGGCCAGGCGCACGTTGTTGTCGCGCGGTGCCAACTGGAAGTTGCGGTGGATCCAGTCGCGGAACAGGTCGGCGTCTTCCTCGGGGAGCCCGGTGAGCTTGCAGATGCCGTGCACCGGGATGTGCTGCGAGAACTGCGACGCCGCGTCGGCGGTGTCGGCGCCGTCGAGATCCGCAACGAGCTTGCGGCAGAACTGGCGGAGGTCCTCTTCGAGCGGTGCGACGTGCTTGGGGCTGAACGCCGGGAGCAGGAGGCGCCGGTGGCCGTGGTGTTCGGGAGGGTCAGAGGTGATCGGCGGCGCCGGTCGGCGCGGTGCATCCGGGCGACCGACGTTGACCCAGATCGAGGAGAAGTGCTCGGTGTCGTTGGCGACCGCTGCGACGGCTTCCATGGTGACCGGCATGAACGCGCGTCCGTAGCGCTCGGTGGTCGCCACGGGACACTGCTCGCGCACCGAGTTCCAGATCTCGATCGCGTTCTCTCCCCACTGGTCGTCGAGCCAGTCCCAGTCGGTCACCCAATTCTCGACTGGTGGCATCTCCACATGGTCGGCCCCGTACGCCATTCGTGCTCCCCCTCGATCGGTCTGGGGCAAAGCTAGTCGTCCGACTGAGCACCGACAAGGTCCACCAACCACACGTTTGCGTGACAATCCGGGTGACCCGGTCCACCAGGAATGCAACGCAAACGGTGGTGTCGGGAGCCTGTCAGGGGTGGGCGGGGGAGATCGCCACGACGGCGGTGCCGGTGACGACGTGCTCGCCGTCGCGGTCGAGCCACACCTCGCAGGTTGCGCGTCGTTCGCCGTCGACCGTCGAGACCTCGGTGACCCGTCCACGAGCGGTGACGCTGTCACCGTCGAGCACGGGCCGTCCGAACGACACGGTCAGCCGTCGGACGCACGACGGACCGGCCCATGCGAGCAGCATGTTGACGATGTAGCCGAGGTTCAGCGGACCCTGGTTGATGACGCGGCCGGGAAGCCCGATCGCTGCATTGCCGTCGCGGTCCCAGTGGACCGGATACGGGTCGCGCAGGATCGCCGCCATCGTGCGCATGCGTGCGGGGTCGACGAACGGCATCCTCCACGGCGGGATCTCGTTGCCCGCTGCGATGTCAGCGAGCTCGCTCATCGGCGCAGCACCCAGTGGTTGGTCACCCGGGCGGCAACCTGATCGTGGTCGTCGAACAGGGTGATCTCGAACGCGAACTTGTCGACCACCCGTCCGTTGTCGTCGCTCGTGCGGCGCGCGGTGACGATGCCACCCTCGAGCCGGTACTCGACGTCTTCGACAAGCGGTCGGACGTATTCCCAGTCGTAGCCCTCGAGCCCGACCGAGCCCGGCCCGGCGACGCCACCGAGTTCGAACAACTCGGCGATCGACGTGCCGACGCCCTGGATGGGGACGTGGAACAGCACGATCGGGTGGGCGAGACCGTCCGGGAGCGGCTCCCGGCCGGTGCAGTCGGTGAGCAGCCAGTTCTCCCAGTGTTCGATGCGGTAGCGGCCGCCGCCGAACCGGTGGCCGACCAACGACTCCAGCTCGGTCTCGCTCAGCATCGTGCGGTCAGCGACCGGGAGCGGGCGCCGGCCCGCCGGTGCCGGCGAATTCCGCCGGGGCCTCGTGGCCGAGGAAGATCTTGCCGAGCTCCGCGTACAGCGGGTGTGCCACCCAACGGTGCGTTGCGCAGCCGTGCGCATCGCGCAGCTTGCGTTCGAGCGGACTGTCCATCCGCATCGCCGACGTGCCGGCCGCGTTGTGGATCGAGTCGACGACGTGCATCGAGGCGTTCGCCGCATGGGTGCAGGCGAGTCGTGCGATCTGCGTGCGCTCGGCCGACGGTGCCTCGCGGCCGGCCCACAGTTCTTCTTCCACCTGGCCCATCGCCTCGAACAGGAACGCTCGGGCGGCGCGCAGGTTCGCTTCACCCTCACCCATCCGATACTGGGCGACCGGTCGATCGCGCAACGGCGTGCTCGACAGCATCGGCGTCTTGGCGTTGGCGAGCACGGCGAACTCGTCGAGCGCGCCGCGAGCGACGCCGATCGCCACGGCCGCCTTGTTGTAGGCGAGGCGCAACGGCACCGGGATCCGGTAGACGGGGTTCTCGTACAGCGGTGGCACCGTCACGAGGTCGATGTCGGCGAATCGTGCGGGGACGAGGCCGCCATCGGTCACGACGTCGTGGCTGCCCGATCCGCGCAGTCCGGCAACGTCCCAGGTGTCGAGGATCTCCCACTCGTCGCGGTGCAGCATCCAGAGCTTCACCGTCGGTGCGCCGTCGGTGAGCCTCAGTTCGTCGCCGTCGAAGATCGGAGCGACCATGAAGCACCACGTGGCGTTGTGGCAGCCGCTGATGAACGTGGTGTGGCCCCAGATCCGGTAGCTGCCGTCGGGCTGAGCCACTGCTCGCGATGGTGTGGTCCCGGGGCCGCCACCACCGCACATGATCACGTTCGGGTTGCCGAGGTAGACCTCGGCGGCCGCCTCCGGTGCCATGCCGCCGGCCGCCATCGCGTTGATCTCCGAGCCGAGCATCACGTTCCAGCCGACCGACGCGTCGATTGCCGAGATCGCTTCGAGCACCTCGATCGTCTCGCCGACGGACGCGTCCTCGCCGCCGAGTTCCCGTGGGATCGTGAATCGGAACAGACCGGCATCGACCAGTGCGTCGATGACCGATGACGGACACCGTCGGAGTTCCTGGGCTTCGTCGCCGCCGCGCCGGATCACGTCCTCGAGCCCGCGGACGCGCGTGAGCAGATCCTGCTCGTGCGCGTCGGTGGCGATCCCCTCGTCGTTGATGACTGCCATGTCCACGACCCCCGTTTCTGTCGTTCGTCGACCTCGGCTTATTGACCGTCAGGTTAATTCATCCCGTCCACGCTTGCCGAGCCCGGCCGTGGAGTAGCGCCGGATCTGTGACCGACCGCGAGACTTGGGCATGGACTTCAGCCTCGACGACGATCATCTCGCGATCGCCGGCGCCGTCGATCAGGTGTGCGCCGACTTCGACGACACGTACTGGGCCGAGCGAGACCAACGCCACGAGTTTCCGTGGGCGTTCTACGCAGCAATGGCCGAGGGTGGCTGGCTCGGTGTTGCGATCCCTGAGGAGTACGGCGGCGGCGGACTCGGCATCACGGAGTGCGCGATCGTGCTCAACCGCGTGGCCGCGTCGGGTGCTGCGATGAACGGATCATCGGCGCTGCACCTGACGATGTTCGGGCTGAACCCGGTGGTGAAGTTCGGCAACGATCGGCTGAAGGAGACGTTCCTGCCGCGTGCGGCAGTCGGCGACCTGCACATCGCGTTCGGGGTCACCGAACCTGATGCGGGGACCGACACGTCGCGCATCAGGACGAGGGCGATCGACGACGGCAACGGCGGCTTCATCGTGCGGGGTCGCAAGATCTGGACGTCGAAGGCGCTCGAATCGGAGGTCTGTCTGTTGCTCGCCCGCACCGACGACCCCGATCCGGATGATCCTCGGCGACGCTTCGACGGGTTGAGCCTGTTCGTCGTCGACCTCGACCCCGACTACTGCGACATCGCGCCGATCCCCAAGCTCGGCCGCAACGCGATTGCGTCATGCGAGGTCGCCTACGACGACCTTCCCGTCGAGGGCTGGCGGCTCGTCGGTGAACGCGGTCGGGGGTTCCAGCAGATTCTGCATGGGTTGAACCCGGAACGGATTTTGCTGGCCGCGATGGCGTGCGGGATCGGCGAGGTCGCACTTCGGCGGGCGGTCGGGTACGCGAACGAACGCATCGTGTTCGATCGTCCCATCGGCGCCAATCAGGCCATCGCCCATCCGCTGGCCAAGGCGCACATGGAGCTCAACGCGGCCGGCCTGATGTGGCGTGACGCGGCGTGGCGGTACGACCAGGGTCTCGAGTGCGGCGAGCAGGCCAACACAGCGAAGTACCTCGCCGCCGAAGCAAGCTTCTTCGCTGCCGACCAGGCGCTGCAGACCCACGGCGGTCTCGGCTACGCGTCGGAGTACCACGTCGAGCGGTACTGGCGTGAGGCGCGTCTGCAGCGACTCGCGCCGGTCAGCCAGGAGATGACGTGCAACTACATCGCCCAGCAGGTGCTCGGCCTGCCACGGTCGTACTGACGGTGGCGGTCGGAGTGACTTCGACGAACACGATGTGTCAGGCTCGCCGCATGAGTCATCCGCGCCCTTTCCGTTTCGGTGTCATGGCCTCGAAGGCCCGCTCGTCATCGGAGTGGACCGAGACCGCCAGGAAGGCCGAGTCACTCGGCTACTCCACGCTGTTGATGCCCGACCACTTCGGCGATCAGTTGTCGCCCGTTCCGGCGCTGGCGGCTGCGGCCGCCGTGACCGAGTCGCTCCGCGTGGGCGCGCTGGTGTTCTGCAACGACTTCCGCCATCCGGCGGAGCTGGCCAAGGAGACCGCGACCCTCGATCTGCTGAGCGACGGTCGGCTCGAGGTCGGCCTCGGCGCCGGCTGGATGACCGAGGACTATGCGTGGACCGGGATTCCGCATGATCGTGCCGGCCTGCGCATCGACCGCATGATCGAGGCCGCCGCCGTGTTGCGCGGGCTCTGGGGTGATGACGCGTTCTCGTTCGAGGGCGACCATTACACGATCACCGAGATGAACGGCATGCCCAAGCCCGTGCAGGCAGGTGGCCCACCGCTCGTCATCGGTGGTGGCGCGAAGCGCGTGCTCTCGACTGCTGCCCGACTCGCCGACATCGTCGGCGTCAACCCCAACGTCGGCGCCGGCAAGTTCGGCGCCGAGGCTGCTGCGTCGATGTCGGCTGACGCCACCGACGAGAAGCTCGGCTGGGTGCGTGACGCAGCCGGCGACCGCTTCGGCGACATCGAGATCAGCATCCTCAAGTTCGCCACCGTCGTCACCGACGATCGTGACGACATGGCCGGCAAGGTCGGCGGCGCAATGGGGATGGACGGCGCGACGGCGCTCACGAGCCCGCACATGCTCATCGGCTCCGTCGATCAGCTCGTCGACGAGCTGATCGAACAGCGCGAGCGTTGGCAGGGGTCGTACGTGACGGTCCAGTCCAACGCCCTCGAGTCGTTCGCTCCAGTCGTCGCCGCCCTCGCTGGGATCTGAGCCGCTCATGTCGTTCGACTTCACGGGCAAGACCGCCGTGGTCACCGGTGCCAGCCGTGGCATCGGCGAGGCGATCGTTCGCCAACTCGATGCGAGTGGTGCTCGGGTGGCGTTGGTGGCGCGCAGTGCCGACCGGCTCTCGTCGATCGCCGCCGATCTGGTCAACGATCCGCTGGTGATCGCCGTCGATCTGTCGGAGCCCGACTCGGTCGAACGGATCTCCTCGACGGTGTTGGATGCGTTCGGCGGGTTGGACGTGCTGGTCAACAACGCGGCCGTCGAGCGCAATCAGCCAGCATCGAAGGTGACCGGCGAGGCGATCGACGAGACGTTGTTCGTCAACCTTCGCCAGGCGTTCATGTTGTGTTCGGCGTTTGCCAAGCCGCTGTTCGCGTCGCAGGGATCGATCGTCAACATCACCTCGACGGCCGCCACCGGCGCCGGCGGAACCCAGGGTGCCTACGCCGCGTCGAAGGGCGGGCTGAACACCCTGACGAAGAACCTTGCGAATGAGTGGGCGTCGAAGGGCGTGCGCGTCAACGCCGTTGCTCCCGGCCTCGTCGACACCGAGATGTGGGGCCCGACCTTCGAACTGCTCGGTGAGGAGGCGGTCAGGAGGAACTTCGTGAAGAGCGTCCCGCTCGGCCGCTGGGGCACCGCCGACGAGATCGCCGACGTCGCGTGTTTCCTCGCCTCCGACAAGGCCGCCTACGTCACCGGCCAGGTGATCCGCGTCGATGGCGGCATGACCAACCTCTAGCCGACCTCAGCCGTCGCGCCAGGCGTCATCGACGGGAGGGACGTCGGTGACGTGGATCTCGGCGCCGAGTTCGGCGCCGAGCAGTTGGAGGCGATCGCCGCTCCAGAAGGTGCCGGGGTCGTACCAGTTGGGCGGTCGATCCGCGTGCAGGAGCCCCATGCGTTCGTAGGTCAACGCCACCAGCTCCGCGCAGTACACGTCGGTCAGCGACACGTGACGACGCAGCCGACCGGCGAGCCAGTGCCGTGCCAGCGTCTTCGTGCTCGGAAACGTTCGACCGCTGTATTCGGCCACGACCGACAGCGCTGCGTTCTCCATCTCGTCGGTGACGTCGATGTCGATCTGGCGGAACCATGGCTGCTGGCCGTAGCGGTTGGTCCACACGCTCACCGCTCGATCGAGTCGATGCAGCTGTGCGCCCCGATCACGTTCGCCGGTCCACACGTTCGGCATGCTCGCGCCCAACTCCGCATGCCAGATCAACGGTGGCAGGTCGTCGATCGCCAGCACCATGCCGACGTGATTGACCGGGCTGTTGGTGAACAGTCGGATCGCGCGATCGGCGACCGATCGCCCGCGGAACAACCACACGTCGCCGGTCGCCGCGGCATCGATCGCATCGCGCAGCGTCATCGAGGCAGCCATCGAGCCCTAACGTAGGTGCTCATGAGGTGGGCCAAGGTCCTCGGTGTCGCCGGCGTGGTCGCGGTGCTCGGCGCCACGGGTGCGGTCGTGTACCGGCAGCGCCACCGGCGCACCTGGGCCGAGTTGCCTGCCGACGAGCTGCGCGCTCGTCTGCACGAGCGCCTCGACGCGTCGACCTCGGCGATGTCGCCCGCTGAGGGCTAGCGGCCGGTTCCGAGCGTCACCGGCTGATCGGCCTTGCGGATCCGGAGGTGCAGCTCGAGGGTGCCGAGCATGATCCCCGGCTGGTGCAGCCAGGTGTTGCCGTCGCCGTAGTCGATCGATTCGAGCCGGTCGAGGAGTACACCCCACGCGATCTGCTGTTCGAGGCGAGACAACGTGGCGCCCGGACAGACGCGCGGTCCGGCCGAGAACGTGACGTGGCGGCTCACCCCCTCGCGGTCGAGGTCGAGGTCGAATGGGCACGCGAACTCCTCCCCATCGACGTTCGCCGCGCCGAAGCGCAGGTGCAGGAGTGAGCCCGCCGGCACCTCGACGCCCTGGAACACCTCGTCGTGTGCGGTGATCCGTGTGGACAACCCGTGGGTCGGCGAGCGCATGCGCATCGATTCCTCGACGAACGCTCGCAGCTTGGTCCGGTCGGCGCGAAGACCCTCGAAGGTTCCGGGGTGCTCGCACAGCAGCTGGGCCTGCTCTTCGAGCGCGTACTGCGTCGTCTCGAGGCCCCCGATGATCATCGCGTGGACGATTCCCGCGATCTCGAGATCGGTCAGTTTCCGGTCGAGTGCCTCGTAGTGGACGTCGCAGAGGAAGCTGACCATGTCGTCGTGGGGATCGCGGCGCTTCGCCGTGACGTGGTCGTAGATGTAGTCCTGGAAGCCATCGAGGCGGGCGATCATCTCCTCGGTCTGCTCCGCGGTGAGTTCGTGTTTGAGCCCCGTGCCGTGGACGAACGGCGTGACGACGGCGTCGCCCCATTCGGCGAGTTGTGGAATGTCGGCGTGCGGGAAGCCGAGAATGCTCGCCATCACACGCTGGGGCAGTGGCCGGGCGAACTGGCTGATGAACTCGACCTCGGGGTCGTCGATCCATGCGTCCAACAGGTCGTTGGCGTGTCGGGTGATCATGTCGCGGTGGCGGAGTGCGCCGGGCCCGACCCACGGATCGGTGAGTTCCTTGCGATGCCGGTTGTAGAGCTGCTGCGTCGGGCGCAGCGACAGCATCGAGGCCTGCATCAGATTGTGATGCGTGGCGAAGGCATCCTCCGGCGAGAGGCCTTGATCGACGAGTTGACCGAGCCGTTTCGTCGTCAGGCTGAGGAACCGTTCGGGGTCCCTGATCACGAGTGACACATCGGCGTGCTTCGTGAGCACGAATGCGTCGGAGCCCGGAGTCAGTCCGCCACCCTCGATCCGAAGGACGGGAGCGTCACGATGGAGGATCTCGTAGGCCTCGTACCAGTGCTCCTGGGCTCCGTCGCCGAACAGGTCGACGTCGTCGAGATCGACCGGGCACGCCATCGGGCTCATGTCGTGATTGACGTGCTTGGGATACGACATGTGCACGACCTCCCCCAGGATGCCGGTTCCCCCTGGACCCGGTTCAGGTCAGGCCTATCAGGTCCGGCCGGCCCATCGAGATGTGGAGGCCGAGATCGGGCTGAGCAACCCTCCTTCGGGATGCTCGAGACGCTCCAGTCGCCGGCCGTACCCTGGCCCGATGAGCGCACCCTTTCCGACCGCTGACGTTCGGGCGCTGCCGAAGGCCGAACTGCACGTCCATCTCGAGGGGACGATCGACGCGTCCACCGTGCTGACGCTCGCTGAACGTCACGGGGTCCGTCCGCCCGCCGACGATCTCGACGGTGTCGAGGCCTGGTTCCGTTTCGACGGCTTTGCCATGTTTCTCGAGCGCTACTTCGCCGTGCTCGATCTGCTCCGCGACCCGGACGACTTCGCGCTCGCTGCGGAGCGCTACCTCGACCTCGCGACATCCCAGGGTGTCGTCCACGTCGAGTTCCATGTCTCGGCCACCGGCCACATCGTCGAGCACTCGAAACCATGGGGCCCGATCCACGACGGCATCGTCGACGGATGCACCCGGGCGGCCGGCCGCTCGGGCGTGTCGTGGGGCCTGATCCCCGACATCTCACCGCATCTCGCGGCGGCCGACTGCGCCGTCGCGATCGACGAGGTCTTGGCGCACGGGACCGACCACCTGCTGGCGGTCGGCATGGGTGGTCCCGCCGACTCGTGGACCACCGACGACTTTGCCCCGATCTACGCCCGGGCGCGTGAACTCGGTGTGCCCGGCGTCGCCCATGCCGCGGAGCACGGTGGCCCCGACGAGGTTCGATTCGCGGTCGAGCAGTTCGAGGCCGTGCGCATCCAGCACGGCATCGGCGTGATGTCCGATCCCGACGTGGTGGCACTGCTGGTCGACCGCCGGATTCCGTGCGACGTGTGTCCGGGCTCGAATCTGGCGCTGCACGCGGTGGCATCGGCTGGCGAACACCCGCTTCCGGCGATGCTCGACGCCGGTCTCGTCGTCACGCTCGGCACCGACGATCCGCCGATGTTCCAGACCGATCTGCTCGCGGAGTACGAGCGGGCGTGGGACTGGTGCGACCTCGACCTCGATGGCGTGACGACATTGGCGCGCAACTCGATCGAGCACAGCTTCGCGTCCGACGTCGACAAGCAGCGCTGGATCGACGCGCTGGGTTGATCCAGAGCGCAGGTGCTCACTCAGTTCGCCGCGCGGATGCGCGGGATGACCTGCTCGGCGAACAAGTGCATGGTCTGGGTGTCCGGGTAGTCGGAGCACCACGGGGAGAAGCGGGGCAGCCGAGGTCTGCATCGCCCGCAACAGGTAATGTGAGCGCTTCACGTGGAGATCTCCGGTGCGAACGAGTCGACTTCGACGGCACTCAGAATCCCACCCTCGGCCCTTGAAGGCAGCAGATGACCTCGACTGACACCATTTCCCCGATCTGGCCGCCGCACGACCCGGCGACGCGCCGCCACCTGCCGGTGAGCTTCCGCCCCGTCGACCATGATCGGGCGGCCACCCTGGTGGCCGCCGAGTGGGAGCGTTTCGCACAGTCCACGACGGGCTCGGGTGAGCACAACGTGCGCGCCAGTCGGACGCTGCCGCTCGGAGTCACCTCGTCGTTCCAGCACTGGGATCCGTACCCGATCTCGATCCAGTCCGCCAAGGGTGCCTGGCTCACCGATGTCGACGGTCGGCGTCTGCTCGACATGTCGATGGGTTTCGGCGCAATGCTGGTCGGCCACCTCAACCCGGTGGTCGTCGAGCACATCACCCGAGCGCTGCACGAGGTCGGCACGCTGTTCGTCACGCCGAGCCCGCAGGCGACCGACATGAGTGAGCGCTTCTGCAAGCGCTTCGGGTTGGACATGATCCGCTTCACGAACTCGGGCACCGAGTCGCTGATGTACGCCATCCGTGCCGCTCGGGCGTACACCCAACGCAAGGCGATCGTGAAGATCGAGGGCGGATACCACGGCGGATACGACCCGCTGCAGGTGTCGGTGAAGCCTGCGCTGGCCGACATCGGCCCCGCCGACGCCCCCATCGGCCAGGTCCCCTTCGACGTCGAGGCAGGCACGGTCCACGTCGCGGCGTACAACGACCTGCCCATGCTGGAGCGGATCTTCGCCGAACATGGCCGTGATGTCGCGGCGATGGTGGTCGAACCGGTGATCGAGAACCTTGCGATCGTGCTCCCCGACGAGGGCTACCTGGCCGGCGTGCGCGCCCTGTGCGATCAGTACGGCGTCGTGCTGATCTTCGACGAGGTGAAGACCGGTCTCACTGCGGGCTACGCGGGCGCCGCTCACCGCCTCGGTGTCGAGCCGGACCTGATCACGCTCGCCAAGAGCATCGGCGGCGGCCTGCCGCTGGCTGCGTTCGGCGGCAAGCGCGAGGTGATGGAGGTCGTCGTCGATGGGCGGATGGCCCACTTCGGCACGTACAACGGCAATCCGCTGGTGATGGCCGCCGCGGCTGCGGTCGACGAGATCTGCACGCCGGAGGCGCTCGCGGCCGCCGAGGCGATCAATGTTCGTGCGTTGGATGCGATCGATGCCGTCATCGCCGAGTACGAGCTGCCGGCCCACACCGTCGGCGTCGGCGTGAAGGGCTGTGTCACCTGGTCGCCGACGCCGGTGCGCAACTACCGCGACTACAAGGCCACCGACTTCGCCATGGCAGAGCTGTCCTGGCTGTGGGGCGTCAACCGCAACGTCCTCACCCCGCCCGGGCTCGATGAGCAATGGCTGGTCTCGTTCGCCCACACCGACGCGGACATGGAGTTGCTCGTGCACGACTTCACCGAACTGGTCAAGACCCTGCGCGGCTGATCGATCCCCCGTCCTGCCGGGTCATCTGGGCTCGAACCGAGTCCCGGTCCGCAGCGCCCTGATGGAGTGGCTCAGTGGGTCTGCGTTTCTTCGACGTAGTGCTGACCGTCGGCGGACATGTGCCGTTCCGTTCGCATACGACGATTCGTCATCGACATCCATCCCGCGGCACGGATTGCTGCGACCACCAGCGCGATCGCTCCACCGGCCATCAGGATGTATCCGATGGCCTGCAGGTCGAAGCCGTCGACGACGGCGTCGACACCCCAGACCACGATCGCTCCAGCGACGATCAGGAAGATTCCGAGTGCTGCCATGATGTTCTCCTTTGTCGAAGCCGGCTCGGCCGGCACCTTGTGGAGCAACAGTTCTCCCAAATCGGGTGACTCAAACCCGGTCTCGACGCTCACCGTCGACATCCCCGGCAACGCTTGGCGATTGGTCATCCAGTCGAACCCACGTCCGCGAGATCGACGCCGGGCGTCTCCGCCTCGCCGGCAGCGTCGAGCAACGAACGGCCCATCCACAACGGCACGATCTGGCTCACCGCGAAGGTGATGCCCCCGAGCACGATGAACATTCGCATCAGTTGTGCACTGCCCGCGAGGTCGTTGCGGGTGTCTGTCGCGAGCGAGCGCGCGTCGCTGACACTCGTGCGGTATTGCCCGACGAGCGCGTCGCTGTCGGACAGCTCGTTGCTGACCGACTGGACCGAGTCGGCAAGTTCTGCGAGTTCGTCCTGTAGTTCTTCCGCCGAGTCGGTGAACCCGGTCAGGCTTGCGGCGGTCGTCGTGAGTTCGTCAGGGAGCGGTTCGAGGGCGTCCGCCACGTTGCCGAAGGTCTCTCCGAGCCCGGCTGTCGGGTCGTAGTCCGGACCGAACGGGATGTCGGAGAGCGCTCCGAGCACGCCATCGATGTCGTCGCCGACGGACTCGAGTCGGCGCACCGCGCCAGCGGCTTCGGCGATCGACGGGCCCACGGTGTCGGCCAGACCAGCGACGTCGTCGATCGCAGCCGTACCTGTGTCGAACGAACCCGACACGGCACCGAGGGTTCCGGCGAGCGCATCCACGGCGTCGGTCGTGGATCCGAGCACGCCGGCGGCGAGGTCGATCGTGTCGTCGACGGCGTCGAGGGCTTCGATGGTCACCTCGAGACTGTCGTCCGTCGCTGTACCCACCTCCCCGACGAACAACCATCCCGAAACCGTTCCGGCGATCGCCAGCACTACTCCGACCAGACCGACGGTGAGCATCGTCCACCCGGCGCGACGTTGGGCTTCGACCGAGCGCCATCGGTGGCGCAGGTACAGCCGATGGACGGCGGTCGTCTCGATCGGTGGGGTCGGATCGATGCGTTCGCCCGTCACCGGATTCTCAGCTGACGTCTGAGCAGATACCAGGCAGCGACGCCGAATGCGATCGTGGTGGCTGTCAGCCCGACCAGGTCGTACGGGCTCGGGTCGGCTCCTCGAAGCATCACGTCACGCAGCAGCCGGATCCCGTACGAGACCGGCAAGAGCCACGAGATCAGTTTGACCGGGTACGAGAAGGCGTCCAGATCGAGAAAGAACCCGCCGAAGAAGAGCCCGGCCAGCAGCGCCAGCATCGAGAACTGCACCGCTTGCACGTCGGTCTTCGCCAGCAACGACAGCGCCAGGCCGAATCCGATCGACGCGAACAGCAGACCACCGACGCCGACCACCAGCCAGACCACCTCGCCGCGCATCGGAACGTCGAGCAGTTGGATCATCGTGCCAACCAGGACCGCACCCACAGCGGAACCCACCAGAACGAAAGCGAGGTACTTGCCCGCCAGGACGCGTGGCGCGTCGATCGGGCCGACCCGGAACACCTCGAACAAGCCCAGCGAGCGATCCGAGACCAGGCTCATTGCGGCGAAGGTCAGCACCATGTGTTGGAGGAGGAGCGCCAACGCCGCAGGTGCGAAGTAGTCGTTCACCTCGACCGGCTCGCGTTGCAGGTTGGCTGTCTCGCTGGCGAACGGGCGCACGACCACCCCGGGATCGATCGTCGCGACGGTGTCGGCGACGGCGTCGATCGCGGCGAGCTGCGTAGCGATGTCGTCGACGTCGGCGGCCGTGATCGACGACGCGTCAGCGCTCAGCTCGCGAACGCGGACGGACATCGCCGACGAGTTGTCACGCAACTCGCTGAGCGAGGCGGTGGTCTCGTCGTCCGCGCCCAGGCTTTCTGACAGTTCGAGCGAGGCGGTGGCGATCGTGTCGATGTCGTCGGTCGATTGTGCGAGCCGACCGAGCGAGTCGGCGACCTGTTGTCCGTCGGATTGCTCGATGGCCGAGGCCAGGAGATCGATCTCGCCGCCTGCCGCATCCATCGAGTCGGCAATCGGGATGAGCGAGTTCTGAGCCTGGCCGACGACCTCTTCGAGGATGCGTGCGTTCATCTCCATCACGGCGACCTGCGAGGAGACCTCGACGGCCACCTGTTGAATCGGGTCGATCTTGTCGTGCAGCACCGTGATGCTGGCTTGGTCCCCGGCGAGGATGTCGTCGACGGGGTCGGCAGGGAATACGACGATCGCATCGATCTCGCCGCCACGCAGCCGACTTTCGGCTTCGACAAGGTCGTCGGAGAAGCCGGCATTGTCGACGTACTGCTGGAGTTCATCGGTGAACTGATCGAGTGACTCCTCGTAGATCGACCCGGAGGGCCCGACGAACGCAGTGCGTAACACGGCCTGCTTCTGGTCGTAGCCGAGACCGAAGAGCAACAGAATCACGAAGGGCCCGGCCACCAGCACGACGAGCAGCCGTGGCTGTCGCGCAACGGCGGCGATCTCCTTGCGAACGAACCCGCCGATCTGGACGAGCCGGCGGGCGCGGCGAGGGGCAGTCGTCGTCGCAGCGTTCATTGGGTCCCACGTTCCCCGACGAGCGCAATGAAGGTCTCGTCCCAGTCGACGGGCACCGCACCGGATTCCTCGACGCCGACGCCGAGTTCGTCGAGCCGATCGAGGATGCGGAGCAACACCTCCGAGGCTGACTCGGCGATGACGCGAACACGGTGGGACCCGGCGAGGTCTGCTGAGATGACGCCCTCGATGCCGGTGATCTCGACGAGGAGACGCTCATCGACGGCCGGGGTGACCACGAGGTTCACGACGTCGCCACCGAACGCACGCCGGCGGAGTTCGTCGGGGGTTCCTACAGCGATGACGCAACCCTCGTCGAGCACGACCACGATGTCGCAGTGCGCTGCTTCGTTCACGTGCTGGGTGGTGATCACCACCGTGCGACCTGCGTCCCGGAGGTCTCGGAAGTGTTGCCAGATCTGTCGACGCAGCAGCGGATCGATACCAGCAGTCGGCTCATCGAGAATGAGCACCGGCGGATCGTGGACGAGCGTCGCTGCGAGTGCCAGTCGGCGTCGCATCCCGCCGGACGCGTTTCGGACGAGCTTGCGTTCCTCGCCGCGCAGGTCGACGAGTTCGAGAACCTCGCCGAGGCGCTCGCGGCGTCGCCAACGCACACCGTTGAGCGAGGCGTGGAAGTTCAGGTTCTCCCACAGTGAGAGGTCGTCGAAGAGAACGGGCGATTGCGGCAGATAGCCGATTGCCGTGCGCTGCGCCGTCGGTCGCTCGGCGGGCTGTTCGCCCAGAACGGTGACCGATCCCTCGTCCGGGCGGTACACGCCGGTGGCGAGACGGACGGTGGTGGTCTTGCCACATCCCGATGGGCCGACCATGCCGAGAATCGTGCCCGCCCGCACCTGAACGTCGAGCCCGCGAACGATCCACCGGTCGCCGAACGCCTTACCCGCTCCGTCGAACTCGATCGTGATCGAGCCGTCATCAGATTGCTCGGCGAGGCGGCCGTCGGTAGGGGAATCAGATCTTGCGCGCTCGCTCGGCTCCGCGGCCACCGGCGGACTGGTCACGACGGCAGCAGGAATCCGTCGACGACGTGAACGACGCCTCCGCCCACCTCGATGTCCGTGGCCACGATGACGACATCGCCGATCATCGTCGCCTCGCCGTCGACGGTCACGGTGAGGGAGTCACCCGAGCGAGTGTCGACGGTTTCCATCCGGGCCAGCTCATCGGCGCTGATCGCGCCGTCGAGCAGGTGATTCTGAAGCGTGTCGACGATCTGGCTGGGTTCACTCAGCAGATCCGCGATCTCCGGGGCAGAAAGCGTGGTGAACGCTTCGTCGTTCGGTGCGAGAAAGGTGAACTCCCCATCACCGACGAGTTCGGAGACATCGATCTGTTCGACGACGCTGGCCAGGCTGTCGAGTCCGTTGTCGCGCAGTGTCTGTGCAAGATCATCCGCGTTTGCGTCGGCCTCGTCGACGACATTGTCCACCGTCGATCCCAGATCGTTCTCCAATTCGGTGACGTCGACCTCGACGCTTCCACCATCGACGACAACGGCGTTGTCGTTGTCGGATCCGCATCCGGTGATCCCGGCGATCAGCACACCAGCGGCGAGTGTTGCGCCGAGTGCCCGCCGTCGAGTGCGATGTGCAGTGCTCATGTTCTCCCCTCCGAGTTCGAGGCACGGGGGTGCCGAGTAGGAGGAGTCGCTACCCAACCATCGCGCTGCCAAACAAGACTGGTGCGACGTCAATCAGGTTGTCGAACAGAAGTCGATCGAACGGGGTTGACACGCTCGACGCTCGGGTAGTGGCCGTTCGTGAATGCCACCTCAGCGGTATTGCTCGCCGGCCTCGTCGGTGCGGCGTTGTTGATCGCGATCGGCGCGCTGTTGCGCCGGGGCGACCGCCTGGCGGACCCGGCCGACCCAGTGGCGACCGAGCACTGGCTCGTGCAACGCGCTGCCGCACGACGACGGCTCACCAGCGTGCTCGACGCCGCAGACCGGCGGGTAGCGGGTGGTGTCGTTCTCGCGATCGCCTTCGTCGTGGTTCTGGTTGCTGCCCTGATCGTCGGCTGGGTGTTCGATTCGATCGGCACGACCCGCGGAGTTGCTCGGTGGGACCAGTCGGTCGCCGACTGGGGACCCGATCACGCCGGTACGGGTGCCGTCGGCCTCTTGAAGGCGGTGACGAATCTCGGTTCGACCTGGCTTCTGGTCGTGGTGATGACGCTGGTCGGAATCGTCGACTGGCGCCGGCGTGGCGACGCGACTTCGGTGTGGTTCCTGCTCACGGTGGGCCTCGGCGTGATCCTGATCAACAACAGCCTCAAGCTGCTGATCATCCGCGACCGCCCACCGGTCGAGCATCTCGTGGGTGCGGCGGGCTCGTCCTTCCCGTCGGGACACTCGTCAGCCGCAGCGGCGTGCTGGATGGCGATGTCACTCGTGGTCGGACGGTGGCCAGCGAGGACATGGCGGCCATGGGTGAGTGCGGCGGCCGTGGCGATTGCCAGCGCCGTTGCAGCGAGCCGTGCACTGCTCGGCGTGCACTGGGTCAGCGACGTCGTCGCCGGGCTGGCGGTCGGTTGGGGATGGTTTCTGGTGGTCGCGCTGGTGTTCGGCGGCCGCTTCCAACGTTTCGGTGAGCCGATCGACCGAGTGGTCGTTGCGGAACACGTCGAGTCCGGCGAGAGGAGCCGAGCATGAGCCAACCAGAGAGTGGACCACTTGGAGCGCCCACCATGCGCGTCGGAGTGGTCATCAACGAGGGCAAGTCGCTGGGAGGGGGACTCGAAGCGTTGCGTTCGACTCTCGCTGATCTCGGACACGCCGATCCTCCGTGGTATGAGGTGTCGAAGAGCAAGAAGGCGCCCAAGGCGATCCGCAAACTGGTGGCGGACGACGGCGTCGACCGCGTCCTCGTCTGGGGCGGTGATGGCACCGTCCGCCGAGCGATCAACACGGTGATCGACGACGGCCTCGACGTGGCCATCGGCATCCTCCCCGCCGGCACGGCGAACTTGCTCGCCAACAATCTCGACATTCCGATCGATCTCGGCGGCGCCGTCGACGTTGCGGTGCACGGGGAGCCCCGGGCGATCGACGTCGGCGAGATGAACGGTACCTACTTCGCCGTGATGGCTGGCGCTGGATTCGACGCCCTGATGATCCGCGACGCCGACGACTCTGCGTTGAAGGATCGATACGGCCGGCTCGGCTACGTGGTCGCCGGCGTGCGCAACCGTGACGTGAGCCCGGCCAAGGCGCGTATCGAAATCGATGGACAGCCGTGGTACCACGGTGACGCCAGCTGCGTCATCATCGCGAATGTCGGCACGATCGTCGGCGGTCTCCGAGCGTTCCCCGATGCCTCGCCAGTCGACGGTCGGCTCGACGTGGGCGTTGTCTCGGCGCGTTCGTCGACCGACTGGGCCCGCGTGTTGGCCAGCGCGGCGCTGAAACGAACGGAGAAGTCACCGCTCACGAAGGTGGGCACTGCGCACAAGCTCAAGATCACGTTCGACCGGTCGCTGCCGTGGGAGGCGGACGGCGGCGACCGTGATCGCACCAGGAAATTCAAGGTACGGGTACATCCCAGCGCAGTGCGGATCTGCCAACCCCGACACGCGCCCTCACCCGATGACGATCGGAGGACACCATGAACGCCACCTCGATGACCACGAGCTCGACCGGCGCACGAGAACCCGATGTCGGCATACGACAAGCCGAGGAGTTCGCTCACAAGCACCCCGGCCTCGTGAAGTTCGCTCGCATCGGCTGGGTCGCCAAGGGGATCGTCTACGCACTCACCGGCGTCCTCGCGCTCCTGATCGCGAGCGGTGGCAGGAACACCACGTCCACTGGCAGCGGGGGCGAGGCCAGCCAGACCGGAGCCGTTGCCCGCGTCGCACAGAACTCGTTCGGTGCCGTGCTGCTCGTGGTCATGGCCGTCGGTCTGCTGATCTACGCGGCGTGGCGTCTCGTCACGGTGCTGCTACCGGCCGACAACGATCTGAAGGGATGGCTCACCCGCGCCGGCTACCTCGTCAGTGCGGTGGTGTACGTCGCCTTGGCGTGGACGGCGGCGTCATTCGCCCGGAATCCCGGCAAGCCCGCCGAC
Source organism: Ilumatobacteraceae bacterium (assembly GCA_963828415.1). GTDB lineage: Bacteria > Actinomycetota > Acidimicrobiia > Acidimicrobiales > Ilumatobacteraceae > Sva-07. Next base: position 184,448 of record CAWHEI010000002.1, read on the forward strand.
GGCGAGGACAGCAAGGTCGAGTCGTTCAGCAGCGACCTCATGAGCCACAGCGGTGGCCGCACCGCCGTCTTCCTCATCGGTGTGGTGCTGCTCGTGATCGCTGCGGCATTCCTCTGGAAGGCGCTCTCGGCCAGCTTCACGTCTCAGTTGATGCCAGGCGACGTCGGGCCGATCTCACATCGAGTGCTTGTCATCCTCGGCCGGGTGGGATGGGTCGGACGGTCGGCGATGATGACCGTGATCGGGTTCTTCCTCGCCAGAGCCGCCGTGCGGTTCAATCCCGACGAAGCCCAGGGTCTCGACGGTTCGCTGCGCAAGGCGGCAACCTCGGGCTGGGGCATGGCGCTGGTTGTCGTGGTGGGTGGCGGCCTGGTCGTGTATGGAGTGTTCTGCGTGTTGAGCGCTCCACGGCGCCGGTTGGTGGGGGCGGACTCGTGAGCGTGCGCAGTGAGATCGATGCGGACGACGATCGAGCCAACGACGACCCAACTCATCTGCACCCGAATCATCTGCAGTGGTTGCGGACGAACTGGCCGATCGACCGCCACCAGTGGGTGCTGCTCGGCGTGGCGCTCGTAGGCACGGTCGGGGTGTTCGTCGTCGTCGGGCTGTTGATGACCGACGTCGCTGCCCCCAACTTCATCACCCGCTTCGACCAGGATCTCGCAGAGAGGCTTGCGTCGAACCGCACCTCGTTCCAGGACGAACTCGCCCATTGGGGCTCGTTCATCGCGTCCACCCCGATGAAGATCGGCATCACTGCGCTGGTCGCTGTGGTCGCGTTGGTGGTGTGGCGCCGTTGGCACGAGACAGTGTTCGTGGCGCTCACGCTCATCTTCGAAGCCTCCGCGTTCATCGTCGTCACCTACATCGTGTCACGGTCCCGCCCGGACGTTCCCCGCCTGGAGGACTCGCCGGTCAACTCCAGCTACCCGTCCGGCCACGTCGCCGCGGCGACGGTGTACGGAGCGTTCGTGGTGATTCTCTTCTGGCACACCAGGTCGATCTGGCTCCGGGCGTTCTCGATTGTGCTCGTGGCCGCCGTGATCGGCTTGGTCGGTTGGTCACGTCTGTACGGGGGCATGCACTACCTCAGCGACGTCGTCACCGGATTTCTGCTCGGCGTGTGGTCACTCATGCTGTACCTGTTCATCATGGGACCACCGCACGACCGGCGCGAAGGCCAGCCGGCCGTCGACAGGTTTGCGCCGCCGCGGTCGGGGTTTGCCCGGACACGAATCGGGCACAACGTGGGTGGGCCCCGCGATCACTACTCACCAGCAAGCGGGGTCACCACCAATCCAACCAACACCAATCCAACCAACACCAATCCAACCAGCGAGGAGAACACCATGTCGACCGACGCCAAGGTCACCAGGGATCTGATCGAGACCCTGAAGGACGGAGAACGCGGCTTCGCCGATGCGGCGGACAAGCTCCGCTCGTCCGAACGTTCGGATCTTGCCACCACCTTCCGCCGGTTCTCGACCGAACGAGCCCAGTTCGCCGCGGAACTGGAATCGATGGCAGCAGCCTATGGCGACGACATCGACGAGTCCGGGTCGGCGGCCGCTGCAGTCCACCGAGGCTGGATGGCAGTCAAGGACGCGATCAGCGGATCGAGCCCCAGTGGAGTTCTCGATGCCGCAGAGCAGGGCGAGGACCACGCGGTCGCCGAGTACGACAAGGCCCTCGAGGAGGACATCTCCGCCGACCTGCGTGCGACCGTGACTCGCCAGCGAACTGCGGTGAAGGCGGCGCACGACGAGGTCCGTGGTCTTCGCGACGCAGTGAGTTGACCGTGTCGTCGCCGGCGATCGCCGTGTTCGCGCCGGCGATGATGCTCGGGATCGAGCTTCATCGCACCGGCGACGGCGAGAGCGACGAGGTCCACCTCCACGCCGGCGGCCAGGGCTACTGGATCGCCCGAATGATCCAGGCCCTGGGCGTCGACGCAATCCCTTGTGCGCCGGTGGGAGGGGAACCGGGCGACGCGCTGCGCTCGATCATCGCGGCAGATGGTTTCGACGCACGTCTGACGACGATGGTGAGTCCCAACTCGGTGGTGATCGAGGACCGACGCAACGGTGGCCGCCACGTCGTGGCGACGACCGAGCATCCGCAGCTCGGTCGCCACGACGTCGATGAGATCTACAGCACCACCATCGGCGCTGCACTGTCGGCTGGCGTCTGTGTGCTTGCGGGGACCCAACTGGCGCCGATGTTCGACCCGGACGTCTTCCGCCGCCTGGTGACCGACCTGCGTCGGCACGGCGTGATTGTCGTCACCGATCTGTGTGGCGACTTGTTGCAGAAGGTCCTGGGCGTTGGCGTCGACGTCGTGAAACTCAGCCACGAAGAACTCGTGGCCGACGGTCTGGCCCGCAGCGGCTCACGTGAGGAGGTGATTCGAGCAATGCTCCGGCTGCGCACGGCCGGGGCCGGATCGGTCGTGGTGTCACGGCAGGACCGCAGCACCCTGGCGTGTGATGCCGACGGTTGCCTCGAAGTGCGCTCGCCGTCGCTCGAGGTGCTCGACGGTCGTGGGGGTGGCGACTCGATGACCGCGGCGTTGGCCGTCGGCGCGGCACGTGGGCTGGCGTTCGCCGATGCGCTGCGTCTCGCTGCCGCGGCAGGCGCCCTCAACGTGTCTCGCCATGGTCTGGGGACAGGACGACGCGACGCCATCGAAGATGTTGCGTCACGAGTCGAGGTGGTTCCGATCGCGAGTCGAGGTGCGACCGTCGGCGACCTCGATTCGATGACGAAGGCCGAGCTGTACGCGTTCGCAACTCGTCGCGGAGTACGAGGTCGTTCCCGGATGACTCGCGCAGAACTCGTCAGCGCACTGCGGACCTGATCCGAGCTCGATGGGCACGTCAGTTGGCGGAATGAGCGGTGTCGGGTGCGATCGCTGAAGACACGGTGTCGCCGACGGTGTCGACTGCGTCTGCCACGCGACCCCCAGCGGTCGACATCACCTTCGACGCGTTGTCGTCGACCGCTTGGCCGACCTGCGTCTGCTTCACGCGACGAACGACGCCCGATGTGGCAGCCCGTGCTCGACGGCGTTGTTGTTCGCTCGAGTTCGTCGCCACGAAACCGCCGACGACGAGACCAGTGATGAGTCCGAAGAAGAATTTCATGGGCCGTCGTTACCCCGCTGTGCCGCGTTCTACACCTGACGTTGTTTCCCCACGCCACCACGGGGGGAACGTCGTCGCATCGTGTCCGACAAGTTCCCGCTCGTATCGTCCGAAGACGGACCTGTCCCGACAGATTCGTGGTCGCGCAGTGCGGGCGTCGAGACCGTGCGCGTTGGTCTGGTTGCCGTCGCGGTGGTCGTCGTGCTGGCGCTGGTGGTTCGACTCGTGGACACAGCGGGTCTGGTGCTGCTCGCAGCGTCGCTTGCGTTCGTCTCGGAACCCCTGCGCGCTCGCCTCGCCGGAACCGTCGGACGCGCTGCGGCAGTCGTGATCACGGCAACGATCACCTACGCAGCAATCGTCGGGCTCGCGGCGCTGCTGTGGCGTGATCTGTCAGGTCAAGCCGAACGCCTGGCGGAACTCCTCGGTGGTCGTCTCGACGGTCTCCGCGCCGGGAGCTTCCCCGATCGTGTGGCAGACGCCGTCGGAGCCCGAGACGGAGTCGACGCCGTGTTCGCGCGACTGCCGACCACCGTGATCACCGGACGCGAGTCGGCTCGCGGCGTCGGCACGCAGGCTCTCCAGCTGCTCGTCGCCGTCATCCTGGCAGCGTTCTTTCAATCGAGTGTGGGTTCGCTGACCAACTGGCTGGTCGGCCACTGGGATCGTGACGATCGGCGACGTGTCAGGCTGTTGCTCGCCGACATCACGACACGTGCAGGATCCGTTGTTCGCCGTTCGCTCGTACTCGCGGCCGGTGTCACCACGGCGGTCGCCACAACGGCGTTCGCGCTGGGTGTACCGGGGGCGGTGGTGCTGGGAATGTGGGCAGGTGCGTGGTCGGTCGTGCCGACGATTGGCGTGATCATCGGCCTGTTGCCCGTCGCGCTCGCGGCTGCAGCGTCCTCGCCTGGGGCGGGCGCCATCATGTTCGTCGCCATTGCTGTCGTCGGTGCAGTGGCGCGTGTGGCACGCCACCGGCTCGTCGAGCGCCTGCTGGCGGTTCCGTCCTCGATGTGGGTCGTCTCGATCGGGGTCGGCACGTCGGTTGCGGGGCCGGGCGGGGCGTTCGTGCTGGTGGTCGGTATGGCGTTGGTCGGCGCGTCGCTGACCAACGACGAATCTCTGCCTTCTCCTGCGAGGACCGCTCCGACCTGGTTGGCGCGTGTGGTCGATGGGCGTGTGGTGGTGGTGCCCACGTGGCGCTCGCTCGTGCACGTGCTGGCAGGTGTCGGCGCCGTTGCGCTTGTCTGGGTCGCTCTCGGCCAGTTGGGTCGCGCCGTGGTGTGGATCGTCATCGCCGCGATGGTGGCAGTGGCGCTGAACCGACCTGTCGGGTTCCTCTCGCGACGTCTTCGTCTCGGACGGCTCGCGTCAATCGTGCTGGTGCTGCTGGTCGGCGCACTCGTGCTCTCGTTGGTTGTCACGTTGGGTGTGAGCGGTGCGTCGTCGAGCACGTCGGAGTTCAGCAACCGCCTCCCGTCGATCGTGCAGCAGATGGAGGATGCTCCAGTGATCGGGGGCTGGCTACGCGATCAGGATGCCGCGACGTGGATCGATGACCAGATGCAGCGTGTCCCGGAGCGGCTGTCATCGAGCGGTGGTGTTGCCGATTGGCTTCCGATCGTCGGGAACCGGGTGGTCGATCTGCTCTGGACGCTGTTGCTGACGGTGTCGTTGCTCGTCGACGGGCCGCGGCTGGCCGCGGCCGCCCGCAGGCGCACTCCGGCGACACACCGTCGGCAGTTCATGAAGATGACCGACGTGTCTCTCCAGGCGGTGAGTGCGTACCTCGGCGGCGCCATGCTGGTCGCTGGACTCAATGCCAGCGTGGTGTTGATCGTTGCGCTGGTGCTCGGCCTGGGTCTGGCCCCCGTGCTCGCCGCCTGGGCGTTCGTGTGGAACTTCGTGCCGCAGATCGGCGGCTTCATGGGCGGGTTCCCCCTCGTGGTGCTCGCCTTCGGTGTGGGGCCGGCTCAGGCCCTGGTCGCTGCGGTGGTCTACATCTCCTACCAATTCATCGAGAACAATGTGATCCAGCCCACGGTGATCGGCGAGTCGATCGATGTTCCGCCGTGGGCGACCCTGCTCGCAGCGCTCGCCGGAGCGGCCGCTGCGGGCATCATCGGTGCGATCGTGCTGACACCGCTCGTAGGCGTGGCTCGAGTCGTCATCGACGTCAAGCGCCGCGAAGACTTCCCGGGACGTGTGGCCGAGTCGGTGTCGGAGCGTCGAACATCGGCGATCGACGTGTCCGCGGGAGCGTAGGGTTCGGCCATGGACTGGGTCGTCGACACGTCCGATTCCGAGAGATTGCGGGCTTTGCGGGGCGACGTGGTGGGCTATCTGCGACGTCATGCTGCGGACGACGTCGGTCTGGACGACTGTGAGTTGGTGGTGTCGGAGCTGATCACGAACGTCGCCAGGCACGCACATGGGCCGGTGTGGGTGGCGGTCGACTGGCCAGGTGTCCATCCGACGATCCGCGTCGCCGACGTCGGTCCCGGGTTCGACCTGGCCGTCGAGTTGCCCTCGACCGAGTCGGTCAGTGGGCGCGGTCTGTTCATCGTGAACTCGATCGTGTCGAAACTCGAAGCGTCGCGGCGGGCATCGGGAGGCAGCATCGTGACCGCCACGCTCCCAGTTGCCAGGACGCCCTCGGTGAGCATCGATCCGCCGAGACGTCGTACGACCGAGTTGCCGTCGCTCGACGAAGCCGAGGAAGGCCGCGGCTTCGGCAAGGAGGCGTTCCTTCGAGCGTTGGTGGTGCAGTTGGCACACACCGTCGCGGAACAGGTCGGACCCGATGCCGCCGAGCGAGCGGTGGCTCAGGTGGGTACCGACGTTGGGAGCCAGATGGAACTCGAGTATCGCTTGGCGTCAGGCGTGGTCGGTCAACTCTCTCCGGCTCAACTCGCCGACTGCTTCGTCCGACTCAAGCATGCGATCGACGGCGGATTCTCGATTGTTGCCGTCTCCGAAACCGAGATCGTGTTGCAGAACGATCGTTGTCCGTTCGGTGACGTCGTGCGCCTGGCACCTGCGCTGTGTCGTATGACCTCGAGTGTGTTCGGCGGTATCGCGGCTCGAAACGTCGAGCATGGGGCCATCGTTCGGCTCGACGAGCGGATCGCTGTCGGCGACGTGGGGTGTCGTGTCGTCATCGAACTCGACTCACCCATGACGGACGGTGAACCAGCCCACGGACATCACTACCGAACTCCGACCACCTGACCCGTCCTGGGCCGGGGTTGCCAGTGTTGACCTGCGAGCATCATCTCCGGGCAGAGCGCGTTCAGGCGCTACGTGAGCGGAAGACGCTGTAGCCGCCAGGTCCGACGAGCGCAGCCACGATCAGCAACACGATGCCCAGGATGATCTGGCCTTGCAACAACTGCACGACGCCGATGATCGCGATGACGGCGGCGATCAGCCACAGAACGAATGAACTCATGATGACTCCTCTGGTGCGGGTCCGCCGTGCTGGCGAATGTGGTGGGAGTACCCGACCGCCGGCGCCGCAAAACGTCGAGGACGAGATGAAGGTCCGGCCCGTTGGTCGCAGCGAAGGTGTGGGTCCGAGTCGTCATCTTCATGCCGTGGCCGTGCTATGCCCTTGCGCGCCCGTCAGTCATCACCAGCGTCGAGCCGTGGCCGACGGTCAGCCCGTCGTCCTGAGGCCGGCGCCGGGTTGGCACCTCCTCCATTTCGACAGAAGGAACCAGCAGCATCCCCGCGGCCATGATGCGGCCTGACTCGATCACCGACTGGATGTGGCACATGTCATCATGCCATTGGGCGAAACCGGCGTCGTTCGCGTGGCGTGTGACGATCTCGTCGCTCACCTGCGTCGCCGCCGACGACCACCAGCCCGTCGACGTGTCAGCGATCGCCACGTGCCGCACCCCGAACCCGGCCTCGATCCAGCTCGCGGTGAACGACTCCAGCGAGTGAAAGGTGTTGGGCGCAACTGTGAGCGTGTCGTTCGTCGCCGACCAGATGTCGGTCACCAGCACATGGCCATTCGGCGCGAGGACGCGTCGCGCTTCGACGACGAGGCCGGCGAGCTCGTCGAGCAACGACACAACGCCGTTGAGCATCACCACGTCGACCGAACCGTCGCCGACCGGTAGACGGTCGCTCGTCCCGACGCACACCACCAGGCTGGGAAACAGCCTGCGAGCCGCGATCACGCTGCGCTCCGACGGATCGATCACCACGACCTGCGCCGCCGACGTCCGTTCGAGCCAGCTCGCGATCCCGCCGAGACCACCGCCGACGTCGAGCCAGCGAGTTCCGACAGGGTCGAGCGACGCGAGCAGCGAGTCGAGCAGCTGCGGGAAGCCGGGCGCCGGTGACGCAGCGGCGCAACGTTCGGCACCACGCAGTCTGAACTCGGTGATGATGTCTGCCCGCCACAGCGCTGGGAGGTCGAAGGGCGGCGCGGACGCTGCCTCGTCGTTCGTCGTCATCGACGGTCTGGTCAACGGGCTCGGGCGTCGGGGTCTGGAACGACGGGCTGATCGGGCGACGGCGCTGGCTCGGGAATGATCGGCGGCGGATCTTCGGGCATCGGAGGATCGATGGGTGGTGGGACGGGGACGGTGGGGGTCATGGTCGTCCGCTACCCGACTTCGCCGCCCGCCAACCACTCACGACGTCGCTCGCCCGAGCGACGCGGGCCCGCCTCCGGCGGCGATGGCGGGGGCGGGCGGCGTGACGATGAAGTCGCCGGTGAGCATGGTGCCGGCACAGTCCTCGAAAATGCCGGTTGCACCGTGGTCGCGGAGATCGTCGACGGGATGCGTCGGACCGTCGGGCGGTCGGAGTCGATCGGGATGTCGGTGAGCTGGCTCCGGAGACCAATGGCGGCCAATAGTGATCGCCGACGGGCGACTGCGCGCCGGCGGTGGTCAACGCGCGACGGCATTCTCAGCACGGAGCCAGGCTGGTGTCGTCGACGATCGATCGGGTAACGCCACGCAATGGCATACACGAGTCGGAAGTTGGCGGCCTCGCGTCAGAGCGTCTGGGATGTCCTGATCGATCCCACCACGTATCCCGATTGGCTGATCGGCGCCGAGGAGGTCCGCGACGTCGACGACACCTGGCCAGCGGTCGGTTCGCAGTTCCATCATCGGGTGGGGCTCGGGCCATTGACCTTGCCCGACCACTCCGAAGTACTCGCCGTCGATCACGGTCGTCTGCTTCGCCTTGCCGTCAAGGCCCGCCCGTTCGTGTCCGCCGTCGCCACGTTCACTCTCGTGAGCGACGACACCGGCACCGTGGTGCTGCTCGAGGAGGAGCCGGGCGTGCGCAGCATCGGCAATCTGGTGCGCCCGGTGATGGATCCGTCGATCCACGTGCGCAACCACCGGTCGCTGCGACGTTTGGCGATGGTGATCGACGGCGGAGGCGCGATGTGACGCGCACGTCCGACGGCACCGCCGTGCTGAGCCGAGACTTGGAGGTGACCGCAGCGTCGCTCGATGTGTTCGCTCCCGGCGACGGCGACGCGTGGCGAACGCTGATGCGGCGATGGGGTGAGATCGAAGACGACCTGATCGCTGCATTCATGGGTCCGTTTCCGCCGGTGCGGGCAGCTCTGCGACTTGCGGCATCGCTCGGCATGCGCGGGACGGGCGAGTTGGCTCGCGATGCGCTCGTCCCCGTGAGTTCCTTCGCCGACGAGCGCTTCCATGGCACGGGTGCCACGCTGCTGTTGGCGGGGTCCGCGCTGCATGCCGATGTCACGCCCGCCACGGCGCTGTCGGGTCTGCTCGGCTGGTTGCTGACCGGCATCGGGCAGCGTCATGGCTGGCCGGTGCCGAAGGGTGGAGCGGGCGAGCTGACGTCGGCGCTGGTGCGTCGGTTCGAGGCGATGGGCGGTGTGGTGGAGTGCGACCGCCGAGTCGTGCGGGTGCTGACCGGCAGCGACGGTGCGAGCGGCGTGCAGACCGCCGATGGTGAGCGACTGTTGGCTCGGCACGGTGTGTTGGCCGACGTGGTCGCCCCGACGTTGTACCTCGACCTCGTCGAACGCTCAGCGCTGCCGGCGTCGACCATCCACGACATCGGCCGGTACCACCGAGGTTCGGCCACGTTCAAGGTCAACTGGACGCTCGACGCTCCGATCCCGTGGAGTGATCCGACGGTCGGCCGGGCGGGTACGGTGCACCTCGCGGACTCGATCGACGAGCTGACGATGACCGTCGCCCGACTGAACACCGGTCGCCTGCCGGAGCGACCGTTCGTGCTGCTCGGTCAGATGACCACGGCGGACGCCACCCGGTCGCCCGCAGGCACGGAGACCGCCTGGGCGTACACCGACGTCCCCCAGGCCGTTCGCGGTGACGGAGCCGGCGAGCTCGGGGGACTCACCGATGACGACGAGGTCGAGGCGTTCGGCGACCGCATCCAGCAACGCATCGAGGACCATGCGCCGGGTTTCGGCTCGCTGGTGCGACGGCGGTCGATCCAGTCTCCCCACGCCATGCAGTGTGACGATGCCAACCTGCTGCACGGCGACAAGAACCTCGGCACTGCACAGTTGCACCAGCAACTGGTCTTCCGTCCGACGCTCGGACTCGGTCGTGCTGAAACGCCCGTCCCGAAGCTGTTTCTCGCGTCGGCGTCCGCGCATCCCGGCGGCGGCGTGCACGGTGCATGCGGCACCAACGCTGCGACTGCTGCGATCGCCTCCCGCCGCTGGGCACCACTCACGCGCTCCTGGCGCGTCGGCCGCTGGCACCGCTCACGCCGTTCCGACTGAGCCCACCTCGCGACCTGCTCCCGCTCGAAAATGCCTGGATCTGCGCGCTCAGCGCGCAGATCCAGGCACATTTCGGACGGACTCGGGCGTGTCAGGCGATGTCTCGATCCCAAGCCCGAACGTGGCGGCACATCTCGATGAACGAGTCTGCGGCTTTCCGGGTGTTGTCGAGCTCTTGATAACCCGCAGCGCCGTCGGCCTCGACGCCGGCGGCGACGAACACGTCGGTGGCCGCAGCGCTGTATGCCACGAACTTCTTGTGAGCGTGGGCGTCACTGACGAAGTCACGGGCCCCGGGTAGCGCTGCGATCGACGCGACCTCGTCGGGTGCCACGATCACGGCGACGGCGTCGAACAGCACCGAGGGGCCACCGTCGATCTTCTCGGCGACGTCGATGGCGCTGCCCTCGCTGTCGGTGATGCCTTCGACGGTCGGGGCGACGATCGCGACGACCATCCCCTCGGCCTCGGCGGCCTTCGTCAACATCTGTAGCGTCTTCGCATCGGCGTGCTGCGACACGAGCACCCCGAGTTTACGCCCAGCGAACGACGCAGGAGGGTTGGCGAGGATGCTCAGCGCTGGTGAGGCCGGGACGTCGATTGGTGCAACAGCTGCCTCGAGCGCATCGGGAAGTCGCTCGAAGCCCAGACCATCGGCGACGTGCTGGGCAAGGTCCTCGTCGACGTTGCGCAGCGAGGCGACCACCCGGTGACGGATCGTCGGCGTCTCGACCTTCGACAACTCGAACACGATCGCGTCGCCGAGGTGAGTCTGTTCGACCGGTGTCTGTGATCGGTAGAACATGCGCGCCTGGCTGTAGTGATCAGCGAACGACTCGGGTCGGATGCGGCGTTTCGGACCGCCGTTCTCGGCAGGGAACGATCGAAATCCGGTCGCGGGGTTCTCACGCGGCCCACCCTGGTCGCCCCACGAGTTCGGCTCGTAGTTGGCGCGTCCGACCGGGTTCGAAATCGCCATGTGGCCGTCCTGCTGGAAGTGCGCCACGGGGCATCGAGGAGCATTCACCGGGATGTGGGTGAAGTTCGGCGAGCCGAGACGCTTGAGTTGCGTGTCGAGGTACGAGAAGTTGCGCCCCTGGAGGAGCGGATCGTTGGTGAAGTCGATGCCCGGCACCACGTTCTGCGTGCAGAACGCCACCTGCTCGGTCTCGGCGAAGAAGTTGTCGACCACGCGGTCGAGCACCATCTTGCCGATCCGGCGAACCGGGAGGATCTCCTCGGGGATCAGCTTGGTCGCGTCGAGGATGTCGAAGTCGAACTCGTCGGCGAACGCATCGTCGAACACCTGCACGCCGAGTTCCCACTCTGGAAAGTCTCCGGCCGTGATCGAGTCCCACAGGTCGCGGCGATGGAAGTCGGGGTCGGCGCCGTTGATCTTGACCGCCTCGTTCCAGATCACCGACTGCACACCGAGCGTCGGCTTCCAGTGGAACTTCACGTAGCTCGACTCACCCGCGGCGGTGACGAAACGGAACGTGTGGACGCCGAAGCCCTCCATCATCCGGAACGATCGTGGGATGCCACGGTCGGACATCGCCCACATCAGATGGTGCATCGTCTCGGGCATCAGCGACACGAAGTCCCAGAAGTTGTCGTGGGCCGATTGGGCCTGCGGGAACCCACGGTCGGGTTCGGGCTTGACGGAGTGGACGAGGTCCGGGAACTTGATTGCGTCCTGGATGAAGAACACCGGCATGTTGTTGCCGACCAGATCCCAGTTGCCCTCGTCGGTGTAGAACTTCACCGCAAAGCCGCGGGTGTCTCGCGCCAGGTCCATCGAGCCCTTGTTGCCTGCCACGGTGGAGAATCGCACGAAAACTTCGGTGCGTTTGCCCGCCTCGGCGAACGGCGCCGCAGCGGTGAGCGCCGACAGGTCCTCGTAGCTCTCGAAGTATCCGTGCACGCCGAACCCGCGAGCGTGCACCACCCGCTCGGGGATGCGCTCGTGATCGAAGTGGAAGATCTTCTCGCGCATCACGAAATCTTCGAGCAGCGTCGGACCACGGTCGTCGACGGTCAAGCTGTTCTGGTCGTCGCTGATCGCGACACCTTGCGCTGTCGTCAGCGTGGCGACACCATCTCCGGCGGTCTGGTGCGTGGCCGAGTCGACGGCTTCGTCGACCAACGGCGCCGCTGGCTTCTTCGGCCGAGCAGGACGAGTGGGGTTCGAGGTCGATGCTGACTTCTTGGTTCGAGCCACGTGACAACTCCTTGTGCGGTTGAATCGAAGGTGAGTGAGCGGAGTGGTACGACGTGCGTACCCGGCCCGTCGTTCGCCAAACCCGCGCGTGGGTGTTCAGCGCAATCGGCGTTCCCAGATGCCGAGTTCGAACGCGTCGTCGACGTGGCTGCATCGACGCTCGAGGAAGCCGACGCCGTCGAGCCACGGACCGATCTCCTTGCCGTGCCGGGGGTAGTTGGTTGCGCCCGTGTAGTGCACTGCGACGAGATGGCCACCTGGTTCCAACCATCGTTCGAGCCCAACGATCGCGACGGCCGCCTGCTCACGCGCGAGGTAATACGCCACCTCGGACCACACGACGAGATCACCGGTACCGGTCGGCCAGAAGTCCGGGAACGACGCAACGAGCACGTCGACCGCCGAGTTGGATGCCAGACGCTCACGGCACCGAGCGACCACCGCCTCGACGAAATCGAACGACGTCAGTTGGTCGCAGCGACTCGCGAGGCGTTCGGTGAGCGCCCCGTTCGAGCAGCCGGGTTCGAGCGCCCGGCGATACCGCTGATTCGGCAGGCTCGCCATCGTGACCGCGAACTTGCGCAGCTCGTACCATCGGTCGTCGAACCCCCACGGGTCGGGCGCGCCGTCGTACAGATCGCTGAAGTACTCGTACGGCATGGTGTCGTCCGGCATGGTTTCGCCGTCGGTCATGTCGGTCATGTCGGCCATCGCCCGGCGCCCGCTGCGGCCAGATCGCGTTCGCCGTGGTGTTGGCGAAGATACAGATGGGTGTCGGACCAGCGTTGGGACACCGTCGCATCGTTGACGAAGGGACGGGGGCCGAACGCGCGGCCGAATCGATCGAGCATTTCGGTGGCGAGACGCTCGATCGTGTACCGCATGGCATAGGCGCGTGTCCGGGCTCGGTCGACGTCATCGGGCATCTCGTCGATCTGACGGCCGGTGGCGGACAGCAGCGAGCGCATCGCCCACGCGGACGATCGCAGTGCGCCGAGATGGGCCCGACGATGAGGGTCGTCGTCCACGAGCTCCTCGGCGGAGTCCAGCAGGCCGACGGCGGCGCCCGCCCAACACGCGGCCGGCGCGCACGCGCCGTGCCAGAAACCCACACGGCCGAGATACCAGTCGGGTCCACCCACGATGTGGGTGGAGGCGACTTCGTGGTCGACGAACTCGGCGGCACCGGTGGCCGAATCACGCAGCGCGTCGCTGACCCACTGGTCGAGATTCGTGTGTACGCCGGCGTCGTCGACCGGTGTGTCGACGAGGAGACGGCGCCGCCGGTGGTCGCGGGCGTCGACGACGGTCACCAGGGCCCGATCGACGACTCCCAGACCCGACGCAAATGGTTTGACGCCGTCGAGTCGCAGCACGGCGCCGCTCCCGTCACTGAGCTCGACATCATCCGGCCCCGCCGATGCCCACACGCCGTAGATCGCGCCGGGCTCGCGATCACGGCCGGCCTCGTGCAGGATCGCGACGGCGTCGGTGTGTGCCTCGGCGAGTCGCGCCACTGCGACAGGCTGGGTGCGGGCGAGGTCGAAGAGTGCCAGCAACCGGTCGGCGCTGCGGCCGCTGCCGGGATCGGGGAGATCCAGTTCGCCGCTCGCTACGAGCTCCCGTAGAACGTGCTCGACTGCGGAACTCATGCGACCGTGGTCTCCTCGATCACCGAGTCGCTCGGCGACACGTCGCTCATCAGCCGCACGATGTCGGATGCGAACCCCGCGGGTGCTCGCCCGCGTGTGCGCGCACTGGTGCGCACCGTGATCGCCGTCGACGACACGCCGGTGGTCACGCGTCCGAGCCGGCCCCACAGATCGTGGTCCTCTCCGGTGTGGAGCGGCCGCCACCCTCCTGCGCGTTGGTAGATGTCACCGCGAACGCCGAGGTTCGCCCCATGGACGTGGCGATGAGTGCCGTCGTTGGAGATCTCGTACGTCGCCGTGAAGCGCGCCCGGAGTGACGCGTCGATGTCGTCGCCGAGCTCGACGGTGCCGGCCACGGCTCCGACATCGCGTTCAGCCAACTCGAGTTGAGCGTCGAGCCAGTGCGACGGCACGGTGGTGTCGGCGTCGGTGTTCGCCAGCCAGATGTGGCGCGGTGCGTGGAGGGCACCCGCCATCGCGATGCGACACCCGAGCGAACGTGCGGCCCCGACACACCCTCGCGAGCTGCGCACGATCCGCGGCGGCGTCAGATCACGTCGGGATCGTGTGGCGTGCTTTGTCCGGCGCTCGATCACCACGTAGGTCTCGTCGATGCTGGCGTCGAGCACGATGATGCAGGAGCTGGTGACACCGGCGGGAAGCGCTCGACGTGCCCGGTCGATCGAGGCCATGGTCGAGTCGATGGTCTCGGCCTCGTCGCGCGCCGGGACCACCACGGCGACGTGTCGGATCCGCTTCACGTCTGGATCTCCGACGGCATCGACGTCACCGGTGGGACACCGGTGGCGAGTAGGTGGCCGGCGCCGTCGAACGACTTCAACGAGGTGCGTTGGCGCGGTGCGATGAAGTACTCGTCCGACCACTCGGCCGGCTCGGCGAGCTGTGGAGTCAGCTGTGGTTCGCCGTACTCGTCGGAGAACTGGCTCCGATGGCATCGCAGTGCCCGCTGGCGTCGCGCCCATGCCTCCTCGCCGAGTTGCAACGACATCATCCGTTCGTCGGCGAGGTCGGCCGGGCTCCGATGGTGCCAGGTCCAGAACAGTCCGAACATGAGCGCTGCTCCGAGGTGCGTGACCGCCGCTCGCGTTGCCGTACCGACCGCCTCGTGATCGCAGTGGTGGTCGCCGGTCCACGGTGCCACCACGAGGCCGACACCTCCGAAAGCTCCCACCGCGTCCGTGACCTCGTCGAGGTGATCGGCGACCCGGCCATCGGGCAGGCCGAGTCGTGTGACGGCGTCGGGTGGCACGCCCAGCTCGCCGAGTGCGGCGAGCTGTTCCGAGCGTCGCCGCGACGCGACGAGCGACGTGTCGGCGGCGTCGTAGGCAGCTTCGCCGTCCGTCACGGCCAGGACGTGCACCTCGACGTCGCGAGTCCGTTGGGTGGCGATCAGACCGCCGGCCATCAACACCTCGTCGTCGGGGTGCGGCGCCACCACCAGTGTGGGGATTGCCGGTAGTCGCAGTGGCGTCGCGGAGCGGTGGACCGTCGACCAGTGACGGTGGAGGGGGTCCAGTCTCTGGAAACCGAAGGGTTTGGATGATTGGCGGGACTGTCGCATGTGACTCCAGATCTGGGAAGGCGCCCGATGAGTAGATGGCCTTTACCCCGTCCGATCGGTTTCAGTCATCTCGACCCGGTTCCTGTCAGGCTGTTTCACCAAGCGATCCGCAGATCTGCAGATCTGCGGATCTCGCGTGCGTGCCGCGTTCTTGCGTGTGCGGAGACGGGTCACCCGAACCGCAACGCAAAGGTCGTTCCCGGGCCGGGCGGGTGAGTTCCGAGGCCGGACGGGATAGAACCTTGGGGAACAAACCCCCATGAAAGGACTCTGAGACATGGCAGCGACAGCACTGATGGTGTGGATCGACCAGGACCTGTGCACCGGTGACGGCATCTGTTCGGAGATCTGTCCCGACGTCTTCGTCGGCCGTGACGACGGCTTGTGGGTCGTCAAGGAGGAGGCCTCCCATTTCGGTTCGACCATCGTGTTCGACGGCGTCGACGGAGCCGGCCACGGACCCGACATGGGCCGCGGCGTTGCCCGCATTCCCGACTCGCTGATCGACACCGCCGTCGACGCTGCCGAGGAATGCCCCGGTGAATGCATCATGATCGAGCCCTACGACCAAGCCGCCATCGACGCTCGCGGCGCCTGACGTTCGGCGCCGAACACGGGTGCCCGCTAATGTGGGCGCCTCTTGCGGATGTAGTTCAATGGTAGAACATCAGCTTCCCAAGCTGAGAACGCGGGTTCGATTCCCGTCATCCGCTC
>CAWHEI010000003.1:0-822365 GCA_963828415.1 Ilumatobacteraceae bacterium
AACGGTGACCAGCAACAGGTCTGACGCGCCGTGCGCTTCACCAGCGGAGGAATCGCGTTCGGATCGTCCTGGTGAAAGCGGCCGAGAACGGGAAACACCGACGCCATCACGATCGTCGGAATGAAGAGCAGCGACCCGAACAGCGTATCGGCCGTGCCATACCATCCGAGCGCCTCCCGGTTGACGAGCAAGGACATCACGACAGTGTCGACCTGCTGATACAAAGTGAGGACCACGCCGGCGACGAGGAAGCCAAGACTGGCGCGTACGATCGCCCTGCTCCTCGCACGCCAGCCTCGAAACCGAACAGTGGTGACCGGGCGCAGCGCGCAACCAGCAAGCCGAGTGCGAGCATGTTGGACGTGCTGCTCCGACGGCCACCACGCTCACGGCGTCGCCCCCTGCCAACAAGACCGCCACGGCAGCGATCGTTCCGACTACGCGAGCGATGACGTTCGCCTTCGCCAACACGGCCATCCGCTCGAGTCCGACGAATGCGGCCGAGATCGCGTCGTTCACGCCGGCCGAGGAAGATCATCACCCCGTACAGGACCATGATCTGCGCAAACTCGGCGCCGGAGTCGTCGGCGACGACGAATCCGGCGACCACCACGCTCGTGCCGACGAACGCCAGCGCCCGGATCATCAACACCGGACCCAGCAGAGTCAGTCCGGATCTCCGATCGTGCGGGAAACCTCGAGCGTGAGGAACAACGATGTCCCCAGGCCGATGACCACGCTCGCAACCGTCCAGAGGGAGAACGCAAGACGACAGTTGCCCTGGGACTCTGGCCCCAGGAGTCGGGGTTGCATGATCGACAGGATCGTCGCAAGCGACCACGTCACCAACTGCGACGTGAGCAGTGCAGCGATGTTACGACTGATGGACGCCCGCCCGACGTCGACAGAGTTCGTCGTCCGTGTCGGCCTCAAAGTGGAGATCATCCATTCGAACCCGTCGTGCTTCGTCATGCGATGTCGTCCGTCCGGGATCGAGGCGTTAGAGCGACCCGAACACCCCTACGTCCAGCGCAGTTCCTCGTCGAGCAACTGCCGGTCGAGCAACGACCGGATTGTCTTGAGACGGTAGTAGCGGGACCCGGTCCAGGCCTCGTCGTCCAGTGCGGCGGCGACATAGGCGCGGTAGAGCTCCTCGATCCCGGCCCGCAGCGTCCATGTCGGTCGGTACTCGAGCTGCTGCTCGATCTTTCCGAAGTCGACCCGATAGTCCCGGCTATCGGCACCGGCACCGCTCGCGAACGCCACTTCGCAATCGGGGACGATCTCCGCCACCAGGTTGGCAACGTCGCGGATCTGGTAGTTCTCGCCGGTCCGCCCGACGTTGAATGCCTGATCGTGAACGAGGTCGACCGAGGCTTCGAGGCACACCTCGAACGCATGGATGATGTCGCGGATGTGCACGAGCGGTCGCCACGGCGTGCCATCGCTCTGCAGCAACACCTTGCCGGTGGTCACGGCATGCCCCACCAGATTGTTCACCACGATGTCGGCGCGCAATTTGGCGCGAGACACCGTAGGCCGTCGCGTTGCGAAGATACGTTGGCGAAAACGTCGAATCCGCCAGCTCGGAGATCGCTTGTTCGGCCCGAACCTTCGACTCACCGTAGGGCGTCACCGGATTGAAACGGAGCGTTCTCGTCGAGTTCGCCCGCTGCCCCCTGCTCCGTACAGGCTGCAAGACGACGAGAAGAGGAATCGCCTCACCCCAGCCAACTTCGCGGACTCGGCGAGCCTGACCGATGCATGCAGGTTCATGTCATAGGTGAGGTTCGGATTGATGTCACCGAGCGGATCATTCGATAACGCCCCGAGGTGGATCACGGCGTCGAAGCCCTCCAGAAGTCCGGCAGTGACGTCGCGGAGATCGACCCTGATCTCCTCGACATCGACCGGGGCGACCGCGAAGTCGCACCCGTCGTAGAAGCCACTGTCCAGACCGACGACCTCGTACCCGTGGTCGAGTAGCTCCGGAACCATCTCCGCTCCGATGTAACCCAGGTGACCAGTGACCAGAATCCTCATGTTTCGTACTCTCCCGCCATGTCAGGTGGCCGTTGTGCCGGTAGGGGTTGCCAGCTGCGCTCCGCTGAATTCGTCGCTGTACTGCACCTCGATGGCTCGAATGTATCGCTCGTTCGTCTGGTGGAGTCGTGGCGCGAGTTTCTCGGACCGTGATGCAACTGCCGCCGCGACGTCCTCGACGACACTCCCCGGACATATGTCCTCCACATGGTGACAGTACTGCCCGAGCCCGAAGTTCGTCATCACTTCCCGGTTCTTCTCGGCATAGCCGATCGAGACCGTCGGTCGTGACATCATCGAGCGCGGCCACCACGTTGTGGAACCGTGTGCCGACGACGGCGTCGCATTGCGAGATCTCGTTGAGGAGATCGTCGAAGTCCCGAATCGTCTCTGCGGCCAGCGAGGTCGCCGAGAACTCGCGACCTCGCCGACGAAGATCGGCGAGCAGCCGATCAACTGCAACGTGATCGCTCGACTCACCGACGAGCAGACGAAGACGGCAACCGTCCGCCAGCAAACGGTCCGCTATCGTAGCCATCGACTCGATGTAGCTGTCGAACGTGTTCGCGCCGAGATTTGGGTCATTCGTCCAGCCGTAATAGGCCATGAGACCCAATCCGACTCTCAGGGGCTCATTGCGTTGCGGAGCTCGCCAGGCAGGACGTTCGAGAGCGAAGGCCACGTCGGGACGGACAGCGTCCGCTGACGTGCCGACACCGAGTCCTGCCATGAACGACCGGGAGACCTCATCACGGTAGGTCACGGTGCCGGCGGACTCGACTGCCCGCGCGATGAGCCAACGGCTGAGCGGTCGATCGATCGGGCCTGCCCCCACGCTGAGCATCGACAGACGTCTTCCGGCGAGCCTTGCCGCGACACTCCATCGAAAGAGGTCGTACGGCATCCCATGTGGAGCCTCGCCGAAGTCGTCGAGAATGCCCGTACCCGGAATGACGATCGCGTCGAGCGACCTGACGAAACAGTAGGCCGACCACCAACGAGCGAGCTCAGCGCGGGCCGTAGAAGAAGTCGAACGAATCTCGGCGTGTGCGGAAGGCTAGGTATGCGCCCGGCCATGGAGATCGGAACTGCGCTCACCCCGTGCTGCTCCGCGACGACGTCGGGCCGAGCACAGACGACGACGACCTCGACCGCGGGCCGACTCCGCTCCAAGAAGCGCAACGCCGATGCGAGCGAGGCCTCGTTGCCGATGTTCGTCACCCCGAAGAGCCCGAAGATGCCAACTCTCGGCCGGCGCATTTCGGCGTCTCCCGTCATCCGGTGCTCACAGGACCATTTTGCGGACGTGGAACGCTTCGGCGAGACCGTCGACGGCGTTGCACTCGATGGCGCGAAGCTGCCATCATTGCCCGGAACGTCTCCGGCTTGAACCAGCGCTTGCTGCGTTGCGTTCCGAAGTGCTCCATCAGGAGTTCGATCTTGCGTTCGGCGGACGGCTCGGGGAGCGGAACGAAGAGGTTCGGGTGACCCGAGGTCGCCTTCGTACTTCGGGATCTCGTACTCGAGCGATGAGGTGGTCTCGGAACGTGTTCCAGGTGAGTTCGCCGATGCGTGCGGTGGTCCTGATGCTCGTCGTCACGACGATGGGTGAACACCACGTCCGGCGACCACTCCTTGAGCGGCTCGAAGGCGTCCTTGATCTCGACTGCCGATGAACGGGAAGTGACTCTCCCGGAACCGGTGCACGATCACCTCGGCACCCGCCGAGCTCGCCAGGAAATCCGCTGCGCTGGCACGGGTCTCGGCCTCGCGAGCTTCGTCGGCGGAGAACACGACCCAGCGCACCCTGGTCTCGGGACGTTCCCGAACCAGGCGCATGAGCGTTCCACCGACGCCGATCTCGATGTCGTCGCTGTGCGCACCGAGGCACAAGATCGACAACGGTCGATCGAGGTCGGCGCCGAGCACCAACGGGAGCACTCAGAGCACCGTCGCTTCCGGGATCGGCACGATGAACTTCGCTCCCCAATCGCGTGCGTGGGCCAACTGTTCGAGGATCTCGTCCTTGAAGTTCCACGGCAGGATCAGGATGAAGTCCGGCTGCACCTCGTCGATCTTCTCCGGCGGGTAGATCGGGATGTGGGTTCCTGGCAGGTAGCGGCCGTGCTTGTACGGATTCCGGTCGACCGTGAAGTCGATGAAGTCCTGCCGGATCCCGCAGTAGTTGAGCATCGTGTTGCCCTTACCCGGTGCTCCGTACCCGACCACGGTCTTGCCGTCGCGTTTCGCCTGGATGAGCAGTTCGAGGAGCTTGCGCTTCGTCTCGCGCACCCGCTCCTCGAACCGCGCATACATCGCGACGTCGCGGATATCCCGCTGCCTCCTCGCGGGCACGCAGGTCGTGGACCACGATCGGTCACGGGCCGGGACTCGTCGGCGGTGTGACGGGCGTGAATGCGCAGCGAGCCGCCGTGCGTCCACAACTCCTCGACGTCGAAGATCGTCATGCCCGTGACCGGCGAACACGGCCTCGGCGCTGATCAGCCCGAAGTAGCAGAAGTGCTCGTGGTAGATCTGGTCGAACTGGTTCTCCTCGATGGTCTTCATCACGTGCGGGAACTCGATGGTGACAGTGCCGCCGGGCTTAAGGATCAACGGGATCCCGGCCACGAAGTCGTTCAGGTCGGGCACCTGCGCGAGCACGTTGGCGCCGCACACGAGATCGGCCATCCGACCTTCGGCAACCATCTCCTTCGCCTTGTCCACCCCGAAGTACGAGACGTCGGTGGGAACACCCTTGTCGATCGCCGCTTGTGCCACGTTCTTCGCCGGTTCGATGCCGAGACACGGGATCCCCCGCTCTACGAAGTACTGCAGGAGATAGCCGTCGTTGCTCGCGAGCTCGACGACGAAGCTGTCCTCGTGGAGAGCAAGACGCTCCGTCATGGCGGCCACGTAGTCGCTCGCGTGCTGCAACCACGACGAGGAGAACGACGAGAAGTACGCATACTCGTCGAAGATGTGGTCGGCCGTGACGTAGTCGTTGATCTGCACGAGGAAGCACTCGTGGCAGACCCACGCATGCAGCGGGTAGAACGGCTCCATCGTGTCGACCTGATCGGCCTGCAAGAAGCTCTCGCAGAGCGGGTGCATTCCCAGGTCGACAACGCGATGTCTGCAGTTGCGTTCCGCAGAATCGACAAGGGAACGAGTTCATGGCGCAGCACCGTACCGAAGGCCGGAGGGACCGACAAGGATGCGGCTGTGCAGGAACGTTCAAGATTCAGCCGTCAACGTCACACACCGGGGTTGCTCGGAGCCAGCCCGTCTACCATGTTTCGATGCGCTTTACGGAGACGGGCCTTGAGGGAGTCGTCGTGATCGACCTCGAGCGGCACCATGATGACCGAGGATCGTTCGCAAGGACATTCTGCGTGCGCGAGATTCGCTGATCGGGGCTTGCCGACCGAGTACCCCCAGTGCAACCTGTCCTCCAACCGCCGGACAGGCACGTTACGCGGCATGCATTTCAATGCATCACCACATGGCGAGTCGAAGATCGTCAGGTGCGTACGTGGCGCAATCCACGATGTCGTCGTCGACCTGCGAACGGAGTCGTCGACCCGGTTCCACTCATTCGGTCTGGAGCTGTCCGCCGATCAACGGGACCGCGCTGTTCGTGCCGAAGGCTTCGCGCACGGGTTCCTGACACTCGAGGACGACACCGACGTCTACTACCACATGGGCGCCATCTATCGTCCTGAAGCAGCACGGGGACTGAGATGGGACGACCCGATGTTGGCGATCGAGTGGCCGGGCTCACCCGAGGTGATGTCCGAAGCCGACGCCGGCTACCCGCGACCTCGACGCCACGTCGTTCGACCTGGCGACATACGCGGGCTCGATGATGACCGGCTTCGTCGAACGACCGGACGACCTGGGCGGTCAACTGCTCGACCTGATCGAGCGGCTGTATCCGATCTGCAGGAGCATCACGGGTGACGGAGTCCGCGAGACGCTCGTCGATCATCGGTCGAGCACATCCCGATCGAGGTCACCGAGGTCCCGTCGGGCACCGCCGTGCTCGACTGGGTCGTCCCGCCCGAATGGAACATTCGGGACGCGTACGTGAAGGACGCGCGGGCGAACGGGTCATCGACTTCCGGGCATCGAACCTCCACGTCGTCAACTACAGCGTGCCCGTTCGTCGCACGATGACGCTCGAGCGAGCTCCGCCCGCACCTGCACACCCTCCCCGACCGTCCCGACCTGGTTCCCGTATCGCACGTCGTACTACGCCGAGGACTGGGGGTTCTGCCTGAGCCAGAACCAGCTCGATCGGCTCACGGACGGTGACTACGAGGTGATGATCGACTCGACGCTCGACGCCGGGTTCGCTCACCTACGGCGAGTTCGTCGTGCCGGGCCGAGACGAAGACGAGGTCCTGGTCTCGACGCACGTCTGCCACCCGTCGCTCTGCAACGACAACCTCAGCGGCATCTCGATCGCGACCCTCCTGGCCAGAGCCGCTGTCGGGTCGGCCGCCTCGCCACACGTACCGGTTCGTCTTCGCCCCGGGCACCATCGGCGCCATCACGTGGCTCGCGCGGGCACCGCGACGCAGCGTCGGGCGGATTCGCGCCGGACTGACGCTGACCTGCCTCGGCGACACCCACCCATTCACCTACAAGCGCACCGAGCGCGGTGACACACCGATCGACCGAGCGGCCGAGCACGTCGTCAGCGCCAGCGATGTCGGCTCCGGGTCGTCGACTTCTTCCCGTACGGCTACGACGAGCGCCAGTACAACTCCCCCGGCTTCCGTGCGCCGGTCGGCTCCCTGATGCGCGGCCGGCACGGCAGAGTTCCCGGAGTACCACACGTCAGCCGACGATCTGGCGTTCGTGTCGCGCGGATCGACTCGTCGAGTCCTTCGACGTGCTTGAACGAGATCCTCGGCGTCGTCGACCGCAACCGGACGCTACGTCAACATCGAACCTTCGGGGAGCCGCAGCTCGGCTCACGCGGGCTCTACCACGCCCTGGGCGGCACGACGATTCCCGATGCCCAGCTCGCCATGCTCTGGGTGCTCAACCAGTCGGACGGCGCGCCACGACCTCCTCGACATCGCCGAACGCTCGGGCATGCGACTTCGACTCGATCGTCGACGACGGCGCCGACTCCTCGCAGCAGCACGGCCTGCTGCGCGAGGTCGACCCGGTCGCCGACCGAGTCAGTGCCAGCGACGCTCGAACACCGGACGCGAGGGCGGCCCGACCAGGAACGACTCGACGCCGTCGTTCATGGCCTGGGCGTACACACCGAGCGCCCCGTCGATCGCCTCGAGCGTGCGATCGATGTCGTCGTCGGAGTGCGAGTAGCTGACGACGAGCGACGGCATCAGCACACCCCGCCGAATCGTCTCCTGCAGGAAGAGCGTGCGAAAGCTCTGCGACGGCTCACCGTCGGGTCCGCGGGTGGCGAACAGGAGATTGCACGGCGAACCCGACCGGGAACACGTGCTCCGACAGCCCGTGGCGTGCGGCGACGCGTCCGCAGTCCGCCGCGAGGCGCTCGACCCTGGCGATAGAGGTGCTCGATGACGGGCTGCGGTCGGTACACGTCCATGGTCGCGATCGCCGCGGCGAGCCCGGGCGTCTCGGCGCCGTGCGTGGTCGACAGCAGGAACACGTCGTCGTCGTCGCGAGTCGCGACTCCCCAGCATCATGAGATCACCGCCGCCCGGCCAGCGCCGAGACCGAGAATCCGTTCGCCAGTGCCTTTCCGAAGGTCGAGAGATCGGGCGTCACGCCGTACAGCTGCTGCGCGCCGTGCAGGTGCGTATCGGAAGCCGGTGATCATCTCGTCGAAGACCAGCACGGCGCCGTGCGCGTCGCACAGCGACCGCACGCCCTCCAGGAAGCCCGGCACCGGCGTCGTCGGTCCGCGCCGGTTCGAGGAAGACCGCCGCAATCCGTTCCGGGTGCGCTCGAACAGCCGCTCGCAGGCGATCCGAGGTCGTTGTACGCGAACGAGGCCGTCAGTTCCCGCTCGACGGCGGACATGCCACCATCGGCCGTGGTCGTCGACATGAACCAGTCGTCGTACGAGAAGAACGGATGATCGGCGCACACGGCCACCATGTCGCGACCGGTCGCCTTGCGCGCGATCTTCAGCGCGCCGGTCGTGGCGGTCGAGCCGTCCTTGGTGAACTTCACCATGTCGGCGCTGTCGATCAACTCGAGAAATCGTTCGGCGCACTCCAGCTCCGTGATCGACGGCCGGGTGAAGTTCGTACCGAGGTCGAGCGACTCGCGCACGCGCCTCGACCACCGGCGGGATAGGCGTGGCCCAGACCGACCGACACGCAGCCCCATGCCGTACTCGATGAACTCGTTGCCGTCGAGGTCCCAGACGTGGCACCCCCGTCCCCGCGCAAGCACCTGCGGCGAAAGCAGCGGGAACTGATCGGGTCCCTTCGCGTACGTGTGCGCCGCCGCCAGGCACCAGATCGGCCGAGTCGCGCGCCTGCCTCGTTGCGTCTTCGTCGAAGTTCATGCATGTCCGCCTCATGCCGGAAGGATACGATCAGGTTCTTACTCCCCGCACGATCGAGAACGGTGGGTTCGCTGAGCAGACAGGACGCGACGAACGCCGGTTGACGCCAACGCTCCAGCGGTGCGTTGGCCGTCATCACAACGACTCTGCTCGGCGGTTGCGCCGCCGATGAGGCGTCCCGAAGGTGTCGGCCAGCAACCAGCCGTCGACGCGACGAGCGCGAGTTCGCCATGACCGCCTCGCTCGCGGGAACCGAGCTGGGGACTTCACGATCAGCAAGCACACTGCTTCCCGACGTGGCCACCGGGTCCCGGACAAGCGCCGACGTTCCCCTTGGTCCCGTCCGAGGACGGCGACGTCGCTGGTCGATCGACGAAGGCGAACCGTTCCTCGTCGTCGGCGATGCGGCGTGGTCCATGCTGGTTCAGCTCGATGCTCGAACAGACCGACGACCTACCTGACCGAGCGGCAGGCGCCAGGGCTTCAACACGCTGCTCGTCAACCTGGTCGAGCATCGACTTCTCGAGGATCCGCCACGCAACGCCTTCGGCGACGAGCCACTGCTGGGTGACGGCGACTTCTCACGTCCCAATCCCGGCGTACTTCGACGCTGCATCACGATGCGCTCAAGCGAGCAGCTTCGATGGGATTCCTCGTACTGCTCGCCCCGGCTTACCTCGGCTACGAGGGCGGCGACGAAGGCTGGTACCAGTCGATGGTCTCCGCCGGCCCGGAGGCGCTCCGGCAATACGGTCGATTCGTCGGTGAGCGGTTCGCCGACCTCGACAACATCATCTGGGTCCACGGAGGCGACTTCACTCCACCGAACGACGATCTGGATCTCGTCGAGGCAGTTCGCAACGGGATCATCGAGGGCGGTGCACGCCAGTTGCACACCGCCCACTGGTCACCTGAGACGTCGGCAATCGATGTCGATGTCGACTGGCTCGACCTCAATACGACGTACACCTACGGACCGGTGTACGTGAAGAGCTCAGCAGACGACCGAGATCGCCGACCTGCCCCACCTCGTCATCGAGAGCCAGTACGAGGACGACGTGTTCGACAATACCGGACCAGCGACTTCGATCGCAGGCGTACGAAGCGGTGTTGACCGGCGCGATCGGCAGCGTCTTCGGCAACGGCCCGATCTGGCAGTTCGAAAACGGGTGGGAGGATCGCGCTCCATCCGAGGGGGCTCGTCAGTTCTCGATCGCTGGCGCATTCTTCGAGTCGCTCCCGTGGCACCTATTCATCCCCGACCGGTGGCACGGTCGTGGTGAACCCGGCCGAGTTCGGCGACACGCCTACATCGTTGCCGCGGCGACACCGCTGACCTCGACCGACATCGTCGCCTACGTACCCAGGAACGCTCCGTCGAGATCGACCTCGGGCGATCATCAGGCACCATTCACGGTCGAATGGTTCGACCCGACGAGCGGTGTCCCACACCGCCGGCGTGGCTCGATCGTCGACGGGAGCACGCTCGGTCGTCGAGCATCCCGGGAAGAACTCGTCGTCCGACACCGACTGGATTCTCACCGTCCACGTCGACGACTGAGATACGTCACGACGGTGCGCCGTCGACATCAGGACGCGTTGCGGCAGCCATGATCGTCCAGCCAAGACCCGAGTCGCTCCAAGACGGCCGAGCAGTGGATCAACTCGGCGAACTTGACGATTCGCCGCATGATCCCGTGATCAGACCGAGGCGAGACGACTCGCATCTCGTCGACCTGGAATCCCGCCTGCGTGAGCAGTAGACGAAGCTCTCGCCGATCGACCCAGTGACGACGCTGGCCAGGTCCCGGCGGGGGGACGTGGTTGAAGCGCTGGAGAACTGGGACGATTCTGAGTGGCCAAGAAAAGCCGTCCGCCCGGGATTAAGAAGGAGTGCAGCCGCTCGAGAAATGCGCGTTGATTCTCGACGTGGGAGAGGACCTCGAGCGAACAGACCAGGTCGAACTTCTCCCCCACGTCGATCGTCATGATGTCGCCCGCCACGAATCGGCCTGCCGGAACCCGGTGCTGAGCACGGTCGATCACTTCGTCGGCAAGATCCGTCCCGACGACACGCCCGTAGGAAACCAGGCGCTCACACAACCACCCGGTGCCACATCCAGCGTCCAGAATCGTCAGGTCTCTCTGCTCTCCGATCCAATCCAAGATGACCTGTGCCTGGCGTATTGGCGCTTCGTCTTGGATTACTTCGCGGTTTTGTGTGTTCCAGTTGTTCCAGAAACGCCGTTCAATGTCATCTGTCATCGCCGCCCACCCCACGCTCCTTTGAATGCACCTGTGAGTCTCGGATCCCTACGGACGGCCGTACTCACGTCGTGCCACCAACGATCCCAATCCTCGTTCACCGCTCAATTACGTCTGCTTGTCGAGAATCCCGTAAATGGCGGCTCCTCGCCGATTGAGGGACCGCATCCCGCCACTTCTCGTCATCATCAAAGACGCATGATCAACTCCCCGCAACTGCACCGAGGATTTCGGCGTACTGATGTGACATCTTCTCGTCAGAGAAATCCAGCTGCGCACGTTCACGCGCCGCTTCGCCCATCGATCGCCGTGCTGTTTCGTCGTGGAGCATCCGAGTTACAGCATTGGCTAGAGACTGCACATCCCTATCCGGGACCAGGAGTCCAGTTACCCCGTGTTCGATCGCGAACGGAACCCCACCTACTCTGGTCCCGACGCTTGGGACTCCATGAAATGCAGCCTCGACGAAGACAAGTCCGAAACCCTCCTCGTGAGGAACGCGAGCACAAAAAGATCGCTGGCGGCGTAGACAGCGTTGACATCGGGAACCCTCCCAAGGAACCGTGCTCTATCACTCAGCAGTTCTGCGGCTCGGCCTCGGAGGCACTCGAGCTCGCTGCCATCGCCCGCAACCAAGAGCCTCAGTCGCCCATTGTCGGGTACGAGCGCCAAGGCTTCAAGAAGGTCGTCAAAACCCTTGGACGCCTCAACTCGACCAACCGACGACACCACAAATGCATCGTCATCAAACCCGAATCGATCACGCTCAACGGATCTGATATGGGGCGCCGAAACTGGCGCAACCCCATTGAATACTACCTGAATCTTTTGACCCGCTACTCCAGAGCTTGCTAGTCGCTCTGCCATGATCGGAGTCGTGACAACGATCCGGTCGCTGAGCAAAGAAGCTAGTCGAGTCATTGTTGCTCTTGCTCGCGTGCGATCGTCAGAGATGTGGTGAGGAGACGCGACGAGGTTACGACGCGTGCTCCGTACGGCAACGGCGTCCCACACCGATATCCAGTCGCCTCCATAGTGGATGTTCACG
This sequence comes from Ilumatobacteraceae bacterium, assembly GCA_963828415.1. Classification (GTDB taxonomy): domain Bacteria; phylum Actinomycetota; class Acidimicrobiia; order Acidimicrobiales; family Ilumatobacteraceae; genus Sva-07. The sequence continues at coordinate 11,877 of CAWHEI010000003.1, forward strand.
ACATCTGGTTCGATTCGGTCGATAAACCTCCGGAAAGCGAGAAGTTCACGGAGACGCCGGCGGCGCATCCAATGCGGCACATCCTGCTCAAACCTCACGTCAACGGCATAGCGACTAACCCATTCACGGAAGTCAGTGCGGACAAACTCGGATGGGAACGCCGTAATCGTTTCCCAGCCCTCAGATTGAAGAAGGCTCGCTAGAGATAGCACAATCCTTTCGGTGCCTCCGACCACATTAGTCGTCGAAACCAGTAGAACGCGCTTCCCTTGGGTGGTCATTCTGACCCGTGAGCCTTCGCTGGACGCATCTTTCGGTGCGATTGACCCGCTCCGTTCATCGCGCGATCTCAGATCGACTACGCGACGCATCTCTTCATCTGCGCTCGCGACGAGGAGCGCCCGCGAACAGCACAATGTGTCGCGAAGGTGTTCTTGATCGTTCAAGAGATCGTCGATCAATTCGAGTACACGCTCAACATCGAAGTCAGAGATATCCAAACCACACGGATCAAGCCCGACCGAACTCAGCAGCTCACTGTTCTTTGCCGCATATCCAATCGAGACCACCGGACAGCAGGCTAGAACTGACGCGACAACGTTGTGATATCGTGTAACCACAGCAACGTCTGCGCGCAACATGACGTCGATCACATCACCGATCGATCGAGAATGATTTGAGGCAAAATTGACTCTGGACCCAGAGTCAGAGTCGAGACTTAGTCGGGAGGAAACCTCCGATAGTACGCTCTCATCGCCTTCCTCGCCGATTACGAAGTCGACCCCGTAGCCGCTCCGATCGAGCGACTGCAGAAGTCTGGTCAGCGCGTCCACGTACTGACGATGCTCCGATTCGCCACCCCGAATGTCATCGCTCCAACCGTGGTAGTCCATTAACCCGACACATATCGTGGGGCGCGGAGCAGGATCTGCAAGCGACGGGGACGCCGCGGCGCTGGCCACCTGTTGATCGCCCAGCGGGCGATCCACCCCCAGCGAAAAGACAATGTCCGGCACGACAAGCGGACGTCTCCGGCGAAATGTCAGCCGCGCTATGAAGTCAGAGGAGGCCTGATCACGACACGAGATATACGATGCCAGCGATGCCACGACGGCGAACATCGCGGAACTCCAGGCGCTGGAAGAAGGCCCAGCGCCAATGCCGACGAGCAACATCGGTCGACGCCGGAAACGCGCTAACAGAGACCATCGCGCCAAATCGTACGGCAATTCATACGGTCGGAATCCAAAGTCATCAAGTATTCCAGTTCCCGGGACCAAAACCACGTCGACAGAACGCACCAGACGATCGGTATCCAACCAAACGAGCGGCTCGGCCAGTAAACGACGGAACCGACGCAGGACGCCCGTACGATTCTGGCTCACACGTGCGTCAGGCCGAATCGGGCTCGCATCGATTCCATAGGCTCTCTGAGCCTGCCCAGGGAGAGTGCAGAACACAACCGGCTCTGCTTCAGGACAGAAAGTATTGAGGTAGCGAAGCGCGACAATCAGTGACGCTTCGTTACCAAAATTGCCGCCACCGAATAGACCCAGAAACCCAACGCGCTGCCGCCTAATCTCGGTCATCCGTCGCCCGTTCCGTCCTCAGCGTCCAGTTGTAAGCGATCCCTCCGGGCTCCGGGCGCCTCCCAAGACTCCACGCCACGGCCACCACTACGTCTTTGATGAGTTTCGTCAAGTATCTCAATGACCAGGCCGCAACGACCGAGACCGTGCCGACGCGTTGCAGGGTCGACAAGTTCGGAAGACACGTTAATTCGAGATAGCCGCGAAGTGCCAACCAGTTGGGGAAACGGATACGTCCAATCTCAGTCGGATTGAACCAGGACATCCTCGCACGCGTATCGATGATCTTGTTCATTTCGTGGTAGCGCCGCCGAAACAAGAACTCAGGTACGACCGCAAAGGGACCAGCGAGGGCCAGCTCAGAAATCCACACCCGATCTGAATCCGTATAGTTCTGTTGCAGTGAGGAATTCTTTAGAACCTTCGTTCGCGCAAGCCCATAGGCCATCTCGCACGTATGGTTGCGGAAGCAGAGCTGCCACAGACGTCCGACTGGGCCAGCGGCTGTGCCGCGGAACGACGTAGAACTGCTGATGACCTTGCCCTCCTCGTCGATGAAGAGAGTCCAGGGGTAGACAAGAACTGTTTCTGGGTCTGATTCCAACACCTCGAGACAGCGCTCCAACAGTGCCGGATGAAGTACATCATCATGAGCCGCTAGACGGAAGTACTTCCCTCTAGCCAGTTCGACGGTGAAATTCTCGTTGTTTGCCCCACCAATATTCGTCGCGTGTCTGATCGTCCGGATCCGCGGATCCTTCGCTGCATACCTCGCAATGATCTCGGGCGTTCCATCCGTTGAAGCGTTGTCACAGATAAGAAGCTCCAAGTTCGGGAAGGTCTGTGACAATATAGAATCTATTGCCTCCGCCAGGTAACGGGCACCATTGTAGACAGGTAATCCAATACTGATAAGTGGATGCGATTCACCGTAAGGGAGACAGTCGTCCCGCTCTGTCTTCACACTGATGGTACTCGCATTGCCGCGATGTTCGATTCCGCTCATGGTCGCCTTCTAGGAGTTGCCCGTCGTTCGTCAGCAGACGTCGATCAGTTTCCGGCTAGCTCAGGTGATTTCAGTGCTCCCGGAGACGTTCCCCGCTCTACTTCAAGTCGGCAGTTCCCGCGGGATGCAATTCGTCAACGTCGCACTGAAGCCGGGGGAGTTGTCCTCGGCCTCGATCATGGCGCCATCCTCGGGGCCGGTGAGCGAGATTACGTGGGACTGCCCTTCCCTGAGCCAAATCTCCCTCCAGACGTCAGTCCCTCGCTGCCATTCGATGATGAGCACCTGCCCGGCCGTCGCCGTCACCGTACAACCGTTCGCCCATGCACCCATGTATGGATGTAACAAGTTTCCGCTCTCGGAGTACACAGTCCGTGAGTTCACTCCGGAGCGATTGTTCGTTGAGTACGCAGCCCATGAGGGCCAGTCGACAACTGCCCCTACCCAATCACTTGAGGTACACCCCGGGATATTGCATCTCCAATAGGCCTTCACTGACCTGACCGGATCGCACGCCAACGGGTCGGTGCATGACGCGACTGTCGTGGTGGTCGCAGGCTGAGTCGTCGTGGTAGACGACTGGGTCGTCGTGGTGTAGGTGAACTGACCGCTACTTTGAACACTGACGACCTCACCCGCAGCGAGGCCCGAGATCGTGAACGACTGGCCCGCCTGATCCAACCCAGAACCCGATGCGAAGTCGCATCCGGAAGCCCCGCATACACCGTCGCCGAACCCGAGATCAACCCAACGCTTACGCCATTCGCAGACGATGCAGGTGCGTACACCGCTGCCGAAGTGGTATAGCCGAGACGCCCGCTCAAGGCAGACATCGACGCCGGCCAAACGAGTGCAGGGTTACCGATCGGCGAACCCCACGGGCACGGGCTACTCGAGCACGTCCACGTCACGTTCACCGACGCCGCCGGCCCAGTTCCCGGCCCAGACGTCGTGGTAGACGGCTGAGTCGTCGTGGTAGACGGCTGAGTCGTCGTGGTCGCAGGCTGAGTCGTCGTGGTCGCAGGCTGAGTCGTCGTGGTCGCAGGCTGAGTCGTCGTGGTCGCAGGCTGAGTCGTCGTGGTCGCAGGCTGAGTCGTCGTGGTCGCAGGCTGAGTCGTCGTGGTCGCAGGCTGAGTCGTCGTGGTCGCAGGCTGAGTCGTCGTGGTGTAGGTGAACTGACCGCTACTTTGAACACTGACGACCTCACCCGCAGCGAGGCCCGAGATCGTGAACGACTGGCCCGCGCTGATCCAACCCAGAACCCGATGCGAAGTCGCATCCGGAAGCCCCGCATACACCGTCGCCGAACCCGAGATCAACCCAACGCTTACGCCATTCGCAGACGATGCAGGTGCGTACACCGCTGCCGAAGTGGTATAGCCGAGACGCCCGCTCAAGGCAGACATCGACGCCGGCCAAACGAGTGCAGGGTTACCGATCGGCGAACCCCACGGGCACGGGCTACTCGAGCACGTCCACGTCACGTTCACCGACGCCGCCGGCCCAGTTCCCGGCCCAGATGTCGTGGTCGCAGGCTGAGTCGTCGTGGTCGCAGGCTGAGTCGTCGTGGTCGCAGGCTGAGTCGTCGTGGTCGCAGGCTGAGTCGTCGTGGTCGCAGGCTGAGTCGTCGTGGTCGCAGGCTGAGTCGTCGTGGTCGCAGGCTGAGCCGTCGTGGTCGCAGGCTGAGTCGTCGTGGTCGCAGGCTGAGTCGTCGTGGTCGCAGGCTGAGTCGTCGTGGTCGCAGGCTGAGTCGTCGTGGTCGCAGGCTGAGTCGTCGTGGTCGCAGGCTGAGTCGTCGTGGTCGCAGGCTGAGTCGTCGTGGTCGCAGGCTGAGTCGTCGTGGTCGCAGGCTGAGTCGTCGTGGTCGCAGGCTGAGTCGTCGTGGTGTAGGTGAACTGACCGCTACTTTGAACACTGACGACCTCACCCGCAGCGAGGCCCGAGATCGTGAACGACTGGCCCGCTGATCCAACCCAGAACCCGATGCGAAGTCGCATCCGGAAGCCCCGCATACACCGTCGCCGAACCCGAGATCAACCCAACGCTTACGCCATTCGCAGACGATGCAGGTGCGTACACCGCTGCCGAAGTGGTATAGCCGAGACGCCCGCTCAAGGCAGACATCGACGCCGGCCAAACGAGTGCAGGGTTACCGATCGGCGAACCCCACGGGCACGGGCTACTCGAGCACGTCCACGTCACGTTCACCGACGCCGCCGTCGCAGCTTGCGCGGGTATCGCCGACGGCACCAGAACCAGAGCGGCTGCGAACACACAGACTCCGATGACGGTCCGACAAGTTTTCATCACTCGCATAGGTTCTCCGCAGCGTGACAGTGGACCGGGGTCTGGTGCAACTGGTTGCGTTGACAATAGCAGCCGTGGTTCACGCTCGTCATTGGCCGGTGGTCAAGACTTGCGTCGACAGCTCACTGACCGAGGTGACATCGCCACGTGGAGCGACACAGGAAGGCGATTCTCGGCGATCCGTTTGCCGAGGCGCTGATTACGCCGCCCAATCCAGGGCGATGCACCAATTGTCACGCTGATGAATATGGGCACTTCGCCCAATAGCGCGATCGCTCCTAGATCGGGATCGACGCAAAGAGCATGTGGTTAGCGTGATCGAGCGGGAGCCGGACGCCAACCCAAAACCCTTTCGCAAGGTAGATCGAGCGGCCGAGCACTGGGGGCTTACGCAACCGGACAAGAGAGGACACAGCCGGAATCAACACCATCCGCCAGGCGACCCCCAATCCGAACCACAACGCTGCCGCTGGCCGCCTCCGGATGAGCTTCCCGCATACGGCGCCGAATCCGAACATCGACGCTCGAGTCAGTTCGCGGAAGTCCTCGTGCGACCGATGGCCGTAGTGGGCGACACGCGCTCCCGTGACCCGAACAACTTCATGGCCACCAAGCACCGTTCGCAGGGTCATGTCGGTGTCCTCAGAGTTCCGGAACCTTGTACCAGGCCCGAGCTGATGATCGAATCCGCCCAGGTCGAGAAGTACAGAGCGGCGCATCCCCATCGACGCTCCGATTCCGACGTTGGCGCCATCCGTCGTCTTCCACGACCAGATCGAGTGCACGGTGAAGTCGGTGTCGGCGACGCTCTCAGGGGCGTAACCGTTCGATGGATCAGGTGGAGCGATCACGTCGCCGAAGACGATCGCTGCCCGGGGATTGTCGTTCAACGCACGAAGATTCTCGTCGATCCAGGAGGGATCGACCACACAATCGTCATCTGTGTTCAGGACGAACTCGTTGTTCGCTTCGTGAAGCGCTAGCGATCGGGAACGGGCGACGCCAACGTCGTGGGTCCGGATGTACCTGATCCGCGCATCATCCAGAAAGGGAAGCAGTGCGAGTTGCGTTACGTCGCTCTCGCTCTGGTCGATGATCAGCAGCTCGAAATCCTGTCGACCGCTCGCAAGGACACTCGTCACCGTGTCGACGATCTGGTCGCCACGGTCCTTGGTACAGATCACGACGGTTGCACACTCGCTTCGAAGACCCGACTCGGGGGACTCGTTCATGGCGCCGCCTCCTGGCGCTCGAATGTAGTGCCCCGTGAGCACCCGGGAGCCTTTCCCGGGGTTCCCGAAGCGGCGGCGACGCGCCGCCATCGCGAATCGAACCGACCCAACAGCCTCGCGAGCAAGACGATTCGCTCCGACCTCCAGCACCTCGAGGGGTTTCCACAGCGTCCAGGCATTGGGTCGACCGCTTCGTAATCCGACGCGTGCGGCCCCCGATTCGATGGGCCACAGCCAGACACGTCGGTGGTCACCCAACCACCACCGAATCTGCCGACGGCGCTCGCGAGACGGTCGATCGAGTCGGTGACGACGTGCCTGCGCCATCAAGTCCCTGTCGATCCATTCCTCCGACCAGACATAGTTGAGGAGCGCCACATCCTGACGGTCGAGCCGCATCCCCTTCTCGAACAGGTACACGACCTCCGCCTTCGGCTCGAACCATACGTGGGCGCCGACTCGCGCCAGACCGATGGACAGTTCGTCGACGTTGACGGCGTGGCCGATGGTCGGGTCGAGCCTTCCGAGCGCGACCAGTGTCTCCGTGCGAGCGAGGAAGCAATGCGACTCGACCAACTCGGTCCGTTCGCGCCGAAGAGTCAATGCGGCATCACGACGATCCACGTGCTCGTAGTGCTGATTGTGTCGAATCCGGCGAACGCCGTTGGCCTCCTCGACGTGAGACAGTCCACCGGCCACATGGATCGTGTGACTGTGCTCGTCGCCGATCAACACGAGCGGTGACACGACGTCCGCACCCTGCTCGCGAGCGCACGCCACCAGAGCGTCGAGCCAGCCCTCGCGGAAGTGGATGTCGTTGTCGGCGAGCACCAGGTACGGCGTCTTCGCTGACTCGAGAGCCATGCTCATTGCCTCGAACGGCCCCAGGTAGCGATCAACGCGGATCAACTCGTGTGGGACGCCAGCAAGAAGGGCGTCGACCTGGTCGCGAATCCTCGGCGGGCTCGCACCGTCAATGTAGACGAGTTCAAACGCACAGCCGGTGTTGGCGAGCAGCGACCGGAGGCTCCTCGGTGAACGACTGAACTTCTCGCGCGGCACCACAGCAACCGTGACCAGCGGGCGGAGCGTCCTCGCCTCTCCATCCAGCCGCACGCTCCCACTCACCGCTGCTAGTCAACCGTCGGATCGGAATGGTCCCAACCACAGGCCACATTGCAGGTCACCGATCAAGCTGGCGGGTCACCCCGCCGATAAAGACAGCGGGTACGGTGCGCACCACGTGAGGAGTGAGGAGTCCAGATGAAGGTTGTGTTGTTCTGCGGTGGCCTGGGAATGCGCCTCCGCGACTATTCGGACCAGATTCCGAAACCCCTGGTCGAGGTGGGTGATCGGCCAATCCTGTGGCATTTGATGCGCTACTACGCCCACTACGGTCACAAGGATTTCATTCTGTGCCTGGGGCACGGTGCTCAGAAGATCAAGGACTACTTCTTGCAGTACGACGAGTGCAGTACGAATGATTTCGTCCTGTCGAACGGCGGAGCCGACGTCGAACTACTCAGGACGGACATCGACGACTGGACGATCACCTTCGTCGACACCGGCACGAGTTCGCTCATCGGCGAGCGACTGCGTCGGGTTCGGAGGTTCCTCGAGGGAGACGAGTACTTCCTCGCCAACTACGCCGACGGGCTCTCCGATCTTCCGCTCGACCAGTACGTGGACGACTTCGTCGGCTGCGACAAGACCGCCTGCTTTCTGAGCGTGCCCGCGCCCCACACCTTTCACATCGTCCATGCAGATGACGACAATCACGTCACGCAGATGGAACATGTCAGCAGGTCACCGGTCAGGATCAACGCGGGGTTCTTCGTTCTCCGCCGCTCGATCTTCGACGTGATCGAACCGGGCGACGAACTCGTGCTGGAGCCCTTCGACCGCCTGATCGCGAGCAGGAGCTGCTCGCGATCCCCGTATGACGGGTTCTGGCGGAACATGGACACGTTCAAGGACAAGATCCAACTCGACGAGATCGATGCCGCCGGATCGCCGCCATGGAAGGTCTGGACGAGTTGACGCCGGTCCCCGTGACGAAGGACAGCGCTGGCATGCGAGGCCGTAACTCAACCCTCTTCCCGCACGTGATCGGCATCGTCGCCGCCGGAGCGGCGCTCGTCGCGGCGGCCCCGTCGCTCTACCTCGGCACGCTCACGGCCGTGGCGAGCCGACCGAGGCGGGTGGAGCACAACGGAGCCGTCACACCAGCAGAGCGCACGAGATTCGCCGTCTGCATCCCAGCTCACAACGAGCAGGTCAACATCGGACACACCGTCGCTGCGCTCGTCGCCCAGACGTACCCGGCGTCGAACTACTCGGTCCACGTCGTCGCCGACAACTGCAACGACTCCACCGCGGCGCAGGCGACAGGTTCAGGCGCCACCGTGCACGTTCGGGTCGATCCGGAGAATCCGGGCAAGGGCGAGGCATTGAACTGGCTGATCGGTCGCCTCACCGACGATGACGTCGATGCGATTGCGATCGTGGACGCCGACACCGTCGCTGACCGCGACTTCCTCGCAGCGCTCGATCGAGCATTTCGAGATGGCGCACAGGCCGTTCAGGGTTTCTACGCCGTCAAGGATCCCGACACCTCCGCCGTGGTCGGGCTGCGGTACGCCGCAATCGCCTGCCGTCACTACCTCAGGCCGCTGGCAAGGGTGAGAGTCGGTGGATCCTCTGGCCTCTACGGCAATGGGATGGCCTTCCGAACCGACGTGCTCGCAGGGCGACAGTGGTCCAATCACCTGATCGAGGACGCCGAGTTCCAGATGGAACTACTGCTCGACGGCCACCTCGTCGACTTCGTGCCGGACGCCGTCGTGCGAGCCGAGATGCCAGTCACGCTCGAGGGGGCGACGAGCCAGAACGAGCGCTGGGAGCTCGGGCGGATGCAGCTCGTACGCGCGTACGTTCCACTCCTTCTGCAGCGGTCAGTGAAGGGCGGAACACTTCCGCGACGCTCCTACGTGGATGCTGTTGCAGACCACTTGACGCCGCCACTGACGCTGCTGGCGCTCATCGACAGCGCTGCCGTCGGAGTCGGTGTCCTCGCGGTGCTCGACTCGCCCCGGTCGACTCACACGGTTCGCAGCGGCCACCGGAGTTGCGAGCCTGCTGGTCCTCGGTCTCCACATACTCGTCGGACTGCGACTCGTCGATGCACCATCATCGGTGTACCGATCACTCCGGTCGGCGCCTCGCGGGTGCTCTGGAAGCTGATGCTCCTGGCGCGTCGCGGCGACCCGCCGACGTCGCGTGGACATGGACGGAACGCAACCAATCAGCGGCGGAGACGACGTGATGGTCGACCGCTCGGTTCTGTTCGGTGTGCCGATCGACGGGTACACCATGGTGCAGGCCCTCGACGCGATCGACGAGTGCATCCGGTACGGCCGCTCGCAGCGGCGCTCATACCAGGTGACAACCGTCAACGTCGATTTCCTGGTCAATGCGATCAGTGATCCGGACGTCATGGCGCTGCTGCAGCGGGCCGATGTGAATCTCGCTGACGGGATGCCCCTGGTGTGGGCGTCTCGTATCCTCGGAACCCCGCTACCCGAACGGGTCGCCGGAGCCGACCTCGTCCCCCTACTGGGCGCAGCGTCGGCCACCCGTGGATGGCGAGTCCACCTCTTCGGTGCCGGACCCGGTGTCGCACAGCAAGCTCGAGAGCAGATGCTCGAGACCCACCCCGACGCCATGATCACGGCCGACGCCGGACCGGCTTCGGTCGACGTCCGCGAGCCCGACGAGTCGGTGATCGAATCGATCAGGTCGGTCGACGCAGACGTGGTCTGTGTGGCGCTCGGCAACCCCAAACAGGAGCGGTTCATCGCCGCCTACCGAAGCCGACTCCAGTGCCCGGTGATGATCGGCATCGGTGGATCTCTCGACATGTTGATCGGTGCGAAGCAGCGTGCGCCGGAGTGGGCGCAGCGCGCCGGCGTCGAATGGATCTTCCGAGCGGCGCAGGAACCGAGTCGTCTCGGTCGTCGGTACGCGCACGACATTTCCGTGTTCGGTCCTCACCTCGGCTCCTACGTCCGAGCCGTCAGGCGTTATCGAACGGCCGACGATCTAGCGCCAGTACCGGCCGGCTCTCAGCAGTTGAGCATCATCTGCGCATCGGACAATCACGACTGGCCCGACCTCGGCACAACGCTGACCGGGATCACGCGCGTCGACTCGACCTCGCTGGCGTCAGCGCCCTCACTCCCCAGTCACACGCCAGGATGCTGGGCCTGATCCGCGAGGCTCGCATGCGTGGCATTCCGACGACGGCTCGCCATGTCTCGGATGAACTCTGGTCGTGCCTGCAACGCTATCGAACCTGGCATCTTCTTGCCGAAGTACTGATCGAGAGTTGAGCGAGACTTGTGAGTAGCGACGGTCCCCGCCGAATTCGGCCCGTATAGGATCATGACGGTGGTCGACGAAGCACAGCGGGAGCGCGACGTGAAGACGGACAGCGACTTCTCGGCGCGCCTGGTCGATCAGTTCTTCCGCCGCTGGTTCTGGTACGTGCTGCCTGTCGTCGTGTTCGCAGTCGTGGGCGTCCAGGCGGCCGGCAACGTCTCGGAAGAGTACGTGACGAGAGGAACACTGAGCGCATCGGCGAATCCGCTCGTCGAGACCCCGGAAGTCCGCGGCACCACCATCGGAGCGTTCGAGCCACCCGCCGTCGGCATCGCACGACTCATCAACGAGCAACTGCGCAGTGACGCCTTCGTGCAGGTCGTCGCCGAGAGGGCCGGCCTCCGAGCAGGCATTGTCGTCGCAGGTCATCACGCTCGACGTCATCCGCCAACAGGTGTTTGCGAGCCCACAGGGGGAGAATCTGCTCTCCGTTCGAGCCGCATGGGGCGACCCGGAGACTGCGTATCTTCTCGTGGAGGCCACGGTCAACGGTTATCTCGACCTCCTCGCCGAAACCGTAGCGCTCGACAGCGTCGAGGCCATCGACTTCTGGACCGAGGTCCGGCAGAAGACGCAGGAGTTCGGGCCGATGCGGCGGAGGGTGATCTGCGGGCGTACATCCTGACCCTCCCCGAACTTGCTGACGGGGAGCGGTTGTCCACGGTTCAGGAGTTGGAGGTCAATCGTCTGAACGCAACGGTCGACGCTGCTCTGGCGAGGTTTCCAGCGCTCAGGAGCGGATCGACACCGCCAAGTTGAACGTCGAGCAGTCCAAGAGCGAGGCGGGACGCCAGGTGCGGGTGGTCGACGCGCCGCAACGAGCGAGCGACCCGACCCCCGAAACCTTCAAGAAGATGACGACCATGGCGATGTTCACGATGATCGGCATCCTGCTCAGTGTGGTCGCATTGGTGGCCACGACGATGGTCGACCACTCGGTCCGTTCCGTCGTCCAACTGCGGGCGGCCACGGGCGTTGGCTCGACGGCGATCATTCCACGGTCGAAGTCCATTCGTAACTGGGCCGAAGCACGCGAACGGGCGGCATGATCAGTGTCCACCATTCACACAGCCTCGAGGATGACGATCCGACGCCAATCCAGGAACCGCAACCCTCGATCGGGCTCAGGGCTCCGGACCTCTCGGCCGCGACGCATCAGGCTTCGGAAAGCGGGTTCGTGCCGACACCCGCCGGAGAAGCGATCCGGCTACTCCTAAGCCGATACGAAATGTCGACCGGAACGGCACTCCCGTCGTGATCGCCGTGACCTCGGCGGTCGGAGGCGAAGGCGTGACGACGCTGTCACGTTCCCTCGCTTCCATCCTGTCGAGCGACCTCGACGCCGACGTGTGCTGGGTCGATCTGAGTTGGTCATCACCGCCGTCAAGAAACTCGAACGTACCCAAGCGGCCCGGCATCAGTGAGGTACTGCGCGGATCCACGACCATCGATGACGTCATGTACCCCGACCCGGTTCAGCCCCGGGTGAACCTCGTCCCGCTCGGCGACCAGGGTCTGGGCGACCAATCGCCGGCTGGCACGAAGCGCGCATCTCACCGAGGTAATCGATGACCTGCTGCGGCGACACAATCACATCGTGATCGATGCCGGCGCCGTCTCGGACGGTACCGAAGCACTGTTCTCGATCCGGCAGGCCGACGCTTACCTGCTGGTCGTTCGACACGGCTCGACATCGACGCAGCAAGTCCGAACCGTGGCCGACGAACTGAGCACGATCCCGTCGCTCGGCGCGCTCCTGAATCAGTACCGGACTCGGACACCCGCGTGATCCGGAACCGTTTCGACCGGTGAATCGAGCGCGTTAGCAGTCTGACGTGAGACTGTTCCTGGCGCTTCCTCGTCGTGGCCTTCTGATCGGAGCGACACCTCTCGGCAGCGCCTCGTGTCGGCGACCATGGTGCGTCTTTGTGGCGTGTGCCCTCGGTCGGCTCGCTCTTCTACAGCTATCGGTTCATCAAGTGACGTGGACTTCGTTCGCCGAACATCGATCGTCGCCGACACCGCATCGTGCTCGATGCGAGCGGCGTGACATCGACTGGTGGATCGCGTACGGCGCCGTGTGTGGGAGTCGGCCTCATCGTCGCAGCGGTGGGCTTCCAACGCTCCGGGCAGCTCTATCTCGGGCTCGGCCTCGCTGTCTGGGTGGTGCTGTTGGCGATGTGGGTCCGACTCCCGCGCACCGCCCTGGGAGTCACCATCACCTGGCGTCTCATCGCCGACATCGTGACCGTGTCATGGTTCCCGTTCCTCAAGAACTTCTCGAGTCTCGAGTCGATCACCTACCTCTCGGACTCGCTCACCGTGAGCCCGTTCGAACTCACACTCGTTTGGGCCCTCGGCTGCACGGCCTATCGAAACGTGTCGGCCACTGGGCGACCCTTCGTGTCCGGCAGCTCACACGACCGATGGTCGGTTTGCTGTTCCTCGTTGCGAGCGGGGTGGCCATCGGGCTCTCGCGTGGCGGAGACAGCCGAATCGCCTTGTTGGAAGCTCGACCGTTGATCTACCTGGCGTTGTCGTACGTTCTGGTCGTCAACGTGTGCCGCACGATCACCGACTACCGCCGGATGTACTGGGCGGCGATCGCCGGCGTGTTCGTGCAATCGCTGCTGTCGCTCAAGTATCTGCTGCGCCTTCCTGCCGAATCCCGAGGCGATCTCGAAACGCTCAACGAGCATGGTTCAGCCATCGGCATGAACCTGCATGTTCACGACGACCGTCCTCGCCCTGGCATATCGGGGCATCTCGTGGCGGGTACGCGTGACTTTGCTCTCGCAGAGCGCGCCCGACGTTGTGGGTCTACCTGATTGCGCAGCGTCGAGCAGCCTTCATCGGTCTCGGCGCTGCGATGATCCTGCTTCGCTGTGATTCTGTTCTGGCGCCAGCGGCGCACCTTCTGGAAGGTCATTCCCGATCGCAACGATCATTTTCGTGGCGTACGTAGGGGCCTTCTGGAGTTCGAGTTCCACGATTGCCTTTCCTGCTCAGGCCGTGAAGACCGTGGTCGCTCCCGACAGCTTGGGCGCCGCCGATCAGAGCTCCGACCAGTACCGAGACATCGAGAACTACAATCTCAACTACACCATTCGCGCCGACCCGATCGCCGGTCAGGGATTCGGCAGGCCGTTCCTTCGTCCGATCCCACTCGCCGACATCAGCGTCTTCGAACTGAACGCGTACCTTCCTCACAACTCACTGCTGTGGATCTGGATCAAGATGGGGTTCCTCGGCTTCGTTACAGTGCTCTACCTCTTCGCGGTCACGCTGCATGCTCGGCTCAGACCGTGTGCGCCGATGCCGCCGCCGGCCTCGACCTGCTCACCTTCTCGATCGCTGTGATGTTCACGGTGATGTACGCGATGTTCATCTTCGTTGACGTCGCGTGGGAAGCCGCGCAACGTCACGCTACTCGCACTCAGCATGGGGTTGTGCACCGCCTACCTGCGGCGACGAGAGCGACGCTCCGCGCCCTTGCGAGGGGAGTCCGACCAGCCATCGACAGCGCCTCGACGCCTCGGTCGAGCGTCATCGCAAGAAGCGACTCGAGCTCGTCGCGTCAGACGGTCGGCGTAACGCTCGACATCAGCGTGCTCGACCACCCACCGCCGCGCGTTCGTCGCCCATCGAATGGGCGAGATTCGTGGTCGAGAGAAGCCGCTCGAGTGAGCTCGTCATCAGCCAGCCGCGTCGCCCGGAGGAACGTACACGCCGGTCTCGCCATCGATGATCGTGTCGGTCTGCCCCTCGGTTCGTGTACACACGACCGCGCGGCCCATGGACATGGCCTCGAGAATCGTCGTGATACCGGCCTGAAATTCGACGTCGAACAACGGCATCACCACGAATCGTGATGCGGCATAGAGGTCTCTCAGATCGAACAGACTCAGCCGCCGCACCTCGACATTCGATGGGATGTCGCGGTTCTCGGTCGAGTCCGACTTCGTCGACCAGGGGCTCGCCGCGGCGATCACGACGCGAACATCCAGACCGTCGACCGCCTCCATGAGCGTCGGATAGTCACGCCGCTCGAGCCCGGCGGCACAAATCATCCGTTCCTGGTCGATCGCAACTCTTGCTGGATCGAAGAACGCCGTGTCCACCATGAAGGTCGACAGGACCACCCGATCGGGCGGCACACCGAGACGAGCGACGACGAAGTCGCGCTGCCACGAGCTGTACACGACGTAACGATCGATCATGGACGCAAGGCGGGCCCAGCGCACAGCCCGCTCCTTGCTCCGCGTCGACAGGATGTGCACGATCATCATGTGGCGCGAGCCTCCTCGGCCACCAAGGCGCGACAGCAGCGCCAACGGAATCCCGACCTGTTCGCCGTCGGTGACGATGACCTCGTAGTGCTTGCGGTGCAGGAAGCAGTACCAGGCGAGAAGTGGGCCGACGCCGGCGACTCGGTGGAGCACCCGACCGACGCGACCGGTCGCTTCGAGCGCCATCGGGACATCGACGAGATCGGCATCGAACGCCTCGCTCATGACCCGATAGTCGGCGCGTGGCCGCAGGCCCGCTTCAACCTGCTCGTCGAGGTCGTCGGGAATTGTTCCCGACACCGTCAGGAGCACCGGCCGACGCTCAGTCATCAGACGGCACCTCGATCGAGACGATCGACCAGCCGGGAAGGTCGATGGACAGCGATCCATCGATCATCTCCGCACTGGTCTCGTCGAGCACCGTCATGGTCGAGCCCTCGAGGTCATCGGTCGACACGCCGGTCACCTGGGCAGCCCGGCCGAGGGACAAGCCCTCCAGCTCGATCGTGACGGCGGTGACCGACTCGTTGAGATTGACGATCAGCAACGTCACACTCCCGTCCTCGTGCCGCGTCGGATACGTGTGCACCATCTCGTCGCTCGACACCGCCTCGAGCAACTCTGAACCGGCCCCGCTCCACAATCGCATCGCGTCGTACTGCGGTGTGGTCGATCCATCCTCGAGGCGGATCATTCCGTAGTCGGTGCCGCTGGCGGTCGTGCCGTTCGCGAGGTTCCACTGGTTGGCGACGCTGACGCCGAGCTCGGCGAGTTGCCCGATCGTGTCGGCGATGAACAGAGCGTTCATGTTCTGCGTCATCGTACGCTCCGCATCGCCGCCCTCGAAGGCCACGAGGTTGTACTCGGTCACCGCGATCGGGATGGAGTCGCCGAGCGAAGCTCGCACTGCGCTGATCGTGCCAGGCCACATCGATGACGGGCGAGCCAACGCAGTCTCTGCTGCCGGCGAGGAGTCGAACCCGTACTCGTGGACGATGTAGAAGTCGAGTTGGTCGCCTGCGGCGGCAATGACTTCGTCACCCCAGTCGCTCCAACTGGAGGGGTCACTGACTCCGACTGCTCCGACGGTGATGTCGAATCGACGGCGCGCATTGCCTCCCTGATGGCCAGGTAGCCGTCGTGGGTCTCGTCGCCGAGCACGTACTCGGTCCCGTCACAGGTCCACACGTCCTCCCACCCGAAGTCAGCGCACTGGTCGCCGCCTGCCTCGGGTTTGCCACCATAGACCTCGTTGCCGACCTCCCAGAGTTCGATGCCGACGGGCTCTGGATTGCCGCCGTCGGCGCGGACGCTTGCCCAGAATCCGACCGTCCCCCAGTCGAAACCGTTTCGGTCCACACCGATGATCGTCTGGTCGTCGACGTCGCCATTGAAGAACGCAACGGCCGCAGCAGCGTGCTCCGCGGTGCGGTTGATCGAGACGGTCCAGCTTCCATCGACTCCCGTCGCCTGCATGAAGTCGATGAAGTCGGTTGGACGTGCGGCGCCGGCGAAGAAGCACCCGCTCTCATCGCGCACCTCGCACGCGAACCAGTCGTAGCTGTTGCTCCAGCTCCCGCCCGGCATGCGCAGCAGGCTCACCCCCGACTCGACCGTTGCTGTGACGAACTCGGGATCGGCGAGCCGTTCGGGTCCGATCCAGGCGGGAACGTTGGTGCCGAGCAACCGCCGGTCGAACGGCCGCGCAGGTGCAGTTCCATCCACGACGATCGCCACTCGGTCAGCGGTGGGAGTGGACGTGGTGGTCAGCGTGTCGGACGGCGTGAACTCCGAAGGGGGAAGGTTCTGCTGAGCGCACGACGCGAGGACGACGCAGGCGATTGCGGCGATGCCTGCCCATCGACCTGCTGTCCGACGAGGCCCGAGCTTCATCATCGGTCCAACGTTTCCCGCATCGCGGCAGCGAGCGCTCGCTCGCTCTGCCCCGTGAGGAGACCGGCGTGCGTGCCCGGAACGGTCACCGTGGTCGTCGAGCCAGTAGTCAAGCGCCTCCAGTCGAGATGCCAGTCCTTGTCGGCGAGCCCCGCCCACTCGTCGCTGCGGATGAATGTCAGATCTGCTGCGATCGCGCCGCCTTCGTACCGGCTGTGGGCGTCGGCATGCCGGCGACGCACGGCGCTAGCACGACGTACATCGTCGTGCGCCTTCGAACGATTCCTCAACCGTTGAAGCCGCAAGCTCAGGTTCCACTGAATCGCATCGAGCACTCGGCCGCTTCGGCCGTACAGGAGTACCCGACTCCAGAGATAGGGGACCATGCGAACGGGAGGGCGAGCTATGCCCGGTGGAGCGACATCGACAACGATCAGGCGATCGACCCGATCTCCCGCCGCCTCGAGCTGCTGCACCATCTCGAACGCCACCCATGCTCCGGCGCAGTGTCCACCGATGAGATACGGACCATGAGGCTGCACCGTCTTGAGTTCGCGGATGTAGTGGGCCGCCATGTCCTGCACTCGGTCGTGAACCTGCTGGTCGGCCTCGAGCCCCTGCGGCTGCAACGCGTAGAACGGAACGTCCTCGCCGAGGTCACGGGCCAGATCGTGGAAGCTCAACGCCGAGATGAGGAACGGGGCGACGTAGAAGACGGGCGTTCGCGTGCCCTGACCGTTCACGCGCACCAGCGACGTCCACGGGGACAGCCAGCCCTCGGAATCGAGTAGCGCCGCGAGCTCGGCGATCGTGGGCGCGTCGAACAGTGTGACCATGGGTGGACGTCGGCCGGTCAGTTGCTCGATCTCGTTGAAGATGCGCACAGCCAACAACGAATAGCCGCCGAGGTCGAAGAAGTCGTCGTGACGAGAGATACCGGCGATACCGAGCTCCCGCTGCCAGATCGCCGCGAGTTGCCGCTCGATCCCCTCTCGTGGCGACTCGAAATCAGGACGTTGGGCAACAACGGTTGATTCGAACTGGTCCGCCATGTGGGGCAGCGACGCGATCGCCGCGACATCGCCGGTCCCGGTCTCGGAAGGGGCCTCGACCAGAACCGACTCCAACAGCTCGAGGTACGACTCCAGCAACGATGTCATCGTGGTCTCGTCGAAGAGATCAGCGGAGTAGTCGACCGTGACGGTGCCGGTCAGTCCCGTGTCGACAGTCATGGAGATGTCGAATTGGGCCGCAGCGCTCGGTATGCGAACGACCTCGACGTGCAGTCCGTCGAGATCCGGCACCTCGAAGGGTGCGTTCTGCACGTTGAAGAGGTACTGGAACAGCGGCGACCGTCCGGTGTTCCGCCTCGGTGCCAGGTCGACCACGAGCTGCTCGAACGGCATGTCCTGATGTTGGTATGCGTCGAGTGCCATCTCGCGAACGCGCCGGACCAGGCGACGGAAGTCTGGTTGCCCGGACAGGTCCGCGCGCAGCACCAGGGTGTTCACGAGCGAGGTGATCAATCCCTCGCTCGCCAGCCGGTCACGATTCGCGATCGGCACTCCGATCGGAATGTCCTCTGATCCGGTCGCCCGATTCAACACGACCGCAAATGCTGCAAACAACGTCATGAATTCCGTCGCCTGCTCCGACGACGAGAACTCACGAATGCTGTCGAGCATCGATCCGTCGAGCTGGATCGAAACGGTTCCACTCCGTCGTCCACGGCCAATCGAGGCTCGAGGGCGATCGCTCGGGTACGCCACTGTCGGAAGGTCGCGAAGTTGTTCACGCCAGTACGAGAGGTGTCCGGCGAGACCGTCACCGGACAGCTTGTCGCGGTGCCAGCGCGCATACCGTTCCGGTTGCGGCGGGTCACCGGCAAGTTCGACGGGGCGCCCCGGTCGCGCGCTGCTCGATACAACTCGCCCAGCTCGCGGGCGAGCACTCCGAAGGACCACTGGTCGGAGATGATGTGATGCATCACGACGCCGATCACACATGTGTGGCCGGGCAGGAGATGCAGTTCGACTCGGAACAGTGGCAGCTGGCGCAAATCGAACGGCGTGCGCGCTGCGGGCGGCAAGGCTCGACGTTGCTGTGGCCAACGGATCTACGTCGACAGCATCGCTCCAGTCGGTGACCGCCACGTTGCAGTCATATGGCTCGTGAATCACGAGCCGGGGCTGACCTTCGTCGAAGTCGAAGGTCGACCGCAGCCCGCTGTGTCGCTCGACGAGCGCTGAACACGCCTGCCGAAGGGCGTCGAGATCGAGTCGGCCTTCGACGCGAACGGCACCGGCCAGGTTGTACGACGTGTCTGATGGGTCGAGCTGATGGATGAACAGCATCCGCTCTTGCGAGAACGACATTGCCGGCGACTCCGTTCGTGCCGGCGCGGCGTCCAGGAGGTGTCCGCCTTCCCGCGCCGGTGTGATCACCGGGCCGCGCCCGTCGATCGCCCGGGCGAGACTGCGGGGTGTGGGGTTCTCGAACACCGTTCGCACCGAGACGTCGCCGTCGAGTGAGCGCTGCAGTCGCGAACACATCGCGCGTTGCGAGGATCGAGTGCCCTCCGAGGTCGAAGAAATCGTCATCGGCGGCGACGCGATCTCCGCCGAGGATCTCGCGGTACGTCTGGAGCACGGCAGTCAACGTCGCTGAGTTCTCCTCGTCGGGTGGCGATGAGCGCTGGCTCCGTCCGGACGCGGGGTTCGGCAGCGCGTTGCGGTCGACCTTGTTGTTCGGTGTCAGCGGGAACCGATCGATTTCGACGATCGTCGCAGGCACCATGTACGCAGGCAGCGCCGTGCGCGCCAAGGAACGAACGCCCGCGGTATCGACGTCGGCCCCGTCGCCGACCGATCGATCACGGGTGACATAGCCCACGAGCCGTTCGTCGCCTTCTCCGAATTCGCGCACGACGACGATCGCCTGGTCGACCTGCTCGTGACGAGCGAGAACCGACTCGATCTCACCGAGCTCGATTCGGTGGCCCCGAAGCTTGATCTGCCCGTCGGCTCGACCCAGAAAGCACAACGCACCATCGGGATCGCGTCGGACGAGGTCGCCAGTTCGGTACATGCGCTCGCCAACCCCGAAGAAGGGGTCAGGGCGGAACCGTTCGGCAGTCAATTCGGCTGGCGTGAGGTATCCGCGAGCGACGCCTGCGCCTCCGATCCACAACTCCCCAGCCACGCCGTCAGGGGCGAGATGCTCCCCATCGAGCACGTACAGCCTCGTGTTGTCGATCGGTTCTCCCAACGAGAAGAACGGGCCGACGGGGTCACGATCGTCGAGTCGCGCAACGGCGGACCACACCGTGGTCTCGGTAGGGCCGTACATGTTCCACACCGAACTGCTGCGATTCCACGAGCGCCCGGCCGAGATCGCGAGGGAGGGCCTCGCCGCCGCACAGGATGGTGAAATCCGGCTCGCAGGTCCATCCCGAGTCGACGAGCATCTTCCACATCGTCGGGGTTCCCTGCCGCGACTGTTGCCGACTTCATGGCGGTCGCCAGCCGTACCGGGTCGACGGCCACCTCTCGGTCGACCACGGCGACCTGCGCACCAACGGTCAGCGGCAGCAGCAGCTCGAGCACCGAGATGTCGAACGACAGCGTCGTTGCGGCAATCACCACGTCGGACTCTGCGAGACCCGGCCGAACCGCCATCGATCGCAGGAAGTTCACCACATTCCGATGTTCGACGGCGACGCCCTTCGGTCGCCCGGTGGAGCCGGACGTGAAGATCACGTACGCGAGGTCGTGCCCCGACGGTCTCGACTCTGAATCGAGCGACCCAATCGCCCGGCTCAGCCACGTCGGCGTCGTTGTCGGTGACGTCGATGACGCAGAGCCCCGAGAACAGCCCGGGATGTTCCTCGTCGGCGCCCGCTGCGAACCCGTCGATCACATCTGGAGACGCGATCACCGTGGCCAGATCGGCGTCTACGACCATGATCTCGAGTCGCTCGGGAGGGAAGCCCGGATCCATCGGCACGTAGCCCGCCCCGCACTTCCACGCTCCGACGATGGCGACAACCATGTCGACGGTGCGATCCAACACGATGCCGACGAGATCCCCCGGCGTCACACCGGCCCGCCGCAGGCGGAGCGCGAGCCGATCACTGCGCTGACCGAGTTCTCCGTAGGTGATCGCCACCATCGAATCGGAAACCGCAACACTGGCAGCGCGCTCAGCAATCTGCGCCTGGATCAGATCCAGAGTGGTCACGTTCTCGTCGAAGCTCCGAATGGTGCTGTGCCACTCAGCCTCGTGGAACGCCCGTTCCTCATCCGATCTCAGATCCAGGTCGGCCACGCATGCGTCGGGTTCCGAGACCACAGCTCGCAGGACCGAACGAAGCTCCCTGCCGAGACGTTCGACGGTGTCGGCAGTGATCGCTCCCTCCTGATACTCGAAGGCGAGGCGAAAATCCGCCGATCCTCCACCGGCCAGCAGCGTCAGGGGGTTCGTCGCCGATCGCGCAGGCATGGCGACCGGGCTGACGTCGAAACGACCCGACTTCCACCGGGTCACCGTCGACGCCGAATGCAAGCGCTGCCGTCGTCGCTTCGTCGAAGACCCGAACGCTTCGCTGCCATGCGAACGTCGCAACGAAGAAGGGTTCGACGCCATGGTCCGGTCGCAGCCTGCGCAGGAGCGCACGGAACGGATAGCGATCGAACACGCGGGCGTCACGATCGCTGCGTTCGGCGGTCTCGACGACACCGCGAAGGGTGAGTTGATCGGTGAAGTCGGCGAAGCGGGGCACGACGTTGACGCAACAACCGACGATGGCAGCGGAACGGGATGACCGATTGGCCTTCAACTCGCCGACGACGACGTTCTCGAGGCGAGCCTCCCGGTGAAGCACCGTTTGGAACGCAGCGAGCACCAGCGAGCGCAACGAGACGCCCATCTCCCTCGCTGCCGCCTTCACCCCGGCCACTTCGTCGGCCGTGAGCTCGATCGTACGGATCGAAGCGAGTCCGGTTCCTGAATCCGAACGTCTGCTCCACTCCGCCGGCTGGTCGCTCCAAGTCTCGAAGCGCTGTCGGTAGTGCTCGAGTGCCGGGGCACCATCGCTCATGACGTCGTTCTCAGAACCGACGAAATCGCCGTACTCGATCGTCCTCCGGCCGTCGACCTCGCCATCCTCATGGAATCGCCTGATCTCTTCCCAGATCAGCAACAGCGACCACAGATCGGCGACGAGGTGATGTGCCGCGATCGAGAAGACGAAGTTGCCGTCGCCCTGATCGAGGAGCAGAAATCGGATTGGTGGACCCTGAGCGAGATCGAACGGCGCGCAGTGGTGTTCGCGAAGTCGATCTCGGATGTCCTGCGGACCGAAGGCGGTCGCGTCGACCACCTCCACGGCACCGAGAGCGTCGGGTGAGACCCATTGACGAGGACCCCCCTCGACCTCGATGAAACGTGCGCGTAGCAGGGGATTCAGGTTGATGACATCACGCACCGCACGCTCGAACCGACCGATGTCCGAACTTCGACGTGATGGCCAGAGCCGCAGAGATGTGGTTCTTGAGAGATCCAGGCGACAGCTGCTCGTCGAACCAGATCGCCAACTGCATCTGCGACATCGGGACCCCAACGGAACTGGGGTCGAGTGCGTCGTGGATCGAGGAAGCTGGAAGGCGCATGTCGGGCAACCCGGACGCCGGACCCCGCCCAGGGACAGCGAGTCTACCGCGACCGCCTCGGGTTGGAACCGGCCCCCACGGCAACGAGTGCCAGCCAACGGTCCTGAACCCTGACGACGTCACCACTGAATCGGCCCTGCGTCCCGGCGACCGACGCCTCGAATCGGGTGCCATCGATGTCGACCGTGATGTCGCCGTGCATCAAGAGACCGGGATGGTGACGGCTCCAGGCCTTGAACGTGGACTCCTTTGCAGCGTGGAGCGCGATCGTGTCGAAGGCTTCCTCACCAGGCAGCCGGATCAGTCGGTCGGTGGCCTCATCGAGTGTCTGGACCGGTTCCACATCGATTCCGATGGCGGCGAAGTGCTGTGTCGAGCCCAGCGCAGCGACAGCGAACTCGCGGTCGTGAGCCAACGATCCAACGGTGCCCCGTGGGAACACCGGCGATCTGGAAGCCGAGCGCGGGACGGGAACGTCGCGTTCGAGCATCGCCCGCAGCAGCGCCCGCCCCGACCCGAACTCGCGCTGCCTGATCGGCGTCGCTCGCACGATCGAGCGACGTTCGACATCGTGCAACGACGCCGCGTCCGACGTCCGAAGTCGCCGGACACCGATGTAGAGGTCGGGGGGTGCGAGCGAACGCAGCACCGAGGCGATGCCTTGATCCTCGGCGAGTGCGTCACGCATCGACTCTCCAGGCTCCGACAGGTCGAACTCCGTGGTCGTCAGACCCGCGCACGCCCGTCGCGAGGTGCTGAGGTCCCCGAACTCGGAAGGAACGCCGGATCATCAAGCGATGATGCCTCGCCGCGACCCGTTGCCGGGAATCAGCCGTTGATGAAGGTGCTGGTGAGCCAGGTCTTGTTGTTGTAATGCCAACGGACACTGTCACCGGCCTGATTCAGATACGCATCGTTGTTCACATACCAACGACCACTGAACCACACCCCCACACAACCCCACAGATCACCAGCCGCATACGTGCCGTTGCGTTCCACCGTGTTCAACCACGTGTACACACCCTCATAACACGCACGCCACGTCGCATAGGTGTAATCCAAGTTGTACGCCGACGACGTCCGCGCATTCACCGGGAACTGGAACGCCGACTGATGCGCCGTGTCACGCACCTGACCCAGACCCCACGACTCACCCGCATCACCATTGGCCGACTGATACCAATACGACTCCTTGATCACCTGCGCCCGCACAATGTCCTCATCGATGCCCCACTTACACGCCGCCCACTGAATGATCTCATCAGTCGATACCGGCGAAATCACCATCGACCCGACTGAACTGCGACCAATCCGACCGCGTGTTCGCATTCGCCCGACTCCCACGGTTGCTGTTCGCCGCATTGTTCTCCGGACGAATCTCACCCGCATCACGCACCCGAGCCGCACACTGCGCACCCGACGGCAACGCCGCACCCACCCCCAACGTCACGAACCGACCCGACGACACCGGCACGGTCGTCGTACTGGGGCTGGTCGACGTGGTGGTCGGCGCCGGAACCGTGGTCGTGATTGCCGGCGCCGTGGTCGTCGTCGGCGCGGGGGCCGTCGTCGTGGGACTTGTCGTCGTAGGACTTGTCGTCGTCGGTGCGACCGTGGCCAGCGTGACCGCCCCGGCCTGGTCGTTCCAGTGGATCAGCGAGGTCCAGCCGGACCTGAACACACCGACCTTGACGGTGTAGGTACCGGCGGAACGACCGGCGGTCCGCCACGATGTCCTGAACTCGCGGGTTTGACCGGTGGTGAGCGACTGATTGTCCCAGTACTTCTGGAAGACCTTGCGGCCCGATCGATCGTAGATCTCGACATCGATCAGTGCGCTGCGGGTGGCGTTGGACTTCACCGCCACGGTGACAGCGACCGTGTCGCCGACAGTTGCGCTGACCCGATCGACCCGAGCCGAGGAGACGACGCCGCCGGCAGTGAACTCGATGGCGTCGACCGAGTTGGTGAAGGTCAACAGCGGGGCGCCTACCGCCAGCATCGTTGCGAGGGCAGCCACGCCGAGTCGGCGTCGGAGATGAGTTGATACGGACACGGATTCCTCCTTCAGGATCGGGGCGAGTTGCCTCGATCGGATGTCATTCGGTGTCCGCCGTCATGAAACAGTAATTGTTTCGTAACTGAACCGCAACCTGTTGCACCGCGAATCGCGGACGTCACGTGGATCGGTGAAGGAAGGAGCCCATGGTGGGACACACCAGGGCATTCCGCCTCGAGCTCGTTCGGTCGCTGGTCAGCCGTTGATGAAGGTGCTGGTGAGCCAGGTCTTGTTGTTGTAATGCCAACGGACACTGTCACCGGCCTGATTCAGATACGCATCGTTGTTCACATACCAACGACCACTGAACCACACCCCCACACAACCCCACAGATCACCAGCCGCATACGTGCCGTTGCGTTCCACCGTGTTCAACCACGTGTACACACCCTCATAACACGCACGCCACGTCGCATAGGTGTAATCCAAGTTGTACGCCGACGACGTCCGCGCATTCACCGCGAACTGGAACGCCGACTGATGCGCCGTGTCACGCACCTGACCCAGACCCCACGACTCACCCGCATCACCATTGGCCGACTGATACCAATACGACTCCTTGATCACCTGCGCCCGAACAATGTCCTCATCGATGCCCCACTTGCACGCCGCCCACTGAATGATCTCATCAGTCGAACCAGCGAAATCACCATCGACCCGACTGAACTGCGACCAATCCGTACCGCGTGTTCGCATTCGCCCGACTCCCACGAGTGCTGTTCGCCGCATTGTTCTCCGGACGAATCTCACCCGCATCACGCACCCGAGCCGCACACTGCGCACCCGACGGCAACACCGCACCCACCCCCAACGTCACGAACCGACCCGACGACGACCGGCACGGTCGTCGTACTGGGGCTGGTCAGACGTGGTGGTCGGCGCCGGAACCGTGGTCGTGATTGCCGGCAGCCGTGGTCGTCGACGGGGACGAATCGACCGTGAGCGTGCCCGCCGAGTCATTCCAGGCGACGAATGGGCTCCAGCCTGCGCCGAACACGCCCACCTTCAGGGTGTACGTACCAGCCGGGAGAGATGAAGGAAGGGTCCATGTCGCCGACAAGGTCTTCGACTGACCCGCAGCAAATGACTGGTTGTCCCACCAGGTCTGGAAGACCTTGCTCCCCGCCGAGTTGTAGACCTCGAGGTCGACCAGCACATTGCGGGCAACATCCGATTGCATCGTCGCCGACAGCGTCACGGTGCCCCCAGAGGACGACTGCGCCGGGCTCGCAGACGGCTGAGGTCGTCAGCACGCCCGTCCGGAGCGTCGTCGTCGGCGCAGCAGTCGTCGGTGCAGCGGTCGTCGGTGCAGCGGTCGTCGGTGCAGCGGTCGTCGTCGGGGCGCTGCAGTCGTCGTCGGTGCAGCAGTCGTCGTCGGCGTCGTGCCGCTCGGACCGCACGCCGACTTCGGTTCCATGCCGTGCGGAACGACCCACTGTGGTGCGCTTGCCGTCGGATGCGCGATAGTCGTAGTAGCAACCGACGCCCGGCGTGCAGTCGCCGGTGCTGAGTCCCGCCGGAGCGATCGTCCTGACCAACCACGTTCCACGAAGGTTGTAGACGTCCCAGCACTGGGTGTCCTTCGACTCACTGGCAGCGGAGGCGACCTGCACAGCGACAGCCGAGGAGACGGCCAAAGCGCACAGGAGGATCATCGTGATCGGTCGCTTCATGGGGTCACCTTTCGACGTGGCGTCAACGGAACGCCCGGAGAAATCTGGCGATCACTCATCGACCGTCACGCCCGGAGCTTGAGTCTCCTGACCACGTCTTGACCGAGACTTGACACAGCTCCCGCGTTTGTTCAAGACATCCTCAAGCCTCGGTCTGGTTCTGACGATGAAACGACGTGGTCTTCGATCCCCCTGACCCGAATGCGACGTCCCCGGTGAAGCCGACACTTCCCGCCCCGAGCTCCACGCCGCCACCGCCCGCACCGCCACCGCCACGGCCGCGGGTTCGACCACTCTTGCCACCCGCACCTGCGCCGCATGCCTCGCCAATGCCTCCACCGCCGCCGAAGCGTCCGCCCAGGTTGCCGGAAGCCCGCGCTTCGTTCACTCCGTCACTTCCCCCGATAGCACCGTCGACCACCGCTGAACCTCCCGCAGCGAAATCCCGACGGTCCCGTCGCCCGTTGGTTGCCATCGGCTGCGTGGTGGCACTGGTGGCAGTGGTTCTCGGCGCTCGATACATCAACCGAGACGAGCCGCAGCCGGTCGTGCCCCCGCTGGCGGTTCCGATGGAGAGCGGCGAACCGAGCGTGCCACTCGTGGAGGACCCGCGCAGCCACCCAGCGTTCGACGAGGCGTACAACACCGTGTGTGCCCAAACCCTGCTCGGCCTCGACGTCGTCATCGCGTCGGGCGAAACGGCCGACCTCGTCCCGCTCGTCACCAACGAGCAGCAGTTGCTGGAATCGAGAATCGCGAGCGTGTACGACCGTGAGGACCTCTGGGAGGCGACCGACCCGCTGGTGCTCGAGTTCGCAGAGACCATCGCTGATGACCTCGCATCGATCGTGGACGGCACCGATGTGGGTCTCTCCTACCTCCAGGGCGACGTGACACTGTTCCGATCGCTGTGCGACGACTGGTTCGCGCCGCTCTGACGTTCGACCGCGCCTGCCAGCCTCAGATGCGGCTTCGGTGCCAGTCGTACGCGGTCTTCACGATCTCGTCGAGATCGTGCTGAGCCGTCCAACCGAGCACGTCGACGGCGCTCGTCGGATCGGCAAATGTCGACACGGGGTCGCCGGAGCGCCGCCCGACGACGTCATGAGGCACCGGGCGACCACACACCTTCTCGGTAGCACGGAGAACGTCGTACACCGACGACCCCACGCCGGTCCCGAGATTCAACTCGACGGTCGAGCCCCCGCCGGCCAGGTATTCCAGGGCCTTCAGGTGCGCATCGGCAAGGTCCTCGACATGGATGTAGTCACGGATGCAGGTTCCGTCCGGCGTGTCGTAGTCCGCGCCGAACACCTGCAGACGGCGGTCGTCGAGCAGTACCGCCTTCATGGCGAGGGGGATCAAGTTGATGCTGTAGTCCCAGTCCTCACCGATGCGCCCGTCCAGGCTCGCACCCGCGGCGTTGAAGTAGCGCAGGCTGACCGACCGCAGCCCATCGGTGATGTCATACCACCGCAGCATCCGCTCGACGGTGGCCTTCGTTTCGGCGTACACGCTTTCAGGAGCGATCGCAGCGTCCTCCGTGACCGGCACGTGGTCTGGCGTCCCGTACACCGAACACGACGACGAGAAGACGAATCGCTCCACCCCTGCCGATCGACATTCGTCGAGCAGTGCCGCCGTGCCGGCGACATTGTTGCGCCAGTACTTGCCCGGCGACTCCATCGACTCGCCGACGGACTTGTATGCGGCGAAATGGACGACATCGGACACCGCGAAGTCGTGAAGCACCGTGGCGACCAGCTCGCGATCTGCGATGTCACCCTCGACCAACGTCGCGTCGATGACGGCATCGGCCTCACCGAGTTCGAGCGAATCGACAACGACCACGTCGCGGCCGGCCTGGCGGAGCGCCCGGACGGTGTGCGAACCGATGTAGCCCGCGCCGCCCGTCACCAAGATCGCGCCACGTTCGTTCATGGTCTCAGTCTCCCAAATCGAGCTACAGCCGGCGCGACATCAGTCAGCGAACGGTGGTCCGCGAACGGACGAGCTGCGCGGAAGGCGCCGGCCACGAGGATCCCAGACTCGATTCTCGACGAACACCCGCCACAGGGGACACCGACTCCGCTCGTGCGGCCGGAGGCGCGAGCGGACCGGGTGACACCCGTGCGACCGGGTGAGCGGAGCGAACCTGGGATCGAACCACCGTCTTGGCTGCGTTGAGCAGCACGAGCGTCATCACTCCGAGCAGCACCCAGACCAGAAGGACGTAGAGCAGAAGAATGGACACTTCTTAGTGCGTCAGCCATGACAATTCGTGGATGGCGCCGAAAATCAATGCTCACTGTGATCCCCTGCCGGTCACGATGACACCGAATGTCTTCAACATGATCTTCAGGTCGTGACTCAGCGACCAGTTGTCGATGTAGAAGAGGTCCATCCGCCGGTAGAGCTCGAAATCGGCCTCCGAACGTCCGGACACCTGCCACATACCGGTGATTCCCGGAAGCACACGAAGGCGCTCGCGGAGCTCCGGCGACCAGTGTTCGGTCTCCGACGGCAGCGCCGGTCGGGGCCCGACCACGCTCATCTCGCCGCGTAGCACGTTCCAGAACTGCGGCAGCTCGTCGATCGACGTCTTGCGGATGAACCGACCCATACGTGTGATGCGGGGATCGTCGGTCATCTTGAACAAGGGTCCAGAACGTTCGTTGAGATCGTCGAGGTTCGACCGCAGCGCCTCTGCGTCCTGGACCATCGAGCGAAGCTTCAGCATCTCGAAGTGGTCGCCGTCCTTGCCGACACGGATCTGTCGAAACAGCACCGGGCCACGCGAGTCGACCTTGATCGCGAGTGCGACGATGGCCACGATCGGCAGCGTCAGCAGCAGCGCCGAACCCGCGACGACAACGTCGAAGGTCCGCTTGAGGAATCGATGGGTTCCCGAGCGGTTGGTCGGCTCGACGTAGACCATCAAACGACCATCGAGCGACTGCGACCTGGTGCGGGAGATGTCGATGTCGTGCAAGGACGACGACAACGTGACATGGCAGCCGGCGCCGGTCAACGTCCGCGTGAGTCGATTGACGACATCGGGGTCCAGCGACGCGACCGACAAGATGGCTCCCACCGCCCCGGTGCGTCGCACGACGTCGAGCGTGTCGTCGACCGACCCGAGCACCGGACTGCCCGCTCCAGCGATCCGATCGCCGGTCAACCCGAGGACCTCGTAGCCGAGATCGGGGCGGCACCGGGTCGCCTCCAACAACGAGATCGCTTCGGAACCGGTCCCGACGATGATCACCGGTCGCTGGATCCGGCCCTGACGTCGCAGCTTGGTGAAGATCCAACGAGCGCACAACCGCGACGCCACGAGCGACGACGTCACGCAGACGAACAACAGCCCGACCCACAAACGCGAGAGCTGGTCGTACTGCGCAAGGAAGAGCACTGCGACGAGAAACCCCGTGGCCATCAAGCCGGCGACGAGCAGACGCCGCAGTTCCTCCCCGAACCGACTGACGGCTCGGGCCAGAAACAGGTTGTTCGCGCCCATCATCAGCACCCAGGTCGGCACGACGAACAGAGCGAACAGCATTTCGTCCTCGACCGTCGCGGCAGGGACCGGCTTGACGAGTTGTTGGATCCAGGTCGCAGCGACGTAGCCGACGACGATCGCGATGACATCAGACGCAATCAGCAGCCGGCGCAGCCGTGTCGGACTCGGCCTCCGAACTTGCTCCGACGTGGGAACGAGCTGCAACTCGCCCGAACCCGTTCGTTTCGACGCGCCCGGCCTCTGCGCAGGCGGTGACACCGCGGTCTCTCGACGTTCTGCCCGCTCCTCCATACCCGCCTTCAACTCCGATCCGCCGATCCTGCCTGCGCCTCACGATAGACCAACACCACTCTTCGTGACCACCGAAGTCCATCAGGATTTCGTCATGATCCTGCCAGATTGCCCGGAATGTCGCGATTCACCCATGAACACAGGCGTCCAGCCGATCCATCACGAGAATCAGGCTCTCGGCCCATGACCACCCTGAGTGACCACAAGGCCGCTCTCTGCCCTCCGGGGTGGGCCGTCTTGACCAAGTGGACGAGGTTGCCGCCCGACGTCCGCCACCACGCCGTGGCGACGCAACGGCTCGGCTGCCACCCCAGGCCCTATCGTCTGGGGCATGAAGGGCATCATCCTGGCGGGCGGCACCGGCTCGCGTCTCCACCCGGTTACTCGGGGCACGTCGAAACAACTGCTGCCGGTGTACGACAAGCCGATGATCTACTACCCACTGTCGGTGCACATGCTTGCCGGCATCCGCGAGGTGCTCGTGATCACCACGCCGGAGGACCGCGCCGGGTTCGAGCGGCTGCTCGGCGACGGCTCGCAGTGGGGCCTGCAGATCGAGTACGCCACGCAGGACTCGCCCGACGGGCTCGCCCAGGCGTTCCTGATCGGCGCCGACTTCCTCGACGGGCAGGGCGCCTCGCTCGTACTCGGCGACAACCTGTTCTACGGCGCCGGCTTCTCGAAGCTCGTCTCCGGCGCCGCCGCCCGGACGTCCGGCGCCACCGTGTTCGGCTACCACGTCAAGGACCCGCAGCGATACGGAATCGTCGACCTCGACGCCGACGGGCGCCCCACCAAGATCGAGGAGAAGCCCACCGATCCGACGAGCCACTGGGCGGTCACCGGGCTCTACTACTTCGACGAGCGAGTCGTCGAGGCCGCCGAGGCGGTCAAGCCGTCGGCGCGAGGCGAACTCGAGATCACCTCGGTCATCGACTATTACCTCGCACGAGGCGAGCTGAGCGTGGAGCAACTGAACCGGGGCTTCGCATGGCTCGACACCGGCACGTTCGACTCGATGGTCGAGGCGTCCGAGTTCGTCCGCGTGATCCAGCATCGCCAGAACAATCAGATCGCTTGCCTCGAAGAGATCGCCTGGGTGCAGGGCTGGATCGACAACGACACGCTGCGCGCCGCGGGCGAGTCGATGGAGAAGAACACCTACGGCCAGTACCTACTCAACCTGCTCGACGGAGGGCCGCGATGAAGATTCTCGTCACCGGCGGCAAGGGCTTCATCGGCTCGGCCGTCGTCCGCCACCTGATCAACCACACCGACCACGACGTCGTCAACGTCGACAAGATGACCTACGCGGCCACCGACGGATCCACCCAGTCGGTCGCCGACAGCGCCCGGCTGCAGCTTCGAGCAGGCCGACATCTGCGACATCGACCGGATCACGGAGATCTTCGTCGAACACTCCCCCGACGCCGTGATGCACCTCGCCGCCGAGAGCCACGTCGACCGCTCGATCGACGGACCCGCCGCGTTCATCCAGACCAACCTCGTCGGCACGTTCACGATGCTCGAAGCCGCCCGCGCCGCCGGCGTCAGGCGCTTCCACCACATCTCGACCGACGAGGTGTTCGGATCACTCGGCCTCGACGACCCGGCATTCACCGAGACCACGCCCTACGACCCGCGCTCGCCGTACTCGGCGTCGAAGGCCGGCTCCGACCATCTCGTTCGGGCATGGGGCGAGACCTACGACCTGCCGGTGCTGCTCACCAACTGCTCGAACAACTACGGACCGTTCCACTTCCCCGAGAAGCTCATCCCGTTGGTGACCATCCGCGCGCTGCACGGCGAACCGCTGCCCGTGTACGGCAAGGGCGACAACATCCGCGACTGGCTGCACGTCGAAGACCACGCCGCCGCGCTGGTCACCGTCGTCGAGCGGGGAACGCCGGGCGAGACCTACAACATCGGCGGCAAGGCCGAGCGCACCAACCTCGAAGTGGTCGAGACGCTGTGCGACCTCGTCGACGAACTCGCCGGCCCGCTGCCGTCGGGCGAGTCGCGCCGCTCGCTGATCACGTTCGTCGCCGACCGGCCCGGCCACGACCATCGCTACGCCATCGACCAGACCAAGATCCAGCGCGAGCTGGGCTGGGAGCCGAAGCACACGTTCGACACCGGGCTGCGCGAGACCGTCCAGTGGTACCTCGACAACCAGGCGTGGTGGCAACCGCTGCGCGACAGGCAGGCGACCGAACGCCTCGGGCTGAAGAAGTAGCGGCGTCGCGATGGAGATCATCCCCACTCCGCTCGACGGCGTCGTCGAGATCCGCCCCACACGCCACGGCGACGACCGAGGCTGGTTCAGCGAGGTCTACAAGCGCCACACACTGCGCGACGCCGGCATCGACATCGAGTTCGTGCAGGACAACGAATCGTTCTCGGCCCCGGTGGGCACGCTGCGTGGGCTGCACTATCAACTCGCACCGCACGCGCAGGACAAGCTCGTGCGCGTCATCCACGGGTCGATCCTCGACGTCGCGGTCGACATCCGCTGCGGCTCGGCCACGTTCGGCCAGCACGTCGCAATCACCTTGACGGCAGAGGCGGGCAACCAGTTGCTCGTGCCCACCGGGTTCGCCCATGGGTTCTGCACGCTCGAGCCCGACGTGCGCGTCGCCTACAAGGTGAGTGCTGTCTACGCGCCGGACTGCGAACGGGCGATCCGCTGGGACGACCCCGAGCTCGCCATCGACTGGCGGCTCCCGGCCGACGGCCCCACACTGTCCGGCAAAGACGGCGAGGCCCCGACCCTCGCCGACCAGCCCGACCTCTTCTGAGCGCGAGCGCCGGCCGAACGGGGTCGAACGGTCGGAACAGTCCAGGAGAGCCTCGGCAAAACTCGGATAGACAACCGGCAAACGTCAGACAGACAACCGGCAGAACTCGATCAGCGGCGCTGGTGTCGCCTCGTGAAAATCGAGCGGCACGTCACGCGACCCACCTCGGAACTGCTGTCGGGCTTTCGCGCCTCTGGCGATCTCCCCGGATTTGGTGCCGCTGTCCGGCACGGGATCGGGGGAGATCGCCAGTCGGCGCGACGGGATGGCCGCGCTGTGGCGTCAGGTGGGTGACGCGCCCGCTGACGCGTTGCGTTCCCATGCGGCGATCACTGCGTCGGCGGCTTCCTCGGCGGTGAGCGCGCTGGTGTCGACGCTCACCTCGGGGTGCTCGGGCGGTTCGTAGGGCGAGTCGATGCCAGTGAAGTTGGCCAGCTCGCCGCGGCGGGCCTTCGCGTACAGGCCCTTCGGGTCACGCTCCTCGGCCACCGCCAACGGGGTGTCGACGAACACCTCGATGAACTCGCCGTCCTCCACGGCGTCGCGGGCGAGGCGACGCTCGGCACGGAACGGCGAGATGAACGACACCAACACGACGAGGCCGGCATCGACCATCAGCGCCGCGACCTCGGCGATCCGGCGGATGTTCTCCACTCGGTCGGCGTCGGTGAAGCCGAGGTCGCGGTTGAGGCCGTGGCGCACGTTGTCGCCGTCGAGCAGGTACGTGCGCACACCCTGGGCGTGGAGCTTCGACTCGACGATGTTCGCGATCGTCGACTTGCCGGAGCCCGACAGACCGGTGAACCACAGCACCGCCGGCGCGTGGCTGTTGAGCCCGGTCCGGGCGGCCTTGTCGACCTTCACGTCCTGCCAGTGGATGTTGTGCGAACGTCGCAACGCGAAGTGCAACAGACCCGCGCCGACGGTGACGTTGGTGAGCTTGTCGATCACGATGAAGCCACCGGTGTCACGGTTCGTGTCGTAGGGGTCGAACGGGATCGCCCGATCGAGACTGATGTTGCACACGCCGATCTCGTTGAGCTCCAACGTCGTCGCGGCGAGGTGATCGAGGCTGTTGATGTCGACGCGGTACTTCGGCTGCGCGATCGTCGCGCCCACCGTGCGGGCACCGATCTTCAGCAGGTACGGGCGACCCGGCAGCATGGCGTCCTCGTGCATCCACACGATGTGCGCCTCGAACTGGTCGGCCACCTCGGCCGGGTCGTCGGCGCCGCAGAACAGGTCGCCGCGGCTGGCATCGATCTCGTCGGTGAGCGTGATCGTGACCGACTGGCCCGCAATCGCCTCGTCGAGGTCGCCGTCCATCGTGACGATCCGATCGACCGTCGATGTGGTGCCGGCAGGCAACACCCGGATGGGGTCGCCGGGTTTGATCGAGCCGCCGACAATACGACCGGAGAAGCCTCGGAAGTCGAGGTTGGGGCGGTTCACCCACTGCACCGGCATGCGGAAGCTCGCCTCCGCGAGGTCGTCGTCGACCGGCACCGTCTCGAGGAATCCGAGCAGCGTCGGGCCGTGATACCACGGCGTGTGCGGGCTGTGCTCGACGATGTTGTCGCCCTTCAACGCCGACAGCGGAATGAACGTGATGTCGTCGAGCCCGATGCGCTGCGCGAAGTCGCGGTACTCCTCCTCGATGGCCGAGAACACCTCGTGGGAGTAGTCCATCAGATCCATCTTGTTGATCGCGACAACGACGCGCTTGATGCCGAGCAGCGACACGAGGTAGCTGTGGCGGCGGGTCTGGGTGAGCACACCCTTGCGGGCGTCGACGAGGATGATCGCCACGTCGGCGGTCGACGCGCCCGTCACCATGTTGCGGGTGTACTGCTCGTGACCCGGGGTGTCGGCGACGATGAACTTGCGGTGCTCCGTGGCGAAGAACCGGTAGGCGACATCGATCGTGATGCCCTGCTCGCGTTCGGCCGACAGCCCGTCGAGCAGCAGCGCGAAGTCGAGGTCGCCACCCTGCGTGCCGACCTTGGCCGAGTCGATCTCGAGCGCGGCGAGATGGTCCTCGAACACGAGGTGCGTCTCGTACAGCAGGCGTCCGATCAGCGTGCTCTTGCCGTCGTCGACGCTGCCACACGTGATGAACCGCAGCAGGCTCTTGTACTGGTGCGACGTCAGGTAGGCGTCGATGTCCGTGGCGATCAGTTCCTGGTCGGCGGTCGATCCCATGCCGACCGTGGTCGTTCCTGCATCCGTCATCAGAAGTGGCCTTCCTGCTTCTTCTTCTCCAACGAGCTGATGCCGTCGTGGTCGGCCACGCGGCCCTGGCGCTCCGACGTGGTCGCCAGCAGCATCTCCTGGATGATCCCCGGCAACGTGTCGGCGGTCGACTCGATCGCACCGGTCAGCGGGTAGCAGCCGAGCGTGCGGAACCGGACCGTTCGCATCTCGGGAACTTCGCCTGGCTCGAGCGGCATGCGGTCGTCGTCGACCACGATCAACGTACCGTCACGCTCGACCACCGGCCGCGGCTTCGCGAAGTAGAGCTCGACGAGCGGGATGTTCTCGAGGTGGATGTACTGCCACACGTCGAGTTCGGTCCAGTTCGAGATCGGGAACACCCGCACCGTCTCGCCCTTGCTTCGCCGGCCGTTGTAGAGCTGCCACAGCTCGGGGCGCTGGCGCTTGGGGTCCCACTGATGCTGGGGGCTGCGGATCGAGAAGACTCGCTCCTTGGCTCGCGACTTCTCCTCGTCACGGCGGGCGCCGCCGAACATCACGTCGAACTTGCGCTCGTCGACGATCTGCTTGAGGCCTTCGGTCTTCCACATGTCGGTGTGCACCGCCGAGCCGTGATCGATCGGGTTGATGTTCTTCTCGATGCACTCGGGATTGTGATGCACGATCAGCTCCAAGCCGTGCTCGGCGGCCATTGCGTCGCGGAACGTGTACATCGCCTGGAACTTCCACAACGTGTCGACGTGCACGAGCGGCATCGGCGGCGGCGAGGGGTAGAAGGCCTTGACCGCGAGGCGCAGGAGCACCGATGAGTCCTTGCCCATCGAGTAGAGCAACGCCGGCCGCTCGGCCTCCGCCACCGCCTCGCGCATGATCTGGATCGCCTCGGCCTCCAACCGCTGCAGGTGCGTGAGGCGCCCGGCGCTGAGCGTCGGTGCCGTGTTCGTGGTCGCTGCGGTCATGGGGCTCCTCGGGCTGGCCTCCGTTGGGATTGTCTACCAACTCGGTGGAGAATAGCGGGAATCCCGACCACGCGCTCCACTCGCCGCGCTCCACTCGCCGCGCTCCACTCATCGCGCTCCACTCGCCGCGCTCCACTCATCGCGCTCCACTCATCGCGCTCCACTCATCGCGCGCCACTGGGATCTCGGTGACGTGAGTCCCGCACTCCGGCACGGAGGCCACCAGATCGCGTCAGGGCATCAGCCGAGGACGGCCTGGACGGCGGCGATCACCTGGTCGTGGAATCGACCGTCGGTGGCGACGACGCCGCTGTTGACCTCGAGCTTGGCGCCGTGCGAGAAGTCGAGCGGGACGCCGGTGACGTCGGTGACCACTCCACCGGCCTGTTCGACCACGAACTTGCCAGCAGCGTGATCCCAGATCTTCTCGCGGTAGTCGGCCCGGGTCGGCAGGCGCAGGTAGATCGACGCGTCGCCGCGGGCGACCGCTGCGTACTTGCACTGGCTGTCGATGCGGTAGGGCTCGGCGGTGATGCCGAGGCGGGCGGCGATCTGCGCCGAGTGGTCCTGGTTCGAGTGGCCGGACTCGACCGACTCACAGAACCGGGCCTCGGCCAGGCTGGCGGGAGCGGCGACGGTCACCGGCTGCGGGTCGGTGGCGTCGCCGTACCAGGCCTCGCTGCGTCCGGCGGTCGCTGCGAAGATCGCACCGGTCGAGCCGTCGGGATTCGGGAGATTCGGGCAGCCGAGCACGCCGAGGACCACCTCGCCGTTCTCGATCAGGCCGAGAGCGACGGCGTACTGCTCGCCGCGCAGGAAGCCCTTGGTGCCATCGATCGGATCGAGCGTCCAGTAGCGATCGGACACGCTCGCGCTTCGTCCAGCGGACGCGCCGACCGAGATCCAGTCGAGCACGGTGGCGGACGACACTCCGTCGCTGCGCCGGGACCGTACGAGGCCGGTGACGGCGTCGAGCACGTCGGTGGCGTCGGGGGCTCGGAGGTCGTTCGAGTCCTCCTCGCCGATCATGGCGATTGCGCCGAGGCGGTCGGTCAACTCGGCGCACACCACCGCCTGCGCGGCGAAGTCGGCGATCGTGACCGGGCTGGCGTCGCCCTTCGTCAGGGTGTGCCCCGCCAACAGGCGGCCCTGAGCGCCGCGGCACACGTCCGAGGCTGCGCGCACTGCGGCGATGGCGGCCGTCAGTTCGTCGGCGAGGCGGTCAGACCCGAGGGCCATGTCGTTCTTCGGTGCTGCGGCGGTACTCAGCGGCGAGACCAGCAACCTCGGGCGGGAGGTTGCCCGAGATCAGATCGGCGAGCGTGACGGTCTCGAGCACACGACGCAGGCTTCCACGGATCGCCATCCAGACCTCGGGCAGCGCCTCGGCGGCGCCGTCGTAGCGGAGGTCGCGCAGGCTCTCGTCGTGGACGTCGGCGAGTGGGCCGTCGACGGCGCGGAAGATGTCGGCGAGCGAGATCTGCTCGGGCGGGAGCGAGAGGGTGAAACCACCGTCCGGGCCACGCTTCGAGCGGACCAGCTCGCCCCGCTTGAGGTCGCGGAAGATGTCGAGCAGGAACTTCAGCGAGATGCCCTGACTGGTGGCGATCACCTCGGCCTTCGCGCTCGATCCCTCGGCGGCGGCGAGTTCGGCCATCGCCCGCACGGCGTTGTCGACCCGCTCCGAAATCCTCACCGCAGCGACCCTACTCGCCGACCGTTTACCCGGGACTCCCGCGAACACTGCCGCACGAGACCCGCACCTCGTTCAGATCGCGGTGGCCTCAGTCCCGGATTCCGGAACTCAGACCACCGAGATCGCGTCAGAATGGAGTTACGAGATGAACACCCATCGTGGTCAGTCGCTGGCGTTGGCCGACAAGTCAGACTCGTCGGTTGCGAGGGGTGCCGGCGCCGTGCCCCAGGTGCTCGTCACCGAGCCGAGCTGGAGCGTGCCACCTCCCTTGACGTCGAGGAGCAGGACGAAGGAATCGCGTTGCCGCACGGTGGTGGAGGTGTTCAGCGCGTAGCTGCCGGCGGCCGTCCGATCGGTGGGGTCGCCGACCGCTGCAGCTCCATGACCTCGAGAACCGTCGCCCAACTCCTCGCCGACCTCGGCGTCACCCGCTCCCACTCGCGACCCCACGTCTCCAACGACAACCCGTACTCCGAATCACAATTCAAGACATTGAAGAACACACCCCGATTCCCTCAGCGATTCACCAGCCTCGCCCGCGCCCGAACCTTCACCGACGACTTCTTCGACCACTACAACCACCGCCACCACCGCCACTCCGGCATCGGCTACCACACCCCAGCCAGCGTCCACCACGGCCACCACCACACCATCCGGGCACACCGCCAAGCCGTCCTCGACCACGCAGACACCCTCGAACCCCACCGCTTCCGACAACCACCCCAAGCCCACGCGTCCCCGACATCACCTGGATCAACCAACCCCAACCAAACCTGTCTCACACCCCTTGACATCGTCCGCATTTTCCAACTCTGTGACACCCCCTCTCTAGGGTGGTGCGTACCGACTCCCCCTTCCATTCCGTTCGATTCGATGGGAGGTCAACATGATGGATCCGGGCGACGTGCTCACGGGCTTCGGCCTGTTGATGGACCTCGTCGACGAGATCGACACACTCGGTCGGGCCGACCTCGACACGGTCGTGGCGATGTCGTCACGGGTACGCAGCTGGCACGACTCGTTCGACGTGCGCTGCGCCCGACGGGCTCGCGAGTTGCAGCGCGAAGGCAAGTCGGCGGGCGCCGAGGCGATGTTCAACCGGGCGGGGAAGAAGTCGTCGAAGGAGGGTTCGGCCATCAGCAATCGCGCTGACGTCGGCGAACAGCTGCCGACGTTCGGTGAGGGTTTGGCGTCCGGCGACGTGTCGGCGGGGCACCTCGATGCAATCGCAGCGGTGCGCCGGCGACTCGACGACGAGACCCGCCAACGGTTCGACGAACACGAAGACGAGCTGCTCGGCTTCGCCGCCAACGAGCGAGTCGACGTGTTCGCCCGCCGGTGCCGTGAACTGGCCGCCCGGCTGACTCCCGCTGCGTCCGACGCCGACGAACTCGACGCACAACGCAAGCGAGCGAACGTCAAACGGTGGATCGACAAGCAGACCGGCATGCACCACACGCATCTCGAGCTCGACCCCCTGCGCGACGCCGCGGTGTGGAATGCGGTAAATGGGAACCTCGCTCGGTTGCGCCGACGCGACGGCAATGCCCGCACACCGTGGCAGCAAATGCAGGTCGATGCGTTCGTCTCCGCTGCGCAGGGCGGTGTCATCGACGACCCGTCCGACCCGGCGACAGCCGAGCCGGTACCACCGTCCGAGACAGCGGCGACCGAGGCCGTCCTACGTCGGATCGAGCAACGCCTGCCAGAGGCCACGGTGCTCGTCGACTACCAGACACTCGTCGGCGGCCTCCACGACAAGAGTGTGTGCGAGACCGAGGACGGCGTGCCGTTGCCGCCGTCCACCGTGCGGCGCTTGTGCTGCGATGCGGAGATCATTCCCGCCGTGCTCGGCTCGGAGGGTGAGGTCCTCGAACTCGGTCGCGCCGTGCGCACCGTGAACCGGGCTCAGCGTCGGGCGTTGCGGGCCATGCACCGCACCTGCGGCCACCACGAGTGCACCGTGCCGTTCTCGGCCTGCAAGATCCACCACGTCCGCTGGTGGGTGCGAGACCGAGGACCGACCGATATCGACAACTTGCTGCCACTGTGCGAACGACACCACCACCTCGTGCACGAAGGACGCTGGACCGTCACGATGACACCTGACCGCGTCGCCAGATGGGTGCGACCGGACGGGTCGGTCGACCATCGAGGATCCACCATCGATCGCCGGCCCAACTCGACCCGAACCGGGCCGTCACCGACTCGGCCGAGCCCGTGCCGCGGCAGTGGGACGCTCGACGACCGACGGCCGGGCGATCGGCCGATGATCGCATGAACCGCCCGACGAACCCGATCGATTGGCTCCTTCCTGCCCGTCGCGTTCCGCAAGTCGACGGCCCGCGCCCACTGTCCGACGAGACAGTGCAGGCGAAGGGAGCACAACATGGACACAGGACAGACTCGAAAGTCATCGACCAACCGTCGACGCCGTATCGACGCCGTGACGGGCGCGACCTTGGTGGCGGTTCTCGTGCTGCTCGTGATCGCCGGCAACGGGCGGGCGCCCGCCAGCGACGCCGCTCCCCCTCCGCCGGGCGGCTTCGCTCATGGGGCGGCTGGTTCCGGACGCAACGGCTTCGGCGGGTCGATCGCAGCGTCGCCGACGATGCGGTCGTGGCCGGGCACCGGCTCGGGCGGCAATGGCGGGCCGTTCTCGTTCATCGGCGCTCACTACGGCGCCATGTGGCAGGTACCGGCAGGCCCGAACAACTCCCAGGGTGTCGGCTACTGCGTGATGGAGGACGTCGCCGGGGAAGGGGCGGTGGCCCTGCAACCCGATCCGGCCGTGTGGGACGTCGGCGAGATGGCCCGGGCCGCCGCGCTGATGTCGGGTTTCGGTGGCGACCGGGTCGTGCCCTACGGCATCGATTCGTCCGGGCCGTACGACGTTGGTTCCGGCGAATGGCAACAGCCGTCGTTGTTCGGGGGCGGCGAGTACACCCGCCGCCGGCACGTGGCCGTGAACTTCGGCGTCAAGATGTTCCTCGACGACGTCAGCCCGAGCGGCGCGGTCGCCGGGCTCAAGCTCGCACGAGACACCGCTGTCGTGAACGGAACGGGCGGCGAGTTCTCGGCCTTGCGGAACGGCTACGTGATGGCGCAACGCCTCGCCACGGTCGCCGAGATCCAGCACGCGGTGGGCGGGGTCCGCCTCCAGATGGTGTGGTCGACACCCGATGGCGCAGCGCCCACCGGACCGGGCAACCATGCCGTCGAGGTGCGCGCAACCGATGGCACCGGCAAGCCGGTCGGGTACATCCCGATCGTGGTGATGTCGGACATCGGGATCGACGGTGCCCGCACGATCGGGGCCACCGCGAGCGTCGATCGGACCGGCGAATCTGTCGACGACAGAGCTCGGTGGACTGCGGCGGCCGAGCTCGGTTGGCCGACGATGGACATGGCGGGAGCGCTGGCGGCCGATGCACGCTTCGGTGTCGGGGCGAACCCGGCGGGCGCCGACGTCACCGACTCCTCCGGTGTTGCCCGGTTCGCCGTGAACGTCGTTGCGGACACCTGGGAGCTCGCGTTCCATGCGCAAGCGCCAACCGCCGACGTGGCGCTGTACTCGGGCACGGGCATCCAGGGCCAAGTCACCTGGGCCGGCCACCCACAATCGGCGTCGGTGCATGCCGCGGTCGCCCCACCGCCTCCGCCTCCGCCTCCGCCACCGCCTCCGCCTCCACCACCACCACCACCGGCGCCGGTCGTCGGAGCGTTCGGGGTGCGAAAGGTGCTCGACGCCGTTGACGTACAGGCCGCACGAGACATGTCCGGCTTCGAGTTCGAGGTGACGGCAGCCGATGCGACGCCGATCGGACGACTGACCACCGCGACCGACGGGCGCACGCCGTCGATCGAGGCGGTCGCCGGGACGTACACGATCCGCGAGACCGCCAGGCCATCGTGGGCCGGCGTACTCGGCGACCCGGGACCGGTGACATTCAGCTTCGAACCCACGAGCGCCAGCGATGTACGCGAGATCGCCTACGTCAACACCGTGCCCGACGCGTCGATCACCACCGCCGCCCGCGACGCGGCCGACGGCGACAAGGTCATCGACCTCGAACGAGGGATCGCCACGATCGTCGACACGGTCACGTACACGTCGCTGGTGCCCGGAACCGACTACGTGATCGCCGGCGAGCTGATGGTGCGACCCACCAACGCTCGCGGCGATGCCGTCACTCCGGACGCCAGCAACCCCGCCGACACCGTCACAACCGACACGAACCCCATCGACACCGTCGACCCGACCGGCAGCATCCCGACCGGCACCATCGCGTCCGGCACCATCGCGGCCCGCAACACCCCGGAGTCCGCGTTCGACGTGGTCGCCAGCTCCACCGTCGCCCTGTCCGAGATGATCCCGACCGGGGTCACCGGATCGACGTCGTTCGTCCCGGCTGGACCCGACGGAAGCATCGAGGTCGAATTCACGATCCCTGCGGACTCACCGCTGCTCGGCCACACCGTCGTGGTCTTCCAACGACTCGAGGTCGCGGCGTCGGGTCGAGTCGTGGCCACTCACGCCGACCCCGACGCGGCCGACCAGACGATCCACATCGCTGCCCCCGCTCCGCCCCCGACCACCACCACCACCACCACCACCACGACCACCACGACCGCCGCCGACACCACCACGACCGCCCCATCGACCACCGTCGTGGTCGCCGTCGAACCCCCACCAGCGCCGACGACGACGCAGCCGTCGCCCGCCGCGTCGACCACGACCACCCCCCGGGTCGCCACACCGCTCCCCCACACGGGCGCCGGTAGCTCGCGGTCGTTTGCGATCGCAGCGATCACCCTCGTCCTCCTGGGCGTCGCACTGTTGTCAGCGACCCGACGACCCGACGACCGGCCCGGGTGACCGAGCCGATCGATCGTCAAGGAATCGTCAGGCCTCCGGCACCGCTGTCCGGCCGCCACTAGCGTGGCGAGCGCGATGAAGGCGGAACGAGCGGCGGCTCGACGGGCAGCGCGGGCCCATGACCACAACGCGGCGGTGGCCGGATGAACATGCTGGCACCTCCCTCGACGGTCGCGGGCACCGTTTGGTCACCGGCGCGGGTGCGGCGGCTCGTAGTCGTCGTGTCCGTGATCGCCGGGCTGCTCGCCACCATCGGCGAGGCCAAGCCCACGGCAGGACCGCTCGTCGACTTCGTCCTCGTCGCCGTGGCAGTCGGAACGGTCACGTGGCTCGGCGCCGCGGCGCTGCGATGGGATGCCGCGCTCGTCACACTGATCGCTGGGCTCACGTCGTTCTCCATCGTCGGCGCCCTCGTCGGCGTCGGCGCCGCCGTCGTCGGCTTCGTCCTCCCGGTCGCACCCGAACGGCGCTCCGTGCTCAATGCTGTCCTGATCGGGATCGCCATGAACATCGCCGTGCGCAGCGAACTCGAGGTGTTCCTCGGCGCATCCACGCTGGTGGCCGTGGGCCTCGGCGGCTACGTCGGCACGGTCGGGTTCCTCCGCCGAACGCAGCGAAACCGCCGGGCTGTCGCCCTCGTCGCCGTGTCGGCCGCCGCCATCGCCGTCGTGGCGATCGTTGCGCTCGGCGCCATGGGCGTGCTCGCCGCCGACGACCTGCGCGCCGGCAACAGCCACACCGAAGCAGGCCTCAGTGCCCTCGGCGACGGCGACATCGCAGCGGCGAAAGCGTCGTTCGACGCTGCGGCCACGTCGTTCGACGCCGCAGACTCGCTCCTGGCGAATCCACTCGTGGCCGCGGCCCGGTTTGTTCCGGGCGTCGCACAACACCATCGTGTCGTCACCGAGCTGAGCAGTGAGGCCGCGGACGCCGCACGGTTCCTCA
Organism: Ilumatobacteraceae bacterium; assembly: GCA_963828415.1. Lineage (GTDB taxonomy): Bacteria > Actinomycetota > Acidimicrobiia > Acidimicrobiales > Ilumatobacteraceae > Sva-07. The sequence goes on from CAWHEI010000003.1 coordinate 55,339, forward strand.
GCACCGAACTCGATGCAGTCGACCTGGATCGACTCAGCGTCACCGATGGCCGCATCGACATCGGCCAGGTCAGTGCACTGCAGAGCCCGCTGCTCGCGATTCAACTGCGCATCGAAGCGCTGCAGCGCACCGTCGACGACCTCGACAGCCCCTGGCTGATCGCTCCCATGGGTGACCGCGTCGATGAACTCGCCGACGAGCTCGCCGGCCAGCGCCAACGCAGCGACGACGCCCTCAGCGTGGCGATCGCTGCCCCGGCGCTGCTCGGTGGTGACGAGCAGCGGACGTACTTCATCGGATTCACCACGCCGGCGGAGGCACGCGGCAGCGGGGGCTTCATGGGCAATTGGGCAGAGATGACGGTCACCGACGGCCAGATCGAGATGACCAAGTTCGGCCGCGCGGACGACCTCAACCTGGCCGGCGACCCGACCGTGCGTCGATTCAGCACCGGCGATGGCAGCGGGTTGGACGAGTGGCTCGCTCGATACGGACCGTTCAACCTCACCTCCGGGCCCGACGGGACCACGGGACCCGAACCGTGGAAGAACATCAACATGTCGCCCGACATCCCGACCACGGGCCGAGCGATCGCAGACCTGTACCCGCAGAGCGGTGGCGGCCGACTCGACGGGGTGTTCATCATGGACGTGTACACGCTCGCACGGTTCCTCGAGTTCACCGGTCCGATTGCGCTCCCCGACGGCGGACAGGTGCTCACCTCAGAAACGGCTGCAGAGTTCCTGCTCAACGACCAATACGACCTCATCGAGGTCGATGCCCGCGTCGACGTGCTCGAAGCGTTCTCCCGCTCCGTGATCGAGACGTTGTTGGCCGGCACCCTCCCGGCGCCGACGACGCTCATCGACACGCTGGGACCGATGGTCGACCAGGGCCGATTCACGGGATGGATGGCGCGCCCGGACGAGCAACGAGTACTCGAGCAGATGGGAATGGCAGGCACGCTGCCCGAGCCAGGACCCGGCGACGGTGTGGCCGTCGTCTTCAACAACGCTGTCGGCAACAAGATCGACTACTACCTGGCTGCAGTCGCAACCTATGAGGTCACCGCCGACGCTCGCACCGGATCGGCGTCCGCTCGACTCGACGTGACGATGACGAACAGCGCCCCCACCGACGGTGAGCCCGGGTACGTGATCGGCAATCCGATCGGTCTGCCCGTCGGGACGAACCGCACCCGGATATCGGTCTACACCCGGCTGCCGGTGACGGCGGCGCGACTCGACGGTCAACCCATCATGACCGAGCCGGGCGCCGAGGCCGACTACTTCGTCACGTCGGCGTACGTGATGCTGCCGGCCGGCGCCACCGCCACGCTCTCATTCGACCTGGCCGGTCGCATGGACGTCGCCGACGGCTACACACTGGTCAGCCGCACGCCGCCAACAGTCGCCCCGACCACCCTCGACATCGCGGCCACCTGGACCGACCCGGACGGCGAAGCACACGAGGCGGAGGAGCGACGCGCCAATCCTGGCGAATCCCGTCTGGCGATCGGCACCGGTTCGCCGGACCGATGATCAACGCTCACGCCGTGTGGAGCATCACTCTGTGTGGTATTTCCGCCCGGTGGCCGTATGACCGCAATCGGTGATGACCGAGCGATCGGCGAGACGCTTCCTTGATCCTCAATAAAATCAAGGGATCTACCGAGACCGCCTTGTAAATCGTCGATGGATCAGACTATTCTGGACCTCACTGAGCGTGGTCAATTCTCGATCGGGCTCTCGGCGGCGAAGACAAAAGGCGGAATCATGACCTCACCTGGAACCACAGGGTTCACCACGCGGAGCGGACGCTCGCGCCGGCTTCATGTCGGACTGATGGTCGGGCTGGCCGCGACGATGATCGCTCCGATCACCTCCCACGCCCAGGCCAACGAGGACACCGCAGCACCCGTCGACGAGGGTGGCAACTACGTCACCACCACGGTGGCAGACCCCTCGCTCGACGTGTCCGGCTTCTCTACGGAGTGCATCCGCGATGCACCGTACATCCGATACACGATCGTGCCGAAGGGCTTCACGCCCACCTCGACCCAGGCGACGCTCGCCATCAAGGACCGCAACGGCAATCTCGTCGAGACCCAGACCGTCAACAGCTTCTCGGGCAGCATCCTGTGGCCCGGGGCCGCGGTCGATTCCGCCGGAAACACGACCGACTGGCCGGGATGGAAGCTCGCCGACGACGGCGTGTCGTGGGTCCCGGACCCATCGGATGCGTTCCTGCGTGAGGGTCTGATCATCGAGGTGACGGTCAACCCGACGGCCACAGCGACCGTGTCGTACCCGCCCAACTCGTCGCCGTGTGCGAATCCGCCCGACGCGACGCCACCCACCACCACGGATCCGAACACGCCGACCACGACGGTGTGCGTGCCCGGGCAGAACAATGACGCCAACCCGGCCGACGACTGTGAGCTACCCCGGACGGGCGGCGGACCCGGCAATGCGTTGATCCTCGGCGCCGCTGCGTTGTTGGCCGGTCTGCTGTTCTTGACCGCCGCACGACGACGACGCCAGCCGGACGGCTCACCAAGTCCGAGCTGACTCCACGTCGCGCTGACCGCGGCAACCTCGAAGCGACCGTCGGGGCGGACCCGGATCACCGGGTCCGCCCCGTCCAGGTCCCGGCCTCAGGGAGTCATCAGCGCGACCGGCAGGCCGAGGCCGACGTCGGCACGGATTGTGGCGATGCGGCGACCGGGCTGAACGGCATCCTTGGGCGGCGAGATCCGCTCGGAGCCGATGAGTTCGTACGCGGCGTCGATGTCATCGACGATCAGCACGAGACCCCAGAAGCTCGCGGGGCCGGCAGGAAGGTCGGGACGCTCGACGAGTTCGACGATGAGCCCGCCTCGTCCGATCCGATGGAAGCCCTGCCGCATGGTGCCGACCTCGCGGATCCGTTTCAGTTCGCAATGCGTCGCCACCGCGATCGCTGCACTGGTGCGCTCGAGGTCGGCGGTCGAGACGACCACGTGGTCGAGGCCCGACGCTCGCAACGGATGCTGCGCGTAGGTCGGCGCCATCGGCGCAACGACCTCGGTGACCAGGCCGTCGATCTCGGGGACGGCCTCGACCCCGCTGAGCGCCCAACCCGTGATGCCCGACTCCTGGTCGCCAGTCGCCGCAACGATCCGGATCGACGCACCCACCAGCGGGATCAGCCCCTCGGTCGTCACGGTCAAGCCGAGCGATCGCCACGTGTCGACGTCGCCGGCCACGGTCAACCACTCGACCTTGGGATCCGACGTGTCAGCGGTGTCACTCATCGGTGCAGTCTTCCGTGTGCGCAGTCGGCGCACCGAAGCAGGCGGCACGGCGGGCGGACGTGCCCGAACGCGACAAAGCGCCCGGTCGACGGCTCCAATGGAGCAGGTCGTCGGGCGCTTCAGCGATCGGGGGCGTGTACAGCTGGCGGTTGGTCAGCCGCGGCCCATGTTGGGGCGCTTGCCATGATTCGCCTTCGAACGGCGCATCTTGGCCTTCTTCTTCTTGGTCTTCTTCGACATAGGGCTGCAATGCTACCGACCCGCGCTCCCACCCCCCACCCCCCACCGGCACCCACCACGTTTGCGTTGCATTCCAGGCGGAACGGGCCACCCGGACTGCAACGCAAACAGCGGTTGGGCGACGGGCCGGGTCGGTGCGGTCGGTGGCCAGGCTCTACGTTGCGGCGATGGCAGAGATTCACGGCACCGTCGCACCCGGATTCGAAGCGGTGCGAGCCGCCTTCCAGAGCAACTTCGACAACGGGGACGACGTCGGTGCATCGGTCGCGATCACCATCGGCGGCGAGTTCGTCGTCGACCTGTGGGGCGGCACTGCAACCTTCGACGGGCCTGATGACGACGCCACCGGAGCGCCGGGCGTCGACGGCGACTGGCAGGACGACACGATCATCAACGTCTGGTCGACCACCAAGACGATGGCGGCGCTGTGCTGCCTGATGCTCGCCGACCGGGGCGAACTCGATCTGTACGAGCCGATCGCCACCTACTGGCCGGAATTCGCAGCGGCTGGCAAGGAGGCCGTGGCCACCCGCCACGTGCTGAGTCACACCGCCGGGTTGTCGGGTTGGGACGAACCGCTCCAGGTGACCGATCTGCTCGACCACGACAAGCTGGTGGCACTGCACGCCGCTCAGGCGCCGTGGTGGGAGCCCGGCTCGCAGTCGGGTTATCACGCGATCAGCCAGGGGTTTCTGCTCGGTGAGATCGTCAAGCGGGTCGACGGTCGCAGCCTTGGCACGTTCTTCGCCGAGGAGGTCGCCGGTCCGCTCGGTGCCGACTTCCACATCGGGACGCCGGCGTCGTGTGACGACCGCGTCGCCCACGTGATTCCACCCACCTCGGGGTTGGAGGGCACCGACGCCGAACCCGGTTCGCCGGCCGCACGCACCCTGGGGAACCCTGCGCTCGGCGCCGAGTTCTCGTGGCGCAAGGACTGGCGGCGCGCGGAGATCCCTGCCGCCGGCGGCCACGGCAACGCCCGGTCGGTCGCGCTGTGTCACACGCCGACGGCGTGCGGCGGCTCGGCACGCGGGGTGAGCCTGCTGTCGGAGGAGGGCGTCGCTCGGATCTTCGACGTGCAGTACGAGGGGCCCGACCTGATCCTGCCCGTCGAGTTGAAGATGGGCATGGGATTCGGTCTGCCGAGCCCGATGCTCCCGGTGCCCAACCCACGGACGTGTTTCTGGGGCGGATGGGGCGGATCGCTCGCGATCATCGACGTCGACGCCCAGATGAGCTTCAGCTACGTGATGAACAAGATGGGCGACGGCACCACCGGCGACCTCCGCGGCGCCGGCCTCCTCCTCGCCGCCTACGGCGCCCTCATGTCCTGACCCGAGTCCCCCGAGCCCAGGTCTCCGGGAACCACGCTGGTTCCCCCGGGCCCGGGCTCCGGGAACCACGACGTTCAGCCGCTGGCGGTCCAGGCGAGGAGGTCGTCGACGGGGAGGGTGTTGATGATGCGCTCGATCGGAACCTCGCGCTCGGCGGCGCGGTCGCAGCCGAGCGGCTGCCATTCGAGTTGGCCGGTGGCGTGCGCGTCGGAGTCGATCGAGAACCAGCAGCCGTACTCGATCGCCACGTCGAGCAGCTCCCGCGGCGGATCGAGCCGCTCCGGCCGACAGTTGATCTCCACAGCGGTGTTGAACTGGGCACACGCTGCGAACACGTAGTCGGCATCGAACTCCGACGGCGGACGCTTGCCGATCATCCGGCCCGTGCAGTGCCCGAGGATGTCGACGTGGGGCGATGCCACCGCCATCAACATCCGCTCGGTCATCTGCTGACGCTCCATGCGCAACTTCGAGTGCACGCTGGCGACCACCACGTCGAGGCGCGCCAGCATGTCGTCCGACAGGTCGAGCGAGCCATCTTCGAGGATGTCGACCTCCATGCCCGACAGGATCCGGAAGTCGTGGCCCGCTGCGGCGATGTCGGCGTTGACCGCGGCGATCTGGTCGAGCTGCTCGCGCAGGCGTTGTTCGTTCAGTCCGTGGGCGATCGTCAGGCGGGCGGAGTGATCGGTCTGCACCATGTACTCGTGACCGATCGCCATCGCGGTGGCGGCCATCGCCTCGATCGGCGCGCCACCGTCGCTCCACGTGGAGTGCAGGTGGCAGTCGCCCTTGAGCGCGTTCCGGTACACCTGGCCTTCCGGCGTGATCGGCACCTGCGACTCGGCTTCGATCTTCGCGAGGTAGGCGGGCTCGCGACCCGCGAGTGCGTCGGCGATCACGGCGGCGGTCGACGACCCGATGCCCTCGAGGTCGGTCAGCGTTCCGGCATCGGCGCGCCCGGCGAGTTCGTCGGCCGGCGTCGTGCGCACGACATCGAGCGCCCGCGTGAACGCCTTGGCCTTGAACCCCGACTCGTGGGCTCGGTCGAGGCAGTGGATCACGCGCAGCAGCGCCTGCTCGGGCGTCATCGTGCCGATCGTACCGGTCAACGTCACACCGTGCCGGGCCTGATGTGACACTGCGGACACCGGTACGGTCGCGACGATGCGTTCGCCGGCCAGGATCACCATCGGGATTGTGTTCGGGATCGCTGGGCTGAGCAGCTGTTCGAGTGATCCATCCGAGCCGACCGGCGCCACTCCTCGTCCCATCGTCGAGCTCACCGACTCCCAGCCCGGTGATCTGATCGCGTTGCGAGCCGACGACGCGGACCCGACGATCGTCGAATGGATCGACCGACGAGCCGGAACGATCAGGAGCATCGACGTCGACGAGCCCGCGGCGATCACGGTGGTGGCGTCGATCGACGTCGGCACCGACGGCGAGCAGCGGGGACTCCTCGGCCACAGCGTGATCGACGGCGTGCGTTATGCCGCCTGGACCGATCCCGACACCGAACACCTCCTCGTCGGCGCCCTCGACGACACGATGCCTGCGGGCGTCGGGCGCATCGTGTGGGACGCGGGCGGAACGGCCGGCGGTGCGGTCGGCGGGCATCTGACGGCGACGTCGGACGGCGCGCTGATTCTCGGGATCGGGCAACTCACCGACTGGGCGAAGGCGCACGGCAGCGGCGCGATGCTGCAGCTCGATCCGCTCGGCCCGGCCGATCAGGAACCTGTCGTGCTGTCCGACGGCTACATCAATCCGTTCGCGTTCGCGGTCGCCGGCGATCGACTCTGGGTGGCCGACAACGCGGTCGGCGATGACACCGAACGGATCGGGCCGATCGATCTGGCTGAGGGCTCGACGCGCACCGACCGCGCGGATCTCGCTGCGACCGGCGCGACCCCTCGCGCTCCATCAGCGCTCGTCGCGCTGGACGACGGCACGGTCGCCATCTGCGGATTCCTCGACTCGCAGCTGCGTCGCTGGACAGCCGACCCGCCCGGCTACGGCGACGCGCTGGGACCGTGCCTCACGGGCGCGGTCGTGCTCTCCGACGGCACCATCGTGACCGCCACCGCCGACGGCCTCGTCGCCCTCGCCCCCTGACGCTGCACTTCTCGACGGATCGGGTCGCGGCTGTCGCGACCAGATGCGTTGAGAAATGCAGCGCTTCCGATTCGAGTCGCCCGGAACCCACTGTTCGGGCATGCGACTCTCCGACTTCGACGACTGGGCACGCGCCCATCATGGTGTCATCACCTTCGAGGCGTCAGGGCTCACCCGCTCCGCCTGGTACCGGGCGATCGATCGGGGCAATCTCGTGCAGCTCCATCCCTTCGTTGCCAGGCTTGTCGGAACACCCGACACGCCCGAGCAGCGAATCGTTGCGGCGGTCCTGGCGACCGGTGAGCCGACGCTCGCATCACATCGGTCTGCCGCCCGCCTGTGGGGCGTCCCTCGGCCGGAGCGCGATCCCATCGACGTGATCATCACCGGCCAGCGCCGTGATCTCCAGCTCGACGGTGTTGTCGTCCATCTCCCCACCGACCGGACCCGACTGACGCAGCTGCGTCGCTACGGCATTGCATGCACCAATGTCCTGCGCACGCTCGTCGACCTCGCCGCCGTCGACGCTGACGGCGTCCACGTCGCTGTGGGCCATGCGGTCACGAGCGGGTTGGCTTCCCTCGACGCCATCGAATCGGCGGCAGCCGACCACGCTCGACGGGGTCGAGGCGGGACCGTCGCACTCCGCGACGCCGTCGCCGACTGGTCGATCGACGACAAGCCCGCCGACTCGATCCTCGAGTTGGTGATGCGACGCCTCGTCGATCGGTTCGGTCTCCCGCCAGTGGAGTTCCACCCGGTGATCGAGGGCCACGAGGTCGACTTCCGGGTGATCGACACACCACTGCTCCTCGAGTGCGACGGATGGCAGTACCACGGACTCGACCGCGACACCTTCGAGCGGGATCGTGAACGCGACGCCGACCTGGTGGCTGCCGGCTGGATCGTGCTGCGCTTCACGTACCGCTCGATCACCACCCGACCGAAGGCGACCGCCGATCGTATTCGCGCGGCGCTCGACCGTTGGGTGCCCTCGGAGCCGTTCGGCTCGATCCCTCCTGACGCTGCATGAACTGGCGCCGACTCGCCCCGCCCGACCGTTGCAGTTCCCAGCGGATCTGGTCTCAGCAGTCGCAACCAGATCCGCTGGGAACCGCACGACCGCCCATCAGATCGCGTTCGCAGCGTGGTTCCATCGGCTCGGTAGCCTCGGGCGGCTCATGGAACGTTTCGGACTCGTCGGTCTCCCCAACGCGGGCAAGAGCTCGCTGTACAACGCGTTGACCGGCGGTGGTGCGCTCGCCGCGCCGTACCCGTTCGCCACGAAGGACCCGAACATCGGTGTGGCCAAGGTGCCCGACGACCGCCTCGACCAGCTGTCGGCGATGTCGAAGTCGAAGCAGACGATCCACGCACAGGTCGAGGTCGTCGACATCGGCGGCCTGGTCGAAGGCGCCAGCAAGGGAGAAGGCCTCGGCAACAAGTTCCTCGCCAACATCCGCGAGGTCGATGCGATCGTGTTCGTGCTGCGAGCGTTCGTCAACGACGACATCACGGGGCCGACCGATCCGCTCGAGCATCTGCGCATCGTCGAGATCGAACTCGCGCTCGCCGACCTCGAGACCGTCGAGAAGCGCCTCCACCAGACCCAACGTCAGGCCAAGCTCGACAAGGGCATGGCCGAAGAAGCCGCACATCTCCAGATCGCATACGACGCACTCTCCGAGGGCCTGCCGCTCTACCGGGCGGGCTTGAAGGACGACGTGCGCGACGCGCTCGCCCCGTACTTCCTGCTCACCAACCGGCGAGTGCTCGTGGTCGTCAACGTCGGCGAGGACGACATCGAATCGATCCCCGAGAAGGAAGCGCTCGTCGCCGCCGAATTCAACAACGCCGGCGACAACGTCGAGATCATCGGCATGTGCGTCCAGATGGAGGCGGAGGCCGCGGCGATCGAAGACCCGGTGGAACGGGCGGAGATCCTGGAGGGGTTCGGCCTGGGCGAAGGCGCGCTGTTCCGCATGGTCCGCAGCGCCTATCACCTGCTCGGCCTGCGGACGTACTTCACCACCGGTGAGAAGGAGTCCAAGGCCTGGACGTTCTACGAGGGCTCGACCGCGCCGGTGTGCGCGGGGCGCATCCACACCGATTTCCAGCGTGGCTTCATCCGCGCCGAAGTGATCCAGTGGGACGAACTGCTGACGCTCGGTTCATGGCACGCCGCCAAGGACGCCGGCAAGATGCGCGTCGAAGGCAAGGACTACGTCGCGCAGGACGGCGACGTGATGGAGTTCCGCTTCAACGTCTGAGTCCGGCTGGCTCGACGGCGTGCTCAGGAATCGGTCCGCTGAGCGGGTCGACGCAGCTGCTGCGCCGGTGTGAACAGCTCGCGCGAGATCCCCAGGCTCATCACGGCGGTGGTCGTGGCGACGCTGCCGAGCACCAGGTACATCACCGACACCTGCACTTTGACCGCATCTGCCGGGTCGACCCCGGCGAGGATCAGGCCGACCATCGCACCGGGCAGGAAGACGATGCCGACCGCCTTCGTCGACTCGATCTGCGGCACGAGTGCGGTACGCAGCGCCTGGCGGAGATGCGGCCGGAACGCCTCGGTCGCCGACAGCCCGAGGGCAAGACGCCCCTCGATCGCGCCCCGCTGTTCGGTCGCCGCGATCAGTAGCTGGCGCGACACGAGCACGGTGGCGGCCAGCGAGTTGCCGATCACCATCCCGGCCAGCGGCACCAGAGTGCGGCCCTCGAGGTCGTAGATCCCGAAGCCGAACAGCACGCCGAGTACCACGATCGCCGACGCCGTGTACGCCAGCAGCGACAGGCGCAGCACCTTGGGGACGTCGGCCGCGCGGCGCGAGGTGGTGTACGCCGCGAAGCTCACCATGGCCACGATCCACAGCACCGACAGGATCAGCGGATCGTCGGGGTCGACGACGAACTGCAGCACCCAACCGACGATCAACAACTGCACCAGTGCCCGCAGCGACGCCCACAGCAGGCTGCGTTCGAGCCCGAGTTGACGCCACAGCGAAATCGCCACGGCGACCGCGACGAGAATCCCCGACGCCGCCAAACCGGCGACGCCGATGTCGCCCTGCTCGACCCCGATCATGCCTGCCGCCCCCATCGTGGTTCCCCGAGCCCGGGCCCGCGGGAACCACGGTGGTTCCCGGAGACCTGGGCTCGGGGAACCACGATGGACGTGCAGGCGATCATGGGGCACCGACCGACTGGCGGACGAGGGGGTCGGTGCTGGCGTCGAGTTCGGCAAGGTGGCCGGTCGCACGTACGGCGCCGTCGGCGAGCACGATCACGTGATCGGCGAGCCGCCGCAGCTGATCGGTGTCGTGGCTCACCCAGATCACCGCGACGCCCGAGTCGGCGAGCATCCGCCCGAGATCCTCGACCGTGCCGCGAGCCGCCCGATCGAGCGCCGCGGTCGGCTCGTCCGCCAGCAGCACGGCGGGATCGGTCAGCAATGCCCGGGCGACGCACATCCGCTGCGCCTCGCCCCCCGACAGGCTGTCGGCCTCGTGATCGAGCAACTCGGGGTCCAACCCGACGTGTTCGAGCACATGGCCCGCCCGCTCGAGGTCGACATCGGCCAGCGCGACACGGAGGTTGTCGAGCACCGTGCCGGGGAACAGTGGCGGACGCTGGAACACCATCGCCACCTGACGGCGCAGCTCGGTCGGTGCCCACTCGGTGAGCGGGCGACCTCGCCATCGGATCTCGCCGGCAACCGGATCGTCGAGGCGATTCAACAACCGCAGCAGCGTCGACTTGCCGGCACCCGACGGGCCGGCCAGCACGGTGACACCGTTCGCCGGGACGACGAGGTCGATCGAGCGCAGGATCGGATCGCCACCGACCGGTCCGGCATCGACGCCGATCAGCTCGAACGCGTCAGCCGACGACATCGTCGGTCCACCGCGCCGGAGTCACTCGGCGAACGTACCCCAGCGCCACTGCGCGCCACACGGTGCGGCTCGATCCCGCACCGCCACGCCCACCGCGATCGGCCACGATCTGGCACACTGCGAGCATGGCTTGGTTGGTCAGTGACGCCCGCGTGCTGGCCTCGGCAGAGGTGGCCGACACCCGCCGGGCCCGTCGCCGTGGCCTGCTCGGACGCGATGAACTCGACGGCGCGCTCGTGATCGAGCGGTGCCGTTGGATCCACACGATCGGCATGCGCTTCCCGATCGACGTCGCCTATCTCGACGACGACGGCATCGTGGTGAAGACCATGCACATGAACCGGTTCCGCATCGGTGTCCCGGTCTGGCGGGCAAGCTGGGTGATCGAAGCCGAAGGTGGCGCGTTCGGTCGTTGGGGTCTGCGCGTCGGCGACGAGGTCGAACTCCGCGCCAACGACGCCGGCAGTGCCACCAGCTCGGACGTCGCAGCGACGTGAGCACGCTCTGGCTCGTCGCCACCCCGATCGGGAACCTGGGCGACCTCGCGCCGCGGGCGGTCGACGTGCTCGCGCACGCCGGGCTGATCTGCTGCGAGGACACCCGCCGAACCGGGCTCCTGCTCCAACACGCCGGCGTGAAGGCGCAACGCCTCGCCGTGTGCAACGACCACACCGAAGTCAGCCGGGTCACCGACGTGCTCTCCGTGCTCGGCGACGGCCGCGACGTGGCGATCGTCAGCGACGCCGGCACCCCCGGCATCTCCGACCCCGGCGAACGCATCGTGCGAGCCGTGATCGATGCCGGCTACGACGTCAGCGCCGTGCCCGGCCCGAGCGCAGCGATCATGGCGCTGACGATCAGCGGGCTGGCCGCCGACCGGTTCGTGTTCGAGGGGTTCATCCCCCGCAAGGGCGCCGAGCGCGCCGCCCGACTTGCCGACATCGCCGCCGAGCACCGCACCACCGTGATCTACGAGGCACCGCACCGCGTCGAGCGCACGCTCGACGACCTGCGCGAGACGTGCGGCGACGACCGCGTGATCGTGGTCACCCGCGAGTTGACCAAGCTCCACGAGGAGGTGGTCCGCGGCCCACTGGGCACGATCGACATCGGCGGACCACGCGGCGAGTACGTGCTGATCCTCGCCGGCGCTCCGATCGACGACCGACCGATCAGCGACGACGACGTGCGCGACGCGTTACGCGACGAACTCGCCGCCGGGGCTTCCACGCGCGATGCGGCCGCGACCGTGGCGCGAGATGTCGGGCGTCCGAAGCGTGAGGTGTATGCACTGGCGGTCGGATTGCGCGACCGTGGGGGTCCCGATGAGTGAGTACGTCAACGTCGCCAGCTCCGGCCCGAGCGCCGCCTTCTTCGATCTCGATCGCACGCTGATCTCCGGATCGTCCGCGTTCACGCTCGCGCTGCAGGCGCGCAAGGCCGGCCTGATCCCGAACGCCGAGTTCGCCCGCGACGCCGCCGGGGCGATCGTGTTCCAGCTGTTCGGCGCCGACGACGACACCACCGACGCCGTCAAGGCCCGCATCCTCAAAGCGGTGGCGGGCATGCGCCAGAGCGACCTGCAGGCGCTCAACGTCGAGGTCCTCCCTCGGCTGCTCGCCAAGCTCCGACCCGAGGCGCGACGGTTGCTCGACCGGCACCGCCACGCCGGGCGCGACACGTTCATCGTGTCAGCCGCACCGCAGGAGATCGTCGAGCCGCTGGCCCATTCGTTCGGCATGACGTCGGGGATCGGCACGCGCAGCCACGTCGTCGACGGGCGCTACACCGGTGAGCTCGACGGACCGTTCTGCTACGGACCGGGCAAGGTCGAGGCGATGGTCGAACTCGCGAACTGGAACGGCTACGAACTCGACCTCTGCTACGCCTACAGCGACTCGGCGAGCGATCTTCCGATGCTCGAGGCGGTCGGACATCCAGTGGCGGTCAACCCCGACGCCAAGCTCGAACGACACGCTCGCCGAAACGGGTGGCCGATCGTGATCTTCAGCCAGCAGACGAAGTCGGTCGTGCGACGCACCGCGGCCTCGGTCGGCACGATCGGCATCGCCGGAGCGAGTTTCGCCGCAGGTCTCGCCGTCGCCGGTTCGCGCGGATCGAAGCGCGGTCGTTCCGGGCGACGCCGTCGCTGACGGTCGGTCGGGACCCGACACCGACAAGACTTCGCGACAGACCGAAATCAGGGGCGAGGCATGAGGGCGAGCTGTCGGCTCTGGGCGACGAGCGCGCCCTCGGAGTCCCAGATCTCGCCGTCCTCATCGAGCAGGCCGTCGTGGACGAAACGGGACCGGAACTGGCAACGCAACGGGCCCGGCGCCGGCACGCCGCGAATGTGGACCGTCAACTCGACCGTCGGCACCCATGCCACGGGAAGGTCGGTGTTGAACACCGGCGGCGGGAACGCATCGGCGGCGAGCAGCAGACCGATCGCATCGATCGGAGCATGATCGGCGAACGCGAACCAGCCCCGGATGCGCGCGTCCCCGGTCGGCGCGGCATTACGGAACCCCTCGTCGCCCGGGTAGATCCGGCTTGCGAGTCGCTCCATCATCGCGGGCTTCGGACCCTCGGTCGGCGACGGCGGCAGCTCGCACTCGTCGTAGTTCGGGATGTCGACGGGGTCCTCGCTGTTGAACGACGGGCCGCCCGGCGTTTGCTCGCCGAACGTACCGAGCAGCCGGATGATCTCGCGCCGTTCGTCGCCGTCGAACATCACCAGCGACCCTGTCGCAGTCGCGAACCGGCGGCCGGAACGCACCGTCGTCACCACGATCTCGCAGTGGCCGATCGGGGCCGGTCGCAGGTAGTGCGCCGTCAGCGTCACCGGGGGCCGACCGACGGCATCGCTCATCGCGCGTCCGGCAATCGCCATCAGGTACCCGCCGTTGGCGTTCCCACCGATGTCCCAACCCGGTTGCACCTCGGAGACGAACGTCGTCACGGTCTCGCCGGCGCTCGAATCGTTCGTGGAGATCCGACGGACGGCGGTTGCGTTCGCAAAGACTCCAGTCATCGGTCGAACGGTACCGACGCGAGTGGCCGATCGGCCCTACCGCCATGGACCGACCAGGAACGATGCTCGAAGTGAGAAGTCCGACGAGAGGGGCCCGCCATGATCTCTCTGTTCAGAAGCCGTCCCGACAGGACCGACGTCGACTGGCTTGATGAGCATGCGGGCCCCTGGGTCGAACATGGCCTCCTCACGACCGACCAGGTCGAGGCGATACGCGCGTTCGAACATCACGACGCCCCCGGCTCACCTCGGCTCTCGGTCGTCGCCGAACTTGCCGTGTACCTCGGCAGTGTCCTCGCGCTCATGAGTGGCGCCATGATGGTCGGCCAGAGCTGGGATGCGCTCGGCATCAGTGGTCAGTTGGCGATCGGCATCGCCATCGCTGCGCTCGGGTTCATCGCCGGCACCCGACTCATCCACCTGGACGATCCGGGCACCCGTCGCCTCGCGTCGTTCATGTGGCTCATCGGGACGGGTGGCGTCGCGTTGAGCGTCGGTGCCCTCGTCGACAGAGCTGCCTTCGACGAGCCGGGCTGGAACGTCCTCATCATCGGGCTGCCGGTTCTGGCGATCGGAGCATCACTGTGGCGCAACCTCGACCGCCCGCTCCAGGTGCTGACGACCGCCGTCGGAGCCGGGCTCACGTTGGGCGGGATCGGCGCCCTCCTCTCGACCCCACCGTGGGTCGGGGGGATCCTCGTCTGGCTCGGCGCGCTCCTCGTCGGCGCTCTGGCCATCACACAGCGGTTGCGTCCCGAGCTGTACGTGCTCGCCGTCGCAGCGATCGCCGCGATGATCGGCGCCGTGATGTGGGCCGACGTGAGCGAGCTGACCGCGGCGATCGCCGCGACGATCACTGCGGCCGGCATCGTGACCGTCGGACTGGCCCGGCACCTCGTCCCGATCCTTGTGATCGGCGTCATCGCCTTCCTGCAGTCGCTCCAGGGGCTGTTGATGACCACCTTGAACGGAGCGCTGGCCGCCGCGGTCGTCGCCGTGGCCGGGATCGCCGTGGTGATCGTCGTGATCGCCCGTTCGACGCGAGGCCCGAAACCAATCGGTGGCCGGGCGGAGCCAAGGCTCTAGCGTGCACGGCGTGAGCCGGTTCTACCTGACGACACCGATCTACTACGTGAACGCCGAGCCGCACCTCGGCCATGCGTACACCACGATCGTCGGCGACGCGCTCGCCCGCTGGCACCGCCTCCTGGGCGACGACGTCAAGTACCTGACCGGCACCGACGAACACGGCCTCAAGATCCAACAGGCCGCCGAGGCCGCCGGCGTCACGCCGCAGGCCTTCACCGACGACATCGCCCCCAAGTTCGCTGCGGCGTGGGACCGACTCAACATCAGCAACGACGACTTCATCCGCACCACGGAGCCTCGCCACAAGGCGGCCGTCGCCGAGCTGTTGCAGCGCTGCTACGACGCCGGCGACATCGAACTCGACACCTTCGCCGGCAAGTACTGCGTGCCGTGCGAGGAGTACTACGCCGACGACGAACTCATCGTCGTGGACGGGGCGGCCGACTGCTGCCCGATCCATCAGCGTCCCGTCGAGTACTTCGAGGAGGAGAACTGGTTCTTCCGCCTCTCGCGGTTCGAGGGTCGGCTCCTCGACTGGTATGCGGCCCACCCGACCGCGCTCACCCCCGAGCATCGAGGCAACGAGGCGATCGGGTTGATCAAGGGGGGTCTGCGCGACTTCTCGATCAGCCGCACGTCGCTCGAGTGGGGCATCCCCTTGCCGTGGGATCCGAAGCACGTCACCTACGTGTGGTTCGATGCGCTCACCAACTACCTCGCTGCGGTCGGCTTCGGCGATGGCACCGACAGCTACCGCGACTGGTGGCCCGCCGACTACCACCTGATCGGCAAGGACATCGTGCGCCAGCACTGCGTCTACTGGCCGGCGATGCTGATGTCGGCAGGTGTCGAGCTGCCGAAGGGTTGGGCGATCGGCGGCTGGCTGCTGTCGGGCGGCGAGAAGATGAGCAAGACGTCGGGCAACGTGGTCAACCCGCTCGACCTGATCGACGAGGTCGGCCTCGACGGGTTCCGCTACTACGTGCTCGCCGACACGGCCTACGGCAACGACGGCGACTTCTCGATCGAGGGGTTCACGTCGCGCTACAACTCCGATCTCGCGAACAATCTCGGGAACCTGCTCGCCCGCGTGGCCACCGTCGTGGCGAAGAAGTGCGACGGCGTCGGCACGGCACCCGACCCCGCCAGCCCGCTCGCGGCGGTCGCCGGGTCGGCCTTCGCCGACACCGCGGCCCAGTGGGACGCAGTGCAGCCGAGCAAGGCGCTCGACGCCACCTGGCAGCTGGTTCGTGCGACCAACTCCCACCTCGAGGCCAACGAGCCGTGGAAGGCCGAACCGGGCCCGGGCGTCGACGCAGTCATGGGCGATGCCCTCGAGGCGCTGCGCATCGTCGCGGTGCTGGCCCATCCAGCGATCCCCGACACCGCTCAAGCGATCTGGGAGCGCATCGGCATGCCCGGCCTGGTCGCCGACCAGCGACTCCCCGACGCCGCAACATGGGGCGGCTACACACCAGGCTCCCCGGTCACCAAGGGCGACGCCCTCTTCCCCCGCCTGACGTGAGCGAGCCGCGGTGACCGCACCGGCGAGGGAAGCGCCAGCGACGAGACGGTGCGAGGCCGACCATGCTCGCCACGACGAGACTCGACGTGAGGCCGAGCAGGTCCAGAAGGGAAGCGCCAGCGACGAGCCGGAACGAGGCCGACCCCGATCGCTGCGAGGAGACCCGACGTGAGGCCTCGCCACTTGGAACACACCGGCGAGGGAAGCGCCGACGACGAGCCAGAACGAGGCCGACCCCGATCGCTGCGAGGAGACCCGACGTGAGGCCTCGTCACTTGGAACACACCGGCGAGGGAAGCGCCAGCGACGAGCCAGAACGAGGCCGACCACGATCGCCACGGGAAGACATGACGTGAAGCCTCGCCACTTGGAACACACCGGCGAGGGAAGCGCCAGCGACGAGCCGGAGCGAGGCCGACCCCGATCGCTGCGAGGAGACCCGACGTGAGGCCTCGCCACTTGGAACGGACCGGCGAGGGAAGCGCCAGCGACGAGCCGGAGCGAGGCCGACCCCGATCGCTGCGAGGAGACCCGACGTGAGGCCTCGCCACTTGGAATGGACGGATTCGCATTGTCACGTGCACGATGCGCGGATTCCCGACGGCACCGAGGCTGCCGTGCAGGCGGCGGCGGAGGCCGGCGTGACGACGCTGATCTCGGTCGGATGCGATCGGGAGACGTCGTTGGCGGCGATTGCGGTGGCCGAGATCCATCCGCAGGTCCACGCCACGGTCGGACTGCATCCTCACGATGCGGTGAACGGTGTCGACACGATCATCGACCTCCTCGATGTCGACGGCATCGTGGCGGTCGGCGAGTGCGGCCTCGACTACTACTACGACCACTCGCCGCGCGAGGTCCAGCAGCGTGCGTTCGCCGAGCAGATCGCCCTGGCGAATGATCGAGATCTCCCTCTGGTGATCCACACGCGCGACGCGTGGGACGACACCTTCGCCGTGCTCGCCGACGTCGGCGTTCCGACCCGAACGATCTTCCATTGCTTCACCGGCGGCCCCGACGAGGCGAGCCGGGCGCTCGATGCCGGGGCGTTACTGTCGTTCTCCGGCATCGTGACGTTCAAGGGAGCGCCGGAGGTGCAGGCCGCTGCGGCCTTGTGCCCGTTGGATCGGATGCTCGTCGAGACCGACAGCCCCTACCTGGCACCGGTTCCGCATCGAGGCAAACCCAACCGACCGGCGTGGGTGGCCCACGTCGGTCAACACATCGCCGACCTGCGCGACATCCCGGTCGCCGAGGTCGCCGCCGCCACCACCGCCAACGCTCGCAACGTTTTCTCCCTGCCCTACTGAGCCAACCTCACGGTTCCCCGAGCCCAGGTCTGCGGGACCACGGTGGTTCCCCGAGCCCAGGTCTGCGGGGACCACGGTGGTTCCCGGAGACCTGGGCTGGGGGAACTACGACGACACCGCCGACCACGCTGTGTGGTCGACTCAGTCGTTCGACTCGTTGCTGCCGGAAGGGACCGATACGCTGAACAGCCCTCAACGGAGCGGGCGGCGACACCTTCGTCGCAGCCGCCCCGGCAGCCACGACGAGACAACATGGGACTCACCGACACCGACCGGCGCCGCTTCATCGCAGTGACCGTGCTCACGCTGGTGGCGCTGCCTGCGTTGTGGTGGGCGAACACGTCGGAGAACAACTCGACGTCGCCGAACCTGGCAGTCGCAGGCATCGACCCGGTCGTCGACGCCGGGACCTCGGCAGACACTCCTGCGCCCGTCGGCGGAGGCGACCTCGACGAGGTGGCACCGGTGTTCCTGGAAGGCCCGACCAGCGCCGCCGGTGCGGGCCAGGCCGAGATCGCTGTCCCGGCCAGGCCCCTCATCGACGGTGTCGTCGCCAAGGCCACGTTCCGCAGCGATGTCGCCGTCGGAACCTGCGTCGTCGCGGGGATGACCAGCGGCAGCCGGATCACCGTGGTGAACCTCGACAACAACCGGTCGATGAGCTGCACGACCATCCTGGCGCCCGGCAACGCGGTCGGCGAGTTGGTCATGAGCACCTCGACGTTCGCGAGTATTGCGGACCTCACCGACGCCCCGATCTCGGTCGAGATCCGTCGGTGACGCATTCCCGCCCGACGATCCGCGAACTCCTCGATTCCGCTTCGCTCTCGCCGCGGCGCGACCTCGGCCAGAACTTCGTCGCCGACCCCAACACGGTGCGCCGGATCGCCGACCTCGCCGCTGTCGGAATCGGTGACCGTGTCGTCGAGATCGGCGCCGGCCTCGGATCGTTGACGCTGGCGCTGGCCGACACCGGTGCCGACATCACGGCGATCGAAGTGGATCGTGGCGTGGTGCCGATCCTGCGCGACGTCGTCGCCGAACGGGAAAACGTCCGCGTCGTCGAAGCCGATGCCATGGCACTCGACTGGCAGGAACTCCTCGCCGGCCACGACGACTGGGTGCTGGTCGCCAATCTCCCGTACAACGTGGCGACGCCGCTGATCTGCGACCTGCTCGACGAGGTGCCGGCGATCACGAGAATGCTGGTGATGGTGCAACGCGAGGCTGCGGAACGCTTCGCCGCATCACCTCGAACGTCGGCGTACGGTGCCGTCAGCGTGAAGGCGGCGTACTGGGGCACGGCGAAGGTCGTCGGCCACGTGCCCGCGTCGGTGTTCGTGCCGAGGCCGAACGTCGAGTCCGCGTTGGTGGCGATCACGAGGCACGAGCCACCCGCTACCGATCCGGACACGCTGTTCTCGCTGGTGCGCGCCGGGTTCGGGCAACGACGAAAGATGCTGCGCCGTTCGCTCGCCGGCATCGTCGCCCCGGACACCTACGACGCGGCCGACATCTCCCCCACCGCACGACCCGAGGAGCTCGACGTCGTTGCATGGTGCCGCCTGACCGATGCCCACCTCGCCGCGGGAGCAGCCTCGACGTGAACGCCACGACGGTCACCTTGCGCGGCGCACGCCAAGCTCACGCTGAGTCTCCGAGTCACCGGTGTCCGAGCCGACGGATTTCACCTGATCGACGCCGAGATGGTCAGTCTCGACCTCCACGACCTGATCTCGCTGACGCCGGGCGGGTCGGGCCTCACCGCATCGGGACCCTTCTCCGGTGGGATGCCACTCGACGACTCCAATCTCGCCGTGCGCGCGCTGCGCCTCGCGGACGGAGACGGGGGCGACGTAGCGGTCCACATCGACAAGCGCATTCCGCACGGCGGCGGCCTCGGTGGCGGCTCGACCGACGCTGCGACGGTGTTGCGCTGGTCCGGCTACGCCTCATCGCCGTCCGATCTCGAACGCGGCGTCGCTGCTCGGCGCCGACATCCCGTTCTGTCTCGTCGGGGGTCGGGCGCGCGTCCGCGGCATCGGCGAGCTGATCGACCCGCTCCCTCACGTCGATCGCTTCGTCACGTTGGTGATCCCACCGCTGTCGGTGAGCACGCCCGCCGCCTATCGCGCCTGGGACGATCTCGGCGGACCGGTCGCCGACGGGCCCAACGACCTGGAGGCCGCGGCGCTCGTCGTCGAGCCCGCATTGCGGCGGTGGCGCGACCTCATCGGCGATCGCGCCGGCGTGGCGCCCGTCCTCGCCGGCAGTGGCGCCACGTGGTTCGTCGAGGACGAACGCGGCAAACGCCCTCGGCGATCTGGTCGACGAGGGCGCTCGAGTGGTGGTGGCACGAACCGTACCGATGGACGTGGCAACCGGAATTTCACCAGGAGTCTGACCCCTGCCGCACTCCGGCGTGATGACTACTTGCGACGCTGGTGACGCGTGCGGCGCAGCATCTTCTTGTGCTTCTTCTTCCGCATGCGCTTGCGACGCTTCTTGATCAGAGAACCCATAAGGCGGGCCACGCTATCGGTTCCGAGGCGCCGCGCCACCGGCCCGCGAACGTCGCGTGGCACGCCGGGCCCGGCGAGATACGGTGAGCGCACCGACACACACAGTCAGTCCGGGGTCGTCTAATGGTAGGACAGCGGTTTTTGGTGCCGCGTGTAGGGGTTCGAATCCTCTCCCCGGAGCCATGAGCGTTTCCGCCATCATCCTTGCGGCCGGCGAGGGCACTCGAATGCGATCCACTCGGCCCAAGCCGCTGCACATGATCTGCGGCCGAGCGATGGTGCTCCACGTCATCCACTCCCTCGAACAACTTGCGCCGGATCGCACGGCCGTCGTCGTCGGCCACGGCGCCGAGCAGGTGACCAAGAAGGTCCAACTGATGGCGCCCGCGTGGGCCAACGTCGCGTTCGTCGAGCAGCACGAGCAGAACGGCACCGGCGACGCCGCATCGATCGGGATGACCGTGTTCGGTGGCGACGACTACGACGACGACGAGTCCACCATCGTCGTGCTCCCCGGCGACACCCCGCTGCTGCGCCCCGGCACGCTGCGCGAGCTCGTCGACACGCACGTCGAGTGCGGCAATGCCGCGACGCTGCTCACCAGTCTGATGGACGACCCGACCGGTTACGGCCGGGTGATCCGCAAGGCCGACGGCCAAGCGGCGCGCATCGTCGAACACCGCGACGCGGCGCCCGACGAACTCGATGTGAAGGAGATCTGCACGTCGATCTATGCCTTCCGGCGCGATCTGCTCGGCCCGGCGCTCCGCAAGCTCACCACCGACAACGCGCAGGGCGAGTACTACCTCACCGACGTGATCTCGGTGCTCGGCGCGATGGGCCACCGCATCGGTGTCGTTCAGGCGCCCGCCGGCGAGACCCAGGGCGTCAATGATCGTTGGCAGCTCGCGCTCGCCGAACGCGAGCTGCGATCCCGCACGAACCGGGCACACCTGCTGGGTGGGGTCACGATGCTCGATCCGCGCCAGACGTTCATCGACGTCACCGTCACGATCGGCCGCGACGTCACGCTCTATCCGGGCACGATCCTGCAAGGAACCACCGTCGTCGGCGACGGCTGCGAGATCGGCCCCGACACCCGACTCGTCGACTGCGCTGTCGGCGCCGAGGCGGTCGTCGAGCACACCGTCGGCCACGACGCCGAGGTCGGACCGTCAGCGGTCGTCGGGCCGTACGCCCATCTCCCGGCCGGATCAAGTGTCGCTGCAAATACCACCACCGGCGCCTTCTACACTGCACCTGTCGGCTGAAGCCGGACCACGTCGGGGAGGACGTCACGCTCATGGAGAAGGTCACCACCAAGCGACTGGCCCTGTACTCGGGCCGGACCCATCCAGAGCTGGCGCAGGAGGTGGCGTCGCATCTCAACATCGAATTGGGACACGACAACCTCGTCGAGTTCTCCAACGGCGAGGTTCGCTGCCGATTCGGTGAGTCGATTCGAGGCTCGGACGTGTTCGTCATCCAGAGCCACTACGGCGTCGACGACCATTCGGTCAACGACTCGATCATGGAACACCTGATCATGATCGATGCCGCCTACCGGGCGTCGGCGAAGCGCATCACCGCCGTGTGCCCGTTCTACGGCTACGCCCGCCAGGACCGCAAGGCCGAGGGTCGCGAGCCGATCACCGCACGGTTGGTGGCCGACATGTTCAAGGCCGCCGGCGCGAAGCGGATGATCTCGATCGACCTCCACTCGGGCCAGATCCAGGGGTTCTTCGAGGGTCCGGTCGATCATCTGACGGCGATGCCGGTGCTCGAGGCCTACATCCGCGAGCACGCCACCGCGCCCGTGATCGTGTCGCCCGACGCCGGGCGCATCAAGGTCGCCGAGCGGATGGCGCAGCACCTCAACGACTGCGGCGCCGACCTGGCGTTCATCTACAAGCGCCGGCCCAAGGGCATGACCAATGTTGCTGAGGCGACCGAGGTGATGGGCGACGTCGAGGGTCGGCTGTGCGTGCTCACCGACGACATGATCGACACCGCGGGCACGATCTGCGCCGCCGCCGAGCTGCTGGTCGAGCGTGGCGCGAGCGAGGTGTGGGCGATGGCGACGCACGGCGTGCTGTCGGGGCCGGCGATCGATCGGCTGAAGAATGCGCCGATCAGTCGGGTGGTGCTCACCAACACCCTGCCGTTGCCGTCGGAGAAGCAACTCGACAAGATCGAGGTGCTGTCGGTGGCGCCGCTGATCGCCGAAGCCCTCGGCGCCGTGTTCGACGACACGAGCGTCAGCGACATCTTCGACGGCGAAAACCTCGCCTGACACTGACCACAGCCCGAAATCTGCCTCGTTCGTCGCGCTGAGCGCGACAAACGAGGCAGATTTGCGGCTCGGTTTCCAATCCGGCGGCCGTGGCGCCCACTGGCAGGCATGTTCGATGGTGAGCTTCTCGACCTGTTCGCCTGCCAGCACGGAGTTGCCGGTGTCCACCAACTCGTCGAACGCGGCATCTCGCGCTCGTCCGTGCATCGAGCCAGACGTCGCGGCATCATCGACGACGTCACGACGGGAGTCGTCCGGGTCCGATCAACGCCGCTGACGTTGCGTGGGCGCACCATGGCCGCACAATTGCGTTGCGGTCATGACGGGCTGATCAGCGGATGGACCGCCGGGTACCTCGTCGGGCTCCGAAGCATGCCCACCAAGACGATCCACGTGACGGTTCCGCCCACGTTTCGCCGTCGCATGCCGGACTGGGTCGCTGTCCACCGCAGTGCCTGGTACGACGTCGATTCGCGCGACCATCACGGTTTCCGCCTGGCCTCACCGATGCGCATGCTGTTCGGTTTGGCAGCGGCGTTCAACCAGCATCGATTCGAACGTGCCGCCGAGGACGCCTGGCATCTCGAGCTGGTGACGCCTGCGCAAGCTGCCGAGTACCTCGAGTTGCACCGCTGCCGCGGCAAGGACGGCGTCGCTCGGATCGAGCGGTGGTTGGACCACTCGTGCGGTCGGGCTCGCCCGACACAGAGCAATCTCGAGCGGGTCCTCCTCGAGGCACTCGAGCGGACCGGCCTGCCAGCAGCCGAGCGCCAACATCCGCTGACGCTTGCAACGGGCGAGACGATCCATCTCGACCTCGCCTGGCCCAATATCCGGTTCGCCGTCGAGCCCGGTTCGTCGTGGTTTCACGGCGGCAACCTCGGCCAGCGAAAGGATCAAGCCCGTGATCGCGACTGCGGCGAAGTGGGATGGATGGTCGTCCGTTTCGATGACGACATGCGCAACGATCCGCACGGCGCCGCCCGCCAGGTGTCCCGGATCTACTCCAGGCGCGCCCGCGACCTCGGAAATCTGCCTCGTTCGTCGCGCTGAGCGCGACGAACGAGGCAGATTTCGGGCTGGCGTGGGCGGAGGGGATGAACGCGCGGGCCGATAGCTTGGGAGCCTGCTGTAACGACCTGGCGCCCTTTGTGTGGGCGTCGTCACGAGATTCGATGGAAGCCCGATCACCATGACTGAGACCGTTCTCCAAGCCGAAACCGGACGCCGCGCCGGAAGCTCCGACGCTCGCCGTCTGCGCGCCGAGGGCAAGATCCCCGCCGTCGTCTACGGCCACGGGATGGATCCCCTGCCCGTGTCGGTCGATCGCCGCGAGCTGCGCCAAGCGCTCTCGGGTGCCTCGGGCATGAACACGATCCTCGATCTCACCGTCGACGGCACCGTGTATCCGTCGCTCATCAAGGACATCCAGCGCCACCCGGTCAAGCGCAACGTGCAGCACATCGACTTCATCCAGGTCAACCTCAACGAGGAGATCGTGGTCTCGATCCCGATCCACCTCGAGGGTGAAGCGAAGGAAGTCTCGGCCCACAACGGCCTCGTCGACCTCACCATGCAGGAACTGCAGGTCCGCACCACGCCGCGCAACATCCCCGATGGCATCACGATCGATGTGTCGGAGATGACGATGGACACCGTCATCCGCATCGAGGACCTCCCGCTGCCATCCGGCGTTGTCGCCGAGGGCGACCCGGAAGCTCCCGTCGTCACCGTGCTCACCATGCGCACCCCGGTCCTCGACGAGGAAGAGGCCGCGATCGAAGCGGCTGCCGCCGAGAGCGCCGACGGCGAGAGCGACGCCGGCGAGAGCGACGCCGGATCCTCCGACTCCGACAGCGAGTGACGCTGCTGAAAGTGCACGGTTCGTCGCGCTGAGCGCGCAGATCCAGGCATTTTTCAGGCGTATCAGGGCACGTGATGGGGTTGTTCGGGCGCATCGGGAAAGGTGAGCCGTACGACTGGTTGGTCGTCGGGCTCGGCAATCCGGGCGAGAAGTACGCCCGGACACGCCACAACGTCGGCGAGGAAGCCGTCCGTTTGCTGGCCGAACGGCGCGGCGTCACGCTCAAGGGCGGGCGCGACAATGCGCTCGTCGCCGAGACCCGGCTTCCCGGGCCGAACGGCGATGAACGGGTCGTGCTGGCGTTCCCGATCACGTTCATGAACGACTCGGGCCAGGCGGTCAGCGCGCTCGTTCGGCGCTACCGCATCGAGTCGCCCGAACAGATCATCGTCGTCCAGGACGAACTCGACCTGCCGCCCGGCGAGCTGAAGATCAAAGCCGGCGGCGGGCTCGCCGGCCACAATGGGCTGCGCTCGATCACTCAACACCTCAAGACACAGGACTACCTACGCGTCCGCATCGGCGTCGGCAAGCCGGACCACAAGGACGTCGGCAAGGGGCACGTCCTGTCGAAGGTGCCCAAACGCGAGCGTGAACTGCTCGACATCGAGATCGCCAACGCGGCTGACGCGGTCGAGTTGATCGTCGCCCGAGGTGTCGACGCCACGATGCAGCGATACAACGGCAAACAATGATGCCGAACAGCTCCTCCAGCCCGAAAAATGCCTGGTTTGTCGCGCTGAGCGCGCAGATCCAGGCATGTTTCGGGCTGGGTGAGGTCGGGGCGGGTTGGACGGTGTCGCAGTGAGCGCACCGCTGGGTGCGTTGCCGGCGCTGTTGCGTGACGAGCCGGGGCTGACGCGGGCGCTCGGCGATCCCGGAGCGCGGCTCGCCGTGGTCGAGGTGGCGCGGCCGATCTCGATCGCCGCGCTCGCCACGCTGTCCACGCGACGGCCGCTCGTGGTCAGCTGCCCGACCGGCACGATGGCGGGACAGCTCGCCGACGACCTCGCCCAGTTCCTGCCGCCCGGCGAGGTCGTGCACTTCCCCGGCTGGGAGACGCTGCCGTTCGAGCGCGTGAGCCCCAGCGTCGAGACGATGGGCCAGCGTCTCGACATCCTCTGGCGCCTGCGCGATCCCGAGCGCTGCCCGACGGTGATCGTCGCCGGTGTTCGAGCGCTGCTGCAGAAGCTCGGGCCGGGCGCCACCGACGTCGAGCCGATCATCGTGCGGCCCGGTGCCGACGATCGACCCCGACGCGCTCGCCGTCAACTCGTCGAGTTCGGCTACCGGCGCGAGGAACTCGTCGAGCACCGCGGCGAGTTCGCCCGGCGTGGAGCAATCGTCGACGTGTTCCCGTCGACCGCGGACGCGCCGATCCGCATCGACCTGTGGGGCGACGAGGTCGACCGCCTCACCCGCTTCGGCGTCAACGACCAGCGCTCGACCGACGACCTCGACGAGGTCATCATCTTCCCCGCCCGCGAGCTGATGCCCGACCGACGAGGTTCGCGAGCGCGCCGCGCGGCTCGTCGCGTCGGAGCCGTGGGGTCGCGAGCAGTGGGAGCGCCTCGCCGAGGGCGTCCACTTCGACGGCATGGAGAGCTGGCTGCCGTGGCTCGTCGACGACGACCGTCTCCTCACCGATGTGCTTCCCGACACCGCCAAGGTGCTGCTGGTCGAACCTCGCCGGATGCGCGACCGCGCCATCGATCTGATCGCAGAGGAGGACGACCTCGCGCGCACGCTCGCGTCGACGTGGGCACGCGATCCCGACAAGTCGTTCCCCCGCCTCCACGCCGACCCCGACACACTGCTCGACGCCGCCGGATCGTTCTGGACGATCGACTCCACTCCGGAGTCACCCGACACGCCGCTCGTCGAGGCATCCGGTTGGGGGCCGGTCGCCGGCGACGGCTCCGGCCTGACCGACCGGCTGATCGAGTTGATCGGCAAGGGCTATCGCGTGGTCGTCGCCGCCGACGGCACCGGTTCGGCGCAGCGCCTCCACGAGCTCCTGCTCAACAACGGACTCGACTTCCCCGTGATCGCGCCGGGCGCCGAGCTGAAGACCGGCGGCAGCGTCACCGTCGCTCCGCTGCACCGTGGTTGCACCCTGCCGAACGCCAAGGTGGCGATCGTCGCCGAGAGCGATCTCACCGGTCGCCGCCGCGCCCACCGCACCATCCGCAAACAGAAGCGCGAGTCGGCGTCGACGTTCGAGGACCTCAAGGCGGGCAACTACGTGGTGCACCACCAGCACGGCGTCGGCCAGTACGAGGGCATGGTCAAGCGGGCGATCGGCGGCGTCGAGCGCGACTACCTGCTGATCTCGTACAAGGGCGGTGACAAGCTCTACGTGCCGTCGGACCAGATCGACACGCTGCGCCAGTACGTCGGCGGCGAGGCACCGAAGCTCCACCGCCTCGGCGGCTCCGACTTCGCGAAGACCAAGAGCAAGGTCCGCTCGGCGGTGCGCGAGATCGCCCAGGAGCTCGTGGTGCTCTACCAGAAACGCGTCAATGCCGAGGGCCACGCGTTCGCTCAGGACACGCCCTGGCAGCACGAGATGGAGGAGGCGTTCCCGTACGTCGAGACTCCGGACCAGCGCACCGCGATCGAGGCGATCAAGGGCGACATGGAACTTGCTCACCCGATGGACCGGCTGCTGTGCGGCGACGTCGGTTTCGGCAAGACCGAGGTCGCCATCCGCGCCGCGTTCAAGGCGATCCAGGACGGCAAACAGGTCGCCGTCCTCGCGCCGACGACGTTGTTGGCGACTCAACATGGCAACACGTTCGCCGACCGTTTCGCCGGCTTCCCGATCCGGGTCGAGACGCTGTCGCGGTTCCTCACCGCCGGCCAGGCGAAGAAGGTGATCGAGGGCGTCAAGACCGGCGAGGTCGACTGCATCATCGGCACGCATCGCCTGCTCGCGAACGACGTGAAGTTCAAGGACCTCGGCCTCCTGATCGTCGACGAGGAGCAGCGCTTCGGCGTGCAGCACAAGGAGACGATGAAGAAGATGAAGACGAACGTCGACGTCCTCACGCTCTCCGCCACGCCGATCCCCCGCACGCTGGAGATGTCGCTCGTCGGCATCCGCGACCTGTCGCTGCTGCAGACCCCGCCGGCCGATCGCATGCCGATCCTCACCTACGTCGGCGAGTACGACGAACGCGTCGCGATCGAGTCGATCCGCCGCGAACTCCTCCGTGAGGGCCAGGTGTTCTGGGTGCACAACCGGGTGCAGTCGATCGAGACCGCCGCGGCCCGCCTGCGCCAGCTCGTGCCCGAGGCGCGCATCGCGATCGCTCACGGCCAGATGGACGAAGGCACGCTCGAAACCGTCGTGCAGGACTTCTGGGACGGCCAGTACGACGTGCTGGTGTGCACCACGATCATCGAGTCGGGCATCGACATGCCGACGGTCAACACGCTGGTCGTCGAACGTTCCGACCTGCTCGGCCTCGGCCAGATGCACCAGCTGCGCGGTCGTGTCGGGCGGTCGGGGTCTCGGGCGTACGCCTACCTCTTCTATCCACGCGACAAGGTGCTGACGGAGGAGGCATACGAACGGCTGCGCACGATCGGCGAGTCCACCGAGCTCGGGTCGGGCTTCAAGATCGCGATGCGCGACCTCGAGATCCGCGGCGCCGGCAACCTGCTCGGCGAGTCGCAGTCCGGCCACATCGCGGCGGTCGGCTACGACCTGTACTGCCAGATGGTGACCGAGGCGGTCAGCGAGATGAAGGGTGAGCCGCAGCCCGAGGTGGCCGCCGAGATCAAGCTCGACGTGCCGACCGACTCGTTCCTGCCGACCGACTACGTCGCCAAGGAGGAGCTGCGTCTGGAGGCCTACCGCCGTCTCGCCGGGGTCACCACACAGGCCGAGGTCGACGACATCCGCACCGAGTGGGAGGACCGCTACGGGCCACTGCCGGCGCCCGCCGAGTCGCTCCTGCAGGTCGGCTACCTGCGCGCCGAGTGCCATCGGCTGGCGATCAACGACATCCAGATCTCCGGGTCGGCGTCGACGGGTGGCACCGCGAAGCTGGCCCCGCTGGAGCTGAAGCTGTCCGAGACGATGCGCCTGCGCCGGATCTCCAAGGGGGCGAAGTACAAGGAGGATCTCGGCCAGCTCGTGGTCCCCCTCCCCCGCGGCGTCGACGCAAGCACCTTCCTGTCCGGCTTCCTCCGCGACCTCGTCCCCGCCGACACCTGACCTGGTTCCCGCAGACCTGGGCTCGGGGAACAAGCGTGGTTCCCGCAGACCTGGGCTCGGGGAACAAGCGTGGTTCCCGCAGACCTGGGCTCGGGGAACCGGGGGCGGTAGCGTGCGGCGGGTGAATCGACGTTTCCCGCTCGTGTTGTCCGTCGTTGCGATCGCTTCGCTCACCGTCGGGTGCACGACGTTCTCCGACAGCAGCAACATCGCCCGAGTCGGCGACGCCACGCTCACCAGCGACGACTTCCAAGCCCAACTGACCGAACTCGGCGCCCCGAACGACCAACCGCTGCCCGCCGAGGCCGTCCGGGCGCAGATCACCACCTGGATCCAGGAACAGGTCGCCGCCGACGAGACCGGTGGCGTCGACGCCGACGAGGCCGCTGCGATGTACGACGCCGGCATCGAGTCGAGCGGCACGATGTGCATCAGCGGCATCGTCGTCGATTCCAATGACACCGCCACTCGTGTGGCCGACGAGTTGGCGGGCGGCGCCGACTTCGACGAACTGTTGGCCGCCGAGAACCTCGACCCGAGTCTCGGCGATGCGGGCGGCGACATCGGCTGCATCACGAGCGATCAGATCACCGAAGCCGTCGACGTCGAATTCGTGCAGGTCGCCGCCGGCCTCTCCGCCGACGACCCCATCGGCATCGCCCCGCTGGTCAACACCGAAGGCGCCGAGTTCGCCTGGGTCGTGTTGTCGTTCCGCCCCTTCGCCGAACTCGATCCGGCCGACGCCGACACCGTCACCGCCACGATCGACAGCGCAAACCGACTCGCCACCGCCGACGTCTTCGTCGACCCCCGCTACGGCACGTTCGACGCAGCGACCGGCCAAGTCGTCGCCCTGGGCTGAGGATGAGTCGGGGCGATCGACCGCGGATCATCGTCGTCGGCCTCGGACCTGGCGGCCACGACCATGTGACCGCAGAAACACGCAACGAGATCGCTCGAGCGACCCACCGCTACCTGCGCACGGCGGTGCATCCGTCGGCCGACCTCGTCGACGGTGCGACGACGTTCGACGACTTGTACGACACCGCCGACACGTTCGACGACGTCTACACCGAGATCGCCGAGGCGCTCGCGGCCGCCGCCGACGCGCACGGCGAGATCCTCTACGCGGTGCCCGGCTCGCCGCTCGTGCTCGAGCGAACGGTGCGCCACCTGCTCGCCCGCGACGACGTCGAGTGCGATCTGCGCCCGGCGATGTCGTTCCTCGATGTTGCGTGGGCCCGCCTCGGCATCGACCCCGTCGAGGCCGGGGTCCGCCTCGTCGACGGACACGAATTCGCGACCGCCGCCGCAGGCGAGCGGGGGCCGATGCTCGTCGCCCACACCCACGCCAACTGGGTGCTTTCTGACATCAAGCTCGCCGTCGACGGCGCAGTCGGCGACGAGCCGGTCACCATCCTGCACGCGCTCGGAACGACGGACGAACGCATCGTCGACACCACCTGGGCCGACGTCGACCGAACGATCGAAGCCGACCACCTCACCTCGCTGTGGATCCCGCACCTCGCCTCGCCCGTCGGCGCTGCGTACGTCCGATTCCATGAGCTCACCCGCACGCTGCGCGAACAGTGCCCCTGGGACATCGAGCAGACACACGCGTCGCTGATCCCACACCTGCTCGAGGAGACCTACGAGGTCGTCGATGCCATCCAGGCACTCGACGCCGATGCGGCCTCGGATGTCGACACGCTGCCCGATGCCGACGCCGACCTGATCGAGGAACTCGGCGACCTGCTGTACCAGATCGAGTTCCACGCCACGATCGCCGAACAGGAAGGTCGGTTCACGATCGCCGATGTCGCGAACGGCATCCACGACAAGCTCGTACGTCGCCATCCGCATGTCTTCGGCGACCTCGTCGGTACCGAACTCGACACGACCGAGGTGTTGTCGAACTGGGACGACATCAAGCGCCGGGAGAAGTCGCGCACCTCGGTGTTCGATGGCATTCCAAGATCGATGCCCGCCCTCGCGTACGCGGCCAAGGTCGGATCGAAAGCATCGAAGGTCGGCTTCGACTGGCCCGACGTCGCCGGCGCATTCCCGAAGATCGCCGAGGAGACCGCCGAACTGCACGAGGCGATGCGCGAGGCCGCGAAGAATTCCGATGAGGCCGACGCGGCAACCATCGACGAACTCGGCGACCTGCTGTTCGCAATCGTGAACGTCGCCCGCCACCTGCGTATCGATCCCGAACTCGCGCTTCGTGCCGCAACCGACAAGTTCCGCGACCGCTTCGAAGGCGTCGAGGAGTTGGCCCGCGAGCGTTCGATCGACCTGCGCTCCGCTGAGCTGGCAACGCTCGACGCCTTGTGGGACGAGGTCAAGTCAGCTCGATGATCGCGGCAGGTGACCTCGTCCGGTCACGGTGCGCTGCGATGAATCGCCGGTGACGCCTCCGGGCCCGGCACGGGTTGCGCAGCGAAGGCAGCGAGGGTCTGTTCCCACTCGTTGCGCCAGCGCATCCAGCGCAGTTCGATGACCTCGTCGAACACGGTGGTTGCACGCCATGTGGTCATGGCGAACATCAGCGCCGGCACGCCGTAGAGCACCGCGACCTGCACGGTCCGCTCGAGGTCGGTGAAGCCGTTGTCGGCGAGCAGGTCGTGCAAGCCGAGCGCCATCGCCAGGAACGCCCCGACGGCGGTCAGCAGCGGAAGCCAGAACCACGCGGCGACGACACCGACCGGCGCCCCGATGCGATGGGCCTGGCGCACGTGATAGCGGAACGGCAACCAGACGAGCACGAAGCACGCCAGGAGCGCGCCGACGCCGACCGCGATCGGCAGCACGTCGTCGGTGCTCTCGGCGAAACGCTCGCGGAGTCGGTCGATCACGGCGAGCGCGCCAACGGGTGCAGCGAAGGCGCCGATCCAGAGCACGACGGCCACCCAGGCCCGCGACGGCTGGCGGTAGCGCGTCGCCGGCACGAGCCGGGCGGCGTCGAGCATCGCCAGGGCGCTCCACCCGACGAGCATCACGGCGGCCATCACATGGGGAACCACGACGAACCGTGTGTTCATCGCGCCGGGGACCGCGTACTCGCGCATCAGCACCACGGCGATGCCGACGAGCTGTGACAGGGCCAGCAGATAGCGCAACCACCACGTCGCGAACAGACGCGGCGGCGGCTCCGAGCGCAGTGGCGTGAACGACGGCGAACCGACCACCGCGGCGGGCACGTCGCTGGGCGCTTGGATGGGCGGACGCGACATCTCGGTCTGCGTTGCGGGCATCGTTGGCTCGTCCGTCGATGTCCCCGTCGGCGCCGTCGTAGGCGCCGTCGACGGCGCTGCGGGCGGTAGCGGTGGCGGGGGAGGTGGCGGGGGCGGCGCAGCCGAGGTCGGGACGGCGGGCGGCGGAGGTGGGCCCGAGGCAGCGGGCGCCGGTAGGCGAGGGAGTTGGCCCGACGAGGTCACGTCGCCTTCGATGCAGATGCCGTGCGATCGCGTGTTCCCGCACGAGTGTCGACGAGCATGTTGTGATGATCGGCCTCGTGTCGGCACGACCGAGACAGCGATCGGCACGCGTCGGTCACGGCCAACGTCGAACACAGCTGGATGAGCGCTCCGATGGCCAGATAGCCCGCGAGGCGACCGATGTCGGTGGTTGTCAACGACTCGGGCAGCCGGAGCAACCCGCCGAGGCCCTGGATGTGCACGAGCAACACGACACCGAGCGCATACACGATGCGCAACGGCGTGCGACGGGCACCGACGGCATCGGCGCTGCGTTCGAGCACGAGGAACGGCACGGCGAGCACCGCCGCTTGTGCGGCGAACCCGAGCACGACGCCACCGATCGATGCGCCGACGATCACGCGGTCGGCGATCCACCACACTGCGCCGGCCGCTGCGGGCCAGCACAGCGCTGCGAACAACGGATTGAACCGGCGGCCGGAGGTCCTGCGCACGTTGATCACGGTCACGACCGTCCACAGGAACACGGCCACGAGCAACGCGACGATGACCCCGCCAGACGCGGCGCGGAGCGCGTCGAGGGCGTCCCAGGTGCGTTGGCGTTCGGCCGGCAGCACGCCGGTGTCACGCGAGTCGAGCCACAGCATCGCGGTCACGACCGCGCCGACGAGGCTCAGCAGCGCTTGGCCGGCCATCAGCGTCACCATCACGAGCCGGAGCATCTCGACTCCCGGCACGAGTCGGATCGGTTCGGTCGGCGAAATGCGACGGTTGGCGGGCGACGCAGCCTTGCGTGTGCGTGCCGGTGCCGTGGCGCCCTGCCGTCGACCGGCGGCAATGGTGATGGCGTCCTCGACCGATGACGCCGCCCGCCAGGCAAGCAGCACGGTGATCACGCATGGTGCGATGGCGACCACCGCCACGACCCACAGTGGCACCCATCCGTCGGCATTGCTCGTCGACACCTCGGTGTCGTCGACGACGGCGTAGCGCAGCACGACGATCGATGCCACGCCGACCAGCGCCATGACGACCGGCACCCACATCCACTGGGCCACGCGGACGGTGTAGCCGCCGACCTGTCGCACGACGCCAGCCAGGTGGTTCATCGGCCGATAGGTCATCGGGATCGCCAACAACAGCGCAACGACCGCCACGGCGAGCGGGACGGCAGACACCGTCTGGTCGGGATTGGTCCCCGACCGCTCGCCCAGCACGGCGACCACGCCGACGGCGACAGCGACGAACACGAACGGCATGATCCACGTGCGCGTCGCGGCACCCGGGTCGGGCAGGTTCGCTCGGTTCGCAGGCTCGACCAGCCGGCGGGCGTTGGCGGTCGTGGTCCAGGTCCAACCGAGCACGCACGCGGCCGCGACGACCGCGGCGAGAATCGACATCCACATCAGCGGGTTCGACCACGGCTGGTCGTCGATCAATCGCTGAACCTGTGCACCCATCAACCCGAACGTGGTCGCCAGGGCGGCGGCGCCCGCGATCCGCCACGGCGCCATGGGCCACAGTGCGACCTTCGGTTGCGGCGGTGCCACCGACGATCGCGGAGGTCCTGCGTGCGTCGAGGGCGACGGTGCCTGGGTCGTCCATTCCGTCCCCGGCGTGATGGCGACCGGCGCCGGCACGTGAGCCATCGACGAAGGAGCAGGTGGCGACGGTGGAGAAGAAGAAGAAGGTGGGGGCGGTGGGGGTGGCGGCACGCTGGTGGACATCGGCGCCCCGTGCGCGACCGAATCCACGAGCGACGGCATCGTTGCACCGCGCGTTCGAGGATCCAGCGGTTCCATGTCGTCGTCATCGGCGTGCGTGGTGAGCAACTTGAGAGAAAACTGCGCTCCGCCTCACACGAGGTTCCGCAACGTCGGGCCGAAGGCCTCTCGGAGGGTGCCTCGCCCTCCGATACGTTGGGCACATGAGCGAAATCCTGAGCATCACCGGACGCGAGATCCTCGATTCTCGTGGCAACCCCACCGTCGAGGTCGAGGTGCTCCTCGACTCCGGAGCGCTCGGGCGAGCGGCGGTGCCGTCAGGTGCATCGACCGGTGAGCACGAAGCCGTCGAGCTGCGAGACGGCGGCGACCGCTACGGCGGCAAGGGTGTGCTGAACGCCGTCGGCTTCGTCAACGACGAGATCGCCGACGCGCTGGAAGGCTTCGACGCCACCGATCAGCGGTTCCTCGACCGCGTCATGCTCGACCTCGACGGCACCGACAACAAGTCGCGACTCGGTGCCAACGCCATCTTGGGCACCAGCCTGGCGATCGCCAAGGCAGCCGCCATCGAACTCGACCTTCCGCTGTACACGTATCTCGGCGGTCCGAACGCCCATGTGCTGCCCGTGCCGATGATGAACGTCATCAATGGCGGCGTGCACGCCGACAACTCGATCGACCTCCAGGAGTTCATGGTGATGCCGGTCGGCGCGCCGAGTTTCTCCGAGGCGTTGCGGTGGGGAACCGAGACGTACCACGTGCTCAAGGGCGTCATCCACGACCGGGGCCTGTCGACAGCGGTCGGCGACGAGGGCGGGTTCGCTCCCAACCTCGACTCGAACGAGGAGGCCATCCGGGTTCTCGTCGAAGCGATCACCAAGGCCGGATTCACTCCCGGCGACGACATCGCCATCGCGCTCGACCCCGCCACCAGCGAGATCTTCCGCGACGGCGCCTACCACCTCACCGGCGAAGGCAAGGTGCTGTCGCCGTCGGAGATGACCGACTACTGGAAGCGCCTCGTCGACTCCTACCCAATCGTCTCGATCGAGGATGCGATGGACGAGAACGACTGGGAGGGCTGGGCCACGCTCACCGCCGCGATCGGCGACAAGGTGCAACTCGTCGGCGACGACCTGTTCGTCACGAACTCGGCCCGGCTGCAGACGGGCATCGAACGGAACGTGGCCAACTCGATCCTGATCAAGGTCAACCAGATCGGCTCGCTCACCGAGACGCTCGACACCGTGCAGTTGGCGACCCGCCACGGCTACACGTCGGTGATGAGCCACCGGTCGGGTGAAACCGAGGATTCCACGATTGCCGACCTCGCCGTCGCCACCAACTGCGGCCAGATCAAGACCGGCGCCCCCGCCCGCAGTGATCGAGTGGCCAAGTACAACCAGCTGTTGCGCATCGAAGCCGAACTCGGCGACACCGCCGAATACCGCGGCAAGAGCGCCCTCGCGCCGTTGTCATAGCTCGGCATCACCGAAATCCGGTAGTTGCCCGGTCGAGGTCGGCCTCGTCCGACTCGTCGCTGGCGCTTCCCTTTCGATTGCTCGGCCTCACGTCACGCCGGTAGTCGCCCGGTCGAGGTCGGCCTCGTCCGACTCGTCGCTGACGCTTCCCTTTCGATTGCTCGGCCTCACGTCACGCCGGTAGTTGCCCGGTCGAGGTCGGCCTCGTCCGACTCGTCGCTGGCGCTTCCCTTTCGATTGCTCGGCCGTCACCGACACACCGGTAGCTCGCACCGATCGAGCGTCAGCAGCCACGTACCGGACCTACGAGCGACCGTCGGCGCTTCGCTCACCGCAGTTCACCGACCCCACCGATGAGCGAAGCGACCGGATACGGCGGTCTCGCTCACCGCAGACCACACACCGACCCCACCGATGAGCGAAGCGACCGGATACGGCGGTTCGCTCATCGCAACCGGTTCACCGACCCCACCGATGAGCGAAGCGACCGGATACGGCGGTTTGGCTCATCGCAGACCACACACCGACCCCACCGATGAGCGAAGCGACCGGATACGGCGGTTTGGCTCATCGCTGCGTGATGGACGTGCCACGGAATCGGGCGCGGGTCCTGCGACAATGACGAGGTGAGCCGGTCGAAGACCACCTCGATCCCGAGGCCGAAGGAACCAGCGAAAGCATCCGACGACGGTCGTTCGCGCCTCGGCGACTTCACGCGGCCCATCCCCGTCGAGAAACGGCTCTTCCGGCGCCCCAAGGTCGCATTGTTCAGCGGCGTCTTCGTCCTGCTGGTCATCGGCACACTCGCGGCGGCGGTGTTCATCCTGCCGTTGGGCACGTGGTTCGACCAGAGCGACCAACTCGTCCAGCGACAGGCCGAACTCGACGAACTGCAGCGCGTCAACGGGCAACTCTCCGGCGAGGTCGAACGGCTTCGCACCGACGACGGCGTCCGCGAAGCAGCACGAGAGGAAATCGGTTTCGTCGAGGAGGGCGACCAGCGCTCGACGATCCTGCCGCTCCCGCCGGTGCCCAGCGATCTCCCCGACGGCTGGCCCTACAACGTGGTCACCCAGATCTTCGCGGCCCGCACGGCTGGGCCCGCACCCGCCGTCGCCGACTAGGTTGCGCTCACGTCACTCGACGAATCGATCACCACCGAAGGGGGCACACGTGGCCGGCAGCATCCTGGGAACCCGAGTTCAGCGCAAGGAAGATCCCAAGTTCCTCACCACCGGCGGCATGTACGTCGACGACCTGAACGAGGAACTGCTCGCCGGTGCCCTCCACGTGGTCTATGCCCGCTCCGCAGTGGCCCACGGCACGATCCTCTCGATCGACATCGACGGAGCCAAGGACATGCCCGGCGTCGTCGGCGTCTTCACCGCCGAATCGATGGCGCTCGAGCCCGTGCCCTCGCAGTTCAACCCGATGGTCGCCCGCACGATGCTCGCGAGCGACAAGGTCCGCTTCGTCGGTGAACCCGTCGCTGCGATCGTCGCCGAAACCTTGGCGCAGGCCACCGACGCGGCAGAGATGGTGTTCGTCGACGTCGACTTCCTGCCGGCGCTGGTCGACATCGAGGCGTCGATGGCGTCCGAGACCCTGATCTACGACGCTGCCGGTTCGAACGCCGTCTTCGACACGACGGTGCTCGGCATGCCCGAGAACTCCGACACCGACGACTACTTCGCCGACTGCGAAGTCGTCGTCAAGGGCCGCTTCCTCAACCAGCGTGTCGCCCCCTGCCCGCTCGAAGTGCGGGGCTCAGCCGCCACGTGGGTCGACGGGCGCCTCCACCAGTGGCTGTCCACCCAGCACGCTC
The DNA here is from genome assembly GCA_963828415.1 of Ilumatobacteraceae bacterium. Lineage (GTDB taxonomy): Bacteria > Actinomycetota > Acidimicrobiia > Acidimicrobiales > Ilumatobacteraceae > Sva-07. Next base: position 92,557 of record CAWHEI010000003.1, read on the forward strand.
AGGGCGTCAAGGCCCCGATTGCGGCGGCCAACGGCATCGAAGCCGACCAGGTCCGCATCATCACCCCCGACGTCGGTGGTGCGTTCGGCGCCAAGATCGGCACGTACGCCGAGGAGATGCTCCTCGGCCCGATCTCCAAGGCCGTTGGCCGACCGGTTCGCTGGCGCGAGACGCGCAGCGAGTCGATGATGAACCTCGGACACGGCCGGGCGCAACTGCAGTACGTCACGATCGGCGGCACCCGCGAGGGCAAGGTCACCCACTACCAGCTCCACCTGTTCCAGGACGCCGGCGGCTTCATGGACGTCGGCGGTGTGCTCGCATTCGCGATGACGCGGCCGATGGCGCAGGCGGTCTACGACATCGCGAACGTCGAGTGTCGCGCGACCACCGTGGTCACCAACACGACGCCGACCGTGCCGTACCGCGGCGCGGGCCGACCAGAGGCGACCGCTGCCGCCGAGCGGGCGATGGATCTGTTCGCTGCCGAGATCGGCAAGGACGCCGCCGAGGTCCGACGCATCAACCTGATCCCGAAGTTCCTCGAACCACACGCAACCGCCATCGGCCACGCCTACGACGTCGGCGACTTCGAAGGTGCGCTCGACAAGGCACTCGAAGCCGCCGGCTACTCGGACCTGCGCGCCGAGCAGGCCCGGCGCCGCGAGTCGGGCGACGACAAGCAGCTCGGGATCGGTGTCAGCGTGTACGTCGAGATCACCGGCGGCGTCGACCCGATGGGCGAGGCCGCCAAGATCGAGGTCCAAGACGATGGCTCGGCGCTGGTCTACACCGGTACCTCACCGCACGGCCAGGGCCACGACACGTCGTGGTCGATGATCGCCAGCGACCAGACCGGCATCCCGATGGACAAGATCACGCTCATCTGGGGGGACACCGATCTGGTTCCCGAGGGCGGCGGCACGATGGGTTCGCGCTCACTGCAGCAGGGCGGTGCCGCGGTCAACAAGGCGTCGATCGAACTGGTCGAGAAAGCACAGAAGCTGGCAGCCTCGTTGTTGGAGGCCGACGAGGCCGACATCGTGCTCGACAAGGACCACGGCGCATTCCACGTCGCCGGCACGCCGGCGGTCGCCAAGACCTGGGCCGATCTCGCCGTCGCGGCGAAGGGCCAGGGCGACGACCTCACGATCGACACCCGCTTCGACGCCGGTCAGGCAACCTTCCCGTTCGGCGCCCACGTCGCCGTCGTCGAGGTCGACACCGGCACCGGCCAGGTCAAGCACCTGCGTCAGGTGGCCTGCGACGACGCCGGCCGCGTGGTCAACCCGATGCTGCTCGACGGCCAGATCCACGGTGGCATCGCCCAGGGCACCGCGCAGGCACTGCTCGAAGAGGTCCGCTACGACGAGGACGGCAACCCGGTGACGTCCAACCTCGCCGATTACGGGATGATCTCGGCGACCGAATTGCCGAGCTTCGAGGTGATCCACATGGAGACCCCGACGTTCGTCAACCCACTCGGCGCCAAGGGCATCGGCGAGTCGGGCACGATCGGCTCGACGCCGGCGGTCCAATCCGCCGTGATCGACGCGCTCAGCCACCTCGGCATCCGCCACATCGACATGCCCGCCACCGCCGAGAAGGTGTGGCGGGCCATCCAAGCCGCAACGTGACGATCACGCCGGGGGTCTGATCTCCGGCGTGATCGTCACTGCTTCGAAGGAGCGAACACATGACGACCACCGAACATCCACGCACCTCGTTCACGAGCTTCGAGGAATCGACCGCCGAGGATTGGGCCCTGATCACTCCGCAGCTGGCGATCACCCAGTCGTTCGTTGCCGAACGCGTCATCGACCTGATGCGCGCCCTCGAGTTCGACCACGGTGGATTCCCGGTCAACCGGCTCGAACACAGCCTCCAGACCGCGACCCGGGCCGAGAAGGACGGGCGCGACGACGAATACGTGCTGTGTGCCCTGCTGCACGACATCGGCGACACGCTCAGCCCGTACAGCCACCCCGACATCGCCGCCGGCATCCTCAAGCCGTTCGTGTCCGAAGCGAACCACTTCATGGTCAAGCACCACGGCGAGTTCCAGGGCTACTACTTCTGGGACTACATCGGCCTCGACAAGAACGCCCGCGAGGCGCACCGCGACTCGCCGTTCTTCGAGCACACCGAGGAGTTCTGCGCGAAGTACGACCAGACGGCGTTCGACGCCGACTACGTGAGCAACCCGCTCGAACACTACGAGCCGCTGATCCGCGAACTCCTCCACGGCCGTTGAGGATTACATCGCGGGTCTGACCCCTGATGTAATCCTGTCCGCGGTGGTGTTCGGGCTACCGTCGACGGCGTGAACTACACCGCGATCGGCCGCCTCCAGCGCGCGATCGCCATGGTGATCGCCGTCGGCATCGTCGGCACGATCGGCTACTGGCTGTTCGGGATGAGCCTCACCGACGCGTCCTACCAGACGGTCACGACGGTGACGACGGTGGGGTTCCGGGAACTGCAGGACTTCAACAATCTCGAACAGTGGTTCACGATCTTCATCATCATCACCGGCGTGTCGACGGTGTTGTACACCTTCACCCTGGCGGTACAGGTGGTCGTCGAAGGACAACTGCGAGACTTCGTCGGGAGGCGGATGATGGACCGGGAGATCAACAAGATGTCGGGACACACCGTCGTGTGTGGCTGGGGACGCGTCGGTCGGGCCGTCGCCGACGACCTCGTCCACTCCGGGCACGCGGTCGTGGTCGTCGACGCCAACGCCGAACGCGTTGCCAACGTCCCGTATCCCACCGTCGTCGGTGATGCGACGCTCGATTCGACGCTGCGTTCGGCCGGCATCGAACGAGCCCAAGCCCTGGTTGCGGCCCTCGAGGGTGACGCCGAGAACCTGTTCGTGACGCTCTCGGCGCGGGCGATCCGACCCAGCCTGTTCATCGTGGCCCGCGCCCGTCAGGACGAGAGCGTGCCGAAACTCGCCAACGCCGGCGCCGACCGCGTGGTCAACCCGCAGGAACTCGGTGCTGCCCGCATGGCATCGTTCGTGTCCCGACCGCACGTCGCCGAGTTCGTCGACGTCGTGATGCACGAACGCTCGCTCGAGTTCCGCATGCAGGAGTACGACGTTCCCGAGGGGTCGGCCCTGGCGGGCAAGACCCTGCGCGAAGCCGACCTGCGCAAGCAATCCGGGGTGCTGGTGCTCGCGCTGCGACGAGTCGACGGCAGCTTCACCACCAACCCCGACCCGGACATCGTGATCGAACCGCATCAGGTGCTGATCGCCGTTGGCGCCGACGACGACTTCGAACGCCTCGACAAGCTCGCGAAATGACAGAACTCGACAAGCGCACCCACGTCCTGCTCGACCTCGACGGAACGATCTCGGATTCCTCACCGGGCATCGGACGCTCACTGCAGCACGCGTTCAGCACGTGCGGCTACGAACCACCGACCGACGAGCAGGTCCGCTCCGTGATCGGGCCGCCGTTCGAGATCAGCTTCCCGACGCTCGGGATCCCGGTCGACGACATCGAGCGGGTGGTGCTCGCCTACCGCGATCGGTACGAGGACATCGGGCTCTTCGAGAACACGGTCTACCCGGGAATCGCGGAGATGCTCGACGAACTCGCTGCTGCGGGCCACACACTGTCGATCGCCACCGCGAAGCCCGAGCCGACGGCACGACGGATCATCGACCACTTCGGTTTCACCGACTACTTCGAGGTCCAGGCGGGAGCGACGGTCGATGTCGGCTCGGGTCGCCGCACCAAGGCCGAGGTGATCAACTATGCACTCATCTCGCTGCGTCTCGGGCCATCGGATCTCCCCCACGTCGTGATGGTCGGCGACCGCGACCACGATGTCGAGGGCGCCCACCTCAACGGCATCGACTGTGTGGGCGTCACCTGGGGGTTCGGATCGGTCGACGAACTCGAGTCCGCCGGCGCAGCAGCCCTTGCGCACTCCCCCGGAGAAGTTGCCGCAGCGGTCGCAGCGACGTACCGTTCCCTGCGGCCATGAGCACCACCGCCGACCAACCGCCGATCGACACTGCCACGCCCGCGCCGTCGGCGATCCCGATTCCGGCGTCGAGTTCGTCGGCCGATCAGTTCATGCGTCGTCTGCTCCGGCTGCCCGAGGGGCAGACGTCGACCGCCGACGAAGCCCGTTCGGCATTCCAGAAGTCGTTGTTCATCAGCACCTGTCGGTGCCTGTTGATGTACATCGTGTTCCCGTTCGTGCTCCCGGCGGTCGGCATCGCACGGGGCGTCGGGCCGTTCATCGGCGTGGTGATCGGCGTGCTGGCGATGGTCTCGATCGTCTACAGCATCCGTCGGTTCTGGCGGGCTGACCACTCGAAGCGCTGGCACTACACGATCTTCGGCACCGCCATCATCTGCTTCCTGATCTACCTCGCCGTCAAGGATGTCTCGACGATCCTGTCCTGAGCGTCATCGAGGTCGCTCGATGTCGACGCGGCGGCGCTGATGGTGCATGATGGGCACTCGAGCCCGCGCGACGGGGTCACTCATCCAGCACGACGAACACCACCACGGACAACAGCAGGGGGCACCAGTGGAGATCACGGTCACCGTCAACGGCACGCAGCACACCCACGACGTGGAGCCGCGTCTGCTGCTCGTGCAGTACATCCGTGAGCACGTCGGGCTCACCGGCACCAACATCGGCTGCGACACGTCGTCGTGCGGTGCCTGCTCGCTGCACCTGAACGGCGAGGCCGTCAAGAGCTGCACCGTGCTCGCCGTGCAGGCCGACGGCGCCGACATCCGCACGATCGAAGGCATGGCCGACGCCGACGGCACGTTGCATCCGATGCAGCAGGCGTTCATGGAGAACCACGGCCTGCAGTGCGGCTACTGCACGCCCGGCATGGTGATGGCCGCCACCAGCTTGCTGCAGGAGAACCCGAATCCGACCGAAGACGAGGTCCGGATCGGTCTCGAAGGAAACCTGTGCCGCTGCACCGGCTATCACAACATCGTGAAGTCGGTCCTCGCCGCCGCATCGGCAGGAGCCTGATCACCGGTGACGCGGTGCCTGGCACCGACGTCACCAACTGACTGGATGGGGGTCCAGACATGACCATCACCGAAGATCCGACCACCGCCACCGGGGTGATCGGCACTCGCCTGCTGCGCAAGGAGGACCCGGTCCTGCTGACCGGCGAGGCGGTGTTCACCAACGACATGAAGGTGCCCGGCGCGCTCTACATGGCCGTGCTGCGCAGCCCGTATGCGCACGCCAAGATCGTGGCGATCGACACGAGCGCCGCAGCGGCGATGCCGGGCGTGAGCGCCGTCTACACCGGCGCCGACCTCGCCGACCTCTGGGCAGCGCCGATGCCGTGTGCGTGGGCGGTCACCGAGGACATGCTGAACCCGCCCCACCACCCGATCGCGCTCGACTCGGTCAACTACGTCGGCGATGGCGTGGCCGTCGTACTCGCCGCCAGCGACACGATCGCGCACGACGCCATCGAGGCGATCGATGTCACCTACGACGCGAGCGAGGCCGTCACCGACCTCGAAGATGCCCTGTCCGACCGGGTGCTCGTGCACGCCGACCTCGGCACCAACTCGTCGTACACGTGGAACCTGCTGATCGAGGAGACCGACGGAGCCGTCCAGCGGGCGTTCGACGACGCGACCTACACGGTCAGCGAGCGCTACGTCCAGCAACGGCTGATCCCGATGGCGATGGAGCCGCGAGCAGTCGTCGCCATCCCCCAGCCGTTCGGTGGCGACATCACGCTGTACACCTCGACGCAGATTCCCCACGTCCTCAAGGTGATGATCGCCGTCACGCTCGGGGTGCCCGAGCACCAACTCCGCGTCATCGCGCCGGCGGTCGGGGGTGGATTCGGCTCGAAGCTCGACGTGTACGCCGAGGAACTGCTCTGCGTCGCGCTCTCACGAAAGCTCGGCGTGCCGGTCCGCTGGAACGAGACGCGATCCGAGAACGCCGTCGCCACGATCCAGGGGCGCGGCCAGATCCAGCACATGGAGCTCGCCGCCGACGCCAACGGCAAGCTGACCGCGATGCGGGTGAAGCTCACCGCCGACATGGGCGCCTACATGCAGCTGATCACCCCGGGGATCCCGCTGCTCGGTGCGTTCCTGTATGCCGGCGTGTACGACCTGCCCAAGGCGTACGACTTCTCGTGCACGGGGGTGTTCACCAACCTCACCCCGACCGACGCGTACCGCGGCGCCGGACGTCCCGAGGCCACCTATGCGATCGAGCGGGCGATGGACGCGCTCGCAACGAAAATCGGTGTCGATCCGTTGGAGCTGCGGCGTCGCAACTTCATCCGGCCCGAACAGTTCCCGTACGAGGCGTGTACCGGGCTCGTGTACGACTCCGGCGACCACGACAAGGCGGCCACGATCGCCGCCGATCTGATCGACTACCAGGCCGTACGCGCCCGCCAAGCCACCCAGAACGTCGAGGGGTCCACCAAGCGGCTCGGGCTCGGCGTGTCGACCTACTTCGAGATGTGCGGTCTCGCTCCCTCTCGCGTGCTGGCGTCACTCAACTACTCCGCCGGTGGTTGGGAGGCTGCCACGGTGCGCATCCTTCCCACGGCGAAGGTCCAGGTCGTCACCGGCACGTCGCCGCACGGACAAGGCCACGAGACCGCCTGGTCGATGATCGTGGCCGACAAGCTCGGCATCGATCCCGCCGACGTCGACGTGCTGCACTCGGACACCACGATCGCCCCGCTCGGCATGGACACCTACGGCTCACGGTCGCTGCCGGTCGGCGGCATCGCCGTGGCGATGGCGTGCGACAAGGTGATCGAGAAGGCCAAGCAGATCGCGGCGCACCAGATGGAAGCGAGCGTCGACGACCTCGAGTTCGTGGGCGGCGAGTTCCGTGTGGCGGGCACACCGTCGAAGTCGACGCCGCTCGCAGCGATCGCGTTCGCGGCGTTCACGGCGCACGATCTGCCCGACGGGCTCGAGCCGAACCTCGAAGCCCAGGTCACCTACGACCCACCGAACTTCTCGTGGCCGTTCGGCACCCACATGTGCCTTGTCGAGGTCGACACCGAGACCGGCGACGTCGACGTGCTGCAGTACGTCGCCGTCGACGACTGCGGCAACCAGGTCAACCCGCTCATCGTGGAAGGCCAGGTCCACGGCGGGGTCATCCAGGGCCTCGCTCAGGCGCTCTACGAGGGCGCCGACTACGACTCGGACGGCAACCTGCGCACGTCCACGCTCGCCGACTACCTGGTACCGGCGGCGAGCGACGTCCCGCCGATCACGATCGGCCACTCGGTCACTCCCTCGCCGACCAATTCGCTCGGAGTGAAGGGCGTCGGCGAAGCTGGCACCATCGGATCCGCACCTGCCGTCATGAACGCGATCGTCGATGCGTTGTCCGGGCTCGGAGTCCGCGACGTCCCGATGCCCGCAAGCCCGAACACCGTCTGGAACGCGATCGCGTCCGCTCAGTCCACCACGCCCAACAGCAGCACCCCCGGAGGCACCCTGTGATCCCCGCACCGTTCGACTACGTCCGCGCCGAGTCCGCCGAAGAGGCAATCAGCCTCGTCGGCCAGCACGGCGACGAGGCCAAGTTCATCGCCGGCGGCCACAGCCTGCTGCCGATGATGAAGCTGCGCCTCGCCCAGCCGAGCGTGCTGATCGACATCGGACGACTCTCCGACCTGTCGTACATTCGCGAGGAGGGCGACCAGATCGCGATCGGTGCCATGACGCGCCACATGGACGTCGAGACCTCCGCGCTCCTCGAGGAGCACGTGCCGCTGTTGGCCCACGCCGCCGGCCACGTCGGCGACCCGCAGGTGCGCCATCGCGGCACGCTCGGCGGCACGATCGCTCACGCCGATCCGGCATCCGACCTTCCGGCCACCACACTTGCGCTGGGCGCCACCTACGTTGCGCAGGGCCCGAACGGCACCCGCGAGATCGCTGCGAGCGACTTCTACCGCACGTTCTTCGAGTCCGCGCTCGAACCCGACGAGATCCTCACCGAGGTGCGGGTGCCGAAGATGAACGGAGCGGGCTGGAACTTCCAGAAGTTCAACCGTCGCGCTCAGGACTGGGCGATCGTCGGTGTGGCCGCGTGGCGCAACGGCGACCAGGCCGGCGTCGGCCTCGTCAACATGGGCGCCACGCCCGTGCTCGCCACGAGCGTCGCGGCCGCCATCGCGAGCGGTGCCAGCGTGGCCGATGCTGCCGAGCAGGCGGCCGCCGACGCCGACCCGCAGGCCGACCTGAATGCCAGCATCGAGTACCGCCAGCACCTCGCTCGCGTGCTCACCCGTCGAGCCCTCGACGCCGCCTCCGCCTGACCAGGCTCTAACGTGTCGCCGATGCGTCGGCCGACCGCCACCGTGAGCAGCGTGGCGCGCACCCTCGCGCTGCCCGTCATCGTGGTGGTCGCTGCAGTCCTGGCGGTGCTGCTGCACCGCACCGGGCACACGCAGGGCGACGACTTCGCGCTCTACCTCCGCCAGGCCCGCAGCCTGTTCGACGGCGACGTCGGCCAGGTGGTGTCCGACAACCGATTCGCCGTCCTCAACTCCGACAGCGGGTTCAGCCCGATCGCCTACCCGTGGGTGTGGCCGCTGCTGCTGTCGCCGTTCGTGCACGCTTGGGGACTCGACTACGACCGCCTCAAGCTCGTCGAAGTCGCCACGTTCTGTCTCTGGCTGGTGCTCTTGCACGGAATCGTCCGACGACGCATCGGATGGTGGCCGGCGATCGCAATCGTCACGGTCTTCGCCACGTCTCCGCTGTACCTCGCGCACACCGACCAACTGCTCACCGAATTCCCCCATCTCGCTGCGATGGCGCTCGTGATCTGGTGGTACGACCGGATCCGCCGCGACTCCACCCTGCTCACCGCCACGACCGGGCGTCTGATCATGCTCGGCGCACTCGTCGTGCTCGCGTTCAACGTTCGGCGCGAGTCGATCGTGCTGCTCGGCGTGATCGGCGTGATGGAGTTGTACGACATCCTCGACGCGGGACGCACGAGCCGACGCTCGATCGCCGATGGCACCCTCGACGTGGTGCGCACGCGCTGGCAGGCAATCGTGACCCCGTTCGCGACGTTTGCCGTCGGCGCAACCCTCGCACAGCTGTTGCTCCCGACCGATCTGCTCCCCGACAACGGCAACAGCTCGGCGTTCCTCGACGACCGGATGGCGGAGTATCCGGGCATCCTGAGCGACCAGCTCGGCCTCGGCGACCACACAGCGATCGGCGTCGCCGTGCTCGTCGTGGCGCTGATCGGTGCGGTGATCGGCGTACGCCGCCGTCCCACGCTCGACACGCCGCTCCTGCTGCTCGCCGCACTCAGCGCGCTTGCGATCAGTACCCACCTGCGCCGAGTCGACCGCTACTGGTTCCAGGTGACCCCCTGGGTCACGTACTTCGCGACAGTGGCGCTCGTGGCGGCGTTCGGCTGGCTGTTCGCGCGCTGGGGACGATCCGTGCGCATCGCCACCGCCGTTGCGTTGGTTCCGCTCGGGGTCCTCGTGGTCGCCCACGGCGTCGTTCTCGCCGGCGACATCTCCGATGCCCAGCAGTACAACGATGCCGGTCGGGTGCAGTCGGGGCCGTCGAACCCCGTCGTTGCACCGATCTTCGACGCAGTCAGCGAGTTCACCGAGCCCGACGCAATCGTGGCCTACTACCGGGCGAGGACGATGACGTTGATGACCGACCGCCGAGCGCTCCAGACCAAGAAGATCGACAACATCATCGAACGCGCGGACTACTACGCCGAACGCCGCAACTCCACGTACTGGCAACCCGAACTCACGGCGAACGAAGCACGACGGGCGGGCTTCGAGGAGGTCTGGTCGGATCAGCGTTGGATCCTGTGGCGCCTCCCCGACGACTGATCGTGGTTCCCCGAGCCCAGGTCTCCGGGAACCACCGAGGTCCCGGAGACCTGGGCCCGGGGAACCACACGTCGTCGTGGTCGATACGCTCCCGCGCCGAGACACGACGAGCCAACGATGACGATGCCTGACCCCACAGCGATCCCGACCGGGAACACCTACGACAAGTACGGGTCGACCAACCCGATCGAACAGCGGATGATGCGCGGCTTCTTCACCGCCCTCGACCGATTCCTCGACGAGACCGCTCCCACACGCATCTTCGAGATCGGCATCGGCGAGGGGATCGTCACGAGCCGGGTCATCGAGCGTTTCGCCGGCGTCCCCGTGATCGGCCTCGACCTCCCCGACGAGGACCTCGCCGCACAATGGCAGTCGCGTGACCTGTCCTGTGCGTTCGGCGATGCGGGCTCGCTCCCGTTCCCCGACGATGCCTTCGACCTCGTCCTCGCGATCGAGGTGTTCGAACACCTCCCCGACCCCAGCGCTGCGATGGCCGAACTTGCTCGCGTCTGCGGCGGGTCGCTGATCGCATCGGTGCCGTTCGAGCCCATCTGGCGTGTCGGCAACATGGCACGCGGGCGGTATCTCCGCGACCTCGGCAACACCCCTGGCCACATCAATCACTGGACGAATCGCGGCTTCGCCAAGCTCGTGGGCGCCCATTTCGACGTCGTCGACCGCGCCACACCGTTGCCGTGGACGATGGTGCTTGCCACGGCGCGTGGCACCGCCCGCTCGATCTGAGCCATGAACCGGTCGCGTCTCGTCAACCTGATCGGGATCGCGATCGGTGTGGCCGGCATCGCATTCGTCACCCGTCGGATCATCCGCGACCGCGACGCGATCGCCGACGCGATGGCCTCGGCCGACCTCGGCTGGCTCGTCGTCGGCGGCGTGGCGGGCGGCATCGCCATGGCGCTGATCGGCGTGAACTGGCTGTTGATCCTCCGACACGCCGGAGCCGCTGCACCCTGGCGCCGAGGGATGTCGTGGTTCTTCGTCGGACAACTCGGCAAGTACGTACCGGGCGGGATCTGGCCGATCGTCGGCCAGGCCGAACTCGCCCACCGAGGTGCGACTCCACGCGGCGCCGCGTACTCCTCGACGGCGATGTCGATGGTCACGACATTCCTGGGGGCTGCAGCAGTGGCAGCGATCACCGGGATGATGACGCCAACCGACCACCGAGCGGTCGCAGCGGCGATCGCTGCGCTGCTGGTGTTGTTGTTCGTCGCCATCGCCTCGCCAACGGCGCGACGGGCGCTCGAACGGCTCGCGCAGCGGATGACCACGAGAACACTCCGGCTTCCCGACCCGCGTTGGTTCGCGCTGGTCGTGGCGCGGCACCTGCCCGTGTGGTTGGCCTTCGCCGGGATGAACATCTTCGCCGCCGTGGCATTGGGAGTCGACCTCGACGGACCGCTCGTCGTCGAACTGGTCTTCGTGACCTGCGTCTCGTGGATGGCTGGTTTCGTCGTCGTGGGCGTTCCCGGCGGCATCGGAGTCCGGGAAGCCATCTTCATCTCGATGACGACCGCAACGCTCGGCGCCGACATCGCCGTCTCGGTCGCCGTGCTGAGCCGTGTGGTGTCGGTCGCTGTCGATCTGGTCGGCGCCGCCGTCTCGGTGGCAGTCGCCCGATCGGCGCCCACCCCCGTGCCGCTCGACGACCGAGCCGATCAGGTCATGCTCGACCGTTACGCTGCGCCGTGATGTCGAACGCCGGTCAACCCACCGTCGCCCGTGCGCTGGAGGGCCCCGTGAAGCTGATCATCCAGATCCCCTGCTTCAACGAGGAGGAGACCCTCCCGATGACCCTCGCCGATCTCCCGCGGGAGCTCCCGGGAATCGACGTCGTCGAATGGCTCGTGATCGACGACGGCAGCACCGACCGGACCGTCGAAGTGGCGATCCAGCTCGGTGTCGACCACGTCGTGTCACACGGCCGCAACCGCGGGCTCGCGGCAGCGTTCATGACCGGCATCGACGCGTGCCTGCGCGCGGGCGCCGACGTGATCGTGAACACCGATGCCGACAACCAGTACCAGGGTGCCTCGATCCCCGAACTGGTGGCGCCGGTGCTCGCCGGTCGAGCCGACATGGTCGTCGGCGAACGCCCGATTGCCACCATCGACGACTTCTCACGCACGAAGAAGCTGCTGCAACGTTTGGGGAGTTCGGTCGTTCGCCGTTTCTCGGGCACCGGCGTGAAGGACGCCGCCAGCGGGTTCCGCGCGTACACGCGCGACGCTGCGATGCGTGTCCAGGTGTTCGGCAAGTACACCTACACGATGGAGACGATCGTGCAGGCGGGCTGGAACGGCATCGCGATCGAATCAGTCCCGATCGGTGTCAACCCCAAGACCCGGGACTCGCGCCTCGTCAAGAGCAGCCTCCGTTACGTGTGGCGCTCGGCGCAGGCGATCATCCGCAGCTTCGCGCTGTACAAACCGTTCCGCTTCTTCTTCCTGATCGGCCTGATCCCGTTCGTGTTCGGGGCGTTGCTGATGCTGCGCTGGCTGGGGCTCTACCTGTTCGAGGACGAGTACACCAGCCGTGTCCCGAGCCTGCTCGTCGGCATCGGTTTGATCGTCCTGGCCGCGCAGTTGTGGGCGGTGGCGTTCCTCGCCGACCTGCAGGCGGCCAATCGACGGGTGCTCGAGGACTTGCGCCTGCGAGCGTCACGAGCCGAGTACGACGCCGCCGCATGATGCGGATGCGGGCCCGACCGATTCGCATCGCCATCACCGCGGCCACGGTCGTGATCGTCGGCGTCGCCGTGAACGGATGCACCGACGACGACGCCGCGACCACGCCGTCAACGATTGCGGCCGCCACGAGCGCAGCCACGACGACTCCACCGGTCCCGGAGTCGACGCCGACCACGACGAACCCCGCCCCGGCGACCACCGATCGTGGTTCCCCGAGCCCTGGGCTCGGGGAACCACCGGCACGGCTCGACGAATCGCTCACCGCCGAGGAGTTCGCAGTGCGGCTGTCGGCGAGTCATGCAACGATCATCGACACCTCTGCGACCGACGACGAACGCGCGGCCGCCGGCGTCGAGTATCAGCTCGTCCTGCGACAACTCGCCGACCGACCCGACCTCGACGAGGAAGTCCTCCAGGCGCTCGATCCGACTGCGCGACCGACCGTCGAACGAACGGTGCGGGCACGCCAGTTCCTCCAGCAACGCAGTGCGTCGCGACCGCCACAACCACCACCCGACGAGCTGCCGGCGTGGAACGTCGTCGAGCCCGAGCCGATCGACACGCTCCTGGCCCACTACGGCGAAGCCGAGCAGCTCACCGGCATTCCGTGGTATTGGCTCGCGGCGATCCACCTGCAAGAGACCCGCATGGGCCGGATCCAGGGCGTCTCGTCAGCGGGAGCGGTCGGGCCGATGCAGTTCCTGCCCACCACATGGGCGACCTGCTGCACGGGTGACCCCACGGCGACCCGCGACGCCATCATCGGCGCCGGCACCTATCTCGCGCAGAGCGGTGGTCCCGACGACATGGCCACGGCCGTCTACCAATACAACCCGAACGACGGCTATGTCGCCGTGGTCACCGCGTACGCCGAGAGCCTGCGCGACGAGCCCGAGCTGTACGCCGGCTACCACGCCTTCCAGGTGTTCTTCGGTTCCTCCGCCGGCACCCTCCGGCTGCCGATCGGCTACTCGGAGCCGGTGCCGATCGACGCTGCGAGCCACCTCGCGTCGAACCCTCAGGACGCCGCCTGAGGCCCAGGCGACGACGCCGTCACAGCAGACCGAGGTAGTCGCCGCCGTCGACGTGGAGCTGCACGCCAGTGGTGAACTTTGCCGGCTCCCCGCACAGGAACGCCACGATCTGACCGAAATCGGCGGCGTCACCCATCCGCATCGACGCCTGCTGCTCGTCGCTGTACAGATCGGTGATCCGCGGGGTGCGATGCAGACCGGGTTGCACGCTGTTGACGGTGACGCCGTCGCGCGACACCTCGAGCGCGAGCGTCTTGAGGAAGCCCGTCGCCCCGGCGCGCGCCGTGTTCGACAGAATCAACTGCGCCATCGGCTGGCGCACCGCCAGCGACGTGATCGCCACCACCCTCCCCCACCGGCGCTCCTGCATCGCCGGCACGGCGGCCTTGCACATCGAAACCACCGACAACAGGTTCAGCTCCAGCGCCGCGGGATACGCGTCCACCGGGGTCGACGCGAAGGTGCCCGGCGGCGGCCCACCGGCGTTCGGAATCAGGATGTCGACGGCGCCGAGCGCTGCCGCCGCCGCGTCGACGAACGCTGCAGCACCGTCCGGCGTCGACACGTCGGCAACGATCGGCACGCAGCCATGGCCGACGGTCTCCGCGGCAGCCGCCAGACGGTCGGGGTCACGACCGCAGATCGCAACGTGGACGCCTTCGGCGGCGAGTGCGACCGCTGAAGCCAAGCCGAGTCCGGAGGTGGCTGCGGCCACGGCGGCGCGTCGGCCGCTGATCCCGAGTTCCATGCCGTCACCGTATGAGGTCGCACCCGTTGGCGACGAGGCGTCGCACGGGTACGGCCTCGCTGAGCCGAGCGATACGATCGCACCCAGTGAGATCATGAGCAACGACACCGACAACGGCGACCAGACGTACGACCAGCGGGCACTCGACGCGATCGCCGATGCGGAGCCGTATCCGTTCTGGCTCGAGAGCGCGGACATCCCCGAGTCGAATCCGACGCTCGTGCGCGACGAACACTGCGACCTCTGCATCGTCGGCGGCGGGTACACGGGCTTGTGGACCGCGGTCATCGCCAAGGAACGCGATCCGTCACGCGACGTCGTGTTGATCGACAAAGGCGAGGTCGGTGGGGCAGCCAGCGGACGCAACGGTGGCTTCATGGAGGCCTCGATCACCCACGGCGTCGGCAACGGCATGGACCGTCACGCCGACGAGATCGACACGCTCGAGGAACTGGGCCTGCGCAACCTCAACGACATCGAAGCAGCGATCGAGCGGTACTCGATGGACTGCGACTACGAACGCAACGGCGTGATCGACGTCGCCCACGTCAACCATCCGCCGTCGTACCTCGACGAACTGCGCGAGGAGCACGATCTGCTGCGCTCGATGGGCCAACAGGTGGAGTGGCTCGACCAGGAGGCGATGCGTGCCGAGGTCAACTCGCCGACCTACACCGGCGGACTGTTCCGGATGGGTCGAGCGGCACTGGTCGATCCGGCCAAGCTGGCCTGGGAGCTCAAGCGCGTCGCCGAGGAGCTCGGGGTGCGGATCTACGAACACACCAAGGCGACCTCGGTCGACAAGGACGGGCGCGGCGTCGCCGTCGTCACACCACTCGGCACGATCCGTTGCGCACAGGCGGTTCTCGGCACCAACGCCGACAAGCCGCTGTTGAAGCGAATCCGGCAGTACATGGTGCCGGTGTACGACTACTGCCTCGTCACCGAACCCTTGTCGACCGAGCAGCTCGACCGCATCGGTTGGGCCAACCGCCAAGGGCTGTCCGACATCACCAACCAGTTCCACTACTACCGGCTCACCTCCGACAACCGGATCCTGTGGGGCGGGTACGACGCGATCTACTTCTGGGGTTCGAAGGTGTCGACCGAACGCGAAAGTCGGCCGGAGACCTGGGCGAAGCTGTCCGGCCACTTCTTCGAGACGTTCCCGCAGCTCGACGACGTGCAGTTCACCCACACCTGGGGCGGGGCGATCGACACGAGCACGAGGTTCTCGGTGTTCTTCGGATCCGCGATGTCGAACCGGGTGGTCTACGCGGTCGGATACACGGGTCTCGGTGTTGCCGCGACGAGGTTCGCCGCGTCGACGATGCTCGACCTGCTCGCGGGTCGGAAGTCGATCGCCACCAAGACCGACTTCGTCCAGGACAAGCCGCTGCCGTTCCCGCCCGAGCCATTCCGATTCATGGGCATTCAGGCCACGCGGTGGTCGCTCGACCGCGAGGACAAGACCGGCAAGCGCAACGCCTGGCTGCGCACCCTCGACCGGATGGGCCTCGGCTTCGATTCGTAGCCGTACACGATGTGCCTGACGGCTCCGCGGATTGGGCGCGCCAGGTGCTGTGTCGGGAAATTGAGGGTTGGCGATGAGCGAAACCGGCGCTTCGGCCCTACTTCGCGAGGACGACGATCGAGCGGGGGGCCACGGTCACCCTGTCGCCTGAGAGCGGAGCCGATGCCGCATCGCTGACCCGGTCGGTCACCGTGTCGATGATCACGCGCCAGTCGCCGGACACCTGCACGGTGAAGTCGACCGGTTCCCACCACATGTTCGCCATCACGTAGAGCCCGTCGACCGCCCATGCGATCGACCGCGACTCGAACCCGACGTCGGGATCGCCGTTGGCGCCGAAGGTGGCCAACCGGCTCCCCCACCGTTGCGGATCCCACAGCACTGGATGCGCTGCTCGCACGGCCAGCACGTCGCGAACGAACCGCTCGTGGTCGGCCCATTCGGCCGCCCGCTGCCAATCGAGCCACGAGGTCTCGTTGTCCTGGTTGTAGGCATTGTTGTTGCCAGCCTGCGTACGCGCGAACTCGTCACCGGCGACGAACATCGGTACCCCGTGGCTGAGCAGCAACAGGCACAGCGCGTTGCGGAGCTGACGACGACGCAGCGTCATCACGTCGTCGGGCACGCCGACATCGCCTTCCCACCCGCAGTTCCACGATCGGTTGTGATGGTGGCCGTCGGTGTTGTCCCAACCGTTGGCTTCGTTGTGACGGTGGTCGTAGGACACGAGGTCGTACATCGTGAAGCCGTCGTGCGCCGTCAGGAAGTTCAGCGAGCACATCGGCGAGCTGAAGAGGTCCGGGCTGCCGGCAAGACGCTGCACCATCAGGGGCACCATGCCCGGCTCGCCGCGCAGGAACCCACGTACGTCGTCGCGGAACTGGCCGTTCCACTGCATCCAACGTTGATCGGGAAAGTCCGATCCGAGCAGGTAGCGCGCCATGTCCCACGGCTCGGCGACGAGGCGGACATTCCGTCGCTCGCCCCAGTCTCCGATCGCGCGGACGAAGTCGGGGTCCCGGGCGAGTACGGCTGCGAGATCGAATCGGAACCCGTCGACGCCCAGGTCGGCGAACCGATCGAGGGCCTCCATGATCAGACGACGCGACTGCGGCGAGTAGGCATCGACCACGTTGCCGGTGCCGGCGTCATCGAGGTAGCTCCCGTCGGGACGCACCACGTAGTACTCGCGCTCGTCGAGGATCCGCAGGGAGTAGTACGGACCAGAACGATCGGCTTCGGTCGTGTGGTTGAACACCACGTCGAGCCACACCTCGATGTCGTGGTCGTGCGCAGCGGTCACGAGATCGGCGAGTTCCTCCGCAGGATGATCGCCGGCGGCGTACTGGCGGTGTACCGCGCCGAACACCAGCGGCATGTACCCCCAATAGTTGCCTTCGTCGGGGTCGAACTGATGCACGGGCAACAGCTCGAGCACCGACACGCCGAGCTCCGCGAGTCGGCCGAGCTCGGCGATCGCTGCCCGATAGCTCCCGGCATCGTTCCGCGGCCGCAACGCCGTGAGACCGCGAACGTGCGCTTCGTACACCACGAGCGGACGCGTCGTGTGACGTTGTGATCGACGGGCGGGCCACGGCGCCGCGACGGCTCGAGGGAAGTCGTCGGGGGCCACATCGCCCTTGCGCTTGTTCGCATCGCGCGAGTGACCAGGGGGGAACCACACCTCGGTTGATCGCGGATCGAGTGCGAGACGATCGCCGTCGACAGCCAGCACATAGCGCGATCCGGTCGGGACCTCGCCTCTCCAGTCGCCCGTGCGGGCGTCGCGTTCGAGTGCGATCCGGGGACCGTCGTCGATCCGCGCCTGCACCGATCGGATACCAGACGTGTGTATGGCGATCGAGAAGGGTGTGTCGTGCGTGGAGTGCCGGTCGGCAGCGTCACGTTGTCCTGGATCACCGCCGACCATCCCCACATGATGCCGGAGATCGTGCCCGGTGCGGCGCGGAGCAGACGTCGCGGTGGGCCCGCGGATAGCGTCGTCTCGATGACACCAGACACCGTCGCCGGCGCACTGGCACGCCACGGCTACCTTCCCGACGAGGGAATCTCGACGGCGGTGTTCCTCGCGATGACGCTGCACCGTCCGCTGCTGCTCGAAGGCGAAGCCGGCGTCGGCAAGACCGAGCTGGCCAAGACGTTGGCGGCGGCAACCGGCGGTCAGCTGATCCGCCTGCAGTGCTACGAGGGCATCGACGTGTCACAGGCCGTCTACGACTGGGACTACGCACGCCAGCTGCTGCACCTACGCGCCACCGAGGCGACCGGCGAGTCGACCTCACGCACCGCCGATGAACTCGAAGCCGAGCTCTACGGCGAGCGATTCCTCATCAAGCGGGCGCTGCTGCGAGCGATCGAGCCGGTCGAAGGACCACCGCCGGTTCTCTTGATCGACGAGATCGACCGCGCCGACGACGAGTTCGAGGCCTACCTCCTCGAAGTCCTGTCCGACTTCCAGATCACGATCCCCGAGGTCGGCGTGTTCCATGCCGATCGTCCACCGATCGTGATCCTCACCTCGAACCGCACCCGCGACGTCCACGACGCATTGAAGCGACGCTGCCTGTACCACTGGGTCGAGCATCCCGGGTTCGAGCGGGAAGTGGCGATCGTCAAACTGCGTGTCCCCGGCATCGAGGCCGAGCTCGCACGCCAGGTCGCCGGTGCCGTCGAGACCTTGCGTGGGCTCTCGCTGTACAAGCCGCCGGGCGTCGCCGAGACCATCGACTGGGCGACCGCACTGGGACAGCTGGGCGCGACCGAGCTCGACGAACGCATGGTGGCCAACACGTTGGGCACGGTCGTGAAGTATCGCGAGGACAGCCAGCGCGTCGAGCAACACGGCGTCGCCGACCTCGTACAACAGGCAATCGCCGCCGGGCGCGCGTACCGCGAGGCTCCCGGCCAGCTCACCATCGACGACTCGTGAACCCGCCCGGCACCGTCGACGCCGCGTTGCCCCCACCTCCCTCCCGCGCCGCGTCGCCGGCAGACATCGCCGTGGCGTTCACCCAGATCCTGCGCGGTCTCGGCCTCAGCGTCCCGACGAGCTGTACGCACACGTTCGCCGCCGCACTGTGTGCCACCGGTCTCGACGACCGCGACACGACCTATTGGGCGGGCCGCTCCACACTGGTGCGACGGGCCGAGGACATCGCCCTCTACGACCGGGCGTTCGCCGTGTTCTTCGAAGGGCGGCGATCGACGGGCCCCGAAGCGCCCGTCGACGAGCCGTTGTCGATCACGATCGCGGTCGACACCGACGACGACTCCGCCGACGCCGATGACGGTGCCGACAGCACCGACGACGACGTGATCGAGTTGCGGTTCTCGGCCACCGAGATCCTGCGCCACAAGGACTTCGCCGACTACTCGCCCGACGAACTCGCCCAGGCACAAGAGCTGATGAGCCACCTGCGCCTCGTCGGTGCGCCGCGCGCATCGCTGCGGCTCGGGCCGACCTCCCGGCGTACCGCGACCCCCGACATCCGACGCACCGTCCGCGCTGCCATCCGTGCGAGCGGTGAGCCCATCGAACGCCACCACCTCGCACCGACACCCCGTCTGCGCCGCCTCGTCCTCTTGCTCGACGTCAGCGGGTCGATGGAGCCGTATGCCCGAGCGCTCCTGCGATTCGTCCACGCCGCGGTCGCCGGCCGTCAGAAGGTCGAAGCGTTCACGCTCGGAACCCGGCTGACACGCGTCACGCGAGAGCTGACGAGCCGTGATCCCGACATTGCCGTGCGTGCCGCAGGCGAGCGCGTCGCCGACTGGAGCGGCGGCACCCGCCTCGGCACCGGTCTACGCCAGTTCAACGACAACTGGGGCATCCGCGGACTGGCGCGCAACTCGATCGTCGTCATCCTCTCCGACGGCTGGGACCGAGGTGAACCCGAAGAACTCGGTGCCGAGATGGAACGGCTGCAACGGGTCACGCACCGCTTGATCTGGGTCAACCCGCTCAAGGTGACACCTGGCTACGCCCCGCTGGCTCGGGGAATGGCAGCGGCGCTGCCGTATGTTGACCGATTCGTGGAGGGCCATTCCGTGGCCGCCATGGAAGAACTGACCCGAGTGATCGCCGAGACGTGACCGCGTCGAAGCGACCACCCGGCCGAGGAGCTGAGCATGCACGACCTGCTGGATGACATCGACCG
Organism: Ilumatobacteraceae bacterium; assembly: GCA_963828415.1. Lineage (GTDB taxonomy): Bacteria > Actinomycetota > Acidimicrobiia > Acidimicrobiales > Ilumatobacteraceae > Sva-07. The sequence goes on from CAWHEI010000003.1 coordinate 112,651, forward strand.
CTGGCGAGGCGCAGGACACCGCATTGCGGTGGCACGCGTCGTCGACATCGAGGGTTCAGGTCCGCGCGACCCGGGCGCGGCGATGGCCGTGACCGACGACGGTGAAGTTGCCGGCAGCGTGAGCGGCGGCTGCGTCGAGGGAGCGGTCGTCGCCGAAGCGCTGTCGATCCTCGCCGGTGAACGCAAGGCTGGTGTGATCACCTTCGGCTACTCCGACGACGAAGCATTCGCCGTCGGGCTCACCTGTGGCGGCACGATCCACCTGTACATCGAGGAACTCGACTGGTGAGCACACCGACTTCCGGGGGCCTGACCCTGTTCGAGCGGTATGCGACGCTGTTGCGTGCCGAGAGTCCCGTTGCGCTCGCGACGGTGATCGACGGCCCACAGGTCGGCGCCAAACTGCTCGTCGAGCCCGACGTCGCACCGGTCGGCTCACTCGGACATCCCGAACTCGACCGAGTGGTCGCTCGTGACGCGCTCGCCGAGTTGGAGGCTGCGCAGTCGGGTGTGCGCAACTACGGCCCCGAGGGACAGACCACCCCCGAGGACCTCGTCGACCAACCGACGGTACGGATCTTCGTCGAATCGCACGCACCGCCGCCCCAGATGTGGATCTTCGGTGCCGTCGACTTCACCGCCGCACTCGCCCGAGTGGCCAAGGTGCTCGGCTACCGCGTCGTCGTCTGCGATGCCCGCGAAGTGTTCGCCACTCGCCGCCGGTTCCCGATGGCCGACGAGGTCAAGGTCACCTGGCCAACACCAGTGTTCGACGAGCACGGCCACGAACTCGGGCCGCGTGACGCCGTTTGCATTCTCACCCACGACCCCAAGTTCGACGTCCCCGCCGTGCAGGGCGCACTCGCCACCCGAGTCGGCTACATCGGTGTGATGGGCAGTCGCTCCACCCACGAACGGCGCACCGAACGTCTCGTCGACGCCGGCGTCACCTCTTCCCAACTCGATCGGCTGATGTCACCCATCGGGCTCGACATCGGCGCCCGCACCCCAGAGGAGACCGCCGTGTCTATCTGCGCCGAGATCATCGCCCGCCGCACCGGCCGCAACGTCCCCTCCCTCAAAGACGGCGACGGCGCGATTCATTCTTAGTTGCGGGGCCTCACCGAGGGGCCGGAACGTGACAGTCCAGGTCGGCCCCGCTCCGGCTCGTCGCTGGCGCTTCCCCTTCTAGTTGCGGGGCCTCACCGCAGGTCGTCGCCTGACGATCGAGGTCGGCCCCGCTCCGGCTCGTCGCTGGCGCTTCCCTTTCTAGTTGCGGGGCCTCACCGCAGGTCGTCGCGTGACGATCGAGGTCGGCCCCGCTCCGGCTCGTCGCTGGCGCTTCCCTCGCCGCGCGACAGGGTCTGATGAGCGAAGCGACCGGATACGGCGGTCACGCTCATCACAACCGGCACAATCCACCCAACGATGAGCGAAACGACCGGATACGGCGGTCACGCTCATCACAGGCCGCACAACCCATCTCTGATGAGCGAAGCGACCGGATACAGCGGTCTCGCTCATCGCAACCGGCACGACCCACACCAGCGATGAGCGAAGCGACCGGATACGGCGGTCACGCTCATCGCAACCGGCACAATCCACCCAACGATGAGCGAAGCGACCGGATACGGCGGTCACGCTCATCACAGGCCGCACAACCCATCTCTCGATGAGCGAAACGACCGGATACGGCGGTCACGCTCATCACAGGCCGCACAACCCATCTCTCGATGAGCGAAGCGACCGGATACGGCGGTCACGCTCATCGCAACCGGCACAATCCACCCAACGATGAGCGAAACGACCGGATACGGCGGTCACGCTCATCGCAACCGGCACGGGTGGCCGGCTGGCGTCAGAGGGTCGGGTCGCCGAAGCGGACCGAGTTGGTGCGGCGCGTGTTGATCGTGTCGAGCTCGACGGTGCGGCCGCGCTGCACTGAGTGGATCACGGCATCGCCGACGCCGAGGTACATCATCACATGGCCGGGGTACTGGGCGAGGTCGCCGGCCTTAGCGCTGGCACGCTCGAGCGGCGCAGCCTCGCGAATCTGAGCGCTCGACTGACGCGTCAGCTGAATTCCCGCTCGCGACCACGCGTACGTGGTCAAACCGGAACAGTCGAATCCGACGCCCTCCTGGCTGGTGTTCGTGCGATACGGAACGCCGACCTGCGTCATCGCTGCAAGCACCGCGAGCTGGTGATTCACCGGCGTCGCGGCCCACGCCTCGACCATCTCGGCCTGCGCGTACCCCAACTCGGCCGCTGCGTACTGAGCGGTCTGCGTACGGAACCAGACGAACGACCGATACGCAGCAGCATCATCGGTGGCGACCCACCGGTCGTAGCTGTCGAGCGCCTGGCGAGCCGAGGTCGTGACGATCGGTGCCATGGCGTTCGTCGCCATCGGACCGGACACCGCCGAGGCGGTGTCGTCGGCGACGGCCAGCGTCCCGACGACGGTCGCACCCGTCAGGATGACACCGACAACGACGGCTCGTACGACGGCGCCGATCGTGGTGCGTTCGCGTCCGATCGGGCGAACAGCAGCGGCCAGGGGAAGGTGTGATGCGCTCATGGGGTGGGTACCACCACGGCGCCTTGCCGTGACGGTTGCGTAACATATCGTCACCAAATCGCAATACTGAAGCGCGAGCGACAACTTTTCGTCATGCAACCGTCACCCAGATGACGCCCCGAAGTCGGGCAGACTGCACCCGTGACGGCACGACCACACTCAGAATCTGCCCCACACGCTGGGACGATGCCCACGCGACAGCTTGTCGTCCTGCTGGCGGCGGGCGCCGGTGCACGTTTCGTCGGCGCCGGTCACAAATTGTCCGCGAAAATCCTCGACGGTGACCCCCGGACCGTCATCGAACGATCGCTCGACAACGCGTTGGCCGCCGGCGTCGGCCCGGTCGTGGTCGTCACCGGGGCCGACGTCGACGTCGTCCCCTCGCACTTCGCAGACGCGGTCACCGTGATCCACAACCCACGATGGGCCGACGGCCAGATCACGTCGCTGCACGTCGGGATCGACACCGCCCGTGCATTCGGCGCAACGAGCGTGGTGGTGGGACTCGCAGATCAGCCCTTCATCGCACCAGATGCGTGGCAGGCCGTGGCGGACCACGACGGTCCAATCGCCGTGGCGACCTACGACGGCCTGCGCGCCAACCCGGTGAAACTCGACGCCCAGGTCTGGGATCTGCTTGCGACCACCGGCGACGAAGGTGCTCGCGCGCTCATGCGCGTTCGTCCAGAACTGGTTCGTGAAGTAGCGTGCGCTGGTTCACCCGCCGACATCGACACCACAGAGGACCTTCGCCGATGGCAGAGCAACTGATCAACGAGTTCACGGTCAACCGGCCCATCGAGGAGGCCTGGCCCCTGATCACCGACCTCGAACGGATCGCGCCGTGCCTGCCGGGAGCCGAACTCCAGGAGATCGAGGGCGAGACCTACCGGGGCGTGGTCAAGGTGAAGCTCGGCGCCATCAGCAGCCAGTTCAAGGGCGAGGCGCACTTCGTCGAGCGTGACGACGTGAACTACCGCGCCACGATCAAGGGCGCTGGCCGTGACACCGGGGGTCGTGGCAACGCATCGGCCGAGATCACCGCTCAGGCCGAGAGCCTGTCGCCCACCAGCACCAGGGTGGCAGTCACCACCGACCTCCACATCACCGGCAAGGTCGCCCAGTTCGGGCGCGGCATCATGGGCGACGTCAGCTCGAAGCTGATGGCCCAGTTCGCCGACAACCTCAACCAGATGATCGACGAACAGGATGTCGGCTCGCCTGCGGCGACGGACACTGCACCCGTCGTCGACGACGCAGTCCCTGCCGCGGACTCCCCCGCCACTGCGGACGCTGCGGCCAAACCGCAGATTCGCAAGATCGAAGGCCCCGCGACGGAGCCGATCGACCTCATGGAGGTCGGAGGCTCGTCGCTGGTCAAGCGCATCGTCCCAGCGCTGATCGCCATCGTGGTGGTGCTCCTGCTCGTTCGACGCCGACGGGGCTGATGGACGACCGGGCTCGTGTCGCCCAGCTGCTCGGACGCGAACCGGCCGGAGCGTTCGACGTGGTCGTCCGCGACGCGGTCGGTGACCCCGTCGTGGTCCGCAACGCACCATTCCTCGACGACGGCACCCCGATGCCGACACGCTTCTATCTCGTCGGAGCCGACCTGGTCCGTGACGTCAGCCGTCTCGAGGCCGCCGGCGGCGTGAAGGCCGCCGAGGCCGAGATCGATCCCGCCGAGCTCGCCGAGCTGCATCAACGCTACGAGGCCGAACGCGACGCGGCGATCGGCGCTGACCATGTCGGCCCCCGACCCCACGGCGGCGTCGGCGGAACACGAGTCGGCGTGAAGTGCCTGCACGCCCATCTCGCCCATCACCTGGCCGGCGGCGACGACGTGGTCGGCCGGTGGACCCTCGACCATCTCGATCAGTCCACCAGCCCGGCGGTCGTCATGCCCCCGACGTCGGCAGCACAACGGTCCCCCGGAACGCTCAGCGTCACGATCGACGACCACGCGCTGGTCGTCGATGTCGAAGGCGGCGGCACCCACACGATCCCGATCGGTCCCCTCACGCTGCTGGCCGGGCCGCTGCGCGACAGTGATCCGCCTCCAGCCGCCGACCTCACCAACGCACTGGGTCTGGTGCACGATCACCTCGACGACCTCCTCATCGAGGCCCCGTCGATTGCAGCCACGCCCGCCGTCATCGCACTGGGCCACCACGCCGAGGCGCTGGCGCGCGTCGAGATCGGTGACGATCGAGTGCCGGCGGGCTACGAACTCCTGCGAGCCGACGCCGACGAGGTCTTTCGGACACTCGCCGTCGAGGCCGCCGATGAGCGGCGTCACAACCCCGGTCTCCCCGATGAGCACGTCGAGTCGATCGTCGCCACATGTTGCGTGATACTTGGAATCATGCGACGCCTCGATCTGCGCGCGGTCGGCATCGGCGGCCCGGCGGTCGACCCGATCGAACACATTTCCCCGCGGACGGCGTCGTGATGGTGCTGCGTCACCCATCCCGATCGAGCTCGCCCGTACGCCTCTATGGCCGTCGGGTGATGCTGCGGCCGCTGGCGGCCAACGACTTCCGGTCGTGGAGCGAGGTGCGCCGCCGCAACGCCGACTGGCTGACGGTCTGGGAACCGAGCCGGCCCGTGCACCAGCCTGACCCGGTCACGGATCGCAGCGCCTTCGCCGCGCGATGCCAGCAACGCGATCGAGATCGAGCGGCCGGCACCGCGTACCAATTCGGTCTGTTCGTCGATCAGCAGGTCGCCGGCGAGGTCAACCTCAACAACGTGGTGCGCGGCGCCATGCAGTCCGGCACGATCGGCTACTGGGTCGACCAACGCCACGCGGGCAACGCCTACGTCGCCGAGGCGGTCGCCGTGGTCATGCAGTTCGCTTTCGAGCAGTTGGCGCTGCATCGACTCGAGATCTGCATCGTCCCGCGCAACGAGCGCAGTCGGCGCATCATGCAGAAGTTGAACATCCGCGACGAGGGCGTCGCCGAGCGATACCTCGAGATCAACGGCACATGGGAGGACCACGTCCGCTACGGGATCACCGTCGAGGAGTGGCACGAGCGCCGTGACGAGTTCGTCGCGGCGTGGATCGCTCACCCTCGCGACCTCGTCTGAGGCCACGAGGGTCAGCAGCGTGCTGCGCGGTCAGTAGCCGACGAGACCAGAGTTCTCACGGGCCAGACGCATCTGGTCGGCCCGATCGCGTCGCAGCTGCGTGCGCCGCTTCCACATCTTCGTCTTCCAGTGACGCTTCGTGCGGCTGCGCTTGGCGAGCTTGTTCTTGGCGATCTCGGCGTCGTGGTGGCCGATTGGCTTCCACGCCATCCCTGGTTCGTGGACGTCCTCCGGTTCGAGACCGGCACTGACGTCTTGAGCGACACTCTGCAACTCGACGTGGATGCGGTGCCGCTCGCTGTGAGCGTGGGCACGCACTTCCTGCTTGAGTGGCAACACGGTCTCGGGGGACCGGTGACGCTGGCTCATTGCTACCTCCTGCTTCGTGGCCGTACCACGGTGGTTTCGGTGCTTGCGTCTTCCAACCTAGTGCAGCCTGCGCGGCGGTGTCGTGGGTCTTGTGTAACGATCCTGCGCGATTCGTTCACCGTGCGTTCGCCCGCGGTCCATCTCCGTGTGCTGCTCGACGACCGGCGCGAGCCCGGAGGTCAAGAACACGTCGATCGGTGCCGATAGCCCCCTCGTGGACACGCTGCCGCCGCCGATCATGACCGCGCCCGACACCGGGCAGGTGGCCGAACTCGGCGTGCGACTCGTCCAGAACATCGATGCGGTGATCGCCGGCAAACACGACGTCGCCGAAGTGGCGATCGCCACAGTGCTCTCCGGTGGGCACCTGCTGATCGAGGACATTCCCGGCGTCGGCAAGACACTGCTCGCCCAGGTGATCGCACGCAGCGTCGGCGGCACGTTCCATCGCATCCAGGGGACCTCGGACCTGCTCCCCGGCGACATCACCGGGTCGATGGTGCCGAGCGGACGGCTCGACGCCGACAGCATGACGTTCCGACCCGGACCCGTGTTCGCCAACATCGTCGTCTTCGACGAGCTGAACCGCGCCACGCCCCGCACGCAATCCGCGCTGCTGGAGTTGGCCGAGGAGGCCACGGTGACCGTGGACGGCGTCGTACACCGACTCCCCGATCCCTTCATGATCGTGGCAACGCAGAACCCGATCGACATCGCCGGCACGTACGGGCTCGGCGACGGCTCGCTCGACCGGTTCCGCGCGGTCGTCACACCGGGGCGGGCGCCGGCAGCTGCCGAACTCGAGGTGCTCACCGGACGACGTGGTCGATCGATGCTCGACGCACTCCAACCGGTCACCACGCTCGCCGACCTCACCGTCGCGCGAGACATCGTCACTGCGGTGCAGATCAGCGATGCGGTGGCCGGCTACGTGGTGGAGTTGCTCCAGGCGACCCGCCAGCACCCCGCGATCCGGATGGGCGCATCGACTCGCGGTGGAGTGGCGGTCGTCGCGTTGGCCCGGGCGTTCGCTGCCATGTCGGGGCGGACGTTCATCACCCCGGACGACATCGTGCGCGCCGCCGGGCCGGCACTCGCCCATCGGGTGGCAGGAACCCAGGGCGTCGTCGAAGTCGGACGAGAACTCGTCGCCGACTGCCTCGCCGGGATCGCCCCGCCGACGATCTGATGCCGGTGATCCGATGGTGACGACCGACGGGTCCGCGCACCCGTCGCCCCGTGACACCGCACGCATTCGCCTGACCGGGTGGTCTCCCGGAACCGGCTCGCTGCTCGGTGCCTGGCTGGCCAGCGCGGCGATCGCCCGGCTGACCGGCGCCACCGCGGTGATCCTCATGCTGGCAGCGACGCTGGTGGCGATGGTCTTCGAGATCGCGGCCGGCTGGTCGTCGGCGCGCTCGGTCCACGCCGGCGCGGCACTCGCACCCGACGTCGTGACCGTCGGCGATCGGTTCACCGTGCTGATCGCGATCGATGGACCCACGTCGGCCCGCGCGATCGAGCGCCGCCGGGTCACGCTCAGCACGGCCGACGGCACGATCGTGAGTGTTGCCGAGGCCACGAATGCGCCCGGCACGCCGCCGCACACCGACAGCATCACCGTGTGCGTCGAGTCGCCAGGCGTGCTGACGACACTGAAGCTGTCCGTACACGTGGCAGGCCCCGCCGGTCTGATCTGGTGGAGGCGCACCCAGACGATCGAGATCGATCCGCTGCACGTCGCACCGAGCGGACACGGCCCGCTGCTGGCGGTGGAGACGACCGCTGCGACCGCAGAGGGTTCGGTCGCGGCGCCCCGCGGCAACCACGGCGGCGAGATCGACGGCGTGCGGCCCTGGCGACGGGGCGACTCGACGAACTCGGTGCACTGGGCATCGTCGTTGCGTACCGACGAGTTGATCGTGCACGACCGTCTGACCGTTGTCGACGAGCACTGGCTGGTCGACCTCGACACCGCCGAGGCCGCTCGCCTGCGGTGGACGCTCGACGAGGCGCGCCGCCTCGGCCACGACGTCGCCGTGCGGGCCAGCGATGGGGTCCTCCATGTCGTGCACGATGCCGCCGATGCCGCTCGATGGTCAGCAATCGCCGCCCGGATCGAGTCGGAACGCGACGGTGACGATGAAACGAGCCGCGACGGACGACGCTTCGAGATCCTCTTCCAGCCGATCCGGCTCCGACCCACGGCAGCCAAACCGCCGACGCCGATCACCGGGCCCACCCGTTGGACCGCCGCCGCGGCCGCGTTTGCCAGTATGGCGATGCTGACCGGCGCGCTCGACGGGTCCGCCGCCTCGCTGGCACTGGTGTTCGCCGCCGTGGTGATCGGCGCTGCGGTCTCGCTGTGGGTCGCACGGCGTGGTGGGCGACGACCCGTGATCATGCAAGCGGCGATCGTCGCCACGGTCGTCGTCGCGCTCGCCTACGTCGCGATGCAGGCCACCGAGGTCGACGGCCTCCTGTCAGCGCTGCGTGGACCGCTTCCCAACGTGTTGTTGCTGCTCATCGTGCTCCACGGATTCGAGACGGTCGACCGTCGAACGCTGCGAGTCCACCTGGCGATCACGTTCGTCCTCGCGGCGTATGCCGCCGGGCTGCGCATCGACGGCAAGCTCGGCTGGTGGCTGGCGGCGTGGGGCATTCCCTTCGCGGCGTCGCTCCTCACGACGATGCGCCAGCCCCGCAGTGGCGCCGAACGCACCGCTCAGCACGCGCGATCGACGCCACCCCGTCGGGTGGGCGTCGGTTCGGTGAAGATTGCGGGCCGCCGGGCGGCAACGATCATGGCACTCGGCGTCTGCACGTTGGCGGTGTTGAGCCTCGTGCCGATCCCCGACGGTCCCGCCCGTCTCGGACTCCCGGCGTTGTCATCGAACGCGCCGACAGTCGATTCCCCAGGAGGGCTCGCTGCTCCCGACGGCACGACTCCGTCCGGCAGCAGTGAGTCGACACCCGACCGCGGAACCATCGGCGGCGTCGTCGGCTATCCGGGCTTCAGCGAGACGCTCGACACGAGTGTGCGCGGCGACCTCGGCGACGAGATCGTGATGCGCGTGCGGGCGCCCGAGCCGGCGTTCTGGCGCGGCCAGACCTTCACCGAGTTCGACGGTCGGACCTGGACGGTGTCGCCGGAACTCGGCCAGCCGCAGAACGGCCCCGTGATCGACGTGCAGCCGACGGTCGGCGACGCGATCGGTTCGACGGTGCCGAGCAGCGAACTCGTGCAAACGTACTTCGTCGAGCAGGATCTGCCGAACGTGGTGTTCGCGGCGGCCCGACCGGTGCAGGTGATCTTCGACGGCTCGCTGTGGACGCGGCCGGACGGGGCGCTGCGCTCGGACGTCACGCTCACCGCCGGCTCGGTGTACACCGTGATCTCCGACCGCGTGCAGGTCGATGCCGACATCCTGCGCGCCCAAGGCGACCTGGGCGAGTTCTTCGCCGGGTTCCGCGAGATGGCGGGCGGCGATGAACTCGAACCGTTCCTGGAGCTTCCCGACTCGACCACCCAGCGCACGATCGACCTCGCCACCTCGCTGCGCACTCCGGGTGAATCGACCTACGACACGATCCTCGCCTACGAGGCGTGGCTCGGCGCCAACACCGAATACGACCTCGACGCACCGGTCCCGGCGGACGGCGCCGACGCCGTGGACGACTTCCTGTTCGAATCGCAACTCGGGTTCTGCGAACAGATCGCCTCGACACTGACGATCATGTTGCGCAGCCAGGGAGTTCCGGCGCGGCTCGCCACGGGCTACGTGCCGGGCGAGCGCGACCGAGTGTCGGGCGTGTGGAACGTCAAGGGCAGCGACGCCCACGCCTGGGTCGAAGTGTGGTTTCCGCAGACCGGATGGCAGGCGTTCGACCCCACCGCCGAGGTTCCGTTGGCGGCCGACGCCGGCGGCGACACGGTCGGCGGCGACCTGATCGCGGCGACGGTGTCGTCGATCTCCTCGCATCGCGCCGAGATCATCCTCCTCGTGCTCGCCGCCGGGGCCGTGATGTTGGGGGTCCGACTGATCGCGCTCCTTCGGTACCGACGGCGGCGCGGTCGCTGGGGGCTTCTCCAGGATCGATTCGGAGCGCTGGCCGATCGCTCGACCGACGCGCCGGTCGCGACCAATGCGCAGATCGCGTCGACGGTCTCCGACATCGACGCCGGCACCGCAGTCACGGCCCGGACGGTCGCCGACGAACTCGACCGGGCAGCATTCGACCCGAGGTGGGTCGACGACGACCAGCGTTTCGAGCAGACCCGGTCGGCGCTCGCCACGCTGGAACGCACGAAGCGCTGAGCACCTACTTCTTCGAGATGCGCGCCTGCAGTGCCGCGAGGCGCTCGGCGAACCACGGCTGCTTGGTGCTCCACAACTGCGGCTCGAGTTCGCGAGCGACGGCCGCGGGGTGATCGTCGACGTCGGCCATTGCCTGGATCGTCTGCTTGGTCACGATCGCCAGCTCGCGCGGCGCCGTGGCGGCCTTGGCCGCGAACTCGTGGGCGACCTCGAGCAGCGAGTCGGCAGGCACCGACCGGTACGCGAGGCCGATGCGCTCGGCCTCCTTGCCGTCGAGGACCTGGCCGAACACGACCGCGGCCATCGCCGCCTGGGGGCCGACGATCCGGCGCAGCATCCACGTGTGGCCACCGCCGGGATGGATACCGAGCTGCAGGAAGCGGGTGTCGAGCTTGGCCGAGTCGGCGACGATGCGGACGTCGCATCCGAGCGCCAGGTTCATGCCGGCGCCGACTGCCGCGCCGTTGACGGCGGCCAGTGTCGGCAGCGGACTGCGAGCGATGCGGAGGAACCCCTCGTAGATCGTGCCGAGGCTCTCGCCGGTCGCCTCGGCGAGATTGCCGAGGTTGGCGCCGGCACAGAAGGCGGGCGGGGTGCCGGTGACGACGAGCGCCCCGACGGATAGGTCGGCCTCGAATGCGTCCATCGCCTCGAGGATCTCGGCCACCATCGGCGCGGTCAGCGTGTTGCGCTCGTCGGGGTTGTTCAAGGTGAGTGTCGCAACGCCGTCGGACACGTCGGTGAGCACCAGTGGTTCAGCCATGGGCGCCAGTGTTGCACGACGAGCCCGACGACCGCATGGCCATCGGACCGGGGGTCGCGGTCGGCGCGGGTTAGCCTGCGGGGCGTACATGCTCGACCACGTCTTCACCGATGCCATCAGCGCTCTTCGAGATGCGTTCGAGGCAGCCTTCCTCGAACGTCAGGCGTTCGAGGAGCACTTCCAGGCCGATGTCCTGCTCGGCGATCTGACCTGGGAGACCAGCTACGGGCTGCCGGGCGAAGGCGAACCACCGCGGGTGGTCGCGCACATCACGTTCGACTGGCCGGCGTGGAGCCAAGCGGCGTATCGGCAGTGGTACGTCGAGGAGGAGCTCGAGAAGCGTCCGGCGATCGAGATGGAGATCGTGCTGCGGATCCAGCGGCTGTCCGAGCCTGCGGACCCGTCGGTGCTGTACGCAACGGTGCCCGAGCAGAGCCCGCTCGTCGGTGACGATCGCCTCGAACGTGCGGGGCTGACGTCGGAGACCTCGCATCCCGACACCGACGTCGACCCGCTCGACCTGCGCACGGAGTACGCCGCCGAGATCACCTACGAGGGGCTGTACGAACTCGCGGAGGAAACCGTCGCCGACGGCACGAGCACGCTGCTCGACGAGCACTTCGGTGCGCTCGGTGGCTGGATCGCGTCGACGCTCGTGAAGCTGGGCGACCTCCCCCTCGAGTTCCACCCCGCCGACGACGCCGACTGACCCGGTTCGCGCTCCCCAACCCGAAATCTGCCTGGATTGTCGCGCTGGGCGCGACGATCCAGGCATTTTTCGGATGGGGGGTGGGCGCTGGGTGGATGGGAGACTGCTGCGATGGCTGAGAGCGACGTGTTGTACGAGGTGTCCGAGCGGATCGCGACGATCACGATCAATCGACCCGAGGCCCGCAATGCGTTGACGAGCGCGATGTTGGCGCGGATTCCCCAGCTGATGCTCGACGCGGAGGGCGACGACGACGTCGACGTGATCATCCTCACGGGCACCGATCCTGCGTTCACCGCCGGGCTCGATCTGAAGGAGCTCGGGACCGACGGCAGCAATCTGGCGGGCGGCTCGGGCGCCGACGGGAGCCCCAATCGTTACGGCGTGCGCGGTCCGTTCCCGACGCTCACGAAGCCGCTGATCGGCGCTGTCAACGGCGTGGCGGTCACCGGCGGGCTCGAATACGCCCTCAACTGCGACTTCCTGATCGCGAGCGAGCACGCCAAGTTCGGCGACACGCATTCGAGGGTCGGCGTGATGCCGGGTTGGGGCCTCACGGTGCTGCTCCCCCAGGCCGTCGGCATCCGTCGGGCACGCGAGATGAGCTTCACCGGCAACTTCATGCTCGCCGACGAAGCGCTCGCATTCGGATTGGTCAACCACGTCGTCGCGCACGCCGAGCTGATCCCATTCACCCGCCGGTTGGCGCTCGACATCATCGGCAACGATCAGCCGGGCGTGCGCCAGATCCGTTCGACCTACGCGCAGATCGCCAGCGACGACGACCACTGGGAGATCGAGTCGCGCGACAGCCGGGCCTGGCGACGCAACAGCTTCAGCCCCGAGGCTGTCGCCGCTCGCCGCGCCGCGATCCAAGCCCGCGGCCAACAGCAGTAGCGATTACATCGCGGGTCTGACCCCTGTTGTAATCAGATCGCGGCGCCTTGAGCGCGCAGGGTGTCGCGGATGGCCTGGGCGATGTCGATGGCGAGGATCTCGGCGCCGGTGGTGTTGAGATGGAAGCCGTCGTCGGCGCGGACGTCCTTGCCCTCGCCGTCGCGCGGGTCGATCACGAACTCGGCCCAGCCGCCGTCGCGGCCGGAGAACCGCTTCCACGTGTCGATGAAGATGACGTCCGGGCGCTCGGCCGCCGCGGCCTTGGCCGCCTGATCCTGGATGGCCATGCGGGCGGTCACCTCCGGGTTGTCGTCGTTGGGGATCCCGACCCAGATCAGCGTTCGGCCGCCCTCCATCAGCTGATCCATGACGGCCCCGACGCGTTGCTGGTACTCGGCGGTCCACTCTGCTTCGTTGGCGACCGGATCGCCGACGATGAATTCGCCGCTCTCGACAGCAAGCCCCTGGGCATCGTTGCCGCCGAAGGTGGCCACGACGATGTCAGGGTTCACCTCGGGCAGCTTGCGGTCGATCTCGGCGGGCCAGTCGAAGAAGTCCGGACGGGCGAGGCCGGACGACACCTTGTAGTCGAGTTGGGTCTCGACGACCCCGGTCCCGTCGAGCAGAGTCTGCAGGTACGGCCCGAACGTTCCGGCGTCGCTGTCGCCGAGGATGAGTGCCGTCGCCGGGTTCTGCGCAGTCGCGGGGCCGGTGTTCACCGGTTCGGTGTCGACCGGCTGCGTGTCGTCGGGCTCGGAGTCGTCGGTCACGTCGACCACGATCGAGCTGCCGATCGTCTCGGTGCCGTCGTCGCCGACGGGTCCGGGTGACTCCGTTCCATCGGCATCGGCGACGCCATCGTCGCCACCCGAGAGCAGGGCGCCCACCCCACGGAACACACCGAACCCGAGCACCAGCACGACGACCAGCGCACCCACGCGCCGCATCGCGTAGCGCCGGCTGCTGTGGCGGCGACGGGACGACGAGGGCGACGAGGGAGAGGGGGACACGGAAATCCCAGGATACGGTCGCCGCCGGCACCCGGAGCGGCACACCGTCGTCTGCGTGAACGCCGTATGACGACTCGGACGAGTTGCGCAACAGCCCCGTTACCACGGGGTAGCTTGTGGAGGCGTGAACACGACCGGCGCAACGCGTCGGTTCGCATCATGAACCAAACCAATTCATCCTGAAGGGGAGAACATGATCAAGAGCAAGAAGCTGCTCGCCATCGGCGTCATCGCCGCACTCGGCCTCGCAGCATGCGGGAGCGACGACGACGCCAGTTCGTCGACCGACGCTCCGGAAGGCACCGAGGCCCCGGCGGCGACGGAGGCCCCAGCGGCAACCGACGCCCCGGAGAGCACCGATGCCATGGCCGAGGGCGATTGCGCCGTCGGCGTGGTGTACGACATCACCGGTCGCGGCGACCGTTCGTTCAACGACGCGGCCGGCGCCGGACTCGACCAGGCCGTCGCCGAACTCGGCGTCACCGCCAGCGAGTCCACCCCGACCGGCGACGGCGACCGCGCCGAGCGCGTGCAGGGCCTCGTCGACGAAGGCAACGGCCTCGTCATCGGCGTCGGCTTCCTCTTCGGTGACGCGATCACCGAAGCGGCGACCAACAACCCGGACACGAGCTTCGGCATCATCGACTCGGTCGTCGAGTCCGACAACGTTGCATCGCTCGTCTTCGCCGAGGAGCAGGGTTCGTTCCTCGTCGGCGCCGCTGCGGCACTGAAGAGCCAGACGGGCACGATCGGCTTCATCGGTGGCGTCGAGAACGACCTCATCAAGAAGTTCGAAGCCGGATACGCCGCAGGCGCACTGGCCGTCAACCCGGACATCGAGATCCTGGTCAACTACATCTCGCAGCCGCCGGACTTCAGCGGCTTCAGCGACCCGGCACGCGGCAAGGAAATCGCCGCGTCGCAGTACGAGGCCGGCGCAGACGTCATCTACTCGGCCGCCGGCGGTTCTGGTCTCGGTGCATTCGAGGCAGCAGCCGAAGCCGGGGCACCCGGCGAGGTCTGGGCGATCGGTGTCGACTCCGACCAGTACAACCTGGTCTCCGAGGAACTGCAGCCGTACATCCTGACCTCGATGCTCAAGAAGGTCGACGTTGCGACCTACGAGACCATCGCGGCCTTCTGTGACGGCAGCTTCGCCGGTGGCGTGCAGGTCTTCGACCTCGCCGCTGACGGCGTCGGCTACGCAACGTCGGGCGGCTTCGTCGACGACATCGCCGCCGACCTCGACGCCTACGCCGAGCAGATCATCTCGGGCGAGATCGTCGTCCCCACCGCTCCCTGAGCACGAAGTGAGCTGACGGAACCGGCGTCTCGCGACGCCGTCTCCGACGACTCGGACGATGCCCGCTCGGCTCTGCCGGGCGGGCATCGTCGCGTCTTGGGCCACCTCATGATGGCCGCTCTTCCTCGCGCGTCGCTCCGATCGACTAGAAAACACGTGATGAGCGACGATGCGCCGATTGCGATCCAGCTGAGCGACATCGTCAAACGCTTTCCCGGGGTCGTCGCGAACGACGGCGTCGACCTCTCGGTGCGCCTGGGCAGCGTCCACGCCATCGTCGGCGAGAACGGCGCCGGCAAGTCCACGTTGATGAAGACGCTCTACGGCGCCCACAAACCAGACGAGGGCACGATCACCGTCAACGGCAAGACCGAGGTGTTCCACTCACCGAAGGACGCCATCGCCGAAGGCATCGGCATGGTGTTCCAGGCGTTCATGCTGGCGGCCAACCTGACGGTGTGGGAGAACATCGTCCTCGGTGACGAACCCGGCTCCGCGTTCTCGCTCGACATCAAGAAGGCCCGCAGCCGCATCATCGAACTCGGTGAGCGCTACGGGCTCGACGTCGACCCGGACGCCCTCATCTCGGACCTCGGCGTCGGCGACAAACAGCGCGTCGAGATCCTCAAGGTTCTCTATCGAGGTGCGAAGATCCTGATCCTCGACGAGCCGACCGCCGTGCTCGTTCCGCAGGAGGTCGACGAACTGTTCGCCTCGCTGCGAGAACTCACCACGCAGGGCGCCACGATCATCTTCATCTCGCACAAGCTCGACGAGGTGCTCAAGCACGCCGATGCGATCACGGTGATCCGACAGGGCAAGACCGTCGGCCAGGTCGACGATCCGAGCACCGTCACCTCCCGCGAACTCGCGGAGATGATGGTCGGCAGCGAGCTCCCCACGCCGGAGACCCGCGACAGCACCGTGACCGACATCCCTGTGCTCGAGTTGCGCAACATGACCGTCGCGAGCAGCGAACCGGGTGCGCCGAACCCGCTGAACGACGTCACGTTCACCGTGCATCGTGGCGAGATCGTCGGGATTGCCGGCGTCGAGGGCAACGGCCAGAGCGAACTCGTCAATGCCCTCGTCGGCCTCGCTCGATCGAGTGGCACGGTGCTGCTCGACGGCGTCGACATCGGGCGGATGTCGACGCGCGATCGACGCGACAACGGTGTCGGCTACATCGCCGAGGATCGCCACAAGGACGGCCTCGTGATGTCGTTCGCACTCTGGGAGAACGCAGCGCTCGGACACCAGCACCGGCCGCCGTACGGCAAGGGCCCGTGGCTCAACGTCGCCGGCGCCAAGAAGCACACCGAGGAGATCGTCGACGAGTTCGACGTGCGCACGCCCGGCATCAACGTGCCGGCGTTCACCCTGTCGGGCGGCAACCAGCAGAAGCTGATCGTCGGACGAGAGATGACCGCCGACCCGAAACTGCTCGTTGCGGCACACCCAACCCGAGGCGTCGACGTCGGTGCGCAGGCCGGGATCTGGGACATCCTGCGTGATGCCCGAGCGGCCGGGCTCGGCACCGTGCTCGTGTCGGCCGACCTCGAGGAGCTGATCGGACTCTCCGACCGACTCCTCGTCATGCTGCGAGGCCGCATCGTCGCCGAGGTCGACCCGTCCACGGTCACCCCGGCCGACCTCGGTTCATACATGACCGGAGCGAAAGCGGGGGCTCTCTGATGTGGCAGAAGATCTGGCGAGCGTCGCTCGCCCCGCTGATCGCCGCCGCGTCGGCGATCATCATTTCGTCGATCGCCCTGTTGATCTCGGGCAACAACCCGGTCGAGGCCTTCCAGGAGATGTGGAAGACGATCGACTCGACGCAGTCGGTCGTCATCATCATCAACACCGCAGTGCCGCTCTACATCGCCGGTGTCGCCGCGGCGATCGGGTTCAAGATGAACTTGTTCAACATCGGCACCAACGGCCAGTACCTGTTGGCAGCGCTGGTCGCTGGCTGGGCAGGCGCCGAGGTGAGCCTGCCGCCGATGCTGCACGTGCCGTTCGTGATCCTGGTCGCGATCATGGTGGGCGGGAGCTGGGCGTTGATCGCCGGCATCTTGAACGTGACCCGCAACGTCAACGTCGTCGTGTCGACGATCATGCTCAACTACATCGGGATCGGGCTGAGTGCGTTCCTGCTCGCCGAGGTCTTCCGTGACGACGAGAACGGCGGCCTCGTCGCCCAGACCAAGAAGATGCCCGAGTCCGCTCGCCTGCCGTCGCTGAACCCGATCTTCGAACTCTTCGGTTTCAACTTCCCGAACAACGTCGAGCTGTTCGGGTTCCTGCCGATCGCCATCCTGCTCGGCATCGGCTACTACGTCCTCCTGAACCGCAGCCTCTTCGGCTACGAGCTGCGCCTGTCCGGCCTCAATCCCGCCGCCGCGCTGTCGGCCGGCGTCAACCCGAAGCGGATGGTCTTGATCACGCTGTTCATGTCGGGTGCCGTCGCCGGGATGATCGGCCTGCCGTTCCTGCTCTCCGATCCGAGCTTCCTCAAGTACGGCGATGCCTTCCCGACGATGATCGGCTTCACCGGGCTCGGCATTGCACTGCTCGGCCGCAACAACCCGGTCGGCATCGCAGCGGCCGCCATCGTGTGGGCCACGATCGAGCGAGCCACCCAGCGCCTCGGCCCGATCGGCATCCCGCCCGAGATCGGCAAGATCCTGCAGGGGTCGTTCCTGCTCACCGCCGTGATCGCCTACGAGGTCGTGCGTCGCCGTAACGATGCCGACGCTGCCGCCGCGGCCGCCGCAGCGGTCAACAAGGAACGCGACGACACCTCGTACGAACCGCCGCCGAATCTCGGCACCGGCCGAGCAGCGGGAGCACCGGCATGACCGCCACGATCGACACCCAACCGGTCGAGTCCGCGCCACGCTCTTCGTTCCTCCACTCGGCGCGTTTCCGGATCCTCGCGATCACGCTGATCGGCATCGGCGTGGTGTCGGCCGCCCGCATCATCGCCGACAATCCCGACCTCACCTCGAGCGGCACGTTCGGCGTCGGCCTGCGCACCGCCGCGCCAATCGCCCTTGCCGGCCTCGCCGGCCTCGTCGCCGAACGCAGCGGCACGGTCAACATCGGCATCGAGGGCATGATGGTGATGGGCACGATCTGGGCCGGCTGGTGGGGCTGGGAGTTCGGCCCGTGGGCGGCGTTGCTCGGTGGCATCGTCGGCGGCATGCTCGGCGGGCTGTTGATGAGCCTCGCCACCACGACGTTCGGCGTCAATCACATCGTCGCCGGAGTTGCCATCAACTTGATCGCTCCGGGTGTAGCGCGGTTCATGGCCAGCGAACTCTTCGTCGGCGTCCAGGGCGGATCGGTCACGTCGTCGCCGGGAAACTCGGGCAGTATCGGCGCCTTCACGGTGCCGTTCCTGTCGGGGGGTGATCTCTTCGGGTGGCAGTCGCCGGACATTCTCGGCTGGCTGGAGGACACCGGATGGTTCATGATCGCCGACGTCGCCGGCTTCGCCAAGGGAATGACCACCGCCGTCACCTGGGACGTCATCTTGGCCTTCAGCCTGTTCTTCGCCGTTGGGTACCTGCTGTGGCACATGCGCCTCGGCCTGCGGTTGCGATTCGCCGGTGAACGTCCCTCAGCGGCTGATTCGCTCGGCGTATCGGTGCACAAGATGCGCTGGATCGGCATGGCGATGTCCGGCGGCCTCGCCGGCATGGGCGGCGCCGTCCTGGTGCTGTTCTCCAATCGCTACCTCGAGAATCAGGTGGCGGGACGCGGGTTCCTCGGACTCGCCACGATGATCTTCGGCAACTGGATGCCGGCGGGGACCGCAATCGGCGCCGGGCTGTTCGGCTACGCCCAGGGCATCACGCTGCGCACCGGTCCCGGCGACCTCGTTCGCACACTGCTGCTCGCCGCGGCGATCGCCCTCATCCTCCTCGTGATCTGGATGGTCACGCAGAAGAACTTCGCGCCGGCCGGCACGGTCACCGTGTTCGCCGTGGTGACCCTGTGGGCCTACTTCGCCGCCGAGTCGCCGAACAACCAGCTGGTCTTCGTGACGCCGTACGTCGTGACGCTGATCGCCGTGTCGATCGGAGCCCAACGACTTCGACCGCCTGCAGAGGAAGGCGTCCCCTGGTTCAAGGGGATGCAGTAGGCGCGCGCCGTCTCCCACATGACGATCGGCCTCGACGACGCCCGGCGCCTGCCCAAGGTGCTGTTGCACGATCACCTCGACGGTGGGCTGCGCGTCGCCACGATCATGGAGCTGGCCGACTCGATCGGCTGGACGTTGCCCGAGACCGACCCCGTGGAGTTGCAGGCGTGGTTCACGCGTGGCGCCGAGACCGCCGACCTGTTGCAGTACCTGGCGACGTTCGAGCACACGCTCGCGGTGATGCAGACCGCGGAGCACATCGAGCGGGTGGCGTACGAGGCGGTCGCCGACCTCGCTGCCGACGGCGTCGTCTATGCCGAGATCCGGTTCGCTCCCGAGCTGCACCAGCAGGGTGGACTCGAGTTGGAGGCCGTCGTCGAGGCCGTCACGTCCGGCTTGCGGCGCGGCGAGGCCCACGCCGGAGCGACCGGTCGCTCGATCACGGTGAACGCCATCCTGTGCGCCATGCGAACCGAGCACCGATCGGTCGAGATCGCCCACCTCGTCGACCGTCTGCGGATGTGGGACGACAAGGTCGTCGCATTCGACCTCGCCGGCGCCGAAACCGGGTTCCCTCCGTCGCTGCACGCTGAAGCGCTCGCCTTCGCCAGGTCGGCGCTGCTCAACGTCACGATCCACGCCAGCGAGCCGCCCGACCTCGAACTGATCTCCGATGCGCTCGCCAACGGTGCTCACCGCATCGGACACGGCGTGCGTCTGCGCGCCGACACGAACCTCGGCGACGACTCGACCGAACTGGTGCTCGGTCCGCTCGCTCACTACGTGCTCGACCACCAGGTACACCTCGAGATGGCGCCGACGTGCAACGTGCAGATCGGCGCCGTACCGAGCGTCGCCGATCACCCGATCGGCCCGTTCCTGCGGGCTGGTTTCAACGTCGGCTACAACACCGACAACCGGTTGATGAGCAACGTGATGCCGTCGAGCGAGCTCCACGCCATCGCGATTGCGCACGCGCTGACGTCCGCCGAGATGAAACAGCTCGCAACCAACGCGATGATGTCGTCGTTCGCGCCGATGGGGGTGCGTCGCCGCATCGTCGCCGAGCAGATCCAGCCTGCCTACGGCTGAGACCCACCGTGGTGCCGGACACGACGTAGCGGTCGAGCGACGCTACGGTGGGCGAGGCCACGAGGACCCGGGGGAACCACGACCGTGAAACATCGACATCTGCTGCTGATCGGCGTCGCCGCCGCAACCGTGGTGGCGGCCTGTTCGTCATCCAACGACGACGCTGCGCCGAACACCGACCCTCCCACGACCGTGGCATCGACCACAGCGCCCACGACGGTGGCGCCGACGACCACGATCGACCCGGCCGAGGCCCGCACCATCGAGCAGGTCAACGAGTACGTGGCGCAGGCAGCAGCGTTCGACCAGGCGGGCGCCGACGCTCAGTTCCCCCAGGGGCTGACGTTTGCTGCAGGCGGTGCGCCCGGGTACTCGCGCTACGTGTTTCGCGAACATTCGGGCGGGGTCGTGCCCACGCTCGTGGAAGGCCCGATCAACGGGACGGTCCGCTGCCAGGACGAAGCGCTGCCCTGCTCCTATCTGGAACTGAAGGAACTGGCGGCGTCGGGCGACCCGATCCCTGCCGAGCTCCAGATGACACCCGAGGAGCTGACCACGCTCGTTGCGCAGCTCGACGAGCTCAACGCGTTCGCCGAGGCACATCGTGACGTCAACAGCGCCTGCGCAGAGGGCTTCGTCAGCGATCAGATCCAGACCGCCAACATGGGCTCGCACTTCTACCAACCGGCGTGGATCGGCGACGGATTCTTCCCGTCACGCCCGGAGATCCTGCTGTACGCGCTCGCCGATGGCACCATGCCGTCCGGACCGGTCGGCCAGTGCGTCAACGGCGTGTGGAACGGTCCGCCGATGACGCTGGTGGGCACGTCGTTCATCATCCCGCCGCAAGTGATCGGCAACGACCACCCCGACACGTTCGCCGGCCCCCTCGACAACTGGCACATCCATTACAACCTGTGCCGCGGCAATGCGCAGGGGCGCGACACGTTCATCCCGAAGAGCGAGTGCGAGGCGGCCGGCGGCAACTTCTCCGCGGCACTGGGCTGGATGATCCACGCCTGGGTCGATCCTGTGCACGACAACCAACTCGGCGTGTTCGGCATGTGGAACTCGTCGATCCAGCCGGTGATGGACGCCGACACGATCCTCGAGACTCGCGAGGTGCGCGGCTCCGACTTCCCCGAGGGCGCCCAGCAGTCGCTGATCACCGACTTCCTGTACAACGGCGACCTCGAGGTGAAGGTCGGCCAGCCGCTGTTCTTCAACAACGTCGACTCGGTGCCCCACACGGTCACCGCTGGAACGCCCGCCGACCCCGCACTCGACGAGTTCGACTCGGGGCTGCTGACCCCGGGCACCAACTTCGCCCTCACGTTCGACTCGCCGGGCGTGTACTCGTTGTTCTGCACGCTGCACCCCGACATGGTCGCCAACGTCACCGTCGACTGACGCCACTACCATCGGCGGCGTGCTGAGCGCCGAGCAGATCGAGTCGTATGAACGTGATGGCTTTCTCGTGGTGGACGACTTCGTGTCTGCCGACGACCGGGCCCGCCTCCGCGAGCGCGCCATCGACATCGTCGATGCGTGGGAACCGTCCGAGCAGCGGTCCGTGTTCACCACCAACGAACAGGCCCGGGTGTCCGACAGCGAGTTCCTCGCCAGCGGATCGACGGTCTGGTGCTTCTTCGAGGAGGATGCATTCGGTCCCGACGGCGAGCTGACCCAGCCGAAGGAGCTCAGCATCAACAAGATCGGCCACGCCCAGCACGACCTCGACGACGAGTTCGAACGGTTCTCCTACAACCCCCGACTCGCCGAGATCGCCGACGACATCGGGATGGTCGATGCTCGCGCGCTGCAGTCGATGTACATCTTCAAGCAACCGCACATCGGCGGCGAGGTCGGCTGCCACCAGGACGCCACGTTCCTGTACACCGACCCGATCACCGTCACCGGGTTCTGGTTCGCGATCGAGGACGCGACCCTCGAGAACGGGTGCCTGTGGGCGGCGCCCGGCGGCCATCGGGGCCCGCTGCGCCAGCTCTTCAAACGCAACGGCTCCGGCGAGGGCACCGTCATGGAGCAGCTCGATGCGACCCCGCTGCCCACACCGCCGCCCGCGGGTGACGACCTCGTCCCGTTGGAAGTGCCCGCCGGCACGCTCGTGGTGTTGAACGGCAAGTTGCCGCACTGGAGCGACGTCAACCGCTCGGGCACCAGCCGTCACGCGTACACACTGCACTGCGTGTCCGGCGCCGCCGACTACCCCGACTGGAACTGGCTGCAGCGTCCCGGCAACATGCCGTTGCGACCGCTCGGCTGACCGAGCACGACTCGGTAGCGTGGCTCCATGTCACTGGCCGACCTGATCCAACGAGCGCCCAAGGCGCTGCTCCACGACCACCTCGACGGCGGCGTTCGTCCTCGCACCGTCATCGAACTCGCGGAGGAGTTCGGGTACCGGGATCTCCCGACGACCGACGTGGACGATCTGGCCACCTGGTTCAATCGGGGCGCCAAGCGCAACGATCTGGTGCTGTACCTCGAGACATTCGCCCACACCGTCGGGGTGATGCAGGATCGTGACGCGATCGAACGGGTCGCCTTCGAATGCGCCCAGGACCTCGCCGCCGACGGCGTCGTGTACGCCGAGGTCCGCTTCGCACCCGAGTTGAGCACCGAGAAGGGCATGACGCTCGACGAGGTGATGGAGGCAGTGCTCGACGGGTTCCGGCGCGGGTCGGCCGACACCGACCTGACCATCTACGCGATCGTGTCCGCGATGCGGACCGCTGCCCGATCGCTCGAGATCGCCGAGCTGGCGGTGCGCTTCCGTGACGCCGGCGTGGTCGGCTTCGACATCGCGGGCGCCGAGGCCGGCTACCCGCCGTCGCGGCATCTCGATGCGTTCCAGTACGTCAACCGCGAGAACTTCCATTCGACGATCCATGCCGGCGAGGCGTTCGGGCTGCCGTCGATCTGGGAGGCGGTGCAGTTCTGCGGGGCCGAGCGCCTCGGACATGGCGTGCGGATCGTCGACGACATCGACCCCGGCGAAGGTCTCGGTTCGGAGAAGCTGGGTCGGCTGGCGACGTACATCCGCGACCGGCGGATCCCGCTCGAGCTGTGCCCGACGTCGAACGTCAACACCGGCGTCGTGCCGTCGATCGCCGACCATCCGATCGGGATGCTGCGGCGTCTGCGGTTCCGGGTCACGGTCAACACCGACAACCGGTTGATGAGCAATACGTCGATGACCAAGGAGATGCAGAAACTCCACGAAGCCTTCGAGTGGGGTCTCGACGACTTCGAATGGCTCACGGTGAATGCGATGAAGTCGTCGTTCGCTCCGTTCCCCGAGCGGTTGAAGCTGATCAACGGCGTGATCAAGCCGCGGTACTCGATCCTCAAGAGCGAACTGTCGCTCGGGGCGGCCTGACATGGCGGTCGAGACCACCCTCGTCGATCACCCGGTCTGCACTGACGCGTTGGCGCAGATCCGCGATCGCGACACCCCCAATGCGCTGTTCCGCCAGAACCTCGAGCGCATCGGCGGCCTGTTGATCGCCGAGGCGACCCGGTCGTTGCCGACCGTCGAGGGGACCGTCGAGACGCCGTTGACGACGGCTCGGGCCGTCCGCATCGCCGTGCAGCCGGTGGTCGTCCCGATTCTGCGCGCCGGCCTCGGTTTCGTCGGACCGGCCCAGGATCTGCTCCCGAACGCCGACATCGGATTCATCGGTATGGCTCGCAATGAAGCGACCCACCAGCCCGAGCCGTACGTCAACAAGCTCCCCGAGTCGCTCGCCGGTCGACCGGTGATCGTGCTCGACCCGATGCTGGCAACCGGCGGCTCGCTGATCCACACGATTCGGTTGTTGCTCGAACGCGATGCTCCCGCGCCGATCACGGTCGTGTGTGCCCTGGCGGCGCCCGAGGGCATCGCTGCACTCGAAGCAGCCGGCCTCCCGGTCCGGCTCTTCACCGCCGCGATCGACGATCACCTCAACGACGACGCCTTCATCGTCCCGGGCCTCGGCGACGCCGGCGACCGCCAATTCGGCACCCCCGCCTGACGCCGCCCGCTCGGCCCTCGCGACACCCGAAATTCGGAGCGAACGTCGCGCTGAGCGCGATCTCGGCTCCGAATTTCGGATTGGGGATGTGGGCGGATCAGCGCGTGAGCGCGGCGAGGAGGGCCTCGAGGGCGGCGCGATCGAGGTCGACGGCTTCGCCGTAGAGCTTGACCTTGGGTTCGGTGCCGCTCGGGCGGATCTGGAGGCGCACTCCCCCGTCGAGCATCAGGCGCACCAGGTTCGCTTCGGGGTAGGTCTGCACCGACACCACGGCGCGTCCGCCCACCTCGGTCGGCGGGTCGGCCTCGATCGAGGCGACCCACGCCGCACCGTCAGCGGGCGGCATCTTCACCGACAACTCGGCGGTCACGTAGCGCCCGAAGCGATCGGCGATCGCGTCGAGGCGGTCCTGCAGCGTCTGGCCCTCCGACTCGGCGACCGCCGCGATCTCGGCCATCAACACCGCCGCGGTGATGCCGTCCTTGTCGAGCGGACGCTGCGCCACCAGATAGCCGAGCGCCTGTTCGTAGCCGAGCATCAGGCGAAGGTCCGGCCGCTCGGTGGCGATCTTGCCGATGTACTTGAAGCCGGTGAACGTCTCCTCGCTGTGCACGCCGGCGGCCTCGGCCATCCGGGCCAGCAGCGACGACGACACGAGCGTGGTCACCACGAGCCGGTCGTCACCGGTGGTGTTGGCGAGGATGTAGTCGGCGAACAGCCAGCCGATCTCGTCACCGCTCAGCCGCCGCCACGAGCCATCGGCCTGCGGGATCGCGACCCCGAGCCGATCGGCGTCGGGATCGTTGGCGAGCGCGACCTTGGCATCACACGCTGCCGCTTCGGCGAGCAGGAGGTCCATCGCCCCCGGCTCTTCCGGATTCGGGAACGACACCGTGGGGAACGTGCCGTCGGGCTCCTGCTGCGCGGCGACCACGAACGGGGTCGGGAATCCGGCCGCCTCGAAGGCCCGCAGCACCACGGCACCGCCGACACCGTGCATCGCCGTGTACGCCACTGGCACCCCCGGCACATCTGGACGCAGGCGCACCGACGGGACGAACTCGATGTAGCGGTCCGCCCACGAGTCGTCGAGGCGTTCGATGAGGTGATGGTCGGCAGGGGCGAGCTCGACGGTCAACGGATCGAATCGGCCGATGCGGTCGGCAATGTCGGTGTCGATCGGCGCCACGATCTGCGAACCGGTGTCGAGGTAGACCTTGTAGCCGTTGTCGGCCGGCGGGTTGTGCGACGCCGTCACGACGACGCCGGCCGCGGCACCGATCCCCGTGATCGACCACGCCAGTACCGGCGTCGGTTGCACGCCGGGGTGCAACATCGAGCGAATGCCCATCGCCGCGAGCACCCGGGCGGTGTCGTCGGCGAACAGGTCACTCTTGCGGCGAGCGTCGTGCGCAATCACCACGCCGCGGCGTGCCGCATCAGGGATCTCGCCCGACGCCTCGCCGTCGAGCAACCAGCGACCGAGGCCTGCTGCAGCCTGACGGACGACGAGACGGTTCATCCGCATCGACCCTGCCGCGACCGCGGCTCGCAGCCCGGCCGTTCCGAACTGCAGACGGCCGGAAAACCGCTCGGCGAGCGCGGCCACCTCGCCGGCTCGTGCGGCGGCGATCAGCAGCGAGAGCTCATCGCTGATGTCGACGTCGGGCTCAGCCTCGAGCCATGCGGTGGCGGTTGCGATCAGAGTGTCGGCGCCCGAAGCGGGCGTAACGTCGAGTTCAGCCATCACCGATCAGGTTACGCAGCTCGACCAGCGGACGAGGTCCGACGTGGCCGATCACCTCGGCCGCAGCGATCGCGCCGTAGCGGCCGCACGTCTCGAGATCGCGGCCCGAGGTCAACCCGTGGAGGAATCCAGCGGCGAACAGATCGCCGGCACCTGTGGTGTCGATCACCTTGTCGACGGCCATGGCCGGCACGCGCAGCAGGTCGTCGGGGGTCACGATCACGCACCCCTCGGCGCCCACGGTGATCGCGGCGAACTCGCACTCGTCACGCAACGCCGCCACCGCATCGTCGAACGAGTCGAGCTGGTACAGCGACAGCAACTCGTCGTGGTTGCCGAACAGGAGGTCGACGCGGTCCTGCACGAGGGCTCGGAAATCGTCGCGGTGACGGTCGACGCAGAACGAGTCGGACAGCGTCAACGACACCATGCGGCCGTGCCCGTGGGCGACTTCGGCGGCGCGGCGGAACGCAGCCTTCGCGTCGTCGCGGTCGAACAGATACCCCTCCATGTACAGCACGTGCGAGTCGGCCACGACCGACTCGTCGAGATCGTCGATGCACAGTTCGCTCGACACGCCGAGGTAGGTGTTCATCGTGCGCTCGGCGTCCGGTGTCACCACGATCACACACCGGCCCGTCGGCGTTCCGTGATCGCCGGGTGGCCGGTGAAAGGTGACGCCGACGGCGCGCATGTCGTGTCCGAAGACGTCGCCGAGATCGTCGCCGTTCACCTTGCCGATGTAGGCGGCACGGCCACCGAGGCTGGCGACACCGACGACGGTGTTGGCTGCCGACCCGCCGCTCATCTCGACCGCACGGTCGAGCGCCGCGTACAGCTCGACGGCCCGTTCGGTCTCGATCAGCGTCATCGAGCCCTTCACGAGGGCGTGGAGTTCCAGGAACTGATCCTCAGCAGGAGCGATCACATCGACCAACGCATTGCCGATGCCGACCACGTCGAATCGGGCGGGCGAGGTGCTGGATCCGGTGGAGAACCGTCGGGTCAGGTCGGACACGAGGGACCACGCTACCGGGGGTACCCTCGCGTCAATGGTTGTGGCACCGTCCGAACTCGATCCGTACCGTCTCCCCACCTCGGTGCGCCCCACCCGCTACGACCTGCGCCTGCGACCATCGCTGGGCGAGGCCACGTTCTCCGGATCGGTGCGCATCGACCTCAGCGTCGACGCTCCGACCGAGACGCTGGTGCTCAACGCCGACGAACTGACGATTTCGAGCTGCGACGTCGACGGCGCCGTGGCCACGTGGCTGCTCGACCCGACAACCGAGCGACTCTTCATCACCCCGGCGGTTGCGATCGAGCCCGGCACGAGCGTGCTGACGATCGAGTTCGACGGTGTGCTCAACGACAAGCTTCGCGGCTTCTATCGCAGCACCTACGTCGACGACGACGGGACCGAGCAGGTGATCGCCACCACGCAGATGCAGGCCACCGATTGCCGCCGCGCCTTTCCGTGCTGGGACGAACCCGAGTTCAAGGCGGTGTTTGCAATCACGCTCGACGTCGACGACGACCTCACCGCGATCTCGAACGCACCGGAGCTCGAACGCACCACCGCCGATGGACGCTGTGTGATCCGCTTCGCCGACACGATGGTGATGAGCAGCTACCTGGTGGCGTTGGTCGTCGGTCGGCTCGAGACCACCGACACCATCGACGTCGACGGCGTCCCGCTGCGGCTCGTCCACGTTCCCGGCAAGGGACACCTCACCGACTTCGGCATCGACGTCGGGGCGTTCTGCTTGCGCTGGTTCCAGAACTACTACGGCATTGCCTACCCCGGCGCCAAGGTCGACCTCGTCGCCCTCCCCGACTTCGCGGCCGGCGCGATGGAGAACCTCGGGTGCATCACGTTCCGCGAGAGCCTGCTGCTCGTCGACCCGGCCACGAGCACCCAGAACGAGCGCCAGCTCGTCGCCGACGTGGTCGCCCACGAACTGGCCCACATGTGGTTCGGCGACCTGGTCACGATGCGTTGGTGGAACGGCATCTGGTTGAACGAGGCGTTCGCCACGTTCATGGAGATCGCGGCCTGCGACGCCTATCGGCCCGACTGGGAGCGTTGGACCGCATTCGGCACCGAACGCAGCCTTGCGTTCGAGACCGACTCGTTGACCAGCACCCGATCGGTCGAATTCGAGGTTCGGTCACCGGCCGACTGCGACGGAATGTTCGACGTGCTCACGTATCAGAAGGGCGGCGCGCTGTTGCGCATGCTCGAGCAGTACCTCGGGGCCGAGCGTTTCCGCGAAGGCGTCAGTCATTACCTGAAGCTCCACAGCTACGCGAACACCGAGACCAACGATCTGTGGGATGCGATCGAGGCCACCTCGGGCGACCCGGTACGGCGGATCATGGATTCGTGGATCTGGCAACCCGGCTACCCACTCGTGACCGTCTCGATCGTCGAGGGCGCGCTCGAGCTGCGTCAGCGACGATTCGGATTCGACAACGGCACCGCCGACGCGAACGTCGACAGCCAGCGGTGGGCGATCCCCGTCCACGTACGAATCGGCGATGACACCACCACCCTGCTGCTCGACGACGAGTCCGCCACGCTGCCCCTCGACGGCGACGACGCATCCCGACCGATCGTGGTCAACGCCGGCGGCCACGGTTTCTACCGAGTCGCGTACGCCGACGAGCTGCGAGCGCGTCTCGACGCACCAACGATCGCCACACTGTCGACGCTCGAGCGCTACAACCTCGTCGACGACGCCTGGGCGGCCACCCTCGCGGGCCGCCTCACGGCGGGCGAGCTGATCGAGTTCCTGCGCGCCTTCGAGTCCGAACGCGAGCACACCGTGTGGCAGGCGATCGCGATCGCACTGCGCGGGTTGGGCCGCCTGCTCGACGACGGTGCCGAACGCTCGGCCTTCCAGTCACAGGTACGCAGCCTCGCCACCCCCGCTCTCACCGACCTCGGCGAGCCCGTCGGAGACGAGAGCGATCTGACCAGCAAGCTGCGTGGCCTGCTCGTCGGACTCGTCGGGGTGCTCGGCGACGACATCGGCATCCAGGGGCAGTGTCGCGAGTGGTTCGAGGCGGCCAGCAACGATCCGACGAAGGTCGACCCGGAACTGACCGCAGCGGCCACCTCGGTCGTCGCCGCCACGGGTGATGCCGACACCTACGACCGCATGCGTGACCGATTCCTGACGGCGTCGACCCCGCAGGAGCAGCTGCGCCACCTGTATGCACTCGCCGAGTTCGATGATGAGGCCCTCGTGTTGTCGACCTGCGAGTTCGCGATGAGCGGCGAGGTCCGCACGCAGAACGCGCCGTTCCTGCTGCGCGCCACGATCGCCAATCGCCGCCACGGCTCCGCCGCCTGGGCGTTCGTTCGCGACCACTGGGACGAGGCGCTCGAGCGGTTCCCGAGCAACACCATCGTTCGGATGGTCGACTCGGTCAAGTTCCTGTCGACGCCGGAGTTGGTCGACGACACCGCGACGTTCTTCGCCGAGCATCCGATCGCTCAGGCCACCAAGACCCTCGAGCAGGTGCTCGAACGACAACGGGTCAACACGCGATTCCGTCTCCGGGAGGCCGAGCGACAGGCTGAGGGATGGAGCGACGCCGATTCCTGACGCTCGCCGGGTCGGCGCTCGTGGTCGCTGCGTGCGACGGCACGGCGCCCGAATCGCTCCCTACGGCGGGCGCACCGCCGACGATCCGTCGACCGACCAACGCGCTCGTGACCCGCTGGGAAACCGACCCGTGGGCACGAGGTTCGTACAGCTACCTGGCCGTCGGGTCGACGCCTGCTGACCGCGACACCCTGCGCGCCGATGTCGACGACCGCCTGTTCTTCGCCGGCGAAGCGACCTCATCGAGCTACCCGGCCACCGCCCACGGCGCGCTGATCGAGGGTCGCGACGCCGCAGACCGCATCTCGTCGGCGATCGGTGCCGCACCGACCGACCCCACCACAACGGCGCGTGTCGTGGTGATCGGAGCGGGGATCTCCGGCCTCGGTGCCGCTCAGGCGCTCGCCGAGCGCGGGTACCAGGTGATCGTCGTCGAGGCCCGCGATCGACTGGGGGGACGCATCCACACCGCAACGATCGGGTCGCAGCCGGTCGACCTCGGCGCGTCGTGGATCCATGGCGTCGATGGCAATCCGTTGGTCGATCTCGCCGAGCAGGCCGGCGCTGAGCGTGTACCCACCGACTACGACTCGATCGTCGTGCGCGACGTCGACGGCGCGTCGATCAGCGACGACGCGCTCGAGCAGGCCTTCGATCGCCTCGTCGAAGCGATCACCGACGAGGCGCCATCGATCGAACAGGCCCTCGACCGTCGCAGCGGCGCCCTCAGCGACGCCGATCGCACCCTCCTGCGGTACGTGCTCGCCTCGGAGGTCGAGCACGAGTTCGCTGCGGATGCGGGCGATCTGAGCGTCGACTCGATCGACGAAGGAGAGGAGTACGCAGGTGGGGACGAGATCGTTCCCGGCGGATTCCGTCAACTGCTCACGCCGCTGCTGAGCGGCTTCGAGGTCCGCACGGCCACCCCGGTGACGAGTGTCGCCCACGACGCGTCCGGGGTCGTGGTGACCACTGCCACCGGCGAAGCGATCGCCGCCGATCGCGTCCTCGTCACGGTGCCGCTCGGCGTCCTCCAGGCCGGGTCGATCGTGTTCGATCCACCGCTGCCCGATTCCAAACAGCACGCCATCGATCGGCTCGGCATGGGGGTGCTGGAGAAGGTCGTGTTGCGGTTCGACACTCCATTCTGGGACGACAGCGACCTGCTCGGTTTCGTCGGCACCGAGCCAGGACAGTTCATCGAATGGCTGAACCTGCTGCCCGCCACCTCGACCCCCGTACTCGTCGGATTCAATGCCGGCTCGGTGGCCAGCAGCCTCGCCGCGCGCTCCGACACGGCGGTGGTGGCGTCGGCGTCCGCGACCCTTGCCGTGATGTATCCCTGACCCCTGCAGATGCATTGAGTACGAAAACTCTCATCTGATTCCGAACGGGCTCCGTAGAGATGGCAGACAGTGGGAACGTCCCATGGTCATTGCAATCCGAAAGGACCACCCGATGAAGAAGATCCTCGCAGGCGTCGCAGCACTCGCTGCCACCCTCCTGGCCGTTCCCGCCGGTTCATCCAGCGCGCAGCAATCGGCCGACATCATGTTGCTGCACGGCATCCCCGGCATCACCGTCGATGTCGCCGTCGACGGCGCCGTCGTCATCGAAGGCTTCGAGCCCGGCGACATGCAGGACCTCAGCTCGTTCGCCGGCCAGACGCTGACCAACCTCGAAGTGCGCCCCACCGGCACCGAGGACGTCGCCATCGGCCCGGTGGCGAGCTTCGCTGTCCCTGCCTCGGGCAGCTGGACCGTGGTTGCGCACCTCGACGCCGAGGGCACGCCCACGATCACCCCGTTCGAGAACGACACGTCCGCTGCCGCTGACGGCCAGGGTCGCCTGACCGTGCGCCACACCGCTGCTGCTCCTGCGGTCGACATCGTGCTGGGCGACGCCCGCCCGGTCGAGAACCTGTCGAACCCGAACGAGGCCAGCCTCGACCTCCCCGCTGGTGAGATCGCCGGTGCCCAGATCGCCCCGACCGGCGGCGATCCGATCGCCGACGTTCCGACCGTGACCGTCGCCGCCGGCGAGAACCTGACCGTGTACGCCGTCGGCTCGCTCACCGACGAGACGTTCACGTTCTACACACAGACCGTGGCGCTCGAGTCGGCCGGTTCGTCGGCCGGTGACGGCACCCCCGCTCCGACCGCCGTCAACACCGGTGGCGAGCTCGGCGCCACTTCGAACAGCTCGGTGGCGTTGTTCGCCGCTGCTGCGGGCCTGTTCGCCCTCGCCGGTGGAGCCATGGTGCTCCGCCGCCGCACGGTCGAGAGCTGACGTCCTCCCTCTCAGTACATCGACCACACTGATCACGTGAACGACCGCCCCTGCTCTCCCCTCCGCTCGGGGTGGTCGTCACGTGACGTGGGGCGCTCTCGCCTCACGATCCTCATCGTCGCCGCACTCCTCGCAGGTGTCGGACTGGCCATCGCCGGTCTTGTCACCCGAGGGGGCGGCGACGATGTCGTTCTGGACGTCGAAGATGTCGTCATCGACATCGCCCCGTCCACCGTGCCACCCCGTCTCGATCCCACCGGCCAGTCCGACATCGAGCCGGAGTCCGAACCTGTCGACACGGTGTCGCCGCTCGTCGGCCAGCTCGGACCGCGTTCCAGCGCCATTCCCGAGGAGGTTGCTCCACGAGCACGGCCCATCGGGCTCCAGATGCAGTCGATCGACGTGGCCCGCTTCCCCGTTCGGCCGGTCGGACTGGAACTCGACGGTCAGATGGAGATCCCCGACGAGACCGAGATCGGCTGGTACCAGTACGGCGCAACGGCTGGTCAACCCGGAGCCACCGTGCTCGCCGCCCACGTGTCGTGGAACCGCACGAACGGACCGTTCGCCCGCCTCGGCAGCGTCGAGCCCGGCGAAGAGATCGAGGTTGCGCTCGACGATGGGAGCGTCCGTCGCTACCAGGTGACCGAACGGGCCGTGTACGGGAAGTTGGAGCTGCCCCGCGAGCGCATCTGGCGCAACACCGGCGACGAGACGCTGGTGTTGATCACCTGCGGCGGCGACTACAACCCCGACATCCGCCGCTACCGCGAGAACATCGTGGTGTACGCCGTGCCCGTCGGCTGAGTGGTACCCACCGATGAGCGAAACCGCCGTATTCGGTCGGTTCGCTCATCGAACGCCGGTCACATCACCCACCGATGAGTGAAACCGCCGTATCCGGTCGGTTCGCTCATCGCTCGCTGTTCAGCGCTTGACGAGCACCCACGCCTGTTCGGCCGGGAACCGCCTGGCCCACGTGGCGGGTACCCAGAACTCGGTGCCCTCCGCCGATGCCGGCGCCTGGATCTCGTGGAACGCCACCACGTCGAAGCCGACATCGTCGAACAGCCGCATCCACGACGAGATCTCCATGTTGAACTCGATGCCGCCAGGGTCCTCCGCGGCCTGAGTCCAGTCGAGGCGACCGAGGCCGAAGTAGTCACGCTCGAGGGTCAGACCAACCGGGGCGTCACCGTTGGGTGCGGTGCACACCATGGCCAGCGGATGGTTCCCGAGGAACACGAGTCGACCGCCAGGACGCAACAGCCGGTGGGCCTCGCGGATCCACACGTGTGGGTCGCACCAGATCGCCGCGCCGTACTCGCTGATCGCGAAGTCGAACGAACCATCGAGCTGATCGACGGTCTCGGCGTTGCCGTGCACCCACTCGACGCCCTCGACGTCGTGCAGGGCGGCGAGCCGGCGTGCGGTCGCCAGTTGCTCCGACGAGTTGTCGATCGCGTACACCGATGCTCCCCGCCGGCGCATCCACGCCGACACATAGCCGGTTCCGCAGCCGAGCTCGATCGCTCGCTGACCCGCAAGGTCGTCGGGAAGCAACGCCAGATCCGTGTTCGAGATGCCCCAGATCCCCCAGGTCGGCTCCGTCTGCGCCCACGCCCGCTCGCCGGAAGCGACCCAACGGGGTGCGTCCGCGTCCCAGTGGCGTCGGTTCTCGGCGACATGGTCGGGCAGATCGAGCGAAGAGTCGGTCACGTCGGTCACCGTACAGAACGACACCCGAGCCATCCGGCTGGGTTCACCTCGCCGCTCCTGACGTGGCTCGTTCGATCTGGAACGCCACGGACGGATCGCTTCTCCTACGCCAGGCCAGCGCAGGGCAATCAGGTGGCGAGGATCGCGCTCGCGGACACCTCGCCTGGCACTGTGAGGCGCTGCGCATCAGTCGTCATCGTCGCGATCGTCTTCAGATTCGCCGCTCTCGGTCTCGCCGTAGCTCCCGCCCTCGGAAAGGCCGGGCGTGGCTCGCAACCCGGCGATGAGTTCGGCGATCTCTGCGTCGCTCAGGTTCGCCTGTGAGTGAAGACCGAACAAGGTGTAGTAGGCGGGCGGCATCGATCCATCCTCGATGACTTCGATCGATTCGTCGGCGTTGCCGGGATTGGTGGCGAACTCGGAGTAGTTCACCTCGTCGCGGCCCGCCTCGACGTGATCGGTGATCGCCCACGAGATCGGCGCGATGTTCGAGTACCAGGGCCACTCGACCTCATCGCTGTGGCATCCGTAGCAGGCGTTGACCATCAGCTCCCGGGTTCGGGGAGAGGACCACTCAGGCTCGCCGGTCGGTACCGGGTTGTCATGATTGCGACCGTAGGGGATCAGCTGGATGACGCCGAACGTCGCACACCCGGCGATGAGGAACAGCGGGAGCAGCCTGCTGAGGCCCAACGGCTCCTCATCCGCGCTCGACCGTTGCCTCCAGATCGTCAAGACCAGCGCAACGGCCAGGACTCCACCGACGATCAGCGCCGAATACCACGGTGCCAGTCCGATCAACGCGCCGCCGACGAAGGCGAATCCACCGATCGCGACCGCCAGGAGTGACCAGATGCCCCATTGACGCCACCGTGGGCGCGGCTGCGATGGTTCCGAGGTGTTCGCCACATGAACAGCCTGCGCTGGGCGTTGCCGTCGAGGGAAGGGTCGAACGGCTCAGACCACGGCCCCGAACGCGGACCCGATCAACGCGGTGACCACCATGGCCAGCGCCCCCCAGAACGTCACGCGAACGGCCGCCGCGACCATTGGCGCACCGCCGGCTCTCGCCCCGACTGCTCCCAAGGCGGCGAGGAAGACGAGTGCAGTGATCGCGACGAGGGCGATCTGTGCCGTCCCTGCTGCGAGCGCAGCGGCGAGCAACGGCAGGGCGGCACCCACCGCGAACGTCGCCGCCGATGTGATGGCTGCCTGCACCGGACGTGCCGCCATCGTGTCGGAGATCCCCAACTCCTCACGCGCGTGGGTCCCGAGCGCGTCGTGCGCCGTCAGCTCTACGGCAACCCGCCGGGCGAGATCAGCATCCAGCCCTCGCGCCTGGTACATCGAGCTCAGTTCGTCGAGTTCCCGTTCGGGTTCGTCGCTCAACTCAGTCCGCTCGCGTTCGATGTCGGCTGCTTCCGTGTCGGCCTGCGAACTCACCGACACGTATTCCCCAGCGGCCATCGACATCGCCCCAGCAACCAGCCCTGCCATGCCTGCCACCAGCACCTCATTGCGGGAGGCCCCCGACGCGGCCACGCCGATGATCAGGCTCGCTGTCGAAACGATGCCGTCGTTGGCGCCGAGCACCGCTGCACGCAACCAGCCGATCCGATGCGTGCGATGAACCTCTTTGTGCGCCATGACGACCCGACCTCCCGGAACGAACGCCTGATGGATCCGAGCTGGCAAGCGCCCGGACGCACGGCCACACTACGTTGAGTTGGCCGACGGCGCCCGCTGACATCCTTCCTCGAGACGGTCAGGTCGGCTCGATCCCGATCGACGCGCAAGCGGGCCACGAAGGCACAGCGTCAGCTTCATCTCAGCGCGGGCGGACCGTCGAGGGTGATGCTCGTCAGCAACTCCTCTTCCTGCGCGAAGTGCAGCCGAAGGATCGCGTCGAGGGAATACAGGATCCGGCGTGCCTCGCTGCGATCCTCGTCGGCGAAGCCATCGACGGACGCGTCGTCGACGAGCCGATCGAGCAACGACGCGAGGTGGAAGATCTCCCGGTGGGTGCGGCTCATCGACGCCAGTGGATCGTTTCCGCCGAGACGTTCGGCGACCCCTGGGTAGACCTGCGATTCGTCTTCGCGCTCGTGTGGAACGACCTCCTCGGAGATCCGTGCCGCCACATCACGCAACGATGCGAGCGCAGTCGCCTCATCGGTGGTGTCCAGGATTCCCGCGACAGATCGGAGATCCTCCAGCACCGGCATCAGCGGTCCGTGTCCTTCTGCGAGCTGACGGCTCCACGAATCGGGCACCGACCCGGTGTGCCGCAGCGACCGGGGCGGGCGGAGCGCGCGCAGCGCCGTGCCAATCGCCAACACATCGATCAGCTCCTGTACGACCGCGCCACCGACAGGTGCGAGCAGCCCGACGGCGGCGGCACCCATCCCGATCAGCGACAGGCCCATTCCGAGTAGCACGCTCTGGCGGGCGATCGCCCGCGCGCGCCTGGCAATGACGACACCGACCGCCAACCGGTCGAGTCGATCGACGATCAGCACCACGTCAGCGGCCTCTGACGACGCAGTCGCGCCTCGGGCACCCATCGCCACCCCGAGGTCGGCTGCGGCCAGCGCCGGTGCATCGTTGACACCGTCACCGACCATGACGGTGACCCCGGATCGGTTCGACGACTCGCTGCGCACCACGTCGAGCTTCTCGGCCGGGGTTCGATCGGCGAAGACCTGGTCGATCCCCAGCGACATCCCGATCGGTTCCGCCACCTCGAGTCGGTCACCGGTCACCATCACCACCCGGTCCACACCCGAACGCCGCAACGCCCGCAACGCCGCCGCGGTGTCAGTGCGCAACTCGTCGGTGAACAGGATCAGTCCGACCGGTTCACCATCGACGATCACGACCGTCGCGCCGCAGCCCTCCCGCCGAGCCCGACGCTCGGCGGCCACCAGCCACGGCGCTCGTTCCTCGGTGTCAATCGCTGCGAGGGCGCCGACCCACACCTCGCGCCCCCGCACGGTGCCGCCCACACCGCTCCCCGGCTGCTCGACCACTCCTTCTGGCTCGACCATCGCCACGCCTCGATCACGGGCCTCGCGGACCAGCATGGCGGCCAGCACGTGAGGCGACGCCTGTTCCACCGACGCCGCCAGAGCAAGCACGTCCGCCGCCTGGCTGCCGGGCGAGGTCGCCACCGCGACCACATGAGCGCGGCCAGCGGTCAACGTGCCCGTCTTGTCCATCAGCACGGTGCGTGTCTGCCCCATCGCTTCCAATGCCGCGCCGTCCTTGACCACAACGCCATTGCGCGCCGCGCAGGCGATCCCGGACACCACCGCCACCGGTGCCGCGAGAACCAGCGGGCACGGTGTGGCGACGACCAGCACAGCGAGCATCCGCGTCGACTCACCCGTCAGCAGCCAGGTGGCACCCGCGATCAGGAACACCGCCGGGACGAACATCACGGCGTACCGGTCGGCCAGACGTACGAAGGGTGCGCGGCCGACGCCCGCCGACTGCACGAGCTTCACGATCCCCGCATAGGAACTCTCCGCCGCCGAGGCAGACGCCGACATCCGGAACGCTCCTCCGGCGTTCAACGATCCACTGCGCGCCGACTCACCCACGTCACGCTGCACCGACTGGGCTTCGCCGGTCAGCACCGACTCGTCGAGCACCGCCGGCTCCAGCACGGTGCCGTCGACCGGCACGACCTCGCCGGGCTTGACGAGCAGCACCTCGTCGGGCGCCACCTCGTCGACTGGAACGGTCTCGAACGAACCATCCACCAGCCGGTGGGCAACCTTCGGCGCCAGTGACAACAACTCCGACAGCGACCGCTCCGCCCGGCGATGCGCGTATTGCTCGAGCGCGTCGCCCGACGCCACCATCAACGCCAGGATCACCCCGGCGAGCGCCTCGCCCATCGCCATCGCTGCCACCAAGGCCACCAGCGCCACGACGTCGACGGCCACTCGTCCCTCGCGCAATCGGACGACCGTGACAACCACGAGATCCACCACCACGACTCCGGACGCAACCGACCACACCGCGACGGCAAGATCGTCCGCGCCAGCAATCCACGCAACCGCACCAGCCACCAACGCGACGGTCACGAACGGCAGCAACGCGCGGCGACAGGCCGCGACGACAGCACTCACGGGGCCAGCCTCACCGGTCGGGCCGGCCCTCGCAAGAGCCGATGGTCATCGAGGACCAGCCATTGGGTACGACCGCCCTGGACCTCGCCGCGAACCGAAACCGGGAGACGCGCCGACGGGAGCGACTCGATCGGTCGGAGGACGTTGGAGCTCCGCACGTCCGCGGACCGGCGTGGGCGGCGTTTCAGACGAGTACTGAACCTCGACGCGGCCGCCGCCTTCTGGACAAGGCATCAGAGGTGTCCGGACGTTCGCGGAGTTCGACGAACGTCCGGGAACGGACTTGTGGAGCTAAAGGGAATCGAACCCTTGACCTCGTCATTGCGAACGACGCGCTCTACCAACTGAGCTATAGCCCCAAAGGCTCCGGGGAGTGTAGCGGCCGACGTTGCGAGTCGGCGCCGCAGATCGACGGATCGATCAGCGCTGTTCGAGCCAGCCGTCGCCCCAGCCGGACGCTTCGCGCTGGCGCAGTTGGGCGAGGAGGTACACGTAGCCGCACAGGGCCAGGAACGAGAGCGCGAACACGTACAGCAGCACGGTGGACGACGCGCTCCACGCGAGGAACAGCGTGCAGGCCGTGGTCACCACGAGCAGGAACAGCACGTTGCTGCGCCGACGCCGCACATCGGAACGGACCCCGGTCGGACGCGCCGGTTCGTGAGGCCGTTCCATGTGTGTCTGGCGATGCGCCGGTTCTGCGCCGCCATGGCTGCGGAAGGACGGCTGCCCGGCCCGCTCGGCCGGGCGTGGACCCGTAGAACGAGTACGCGTCGTCGTGGTGGCGCCGTGGAGCGCAGCCTGGCGGTGGTGCGGGTGGCCGGGTCGGCCGGCGGCGGCCGGGCGCTGGAGCGGCGACGGCGCCAACGGGCGACCGATCGTGCGCATCCGCGGCGTCGATGTGCTCTGCAGGGTGCTGAGCTGACGGCGGAAGTCGGTGACCGACGAGTTCGGTCGGTTGTCGACCCGGGAGCGCAACATCGGGGGGATCAGCACGGCCACCCAAGCGGCGGCGACGACGAGGAGAACGAGTTGTGGCATGGTCAGTGTGGAGTTGGTGCAGTCAGCAATTTGTTGGCCGAGGCCGGATTGGTTCGGATCCGATGTGCCGGATCGCTGTGTGACGATTCTACGACGATTGTGACGATGAACGCAATCATGGGTGAGACGTCGGTCACGTCGCGGCGCCGTCGCCGGCGGTCTCCGCGGCGCCGTCACTACGACGGTAGACGCCCGACCGACCCCCGGTCTTCTCCCACAGGGCGAGCTCGCCGATCACCATGGCGCGGTCGGCCGACTTGCACATGTCGTACACGGTGAGCGCCGCGATGCTGCACGCGTGGAGCGCTTCCATCTCCACACCCGTGCGGTCGACGGTGTCGACGTGCACCTCGATCGCCACGAAGTCGTCGCCGATCTCGAAGTTGACCGACACCGCGCCGACCAGCAGCGGGTGACACAGCGGGATCATGTCGGAGGTGCGCTTCGCGGCCTGGATCCCGGCGACACGAGCCACCGACAACACATCGCCCTTCTTCACCTCACGGTTCGCGATCGCCGCCGTCGTCTCGGGCTGCATGAACACCTTGCAGCGAGCGACCGCACGACGGTGCGTCGGCTCTTTCGGGGTGACATCGACCATGCGGGCGCGCCCGAGCGGGTCGAGGTGGGTGAACGACAGATCACTCATGTGGATTCGCACGTTAGCCGGGCGTGCGAGCGCGCCACAGGCCGGGGTACCGTTCCGCCGATGTCCACCGATGCTGCCTCGTCGCCCGCTGAACTGCCGTACGACCCCCACACGCACCTGCGCACCGACGCCGTCCGCTTCCTCGAGATCGTCGCTGACCACGGATTCCACCATCCCGTCCCGTCATGTCCCGGCTGGAACTTGGGCGACCTGGCCTGGCACCTCGGTGGGGTCTGGAACCGTTGGGGCCGGATCGTCGCTGAGGGGATCACGACACTCGAGGGCGTTCAGGCGATCGGCCAACCGATGCGTCCGGCCGACGAGATGCTGCTCGACTGGGTCACCGCGGCGCACACGGCGATGTTCTCTGCGTTGGCCCGCACGAGCGACGACACCGAGGTGTGGACGTGGACCGGGTCGAATCAGCCCGAGCGCTGGGTGGAACGGCGCATGACGCAGGAGACCGCCGTTCACCGCTGGGACGCGGCGAACGCGGTCGGCATCCCCTACGAGATCCCCGTCGCCGTTGCCGCTGACGGCATCGACGAGTTCCTGATGTGGTTCGCGGCTCGCCGGGTCAGCGATGGCGCCGCCCCAGTCGGCGGCAGCGTGCATCTGCACTGCACCGACAACGGGTCGGCGACAAACGGAGAATGGCTGGTGACACGCGTCGACGAGTCCGGGATCGACTTCACCCGCGAGCACGCCAAGGGCGACGCAGCGGTGCGTGGACGGGCGAACGATCTGCTGTTGTGGCTGTGGCGTCGCGACGCCGGCCCGGTGGAAATCATCGGAGACGCGGCAGTCGCCGAGCGCTTCCGTTTGTTCCCCACCCTGTGAACCCGAATTTCATCAGGGTTCCGACCCCTGGTGAAATCAGCCGCCGATCTGGCTCATCGACTTGCCAGGTCGCACGAAGTTGACCTGGTTGATGCGATGGCCGGCCCACTTTGTGGCGACGGCCGCCTCGATTCGTGCGGCGAGTTCGTCGTCGGATTCGCCGGCGCGCATCGCCGCCATCAGATCGAACTCCTTCGTGGCGAACAGGCACGTGCGGAACTGCCCTTCGGCGGTGAGCCGCACACGATCACAATCGCCACAGAACGGCTTCGTCACGGTCGGGATCACGCCGATCGTGCCACGGTCGTCGAGGTAGCGGAATCGGTCGGCCGGCGCCGCTCCTCGCGCGGGCAGTTGTTCGAGCGGGTACACGGCGTCGATCGCCGCGACGATTTCGTCCTGTCCGACGACCTTGTCGTTCATCCAGTGACCGTCGGCGTCGAGCGGCATGAACTCGATGAAGCGCACCTCGACGTCGCGCTCGCGTCCGAACGTGGCCAGGGCAACGATCTCGTCGTCGTTCACGCCGCGCTCGATCACGGCGTTGAGCTTGACCGGAGCGAACCCGGCCTCCTGCGCTGCTGCGATGCCATCGAGCACGCGTTCGAGTTCGTCGCGCCGTGTCATCTGATGGAACTTGGCCCGATCGAGGGTGTCGAGGCTGATGTTCACGCGTCGCAGTCCGGCGTCGCGCAACGTGTGCGCCACGAGACGAAGCGTCGCCCCGTTCGTGGTCATCGCCAGGTCGACGGGACCGTTCGGTCCTTGGATGGCGGCCAGCTTCTGGACCAGGACCGGCAGATGCGCACGAACCGTCGGTTCGCCACCAGTGAGGCGGATCCCGCGGACGCCGTAGCGCTGCACGAAGATCCGGGCGAGGCGCTCGATCTCCTCGAACGTCATCACCTCGGAACGGGGGAGCCATTGCATCCCTTCCTCGGGCATGCAGTAGGTGCACCGGAAGTTGCACCGGTCGGTGATCGAGATCCGCAGGTCCTCGATGAGACGACCGAACGGATCGATCAACTCCTCGTGTGCGTGGTCGCTTCCCCCGGCCATCCGAGCAGCCTATTGACCGCCGGTGGTTCCCGCGCCCCTGGGCTCGGGGAACCACGCTTGTTCCCGCAGCCCTGGGCTCGGGGAACCTGGGTCGGTGAGCAGTCAGATGCTGTGGAGGAGCAGCGCGGCGACGTCGGCGCCGGCGGGAATGCCGTCGCCGTCGGGGACCACCGCCATGGCATCGGCGAGTGCGGTGGCGGCGAGTTGGTGACTTCCCTGCGCGTCGAGCGGTCGCACGTGGTAGCGGCCATCGTCACCGAACTCACCGTTGACCCGCATGAAGTGGACCTTGCCGTCGGGCTGACGATCGAGCGCGACATCGGCGACGGCCACGATGCTGGCGCGTGTCAGCCGACGGTGTCCCATCATGCGTCGCAACGCCGGCCGGGCGAGGAGCTCGAAGCTGACGAGCGAGCTGACGGGGTTGCCGGGCAGTCCGAAGATCGGGGTGCCGTCGAGGCGTCCGAACGCGAACGGCTTGGCGGGCTTGATCGCGATCTGCATCCAGTGCATGTCGGCAATCCGACCGAGGACCGCTTTGACGACGTCGTAGTCGCCCATCGAGACACCACCGCTCGACACGATCGCATCGCACTCGGCGGCTGCTGAACGCAGAACCCGCTCGAGTTCGGCCTCGTCGTCGCGCACCACACCGAGATCGACGACCTCACAGCCCGCCTCGGCGAGCAGGGCGGCCAACATCGTCTTGTTGCTCTCGCGGATCTGGCCGATCTCCAATGGTGATCCGTCGTCGACGAGTTCGTCACCGGTCGACAGCACCGCGACACGCGGCCGCCGGTACACGTGGACGCGAGCGGCGTTCACGCTGGCCAGCACCGCATCGACCGCCGGCGTGATCGTCGTGCCGACCTCGAACAAGAGGTCACCGACCTGCACATCGTCGCCAGCGCACCGGATCGCGGCACCAGCAGCCACGGACCTCGTGAGTCGGACGACGTCGCCGCCGATGCGCTCGGAGTCCTCCACCATCACGACGGCATCGGCGCCAGGCGGTATCGGTGCCCCCGTCATGATGCGGATCGCCTCGCCGGCACCCAGCGCCGTGGTGGGCGCGGCGCCAGCGGCGAGTTCACCGACGACGCGCAGCTCGGCCGGGACGTTCGCCACATCCTCGGCGCGCACCGCATAGCCGTCGACCGCGGAGTTGTCGAACGGTGGCACGACCTCGGCGGCCACGACCGCCACCGCAAGCACGAGCCCGGACGCGTCGCGTCGATCGACATCGATGACGTCGAGTGGCGGGCAGGATTCGAGCACGAACGCCTGGGCATCCTCCAACGGGGTCACGCAGGCAAGGTAGCCCACCGATCCGGTGAGCAGCCTCTGCGGCCCACATCGATGCCTCTAGCGTGGGTGGTCGTGTCCGACCCGCTGACCGCCTTTCCGTCCGACGGCTACACCGCCCGGTGGCGCACATGGGATCACGAGCATCTCGAGACGTTGACGTTGCGCTGGGAGAA
Source organism: Ilumatobacteraceae bacterium (assembly GCA_963828415.1). Lineage (GTDB taxonomy): Bacteria > Actinomycetota > Acidimicrobiia > Acidimicrobiales > Ilumatobacteraceae > Sva-07. The sequence continues at coordinate 155,552 of CAWHEI010000003.1, forward strand.
CGAAGGCTGGACCGCCACTGGCGAGGTCGGGCGCGAGGCGATCATGTACGTGCTGCGACTCTCGGCAACCTGGCAGGCACGCCAGTTCCTGCTGTTCCGCGACCTCGACGAACCCGATCTGTGGCTCGGTGCCGATGGCAGCGGCCGGTGGGGTGAGATGAACGGCGCCCACCGCCACGATCTTGCCGGATGCAGCGACATCGGCCTCTCCGTCACCCCGTTCACCACGTCGGTCTCGATTCGGCGACTGGCGCTGGCGGTGGGCGAGGGCGCGGACGTCTCGACAGCGACGGTCGACGTCGAGACACTCGGTGTCGTCCCCGTCACCCAACGCATCGAACGACTCACTCCTCGCCGATTCCGGCGCACGATCCTCGACACGGGCGAGATCACCGAGTTCGACGTCGACGAATACGGTCTCGTGCACGACGAACCAGACGCCTACCGCAGGCTCTGACATCGTTCATCGACGAACTGGATCTCGGTGGCCTGGGTCCCGCTCACCGGCACTCACGTCACCGAGATCGCGGCGGCGTGCGCCAGCCCCGCAACATCACAGGTGCAGATGGCGGAGGAACTCGCGCAGGTCGGCACTCAGCTCGGGATTCGCCAGCCCGAGTTCGATCGAGGCGGTGAGGAACCCGAGCGGGGTGCCCGTGTCGAGGCGACTCTCGTCGGCGACGACCGCATGGAACGGCGCTCGCGCTGCCTGCGCCCGCAATGCGTCGGTGAGCTGCAGTTCCCCACCGCTGCCCGGCTTCAGGGCCTCGATCTCGTTCCACGCGTCGGCGGTGAGCACGTAGCGCCCGGTGAGGATGAAGTTGCTCGGAGCATCCTCGGGGGCCGGCTTCTCGACCAGGTCCCGCACGGGGATCACCCCGTCGTGAGTGAGTTCTCCGGCGGGATCGATCACGCCGTACGAGCTGACCTGCTCGCGCGGGACGTTCACCACGGCGACGACACTGCCCTCGGTCGCCGAGCACACACCGTTCATCTGCGCCAGCAGCGCCGAGCTCGACATCAACTCGTCCGGCAACAGCACGGCAAACGGCTCGTTCCCGACCACCTCGCGGGCACAGCCGACCGCGTGGCCGAGGCCCTTCGGGTCGTCCTGGTACACGATGTCGACGCGCCAATCGCGCCCGATTGCCCGCAGACGCTCCGCCGTGTCGGACTTCCCTTTGGCCTCGAGCGCGTCGAGCAGCGCGGCGTCCGGTGCGAAGTAGGCGTCGATCGCCGGCTTCGACCTGCTGCTCACGATCACGATGTGGTCACAGCCCGCGCCCAACGCCTCGTCGATCACGATCTGGATCGCCGGCTGGTCTCCGATCGGGAACAGCTCCTTGGGAACGGCCTTGGTGGCGGGGAGGAAACGTGTCCCAAGACCGGCCGCGGGGATGACTGCGCTGCGTACCTGCATGGCTCGGACGATATCCTTCTTCGCTCGATGCCAACCTACGTCTACAAGTTCGTCGACACCGGCGAGACCATCGAGGTCCAGCAGGGCTTCCACGACGACAACCTCACCGAGATCGCCCATCCCGCCAGCGGCGAGATCCTGCCCGTGAAGAAGGTCTTCACACCTGTCGGTGTCACCTTCAAGGGCTCCGGGTTCTTCAAGACCGACAACCGCGGCAAGAAGTCGTCGTCGACAACCGCATCGACCACCACGAAGGAGTCGAAGGACTCCGGCTCGTCGTCGTCCGACAGCAGCTCGTCATCGTCTTCGGACAGCAGCTCGTCGTCCTCGACGAAATCCGACAGCTCGAGTTCGTCGTCGAGCGGCTCGAGTTCCTCGTCGGCCACCTGACGAACTCGCTGCTGCGTCGATAGCGTCGGCGTCGACCGACTCCCTCCGATCGCCCACCGATCCGAGGAGACATCCATGCACGTCGCGGCCCGAGCCCGACTCGTCCTCGCCCGACGCCCGTGGATCTACTGGAGCGTCGTGGCCGCACTCGCCACACTCGCCGCGACGACCGTGCACGGCGAGATGGCCACGATCAGCGCCGAACGTGATCGCTGGGGCACGACTCGCACCGTGCTGATCGCGAGCCGACCGCACGAGCCCGGCGATCCGATCACCGCCGAACCCGCCGCGCTGCCGTTGGCCGCACTTCCAGACGGAGCCCTCGAGGAGATCCCGAACGGGGCCGTCGTCCGACAGCGTGTCGCCGATGGCGAGGTGCTGACCGACGTCGACGTCACCAGCCGGGCCGGGCCGGCATCGCTCGCCGACGCCGACACGGTGGTCGTCGCCGTGTCCGATCCGCTCGCCCGCAACGTCGCGGTCGGCCTCGCCGTGCAGGTGAGCGCGGACGGAATCATGATCGCCGATGACGCCATGGTGACCGCCGTCGTCGACGACGTGGTCTTCGTCGCGGTCGCCGAACGCGACGGGCCGGGTGTGGCGGCCGCTGCGCAGCAGGGCGTCGCCAGCCTGCTGTTCCTCCCGTGAGCGCGCCGCGTCAGCGCATGCCGGTGGCGGCCACGAACAGCACGATCACGCCGAGAGCGATCCGGTAGATCACGAACGGCATGAAGCTGTGCGTCCGAACGATCTTGAGCGTTCCCCACACAGCGAGCAAGCCGGCAAGACCCGACGTGATGACGCCGACGATCAGCGGCACCACGAGACCTTCGGGGATCCCGTCCGCGATCATCCCGCCGAATTTGAACACGACCGCGCCGAAGATCACGGGGATCGACATCACGAAGCTGATGCGCACGGCCGCCTCGCGATCGAACCCGAGGAAGCGCCCAGCGGTCATCGTGATGCCCGATCGGGAGGTCCCCGGGTTGAGCGCCAGCGCCTGTGCGGCACCGACGATCAACGCGTCCCTCGCCCGGAACTCCTCGACCTTGCGTCGACCGAGCGTCCGGTCGGCGATGGCGAGCAGAATACCGAAAAAGATCAACGAGAAACCGATGATCACCGGGGTGCCGAGGCGGTTGTCGATCTGATCCTCGAACAACGCTCCGACTGCGGCTGCCGGCAGCGTGGCGAGCACGAACAGCCAGGCCAGCTTGCCGTCGGTGGTCGGCGGGACCTTTCGGTTGAACACGAGCTTGGCGCCGTCGACCACGTAGGTCTTGACGTCGTTCCAGAAGTACCCGACGACGGCCACCAACGTGCCGATATGCAGCGCGACGTCGAACGACTTCTTGATCGACGGGTCGAGTTGTTCCCAGCCGGCGAACCACGGCGTCAGCAGCAGATGCCCACTCGACGAGATCGGCAGAAACTCCGACAGGCCCTGAACGATGCCGAGAATGATGGCCTGATAGATCGGCACGGTCGCCCTGTCTACACCCTCTGCCGCCCGAATCCGCCGATGACGCCAGTGGCAGGACCGGCGACGCCGTCGCCACCCGATTCAGCGGACGGATGGGATGACGCGAGGTGACCACGGACGGGGCTCGTCCCAGTGGTGGCCGACGACGTCGCCGGCGGCCAGCGCCGCAAGGAACTCCATCGGCGTGTCGAAGTCGGCGAGCTCGACGTAGGCCGCGCCGAGAGCGTCGGGTACGTGGCCGTCGCTGCCGGCGCCGGCGACGATGCCGAACTCCGCTGCGAACTCGGCCGCACGCCGATTGAGGCTCGCGAGCGACGTCTTGGCGTTGAACACCTCGACGGCGTCGATCAGATCCGCCTCCGCCAACTCGTACAGCGCCGCTTCGTTCAGATTTCGGCGCATCGGGTCGAACGGGTGTGGGATGTAGACCACGCCACCCTGGTCACGGATCGCCTTGGCCGCTTCGATGTGCGAGATCCCCATCGGCACTCGTTCCGTGAGGAACAGCCCGATGATCTCACCGGCAGCGGTGCGGAGCTCCTCGCCGACGATCACTCGGCACGCAAGGCGATCCTGCAACTCGATGGCACCGTCGATCGAGTTGTGATCGGTGATGCAGACGACATCGAGACCGCTGGCGTCGACAGCACCCGCGAATTCATCGGGTGTCGTCGTCGAGTCGCCGCTCCACATCGTGTGGGTGTGGAGATCGACTCGCACCCGCCCGTCGGACTGCGGGGTCGCAAGGTGCGGGTGCCGAGCGATGGCCTCCGGCGACGGTGAGGTCATGTCCCGTTCAGGAGCCCGACATCGTGACGTCGCGGATCACGAGGCTCATGCCGGCCGAACGCATCGGCAGCCATTCGAGGTCGCCACCGACCTCGACGATGTCGAGCAGCATCCGCTGCAAGGTCGACGCGATCGTGATCTCGCGCACCGGTGCACCGACCGTCCCATTCTGGATCAGGAGCCCGGCGGCGCCCGTCGAGAAGTCGCCGCTGATCGGGTTGACGCCCGAATGGAGCCCCTGCATCTGCTGCACGAGCAGCCCGTCGTCGACGTCGGCGATCAGTTGCTCCTGCGACCGAGTCCCGGGCTCGAGCGAGAGCGCCAGACAGCCGACACCTGGTGTCCCGGCGAAGCCGCCCCGCGTCGCGTTGCCCGTCGAGACCGTGGCAGCACGACGAGCGGAGTAGGAGTTGTGGACGAACTGGCGGAGCGCGCCGTCCTCGATCAGCACGTTGCGGCGAGCGGCGAGCCCCTCACCGTCGACGTCGGTCGCCGTGTACGCCTTCGGGTTCGTCGGGTCGTCGACCAGTGTGACGAACGGAGCTGCCACGGTCTCGCCGATCCGGTCGCGGAACAGCGACCGACCCTTGACGACCGCCTCACCGTTCAGCGTCGAGGAGATCACGCCGATGAACTGCGCCGTCACGAACGGGTCGAGCACGACCGTGAGGCGGCGACTCGGCGGTTGCGTGGCGCCCAGCAGCCGGGTCGCACGATCGACCGCCTCTCGGGCCACGCGGTCGAGGTCGAACTCGTCAGGAGAGCGACCGACCGAGAACCCGAATCCGGTCTGCGTCTCGGCGTCGTCGCCCTCGCCCTCGTCGGCAAGCGTCGACACCGACACGTAGCAACCGTTCTCGCGCCCCGACATCCGGATCCCGGTCGTCGAGGCAACCGCCGATTCACCGTGGGCATCGGCGTAGTTCGAGTCGTCGACTCGCACGCGAGGGTCCGCTCCACTCGCGAGTTTCTCGAGTTCCTTCGCGAGGTCGATCTTGCGGTCGGTCGGGTAGGCCGCCAGCTCGTCGTTCCACAGTGACTGCTCGGTGACCGGCACACCATCGGGCTCGGCGAGCGCTGCCCACTCGTCGACGGTGCCGAACTGCACGTTGTCACGCGCTTCGGCCAGCACCTCGCGGATGGCGTCCTCGTCGAGCGTGCCCGCGTACGCGAAGCCGGTTCGGCCGTCACGGATCACCCGGATCCCGATGCCTTCGCTCTGCGCCGACACGAAGTGCTCGAGGTCGCCCTCGTACACGCGCACCTCGGTCTCGCCGCCGCGAGCGACAAACGCCTCGATCTGCTCGCCCGTCCGCGCCTGCTCGACCACCCGATCGGCAACCGCCTGCAACTCGCTCTCGAACGCGCTCATCGCCCCACTTCCCCTCGGATTACAACAGGGGTCAGACCCGCGTTGTAATCGTCGGGCAGTGTTACATCGCGGGTCTGACCCCTGTTGTAATCCCTCATGCCGTGCCGCCGACGGTGAGGGACTTCACTCGGAGGGTCGGCTGGCCGTCGCCGACGGGGACACCCTGGCCGTCCTTGCCGCACGTGCCCGGGCTGCCCATCGCGAAATCGTTGGCGAGCATGTCGATGTCGGCGAGCACTTTGGGGCCGTTGCCGATCAGGTTGCCGTCGCGCAGCGGCTCGGTGATCTCGCCGTTCTCGATGAGATACGCCTCGGTCATCCCGAACACGAAATCTCCCGACGCCGTGTTCACCGACCCCCCGCCGAGCTTTGCGACGTACACCCCATTCGGCGTCGACGAGATGATGTCGTCGGCGTCGTCGGGTCCGTCGAGCACGAACGTGTTCGTCATACGAACCATCGGGAGGTGTTGATAGCTCTGGCGACGCCCGTTGCCCGACTGTGGACGGCCGTCCTTGCGGGACCGCAAGTAGTCCCACATGTAGTCGGTGAGGATGCCGTCCTCGATCAGCACGTTGCGCTGCGTGATGTGGCCCTCGTCGTCGAACCCGAGCGTGCCCCACTCCCCCGGCATCGTCCCGTCGTCGACGAGCGTGACCAGCGGCGACGCCACCTGCTGGCCGACCTTGCCGGCGTAGACGCTGGCGCCCTTCTGGATGTGGTCGGCCTCGAGACCGTGCCCGCACGCCTCGTGGAACAGCACGCCCCCGGTGCCGTGTTTGATCACCACCGGCATCGCCCCCGACGGCGCGGGACGGGCACGGAGTTTCGTGATCGCCTGGCGCGCCGCCTCACGGGCCAGATCCTCGACGTCGACCTTGTCGAACACCTCGAAGCCGATCGTGTGACCCATCGACTGGTACCCCGTCTGCATGCCGGTGTCACCGTCGGCAACGGCGCTGATTCGCAACAGGGTGCGCACGATCTCGTCGTCGGTGAGCACGCCGTCGGTGTTGGCGACCAGCACCTGCTTGCGGCTGTCGCCGTAGCCGGCGGACACCTGCACGATCTCTGGACCGAACGATCGTGCGGCGTCGTTCATGCGCACCAGCAACTCGACCTTGGCAGCCTTGGCGACGCTGTCCGGGTCGCGCTCGACCGTGTTGGGCCTGTGGGGTGCCGTCGGTGTGAGGGCGACCGTTCGAACACCGCCGCCGCCCTGCTTCGCTGCCGCGGCCGCCGCGGCCGCCGCAGCGGTGAGACCCGGCTCGGTCAGGTCGGACGTGTACGCGAAGCCGGTGGTCTCGCCGGCCACCACGCGAATGCCGGCACCACGATCACGGCCGCTCGACACCTGTTCGATCCGCCCGTCGTCGAGCCCGGCCGATGTCGACCGTTTGTCCTCGGCGTAGACCTCGGCGAACTCGGCTCCCCCGCTGACCGCACCGGCGAGTACTCGTTGCAGGACGTCTCGTTCGATCACCCGGTCGAGCTTACGTACACGACGTGCCAGGCACATCTCGTACGTTCATCGGCGCGTGCTTGTTAGCGTTGTCGGGGTGAATCTCGAAACTGGAATGCGCGGCGACGCGAAGCTCGTGGTCACCGAGGCCGACACCGCTCTTGCGCTCGGCTCGGGGATCGTCGAAGTCCTCGGCTCCCCACGGCTCGTCGCGCTGTGCGAGGAAGCATGCTGCAACGCGATCTCCAACGCCCTCGACCCGGACAGCACGTCGGTCGGCATGCGCATCCAGTTCGATCACCTGCAGCCCACGCCGATCGGCGCCGAGGTCGTCGCCGAGGCGGTCCTCGAGAAGATCGACGGCCGCCGACTGAAGTTCACCGTGTCGGCGTCCGACCCGGGTGGCTTGGTGGCCGCCGGCAAGATCACCCGTGTCGTGGTCGACCTCGACCGCTTCATGTCGAAGTGCTGCACCCCCTGAGCTGAGACCGATCCGTTTGCGTTGCAGTTCCGGTGACCCGGGTCACCGGAACTGCAACGCAAACAGGAATCAGGCGAGGTTGCTGGACCGGGGGTAGACGTCGCCCGGGTCGGTGAGGACGTTCACGAGGTACGGCACGCCGCTGGCGAAGGCCCGATCGAGCGCCGGGCCGATTCCAGCCGGTGAACTCACCGTCTCACCGCCACCGCCGAGCGCCGTGACGACGTCGTCGTAGCGCATCTCCGGTTGCAGGTCGCAGGCCATGTCCCAGCCGTAGATCGCCTGCATCGGGTGCTTCTCCAGGCCCCACATCCCGTTGTTGCCGACGATCATCACGACCGGCAACCCGTGACGCACGAGCGAATCGACGTCCATCAGGCTGAACCCAGCCGCGCCGTCGCCGAGCAGCAGGACGACCTGCGACGACGGCCGCACGACCCGCGCCGCGATCGCGTAGCCCAGGCCATTGCCGAGACAGCCGTACGGGCCGGTGTCGAGCCAGCCGCCCGGCTCGTACACCTCGATGAACTTGCCGGCATACGACGCGAAATCTCCGCCGTCGCAGATCACGACGGCGTCGCGTTCGAGTCGCTTGCGCAGCTCGCCATAGATGCGACTCGGCTTGATCGGGGCGTCGTCGGCCTCCATCAGGGCGACCTCGCCGGCGGCCGCCGCCGATTCTGCCTCACGCAGCTCTGCGATCCAGCCGGAATGGTCGACCCGATCGCCGGCGTACTCCGCGAGACCGCGCAGCGTGAGGCGCAGATCGCCGGCGACCGTGAGCACGTCGACGTGGCCGGCGCGCTGCGACTCGGCATCGACGGCGTGGGCGACGGTGGCCGAGCCGAAGCGCCCGAACCCGAGCCGGAAGTCGAGCGGCGTGCCGAGCACGACCACGACGTCGGCGCGCTGCTTGAGCAGTCCTCGGGTGCGCAGGAACGCCAACTCGTGATCGGCGGGCAACACCCCACGGCCCATCCCGTTGAAGAAGCACGGCACGCCGAGGTGTGCGGCCGCTGCGGCGAGCTCGTCCCACGCCCCGTCCCAGTACACGTCGGATCCCACCATCAGCGCGGGCCGCTCGGCACCACCGAGCAGCGCGGCGAGCGCTGCCACGGCCTCGTCATCGGGTGCTGCGCCCATCCCATCGCACGACCCGACGTCGGGAACATCGCCCGTCGACGGACCGAACACGTCCAGCGGGAAGTCGAGGAACGTCGGGCCGCGATGGGGTTCGATCGCGAGACGGGCAGCCTCGTGCACCATCGCGCCCGCCTGCTCGGGATCGGTGACCGTGGCGGCCATCTTCGTGATCGACGAGACGATCGGGACGTGGTCGAGTTCCTGCAACGACCCCGCACCCCACCGTCCCTGCGGAGCCCGCCCGCCGAGGACGACGACGGGCGAGCCGTTGAAGTGCGCCGACGTGATCGCCGACACGCCGTTGGTGATGCCCGGACCGGCGGTCAGCGCCGCGAAGCCCGGGCGACGGGTGAGCTTGGCATACGCCTCGGCGGCGAACGTCGCCGACTGTTCGTGACGAGTGTCGACCACCCGCATGCCCTGATCGCGAGCGGCGTCGTAGAGCGGCCAGATGTGACCGCCGTTGAGTGTGAACATCACGTCGGTCCCGTAGGCGGCGATCGCCGCCACCGCTTGCTGGCCGGCATGCCCCGAAATCTCTGCCATGTCACAAGACCGTAACGCGCGCCTACAGTACGGAACCGATGCAGGTGGCCGACGCACCCCCGGCACCGGTTCGCGAACACCGGATGCACTGGTGGAAAGAGGCGCTGATCGTCGCGATCTTCTACGCGATCTACTCCTGGACCCGCAACCTGTTCGGCTCGAACAAGATCGCCGCCGACGGCGTGCCCGAGCAGGCGTTCACCAACGCCGAACGCATCATCCAGTGGGAATTGAACCTCAACCTGTTCCACGAACAGACCGTCCAGTCGTGGTTCCTTCCCTACCGCTGGTTCATCCAGTTCTGGAACACCTACTACGGCACCGCTCACTTCATCGTCACACTGGGCGTGTTCGTGCTGCTCTATCTCAAGCGAGCCGACGTGTTCCCCCAGTGGCGCAACTCACTCGCCGCGATGACGGCACTTGCGATCATCGGCTTCGCCTGGTTCCCGCTGATGCCACCGCGCCTGCTCGACGAGCCGTGCCCGATCCCCGCCGAGATCGCCGAAGCCACCGACGCTCGCATCAGCTATGGCGGAGCGTGCATCGAGAGCGACCTGCGACCCGACGGCGGCTGGGGTTTCGTCGACACGCTCGCCGAGTACGGAGGACCCTGGTCGTTCGACTCCGAGACGATGGCGTCGATCTCCAACCAGTACGCCGCCATGCCGAGCCTGCACATCGGCTGGTCGACCTGGTGCGCAATCGCCGTGTGGCCGCTGCTCCGGCGCAAATGGGCCAAGGCGCTCGTCCTGCTCTATCCCGCGGCGACGCTGTTCTGCATCGTGGTGACCGGCAATCACTTCTGGCTCGACGGCGTCGGGGGGCTCGTCGCGTTCGGTGTGGGTTCGTTGATCGGATGGGGCCTGCATCGTTGGAACCAGGACCGACTCGATCGCCGCCACGCCCTCCTGCTGGCACAGCAGTGAGTGCTTGGTCACAGTGCCACGCATCGACCCACCGGAGCCCGTATCCTTGACACGACAATGAGTCAGATGCGTTTGAACCCACTCAACGGTCGGTGGGTGACCATCGTTGCCGAGCGGGCCCAGCGACCGAACGATTTCGCCCCGCGCGAGAGCAGCGTCGACGACGATCCGTCGCGGCCGTGCCCGTTCTGTCCCGGTCACGAAGAATCCACGCCCCCGGCCCTCGAAACCGTCGACAAGGACGGCACCTGGTCGATGCGCGTCATCCCCAACCGCTACCCGGCGTTCGATGGCGAGGAAGCGTTCGCCGTCCACAACCTCGGTCCGGTCTTCGTGATGGCCGAGGCGAGCGGCATCCACGAGGTGTTCGTGTACACGCCCGATCACCACTCGGGCCTCCACCTCCTCGACGACGATCACGCCGGTCAGTTGATGCGGGTGCTGCGCGACCGGTTCGCCGACCACGCCGCCACGCCGCAGGTTCGCTACACCCAGGCCATCGTCAACCACGGACGCGAGGCGGGCGCCTCGGTCGCTCACCCGCACGGTCAGATTCTCGGACTGCCCTTCGTGCCGGGCGAGATCCTCGACGAGGAACGGGCCTTTGCCCGCTTCGCCGGCGGCTGCCTGCTGTGCACCACCGTCGAAGCCGAACTGGCCGCCGACGAGCGCGTCGTGTTCGCCAACGACGACGTCGCCGTGATCACGCCGTACTGGAGTGGAGCGCCGTACGAACTGTTGATCGTCCCGCGGCATCACGAACCGCATCTCCAAGATGCCCCCAACGACAGTCTCGAGTCGGTCGGTCGAGCACTGCGTGACGCCCTCGGGCATCTCAACGCCGCCCTCGGCGATGTCGCGTTCAACCTCGGCTTCCACACGGCGCCGCACCAGCACACGGGCCAGTACCATTGGCACATCCACGTCTGGCCCAATCTGGTCACCCAGGCCGGCTTCGAACGCGGCACGGGCGTGATGATCAACATCATTCCGCCAGAACAAGCCTGCGATGCGCTGCGATCCGTGGCAGCATCTGCCTGACCCCCACCAACATCGCCACCCGATCTTCCAATCTGTCGACGCCCACACCCTGAACCCCCCTCGATGAGTCCCCGCCGCTCCCGTTCAACCGACACCGCCGCCTGGTTCCCTGCAATCGCTGCCGGTCTCGTCCTCGCGCTCGTGGTCGGAATCGGGATCTTCGTGGGCGGCAACGGCACCGACGTCGACGCGGACGCTCCGACCACTGCGGCAACCACCTCCAGCGAGGCAGTTCCGGAGACGCCAGAGGGCATCGTCAACCCGGTCGCCACCACGACGGCCGATCAGCCCCCTTCCGCAGCACCGCTCGCAGCGCCGCTCTCCCTGGGATCTGCCGGCGAGGACGTCCGCCGCGTGCAGGAACGCCTCACCGAACTTGGATTCCAGCCGGGTCCGGCAGACGGGCAGTTCGGCGCAGGCACACAGCAAGCCGTCTGGGCGTTCAAGAAGCTGATCGGCACGCTGCAATGGGAGGACTTCGCCGCCCGCAACGATCAGACCGTCGTGACCGAAGAGGTCTGGCAACAGATGGCCGACCCGAACGTGCGGTTCCTGCCCAGGCGCCCTGGTGCCGGCACTCACGTCGAGGTCTATCTGCCCCAGCAGGTGATGGCGGTGTTCCGCGACGACGCGCCGATCTTCATCGCCCACATCTCCTCCGGAGAACTCGATGCCGACGGCAAGCCGGCGACGTTCTGCGAGACGGCGACCTACGACACCGACGAGAACGGCAACCCGTACCCCGAGCCGGTGACCAAGCAGGTCTGCGCCGAGGCGAAGTCGCCCGGCGGCGTGTTCTCGTTCCGGCGTTCGTACGACGGCAATCGGGTCAGCCCGCTCGGCGGGATGAAGAACCCGTGGTACTTCAACTACGGCATCGCCATCCATGGCGCCCAGAACGTGCCGACGCAGCCCGCCTCCCACGGCTGCATTCGCATCTCCAACACGCTCGCCGACGTCTTCCCGGAGCTCGTCGAGCGCGGCGACCGTGTCTACGTCTGGGGCCACGACGGCAAGGAGCCCGAGCAGTACAGCGAGCGCGAGTCGCTGCCGTCGTTCAACCGGCCCGACCCCAACGCCACGACCACCACGTCGACGACGACCACCACCACCCCACCCAGCACCACGGCTGCGCCGACCACCACGACGGCACCCACGAAGGTGGCGCCGACGACCGTCGCAACCACCGCGGCACCGACCACGACGTCGACGGCGCCCACGACGACGATCGCTCCCTGACCGCAACGATCCCGTCCACGCGCCGCCTGGCGAGCGATCGTCAGCCGGGCGATCGAGCGGCGAGCCACACCATCGACATCGGGCCCACGTCGAGGATGCCCGACGAGGTGCACCCCTGCCACGACTCGTCGGCTCCCGCGACAGCCGGCTGGTCGCCACGGTGCCCGCTGCCACCCCACACCGCCGCATCCGTGTCGAGCACCACGTCCCATCGGCCGGCCCACGGCAACCCGACCTGGTAGCCCGGTCGGGGCACCGGCGTGAAGTTGGCGATGCACACGACCGCATCGACGCCGTCGAGATCCCAGCGCACGAACGCGAACATCGAGTGCGCGGCGTCGTCCGCGTCGAGCCATTGGAACCCGCCGGGATCGAGGTCACGTCGCCACAGCGCCGGCCAGACGTCGGCGAGCTCGTTGAGCCGCACGAACAGGTCGCGAACGCCCCGGTGGGCTGCTTCGTCCAGCAGCTGCCACGGCAGTTCGGACTGCTCGGTCCACTCATCTCGGGGCGCGAGTTCCGAACCCATGAACACCAGCGGCGCGCCGGGCAGCGCCCACTGCCAAGCGAACAACGCCCGCAGGGCCGCGAAGCGCTGCCACTCGTCGCCACCCATCTTCGACAGCAGGCTGCCCTTGCCGTGCACGACCTCGTCGTGACTCAACGGGAGCACGAATCGCTCGTCGTAGGCGTACAGCATCGCGAAGGTCATCTCGTGATGGTGGTGGCGTCGGTGCACCGGGTCGAGTGACAGGTAGTCGAGGGTGTCGTGCATCCAACCCAGGTTCCACTTGTGGCTGAACCCCAGCCCGCCGGCATCGACCGACCGGGTGACACCGGGCCACGACGTGGACTCCTCGGCGATGACCAGCGCGTCGGGAAACTCCTCGCCGACGACCGCCGTCAGCTCCCGCACGAACGCCAAGGCCTCTTTGTGTTCACGCCCGCCCTCGTCGTTCGGCGTCCACTGCCCCGCACCACGCGAGTAGTCGAGATACAGCATCGAGGCAACCGCGTCGACGTGCAGGCCGTCGACGTGGAACTCGTCGAGCCAGTAGAGCGCGTTGGCCACCAGGAAGTTGCGCACCTCGTTGCGGCCGTAGTCGAACACGTACGTACCCCAATCGGGGTGTTCGCCACGGCGCGGATCGGGATGCTCGTACAGCGCGGTGCCGTCGAATCGACCGAGGCTCCATTCGTCTCGCGGGAAGTGTGCCGGTACCCAGTCGACGATCACGCCGATCCCTCGTTGGTGGAGCGTGTCGACGAAACGGCGAACACCGTCGGGTTCGCCGAAGCGCGCCGTCGGAGCGAAGTAGCCGGACACCTGGTATCCCCACGACCCACCGAACGGATGCTCGGCGATCGGCATGAGCTCGACGTGGGTGAACCCGAGCGTTGCGACATGCTCCGACAGTTCGACCGCGAGTTGCTCCCACGTGTCGACGCCGCTGCGCCACGAGCCGAGATGCACCTCGTACACGCGCAAGGGTGCCGTCGCGGCCACGACCGCGCCGCGGCCGGCCATCCACTCGTCGTCGGACCATTCGTGCTCGCCGGCACCGGGGATCACGCTGGCATCGCTCGGAGGGAGCTCGGTCTGGCGCGCCATCGGGTCGGCCTTGCGCACCACGCGTCCATCACTCGTGGTGATCTCCAACTTGTAGCGATGTCCGCTCCGAGCAGCCGGCGCCACCGCCGACCAGATCCCGGTCGGCACCTCGGTGGTCACCCGCTGCAACGCCTGCGGGGTCCAACCGTTCCAGTCGCCGACGACGGCGACCGACGTCGCGTTCGGTGCCCAGACAGCGAACCGAACGCCGGAGGCCGAGCCGCTCGCATCGACGTGCAGTGGCTGCGGACCGAGAAGTTCCCACAGGCGGCGGTGCGTTCCCTCACCGAACAGGTGAAGATCGAGTTCACCGATCGGTCGGGCGACGTTGGCCATCGAACACCAGGGTACGGCCACCGCCGCCGACTCCGTGACCACGCCGCTCGAGGTGGCCCCTTCCACGCCCGGGTCCGACACTACGGTGGCGCGCGTGCGAGTGCTGATGCTGTCGTGGGAGTTCCCGCCCCGTTCGACCGGCGGTATCGCCGCCCACGTCTCCGGACTCGGAACCGCACTCGCTCGAGCGGGACACGACGTGGTCATCCTCACCGTGGCCGACCGTCCGGCCGAACTCGAGGCGAAGCCGCCTGAGCAGGTTCGCGTCCAACGGGCGCTGGTCGATCTGCCGTGGCTCCCGCCGTCGGAGGCCGTCACGCGCATTGCGTCAGCGAATCACGCCATCACCAAACTCGGGAGCCGGTTCGTCGGCGACTTGGAGGGCTGGCGTCCCGACATCGTCCACGGTCACGACTGGCAGCTCGGGTGGGCCGCCGACACGCTCGCCCACCGCTATGCGGTGCCGTTCGTGCTGACGATGCACGGCACCGAACGGGTGCGTCACGGCGGACAGCTGCCGCTCGGGCATCCGACCGACATCAACTCGATCGAATGGTGGCTGGCCTTCCAGGCCGACCGCATGATCTCACCGACCCGGTTCATCGTCGAGCAGCTGATCACCGGGTTCGAACTCGCCGAAGATCACGTCGTGCACATCCCCAACGGGATCGATCCCGAGCAGTGGCGGCCGGCGAACACGCCCAGCACCCCGACGGCGCCGCGACGCCCCTTGGTGGTGTCGTGGGGGCGAGTGCAGTACGAGAAGGGGTTTCAGGTGCTCACCCGGGCGATGCACGAACTGCGCGGACGCGTGCCCGACGTCAGCAGCGTGATCGCCGGCCGTGGCAGCTACCTCCCCGAGCTGCAGACGCAGGTCGACGTCGAAGGCGTCAGCGACATCGTCGAGCTGCCCGGCTTCCTGAACGACGCTGACCTGCGTCACCTGGTCCATCGAGCCGGGTGCGTCGTCATCCCATCGCTGTACGAACCGTTCGGGATCGTGGCGCTCGAGGCGCTGGCCGCCGGCGCCCCGTTGATCGTGGCCAGGACCGGCGGACTCTCCGAGCTGATCACCGGCACCAACGCCGGTGTCACCTTCGAGCCGGGCAACCCGGATGATCTCGCCGATGCGATCGAACAGGTGCTGACCAACCACGAACTCGCCACCATCCTCGTTGCCAACGCCCGAGCGCTGGTGGAACGCAAGTACGCCTGGGCAGCGATCGCCCGCACCACCTCAGACCTGTACGACGATGTCGTCGCGGCAGGCCCACAGATGACGACCTGATCCCGGTCGCCACGTTTGGTGACGGGAGCATGAACGAACACCGAAGCCCGTCGAGAGCCCGTCGGCAAGTCGGTATCGTCACGGTTCGATGCGCCCCGTTCGTCACTTCTCCGTCGTCAGCAACGTTCCCGAATCGCTCCGTGCGATGGAATCGTTGGCCGCCAACCTTCACTGGGCCTGGGATCGGCAACTGGCTCGCCTGTTCGATCGCCTCGACGGGTCCCCCGACGGTCGTTCGTGGCGCGACACGGGCCAGCATCCCGTCGATCTGGTTCGCCGCACCTCGCCAGCCTGCTGGGAGACGCTGGCGAACGACGAGCAGTTCATCGAGCAGCTCGGTCGGGCACAACAGCGCCTCGACGACGCACTCGACGGCTCGAGCTGGTTCTCCCGGCGTGCCGCTGACGGCGACACGGCGTTGGAGTCCGTCGCCTACTTCTCGCCCGAGTTCGGCATCACCGAGGCCGTTCCGCAGTACTCCGGCGGCCTCGGCGTGCTTGCCGGCGACCATCTGAAGGCGTCCTCCGATCTCGGCATTCCGCTCGTCGGCGTCGGTCTGCTCTACGCCGAGGGCTACTTCCATCAGTTCCTCGACAACGAGGGCTGGCAGCAGGAGCGAAACGAACGCATCGATCCCGACGCACTCGGGCTGCATCCGACGGGCGTCGAAGTCGTCGTCGACCTCGCCGATGTTCCCGTGACGGTGCGAGTGTGGCGCGCCGACGTCGGCAGGATCCGGCTGTACCTGCTCGACACGAATGTGCCATCGAACCCGCCGGAGGCCATCGCCGTCACCGACCGGTTGTACGGCGGCGACGAACAGCATCGTCTGCGCCAGGAGATCATCCTCGGCATCGGCGGCGTGCGAGCACTGCGAGCGCTCGACATCCACCCGCAGGTGTTCCACACCAACGAAGGCCATGCCGGCTTCCTCGGACTCGAACGGATCCGGGAATGGGTCGATCGAGGATTGAGCTTCGACGAGGCGATCGAAGCGGTGCGCGCCGGCAGCCTGTTCACGACGCACACTCCGGTGCCCGCCGGCATCGACCGGTTCCCGCGTGAACTGATCGAGCGGTACTTCACGACGTTTGCCGCCGAGTGTGACGTCACGATCGACCAACTGATCGCCATCGGCCAGAGCGAGACCGAGCACGACAAGTTCAACATGGCGATCATGGGGTTGCGTCTGGCTGCTTTTCGAACGGCGTCGCCCGACTCCACGGGGAGGTCTCGCGGGAGATGTTCGGCGACCTCTGGCCGGGCCTCCCCACGACCGAGGTTCCGATCGGCCACGTCACCAACGGTGTCCACGCTCGCACCTGGGTGAGCGACCGAGTCGACGAGTTGCTGTCGCAGATCATCGGCGACGAGTGGCACCTCGCCGACGAGAGCGACTGGGAACGTGTACGACACCTCGATCATCGAGAGATCTGGGACGTGCGCAACGAAGGGCGGCGCGAACTCGTCGACCTCGTGCGTGACCGGCTCGGCGGTTCGCTGCTCGATCCCGGAGTCCTGACGATCGGATTCGCTCGGCGTTTCGCCACCTACAAGCGTTCGACCCTGCTGCTCGCCCAACTCGACCGGCTTCGCGCGATGCTGCTCGACGTCGACCGACCCGTCCAGTTCGTGTTCGCCGGCAAGGCCCACCCCGCCGACGAGCCCGGCAAGGCGCTGATCCGTGAGATCGACCGCCTGACCCGAGACGCTGATGTCGGACACCGATTCGTGTTCATCCCGGACTACGACATCGGGATCGCCCGAACGATGTACCACGGATGTGATGTGTGGCTGAACACGCCGCGCCGCCCGATGGAAGCGTGTGGCACGTCGGGCATGAAGGCCGCCCTCAACGGCGGGCTCAACTGCTCGATCCGTGACGGCTGGTGGGACGAGATGTCCGACGGCGACAACGGCTTCGACATCGCCTCGTTCGACGACGATCCCGACCTCGATCGACGCGACCGCCGCGAGGCGAATGCCGCCTTCGAAGCGATCGAGAGCGAGATTGTGCCGTTGTTCTACGCCCGCAACGACGACGGGCTCCCCCACGGCTGGATCGAGAAGATCAAGACCAACTGGGCGACGCTGGGTTGGAAGGTCATCGCCGGGCGCATGGTCCGCGACTACGTGACCACGTTCTACGAGCCGGCGGCGATCGGCACGAACACGATGACCGCCGAGGCCGGCAAGCCGGCGAAGGATCTCGCGGCGTGGAAGCACCATGTCTCGTCCGCGTGGTCCGGTGTGAGGGTGACGTTGCTCGACGAGAGCTCGGGCCTCGACGGTGGCGCCGCCGGCATGTCGGTCGACGTCGTGGCGGAGCTCGATTCCGGGACGCTCGAACGCGACGCCATCGTCGTGCAGTTGCTCCACGGTCCGCTGCTCGCAGATGGGTCGTTCGACGAGGCACTGTTGAGCGTGCTCCCGATGGTCGCCGACACCGACGGGCGGTACCGGACGTCGTTCGCTCCCGACCGCGCCGGCCGCTGGGGCGTCGCCGCTCGAGCAATGCCGACGCACCCGTATCTCCGCGGACCGTTCGACACGGGTCTCGTCACCATCGGCTAGCCCCGCGATGAGCGAACCGACCGGATACGGCGGTTTCGCTCATCGCAGCCGGCCAGATTCTTCCCGCGATGAGCGAACCGACCGGATACGGCGGTTTCGCTCATCGCGGCCGGCCAGATTCTCCACCGAATTCGAGCCGGGGTGTCCGGGTCCGGCTCGGTAGTCTGCGGGGCGATGACGACGTCACCGCCCGACGTGGCGCCCCCCGCCACACTTCGCGAACCGCCGTCGCCGAACACCTTGTTCTTCGCCTTCGGCGGGCTGATGGCGAGCCTGGCCGCCGGCTACGGCGTGTTGTTCACGATCGTCGACGACTACCGCGACGAGTACGGGATCAGCGAGACGGCGATCGGGATCGTCATCGGCATCGGCTTCGTCGCAGCCTTCCTCTCCCAGGTGCTGATCGCACCGCTGGCCGACCGCGGGCACGCCCGCCGGGTCGTGCTGTTCGGCGTGGCGGTCAACGTCGTCGGGTTGTTGTTGATGGGCTTCAGCACCACCCTCACGCCGATCCTGATCGGCAGGTTCATCTCGGGGATCGGCATCGGTGCCGCCATCCCGGCAGCCCGTCGCATCGTCATCCTCGCCGACCCGAACCACCTGGGCCAGAACCTGGGTCGCCTGCTTGCCGCTGACGTGTTCGGCTTCGCGCTCGGACCGGCGATTTCGGCGCTGCTCGTCGGACCGTTCGGCATCCCCGCGCCGTTCGTCGTGGTTGCGGTGGCCACGGCGGTGCTCCTGCCGTTCGTTGCCCGAGTGCAGGTCGCCGAGAGCACCACGCCACCCAAACGTCGCCTCGCCGTCGATCTGCTCGCCATCCGCCCCTTCGCCGGAGCGGTCGTGTTCGGGGCCGCGTTGTTCGTGATGATCGGATCGTTCGACGCGCTGTGGGCCGTGGTCCACAAGGATCTCGGCACGAACGAATGGATCGCGAACCTCGGCATCACGTTGTTCGCACTGCCGTTGATCGTGCTGGGACCGCCAGGTGGGCGACTGGCACAGGTCCACGGACCGTTCCGCATCGCTGTGATCGGGCTCTCGTTGGGAGCGCTGTTCATGTCGCTGTACGGCATCTTGCCGACGGGTACCTGGATCTTCGCGGTCGCGATGGTGCACGCCATCGCAGACGGCATCACGGTCTCGAGCAGCGGCGTCGCCGTCGGCATGGTCGTGCCGGAGGAGCGCCAAGCGGGCGCCCAAGGCGTGCTCGGCGCGGCGCAGGCGCTCTCGGCCGGAATCATGGCCGTGGTGACCGCCACGTTGTACGACAACTTCGGCCGCACGACCGCCTATCTCGTCTGCGCGGCGATCATGTTGCTGTTCGTCGCCGCCGGCGCCTGGCTGTCACGGTCGGCATGGTCGCTGAAACGGCCGCTCCACGTCGACGACGCTGTCGACGTTGCCGCCTGAAACCTTGCCGCCTGAAACCTGCCGCCTGAACGGGTGGGGCGCGGCCGACCCGATCGGCAAGACTCGTCGCATGCCCGAACTGCTGACGCTCGAACGACGCCCTGACGGCGTTGCCCTCATCACGCTCGCCAACGGCAAGGTCAACGCATTGTCGACCGAGCTGCTCGCCGAAATTCGCGCTGCTGCCGAGGACCTCAGCGCCGCACCTCCGGGCGCCGTGGTGATCACCGGTGGCGACCGCCTCTTCGCCGCGGGAGCGGACATCTCGCAATTCGGTGGACCCGACGAGGCCGCCACCATCGGCGCCGCCTTCCACGATGCGCTCGACGCCGTCGCTGCGATCCCCCGCTTCGTCATCGCTGCGGTCAGCGGATACGCACTCGGCGGAGGCTGCGAACTCGCGCTCGCCTGCGACTACCGGATCGCCTCCGAGAAGGCGGTGTTCGGTCAGCCGGAGATCCTGCTGGGAATCATTCCGGGCGGTGGAGGAACGCAACGCCTGTCGCGTCTGGTTGGTGCGAGCCGTGCCAAGGAGATGTGTCTCACCGGGCGTCAGGTGCGCGCCGAGGAGGCCCTGCGGATCGGGCTCACCGATGAGGTCGTCGCCCCCGAGGTACTCAGCGACCGTGCGCTCTCATTGGCCTCCGAGGTCGCCGCCGGGCCGCTGTCGGCGCACGCGATCTGCAAGCGGGTGATCGACGACGGGCTCGACCGTTCGCTCGCGGATGGCCTCCACCTCGAGCGGGCCGGCTTCGTCGAGGTCTTCCACACCGACGATTCGCGCACCGGCGTCGCCAGCTTCCTCGAACACGGCCCCGGCAAGGCCACCTTCACCGGGCGCTGAACCCCCGCCAGACCCAACCAGCGATGAGCGAAGCGACCGGATACGGCGGTTTCGCTCATCGCAACCGGCCCAACCCAACCAGCGATGAGCGAAGCGACCGGATACGGCGGTTTCGCTCATCGCGGGCTTGACGAAGACTGGACTTCAGTGCGTGAATCACGCGCCGATGAAGAGGTGTGAAGACGAGACTCCTCCACCTGCGCCGCCAGACGTCGTACGCGAGCCCGCTGCTGTTCGTGGCGCTCGCCGTGGCGATGCTGTCGCTGTGACCGAGGCCTGAGCCGACTCAGGCGTCGACGGCTGCGAGCATCTCGTCGGCGGCCGTCCACGGGTCGGTGACCCGTTCGATGACCTCGGCGGTGAGTTCGTCCCACCGTTCCCCCGAACAGATCTGGCGCGCCCGGCGCCCGAGGCGCTGCGCCACGATCTCGCGGAGCTCCTCGCCGAGACGGAACTCGCGGCGTTCGCTCAGATCACCGGACTGCTCGGCGTATGCGCGGTGTGCGAGCACCGCATCCCACAGCGCCGGCACGCCCTCACCGGTCGAGCCGACCGTGGGGATGATCGGTGGCCGCCACGACTCGTGCGGAAGATCGGACAGGTCGAGCATCTGCATCAGGTCGCGGCTGGTCTCCTCGACGCCCTTGCGGTCGGCCTTGTTGATCACGAACACGTCGGCGATCTCCATCAGACCCGCCTTGTTCGCCTGCACGCTGTCGCCCCAGCCCGGATTGACCACCACGACGGTCGTGTCGGCCTTGCCGGCCACCTCGACCTCGACCTGGCCCACTCCCACCGTCTCGACCAGGATCCACTTGCGGCCGATGGCATCGAGGAGCCGGACCGCCTCGGGTGTGGCGAGCGACAGGCCGCCGAGGTGCCCGCGCGTGGCCATCGAGCGGATGAAGACGCCCGGGTCGGTGGCGTGGTCCTGCATCCGCACCCGGTCGCCGAGGATCGCCCCGCCGGTGAACGGCGACGACGGATCGATCGCGAGCACGGCGATCTCGAGGTCCTGCTTGCGCAGGTGGCCGATGATCGAGCTGGTCAGCGTGCTCTTGCCCGCACCCGGCGCTCCCGTGAGTCCAACGGTGTAGCCGGCACCGCTGAGCGGGTAGGCGAGCCGACCGATGGTGCGGGCGTCGTCGTCGCCACGCTCGATCAACGACAACAGCCGGGCGAGCGAACTCCGATCGCCCGCGAGCGCTGCCTCGAACAGTTCCGGCGCGGGGAGTTGACGGCGGCTCACGCGGTGACCCTCACGCTGCCTCGTCGGCGGCGACATTGATGACGGCGGTGACCCCGTCGACACGGTCACGCATGATGCGTTCGACACCTGCCTTGAGGGTCTGGTTCGACGACGGACAGCCGACGCAGGCCCCGATCAGCTCGACCGACACCAGCCCCGTGACCTCGTCGACATCACGCAACACGATGTCGCCACCGTCGGCTTGGAGCGCCGGACGGATGACCTCGATGGTTGCTTCGACCTGTTCGCGCATGACGACGACCATTCAATCAGCCCAGCCCGTACGATCCCCAGGTGTGAAGGCACTGTCGGCAGCGAGCGCCGTGCTGTTGGCCCATCAGGGCGGCTGGGACGAAGTGCTGCTGATCGGTGGCCCGATCCTGCTGATCATGGGGCTGCTGTGGCTGGCCAAACGTCGTGTCGATCACGCCGCCTCCCTCCACGGCCCCGGCGGCGCGCCCTCCGACTCCCCCGACTGACCTCAACCAGTCACCCGCAACCACGTTTGCGTTGCATTCTCCGTGGGCCGGTCCGCCGAAATCGTCACGCAAACGTGGATTTCGGGAGTCGGTCAGCGTCGTTCGATGTGGGCCCCGACGGCGGCGAGTCGACCAACGAGGTCGTCGTAGCCGCGGTCGATGTGATGGATTCCGGTGATCTCGGTCTCGCCCTCCGCAGCCAACCCGGCAACGACCATCGCGGCGCCCGCTCGAATGTCGTGCGCACGCACCGGTGCGCCCGACAACCTCGGCACGCCACGCACGACCGCATGATGGCCGCTCGTGCGGACGTCGGCACCGAGTCGCTGGAGTTCCTCGACGTACCGGAACCGGCCGGGGTACAGGTTCTCGGTGACGATGCCGACGCCGTCGGCGACCGCCAGCATGGTGATGATCAGCGGCTTGTAGTCGGTCGCAATGCCCGGGTACGGCAGCGTGGCGACGTCGATCGAGCGGAGCTGCTCGGGCGCGACGACATGGAGGCGTTCGCCGCTGCGGTCCGAGATCGTCGACACCTCGAGACCCATGTCTGCAAAGCGGTCGAGCAGCATCGTCATGTGCTCGGCACGGGCGCCCACCACGTCGAGTTCGCCACCGGCCACTGCAACGGCGGCCAGATAGGTCGCCGCCTGGATCCGGTCGGGCACCGTGTGATGGCTCACCGCCCGCAGGGTTCCCGGTTCCACTCCATCGATCACCAGCCGCGACGTGCCGACACCCGAGATCTGTGCGCCCATCGCAACCAGGAACTCGCACAGATCGATGATCTCCGGCTCGCGTGCTGCGTTGTCGATCGTCGTGCGTCCGTCGGCGAGCACGGCCGCAGTCAGCAGGTTCTCGGTGGCACCGACGCTCGGAAAGTCGAAGGTGATGTCGGCGCCGTGGAGGCGTGTGGCGAACGCCTCGAGGTAGCCGTGGCTGAACTTGAACGTCGCGCCCATCGCTTCGAGCCCGGCCACGTGCATGTCGATCGGGCGAGCGCCGAAGTCGTCACCGCCCGGCATCGACAGGCGAATGTGTCCGCATCGAGCGAGTAGCGGCCCGAGCACATTGATCGACGCTCGAATTCGCTCGACCAGTTCGTACGGTGCGATCGGTGTGAGATCGCCCGTGTCGGTCACCAGCAGTCGGTCGGGCGACGGGCGTTGGATCTCGACGCCGATCGCCTCGAGCAGGTCGCCCATGATCGTGACGTCGGCGATCGCGGGCACGTTCGTGATCTCGAACGTGCCATCGCACAGCAGGGTCGCCGCCATCAGTTTCAGCACGGAGTTCTTCGCCCCCGGCACGACGACCGTGCCCGACAGCGGCCCGTTGCCGCGCACGGCGATCACGGGCGCGTCGGCGTTCGGCTCGAGGTTCTCGATCATGGCCCACCAGTATGCTCGGCTCGTGGAGTCAGGCGGGCGCATCCTGATTCGCCGCTGGCCCGACACCGCTGAGCAGCGAGAACTGCTGCTCACACCGCGCGACGACCTTGTTCTCGAGGAGCCGGAGCCAACGGCGGTCGGGACGGATCAACCCGAGCGTTTCCGGCAGGCTGACGGTCCGTTCACGGTCTACGAACGCACCGTGGTGGCCGATCCCGACGAACAGCAACTGGTGGAGACCACGAGGTGGGCGGTGACCATTCCGTGGTTCGCCTGGCTGTTTCGCTGGCCGGTCAAACGAGTCATCGCCCGCGACGGGTCGTATCGCAGCTGGTGGGCACCGCCCGACCGGCTCGACGCAACCCAGCTCCTCGTCGTGGGGCTCCTCGCCGCCGCGTCGATGAGCGCAGCATTCGTGAACACGTTGTTCACGCAGACGGTCAACTTCGCCGCGGACGACTTCGGCATCAGCGACACCGGCATCGGGATCTCGGGTGCGATCGTCCGTGCGGGCATCCTGATCGCACTCCCTGCGGCGGTGATCGCCGACCGGATCGGCCGCCGCCGCGTGATCGTGGCGGTCGCCTGGCTCGGACCACTGCTGTCGCTCCTCGGTGCGTTCGCTCCCAGCTTCGTGGTGCTCGTCATCTCCCAGACGCTCGCCCGCCCGATGGGAATCGCACTCGCAGTACTCGTCGGCGTCGTCGCCTCGGAGGAGATGCCACGCAACAGTCGCGCCTATGCCGTGAGCATCCTCGCGATGGCAGCCGGCTTCGGCGCTGGTGTGGCGGTGCTGTCGCTGCGGTTCGCCGACATCGGCGAGAGCGGGTGGCGGTACGTGTACCTGGTCTCGGCCGTGTGGTGCATCGTGGCGCTCGACCTCACCCGTCGCCTCCCGGAAACGCGCCGGTTCGCCATCGCCCACGTCGAGCGAACCACCCGAGCGCCACGCGTCAACCTTCGACGGTTGGCGCTGATCGCGTCGGTCGCCTTCATCGGCAACATCTTCATCGCTCCGGCCAGCTTCTTTCAGAATCGTTACCTCGCCGACGTGCGCGACTTCTCCGGCGGCATGATCGGCGTGTTCTCGATCGCGGTCGGCACGCCCGCGAGCATCGGGCTGATCCTCGGCGGCCGTGTGGCCGACACCAGCGGTCGCCGCCGACTGATCGCGTTCACGTTGCCACTCGGAACCGCGGCGATCGTGGCTGCATTCGCCGTTGGAGGTCCACCGTTGTGGATGTTCTCGCTGGTCGGTGGCATCCTGTCGAGCGCGGCCTATCCAGCGCTCGTCGTGTACCGAACCGAGCTGTTCCCGACGGGCAACCGCAGCCGGGCCGCCGGGCTGATCACTGCTGCAGCACTCTTCGGCGGTATCGGCGGCCTGCTCGCCACCGGCTGGCTCCTCGACGCCGGCTGGTCGTACGGGCAGGTGATGGGCGTGCTCGGCCTGTGTCAACTGGCCGTGGCGGTGATCGTGGTCGCCGCGTATCCCGAAACCGCGCACCTCGAACTCGAGGCGCTCAACCCCGAGGACACTCCGATCGACCTGCACCACCTCGACGCGAGCGGCGACGGGGGGCACGGGCGAATCGACCCCTCGAACACGGGGTGACCTCAGTTCAAGCGACGCACGAAGTCCGCAACGGTGGCGGCGATCACATCGTCGGCACCCTTCAGGTCGTGACGGCCACCTTCGATCCACACGTGTTCGACCGGAGCCGGAATGGTTGCCGTCCACTCGGTCAACTCGTCGGGCGAACCGAAGGGATCTCTGGTTCCCGAGATGAACACGCACGGCACACGGATGTTCGACAGGTGCTCGATGCGCAGATTCTCGGGCTTGCCGGGCGGATGCAGCGGGTAGCAGATCAGGATCAGCCCGGCGAGCCGGGCCACCGGCCCCCCATTGTCGACGTCGGCGGCGACCATCGAGGCGATCCGACCCCCCATCGACCGACCGCCCATCACGACGGGCCCACGACGGCGCCGCACGGACAGGAGATCATCACGGATCGCTTCCATCAGCTTCGGCGCCCGATCCGGGGCCCGCCGCCCTTGCTTGCGGTACGGGAAATCGAGCCGCTCGACCGACGCCGCAGCCCCCAGTCGCTGTTCGATGGCGACCAGACTCGGCTGCGTGCGGTCGGACCCGGCGCCGGGATACAACAGCACCGTCGGCTTGGCCATCAGCTCGCTGCTCGCTGACTCATTCGGGAGCGGCGCTCAACACCCGCCGCGCCTCGGCCAGGTCGCTCATCGCCTTCGCGGCGTCGACGCTGTCGCCACCGTGGTCCGGGTGAACGTCGCGCATCCGCTCGCGGAACTTCGCCATCACGTCACGCTTGGACGGGGTCTTGCCGCCCACTTCGAATCCCAGCACCCCCAGCGCCCAGGCACGCGGATCGGCAAGTGCTTCGAGCGCCAGGGTCTGTGAGCCTGCCAGGTAGGAGATCATCGCGGGGCCGATCGGGCCACGCCATCTCGCCGCCTTCTGCAACACGGGCACGATCTGGCGGCGGTGCTCGGGAGCGAACCGCTCGACGGCATAGATCGCACCAAGGACCTGCGACAGGTCGGTGCCGACCGAGCGGAAGTCGAAGGAGATGTCGTCACCGTTGCCGAGCATGCGATGGTGGCTCTTGGCCAGACCGTGGCGATCGACCTGGAAGCGGTGACGCAGTCGCGGCTGCACGATGCGATCGCCGCGCTCGACCGAGCTGAGCAGTCGATGAACGTCGGTGACCAGGTCGTCGTCGACTCCATAGAGGTACTCGGCAACGATTGCTCCGAGCAGGAGTCCACCGAAGCCTGGCGCCGGATCGACGGGGAGGACCAGGTGCCCGAGGGCGAGCCGACGCGTCGGCTGAGCGGGCCGGGTGTGCCAGATCTCGATCTCGGCGAGCAGCACCACGGTCAGACGTACGGTCGCAGCAACGAACGGAGTTCCTGCGCGGCGCCGATGATGTCGGACTCGGAGGTGTCACCCGGTGAACCCGTCGCAGCGTCGTGATCGATCAACCCGACGATGGCGTCCACACCGGAGACAGCGCCTGCCCATGGTCGCTGCGCCATGCCGTACGGCGGCGTCTTGGCGTCGACGAGCGGGGCGAGGGCGATCAGGTCGGTGCGCGCACCGGCATCCATCGGGTCCTTCGCCAAGCGGTCGGCGGCGAGGAACATCGTGCTGAGGGCTCCCTCGGGCGCGGCGACGGCGTCGTCACCGCCGTCGCCGAGTAGTTCACCCGCTTCGATTGCGTCGAGCAGGTCGTCGACAGCGTGTTCGGCGTCGGACGCGACGACGACCGTGGTGCCATCCCAGCGGTGAGGCACCTCTGACGCGATCAGCGCGTCGGTCAACACGGCCCGGTCGGCATCCGTCCACTCGTCGAGGCCGAACTCGGTCGACTCGGCGTCGTCGTCGAGCGCGATCGGGAACGGTCCGAGGACCTTCTCGAGTTCGTCGAACAGGGCATCGACAGCAGCCTCGACCACCTCGGGCACGACCAGCTCGTCGCCGTCCCACGCGTGAGGGATCTCGGCCTCGGCCAGCGCTTCGGAAAGCTCCGCTCGTTGGTCGAAGTTCCACGCAGACACGTCGTAGTGGACCTTGACGACGTCGGGGTCGTTCGGATCGAAGTCGATCGGTTCGCCGGATGCCGCGCGGTCTTGCTGCGCTTCGTCACCGGACTGTTTGTTGACGAATGCCACGGCAGAACGCTACCGGCACCCGCGACCCACCCGAAGTCGTGCGCCAGGTTCCCGCAGCCCAGGTCTGCGGGAACCAGCCGGCACGTGACGGCATATGACACCCCGAGACGCCAGCAAGTACCGTGAGGTCATGACAACGTCGTCACGTCAACAGCCCGACCGAAACCTCGCGATGGAGTTGGTCCGAGCCACCGAATCGGCCTGCCTGGCAGCCGCACGCTGGGTCGGGCGGGGCGACAAGAACGCTGCCGACAACGCCGCCGTCGAAGCCATGCGGTTGTCGCTGTCCACCGTGTCGATGGATGGAGTCGTCGTGATCGGCGAGGGCGAGAAGGACGACGCTCCGATGCTCTACAACGGCGAGCATGTCGGCGACGGCAGCGCCCCCGACGTCGACGTCGCAGTCGACCCGATCGACGGCACCACGCTGACCGCTCAGGGAAAGACCAACGCGCTCGCCGTCATCGCCGTTGCCGACCGTGGCTCGATGCTCGACCCGGGTCCGTCGTTCTACATGGAGAAGATCGCCGTCGGTCCCGACGCAGTGGGGGCGATCGACATCACCGCCACGCCGACGCAGAACCTCCGATGGGTCGCCAAGGCGAAGGGCGAGGAGGTCCGCGACCTCACCGTCGTCATCCTCGATCGACCGCGCCATGCCGACCTCATCGCCGAGGTGCGAGCAAGCGGGTGTCGGATCCGACTGATCACCGACGGCGACGTCTACGGGTCCGTCGCAACGTGCTGGCCCGATGCGGGCGCCGACGTGCTCATCGGAATCGGCGGTACGCCCGAGGGCGTCATCTCCGCGGCGGCGATGAAGGCGATGGGCGGCGAGATCCAGGCCCGCTTCGCACCCCAGACCGACGAAGAACGCACTGCGATGATCGACGCCGGATTCGACCTCGACCGGGTGCTCGGCCAAGACGACCTGATCCAGAGTGACAACTGCTTCTTCGCCGCGACCGGTCTCACCGATGGAGCACTGCTCCGCGGCGTTCGCTTCGACTCCAGCGGGGTCCGCACCCAGAGCCTGGTGATGCGCTCGCGCAGCGGCACGGTCCGAATGATCGACGCCCATCACCGCGTCTCGAAACTCCGCGAGTTCGCCGCCATCGACTACTGACGTCGACGATGCGCCGGGGGCGTCAGCGGGTGATCGCGCCGCTGACCCAGCGGGTGAAGGAACGCGGCAGCAGGTCGCTTCCCGTGACAGCGACCTTGTAGAGCGCGCCGGGCACCGAGATCGTCTTGTTCGCCGCCACGTCGCGCAGGCCAGTCGAGGCCACCTCCTCGACCGTCGTCCAGGCAAGATCCGGGACCTTCAGCGCGAGCCCGGTGGTGTTGCTGTGATCCTGGAACTCGGTCTTGGTGAGCCCGGGGCAGAGCGCGGTGACATGGATGCCGGCGCCCTTGACCTCGCTGTGCAGCGCCTCGGTGATACTCGTCACGTACGCCTTGGTCGCCGCGTAGACGCCGAGACCCGGCGAGGCCTGGAAGCTGGCGACGCTCGACACGTTCATCAGATACCCGCGCCCCGCGGCACCATCGCGGCGAGCGCCGCATGGCTGAGCACGGTCAGTGCCTTGACGTTGAGTTCGACCTCGTCGGACAGGCGATCGACGTCGAGTTCGTGGAACACGCCGCTCGTTCCGAAGCCGGCGTTGTTGACCACGAGATCGATCGGCGAGGCGGTCGACGAGATGCGCTCGGCGGTGAGCGCCTGTCCCTCCGACGTCCCGAGGTCGGCTTCGAGCACCTCGAAGCCGTCGTAACGATCGGCGATCTCACGGAGACGGTCACCACGACGGGCGACCAGCACCGTCGGGACACCGGCCTCACCGAGCAGTCTGGCGATTTCGGCGCCGATCCCCGAGGACGCGCCCGTGACGAGGGCGGAGGTGAACGGATACGTCGACATGCGCCGAAGCTACCAACCGCGTGAGGATTACATCGCGGGTCTGACCCCTGATGTAATCGTCAGGCGGTGAACGTGGTGCCGGTGGCGCGCAGGCGGGCTTGGGCCCGATCGCGGCCGGCAGTCGCGATTTCGGCGAGCCCCGACTCGAGGCTCTGGTCGCGCAGCATGTGCTGATGGCGCTCCAGCGCTTCCTTGGCCCGGTCGATGTCGATGTCCTGGGCCAGCTCGGCCGTGTCGGACAGGATCGACACCTTGGTCGGGTTGCCACTCACCTCGACGAAGCCGCGGTGGATGGCGATGTCCTGGATCGTTCCGTCGGTCTGGAACACCCGCGTGTGATTCTCGACGAGCGCGCCGAGGAACGCTGCGTGGCCGGACTGGAACGCGACCTCGCCGCCACCCAGCGTCCGGGTGATGACCATGTCGGCCTCACCCGAGTACAGCACCGCCTCCGGCGACACCACCTCGACGATGAGCGGTTCAGCCATGATCAGGACTCCTGGAGCTTCTTGGCCTTCGCGAGGACCTGCTCGACGCCGCCGACGTTCAAGAACGCCTGCTCGGGCACTTCGTCGAGTTCACCGTTGATGATGGCCTCGAACGACTCGACCGACTCGGCGACCGGCACGTACTCGCCCTGGAGGCCCGTGAAGACCTCGGCGACGTAGAACGGCTGCGAGAGGAAACGCTCGACCTTGCGGGCCCGGTTCACGATCAAGCGGTCCTCTTCGGACAGCTCGTCGAGGCCGAGGATGGCGATGATGTCCTGCAGCTCCTTGTAGCGCTGCAGGGTCTCCTGCACGCGACGGGCGATGTTGTAGTGGTTCTCACCGACGACTTCTGGCGACAGGATCGTCGAGGTCGATGCCAGCGGGTCCACCGCCGGGTAGATGCCGAGGGCGGCCACCTGGCGGGAGAGCTCGGTGGTGGCATCGAGGTGCGTGAAGGTGGTGAACGGCGCCGGGTCGGTGTAGTCGTCGGCGGGCACGTAGACGGCCTGCAGCGACGTGATCGAGCGGCCACGGGTGGAGGTGATGCGCTCCTGCAGCTGGCCCATCTCGTCGGCGAGCGTGGGCTGGTAGCCCACGGCGGCGGGCATGCGACCGAGCAGCGTCGACACTTCGGAGCCTGCCTGCACGAAGCGGAAGATGTTGTCGACGAACAGCAGCACGTCCTGGTTCTGGACGTCACGGAAGTACTCCGCCATCGTCAGCGCCGACAGCGCAACACGCAGGCGCACGCCCGGCGGTTCGTCCATCTGGCCGAACACGAGGGCGGCCTTCTCGAACACGCCCGACTCCATCATCTCGAGACGGAGGTCGGTGCCTTCACGGGTGCGCTCGCCGACACCGGCGAACACCGACACACCACCGTGCTGCGAGGCGACACGGTTGATCATCTCGGTGATGAGCACGGTCTTGCCGACGCCGGCACCGCCGAACAGGCCGATCTTGCCGCCCGCCACATAGGGCGTGAGCAGGTCGATGACCTTGATGCCGGTCTCGAACATGCGGGCCGACGGCTCGAGTGCATCGAAGGCCGGGGCGTCGCGGTGGATCTCCCACCGCTCCATGTCCTCGAAGCCCTCAGGGGCGTCGTCAAGCGGCTGGCCCCACACGTTCCAGATGTGACCGAGCACTTTCTCGCCCACCGGCACGGTGATGCCGTGGCCGGTGTTGCGCACCGGGGTACCACGCACGAGGCCGTCGGTCGGCTTGAGGCAGACCGCCCGGACCCGGCTGTTGCCGAGCTGCTGGGCGACCTCGGCGAGCACCGTGATGGTTTCGCCTTCGAGCTCGATGTCGAACTCGACCGCCGAGTTCAACTCCGGCAACGCGCCGCGGGGGAATTCGACGTCGACCACGGGGCCGGCGATGCCGACGATGCGGCCCTCTTTGCGTTCGGTTGCTGTGGTGGGTTCGGTCATGGTCATGACTGTTGTTCTCCTGGTGTCGCGTGTGCGCTCAGCGGGTGGCGCCGGAGTCGGCCTGTTGCAGTTGCTGGTAGACCTCGTCGCCGAGATCGAAGTAGGGAATGTCGTCGTCGCCGGAGTCGAGGGCTTCGGCACCGCCGACGATCTCCATGATCTCGGTGGTGATCGAGTCCTGACGGGCTCGGTTCATGATGCGGCTGAGCGACTTGATCAGCTCGTCGGCGTTGTCGGTGGCGGACTTCATCGCCCGCTGGCGGTATGCGTGCTCGGACGCAGCGGCGTTGAGCAGCGCTGCATAGACGCGGGCCTCGACGTAGCGCGGGAGCAACGTGTCGAGGATCGTCGCCGGGTCGGGTTCGAACTCGTAGTCGCCGCCCGAGCCGTCGGTGCTTCCGGCCCTGCCGTCGCCACCGGCGACGGTGTCGGCGCTGAGTGGAACGAGCGGTCGCAGGACGACTTCCTGGCTGCCGGCGGAGATGAAGCGGGTGTAGACCAGCTCGACCTTGTCGACCTTGCCGGACACGAAGAGGTCGACGACGTGTTCGCCGATCGCACGGGCGTCGTCGTACGACGGCTGCGCCGAGAAACCGCTGAAGTCCTGGCCGAGCGTGTAGCCGCGGAACCGGAAGTACCCCTCGGCCTTCTTGCCGACCGGGACGATCGTGTAGTCCTTGCCGGCGAGCACGTCGGCTTTGACCTCACCCTCGGCCGCACGCTGCACGCCCGAGTTGTAGCCGCCGCACAGACCACGGTCGGCGGTGATCACGACGTAGCACGTGTGCCTGATCTCGTCGCGACCCGACAGCAACGGCGAGTCGGCCGAGGCGCCTCCGGCAGCGAGGTCCTTGACGACTTCGGTGATCTGCTCGGAGTACGGCACGGCGGCGGCGACGCGCGCCTGGGCCTTGACGATGCGCGACGCAGCGATGAGCTCCATGGCGCGCGTGATCTTCTTCGTCGCCCGAACGCTGCGAATGCGTTCTTTGAGGATTCGCTCCTGACCGCCAGCCATCTACATCACTCCGTTGCGAGGGTCTTGTTGGACTTGGCGTCGCCGACTTCGTCGACGTCGAGCGCCGTCGGATCGACGTGGTAGCCGTCACCGGTGACGCTGAAGGTCTGCTTGAACGCCACGATCGCGTCGTCGAGACCATCGGGGATCCCGCTGGACTTGATGTCTGCGAGCAGGCCGCTGTGCGTGGTGCGCACGTACTCGATCAGCTCGGACTCGAAACGGCGGACGTCGCCGACCGGCACGTCGTCGAGGTGGCCCTTGGTGCCGGCGTAGATCGACAGCACCTGCTCCTCGACGGGCATCGGGCTGTTGAGCGGCTGCTTGAGCAGCTCGACCAGGCGGTAGCCGCGCTCGAGCTGCGCCTTGGAGATCGCGTCGAGTTCGGAACCGAACGTGGCGAACGCCTCGAGCTCACGGAACTGCGCGAGGTCGAGCTTCAAGGTGCCGGCGACCGACTTCATCGACTTGATCTGCGCGGCGCCACCGACTCGCGACACCGAGATGCCCACGTCGATGGCCGGGCGCACACCCGACTTGAAGAGGTTGTCCTGCAGGAAGACCTGACCGTCGGTGATCGAGATCACGTTGGTCGGGATGAACGCCGAGACGTCGCCGGCCTTGGTCTCGATGATCGGCAGTGCGGTCAGCGAACCGGCGCCGAGCTCGTCGGAGAGCTTCGCGGCCCGCTCGAGCAGACGGCTGTGGAGGTAGAACACGTCGCCGGGGTAGGCCTCGCGGCCCGGCGGGCGGCGCAGCAGCAGCGACAGCTGACGGTAGGCGTCGGCCTGCTTGGAGAGGTCGTCGTACACCACGAGGGCGTGCTCGCCGTTGTCCATCCAGTGCTGGCCGATGGCGCAGCCGGCGTACGGGGCGAGGTACTTGAACGGAGCGGGATCCGATGCCGAGGCCACCACGACCACGGTGTAGTCGAGCGCACCGGTCTGGCGCAGCGTGTCGACGGTCTGGGCGACGGTCGAGCTCTTCTGGCCGATCGCGACGTAGATGCACTTCACGCCGAGACCCTGCTGGTTGATGATCGTGTCGATCGCCACGGTGGTCTTGCCGGTCTTGCGGTCGCCGATGATCAGCTCGCGCTGTCCACGACCGATCGGGGTCATGGCGTCGATGGCCTTGATCCCGGTCTGGAGCGGCTCGTGCACGGGCTTGCGGCCCATGATGCCGGGCGCCTGGATCTCCA
The DNA here is from genome assembly GCA_963828415.1 of Ilumatobacteraceae bacterium. Lineage (GTDB taxonomy): Bacteria > Actinomycetota > Acidimicrobiia > Acidimicrobiales > Ilumatobacteraceae > Sva-07. Next base: position 188,811 of record CAWHEI010000003.1, read on the forward strand.
TGCGGCGGGTCTCGACTCCGGTGAGTTCGCCCCGGCCGTCGATCGGGTGACCGAGCGCGTTCACGACGCGACCGAGCATGCCGTCGCCGACGGGCATCGACAGGATGCTGCCGGTCGACTTGACGGTCTGGCCCTCTTCGATCTTGTCGACGTCGCCGAGCACGACGGCGCCGATCGAGAACTCGTCGAGGTTCAGCGCCAGGCCGACCGAGCCGTCTTCGAACTCGAGGAGCTCGTTGACGGCGGCGTCGGGCAGGCCGGACACGCGGGCGATGCCGTCGCCGACTTCGGCGACGCGCCCGACCGTGCGGGCCTCGAGCGAGGGCTCGAAGCCTTCGAGGTTGGACTTGAGCGCCGATGCGATGTCGGCGGCAGAAATGGTCAGCTCAGCCATGGTGGTGTCTCGTTCCTTTGTGAGCGGTTCGGCTCAGAGCCGGCTCTTCAGCTGTTCGATACGGGTGCGAACGGTGTCGTCGATGACGGTGTCACCGATCGTGGCGACGACGCCGCCGACCACCGAGGGGTCGACGACGGTCTTGAGGTTGATGCTCTTGCCGGTGGCGTTCTCCAGCGCGGCCTTGAGCCGCGCCTGCTGGTCGTCGGTGAGCGCCACGGCGGTGCGGACCTCGGCGACGTCGAGCTGCTTGGCGCTCGACGCACGAGCGACGAGGCTGTCGACGATCGCCGGGATGTCGCGGCTGCGGCCGGAGCCGACCACCATCGACACGAGTTGGATCGTGGTCGTCGTGGTCTTGCCGCCGAGCAGGTCCTCGACGATGGCTTGGCGCTTCTCGGCGGGGATGTGCTCGTCGGTCAGCGCGTTGCGCAGTGCGTCGCTCGACTCGTACGAGCGGGCGAAGCGGAACAACTCGTCTTCGACCTCGTCGAGGGTGCCTTCGGCGCGGGCGACTTCGAACAGTGCCCGGGCGTAGCCCTCGATCATTGCGTCACCACTCATGATGTGACTCCCTGGCTCGCGCCGACTCGGGCGATGAAGTTCTCGATCAGTTCCTGCTGTGCCGCGTCGTCGAGGGTGTCGCGCACGATGGCGTCGACGGCCGAACCTGAATGCTTGGCGATCTCGGAGCGGAGCTCGTCGCTGCTGCGACCCGCTGCCGACGCGATGTCGGCCTCGGCACGAGCTTCGAGCTCGGCGATCTCGGCGGCGAGACGGACACGGCCGTCGGCGAGGAGCGCCTCGGCCTGCGCATCTGCTTCGGCATAGAGGCGACCGCGCTCGGCGTCGATGTCGCCCTGGGCCTCACGGATCCTGATCGCTTCGGTTTCCGCGGCAGCCTTGGCGGCGGTCGCATCGTCGAGCTGCTTCTGGATCCCCGCGGTGCGCTTGCGCAGGCTCTCGCGGATGATCGGGCCTGCCTTCCAGACCAGCAGGGTGAACACGAGGATCGACGCCATCGTGCCCGGGACGAGCTCCTTGAGCGGCGGCAGGATCGGGTTGACCGTCGTGTAGCCCTTGTCGTCGAACGGGATGTCCTCTGCGCCCGGCAACATGCGACCAGCGACCAACGTCGCTGTGGTGAAGAGGCTCATGCCGACACCCCCTGGTTCATCGCGTCGCCGACTGCTCGTTGCACGACGTCGTCGCTCGGGCGACGCCCGGTGGCGAGTTCGCTGAGACGCGCCGACACGTCGACCACGGCCGATTCGACCTGACCGCGTGCGGCCTGCTTGGCGGCATCGACCTCGGCTGCCGCAGCACCGCGCTTGTCGGCGATCCGGGCATTTGCCGCGGCGATCTGCTCGGTGCGCTCCGCTTCGAGCGTGGCACGTGCCGCTTCGACACGTGTCTGTGCGTCGGCGCGAACGGCGGCGAGCTGTGCCTCGTAGTCGGTCACGTCGGCTCGAGCCGATGCCGTTGACGCCTCGGCCGTTTCGAGGTCGCCCTCGATCCGGTCGTAACGAGCCGTCATACCATCGCGGACCCTGCGGAACAGGAACAGGCGCATAGCGAGCGCCAGCACCACGAAGGCACCGAAGCCCCAGACGACTTCTTTCACTTCGGGGAAGATCGGGTTGAGATCGCTCTCGGGACCCTCTGCTTCACTGCCCTCTTCGGCGGTGACGAACGTGGCGTCCAACAAGGACACCTCGATCGTCGCGCCGGAGGACGTTACGACGGCTGTCAGCACGTCATCTCCTTCGCTTCTTGACCGTGGACGGGACGCTCGCGATCAGGCGAACTTCAACAGGATGAAGACCACGAAGCCGATGAGGGCCAGGGCTTCGGTGAACGCAATGCCGAGGAACATGGTGGTACGCACCATGCCGGCGGCCTCGGGCTGGCGGGCCATTGCCTCGACGGACTTGCCGACGAGGTAGCCGATGCCGATGCCGGGGCCGATGGCAGCGAGGCCGTAGGCGTAACCGGCTCCGGCCGCTGCGGCGATGCTCTTGGCATCATCTGCGGTTTGTCCTTCCGCCTGAGCGACGAGAACGCTGAATGCTTCCATGGGGTCTTCTCCTGTTGTGCTTTCGGTAGATGGGAGATCGGGTGTTCGAATGGGTGGTTCGTGGTGCGGTGGCGCCGCGGACTCAGTGTTCCTCGCCGTGTCCGACCGTCGAGTTGTTGATGTACACGGCGGCGAGGATCGCAAAGATGTAGGCCTGCAGGAAGGCGACGAGGATCTCGAAGGCCGTCAGGAAGATGAGCATGCCGAACGGCAGGATGCTCATCGGCACGAGGAAGATCCGTGCGGTCTCTGCGGTGAACAGTGCGTGGGTCAACAGACCGAACGTCACGAGCAGGATGTGCCCGGCGAGCATGTTGGCCATGAGTCGGACGGTCAGCGAGAACGGCGTCACGATGATCGTCGAGATGAACTCGATGAGTCCCACGAGCGGCTTCAGGGCCGTCGGCACGCCGGGGGGCCACAGCAGGTGGCCGAAGTAACCGAGGCCCTGATGCTTCAGTCCGGTGCCGATGTAGATGACCCACACGAGCAGCGACAGCGCCAACGGAATGGCGATACGAGCCGTGGCCGGCATCTGGATGATCGGGATCACTCCTGGGATGTTGCACAGGAAGATGAACATGAACAGGCTCAGGAGGAACGGCGTCCACTTGAGGCCCGACTTGCCGAGCGTCTGCATGACCACGCTCTCCTCGATGAAGTCGATCGTGACTTCGGCGAGGTTGCGCGCACCGGTCGGAGCGACCAAGGGGTCGCGGCGAGCGGCGAGCAGGAACAACGTGATGCTGATCACCGTCGCGGCGACGGCGATCAGAGCGATCTTGTTGAACGAGGGGAAGATGTCCTGCCAGCGCAGGATCTCGTTGATCGGCGGGAACTCGAGTCCGAACACGTGGTTTCCGTTTCAGTCGTGAGTGTGGGTGGGGCGAATGGGTGGAGCGAGGTGGATTGCTGAGGTCAGGTGACCGATTGCGTCTTGGCCGGTTTGAGTCCGGGATGCGCCAGCGACAAGGCGACGTACTTCATTTCCCAGAACAGCAGACCGAGGTGCGTGATGATGATGGTCGATCCGAGTGCCGGAAACGAAATCCAAGCGGCGTCCTTGACCAACCAGACGGCCAGAAAGATCAGCGCGAGGCGAATGATGTAGCCGAACAGCGTCGCCGCCATCATCAATCCGAGCGAGATGCGAGCGGCGAAGGCGATGGATGCAGCGGCCAACGCGAAGTTCGCGAGCACGATGGCGATGCCGTACGCGCTCGACCAGACGCCGTCCATGCCCCAGATCACGCCGCACACCGCGATGAGCAGCGGAGCGACGATCAGGCCGCGCTTGATCATGTCGGTCGAGACGGCGACTTCGGGTGCGGGACCGTCGAATCGCGTCGTCATCACGTCCGGTGAGGTGCCTCGGTCGCTCATGCGGCACGGCTCCGGTCGGAGACCTTGGCGGCGCGTTCGGCCTCGAGCTCGTTCATGCGATCGTCGTAGCGGTACTTCCACTTGGCGAACAGACCGACCGCACCGAGGACCGTGAAGGCGATCATGAACAGCGGCCTCGTGCCGAACAGCCAGTCGAACCCGGCTCCTACGCCGAAGAACAGCGCCATGATGACGGCTGCCTCGATGCCGAGGCCGAGGCCGTCCTGCGTGTCGACGCGTGTCTGCTTGGGGAGGAGCTTCATTGATCCAAGGGAGCGTCGTGGCGTGCGCTGCGGTTGTGCAGCGGCGCTTGTGAACGCATGCACAACCTAGTGGGCCGACCCCGTCGGGGGCAACCCTTCGGGCAAAGTCTCCTCGTCATCGTCGTCCACGTCGTCGGACCCGGGCTGTGCGGTCTCCCGACGGCGGGCGCGAACACTGGGGTGCAGCACGGTGAACAGCACGATCCCGAGAGCGATGATGCCGAACGGAAGGTACGTCGGGTTGCGTCCCGTCAGCGTCGGATAGAGCACGAACGCGGACAGCAGCAACGTCCAGGTCCACAAGATCACGACGCTGCGGCGGTGGCCGTGGCCGAGCTCCATCAAGCGGTGGTGGAGGTGCCCCTTGTCGGCCGTCGACAGCGACCGACGACTCGCGGCGCGCCGGAAGATCGCGAACGCCAGGTCGAAGATCGGCACGCCGAGGATGAGCAGCGGGATGGCGAGGGGCGCCAGGAAGAAGTAGGTCTGGCCGACGAACTCCTGATTGAACGAGTCGGCACGACCTCCGACGACACTCGTCGCGGCAGCGAGCAACAAGCCCAACAGCAACGCGCCGCCGTCGCCCATCATGATGCGTGCCGGGTTGAAGTTGTGCGGCAGGAACCCGACGCAGACGCCGACAGCGATGATCGCGATGAGCGGCCCGATGTTCGTGGCATTGATCACGTCGCTGTCGAGCAACTCCTGGCTGTAGAGGAAGAACGCGCCGGCCCCGATGGCCACGATGCCGGCAGCAAGTCCGTCGAGGCCGTCGATGAAGTTGATCGCCTGCGTCATCCCGAGCAGCCACAACACGGTCACGAGCGGACGCCACTCCTGCGCGAGCAGGATCGGTCCGTCGAAGAACGGCAACCGGAACGCGTACATCACGACGCCGAACTGAACCAGCGCGAGACCAGCGAGCACGGTGCCGGCCACCTTCGCCGGAGGCGACAGGCCACGCACATCGTCGATGAACCCGACGACGTAGATGATCGTCGCCGCCACGAGCACGCCGACCGGCTCCGAGTTGCTCGCGAACAACACGTCGAACACGTCGAGCTGCCACGCGGTGAGCATGGCGGCGAGCAGACCGACGTACATCGCCAGGCCACCGACATCGGGCAGCGGACTCTGGTGCACCGTGCGATCGTTCGGGAGGTACACCCATCCCTGACGCCGCGCGAGGATGCCCACGAGCGGCGTCGTGATGAACGTGACGAGCGCCGCGACGGCTCCGATCAGGAGAAAGGAACCGAACTCGGGCACGGTCGATCAGCCTACGGCGGCGTCAACTGGCCGGATAGGCCGGGAACCGAGCGCACAGCTCGGCAACGTCCTTGCGGACCAGTTCCAGTTCGGCGACATCGTTGCGACCACGCAGAGCACGAGCGATGAACCCAGCGATCAACGGCATCTCGGCCTCGGTCATCCCCTGGGTGGTGACCGACGGGGTACCGATGCGCACGCCGCTGGTGACGAACGGGCTGCGCGGGTCGTCGGGGATCGTGTTCTTGTTGAGCGTGATCCCCGCGTCGTCGAGCTTCGCCTGCGCCTCCTTGCCGGTCAACTCGGCATCGAACGGTGTGAGGTCGACGACCATGAGATGGTTGTCGGTGCCGCCCGAGACGAGGCGGAAGCCCTCCTGCACGAGTGCGTCGGCGAGCGCTGATGCGTTCTTCACGACCTGGTGGGCGTAGTCACGGAACGACGGGTCGGCCGCCTCGCGGAACGCGACCGCCTTGCCGGCGATGACGTGTTCGAGCGGGCCACCCTGCCAGCCGGGGAACACCGCTTTGTCGATCGCCTTGGCGTGCTCGGCCTTGCAGAGGATCGCCCCGCCCCGCGGGCCGCGCAGCGTCTTGTGGGTGGTGAACGTGACCACGTCGGCGAACGGCACCGGGTTCGGATGGGCGCCACCGGCGACGAGCCCGGCGAGGTGGGCGATGTCGAACAGCAGCAGGGCACCGACCTCGTCGGCGATCTTCTTGAACGGCTCGGGGTCGAGTCGACGCGGGTAGGCGGTCGTGCCCGCCACGATCATCTTCGGGCGGTGTTCGAGCGCGAGCGCCCGGACTTCGTCCATGTCGATGCGGTCCTCGGCGCCGGTGCCGTACGACACGAAGTTGTAGAGCAGGCCGCTCGCGTTGACCGGCGAGCCGTGGGTCAGGTGGCCACCGTGGTCGAGACTGAGGCCGAGCACGGTGTCGCCCGGCGCCAGCAGCGCTTGGTACACGCACATGTTGGCGTTCGCACCGGAGTGCGGCTGGACGTTCGCGTGGTCCGCACCGAACAGCGCCTTCACCCGGTCGATCGCGAGCTGTTCGATGTCGTCGACGATGGCATTGCCGCCGTAGTAGCGCTTGCCCGGGTAGCCCTCGGAGTACTTGTTGGTGAGCACCGAGCCGACGGCTGCCATGACCGCAGGGGACGTGAAGTTCTCGCTGGCGATCAGCTGAATGCCGGTGGTCTGGCGCTCGACTTCCCGTTCGATGAGGCTGACGACCTCGGTGTCGGGATCGGTGTCGGAGGGAAACGGCATCTGAGGTCCTTGGAAGGGTCGGTGGCGGGTCGGTGGCGGGTCTAGAAGTGGGCTTCGAGTTCGGTGAGCTGGTCGACGCGCCGTGCGTGTCTGCCGCCTTCGAAGTCGGTGGTGAGAAACGTGGTGACGATCTCTTCGGCGAGGCCCTCACCGACGACGCGGGCACCCATCGACAACACGTTGGCGTCGTTGTGTTCGCGAGCCATCCGGGCGGTGTACAAGCAGTTGCAGAGCGCAGCGCGCACACCGCGCACCTTGTTGGCAGCGAGTTGTTCACCCTGGCCGCTGCCGCCGAGCACGATGCCGACGTCGGCGTCGCCGTCGCGCACCGTGCGACCGACGCCGGCGCAGATCGCCGGGTAGTCGACCGATTCGGTCGAGTGAGTGCCCTGATCGTCGACCTGGTAGCCCTGCCCGAGCAGCATCGTCACCAGGTGCTGCTTGAGGTCGTAGCCGGCGTGGTCGGAACCGATCGCGATCCGGCGTGCATCGGCGGCCACATCCATGTGGGCCGAGTGTAGGTCGTCACCGGCCGCGCGCCAGGTGTGAGCCGGCATCGGCCGCTGCGTAGGGTTCGGGCGTGACCAGCACCCCAGGACCGACGCATCGGCCGACACCACGTCAACCCGACGACCGCACGGCGGTCATCATCGGCGTCGGTCAGTTCGTCAATCGGAGCGACTCGCTCGCCGATGCGCTCGAGCCGGTCGCGCTGATGGAGCAGGCGGTGCTCGCAGCGTCGACCGACGCCAAACTCGACGGGCCACCGGCGGCCGACGCCGTCCGAGTCGTCGGCCAGCTCTCGTGGCGGTACGGCAACACGACACGATTCCTCGCCGATCGACTGGGCCTCGAACCGGCGCGCCTCGACTACACGACGATGGGTGGCAACAGTCCACAGTCACTGGTCAACCAGACCGCCCTGCAGATCCAGTCCGGCGAGATCGACATCGCCATCCTGGCCGGGGGCGAAGCGACCAAGACCCGCCAGCGCGGTCGGGCGGCCGGTATCGAGTTCGACTGGCCGAAGTCCGATCCGGGCGACGAACCCACCATCGTCGGCGAGGACCTGCACATGGCGATGGACGCCGAAATCCAACGCGGGCTCGTCGCGCCAGTCCAGCACTATCCGATGTTCGAAACCGCGATCCGCTCTGCGTCGGGACGCACATTCGACGAGCACCAGGCCCATCTCGGCCGCTTGTACGCCGACCTGAGCGCAGTCGCGGCGAAGAATCCGCACGCCTGGATCCAGGAGGCGAAGACCGCCGACGAGATCGTCACCGTCACCGAACGCAATCGGATGATCGGGTTGCCGTATCCGAAGTTGCTGAACTCCAACAACGGTGTCGACATGGCCGCAGCGGTCATCATGTGCTCGGTCGCGGCCGCCCGACGTCTCGGTGTACCCGAGGATCGATGGGTGTTCCCGCACGCCGGCACCGACTGCCATGAGCACCAGTTCGTGTCGAACCGCGACACGTTCGCACGCACACCCGCGATCGAGATCGGCGGGCGCCGTGCACTCGAATTGGCGGGTATCGGCATCGACGACGTGTCGGTGATCGACCTGTACTCGTGCTTCCCTGCTGCGGTGCAGCTCGGCGCCCAGTCGCTCGGCATCGATCTGGCGACCCGGCAGTGGTCACGAACCGGCGGCATGACCTTCGCCGGCGGACCGTGGAACAACTACGTGATGCACGCGATCGCCACGGTGGTCAACGACCTGCGGGAACGGCCCGGCGAGTACGGCTTGGTCTGGGCGAACGGCGGCTTCGTCACCAAGCATGCGTTCGGCGTCTACTCGACGGTTCCCGTCGCCGAGTTCCGCCACGACAAGCCCCAGTCGGAGATCGATGCGCTGCCGCGCCGCGAACTCGCCGCCCCCGCCGATGCTGTCGGCGCCGCAATCGTCGAGGCGTACACGGTGATGTTCGATCGCGACGGGTCACCCGATCGATCGATCGCTGCCTGTCTCCTCGGCGACGGACGCCGAGCTTGGGGCACATCCGACGTCACCGAGGTGACTGCGGCAATGTCCGAGGGCGAATGGGTCGGTCGCTCGGTCGACCTCGACGCCGCGGGCGACATCCACCTCGTCTGAGGCGTCAACCGATGGCGTCGTTGCCGGCGAGCGTCCCCTGATCCGGACACTGCTCGGCGAGGTAGCGGAACGTCGCTGGCGCGTCGGCCTGGGTGATGAGACTCGGATCGGCAGCGATCGGCGGCACGTTCGCCGAGAACGCGACGGTTGCCGCATCGACGGCGGGGTCGAGATCGGCGGGCACGACGACGACCAGTTCCGGATCGTCGACGCCAGCCTCCACGAGCGCCACGAGCCAGGCGTCACCGAGCAGTTCGATGTCGCCGGCGGTGACGCCAGCGGAACGGAGCGCATCGACAGCACGCTCGGCACGGCGGGCGAATGGCCCGATCAGTTCGTCGACGAAAACATCGCGCTCGTCGGCGATCGAACCGGGGAAGCCGTTGGCGATCGTCGTCACGGCAGCGACCACCGCACCGGCGGCGATCACTTCGAGCCGGGCGCCGGCGAACGGATCGGATCCGGCGACCGAGGCAAGGGTCAGGGCCTGGAACGAGCCGGCGAACTCGCTCCATCCCCGACAGAACGGATCGTCGCTGTCGATCCCCGGGACACCCTGTTCTGGCACCGTTGCGATCGGCTCGGCGATCGTCGTGGTCGCATCGACCTGCCCGGTCGAGGTGGTCGTGGCGGCGGTGGTTGCAGGCGCGGTGGTCGTGGCGAGCTCGGAGGCTGCGGTTGGCGCTGACGATCCACTCGCAACGCCACCGCTCTCGTCGTCGCCGGAGCTGCACCCCCCAGCGATCGACACCACCAGCACGATCGCGGCCGACGACCGAACCAACCCACTCCCCATCGATCCGCTGCAGAGCGCCATCGCCCCAGTGTGCCCGACCGCTCCGACCGGTTGAGCTCGCCCTCCGATGAGCCAACCGACCGCATACGGCGGTTTCGCTCATCGCGACCGGTTCAGCTCGCCCTCCGATGAGCCAACCAACCGCATACGGCGGTTTCGCTCATCGCGACCGGTTCAGCTCGCCCTCCGATGAGCCAACCGACCGCATACGGCGGTTTCGCTCATCGCTTCTCGGGGGACGGCCGGCGGTGACATGCTCGGGCAATGACCTCGCCGTCCGTTCCCCGTGTGTTGCTCGACTGCGATCCGGGCCATGACGACGCCCTGGCGATCGTGGCCGCCGCTCACTACGCCGACCTCGTCGGGATCACCACCGTCGCCGGAAACGCACCGCTCGATCGCACGACCCACAACGCGCTCGTCATGCGCGACCTGCTCGGCCTCGACGTACCGGTGCACGCAGGCAGCCCTCGACCCCTGCTCGCCGAGCCGCACGCCGCCACCTTCGTCCACGGCCCGAGCGGACTCGACGGCGCCGACCTACCCGCACCGACCACCCCACTCGACGGAACCGACGCCGTCGCGTTCATCATCGAGACCTGTCGCAGCATCGACGACGTCTGGCTCGTTCCGGTCGGCCCGCTGACCAACATCGCGCTCGCCCTGCGCGCTGCGCCCGACATCGCTGAGCGCGTCGCCGGCATCTCACTGATGGGTGGCGGCACGTTCGGCAACCGCACCGCGACCGCCGAGTTCAACGTGTGGGCCGACCCGGAGGCAGCGGCGATCGTGTTCGCCTACGGGGGCCCACTCGTGATGGCCGGCCTCGACGTGACGCACCGGTTCCAAGCCACGCCGGAGCGAATCGCCGCGATCGATGAGGTGTCGGGGACGCTCGCTGCGGTGCTCAGCGACCTCCTGAGGTTCTTCAGCGAGAACTACCGGGTGCGTCACGATCCCGGATCGATGAGCGGCGCCGCCGTCCACGACCCGCTCGCCGTGTTCGCCGTGACACACCCAGACCTGTTCGGGCACGCCGCCCGCCATGTGGCGATCGAGACGAGGGGCGAACACACTCGCGGGATGACGGTGATCGACCAACGAGCGATCACCGCCCGCCCCACAGCGAACTGTGATGTGCTCGCCTCGGTCGACGACGACGCCGTGTTCGACCTCCTCCTCGCTGCCGTTGCTCACTTGAGCCACTGAATCCCTCGTTTGAGTTGCAGTTTCGGTGGACCGGTCCACCGAAACTGCAACTCAAACGAGATGGTCGGCGTACTGTCGGGCGATGCGCGCAACGGTGATGTCCAACTGGGAACTACGTGTCGATGACATCGACATGCCGACGGCCGGGCCCGGCCAGGTGCTCACCAAGGTCCTGTCGTGCGGGATCTGCGGCAGCGACCTCCACCTGTTGAAACATGGCGAGGAGTCGCGCCGGCTCTCCGACGAACTCGCCGCCGAGAATGCCGACGCTCGCTCGCCCGACGAACCGGCGGTCAACATGTTCGACCCGGCCGGTGACCTCGTGATGGGCCACGAGTTCTGCTGCGAGGTCGTCGAGACGGGCCCGGGGGTGACGAACCTCTCGGTCGGCGACGTCATCGTGTCGATGCCGATCGTCTTCGATGCCTCCGGCATCCATCCGATCGGATTCTCGAACCTCTATCCAGGCGGCTACGCCGAGTACATGGCACTCAACGAACTGCTCGCCATCAAGGTGCCTGCCGGGCTCCCCCACGAGATGGCCGCCATGACCGAGCCGCTGGCAGTCGGGGTGCATGCCGTCGCCAAGTCGGGCATCGCTCCGGGTGATGCAGCGATCGTCATCGGGCTCGGCCCGGTCGGCCTGGCCTGCATCGCAGCGATGAAGATGCTCGGCATCGGCCCGATCGTCGGCGCCGACTTCTCCCCCGCCCGCCGCGCGCTCGCCGAGCAACTCGGCTGCGACGAGGTCGTCGACCCGAACGAGGAGACGGCGATCCGCGCGTGGCGTCGCGTCGACGGCACCAAACCCCTCGTCGTGTTCGAGGCGGTGGGCGTCCCCGGGATGATCGAGCACACGATGCGGATGGCGCCGAAGAACAGCCGCATCCTGATCGTGGGCGCGTGCATGCAGGAAGACCACGTCCACCCGATGCTCGGCATCAGCAAGGAGCTGTCGCTGCAGTTCGTGCTCGGCTACACGCCCGAGGAATTCGCCGGTTCGCTCGACGCGATCGCGACCGAACGTGTCGACCTGTCGCCGTTGCTCACCGGCACGGTCGGCATCGACGACATCCCTCGGGCGTTCAACGACCTCGCCAATCCCGAGGTGCACGCCAAGATCCTCGTCCAGCCGTGACACCTCGGGTGCGCCGGTTTCCTACAGTGGGGTCGTGACCGACACCTTCCCCCGCCAACATGCGCGAACCCAACGCTTCACGCTCGGCGAACCGCGAAACGTCACGGTGTCGCCCGACGGGGAGCGGGTGGTGTTCCTGCGCAGCGCTGGTGGGAGCGACCCGGTGAACGCCCTGTGGGTGTTCGATGTCGAGTCGGGCACCGAGCGTCTGGTCGCCGACCCGCGGGCGCTGCTCGCCGACGACGCTGATGCGACTGCGGATCTGCCGGCGGCGGAGCGCGCCCGCCGGGAGCGGGCCCGTGAAGGCGCAGGCGGGATCACGTCGTACGCCACCGATCGCAACGCCACCGTGGTGGCGTTCGCGCTGGCCGGCCGATTGTTCGCCGGTGGATTGCTGTCTGGTCAGGCTCGGGAACTGGCCGTGGTCGGGCCCGTGTTCGATCCACGACCGGACCCGACGGCTCGACGCGTCGCCTATGTCAGCGGGTCGAGTCTTCGCATCGGCGAGCTCGACGGCACGTCTCGCGCGCTGGCCGGTGACGACGGGTCGGAACCCGACACGGTCTCGTGGGGCAGCGCCGACTTCATCGCGGCGGAAGAGATGGGACGGTTCCGTGGCTACTGGTGGAGTCCCGACGGGAGGACGATCGCTGCATGCCGCGTCGATGACCGCACCGTCGGCCAGTGGGTGATCGCCGATCCGGCCCATCCCGAACAACCGGCGCGCACCATCCGCTATCCCGCAGCCGGATCTGCCAATCCCGACGTGACGCTGCACCTGCTGGGCCTGGACGGCTCGAGAACGACTGTCGACTGGGACCGCGACTTCTTTCCGTACCTGGCTGCGGTCGCGTGGACCGAGACCGGCTTGACGCTGCTCGTGCAGGCACGCGACCAGCAGGGCACCATGGTGCTCGAGGTCGACACCACCGAGGCCCCGACTCGAGGCGAGACCACCGTGTTGTCGCACGACTACGACGATGCCTGGGTCGAACTCGTACCGGGCACCCCGGCCCGACTCGCCGACGGACGCCTGGTGACGACCGCGGACCGCGACGGCGCCCGTCGGCTGCTCGTCGGAGACGAACCGGTCACCCCGGCGGAGCTCCAGGTGCGCTCGATCGTGTCCACGGGCGGGGGTGAATCGACACCGTCGATCACGTTCTGCGCCAACCCGATCGACGACGCCACCCAACTCCACGTCTGGCGGTGGACCGACGACGATCTGCAGGCGATCACCACCGATCCCGGCATCCACGGCGCAGCGGCGGGCGGCGACACCATCGTCCTGCGTTCGGCAACGCTCGATCGGCCGGGCACGGCGACCGTCGTCCACGAGCCGAACGGTGATCACGAGATCGCATCATTCGCCGAGACACCCCTGCTCGAGCCGAACGTGCAGTTGCTCACCGTCGGAGAGCGCGACCTGGCGGTTGCCGTGCTGCTCCCCCGCGAGTTCGACCCCGACGGGCACCCACTCCCCGTGCTGCTCGATCCGTACGGCGGGCCTCACGCACTTCGCGTCACGCAGGCGCACAATGCGTACCTGACGTCGCAGTGGTTCGCCGACCAGGGTTTCGCCGTCATCGTCGCCGATGGTCGAGGCACGCCGGGACGTGGCAGCGAGTGGGAGCGCGCGGTGCGCGGCGACCTCGCCGGCCCCACGCTCGACGACCAGGTCGATGCACTCCACGCAGTCTCCGAACAGATCGCCGGACTCGACCTCGAACGGGTGGCGATTCGTGGATGGAGCTTCGGCGGCTACCTTGCGGCGCTCGCCGTGCTGCGCCGACCCGATGTGTTCCACGCCGCCATCGCCGGCGCGCCGGTGACCGAGTGGCGCCTGTACGACACCCACTACACCGAGCGATACCTGGGCGACCCGGCGAGCATGGGCGACCAGTACGACGCCAACTCGTTGCTGCCGCTCGCCGGCGACCTGACGCGGCCGCTGCTGTTGATCCACGGGCTCGCGGACGACAACGTCGTCGCGGCCCACACCTTGCAGCTGTCGGCGGCACTGCTCGCGGCCGGACGACCACACGAGGTCCTCCCGCTCGCCGGCGTCACGCACATGACACCGCAAGAGGAAGTCGCAGAGAACCTGCTCTTGCACCAACTCGACTTCCTCCGCCGATCCCTGACCCCCACCACCTCGAAGGACCCCACGTGAGCCGACGTCTCGAAGACCTCTACCGCGGCGTTGCCGTGCACGCCACCGCCGACCTCGAACACCAAGCAGCGCTCGAACTGCTCGCACTGGTGATGCTGGCTGATGACAACATCAGCGACGAGGAGATCGAGCTGCTGCCGCGAGATCAGTAACGACTGGCGCGACGAGGGAGCGGCCTTCGAGCAGTACATCCGTCCCGCCATCGAGGAGGCCCGCCACGCCATCGAACGTGACGAGGTGTCATCGTTCCTGGATGCGATCGACGCCCGCATCAGCAGCCGAGTGTTGCGTTCGGCGCTGTTCTCCGCCGCCCGCGACGTGGCCGACGTCGACCAGGGCGTCACCCCGCAGGAGGGCACGATCCTCGCCGAGGTCGCCGTCCGCTTCAGCTGAAGTTCCCCGCGTAGTTCCCCGCGCCCAGGTCTCCGGGAACAAGCCTGGTTCCCCGGGACCCGGGCTCCGGGAACCACGCGTCACGTCGACCGGCGGGCGACGGCGATTCGGTCGCGGTCGCTGAGGTCCTTGCGGATCTCGATGTCGACCAGCGCCGCTCCGCGCAGGATGTCGTCGACCGCTGGTCCCTGATCGGCGCCGATCTCGAGCACGAGCACGCCACCGGGGCGCAGCCGCTCGGGAGCACCGACGGCCAGCACCCGGATGTCGTCGAGGCCGTCGTGGCCGGCGAACAGGGCGTCGGGCGGCTCCCAGGCACCGACGTCCGGTTCGAGATCGGGTGATCCAACCGCCACGTACGGCGGGTTCGACACGATGACGTCGAACTCCGTGCCGTCGGGCAACGCGTCGAACCACGACCCGTGGGCGATCCGAACGTTCGCCGCCGCGGGCCCGATGCCGGCAAGATTGGCCCGTGCGACATCGATCGCATCGGCGCTCGCATCGGTGATCCAGACCTCGGTACCGAGCCGAGGTAGCTCGTAGGCCATCGACAGCCCGATCGCTCCCGAGCCGGTCCCGAGATCCGCCACCACGCGCGTCGGGCCACACTGTGAGGCCAGCTCGATCGCGACCTCTGCGACGAGTTCGGTTTCGGGGCGCGGAATCAACACGCGACGATCGACGCTGAGCGTGATGTGGCGGAAGCTCCACTCCCCCAGCACGTACTGCAGCGGTTCACCAGTTCGGTAACGCGCCACCATCGAATCGAGGTGGGAGACCATCCGAATCGTCGCCGCCTCGTCGAGCCGACGCAGGAACTCGTCGCCGTCCACACTGGCCGACGCCACCTCGCACAACCACCGAGCTCGGGTCCGGTCGTTGACGACGTCGGTGGTCTCGGCCAGCAGCTCCCTCCACGTGACCGTGTCATCGGTGCGGGTGGAGGTCATTCGCCCTCGGCGAGGAGGCGTGCACGCTCATCGGCTTGGAGCGCGTCGATCACCACCTGGAGTTCGCCGCCGAGAATCGCCGCCAACCGGTACACGGTGAAGCCGATGCGGTGATCGGTCACCCGGTTCTCCTTGAAGTTGTAGGTGCGCACCTTCTCGCTGCGCCCGCCACCGCCGACCTGCGAACGTCGCTCGGCCGACAGTTCGTCATTGCGCTCACGCTCGGCCAACTCGAACAGTCGGGCGCGCAGCACGAGCATCGCCCGCGCCTTGTTCTGCAGCTGCGATCGCTCGTCCTGCATCGAGACGACGACTCCGGTCGGACGGTGCGTGATGCGCACGGCGGAATCCGTGGTGTTGACGCTCTGGCCACCCGGACCGCTCGCCCTGAACACGTCGATGTCGAGGTCGCGGTCGTCGATCTGGACGTCGATCTCGTCGACCTCCGGCAACACGGTCACCGTCGCCGACGACGTGTGGATCCGACCTTGGCTCTCGGTGGCGGGCACCCGCTGTACGCGGTGTGGTCCGCCTTCGAACTTGAGGTTCCGCCATGCGGTCGGCCCCCGGACCTCGAACGTGACGTCGTTGAATCCGCCCATCTCACTCGGCGACGACGAGAGCGTCTCGACCTTCCAGCGCTGCGACGCGGCGTAGGCGACATACATCTCGTACAGGTCACGGGCGAACAGGTTTGCCTCCTCGCCACCTTCGGCGCCACGGATCTCCATGATCACGTGCTTGCCGTCGTGCGGGTCGGCCGGAAGCATCAACTCGCGCAGCTCGTCCTCGATGGCGTCCGCTTCAGTGGTCGCCTCGTCGATCTCGGCAACGAGCATGTCGCGTTCGGGCCCGGATGCTCCCACGAGCATGTCGCGGGCGGCGTCGGCGTCGGCGCGACGCGACGCCTGACGACGGTACGCCTCGACGACCGGACCGAGTTCGCTGTACCGCTTCGACACGCGGCGGACCTCGTCGGAGTCCGCGAGCACTTCGGGATCGGAAAGCTGTTGTTCGAGCGTCTCGTACTCGTCGACGACGTGGCGGAGGCGTTCGAGCATGGCGAGTCGAGGTTACTGGTCGAGCGAATCGACGCCGTTTCAGATGGCGCGCAGATCGACCGGCGCAGCGAGCAGGGCAAGGAGTTCACGGGTGATCGGGATCGCGTCGCGTTCGCGCAGTGCCACGACGACCGGGGCGTCGGAGATCTCCTGGACATCGGCGACGAAGCCGACCAGGTCGACGTCGACACCAACCGAACAGACCACGGTCGAGACCCGTCCCTGCGCATCGACGGCGCGGGCGACGCACGGGATCGGATCCTTCAGATTCGGACGAGGCTGCGGCGGTTCGGTCGGGGTGACTGCGGTCATGCCGATCAACGTCGGATCCTGCTCGAGCTGCCACCGGAGCGAGCGCTCCTGGCCCAGCCGGTTCAGCGGGTGCTGTGGTGCGTCGGGCGAGCGATGCGCCAGCACGGACTCCACGACGGCGGCCAGCGCATCGACCGTGGGTATGTCGCCGTGCAACAGGCGGAAGGCTTCGCGGTCGTTGGCACCGACACCGACTTCGAGCAGCACCCCATCGGTGGAGGCGGGGCTCGGTGGCGGAGCGATGTCGATGTCGCCCAGCTCGGCGAAGTGGCCGACCGTCGGCGTGTCGACGACGCGGCACACTTCGAGCCCGCGCACCTCGCCGACCACCACACCGTGCTCGACGTTGACCGTTGCGCCAGCGGCTTCGATGACGTCGACGAGTTCGAGATGCGAGGGCAGCGGGGCGGGCGACCCTGCGAGCGGCTCGGCGATCACCGGGAGCAGCAGCCGATCCTGCGGGTACCAGACGGTGACCGGGAATCCGAGGCGCTGGGCCCGACGGGCGAGCAGGCCGGTGTCGTGTTCGACCACCAGCTGCAGCGATGTCGCGTCTCGTCGGACTGCCCATGCCAGTGCAGGACCGAGCGACCTCGCGGCCGGACCCTCGACGATCACCCACGCAACGGCGTCGTCGCACAGCGCGGCACCGCTCGGGAAACCCTCGGGCTCGGCCTCGACGGCGCGGCCGAGGTGGTCAGCGACCAACGCTCGCAACTTGATGCCGAGCAGACGGCTCCGTCGATCGTCACCGGATCCCGCCTGTGCGCCGTCGTCGTTCATCGGTGCGAACTTATCGGCGCCCGCCGCCAGGTCAGATGAAGTAGCCGGTCACATCGGCGAGCAGATGCGCGCCGCCCGCGTCGTTGTACAGCCGGACCCGACCGTTCGCCCCGACCTTGGCAACGACGAGGTTGGCGATCGTTCCACCTCGCGCCACGTTCAGGCTCGATGCATCCGGACGACCGACGCCGTCGGGATACACCGTCACGAACGTCTCGTCCGTCGCTCCGGTCGCCGTGACGTTCAGTATCACTGCGGTCGCTGCAGGGTCGACACCTCCGACGCCGGTGACGCCGAGATCGATGTCTCCACCGGCCCCCACCACACCGGCGCGAGCCCCGATGCCATGGCGCGTATCGAGCAAACGCGTCGGGGCGACCGGGACGACACCAGCACCATCGGCAGTGAAGCAACCGACGACGTCGGCGATCAGGTCCAGTTCACCGACGTTCGCCATCAGGCTGACGGCACCGTCGGCGCCGAGCTTGCAGACCACGAGGTTCGGGACATTTCGGCCGGGGTCGAAGTTGAGGTTCGACACGTCGGGCAACGCAAGGTCGCTCGGCCACACCGTGAGGAATCCGGGCTCGGTCGGTCGCAAGGCGGCGACGTTGAGCACGACGGCCGCCACCCCACTCGCCGGCACACCACCGCGCCCAGCGACGGCCAGATCGAGACGTTGACCGCCGCGCAGCCGTGCCGCTGGCGCACCGACACCGTTGCGGGTGTCGAGCAGTCGACTCGGCACCAGCGCCATCAGCCCCGCCGCCGATTCCGAACGCACGTATCCCATGACGTCGACGATGCAGTCGGCGCTTCCCACGGCATTGAAGATCCCGATCCGGCCGTCCGGACCGACGCCGACGATCGCCATGTTGGGGACCGCCCGACCGGGCACCAGATTGAGACTCGACGTACCGGTCGCCGCCGCGTTCGACGGGAAGACGCTGAAGAATCCTGGCTCGGTGGCGTTGACCGACGTCACGTTGATCGCCACCGCAGTGACGCCGCTCGCCGGCACACCACCGGCGCCGGTGATCTGAACACTGAGGGTCTCGCCAGGCCCGATCGGGCCCGGTCGGGCGCCGACGCCTCCTCGTGTGTCGCAGATACGTCGTGGTGCGAGCGCCACGAATCGGCCGACAGTCGCGAGTGCTCCGCCTGCGCCCGGCACGACGACGGCCGGGCCAGCCGATGGAGGTGGCGCCACGGGCGGCGCCACGCCGGGCGACCGAGCGAACAGCCCGAGGTTCTGGATCGCTCGGCCACCGAGCACGTCCGACGCCCCGCCGCCGAGCCAACCGTCGATCAGGCTGCCGTAGTAGTCACGAAAGTCGACATGGAACGGCATCCGGTCCCACCGCTGCAGCCCGGCGAGCGACGGACGTTGGCCGTATCGGCCGCCGCGGACGTTGGCACCGAGCACGAAGTGCGGTGCGCTCGTACCGTGATCGGTTCCGGCGCCGTCGTTGCTCCAGCTCGTCCGACCGAACTCGGAGAACGTCATGATCGTCACCCGACTCGACCACACCGGCGACAGCACCTGGAAGAACCGCTGGACGGCAGCGTTGAGCTCGCGCATCCTGGTCCCATGCTGATTCGGTTGACCCGCGTGGCTGTCGAAATCGCCCCAGCCGGCGCTGAGCACGCGCAGCCCGAGGTTTGCGTTGACGAGGCGCGCCATCACCTCCATCTCGGCGACGAGAGGGACATCGGAGAGTTCGTCGTCCGGCGGGATGAGCGGCGCGAGCGTCGTGGCGAGGTCGAGTTGATCGACCATGGCGCCGCCGACCCGCCCGCGCCAGGTTGCGGGATCGCCCGCACCAAGGCGACGCAACGCGGCGTAGATGTTGCGGTCGTTGGCATTGGTCGACGCACCGAACGCCGGGCGTCCCGCGGGCACCGCGGTGCCCCGTTGGCTCCGCCCGACGAGGTGCAATGGCACGGACTGACCGATCTCTGCTGCCGCATAGAGGTTCTTGGCACCGCCGAGGTGGCCGTCGAGCCAGCGACCGAGCCAGCCTGACGTCGGGATGCCGGTTGGGCTGCCGGCCATCCACTTCGCCATCGAGTTGAAGTGGCTGAGGTCCGGATCGGGGTATCCGACACCTTCGACGATGGCGAGCTGTCCCGCATCCCAGAACTGCTTGAACACGGTGAGTTCCGAGTTGAGCCCGGTCGCCGCGTCGATCGCCAGCGTGCTCTCCGGGCGGATGGCCAGGCTGCGATGTTGGCCGTAGTAGAGCTGGTCGTTGATGGGTACGACGGTGTTGAGGCCGTCGTTGCCGCCGAACATGCCGATGACGATCAGGACTCCGTCGTTGGGACCAGCCGGCCCTGCCGCCCACACCGTCGGGTCGAGCCCGGGCAGCGACAGATCGAGCAGCGAACTCGTCGGCCCGACGAGCGCTCCTGCACCGACACCGAGCCCGACGAGTTGGAGGAAGCGGCGGCGGTCGAGGGCGTTGGGATCGGTGTCGGTCACCTGCAGGTGACCGAGCGCGTCGGCGGTGGAGATGTCGGGGTCGAGCATGATCAGGCCAGGTGCATCTCGGGGGCGAGCAGGACGAGGAGCAGGGCGTTGTTACGGTCCCAGACCGTCGCGCCGTTGGCGTAGCGGACGATCTCGGCGACCGTCGACGCGGGGAGGCCGAGACGCGTCAACGCGAGGAGGCGATCGACGAACGCAGCATTCGTGAGGACCGGAAGCTGTTCGGGCCACGGTGTCCGAGCGGTGATCTCGGACCGCATGATCGACCCACCGGCGAGCGTGATCGGGCCGTCGTCGCCACTCCAGTAGTTCCGGTTCGACGTCCAGAAGAAGCTCTGCGCCGTTCGGGCACGGCCTTCCATTGCGCTGGCGTTCACCCAGTAGCCGTTCGGGCGCCAGCCGCTGACGTTGGGCGGAAACAGCAGTCGCTGCCCCATTGCCTCCATCAACCAGGTGACGTTCGCCTCGCGAGAGCGCTTCCCGGTGGCGACCATCAGCGCGACGACGTACTCGACCGGAGTGCGCACGAGCCCGCTCTTGACCGAGTCCGTGTAGAAGTCCGAGTGGGTCAGCATCGCCGTCACCCACGGCCGAATCGAGAAACCGGTCGTCGTCAGCGCCGTACGCATCGCCGACAGCACGGAGGACGGCGGTGCCGAGTCGGTGGCGAACGACGTCCACAGCTTGCGGGACAGGAACTCGGCGGCCACATCCCGTGTGGGCCGACCCCGATTGGCCACATTGGTCGCGCCCGTGGGGACGACTCCGCTTCCCAGCATGACCGAGATCGTCTCCGGGCCATGGCCGGGCCACGCACCCGTGGCGGCGTCGGTGTTGATGCGCTGTCCGAGGAAGTCCTTCGGCGTGGCATCGTGCCAGTCGGCCCGCCAGCGATATGGAGCGAGCTCGTCGTCCCACTGGTCGGTGTGGCCGGTCCAGGCCGCCGTCGAGGCTTCGACGTCGGCTTCGGTGTAGTTGCCGACGCCGAGGAGGAACAACTCCATCAGCTCACGAGCAAAGTTCTGGTTGGGTGAGCTCTTCTTGTTCTGGTTGTTGTCGAGGTACCGGATCATCGCCACCTGCGTCGACATCGTGGTGGCCAGAGCGTGGACATCGCCGAGTCCGTCGCGCCGCCAGAGGTCGATCTGCTCGCGCATCAACATCGACGAGCCGACCTTGCCGAACTCGCTGCAGAAGTGGCCGTGCCAGAAGAACGCAAGGCGTTCTTGGAACGGACGGGTCGAGTCGTGCGCCATCTGGTCGAGCCAGAAGTGGGTGAGGTCCTGGCCCCGTTCCCAGTCGCGGTCGGCAGGTGCAGTGAACGTCACCGATGGCGGCGCGGTGGCAACGGCGAGGACATTGGCGACGGCGGCGTCGATCGAACCGAGTTCGAGCAGTTCCGCGACACGTTGTGGCCGGTCGACGAATTCGGTTCGACGCAGCAGATGCCGAACGTTCGCCTCGGTCAGTGGTGGTGGCGCCATGTGAGAAGTCCCCACTCGCTATCGGCGCGTTCATCCGAGAGCTTGAGCACTTTTCGCAAACTTCTCGTCGACAACGACGAACGCCGCCCCGAGGGGCGGCGTTCGGTCGATGTGTGGGGTTCGGGCGTGATGCCCGCACCGTTCAGTCGTCGGCGGGAGTTGCCGGCGCGTTCTTGCGCTGGCCGTAGCGCTTGTTGAAGCGCTCGACGCGTCCACCGGAGTCGACGAGCTTCTGCTTGCCCGTGAAGAACGGGTGGCACTCGTTGCACAGTTCGACCGTGAGGTCGCCGTCGACGGTCGACTTGGTCACGAAGGTGTTGCCACACGAGCAGCGCACCGTGGTGTCGGAGTAGTTGGGGTGGATGTCGGTCTTCATGATGGATCTCCTGTGAGTGGCTGAGCGGGCGGGCCCTGTGCCCCCGGTCGTCACCCAGATCGGCTGACAACCCTATCGGTCAGCCGGGTTGCTTCGCGATCTCGGCGAGGAACTCGTCGTTGGTGCGGAACGTCTTGAGACGGTCGATGAGCAGTTCCAGACCGGCCGCCGCGCTGCCGTCCTGGGCGAGGCCCGACAGGACCCGGCGCAGCTTCCACACCTGCTGGAGTTGCTTGCGGTCGAACAGCAGCTCCTCGTGGCGAGTCGAGGACGCATCGACGTCGATCGCCGGGTAGATGCGCCGCTCGGCGACCTTGCGGTCGAGGCGCAGCTCCATGTTGCCCGTGCCCTTGAACTCCTCGAAGATCGCATCGTCCATGCGGCTGTTGGTGTCGACCAACGCCGTGGCGAGGATCGTGAGCGAGCCGCCCTCTTCGCAGTTGCGAGCCGAGCCGAAGAACTTCTTCGGCGGATACAGCGCACCGGCGTCGATACCGCCCGACAGGATCTTGCCGCTGGCGGGCGCCGCCAGGTTGTAGGCGCGGCTGAGTCGGGTGATGCCGTCGAGGATGATCACGACGTCCTTGCCCGCCTCGACCATGCGGCGAGCCTTGGCGATGGTCATTTCGGCCACGTGCGTGTGTTCGTCGCTCGGGCGGTCGAACGTCGAGGAGATCACTTCGCCCTTGACGCTGCGGCGCATGTCGGTGACCTCTTCGGGACGCTCGTCGATGAGCAGCACGAGGAGTTCGACCTCGGGGTTGTTCAGCTCGATCGACTTCGCGATCGTCTTCATCACCGTGGTCTTGCCGGCCTTCGGGGGCGAGACGATGATGCCGCGCTGGCCCTTGCCGATCGGCGACACGAGATCGATGATGCGAGCGGTCATGTTGGCCGGATCGTTCGGGTCCTCGAGCGTGAGGCGCTGATCGGGGAACAGCGCCGTGAGGCTCTCGAAGTGGGGACGCTTCTTGGCCGCCTCGGGGTCGCCACCGTTGATCGTGTAGATCTCGAGCAGGCCCGGGTTCTTCTCGTTGCGGCCGGCCGGGCGCACCTTGCCGGTGACCTTGTCACCTTTGCGGAGGCCGTACTGACGGGCGAGCTTCAACGGGATGTAGGCGTCGGCCTTGCTCGGCAGGTAGCCATCGACACGCAGAAAGCCGTAGCCCTCGTCGCGAATGTCGAGGTAGCCCTCGACGTCGACCGGGTCGGTGCTCTCGAAGCCGGGGTCCTGCTCGATCAGCTCGACGTCTTCGCCCTGCGGGCCGTCCTGTCCTCCGCGGCCCTTGCGACGACGACGTCGGCGGCGGTTGCTGTCACCCGGCTCGTTGTTGCGGTTGTCGTTGCGGTTGTCGTTGCGGTTGTCGTTGCCAGTGTTGCGCGGTGCGCCGCCCTGGGCGTTCCGAGTGCGATCGCCCTGGTCGCTGCGACCGCCGGCGGCCTGTCCCCCCTGGCCCGTCTGGCCTGGTTGATCGGCGCCCTTGCGTTCGCCGCGGCTCTGGTCGCCCCGGTTCTGGTCGTTGCGGTTCTGGTCGTTGCGGTTGCGGTCACCGCGCGGCTCACCGTCGCGGTTGCGGTCGTTGCGAGGCACCGGAGCAGCGGTCTCGGCGTCGTCGCCGCCGTGCGCGAGTTCGATCTCCCAATCGGCGAGCGGCTCGCCATCGGGGCCGAGCACGATCTCGGCAACTGCGGACGAAGGCGAGGAAGCGGCGACCGACTCCGAGGTGGACGCGGGAGCACGACCCGGCGTCTCGCGCGACGGTGCGTCGGATGCGCCCTGGCCGTTGCTGGGAGCGGCCTCGGGGGCGGGGGCGGGCGGCGGAGTTCGACCCGGTGGTGTCGAGGATCTTGTCGATGATGTCCGACTTCTTCTGCCGGGCGGTGACCTTGACGCCGAGCGCCTTGGCCATCTCCAGCAGGGTGTCCTTGTCCTTCGATTCGAGCATGGACTGTTCGAGTGCGGCTGCGGCCACAGATTCCTCTCTTCTCACCGGGCAGCAGGCCTGGTGAGGGATCGAGCACCAGAGGGAGGGGTTTGCGTCGGCGCGAAACGCGACCGAGCTGAGGATCCCCTGGCAGAATTCGCACACGACCGAGATTTCGGGGTGCGGCCCGGAGGACCGGGCGAGCGCCACTCTAGCAGCACCGCGGACACACGCCACGCATCCCCACGATCCCCGTCAGCCCGAAACTTGCCTCGATCTGCGCGCTCAGCGCGACAATCCAGGCAGATTTCGGGCTGGCGGGCGGTCGGATGGTCGAGACCGGTCAGCGGCGGGTGAGGTGCTCGACGAGCGCTTCGACGGCGACGAGGTCGTTGGCGATCGTCTGGGTGCGCTCGGGTCGATCGAACAGGTCCGCAAGGTGGGCGGGCAGCGAGGGACGCCGACCGGTGGCCCGCTCGACGGCGTCGGGGAACTTCGCCGGATGGGCGGTGCCGAGGGTGACCACCGGGTGATCGTCGCGATCGAGCCCGGTCAGCATCGACGCTGCTGCGGTGCCGGTGGCGGTGTGGGGGTCGAGCACCACACCGGTCAGGCGGTGGATCCGACCGATCTCCGCAAGCGTGGCATCGTCGTCGAACGCCGCCGCCCGGAAGTGACCGGTGATGTACTGCTCGCGCTGGTCGGCTTCGATGTCGAGCCGGCCCGTGGCGCGGAACCGGCCGAGCTGTTCGGCGGTCATGCCCCCGTCGCGACCGTTCATCTCGAACAGCAACCGCTCGAAGTTCGACGACACCTGGATGTCCATCGACGGGCTCAGCGTGGGCACGACGTCACGGGCGCTCATGTCGCCGTCGTTGATGAACCGGGTGAGGATGTCGTTGGTGTTCGACGACACGATGAAGTCGCTGATCGTTGCGCCCATCTCGCGAGCGATCCATCCCGACAGCACGTTGCCGAAGTTGCCCGTGGGCACACTGAACGTGACCGGGTCGGCGAACGTCTCCGCCGCGGTGACGTAGTAGACGGTCTGGGCCATCACCCTGGCCCAGTTGATCGAGTTGACCGCCGACAGCTGATTGCGCTCCCGGAACGGGGCGTCGTTGAACATCGCCTTGACGAGGTCCTGGCAGTCGTCGAAAGTGCCCTCGACGGCAACGGTGTGTACGTTCGGCGCGTCGACGGTGGTCATCTGACGCCTCTGGACATCGCTGG
Source organism: Ilumatobacteraceae bacterium (assembly GCA_963828415.1). Taxonomy (GTDB): domain Bacteria; phylum Actinomycetota; class Acidimicrobiia; order Acidimicrobiales; family Ilumatobacteraceae; genus Sva-07. The sequence goes on from CAWHEI010000003.1 coordinate 213,901, forward strand.
TCCGGCCGAGCGGGTAGAGGATGACGATGTCGATGTGCTCGCAGCCGACGACACCGTCGATCGCCGCCGAGCCGGTGTCGCCACTCGTTGCTCCCACGATCGTGACACGCTCGCCGCGCTCGCCGAGCACGTGGTCGAACATCCGCCCGACGAGCTGCAGGGCGACGTCCTTGAACGCGAGCGTCGGGCCGTGGAACAGCTCCTGTACCCATTGGCGATGGTCGAGTTGCACGAGCGGCACGACGGCGGGATGCCGAAACGTGTCGTAGGCCTCGGTGCACAGTCGGGCCAGCGTGACTTCGTCGATGTCGGGCTCGACGAACGGCAACATCACCTCGACAGCGCGTTCGGCATACGTGTGCGCGCTCGACGGCGCGAGCGTCGGCCAGCGTTCGGGCACGTAGAGCCCGCCGTCGTTGGCCAGTCCGGCGAGCAGCACATCGGCGAAACCGAGCTCGGGCGCGGAGCCACGAGTGGAGACGTAGCGCACGGTTCAATCGCCGATCACACGGAGGAGACCGCCGACGTTGCGCACGACGTCGAGTTCACGCAGCTCACGCACCGTTGCCTGCACGTCGGACTCCCGAGCGGAGTGAGTGATGAAGACCAATCGGGCGTCGGGGCCGTTGCCCTCCTGTTCGGCGACGCGGATGCTCACACCGTGCGCGGCGAACACACCGGTGACGGCGTGCAGGACTCCCGGCTTGTCGGCGACGTCGAGGCCGAGCAGGTACTCGGCCGAGGTCTCGTCGATCGGCCGAACGGTGACCCGATCGAGCACGCCGAGCGAACCATGGGTGCCGTTGCGGAGGTTGATCGCAGCGTCGACGACGTCGCCGAACACTGCGCTCGCGGTCGGAGCGCCACCGGCGCCGCGTCCGTAGAACATCAGCGAATCGACGAATCCGCCTTCGACGAACACGGCGTTGAAGCTGTCGCGCACCGACGCGAGCGGGTGGTGGATCGGCACCATCGCTGGGTGCACCCGGACACTGATTTCGCCGGAGGCGGCGTCGCGTTCGATGATCCCGAGCAGCTTGACGACGTAGCCGAGCCGATGCGCGATCGCGATCTCGGCCCCGGTGATCCGGCTGATGCCTTCGTGGTACACGTCGCCGGCGACGACCTTGGCGCCGAACGCGACCGTGGCGATGATCGCCGCCTTGGCGCCGGCGTCGAAGCCTTCGACGTCGGCGGTCGGGTCACGCTCGGCGAACCCGAGGCGCTGGGCCTCGGCGAGTGCCGTTGCGTAGTCGGCCTCTCCCCCACCGGCGACGGCGTCGGTCATCTTGGTGAGGATGAAGTTCGTGGTGCCGTTGATGATGCCGAGCACCCGGCTGATCGGTTCGCCGTGGAGGCTCTCGCGCAGCGCCCGCATGATGGGGATGCCGCCGGCCACAGCGGCTTCGAAGAGCAGGTCGCGTCCAGCGAGGTCGGCAGCGGCGTAGAGCTCGGCGCCGACGTTGGCCAGCAGTTCCTTGTTGGCGGTGACGACGGGCTTGCCGTTGGCGAGCGATTCGAGGATCAACTCGCGTGCGGGTTCGATGCCACCGATCGCTTCCACCACCAGGTCGATCTCCGGATCGGCCACCAGAGCGTGCGCATCGCGGGTGAGCACACCATCGGCGAGTTCGACCTCACGGGGTGCCGACAGGTTGCGCACTGCGACACGGGTCACCTCGAGGCGAAGGCCGGTTCGCCGCTCGACGACGTCTGCCTGCGCCTCGACGAGCTGCACGAACGCAGCTCCGACGTTGCCGCATCCGAGGACGCCGATCCTGACCGTTTGCGGGTTGCTCGTCACGAGGGGGAGGTTACGGGATCGATTGTCGTCGCCCCCTGCTGTTTCGGCGACGTGACCCGCCACTTTTTCGTTTGCGTTGCGGTTTCGGCGACATCACCCGCCACTTTTTCGTTTGCGTTGCGGTTTCGGCGGGACGGGTCACCGGAAATGCAGCGCAAACGGCGAGTGCGGGTCAGCTGGTGATCAGGTCGTGGTGTTCGCCGACTCCGGCAACGACGGCGTCGAAGCGCTGACGATCGAGGACCGAGCCTTCTCGCCGAACGTCACGCTCGCGCACCACGATCAGCTGGTCGACCTTGGCGTAGCTCGGCCGACCGCTGCGATCCCAACCACCGGTGCCGACCGAGACGGCGCCGTGGCCCTTGTTCTTCGAGGTGAGTGGCACACCAGCGAGGTCCTTTCCCGATCGTCCGATGATCACGACCGGTCGGTCCTTGCCCTTGGTCGGATCGTCCTCGTACGGCACCCATGTCCACACGACCTCGCCCGGGTCGGCGTCGCCGTCGAGGTCGGGCGAGTACTCGACCCGTGTGCCGGTCGCCACGCGACGAGTGGTGGGTGCCGACTCCTTGCGGGTCTTGCCTGCAAACCGATCGCGCTCCCTGAACAGCGCGAGACCGGCAGTGATCAGCCCGGCGATGAGGCGACGGTTGTTGGCCATGCGCCGAAGCGTATTGCTCGCACTCGACCGCTCCCGTTTGCGTTGCACTTCGGGTGGACCGGGTCACCCGAAGTGCAACGCAAACAGTGGGTTCGAGGGTCAGCCGACGTCGGTGGCGAGGAGGTCGTCGAAGCTCTCGCGGCGCACCACGAGGCGGGCCTGCCCGTCGGCGACGAACACCACCGGGGGACGGGTGATCTTGTTGTAGTTCGAACCCATCGAGTGGCCGTAGGCACCCGTCACCGGCATCGCCAGGAGGTCGCCGACGGCGAGGTCGGACGGCACCTGCGCCGCAAAGGCGAGCACGTCACCGGATTCGCAGTGCTTGCCCACGAGGCGAACGGTGAGGTCGCGTTCGGCATCGACCGCCCGGGGCAGGAACGATTCATAGCCCGAGCCGTAGAGCACCGGACGCGGGTTGTCGCTCATCCCACCGTCGACCGCGACGTAGGTTCGAACGCCCGGGATCTCCTTGATCGTACCCACGGTGTACACGGTCATCGCCGCCGACGCGACGATCGCTCGTCCCGGCTCGACGCTGACTCGTGACCGCACGCCGAGCGCGTCGCAGGCGTCGAGCAGGACGCTGCCCCACTGGCCGATCGTCGGCGCTTCCTCGCCCTCGACATACGCAACGCCGAGACCGCCGCCGAGGATCAGTTCCGGAAGATCGAGCGGCACGGCGAAGTCGGCCATCACCTCAGCGGCCTTCGCGAACGACGACGCCTCGAACACGTTCGAGCCGATGTGGCAGTGCAGCCCGACGAGTTCCATTGCCGACGACCGGCGAGCGTGATCGACCGCGCGCAGCGCATCACCATTGGCGAGGTTGAAGCCGAACTTCGAGTCGTCCTGTCCCGTGGCAATGAATTCGTGGGTGTGAGCGTGGACCCCAGGTGTGATCCGCAGCACGACACGTGGCGGCGGGCCGACCCCGGCTGCTGCGAGGACGTCGAGACGATCGAGTTCGTCGAAGGAGTCGACGACGATGTAGCGCACCGCGGCTTCGATGGCCTGGCGGAGTTCGTCGCCCGACTTGTTGTTGCCGTGGAGTGTGCACGCGCTGGCCGGGACCCCGGCGGACATCGCCACGTGGAGCTCGCCGCCCGTCGCGACATCGAGCAACAGTCCCTCGTCGTAGGCGAGCTTGGCCATCGCCCGACACAGGAACGCCTTGGTGGCATAGATGACGCGCTCGGGACCGAACGCAGCGACCGCCTCCCGGCAGCGTGCGCGCAGGTGGGTTTCGTCGTAGACGAACAGCGGCGTGCCGTAGTCCTCAGCCAGCGCTTCGATCGACACACCACCGACCTCGAGCCAACCGTCGTGGCCGACCGTCGCCGTGTCCGGCAGCAACCGCCGAGCAATCGCACTCACGCCGGCACTCCCCCAACCAACCCGCCAACCACGTTTGTGTTGCAGCTCTGGTGACCCGTCTCACCCGAAGTGCAACGCAAACGGGTTTGGCCCAGCGCACCCACGTTTGTGTGACGGTTTCGGTGACCCGGTCCACCCGAAGTGCAACGCAAACGGGGTGGCGGCGCGGACGGGCGGGCGGTCACATCTGCTCCGGGGCGTCGATGCCGAGCAGGCCGAGCGTGTGGGCGAGCACGCGAGCGGTGAGATCCGCGAGTGCGAGGCGGCTCGAACGCAGCGGCTCGTCGGCCTTGAGCACCGGACAGTGTTCGTAGAACGCCGTGAAATCGGTGGCGAGGTCGTAGACGTAGGTGCACAGCTTGTGGGGGCTGTAGGTCTCGAGCGTGGTGTCGATCGCGGTCGGATATGCGAGCAGTCGCAATGCCAGTGCGCGCTCCTGTGGCGCGTCGACGGTGATCGAGAAACTGCGCACCGATGCACGGTCGATGTCGGCGCGCCGGAAGATCGAGCAGATCCGCGCATGCGCGTACTGGAGGTACGGCCCGGTGTTGCCGTCGAACGACAGCATCCGGTCCCAGTCGAACACGTAGTCCTTCACTCGATCGGTCGACAGTTCGGCGTACTTCACAGCGCCCATGCCGATCATGTGGATGGTCTCGGCCCGCTGGTCCGCCGTCAGGTCCGGGTCCTTCTCGTCGATCGCGACCGCGGCGCGCTCGAGTGCCTCATCGAGGAGTTCGACGAACTTCATCGGCTCGCCCGACCGGCTGCGCAACCGCTTGCGATCCGTCCCGAGAACGATGCCGAACGCGACATGCACCGCCTGACGTGGTGGCGCCAGCCATCCGGCCATTTCGGCGACAGCGAACACCATCTGGAAGTGCTGCTGCTGGCCCGCGTCGACCACGTACAGGATCAGATCCGCGCCGAGCCGCTCGGCGCGATCGATGACACAGGCGAGGTCGCTGGTCGCGTAGTTGAACCCTCCGGCTCCCTTCTGGACGATGAGCGGGAGCGGATCGCCGTCGCGGTTCGTGAACCCGGGCGGGAACACCACGTCAGCCCCGTCGGATTCGGTGAGGAGGTCCAGGGCGCGGAGTCGCTCGATCACTTCGGGCATCAGCGGTTGATAGCTGCTCTCGCCGGCGAGGTCGTCGTCGGTCAGGTGAACTCCGAGCATCTCGTAGACCGTGTTGAAGTGCTTGGTCGACAACTCGACGAGCAGGGCCCACAGCCGCTGGGTCTCGGCGTCGCCGCCCTGCAGCAACACGACACGCTGACGCGCCCGGTCCTGGAACTCTTCGGACGCGTCGAAGGCGGTGCGTGCCTCCTTGTAGAAGCCATCGAGATCGCCGAGCGACAGGTGTTCTGCGGCACGTTCCTCGCCGAGGTCGATCAGGTGCTCGATCAACATCCCAAACGGCGTGCCCCAGTCGCCGATGTGGTTCTCGCGGATCACGCGGTGGCCGAGAAAATCGAGCATCCGAACGAGGGCGTCGCCGATCAGCGTGGTGCGCAGGTGCCCGACGTGCATCTCCTTCGCAACGTTCGGCGCCGAATAGTCGACGACGACGGTCTTGACCTCGGCCGCCGCGGAGACGCCGAGACGGTCGTCGCCGGCGACCTCGGCGAGATGAACGGCGAGGAACTCGGGCGAGAACGTCACGTTGACGAAACCAGGTCCGGCGACTTCGAGGACACTCGCCACGCCGTCGAGAACGCCAGAGTCGAGGATCTTCTGGGCGAGCTCGCGTGGGTTCGCACCGATGCGCTTCGCAAGTGGGAGCGCACCGTTGATCTGGGCGTCGGCTCGATCCGACGGCCGCACTGTGGGGTCCGACGGCTCGCCGCCGTTCAGGTCGGCGAACACCGGAGCGAGCAGGTTCGTGATCGTGGCAAGGGGGTCCGACATGGTCGCACCAGTCTGCCGGATGGGGAGCTCCGACTCACAAGGCCTTGTCGAGCAGGGACTTCATGCCCTTGCTCTCGCAACAGATCATCTCCAAAATCGATATCGGGGACAACAACAGATTGGAGATCTGATGACTGCAACACTGGAACGACTCGACGAACGGTTCACGACCGAGGGTCAGGCGACGGGAATGTGGGCATGGACCGTGCTGCGCATCCTGCTCGGTTGGTCCTTCCTGTGGGCCTTTCTCGACAAGATGTTCGGATTGGGTTTCTCGACCTGCCGTGGATTCGGACCAGAGGGGACACCAGCGTCGAGCATCGACTACCTGTGCGACGCGGCGATGATCAATGGCGGCTCGCCGACCTACGGGTTCTTGAACTTCGGCACGCAGGCGAGCCACACCGGCTTCCTGTTCGACTGGATGGCACCCTCCGCACCCGACTCGATCAACTTCGCAGACGTCGGGTTCATGGTGGCGCTGCTCCTCCTCGGTGTGGCGCTGATGCTCGGCGTCGGCACCCGGATCGCCGCGATCGGCGGTGCGGTGCTGATGCTGTTCATGTTCCTCGCTGCCGATGTCTGGCCGGAGAACAACCCTGTCAACTCGAGCCATGTCGTGGAGATGGTGGTGCTGCTCGGGATCGCGACAGTCGGCCCCGGCCGGTTCGCCCTGCAGAACTGGATGGTCAGGACCATGCCGTTCATGAGCTGGGCGAAGTAGCCGCCCACGGCAGGTTCCCGAGTTCGGGGAGCGGCACGCCGGTCGACCGCGGGTCGGCCGGCGTTCTCGCGTCCCCGAACCGTTCACTCGGAGGTGGTCTGCTGCGCCTGGGTCCACGGACGTTCGGGATCGCTGGCAACGAGGACCAGACCGAGGAGGATGCCGAGCGAGATGCCGACCATCGAGGTCATCGTGGTGATCAGTGCTCCCGCGCCACTTCCCGCACCGCCGCCGAGAATCCGCGTCACACCATCGAGCCCCAGGGCGCCTGGCACGAGGATCCAGAAACCCGGAAGGAACATCACGAGCGGCGTCGGTCCGGAGCGTTGACGAGCGGCGAGGAGGGCGACCGGCGTCATCGCCAGCGCCCCGAAGAACGACGACAGGGCGCTCCCGAAGAACAAGCCGCCGACGACCTGGCCCGCGTAGGCCACGTAGAGCACGAGCAGGATCCAGATGCGGGCCGATGGCCGTGCACCGTTGAACCACACGACGCCCACACCGAACACCGCGACGCCGAGCCACGGCACGAATACTCCGACCGGCCCGCCGATGCTGCTGCCGAGGTCGCCGGATGGCACACCGACGAGTTCGCTGCCTGCCACCAGACCGAGCGCGAGCAGAATGAGCTGCATTGCGCCTGCCGCGAGACGTGATGCTCCGGAGACGTTCTGCCCGGTGGCCAGCTCGAGCACGCCGATCGTGAGCAGGGCGCCCGGCAGGAAGGTGATCAGCGGCGCGATCAGCAGCGGAAACGTCTCGAGATCGCTGACGACCCGGCCGAGCGAGTACACCGAGGTCGACACCGCCGCCGCAGCGATCAGCGGAACGAACGGTTGATACGACGAACTGAGTCGTCGGGTCGACAAGCGCAGCTCACCGATCACGAGGCCGAGCACGGCGGCGAGCGCCAGCTCCAGGGCAGGCGCTCGGAGGATCGCGGCGAGACCGACCGTCGAGCAGATGTAGCCGACGACGGCGACTCTGCGGGAATAGGGCGACTGCGAGGATCGGATCTCCTCCAGTCGCCGTTGTCCTTCGACTGCATCGATGGTGCCTCGCTCGGCTTCCTGCACGAGCGTGAGCACGTCGTCGATCTGATCGAGCCGCAGCGGCGTGCGACCCGCAACGCTGACCTCGGTGATGACGTCATCAGCGTTCGGTACCGACACCATCAGCGCCGTTGGCAGCACGATGAGGCCGATGCCGTCGAGGCGGTTGACCCGAGCGACCGCTCTGAGCGTCGACTCGACGTGGCTCACGGCGTCACCGGCGTCGATCAGTGCCTGGCCGAGACCGACCAGGAAGTCCAGCGTGGCAGTGTCTCCCGTCGCTCGCTGCGTCGCGTCCACGGCCGCCTCGGTGGGCAGCTCCGAGTCGGTGTCCTGCGGCGGCGCAAGGATCGTCGGTCGGCGCCGAACGAGCACGTACGACGCCAATCCGACCGCCGCGAGCACGAGCACCGCAAGCACGATCGATCCGACCGGGATGTCGGAACTCCGCACGCTGGGCTGCACGCCCGGCCGGGACACCACTGCGTCAGCCGTCGTGTCGTCGGTGACGACGCTTCCCGTGGGCGGCGCGATCTCGGGTGACGACGTGACGGGTTCCGATGTCACCGGCGACGTCGTGTCGGGTTCGATGGTGACTGGACTGTCGGGTCCGGGTGCAGCCGGAACGGGTTCGGACGCAGGTGTCGTCGCGGTCGGTTCGGAGTCGACCGGAGCATCGGGCAGTGCAGCAGCAAGGGGCGACGAGAGCGTGAGTGCGCCGGCCAGCGTCAGAACAGCCAGGAGAGACACGATGACGACCGTACCGATCGGGCGTCGCGCATCACGTTCATTCCGGCGTCGGGTTCTATTGCATGGCGATCTGAGCGTTCACCTCGGCGGTCGGATTGCGATAGGCGCGTCCCGCAGCGTCGATCGCGACCGTGCCGAGTCGGCCCGGCGTGAACGCGAACGGTGCCTCGTAGGCGGTGGTGACAGCGCGTCCGCGCTGATGGCCGACGCTGAATCCAGCGACACCGAAGGTGATCGGCACCGTCTCGTCGAGGTGACCTGTCGCCACCAACTCGTCGTCGTAGCGCAAGCTGATGGTTCCGCGGTGCATGCCGTCGGGCTCGAACGAGCACGAGATCGTGACGTTGCTCGCGGGCAGGCTCCGAGTGGCAGACACGGTGGTCAGCCTGGTGCCGACGAAATTGTGCACGTAGTGCAGGGTCTGATCCTTGACGTACAGGGCGTAGCCGCACGCAGAGCTGCCATGCGCAACGATCACACCTGATGCGGAGCCAGCCGTGTTGTCGATCGGTGCCGAGATCGTCCAGGCCCGGTTGCGCAGGTTGGGGGCCACGGTCTCCGGCAACGTGCCGATGCCGGGTCGAAACTCGTAGCGGTCGCGGCGGTACCGCTGGTCGGAGTGACGTCCGGGCTGGTTGGTGATCGGCAGCACCTGGTTGGTTTCTGCTTCTCGCCACCACAGCGCTTGGAGTTCGGCGAGCTTTTCGGGAAGCTCCGCGGCGAGGTCGTTGCTCTCGGAGAAGTCCTCGGCGAGGTGGTACAGCTCCCACTCGTCCTCGTCGAACGGTCGGTGCGGGTCGGTGCCGTCGTAGGCGGACATGGCGAGCGGGTGGTACGCGACCGCTTTCCAACCTTCGTGATACAGCGCCCTCGAGCCGAACATCTCGTAGTACTGCGTGGTGTGGTGCGTGGGTGCTGCGGCGTCGTCGAGGGTGTGGGCGAAGCTGACGCCGTCGAAGGGCTGCTGTGCCACCCCGGCGATCGCTTCGGGCGGGTCGATGCCGATGACGTCGAGCAGCGTCGGGGTCAGGTCGACGGCGTGCACGTATTGACCTCGGGTTTCCGCGGCCAGCCGCAGACGGGCGGGCCAGGCGATGAGCAGCGGGTCGGCGACGCCGCCCTCGTGGGTCTCGCGCTTCCACCGTTTGAACGGCGTGTTGCCGGCCCAGGCCCAGCCCCACGGATAGTGGTTGTGCGCGTCGGGACCACCGAGTTCGTCGATGCGCCGAAGGTTCTCGTCGAGATCCTCCGGGACGCCGTTGAAGAAGTAGAGCTCGTTGAACGATCCCTGTGGACCGCCCTCGGCGCTCGCACCGTTGTCGCTCATCACGACGACGATGGTGTTGTCGAGTTCGCCGAGCGAGTCGAGGTGGTCGAGCACCCGTCCGACCTGGGCGTCGGTGTGTTCGAGGAAGCCGGCGTACACCTCCATCATCCGGGCGTACAGCCGTTGCTCCTCGGGTGGCAGCGAGTCCCATGCTGCGACCCACGGCGGACGCTCGGTGTTGGCCGTGCCGGCGGGGAGGAGCCCCGAGGCGGTCTGGCGCTCGAACACCTCGTCTCGCCATGAGTCCCACCCCTGGTCGAACTTGCCGCTGTAGCGCTCGATGTACTCCGCCGGTGCCTGATGGGGAGCGTGGCAGGCGCCGGGGGCGAACCACATGAAGAAGGGCTTGTCGGGCGACGCAGCGCGCAGGTCGTCGACGTAGGCGATGGCGGTGTCGGCGAGGTCTTCGGTGAGGTGGTAACCCTCTTGCGGCGTCCGCGGCGGATCGATCTGGTGATTGTCGGCGATCAGGTCGGGGAAGTACTGGTCGGTCTCCCCGGCGAGAAACCCGTAGAAGCGCTGGAACCCTCGGCCGAGCGGCCACCGCTCGCGCGGGCCGCCCATCACCGTGTCGCCGGCTGGGGCAAGGTGCCACTTGCCCAGGCAGAACGTCGCATATCCGTTGCGCACGAGGATCTCGGAGATCATGCCGTTCGACATCGGCATCGTGGCGTCGTAGCCCGGGTAGCCCGAGGCGAACTCGACGATCCGTCCGACGCCGCTGGCGTGGTGGTTGCGACCGGTCAGCAGGGCAGCTCGCGTGGGTGAGCAGAGTGCGGTGGTGTGGAAGTTGCTGTAGCGCAGGCCGCCGGCGGCGATGCGGTCGAACGTGGGCGTTGCGATGTCCGAGCCGTAGCAGCCGAATTGGGCGTAGCCGACGTCGTCGAGCAGCACGACCACGACATTGGGGGCATCCGGGGGTGCGCTGGGCAACGGAGGCCACCACGGTGTCGACTCGTCGAGTGTCCGCCCCGCGACTCCTTCGAAATCTCCTGGCTCCATCGTCCTACTCCACTTCCTGGTTGTAGCGCTCTCGCAACTGATGCTTCTTGAGTTTTCCGCTCGCCTCGCGTGGGAGCGCGGGGTCGACGTCGATCGACGCAGGCACCTTGAACGGCGCCAGCCGAGCGCGGGCGAAGTCGGTGAGCTCGGCGACGTCGAGCTGCACGCCGTCGGCGGGTTGCACGACGGCCTTGACCTGTTGGCCCCACTCGGGGTGTGGCAGACCGAACACGGCAGCGTCGGTGACGTCAGGATGTTGAGTGAGCACCGCCTCGATCTCGGCCGGATAGATGTTGGTGCCGCCGACGATGATGAGATCGACGCGTCGATCCGACAGGAACAGGTAACCGTCCTCGTCGAGCCAGCCGACGTCGCCGACGGTGAAGCGACCGTCGGGTCGCACCATCGCTGCACTCTTGGCCGGGTCGCCGTGGTACGAGGGCGTGCCGTCGATGCGCTTGGCGTGGATCATGCCGATCTCACCGGCGGGGAGGTCGTTGCCGTCGTCATCGAGGATCGACAACTCCAGCATCGCGGTCGCCTTGCCGACGGTGCCGGGCCTCGCGAGCCACTCGTTCGATGTCGCGATGACGGGCCCGACCCCTTCCGACGAGCCGTAGAGCTCGACGATCACCGGACCGAACCAGTCGATCATCTGACGCTTGGCCCACTCGGGACAAGGTGCCGCCGTGTGCAGTACCCACCGCAGCGACGACACGTCGTACCTATCGCGAGTTTCGGGCTCGAGTTTGAGGAGCCGGATGAACTGCGTGGGCACCATCGGCACCCCGACCACACGGTGCTCCTCGATCAGTGCCAGCATCTGGACCGGGTCCCAACGATCGGTGATGAGCAACGGATTGCCGAGCGCCATCGAGGCCATCAGCACTCCCCCGCCGAGCGCGTGGTAGGCCGGTGTGGCCAACATCATCTGCTCGCGCTGGGGCATGTGCGTCATCGCGCCCCACTGGGCGAACGGGCGGGCGAGGTCACTCGCCGTGATCGACGCACCCGACCGGATGACGCCCTTCGATCGCCCAGTGGTGCCGCCGGTGTACTGCAATGCAGCCCCGGCACTGCACTCGTCGAGCGGTTCGCCGGACTGTGCGCCCAACCAGGCCTCGTACTCGGGGCCCAGGACGATGACCCGGTCGATGCCGACTGCAGCGGCGGCCTCTCGACCCACCGCTTCGTCGCCGAGCCCCACCACGAGCAACTTCGATGCGGAGTCGGTCAGCAGTTCGGCCATCTCCGACACGGTGAGGTGGTAGTTCAGCGGCACGTACCGCGAACCGGCGCGTGCATTGCCGAGCGCGAGTTCGGCCCACTCCAGACGGTTTCGGGCGAGGACGGCCCAGGCGTCGTGCTCGGCGACACCCTCGGCCCGCAGCCCTTGGGCGAAGCGTCGAGCGCGTTCTTCGAGCATCGACCACGACACGGATCCATCCTGCGTCTGGATGGCCACCGCGTCGGGTTCGTGTTCCGTGCGCGGCAGCACGTACCGCCGCTGCGGCGTCGGATGATCTTCGGATCGGTCGTGCGTCGTCACGTCGACGGCACAGGGGTGAGCACCACCGGGATGTTGCGCGGGCCGCGCACCTGACCGCCCGCCCAGGTGACGTCGCCGTCCGGATCGAGTTCGAACTCGGGGATTCGGGCCAACCACTCCTCGATGGCGACGCGCATCTCCATGCGGGCCAGGTTCGAGCCGGCACAGCGATGGATCCCTGCCCCGAACGCGACGTGTCGGTTGATCTCGCGATCGATCTGTACGACGTCGGCCTGTGGGAACGCTTCGGGGTCGCGATTGGCGGCGGGGAAGTTGAGCAGCACTCGGTCGCCTTCGTGCATCGGACATCCGGCGAACTCCACGTCCGATGCAACGATGCGGGCCATGGTCACGGGCGAGTAGGCCCGCAACAGTTCTTCGACGGCGGTCGGAATCAGTTCGGGATGTGCGACGAGACGTCGGCGATCGTCGCTGTGGGTCGCCAGATGCCACAGCGCCGAACCGATCCCGGACCATGTCGTGTCCACACCGGCAACCAGGGTCAGTGCGACCGTTCCCAGGATGTGGGCATCGGGAACCGGCGCCCCTTCGTGTTCGGTGCGCAGCAACGTGCTGATCAGGTCGGTCCCGTCACCACCGCGTCGGGCCTCCATCTCACCGAGGAAGTAGGTGACCAGCTCGGTGCGAGCAGCACTCCGGCGTTCCACGTCGTGCGCGAACTCGAGCACGTCGCGCACCCAGCCGGTGAACGTGTCCGACATGTCCTCGGGAACACCCAGCATCAACCCGATGACCCGCACCGGGATCTGCTGGGCGTAGCCCACCGCCGCATCGGCGCGGTCGTTCGTGGCAAGATCCTCGACGAGACGCCGGCACAACTCGCGCGTGGAGACCTCGTACTCAGCGACACGATCCTTCGAGAACCACGGCAGCAGGAGCCGGCGCGTCCAGGTGTGTTCCGGCGGGTCGGCACTGATCGGCGGGACGCCGGCCGGCAATTGCCCGTCCTCGTCGTCGGGTGGTGGAACGACGCCGACGTTGCGTGAACTGAAGTGCTCGACGTCGCGGGCTATCGCCGTGACGTCGGCGTACGTCGTCGGCAACCACGAACCGCCCCACCGCTCGGTGTGGGCGACCGGGCAATGTTCCCTGAGGTCGTCCCAGATCGCAAACGGGTCGTCGACGTAGGCCGGATCGAAGATGTCGTAGTCGTTCGCCCAGCTCGCCACTTGATCGCCCACGCGTTGCTCCTTGTCGAAAGTGAATGCTGGACAAAGATTAGCCTTATGGCTAATCTTTGTCAATGGGTTCCGGTATCGGCGACGACGAAGCTGTCAGGCACCGCCCTGGCACCGCGAGAGACGCACTCATCGAGGCGGCAAAGCGATTGCTGCCGGACTGCGCTCCGGGCACGATCGCGGGACGCGATCTCGCCGTCGCAGCTGACGTGAACTACGGACTCGTCCACCACTACTTCGGTGGCAAGGACGCCGCCCTACTCGCGGGGCTTCGAGCGCTTCGCGACGACTTCGTCGCCGCCCACGGTGACGTCACGTCGATGCCGTTGCTCATGGCAAGCGATCCGTACCTCAAAGCACTCGTCCGCTGGCACCTGCACGACGCAGATGCTGTGGCGGTCGACGGCGACTTCCCGCTCGGCGCCGCCGTGGTCGCAGCCGTCGCTTCACGCATGGAGCCCGGCGGCGACGAGTCGACCGCCGAGGCCAAGGCCCGAGCGATCGCCATGACCTCACTTCAACTGTGCTTCGCCGTGTTCGGGCCTGTGCTCCTCGAAGCGACCGGCGTCCGCGGTGACGAACGCCAATCCGTCGAGGCCGCACTGGCGTCGCTCTACGACTCGATCGCACTGAAGGACCAGGACCGGACACGTCCGATCCCGGACACACCCGCCTGAAGGCTGGGTCGGTGGCGCCACACGCTGACCAGGGAATTTCCCCTGGTCAGAACGCACGACCAGCAGCGCCCTCGGCAGGATTCGAACCTGCGCACACGGCTCCGGAGGCCGATGCTCTATCCCCTGAGCTACGAGGGCAGGGAGCCCAGAGGCTACCGGTGACGCCAGCGTACGAGATGCGCCTCGTGACTCAGCGGATTGGGCGCCGGTGCCGTGTCGGGAAATGGGGGTTGCGATGAGCCAAACCGCCGTATCCGGTCGGCTCGCTCATCGGTGGGCGACTCTCGCAGGTTGCGATGAGCCAAACCGCCGTATCCGGTCGGCTCGCTCATCGGTGGGCGACTCTCGCAGGTTGCGATGAGCCAAACCGCCGTATCCGGTCGCTTCGCTCATCGATGGGCGACTCCGCAGGTGGCGGCACGCCAGTGGTTCCCAATCCCCTGACGCCCCGGCACGCCTTGGACGTCAGTAGGAACTGGTGGGTGCCGGCGGGGCGGTGCCGTCGAGTTCGGCGAGCAGGGCGTCGAGGACGCCGCTCGCCCCGTACCGGAACGTGGCCGCCGTCGCCCACCCCTCCCCCATCACGCCGTCGGCGAGGTCGAGGTACGCCATGGCGTCATCGAAACTGCGAATGCCGCCCGACGGCTTGAGGCCCACCGTGCGACCATCGTCGGCGGCCACCGCGATCTCGTCGAGCATCGCTCGGGCAGCTTCCAGCGAGGCGCCTTCGGCGATCTTGCCGGTCGACGTCTTCACGAAGTCGGCCCCGTTCGCGATCGCCAGATGGGCCGCTGAACCAACCGAATCGGCGCCGGGATAGGCGCCCGACTCGAGGATCACCTTGAGCAGCTTCGGCGATTCGACCATCGCCGAGATCGCTGCGACCATCTCCCCGGCTCGGTCGGCGTCGCCATCGAGGAACGCCCGATACGGCAACACGAGATCGATGTCGTCGGCGCCGTCGGCCAGTGCCGTCCGCGTCATGGTGATCACCTCGTCGACCGGCTCATCGCCGGACGGGAAGTTGACGACGGTGGCCACACGGACACCCGACCCGGCGAGGAGCTCGACACAGCGAGCGACGTACTCGGGCCACACGCACACCGCTGCGGTGCCGTGTTCGCGGGCACGCCGACACAGCTCGTCGATGCCGTCGGGCGCGTGGTCGTCGGACAGGTCGGTGAGATCGATCAACCCGATCGCACGTCGGGCACGCTCAATGCGGTTCACACGTCGAAGGTAGCCGATGACGGATCGAACTCGATCCGGGGGATGCTTCCGGTGTCGAGGCGCAACTGGCGCTCTGCCGGGGTGAGCGCCAGCACGGCGGCCACGTAGTCGGCGAGCGCCTCACTCGTTCGCACCTCGGCCCCACGACGCTCGGCCATCAGATAACGGTGTTCGAGCAACTGGTGGAACACCTCGGCCGGCTCGAGATGCGACCGGAGATCGTCGGGAATCGAATCGATGGTGGGCTGGTACACCTCGGCCAGCCACCGCGCCGTCGCCACCGCACGTGGAATCGAGTGCCCCTCACGTCGTTCCAGCCACGCTCGGTGCTGATCGATGTCCGAGAGCAGACGGCGCGCCTGGTTCTCCTGCACGTCGAGGCCGGTTCGGCGCCGGAGCTCGCGTGCGTGGTGACCTTCTTCGATCAGCACCGGCTTGATCGCCAGCGTCCGGCCGTCGCGACTGATCGACAGTTCCTCGACGTCGAATCCGAGTTCGTTGATTCGGCGGACGCGTTGTTCGATCTTCCAGCGCTCATCGAGGTCGAACTCGTCGACCCGCGTCAGTTCGCTCCAGAGTTCCTCGTATCGACGGCGAAGGCTCTCGGCGATTGCCACCGGATCGACGTCATCGCCGATCCGGCCGCTGGCCTGCAACTCGAACAGCCCGCCGGCGATGTTCTCGACCGCGATCTCGAGGTCGTAGGTGCGCATGCGATCGCTGATCGTCGCGTGACGTTCCGTCGTCTCGGCGTCGACGAGGTACGCCATCATCTCGCCCGCGTCACGCCGCCACAGGATGTTCGACAACGAGCAGTCGCCCCAGAACACGCCCTCGAGATGCAGTCGCACCAGCAGCACGACGCCGGCGTCGGTGAGCCGATCAGCAAGCGTCGTGTCGCCTCGTCCGAGCAGATACCAGTAGGGCAACGAGTAGTCGAGGTACCGAGTGATCAGGACGGCATCGCCGATCTCGGGAGCGTCGGCGACCACACCGACCGGCTCGACGACGGGCAGATGATCGTCACGCAACTCGCGCAACACCCGGTACTCCCGCTGGGCCGCCACCACGCCCGTCGCCTTGAGCGCGTAGACCCGGTCGTCGAACCGGACGAAGCGAACGATGTGCCGACTGATCCCGTGGGCCATCTTGACCAGTCGAGGATCGGCCCATTCGATGAGCGG
The DNA here is from genome assembly GCA_963828415.1 of Ilumatobacteraceae bacterium. Lineage (GTDB taxonomy): Bacteria > Actinomycetota > Acidimicrobiia > Acidimicrobiales > Ilumatobacteraceae > Sva-07. The sequence goes on from CAWHEI010000003.1 coordinate 230,349, forward strand.
CTGCTCCCAGGGAAGATCGAGGAAGTCCGGGTGGCCCTGCTTGGTGACGATCTCCATGGGGTCCGCAGATCAGGCGATCCACACGGCGACGTCGGGCGCAAGCCGATCGGCCTCGATCGGTTGGGAAGCGAGCACGACGTCGCCGTCGGGCAGGGCGATCGACTCGTCGCCCATGTTGACGACGCAGCGCATGCCGTCGGACCGTTCGAAGCCGACCACGTCGGCGCCGAGGTCGAGCCAGGTGATGGCCCCCTCGGCGCCCGCCCGCTCGCGCCGGATCGCCATCGCGTGACGGTAGAGCTGCAGGGTCGACTCCGGATCGTGCTCCTGGACGCTCGCGGCGAGACCGGCGTACTCCGGCGGCTGCGGCAACCAGCTGCCCGTCTCACCGAAACCGAGCGACGGGCCGGTCGGTTCCCACGGGATCGGCACGCGGCACCCGTCTCGACCCTTGACCTGGTGACCGGAGTCATGCCAGATCGGATCCTGCAGCACGTCGAGCGGAAGTTGCCACGCCTCGGGCAGGCCGAGTTCGTCGCCCTGGTACACATACACCGAGCCGGGAAGTGCGAGCGTGAGCAGCGCCGCGGCTCGCGCTCGACGCAACCCGCGCTCCGCGTCGAGCAGGTCATGTGGTCCATCGAGCAGCCAGAGTCCGGGCTCGACACCGGCAGGCAGGCCGTAGCGCGTGGCATGACGCACCACGTCGTGGTTCGACAGGACCCAGGTGGAGTTCGAGCCCACGGCGTTGGCCGCTCGCAGGCTGTCGTCGATGATCGTGGTGAACTGCTTGGCGTCCCACGGTGCCGACAACAGGTCGAAGTCGAACGCCTGGTGGTACTCGTCGGAACGCAGGTACAGCGGGCGCCGCTCGGCGGCGACCCACGCCTCGGCGACCATCATGCGACCGTCGTACTCGTCGAGCACGCGCCGCCAGCGCCGCACGATGGGGTGCAGGTCGTCGCGATCGAGGTACGGAACGGCGTCGGTCGTGGCCTTGCCGTCGTTGACGTCCAGGCCGGCATCGGGGTAACCCGGGGCCTTGGTGAGCGCATGTGCCACGTCCATCCGGAAACCGGCGGCACCACGATCGAGCCAGAATCGCATCACGGCGTCGAACTCGTCGCCGACGTCTACGTGATTCCAGTTCACGTCAGGCTGGCTCTCGTCGAAGAGATGCAGATACCACTGACCGTCGGGGACGCGCGTCCACGCGGGACCGCCGAACACGGACTGCCAGTCGTTCGGCGGTTCACTGCCCTCGGGGCCGCGCCCGTCGAGGAAGTGGTATCGAGCGCGGGCGTCGGAACCGGGTGGCGACGCGAGCGCCTCGACGAACCAGGCGTGGTCGGAGGAGGTGTGGTTCGGGACGAGGTCGACGATCACGCGGATGCTGTGGTCGGCCGCAGCGGTGATGAATGCTTCCGCCTCCGCTGTCGTGCCGAACGCCTCGTTGATCTCGCGGTACTCGGCGACGTCGTAGCCACCATCGCGCAGCGGCGAGCGGTACCACGGGTTGATCCAGACGGCATCGACACCGAGATCGCGGAGGTACCCGAGGCGCGACTGCATGCCGGCGATGTCGCCGGTTCCGTCGGCGTTGCCATCGGCGAACGACCGCACGTAGATCTGGTACACGACGGCCTCGCGCCACCATTCGGTCGTCGTCGAAAGCTCGTCATCGATTGGCATGCCACCACCCCTGGTTCGAACCGAGACGCCGGCATCCGGGAACTTCGTCGGGCATCGCGGTTGTGAAAACGCTTACAGTACTCGGCACCAGGTCGCCGGGCCACCGAGCGGCCACACCGGGGAGACCGCACACATGAGAGCCACCGAGACGACGTCATGACCGACGAGGCCCCCCGTCGCGCCCGGCGCGCCCGCATCGAGGACGTCGCCCAAGGCGCCAACGTGTCGGTGGCGACCGTCAGCCGAGCACTGCGGGGACTGCCGAACGTGGCTGCGTCGACGAGCGCCCGAGTCCATGCGGTCGCGCTGGAACTCGACTACCAGCCCGACCCGATCGCGTCTCGGCTGGCGGCGGGCCACACGCGCACCATCATCGTGGTGGTTCCCCACCTCGCAAGTTGGTACTTCTCCACGGTCGTCGCCGGCGCCGAGGCCGTGTGCAACGAAGCGGGCTACGACTTCCTGGTCACCGGGGTCGGCGACCTCCAGGAGTGCGCCCGGATCCTCGACGACTCCTACCGGATCGAACGCCGCACCGACGGCATCGTCCTCGTGAACATCCCCGCGACCGACGAGCAGGCTCGCTCACTTCGCGAACGCGGCGTCGCGCTGTCGACGGTCGGCACCCACGTTTCCGGAGCACCTTCGGTGTTCGTCGACGACGTCGGCGTGGGCACGATGGCCGCTCGGATCCTCGTCGAACTGGGACACCGACGCATCGGCCTGATCAGCGGCAGCGGCGACGACCCGCTGAACTTCGAGGTCCCCAAGCTCCGCGAGCGCGGGTTCGTCGACGAGCTGGAATCGGTCGACATCACGCTGGATCCCACGCTCGTGGCAGGCGGGAACTTCAGCATCGACGGCGGCCAGGAGGCGATGGCGTCGCTGCTCGACACTGCTGAGCCACCGACGGCCGTCTTCGCGATGTCCGACGAGATGGCCTTCGGCGCATTGTTGGAGCTCGATGCCCGCAACCTCGTGGCGGGCATCGACATCTCCGTGATCGGCGTCGACGATCACGAGTTCGCACGAGTGGTCGGCCTGTCGACGATTCGCCAACTCGTCGCGTCGCAAGGTGCGGTGGCAGCCCGATCGCTCCTCTCTGCATTGCGCCGGGAGGAGGTCCCGTCGCGGCCGACGATCTCGCCGGTCGAGCTCGTCCTTCGCTCGACGACCGGCCCGCCGCGTTGACCACGACCCGACGACGTCGGCGCGAAACGTCGCGATGCACTTGACCTGAGGGCGTCGGTGTGAAAGCGTTTACATTGCCGGAATGTTTCGGCGTACCACCAATTGAGGGGGAGGACCCACATGAACAAGCGCTGGCTGAAGCTGGCTGCGTTCCCGATTGCGCTCACACTCGTCGCCGCCGCGTGCGGCAGCGATGACGACAGCTCGGGAAGCGACACCGGAAGCGAAACAACCGACGGCGGCGGCGGCGGCGAAGACTTCGCCGGTGCGACCATCACCGTGACCGGGCCCGAACGCGACGAATCCGAAGCCGGATCGATCCAGGAAGTCCTGGGCGCGTGGGGCGAGGAGAACGGCGTCGAAGTCACCTACACCGGTGACGCCGACTGGGAAGCCAACATCAACACGCAGGTGCAGGGTGGCAACCCGCCCGACATCTCGATCTTCCCGCAGCCGGGCAAGCTCGCCGACTTCGCTCGCGCCGGCAACGTCGTTGCGTTGAGTGACGCAGCCGCTGCCGCCGCCCAGGAGAACTGGGACGAGTCGTGGAACGCGTTCGGAACCGTCGACGGCACCCAGTACGGCGTGCCCGTCAAGGCCGACCTCAAGTCGCTCGTCTGGTACCAGCCAGCAGCATTCGAGGCCGCCGGGTACGAAGTACCCGAGACCTTCGACGAGTTCACTGCACTCGTCGATCAGATGACCGCCGACGGCGGCCCGAAGGCGCTCTGCGTCGGTATCGAGTCCGGCCAGGCGACCGGCTGGACCTTCACCGACTGGGTGGAGGACATGGTCCTGCGTCAGCACGGCGCCGACGTCTACGACCAGTGGGTCAACCACGACATTCCGTTCAACGACCCACAGATCGTGGAGTCGATGCAGACCGTCCTCGACCTGTGGGCCGATGAGAACGTCTACTCCAGCGGTGGCAACATCGCCGCCACAGCGTTCCAGGACAATGGCCAGCCGCTCGTCGACGGCGAGTGCTTCATGCACCGTCAGGCGTCGTTCTACTCGGCATTCTTCCCCGAAGGCACGGCCTACGCCGACGGCTCCGAGGGAGCGGTCGACGTCTTCTACTTCCCGGACATCAACGGCGACAGGCCGGTCCTCGGTGCGGGCACGCTCGCCGCCGGGTTCAACGATGACCCGGCCACCATGGCGTTGCTCGAGTACATGTCGACCCCGGAGTACGCCGAGGCTCGTCAGCAAGCGCAGGCCGCACTCAAGGGTGGCGGCGCAGCGCTGTCGGGCTTCCTGTCCGCAGCCAAGGGCCAGGACCCGTCGGTGTACCAGCCGCTGGAGCAGTCGTTCCTCGACATCCTGGCGACTTCGGCGATCGTCCGCTTCGACGCCTCTGACCTGATGCCCGCCGACGTCGGCGCCGGCACGTTCTGGTCCGAGGGCACCTCGGCAGTGACCGGTGCGATCACCGCACAGGAAGCAGCCGACGCCATCGAAGCGTCATGGCCGAGCTGAACAACAATGAAGTGATCACCGCACGGTGATCTTCGATCCGGGGCACCGGCACTATGGTGCCGGTGCCCCGTTTCGTTTTTCCGTACACGGACCGAGGGCGTCCAGGGGGTAATGGTTCATGGGGAAGATCATCTCGACACTCGTCACCGTCGTCGTCGCCGTCGGCGTGTTCGGCGGACTGTGGGTTGCGCTCAACCTACTGTTCAACCAGGTCAGATACCGCTGGACACGCTTCAGCACCCTGGCATTCGGCACCGTCGGTTTCCTGATCGGCGTCGTGCTCTCCGGCAACCAGTTGACCATCGGATCGGGCGGGAGCTTTCTGCGATGGGTGTGGCTGCCGATCGCGATCGGCGCCGTCTGTGCAGCGGTCGGATTCGCTCTCGCCATCACCGACGACCCTCGTCGTCGAATGATGATCGGCACCGCGTCCGGCGCCGCGCTCGGTGCCGGTATCGGAGCCTTGATGCGCTCGGACTACTGGCCGAGCATCGAGATCGGACCGCTCGTCGGCTTCGTCGTCGGCTGGGTCGTCGTCGGCGTGGTGCTCGCCCGACTCTTCCACGGCCACCTGCTCAACGGCGCCATCCTCGGTGGTGCAATCGGCTGGATCTGGGGCGCGTGGCTGGCCAGCGACCTCGGTGGCGGCTCGGTCGTCGAGTCGATCATCGCCACGGTCGTCCCGTTCACGCTGATCGGCGTGCGCCTCGGCCGCGCCACGAACCCCTCCCCGGCCAAGCGCGCCAGCATCGACAACAGCTCGCGTGCGGTCATCTTCCTCGGACCGGCGCTGCTGTTCATCTTCGTCACGCTCGTCGTGCCGACGCTGCGCACGATGTACCTGTCGTTGTTCGACCGCAGCGGCGACGCATGGGTCGGCCTCGAGAACTACCAAGCGACGTTCTCCGACCCGAACACATGGGACGCCTCGGGCTTCTCCAACTTCTTCACGAGCCGCCTCTTCTTCATCGGGATGTTCCTGCTGATCGTGGCGCTCTTCACGGGCATCCGGATGAAGCGTCAGACCGGACGGGCCGTCGAACTCGGCAATCCCACCGCGGCGCCGCTGATCGTCGGCGGGCTCCTGCTCGCGTTCGCGCTCTTCACTGCGCTGCGCGGCACCATCGTCAACAACCTGTGGTGGGTCGTCACGGTCACGTGCGCCTCGACCGCTCTCGGCCTCGCCGTTGCCGTGCTCGCCGACAACCGACGCGGCGAGAAGTTCGCCAAGTCGATCATCTTCATGCCGATGGCCATCTCGCTCGTCGGGGCGGCGATCATCTGGCGCTTCATGTACCAGTCGCGCGACGTCAGCCAGAACCAAACCGGTGTGCTCAACGCGGTCTGGGTGGGCCTCGGCAGGCTCAGCACCGGCAGCGGTTGGCCGACGATCATCGTCGCCGTACTCGCCGGCGTCCTGCTGGTGTCGCTGATCATCGTCGTGGCTCGATACTTCGTCCGCCAGCAGTACGCGAAGGCGGTCGTGCCTGGTGTGCTCGCAATCTTCGTCGGCTGGTTCTTCTTCCGCTACATCGGTTCCGGTGTCGGCGGCTACACGACGACGGCGAGCGGCGAGATCGTGCCGGAGACCGTCTTCTTCCTCCAGGAGATCCCCTACAACAGCTTCTGGCTGATGGTGATCCTGATCTGGATCCAGGTCGGCTTCTCGATGGTCATCCTGTCCGCAGCGATCAAGGCGGTGCCCGACGAACTGATCGAGGCCGCCCGAATCGACGGGGCAACCACGTCGCAGATCTTCTGGAGGGTCACGCTGCCACAGATCGCCACCACGATCGGCGTCGTGGTCACCACCCTCATCGTGCTGGTGATGAAGGTGTTCGACATCGTGAAGGTCACCACGAATGGCCAGTTCGGCAGCCAGGTGCTCGCCAACGACATGTACCAGCGAGCCTTCAGCAACTTCGACATCGGACGAGGTGCCGCTCTTGCGGTGATCCTGTTCATCGCCGTCTTGCCGGTCATGTACCTCAACATCCGCCGCACACAGCAGGAGAGCTGAGATGAACACACCGATCATCGCCGATCCCAACAGCTCCTTCGATCCGATCCACGGCGTGTCCGCCCACGATGTGATGGGCGACGAACACGGTCAGAAGCCGGGCGTGGGCGGGCGCATCTACGGCCTGCTGCGCGGTATCCCGGCGTGGGTTCTGTGGCTGATCGTGATCATCTGGAGCATCCCCACCATCGGGTTGTTCGTCAACTCGTTCCGACCTCGCGACCTGCAACGCGTCGTCGGGCTGGTGGACCGTGTTCCAGGAGCCGAGCCAGTTCACGCTCGAGAACTACGAGACGGTCCTCAGCGCATCCGCCACAGCATCGCTGACCGACTCGCTGCTCAACTCGTTCGCAATCGCCATCCCGGCCACGATCATTCCGATCGCGATGGCGGCGTTCGCGGCCTATGCCTTTGCCTGGATCGACTTCAAGGGTCGCAAGTGGTTGTTCATCGCCACGGTGTCGCTGCTCGCGATCCCGCTGCAGGTGGCGCTCATCCCGCTGCTGCAGCTGTACGTCGGTGGCGCCCACCTGACGTTCCCGCTGATCGACAAGACGATCACGCTGATCCCCGACTTCGACCTGGCAGGCACGACGACAGCGGTGTGGCTGACCCATGCCGGCTTTGCCCTGCCATTCGCCATCTTCCTGCTGCACAACTACATCTCGCAGCTTCCCAAGGACCTGTTCGAGGCCGCACGCATCGACGGCGCCGACCACTTCACGATCTTCTGGCGGTTGATCCTGCCGCTGTCGGTGCCCGCGCTTGCTGCGTTCGCGATCTTCCAGTTCCTCTGGACGTGGAACGATTACCTGATCGCGAACACGATGGCGGGGTCGAACCCCGACGCCACACCCACGACGATCCGCATCGCCAACCTCGCCGGCGACTTCGGCCGCAACGAACACCTCCTGCCGGCCGCAGGCTTCGTCCAGGCGTTCGTGCCGATCGTGGTGTTCTTCGCGCTGCAGCGGTACTTCGTGCGCGGCCTGCTGGCCGGCTCGGTGAAGGGCTGACGCTGGGCGGCCCGCCGAGGCTCCCAGCGCCGAGCACTAGGTTGGCCGCATGAGCCTCGTCAATCGTGAACCCCGCACGCTGGGATCGTTGCCGCCCGTCGGGCCGCTGTCGTTCGGCCTGTGGCGTTACACGAATCCCGACGTCGTGGCGGCGCAGGGACTGCTGGAGACCGCCCTCGACGCCGGCATGAACCTCGTCGACAACGCCGACGTGTACGGGTTCGACTGGGGCGGGACCGGCTTCGGACGAGTCGAGGAGATCCTCGGCAGCGTGCTGGCGGTCGCACCCGGACTGCGTGAGCGGATGGTGCTGGCCACCAAGGGCGGGATCATGCCACCGATCCCGTACGACTCGTCGCCGACGTACCTGCGCTCGGCCTGCGAGGCATCGTTGCGCCGAATGAACGTCGAGGTGATCGACCTCTACCAGATCCACCGCCCGGACCTCCTCGCCCACCCGTCCGACGTCGCCGCCACGCTCAGCGCGTTGCGCGACGAGGGCAAGATCCGCGAGGTCGGCGTGTCGAACCACACACCGGCGCAGGTCGCCGCACTCGCCGCGCACCTCCCGTTCCCGATCGTGTCGAACCAGCCCGAGTTCTCCGCGCTGCACCTCGACCCGATGCGCGACGGCACGTTCGACGCCTGCATGGGCGCCGGCACGGTGCCGCTCGTCTGGAGCCCACTCGGCGGCGGACGCCTGGCCACCGGCGACGACGTCCGACCCGAACTCCTCGAGGTGCTCGATCGCCTCGCCGAGCGTGAGGGCGTCGATCGGGCCACGCTCGCGATCGCCTTCGTGCTGGCACACCCTGCGGCACCGGTGGCGATCGTCGGCTCGCAGAACCCCGAACGGATCAGCGGCACCACCGCCGCACTCGACGTCGAGCTCACCCGCTCCGACGTGTACGCCATCATCCAGGCTTCGGAAGGAGTCCCCCTGCCATGAGCAGCATCGACCGACCCGACGTTCCCGAGATCTCGTGGTTCAGCGCCCTGTGCGACGACGACTACGAGTTCCTCGGCGTGCCCGACCCGACCTTGGCGAGCAGTTGGGAGCACTGCTCCGACATCGTGCGCACCGCCGACCGCAATGGCTTCGACAACGTCTTGCTGCCGTCCGGATACACGCTCGGCATCGACTCGACGGCATTCGCCGCAGCGATCGCCACGCACACCGAGCAGATCAACCTGCTGCTGGCCGTGCGGATGGGCGAGATGTGGTTGCCGCAACTCGCACGGCAGCTCGCATCGATCGACCAGTTCGCAGCCGGCCGTCTGTGCATCAACATCATCTCCTCCGACATTCCCGGCGAGGAGTTGGAGTCGTCGCCGCGCTACCAGCGCACCCGTGAATGGATGCAGACGCTGCGCCAGCTGCTCAACGGTGAGTCGATCGACGTGCACGGCGAGTTCGTCGAACTCACCCTCGACCCGCCACGAGCGTCGACCGTGTCGGGGACGTGTCCACCGATGTACTTCGGCGGTTTCTCCCCGGCCGCGAAGGACGTCGCCGCCGCCGAAGCCGACGTGTTCCTCACGTGGCCCGACACCGTCGCCAACGTCGCCACCACCGTCGACGAGATGACCGCCCTGGCAGCAGACCGCTACGACCGGTCGCTCGTGTACGGCCTACGCGCCCACATGATCGTCCGCGAGACCGAGGCCGAAGCTCGCGCCGCGGCCGAGCGGCTCGTCTCGCGCCTCGACGCCGACACCGGCGACGCCATCCGCAACAAGTCGCTCGATGCGGCCTCGGTCGGCGTGCAGCGCCAGGCCTCGCTGCGCGAATCGGCGGCCGACGACGGGTTCGTCGAGGAGGCGCTGTGGACCGGCGTCGGGCGAGCACGTAGCGGCGCTGGCGCGGCCATCGTCGGCGACCCCGATCAAGTGGTCGCCAAGCTGCGCGCCTACCAGGACGCCGGCATCGGCGCGTTCATCCTGTCCGGCTACACCCACATCGCCGAATGCGACCTGGTCGCCGAGCACGTGCTGCCACGCCTCGACCACGCCGCGCTCAAGCCGCGCTGGACGCCCTGAGCGAGACGACGCTCAGGGCCCGAAACGTGCGAATCTGGCGAGCGCTCGGCCTGATCGCCGCGGGCACGATTGCTGCCACCGCGATCGGTGAGCTCGATCGGGCGCCGTCGCCGATAGCGGTCGCCATGCTCCTCGGGCTCCTCGCATCACCGTTCGTCCATCTCGACGAATCGAGTCCCGTCCCCCGGATCGGCCGCTTCGCGCTGCGCACCGGCGTCGTGCTGCTCGGCTTCAGGATCACGCTCGACGAGATCGCCGGGTTGGGAGCGGCCACGCTGATCATGGCGGTCGTGGTGTCGGTGTCGGTACTGGCGGCAACCGTCTGGATCGGCCGCCGCACCGCGGTCGGGCGCGAACTCGCCACACTGCTCGGCGTCGGCTCGGCGATCTGCGGTGCGTCGGCAGTCGCCGCCGCTGGAACCACGATCGAATCGTCCGACGAGGAGACGGCCTACGCCATCGCCACGGTCACCCTGATCGGCACCGTCGCCACGTTCGCGCTTCCCGCCGTCGGTTCGTGGGTCGGCCTGGGCGATCGCGATCTCGGCATCTGGATCGGGATGATGGTCCACGACGTCGGCCAGGTGGTGGCGGCGTCGACGACCGTCGGCGACGTGGCGCTCACCGCCGCCGTGCCCGTCAAACTCGTGCGGGTACTGCTCCTCGTGCCGGTGCTGACGGTCCTGGCCCGCAGCAGCCTCGCACCCCAACAGCCACCCGAGGCCGAGCAGCCGGGCGTTGTCCATCGAGTGCGCACGTTGGTGCCCGGCTTCCTCGCGCTGTTCATCGTGGCGAGCATCATCAGTTCGACCGGCGTGATCCCCGACCGGTTCGCAGCGCTGGCGGCAGATGTCGAGAAGGTCCTGTTCACGGCGGCCCTGTTCGCCATCGGTGTGTCGGTGCACGCTCCCACGCTTCGCAGGATCGGGCCACGACCAGCGTTGATCAGCGCCTTGATCTGGGCGGCCGCGTGCGCGGCCACACTGGTGATCCTGCGGGCGTGACCGGCGGTCAGGCCTCGATCGTCTGTCGAGTGTCGGGATCGAAGAAGTGCATGTTCTCGGTGGAGATCGCGATCTGGATCTCATCGCCCATCCGCGCGCGGGAGCGGGGATTGAAGCGTCCCACCGCATTGGCCTGGCCCGCGCCGGCCTTCTCCTCGATGGCGTCGGGGTCACCGGAGTCGACCGTCGGGGCGTCGACGTGGAAGTGCGCCATGATCTCCGACCCGAGCGACTCGAGCAGCGTGACCTTCGAGGTGATCCATTGCGACTGGGGAACGTCGGGCGCGAGTTCGGCGTCCTCGTAGTCCTCCGGGCGGATGCCGACGATCACCGTGCGGCCGTCGAAGTCACGCAGCTTCGGGTGCTTGACGAGACATTCCGGTGCCAATGCGACCACGTGCGAACCGAGCCGCAGCGTGCCTGCGTCGCCGGACAACTGCACCTGTCCTTCGAAGAGGTTCATCGACGGTGAGCCGATGAACGCGGCGACGAACACGTTGACCGGGTGGTCGTAGAGGTTCTGCGGAGTGTCGACCTGCTGGAGGTAGCCGTCCTTGAGCACCGCCACACGATCGCCCATCGTCATCGCCTCGATCTGGTCGTGGGTGACGTAGACGGTGGTGACGGCGAGTTCGCGCTGCAATGCGGCGATCTCGGCGCGCATCTGCACGCGCAGCTTCGCGTCGAGGTTCGACAACGGTTCGTCCATCAGGAACGCAGCCGGCTGGCGCACGATCGCCCGGCCCATCGCCACGCGCTGACGCTGCCCACCCGACAGCTGCCCGGGCTTGCGGTCGAGGTTGTCCTCGAGTTCGAGAATCGCCGCGGCCTTGCGCACGCGAGTGTCGATCTCCTCCTTCGGAACCTTCGCCAACTTGAGGGCGAAGCCGATGTTGTCGTACACGCTCATGTGCGGATACAGCGCGTAGTTCTGGAAGACCATGGCGATGTCACGGTCCTTCGGCTCGACGTCGTTGACGACCTTCTCGCCGATCATCATCGTGCCGCCTGAGATGGTCTCGAGGCCGGCAATCATGCGCAGTGCGGTCGACTTGCCGCAGCCCGACGGGCCGACGAGCACCAGGAACTCCTTGTCGGCGATCTCGAGATCCAGATCGTGAATCGCGTGATAGCCGTTCTCGTAGACCTTGTTGATGCCGGCGAGCTGGACTGTTGCCATGACGAATTTTCCTCCTGGGGCCCCGCCGTGCGGAGCATCGCTGAGCGCGGTCCCCCTCGACCACGTGAACGCAGACGTTAGCTCAAACCGTGCTCGCGTTGCCCCGACGAGCCCGATGCGGCGAGTGATGGAACCCGTGCGGTCGTGCCGCGAACGATCAGCTCACCGGGCAGCAGTCGTTCGGCGCGTTCGAACGGTTGTCCCTCGAGCTGGGCGAACAGGATGTCGACCGCGTGGTCGACGATACGACTGACCGGCTGATGCACGGTCGTGAGCGGCGGGTCGGTGAAGCGCATCAGTTCGGTGTCGTCGAAGCCGACGATCGACACGTCCGCCGGAACCGCGAGGCCGCGCTCTCGGACCGCCCGAATCGCGCCGAGCGCCATCATGTCGCTCGCGGCAACGATGCCGGTGATGCCCAGGTCGAGCAGACGCTGCGCCCCGGTGAACCCGCCGTCGAGGGTGAAGATGGTCTCGATCACCCGATCGTCGAGATTCCCCGTCGCTCCAGCCTCACGTGCGGCATCGATGAAGCCCGCCAGCTTGCGCTGCACCGGGGTGTAGCAGGTGGGGCCGATCAGCAGCCCGATGCGTTCGTGACCCAGCTCGCTCAAATGGCGATACGCCGTCACGGTCGCTGCGTGATCGTCGGTCGACACGCTCGGCACCGCCAGCGCCCCGGATTCGTCCGGCACCATCGCGCCGTTGATCGTGACCAGGCCGATGCCGCGGCGCGTGATCTCGTCGTAGATCCCGTGGTCGGCGCGAGTGTCGGCGTGACGTCCCGACACCACGATCACGCCGGCGACCCGATGCGCGATCAGCGAGTCGAGATAGTCGTCCTCGGTGGCGCCCACCCTGGTCGCACAGCACAACACGCACAGATAGCCGCTCGAGAGCAAACGCGCTTCGACCGTCTGCACGAACTTGGGAAAGATCGGGTTGTCCAACTCGGGCACGATCAGCCCGATGACACCCACGCGCGGGTTCGAACGCAGCGACTCCGGCGCATAGCCGAGTTCGGCGAGCACGTGCAGGACACGATCGCGAGTGGAGGCGCGGACGCCGTCCTTGCCGTTCATCACCCGACTGACGGTCGCCTCGCTGACCCCGGCGAGCGTCGAGACGTCCTGAAGTCGGATCCGCATCTCCCGGACTGTACGCGTCGACTGCAAGAAATGGAAGAATGATTGCAAATTTCTTGCAGTCGACGGGAAGTTTCCGTAATGTGAACGACGGAGATCCTCCCGCTCGTCAATCGTCGCCCAACCGGTGAAGACTGCGGCGAGGGGCGAACCACGAACACCGTGAATCCACCAACCACCTCGCCGACTCGTCGGCACATCACCTCCTGAGGGGGAGACACCATGCGCGCATCACGCCGCTTGATCGCCTTCGCCGCCGTAGCCGCCCTGGTGGGCGCCGCATGCGGTAGCGACGACACGAGCGAATCATCCACCGAGAACACCGACGCCACCGCGACCACCGAGGGTTCGGAGACGACGGACGCCACGGAGACCACCGAGGCACCTGAGGAAACCACCACCGAGACCACCGAGTACCAGGCTCCCGCCCGTGGCGACGCCGATCTCGTGATCTGGGCCGACGACACTCGCGCCCCGTGCTCGAGCCGATCGCCGAAGCGTTCTCCGAGGCCGAGGGCGTCACCGTCCAGGTCGTCGAAGTCCCGTTCGATCAGATCCGTGACCAGCTCAGCATCGCCGGCCCCGCCGGTGAAGGCCCGGACATCGTCACCGGCGCCCACGACTGGCTCGGCGAGCTCGTCTCGAACGGCGTCATCGCTCCGATCGACCTCGGTCCCGACGCCGACCTGTACGCACCGGTCGCCATCGAGGCGTTCACCTACGACGGTGCGCTCTACGGTGTCCCGTACGCCATCGAGAACATTGCGCTGGTCCGCAACGTCGACCTCGTCCCCGAGGCCCCGGCGACGTTCGAAGACCTCGAAGCGACCGCACTGGCGCTCCAGGCCGACGGCACCGTCGATGTGCCGCTCGCCGTCCAGCAGGACCCGGCTGATCCGTACCACAACTACCCGCTGTTCAGCGCGGTCGGTGGCTACGTGTTCGGCCAGAACGACGACGGCACGTACAACGCCGACGACGTCGGCATCGACTCCGAGGGTGGCCTCGCTGCCGCCCAGAAGTTCGCCGACTGGAGCAACGAGGGCCTGATCTCCAAGGACGTCAGCTACGACATCATGAACGAGTCGTTCTCGACCGGCAAGGCGCCGTTCGCGATCACCGGCCCGTGGGCCGTCGGTGGCTTCACCGATGCCGGCATCAACTTCGTCGTCGAGCCGATCCCGCCGGTGGCGGGCGGCACCCCCGAGGTGTTCGTCGGCGTCCAGGGCTTCATGCAGTCGGCGTTCAGCGAGAACCCCGACCTGGCGACCACGTTCATGGTCGACTACCTCGGCACCGAAGAAGTGCAGCTCGCGCTGTTCGAGGCCGGCGGTCGCCCGCCGGCCATGCTCAGCGCCTACGACCAGGTGTCGAGCGACCCGCTGATCCAGGGCTTCGGCGCTGCCGGCCAGCTCGGCACCCCGCTCCCGGCCATCCCCGAGATGTCGGCGGTCTGGGACAGCTGGACCGATGCCTACTCGTTGATCTTCACCGGCTCGGATCCGACCCAGGCGTTCACCGACGCCGCAACCCAGATCCGCGACAAGATCGCCGAAGGCTGATCACCGAATGAACACCGCCGATCCCCGAGAGGAGGGGTCCTCCACCGCGGGGGCCTCCTCCTCTCGGGGCGGCGCGTCCGGTGGCGGCACGGCAACGCTGCCGGATCGTGAGAGCTACTACGACGGCATGCCGCCGTTGCAGATGCCGACGGGCCCCCGGTACGGGGCCTCGCTCGGGCTGATCGTCAAGTACCTGTTGCTCGGCTTGCTCAATGCGGTGGTGATCGCATCGCTGCCGACGATGTTCGACAAGCCCGACTACGGGCTCGCCATCTCGGCGATCGTGGCCCTCGTCGTCATCGACGTCGTCTACATCTCCAAGCGGCACTTCATCCCGGCCAAGTACCTCCTGCCGGGCACGCTGTTCCTGCTGGTCTTCGCCGTCTATCCGATCTTCTACCTGGTCTACATCTCCACGACGAACTACGGGACCGGCAACAACCTGAACAAGCAAACGGCGATCGAGCGGATCGAGGCCAACTCGATCAGCGCCGGCGCCGAGTCGATCCGCTACGACCTGCAGATCCTCGCCGAAGGGAACCCCGGCGGCGAGCTGGTGTTCCTCCTGACCGACCCCGACGGCAACCGGTTCATCGGAACCGCCGACGGGCGCACGCCCATCGACGAGTCGGAGATCATCGAGGACGGCCGACGCGAGACCATCGACGGCTACGTCGCCCTCAACACCGGCCAGGCCAATGACCGCGTCGACGAGGTCACCGCTCTCATCGTGCCGGGGCCGAGCGGCGACATCGTGAACGACGGCTTCGGCGCCGCGTTCGCGAAGACCCAGACCCGTGTCTACGACCCCGAGACCGACACGATCTTCGACTCGTCGACCGACACGACGTACACGATCGAGAACGGGCAGTTCGTCAGCGAGGACGGTGACACGCTCGTGCCCGGCTGGCGGGCGGGGGTCGGGTTCGACAACTACAACCGCCTCATCAACGACAACGACACCCGCAACGTGTTCTTCCGCGTGCTGGTGTGGACGATCCTGTTCTCGTTGTTCTCGGTGCTCCTGTCGTTCGGTCTCGGCCTGCTGCTCGCACTCGTGTTCAACGACGAGCGGATGTTCGGCCGCAAGTGGTACCGCAGCCTGATCATCATCCCGTACGCCATCCCGAGCTTCATGACCGCGCTCGTGTGGCGCGGCATGCTCAATCAGCAGTTCGGCGTGATCAACCGTTGGCTCGGGACGAACCTCGCGTGGCTCGACGGCCAATGGCTCCCCTACTTCTCGATCCTGCTCGTCAACACCTGGCTCGGGTTCCCGTACATGTTCCTCGTGTGCACCGGAGCGCTGCAGAGCATCCCGTCCGACCTCACCGAGGCTGCGGCGGTCGACGGAGCCGGCGGGTTCAAGGCATTCCGGCTGATCACCCTGCCGCTGCTGCTCGTGGCGGTCGGACCCTTGCTCGTGGCGAGCTTCGCGTTCAACTTCAACAACTTCAACATCATCTACCTGCTCACCGAAGGCCGTCCCCCGGTGCCGGGCAGTGACGCGGGCCGCACCGACATCCTGATCTCGTACGTCTACAAGATCGCGTTCGCCGGCGGTGGTGGCGTCGACTACGGCTTCGCCGCTGCGGTGTCGCTCGTGATCTTCCTGATCGTGGCCACGATCTCGGCCTTCAGCTTCCGCGCCACCCGCTCACTCGAGGAGATGCGATGAACGCCGTCACGCAGGCCTACGAGCCGGAGGCGCCGGCGTTCGAATACAACAAGCCGTCGATGGGCAAGGTGTTCCGCACCACCGGGTGGCGCCACATCGTGGCGTGGGTGGCGCTGGTGTTCGCGCTGTTCCCGGTGATGTGGGTCATCTCGGCCGCGTTCACGGACGGCAACCTCAGCTCGCAGAGCCTGATCCCGACGGATCCGACGCTCGACAACTTCCGGGCGCTGATGAGCGACCCCGGACACCCACCGTTCTGGTCATGGTTCCGCAATTCGATGTTCATCGGTGTCACCACCTCCGTGCTCACCGTCGCGATGGCCGCCCTGGCATCGTTCGCGTTCAGCCGGCTGCGGTTCAAGGGCCGCCGTCCCGGGCTGCTGTCGCTGCTGTTGATCCAGATGTTCCCGAACTTGCTGGCGGTCGTCGCGCTGTTCTTGTTCATGACCCGCATCAAGGGGCTGTTCCCGGCGATCGGGCTCGGGTCGTCGTGGGGCCTGATCTTCATCTATCTCGGCGGCGCGCTCGGCGTGAACACGTACCTGATCAAGGGCTTCTTCGACACGATCCCCGGCACGCTCGACGAGGCCGCCAAGATCGACGGCTGCACGCACTTCCAGATCTTCTACAAGATCATCCTGCCGCTCGCCACCCCGGTGCTGGCGGTGATCGGGCTGCTGTCGTTCATCACCACCCAAGCGGAGTTCCTCGTCGCCAGCGTCATGCTCGGCGAGGACAACAAGACGCTCGCCGTCGGCCTGTCGGGCTACGTCCGCGCCGGCTTCGACAACCGCTGGGGCCCGTTCGCTGCCGGCTCGTTGATCGGCGCCATCCCCGTCGTGCTGTTGTTCCTGTTCCTGCAGCGATTCATCGTCTCCGGCCTCACGTCCGGCGCCGTCAAGGAATGACCCGACCCGACGGCTGGCGCCTCGCCGACGAACCCCACCACGACGGGTCGTCCAGCTACGTCACCGCACCGGAGCGGTGCCTGGGCTCCAGCGTGCGGGTGCGGCTGCGGGTGCCCGAAGCGTGCGGCACCAGCCGAGTTCGGCTGCGGTCGACGCCCGACGCCGAACCGGCGATCGTGGAGGCAATCGTCGATCGCCACGAGCACGGTGCAACCTGGTGGAGCGCCGACCTGCTGCTGCACAACCCGGTCACGTCGTACCGATGGCTGCTCGACGGTGGCGATCTCGGCCGCTGCTGGGTGAACGGTGCAGGCGTGTTCCACCGCGACGTCACCGACGACGCCGACTTCAGGCTCTCGGCCTGGTCCCCCGAGCCCGGGCCTCCGGGAACCACGCCCTGGTCCCCCGAGCCCGGGCCTCCGGGAACCACGCCGGGTGCCACTCCCCCGCCGGGGTGGCTCGACGGCACGGTCGGCTACCAGATCTTCATCGACCGATTCGCCAACTCCGGCGCTGCTCGACCGACACCCGACTGGGCGATTCCACGAGCGTGGGACGAGCCGGTCGATGACACGCCGGGTATCCGGGCGCGGCATTGGTACGGCGGCGACCTGGCGGGTGTCGAGGCCCACCTCGATCATCTCGTTCATCTCGGTGTGTCGCTGATCTACCTCACACCGTTCTTCCCTGCCGGGTCGATGCACCGCTACGACGCGTCGACGTTCGACCATGTCGACCCTGCGCTCGGCGGCGACGATGCGCTGGCATCGCTCGTGTCGGCGGCGCACGAGCGGGGCATCCGAGTGATCGGCGACATCACGCTCAACCACACCGGAGCGCACCACGACTGGTTCGAGGCGGCATCGGCCGATCCCGACGCCGTCGAGCGGGGGTTCTACTTCTTCGACGACGCCGAGCCCTTCGGCTACGTGGCGTGGCACGGAGTGCGGTCGCTGCCGAAACTCGACCACCGTGGTGCAGCCCTGCGCGAACGCTTCTACGACGGCGACCGATCGGTGGTCGCGCAGTATCTGAACTCGCCGTTCCAGCTCGACGGCTGGCGCGTCGATTGTGCGAACACCTCCGCCCGGTTCGGTGCCAACGACGACAACCACGCGGTCGCCCGAGCCGCACGAGCGACCATGGACGCGCACGCCGACGACGGTCGGTGGCTCGTCGCCGAGCACTGCTACGACGCCGGCGACGACCTCGACGGCACGGGTTGGCACGGCGTGATGGCGTACCAGTGGTTCACACGTCCGCTGTGGGCGTGGCTCAAGGATCCCGGACCGGTGTCGTTGATGGCGGCGGTCGAGCTGATCGATCTCGACGGACACGGCCTCGTCGATTCGATGCGCGAACTGTCCGCGAATGTGTCGTGGGACGCCCAGCAAGCGTCGATGACGATGCTCGATTCGCACGACACCGCCCGGTTCCGCACCGTCGTCGGCGGGGATCTCGTGCGCCACATGATCGGATTGACCGCGCTGCTGACGATGCCAGGTGTGCCGACGTTGTTCGCCGGTGTCGAGGTCGGGTGCGAAGGCGACTCGATCGACACCACCCGCGTGCCGTTCCCGTGGGAGCGCCTCGCCGATCTCGACGAGATGGACACCGACGGCGACGGGCGGTTCCTGAACGACCTCCGCACGCTGATCGAGCTCCGACGAGACAGTGCAGCGCTCCGGAACGGCTCGATGCGCTGGGTCGATGCCACCGCTCACAGCGTGACCTACGTGCGCGAGTCACCGGTGGAGAACGTGCTCGTGCATCTCGTTCGCCGACCGTGCGAATCGCGCACGTTCCTCCCGTCGGAGGTCGGCATCGTCGAGCAGACCGATCCCGACGGTTGGTGCGGACCCGCGTTCGGCCAAGGCGACCTGATCGAGCTCCACCTGGCAACGAATGGTGAGCTGACCCAGGTGGTGCTGCCCGGTGTGCCCGGCGCCTACGTGATGGCCTGTTCCATCAACCCACCCAGATAGCGTCGAACGACGTGAATCAGACGAAGAACCGGATGCAGGCGCTCGGATTGCTCGACCGCTCCTTCAAGGCCGCCACCGACGACGAACTCGCCACGGCGATCGAGGCGCTCGACGACGACCATCGTGAGGGGCTCGACTCCTTCGTCGAGGCAGCGACGCCCGACGGTGTACGCACCGCGGTCAAGGCCGGCCGCATCAACGGCGACATGGAGGCGATCGCAGCGATCATCTCCGACCTGTGCCTGGCCGACTGCATCAAGGAGCTCGGCGACCACGCCGACAACCCGTCGACCGACCAGCTCAAGGACGTGCTGCCCGGCATCGCCGAACGTCACGGCGTGGCGGTCACCCGCATCATGCTTGCCGCCACCGTGGCCGGAGAGGCACCCGCCTCGGCGATCATCCGCGACCTGCTGAAGTCCGACGAACTCGTGGCGCTGCCCAAGGCCGAAGAGGTCACGATCGCCCCGCTGATCGACACCTCGAAGCGCTCCCCCGAAGAGCAGGCCGCGATCAAGGCCAAGCGCGCCGAGGCGAAAGCCGCCAAGAAGGAAGCCGACCGCGCCCGCAAGGCCCAGTCGGCCGCCGCCCGCAATCGCGCCTGACCGGCTACGCCGTGTGGCGTTGTTCGTGGGCGAGGAGCCAGGCCTTCGTGTCGGTGCCTCCGGCAAATCCGGTGAGGGCGCCGTTCGCGCCGATCACGCGGTGACACGGGACGACGATCGAGATCGGGTTGCGGCCATTGGCCGCGCCGACCGCCCGAGCCTTGCGACGGTCGCCCATCCGCTGGGCCTGCTCGCCGTAGCTGACCGTCGTGCCGTACGGGATCGTGCGCAACGCGTCCCACGCGGCCTGCTGGAAGTCGGTTCCCACCGCGTCGAGGGACACGTCGAATTCGGTGCGGTCGCCGTCGAAGTACTCCGCGAGCTGGGCCGAGGCCGTTGCGATCACCGGGTGATCCGGTCGGTCGGTCGTTGCGTCGAGTCGCACCCGCGCCGGGTCGTCGCCGGGCCACAGGATCGCTCGCACGCCGTCGTCGCTCGCCACGATGGTGAGCGGCCCGACGGGGCTGTCGATCACGGCGCTGAAGAGTTCGGACATCATCGTTCTGCTTTCGTTCGGGTGGCGGGTTCGATTGGAGGTGCCGAGAGGCTCGCCCAGAGGTGATGCACGGCGTACGAACGCCAAGGCGCCCATCTCGACCCCGGCTCGACACCGAGGCCGAGCCGATCGAGCGCGTGGCGTACGCCGAGGTCGTTGGTGAGGAACGTGTCGGGATGGCCGAGGCCCCGCATCACGACATAGTCGGCCGTCCACGGGCCGATCCCCTTGAGCGCGAGCAGCTGCCGGTGGGCGACGGCGGGATCTGTGCCGACGTCGAGCTCGAGATCGCCATCGGCGACCGCGGCTGCCAGCCGCCGGATCGTGTCACGCCGGGCGCCGGGCATCGAGAACGCGGCATCGGGCGCGCCGGCGAGTTCGTCGGGTCGGGGAAACACCCGTGTGATGTCGCCGACCGGCTCGCCGAACGTGCGGCCGACGGCGGCCACGATCCGACCGGCGACGGTGCGCGCCCCGGCGACCGACACCTGCTGGCCCATCACGGCCCGGATCGCCGTCTCGTACGGGTCGACGCTCGCCGGTGCTCGACGGCCGGGTACGGCGGCGACGAGCTGAGCCATGGCGGGATCCGCTTCGAGCGCAGCATCGACAGCGGACGGGTCGCTGTCGAGATCGAGCAGCCGACGGACTCGTTGCACTGCGACGCCGAGGTCACCCCACGACGACAGTTCGATCCGGGCAGCGACGTGGTCGTCGTGGGCCACGAGCGCGACCACACCCATTCCGCCCGGGAGATCGAGCGATCGCTGATAGGTCTCGCCATCCCACGACTCGATGCCGGGGATCGCCCGCTCGCCGATGAACGACATCACCTCGTTCGAAGCAAAGGGTGTGCGCACCGGGAGACGCACGGCAACCGCAACGCGGCTCTCGATCGTCGCCGGCTCGACGTTCGGCGTTGGCGGTCGTCGGCGCGCCGCACGGAGTTCGGTCGGCGACGTGGCGAACACCTCGCGGATCGTGTCGTTGAACTGGCGAACGCTGCCGAACCCGGCGGCGAACGCGACGTCGGTCAACGGCAGCGATGTCGTTTCGACGAGCAACCGAGCAGTGTGTGCTCGCTGCGCCCGGGCGACCGCGAGCGGGCCGGCGCCGAGTTCGTCGGTGAACACCCGATTCAGGTGGCGTTCGCTGTAGCCGAGCCGACGGGCGAGACCACCGACACCTTCACGCTCGACGACACCGTCTGCGATCAGTCGCATCGCCCGAGCGACGACGTCCTGGCGGGTGTTCCAGTCGGGCGACCCCGGCGAGGCGTCCGGTCGACACCGCTTGCAGGCACGGAACCCGCGCTGCTGTGCAGCAGCCGCGGTGGGGTGGAACTCGACGTTCGAACGCTTGGGTGTGATCGCCGGACAACTCGGTCGGCAGTAGATGCCGGTCGTGCGCACCGCGGTGACGAACCAGCCGTCGAATCGCTGGTCGCGGCTCTGCACGGCGACGTAACACTGGTCGGGGTCGAGTGGCGGCACCGGACCATCATGCCCCGAGATCGGGAGGACCTCTGGCGGAATTCGGACATCACATCCGCACCCGCCGAACAACCCACGTTTGCGTTGCGTTCTGGGTGGGGCATCCCACCCAGAACGCAACGCAAACGTCAGGGTTGGCGCGATCAGTCGCCGACGACGGGCGCGTACGTCACGGGACTCTGCTCGTAGGTGGGCCCGGCGTCGGGCGAGCCGGCCGGCACGAGGCGATACCGCAGGAGATACAAGCCGACCACACAGAAGAACACCCCGCCGAGGAAGCCGGTCTGTTTGCCCACGGCCTGGGCGAACGCCCCGATCAACAGGCCGCCGACGACCGATCCGACCTCGAAGAACATGGTGAACGAGCTGACGGCCCAGGCCCGGTCGCTGTCGCTCGCCCGATTGACCGTGAGCGCGAGGAGCGACGGGTAGTTGAACGCCATGCCGAATCCGACGAAAGCGGCAGCGATCCAGAGTGCCGGGATCGTCGGAACGAGCGCCAGGATCGCAAGCCCGACGAGCACATTGCTGAGCGCAATCGTGACGGCCCGACGCGGTCCCAGCCGCTCGGGCAGCGTGGCGCCGAAGATGCGAACGAGCACGGACACGAGCGCATACACCGCGAACAGCCCACCGGAGGTGGCCAGGCCAACGGAGCGCGCATAGTCGGGAAGGAACGCCCCGAACGACGAGAACGCGGCGACGCCCGACGCGAGCACGAGGCCGGGCATGATCGCTGCAGGGTGGATGATCCGCCGGCGACCCTCAGCCGGAGCGGCAGACGCGATCGAGTCGTCGGCCGCCTCGGCCGCCTCGACTCTCGCGGGCGCGAAGAGCGCAACCCCGGCCGCAAGGAACGCAAACAGACCTGCGATGACGAACGCTCGCTCGAAGTTGTCGTCTCCGAGCAGTGCCTCACCGATGATCGGTCCGATCCCGATCCCGCCGAACACCGCCACCGAGAAGTAGCTCGCCCCTTCGGCCCGTCGCGCCCGCGGCGACATGTCGGCAATCAGCGTGGCGGCACCCACGAACACCGCTGCCTCACCGATACCGGTCACTCCTCGCAGCACGAGCAACTGCCAGAACTCGACGATCTGGCTCGAGGCGATGCCGCTCAGCCCGGCGAGCACCGCACCGCCGACGATGAGCACACGGCGTCCGTACCGATCGGCGAGCCGACCCAGAAAGGGCCGCGCGATGATCGCTGCGATCGCAAATACGGCGACCGTGACGCCGATACCGAACTCGCCGGCACCGAGCGGACCCTCGATGAACAGCGGCACGATCGGGATCAGCATCCCGATGTACACGAAGAACACGAGCGCCGACGCCGTCACGACGAGGAACGGGCGCGTCAGCAGCGACTCGCGCTCACTCGCTGGCCTCGTGGTCGTCGACAT
The DNA here is from genome assembly GCA_963828415.1 of Ilumatobacteraceae bacterium. Taxonomy (GTDB): domain Bacteria; phylum Actinomycetota; class Acidimicrobiia; order Acidimicrobiales; family Ilumatobacteraceae; genus Sva-07. The sequence goes on from CAWHEI010000003.1 coordinate 253,246, forward strand.
CTTTTCCATCCTGTCGGCTCAACGCTCGGTCACCCGAGCCGGATTCCCCCACGGACCGATGTCACAGCGCGCTCCCACTCTTGCGAGGTGCGCGAATCGGCGTCAGACGCGGGCGACGTCGACGGACACCGACAGCGACTGCGACGACGACGGCCCGACGACGACGCCGCGCACCGGGGCGACGTCCGCGTAGTCGCGCCCCCAGCCGATCGTGACGTGACGAGACGGAGCCACGAGTCCGTTCGTCGGATCGAAATCGAGCCAGCCATGGTCGGGAACCCACACCGAACACCACGCGTGCGAGGCATCGGCTCCGATCGTCTTCGGCTCGCCCGGCGGCGGATCGGTCTCGATGTAGCCGCTCACGTAGCGAGCGGCGAGCCCGAGGGTGCGCAAAGCGCCGACCGCGAGGTGCGCGAAGTCCTGGCACACGCCGCGACGCTCCCGGAGCACAACGTCGAGTGGCGAGCTGACCTCCGTGAACCACGGGTCGAACGTGTACGTCTCGAAGATTTCGGAGCACAGCCCCGTCGTCGCCTCGACGATGCCTCGGCCCGGCGTGAACGATGCCGTCGCCAACCTGAACAGGTCGAGACGGTTCGCGTCGACGGTCACGAACCGCGACGGCGCAACGAACGGGGCGACGTCGAGCGCTGTCGGCCCCTGGGCACCGGCGACGGACGCCGCCACTCGCTCCCACGCCACGTCGCTGCGCGGGAGACCCTGCGCCCAGATCCGCGCCTCGGTGATGGCCTCGACGATCAACCCGTCGTGCGGCTGATGCAGACCGAACTGGACGACCCGATTGCCGAACACGTCGTCGCGTTCGTCGTACTCGTCGGGAGCCGGATACGTCGTCACCACCGAGGACGACACCGTCTGCGCAGGCGTGGGGCGAGCGAGTACGCAGGCCACGCTGTAGCCGTCGAGCATGGTCGCGCCGTACTGATACTCGGTTCGGTGCACCACGCGGTAGCGCTGCCCAGGCACGTCAGCTCCGTCCCATGATGCGTGGGTCGACCGGCGCCGCCAGGTAGGAGCCGACCACGTCGCGAGCAAGCCGGTCGCAGCCGTCGAACACGTCGGCGAGCACCGCCGCAGTCGACTCGACAGATTCGAACGATGCTGCCGCGAGCGCGTCGAGCAACTTCGTGGACTCCTCGACGCCGCGCGTCCACTCGAGCCGGTCGGCCTGGTGACGAACCTCGCGAATTGCCGAGGCGACAGCACGCGGATTGTGGACGTCGGCGACGACGAGGTGCAGCGCCGTCTCGAACTCGACGTCGCTGCGATGCCGACGCCGATACGCAACGAGGCTCTCGTTCGACGCGAGGATCAGCTCGATGACGCGTTGGCGTTGGAAGTCGAGTCGATGATCGTCCGCCCCACGGCCGACCCAGGACTGATCGAAGACCGTCGCATCGCTGTACAGACCGAATGCACCACGCAGCCCGTCGATCACGCCGAAGGCGCGTTCGAGGCGTCGACCCACCTCACCGAATCGCCATGCGGGGCCATGGACGACACTCTCGTTCCAGAGGCCGACGAGCGAGGCGAGATCGATGAGGATCGACTCGAGCGCGCGTCCGTCGATGCGGGCGATGTCGACGACCGACGGGTTCGGTGAGCCATCTTCAGCGACCATCCATCGCAACTGCGCACGAGAGTCGGCAAGACGCGCGAGCATGCGACCGGCAGTCGTCGAGAAGAAGTCGCGCACCGACGACGCCTCGGCGAGGAACGATCCGAGTTGCTTCGCCAAGGCCTCGACGCCCGACGCGAAGATCACGCCGGCGCGAGGCTCGAGACCGCGGTCGATCGGCACGCCGGCGACCACGGCGAGCATGTCGAGCCCGTGGTCGACCCACGGCTCCGCAACTTCGGCAGCGACGAGCCCGCTCGTACGGTCGAGCACGACCTCCATCGCGCGAGCGAGGATCTCGGCGCGCTCCATGGCCCGACCCGCCCAGAACAACGCCTCCGCGGCCCGCGTTGGGACCGATGCGATCAGGTCGACCTGCGGAAGCGGTTCGCGCCGTCGCAACAGCGGCGGGGCAACCGTGCCGCCGACCACCCAGACATCCTTTGCGGTTGCCGCGGTCGGCCGGATCGGGTCGTCGCCGCCGATCATCACGCGTGCGCTCCCGCCCTGGAGCACGTCGATGCCCTTGTCGCTCGCGACGAGGTGGAGGCGCAACGTGATCGCCCGATCGACGAGTCCGGAGCCGTCGAAGCACGGCCACATCGTCCACTCGCGTTCGGCGCGCTCAGCAGCCGGCATGAAGGGCAGCGGCCACACTCCTTGGTAGTCCGACGTGCGGCCGGTCAGCCACGCGCCTGCAGCATCCCAGTACTCGCCGAGCGCCGGATCCTCGAGCACACCGCTTCCGTGCGCGTTGGCCATGCTCACTCCACGCGACCTGGCAGCGAGCAGCAACCCGGGAACGCCGGCACCACCTTCGGCGTTGACCTCCATCGGATCGACCCGGTCGTCCTCCAACCGACGGAAGATCACGTCGATCGGCTCCAGACCCGACAGCGACCGAAGCCACACCCGCCGCTGGCGCACCACGAGGTCGGCCCCTTCGGCCAGGTTCAGACCGAGCCGTGACGCAAGGTACGACTGCTCGACGAACGACGGGTGGTCGACGCCTCCCGACAGCACGACGATGCGGGGATTGCGGTTCAACGCAACGTCGGCGAGACCGTCGCGCAACCGGTCGGCGAACGGATCGAGCGAACGAAGCGCTCGTCCGGCCGGAAGCTGCGAGATCACGTCGCGATGGACACGGGCCGCCACGGCTCGGCCGAGGAGCGCATACCCGACACCGGCGGGCGCATCGGTGAGATCACGAACGACGCGCCACCGGCCCTCGGCATCGCGCACGACGTCGACCGCGTAGTTCGTGAGCCACCGTCGGTGCGGTCGCTGGCCGAACGCGGCGAGGCGATAGCGGGGGCTCCCCCACAGCGCGACATGATCGACCACCGAGTCGCTCAGCAGCGTCCTCGCACCGTAGAGGTCGTCGAGTATCGACTCGAGCATTCTCATACGAGCGATCGCTCCGTCGGCGAGGGCGACGAACTCGTCGCCGTCGATGACCAGCGGGATCGGATCGAGCCGCCACGGCCGAGATTCGAGTGCGACCATGCGCCCATCGGCTCGCAGTGGCAAGTCGTGCACGATGTGGCCGGCACCTTCGGCAGCGAGCAGTCGATCGTGGTCGACCTGGCGCGTGTGGAGGTCGGCGAGCCCGGCGATCGACGACATGAGAGCGGCGGCATCCATCCCGCCGGCACTGGTGGTCGCCGAAGGGGGCGTCCCCGAATCGCTGGTGGTCGAGTCGATCATCGTGTGGTGCCCACGGCTCAGCGCTCGACGTACTGCTCGTGCACGACGTACTGCTCGTGCATGACGCTGTTGAGTCGGGCGAGCGCAACCTGCACCTCGTCCATCGCCGCGTCGAGGGCCACTCCATCGTCCGCGGCCGGCCGGCTGCGACGCAACTGACGGTCGGCGGCCTCGACGGCGCCGAGCACGGTCGAGTACTCGGGCAGACGCAGGATCGAGGTGCGCATCTCGGCGAGACAACCAGCGACCGAACGCGGGAAGCGGTGGTCGAACAGCAGGAATCTGACCACGCTCGGGCCGTCGATGTGGCCCCGCGTCGCTCGCTGGTACATCTGCAGTGCCGACAACGAACGCAGCACGCCCATCCACTGGACTTCGGCGAATTCGTCGCTGGCGCCAGGCGGCAATGCGAGCAGCGTGGCAGCGCGCACGCCGAGTACCCGCGTCGTCATGTCGGCACGCTCGATGTATCGACCCAGCCGCCACATCTCGAACACCTCGTCACGGGTCATCGTCGACTGCAAGACGCCATCGAGTCGGCGACTCTCGTCGATCACCCGAGACAGGAATCGATCGCGCCGACGCCGCTCGACCGAGGTGACCGCGGCACCACGCACATAGATCGACAGGTCGTTGATCGTCTGCCAGCCCTCTCGCGGCAGCACTTCGCGGCACGTACGGAGGTTCTCCCGGCTCTGCTCGACAGTGTTCAGGATGCTGTTGGGATGTTCACGATCAGCAATGAGGAACTGGGCGACCTGCCCTTCGTCGGACCCTGCGACGGGAGGCAGCTTGACGTCGCTGCCCGAGATGCTCACGAGCGGACTCCAGCGAGTCGACGTTGTCGGCAGGTCGGCGAGCACGTCTCCGTAGGCACGCAGCACACGAGCGGAGTCCTCGGCGCGCTCCACGTATCGGGCCGCCCAGTAGATCCGATCCGCGACCCGTGACAACAGTGCCATCAGCGGTCCCCCGACAGAGTCTGGGTCTGGGTCTGGGTCTGGGTCTGGGTCTGGGTCTGAGTCTGAGTCTGGTGTTGGGCCGGGTGGTGGTTCGTGTCGACGATCCAGGTGTCCTTGCTGCCGCCGCCCTGCGACGAGTTGACGATCAGCGATCCCTTCGTCAGCGCAACGCGGGTGAGCCCGCCGGCGGTGACGTAGCTGTGCTCCCCCGTCAGGATGAATGGCCGAAGGTCGAGATGCCGCGGCTCGATGCCGTCGGCCACGAGGGTTGGCCCCGTCGAGAGGTCGAGGATCGGCTGCGCCACCCAGTTTCGTGGATCGGCGCGAATCGATGCCGCGGCGGCGTCCAGTTCGGCTGCGGTCGCCCGGTTGCCGATCAAGATGCCGTAGCCGCCGCTCTCGTTGGCCGGCTTCAGCACGAGGTCGCCGAGGTTCGCCAGGACGTGGTTGCGTTCGTCGTCGTACATGCAGCGGTACGTCGGCACGTTCGGGATCAGTGGTTCCTCGCCCAGGTAGTAGCGCACCATGTCGGGCACCCAGGCGTACACGACCTTGTCGTCGGCGACGCCGGCACCCGGCGCATTCGCGATGCCGACGTTGCCCGCCTTCCACGCCCGCATCAGTCCCGGAACGCCGAGCATCGAGTCGGGCAGGAAGACCTCGGGATCGATGAAGAGATCGTCGATGCGGCGATAGATCACGTCGACACGCTCGAGGCCCTGGATCGTCTTCATGTAGACGCAGTCGTCGTCGCGGACGACGAGATCCTCACCCTCGACGAGTTCGGCACCCATACGTTGCGCCAGGAACGAGTGCTCGAAGTAGGCCGAGTTGTAGATACCGGGGGTGAGCACCGCGATGCACGGATCGCGGCGGTCGTCGGGTGCGAGCGACGCCAGGAGCCGATTCAGCTCGTCGGTGTACGCATCGACCGGTCGGATCCGGTAGCGCTCGAACAACTCCGGGAACGTCCGCTTCGCGATCCCGCGGTTCTCCAGGACGTAGCTCACTCCGGAGGGCACCCGGAGGTTGTCCTCCAGGACGTACAGCTGGCCGTCGCCGGACCGCACGAGATCCGAGCCGGAGATGTGCGCCCAGACGCCGAACTTCGGATGAACGCCTCGGCACTCGGGCCGGAAGTTCGCGGAGTCGTCGAGCAGGTCGGCCGGAAACACGCCGTCCGCGATGATCCGTCGATCGTTGTAGATGTCGTCGATGAAGTGATTCAGCGCGCGTAGCCGCTGGGCCAGGCCCCGTTCGACGATGCTCCACTCGTTGCCATCGATCAGGCGCGGAATGATGTCGAACGGCCAGGCTCGGTCGATGTTCTCGCCGTCGGAGTAGACCGTGAACGAGATCCCCATCGTGAGGATCTCGAGATCGGACACGCGTTGGCGCTCTCGTACCTCGTCGAGCCCGATACGGTGCAGCAGTTCGATCAGGTCCCGCGCCATCGGTCGAGGGCTCCCATCGACCTCGAGCAGTTCGTCCACGAAGCCTGACCGTACCCGCTCAGCCCCGATCACCAACAGACCCGCCAGTTTCGTTCTCGTGAACAAGTTGCGCACTAGGTGCGCACCTAGTTCACGAGATGAGAATCCTCGACGGACGGCACCGTCGCGTGGGTAGCGTCGACGACACGGGATGACCCGCTCGGCCGATGGGCCCAACACGGAGCGACGCACATCCAGGAGGGCCGATGGCCACCATCTCTCGACCGCTTGCCGTTCGTGTCGCCGAACGACACGGCATCATCACCCGCAACGAGCTCCTCGTCGACGGCCACACCCGCAACAGCGTGCGACGACTGGTCGAGAAGGGACTCCTCGTGGTCGAACACAAGCATGTGTACCGACTCGCAACGTCGCCCGACACGTTCGAGGCTCGGTGCGCTGCTGCCTGCAGCGCCGATCCGTTCGGCCTCATCAGCGGGGTGGCCGCCGCTCGGCTCTGGGAGTTCCGGCACGTCTGGCGACCCGAGATTCCGCATCTCGTGGTCGGCCACGACCGGACCCCGATCACCCGGGGCGTCGTACTCCGCCGCTCGAACGTCATTGCCGCCGAGGATGTCGTGGAGCGCTCCGACGGCATCCGCTTGACCAGCCCACCGCGCTCCTGGTTCGACTGCGCCCGCGACGTCGACGACGAGCGATTCGAGCGACTCACCGAGTGGGTCCTCGACCGCCACGTCTCGGTGCAGACCCTGTGGCGCACGTCCCAACGGCTCCAGGCGAGGGGCCGTCCGGGGCTCGCCCGGGTGAAGCGAGTCATGTCCAAACGAGCCGACTGGCAGAAGCCAGCCGACTCGGGCCTCGAGTTCCGCGTCCTCACAGCACTCGAACGACGTGGAATCGTGCTCGTCCGGCAGTACCCGTTGCGCCTCCCCAACGGGCTGACCATCCATCCCGACGGAGCTGATCCTTCGATCCGTTGGGCGCTCGAGATCGACCACGTCACCTGGCACGGTGGACGCCTCGACGCACAGCGGGACAAGACGCGGGACCGCAACGCTCGGCTGATCGGCTGGGAGGTGGAGCGCGTCACCGATCAGGAATTGATGCACGACTTCGACGGCGTGATCGACCAGCTGGTCGCGCTCTATCGTCGTCGCCAGACCACCTTCACCGCGGCCTGACCGCATCTCGTGATCAAGATGCGCCGCAGGTGCGCACCTTGTTCACGAGAACGGCGGCTGAGCTCACTCGGTGGCGGGTTTGGGCTCTTTGGGGAGGCCCAGGACGCGCTCGCCCACGATGTTGCGCTGGATCTGGCTGGTGCCGCCCCAGATCGTCTCCGAGCGCGAGAAGAAGAACGACGACATCATCGGGCTGACGGGGTAGCCGTCGCGGCGCTTGTCGCGGGCAGCGCCGGGCCAGCTGCCGGACTCGGGGCCGGCATCGATCAACATGCCGTCCGCACCGTGGATGTCGACCGCGAGTTCCATCGCTGCCTTGTGCATCTCGGACCAGAACATCTTGTTCGTCGCGCCGAGAGCGATCGTGCCCATGTCGCCGCCGCCGGAGAGCGTGGCCGACAGGTTGCGCAGGCCGTTGATCTTCAGGATCTGGATCTTGGTGTAGTACTCCATCAGCCGCTGGCGGATCAGCGGCTCGTCGATCAGGCCCTTCTCGGTGGCGGCCTCGACCAGCAGGCGGTACTCCTCGGCGAAGCGGCGATAGCCCGTCGTCGCCGACTGGCCGCGTTCGAACGCGAGGGTCGAATTGGCCACCTTCCAGCCGTTGTTGACGCCACCGACGACGGCGTCCTTCGCGCAGCGAGCGTTGTCGAAGAACACCTCACAGAACTCGGCGGTGCCGTCGGGCTGCACGATGCCGCGGACCTCGACACCCTCCTGGCGCATCGGTACGAGCATGTACGAGATTCCGGCGTGCTTCTTGACGTCCTGATCGGTGCGGGTGAGCAGGAAGCAGTAGTCGGCGTGGTGGCCCTGAGTGGTCCACACCTTCTGGCCGTTGATGACCCACTCGTCGCCGTCGAGCACGGCGGTGGTCTTCAGCGACGCGAGGTCGGAGCCCGAGTTCGGCTCGGAGAATCCCTGGCACCAGCGAGTCGTGCCACTGAGGATGCCCGGCAGGAACTCCTTCTTCTGCTCCTCGGTGCCCCACTGCAGGATGGTGGGGCCGACGAGCGTGTCGCCGAAGAAGTCGCCGCGCATCGGCGCCTTCGCATTCGCGAACTCCTCGGACAGCACGACGCCTTGCATCGTCGTGAGGCCCTTGCCGCCGTACTCGGCCGGCCACGTCGCGCAGATCCAACCACCTTCGAACAGCTTCTGCGGCCACTCGTCGTTGAACTGCTTGCGTTCGTCGTCGGTCATCTCGAAGCCCTCGTCGAACCAACCGGCGGGCAGGTTCTCGTGCAGCCACGCCTTGATCTCGGCGCGGAATTCCTCGGCTTCTGGGGGGTAGGAGAGATCCATGGCCCCATTCTGCCTCGCCACTTGACCCGCGGGTCAAGTCCAGATCGAGCTCGTCGCAGGCGGGACCATTCACACGGAGGAAACACTTCGGCGACAAGCGGGAAATCCCACACCTTTAGGTTGCGCTCGCAATCCGGGCGGCAACGACGCCACTGGACTCCGCAATCCCTGTTCCCTATCCCTCTGGAGGACCCGTGCGCAACCGAGCGCTTCGAATCGTTTCCGGCCTGGGTGGCGTTGTCGCCATCTTGGCCATCACCCCATCCGTCGGCTTTGCCCAGGACTATGTGCCGACTGCCCAGGACTACTTGAACAACATCTGGGTGTTCATCGCCGGTGTCCTGGTGTTCTTCATGCAGGCGGGCTTTGCGCTCGTCGAGGCGGGCATGACCCGTGCGAAGAACGTCGTCGAACATCTTCGCCAAGAACATGACCGACGCCATCGTCGGCATCCTGGCGTTCTTCGCCACCGGCTGGGCGTTCGCGTTCGGCGACAGCGGCGGCTGGTTCATCGGCACCAGCAACTTCTTCCTCCAGGATCTCGATCTGGCGGCGATCCCGGAAGGCGGCCTCTCGCCCGGTACCTCGTTCTTCTTCCAGGCAGTGTTCGCAGCAACGGCGGTCACGATCGCCTCGGGAGCGATGGCGGAACGCACCAAGTTCTGGTCGTACGTCATCTTCTCCGCCATCATGTGTGCGTTCATCTACCCGGTGATCGTGCACTGGACCTGGGGCGGCGGGCTCATCGCCGACATCGACATCAACGGCGCCGTCTTCTCCGACTTCGCCGGGTCAGGCATCGTGCACATGACCGGCGGCATCGCCGCCTTCATGGGTGCGCTCTTCCTCGGTCCCCGCATCGGCCGCTACGACGAGAACGGCAAAGTCCGAGCGATTCCCGGCCACAACATCCCGTTCGCCATCCTCGGTGTGTTCATCCTCTGGGTGGGCTGGTTCGGCTTCAACCCCGGCTCGGAACTGCTCGCCGACGAGTTCGTCTCAGGCATTGCGATCAACACCATGCTGGCAGCCTGCGCCGGCGGACTCTTCACCGCCATCACGATCACATTGAAGACCGGCAAGCCCGACCTCGCCATGATCGGCAACGGCGTCCTCGCCGGGCTGGTGGCCATCACCGCCCCGTGTGGAGCAGTCACGCCGCTGATGTCCGTCGTGATCGGCGGCGTCGCCGGCGTCCTCGTGGTCTTCTCGGTGTTCTTCTTCGACAAGGTCAAGATCGACGACCCGGTGGGCGCCGTGAGTGTCCACGGCATGTGCGGTTTCTGGGGCCTGATCTCGGTCGGCCTCTTCGCCACCTACGACGACGCGTTCCTCGGTCGCGAAGATGCCGGCCTCTTCTACGGCGGCGGCATCGACCAGCTGCTCGTGCAGTTGCTGATGGCAGCGATCATCCTCGTCTGGGTCGTCGTCTGCACCGGCATTCTCTTCGGTGTCCTCAAGGCAACGATCGGCCTGCGAGTCACAGCAGAAGAAGAGATCGAAGGCCTCGACGTCCTCGAGCACGGCCTCCAGGGCTACGCCCCCGACATGGCCGCCACCCGCTGAACCATCGAGCGAAACATCACCTAGGAACCAGTAAAGGACCCAACACATGAAACTCGTGACAGCGGTCATCAAGCCGTTCAAGCTCGATGACGTCAAGGATGCGCTCAAGGCCATCGGCGTCGCCGGCATCACCGTCGAGGAAGTCCGCGGTTTCGGCCGCCAGGGCGGCCACACCGAGACCTACCGAGGAGCGGAGTACAAGATCGACTTCGTGCCGAAGGTGAGCCTCGGCATCGTCGTGGCCGACGAATCGGTCGACGGCGTCGTCGATGCGATCGTCGCAGCTGCCGCAACCGGCAAGATCGGCGACGGCAAGATCTGGGTCACCGACGTGGAGCGTCTCGTGCGCATCCGCACCGGTGAAGAAGGGACCGACGCGATCTAGTCGCCCTCCCACCCAACCTGATCGGGACGCATCGTCGCGTTCCGCTCGTTGGTCCCCGAGCCACCCTTTGCGTCCTCAGAGGGGTCTGGCTCGGGGACCTTCGTTTTCTCCTGTCGGGCCTCACGGCATGCCGGTGATGGGGAACGTCGGGTCGGCCCGACTCCGCCTCGTCGCTGGCGCTTCGTTTCTCTTGTCGGGCCTCACGGCACGCCGGCGATGGGGAACGTCGGGACGGCCCGACTCCGCCTCGTCGCTGGCGCTTCGTTTCTCTTGTCGGGCCTCACGGCACGCCGGCGATGGGGAACGTCGGGTCGGCCCGACTCCGGCTCGTCGCTGGCGCTTCCCTCGCCGGCCGCGCGGCCACATGCGGCCGAGGCGCTCCGAAGGTCTAACGTCCGTCCACCATGGACACCGGTGACACCGCATGGGTGCTGATCTCGAGCGCCCTCATCCTCTTCATGACCCCCGGGTTGGCCTTCTTCTACGCCGGCATGGTCCGTTCGAAGAACGTGCTCGGCATGTTGATGCAGAACTACTTCGCAATCGGTCTCATCTCGGTGCTGTGGGCGCTGCTCGGCTTCACGATTGCGTTCGGCGGCACCGGCCCAGTCATCGGCGACCTCGAGTTCGCCGGGCTGGCGAACGTGACCGACCTCGACGGTTCGATCCCCGGCATGGCGTTCGTCGGCTTCCAGATGATGTTCGCCGTCATCACCCCGGCGTTGATCACCGGCGCAACCGCTGACCGCCTGAAGTTCAGCGCCTACGCCGTGCTGATCGGGGTGTGGTCGATCGTCGTCTACGCCCCTGTCGCCCGCTGGGTCTTCAATCCCAATGGCTGGATCTTCGAAACCGGCGCGCTCGACTTCGCCGGTGGCGCCGCCATCCACATCAATGCCGGCGTCGCTGCACTCGCCGTTGTCTTGGTGATCGGCAACCGCATGGGTCACGGGAGCGAGCCGATGCCGCCCCACAACCTGCCCCTCACGATGCTCGGCACGGGCATCTTGTGGTTCGGCTGGATCGGGTTCAACGCCGGCTCGGCGCTCGCTGCCGACGGGGTTGCCGCGCAGGCAATGGTCAATACGCAACTGGCAGCGGCCGCCGGCATGCTGGGCTGGTTACTGGTCGAACGCATCAAGACAGGCCACGCCACCACACTCGGCGCCGCATCCGGCGCGGTCGCCGGGCTGGTCGCCATCACGCCGTGCGCTGGATTCGTCGGCGGCGTCGCCCCGATGATCATCGGGGCGCTGGCCGGCATGTTCTGCGTGTTCGCGTTGGCGATCAAGGCCCGCATGAATTGGGACGACAGTCTCGACGTGATCGCCGTCCATCTCGTCGGCGGTGTCGTCGGCACGTTGCTGCTCGGTCTGTTCGCCGACTCGGCGATCAACGGTGACTCCGACGGCCTGCTGTTCGGCGGCGGCGTCGAACTCCTCAAGGACCAGTTCGTCGCGGCAGTGAGTGTCGCGGCGTTCTCCTTCGTCGCCACCTACCTGATCGCCACCGCGATCCAACGTACGATGGGCCTGCGAGTGTCCGCAGAGGACGAACTGCTCGGACTCGACCAGTCGCAGCACGCCGAATCCGCCTACACAAGCTGAATCGCCGAACCCGACCCGCGCACAGGAGCACGACCCCATGAAGCTGATCACCGCCGTCATCAAGCCGTTCAAGCTCGACGAGGTCAAAGAGGCACTCAAAGCCTCCGGCGCGTCGGGCATCACCGTCGACGAAGTGCGCGGATTCGGACGTCAGGGCGGCCACACCGAGACCTACCGTGGCGCCGAGTACAAGATCGACTTCGTTCCGAAGATCCGTCTCTCGATCGTCGTCGAGGACGCACGCGTCGACGATGTCGTGTCCACGATCGTGGGGGCGGCCGCGACCGGCAAGATCGGCGACGGCAAGATCTGGGTGACCGACGTCGAGCGCGTGGTGCGCATCCGCACCGGCGACGAGGGCAACGACGCCATCTGACCATCAATCGGCTGGCGAATCGCACGCTGGTTGAGAGCCGCACCAGAGCGGTCGCGTACAGTCAGCGAGATGACGACGGTCGAGTCAGAGAACCCCACCACACCCGCGAACGCCGGTCGGTGGACGGCGCAGTGGAAAGAGCTGTACGCCGAGGTGATCACGACCGGGCTGTGCACCGGGTGCGCCGGATGCGTGGTCACCTGCCCTCACGACGTGATCGGCTACGAACACGAAGAGGGCAAGTACATCCCCTTCCATCTCGAAGAGGAACTCGGCCTCGACAACTGCGTCCACGGATTCGGTGCGGGTGGTGGCTGCACCACGTGCACGCGGGCCTGTCCCCGATTCCGGGCGTGGGAACCCTCGGCCGACATGCACCTGTTCGGACGAGTCCGCGAGCCCGACGAGATGGCCGGTATCTGGCGCCAGCTCTACCTCACCCGCGCCAGCGACGACATGGTCCACAAGATGGGCCAGGACGGCGGCCTCGTCTCGGCGATGTTGATCTGGTTGCGCGAGAACGACTACATCGACGCCGCGCTCGTGTCGGGCGTCGAGGACGACGACGCGTGGAAGGCGAAGCCCGCGGTCGTGGCCACCAAGGAGGAGATCCTCGCGACCGCCGGCAGCCGCTACACGTACTGCGCCAACCCGCTCGCGCTGCCCGAGGCCAAGGAGAAGGGGTACGAGCGCCTGGCGCTGGTCGGGATGGGATGCCAGACGTCGTCGCCGCCCACGATGTGGGACCGCAAGGCCGGCAAGGTGGCCAAGCCGTTCCTGTTCAACATCGGCCTTCTGTGCTCGAAGACGTTCGATGACGCGATCTTCCCGGAACTCTTCGAGGCCAAGTACGGCCTGAAGAAGCAGGACATGGTGAAGATGAACATCAAGGGAGCGTTCCAGATCTGGATGAAGGACGGCTCGTACCACGAGATCGACCTGAAGGAGTGCCACGGCTGGACCCGCAAGGGCTGCACGAGCTGTCCGGACTTCGCTGCGGAACACGCGGACGTGTCGACCGGCGGCATCGGCGAGGACAACGACTGGACGCTCACGATCGTGCGCACCGAACTCGGCGAGGAAGTGATCGAGCGGATGATCGCGGACGGCTCGATCATCGCCAAGCCCGCTCAGACCGACGAGACCGCCATGCGTCTGCTGCGCCTCCTGTCGATCGTCAGCCGTCGCCGCTGGCCCAACGACGCCGATCCGGCACCCGCGATCGGCGTTCCCCCACCCAAGAAGAAGGCCGCGGCCCCACCAGCCGACGCCGCCCCCAAGTCCGACAGCTGACATCCACGATCTGCCAGGGGCCCAACGGACTGGGAACCACTGGCGTATCGCGAGCGGCGTCTCCCACCGATGAGCGAACCGACCGGATACGGCGGTTTCGCTCATCGCAACCCCCGAGAGCCTCCCACCGATGAGCGAACCGACCGGATACGGCGGTTTCGCTCATCGCAACCCCATTTCCCAACACAGCACCTGACGCCCAATCCGCTGACGGATCAGGCGCGTCTCGTACGTCAGGGGGTCGACGTGCGGGTGACGCCTTCGGGGTCGCAGGCCGCGAGATCGTTTTCGAACTTGACGAGTTCCGCCTTCGCGGGATCGCTGATCTCGGGGTTGTCGCTGTTCGCCTTGTCGCCGAGGTCGTTGAGGTCGTAGTCGTCGATCACGCCGAGCATGCACTCTTCGATGTCCGGGAAGTCCTGCGCCACGGTGCGCACGATGTCCTCTGCGACTCGTTGCGCGCTCGGGTCGGACGTGCACGCCGACACGCCGAGCACCGCAAGCAGTCCGATGGCGAGCGGGGTGGCGAAACGAGACGAGATCACAGCACTGCGAGGCTACTGGCGCCCCTCCCCCGCGCCACCCGACTCACACCGCCATCGATGAGCGAGACCCCCATATACGGTCACTTCGCTCATCGCAGCCCCCGATTGCCCGCCATCGATGAGCGACACCCCCATATACGGTCACTTCGCTCATCGCAGCCCCCGATTGCCCGCCATCGATGAGCGACACCCCCATATACGGTCACTTCGCTCATCGCAGCCCCCGATTGCCCGCCATCGATGAGCGACACCCCCATATACGGTCGCTTCGCTCATCGGAGGCCGGGACGAAGGGGCGGGAGGATCAGAACTCGGGGTGCGAGAGCTCGACCGCACGGGCGAAGACGGCATCGAGCATGGGCTCGGTGAGTCGTTTCGTGAAGGTGTTCTGCTGGCTCGGATGGAACGAGCAGATCAGCGTCGGCCCGCCAGCGATCGACACCTCGACCCCATGGCCGAACTTCGGGCGGGGCCGCACGCCGAAGTGGCTGCAGGCCGCCTGATAACCGAACTGGCCGAGGCACACCACCACGCCCACATTCGTCAGCGCGGCGAATTCCCGTTCGAGAAACGGCGCGGCACGAATCGCGTTCCTCGGGCAGCGGCTTGTTGCCGGGCGGTGCGCACTTGACCGCCGCTGTCACCCACGCATCGGTGAGCGCCAAGCCGTCGTCGAGCGCGACGGACTGCGGCTGGTTGGCGAGTCCCGCCCGGTGCATCGCCCTGAACAGCCAGTCGCCGCTGCGATCGCCGGTGAACACACGACCCGTCCGATTCGCTCCGTGCGCAGCCGGGGCGAGGCCGAGGACGACGATCCGTGCAGTCTTGTCGCCGAACCCCGGAATCGGCCGACCCCAGTACTCCTCATCGCGGTAGGCGGCCCGTTTCTCGTCGGCGACCTGCTCGCGCCAGGCGACGAGGCGAGGACATGCACGGCACGCGACCACATCACGTTCGAGCCTGGCGAGCGGAGTCACAGCCCTCGACAGTAGGTTGGATGCACCCCATGGCCACAGCGAAGAAGACTCCCCCACCGACGTTCACCACGGTCCTGCTCGTGCGGCACGGCCAGACGCCCACCACCGGCAAGGTGCTGCCGGGCCGAGCGAAGGGCCTGCACCTCGCCGACGAGGGCCGTCGCCAAGCAGAGATCGCCGCCCAGCGAATCAGCGAACTGAAGCGCGTCGACGCGATCTACTCCTCACCGCTGGAGCGGGCCAAGGAAACAGCAGCACCCATCGCCGCTGCCCGCGAGTTGAAGACCGTGATCGACCGTGGCCTGTTCGAGTGCGACTTCGGCGACTGGACCGGCGCCGAACTCAAGAAGCTGATGAAGCTCCCCGAGTGGCAGACGGTGCAGCGTGCGCCGTCGACGTTCCGGTTCCCCAACGGAGAGAGCTTCACCGAGATGCAGACCCGGATGGTCAGCACGCTCGACCGGCTGCGCGCCGCGCATCCCGGCGGGACGATCGTGTGCGTGTCGCATGCCGACACGATCAAGGCTGCCGTCGCCCACGCGATGGGCACGCACATCGATCTGTTCCAACGCATCGTGATCAGCCCAGCGTCGGTGACGGCCATCGGATGGGGCCCCGGTGGACCTGTCGTGCTGGCCGTCAACTCGACCGGGCGTCCACTGACCGACCTGCAGCCGTCGTGACCGGAGTTCCGAGATGAGCGTGTTCTACGAGTTCGACGAAGTGTCGGCCTTCACGGTCGGCACCGTGGGCCGTCCTGGCGAACGCACCTTCCTCCTCCAGGCCCGCTCCGATGGACAGCGAGTCACGGTGAAGTGCGAGAAGCAACAGACAGCGGCGATCGTCCAGTACCTCCGGCGAGTTCTGGCCGATCTCCCACCCGCCGAGGACCGCCCGATGAGCGGCACGCTGGAGCTGCGCGAGCCGCTCGACGCCGCTTTCGTGCTCGGCCCGATCGGGCTCGGCTACGACCGATCGAACGACCGAGTGCTGATCCAACTCGAAGAAATCGGCGAGGTCGACGAGGAGGGTGAACCCATCGAGGACGACGACCGCGGCCACGTTCGCCTGTACCTGAGTCGAGGACAGGCCGCCGCGTTCTGCGACCACGCCGATGGCGTCATCGAGGCCGGACGCCCTGCATGTCAGTGGTGTGCCTTCCCGATGGACCCCGACGGCCACGACTGCCCACGGATGAACTGACCGTGGCCGACCCGTCGCCCAAGGACTTCGACGACGACGACTTCGACGACGACGATCTGGACGACGCCGAGGCCGAGCAGGGCGGCGTCGAGTTGCGCGTCGATGTGATCGACGACCCCGTTGCGCACCTGCTGCGCGGCGATATCGAGATCGAGGGCCGCATGCCCTACAGCAGCAATGCCACGTTCCTCGTGCACGTGGTCGCCGACGGCCGGTCGCACCCGGCGATCTACAAGCCGATGCGCGGCGAACGTCCACTGTGGGACTTCGAGCCCGGACTGCACCGGCGCGAAGTGGCGACGTACCTGCTGAGCGAGCACCTCGGCCTCGGTGTGATCCCGCCGACGGTGCTGCGCGACGGACCGTTGGGCGAGGGATCGGTGCAATGGTTCGTGACCGCCGACCACAGCCAGCACTACTTCACCATCCACGAGACTCACCCCGATGTGCACGATCGGTTGCGGGCGATGGCGCTGCTCGACGTCCTCGCCAACAACACCGATCGCAAGAGCGGCCATGTGCTGCTGATCCCCGAGCGCAACGGCGAGCCCGCCACGGTGTGGGGAATCGACAATGGCCTGTGCTTCGCCGCCGATGACAAGCTCCGCACCGTGATCTGGGAGTTCGGCGGCGAAGACATCCCCGAGGCGTGGCTCGAGCGAGTTGGCACCTTGTGCGAATCGGTTCCACTCGATGTCGCCGCCCTCCTGGCCGACGACGAGGTCGAGGCGCTGCAGCGGCGCGCCGGATGGTGCGTCATGCATCGCCGGTTCCCGACCGACCCAACCGGGCGCCGCTATCCCTGGCCGCTGGTCTGACCGTGAGCGACACGCCGGATGACGCCCTCGACGAACTGATCCACCGCGCCGACCTCGACGGGCTGGTTCGCATGATCGACGACCGTTGCAGCGCCCGCGACTGGGCGGGTCTGCTGCGCGTGCGCAATCGCTCCCGCCACGCCGTCACGACCGGCCGTCAGCTGTGGCCCGCCGCCACGCTCGCCGAGTACCGCCTTGCGCTGCTGGCGTCGCCCGAGCACGTCGCTGCGGTGCTCGACGAGTCCGACGGGCTGTCCGGTCGGTTCACGATCGGCCCGCTGACCGAGGTCGCCGCCCAGCACCACACGTGGGACGAGTTGCGCTCGGTCCTCGATCTCGGCCCGCGAGCAGCGTTCGTGGCCCATGAGCGGGTGCTGCGCGGCGACCCGATCGACGCGCCGGATCTGCCCGCCGTCCTCGACCTCCCACTCGTCGTGCAGGACTGGGAGCCCGAGTATCCGCTCGCGACCTACACGGAGGCCGGCGCCGAGTTCCCGATGCCCGACCTGGACGACAACTGGATCGAGGTGACGCCGGTCCCCGGCGAGCGGCTCGACGACGAGGTCGACCTCGCCGTGCGCCAGCTCGTCGAGCCCTGGTTGACCGGATCGAACGGCCACGCCGATGTGGTGTGTGTGGAGGGAGGCGTCGCCGAGGCCCTCGGCGCACTCGGCCTTCGACGCGCTCGGATCGCCCGACTCGAGCCGCCGACCGCGCTCGCATGGATGGCGTGGGCCGGCGCCAGCGGCGGCGCCCACGGCCGTCGACGGGGTGCTGCTTCCGGACGCTTCGGCGCCTGGTGGACGCTCGCTGCGCTCGGTGACCTGCTCGACGATTGGCCCGTGCCGCCCGACGAACTCGGCGTACTCGCCGCCGAGTTGCGCTGGTACCGCTGGGATGCGTACGAGCCGACCATGGGATGGCAGCTCCAGCTCGCCGTCGAAGATCCCGACGACGATGTCGCCTGGGCCATCCTCGCGAGAGACGCCACCTGACCCGCCCAGCCCTTCAACGAGAAATGCCCGCACCGAACCGGTACGGGCATTCTCATGGATTCGTGGGTTCTGAGTCGGCCCGACTCAGCCGCGGGCGGCGAGGGCTGCGAGGAGCTGCGGGAGCACCTTGTGCACGTCACCGACGATGCCGAGGTCGGCGACACCGAAGATCGGCGCCTCCTTGTCCTTGTTGATCGCGATGATGTTCTTCGAGCCCTTCATGCCCACCATGTGCTGCGTGGCGCCGGAGATGCCTGCAGCGATGTACACGGTCGGCTTGACGACCTTGCCGGTCTGGCCGACCTGGTAGCTGTAGGGAACCCAGCCGGCGTCGACGATCGCACGCGACGCACCGGGCGCGCCCTTGAGCGCCTTGGCGAGCGACTCGATCATCTCGAACTTGTCGGACTCGCCGAGGCCACGGCCTCCGGCGACCACCACAGCGGCCTCGTCGAGCTTCGGCCCTGAGGTCTCCTCGACGTGCACCGCCGTGACAGTCGCGCCACCGGTGGAGCCGAGATCGGGAACCGGGGCCGAGACGACCTCGCCCGCAGCGCCGGCGCCGGGCTCGGCGACGAAGCTCTTCGGACGGAACGCGGCCAGGTACGGACGCTCGCCGGTGAACGTGGAGTTGACGAGCTTCGTGCCACCGAACACCGGCGTCTGCACGGTGACAGCGTCACCCTCGACGGTGATCGATGTCGAGTTCGTCAGCACGGTGCGGTCGAGCTTGACCGAGAGACGCGACATGACGTCGCGGCCCTCGTAGCTCTGCGGGAACATGATCAGGTCGGGGCTGTCGCCACCGTCGATCACGGCCTTCATCGCAGCCGCAACCGCCACGCCGGGGAGGGCCCCGCCGAGGTCGCCCGTCGCGTAGACCTTGGCGGCGCCGTGATCGCCGAGCGCGGCAGCGGCGCCGGCGCCGTCACCGGCGATGAACGCCGAGACGTTCGCGCCGAGACTGCGTGCCTTGGTGAGCAGTTCGAGTGTGCCGGTGGTCGGGGCGCCGTCGGCGGCCTGTGCGAACACCCAGATGTTGTCGATACCCATCAGTGGACTCCTCAGATGACTTTCAGGTTGTCGAGGAACTCGACGATCTTGTTGAACGACTCGCCATCGTCTTCGATGACCTCGCCGGCTTCACGGGCGGGGGCGTCTTCGACGGAGGTGATCTGCTGCGCCCATGACACGGACTCGATGCCGAGGTCGCCAGCGGTGACGGTGTCGACCGGCTTCGACTTGGCGGCCATGATGCCCTTGAAGCTCGGGTAGCGGGGCTCGACCACGCCTGCGGTCACCGAGACCACGGCGGGCAACGGACACGTGACTTCGTCGTAGCCGGCCTCGGTCTGACGGGCGACCTTGAGGGTGCCGTCGGCGATCTCGATGCTCTTCGCGAAGGTGATCGACGGGAGTCCGAGCACTTCGGCGATCTGCTCGGGCACGGTGCCGGTGTAGCCGTCGGACGACTCGGTGCCGGCGATGATCAGATCGACGTCGCCGAGCTTCTTCGAGGCCGCAGCGAGCACCTTGGCCGTGGTCAGCGCATCGGCGCCGGCGAGCGACGGGTCGCTCACGAGGACCGCTTTGGCCGCACCCATCGCGAGGGCGGTACGCAGACCCGAGGTCTCATCGTTGGGGGCCATCGACACGAGGCTGACCTCGCCGCCGCCGGCTGCCGTGACGAGCTGGAGAGCCATTTCGACGCCGTAGCTGTCGGACTCGTCGAGGATGAGCTTGCCATCACGCTTGAGCGTGTTGGTGGAGGGATCCAGTTCGCCGGGCAGCGCCGGGTCGGGGATCTGTTTCACACAGACGATGACGTTCATAAGGGAGTCCAAGTTACCGGTGCGTCAACTTCGGCCCAAACTCGTGTGACCAAGACATCGTCGGGTGTTGCTACCGTCGGCCTCTTGCGGATCCTGCTGGTGGTCAACTCCTTCGCCTCGTCGGTGACGGCACGCAACACGGTGATCGTTCATCGTCGACTCAGCCGAGGCCACGACGTCGAGGTGGTCGAGACCAATCGTCGGGGTCATGCGACCCGCTTCGCTCACGACGCAGCCCGTCGCGGTATCGACGTCGTGATCGGATTCGGCGGCGACGGCACCCTCAACGAGGTCGCCACGGGCATCGCCGGAACCGACACGGCGCTCGGTGTGCTCCCCGGCGGATCCACCAACGTGTTCGCCCGCACGCTCGGCCTGCCGAACGATCCCGTCGAGGCCGCCGACCACCTCGCCAACGGCATCGACGCGGCCGACCTTCGCCCCATCGGCCTCGGCCAGGTCAACGGGCGCTACTTCTGTTTCCACACCGGAGTCGGCTTCGATGCCGCTGTGGTCGAGCGGGTCGAGCAGCGCGGCTCGCTGAAGCGCTGGCTCGGACACCCGTTGTTCATCTGGGCCGGACTGTCGACGTGGATGACCGGCTACGACCACCGCACGCCCCACTTCCGGCTCCACGGCGACGGTGGCCCCGACGTCGACGACGGCTATTTCACGATCGTCCTCAACACGAATCCCTACACGTATCTCGGGAACCGACCGCTCGATCTGTCGCCGGCGGCAACGCTCGATCGGGGTCTCGTGGCGATCACGTTCACGACGATGAACGCCGCCGCAATCCTGACCTCACTCGCCGGAGCGCTACGCGGCGGCGGCGTGAAACCCGCCAAACACCTCGACATCCGCATCGACGTGACCAACCTCGTGGTCGAGCACGAGACGCCGTTTCCGTATCAGGTCGACGGCGACGCACTCGGCAGCACGAAACGGCTCGAGTTCACCCACGTGCCCGAAGCGGTCAAGCTGGTGTTCCCGAACTGACCGCTCCCGCGGGCGCGAGGTGCTTCCGGCGCTGCAGGTACTGTTCGACGATGGCACTCTCGGACGAGAAGTACATCAGCGTCACGACCTTCAAGAAGGACGGCACGGCAGTCCCCACCCCGACCTGGGTCGTCGAACTCGACGACGGCAAGATCGGCTTCTACACGTCGTCAGCGTCGGGCAAGGTCAAGCGACTGCGGAACGACCCGAAGGTGGTCGTCCAGCCGAGTGACAGCCGTGGACGGGCAAAGCCCGACACGTCGCCGCTCGACGGCACCGCCACCGTCGTCACCGGATCCGAGCGCGACGCGATCTACGACAAGGTGGTCGTCAAGTACGGGTTCATGACCAAGGTGACGCGCGCGCTGGGCACGATCGGAGGCATCGTCAAGCGCAAGAAGCAGCCGTACGCGGATTGCGCTGTGGTGATCGCGATCACCGAGTGAAGGCGCCGCCCGCCTGTCGCGCAGCGAGACAGGCACGGCGCAGTGACGTCAGCGCCGAACGGGCCAGGTCGGCTCGCGAACTGAGCCGGAACGTCCCAGTGCGTGCAGCGCGGCGTCGGGAACGTCGGTGCACACGCCGTCGACGCCGAGCCCGGCGAGCTCGATCAGGCGGGCCGGATCGTTGCACGTCCAGGTGTTGACGGCCAGACCGTGCCGGCGACACCGTGCCACGAGCACCTCGTCGAGCTGCGCTTCCCAGGGATGCAGCGCCCGATGTCCTGCTGCAGCAAGCCGTTCGATCGTCGACTCGTCGACGGCGGCCGATGTGAGACAGCCCGTGGCGATCTCGGGCGCGTACTCACGGCACGCTGCCACGGTGCTCCACGAGAACGACGAGATCAACCAGCGGTCGATTGCACCCGGGCCACGGCGACGTAGCTCGTCGATGACCGGGACCACCATCGCCATCGTCGGGTCGTAGCCGGGTTCGGTCTTCGAGTTCTTGATCTCGACGTTGACGAGCATGCGGTCACCGCAGGCGTCGAGCACCTCGGCGAGCGACGGCAGGCCGAGCGCATCGATGTCGGTGAGCGACTCCGGGAGCGGGTCGTGGGCGACGAGCAACCGGCCGTCGGCGACGCGACGGACGTCGAGTTCGACACCGTCGGCGCCCATCCGGTCGGCGAGCGCGAACGCCTCGGGTGTGTTCTCTGCAGCGGCTGCCGAGGCGCCGCGATGACCAAGCACGAGCATGTGCCCATCTTGGCCGAACAATTCGTACAGAAGCCGAACAAAGGACGAATGGACCCTTGCGGCGACAGAACGCGACGCCTACAGTTCCTCCCGGCCCAAACGGCCCATCGCCCCATTGCGATGCCCCCATCCCCCCGGCGGAACCTTCGCCTCAGCCACTTTCGAGGAGCACCAACGTGTCGATCCTTGCGTCCAGCCTCACCCTTGGAGCAGCAGATTACGAATGGCGAGATGACGCCATCTGCCGCGACACCGACCCGGAATTGTTCTTTCCGGTCGGGACCACAGGACATGCGCTGGTGCAGATCGATCGTGCCAAGGAAGTGTGCGACGAGTGCAACGTCGCCAAGCAGTGCCTCGACTTCGCCCTCGAGACCAACCAGGACTCGGGCATCTGGGGCGGCCTCACCGAGGAGGAGCGTCGCGTCATCCGTCGTCGCCGCGTCGCCGCCGCCCGCGCCGCCCGCGTCAGCTGAGCTGATTGTCGGAGGCTCACCACGAGCCAGATGACGTCAAGCGAGGTCGCCTCCGATCCGGCTCGTCGCTGGCGCTTCCCTCGCCGGCGCGAGTTCGTGCAGCGAGCCTCCGAGAAGTCAATCGTCCGTCGGGACGCAGAGCTCGATGACGGTGCCGTGCTGGCGGTTGTAGCCGTCGCCGAGGCCGGCGCCAGACAGATCCTCCGTCGTTGCCGGACGGATGTCGATGGTGCCGTTGAGCTCCGTGGTGACCAACGTGCGCACGATCGACAGGCCGAGGCCCTTGACCTGATCGATGTCGAACGCCGGGTCGACACCCCGCCCGTTGTCGACCACCCGAACCGTGAGGTTGCGGTCGACCTGCGACAGGGCCACCTGCACCTCGCCACCGCCGCTGCCCTCAGGGAACCCGTGGTCGACCGCATTCTGCAGCAGCTCGGTCAACACCACCGACAGGGGCGTCGCCGTGTTCGCCGGGATGCGACCGCCGTCGCCCGTCACCGTGAAGCGCACCGGCCGATCGGGCGACTGAAGCCCCTCCTCGGCGAGGCGCAACAACGGCCGCACGATCTCGATGAAGGCGATGTCCTCGCCGGGTTCGCGCGACAGCGATTCGTGGACGAGCGCGATCGTGCGGATGCGGCGAACCGACTCCTGCACCGCGGCCTTCGCCTCGGGATTGGTGAGCCGCCGCGACTGCAGGCGCAACAGCGACGAGATCGTCTGCAGGTTGTTCTTCACCCGGTGATGGATCTCGCGGATCGTCGCGTCCTTGCTCAGCAGGAGGCGATCACGTTTGCGCAGCTCGGTGACATCGCGCACCAGCAACAGGCCACCAGCGATCTCACGACCCGGTCCCGTGGCGGTCACGATCGGCACGCATCGGCACAGCAACGTGACGTCGGCGCCCTGCTCGAATTCCTCGACGACCGGCTCGAACCGCTCGAACGCCTGGCGGACCGGTCCGTCGTGGAAGCCCAGCTCGGCGAGACGCATCCCGACCGGATTGGCCTGGATTCCGACGCGGTGCAACGCCGAGTTGGCGTTCGGCGACACGTAGGTGACCGTTCCACTCGAGTCGAGGGTGAGCACGCCGTCGCCGACTCGCGGCGCGGCGCTCGAGTCGGCGACTCTCCCGGCGAACGGGAACGAGCCGGCCTCGATCATCTGAACGAACTCTTCGAAGATGTAGGAGTAGTTGCGTTCGAGCTCGCCGAGCGGACGCCCGGCGCGCACTTTCCACTCCTTCGACAACACGGCGACGATCCGATCGCCGTGACGGACCGGAATGGCGAGCATGCGGGCGTGATTGACCTCGTCGCCGCCACCGTCGACCTCGATCGCTCCCTCGATTCGCTGCCCGCTGTCGAAGGCCTGTTCGATCAGCTCGGCTTCGTCGCCGTCGGCCCACGTCCCGACGTAGTCGGTGACGTACATCGTCTGGTTCGTAGCGGGCCGCACCTGATCGACGATCAGCCACTTGCCCGCATCCGAGCGCACGTACAACAGCAGGTCGGCAAAGCACAGGTCGGCGAGGAACGCCCACTCGGCAGCGAGCCGGTGCAGGTGATCGATGTCGTCGCGTTCGAGCGCTGAGTGCTCGCGGGCCAGTTCGGCGAGAGAGGTCATCACCGTTGATTCTGCCTGATGATCACGCGTTGCGCAGGTGACCCGCCAAGCGGCCGAGCCCGGCGAGATCGTGGATGTCTCCGTCGAGCCATGGCACCGAGACCAGCGTCGGTGCCATCGCGGCGAGTTCCGAACGCCGATCGGACTCGCGAGCCGCCACCAGCGCGACGTCGTCGAAGCGCGAGGCGATCTGCGTCAGCGATGACCGCACCTGCTTCACCGGGGCATCGAGTACGTCGGCGATCATGTCCGCCAACGGGCCGGCCGCCTGGTCGAGCAGGGCCGCCGCGCTGTCGGCTGCCGCAGAGCCGGCGAGTTCCTCGGGCAGCACACGGTTGGCGATGACGGCGCCGAGACACATCTGGCGTTCGATCAGCGAGCGGGCGAGGAATCGAGCTTCGTGGCTCGGCGCCGTCTCGAGCGTCGTCACGACGACGAAGGCGGTCCGAGGATCGACGAGTAGCGCTTCGACCTCGCGAGCGCGGCGAACGAAGCCGCTCTCCATGGCCTGGAACAGCACGAAGAAGTCGGCGATGTCCTGCAGGAACCGTGAACCGAGCACCCGATCGGCAATCTGGTAGAACGGCTTCGACGCAACGGTGAACAAGCGTGACCGGTACGGCACGGTCAGCCAGCGCAGCAACCGACTGCCGAAGAACTCGACCATCCGGCTCGGCGCGTCGAGGATCGACAGTGCGTTTCGCGACGGCGGCGTGTCGACGATCACGAGGTCGAAGTCGCCGCGGGCGTGCAGGTCGTGGAGTTGCTCCATCGCCAGGTACTCGTGGCTGTGCACGAACCGACTGGTGATGTTCTCGTACAACGGGTTGGCGAGCACCGCATCGCGCGTCACCGGGTCGGGTGCGTGGCGCGTGATCAGTTCGTCCCAGCCGGCCTTGGTGTCGAGCATCGCCACCCACACCTCACCGCGCACCTTGACGCCTGCCGCAGCGAACTCGGCCGGGTCGATGCGCACCGGCGTGTTGCCGAACTCGTCGACGCCGAGCGCCGTGGCCAGACGACGGGCCGGGTCGACGGTCAACACGAGCACCCGCCCCTTCTGACGCGCTGCGGCAGCGATGCCGAGCGCCGCGGCGATCGTGGTCTTGCCGACCCCGCCAGAACCGGCGACGAGGATCATCTCCCGACTGGCCAGGAGGTTGTCGAGGCCGCTCATGGCGTTCCGCTCCTGCCGGCCGACGGCGTTGGTTCAGGGTCGAGTTCGTCGGTGAGTGCGTCGGCGACGAGCGACACGACGCGGGGGCCCGATGCTCTGGCGAACAGTTCCGGAACGGTGATGATCGGCAACTGGTCAGGCACTTCGTCGGCGTCTTCGATCCACTCGCGCAGCCGATCGAGATGGGTCGCTCCCGTGGCACGGCGCGACTCGGTCAGCCGGGCAGCATCGACGACCGTGCGGACTCCTGGGCCGATCGCGTCGACGAGGATCGGCATCACGTCGTCGAGACGGTCGACGATCGCCTGCTCGCGCCGATTGAACATCGCAGGCAGCACTCGGTTCGCGATCACGGCCGAGGCATGCGCCCCCGTCTCGACTCGAAGCCGCGCCAGCAGTTCGATGGTTTCGGTCACCGGCATCTCTTCGGGCGTCGTCACGACGGCGACGCCGGTACGGGCGGGGTCGTCGAGGATGTCGAGCATCCACTGGGTCTGGTCACGGACCAGACCGACCTGCACGAGATCGGCGATCACCCGGGGGGCGCCGATCTGGCTGACGATGTGTCCGCTCGCCTCGGCATCGACGACGATCAGGTCGTAGTTGTGCTCGCGAACCTCCCAGCAGAGCTTGCCGACGCCGAGGATCTCCTTGACGCCCGGCGCTGCGTCGGCGACGAAGTCGAACGTCGACGCCAGCGGGCCGATGCGTCCGAGGAGCGGGATCCGCACGAAGAGCCGCAGGTACTCGCGCAGCGAATCCTCGGTGTTCATCGCCATGGCGTACAGATTCGGCGCCACCTCGGTGGGTTCGAACTCGAGCGGGCCCACGTCGAACGCGTTCGCCAGCGCGCCCTTGGCGTCCATCTCGCACACGAGCGTGCGACGACCGTGGCGTGCCGCGACGTCTGCGATCGCTGCCGCGACCGTGGTCTTGCCGACTCCACCCTTGCCGGTGACCCAGAGCAGGTCGAGGTCGAGCAACCCCGGCCGACCAGCGGGCCCCAGGGTCAGCCCCCGAAGCCGATTTTGCGGTCGCCGTCCGCCGAACCCAGCTCGATGTAGGCGATCTTCGCCGACGGAATGGCGACGTCCTTGCCGCGCTTGTCGGTGATCCAGAGCACGTCGGTCGCGCCGGCCAGCGCCGCCTCGACTCGCGACTTGAGATCGTCGCGATCCGCGTCTTCGGCGAGCTCGATGTTGATCTCGCGGGGGGCCTGGGTCACTCCGATGCGTACGTCCACCGCGCCACGCTACCCGCGGCCCACCATCACCCGTTCTCGTGAACAACTCTGCGTCCTGTCCGCGAATTTGTTCACGAGATGGGTTGGTCGGGGTGGCTACCGTGACGACGTGACCAGCATCGCGATCCCTCTGTTCCCGCACTTCACGGCGCTCGACGGCATCGGGCCCTACGAGGTCCTGCAGCGGATCCCGGACTTCGACGTGACGTTCATCGGCCACGAGCGCGGCGTCGTGCGTTCCGACAACGGCATGCTCGGCATCGAGGTCGACGCAACGTTCGAAGAGTTGGCGTCGCCGGACATCGTGGTGTTCCCGGGCGGCTTCGGCACGAGGGCGCTGATGACCGACGAACGCGTGCTCGACTGGGTGCGCGCTGCGCACTCCACGACCACGTTCACGACGTCGGTGTGCACCGGTTCGCTCGTGCTCGCCGCCGCCGGGCTGCTGGAGGGGCTGACCGCCACGACGCACTGGGGTGCGCTCGACGTGTTGAGCGAGCATGGCGCCGTCCCGACCGGCCAGCGTGTGGTCGAGCACCTCGACCGCCGGATCATCACCGCTGCGGGCGTGTCGAGCGGCATCGACATGGCACTACGACTCGTCGAACTCCTCGTCGATCGAACAGCTGCCGAAGCCGCCCAGCTGATGATCGAATACGACCCGCAGCCACCGTTCGACAGCGGTTCGACCGCCAAAGCCAGTGCCGCAGTCGTCGAGCGCGTGATCGACTACGCCCAAGCCCGCCACTGACTCACCGTCCGCGCTCACGTACACCTGGTGTCTGACACCAGATGTACGTCACTCGGCGAGCGGGGCGAGGGCGGCAGCGAGGTCGTCGACAGACCACTTGGCGTGCTGTTCGACGGTGTCGCCCATCTCCCACGAACGCACCCGCTTGACCACGCCGCCCTGCGCGAAGAACGTCTCGCCGGTGAATTGGCACGCTGCACTGCTCAGATAGGCGACGAGCGGGGAGATGTTGGCGGGGTCCCACTCGTCGAACACGCCGTCCTTCGGCGTCATGATCTCTTCGAGTCCCGGCGTGGCCAGCGTGAGGCGGGTGCGGGCACCGGGCGCGATGCAGTTGCTCTGCACGTCGTAGCGCGCCAACTCCTTCGCCGCGATCTGGCTGAACGTGGCGATCCCCGACTTCGCTGCGCCGTAGTTCGCCTGGCCGGGATTGGAGAACAGTCCGGACGTGCTGGAGGTGTGGACGAGGTTACGGCGCTTGCCACGGCCCGCCTTGTGCTCCTCGCGCCAGTACGCCGCCGCCCAACGGGTCGGTGCGAAGTGGCCCTTGAGGTGCACAGCGACCACCGCGTCCCACTCGGCTTCGGTCATGTTGACGATGACCCGATCGCGCAGGATTCCGGCGTTGTTCACCAGGATGTCGAGGTCACCGAATTCGGCGATCGCTGCGTTGATCATCCGCTGCGCGCCCTCCCAGTCGGAGACGTCGTCGGCGTTGGCGATCGCCTCGCCTCCCATCGCACGAATCTCGGCGGCCACTTCCTCGGCGGGGGTCTGGTCGCTGCCCTCGCCGTCGTTGGCTCCGCCGAGATCGTTGATGACGACCTTGGCGCCTTCTTCGGCGAACAGCAGCGCGTGCTCCCGACCGATCCCGCGTCCGGCACCGGTGATGATCGCGACTCGTCCGTCGAGTGAGGTCATGGTGGCTCCTTGTCGACCCAGTGACCGGCGGGTGCCGACCACGGTCTCGGAACCGTAGCGATCGGACAACGACCGAGTCGATTCCCGGTCGTCGACCGCGGGCTACAGGAAGATCAGGTCGACGCCGGTGCCGCGTGGGAACGTGGCGCCCGCCTGGATCTCTTCGCCGGCGACCGAGGCCGACACGAAGATTCCCTCCGTCGTGCCGAGCAGGCTGTTGACGGCGTACCCGGCGTCGGCCAACGTCGTTTGGGCGGCGGGATAGGTGAGCCCGGTCAGGTCGGGGAAGATCACCAGGTCGGGACCCTTCGACAGCTGGATCGTGACCGTGCCGCCGCGTTCGACTGGCGTCCCCGGCGCCGGCGCCTGGACGACGACGCGCCCGACCTCGATGTCGTTGCTGAACACGTCCTCGCCCTGCGCCGTGACGAGCTGCAGCGCGTCGAGCGCGGCGGTGGCTTCGGCGGCGGTCAGATTCACGAGATCCGGCGCAGGTCGCGGTTCGGGCCCCAGCGACGGAGTGATCACGATGACCGTGTCGGGAAGCACCTGGGCCCCGGCGGTGAGCGCAGCATTGCCCTGGACCTGCCAACGGATGACCGAGCCCGCAGGCACGTCCTCGGAGAACTCGCCTGGAGCCTCGGTGGCGACGAGCCGGAGCTCGGTGAGCGCGGCGACGGCGTCGGTCACGGGCATGCCGGTCAGCTCCGGCAACGTGCGGAGTTCGAAACCGTCGCTGACCACGATGACGAAGGTCTCGCCCTCGTCGAGCATTTCTCCCGCAACGGGGACGGTGCGGACGACGTGGTCGATCTCGGGTACTTCATCGCTGCGTTCCCGCTCGGTTTCGATCACCCAGCCGTTGCCGGCGATCTCGTTGAGCGCGACCGCCTCTTCGACGCCGGTCAGGTCGGGCACCTCGTAGGACTTGGTGCGCAGCAGCAACCAACCCGCATAGCTGAGCAGACCGATGCCGATGAGGGCGATCAGCCCGAACACGAGGTACTTGCCCCACGATCGCTTCGGCTTTTCCTCGTCGTACAGGATCCCCGACGGGGTCGGATCGATGGGCGCCACCGGCATCTCGGCGGTCGGTGCCGGACCCTCCGACGCGGCCGCTGCCACGGGCTCGGGCTCGTTGGCCACCTGCACCGCACCGGTCGGAGGATCGGCCACGTCGGTCAGCAACAACAGCGGGAGGGCGGCGCCGAGCGGCGGATCGGCGGCGTCGATGACAGGTCCCGAATCGTCAGCATCGTCACCGTCATCTCCGGTCTCCGCCGTGAGGCCGTCCGACATCGACTCATCCTCCGATGCCGATTCGGCCTCCGGAGTCGTCTCGTCCTCGGCCAACGCTGGTGGATTCGGCTCGACGCGATGTGCGAGCGACGCCGCGAACAGACTGGTCGCCAACACCGGAATCGGCTCGGGCCTGGGCAGCGCCTCGGCGGCCGCCACCAGGGCCTGCGCGAACTCGGGCGCCGTCCATCGATCGTCCGAGTCGGGGCGGCCCCCGCGTTCGAGCACCGATGCCAGCGAGCCCATGTCGGCGGTGACCGGCATCAGTTTGCCGATGCGGCCCGCCAGCGTCGACACCGTGGAATCGCCGGCGAACGGCACCTTGCCGGTGATCGACTCGATCAGGCACAACGAGAGCGCATACACGTCGGTCTTCTCGTCGACGTCGAGGCTGAGCGCCTGCTCAGGCGATGCGTACCGTGCGACGTGCGTTGCGACGGTCGCCGGCTCCTCCCAGGCCTCGGCGCCGAGCAGTTGCGCCATCGCGAAGTCGGCGATCCGCAACCGTGCGTCTTCGCCGAACACGAGTTTCGATGGTGTCAGCTCGGTGTGGATGATGCCGCGACCGTGCGCTGCCTCGAGTGCCCGGCAGGCTTCGAGGCCGACGACGAGTGCCTGCGACGGGGCGAGGAGGCGCCCTCGGTCGAACAGATCGCGCAGGCTGCCGCCACCGAGGTATTCGACGACCCAGTACAACGTGGACTCGTCGTCGAGCTCGGTTTCACCCCAACCGAGCACGCTGGCGATGTTGGGATGGTTGAGCGACATCGCCACTTCGACCTGCCGACGAAAGGCCTGACGGAACGCCGACGTCACGGCGAGTTCCGGGCGCACGATCTTGACGGTCACCGGCCGGTTGTCGTCGGTGTCGATCGCCTCGGTGATCACCGTGTTCGCTCCGGCGTTCACCACGTTCTCGATGCGATACCGGTCGCCCAGGACGCGGCCGACCAGCGTCGTCACACCAGTGGGGGTCGGGTCGGGTGTGTCAGGATCCACAGCGGGCGAAACGCTATCGGGTGCGCAACTCGCGTGGATGGCGGGCATCATGGGAAACGTGACCGATCGAGTGACCGACCCCGATGCCGCAGAGGTCGACGGCGCTGTCACCCTGGCGCACGACCACGTCGAATCGCCCGCCGACGGATGACGCTGTGGCCGACCGACCGAAGCGTCGGCTCGATCGAGGACTGCTGATCGCCAGCCTGGCGATTGCGCTCGGGCTGATCCTGGTCATCTGGGGATTCACCACCGCGCTCACCGGCGACGACGGGATCGACCGCCCCGATGCGATCGAGTCGGTGCAGCCCGTCGAGAACGCCGTGCAGGTGCTCCAACAGGAGCGTGTGGTCGTCGACCTCCAGCCCGGCTACGAGGCTCGTCTTGTCATCGACGGCATCGAACTGCCGACCACGACGATCGGGCAGTCCGACGTCGACCCGTTCGAGCAGCCGGCTCCGGGCGAGCAGGTCGACCTGCCGACCACCGCCGTGTTCGATCCGGGCAACAACGTGATCTCGTTCCAGCCGGTCGACGGCGCGCTGATCGAGTCGTTCACCGAGGGACTCCACGAGGTCCGCGTCATCTTCTGGAGGATCGAGGACGGTCCCGAGCAGGCCCTGAGCTACCGCTGGGAGTTCAACGTCATCTGACCGAGGTTCCCCGCGCCCGGTTCCCCGCGCCCAGGGCTGCGGGAACCAGGCTGGTTCCGCGAGGCCCGGGCTCCGGGAACCAGGCTGGTTCCGCGAGGCCCGGGCTCCGGGAACCAGGTCGGGTTCAAGCGGGCGGGAGTTCGCCGGTGGCGAGGAGGTGCTCGAAGCCAGCGTCGTCGAGGATCGGCACGCCGAGCGTTTCGGCCTTGGTGAGCTTGCTCGCTCCGGCGGACTCGCCGACGACCAACGCGAACGTCTTCTTGCTCACGCTGCCCGGGCTCTTGCCACCGCGCGAGGTGATCGCCTCCTCGGCCTGCTCGCGGTTGTAGTTCGCGAGCGTGCCCGTCACCACGACCGTCTTGCCCTCGAGCGTCTGCGGCGTGGCGGCGCGAGCGGCTGCTGCAGCAAGGGCGGCAGCCGGATCACCGAAGTTGACTCCGGCGGTACGCAACCGGTCGATGTAGGCCCGATTGGTCTCCTGGCCGAACCAGCTGACGATGGTGGTGGCGATCACCTCGCCGACTCCCTCCACCGCAGCGAGCTCCTCCACGGATTTCGACACGATCGCGTCGAGCGTGTGGAACTCGTTCGTCAATGCCAGCGACGCGGCGGGGCCGAGATGACGCACACCGAGCGCGGTGAGCAACTTCGGCAACGGGCGTTGCTTCGACTTCGCGATCTCGTCGACCAGGTTCTGTGCGCTCGTCGGGCCGACCCGGTCGAGTTCGACGAGCTGCTCGACCGT
Organism: Ilumatobacteraceae bacterium; assembly: GCA_963828415.1. GTDB lineage: Bacteria > Actinomycetota > Acidimicrobiia > Acidimicrobiales > Ilumatobacteraceae > Sva-07. Next base: position 285,188 of record CAWHEI010000003.1, read on the forward strand.
CAGCGAGTACAGGTCGGCCGGATCCCGCACGAGCCCGGCTGCGGTCAACTTCTCGACCATCTGCTCGCCGAGGCCTTCGATGTCCATGCCGCCTCGGGACGCGAAGTACGCGATCTTCTGGTCGCGCTGGGCGGGACAGTCAGGCGCGACGCAGCGGGTGTCGGATTCGCCTTCCGGACGCACGAGTGGATTGCCGCATCGCGGGCAGTGCGTCGGGAACACCCACGGCCGGCTGCCCTTCGGGCGGAGCGACAGCACCGGGCCGACGACCTCCGGGATCACGTCGCCGGCCTTGCGCACGACGACCGTGTCGCCGGGTCGGACGTCCTTGACCGCCACCTGATCCTGGTTGTGCAAGGTGGCCATCCCCACCGTCGAGCCGCCGACGAAGACCGGTTCGAGCACGGCGAACGGCGTTGCACGACCGGTGCGTCCGACCGACACCATGATGTCGCGCAGCAGCGTCGTGCGCTCCTCCGGCGGGAACTTGTACGCAATCGCCCAACGCGGTGCCCGCGAGGTGACACCGAGACGCTCTCGTTGCGCGGTGTCGTCGAGTTTGATCACCACCCCGTCGATCTCGTAGTCGAGGTCGTGGCGATGCTCCTGCCAGTGCAGACAGTGCGTCGCGACATCGTCGATCGTCGTGAAGGTCCGCACGTGGTCGTTGACGGCGAAACCCAGGCCGGCCGCGAAGTCCAGCATGGTGACGTGACTCGTGAACTCGGGGCCGCCGATCACCTCGCCGAGCTGGTAGCTGAAGAACGACAGGTTCCGGCTGGCGGTGATCGCAGGATCCTTCTGGCGGAGACTGCCCGCCGCCGAGTTGCGCGGGTTGACGAACGTCTTCTCCCCCGCCGCCACGGCGCGCTCGTTGAGCTGCTCGAAGCTCGAGCGGGTCATGTAGACCTCGCCGCGCACCTCGACCACCTCCGGCGCACCGTCGGGGAGCACGTGGGGTACGTCGCCGATCGTTGCGACGTTGGCGGTCACGTCCTCACCGACGCGCCCGTCGCCGCGTGTCGCCGCCTGCACGAATCGACCGTTCTCGTAGCGCAGGCTGATCGCCAGCCCGTCGAACTTCAACTCGCACACGAACGTCGGCACCGCACCATCGAGACCCTTCGTCACGCGGTCGGCCCAGGCGCGCAACTCCTCCGCGTCCATCGCGTTGTCGAGGCTCATCATCGGCACCCGATGGGTGACCGGCGAGAAGGTGGCGCTGATCGCTCCGCCGACGAGACCGCTCGGCGAGTCGTCGCTGACCAGGTCGGGATGGTCCGCTTCGAGCTGGCGGAGTTCGCGGACGAGTGCGTCGTAGTCGGCGTCGCTGATCTCGGGATCGTCGAGCGTGTGATACCGCTCGTTGTGATGGGCGATCTGCGCCCGGAGTTCGTCGACCCGCACCGCCGGAGCGGTCTCGTCGTCAGGATGCTCGGTCATCGTCGCCCGAGGCTACGACGTCAAGCCGCAAGCAGGCTCACGTACACGTGGTGCCTGACACCGTTCGTACGTCAGGCGCCGAGGGCGAAGCGGGTCGCCGCCGACTGGTCCTGGACGCGCTTGCCGACCTCGGCAGTCAGCCGGGCGATCCGGCGCGCAACCGACACCGAGTGCAACGCCAGCCCGCACTGCGGCGTCACGAGGCTCTGGCGACGCAGCAGGACCGGGTCGCAGCCGAGCTGCACCAGCTTGCACCACACATCGCTCAACGCGCGCCACTGGCGTTCCGAGGTCGAGCCGACCGGACCGTCGGTGGGGATCACACCCCAGGCGATGATGCCGCCGTCGGAGAGGAAGCGCGTCAGGTAGCCGACCCAGTCGACCAACTCGGTCGACACCGGCAGCGAGACGACGTTCGGGCCGGACGCCAGGAGGGTTGCGACGTCGCACGGCGCGCAACAATGCACGCCCGTGAGCGTGTCCGCGGGAAGGGCGGCCATCGCACTCGACATCCGATCGATCGCCTCGTCGGGCGGGATCGGAAAGCCCGGCTGCATCAGCTCGGCGAACCACGGTTCGTCGAGCACGACCATCTGCTTGGAGTTCGGCAGGCCGGCGGTGACGACAGCCGACAGCGCCGACAATCGGTCGCGCACGGTGGAGAGTGCGAGATCGAACGCCGTCTCGCGGTCGAGACCGGCGCGATGGAGTGCAACGCCGAGCGTGACGGGTCCGACGAACTGCCACTTGACCGCGGCGCCGTCGAGGCGGACCTTGTCGGCAAGATCGAGGAACGATCGCATGCCGGTGAACGCCTCGTGCTCGATGTCGGTGGTGACCGTTGCGTGTGGCTTCACCTTCGCCGGGTCGACGATGATGCTGCCGTCGGCGGCGAGACGGACACCTTTCACGCCGACCAGCGCTTGACCGAGCATCAGTTCGTGGTGCGATCGACGAGGTGTCGTGGGGATCGTGGCGATGTCGAACTCGCCGATCGAGAACGCTGCGGCGGCCACGGGGTCGAGGTGCGGGAGGCTGCCGGCGCCGGCCGTGGCCCCGTCGGCGAACGCCGAGCGGGCAGGCGTCTGCGTGCGGACTCCGACCTCGAACTCGCTCACGACACACCTCCCATCGGTGATCCCCCACAACTCTGCCAGCCCGGCGGGCGCCGAACTGGGACCTCTGCATCGTTCCACGCTGCGCGGGCAACGGCCGAATCGGTTCCGGGTGACCCTCGACACAAACAACGATGGACGACTTCACGTCTCGATCGTGTTGCGCGCGGCTCCGAGCACGGCAGCCTGTGGGGATGGCGACAGCTCCCGACGAACCGATCGATCGTCTTGCCCGCTTCACCCCGTGGGCGGCTCGGGTGGCGTGGATCGTGGTGGCGGTTGTCGGCGGGACGGCGATCGAAGCCGCAGTCGAGGGTCGGAGTTCGGCCGTGGCGTGGACGGCGGCGATCGGCGGTTGGGGTCTGTGGGCCGTCGCAGCGCTCGGCCTGGCGATCGCCTCGGTGTGGGCGCTCACGGTCGTTCGAGTCGTGACACCGCTGGGCATCGCGGCAACGATCACCGCCGGAATCGGCGGTGCGCCCGCGGTCGACCTGTTGCTGCTGGGCACGCCGGCGATCGTCGCCGTCGCTGCGGTGATGACGGCGGAGTTCGGGCGACAGTGGGTGCAGGCATCGGCGTACGGCGACGAGGAGCGCTTTCCGTTGCGGTTCCCGGTGGGCGCCGGGCTGGCGGCGATCGTTGCCTGGGTCGTGTGGGCCCCGGCGTTGATCGCCGGACCGCTCCTCCTGGCGGCCCAGTCGTGGATCGTCGGCGTGCTGCTGAGCTTGCTCGCGATCGCGGGCGTCGTGTTTCTCGGCCCTCGGTGGCATCGGTTGTCGTTGCGGTGGTTCGTACTCGTTCCGGCCGGCGTGGTCATCCACGATCCGGTGGTGCTCGCCGACACGTTCCCGCTGCGCTCGGCCCAGGTGGCCTCGATCGGCCTCGCTCCGGCCGACACCGAGGCGGCCGACCTGACGGGACCGGCGAGCGGCTATGCCGTCGAGATCGCGACCACCGAATCGGTGACCGCCGTCTTTGCCTTCACGCCGGCGGAACCGAACGGCAAGGCGATCCACCTGCGCTCGTTCCTGATCGCGCCGAGCCGACCAGGTCGGGCACTGCGATCAGCGCGCGCCCGCGGGCTCCCTGTCGCCTGACCGGTCAGCGGCAGATGCCGCCGCCGAGCACCCGGACGTTCGTCGGGTCGTAGGCGACGACGCTCTGGCCGGGAGCGATCCGGCGCTGCGGCTCGTCCCAGGTCACGACGATCGAACCGTCGTCGACCCGGTCGACCGTGGCGGACAGTGCTCGGCCGTGGGCGCTGCACTGCACGAGCACCTTGCCCTCGACCGGCGTGTCGACCCAACTCATCCGATCGACCACGAGCTCGTTGCGCAACAGGTCGGCGTCGGTGCCGACGGTGACGGTCGCCGAGGCGGTGTCGACGTCGACGACGTAGCGCTTCGGACCGCCGCCCGGCAGCCCGATGCCCTTGCGCTGGCCGACGGTGACCAACTCGACCGACTCGACCTCGCCGACCCGGTTGCCGTCGGTGTCGACCACCGTGGCCGACCGGAACGGGATCCGGTCGCCCAGGAACGACGTGCGTCCACCGGTGGACGTGATGAAGCACACGTCCTGACTGTCGGGCTTGGTGGCCGTGCGCAGATCGATCGAAGCGGCGAGCGCTCGCAGGTCGGCCTTCTGCATCCCGCCGACAGGAAACATCGTGCGGGCGAGCTGCGCCTGGTCGAGCATGTGCACGACGTAGCTCTGATCCTTCGCCGTATCGGACCCGCGCTCGAGCGTGTACCGGCCGTCGGTTGTCCGCCCGATGTTGGCGTGGTGGCCGGTGGCAACCGAGTCGAAGCCGAGCAGATCGGCGCGCTCGGCCAGGCGAGCGAACTTCACCGACCGATTGCACTCGATACACGGATTCGGTGTGACGCCACGAGTGTGCGCATCGACGTACGGGGCAACGACGTGCTCGTCGAAGTCGTCGCCGAAGTTGAACACGAGGTGATCGATCCCGAGCTGCTGGGCGACCCGGCGGGCATCGTCGACATCGGAGACCGAACAACAACCGGTGTCGCTGTCGCCGCCCCACAGCTTCATCGTGACGCCGACGACCTCGTGACCCGCCCGCTGCAACAACATCGCCGCGACCGACGAGTCGACGCCGCCGCTCATCGCGCACATCACTTTCATGACGAGCTCGCGATCGGAGACGACGCCATCCGACGACGAAGCTGATCGACCGAGGCGCCGATCACGTCGACCGCCCGGTCGACGTCGGCCGCGGTCGTGGTGTGGCCGAGCGTGAGTCGCAGCGAGCCGAGCGCCACCGAACGATCGATGCCCATCGCGGCGAGGACGTGCGACGGCTCCATCGCACCGCTCGCACACGCCGACGCCGCCGATGCGCAGACGCCCGCCTCGTCGAGCAGGAACAGCAACGCCTCGGATTCGATGCCGGCGATGCAGACATGAGCCGAACCGGCGACCTTGTGCTCGGGCGGCACGGTCTCGACGACGTCGTCGAGACGGTCCCGGAGCCCGCTGACGAGCACGTCGCGCAGGATCGCCAGGCGTGTGCTCTCGTCGATCCGTTCACGGTCGGTGAGGTCGAGCGCAACCGCAGCGGCCACGATCCCTGCCGTGTTGTGGGTGCCGCTGCGACGCTCGCGTTCCTGGCCACCACCGATGATCAACGCATCGACCTTCGGGCCGCCCCGCTCGACGAGCACCCCGACGCCCTTCGGACCGCCGAACTTGTGGGCACTGAGCGACAGCAGGTCGACGTGCGGTGTGATCTCGCGCAGGTCGAGCCAGCAGGCGGACTGCACCGCGTCGGTGTGCAGCAGCGCGTCGGGCGCGTGGCGGCGCACGACTCGGGCAACGTCGACGATGTCGGTGATCGTGCCGACTTCGTTGTTGACCGCCATCACGCTGACGATCGTGACGCCCGGCGTGGCATCGAGCACGGCGGCGAGTTCGTCGAGATCGACGCGCCCGAACCGGTCGACACCGACGACCCGTCCCTTGTTGCCGAGGTGCTCGACGACGTGCAACACCGCGTGGTGTTCGACGGCGGGACAGACGGCGACGCCGCCACGCCGTGCGATCGCCCCGGTGATCGCCATGTTGTCGCTCTCGGTGCCGCAGCCGGTGAACACGACCTCGTTGGGGTGGCAGCCGACGACGTTCGCAACCGTGTCACGGGACTCGTCGACGGCCTGACGTGCCTGCCGGGCGAAGCGGTGCGAACCCGACGGGTTGGCGTACAGCTCGGAGAGGTACGGCATCATCGCCTCGACCGCCTCGGCGCGCATCGGCGTGGACGCAGCATGGTCGAGGTAGGTGATGGCCGGCTCCGTCACCTCGGCCACGCTACCGATTACATCAGGGGTCAGACCCGCGATGTAATCGTTACATCGCGGGTCTGACCCCTGATGTAATTCCGGCATAGCCTCGGGCGGGTGCGGGGATACGACCACCGGTCCTACGGCGAGGGGTTCGCCGACGTGTACGACGAGTGGTACGCCGACGTCACCGACGTCGGTGCAACCGTCCGATGCATGGTCGACGTGGCTGGCGGCGAGGGGCGAGTGCTCGAACTCGGTGTCGGCACGGGCCGCCTGGCCGTGCCGATGGCCGCCGCGGGTCTGCGCGTCGTCGGCATCGACAGCAGCGAGACCATGCTCGCCAAACTGCGCGAGAGCGACCGGACCGGCACGGTCGACGCGGTCCTCGGCGACATCACCGACGGCCTTCCCGACGGACCGTTCGACGCCGTGCTGATTGCGTACAACACGATCTTCAACCTGCTCGGCGAACAGGACCAACCAGCCCTGTTCCGACGTGTGGCCGAACGACTCGCCCCCGGCGGCGCGTTCGTCGTCGAGGCATTCGTGCCCCACGCCGACGCGACCGACGGATCGTCGGAGGTGACCGTGCGCTCGATGGCGGTCGACCACGTCGTGCTGTCGGTGTCGGTGAACCGCCCGGACGAGCAGCTCGCCGAGGGACAGTTCATCCAGTTCGCCGAGAACGGCGGTGTGCGATTGCGTCCGTGGTCGATCCGTTGGGCCACCCCAGAGCAGCTCGACGCCATGGCCGCCGCGGCAGGGCTGCATCTCGGTGCTCGGTTCGGCGACATGGCGGGCGAGCCCTTCACCGACGACAGCGCCCAACACGTGTCGATCTACCGACGGGCCGACGAGCGATGACCGCGCCCAAGTTCGGGCTGGGCGTTCCCAACGGAGGCGACTTCGCCGACCCGCGCCGCCTCACCGAACTCGCCGCCGCCGCAGAAGTCTCCGGGTGGGACGGCTTCTTCCTGTGGGATCACGTCATCCGTCGTCAGCCCTGGCAGCCGATGGTCGATCCATGGGTGTCGCTGGCGGCGGTCGCCATGACGACCGAGCGGATCATCATCGGCCCGATGGTCACGCCACTCGCCCGACGAAGAGTCTCGGTGGTCGCACGACAGTCGGTCACCCTCGACCAGCTGTGCGGCGGACGACTGCGCCTCGGCGTCGGCCTCGGCGCTCCCGACGACGAGTTCACACGCTTCGGCGAGAACGCCGACCCGAAGCGTCGAGCGGCGTTGCTCGACGAGTCGCTCGAGGCATTGCAGCTGTTGTGGTCGGGCGAGGCAGTCTCGTACCAGGGTGACCTGGTCACGCTCGATGATGTCGAGTTCCGCCCCACCCCGGTACACGGACGGATCCCGATCTGGGTCGCCGGCGGCTGGCCAGGCGGGGCTCCGTTTCGCCGCGCTGCCCGATTCGACGGGGTGTGGCCAGTGGCCAAGGCAGGCGGGTACCTCTCCGTCGACGAGTTCGTCGACTGCGTCGCGACGATCCGGACGCTCCGGAGCACCGTCGATCCGTTCGACGCGTGCTTCATCGATCGCAGTACGGCTGTCGTCGACGCAGCGACCACGGACAAGATCTGGCGTCTCGTCGACGGTGGGATGACCTGGTGGATCGACTCGCTCGACGACCCGAGCGTCCCGTTCGAGCGCCACCTCGAGCGCGTCCTTGCGGGCCCGCCGGCCTGACCCGGCCAACCACCCGTTTGCGTCGCGGTTCAGGCGGGGCGGGTCACCGAAACCGCGACGCAAACGTGAACTGGCCTGTCCGTGCCGAACTGACCTGCCCCGCTGGTGACGCGGTACCGTTGGCGGCGCCATGGCGTACCGGTACCTCTGGACCCCGCAGCAGCTCGGCCCCGTCGAGGTGCGCAACCGCATCGTGTTCTCCGCGCACCTCACGAACTACGCGCGCGACGGCTTGCCGACCGAGCAGCACGCCGCCTACTACGGCGCCCGTGCCGCGGGCGGCACCGGGCTCATCATCACCGAGGAACACTCGACGCATCCGACCGACTGGCCGTACGAGAAGCTGATCCACGGCTTCCATCGCGAGGTGATTCCCGGGTACCGCAAGATCACCGATGCAGTCCACCGCCACCGGGTGCCGATCTTCGCCCAGATCAACCACAACGGCGGCCAGGCCTCGTCGATGTACTCGCGCCTGCCGGTGTGGGGCCCGTCGCCGGTCGCCGACCCGCTGTTCCGTGAGGTGCCCAAGGCGGTCACGCACGCAGAGATCGACGAGATCGTTGCCGGGTACGCGCTCGTCGCCGAGCACTGCGCCGAAGGTGGCTTCGACGGCATCGAGCTGCAGTGCTCGCACAGCTCGATCGTGCGCGGCTTCCTCTCCCCCGCCACCAACCATCGCACCGATGACTACGGCGGGTCGCTCGAGAGCCGAGCGAGATTGCTCGTCGAGATCGTCGCTGCGGTCCGCAAGGAGATCGGGCGCGGCATGGCCCTCGGCGTACGGATCTGCGGCGACGAGCTGATCGAGCACGGCACGACGATCGACGACGCCGTGCGGATCTCCCAGATCGTCGAGGCCACCGGCCAGGTCGACTACATCAACACCTCGATCGGTGTCGCCACGGCGAGCCTGTTCATGATCGAAGCGTCGATGCACATCCCGCCCGGCTACGCGATGTTCATCCCGTCGGCGATCCGCAAGGCGGTCGATCTGCCAGTGGTCGGCGTCGGCCGGTTCAAGGATCCGCTGCAGGCCGAGCGAGCACTGGCCGAGGGACACTGCGACCTCGTCGGCGTGGTGCGCGGGCAGATCGCCGACGCCGACTTCGTCGCCAAGGCCCGTGCCGGAGCCACCGACGAGACCCGGCTGTGTCTGTCGTGCAACCAGGAGTGCGTGGGCCGGATGGGTCTCAATCGCTGGCTCGGCTGCATCGAGAACCCCCGTACGGGCCGCGAGTCCGAGGGAGTGGGCGCCGTCCGGCTCACCTCGAAGCCGAAATCGGTGATGGTCGTCGGCGCCGGGCCGGCAGGCCTCCAGGCCGCGATCGCTGCTCGTCGCAACGGCCATCAGGTGACCGTGTACGAGAAGGAGTCGGTGGCGGGCGGACAGGTGCGGCTCGCCGCGTCGGTGCCGAACCGGGCCGAGTTCGGCGACATGATCCGCAACCAGCTCACCGAGTGTCGGCGCCTCGGTGTCGAATTCGAGTACGGCGTCGGCGTGTGGCCAGGCCTCGTCGACGAGAAGCAGCCCGACCATGTGATCGTCGCCGCCGGCGCCGAAGCGGCACGTCCCTACTGGGTGCCGGACGATGCCGACAACGTCGTCGACGTTCGCCAGGTGCTCGACGGTTCGGTGCAGCCGTTCGGTGAGGTCGTGGTCATCGACGAGATCGGCTTCCACCATGCGACGTCGACCGCCGAGGTGCTCGCCGACCGTGGCTGCAACGTCGAGGTGATCACGCAGGGGATGGTCGTCGGCCAGGACCTCGGCATCACGCTCGACATGGAGAACTGGTGGATTCGCGCCGGCGAGAAGGGGATCGTGCAGACGACCGATCTCGTGCCGATGGCGATGGAGGGCCGCACGCTCACCCTCCTGCACCACCCCACCGGCACCAACGTGACCCGTACACCCGACTGGGTGGTGCTCGCCGTGCACGCCAACCCGGTCGAGTGGCTGTACCACGACCTGAAGACCGCCGGCGTCAGCGTCGAGCGGGTCGGCGACTGTGTCGCTCCGCGTCGCGCCCACGCCGCCATCGTCGAAGGCGAACGCGCCGGCGCTGCGGTGTGAGTGTGTCAACTGGGGTCTGAGCCCGGTCGACACACCTGCAACACTCGGACCGTGATCGACATCGACGCGGCACTGGCCGCACTCTCCCTCGACGACAAGTGCCGGCTGGTCGCCGGTCTGACCACGTGGCGAACCGAGGCGTTCCCGGAGGCCGGGGTCCCTCAGCTGAAGATGTCCGACGGACCCAACGGGGTCCGAGGCGAGGGCCACGGCGGCGCGGGCACGCCAGGCGTCGTGATGCCGTCGGGCATCACGACCGGTGCCACCTGGGACCCCGATCTGGCGCTCGAACTCGGCGCGCTCGTCGGAACCGAAGCAGTCCGCAAGGGCGCGCACATCGTGCTCGGCCCCACGGTCAACCTGCACCGCACACCGGTCGGCGGGCGCACGTTCGAGTGTTACAGCGAGGACCCCGAACTCACCGGCGCGCTCGCGTCGGCCTGGGTGCGCGGCGTGCAGTCACACGACGTCGCCGTGACGGTCAAGCACTTCGTCGCGAACGACACCGAGATCGAGCGGATGTCGGTCGACGTCGACGTCGACGAGCGCACACTGCGCGAGCTGTACCTGCGCCCGTTCGAACTCACCGTGAGAGACGCGCGACGCGTGGGGCATCATGAGCTCGTACAACAAGCTCGACGGCGAACACGCCGCACAGAATCGGCGCCTGCTCACCGAGATCCTGCGCGACGAGTGGGGCTTCGACGGGTTCGTCGTCTCCGACTGGTACGGCGTCCACGACGCGGCATCGGCGGCCAACGCCGGACTCAACCTCGAGATGCCCGGACCGGTACGGATCTACGGCGACAAGCTGGTGGCAGCGGTCGAACGCGGTGAGGTCGACGAAGCACAGGTCGACCGCCTCGTGCGCGAGTTGCTCGTCCTGGCGAACCGTGTCCGCGCCGACGAACGGTCCGCCGACGTCGACGAGCAGTCGATCGACGATCCCGCCGAGCGAGCCCTCACCCGTCGGGCGGCCGTCGCCGGCACGGTGCTGCTGCGCAACGCGCCGATCGCCCGTTCGTCGGGCACGGACCTCGCTCCGGTGCTTCCCATCGACGCAACGACGATCCGCAAGGTGGCCGTGATCGGCCCGAATGCCGACATCGACCGGTGCATGGGAGGCGGGTCGGCGAGCCTCACCCCGTTCGGCCACCGGACGTTGCTCGCCGCACTGACCGACCGCATCGGGCCCGGCACCACCACCGATGCCGCGATCACGTACGAGCCCGGCGTCCGCATCGACCGCCTGACCCCGGTGGTCCACAAGGGACAGTTGCTCAGCCCGACGGGCGAGCGTGGGCTCACCGTCACGTATGTCAACGGCAGCGACTGGACCGGGGACGCGGTCCTCGAGCAGCCCACGTCGACCACCCTGGTGCGCTTCTTCGGTTCGGTTCCCGCCGGTGTCGATCCCCGCAAGTTCTCCGCGCGAGTCGAAGGGTCGTTCGTTCCCGACGTCGACGGTCTCCACACGATCGGCGTGGTGACCACCGGGCCGATGGCCGTCGCCGTCGACACCGGCGACGGGTTCGAGGAGGTGCTCGCCGACCGGGAGATGACCCTGCCACGCAGTGAGGAGTTCTTCGGCTACGGCAGCATCGAGGTCACCCACGACATCGAGTGTCGAGCGGGTGTTCCGGTGCCGATCCGGATCGGCTTCGCCACCGCATCGGGGAACGGGTTCGCCGCGATCCGCGTCGGCATTCGCTCGCCGGAGCCCGTCGACCTGATGGACCGTGCGGTTGCCGCTGCCGCTGACGCCGACGTGGCAGTGGTGATGGTCGGCACCAACGACGAATGGGAGACCGAGGGACACGACCGAACGACGATGGACCTGCCAGGGCGCCAGGACGAACTCGTCCGCCGCGTCGTCGCGGCGAATCCGAACACGGCGGTGATCGTGAACGCCGGCTCGCCGGTCACCATGGACTGGGCAGACGCGGACGATCCGGGTTCGGCTCCTGCGATCCTCACCTCGTTCTTCGCCGGCCAGGAACAGGCCGAGGCGCTCGTCGACGTGCTGGTCGGCGTCGCCGACCCCGGCGGCCGGCTGCCGACGACGATCCCCGCGCGACTCGCCGACCATCCTGCGTACCTGCATCACCTGCCGGACCACGACAGCACCGGCGCCGGCACGCAGCGCTACGGCGAAGGCCTGTTCATCGGCTACCGCAGCTACGACGCTCGGGAACTGGGCACCCGGTTCCCGTTCGGTCATGGCCTGAGCTACGGCACCGCCGAGTGGGGGACCTCCACCGCGAGCGCAACATCGATCGCGGTCGGCGACGGCGTCTCGGTGTCGATGCCGATCACCGCGACCGGCGACCGCGATGCCACCGTCGTCGTGCAGGGCTACGTGGCACCGGTGTCACCGTCCGCGGCTCGGCCACCGAAGGAACTCAAGGCGTGGACCAAGATCGTGGTCGCCGCGGGCGCCACGTCGGCGACGACACTCGAATTCGGGCCCGACGCGTTCCATCACTGGGACACGGCGACGGGCGCCTGGCTGATCGAGCCGGGGGACTACGACCTCGTGATCGCCGCGTCGGCCACCGACGAACACTCACGCATCCGCATCACCGTCACCTGAGTGCTTCCCCGCGATGAGCGAACCGACCGGATACGGCGGTTTCGCTCATCGCAGAAGCGTTCGAGCACCCACCGGTGAGCGAACCGACCGGATACGGCGGTTTCGCTCATCGCAGCGATTGGGTGCGAGGGCGGTGGTCGCTCGGCCGCCGCTAGCGTCGCATCGGCATGGTCGGCATCGTCGCCAACATCATCAGCGACTTCACGGAGTGGATCGACGAGTTCTCCGCGAACTGGTGGTTCCTGCTGATCATCTTCTCGGTGGCGCTGCTCGACTCGGTGCTCCCCATCGTGCCCGGCGAGACGACGGTCATCGCCGGCGGCGTCGCTGCGGGTGCGGGCAACCAGACCCTGGCACTGGTGATCTTCGCCGGCGCGTTCGGCGCGTTTCTCGGCGACAACCTCGCCTACGCCATCGGCAATCGCTTCGAACCTCGGGTCCGGGCATGGGCCGCACGCCGACCGAACCGGGCGGCACGGCTCGAGTCCTCGGGGCTGCAGATCAAGAAGCGAGGCGGTCTGCTGCTGATCACCGCCCGGTTCATCCCCGGCGGACGCACGATTCTCACGGTGTCCTCCGGGATCACGCAGCAACCTCGCGTGTGGTTCGCCGCATGGGTGGCGGTTGCCGGACTCGTCTGGGCGACCTATGCGGCGGGGCTCGGCTACCTCTTCGGACAGGCATTCGAGGACAGCCACGCACTGGCGTTCTGGCTGGCGTTCGGCACCGCGCTGTCGATCACGGCGCTCGTGGAGATCATTCGCTGGATCCGGGATCGTGGGACGGCCGACGCCGACGAGTCGACCGACGCGATGATTGCGCACGCCGACGACGGCGACCGTACGCTGGGCGGATGATCGCTCTGGTGCCAGTTCGCGATGGCGTGCTGCCTGCCGGCGCACCCGACGCGATCGCCGAGGCAGGTGGTCGCGTGCTGATCGCCGGATCGTCAACCGCTGACGCCGCGGTGACCGGACTCGCATCAGAAGTGTTCCTGGCCGAACTCGGCCCGGTCGAGATCGGCCGATGGACGGCGGCACTCGCCCCCGTCATCGCAGGCATTCCCGACAGCGACATCGTCGTACTCCCGCACACCCCCGACGGACGTGACCTCGCACCACGGCTCGCAGCCGCCCTCGAACGGCCACTGCTCGCCGGAGCCACCGAGGTCAGCGAGCACCGTGTACGCGTCGCTCGTCGCGGTGGTCTCGAACTCCACGAACTGCGCCCGACCGGACCGTTCGTCGCGACGCTGCAGCCGGGCACGCGCGGCGGGTTGACGCTCGACACGCCGCCCGAGGTGCACCACGTCGAACTCGGCGCGGTGACCGAGGGCAGCCACGATGTGCACGTGGTCGAGGTGTTGGCTCCCGACGTCCAGACCATGGATCTCACCGAGGCGACGCGCATCGTCGGCGGCGGCGCCGGGCTCGGCAGTCAGGACCGATTCGTACAGCTCGACCGTTTCGCCGTCGCGATCGATGGCGTGATGGGCGCCACCCGTGTGATCACCGACCGCTCGTGGGTCCATCACGATCGTCAGATCGGCACCACGGGTGTCGTCATCGACCCGGATCTGTATCTGTCGTTCGGCGTGAGCGGGGCGGTTCAGCACACGAGCGGCCTCGGACATCCCGACCACATCATCAGCGTGAACACCGACCCGCACTGTCCGATGATGTCGATGTCCGATCTGGCGATCGTCGCCGACGCCAACGAGACGCTCGCCGAACTCCTCCGGCTGCTCGACGCAGCTGACGCTCCGCCGGAGGCATCGTGACCACCGTCGACGCCATCGTCGTCGGCGCGGGGCCTGCGGGGTCAGCGGCCGCGACCGTTCTCGCCCGCAAGGGCTACTCGGTGATCCTGCTCGAACGCGGTTCGTTCCCCGGGTCGAAGAACATGTACGGCGGGGTCGTGTATCCGCGCATCCTCGATCAGCTGCATCCAGAGTGGTGGAACGAGGCGCCCATCCAGCGGTGGATCACGCGTCGCTCCACGATGGTGCTGACCGACACCCAGGCGCTCACCGTCGACTTCCGGTCGGCCAACTGGGGCCAGCCGCCCTACAACGGCGCCACCGCCTACCGACCAGACTGGGACCACTGGTTGGCGAGCAAGGCCGAAGCCGACGGCGCCCAACTCGTCTGCTCGACCACCGCCACCGGCCTGCTGCGCGACGAACGCGGGCACGTCGTGGGTGTCACCACCGACCGTCCCGACGGCGACCTGCACGCCCGCATCGTGATCGCGTGCGACGGCGTCAACAGCTTCCTCGCCAAAGAGGCCGGCCTGTACGGCGAGGTCGATGCCGCCAACTACACCGTCGGGGTCAAAGAGACCATCGCACTGCCCAAGCACGTCATCGACGAACGCTTCGGCGTGCGCGACCGGGAGGGCGTCGACATCGAGATCCTCGGGGGCACGTCAGGCGTGAACGGTGGGGGTTTCGTCTACACGAACCTCGACACGCTCGCCGTCGGCGTGGTCCTGAAGCTGCCGAAGCTGGCCGCGCAGAAGCTGCGCCCCGAAACGATCATCGCCAACCTGAAGGCCCACCCAGGAATCGCACCGCTCGTGGAAGGCGGCGAGATCAAGGAGTACTCCGCCCACGTGATTCCCGAGGCCGGGCTGGCGATGATGCCGAAGCTGGCCGGCGACGGTCTGCTCGTCTCCGGCGACGCGGCTGCGATGTGCCTCGCTGCGGGCATCTGGCTCGAAGGTGTGAACTTCGCGATGGCGAGCGGGATGTACGCCGCCGAAGCCGCCGCCGAAGCGCTCGCCGCGAACGACATGTCGGTCGCCGGGCTCGCTGGATACGAACGGCGGTTGAACGACACGTTCGTGCTGCGCGACCACCGCAAGTTGCGCCGCGCACCCTCACTCGTCCTGTCCGATCGTGTCCAGCATCTCTATCCGGACATGATCGCCAATACGGTGGAGCGCATGTTCCGGGTCGACAATCCCACGCCCAAGCCCGGGTTGCGGCGAATCCTCAACGAGGAGCGCAGGCGCGCCGGCGTGAAGCTCAAGGACCTTGCGAGCGACGCCCTCGACGGCCTGCGGAGCTTCGGATGATCGAGCGCTGGCCCGAGCTGTCGTTCGAAGACCTGATCGGCACCACCCGTTTCGACATCCACGAACGAGCGCACATCACCGTCGACGACGAGATCTGCGCCGACTGCTCGACACGCGGTTGCGTGGTCGCGTGCCCCGCCAATCTGTTCGTCCCGACGAGCGACGGTGGCATCCTCTTCAACTACGAGCAGTGCTTCGAATGCGGCACCTGCTACCTCGTGTGCAACGAGGAAGGCGCGATCACCTGGACCTATCCCGAAGGCGGCCACGGCGTCGTCTTCAAGCGGACCTGACCGATCGTGACGAGACTGCTGTGAAGATCGCCGTCTGCTGGAAATGGGTGTCGCTCGATCGCGAGCGCGAGGCCGACCGTCGAT
Source organism: Ilumatobacteraceae bacterium (assembly GCA_963828415.1). Lineage (GTDB taxonomy): Bacteria > Actinomycetota > Acidimicrobiia > Acidimicrobiales > Ilumatobacteraceae > Sva-07. The sequence continues at coordinate 300,876 of CAWHEI010000003.1, forward strand.
GGTCGGGCGTGTCTGCCGCCGACGAGGCGGCGCTCGAAGTCGCGCTGACGATCGCCGACCATGCCAACGCAACCGGCACCGCCGAGACGACCGAGGTCAGGGTGCTCTGCCTCGGCCCGGCGAGCGCCGACGACGTGCTGCGTGACGCACTCGCTGCCGGCGCGACGTCGGCCGTGCGCGTCGATGCCTCGACCGAGCTCGACAGCCAGGTCGTGGCCGTGGCGCTTGCCGAACATCTCGGCGACCGGGACCTGGTGGTGTGCGGCGACTACTCGCTCGATCGGGGCACCGGTTCGGTTCCGGCATTCCTCGCCGACGAACTGTCGAGCGCACAAGCCCTCGGGCTGCTGGAGGTCCGTGTCCCGGCTGACAACACGTCGAGTGCGTTGCGCGTGGTTCGTCGCCTCGATGGCGGCCGACGCGAGATCCTCGACGTCGTGGCGCCGGCTGTGCTGTCGGTCGAAGGGTCGGCAGCCTCGTTGCGACGTGCCTCACTGGCCGCGTCGCTGGCCGCTCGCACCGCGCCGATCGAGACGGTTCGAGGACCCCACGGTCGACTGCCCGAAGCCGAGGTCCACCCCTATCGACCGAGGGCCAGAGTGCTGCCCGCACCTGCCGGTGGCTCGCTCGACCGTGTGCGTCAGATCCTCGATGTCGGTGGCAGCGACGTCCACGCCGAGCTGCTCACCCTCGATCCACCGGCGGCCGCCGCGAAGATCCTCGAACAGCTGCGCGACTGGGGCTACCTCGATGCTCCTGCGTCGGCTCATCCCGGAGCCGACTGAGGCATCGCGATGCGACTCGGTGATGCAACATGGTCGGAGGTCGACGGCATCGCACGCCGCCGCGACGACCGCGAGGCGCCTGCACCGATCCTGTTGATTCCCGTCGGCTCGACCGAACAACACGGCCCCCACCTGCCGCTCGCGACCGACACGATCATCGCGGAGGAACTCGCCGGCCGGGCGGTTCATCACACCGACGGATTGATGATCGGACCGACGATCAGCGTGAGCGCGTCGGGTGAACACGCCGACTTCCCCGGCACGTTGTCGATCGGTTCCGCGGTGACGACATCGGTGTTCGTCGAACTCGTCCGCAGCGCCGACTGGGCCGCTGGTGTCGTGCTGGTCAACGGCCATGGCGGCAACCACGCAGCGATCACGGAGGCCGTGGCGATCGTGACCGCCGAAGGACGCCGAGCGTTGGCCTGGTCACCGTCGTGGCCGCAACGACGCGACGGCGGACCCGCCGACCTCCATGCCGGACGCATCGAGACCTCGATGATGCTGGCGATCGATCCCGGACTGGTCCGGCTGGAGTTGGCAGCGCCAGGCGCCGACGCCTCGATCGCGGAACTGCGTGAACGCGGTGTGCGTGCGGTGAGCGCCAGCGGCGTGCTCGGCGACCCCGAGGGCGCGTCGGGCGGTGAGGGCGAGCGGTTCATCTCGGCATTCGTCGACGACCTCGTCCACCAGATCGAGCGCTGGCGACCGCTCGGCCCCGCCGCCTCGGACGGCTGACGTGCGTTTCGAGGTCGATGCGTCGTGGCAGCGCTTCGACGCCGTGGTGTTGGCCGGGTCGCCGCTGCGGTTGTTCCGACTGACGCCGGGTGGTGTCCGGGTCGTCGAGCAGATCGAGGCCGGCGGCGAGGTGGCCCCGTCCGCGCTGGTCGGGCGACTCTCCGACGCCGGCGCCGTCCATCCGTTGCGCAACGACGAGCGAGCCGCACGCTTCGACGTCGACGATGTCACCGTCGTGACTCCGCAACTCGGCGGTGCCGCGCACGACGACGGCCGAATCACGGTCGACGACGGGTCCGTTCCCCCGATCGTCGGTGCCGGACTCCGCCTCGACATCAACCGGGGGCCGGCTGCTGCCCGCAACGCCGCCCGACCCCTCGTCGAGACGCCGCTCATCGCATTTCTCGATGCCGACGTGTCGACGCCGAATCCGCAGTGGGCGGCCGAACTGCTCTGGCACTTCGACGACCCACGAGTTGCGTTGGTCGCACCGCGCATCTGCGGCGAGGCGCGATCACCACTCGACCTGGGCGACCAGCCCGCACGTGTCCGGGCAGGAACCCGTGTGAGCTACGTGCCGGGAGCTGCGCTGGTGGTTCGCAGCGACGCATTCGACGCGATCGGCGGGTTCGACGAGTTGTTGCGATTCGGCGAAGACGTCGATCTGGTCTGGCGACTCGACGAGGCGGGGTGGCTCTGCCGCTACGACCCCTCCGTGACGGTCTGGCACGAACCGCGCGATTCATGGCGAGCGAGGTTGCGCCAGCATGCCGGCTACGGAACGTCGGCCGCGGCGCTCGCGATGCGCCACCCACGAGCGCTGTCTCCGCTGCATGTCAACGGTTGGACTGCGGCGACCTGGTCACTGGCACTGGTCGGCCGGGTTCCCGCCGCCTTGGCTCTGGGCGCAGGCAGCAGCGCGGCGTTGGTCCGCAAGCTGCCCGACGTGCCACCTCGAGCATCGTCGATGTTGGCGATCCGCGGCCATCTCCTGGCCGGTCGCCAGTTCGCAGCGGCAGCGCGCCGCGTGTGGTGGCCAATGCTCGCGGCGGTGGCAATCGTGTCGAGACGGGGTCGCTGGTGGGCAGCCGCGGCACTGCTGAGCGACCTGAGAAGCGCCCCGACCGACCTCGCCTACGGCTGGGGTGTGTGGAGCGGCATGCGGCGCCTGCGGACGCTGGCACCGATCGTCCCCCGCCTCAGCGCATGGCCGGGACGTCGACCGCCGACGGCGTGAGCGTGGTCACCTCGGTGGCCGCAGGCACTTCCTCGCGGGCTTCGACGAGCGCTCGGCGAAGTCGATCGCTGATGTCGTCGCAGTCGGCGCACCCCCAGATCGCGCTGTAGGCGATGCAGCCGAGGCAGACCGCGAAGGCCGCTTCCAGTGTGGCCGCGACGGCGAGCAGGGCGATCAACACCAGCGCCACGCCGGGCGCGCCGAGTGCCCAGGCGATCGAGGCCGATGCGGTGAACGCCAATCCGATCGATTGGGCGAAGCGCTTCGGTCGTCCGGGCACCTGGCGCGACTCGAAACCGGGCCGACGGCCGCGCAGCCGGTTCTCCACCGCCGGTGTCGCAATTCTCGTCACGAACTGCCCGAGTGGCGACAGCGTCGGGCCGCTTGCCACACGTGCCAGGAATCCGTACGTGAGCGGAACGAGCACCCACCATTCGCGTACGACGAGAAAGATGATCGCCTCGATGACCACGCCGAGGGCGACGAGACGGGCCGAGGTCTCGTTGACCGGGTCGGGGAAGCTCAGCAGTGCTCGCACGTTCACCGGCCGAACGCTATCGGTGATAATTCCGATCAACAAAGTCGGGATTAACGGGCTCGGACCCACCGCTCGCACCACGCGCTGCAGCACTAGCGTCGCTGAGGTGACGATCACGCTCACCGTTCGCACCGCTCCGTGGAGAGCCCACGTCGCTCGCCTCGCGAACGCGGTCGACGGGCTCGTGCCGGTCGTCAAGGGCAACGGCTACGGGTTCGGACGGATTGCGCTCGCTCGTATGGCGTCGGAATTCTGCGACACCGTGGCGGTCGGAACGGTGCACGAACTCGATGGACTCCCGGACGAACTCCACGCCGTGGTCCTCACGCCGACGCTGGTCGCGCCGGCCTCAGCGACGCCGATCCTGACCGTTGGGTGCCAGGACCACGTCGAGGCACTCGATGGGTGGGGCGGTCGCGTGCTGGTGAAGCTCGAGTCGTCGATGCACCGCTACGGCCGCGACCCGGCCCTGATCGACGCCGCCCGCAAGCGAGGGCTCGACGTGATCGGGGTCAGCATCCACCCCCCGCTGGCAGGGTCGCCGGGCGACCACGCCGACGAGATCTGTGCGCTGTTGGCAGACGTCGATCCCGACCTGACCGTCTGGCTCAGCCACCTCGACCCGCCGACGTACCACTCGCTGCCGACGACGCACACCTATCGGCTGCGCCTTGGCACGTCGTTGTGGCACGGCGACAAATCGCTGCTGCAACTCAGCGCCGACGTGCTCGATGTCCGAGAGATCCGAGCCGGCCAGCGTGCCGGCTACCGCCAGACGCCCGTCGACGCCGACGGACACCTCGTGATGATCGGGGTGGGCACGGCGAACGGCGTCACGCCCCTGGCGGACGGGCGCAGTCCGTTCCACTTCGAGCGCCGGCGGCTCGCGCTGCACGAAGCACCTCACATGCACACCTCGATGGCGTTCGTGCCCGACGGCGAACCCGTTCCGTCGGTCGGCGCCGGTGTCGACGTGCAGCGTCCGCTCACGATGACGACCGTGGACGCCATCGACTGGGTCTGAACCCGTGAGCCTGCGCGTCCCCACCTCGACGTTCGCCGACACCGCCCCGTCAGCGCGGCTGTCCGGGCCCGACGTGGTCCGCGCTGTCGCACTGATCGGCGTCGTCGTCATGAACTACCACGGCTACCTGATCCTGCGCGACCTCGAGTCCGGTGGGTCCTACTCGCCGACTGGGTGGCTCGATGAGCTGTTCGATCCGTGGGACGGGCCCTTGTCGACCCGATTCGCTGCCACGTTCGTACTCGTCGCCGGCGTCGGGGTCACGCTGCTCACGCGCCGGGTCTCCGGCGACTCGACACGCATCACCGAGATGCGCTGGCGGCTGGTCCGGCGGGGGGTGCTGCTGTACCTGGTCGGCCTGCTGCTCGAACAGATCTGGCCGGGGACGATCATCGTCTACTACGGCGCGATGTTCGTGCTTGCGGCAGCGATCTTCACGTGGCGATCGCGTTGGATCGTGGCGATCGGCATTGCCGCCACCATCGCGGCAACGTCGCTGCGTGCGTGGCAATTCGACCGCGCTCGCGACGGCTACTCGACGTCCTGGCTGTCCCAACCCGGCGACGATTCGATTCGGCGCTACGCCTTCGACGTGTTCGTCAACGGCACCCACCCAGTGCTTCCGTGGTTCGCCTTCCTCTGCGCCGGCATCGTGCTCGGTCGGATCCTCGTGATGCCGTGGTGGCGACGGGCCGCAGCGGCGACCGGCGCCGGCCTGGTCGCAGTCGCCTGGCTGTTGTCGGTGCTGCCGACAACCGATCTCCAAGCAGTCGCAGTCTCCTTGAATCCGCTCGATCGCAGCGCCGCATACGTCGCAAGCGCACTCGGCACGGCACTGCTCGGCTACGTCGCCATCGATTGGCTCGCCGAGCGATTTCCTCGCTCGACCGACCCGCTGCGCCGAGCCGGACAGCTCACGTTGTCGCTGTATCTCGCGCACGTCCTGGTGTTCAATCTGGTCGTCGACTGGCTCGGGTGGGTCGAGCCGGCCGGAACCGGCACGGCACTACTGGTGGCGGCCGGATTCTGGATCTTGGCGATCGCGTGCGCCGGTTGGTGGCAGCGACGGTTCGGACGCGGACCGGCCGAGTACGTCTACCGAGCGTTCGGCGGCTGACGCAAGGCGCTCGAAGGGCGCCGGCGGGCCGCGCGCCGCAGTCCTCGCCACCCGACGGCGCCGGCTCCGACGAGCGGGCCCTGCTCGCCGAGTCGCGACGGGGTGATCCGCGCTCCCCGGCTGTACGGCTGACGCGCGTGATCGTCGAGCGACACCTGAGCGGCATGGAAGAACGTCGAGCCGAACCCGAGCGCCACACTGCCACCCACCACCACGAGCGACAGATCGAACGCGTTGCACATCGACGCCGCAGCGCGGCCGACGAGGTCACCGGTTCGCTGCATGATCTGGTACGAGGGCTCGCTCACCGGTCGACCGGTGATCGCATCGATGGCTTGTCCGGACGCCTCGGCTTCGAGACATCCCTGCGTGCCGCAGGCGCAGCGGCGTCCTCCCGGCTCGACGATGAAATGACCGATCTGGCCGGCGTAGCCCGACTCGCCGTCGAGGAGGTCGCCGTTGAGAATGATGCCACCGGACACCCCAGCGGACACGGTGATCGCACAGAAGTTCGGCTGCCCCTGCGCTGCGCCGAGCCATCCTTCGGCGAGAGCGAGCGCTTTCGCGTCGAGGTCGCCGTGCACGGCGTGGCCGGACAGCTCTTCGAGACGTGATCGCAACGGGAAGTTGCGCCATCCGGGCACGCTGAGCGGCGACACCAGTTCGAGGCCGCGGCTGGCGTGGCCGCCGCTCGTGAGACCGATCGCCCGTACGACCACTTCGTGACGAGACTCGGCCCGCTCGAGCATCTCGGTGACGATCGACGCCAGGGCGGTGTACTGCGATTCGGGCCCGTCGTCGACCTCGATCGGCGCGCGCGCACGATCGATCAGAACGCCGCGCGCGGTGACCAGACCGGCCTGGAAGTGCGTTGCGCCGACGTCGACCGCGACGACCACGTCGCCGATCGACTCGACCGGCGTACCGCTTGCGGCGGCTGCGGTCTCGAGCGGTTCGGCGGCGACATCGGACATCGGCCCGCAAACGGTAGCGGGACCGGACCACTAGTGTCGTGAGAACGCGCTTGACCTGCCGAGGGCACGTGCCGATACCACCATGGCCATGACACATTCCGCAGCGTCAGCTCCACACCTGAACGATCGCGCCCACGCGGCGCGTCGTGGCGCTCGCCGTGTCCCGCTGGCAATCGTGGTGGCGCTCGTCTCCACGATCGGCGTGATCGCAACGCCGGTCGCCCATGCCGACGACCCGGCACCCGACGACACGACCAGCACGTCCACCAGCACGTCCACGTCGACCACCACGACCACCGACGACGACGACGAGCGCACCAGCGAACACGGACCCGCCGACGCCAACACCCACGACCATCACACCGACGACCACCGCACCGGCGACCGCCACGTCGATCCCGGCCCCAACCACCACGATTGCCGGCCCCACGACCACCGTCGCCCCAGCGCCCCAGAACGTGATCGTCTATCCGAGCCAGATCGCCAACATCCTGGCCACGATCCGCTACGTCGAGTCCAGGGGAAACTACGCCGCACCACTCAACAAGGGCCGCGCTTCGGGCGCCTACCAGTTCATCACCTCGACGTGGAACAACTACGGGGGCTATCGCGACGCCTACCTGGCGCCCCCTGAGATCCAGGACGAGCGGGCCGCGGCCGACGTCAACCGATTCCTCACCCAATGGAACAACGACGTCTCGATGATCCCGGTCATGTGGTACTACCCGCGGGCGGCGACAGACATCGCTCTGATGGACATCGTGCCGGTGCCATCGGCGGGCAACGTGCTGACGGTTCGCGAGTACCAACAGCGATGGCTGGGAGTCTGGGCGTTCCTGGCCGGTCAACCGATCCCCCGCCCGGTCACGTTCGCCGATCAACTCGCACGCATGGGACTCGCTCCCGAGTTGCCCGCGCCCGAAGTCGTCGATCCGACGACACCCGCGGTCGAACGCACCGCCCGTGTCGCATTTCCGGTGCTCGGACCGACTCGCCTCGCCGCGCCGGACTGCGGCGACGCGCAGGACGTCGCCCAGAACGCCGGCGCCTCGGGCTCGCCAGAGGACATCGCCGCGGCCGGGCTGTGCGCCGAGGAGGCGCCCGGCATCATCTTCGGCGTCAAGATGCAGCCCGTGCTCGCCGTCGTCGACGGCGTGGTCACCGATGTGGTCGACACACCGGGTGAGAACATCACCGTCACGATCACCGATGTCACGGGCCGGAGCTTTCAGCTCGCCGGGTTCAACGACGACAGCCCCGGCACGAACGACGGGGCCGCCCCGCCGCATCTCCGCTTGACCCGACTCGCCGTCGTGGGCCAGAGCGTCCGTGCCGGCCAGGTGCTCGGCTTCATGGGCGACACTGACCCGCTCCCGCTGGGAATCCGGTCCGACGTGCCGACCGACGCCACGGTCGAGATCCCGATCGACCAGGTCGCGCCGCACATCCGGCTCACGATCAACGACCTCGACGGCACACCGGTCGACGCGTACGGACCGGTGATCGACGCACTGTTCAAGCAGGTGTGTTCCGTAGGCATCGGGCCCTGGTCGGGCCTGCAGAACGGATTGGGATTCGAACCGGTCATCACGGAGACCACCGACGACAGCCGCGAGATCGATTCCGAGTGGGAGGTCACCGCGACCGGCGAAGTGATCGCCTCGGGATGGGCGGCCATGATCTATCCCAGCGAGAGCTGCGGATGGGCGCCCCCGGAGAAGCGGGGCCCGGGCGCCGGCGGGCCGACGTCGATTCCGGTCAGCTGGATGACGCCGATCGACCTGTCGACGTCGATCTGGGTGGAGCTGGCGGTTCGCGAGGACACCTCGCTCACCATCCCGATGATGCGGCCCTGAGCGAGCGGGTCAGCTGACGCGGCGAGCGTCTTCGATCAGGTTGATCTCGTACAGGACCTCGTCGAGCGCGTGCTCGGCGCTGATCGCCGAGAAGCGCTGTGGCGTCTCGGGGGTGCAGCACGACGGAACCGGCGCCAGGACAGTCCACGGCCGAGGATGGCAGAACTGCACCACGCTGTAGCGCTCACCCTCGAAGCCCGGCGCCGCCACGACGCGGTGCCAGCCGATGGGGATGACCCCGTTGGTGAGGCGCTCCAGCATGATCCCGGTGTTGATGATCACCGCATCGTCGGGTGGCGTGGCATCGACCCAGCCGTCATCGACGCGCACCTGCAGGCCCGGCGCCGTTGCGCGCGGCAGTGCCGTGATCAAGTTGATGTCACCGTGCTGGCCCGCCCACTCGTGGCCCTCTGCGCCAAGTTCGGACATCGCCGGATACCGGATCGCCCGAGTCAGCGTCGGGCCGTCGGCAACCATGTCGTCGAAGAACGTCTCGTGGCAGCCGATGCCCTCGGCGATCACACGCAGGAAGCGCCGTTGCAGATCGGCGATCGACTCGTGGAAGCGGTACAGCACCTCGGTGATGCCCGGCACGGCGTCCTCGGGCAGGAGTTGGTCGGGGTACGCCGTCGGAAACTTCGTCCGCAGTGGATGCCCGGCGGCGATCGGGGCCGACCAGTTGAGCATCTCCTTCCAGTCGGGCTTGTCGCTCGATGCAGCCGTCTCGACCAGCAACCCGGTGTAGCCGGTCTGGCCGTGGGCGCCCGGCGCGATGTACTGCTGTTTGGTCGCCTCGTCGAGTTCGAAGAACTGACGGAGCATGCCGTACGTGGTGTCGAGGAGATCGTCGGACAGGTCGTGGCTCGTGTACACGAAACCGGTCTCGAGGCTTCGGCGAACGCCGTCGACGACAGCACGACGGCTCGCACCGGTGCTCGACTCGAACGCGAGGAGGTCGACATCGAGAATCTGATCGGTCATCGCCGCAACGCTACCCGAGCCGCCAAAACCCACCATCTCCCGAACCCACCACGTTTGCGCTGCACTCCGGGTGGGACGGGTCACCTGAATCCGCACACAAACGGCGTGCTGGTGGGACCTCAGGCGGGGAGGCCGCCGGGGGCGAACAGCGCCGGCCAGCCACCGGTGTGGATGAAGACCACGTCGGAGCCGAAGCGTCGCTCGGCCGCGAGGCCGAGCAACCCCGAACAGCCCTTGCCGGAGTACGTGCGGTCGAGCAGCCAGCCGCCCCGTTGCGCTGCCCACCGGATCGCTGCGTCACCCGCCTCCGTCGGGACGGCATAGTCGTCACCGATCCAGCGAGGGTCGACCTCGACGTCCTCCTCCGCGACGATGGCGGTCGACTGCATCAGCGTCAATGTCTGATTTGCCAGGCCCGCAATGTCGGGACGACCGATGTTGACGCCCTTCGCCACGCCGATCGCAACGACATCGGGAACATCGCGACCTGCATGCGCTGCTGCCGCACGACCTGCGAGAAGTCCGGCGTGGGTGCCGCCGCTCGACGAGGTGAACACGACGTGTGACGGTGACACGCCCACCGCCTCGCACTGATCGAGCAGTTCGACGAACGCGGCGGCATACCCCAGCGCCCCGACGGCCGTGCTTCCGCCGATCGGGATCGCGTACGGCGCCAACCCGTCGGCAACCAGCTGATCGGTGACCGCCTCGCGGGCGACCTCGAGTTCGCCCCAGTGGCTCTCCTCGGCGCCGGTGAAGTGCAACTGGGCGCCGAACAGCATCGACAGCAGCTGGTTCCCGGTTGCTTCGGCGGGCCGATCACCCGACAGCACGAGGTGCGTCTCGAGACCGAGCCGGGCGCCCGCAGCCGCCGTCATTCGGCAGTGATTCGACTGCGCTGCACCCACGGTGACCAGCGCCTTGGCCCCCGTTGCGACGGCATCACCGCACAGGAACTCGAGCTTGCGCGCCTTGTTGCCCCCTCCACCGAGGCCGGTCAGGTCGTCGCGTTTGACCCACAGGCGGCTGCCGCCCGCGAGCGTCGGTCCGGCCTCGAGGGGCGTTGGCAGGGTGGCGAGCGTGGCTCGTTCGAGGTGATCGAACACCCTCCTCATGCTAGGCAGTGTGGCCGATGCCCACCGACTGGAACCCGCTGCTGCGCGATCAGTTCGAATTGCCGTACTGGCAGGACCTCCAGGCGTTCGTCGCACAGGAGCGGCTCGCCCATCCGGTGTACCCACCCGCCGACGAGGTGTTCGCGGCGCTCCACTGCACCCCGTACGCCGAGGTGAAGGTCATGATCCTCGGCCAGGATCCGTACCACGGGCCCGGACAGGCGCACGGGCTGTGCTTCTCGGTTCGACGGGGTGTCCGTGTACCTCCGTCGTTGATGAACATCCACAAGGAGTTGCACGCCGACCTCGGCCTCCCGATCCCGGATCACGGCAACCTCGAGGCCTGGGCCGGGCGTGGCGTGCTGCTGTTGAACACGACGTTGACCGTGCGCGGTGGTGCGGCAGCGTCGCACCAGAAGCACGGGTGGGAGACGTTCACCGACCGGGTGATCGAAGTGGTCGCCACCAAGGAGGAGCCCGTGGTGTTCATCCTGTGGGGAGCGTCCGCACGACGAAAGCGCGCACTGATCGACACCACTCGCCACGCGATCATCGAGTCCGCACACCCCTCCCCGCTGTCGGCCCACAACGGGTTCTTCGGGAGCCGACCGTTCAGCCGCACGAATGCGGCGCTCGTGGCAGCAGGACGCGATCCTGTCGATTGGGACCTGACCGATCCGGGAAGCGCCGACGAATGAGGATGCCGTACTGATGCCGTGGACGACGAGTGATCGAGTGATGCAGTTGCGGGAACGCCACGTCGCCATCGACCTGTTCGTCGACACCCTCGATGGATGGCGCCGTCACATCTCCGGCCGAAATGCCTCGGTCCTCGCGTTCTTCGGGTTCCTGTCGATCTTCCCGTTGATGCTGGCGGCCACCACGATCCTGGGCTTCGTCCTGGAGGACAACAAGGAGCTTCAGGACCGCATCATCGACGGCGCCCTCGCCGACATCCCGGTGCTGGGACAGCAACTCGAATCCGACCCGAGCTCGTTGGGTGGCAACTGGTGGGCACTCATCATCGGACTCGGCGGCGCGCTCTGGGCGGCGACGAAGGCGTTCGTCGCACTGCAGGGGGCCCAGGACGACGTATGGGAGGTGGCCGTCGATCATCGCGACGCGATGCCGCATCAGCGCGCCAAGGCGCTGCTCGGGTTGGTCTTCATCGGCGCCGCCCAGGTCGGCAGCGTGGCGATCACCGCGCTGGTCAATGCTGCGGGGCTCCCGGTGGGTGGGCGGATCTCGCTGCTCGCGGCGACCGTCGCGATCAACATCGGCGTCCTCGCCGCCATGTTCCGCTACCTCACTGCGGCCACACCGACCTGGCGCGACGTGTGGCCGGGTGCCGTGATCGCCGGACTGCTGTACTCGGTCCTGCAGTACTTCGGCACCGCCATCGTGCGTCAGATCACCGACAACGCAGGCGACACCTACGGACAGTTCGCGCTCGTGCTCGGACTTGTCACGTGGTTGAGTCTGTTGTCGATCTCCGCGCTGATGAGCACAGAGTTCAACGCCGCGCTCGTGCGCCATCGCGACGGTTCGCTCAATCGGCTGCAACCCCCCGACGCCGAACCCGCCAAACGCCCCGCGCCCGCCACCGCCTGAGACCCCCGCCACACCACCTGCGATGAGCCAAACCACCGCATACGGTCACCTCGCTCATCGCAGCGGCGCTCGAACCACCTGCGATGAGCCAAACCACCGCATACGGTCACCTCGCTCATCGCAGCGGCACACAAACCACCTGCGATGAGCCAAACCACCGCATACGGTCACCTCGCTCATCGCAGCGGCGCACAAACCACCTGCGATGAGCCAAACCACCGCATACGGTCACCTCGCTCATCGCAGCGGCGCACAAACCAACTGCGATGAGCCAAACCACCGCATACGGTCACCTCGCTCATCGCAGCGGCACACAAACCGACTGCGATGAGCCAAACCACCGCATACGGTCACCTCGCTCATCGCAGCGGCGCTCGAACCGACTGCGATGAGCCAAACCACCGCATACGGTCGGCTCGCTCATCGCGGAGGACGTCGGGTCAGTCGGAGAGGCGGGTCACGATCGAGCTGGCGGACTCGAGGGTGCGGTGCACCGGGCACTTGTCGGCGATCTCGAGCAGCTTGGCGCGCTGCTCCGCGGTGAGATCGTCGCCATCGACGGTGACCACACGCTCGAAACGGTCGATCATGCCCGAGCGACCAGCGAGCAACTCGTTGTCCGAACACTCGGCACAGTCGGCGGCGTGCACCTTGCCGTGCGTCACCGCCACGGTGACGCGGTCGAGCGGCACACCCTTGCGGTCGGCGTACATACGCAACGTCATCGAGGTGCACGCCCCGAGCGCTGCGCCGAGCAGGTCGTACGGCGACGGGCCGGCATCGAATCCGCCGACCGATTCGGGTTCGTCGGCCAACATCCGGTGGCGCCCCACGACGACGTGGTTGAGGAACGGGCCCTGCGTGGTCTCGGCGACGACGACCGGGGCCGATGCCCGTGGCGCGTCCAACGCTCCGCTCTCGTCGACGATGTACCGATCCGCGAACGCCCCGATCATGTTCGCGGCGAACCGGGCGTCGTCGCGGTTCGTGAGGAGGTGGTCGGCGCCGTCGAGCGAGACGAAGCTCTTCGGGTGTCGGGCGGCCTGGAAGATCTGGGATGCGTGGTCGATCGAGACGGTGTTGTCGATCGGCGAATGCAGCACGAGGAGGGCTCGCTTCATGGTCGCCACCCGCTCGGTGACCACGTGCGATCGCAGGTCGTCGACGAACTGCTGACGAATGGTGAATGGGCGGCCGGCGAGCTGCACCTCGGCGAATCCAGTCGTAGCGATCTCGTCGAGCGACGACCGGAAGACGTCGGTGACGTGGTCGGGGCTCGCAGGGGCGCCGATCGTGGCCACCGCACGCACCTCGGCGATGTCGGCCGCAACCGCCAGCACCGCGGACCCACCCAGCGAATGGCCGACCAGGAGCTGCGGCGCGCGGTGCTCGGACCGGAGCCAATCGGCCGCCGCGACGAGGTCGTCGGTGTTCGATGTGAAGTTGGTGTTCTCGAACTCGCCGTCGCTCATGCCGAGTCCGGTGAAGTCGAACCTGAGGACACCGAATCCGACGTCGGTCAGCGCATTGGCGATACGCGACGCCGCCGCGACGTCCTTGCTGCATGTGAAGCAGTGCGCGAACAGCGCGAAGGCCCGGGGCGGGCCGGCGGGCATGTCGAGCCTCGCCGCGAGTTCGCTGCCGTGACTCCCGGGAAAGGTGACTCGTTCGATGCGGGCGGTCATGGGGCGACGGTACCCGGACTACCATCGCCCCGGATGACCGTCGCCCTCCGCGCCTCCAGCAGCGGTGGCGATCTGGAGGTCCGCACATGACGGCGGTCATGTGGGCCGCGTCCGAGTCCACGATCGGGCCAACGCTGGCGTTGATGCTGGGAGCCGGAATGCTGGCGCAGTGGATCGCGTGGCGAATCCAGGTCCCGTCGATCATCGCCCTCCTCGTCGCCGGATTGCTCCTCGGACCGGTCACCGGCATCGTCGAGCCGGACGAACTGCTCGGCGGCACGCTGTTTCCGCTCGTGTCATTGGCGGTGGCGTTGATCCTGTTCGAAGGCGGCCTCGACCTCCCTCCACGCGAGCTGCGCAACACCGGCACGGTCGTGCGACGGTTGATCACCGTCGGCGCCACCATCACGTTCCTGGTCAGTTGGTACGCCGCGCGCGAGGTGTTCGGGATCTCGAATCAGGCGGCCATCGTGCTCGGCGCCGTCCTGGTGGTGACCGGGCCGACGGTGGTCGGGCCCCTGCTGCGCTTCGTCAGACCCGCAGGATCCACCGGGCCGATCCTGCGCGCCGAAGGCGTCCTCATCGACCCGATCGGCGCGACCGCCGCCCTGATCGCATTCGAGATCGTGCTCAAGGACGCTCCCGACGAAGCGGTGGCGACGGTCGTCGGCGTGGTCCTGCTCACCGTCGTCGCCGGCGCCGGGATCGGGCTCGCGTCCGCCGTGGTGCTCGACAACGCCCTGCGACGGTTCCTGATCCCGGACCAGCTCACCGTGCCCGTCACGTTTGCCTTCGTGGTCGCTGCGTTCGTGGCGACCAACGAGATCCAGGAAGAGGCGGGCCTGCTGACCGTGACCGTCATGGGCATGTACCTCGCTCGCCGCGAGAGCTCGACGATCCGCCAAGTACTCGAATTCAACGAGAGCCTCCGCACGCTGCTGATCTCGTTCCTGTTCATCCTGCTCGCGGCACGGATCGAGACGGATGCGCTTCGTGACGTCGCGCTTCCGTCGCTGGCGTTCCTCGCCGTCCTGGTGCTCATCGCTCGGCCGCTGTCGGTGGTCGTGTCGACCGCGCGCACGTCGCTCAGCTGGCGCGAGCGTGTGTTTCTCACGACCATGGCACCGCGCGGCATCGTCGCTGCTGCGGTCTCGGCGATCTTCGCCATCCGCCTCGAGGAGGAGGGTGTGCCGGACGCGGCCAAGATCGTGCCGATCGTGTTCCTCGTGATCATCGGCACGATCGTCGTGTACGGCTTCCTCGCCGGCCCGGCCGCACGGGCGCTGGGTCTGGCGGAGGCGCAGGCCGACGGCGTGTTGATCGCGGGTTCGCACGCGGTGGCCCGCGGTCTCGCCACCGAGCTCGACAAGGCCGAGGTCAAGACGCTGCTGGTCGACACCGACCCGTACAACGTGACGAGGGCGATCGCCGCCGGACTGCGTGCACGCAGGATGAGCGTGCTCGCAGAGGAGGCGAGCCACGACCTCGACCTGCGCGGTATCGGTCGACTGTTGGCGTTCACGTCGAACGACGAGGTGAACGCTCTGGCCACCGCGCGCTTCGCACGCGTCTTCGGCAGGCGCGAGGTGTTCCAGCTGGCCCCGAGCGCCCGACGCACCGGCGACCCATCGGTGCCGGAGGAACACCTCGGACGCCTCATCGGAATCGAGGCGCTCACCTACGCGACGATCGACGAGCGCTCTCGCCAGGGTTGGAAGGTGCGCACCGCCCACGGCGGCGAGACGATCCAACACGCCGTCGACGACAAGCTGTTCATGCCGCTGTTGCGGATCGTCGACGACAAGCTGGCGTTCCTGTGCCGCAACGACCCCGTCCCGACGGAGGGCACA
Organism: Ilumatobacteraceae bacterium; assembly: GCA_963828415.1. Lineage (GTDB taxonomy): Bacteria > Actinomycetota > Acidimicrobiia > Acidimicrobiales > Ilumatobacteraceae > Sva-07. Next base: position 316,387 of record CAWHEI010000003.1, read on the forward strand.
GTGATCGGCCTCGCGGCTCCGTCGCTCCAGCAGCAACTCGACACCGAGCAGGCACCGCCGCCGGCGGCCGAATAGCCTCCGCCTGGTGGCCGACGTCGACGCTGGCGCCTTGAAGATCATCGAGGACGACCTCACTGGCAGCAGTATCCAGGAGCTGCTCAGACTGCACGCCGCGGGAATGCTGACGAACTCCCCGGCAGATGCTTGCCACTTCCTCGAACTCGATGAGCTGCACCATGCGTCCATCACCGTGTTCTCCGCCTGGGACGGCAGCAGCCTGGCCGGCTGCGGCGCGCTGCGCGAACTCGACGCCCACCATGGCGAGGTCAAGTCGATGCGGACATCGCCCGACCACCTCGGTCGGGGCATCGGCCGCGCCGTGCTGGAGCACATCGTCGACGTGGCCCGGTTGCGTTCCTACGGCCGGCTGAGCCTCGAGACCGGGCGTGGCAACGCCTTCGGCGCTGCCGTTCATCTCTACGAGTCGTTCGGATTCGCGCGATGCGGACCTTTCGGCGACTACGCCGCCAACGAGTTCAGCCAGTTCTTCACGATCGAACTCTGAGCCCGAGGCTCAGTGCTTGATCATGACGTGCTTGACCTCGGTGTAGGCCTCGACGGCGTACATCGACATGTCCTTGCCGTATCCCGACTGCTTGAAACCGCCGTGGGGCATCTCGGAGATGATCGGGATGTGGTCGTTCACCCACACCGCACCGAACTGCAGCGCCTTGCTCATCCGCATCGCCCGGCCGACGTCGGAGGTCCACACGCTCGCTGCGAGCCCGTAGTCGACGTCGTTCGCCATCGCCAGCGCCGTCTCTTCGTCGGCGGCGGACTGCACGGTGACGACCGGTCCGAACACCTCGCGCTGGACGATCTCCGACGACTGCCCGGGGCCGACCACGACGGTCGGCTCGTAGAAGAACCCCGATCCGGATCGCGCCGACCCGCCGACGGTGACCTCGGCGCCCGCCTCGACTGCCCGATCGACATAGCCGGCCACACGGGAGCGATGGACGTCGGAGATCACCGGGCCCATCTCGGTGTCAGCCGACATCGGATCGCCGACGTTGACACTGCCGACGGCATCGGTGAGCTGGTTGACGAAGTCGTCGTGCACCTTCGAGCCGGCGATGACCCGGCAGGGAGCGGTGCAGTCCTGACCCGAGTTGTAGAACGCCATCCCCTTGAGCATCTCGACGGCCGCCTCGATGTCGGCGTCGTCGAAGATGATCACCGGCGCCTTGCCGCCCAGTTCCAGGTGGACGCGCTTGAGCGTGTCGGCCGATGCCCGGGCCACCGCCTTGCCGGCGCCGACGCTGCCGGTGATCGAGATCATCGCGATGCCCGGATGCTCGCTGAGCGCAGCGCCCGCGACATGGCCTTGGCCGCACACCACGTTGAAGACCCCCGCCGGCAGCACGTCGGCGGTGAGCTCCGCGAGACGCAGCACCGAATACGGGGTGAGCTCGGACGGCTTGAGCACGACCGTGTTGCCCGCTGCGAGCGCCGGGCCGAGCTTCCAAGTCGCCATGTTCAGCGGGTAGTTCCACGGGGTGATCGAGGCGACCACGCCGAGCGGATCGCGCCGGACCATCGAGGTGTAGCCGGCCATGTACTCCCCTGCCGCCTTGCCCTCGAGGAACCGACACGCCGACGCGAAGAAGCGCCAGTTGTCCTTTGTCAGATCCATCTCGAACTCGACGATGCCGACCGGCTTGCCGACGTTCTCGCACTCGATGTTCGACAGCTCGTCGATGTTGTCGTCGATGATGTCGGCGACTCGGTGCAGCACCTCGCTGCGCTCGCGCGGCGTCAACGCGGACCACGCCGGAAATGCGGCGCTCGCGGCGGCCACGGCGGCGTCGACATCCGCAGCATCGCTCGCGGGAACCTGACCGATCGTGGCCCCCGTTGCCGGATTGACCACGGCGTCGGTCGCCCCGCTGGCGGCCTGCCGCCAGTCGCCGCCGATGAAGTTGGAGTTGAGGGAGGACAGCTCGGAAGACATGCCCACAGATTGCCACGCGCCGAACGCGTTTGTTGCCGCCGGATGAACGATCTGTGTGTTGGGAACGCGCGCAGCGTCAGGTTGTAGTGTCACTCGATCATGAGCCAGGGACCTGTCCCCGCCGAGCGAGCGACCGCGGCAACGCTGTGAGCGACGTCGTCATCCAGCTCGATCACGTGCGCAAGTCGTTCGGCGACTTCGTGGCCGTCGAGCAAGCGAACTTCGGAATCGAACAGGGCGAGTTCTTCGCGATGCTCGGGCCGTCCGGCTGCGGCAAGACGACGACGCTCAAGATGATCGCCGGCTTCGAACAACCGACCTCGGGCAAGGTGTTGCTGAACGGCGTCGACGTCAGCCGGGTGCCGCCGTACAAGCGCAATGTCAACACCGTCTTCCAGCAGTACGCGCTCTTCCCGCACATGACCGTTGCCGACAACGTCCGCTTCGGGCCGAAGTCGAAGAAGATCGCGAAGAGCGAGTATGAGCCCAACGTCGCCCAGATGCTCGAGGTGGTCCGCCTCGCCGACTTCGCCGACCGCAAGCCCACCCAGCTGTCCGGTGGCCAGCAGCAGCGCGTCGCCCTGGCACGTGCGCTCGTCAACTTCCCGAGTGCGTTGCTGCTCGACGAGCCGCTCGCTGCGCTCGACCTCAAGCTGCGCGAGGCGATGCAGTTCGAACTCAAACGGATCCAACGCGAGGTCGGCATCACGTTCGTGTTCGTCACCCACGACCAGGGCGAGGCGCTCACGATGAGCGATCGCATCGCCGTGATGAGCGACGGTCGTGTCGAGCAGATCGGTACCCCCGAGGAGATCTACAACAGCCCGGCAACGCTGTTCGTTGCCGGCTTCATCGGGTCGGCCAACCTCCTCCCCGGCGAAGTGGTGACCACCGACGGCGACGACACCGTGGTCAAGCTCAATGCCGGACCGACCGTGCGAGCGAGAACGAACACCGACCGCCTGCCCGGCGCTCCGGTGTCGGTGATGCTGCGTCCCGAACGCCTCACGGCGGGCACCACACCTCGCGACGATGGCCGTTCGGTGGAGGGGTCGGTTCGCGACGTGGTGTTCCAGGGCGCGACCGCGCGCATCAATGTCCACCTCGCCGACGAGAGCGAGGTCATCGCCAGCGTGATCACCGGAACCGACCTCCCGTTCCTTCATCCCGGCAACACCGTGCACCTCTCGTGGGAACCGGGCAGCGCCTACATGCTGGCCGGCTGGCCGCGCCGGCCAGGGGCCACGGCGAACGACATCGACACCCTCGAGGCGCTCGCCGAATCGTGACGCCATTCCGACGAACTCCTCTCCGCACGCCACCGACAACAGACCTGCCGCCACGGACACCGACCGACTGACACACACCAGGAGACACACATGACCATCCGACGTCCGAACCCGTTCCTGGCCGCTCGTGGGCCCATGAGCCGCCGCCAACTGCTCATTCGCGCCGGCGCGCTCGGCGCTGCTGGTGTGTCGTTGCCAGCACTCCTCGCCGCCTGTGGCAGCGACTCGGACGGCGACAGCACGTCGTCGGGCTCCAGCCCGGCCACGTCGGGAAGCACTGCCGGCGGAGGCGGAGGTGGCGGGAGCGAGTTGTTCTTCGAGAACTGGCCCGCCTACATCGACCCGACCGAGGACGGCCTCACCGGGACCGTCGACCGGTTCATGGAGGCGACCGGCATCGACATGCGCTACACCGAGGCGTACAACGACAACAACGAGTACTTCGCCAAGATCCAACCACTACTCGGCCGCGGCGAGCCGATCGATCCCGACATCATCGCGCCCACCAGTTGGCTCGCGAACCGCCTGATCACACTCGACTGGCTCGAGAAACTGCCCATCGACCAGGTGCCGAATGCCGCCAACCTGCGCGCCGACCTGCAGAGCCCGTCGTGGGATCCCACCGGCGAGTACAGCCTGCCGTGGCAGACCGGATTCGCGGGTATCGCCTACAACATCGACGCGACCGGGCGCGAGATCACCAGCGTCGACGACCTGTTCGATCCGGAGTTCGCCGGCAAGGTCGGTGCACTCACCGAGATGCGCGACACCATCGGCGTGATCGCGATGAGCCTGGGGATCGACATCTCGACGCTGACGACCTTCGAGGAGGCCCAGCCGGCATTCGACAAGTTGCAGGAGGCCAAGGACTCCGGCCAGATCCGCCGCTTCCACGGCAACGACTACTTCGACGACCTGTCGAACGGCAACCTGGCGATCACCATCGGCTGGTCGGGCGACGTCGCAGCACTGGCCCGCGACAACCCGGCCGTCAGGTTCGTGTTCCCCGAGAGCGGCGCCACGTCGTGGGCGGACACGATGGTGATCCCGAAGGGCGCGAGCAACATCGACGCCGCTGCACAGTGGATGGACTTCGTGTACGACCCGGTGCAGGCCGCGCAGATCACGACGTGGGTCGGGTATGTGTCGCCGGTCGCCGGCGTCAAGGAAGAGGTCGAGAAGCTCGATCCGGACCTCGCCAACGATCCCCTCGTGTTCCCCGACGACGCGACGCTCGCCAACACCCAGGGGTTCGCTCCCCTGAGCGAAGAGGTCGAGGCCGAGTACGACGCCGCGTTCTCCGCCATCACGGGCGCCTGACGATCCTCGACACGACCAGATGACCGCCGATCGATGACCAACGCGCTCGTCCGCCAAGGACTCAAGCGTCCCGAGGCCCTCGGCCTCGGCGCGCTCGTCCTGGCGGGCGCGCTGCTGGCGGCGGTCGGCACTCGCATTCTCACCGGACCACTGGCGATCCTGGCGCTCGCGCTCGTGCTCGCGAGCATCGTTGCGCTCGTCGTCGTGGCGACGATGGGCACCCCGGAGACTCGGCGGAAGATCGCCCCGTACGGGCTCCTCAAGCCCGGCATGTTGTGGCTCGCGTTGTTCTACCTGGCACCGCTGTTCACGCTGTTGCGACTGTCGCTGTCGACGCTGCCGAGTCGCTTCGCCGTCGAGGCCGAGTTCGACTGGAACTTCGACAACTACGTCACGGCCTTCACCGACTTCGGACCACAGTTCCAGCGGGCGTTCGTCTACGCCGGCCTGGCAACGATCCTCACCATCACGATCGGCTATCCGCTCGCCTACGTGATCGCGTTCCGCGGCGGCAAGTACCGGACGCTGATGCTCGGCCTGGTCGTCATCCCGTTCTTCACGTCGTACCTGATCCGCACGATCGCATGGCGCAGCATCCTGTCCGACAACGGCGTCGCCACCGGTTTCATCGACGCCGTCGGAATGACATGGTTCTTCGAAGCGGCGAACATCATGGACAACGGGCGGCTGATCAACACGCCAGCCGCTGTGATCTTCGGACTCACCTACAACTTCTTGCCGTTCATGATCCTGCCGATCTACGTGAGCCTCGAGAAGATCGACATCCGCCTCCTCGATGCGGCCAAGGACCTCTACTCGACCTCGACATCGGCGTTCCGCAAGGTGGTGCTGCCGCTGTCCCTGCCCGGCGTGTTCGCCGGCACCCTGTTGACATTCATTCCCGCCGCTGGCGACTTCGTCAACTCGCTGTACCTCGGCAGCCCGAACACGACGATGATCGGCAACTCGATCCAGGACCAGTTCCTGGTGCAGAACAACGTGCCGCTCGCCTCAGCGATGTCGTTCGTCCTGATGTTCATCATCACGGTGTTCGTGATCATCTACAGCCGGTTCTTCGGCACCGAGGACCTGGCATGAGAGTTCTGGCATGAGGACGCCGACGTGAGCGCCCCCACATCACGCAGCGGCCGCGTGGCGCGCTTCGCGCTGAACGCCTACGCCGGTCTCGCACTGTTGTATCTGTTCGTGCCGATCATCTGGATCGTCGTGTTCTCGTTCAACCAGCCGAAGGGCAACTACAACGTCGAATGGCAGGAGTTCACGCTCGACAACTGGCGCGACCCGTTCGGCGACGAGTCGCTCACCAACGCGTTCGTCGAGAGCATCAAGATCGCCGCCATCTCCACCCTGATCGCCACGGTCCTCGGATCGCTGATCGCTGTCGCACTCGCCCGCTACAGGTTCCGCGGCAGCGGTGGCCTCAACTTCTTCCTCGTGCTTCCGCTCACGACACCGGAGATCGTGCTCGGCTCATCGCTCGCCACGCTGTTCCTGGATTGGGACATCACCAGGGGCTTCACCACCGTCGTCATCGCCCACATCATGTTCCAGGTGAGCTTCGTGGCGCTCACGGTGCGTGCCCGCGTCCGAGGGTTCGACTGGACACTCGAACAGGCAGCCCAGGACCTCGGCGCCTCGCCGCTGCGAACGTTCTGGAAGGTCACGTTCCCGTTGATCCTCCCAGGGATCCTCGCCGCTGCGCTGCTGTCGTTCGCGTTGTCCCTCGACGACTTCATCATCACGTTGTTCAACGCCGGCTCGCTGGTGACGTTCCCGCTGTACATCAACAGCAGCTTCCGCGTGAAGTTCCCGCCGGAGGTCAATGTCCTCGCGACCGTGATCCTGATCGTCAGCGTCGCGTTGATGCTCACGGGCACCGTGTGGGGCGCCCGAGGGCGGCGCAAGTCGACGGCGTGATCCGCCACCTCTTCGTGTACGGCACGCTGCGGCCAGGCGATGTCCGCTGGCACATCCTCGAGCCGTTCGTGGTCGACAGCGGCTGGAGCGACAGCGTCACCGGTCGGCTGTACGACACCGGCCTCGACTATCCGGCTGCCGTGTTCGACGACGAGGCGACGATCCACGGCCACACGTTCGCGCTTCTCGACGCCTCGGCGAGCGGGGCGTTGGAGGTGCTCGACGAGGTCGAGGGCACCGTCGACGGCGAGTACACGCGAGTCGTCGTGCGCACTGCACGAGGTGTCGATGCGTGGGCCTACGCAAGCGGCGATGGCCTCGACCTGACCCCGATCCCCTCCGGCGACTGGTTCCAACACCGCCCACCCGCGCCCTGATCAACCCGTTTGCGTTGCATTTCGGGTGAGGCGGGCCACCCGAAATGCAACGCAAACGGGATTTCTCGCCCTTGCCGACGGCGTCGTGTTCGCGCGAACATGTGTTCGATGTCCGCCGAACCCCGATCCAAGGCGACGATCCTGCACGCCGACCTCGACTCGTTCTACGCAGCCGTCGAGCAGCGCGATGATCCCTCGTTGCGCGGGAAACCGATCGTGGTCGGTGGCGGGGTGGTGCTGGCGGCCAGCTATGAGGCCAAGGCATTCGGGGTGCGCACCGCGATGTCGGGCGCAGCTGCACGACGAGCCTGCCCGAACCTGATCGAGGTGCCGGCGCGCTTCGACGCGTACACCGAGGCCAGCAAGGACGTGTTCGAGATCTTCCGTGACACGTCCCCGATCGTCGAACCGATGTCGATCGACGAGGCGTTCATCGACGTCGCAGGACTCTGGCGCATCGCCGGCAGCCCGACCGAGATCGCGGTCGGGTTACGGCGCCGGATCGCGGGCGAGGTCGGACTGCCGATCAGCGTCGGGGTCGCACGCACCAAGTTCCTGGCGAAGGTTGCGAGCGCCGTGTCGAAGCCCGACGGACTCCTGGTCGTCGAGCCCGATGGCGAACTCGACTTCCTCCACCCGTTGCCCGTCCAGCGACTGTGGGGCGTCGGCACCGTCACGGCAACCAAGCTCCACGAGCGGGGCATCCACACCGTGGCCGAGGTGGCCGCGATGTCACCCGACGCGCTCGTGGCCATCGTCGGTCGGTCGATGGGCCACCAACTCCATGCGCTCGCCCACAACCGCGATTCCCGACGTGTCACCACGGGGCGACGGCGAGGGTCGATCGGTTCCCAACAGGCACTCGGCCGACGCCGACGGTCGCGCGACGAGATCGACGTCGTCCTGTGGCGGCTCGTCGATCGAGTCACCGGTCGGATGCGGCGAGCGGATCGTGTCGGTCGCACGATCACGCTGCGGCTGCGTTTCGACGACCTCACCCGAGCGACACGCTCGCACTCGCTCCCCGATGCCAGCTCGGCAACGGCGGTGATCCACGCCGCAGCGGCGGCGGTCCTCGACACCGCTTGGCCGCTCGTCGAGGCGCGGGGCATCAGCCTGCTCGGGCTGTCGATCGGCAACCTCACCGATCACGACGCAGTCCAGCTGACCTTGCCCTTCGAGCGGTGCGAGGCCGAGCAACTCGACACCGTCGTCGACGCCGTCCGCGACCGATTCGGTCGCGGAGCGCTACAGCGCGCCACGACGATGCGCGGCGACCCCGGCATCCAACTCCCCATGCTCCCCGACTGAGTGGCGATCCGGAACCAGCGCGTAGGTTCGCGGGCATGAGCTCACGAGAACGACTGTCCGGCCCGGCCAACCTGGGTGTCTGGTACTTCACCGACGCCATGGCGAGCGGTGAAGCCGCCCAAGCCGCAGCGCGTATCGAATCACTCGGCTACTCCACCTTGTGGGTTCCCGAGACGGTCGGGCGTGACCCCTTCACTCACCTCGCCTGGCTCGGTTCGCAGACCAAGACCCTGCAATTCGCGACGGGCATTGCGAGCATCTTCTCGCGCCATGCCGGGCCGATGATGCAGGCCACCAACACCTTGGCGGAACAACTCGAGGGTCGGTTCGTGCTGGGCCTCGGCGTGAGTCACGAACCGATGGTCGCGGGCCTGCGCAAGCTCGACTACTCGAAACCCCTCACGCAGATGAAGGCCTACCTCGAGGCGATGGACGCGTCGCCGTACATGGCCGTGCCGCCCACCGAGAAGCCGCTCCGGCTGCTGGCGGCCCTCGGCCCGAAGATGCTCGAACTGTCAGCCACTGCCGCCGACGGCGCCCATCCCTACTTCGTGACGCCCGAGCACACCGCCGAGGCACGCGCGGCGATCGGACCCGACAAGCTGCTGTGCGTCGAGCAGAAGGTGATCCTGTCGACCGACGCCGACGCCGCTCGGGCCGCAGCGAACGTCCAGATCGATCGCTACGCCGGACTGCCGAACTACCGCAACAACTGGAAGCGGATCGGGTTCACCGAAGACGAGATCGAACAGCGGGCGCATCGGTTCGTCGACCACGTGATCGTGTGGGGCGACGAGGACCGCGTCCGCGCCGGCATCCAGGCGCACTACGACGCCGGCGCCGACCACGTCTGCATCCAGCCGGTGTCGACCGAGGGCCCGCGAACCCTCGACTGGAGCCTGCTCGAAGCCCTCGCTCCGTCGGCGTGAAACCCCGAAATCTGCCTCGTTTGTCGCGCTGAGCGCAACAAACGAGGCAAATTTCGGGCTGATTGGGCCGTGTTCAGGCGCCGAGGCGGTCGAAGATGTTGCGGGTGATCTGCTCGACGTCGCGGTCGCGTTCGGCCAGGCCCCAGATCCAATCTGTGCAGCCCGACGTGATCACGGTGCCGCCGCCCGATGTGACGAACGTGCCGAGCACGGCGTGGCCGTGAGTGATCCGCTCGACTGCGGCCGGGTCACGGGTGTCGAACAACCGTGATGCGATGAACTCGTCCTCAGCGGGCTCGTGCGGCGCCGGCGGACGGGAGGCCGTCGTTCGACTGAAGTGCGCCGCGGGCGCCGTGCCGAGGATCTCGAAGTTGCTCGGCGTGCCGTCGACGCCCGGTCGGGTACGGCAGGCCGTCGCGGTAGGTGAAGTCGCAGCCATCACATTCGTAGCCGACGATCGTTGCGGATGCGCCGAGCAGATCGCCGTAGTCGAGCCCGGTGCCGTCGAAGATCCAGTGCTCGGGCCGATGCAGCGTGTAGCCGCCGGCACCCTTCGTCGCTCGTTTGCCGATGCGGTGATAGCCGCCACGGCTGAAGCTGACGCCGGTCATGTGATTCTCGGGACGCTCCAGCAGATGGTCGGACCAGATCGTGGTCAGCTCGGACTGGCGGTCGGTGTCGAACACCGGGTCCTGCTTGAAGAAGCCCTTGTAGCCGACCATCGTCGCCGCCGCGCCAGAACCGTCCGGCCCCGTCGGGTCCTCCAAGCGGACCTGCCAGAAGGCGGTGTTGCCCGAGAAGAACACGGCGTTGCCGCCGCGGGCGCTGAACGCCTCGACCGCGTCGCGCATCGGCGCCGACCAGTACTCGTCGTGGCCGATCGACAGGTACAGCGAATAGGGCGAGTCGGGGCCGAGCAACTCGGGATGGTCCTCGAGGTCCGCGTTCGTGACCACGTCGATCTCGTAGCCCTCCCGCTCGGCCCACTCGATGAACGGACCACTCCAGTTGGGCCAGCCAGCCGAGCCGCCGTACGGCGACAGGTGGTTCATCCGGAGATAGCCGACATGGCTGGCCGACTGGTAGTCCGGCGGATGGATCGAGGTGACCCGTTGCCCGGCGCCCGCCGGCTTGTAGAGGTAGCCGGGTGCCATCGGGCGCAGCATCGAGGCCTGCGTGGCGCCGGTGTACAGGTTGCGTCCGCCGAAGTCGTTGTACGCATGCCAGGTGTTGGTGTCGATCGCCCACAGGATCTTCGCGGTCGTGGTGGCAAGGTCGGGCCGTACGACGAAGAACGCTCGGCTCGTGCGCTGTTTGCCATCGACGTCGATCGTCAGCAGGACCTCGTAGTAGCCGGAGCGCCAGTTCGCGTCGGCGACGACGTCGGCCGCCACGGGCCAACCGCAACCGTGCTCCGGCGCATCGGTCGGCGTCGGATGGTCGCCGGCAGGAATGTGGGCCTCGAGATGCACGACCTCGCGCACCATTCCGTGGCGCGCCACCTCGATCGACACCGGCCTGCCTCCCGACGACGAGAGATGCAGCGCCACGCGCTCCCCCGGCGCCACCGATTGTGGCCAGCAGTACCCGTTCACCGTCTCGTACGCCATGGACCGACCCTACGCGGCGAGCCGCATCGTCGACGGGTGCGGCCGATACGTTCGTGGACACCATGGCCGACCTCCCCGCCAGCGTGTTCGTCGAGCGCCCAACCGTCGGACGCATCGTCACCCGCACGCGTCCGGTCCGCCTCGGCGACGTCGACGCCCGGGCGCGGCTCCGCCTCGATTCGGTCGCCCGCTACTTGCAGGACATCGCCACGGATGACGCCTCCGACGCCGAGCTCGACGACGCCTTCGGCTGGGTGGTGCGCCGCACGATGATCGAGGTCCGCCGGGCGGCCGGACTCGACGAGCAGTTGGAGTTGTCGACGTTCTGTGCCGGCACCGGGCGGAGTTGGGCCGAGCGGCGGACGTCGATCACGGGCGAACGCGGCGCGTCGATCGAAGCGGTCAGCCTCTGGATACGCATCGATTCGACGTCGGGCCGCCCGACCGCACTCGGCGACGACTTCGTGGCGGCCTACGGGGCGACCACCGCTGGGCGGCGAGTGTCGTCTCGACTCCAGCTCGCGGATCCGCCCGACGGTGCGCATCGTCGGCCGTGGGCGCTACGCCGCGTCGACATCGACCCGCTCGGCCACGTCAACAACGCTGCGCAATGGGCGATCGTCGAGGAGAGCCTCCCGGCGGACGGCTCGCGCCGAGGCGTCGCCGAGGTCGAGCACCGCGCCGCAGTCGACCCACCATCGGACGCCCCACTCGATCTCGTGACCGACAGCGACGCGATCGGCGTCCGCTCGTCGTGGCTGGCCGCCGGCGACGCGGTGCTCACCGCTGCTCGATGGACGCCCGCGTCATGACGAGCGGCAACGGAGCGATCTGCCTGCAGGGCGGCCGCGAGTTGACGCCGCCGTGCGACGCCATGGACCGTCTCGTCCTCGAGCGCTGCTCGGGCACCGTTGTCGTGCTCGCCGGGGCGGCTCGACCGGGCAGCGACTACGCCGGCGCCTCGGCGCGCACCGTCGCTCACTACCGCCGGCTGGGCGTCGACGTCGAGGTGGTTCCCGATCCCCGAGACGATCACGCCGGAGCCCTCGCCGTGCTCGAGGACAGCGCCGGGCTCATCGTGCTGCCCGGCGGATCGCCCGGTGGGCTCCTCGACGTGCTCACCGCCAGCTCGAGCGGCCACCCAACGATCGCGGAACGACTGCTCGAGCTGTGGTCGACAGGGACGGCGATCTCGGGCGCCTCCGCCGGAGCGATGGTGTTGTGTGCGCAGACGGCGACACCCGATCGCTCGGTAGGGCTCGCGGCCGGACTCGACGTCGTGCCCGGGGTTGCGATCCCACACTGGTCACCAGGGTCGGAACGCCGATGGTCACTCCCGGACACCGTGCTGTGGGGGCTACCCGAGTGCGGCGGCGTCCTGATCGACGGCGCCTCGATGATCGGGGTCGGCGATGGCCAGGCGTCCGTTCGCATCGACGGCGCGTGGCGAGCGATCGCCCGCCGGGCCCCAGAACCGATCGCCCGCTGACAACGCCGCCGACGTCCGCGAGACTCTGCCCATGACCGCGACGAACATCAACGTGCACCCGATCCACCTCGGCCTCGGCGCCACCGCCGAGATCGAGCCCGAGTTCACCGGTGGCATGGAGTGGTACGGCGGCTACTCCGCCCGCCACGCCGCCGACGGTGCCGAAGGTCGGCTGGTGACGATGCACACGTTCACCGAGTCGTGGGACGTGTGGGAGATGCACCCGGTCGGCGCCGAGGTCGTGCTCTGCACCGATGGCGCGATCACGCTGCATCAGGAGCACGCCGACGGCTCGACCGCAACCGTGACGCTCGGCGCCGGCGAGTACGCCGTCAATCCGCCCGGCACGTGGCACACCGCCGACGTCGACGCGGTGGCGACCGCGCTGTTCATCACCGCCGGCGAAGGCACCGACCACCGCCCCCGTTGAGACGTACACGACGTGCCTGGGGCGTCAGCGGATCGGGCGCCAGGTGCTGCGTTGGGAAGTCGGTGTTGACGATGAGCGAAACCGCCGTATCCGGTCGGTTGGCTCATCGGTGGGAAGTTCTCGGCGGTTGTGATGAGCGAAACCGCCGTATCCGGTCGGTTGGCTCATCGGTGGGAGATGCAGGTCGCGACAGGCCAGCGGTAGCCAATCCGCTGACGTGCCTGGCACGTCGTGTACGACGGTGTCCTACGCTCGCACGATGGACCGCTCGCACGACCCCAGCCGCCCGCAGAACGTCGTGGTCATCCTGCTCGACTCGTTGAACCGGCACATGCTCGGTTCCTACGGCGGCACCGAGTTCTCCACTCCGAACCTGGATCGGTTCGCGCTGCGGGCGTCGCAGTTCACCGGCCACGTCACCGGATCGTTGCCGTGCATGCCGGCCCGCCACGACATCCTCGTCGGATCGCTCGACTTCCTGTGGAAGCCGTGGGGGTCGATCGAGCTGTGGGAGGAGTCGATCACCGCGGCACTCCGCCGTGCGGATGTCACCACGATGCTCGTGTCGGATCATCCGCACCTCTTCGAGACCGGCGGCGAGAACTACCACGTCGACTTCTCCGCGTGGGACTACCTGCGCGGCCACGAGGGCGACCCGTGGAAGACGTACATCGACCCCAGCGCCCATGGCGCCCCGACGATCGAACCGGGCGAACGACCGCTGATCTCCAATGCCGCCGACGGCGGCTGGTACCTCCGCGACCAGATGGGCATCGCCGACCGCTCGTTCGGGCGTCGCCACTACGACGACAGCCGCACCTGGTACCGCACCGAGGAGGACTTCCCCGGGCCGCGCACGATGGCCTCCGCGGCGTCGTGGTTGCGCCACGCGTCGCAGTTCCACGACCGTTGGATGCTGTTCGTCGACGAGTTCGATCCGCACGAACCGTTCGACACGCCCGAGCCGTGGGCGTCGATGTACGACGACGATCCGCTGACGCCGGACGAACTGGAGTCGGGACGCCTCGTGTGGCCGCCGTACGTCGTCGGTGGGACGTCGACGGGAAAGCTCACCGAACGTCAGGCCCGCCAGATCCGCAACAACTACGGCGCCAAACTCTCGATGATCGACCATCACTTCGGCACGATCCTCGACGAACTCGACGCCCAGGACCTGTGGGAGGACACCGCAGTGATCGTGTGCACCGACCACGGCCACTACCTGGGCGACCGACGATCGACGGGCGAGTCCGGCAGCGACGACCGCCCCGACATCTGGGGCAAGCCTGCGATTCCACAGTTCGAGCCGCTCGGCCACACCCCGCTGATGATCCACTGGCCGGGCGCGCAGCGACGTGAGATCGGTGCGCTGAGCACCAACGTCGACATCCACGCCACGATCGCCGACGCATTCGGCGTCGAGGCCGAACATCGCACCCACGGTCGATCGCTCGTGCCGCTCTTGACCGGCGAGGCGGAATCGGTGCGCGACTGGGCGATCGGTGGCGTGTACGGCAACTGGGTCCAGGTCACCGACGGTCGGCGCAAGTACGCACGAGCTCCTGTCGACGCCAACCTGCCGCTGTCGATGTGGTCGAACCGATGGTCGACGATGCCGATCGGTCGCGGGCTCGAGCAGTTCCGCATCTTCCCCAATCCCGACCGTCGGGCGACACTCGACTACATGCCGGGCTCGGACGTCCCGGTGATCCGCCAGCCGTTCGAAGCCGGCGACCCGCTCCCCTTCTGGGCCGGCGGGGCTCGCAATGTCGGTCGCCATCATCTCTACGACGTCAGCGTCGACCCCGACGAAACCGAGAACCGCCGCGACGAGACGAGTTTCGAGGGCGAGATGATCGACCTGCTGCGCACCGCACTCGTCGAGGTCGACGCACCCGACGAGCAACTGGCCCGACTCGGCATCGCCTGAGCCACCACGCCGGATCCGGGCACGACACGCGCTCCTGGGCATCGAGTGCGCTCTCCTGCCTTTTCGGGGCGGGTCCGGAACGACAAGGTCACGGGGTCGAGGGCGCTGGACTGGATTAGTGTCGACGTCACCATGGGGCCGCGTGCGCAGACGACCGTCGTCAACGTCACCCTGCAGGGTGACGAGTGGGACTACGACGAGGTCGTCACGCTGGCCGGACGCCGCTTCCGTCTGGTTCGGATCGGCACGAGCGGTGACGCACGAGCCGCTGAGACCAACGTGGGTCGCTGGGCGCACGAGGCCGACGCCATCGCACTGAGTGGCGTGCGCGAAGCCCGCGCGGCCGGACACGGCACGGCGCGCGCACAGGACCTGGATCGGATCAAGGCGACGACGACCTCCATCCCCGTCCGTGACGACACGCTGCTTGCGGACATCTTCCAGGAGTGGGCGATCCGCCGTGTCGAGGCCGAGATGCCGGGCTATTTCATCAACGCCCGCGTCGTCGTGGTCGGCGGCACCACGCGAGAACGAACGGTCGCGGTGCTCCGTGAGTTCACCGACAACATCATCTTCGACGAGGCCGGCCACGACCTCGTCCTCCCCGGCCAGGCCAAGACCAACCCGGTGACCGCGACCACCGCTGGGATCGGTGAGTTCGCGTGGCGCCAGGTGCCCGACTTCATCAAGGATCAGGTCGCCGGACCGGTCGGCTGGGTGAGTGGCAAGGTCGCCCACGCGGCGGCAGCCGACGCCGACGTCATCATCGGCTCGTTCTCCGAGCTGATGCGGTTCGGCCTCCCCAACCTCGCGGGCAAGGCAGTGATCACCAGCGCTGTCTCCGAAGAACGTCTGACCACACTGAGCGATCTCGGTGCCGACCTGGTGGTCGACGTCACGCCGCAGCCGTTCGAGTTCATGATCGTGCCGGCGATGTACGAGGCGATGGTCGCCGCGACCCTGCCGACCGGCGCCGAACTCACGACCGACACCCTCGTCCAGTTCCTGCAGGAAGCCGAACTCGAACCGCGATTGCTGTGGCCCCACGGCCGCCGACGCAAGAGTCGCTTCGCGTTCGTCATCCATCCGTTGTCGACCGAGTACTTCAAGAACGTCGAACCACTCGGCATGATCACGAACATCCCCGGCATGACCGGCGTGGTCGAGAAATCGATGGCGTACATCCCGCCGTTCGTCTACAGCCACGTCACCGGGATCGTGTCGGAGACCGGCGACGAGGCCGAGGGCTGGCTGATCACGGTGGGCGGAACCCCGAAGGAGATGCTCGCCCACCCACCCGAGTTCACGTACTCGCGCCTGCTCGCAGCGGCGGAATTGTCGCGGCGGCTCGGTGCGCAGATCATGGGGCTCGGTGCGTTCACGAAAGTGGTCGGCGACGCCGGTGTGACCGTCGCGAAACAGGCGTCGCTTCCCGTCACCACCGGCAACAGCTACAGCGCGTCGGGTGCGCTCTGGGCGGCATCCGAAGCGGTGCGACGGCTCGGGATCGCCGAGGTCGACGACGACGGCACGATCCGTGGCAAGGCGATGGTCGTCGGTGCCTCCGGTGCGATCGGCTCGGCCTGCGCCAGGCTCCTGGCACTCGCCTCGGACGAGTTGTGGCTCGTGTCACCCGAGACCGCAAAACTGCTGCAGATCAAGCAGGACATCGAGCGCGACAATCCACGCGCGGTGGTGCACGTTGCCACCAACCCGGCAGCGGCGATCGCCGACATGGACGTGATCGTCACTGCGACGTCGGCGGCGGGACACAAGGTGCTCGACATCATGCGGGTCAAGCCGGGCTGCGTCATCACCGACGTGGCCCGCCCGCTCGACATGTCCGCGGAAGACGTCGCCAAGCGTCCCGACGTCCTGATCATCGAGTCGGGTGAGGTCGAGTTGCCCGGCGAGGTACGGATGAAGAGCATCGGCCTGCCGGACAACACCGTCTATGCGTGCCTCGCCGAGACGATCGTGCTCGCACTCGAGGGCCGCTACGAGAACTTCACGGTCGGGCGCAGCATCAGCTGGCCGAAGGTCAAGGAGATCTACCGCCTCGGGCTCAGACACGGAATGAAGCTGGCCACGATCTCCGGAATCAACGGCCCGTACACCGACGACGACTTCGACCGGGTTCGCGAGGCGGCGCTCGCCGCGCGTTCGTCAGCCGCAGCCATCTCCGAGGAGCAACCATGAAGTCGGTCGCAGGAAAGAACGTGCTCATCACGGGAGCCGCGAAGGGGATGGGTCGACTCTTCGCCGAGCATGCCATCGCCGACGGCGCGGCCGCCGTGGTGCTGCTCGACGTCGACGAAGCGGCGCTCAACGCCACGCTCGACGACCTCACCGAGCCCGCCGCCGGAGCGAGCGAGTTGAGCGGTTACATCGTCGACGTCAGCGATGCCGGAGAAGTGGCGGACACCGCCGCCGCCGTCCTCGACGAGGTCGGCCGCATCGACGTGCTGGTGAACAACGCCGGCGTCGTTCGAGGCAACCACTACTTCTGGGAGACCGACCTCGAGCGCGACGCCAAGTTCACGATCGACGTCAACACGCTCGCTCCGATGTACGTGGCCCACGCGTTCCTGCCAGCGATGATCGCTGCCCCGGGCGAGTGCCGAATGCTCAATCTCGCGTCGGCGGCAGGGTTCACTCCCAACCCGCGCATGGCGGTGTACGCCGCCTCGAAGTGGGCAGTGATCGGGTGGTCGGACTCCGTGCGCCTCGAACTCAAGCAGGCCGGCCACGACCACGTGAAGGTCACGACGGTGTGTCCGTACTACACCCGCACCGGCATGTTCGACGGGGCGTCATCGGCGCCACTCCTGCCGATTCTCGATCCCGCCGACGTGGTCGACGAAGCGTGGAAAGCGATGCTCGCCGGACGGTCGTTCGTCGTGCTTCCCCGGACCGTGATGCTCAGTGAGATGCTCAAGGGTGTGGTGCCGATCGACGTACGCGACTTCATCGCCGACCGCGTGATCGGCGTGTATCACACGATGGACGACTTCACGGGCCGCATCGAACCCGACGCCTGAGGCGGGCCGACCGTCAGCGCCCCGGACGCGAGGAAGCCGCAACATCTGGTGTCTGGCACCAGATGTTGCGGCTTCGATCGGGAGAACTCAGCCGTCGGCCGTGGTGTCCTCGGTGACGGGTTCCTCAGTGGCGTCCTCGGCCGGCGTTCCCTCGGGATCGGCGACCACGAGGGCGGTGACCATGCCGAACATGCCGGTGTCACGCTCGACGTGGGTGAGGATGTGGCAGTGCCACACCCACACACCGGGCGAGGTGGCTTGGAAGATCACCGAGTATCGCTCGCCGGGAGCGACGTTGATCGTGTCGGCCCAGTACGGGTAGTCGAGCGGGATGCCGTCCTTGGCGTACACCAACTGGTTGAACTGGTGCTGGTGCATCGGGTGCGCCGTGAGGCCTTCGTTGTAGTAGTCGGCGGCAACCCACTGGCCGGTCTCCAACACGAGCGGCTCCGTGCCGGGGAAGCTCTTGCCGTTCAGCGTGAGGCCGATCGTGCCGGCGTCGTTGAGCACCATCGGCAGCTCGACGTCGGGCTCGAAGTCCTCGGGGATCGTGATGCCGCTCACCGTCATGCCACGGGGATACGGGCGCTCGCCGATGCGGAAGGCGCCGAACATGCCGTTCACCACCGAGATCTGCGAGTGCAGGTGAGCGTGGTACATGCCGATCGACTGACCCTCGGCGACGAATTCGTAGGTGAAGGTCTCGCCGGTCTTGATCGGGTCCTGGGTGAACGGCGACACGCCGTCCTGATCGTTCGGCGTGTCGATGCCGTGCCAGTGGATGTCGGTGCCCATCGGCGTGTTGTTGGTCAGTTCGACCTGGACGTTGTCGCCGACGTCGACGATGATCTGCGGACCGGGAACCTGACCGTTGTAGGCCCATGCTTCGACGATCTGGCCGGGGGCAACTTCCCAGTCGATGATCGACGCTTCCATCCTGAACAGCTTCGTGCCGTCGGGGAGGATCTCCGGTTCGAGGATCTGGTTGCCCTTGCCCTCGGTCTCGGCCGGGAACTCGAGCATCGAGTTGACCATGATCGCGTCCATTGCGTCAGGGTCGAAGTCGGGCGAGGTGTGGTCGTGGGTGCCACCGGCGGCGGCTTCACCGGTCGGCGCCGGCGTGTTGGTGATCGCCAGCGGAGCGATCATGCCCGATTCGGCGTGGCCCGCGACGCTGCAGTACAGCTCATAGGTCCCCACGTCGAGTGTGCCGAGCGCCAGCGTGGCGTTCTCGCCGGTGTTGAGCATCGGGGTCTCGGCGCCGGTCTCGCGCACGACGATGTTGTGCTGTTGGCTGCCGTTGTTGGTGACGAGCAGCGACACGTCGCCGGGCGCGGCCTCGAGGTCGCCTTCGATCTTGAACTCCGAGAGCGTGAGACCGAGCGTGGTCGAACCGCCAGCGGCTCCGTCGGCACCAGCGGCGCCGCCGTTGTCCTCGTCGCGCAGCAGCCCGATCAGACCGATCACGACCACGGTCGCGACCAGAGCGATCAGCAGACCTGCCATCGCGATGAAGACGAGCCCACCGCCACCTTCGTCACCGTCGGCCGCGGTGGGGGCAGTGGGATTTTCGGTACCGGTCACGCATGACTCCAATCGTCGTGAGAAGTTGATGCGCAGCCTCGCAGCGCGCGGGGCCAGACCCTAGGGACTTTCGACTCTTTGGACCAAGATCGGGAACTCCACCCCCGATACGGTCGATGCATGCACATCGGCGTCGAGATCTTCCCCACCGACCAGACGATCGGAGCGGTCGAACTCGCTCGCGAGGTCGAGGCTCGGGGCTTCGAATCGCTCTGGTTCCCCGAGCACTCGCACATCCCGACCCGGCGGACAACGCCGTGGGGAGGACGTGACGGAGCGCCGCCGCTGCCCGAGTTCTACTGGCGCACCTTCGATCCGTTCGTGGCACTCGGGGCCTGCGCGGCGGTGACCACCACGCTCAAGTTGGCGACGGGCATCTGCCTGGTGGCCCAACGAGATCCGATCCACACGGCCAAGGAGGTCGCGAGCGTCGATGCGCTGTCGAACGGTCGGTTCCTGTTCGGCGTCGGCTACGGCTGGAACAAGGAGGAGATGGCCCAGCACGGCACGGCGTACGGCGATCGGCGGGCCATCCTGCGCGAGAACATCCTCGCCATGAAGGAGCTGTGGTCGAACGATGAAGCGTCGTTCGCGGGCGAGTACGTGACGATCGAGCCGAGCTGGTCATGGCCGAAACCGATCCAGCAACCCGGCCCGCCGGTCATTCTGGGCGGTGACGCCGGCCCGAAGACAGCGGCCCACATCGCCGAGTTCTGTGATGGATGGATGCCGATCGGCGGCCGCCATGCGCTCGACAAGTGGGACGAGGTGCGCGCAGCGTGCGAGCGCATCGACCGCGACCCGGCGACAGTCGAGCTCGGAGTGTTCGGTGCACCTCCCGACGAAGCAAAGCTCACCGACCTCGCCGCCGCCGGAGCCCGCCGCGCCGTGTTCGGTTTGCCGCAGGGCCCGCGTGACGACGTGCTCGCGGCGCTCGACGCCATGGCTCCGCTGGTCGACACGATGCGTGCGGTCGGATGACCCCGACAACGGTCACGAACCCCTGATCCCCCAGAAACACGCACGACACCTTCGTTGCGGATCATGAAGGGGTGCCTCTCGACCAGTTCCTCGTCATCGCCGTGGATCACCCGAGTCTGAACGGCACGCTCGGCGTGTTCCTCGAGGAGCTGCGCACCGAGCGGGGGTGCAAGGGGCGAGGGCCGACACGTGGTCGAATTCCGTTTCCCGAACTGATCGAGCGGTTGGCTGCACCGAAGATGATGCGCCTCGGCGTGATGCAGGAGCGCCGACTGATCGCAGTTGCTGCGGTCGACAACCAGGGTGCGGTGGCCTTGGCCGTGGTCGAGGAGTTTCGCCGGCGCGGCATCGCCAACGAGTTGGTGACCGTGCTCACCGAGCGAGCCGAACTGCTCGGCTATCCCCCGCTGCACCGCTTCACGGCGCCGCATGCCAGATTGGCGGGGTGAGTACCGCGCAGCAGGATTGGGAACTGGTCGTCGGCGGCATCGACTTCGGCGAGGGGCCGCGTTGGCACCTCGGACGACTGTGGTTCAGCGACTTCTACCAGGGGACGATCTCCTCGGTCGGCCACGACCGTGTGCGGCGAGTCGAGGTCGAATGGGAAGGACGGCCGTCCGGGCTCGGCTGGCTCCCTGACGGGCGGCTGTTGTTCGTCTCGATGACCGACCGACGCGTGATGCGTCGCGAACCGGATGGCACGATCGTCGAGCACGCCGACCTCGAGGGCATCGCCACGGGGCACTGCAACGACATGGTCGTCGGCCCGCTCGGCAACGCCTACGTCGGAAACTTCGGCTTCGACTTCGAAGGTGGCGAGTCTCCGGCGTCGGCGACGCTGGCCATCGTCTGGGCCGACGGCACCGTGACCGCCGCTGCCGATGACCTGCTGTTTCCGAATGGATCGGTGATCACCGCCGACGGCTCGACGCTGATCGTCGGCGAGTCGATGGGCGCGCGCTACACCGCATTCACGATCACCCACGACCGCGGTCTGACCGAGCGGCGGGTGTGGGCCGAGGTGCCGGGCATGGCGCCAGACGGCTGCACGATCGACGCCGATGGTGCGATCTGGTTCGCCGATGCCCTGGGCAAGCAGATCGTGCGGGTGTTGGAAGGCGGCGAGATCACGCATCAGATCCCGACGCCCGACAGCGTCTACGCCTGCATGCTCGGCGGACCGGACGGACGCACGCTGTTCGCGCTCACCGCCGCCGGCTCGCATCCCGATGTCGTCGCCGGCACGGCCACCGGCGCGCTGTGGCAGCGCCAGGTCGACGTCCCCCGCACCCCCACCTCTCGCCCCTGAGCGCGGCGCTCTCGACCCAGGCAACGCCCTCGACGCCACCGTCAGCCCGAAATTTGCCTCGCTGGTCGCGCTGAGCGCGACGATCCAGGCATTTTTCGGGAATGGGACGATCCTTTTGTTGTGATCGCAAGTTTCTCGCCATATATTAGTTGCTATGACAACTATCTCGACCACGACTCTCCCTCTCGCTTCCGGCATCTGGACCGCTGACACGTCACACACGACGGTCGGCTTCGTCGTCCGCCACCTGGGCCTCTCGAAGGTCCGAGGCCGCTTCGACGGTGTTGCCGCCCAACTCGTCGTCGGCAACGACCTCGCGAGCAGCTCCGTGAGCGCCGAGATCGAGATGGGCACCGTCAAGACCGGCAACGCCGACCGCGACGCCCACCTCGCATCGAGCGACTTCTTCAACGCCGAGACGAACCCGACGATGACCTTCGTCTCGACCTCCATCGCCGGCGAGGGCGAGGAGTACACGATGGTCGGCGATCTCACGATCAACGGCGTCACCAAGCAGGTCGAACTCGACGTCGAGTTCTTCGGTACGTCGGTGTTCCCGATGGATCAGTCGACTCGCGCCGGCTTCAGCGCGACCGGCACCATCTCACGCAAGGACTTCGGGATCAACTTCAACGCACCGGTCGGTGCCGACAAGGTGATGATCTCCGACAAGGTCGCGCTGGAACTCGACGTCCAGCTCATCGCCCCCTGACGTCCCCCACGCCCGGAAAATGCCTCGATCGTCGCGCTGAGCGCGACGATCGAGGCATTTTTCGGGCTGGATCAGACGACCTTCATGCCGTACATCTCGCCGAGGGGGTCGCTGATCAGCTCGAGGCGTTCGCCGTCGGGCCCCATGAAGTAGATCGAGGTGTCGCCGACGAGGTGGTACGGCACGTCCGCCGCCTCGAGCTTGCCCTTCAGTCGCTCCCAGTTCTCCCGGGTCACCGAGATCGCCAGGTGATGGTGGCCGCCGAGCACCTCGGCGTATTCACCGACACCAAGTCCGGGGAAGTCGAAGAATGCCAGCGCGTTGCCGTTGCCGATGTCGAAGAAGAAGTGCGTCGAGCCGACGTAGTCGCGATTCTGGAACAACTCGGTCAACGGGAATTCGAGCAGGCCTTGGTAGAAGTCGATCGTCCGCTCGACGTCGGACGAAATCAGTGCTTGATGGTGCACGCCACGTGCGGTCGACGGCGGTCGGTCTTCCGGAGCGAGCATGTGCTTTGCCCGCATCCGAGCCCACTCGTCCTCGCGGTCGGGATGATCGCCGTCGTGGGCCGTACCGAACTGCAGGTCTTTGCTTGCCATCGCAATAGTCTGCCAGACGGTCGACCAACGCAGGCACCGAGGTACCAGGCGCTGCTGGAACACAGGTGCTGTTTCTTCCGCGATCAGGACATCACGACCGACCAGGACTTGGCGTTCGGCCGACGTTTTCGGCGAACTCGATCGCGTTCCGGGACAACCGCGCCTGCCAGCCGCCCGGGCCCCTACCGTGACAGCGCCGAGTCCATTTCGTGGGCAACTGCGAGCCGGGTCCGACAGCTGACCGACGCGGCGTCGACGACCCGGTAGCCGACCACCACGGCCGGCCCGATCAGCAGCGCAACCAGCACCGTACCGACGCCGATTGGTCCACCAAGGGCGACTCCGACGACCAGCCAGGTCAACTCGAAGGCCATTCGGAGTCGAGGCTCCGGACGGCCGGTGCGATCCGAAGCGGCAGCCGCGAGCAGCTCGCCCGATCCGGCACCGAGTCCGGACAGGATCAGCGCACCTGCGCCGAGGCCGACGACGAACACGGCGGCCGCGTGGATGGCCACGACAAGCACGAACGAATCGGGAGGAGCGACGCCGTCGAGGGCCGTCAGCAGCGCCTGCATCATGGGTCCGACGATGAGCGGCGAGAGCAGGGTGCCCGGTCCCGGGCGACGACCCATCAGCCACGCAGCGCCGATCAGCGACGCGATCACGAGCCACACCGCAAGCGTCAGTGACACACCGGCGCGTACACGCACAGCGCCGATGAACACGTCGAGCGGGCCAGGTCCGAGGCCGGTCCACAGCATCACGGCGACACCAGCGGCGATGACCACCGAGCCGACGACGAGCAGCCCCACCCGGGCCGACCGGCGCAGCATCTGCGGCATCGGTCCATTCGCGAGCACCGCGGCGACAGCACCGGCCCGGCTCAATGGCGGAAGGCGGACCGCGTGATCGATCGGCGCGACGACATTCGTGTCAGGGCGCGATTGATCGACGACGGCGGAACTCACACCTGAGTATGGGCCCGTCACTGCCGTTCTCCAGCTCGGGCCGAGGTGCCGTCCGACACACAGTGCGACGTGCCGGTCTGCAACAGTCGCCGGATGAGCGCATTCCTGATCGTCAACTACGACATCGACAACCCCGAGCTGTACAGCGAGTACCAGGCCGGCGCCATCGGCGCCCTCAGAGTCGGCACCGAGTGCGAAGTGGTCGTCTTCGACACCGACTCGCAACACGTCGAGGGCGACCACACCGGTCGCCAGACCGTCGTGTTGAAGTTCGAGTCGATGGAGAAGGCACGCGAGATCTACGACTCGGGCGAGTACCAGGCCATCGTGGGCAAGCGCCACGAAGCGAGTTCGAGCCACTTCGCGGTGCTGGTCAACACGCTGGGCTGATCGATTCAGCGCGCGAGGTGACGCAGGAGCGCGTCGAGCGCGAGCAGATAGCTGTCGACACCGAAACCGGCGATCACACCGACGCACACGCCGCTCACCACCGAGGTGTGGCGAAACTCTTCTCGAGCATGGACGTTCGAGAGATGTGTCTCGACGACCGGGACGTCGATCGACGAGATGGCATCGCGCAGTGCGATGCTGTAATGGGTGTACACGCCGGGATTGAAGATCACGCCGTCGGCTCGGGTTCGAGCTTCCTGGAGCGCATCGATGAGCGCCCCCTCGGCGTTGCTCTGCACGTCGTAGATCTCGGCGTCGCGATCGGCAGCTGCAGTCCGGATCGCAACCAGGATGTCATCGAGAGTCGCCGAGCCGTACACGTCGACCTCGCGGGTGCCGAGCAGGTTCAGGTTCGGGCCGTTGAGCACCAGGATCCGACAGGTCATCCCCGAAGGTTACGCACCTGCCGTCGCCGAGGGTGACTGCCACCGCCAGAGCGGCCGACTCCGGCGCGGACGAGCCGGCCCGAGTGACCACGCTCGGTGGGAAATCGACGCACGGAGTACTTGAGTTCTGCAAGGTTCGGACCGATGAGTCATGGACGCCGTCCATTCGCGGACAGCACCGAATCGGCGGGAGGCCGCGGCCGCATGACATCAGAGGTGTTCCTCGGACGACAACAGATCGTCGACGCGGAACGTGGCATCTTCGGGTACGAGCTGCTGTACCGCGGCGGACCGGACCGGATCTCCGCGTTCGACGACCCCGACGCCGCGACGCGCTGCGTCATGGAGCGTGTCTTTCTCCAGTGGGGGATGGAACACGTCGTCGGCGATCGATTCGGACTGATGAACGCAAGCGCCAGCCTGATCGTCAACGGCCTGCACGAGGCGATGCCGCCCGAAGGAATGATCATCGAGATGCGCGAGTCGTTGCCCTTCGACGACGTCACCGTCGATGCGCTCCGCCAAGCTCGGATGAACGGCTATCACTTCGCGCTCGACAACGTCAGCCGCCTCGGCGACCTCGAGCACTCGGAATTGTTGCCCTTGGCGAGCATCGTGAAGATCGAGCTCACCACAGCACACCACGCCGAGATCGACCGGTTGATCACGGTTGCTCGCGATCGTTCTCCTGGCGTGCTCGTCGTCGCCGAGAAGGTCGAATCACAGGAAGAGTTCAACCGGTGCATCGACCACGGTTTCGATCTCTTCCAGGGATACCACCTGCGCGAACCCGAGGTGTTGCGTCGGCCGGCGCGCCGCGCCACACGGCGGTCGGCTGCAGCGCTCCATGCGTCGCTTCAGAACGACATCGACGTCTCCGCGATCGAAGCGATCGTCGCCTCCGATCCGTCGCTCACGTTCCGTCTCCTCACCGCCGTGAACGCCAACGCATTCGGTCTCGACCGACGGGTGACGACGCTCGATGAAGCCATCGCACTGCTGGGCATCAGCAAGCTTCGGTGCCTCGCCGACCTTCTCGCCTCGTCGATCGACGCAGTCGACGACGATGCGCTCGACGACCACGTCCTGCGCGGTGTGGCCCGCGCCGACATGACCTCGTCGTTGCTGAACGACACCGATCTCGTTCGATGCGGTGTCACCGCAGCGCTGCTGTCGGTGGTCGATCGGATCTACGACGCTCCGCTCGGTGACCTGCTGGGGGAACTCCCGATGAGCGATGCGACGTCGCGTGCCGTCTTGCACGGTGGCGGACGCGTCGGCGAAGCACTCGACATCGTCCGCGCCTGTGAGCGCAACGACCGGGCGCTGCTCGAGTCGCTCGCGCCGGGACGATCCGACGAGATCATGAGCCTGCACGCTCAGGTCGTCGAGCGCACACGGCAAGTGCACACGCCGAGCGATGCCGACGTGGATGAACAGAGGTCGGAGTCGCCCGAGCTGGCGTGACAGTCTGGGCCGATGTCCGACGCCGACGCCATCGACTTCGCACTGCTCCTCCTGCGCTGCGGCGTCGGAGCGGTGATGCTCGCGCACGGCATCAACCACATCAGACCGAACATCGACGGGACCGCAGGTTGGTTCGGGTCGATGGGGATGAAGCCCGCACGACTCCATGCCTGGTTGGCCAGCGTCACCGAGATCGGAGGTGGGCTGCTGCTGCTGCTCGGCCTGCTCACGCCGTTCGCAGCCGCCGGTGTCGTCGGCGTGATGTTCGTGGCCTGGGCGATCAACCACCGCGGGAACGGATTCTTCATCTTCCGGCCCGGTGAGGGTTGGGAGTACGTGATGACGCTCGGCATCGTTGGCCTGACGATCGGGACGATCGGGCCTGGTGCATGGTCGCTCGACGAGGCGTTCGATCTGAACGACGACTTCATCGGCTGGACCGGACTGCTGGTCGCGGCGATCGGCGGCATCGGCGGTGGCGGTGCGCTCCTCGCCGCGTTCTGGCGTCCCGAGAAGTCGTAGTCGACCCGTTTGGCACACGGCGCCGCGGGGCAGCCTCCCGTCGACCGACCGAGGAGGCCGTGATGAAGAAGCTGACCTACAACGCGCTGTCGACGGTGGCCGGGATTGTCGCTGCCATCGCTGCCCGCAAGATCGTCTCGGCGCTGTGGCGCAGCGACACCGAGACGCCGCTCAACCCGGCCGATCGACGCACGTCGTGGCAGGAGGCGCTCGCTTGGGGCCTCGCCACCGCCGTCGGCGCTGCGGTCGCTCGCGTGGTGGCGCTGCGCGGGACCGCGACCGGCTGGGAGAAAGTGACCGGCGAGACGCCACCGGGTGTCGCGGCGTGACCTCTGAGCGCTGTGTCACCGAGCGACTCGAGAGCAGCCGCCAGGTCGACCCGAACGGCTCTGTGACTTCGAACGATCGCTGAGAAGAACGATCGCTGAGAACCGCTGATCAGATCAGCGGTTCGGCCGCCGTGCTGAACGTCGGGCTGAGGTGGGACGTGTCGTTCCAACAGCGAACGACCCACCGATCGGGTGTCACGACGATGTGGGAGATCGACGCGTTGTCGGAACCGACGAACGAGAACCCCGTCGAGCCGGTGGCGATGTTGATGATCTGGCCGATCACGCCGCCGTGCACGACCGCGACGACGAGTTCGTCGGGATGATCGGCGGCGATGCGTTCGATGCCACGCCGCACACGGTTCTCGAACTGGTGGGCCGGCTCGCCGCCGGGGATCACGTCCCAACGTTGCTCGACGTACATCCGCTGCGCGATCGGGTCGCCGTCGGCCACTCGCTTGCGGAACTCGCCGCCCTCCCAGTCGCCGAGGAACACTTCTCGCAGATCGGCGATCTCGGTCGCTTCCATCTCGAGGTATTCGAGGAGCGGTTCGGCGGTCTGGTGCGTGCGCTGCAGGGTGGTGACGTAGACGGCGGCGATGCGCTCGCCAGTGTCGATCAGCCGTCGGGCCGCCAACTTGGCCTGCTCCCAGCCGTCGGGTGCGAGCGGTGGGTCACCGTGGCCGTCGACGAGCGCGAACGACTCGCCCTCGACGTGCGGCGCCGACTCGCCGTGGCGCACCAACAAGATCTCGGTCGCACCGGGGGGCGGCGCAAATCGCGACTGCGGGAACTTCCGAGTCCCGGCGTCGGTGGGCGTGTCGGTGTCCACAGGCGTGTCGGTGACGGTGTCGGCCATCCCCGGAACCTACTCCCCTCCCCGTTTGCGCTGCACTCTCAGTGGGGCGGGTCACCGAAACCGCAACACAAACGCCAGAGCGCACGCCCCAGCCCGTTTGCGCTGCACTCTCAGAGGGGCGGGTCACCCGGATCCGCAACACAAACGCCAGAGCGCACGCGTCAACCCGTTTGCGCTGCACTCTCAGTGGGGCGGGTCACCCGGATCCGCACACAAACGAGGAGCGGGGGCGACCAGACTGGGCGGGTGAAGCAATTGAACTCGCGCCCGATCGACACGATCGACCTGCTGTCGCTGCCGGCGTTCGTCGGCTCGATGGTGTGGGAGGCCCGGGTGCTGTCACGGCGTGAGCTGCGCGACTTCGGCGACCTCGACGACGCCACACCCGAGGAACTCGCCGACCCGAGCCTCCCGGCCGACCCGCTGGTGCCCGTGGGCTACGAGCGGCGCGACACCACGGCGAGTCTGGCGATGTTGGCCGGGAACGTCGCCGTCAACCTGGCGATCGCCGGTGCGGTCGCAGCGATGAGCCGCGCCGTGTACAAGCGCCGCATCGTCGACCTGGGTGCCACGAAGTGGTCACTCCCGGTGGCGATGGTCGCCTGGGACTTCCTCTACTACTGGGATCACCGCTGGATGCACGAGGTTCGCCTCTTCTGGGCCAACCATGTCAGCCACCACTCGAGCGAGCGCTACAACCTGTCGACGGCATTGCGTCAACCGTGGTCGGGGATCCTCACGTCGTGGGTGTTCCTGCCGATGCCGCTGCTGGGCATCCCGTCCCACCACGTCATCAAGGCCGGCCAGATCAATCTGCTGTACCAGTACTGGATCCACACCGAGGCGATCGACCGGCTCCCGAAGCCGATCGAGGCGGTGTTCAACACGCCGTCCCACCATCGAGTCCACCATGGAGCGAACCCGCAGTACCTCGACAAGAACTACGGCGGGATCCTCATCGTGTGGGATCGGCTGTTCGGCACGTTCGAGCCCGAGGTCCGCCGCATCAAGTACGGCCTCACCAAGAACATCCACACGTACAACCCGATCCGCATCGGCTACCACGAGTTCGTCGACATCGCCCGCGACGTCCGCCGAGCCGACGGCTGGCGCACCAAGCTCGGTTACGTGTTCCGCGGCCCCGGCTGGCAACCCGGAGCCGCCTGACACCCCGTTTGCGTTGCAGAAACTGCGAACCGGGTCACCGAGAACGCAACGCAAACGTGATTGGGTGGGGTGTTGTCAGCCGACGTATTGGGAGAGGATCAGCGCGGGGATCGGGCCTGGGTCGAGGTCACCCGGGTTGTAGCCGCGCTTGAACGTGTTCAGGTAACGGGATCGTCCGGCGCGGAACCATGGCGGGACGTGCGGCCTGGCCGGCGCACCCTGCGAGGCGAGCAACACACGCTGGAGCCGGTCGATCGCACGCTGGAAGTGGGCCTGCGCCCGCAGCGACCCGGCCACGCGGTACGGGTAGCTGCCCTCGAGATGCTCGTACAGGTCGAACGCGACGGTGCGGTGTTCCATCTCCTCGGCGAGGTGCCACGCCCACAGCTGCCCCCACGGCCCCGGCGAGATCGAGCCTCTGCCGGCCTCGGCCTCAGCGATCGACGTGAGCGCCATGGCGCATGTCATCGCCTCGAACCCCTCGGCGTAGGCGAGATTGAACCGACGCGACTTCGACGTGTTGAAGCGGCGGTAGTCGGCGTCGAGGCGATCCTCGATCGCCTGCAGGTCGGCGGCGACGCTCGCGCCGAGTTGACCCTTGATGATCTCGTTGATCCGGCGGTGGTTCTGGAAGTGCTGCGCCTCCTGGCCGATGAACTCCTTGACGTCGGCAGCCAGGCCCGGATCGGTGATGTCGTCGGCCACCGACCTGAACGTGCGGATCAGATACGGCTCGAGACAGGGCATCGTGAGCGAGAACGCCACCATGTAGGTCTCCCGAACGGGATCGTTGCCCGGCAGAACGTCGTCGAGTTCGTCGGGGAACTCGAACTTCACCTTGCGGACCGTGATGTCGTGCGGCTCGGTCATACCGTGACGGTAGTCGCGGCCAGATCGAAGCGCTCATCCGGTTCGGACAGCTCACCGCACACCGCCGTGGCCATCTCGATGAACGCGGCCGCCGGGGGTGAGAGCGTTCGCCCGGCACGCCAGGCGATCGACACCTGTCGGCCGGGGATCGGCGGATCGAGCGGATGGAGTTCGATGCGGGGATCCTCTGGCTCGGTGCACAGCAATGGCATCACCGCGACGCCCATGCCGGCGCGCACCATCGCGGCGACGGTGCCGTTGTCGTTCGAACGGAACACGTAGCTCGGATCGAGACCGCCTGAGCGCAGCCCCGCCTCGTTGAGCAGCTGGCACGAGTTCGGGTGCTGGCCGATCAGCGGCTCGTCGGCGAACGCGGCGAGCGAGATCGGCCCCGGCGGGAACTGGCCGGGCCGGGCGATCAGCACGAACGGATCGGTGAGCAGGAGCCTCGACTCGAACCCGGACTGCGCCGGTTCCGACACCCGGCCGACGAGGAACGACACCTCGATCTGCCCGCGCTCGAGGTGCCCGACGAGTTCGTCGTCATCATCGGTTTCGAGCAACTGCACCTCGACGTCGGGGTACTCCGATCGGAATCGGCCGAGCACCATCGGCAACACGGCCGACGACACGCTCTGGAAGGTGCCGACCGTCAGGCGTCCGGTGTGGCCGGAACGGAACCGGTCGAGCTCGTCGGAGAGCGCCGCCACACGGCCCAGCAGATCGCGTCCTCCACGCAGGAGTTCGGCTCCGAACGGAGTGAGTTCGACAGCGCGCGGCCCGCCGGGCCGATCGAAGACCCGTTCGCCAACCGCTCGTTCCAGCGAAGCGATCTGCTGGCTGATCGCCGACTGCGTGTACCCGAGCCGGTCGGCGGCCCGTGCGAACGTTCCTTCGGTCGCGACCGCGTCGAGCGCAAGCAGGTGGCGCAGATCGAGATCCCGGAGCCCAGGCATGAGCATCAGTATATCTGATGTTCATGACGCCGAATCATCGCCAGTGATGTGGCTTGATCATCCGTACCGTGATGGCATGAGCTCGCTCGACCAGATCGCCATCACCATCGACCGTCAGGGTTTCGACGCCCTCGACCACGAGACCATCGACGTTGTCGTGGCGCTCGCCGCTGCTGCGGACGCCTCACCGGTCCTCGCCGAAGTGTTCGCCGACGAGCACGAGCCCGCACCGGTTCGCGAGCGTGCATTCGGATTGCTGGCCATGCAGATCACCTCGGGCCGCCGTCGGTTCGCACTGGCCGCCTGACCGGCGCCGCCCGACCCGCGCCGCCCGACACCAGACGTCGATTCCGTAGAGTCAGCGTCATGAAGCAGTTCCGAGGCAAGGTCGCAGCGATCACCGGTGCGGGGTCTGGCATCGGCCGTGGCCTCGCGGTGGAACTCGCCGGAATGGGATGTCACCTCGCGCTGTCCGACGTCGACGATGCCGGGTTGGCCGAGACGGTGGCGATGGTCGAGCACGCCGCCGGTCCTCGTGGCAGCGTGAAGGTGTCGGGCACACACGTCGATGTCACCGACCGCGACGCTGTCGAGGCATGGGCGACCGCGATCGCCGACGAGTTCGGGCAGGTCAACCTGATCTTCAACAATGCAGGGGTCGCACTCAGCGCCGACGTGAGCGCGATGAGCTACGAGAGCTTCCGCTGGTTGATGGACATCAACTTCTGGGGTGTCGTGCACGGCACGCTGGCGTTTCTTCCCCACCTCAAGGCGTCGGGTGACGGACACATCGTCAACATCTCCAGCGTGTTCGGCCTGCTCGGCATCCCCAGCCAGTCGGCCTACAACTCTGCGAAGTTCGCCGTGCGGGGCTTCACCGACGCCTTGCGGACCGAACTCGACATCGAGCAGTGCGGCGTGTCGGCCACCACGATCCATCCGGGCGGCATCCGCACCAACATCGCCCGTAACGCCCGCTTCGAGTTCGCCGAGCACGCGGAAGCCGTCGACGCCGAGCAGGCCGCTGTCGACTTCGAGCGGCTCACCCGCACCACGCCACAGAAGGCAGCCCAGCTGATCATCGGTGCGATCGAGAAGAACAAGCGGCGAGCGTTGATCGGCCCCGACGCGCACGTCTTCGACGCGGCTGCTCGGATCTCGCCACGAGCGTCGCAGTGGGCACTCGGCAAGCTGATCGCCCGCAGCTCCAGCGCCATCGTCTGACGTACCTCTGGTGTCTGGCACCAGATGTACGTCAGAGCCAGCCGGACTTCTTGAACTGTCGATACAGCAGAGCCACCGCGATCGCGGTGAACGAGAGCACGATCGGATAGCCGACCGCCCATTGCAGCTCCGGCATGTTCTCGAAGTTCATGCCATAGATCCCCGCGATCATCGTGGGCACGGCAGCCATCGCGACCCAGGCGCTGATCTTGCGCATGTCGTCGTTCTGACGAACGGAGATCTGGGTGAGGCTCGCCGTGAGCGCTGCATCGAGCAGACCGGACAACGAGTGCGCACGCGTGACGGCCCGGTCGAGTTGATCGGACGCTTCGTTGAGGTCGTGGAGGACCTCGGGCGCGAACTGCGGGCCGCGCACCCGGATGAGTCGGGCGAGCGGATCGTCGAGCGAGTCGATCGCCACGATCATGCGGCGCACCTCACGCTTCAGTTTGTAGAGACGCTGCACCGGCTGACGGTTGCTGTCGGAGAACACGTCACGTTCCACCTCGATGACGTCGTTCTCGAAGCCGTCGAGCGCCGGGCCGTAGCCGTCGATCACCACGTTGACGACGGCGGCGACAACGGCAACCGGCCCGAGGCGGAGACGGTCGGGATCGGCTTCGAGCACGGCCCGCGCCGACGACAGCTGACTGGCCTGGCCGTGGCGGATCGTGATCACCGCCCGAGGTCCGAGAAGCACGGTCATCTCGCCGAGCGCAATCGTCTCGTTGCGATCCTCGTAGGCAGCGGTCCGCAGCACGAGCTGCACGATCGAACCCTCGACGGTCAACACCGGACGGGCATGCGGCGTGAGCACGTCGAGCGCCGCCACGCCGGTGATGCCCAGCGAGTCCATCCCCTCCTGCAATTCGGCCTGGTCCGGCATCCGCAGACCGAGCCACACGAACCCGTCGCCGACGACCTCGTCGTCGATGGTCATCGTCGACGGGTCGAACTCGCGACGCTCGCCGTCGACGTAGGCGGCACAATCGATTCTCACGCTGCACAGTGTCGCCGCTGCAGGCCGGCCGTTCAGCGATGTCAGGAGGGTTCGTCGTTGTAGGCCTCGGTGAGCAGGTCGAGCAGCGCACCATCGACCTCGCTCGGCTCGCGGACGTTGGCGACGTGCCAGTACCGGTTGCCGTACTCGACGACCTTGCGGGTGATCGTTGGATGCGTGGCTCGTCGGCGCAGCGAGAACGAGATCGCGACCCATCGATCCTTGGGACGCAGCTCGGCGAACTTGCGGGGGTTCTTGAGGAACACCCCGACGGACACGATGTCGGCGTGCACCGGCCCGAGCGTTTCGACGTGGGCCATCACCGCATCGAAGATCGGTCGCTCGTGCGAGGGACCGGTCTCGAAGTACTCCTCGAGGCTGAGTCCGGGCGCGCAGTCGTGCGACTGTCCGGAGCGTCCGAACAGCCGCCCGCACTCGGGACAGATCCACTCAGCCATCAGCCTCGATCCTTGCAGGCAGCGTCGGTTACGGGAGCGCAACGTCGGTGCGCGAAGCTGCCGACGGGACAAGGAGGGCGACATGAGCCAGACCAGCAGCACGCTCGAACACACCATGGGGCAGGCGATCGAGCACGTCGACGTCCTGATCGTCGGAGCCGGAATCTCGGGAATTGGCGCGGGCTACCACCTGCAAGATCAGTATCCGGAGAAGTCGTTCGTGATTCTGGAGAAGTTCGAGAGCTTCGGCGGCACCTGGCTCACTCACAAGTACCCCGGCATCCGATCGGACAGCGACCTCTACACGTTCGGCTATCGGTTCAAGCCGTGGATCGGCCCGCCGATCGCCACCGCCGACAAGATTCTCGCCTACATGGGCGAGGTGATCGAGGAGAACGACCTCGATCAGCACATCCGGTATCACCACGCGATCTCGACAGCGGAATGGTCGAGCGACGACAACCTCTGGACCGTGCACGGCACACGCACCGACCCGTCGAGTGGCGCGGCCGAGGCGTTCACGTTCACCACGAACTTCCTCTGGATGTGTCAGGGCTACTACCGACACGAGCAGGGCTACACGCCCGACTGGCCGGGCATGGCCAGCTACCAGGGGCAGATCGTGCACCCCCAGACGTGGCCGACCGACATCGATCTGTCCGGCAAGCAAGTGCTCGTGATCGGTTCCGGCGCAACTGCGGCAACGCTCGTGCCGGCGATCGCCGGTGAGTGCGAGCACGTCACGATGCTGCAGCGGTCACCGACCTACTTCGTTTCGCGCCCGAACGTGAACGAGGTCGCCGACATGTTGCGCAGCCTCGAGATCCCCGAGGAGTGGACCCACGAGATCGTTCGCCGCAAGGCACTGCAGGACCAGGCATTGATCACGAAGCTGTCGTTCGAGGAGCCCGAGTGGGTCCGTACGGAATTGCTCAATGCGGTGCGCGCCGAGTTGCCAGAGGGCTACGACGTCGACACGCACTTCACCCCGAAGTACCGGCCGTGGCAGCAACGACTGGCGATGGTGCCCGACGGCGACCTCTTCAAGGGGATCAGCGCCGGCCTCGCGTCGGTGGTCACCGACGAGATCGAGACGTTCAACGGCACGGGCATCTTGTTGAAGTCGGGCAAGCAGCTCGACGCCGACGTGATCGTCACCGCAACAGGCTTCGACCTCAGCGTGCTCGGCGACATCGCGTTCACCGTCGACGGAACCCCGGTGAACTTCGCCGACACCGTCACGTACCGCGGGATGATGTTCACCGGCGTACCGAACCTGCTCTGGGTGTTCGGCTACTTCCGGGCGAGTTGGACGCTGCGGGCCGACCTGCTCGGCGACTTCGTGTGCCGGCTGCTGCACCACATGGACAAGGTCGGCGCATCGAAGGTCGTGCCGCAACTGCGTCCCGAGGACGCCGACATGGAGCTGGGGTCCTGGATCGATCCCGACAACTTCAATCCCGGCTACCTGATGCGCAGCCAACACCTGATGCCCAAGCGCGGCGACAAGCCCGAGTGGCAACACACCCAGGACTACTGGACCGAGAAGACCGAACTCCCCGCCCTCGACCTCGACGACGGCTGCCTGCGCTACGACTGATTACATCAGGGGTCAGACCCGCGATGTAATCGACGGTGGATTACATCGCGGGTCTGACCCCTGATGTAACACTGCGGGGATGACGGTTCGGGTCGGGTTCATCGGGACGGGCTTCATCGCTCGGACCCACAACTGGTTCCTCAAGCACTCGTCGGCCGATCATCGGATCGTCGCGGTGCACGACGTCGACGTCGAACGGGCGCAGGCGTTCGCCGATCGGGTCGGCGCGCAGGTGGTCGGCGAGGACGAACTGCTCGAGCGGGTCGACGCCGTGTTCGTCACGACGTGGACGTCCGAGCACGAGCGGCTCGTCGCCGCCGCGGCCGATCGTGGCATCGCCGTGTTCTGTGAGAAGCCGCTGGCGTTCGACGGGGCCGCTGCGCAACGCATGGTCGACTCCGTCGAGGCCGCAGGCGTCGTCAACCAGGTCGGCCTGATTCTTCGGTTCATGCCGCAGTTCCTGCACGCGAAGGCGCTGCTCACCGACGAACGGGCCGGGCAGCTCCTGGCGGTGTCGTTCCGCGACGACCAGTTCATCCCGATCCAGAGCCATTACGGCTCGACGTGGCGCATCGACCCGACAAGGTGCGGACGCGGGACGCTGCTCGAACACTCGATCCACGACATCGACATCATGCAGTGGATGTGCGGGCTGGTCGACTCGGTGAGCGGCACAGTTCGAGAGGTGCACGGCTATCCCCGTATCGACGACGTCGCCGTCGCCCGGCTCGAATTCGCCGGCGGCGGGATCGCATCACTCACGTCGATCTGGCACGACATCATCGACCGGCCGAGCCTGCGCTCCATCGAGATCTTCTGCGAGAACCTGTATGTCCATCTCGACGGCGAGGCGACGAGTCCCCTCACCTGGCAGTTCACCGGCGAACCGGTCCAGACACTCGAGGGCGACGCGTTGGCGCGAGCGTGCATCGACGCCGGCACGGCCCGACAGCGCGACCTCGCCCCCGTCGCCGGCGGCGCGATGTTCAACCCGCTCACAGCGTTCCTCGATGCGATCGCCAACGGCGTCGACTCGCCGCTCCCATTGCGCGAGGCGTTGTCGGCGCACCGCATCGTCGATGCGATCTACACGTCCGCGGACGCCGGCCGCGCGGTCGTCTCGATGTCGTGAACGCTCAGGGGTGGGAACGATCGAGGGCAACGCCGACGTCCGGGACGGCCTGTTCGTCGACGTAGCACCAGGCCCAGTGCTCACCGGGCTCGAACGACTGGATCACAGGATGTCCGGAACTCTCGAAATGTTCGGCGGCATGCCGATTCGGCGAGTCGTTGCAGCACCCGACGTGGCCGCACGTCATGCACATACGCAGATGTACCCAGCGACCGCCGATGGGGATGCAATCCTCGCATCCCGCGGTCGTCGTCGGCTCGGCGAC
This sequence comes from Ilumatobacteraceae bacterium, assembly GCA_963828415.1. GTDB lineage: Bacteria > Actinomycetota > Acidimicrobiia > Acidimicrobiales > Ilumatobacteraceae > Sva-07. The sequence continues at coordinate 352,903 of CAWHEI010000003.1, forward strand.
GGTGAGGGAAGTCAGATGCTCACAGGCCATCGACACATCGTTGCACGAATCGTCGGGGCCCGCATCCGGCGCGGCGTCAGGGTGAGGCGAGGCGCTGATGCACGGACCTGATCGCACTCGATCCGTCTCCGACGGCCGCAGCGACCCGCTTCATCGACGACGCACGCACGTCGCCGGCAGCGAATATGCCGGGGCGGGACGTCTCGAACGGCAGCGGATCGAAGCCCTCGGGCAGCCGCCCGACGAGGTCGGTGTCCGTGAGGACGAATCCCTTGTCGTCGAGTTCGACGAAGCCGTCGAGCCAGTCGGTGAACGGCACAGCACCGATGAACGAGAACAGTCCGGAGCACGGTTGGCGGGTCTCGTCGCCGCTGCGGTTGTCGCGCAGGGTGATCTCGGTGAGTCGGGTGTCGCCATGGAGGGCGACCACTTCGGTGAACGGTGACAGCGTGATGTTCGCCGCGGCGTCGATCCGGTCGATCAGGTAGGTCGACATCGACGACACGAGATCCGCACCGCGGATCGCAATCGTGACGGGCGCGCCTTGCTGGGCCAGGTAGATGGCGGCCTGCCCGGCGGAGTTCCCGCCGCCGATGACCGTCACCGGATTCGGCCCGCACACTCGGGCCTCGAGATCGGTGGCTGCGTAGTACACACCGGCGCCCTCGAACTCGTCGAGTCGATCGAGCGGCAACTTGCGGTACTGGACGCCAAGTGCGATCACGACCGCTCGCGCCATCAGCACGGCATCGTCGCCGAGCGTGAGCCGGTAGCCGTCGCAGACTGCTTCGATTCGCTCCACCGAGCACGGACTGGTGATCTGCGCACCGAGTCGCTGGGCCTGCAGCGCCGCCCGTTCGACCAGCTCACCGCCGGAAATTCCCGACGGGAACCCGACGTAGTTCTCGATCCGACTGCTGGTCCCGGCTTGACCACCAACTCCGACGCGGTCGACGAGGAGCGTGTTGAGTCCCTCGGATGCCCCGTAGACCGCTGCGGCAAGCCCCGCAGGGCCGGCGCCGATGATCACGACGTCGAGGACCTCGAGACTGGTCGGCTGGTAGACGAGTCCGAGGTGCGTTGCGAGTTCGCCGACGGTCGGGTTGCGCAACTTCGCCGTGGAGGTGACGACGACCGGCATGTCAGACGCGACGCGCACCGACCGATGCGAGCAACACATCGGCATCCTCGTCGTCCTCGACATCGATCCATTGGAACGCGAGTCGCTGGCGCAACACGTAGGAGCCCAGCTCCAGCGCCCGCTTGGAGTAGCGGGAGCCGATGATCCGCAACGACCCGGCCCCGACGCCGCGCAGGATGATCTCCCGACGCTCGACGAACGCCTCGAAAATGATGTCGCCGATCTCGGGATCGCTGGCGAGCAGCCGTCGGAACTCGTCGGGGCTGATGCGCCGAATCCGACCAGCGGTGCGCATCCGTCCACGCAGAAAGGTGCGTTGCCCGGTGAGCAGGCTCAGTTCGCCGAGGAAGTGGCCGGCGCCGTGGGTGGCGAGCACGGTCTCGGTCTCTTTGCCCGCATCGGCGTAGAGGACGTCGGCTTCGCCGTCGAGGATCACGATCAGGTCGTACGACGACTGACCTTCGAGGAACAGCGATGTACCTGCGGGGACAGCGGTCTCGTCTCCGAAGTCCACCAACCGCGCGAGTTGAGCGTCGGTCAGGGTTGGGAACGCCGTGGAATCGCCGGGCACAGCCATGCGTTCGGAGCCTACGAGCGACGCCACCGTGGTCGCCCTCGTGTCGTCGGCCTCGTGTAACGGTTCTGCGCGATCGGGTGGTCGTGTCATCCGAGGTGCGAACGGTGCCGTAGATGGTGATCCCGGCAGTGGTCCGGGCTCACCCCTCATCTCACGAACCCGGAGGAACACCATGAACAAGATCCGCTCCCTCGTCGCCGGCGCCATCGGTGCCGCCGTGATCGTCGGCGGCAGCCTCACGGCGTCGTCGGCACAAGCACAGGCCCCCTCGATCCTCGACATCGTCGCCGGCAGCCTCAACGACAATGGCGGCCAGGCCACCGATCGCCGCTGGAACGACTTCGACATCCTGGCGAACGTGGTCATCGCGCTCGAACTCGCTGACGACGTCGGCGGGCTGAACGGCGCAACGGCGTTCGCTCCCACCGATGCCAGCTTCCGTGGCTTGGTCGCCGACCTGACCAACACCCCGGTCTGGAAGCTGAAAGAAGCCGACGTCCTGAACACGCTGGTGTCTCTCACCGCGGACGAAACCATCAAGGGTGCCCTCACGACGACCGTGCTCTACCACGTCAGCCCGATCGACGTGACCGACCTGTTCACCAACCGGTCGAGCATCCCGACCGTCGGCGGACCCGAGATTCGTCCGATCCCGTTGCGCTTCAGCGCCATCCTGCGTGACGGCGACCCGACCGACTTCGATCCCTTCGTGGTCGGCAAGCCGATCACGGCGTCGAACGGCACCGTCTACGTGATCGCCGGCGTTCTGCGCCCGATCGAGCTGTCCGGCCTCTTCCCTCTGGACTGACCCCGACGGCAGTGACGTGTACCCGGTGCCTTGCACCGGGTACACGTCACGCGAACATGCGGCGCAGGATCTCGTAGGAGTAGTGCGAGGCGAGCTGGTCGAGGAACTTCGGGAAGTCGATCGATGCGGTTCCGCCGGCCAGGTCGGAGATCGCTCGGACCACGCAGAGCGGGACACCACCCAGTTCATGACACACCTGGGCGACAGCGGCGCCTTCCATGTCGACGCAGACGGCGAGCGGCGTGCGGCGTCGCACGAGGTCTTTGAGGTCGCCTTCGATGAACTCGTCACCCGTCGCCATCTGGCCGGTGTGCACCGATGGTCGACCGATGCCGAGCGCCGCGAGCTGCGCCGTGGTCACCACGTCCCCGAGACCGTCGTCGAGGAATGCCCGGGCGGCAGCCACTGCTGCGGCAGTCAGCGCCACGTCGGTGGGGAGTTCCACGACACCGAGCAGCGGGATCTCGCCCCGGGCGAACATGTCCGGCGGGCCCGCGAGGTCGTGTTGGATCAGCTCGCTCGCCACGACCACGTCGCCGATCGCCAGGTCGTCGTGGAGCGCTCCGGCGATTCCTGTGAAGACGATCGCATCAACGTCGTGATCACGGATGAGCGACGCAGCCGTCAGCGCTGCGGCAACCTTGCCGATGCGTGATTGGACGACGGTGACGCGCTGACCGACAAGCGTTCCGTGGCGGTAGGTGCGACCGGCATCTTCGGTGACGATCTCGGCATCGAGGTGACGATGCAGCCGTTCGACTTCTTCAGCCATTGCTCCGATCACGCCGACGTGTCGGTATCCGATGGCCATCGCCCCATCGTAGGAGCGGTTGCCGGGTCAGGCCTGATGTGCCCGGCGCTTCGCGGGGACGGCACACGCCCGCATCGGCTGACCGACCAGCGGATTGATCGGACACACGCCGAACACGCCAGTAGCGATCGGGAGCAGGGCGAACACGGCGAGCGCCGTGCCGAACCAGCCGCCGACGACCAGGCCGACCGCGATCAGCACCAGACCGCCGCCAACGCGGATCGCACGGCCCGTGGATGTGTTCATGAACGAGAGAAATCGCATAGTTGAATTATACCCCCCTAGGTATATTTCGCGCAGGGCCGATCCGGCGTGGCCGTGGCTGGGGTTGCGGGCACCTTCGACCAATTGTTAGGGTTGCCTAACTATGACTAGGAAGCAACCTCGATACCTATTGGGAAGCATGCTCGTCGGGGCGCTCGTCCTCGGCGCGTGCGGCAGCGACGACGACGCCGGCTCGAACGCCACGGCGACCACGAACGACACAACGCCAGCAGACTCGACGCCTGCAGACGGTGGGATGATCACCGTGTACACCGGTCGCCATTACGGCATCGAGCCGGTGTTCGAGCAGTTCACCGCCGACACCGGCATCGAGGTGCGCTTCACGACCGGAAACGACCCCGAACTCCGCGAGCGTCTGATCGCCGAGGGCGCCAACACCCCTGCCGACGTGGTCATGACTGCGGACGCCGCCAACATCGAGCTGTCGGCCGAGGCCGGACTCCTCGCCAGCGTCGACAGTGCCGTACTCACCGACACCATCCCCGAGGAGCTCCGCAGCGAGAACAACGACTGGTTCTCGCTCAGCCAGCGAGCCCGTGTGATCGTCGCCAGCACCGAGCGCGTCGAGAACCCGCCCACGACCTATGCCGGCGTCGGCGACCCCGAGTGGCAGGGCAAGCTGTGCCTGCGCCCGAGCACGCATCCCTACACCCAGTCGCTCGTCGCCTCATTGGTCATCGCCGAGGGCGAGGAACGCGCCACCGAGATCGTCCAGTCGTGGGTCGACAACGACCCGCTCTACATCAACAGCGACACCGACATCTACAAGGCGGTCGCCGACGGCGAGTGCGACATCGCGCTCGCCAACACCTACTACCTCGGCCGTCTCCTCACCGAGGACCCCACGTTCCCGGTCGAGATCGTCTGGCCCGAGCAGGACAGCCGCGGCGCCCACGTCAACGTCAGCACCGCTGCAGTGACCGCGAACGCCCCGAACCCCGATGGCGCCCTGGCGTTGATCGAGTGGCTCGCCACCGATGGCCAGCAGCAGTTCGCCGACGCCAACTTCGAATACCCGGTCGACCCCACCGTCGAGCCGAACGAGATCATCGCCGGCTTCGGTGAGTTCACCGCCGATCTGCCGGCCGTGCAACTACTCGGCGCGAACCAGCCTGCTGCAGTCGAGATCCTGAGCGCGACCGGCTACGAGTGAGCTGACGACGTCCCCATGAGCAACACGCTCACCGATGCCATCGACGTCGTCCACGACGATTCGACGTCGACCCCAGAGGTCGGGCGCCCTGGCGCGCCGTCGACGACATCGGCAGCTGCGCAACGGGCGCGGTCATGGACGACCACGGCGATGATCTCTGCCGTGGCGATCGCTGTGGCGATCCCGGTGCTGGTCATCGTGTGGTCGATCGTGCAGCCGAGTACCGAGGTCTGGGAAGAACTGTGGGCCACCCGCTTGCCAGGCATGATCCGCGACACCGCCACCCTCCTCGTCACGGTGGTACTCGGCACGCTGGTACTCGGCACCGCCCTCGCCTGGTTGGTGACCGCGTACCAGTTCCCGGGACGACGCCTCCTCGGCTGGCTGTTCGTGACGCCTCTCGCAATCCCCGGCTACGTGCTCGGCTTCGTCTGGCTCGACACGCTCCAGGAACCGCTCGGCGCCCGCGGCGTGCGGTCGATCTGGCTGTGTGCGCTCGTGCTCACGATCACGTTGTATCCCTACGTCTATCTGTTCGCACGAGCCGCGTTCCGCGAACAGTCGCAACGAGCGATCGACGTGGCGCGCAGCCTCGGGTGCAGTCGGTCGCAAGCGTTCTGGCGCGTCGTGCTCCCGATGGCCCGACCGTCGCTCGCGGGCGGCGCGGCGCTGGTCGGCATGGAGGTGCTCACCGACGTCGGCACCGTGCGACTGTTCAACGTGTCGACGATCGCCGACGGCGTGCTGCGCGTGTGGTTCGGCACCGGCAACCGCAACGCGGCTGCCGAGCTGGCGGTGCTCCTCATCGGGATTGCGATCGTGTTGATTGCGATGGAACGCCTGGCAAGGGGCCGGGCCCGATTCACGCAGTCGGGCTCGCGAACCGGACTGCACGTCGAACGCCTCCGCGGGATCCGCGCAGCGGCAGCCTCCATGATCGGGTGGACGGTGTTCACCTTCGCGGTCGCTCTGCCGGTCTATCGCCTGATCACCTGGGCGCTCGAGGCGCGACGCACCGACCAGACCGCCACGGTCGCGGGTGACCTGGGCTTCCACCTGTTGTCGTCCATGCGAGTGGCGGCGGCCGCAACGCTGACGTGTCTCGCGCTCGGCCTGCTGTTGGTGGCCGGGCTGAACCGACGCCGCACCGGCGGTTCGATCCTCACCCGTTTGGCGACACTCGGGTACACCGTGCCTGGCCCTGTCGTTGCCATCGGTGTCCTGGTCACGCTCGCCGCAGTCGACCGCACCGGCTGGCTGCCCGACGGCTGGTTGCTGGTGGGGTCGTTCGTCGGGCTGATCTACGCACTCGTCGTACGGTTCCTCGCCGTGGCCTTCCAGGGCATCGAGTCCAGCGTCGGCAAGGTGTCGCCCTCCGTTGTCGCGAGCGCACGCACGCTCGGCGCCGGCCGCTTCCGGGTCGCCACCCGCATCGAGTTGCCGCTCGCCGGAGCCGGCATCATCGCCGCGTCGGTGCTGGTGGCGATCGACACGTTGAAAGAGTTGCCGATCACGCTGCTGCTGCGCCCGTTCGGGACCGAGACGCTGCCGGTCTGGGTGTGGCAAGCGACGTCCGAGAGCCTGTGGGTGCAAGCGGCCGTCCCGTCACTCGCCATCGTGTCGGTCGGCATGCTGCTCGTGGCGACGCTCTTGTGGACGCTCGAACACGGTGCGGAATCGGTGTCATGAGCACTCCGACGAGCGTCGCCGGACGACACTCTCTGGCCAGCGAGAGGTTCCTGGCCGCCGGGGCGGCCGCTACCGTTCCCACCTCGATGGATGCGGTACCCGACCAGTCTCTGCCGGCGTTGTCGGTGAGCGACGTCACACGGCGCATCGCCGGGCGCGATGTCGTCGATGGCGTGTCGTTCGACGTCGCCGATGGAGAGCTCGTCGCGATCGTGGGGCCGAGCGGGTGCGGCAAGTCGTCGTTGCTGCGAGCGATCGCCGGTCTCGATCCCGTCGTCAGCGGTCGGGTGGTCCTCGACGGCACCGACGTCTCGGCGCTCCCGCCCGAGAAGCGCCGCATCGGCCTCGTGTTCCAGGACCACGCGCTGTTCCCGCATCGCCGCGTCGATCAGAACATCGCCTTCGGTCTCACGCACCTCGACCGCGCCGGCCGTGCGCGCCGCGTCGACGAACTGCTCGAACTCGTGCGACTTCCCGGAGTGGGCAAGCGGTACCCCCACGAGTTGTCCGGCGGCGAGCAGCAGCGCATCGCTCTGGCGAGGGCGCTTGCCCCCGACCCCGCGGTCGTGCTGCTCGACGAGCCGTTCGCGAGCCTCGACCCGTCGCTACGCGACGATGTGCGCACCGACGTGATCGAGGCGCTCCGGCTGCGCAATGCCGCCGCGGTGCTCGTCACGCACGACCGCGAGGAGGCGTTGGCGCTCGGCGACCGGGTTGCGGTGATGTCGGCAGGTCGGATGCTGCAGATCGATCGGCCCGACGAGGTGTACGAACGTCCGAGCGACCGTTTCGTCGCAACCTTCCTCGGTGAGGCGTCGTTCCTCGCCGACCCTGACGACCCAGGCCTGATGATGATGGTTCGCCCGCACGACCTCTCGATCCTGGTGGACGGCGGAAACGACCAGGTGACCGCTCGCCGCTACCTCGGTGCTGCGTGGCGCTATTGCGTTCGGCGCGCCGACGGCACCGACGTCGACGTCGACCTGCCCGGAGGTCCGGGCTCCGTGCCGCTGCGTGTGGGCGACGCCTGCACGGTCGTGGTCGACCCAGGACACCCGTTGCATCGCCTTCCGGCCTGACCGACCGACCCGTCTACGGTTCCGCGGATGGAACTGCAGAATCGAGTCGTTGTCGTCACCGGAGCCGGATCGGGGATCGGTGAAGCCATCGCCCGCGCCGCACACGCAGCGGGTGCCCGCCACGTGGTCGTCGCCGACCTGCACGGTGCCGAGGCCGAACGTGTCGCCTTCGACATCGGCGGCACCGCAGTGGCCATCGACGTGCGCGACGAGTCGGCGATCATTGCGATGGTCGAGTCGACCCTCGACGCGCACGGCCCGATCGACCTGTTCGTGTCGAACGCCGGCTTCGTCACGGCCGCCGGTGTCGAGGATTCGAACGAGGCAATCCAGACGATGTGGGAAGTGCACTGCATGGCCCACATCTATGCCGCTCGGGCCGTGCTGCCGTCGATGATCGCCCGCGGCGAGGGCTACATCCTGAGCACGGCATCGGCCGCCGGCCTGCTGACGCAGATCGGTTCGATGGCGTACTCGATGACGAAGGCCGCGGCGATCTCGCTGGCCGAGTGGCTGTCGATCAGCCATCACCACCAGGGGATCCGCTTCTCGGTGTTGTGCCCGCAGGCGGTGGCGACCAACATCGTCGCCAACAGCCCGCAGAACACGATGGCGGTGCAGGCCGGCGGCGACGACAAGGGGTTCGAGGGTGGCGTCGCGAGCGGCGACGGCGTGCTCGACCCCGCCGATGTCGCACAGTTGTGCCTGGAAGCGATCCGCGACGAGCAGTTCCTGATCCTCCCCCACCCCGAGGTGGCCACCTACGTCGAGCGCAAGGCGACCGATCGCGACCGCTGGCTCGCCGGCATGCGTCGCTTCCAGTCGGCCCTCCACCCCGACGGCAACCTCCCCGGCAACGCGATTACATCAGGGGTCAGACCCGCGATGTAATCGCCTGCGTTGTCGCCCCGGATTACATCGCGGGTCTGACCCCTGATGTAATCGCAGGCGGGGCGGGGTGCTTGACTGACGGCATGACTGCGATCTCCGAATCCGTCCGCCTCGAAACCGTTGCCGCCGAGGTCGGCGACATCGCCCTGGTGATCGTCGACAACCCGCCGGTCAATGCGCTCAGTTGGCACGTGCGCCAGGGCCTGTACGACGGGATCAACCAAGCGGTCGAAGGTGGCGCCAAGGCCGTCGTCGTGATCTGCGACGGCCGCACGTTCATCGCCGGCGCCGACATCAGCGAGTTCGGCGGCAACGTCCCACAGGCAGCAGGCCTCCACGAGGTGCAGGCGGCGATGGAGAACGCAGCCGTGCCGGTGATCGCCGCCATCCACGGAACGGCGCTCGGCGGCGGGCTCGAAGTGGCCCTGTGTGCGCACTACCGCGTCGCCGTCGACTCGGCAAAGTTCGGACTCCCCGAAGTGAACCTCGGTCTGCTGCCCGGCGCCGGTGGCACGCAGCGCCTCCCTCGCCTCGTCGGCGTGCCCAAAGCGCTCGAGATGATGACGTCGGGTCGCCACATCGGCACCGGCGAAGCGCTCGAAGCGGGTCTGATCGACGACGTCACCTCAGGCGGTCCTGCCGAGCTGCGCGACGCCGCGATCGCGTTCGCCAGCAAGGCCGTCGCCGAGAACCTGCCGCTCGCACGCGTCCGCGACCGCGACGAGAAGGTGCTCGACGCCCGCGGCAACGACCAACTCTTCGCCGACTTCCGAGCCTCGATCGCCCGCAAGACCCGCGGCTTCCTCGCCCCCGAGTACAACATCCGGTGCATCGAGGCCGCCGCGAACCTGCCGTTCGATGAGGGGCTCAAGGCCGAGGGCAAGCTCTTCATGGAGCTGATGACCGGACCACAGTCGAGCGCGCAGCGCTACGCCTTCTTCGCCGAGCGCGCCGCCAACAAGATCCCCGACATCGCCAAGGACACCCCGCTGATCGACGTCAAGAAGTGCGGCGTGCTCGGTGCCGGCACGATGGGTGGCGGCATTGCGATGAACTTCGCGAACGTCGGCATCGCCGTGACCATCGTCGAACGCGACCAGGCTGCACTCGATCGCGGCCTCGGCGTCGTGCGTAAGAACTACGAGCGATCGGCGTCGCGCGGTTCGATCCCGGCCGAGGCCGTCGAGCAGCGCATGGCACTGATCACCGGATCGACCGACAAGGCCGACTTCGCCGACTGCGACATGGTGATCGAGGCCGTGTTCGAGGACATGGATCTGAAGAAGTCGATCTTCAAAGAACTCGACGCGATCTGCAAGCCGGGCGCCGTGCTGGCGTCAAACACCTCGGCGCTCGACATCAATGAGATCGCGTCGGTCACCTCGCGGCCCGAGAGCGTGATCGGCATGCACTTCTTCTCCCCCGCCAACGTGATGAAGCTGCTCGAGAACGTGCGCGGCGACAAGTCGTCCGACAGCGTCGTTGCGACGACGATGGCGATCGGCAAGCAGATCGGCAAGGTGCCGGTCATGGTCGGCGTCTGCCGCGGATTCGTCGGCAACCGCATGCTGTTCATGCGCGGCGCTGAGGCCGAGCGAATGATCCTCGAAGGAGCGACGCCCGCACAGGTCGACAACGTGCTCTACGAGTTCGGCTTCCCGATGGGACCGTTCGCGATGAGCGACCTCGCCGGCCTCGACATCGGTTGGAAGGAGGAGACCTCGTCGAGCTCCACCATCCGTGAGGTGCTGTGCGAGAACGGGCGCCGCGGCCAGAAGAACGGTCGGGGCTACTACACCTACGACCCCGACACCCGGGCGTCGACACCGGATCCCGAGGTCGTCGAGCTGATCAAGAACTTCGCCGTCGGCAAGGGCATCGAACAGCGCGAGGTCACCGACCAGGAGGTGCTGGAGCGCCTCCTGTACCCGATGGTCAACGAGGGAGCGAAGATCCTCGATGAGGGCATCGCCATCCGCGGCAGCGACATCGACGTGGTGTGGGTCAACGGCTACGGCTGGCCCGTCTACCGGGGCGGCCCGATGTACTGGGCCGATCAGGTCGGCCTCGCCGAGATCGTCGGCAAGATCAAGCACTACAGCGACACGCTCGGCGGCAACCACTGGAACCTGTCGCCGCTGCTCGAGCGCCTCGCCGCGGAAGGTGGCGCCCTCCACCAGTTCTCCAACTGACGTACACGATGTGCCTCTGGGCTCAGCGGATTGGGCGCCAGGTGCTGTGTTGGAAGATGAGGGTTGTGATGAGCGAAACCGCCGTATCCGGTCGCTTCGCACATCGGTGGGAGACGCAGCTCGCGACACGCCAGCGGTACCCGATCCACTGACGGCACTGGCACATCGTGTACGTCGGGTCTGGGATACTTGATCGGTGATCACGGTGGTCGTCGTCGATGATGATCTCCTCATTCGTGAGGGTGTCGCAGCGGTGCTGTCGACCGAGCCGGGAATCGATGTCGTCGCCCGTTACGGCGGCCCCACCGAGGTGATCGAGCACGTCAGACGATCGTCGGTCGATCTGGTCGTCAGCGACATCCGGATGCCACCGACGCACACCGATGAGGGCGTCCGTCTCGCCTCCGATCTCCGATCCGCCGCGCCCGAGACGGGCGTCATCGTGCTGAGCCAGTATCTGGATGCTCGGTACGCACTCGAACTGCTCGACGGCGGCGACGCCCGTCGCGGCTACCTGCTCAAGGAGCACATCGGCGATCGGGAACGCCTGGTCGACGTCGTGCAGACCGTCGCCGGCGGCGGCTCATGGATCGACCCGAGCGTTGTCGATGCGCTCATGCACACGCCGGTCGCCGACGGTCTCGCGAAGCTCACCGGGCGGGAGATCGAGGTCCTCGCAGAGCTCGCCGCCGGGAGGTCGAACTCGGCGATCGCGGGGGCACTCTTCCTGTCCGAACGTTCGGTCGAGAAGCACGTTGCGTCGATCATGATGAAGCTCGACATCTTCGACGACGGTGCCACCAACCGTCGGGTCTCGGCTGCATTGTCGTACCTCAGTGGGCGATCGGCACCACGATGACGATCGAAACGGCGCCACTCGACGCGATGAGGCACAGGCCGACACCGTCGGAAGCGAGGTTGCACCGGTTCCTCGACGTGCTCCTGTGGGTCCAGTACGTCGTCATCGTCCCGTTCGCAGCCGTCTTCATCGCGATCGCTCAGGCTCCGATGGCCGCCATCATGATGGCCACGATCGCGATCTTCATCGCAAGCGTGATCTGGGCGCGCCGTCTCGCGGCGGCCGGCGATCCGACAAGCGCAGTGATCGTGGTCGCAATCGGCTACGTGCCGCCTGCCGTGGCGACCGCACTCGTCGGCGCGTACGCGCTCCCCGTGCTCGCCGTGGCGACCGTGATCCCGGCGACACTCGCCGTTCCGTTCCTCCCCCGGAGATCCACCGGTGTGCTGCTCGCCACGACAGTGGCGTTCTCGGCGCTCGTGGCCGCCACCAATGTGTTGGCACCCGACGACCTGGTCGTGCTCCCCGACTGGTTCGAGACCCTGAACGTCCTGATCGGTCCGTCGATCGCATGTGCACTCGTCATGCAACTCGCCTGGCAGAACCACGTCGGCCTCGGAGAGCTGCAGGACGACCTGCGCCGATCGCGCCTGGCGGTGGTGCAGACCACCGACGCCGAGCGGCGGCGGGCCGAACGTGATCTGCACGACGGCGCGCAGCAGCGCCTGCACTCGGCCGTGATCCAGCTCGCGCTTGCCCGTCGCCTGCTCGTCGTCGACCTCGAGGCGGCTCGCGACGTCCTCGATCACGCCGACGCCGAGATCGCGGCAACCGGTGCTGAACTCGACCGTCTCGTGCGCGGACTGCTCCCGGTTGTGCTCGTCGAGCGCGGATTGCGCGGCGCTCTCGACGACCTTGCAGCCCGAGCACCCATTCCGGTGGTGATCCGAGTCGATCTCAGCGAGCCACTGCCATCCGACGTCGAGTCGGCGATCTGGTTCTGCTGCAGCGAGGCGGTGCAGAACGCCACCAAACACGCCGGCCCCGATGCAGGTGTCACCGTCGAGATCGAGCGGTCCAGCCGCCGCGTCCGATTCGTGATCAGCGACGACGGGGCAGGCTTCGACCGAGGCAATGACAAGGGTCAGGGTCTGGACAACATGACGACGCGGATGACGTCGATCGGAGGACGCCTCACGGTCGAGAGTTCACCGGACCACGGCACGACCGTGACCGGCGAACTCGCCCTCGACGCGCTCCGTCGGGACGGGTGGTAGCACCCATGACACAACCGCCCAGGGGGCGTCACGATGATCGGGTGCTGCGCGTTCTCGTCGTCGACGACCAGGGTTCGTTCCGCGAGACGATGGCCCTCGTCTTCCGCTACTCCGACGGGATCGAACTCACCGCGGCGGCCGACAGCGGAGAACAGGCGATCCGGCTGGTCGAGCAGGGTCTCGACATCGACCTCGCGTTGATCGACGTCAACCTCGGAGGTCTCGACGGCGTGGCGACCGCCGACCGGTTACACGACTTCGACGTCACGACGGTGCTCACGTCGACCTACGACCTCAGTGAACTGCCCGTCGCCGTGAGCGGCAGTTCGTCTCCCTACGTCCCCAAACGCGACATCGACCCGACACACCTCGTGGAACTCTGGGAGCGCGGTCATCAACAACCTGGCGCCTGACGCATCGTTGCAGCAGAGGTCGCCACGCGTCGACGCTCGACTCGACCGCGTGCTGATGGCAAACATCGCGTTGGAGCTCACGGTCGCCGCCACGGTGCTCGTGGTGTGGCTGCTCGCGGTGCCATCGCCCTGGGTGCTGCTGATCGTGGGCGCCGTGGTCACGTACGCGGGGTGCGTGTGGTGGGCGTGGCGGCTCAACCGTGCGGGACGGGTGACCGCTGCAGTCGTGTGGGCTGCGGTCGGATACCTTCCGGTCGGGGTGACCAACGCCATCGTGGCACCGTTCTCCCTGCCACTGCTCGTGCTCGCCGCACTCATTCCCGGCTTCGTGTCGGTGTCGTACCTGTCTCGCCGCGCGATGGCCGCGATGACGACCGCCTGCTTCGTTGCCACCCTGGCGTTCGCGGCGTTGGCGGTGTTGTCGCCTGTGACCACCACCGAGGACGAGATGTCGCCGACGATGCGCGACGCGATCGTCGTGCTCGGCATCCCACCGATCGCGGCCCTGCTCGTCTTCATCGTCTGGCAGAGCCACCTGGAGATGAGCGAGCGCGCCGCCCAGCTCGCACGGTCCCGCCAACGACTCCTGGAGGCTGCCATCACCGGCCGCGAACGACTCGATCGACGCCTCAGTGGACGGGTGCGCGAGCAACTGGCCGAGGCCCACAGACGTCTCGACGGCGCGGCGACCGACAGCGACCTGGCGGCAGCGGTGGCCACGTTGACGTCGGCGATCGACGAGTTGCGAGCGGTCGCACGCGGCCTGGTCCCCAACGACCTGTCGAACGAGGGACTCGAGGGCGCATTGCGGACCGTGGCCGCCGAGATCGGCGTCGATGCCGAGGTGTCGATCGTCGGTTCCGTCAGTGACGGGACCACTCATGACGGGGCAGCGCTGTCGGTCTTCGCATGCTGTGTCGAGGCGATCGAGAACATCGCCGTGCACGCCGGTCCGGACGCGACCGCAACGGTCGTGGTCGAGACGACGGCCACGAGCGCTCGCTTCGCCGTCTCCGACACCGGCGTCGGATTCGACCCGGATGCCGTGCCGTGGGGCTCAGGGTTGCTGTCGATCTCCGACCGGATCCTGGCGCTGGGAGGACGAGTCGAGGTGTCGTCTTCCCCCGGCGCCGGTACCACGGTCAGCGGCGAGATCCCGCTCAATGCTCGCAGCTGACGCTCCGCTGAGGTCGTTCAGGGGCACGCGGTGGCGTCGGGAATCAAGACGAAGTCGGGGCCGCCCTGCCAGAAGCCCGGCACCGGCTGGATGATGGGACCAACGAGCTGGGTGGTCCCCTCGTCGGCGTCGACGCCCCGCGATTCGGTGTCCATACCAGTCAGTGTGTACCCACCCGACCACGTCATCGATCCACGACCGAGGTCCGCGCTGCCGTCGTACGTGCCGCCGCCGGTCCCCGACGGTGTGAAGGTGAGCGTGCCGTTGATCTCCCCGACGACCGACAAGGTGAACGGCGCGTCGAGCGCACACACCGACCCTTGGAGCCGCAGCACGCCCGCCGGCGAATCCACCCGGTACTCGTCACCGACCTTGATCGTCAGGTTCGTGGTCCCGATGCCGCGTCGGGATCGTGACACGAGCGCGATGGTGCCGGTGTCGCCGCCCTTGTCGCCGGCGGTGTAGTTGATCGTCTCGGGAGTCGTCGGCAGTGATGCGGGATCGATCGAACCCGGACCCGTGAGGGTGGCTTCCACACGCTTGTCGAGTTCCGCCCCTTCGACGACGTGGCGCGTCTTCACGTCGATCGGAACCACCTGCTTCGCCCCGACCGTGCCCGGAGCTTCGGCGACCACTGCGACGCATCCGTTGTTCTGGATCGACGAGCGGCGACTCGCCAACGCCATGAGGACCAGTTTCGTCGCGGCATCCTGACCGTTGTCGACCATGTCGTAATCAGACTGCTGTGCCCCGGAGGTCACCTCCTGGGAGGCCCGATTGATCACCACATCCGGTTTGGTCGTCGTGGACTCGCCGCCACCGAACACGTTGCTGAACTGAACACCGTACGTGACATCGACGAAGGCGGTCCTGCCGTCGGCCCCCGTGCGATCGGACTGCACGTTCAACTCGATGTCGATCTGGGCCATCTCGCCGTTTTCGTCGAAGGTTGCGCTGGCGGTTGCCTTGAACGTGTGGCGCGATCGCTCGGTGCCGTTGCCGGTCACCTCCATCTCTCCGCTGACCTCGAGATCGAGGAGTCCGAACTCGTCGGGGCAAAGCGGCCCGGCGACGGTGCCAGTGATGCGTTCGGTCACCGTTCGACCTTCGGCGTTGACGACCTTTGCCTCGAAGGACAGCTCAGTGCTCGTCGAGCCCGCCCCGTCACCACTCACCTTGCCGCCCATCGTCAGTGTTCCACCGGACGTCTGGCTCGTCGCTGAGTCCAGGCTCGCCGAGAACGGCTGCTGGGCCTGCGAGGTCAGCCGGCTCACCAGGTCGATCAGGAGGCCAACGACGCTCATGCCGCCGCTGGTTGCAATCCCCTGGTCGGGTCGCCGAAATCCCTGCGGTCCGGTCGCCGCTGTCGCCTGGGCGAGGAGATCGGCTTCCACCTGCTCGGCTGCCTCGATCAGATCGGCGTCGATCTCGAAGCCACTGGACGCAAGCACCACGGCAGTCACCGACTCATCGGCGACGTCGGCGGGTGTCGGCAGCGGCCCGGGATCGATCCTGAATTCGTCTTCGGTGGTGACGCTCGGGGCGGGCTCGTTGGGAGTGCTCACCACCGGCGAGCTGTCGCCGCCACCGCCACAGGCCGCAACCCCGATGAGCGACGCAACACAGAGCAGCCGTACTCGGTGCGGGCCCAGCGCCGCGGGGACGCCCACGGTCAACGATCCCGACTCACGCTCAGTTTGATGCCGGACCTGCGCCAGGCGACGAACCCGACGACGAGAACAGCGGCCACGATCACACCGATGACGACGCCGATCGGGACGCCCGACGATGACGACTCCGGGGCCGAGGGCACCGTGAAGTACAGCTTGGTGGCAACGGCTGCACCCACTTGCGCACCCGACGATTCGGGTTCGCCCAGACACCAACTGGGCGGTGACCAGCGCCAGGTAGTCGCCGGCGTCGATTCCGTCGGGGACGGTGAAGGTCACCTGGATCTCCTGAGCGGTGCCGCCGTCGAGGTCGAAGGTGGCCGGCTCGAAGCTGAACCAGGCCGGATCGATCGCGAGCTCCGGTTCCCCGTTCAACGGTTGGGCGAGCATCTGGTACGCGGCCGCCTCGGTCCCTGGGTTTCGGACGGTGACCGCAACGGTGGTCGGCGTGTCAGCCTCGATCGGGGGCAGCCCGTTGATCTCACCCGGGTCGATCCCGACACCCGCCTGGGCGAACACCGATGTCGGCATCGTGACGACGAGCACGAATAAGGCGATCGCGAACGCCCCCATCGTCCGACGAGGGGCGGCACCGACGGTCACGAGCGGACCGTCGCCACGAACGTCACCGCGAACTGGAACCCGGTGCCCGACACCGACGCACCGGCGGCGGGGCCGATCAGGTAGTGCTCGAGCGTGGCGACACCGGTTCCTCCCTGCAGTGTCGTCACCCCAGCGGGTGTGGTGGTGAGAATCTGGTCCGGACCGACGGGCCGGGTTGCGGTGGCGCCGCGTGCAGCCACGGCGTAGCTGAACTGGCTGATCGACGGCGTCGCAGTACCCGCCGGTTCCAGCGACACCGCAGTCGGGCCGGCACCGCCACCGAGCGCTGGGCTGACACCACCGGCCACCACCTGATCACTCGGAGAGCACGACGACAAGGTGGTGGTGCGTCCGCCGGTCGGCGCGGCCCACGCCGTCGATCCGGTCGGGACCTCGCCGAACTCGATCGTCGAGTTGTCGACGAGAATGCACGGCCCGGTCTGCGCCGACACCGGCGTGAACGTCCCGTCGAAGGACCCTTGGGCCGTCGCGACGACCTCGATGGTGAGCGTGGCGTTCACCCGCGGGTTGATCGGACACTGGGGCAGTTCGTCGATGTTGGCCAGCGAGTACGGGAACGTGGTCGTTCCCACGAATCCGGGGGCGGGCACGAACGTGTACGACCCGTCGAGCTGCAGTGTCAGCGTTCCCTGGCCGGCGTTGGTGACGATGCGTGGAGCCAGACTCCGGAACTCCAGCGTGTCGCCGCCCCCGGCGCCAGGCGCGCCTGGGCACGTCGTGTATGACGGTGCACCCGGTTCGGAAGCGAGCACCTGGTCGTTGGCGAGGACACCTGGTGCTGCGACGCTCAAGGTGGTGTCCTGGAGCGCGACGGCGGTGTCGTCGACCGCCTGTACCGGTCCGATCCCCTGGCCGACAGCGAGACCCGCAGGGACCGCCAGACACACGAGGCTGGCGGCGACGACAGCAGCGACGGTTCGGTTTCGATGGGTGCTCATGGTCGGGTGAACCTCGCTGTCTGGGTGATGGAGACGCCGCCGGGGAGGCGGAATTCGACGCTGATGGTGTTGCCGCCGCGGCGCAGGCCGGTGAGCGGGAACGGCCGGGCGGTTCCGTTGCGGGCGGTGCCGCCGAGGTCGTAGGGCACCACGTTCTCGACTTTGATCAGGCGGCCGTCGCGCCTGAAGTACACCGATGCGTCGGCGATCGGCGTGGTCGGGCCGACGAAGATGTACACCTGGCGGCCAGTGAGGGTCGCTCCGGCGAGTGGTTGTGCGCCGCTGCGGTCGGGCAACGTCGAGAACTGGATCGTCTTGGCAGCGGTGCCGTTCGACACGACGAAGCGGGCGAGGAACGATCGGGTCGACCCGTCGCGGAACGTGACGATCGCGCGGACCCGGTGCGTTCCGTCGACGAGCAGTGTCGTGTCGAACCCACGGGCGTTCGCGCCGCGGTTGCCCGCGAGGTCGAACGGTGCTGCGCCGTCGGTGCGCAGGACCTGGCCGTCGAGGCGGAACTCGACTCGACGGATGCCGCGTCGGCCGCTGACGGCCGGGCTCGTCGGGTCGACGATCACGTGGACGACGCCGCTGACGATTCGACCGTCGAGCGGGCCCGGTGCACTGCGATCGGGTGACGTCGACACCCGGATCGGCAGATCATCGATCTCGGGGTCGCGTCGGCAGCCCGGTCCGGCGGCGACGTCGACCTGCCCGGACGCCGGCGCCGCGGCCAGGCTCGTCGCCCCGTCGAGTGCGGTGGCACTCACCGTGAACGGGGTCGGTCCCCCCGTGCAGAACCAGGCGGGCACGAGCACGTCGCGCGTCTGTCCGGGGGCGATGGTGGCGGTGACCGAGCCAGCGCTGATGACCCCAACGGTGTCGACGTTCACCGACGTGACCGGTCGAGGCAGGTCGTTGCGCACCCGGACCGTGATCGTGGTGAGCGAACCCGCCCTGGGCGGTGTCGGCGGTGCCACCACCTCGGTGATCACGAGCGCAGCGACGGTGACGCTGCCGTCGACCGACCCGCCTGAACCCTCGGCGAACGCAATGGTGTCCGCCGAGACGACAGCGGCGACGAGCGCGAGCGCCACGAGCGCTGTTCGGCGCCGCCGGGTGATGTGCGAACGATTCATCGCAGCACCGCCAGGATCGTGACAGTCATCCGGACGACCTCGCCGCCGCCGGTCGAACCGGGCGCCGGGAGTCGGAGTTGGTGAGTGACGTTGCCGGGTGGGCCGATCATGCGGGGCGTCGACGTGAGCGACACGCCTGCGAGGAGGTAGGCGAACTGGTTGGTCGGAGTGGTACACGTCGATGCCGGCGTGGTGCCGCAGTCGAACGGGGTCCACCGCAGCGTGCCGGCAGCTGTGGCGTTCGAAACCGACGCCATCACGTCCTGCACCCGGCCGGGAGGGCCACATGATGCGACGGTCGTTGGTGCGTTGCCGGCACCGAATCCTCCACCGAACGCCAGCACGCCGAAGTCGACGGTGAGTGGACCGCCGATGATGATGCAGGGTCCGGGCGGCGACTTCGGCGTGAACGTGGCGTTGACCTCACCGGTCGGCGTGGGTGGCGGCGCAGTCGGTTCGGCCTCGACTGCTCCACCTGCGGGCGCGATCGTGCCGGCCGTCACCACGCAGGTGACGGCAACGACGATCGCACGGCGCAGACGGATGGCAGTCATGGTTCAGGCCACCGCCGCCAGGAGGGTGATCGTGGCGCTGAACTGCGAGTTGAGCCCGCTGGTCGATCCGGCACCGATGGTCAGGGTGTGGTCGAACGTTCTCGTGAAGCTGTTCGGAAGCTGTTGGACGAACACCGAGCTGTCGTTGTCCAGTACCCGGTCAACGTTGTCGCCTGAGTTCTGGAGGCGGTATCGGAACTGATTGGGCGTGGGGATGGTCTGCACCGGTTCCCACACGACCGCACCCGCACCCGTCCCCGACGTCGCCTGGGTGATCGAACCGTAGATGTCGACGTCCAGCCCCGACGAGCAGTTGCTCAGCGCCGTCGCGGTGGCTGCCGTCGAGGTGGCACCGACGGTCACGTCACCGAACGCAACCGTCGCACCCGACACGATCACGATGCACGGCCCCGGCGCCGGGCGCGGGGTGAAGGTCGCACCAACGTCGGCGCTCGGTCCGACGACGACGACATCGACGCACGTCCCTCCAGCGAGGCAGACGCGAGCCGGGCCCACGAAGGTCGCCGACGCGGTGAACGTGGCATTGCCGACCCACGTGGGATTCGACACCGTGCCCGCCTGGGGCGGCGAGACGGTGAACGGATCGGTGTTGGACGTACTACCGACCACGATCGTCTCCCCCTGACGGACCGGCGTCGCCGTCTGTGCAGACACGTTCGTGGGGACGACGGCGATCCCGGCGACGGTCAGTGCGGTCGCCGCCAGTGTCGCAACCAAGTGGCGTCGGATGTTCATGGCGGTCTCCTTGATCTCAGAGTGCAGAACGAGAGGGTCGGTCGGGCGGTGGGTCAGTTGGCGACGGCGGTGAAGACGACGTCGAAGGTGAACAGGCTTCCCACGAACGTCGGTGCGAGCGTGGCGGGCATCTTCACGGCGAGTTGGGGGGCGGCGCCGGCGTCACCGGCGCGCGCGTCGAGCCACACCGTGGGGGTCGACCGGACGATGAGCGGCGCATCGAGGATCGCCACCGAGTAGGTCCCTTCACCAGGAGCGCACGTCGCGACCTGCGTGCACGAGTCGACGGCAAGGTTGATCAGCCCGTTCTGTGCATTCGTCGCCTGGACGAGGATGTCCTGTGCCACCGACTGTGGAGCGCAGCCGAACACGTTGGGCGGCGCCGGCGTGTCCTTGTAACCCCCACCGACCGTCACGTCGCCGAAGGGAACGATGGGATTCGCAGTGATCACCAGACATGGCCCAGGTGCGGCAACCGGTACGAACGACCCGCTCGCGTTGGCACTGGTCCCCTCGACCTGGATGGTCGTGAAGGTGCCGTTACCGAGTTGCGCACTGTCGTATCTCACGGTCGCGACCCCGCTGAACGACGCCGATGCCGTGAACTCGATGGCGGCCGACAGCGGGACACCGGGAAGCGCCGGGATGACGGTGGCGGTCCCGGCGCCGGCGGGTTCGACCGTGACGTTGGTGGCGTCGCCGGAGTAGAACCTCACCGACTCGCCCTGCTTGACCGTGAGGTCGGCAGCGAGCGCCGTGGAAGCCCCGCCGATCATGGCCACCACGACGACGATGCATGCCACGATGCCGACGAGACGGCGCTGCGGTCGCATCTCGTTCGTAGGTCGAGGGTTGCGGTGAAGGTGGGCAGTCATGAGGTGCTCCTTGTTCGTGAACTCGGTCATGGGGTGAGTGCGGTGTAGGTGAAGGTGGACGTGAAACGGGTGCCGAGGCCGGGCCCGGTGGGGCCGAGGGCGATGCGGTGATCGTCGGTACGCGACGCACCTGGTGCCAGCACGGCTCCAACGGTCGTCTGGGTGCGCCCGACGGGGATCGGTGACGGCCCACCGGGCGGGGTGACGCTCCAGGTGAACTGATCGGCGGCCGGCACCGTCGATGTGCTGGCGAGCCAGGTCTGGGAACCACCCCCGCCGCTGGTGGCGTCGCTCACGCTCACCGCCAATCGGACCGGTGCGTCGGAGCACGATCGCACGACGACCGGCCGGGCGGGGCTGGCGGAACCCACGGTCACGTCGCCGAAGTCGACCGATCGAGTGTCGACGATCACGCACGGCCCGGTCGGTGGCGCCACGACCGTGTAGGTCGAGGTGACGGCGACCATGTTGCCCGCCGAGTCGGTGCATTCGAGCGACACGGTGTGGCTGCCGATGGTGGTTGCGAGCGTCGTCGTTTCGGCTCCGTCGACCGTGATGAACGAGGACGTCGGACCCTGGTTGTCGGTGCACGTGGACACGAGGGTCGACGGCACCGAGCCGACGATGTAGCGGGCACCGTCGGGTGGGGTGGTGATCGATGCCGTCGGCGGTTCGGTGTCGATCGTGGAGGCACGGAATTGCCACTCCTGGACGAAGAACGTCGGGCCACCGGATCCCTCCTCGAACGTCCAGTAGTAGCGGCCGGGTGTGACGGCCACCGTGGCGGTCGTCTCGAACCAGGTGCCCGTGATCGTCGCGCCGGCGGCTGGATCGCTGCTGATCCGGCCGGCCCCCACGGCGATCGGTGCGCCGAGCACGTTCGGGTCACTCAGTCTGGTCGCCTGCGGGGAACGGTAGACCCGCAGACCGAGCGGGCGTTCGCTTCCCTCGTTCGGATCAAACGCACCGCCGGGCGATGACGCAGTCGACGACCGGTACGTCACCGTCAGCGAGCCGGGCCGATCGAACCGCAGCGTCGACCACCCGTTCGGCGCACCCCCCAGGTCGGGCGTCAGGTGGTGGGTGTCACCGTCGCCGAACAGGTTGAAGTCGTCGACGAGCGCGAACTCCCCCTCGCCGGTTCCGCTTCGGGGAATGGCGATCGCGTCCTGTTCGTTCGGGGCCTGGAACAACTCGAGCGTGAACGCCCCCGGGTCGACGAACGGCGACTCGTTGAAGACCGAGAACCAGATCGTGTGACCCGGTTCCATTCGCACGAAGTTGATCGCCGGCGTCGCCGAGTTGCCCTTGGCCCTGCGCGACTCGGTGGCCGAGGTGTTCGCCGTCGACACCTCCACGAAGAATCCGGGCGTCGCTCGATACCCGAGACGGCCCGAGAAGCCGCCCGGCGGCGAGGTGTACTTGAACCAGACCGATCCTCCGCCACGGCCGGGGTCGTACTCGCCCGATTCGTAGGTGGCGTAGGTGGTGTTGCCGTCGATCTGCACGGTGTCACGCGGCTGTTGGTTGCCGAACAGCCCGGGCTCACCGACCCATCCCGGAATCGTGAGAGTCGAGATGTCCTGCGCGTTCGTCCAGTCGTCGTTCGCAGGCGGGTCCGGGGGAACGATCTCGGCGGCGACGCCGACCGTCGTGGTCTGGCCAAAGTCGGTGTCGGTCACGACGAGTTGACCATTCACGGTGCCGAGGCCGCTGGTGTCGAGGTCGATGGAGACGTCGCACCTTTCGTCGACCCCCAGATACAACGAGGCGGTCGATCCGACTGTGGGCGGTGGCAGGACGAAGGCGCCGCACCCACCAATCCCGGTGATCGACGCCGCGCCCGTGCCGTACAGGTCTACGTAGAGTTCACGTCCGGTGTCGTTGGCGATGGTGACCGTCTCGAATGCCCGAGCACCGAGGAAGTACGAGCCGAAGTCGAGCGTGGCCGGGGTCACCGAGAACGGCGTGTTGCTGATGCTCAACGTGACGCCGGTGAGCGCGCTGGCGGCGAACATCGACGCCGGCAACGCCGCTGGTCCCTCGGCGTCGACCGGCGTTTCGGTCGCCGTGTCGATCATCGTGCTGGGCGTGGCAAGCGTGTCGGATGTGTTCTGCGGTGGCGGCATCGTCTCCGAGTCGACCGGCACCGGCACCGGCACAGTCGAATCGGGCACCGTCGAATCGGGCACCGTCGAATCGGGCACGGTCGAATCGGGCACGGTCGAATCGGGAACGGTCGTGTCCGACGCCTCGGCCGCCGTAGGGTCCGGCGGCACGGCCATCGTGTCGTCGCTCGGTTGCTCCTCCGCCAGCCCCAGTCCACTCGGAGCGGCGACCACGGACAGTGCGAAGCCCGCAGCGACCACCACGGCGACTCCTCGACGCCGGGTACGCACCCGCAAAGCGTTCCGCATGGGGCGAGCTTGCACGCCGACCGAGGGCTTCGTCGTGGGTGCTACCACTACTTCTCCCGGCCCGCAGCCTCATCCGGGCTGCTCGACGGCGCACGATGACGATCAGTCGGTTGGAGCACGGCCGCAAGCACCCGGCCGGTCGGCAGCCGGCACGCCGTGTTGGCGGCACGGACCGTTTCGGCGTCGGGGCCTTCGAACACCGACAGGCACGTCTCGTCGCCGGGAATCAGGATCGACTCGACGTGGCGCACACCGCGTTTGGTGAACTCAGGGAGCGACTCGTTGCAGCGGAACAGGATCTGGTCGATCTCGTCGCTGGTCAGTCCGTCGAGATACCGCTCGACGACGAAGGTCTGCTGCACGACGCCACCATGACGCCGGGAGGGCGTGCGGCGCATCGGGGGAACCCCCAGGTTTTCGAGTCAGGGACGGTGGCGGGCAGCCAACTCGGCGCGACCGCGGACACCTTCCTTGCGATAGATCTGCGTGAGGTGCGCCTCCACCGTTCGAGCACTGACGTAGAGCTGCGCCGCCACTTCGGCGTTGGTCAGCCCCTCGGCGACCAGTTCGGCGATCTTGCGTTCGGTGTTGGTGAGTGCCGCTGCATCGCCGCGGTCACCCAAACGCTCCAGCTCGTTGCGCACGAGCGGCAGGAAGCCCAGTGCGCCACACCTGACGAACTCTGCGTTCGCTTGTTCGAGGTGTTCTCGGGCTTCGGCCCGCCGACGCGAGCGTCGTGCGATGCTGCCGACGAGGACCATCGCACGGGCGCGCTCGACCGGTAGGCCGATCCCGGCGAATGCGTCCATCGCCGCACCTGCGAGTTCCGTCGCCTCGTCGAGCCGCCGTCGACCGGCGGCGATGTGGGCTCGCGACCGCAACGTCTCGGCCGCCCCACGGGGGCGACCCGAGCGCTCGGCCAACTCGGCGATCTCGAATGCAACGCGTTCGGCCTCGTCGAGTTCGCCGGCCTGCATCAAGGCGTCGAAGAGTTCGGGTCGAGCCGGAAGTGCTCCGAGATCGCGAACGCCGCACCCGTCGAGCAGGGCGACTGCGGAACTGAGCTTGTCGATCGCGAGTCGATGATCGCCGTCACGCGCGCCGACGACCCCGATCGCGTACTCCACTTGTGCCTCGGCGAGGGCCGACGTGTCCGGCGGCCTCGATGCCAGCATTGTGATGTGACGATGGGCGGTGTCGACGTCACCGCGAGTCGCTGCGATCACCGCCAGCTCACTGGATCGGCCGGAGCCGCCGTCGATCGCATCGGACAGTGCCCAGGCGCGCTCGGCGAGCACCGCGGCCTCGTCGAGAAAGCCCTGCCGCCTCCTCAGATCGGAGGCCTGCATCATGATGTTGTGCTCGTTCGTCACAGAGGGTCGCTCAGTGATTCGACGCATCGCTTCAGCCAGCACCTCGTCGGCCCGATGGTGGTCATCGGTCCAGACAGCGACCTCGAGCCAGTCGTTGAGCACGTCGGTGTCGAGCGCTGTGGATGCCGGTCCTGGCGACGACGACAGGGGCAGGCCCGCCAAGGCATCTGCAACGTTCAATGCTGCGCGGGCGAACTGGTCGAGCAATCGGTCGTCGCTGGCAGCGGCCGCGGCCACGAACTCGATGCCTCGTTGCCGAGCGCGGTCGACATCGACGAACAACATCGCCCAGACACAGCTTCCGAGCTGGCGGGCACGTTCCGCGGACCCCGCTGGCAGCAAGGCTGCCGCGCGTTCGAGCCAGGGCAACGCCGCTGCCGAGCCGAACAGGCCGCTGCGCGCCCGACCGGCAAGGCTCAGGACGGCGGCTGCATCCGCCGGTTGCTGTTCGTCATCGTCCAACGCCACGATCAGCGGTTCGACGAGATCGAAGCCACGTTGCGGATCGCCGGCGGCGATGGCCAGATCTGCCGCTTGCAGCGTCCGTCGCAACGTCTCCCCGCGGTCCTGCGGATCGGTCAGCGCAAGGGCGCGCTCGGCGTGCAACAGCGCGTCCGCCAACAGGCCACTGCGGCGCGTGGTCGCTGCTGCCGCATCGAGCACCTTGGCTGCCTCCGCATCGGTTCCCACGATCGCCTGGCCGAGATGGAACGCACGAACCTCGATCAGGACATCGAGGTCTGCGCAGCGGCGGTGCAGCTGCCGGCGAGCCATCAGCGGGAGTCGCTCGGCGAGGCCCGAGCGAACGAGAGGGTGCCGGAAGACGACAGCGTCGCCGTCACGGTCGTCGACATGGAGGAGTTCCAGCCGCTCCCCGGTGTTCAACGCCGAGTCGACGACATCTTGGGGGAAGATCCCATACAGCAGAACTGGCCGAGGCTTGGGCATGAGCGCACACGCGGCGAGCACCTCGGTGTCCGCGGCGTCCAGGTCGCCGAGGCCGACATCGATCAGGGCACGAAGCGAACCCGGCAGCATCGCCTCCGCGATGGGCACTCCCGCCTGCACCAACCGTCCCGTCTCGATCACATGCAAGGGGTTGCCTGCCGACACTTCGTGCAGTCGGACGAGGTCGATGTGTCCAAGCTGCACCGCGAACCGGCTGGCGAGCAGCTCTCGGGTCGCCCCCAGCGACAGCGCTGTCGGCTCGATCACGATCAGGTCATCGGCGTCGACGATGCGCCAGAGGTCGATGGGGAGGTCGACGGGTCGCGCAGCGGCCAGGAACAGAATGGGGTGATCGCCGAGCAGCCGGATCGAGAAGCTCAGCGCAGCTGCAGTCGCATGGTCGAACCAGTGGAGGTCGTCGAGGACGACGACGAGCGGTTGGGAGTCGGCGAGCGCGGCGAGCACGTCGCTCAGCGCCGATGCCACCGACAGCGGTTCGGTGGCATCCTCCCGGACCGATCCGGCGAGCGCGGCGAGAATCTCGAGTTGCGAGGCATCCACTCCGCTGAGCAGGTCCGGGTCGAAACTGCGCAGCAAGGTGGCGGTTCCCGACCAGCCGATGGACGTTTCGACCTCGGTCACCGACGACCCGATCACGATGGCGCCGCGAGCGATGGCGATCGAGCGGAACTCCGCAACGAGGGCGGTCTTGCCGATGCCCGCCGCGCCCCGCACCCACGCCACCGTGCGACGCCCGCCCAGAGCGCGATCGAACGCTCGCTCGAGGGTTTCCCGCTCCGACCTTCGCCCGACAAGCTCCACGCGCTCACGATGATAGATACGCGGTGAGCGCGCGGCGGACAGCGGCGCCGCCCGTTCTGGTCTGCGAGAATCCCCCCGATGCCAACCGACGACGTGCACGACGTGCCAGCCACAACTCGTACGACCTCGTGGCGGAGTCGGTGGCAGTCCCCGGCCGCCACACGGCGAGCCGGACGGATGATGATCGGCGTCGGCATCGCCGGGATGCTGATCGCCGTGTTCGGTGTGGTCGTTGGATGGATCTTCGTCGGGCAGTTGGCGGCGGCGTCGGATGACACGCTGGAGGTGACGCTGCAGTCGCTCGATGCGATCGACGACACGATCGATCTCGCCGACGAGGTGCTCGGCACGTCGACCGATGCGGTTGCGGCGCTCGCCGGGAGCCTCGCTGCAGTCTCGGGCTCGTTCGAGGCAGGAACGCAGGCGATCGATGACATCGCGGGGCTCGCCACCACCGTCGGTCCGTCGCTCGAAGATGCGGGACGGACGGTGCGCACATTGGAGAACATCGGCGGCGACATCGATTCCGTGCTGGCGACGCTGTCGAACCTTCCGCTCGCTCCCGACTACAACCCCGACGCCGGCCTCGGCGAGACGCTCGGCCAACTGGCTGAGACACTCGAGACGCTGCCCGGCCAACTCGAATCGACAGCGACCAGCCTGACCGACTTCACCGGCCAGGCCGATGAACTCCAGCAGCAGCTCGACGACCTCGCCGCATCGGTGGCAGCGATCAGCGACGACCTCAGCGACACCGATGCGCTGGTCGAGCAATACCGGGCGAGTGTCACCGACGCCCGGGCGCTCGCGTTGTCGGCCAACAACGACCTCGACACCGGCGTCGTGCTCATGCGAATACTGCTCGTCATCGGCGGGATCACCCTCCTCTTCGGCCAGATCGTGCCGCTGTGGCTCGGCCGCTCGCTCCTCGACGACGCCGACGCACACGATGCGCCAAGCACCGTTCGTACGTCAGGCCCGGCGGTCTGAGTCAGGTCGGCGGATCGATCGCCGGGAGTGCTGCTGCGTGGTCGAGGTCGCGCCAGAGGTCGACGAGCCACTCCGGGCGAACATCACCGAGGTCAGCGGCCACGAGCGCAGCCAGCCACCGGTCTTCGGCTGACGCTGAGGCGGCGAACGCGACCTCGCTGTCGGGTGGCGCGGCGAGCCACTCGTTTTCGAGCGCGTCCCGCTCGGCGGCGAACACCGCCACTGACGCCTCGTGATCGCGTAGCGCCTGGCGGTGCAGCAACTCGTGGGTCCACCAGCGACTGGCAGCGTCGTAGCGGTTGGTCGGGTCGGGACCGAATGTCGCATCCTGGTCGATGGGGCGGTCGACACGCACGGGGTGGAACGTCGAGGTGCACGGCGCCGACGTGGCCGTCAGCCAGTGGAGCGGATCGCCTCGCAGGTCGCTCACCCACGATGCGGTGCTCTGCGCCGACGACACCTCACCGCCGGCGTGCACGCAGGGTGCACCCATCGCACCGTCGGTCGGTGACCACAACGGACCGGGTCGGCCGCCGTGGTCGCGCAGCGCGGCGAACAGATCGGCGACATCCGCCGCTGCCTCGGCTGCGGGCTGGGTTCGAGCCCGCCGCATCGTGCACGAGGTGTTGCGTGCCGCGGTCGTCGAGGTGAACTCCTCGGCGAAACCCGCGATCGTGAGACCGTTGGAGATCGAGCGGCCGCGGCCCGTCACGGGCTCGACCGCCCAGTTGCTCCCCGCCGTTTCGAGCACAATCGCGCCGGACGGATCCGCGACCAGGAAGCTGTTGTGGTACGAGAATCCGGGCTTCTCGTGGCTGCAGGGTCCGCCCTGGCCATGGCGTTCGAGCAGCTCGACGATCACCCCGACGGCGTCGTGCGCGTTGGTGGAGCGTTCCAGGGCCAAGCGAAGCAGGTCCATCCCGAGCAGCGCCGGCTCGCCGAGCGGTTGGTTGGTGAACACCGCTTCGTTGCCGATGACGACGCCGTGCTCGTTGGCCCCCATCTCGGCTCCCCACATCCACCACGGCTGTGACAGCAGCACGGCGTGCGTGTGTTCGACCTGCGGGATCGAGATCCACGTGCAGTCGACATCGCCTGGTGACACATCGTGATCGACCGCCGGATACCACCGCGGAATCTGCGCCTCGTTCGGGTCGCGATCGCTGTTCTTGGCGAACAAGACCCCGTCCGGCGTGATCGAGACGAGCGTGTCACACACGCCGCCGACGCTACCTCCCCCGTGGTTCCCCGAGCCCAGGTCTCCGGGGACCACGCTGGTTCCCGCAGCCCTGGGCGCGGGGAACAAGCAAACGTCACGTTGAGTGTGACGCTCGGGGTATGTGTTATCACGGGGCGCATGACGATGGACTTCCACGACGCCTGCGCGGCAGTGTGCGCGCCTGGTACACGATTCGAGATCCAGGAAGTCGACGTACTCGGCGTTCCGACCAAGGTGTTCACCGGCACGCCCCCGAACATCCGCTACCTGTTCGCTGCGGCGGCCGCGCGCACCGATGACTTCATCGTGTTCGAGGACGAGCGTTGGCCGATGCCACGCGTGATCGAACTGATCGGCCGCATCGGTCACGCCTTGGTCAACGAACTCGGTGTCACCAACGGCGATCGGGTCGCCATCGCCATGCGCAACTATCCGGAGTGGATCGCCGCCTTCGCTGCGATCACCTCGGTCGGCGCGGTCGCCGTACCGATGAATGCCTGGTGGCAGACCGACGAGATGGTGTTCGCCCTCGGCGATTCCGACTCGAAGATCGTGATCGCCGACGCCGACCGCCTGAACCGGATGCGCGCCGCCGAACCGGGCTCGATCACCGCCACGGTTCTCACCGTCCGCGAGGGCGCCGAACCGCTCCCCGACGACCCGTTCCGAGTCGTGGCGTTGGAGGATCTGCTGACCGATGGGGCCACGCTTCCCGAGGTCGAGATCGATCCCGACGACGACGTGACGATCCTGTACACGTCCGGTACCACCGGCAATCCGAAGGGTGCGGTCTCGACGCATCGGGCCGTGCTCAGTTCGTTGATGGCGTTCGCCGCCCGCGGCGCCGTGAACGCGCTGCGCGAACCGGCCGAGACCGAGCCGGACCCGAACAAGCCCCAGTCGGCGATGATGCTGTGCGTCCCGCTGTTCCACGTCACCGGTCTCGTGCCGGTGATGCTCGGCGCGTTCGTCGGCGGCTCGAAGCTGGTGATGACCTACAAGTGGGATCCCGAACGTGCCCTCGAACTGATCGAACGAGAACGCGTCACCAACTTCGTCGGCGTTCCGACGATGAGTTGGGATCTGCTCGAAGCACCGTCGTTCGCCGAACGCGACACCTCCAGCCTCCTGGCGGTCGGCGGCGGCGGAGCCCCCATGCCGCCGGAGCTGGTGAAGCGCATCGAGGACAACTTCTCGAAGGGGCGACCGAGTCTCGGCTACGGCATGACCGAGACGAACGCCTATGGACCGGGCAACGCCGGCGACGACTTCATCGCGCACCCGACCTCGACAGGGCGTGCCGTGCCGTTGATGGACCTCCGCGTCACCGACCCGCTCGGCAACGTGCTCCCCACGGGGGAGACCGGGGAGATCTGGTTCCGCGGGCCGATGCTGATCCGCGGTTACTGGAACCGGCCGGACGCGACTGCCGACACGATCGTCGACGGATGGCTGCGCTCCGGCGACATCGGGCGCATCGACGACGACGGCTTCGTCTACGTCAGCGACCGCGCCAAGGACATGGTGTTGCGGGGCGGCGAGAACATCTACTCCGCTGAGGTCGAGGCAGCGATCTACGAGCATCCGGCCGTCTACGAGGCCGCCGTGTACGGCCTGCCGCACGAACGCCTCGGCGAGGAACTGGCCTGCCATGTGATGGTGAAGCCCGGCGAGACACTCGACGTCGAGGAACTGCGACGCTTCGTCGGCGAGCGCCTCGCCAGCTTCAAGGTGCCGAGCCGCGTCACGATCGTCACCGAACAACTCCCCCGCAATGCGTCCGGCAAGATCCTCAAACGAGAACTGCGCGACGCCGTGCTCGCACATTGACAGGAGCATCCAATGACCCGCATCCTCATCACCGGCAGCAACAGCGGATTCGGCAACCTGGCCGCGCTCACCTTCGCTCGCCAGGGTCACGAGGTGATCGCAACGATGCGCACCGTCGCCAAGGGCGACGAGTTGCGGTCGACGGCCGAGGCCGAAGGACTACCGATCGAGATCCGCCGACTCGATGTCAGTGATCCGGCCTCGGTGGCAGAAGGTGTCGGGAGTCCGGCCGCGGTCGATGTCGTCGTCAACAACGCCGGGTTCGAGGTCTCCGGTGCATTGGAGTTGGTCGACGACGAGCTCTGGAGCCGGCAGCTCGACACCAACGTGCTCGGCCCGATGCGGGTGATTCGCACCGTGCTGCCGGCGTGGCGCGCCCGCGGCAGGGGCACGATCGTGAACGTGTCGAGCATCGCCGGTGTCGTGGGCTCACCGTTCGGAGGCGCGTACTCGGCCTCGAAACACGCGCTGGAGGGGCTCAGCGAGGCGCTGCACTTCGAGACATCGAGTTTCGGGATTCGGGTTCGCCTGGTCGAGCCCGGCCGGTTCGACACCGGCTTCCACGACAACATGGTCACCGTCGACGGCTGGGAGCACTCCGACTACTTCGATTTGGCTGCCCGGTTCCGCGACTCGCAAGGCGTGCTGTCTGGCGACGGGCCGGAACCCGACCCGCAGGATGTCGCCGATGTCATCGTGCGCGCTGCGCTCGACCCCGACGCGCCGTTCCGTAACTTCGTGGGCGACGACGCGCAGCTCATCCACTCGGTGAAGTCCTCGATGTCGTTCGAGGACTTCGAGGCGACCATGCGCAACACCCTCGACTGGCACGAATGATCGACACCGCCGCGGTCAAGACCTACCGCTACCTGCGCATCAGCATGGTGGGGGCGGTGGTGTTGCTCGGCGTGTCGATCCTGATCGAGCGGTCGAACGTCGACTGCTGGCAGACCTCGGTCTCTGCCTACTACTACACCCCGGTACGGGCGATCTTCGTTGGCGTGCTGATGGCGATCGGACTGTGCCTGATCGTGATCAAGGGCAGCACCGCCTGGGAGGACGCCACCCTCAACGCCGCCGGCATGCTGGCCCCGATCGTCGCGGTCGTACCGACCACCGACGTCGGCCGCTGCTGGTCGCAGAGCCCGGGTCGCCTGCCGGTCGATGACGACGGAAATCTCGCATCATGGGTC
Organism: Ilumatobacteraceae bacterium; assembly: GCA_963828415.1. Lineage (GTDB taxonomy): Bacteria > Actinomycetota > Acidimicrobiia > Acidimicrobiales > Ilumatobacteraceae > Sva-07. The sequence continues at coordinate 384,543 of CAWHEI010000003.1, forward strand.
GTCGCGAACATCGACAACAACATCACTGCGCTGTTGATCACCGGCATCGCCGGCCTCCTGGTTGCAGCGGTGATCGCCAGCATCGCCACCAACAACGTGAAGGCGGTCGCCGAAGTCGGCGACGTCGGCATGCGCATCGGCCTGCTGGCGGCGATGGTGTTCTTGCTCGCCGGCGCCGGGCTGTTCGTCGTGTGGGACGACTTCAACACTCGCGCCCATGGGATCGCCGCGGTGCTCATGTTCTTGTTCCTTGCGCTCGCGGTGGGCGGCAACGCGTGGCAACGTCGCGGCGACCCAGCGCCTCGCGCCTACTTCTGGCTCTATGCCTCGATCGCCGCGGCGATGCTGATCGCACCGGCGATCATGTTCCCGCTCGGCTCGAGCTGGGAGCACATGGTGCTCGTCCTGGAAGCGACCGAGATCACCCTGTTCGCGTTCTTCTGGCTCGTGCAGACCAAGGAACACTGGCGCGAGACCGTGTGACGTACACGACGTGCCAGGCACGTCGTGTGTGTGACCGACGCTCGGCGACACCGGCCTACGATCGCCGGATGTTCGAGCCGACGTTCGTGACCGTGTCCAACGGTGACATCGACCTGCGCGTCGCTGTCACGGGCTCGGGGCCGCTGATCCTGTGCATCCACGGTTGGCCCGAGCTCTGGTACTCGTGGCGCCACCAGATGGAGCACTTCGCCGCCCGCGGGTTCACGGTGGCGGCGATGGACGTTCGTGGGTACGGCGGAAGCTCCAACCCGCCCGAGATCGAGGCGTACCGCCTGAGCGAGTTGTGTGGCGATGCGGCCGCGGTCATCGACGAACTCGGAGGCGGAACGGCGATCGTGTTCGGCCACGACTGGGGCGCGCCGATCGCCTGGAACACCGCCCGACTGCACCCCGACAAGGTGCGCGCCGTCGCCGGGTTGAGCGTGCCGTACACACCGGTCGGGCCGGTGTCGTCGCTCGAGATGTGGAAGGAGCGCTACGAGGGCAAGTTCTTCTATCAGCTCTACATCCAGCAGCCGGGGGTCGCGGAGGCCGAGTGCAGCGCCGACCACGCGAGCGCGCTCCGCAGGATCTACTACGGTGCGAGCGGCGACGCCGACCGGTCGCTGTTCGCCGAGAAGGGCCCCGACGCCGGGCTGCTCGACGGCACGATCGACCCCGACCCCTTCCCCGCCTGGATGACGCCTGACGACCTCGCGGTGTACGTCGAGGCCTTCGAGACGAGCGGCTGGGTCGGCCCGTTCAACCGCTACCGGGCCCAGGGCCTCGACGCCGACGAACTCGGGTCGCTCCCCGACGGTCAGCTGCATCAGCCGACGGCGTTCGTCGCCGGCGAACTCGACGGGGTTCGCGACTTCGTGCCGGGACTCGACCTGTTCGACTTCGCTCCCGTCTTCTGCACCGACTTCCGCGGCTCGACGATCATCCCCGGCGTCGGCCACTGGATCCAGCAGGAAGCGCCCGCCGCCACGAACGCCGCCCTCGACGAGTTCATCGACTCGCTCGGCTGACACGTACATCGGGTGCCTGACACCAGATGTACGTATGCCGGGTGTCAGGCACATCGTGTACGTCGCTGCTCGGCGAATAGGTTCGGGGGATGACCGCACGCCTTCCTGCCCTCTCCCTCGCTGCATCGCCGGGGCGCCGCGCTCGCACCGTCGAGCTGGCCAAGGACATCGAGGCTCGCGGGTTCCCCGGCGTCTACTGCCCCAGCTTCGGCGACGCGATGGGGCTGTGCCTCTCGATTGCCGAGGCGACCACGACGTTGGAGGTCGGCACGTCGATCCAACCGATCTACCTCCAACACCCCGCAGCGCTGGCGACGTCGGCCTGCTACCTCCACGAGATCGCCGAAGGCCGCTTCCGCCTCGGCGTCGGTGTCACGCACGGTCCGGTCATCAAGCGACTCGGCGTCGAGACCGGCAAGCCGCTCACCGACATGCGCGAGTACGTCGCGGCGATGCGCGCCGCGGGCGAACACATGGGCGGGCTCCCACCGGTCGTCCTGGCCACGCTGCGCGACAAGATGCTGGCCCTGTCGGTCGAGGTCGGCGACGGTGCCGTCTGGGCGAACGGATCGCTCCGTCGGATGGGCCACTCCGTCGACTTGGTTCCCGCCGACCGCCGGGCCGACGGGTTCTGGATCGGCAACATGATCCCCACGGTGATCGACGACGACCTCGACGCCGCCCGAGCACGCAACCGCAAGACACTGCAGGGCTACGTCGCCCTTCCCAACTACCGCAACTACTGGATCGAGGCCGGCTACGAGTCCGAGATGCACGCGGCCAAAGCGGCGATCGACGACGGCGACACCGACGCACTCACTGCGGCGATGAGCGATGCGTGGCTCGACGACTGCACGCTGTCGGGTCCCGCCGATCGGGTGCGCGACGGTGTCGAGGCATGGTTCGATGCCGGCGTCACCCCGATCGTCGTGCCATCGTCGACGTCCGGTGGCCAGGCGCAGGCCGTCGCCGAACTCTTCGACGCGTTCGCATGAGGCTGCCCCAGTGACAGTGAAGCTGCTCGGCGTCCCGTACGACGCACACTCGTCATTCCTGCGCGGCCCCGCACTCGCCCCGGCCGCGATCCGTGCGGCCTTGACCTGCGGGTCGGCAAACTGGTGCACCGAATCGGAGCTGGACCTCGACCCGTCGACCAACGTCGAATGGACCGACCTCGGCGACCTGTCGTTGCCCGTCGACGCCGCGGACGCGGTCGAGGCGATCCGCCGGAGCGCCCTCGACGCGATGGCCGACGGCTCGACGCTGCTGTCGCTCGGCGGCGACCACATGATCACGTGGCCGCTGGTCCAGGCCGTCACCGATCGCGTCGACGGGCTGACGATCGTGCACTTCGATGCGCATCCCGACCTCTACGACTCGCTCGACGGCGACCGCTTCTCGCACGCATGCCCCTTCGCCCGCATCATGGAAGACGGCAAGGTCGCGCGCCTGGTGCAGCTCGGGATCCGCACGATGAACCCGCACCAGCGTGAACAGGCGGAGCGATTCGGCGTCGAGGTGCACGAGTTCCGCGACTGGGACGGAATCGTGCCGACGGTGACCGGGCCGGTGTACATCACGATCGACATCGATGCGCTCGACCCGGCGTTCGCGCCCGGTGTCTCGCACCACGAGCCCGGCGGCATGTCGACCCGACAACTCCTCGACTCGCTACGTCAGATCGGAGCCAGCGATGCCGTCGTCGTCGGCGCCGACGTCGTCGAGTTGAATCCAACCCGCGACGTCAACGAGGTGACGGCGATGGTGACCGCGAAACTCGTTCGTGAGCTCCTCGGACTGCTGATCGAGTCGGCGCCATGATCCTCTACGTCGACTACGAGCACGCCTCCACCTACGACAAGCCGAAGACCGACTGGTTGCTGGCCGCGCGGGCGCGGATCGCCTACATGCTCCAGGACGTCTCGGGCCACCGCTGCCTGCTGCAGCGCTACTCCGACGTCGACGCGGGAATCGTCGACGAACTCGACATCGCAGCGGTCTTCATCAGCGGCAACGGGGCGAGCACCGATCTGTACGACCCGTCGGACCTCGCCGGACTGGCCGCAATCGTTCGAACGGGTCGCACACCCGTGTTCGGATTCTGCGGCGGTATGCAGTTCATGGGAACAACGCTCGGATCACGACTGGACCGGATCGGTCGCCTGGCCGACGCCGCCGACGACCCCCACCCGAACTACGAGCCGGGATGGAAGAAGGAACTCGGGTACCAGCCCGTCGAGTTGATCGGTGATCACCCGCTCCTGGTCGGCATCGACCGGCGACCGGTGTTCCGCCACGCGCACACTCAGGAACTCAAGGATCTGCCAGCGGGCTTCGTCAACCTGGCGCGGACCGAGGTCACCGAACTGCAGTACCTCGCCCACGAGACACTGCCGCTGGCCGGCACCCAGTTCCATCCCGAGTACTGGACCGACGAACACCCGGCCGGCCGGACCCTGATCGCCAACTTCTGCGACTGGGCCGGCGTCAGCCGATCAACCTGACGTCGTCAGCTGCGCGAGGTCGCGTCGGGCGTATCGGTTGTGCCAGAACGATTCCTCGAACACGACCCACAGGCACTCGCGCACCGTGTGGTGGCCGTTCTCGAGCACCTCGACGCGGCGATCGAGTTCGGCGGGCGTCACCGAGTCGATGAAGTCGCGCACCGCCTCGACACGGCCTCGATACGTCTCCAACGCTTCGGCAGCGCTGCGGTCTGCGGCCTGATCGAGGCCCGGCCACGGGAAGTCGACCGACCCACTGTTCGGCCGGCCCATCGGATCGAACGGCGCATCGATCACCGGTGACGTGAACCACTTGTCGATTGCGAACACCATGTGGCGCAGCGTGTCGACGAACGACCATTCGCCGCCGACGGAGCGGTGCAGGTCGTCGTCAGCACAGCCGTCGGCCAGCGACAGCGTGTCCGACCACGCCTGCTCGATCATCGACCACGTCGCATGCAAACCTGCGGGGTCTGCCGGCTCCAGCATCGAACGCAGCGGGAACCACGGATCGTGCTCGTTCACGTAGGCGGTGACGTCGACGCCGTTGACGACGAGCCCATCGACGCGAGCGTCGATGTGAACGTCGACGATCCGGGCGTGGCTGATGGATGCGTTCGTGAGGTCGACGTCGCGGAACGTTGCGCCCGTGAGATCGGCCCCCCAGAACACTGCTCCGGCCAAGTCGCCTTCGAACTCCATCGCTTCGTCACCCACGTCGGTCTCCCTTCTGCTGTGCCTCGAGATACTACGAACTGGCGGACGAGTCGATTCGGTGCGCGCAGCTACTGGAGGAACGGGCGAAGCAGGGCGCCGAGTTCGTCGGTGCGTTGCATGACCTCGGTGTGGCGGGTCGCGGGCAGAACAGCGAGCCGGCAGTCGGGGAAGAGATCGAGCATCTCGGCGGCGTGATCGAGGCGCACGAAGTCGCAGTCGCCGACCACGAGGAACGTGGGGGCGGTGATCGAACGGATCTCGTCGGCCGTCCAACCGGCGAACTCGTGCACGACCGGCTGGAGGCGCTCGAGGAATGGGAACAGACCCGCCGGATCGGGCGCGACGGCCTCGTAGGCGGCCTGCCACGCGGCGAACTCCTCCTCGTTCGGCAACCGCGGGTCATCCTGCTCAGGCGCCGTGATCTCCGGGTGGTAGCCATCAGGGCGGATGTGCGAAGCGGCGAGAACGAGACGGCGGACCGTGGCAGGGTGACGCAGTGCGAGGCTCGTCGCAGTGAGACCGCCGAGGCTGTATCCCCACACATCGACAGGCCCGCCTCCGGCGACCCGCTCGATCAACTCGGCGACGTCATCGGCGAACCGCTCGATCGACATCGCTCGGCCGGTGTCCGGCGTGTGACCGTGCCCCTGGAGCTCGACACCGATCACCCGGCGGCCATCGGCGAGCCACGGCAGGACATCGCCGAAGCTTCCGTGGAAGGTGAGAATCCCGCCGTGCAGTGCGACCAACGGTGGTCCCGTCGGGTCGCCGTGCTCCTCGTACCAGATCGGGACGCCGTCGATTTCCTCGAGTGACATGCGGCGACGTTACGCGCACAGAGACCCGGGCGACGTCGACCATCGCACGGTCGTACCGGTCCCGCGGTCAGCGGCGAGGCTCGTCGAGCGCGGATGCCTCGGCGCCGGTGGGTGGGGTGCGCAACGCCACGTACACAGCACCGACGATTGCGGCGCCAGCGGCGACCCACATGGCGAGTCCGAATCCATCGGTGACGGCGGACTGCACGACGTCGACGATTCCGCCTCCCTCGGCTCCGGCTTGCCCTGCGGCTCCGAGTCCGACGCCGGGCGCTTCGCGGATCACGTCGTCGAGCCCGGCGGGGAGGTCGGCGGCGTCGTCGATGCCCCTGCGGTAGCCGGCGGTGAGCATCGAGCCGATCAGTGCGATTCCCAGCGCTCCGCCGAGTTCTCGGGCCACGTCGTTGATCGCCGACGCCACTCCCTGGCGCTCAGCGGGCAACGCCTCGACGATCGCTTCCGTTGCAGGAGGCCCGGCGAGGCCCATCCCGGCACCGAAGACCAGCAGCGCGAGGGCGAACATCCAGTAGTCGGATCCCGACGACAGGAATGTGAACCCGGCGGCGCCGACGGCGAGTACGACGAGTCCGACTCCACCGATCACGCCGCGACTGACGGTGCCGCTCAGACGAGTGGCGATCGCAGCGCCGATCGGAATGCTGAGCCCGACCGGCAGGAACGCCAGTCCGATCGACAGCGGGCCGTAGCCGAACACGAAGGCGAGGAACTGTGCCGCGACGTAGAAGAACCCGAACGCCGCGAAGAACTGCAGGAAGATCGACACCGAACCGGTCGAGAACCCCCGCAACTTGAACAGCCGGACGTCGAGCACCGGGCGCTGGGTGCGCAGCTCCCACCCGACGAATGCAGCGAGGAAGATCGCGCCGATCACGAAGCCGCCGACGGTCTCCGTCGAGGTCCAGCCCTTGACGGGGCCCTCGATGATCCCGAACGTGAGCGCGCCGATCCCGACCACCGACAGCAGGCTGCCGATCGGGTCGAGGTTCGCTTCCTCGGGATCGAAGGTCTCCGGCACGAACAGCACGGTCATCACCGCGATCACCACGCAGAGCACGGCCGTGCCGGCGAAGATCGACCCGAACCAGAACGACTCGATCAGCGCACCTGCGCCGAGGGCCCCGAGCGTGCCGCCGACCGCCGCACTCACGGTCCACGCGGCGACCGCCTGGGACCGACGCTCGGACGGAATGACGTTGGTGATCGTCGACAACGTGCCCGGGAAGATCATCGCCGAGAACGCGCCACCGAGGAAACGGGCGGCCACCAGCGTGGCGACGTCGGTGGTCGACGATGCCCACGCCAACGATCCGATGAGACCGACGAAGCCGATCAACATCAGTCGCTTGCGGCCGAAGCGGTCGCCGAGTGCGCCGGCGGGCAGCAACAGCGCGGCGAGCGCGATCGCGTACGCGTCGATGATCCAGGCGAGGTCCGACTGCGACGCCTGCAACTCCCGGCCGATCGTCGGGACGGCGACGTTGAGGCTTGCCACCCCGCCGAGGATCACCATCACCGCCAGGCACATCGTCACGACGATCAGCGTCGGGTGCGCCGGTGTCGTCGGCGGGTCGTCGATCGCCTCGTGGTCCAGTCCCGTGATCGTCATCGTGGCGCCTCCTCGTTGCGGACTATCACTTGCAGTTTGCAAGCGAAGCTACCTTGATCGCTCTGGATTCGCAAGTAACATGGACGCATGTCACCGTCACCGACGACCGAGCTGCGTTCGTCGTGCCCCGTTGCGGCGTCGCTCGACCTGCTCGGCGATCGATGGACGCTGGTGGTGTTGCGTGATCTCCTGCTCGGTGGGACGACCCACTTCGCCGACTTCGCCGTCGACGAGTCGATCGCCACCAACACGCTCGCCGAGCGCCTGCAGCGCCTCCGCGACGCCGGGATCATCGCTCGCGTGAAAGACCCCGACGACGGACGCCGCTGGATCTATGTCCCGCGTCGCCCGGCGGTGGAACTGATCCCGGTGCTCGTCGACCTGATGATCTGGGGCATCGCCAACACCCCGGTCGACGTGCCACCCGAGCAGGCCGATGCGGTAGAACACCGAGAGGCACTGATCGCCCAACTCACCGAGCAGGCGAACTCACGGCTCGCCGACTGACCGTCGACGCGCCACCCGGGCGCCGCGTCCGCGCTCACGCAACGGAGGTCGAGAACTCGTCCTTGCGTTTGATGAGCACATACAGCACGTAACCGTGGGAGAGCACGAGCAACGGTGCGATCAGCCCAAAGGTGATCCACATCACGCCGATCCCCTCCTCGAGCGTCCCAGCAGCCGCAACCGTGATGCCGACCGAGACCAGGTCAGCGATTCCGACGACCGAGAACAGCCAGGCGAGCGGGACCGTCAAAGCCGAGCGCCGATACGCGGCGAGCGCCGCGATGATGCCGGTCACCGCGGCCGCGAGGTCGCCGTATGCGATCACCTCGATCGCGTCCATGTCCTGTCCTGGCGCCACTTGGTCGGGGGCGAGCATGGTCAGGCCGAGGAATCGGAAGCCCTGGTACAGCAGCACCGGGGCGATCGCGACGAACACGTCGCTGCGTCGCAGCCAGCCGAGTACGTACTCGCGACAGATGGTTCCGAAGATGATCAGACCCAGGATGAACTGGATCGTGACGATGAGGTAGGGCGACAACATGGTGTGGTTCCTCTGATCGCGGGCTAGACGGTTCGCTCGACGTCTGCTCGGGAGGTCGAGATCGCCTGGAAGGACGCGACCACTGCCACCAGCCCGGCGAGCGTGCGCACGGCGTGGAGCAGGAGCCAGCGGTGGAGTTGCGTGGTTGCATCCCTGGCCGTGAAGTCGCCAGTCCAGATCCGGATGTTCGTGGGAACGTGATAGACGAGGGTGATCAGGACCGAGACGGCCAGTCCGGCCGCCGTGATCTGCCAGTTCCGCCGTTCCCGGGACGCCAGTGGGGCGTTGCGCAGTGCGATGACGACAGCGATCGCCGCTGGGGTCAACGTGACGGCGATGCAAGGCAGCAGGAAAAGGAACGTGGCGAGCCACGTGTCGGCCCACACCAGCGAGTCGATCTGCACCCACTGCCGTCCGAGCCCCATGCCGATGGTCGCCATGACGGCAGTGAAGCCGACCGATCCGCCGAACGCGATGAGTGGAGCCCGGGAGGTCATACCCGCACCAAGCCGTTCCGGACATCTCGATCCGTCAGGTCATGTCGCTTGTTCATCGCAAGTGACTCTAGAGACATCGCTCCTTTATTGCAAGCGATAGATCATGTGTCCTGCGTGTCCGGGTCGTCGTGGTGGAGATCGCGTCCAGGCCGAGCGACCTGCGTCACCACCGGCACGCCCGCTCGTGGGACCGGGGTCGCACCCGGGTTCGACGTCCGGCGACCGACCGCCGGCTGGGCGAGCCCGATGACCGCGGTGGCCAGGGAGAGGATCGAGATCATGAGCCATCCCCGTTCGTGGGCCACGACGAGCTCCTCTTGCGTCGCGGGTGAGCCGAGGATGGCGACGAGCAGCGCGACCCCGATGACGGCACCAACCTGACGGAACGTGTTGTTCACCGCTCCACCGATCGACAACCTCAGCGGCGGGAGTTCTGCGACCGCGGCCGCCGAATTGATGGGGATGAAGCAGGCGATGCCGACGGCGACGATCTCGCCGATCAGGACGAACCGGAGCGGCTCGCGATCGATGCCGATGAAGTGGAAGAAGGCGAACGTGGCGATGGCCACGATCAACGGTCCGATGATCACCAGGGGTCGGAAACCGATTCTCGAGGCGAGACGTCCCGTGAACGGGGCGAGGATCGCCACGGTGATCGGCGGGAGCGCGGTGAGCAGTCCGGCCTGCAACACCGAATAGCCCCACGCCTGACGGAGGAACAACACGTTGTTGAGCGAGTACGCCGCGAAGCCACCCATGAACACGAGTGCCGCGGTGTTCGCAACGCTGAACGACCTGCTCTCGAACAGTGTGAGGTCGAGGACGGGCTCCGGGTGGTGCCGCTGGCGACGGACGAAGAGCGGGATCGCGGCGATACCGGCAAGCAGCACCCCGAAGGTGCGCGCATCGCTCCAGCCCCACACTTCGGATCGGGAGAGGCCGAGCGCGATACAGGCGAGCGCGAAGGTGATCAGCAGGGCGCCGCCGTAGTCCGGGCGGTGCTCGCTGTGGACTCGTGGGGTCTCGACCAGGACGCGGCGGCCGGCGATGAACATGGCCAGGCAGATCGGCAGGTTGATCCAGAACGCAGCGCGCCAGTCGGTGAGGTAGATGGCGAAGGCGCCGAGACTCGGCCCGCTCGCGATACCGAGCGCACCGATACCACCCCACATGGCGACGACCTGCGTGCGGCGCTCGAGCGGGAACGCGGCGAGGAGCAGACCGAGCGACGCCGGAGTCAGGAGGGCAGCACCTGTTCCCTGGACGGCCCGACCGGCGACGAGCACACCGAGACCCGGAGCGACCGCGGCGATCAGCGAGCCGAGGGCGAACACGGAGAGTCCGAGCAGGAAGATGCGTCGTCGCCCGACCTGGTCGGCCAGTTTGCCCGCGACAACGAGGAGCGAACCGTAGAAGATGTTGTAGGTGGTGACGATCCACGATGCGTCGGCGCGGCTGATGTCGAACTCGGCGAGGATGTCGGGGAACGCGACGTTGACGATCGACAGATCGAGTGTCGTCAGGAACAACGCCAGTGAACACACCGTGAACGTCACCCACGGCGACCGAAGACTGACGATGTTGGCGTTCGGTTGTGAGGCTCCTGACATCGATGGCAGTTGAGCACAGTGTTTTCCAACTGTCAACTCATGGAAACCAGACCACAAACATCCCGAACACTGTGTCTGGTGCACCTAGACTTCGGCCATGGGCAAACGGAGCTACGCGCAGTACTGCGGACTCGCGGCAGCACTCGACGTGATCGGCGAGCGGTGGGCGTTGCTCATCGTTCGCGACCTCGCACCCGGCCCACGCCGCTTCACCGACCTGTTCGAGGGACTGCCCGGGATCTCCACCGATCTCCTCACCGATCGGTTGCGATCGCTCGAGACGGCCGGAGCGGTGCGCCGGCGGGAAGTCCGCACTCCGGTGCCCGCACAGCTGTACGAACTCACCGATCGTGGCTTCGAACTCGCCCGCTTGGCGGGCCAACTCGCGAGATGGGGTGCACCTCTCCTCCCCGACCTCGGCGACGCCGACGATCGCGTCGTCAACGCCCGCTGGATCCTGCAGTCACGCGCGAGCCGCTATCGCGGCGGCCTTCCGGACGGCGACGTGCACTTCCTGATCGACGGCACCGACGAACTGACGCTCTCGCTGGAGGGAGATGTCGGCCGTCTTCGCTATGGACACACCGAGTCCACTCCGCTCCTGAGCTTGGAGGGATCGACAGATGCCGTCGTCGCTCTCCTTTGCCAACCGGGCGACGCCACTCCCCTCTCAACAGAGGTGAGCGTCGAGGGGCACACTGAATTGTTGAGGCCCCTCGTGGCGGCCCTGCGACTCCGAGAGGGTTGAGGACGCACGACGGTCAGGCGCTACGACCGGGAGTGCCGGTTCGCCGAGGACTCTGCGAGCGCGACATCGTTCGACGAGACCGACTCAACTGTCCTGACATGGCGTGCGATCGGGGGTATGTGCGAGCGTGACCACATGGACGCAGTGCCTCAACGCCTCAGCTTCGTCACCCTCGGCACCAAAGACATACGACGGGCGCGCTCGTTCTACAGCGCATGGGGCTGGGTCGAGCGAGACGGAAGTACTGACGAATTCGCGTCATTCGACGTCGGATCGGTGCGGCTGGCGCTCTACCCGCTCGATCAGCTCGGCCACGAGGCGGCCGCGCCGTAGGTCGGGTGCGCCCGATGATCCCAGACTCGGATGGTCACGGCGGTGCTGCACTGCCGGCGAGTTGTACGCCACGAGCGCCCGACACTGTCACCCTCGAGTGCGCAAGGATGGTTGTGTGCTGACGTCGATACTCGGCTTCAACCTCCCCGGCTGCGTCTTCTGTCGGCCCGATGGCTCGCTGATGAACAACATCCATGTCGGGCTCCAGTTCCGCCGGGAACCGGCGGAGTTGGTGAGGGCGGACGCGACCGAGGCGCGCTGGGACTTCGACATCGAGGTGGTCATTCGAGACGATCAGCATGACTTTCGCGGACCGGCAGTCCACGGCAAGCGCGGTGATCGCTTCGTCCATCTCATCTGGGGCGACGTCAGCCACGACGGCGGGTTCGAGATGTTCCGTCGTGCCAAGCTGATGCTGAACCGGATCGACGAGAACGTCATCACGTCAGCGATCGCCGAGGGTCGCCTTCTCGCAAGGATCGACCTCACGAGTGATGACGGTGGGCCACGTTGCGCGAGGGTCGACCCGCCTGCGATCGAATGGTCGGTGTCGGCGACCTGACCACGCGTTTCGTCGTGTTCGCGCCGCAGAGAATCGATCGTGCACGGCCACACTCGGATCTATTGTCGGGCGATGGCTGACGGCGAGCGTCGCTACACCGACAACGTGCCCGACGAGATCGAAGTCCGGCTACGCGAGGTGTGCCTGGGGTTGCCCGATGCCTACGAAGAGCGGGCTTGGGTGGGGACGCGGTGGATGGTCCGCAAGCGAACCTTCGCCCACGTACTGGGGGTCGAGGTCGCCGACGCTCCCCCGTTGGTCGTGTTGTCGTTCCGCTCGGCGGGTGAGGAGCTCGAGATCCTGCGCCATGCCGGCTCTCCGTTCTTCGTTCTCGGTTGGGGCCGCGACGCCCTCGGGATGGTGCTCGACGCGGATACCGATTGGGTCGAGGTCCGCGAGCTGGTGATCGAGAGCTTCTGCGTCCTGGCGCCGAAGAAACTGATCGCCCTTGTTGATCGGCCCGACGAGCGGGGATTCGGCACTGTGCCAGACTTCCCGCCCGAACACATCGACAACCAGGGAGGGCCACCATGACCACGAACAAAGAGATCGTCGAAGGCGTCTACGCCAGTTTCGCCCAGGGCGACGTACCGGCCGTGTTGGGTGCGATGGCTGAGAACATCGAATGGGCAGAGGCCGACGGGTTTCCGCTCGCTGGTACGTACGTCGGGCCTCAAGCCGTCTTGGAAGGTGTATTCATGCGCCTCGGGGAAGTCGGCGATGAGTTCGCGGCTGTCCCCGACCAGATCGTCGCCGAGGGCGACACGGTCGTTGCTCTCGGCAACTACAGCTGGAAGCACAAGGACTCTGGGGCACCTGCCAAGGTGAAGATGGTCCATGTCTGGACCGTGGCTGACGGAAAGCTCGCCACGTTCCAGCAGCACGTCGACACGCTCATGGTGCGCGAACTCAGCTGAGCCCTCGCGCTGCTCAGCCGCAACCGTTGACGGGTCAGTCGGACGCTTCCGCTGCGGCAGCGAGGTTGTCGAGCGTTTGCTCCATCGTCGTGCCGTTGTGGGTGGTCCGGTCGGATACGCCGGTCGCCTTCGCGGCGATCGGCTTGAAGAACCCCGGTCGCAGATCGGTCCAGCTCTCAGTGACCGTGCATCCCACGTCCGTCGGGGTGATGTCAAACGCCCAGAGCGCTACCGGGAGACCCATCGCCGTCACGCGGAACGAGAATCGGCGACCCGGCTCTGCGTCGACGACTTTCGCGAGCGTCTTCCACGACTTGCCACCATGCCGATTCGAGCCGCGAAAGGCGGCGCCTGGAGTGGGCCCGGTCGCACCCTTGATCCAGGCGCCACCCTCGTTCTCCGGTGACCACTCCCCCATGCGAGGGAGATCGGACACCAATTCCCACACCGCGTCGGCGGAGGCCGCCACGTTGCGGCTGACGGACACATCTGCAGTCATGGCGCAAGAGTAGCCCTGTCATCGTGAACGATTTACGCCTGCGCCAGACGTGCACCACCCACCGGCGGCCCTGACTTGCAGGGTCGCGAACGGTGCTGCCTGGGCTCAATCGACCGCTTGGGGCGACTGCTCCGTGAGTGCGATGAGTGCGGCGTTGACGATGCTGCCTGCGTCGATGCCGGTGAGTTTGTGGAGGTCGGCGATGGTGCCGGACTCGCCGAATCGATCGACGCCGAGCGTGTACTGGCGGGTGCCGATGGCGGAGCCGAGCCAGGCGAGGCTGTGGCTGGAGGCGTCGTGGACGCTGATGATCGGTCGATGCCGTTCATCGTGTGGGATGAGGCGGTGGAGGTGACTGGGGGCGCGCACGACGCGGGCGGTTGCGGTTGATTGCGTGAAGCCGGCTCGCCAACTGCGGTACACGCGGTCCGGGCTGGTGAGGTGGACGACGCTGGCTTGCACTCCCTCGCGATCGAGTTCGGCGGCCGCGTCGAGCGCTTCGGGCGCCATTGCTCCGGTGGTGACGATGGTGACGCCCGGTCGGCCGTCGGCTGGGGCGTCGACAAGCCGGTAGCCGCCGTCGAGCACGTGAGTTCGCAGACGATCTGGCCCGAGCCGTTCGAAGGTTGCCGCGAACGGCTGCTGGTCGATGGGGCGGGTGGAGAGTCGGAGGTAGGCGCTCATCCCATCGGGGCGACCGAGTTGGTCGAGTGCGTCGCAGAGGATCCAGTCGACCTCGGTGGCGAAGGCCGGCTCGAAGTACGTGAGGTTGGGGAGTTCCGCTCCAACGGACGCGGTGATCGTCGACTGGTGTGCTCCACCCTCGGGGGCGAGTGTGACACCGGCCGGAGTGCCGGCGACGACGAACTTGGCGTCGTTGTAGAGGCCGTAGATGAACGCGTCGAGGCCGCGCAGCACGAACGGGTCGTAGACGGTGCCGACCGGGAGGAGGTGCTGTCCGTGGTGGTCGTGGCTGAGGCCGAGCTGTCCGAGCAACATGAACAGGTTCATCTCGCTGATGCCGAGTTCGATGTGCTGGCCGGTCGGTCCGGGCGCCCACTTGAGGAGTCGGTCGGCGCCGCCGTGATCGTCGCGTTCGACGTGGGAGTACACGCCGCGTTTGTTGATGAACCCGCCGAGGTTCGTCGAGATCGACACGTCCGGTGCAGTGGTCACCAGTCGATCGCCGACACCGTCGATGTCGGCGAGGCTGGCGAGCACGCGACCGAACGCCTCTTGCGTCGAAGTCGATCCGGTGGTCGAGACCGATCGTGCAGCAGTGGGGATCGGCAGTGCGGGGCGAGGCGGCAGCGGCGCATTGTTGATGTCGCCACCGACACTGCGGCAGACGCGCCCGGCATCGGAGTCGGGGTCGAATCGGTCCCACTCGGAGTCGAGGTCGAGGCCCAACGTCGATCTGAAATCGTCGATCTGTTCGGGGCTCAAGAGCGCGGCGTGGTTCATCGGATCGCCGGCCATCGGGAGACCGTGACCCTTGATGGTGTACGCGAACACGACAGACGGGCGGTCCACTTCGGCGTCGCAGGACTGGAAGGTGTCGGCCAGCAGGGTGAGGTCGTGCCCACCGAGGTCGGTGATGAGGGACTTGAGTTCTTCGTCGTCGAAGCGGTCGGCGAAGCGCACGACGGCCGGATCCGCGCGGGCGAGGAACTTGCGACGCACATCGGTGGGAGCGAGGCCGAACAGTTCTTGGTACGCCTCGTTCGGCATCGAGTCGATGTGCGCTTCGACGGCGTCGCCGTCGGCTTCGCTGAAGACGGCAGCGAGTCGCTGGCCGTACTTGGCTTCGGCGACGTGCCAGCCGGCGTCGGCGAAGAAGCTCTTGAGGCGTGTTGCGGCGATGTCGGGAATGACTCGGTCGAGTGATTGCCGGTTGAGGTCGATCACCATCGTGAAGTTGCCGAGCCCCTGCGTGGCAGGGTCGGCGATTGCTTCCCACACGTTGCCCTCGTCGAGTTCTGCGTCGCCGACGAGCGCGATGAAGCGCGCCGGATCCTGCTCGCCGAAGTGATGGTCGGTGAAGCGGCGAGTGAGCGCGGAGAACAGCGGTGCGACGGCGCCGAGGCCCACCGAGCCGGTCGAGAAGTCGGACACGTCGGGATCTTTGGTCCGCGACGGGTATGCCTGGAGGCCGCCTTGCTGGCGCAGCGTGGTGAGGTACGACCTGTCCAGCTCGCCGGTGAGGTACTTGATCGCGTGATACACGGGTGACGCGTGGGGCTTCACCGCAACCTTGTCCTCGCCGCCGATGTGGTTGAACCACAACGCCGTCATGATCGACACCATCGATGCGCATGAAGCCTGATGCCCGCCGACCTTCACATCGGTCTCACCGCGGCGGTTCGCATGATCGATGATGCGCGTGGCCAACCACAGCACCCGGTGTTCGATCTCTCGCAGCGTGGCCGGGTCACGGCCCACTGGTTCATTGATCGTCGACATCTTGGATCGTTTCGTTGGCGCTGAGGAAGCCGATGACGGCTGCTGATGAGTCAGCGAGGTGGGTGTGGAGGAGGGTGATCGCCGAGTCGACATCGTGGTGCCGGCATGCGTCGAGGATCGCGACGTGTTCGGCTTCGGATGGCTCGGCGCCACCGAGACTCTCGATGTACAGCAAGACGTAGGGAGCGACCGCTGCGTGGAGGATCTCGACCATTGCCAACCCGCGGTTCCAACCAGCTGCCCGGTACAGGGCTCGGTGGAACGCCCAGTTCGCTGCGGTCACACCGAGATCGGAATGCTCGAGCGCGAGTTCGGCTTCGGCGAGGTCGACGATCGACATGTTCGGAACGGCTTGGCGGAGCATCTCGATTTCGATCGACTGTCGGAGCACGAAGTTCTCGACCGCCTCGGCAACCGACAGCGAGGGCACTGCGGCTCCTCGGTTCGTTTCGAACTGCAGCAAGCCGAGCGCAGACAGACGCTGGAGCGCCTCGCGCACGGGAATCTTGCTGACCCCGAGCTGCGCAGCGAGCGCATCCTGGCGGATGCGCGTTCCAGGTCTGAGCTCGCCGCTCAGCAGATCATCGATCACGGTTCGTTCCACACGATCCACGGTTGACACAGCTATGATTGTATACGATTATCATCTCAACGCAAGCCAATCGACTGGCCGCGCAAAGGAGCCCGTCCCATGCAACTCGCCGACATCCCACGTCACCCTCTCACCTTCGGTCCCTCCCCGATCCACCCGTTGCCCCGGCTGTCCGAGGCACTCGGCGGCGAGGTCGAGATCTGGGCCAAACGCGAAGACTGCAACTCTGGTATCGCGTTCGGCGGCAACAAGGTCCGCAAACTCGAGTATCTCGTCGCCGACGCCTTGGCCAAGGGCTGCGACACGCTCGTGTCGATCGGCGGCATCCAGTCGAACCACACACGAGCGGTCACCGGCGTTGCGCGGCACCTCGGCCTCGGCTGCGTGACGGTGCAAGAGGCATGGGTCGATTGGCCCGACATGAACTACGACAAGGTCGGCAACATCCAACTCACCCGCATCATGGGCGGCGACATCCGCATCGACGACGCAGGATTCGACATCGGCATACGCGACAGCTGGAAAGAAGCCCTCGCCTCGGTCGAAGCAGCCGGCGGCAAGCCCTACCCGATCCCAGCTGGAGCCTCAGATCATCCGCTCGGCGGCCTCGGCTTCGCGAACTGGGCGGTCGAACTCGCCGCGCAAGAGAGCGAGATCGACGTGTTCTTCGATCACGTCGTCGTCTGCACCGTGACCGGCTCGAGCCACGCCGGAATGATCGCCGGTTTCGCACTCGAAGATCCCACCGGGTCTGCCCCGAAGCGACGCGTCATCGGCATCGACGCCTCGGCAACCCTCGACAAGACGGTCGCGCAGGTGACGAGAATCGCCGCGAACACCGCTGCGACGATCGACCTCGGTCGCGACCTCCGAGACGACGAGATCACCGTGGTGCCAGGTTACGAAGGCCCGGCCTACGGCATCCCCGACCAGCAGACCATCGACGCGATTCACCTCGCGGCGCGAACCGAAGGCATGCTCACCGACCCCGTCTATGAAGGCAAGTCGATGGCCGGTCTGATCGGCATGATCCGCTCCGGCGAAATCCCCGCAGGCTCCAAGGTCATGTACTGCCACCTCGGCGGACAACCCTGCCTGCCCGCCTACGCGGGCGCACCCGGCCTCGGCTGACCGCCACCACGCTTCTCCACCAATCCGGATTCGGCAGTCGCCGCTGACTTCGTGGAGGCTTGATCCGGACGGGGAAGTCCGTTCGTCGACTTGGCGGCCAGTCGGACCCCGGCGAAGCGCATCTCGAATCCGTGATGTCGGCTCTGCGAGCCAGAGGGGGTCGGCGGTATCTGCTTCACGGTCTGATGCAGCGGGCGAGTGTGGTGGCGATGGTTGCGGCGGCGCGACGTTCTTCCAGTGAGACGTTCGCGTGGCGGTCGGTCTGCACGATGAATCGACCGAACTCGACGGGCGGGTACCCGACCGGGATCTCGATGGTGCCCGGCAGGATGCCGCCGCCTTCATCCCAGTCGCCGACCCGCAGCGCGTTGAGTGTGCCGTCGTGCTTGAGTACGGGGCTGGCGGTGCCCTTGTAGTCGGGGTGCCAGACGCATTCACGGGCGTCGAGCAGGCCGAGGATGCTTGCGCTTGCGTGTCGGGCAAGTTCTTCGCCGGGGATGTTGGTTCCGATGTGCTCGAGGAAGTTGGTCATGGCGGCCAGTTCCCTGCGTCGCACGCGTGCGGCAACGATGGCGGTCTGTGCGGATTCGGCGAGCAAGCCCGCTGTGATGCCGATGGCGAGCAGGGCGACGGTCTCGACGATGTCGTCGGGGTCGTCGATCGTGGGTTGGTAGTAGGGCAGGGTGTGGAACACGTCGAACGCGATCGCTGCGGAGAGAGCGGCGATCGTGCCGAGGCGCCGTCCGCCCAGCAGTGCGACCACGAGCACGGGCAGCACCATGAGGAGAGAGATGCTCTGGCTGAGTTGCTCCCGGAGCGGTATGAGCGCGGCGCCGAATGTGACGGGCAGCAGCGTTGCCACCGCCACGGCAGCCACCGTTCGAACCGTGCTTTCCGATTGGCGCCGTTCGGGATGGGCCGGGACGGGCGCGTGGTCGGGTGGTGGCGTTCTGGGGCCGAGGGCGAGGAGCCGTTGGATGCCGCGCAGCGCGCCGTCGAACGCGCTCATGCGGGACCGCTCGCTGCAGTGGTGTGTTCGAGCCGGTATCCGAGGCCTGGTTCAGTGATGAAGTAGTGCGGTCGGGCCGGCGTTGGTTCGAGCTTCTTGCGGATCTGGGCGATGAACACGCGGAGGTAGTTCCCTTCGTCGCCGTACTCGGGTCCCCAGACGTCGCGCAGGAGGTCGCGCTGGAGCACGAGCTGGTCGGGGCGACGGGCGAGACACGCGACGATGCCCCACTCCTTGGGTGTGAGGTGGACCAGTTCACCGTCGCTTCCGGTCACATGGCCGGTTGCGAGATCGATGGAGAAGTGGTCGGTGCTGACGACGGGCGCAAGCTCACCGTGCCCGATGGTGCCTCGGCGGAGCTGGGCCCGGAGGCGGGCGAGGAGTTCGTTCATCCCGAACGGCTTGGTGACGTAGTCGTCGGCGCCGGCATCGAGCGCTTCCACCTTGTCGGCCTCTCGTTCTCGAACGGTCAGGACGATGACAGGTACATCCGTCCAGCCGCGCAGGCCGTGCAACACCTCGATGCCATCCAGGCCGGGGAGGCCGAGGTCGAGCAGCACGACGTCGGGGTGGTGGTCGGCGACCGCGGCGAGCGCGGCTTGGCCGGTGCCGGCCTCGACCACGTGGTAGCCGCGGACGGTGAGGTTGGTCCGCAGCGCTCGGCGGATCTGCGGCTCGTCATCGACGACGAGAACCGTGGGGTTCGCGTCAATCATCGTGGTGGTCCTCACTGGGGAGCACGATGTCCATCGTGAGACCGCCTCCTGGTGTCTCGCTCGGAACGAGCAGACCGCCCATGGCTTCGACGAAGCCGTGGGACACGGCGAGGCCGAGGCCGACACCGGCGCCGCGGTCGTCGAGGCGATGAAACCCCCGGAACAGGGCGTCGTACATTTCCGCCGGCACACCAGGGCCGTGGTCAATGACGCGGATTCGACTGGTGCCGGCGTCGCAGTCGTGGTCGATGCTCAACTGCACCGGTCCCGTGGCATAGCGCGCGGCGTTGATCAGAAGGTTCTCGAGGACGCGTTCGAGCAGGGCCCGGTCGGCACGGATCGGTGGGCTCTCGGGCGAAACCTCGGCGGTGATGTCGACACCGGCGGGGGCGGTGTGTGCGGCCCGTTCGAGCACGTCGGTCGGGTCGACGGCCGTGAGTTGAACTGCCAGCACGCCGGCTTCCAGCCGGCTCGCATCGAGGAGGTTGGTGATGATGCGATCGAGCCGATCTCCTTCCTCGACGATGGTGGCGATGAAGTCGCGCCGGGCATGGTCGGGCCAGTCGACGTCGTCCTGCTCGAGCGAGGAGGCGGCCGCCTTGATCGCTGCGAGCGGCGTGCGGAGGTCGTGGGACACCGCTCGCAGGAGTGCGGTGCGGAATTGGTCGATCTCGGCGAGCGTGCGAGCGTTCGTCTCCGCCGCGGCGAGCTCGCTGCGCCGTACGGCGGTGGCGAGCTGGTCGCCGAAGGCGCGGACGATCAAGCGATCGTCGGGATCGCTGATCGGGGGCACGTAGACGAGCGAACGCTGATCGGGCAGCCCGATGCGTTCGACGTCGGCGCGTTCGAGTTCCGCGATGTGGCCAGCGACGGCAACCGGCTTGCCGCCCTCGGTGACGGCGACGGCGTCCAGCGACAGAGCGCTGCGCAGCTTGTCGAGCAGCATGCTCACGGCGTCGTCCGACGCAGCGAGCGACGCAGCCGACGAGGCGAGGGCCTGCGCTTGGGCTCGTGAGCGCTGCACCTCCGCCGTACGGCTCGCGAGTCGACCGACGACGACGGCGACGATCACGGCGACCGCCAGGAACGCAGTGAGGGCCACCACGCTGGGCAGTTCGGTGATCCGGAGCGTGCCGTACGGCTGTGTGAGCGCGAGATTGCCGAGCATGAACCCGATGACGGCGGCAACGACCGCTGGCACGGTCCCGCCGAGCAGCGCCGTGATGACGACGACAAGCATGTATGCGGGTAGAACGCCCGGGAGTCCGTCGTCGTCGCGGAACGGGACGAACGCTGCGGTGAGCAGCGGAGGTCCGATGATGGCGACGACCCACGCGGCGACCCGGCGGCGACGGGACAGCGGAACCGGCCGGTAGGTCGCTCGCACGCCACGTCGCCGGGTTTCGGTGTCGGTGTCGTCGTCGTGCGCCACGACATGCACGTCGATGTCGGGCGACGCCCTGACCGCCCGGTTGATGATCGATCCGTGCAGCAGCTCATTGATGCGGGTGCGACGGCTGGTGCCGAGGACGAGCTGTGTCGCGTTCTCAGCCCGGGCGAAAGCGACGAGCGAGTCGGCAGGGTCGTCACCGACGATCTCGTGGTAGCGGCCACCCAGATCGGCGAGCAGTTGGCGATGCGCAGCAACCCGATCGTCACCGCCGGCGGCGCCGAGGCCATCGCTGCGCCGGACGTGCACGCCGAGCAGTTCTGCTCGAGACCGTTCGGCCATGCGGGCAGCGCGACGGATGAGATGCTCGGCCGACGGTGCGCCGGTGATCGCGACGACCAATCGCTCCCGGGTCTCCCACGGGCGGTCGATGCCGTGCTCGTCGCGGTACTCCAGCAGTTCGTCGTCGACCCGGTCGGCGACCCACAGCAGGGCGAGTTCTCGCAGCGCACTCAGGTTGCCGGCACGGAAGTAGTTGCCGAGCGCCGGGTCGATCCGGTCTCGGGGATAGACGTTGCCGTGTGCAATGCGGCGGCGCAGCGCCTCGGGGGCCATGTCGACGAGTTCGATCTGGTTGGCGCGGCGGACGATGTCGTCAGGGATCGTCTCTTGCTGCTCGACACCGGTGATACGCGTGAGTGCGTCGTTGAGGGATTCGAGGTGTTGGACGTTGACGGTGGTGATGACGTCGATCCCTGCATCGAGGAGCGCCTCGATGTCCTCCCATCGTTTGGCGTGGGGCGATCCGGGCGCGTTCGTGTGCGCCATCTCGTCGACGAGGGCAACGTCGGGTCGCCTCGCGAGCACTGCGTCGAGGTCCATGTCGTCGAGCTGAGCGCCGCGATAGGTGACCTGTCGTCGAGGGACGACTTCAAAGCCGTCGAGGAGTTGCCGGGTGCGTTCGCGTCCGTGGGTTTCGACCACGGCCACGACGACGTCGGTTCCGCGCTCGATGCGGCGTCGTCCTTCCTCCAGCATCTTGTAGGTCTTGCCGACGCCGGGCGCGGCGCCGAGGTACACGCGCAGGCGCCCGCGCGACGATGCCGGTGACGTCGTCGTCATGGGCTCTCCCCGATGCGGTCGAGCGCCATGTTGAGCTCGATCACGTTGACGGCGTCGTCGCCGAGGATTCCGAGCGGCCGGCCCTCGGTGTGCTCGCCGACCAGATCGACCACGGCGTCGACGTCGAGCGAACGGGCCTCCGCGACGCGTGCGGCCTGGAGCCGGGCGTTGGCCGGGGAGATGTGGGGATCGAGCCCCGACCCCGACGCGGTGACGGCGTCGACCGGAACCGCGGCGCTGTCGGGGAGCCCGTTGAGGTCGCGATACGCCTCGACCCGTTCGGCGACGGTGTCGAGCAACTCCGGATTCGTCGGACCGAGGTTCGACCCCGCGCTTGCCGACGCGTCGTACGCGGCTGCGCTGGGCCGCGGGTGGAAGTACTGCGGCTGCGTGAACTCCTGGGCGAGCAGCCGCGATCCGACGACCTCGCCGTCGACGCTGACGAGCTGCCCATCGGCGCGGTCACCGGCGACGACCTGCGCGAACGCCGTGATCGCCAGCGGATACACCACGCCGAGACCGAGGGTCATCACCGCAACCATACGGACACCGGCCCACAGCTGACCGAACAGACCGGAACGCATCACGAGACCCCCAGTGTCGAGACGATGACGTCGATGATCTTGATGCCGACGAACGGGGCGACCAGCCCTCCGACGCCGTAGACGAGCAGATTGCGGCGCAACACCTCGGCGGCGCTCGCGGCGACGAATCGCACGCCGCGCAGCGCGAGCGGCACCAGGGCCACGATGATCAACGCGTTGAAGATGATCGCCGACAGGATCGCCGAGCGTGGCGAGTCCAGCCGCATCACGTTCAGCTCGTCGAGCGCCGGGAGCACGCCGACGAACATCGCCGGAATGATCGCGAAGTACTTGGCCACGTCGTTGGCGATCGAGAACGTCGTCAGCGCTCCGCGGGTGACGAGCAGCTGTTTGCCGATCTCGACGACGGCGATCAGCTTCGTCGGGTCCGAGTCGAGATCGACCATGTTGCCCGCCTCCTTCGCCGCCTGCGTTCCCGTGTTCATTGCCACGCCCACATCCGCCTGGGCGAGCGCGGGGGCGTCGTTCGTGCCGTCGCCCGTCATGGCGACCAGCCGACCCCCTGCCTGCTCTCGACGGATGAGTGCCAGCTTGTCTTCGGGCGTCGCTTCGGCGAGGTAGTCGTCGACGCCTGCCTCCGCGGCGATCGCTGCCGCGGTGAGCGGGTTGTCGCCCGTGATCATGACGGTGCGGATCCCCATCGCGCGCAGTTCGGCGAACCGGTCGACCAGCCCCTCCTTGATCACATCCTTGAGATGCACGACACCGAGGACCCGCTCACGATCTGCCACCACCAGCGGCGTCCCGCCCGACCGCGAGATCTCGTCGACCACCGCCACCAGCTCGGGCGGAACCGATCCGCCCAGCCCTTCGACATGGCGGCGCATCGTGTCGGCCGCACCCTTGCGCAGCTCGCGCCCGTCCGGCAGGTCGACGCCGGACATTCGCGTCTGCGCAGTGAACTCGACCAGGACGGAGTCGCCCGGCAGCGGCTCCGGAGACCGGCCGATCTGCTCGGTGGCGAGTTCGACGATCGAGCGTCCTTCCGGCGTCTCGTCCGCTGCGCTCGCGACGAGGGCTGCATCGGCGAGGTCGTCGTCCCTCACGCCATGGACCGGGATCAACGCGACCGCGCGACGGTTTCCGTAGGTGATCGTCCCGGTCTTGTCGAGCAGCAGCGTCGTCACGTCGCCGGCGGCTTCGACGGCCCGCCCGCTCATCGCGAGCACGTTGCGTTGCACCAGTCGGTCCATGCCGGCGATGCCGATCGCCGACAGCAACCCACCGATCGTCGTGGGGATCAACGCCACGAGCAGCGCCACCATCACGACGACCTGCTGCTCGGCGCCGGAGTAGATCGCCAGCGGTTGCAGCGTGACGACCACCACGATGAACACGATCGTCAGCCCCGTGAGCAGGATCGACAGAGCAAGTTCGTTGGGGGTGCGCTGGCGCTCTGCTCCCTCGACGAGCGCGATCATGCGATCGATGAACGTCGAACCGGGCTCGGCGGTGATGCGCACCACGATCTCGTCGGACAGCACACTGGTTCCCCCGGTGACTGCCGAGCGGTCGCCACCCGACTCGCGCACGACGGGTGCCGACTCGCCGGTGATCGCGGATTCGTCGATGGTGGCGATGCCCTCGACGATGTCGCCGTCGCCCGGGATGATCTCACCGGCGGTGACGATGCACAGGTCGCCGACGTGCAAGGACGCCGATGCCACCTCCTCGATCGTGCCGTCGCTGCGGCGACGCCGGGCGACCGTCTCGGTCTGGGCCTGGCGAAGTGTCGCCGCCTGCGCTTTGCCGCGGCCTTCTGCCATCGCCTCCGCGAAGTTCGCGAACAGGACCGTGAACCACAAGAACAGCGCGATCAGCCCGTTGAACACGTCCGCCGACGCGTCGTCGCCCAGGTCACGGAAGAAGATCAGTGTGGTGAGCACGCTGCCCACCTCCACGATGAAGATCACCGGGTTGCGGATCAAGGTGCGCGGGTCGAGCTTGCGGACCGCATCCAGCATCGCCGGACCGACGATGGTCCGATCGAAGATCGATCGCCTCGGCAGCGGGTGCCGGTCGCGGGCGCTCTCGCCCGGCGGGCGGACCACCGGTTCACGGGTCATCGTCGTCTCGTCACTCATCTCGTCACGCACCTCATCACCCAAATCAGATCGACAGCTGCTCGATGATCGGACCCAGCGCCAGCGCTGGGAAGAACGTCAGCCCGGCGATGATCAGCACCACGCCGACGACCAACCCGCCGAACAGCGGACCGTGCGTCGGCAACGTGCCGGCCGACTCGGGCACCTTCGGTTTGGCCGCCAGCGAACCGGCCAGCGCCACGGCGGGGATGATCAGGAAGAACCGCCCCACGATCATCGCCACCCCGATCGACCCGTTGAACCACGGCGTGTCCGCACCGAAGCCGGCGAACGCGGACCCGTTGTTGTTGCCGCCGGATCCGAACGCGTAGAGGACTTCGGTGAGACCGTGCGGGCCCGGGTCCTGGATCGACTCGCGAGCAGACGACCAGACGACCGACACCGCCGAGAACGCCAGAACCACGACCGGCATCGCCAGCAGGTACAGCATCATCAGCTTCATCTCGGCCACTTGGATCTTCTTGCCGAGGTACTCCGGCGTACGCCCGACCATCAGGCCGGCGACGAACACCGCCAGCAGCGCATAGACGAACAACCCCATGAACCCCACGCCGACACCGCCCGGGCTGATCTCGCCGAAGAACATCGACAACAAGGCGACGCCACCGCCGAGCGGCGTGAACGAGTCGTGCATCGAGTTCACCGACCCGTTCGACGTATTGGTCGTCGCCGCCGCCCAGAACCCCGACGCCGCCGATCCGAACCGCACCTCCTTGCCCTCGAGGTTGCCTCCACCTTGGGACGCAGAGATCGACTGGTCGACACCCAGCTCGGTCAAGGCCGGGTTGCCCGATGACTCGGCGAGCGCGGCGACCCCGGTCGCCGTCAGCAGGATCGCGACCATCACGCCGAGCAGCAACCGCCCTTGGCGACGGTCGGCGACGAGGCGTCCGTAAGCGATCGGGAACGCGAGCGGGATCAGCAGGATCATCACCATCTCGACCAGGTTCGACCATGGTGTGGGGTTCTCGAACGGGTGCGCCGAGTTGACGTTGAAGAAGCCGCCTCCGTTCGTGCCGAGCTGCTTGATCGACACCTGCGATGCCGCTGGTCCGCCCGGGATCTGCTGCGTCGCACCTTCCAGTGTGGTGGCTGCCGTCGACCCGGTGAAGTTCTGCACGACGCCGGTGCCGACCAACAGCACGGCGCCGACGAGGGCCATCGGGACGAGTACCCGGGTGATCGTGCGCGTCAGGTCGACCCAGAAGTTGCCGATCGTCGCAGACCGCGCACGGGCGACGCCCCGGATGATCGCAACCGCGACGGCCATTCCCGCCGCAGCCGACACGAAGTTCTGCACGGTGAGCCCGACCATCTGGCTGAAGTAGCTCAGCGTGGTCTCGCCACCGTAGGCCTGCCAGTTCGTGTTGGTCACGAAGCTGACCGTCGTGTTGAACGCCAGCGCCGCCGGCACCGCACCCAGCTCGACGGGGTTGCCGGGCAGGGTCCCCTGGAACCGCAGGATCGCATAGAGCGCGACGAACCCGACCAGGCTGAACGCGAGCAGCGAGCGCAGATAGCCGGTCCAACGCTGCTCACTCGACTCGTCGATGCCACAGATGCGGTACACGAGCCGGTCGACGCGACCGAAGACCCGGTCGCCTGGCGCCGCTCCTCCCCCGTACACGGCCGCCAAGTACCGACCGGTCACCGGGACGAGGATCGCCAGGATGCCAACGATCAACAAGAGATGAACCCAGGCTGCCGCAGACATCAGAACCGCTCGGGAAGGATCAGCACGGCGGCCATCAACACCACGAGCGCGATGCCGAGCGCCAGGCCGACCCAGTTGTCGTATGCCGCGGCGATCACCGCAGCTCCTCCGTGGAGTCGTCGCCGACGATTCGCTCGCACAGTCGGACGTAGCCGAACGCCAGCAGCATCATGCCGACGAACAGGGCCACGAAGATCACGTCATCCATGACCTCCATCCACGCACCGGCGGACGTTCGCCGCAAGCACCTTTACGCCATCCTGACGCCAATCCACCCGACTCCAACGCAACGACAACGCGGGGCGGGCCAACCTCGGGACGTCAGCCAACAGCCGGGCCGCAGAGCAGAGCGAGCTCCGCACCGGGACAACCATCAACGCTCAGGACGACAACTCCAAGCTCACCGGCACTCGGACGCTGGATTCACCGTTCACCACACCCGAGCGCCTGTTGGGGTATGCGATGCGCTCCCAACGACCGACGCTGCGGGGTTGGGCAATACTGATGCGGTGACCGAGGTCGTCTGTCCGTCGATCGTCGGGCGCGACGGCGAGTGGTCGCAGCTGATGCAACGTCTCGACGACAGCGCGGTCGGTCGTGGCGGGCTCGTCGCGGTGGTGGGCGAAGTCGGCATCGGCAAGACGCGTCTCGCACGTGATCTTGCCGAACATGCTCGTGCAGGTGGGATGTGGGTGCTGGTCGGTCGGGCGGTCGAGATCGGGGCGGCGACGCCGTTCCGAGCATTGTTCGAGGCGCTGTCGGGGTACTTTCGGCAAGACGGGACCGACGCTCATCCGGAGCTGGAACGTCATCGCTCCACCTTGGCGCTGCTGGTGCCCGAGTGGCGTGTGCCGGGCGAAGAACCGTACCGAGCGTCGCCGATGGAGCTGGCAGAAGCGCTTGTTCGACTCCTCACCGGCATTGCCGGCGAGACGGGGTGCGTGCTGATCCTGGAGGACCTGCACTGGGGGGACCCGGACACGGCAGCAGTGGTCGAGTACCTCGGCGACAACCTGACGAGTACGCGTGTGCTGTGTGTGGTCACGCTGCGTCCCGATGTGGGAACCCCGGCGTTGCGCGTGGTGACCGAGCTCATGGGGCGCCGCAGCGCGCGCCTGATCGAGTTGCAGCGGTTGACGATCGACGAGACGATGGCCATGGCCCGGCTGTGTCTCGGCGGGCGAGAACTCCCCGCGGACATCGAAGTGCAGGTACGCGACTTCTCCGATGGCCTGCCGTTCCTCGTCGAGGAGCTGATGGCGTCGGCGGTGGACACGGGCTCGATCGTGCTCGACGCGCAAGGTTGGAGGGTTGCGCGCGGCGGCGTGCCGTCGGTCCCACCGCGCTTCGTCGAACTGGTCCGCCGGCGCATGGCAGCGCTCCCCGAAGATGCCGCTCGACTGCTGTCTGCAGCGGCGGTCCTCGGGCCACGGATCGACCCCGGCCTGCTGCGGGTGGTCACCGAACTGTCGGGCGACACGACGATCACTGCCCTGCGACTGGGCATCGATCAGCAGCTGGTCACCACCGACCCCGCCGACGATCGGCAGTTCGTCTTCCGACACGCGCTCACACGCGACGCGGTGCTCGGCCTGTTGCTGCCAACCGAGCTGATCGATGTGTCTCGCCGCGCGTTCGACGCGATCGAGCGCCACCATCCCGACTTCCCGGGCGAGCTGTGCGAGCTGGCGGCCTCGCTCGCCGAAGTGATCGACGACCATCTGCGCGCCGCCGAACTCTGGCTGTTGGCCGGCCGGCGAGCGTACGAGACGGGCGCGATGTCGAGCAGCGTACTGATGCTCGAGCGCGCGTGGGCGGTGACCGACCCGAGCCAAGCCATCTGGCACGCGATCGGCCGAGTGCTCGTCCAGGTGCTGAGAGCGAGCGGTCACGTCGACCAGGCGTTGGAGGTCGGCACCCGGCTGCTGGCATCGTCAGCCACACCGTTCGACGAGATGCATGCGCAGCTCGAGCTCGCGCGAGCTGCCACCGCCGCCGGCCGCTGGGACGAAGCCGCGGCGCACCTCGACTGGGCACTTCGGACCGCTGCGACGACACACGACTCACCGAATGCCCTGATCGACCTCACCGCCGCGGAAATCGCCGTCGGACGCGGCCGGTTCGCCGATGCCCGCGCCCGCGCCGAGTCGGCGGCACTGCAAGCTGAACTCGACGGTGACCATCGACTCGTCGGCGAGGCATGGCTGGTGATCGGACGCTGCGACCGCATGATCGACGGGAGCGACCCGGCTGCCGCGTTCGATCGGGTGATCGCCATCGGCCGTGACCACGGCTTCACCACGCTGGCGCTGCGGGGCGAAATGGAACGAGCCTCACTCGACTGTTGGAACCTCCTCCCTGTCGACCGGCTCCTGGCGGTGCGCGAACGCGCGTCCGGCGTCGGAGCGCTCGTCGATGCCGCGCATCTCGACAACTTTCTCGCATGGACCGCCCGGGATCGATGGCTTCCCGACGATGTGGATGTCGCGGCCGACCGGTGCGCCGAGCTCGCAGGCAAGCTCCACCTCGACGTGCTCCATGGCATTGCACTCGCGGCCAGTGCTGCAGCCGCAGGCCAGCGCGGCGACCGCGAGCGAATGGAGGCGAAGATCGCCGCAGCACTCGAGGTGAGCGCCCGACATGCTGATGTCGCGGCCGCATGTGCGATGGCACGCGTGTGCCTCTCGCTCGAGCGCGACGACCTCGCCCAAGTCTCGTCGGCACTGGATCTGGCCATGGGCCGCTTGGGTGACGCCGCGGCCATCGGCGGACCGGAGCGAGGCCTGTGGACTCTTCTCCGCGTCATCGAGCAACGGGGCACCCCCACGATGATCGCCGACCTCGAAGCATCGCCGGCGTTCACCCTCGTCGCGAACAAGGCCTACTGCTCGTACGCGCTCGCCGTGATGGCCGGCCGCGACGGCGATCACCTTGCCGCAGCGGAGTACATGGCCGACGGCGACGGCGCCGTGACGCCGCTCACCTGGTTCCAACACCACGCGCGCCGATTGATCGCCGAGACGGCACTGGCCGACGAGTGGGGCGACCCCATCTCCTGGCTCCGAGACGCAGTGATCTACTTCGAGCAACACGGACCCAACCAGCTCGCGGCAACGTGTCGAGCGATGCTCACCAGAGCGGGAGCCGCGGCTCCGCGGCGCCGACGCGAGCCCAGACACGACGTTCCGACCGACCTCCGCGCTGCAGGGATCACCGCCCGCGAAGTCGAGGTGCTCGAACGACTCGCGGCCGCCGAATCCACGAAGGACATCGCGGCGCAGTTGTTCCTGTCCCCGAAGACCGTCGAGCGCCACATCTCGAACCTCACCGTGAAGTTGGGCCTCGACGGACGCGTAGCGCTCGTGGCATTCGCCGCTGCCAGAGCGGCCAGGCTCAACCGCTGACAAGTCAATGGGGGCGGCGATGGGTTCGGATGGGGGATTCCCCGATGCGGCGCACGGAGCCGAAAGCGCACCATGTGATTGCCCGGAAGGACCGGGTGTACGACAGAGCCGAAAGGTGCCACACATGCAGTTCATCGCCATCCTCGAGGTCGACGACGTCGACCACTGGTTCGCCTCGGCGGACCGCCCCGCCTTCTTCGAGTCGCGAGGTATGAAGGCCACCCCGTTCCGCAACCCGGCCGGCAACGGCACGACGGTCGCCCTCTTGGTGGAGGCACCCGACATGCAGGCGCTGCAGTCCGAACTCGCCACGCCCGAGGCTGCCGAGACTCAGGTCCGCGACGGCGTACAGGTGGCGAGCATCCGGATGTTTGCTGACGCCTAGACAAAGCGGTCTTCACCGCCAGGAGCCCACGTGCGTGACCCAATCCGAGCGCGCTGTCCAGTGTCGACGGACCACGGCAAATGAAACAGGCAGGAGCCCCGCGTCGAACAACGGGTGACCCTGCCTCCCGCGAGACGGGACCATCTCTGCTCGCGTCAAGGCAACGACGGCGTCGCCGCCGGGATTGTCACATCATCAGATCTCGCGCAAGAGCCGCTGTTGGTCACTGACGATCGGGCCTTCGAGTGTGATCGTGTGTACAGAAGTGCGCGGGGCCCGAACGACTCATCGTGAGATGGGTCGAGGTGGCTCTACGCGATGGCGAGGGGTTCGATCTGGTCGAGGTCTTCCGAGAGTCGGTCCCGTTCGACCTCGAGCTCGTACCGGCTCTGCCCCGAACCACCCAAGAAATCCTCGACCACGCCGACGAACTCGCCGCCCGCTTCGAAACTCACGAGCCCGGCGACGACATCCACGAGGCAACCGAGCTACGTCTCTTCCGAGAAGCGTTCGTTGCCCGCGCCGATGCAGAACGCGCACTCGGCGAAGCCGTCGTTCGCGCCCGTCACGACGGGCACTCCTGGGCATCGATCGGGGCCATGGTGGGCATCTCGGGCGAAGCAGCACGCCAGCGATACGGCCAGTCCGTCAACGCCTCGCAGAATCCAAACGACTGCGAATATCGAGCACTGCACAAGCGCCGGACTCGCACGCGTGCGTGAGTCCGCTCCGCGGGATTCTGCGTGTCGAAGTGTGCGGCATCGGTGCGCATCTCCCGCAAGCCGGAGCACAGACTGGCCAGATCAGCCGTCCGCTTCGAATGGGCTGTGGATCACCACGATGTACCCCTCGGCATCGATCAACGTCGCCTCGTGGTGGTGAGCCAGCGGATTCCAGTGAGGCCTCTCGACGATGGTCGCGCCCGACAAGTCAGCGCGTTCGAACAGCGCCTCGAACGCAGACCGATCCGATGTCTCGAACCACAGCGACACGCCAGCGCCGCGGACGTCGGACTCGTCCGGCTGAAGAAATCCGTGCTCGTGGGCATCGAGGCGGTGGAGCTGGAGCACCAAGTTGTCACCAGAGAACAACATCTCGAACTCTTCACCGCCGTGACCCGACATCAACCCGAGCGCATCCTGATACCACCGGCTCGCAGCGACAACATCGCCCACCTGCAGCATCGGGCACAGACGCATGGTGGCATCGTAGACTGCCATCCGACTGCCCGACTTGCGATCTGAACCAGCGGTGCCCACGACCGCTCGCTGAACCCCGCAACGCCCGGCCGGTCAGGTGTTTACGTGACGCGAGACTGGGTCGGACTGTCGTGGTTGTTTGGCGGAGTACGGCGTTCGCGTTTTCGGGTGCTCTCAGGCCGCGCCATGGCGGCGATCCACAGCGAGCCGTCTCAGTTGCCGGTCTCAACCGGACGATTCCTGCTGAGGGTGATCATGCGGTGGGCTGATCGTGCTCAGAGTCGCACAATGCGCCGCCACTGCAGTGCGGACCGCAGCGTTCTGGGTCGCGATCATGGGTGGGTGGACCGGAACGCCTCGCTGGTGTCTGGGCGGTCGCGCGCTCGATGTCGTGGGGGTGTTGCGGCCGGTTCGGGTGGTGGTGTCAGTCGGGGTGTTCGGCTGCTCGGGTCTGCCACTCGCCGTATGCCTGCTGTTTGAACGCGTCGCTCAGTGTCGATTCCTGGACTTCGTCGATGAGGTCATCGAGATCTTCGATGTCGTGGTGTTCGGGGCGCATCGGGGATTTCACGTTGCGTGTCACCACGACCGGGGCGAGCGCGTCGACACCGGTGGCGGCGGCGTGGAGTCGCACGAACCAGGGCAGTGCGAGTTCGGGCCAGGCGAAGCCGACGAAGTCGACGATGCGGGCCTTCTCGACGAGGTGGGTCATGTCCGGGATCGCCCACCACACCGGCCAGTCCACCCCGGCACGGTCGAACTCGCGCTCGATGTCGGTGCCTCTCGGGAACCGGACCTGAGTGGACCACAGGAACGCTCCGCCCTCGACGGGTGAGGGATCGACGGTCACCGTGATGCCGTCGCCGCCGTTGAACATCTTGGCGAAGCGTGACGGTTCCTTGGCGGAGAACTCGAGCGTCGTCACCTGATACGACGCCGACGCCGACTCGGGAATCGGTTCCGCGAAGGCGATGGCGGCGTCGATGTTCGCTGCGGTGATCTTCACGGGGGATGGGCCCTTGGACATCGGCGAAATGTACGTCGACGACGATCGACGATCAATGCCTGATCATGCCGTCAGCCAGCGCCGGATCACGTCGGGTCCGCCGGTGCTCGTGCCGACGCCGCGGCTGCCGTAGGGCAGGCGGAGCCGGGTGCGCGAACCGTCGACCGAGGTGATGGTGATCACGTCGTCGTAGGCGTTGATCTGGCGAGCGGTGCCGTCGGGTCGCACACTGCGCATCGATACCGCAGCAATGTCGGCCGAGCCCAGTTCGCGGGAGTAGCCGTGGGCGGCGCCGTTGATGTCGACAGGTTGGAGCAGCAGTCGGTCGTCGGCCAGCAGCACCACTACGGGGACGTCACGCGGCAACCCGAGAACGATGCCGACGGCGCGCCCGTCGACCGGTTCTCCCGGAGCGGCCCGCTCGGCGAGTTGATCGAGTGTCGTGCGAATCGTCGGGCCGGCATCGGTGGTCCACAGCGGGTATCCGGGGTGGTCCTCGGCGTACGCGGGTGCGACGAGGCGGTGCGATGTCGGCAGGTCTCGCGCGTCGCAGATCAAGTCGCCGATCCACCACATGGCCGCGCCCACAGCCCCACCTGCGATCGCGACACCGACCGCCAACACCACCGACGCGATCGCGATCTCCCCGTACAGCAGCGATGCAATCACCAACGCAACCGCCGCCACGATCCCCGCGCCGGCCGCGACGATGATGAAGTCGTCGCGTTCGCGCCCGAACCAGCCCGCCACGAAACCGACGCCGGCGAGCGCCACCACGATCGACAGCCCAGCGACGATGAACACCGCCTCATTCGGACTCTCGGCACCGGACGACGAATGGACCAGTACCCCAACCGCGGCTCCGATGAAGCCGACCACCCCACCGACCATCAGCAGTGTCCGAACCCGCATCGGCGAAGTCTGTCAAACCCGGTGCCACCGGTTCACGCCGGCGACATCACCGTCACCCGATACGCGATGGTCATCGTGAGGTCACCACCGAACAACCGTCCCTGCACATGGGGCCACCCGACACCGGGCTGGTCGTCACCGGGGACCAGGGTGCCGATCACCTCGACGATGCCGTAGCGGAACGTGTTCTCCGCACCGGTCGAGATCGGCATCCGGGCAACCCACGCCTCGGCCACGACGACAGACCCCTCGATCGGGATCGGTAGCGGATCGGCCACGTAGAAACCCACTGGCGTCCCGTCCGGGTCGCTCGTCAGAACCCGGAACCGACGTCCACTGTCGGGCGGCACCAGCTCGACAGTCCCGGTGAACATCGTCACCCGGCGCGCCGACCCTTCGGTGGCCGTCACGTCGTACTGGAGCATCGGCTGGGCTGACGTCGCCACGACCTGCATCAGCCGGATGCTACGACCGACGCCCACCCCCGAACCGCACCCGGCAGAGCTTCGAAGCGCCCCGGGTTTGATGACTGCTCTCCAGTACGTGTGAGATGCCGAGCGGCGTTCGGACTGTCAGCTTGGTTGGAGGTATCGGCGAAGCGCTTCTCGAATCACATCCGACGGTGACGTGTGATCCTGCTCGGCACGAAGCAACAGTTGGTCCTTGAGTTCCGGATCGATACCTGGGCCGTAGCGCCATCGCGTGGATCACGATTTCGCCGCGCTGGTCGTGAATACCGACAACAGAATCCAGGCAGCCGGGAAGGACGAGCGTGATTCGCGGCGCGAGACTTCGGCCGATACGTGCGGGCAATCGAGGGACCCGAGATTGATTCTTGGGCGGCGATATCGAGCACCCAAGAGGCATCCGACGTAGGCGAGCTCAGTTCGTCCACGCCGGTCGCAACAGCTCGCGTAGTTGTGGTGCCAGCCACGTTGGCAGAACTGGCGAGTCCCGTCGAACGATCGTGAGAACCGCTGCATCGACGCGCGGTCGTGGCCGGAACGCTCCTCGGTCGATGGTCGTGCCCAGGTGAAACTCCCACCACGGTGCCCACGCTGCCGTGCGAAGCGACGCCGGCGGTAGACGGCTGTGTTTCACTGCAACCTCGCGCTGCACGATCAGGTCGATGCGATCAGGACCACGGTCCGGGGTGTCGAGGAGTCTGGTGAGAATCTCGGTGGTGAGCCCGAACGGCGGGTTCGCGACAATCCGAAACGGCGTCCGCGGTAGGCGCAGTCGACGGAGGTCTGCTTCGATGACGCGAGAATTGCCATGCGCGCCCCAACTCTCGACGCTGCGGCGCAGGCGTCTCGACCAGACTGGATCGCGCTCCACCGCCCACACCTCGACGCCGGCGTCGAGCAGCGGACGCGTGAGCGCACCCGTGCCGGCGCCGAGATCGACGACGAGTTCGCCAGCGCGAAGGCCGAGCGAACGAATGAACCGTTCGATGACCTGTTGATCAACGAGAAAGTTCTGACCGAATTCGCGACGCCTCGTGTCGCGCTCGGTTGGGAGTCGCCCGGACACGGGCCATCACCGTCATCATCATGCCGACACCGTAGCGACCATCCTCGAAACGAAACGCCAACGTTTCAAGTGTGGCTGCGATCGATGACGGACGGCAGCGGACCCCAAGTTGAGCACAGGGGATGATCTCGCTGTGAGTATCGATTGAGCCGGTCGCCACGTTTGGGCGAATATGCCGGTGAAGTGCGGCGTCACGCTTGGACCGCGATGTGGTCCTCTCCGGCCGGACGGCGGGATTCTGTGCGGTCGCTATGCGGTGGGTCGACGTCTTCGGTCCTTCGCGAGGGCCCGACCTCCTGCATGGAAGACTCCTTCGGATGAGCTCGACCATGGCGCGCTGGCAACAGCGCCTCCTCGCACCGCAGATCAAGTCGTGGAGCCTCCTCGGTCCCTCGGTCGCTTGGGCGCAGGACCGAGAACGCGGTGTGCTCCTCGCAAACCCGAACGGGCGATTCGAGGTGTATGCGTTCGACGCATCCTCGCGTCCGGCGCAGTTGCGCCAGGTCACCGATCGCCCGCAAGGCACGATCGGTTGCGCGATCGCTCCCGATGGCAGCGACGTGTTCTGGTTCGACGACCACGACGGTGACGAGCTGGGGCGTTGGCGACGCCAGCCGTTCAGCGGCGGTGAGGAATCGCTCTTCTTGGCAGATCTCGCGCCTGCGTACGAAAAGGGCATCGTGACCCGGCGCGGCGGAGGCGCCGTCGTCGGGCGGGACGTCGACGACGGATTCGAACTTGCCGTGGCGTCGGCCGATGGCCTCGGTGGGGTCGTGTACCGCTCCCCGGAGCACGCCAGGTTGCTCGACGCCGACGACGACGTCGCAGCGATCAGCCACCCACCGGACGGCGACTTGTTCCACCCGATCGTGCGAATCGTCGATCTCTCCGACGGCCGGATCGTCGCGGAACTCGACGACCAGGGCCTCGGCGTGACTCCGATCGCCTTCTCGCCGGCGCGAGATCGGCGCCTGCTCGCGACCCATTCGCGCCACGATCGCAAGGGCTTGCTGATCTGGTCGCCCGACACCGACGCCGTGCAGGAAGTGGTCGTCGACCTCGACGGCGATGTGCGTGGAATTTGGTTGCCCGACGCCAGCGGGCTGCTGCTCGTGTCGTCGCTCGACGGCCGCGACGTGCTGTACAAACTCGATCTGGGCTCCGGTTCGTTGGACCGCCTTGACGCACCTTGCGGTGTCGTCGACGAGTATTCGGCGCGGGACGACGGCACGGTCCATGCGCTCGTCGAGTCCTCTGTCGAGCCACCTCGGATCGTCGAGATCGGTGGCGAACCGATCGTCGTGTTCGACGGTGAGCCCCCGGCGCCGTCCGTCCCGGCGGAGGACGTCTACGGGAATGGACCTGCAGGCCGCGTGCACGCCTTTCTGCAACGGCCGGACGTTGGCAGCGCACCGTTTCCGACCGTCTTCGTCGTGCACGGCGGACCGACTGTCCAGGACCTCGACGAGTACCTACCGCTGACGGCGGCGCTTGTCGATGCCGGCTACGCCGTGGTGCGAGTCAACTACCGCGGTTCCACCGGATACGGGAGGGCATGGCGCGACGCGCTGGTCGCTCGGCTCGGCGCCATCGAGATGGAGGACATCGGCGCGGTGCGCGACTCGTTGGAAGCCGACGGGATCATCGATCCCGCCAATGTCGCCATGGTCGGCGGCTCGTGGGGTGGCTATGTGGCGCTGTTCGCGCTCGGCGTCGAACCCGACCGTTGGTCGGCGGGCATCGCGTTCGTGCCGCTGGCCGACTTCGCCATGAGTCAGGAGGACCAGCCGGCGTTCATGACGGCGTACGACCACGTGCTGTTTGGGGGCACGCTCGACGAGATGCCCGACGAGTATCGGGCAGCGTCACCGCTCACCTACGTCGACGCCGTTCGCTCGCCGGTGTTGATCACCGCCGGCGCGAACGATCCTCGCTGTCCTCCGCGGGCCACCGACACCTACGTCGACCGGCTGCGCGAGCGAGAGCACGACGTGGTCTATGTCCGCAAGGACACCGGACACGCGTCATACGACAACGAGCGTCGCGTGGAAGAGATCGGGCTCGCGCTCACGTTTCTCGAGTCCCGCATGCCGACACGATGACCGACGTCGGCACGTCTGAGTTCGTCACCGATCCCGCGTGCCGTCGCTTCGACGAGGCTGAACCCCCTTCCTGTCCGTGATCCTCGGACCGGAGGTCCGGCTTGGTACCGGGTGGACATGGGCGCATCGAAGATCTGGTCAGCTGAGGAGCTGGAGAAGATGAGTCCGAACGAGCGTCAGTCGATCGTGCGCGCCGGATTCGAAACCGACCTCAGCAAGGTGTCGCCAGAACTCCTGGAACGGACTCGGCGCAAGATCGAATCGCACATCGCTTCGAACCAAGACGCCACGACACCGGACCGGTGACGTCGCCGCACCGTTCGTGTCGACTATCGGGTCTTGGTCGTCGGTGGCACCCTCGTCGCAGCATCGGTGGTCGTCGGGCAGCTCGTCAGCGACGACAGCGTTGTGCTGATCGGCATCGAGCTCGATCTCGATTGGCCCGACGAGCAACTCGACTGAGAACAGTGGCGAGCGGGACTCCCGTCTACCCGCTCGGCGATCGCGCAACCCAACGGACAATTGGGCGAGCGGTATCATGCGAACCGTGCGGCCTCGGGGCCCGATCGGCCCGCCGCTTATTCGCGCCGATCGGATGGCGCCCCTGGCAGGGATCGAACCTGCGACACACGGATGACGTACTGGCTTCCGCCTCGTGGATTGCGACGGCTCTTTCGAGTTCGGGCTACCGGGTGACTTCTCGCCTGCGTCGTTGCACGACATCGACCGCTTCTTCGACGAACAGACACGCAAGGGCAAACCGCTCAAACGCGGATTCCTGAGTGAGGGACTCGGCCAGCGCATCTTCGGACTTGGGAGCTACGTGGGCGAGGTGATTCGCCGAGATGCCGGCGGGACCTGGAAGGGGGACGAACTCGATCAGTCGGTGGAGATCAACGTGAGCCTCGTGCTCGACGACGGTTCGGTGATCTGGCCGGTTCAACTGGTGATGAAGCGATTCAAGAATGGCCGAGAGGACAGCGTCGTTGCGTACGGACCAGCGCTCGGGGTCGGGACGACATAGGCAGCAGCCCGCACAGATCTGCCAGTCGATCTGCGCTCCTCCGTCTTGTTGGGCCGGGGCACGGCGCAGTGAACATCGGGTGCGCGGCGCGGGCCGGACTGCAGCGCGTTGCCCTTTCAGGAGGTCGTGATTACGGGTGGCGAAGTGGGGCGATGCATCGTCGTCGTGGAGAGCAGATCGAGGGCTCAGGGCAGGTCGATGATGACGGCGACCGTCTCTCGGATCTGCGCCAACGCCAGTGGTCCGACGTTGCCGAGTGTGTCGACGACCCGTGCCGGTGAAACGGCGCGGACGTGTTGGCACTGCGCAGCCGATGACTGCTCGAGACCGTTGGCCGGGTCCGGCTCGATGACGACCTCGGTGTGAAAGGCTCGAATCGTGCTCGTCAGCGGCACAACCTGGATCACCGTCGGTGAGGCGTCGAGGATGCGTTGCGCGGTGACGACGACGGCCGGATGGAGGTAGCCGGCTTCGCGCCCCTCGGGTTGTCCGAGATCGAGATTGACGATGTCACCCGAGCTCTGCATCGAGCCAGGCGGTCTCGTCGTCGCGGAGTTCGCTCTGGAGTTGGTGACCGATGTGGTCTTGGCGCAACGCCCGAACGGCGAGAGCGACGGTGTTGCCGACCGTCGTGTCGAACTCGGCCGCGAGGCGCTTGAGTTCGTCGTGGGTTCCGACATCGATCCTCACGCTCGTACTCTGCATGCAAATCAGCATACATGCGGAAAGTGGTCGTGATTACCGGGTGCTCGACTTGGGCCGCAGTCGAGTGGATCGGTGGATCAGTGGGGGCTGGTTACCGAGAGCGTTACCGGGTGGCCTCGATGGGTGCACGAGCGAGTGCCTCGTCGTAGGCGGCGGTCGCCTCGCGGAGGGAGTCGAGCTGAGCGAGGAGGTCAGCGCGGGTGGCGTGAACGCTGATAGTGAGCGCGGAGGTGTGGATCGATGAGCGCAGCGAACGTTCGGCACTCGATCTCGCATTTTCAGGGCAGCGATCGACCGCGCGATGCTGATCGCTCGGGTCGAGAACGTCCCGACACGGACCCGTATTGCGGCATTGGCGGACGGGTACAAGTTCGGCCCTGTTTAGTGGATGGACTTCTGCACGCCTGCGTGCCTACTCGTCTCGGGCGGGTTCGTCGCTCGAGAGTGCTGACGACAGTTGTTCGCGAGTCGAGATGCCGAGTTTGCGATAGATGCGATCGAGATGTGAGTCGACGGTTCGTTTCGACACGACGAGACGTGCGGCGATCTCCTTGCTGGCGACACCGCCCGCAGCCAGCAGGGCGACTTCCCGCTCGCGCTGGCTGAGGGGCTCCACGCCACTGCCTCGCAGCAGTCCGGGCGTGCGCGCTCCACCGGCACGTGTGATCAGGCGCTGCGCTCGTTGTGCCATTGCGGCTGCTGCACGTTGATCACCAGCGCCGCGGTGCAACTCCGCCGCCTCGATCGCAGCCTCGGCACCGAGCACCAGGCACTCCATCGCTTCGAACGTCCCGACCGCCCGCTCGTAAGCCGCGAGATCACTGGTCGCGGCAGCACGGGCGTGAACCGCTAGTGCACCGATGTACGGCCCGTCCATCAGGTCGGCCAGTTCGGACAGCCGGTCGACTGCGGCGTCGGGATCCCCGAATCGGGCGAGATCGTGGATGAGCCCTCCCTCGAAGTTGAGTAGACGATCGGGTCGAATCTCCTCTGCGACCTCGCTGATCAGTCGGCGGGCCCCGCTGAGGTCTCCGCGACAGGCCATCAACCAGGCCCGAGCACGTTCGCGCGTGGACCACGAGGTTGCAACGGGGCTGTTGCACTCATCTGCCCGGGCGAGCGCCGCAGCGGCGGGCTCGGCGCGGCCGAGCAGCAGGTGACCTTGTGCGACGCCAACCCATGCCCACACGAGCGCAGCCTTCTGCCCTGCAGTGTCCGCGAGTTCCGTCGCTGCGGTGAAGTGGTCGATCGCGGCACTCCCGTGGCCGGAGTCGCGTTCGATCTCGCCGAGCACGACGTCGAACCACACGACCGCTGCGTTCGCACCTGCGGTTCGGGCGTTCGCCAGCGCGCCGTGGACAACCGTGCGCGCTTGGGCGAAGCGGCCGCTGTACCCGAGGGCGTGAGCCTCGTTGATGAGGTGGGCGGCCATTCCCCGACGAGCAAGCCACGGCGGCAACTCGGCATGGACTGCGGCGCCAGCGCGGGCAATCTCGATCGCCTCGGTGAAGCGACCCATGCTGAGGCATGCGGTGCTCTTGGCGGTCGCCAGTTCGATCCTCGCCCGAGGGTCCTCGACGTCAGCGAGTGTCGCGACGAGGTCGAGGGCGTCCTGCGGTCGGCCGTTGTTGGCGAGCAGGAGTGCGCGCGCCGCCGCGACACTCGCCGCCTCGGCCGGTTCGCGCAGGACACGTTCGGCTGACTCCACCGCCTCCAGCGCACCGTCGAGATCACCTCGCCAGAACCGAGACGTGGCGAGCCGACGCGCGAGGTGCGACCGATGTCGTTCGGGGAGCGATGGATCGAGCCAGGCACGAGCGACCGCCTCCTCCAGTGCCTCGGCGTCAGCGCGCAGGACTGCGGCCTCCACGGTCAAGAGGGTTGCGTCCTGGATGCTCCCACGGTCCGCTGCGGCCTGCGCCAACCGCACGGCGAGCGCCGGATCGCGGTTGAGCAGCGCCAGCCTCCCGGCGCTCACCAGGAGCGCGGCATCGATCTCGCCGCCGCCCTCGAGTCTCCAGAGGGCGAGCTGGATGGTGTCACCGCGCCGTCGAGCCCCGTGCTGTGCCAAACGATCCCCGAGCGCACGCTGCAGTTCGCGACGACGCAACACGTTGAGCCGTGAGCGAATGATCTCGCCGTACATCGGGTGGCTCAGCGACACCCGGGTCCGGCGATCGTCGACGGACACCTCGATCAGGCTGCGCTCGATGAGAGCGACAAGCACAGCGCCGTCGGCGACCGACTCCACGTCAGCCAGCCCCATGGGTCCGGCCACGGACAACAACTCGAGCACGCCGGCGGCGTCGGCGTCGAGCTCGGCGAGCTGCGACCTGACAAGTTCCTCCAGCGTCGCCGAGGTCGGCATCCCCCACAGCGTCCAGACCCCATCGTTCGTCCGCAGTCTGTCCTGGATCAATGAACTGTGGACCAGTTCACGCAGCACCTGCAGGTTTCCGCCGGACGCTGTCGTCAGCATGCCCACCGTTGCGTGGTCGACCGGTCCGTCGAGCACGCGGCTCAACAGCGTTGCGACTTCGTCTGCGCCGAGTACAGGAACCTGCTCGAGGGTGACGTGCCCATCCTTCAGGAGTGTTGCGATCACCGACGGCAATGGATGCTGGCTGCGAATCGTTGCGACGAGAAAGACGCTGCGGTCGAGTGCGAGAGGCAACAGCAGCGCCAAGGAGGTGTCGTCGAGTTGGTCGACGTCGTCGACGACGACGAGGAGCCGGTGATCGCTTCGGGTCTCCGTGAGGACGAGCAGCGCTCGGTGGAACAGGCCGGCACGGTCGTCGTCATCGATGCCGACGTCACGTGTGAGTGCCGCCGGCAAGAGGTGCGCAAGGGCCCCGAGTGGGATCGGCTTCGTCGCCGGGTGACCGGCGACCCAAGCCGTCGGACGACCGACCGTCGCAGAGACGAGTTCGCGGGCGAGTCGCGTCTTGCCGACACCGGCGGGTCCCGTGAGCACCGCGCCGCAGCTGACGCCCTCGGCATACAGACGTCCGATTCGCTCGACGAGCGCACCCCTCGCAGTCAACGGCCAACTCAGCACCATGTGCCAGTCTGCCAGCCACGGAATTCCTCATTCGGTACACGGCACTCTCACAACCGGTATGCGATACCGATGTCATGCGGCAGTAGGCGGGAGCACCCTGTGGCATTGGCGAACCATTCGCCGATCAGCCCCCCACGCACCGCCACGAGGAACGAAGAAACCACAATGTCCAGCCACACGCTGCAAACGTTCGAGCCGCCGATTCGCCGCCCGGCCCTCCAACCCGAGCCATCGGCGACGGCACCGCACACAACCATGACGTTCCTGTTCACCGACATCGAAGGATCCACGCGCCTGTGGGAGGAGTCGCCCGAAATGCACGCTCGTGTCGAGGACCACTTCGCAGTATTGCGCACCGCGATCTCCGACTCCGGTGGCGAGATCTTCGCCACGATGGGCGACGGCGTAGCTTCAGCGTTCCAGTCTGCCGATGGTGCAGTCGATGCAGCGGTACGCGCACAGCGTCACTTCCAGTCGGTGGGGCTCGAGGTGCGGATGGGCATCAACACCGGCGAGGTCTTCCGGGTCGGCCACGATTTCCGTGGTCGGGCGGTCAATCGCGCCGCACGCATCATGTCGCTCGGCCGCGGCGGGCAGGTGCTGCTCTCGGACGTGTCGGCCGCACTCGTGCGCACCGGCCCCGGCGACGTCGACGTCGTCAACCTCGGGCCGCATCGTCTTCGGGACGTGGCCGAGCCCGAGTGCGTCTGGCAGGTGGTGCATCCGGATCTGCCGGCAAGTGCGCCGACGATGTCCGGAGCGGACGGCATCGCCCACAATCTGCCGACGACCCGTTCGTCGCTGGTGGGACGGGACCGCGACGTGGCCCATGTCGTGGCGCTCGCGCAGCAACACCGTGCGGTCACGCTGACCGGCGTGGGTGGAGTCGGCAAGTCGCGGCTGGCTCTCGAGGCCGCATCGGGTCTCGCCCCAAGGTTCACGAGCGTGTGGTTCATCGAACTCGCCAACGTCGCCGATGCCGACGAAGTGACCGAACGCATTGCTCTGACCCTTGGCGCCTCGGCCGTGACCGATCCGCTCGCCGCCGCTGTTGCGCTTCTGGGGCACGAACCCACGCTCCTGATCATCGACAACTGCGAACACGTCATCGAGGCTGCCGCCGACACGATCGATGGCCTCTTGTCACGCACCCGCCACGTGTCGGTCATCGCAACGAGCCGCGAACCGCTCCGGATCGACGGGGAGCACGTCGTCGAGGTGCGACCGCTCGAACCCAGCACGTCTGGTGCGGCCCTGTTCCTCGATCGAGCAGATGCCGCAGGGCTCGACACCACCACCATCGATCATCGGGACGTCGAGTTGGTGTGCCGCCGACTCGACGGGCTGCCGTTGGCCATCGAACTCGCCGCCGCGCGGACCGCCGGTCTCGGCATGTCCGCGATCATCCAGGCGCTCGACAGCCGCATGGCGGTATTGAACGGTGGTCGGCGACGTTCTGCCGACCGGCACGCGACGATGACCAGCACGATCGACTGGTCCTACCGGCTACTGGTGCCCGACGAGCAACGCCTGTTCCGCTGGATGTCGGTGTTCTCGAACGGCTTCGAACTCGACGCCTTGTTGCACGTGGCGAGACGAATCTCCGCCAACGAGGAATCGGCGATCAGGTACATCGATTCGTTGGTGAGCAAGTCGATGATCTCGCCCGACAATGACCCGGCGTGCCTCCGCTTTCGGATGCTGGAGACGATGCGGGCGTTCGGACTCGAGCAACTCGAGGCCAACGATGACAAGCACGCAGCCCAGGAGGCGCACGCCGAGTGGGTCACGACGCTGACAGACCTGCCCGTCGAGGATCCCTGCAGTGCGGCGGTCGAGCGCAACACCATCCGGATGGAACGTGAGGCCGAGAACTGGCGCGACGCGATGATCTTCGCCGCAAGCGCGAAGTCCGTCGAACTCGCACGACAGCTGTGCGGTCCGCCCGCTGCGTTCTTTCTGTTGGGACGCCACGATCTGGCCGACCTCGTGCGACCGTTGCTGGATATCTGCCACGACAACCCGAAGGCGAAGCGGTCGGTATTGTGCGCACTCGCGGTGTCCGGGGCCCATGCGTCAGACCCTGCGCAGCTCGCTGCGTGGACCGAGGATGTCGCACGTCTGGATGCAGCCGAGCCGACCGGTCTCGGTCAACTCATGCGCTGGCTGGCGCTCGCATGGCGCGGCGACTTCACCACGGCTGTCGAACTGTGCGTGGCGGCCTCCCTGGATCATCGTTTGGCCCGGTCGACGCGCGACATGTTCGTCGGGATCGCGACGCTCGACCACTTCAGCCTCACCGACGCTCAGTCGGATCCGCACGGACTCGTCGCCCTCGCACTCGAGGTTGCCGACCGATCGGATGTCGGGCTTCACCGGGTCTCATGCCTTCTGGGCGCCGCCTGGAGTTTCGCCGCTTCGGATCCCGAGCAGGCGTTGAGCCTGACCGGTCGCGCACTCGATGACATCCCCAACGTCCCGGCGTTGACGCGGCTCACCCTGCCCGGCAGCGCCTCGCGACTGCTGGCCAGTCTCGACCCCCGAGTAGCGGCACGCGGCCTGCTGACTCAACTTGATGCGATGCCGGCCCGCCGCTCATTCGCGGATCTCATCCCCGTGTTCTATGCCAGTTCGCTGCTGCAGCGTGTCGAGCATCCCAATGCGCAGGCCGCGCTCGCGACGATC
Source organism: Ilumatobacteraceae bacterium (assembly GCA_963828415.1). Classification (GTDB taxonomy): domain Bacteria; phylum Actinomycetota; class Acidimicrobiia; order Acidimicrobiales; family Ilumatobacteraceae; genus Sva-07. The sequence continues at coordinate 428,800 of CAWHEI010000003.1, forward strand.
CGCGTGTCGCCGAACGCGCCCTACCTCTCGATGATGGATTTTGTCGATCTCGCTCGGCGGGCAGCCACCACCGCCTCGCCGATCTCGATCAGCCAACTGGAAGCTCTCGTCCGCCACGGCCTCGACGACCTCTCCAGCGGTCGCTGGGCGTCCCCGTCATGAACTCCACCAGCTTCGGTAATAGCCAGCGTGGCCTTGCGGCGCCGAGCCACAAGCGAGCCGGCGCGAGAGACATCGATCACCCGCGTCAATCAGTCCGCCGAGAGGGATTGCGAGGTGCCGCATCGGGGCCGCAGTGCGGCGCGCCCCCACGGGCGTCGACCGGGTTATGGAGCGGGGATTATGCGTGGTGCGGTGGCGAGCATCCTGCGGGACAGCGCGTGGGTCGTCACCGCCTCGACTGAACGTTCTGGGCGGCCCGCGACTTCAGCGCGGATGCACTGCTCGAGGCCGATGCGGTGTGTCGATCTATGCAGCGTTGAAGCGGATGTCGACAGACGGCGCCGTCCAAATCTGCCACAGCGAGAAGGTCGGCAACCGACCCGAGCGCACCGTGTACGAGATCACCGAACACGGTCGGCAAGAACTTGGGGCGCTGCGGGATGCTGTGCTTTCTTCAACCGAGTTGCGGCCCGACCCCGTCGACCTCGCCCTGCAAAGCGCGCATGGCATGTCGCCCATCGATCTGCGCCGAGTGTTCGAGAGTCGAACGGCCGCAATTGCAGCCGAATCGATCGCCTGGCAGAACCAGTGGGACATTGCACGGCCCCACATCACGGCCCGAGAATCTCTCACATTCGAACACACCGCCCTCCGCCTTCAAGCGGAAGTCGCATGGTGCCAGACCGTGCTCGACCACCTCCACGCCGAAATCGACGACGACCCGATTCCCCACGCAACAGCGAAGGACCAACACTCATGATTCTCGTTACCGGAGCCACCGGGACAGTAGGCACAGAAGTCATTGCCGCACTACTTCCGCAGCACGCAGATCAGGTACGCGCGGTCACCCGAAATCCTGACGCCTCCTTCCCGATCGGTGTGGAACGGATCGTCGCCGACCTCGGCGACAGCGACCTCAGCGAAGCCCTCGCCGACGTCAATGCCATTTTCTGCCTCACTGACGGCCTTCACATCGCTCAACACGACCGTCGCCTCGCGTCCGCTGCCATGAAGGCAAACGTGGAGCGGATCGTGAAGCTGTCAGTGCTGGGTGCCGGTCACGGCGCCGACGACCCCATCACCGCTTTGCACCGCGAAGGCGAACGGGCGCTCCGAGACAGCGGGATCGACTGGACGTTTCTGCGACCGACCGCTTTCATGTCAAACGCCCTGAACTGGGCGCCGAACATCGCCGACGACCAGACCGTGCACGCCGCGTTCCCGACAGGACGTACAGCCGTCGTGGATCCGGGCGACATCGGAGCCGTCGCCGCAGCCTGCCTCACGGAATCGGGCCACAGCAGTGCGGTGTACGAACTCACCGGACCCGAACCGCTCAGCCCGCCCGGCCAGGTCGCCATCCTCGGCAAGGCTCTCGGTCTCGACCTCACCTACGTCGAGACTCAACCCTCCGACGCCCGCGACGAGATGGTGATGTACGGGATGCCAGCAGACCTGGCAGACGCCGTCGTCGCGCTGCTGCACTCGAGCCATGAACCCTTCAACTCCGAGGTCACGAGCGACATCGCCACCGTTCTGGGCCGTCCACCCCGCAGCTTCGCCGACTGGTGCCAAGTCCACCGAGACGCGTTCCTTGACTTCGCAGGCAACTAGTAAGGCCGCTGCAATGACCACCGTCGCCTTCCCACCGCGGTGTCATTCGCAGAAGAAAATGCGATCCGCCACCAGTATCAGCGGATGCTTGACAGCTGGGAACTCGGACCTGAAGCATACGCCGAGCGCTTCACCCCTGACCCTACCTACATCATCGCGAACGGAAAGATTCAGCGGGGCTGGCAAGAGAATGTCGATGGCCACACGATCATCTTCTCGGCGTGGGCTAGAAACAGCCGCCTCGAGGGTCGAATTGACAGCCTCACCTTCCTCACCAACGACGTCGCCCAAATCATCGCCTACGGACACATTGTGTACACGGACCACCGTTCCAGCGAACAGAACGAGCGAACCGTGTACACGATCACCGCCCGCCGACACGCCGACCGATGGACATTCGTGTCGTACCAGAACACACCCCTCGGCACGCACTGACAAGACGATCGTGATCGGCACGTACGCGCTCGCCCGATCCGCTCGGAAATGTCGGAAGGCGAACGTGAATCGCCGTGCCGCACCGCCGGCGAACTGTGCGGCCTCGGGGACCGATCGGCCCGCCGCATATTCACGCCGATCGGATGGCGCCCCTGGCAGGGATCGAACCTGCGACACACGGTTTAGGAATCGTCCCTTACCCGTCCGGCAGGTGCCGGCAAATCCGTGAAAGCCCGTGGACAATGGGTTTGCGGTGTCCGGTCGTGCGCCGAGTGACGTGAAATCCGGGTAGTTCCGCCGCGTTTGCACCCAAGCGCTACCCAATCAGCGTCATCGGATCCCGCCGACGGCCCCTCGACTCGTGCAGCAGCGGGAGGAGACGCACCCGAATCCGGTCGTCGCTGGAGGTGAGGAACCTCACGCCGTCGGCTGCAACGGATCTGCGCTCGGCTTGGGCTCCGTTACGTGCGGTTCATCCAACGATCGACGACGAACCATCTCCAGCGCGCTGCGGGAACTGCGTCGCTCGTCAATCTGGTGACGTCCACGTGTCACATTGCTGGTCACGCTCCCGCGGATCGCCAGCCCCGATCGCCCTGGTCATCTGGTGTCGGAGGCGTGAGTTGAAGTCCGGGGCGAATGTTCGCGGGTGTCTGGCGGCACGCCGAACAGCATCAGTCGGAGTGGGCGGGATGGCCCGCGAGCAACACGATCGAACGTTGCGCGAGCGCGCCGAGGTCGGGCAACTCGGCCATTCGTTCGAGCACAGACCGTTCCTTACGGGTGAGGTGCGCCTGTTCGCGATCCGTCGGGCCGAGCAAGCGCGCGAGTGAGTCGACATCTCGCACGTGCTTCGCTCGTTCGGCCGAGGTCTGGGCAACGATCTGCGTCACCGCGGCGACCTTGCCGAGGAGTGCGCCGACCACGGTTGGACGACGCACCCGAGCCGTCGAGCCGTCGGTGAGCTCGACCTTGACCACACTGCTGCGAACGAGAGCCTGGCTGCCACCGGGCGCCTCGATCGTGCGGCCACCGCCGAGCGCCAAACGGGCTCGGCTTCCGAGCCGGTCCGGTGCCAGCACATCGATCGTCGCGCCGGCGCGCGTGTAGCGATGAGCGATGCCGTCGGCGCTGGGGAGCACTTGGCCGAAGCCTGCGTCGATGAGTGTCTGATGAACTCGGGCGAGGCCTGCCGGTTCCACCCGCAGATCGACCACGATGTCGACATCATCGGTGGGTCGTGTGTCAAGTGAGCCTCGTTCGACCTCGAGCAGAAAGACCATCTGTCCGCCGACCAGCAGGCAGTGGTCCCCGAGTCTTGGTGTGAGCTCGATGAAGGCGCGCCACGACTCCTGCTGTCGACCGGCGAGCGGTGGAAGTCGAACCGCCACGTCGTCAGGCATCGGCAACCAGGCCCTCGGCTGCAATCCAGTGCCGTGGATCAGATGAGTCCAGAAGGTCGAGGGCGACGGCACCACGTGGAGCGAACTCCCCGCCAGAGATGATCCCCCACGCGTCGTCATCGACGACTCGCAGACGGATCGGGCCGAGCGGGTCTGGAACCGCTGCCACGAGCGAATCCAGCTGACCGAACGCACTGCGAGACAGATAGAGATCGCGTCCGTCAGCGGCGATCAGCGACCCCCCGAACTCGATGGCCGCACGAACGCCACCCATCAGCGCTCCCACCGCACCAGGAAGTGACTCGAAGTCGGCCTCACCCATCTCGCAGCGCACGACCTCTGCTCGTCGCTGGTAGCGACCCGGCCGACCCAGATCGATGTCACCGCCAACGAGCTCGCGCCACGCCCGAACAGCCCCCAGCGGTCGGCCACCAGACCGAGCCGAGTGCCGGCGAGCAACGATTGCATCCATCGGGACGGCCCACGCGTTTCCGAACCGCTGCGCCGGCAGATCGCCCGCCACGACGAGCTGACGGACGCGCTCCGACGACACCCCCAGGATGCTCGACGCGTCCGCAAGTGACACCAGGTCGGATGGCATGTCCTCAAATCTATTGGACTTCTCCAATAGATTCAACCCGATCGACGGGCGAGATTATCTCGTGTCACGTAAGGGCCGTACCCGAGTGGCTTGCCGGCGTTCGTTCCCGTGATTCTGCGGATCGTTATGTGGCGGGTGCGGCGCCGGAGCCGAAGGCAAGCAGCGTGTGCCCGAGGTACCTGAGTTGCTGGACTTCGGACTCGGGAGGGTCACCTGAGGAGTGCGTATCGGGGAGACGGATGGCTCGTGCGGCCACGCCGATGGAAGGGGCATCGATCATCCCATCGGAGTGTTCCGCTCAAGCCCGCTGTCGCACTACTCACACGCCAGGTCGAGCGCCCGAAGGTTGTCCTGGCGCCACGAAGCGAATCGTTCAACGGCTTCGTCGATCGAGTTGGCGAGAACCATCTCGTACACCTCAGCCGCTCGCTGACGGAGCGCCTCGTCCCACTCGGTCCTCGGCTCCCAATCGAGCACACGCTCGAAGGCCAACACTGCGTTCTTGATGCCGCCGGACAACACGGCCTCGTAGGCCCGAACCTCGTCCGAGCGAGGGTTGCCGACGCCGACGAGGTTCGCGCTGACCGATTGCGCATGCTCGTGTCGAATCACGTGATCTGCTGCTGCGACGATGGCCTGGACGGCCTGGTCGGAGTCGACGTCGTAGGTGCTGTGCGGACCGCCGAACTGATCCGACCAGCTCAAACCGATGACGCCATCGGTGGGCGCAACCAGCGGCAGTCGAACAACCCAGAGCTGAAACACACCTCGCACGCTCGTGTCGTCGCCGAGCAACCCGTGTACCACCCAACCAATCGGGCATCGATAGACAAGCTTGCCCTTGCGCCGCCACTCACCACCGAGCCCATCACCGAGCGCCGCCTTCGTCAGCCGGGACCAGTCGGCCACCTTCACCGCAACACCTTTCCGATCAGCCCGTGCCGCGCAGGTGCCGCGCCGGGTGCCGAAGCCTCCGGTCGTGACGACGGTAGTCGCCCGGGCCGCAGCAAGACTCGTCCGTGATCGACCATGATCACCACATGCCCTTGCTCGCTGACGGTGAACAGAGCGACATCTCGGTCAGGTAGGTTGTCGCCGGTCTCGATCCGGTATTGGTGCCGCTCGGGTTCGCTACCGGGCAGAGCAGCGCCTCCGACAACCAAGCGCAGGCGATCTCCTGCTCCGTCCACCCGAGCAGCGACGGGCGGTGCGCCGATGTCGTACTGGATCTCCGACGAACCGACAGATGGCGCATTGTGGCCGTCAGGTACGACGGGTTCCAAGCCGACCACGTGGAGCACCTCCGTCTACCTGAAGACGTCGAGCTCCCAGAACAGCTCGAGTCGCTACGGATCACGATTCCGGACGACGTGAACCATTGGCGTCAATGAGCGCTCGGTTCGTGCATCGAAGTGCAGGCCAAAGTGTGGCGCGAGAGTTGGGCCGGGATGCGGCGCGTGGCTGCAGGCGAGCAGCGTCGTTATGTGTGGCCAAGTGTGCGGTTCGGTCGTTGAGCAGGGGCGGTGGTCGCATGCTCGGCGTCCTGCTCCCCCACGGATCGATGGGGAAAGGTCCCTATGGATCCGGACCGTCCACCGGAACATGATGCACTCATGGGATCGTCGTCCCGTTCGCGGATTCTCTGGCTCGTCGTACCGCCGCTCGTGTCGGCTGCGGCCATCGCGTGGTGGCTGCAGGGCCAGCAAGTCGAGACGTTCGGGACCGACAAGAACTATTCGCTGCCGTCCTCGAGAACAACGCCACAACGATCGGGGTCCTTGGGGTGGTGGTCGGCGGCCTCGTCCTCGTTCAGTTCGTTCGGCACCAGCTCAAATTCAGCGACCCTCCGGTTCGTGCGCGCGTCCGCTTTTGTTGGCATCTGTTTCGGTATCGGGTCTCGAGGGCTCACCATGACGACCGCAGGAGCAAACATCGGCGGCGGCATCCTCCTCCTCGTCGGGATCCCGATCCTCTTGATTGTCACGGCCGCCGTCTCCGTCCGCGTCAGCCTCACACCGACGATCTGACTCAATCGAACTAATCAACCGCCAAGGTGCGTCGGGCACCGTTCGGCCTCAGGTGACTCAGTCGCTACTCACGTCTTCCACTATATCTGGAAGATATACTTTGAGGATGGCATTTGATCGACAAACCGACGTGGCAGTTCTCGGCGCATTGAGCGTCGAGTCCATGAGTGGCTATGCGCTCCGGCAGGCGATCAGCGATGTGCTCGGCCACTTCTGGAGTGAGAGCTTCGGGCAGATCTATCCAACGCTTGCCGAGCTGCGCACCGAGGGCCTGGTGGAGCTCACCCAAGCTGACGCCAACTCGAAGTCGAAGTTCGCGATCACCGAGCGCGGGCTGGAACACCTACGTGCTCGGCTGTCCGAGCCGCCGCAGTCCGCGCGCCCGCGCAACGGCACACTGCTTCGGCTCTTCTTCGGTCGTCACCTCGGACTCGACGGATGCCGGGATCTGCTCGAACAAGCGAGAAGTCAGGCGCTCGAACAACTTGCCGGGTTCGACGCGATCCGACACGAGATTCGATCCGAGAAGCCGACCGACGATCACCCGTTCTTTCTGCTCACCGTGTCGGCGGGAGAGCACGCCGCTCGGGCGACCGTGGCATGGGTCGAGGAATCGCTCCTCGTGCTCGATCGCATCGAGAACCAGTCATGACCGACGAGCTGTCCCAACGGCTCCGAAGCGTTGTCGAGCGTGCGGCGGACGATGTGGATGGCGTCGTAGTGCGTGTCGAACAGCCAGCTCGCGACTTCTCGTGGTCGACGAGCTGTGGGGAGATCGGCGAAGCCACGCCGTTCTTCATCGCAAGCGCGACCAAGCTGTATACCGCCGCCATCGTTCGCCGGCTCGTCGAGCGGTCCGTGCTGTCGATCGATGATCGGCTCATCGACCGGGTTGCACCAGGCGAGGTCGACGGGCTCCACATGCATCGCGGTGTCGACCACACGGCATCGATCACCTTGCGTCACCTTCTTGCCCACACCTCTGGTCTTCCCGACTACTTCTCGGGACGCAAGCAGCAACGGGGCGAACTGTCGCTCGACAAGCAGCTGCGAAGCAACCAGGACGTGTCGTGGAACGCCCACGACGCAGTGCAGTGGGCCCGCCAGGACGGTGCCCGGTTCACGCCGGGCCACGGTCGTCGAGCGTTCTACAGCGACACCAACTACCAGTTGCTCGGTCGGGTGATCGAACATGCCACGTCGACCAGCTACAACGAGGTGCTCGTGCAGGAGGTGATCCAACCGCTCGGGTTGAACGACACCTGGCTGTACAACGACCCCGCTGACGAACGACCGCTCGCTCTTCGCCACCGTCGACAACAGCTCCACATTCCGAACGCCATGGTGAGCTTCGGACCCGACGGCGGCATCGTGGCAACGTCCGCTGACCTGATGCGGTTCCTGGTCGCGTTCCACACGGGAGAGCTATTCGACCCAGCCGTCGACGCACTCGGCGGCGCGTATCGGCGGGCATTGTTCCCTCTGCAAGCCGGGGTCGGGCACATGAGATTCCGACTCCCGCGGGCGATGTGGTTGCGCGGCGCCCCGCCGGATCTTCGAGGCCACTCCGGGCTCTCGGGAGCATTCGCCTTCGTCGATCTCGACTCGGGGATCCACCTCGCCGGAACCGTCAACGAGATCGCGCAACCATCCCGTTCGTTCAAGCTCATGCTCAAATTGGTACGCGAGGTCAGCGCCTCAACGCAATGATTCCCGGCTTTCGACCGGATCGCCCGCCTGTGTGGTCACCGACCTTCGGCGATGGACACGGCGACAGTGGGACCACCTTCGACAAGTGCCTCGGACCAGTCCTCGACGTAGGCCCAGTGGGCTTCATGCAACTCGTCGCCATCAGACGATCCGAACGCTGGCCCCATCAACGCCGACAACCAGGAACGGCACGTAGACCGGCCTCTACAGATCCTGGCGTGGCGGTCGGCTTCGGGCGGGGTCCGATGACGAGAGGCGCCGCCATCCATCCACGGCAAGTCGGAGCACCAGCGCCACGACGAACCCTACGACCAGCACCATCGTGACGGAGGCATCGAACAGCAACGCCACGATGCCCGCCACGACGAGCGCAGGAATGACGATCAGGGCTGTCTGGATCTCCCAGGCGATGCCGTCGACGATCCAACCCCGAGTCGATCCCGTCGAACCTGTTTCCTTGGAGCGATTCCGTGTACGACCGGCCATTCGACATCGTCGCACAGCCGCGCACCGTGTCTCCCCGCGGTTGACCGGTCTGGTGGACACAGGTTGGTGGATTCGTCAGGCCACGGTGGTGGCAGCGTAGACCTCGGCGGGTGTTCGGTGGCCGAGGCAGGCTTGGTGTCGTTGCCGGACTGCGAGCAGGAGCCGCTGAGCGAGTAACTGCACCGCTGGGCAACCGGAGGTTGATCGAGGAGCCAGCTGCCGTGAGACCTGTTCGCCGCTGTGCGTGGCTCAGGCAGAACGCGCGGTACTGCACGACGTGAATATCGAGTGCTCGGCTTGGGCCGTTCTGTGGCGCGAACTCCTGTGACGCAACTGCGTTATGGGGCGGGTGTTATCGAGTGCCTTGAACGGCACCTCGGGGGCATGGTCATCCGGTGATCGCCCGGGCGTTTGGTGCGCGACGTGCTGGCGCAGTGACCAGAATCAGAGGCGCGCCACGTCGTCGACGACGATGGCTCCGGGCGCAAGCTCGAGCCCTCGAAATCGACAGACGAGTTCGCCGATCGTCATGTACACGAACCGAGTCGATGGATCCTTGGCGTCTCGTCCGAGTGCTGGCCACGCCCCGGCGAAGATGAACAACAGGCCCTGGGCTTCCTCGTGGGTGAACGCCTCGACCATCGCAGGACCCACACCAGCGGCTATCGCAGGGAACTCCTCAGCGTAGATCGCGGCTCGGTCGTTGAGGACGACGCTCAGCGCCCGCCAATCGGGAGGGGACACCTCGTCAGGAAGCTTCGTCGAGCGCTTGACGTGTCCGGTTGACCGACTCCGAGAGAGCGTCGGCCCGGGCACGGTCGCTGTCGCTGACGTTGGATGGGCGGGACTCAGCAGCACGGGCTCGAGCCTCAGCCAGACGCTCGTCGCTCCAGCCCAACCGTTCGGCGATCTGCTCCAACGTCTCGACCTGCATACAGCAAGGTTAGTCCGGCACGAGATCCCCGTGTCCGACAGCCCAGATCGCGAGATCAGTACGCGATTACGTGACGCGAGAGTTGGGCCGTGATGCGGCCCGAGCCGTGCCCGGTTCACAGTGGTTATGTGTGTGCGAGTGTGCGGGTTCGCACTCGGCGGCGAACGAGGAGTGAACGTTGCGCAGCAGCTCCGGCAGGCTGCTGCGGCCACCACGCAACCGGACCATCGCTTGACGATCTGCAAGCCTTGGGTTCATTGGGCCAGCGGCGTGGCGTTCACGTGCTCGCCCGTGTGGAACTCGTAGCGCCGGACCGACTATGCAGCGCCGATTCCCAGCGCTTCGACGTAGCTGCGGGTGCTGCTCATTGGGCGGCGCGACCGCTCATGGCACGGTCGTGTCGGCAGCGGTGAAGAGCGACTGCGCCTCCCGTCCCGACCAGGAGCACGAGCACTCCGAGGGTTGCCACAATCCAGAGTCCGCCACCTGAGCTCTCGTTGGGGTTTAACGATGGTGTGACGGAGGCTTCTGCGACGGGCGGCACCGTGACGGGTGCCGACGGTGTTCCGAAGCTGGCCGGCAGGGCTCCGGCGGAGAGCGGGCGGGTGCCTGAACACAAACTCGAGTAGACCTCGCCCTCGACCGCTCCGCTGGTGAGGCTGTCATCCTCAAGGCGGGCGAACACCACGAACGGGCCCGGACCGCCGATCTCCAGACCGCAACTTGCTCCTTCGCGAGCCGTCACGACCGACTGCCGGGCCTGAACTTCACCCTTGTACACCTGATCCACATCGAACACGAACCGCTCTGGATCGTTGGAGACAACGATGTCTCCCTCACGGGTGCTGATCTCCACAAGCGCCCCAGTGAAGACCACGTCGGCGAAGTCGTAAGCCTCAGCGTCGGTGAGCTCAACGCAGTCACACGCAGAAACATGGAGTGACCCCCGGATCACGGACGGGTGGGTTGTGGGATCATGCCACGGTGGTGGCTTCGAAGTCGCCGGGGCTGAGGTAGCCGAGCGTCGAGTGGCGGCGGGTCGGGTTGTAGAACGCTTCGATCCAGTGGCACATCGCTTGGGCGAGCCCGGCGCGGGTGGGCCAGGTGTGCCGGTCGAGCAGTTCGCATTGCAGCGACGCGAAGAACGACTCGGCGACGGCGTTGTCCAGGGCGTCGGAGCCGTTGCCCGAAGACCCACGAGCAGTAGTTCGATCCGTGATCTGAGTGCGCGATCGCGCCCTCGGGTGGCCGGCGCCGCCAAGTGGCCATGTCGATCGCGTCCGCGACCAGCTCGGCGCGCATGTGATCGGCGATCGACCAGCCGACTACGCGTCTGCTCCAGGCGTCGATCACGACGGCGAGGTAGACCCAGCCTTCGCTGGTGCGGTGCTGGGTGACGTCTTGGACCCACAACCGGTCCGGGCCGGCAGGACGGAACTGGCGATGCACCAGATCATCCGAACGCGGATCAGTCGCACGGGTCCGGGTGCAGCCCTTGCCGCGTCGTCGGCGGGTGACGCCCTGCAAGCCCTGTTCGCGCATCAACCGTTCGACGCGTTTGTGGTTCACGTCACGGCCCAGTCCCAATCGGAGCTCGGCGGTCACCCGCCGGGTGCCGTAGGTGCCGAAGCTCTGCTCGTGGATCTTGACGACGAGGTCACCGAGTTCGCGGTCAGCGAGCATCCGCACCGTGGGGCTCGGCTGCGCGTGACGCCAGGCGTGAAACGCCGATCGGGACACCTTCATCGTGCGGCAACACGCTGTGACCGGCAGATCGGCGCACCGGTCAACGATGAAGGCGTAGATCATTTTGGGAGGACGTTCTCCCGAGCGAAGTAGGCGCTGGCACGCTTGAGGATCTCGACTTCCAGCTCGAGCACCCGGTTCTTTCGACGCAACGCCACCAACTCGGCACGCTCGTCGCTGCTCAGCCCAGGGCGGTGGCCGTCTTCGATCTCGGCTTGGCGCACCCAGTTACGTAGGCAGCTGTCCGAGATCCCGAGCTCGGCAGCGATCTGGGACTTCGACTTGTCGCCGAGCAGTGCCAACTCGACGCTTGTCGACGGAACTCCGGCGGATGTGGACGTGGCATCTGGACTCCTTCCGAGACGGGCCAACGCCCGCCTCACAGTAGGTGTCCGCAATCCGGGGGTCACTCCACATCGAGGCTCACCGGCGGATTCACCCTCACCGGCACGACAACAGGCACCGGCTTCACGATCCAACAACACGGCAGCGGCACCGTCACACTCGTCACATCAGACGACGACGCGGCACAACTGATCTTCGAAGGCACCGCCTGGACCGGAGGCCCAGCGGGCACGTTCAGCACTCCAATCACCACCGGGACCACATGCCAATGACCATGGTCACGGCACGGTGCGGCACCGCCCGCCGGACCACGGCGCAGGCGATCTCGCCGCCCGGTCTTCACAGACCGAACCGGGCCGAAACGAGCCCGCTTCCGGCGAACCGTGCCGGCTCGATCCGTCAACCAGGTAGCTCGTAAGGCAATCGTTGGGCGCGTCCCGCAGCCGTCGATGGATCGGCACTATCGGGCACCCGGCTTGGGCGGAACCCGAGTGGCACACCGAACGGGAGCTTTGGGATTCTGCGTGACGAAGTGTGCGGGTGGGATCACCGGGGGTGAGGCGAACGATGACGGCAACGATTGCCTCTCGGATCTGCGATAACGGCGGCAACCTAGGTTGCCGAATGTGCCAGTGACGGCTGCTGGCTACTCGAGGATGTCCGTGTACACAGCGATGTACCGTTCGATCATTCGGGACACGTCGAATCGCTCGACCGCCGTCGCACGAATCGCGCGGCGGTCGACTAGATCGGCGTCTCCGACGGCGTCGACGGCTCCTTCGGTCGTGTCGACGAGGAACCCGGTCGTTCCGTCGTCGATGAGTTCTGGCATGGACCCACGCCTGTTGGCAACGACCGGGGTGCCGCACGCCATCGCCTCGATCACGCTGTAGCCGAACGGTTCGTCGAAGTCGATCAGGTGGAGCAGGGCGTGAGCGCCACCGAGGATGGCGGAGCGTTCCGTCGCGGTGACCGGGCCGAGGAATCGTACGTCCTCACCGAGGTGAGGCGCGACCTCGGTGCGGAAGTAGTTCTCGTCCTGGATGATGCCGGCGATGTCGAGTCGGCGTCCGGTGCGTCTGGCGACGGAAATGGCTTGGGCGGTTCCCTTGTCTGGGTGGATGCGCCCGAAATAGAGCAGGTGATCGCCCGGCGCCGCTGCGAGGTTGAAGTCGGCCGTCGTGATGCCGTGGTGGATGGTCGCGGCATAGTGGAGGCGCGGATGGCGATCGGCGTCGCTGATCGCCACGTAGTGGGTCGTGGCGTCGTAGCGCTCGTAGACCGGGACGATCCGTTCTGAGGAGAAGCCGTGGATGGTCGTGATGACGGGTGTGTCGATCAGACCGCTGTAGGTGAGCGGCAGGAAGTCGAAGCCGTTGTGGATGATGTCGAAATCGGCGGCTCGTTCGAATGCCGAGGCGATGTGGATGCATTCAGCCACCTTCGGGTCGATGGTGGGGTCGTCCGACCAACCACCGCTCGCGGTGGCGTGCAGGCTGGCGGTGGTGAGCGAGTCGGCCGTTGCGAACAGTGTGACGTCGTGCCCGGCGGCGACGAGCCCATCGGCCAGTAGCGAGGCGAACTGTTCCCATGGTCCGTAGTGCCGCGGTGGGGTGCGCCAGGAAATTGGTGCGAGCACCGCAATCCGAAGTCGGGAATCGGCGGCGGCGTCGTGATGGCGAGCGGGGATGAGTTCAGGGTACCGATGCCGGTTCGCGATCGTGGGCAGTACGGTGCAACTACGCCCCTTGGGCGAGTGCGCCCCGCTTGGGCTGGACGGCCATCGCAGTGCTGTCGCCCTCCGCAGGCTTGTCGCCTCGGCTGAGCCGAACAAGGAGTTTTGCCGTGCATACCCCTGACCGAGTTTCGTCTGGTCCAGCGGGCCGGGCCGATGCCCCGTCGTTCGGCATCTTGTCGACCTTCCCGCCGACTTCCTGTGGGATTGCCACGTTCTCCGCCGCTCTTGCTGCGGGTCTGATCGGCGAGGGAGCGTCGGTCGATGTGGTGCGCTGCGGATCGACTCCTGAGGTCGAGGACGTCCTGGTCGTGGGTTCGCTCACCGACTCCGACGACGCCGACCATCGGCGCGCAACCGACGCGTTGAACCGCAACGATCTCGTCATCGTTCAACACGAGTACGGCCTGTACGACGGAGTCGACGGTGAGTCGATCATCGATCTGGTCGCCGCGATCGACGCACCGGTCGTCGTGGTCGCCCACACCGTCCTGACGGAGCCGACGGAGAATCAGCGGCGGGTCCTCGAACAGGTGTGCCGCAGCGCCGACGCCGTCGTCGTCATGACAAGGACGGCGCACGTTCGATTGCTGGACGGCTACGACATCGATGGTTCGAAGGTGCACGTGATCCCCCATGGCGCGGCCACACCGCTCGCCGCGCCGGCCGCATCGCAGCGCCTCCCCGGAACTCCCCGGCGGCTGTTGACCTGGGGGCTTCTCGGGCCGGGCAAGGGCATCGAGTGGGCCATCGATGCCATGGACGAACTCGGCGACGTCGATCCACTTCCGCAGTACGTCGTGGCCGGCGCGACACATCCGAAAGTCCGTGAGCGACACGGCGAGGTCTATCGAGAGATGCTGGTGGGCCGCGCCGCCTCGTCGATTGTCGACATCACGTTCGACGACACGTATCGCGACCTGATGTCGTTGACCGATCTCATCCAGTCGGCCGATCTCGTCGTGCTGCCGTACGACTCACGCGATCAAGTGACTTCTGGGGTGTTGGTCGACGCGGTCGCCGCCGGTCGTCCGGTGGTGTCGACCGCCTTTCCCCATGCCGTGGAACTGCTCGGAACCGGCGCCGGCATCGTCGTCCCCCAACGCGACCCCGTGGCGCTGGGCCGCGCGATCCGCTCGGTGCTCACCGACCCCTCGCTGGCGTCGTCGATGGAGGCCGAAGCCCGGCGACTCGCGCCCGGTCTGGCTTGGTCGGCGGTCGCGCATCGCTACGCGGAGCTCGCCGAGCTGATCGTGGCCTCTCGCCGACCGGTGCCGTCATGACACTGCCCTCGTTCGCACACGTGATGTCGATGAGCGACGGGATCGGGATGTTCGAACACGCTGACCACGGCGAACCGCGTCGAGAAGAGGGGTACTGCACCGACGACGTCGCCCGGTTGCTCATCGTCGCCGTTCGGGAACCGGCACACAGCCAAGCGGTTCGGGACCTGAGTCGTACGGCGTTTCGATTCCTGGCGGAGGCGCAGAACGTGCACGGCCGGATCCGCAATCGCCGCGACGCCAGGGGGCGCTGGCACGGACGTCACGGCGTCGAGGACTGTTGGGGTCGGAGCCTGTGGGCGTTCGGCACCGCAGCACGCCGCGCTCCCGAGGATTCGATGCGCGCCAGCGCGATCTCGTACTTCGATCACGGGTCGTCGCAGCGTTCCCCCCACCGACGGGCGATGGCCTTCGCGGCGCTCGGAGCGGTCGAGGTGGCCAACCACGACCAACGGCACCGACGGTCGCGGCGAGCTGCTCGCCGACGCGATCGCCGTCATCGGGTCACCGTCGACGAGTGCGGACTGGCCCTGGCCGGAACCGCGCCTGTCGTATGCGAACGCCGCGCTTCCCGAGGCACTCATCGCCGCCGGCGACGTGCTGGATCGGCCCGACGTCGTCGACGACGGGCTCCTCCTGCTGCGTTGGCTCCTCGATCGCGAGTCACTCGACGGTCATCTCTCACCGACGCCGGTCGGTGGGGCCGGCCCGGGCGACGCTGCCGGCCGATTCGATCAACAGCCGATCGAGATAGCGGCGCTCGCCGATGCATGTCACCGGGCGCATGTCGTGACCGGCGACGACCACTGGCAACAGGGTGTCGATCTGGCCGTCTCGTGGTTCGCCGGCGACAACGACCTCGGTGTGGTGATGTGGGACCCCGACACCCACGGCGGCTACGACGGCCTCACCGCCACCGGCCCGAACCTCAATCAGGGCGCCGAGTCGACCTTGGCACTGATCGCGACGTTGCAGCACGTGACGCACGAGCGCGACCGTGACGAGGCCGGCCACCTCATGTCGGCGGGTCGGTCAACCGGCTGAGCAGCTCATCGACCCGCATCGTCGCGACTCGGGCACCGACGTCGGCGTAGCCATAGGGCAGCACGAGATGGTCGCCGTGAATCAGGCTGCCGCACGAGTAGACGACATTGGGAACGTACCCTTCGCGCTCGTCGGCGCTCGGCGACAGCAGCGGCTCGCGGAGATGCCCGATCACGTGACTCGGATCCTCGATGTCGAGGAGCAACGCACCCAGGGAGTACCTCCGCAACGGGCCGACGCCATGTGTGATCACGAGCCAACCGGCGTCGGTCTCGAGCGGCGAGCCACAATTGCCGAGCTGCATGAGCTCCCACGGCTGCTTCGGTTCCTGGATCAGTGTCGCCTCACGCCACACCCGGATGTCGGTCGAGGTCATAAGGAAGTTGTTGACGTTGTCCTGTCGGCTCAACGCAACGTAGCGGCCGCCGATCCGTCGAGGGAAGATGGCCATCCCCTTGTTCTGGGCCGCGTGTCCCGTGAGCGTCGCGATCCGGAACTCGCTGAAGTCAGCGGTCTCGATGAGTTGCGGGAGTATCTGATGGCCGTCGTAAGCGGTGTAGCTCGCGTAGTAGGTGACCGTCTCGTCGTCGTCGACGAAGCGCACGAAGCGGGCGTCCTCCATCCCGTGGCTCTCGGTCGGGCCGCTCGGGAACAACACGCGCTCGGAGATCTCGGTGGACGGCTGGAACGAGACCCGATAGTTCGACGACGCCAACCAGTGCAGGAACCGGGTCGTCTCGCCCGACATCGACCGGTCGATCCCGTCGTCGTCGAGTCCTGCGATGGCCGACTCGAGTTCGGACATCGTGAACCTCTCCGACAACCGCGCCAACACGCGCTCTTCTACTTCGTTCAACATCGCAAGGTCAGCGAGCTTCGTCGAGAAGAAGCCCTTGTCGTAGGCGTGCGGCGAACGAACCCCCGTCTCGGCGTACGCGCTCACCGGATCGAGTTCGACCATCCCGTTCGCATCGACGACACCCGTTCGGAACTCGATCGACGACACATGCCCCTCGCCGATAGCCCGTAGACTCATGACGAACCTGACAGCACCTGCGGCGATACCGGACTGGTCGGGTGCGACCACGATCGACGGGTTGCCCAGCGCCGCTGCCTCGATCGAGTACTCGTGCGTGAAGTAGGCGCCTATGAGACGACGACGCTCCATGGTCATCGGCACAGCCAGCAAGGAACCCGAGAACCGCGCCTCTACGACGTCGTGGTGCCGGTGGAGCACTGCGTCGAAATCGCGGTGGCGACCGGAAAAAAGAGCGCAAACAGCAGCCAACGTGTCGGCGACCTCATCCTCCGTCAGCGCCATGATCCGTTCGAGGACGGCCTCGAGACGCGATGAGCCATCTCGATAGACCTCGTCGCCTGGCATGAACAGCTTGGTGATCACCCGGCGAGGATCGGGAACGAAGCGCACCGACTGCGTTCGGTTGATCCGGAGTGCATCCATGAAAACCCCCGGCCACTGGCGATCGTACTCCCGTCCAGATGACGAGAATCACAGCCACCGTAGCCAGGTGGGTCCGCGACCGCTCAAGGTAACCGATGCGGCGTTCTCCATTGCCTGAGTCGACGACTCGACAAATCGCGGAGCGATACAGACTGGACAACGGGTCAGACAGCATCGAGACCTGACTAGCGGATACTCGTCGTCGGCATTCCGATCGGTCGAACCCCACTCGCGACTGACCGATAATCGCGGGTCGAACCGTTCGTCCGCGCGCCACACGGCCGGCGTACTGTGCGGCCTCGGGGCCCGATCGGCCCGCCGCATATTCACGCCGATCGGACGGCGCCCCTGGCAGGGATCGAACCTGCGACACACGGTTTAGGAAACCGATGCTCTATCCACTGAGCTACAGAGGCGGAACCGCAGCCCCATCGGGCCACAGCGCGAGACACGCTAGCGAGCGTCTCAGTGATCGAACCGCCCCACCGGTCTCGTCGACCGGAGCATCAAGGGCTAGGAACTCGGTGAACGAACGAGACGAGCACGTCGGCTCGACCCTTGGTCGGGGCGATCCGGCGAGCGTTCGCCTCGTCGGAACGGTTCACGAAAGCGACGGCCTCCGATCTGCTCCGACCGAACTCGACGTGACGGTCGACGAGCCGTTGGATGCGCACTTCGTCGGGGACGTCGAGGTACCCGATCGCATCAAACAGGTCGACCAGTACGGACCACGGTGGCTCGTCGAGTAGGAGATAGTTGCCCTCGACGATCACGACGACGTCGTCGGGCTCCACCCGCACCTGGTCGGCCACCGGCTCGTCGATCGTCCGGTCGAACGCCGGGCACTCGACGACATGGGTTGCCGTGCGCAACCGGCGCATGAGTTCGACGAAGGCGTCGGCATCGAAGGTCTCGGGCGCTCCCTTGACATCCCGCAACCCGAGACCGGCCAGTACGGCGTTCGGAAGATGGAACCCGTCCATCGGCACGATCGGTGCGGCGAGTTCGCCCGCCAGCGCCGCGGCGAGCGTCGACTTGCCGCTGCCCGGCGGACCGGCGATCCCGAACAGATACCGCTGAGCTCCGCTCGATCGTTCGACGATCCATCCGGCCAAGTGACCGGCATGCACGGTGATCACGGTCATCAGCCGCCGGCGCGCTTGCGCGGATCGGCGGGAAAGCATCGGGCCTCGATCAGCCGGGTCGCGATGACCTCAGCGGCATCGACGATCCCGTCGAGGTCGGTTCCGCACGAATCGACGAGGTGTTGCTGCGAAGCATCCGTCGCCGCCTCGATGACCCTGCGCGCCACGCGGCCATCGTCGGTCAGCTGCCCGTCGGACAGCCAACCTCGCCGCTCGAGATGGGCCGCGGCCGCAGCGAGAGCATCGGGTCCGAACCCGCGGGTGCCGCTGTATTCGCCGACGCCGAATCCGAGCCACAACTCGGTCAGCACGTTCGCTTCGGCAGCGCCCAGACCTGCCGTGGCGAGTGCCGCCAGATGGCCGTCGCCGCGGTGTTCTCGCACCAGTTCAGCGGCGCGCCACAGCCGGCCCGCGGGCGAGTCGGGCCGAGCCAGTGATCGCAATGCGCTGAACAACGGTCGACCGAGCCCGTCAAGTTGGTCGAGCGCGGCCAGCAGCGGATCAGCGATCGCCGAACACTCGGCCGGTGTCGACACCGCCTCGACGCTGTCGGTTGCCCCATCGGCACGAGCGGCGAGAATGCCGGCGCGGGAGACGGCCGCAGCACCCACCTCGTAGACGCCACCGATGAGCGACGGTTCGAACACGCCGAACGTGGCAGCGACGAGCGACGCCGGCGGTTCACCCAACGCCGCCGCCCGGCCCCAGACGTAGCCGGGGAAGAAATCGACGCCGAGCGCCATCAGCCGCTCGCCCGCCTGACGCGACCACCAGCCCTGCGTGGCGATCGGCTCCACCGCGTCGCGCAGCCGGCGAGCCGGCGTTGCCTCGACGTCGGGGGCGGCGATCGGCGCCGCAAGCGGTTGGAGGAAGATCGCAGCAATCTCGTCGTAGGTCACCGGGGCAGTCTCCCCGACCGCCGAGCGGCGGTCATCACCGGCGCAGGCAACGATCAGTAGCTGCTGCGGATCAGTTCGAGATCCCCCGCTATCAGCGGGACTCGTACGTCGAGGCCGGTGCTCGACAGATCGAGGCTCACCCCGTCCATGCCGTGCACGTCCCAATTGCGTGGCTCGGCGCCGACGATGCGAAAGCTCGTTCGGCGCGTCGGGTCCTCTCGCAATGGGGCCAGTCGGAGTCGGAGGTTGCCGTCGACCCATTCGGCCCGGGTGAACGCCATCGTCGGGAAGTCGACACCGACGATCTGCGGGCACGGGTCGAGCGGCGCATCGGAGAGACGGCTCCACAGGCCGGGTCCAGCCGCCTCGCCCGCAGCGAGGAATCCATTGAGTTGCCCCGCGGGTGCGGTTCGTCGAGTCCGAGGCCCCATGTGAACTCGCCGCGTTCGGTGTCCCACGTTGGCTCGTACGACGCCTCGATCGCACGCGAGAGCCGGTCGACGAGGTCGTCGAGTCCCCATTCGCGAGCGAGCACCAGCGACGATCCGATCGACCGGTTCGCTCTCAGCGGAAGCTGCGGTTCACCGCCGAGGCCGATCGACAGGTAGCCCGCCTCGAACAGGCGGTGGGCGTCGTCGGGTTCTTGCGGCGCCGCGTAGAACGAGGTCGTCAGCGCCGCTGCCACCGGCAGTCGGTGGTGCACGTCGAGCATCGGGTCGTAGTAGAAGGTCGTCGAGTCCGGCGCGGCCTCGCCGGTGAGGTCGAGGTAGTGCTCGCGGGCGTAGCGCCACCAGGGCTCGAAGGCCTGCTGGTGGAAGTCGGTGCCGTGTCGGTTGTCGTGGAGCCTCAGACCGAGGCCGGCTCCGGCCAGTCAAAACGGCCAGACCTTGGTGTTCTCTCAATGACACCCGATCGGGGCTGCGAGCCATTGACGGCAGAGATGATCGGCGATCTCCGAGTGCGTCCAGGTGAACGTGTTGTCGCCGTCCCGGATCATCTCGAACGGTTGATTCCAGCGGTCGTCGTCGCCGGCGATCATCGAGCGGATGCCGAGCAGGACGAGGAAGAAGCCCTTGTAGAACAGCATGCCGTCGGCGGCAACGGGGTCCATCTGGACGCCCCACGGCTCGATCCCGTTGGCCGTCCAGCCGGGAGCGTCATAGTCGCCGAACAGCTCGGGCGGGATGAACAGCCGGTACACATCGGGGTAGTTGGCGCGATCGGGATCGTGGCCGAACTGGGTGAGCCAGTCGGCCGCCGACCACCAGGCGGTGTGTCGCTCGATCAGCTGGTCGAGGACGGCGACGTACGGCTCGGTCCACGCCGGAGTGCGATGCGCCATGAGCCCCATCGCGTACGACGAGTCGACGAGGTCGAAGCGGTGCCAGCTCGCCATCGGCGGGTCGGATCGGTCGTCCCAGTGCGGATGCGGCCGCCCGGTGCGACTCCAATCGTCGGGCGTGTGCGCCTTGCGGTGGAGGTAGCGCAACCACCCCAGTGAACGCTCCGACAAATCCACGAGCTCAGCTTCCCAGGGTCCGTCGCCAGGGGCGATCAGGGTCGAACAGGTGCATCTCGAACTGCGCAGACAGTTCCTCGAACACCCGCAGCCCGCGCACGCTGTTGCCGATCGTGTCGAGCCGCGGCGAGAACGTTGCCATTCCACCCGCGCCGGGGAGCATCCCGAGGATGCCGCCGCCCACTCCGCTCTTGGCGGGGATGCCAACCGAGTAGGCCCACTCGCCCGCGTAGTCGTACATCCCACACGTCAGCGCAACGGTGAGCATGTCGCGAGTCACGTCACGCGACACGATCTGTTCGCCGCTGAGCGGATGCATGCCGTGGTTCGCGATCGTGGCGCCGATCATCGCAAGATCGGCCACCGTGACGAGTACGGAGCACTGCGCGAAATACAGATCGAGCGTTTCCTCGACGTCGTCGCCGACGATGCCCCGACTCAACATCAGGTAGGCGATCGCCCGATTGCGGTTGCCTGTGGCCTGCTCCGAGGCCCACACATCGTGGTCGATCTCTGGGCGACGGCCGAGGTAGCGCTCGTACATCGACCTCATGATCTCGACGCGTTCCTCGAGCGAATCGCCCGAGATCAGGTCGGTGACGGCGATCGCTCCGGCGTTCACCATTGGATTCGGAGCCCGGTTCGTCGCCTCGTCCAGCTCGATCGCATTGAAGCTGTCACCCGTCGGCGAGACCCCGACCTTGTCGAGCACGGCGTCACGGCCGTGGAGTTCCAGGGCAAGGCCATACACGAGCAACTTCGAGATCGACTGGATCGTGAATGCCTGCTCGACGTCGCCAACGAGGATCTGCTGACCGTCGAGCGTGACCGCAGCGATCGCGAAGCGATCCGGATCGACGTCGGCCAACTCGGGGATGTACGACGCCGGCTCGCCTTCGTGCAGCGGCGCGTATCGTTCGTGCAGCTCGACGCAGACCTGCTCGAACCAGGCCCGCTGCTCATGTGAAGGTCCGCCGTCGGTCATGCAATCACGGTAGACGGAACGAGCCGGACCTGGGGTGCCGTCTCAGCCGGCGAGCATCTGTTCGCTCAGCGCCCAGAGGCGCTCGGCCGTGTCCGTGTCGGCGATGTACGGCGCGAACCCGTTCGTGCCGATGTTGCCGCCTTCGACCCCGACGCCGCAGTCGGCGAGGTACGCGCCGTTGTGCCCAACGAGTTCTGCCGATGTTGCGGCCAACACCTGCGTGGCAGCACCCTGCGGGATCGACTTGAACTGCATTCCGCCGGACTCGCCGGCCGCTGCAGAGCGTTCCTTGGCACGGTCGAGCATCTGTTGGAGCAGGTCGTCGTTCAGGTGCCGACCGAGGTTCGTCATGATCCCGCCGGGGTGCACCGACAGCGACAGCACGCCATCGAGGCGCTGCGACAAGGCAAGCGCGTGTAGGGCGTTCGCGGACTTCGACCGGCCGTACGCGATCCAGGCGTCGTAGGCGGTGTGCTCGAAGTTGGGGTCGTCGAGGTCGACGTCGGCGATGCCGTGGGCGGCCGACGACAGGATGACGATGCGCGGGTTGTCGCCAGCGAGCACGGCCGGCTCGAGCAGGCGCGTCAGCTCGAAGTGGCCGAGATGGTTGGTTCCGAACTGCATCTCGAATCCGTCGGCGGTGTGCCCGAACGGGCAGGCCATCACCCCGGCGTTGTTCATCAGCACGTCGATCGGACGACCGGAATCGAGGTATCGGCCGGCGAATGCCCGAACGCTCGACAGGTCCGCGAGGTCGACGGTGTCGAGCGACAGGTCGGCGTCGGGCACCGCTGCACGAACGCGCTCGGCAGCGTCCGCGTTCTTCTGGGGATCGCGGGCGAGCATCAGGATCGAGGCACCGTGAGCCGCGAGCGCACGTGTCGACTCCTCCCCCAGCCCGCTGGCGGCACCGGTGATCACGAAGCGGCGGCCCGCCAGATCGATGCCGTCGAGCACGTCGTCGGTGGTGGATTCGAACGAGAAGGTCATGCGGCGACAGTAGGCATCGGCGCGGGCGACGCCGTCACCGAGGGCTGCGAAGGCCATCCGTTCCGTGAACGTTTCGGAATCGCGAAACGGACACACAACGGAAGCGAGCGCCTTCGGAAACACCGACCGCATGCGGAGCGGTCCTGCGCGGCGCAGGCATACCTTGCGCGTCGTCCCGACCGGGACCACTTTCGAACCAAGGAGTTCACCATGCGTACCCGTACCCCAGCCGCACTCGCCATCGTCGCCGCACTCGCCCTCGCCGCCTGCGGCAGCGACGACAACTCGTCCGATGACGCGGCAGCCAGCCCGGCCACCACCGAAGCGATGGCGGAGGACGAGATGACCGACACCACCGACGCGATGACGGACGACGAAATGTCCGACGACGAGATGACCGAGACGACCGACGACATGGCCGACGACGAGATGTCGGACGACATGAGCGACGACGAGATGGCAGCAGCGGAGGGAGACCTCCTCGTCGTCGCGTCCGGACGTGACGACCTGACCATTCTCGTTGCCGCGGTCGAGGCAGCAGGCCTCACCGGAGCCCTCTCGGGTGAGGGGCCGTTCACGATCTTCGCTCCCAACGACGAAGCGTTCATGGACTACCTCGGCGAGATGGGTATGACCGCCGAGGACGCCCTGGCCGACACCGAGTTCCTGTCGACGCTGCTGCAGGGCCACGTCGTCGAGGCCGGCGACGACTCGGCGATGGTCGCGGGGATGGTCGACAACCCGTTCGTCAGCCTCGCCGGCACCGAGCTGCCGGTCACCGTCGACGGCGACACCATCACCATCGGTGGCGCAACGATCGTCGAAGCCGACATCTTCGCCACCAACGGCGTCATCCACGTGATCGACACCGTCCTCGCCCCCGCCTGATCCCTCCGAACTCGCCGAAGGCGATGAGCGAACCCACCACATCTGCGGGTTTCGCTCATCGCTCGCCCGACTTCCCACCCTGCGATGAGCGAACTGACCGGATACGGCGGTTTCGCTCATCGCGGCCCAGCCCCCCACCCGACGATGAGCGAACCGACCGGATACGGCGGTTTCGCTCATCGCGGCCCAGCCCCCCACC
Organism: Ilumatobacteraceae bacterium; assembly: GCA_963828415.1. Classification (GTDB taxonomy): domain Bacteria; phylum Actinomycetota; class Acidimicrobiia; order Acidimicrobiales; family Ilumatobacteraceae; genus Sva-07. Next base: position 452,412 of record CAWHEI010000003.1, read on the forward strand.
CGACGATGAGCGAACTGACCGGATACGGCGGTTTCGCTCATCGCGGCCCCCCACCGCGATGAGCGAACTGACCGGATACGGCGGTTTCGCTAGCCCGACCCCCTGACGATGAGCGAACCGACCGGATACGGCGGTTTCGCTCATCGCGGCCCAGCCCCCCACCCGACGATGAGCGAACCGACCGGATACGGCGGTTTCGCTCATCGCTGGGGTGCGATGGGGGTGTCTGACCGAACACGAAACGCTCAGGAACGGACCCGAAACTCCATGCCGAATGCATCGACACCATCACCGGCCCCACGTACCGTCGCAACCATGTCGATCGACACCAACACCGACGCCTCGAAGGGGGCCGTCGTAGCTGAGGAGCGGCCACTCGACGAGCCCGTTGCCCGGCTCGTGCACCCGCGGGCGATCCGCTGGCTGCACTGGATCAACTTCCCACTGCTGATGATCATGATCTGGAGCGGGTTGCGCATCTACTGGGCCGAGGACGTGTACGCCCTCGGCATCGGCAGCTGGCAGTGGTTCGCCTTCTTCCCCGATGCCGTCTACGAGACGCTCGACTTGGAGCGACGCCTCGCTCGCGGCATGGCGTTCCATTTCGCGTTCGGCTGGCTGTTCGTGATCAACGGTGCGATCTACGCGACGTACCTGCTGGCGACCAAGGAGTGGCGACACATCCTCCCCGACCGCCATGCGCCACGAGAGGCAAAGGACGTCGTGCTGCACGACCTCCACATCAAGAAGGACATGCCACCGCAGGGCAAGTACAACGCCGCCCAACGCATCTCCTACACCGCTGTGTTGGTGATGGCGCTGATCATCGTCGTCAGCGGCTTCGCCATCTACAAGCCGACGCAGCTCTACCCGTTGCCGTTGCTGTTCGGTGGCTATCAGGGTGCCCGCTTCGTCCACTTCTGGATGACGATCGGTCTCGGGTTGTTCTTCCTGATCCACGTCCTGCAGGTCATCCGGTCGGGTTGGGGCAACTTCCGCTCGATGATCACCGGCTACGTGATCGAACGCCGGTCGACCACCGATTCGATCTCGGCGGCTGGAGTTCCGGAAGCGGGGACGCACGCCACCGAGATGGCGACCGTCGAGTCGGAAGGCGGCTCGAAGTGAGCGACGTGGAACCCACACGCGAGGAGCACCTGAGGGCGCAGCTCGACGACGCGCCCACGATCCCGCTCTCGGAGTTCAAGCGGCGCTCACGGCGGTCGTTCCTCACGGGCGCTGCCGGACTCGGCGTCGCCTACCTGGGCTGGAACTGGCTCCAGGACCAGCCGAACGTCGGCGGCATCCCCAAGCCTCTTCGCGAGACACTCGAGTTCAACGAGACCGTGTGGAGCAACCTGTCCGAGGGCCGCTCCGCGCCCGAGCACCCGGTCTCGAAGGCAACACCAATCCAGGTGAACGGGCGCATCGGCATCCGCAACGAGATCGACCTCGCCGACTGGACCGTGCGCGTCGAAGGCCCGGACGGCGAGCTGCTCGACGAACTCGACATCTCGGCGTTCGAAGCGCTCCCTCAACGAGACATGGTCATCGAGCACAAGTGCATCGAAGGCTGGTCGAGCATCGTGCACTGGGGCGGCGCCCGGTTCTCCGACTTCCACGCCCGCTACGCCGACCAGGTCGGCGACGTGCCGTACGTCGGCTTCGAGACCCCCGACGGCCTCTACTACGTGGGCTGGGACATGCCGTCGGCACTGCACCCCCAGACCATGTTGGCGTTGCGTCAGGGAACTGAGCCACTCGACCTCGACCACGGCGCGCCGCTGCGGCTGGCGACACCGAACAAGTACGGCATCAAGTGCCTCAAGCGCATCGGTGTGATCCGTTACGCCCGCGAACGACCCGCCGACTACTGGGCCGAGCGCAGCTACGACTGGTACGCCGGGCTCTGATGGGCCGCTCACGCATCGTGGCCGCGGTCGGTCTGGTCGCTGTCGTGGGAGTGATCGGGCTGGCGTTTGCGCTGAACAGGTCCGATACCGGCACTGCGTCGACACCTGTTCCGGGGTCGGACGTGCCGGCCGCCACCAGTGCGACACCCGACCTCCCGGACCGCGGACCGCACCCCGAGCTGATCGAGATCGACGGGTGGTTGCAGAGCGACGTGACCTCACTCGAAGAACTCGAGGGCAAGGTCGTCGCCGTGCAGTTCTGGACGTTCGGTTGCAGCAACTGCAAAGCGACGCTGCCACACATGCAGGAGCTGTACCAGAAGTACGCCGACCAGGGCTTCGAGATCGTCGGCATCCACGCTCCGGAGTTCGAGTACGAAGCGGAGGTGGCGAACATCGAAGAAGCAGCCGCCGAACTCGGTGTCACCTGGCCGATCGCGCTCGACCCGACGAAGCGCACGTTCCACTCGTGGCAGGAGGGGCCAACCGCCCACTGGCCACGGGTCTACCTCCTCGATCGTGATGGACACATTCGCTACGACCACATCGGTGAGGGCCGCTACGCGGAGACGGACGCGGCGGTCCAGGCGCTGCTCGCCGAAGTGGGCTGATGCTCGCGGCGTTCGCCGAGGCGATCCGGGCGACGACGCAGCCCTGCACACTCCTGCTACTGCTTCCGGCGATCGTGATGGCGATCCTCAGCCGCGGACGATGGCCGGCGTTCGCAGCGATCTGTGTCGGAGCGGTGCTCGGTGGGTGGCTGTTCATCGCCAACGTGATTGCCCTCGACGCGTGGCAACTCCAGCTCAGCGGAGCATTCGTCGCTGCGCTGATCGCACTCGCACTGGTGGCGCCGTACGTACACCAACTGAACCTGGCGGCGACACCCGGCGTTCAGTCTGCAACCGCTGGGGTGGTCACGTTCGTGGCAACGCTCTGGTGGCGACCGTGCATCGGCGAAGAACTCGGGGCGATTCTGACGGGCGCCCGCGCAGGCGTGCCCGGCGAACTCCCCGGGATCACCGCCTACATGCTCGGCACGATGGTGCCGGTGCTGGCGGTGGTGCTCGTGGTGCGAGCGATCGACCCATCGCCAACGACTACCCGTCGCCTCGGATGGTGCGCCGGTGGTGTCGGCCTCGTGGTGGCAGCCGCAATGGCCGTCGGACGGCATGACGAACTGGTCACCACGCTCACGCGCTGGACCACGAGTTGACCAGCTCGGGCGGCTGCCGGAATACCTCGGGGAGTACCCCGGTTGTCCAGGCCATGCGTACGTTCACCGACTCCATCACCAAGCGGGGCTTCTCAGCGCTCAACAGGGTCGTGCGTCCCGCCGTACGAGCCGGTCTCGGCAACCCCTTTCCGATCGGCGCCGGCGCCGTGGTCCTCGAAACCACGGGTCGACGGTCTGGTCTCCCTCGCCCGGTCCCGGTGCTCTCCACACGCCTCGGCGACACGCTGACCGTGAGCACCGTGCGCTCCAACTCGCAGTGGATACGCAATGCCGAAGCCGACCCGAACGTTGCCGTCTGGCTCGGTGGCACGCGACGAGATGCGGTGGCCACGGTGACGCGCGGGCCACTCAACACGATCCGACTCGACCTCGTCGATCGGGCCGCCTGATCGCTGCGTGCAGCGGCGAGCGCAGCCGGTCGGTCCTCAGCCCCCCGAAGGACCGACCGGCTCGCAGTCGTTGCCGCACCCGGTGGTCGATCCGGAGAACCCGTCCGGTGCGGGGCGATGCAACACAGCACCGCTGGGCGTGAACCGCACCGTCGCCTCGCCGTCGACCGCCGCCGCGCCGTCGATGATCAGGCTGTAGCCGCCGTCGACGACTGGCGGATAGCACAGCGAGATCGATGGGCGCTCGGCTGCGTTGCGCGCCGTTCCACGCCCGACCGACATCATGAGGAGGTCGCCGTCCCACTCCGGCGTCACCGCGACGATGTGGGGCCGCAGGTCGTCGCGAACGGTGAGGAGATACGCCCATCCGTACTCGCCGGTCGCGGCTGCGAGATCGGCGATGGCCACGGGAATGCTCATGGGCCGAGCGTAGACCTCACCGACCCCTCCCCCCTCCCCCTCTCCCCCTCTCCCCTCTCTCCCTCTCCCCTCTCCCCCTCTCCCCTCTCCCCTCTCCCCTCTCCCCTCCCCTCCCCTCCCCCACGTTTGTGTTGCGTTTTGGGTGACCCGGGTCATCCAAAACGCAACACAAACGGATCGAATGTTGATATACCCGATTGGATTGGTCGGGAATTCCGATATCGTCGTCGGCCGTCCGCAACACTTCAACGAGGAGATCCAACATGGCCGTCCGTCTCGGCGACATCGCACCCGACTTCACCGCACCGACCACCCAGGGGGAGATCAGCTTCCACGAGTGGCTCGGCGACTCGTGGGGCGTGCTGTTCAGCCACCCCAAGGACTTCACCCCGGTCTGCACGACCGAACTCGGCTACGTCGCCAAGATCAAGCCCGAGTTCGACAAGCGCAACGTGAAGGTCATCGGCCTGTCGGTCGACCCGGTCGACAGCCACGTGAAGTGGGAGGGCGACATCGAGGAGACCCAGGGCACTGCGGTCAACTTCCCGATGATCGGTGACCCCGAACGCACCGTCGCCGACCTCTACGACATGATCCACGAGAACGCGAGCGACACGCTCACGGTGCGCTCGGTCTTCGTGATCGGCCCCGACAAGAAGGTCAAGCTCACGCTCACCTACCCGGCATCGACCGGCCGCAACTTCGACGAGATCCTCCGAGTGATCGACAGCCTCCAGCTGACCGCCGACTACAAGGTGGCCACGCCGGCCAACTGGAAGGACGGCGAGGACGTCATCATCGTGCCGGCGCTCTCCGATGACGAGGCCAAGGATCTCTTCCCCGCCGGCTGGAACCCCGTCAAGCCGTACCTCCGCGTCACCAAGCAGCCCAACCGCTGACACCCCAACCCGACCCTCGAGCCCGAAAAATGCACGGTTTGTCGCGCTGAGCGCGCTGATCCAGGCATTTTTCGGGCTGGGGTGGCTCGTTCAGAGCCAGTTGGTCTCGACCCAGGCCCGCACCGGGGGTGCGAGATGGTGCAGATGCGCGCCCGGGTCGTTGCGGATCTGCGTGGCCGAGATCGGCACGGTCACGCGATCGGCGTCGACGACGACGTGTTCGGCGCCGAACCGGCTTGCCAACTCCACGACGTAGGCGTCCGACGAGAACACGGCGTGCGGACCGTCGTCGTGCGGCCACGTCTCGGTGAACAGCGTCATCCACTTCGTCCAGAGTTCCTCGTCGTCGAAGTCGGTCCCGAGGCGGTGACGGAGTTCGATCACGGTGACGTGGGGATGGAGCTCGGCGAGCCACTGCGCTCGCAGGTTTCCCGGCGCCGTGTCGCGATCGGGGGAGGTGTTCACGAACACCACCAACATCTCGCAGCGCTGGGCCGCCCATTCGATCATGTGGGAATGGCCGAGATGCGGCGGATCGAACCGGCCGACGATCAGGCCGGTCGAGTGCATGGGGTCGTCCAGCATCAGCAGCGTCGCCTCACGCCACGGGTTCACCCGGCCGCTCGCCGACCAGCGCAGCAAGCGACTCGGCGACCGACTTCCAGCCCGGCCCGAGATGACCGACCTCGTGATGCGGCGCCTCCCCCAACACGAGCGAACGCGCGAGATCCGACAGCTCCCGAGCAACCACATCGCCAGCCACACTCGCCGTCAGATGGGCTCGTTCGAACCGGTCGGCGGCATCGTTGCGGGTACCGAGTTGCGACGCTGCGGCACCTCCCGCAACGCCAGCGACGACCCGATCGAGATAGCTCGCGCCCGCATCGGCGACGACGAGGTCGGCGTCGCCGATCGCAGCTGACGGATCGCCCGTCATCGCTCGTGCGAGCGCTCGCACGGACAACAGGTACGGCGTCTCGTTCGCGACGCCGTCGAGCAGCACCAACGCCTCGTCGCCCCGACCCACCTGACACAACGCCAACGCCAGCGTGATGCCCGACTCTGCCCCGTCGGCCCCCATCGCCATGGAACGATCGAGCGCCTGCTCGCTGATCGACACGGCTCGTTCACCCAGGCCCAGGTGCACTGCGGTTCCGGCAGCGGCCATCATCGGGAACGAGAGGTCGCCGAAGGACTCGCTCATCGCGAGCGACTCCTCGATGCCACGTTCGGCCTCGTGGGTGCGCCCCAACGCCACCAGCGCCCGCATCCGGGGCGACAACGCCTGGACGACGCCGAACTTGTCGCCGATGTCGCGGAAGTTCGTCAGCGCTCGACGCGACAGCTCCTCGGCCTCGACGAAGCGCGACGACCAGAGCCGAATCGCGGCGATCAGCGAATCCATCATCGCCGGAGCCCACGGATCGCCCAGTTCCAACGAGTCGCGGCGCACTTCGACCGCCAACGCCTCCGCCTCTTCGAAACGCCGCTGGTAGAAGCGGACGTAGGCAAGCAGACCGGCTGCCCACCCGCGACCGAAGCGGTCGCCGAGCAGATCGAACTCCTGCGCTGCGGTCAACAACCGCGTTTCGGCCAGCGCCGCGTCGCCTGACAGGAACGCCACCCAGGCCTGGTGCTGGCGGACCCAGGCACGCCCGCGCACGTCGTGCATCCGCTCGGTGAGTGCCTCGGCCTCGCCGAGCAACCACTCCGCGTCACTCAACGAACCCCCGAACACCTCGGCAAGCCCGCGCTCACGCAACGACGAGGCGAGCTCGGTGTCATCACCCAGCTCGCGGAAGATGTCGACACTGGCCCCGAGTTCTCGGCGCGCTCCGGCAAGGTCTCCGTCGCGCTGGTGCAGGATTCCGAGCAACCGCCGAGCGATGCCTTCCTGGCGCCGGTCTCCCGCAGCGGTGGCGGCGTCGAATGCATCCTCGGCGTCGGCGAGCGCCGGCACAAGCGCCCGTCGCTCGGTCTGCGCCTGAGCGCGGAGGAGCAACAGCTCCCGTGCGGTGGCCGCATCGCTCGGTCCGAGATCGAGCGCCCGGCTCGACTGCCGACGAACGTGGTTGAACGCGCCGACGTCCATCGACCGCTTTGCCGCTTCGTACAGCAGGGCAACGGCACGATCCGCGATGTCGTCCGGCATCCCCGGCACCGGTCCGATCTCGGCGGTCAGCTCCGCAGCGCACGCTGCGTGGTGCGCCACCTGGTCGATCGGCACCCGAGGGTCGCGGATCATCACCGCCGCCGTTCCGGCGTGGCGTTGCGCGCGCACCAACTTCGTCAGCGTCTGGTACGCCACCTCGCGAACGACATCGCTGCGGAACTGCCACGCCGGCCCATCGACTTCGAGCAGACCCGACTGATCGAGCTCGTCGAGGTCGCCGAGGTCGAACGCCTGGTCCATTTCGACGGCGAACTTCTGCAGCGACTCGATCAGTCCCGTTGCCCCGAGCACGGCGGCATTGTCGATGATCGCCCGCTGGGGCGCCGGAAGCTGATCGAGCCGCGCGGAGATCAACGCTCGCAACGAGCCGGGCAGCGCAGTGCTGGCCGGGTTCGACTTGGCGAGTTCGGCGAGTTCGATGAGGAACAGCGGATTGCCGCCGCTGCGCTCGTAGATGCTGGCGACGAAGGCCTCGTTCGCGGTCGGTCCGAGGACGGTGCCAACGAGTCGAGCGGCCTCTTCATGCGTGAGCGGATCCAACGGCATCCGGACCGTCACCGGATGATCACTCGCCGGTGGCCAGTCGATGTCGGCATCGTCGCGCTGTGCCGTGACGATCAGCAGTGGCCGATCGATCAGCGAACGCGCCACGCGCTGCAACAGTTCGACGATCAGCACGTCCGCCCACTGCAGATCGTCGATCCACAGCACCACCGGACCCGTCCGTGTCCGACGACGGATGCCCTCGACGATCAGAGCGAACAGGATCTCACGCGCCTGAGCAGGAGGGACGTGATCGAGTTCTGACGGGTGGCCCATGAGGTGCAGCACCCCCTCGACGAACCGCCCGAGCACCGGATCATCGGCCTCGAACCCGTAGAGCTCGACCCCCTTGGAACGACTGACCTCGCGCAACAACTCGGGTGGCGCGTCCTGGTCGAGTTCCAGCCGTCGGAACAGCGCCGTGGCGATCGGCGCCCACACGTTGGTCTCGCCGTACGGTGCGCAAGCTCCCGAGAAGATGGTGACCGAACGGCTCGGGAACGAGTCGAGCGCCTCGGCGACCAGCCGTGTCTTGCCGGCGCCCGCCTCTCCGGTGACCGACACGATCGCGCTGCGACCGTTGGCCACCATCGCCATGATCGACGCCAACAGCTCCCACTGCGTCGAACGACCGACGAAGGGCACATCGTGGAACCCGGCACCGATCCTCGGCACCCGACGTCGCCGTCCCGTGACCCGCCACACCCGTTCCGGCCGCTCGCGTCCGCGCACCTCGAGCGAGTCGACCGCCTCGCGCAGGATCTCCTCGGACGCAAGCGCCGCCGTCGAATCGCCGATCAGGATGCCACCCGGATCGGCCAAGGTCTGCAGGCGCGACGCGACGTTGACCACGTCGCCCATCGCGGTGTACTCGGCCGTGCCGGACACGTTGCCGACGACGACCTCGCCCGTGTTGACGCCGATGCGTAGTTGCAGCGGCCCATCGAGGTCGGGCTGTTCCTCGACGAATCGCGCGAGCGACGCGTGCATCTGCAGCGCTGCGCGAATCGCCCGGTCGGCGTCGTCCTCATGGGCCACCGGGGCGCCGAACAAGGCGAGGATGCCATCGCCGAGCACCTTGTCGACCCGGCCGCCGAAGGCGGTGATGTCGGCGATCAGTCGCTCGAAGCTGGCGTCGATCAGCCGCTTGACCCGCTCGGGGTCGAGGTGCTCGGACAGTGCGGTGTAGCCCACGAGGTCGGCGAACACGACGGTGACCACACGCCGCTCTTCCGCGACCGTCGGCGCCACCTCCTGGCCGCACGCGGGGCAGAACCGCGCGCCGTCGGGCAGCGTGGAGTCACACGACGTGCAGGTGGCCATCAACCGGTGATCGTACGGCACGTCCACCCGCAGGCGGATCACCCGGGCGTCGCGGCTGAGTAGCGTCGCGCTCACCATGTCTCGCCCGCAACCCATCGTCTGGCTGCGAACACATCCTCGGGCCGCGGACAGCCTCCTCGCCGGCATGGTCGTCGTCGCTGCAATCGCCGCCCACCTGGCAGGCGACACGTCGGTCAACGACCCGAACGAGCCGGACCCGTCCTGGTGGACCGTGCTGCTGGTCTTGGCCGGCACGGTCCCGCTGTACTGGCGACGCACGCGACCAGCTTTTCGCCGGGGCCGTCATCGTCGCCGCCGAGGTGGTTGCACTTTTCATCGGCGTGGGCGGGGCAGCGTTCCTGGGCTCGGTGATCGCCGTCTACTCGATCGGCGCCCACACCTCGGGGCTGCGCCGCACGCGGGTGATGAGCGCGATCGCCGTGTCGGTCGCTGCATTGTTCCTCGCCGGCTGGATCGACGGTCTGTCGCTGCTCGACGAGTTCGTCTCGACTGGCGTGCTGCTGATCACGGCGTTCGTGTTGGGCGACAACCTGCGCCGGCGGCGTGAGCACGTCGCGGATCTGGCCGAGCGCGCCGAACGGGCGGAACGAGAGCAGGGCCTGTTGGCCGAGCAGCGCGTCGCGGCCGAACGCACTCGCATCGCGCGAGATCTGCACGACGTCGTGGCGCACTCGGTCAGCGTGATGGTCATCCAGGCTGCCGCCGCGCGCCGGAGTCTCACCGACTCGCCTCAACACGCCGCAGATGCCCTCGCTGCAATCGAGTCGACCGGTCGCCAGACGATGACCGAACTCCGATCGATCCTCGGCGTGTTGCGCACCGATCCCATGCCGAGCGGTGGTCCCCCGACGCCGCAACCGTCGCTGCTACAACTCGAACACATCGCCGGACTCGACGACCTCCCGGTCGAACTGACCGTCGAGGGCGACCTCGCCACGCTGCCCGACAGCGTGTCCGGCACCGGCTATCGATTGATCCAGGAGGCCCTCACCAACGTGCGCCGTCACGCCGGTTCCGTCGAACACGTCGCGGTGACGTTGAGGATCTCCGACGACGCGATCTCCATCGCCATCGTCGACGATGGTCGCGGCATGGGTTCGCTGCCGGGCGCCGACGGATTCGGCATCGTCGGCATGCGAGAACGCGTCGGCGCCGTCGGCGGCACCGTGACCGCCGGTCCTCGAGCGGGTGGCGGCTGGCAGGTGCGCGCCAACCTTCCCGTCGACGCGGGCGCCAGTCATCGCCTGTCGGCGAGCAGCCTGCCGTGATCCGCGTGATGCTGGTCGACGACCAGGAGATGGTCCGGGTCGGATTCCGCATGATCCTGCAAGCCGAGCCCGACCTGACGATCGTTGGCGAGGCGGCCGACGGGGCAGCGGCCATCGAGCTCGCTGCCCGTGCGAACCCCGACGTCGTACTGATGGACGTCCGAATGCCGGTCCTCGACGGCATCGAGGCGTGCCGCGCCATCCGCGAGCACCACGGCAACACCCGGGTGATGATGCTGACCACGTTCGATCTCCACGACTACGTCCATGCAGCGCTGCGCGCCGGCGCAAGTGGCTTCATGCTCAAAGACGCACCGGCGGAACAGCTGGTCGATGCGATCCGCATCATCGCAAACGGCGATGCCCTGCTCGCACCGTCGGTCACCCAGGCGCTGATCGACGAGGTCGCCCGCCAGCCGGCGCGCGATCAGTCGTCGTACCCCGGTGTCGAGCAGCTCACCGAACGTGAACTCGGAGTACTGCAACTGATGGCCCGCGGCCAGTCCAACAGCGAGATCGCGACCGAGCTCTACCTCGGTGAGGCCACCATCAAGACCCACGTCGGGCGCATCCTCGCGAAGCTCGGCGCGCGCGATCGCGTCCAGGCAGTCGTCGTGGCCTATGAGTCGGGTGTTGTCAGCCCGGGCGACCGATGACCGACCCTCAACTGTTCGGCTGACCCCGATCAACCTGGAGGCTGATGCGGCCGTCTCGTCTCGCCGGTAGACCTGTATTCATGTCCAATCCTCCCGCACCACCAGCGCCCGCCGCCCCGAGCGCGACCGCCGCCGCCGGCGCCATCGACGCCCGCAAGACCTACGGGATCGGCGACGCTCAAGTCCACGCACTCGACGGCGTCACCGTGTCGTTCGAGACGGGCAAGTTCAGCGCCATCATGGGTCCGTCCGGTTCGGGCAAGTCGACCCTGCTCCACTGCCTCGCCGGCCTCGACACGCTCACGACCGGCGCAACGTTCATCGGCGACACCTACCTGGCGACGCTCGACGACAAGGCCCTCACCGAGTTGCGGCGCACGAAGGTGGGGTTCATCTTCCAGGCGTTCAACCTGATCCCGACCCTCACCGCCGACGAGAACATCCGGCTGCCGATGATGCTCGGCGGCGAATCCGGCGACAAGGAGTGGATCGACCACGTCGTGGCCACCGTCGGCCTCGGCGACCGTCTCAAGCACCGACCGAGTGAACTGTCGGGCGGCCAGCAACAGCGTGTCGCAGTCGCTCGTGCGCTCGCATCGCGGCCGCAGATCATCTTCGCCGACGAGCCGACCGGCAACCTCGACTCGGTCACCGGCGCCGAGATCCTGTCGTTCATGCGCAACGCCGTCCGCGAGTTCGGCCAGACCATCGTCATGGTCACCCACGACCCGGTCGCATCGTCGTATGCGGATCGGGTGGTGTTCGTCGGCGACGGCAAGATCACCGGCGAGATCGCCGACCCGACCGTCGACCAGGTGATCGATCACCTGCGGAACTGGGACTGACATGAGCGCGGCAACCCTCATCGCTCGCAAGAGCGTTCGAGCGCGCTGGGGCCGGACACTGGCGATCCTGTTCGCAATCTCGGCCAGCGTCTCGTTCGTCGTGGGCTCGTTCGTGCTCGCCGACAGCCTGCGCGCAACGTTCGACAACCTCTTCCAGGAACTCAACGAACAGGTTGATCTCGAGGTGCGAGCGGCGCAGGCGTTCGAGAGCGACGACGCACGCGACCCGATCGACGTCACGATCGCCGACTCGATCCGGGCGGTCGACGGCGTGGCCATCGCCGAGCCGATTCTGCAGCGCTACGCCCAGCTGCTCGACGCCAACGGCGAGGCCATCACACCACCTGGCGGTCCGACCTTCGGCGTGTCCTGGGAGGGCGACGACGGCCTCCAGGGTGTCACGGTCAAGGAGGGCCGGGCACCCAACGGACCCGATGAACTCGCCATCGACAAGGCAACGGCTGACACCGAGGGCTTCGCCGTCGGCGACACCGTCTCGTACCTCACCGACGTCGGCACGTTCCAAGGGACGATCACCGGAACGGTCGGGCTGGGCAGCGCCGACAGCTTCGGTGGCGCGCAGCTCGTTGCACTCGATCTCGACACCGCGCTGGTGCACTTCGGCGCTGACGGAAAAGTCGACGCGATCGACATCTCCGTCGCCGATGGCGCCGACGTCGCTGCGGTCCAGCAGGCGATCGAAGAGATCCTGCCGCCGCAGACCGAAGTGGTCACCGGCGAAGAGGTCGCCCAGGAGACCGCCGACAACGTCAACCAGTTCGTCAACGTGTTCGGCACCGGGCTGTTGGCCTTCGCGTTCATCACCGCGTTCGTGAGCGCATTCATCATCAACAACGTGTTCCAGATCACGATCGGTCAGCGCCTCCGCGAGCTCGCGCTGCTGCGGGCGGTTGGCGCCTCGGGCCGCCAGGTCCGCTGGATGATCTCGACCGAGGCGTTCGCCCTCGGCGTGTTGGCCACCGTGCTGGGCATCATCGGTGGTGTCGGCGTGGCCAACCTGCTGATCCTCCTGTTCGACGCTGCCGGAGCGGGCTTCCCCGACACGCAGACCGTGCTCCAGCTCCGAACGGTCATCGTCGCCGCACTCGTCGGCATCGGCATCACGATGGCGTCGGTCATCGTGCCGTCACGGCGTGCCGCCAAGATCCCGCCCGTTGCGGCGATGCGTCCCGAACTGGGTTTCGCCGCCATGCGGTCGCGACGTCTGGTGGCCGGTGCGATCGTCACGGTGATCGGCATCGCGATGTTCCTCGTCGGGCTGTTCCTGAAGCCCGGCGGAACGCCGGGGCTGATCGGGTTCGCCGGACTGGGCGCCCTCGCACTCTTCCTCGGCGTCGCCAGCCTGTCATCCACCGTCGCCACACCGGTGACGAAGGTGATCGGTTGGCCGATCGAGAAACTGTTCAAGGTGCCGGGTTCCCTCGCCCGGCAGAACGTCGCCCGAGCCCCTCGTCGCACCTCGTCGAGCGCATCGGCGTTGATGATCGGTGTGGCGCTCGTCAGCGGCACGGCGGTGTTCGCGTCGTCGCTGCGAGCCTCGTTGGTGGAGACCCTCGAGAGCGCCATCTCCGCCGACTACATCATCACCGACACCAGCTTCCAGGGTCTCTCACCAGTGGTCAGCGAGACACTGGCCGAGGTGCCCGAGCTCGAGGCGGTCACTCCGATTCGTGGCATCAGTGGACAAGTCGACGGCGACACGAAGAACTTCGGGGCCGTCGATCCGATCGCATTCGACAAGCTCGTCGATCCCGACCTGCAGGAAGGAACCGTCGCCGATCTCGGCCTCAACGAACTGCTGTTGCACAAGGACCCGGCGAACGACCTCGGTGCGTCCATCGGCTCGACCGTCGCGGTGACGTTCCAGAACGGGATCGAGCAGACGCTGACCGTCGCCGGTATCTACGGCGACGCGACGTTCGGGAACTGGCTGATCGGGCTCGACACGCTGAACGAAATCAGCGACGCTCCTGCCCGAGACTTCTTCGTGATCGCCAAGCTCGCCGATGGCGTCGACGCAGCGACCGGCGATGCTGCGGTCCAGGCGGCGATGGAGCCGTTCCCGCAGGCCAACGTGCAGACCAACGCCGAATTCCTCGATTCGCAGGAGGCGCAGATCAACCAGCTCCTGCTGATCATCACCCTGCTGCTGGCGTTCGCGATTCTGATTGCGATCCTCGGCATCTCGATCACGCTGGCCCTCGGCGTGTTCGAACGCACTCGAGAGATCGGATTGCTGCGTGCGGTCGGCATGAACAAACGCCAGACGCGCCGTTCGGTGCGCTGGGAAGCGGTGATCGTGTCGATCTTCGGTGCCCTCGTGGGCATCGTCGTGGGGACATTCCTCGGGGTGATCCTCACGCTGGCGGTACCCGACGACGTGATCAGCAAGCTGGCGTTCAACCCGACGATCATCGTCGTCATCCTGATCGGCGCCGTGATCGCCGGCCTGGCTGCGGCGCTCTACCCGTCGTACAAGGCGTCGAACATGAACGTCCTCGAAGCGATCGCCACCGAGTGACCAGTTGCACCAGGGGTCGGACCCCTGGTGCAATCGGCTCGGTAGCGTGGCCGGATGGCGCTCGACCCTGCCGACCTGCCCGACGAGGTGCTGGCGTTCCTGCGGGAGTACCACCTCGCAACGCTCACGACGTTGCGCGATGACCTGTCGCCGCACGTCGTGGCGGTGGGCTTCAGCTACGACACGGAGGCTCAGGTCGCACGCGTGATCACCTGGGCCGGATCTCAGAAGGCGATCAACGCCGGACGGATGGAATCGCTCGGCCAGCGCGCCGCGGTGTGCCAGGTCGACGGTGGCCGATGGTTGAGCCTGGAAGGCCCGGTGCGGTTGGTGAACGATCCCGACGGCGTGCGAGCCGGCGTCGAGGGCTACGCCGCGAGGTACCGCGAACCGAAAGAGCGCGACGATCGCGTCGTGATCGAGATCTCCGTCGAACGCATCCTCGGTCGCGGCTGACGATTACATCGCGGGTCTGACCCCTGTTGTAATCAGCTGGCGTCGCGGTTCCAGGGGAGGTCGGCGATCCAGCGCTGGGCCGCGGGATGGGGATCCATCGGCGTGTCGTCGGCGGAACGCTGCACCTTCGGATCGAGGTGCGTCTGACACCCCGGACACCAGTAGAGGATCCGATTGTGCTCGCCCATGCGGCGACACTCGATCGTGTCGGCACAGCGAGGACAGCGCTGCACGTTGCGGCCGTACACGGCCAGACCACCCTTCACCGACGGTGCCGTGACCCGGTTGGCGTGGTGCAGATTCGACCGCAGCATTCTCGCTGCGGTGTTGACCACGCGGATCGCATCGTGCTCGCTCAGTGCGCCGACCGGCGCATACGGGCTGAGCTCGGTCGCCCAGAGCACCTCGCAGCGATAGACGTTGCCGACGCCGCACATCACTCGCTGGTCGAGGAGCACCTCCGCGATGCGGGCGGTCGGATTCGGATAGGTGAGCAGCAGGTTGACAACGGCGCCGAGGTCGGTGTCGGCCTTGCACAGGTCGGGCCCCAGACGTCCCATGCCGGGATGACGACGTTTGTCGGCTCTGCGGTAGGTCTCGACGTTGGGTGCGTTGAAGCAGACCGCCACCCAGTCGTCGACTTCGATCGCGGCACGCATCTGCGTGTACGGGCGCCGCCAGTTGTCGCCACGCCGATACAGATGCCAGGAACCGGTCATGCGCATGTGCGTGTCGAGGACCAGTCCGTCGTCCCACTCGATCTCGAGATGCTTGCCGTGACTCTCGACGGACTCGACGACTCGACCGGCCTGCGGGACCGGCCCGACGAGTCGGGGCGCATCGAAACGAAGCATCGGCTTGCCGGCGAGCGCTGTTCTCAGGGCGCTGGCCGATCGATGGATCGTGTCGCCTTCGGGCATCGAACGAGCATGGTACGCCACGCACCAGGGTCGCTGCGGTGATGCCCACATCAGACTCGTAGCCTCGACGCCCTATGCCGCTTGCCGATCACGCTGCCGAGACGGACGGCCCGGGCAGCGTCACGGTGGCGGCGCTGCGGGCGGCGATCCCCCTGTTCATTCCGGCAATCCCGTTCGGACTCGTTCTCGGCGTGGCCATCACCGACTCGGCGATGCCCACCACGGTGGCCTGGTCGACCAACCTGGTGATCTTCGCCGGTGCCGCCCAACTCGCCACGGTCAGCCTGGCCGCGACCGCGACCTGGCTCACCCTCGTGGCCACCGCCGCGGTGATCAACCTCCGCCACGTGATGTACAGCGCCGCGCTGTCGCCCCGGTTCAACGATCAGCCCCGCTGGTTCCGCTGGGTCGGGCCCTTCTTCCTGATCGACCAACTGTTCGCTCTCACCAGCACCCGGATCACGATGTCCGCCGCTGTCTGGAGGCGGTTCTACCTCAGCGCCGGCATCTTCTATTTCGTGTCGTGGACGACGGTCGTGACGATCGGTCTCGTCGTCGGATCGTCGATTCCGACCGAGTGGCGCCTCGGTGTCGCCCCGGCGATCATGTTCGCCGGGCTGGTGGTGCTCGGGCTGACCAATCGGCCCGGCATCGTCGCCGCCGTCGTCGGCGCCGGCGCCTGCCTCCTCGCGCTCGACGTGCCGAACAACGGCGGCATCCTCGTCGGCGCTGTCAGCGGCGTGGTCGCCGGCTACATCGCCGACGTCACCGAATCACGTCGAGCCGAGCAACGGAGCGCGGCGAGCAACCCGTGAGCACCCTCGCCGCGATCAGCGCCGTACTGTCGGTCGGGCTGATCACCTATGCCTCGCGGGCCGGGCTGATCGTGTTCCTCGCCGACCGGCCATTGCCGACCAACATCACACGAGCACTGCGCTACGTCGGCCCGGCCGTGCTGTCAGCGCTGACAGTCAATCTGATCGCCGGCGGGCAGGGCATCGACGGCGTCGAAGGGGTCGAGGTCGCAGCGATCGGCGTTGCGGTCGCCGTGGCAGCGTTCGCCCGCAACCTGATCGCCGCACTGGTGGCCGGCATGGTCACCCTCTGGCTCCTCCTGTGGCTCCTCTGACCGGTGACGCGGAGCCTGGGGGCGCGCGTGGATTGGTGAACAGCGTGTCGGGACTCGAACGAATCGTGCGCCGCTGAGATTCTCCTACCGATGAGCGAACCGACCGGATACGGCGGTCTCGCTCACCGCAACCCACGAGAAACTCCCACCGATGAGCGAACCGACCGGATACGGCGGTCTCGCTCACCGCAACCCACGAGAACCTGTGGCAGACGCGATGCGCCAGACGGCTCAGCGACGGCGAAACCGTGTCCCGCGACCCGAGCCAATCGTGGACCTCTGATCACCAGGAGGTCGAGACCGGCTCAGATCGCAAAGCGCCAGCCACCGTCCAATCCGCTGACCCCCCAGGGCACCGCGCGGCCACTCAGGGAAGTTTGCCGACGTGGGCGAGGGCGAGGCGGATGAGGCGATCGTGGCCGCTCGTCATCTGCGCGATCACCTCGGCGCTCACGGCTTCCTCCGGAGTGAACCAGGCGAGGTCGAGCGCCTCCTGCGTCGGCTCGCAGTCGCCCTCGACGGGCACGACGTACGCGAGGCTCACCGCATGATGACGCGGATCGTAGAAACCTGAACGCTCTGGATTCGGGAAGTACTCGACGACGGTGAACGGCGTCGGGTTGGCGGGAACCCGCGGGAGCGCCATCGGGCCGAGATCCTTCTCGCAGTGACGCATGAGCGCCTCGCGGATCCGTTCGCCGAAGAGCACACGACCAGTGACGACCATCCGGCTGATCGACCCATCGGAGGCGACTCGGAGCAGCAAACCCACGTCGGTGACGTTGCCGAGTGCGTCGACACGCACGGGTACAGCGTCGACGTACACGATCGGCACGTGAGCGCGGACGAGTTCGAGGTCTTCGGACGACAACCAACCGGTCGAGGTCTGGGTGCTGGCGCCTTCGTCGATGTCGGTGTCGGTCACGGACTCGATGATCCCACGCGGAACCATGCTGCTCCTGCATTCTCGGGCACGCACTCGTTGTGACGTCGGTCGGGGCAACGGCGAGATGAGAGCATCGGCACATGCACGACGACGGACCACGCTGGAACGAGCGCTACGCGACGAGCTCGGCGGTGACGCCCCGGCCGCCGGAAGCACTCGAGCACTGGCCGGACGTCGCCGGCCTGCTCCCGACGACCGGTCGATGCGTCGATGTCGCCAGCGGACCCGGCGCCGTGTCGCTCTGGCTCGCCGATCGGGGACTCGACGTCACCGCGCTCGACGCGTCGAGTGTGGCGGTCGACCTGCTGACCACGGCCGCGGCGGCCGCCGGGTCGACCGGCCGGCTCGATGCCCGAGTCGTCGATCTCGATGACGGGTTCCCCGACGACCTACGCAACGTCGACGTGGTCGTGTGCCAGCGGTTCCGTGATCCATCGCTCTACGGACCGATGATCGAACTCCTGCGCCCGGGCGGCCTGGCGATCGTCACGGTGTTGTCGTGCGTCGGAGCAACGGATCCCGGACCGTTCCACGCGCCCGCAGGTGAACTCTCAGACGTATTCGGCGCCGACCCCCGGGTCGAGATCATTCACCGACGTGAGGCCGACGGCGTGGCGCACGTCGTGTTCATGCGCCGCTGAGCAGCACCTCGCGCAGGGCTTCGTGGTGCGTCGACGCCGGCCGGGTGCCCTCGACGAAGTCGACGAGCAAGTTGGCGAAGGTGTCTGGCTGCTCGACGTGCGGGAAGTGGCCGACGCCCTCGATGATCTCGAGTCGGCTCGTCGGGATCAGTTCGTGAGCGGCGAGCGCGTGTT
Organism: Ilumatobacteraceae bacterium; assembly: GCA_963828415.1. Classification (GTDB taxonomy): domain Bacteria; phylum Actinomycetota; class Acidimicrobiia; order Acidimicrobiales; family Ilumatobacteraceae; genus Sva-07. Next base: position 470,907 of record CAWHEI010000003.1, read on the forward strand.
CGACCGGAATGATGCCATCGTGGTCCCCCCACACGATCATGGTCGGCACGTGTGCTGCGAGATAGAGACGGTCGGTGGCATTCACCGTCTGACCCGTCGGCTCGATCACGCCGCGCATCGTGCGCACGAACGCCTTGCGGTTCGTGGCGCCCGCCAACGAGCTGTAGGCCCGCCACATCTCGGCGAGCTTCGGCGAACGGATGTTGCGACGCCCGAGTTGACGGCCGACGTCGGTGGCCCGGTCGACGATCGGCTTCGGGAACGCGAACGGCATCACGTATTCGGCACCCGGAAGGGTCAGCAGTCGCAGCAGCCACGAGACCTCCCGCCCGAGGCCACCGCTGCCGACCAGCACCAACCGATCCACGAGATGGGGATGCTGATAGGCGAGCTGCATCGCCACTCCCCCACCGAACGAGTGACCGACGATGGTCACGCTGTCGATGCCCAGGATCGACAGGAAGTCGCGGAGTCCGCTGGCGAATGCGCCGAGGGAGTAGTCGCCGGTCGGTTTGGCGGATTCGCCGTGACCGAGCAGGTCGACCGCGATCACATCGGCGTGCGGCGTGAGCAGCGGAATCACGTCGTCCCAGGTCTTGGAGCTGCCGGCGAGCCCGTGGATCAGCAGGATCGTCTCTCCCGTGCCACCGCGGCGATATCCCACCGGGTGTCCATGGATCGACACGTGCTGAAGCGGAAGTCGCTGACTCACATGTCCAGTATCACCGATGAGAGCAGCGCCCGTGTAGGGCCGAACGGACCGTGTCTCAGTCGAGCGCAAGGTCGGGCGTCGGCGCGGGCTGCTCCGGGCCGGCGTCGATCCACCTGGAGAAGTCGAGAGGGTCCATGCGACGGCTCGGGTGACCCGTCGTGGCCAGCCACGACAGGAACTGCGCGGGCGCCAGTGGGCGTGAGATGCAATAACCCTGGGCGACGTCGCACCCGAGCGCCCGAAGCCGCTCGAGCACTTCGTTGTTCTCGACGCCCTCAGCCACCACGACCAGGCCGAGGTTGTGGCCGAGGTCGATGGTCGACCGGACGATCACTTCGTCCTGCTCGTCGATCAGGACATTGGCAACGAAGCTCTGGTCGATCTTCAGCTCACCGACCGGAAGGCGACGGAGGTAGCTCAACGACGAGTACCCGGTGCCGAAGTCGTCGATCGACAGCGACACGCCGACCTCGTGCAGTTCGTTGATCGTGGCACGGGCACGGGGCGCGTCGATCAAGAGCGACGACTCGGTGATCTCGAGGGTCAGCATCGAGGGATCGACGCCATTCATCGACAGGTGCTGCTGGACACGATCGGCGAGGCGACGGTCGAGCAGGTCATGTGTCGACAGGTTGACCGAGAGCCCGAGGTGGTAGCCCCGAGCGTGGATGTCGCGCAACGTCGAGATACCGCGGTGCAACATCAGGTCGGTGAGCTGCTTGATCAGGCCGGTGTCCTCGGCAACACGCACGAACTGCGTTGGTGGCACGACGCCGCGCACCGGGTGCGTCCAGCGCACGAGCGCCTCGGCGCCGACCACCGTTCCCGTGTTGAGGTCGAGCTTGGGCTGGAGGTGCATGTGGAGCTGTGCGTCCTCGATCGCCGCGCGCAGGTCGCCGAGCATCGAGAGACGCGCGGGTGTCCGGCGGTCGATCTCGTCGCGATACACCTCGACACCGAGGCGCTGCGTCTTCGCATTGAACATGGCGATGTCCGCGTAGCGCAGCGGCGCGCCATCCTCGACGTCCTCGTCGACGACGGCAAGACCAGCGCTGGCGGTGACCACGATCTCGAGGCCGTCCAGGGTGATCGGTTGGCCGACGTCGCGCACACAGGCCCATGCGAACTCGAGCATCTCCTCGCGGGTGCGTCGCTGCCCGACGATGGCGAATTCGTCGCCGGCGAGTCGGGCCAGCACATCGCCCTGAGCGAGCAGAATTCGCATGCGTTCGGCGGCCTCGATCAGCAACTGGTCGCCGGCGTGGTGTCCGAGCGTGTCGTTGACCTCCTTGAACCGGTCGAGGTCGAGCATCACCACGAACAGCATCTGGCCCTGGCGTCGGTTCGCCGCAGCGTGCTCCAGCGATTTCTCGAACGACACCCGATTCGGCAGTCCGGTCAGTCCGTCGAGGCGGGCCTCGCGCTCGATGCGTTGATGGAGCATGCCCTTGCGCAGGCTGACAGCCAACTGCTCGGTGAGGTTCTGCAGACGCACGAGGTCGTCGGATTGAAACCGTCGACTCGCCCCGGTACGCCCGGCAACAACCAACATCCCCATCACGCCCGACTCGTCGCGCATCGGCGCCACCATCATTTCAGTGATCCTGGAGTCAGCGGGCCGCATTGCGCCGAGATTCGCGCGCGGTACGAGGACGGCACGTTCCGAATTGATCAGCTCTCGCCAACTCGGGTCGTCGGCATCGGTTGGCAGTTGCAACCCGAGCACTCCATGCACCTTGAGCGTCGCTCCGTTGCGCTCATCGAACACGATCACTGCCGTACCATCCGTCCGCAACACCTCGGCAGTCTCGATGGCGGCAGCCCGCATGATCTCGTCTGGGTCGAGCGAACGGCCGACCTGTCCGGTGAATCCGTGCACGGCGTCGAGGTCACGAAGTCGCTGATCCAGCGCTCCGTACGCCTTGATGATGAACCAGAGCAGACTGACGGGGATGAGCGCCACCAACACCAGGTATGGCGAGATGAGGGCGAGCGCCAACACCATGCCCGCCAGCGTGGAGTTGACGAGAAAGAGCCACCACGCAACTCGGAGTTCGCTGGCGATTCGACTGAGCAGATTGCCTTCGAACTGGGAAATCGCCAGCGACACGATGATCGACGACACGACTCCGCACACGATCAGCGAAACGATGGCGGCGACGACGAAGTGATTGCCGGCGCTCCCCCAGATGTCGACGACGCCCCGGAAGACGAGCACCGCAACCGCGACCTCGAACAACAACATTCCCGCGTTGAACGCCACCTTGTAGGCGGGGGGCCGACGCATGATCAGAATCACCGCCATCGCGCCGACAACCCGTGCTGTCATTGCTTCGCCCGGAGCGAGGTAGACAAGGCTCAATGCAAGCGGAATCTCGGACAGCGAGAACGCCAGCGATTCGCGACGGAAGATGAACCGGAACACGCTGAACTCGGCGACCGCGAAGCCGGCCGTGAGCACCGGCAGCAGCCACCACGGCGCCGACACCTCTGCAACACCCACATCGGGCAGTGTGAACACGAGGCTAATGGCCACGACCGCGAGCGTGAACGCGAGCAGTGTGACTCGTCGCTCGGGATGTCCGAGCCGACCGACTGCTCCAGACGCGGACATGGACGCCTCAAGGGCGTCCATGTCGCTGCGTCTGGGTGTCGGTGTTCGAGGTCACGTGCACTCCCGCTATGAGGGAGCGCCAGTGGACGGTCCCGAACGTCTATCGTCCGGGTGTCGCGCTGATCTTGAGGATTCACGGAGGAACTCAGAACCAGGAGACGCCGAACCAGGAGACACCGAACCAGGAGACACCTTGGTGCCGGATTGAGTGGATGTCGTGGCCATGATTGTTCTCCGTTCTGCAGGCCAGTTCGAAATCTGGTCGGGTGTGATGTGAACTCGGCCGTGGTTCGGACGAGTGATCCTTGACAGGACCAAGAAGATACCTTGACAGTGACGAAATGTCAACGCGGAGCGCGCAGGGTGACCACGTTTGGTGGTCACGTGTGGGCGTCGCAGCCCTCGAGATCCAGGACGCGAGCCAGTTCAGCCTGAGGCAATGCAGACCAACTCCAGAGCTTGCGGTGGCTGACAGGTGTCAGCCGGCCTCAGAACCTGTTCTGATCACACCCGACGTGGCCCCTGACGACGAACAGTGGCGCTCGAAGCGCTCAGCTCGCAGGCACGAGCCGGCGGGACCGCAACAGCTCGGCGACCGACCATGCCTGGAACGGGCAGCCGGTGGCGACGTGCGGGGCGTCACCATTGGCAGTCTCCGAGACCGAACCGAGTCCGGCTTCGGCGAGATGCAAGACAAGTCCGTCGAGCACACCCGTGGTGTCGAAGCCAGCGCGCAGCGTGGCATCGACGTACGGCCCGATCAGCCACGGCCACACCGTTCCCTGGTGATAGGCGCCGTCGCGCTCGGCCGGCGGCCCCTGGTGGCGACCCCGGTATCCCGGGTCGCCGGGCGACAGCGAACGCATCCCGATCGAGGTGACGAGATCGCCGCAACGATCGACGATTCGAGCGGCTCCTTCGGCACCGACGACCGGCCCGAATGGCAGTGACGCGGCGAAGAGTTGGTTGGGGCGAGATGACGGGTCGGCGGCACCGGACTCGTCGACGGTGTCGGCGAGCGATCCATCGGCGAGTTCGAACATCGCCGGGAACGACGACCTCGCCCGGTGCAGGAGTTCGTCCCACTCCTCGGTGGCTCGTCCCGCTCCTCGGAGAATGTCGATCGACGCAGCGAGCGCATTGATCCACAGCGCTTGGATCTCGACGGGGAACCCCGCACGAGCAGTGATCGGCCGACCATCGACGCGGGCATCCATCCACGTCAGCGCCCACCCATCGGCACCGCCACGCAACAGACCGGTCGCATCATCGAGACCGATGCCGAACCTCGTGCCATCGCGATGGGCGACGAGGATGTCGACGAGCGTGTCGGCCAACTCGACACCGAGCGCCACGTCGCCGGTGACGTCGATGTGCCGGTGAAGGGCGTGGACGAACCAGAGCGTTGCGTCGATCGTGTTGTATTCGAGCGTGCCGACATCGGCGGTGTTGGCGAGCATTCCCTCCGACACCGTTGCGGCCGCCCGCGTGAGCACCTCACGGCCCTCATCGGTGCGGCCCGTGCACAGGAACAGCCCCTCGTACGAGGTGAACAGATCGCGTGACCACTCACCGAACCACGGGTAGCCGGCGACCGCAGTGGGGCCGGTCGGTGTCTGCACGATGAACTGGTCGGCCGCCCGCACGAGGACGCGGTCGACCTCGTCGGTCGCTCCAGCGAGATCGGCGAGTTCGGCGGCTCTCGCTCTCGCAGTGCCGACCACGGCGATCGCGGACGGTCCCGGTGCTTCGACGTCGGCGCTTGCCGTGAGCTCGAACACCTCGCCCGCAGCGATGTCACATCGAAAGACGCCGGGTGCCCACAGATCCTCGGCGGCGCCGAGACCCCGAGCAGCCTCCTCGCGGTGGTACTCGCCGCGATACCACGACCCGCCCGGCTCGAAGCCGGCGGCGTCGACTCGGTAGGCCGACTCGACCACGAAGCCGGTCGCCGTGACGTCGACGCCGGGGATCGGACCATCGGCCGAGCGGGCACCGTGCTGGTCGCGCCAGGTACACAGCGGCGTGATCTCCAGCGTCGCTTGACCGGCGAGCAGGCGGTGCACCACACCAACGGTCGTCGAACCGTGGGCCATCGCCACCTCGACCTCGATGCGGACATCGCCGAGGTCGTAGCGCCAACGGGGGACGCCGTCGTCGAGGTCGAACGTGGCAATCCGTTCGTGGCCACGCGGCGCGATCGTCCCGTCGCTCCACTCGTGGGTGGCGAGGTGGATGCGTTCGCCGTCGACGATCACGACCGTGTCGAGCGCGGCGAGGCCGAGCATTCGTGCCGACCCGGCCGGCGTCGTCGGCACCATCAGCAGCCCGTGGTACCGGCGCGTCCGCAACCCCGCCACCGTGCCCATGGCGTACCCACCGAGACCATCGGTCACGAGCCACTCGCGCCGGCTCGCCTCATCGAGCGAGCCGCACACCTGACGGCCGAACGCGATACGCAGGTCGTTCACGTCGCGCGCCACTGCTCGGCGGACATCGCGAGTGGATCGGGGCGACAGATCAGGTCGGCGACGAGTCCGGTCCAACCCGTCTGATGGGTGGCGCCGAGTCCCGCCCCGTTGTCGCCGTGGAAGTACTCGTTGAACGTGATGTTGTCGCGCCAGCGCGGATCGTTCTGCAGCCGGTCGACGTAGCCGTGACACGGCCGGCGACCGGCCTCGTCGCGCACGAACAACCCGATCAGTCGACGGCGCAGGTCGTCGGCGCATTCGGTCAGCGGGAGCAACGTCCCGCTGCCACTGGGGTACTCGAGTGTCACCTCGGGGCCGAGCGCGATGGCGTACCGCTGCAGGTTGCGCAGGATCAGGTAGTTGACCGGCATCCACACCGGACCTCGCCAGTTCGAGTTCCCACCGAACATGCCCGTGCTCGACTCGGCGGGCTCGTAGTCGACCGTGCTGACGGTGTTGCCGAGTCGGATCGACACCGGGTGCTCGGCGTGCTGACGTGACAGCGCCCGCAGTCCGTACGGGGACAGGAACTCGCCCTCGTCGAAGACCCGCTGCAGGATTCGAACACCGTTGCCCGGCGGGATGACGCTGACGAGCAATGAGTCCCCATCGACGCCAGTGATGAAACGGCCGAGAGCGGCATCACCGTCATCCACGGCGCCGACGTCTTCGAGAAATCGTTCGGCCCGCTTTCCGAGTGTGCGAACGCGAGCAAGGGTGCCAGGTCGCAGGACGACCGTGCCAAGGATTGGGAGCACGCCGACGATCGAGCGGACCGGCACCGGTGTCGAGGTGCCGTCGGCAGTCCGGTGGACGTCGTAGAAGAAGCCGTCGTCGTCGTCCCAGAGGTCCTCGGAATGCATCGCCTCCACGATCAGCATGAAGTGCTCGATGAACTTCACTTCGATGTCGGTCCAGGCATCGTCCGTAGCCGCGAGGATGCGGGTGAGCTGCAGGAGCGTCAGTGTGTAGAACGCCATCCATGCGGTGCCGTCGGCCTGCTCGATGGTCTCACCGTCGGGCAGATTCGACCGGTCGATCGCGCTGATGTTGTCGAGGCCGAGGAACCCGCCGGAGAAGAGATGGTCGCCATCGGGATCGACGCGGTTGACCCACCAGGTGAAGTTGATCAGCAGCTTGGGCAGCAGACGAGCGATGAAGTCGCGGTCGCGCTGACCGTCGATGTCCCACACATGGAGCGCCGCCCAGGCATGCACCGGCGGGTTCACGTCACCGAAGGCCCACTCGTACGCCGGGAGCGCCCCATTGGGGTGTTGGAACCATTCACGACAGAGCACCAGCAACTGATACTTCGCAAAGGCCGGGTCGACGTGAGCGAGCGCCACCGTGTGGAACGCGAGGTCCCATGCGGCGAACCACGGGTACTCCCACGGATCCGGCATCGACATGATGTCGCGGGCCTCCAGGTGGGTCCATTGCGAGTTCCGTCCCCATCGACGCCCTTCGGGTGGAGGCGGCTGGGTCGGGTCACCGTCGAGCCAGCGCTGCACGTCGAACCAGTAGAACTGTTTGCCCCAGATCATCCCGGCGAAGGCCTGTCGAGCGACGAGACGCTGGTCGGCGTCGACGTCGGCGGGGATCACCTCGGCGTAGAAGTCGTCGGCTTCCTTGCGGCGCGCGGCGATCGTCTTGCCGAACTGCTTGGTGAACGCCCGTTTCGTGGATGGCGCCCGGAGCCGCACGCGTACGACCTGCGTCTCACCCGGAGCGATCGTCAGCTGGTACCAAGCTGCACACTTGGTGCCGACGTGGTCAGGGTTCACCGTGTCGCCGCCGCCGACGACATGGTCGTTGATCGCGTCCTTGGGATACGCCGGCGACTCTTCGGAGCCGAACAAGCGACGGTTGTTCGTGTCGTTCTCGCAGAACAGCAACTCGGGGCTCGCTCCGTCGGGCCCGGTGTCGAGTTCCCACACCAATTCACCGAAGCGCGAATGATGGAGCGCGACAGTGCCTTCGTCGGCGGCACGCATCACCGGGCGAGTGGTGTCGTGGTCCCACGACCAGGTGTTGCGGAACCACAGGTGCGGCAGTACGTGGATCGTGTCGGTGTCCGGTCCGGCGTTCGTGACGCTGACCTCCATCAGCAGGTCGTGCGGATCGGCCTTGGCGTGCACGACGTCGACGACCCAGTAGCGGTCGTCGTCGAACGCGCCGGTGTCGAGCAGTTCGTACTCGGGCTCGCTCTGGTCGCGACGAGCGTTCTCGGTGATCAGGTCGGCGTACGGGAACTCCGACTGCGGGTAGTGGTAGCGCCACTCCAGCAGCGCATGGCTGGGGAGCGCGTCCATGAACCACCAGTACTCCTTGACGTCCTCGCCGTGATTGCCCTGCGGGCCGGTGAGGCCGAACATCCGCTCCTTGAGGATCGGATCGCGACCGTTCCACAACGCAAGCGACATGCACAGTTCCTGCTCGACGTCGCTGACCCCGGCCATGCCGTCCTCGCCCCAGCGGTAGGCACGCGAGCGGGCGTGATCGTGGGGGAAGTAGTCCCACGCCTCGCCGCCGGCGCTGTAGTCCTCGCGCACCGTGCCCCACGCACGTTCCGACAGGTACGGGCCCCAGTGGTACCAGGGGCTGGCATCGAGCAGGCCGTCCTCGAGGTGCCCGAATGATTGAACTCGTTTGCGCTCGGCGCTGGTCATGTCTGATCTCCAGTTCTCACGATGGGGAAGTTCGTCACCGACCACCAGGTGGCATCGGGCGCGAAGGGATTCGCCGGTCGGCCGGTCGCTCCCGACTCGACCCGATACACGATCCCAGCCTCGGGAGCGGCCCGGCGCTGTTCGTCGGTCCAGTGCTCGGTCGCCGTGGTGACGTACATCCGATCGAGATGCGGTCCGGCGAACGCACACGACGTCGTCTGCTCGGCGGGCAGGTCGATGACCTGTTCGAGATCGCCGTCGGGCGAATAACAGTCGACGCGTCCGGCGCCGTAGATGGCCGCCCAGAGGCGTCCGGCGCGGTCGATCGTGAGACCGTCGGGCACACCGTCCTCGGCATCGAACGTCACCAGGTCGCGACCACCCGAGATGGAGGCGGTTCGCGGATCGAAATCGAAGGCGATGATCACGCCGGGCACGCTGTCGACGAGATACATCGTGGAACCGTCCGGGCTCCATCCGATGCCGTTGGGGATCGTCAGGCCGTCGAGGACGGTTCGCGTCGCACCGTTCACGTCGAGAAGATGCAGCGCACCACCCCCGACGCGATGGTCGTCGGCAAGTGAGCCCGCCCAGCAGCGTCCGGCGGCATCGCACACCGCATCGTTCATCCACGCGTCCACGGGCGCGACGTCGACGAGCGAGCGAACGGTGCCGTCGCGATCGAGGAGCCGGAAGCCGCGGCCGGCAGCGAGCAACCAACCGTCGTGGCCATCGATCGGAGCGATCGCACCGACGGGCTCGCCGATCGCATACGAGCGCACCAAGTGGAGCGAGCCGTCGTCGCGAACTCCGTGGCGCCAGACGAGCCCGCGGGCGATGTCGACGTGGAGGAACTCCGAGTTGCGCGCATCCCAGCGCGGCCCCTCGCCGAGCGTCGTCTGTTCGGTGGTGCTCGCCACAGCGGCGGAGTGGCGGAGGCGTGACACGGCGACGGTCACTCCCCCGTGAAGTCGACGACGACCTTGATGTCGTCGCGACCGCGTCGAAGGGCGTCGGCGATCCGATCGGGCGGAACACGACGGGAGATCGAGCGCCCGAGCCACTCACGGTCGGCAGTGGCCAGCGTGGCTGCGGCCTTGTAGAGGTGGTGTCGGTTGGCGTTGACCGAGCCGACGATCACGTTGTTCTCGAGTACGAGTTCGGTGGCGATGTCGGCGGCGGGCAGATTGCCCGTGCGGCCTCCACTGCCCACGCCGGTGAGGCCGCTCCTCCGACAATGACGACTTTCACGGGGACGATTGTTCCACTGTCTTGGTCCAGAGACCCCGCAGCCGAAGATGAACTCTTGGTGTCGCCGACCTGCACCTCGCGTGGACGTGAACGCGTCGCACAAATGTGACCGTTCAGACGGGCCGAACGTGGTCGACACACGTTAGTTTCCGATGCGTTCGTTCGTCGAAAGGAACCGGTCGTGCCCAACTCCGAGGTCGTCGCTCAGGACGATCTACTCGCCCCGGTCGACGCGGTCGTCGTCGAGTTCGCCGATGGCGTCGTCACCGCCGATGGATTCGATCGGCTGCTCGACCTCGTCGATCGCAACGTGATTCGGATCCTCGACGTCGAGTTCGTCTCGAAGGGCCCGGACGGCGCCCAGGTCGTCGCTGTCTCGGAACTCCCTGCACGCCCCGAACTCGATCTGAGTGCCTGGAACGGTTCGTCGTCGGGACTGCTCGATGCCGACGACATCGCACTGGTCGGCGACGAGATCGCCGAGGGCAGCATCGCCGTCGTGGTGGTCTTCGAGAACGTCTGGGTGCTCGACCTCGTCGCCAACTGGCCGGGAGCCCGCGTGGTCCTCGACGGTGGCGTCGCGACCGACGACCTGCTCGAACGCACTCGACGCACTCGACGCAACGGAATTGGGCTGAGGAGGCCGCCATGGGATTGTTGAGTACCGCCGCCAAGGCCGCCGTCGCCAGTTCGGTGCATGGCCGCGTGCAACGCCACCAACAGCAGAAGTGGGCGGCGCAGGACGCACATCACGTCCCGCGGACGACGTCGACTCCGGTCGGCGATCCTGGTGCGCTCGACATCGCACAGCAGCTCGCATTGATCGGCCAACTCAATGAACTGCGCCAGGCCGGCGCGCTCAGCGACGCCGAGTTCGAAGCCAAGAAAGCGAAGATCCTCGCTTCCTGACGGCAACGTCGGCAACGTCGGCAACGTCGGCACTCAGTCCGGTTGCCGGTGATTCGGCCTCTCGTGCAGGTCCTGTCGCCGTCGGCGGAGGAACGATCGCTCGGACTCGTTGGTGCTGCATTCGATCGCTCGCCCGAGCGAGACGTCTGCATCGCCCAGACGATCGAGCCGGGCGAGGACGTCGGCGCGGGCGGTGTGGAAGTACACGTAGTCGTCGACGTCGCCGGCGAGATCGTCCGCCACGGAGATCGCGTCGAGGGCGGCGAGCGCAGCAGCCGGGCCGTGGACACGGTCGACGGCGATGGCCCTGTTCAGCGCGACGAGCGCGCTCGGCTGGCGACGCAGCAGCACGTCGTACAGGCGCAAGACGCCGGGCCAATCGGTTGCCTCGAAGGTGGGCGCTGTGGCGTGGAGGGCGGCGATTGCTGCCTGGAACTGGAAGGCCCCGCCTCGGTGGAACGAATGGGCTCTCGCCAGTTCGGCGAGGCCTCGGGCGATCATCGGTTGGTCCCACAGCGATCGGTCCTGGTCGACGAGCAGGATGGGTCGGCCGTGATCGTCGAGGCGGCTGGGCCGGCGCGCATCGGTGAGCAGGAGAAGCGAGTGGAGCCCTGCGACTTCTGGATCGTCCGGAACGAGTCGACTGAGCAGTTCCGCGAGCCAGATCGCCTCTTCGCACAGATCTCCACGAATGAGCGCTGTGTCGGTCGCGCTCGCATGCCCTTCGGTGAAGATCGACGAGATCACTTCGCAGACCGCACCGACGCGATCAGCGAGCGCGCCCATGTCGGGCCGATCGAACGGGATGTTCGCAGCCCGGATCTTCGCCTTGGCGCGGGTGAGGCGGCGCGTCATCGTGTCCTCGGACACCAGGAAGGCACGGGCGATCTGTGGCGTCGAGAGCCCCGCGACGATCCGGAGGGTCAGTGCCACCTGAGCCTCCTGCGAGAGAGCGGGGTGACAGCAGCCGACCATCAGCGCGAGTTGGTCGTCGAGCACCTGGTCGCTGTCGAGGTCGATGCGAGACACCTGGGCGCCGTGGGCATCGGTCGTCGTGAGGTCGGCGGCCAGCGTCGGGAGCCGATCCTCGAACCGCTTCGTTCTGCGGATCTGGTCGATCGCCTTGCGTCGGCCGGTCGTGACCAACCAAGCGCCCGGTCGATCGGGCATACCGTCGATGGGCCACCGCGTCGAGGCCTCGATGAACGCGTCCTGGGCCGCATCCTCGGCGATACCGAGGTCACCGACGTCTCGCACGAGCGTGGCCACCAGCCGTGGCCACTCCGTGCGGAAGACGTCGGCGACACCCATTCGGCCGTCGACGGTCAGATCCATCCGGTGACGGTCGTGGTCGCCACGGTCAGCCGTCGAACTCCATGACGGGTCGGACCTCGACGGTACCGAAGTGCGAGTTCGGGATTCTGGCGGCCCAGTCGAGAGCCTCGTCGAGGTTCGCGACGTCGATCACGTAGTAGCCACCGATCACCTCCTTCGATTCGATGAAGGGCCCATCGGTCACGATGCGCTTGCCGTCGCGGACCTGGACAGTGCTGGCGGTTTCGACGCCCTGGAGCGCTTCGCCGGCGACCATCGCGCCCGCCTCGGCGAGTGCCTGGCTGTACGCCGCCCACTCACCCATGTACGGCCCGAATGACTCGCTGTCGGGCGCTGGTTCGTCGGCGGGATCGCTGGCGAGGAGGAGCATGTACTTCATGATGTGACGTCCTTTGCTTGCTGGTCGTTTCCGATTGTCACAGAGACGACGAACGGCGATGAGCAAACCGGACACATCACCAGAAGTTGTGCGTCGACATCGGAGGCCGTCGCACCGGTCCGGAGATCGGCGCCCGGCACACGACGTGCGCGCAGCCCTGTCGATCTGGTGGGTGGGATGGGATACGTAGGCTGCGACTTGGTGATCACATGACGCTTCTCGACCAGATTGGGCTGGTTCCCCGACCGCGGCACCTCACCGTTCGCGATGGCGTCGGCCCGGCGACGGACCCGGTCGTCGAGCATGATCCGACCCTCCCCGAGCAGGGCTACACCATCGACGTCGGACCCACCGAGACCCGCGTCCGCCACGCCGACGACGCCGGACTTCGGTATGCCCGCCACACGCTCGCCCAACTCGACGAGGTGGGTCGGCCGCGCGTGACGATCGAGGACTGGCCGGACTTCGCCACCCGCGGGTTCATGCTCGACATCTCGCGGGATCGGGTGCCGACGCGCGAGACCCTCGAACGGCTCGTCGACCTCCTGGCCGACTGCCGGTACAACCACCTCGAGCTCTACACCGAGCACACGTTCGAGCATCCCGGCCACGACGTCGTGTGGGAGTCGGCGTCGCCGATCACGGCCGACGACCTCCGATGGCTCGATGACCGTTGTCGCTCCGTAGGGATCGAGCTCGTCGCCAATCAGAACTGCTTCGGTCACATGGACCGCTGGCTGCAGCACGGGGCCTACCGCGACCGGGCCGAGGCCCCCGACGGCTACGAACTCGTCCCGGGCGTGATCCGACCGCCCGGGGTGCTGGAACCGACCGAGGAGAACGCTGCGTTCGGCGTCGAACTCGTCCGGAACCAGACCGAGCACATCGCTTCTCGCACCGTGAACATCGGCTGCGACGAGACGTTCGAGCTCGGCAAGGGACGGAGTCGGGCCGCGGTCGAACAGCGTGGAAGGGAGGCGGTGTACGCCGAGCATCTCGCACGACTGGCCGGCCCGCTCCTCGCCGACGGTCATCGCGTCCTGTTCTGGGGCGACATCCTCGAAGCCGATCCGTCGCTCGTGACGGACCTGCCCGACGGCGACCTGGTCCCAGTGCTGTGGACCTACGAGCGACCGCTCGGAGCCGGTGAGGCACCGCGACTCCCCGAACGCGTCCAGGCGGTCATCGCCGGTCTGGGCATCGACCCCACAGCGATGAGCTCGGGCTTCGGTCCGAGGCTCGACTCGTTCGCAGGTCTGGGACGCGAGTTCTGGGTGGCGCCGGGGACGTCGAGTTGGAACTCGATCGTCGGCCGGATCGACAACGCGATGGCCAACCTGCTCGACGCTGCGGTGGCGGGACGCGACGCCGGTGCGACGGGCTACCTCAACACGGACTGGGGCGACAACGGCCATCTCCAGCCGCTGTCGGTGAGTTTCGGGCCGGCGATGTACGGCGGCGCAGTCTCGTGGTGCGCCGACACCAACGCCGACCTCGATCTGGCAGCGGCCCTCGATGCCAGGGTCTTCGGCGACGAGGCCGGCGTGCTCGGCGGGGTGCTCGACACGCTCGGTCGGCAGTGGTCGCGGACGGGGCGGAGCGCACACAACGGGTCACCGCTCCAGGCGGCGTTGTGCGTCGCGCAGTTCCAGTTCGTGTTCGGCAGATCCGACCCCGACAGCGTCGCATCGATCGTCGAGACGATCGATCACGCGATCGCCGACCTCGGTCGCGCCGAGCCGTCGTGTATCGACGGGGCGCTCGTCGTCCGCGAGGTGACGCTCGCTGCGCGGATGGCACGCCATGGGGCGTATCGACTCCTGGCGAGAGAGGGGGCGCCGGCGCCGTCCGACGACGAGCTCCGCAGCGAGTTGGTGGAGCTCATCGACGAGTACCGGGAGGTGTGGCTCGCACGGAGCCGGCCTGGCGGCCTGGCGGATTCGGTCGCCCATCTCGATGCCACGCTGGCGACCTATCGGTGACGGGCGCGCCACCGGATCGAGCTACTGCTGGGACGACCTCCTAGCGTGTCGGCGTGACGCTTTCCCTCGTCGTGTTGGCCGCTGGACTCGGACGCCGGTTCGGCGGCACCAAGCAGCTCGAGGCGATCACCGACGACGGCGCGACGTTCCTCGACTTCGCAATCGAGGACGCGATCGCCGCAGGCGTCGAGAACGTCGTGCTCGTCGTGCGATCCGAGATCGATGCCGACGTGCGCGCCCATGTCGCTGCGCACCATCCGGGCCTCGATGCCACGTTCGTCCGCCAGGACGAGTTCGGACCGGCGCGCCGCAAGCCATGGGGTACCGGGCATGCGGTGCTCGCTGCGGCGACCGCGGTCGACGGACCGTTCCTCGCCTGCAATGCCGACGACTACTACGGTGCGTCGACGTATCCGGCGCTCACCCGGGCGATGCGGGGCCTCCCATCGGGCCGTGCTCACATGGCGGGGTTCCCGCTCGGTCCCACGACCCCGGCGCAGGGTGCGGTGAGCCGCGCCGTGTGCACGATCGAGCGCGGGCAGCTCGTGTCGCTCGTTGAGACACACGGACTCGAATGGTCCGGTGACATCATCGTCTCGACCGATCCGCCCGGTGAACACTCCCCCGACACGCTGGTGTCGATGAACCTGTGGGGGTTCCATCGGTCGTTCATGGACCGCTTGTCGGACTCGTTCGACGCGTTCCACCGCTCGCACCCGGACCCGGACGGCACCGACGAGCTCTACCTGCCCGGTGTGGTCGGCGAAGCGGTCGCAGCGGGAGCGCTCGCCGTGGGAGTCGTACCGACTGCGGAACCGTGGATCGGCATCACGAACCGGGGCGATCTCGAGGTAGCACGCGAACGCATCCGGGTGCTGCGCTGATGACCGTCCGAGCGTTCACCCCGGCGCGCGAACCTGATCGGCGATCACGTCGACTACGTCGGGGGAACTGCTGCTCGAAGAAGAATCGCACGTCGCTCCTCGTCATCAAGCCAAGCTGCGAGATCCGTCTCGACGATCCGTTGGAAGCGGTCGTCCAACAAGAGGCCGGCGCTCAACCCGTCGAGCGTCGAAGCGAATCGCGAGATCACCGCCGCCAGGATGACACCAGAAGATCGCGCCACTCTCGCTGCGCGTGCGCCCCCAGTTGCCCGCCTGGCGGCGACCGTGGGTTTCCAGGCCTGCTGGTAGTGGACGATCCGTTCGCAGTTGGTTGCTGAAGTGGGCGACACTGCCCGGGGGGTCGTGATCAGCGCAGCGCTTCGTCGGGAATGGGTTGGTGGCGGTCTCGCCACGCAGTGATCACTACGACCACGACTGCCGATGGCACCAGAACGAACCAGACGATGGCGCCATACCAGCTTGGCGCGCCGCTGTCGCTCGAGTTCCATACGAGGTAGGTGACGTAGATCACGTATGCGACGATGAAGCCGAAACCTTCGTAGCGGTGCATGAGGTTGCGCCCGGAGAAGAAGACAGGCAGGCAGATCGCGGCGACCAGGATCATCACCGGGATGTCGACGTTCTGCACGAATGAGGAGGCCTGGAGTTCGTTCTTGCCGACGAGCCCCGACAGTCCGAGGACACCGAGGATGTTGAAGATGTTGCTGCCGACCACGTTGCCGACCGCGATGTCTCGTTCTCCCTTGATCGTCGCGAGCACCGATGTCGCCAATTCGGGCAGAGACGTTCCTGCAGCGACGATCGTCAGTCCGATCACCAGTTCGGAGAGCCCGAAGTTCTCGGCGATTTCGACGGCACTGTGGACCATCCAGTTCGAGCCGACCACCAGGAGCACCAACCCGCCCAGGACATAGGCGATGTTGACGTACCAGGGCGACGCGGTCTCGGGTGGTTCGGCTCCCGGTGCCGACATCTCCTGCGCGGCAGCGCTCTCGTTTCGGCTCGCCCGGATGGCCCACCCCGTGTAGATCAACACGCCCGCGAACAGGATCGCGGCTTCCCAACGAGCGAGCTCACCGTCGCGGACGAACACCCACAGCAGCACCGAGATGCCCACCATGAGCGGCACCTCGAGACGCACCAGACGCCACGCGATCACCAGCGGAACCACGAGGGCGCACACGCCGAGGATGAGCAAGATGTTGAAGATGTTGCTGCCGACGACATTGCCGATCGCGATGTCCGACGCCCCTCTACGGACTGCGGACACGCTGACCGCCATCTCCGGCGAACTGGTGCCGAACGCCACCACGGTGAGGCCCACGACGAGCGGAGAGATGCCAGCCGACAGCGCGATCCGAGAGGCACCTCGAACGAGCCCTTCGGCGCCGGCCACCAGCAGGATCAGACCCGCAACCAGCATCAAGATCGTCATCGCGTCCATCGAAAGGCAACATAGGCGCCACTCGGTGCGCGGCCGGCTATCGGCGGCCGTGACACAGGCCTAGGCTGACGGCCCGCGGGCGGAGTCGAGTACCTGCGGACGCACAACGCACGCCGACCACGACAGTCAGGACACCGACCGACCCAACGTGACCCAGCGGTCACCGGTAACAACGAGGACGACGAAACGACGATGCTGGAGAACCTGACCGACTGGGCGGCCGGCATCGTCGAACAACTCGGCTACCTCGGTGTCGCCGTGCTCGTCGCGATCGAGAATCTGTTCCCCCCGATCCCGTCCGAGGTCGTGCTGGGGCTCGCCGGATACACGGCGTCGAAAGGTGATGCGTGGGTCGTCGGCATGATCATCGCCGCCACGATCGGATCGGTGGTCGGCGCATGTGTCCTGTACGGGCTCTCAGCAGCGATCGGTCCCGTCCGCGTTCGAGCGATCACGATCCGGTACGGCACCTGGATCGGTTTCGGCGAGACCGATCTCGACCGGGCCGAGGAGTGGTTCGACCGCCGATCCCGCTCAGCGGTGTTGTTGTGCCGCTGCATCCCGCTGATCCGGTCGCTGATCTCGATTCCGGCCGGGTTCCGCCGCATGCCGCTCGTCACGTTCACCATCTTCACGCTCATCGGCAGCCTCGTCTGGAACACGATCCTGATCACAGCCGGCTATGTCCTCGCAGACCAGTGGGAGCGGATCCTCGACTACACCGAGCCGTTCCAGACGCTCGTCGTCGCGGTCGTCATCGTGCTCGTCGTGGCCCTCGTCGTCCGCAAGATCGTGCACGCGAGACACACACGCATCTCGGACGGGCGTCCTCACGCCGGGCTCGCCCACGAGACGCTCGAGGAGATCGTCGACGAGCTCGAAGCGCAAGCCCAAGTAGATCCCGTGTTCAGATCAAGGCTCCACGAGGACTGACGGATGCGTCGCAGGCTTCCGCCGTCGAAGCAACATCACTCAGACCAGCTCGTCCCATCGTGGCAGCCCCTTCGCTCCCAAGAGATGATCGCAAGTCGAGAGACACTCATCGGCGCATCACCCCCAGCGCAATCGGCCAGGCCGGGCACGTTGAGGAGCCGCACGCAACGCGATCACCGACAGTCGCCGGTTCGGCGGTTGCCCACCGCGATTACGCAGTGTGCGCTTGGTTCGATAGGGCGTGAAAGAGCGGCGTCACGCTTGGGTCTGATTGATTCTCGACGGGCGTTTCGGCGGTTGTCGCAGCGTTCGGAGCGCCGGTCGGCAACCTCTTCTGAGGGCCTGTCACCTTCGTGGTCGACCTGATCGCGAACTGTCTGTGGGCCGGTGTTCTGACCCGGGGCCCTCTCGGACGCGGTCGAGGCGGAATCCTCAGCTGAGATTCGCTCGACTCGGGCAGGTCAGGTCATCGACGCCTTCAGCGTGCTCACCTCGCGCAACAACCGGCTTGCCAATCCTGCAATGATTCTCGGGATGGCCGGATTTCGTCAACTCGGCGTCAGAGCGCCGAGCGACAGAATCACTCGATGCGCAGGCCCGATATCGCCCGGGAGATGACGAGCTGCTGGATCTCGGAGGTGCCTTCGAAGATCGTGTGGCTCACCCTCACCGGTTTTGTGAGTGCCGCTCAGTGTTGCCACGTCTCGCTGACCAGGGCTTTCGCGAATCGGGTGTCCGAATGATGTTGCACAGTCCGGTCAGTTCTAGGGATGAGTAGGGAGGATCGCCCGCCTCGCTGCGCTGGTTTGAACTACTCCGGAGCACGCGACTACGGCGAATATGCCGGTGAAAGTGTGGCGCCACAGTGGGGCTGAATCGCCCCGGATTCGGTAGAGGCTTTCGTGTGCCACGGATCGCGGTACGGATTCGGCTCAGCTGGGCAGTCCGTACCGGTCGACGTCGACCTCGACGACTCGGGCGCCGATCGGCTCAGCCGCGGCGAGCGCCTCGCGCACGAGCGGTCGCACGTCGCCCAACGACGCGCCGAGCCGGCGCCGGGCCTCGGCCAAGAACACCAGCTCGCGGGCGAGGAGCGCCGGTGTCCGGTTCTGGCGACTGGCGGCAACGGCGCGGTCGGCGTAGCCCGTTGCGGCGGCGGCGTCGCCGACTGCCAGCGCGGCCTGGGCGAGCACCTGATCGACCGGCCGAGCCACCGCTTGTCCTGGCACCACAATCAGTCCGGCGTACGGGCCGCATTGCCCGAGAACGTGGGCGCCTGTGACCCGATCACCCGTGAGATCGGCGGCTTCAGCGAGCTCGGACATGGCCAGCGTCCAGACGTAGCCCTCCGGGATGGGGTAGCCGTCGCGTTGTAGTTGGCGGAGGCTGCGCCGCGCGTCATCGAGGGTCCCGGACCTGGCCTGTCGTGCGGCGAGAAGAACCCGAAAAGTCACATTCTCGCCGGCCGCGCTGACAAGGCGTTCGAGCGTCTTGATCGACTCGGCATCGCGATCTTGGAGGCGACGGATGCAACCCAGCGTCGGAGCGGCCCAACTCGTTCGAGGATGCCCGATGCTCAAGGCGAAGGGAGCCGTCTCCAGGGCGAGCTCCTCGGCCCGCCCCAGATCACCGTCGAGGTATGCGCGGGACGCGCGCAGGAGCCGAGCCGACAGTTGGAAAAGGGCAGGCTGCTGCGGTCTCCGAGCAGCCGAAGGAAGCGATCCGTACACTCGAACGCCGTCCGCAGTTCGTTGCGTTGCAGGTACAGCAGCGCCTGGGTGTTCAGCCCGGCGAGCACCGACGCCAACGACCGCGAGCTCGTGCCGAGCCGTTCGAGCTCGATTGCTCTCCGCAAGTGCTCGTCGAGCCGTCGCGGATGACGCCCGATGTGTCGCACCCCCAGCAGCACGGCTTCGAGAACGCCAGGATCCTCCAGCGCGCGGGCGATCGCCTCGGCTTCTGTCGCCATCGCGATGCCCTGTTCAACTCGCGTATCGCCGACCTGGACGGCCAGTTCGATCAGCAATCGCGCCCTTGCATCGGTCGGCTCGGTGCCGAGCACCGCGAGGGCACTCTCAACGACGGTGATCTGTTCGAGGTCAGGACCTCCGAAGGGGTGGGTCGCTCCGAGGTGCGACATCGACATCGACGCTCGCACCAGCGCCCTGTCGTCACCTCCGTCGCGCGCCCGCCGGGCGGCGTCGAGCAGCATCGGAAGTCCGGCCGGGTCGCCAGCACGGTGGACTGCGCCGGCGAGGCGGACCGCGAGATCGAGCGACGCTAACGAGTCCGGTGGGTCGAGCGAGCGTGCCGCGACGAGCGCCCGCTCGTAGTGAGCGGCGGCCTCGTCGTATGCGTACGCACGCTCGGCCTCGTCGGCCGCCTGGCAGGCGAGGCCGACAGCGGTCTTCGCGTCGCCGACCGGGACCGCCAAGCAGGCATGGCGGGCCCGCTCCGACAGCCGTCCGTCGCCGGCGGCGCTCGCCAACGCGGCCGCTGCATTTGCGTGGAGGTCGAAGAGACGGCGCAGAGGCAGCGCCTCGTAACGATGCGAGCGGAACAGTGCATGGACGAATGCGAACCGGCCAGCGCGTCCCGGCAGCGGCACGACCAAACCGGCGGCCTGGGCGGCCTCCAGTGTCTCGAGCACGTCCAAGAACGTCGCACCCGAGCCGGCGGCCAGCAGACCGGCGTCGAACTCGGCGCCGAACGTTGCCGCGAGATCGAGCAGGTCTCGCCCTCGGTCGTCGAGCAGGGCGTCACGGCGTGCGAGCAACGCCGAGAGGGATCCAGAATGGTCGCCGGCCGTCACGTGGGTGACGAGCAGGGGGTTGCCGCCAGTTTCGGCGACAACGGCGTCGACATCATCGGCCACCCCGCCCATGAGCGCGGCAACATCGTCGCGGCCGAGCCCGCTCAGCTCGAGGCGCGTCACGGCCGGCGAACGCTCCAGATCGGCCAACAACGATGCCAGGTCGTGGTCCAGATCGGGGGCGGCGTCCCGCGTCGTGGCAACGACGAGCAGACCCGCCCGACCGGCCGTGCGAACCAGCTGGCGGAGGACGTCGCGGGTCGTGGCCGTCGACCAATGCAGGTCTTCGATCACGAGCAAGGTCGGGGTCGTCGCGGCCGCAGTGGTCAGCCAGTGACGGATGCCGTCGATCACCGCACCGGGTGCGGCGAGGTCGTCGGCACGCGGGGCGCCCGACACGACGGCGTCCGGGACCACACACGCCAGCTCGATCGGGAGGCCTCCTAGCGCGGCGTCCACCCCGTCGGCGATGGCCTGGGCGAACGGTCCGAACGGTTGCTCCACGTCCTCGAAACAGGCACCGAACAGCACCCGCCCACCGTCGAGGTGCACTTCGGCCGCCAGCTCGGCGACGAGGCGACTCTTGCCCATACCGGCCTCGGCCGCCACGACCACCAATAGTGTGTGCCCCACCGACGCGACGCGCCATAGCTCACGCAGCAGCTCCCGTTCGGCGACCCGTCCGACGAAACCGGTGGGATCGGCCAGCAACTCGAGCGCCGGTGGCAGCAGCGGCGCCGCCACTCTCGACGTCTTCCAGATCTCGGCGAGCTCTCGCCGGTTGGCTGCACCGAGCTTGCGCAGCAGCGAGGCGATGTGGGTCTCGACGGTTCGAGTTGAGACGTAGAGCCGCGCGGCGATCTCGGCGTTGGTGAGCCGCTCACCGACAGCAGCCAACACCTCGGTTTCGCGTGCGGTGACGCCGTACGTCTCGAACGATTCAGCCGACATCAGCGTCCCAACCCCGACGGCAGTTCGTGCCTGCACCCCACATCGACAGTCTTGCATCCTACGTGGAAACCACGGAGCGAAAACCCGTACCGACACCGGATGCCCGGCGGGCCGCGGAAGCGCATGATGCGTCGATGTCAACCACCGCAACGGAAAGGGCGACCACCTTGAAACACAGACAAGCAACGATCGACAAGAAGCTCACGTTGTCCGGACAAATCGGGATCCAAGCGCTGCAAGCCGGATTGGTTTCCGGTCGCGTCGTCCCGCACACCTGCGACGACTCGTGACAGGAGGAGTTCTTCAGCGGCCCATGGTCGGCTTGACCTCGGGCCAGCGTGGGCAACCAACCTCCGAGAAGACGGACCCTCCCAACCAATCGAAACAGCCCCTCGTGAACACCTTTCCGCGGAAGCAGGGCCTCACCGGCCGCTCGCGGGCCTCGCTGGAGCCGACCGACGAGGGGTTTCGACGACGTCGGACCATCTCTGAGATCCCGTTCCACCACACCACACAGAAAGCAGGACAACTCCCATGAATGCACACATCCATCTGACACGATCCGGTCGACGAGCCGCAGCGCGCGCCCTCGCCGGTGCCGTCGCACTCGTGCTGATCCCGGCCGGGCTCGCCATTGCCGGAAAGAGCTACGGCGACTGGGCACCGGCCAACAAGGTCGACGAGGTCCCTGGCAACGATCCCGAACTGAACACCAGCTCCTTGGACGGCTGCCCGGCGCAGTCTCCCGACGGCTTGACCCTGTACCTCGCCTCCAACCGGCCGGGCGGCAAGGGTGGGCTCGACATCTGGGTCGCGTCGCGGGCGCGGCGCGGTGACGCCTGGGGTGCGCCGCAAAACCTGCCCGAGCCAATCAATTCGGCGTCCGACGACTTCTGCCCTACCCCGTTCGGGGGTCACGGACTCTTCTTCGTCAGTAGGCGCACGATCGATGGAGTGACCTGCGGACTCGGTGACATCTACGTGACACGTCAGAACCGGAGGGGGTGGCGGACACCAGAGCATCTCGCGTGTGCTCCGGCAGGCCCGAACAGTGCGCTCGACGAGCAAGGTCCCTCCTACGTGCAAGATCAGCTGTACTTCTCCCAAAGCTCGTCGACCGTGCCGGGTGAGCTGCTCGTGAGTACAAGGAGCGGCGAGGGCTTCGGACCGGCCAGCCCGATCGTTGAGCTCAACGATCCCGCCGCGAACGACATCCAACCGAACGTCCGTAAGGACGGGCGTGAGCTCGTCTTCTCGTCCAACCGCGTCGGCGGGGCAGGTGGCCAGGACATCTGGTCGGCAACACGAGCGAGCGCGACCGACCCCTGGTCGGCGCCGGTCAACCTGGGGCCCGCAGTGAACACCTCCTTGGGCGAGTCGCGTCCCTTCTTGTCGTCGGATGCAGCGCAGCTGCTCTTCGGGCGAAGCGGTCCGACCGGAACCGGCGAAGGTGGCACCGGCGCCTCCGACATCTACATCACCACACGGACCAAGAATCGGTAAAGGAGCACGCGCCAGCATCGCAGACGAACGGCCAGCCAGTGGAACCGCCTTCCGGTAGCTCCACTGGTTCGCCGTTTCCCGTGCCCTGTCGTGCCGACGGCGTGCGATCATCCATGCGATGCCGGCTCGATCCAACCTCCTGAAGGGTTGGTGGACCCGATGACGCCGACCCGCGCGCAACGAGCTGAGTCACTCGGCAGAGGGCTGACGACGTCGACGCCGATGATCTCGTCGAGGCGAACACGGCAGCGCTTCGGACCATCGCCGAATTGGTGGAGCGGCGAGACGATGTCGACACGGCGCTGCTCGATGCCAAGCGATCCGCGCAATGCGGATCGTTCCTGGTCTGAAATTGAGCGATGCTCGGCGTGTCCAAGCAGCCTGCCCGGCGAAAGTACGCCGCCAAAGATCTCGGCGTAACCGCCCGCCGAGGTCGACGGATCAGGCGCACACTTCGCTCAGCCAATTCCATCGACCACCCGCTCGCGTACCGGCGTACTCGGTCAGGTCGACGGCGTCGACGGGCCGCTCGTCGCGCGACCACCCACGGTCACCGTCCACACATCGCGGCCGGGATTATCTCGTGTCACGGTTGGGCCGCAGTCGGGTCACGAAGCGATGCGTGTCGAGCGTGAAAGTGCGTGTCGATATGTGGCACCAGTGCCGAGGCACGGTGGCATCCATCTGCCCGAGGGCGCTACAGAACGTCAGTCATTGAACCGTCGACGGGTGCGCCGACGCCGTGCTGGATGCCGCCGACCTCGATCAGTGGGGAACGCCAGAGTCAGCCCTGGCGCGCGTCCGACGGTTCATCCACTCTTCGAACATCGACGGGACGCGCGTCCACCGGATCGATCGTCTGCACTCAAGCGGACAGCGGGCGACTGTCGCGACGACTGGAGGTACAAGAAAGACCGCCGTGGTGGCGGTGAGGACCAGCCATGACGGCACCAACTCGGAGAGCAGCTGTGCTGCGTTCGAGATCCGGGCGTTGATGATGATCCACGAGACGATCATCGCAATCCACAGTCCGACCAGCCGCGAAGGGTGCCAGAAGCGTCCAAGATCCGTCACGCCTTCTCATCGGCCCGAGCAAAGGCCGACTGAAGGTGCGATGGAGCCGGTCGCAGATCAACTCGAATGACGGCTGGAGTCGCCGGCGCACGCCCACCGAGCCGGGCGACGACGGGACCTGTCCTGCTCTTTGCGGGGAGGTGGTCGCATCCATCGGTCACTCAGACCATCCGCCTCTGTCGAGGATCGAACAACTGATCTGCGACCTTTCGATCACTGGCGCCAGTAAAGCCGCTCGGCTTGGGTAGATATGCCGGTGAAGTGTGACGCCACGTAAGGGCCGAACTCAGTCACCGTCGGAGATAGAGGTCCGAGCGATTACGGGTGCCGATATCGGGCGGCTCTCCGACTTGGACCGACACTGGCGTTGTCGAGGCTGGTGCGTGAGATACGGGCGTCGTTCGTCGGGGACATCTGAAGTTCTTGATCCAAGTTGGCCGATGAGGTTGGGTGAACCTCGCTGTCGGCGCTTCAGCAAGCGAACGAGATGTGGGGCCCGCGGCGTCGACAGTGATCTGGTGGGCGGCGGGAACCGCGGTCACGCTTGGTCGACGCTCGCGTCGATCTTCACCGCCAATCGATCCCCTGCGTTCTGGCCATCACTCGTCGCGTTGGCAGTCGCCGGCAGTGTCAGCGGACTCACTGTCCAACGGCGACCGGAGAGTCCCCTCGCACGACGTCTGGTTGCTCTGCCACCGTCGATGCTTGTCGCTGTCGGTTATCCGGTCTCCGTGGGTGTGGCGATCTCAGTGGAGAGTGCCGAGTCTGCCGCCTGGAGCGATCCGTCGGCGACGGTGCTGTACCTCGTGGTCCTAGTGTCGCTTGTGGCGCTGGGATGGCTGTGCCGATGGGGGCCATGGTGGCGACCCGCGACAGCGCTCCGCATCGTCGGCTGGTTGTGGATTGCGCTGGCGATTCTTCGTGTTCTCCCCTTCTCGGGCTCGGACTGTTCTTTGTGCCGCTAGCCATCGCGTATCGCGCAGCGGCACGAACGCTCGATCGCATGGTCTCGGGCTGAGATCGACAGCTGCTGCTCAGAACCGGCGAGTTCGGTCGCCGCGAGCCGGGAAAGTGCTGCGCTCGGCCTGGGCCGCAGTCGCACACCTTGGTCGCTGTGTCGCCCGGGACTAAGCGTGCCGGTGCCGGGCGGTCTCCAGCTGAGACCGACGCTTGCACCGGGGACCGTGCGCTGCGATAGCGGCGACCTCGGTCATGGGAGGACTTCGTCCAACTCGAGTTCCGCGATGAATCCAGCGTCGTGGTGAGCGTCATACGGCGCGAGTACCAGTCGCCCGTTGACGGCCAGAACACGTGACTCGTCTGCCCGAACGTGTATCTGCAAGTCGCTTCGTCACGACGGCGATCGAGGATGGCGGGTTTCCACTCCACGACAGCGGTTCCTCGAGCAGCAGTATGAGTTGGGTCGGGCCTCCGATCGGGTGGCCAAGGACTTCTACGCGCCGTTGTGAATCTCCGGACGCATCCCACGGCTCGACAACCGTCGAACGATCCGGAAAAAGCGCTTCACGGAAGCCTCGCAACGGTCACCGCCGCCGTTCGGCCCCTGTACTCGCCGGAGCCAGGATGAGTCACATGGCGACCGCCTCATCGCCAGGTGCCCTCGCCCACTGCGCCGCCACCCACGCAACTCGCAGACAATCCGACGAGCGCGAGCACGAACGGCAGCGTCAACTGCGGGTGCATCGTGGCCCTGGTGCGACGTAGCGATGGTCGGGGATTGTCGTCTGTTGGTCCCGTCGCCATGCGTGGATCCACCAGTAGATCGTTCCAAGTAGAAGTAGGGAGCCAGCAGCGACGAGCGGCATCGACCATGAGCTTGCTTCCCTGACGATTCGTTCGCTCTCAACCGAGTGCTGTTGGCAGATCTCCACCACAATGCCGGTGCCTGGACGACACGAGCGCTCACCCATCGTGTACGAAGACGACGTTGCCGCACCAATCGCGAACCGACCGAACATCGGGAACGCCGCAATACACAGCAGCCCCATTCGTCCGCGAAGCCGTTCAACCCGAACCAGAGGGGTGCCAACGACCGGGACCTCTCGGCCAGCGCTGGAGGCGGACCGCCATTGCAGCCAAGCCGTGCCGGCAGACGCCATAGTGGCCACGAGCGCAAGTGCGAGTGCAGCGTCCCAGACAGGAGGCGATACGAATCGTTGTGTCTCGATGCACAGCTCGATGTCGGCCTGATCGGGCGACGGTGCGCACGTACGCTCAACCGCACGCGGGCTCCAGAAGGCCAGCGCGAACACGGCCAGGGACGCCGCGAAGTACAACGCAACGACGAGCCCTCGAGAACGGCCATCACCCGTTGCACGCCCCGACGACAACACATCTGACTTATCGGCAACGTACGGGCCGCGGTTGAACCGGCACCGCTACGACTGATTCGAATCCTCACCCTCAAAACGAGCCTTCGGCTGAACTGAACCGAGCGATAATCGCGAGGCAAAATGCTGCGATCACCGACTGACTTCCGGCGAAGTCGGTCGCCTCTTCGGCCCAATGGGCCACCGCATAATCACTGGTTTGCGGGTCCGAGCTGACGTCCTCTCAGAAGTCGATTTCGATTCCGATCGACGACCGGGTCGGTGTCGACCGCGTCGTCGGTTGGAGTTCGAGTCCTTGTCGCTGTGCCCACTGGGTGAGCGGTGCGGCGAGTTGGTTGATGCCCGGTCGATCGCCGTGTTCGCCGAGCGTGGCGGCGATCTCGAGCCAGGGCGGTGTTGTCGAGGTTGCGACCGTCGGCCCAGTGCTTCCATTGGTCGAGGGCGTGGCAGAGGCGCCCGGCGTGGCGGGTGACGCTTTCGAGGTTGTTGAATTGGTCGAACATCCGCCGGGTCGAGTCCATGCGGCGGTGGTCGTCGATGAGGTTGTGGAGTTCGTTGACCCGGCGCCGGGTCGGTGCCGCGAGTTCCTCGGCCCGGCTGAGTCGATCGGTGGCGACGGCGACGACGTCGGTGGCTGCGTCGACGTCGCGGCGAGCCGATCGGCGATGTATCCGACCGGCACGCCGCAGTTCACTTTCGGCATGGCGTAGTTCCGACTGTGCTTGGTTCACGATGCGTTCGGCGGTGGCAACCTGCTCGGCGAACGGTGCGTGTGCCTCCTGCGCCGCCGGCAGCTCTTGACGGGCCATCGCAACTCGCTCTCGGGCGGCGGCGCGCTCGGTGTTGCGTTCGTCGAGCCGTTGCTGTGCGATGCGCCAACCTTCTTCCGCCTCGTCGCGAATCTGGTCGAACCAGTCAGGTATCCGGACCCGCCGCTGCGGCACGCTGGCGGGGACGGTCGCTGCCAGGTTGCGGCGCTGCACCGTGGCGGGGATGTCGGCGCGGTCGGAGAACAGGACGGCTTCGAGCACGGCTCGTGCTTCCGCGAGGTCGTGGGTGTTGGTGACCACCAGGGCGAGGTTCTCGCGTTGACCGCGAGTCATCGCCATGTACAGGCCGCGTCTCGTCGTCGCGTTGGTGGCGAGGGTGAGGCTTCGTTCCGAGGTGTCGCCTTGTGCGCCGGGTTCGGTGGTCGCATACGCGAGTTGCAGGTGCTGGCGGACGTAGTCACGCGGCAGGGTGATGGTGCCGTGTCCGTCGAGTCGGGTCACGGTCACATCACCCTCTTCGACAGTGTCGGTGGCGGTGACGGTCCAGCGTTCACGATTCCGAACCGGCTCACCCACCGAGGTGCGCAGGCGGCGTTCGTTGCGACGAGTCGCCACCACGTCACCGACCATCACCCACGCATCGTCGACCTGGGCGAGAGTCGCTGGGTCGAGTTCGCCGGTGTCGAGGCGGCGTTGCTGGATGTGGTCGTTGATGACGTTGACGTGTTCGGTGCGGGTCGTGATGATCGACAACGACTCACCCTCGCTCCGACACTGCTGCCAGAGGTCGCCGATCGTGTCGAGATGCTCGGCGAACGTCCCCGCCCGAATCCGGCCGTGCGCTGCGTAGGCGTCGAGTGCGGACGGGTTCCCGCGTCGCAACTCGAGTGACGCGGCCGCTTCCCACCGGTTCGTGAACCGGTGGAGATGCTCCAACTCCACGGCCGGCCGGTGTCGCACAGCTCGAGGAACATGCCGCCCCGGCCGACGGCTTGGAGCTGGTGGGGGTCACCGACCAGGGCGAGTCGCCACTGACGTTGTTCGGCATGGGTGACGAGGCGTGACAGGTCGGAGGTGTTCAACATGCCGGCCTCGTCGACGATCACCGTCATGCCCGGCCCGGCATCCCACCACGAGTCGTCGCTGTCTGGTCGGTCGAGTTCGTAGAGGAGCTTGGCAACCGTGTCAGCGATCATGCCGGTCTCGGTTTGCAGGACACGGGCCGCCTTCGCCGTGGGCGCCAACCCCATCACCGCCCGCTGCTGTCCGTGGAGGTCGGACACGGCGGCCTGCAACATGCGGGTCTTGCCCGCCCCCGCCGGCCCCACCACCAACACCAACCGATCATCACCGGCAACCGCGCTCGCCGACGCGTACTGGCCGTCATCCAACGCGACATCGGTGATCGTGTCCGACGGCGCCGGGTCATCGGATTGGGCGTCGAGCGCCCAGGTGAGGATGTGTTCTTCTTGGGTGAGGATGTGCTCGCTGGTGGCCTGGTTCGTGATCGGCTCGATCCACACCGACCGACCATCCGAGCCCCGTCGCGCCGTGCGCGTCGCCGACCGGGTCCAAGTCGATACACGACTCCAGCACCGTGTTCACCGACGCGTCGAGTGCTGCCGCCCAGCTGGTCCCGTCGTGTCCGGGTTGCGGGGTCACGGTGTCGCAGATGGTGCGCAGCACGTCCATCCGATTCCACGTCGACTGCCGCGACGCCAACGACCCGACCACCTCCGACACGTCGAGCGGCGACACCTGCAGCGGGTGCTGTCGCGCCGCATCGGAGATCGCAGAGGTGAGCGCGGCGGCGTCGATGCCGAGGCTGGCGGCTTCGCGTTGCCAGCGTGTCCGCAGATCCGGCACGCCGAGCCCGGTCTTCTTCGTACGGGTGTCGACGGCGGCTTCGCGTTCCATCGCCGCGTACTCGAACCCCGACGGGTCACGACCCTCACGGTCGAGGAAGTCGGCGAGCTTGTCACCCATCTCCACATCGATCTCGCGGGCCCGCTTCGAGAACTGATCGAGGAGCTCGGCGGGGACGCCGGCGATCTCGGCTTGGCCGTTCACGATCGGATCGAACACCACCCCGAACCGGGCCGTCACCTCGGCGCGCAGCACCGACTGATACAGGTAGCCGAAGGCTTGCTGATACTTCTTCAACGTCAACGCATCGAGCGCGTACCAGCGACCGTCGACGGTCTGGACCTTGGCGGAGATCACCACGTGGGTGTGCAACTGCGGATCATCGGCGCGGCTCGTCGACTGACGAAACACCCCCACCGTCAACCCACCGGTTTCCGGGTGCAGTCGGGAGCCGTTCGAGCGGATCCGTGTCGTCGAGCCGTACTTCTCCACCATCGCCACGACCGCGTTGACGGCGACGTCGTGACACTCGGCAAACCCCTCGTCACCCGTCAGTGCCCACAGCACCGACAGCGACTTCGGTGCCGACAACGTGGCGTCATAGCCCGCCACCGCCTTGATCGTGTTCCCATGCCGGTCCACCCGATCGACCAGCGCCCGACCCAGCTGCATCCCGGTCGTCGGGTGATAACCCGACAGGAGCGCTTCGAGGGCTTCGGTCGTGACCTCGCCTGACAGGCCGAGTCCCGGGGCTTGGGACCCGGCCCACACGCCGGGCTGTTCGCCGTCGGCCTTCGTGAGGTAGCCGGTGTAGTAGGCAGCCGACACTCCCGCCCCCGACGCGTACAACGTCGTCACCCGGATCACGATCACTCCCACCAGCCCGCGGGCACCTGTCTGGAAATTGAAAGAAGGAGCGAAGCGACGAGACAGACACGGAGAGGACCTCAGACCTCGAGAGAGAGGGCGAGCTGGCCGGACGAGCGGCGGGCCGACGAGGGAGGAGCAGCAGCGGAGACGAGCAGACGAGAGGGCGGGGGGCTGCGACAGGCAGGCGAGCGAGAGGCAGTCGGCGGGAATCGCGAGGCGATACGAGCCGGCATCGAAGACGCCGGAATCGGAACGAGTTTGTACGGCGACGACCACGCCGAGATCGCTGAGGCGACGCACGGCACGAGCCACGGTGTCCTTGGCGAGACCGAGCGACGAAGCGAGCGAGCGGATCGACACCTCAGCGACGACGTGATCGTCGTCGCCCGTCGAGCCCTGCATCATCTCCTCGAGCACGGACCACGCCGTCGTGCCGACAGCGGCGCGCAGCTCGTTCGCCCGGGGACCGAGCACGACGGTCCGGCGGCTCGAGTCAGCGTGCAACAGAAGCTCCCTCGACGGGTGCCTCCGCATCGCACAGCCGGACGACCCGGCCGGTCGTCACGAGTTCCATCAGCGCCCAGCGAGGAACCCGGTAGCACTCCTTGCTGAACTGGATCACCGGGAGGCCCGATATGCCGCCGGAATTCAGGTACTCATGAGCGAGTGCGTAGCCGAGCGTTCGACCGATGCGCAGGATCTTGGTGGCCTCGCGCATCGTGAGAAGTGGGTACTCCTCTGACTCAGCGAAGTCCTCCTGCGACGACATGGACCATCAGAAGTACACCCATGTCATTCACCCTGCAAGCCCTGTGTTTGTTGGGGTTCCGGACGATCCGGCACCAGCGCACACCTGCGGATACTGGCGGACACCAGCGGACACCAGACGGACATTCCGCTGTGACCAACCTCACACCGGTTTGCCCGTCATCACTCGACGGACACGGTCGAGACCTCACCACGGGCGCCACCTTCTACGGCCGGGTGTTCGACGTCGGTCAGCGGCGTTCGAGCGCTTGCAAGTCGGGGACGGGAACGCGCATACTGGAACATGCGCAGGGCGTCTTGAGCCCTGCGAAGTAGAGCCTCGGAGGAGCCAGTGACACCACAGGGTGATCGTGGGAGCCGGGGATCATGCGTTCTTGCTCACGAAGATTGCTTGCGAATGGTCGCGGGGAGGCGCATACTTGAGAGTGCCTCGGGTGAGTACCCGCAGGAAGTGGACCCGGTTGCCTACCCGTAGGTAGGGGAGCCGGGTTCTGCGCGTTACGGGGCAGTTTCCACCACGACGCGAACGACCGGTTCGATCAGATCTCGCCACTCTCCACCCGTTCCGACGGCCCAGGTCACCGCATCCGCGATCCAAAGCAGCGGCTCCTCCTTTGGCCGTCGGTGTTCAAAAACCAACCGAGGCTCTCGTGCCCGCTCCCGCTCGATGACGCTCACGTCTTCGCGATCGTCCTGTCGACTCTCGAGCACCAACCGACTCACTCCATCGGACTGCAGCCGACCGACGATCTCTCGAAGACAGGCGCTGCGAGCGTCGACCTCCTTGACTCCGTGAGCCGTGCGGCAGATGACGACAAACGACTGCACCGGAAGCGATGCGATGAGCTGCAAGATGTCCCTGCGTCGCTTCGGTGATTCTTTGGTGAAGTGCACACGCCGATTCGCGACCTTGATGTCGATCAGCGCTCGACGGACTGTCGTCAATGCACGTGCTTCGAGAAGTACGCAGCCGAGCAGATAGCGCTGCCCACGAATCGACTCATCGACGAACGCATCAGTCGGGGTGAACGATCTACTCACCGACAACATCCTCTCTGAGCAGATCGCCGAGACCGGCGGCCAGTGCTTGGTCAGCGGCAGCGAAGGCGTGGGCATAGACGCGCAGTGTCATCGCCGGGTTGGAGTGACCGAGTCGACCGGCGACCGTTCGCACGTCGTGGCCCTGGCCGATCGAGACCGTCGCCGACCAGTGGCGCAGATCGTGGAGACGCCACTTCATGTCGATGCCCGACGCCTTGCGCGCCCGCGTCCACCACCAACCGATGTGATCGGGCGGCACGAGATCGGGGCCGACGCCGAACATCCACGGACCGTACGGCTCACGTTCTCGGCGCAGTGCCCAGATCGCGTTCAGGGTGTCGGGGTCGAGCGTGAGCCGGCGGGCGTTGCCGGTCTTGGTCGGCGCATCACGCAGCTCGCGCTGCTCACCGGGGTGGCGGATCACCTCGATCGCCGAGTCGATCGTGAGCATTCCGTCGTCGTCGACGTCGGTCCATCGCAGCGCGGCCAACTCCGCGCGGCGAGCGCCGGTCATCGCCGCGAGGCGCAGCGCCAACGCCGCCGCCGTATCGAACTCGCCCGCCGCCGCGATCACCGCCCGGACGTCATCGAGGGACATCACTCCCCTGGGCGGCTTCTTGGTGGTCTTGCGCTGTGCGAGCGCCGCCACGTTCTGGCTCGCCCACCCCCAACGCACCGCCTGGTTGAGCGCAGCGCTCAACGCACCGTGCTGGTTTCGGATGCCGGCATCCTGCAGCCCAGCGCGACGCAGGCGAGTGTGCCACCGTTCGACATCGGCGATCGACAACTGTGCAATTGAGATCTCGGCGATCTTGTCCTGCTTGATCGAGCGCACCCGACTCTGCTGGTCGCGCGCCGACGACGGCGCCCACGTGTCGAGGTTCTGATCGATCCACGCATCGAGGACGTCGACCACCTTGCGGCCCGCGGCCGACGCGCTCCCCGGACCGACCTCCAACGAGGCGGCAAGACGCTGCGCGTCACGCTTGCCGCCGCGGACCGTTCGCGAGATCTGCGTCGGGCGTCCGCGGGCGTCGGTGCCGGTGAATACCCGCACCTCCCACACCCCCGGCTTCTTCTCGCGCAGCGTCGCCACACCGACAACAATACGCCAGGGGTATCACACTCGCCAGGAAAACCCTAGGGATGATTGTAGGGATGGTCGAATTCCGTCAGCTCGGCGCCGAAGCGTCGAGCGACAGAATCACTCGATACGCAGGCCCGATATCGCCCGGGAGATGACGAGCTGCTGGATCTCGCTGGTGCCTTCGAAGATCGTGTGGATCTTCGCGTCACGATGCCAACGCTCGACGGGGTACTCGCGGGTGTAGCCGTAGCCGCCCAGGATCTGGATTGCTTCCTCGGTGACGCGCACGGCGGTCTCCGACGCCTTCCACTTCGACATCGAGCCTTCACCGTTCTTGAACTGCCCGTTCTTGGCGAGCCAGGCGGCACGCCAGATCAGGAGGCGGCTGGCATCGATCTCGGTGGCCATGTTGGCGAGCTTGAACGCGATCGCCTGGTTCATGATGATCGGCTTGCCGAACGCATGGCGTTCCTTGGCGTAGTCGAGCGCGTACTCGTAGGCGGCCCGAGCGACGCCGAGCGCCTGGGCGCCAACGGCGGGACGCGTGGCTTCGAAGGTGGCCATCGCCGGCTGCTTGCCGGTCGACACGTTCTCACGGGCACGGGCGAGCTTGGCGTCGAGCTTCTCCTTGCCGCCGAGCAGGCACGAGCCGGGCACCTTGACGTCGTCGAGGACGACCTCGGAGGTGTGGCTGGCGCGAATGCCGTGCTTCTTGTACTTCTGACCCATCGACAGGCCCGGGGTCTTCGGCGGCACGATGAAACTGGCCTGACCCTTCGACTTGAGTTCGGGGTCGACGCTGGCGACCACCACGTGCACATCGGCGATGCCGCCGTTGGTGATCCACGCCTTGGTGCCGTTGAGGGTCCACTCGTCCTTGGCCTCGTCGTAGACGGCGCGGGTTCGCAGGCTCGACACGTCGGAGCCGGCGTCCGGCTCGCTCACGCAGAAGGCACCGAGCATGACGTTGTCGGCGGTGCCGTAACACTGAGGCACCCATTCCATGACCTGCTCCGGGGTGCCGTTGCCGGCGATACCTGCGGCGGCGAGGGCCGAACCCATGATCGCCATGCCGATACCGGCGTCGCCCCAGAACAGCTCCTCGATGGCGACCGGGAGGGTCAAACCGGTCGGATCACCCATCGCGCTGAGCAGGAACTCGAACCCGTACAGGCCGATCTGCGCGGCCTCCTGCACGACGGGCCACGGGAACTCTTCACGTTCGTCCCACTCTTCCGCGACGGGGCGGATGACGCCCTCGGCGAAGTCGTGGACCCACTTCTGGATCTGCAACTGGTCTTCGTTGAGGTTGAGCGAGAAGTCCGACATGCACCCAAGTTACCCACCGGTAACGACGATGTCTACCTGTCGGTAACTTCGGGATTCCGCAACCAGATCGAAACCTGCGTCACGAAGTAGCGTTCTGCCATGGGGGCCCGCCGCAGAAGAAGTTCCGGTTCATGGCCCAACCCGAGCAGCGAGCGGTGACGTGTCACCGATGTGGCTGACGTCTCCGTGTCGATTCCTGCATCGGCGGACGTCTTTGCCCGGGTCGGAGTCCGAGTGACCGCCCGTCGCGACGAGTTCGAGTCGTTCTTCCTCGCCAACTACGACAACGTGCTCCGGCTGCTCGTGGTGATGACCGGGAGTCACGAACAGGCAACCGACGCAACCCAGGAGGCATTCATCCGGGCGCACGCTCGATGGTCGAGGGTTCGCAACTACGACTCTCCCGGCGCGTGGGTCCGGCGCATCGCCATCAACAAGAGCCGCGACACCTTCCGATCTGATCGACGACGCCGGTCACGCGAACTTGCTCAAACCCACCCTCAGCCGGTGCAGCCGAGTGAGTCGGTCGAATCACTCACGATCGCACACCAGATGCTCGCGCCTCTCCCGCCACGCCAACGCGAGGTGGCGACGTTGTTCTACATCGACGATCGCAGCGTCACCGAGATCGCTCAGATCTTGGACCTGAATGAGGGAACGGTGAAATCCCACCTCTCGGAGGCCCGGGCGTCCCTCCGGGCCGACATCGACAGGAACTCGGTCGACACGTGAACGACGACGACCTGATTCGACGGGCGCTTCGGCCGCCACCACGCCCCTTCCTCGCTCCCAGCGCCCTGCGCGATCTCCAACCGACGTTCAAGCGTCGGCAACGCCGGCGCCGTGCCGTGTTGGGTGCCACCGGGGCGATCGTGCTGTCGGGATCGGCCGCAGCGTTGGCGCTCTCCACCCAACCGACCGAGACGACGCTTCGCATCTCCGGTGTGCCATCGATCCCCGACGACGCCGAGGCACCGACCACGGCGTCGATGACGTCGCTGCCCTCGACGAGCATCGAGCCCGACGACGCGCTGTCCGCTCCACCCGCCGACACCACAGCTCCCCTCGGGGCGGAGGCACCCGTCCCCTCCGCCCCGGGGATCTCGCCTCCATCAGCCCAACCCGCGCCCAACGCGGTGACGGTGCCGAATGCTCCTCCGATCACCGAACCCGCCACCACGATGGCACCCACGACAGCACCCACCACGCCTGAGACGACCGCAGCGAGCCCCGTCACGCAATCGTTGGTCTCCGACTGCGGCACCATTGTGGTCGTCATCCAAGACCGCACCGTCCGAATCGTCTCGATGGCGCCGGTGGACGGATACACGGCGTCCGTCGGCGATGACGGGCCGGAGTCGATCGAGGTGGAGTTCACCGGCCCGGCTGGCAAGTGCGAGGTGCACGCCGAGTTGAAGCGGACCGGACTCGACATCGAGATCCAGAACCCGGAGTCCGACGACTGAGCCTCGCGGACGTCGCGCGGTGTGAGGTTCGTCTCGAACGCCGCTGTCGAACACACGGCAGCCAGGCCCCGTGCGTACGAGGCGTCAGGAATCTGATGCTTCGACGAGAACTCGCGGTGAGGGCCTGGCCGGCTGGAGCCGAGCCCTTCTCACCGACAGGATCAGCACGATCGTGAGGAACATCACGATGTTGATCGATGCCAGCGCGGCCACCCGAAACCACTGATTCCCGTGATCGGTTCCCGCGGCGATGCCGTGGTAGGTCGCCATGACGTACAGCACGAAACTGGACCGATGAATCCACCGCCACATCGGACGCGGCAGTCGCTTCATCATCAGCGACGACACCTCGATTGCGACGAGGACGTACATGGCGACGACGCCGGACGCCACGGGCATCGGTTTCCAGTCGGACGCGAACGGGATGAGCGTTTCGGTCCAGCCAAAGGTGACGTAGGAGTCGGCGACCAGGCCGAGGAGGTGGATCCCGGTGAAGATGACCGCGAGACCGCCGACGTATCGATGGAAGTCGAGAAGCCAAGCCGGGCTGGACGCCTTGGCGACGGCCTTGGTGGAGATGAACAGACCCCAACAGACCGAGATGGTCAACAGTGCCCAGGCGATCATCCCCGACGACCGTGACACGAACCACCAGATCTGGGAACTCACGCCGAGATCTCCGAGTTGGAAACGACCTCGTAGTTCACGCGGTCGCCCTCAGAGCTCACCAGCACTCCGCTGGTGCCGGATCGCTCGAGGAGCCGGCGCGCCTGCTTCGCCCCGCCGACCAGCGCGACCTTGGCGATCACCTCGGCAAGCCACAGCGATGACGCTGCAACGGTCACCGAGTCGAGATCCGTGGCGGCCGGCAGCCCGGTGGACGGGTCGATCAGATGGTGCATCTGCGAGCCTCCCCGCTTCCAGCGGCGACGCATGACGGAACTCGTTGCGACGCCACCTTCGGGAATCGAGATCGTGGCAGCGTGGCTCGTTCCATGATCGGAGTCATCGAGTACGACATCCCAGCTTCCACCTGACCATTCCGGTCCGGCCACCCGGATGTCGCCGCCCAATTCGACCTGGACCGATGTCGCCCCTGCCTCGCGGAGGGTGTCGGCGACGATGTCGCCGGCCAGCCCCTTGCCGATCCCACCGGGATCGAAACGAGTACCGGCGGGCAGGCAGACGGCATTGACCTCGGGGTACAGCTCGATCCGCTCATCGGACATCGGTCCGAGATGTGCTGCCAACTCGGCTGAGTCGGTCACGTCGGCCCAGGTGCGGTCGTAGCCGATGGCTTCGAGCTGATCGAGGCCCAAGGGGTTGAACACGCCCCCGGTGAACTCGCGGGCCTGCTGAGCGCAGTCGATCAGGCGGAACGTTTCCGGAGAAACGAGAGAGAGACGCCCGGCACAGCGGTTGAGCGAACTCACCTCGCTGTCGGCAAGGAACCGACTCCAACGACGTTCGAGCCCGAGCACGATCTGCTGGCCGAACTGCGCGAGTTCAGCATCGGGAGCGACGACGCGACACGGGCTTCCCATCGCGCGGAACATGACCATCGACCAAGGCGACATGATTCATCCAGACGGGCTCGTGGTGGGCGGCGGCGCCGGAGCAGGCGCTGGCGCCGGAGCAGGGGCTGGCGCAGGAGCAGGAGCAGGCGCCGGAGCAGGAGCAGGCGCCGGAGCAGGAGCAGGCGCCGGAGGCGCGGCGGGCGCCGCGGTTACGGCCGGAGCCGGCGCTGCAGTCGCGGCCGGAGCCGGAGGCGCAGTTGGCGCCGGAGCCGGAGCCGGAGCCGCAGTTGGCGCCGGAGCCGCGGCGGAGGGCGAAGCCGGCACCTGGGCGGGAGCCGGGACAGACCCGGCAGCCGCGCCCGAGGCTGGCGATCCAGGGGTGGCCCCACCAGCCTTGGCCGGCGTGGCACCCGGCTGAACTGCGGCCGGCGAGGCACCGATCGTGGGTTGCGCCGACGAGCCGTCAGGCAGCGACGCCACCGGGTCGACCGTCGTGGTGGGCGCCGATGGGTCGACAACGGTCGTTGCCGGGTCGACGAGTGTCGTCGTCGACTCCAGCGTCACCGACGTGGGGACGCTCCCGCCGGGGATGGTCGCTGGCGTGGCCGGGTCGTCCACACCGTCGGGCTCGCCGTCCGATGGGCCGCTCGCAGTGAGCGAGCCCATGGCAGGAACCATCGCGACGAATCCAGCTGCGGCGGCCACCGTCACAGCGAAACGGCCGCGTCGAGCGGGGTGCGGTTTGCGACGCATCCACAGGCGCCGCCGCACGACAGCCGCCGGAAATGCAACGGTTGGCGTGTCCGTCGGCGCCTGCACCGGAGCGGGCGCTGTGTCGAGCAGATGCCCTCCGACCGGTGGGGGGAACGTCGCGACGGCCGCGATTGGCGGGGGCAGCGGGCGCGGCAGCGGTCGTGGCACGACCGCGGATACACCACGACTGGCTCGCAGCCGGGCAATGCGCTGTTCGGGGGTGAGGTCGGTCATGGTGTCCTATCCGAGTTTGATCTTGCCGCTCTCGACCTCAGCATGGAACTCAGCCTCGGCGTGGGTGCTGACATTGAAGAACTTCACCTCGACCGAGCGGGGGCCGTTCACATCGATCTGGTACACCCAGTTGGGTTGGGTGGCCACGCCCGCCACCGTGATCGACGAACGGTCGAAACGCAGGGTCACCGTTCCGGCGGACTGGACCGTGTAGGTCGGCGAGGCGATCGTGGTTGGCGCAACCGTGACCGTCGGAGGAGCGACGGTGGTCGCGCTTGCGGTGGTCGGAGCCGCAGTCGTCGGGGCGGCGGTAGTGGGTGCTGCGGTCGTCGGGGCGGCGTCGACCGTCGGCGCAACGGTGCGTGTCTGGCCGGTCGTCGAAGTCGGTGCGGCCGACGAAGGTGTGGGCGTCGGTGCGGCGACGGCTGCCGGAGCGGCCACCTGCGTGGTGGTCGGCTGGCGCGACGTCGGCGTGGGCCCAGGGACTGCGAGGGGAAGCCCAGTGGTCGCAGGCGCGGCGGTGGTACCCGGGTCGACGATGGGGACAGCGGACTCCGAGGTCCCTTCGGCCTGACTGGTCGGCACCGCGGTGTCGGCGACCGCGGTCGAATCCACCGACACGATCGGAGCAGCCTCCACAACGCCCTGTGGGAGTGGATCTTCGGCGGCGGCGGCGGCGGCGGTTGCGAGTTGCGCCTTGGGAGCCGCGCCGATCACCATCGTGGTCAGCGACAAGCCCGCAGCCACGCAGGCTCCAAGCAGCATCACGGTTCGCCAGTGCAGGAGACGATTGCTTGAACTCGTGTTGACGTTCGACTCGTCGGGCGACGCTTGCATGGTGGGTACACGACGCACGGTGGCAATGAGGTTTGGGTGTTGATCAATTCTTTACTTCATTTCCCCAACGCGGCGCGGTGAGTATCGGTCGATCACTACCCGTGGTCTTCGCTCGCCAATTGTCAGACGTCAACAAGGGCGTCGCATTCGGCGACATCGACCGCCAAACGTGAAGTGCGGGCCTCGCTCCGCTTCGTCGGCCGACGCGACCGCATCCAGAAAGCGGCGAGCAGCCCGACACCGACCAGCGACAACTCGAGCGGTGAGCGCAGCCGGGCCGATGAGATCCACGTCGGCGCCACGTATGCCTGGGGCCAGGCGTCGACCACCGCAACGGCACGAGCATCGGTCCAGCCGTCGCGATGAATCGTCACATCGATCGACGACTCACCACCCGGCAGCACCACGCCCTCGACGAAGGCGAGGCCGGCCTGCGGGGTTGCTCGAACTCGTTGGCCGGCAACATGGATCTCGACGTCGGTGATCGGGCCGAGCGACGGTCGACGGGTCTCGCCGATCCGGACTTCGATCGTGTTCAAGCCGGGCCGACCCGGAATGCCTCGGGCCTGTACGAGTAGATCGTCCGCGGACACCGCTGGGCGGATCGGAGACGTCGTTGCTGGTCCATTGCTGAACGCCGGATCGAGCGCCGGGGTGGCTGTGGCCATGGCGGCGCCGAACAACACGACAACCGCGAGCACGATCAGCTCGGCGTACGACCCGCAACGTCGCCCGGTGTGACGCACCCACATCCCAAGTCCCACCGCCCCTGCGAGCAGTACGAGCTTGAGTGCGAGCATCACGCCGTATGGAGTCGCTCGAACCGCCGTGAACGAGATGACGAGCCTGCTCGCGAGCAGGACGCCCGTGTACACGGCGATGCACGCGCCGGCGATCGCCGTTCGACCCATCACCGACATCCCGTGACGCCAGTCGGATCCTGCGAGGATCAGCACGACGATCAAGACGCCCAACCAGAGACCCAGTCCGATCAGGTGGCCCGCCTTGGCCAATACGGTGATCGGCGCAGTCGAGCCGTCGAGCGCGCTGTGTCCTCCCCACGCCGCGAGCACGGCGAGATTCACCGCACCCACCCAACCGAGAGCTTGACGCACTGACAGTCGGCCCTGCCGACGGACGGGGACGTCGAGCCAGGTCGAGCGACGAGGAAACTCGGTGACAAGCACACAGCCGACAGCGATTCCCACGAGCAACAGTCGTTCGGCGTCGGCAGTGCGGGCCACGGTGACGGCAGCTGACCCGACATCACTGCCCAGCGAAAGCATCCGCCCGACGAGCGTTCCCAGTCGACCTGTCACCACGAGCGCGACACCAGCGACCACCAGGGCTCGAGTCCGGCGGGGACCTCGATCAGCAACGGCGGGCCAGACGTATCGCACCGCCATCACACCGACGATCAGCGCGAGACCCGCCGCGAACGCCCATCGAGCAACGGTCTCCACCGGCTCGTATGACGCCACCACCGGTGGGCTCGGCGGAGGGGCCGCGTCGCCGATCGCGAAGCTCGTCCTCGCTACGACCTCGTGGAGGTCCTCGGCATCACGAGCGACCAGCCGGACCTGGAAGATGCCCTGATCCATGGGCCCGAGGTCGATGATCACCCGGCGCGCATCGGTCGGGTCGAGCGCCACCGCCGATGACGGCAGGTCGTGGTCGGCGCTGGGGGTGACATCGACCTCGAGACCGTCCGCGAGCATCGGTTCGGAGAAGGTGACCACCACGTGCTGAGGCCCCTCGGCGAGGACTGAACCGTCGCCGGGGGTGATCGACTCCACGATCGCATGGGCGCTGGCGACGCCGCCCGGCAATCCGATGGCCACGACCGCCACGGCGATCGTCACGCGCATCCAACGACGCACCCCGAAGGTCTGCGGTGCGGAGCCGGCCGTCATGACGACGTCAGTTGCCGATGTAGCTGTTCACGGTGGACACGAAGCTGTCGAAGTACTCGACTCCGCTGACCCCGGACGGGATGCCTTGCGGTCCGAGTTGTGCCGACTCGATCCGCTGCGCGCCGTTGGCGAGCTTCGTGAGAGTCGACACGGACCCACCGTCGATCCACAGTGAGAGCGTTCCGTTTCGGCTCGACGCCGGCGCCGATGCGGTCCAGCCGACTTCGATCACGTGCGGTGCGTCGGAGATGGTGACCCACCCGGAGTACTTGACGCTGCCGCTGTCGAGCCTCGTGCCGGCTCGGATCTGGTAGACGCCGCTGCTCTTGCGGAACTGGAGGTCCACGATGCGTGCTCCGCTCGTCGATGTGGCGCCGAAGAGGGTGTGCACCTTGCCGTTCGACACGGTCACGCTGTTCGGATCAAAGCGGAAACGGGCGTGAGAGGTGGTCGCAGCCGACGGAGACGTGTCGAGCACGTACATGTCGGAACGGTTCGAGATGTCGGCGCGCAAGCCGTAGGACCCGTCGAGCGCCGCCGACGAAACAGCCGTGAGTCGCCCGCCGTTGGTGGCCGCCGACGACCACGCACCGACGCCGCCCGACTCGAATCCATCAGCGAAAAGCAGATCCGCCGGCGTTGGCGGCAACGTCGTGGTGGTCGGCGGCAGCGTCGTGGTGGTCGGCGGCAGCGTCGTGGTCGTCGGTTGCGTCGTCGTGGTCGTCGGTTGCGTCGTCGTGGTCGTCGGTTGCGTCGTCGTGGTCGTTGGTTGCGTCGTCGTGGTCGTTGGTTGCGTCGTCGTGGTCGTCGGTTGCGTCGTCGTGGTCGTCGGTTGCGTCGTCGTGGTCGTCGGTTGCGTCGTCGTGGTCGTTGGCTCCGTCGTCGTGGTCGTTGGTTGCGTCGTCGTGGTCGTTGGTTGCGTCGTCGTGGTCGTTGGCTCCGTCGTCGTGGTCGTTGGCTCCGTCGTCGTGGTGGTCGTGGTTGTCGGCGGCGGCTCGGCGAGTGTCGCGTACGCAGCGGCGACATCGACGAGCCCGCGACCGAACACGTTGTCCGGGCCGGCTGCGCCGATGTCGACCGCCGTGGAGAGCAGCGCGGCCTCGGAGGCGGGTTCCGTGGCCTGCTGGCTGCTCAACATCACCGCAAGGGCCCCCGAAACCTCGGGTGCGGCCATCGAGGTTCCGGTCCAATAGCTGTACAGGCCGTACCGGTCGGTGCTGTAGCTGTTGACGCCGGGTGCCACGACATCGGGATAGGTGCGCGACGGCCCGCCACAGGTCGTCGGTCCGCGACTCGATCCCGACCAGATGCGTCGGCGCGAGTCGACCGCGCCCACCGAGATCGCCTCGGGATAGTTGGCCGGGCTGGCACTCGTGGAGGCGCCCGAACCGTAGTTGCCAGCGGCGAAGACCGGAGCGATGCCTGCGGCGCGCAGCGCCTGGAGGTCGGCCTGGAACTCGAGGTTGCAGCCGGGTGTGGCGAAGGTCCACGAGTTGTTCACGATCGACGGCGCGTCTGCGGTTGCCGGATCGCCGTCAGGGTCGAGTACCCACTGCATCGCCTGATGGATCGCGCTGGCGGTCGAATTGCCGGCATCGTCGAAGATGCGCGCCGCGATCCAGGTCGATCCCGGTGCGACGCCCACCGTGGTGCCGCCCGTGCCACCGCCGGCGATGAGGCCCATGGTGGCCGTCCCATGGCCACTCGCATCGAACGGTGTCGCGGGGTGCTGGCCGAACGGGTCGAACCACGAATTGGTGCCACCACGGAAGTTGGCGGCGAGGTCGGGGTGCGACGCATCGACGCCGGTGTCGAGGCTCGCGACGGTCACTCCGGCACCGTCGAAGCCGAGGCTCCACAGCGCCGGCACGTCGATCTGCGTGATGTGTGGTTCCGGCGGAGCCACGGGGAAACCGGCGGGGACCACCGCGATGGCATCGGACGAAACGCTCGCCACATCCGGGCGCGCCGCGAGTTCGGCGATCACGTCGGGGGTGGCGGTCACGACGAGCGCGTCGACGGCCCACAGCGGGGTGTACGAGCGGACCCTGCCGTGTGCGCGGTGGTCGTCGAGCACCCGACGAACAGGGCCTTGCGCACGCGTGGCCGTGTCGCGCAATGCGCGTACAACGGCACGCTGACGTTCGGGTCGGGTGCGTTGGCGACTCGCCGTGGTCAACGACGCCTGGTCACGCAGGCGCACGATGACCGTGACCTCGTCGGCACGGGTGTAGCCGTTCGCCCGTCCCATCGAGCCCGAGTGTGCGCTCCTCTCCGCTGATGCCGAGTTCGCGAGCGAGAGCG
This sequence comes from Ilumatobacteraceae bacterium, assembly GCA_963828415.1. Lineage (GTDB taxonomy): Bacteria > Actinomycetota > Acidimicrobiia > Acidimicrobiales > Ilumatobacteraceae > Sva-07. The sequence continues at coordinate 513,957 of CAWHEI010000003.1, forward strand.
CGAGTGTTGCGGCAACTGCGCCGGCCACGATCCGCCTGGTGACCGTTACCTTCGTCATCGTTCCTCGTTTCTGGTCACTTCATCACGGTCAGATGGGGAATGCGGACGCCGTTGACGACGAAGGCGACCTGCGAGCCTTCGTGGACGGAGTTGGCGACGTTGGCGTACAGGAAGAAGTACGACGCCCCATCGAGGATCGTCAGTGAGTGCTTCATGCCGTTCGGAGTGCGAAGCACACGGTCGGAGTCCTCCACGGCGAGCACTGGCATGTCTTCCGGGGCCCCGAACAGTGCGGTCGCCTTGTCGGCGTCGGTGACCTGGAACTTCAACTCGAGGAGGCCACCACTCGCGATCAGCCCGACGACATCGAGCCGAACGCCGTACTGGTCCTCCAACTGCTCAGCAGTGATCGCCGTGCTGTTCGCGATCGCCGGGTTGGCGCCCGATCGCATCTGCCAGGCGGCGATCCCGACGAACAGCACGGCCACGATCGCCCCGACGGCGATCAGCCGTTTCGTGGTGGCCGACCGTCCCGGACCAACGGGCGCCGGATCGTGATCCGTCCCGTCGGGCCCGTCGAGGTCGATGTCAGGTGTGTAGACGCTCATGGGATGTCGAATGCATCCACGTCGAGGTTGCCGCTGGTCAGGCCCTTCGACGTCCCGTCGAAGTACACCGACCAGGTCCCGGCGTTGTAGTACACGACGTCTTCGTCCTGCACCGCTGCGAGGACCGGGACGCTCGTGTCCGCCGAGTACGAGAGGTAGAGGTGTGTCGAGTCGACCCACACGAGCCCGTCGACGTTCGTCGTCGACCATCCGAGGGCGGATGCGTCGAACATCCTCGCGTAGGAACTCCCGCCGTTCCATCGATAGATGTCGGCGTCGTCGCCACCCGGGCCGGCGACTCCTGGCAAGTTGTCGTTGTCGTCGGTCGAGAAGTACAGCGTGCCACCGACGATGCTGATGGCATCGAGATCGGTCCCTGCCACACCGTTCGCACTGCCGTCGAAGAACAGCGACCAGGCCCCGGCGTCGTAGTACACGACATCCTCGTCGGCAACCGACAAGTCAGGTCCCGGAATCGGGATCGTTACGTTCCCACTGAAGGACATGTAGAAGTGAGTCGCGTCCACCCGGCCGAAGCCATCGACGTTCGCCCCACCGGGGAGCGGATTCGTGATCCCCGAGACATCGATCGATCGGCTGAATGCCGAACCGTTCCACCAGTAGATGTCGGCGTCGTCGGCGGTGCCGGTGACTCCCGGCGGATTCGAACCGCCGGCGGTCGAGAAGTACAGCGGCGGGCTGACCACCATGTACACCTGGCCGACGAAGGGCAGACCGGTCGACGACATCTCATTGCCGGCGACGTCCTTGATGCCGGTCGCCGAGGTGAGGTCGAGGCCGAGTGTGCCGCCGCCGGTTCCCGTGTTGACCGTGACCGTCCTGGTGGTCCCGGTCCCGGTCACCGATGTCACCGATGCTCCCGGCGCCGTGCCGACGGTGGCAAAGTTGGCCGTCGTCGCCCCTGCCACGGACTCGGAGAACGTCACGAGGAACTGAACCGATGCCGCACTGGTCGGCGTCGCATCGATTCGGTCGATGCTCGACACCGTCGGTGGGGTCTTGTCGATCACCAAGACGGTGGTCGAGGTCGCACCCCAGTTGCCGGCGGCGTCCTTGGCGTGGACATAGATGGTGTGGTTGCCGCCGCTGAGCGCAGCGATCGTCGTCAACGGGATGTCGACCCTGATCGACTCGGTCAACGAGGTCCAGGCGCCATCGGTGGGTACGAACGGGAAGCCGCCGCCATTGGCACCCACCGTGTCGATGAAGCCCTCGGCCTGCACGACCTTCGACGTCGTGTCGGTCGCCGATGCGGTGACCCGCACCGCAGGCGTCGACGAATTGATGCCGATCGTCCCGTTGTTCGGGCTCGGCGCAACCGTGACCGACGAGGTCGGCGGTCCGGTTTGGTCGACGGTCAGCGTGATTGTTGCCGAGCCGACATTGCCGCCCGCATCCGTTGCCGACACGGTGACCGAGTGGTCGCCTTCACCCAGGCCCGACGGAATCGTGGCGTCGAGGCTGGCGGTGGCGGCGACGTTGTTCGGGACGATCACGACGGCGGAGCCACCGTCGACGCTGTACTCGGCCGAGACGATGTTCGATCCGCCGGAACCGACGTCGGATGCCGTGGCGTGCAGGGCGACTCCGCCTGTACCGTTCGACGGGTTCGGCGTCAGGGTCAGCCCGGTGACCGTCGGTGACTGGTTGTCGGTGGACACGACGACGGAAGCCCACAGACCCCAGTTGCCGGCCGAATCGTGACCGCGAACCCTGATCGTGTGGCTACCTGGCACCAGCATCGCGAAGGTGTCGTTCACCGACTCGGTTGGCGTGCCGAACGTACCCGCGAACGCCACAGCCGCCTCACCATCGATCGAGTACTCGGCGGCATCGATGTCGCCGCCACCCGTGGTGACATCGCTGATCGTGGCGCTGATGCTGGTCGTGGTGGCGCTCAGGTTCGAGGCGAGCGGGCCGACGACGTCGGTCGGATCGGGCGTGCCGCCGATCTGCACGAAGCCGAGCGCGCCACCGTAGGAGACGGTGGCCGTGGACGTCGCCGGGCGGCGGTTTCGGTTGCGAAGCTGGAGGTTGGCGTCGAACACCGTCAGCACGGTTCCGGCTGCGGCACTGTCGGAGGCATGCACGATCGCATCGGTCGTCTGGCCCGGCCCGACCGTCTGCGCGACCACCATGTACGGGTTCGCCAGAGCGTGGCCGTCGTCGGCGACGATCTGCTGGTCGGCCCCGAGCACACTCATCGAGTGATAGTTGATGCCGGCGTTCACATAGCGCAACAGGATGTCCTCGCCGGCCGCCACCTCGCCGAGCGAGGCTGAGGCCGTCGACGAGTACACGGCACCGTTGATCAGTGTGTACTTCGGCGCGTAGTTGCGCATGTCGAAGGTTGCCGGTGTGGCGCTGTTGCTGAGCGCCGGGTCGATTTCGCTGATCACGATGAGCGCATCGTTGGCAGCAGGACCTGAGTCGGGGTTGACGACGAGCGTGCCGTAGAGCCCCATCGCCACCTGATGCTGCGTGTTGACGAGCGGGCCGGCTTCGTAGATGAACGTGCCCGGCTCAGTTGGAGTGAATGTGTACAACCTGACGCCGCCCGGGGCCGCGCCCACCTGATCGGTGGGCAGGTTCTGGCCGCGGATGGTCAACGACGTCGCCTCGGCGAGGTCGTTGTGGAGCGCGAGCACGACCGGTTGGCCGACCGTGGCCGTGAGCTTCGGTCCGCCGGGCTTCGTGACGGCAGCGCCGGAGAGGTTGTAACCCCGGACGTTGACGGCGAGACCGGCCAGCGTCGTCGAGCCGGTGACGGCCCAGATCTCATCGGTCGGCGCGATCACATCGAACGCCTGCACGACGTCAGCGGCGGCGTTCCAGTTGCCATCGCCGAGCTGCGACGCCGTGATGGTGCACGACCCGGCGACACTCGTGAGGTGCACGGTGACGCCCGTCATGCTGCACGGTCCGCTGGTCGCCACGAAGGTGACCGGGAGACCTGAGCTGGCGGCCGCCGCCACTGTGAAATCGGACTCGACCGTCGCCCGAGCGGGCAGCGGATCGAACGAGATCGTCTGATCACCTGGTGTGATGTTGAACGCTTGCACGACATCAGGCGCCGCTGTCCACGACGCGTTGCCGGCCTGCGATGCGGTGATCGAGCACGTTCCGACCGCCGTGAGATGCACCGAAGTCCCGGTCAGGGTGCAGTCACCCGTCGCCGCGAAGCTCACGGGCAGACCGGACGTCGCGGTGGCGCTCACGTCGAAGTCGGGAGCACCGAACGCCTTGTCGGCCAGCGGATCGAACGTGATCGTCTGGGGTTGAGCGAGGGCGTTGACGGTCAGGGTGCCGGTTGTGACCCGCGTGGTATTGAAGGACGCTGACGCCTGGACGTTGAATGAGTAGGTGCCCGCCGGGACCGCAGCGCTGACGTTGACCGTGAGGGGGTAGGTGCGAGAGCCTGTTCCACTCGCTGGGGACCACGCCGACGGAGTTCCGAACGATGCCGTCGCTCCGGCTGGCAATCCCGAGGCCGAAACCGCGGGACTGCCTGGACTGCTCGCGCTTCGCGTGACGGTGACGACGTATGTCGCACTGCCCGCCGTACCGGCGGTGACCGTTCCGGTCTGGGCGGCGATGGCGATCGCTTGCAAGCTTGCCGACGCTGGTGCGGCGGTGCCGATCATGGCGATCGTGAGCACGGAGCCGAGCACCGCCAAGCGGCGGCCGAGGCGGGCCCGAATGGGAGAGGAATGGTTCGTTGACATGTTCATCTCCTATTGAGGGCAGGTGCTGTTCTCGGGGTCGATCCGCATGTACGTGATCGGACCGGTCATGTTCACGCCCCACGAAGTGATCTGGTGGAGGGCGTGGTTGTGCGAGATGATGTAGAACTCGCCGCATTGGTTGAGCGTCTGGTTGCCCGGAGGCTGCGGGCCGGTCTCGCCGAGGTATGGACTGCCGCTGTAGAACATCCCGAAGACCTGGTTGGCAACTTGCGGCACCGCGACGGGCACCGGGTTCGTGGCGCTGTAGTGCTCGGCGTCGTACCAGCGGAACAGCACGTCGTAGGTCTGGCCGGGTCCGATGTCAATCGCGAACTTCTCGTACGAGAGATCCGCACCTCCAGCGGTCTCGAGCGGATTGCCGTCACGGCCGATGACCTTGCCGTTGTTGCCGTGGGGGTGGAACGGGAACGTCTCTGTTCCGACGTTGAGATACCGGGCCATCCCCCCGTAGGGATGGCCGAGGTCGGTCACGTGGCCGGGTGTCAGGTCGTCGGATTCACGCACCTGCGCGAGGGCGCCGTAGGGCTGGTTGGGGAGCCACGAGGCGCCGTTGTCGGCGATCGAGTCGGGGAACCCGCGGCCGTTCACCAACCAGTAACGGGGGTGGTAGTTGTCGAGGTTGTAGTTCGACGTGAGGCCACTGTCTTTGCGTTCGATCGCCTGGTTCAGGTACGGATCGATCTCCGACAACAACACCATGAACTCCTCGGTGTTGTTGGCGCCGTCGGGCGAGTTCGCGACTGTGGTGAACTGGCTGTCGGGTCGGTCGTAGGCCCAGTCCGGATGACCGGTGGGACGCACGATGAGAGCGCCGAACAGCCCCATTCGGACCTCGATGTCGGGATCGGTGCCCGATTCGTACAGGAAGGTCCCAGGGTCATTGGCGACGAACGAGTACGTCACCGTGCCACCGTTGGCGGCGGCCCCCTGCGTCATCGAGGTCATCGTTGTCGGGTCGGCCGGGTTCGAGAACTGCGGCGTGGCGGGTGCGCCGTTGGCGAGCACGTCGGTCTGGCCGGGGAAGATCATCGAGATGTCACGCTCGAGCGTGTTGGTCAGCGTGATCGTCACCGTGTCGCCCTCGTTGACGCACAACACCGGGCTGGGGTGCTGGAATGGCGTGCCGACGAGCTTGTAGCCGTACATGTACACCGTGTTGCCGTCGGGCAGATTGATGTAGTCGGTGTCGGTGGTCATGTCGAACGTCGGACCGTCCGAGCAGACGATCCCGACGCGGGGTCCGTCGAAGGCCGACACCGGGGTGACGGTGTTCCCGCTGGTGACGGCCACCGTCCCGATGGCCAACAGGCCACCGAACAGAGCGGTCGCCCGCCGGCGCCGATGAGAAGAGATTCGATGCATCGTGGTACCTCTTTCGTTCGCAGCCCTGGGCTCAGGTGTTCGGCACGGTCTGGGGTGGGATGGCGGCGCTGGTCGGATGGACGCGGATTTCGGTGGCCTGGCCGCCGAAGCCGCCGTCGGCAAGGTTGTTGGAGCGCAGGAAGTTGCGGTTGTAGAGCATGTAGGTGTCCCAGCCCTGCCCGCTCGACCCGCTGCCGCCGGTGAAGGCGGGCGCCGTGATGATCACGTCGAAGCTCTCACCGGCATTGAAGTTGATCGTGTTGGTGAGATAGCTCGTGTCGGTGTTGTCGCGGCCCCGCATCGGGGTGGCGTCGCGCCCGACGACGTGCATCGCGATGCCGTCGATGGTCATCGCCGCCTCCTTGAAGCCGAGGTTCGAGAAGCGCAGGGCAACCTTCTCGCCGGCCATGCACTCCACGAGCGACGAGAGCGGCTGGTACTGGAGGTGCGGGTAGCCGACGGGTGCGATCAGCGTGCCGTCGGTCTCGGTTGCGACCGGCATGTACGGCTTGCTCCATGGCGCTCCAAGCGTCCAGCCGTCGCTGTAGGGGGCGTTGGGGGCGACCGTGTCCGGATAGACCCGGCCGTTGAGGAGAGCGAAATCGGCCCGGTAGTCGCTCCACTCGGGCAGCTGGATGTGAGCGTCGGCCCAGTGCGATTCGGCCCACACCTCCGAGAGGTGCATCGCATACTCCCGGTCGTACGCGGTCGCCGGGTCGTTGTACACGTACTTCTGGGTCGGCGTGTTGAGCTTCGGCCGCACGAACACCAGGCCGTTCATGCCCATGTGGACGTGCTCGACGTCCTCCACGTGGCAGTGGTACATGTAGGTGCCGGGGTCGCGTGGCCGATACACATACCGGAACACCGTTCCCGCCGGCACCGACACCGATCCGGTCGGCTCGCCGTCGAAGAACGGGATGACGTTGCGGAACCCGTGCCAGTGCAGCGTGTGCGCATCGAACAGGTCGGGCCGCACCGCCAAGCCGAGGTTGGTGATGTCGACCACGAACTCGTTGTCCGGATTGTCGTCGTACTCGTTCACCCAGAACAGCGGCGCCGAGTGCTGGGCGCGTTCCTTCTGACCGAACCGCTCCGCTTCGTCGAGTTCGGTGATGTTGCGGAACCCGAAGATGTAGGTGGTGAGCCCCGTGTCTGAGCCACCCGGACCCTTGTCGTCCGCCATCGGGTCGGGATGGAACGGCGCGATCAGCGGAGTCTCCGGGAGGCCCATCCATCCGTCGGTGCCACCGAGGAACATGTAGCGGTCCGGTTGAATCGTCGCGAGGTGGGCGTCGGCGAACACCTGGCTCGCCGAGCTGGGATGGAGGACCTTCATCCCCGTCCCCGTCACCGCGGCGAGTGCCGCTGCCCCACCGGCGTACCGGAAGAATTGGCGTCGGCCGAAGCCCATGGTCTCGTTGGGTGCACTCATCGCGGTGTCTCCCTGGTCGTTGCCGTTGAGGTTCGTGTTCGGGTTGCGGCTCACGGGAAGGTCCCGCCGCTGAAGTTGTCGATGCGGGCATTGCCGGCCGATGCGTTGGTGGTGCCGACGAACCACAGCCCGATCTGGCTGGTTCCCGACGCTGCCGGCACGGTCCTCGTACCGATCGAGGTGCCGTTGCGGTAGACGGTCAGCGTGGTGCCGCTCACCCGAGCGCCGATGGTGTCTCCGTTGACGAAGCTCGCCGGGATCGAATCACCGATCGCACCGGCCTGCGTTTCGACCACGACGTCACCGGACGACTGCCGGTACACGACCCTGAGCATGTTGGCCCCCGCCGATCGCAGCACGAGCCCTTGGGCCGACGCCAGGGTACTCACGTCGACGAACGTGAACGAGGCCTCCTGGTCGGCGCCGAAGCTGGCCGCCCACAACTTGGGTGGTGACGCCGACGCCCGGATCTCGAGGTTGTTGGAGTTGACTCGATAGCCCAGATTCGGGGTGTTCCATTTGTTGCCAGGGTTGGAACTGTTGGCCCGGTTGAAGTTGTCGAGCACCGCTGTGCCTGGGAAGGGCGCCGGTCCTGGCGGCGTGACGCTTCCGGCGATCTCATCGGAGCCGGCATCGATGCCGCCACCAGCGGGACGTGCGTTGCCGTCGATGTCGGTCGTTGGGGCGTTGACACCCGACTGGCTGGAGGCGCCCAGGTTGACAGCGGGTCCTGCGGGTGAGGTGTCCGAGATGTGGTAGTTGCCGAGTAGCTCAGGAGGCAGGTTGAGGCTGATCAGGAACGCCCCGAGGAAGTTGGGATTGGTGCGCCAGCCATTGAACGCCACCTGGGTGTCGTAGGGCGCGATCACCTGCGGGTCAGCGGCACTGTTCGTGGGGCTCGTCGTGTATGGATGGACACCAGCGTTCTGTTGGATCACCGAGTTGGTCGGCGCCAACGATCCGGTTCCGTCGGCCACGCCCAGGTCCCAGTGGTTGATCGGGGTCGCGTCGCCAGCGGCGCCGATGCCGAGTACACCGGTCGAGCCTCGACTGCCGGCCCGGTTGTCCCAGAAGATGTTGTTGAACAACAGTGGGTTGCTGAACATCGGCGAACCACCTGGCAGAGAATTCTGCAGCGGAACGCTGTTCTGCGACGTCGACAGCCCAGCCGGAGCTGGCAGACCATCGGATGTCAGCGCGGTCGCCGTCGTGACGTTCTTCATCACCGTGTTGTTGTAGAACCGCACGTTCGGTGCGTCGTTGATGCCCACGCCACCGCCTTCGTGCGTCGAGGCGTTGTTGACGATGGTGTTGTTGTAGACGTCCATCGGGAAGTTCCCGGCCATCAAGAACCGCAGGCCGCCACCGTCGTCGTTGGCGAGATTCGACTGGATCACGTTCTCGTGGATGCTCACCGGCCCACTTCCCTGCGACAGCGCTGCCGGGTTGCCCGGCAGCGAGCCGGCGATCATGATGCCGCCGCCCTCGTCGTAGGACTGGTTGAACCAGATCCGATTGTGATCGATCGAGCCGTTCGGGCTGTAGCCGTAGGCCGAGACTCCACCGCCGTACTCGGCGGAGAAGTTGCCGCAGATGTCGTTGCCGGTCACGGTGTAGTTGTCGGCACCGGCGAACAGGCCGACGCCGCCGGCGAGGTTGGTGCCACCGTTGGCGATGATCCGATTGTTGGCGATACGGACGTGATCGTTCGTGTTCTGCGACGCCCCGATGTCCGGCGTTCCGATTCGAATGGTGCCGTATGCACCGCCGTTGTTCTGCACGACGTTGTTGGTGATCTGGAGGTATCGGGCGAAGGCGTTTGCGAAGACCGCCCCGCCCTGGGTCACCAGGCCACCAGGTAGACCCGTCGGGAAGCCACCGATCTGGGAGATGTTCCCTGGGAAGCCCTGCTGGTCACCACCGCGCAGGTCGAAACCGTCGATCGCTCCGGCGAAGGCCGAGGTGAATGCGCCGTCGTGGGCGAAGATCGACACGACCGCTCCATCGTTGATGCTCTGGTTGCCGTCCCAGGTGAGCCCGGCGATCCGGTTGTACCAAGCCGCAGCGGTTGGGCCGTCTCCGCCAAAGGCGCCACCATCGATGATCGAGCCGGGCACGGACCCGTCGGGGCTGCCCGAACCGACACCTTGCAGCTTGATCGCCCCGGTCAGGATCAGGTTCTCGTAGTACGCCCCGCGTGGGTTGGTCCGCACGACCGCCGTGTTGGGGTAGACCACGACCAGGTCATTGCCGGCGCTCACTGCGGCGGCGTCAACGGCGGCTTGGATGTTGTTGAAGTGGTTCAGAGCCGGTGTGAGATTCGGCCCGACCTCGTAGAGGTTCGGGCTGTAGCCGCCCGGGCCACCGGCACCAAGCGTCACGGTGCCGCCACTGAAGTCGTCGACGCGAGCGCCAGTCGGCACGAGCATGCCGTACCGGCCGCCGCCCGTGACGAACGAGTTCGCTCCGGTCGTCGGCAGCGCGACGTTGCCCAGGTAGGTGGTGGTGGCTCCGCTCGTCTTCCACACATGTACGACACCCAGGCCGTTGACCACGGCGGACAATCGGTCGCCTTGGGCGAAGGTTGCCGGGAGGTCGCCGATCGTCGTCGTGGCGAGCCCGGACGTGATCCTGACGTGGACCTGGCCGGATTCATAGACCACCCGGATGTAGTTGGCCGGGTTGGCGTTGGAGCCGCCGTTACCCTTCAGGATGACCCCGGTGTCGATCAGGACACCGTTGACCGGGGCGTTGGCGAAGGTGATCGAAGCGCCCTGCGTCGAGCCGCCGGTGCTGCCACTTCCGTTCCACATCGGGGTACCAGGGAGTTGCCCGTGTGCCTGGTTGCCGTTGACCCGAGTGGCGGCAGCGCCGAAGAAGACGATCTGGCTCCAGTTGCCGCCGAGATTGTTGGAATTGTTGCGGTTGAAGTTGTCACGTGCCGGGATGTTCGGCAGGGCCAGCGTCGCGCCGCGCATCACGTGGAATGTCAGGCCGTTCACGGTGCTGATGCCGCCGGCGTTCGTGACCGTCAACTGATGCGGTCCGGCGGCCACCGAGGTCGCCACGGTTGCCACGATGCTGGAGTCGTTCCACGACGTGGTCGGCAACACCGTCCCGTCGAGAGTGACTTGTCCCGCGCCCTTTGTGGCACCGAAGCCCTGGCCCTTGATGGTGACCGAGCCAGAGCCGTTGACGTAGGGCTTGTCGACCGCGAACAACTGCGGGGTGGTCGGCGCGACCGCGCACTCCACTTGTGCCAGCTGTCCGCCCGGCAGTTGCACCTGCACGCCGACCTGGGTCGGTGCGAGGTCAGCCGGGATCAGGTTGCCGGGCACCGCCTCGAACTCGGCGGCGATCGTACGGTAACCCGGCTTGTAGTTGGTGTTGAGGTTGCCTGGCACGCCGGGGTCGTTCCCGACGAAGCGATACATGTTGGCGCACACGCCCGACGGTGTCGGACAGTTGATCCGGTTGGTCGACGGCATCAGCACGTCGAACAGCCCGCTGTGATCGGACTCGGTCGTGTACACCAGGCGATCGTTGAAGTCGTAGATGCCGACCGGGGCGAACGGGATGCCGGCCTTCTCGCCGTAGTTCATCTGAGTCGGATCGCTCGAGAACCCGAGGTCGTCGACGAGCAGACCCCAGAAGCGGCCCGGGATCGGCACGTCGGTGAACACGTTGAACAACGGGGCGATCGACCTGCCGTTGGCGAGCGGCACGAGCTTGGTGTCACACGAGGGCTTCTGCATGCCCTCGTACGGCGACCCGTTGATGTCGAGGAAGGTGTCGTTGGCGGTCGGCTCCGACGCCGGCACGATCACCCCGACAGGCAGGTTGTTCGTGACGCCACCGTCTCCGATGACTGCCAGATACCCGTCGTCGCCGCTGGCGGCCACGTCGACGGTGTGGAGCGCACCAACGCATGCCGGTGGCGGAACTTGTGGGTAGAACTCGTCACCGTTGCCGATGTTGATGTCCTCTTCCCTGGTGAACTTGTAGAGCGGTTTCCCATAGGCATCGTTCGGCACATCGACGTGCACGAGGTAGTCCGACGCTCCCGGAAGTGCCGTCGGTTCTGTCCCGTCGGCGCAGCCACCGGAGACTCGGTCGAATCCGCCGACACCGAAGCAGCCGTCGCCGAACCCGTAGTTCCCGTCGACGGTCGAATAGCCGTTCTGGAACTGCACGCCCATGAGCGGCGCCTCGAGGCAGTCGGAATCCGAGCCCGTGATCCGTTGTCCGTCCGGGTAGCCGAGACGGTTTCCATCCGCGTCGCGGGGGATGCAGATGCCGTCGTCGTTCGTGCCGGGCCGCTGCCACGTCTCCGTCGGAGTCGAGTTGAGGAGCTGGCCCTTCATGTACGAACCGTCGGAGTCGAGTCGGTAGTACCCGCCGGGGTCGCACGCCTGGGTCAGCTCGTCCTCGCAGTCGACAGGTGTGTACAGGTCGACCGTCAGATCCGGAACCCCGGGCTGCCAGTCCTCGACCGCCGCGTAGCGCGGGTCGAGTTCGTTGCGGGTCGTGTCGTACGACACCGTGCCGACGATCCCACCGTTTCGTGGGTCGATTCCGTTCGAACCGTTGGCGTTGTAGCTGTGGACGCCCCAGTCCATCCGGCCGCCGAGCCCGATGATCGGCAGCGTGCTCACGTCGACGCCGGCACCGACCACGGTGGTGGGGCTCGGCTGGTTGTCGGCTTGATAGGTGATACCCGTCGTGTAGAACAGGTCGTTGTAGGCCTCCATGACCAGCCACTGGGTCATCGGATAGCCGCTCTCGAAGAAGTAGTGGCCACACGCGTCGGTCGTGACCGCATTCGTGCCCCGATCCATCAGCGTGTTCTCCCGACGTCGAAGCGTGAGTCCGAAATTCGGAACGCCGACCTCTCCCTCGCTCGCCTGCGGGCAGCCGTCGCCGTTGGCGTCGGTCCAGTCCATCTGTCCGTTGCGGTTGGCGTCGTTGAAGACGTAGCCGTCGTACGTCGTCCACCAGCCGTTGAGTGGCAGGACGCCGAGATCGACGAGCTCCCCGTTCGCGATCGTCACCTGCTGGAGATCGAGGATGTAGTTCTGCGGCTCGTCCCACCAGGTGAGTGTGTAGTTGCCGTCGGGAACACCCGTGATCGTGAACCTGCCATCGGCCCCGAAGCGGTCGACGTAGACGGCGGTGTCGCCATTGGTCAGGTCCGACAACGCGACGTAGGGCCTGTCGATGGGACCGGCCAGCTTGCCGCCGCTCACACCTCCGAAGATCGTCCCACCAACCGGCAGTCCGCCGTTCGCAGGCACGTACACCTTCATCGCGTCGATGACACCGGTCACCGTCCCGCTTCCGCCCGACATCGTGTTCAGAGAACCCGGCGTGAAGCCGAAGATGATCGCCGGGAACGGCTCGCCCGCGACGACGAACTCGGTATCGAGGCCGGTCGCACCTTCCATGATCCACGAATCCCAGTCGTGGTTGCCCTCGAGCGTGGTGGTCTGCACGAAGGACTGGCCATCGGGCGGCGTGACCGTCACGGTGAACCGGTTGGTACCAAGATTGGGGATCTTGACCTTGCCCTCGATCGCTGCGGTCGCGGGAACGGGATGGTTGTAGACGCTCCCAGCCGACGGGCGCTCGTCGGTGGTGTACAACAGGCCGGTCGGATCCTCTGGCGCGAGATTCGTGGGGATCGTCGGGCATCGGCCGGCGATGTCGATCGGCTTGACGATGCCGAGATCGACTCCGCCGTCGACGACGTAGCAGTAGCTCAAGCACACTCCGTTGCCGCACAGCGGATCGCCGTACACATCGGCGGTGACCTCACCGAGCGTGTCACGAACCACACCGGTGAACCCGGCAAGACCGTGCTCGGCGGGAAGGTCGGGAGCGCCGTTGACCGGCGAGATGTCCTCGAACACAGCGGCCTGGATCGTGGCGTCGGGGAGCGGCGGCGCGGTGAGTCGCACCACCACCTGCTCGCCGTCGGCGAGCGGCATGGTGAAGTGCTCGCCGTCGAGCTTGTAGCCATCGGCGAGGACGGAGATCAGGTAGCGGCCGTCCGGGACGTCGAGACCGGCACCCCCGAAGTCGGACTGGTCGCCCTGGGTCAGGATCGGGCTCGAGCTGTTGGTTCCCATCGAGGTCCAGTTGCACGATCCGGGATAGCCAGGATCCGCAGGCGAGCATCCGTCGCTCGGGGAACGCTGGTCGGTCGTGCCCGTGTTGTCGACGTTGATGATGTACTTGAAGGGGGTGTTGGTCGGCAGCCCGGTCGCAGCATCGACCACGACGAGGTTCGCTGAGGACAAGGTGTTCGTGGCGGCATGCACGGGAACGCTCGTCGTCGCGTCGACCACGGCGAACACCGAGCCGAGCAACAGCATGACCGTGGCACCCAGGCCGATCCGCCGCCGCCGGTACATGTCGGTACGTTCGACCGTGGAGCGGTGGGCGCGCCGGACGCGGCTCGCGGTACGCGCTTCATCGGTCACGGTCTGTCGATCCACAGCCTCGCCGTTTGGGAACATCTTCCGCACCTCCGAGTCAGCGTCCGCACCGAGCGGACGTCGAATGGAGACCAGTCAAGATCACGCACCTCAGTCGGTGATCAACCGTCGCTCAACACTCGGACAACACAAACGCGCGAACCGCGCGAGGGCGAACGCCGATGGTGGCGCAACTGCGCACGTCGATGTTGCGTGGTCGACGGATCTCAGGGATCGAATCGGTAGCCGACGCCGCGAACCGTCACCAGGCGAACCGGGTGCGCGGGGTCGACCTCGATGTGACGTCGAATGCGGTGTACGTGCTCGGTCACCGTCGACGGATCCTGCCAACCGGGCTCGGCATGCCACACCTGACGCAGCAACTGCTCGCGGGTGAACACCTGCCGAGGGGACGCTGCGAGAAAGTGGAGCAGGTCGAACTCGCGGTACGTCAGGGGAAGGACGTTGCCGGTCAGGCTTGCCTGCATCGCGTTGCCGTCCACCGACAGGTCGCCGAAGATCAGGATGCCCGCGACAACCTCCTGCGATTCGGGGAGCCGCGCGCTGCGACGAAGCACAGCGTGCACGCGAGCAACGAGTTCGCGAGGAAGGAACGGCTTGACCACATAGTCGTCGGCACCGATCTCCAAGCCGAGCACGCGGTCAGCCTCGTCGGAGGCAGCCGACACCACGATGATCGGGATGGGGTGACGCCTGCGAATGGCTCGCAGGACCGTGAATCCGTCGATCCCGGGCAGTCCGACATCCAGGATCACCACGTCGATGTCAGCAGAGAGCACGAGCAAACCTGCTTCACCCGTCTCCGCCTCGACGACGTGTAGACCGGTGGCCTCGAGACGCGCCCGTACCAACTGGCGAATCTGCGCATCGTCCTCGATGATCAGGACGGTTGCATTGCGGGCAACATCATCGGCCTTCGACATGTCGTCTGTACATCGGCCTCGTCCGAGAAGATCAAGAAAACACGGCTCTTGCGGAGTACGAAGGGACGAACCTACAGTTCGACCGGCAATCGATTGTTGGGTGGGACTGACGATGGTACTTGGGGCGTCTACGAAGTGGGGTGATGGTCGACGACGAGCGATCAAGCGTTGGCTCGCGGTCGAGCACCGGTACGCCCCGCCGCTCGACCTCGGGTTCATCACGATCACGCTCGTCACGATCTACAGCCGCGACGTGGTCGTCGGTTTCCACACGATCTTCGCCGCACTCACGCTTGCGGCACTCATGCTGCCATTTCGTAGCTTCGTGATCAGACTCGCACTCTGGATGACCGTAACGGTCGCCCTCGTCGTCTGGGGCATCTCCTCCCTCGACGTCCCATCGGCCGAGCTCTCCGAACTCCCGATCCTCACATTCGTGCTGATCCTCATCTTCCTCGTCGCGCAGGCCCGGTCGCAAGCTGCCGCCGAAAGCGCCGCAGCCACCGCCGAGCTCCAACGCCGAACCGACCTGCAACAGGCCAGCCTTCGAGAGCAACTCGAACAGGGCCAGCGACGCGAACTCCTCGGGCGAGCAAGCGCAGGACTCGCCCACGATCTCCGGAACATCTTCATGGTCATCCGGGGATCGGTTGCCGAGGTGTTGGAGCGCGCTGACAGCGGGCTCGCCCCAGGCACGACCTCGACGGCCACGGCGCGGGACCTCATCGACGTCGATTCGGCGACCGATCGCGGGCTCAGCATCGTCGACGAGCTCCTGTGGCTGGGACGTCAACACGACTCGACACGGGAGCTCACCGATCTGCACACTGCGACACGCCAACTCGAACCGTTGCTGCGGCGACTCACCCGACGTGGCGTCGTTCTGCGCCTCGAAGTTCCTCACGACGAGTGCATGGTCCGGATCGACCGAGTCGGACTCAGCCAGATTCTGATGAACCTGGTGTCGAATGCGAACGATGCGATCACGGGCTCAGGGATGATCACGGTGAGTACGAAGCGATCGCTCACCCCGGTGGGCAACGGGACGCAACTCACCTCGGTGCTCACCGTGGCCGACACCGGCTGCGGGTTCAGTCCCGAAGCACTGGCGGCCGCCCTCGACGAGGGAGTCACCAGCAAGGACGACACGCACTACGGCCTCGGGCTCGCCACTGTGTGGCGGATCGTCGATCGCTACGGTGGCTCGTTGCAGATCGATTCGTCCCCCGGCATCGGGACCAACGTGTCCATCGGCTTCGTGAACCCCACTGCAGAATGGCCAGGTCCCGAGGTCGGCCAGCGCGTCGATGACGCGACCGCAACCAGCCCGCCTGCGAGCCCCACCGAATGTCGTGGGCCGAGTCCGGCCGGCGGTCGTCGCGAGTTCCACCGCGTCAGCGGGCGCCGGCGCCCGTAACCCACCAGCGCCGACGACACGGGGCTGCCGTCCCGCGGTGCGGTGAGCGGGGCCGTCAGACGGCTGCGAGGCGGAGGAGGTCCGGCGCGACGGTCGTGTAGATCAGGTTGGCGCCCGGTTTGTAGACGTGGACGCCGTCCCACCGATACCCGAGATCCGACGCGATCGCCTCGTCGTTGCACCACTCGTCCGGCCCTTCGATGAACTCGACCCGAGGTGATTCGTAGGTGGCCGCGGTCTGGCGGAGCAGATCGTTGACATGGGCGGTGCGCGTGTCGTCGCCACGTTCTGGCAGCGCTCGCACGCCTGCCCCTTCGACGTCCTGCGGTCGCATGCAGGCAACCTCGAGCAACGCAACGTTGGTGCCCTCGGCCAGCATCGCATCGATGCCCGAGGAGAGGTTCCGCACGAACAACTCATCGCCCTCCGGCGTGGCGAAGCCGTACACGGTGCCGTCGTCGTCGATGTCGAACACATCCCACGCACCCACGACGACGAGGGCGACGTCGTTACCGGACGCCGCATCGGCCCACTCCTGCTGCCAGCCCTGGCAGATCGAGAAGTTGTTGCCGAAGCGAACCGAGCTCTGCACCGAACCCGAGTCGTACACGCTGCACCCGTCGACGCTGCCGTTGACGACATCGGGGAAGACCCCTTCGATGCCGTCGGGCAGGTTGATCGCGAGCGCGTTCGCCTGGGAGTCGCCGACGATCGCCAACGTTGCCGACGTCGCCGCGGCGACCGGAGTCGTCGGTGCGACCGACGAAGTCGTGACCGGTGCGGACTCGGTGGGCGCTTCGGTGACGGCATCGGGCGGATCGGCCCCGTCGACGGTGCTTGCTTCGTTGGCAGCGCCGAGATCGAACACTGCGTCGTCGCCGCCTTCGAAGCGATTGAACTGATCGACGCTGACGTAGAAGACCGCCAACGCGCCGAGGAGCATGGCGCCGCCTGCGATCGGCCAGTAGGTGATCGTCGCCCGGTCGTTCCACCACCGGCCGAACGCGCCTTTGCGCACCGGGGTTTCCAGGTAGCGATACGACGCCTCGGCGACCACGACGGTCAGCGCCATCGCCCAGAGGAACTTCGACACCGATCCGGTGGTGGCGCCGACGATCACGAAGATCGGCCAGCTCCACAGGTACAGGCCGTAGCTGCGTTTGCCCATTTCGACGAGCGGTGGCCAACTCATGATGCGTCTGAATCCGACGGATGCGGGATGAACGGCCACCATGACGGCGACGAGCGAGAGGATCGAAACCAGCGGCAGCAGCCACTGATAGACGTACCCGGCGGTGATGGTGGCCACCGCAGAGGCGCAACCGATCATCGCGACCGCGGCGGCGCCGATCGGATCGAGGGCACGGCCCGCCGGAGCCTGGTCCGCCCGATTCCAGCGCCAGGGCCGCCAGATGAAGGCGGCTCCGGCACCGAGCAGCAGCCCGAAAGAACGAGTGATCGTCGACAGATACATGTAGTTGGTGCGGTCGACGCCGTCGAATGCCGCAGGTGGCCCACCGAGCGGCGTCGGGCTACCGGACTGGATCCAGAAGGTGTAGATCCACACGACGACCGCAGCGCCGACGATCATCGACCCGACGAGGTGACGTGGCAGCCGGATCCGCATCAGCGCGACGAACACCAGGGGCCACAGCAGATACCACTGCTCCTCGACGGCGAGGCTCCAGAGGTGACGCAACAGCGGCGGCTCACCGGAGAAGTAGGGCACATCGCCGAGGATCTGGCCCCAGTTGTTGACGTAGAAGACCGACCACGGGATGTCGCGCCGCACCTGAGCCTGTTGCTCGGCGGTTCCGGCGAGGGCCGCCCAGACCGCGACGGCGAGCAGGACGGCGTACAGCGCCGGGAAGAGTCGGCGGGCGCGGCGGAGCCAGAACTGTCGGAACGAGACCTGGCCGCTGCGGTCGCGCTCGTCGAGCAGGAGCGACGTGATCAGGAAGCCGGAGACGACGAAGAACACCTCGACACCGAAGAACCCGCCGTGCATCCACGAGAACCCCCCGTGATAGAGAAGCACGACCGCGACCGAGAGTGCCCGCAGCCCGTCGAGCGACGGCTGGTACCCCATCGACGCAAAGGTCGTGGGAACCACGACCGCCGGTTCGGCGACCGAGACCGTCGGTCGTTCGACGAGCGTGGTCACCGCCGAAGCGACGTGCCGTCGCGGGTGGTTTCCACCGTCCAACCGTCGGCCTGGAGTTCGGCGCGCAGGGCGTCGGCAGCGGCGAAGTCCTTCGCGGCGCGGGCGTCGTCGAGCGCCTTGGCGAGCGCCAGCGCCTCGGCGTCGACCTCGGTCTCCGAACGGAGCCGCAGCCCGACGGCGACGGTGATCTCGTGGACGGCCGCAACGAGTGCGGCAGCGGTGTCGTCGTCGCCCGCGTCGAGCGCCACGTTGGTGCGGCGGACGGTGTCGAACAGCAGCGCCGTGGCCCGCGGCGTGTCGAGGTCGTCGTTCATCGCCGCGCGGAACTCGTCGAGGACATCGGCGTCGGGCTCGACGATCTCGACTGCAGCAACGCGAGCCGCGAATGCATCGAGGCCCGCCAGCGACTTGACCGCGGCGTCGATGCCGTCCTGGGTGATCTTCACCGGGCTGCGGTAGTGCGACTGCAACAACACCATCCGGTAGGCGCGCGGGTCGTAGTGCTCGATCAGGTCGAGCAGGTTCGACACGTTGCCGAGGCTCTTCGACATCTTCTCGCCCTCGGCGTCGACGACGAAGCCGTTGTGCATCCAGTGGTTGGCGAACGTCTTGCCGAGCGCGACGGCCTGGGCACGTTCGTTCTCGTGATGCGGAAAGCGCAGGTCCTGGCCGCCGCAGTGCAGGTCGAAGCCCTCGCCGAGCAGGTCGAGGCTCATCACCACGCACTCCGAATGCCACCCGGGGCGCCCGTCACCCCACGGCGACGGCCACGCCGGATCGCTCTCGGTGGCCGGACCGGTGGCGAACTTCCACAGCACGAAATCGGCCGGATGACGCTTGCCGGCCGCACCGACGACCTCGCGGTCGCCGCCACCCGAGCGCATGTCGTCGACGGACTGGTGGGCGAGCAATCCGTAGTCGTCGACGGACTCGACCGCCATGTAGACGCCGTCGTCGGTGACGTACGCATGGTCGCTCGCGATCAGTTCGCCGATCATCGCGACCATCTCGTCGACGTAGTCGGTGGCGTGCGGTGTGTCGGACGGACGCTCGAAGTTCACAGCGTCCATCGCCTGCCACCAGATCGCTTCGCACTTGGTGGTGATGTCCTGCCAGGGGCGGTTCTCGCGCAGCGCTCGCTCGATGATCTTGTCCTCGATGTCGGTGATGTTCGACACGAGGCGCACCTCGAGGCCGGTCCACTCGAGGTAGCGACGCAGGATGTCGTACACGAGCGTCGCACGGCCGTGGCCGAGGTGCGGCGGGCCGTACACGGTGGGGCCGCACAGGTAGATGCCGACCTTGCCCGGCTCGCGAAGAGCCAGCTCGCGCACGGAACGCGTGGCGGTGTCGTAGAGGTGCAGCACGGTGTCCGAGTCTACGAGCACCCCCTCCAGCCACCCCGGCACCATTTCCCCCTCCGTTTGCGTTGCAGAACTGGTGGACCGGGTCACCCGAACTTGCACACGAACGTGACCCGTCCCGGTCCTCCGACGTTTGTGCTGCATTCCCGGTGAACCGGGTCACCCGAAGTGCAACGCAAACGTTCTGGGGAGGGGGTGGGGGCGAGTCGGTAGCCTCGGCCACCTATGACCAACACGGCGGCGAACATCCCCGACAAGCCGACGCTCGACGGCATCGAGGAACGCTGGGCTGCCCAGTGGGACTCCGATGGCACCTACCGCTTCGACGCGTCGGTACCGCGCGAGGGTGTGTTCTCCATCGACACGCCGCCGCCGACCGTCAGCGGGTCGCTGCACATGGGCCACGTCTTCAGCTACACCCACACCGACACGATCGCCCGCTACCAGCGCATGCGCGGCAAGGCCGTGTTCTACCCGATGGGCTGGGACGACAACGGCCTGCCCACTGAGCGGCGCGTCCAGAACTACTACGGCGTGCGCTGCGACCCGAGCCAGCACTACACCGAGGGCTTCGAGCCGCCGTTCCGCGGTGACCCGCCGAAGAACCACCACGCGATTCCGATCTCGCGCCCCAACTTCCTCGAGCTGTGCGACGAACTCGTCGAGATGGACGAACAGGTCTTCGAAGACCTCTTCAAGCGGCTCGGACTCTCGGTCGACTGGGATCACCACTACGCCACCATCGACGAGCGCTCGCGCCGCGCCAGCCAGCGAGCATTCCTTCGCAACGTCGGCCGCGGCGAGGCCTACAGCCAGGAGGCGCCGACGCTCTGGGACGTCGACTTCCGCACCGCCGTCGCACAGGCCGAGATGGAAGACCGCGAACGGCCGGGCGCCTACCACAAGATCCCGTTCGCTCGCACCGACGGCCGCCCTGGGGAACCACTGGCCATCGAGATCGACACCACCCGCCCCGAACTGCTCGCGGCCTGTGTCGCCCTCGTCGCCCATCCCGACGACGAGCGCTACCAACCCCTGTTCGGCACCACGGTGACGGTGCCGCTCTACGGCCAACAGGTCGAGGTGCGCTCCCACGAACTGGCTCAACCCGACAAGGGCACCGGCATCGCCATGATCTGCACATTCGGCGACACCACCGACGTCACCTGGTGGCGAGAGCTGAATCTCCCGATGCGAGCGATCATCGGCCGCGACGGTCGCTTGCACGCCGACGCGCCGCCCGACGTCGACACCGACGCATACGCCGCGATCGCCGGACTCACGGCGAAGCAGGCTCAGAAGGTGGTCGTCGAGCAACTCGTCGAGGCCGGCCTCCTGATCGGCGACCCGCGCCCGATCCAGCATCCGGTGAAGTTCTACGAACGCGGCGATCGCCCGCTCGAGATCGTCACGTCGCGTCAGTGGTACATCCGCAACGGTGGCCGCGACACCGACCTGCGCGCAGCGCTCGTCGCCCGCGGTGGTGAGGTCACCTGGCACCCCGCTCACATGCAGCACCGGTACGACAACTGGGTCGAGGGCCTCAATGGCGACTGGCTCGTCAGCCGCCAGCGCTTCTTCGGTGTGCCGATCCCGATCTGGTACCCGCTCGACGAGCAGGGCGAGCCTCGCTACGACGAACCGCTCCTGCCCGACGAAGCCGACCTCCCGATCGATCCGTCGACCGACGCGCCACCGGGCTACACCGAGGACCAGCGCGACCAACCCGGCGGGTTCATGGGCGACCCCGACATCCTCGACACGTGGGCCACCTCCTCGCTCACCCCGCAGATCGCCGGCGGCTGGGAGGAAGACAGCGAGCTGTTCGAGCACGTGTTCCCGATGGACATGCGGCCGCAGGGCCACGACATCATCCGCACCTGGCTGTTCGCCACGATGACGCGCAGCCACCACGAGTTCGGCTGCGCTCCGTGGCAGCACGCCGCGCTCTCCGGCTGGATCCTCGACCCCGACCGAAAGAAGATGTCGAAGTCCAAGGGCAACGTCGTCACCCCGATGGACCTGTTCGAGACCTACGGCACCGACGCCGTGCGGTACTGGGCCGGTTCGGCGCGACCGGGCGTCGACACGGCGTTCAGCGAAGACCAGATGAAGGTGGGCCGCAAGCTCGCCAACAAGCTGCTCAACGTCACCAAGTTCGTGCTCCAGTTCGGCGAGCCCGACGGGAGCGAACGATCGCTCGACGCGGCAGTCACCGATCCGATCGACCGCTCGATGCTCGCCAAGCTCGACGGCGTGATCGACGATGCGACCGCGGCATTCGATGCGTTCGACTACGCCCGAGCGCTCGAGCGCACCGAAGCGTTCTTCTGGTGGTTCTGCGACAACTACGTCGAACTGGTCAAGGGTCGCACGTACGACGAACTACGACCCGAGGGCGCCGACTCGGCCAAGCGGGCACTGCGCGAAGCGCTCAGCGCCCTGCAACGCCTGCTCGCTCCGATCCTTCCGTTCGCTGCCGAAGAGGCGTGGAGTTGGTGGAACGACGCCAGCGTGCACGTCGCGCCGTGGCCCACCAGGTCGGGCGAAACCGCCGCACCGTTCGGTGATCCCACGCTCGCCGACGTCACGATCGAGGTGCTCACGCAGGTCCGTCGAGCCAAGACCGAAGCCAAGCGCAGCCAGCGCGCCGTCGTCGCCGCCCTGGTGGTCAGCGCACCGCAGGCGCTGCACGCCGCAATCGACGCCGGACGTCACGATCTCCTCGATGCCGGATCGATCCGTGCTCTCGAGGTCGTCGACGGCCAGACGGTGTCGACGGTGGTCACGCTCGCCGACGAGGACTGACCGACCGCAGCTCTGGGCCACAAACCCAGCACGTCCGTGCGACCGGCGCCTACACTCGGCGCAATGCCAGCAAAGTTGGGTCTGCCGGCACTGGCCGTGGTCTGCCTGCTCTTGGTCGCCGGGCCAGCGTTCGCCGACACCACGGCTTCCGACACGACCGTCGCCACGGGATCGAGCAGCACGACGACACTCCCGGTCACCGAGCCGCTGCAGGCCGGCGATCCTGACTTCGCCACCGGTCCAGCGGTCGTGTCCGGCCAGACGCCGATCCGAGGCACCCAGTTCCAGATCTCACCGCCACCTCCGAGCCCGTTCGACCCGCCGGCGGACACGGGTTGGGGCCGGCGCGTGGTGTACTCGAAGTCCCAGCAGACCGTGTGGGCCTACGACGAGAACAACACGATCATCAAGGTGCATCGAGTGTCGGGTCGACAGGACCCCCGCGATCCACTGCCAGGTGTGTACCAGGTCTGGTCACGCTCGCTGCGCACGTTCTCGATCAACAATCCAACGATCACGTGGAACTACATGATTCGTTTCGCAAAGGGTGACCGTGACGGCAACATCGGGTTCCACGACATCCCCTATCAGTACGGCCGGCCTGTCCAGACGGTCGACCAGTTGGGACAGGCCCTGTCAGGCGGCTGCGTGCGCCAAGCACCCGAAGACGCCGTGTGGATGTGGAACTGGGCGCAGCTCGGCACCGTGGTCGTCGTCACACCCTGAACCACGAGGCAACCAGGCGGGGCGACCAGCAAGACGACCAGCGAGGCGACCAGGAGGCAGCGGGCAGGGGCAGTATCGTCGGCGCAGACATGTCCGAATCGA
Source organism: Ilumatobacteraceae bacterium (assembly GCA_963828415.1). Classification (GTDB taxonomy): domain Bacteria; phylum Actinomycetota; class Acidimicrobiia; order Acidimicrobiales; family Ilumatobacteraceae; genus Sva-07. The sequence continues at coordinate 537,130 of CAWHEI010000003.1, forward strand.
CCGAGCCCGAGACCCCCGACGCGGATTCGACGACCGATCCGGCGCCGATGGTCGCTGGGCCGCCGGTTCCGCCTCCGCCGACTCCCCCGAAGCCGACCGAAACGCCGAAGTCGGCCAAGCGGATCCCCCGGACGTGGCCACAACGCCTCACCGTTGCAGCGGTTTTCGTCATGGCCATCGGATCATTCGGCGCCGCCGGCGCCCTGTATGCCGGCCAGCGTGTGATCGAGGATCGCAACATCGCCCCCGCCATCATCGACCCCTCCCAGGCCACCACGGTCGTGCCTGCCGATCCGAGCTCGGACGCCGGCGAAGAGAGCGCCGATTCGGTCGCGCCACCCGAGACCTTTCCCGCGGTCGAACCCGACGCCAAGAACTTCCTGATCACCGGCGCCGACAACAATTCGTGCATCGACCCCGACTCTCCGTACGCGCCGGCATTCGGCGACCGGAGCAACCTCGGGGAACGAAGCGACACGATCATGATGTGGCGCGTCAATCCGAGCACCTCTCAAGTGGCGGTGTTGTCGTTTCCCCGCGACCTCTTCGTCGACATCGCCGGCACCTCACGCAAGGGCCGCATCAACGAGGCCTACGAGCGCGACAACCCGCAGAAGCTGATCGACACGATCTACCAGAACTTCGGGATCAACACCGATCACTTCGTGCAGGTCGACTTCTGTGCGTTCCGCACGCTCGTCAACGCCGTCGGCGGGGTGGCCGTGCCGTTCGCCACCCCGGTGCGAGATCCCAACACCGGCCTCAATGTGCCCGAGGCCGGGTGCTTCACGTTCGACGGTGACCACGCACTCGCCTACGCCCGGTCACGCAAGCTGCAGTACCTCGATCCCGACACGGGCGAGTGGCGGCAGGACGGCACCTCCGACCTCGGCCGGATCTCACGTCAGCAGGACTTCCTGCGACGTACCGTGTCGAGCCTCCTGGCGAAGGGCGCGTACAACCCCGATGTCGCCGGCGGCCTGATCGAGACGCTGTCGGAGTACATCGTCGCCGACCCCGACCTCACCCCGCGCAAGATGCTCGAGTTCGCCGGCGTGCTCAGCGGCGTCGACCCGGCGGCGATCACCACCTATCAGATCAACGCGAACCCCCGGACCATCCAGGGAAACGCCGTGCTCGTCCCCTCGATCGACGGCGACAACATGCAGGCAGTCCTGGCGGTCTTCCGAGGCGAAGCCACGCTCGGCGACGCTCCGGTCCAGGTGATCGAGCCTGGATCGGACACGACCCTCGCGCCGACCATCGAGCAGCCGTCGACGACCGACGCCACCGGCGGGCCCGTCAGCGGTTCGACGGTGCCCGAGCCGGTGCCCGCCACCACCCTGCCGAGCGTCCAGCCCGACGAGAACCTGTTCGGTGTCGTCCCCGACAAGAACATCTCCTGCTGAACGTACATCTGTTGTCCGACACCAGACATACGTTCAGGTGTCGAGGACTCGGGCGAGCGCTGCGGCAGCGTCGGACGGTCCCGACACCGTCGTGAATCGGGCGCCCACCTGCTCGGCCAGTGCTCGAGCTTCGACGTCATCGGACTCGGGGGCCACGATCACCAGTTCACCGAGACGTCGAGCGGCTGCGGGCACATCGCCCGGCGCGGTCGCACGACAGTCGGAGAGCAGCACGACGATCTTGCGACCCGCCTTGGATCGAGCGAGCTGATCGGCCGCAGCGGTGAGCGCTGCAGCAACGTCGGTCGTCCCGAACCCGCGCAGCGCCAACACCGAGTCGATCACACCTTCGTTCGACTTCGCGACGTCCTGGCTCTTCGCCGCGACAACGTCCTTGCCGAACGACAGCACCGAGTAGTCATCGGGGCTGCGCCACGCCACCGCGGACGCGGCGACGGCGGCGGTGGCCAGGGGTCGACCGGTCATCGATCCGCTGCGATCGACCAACAGACAGATCGCGGTCCCCGGCGTCGACCACGATCGCACCCGAAGATCATCGGGATCGACAGCCGCACCTTCGGCCCGTGCGGTGACCAGCGCATCGAGGCTGGCGTCGACATCGAGGTCACCGCCGTCGGGCCGGTATCGCTGCGTGCGCAACTGCCCCACCCCGCGCGGCGAGGCGGGACCACGTTTGGCGAGGTCGAGGAACAATCGTCCAGCGAGCCGCCGGGCGAGATCGCGCAGCTTCGGATCGGTCGCACCGGTGAGGTCGGCCAACAGGGCGAGGGTGTCATCGGGGTCGTCGTCGAGGGCCTTCGACAGCGCGTCCTCATCGAGTTCGCCGACCTCCGGTGAGATCTCGTCGAAGTGCGGTTGCTGTTCGAGCGCCCGTCGTGACGTGGTCTTTCGGCGCGCCTTCGAGACCTCCTCGTCCGCAGCGTCGCCCTCCTTCGCCGAAGGCGGGCTGTTCAGTGAGCCGGCGTCGCCCCGGTCGGGGCGCTCTCTTTTCCCTCGTTCGACCCACCGTCGTCGACCTTGCCGAACACGGATTTCCACAGTTCGCGCACGATGTCCTCCGTCGAGCGAGTCGTGCCTTCCCGGAGTCGAACCCGACCAGAGAGGGCCACGAGCGCTGCATCGAGCGACACGTCACCGGCCACCACCGACGACCCGCGCACGGCAGCGAGCGACGACGCCACCGCGCACATGTCGATCGCTCCGCGCACCGACGATCCGACGCGCAGGTCGCCGTGCGATCGAGTGAGTCGGACGAGTTCGACCACCTTGGCAACCCAGTCGGGATCGAGGTCGGCACTGCCCGATTCGCGCAGCGTGATCTGGCGTTCGTCGGTTGCGGTCTGGTAGTCGACCGCAAGGCGGCACACCCGGTCGTACACCGCGCCGGAGATGCGGGCCGTGCCGATTGCGTCGAACGGGTTCATCGCCGCCACGAGCCGGAATCCCGGCGCGGCGGCGAGGCGGCCGAGTCGGGGGACGTGCAGTTCGCCTTCGCTCATGACCGTGATCAGAACGTTCAGTGTCTCCTCGGGCACACGATTGATCTCCTCGACGTACAGCAGTGAGCCGTCACGGAGTGCCGAAGCAAGCGGACCGTCGACGAAGACGTCGGCGTCGTAGCCCTCCGCCATCACGCGTGCCGGATCGAAGTGCCCGACGAGTCGAGCCGGGGTGAGTTCCGCGTTGCCCTCGACGAACTCGAACCCGACGCCGAGCTGGCGGGCGACCGTGCGCAGCAGCGTCGACTTGCCGGTCCCGGGAGGGCCCTCGATCACAACGTGACGATCGGCGATCAGCGCGGCGACGACCAGTTCGATCTCGCGCCGTCGACCGACGACCGTCGAGCCGATCGATTCGACGAGTTCCGATGGAACGGGGCGGGGCACGGCGGGTACAGCGGACTCAGACATGTGACCTCATCGTGCGCCGAACCTAGCGACCGACGTCCTACCGGAGCGGATCCGCCTTCACGAGAATTCGGAGCCGAGGATTCGCTCAGCGCGATGAGGGCTCCGAATTTTCGGGCGTGAGGCAGGTGTCAGCCGTGGACGACGACGCCGCGGAGGTTGGTGCCGTCGCGCATCGCCTGGTACCCGTCGTTGATCTCGTCGAGGCTGTAGCGGTTGGTGATCAGTTCGTCGAGCTTCAGCTGGCCATCGCGGTACATGTCGAGCAGGCGCGGGATGTCGGCTCGAGGATTGAGTGAACCGAAGATCGTGCCCTTGATCTCCTTGTTCCACATCGCGAGTTCGAACAGGTTCACGGACGACTCGGTCTGCGTCATCGGCGCGATGCCGGTCACCACGATCGTGCCGCCCTTGCCGGCGAGCTGGGTGCCGAGCGCCATCAGGTCGCCGTACAGCACTCCCGGCGTCATGATCACCTTGTCGGCCATCATTCCCTGCGTCATCTCCATCACGGCGGGCATGGCTTCCTCCATCGACGTGAACGCCTCGGTGGCCCCGAATTCCATCGCCTTCTCGCGTTTGAACTCGATCGGGTCGACGGCAACCACGCGGCGTGCCCCAGCCATGGCGGCGCCTTGCACCGCGTTGATTCCGATGCCGCCGATACCGACCACGACGACCGTGTCACCGGGGGCAACCGCCGCCCGATTGGTTGCCGATCCCCACCCGGTGGCAACGCCACACGAAACCAACGCCACCGCCTCGAGCGGAAGGTCGGCGTCGACCTTGATCACCTGATCGGTCGAGACACACGTGAAGTGCGAGAAGGTGCCGAGCTTCGCGAAGAGCATCGGGTCGGCACTGCCGTCGGCCATGTGGTGGCGGCTCGTGCCGTCGGTGATCATGCCCTTGAGGAACGCTCCAGCACCGGCGTCGCACAGGTTCTGACGACCCGTCGAGCAATAGCGGCACTTGCCGCACGAGGGCACGAACGACGCCGACACGTGGTCACCGACTGCGACGCTCGTGACGCCAGGGCCGACCTCAGCGATCACACCCGCGCCTTCGTGGCCACCGATCGCCGGCCACATGCTCTCGATGCCCATCATTTCCCATGCCTCTTCCGGAGGCACCAGGTCACCGGTGACCATGTGCTCGTCGCTGTGACACAGCCCGGCCGCTTTCCACTCGACGATCACCTCCCCCGCCTTGGGCGCGTCGACCTCGATCTCCTCGATCTGCCATTCCTGGTTGATTCCGTGGAGTACGGCTGCCCTGCTCTTCATGGCGATCCCCTTTCACCTGTTGTTGCGGTCTTCCCCTGATGTTGCGTACTCCGATGATGCACCGCCGGCGAGGGAAGCGCCAGCGACGAGCCGGAGTCGGGCCGACCTCGCTTGACCCACCACCGACACGCGGTGAGGCCTGACATGGCAGATCAGTCGTAGATGAGGACGCCGCGGATGTTCTTGCCGTTGCGCATGTCCTCGAAGCCCTGGTTGATCTCGTCGAGCGAGTAGGTGTTGGTGACCAGCGTGTCGAGATCGAGCTGGCCCTGGGTGTAGAGCTCGAGCAGCGCCGGGATGTCCTTGCGGATGTTGGCCGAACCGAACAGCGACCCGATGATCTGCTTCTCGAAGAGCGTCAGGAACGCGCCGGGCACCGCCATCGACGGCTCGACGGTCGGGTGGATGTTGGTGACGACGATCTTCGAGCGCTTGCCACCGAGGTGGAATGCCTCGCCGAGCGCATCGCCGTTGCCGACACCCATCGTCATGATCACCTTGTCGAACCCACGTCCCCACGTGGAGTCGCCCAGGCCCTCCATCGCCTCGGCGATCGACGCATAGGTGTGCGTGGCACCGAGTTCCATGGCGGTCTCGCGCTTGAACTCGACCGGGTCGATCGCCGCGATGACGCGGGCACCGGCGAGCTTGGCGCCCTGAATCGCGTTGGCGCCGATACCGCCGGCGCCGACGACGGCGACGAAATCGTTCGGGCCGACTTCGGCGGCGTACACCGCGGAGCCCCATCCGGTGACGACGCCGCAGCCGAGCAGGCAGGCGCGATCGAGAGGGAGTTCCTTGTCGATCTTCACGCAGCTCGACTCATGAACCACGGTGTGCTGGGCGAACGTGCCGAGCAGGCACATCAGGCCGAGGTCCTCACCATCGGCGGTGTGGTGGCGGGCCGTGCCGTCGGAGATCTGACGGCCTGTCGGGAATGCTGCGCCGCCGATGTCGCAGAGGTTCGAGTGGCCGGATGCACAGCTCGGGCAACGGCCGCACGCCGGGATGAATCCGAAGACCACGTGGTCGCCCGGCTCGAGACCGACGACGTTCGGGCCGACCTCCATCACGATGCCGGCACCTTCGTGCCCGCCGATCAGCGGCATCGGCGAGGTGGCGCCGGCGAGGTCGCCGGTCACGAGGTGTTCGTCGGAGTGGCACATGCCCGACGCCTTCATCTGGACGAGCACTTCTCCGGACTTGGGCGGGTCGAGTTCGATGGTCTCGACGCTCCATTCCTGGCCGACGTCTCTGAGTACTGCTGCCTTGGTCTGCATGAGCCGAACAGTACGTCAGGTGTCAACGCACGGCGGCATCGGACACACTGGCGCGATGACCGCAAAGGAGCCCTCCCCCGGCACCGATCCGGAGAGTGTCGTCGAGTTCGTCAGGGCCTTACCCAACGACGACCTGCATCACCTGGCCGAGGTCGTTCGCCAGGTGCAGATCGAGCGGGCGATCGACGGCGGCGATCACGACGCGATCATCGCCGCAGGCTTCGAGTTGGGGTTCGGACGAGATGGGTTGGGCGTGCTGCCATGGGTCGAGGGCAGCGTGATCGTGTGCCCGGGCGGCATGGTGTCGAAGTCGAAGACGAGCCATCGCTGCCGATTCATCAGCGTCGACGACGTCTGGGTCTGGGACTCCGGCCTGCTGCTGCGCGAGGACAAGCGGTCATCCCCCGGCACGGCGGAGGGCTTCCGGGCGATCGCCCTCGTCCCGCTCGTCGACGGCACCGAGCTCGACGTGGTCACCGGCAAGGCCCGCAGCGGCCAACACTCCGTCGACCACGTCGTGAGCTACGAGGTGCGCGGCGGCGACCTCGTCGAGGTCAGCCAACGCACCGTCACCCCCGCCAACATGCGCTGACCCACCCCTCTACCCCACACCACACCCCCACACCACACCCCCACACCACACCCCCACACCACACCGTTTGCGTTGCATTTCCGGTGACCCGGGTCACCGGAAATGCAACGCAAACGTGGATGATCGAGGGTCAGCGAGGGACGACGCGAACTTCGATGTACCGATCGGCGGGGAGCCACCTTGACATCGCGTCGCGGACGTCGTTGGCATCGATCACGTCGACCCACTGCGCCTGGTCGAGGAACTCGTCGAACGATGCGTTGCCTGCCGGATCGGTGAACACCGACAACACCTCGTCGTTGATCTGTTCGTTGCTGAACAGGTCGAGCTGCTGGCGGATGTTCTCGCTCGCCGCCGCGAACTCCGCCTCGGTCGGGCCGGCGGCGCGTAGATCGTCGAGCTGCGTGGTCACGGCGGCAACGACCTCGTCGAGCAGTTCCGGCGCCGTCGTGTTCGAGATGTACGTCTCGGCGTTGGGAGTCCCTCCGTCGCCGACCTGCACGAACGAGAACGGCGAGTACGAGTCGCCCAGCTCCTCACGCACGACGTCGGTGAGGCGCGCCGTCACGACCTCCTGGAGGATCGCCGCCGCGATGTCGTCGCGCCGCTCTGGCGTCGCCGGCGCGGTGAACAGCATCGCAACCGACGCTTGGGCGCCCTCGCCGGCGACGGTCTGCTCGGCGACAATGCCGACTGGAGGGTCCGGCTCGACGAAGTCGACCGACTCGACCCGATCGGTCGAGGGCAACGTGCCGAGGTACCGCCGCGAGAGCTCGACCACCTCGGCCACGTCGAAGTCACCGCTGAACGAGAAGGAGAAGTCAGAGGCGTCGCCGAACCGGTCGCGGTAGACACGGTCGATGTCCTCCGCGGTCACCGAGTTGAGCGAATCGACCGTCGGCAGCAGGTACCGCGGGTCGTCGTAGCGTGCTTCCAGCAACGTCGCGAACTCGGCGTACCCCGGGTCGATCGACGGGTCGGACGCGAGCGCCAGTTCGTCGTCGAGGTATTGCTCGAGCGCGACCGGATCGACGCGGGGTTGCGTCATCGAGAGATGGATCAGCTGGAAGAGGGTCTCGAGGTCGCTCGTCGACGAGCTGCCGAAGAACCCTTCCGTGAACGAGTCCACGTACGCCTGCATCCCGACGTCCTTGTCGGACAGGAAGTCATCCAACTCGACAGGCCCATAGGTGGCGATGCCGCTCTGGCCGACCACAGCGCCGGCTGCGTCCGCGGCCGGAACGTCGGAATCGCCAAGCACCGCAAGGCCGCCGGGGCTGCGCGCTTCCAAGGCGACCTGGCCCTCGACGATCGTGTTGGTGTTGAGCGCGACTCGAACGCCGTTGTCGAACTCGAGCACGATCGGGTCGACGAAGTCGTCCATCCCGTTGTCGGAGAGCCGTTCGCTGGAGATCTCCTCGACCGGTTCGGGGGCGACCATCAGATCACCTTCGATGCCCGCGTCGTCGGGCCGCGGCGACAGATCTCGGTCGCGCATCGAGGTCGCCTGAGCCTCGAAGGTCGCCGCGTCGGGCACGTCGTCGGCCTCGCTCTCGGGCACGACGATCAGAACGTGCGGCGCCGATGCGGCAAGGCGCTGCACGAATCCGTACGCGACCGTCTCGGGCGTCACCCGTTCGAGTACGGCCTGGGTGAACTCGAATTGAGCGTCGGCGGTCGGAATGGGTTCGTCGGTGAGCGCATGGCGGACGTACTCGTCGGCGAAGTCAGCGTCCTGGCGCGAGTCGCGCCCGTCGTAGGCCGACTGCGCCGACGAGCGGTACGACTCGACGACTCGGTCGACTTCGGCCTGCGAGAATCCGAACCGGCGAACTCGCTCGTACTCGTCGAACACCGCCTGCGCGGACGCTTCGAGCGAATCGCCGTCGGCCGACACGATGATCTCGGGTGCGTCGAGGCTGCGGACGAAGCCACTCGAATCCACCCAGGCGTCGTCGAACGGCGCCGCGCCACGCAACGCGTCGTTGCCGAGACGCGTGGCGATGATGTCGAAGGCCATCGAGTCGAGGATCAGGTTCTGGTAGTCCGCTTCGACCGACTCACTGTTGGAGGCCGTGAGCGGCAAGGTGATCTGCGCCGACCCTTCGGCAACATCGGGATCGGCGAGGATCGACACCTGCGGTTCACTCGACGGTTCGACGGTCAACTCGGGGCGCGCGGGCGACGAACCCCTCGCAACAGCCGGTCCGAAACGTTCGACGATGCCGTCTTCGATCGTGCCGGTGTCGATGTCGCCGACCACGACGATCGCTGCGTTGTCGGGCCGGTACCAGTCGTCGTAGAACGTCCGCAGCGGCTCGGCGTTCATCTCGCTGATCGCCGCGTCGGTGCCGATCGGGTCCTTTCCCTCGTAGGGCGATCCCGCGAGGAAGAGTTCCTCCAGAGCGTCGAAGACACGGCCATCGGACGTCGCCTCGGAGCCACGCCACTCGTCGAGCACGACCCCACGTTCTGCTTCGACCTGCGCTTGATCGATCGTGGCCGCGGACAACCACTGTTCGAGCACGTCGAGGCCCGTGTCGACCACCGCCGGATCCTCGGTCGGCATCGTCAACTGGTAGACGGTCTCGTCGTAGCTGGTGTAGGCGTTGATGTCGGCGCCGAAACCGGCTCCGAAGCTGCGCAGCACCGCAATCAGCTCGTTCTCGGGGAACTCCTCGGTGCCGTTGAACAGCATGTGTTCGAGGAAGTGGGCCCCACCGTCTTGCACGTCGTCCTCCAACGCCGAGCCCGCATCGACCGCCAGGCGCATCTCGACTCGGAGGCCGGGATTGTCGTTGTCTCGAATGAAGTAGCGAAGTCCGTTGTCGAGTTCGCCGATCACGATTGCGGGGTCGGCTTCGCTGATCGAGGGAAGTCCGGTCGGGTCTGGTGCCGTGACCGGCGTCGAGCCATCGACGGGTTGCGGTGCCGAAGTGCTCGCGGGAGCGCCATCGGGCACCTTCACCTCGACGTCAGACGTGGCGGTGCATGCCGCGAGCGTCGCGGCGAGAACGACCGCAGTTGCGGTCCAGAAACGTCGGGACCGACGAGCGGAGATCACGGGGCGAGACTACGACCGCCGAGCGCTTCGGTGATGCCGCGTCGAACGCGGTCGGTCCAGTCGATGTCCTCGGTCGACGCGCCGCTCGCCTGCACCGCTGCTCGCTCTGCGGCGAGGGTCTCCGCGAGCGTGCCGATCTCGTCCGTGAGGAACTCGTCGATCACGTTGCGCAACTCGCGTGCGAGCGCCGGGCTTGCACCGTCGGTGCTGACCGCAATCGTGACGCGGCCTCGCCGGGCGATCGCCGGGAGGATGAACTCACAGTCGACGGGTTGGTCGGCGGCGTTGGTCCAGATCCCGCGGCCACGCGCCTCGGCGGAGATCGTCGCATCGACCTGCTCGTCGCCGGTCGCGGTCACGACGAGTCGGACGCCATCGAGGTCCGCGGTCTCGAACGCACGAGGCCGCAGGTCGTCGATCGTGGCCACGTCGACATGCTCGCTCACGTCCGCTGCGACAAGGCGAACCCTGGCACCGGCGGCGGCAAGGCCCTCTGCCTTACGGGCACCGATTCGTCCCCCGCCGACGACGAGCACGTCCATGTCGTGGAGGTCGAGGAACACCGGGTAGGCGAACGTCGACGCCGATTCGAGGGGCATTTCGGAAGTGTACGAAATCAATTCCCTACAAAGTTGATCTGTTTGGTCGGAATTGATTGAATACACCCCGTGACCGCCTCGTCCACCCACCTCGCCGCCCACCTCACCGTCAGACCCTCCGAGACCGACGACCCCGTCGTCGATGCCCATCGCGTCCTGCGTTGGGCGCATCGGCAATTCGGCGGCGGGCTCTGTGTGACCGCCAGCTTCGGCGACGCCGTGCTCGCTCACGTGGCCAGTGAAGCGATCCCCGGCATCGAGATCACCCTGCTCGACACCGGCTACCTGTTCGCCGAAACCGAATGGTTCGCCGACGACCTCCGCACTCGCTTCGACCTCAACCTGCGCATCATCCGTCCCGAGCCCGGCCTACCTGTCAATGTCTGGCAGACCGACACCGACGCCTGCTGCGCCGCCCGGAAGGTCGAGCCGCTCAGCCGGGCACTGGCCGGGCGGACGGCCTGGGTCAGCGGGCTCCGACGCAGCGACTCGAACGCACGGCGCACGGCGCCGTTCGTGCACGACGACCTGCTGCGCGGCGTCGTCAAGATCAATCCGCTCGCCGCATGGACCGACGCCCACGTGGTCACCTATGTCGCCGCCTACGGCATCCCCGACCACCCGCTCGCCGACCGTGGCTACCCGTCGGTCGGGTGCTGGCCGTGCACCCGACCGGTCGCCGATGGCGACGACCAGCGCGCCGGTCGGTGGGCCGACAGCGCCAAGACCGAATGCGGGCTGCACCTGTGAGCGCCGACGCCGAAGCCATCAAACTCGCCAGCAACTACCTCGGCGGCACGATCGGCGACGAGCTGGTCAACGACCGGGACGACTTCGATCACGACGCCGAGCTCTTGCTGAAGTTCCACGGGATCTACCAACAGGACGACCGCGACATCCGGCGCGCCCGCACGCAACTGAAGCTGCCACTCGACTACTCGTGCATGGTGCGAGCGTCGGTTCCCGGCGGCGCGATCACCAACGCTCAATGGCTCGCACTCGATCGGGTGGCGACACTGGCCGACAACAAGTTGCGCCTCACGACCCGGCAGGGCGTGCAGTACCACGTCGTCCACAAGGGCGAATTGCGAGAGCTCGTCGGCGGGATCAACTCGTCGCTGTTGACCACGCTCGGCGCATGCGGCGACGTCGTGCGCAACGTGATGGCCTGCCCACTCCCCCACCCCGAACGTCGCGCTGTGGTCGATCCGCTGCTTGCGGCCATCGTGGCCCGGTTCCGCCCTCAGACCGAGAGTTACTGGGAATTGTGGGTCGACGGCGAGCGGGCGGTGTCGGCAGAAACACCCGACGTCAGCGCACCGATCGATGACGTCGAGCCGATCTACGGCGCGGCGTACCTGCCCCGCAAGTTCAAGATCGCGATCGGCTGGCCGGGCGACAACTGCGTCGACATCTACACCAACGACGTCGGGATCGTGCCGACACTGTCGGAGGGAACCACGGGAGAGCTGACCGGCTACGTGGTGCTCGCCGGCGGCGGGATGGGGATGAGCCACAGCCGCCCGGATGACACCTATCCCCTGCTCGCGCAGCCAGTCGCATGGGTGCCGCCGGCCGACGTGGTGACGGTGGTCGAGGCGATCGTCACCACACAACGCGACCATGGCAACCGCGAGGACCGGTCGAGAGCCCGCCTCAAGTACCTGCTCGAGGCTCGCGGTGTGGATTGGCTGCGTGACCAGATCGAGGAGCGCACCGGGCTCACGTTGGCAGCGCCGGTCGCGCTGCCCGACTGGGAGGTCGACGCCCACCACGGCTGGCACGACGTCGACGGCTCCAGTGCGCTCGGCCTGCCCGTGCCGTCCGGCAAGGTGGCGGGCGGGTTGCGCCTCGCGCTCCGACGGCTCGTGGCCGATTCGACCGTTCGCGAGTTGCGCGTCACGCCACGTCAGGATCTGCTGCTGCTCGGCGTCACCGATCGGGTCGCGGTCGAGAACGTGCTCCGGGCGAACGGGGTTCGTCTCGCCGACGATCAGAGCCCGACACGGAATCTGGCGATCGCGTGCCCCGCGTTGCCGACGTGCAGCAAGGCGCTGGGCGAGGCCGAGCGGGTACTGCCCGACGTGGTCGATCGTCTCGAGAAGGTACTCGCGGACACCGGGAACACGGGTCTGCCGCTGCGGTTGAACATGACCGGCTGCCCCAATGGTTGTTCCCGGCCGTATGCCGCAGAGCTCGGCATCGTCGGGCGAACCAAGAAGAACTACGACATCTTCGTCGGCGGTTCGCCGGCGGGCGACCGACTCGCCAGGCTCCTGCGCGCCGACGTCCCGCTGACCGAGGTCCCCGAACTCCTGCGCCCGCTGCTCGACGCGTTCTCCCGGTCCGACGGCGAGGTTCAGAGCTTCGGCGACTGGGCGGTCGACCAGGACTGGGCGCACCTCCAATCGCTCCTCCCCGCCGCCACCTCGCGCCGCCGCGCCCACGTCGATCCGGACCCTGCGACATGAGCACCCCAACCCCCGTTTGCGTTGCAGATTCGGTGGGGCGGGTCACCCGAATCGTCACACAAACGGTGGAATGGTGGTCGATGTGAGCGTGGCGTTGGTCGGAGCCGGGCCCGGGGATGCGGACCTGCTCACGCTGAAAGCGGCGCGCCTGCTGGCGACCGCCGAAGTGGTGGTGCACGATGCGCTGGTCGGCGACGACGTGCTGGCGCTGATCCCCGACGACGCCGAACGGATCGACGTGGGCAAGCGGCCTGGCCGTCCGACGCCGCAGGAGATGATCTCCGCACTCCTCGTCGAACTCGGCCGCCAGGGAAAGCGTGTGGTCCGCCTCAAGGGCGGCGACCCGTTCGTCTTCGGACGCGGTGGCGAGGAAGCCGAGGCGTTGGCCGCCGCCGGCGTCCCGTTCGAGGTCGTGCCGGGCATCTCGTCGTCGGTCGCAGCACCCGCGGCTGCCGGCATTCCCGTCACCCATCGGGGTGTCTCCGCCGCCTTCACCGTCGTCACGGGCCACCGCCGCGCCGGTGAACCGGACGTCGATTGGCGTTCGCTCGCCAAGGTTGGCGGCACGATCGTCGTCCTGATGGGCGTCGCCCAACGAGCGTCGATCGCCGCCGAACTGATCACGGGCGGACTCGCCACGACGACGCCGGTCGCCGCCATCGAATCGGCCACCACCGACGCGCAGGTGGTCGGACGCTGGACCCTCGCCGAACTCGCGGACGCCGACGTCCGTTCCCCCTCGGTCATCGTGATCGGCGCGGTCGCCGCGTTCGAGTTCACCGCGTTGCCGAGCACGGTGCCAGCGCTGCTCACCACGGCAGACTGAACAGGTGCAACCCCCTCCGCCGGTCCTGTCGCCGCTGCGGATCATCGGCCTCACCAAGACCTACGGGGCCACCGTCGCCATCGACCAGCTGACGCTCGAGGTCCCGCAGGGCGCGTGCTACGGCCTGGTCGGCCCGAACGGCAGCGGCAAGTCGACCACGATGCGCGCCGTGGTCGGGCTCGTGCGACCTGACGCCGGGATGATCGAGGTGTGTGGAGTGCGCGTCGACCAGGACGTCCTCGCCACGCGGCGTTCGATGGGGGTGATGCTCGACCCGCTGCAGCTGTTCGACCGGCTCACGGCATGGGAGTTCGTGGAGACGATCGGCGCGTTGCGCGAGTTGGACCCGGCAATGGCGCGGCGACGAGCGAACGACCTGTTCACCGTGCTCGATCTCGTCGACGACGCCGATCGTCCGATCGCCGAGTACAGCCACGGCATGCGCAAGAAGACGGCGCTGGCCGCGGCGCTGCTGGCCCGCCCACGCGTGGTGATGCTCGACGAACCATTCGAAGGGGTCGATCCAGTCTCGACTCGAGCGATGCGCCGCATGCTCGACCTGTTCCGCGCTGGCGGTGGCACCGTCGTGCTCTCCACCCACGTGATGGACATCGTCGAACGGGTCTGCGACCACGTCGGCGTCATCCATCGTGGACGTCTCGTCGCATCGGGGCCGATCGACGAACTCCGCAAGGGGCGGCGCCTCGAGGAAGCCTTCATCGACGTGGTCGGCGCCGGTGACGTCGACGCCGACGCTCTCGACTGGTTGACATGATGACCGACGCTGCGGTGTGCGCACTGTTCGCCCGAACTCGCTGGAGGATGCTCCGAGGCGTTCTGCGTTCGAGCGGCTCGCAGAAGGCAGCCGTCGTGATCGGGATGATTGCATCGGCGATCGCCGGCATCGCTGGCGGCATCGCGGCGGTTGCCATCGGTCGCACCAGCGATGACCTCGATGCTGCCTATGTGACGCTCACGACGGGTGTCGTAGTGGTCGTTGTCATGGTCGGCGTCATCGCGGGCGTGACCCAGCCCGTCGATCCACGAGTGCTCGCAACCGAACCCCTCGGCCAACGACAACTCGGGCTGGGCCTGCTGGCGGCGTCCGCGGCCGGTCCACCTGGGCTGTCGGCATTGCTCGTCGCCATCGGGTTGTTCGCCGGCGCTGTCAGCGGCTGGTTCTCGATCGTGCCGATCACGTTCGCGGTGCTGGCGTTCCTGGCGACGCTGCTGCTGGTGTCGCGCACGACCATCAACTTGCTCGGACTCCTCGCTGCGCGCCACCCGCGGGTCGGCCAGATCGTCGTCGGGCTGTCGAGCCTCGCGTTCTATGCAGCGTTCCAGGTCATTCCGCGCCAAGTGGCCGACCTCGACGACGACGCCCGCTCCCGGATGGCCAACCTCCTCGCCGTCACCCCGATGGGACAGATCGGACGAGGGCTGGCTGCGGCCGGCACGGAACCGGCCATTGCGCTCGTCCATGTGGCCATCGGATCGGTGTGGCTCGTACCGCTGCTGTGGCTGTTCACGTGGACGACCCGGCGCCTCATCACGTCCGTGAAGGGTCGCACGACGACCCGAACCGAGGTTCGCGACCGGCGCCGGCCGGTGCGCTCGCTTGCTCGGCGCCTGTGCGGCAACGGTGCGGTGGGTGCCGTGGCGTGGCGGGGAGTCCTCACCCGGTTCCGAACGCCGAGGACCGCACTGGAGACGTTCACCGGGGCCGGCGTGGGACTGGCCATCGTGCTCGTGCCGGTGCTCACCGGGCGACAAGCGGGCGCTGGGGCCGTGCTCGTCGGCGGCGCCGTGCAACTCGCCGTGCTGTTCATGGCGGGCAACAGCTTCGGATCCGACGGCCCCGCGATGTCCGGCGAGCTCCTGACTGGCACCGACCCCGACGTGTTGGTCAAGGCGAAGGCTCGATCCGTCGTGGTGTCGGCTGCGCCTGTGGCGATCGTGGGACCGCTGGTCGCCGCATCGCTCACCGGCGAATGGAACTATCTGCCCGCAGGGTTCATCATCGGCGTGGGAGGGCTGTTCGCCGGCACCGGGGCCGCGATGGTGCAGTCATCGTTCGTTCCGATCGCCATCCCCGACAGCGACAATCCGTTGGCGAGCGGCGACTCGGGCAAGGGCTGGTTCGCGGCCCTTGCGGTGGCGGCGGTCCTGTTCGTGCTTGCAGTCCTGACGCTTCCGGTGGCGCTCGCGCTGCTGTGGGCCGTCGATCGGCAGTCCCTCACCCTCGTCACCGTCCTCGCCATCGTTGCGTTCGGTGTCGGTCTGCTCGTCGAACGGGGAGGCATCGCCATCGCAGCTGGCCGTTGGCGAACCCGCGGCCCGGAGCTGTACACCCAGATCGTCCCGGCGCGCTGACACGAGCGGCCGCTCGCCGTGGCCCCCGACTCCGAGCGCAGCTAGTCTGCGGAACATGGACGACATCGCCACCGAGACCGCCACGGCCCCCGGCACAGAACCCGCCGAGGACCTCCTCGACGACGAACTGCTCGTCGAGGAGATCTCGATCGACGGGATGTGCGGCGTCTACTGACGCCGACGCCGGTGTCCCTGCTCGACCACCACCTCGAACTCGACCAACAGGTCGCCCTTCGACCTGAGCCGTTCGGTGCGCTCGCCTACCACTACGGCAACCGCAAGCTGATCTTCCTCAAGCACCCCGACGTCGTCCGCGTCGTTCAAGCGCTCGGCGAGCACGACACGTTGGCCGACACATTGCGCGCCTGCGAGATCGACCCGTCGCGCTGGCCGTCGTTCGAACGGGCGCTCACCTCACTCACCGAATCGGAGATGCTCCATGAGCGCCACGAAGTCGCACCTCGTTGAGCAACTGAAGACGGGCCTCGATGCCCCGATCTGTCTCACGTGGGAACTCACCTACGCCTGCAACCTCGAGTGCGTGCACTGCCTGTCGTCGTCGGGACGCCGCGACCCCCGAGAGCTGACCACCGACGAGGCCAAGGCGGTGCTCGATGAACTCCACGACCTGCAGGTGTTCTACATCAACATCGGTGGCGGCGAGCCGATGATCCGACGCGACTTCTTCGAGCTGCTCGAGTACTCGATCGGTCGCGGTATCGGCGTGAAGTTCTCGACCAACGGTGCGTTCATCGACGCCGAGAAGGCCAAGCGCCTCGCCGCGATGGACTATCTCGACATCCAGATCAGCCTCGACGGCACCGACGCGGTCACGAATGACGCGGTGCGCGGTGATGGTTCGTACGACACGGCGATCCGGGCGATGAATCATCTGCGTGACGCCGGCTTCGGCGAGTTCAAGATCTCGGTGGTCGTCACCCGCCACAACGTCGATCAGCTCGACGAGTTCAAGGCGCTGGCCGATTCGTTCGGCGCGCAGCTGCGCATCACGCGGCTGCGCCCGTCGGGTCGTGGCGCCGACTCGTGGCACGACCTCCACCCGACCAACGCACAGCAGCGTCAGATCTACGAGTGGTTGCTCGCCCACGGCGACAACGTGCTCACCGGTGACTCGTTCTTCCACCTCAACGCGCTCGGCGAGGAACCGCTGCCCGGGCTCAACATGTGCGGTGCCGGGCGCGTGGTGTGCCTGATCGACCCGATCGGTGACGTCTACGCCTGCCCGTTCGTGATCCACGACGAGTTCAAGGCCGGCTCGGTTCGCGACCCGGGTGGGTTCGCCCGAGTCTGGAAGCACAGTGAGCTGTTCACCGAACTGCGCGAACCGCAGTCCGCCGGAGCGTGCGCGTCCTGCGGCAGCTACGACGCGTGCCAGGGCGGTTGCATGGCGGCCAAGTTCTTCGTCGGCATCCCGCTCGACGGCCCGGACCCCGAATGCGTCGGCGGCCACGGCGAAGCAGCGATGCTGGCGGCATCAGCTGAGCGTCCTCGCCCGATGATGGACCACTCGAAGCCGGTCCGCGTCGCGTCGCCTGAGCGAGTCCCGGTCACCATCGGCCGTCGCTGACTCATCGCGAGGCGATCAGTTCACCGATGCCCTGACTGGTCGGCCACGCGCCTCGAGTCGTGTTGCAGAGCACCGTGTACGTGCAGCGTCGGGCACGATCACACACGGAGACGAACCCCACGCCGGCGTCGAAACCGTGGATCGACACTGCGTCGCCCGACTCCTCGATCCAGAAGCCGAGCCCGTAGCGCATCGACTCCGCCGGCACGTCGCTGCGCGGATGCACCATCAACTCGACGGTCTCGGGAGAGACGATCCGCCGAGCGAACAACGCCTCCCACAGCGCGTGGACATCCGCAGCTGTGGTGTAGATGCCGCCGTCACCGTTGCCGCGCACCGGGAGGTGCAAGACGTTCGTGCGCAGTCCCGCATCGTCCAGATAGCCCAGCGCGGCGCGACCCGGAAGTTCATCCGATCGCAAGAACGCCGTGTCGGTCATGCCCGCTGGTGCACAGACCCGCTGTTCGACCAGATCGTGGAACGCAACACCGGTGGCCCGCTCAGCGAGCAGCGCGAGGACCACGTAGCCGCCGTTGTTGTACGTGAATCGCTCGCCGGGTTCGCCCTTCATCGGGTGACCGTCCAGCACCCGCAGGTACTGCTCGGTGGTCGCGAGTTCGTGGACCGGCACGGTCATCACGTAGTCGGTCGAGTCGGTGGCGACCTCCTCGTCGAGGTAGTCGCCGATACCCGAGCGGTGAGCGAGGAGGTGCTCGACGGTCACGCGTTCGTCGATCGAGGGGAGGTCGGCGCCGAGCAGCGACCGCGCCGTCGTCCCCAGCCCGATCTCGCCTCGCTCGACGAGGGTCATGACCGTGAGAGCCGTCAGACCTTTCGTGCCGCTGGCGATCCCGAACTGCGTCTCGATCGTGTTCGCGATGCCGAGGCCACGATGCGCATCGCCATACGCGCGTTGCACGGTGGTCTCGCCGTCGAGATCGACTCGCACGACCCCAGACAGACCCACCTCGGCGGCGAGGCGGTCGATCAGCTCACCCAGCCGGTCCGGGTCATCAACGGACGATCCCACGGGGAGCAGGCTGTCACACTTCAGCGACTCGGTCGACGGGCGACGAAGAGGATCCTGTTGAACGGGAAGAAGCACGGCTCGTGGTCGCCCATCTCCTTGATCAGTTCGTGTTCATAGTCGGCGAGGAATGCGTCGTAGGCCGCCGGCGGGAGGATCGAGCGGAATCGGGTGAGTGTCGTGCCCTTGACCCACTCGACTGCGTGTCGGGTCGTGGGCAGGACGTGAGGGTAGACGTGGAGGTCGACCTCGATGTCGACGTAGCCGAGTTCGTAGAGGATGCGGGCGTAGTCCTCCGACGTGAGCACGTTGCGCGCCACCGGGTCAGGCGGCGGTCCGGCGGCGCCGAATGCCGACCGATGCGGTTCGCTGTTCGCGACCCGTTCGGCGACGACGTGCGTCGCAGCGTGGGCATTGGCGGGGACCTGCACGGCGATGCGCCCGCCCGGACGCAGAGCGGCGGTCCATCGCGCGAGCACTGCAGCATGGTCGGGCAGCCACTGCAGGCTCGCAGCGGCGAGCACCAGGTCGTGATCCCGGTCCGAGGTCCACGCGGCGATGTCACCCGGCTCGAACGTCACACCGGGTCCGGCGTGTTCGACGGCCGCAGCGAGCATGTCCGCCGAGTTGTCGATGCCGGTGATCCGGCCGATCGAGAGTTGTCGGGCGGCCAACGCCGTCAGCTCACCGGGGCCGCAACCGAGGTCGACGGCCCGGGCGACCGGGTCTCGTCCGAGTCTGGCCAACAGGTCGTGGAACGGCTGCGCTCGCTCGGTCGCAAATCGCCGGTACTGCTCCGGATCCCAGGTGTGTGTCGGGTCGGGACGAGGGAGCACGCTTGTATCTTACTTGTATTACTCGATAGGGGTGAACCGTCGCTGACCGAGCACCGGCGGTGGGACGTCATCGGTGACGAAGTGGAGTTCCTGCACGGCGCGGGTCATCGCCACGTAGAGCAGGCGGGCGCCGCGTGGCGTGATCTCGGTCGCCGTTCCCTCGCTCAGGATCTCGTGCGGATTGACCACGATGACACCATCGAACTCGAGACCCTTGACACGTTCGGGTTCGAAGAGCGGCACTTCGTCGGGGTCGAGTTCGTGGACGTGATCGACGGCAGCCAAGCCATGCTCGACAAGCGCCAGAGCGATGACGTCGTGCAATCGGGCCGGCGCCACGATGCCACTGACGCGACGCCGCCGCTTGGTCGCCGCTGCCACCTCGGCGATTGTTGCGGCCAGGTCGTGGTTCCCGGAGGCCCGGGCTCGGGGAACCACGGGGTGCCAGGTGGGCGGCTCGCCGGTGCGGCGGACGCTGCGGCTCTCGGTGGCGTCGACGCCGGTGTGGACGAGCAACCGGTTCGCGACCACCAGAATCGGCTCGGGGACGCGGTAGCCGATGGTGAGATCGGCAATCGTCCCGGCTGGGCGCTCGCGGACGCTCAGGTGTTCGAACACCGTCGACCAGCGTTCCTGCCCGGCCGGCGTGGTCGACTGAGCGACGTCACCAACGAGGGTCATCGAACCACTGGGACTCCGCCGACCGATCACGCGCAGCGCGACGGCCGAGTGGTCCTGGGCCTCGTCGACGATGACGTGGCCGTACGTGAACGGCGAGCCGTTGAGCATCGAGTTCGCCTCGTCGACGAGCAGTTGATCAGCACGGGTCCACACTCGGCGCTTGCCCGACGGTCCTGGCAGGAGCTTGTCGACGAGTCGTACCGGCTTCTGGGTCGGCCACGCCTTGTTGATCGCCGCCTTGAGCGGGGCAGCCTGACGCCACGCGTCTTCGGAGCCGGTGCGCTGCAAGAGTTCGCGTTGTGCGAGCGAGCGCATCCGTTCGCGCCGCTGGTTCAGCGGTGACGTGCCCGACGCGGCGGTGGCCAACCAGGCCGAGAAGAGATCGCGTTCGATCACGTGCGTGCGAGCGCCGATCGGAATGCGGATGTCGTCGTCCGGTGGCGTGATCGCTGCGAGCGCCAGCTCTTCGAGGTCGGCCAGTCGGTCGGCGGAGCCCTTCCAGCGAGCCGAGTCCACGTCGTCGACGCCGGCGACCTCAACCCGCGGGATGCACAGCTCGTCGACGGTTGCCTGGCGAACCGTGCGTTCGCCGAGCGACGGCAGCACGTTGGCGATGTAGTCGAGGAACGCCTGGTTGGGGCCGACCACCAGCACGCCGTCGCGAGCAAGTCGACCCCGATGCTCGAACATCAGGTACGCCGCCCGGTGGAGCGCGACGGCCGTCTTGCCGGTACCCGGCCCACCCTGCACCACGAGCACCTGATCGATCGACGAGCGGATGACGATGTCCTGCTCGGCCTGGATGGTCGACACGATCTCGCGCATCTCGCCCGAGCGTTCGGCGCCGATCTCGGCGAGCACCGGGTCGGGGATGCCACCGGCGACTTCGCCCTCGTTCGGATCGTCGAGGTGCTCGTCGAGGTAGGCGATCAGATCCCCGTCATCGAGGGTGAAACGGCGCCGGAATGCCACACCCAGCGGATCGACCGACGTCGCTCGATAGAACGGCGCGGCGATCGGCGCCCGCCAGTCGACGACGACCGGATCGTGCTGGTCGTCCTCGATGTGACGGCGCCCGATGTACCACTCGTCGATGCGACCGAAGAAGTCGCCTGCACCCGGACCACGAAGATCCTCCAACGCATCGGCGACGGTGACCTCGATGTACTCCTTGGTGATCGCGTCCGCCGCGCTCTCGGGGTCGAGGGCACCGAGCCGGTCGATCATGCGGTCGCGCGACGCCCGCGAGAAGGCCAGGCGGGCGCGCTCGGTATCGAGATCGGGGAAGAGGTCGGCCGCCATGGGGTCAGCCAACGTAGCGGCACCGATTCGGCGAAGGTCGGGGGATTTTCGATCGGATGGTGCAAGGATCGATTCCCGTGTTGCTGCTGGTGTTGATCGCCTACGTCCTCGGCACCTTTCCGTCGGCGATCCTGATCGCACGGGCCAACGGCGTCGACATCTCGACGTTCGGCTCCGGCAACCCTGGTGCGTCCAACGTCACGCGGGCCCTCGGCTGGCGCAAGGGGGCATGGGTCTATGCGCTCGATGCCGGCAAAGGCGCACTCGCTGCCGGCCTCGGACTTGCCCTCGACGGGCGCCCTGCGGCGTACTGGTGTGCGGCCGCGGCCGTCGTCGGTCACATGTTCCCGGTGTTCCGACACTTCAAGGGCGGCAAGGGCGTGGCCACCGGTTCCGGTGCACTCCTCGTCGTCCAACCCATCCTCGCGCCGCTGGCGGTGGGCGTCTGGTGGATCGTCACGAAGGTCACCGGAAAGGCCGCGCTCGGTTCGGTCATCGCGGTCAGCCTCGTGCCGATCGGCATCATCGTGATGGACCAGCCGCGCTGGGAACTGCTCGCCGTCGCCGGCGTCTGCGCACTGATCCTGCTGAAGCATGCCGGCAACATCAAGCGGCTGATTCGACGGGAAGAGCACTCGCTCAGCCAGAATTGACCGTGCCCGCCAGAATGGACACCCCATGCAGTTGCTGACGCCCATCACCTTCGGTTCTCGCACGGCCGAGAACCGAGTCGTGTTCGGACCACACGTCACCAACCTCGGCGACGACCGCCGCTCGATACCTGAACGCCTCGTGGCGTACTACGAACGTCGGGCCGCAGGTGGATGCGGAACGATCGTGGTCGAAGGCGCGTCGGTGCATCCGTCCGACTGGCCGTACGAACGATCGCTGCTCGCCGAGCGGTGCGGCGACCGCTGGTCGGCGGTCGTGAGCGCGTGTCGCCCGCACGGTTCGCTCGTCATCGCGTCACTCGACCACGCCGGTGGTCAGGGTTCGTCTGCGTACAGCCAGGCACCACTCTGGGCCCCGTCGCCGCGTCCCCGAGGTGAACTCGCGAGAGGTCCCCAAGTGGATGGAGGCCGACGACATCGCCGCCGTTGTCGATGGCTTCGCGGCGGCCACGAAGCTCGCTGTCGACGCCGATCTCGACGGCGTCGAGATCAACGCCGGCCAGCACAGCCTGGTCCGCCAATTCCTGTCCGGGCTCACCAACCACCGCGACGACGCATGGGGCCAGGATCGTCTGTTGTTCGCCCGCCAGGTGATCGAGGCCACGCGAGGTGCCGTTGGCGATCGCATCGTCGGGTTGCGTCTCTCGTGCGACGAGCTCGCACCATGGGCAGGGATCACCCCCGAGATGGCTCCCGACATCGCCGTGGCGCTGGTCGCCGCGGGCCTCGACTACGTGGTGGTCACCCGCGGCTCGATCTTCACCGTCGAGAAGACCCGGCCCGACTTCCACGAGCCGACCGGGTTCAACATCGAGGTGTGCCGATCCGTTCGCAATGCGGTGCACGAGACGCATCCTGAGGTGCCGGTGATCCTCCAGGGCTCGATCGTCGAGGTCGGCCAGGCCGAGTGGGCGCTCGGCGGCTACGACGATGACGCCCTGTGCGACGCCGTCGAGATGACGCGTGCGCAGATCGCCGATCCCGATCTGGTCGCCAAGGTGAGCGCCGGCGACACCAATCGCGTTCGGCCGTGCACCCGCTGCAACCAGACCTGCCAGGTGCGCGACGCCCGCAACCCGATCGTCACCTGCATCGGCGAACCCTCCAGCGGACGCGAGTCCGACGACCCCGACTGGTACGTGGCGTCGCCGCACCCTCGAGATGTCGTGGTCGTGGGCGCCGGGCCGGCCGGGCTCGAGGCCGCCCGAGTCGCCGCACTCCGAGGCCATCGGGTCACCGTGATCGAAGCGAGCGACCAGATCGGTGGCCTCGCCGCCGTAGCTGGACCCAACACGGCCCTCGTCGACTGGTGGCGCAGCGAGCACGACCGGCTCGGTACCGACATCCGGCTGGCAACCACGACCTGGGACATGAGCGAGCACACCACGGTCATCCAGGCCACCGGCTCCGCCCAGGGCGTCCGCGGCTACGAGATCGACGATGATGCGATCGTCGTCGACGTGGTCGATGTCCGTCGCGGAACTGTCGAACTCCCCGACGACGGCACCATCGTCGTGTTCGATCCGATCGGGGGCCCGATCGGTGTTGCGCTCGCCGAGGAAATCGGCGACCGGGCGGTGCTCATCACGCAGGACAACATCGCCGGAAACGAGCTCTCGCGCACCGGCGACCTGGCGCCGGCGAACACCCGGCTCGCGCAGGCAGGGGTCACGATCGAGCGCCGCACGCTGCTGCGAGTCGCACGTGCTAGCGAGGTCGAAGTCGAAGACCGATACTCGGGTGAGCGGCGACGGATCGCGTGTGCGGCCCTCGTCGACTGCGGATTCCGTGTGCCGAGCGAGCTGATCGACGGCACCGTGCAGATCGGCGATGCGGTCGCACCCCGCACGATCCACGAAGCGGTCCTCGAAGCCCGCCGCGCAGCCCTCGCGATCTGACGCCGATTACATCAGGGGTCAGACCCGCGATGTAATCGACTCGCTCGGCAACACTCGGTTCGCATGGCGATCAACGACCGGCTCTTCGACCTGACCGGCCGCGTGGCGGACCTGGCGAGCGATGCGTCGTCGTACACGACCGGCACCGTGATCGACGTCGACGGTGGCCCACGATGAAGCAGCGCATCGGAGCCTGGGTCTTCGGCTGACGCGCTGGGAGACCGATGGCCGCCCGCCCGAGCTGCGTCGCTATGTGGCAATCGCCGCTCCCCACACGACCAACCGGGATCTGCTGTACCTGCTCCTGCACGCCTGGTACCACGACCTCTCGATCTCGTGGCTCGGCAAGCAGTCGCTCCTTCGCTGGCCAGCTGGCCCGGTCCTGCGCAAGCTCGGAGGTGTCCCCGTCGAACGCGACAGCAAGTCGGGGCTGGTCCAGTCGCTGGCCGATCGCTTCGACGACGCCGCTGCGCACGACCGGCGCTTCGTGCTCATCATCCCACCGGAGGGAACCCGCAGCGCCGGCGACTACTGGAAGTCGGGCTTCTACGAGATCGCCCGCGCGGCCGACGTGCCGATCGTGTGCATCTACCTCGACTACGAACGCCGCGTCGGCGGCTTCGGCCCGACGGTCGAGGTGACTGGCGATGTCGACGCCGACCTGTCGACGATCCGCGACTTCGTCACCGGGGTACGCGGCAAGTACCCCGATTTGGCGAGCACCGTGGCATTCCGGCCACGACACGAGAGCAACGACGACGAGCCGGACTGACGACGCCCAGCCACGGGTCGAATGCCGTGTGACCATCGCCACATCGGTCTCGCTACTGTGACCGCCATGGAGATGCACTTCGCCACCGTCTGGGAATCGATCGCAGATGCGATCCCCGACCTGCCCGCCACGACACACGGGTCTGTGACCCGGACGTGGGCCGAGTACGACGACCGCGCCGCCCGAGTCGCCGGCGCCCTCAGCGCTGCCGGACTCGGACCAGACTCCAAGGTGTCGCTGTTCATGTACAACTCGAACGAGTTCATGGAGTCGCAGTTCGGCGTGTTCAAGATGCGCGGCGTTCCGATCAACGTCAACTATCGCTACCTCGACGACGAACTCTGGTACCTCCTCGACAACTCCGATTCCGAGGCGATCATCTTCCACTCCTCGCTCGGTGACCGCGTGGCGCGCGTTGTCGAGCGGCTCCCGAAGATCAAGCTGCTGATCGAGGTCGATGACGGCGACGCCGGCCAGGTGCCGAATGCGCTCGCCTACGACGACGTCATCGCCGGCACCGAGCCGATGGAACGAATCGAGCGCTCCGAGGACGACCTCTACATGCTGTACACCGGCGGCACGACCGGCATGCCGAAGGGCGTGATGTACGACATGGGCGGCATGACGCGCGGCTTCGTGATGCTCGGGTTGCCGATGCTCGGCCTCGCGGCGCCGGACGACGCCGATTCCATCGGGGAGATGATCGCCGGTGCATCGGTGAACGGCAGCACGTTGGTGTCGATCCCGGCTGCACCGCTGATGCACGGCACCGGCTGCTGGCTCGGGTGGTTCATCCCCCACCTCGCCGGTGGACACGTCGTCACGCTCGAGAACCGCAGCCTCGATGCGCACGAGCTGTTGGCCACCGTCGAGCGACACAAGGTCACGTCGTTGACGATCGTCGGCGACAGCTTCGCGAAGCCGATCATCCGAGCACTCGACGAGGGCAAGCCCGGCGGCGAGCCGTACGACACCTCATCGGTCGGCATGTTCATCTCCTCCGGCGTGATGTGGACCTCCGAGGTGAAGCAGCAGATCCTCGACCGGATCGAGCAGGCGGTGCTCGTCGACGCAATCGGTTCGTCCGAGGGGTCGATGGGCACACAGATCACCATGAAGGGTGTGCCAACCGAGACCGCCACGTTCAGCAAGATGCCCGAGACCAAGGTCTTCACCGACGACGACCGCGAGGTCGAGCCCGGCTCGGACGAGGTCGGCATGGTCGCCGCCGGCGGCAACGTCCCGATCGGGTACTACAAGGACGAGGCGAAGTCGGCCAAGACGTTCCGCGTGATCAACGGCGTCCGGTACTCGTTCCCCGGCGACTTCGCGAAGATCGCCGCCGACGGGTCGCTGATCCTGCTCGGACGTGGCAGCCAGGTCATCAACACCGGCGGCGAGAAGGTGTTCCCCGAGGAGGTCGAGGAGGCCGTCAAGCGTGTCGACGGCGTGCGCGACTGCCTCGTCGTCGGCATCGAGAACGAGAAGTTCGGCCAAGCGGTCACCGCCGTCGTGTCGCTCGAAGACGGTGCTGCGATCGATTCGGCGAGCATCATCGCATCGGTCAAGAACGATCTCGCCGGCTACAAGGCGCCGAAGTCGGTCATCTTCGTCGATCACGTCCCCCGGGCCCCGAACGGCAAGGCCGACTACCGCGCCGCCAAGGACCACGCCGAAGCCGCCGTCTGACCCGCTTCTCGTGAACAAATGCACGCGCCACAGGTGGATTTGTTCACGAGAACGGCGCAGTTGGTCACGGTCTCCTCAGGTGAGGGCGAACCAGGGTGACGCGGCGAGGTCGGCGTCGAAGATCGCTCGGTCCTCCGGGTCGGCAATCGCAACCGCACGTGCGGCGGCCAACTCGACGTTTGCCTCGGCGTTGCGACCGAGCAACGCCAGCGCTCGCGCTCGCGCCTCGTGGGCATAGCCGAGATCGAAGTCTCGAAGGTCGGCCTCGGCGACCACCGCTGCGCACTCGTCGGCGTGGTGCAGTGCGAGGTCGCCGTATCCGAGGACCACATGACAGCGCGACAGCAGCCACGCTGCCCTCGCCGCATTCTCGGGCGTTCGACCAGCGGCACGACGCCAGTGATATCCAGCTGCGTAGGCCCGACTCAGCAGCTCGGTCGGGTCGGGTGCTTGGTCGTCGAGCAACTCCCACACCGAGTTGTTGGCGTCGATGGCCTGAGCGCGGTGCCAGGTTCCTTCTACCTCCTCACCCGTCACCAAGCCTTCGGCGGTGTCGACAGGTGGCATCGGATGGCCGGTCTCGATCAGCGTCTTCAAGCTGTCGAGGATCTCCACCCAGCCGAGCCGGACGTGTTCCCACGTCAACGGGCTGAGCGCAAGGTCACCGTGGCGCAACGTCACGCGTGTGACCGAGTCGTCGTCGTTGGCCGAGGCCAGCCGCCACTCGACGCGGCCGGGAGGTTCGGCCGACAGCGCCGTGTCGTACAGCACATGCCACGTCATCACGAGGCGGTGCGGCGGATCGATCTCCTCGATGACGCCCTCCACCGCGTCTCGATCACCGGGGAGCACGTTGCGATACCCGGACCCCGGGCGGAAGTCGGACAGGAACGTCGTGCCGTGGAAGTACTGACGAGTGAACTCGGGATCGAGCAACGCATCCCAGACGCGTTGCAGCGGTGCGTGGATGTAGATCTCGTAGATGTGTGCTGTTGCGGGCATGACCGTCACGCTCCTTCGCTTCGGTCGCGCAGCGCCAGGAGCCCTGCGACATGGGGTTCGGCGTACCGCGAGATCCATCGGTCGTGGATCTCGCGGATCGGCACGGGATTCAAGTGGTGGAACTTCTCGCGACCCTGCTTGTCGGTGACGACGAGTTGCGCGGCCTCGAGCAGGCGGAGGTGCTTCATCACGCCGAAGCGGGTCATCTCGGGGAACGCCTCGACAAGGCTCGACAAGGTCTGGCCGTCGTCATCGGCCAGCGCGTCGAGCAACGCCCGTCTCGTGGGGTCCGCGAGCGCCTTGAACACGTTGTCGAGGTCGTCCACGCCGGACATGATAGGTGACTATCTGGTCACATATCAAGTGCGATCGAAGGGCCGCGCCCGACCGGTCAGCTCTGGAGCTTCTCGACGAAGAAGTCGAGGACGCGCGACACGCTGGCCTCGTCGCGTTGTTCGGTGAGCACGGAGTGGTCCGTCGACTTGGAGCTCGGGAGTTCGATCGCGATGAACGCGTCGCCGAGCAACTCACGAAGCGACGAGAAGCGATCGCCGACCAGCTTGTCGCCGGTGAATCGCAGGCCGAGCACCTGGCACCCCGCTGCTGCCCGCTCGGCGATCGCCGCCGCATCGTCGGGCGACAGGTTGAGATCGGCGCCACGCGCTTTGCCGATCGGGAGCGGCATCGACGGCTGCGACAGAACCGGGGCGAGCATGATGTCGTCGACCATCATCCCGAGCGCGAAACCGCCGGAGAAGCACATCCCGACCGCGCCGACGCCCGGACCGCCCACCTCCTGATGCAGGTTGCGGGCGAGCGCCCGCAACCACGCGATGATCGGCGACGTCTGGTTGAGGGCGAACGACGTGAACTCCCGAGCGATGCACACCTTGGCCATCTGCTGCATCGCATATGCATTCGAGGGTGCCTTGCCAGGGGTCCCGGCGAGTGACGGCATGATCACGGTGAAGCCGCGGTCGACGACCTCGTTCGCGAACTTCGCGACGAGCGGCGTGATGCCGGGAATCTCGTGGATCACGATCACGCCCGGGCCTTCGCCGCGTCGATAGGTCGGCCGGGTCAGACCGGCGGACGTGAACTCCCCGACCTCCCAACCCTCGAGAACGTCGGTCGTGCTGCTCATGGTGGGATCTTGTCAGATCACGTCGAGTTCAGAGACGCCGCATCGCGTCGAGCGCCGACTCCGCAAGGATCTCGGTGCCGACCTTGAACGCGTTGAGTTGCTCGTCGCTGATGGCCTGGTCGCCCATTGCGCCGTGCAGGTACCGGGCGTACACGCCCTCGGAGATCACGGCGAGGCGGAACGACCCGAAGGCGATGTAGTAGTCGATCTGCGAGAGGTCGCGACCCGTGCGAGTCGCGTAGCGCTCGAGCAGGTCGGCGTAGGCCGGAAACCCGTCGATGCCGGTCGGGTCGTTCGGGACGACTCTGTACGGTGCCGGGGTCGGCCCAGTAGACGCCGACGTAGCCGACGTCGGCGAGCGGGTCGCCCAGCGTGCACAGCTCCCAGTCGAGCACGGCGTTGATCCGGCCCCGGGAGACATCGGTGAGCACGTTGCCGAACCGATAGTCGCCGTGAGCGATCGACACGCCCTGTTGATCGGGGAACCGCTCGGCCAGGCGCCGTGCCACCTCCTCGACCGCCGGCAGTTCCCGCGTCTTCGAGCGCTCCCACTGGGTGCTCCAGCGTTTCACCTGCCGCTCGACGTACCCCTCACGCTTCGCCAGATCGCCGAGGCCGACGGCGTCGACGTCGACGTCGTGGAGGTCGGCGAGCACGTCGATCAGATCGAAACCTGCCGCCCGACGGTTGTCGACCGTGAGCAGTCCTCCCTTGTCGGCGCTGTCGAGCACCACGCCGTCGACGAACCCCATCACGTAGAACGGCGCGCCGTTCACCTGGTCGTCGGCGCAGAGTCCGAGTGCCGGCGGGACGGGAACGTCGGACTTCCCGACGGCCGGAGATGATCTTGTGCTCGCGGGCCATGTCGTGGGCCGTTGCGAGCACGGCACCAGTCGGCGGGCGTCGGAGGACGTACTTCGTGCCGTCAGCACCTGTGACCGTGTAGGTCAGGTTCGAGCGACCGCCGACGATCGCATCGAACTGGAACGGGGCGGTGGCACCGTCGATGTTGTCGACGAGCCAGGCCGTCACTCGGTCGACGTCGATGCCGTGAATCGTTTCGTGCACGGAGGTCGACCGTAGCCGCCGTCAACGAGTGACGCCGGTGCCAAGCACCGCGTCAGCTCCTGCGTTGTGGTCAGCCGGGGCGGCCGACGCCGACGACCTTGCCCCAGTTGACCGGGGCGACCGAGACGGTCGAGCCGGTGTTCGGGGCGTGCACCTGCATACCGTTGCCGAGGTAGATGCTCACGTGGCTGATCGGGCTGTAGAAGAAGATCAGGTCGCCCGCCTGCGCCGATTCCTTCGGGACCCGCGGAACCGAGGCGAACTGGGCACGCGACTGGTGCGGTAGGCCGACACCGGCCTGCGCCCACGCATAGGCCGTGAGGCCGGAGCAGTCGAAGCCCACGCCCGGGCTGGACGTGGCGTACCGGTAGGGAACACCCTGCTGAGCGAGCGCTGCTTGGACCGCGATGCCGGAGCGGGACGACACGGCCGGAACCGAGTAGCCACCGCCGCTGCCCGACGATCCGCCCGAGCTGTCGCCACTCGCCGTCGAGGATCCACCGGAGGTCGAGTTGCCACCGCCGGAGTTGCCACCGCCCGAGTTGCCGCTGCTGGAGGACGCGCTCGCGGAGGCTGCCGCAGCTTGTTCACGCACTCGGCGGAGCGATTCTTCGGCGCGACGCTGCTCCTCTTGGGCGATCAGCTGGCCGAGCTTGGCCTCGGCGTCGGCGCGAGCCTCGGTGTACTCAGTGGTGAGACGATCGGTCTCGGCCTGCGCGTCGGTGAGCGAGGCGGCGAGCTGGTCGGCCTGCTCGCGCTTGCGGGCGAGGGTGTCCTTCTCGTCGTTGATCTCCGCCACGAAGGCATCGAGTTCGTCGGTGGTCACGTCGCCGGCGCTCAGCGCGACCCGAGCGAGTTCCTCACGCTTCACCGAGTCGTTCAGGTTCTCGGAGTCCTCGAACAGGGGGCCGAGCGGCACGGATCCACCGCCGACGAACGATCGCAGCGCCATGTCGGCCAGGCTGGCGCGCAGCACGTTGAGCTCGGCCTCCTGCTCGGCGATGCGGGCTTCGGCGTCGGTGATCTCGACATCGAGCTGCGCCTTGGTGTCGATTGCTTCGTTGTAGTCCTCACCGAGCTGACGGGCACGCTCTTCGAGCTGCTCGAGTTGGTCGACGATGTCTTCGACCTTCTGGCGCTGCTGGTCGACGCTCTGCGCATTCACGACCGTCGGCAGCGCCACCGGGACGGCGAAGGTGACGGCGAGGGCGACCGGAAGGCCGCGCAGGAATTGCTTGAGGGGGTGCCGCATAGTTCGAGGTCTCACCCTAGCGAATATGACGAACGTGTTGCGAACGCCTGACGAATGTTCATGTGTCGCGCGTCACGCCGAGCACGCGTCGTCGCCGTACGTCACTCCCATTCGATGGTGCCGGGAGGCTTCGAGGTGATGTCGTACGCCACCCGATTGATGCCCGGCACCTCGTTGATGATGCGCTGCGACATCGTCTCGAGCACGTCGTAGGGGATGCGCGCCCAGTCGGCGGTCATCGCGTCGTCGCTCGTGACCGCCCTGATGATGATCGGGTGGCCGTAGGTGCGCTCGTCGCCCATCACTCCGACCGATCGAATGTCGGCAAGCACGGCGAACGACTGCCAGATCTCGCGTTCGAGACCGGCGAGACGCAGTTCCTCGCGCACGATTGCATCTGCCTCCTGCAGAAGCGCCACTCGCTCGGGGGTGACCTCGCCGATGATCCGGACGCCGAGTCCCGGTCCCGGGAACGGTTGGCGCCACACCATCTCGTCGGGCAGGCCGAGTTCGGTGCCGAGCTTGCGCACCTCGTCCTTGAAGAGTTCGCGCAGGGGCTCGATCAGCTCCAGGCTCATGTCGTCGGGCAGACCACCCACGTTGTGGTGGCTCTTGATCACCGAGGCCGTGCCGTCGGTGCCGCCGCTCTCGATCAGGTCGGGGTAGAGGGTTCCCTGCACGAGCCACTTGGCGTCGGTGAGTCCGCCCGTGTTCTCCTCGAACACGCGGATGAACTGCTCGCCGATTGCCTTGCGCTTGGCTTCGGGTTCGGTGACGCCCTCGAGTGCAGCGAAGAAGCGCTCGCCCGCATCGACGTGGATCAGTTCGATGCCGAGGTTGCGACGGAACGTCTCGACGACCTGGTCGCTCTCGCCCTTGCGCATCAGACCGGTGTCGACGTAGATGCACGTCAGTTGATGGCCGATCGCCTTGTGCACCAGCGCAGCCGCAACCGACGAGTCGACGCCACCGGACAGCCCGCAGATCACACGGTCGGTGCCGACACGTTCGCGGATCTCGTCGACCTGCTCGTCGATCACCGACGACATCTCCCAGTCGTTCGCGATCCCCGCCCGCTCGTGCAGGAAACGCGCCATGACGGCCATCCCGTGCGGCGAGTGCACCACTTCCGGATGGAACTGGACGCCGTAGATCCGACGCTCGTCGTTCTCCAGCACTGCGACCGGAGCGCCGGGTGTGGTCGCGGTGACCGTGAAGCCGGCGGGCGCCTCGGTGACACCGTCGAAGTGGCTCATCCACACGTCGTGTTCCTGCGGGGCATCATCCGGCAGCAACAACGACGGCCCCGTCCGAGTCATGCGGGCGCGGCCGTACTCGCCCTGCATGCCGCGGCCGACGACGCCGCCGAGCTGCTGGCCGATCAGCTGCGCGCCGTAGCAGATGCCGAGCAGGGGAATTCCGAGTTCGTAGATGCCCGGATCGAGCGACGGCGCCCCGTCGACGTGGACGCTCTTGGGGCCGCCGGACAGGATGATGGCCGCCGGCTTGCGGTCGGCGATCTCGTCGGCGGTGATCCGGTGCGGGACGATCTCGGAGTACACCTTCAGCTCACGCACCCGACGGGCGATCAACTGGGCGTACTGGGCGCCGAAGTCGACGACGAGAACGGTGGGCCGGTCGGTGTGGACGTCGTGATGCTGCGGTTGACTCAAGGCTGTGAATCGTAGATCAGGCCCGTGGTTCGTCCGCATCCTGTTCGCACTGGCGCTCGTCGTCGGACCGCTGGTCCCTCAGGTTGCGTCGGCATCTGCCTCTCCCACCGAACCCTCGGTTCCGACGACCACCGTGCCGATCGACGACATCGTCATCGATGAGGCCAATCCGTTCATTCCGGAATCCCGTGACCTCACCGAGTGCGTCGGCATGCTGCAGCGGCCGGGCTGCGGGAGCGAGGCTCGCGGCGGATGGCACCAGAATCTCGTGGCGATCGTGATGGTCAGCGGCCTGCTGATCGTGTTCGGCCGAGTGGCGTGGGCGATCCGACGCAGCCAGAAGAACGCGGCGACCCCCAACTGACTCCTCGTGGTTCCCCGAGCCCAGGGCTCCGGGAACCAGCCCAGCCCGAAATCTGCCTCGATCTGCGCGCTGAGCGCGACAAACGAGGCAGATTTCCGTTGTCAGAGGGCGAGGACGCCGTCGACGTCGAGGGCCAGGATGCGCACCGGTTCAGGCTGGCACACACAGCACCCCTACGCTCCACGAGGTGACCCCCGACGAGTTCCGATCCCACGGCCACGACCTGATCGACTGGATCGCCGACTACGTCGGCTCGGTCGAAACCCGCCCGGTCGGGTCGAGCGTGGCCCCCGGCGACGTGCGCTCGCAACTCCCCGAGCATCCGCCGACCGAGCCCGAGCCGTTCGAGCAGGTGATGGCCGACATCGAACGGGTCGTCGTGCCCGGCCTCACCCAGTGGCAACATCCCGGCTTCTTCGCGTACTTCCCGTCGAACACGTCGTTTCCGTCGATCCTCGGCGAGTTGCTCTCCGCCGGTCTCGGCGTGCAGGGGATGAGCTGGGTCACGTCGCCGGCGTGCACCGAGGTCGAGACGTTGATGCTCGACTGGATGCAGGAACTGCTCGACCTGCCCGCGGCGTTCCGGTCGACCAGCGACACCGGCGGCGGCGTGATCCAGGGGACCGCAAGCGAGGCGACGCTCGTGGCGATCCTGTCCGCACGCTGGCGTGCAACGGCCGGATCGGTCAACCACGATGGCGACACCACGAAGCTCGTGGCGTACGCGACGTCGCAAGCCCACTCGAGCATCGAGAAGGGGCTGCGGATCGCCGGCATCGGCACCGACCGGATCAGGACCGTCCCCCACGACGAGGCATTCGCCATGCGTGCCGCCGCACTCGACGAGATGATCGCCGCCGACGTGGCCGCTGGACTCGTGCCGTTCTTCGTGTGCTCCGCGCACGGCACGACGTCGTCGATGGCGTTCGATCCGACGGTGGCGATCGGCGAGGTCTGCCGCCGCCACGCCGTGTGGCTGCACGTCGACGCGGCGATGTCCGGAATCGCCGCCCTGGCCCCCGAGCTCCGCTGGGTCAACGACGGGTTGGAGTACGCCGACTCGTACTGCACGAACCCGCACAAGTGGATGGGCATCAACTTCGACTGCAACCTCTACTGGACCGCGGACCGCGGCTCGCTGCTCGGGGCTCTCAGCATCCTGCCCGAGTACCTGCGCTCGGAGGCCGCCGAAGCGGGCGCCGTGATCGACTACCGCGACTGGCAGATTCCGCTCGGTCGCCGCTTCCGGGCACTCAAGCTCTGGTTCGCGATCCGCTGCGAGGGCGTCGCATCGTTCCAGACGATGATCCGCAGCCACGTCGCCCTGACGCAGGAACTCGCCGAATGGATCGCCGACGACGATCGGTTCGAGATCGTCGCGCCGCACCCGCTCAACCTCGTGTGCATCGCACTACGTGGTGACGACGCCGACGCAGCGACCGACGCCCTCATCGACGCCGCCAATGCGACCGGGGAGGCACTCTTCACGCGCACCGTGCTCGACGACAGAACGGTCCTACGCGTCTCGATCGGCGCCCGATCCACCGAGCGTCACCACGTCGCATCGGCCTGGCATCTCCTCCAGCAACTCGCCTGACCGTTCTCGTGAACAACCTCGCGTTCTGACAGCGCATTTGTTCACGAGTTCGATGGGGGCGGGCTCGGATTGACAGGATGCAGCCATGACCGACCAGCGACCAGTGGCACTCATCACGATGGCGACGGGCTACGTCGGCCCGGCGCTGGCACGTTCGCTGGCGTCTCGGGGATACGACCTCGTGCTGCAGGGCGCGGACGGCGACGACACGATGGTGGGCGTCGAGGCGCCGTTCACTGCGCAGGTTCCCGAACTCGAAGCGCTCGGCGCGGCCGTGCACACCGTGACCGACGTCGACCTGTCGAGCGCCGACGGAAACCGAGCGCTCGTCGCCGCGAGCCTCGACCGATTCGGCCGGCTCGATTCCGCCTGCCTGGTCACCGGATTGATCGTCGTCGGCAAGTTCCTCGACATGACGATCGACCAGTGGGAACGCGTCAAGCGCATGAACCTCGACATGGTGTTCCACGGCCTCCAGGCGGTGTTGCCCCCGATGGTCGAGGCGAAGCAGGGTCAGGTCGTCGTGTTCACGTCCGCCACCGGTGCTCGGCCGGACCCGATCACCTCGATCTACGGCGGCACACGGGCGGGCGCCAACGGGATCGTTCGGGCGGTCGGGCTCGAGCACGCTCGAGACGGTGTGCAGGTCAACGCTGTCGGCACGAACTACATGGATTTCCCCGGTTTCCTCAAGGCGTCGCGAGCCGACACCGACCCCGAACGACGTGCCGCGATCGAAGCGCAGGTGCCGATGAAGAAGCTCGGCACCATGGACGAACTCGCCGCGTTCACGAGCGTCCTGCTCGACGGGACGAGCCGGTTCCAGACGGGACAGTTCTTCAGCTTCAGCGGCGGCTGGAGTACCTGAGCAGGTCGACGAGCATGTGGGCAGTGGCGCCCCATACGGTCTCGTCGTCGAGTTCGAAGAAGTGCAGCGGTCGGTCCATCGGCGGGCTCCCCCAGCGCTCCATCCGGTAGGTGCCGGGTCGGGCAAGCTCGGCCAACGGCGTCCACATCACCCGGTCGACCTCGCCGGTCAGGGCTTCGACCGGGGGCCGGTGATCGAGCACCGACACGATCGGCACGATGTAGCTGCGACTGACGATCGTGTTGAGGTGAGGGAGTTCGCCGACGATGCTCGGGATGGCGGGGTCGAGGCCCACCTCCTCGTGTGCCTCTCGGAGCGCCGTCTCGGTGGGGGTCTCGCCGGGGTCGAGGCGTCCACCGGGGAAGCTGATCTCCCCGCGATGGTTGCGCATCTGCATCGATCGGCGTGTGAGCAGCACCTCGGCCCCATCGTCACCTTCGAACAGCGCGACGAGCACCGCGGACACACGGGCGTCGGGGAACGACGGCAACAGCGGCGCCGAATGCTCGGGCACCTCCGCGATGACGTCGTCGACGCTCCAGCGGGTGCCGTGCGGCCACGGCGGGTCGTGATGCTCCGTCCAGACGTCCGGACGCGGGATCTGCTGGTTGCCACCGCGCCGTCGCTCGGTCACACGTCGCCTCTCGACGCGGTCGAGCTGAGCGCTTGATCGAGGTCGGACCAGAGGTCTTCGACGTCCTCACACCCGACACTGAAGCGAATCAGGGTCGCCGGGATGCGTTCCTGGCCGGGGATCGTGGCCCGGCGCTCCATCGTCGACTCGACCCCGCCGAGGCTGGTGGCGTGATTGATCAGCTCGGCGCGTTCGCACACCTGTGTCGCTCGGTCGCCGGAACCCGTCGTCTCGAACGAGAGCATCGCACCGAAGCCGTTCATGAAGCGGGCGGCGACCGCGTGGGTCGGGTGGCTCGCAAGACCGGGGTAGCGGACGCGAGCGATCTCGGGATGCACTTCGAGGCGGGCCGCGAGTTCCATCGCGTTCGCCTGCGCTCGTTCGAGCCGGAGCCCCAGCGTGCGGGCTCCTCGGATCGTGAGGAAGGCCTCCATCGCGCCGATGCTCGCACCGTGGAGCAACCGACGTTCGTGGAACTCCTCGAAGAGGTCGTCTCGCGACACCGTCAACACGCCCGCCAACAGGTCCGAGTGGCCGCCGATGAACTTGGTCGCCGAGTGCATCACGACGTCGGCACCGAACGCGAGCGGCCGCTGGTTGAGCGGGGTGGCGAACGTGCTGTCGACGGCCACGAGCGTGGTGGACGAACGCGGCGCCGAACAGATCGTGGGGAGGTCGGCGACGGTGATCAACGGGTTCTCCGGCGACTCGAGCCACACCAGGTCGCAAACGGCGACGGCGGCAACCCAGGCGGCGGTGTCGGCTTGGTCGAGACGGCGGACCGTCCAGCGTCCCTGACGTTCACCCTCGGCGACGATGCCGGCGACGCCGTGATAAGGATCGGTCGGGATCGCGATCGTTGCGCCGACGGCCAAGCGCTGGAAGACGACGGCGGCAGCGGCCATGCCCGACGCGAACGCGAGCGACCGTCCCCCATCGAGGCCGCCGAGGAGCGCTTCGAGCGCATCAGTGGTCGCGGTGCCGTCCGACCGGCTGTAGACGCGTTCGTCGGGGAGGTAGAAGTTCGATGCGAACACCGGCGGCTCATTCAGCGGGGCGCCGGGCGTGCGGTCGCGAGCACCGGCGACGAGCCAGGTCTGAGGCGTCCAGGTCGGCACGTGATCGTCCTGCGAAGTCCCGTCGTTCATTGCTGCGACCGTATCGCCGGGCCCCTCGTCAAGCGTCGTCGTCAGCGCCGGAGCTGAACGAGTCCTTCCAGCGCTTCAACGAGTTCACGCCCCCGCCGACCACGCGTCCCGCACCACGGCCGAGCGCCTCGCTCGACGGCCGAGCGGTATCGCCGGCGGCGGCTTTCGCCTCGGCCTTGGCTGCCTTGCGTTCGGCACGCGGCACCTTCTCGGTGAAATCGGTGTGGAACCACACGAACCACAGCACGAAAGCGACGGCTCCGAGCAGCAGCCGACTGGTGTTGTCGATCGAGACCCACGGCTGCACGGCACCGGCGAGCAACAGCAACATCACGACCACGTCGAGTCGCTTGTGGACGCCCTTACCGGCCCAATTGAACGCACCGGCCGCGCCCTTGGTGATCGCTGCGTTGAGGATGATGACGAGCCCGAGCACCGCCGGCACCGCCGGCTGCGGCATCTGGATCGCCACGCTGATCAGCCCGACGCCCAACAGGTACTCGATGAGCTGATGCGTCCAGAACGGACGTCGCACTCGTTCGATCTCGACCATCCCGGTGATCCTACGAGCGCGGCACGGTGCCGAGGACGTGATCGCACCATCGGCCCGGCCCGGCCCGGCGCGACCAGCGCATCGAGCGCTGCATAGGGTGAGTGCCACGAACGGTCTGCACCAACGCGGCCGATGCAATGGAGCCCGATGACCACGACCCACTGGAGTACCGCCGACATCCCCGACCAGTCGGGGCGAGTCGCCGTCGTGACCGGGTCGAACACCGGCCTCGGACTGGCCACTGCGGAGGCCCTCGCCGGCGCAGGCGCCGAGGTCGTCATGGCCGTCCGCAATCTCGACAAGGGTGCAGGCGGCGCGCACCCAGATCCTCGAACAGCACCCGGACGCCACGGTCCACGTCCAGTCGCTCGACCTCGCGTCGCTCGACTCGGTGCGGGCCGCCGCCGACGAGCTCCTGGCGCGCTCGGACCATCTCGACCTGTTGATCAACAACGCCGGGCTGATGTACACCACATGGCAGACCACCGCCGACGGGTTCGAGTTGCAGATGGGCGTCAACCACCTCGGCCACTTCGCGCTGACCTCATTGCTGCTCGATCGTCTGATGGCCACGCCCGACTCACGGATCGTCAACGTCAGCAGCGTCGGCCACAAGATCAGGTCGAGGCTCGACCCGACCACGATGATGTCCAGCGAGAAGTACGATCGCATCGCCGCCTACGGCCGCTCGAAACTCGCCAATCTGCTGTTCACCTACGAACTGCAACGCCGACTGGAGGTCGCCGAGTCGACCACGGCTGCCCTGGTCGCACACCCCGGCGTGTCCGCAACGGAACTCGGGCGAGAGTCGCCCGCTGTGGTGCAGTTCTCGATGAAGATCGGCAAGCCGTTGCTGCAGTCGGCGGCGAAGGGTGCCCTTCCGCAGCTCCGGGCCGCCACCGACCCCGAGGCCGTGGGAGGCCAGTACTACGGTCCGGACGGCTTCATGGAGTGGCGCGGCAACCCGGTCGTCGTGACATCGTCCGAGCGGTCGCACGACCGCGACCTCCAGCAGTCGCTGTGGATCGAGTCCGAGCACCTCACCGGCATCACCTGGCCGATCTGAAGCTCCTCGCCAACGAAGGCATGCCAGTACCGATCGAGTCATCATCGTGATGCTGGCGCAGGAGCTGTAGACGAGCTGGCCTGCGCGAGACTGCAGCGATGGCGGACACCCTGCGAGTAGCGCAACTGTCGGACACCCACTTCTTGGAGCGTGGGCTCGAGCCCGAAGGGGGCCAGGCCTACGACACATCCGAAGCGTTCGACGCCCTGCTCGACGACCTGAGCAGTCGAGAGTTGGATCTCGTGGTGGTCACCGGCGACATCGCCGACCATGGGCGGGCCGAGCAGTACGAGATTGCCGCTGCGGCATTCGCTCGGCTGCCGTGTCCGGTTTTCGTGTGTCCAGGGAACCACGACTACGACTCCCCGTTCCGCACCGCTTTCCAGGCGCCTGACGTCTTCGTTCCCCGGGTGACCCATCACGGGCCGTGGTCGTTCGTCTACGCCGACTCGAATGCCGGCGCCATGGGCGCAGACGACTCAGGCCGGCTGCTCGATCCACCCGGCGAGGACCGCCTGCACGGCAACGGCTCGCTCGGCGAGGCCGAGTCAGCGTGGTTGCGCGCGGCAACGACCGCGCACGACGCCGACCACGTGTTCGTGTGGGTGCACCACCCGCCGGATGCCGATGTGCCGCTCTGCAACGACGAGGCCTACACAGCCGAATGGGAAGCGGTGGTGGCCGATCGTCCGAAGATCCGCGGCTTCGGTGGCGGCCACACTCACATCCCGTCGACGTACGAGTTCGCCGGGCGTCCGGTGTTCGTCGCCCCGTCACTCAAGAACAACTTCGATCTCCTCGCCAGTACCTGGCTGCCGCCGGGCTACCGGACCTACGAGTTCGGCCTCGACGGCACCGTCACCAGCGAGGTGCAACTCGTCGACGACGAGCGGTGGCCGCGTCGTCCCTTCGGACGGGCGATCCGCTCGCTGTTCATGGGCGAGATCTCCCACTCGGAACTGGCCGAGATCGCGGCGCGCCGCT
This sequence comes from Ilumatobacteraceae bacterium, assembly GCA_963828415.1. GTDB lineage: Bacteria > Actinomycetota > Acidimicrobiia > Acidimicrobiales > Ilumatobacteraceae > Sva-07. The sequence continues at coordinate 576,775 of CAWHEI010000003.1, forward strand.
CGCGCTGAGACGACGATCGATGGCCGGGAACGGAACGCGCCGGGCACGAGCCGCGAAGAAGCGCAAGCGACGCATGGATCGCGCCGACAACGACCTCTCCGGGGACCAATGGGAAGCACTGAAGGCGGCGTGGGGCGGCTGCGCCTACTGCGGCGAGTCGACGGCGCCGATGCAACGAGACTGTGTGCTGGCGCTGTCGCGCGGCGGCCGATACACGCTCGACAATGTCGTGCCTGCCTGCGGCTCGTGCAATTCGAGCAAATGCAACAACGAGGTCACCGGCTGGCTTCGCCGGAAACGTCTCGACGAGCGCGCCTTTCTCGTTCGGCAGATCGAGATCAGCCGCGAGCTCGCACGCCGGTTTCCGGCCGGACCGATCGACGGGGTAGCACCCGACACGGAGGCGACGGACGCGCGGGCGATTCGATGAATTCATCGACCAGCCATCGTCTCTACAGAGCAACAACCACGCGGTGGCCGCCGTGCCAACGCCCCAATTGACGTCGGGAGAGCAACGAGATGAGACCACTTCGATACGCGATCAACATCACGCTCGACGGCTGCGTCCATCACGAGGCAGGCGTCGCCCCGGACGAGGAGTCGATGCGCTACTGGACCGCTGAAATGGGGCGAGCCGATGCCTTGCTGTTCGGGCGGGTGACCTACGAGATGATGGAGTCGGCATGGCGGCGACCGACCACCGGCACGTGGCCCGACTGGATGGAACCGTGGGAGATCCCGTTCGCCGAGACCATCGACCCGGCGAAGAAGTACGTCGTCTCGAGCACGCTGAGCGAGGTCGATTGGAACGCCGAGCTGGTGCAAGGCGACGTGGGACAAGCCGTTCAGCGACTCAAGCAGGAGCCAGGCGAAGGGCTGTTCGTGGGTGGCGTGACCCTCCCCCTCGCGTTGGCCGATCTGGGACTGATCGATGAATACGAGTTCCTCGTGCAGCCGGTTCTTGCCGGCCACGGGCCGACGTTGCTCGCCGGTCTGCGCGACCGCATCCAGCTCGAACTGGTGAACCGCCATGAGTTCCAGTCGGGGGCCGTCGCGCTGCGATACCGAGCCTCGTCGCCTCTCAGATCTCGGATGACCTGACGGCTGGGTCGAGGTCGTCCACGAGGTTTTGAAGTGCCTCACCTCGCTTGGCGTCCCCGCTGGTCGGAGCAGTCAATGGTGAGTGTGGTCCAAGTGATCGACGGAGACGCTCGCATGGTGCCAGTGACACGCCGGCGGACTCCGCAAGCGGTCGGGCTACCAGGCGTACGCTTCGGGCGCGGTTCCGCCGGGGCCGGGGAAGATCGCGTCGATCGATGCCAGCGTGTCCGGAGCGAGGGTGATCTCGAGCGAGCGCAGCGAGGCACCGTCCAACTGGTCCAGAGTGCGCGGACCGATGATCGGGCACGTCACGCCGTCCTGGGCGAGGAGCCACGCCAACGCCACCGCTGCGGGCTCCTCGCCGAGCTCGGCGCACAACTGCTCCCATTGCTCCAGCCGTGGGCGCAGTTTGTCGATCCGCTTGAGCGCCTGTGGGGATTGGCGGCGGGCGCGGTCGGAGCCACCGAGTACGCCGCCGAGCAACCCGCCCGACAGCGGGCTCCACGGGATCACGCCGACCCCGTACTCGCGGCATGCCGGGAGGACTTCGAGTTCCACGGTCCGCACCAGGAGGTTGTAGTGGCTCTGCTCGCTGACGAGGCCGAGCGTGTGACGGCGATCGGCGGCTTCGTTCGCCCGAGCGATGTGCCATCCGGCGAAGTTGCTGCTGCCGACGTAGGTGATCTTGCCCTGCTGGACCAGCGTGTCCATCGCCTGCCAGACCTCCTCCCACGGGGCGGTCCGGTCGATGTGGTGCATCTGGTAGAGATCGACGTGGTCGGTCTGCATCCGCCGCAGGCTGTCCTCGCAGGCCATCCGGATGTGACGCGCCGACAGCCGACCGTCGTTCGGCCACTCGGACATCGCTCCGAACAGCTTCGTCGCCAGGACGATCTTGTCGCGCCGGCCGCCACCCTGGGCGAACCAACGTCCGATGATCGACTCGGTGGCGCCGGCGCCCTTGTCACCGCCATAGCGGTTCGCCGTGTCGAAGAAGTTGATCCCGAGCTCGACTGCACGATCCATGATCGCGAACGATTCGTCCTCGGGCGTCTGGGGCCCGAAGTTCATCGTGCCGAGACACAGCTCGCTCACCTGGAGGGCGGTACGGCCCAGTCGTCGATAGCGCATGGCTTCATGCTCGCAGACCCAGGTCCCGTGTCCGATGCCGGGCGACCCACGAGAACCAGCTTGCCGTCCCTCGCGGCTCATCAGTCCGATCCTCCCGGCGTTTGGTGACATTTCTCATGGCGAGGCGAGGTCCACTCTCGATCTACGCTTGCGGTTGTGAAGGGCTCGGAGGAACGGCGATCCAACCGCAGCTGGAAGCTCGCTGCATCGCTGCTCGGCTTTGTGGCTCTCGTTGCCGCCAGCGCGACGGTCAGCCTCCTCGACCTTGATGCTCCTTGGGGACTCGTCATCTACGTCGGTGTGATTGCGACCGTGGTCCTGGGGGGCACCATGTGGCTCGTGCCCAGCTCTCGTGTGAAGCAGGTGCAGCGGACCGCGGGCACGCCCGACACTCGGCACTGACGCGGGGTCCCTCGGCCGGCGATCTGGGGCAGTGCGGCTACGTCCGCGGGTAAGCGATGGAAGTGAAGATGGGCTGTGTTGTCCGCTCGCCGCGCTTGCAGAGTGCGCCCATTCCGGGCAATCTGCTCGGGCGCGTCGAGCCGCTGCGCCACGACCACCAACCGATGGCCGCCTACGGCCGAGAATGAGAGACCGCCATGAGTACCGACGTGCCGAAACTGATCGAGACCTATCAACGCGCTCACGACCAGCGCGACACCGACACCGCCTTGGCGACGTTCAGCGCCGACGCCACTGTCGTCGACGACGGCCGCACTCACAGCGGCACTGACGAGATCCGGTCGTGGCTCGACAACGCCGCCAGCGAGTACACCTACACCCGGACCCTGACCGGCGTCGCGGATGACGGCGACGGTAGCTACATCGTGTCGAACCATCTGTCGGGCAACTTCCCCGGAGGCGAAGCCGACCTCCGGTACCGCTTCCGGCTCGAAGACGGCCTGATCCACCGACTCGAGATCGCTCCCTGACTCGGCGCGCCGGAACAACACGCTGAAGCGCCGACCCTCCGGAGTGTGAGCCATGGGAGAACCGTGAGTTTGCTTCGCGAAGCCGAGCCTGGCGTCCTCGAACAAGGTGGCGGTCCGGCGCCATATCCGATGAAGGTCGTCGTGCAGGCGTCGACATAGCCTCACCGGCGTGTTCGACGGCGAGCCGATCTTCTTCCGCGCTCCGCACGAGTTCCGCGACTGGCTGGAGCGCCATCACGCGACGGCGACGGAGTGCGTGGTGGGCTACTGGAAGACGCACACGGGCAAGCCCTCGCTCCGATGGGCCGACGCCGTGCGCGAGGCGCTGTGCTTCGGCTGGATCGACGGGCAGAGTCGCTCGATCGACGGCGAACGCCACATGCAGCGGTTCACGCCACGCAAGAGCCGCCGCTGGAGCGCCGTGAACGTCGCGCTCGTGGCCGAGCTCGAGGCCGAGGGCCGCATGACCGAGGCCGGACGGCGAGCGTTCGCCGCACGCGACACAAGCGAGGAGCCGTACTCGACGTCGAAGCGGCCCAGCGAGCTGCCGCCTGAGTTCGACGAGCGCCTGCGCCGAGACCACCCGAACGCAGCCGCCTTCTGGGACTCCACGCCGCCGAGCTACCGCAAGATGCGCTCCTTCTGGATCAGCGAGGCGAAGCGCCCCGAGACGCGCGAGCGGCGATTCGGTCTGCTCGTCGAGGCCTGCGCCGCGGGCGAGCGGCTCCCGTAATCCGCCGGCTTGTGGTGGCAGCGTCTTGTACCCGGCGTTCGGCGGCACTCGATCCATGGCGGCGTCAAGCCCTCCGCACCTTCGCGCGACCGGGCGCGGTTCAGGTGGCGGATACCCCGATGATCCACACGACAGCGGCCAACAGAGCCGAGGTCAACTCGAGCAGCATCGAAACACCAACGGCGCGCAATGCTGCCTGGGTCGAAGGCCACGCCATCCGTGCGCCGACCCGCTGGACCTCCGATGCGTAGATGCCAAGGACGAAGCCGATGAACATCTACGACCGGAACGACGAAGAACCCGACGATGGCCACCATCCCGCCAACGACCAGCGAGCGGTTGGGAACCCCGTCGGTACGCAACCGTCGGCCGGGGATCGTGTACTTGACGATCTGGCCGGCGGCGATCAATGCCGTCGCAACGCCCACGACAGCCCAACCTGTAGCGGTCCCAACGCTGAAGCCCCACACCACGATGGCCGACCAGACGAGCAAGGCGCCAGGAAGCAGCGGCACCACGACACCAACCAGCCCGACAGCGATGCTGACGGCGACGAGTACATCGATACCGGTCATCTTCACCAGACTCGCAGACCGCTGAACCGATGGTGTCGTTCCCAACCCGCGCACCGACGTCCATCTCGACCCGGAGGGCGTTCGGCGGGCACACTTCGTACGTGGTCATGCTGCGCCGTCGCTCGTCAGGCTGGGACGGTGAAGATCGAGTTTCAGGTGACGATGACGTGCCAGTTGCGATCGCGGCGCAACTGGCCGCCTACTGGGTCGCCGGCGAGCGCCACGCTGCTGGCACCGACAGTGCGATGACGGCGATCGTGTTGGAGGGCAACGACTTCACCGTTGCGGCCAGCGATGTCCTTCCCCGAGCCGGCGGCTGGGGATAGTCCGCTCCGCCGGCTTCTGGTGGTCGGCCACACTGGAGTCATGAGTGACGAGCCGGTCCTGGATTCCGAGGTCTTGGCGTACTACGACCGAGGACGTGAACGTTCACGACTGGAGACGACCAGTCGTCTGGAGTACCTGAGGACACGCGAACTGCTGGGCCGATTCCTGCCAGGTCCACCAGCACGCATTCTCGATGTCGGCGGGGGCACCGGCGCCTACGCAGTGCCCCTGATAGAGGCTGGCTACGACGTGGTCCTGGTCGATCCGGTTCCGCTGCATGTCGACCAGGCCCGACAGGCAGGCGCGAATTCTGCTGTTGTTGGTGACGCCCGATCACTCGAGTTCGATGATGACTCGTTCGATGCCGTGCTGCTGCTGGGTCCGCTGTATCACCTGACCGATCGCGACGATCGGGTGCGCGCACTTCGGGAAACAGCACGAGTGGCGCGACCTTCTGGTGTCATCCTGGCGGCGGTGATCTCGCGATTCGCTTCGACGCTCGACGGGTTGAGCGCCGGCTTCTTGTTGGACGACCGCTTCCAACGGATCGTCGAGACGGATCTCGCCACCGGACGCCACGAGAACGCCGATCTCGTGCCCGGGTGGTTCACGACGGCGTACTTTCATCATCCGGATGAACTCGACGGCGAGTTCGTCGACGCCGGCTGCCAGGTTCGCAAGGTCGTGGCGATCGAGGGGCCGACGTCTGGCATGCCCGATCTCGCAGCTTGGCTTGATGACGAGGAGCGACGTGCGATTCTTCTGGGAGCAATCGGCAGCGTCGAGTCCGAGCCGAGCCTGCTCGGCAGCTCCAGTCACATTCTCATCGTTGCCAGTCTGTGAGCGCCCAGATGCGGCAGCCCGTCCCGGTGGTGAGGGACGGTCGGGTCGGCGCTCGGGAAACGTCAGCGGTGGCTCCATCGAGTGCGAATACAGTCCGTCGCACGTCGAACTCGTTGACTTCGTCGTGGACCTACTCGCTTAGCCATCGACCCATTCCGTCCTGGAGCCGGCGGCCGGGGACACTTTGGGCGAGCGCCTTGTGACAGCGGCCGCGGACGGCCCGTTCGGTGCCTGATCACACGGATCGGCCGGCGAAGGCGGCGAGGCGTTGATATGCGTCGGCATCGGCGGGCGCGCGCTGCTCGGGGCCGAACGCATCGCCGCGCATGTCGTCGGTCATCGAAGATGTCATGAACGCGTGACCTACCTCGGCCACCTCGGGATCGAGGTCGGCGGTCGCGCCGCCCAGAGCGGTCGCCAGGTCGTAAGTGTGAACAGCGAGTTCCGCGGCGGCCATCCCTTCCGGAAACTCATTGCCGGGGGCATCGAGCGCCTCGACCAGCGCCCGACCCTGCTGGTCGAGCGCTGACGCAGGGTCGTCATGATGGGTCGAGTCCGCCCAGTCGGGTCGGCCGCCGCGCGCCATGATTGCCATGCCGACGACACTGTTGACGATGTGGTCACTCAGGTCGGCCACGGTCCATTGCGCACACGGCGTCGGTCGGGCTGCGTCCCCAGGTGTGACAGCGCGCAAGAGGGTCCCGAGCTGGTCGAGCCCACAGTTGACGGTCGACGTGGTCATGATCCATGTTGACCCGCACGTGGGCAGCTTGCAAGCGTCTCGCGCCGGACGACCGAGATGGGCTGCACGGAGCACTTTGCAGATCAGCTGCGGGAGCGCCCCCCGAACACGTACGGCGTCGGAAGATTGCATCGTTGTGCGGGCCGCCGCCGTCGGTGCTGCCCGTGCCGCGGCCCGGGCCGGCTTGCGAGCAATGTCATCGCCGAGGAGTTCTCGCACATCGAGATCTGGGGCGGATGCTGCGACACTCGGGAAACCCACCTCGACGAGATCACCCGCAACGTCGCAACGCGAGCGCTTGACGCGTGAGTGCTCGATGGCCACGACGTAGCCGAGGTCGTCGCTCGCCCACCGGGCCACCTCGTCGAACACGGTCGGCTCCATGGACAAACATCGATGCGACTCGCTCGACCTCGGCGGCGACGTTGGCGTAGCCAACGATCGGGGCTGGGAATCAGGTGCCGGCGGGTTGGAACAGCTCGATGTAGTTGTCGGAGGGGTCCCGGAGCAGGACTTGTCGTCCGCCGGGTCCGTCGACGATCGGGTTCCGGAACGAGGTGCCGGCGTCGGTGAGTCGGGAGAATTCGCGGTCGATGTCATCGACGATGAGATGGATCCGATTCCATCCACCGGAGGTGGGTGTGGTCCCGTCGTCCATGGGACGGCCGGCCGAGCTCGTCGGTCCGGACAGCAGCAGCCGGAGGTTGCCTCGCTTGACGTCGGCGAACGCCGGGGCGAAGTTGTTGAGGATCTCGAAGTCGAGATGCTCGGTGTAGAACGCTACCGATTCGGCGACGTCGTTCACGAGGTATCGGACGCTGACGAGTTCATCGTTTGACATGTCGGGTTCTCCTGTTGTTCGAGTCACGGGCGAGTAGATGGAGGCGGAAGCCGATGCGTCGTTCCAGTTCGTTGGTGGTGCGTTCGAACGCGGGGTAGGTGAGTTCGTTGGTCGCCGCTTCGAGTGACGGGTCCGGAATGCTCCAATGAATCTGGTCGGGTCGCGATCTGAACGGTGGGCAGACTTCGCGAATGCGGTCGCACAGGGTGATGATGGTGTCGAACTGTTGACCGGCGAATTCGTCGACGTGTTTGGAACGGTTGGCGGCGATGTCGATCCCACGTTCGGCGAGCACGCGCACTGCGTTCGGGTGCAGCGGCCTGGGGTGGCTGCCGGCGCTGTCGGCGTCGACGATTCCGCCCGACATCTCCTCGACCAGCGCTTCGGCAATTTGAGATCGCGCGCTGTTGCCCGTGCAGAGAAGCAGCACCCGCGGACGGTTGGCACCAGTGGGCGGCATCGTCACACTCGGTGGCTGAAGTCGCAGTGCCGGGTGCAGCGCTGCGCCGGTCATCTGCAGTGCATCGCTGCAGGCGTTGAGATCGATCGAGTAGTAGCTGTCGCGACGATCAGCCGAACTCCGATGCGTCGTCACCAGCCCGCCGTCACGAAGGAGTCGCAGGTGATACGACACGAGACTCTGCGGCTCACCGACCAGCGCCACGAGCTCCTTCACCGCCCGATCGCTGCGCACCAACTCGCGTAGCAACCGCCAACGCACCGGATGCGACGCAAGCCGCACGAACGGTGGCGGCTCATCCACCGCCAACGGAACCGAATCACTCGAACCCACCCAGTGAACCGTAGTCGCGTCCACCATTCACATCAAATCAGATTGATGTAAATGACCACACGGCCCCAGCCAACGGCGTCGTAGCATCCAGGACGTGGCTCGACGGGACCGCGCCTCGCGAGTCATCAGCGCCGACCTGGGACGCGTCTTCGACGCACTCGTCGATCGCATCGCTGTCGAGACGTGGTTGCCACCCGCCGGGATGACGGGGAAATTCGAACGATTCGATCCAGCACCTGGTGGCTCCTACAGGTTGATCCTGACCTACGACGATCCGCCCGGTGCTGCAGCGAAGAGCTCTGCCGACTCCGACATCGTCGAGGCCCGATTTGTCGACATCGTGCGGAACGACCGAGTGGTCCAAGCAGTCGACTTCGTGTCGAACGACCCGGCGTATGCGGGCACCATGACGATGACGTGGGCTGTGTACGCAACGCACGACGGGACCCTGGTCGAGTTCACGGCAGACGACGTGCCGGACGGCATCTCTGCTGAGGACCATTCGGCAGGAATGACCTCGTCGCTGGAGAACCTCTCCGACTTTCTGAGCTCGTAGATCGCCTTCGTCCGGTGTAGGCACACCGGCGATCTGAGGCAGTGCGGCGACGTCCGCAAGGAGGCGCTGGAAGTCAAGATCGGGTGTGTTGTCCGCTCGACGCGCTTGCGAAGTGCACCCATTCCGTGCAGTCTGCTCGGACGCATCGAGCCCCGAATCACGATCCAGGAACCGATGGCCGACTACGCCCGAGAAGGAGACACAGCCATGAGTACCGATCTACGGTCTCCGGCCCTCACACTCGTGAATGGTCAGTCGAGACAGAACTCATTTCCTTCAGGATCCGCCATCACGATGAATCCGGCGCTCATCGGTGGGGCGGGCTCCTCCCGACGCAGCCGCGTCGCTCCGATCGCGACGAGGCGAAGACATTCGGTCTCGAGCGCTGCCATTCGCTGATCTCCGCTCAGGCCGGGAGCCGCACGAACATCGAGGTGGACGCGATTCTTGGCCACCTTGCCTTCGGGCACCTGCTGGAAGAAGATCCGAGGTCCGTGCCCGTCCGGGTCCTCGATGGCCGATCTCGTGTTGCGCTCGCTCTCGGGCACACCGACACTCGCCAGGAAATCGTCCCATGCCGCGAGCGGATCACCGTCCTCCGGTACGTCGACTCCCGGCGGGCCGGGGTGGACATAGCCCAGCACGTCGCGCCAGAACGACGACAGCGCTCGTGGGTCGTGGGCATCGAACGTGACTTGAACATGTCGGCTCATCGACCGCACTCCTCCTGGTTGTGGGAGTCCATGTTTGCCGATCGAGACCCCCGAAGCGCCGCTGGGCCAGCGGCGTCGAGCCGGCGTTCGGGGATGCTTCCAGGCGCTCAGCGGGCGAGGCGAACCGGATGGCCCCGAGGCGCGTAGCGCTGGCGATCCGTCAGCTGATGGGGCCGTCGGGGTAGCGCACACCTCCGACCATGAAGCACAGGCAGAAAGGGTGGCCGGCAGGGTCGGCGTACACCTGGAAGTCATCTCCCTCGGTCGCGCCACGAGCCGGCTGAAGCACACGAGCACCGAGCTGTGTCACGCGCTCGTGCGCAGCGTCGAAGTCCTCGACCCACAGATCGAGATGGACCTGCTGCTGGGGTGTCCCGTCGGGCCAGTCCGGCGGGATGTGGTTCGGTGCGTGCTGCACTCCAATGCGTGGTTCGCCGTCGACGATCACCATGTGCCAACCGTCGTCACGGTCGATCTCGCCGCCGAGTACCCCAGCCCAAAACGCACTCTCGGATTCAACGTCTGCGGCATCGAAAGCAATGACCTGATATCTGACTCGCATCCCGCGAACGTACCCCGCACGGCAATCAGCACGCTCTGGACACGTCCAACGTGGCGAGTACCGAACCGGAGGTAGATGAGGCTCCGGTGCGTTGCGCGCGACCGGCTCGAACCGGTCAGTTCAGCTCGCCCACCGGTCGCAGAAGTTCCGCTGGCACCCATTCGCGCTCCCAGTCGTCGAAGTGGGTCGGCTCGGCGTCGTCTCGCAGGAGGTGACCGATCCACAGCTCCCCACGATCGTTCCGGATCGGAGTGAGAGCATCAGAACCGCGGTTGGCGAATGTGACGACACACCGGCGTCCATTCGGCAACTCGTAGATCGTCCGCACCGAACCCAGCGGGCCGTACCGGACCGATGAGGGCAACTCCTGACGCTCGAACACGATGCCTGGTCTACTACGAGTCGGCGACGCGGCCAGTCGCCACTCACATCGGGTTCGGCTGACGCCCGACGCGGCGGTCGGGGGCACTCTGGATCGGCTGGACTGTTCTCGGTGCCCGGCAGGCTCGACGGGAAATCTGCTCAGCTGATCGTCAGACGTCGGACGAAGTACGTCGTCATCTCGCCTCTCACGGTGATGGTCCGCTCGGCGACCGTGGCGCTCAGGAGTCCGTTGGCGCTGATGCGCTCATCGAGATACTCGACGTCACCGCTCGTGCCGAAGAACAGCAGCACCGCTCCGCCCGGTCGCAGCCGGCCCGGCACGTCGTGAAGGAATGCGGTGAGGGTCGCGTAGTTCTCGTCCGTGAAGGCGCGTTCGAGCATCGTGCGCGGTGAGAACCAACGGAACGGCGGGTCGATCACCACGAGGTCGAAGTCGCCCTCGACAGCATCGAACAGGTCGCTGACGGCGAAATTCGTGAGATCGGCGACGCCGTTGCGAGCGGCGTTCGCCCGCGATGCTTCTACGGCGGCGGGGTTCACGTCGACCCCGAGCACGGTGGCGCCGGTCCTGGCAGCGAGGATGGCGTTGGCCCCGCCCCCGCAGCCCATGTCGAGCACCCGGAGGTTAGGCGCCGCATGATCGGTCACGAGGTTGCCGAGGAGGTCGGATGTGGGCGTCGGAGCGAACACGCCCTGCGGAATGCGTAGCTGTAGACCCAGATACTCGATGTCGGCAGTGGGGCGTGCGTGGAGTTCTGAGGACACGTCTTCATGCCAGCGACGCAACTGCTCGACGCGTTCAGCCGACACTCGGGGCACATAGTGCGGCATCGTTCCAACGGTACGCGGTCCGTGCGTGCGGGATGGCCCATCGACATCACCGACAGCAACCCGGCGTGCGGCGACACGGATAGCTGCGCCTACTCGCATTGCTCCGGCGGTGCACGGCCGCACCGTCGGCAAGACTGCTTCGATGCCGGGTGATTGCTATGCGTGTCAGCAGGCGGGTCCGGACGCACCCTTCCGTGAGCGGTTCGTCCGTGACGGCGGTTGGCGGGTGGCGCACGACTTCAACTCGAGCCTCGCCGGTTGGCTGGTCCTCGTGCCACTTCGCCATGTCCGCGCTCTTGATGAACTCACCGCCGAGGAGGCACTCGCGCTCGGCGATCTGCTCCGCAAGGCAACGGCGGCGTTGCGCTCGGTCACCGGGTGTGCGAAGACCTACGTCATGCTGTTCGCGGAGGCCGAAGGATTCGCCCATCTGCATGTGCACGTCGTTCCCCGCATGTCGGACCAGCCGGCCGACCGGCGCGGCCCAGACGTCTTCGGCTACCTCAAGGACGGCCACGCCCTCTCACCCGAGAGACGCGACGAAATCGCGCGAGATCTCCTCGCCGCTTGGCCCTCCAACTGAGCCGGCGGTGAGGGACAGTCGGGTCCGCGCTCGGGAAAGTTCAGCGGCAGCTCCCCCACGGTGGGAATACAGTCCGTCCCGTGCAGGTGAAGCCTGGTTGCACCTTCTGCGGCATCGTCGCCGGTGAGATCCCGTCGACCACGATCGCCGAGACCGACCGTGCGATCGCGTTCATGGACATCAACCCGGTGACCGAGGGCCACGCGCTGGTGGTGCCGCGAGAACATGCGTCAGATCTGCTCGACGTCGCCGACGACGACCTCGCAGCGTGCGCGCTGCTGTCCCAGGAGATCGCCCGGCGGGCCAAGGACCGACTGGGCGCCGACGGTGTCAACTTGCTCAACTGCAGCGGCCCCGACGCGTGGCAGACCGAATTCCACTTCCACGTTCACGTCGTCCCTCGGTTCAAGAACCAGCCCGCCAGGGACCGATCCATACGTCTGCCGTGGGATCCGGCTCCCGGTGACCTGGACGAGATCGTCCGAATCGGAACACGCCTCTCCTGACCCAACGCCCGGTCGACCAGCCGGCGTTCGGGGACGCTTCGTCTCTATCCCCCCATCGCTGCGCGATACCTACTTGCCGGCGACTACCCCATTGAGGGGAAGATGGTGAGGTGTCATCGCTTCGCCTCCGTCCGCCGCACCTGGGCGATGAAGAGGACGTCCTGACAGCGCAGCGCGAGCTCGAAGTCGAGGATTTCGTGTTTGCATTCTTGCGACCGGGCCAGACGTTTGGTGAGTTCGTGAGGATGGTCGACGATCAGCGCCACGGTCGTTCGATCGACCTCGACTGGGTGGAGTCGACATGGTTGCTGGCCGAAGTCGACGGAGTCGTGGTCGGGCGATCGTCGATTCGCTTCGAACTCAACGAACACTTGCTGAATGAGGGTGGCCATGTGGGCTACGCCGTTCGGCCCGGTCATCGTCGCCTCGGGTACGCCACCGAGATCTTGCGCCAGAGTCTCGTTGTGGCTCGAGCCGGGGGTGTTCAACAGGTCTTGGTGACGTGCGACGACCACAACGTTGGCTCTGCGAAGGCGATCGAGGCCAATGGCGGGCTCCTCGAGAACATCATCCACATCGATGGTGTCCCGCTACGTCGATACTGGATTCATTGAACTGCAGGCCCAGCCGGCGTTGTGGGGCTCCCTGAGTACATCGAGCTGGGCCTCGGCTTCGAGAGTAGATATGTCGGAAATAGTTGACACGTCGGAGATCTCCGACGTATCGTCGTCGTGTGGCAGCTGATGAAATCTTTGCAACGCTTGCCAACGGCGTCCGCCGAGAACTGCTCCTGCTGCTCGCCGAAGGTCCCCGCACCGCTGGGGCCCTCGCTGCCGAGTTCGACCTGAGCCGACCCGCAGTGTCCGAGCACCTACACATCCTCGAAGCGGCCTCGCTCGTCGTCGGGGTCAAACGCGGACGCGAACGCCACTACCACCTCAACCCCGAACCCCTCGCTGAACTCAACGAATGGCTCCACCCCTTCGAGCGCTACTGGCGCGACCGGCTCAGCGATCTCGCCAACATCCTGGAGAACCAACAATGACCACCAAGACCGTCACCATCGACCAGTTCATCGCTGCCACCCCGGCAGATGTCTGGACCGCCATCTCCACCCCCGAAGGCCTGGCCAAGTGGTGGGTCCCCGGAGACATCGAGCCAACCGTCGGCCATGAATTCCTGCTCGAGATGCCCGGGTGGGGTAACGCTGCATGCAAGATGCTCGAAGTCGAAGACGAACGACTGCTCGTCTACAGCTTCACCGACTGGACACTGCGATGGACCCTCGCACCGGAAGGCAACGGAACCCGCCTCATCCTCGAACACAGCGGGTTCGATCTCGACAACCCGCAACACCGATTCGCATTCGACACCATGGGGCCGGGATGGCGCGACGAGGTTCTCCCAAGGCTCGCCGAGTCGGTCGAGGGCGGCGTCGGCACCCAGCGCTGAATACCCGGCGGCAGGTGGCACGGGGATCGTGGAAGCATGTGGCCGTGGAGCCAGAGGACCTTCTCGACGGACACCCAGTTGCCGCGTCCGTCTACAACAAGGTCCGCTCGTGCCTGGTCGACCTCGGGCCGTTCGAGGTCCGGACCACGAAGAGCCAGATCGCATTCCGGCGAAGAAGGGGCTTTGCCTACCTCTGGCTCCCTGGCCAGTACCTGAAGAACGCCGACGCAGAGGTCGTGCTCTCCATCGCACTGGGGCGACACGACCGATCGGCACGGTTCAAGGAGGTCGTGCATCCTGCCACGCGTCACTGGATGCACCACCTGGAGCTTCACGGACCGGATGAGATCGACGACGAGGTCGTCGAGTGGCTCCGAGAGGCCACCGAGCGAGCCAGCTGACTGCCCCCGAAGTGCCGGTCGGCCTTTGCTGCAAGAGTGCCGTTGGGAGGCATGACGCTCGACCTGGTTCGGGGAGGCGCGGGCGACCCCGGCAACAGACGCGACGGAGCCCCGAGGTCTCCCTCGGGGCTCCAGTCGATTCGGTGTTCGGGTTGTTCAGGATCGGATGCGTGATCCGACGGCCGAGGCCGTCATCACATCATGCCGCCCATGCCACCCATGCCGCCGCCACCCATGCCGCCCATGCCGGCGTCATCTTCGGGCTCGTCGGCGACGAGGCACTCGGTGGTGAGCACCATCGCAGCGATCGACGCGGCGTTCTGGAGACCCGCACGGGTCACCTTGGCCGGGTCGATGATGCCGGCGGCGATGAGGTCCATCATCTCGCCAGTTGCGGCGTTCATGCCCATCGGACCCTCAGCAGCTTCGACTTCGCGAACGACGACGGAGCCTTCGAGGCCGGCGTTGTTGGCGATGTTGCGGGCCGGCGCGGTGAGCGCTTCCCACACCGTCTTGGCACCGGTCTTCTCGTCGCCTTCCAGCGAGTCGACGACGACCTGCACGTCCTTGCGGGCACGGATGAGGGCGGTGCCGCCACCGGCGACCACGCCTTCCTCGATGGCTGCACGAACCGACGACACGGCGTCTTCGATGCGGTGCTTCTTCTCCTTGAGCTCGACCTCGGTCGCGGCGCCGACCTTGATCAGCGCCACACCGCCGGCCAGCTTCGCGAGGCGCTCCTGGAGCTTCTCGCGATCCCAGTCGGAGTCGGTGTTCTCGATCTCGGCCTTGATCTGGTTGATACGGCCGGCGATGTCGTCCTCGGTCCCGCCACCATCGACGATGGTGGTGTTGTCCTTGGTGATCACGACGCGCTTGGCGGTGCCGAGCAGGTCGAGGGTGACGTTCTCGAGCTTGAGACCGACCTCTTCGCTGACCACCTGGCCACCGGTGAGGACGGCCATGTCCTGCAGCATCGCCTTGCGGCGGTCGCCGAAGCCGGGCGCCTTGACGGCGGCGGCGTTGAACGTGCCACGGATCTTGTTCACGACGAGCGTGGCGAGGGCTTCACCCTCGATGTCCTCGGCGATGATCACGAGCGGCTTGCCGGTCTGCATCACGGCCTCGAGGGTCGGCAGCATGGCCTGCACCGTCGAGATCTTGGCGCTGTTGAGCAGGATGTAGGCGTCTTCGAGGACGACTTCCTGGCGCTCGGCGTCGGTCACGAAGTACGGCGACAGGTAGCCCTTGTCGAACTGCATGCCCTCGGTGAAGTCGAGCTCGGTGCCGAACGTGTTCGACTCCTCGACCGTGACCACGCCGTCCTTGCCGACCTTGTCGATGGCGTCGGCGATGACTTCGCCGATCGACGCATCAGCGGCCGAGATGGTGGCGACGCTGGCGATGTCGGACTTGTCGTCGACATCCTTGGCCTGCTTGGCAATCGACGCGACCGCCGCAGCGACGGCCTTCTCGATGCCGCGCTTCACCGACATCGGGTTGGCGCCGGCAGCGACGTTCTTCATGCCGGTCGACACCATTGCCTGTGCGAGCACGGTGGCGGTGGTGGTGCCGTCACCGGCGATGTCGTCGGTCTTGGTGGCGACTTCCTTGACGAGCTGGGCGCCCATGTTCTCGAAGGGGTCCTCGAGCTCGATCTCCTTGGCGATGGACACGCCGTCGTTGGTGATCGTGGGGGCGCCGAACTTCTTGTCGAGCACCACGTTGCGGCCCTTGGGGCCGATGGTCACGCGGACGGCGTCGGCCAGCTTGTTGACGCCGGCTTCCAGCGCACGGCGTGCCTCATCGTCGAACTTCAGTACTTTTGCCATTGGGGGTTCCTCTCTGGCGGTCGAATGTGTTGGTTGTGTTGAGCTGAGGTCGCGAAGCGACGGTCAGCTCTCCACGACCGCGAGCACGTCGCGGCTGTTGAGCACGAGCAGGTCTTCGCCGTTGACGGCGACTTCCGTGCCGCCGTACTTCGAGTACAGAACGGTGTCGCCGACCTTGATGTCGACGGGGATCACGTCGCCCGAGGTCTCGGAACGCTTGCCCGGACCAACGGCGAGGACTTCGCCCTGCTGCGGCTTTTCCTTGGCGGTGTCGGGGATGACGAGACCCGATGCGGTCTGCGTCTCGGCCTCGTTCGGCCGGACCACGATGCGGTCATCCAGCGGCTTCAGGTTCATGGTGTAAGCCTCCATTGGCTTGCTCACGGCGGGTTCGAATCCCGTTGGGTCTGATGTTCCGGAACGAGTTAGCACTCGACCCGGGCGAGTGCCAAGGTTAGACCGCCGACCCCACTGTTAGCAACCGCCCCCCGAGAGTGCTAACGCCACGACCCCGAAAAATGCCTCGTTTGTCGCGCTGAGCGCGACAAACCGGGCATTTTTCGGGCCGGGGCGGTCGGGTCTCTCCGGATTGTCTACACGGGGTCCACCAGCAACCTTCGGCGCGAACTCTCCCTTCGTGATCGCGTGCCCGCTGACCACCCGATCTCGCGGGCTCTCACTCCACGTCGAGATCGAACCGACCAGGGACAACGGCCTCGACGAGGTCAGCTACGTCCAGTGCGAATTGATCCGCTCGGTCAACGCTGCCCGTCTCGTCCATCGCTTCGGGGCAATCGAGCCGTCGGCATCCCGCCACGTCGCCGACGTCGTCACGACGCTGCTCTCGCCCGGATGAGGGCGAGCGTCTCCGCCAGCGGGAGGCCGATCACGTTGGTCACGCTGCCGTCGATGCGTTCGACGAATGCGCCCGCTGCGGCCTGGATCCCGTACGCACCGGCCTTGCCGGCGTGCTCACCGGTCGTGAGGTACCACTCGATCGCAGAGTCGGTCAGCTCGACGAACTGCACGGCCGTCTCGACCACACGGGTCGTGGTTCCCGGAGACCTGGGCTCGGGGAACCAGACGACGCTCACGCCGGTGTGGACGAGGTGCGTGCGTCCGGACAGGAGTCGCAGCATGCGGCGGGCGTCGGCATCGTCGACGGGCTTCTCGAGGATCTGGCCGTCGACGTCCACCGTGGTGTCGGCGGCGACCACGATCGCCTCCGTGTCGAGTCGATCAGCGACCACACGGGCCTTCTCGGCCGACAGTCGCGCCACGTAGGCGGCCGGCGCCTCTCCGGGGTGAGTCGACTCGTCGATGTCTGCCGGGACGACGTCGAACTCCAACCCGACCGAACGCAGGAGTTCGGATCGGCGGGGCGACGCCGACGCCAGCACCAGCCGCAATCCGTCAGGCAGCTCGATCATCAGCCGCCGGAGAGGGCCATGACCTGGTCGTCGTCGGGGACCGAGACGTCGTGGAGCAGTTCGTCTCGGCGGTGCCCGTCGAGCCAGCCGTCGGGGAGGCTCACCTTGATCGGTCCGTTGGTGTGTCCGCGCTTGATCCGTTCGCCGCCATCGACGATCCGGGCGGTCGGGTCGAGGCCGGCGACGATGTCCTCGAGTTCCATCATCGACTTGACCATCGAGAAGCGACGACGAACCTCAGGGCCGACGGGGTAGCCGCTCATGTACCACCCGGTGTGCTTGCGGAAGTCACGCATGGCGTGGTTCTCACCGAGGTGGCCGACCAGCAGGCGAGCATGGCGCACCATCACCTCGCACACCTCGCCGAGCAGCCGGCTCTCGGGCACCGGACGACCGGCCAACGCTTCGACGAGGTCGCTGAACAGCCAGGGTCGGCCAAGGCACCCGCGTCCGATCACCACACCGTCGCATCCGGTCTCGGCCATCATCCGAACGGCGTCGGACGCCTCCCAGATGTCGCCGTTGCCGAGCACCGGGATCGATCCGACGGCGTCCTTGAGTTCGGCGATGGCCTCCCAGCGCGCTTCGCCCGAGTAGTGCTGCTGGACCGTGCGGGCGTGCAGCGCGATCGACGCCACTCCCTCCTCCGCGCACACCTCGCCGGTGCGGATGTGGGTGAGCCAATCGTCGAACAACCCCATGCGGAACTTGGCGGTGACCGGCACGCCGTAGGGCGACGCGTTCGACACCGCCGCGCGCAGGATGGCACGCAGCAACTCGGGCCGTGCCGGCACCGCCGCTCCCCCGCCTCGACGGGTGACCTTGGCGGCCGGGCATCCGAAGTTGATGTCGATGTGATCAACGCGTCCCGCGTCGCACAGTTTGGCCACCGCGCGACCCATGATCTCGGGGTCGCTGCCGTAGAGCTGCAAGCTGCGTGGATGCTCGTCGAGGGCGAAGCTGATCATCCGGTCGGTCTTGGCGTTGCCGTGCACGACGGGGGTGGCCATCACCATCTCGTTGACGTACACCAGACCGGGAGCGAACGACCGGCACATCTCGCGGAATGGCGCGTTCGTGACGCCCGCCATCGGAGCGAGCACCACCGGAGCCGACAGCTCGAACTGACCAATCGAGAACGACATGACCGCCCCAACGGTATCGGCAGGTCCGGCTGACGTTCGTCGCACGTTCGGCGCTGCCGGCGAGGGAAGCGCCAGCGACGAACCGGAGTCGGGCCGACCACCCGGCACGCCGGCGAGGGAAGCGCCAGCGACGAGCCGGAGTCGGGCCGACCTGACGTGAGGTGCTGCGGCCCGCGGTGAGGCCCGACAATCAAGAAAGGAACGGCAGGCGGAGGTTGGGGGTGGCGCCGACGTCGAGGGGGGTCGGGCCGTCGGAACGCAGGCGGTGCCAGCCTGCCGCTGCGATCATCGCTGCGTTGTCGGTGCACATCGCCCGGCTCGGCAGGAACCCCTGGATTCCGTCCTGCTCGCAGGCGTCGAGGATCTGTTCGCGGAGCAATGAGTTCGCGGCCACGCCACCACCGAGCACGATGCCGGTCGCACCGACCTCGGCGGCCGCACGACGAGCCTTGGTCACGAGGACGTCGACAACGGCTGCTTGGAACGAGGCTGCGACGTCATCGGACGACACATCGGGATGCTTGCGGACGTAGTTGACGACCGCCGTCTTGAGCCCGCTGAACGAGAAGTCGTAGCCGTCGTCCATGATCGCCCTCGGAAACCTGATCGCCTCGGGGTTGCCGTCGAGCGCGGCCCGATCGATCGCGGGGCCACCCGGATAGCCGAGGTCGAGGAACCGGGCCACCTTGTCGAACGCCTCGCCCGCCGCGTCGTCGATCGTCTGGCCGACCAGCCGGTATCGACCGTGACCCTGCATTTCAACGAGCATCGTGTGACCACCCGACACGAGCATGACGAGCAGCGGGAACTCGAGAGTCGGATCCTCCAACGAGGCAGCGTAGAGATGCGCTTCCATGTGGTTGACGCCGATGAACGGGACATCCCACGCCATCGCCAGCGCCTTCGCAGCCGACACGCCGACGAGCAACGCCCCGATCAGGCCGGGACCAACGGTGCACGCCACCGCATCGATGCGCTCCTCGTCGACGCCCGCTTCGACGATCGTGCGAGCGATCACCGGGTTGAGCACGTCGAGGTGCGCGCGCGAGGCGATCTCCGGAACGACGCCGCCGAAGTCGGCGTGCAGGTCGACCTGCGTAGACACGACGCTCGACACCACGTCGTAGCCGCCGAGCACGAGCGCCGCCGCTGTCTCGTCGCAGCTGGTCTCGATGCCGAGCACCAGCGTCGACTCGTCGAACGTACGAGACGTGCCTGGCACCTCTCGTACGTCGTCGCGGGGGAACGACGCGGTCACGGCGTCCACCGTCGCTCGGCCTCGGTGCGGATCGAGTCGAGCAGCGCCCGATAGTCGTCGCCCTGGATGTCGTTGCACCACATGACGATCGCGTCCTCGGTGTTCTCGTAGTAGCGCGCCCGCACGCCTGCCGGATTGAACCCGAATCGCCGGTACAGCTCCTGCGCGCCCGTCGACGACACTCGTACCTCCAGTGTCCAGGCGACACAGCCGCGGTCGATCGCTGCGTCGGCGAGCCCGAGCAGCAGAGCGGTCGCTGCGCCGGAGCGTTGTTGCGACGGCTCGACGGCGACATTGGTGACATGTGCTTCGTCGCCACTGAACCACAACCCGGCGTAGCCCACGATGGGTCCGCGGGCCCGCCCGTCATGACGCCGCGCAACCAGGTATCGGCGACTGCCCGATCGCACCTGGGCGAGCTCGCTCTCGAACACAGCCTGCGACCACGGCTTCGGGTAGCTGACCAGTTCGATCGCCATGACGCCGCGGCGGAGATCCCGACGCTGCATCGGCTCGATCGCGTACTGCCCGATGGTCGACTGACCGCCGCCATCGTCGCGTCGTAGGAGCCGCTCGATCACGCTCATCGGGTGGCCCTCGTCGACCAGTTGATCAGCGCGTCCGGCGCCCGCAGGTAGATCGGCTCGACCTCACGCGGGTTCACCCACTCCTCGCGCAAGGCGCGAGCGTGAGCGAGCTGGACGAGTGGTGCCGCCGAGGGGTGGGCGTCGCCGCCGATCTCGCAGCGATACCCGTCGAGAATCTCCTCGCGGTACCGCACTGCTCCGTCACCGACGCACAACACGTCCTGGCTGCGCGCGAGGAGGTCGGCGACGAGTTCCTCGACGGGGCCGACCGTCGGTTCGGACACCTGCTGGAGCCCGCCGGGGACCTGTCGGTACATCGCGTAGAACACTTCGCTCTTGCGGGCGTCGATCACCGGCACGACCACGCGGTCGGTGTGGCGACACGGGAAGGCCAACAGGTCGAGCGATGAGATGCCGATCATCGGGATGCGCAACGCCTGTGCGATCGCCTTGGCCGCGGCCAGCCCGACGCGCATGCCCGTGAAGAGCCCGGGTCCGACGTCGACGGCAACCACGCTGATCTCGTCGAGGTCGATGTCGGCCTGGCGCAGCAGGAACTCGATCGCGGGAACGAGGGTCTCGACGTGGCGACGACCCTTCGTGATCTCGAACAGCCCGATGACACCTTCGTGGCCGCCGACGGCGACGCTGACGCGCTCGGTTGCGGTCTCGATGCCGAGGATCAGCATCGGAACTCCTCACATGCCTCGACCAGCCGGCTCCAACGCTGCGCCCAGTTGGCACCGCTCGCGGACATCTCGATCAACCGGGCCGAGTCGGTCAACCCCTCGATGTCGCCGACGGGCTCGTCGTCGTCGAAGAGGTCCGGCTCGAGGTGCACCACGAGGTGGTCGCCGAACAGCGCATCGGCGACGTCACCCCATTCGACCAGCACGATCCCTTGGTACTCGGCAAGCTCCTCGAGCGCCAGATCGGCGATCTCCGCGGTGCGGTCGAGCCGGTAGAGATCGGCATGGTGAAGCGCCTTGGCACCGTGACCGAGGCCCGGAGGAAGGTCGTAGGTGTGCACGAGCGTGAACGTCGGCGAGGTGATCGGCTCGGTCACGCCCAGCGCAGCGCCGAAGCCCTTTGCGAAGGCCGTCTTGCCGGCGCCCATCTCTCCGGAGAGCACCACGAGGTCGCCCGGTCGACACAGTCCGGCCAGGGCCGCGGCGATCCCGTGCGTCTCGGCGAGCGAGGCAGCGCGCAGCTCAAGCATCGTCACGTCCCAACATGGCGCCGTCGATGCTACGAGCATGATGGCGCGGCACGCGACCACCGATGCCGCACACGATCTCGTAGCCGATCGTGCCGAGCAGGTCGGCCCAGTCCTCGGAGCGGATGACCTGCGGCCCGCCGGGCCCGTCCTGGCGCCCGATCAACACCACCTCGTCGCCGACGACGACCGCATCGTCGCCGCAGTCGACCATCAGCTGATCCATGGTGACCACACCGACGATCGGACGTCGTCGTCCGCCGATCAGCACGTGACCACCGACCTCGAACAGGCGCCGCGGCACCCCGTCGGCGTACCCGATCGGCACGGTCGCCACCGTCGTGTCGCGCTCGAAGGTGTGGCGCAGTCCATAGGAGATCCGGCTGCCTGCGCCCACCCGCTTCACGTAGGACACCCGTGCCTTCAGCGCCAGCGCCGGGTGGAGTTCGCTGCACAACTCGTCGATGCCGTGGCCAGGAGAAATCCCGTAGATCGCGATCCCGGCGCGCACGAACGAGCGGCGTGCTGCTGCGTGGGCCAAACCGCCCGCCGAGTTCGCCGTGTGGACGAGTACCCCGGGCGGCATCGACAGCGAGGCAACCGCATCGTCGAAGCGGGCGAGCTGGACGTCGGTGAAGTCGTCGTCGGGGACGTCCGCCATCGCGAGATGCGTGAACACCCCGACGAGGCGCAGCGTCGGTGAGTGCGCCTCGAGAGCGGCGGTCACGGCGGCGAGGTCGCCGATCGCAGCGCCGACGCGTTGCATGCCGGTGTCGATCTTGAGGTGCACCGGCACCCCTTGGATTCCACGATCCTGCGCCGCCGTGGCGAGGGAGTCGATGAATCCCATCGTGTACACCGTGGCCATCAACCGGAAGCGCACGATGTCGTCAGCGGACTCTGCCGGCTGCTCGCTCAGCACCAGGATCGGTGCGTCGACGCCGGCCTCTCGGAGTTCGATCCCCTCCTGCACCAACGCCACGCAGAGGCCCTGGGCTCCCCCGTCCAACGCGGCGTGCGCCACTTCGATCGCACCGTGGCCGTAGCCGTCGGCTTTGACCACCGCCCACAGTGCGCTCGGAGCGACGACCGAACGGAGGTGTTCGACGTTGTGTCGGATCGCGCCGAGGTCGACATCGACCCAGGCCCAACGTGCCGGTGTGAGGGGTTCGCTCACAGCGCCTCGATCGCCGACGGGATCAGGTCGACGATGTCACCGGCGAGCAACCCGCGACGTGGTCCGCGCAGCGCTGCGTCGGCGTGGAGCCACGCGGCGCCGGCCGCGGCTCGTTCGGGAGCGACGCCGCTCGCGAGCAGCGCGCCGATCATGCCGGCGAGCACGTCCCCGGAACCGGCGGTGGCCAAACGTTCGTCGCCGTGATCGACTACGAGGACAGCACCTCCGGGCGCCGCCACCACCGTGGAGGGGCCCTTGAGCAACACCACGACGTCGAGGTCGGCGGCGAGCGAACGCGCAGCAGCGACCCGATCGGTGCCAGGTGTGTGACCGGCGAGCAGCGAGAACTCACCGTCGTGGGGCGTGATCACCGTCGGGCGCCCCCGGGGCCGAAGCAGCGGCCCGGCGCCCTCGGCGCTCCACGCCGCCGCGAAGATGCCGTCGCCGTCGATCACCACCGGCAGGGTCGCATCGGCGATCAACGCCCGCGCCGACGCGATGGTGGCCTCGTCGCGTCCGAGACCTGGACCGATCACCAGTGCTCGGAACCGATCGAGGTCGCCGAACACCTCGTGATGGAACTCGGCTGCCGCGATTCGTCGCTGGATGATCTCGCTACGCGCATCCGGGTCGATTCCCGGGCTCGACAGCGTCACGAGACCCGCACCCGTTCGGGCCGCCGCCTCCGCACACAGACGGCCGGCGCCGAGCATGCCCGGACTGCCCGCAACGACGCGGACGGCACCATTCCACTTGTGGGCATCGGTCGACCGGGTCGGCCACCAGGCAGCGACGTCGGTGGCCTCGACGAGGTACTGGGTCGACGACGACACGTCGAGTCCGATGTCGACGACGTCGATCACGCCGCACAACTCGCGCCCCGCGCCGAACACGAGACCTGGTTTCAGCGCCTGGAACGTCACCGTGCGGTCGGCGGCGAGGATGCCTGGGCCCGCCTCCCCGGTCGACGCATTCACGCCGCTCGGAATGTCGACGGCGAGCACCAGCGGCCGCTGCCCGTTCGTGCCCACGATCTCGGGGGCGATCCAGTCGCCTCGAAATCCTGTGCCGTAGGCAGCATCGATCACCAGATCGCAGGGCGGCAACTTCGGCGGGCGCATCGCGGCGTCGATCAGGCGCACCTTGACCCCGCGACGCTCGAGATACATCGCGGCGGTGCGGCCGTCGCTGCCGTTGTTGCCGCCGCCGGCGAGGACGTCGACGACTCGTCCGTAAGCGCCGCCGAGCATGTCGAGCGCCACTCGTGTGGTGGCGCGGCCGGCGCGATCGATCAGCTCGTCGACCGGTTCGGGCGCGGCAGCATCGATCGCCCGCATCTCCTCCGGCGTCACGATCGGGATCACGTGAGCGAGCGTAACGAAACGGGTCCGACCCCCCGCAGACTCAGCCGCCGAGCAGTGCTTCCTTGAGGTCGCGCTTGACGAACTTGCCGTTGGCGTTTCGCGGCAGCGAGTCGTTGAGGAACCACACGCGCTCGGGGATCTTGAACTTCGCGAGGTGGTCGCCGAGACGCGACAACAGTTGCTCCTCGGTCATCGAGGCGCCAGGAGACAACACGATCGCCGCGCCGACGATCTCACCGAGACGGTCGTCGGGCACGCCGAACACGGCGGCCTCGGCGACGCCGTCGAGCTCGTAGATGGCCGCTTCGACCTCGGAGCAGTAGACGTTCTCGCCACCGCGCAACACCATGTCCTTGATGCGGTCGACGATGAACACGAAGCCGTCGTCGTCGATCGTGGCGACGTCACCGGTGTGGAACCAGCCGTCACGGATCGAGTCGGCAGTCGCCTCGGGCCGATTGAGGTAGCCCTTGATCACGATGGCGCCACGCACGCACAGCTCTCCGGGCTGACCGGCGGGCACCTCGTTGTCGTTCTCGTCGACGAGCTTGGCTTCGAGGGTCGGAACCACGCGACCGCACGACAACGGCTTGGCCACATAGAGGCTGCCCGAGTTCGCCGTGACGATGCCGTGCGTCTCGGTCAGGCCGTAACCGGTGCTCGGCGCGCCACCCGCGAGCGACTTGTCGATCTTGTCGACGAGGTCGGGCTGCAATGGCGCACCGCCACCGCCCATGCCGGCGAGCGTCGAGGTGTCGCGGGTGGCCCAGTCGGGGTGCATCAGGAGCTCGCGGCTCATCGTGGGGACGCCGGAGAAGTTGGTGACGCCCTCGCGTTCGATCAGCTCGAGGGCCCGACCGGCGTCCCACTTGTAGGTGAACACGATGCGTCCGCCGGCGATGGTGGCCGGGTGGAGGAGGCAGTTGTTCGCGGTCACGTGGAACAGCGGGGTCGGCGCCATGAACACCGCCTGCTTGGGCTGGCCGTTGGCGTCGGTGGGCGCGGGTGGTGGAACCACACCGGCCTTGGCAGAGGCGAGGCCCGCCACGCTGGTCATGAAAACGATGTTGAGCAGGTTGTGCACCGAGCCGCGGTGGGTGAGCTGGGCGCCCTTGGGGAAGCCCGTGGTGCCGGAGGTGTAGAAGATGCACGCGTCGTCGTCGGGATCGATCTCGACGTTCGGGAGTTCAGCGGGAGCTGTGGCAGGGTCGATGACGTCCTCCCAGCGCTCGGCGCCGGCGGGGAGGTCGCCGTCGTAGCGCACGGTCATCAGCGCCATGGGAGCATCGGCGCGCAGGGCGTCGAGCACCGGCAGGACACGATCGACGCGCTCACCGTCGGCGATCAGCACCTTGGGCTTCGAGTCGGACAGGCCGTACTGCATCTCCTCGGTGGTCCACCACGCGTTCATGCCGACGACGGCGGCACCGATCGAGATCACGGCCCAGTACCCGAAGACCCACTCGGGATAGTTGCGCATCGCCAGCGCAACCCGGTCGCCGGGCTGCACGCCGTGCACGTCGACGAGTCGAGCGGCCAACGCTCGGATGATCGCGTCCGCCTCGGCGAAGGTGTAGTGCTCGTCTTCGTAGACGACGTAGTCACGGTCGCCGTACCCGCGCGCCATCTCCCACACGCTGCGCATGCTCGGCAGCGCGCTCTCGAACACCTTGATCGGTACCCCTCGCACCTCGATCACCTTGGTCGCGAACTGCGCCCCCGGTGCCGTCAGTTCTTCCCATGCCTGTTGGTACTGCTCGATCATGGCGAGCATGTTGGCAGCGTGGCGCTGCGTTCACACAGTCGGCGACGCTGTTGTGGCCCTCGAAGCTGCGATGCGCTGGCGATCTCCCCGGACATGACGCCGGAAGCCGACACGCAACCCGGGGAGATCGTCCGAACCGAACAAGCCGACCGGACACCCTGGCAATCTCACCGGACACGGCGCCGGAGGCCGACACGGCACCCGGGGAGATCCCCAGCTGGAGGGGTCGCTGGTCAGTTGGAGATGCCGACGGTCTGGATCTCGTCGACGTCGTAGTCGATCGTGGTGCTTCGACCGATCGGCGCGAGGCTGCCGGTCTGGCCGCTGCTGGTGCGGTACGTGACGGCGAAGTTGGTGGTGATGGTGAGCTGGTAGGGGTCGTCGTCGGGTGATGACACCCGGTAGGTGTAGCCGCACGGGCCTTCGTCGAGTTCGTCCCAAGCCGCATCGGGGATCGGTGTGCCGAGGCCGTCGCAGTCGACCGTGTCACCGTTGCCGAGGTCGACGGTGATCCCGACGACGTTGGCGTCGACTTGGGCCCACACGTTGGCAAGGTTCGCCCGGGCCGTGGTGGTGCCCGGGTCGTTGACGGCGAGCCACATCCCCAAGTTGACGATGCCGCCCGCAGCGGCGTCGGGGTTGATGGCCGGCTGGGGCGCGATGAGTCGGGTTCGAGCGTCGGCGAGCGCATTGGGCACGAGGTCGATCGGGTCGATGGAAGCAGGCGCCCAGTAGAACGGATCCTGCGTGCCACCACCGGCACAGATGCGGACCCAGCCGGCCTCGGCGCGACCGTCGTTGTCACGGTTGACCTGCGCAGCCGGGTCGGGGACCCCGCCGGACGCGTCCGCGGGCACGACGTTCGGATACTCGCCATACGTCGCCGGGCGATGTGTGCAACGCGGCCGAGCAGGGCTGGAGAAACTGACGGGACCGGGCGCCCGAGGAGCGTCCCCAGGCTGATTCACCGTCGCCCCGATCGTGCCGCCCTGCGTGTCGGAGTCGATCGCCAGTTCGTGGTGTCTGGCATCCGGTCCGGCGTCGAGCCCTTGTCCGCTTGGGTCGGGTCCTCGGCGGGCTCGGTCCCGTTCGGTTCGACGGTCTCCTGCGCCTGGACGCTTCCAGCGATACCGACTGCTGGGAAGCAGAGCAATGCGCACCAGAGCCAGGGGGAGCAGTGGTCTCACGACGCGCACTCATCCGGGCTTGAGAGCTCCGCAAGCAACTCGCCGCTCGTCCGACCTTCCAGTACCGTCGACCAGCCGAGAGCGAACGAGAATTCGCTGGACAACGATCTCGTCGGAAACGAGAGCATCACCGCCGTCAGGTGCGGCTCCGAGTCTCGACGAAGTTGCTCCGATCGACCTCGCATGCGACCAGTTCAACGAGGTCGCCCGTCCAGCTCGCGGAACTGCGGGGGCTGCTCCACAAGGATCGACGGATTGACGGGCTCGTTCCTGCTGGGCGAGCAACCCAGTTCTGCTCGACGAAACTAGTCGAGCTGGGCGATGGTCGAATTCGAGATTCGGGCCGGTGTAGAGGCGTTCGATCTCGGCGCGGAGGTCGGGGTTCGAGGGGTCGCGGGCCGCCGCGATGTAGGCGTCGAAGGCGTCGAGGTAGGCCTGTTCGGCGGCAGCGAGCTGGGCGTCGGTGTCGATCGTGGTGGATGGTGCTTCGGTCGACGGTGCCGGCGGCTCCGTCGTCGTGGCGACGGTCGTCACGGTCGGCGCAGTCGTCGACGTCGAGGCATCGCTGTCGGAGCCGGAGCTGCTGCACGCTGCGAGCAGCAGACACGACGTCACAACGATGGCGATGGCCGACGGCCGCATCGCAGGATCGTAGACCGTTCGTTGTCGCCCGTTTCCGGCGGAGAGCCCCACGAACCGACAGTGGGCGCGTCCCCGAAGGAAAAGGAACGTTCCATCACCCAGCCCAATCGGCCCGGCTGGGTCGACACATGCACGACGAGATGCGATATTGGGGTGTGGCCGTCAGTGACAGCGTGCGACTCGCCCGCCGGCTCGGCTGGCTCGACCCGAGGCAGGTGGCGGCGACCACCGCGGCGCTGGCCCGGTGGGGGCCGAGCCTCGCCGCGCTGTACACCGCTGCGGCGGTGCGGCACCGGAACCGGGCGGCGGTCGTCGACCATCGAGGCACGGTGACGTTCGGCGATCTCGACCGGGGCTCGTCGTCGCTGGCGCAGGGGTTTCGGGCGCTCGGCCTCGCGGGCGGCGATCACCTCGGCGTGCTGTGCGCCAACCATCGCGACTTCGTCGAGGTGTCGATCGCCGCGGCGAAGGCGGGCCTGGCGTGCGTGTACTTGAACACCGGCTTCGCCGCGCCACAGCTCGGTGAGGTGCTGCTTCGTGAGGGCGTGCGAGCAATCGTGGTCGACAGCAATCTGGCGGCGGTGGTGGAGGCGTCGGGATTCGATGGGCACGTCGTGATCGCCGACGACGCC
The DNA here is from genome assembly GCA_963828415.1 of Ilumatobacteraceae bacterium. GTDB lineage: Bacteria > Actinomycetota > Acidimicrobiia > Acidimicrobiales > Ilumatobacteraceae > Sva-07. The sequence continues at coordinate 605,016 of CAWHEI010000003.1, forward strand.
TCGGGCACGGGCACGGGCACGCAGCCGGTCGATCGACGACGTCCGCGGCCTCGGCTCGTCGCGGCCGCTGCTGCCGAGCAAACCGATCGCCCCGGTGCTGTTGACCTCGGGCACGACGGGCACCCCGAAGGGCGCTCGCCGGGATCGACCCACCGGGCTGTCGTCGGCGCTGGGGGTGCTGGAGCGCATTCCCTACCAGGCAGGCGACATCGCGGTGATCCCGACGCCGCTGTTCCATGCGTGGGGCCTCGCTCAGCTCACGGTCGCTGCATCGACCGCGTCGACCGCCGTGTTGGTGCGCCGATTCGAGGTGGGCGCGACACTCGATGCGATCGAGGCCGAGAGGGCGAACGTGCTCGCCGTCGTGCCCGTGATGATCCAGCGGATCCTGGCCGCCGACAGCGGTGGTCGGGACCTGTCCTCGCTGCGCATCGTCGCCTGTTCCGGCTCGGCACTGCCGGCAGCGGTGGCGACGGCGTGGATGAACCGCTTCGGCGACAACCTCTACAACCTCTACGGATCGACCGAGGTGGGCCAGGCGACGCTTGCCACCCCGCAGGACCTACGCGCGGCACCGGGCACCGCAGGCCGGGTCATCCCCGGCACGGTGGTGGAGGTCGTCGACGAACGCGGTGCGTCCGTCGCGGCGGGCGAGACCGGGCTGATCGTGGTCGGTAGCGACGGTCAGTTCACCGAGTACACCGGGGGCGGCACGAAGGATCGGGTCCGCGGGCTGATGTCGTCCGGTGACGTCGGGTACTTCGACGCCGACGGACGACTGTTCGTCACCGGCCGCGCCGACGACATGATCGTGAGCGGTGGGGAGAACGTCTTCCCCCTCGAGGTCGAAGAGGTGCTGCTGGCCCACGACGACGTGGTCGACGCGATGGTGGTCGGCGTCGCCGACGACGAGTTCGGCCAGCGGCTGGCAGCCCGGATCGTGCGTCGGCCCGGCGGTTCGATCGATGAAGACGGAATCCGCTCGCTCGTCGCCACCCGGCTCGCCCGCCACAAGGTGCCCCGCGACGTCACCTTCGTCGAAGAGCTCCCCCGCAACACAACCGGCAAGCTGTTGCGGCCCGCGTGGCCAGTAGATCTGCTGCGGGGAGAGTTCGCTGAAGCTCGGTCAACCGCTCGAACTCCTTGCCAAGCACCGCCAGGCGCTGATCACTGCCGCCGTGACCGGCGAGGTCGTTGTGCCGAGAGCGGCGTAGCTCGGCCAGTCACGCGTCCGCGGACGCGTGGCTCACGTCGCTGCTTCGATTGATCGCCCGCCGCTGGGGCCGCTGACTCCTCCGAGCCGCTGGCGCTACTCGGCGATCACGTAGGCGGCGGCCATCAGGTCGCTGTGCGTGAGCGACAGGTGCCACACGACGACGCCCGCTTCCGCGGCGAGTTCCGCGGCTCGCCCTGCGAACGCCAGTGAGGGCTGGCCTGATGCTGCCCGCTCGACCCACACGTCGTGGAAACCGAAGGCGCCGAGGCCGACACCGAGCGCCTTCATCACCGCTTCGCGGGCGGCGAAGCGGGCGGCGAGCGACGGCACCGGGTCGACTTGTGGTTCGACATAGGCCAGTTCGACCTCGGTGAACAGTCGGGTGCGCATCGACGGCGTGCGTTCCAACGAGCGACGGAACCGTTCGATGTCGACCAGATCGACGCCGATGCCGATCATCGAAGGCTCACCGGCGCCAGTGATCGGCGGTGTCGGAGATCGGTTGGATCAGCAGTTCGGCAACAGAAAGCTCACCCAGCAGCGACTCGTCGAAGCTGCCCTCGGTCTCCGTGACCCAGTCGACCAGCCGGTCGTAGCGGCGGTCGTAGCCCTGCAGGACGCCTCGCATGACCTCGGCCGGCAAACGCTCGTGGAAGGCGAGGTGCAGCAACGTGATCCCGGTCGTTTCGCCGCCCTTCACCTCGGGAACGAAGGCGACCGTGCGTCCATCGCTACGACCCACGGCCACCAGCACCTCGCGCTCGCTTGCGACGCGGTGCTTCGTACCTCGCAGCTCAGCCCCGTGCCCGACCCGGCTCGGCAGGTCGCGGGAAATGCCTCCCCGATCGATGATCGAGATGGCGTCGCCGTCGATCCGGTACCGCGTGTACCCGCGCACGTCCGCGACCGCCGGATCGAGATCGGCGAGCACCTTGAGGGTTCGATAGCTGAGCACGTCGCGTCCAGCGCCAGCGGCCAGCACCGCCTGCACCAGGGCACGATCGATCACGTCCTCGTCGCTGCGGGAGATCCCGACAGTGACGGTCTTGGCCTGATGCTTGATCGTGTCGACGGGCCGCGTGAGCTCCTCGATCGCACGGGTGAGCGCGGCGACCACGTCGTCGATCAACGCCGCGGGTGTGCCCACCTTGCCCGACTGCTGCTGGTACTGCTCGACCGGTCGATCGGACGACACGTCACGCAGCAGCCCGTACAGACGTGCTGCGGTCGATGCTTCGAGATGGCCGTCGTAGAGCCCGGACCGCAGGCCGTCCTGGAACCGTTCGATCGGGTGACGGAGTTCGCTGCGCAGGCGGGCGACGACCTCGTCACCCGACAGCTGGTCGCCGACGAGGCGCTCGATCGTCTCGCGGGCCTCCCGCAACGGGTGTGCCGACGCGTCGATCGCGAGCGCAGCTTCGTAACCGAAGAGGTGGCCGACCATCGCCGACAGCACGAAGCCGAGCGCCGGGTCGACCGCGGGCACGTTGATCGTTGCCGCAGCGTGGTACCGGGTCTCGCCGTCGTTCGCCACGACGATCGGCGTCGCCTTGTGGGCGGTGAAGATCGCCACCTCCTTCGCGACGTCGTCTGCAGTCGAGCCGACGAGGCCGGCCGCGCACACGAGGATCAGCGGTTCCGACGACAGATCGATGTGCTTCTTGTCCTCGGTCGAGTCGCAGGCCATCGACTTGTAGCAGAGTTCGCTGAGCTTGATCCTGACCTCCTCGGCAGCGACCTTGTTGGGGCCGTTGCCGACCACCGCCCAGTACCGCTTGGGCGGAGCGAACCGACGGGCCGCGTCAGCGATGATCTCCCGACGTGTGAGCACCTCGCGCATTGCGTCGGGCAGTTCGCGAAGCGAGGTCAGCAGATCCGAGCGGCGGCGGGCATCGCCACCGCCGGTGGCCTCGGCGATCGCGCACGACAGGAGCGCTCCGGCGGCCACCTGGGCGTAGAACGCCTTCGTCGAAGCAACACTCATCTCGACGTCGCGGCCATCGGAGGTGTACAACACACCGTCGGCCTTGTCGGTGAGATCGCTGCTGCGTCTGTTGACGATGCCGATCACGGCGGCACCTCGCGAGCGCAGGAGGTCGACCGTGCGGTTGGTGTCGGTCGTGGTGCCCGACTGGCTGACCGCAATCGCCAGCGTGTCGCTCATGTCGAGCCGCATCCCGAACCCGGACAGTTCGGTGGCGGTGATGGCGTCGACATCGAGCGTTGCGCTCGTCAATTCGTCGAGGATCGCCGCCGTGCTCTGCCCGGCGACTGCGGCGGTTCCCTGTCCGATGACCCGGATCCGCGTGATCGTCCCAGCGGCGAGCCGGGCGACGACGTCCGCTGGCAACGCCCGCTGGCCCACATCTGCGTGGAGGAGACCGTCGCGTTCGACGATCTTGCCGCGCAGCGTCTTGGCGAAGCTCTGCGGCGCCTCGGAGATCTCCTTGAGCAGGAAGTGTGGTGCGTCGCCACGGTTGATGTCTCGAGTGGTGACCTCGGCGATCGCGACATCGGCGGACGTCACCGGGAGTTCGGAGCCGTCGTACGCGAGGCGCACGATCCCATCGAGTTCTCCCGCATCGGCACCATCGAGGATGACGATCTCGCCGCCCTGTTCGCCGTCCATCCGTACGTAGCGCGAGGTCTCTTCGACGACGCCATAGGGCTCGCTGGCCACGATGTAGCAGTCGTCGGCGAGACCGATGTAGAGCCCCTGCCCGCTCCCGCGGAGCGCGAGGAACAGCCGCGACGGCGCCTCGGCGCTGGCGACACCGATCGCGACCGATCCTTCGAACTCGCTGACCGTGCGTCGGAACGCCTCGGCGAGATCAGTCGTGGTCGCGTGCCGTGCCACGAGGGCCGGGATCACCTTCGCGTCGGTGGTGATGGTCGTTGCGATCCGCAGCCCATGGGTGACGCGCAGGTCGGCGTGGTTGTCGACGTCGCCGTTCAACGCGGCCACGACGTACGGCGGTGTCGCACCACCGGGCTGTTCGAGTTCGAACGAGTTGAGCGGGTGCGTGTTCGGCTCGCTGATGATGCCGACGCTCGCCCAGCGAGTGTGGCCGAGGATCGCCACCTGCGCCGTCGGCGACTGCAACGCTCGGCGCAGCAGCGCATCGGCGGTCAAAGCCCGACGCAATGCCGCGGTGTTGTCGCCGAGTTCACCGATCTCGGCAGCGGCCTTGTACACGAACGACAGACATCCGCCGGCGTCGACGACAGCACCGGACTGGAACAGCGGGTCGGTGCCGCGAGCGGCAACGAGTCCTGCCAGCGCCTCGGGCTCGATGTCGTGGCCCCACACGAAGACGTGGAGGCCTGCGGAATCGCGGCCGCGCACTTCGAGTCGATCGATCGCGGAGAACGCCTGTTGGACGGCGAGGTAGCCGCCGAGGACGGACGACGGCGCATCGCGTCCGGCGAGCGCCTCGACCTCACGAGCGGTTCGGAGGCGGTCGTTGCGGATGGCCCACGCAGCGTCCTTGAGGTCGATCAGGTCGGCGTTGGCGTGCTCGAGGGCGTCGGCGTCGACGTGGTCGGCGTTCGTGTCGAGGCGACCTTCGATGAGCGATGCAGCGGCATCCAATCGGTCGAGTCGAGCGACGAGTGCTGCGACGACATCGACGTGCCCGACCAGTGCGAGCACGCCGGGCAACCCGCGCAGCGCCTCGTCGACGGCGCCGGCGTGAGCAGTTGCGCCCACCATGTCGGGTGGCGTCGCGGTGATTGCCTCGACTGCACGATCCAATCCGGCGAGGAGCTCAGCGGCGTCGGGTGTTTCCCGCGTCGGGGGCCGACTGACGATGCCGATGATGCCGCACATGGCCCACCAGGCTACTGCCCCACCCCACCCGGTTCCGGCCGACCCCCACATCAACAAACCCCACCCAGCGATGAGCCAACCGACCGCATACGGCGGTTTCGCTCATCGCAACCCGCAAGCCCCCCAGCGATGAGCCAACCGACCGCATACGGCGGTTTCGCTCATCGCAACCGGATGGGCGTGGTCACGTGTCGGGGAGGTGGCGGGCGGCGTCGGCGAGGGAGTCGGCGACCGACTGGGCCTGCTCGTGGGTGGGAGCTTCGACCATCACTCGAACGAGGGGCTCGGTACCGCTCGCGCGGACCAGGATGCGGCCCGTCGCGCCAAGCTCGCGTTCCGCCACGGCGATCTCCTCGGCGAGCCGGTCGGCGGCGTCGGGCATGCGTCGAGCGACGCGCACGTTGACGAGCACCTGTGGCAGCGATGTCATCGCGTCGGTGGCCAACTCGGCGAGCGAGCGGCCGGATCGACGAACGGCGTCGAGCAATGCCAGCGCAGTGAGAATTCCATCGCCGGTGGTCGCGTGATCGGCGAAGATCACATGACCGGACTGCTCGCCACCGAGGGAGAACCCGCCGGCCGCAAGCGCTTCGAGCACGTACCGGTCGCCGACCGCGGTCTCGACGACCTCGATGCCGACGTCACGCATCGCAAGACGGAAGCCCAGATTGGTCATCACCGTCACGACGACGGTGTCGTCACGCAGCTCCCCGCGGGCACGCAGGTCGTTCGCCGTGATGGCGATGATGTGGTCGCCGTCGACGACCCTGCCGGTGTGATCGACGGCGATCAGCCGGTCGGCGTCGCCATCGAGGGCGATACCCACCTCGGCGCCGTGTTCCAGAACCGCAGCAGCAATGAGTGCGGGCGCCGTCGCCCCACAGCCGTCGTTGATGTTTCGGCCGTCCGGTGCTGCTGCCACCACGATCACATCGGCCCCGGCGGCGCGGAGCACCTCGGGGCCGATCACGTGGCCCGCACCGTTCGCGGCATCGAGCACGATGCGCAGACCGTCGAGATCCAGGCCCTCGAGAAAGCCGACCACGTGGGCGATGTACGCGTCGTGATCGGCACCGGTCTCGACGATCCGGCCGCGTTCGGCGCTCGGCGACGCTGGTTCCGCCGCAAGCGCGTCGAGTTCGGCCTCGATGCGACGTTCGACCTCGTCGGTCAGCTTGACGCCACCGCGGGCGAACAGCTTGATCCCGTTGTCGGTCCAGACATTGTGCGAGGCCGAGACGACCGCGCCGAGGGCGTCACGCCGTTGAGCTTCGAACGCCACCTGCGGGGTCGGTGCGACGCCGAGGCGCACCACGTCGATGCCTTCGAGGGCGAACCCGTCGCAGAGCGCCTGATCGAGGGTCGCCGTCGACTCTCGAGTGTCGCCGCCGACCACGACGTTGGTGACGCCGTCGACGCCGAGCACACGTGCCGCGGCTCGTCCGAGACGCATGGCGAACTCGGTGGTCAGTTCAGTGAGTGCGACACCACGAACACCGTCGGTGCCGAACTGCATCGGGCGGACCCGATCAGCGCTTGGTGAACTGCGGCGCCTTGCGGGCCTTCTTGAGGCCGTACTTCTTGCTCTCCTTCTTGCGCGAGTCACGCGTGAGGAGGCCGGCCTTCTTCAGGGCCGAACGGCTCTCGGGGTCGATCTCGAGGAGCGAACGGGCGATGGCGAGGCGCAGCGCGCCGGCCTGACCGCTGACGCCACCACCGTGGATCGACGCCGTGATGTCGTAGTTCTCGCGAGTGTCGGTGAGGGTGAGCGCCTCGGAGACGACCATCTGCGACACGGCGGTCGGGAAGTACGCGTCGAGCGACTTGCCGTTGATCATGAACTGGCCGGTGCCGGGGCGGAGCTGGGCCCTGGCGACGGCTTCCTTGCGGCGGCCGGTGGTCTGAGTGAGCGGTGCGGTTCCCATGTGTCTGTCTCTCTGATGCAATCGGTCGTTCAGCGGGCCTTGGCGGCCGGGATCTCGAGCTTGGTGGGGGTCTGGGCGGCGTGCGGATGGGTCGGGCCGGCATACACCTGGAGCTTCAGGAGCTGCTGGCGGCCGAGCGGGCCCTTGGGGAGCATGCCGCGAATCGACTTGCGCAGCGCCTCTTCGGGCTTGCGGGCGTGGAGGTGAGCGTACGTCTCGGACTTGATGCCACCCGGGTAGCCGCTGTGGCTGTAGACCATCGTGCGGTCGGCCTTGCCGGCAGTCATCACGATCTTGTCGGCGTTGACGATGATCACATGGTCGCCGGTGTCGATGTGCGGGGCGTACGTCGGCTTGTGCTTGCCGCGCAGAACACGGGCAACCTCGGTGCACAGACGACCGAGGACGAGGCCGTCCGCATCGACGACGTGCCATGCACGTTGGATCTCACTGGCTTTGGGGGTGTACGTAGGCATGCCGCAATCAATCTGTCGAGAGTCGAAGAGTCAGGTATCCCGCAACGGGGAACCGTGAAATGATACGGCGGTCGGCACCGGGCTCCAACCCGCGGCACGGCGCAAAGATCTCGGGGGAATAGCCTCAAGTTGGTGCCCGACCGTTCCGATGAGTTGACATGAGTTCCGCCAACTCGACCGCGCCATCGGTGGACCATCTTGCCGACCCCGTGTTCGCGGTGGATCCCGACGGTGTCCTGCGGTATGCGAACGACACCGCTGCGGACGTGCTGGGATGGGACATCGTCGATCTGATCGGCACCGACGTGCTCGACCTCGTGCACCCTGACGACTTCGGCCTGGCGGCATCGGCACTCGACACCGTGCGGGAAAAGGCATTCGGCGACCTGCTGATGCTGCGGGTGCGCACCGGACGTGGAACGTGGCGCTATCTCGAGTTCCGCGGCACCTATCGCTCCCCCGATCTCGCCGATCCACTGGCGGGTCTCATCGTGATCGTCGCTCGCGACGTCACCGACCGTCACCGCCTCGAGTTCGACCAGGGCGACACCGAAGTGTTGCGTGCCGTCATGGCGAACATGCACGGCATGGTCATCCTCGCCGACAACCGAGGCCTCGTCCGCTCCGTCAACGGCGCCGTGACCCGCCTGCTCGGACATGATCCCGAGACCGTCCGCGGCCGCTCGATCCTCGACTATCTCCACAACGACGACCGAGACACCATTCTCGACGCGGCGCAACGCCTCGACCCCCAAGGCTCCCTCACACTCGACGCCCGAGTGCTGGTGGCCGACGGGAGCGCACTGATCTGTGAGTTCACGGTGAGCAACCTGCTCGACGACCCGGTCGTCGCGAGCTACGTGATCAGCGCACAGGTGGCAACGTCGTTGGCTGACGCCCGGGATCGAGTCGAGTTCCTCGCCGAACACGACAGCCGCACTGGCCTGCTCAACCGCGACGGATTCATGCGCGCAGCGCACTCGATGATGGAGAGCGGCACCGGTCTCGGCATCTTGATCGTCGACATCGTGCACTTCCGGTCGATCAACGAGCTCTACGGTGAACCCATCGGCGACGCCGTGCTGTCGGCCGTGGCCGAGCGCATCGACCAGATCCGCTGGCCTGACCTGATCACCGCTCGCTTCGGTGGCGACGAGTTCGTGTTCGCGATCCGCGCCTCGAGTCCGAGCGCCGTCGAGATGCTGCGCGAACGGGTCCGACGCGACATCGCCAAGCCGATCGACATCGACGGCCAGGAGGTCAACTTCGACATCCGAACCGCGATCGCGTTCGAGGCACGGCCCGAGGTGCTCGACGCCCTGCTGGTCAGTGCCAGCAACGACCTGATGTCCGCGAAGCGATTTGCCGACCCGGAGACCAGTGGGATCTCGGTCGATGCGATCAACGAGCGCCGGCGGCAGCTCGAGCTGCTTCGCGCCGCGCTCGACGACGGCCAGATCCAGCCCTTCTTCCAACCGATCTGCGCGGTCGACGGCACGATCACGGCCATCGAGGCACTCGTCCGTTGGGTTCATCCGCTCCGGGGAGTCCTCGGGGTCGGTGAGATCCTTCCACTTGCCCGCATGGCGGGGCTTGCCGAGGCCGTCGACGACCAGGTGCTCGATCAGGCGCTGAAGTTCGCCGCGCGTCTCGTCGCCTCCGGGTACCCCGAGATCGAGGTGCACGTCAACATCGATCCGAAGGTGATCTCACGTGCGGCGTTCGGCGCCTCGTTCCTCGAGCGCTGCCGTCGTGCCGGAGCAGACCCGACCCAACTGGTGATCGAGATCACCGAGACCGATCTCCTCTCGCCGGGTGCCGCATCGTTGGCGAACATGCAGAAGCTGCGGTTCGCCGGTATCCACGTGTCGATCGACGACTTCGGCACCGGCTACTCGAGCCTTGCGCACCTGCTCGAACTCCCGATCGATGGCGTCAAGATCGATCGACGATTCGTGGCGGGCATCGACGTCGATCCGGCGGCAACGAACCTGACCACGGCGATTCTCGGCCTCAGCGACAACCTCAAACTGACGTGCGTCGCCGAGGGGGTCGAGCAGCCATACCAACGTGATCGACTGGCCGAGCTCGGCTGTCAGGCGTTCCAGGGCTGGCTGTTCTCGCCCGCCGTCGCCGCCGACGAACTGTTGGCGATGCTGCCGCGTATCGATCTCGGCGATCCCCTCGTGGCTCCCGATCCGGTCGCCGCAACCGACGACACTCAGGCGTCCCAGCGTTCCCCGCGGTAGTCCACCGACCACAGCACCAGGCCCGTCGGCGGCGCAACCTGGCCCGCGGCGTTGCGATCCAGCGCCGACAGCGTGGCCGGCATTTCGTCGGGCGAGCGTCGACCGAGCCCGACGTCGACCAGCGTGCCGACGATGCTGCGCACCATCTGATGGCAGAACGACGACGCTGTGATCTCGAAGCGAAGCAGCGATTCGCCCCAGCCCTCGTCGACGATCGTCCAGTGCGCAACGTGCAGGTGGCGCACCAGGCTCGGTTCGTCGAACCCGTCGCCGGGCTTCGGTCGACGGCAGAACGACGAGAAGTCGTGCTCGCCGAGCAGCGGCGCGGCCGAGGTGTTCATGGCGACCACGTCGAGGGTCTGGGGGACATGCCAGGTCGTGCGAGCCAGGAGCGGATTGGGCGACCGATCGTTCCAGACGTGGTACCGGTAGGTGCGACTCGCAGCAGAGAACCGCGCCGAGAACATCTCGTCGGCCCACTCGACGTCGCGGACGGAGATGTCGGGACCACACAACCCGTTGATGCTGCGCTGCAGGCGGCGCAGGTCGATCGTTGTCGGAAGTTCACCGGAGACCACTTGTCCCCACCCGTGAACACCGGCGTCGGTGCGCCCTGCGCCGGTCAGTTCGACCGGGCGTCGGGCGACGGTCTCGACAGCCCGACGAAGTTCGCCCATCACGGTACGAACCCCATCGCTCTCGGCGAAGCCGCGGAAATCGGTGCCGTCGTAGGCGACGGTCAGACGGACGTTGCGCGTGTCTCGCACGCCACCGTCATCCTCAGACGAGTTCGATGCGCGCCATCTGGGCGTTGTCGCCGTGGCGCGGACCCATCTTGAGGATCCGGGTGTAGCCACCATTGCGCTCGGCGTAGCGCGGGGCCACGTCGTGCACGAGCTTGTAGGTCATCTCCTTGTCGCCGAGGAATGCCTCGATCTGACGGATGCGATGAACCTGCATCGGGCCCTCTTCTTGCGCCTTCTTCGCCTTGGTGATCAGCTTCTCGGCGATCGGGCGGAGGTGCTTGGCCTTGGCCTCGGAGGTGGTGATGGCCTCGGCTGCGAACAGCGACGCGGCGAGGTTGGCCATCATGAGGCGCTGGTGGGCAGCGGAGCTGCCAAAGCGGCGGGAGCGGCGTGGAGTGGGCATCGTTCAATCGTCTTTCGTTGTGTGCGTCGCAGCGATCAGCCGCGCAGCGTGAGGCCGCGCTCGTCGAGCTTGGCCTTGACTTCGTCGAGGCTCTTCTGGCCGAAGTTGGTGATGTTCAACAGGTCGTCTTCGGTCTTGGTGAGCAGTTCGCCGACCGTGTTGACCTGGGCCCGCTTGAGGCAGTTGTTCGGACGCTCGGACAGGTCGAGGTCTTCGATCGGCAGATCGAGGTCGGGTGAACTGACGGCAGCGTCGACGATCTCGCCGAGTTCGAGCCCCTTGGGTTCGTCGGACATCGTGGCGACGAGGTCGACCAGTGAACGCAGCGTGGCACCCGCCGAAGCGAGGGCCTCAGCGGCGGTGATCGAACCATCGGTCTCGATTTCGATGACGAGGCGGTCGTAGTTCGTGGCCTGCTCGACTCGGGTCGGCTCGACGTCGAACGCAACACGGCGGACCGGGCTGAAGATCGAGTCGATCGGAATCACACCGATGACGCGGTTGTCGTCCTCACGATTGCTCGAGAGGTACCCGCGGCCCTGCTCGACGGTGAGGTCGATGGCCAGGCGTCCCTTGGAGTTGAGCGTTGCGATGTGGAGGTCCTTGTTGAGCACCTCGACATCGGCCGGGCACTCGATGTCGCCTGCAGTGACTGCACCGGCGCCACGAGCGTCGAGGCGCATCGTGACAGCCTCCTCGGACACCGAGGTGACCACGATGTCCTTGAGGTTCAAGATGATGTCGGTGACGTCCTCGGCCACGCCGGGGATCGTGTCGAACTCGTGGAGCGAGTCGTCGAACCGGGCCGTGGTGATCGCCGCGCCGGGGATCGACGACAGCAGAGTACGGCGCAGCGAGTTGCCGAGCGTGTGGCCGAAGCCGGGCTCGAGTGGGCCGACGGCGAAACGGCCGCGGTTGTCTGACTCCTCACCGAGAGCTTCGATGGTGGGGCGCTGCATGACGAGCATTTGTGCCGGGACCTTTCCGGGTGTTCGAGTGACGAGAGACGGGGATTACTTGGAGTAGAGCTCGACGATGAGCGACTCGCGAACGGGCACGTCGATGTGCTCACGCTCGGGGAGGCTGCGGACCGTCACGGCCTTGCCGCCGTCGCTCGCTTCGAGCCATCCGACGAGCGAACGGTCGAGCGTGTCGATGTTGTGCTGGATCACGATCATCTTCTGCGCCTTCGGCGACAGCGAGACGACCTGGCCCTTCTTGCAGCGGAAGCTGGCGATGTCGACTCGCTTGCCGTCGACCTGGATCAGGCCGTGGTTGACGAACTGACGGGCCTGCGGGCGGCTGGAGGCCCAACCGGCGCGGTACACGACGTTGTCGAGTCGCTGTTCGAGCAGGCGCAACAGGATCTCACCCGTCGGGCCCTGCTGACGCTGAGCCTCGAGGTAGGTCTTGTGGAACTGCTTCTCGAGCACGCCGTAGATGTACTTCGCCTTCTGCTTCTCCTGCATCTGGGCGAGGTACTCGCTACCGGCGTTGCGGCGACGGGTGCGGCCGTGCTGGCCGGGCGGGAAGGGACGGCGCTCGAGCGCCTGGCGACCCTTTTCGTTTTCGAAGATGTTGACCGACAGGCGGCGCGAGATGCGCACCTTGGGTCCGGTGTAACGAGCCATGACTCAGTCCTTCTCCTTAACCGCGCCGACGCTTCGGCTGGCGGCACCCGTTGTGAGGAACGGGTGTGACGTCCTTGATCGAGGTGACCTCGATGCCGGTCTGCTGGATCGAGCGCACGGCGGTGTCACGACCCGAGCCGGGGCCCTTGACCTGCACCTCGGCGCGACGCAGGCCGTGCTCGATGGCTGCCTTGCCGGCCTTCTCGGCGGCCTGCTGCGCGGCGTAGGGCGTGCTCTTGCGGCTGCCCTTGAAGCCGACGCCACCCGACGACGCCCAGGCAATGACGTTGCCCTCGGTGTCGGTGATCGAGACGATCGTGTTGTTGAACGAGCTCTTGATGTGCACGATGCCCGTGCTGACGTTCTTGCGGTCGCGCTTGCGCGGACGGCGGCTCGCGGTCGGCTTTGCCATTACTTCCTCACTGCCTTCTTCTTGTTCGCAACCGTGCGCTTCGGGCCCTTGCGGGTGCGAGCGTTGGTGTGGGTGCGCTGGCCGCGGACCGGAAGGCCCTTGCGGTGACGGACGCCCTGCAGGCAGCCGATCTCGATCTTGCGCTTGATGTCGCCCTGGACATCGCGGCGCAGGTCGCCTTCGATCTTCAGGTTCTGGTCGATGTAGGAGCGGATGCGGTTGACCTCGTCCTCGGTCAGGTTCGAGACCTTGGTGTTCGGATCGAGCTCGAGTTCCGCGCAGATCTTCTGCGACGTGGGCAGACCGATCCCGAAGATGTAGGTGAGCGAGATCTCCAACCGCTTCTCGCGGGGGATGTCGACGCCGGCGATACGTGCCATGTGATTACTCCTGTCAGCCCTGACGCTGCTTGTGGCGCGGGTTGGGGCAGATGACCATGATGCGGCGGTGGCGACGAATCACCTTGCAGTTGTCGCACATCGGCTTGACGCTGGGTCGTACTTTCATGGTTGCTCTCTTACTTGTACCTGTACGTGATGCGACCTCGGGTGAGGTCGTAGGGGGTGAGTTCCACCTGCACCTTGTCGCCGGGGAGGATGCGGATGTAGTGCATGCGCATCTTTCCGGAGATGTGGGCCAAGACTTCGTGCCCGTTGTCGAGCGCGACCTTGAACATGGCGTTCGGAAGAGATTCGAGGATCTTGCCTTCCAGCACGATCGCATCTTCCTTTGGCTTTGGCAGGGGCTTCTCCTCGCTCGTTCGTTGTTCCGGCAAGCCGGTGGCGGGCACGACAGCACACAGCTGCGGGCACCAGGGACAGAATTCTCGGCCTGCGAACAGACCGGCGTGTCATGCTAGCGGCGTCTTTTCGGAGATCCAATGGCGCAATCCGCCGGATTTCTGTGACCGTGTGCTATGCGCCCGTCCCACCCCTGTGAGACCCGCCTGGCGACGGATCCTTCTCCGGTGCACTGCTGTGACGCTTCCGAACGGAACGTGTCGCGGCATTTGCGACGTATTCCGTTCAGAATTGCACCGAGTTCCGATTCACGGCCGGTGCAGTCCCAGCTGACCGTTGCTCCACGCGACGTGGAAATGGCGGAGTTTGTCGGGGTTGACGATCGCGATGGCTTCGGCGACCTGGCGATCACGCCAATTGAGCACCGTCAGCAGGTACGGCTCCCCGTCGCGCACGACATAGGCACCCAGCTGTCCGTTGACGTCGACCCAGTGGAACTCGTCGGTCGGGAGCCACTCCCGGCGCGCGAGGTTGACGAACAGGCGTGCCACCTTGTCGGGGCCGCGGACCGGACGGCGGGCCGCATGATGGTCGGGGCCGCCGTCGGAGATGTGGACGACATCGTCGGTGAGCATCGACGTCAACCGGGCGACGTCGCCCTCGAGGATCGCCGCCAGGAACGCATCGGACAACTCCCGGACCTCGGCCGGTGGCGGCGTCAGGCGGGGTCGTCCGTCACGGATTTTGTCACGTGCTCGGCGCGCCATCTGGCGGGTGGCGGCCTCGTTGCGATCGACGGCGACGGCGATCTCGGCGAACGGAACCGCGAACACGTCGTGGAGGAGGAAGACCGCCCGCTCGGTCGGCTCCAGCGTCTCGAGCACGCGCAGGAACCCGAGGGTGAGCGAGTCCGACGACGCCACGACCTCGGCCGGATCAGCGGACGGGGCGCCACCGGACGAGGACGGCATCGGCTCGGGCACCCACGGCCCGACGTACAGCTCGCGGCGGGCCCGGGCCGAGCTCAGCCAGTCGATGGCAACCCGGGTCGTCACGGTCGTCAGCCACGCCGCGTCGTTGTCGATGGCTGCCCGATCGGTCCGCTGCCAGCGGATCCACACCTCCTGCACCACGTCATCGGCGTCGTCGGGAGTCCCGGTCATTCTGTACGCGAGTGCCGTGAGCCGGCGGCGCTCGGCGTCGAAGCGCTGCTGATCGACGTCGATGATCATCGGACCCGTGTCGACGTCGAGACGTGAGCGATCGCCGCGTCGGCCGCGGCGCGGGCGCTGGCCATCACTGCGTCGGCGAGGTGGCCGGTCGGCCCCACCCAGTCACCCACGACGAACACCCCGGCACGATCGGGGATGGCTACGGGCGGGCGGCCGGCGAGCCCTCCCGATGAGGCCGTGGCGATCGCCGAGACGGTGGTCATGCGGTGAAGGTAGCGCTCGTCGACGACGTCATCCGACTTGATCCCGGCGTGCCGGGCGAACGCCTGGAGCCGCTCGCGATCCGGCTCGTCACCCGGAGCCAGGTAGTGCGCCAGCGAAACGCTCGCACGGCCTGGCGGGCACATCGACTCCGTGCTGCCGTGGTCGGAGAGGTACATCGGCTCGTCCACCCCGATCACGAAGCGGTGGGTCGGTGCGTGCCGGAGCGAGAGGTCGAGCACGGTGGCCTCGGCCGCGACACCGTCCTGATATCGGTACCCCGTGACCACCGCTGTCTGGGCCGGGCCGCCAACGGCAACGATCACGGCGGAGCCGTCTGGGACCTCGTTCATGCCATCGTCCCGTCGGAGCTCACCGCCGTTGCCGATCACGACTCCGGCCAATCCGTCCACGAGGCATTCCCAGCCGCCGTCGAGGTAGCGCACCCCGTCTCCGAGACCGAGCTGGACCTGCCGGATCGCCACCTCGGCGCTGAGCTGATCAGGAGCATTCGTGTAGGTCGTGAGGCGGACGATCGCGTGCAGCAGCGCTCGGACCCTTTCTCGCTCGGTCAGCTGGTCGAGCCACTCGTTGACCGTCAGCCCAGCGAAGTCGCTCGGAGTGAGCCGAGGGAGTCGCACCATCAACGAGGCCAACTCCAGCTTGTCCCGCGCACCGATGATCGTCGTTCGCAGCAGAGACCCCAGCCCGCCGGGAGCGAGGCGGGCGTCGCCGCCGAGCACCATCCGGGTGCCGTTCGTGGGAGGCGTGATCCCCGTCATCGGGACCCCGAGGTCGTGGAGCGCCGCGGCTGCCTCACCGCCCAGGTAGAGGGCGTGCGGGCCCTGGTTGAACCGGTAGCCCTGACGTTCGTCGGTGGTTGCCCTCCCGCCGAGCCGGCCCCGACGTTCGTGCACGACGACCGAGCATCCCGACCTCGCGACGAACGCCGCCGCGGCGAGACCGCCGAGCCCGCCGCCGATGACATGAACCTGTGCATCTTCCATACACCTACGACGACGACGGCTCTCGGAATGTGACAGCGGCACGGCTACCGTTCACGCATGCACGATCTGGTGATTCGAGGTGGCGTGGTGGTCGACGGGACCGGCGCACACCCGTTCCGAGCCGATGTCGCGATCGAGGGTGAGCACATCGTCGCCGTCTGCGGACCCGACGACGCGGTCGGGCCGAGCCGGCGAGAGATCGACGCCGACGGGCTGCTCGTCACCCCGGGCTGGGTCGACATCCACACCCACTACGACGGTCAGGTGACGTGGGACCCCGACGTGGCGCCGTCATCGGTCAACGGCGTCACCTCGATCCTGCTCGGCAACTGCGGTGTCGGCTTCGCCCCCGTCCGGCCGGATCAACATGACTTCCTGATCGAACTGCTCGAAGGCGTCGAGGACATCCCGGGCACCGCGCTCAGCGAGGGCATGACCTGGGGGTGGGAATCGTTCCCCGAGTACCTCGACCTGCTCGACCGGCTTCGCTGGACGGTCGACGTCGGCACCCAGGTTCCGCACGCTGCGTTGCGCACCTATGTGATGGGCGATCGCGGCGCGGACGTCGAGGCTGTGGCCACCGCCGATGAGATCGCGACGATGTCGCGGTTGTGCGAGGAGGCCATCCGCGCCGGCGCCCTCGGATTCACCACGTCGCGCACCTACGTCCATCGCACCTCCCGAGGCCAACAGATCGGCACGCTGCGCGCCAGCGCCGACGAAGTGCTCGGGATCGCCACGGCGCTGCAGCGAGCCGGCACCGGTGTGATCCAGCTGATCTCCGATGCGTACCAGTCGACCGACGACGAGCTCGTCTCGCACGAGATCGAACTGCTCGGCCGGATCGCCACCGAGGTCGGCCGACCGCTGAGCTTCACCGTGCAGCAGAACGACGACGCACCCGACCGGTTCCGTCAACTGCTCGGCGCAATCGGCGAGTGGAACGCCGCCGGCGCCGACGTCAAGGCCCAGGTGGCGGTCCGTCCCATCGGCGTACTGATCGGGCTCGAGGCGACCGCCAACCCGTTCATGTTCTGCCCGTCGTACCGGCAGCTGCACACGCTCACCCACGCCGAGCGACTTGCTCGCCTTCGCAACCCGGAGGTACGCCGCACGCTGCTCGACGAACACGCCGCGTCGAGCCCGTCAGGATTCGTCGGCATCCTGCACTCGGGCTACGACCGGATGTACCCGCTGTCCGATCCGCCGGACTACGAACCGACACCGGCCGACAGCGTTGCCGGACGCGCTGCGGCGGCGGGGGCCCGACCCGACGAGCTGCTCTACGACCTGTTGCTCGACGACGACGGCAGCGGCCTGCTGTACATCCCGCTGATGAACTACGCACGCGGCGACCTCGCCGACGTACGCGAGATGCTGACGTCGCCGAACGCTATGTTCGGCCTGTCGGATGCAGGTGCGCACTGCAACTCGATCTGCGACGGCAGCTTCCCCACCACGGCGATCACCCACTGGACTCGCGACCGCGATCGAGGTGAGCAACTGGCCCTCGAGTACGTCGTGCACCAGCAGACCCAGCGCACCGCCCGCCACGTCGGCTGGACCGATCGAGGCGTCGTCGCTCCCGGGATGCTCGCCGACCTCAACGTGATCGACCATGCACGACTCTCATTGCACCCGCCGGTACTCGTCGCCGACCTGCCTGCTGGCGGCACCCGGCTGATGCAGGCGGCCGACGGCTACATCGCCACGATCAAGCGCGGTGACGTCATCGCCGAGCATGGCGAGCTCACCGGCGCTCGGCCGGGTCGTCTCCAACGCGGCCCGCTCGGCTAACTGGCCGCCGCTGCGAACGCGCTGTCCACCGCCACCGAGTCCACCCATCCAACGTGACCGATTTCGTCGCTGCGCTCATCATCGCCTTCGGTGTCGTGTTCGTCGCCGAACTCGGCGACAAGACACAACTGCTCGCACTCGACTTCGGGGCGCGCTATTCGCTGCGAACCGTCGCCATCGGCCTCACCCTCGGCTATGGCATCGCCAACATCGTTGCCACGATCGTCGGTGGCCTCCTCGGCGCGGCACTCCCGGACCGGCCCATCCAGATCATCGGCGGGTTGGTGTTCGTCGGATTCGCTGTGATTGCGATTCGTCGAGCTACATCCCAGACCAGCGAGCCCGACGAAGGCGAGCACGCCACGTCGGTGCGCGCCACGAGCACGTTGACCGTGATCGGTTCGATCGCCGCGTTGATCGCTGTGGCCGAGATGGGAGACAAGACCCAGATCGCGACGGCCACGCTCGCGTCGCAGTCGTCCCCAGTCGGGGTGTGGATCGGCGCCACCCTGGGCGCTGCGTCGAGCGGCATGGTCGGTGCCGTTGCCGGCAACCTGATCGGCGACCGAATTCCCGCTCGAGCACTGCAGTACGCCTCGGCGGCGCTCTTCACGCTGTTCGGCGTGGCAATGCTCGCCGGCTGGTTCTGACCGTCAGCGGGTGGGGGTCCGCAGCAAGTCGCCGCGAAGGAGCGCCCTGATCGCGTCGATCGCGCACCGGTGCTGGGCGGTCCCCTGTGAGGTTCCCTCGGTGAGACCGATCAGCATGATCCGGATGAACTCGACCATGCGCTCGCGATCCTCCGGACGCACCTCGCCCGTCGCCACGCCCGTGTCGACGATGGCGACGAAGAACTCGTCGCGCGCCGCGTCCGCGCGAGCGAGCCGGTCCGCGATCTCGGGGAAGCGACGCATGTCGTTGCGCACCGTGCCGACGAAGAGCGCCAGCGACGGGTCGTCGACGTTCATGCGGTGCGCTGCTTCGAGCATCCCTTCGAACTGGCCCAGGAACGTGTCGGACGCCGCAACTGCCTCGACGAAGCGGCCATAGACCCGTCGCTGCATGTCGTGGTGCACGGCGACGTACAGGTCGAGTTTGGATTCGACGTAGTGGTACAGCGCGCCCGTCGTGATCCCCGACGCAGCCGCGAGCTCCTTGTTCGTCACGCCGCCGTACCCGCGCTCTGCGAACAGACGTCGAGCGTTGTCGATGATCGCTCGTCGCGTATCGGCCGAGTCGGTGGCCGGCGGCCTCCCCCTCCGTCGTGTCCCCGCTCCCCCATCGACCATCACGCGAGTATGACGGCCACTGTCCGGCCGTGTGCCACCGGAGCACCATCCGAACCGGTACCGATGAGCCAAACCGCCGCAGACGGTCGCTTCGCTCTTCGCAGGGAGGGGCCCCTGATGGCCGGGTCAGTTGCGGTTTGCTTCGACAGCTTTGACCAGGCGGTCGAACACGGCGTCGGGGTGCCCGATGCCGTTGATCACAACGAGGCGGTTCTGGTCGCCGTAGTGCTTGATCAACGGGAACGTCTGCTCCTCGTAGAGGTCCAGACGTCGGTTCACCGACTCGGGTGTGTCGTCGGCGCGCTGCTGCACGTCGCCACCGCACACGTCGCAGATCCACGGATCGGGATCGGTGCCCGTCGAGGTGTAGTTGGTGCCACAGTCGCGACAGACCCGGCGGGCCGAGATGCGCTCGAGCACGATCTCGCGGGGCACGTTGAGGTCGAGGACCACGTCGATCGGACGGTTGTCGGCGATCCCATCGAGCGCGTCGGCCTGTTCGATCGTGCGGGGGAACCCGTCGAGGATGTACCCGCGGGTCGACGCGTCGGGAGCCGACAGTCGCTGGTCGACGATCCCGATCATGATCTCGTCGCCGACGAGACCACCGGCGTCCATCACCCGCTTGGCCATCAGCCCGAGTTCGGTGCCCTCACGCACGGCAGCGCGCAGCATGTCTCCCGTGGAGATGTGCGGTACGACGAAGTGTCTCGACAACCGCACGCACTGCGTGCCCTTGCCGGCACCCTGTCGCCCGAGGATGATGAGCCGGGCGCCGGGGATCACGGCCGACCTACTTGAGGAATCCCTCGTAGTTGCGCAGCGTCAGCTGGCTGTCGATCTGGCGCATCAATTCGAGCGCCACGCCGACGGAGATCAGCACGCTGGTGCCCGCAAAGCCGAACGTGCTGATGCCGGCGATGATCAACAAGATGTAGGGCAGGATCGCAATGATGGCGATGAACACCGCGCCCGGCAGGGTGATGCGGTTGACGGCCTTGGCCAGGTACCGCTCGGTCTGCGGGCCGGGACGCACTCCCGGGATGAACCCACCCTGGCGTCGGAGCTGGTCGGCTTGACGCACCGGATCGAAGGCAATCGAGTTGTAGAAGTACGCAAAGGCGATGATCATCAACGCGAACAGCGTGATGTACACGAAGTTCTGCGGGTTGACGATGTACTTGTCGACGAACGACGCGATCTCGCCCCGCCAACCCTCTCCCGAGCCGAGGAACTGCGAGAAGATCACGGGCAACAGCAGGATCGAGCTGGCGAAGATGATCGGGATCACGCCGGACTGGTTGACCTTGAGCGGGATGTAGGTGTTCTGGCCGCCCATCATGCGACGCCCGACCACGCGTTTGGCGAATTGGACCGGTATTCGCCGTTGCCCGAGCTCGACGTACACCACCGAGATGATGATCCCGATCGTGAGCAGGACCATCGCCGTGAACCAGAACGGCCCGTTCAGCTGCAGAATGCTCCAGAACCCGCCGGGCAGGCTGGCAACGACCGACGCGAAGATGATCATCGACATGCCGTTGCCGATGCCGCGCTGGCTGATCAGTTCGGCCATCCACATCAACACAGCGGTGCCGGCGACGAGCGTCGGGATGATCAGGTACCCGCGCGGCCACACGCCGTCAGGGAGCAACGGCACGGTGGGCGCAGCGCTCGCGGCGGAGAAGAACGCCGTTCCGCGGCCGGTACCGAAGATGAACACGAGACCGGTCGCCTGCAGCGTGGCGAGGCCGATGGTGACATAGCGCGTGTACTGGGTGATCTTGCGCTGGCCGACCGCGCCTTCACTCTGCAGTTCCTCGAGCTTCGGGATGACCACACCGAGCACCTGCATGATGATGCTCGCCGTGATGTACGGCATGATGCCGAGCGCGAAGATCGAGAAACTCTCGAAGGCGCCGCCGGAGAACAGGTTCAAGAACCCGAGGGCTCCCTGCTGTCCCGCCGACTCACGGAGCTGTTCGATGGCGATGGGATCGACGCCAGGAACCCGGATGAAGACACCGAGTCGGTAGACCGCCACCATCGCAACGACGAACAGGAGCTTGTTGCGAAGGTCGTGGACCCTCCAGATGTTCGCCAGCTGCGACAACACTCAGAACACTCCTGTGCGATTGGGGGAAGACGGGACGGGACGGACGGTGCTGATCAGCGGTTGGCGAATTGGTTGCCCTTGACCGCTGGCCGACCGGCCTTTCCTTCCTCGCGGAAGGGCAGTTCGATCAGCGTCACCGTACCGCCTGCGGCGGTGACAGCCGCTTCAGCGGGACCGGAGATCGCGTGCACGTGGAGGTCGACCTTGGTGGAGATCTCGCCTCGGGCGAGCACCTTCACGAACGCCTTCTTGCGCAGCAGACCGTTGGCGACGAGGACCTCGGGGGTGACCGTGGTCTCGCCGGTCGCCTCGACGAGCGCACTCAGCGCATCGAGGTTGACGGCCTGGTACTCGACGCGGAACGGGTTGTTGAACCCCTTCAGCTTCGGCACGCGCTGCTTGAGCGGCGTCTGGCCACCCTCGAAACCGCGGGCGACGGTGTTGCGGGCGCGCTGGCCCTTGGAGCCGCGACCGGCGGTCTTGCCGCCCTTGCCGCCGGTACCGCGACCGACGCGCTTCGCGTTCTTCTTGGCGCCGGGTGACGGCGCGAGGTCATGGACCTGCATGGGTCAGCTCTCCTTCTTGGCGGCGCCCGTCGCCGCAGCGGCGTCGGACACCTCGAGCAGGTGCGGGACCCGGGCGATCATGCCGCGGATCTCGGGACGGTCGGGCAGCGTGTTGGTCGAGCCGATCTTGCCCAGACCGAGCGCGCGCAGCGTGCCGCGGTGCTTGGGCTTGGTGCCGATCGACGACTTGATCTGCGTGACGGTGATGGTCGCCGTGTCGCTCTTGGACGGGCTCATTCGGCACCTCCGGTGGTGGCAGCAGCCGCACCGGCATGGCTCTTCTGGCGCTCGTTGTAGGCGTTGAGCAGACCCTTGGGGACGAAGTCCTCGGCCGGCAGGCCGCGGCGCGCCGCGATCTGGTCGGGGCGCTGCAGCGACTTGAGACCAGCGACGGTGGCGCGGGCGACGTTGATGTGGTTGGCCGAGCCGAGCGACTTGCACAGCACGTCGTGGACGCCGGCCTCTTCGAGGATGACGCGGGCGGCGCCGCCGGCGATCACGCCGGTACCAGGAGCCGCAGGCTTCATCATGACCTTGCCGCCGCCGGTCGTGCCGAGGACGGGGTGGATGATGGTGCTACCGGCCATCGGCACTTCGAACAGGTTGCGCTTGGCTTCCTCGGTGCCCTTCTGGATGGCGAGCGGCACTTCTTTGGCCTTGCCGTAGCCGAGACCGACGCGGCCGTTGCCGTCGCCGATCACCACGAGCGCGGTGAAGGAGAACCGACGACCGCCCTTGACGACCTTGGCCACGCGGTTGATCGTGATGACGCGCGACTCGCGCAGACCGCTGTCGTCGCCGTCGCGGCTGTCGCGGCCATCTCGACCGTCACGGCCACGGTTGTCGCGGCTGTCGCGACCCCCGCCCCGATTGTCGCCACGGTTGTCACCGGGATTGTTGGTGGGGAATGCCATCAGAACTCCAGTCCTGCTTCACGGGCGGCGGACGCCACGGCGGCGATCCGGCCGTGGTAAGCGAACCCACCACGGTCGAACACGACCTTGTCGACACCGGCGGCCTTGGTGCGCTCGGCGATCAGTTGGCCGACGCGGGAAGCCGCCTCGACGCTCGAGCCCGAACCTGCAGCGCGCAGATCGGCTTCGTTGGTCGACGCAGCGGCCAGCGTGGTGCCGGCGTCGTCGTCGATGACCTGCACCGACAGGTGCTTGTTCGACCGGAACACGGCCAGACGAGGACGTGTAGCAGTGCCGTGGATCTTCTTGCGGACACGGCGGTGGCGGCGGATGCGGCCACTGCGGCGTGCTTCGGCGATCTTGGTCATGAGACGCTCCGTTACTTCTTTCCGGCCTTGCCGGCCTTGCGCAGCACTCGCTCGCCCGCATAGCGGACGCCCTTGCCCTTGTACGGCTCGGGCTTGCGGATGCTGCGGATGTTGGCGGCCACCTGGCCGACCACTTCTTTGTCGATGCCCGACACGATGACCTGAGTCTGGACGGGCACTTCGAACGTGATGCCCTCGGGCGCCTTGACGTCGACCGAGTGGCTGAATCCCAGGTTGAGACGCAGTGCGTTGGGGCCCTGCGCCTCGGCGCGGTAGCCGACGCCGACGATCTCGAGGTTCTTGGTGAACCCGTCGGTGACGCCGATGACCATGTTGTTCACCAAGCTGCGGGTGAGCCCGTGCATGGCCTTGGTCTTGTTCTCGTCGTTCGGGCGTTCGCACACGAGTGTGTCGCCGTCCTGGGTGATGGTGATGGTGCCGGGGATCTCTCGTTCGAGGGTGCCCTTGGGCCCCTTGACCGAGATGGTGCGGCCGTCGAGCTTGACGTCGACGCCTGCTGGCACCGTGATGGGTGCTTTTCCGATGCGGGACATGGTTCCTACTGCTCCTTGGTTCCGGCCCGGGTCACCAGACGTAACACATGACTTCGCCGCCGACGTTGCGCTTGCGCGCCTCGCGGTCGGTCATGAGGCCCTGAGAGGTGGACAGGACGGCGACACCGAGGCCACCGAGGACTCGGGGGACGGTGCCGGCGTTGCGGTACACGCGCAGGCCCGGCGTCGAGATGCGACGCAGGCCCATGATCGTGCGGTCACGATCGGGCGAGTACTTCATCTTGATGGTCAGCACGTCGCCGACACCCTTGGGTGACGGCGCGGTCTCGAAGCTCTCGATGTAGCCCTCCTTGCGGAGGACCTCGGCGAGTGCGACCTTCTGCTTGGACGAGGGCATGCGCACCTCGTCGTGCTTGGCGGTGTTCGCGTTGCGGACCCGCGTGAGCATGTCGGCGATGGGATCGGTCATCATGATGGTTGTCTCCTCACCAGCTCGACTTCGTCAGACCGGGGATCTCGCCGGCGTGTGCGAGCTCTCGCAGGCACAGGCGGCAGAGGCCGAACTTGCGGTACACCGAACGTGCACGGCCGCAGCGGCGGCAGCGTGTGTAGCCGCGCACCTTGAACTTCGGCTTCGCGTTGGCCTTGTTGATCAATGCTTTCTTTGCCATGTCGTCGCCTCAGCTCACTTCTTCTTGCCGCCGTAGCGAGGGCCACGGTTCTTCTTCTTGCGGGGCTCGTTGTCGGCGTCGGCGCCCTTCTTGAAGGGAAAGCCATACGCATCCAGCAGCGCCTTGCCGGTGTCGTTGTCGTGAGCGGTGGTCACGATCGTGATGTCCATACCACGCTGCTGGTCGGCCTTGTCGGGGTCGATCTCGGCGAACATCGTCTGCTCGTTGAGCCCGAAGGTGTAGTTGCCGTGACCGTCCCACGAGTGCGCGGGCAGACCGCGGAAGTCGCGGATACGGGGGATCGCAACCGAGATCAGTCGGTCGAGGAACTCCCACATCCGGTCGCCTCGCAGCGTCACCTTGACGCCGATGGCCTGGCCTTCACGCAACTTGAAGTTGGCGATCGAGGTGCGGGCCTTCGTGACGATCGGCTTCTGGCCGGAGATCACCGTGAGGTCGGCGACGCAGCCCTCGATCAGCGACGGCTGACCGGCGGCACGACCGACGCCCATGTTGATGACGATCTTCTCGAGGCCGGGGACCTGCATGACGTTCTGGATGCCCAGTTCCTCTTGCAGCTTGGCCTTGATCTCGTCGTTGTAGCGCGCCTTCAGGCGCGGGATCTCGGTAGCAGTGGCGGTGCTCATCCGATCACCTCTCCGCTCGGACGGGCGACGCGGACCTTCGTGCCGTCGTCCTTGATCTGGTAGCCCACACGGACCTTCTTGCCCTTGTGCACGAGCATCACGTTGCTCACGTCGAAGGGCAGATCCTTCTCGATGATGCCGCCTGCCTCGTTGGCCCGGCGTGCCTTCTGATGCTTCGACGCCGTGTTGACGCCATGCACGATGATCTTGTTCGACTTCGGGAAGACGAAGGCGATCTCGCCCTGCTTGCCCTTGTCCTTGCCAGTGATCACCTCGACGGTGTCACCCTTCTTGAGTTTCATCACAGCACCTCCGGTGCGAGCGACACGATGCGCATGAACTTGCGGTCGCGCAGTTCGCGCCCGACCGGGCCGAAGATGCGAGTGCCGCGGGGCGTGAGGTCGTCCTTGATCAGCACGGCGGCGTTCTCGTCGAAGCGGATGTAGCTGCCGTCGGGACGACGCTTCTCCTTCTTCACGCGAACGACGACGCACTTGACGACTTCGCCCTTCTTGACGCCGGCACCGGGCATCGCGTCCTTGACCGTGGCGACGAAGATGTCACCGATCGAGGCGTAGCGACGACGGGTACCGCCGAGGACCTTGATACACAGCACTTCTTTGGCGCCGGAGTTGTCGGCGACACGAAGGCGAGATTCCTGCTGAATCATCGTGAACCTCCCAGGGACACGCGGGAGATCCGGTCGGCTGCAAGAACACCGGTCTGAATCGCCGTAATGATGGTTCGCTCGCTGCGCTCGCTCACTTTGCACGCTCCAGGACGTCGGTGATGCGCCAGCGCTTGTTCTTGCTGAGCGGACGGGTCTCCATCACGCGGACCTTGTCGCCGACGTTGACGTCGTTGGTCTCGTCGTGGGCGTACAGCTTCTTGGTACGCAGGATGAACTTGTTGTACTTGGCGTGACGCACGCGGTCGACAACGGCGACAACGGCCGTCTTGTCCATTGCGTTCGACACGACGACGCCCTCGCGAGTCTTGCGGACGTTGCGCTCAGGAGCGTCGCTGCTGGTCGTGGTGGTGGTTGCTTCAGGCATGTCGGAATCCGTCACTGTCCGGCCTCGGCCGCAGCGATCTCACGCTGGCGGATGAGGGTGTTGATACGAGCGATCTGCTTGCGCACCTTGCCGATCTCGGCGGTGTTGTCGAGCTGACCGGTCGCGTTGCGGAAGCGCAGGTTGAGCGCCTCCTGCTTCGTGGCCTTCAGTTCGTCGATCAGTTCACCGAGGCTGAGCTCGACGAGTTCGTTGGTCTTCGCCATGTCAGATCTCCTCCTCACGAGTGATGATGCGAGCCTTGATCGGCAGCTTCTGAATCGCCTTCTCGAGGGCGGCCTTGGCCATCTCCTCGTTCGGGTACGACAGCTCGAACAGCGTGCGACCGGGCTTGACGACGGCCACCCAGAATTCGGGGTTGCCCTTGCCGGAGCCCATGCGGGTCTCGGCCGGCTTCTTCGTGACCGGCTTGTCCGGGAACACGTTGATCCAGACCTTGCCGCCGCGCTTGATCGAGCGGGTCATGGCGATACGGGCGGCCTCGATCTGGCGGGCGGTCAGCCAGCCCGGCTCGAGCGCCTGGATTCCGTACTCACCGAAGTTCAGGCCGGAGCCGCCCTTCGTCATTCCCTTGGTGCGGCCGCGGTGGTGCTTGCGATGGGCGACCTTGCGTGGCATCAGCATGGTTCGTCCCCTTTCAGTCCTCGCCGCGGAAGTGCGGCGTCTCGTGGCCCTCGCCCTGCGCGGTGCGCTTGGCGATTGCCTCTTCTTCGTCGAGCAACTTCTCGAGTTCCGGATCGGCCTCACGGATGAGCGGCTGCGTCTCCGCTGCCGGTACCGCGTCGCGGGGTCCGCCCGACGACACGACCTTGCGAGGTCCACCCTGGCCCGAGGTCTCACCGACGGCCATGGCGGCCTCGCGGGCGATCTTGTCCTCGTTGAGCTTCTTGTACGGGAGGATGTCTCCCTTGTAGATCCACACCTTGACGCCGACACGACCGCTGGTCGTCTTGGCCTCGCGGATGCCGTAGTCGATGTCGGCGCGCAGCGTGTGCAACGGCACCCGCCCTTCGCGGTACCACTCGGTGCGGCTCATCTCGGCACCGCCGAGGCGACCCGAGCACTGGACGCGGATGCCGAGGGCGCCGGCACGCTGTGCGTTCTGCACGGCGCGCTTCATGGCCCGGCGGAAGGCGATGCGGTTGACGAGCTGGTCGGCCACACCCTGGGCGATCAGCGCAGCGTCGAGTTCTGGGTTCTTGATCTCGACGATGTTGAGCTGGATCTTCGGGTTGCCGGTGATCTTGGTGATCAGCTGACGGAGTTCGTCGGCCTGTGCACCACGACGACCGATCACGATGCCCGGGCGGGCCGTGTGCACGTCGACGCGGAGCTTGTCACGAGTGCGCTCGACCTCGATGCGGCTGATCGCCGCGGACTCGAGACGCGTCATGATCTCGCGACGGATCGTCCAGTCCTCGGTGAGGTACTCCTTGTAGTCACGCTCGGAGAACCAACGCGACTTCCAGTCGGTGGTCACTCCCAGGCGGAAGCCGTACGGATTGATCTTCTGACCCATGTTACTTTTCCTCGGCCTCTCCGGACTCGTCGGCTGGTTGCGCTTGGTCGGCCTCGTCCAGCTCGTCGCTGGCGCTTCCCTCGCTGGCTGCGGGCGAGTCGGTGTTGTCGTCGTCTACGTCCTCGGCGACTTCCGTCGCTTCGGCCTCAGCCGTCGTGTCGTCTTCGGTCGCATCAGCTTCAAGAGCCTCTGCGGACTCGACTGCCTCGGACTCGGTGGCGTCCACCGAGTCGTCGGTGATCTCGGCGTCGAGGATCTCCTCGTCGGCGTCGATGGCGTCGATGGCTGCTTCGGCTCCGGCGGCCTGCTGGCGGCTGCGCTCGACTCGGGCACGGCGGCTGGCGCTGCTCGAAGCCGGGCGGCCACGGCCGGTGGTGCCACCGGCACGCTCCTGGCGGGCCTGGATGATCGCGATGCGGTCGTCGCTCATGCGAGCAACGATCACGGTGATGTGACAGCTGCGCTTGTTGATGCGAGTCGCACGGCCACGGGCACGAGGGCGGAAACGACGAAGCGTCGGGCCCTCATCGGCGAAGCACGCAATGACGAACAACTCGTCGGCGTCCTGGTCGTCGTTGTTGACGGCGTTCGCAACGGCGCTGGCGAGCACCTTGCGGACGTCACGTGCGATGTGGCGATCGGTGAACTGCAACACCTCGTCGGCGCTGCGGACATCGAGACCGCGGATCAGGTCGAGTACGGCGCGGGCCTTCGAGGCCGACGACCGCACGTAGCGGGCGGTGGCCTTCGTGCCGGAGCGCTCGCCGGCGACGAACGACTTCTCGTTGAGCTTCGGTCCGGTCATCAGCGGCGACCCTTCGAGTTGCGCTCCATACCAGCGTGGAACTTGAAGGTGCGGCTGGGGCTGAACTCACCGAGCTTGTGGCCGACCATCGACTCGGTGACGTACACCGGGACGTGCTTGCGACCGTCGTGGACGGCGATCGTGTGGCCGACCATGTCGGGGATGATGGTGGAGCGACGCGACCAGGTCTTGATGACCTTGCGCTCTCCGGCGGCGTTCTGGGCGTCGATCTTCTTGAGAAGATGGTCGTCCACGAACGGGCCCTTCTTGAGACTGCGAGACATGCGGAGTTACCTTCCTTGCCGCGTCAGCGGCGACCCTTGCTCGTACGGCGGCGGCGAATGATCAACTTCTGACTCGCCTTCTTCTTGTCGCGGGTGCGGCTCTCGGGCTTGCCCCACGGCGACACGGCGGGACGACCACCGGAGGTGCGGCCTTCGCCACCACCGAGTGGGTGGTCGACCGGGTTCATCGCGACACCACGGGTCTGGGGCTTCTTGCCCTTCCAGCGGTTGCGGCCTGCCTTGCCGATCTTGACCAGCTCGTGCTGGCTGTTGCCGACTTCTCCAACGGTCGCACGACAGTCGATCATCACCCGGCGCATTTCGGTCGACGGCATACGCAGCGTGGCGTAGTCGCCTTCCTTGGCAACCAGCTGCACGGCGATGCCGGCCGAACGGCCGATCTTGCCGCCCTGGCCGGGGCGCAGCTCGACGTTGTGCACGGTGGTGCCAACCGGGATGAAGCGCAGCGGCAACGCGTTGCCCGGCTTGATGTCGGCGCCATGGCCGCTCTCGACGGTGTCGCCGACGTTCAGGCCACGGGGGGCCAGGATGTAGGCCTTCTCGCCGTCGTTGTAGTGCAGCAGCGCAATCCGGCAGGTGCGGTTCGGGTCGTACTCGATGGCAGCGACCTTCGCGGTCACGCCGTCCTTGACGCGCTTGAAGTCGATGATGCGGTACTGCTGCTTGTGGCCGCCACCGCGGTGACGCGAGGTCTTGCGGCCATAGCTGTTGCGACCGCCGGTCTTGGTCTTCTTCGCGAGGAGGCTCTTCTCCGGCGTGGTCTTGGTGATCTCGCTGAAGTCGGAGCTCGTCTGGAAGCGACGGCCGGGGCTGGTGGGCTTGCGGGAACGGATAGCCATGATGCGCTCAGTTCTCGAACAGCGGGATCTCGCCCGCTGCAAGTGTGACGATGGCCCGCTTGGTGTCGGGACGCTGACCGATTCGGTTGGTGCCACGGGTGCGCTTGCGCTTGCCCGGGCGGTTCAGGGTGTTGACCTTGAGCACCTCGACGCCCCAGATCGCCTCGACGGCGTCACGGATCTCGGGCTTGGAGGCCTTGGTGCTCACCTTGAAGGTGTAGACACCGCGCTCGATGAGGTCGTAGCTCTTCTCGGAGACGACCGGAGCGATGATGATGTCGCGAGGATCCTTCATGACTGGCTCTTCTCAGTTGACTCGGCCTCACCCTGGTCGGGTGCTGCACTCTTCGGGTCGGCCGAGTCGCCAGCCTCGTCGCTGGCGCTTCCCTCGGCGGCCGTGCCGGACTTGGGGGCCTTGCTGGGCTTGTCCGAAGCGGTGGTGCTCGCGTCAGGCGAGGTCGGGGTGCCGGCGGGCAGCACGTCCTTGGTGAAGATGACCCACTCGTTGCAGAGCACGTCGTAGGCGTTGAGTTCGCCCGGGCCGATGATCTGCACCTTGGGCAGGTTGCGGAAGCTCAGTGCCGCGGCAGCGTCGTCACGGCCGACGACCACCAGTGCGGTGCCGGTGATGCCCAGTGCGTCGAGGGCGGCCTTGGCGTCCTTGGTCTTCGGGGACTCGAAGCCCCACGAGTCGACCACGACGACCTTGCCTTCGTTGGCGCGGTCCGACAGTGCGGAGCGCAGGGCGGCCTTCACCATCTTCTTGGGGGTCTTCTGGTCGTACTTGCGCGGCTTCGGGCCGAGGGCGACGCCACCACCGACGAAGTGCGGTGCACGGATCGAGCCCTGGCGTGCGTTGCCGGTGCCCTTCTGGGCGTACGGCTTGCGGCCACCACCGGAGACATCCGAGCGGGTCTTGGTGCTCTGCGTTCCGGAGCGGCGTGCGGCGAGCTGGGCGGTGACGACCTGGTGCATCAACGACACGTTCGGCGTCACGCCGAAGACGTCATCGTCGAGCTGGACCGTCCCGTTGTCCTTGCCGGCCGCGGTCTTGAGGGTGAGATCGGCCATGTCAGCCTGCCTTTCCTGCGAACTTGACGGCGTTGCGCACGAGGACGACGCCACCGGCGGGGCCGGGTACGGAGCCCTTGACCAACAGCAGATTGCGCTCGGGGTCGGATTGCACGACCTCGAGGTTCTGCGTGGTGACCTGCTCGTGGCCCATGTGGCCCGCCATGCGCTGGCCCTTGAACACGCGTGCCGGGAAGGCACACGAGCCGATGGCACCAGGCTTGCGGTGGCTCTTGTTGTTACCGTGCGATGCGGGCTGACCGGCGAAGTTGTGACGCTTCATGACACCGGCGAAGCCCTTGCCCCGGCTGGTGGCAGTGACGTCGACCTTCGTGCCGACGGCGATCTGCTCGACGGTCAGCTCCTGGCCGACCTCGAAGCCGTCGACCGAGTCGAGACGAAGCTCGATCAGGCGCTTGCCCGGGGCGACTCCGGCCTTCTCGAAGTGGCCAGCGGCCGGCTTCGTGAGCTTCTTCGCGTCACGATGACCGTAGGTCACCTGCAGCGCGGTGTAGCCGTCGCGTTCGTTGGTCTTGATCTGCACGATGCGCATCGGTTCGACACGAAGCACAGTGACGGGAACGACTTTGTCGTCGACCCATGTCTGTGTCATGCCGACCTTCTCGCCGACGATCGATTGTTGTGCCATGGCGGCCGGTTCCTTTTCGTTGTCCAAGCCCTGATTTCAGGCTCTCCACGCAAATGCTCCGCCGCTAGCCGAACTGACTTCAGGACGGACGAGCGTGCGGAGCACGAGATCATGTAGTTGCTGGGCGGTTCCGTTCCGGACGTTGCGGACGGCCTGCACAGACATCGATTGCTGAATGGTCTGGTGATCGGAATGCCTCCCGATCACGGCCATGCAATGCTATGGGCGCCGTTCGACGCTTCCAACACGCGCGCTCACCACGTTTGCGTCACACTTCCGGTGGGGCGGTTCACCGAGAATGCAACGCAAACGGGTTGGTATGCGGGTTGGTAGTATGATTTCATGCTGTCGGAAGGTACGCCGTTTCCCCATCAAGGTCCGTTGGCTCCGGAGCGAGTGGGCGGACGCGACGAACTGATCGCCGATCTGGTCGAGCGAGTGACGGCGCGCAGGATGACGGCGCTGCTCGGACCGCGTCGCTTCGGCAAGACCAGCGTGCTCGGAGCGGTCGCCGCACGCCTCGAGGAGGCAGGCACCTCGGTGGTTCGCCTCGACCTCTACGAGACCCGTTCGAGCGCCGACCTGGTGGTACGACTCGACCGTGCCCTCGCAGCGAGCCAGGGTCGCGTCGGGTCACGGCTGGCATCGTTGGCGGTGGGCAGTTCGATCAATCTCGGCGTGCTCAAGCTGGAGTTCGCCCGACCACCCGCGCAGCGCCCGGACGCCGATGCGTCGCTCGACCTGCTGCTCGACCTGCTCGTCGAGGCCGCCAGTGACGAACCGACGTTGATGGTGATCGACGAGTTCACCGGCATCAACGGTGTCAGTGGAGCCGCGGGGCTGCTGCGAACGAAGCTGCAACATCACGTCCAGGACATCGGAGTGCTGTTCGCCGGCTCCGAGCCTTCAGCGATGGCTGCGATGTTCACACAACAGTCCCAGCCGTTCTACGCCCAGGCCGACATCATCGAGATCCAACCGTTCAGCCTGCCCGAGCTCGCCGACATCATCGACGACGGCTTCACGGCCACCGACCGACGCAGCGGCAGCCTCGCAGGACTCGTCCATCACGCGACCGGCGGGCATCCCTACCGGGCGATGCAACTCGCCGACGCGGCGTGGTTACGCACCGAACCGGGCGAGTCCGGCGACGCGGCGTGGCCCGAGGCGCGCGCCGACGTCCAGCGAAGCATCGCCCCGGGCCTGGAGATGCTGTTCAGCACGTTCAGCCATGCCGAACAGGTGGTCCTGCGAGCGCTCGCAACCGGCCGGCCGCTCTTCGGCGGCACGCTGGAGTTGTTCGGAGCTTCCTCCGGCGCCGTCCAGGCCGCACGCGATCGCCTGATCGCCAACGGCACGCTCGATCGTGGCCTCACGATCGTCGATCCGTTGCTGGCCGACTGGATCCGCACGACCCTGCCGCTCTGACGCGTCGGTCGCCAGCCGATGGCGACGGGTCACCCGGTCTGGTCGTCAGAGCGGAGAGCCGCTGCGAGCTGAGCCCGCAACCGTGGGCGAGCAGGGGTGCCATCTGCGGGCTGCGCCGGCGAAGACGCAACGCTTGCGGCCCGCATCGACCACGACACCGGCGGAGTCGACCACGATGCGGAACTCCTCGAACGACAAGTGCTCGGCGTGGTCGAGCAACAGTGCAGCGACGTCACCGAACCGTTCACCCGCCCGTGGGTGCGTGGCGAGACGAGCGAGGCCGAGCGCCTGCGCCGCGCCGATGCGGCCGGCGAGCAGGGCGTCACCGAGGCCGGTCACCGGGTCGCAGGCGATGACCGAAGAAGAGGATCGCTACGACACCGAACCACGCCCACCCCACGACGAGCCCCGCGACGACATCGGTCACCCAGTGCACTCCGAGCAGCGCGCGGCTGGCAGCGACGAGACACGCAATCGCGACCGCGGCAGCAAACAGCCAGGGCTGCAATCGCCGTGGCACCCACCATCCGACGACCAGCGCGATCGCCAGCCAACACGCGGCGGCCGACGCAGAGTGCCCGGAAGGAAAGGACGATCCGGCGGCCTCGACGAGGCGTTCGACCGGGGGCCGGTCGCGCATGATCAGCCGCTTCAGCGTGTTGTTGATCAGTACGATGCCGATGCCGACCGTCGCGAGAAAGCACGCAGCGATCGCTCTCCGTCGGCGACGCCAGTCGACAATGGCGACGATCGTCATGACCGGTACCAGCACGAAGCTCGAGCCAAGGTACGTGGCTACTTTCATCAGCGACGCGCCGAAGGACCCTGCATGCGACGGGCCCCACCCGGCGACGGACTGGTCCCAACGGGCGAAGCCGCCGTCGGTGTCGATGGTGGAGAAGACCCAGCCGACGAACAGCGCGGCGATGAGGACGACTGCGAACACGACGGCGATCAACGCGCCACGTTCGAGGCGGCGGTCGGGGTCGTCGACCGTTTCACTCGTGGTGTCGGCATCGTGCACGACTGGAGTCTTGCGCCCTGCGGCGTCCGGGAGCCCCCACGTCGGCGCGAGTCACATGACTACGGGAAACGAGCCGACATCCACTCGGCGACTCGTGCCATCGCCTCGGGGCGGTGACCCTCGAGGTAGTGCGGTGCGCCCTTCATCTCGACGTAGGTGACGTCGTCGGCGCCGGCGGCGTCGACGATCTCCTTGGCCTGCCACACCCTGATCTCGGTGTCGGCGGTCGGATGCACCAGCAAGGTCGGCACCGTCACCTGCGGCATCGTGTCGGCGAGTTTGGCCCCACTCGACAGTCCCGACCACGTGCTCAGCCACCCCCGAGCGGTCATGGTGCGGGCCAGTCCCCCACGTCCGTAGTTGGCGTCGAACGGATCGGGGAACGCGAACAGCGAACCCATCGGACGATCGTCGGGGTCGATCGAGAGGTCGAGGTACGCCGGGTCGGCGAGCGTGCGGTAGATCGTGAGGTACTTCGTGAACACGGCCCGCCGTCGCAGCTCACGCCACCGTGCCGGGTCGGCCGACTTGTCGACGCCGCGCAACGCCGGCGCGGCGTCGCCCGCCTCGGCGATCGACGCCTTCGCGATGGCGTCGATGCGCGCCACCCGCGCCCGTTGCGCGTCCCGATACCGCTCGACCCACGCCGGGTCGTAGCTGCACGGCTCCGGCCACGGCCGCCACCCGTTGTCCGGGTGGTACATGTCGAGTTCCGGCACCGTGGAGAACGGGTCGTCCTCGTCGGCGACCGACGGGTCGATCACCTGCAACATGAACACGCCCTCACCCGGGTGTGCGGCCATGCCGACCCAGCCGTCGCCGATCCCCAGCTCGGCGTTGGCCATCGCCATCAACGATCCGCCGCCCGAGTTGCCGAGCAACACGACCGCCTCGGCGCCGCGGCGGATCATCTCGTCGTGCGCGGTGTTGACGTCGACGATGCACGACTCGTGCAAGCAGTCGGTGTCGTTGTTCATGTACCGGGTCCCGAAGCCGAGCACGGCGTAACCCGCGGCAGCGAGCAGCGGACAGGCGTAGTGCACACTGAAATCGCCTCGCGGATGCGACAGGATGACGGCGGTCTTCCAGGGCGTGCCGACCGGAGGTGTCCACAGCACCCCGCGCACGAGCGCGCCGTCAGGCGAGACGAGCCGAACCGCTTCGCGCTGCACCGCAGCACCGGGATCGTCCTGCGGCAGGGGCCAGTATCCGAGACCGAACGGTCGAGCTCCTCCGAGCATCGTGTCGAGTGGTTCCATTTCGGCAAGGTAGGCGCCCGACGATCAGCGGACCGACACAGAGCGACGGCTACTGTCGCTGCGACCGCCGCGCATGCCGTCTTGGCGGCCCCGGACCCGATGATCCTCGCCGAGACGACCACCGCCACCACCGAGAAGGTGTTCGTGGTGTTGACCGTGGTCCTCATCGTCGGCCCGTTCCTCATCGGCAAGCTCCGACTGCCCGCCACGATCGGACTCGTACTCGGCGGCGCCATCGTGGGACCCCAGACACTCGGGTGGATCGAGCGCGGACAGATGGACGCGCTCGGCGACATCGGGTTGCTGTACCTGATGTTCATGGCGGGCCTGGAACTCGACCTGATCCTGTTCAAGCGATACCGCAACGCGGCGCTCGGCTTCGGGGTGATCACGTTCACCTGCCCGTTCGTCATCGGCATCGTCGTCGGCCAACTGCTCGGCTACTCGGTTGCGACGTCGATCCTGCTCGGTTCGATCTGGGCATCACACACACTGGTCAGCCTCCCCGAGGTGAAGCAGGCCGGGTTGACGGGCGATCGTTCCGTCGCGCTCACCGTCTCGGCGACCGCACTCACCGACACCCTCGCGCTGATCGTGCTCGCCGTGGTCACCTCGGGCGCAGTCGACGACCCCAACGGTCGTCCCATGCTCGACCTGACCATCGGCCTCGTGGTGCTCGGCATCTACACACTGGTCGTGCTGCCACGCATCGGTCCCTGGGTGTTCCGCACGATCGCGACCGAGCGGACGACACGTCTCGTGTTCCTGATCTTCGCGTTCAGTTCGGCCGGTCTCATCGCCGACCACTTCGGCATCGAGGGCCTCGTCGGCGCATTCCTTGCCGGGCTCGGCGTCAACCGGATCGTCCCGGCGGGCGGACCCCTCGCGGAACGCGTCGAGTTCCTCGGCAACGCGCTGTTCGTACCGGCCTTTCTGGTGTTCGTCGGAACGCAACTCGACCTGAGCGCGCTCGGTTCTGCGTCGACGCTCACACTCGCTGCGACGTTCCTCGCCATCGTGGTCGTCGGCAAGACGCTCGCTGCGGTGATCATGGGGCGGCTTCAACATCTCTCGTTCGCCCAGGTCGGCCTGATGGCGTCGATGACGTACGGACAGGCCGCCGCCACCCTCGCCGCAGCACTCGTCGGCAGTTCCGTCGGGCTGTTCGACGACGGGATCTTCAACGCTGTGCTGGTGACGGTGATGATCACGATCCTGATCAGCTCGATCGGCACGACGTTGTTCGCGAGAAGGATCGAACCCGAGACGTCGCTCGATCGGCCGCTCACCAAGACGGTGCTGGTGGGGGTGGCCCCCGCCACCGATCAGGAACCGCTGATGCGCATCGCTGCCCATCTGGCCGCTGGAGTCGCGGGTCGGGTGATCCCGACGCGCATCTTCGATCACCCGGACGACCGAGAGCTGGCGCGTACCGAACTCGAGGCCGCCGAACATGCCGTCACCACCGAGGGCGGCGACGTCGAAGGGATCTTGCGGATCGACAGCAGCATCGTCGACGGCACGCTCAATGTGATCGACGACGAGGATGCGAGCCTGCTCGTGCTGCCCTGGCACCCCGAGCACCGCATCGCGCACCGGGTGTTCGGAGATCTCGTCGATGAAATCGGTCGACGGTCACCCGTGCCGATCGTGCTGGGCCGCGCTCATCAGTCCACGTTCGCTCGAGTCGTGCTCCTCGCCCCCGGACTCAACCGGACCGAACGCCTCGACATCGAGATCGGTGCGCAAGTGATGTCGCAACTCGCGATCCAGGACGACGAAGCCGAGATGATCGTCGTCACCGAGCCCGGTCTGCGGATCGAGAAGCTGACACTCCCCGTCTCATACCGCTCGGTCGCGCTCCCCGACTGGCAGGAGACGCTGGGTCCGGACGATCTGCTGATCACCACGTCGCAGCACATCCATCACGCCCAGCGGTGGGCCGATGCGGAAGCCATGCCGTCGATGCTGGTCGTCGCTGCGCCCTTCCGTCTGCGGCTGAGCGGTGGGTCCGCCGGCACGACATCGGTGAGTCCGCTCGGCTTCGGAGCAATTCGTCGCGCATCGACGCCTCGCTGAAGCGACGGAGCCTCAGTCGGCGGGGCGTTCGACGAGCGTCACCGTGATCTCGATGGGCTCGCCATTGCGCAGGATCGTCAATGTCGTCGAGTCGCCCGGGCCGAGATCGCGGATCGTCGCAATGAGACCGGTCGCCCCGTCGATCGCCGTACCGTCGGCAGCCACCACGAGATCGTCGGCCTCGAGGCCGGCGTCGGCAGCGGGTGTGTCGTCCTGCACTGCAGTGACCACGGCTCCTTGGCCGCCGTCTCGGCGCTCGCCCAGTTCCACGCCGAGATATCCCTCGGTGCGAGGGTCGCCGCCCGCTTGCAGGCGGAGCGCCTCGATCACCGGCAGCGCTTCGCCGGCGCTGATCGCGAAGCCGACATTGGTGGCCGCGGACGTGGCCGTGTCGCGGGCGACAGCGGTGTTGATGCCGACGACTTCGCCTCGTGCATTGACGAGCGGTCCGCCGGAGTTGCCCGACGAGATGGCGGCATCGGTCTGGATCAGGCCGTCGAGGAACGCGCCGTCGGTGCCGATCGTGCGGTCGAGCGCCGAGACGATGCCCAGCGTGACCGACGGGTCGCCATCGAGGCCGAGGGCAAAGCCGATCGCGACCACTTCGTCACCGATCCGAACGCTGTCGGGGTCCGCGAACACGGCAGCGTCGAAATCGTCACCGCTCATGCGCAGCAAGGCGAGGTCGTTGCCCGGATCCGACGCCAGCAGTCGCGCCTCGCGCGGTTCGGTCTCGCCGGCGAGTCGTACGCGGATCTCGGTGGCACCTTCGACGACATGAGCGTTGGTGAGGATCTCGCCACTGGACGACACGATCACGCCGGTCCCGGTCGACTGGCCCTGCCCGAACTGACTGTCGACGTCGGCGCTGATCGTGACGACGGAAGCCGCCATGTGGTCGATCACCTTGGCGACGTCGAGGCGACCTTCGATCGGGCCGCTCGGGTCGGAGACGTTGATCGGTTCGTCACTCGCGCTCTTGGGTGGCGAGTCGATCCAATCGGAGAGCTGATTGCCCACGAGCGCGCCGGTCAAGGCGGCGGTCCATGCGACCACACCGACGGCGACGACGACCACCCAGTTCCGCTGCTTGCGTGCCCGCGCGCTGCGGCGCGAGCTGGGCGCCGGCAGGCCGGGGCTGACGCCGGGAGCCGGAGGCGGCAACGAACTCATGCAACCTGTCTATCCGTAAACGAGAACAGCGACCCTGTTCAGGGCCGCTGTTCTCACCTCGTTCACAACACACGATTACAACACGGGTCTGACCCGTGTTGTAATCAGCCGTTCTGGATCTTGATTTCGATGTCGACGCCGGCGGGCAGCTCGATGCGCTGCAGGCTGTCGATGGTCTTGCCGTTCGGGTTCACGATGTCGATGAGGCGCTTGTGCACCCGCATCTCGAAGTGTTCCCGGCTGTCCTTGTCGACGTGCGGGCCACGGATGACCGTGTAGCGGTGCTTGTCGGTGGGCAGCGGGATCGGGCCACGTACGGTGGCGTCGGTGCGGGTGACCGTTTCGACGATCTTCTTCGTCGACTGGTCGATGATCTCGTGGTCGAATGCCTTCAGGCGGATTCGGATGCTCTGTGCCATGTCAGTGTGCCGTTCTGTCTCAGGTCGTCCGGGTCACTTCAGGATCTTGGTGACGCGGCCGGCGCCCACGGTGCGGCCACCTTCACGGATGGCGAAACGCAGACCCTCGTCCATCGCGATCGGCTTACCGAGCTCCACCGTCATCTCGACATTGTCACCAGGCATCACCATCTCGGTGCCCGACGGCAACTCGATCGTGCCGGTCACATCGGTCGTACGGAAGAAGAACTGCGGACGGTAGTTGTTGAAGAACGGCTTGTGACGGCCACCCTCGTCCTTGCTCAACACGTACACCTGGCCTTCGAAGTTGGTGTGCGGGGTGATGCTGCCCGGCTTGCACAGCACCTGACCACGCTCGACATCTTCCTTGCCCGTGCCACGCAGCAACGCACCGATGTTGTCACCCGCCTGGCCCTCGTCGAGCAGCTTGCGGAACATCTCGACACCGGTACAGGTCGTCTTCTGCGTGTCACGCAGACCAACGATCTCGATCTCGTCACCGGTGTGGATGATGCCCTGCTCGACCTTGCCGGTGACCACGGTGCCACGGCCCGTGATCGTGAACACGTCCTCGATCGGCATCAGGAACGGCTTGTCGAGCTCACGCACCGGATCCGGGATGAACGAGTCACATGCAGCCATCAGCTCCATGATCTTCTCCTGCGCGTCGGCATCGCCTTCGAGCGCCTTGAGCGCCGAGACCTGGATGACCGGAACGTCGTCGCCGGGGAACTCGTACTCCGTGAGGAGTTCGCGAACCTCGAGCTCGACGAGCTCCATGAGTTCTTCGTCGTCGACCATGTCGGCCTTGTTCAGCGCGACCACGATCGACGGCACGCCGACCTGGCGGGCCAACAGCACGTGCTCACGCGTCTG
Organism: Ilumatobacteraceae bacterium; assembly: GCA_963828415.1. Taxonomy (GTDB): domain Bacteria; phylum Actinomycetota; class Acidimicrobiia; order Acidimicrobiales; family Ilumatobacteraceae; genus Sva-07. The sequence goes on from CAWHEI010000003.1 coordinate 644,485, forward strand.
CGGCATCGGACCATCGGTCGCCGCGACCACCAGAATCGCACCATCGACCTGCGCCGCACCGGTGATCATGTTCTTGATGTAGTCGGCGTGACCCGGCATGTCGATGTGCGCGTAGTGCCGGTTCTCGGTCTCGTACTCGATGTGCGAGATCGAGATCGTGATACCACGGGCCTTCTCTTCCGGCGCCTTGTCGATGCCGTCGAAGTCGGTGAAGTCAGCCAACCCACGCTCGGACAACGTCTTCGAAATCGCCGCGGTCAGGGTGGTCTTGCCATGGTCGATGTGACCCATCGTGCCAATGTTGACGTGCGGCTTGTTGCGCTCGAACTTCTGCTTGCTCATGATGCGTGCGACTCCAATGTCGTTTCTTGTCTGTCAGATGTGGGTTGTCAAAGAACTGCTGTGCGTCGGGACCGGGCGATCACTCGCCGCGGACCCGCTTCACGATTTCCTGGGCGATGGCTTCGGGTACCTGTGAGTACTCCGAGAACTGCATCGTGTAGGTCGCTCGTCCCTGGGTGCGGGAACGAAGGTCGGTACTGTAGCCGAACATTTCCGACAGCGGCACCGTGGCGTTGACGACCTGGGTGTTGCCCCGGGCCTCCATGCTGCCGATGCGGCCACGACGGCTGGACAGGTCGCCCATGACGTCGCCCATGTACTCCTCGGGGGTCACGACCTCGACGGCCATGATCGGCTCCATCAGGACCGGCTTGGCCATTTCGGCCGCCTTGCGGAACGCCATCTGGCCGGCGATCTTGAACGCCATTTCCGAAGAGTCCACGTCGTGGTACTGGCCGTCGACGAGGCGGACCTTGACGTCGACGGTCGGGTAACCGGCGAGCACGCCGTTGTCGAGTGAACTCTGCAGACCCTGGTTGGTGGGGTTGATGTACTCCCGCGGGATCTTGCCACCGGAGATGGCGTCTTCGAACTCGTAGCCACCACCGGGGTTCGGCTCCATGTCGATCTTCACGACAGCGAACTGGCCGGAACCACCGGACTGCTTGATGTGGCGGTACTCGACGTTCTTGACTTCCTTGGTGATCGTCTCGCGGTAGGCGACCTGCGGCTTGCCGACGGTCGCCTCCACGCCGAACTCGCGCTGCATGCGGTCGACGAGCACTTCGAGGTGCAGTTCGCCCATGCCGGAAATCACGGTCTGACCGGTCTCTTCGTCGGAGCGGATGCGGAACGTCGGGTCCTCGTCGGACAGCGACTTGAGCGCCTTGCCGAGCTTCTCCTGGTCGGATTTCGTCTTCGGCTCGATCGCCACGTGGATGACCGGCTCGGGGAATTCCATCCGTTCGAGGATGACCGCGTGATCGCGATCGCAGAGGGTGTCACCGGTGGTGACGTTCTTGAAGCCGAGCCCGGCAACGATGTCTCCGGCCATGGCGATGTCGAGGTCCTCGCGCTGGTTGGCGTGCATCAGCAGGATGCGCCCGAGCCGCTCGCGATCTTCCTTGGTCGAGTTGTAGACCTCTTCGCCCTTGCTGATCTCGCCCGAGTAGACCCGGAAGTAGGTGAGCTTGCCAAAGGGGTCGGCGACGATCTTGAACGCCAGCGCGGCGAACTCCTTGTCCTCCGGGCCGCGGGTGGTGTCGATCTCCTCGCCGCCCTTCATCACGATGCCGTGCGCCGGCTCGATGTCGAGCGGGCTCGGCAGGAAGTCGATGACGGCGTCGAGCATCGGCTGGACACCCTTGTTCTTGAACGCCGAGCCGCACAGGATCGGCACGAAGTCGAACGCCAGGGTGCCCTTGCGGATCGCCTTCTTGATGTCGTCCTCGGAGAGCTCTTCGCCGCCGAGGTAGGCGTCCATCAACGCCTCGTCCTGCGTGGCGATGGTCTCCATCATGGCTTCGCGGTACTCGTTGGCCTGGTCGACCATGTCGGCGGGGATGTCCTCGATCTCGTAGGTCGCTCCGAGATCCTTTTCGTCGATGTCGCGCCAGACGAGCGCCTTCATCCTGACGATGTCGACGAGACCCTCGTAGGCCTTGACGGCTTCGGGGCCACCGGCGCCGATGGGCAGATGGAGCACGAGGGGGTTCGCCTGGAGTCGATCCTTCACCATCTGCACCGTGCGATAGAAGTCGGCGCCGATGCGGTCCATCTTGTTGACGAAGCACATGCGCGGCACGTTGTACTTGTTGGCCTGACGCCACACGGTCTCGGTCTGCGGCTCGACGCCGGCGACCGAGTCGAACACGGTGACCGCGCCGTCGAGGACGCGCAGCGAGCGCTCGACTTCGATGGTGAAGTCGACGTGGCCCGGCGTATCGATGATGTTGATGCGATGGTCTTTCCAGACACAGGTGGTGGCAGCGGAGGTGATCGTGATGCCACGCTCCTGCTCCTGGGCCATGTGGTCCATGGTCGCCGCGCCGTCGTGGACTTCACCGATCTTGTAGCTCTTGCCCGTGTAGAAGAGGATGCGCTCGGTGGTGGTGGTCTTACCGGCATCGATGTGCGCCATGATCCCGATGTTCCGGGTGCGCTCCAGGGGGAACTCTCGCTTGGCCATGCTCTACTACTTCACTTCCGTGTCAAGGGGCGACGTGGGGGTCTTCGGCTGCGCACCGAGGCGCAAGCACGAGGTTCGAGTGTATCGGCCGTTCGGCCAGCCCCACCGAGACGTGACAGGTGACGTCGGCCCATTCCATCGATTGGCGCCGCCGGCCGAGGCGTACAACGATGTGTCGCAACACAAGGTCCGACCGACCACCGCACGACGAGGAGCACCGATGAATCCCACCGAACTCGACATGTTCAGCTCAGCGGAGCAGACGCTGCTCGTGCAGACCGAGCGTGACCGACTCGCAGAGATGGACGAGGACGAACTCGACGCGTTGTTCACGCGTGTTCGCCGCGCTCGCACCAAGTACACCAAGTTGTACCGACGCCAGTCGGCCGACCTGGTGGCGTCGAAGTCATCCCGCGCAGGGACGTCGACCTCCAATCAGCGAACCAAGCGCAAAGCGGAGATCCTCGAGGATGCATTGGCACGAGTGGCCGCTGCGCTCGGCGCCGCTGCTCGCGCGACCGCCAGAGAACTCAAGGCCGAACGCCTGGCAGCAGCGGCCGCCGCGAAGGGTTCGCCCCGCACGCAGGGGGCCACAGGGGCCGCCACGACCTCGACCGGCAAGGGTGGCGGCAAGACCCCACGCGGTCGTTCGACTTCGAAGTCCCGCCAGGCGTCCCGCAAGTCGTCCGGCGCACGCAATCAGGCCAAGCGCGACGCTCGCTGAGCCGACGTCACCGCGCCTGGATGTAGTCGTGCAGTTGGTTGTTCTCGATCTCGAGTTGACCGACCCTGGCCTTGACGACGTCGCCGATCGAGATGATGCCGTCCAGCTTCCCGCCATCGTCGACGACCGGGAGGTGGCGGATCCGCCGTTCGGTCATCATGCCCATGAGCTGGTCGACGGTGTCGTCGCCGCGGCAGGTCGTGACCGAAGTCGACATCGCTGACGACACCTGGTGTCCCAGCGTCGAGGCACCGTGGGCGGCCAGTGCCCGTACGACATCGCGCTCGGAGATGATCCCATCGATCGTTCGACCATCGCGACTCACCACGAGCGCGCCGACGCCGTGATCGCGTAGCGACGCCGTTGCCTCGCTGAGCGACGCGTCGGGAGCGATCGTTGCGACCGCTGATCCCTTGACCTTCAAGACGTTGTGGACGTGCATCGAGTTCCCCTCCCGATCGTGGTGACCGCGCCGCGGTCACGTTGCTGGCGTCCTCCCCCGAGCCGGTCACCCTAGTGCATTCGTGCAGGCCCGGTTTCCGAGATCGGAAAACGACAGAACCCAGGGCCGCAGCCCCGGGTTCCGTACGTTCGTTTCGGTTGTCGCAACGCCGGCGGGCCGGCGAGCGGTCACCAGCGGTAGTGGGCGAACGCCTTGTTCGACTCGGCCATCTTCTGGATGTCGTCGCGCTTCTTCATCGCGGCACCCAATCCGTTGGCGGCGTCCATCAGTTCGTTGGCGAGGCACTCGGCCATCGTCTTCTCGCGACGGGCACGGGCGTAGTCGACCGTCCAGCGGATGGCCAGCGTGGTGGCACGGCGAGGACGAACCTCGACGGGCACCTGATAGGTGGCGCCACCGACGCGACGGCTGCGCACCTCGAGGGGCGGCTTGACGTTCTCGATCGCACGCTTGACGGTGTCGATCGCCATGTCGTCACCTTCGAGGCGCGACTGGATGATCTCCATGGCGTCATAGACGATCTTCTCGGCGACGGTGCGCTTGCCGTGCAGCATCACCTTGTTGGTGATCTGCGTGACGAGCTGCGACTTGTGGATCGGATCCGCGACGAGTTCGCGGCGGGGAGCAGGACCTTTACGTGGCATCTCGGGTCACTTCTCCTTCTTGGCGCCGTAGCGGCTGCGCGACTGCTTGCGGTTCTTCACGCCGACGGCATCGAGTGCGCCGCGGATGATCTTGTAGCGCACACCGGGGAGGTCGCGGACACGACCGCCACGCACGAGCACGATCGAGTGCTCCTGCAGGTTGTGGCCTTCGCCCGGGATGTAGGCGGTGACTTCGATGCCCGAGTTCAAGCGAACGCGTGCGACCTTGCGCAGTGCCGAGTTCGGCTTCTTCGGGGTGGTGGTGTACACGCGGGTGCAGACGCCGCGACGCTGGGGCGAACCCTTGAGCGCCGGTGTCTTGCTCTTGGTGACTTTCGAGCTACGTCCTTGACGGACGAGCTGTTGGATGGTTGGCACTGATTGAACCTCGTTCGTTCAAGTCGTTTCGGCAGCGAAGAGCCAGCGAAATGTGATGAGTTGGGCTGATCGCGGGTTGCGACCCGCCCGCCGTACACCGGGAGTTCACCCGATGAGAGGACCCTGCAAGGCTACGGGCGCCCCACCGGTCGCGCAACCGGGCCCGCACACCCGTTCCGATGAGCGAAACCGCCGGATGCGGTCGGTTCGCTCATCGCACGGTGGCCTGATGCCCCACCGATGAGCCAAGTGACCGGATGCGGTCGGTTCGCTCATCGCGGAGATGCAACCGAGTGTTCACGTCGGCGGCGAGCTGACGCGACCGCAGGGTGGTAGAACCGCAGTCGTGGGAGTGCTGACATCCGATCCGCTCCTCGTGTTGTTCTTGGTCGTCGCGCTCGGGGCGGCGCTGGCGAGGGTGCGCATCAAGGGGGTCGGCCTGGGACCCGCCGCTGCGCTGTTCGCCGGCCTCGCCGTGTCGGCGATCGAGCCGGACCTGGCCGATCTCCCGGCGATCATCCCGCTGTTCGGGTTGGCCCTGTTCATCTACACCGTCGGCCTGGCCTCGGGCCCGGCGTTCTTCGGCGGCCTGCGCCAGGACGGACTGCGCGTGAGCATCGCCGTCGTGATCCTGCTCGGCGCGATCGGCCTCACGGTCGGCGCGGTGAGCGAGCTGTTCGACTTCGATGCCGGGGCCAGGGCCGGCCTGTTCGCCGGTTCGCAGACCAACACCCCGGCATTGTCCGCTGCGCTCGAACAGCTCGCACCGCAGATCGCGAGTGGCGAGGTCACCGATCCCGTCGTCGGGTATTCGCTCGCCTATCCACTCGGCGTGATCGCGATGATCGTGGCTGCGGGATGGTCGCTTCGCCGAGTCCGGCATCCCGGTCGCGGCGAGGTGGTGCCGGCGAGCGAGCCGGGCCAACGAAACGCGACGAGCGCCACGGTGATCGTCACCCGCGAGGGACTGCCAACCCTCGGCGAGCTGCGGTCGTGGCGGGGTGAGCGTTTGGCGTTCTCGCGAGTCGAGCACGACGGAAGGGTCGACCTCGCGACCAACGACATCGTGCTCCAGCCAGGCGACCTGTGCACCGTGATCGGCACGCCCGATGTGGTCGATCAGTTCGTCGACTGGGCCGGCCACCGCAGCGAACGACACCTCGCCCTCGATCGCAAGAAGCTCGACTTCCGGCGCATCTCGGTGTCGAAGCGGGAGCTTGCCGGCGCGAAGCTGCGCGACGTCGACCTCGAGGGCCGCTTCGGCGCGATGGCCACACGGGTGCGTCGAGGCGACGCCGACCTGATCGTCGACCGCGACTTCGTTCTCCGGCTGGGCGATCGCGTCCGGGTGGTCGGGCCGACCGACAAGATGGCCGACGTCGCAGCAGCGCTCGGCGATTCGGACCGGGGGCTCAGCGAGGTCGACGCGCTCGGCTTCGCCACCGGACTCACGCTCGGGCTGCTCCTCGCCCAGCTGACGATCCCGCTGCCAGGTGGCGGCGAGATCGAACTCGGCGTGGGCGGTGGACCCTTGATCGTGGCGTTGGTGCTCGGGACCATCGGGCGCTCCGGTCCGTTCACGTGGCAGATCCCCTACGCAGCGAACCTCACCATTCGCCAACTCGGGGTGTCGCTGTTCCTCGGCGGCGTGGGCATCCGATCAGGTGCGACGTTCGCCGACGCCGTCGGCACCGGCGTCGGCGCGCAATTGGCCCTGGCCGGTGTGTTGGTGACCGCGGCGACCGCCGGGCTCGCGACGCTCATGATCAGATTGCTGCGGCGCGGTCCGGTCGACGGCGCCGGCATGATCGCCGGCATCCAGACGCAGCCTGCCGTGCTGGCCTTTGCCGCCGAACGCGCCGACGGCGACGAACGCGTCGACACTGGTTACGCGCTGGTGTTTCCCCTCGCCATGATCCTCAAGCTGATCATCGTCCAGCTCCTGATCTGATCCCCCACTCCCCCGCCCCAACCACGTTTGCGTCGCGTTCTGGGTGACCCGGAGCACCGGGAATGCAACCCAAACGCTGGTTGTGCGGCCCGAACGCGGAACGACCCGGGCGCATGGCCCGGGTCGTTCACCGTTCGTTCGAGTCGAGCTGACGCTCAGCCGATCGGTTCGGCGGCGGCCTCCGGCTCGTAGGTGCCTTCGAGGCCGGCCAGGAACGCCGCCGGATCCTCTTCCTCACCGTCGCTCGAGTAGAACGACATCGGCTCGTAGTCCGGCGCTTCGATGCCGAACTCGCGGTACTTCATCATGCCGGTACCGGCCGGGATGAGCTTGCCGATGATGATGTTCTCCTTGAGCCCGATCAGGCTGTCACCGCGGCCGTCGATGGCGGCCTCGGTGAGCACCCGGGTGGTCTCCTGGAACGAGGCGGCCGACAGCCACGACTCGGTGGCCAGCGACGCCTTGGTGATGCCCATCAGTTCCGGGCGTCCCTCGGCGGGGCGTGTGCCCTCTTCGACCATGCGACGGTTGGTGTCGCGGAAGCGCTTCGAGTCGACACGCTCGCCCGGCAGGAATGCCGTGCCACCGGGCTCCTGCACACCGACCCGACGGGTCATCTGGCGCACGATGAGCTCGATGTGCTTGTCGTGGATCGACACACCCTGGTCGCGGTAGACCCGCTGGACCTCTTCGACCAAGTACAGCTGCGTCTCGCGGATGCCCTTGATCTCCATGATCTCCTTCGGATCGAAGGGACCATCGGTGAGCGGCTCGCCTGCCTTGATCTCCTGGCCGTCCTCGACGATCGGACGAGCACCGAGCGGCAGCACGACTTCGTGCTCCTCGCCGGCGTCATCGACCACGACGACGGGGATGCCCTTGCCTTCGTCCTCACGCAGGCGCAGCACGCCGCTCGCCTTGGCGAGACGGGCCGAACCCTTCGGGGTGCGAGCCTCGAACAACTCGACCACGCGGGGCAGACCGCCGGCGATGTCCTTGCCCGCCACACCACCGGTGTGGAAGGTACGCATCGTCAGCTGCGTGCCGGGCTCGCCGATCGACTGGGCGGCGATGACACCGACGGCCTCGCCGAGTTCGATCATCTTGCCCGTCGCCAGCGAACGGCCGTAGCACATGGCGCACACGCCGAGTTCGGCGTCACACGTCAGCACCGACCGGACACGCAGGCGCGTGATGTTGGCATCGTCGCGCAGCGCCTCCATCTCCTCGTCGCCGACGATGGTGTTGCGCGGCAGCAGCGAGATCTCCTCGCCGTCCTTCACCATCGGGGAGGCCAGCTCGGTGTCGACCAGGAGGGCACGACCGTAGAGCTTCGTCTCGAGGTACGAGCGACGGTTCGCCGTATCGGTCGTGACGTTCTCGATCCAGACGCCCAGCGTCGAACCGCAGTCGTCCTCTCGCACGATGAGTTCCTGCGCGACGTCGACGAGACGACGGGTCAGGTACCCCGAGTCGGCGGTACGCAGCGCCGTGTCGACGAGGCCCTTACGGGCACCCGGCGTGGCGATGAAGTACTCGAGGGTTTCGAGGCCCTCACGGAAGTTCGACTTGATCGGGCGAGGAATCATGTCACCACGAGGGTTGGCCACGAGACCGCGCATGGCCCCGATCTGGCGCATCTGCGTCATGTTTCCTCGGGCACCCGAGTCGACCATCATCTGGATCGGGTTGAAGCGTTGCTGCTCGAACTCGGCGACCATGGCCGCCTGCACCTGTGCGGTGGCGTCGGTCCAGATGCGCACTTCCTGCTGGCGACGCTCGCCGTCGGTGATGATGCCTCGACGGAACTGCTTCTCGACCTTGTCGGCCTGCTCTTCGTAGTCGTCGAGCAGGGCGCGCTTGGCGGCCGGCGTCCGGACGTCGTCGATCGACACCGTCAGACCCGACTGGGTGGCGAAGCGGTAGCAGAGGTTCTTCAACTTGTCGAGCGCCTCGGCGACGACCGACTTGTCGTAGTTGTCGGAGAGACGCTCGACGATGACGCCCATCTCCTTCTTCTTGACCGTCTCGTTGAAGTGGCCGAACTGCTCGGTGTAGTCCTCGGGCAGCGCCTCTTCGAACAACACCCGGCCGACAGTGGTCTCGAAGGGCTCCTTGCCAGGAGGCCGCATGTTGATCTTGGCGTGCAGTTCCAGCGTGCCCTCGTCGTACGCGCGCAGCGCCTCCCACAGGTGGCGGAACGTGCGGCCCTCACCCTTGCCACCGTCGACGCACTCGGTCAGGTAGTACCCACCGATGATCAGGTCCTGCGACGGGGTCACGATCGGGCGACCCGACGCCGGCGACAGGATGTTGTTCGCACTGAGCATCAGCACGCGGGCCTCGGCCTGCGCTTCGGCAGACAGCGGCACGTGGATGGCCATCTGGTCGCCGTCGAAGTCGGCGTTGAACGCCGTGCAGACGAGCGGATGGATCTGCAGTGCCTTGCCCTCGACGAGCACCGGCTCGAAGGCCTGGATGCCGAGGCGGTGCAGCGTCGGTGCACGGTTGAGGAGCACCGGATGCTCCTTGATGACGTCTTCGAGCACGTCCCACACCTGCGGGCGGCGACGCTCGACCATGCGCTTGGCGGTCTTGATGTTCTGCGCCAACTCGAGGTCGACGAGACGCTTCATGACGAACGGCTTGAACAGCTCGAGCGCCATCAGCTTCGGCAGACCGCACTGGTGCAGACGCAGCGTCGGGCCGGCCACGATGACCGAGCGGCCCGAGTAGTCGACGCGCTTGCCGAGCAGGTTCTGACGGAAGCGGCCCTGCTTGCCCTTGAGCATGTCGGACAGCGACTTGAGCGGGCGGTTGCCCGGCCCGGTCACCGGCCGGCCACGGCGACCGTTGTCGAACAGTGCGTCGACGGCCTCCTGCAGCATGCGCTTCTCGTTGTTGATGATGATCTCCGGCGCACCGAGGTTGAGCAGGCGCTCCAACCGGTTGTTGCGGTTGATCACGCGGCGGTAGAGGTCGTTGAGGTCGGATGTGGCGAAACGGCCACCGTCGAGCTGGACCATCGGGCGCAGCTCCGGCGGAATCACCGGGACGGCGTCGAGGATCATCGCCTTGGGGTCGTTGGTGCGACGGCCGTGTTCGTCACGACGGTTGAACGACGCGACGATCTTGAGGCGCTTGATCGCCTTCTGCTTGCGCTGTGCGCTGAGCGGCTTCTGGCCTTCCTGCGGGTCGATCGCGTTGCGGAGCTTGATCTCCTCTTCGTCGAAGTCGATGCGGTCGATGAGCGACTTGATCGCCTCGGCGCCGGTGCCACCCTCGAAGTACTCGCCGTACTTGTCGCGCATCTCGCGCCACAACATCTCGTCTTCGATGATCTTGCGGGCGTGGAGGCTCTTGAACTCGTCCCAGGTGCGCGCGATGAGATCGAGCTCGATGTCGTAGCGCTCGCGAATCGCCTCGATCTCCTTGTCGGCTTCCTTCTGGATCTTCTTCAGATCGGCGGCCTTGGCGTCTTCCTTCTCGGCCTCGGCAGCGGTCTCTTCGAGTTCCTTGAAGCGACGGTCGATGGCGAGTTCCATCTCCTTGACGATCGCATCGCGCTCTTCGAGGTACTCGGCCTCGAGGTTCGGCAGCGCCTCGTGGCGGCCCTCCTCGTCGACCCAGCTGACGAGATGCGCCGCGAAGTAGATGACCTTCTCGAGCATCTTGGCCTTGAGCTCTTCCTTCGGCTCGATGCCGGCGAGGAGGTAGGCGAGCCACGAACGGGTACCGCGGAGGTACCAGATGTGCACGGCCGGTGCAGCGAGTTCGATGTGGCCCATGCGGTCACGGCGGACCTTGGAGCGGGTGACTTCGACGCCACAGCGTTCGCAGATGATGCCCTTGAAGCGGACGCGCTTGTACTTGCCGCAGTAGCACTCCCAGTCGCGCGTCGGCCCGAAGATCTTCTCGCAGAACAGTCCGTCCTTCTCGGGGCGCAGCGTGCGGTAGTTGATCGTCTCGGGCTTCTTCACCTCGCCGTGCGACCAGTTGCGGATCTGGTCCGCCGTGGCCAGGCGGATCTTCAGTTGGTCGAACATGTTGACGTCGAGCATGTGGTTCCTCGTGTTCGCTCTCGGGTGTTCTTTGTCTTCTGGTCGTCTCTTCGTGAGGGTCTCTGGCCTGGGCCAGGGGTCAGACCCCAGATGTAACGCTCACCGTCTTTCGACGGCCTTGCGCATTGCGTTGGTCACATCTGGGGTCTGACCCCACGTGACCAACGCGAAATGCGTCAGTAGCGGTTGGCGGCGCGCTCGGCTTTTTCCTTTTCGCGCCGTGCGTCGTCTTCGTCGGTGCCGCGCTCGGGGCGGGAGATGTCGATGCCGAGTTCCTCGGCGGCGCGGTAGACCTCGTCGTCGAGATCGCGCATCTCGATCTCGTGGCCGTCCTCGGTGAGCACTTCGACGTTGATGCAGAGTGCCTGCATCTCCTTCATCAGCACCTTGAAGCTCTCGGGCACACCCGGTTCGGGGATGTTGTCGCCCTTCACGATCGCTTCGTAGACACGGACACGGCCGAGCACGTCGTCGGACTTGATGGTGAGCAGCTCCTGCAGGCAGTACGCCGCGCCGTAGGCCTCGAGTGCCCACACTTCCATCTCACCGAAGCGCTGGCCACCGAACTGCGCCTTACCACCGAGCGGCTGCTGGGTGATCATCGAGTACGGGCCGGTGGAACGGGCGTGGATCTTGTCGTCGACCAGGTGGGCGAGCTTCAAGATGTACATGTAGCCGCAGGTGATCTGGTTGTCGTACTTCTCGCCCGTGCGACCGTTGAAGAGGTCGAGCTTGCCGTTGGTGCCGACGAGGCGGTCGCCGTTGGCCGACTCGGGGTTGAGCTGCTCGAGGATCTCCTGGATCGTCGGGTGGTCGAGCGACTTCTCCTTCTCGTCCCAGTTCGCACCGTCGAACACCGGCGTCGCCACGAACGTGGCGGGCTTGGTGTTGGGACGCGTCTTGGTCTCGGTGCCACGGATCGGCGCATCGCCGATCTTGGTGCCGTCCGGGTTCGTCCAGCCCCACCGTGCGCAGTAGCCGAGGTGGGCCTCGAGGACCTGCCCGACGTTCATGCGGCTCGGCACGCCGAGCGGGTTGAGGATGATGTCGACCGGCTGACCGTCGGCAGTGAACGGCATGTCCTCGATCGGCAGGATCTTGGAGATGACGCCCTTGTTGCCGTGGCGACCGGCGAGCTTGTCACCGACGCTGATCTTGCGCTTCTGGGCGACGTAGACCCGCACGAGCTGGTTGACGCCGGGCGGCAGCTCGTCGCCGTCGTCGCGGTTGAAGACCTTGACGTCGATGACCTTGCCGACCTCGCCGTGCGGAACCTTGAGGCTGGTGTCGCGGACCTCGCGAGCCTTCTCGCCGAAGATGGCGCGCAGCAGGCGCTCCTCGGGTGTCAGCTCGGTCTCGCCCTTCGGCGTGACCTTGCCCACGAGGACGTCACCGGGGCCGACTTCGGCGCCGACGCGGATGATGCCGCGGTCGTCGAGGTCGGCGAGGATGTCGTCGCTCAGGTTCGGGATGTCCCGTGAGATCTCCTCGGGGCCGAGCTTGGTGTCGCGAGCATCGACCTCGTGCTCCTTGATGTGGATCGACGTCAACACGTCGTCCTTCACCAGGCGCTCGGACAGGATGATCGCGTCCTCGAAGTTGTAGCCCTCCCACGGCATGAACGCGACGAGCAGGTTCTTGCCGAGCGCGAGCTCGCCTTCATCGGTCGACGGACCGTCGGCGATGATCGAGCCCTTCGACACCTTGTCGCCCTCGACCACGCGGGGACGCTGGTTGATGCAGGTGTCCTGGTTCGACCGGCGGAACTTGGCGAGCCGGTAGACCCGCTTGCCCTCGGTCTTGTACTGCACGGTGATCGACTCGCCGGAGACCTCGGTGACCTCGCCGTCGTCGATCGCCTGGATCAGATCGGCGGCGTCGCGGGCGGCACGGTTCTCGATGCCGGTGCCGATGTACGGCGCCTCGGCACGAATCAGCGGGACGGCCTGACGTTGCATGTTCGCACCCATCAGGGCGCGGTTGGCGTCGTCGTGCTCGAGGAACGGGATCAGCGCCGTGGCGACCGACACGATCTGCTTCGGCGACACGTCGATGAAGTCGACCTCTTCGGGCGGCACGTAGCCGATGTCGGTGGTGGCACCGAAGAAGCTCTCGGCTTCGAGCATCTTGCGCAGGTCCTCGAGGCTGGCGGCCTGCGGCGAACGACGCACGAGCGTGCGCTCGTCACGGATGCTGCCGTCGTCCTTGAGCGGCGTGTTGGCCTGGGCGACGACGTAGTTCTCTTCCTCGTCGGCGGCCATGTAGACGATCTTGCCGGTGACCTTGCCGTCCTTGACCTCGCGGTACGGGCTCTCGATGAAGCCGAACTCGTTGACGCGGGCGATACGTGGACAGACCACCGATCAGGCCGATGTTCGGGCCTTCCGGAGTTTCGATCGGGCACATGCGGCCGTAGTGGCTGAAGTGCACGTCGCGGACTTCGAAGCCGGCACGCTCACGCGACAGACCGCCCGGGCCGAGCGCCGACAGGCGGCGACGGTGGGTGAGGCCCGACAGCGGGTTGACCTGGTCCATGAACTGCGACAGCTGGGAGGTTCCGAAGAACTCCTTGATCGCAGCGACGACCGGACGGATGTTGATCAGCGTCTGCGGCGTGATCGCCTCGACGTCCTGGGTGGTCATGCGCTCGCGCACGACGCGCTCCATCCGGCTCAGGCCGATGCGCACCTGGTTCTGGATCAGCTCGCCGACCGAGCGGATGCGGCGGTTGGCGAAGTGGTCCTGGTCGTCGAGGCGGTAGCCGGGCTCCTGCTTGACGAGGTGCAGCATGTAGGTGATCGACGCGAGCACCTCGCAGCGGCTGAGCACGTTCTGGTTCTCGTCGGGGTAGTCGAGCAGCGGCTCACCCTCGGAGTTGACCGCTCCGTCGAGGCCGAACAGCGCACCGAGCTGGGCGACCTCGTCGCCGAGCTTGCGGTTGAGCTTGTAGCGGCCGACGCGGGAGAGGTCGTAGCGACGGCTCTCGAAGAACGCGTTGCGGAAGTAGGCCTTCGCCGACTCGACCGTGGGCGGCTCGCCCGGACGGGCGCGCTTGTAGATCTCGACGAGCGCTTCGTCCTGGGTCGGCGCGATGTCGCGCTCCTTGTCCCACTGGCCCTCGAGGAAGTCGAAGTGGGCGACGAAGCGGTCGAGGAAGCCGGGAGCGTTCTCCTCGTCGTAGCCGAGCGCACGCAGCATCGTGAAGATGCCGAGGCGGCGCTTGCGGGCGACGCGGGTGCCGGCGGTGACGTCCTTGCCCGGCTTGTGCTCGACGTCGAACTCCATCCACTCGCCGCGGTACGGGTGGATGGTGCCCTTGACGAGCTGGTGCTTGGTCAGGTTGCGGAGACGGAAGCGCTCGCCGGGCTCGAAGATGACGCCGGGGCTGCGCACGAGCTGCGACACGACGACGCGCTCGGTGCCGTTGACGATGAACGTTCCCTTGTCGGTCATGATCGGGAAGTCGCCCATGAAGACGGTCTGTTCCTTGATCTCACCGGTGTTGCGGTTCATGAACCGGGCGCGCACGAAGACGGGCGCGCTGTAGGTCATGTCCTTTTCCTTGCACTCCTCCACCGTGAACTTCGGCGGCGGGCGCAGGTCCTCGTCGAACGGGTCGAACTCGAGCTCGAGCTGCAACGACTCGGAGAAGTCCTTGATCGGGCTGATGTCGCGGAAGGTGTTCGCCAGCCCCTCGTTGAGGAACCATTCGAAGCTTTCCCGCTGAATCGCGATCAGGTCGGGGAGTTCGAGCGGCTCCTTGAGGTTGCCGAACGAATAGCGTTCACGGGACACGGGACGAGTCGCCACGGATCACTCTCCAGAAAATCGAGGGTGGACGACGCAGAATGCTGCGACGTGATGCTGGGCGCGCTGAACCAGACCGAAGGGACGGTGGGGGAACAGAGAACGCACGGCAACGGGCGATCCTATCGGCGTAGGACGCACAACGTCAACCGCTTCCGGCGTTGATTCGCCGAGCGGGACGGTTCCTTCGCTGAATTGCCGGTCAAGGTAAAGAGTTCGGCCGCAGATGTCAAGCATTCCCGCGGAACTGTCATGACACCGTGACGTGTCACGAACGCGCAGCACCCCGGGAGATCATCCCCCGGGGTGCTGCATCATCAGATGAATCGAGGGCCGATCGGCCCCAGAATCACTTCAGTTCGACGGTGGCGCCGACTTCTTCGAGCTTGGCCTTGGCGGCTTCGGCGTCGGCCTTGCTGGCCTTCTCCATCAGCGGCTTCGGTGCGGCATCGACGAGGTCCTTGGCGTCCTTGAGGCCCACGCCGAGCAGGTCCTTGACGACCTTGACGACCTGGATCTTCTGAGCGCCGGCGCTCTCGAGGACGACATCGAACTCGTCCTTCTCTTCTTCGGCTGCGGCATCGCCGCCGCCACCGGCCGGGGCCGCCGCGGCAACCGCAACCGGAGCGGCGGCGGTCACTTCGAACTTCTCCTCGAAGGCATCGAGCAGTTCCTTGAGCTCGATGACGGTCATGTTGCTGATCGCTTCGAGTACTTCTTCCTTGGTGGACATTTCTGGTTCTCCTGTTTCGAAAAGGTCCGAAATTTGCCTCTTCTGTCGCGCTCAGCGCGACGAACAGTGCATTTTTCGGGTGAATTTGGGTGTTCGGGGTCAGGCGGCCTCGGCGGCTGCCTTCTGATCGATGAGTGCGGACAGTCCGTACGCGAAGTTGCGTGGGAGCGCCTGGAGCAGACCAGCGGTCTTGACCAGGGGCGCCTGGAACGCGCCGGCCAATTGGGCCAGCAGAACCTCGCGCGACGGCAGGCTGGCCAGCGCCTTCACGTCATCAGCGGACATCGGCGCGTCGCCGAGCATTCCGCCCTTGATGACGAGCAGCGGGTTCGTCTTGCTCTGATCGAGCAGCGCCTTCGCGGCCGCCACCGAATCACCGGTGACGAACGTGAGCGCCGACGGCCCGAGGAGGAACTCGTTGAGTCCCTCGAATCCGGCGTTGGTCGCAGCGATACGGGCCAGGGTGTTCTTGTACACCTTGTGCTCGGCGCCGGCGTCGCGCAACGGGGTCCGCAGGTTGGCCAGTTGGCCGACCGACATCCCTCGGTACTCCGAGACGAACACGGCCACGCTGTTGTTCAGCTTGGCGGTGATCTCCTCGACGATCGCGACTTTGTCGGCGCGGGGCTCGCTCCGTCCTGTCGTGGACAGTGTCGTTGTCGTTGTCATGTGTGCATACCTCCTCTCGCTCAACTCGTGGTGCTCGCATCAGATGCGAACACCGACGAGGAGCGCACTCACCCGACCTGTGGCCCGGCGGTGGTTCTTCGGCGATATGCACCTCGGTTGGCGGGCGAACCCATTACCCCCGTGGATCGGGGACCAACGGTCTCAGGCGAGCGACCGTTTTCGTATGTGGGACTGTGAGGCTACGGCGACGAGCCGGAGCTTCCTCTTCCGTACGGCGAAGCCTCACGGAGGGCTGGCTGTGTGGCGAGTCAGGTCGGCTTCGCTCTGGCTCGTCGCTGGCGCTTGCCTCGCCAGGCTCAGACGTTCGTTTCGGGCTTCAGGCGACCGGTGTCGACGTTGATCCCGGGGCCCATCGTGGACGACACCGTGATCTTCTTGAGGTACTTGCCCTTGGCGGAGGCGGGCTTCGCACGCTGAATCTCGTCGATCACGGCACGGAAGTTCTGCTCGAGCGCTGCCGGCTCGAAGCTGGCCTTGCCGAGCGGGACGTGCACGTTGCCGTAGCGGTCGGTGCGGTACTCGACCTTGCCGCCCTTGAAGTCCTCGACCGCCTTGCCGACGTCGGGGGTGACCGTGCCGGTCTTGGGGTTCGGCATCAGTCCACGAGGACCGAGGACACGGCCGAGCCGACCGACGACCGGCATCATGTCCGGGGTGGCGATCACGAGATCGAAGTCCATCTTGCCGGACTCGACGTCGGCGGCGAGATCGTCGGCTCCGACGATGTCGGCTCCGGCGGCTCGGGCTTCGTCGGCAGCCTCACCGGTTGCGAACACCGCGACGCGGATGTCCTTGCCGGTGCCTGCCGGCAGCGCGACGGTGCCGCGCACCATCTGGTCGGCCTTGCGAGGATCGACGCCGAGGCGGATCGACACGTCGACGCCTTCGTCGAACTTCGCCGACGCCATGGTCTTGACGAGGCCGACGGCCTCGGCCGGGCCGTAGAACTGGTCACGGTCGAACTGCTTGAGCGCGTTTGCGTACTTCTTGCCTGACATTGTCTGTCTCCCTCAGTGGTGAGCCCGCCGGGCGAGGTTGTCCCGGTCGTGGCGTGGATGGATTACTTGACTTCGATGCCCATTGACCGGGCGGTGCCGCGGACCTGGAGCTTCGCGGCGTCCATGTCGTAGGCGTTCAGGTCGGGCATCTTGATGGTGGCGATCTCCTCGAGCTGAGCCTCGGAGATCGAACCGGCCACTTCGGCGCCCGGGTTGTTCGCAGCCTTTGCGAGGCCGGCCTTTTCGCGGATCAACACGGCAGTCGGCGGTGTCTTGAGCACGAAATCGAACGTGCGATCCTCGTAGATCGTGATCTCGGTCGGCACCACGGTGCCGGCCTGAGCCTCGGTCTTCGCGTTGTAGGCCTTCACGAAGTCCATGATCGCGATGCCGTGCGGGCCAAGCGCCGTGCCGACAGGCGGCGCGGGGCTGGCCTTGCCGGCCTCGATCTGGATCTTGACGACCGTGAGAATTTTCTTCTTCGCCATAGCGATGTTCCTTTTCCGTTGTCTTCCGTCGCCGGTGGCGAATCAGAGTTTGGCGACCTGGCTGAAGTCCATCTCCACCAGGGTCTCGCGACCGAAGATGTTGACGAGAACCTTCAACTTCATGTGGTCGGCGTTGATCTCGGCGATTTCGCCGGTGAAGTCGGCGAATGGGCCTTCCTTCACCCGCACGCTCTCGCCTTCTTCGTAATCGAGCTTGGCCTTGCGACGCGGGGCGGCGTCGACGCCATCGGTCTTCGGCGTGAGGAACGTCTTGACCTCACGACGCGACAGCGGGGTCGGCTTCTGGCCGTGACGGCTCTGGCCGACGAATCCCGTGATGCCCGGGGTGTTGCGCACGCAGTACCAGGACTCGTCGTCCATGATGCAACGAACCAGCAAGTAGCCCGGGAAGACCTTGCGCTGCACGGTCTGCTTCTTGCCGTTCTTGAACTCGTCGACCTCTTCCATGGGGATGACGATCTCGTAGATCTTGTCCTCCATGTTCATCGACTGGATGCGAGCCTCGAGGTTGGCCGTGACCTTCTTCTCGTAGCCCGACTGCGTGTGGACGACGTACCACTGGCCCGGACGCAGCGTCGGATCGTCGAGAACGCTCTCCGTCACGTCTTCCGACGCCTCACCACCATCCTCGTCGTGACCGTCGAGGTCGGCCTCGGCGTCTGCCTCGTCGCTGGCGCTTCCCTCGGCATCTGTGTCCGAGTCCTCCGCCTCGCCGGCATCTTCCTCGGCAGCTTGGGTGTCGTCGGACTCGATGTGGATGGCTTCGACTTCCTCGGCGACGTCGGTTCCTTCGTCGGACTCGTCGTCGTGTTCGGAGGCTTCGGCCAGCACGTCGGTGGTACCGACGGGGAGCAGGTCGACGGGGTTGGTGACCGTCTCGTCGATTTCGGTGGTGGATTCGTCGGTCATGTCAGTGGTCTCAGTCAGGTCGTCGGTCATGTCGGTGTCAGCTCGAGTAGAACCACTGGGAGAGTTCGCCGAAGACGAAGTCGAACCCTCCGACGAGCGCCGTGTAGACGACGACGGTGATCATCACGATGATCGAGTAGCGCTTGACCTCGGGACGGTTCGGCCAGGCGACCTTGCGCATCTCGTCGCGCACCTCGCGGAGGTACTGACGAGGGCCGACGCGTTCGGACTTCTTCTTCGGCTGTCGCTGGGCGCGCGTCGGCTTGCCCTGCTCGTCGAGGGCACCCATCTTGCGAAGCTGACGCTTCTGCTCGCGGTTCAAATCGTCCAGTGACATGATTTCTCGTTCGGTGGTGGGCAGGGCAGGAGGGACTCGAACCCCCGACCGTCGGTTTTGGAGACCGATGCTCTACCAGCTGAGCTACTGCCCTCGGGCGGGAACGCCGAGTACCCGGTCGAGGGTACCAGCGATCCCAGAAGGCTGACCGCGGTCGTTGCCGACCGCGCTCGCTGCCCGTGAATCAGCGCCGTGAGGTCAGCGGGTCTCCTTGTGGAGAGTGTGCTGACGCTCGTTGGCGCAGTACTTCTTCATCTCGAGGCGCTCACGATCGTTGATCTTCGACTTCATCGTGATGTAGTTGCGCCGCTTGCACTCGGTGCACTCGAGGGTCACTTTGACCCGCTTGTCATTCTTGGCCATGGGAGCTCCTGCTCTCTTACTTCAAGATCTTGGTGACTCGGCCGGCACCAACGGTGCGGCCACCTTCACGGATGGCGAAACGCAGACCCTCGTCCATCGCGATCGGCTTACCGAGCTCCACCGTCATCTCGACATTGTCACCAGGCATCACCATCTCGGTGCCCGACGGCAACTCGATCGTGCCGGTCACATCGGTCGTACGGAAGAAGAACTGCGGACGGTAGTTGTTGAAGAACGGCTTGTGACGGCCACCCTCGTCCTTGGTCAGGATGTAGACCTGGCCTTCGAAGTTGGTGTGCGGGGTGATGCTGCCCGGCTTGCACAGCACCTGACCACGCTCGACGTCTTCCTTGGCCGTGCCACGAAGCAACGCACCGATGTTGTCGCCGGCCTGGCCCTCGTCGAGCAGCTTGCGGAACATCTCGACACCGGTACAGGTCGTCTTCTGCGTGTCACGCAGACCAACGATCTCGATCTCGTCACCGGTGTGGATGATGCCCTGCTCGACCTTGCCCGTGACAACGGTGCCACGACCCGTGATCGTGAACACGTCCTCGATCGGCATCAGGAACGGCTTGTCGAGCTCACGCACCGGCTCCGGAATGAAGGAGTCGGCAGCAGCCATCAACTCCATGATCTTCTCCTGCCACTCCTGATCACCCTCGAGCGCTTTCAACGCGCTGACCTGCACCACCGGAGCATTGTCACCATCGAACTCGTACTCGTTCAACAGCTCACGGACTTCGAGCTCGACCAGCTCGAGAAGTTCTTCGTCGTCGACCATGTCGGACTTGTTCAAGGCCACGATGATCGACGGCACGCCGACCTGGCGGGCCAACAGCACGTGCTCACGCGTCTGCGGCATCGGGCCGTCGGTCGCCGCGACCACCAGAATCGCACCATCGACCTGCGCCGCGCCGGTGATCATGTTCTTGATGTAGTCGGCGTGACCCGGCATGTCCACATGCGCGTAGTGACGGTTCTCGGTCTCGTACTCGATGTGCGCGATCGAGATCGTGATGCCACGGGCCTTCTCTTCCGGCGCCTTGTCGATCGTGTCGAACGCCGCGAAATCAGCCAACCCGCGCTCCGACAACGTCTTCGAAATCGCCGCGGTCAGGGTGGTCTTGCCATGGTCGATGTGACCCATCGTGCCAATGTTGACGTGCGGCTTGTTGCGCTCGAACTTCTGCTTGCTCATTGCTTGTCCTCTGACTCCTGAGGTTGATTCCGAAACGGATCGGGGATCTGACTGGATATGTAGTAGCGGCGATCGGACTTGAACCGATGACCTTCCGATTATGAGCCGGATGCTCTGACCAACTGAGCTACGCCGCCAGGGGTTTGGCTCGCGACCGGACGGTTGCCCGACCACATGGTCGAGCCCTCTGTGGGAATCGAACCCACGACACCAGCCTTACCATGGCTGTGCTCTACCGACTGAGCTAAGAGGGCGTTCTTGACGGGTGCGAGCACCGTTTGTAGCGGTACCCGGGGCACCCTTCGGGACGCGGCACTGCCGCGGACCAGTCGACGAGTGTACCGCCCGCGTCGGGACAACCACCGCGGAGTTCTGGTCGTCCGGCAGTACTCTGCGGGGTCGTGTCGAACCCGACGCTCAGACCTGGAGGCGGCCCGCCGCCCGTCACGGTTCGCCTCGCCACACGCGAGGACGCTGCGGCGATCATGGCGATCTACAACGTCGAGGTCCAGAACCACACCAGCACGTTCGATCTCGTCCCTCGCACGCTCGACGATCAGCGTCGTTGGATCGCCGAGCGCTCGGGAGCGTTCGCCGCGGTGGTCGCCTCGATCGACAACGAGGTCGTCGGCTTCGCGTCGTTGTCGCCGTACAAGGAACGCGCTGCGTATCGAACGACCGTGGAGGACTCGGTGTACGTGTCGCGCGACCACCCGCGCCTCGGCATCGGCCGACTGCTGATGCAGCACGTGATCGGCATTGCCGCAGAGTCGGGCTTCCACTCGATCATGGCGCGTATCGAGGCGACCGGGACGGCGTCACGCGCACTCCACGAGGCGTGCGGGTTCGAGTTGATCGGCGTGGAGCGCGAGGTCGGCCGCAAGTTCAATCGCTGGCTCGACGTCGCCGTGCTGCAGCTCATGCTCTGAGCGCGAACGAGCACGACGAACGCGTTCGAATGGTGGGCCGGGAAGGATTCGAACCTTCGAAGGCAATGCCGGCAGATTTACAGTCTGCTCCCTTTGGCCGCTCGGGCACCGACCCATGACTTGTGTGTGCGTACCTCGGACGAGCGATGAACGAGGCGGCCTGAGCGTACCGGTCACCACGCCGAGCGCCACGCCGGATCTGGGCACCATGTCAGCGGTGCTCCTCGCCAACTCAGATCAGGCGGCACCATCGATCTGGTCGCGAAGTCGGGCGGCGTCGGGGAGGTGGACCGCCGCTCCGAGACGGTCGAGGGACGACTCGAACGAGCGGAGATGGATTTCGGCGTCCTCGAGGTCGCCCAGGGCGAGCGCGAGTTCTGCCAGGGCGAGATCGAACGAACCAACCGTGATCGACCCGACCCAGGCGAATGTCCCGGCGAAGGGCAGGAGGACGACGCGCAGTCGCCTACAGCGCTCGAGGTCGCCGGTGCGGGCGAGAGCACGACCCAGCAGCAGCATGGCGCCGCCCCACGCCATGTCGTTCGGCAGAGCTGCGCCGCTGTCGATCACCTCGCACTCGCGCAGTACTCGCGCAGTGTCTCCACGCTCAGCCGCGAGGAACGCCGCGATCGCGCGCCATGCGGGCATTCGAGGGTGTTCGGCGATCACTGCATCGATCTGGTCGGTGAGCTCGTCCCCGCGTCCCTGCGCCAGTCGCACGACGAGCGCGACCATCGTGTACGCCGTCAGAGCCCGTGACCGCGACACCGGTGCATCCTCGATCCAGCCAGCGGCCACGACGAGCGCGTCATCGAGGCGTCCGCTCAGGTAGTCGAGGCAGCTGGCCTGGTACTCGGCCATCCACCGACGTCCGGGACCGAGTTGCTGAGCGAGCATCCGCTGGTGAACGAACGACGTTCGAATCATCGGGTCGCAGAATTGGACCTGCACCGAGAAGACGAAATGGAGCGCCTCGCATCGGGCGTCGTCGTCGTCCATCCGTTCCGACCTCGCCAACATCTCGTCGGCAAGCTCTCGTCGCCGTCGCGCCTCCGACGGATGGGTCAGCACCAGGTACGCGTTGCCCAGCGCGCTGATCATCAGGGCGTCGTCGTCGAGACGACGTGCTACGGCGAGCGCTTCCTCGAAGTACTCACGACAGAGCGCTGCGTGGCCGCCCATGCTGAAGAAGAGCGTCGCCTCGCCGGCACACCGCGCTCGGGCAGCGTCGTCCTCGCACCGCGCCAGCGCGTCGGCGACGGTCTCGACGACCTGCTCGTCAAGAACTCCAGCGTCGGTCAGCGGCCCGAGTTTGCACAACGCCGCAGCAGCGAGCGCATACACGGTGTGGAACTGCGCCCGCTTGGAGAGTTCGACCACCTCCCAGACGACGTCGAGATAGCCGGGGTCGCCGGCGCGCCGAAGGCTCTCCGCTCGATCGAGCATCAACTGCAACGCGACCTCGTCGAGGCAGCCCACGTGTTGTCGGTGGCGCTGGATCGCCTGGTCCAGCAGCGCTGCGGCCTCCGCGAACATCCCCGCGCTGACGGCCTGGCGTGCAGCTGCGGCGACGTTGCGGACCACGAGCTCCGGTCGCCCGCTCGACAGCAACAGGTGTGGCGCGGCCGCGAAGACTTGACCATGAGCGAGCAGGGACATCGCCAACGACCGGTGGATGTCTTCGCTGGCCTCACCGTCGAGGGCGTCGACGAGCGAGGACCGCGCGAGGGCACCGACGACGTCGAATCCACCCTCGCGGGCCGGGCGCAGCACCCCGAGTTCGATACCGAGCGCCAACGCACCGTGCAGATCGTTCGGCGCGCGTCCCGTCCCGGCGAGCACGTCGTACGAGAGCGGTCCCCCAGCGACGGCGATCAACGTCGCGACGTCGACGACCCCGCGGGGACCGACCGCCGACCCGTCGTCGGCCGCCTCCGCGGATCGGCGACGTTCGCGTTCCGACACGGTGTCGTCGTCTCCCACTCCCGCACCGGTGATCATCCGTACGACCTCAGCACCCGCCGGCACGGGCGAATCCGGTGCGCCGACTGCGAGCACCACGAGGGGAACCGGCAGCGTGGTCAGCCGGGCGAGGTGTGCACACGAAGCGCTCGAGAGGTTGTTGGC
Organism: Ilumatobacteraceae bacterium; assembly: GCA_963828415.1. Taxonomy (GTDB): domain Bacteria; phylum Actinomycetota; class Acidimicrobiia; order Acidimicrobiales; family Ilumatobacteraceae; genus Sva-07. Next base: position 667,839 of record CAWHEI010000003.1, read on the forward strand.
GTTCTCCACGACGATCAATGTCGGCGGTCCAGCCCGCAGTGACCGATCGCGCCGTCCGCATCAGCGGGACGTACGCCGACCCCTCACCGGTCGACACCCATCGACTCACCGTCGAGTGGGGCGACGGCACCAGGTCGGTCGCCGACGTTGCCGGCGGCATCATCACCGCGACACACACGTTCTCAGACAGCACCACCGCAGCATCGATCGAGGTGTGCGTCGTCGACGACGACGGCGGTACGGGATGTGTGACCGCACAAGCGAACCTCGGCACCACACCACCGCCGCCGGCGAAGACGCCGTTCCTGGTGCCGTTGACCCCCGCCCGCCTGCTCGACACCCGCAACTCACCCACCATCGACGGCGCCTTCACCAACACCGGCCCACTCGCCGCCGGACAATCCATCGAACTCGAAGTCACCGGACGCGGCGGCGTCCCCGCCACCGGCGTCGACGCCGCCGTCATCAACATCGGCGCCCTCACACCCCAAGCCGGCGGATTCCTCACCATCCACCCCTGCGGCACCCTCCCCAACGCCTCCAGCCTCAACTACACCACCGGCGTCAACATCCCCAACGAACTCATCACCAAACTCTCCCCCACCGGCACCATCTGCATCTACACCTACGCCACCACCGACCTCATCGCCGACGTCGTCGGCTACATCCCCACCACCTGACGGCCCCACCCCACCAGTCCACCCGACGACCACGACCCGCCCGTTCGCTAGCCTTGCCATCATGCCCACGTTCGATGTCGTGTCCGAAGTCGACGCCCAGGAAGTCCGCAACGCGGTCGACCAGGCCCAGCGCGAGATCGCCAACCGGTTCGACTTCAAGAACACCAACTCGACGATCGAGCAGAGCGAGATGGTGATCACGCTGGCCACGGTCAGCCGTGACCGCCTCGACGCGCTGCGCACCGTTCTCGAGGAGAAGCTCGTCAAGCGGGGGGTGTCGCTGCGCGGCGTCGACTACGGCGACATCCAGGACGCCACGCAGAACACGGTGCGTCAGGTCGTGACGATCAAGGTGGGGATCTCGTCCGACAAGGCCAAGGAGATCAACAAGCTGATCAAGGAGAAGGCGCCGAAGGGCACGTCGAGCCAGACCCAGGGCGAGTCGATTCGTGTGACCGCCAAGAAGCGCGACGCGTTGCAGGACGTCATCGCGATGTTGAAGGCCGAGGACGTCGGTATCCCGCTGCAGTTCCAGAACTTCCGCGACTGACACCCGTCAACGAAAACCGGCAAGCAAGCGAAGCGCCCGTCAGCCGAGGAAGGCGAACAGAGCGCTCACCGCATCGCGCGCGGCGGTCGCCATCTCGGCCGGCGTTGCCGACGGAGGCACCGTCATCAGGTCGAGCGCGACCTCTGACTCCTGCGCAAATGCCCATGCGGCCGCGAGTTCGGCTTCGCCGCCACCCCCACTGCGTACCGCTTCCAGCGTCGCCAGTTCCGCTGTCCGCCAGGCGAGCAACTCGTGGACGAGGCCCGGCCGGGCGCGAGCGTCGAAACCAGCGCCTGGATCGCACGACACCAGTTGCAACGCACCGTCGGGGAGTACCTGGAACGAGCTGCCCATCTCGGCGGGGACCGCGGCGGCCCAGGCAGTGAGCGCCGAACGCACGGTGTCGGTCTGCTCGAGTCCGCCACCCGAGAACGTCGCCGAGACGCACTGCGTCGAGCCTCGGACCGCGGCGGTCAGCGAGTTCTCGACGATTGCTTCGCTGGCGTTGTACGCAGTCCTCGAGTCGAGATATCCGGCGAACACGAGGTACCAGAAGGACCGGTCCTTGGCGACCGGAGCCGCAACGACCACGTCGCCGTCGAGCATCGTCGGGTCGGTTGCCGCGATCGGGAGCCCACCACCGAGAATGCCCGGGCCACTGGTTCCGAGACCGGCGAGGAGATTCGTCTCATCGGCGGCAGCGAGGGTCGACTCGAACTCGGCGAAGACCTGTGGTGCCAGCATCCGGTAGCCGACCACCGGGGGCATGACGGCGACGTTCTCGCTCGGCACCACCGGCGCAGGCCCGTCGAAGCTCGATGCCTGCTGGATGGTCCGCGCCTGGCGCAACACCTCCGCGGAGGTCGCGGCTTCGGCGTCGAGTGTGCGTTCGTTCTGTTCCACGGACCACCCGAACTGCTGATCGAGTGATGCCGCCGCCATCTCCTGGGTGAGCTGAGCATCGAGTTCCGGCCCGGCCACTCCGATGTCGTGATACACCTGCCCGTCGAGAGTCGAGTACACGGCGTCCTGCCAGCCCGAGAGTTGCTGTGCGATCGTTGCGTCGTCGACCATGCCGCTCGCGAGGCCGAGCGCCCGCCACTGGGCCATTTCCTCGGGCGGGATCGACGCGAACTGGGTTTGCAGTCGCGTGGCGAAGTCGGCGGTCGGTTCGGCGACGATCGACAGGGGCTCAGCGAACTCGACCTCGCTCGCCGTCTCGACGGCCTCGGCATACGGGGCGGTGGCGTCGTCCCACTCCCCCGGGAACAGGTAGGCCTGCCCGAAAACGATGCCGGCGGCGACGAGACCGCCCAACACCAGGAGCGTCGCGAACAGCTTGATGCCCCGTCGCTGTTTGCGGCGACGCGGTTGTTGCGTGGGAGCAGGCGCGACGGACGCTGGATCGAACTCGAATGGAGTCGCGGACGAGGGGCGCGGCGCCGGTGCAGAAACCGACGGAAGCAGCGGGGCAGATTCGACCGGTGTCGCCTCCTGGATCTGCGGCAGCGCGTGGCTGACGGCAGGCGCCGGCGAAACGACCGCAGGCGGGGCTGCCAGCGACGCGATCTGGTCCGGACCGGAGGTGACGTCGCCGATCGCCGGAACGATCACGGCGGGCGGGGTCGTGCGGACGGTCAGCGGTTCGTCGAGCGCCGGGGCCGACGTCGTCTCGACGGAGGGCGCCGCAATCGGAGCAGGCGCAGCAGGAGCAGGCGCAGCAGGAGCCGGCGCTGCAACAGCAGGCGCCACTGGTGCCGGCGCGGCGACAGCAGGCGCCACTGGTGCCGGCGTCGGAATCACGACCGGGTGGTCGAGGTCGAGCGGTTGGAATTGCACATCGTCGACCGATTCATCGATGTCCGCCGGTGCCGCCAGGTCGAGCAGAAGTGGCGCAAGAGAGATCGAGTCCGACGTTCCAGCCTCCCCATCGCCCGACGCCGGATCATCCACCGCGGAGTTGTCGACGACGGAATCCCACGAGAGGGCGGGGATGCGCTTGGTGCGTGCACCATCTGGCAGAACCATGCAGCTTCATCGGCACCTCCGCCGACGCGCTTGAGCCGAGATCGGGCGAACGGTCAGTCGTCCGCGGTCGCTGCCGCCTTCGCCTGGAGTTCGTCGACGATCGACGCGTCAGCGAGGGTCGTGGTGTCGCCGATGTTGCGGCCCTCGGCGACGTCGCGCAGCAGGCGGCGCATGATCTTGCCCGAGCGGGTCTTCGGCAGGTCGGGGGTGATGTAGACCTGCTTCGGTTTCGCGATCGCCCCGATCTCGGCGGCGACGTGCGCTCGCAGCACCTCGGCGTCGACATCTTCCCCGCCGCGCAGGATCACGTAGGCGATGATGGCCTGACCCGTCGTCGCGTCGGTCGCGCCGACGACCGCCGCCTCCGCCACCGCAGGATGGGACACCAGGGCGGACTCGACCTCGGTGGTCGAGATGCGGTGCCCCGAGATGTTCATGACGTCGTCGACCCGACCCAGCAACCAGAGGTACCCGTCGTCGTCGAGCTTTGCTCCATCGCCGGCGAAGTAGCGACCTTCGAAGCGCGCCCAGTAGGTCTCTCGGAACCGTTCAGGGTCACCCCAGATGCCCCGCAGCATGCCGGGCCACGGACGCGTGAGCGTCAGGTAGCCGCCACCGACGTCGACCCGGTTGGCGTCGTCATCGATCACCTCGGCCGAGACGCCGGGCAGCGGGAACGTCGCCGATCCCGGCTTCGTGGTGGTGGCGCCGGGCAAGGGGCTGATCATGATGCCCCCGGTCTCGGTCTGCCACCAGGTGTCGACGATCGGGCATCGACCGCCACCGATGTGTTCCTGGTACCACATCCACGCCTCGGGGTTGATCGGCTCGCCGACCGAGCCGAGGAGACGCAACGACGACAGGTCGTGCTTGGCCGGCTCACCCGCGCCCCACTTCATGAACGTGCGGATGGCGGTTGGCGCCGTGTAGAAGATCGTGACGCCGTACTTCTCGATGATCTCCCAGAACCGGTCGTTGCCGGGATGGTTGGGGACACCCTCGTACATCACCTGTGTCGCACCGTTGGAGAGGGGGCCGTAGACGATGTAGCTGTGCCCGGTGATCCAGCCGACGTCGGCGGTGCACCAGAACACGTCGGTGTCGGCGTGGAGATCGAACACGTACTTGTGGGTGTAGGTGACGTGAGTGAGGTACCCGCCCGACGTGTGCATGATGCCCTTGGGCTTGCCGGTGGTGCCGCTGGTGTAGAGCAGGAACAACAGCTGCTCGGAGTCCATCGGCTCGGCGGGGCAGTCGGTCGAGGCGCCATCCATCAGGTCGTGGTACCAGTGATCGCGACCATCGACCATGTCGACGTCGTTGCCGCCGCGCTTGACGACGACGACGTGCTCGATCGTCGGGGTGTCGGCGCAGGCTTCGTCGGCGGCCGGCTTGAGCGGGAACACCTCGCCGCGCCGGTAGCCGCCATCGGCGGTGATCAACACCTTGGCCTCGGCGTCGTTGATGCGGTCGGCCAGCGACTGCGACGAGAAGCCGCCGAACACGACGCTGTGTGCGGCACCGATACGTGCGCAGGCGAGCATGGCGACGACCGCCTCGGGCACCATCGGCAGGTAGATGTTGACGCGGTCGCCGCGCACGACGCCGAGGCCTTTCAAGACGTTGGCGAACTGGCTGACCTCGTCGAGCAACTCCCGATACGTGATCGTTCGGGTGTCGCCGGGCTCGCCCTCCCAGTGAATGGCGACCTTGTCGCCCTTGCCACCGAGAACGTGGCGGTCGAGGCAGTTGTAGGCGACGTTGAGCTCGCCACCGACGAACCACTTGGCGTTCGGCAGATCCCACTCGAGGATCGTGTCCCACGGTGTGGCCCAGTCGACGAGGCCCGAGGCCTGGCGGGCCCAGAACGCTTCGTCGTCCTCGGCCGCCTGGTCGTAGAGAAACGTTCCGGTGACGAGCGAGTTCGCCTTGAACTCGTCCGATGGCGGGAACGTGCGGTTCTCCGCGCTCGAGTGCGTCGATCGTCTCGTGGTGCTCGCCGTTGCCCTGCTCGCCGGTCTGTTCAGCCATGCGTTCGATGGTAGATCACGAGGCGACCTCGGCGTCGGGGCGAGTCGTCGACGCTTCCCCGTTGCCGAATGCCCGACCTGTCGAGCGTCCGCGTGCGATCATTCGTCGACTCGGCGAGAGGAGACGAAGTGTCGAAGAGGAACATGACGTGGCTACTCGCTGTCGTCGTCATCGGAGTACTGGGTTGGCTCGCCTTCGGGGTCGTCGCCGGGATCGTTGCCGCCGTCGCCACGCTTGCGATCAGCGAGGTCGTCGAGCGGCGCGCTCGCCGTCAACGTCGCGCCAGTCGCACGTCGGTGTAACTCAACGGTCGGGCCAGCTGAATCCCTCACCGATGAGCGAAGCGACCGGATACGGCGGTTTCGCTCATCGCAACCCCGGCGAACCCCTCACCGATGAGCGAAGCGACCGGATACGGCGGTTTCGCTCATCGCAACCCCCGGCGAACCCCTCACCGATGAGCGAAGCGACCGGATACGGCGGTTTCGCTCATCGCAACCGCATATCCCAACACAGCGCCTGGCGCTCCCATCGGACGAGCGTGCCAGACCGGTGTCGGTCGGGTGCGGGGAGTTCTACGGTCTCAGGTGGCGAGGCCGATGGGGCAGCTGACGCCCGTGCCGCCGACGCCGCAGTAGCCGTTGGGGTTCTTGGCGAGGTACTGCTGGTGGTACGGCTCCGCGTAGAAGAAGCCGGTCTCGAGGTCGATCGGGAGCACCTCACTGGTGATCTCGCCGTATCCGGCGGCGGCGAGGCGGTCCTGGAACATCGCCCGTGACGCTTCGATCACCGGCTGTTGCGACGGGTCGGTGACGAAGATCGCCGAGCGGTACTGGCTGCCGACGTCGTTGCCCTGACGCATCCCCTGAGTCGGGTCGTGCTCCTCCCAGAAGGTCTGCAGGAGCCGGTCGTAGCTGATGACCTCGGGGTCGTACACCACGACAACGGCTTCGGTGTGACCGGTCATGCCGGAACACACTTCTTCGTACGTTGCGTTGGGCGTGTAGCCGCCGGCGTAGCCCACGAACGTGGAGTGGACGCCGTCGAGTTGCCAGAACTTGCGCTCGACTCCCCAGAAGCAGCCCATCGCAAAGGCAGCGGTCTGCATGCCGTCGGGCCACGGACCGGTCAGTGGGTTGCCGTTGACGAAGTGCGCGTCCGGAACGGGCATCGTCTGGTCGGTGCGGCCGGGCAGCGCATCCTCAGCAGCGACCATGGAAGCGTTCTTGCGGAAAAGCATGCGTCCAGCCTACGAGTGGTTCCCCGAACCCGCCCGTCGTGGTCAGGTCCTGGTTCAGCGAGCCCAGGTCTCCGGGAACCACACTGGTTCCCCGTGCCCGGGCCTGCGGGAACCACGCTGGTTCCCGGAGACCTGGGCTGCGGGAACCACGCTGGTTCCCGGAGACCTGGGCTGGGGGAACCAGGTTCAGCGGAGAAGGAGGCCGGTGATGCGGCGCGAGGTGATGCCGAGGCCGATGAGGGCGAGCACGACCAACACGGCGAGGTGGACCAGCATCGTCCACTCCAATTGGCCGAGATTGAGGCCGCGCACGACCGCAACGCCGTGATACAGCGGGCTCAGCTGCACCACCCAGGCCCACTCGCCGTAGCTCGACACCGGGTAGAAGGTGGCCGAGAACAACAGCAGCGGCAGGGTGACGGCGTTGACGTACTCGAGGTCGGACCACGTGCGCATGTAGGTCGTGTACGCCATCCCGGCCGCAGCGAAAGCGAACGCGATCAGCGCGCAGACCGGGATCGCCAACACGATCCACGCCGATCCGACGAGCCCCATCGCCCACATCGTGACCACGAACGCGATCGAGTAGATCACCCCGCGGCTCACCGCCGAGAGGATCTCGCCGACGGCAACGTCGGCAGCGGTCATCGGCGTGGCCAGCACCGTGTCGTACAGCTTCGTGTGACGCAGCTTCTCGAACACGTTGCCCGTCGCATCGAAGATCGCCCCGTTCATCGCCGAGGCCGCCAGGAGGGCTGGGGCCACGAACTGCGCGTAGTCGTAGGCGACGCCGTCGACGACGATGTCGCCGACGAGCGCCGCGAAGCCGACCTGCACCGACAGCAGGTAGAGCAACGGCTCGAAGAAGCCCGACACCAGGATCATCCAGGCGTGGCGGTAGAACATCACGCCGCGTTCGACCATCCGCTGGGGTCGCTTCGCGTGGGCGAGCACCTCGATCGGCACGATCCGCAGCGCGATGGTCATGGCGCCAACCGCCGTGCGAACGTGACCCGGCAGGCCAACCAACCGGCGATGATGTAGGCCCCCAACACCGCGAGGTGCACGCCGACGTTGCCGGCGCTCACCGAGGAGAGCACCGCACCACGGCAGAGCTGGATTCCGTGCCACAGCGGCGTGACATAGGCGACCGGTTGCAGCCAATCGGGGAGTTGGTCGACGGGGAAGAAGGCGCCACCGAACAGGAACATCGGGAGCAGACCGAACCGGATGATCGTCGGGAACGATCCCCCGCTGTAGCGAGTCGACGACCATGCGGTGATCGGAAGCGCGAACGCAAGCCCGGTGAGCACCGCTGCCGGGATCGCCAACAGCAGCCCCCATGAACGGGTCTCCGGGAACAGTGCAAGCACCGCCGCAACACCGGTCACGCCGATCAGGCAGCGCGTCGCATGCCAGAGGGTCAATCCGGACGCGATGTCGTTCGGTGTGAGCGGCGTTGCAGCCATCGCTCGGTACCGGTTGCCCCAGAAGAAGCCGTCGAGCACCTGCCACAACGACGCTTGGCCCGCGCTCATCATCGCCGTCGTGGCGAGCAGTGCGGGGGCGAGGAACTCGAAGTACGTGAGGCCACCAAGCGATGACGTCGAGTCAGCGTTGTCGTCGATCAACGCGCCGACGCCGATGCCGATGCCGACCAGGTAGAGCAGCGGCTGGACGAACGCGAGCAGCACGTGCGACTGCCAGATCTTGCGGTAGACCGCGAATTCGCTCTCCCAGACTCGAACCGTGGTCGGTGTGTTCATCGTCGCTCGGTCGGTCAGTCGATGAGGGTGCGGCCGGTCAGGCGAAGAAAGACGTCTTCCAACGAGCTGCGACGAACGAGGCTTCCCACGGGTTCGACGCCACGTCCATGGACCTCGGCGAGCGCCGCCTCACCGTCGTGGGCGTAGATCAGGACGCGGTCGGGCAGCACCTCTTGGCGGTCGCCGATGCCGTCGATCGTCGCCAACGCAGCGGCGTCACGGTCGGGCTGCTCGGCTGCGTCGCCGACCGTGTCTCGATGCAGCCGTAGCTCGAGCACCTCTCGCGTGGCGTGCTCTTCGATCAGTCCGCGCGGTGACCCCTCGGCCACGATGCGGCCACCGTCCATCACCACGAGGCGGTCGCACAACTGCTCGGCTTCGTCCATGTAGTGAGTGGTCAGCACGAGCGTGACGCCACGCTGCTTGAGCCGGTAGAGGCGGTCCCAGAGGATGTGGCGCGCCTGCGGGTCGAGGCCGGTGGTCGGCTCGTCGAGCAGTAGGAGGTCAGGATCACTCATCAACGAGCGGGCGATCGTGAGCCGACGCTTCATGCCGCCGGAGAGAGGATCGACCCGCTCATCGGCTCGCTCGGTGAGCTGCACGAACTCGAGCAGTTCGGCCGCCCGACGTCGACACTCGGCGCGGGGAATGTCGAAGTAGCGGCCGTAGATCACCAGGTTCTCGACGACGGTCAGTTCAGAGTCGAGTTGGTCGGCCTGGGGCACCACACCCATGCGGGCGCGGATGGCCGGGCCGTCTCGTTCCGGATCGAGGTCGAAGATTCTCATCGTGCCAGAGGTGATCGGCGACACACATCCGATCATCCGCATGGTCGATGTCTTCCCGGCACCGTTCGGACCGAGGAAGCCGAACGACTCTCCGGGGGCCACGTCGAAGTCGATGCCGTCGACGGCGACGAAGCCACCGAACTCCTTGCGCAGGTTGCGAGCACTGATCACCGACGTCACGGCTGCGCACCGTATGGCAGGCGACGGCGAACCACCAACGCGGTTACCGTGCGGCGCGTGCCGCCCGCCGAACCCACCGTCGCGATCCGTTCGATCCAGCTCGACGACGTCGCCCGCATCCTCGAGATCAACGAAACCAATGTCCCCGAGGTCGGCTCGGTCGACGCCGACCGGATGGCTTTCCTCGTCACCGAGAGCCCGATCGCCCTTGCCGTGGAACTCGACCGGGCCGTTGTCGGGTTCTGCCTGGTGATGGGCTCAGACAGCAGCTACGACTCGGTCAACTACCGATGGTTCACCGAGCGCTACGACGACTTCATGTACCTCGACAGGGTTGCGTTCGACACCACCGCCCAGGGTCGCGGCCTCGGCACGCTGCTCTACGCCGAGGTCGACCGGCTGATGGTCGACGTCGGCGAGTCGCATCTCGCGCTCGAGGTGAACGTCGATCCGCCGAACGAGCGGTCGCTCGCGTTCCACGCCCGCCGGGGGTTCGTCGAAGTCGGCCAGCAGGACACGCCCTACGGCATCCGCGTGTCGATGCAGATGCGCCAGACCTCACGGCAACCCTGACCCCACGCCGGTCCCCGAATGCAACGCGGGTCAGCGGCGGTCTTGGAGGAAGCGGAAGTGGGCGCGCGTCGACGCGACGTGCGCGGGGTCGAGGTCGGCGAGCAGCACCGTCTCGACGCCGGAACCGGTCGCGAGGATCTCACCGAGCGGGTCGATGATCGCGCTGTCACCGGAGTAGTCGAGACCCCCGCCTGAGCCCACCCGGTTGACACCGACGACGTACGCCTGGTTCTCGATCGCTCGAGCTCGCAGCAGCGTCGACCAGTGCAACCGTCGTTTGGCGGGCCAGTTGGCAACGATCAGATACGCGTCGACGTCAGTCGCCAACGCCCAGAACTCGTCGGCGAAGCGCAGGTCGTAACACACGAAAAGTGCGCAGCGAAGTCCGTCGATGTCGACGGTGACGAACTCGGCACCTGCGCGGACGTACTGCTCCTCGTCGGCGTGAGAGAACGGATGGATCTTTCGATACCGATGTTGCGTGCCGTCGGGCGCGACGAGCACGAACACATTGGACGGGCGCTGGTCACCGGCGGGTGCTTCCGGGGCGATCTCGGGACACGAGCCACCCACCCATACACCGTGCGTCGAGGCCATCTCCGCGAGGAACTGCGACGAGGGGCCGCCTTCGAGCTCGGCGATGTCGGGCGAGTCGAACGAGAACCCGGTCGAAAACGTCTCGCTCACCAGCACCACTCGAGCGCCGCTTGCGACCGCACCGGCGATCAACAGGCGGAGATGGTCGAAGTTGGCGGATCGATCGTGCCAGACGATGTCGTGCTGGATCGCCGCAACGCGAACGGTGGTCATGACCCGAATCCAGCGAGAAGACGTTCAACGGCTTCGTCGATCACGTCGATGCGTTTGCAGCACGCGAATCGCACGAGGTGACGGCCATGTTCGGGTCGGGCGTAGAACACCTCGTTGGGAACGGCGACCACGCCGCACCGTTGCGGCAGCGACCGGCAGAAGGCCATGCCGTCGCCGTCGGCGGCATGCGGTCGGATGTCGACGGTCGTGAAGTAGGTCGCCTCGGGCTCGTGTGCCGTGAATCCCGCACGACGCAGCCCAGCGACGAGGTGGTCGCGGGCGGTCTGCAGCGTTGTCGCGAGCTCGTCGAAGTACCCATCGGGCAATGCCAGGCCGACCGCCATCGCTGGCTGGAACGGCGCGCCGTTGACGTAGGTCAGGAACTGCTTGGCGGTCTTGGCTGCGGTCACCAATGGTTCCGGGCCCGACATCCAACCGATCTTCCAACCGGTGGTGTGGAAGGTCTTGCCGCCGGATGAAATCGTCAACGTGCGTTCGGCCATGTCGGGCAGCGTCGCCAACGGGATGTGCATGCGCCCGTCGAACAGCAGGTGTTCGTACACCTCGTCGGTGACCACGATGAGGTCGCGTTCGATCGCGACGCGAGCGATCTCGTCGAGTTCGTCGCGGGTGAACACCTTGCCGCTGGGGTTGTGTGGCGTGTTGACCAGGATCATCTTCGTGTGATCGGACACGGCACCTGCGAGTTCATCGGGATCGAACACGTACCGGCCCGTCGAGTCGGGCGCGAGCAGCACGGGCACGGCGCGGGCACCGGCGAGCGCGATGCACGCCTGATAGCTGTCGTACATCGGCTCGAAGACGATGACCTCGTCACCGCTGTCGAGCATCCCGAGCAGCGCTCCCGCGAGCGCTTCGGTCGCACCGGCGGTCACCACGATCTCACTGGCTGGGTCGAGTTCGATGCCGTACCAGCGACGCTGGTGTTCGGCGATCGCGTTGCGGAGTTCCGGCATTCCCGGGCCGGGCGGATACTGGTTGACACCAGCGCGAATCGCGTCGACTGCGGCGTCGAGCACCGCGGTCGGCCCGTCGGTGTCGGGGAAGCCCTGGCCGAGGTTGATCGCTCCGGTCTCGACGGCCAGCGCCGACATCTCGGCGAAGATCGTCGTGCCGAAACCAGCAAGCTTCGTGGTGAGCGGGTCGGTCAGGGCCACAGCGCAACTGTATGCACGCCTCGCAAGAACGCGAGGACCCCCGGGTCAATCTCGAACGACAGCGTCGCTGTTCGAGGGATGCCGACGCCGATCCGGACCGACGTAGTCCGACGTCGATCGCAGCTCCGCAGCCGCGAGTTCCACCGCGTGGACGTCCGCAAGCCGATAGGTGACCCCGGTCGACTTCGCGCTGTACATCGCAATGTCGGCAGCGCTGATGAGGTCGTCGAGTTCCCGACCGTGTCGCGGGTACAACGCTGCCCCGATCGCGGCGGTGATGGTGACGTCACCGACGATCGCCGTTTCGCCGAGCGAACGGCCGATGCGTTCGGCGCTGGCGCGTACACCGGTGCCGTCCTCGATGCCGGGCAGCAGGATCACGAACTCGTCGCCGCCCCATCGCCCGACCACGTCGGTGTCGCGAACCGCCGACTTCAGTCGCGTCGCAGCAGCCTGCAGCACGAGGTCGCCGAACTGGTGTCCGAGCGTGTCGTTGATCTGTTTGAAGCCGTTGAGGTCGATCAGCATCAGGCACACCCCGGTGTTGAACCGCTCGGCCGCGAGCAGCTCCTCTTCCGTGATGCGTTCGAACTCGCGACGGTTGACGAGGCCGGTCAGCTCATCGGTGGTCGCACGCCGCTCGAGCATGCGTCGATCGAGCAGGAAGGTCCACGCGGCCAGGCCCATCAGCACGGTAGCCAGCGCGAGCAGCACGAGATAGCCGAACGCGCCGTCGCCGAGCAGCCCCACATCGTCGACGATCGATGCGGTCACTCGTACCGATCCGCCATCGTTCGGCAGCCCGAGCGTGTCGGTGACCACCCGGCGCCCATCGACGCTCAACGGACCGGAGCGTTCATCGTCGCCGGCGGGAACGGTGGACAGCACGATCTCGACGTCGGCGCCGTACTCGGCGATCGTGGCGGCAGCTCGGGCATCGATGAGCGCGTCGACGGGCAAGCGCAACGCCGAGGTCACGCCTTGGCGGTTGACCAACAGCAACGTGTCGGTCGTCTCGTCGACCACGAGCGCCGGCGCTCCCGCCTGCGACGACGCTGCTGCCGCTTCGCCGAAGCCGGACAGTGCGAGGAGATCCACGTCTGTGCAGCGCTCCTCGTCTCCGGCGGAGACACACGCGGAGACGTCATCGCCGAAGGAGCGGGCAAGGTCGGCGGGATCGGTCAACTCGTTTGCGAGATCGGACACCGCGGCGGCACGAATGAGCGTGCTCTCGACGGATTGGTCCGACACGAGCACCGCTGCGGTCACACGAGCGTCCTGTTCGCTCCGCAACTCCGAGCGGTTGTTGAACATCGAGACCGTCGTGGCGACCAGCAGCACAACGCTGCCGACGAGCGCGCCGAGGCGGATCAGTCTCATGAGTGACCATCGGCCGGGCACGACCCGAACTTGAGGAAATGTTGACGGTCCATCGGTCGAGAGGTTCCCGACGTGGTCGGCTCTGGAACCTTCCGGAGCCGAATCCTCTACGCGACGAGAGCGACACCCGAAGGTGTCGCTCTCGTTGGTCTCATCGGCAGGAGGTGAAGCTCCCGCCGATGAAACGACCGCTGGGTACGGTCACATGTGCCCGACCACGTCGACGAGGACGTTGGCCGCTGCGTTGGTGTACACGCAGATCGAACCGGTCGGCGACAACTTGGCAATCACCTCATTGGCAACCGCCTCGTTCGTCACGCCGCGATAGTTCGCGGTCGACGCGTCCGGCACCGTCCCACACGGGAACACCGTGGCAAACCCGGCAGCAGCAGCATTCACCAACGTCACGTTGGCAACCACCGCCTTCGCACCGACCGGCACACCACCACGACCCGCAATCGGGACTTCCAGCGTCCCGCCCGCAACCACCGGAGTCGGCCGGGTGTCAGCCAACCGCACCGGAGTCAACGACACGAAGTCCGACGTCGCCGGCACATACCCGGCAACATCCACGAGCACGTTGGCCGCAGCCGACGTGTACACGCAGATCGAACCCGTCGGCGACAACTTGGCAATCACCTCATTGGCAACCGCCTCGTTCGTCAACGCCAAGTAGTTCACACTCGACGCATCCGGCCTCGTCCCACACGGGAACACCGTGGCAAACCCGGCAGCAGCAGCATTCACCAACGTCACGTTGGCAACCACCGCCTTCGCACCGACCGGCACACCACCACGACCCGCAATCGGGACTTCCAGCGTCCCGCCCGCAACCACCGGAGTCGGCCGGGTGTCAGCCAACCGCACCGGAGTCAACGACACGAAGTCCGACGTCGCCGGCACATACCCGGCAACATCCACGAGCACGTTGGCCGCAGCCGACGTGTACACGCAGATCGAACCCGTCGGCGACAACTTGGCAATCACCTCATTGGCAACCGCCTCGTTCGTCAACGCCAAGTAGTTCACACTCGACGCATCCGGCCTCGTCCCACACGGGAACACCGTGGCAAACCCGGCAGCAGCAGCATTCACCAACGTCACGTTGGCAACCACCGCCTTCGCACCGACCGGCACAGCACCGCGTCCTGCGATCTGCACCTGGACGACACCACCTGCGGGCACCGGGCCGGTGCCGTAGAACAGCTGGTCGGCTGCGACCCAACCGGGTCGGGTGTCGGCGAAGCGGACCGGAGTCAGCGGAGTGATGATCGAGTCCTCACCGGGCAGGATGATCGTCCACGTGTGCGTGTCGGACACGAAGTTGCCGGCGACGGATCCTGCAATCACCGTGAAGGTGTGCTCTCCCGGCTCCAAACCGGTGTAGGTCTTCGGGCTCTTGCACAGCTCGATCGCACCTCCGTCGAGCACGCACAGCACGCTCGCGGCGTCAGCGTTCGCGGTGAACTCGAACGTGGCATCGGTCGCCGTCGTGAGCGTCTCCGGTGCGGCGGTGATCGTCACCGTCGGCGGATTGGGATCGACCGCCGTGTTCAGTTTCTGGACCATGGCTGCCTGCTCGTCGCACGACTCGGTGAAGACGGGATCGATGAAGAATCCTTCTCCGGTCACCGGATCGACCACGACCTCGTTGTTGTGGAGGTAATTGATCACAGCGCGAACGTCATCTGCCATCTGGGCGAACCCAGCGACATTCGTCGCCGTGCCACCTGTGGCGACCGGCGGCAGCTCGGCGAACTCGACACGGTCGAGGATGTCATCGAACTTCCACCGAAGGGTGGGAACGTCCAACCACGTCGTGCAGCCCTTGAACACCTCGGAGCGGGTGTAGCTGAATTCCGAGTAGTCGACGAACTGCTCATCGTTGGCGATGGGCAACAGGTCCTCGTTCACGGGGACGGGGAGCAACGAGACGTGGCCCCAGTTGGCGACGTCACCTCTGGCGGCGGCGCGGTTGTAGTACTGAACCGTGTCGATCGTGACCGGAACCGACTTGCCCGTTGCGGTGCCGATGGCGGCAGCGGCCAGCATCCACTCGTCGAATCCATCACCCGGATCTCCTTGCGGAATCCACGCGGGGTCGTCTACCGGATACGCGGGATCATCGGCTCCAGGTGCCCAGTAGGGAATTGTCCCGGTATCCATCAAGCCGCCCGGTTCCCCCGTCACGGGGCGACCGTCTGCCGGTGGAGGGGGCGCTGGAGTGTCCCCCTCTATCGCAGAGTAGATGGCGGCCTGATCGGGCGACGCGTCGATCGCCGTGCCGTCCGTGGTGATCCGTCCGGCACCGTCGAGTGTGATCGCACTCGCAGCCTCGAGCCGGGCCCCGATGTCGGAGAGCTTCTTCCAGAGCACCTCGTCTGAGGTGCGCACGAGGTTGAGCCGCTCGAGATCGACCTCCTCCGCGGTGAAACCCGTCTGCGGGTCGCAGGCCGTGTCTTCCTCGACGGGAATCAGTTCGGAGGAGTCTTGCCCCACGAGGGGAGTGAGCCACACCGTGCGTCCATCCGCCGGGTTCGTGGTCTCAGTGGCGCCATCAACGAACTCGTACGAGATCGGCTGGATGCACGTCACCGGCACGGCATCTGGTGCGACCCCTTCCCAGAACGTCTCGGAGAGGATCGGGACACCGTCTTCATCGCGCAGGGCGACGAACAGGTCGGAATAGACGTCACCTGAGCCGCCGCCACCTCCGCCCATCTGCGCAGACACCGATGGTGGCGGGAGTACCAGCAACATCGAGGCCACCGCCGCGGCGAGGCCTCCTACGAGACTTGTCTTGCGCATGACTCCTCCTCTGAGGGCCACCACCTGGATGGGGACCCGTCGTCACGAGACGACGAGCGGAGAGTCGGCACTGGGCAGATCCTCCGGACGCCCTGACTCCAGAGTCCGGACTGCCCGAACTCTGCGCCGGGACCGGTTGGACGAGCCCGACCCCTTCAGGATCGAACGAAACCGTGATACCCCATAGGGTAGGAAGTCCCGGTGTGACCGATGTTGCTCCGTGCCGACGCAACCATCAGTCGGCACACCATTGCGGGGAACACCGAAAACGACTCAGGGGCTTCCCGTTGCCGGAAAGCCCCTGCGTGTCCTGCGCGCTCGGAGAGAGTCGAACTCCCAACCGCTTGATCCGTAGTCAAGTGCTCTATCCATTGAGCTACGAGCGCAATTTGTGACGGCCGACAGTGTAGACGGAACTCGTCGACTTGCCGACTGCGAACTTTGCGTCACCCACCCCAGGGCCCGAAGCCCCCGGATCGTTGGTACAGCGTGTACGCGGCGGTGGCGTTCACGGTCGGGTCGTAGAGCTGCGATGCCGAGGTGACACCGAGCGAGGCGAGCCAGCTCTTGTGCGCGGTCCAGTGGATCTGGAACAGGCCATAGCAGCACGAGTTGTTGACATTCGATCGGAGGTTGCTCTCGCGCTTCGCGATCTCGAGCGCGCGTTCTTCGAGGTCGTCGGGCCACACGTCACGGATGATCTGCGTGGCCTGCGACGTCGACACTGCAGCCGGGCGACTCGGCACCGTCGTCGTGGGCGCCGGTGCAACGGTGGTCGTCACCGTGCTTCGTGGCGCCGACGTGGTCGACGTGGTGGTCCGCGCTGGTGCGGGTGCCGCAGTCGCCGGCGGGGCAGGAGTGGCGGCGCCGACGGGCAGACAGATCGAGCGTCCGGGAACCAGGACGGTGTCGACCGATGCGTCGTTCACGGCGAGCAGGTCGGCGAGCGACACGCCCGAAGCGTCGGCCAGGCGGATCCAATAGTCGCCGGCGGCGAGTTCGTAGCGAGCGCCGCACGGCGGTGTCGTCACCACCGGCTCGGATTCGACCGGGGCAGGATCGGGTGCCTGCTCGAGCAGAGCCGGAGCCGACTCGATCGATGTGGCGACGGCGTCGTCGGCACCTGACGTCGGCGGTGACGTGACCTCAGCGGCGTCCGACAACGGTTCGGCTGAAGTCGCCGGGTCGGTCGGCGCAGCGACCGACGCATCAGCGACGGCACCGGTCGTCGCTGGCGCGGCCGACGAGCCTTCCGGCGCGTCTGCAATGGCAACGAGTGGCGCGTCGACCGACGACGACTCGTCGCCGGACGCCGTGAACCCGACGATCAACGGCGCGGCGAGCGTGACGATGACCGCAAGGCCACCGAGACGCGCGATCAGCGGGTCGACGCCGCCGCGACGTTCCGGCGACGGTTCGGGTTCGATCGTCCAACCGCTGTTGCCACCGTCATCACCGTCATCACCCGCGTCGTGAAGGTCGCTGCCGCGTTGTCGAACCGCGGTCGATGAATGCGTCGCCGAGCGCCCGTGAGCACGCTCGCTGTCGGCATCTCCTCCGAGCAGGTGGTCCCACCAACGCCCGATGGTGGCGCCGATGCCGATGCGCTCGGCGGGTCGCCGGCGCTCGGTCCACTCGGTCTGCTCACCCCAGAACTCGTCGCTGAGTTCGGGCGCGGGGTCGGTGTCGTGTGGGTCGGTCGTCATGGGAACGGTCCCGGTCTACTCCGTTCGTCACGAAACCGCAACATCACCGTCACTCAAACGACATGGTTGTCATTTCAGGCGAACGGTACGCACCCGGAAAAGCGACCGACCGGCGCACCGAGAAGGCGCGCCGGTCGAGTGGCGGAGAGGGTGGGATTTGAACCCACGGATCGTGTTACCACGATCAACGCCTTAGCAGGGCGCCCCATTCGGCCGCTCTGGCACCTCTCCTGGGAGCCCCGGAGTGTAGCCCGGTAACCTCGTGACCGGAACGGTGGCAGAGTGGACGAATGCAGCCGCCTTGAAAGCGGCCGGGCGCAAGCCTCGGGGGTTCGAATCCCTCCCGTTCCGCCAATCGGTCGACCCTGGCGATGAGCGAAACCGCCGTATCCGGTCACGTCGCTCATCGGAACCAGGGTCATACGCCCAGCGATGAGCAAAACCGCCGTATGCGGTCGGTTCGCTCATCGGAGGCCGATCAGCGGGGCGCGGGACTCAGGGACGACTGACGCCGAGTTGGGCTGCGAGGTGCGCCGCGACGTCGCGACACTGTTGTTCGATGGCGACGACGGCAGCTTCGAACGCTCGTGGCATCGAGCCAGTCGGGTCGGCGACCTCGGGGATCGGCTCGCGGAGATAGGCGCCGGCGGTGCGATCCTCCGTCAGCGACTCGATCCACGAGCGCACGTCGAGGTCAGGATCGCGTTCTGCCGACGAGACGCAGGAGAGGAACTCCGGCAACGTCATCGCCCGCCGGAAGGCATCCGGCGACAGCGCCGCGATCTTGACCACGTGATCGCGCTCGGCAGTGAGGATCAGGTCGGCGCCGGCGACCAGTGACGCCGTGGTCGTCGCGCTGCGATGCGCCGACACGTCGAGTCCACGTCGCCGCATCGCGTCGACGGCATCATCGATGGCGGGGAGACCGATCGGGCCGAAGCCCGACGACCGGATCTGGACCGAACCGTCACCGAGGCGCTCGGTCAGCATCGAGCGCAGCATCGCCGCCATCATCACCGACCGCGTCCGGTTGTGGCTGCACACCGTGAGGATCCGCAGCGGCCGGACCGTCGGGGTGGTCAACGCAGGTCCAGGCCGAACACGTCGTGGAACGCGCGGTAGTAGTCCTCGTCCTCGTCGATCGCACCCATCGCGATCCAGTCGCTGTCGTCGATGCGGTCGTGGAGCTCAGCGAGTTCGGCGCCACCCCAACTGACCGGATAGCGGAGCCGATGCTCCTCGGTGGTGATCGCCTCGTGGATCACCTCGGCCACCTCGAACGGGTCGGTCGCGTTGGCCATGCCGGTCATGTAGAACTGGAACATGCGCCGATAGTGGGCGTCGTAGGCGCCTGTCGAGTTCGGCGCATCGACGTTCTTGGCGAAGATCGCCGACTTGGTGACACCCGGCTCGATGATCGCCACGCGGATCCCGAACGGGGCCAACTCCTGCGCGAGACCCTCGCTGAGCCCCTCGAAGGCCCATTTCGATGCCACGTACGGCGACTGTGCCAGCGCGGCGATCCGCCCGGCGACCGAGGTGATGTTCACGATCGTGCCACTGCGGCGCTCACGCATCTGCGGGAGCACCGCCTGGATGCACCGAACGGCACCGCACAGGTTGACGTTCATCACCGACAGGTAGAGATCGGTCGGGCATTCCTCGGCGACCGCGTTGCCGCCGACGCCGGCGTTGTTGACCAGATGGTCGACCCGACCCGTCGCCTCGAGGATCCGTTCGAACCCGACCCGCACCGACTCGTCGTCGGCAATGTCCAACTCGAACAACTCGACCTCGACGTCCGCGTCGGCGGCCATGTTGCGAAGCTTGTCGGCCTTGTCGATCGACCGGACCGTGCCGATCACTCGATGGCCCTGACGAGCGAGATGGATGGCGGTCGCGCGACCGATCCCCGAGTTCGCCCCGGTGACGACGCTCACCGGTTGATCAACGCTGGAACTCTGCTCGCTCGACATGACGCCGAGCGTAGGCGTCGCAGTGGAGTGCGACGACGCTCGGCGAGCGCCTGCGCGCTCGGGTGGGGGCACTCGGAGACGAAGCAGCAACGACCAACGGCCATCGCTGTCCGCCTCTCGATGCCCGCTGCGTCACTTCGAGATCGATGACTGGATGCCACGCACCCAGTCGTCGGCCTCACGCCACTTGGCGTCGGCGTGCTCGCGGGTCGACTCAGCGTGCTCATCGGCGGCGGGATACGAACCGAGGAACTTCACCGCGCCCTGCTTCGCATGCAGGGCGCGCATCGTGTCGGCGAGGAGTTCGTCGGACACGTGCGCCTCGGCATAGACGATGAAGCAGTAGTCGCCGAGCCCGCCTGCCTTGGTCGGCCGACTCGTCAGGTTCGACAGGTTGATGCGACGAGCGGTGAACTCCTGCAGGATCGACACGAGGCTGCCCGGCTCGTCAGCTCGCTGATAGATCACGAGGGCCGTCTTGTCGTTGCCGGTCGGGGCGGGAACCCCCTCGCGGCCAACGACCACGAAGCGAGTCTGATTGCCGTCGTGATCGGCGATGTCCGCTGCCACGACGTCGAGGCCGTACACGTCGGCGGCGACCCGAGGGCCGAGCGCGGCAGCATGCGCCCCATCGCTCTCGCTGACGAGTCGCGCGGCGTCTGCGGTGCTGTACGCGGCCCGGATCTCGGCGTCGGGGAGCTGCTCTCGCAGGTAGCGATGGCACTGTGCCGTTGCGACCGGAATCGAGAAGATCTCGGTGACGTTCTCGAGCGAGACGCCCGGCTTGGCGAGCAGGCAGTGCTCGATGTCGATCACGATTTCGCGTTGGATCAGCAGGTCGTGATCGAAGGCGAGCGCGTCCTGGGTGAAGTTGACCATTCCCTCGATCGAGTTCTCGATCGGGACCACGCCGAGGTTCACCTCGCCCTGTTCGACGGCGTCGAGCACATCAGGCACGGTCCGGTAGGCGACGTGCTCGGCGTCGGCGAGGTCGGGCTGCGACAGCAGCGCCTGCTGGGTGAAGGTGCCGAAGGGCCCGAAGAACCCCACCCGTTTCGCTGTGCTCACTGCCATCGAGGCCAAGGCTACGGGTGCCATTGCCGAGCGGGCTGTTCCATTGCGGACGTGGCACGATGAGCGGGTGGATGAACTGGGCCTCAGGGCGCTCCTCGACGACGTGCAGTCGGGTGCGATGTCGCCCGACGAGGCCGTCACACGGCTGCGACGTCTGCCGTTCGCCGATGTCGACGGCGCCACGGTCGACCATCATCGCCACCTCCGCTCAGGCCTCCCCGAGGCGATCTACGGGCCGGGCAAGAGCCCGTCACAGTGCGTCGCCATCGTCGGCGAACTGCTCGCACACGGCACGGGCCCAGTGCTGTTGACGCGCACCGACGATGCCCAGCGCAGCGCCTGCCTCGACGCTCATGGCCCGGCTGTCGAAGCGAGCCGGAGCATGGTCTGGCGATTGCCGGAGGCCGTACTGCCCGCTCGAATCGCCGTCGTCACCGCCGGCACGAGCGACATCCCCGTCGCCGACGAAGCGGCGCTGGCCCTGCGCGCCTACGGCTTCGACCCGACCGTCGTGACCGACGTGGGCGTGGCCGGCCTGCACCGCTTGCTCGCGCGCCTCGACGACCTCACCGAGGCCGACGCGCTGATCGTCGTCGCTGGAATGGAAGGCGCCCTTGCGAGCGTGCTGGGCGGCCTCACCGGCGCACCGGTGGTCGCCGTCCCGACGAGTGTCGGCTACGGCGCCGGACTCGACGGCGTGACCGCGCTGCTCGCCATGCACGCCTCGTGCGCGAGCGGCGTCACCGTGGTGGGCATCGACAACGGCTTCGGCGCTGCGTGTGCAATCGCCCGCATGTTCACGTGGCCGGCACGATGACGGGCGAGCTGACCGTCGCCTGGTTCAACTGCCAGGCAGGTGTTGCCGGCGACATGACGATGGCAGCGCTGATCGATGCCGGCGCCGACCCGGACGTGGTGGCATCGACCATCGGTGGCCTCGGCGTCGACGGCTACGCCCTGCTGTTCGAGAAGGTCCAGCGATGCGGCGTGCGCGCCACCTGGGCCAATGTCGTCGTCCACGACCACGACCCCGACCCCAGCCCTGGTTCCCCGAGCCCGGGCCTCGGGGAACCAGCGCAGCCTCACATCCCGCATCGGCCGCTTCGCGAGATCCTGGCCCTGCTCGACGCGGCTGATCTCCCCGACGCGGGTGCGCTCGCGAGCGCGGGCGGTGTTCGTCCGGCTCGGCGAGGTCGAGGGAGCGATCCACGGCATCGATCCTGCCGAAGTGGAACTCCACGAGGTCGGGGCGCTCGACTCGATCGTCGATGTCGTCGGCGTGTGCGCGGCACTCGAAGACCTCGGTGTCGACGAAGTCTGGTGCAGCCCGATCGCCGTCGGTCACGGTTCGGTCCGCAGCGCCCATGGGGTGATCCCGAATCCAGCGCCCGCCACGGTGGCGCTGCTCGCCGACGCAGGCGTGTCGACCGTCGGGATCGACACGACGCTGGAAGTGTCGACTCCGACCGGTGTCGCGTTGATGACCACGCTCGCCTCCGGGTTCGGAGCGATGCCATCGATGACCACCCAGGCCGTCGGCTACGGCGCCGGCACTGCCGACACGCCCGAGCGTGCCAACGTCGTCCAGGTCGTCGTCGGCCACCCGGCCGCCGCACCCGGCGACGACGGCACGCCCGTCGCACTCCTCGAAGCGAACGTCGACGACGTGACCGGCGAAGTGCTCGCCCACACCGTGTCGAGGCTGCTCGCCGCAGGCGCCCACGATGCGTGGGTCACGGCGATCGTCATGAAGAAGGGCCGACCCGCCCACACGGTGAGCGTTTTGTGCGATCCGTCGGCGATCGTGTCGATGCGATCCGCCCTCCTGCGGGAGACGGGCACGCTCGGCGTGAGGCTGTCGACGATGCGTCGCTGGCCACAACGACGCACCGAGACCACCGTCGACGTCCAGGGCCATCCGATCCGCGTGAAAGTCGCCGAGCACCGCATCAAGGTCGAGTTCGACGACGCCGCCACCGCCGCCGAGGCGCTCGGCGTTCCGGTCCGTGTGGTACTCGAGCGCGCTGCACGACTCGGTGCCGAAATCGACGGCCCGACCGACCCACCGACGCCGTAGGGTCACCTCCTCGTGGGATCGATCGCCGTCAGCAGGCTTGCCTGGCAGCTACCCGGTGGTGACGAGTTGTTCCGCGACGTCGGGTTCCGGGTCGGTGACGGCGAACGGGTGGCGATCGTCGGCGCCAACGGCGTCGGCAAGTCGACGCTGCTCAAACTGATCACCGGCGACCTGACCGCCAGCGAGGGAACGATCAGCGTCGACGGCCAGATCGGCGTGATGCACCAACTCGTCGGCACCGCCGACCACGCGGCGACCACCGTGCACGAGCTGTTGGTGTCGATCGCCCCGGAACGGCTGCAGGTCGCCGCTGGTCGGTTGGCCGCAGCCGAACCACAGCTGGCCTCTGAACCGATGGAGTACGCCGAAGCGCTGGCCGCATGGGGCGATGCCGGTGGCTACGAGCTGGAAGTCACGTGGAACGAATGCGTCACCCGGGCGTTCGGTGAATCGCTCGACGCCGTTCGTGACCGGCCGCTGCGAACCCTGAGCGGCGGCGAACAGAAGCGACTCGCGCTCGAAACCCTCCTGCGCAGCGAGTTCGACATCCTCGTGCTGGACGAGCCCGACAACTTCCTCGACGTCCCGGCCAAACGCTGGCTGGAGGGGCAGCTGAACGACACCCGCAAGACGGTGCTGTTCATCAGTCACGACCGCGAACTCCTGGCGGCCACCGCGTCGAAGATCGTCACCGTCGAGGCGTGGGGGGCGTGGACGCATGGAGGCTCGTTCGCCGGCTACGCCGCCGCGAAGGAACGCGAACAGGACAAGCGCGATCGCGACCGAGCGTTGTACGACGACGAACGTCAGCGTCTCGAGGACTACGTGAAGCTGATCGCGCGAACGCGCCAAGATCTCCGAAGCGTTCGCCCCGAAGTTGAAGGCCGCCGAGACCAAGCTGCGCCACTTCGTCGAACGCAACGATCGCCCGCCCGAGGTTCGAGATCAGCAGATCGACGTTCGCCTCCGCGGCGCGCGTACCGGCAAGCGCGCCGTGATCTGCGAGTCACTGGAGATCGAAGGCCTCACCGATCCGTTCGATCTCGAACTCTGGTACGGCGAGCGTGTCGCCGTGCTCGGAGGCAACGGAGTCGGCAAGAGCCACTTCCTCCGGCTGCTCGACCAGGTGGCCAACACTGGTGCCGTTGGGGATCGCGTCGCCCACGACGGAGTGTGCCGCCTCGGTGCCGGCGTGATCCCCGGGCTGTTCCATCAGACGCACGAACACCCGGAGTGGCACGGCCGGACGCTCGTCGACATCCTGTACGGCTACGACATCGTGCTCGGCCCGGCCATGGGGATGCTGCGGCGCTACGAACTCCACGGCTGTGCGCAGCAGACCTTCGACACGCTGTCGGGCGGTCAGCAGGCGCGGTTGCAGATCCTCCTGCTGGAGTTGTCCGGCGCCACGCTGCTGTTGCTCGACGAACCGACCGACAACCTCGATCTCATGTCAGCCGAAGCCCTCGAACACGGCCTCGCCCAATTCGAGGGCACGGTGGTTGCAGTGACACACGACCGCTGGTTCCTGCGCGGTTTCGACCGGTACGTCGTGTTCGGCGACGACTGCGCCGTCACGTCGCACGACACCCTCCCCGCCGCCTGGGAGTGAATTACATCAGGGGTCAGACCCGCGTTGTAACCATTACATCGCGGGTCTGACCCCTGATGTAATCAAGCGCTGGTGGCGAGGGAGTCCTGGATCCAAGTGGCGAGTTCCTCGGCCGACTTGGTGCCGCTGGCTCGAGCGAGGACGTTGCCGTCGGCGTCGGCAATCATCAAGTACGGGAACCCGCTGCCGCCGTTGACGACGAAGCTCGTCGACTCGACGCTGTCGGCCATCACGGGCCACTGCGACGGCCACTCCTTCTCGACGATCCATTCCGAGGGCGGGTAGTTCGGCGCCGTGTTGTCGACCGCGGTGCTGACCGCAACCACGTTCAACTCGTCGGGGACACCACCGCGGTTGTTCAACTCGATCAACTCGGGGATCTCGTCGTTGCAGTGCGGGCACCAGTGCGCCAGGAACACGTACATCGTCGGGCCGTCCGTGGCGCCGCCGACCGTGACGGGGTTGCCGTCGAACGTCGCGCCATCGACCACGGGCATCGGCGCACCGATCGCGACATCGTTGTCGACGACCGAGTCGAGGCTGGGCAGGGGGTCGCCGGACACGTCGACCGGGCGGTTCTCTTGGACATCGTCGCCGTACGTCGGCCGAGTGGTCTCGCCAGGAGCGAGGACGCCACCCGAACTCTCGTCGTCGCCACCGGTCAACAACACGGCCGCTCCGGCCAGTCCAAGTACGAGCACGATGACTCCCACGACGATGATCACGGTGCGGTTCTTCACGAGGAGGGCTCCATTTCGGGCTCGGATGGGGAGGTGTCAGGTGCTGCGTCCAGTCTCGCCGGAAAGCGCACCAGCAACAGTATGAGGATGGTGAGAAACCCGATCAGCGCCATGTTCGCCAGGCTGAATCCGAACTCACGGAACCAGACGAATGTGCACGAGGGGCCCTGGAACTCGCACTCGCCGTTGTCGAGCGAGGGACGCCATTCGATCAGGCTGTGCCAGGCCGAGATCGCGGCGCCGATCATGGCGAGCGGTGCTGCATACCAGCGCACGTTCGGATCCTTTCGGAGCGCGCCGATCGGCAGGATCACCGCCAACGGATACATGGCGATGCGCTGGAACCAACAGAACCTGCACGGGTTGAAGTTCGCCACTTCGGAGAAGTAGAGGCTGCCGACGGTGGCACCAAGCGCCACGATCCACGCCAGCCAGACACCCGAATCGCTGATCGACGAGCCGAGCCGCGAGGCCCCCTCGTTGCCGGCAGCGGCCAGCCCTCGGAGCACGAGCAGAGTGATTGCGCCGACGCCCGCCGCGATCGTCAGCAGCCCGACGAAGAGCTGAACTGTTTCGGTGTCCACCGCACAAGTATGCAACCACGGCAGTACGTTCTCTCGGCGATGTCGTCAGACGCGTTCGCGGAACCCGTGGTGGTGCCGGATCAGCGCACCTCGAAGGCCACCCTCGCCGAGCTCCGCAAGACCCGCCAACGCCGCCGACTCGGCGAGACCGACTGGTACGACATCGCCTACCGGGTCTACCTGTTCGCCCTCGTCGGGTTGGCCCTCGTCGTGTGGGTGTCCGAAGCCGTCGACGGCCTCATCGGCGACGGGATCGACAGCGCCGACCTCCTCGAACGCGGTCCGGCGATCATCGGGCTCCTCGTCGTGGCCGCGTTCGCACTGGGCGTCCGCAGCGGCGCCGACGGCGGGCCGATCTCGATCGAGGTGGCCGACATCCGCCACGTGCTGCTGTCGCCGATCTCCCGCCGCTCCGTGATGTTGCGCCCGGTCGGCCAACGCCTGCGGGCAGCGGCGTTCGCGCTCGGCCTCGGCGGCGCCGTACTCGGACAGTTGATCGCGACCGAGGTGGAGGGTTCGCGCGCCTCGTGGGCCCTCGCGTGCGGCGCATATGGGGCGATCGTCGGCGCGACATTCGTGTCGACCGCCGTCCTCGCCCACGCCTGGCGAGTTCCTCGCTGGCTCGCCACCGTGCTCGCCGCTGTGGCGATCGCCTGGCAGGCAGCGGTGGCGTGGGGGATCTGGAACGACGAGACGACCGGTCTGGCCCGAGTCGCGCCCGGCAACCTCGCCGGCCGCTTGGCGCTGTGGGGTATCAGCCAACGCGCCATCGATGTCGTCGCCATCGCAGTGGCGGTCGCGATGACCGCAGGTGCCTTGGCCCTCGGCGGGCGACTGCGCGTCGAAGCCCTCGCGCGTCGCGGTGAGCTGGTGTCGCAACTGCGATTCGCCGCAACCGTCCAGGACCTGCGCACGGTGGTGCAGCTGCGTCGGCAGCTGCGCTCGGAGTCGTTGCGGGCCCGCCCGTGGGGCCAACGCCACCGGCCCGCACGCCCCGCGCCCGGCGAACGAGCCCGCGGGCGCACGGCACCGACTCCGGTCGGCGAGACACACCCGTCCCCGCTCGTCATGTGGCGCCGCGACAGCAGATCACTGCGGCGCCTACCGGCCGCCCGATTCGTCCGCATCGCCTTGCTGGCCGCACTCGGCGGAATCGGCGGCGCGTTGACGATGTCGGAGTCACCGTTGTTCGGCCTCGTGCTGCTCGGCGCGTTGTTCTTCGCCGGGCTCGAGTCGCTCGAGCCGCTGTCGCAGGAGATCGACCGCCCGGACATCACGGACAGCTTCCCGATCGAGCGGGGCTGGATCTACGTCCACCACCTCGCGGCGTCGGCCGTGCTGCTCGTCGGGGTCGGCATCATCGGGGCGGGAGTCGCCGTCGCCGTCGACCCGGATCTCGGCGCGATGGCGTTCGCGGTGGCGATCCCGATGGTGTGGGCAGGCGCGCTGGGACCAGTGGTCGTCACCGTGCTCGACGCTCCCACTCCCCCGTCACCGACCACGCTGCTCGGCACACCCCGCGACGCCGAGACCAGCTTCGTTCCTCCCGAGTTCGCCGGGTTCAGCACCGCCATCAAGACGCTGTTGCCCGTGGTGATCAGTGCCGTCGGCACGATCCCCGTGTTCGTCGCCCGATTCGCCGAGGACGCCGCCAGCGTCGGCCGGTCACTCGTGGCGCTCGGGCTGTTCACTGCGCTGGTCGTCGTCTGGGTACGGCGTCGCGATCCGTGGACAGCGAAGGTGCGTACATTCATGGAAGAGGGTCGAGCGGCACAAGCATGAGCAATTCACGATCGAACCGACCGCAGTCGCAACGGACACGAGCGAAACAGAACACGGCGACCGCGTCCGCTCGCGCCGACAAGAGCACGGCGGCGCCCGACTCCGTGCCGGCCGCACGGTCCGAACGTGCGGCTGGCCCACCCGCCGCCGTTGAAACGGTCGGTCTCGCCAAGCGGTACGGCGATGCGCCGGCGCTGTGGCCGCTCGACCTTCGCGTCGGGGCGGGCGAGCGGATCTCACTGATCGGCCACAACGGCAGCGGCAAGACGACGCTGATGCGCATGCTCGTCGGGATGCTCGAGCCGTCGGAAGGCGAGGCGACGATCGCCGGTCATCCGATCGGGTCGATCGAAGCCCGAGCCGCTGTGTCGTATCTCGCGGATCAGCCGGTGTTCTACGACGATCTCACGGTCTGGGAGCACCTCGAGTACATCGCTCGACTCCACGGCACCGACGACTGGGAACAGCAGGCGGTCGATCTCGTCGACATGGTGGGCCTGATGGATCGCGTCGACGACCTGCCGATGACCTTCAGCCGTGGACTCAAACAGAAGGCGGCGCTCACGATGGCGTTCGTCCGCCCGTTCGACGTGATGTTGATCGATGAGCCGTTCGTCGGACTCGACCGACTCGGTCGCGAGGCGCTGCTCGAGCTCTTGACGCTCGCCCATCGCGACGGTGCCACCCTCCTGGTCGCCACCCACGAGCTCTCGAGCGTGAAGGAGAGCAGTCGGCTGATCGCGTTGAGTGGCGGCGAGGTCACCTACGACGGTGACCCGGGAGCCGCTGACCTGGCCGCGCTCACCGAAGGCGTCCGCCAAGATCACGAATGAGTGTCAAGAGTTCATTCAAGAGAGCCTCAAGCAGACGATCCGTGGTCTAACATCACCGCCATGCAGGAGTTCTCTTCGGTCACCGCTTCGTCCTACGACGCCGATTCATTGGCGCCTTTGCTCAACGAGAAGGCTGCCGATGGCTGGTCGGTCGTCTCGATCGTGGCCGCAGGCACCAACATCGTCGCCTATCTCCAGCGCGAAGCCGACGATGCGCCGGCCGCCGAACAGGCGCCCGTCGACGTGTCGACCGAGGTCGACACACCGGCCGACGAGGCACCGGCAGCCGTCGACGAACCTGTTGCCGACACACCGTTCGTGCCGGTCGCTGCCGCCGTCGCCGCCGACGCAGCTCCAGCGGCCGTCGAGGAGCCCGCCGGCTGGGCCACCGCCCCCGACGAGACCGTCGACACCGCCGCCGAGGCATCGATCGCCGACCTCGCCGCTCAGGTCAGCGAACCCGAACCTGTCGCGGAACCCGCCGCCGCTGAACCGGTCGCCGAAGCCGCACCCGCTGCGGAGTCCGCCGTGCCGGCCGGCTGGTATGCCGATCCGTCGGGCCGATTCGAACTTCGCTACTGGGACGGCGCCGCATGGACCGAGCACGTGTCGCGAGCAGGCCAGCAGTTCACCGACCCACCCGTCGCCTGAGCATCTGAGATCTCACCTGGGGTCAGAACCCTGATGACATCATGTGCTGGGTTCAACTCAGCTGGTCGTCGTAGCCTGATCACATGCGCGCGACGTCCATCGGCCATGCCGGCATGCTCATCGAGACCGACGCCGGATCGATCGTCTGCGACCCCTGGTTCGTTCCGGCGTTCTTCGGTTCGTGGTTCGTGTTTCCCCGCAACGACCAGCTGAGCGACGACCTCCGCGAACGCATCGAGCACGCCGACTTCCTCTACATCTCGCACCTCCACGGCGACCATCACGACGAGCCCTGGCTGCGTGAGCACCTCCGCCGGGACATCCCGATCCTGCTGCCGGGCTTCCCCACCCGTGAGCAGCAGCGCACACTCCAGGCACTCGGCTTCACCGAGTTCATCCGTACGGTCGACACCGAGGAACTCGAGATCGCCCCTGGCCTGACCGTTGCCATCCACGTCGAGACCTCGATCACCGATGGGCCGGGTGGCGATTCGGCACTGGTGGTGTCGGACGGGACCTCGATCCTCGTCAACCAGAACGACTGCCGGACCAACGACCTCGCGCAGCTGCGTGCTCACGGCCCCGTCGACCTGCACTGGCTGCAGTTCTCGGGCGCGATCTGGTATCCGATGGTCTACGAGATGGCCGACGACGACAAGCGACGCCTCTGCGAGGCCAAGGTCGACGCTCAGTTCGCCCGGGCGATGCGCTACGTCGAGAACATCGATGCCCGCTACGTGGTCCCCAGCGCCGGACCGCCGGCGTTCCTCGATGAGCAACTCTTCGCGCTCAACATGATCGACGGTGACGAGCTGAGCATCTTCCCCGACCAGACACAGTTCCTGCGACGACTCGCCGACGCCGGCCGTCACGGCGTGCTGAACGTCCCCGGAACGTGCATCGACGTCGGTCCCGAGGGCATCGACGTCACCCATCCGGTGCCGATCGACGACGTCGAGGCGATCTTCGCCGACAAGCGTTCGTACCTCGAGGCGTACCAGGCCGACTGGAAGCCCTGGCTCGACGAGATGAAGGCCTCGTGGACTCCGCCGAGCACCGACCTCTTGGCCACCCTGCGCGAGTGGTGGGGACCATTGCTCGAGATGGCGCCGACACTCCGCGCGCAGGTCGGCGCCAACGTCTTGATCAATGCCGGTGACCTGCCGATCCTGATCGACTTCCCGAACGGGGAAGTGCGCGCACACGCGGGTGAGCCGTACTCGTTCCGTTTCGACATCCCTCGCGAACTCGTCGAGACCGTGGTGGCGCAACGAGCGGTCGACTGGAGCAACTCGCTGCTGTTGTCGTGCCGGTTCACCGCGTGGCGCGACGGTGAGTTCAACGAGTACGTCTACAACTTCCTGAAGTCGCTGTCGCGTGAACGCATGCGCCGCGCCGAGGCCGAAGTGGTCCGCAAGCTCACCCCCGTCGACGTGCTCGAGCGGCTCGACGAACCCGACATTCGTATCGGCGACTACGTGGTGCAGCGCCGTTGCCCACATCGCAACGCCGACCTCGCTGCGTTCGGCGAGATCGACGGCTGCGACTTCGTGTGCACGCTCCACGGCTGGCGATTCGACCTCGACACCGGCCGCAACAAAACCGCCTCCGACCAGCCGTTGCGCATCCGCCGCGCCACCCCCGCCGACTGACCGACCTCCAGCACCACCACCACGACCACGTCAGCACCACCGTCAGCACCACCCACGTTTGTGTGCAGATTCCGGTGGGCCGGGTCACCGGAAACGCAACACAAACGTCAGACATCAGCACCACCCACGTTTGTGTGCAGATTCCGGTGGGCCGGGTCGCCGGAAACGCAACACAAACGGGGGTGAGATAGGTTGATTGCGTGCTGGACCTCGGGATCGACCTGAACCTCTGGCCGTGGATATGGCTCGGCGTGGCCGTGTTCTTCGCCATCATCGAGCTGACCGTGCTGGCCGGATCGTTCGTGTTGTTGCCCTTCGCCGTGTCCGCTCTCGCTGCGGCACTGCTCGGTTTCTACGACGTCGCCATCGAGATCCAGTGGCTCGTGTTCGTGGGCGGCGGCGCAGTGATCTGGGTCCTGCTCTACCGATACGCGAAACGATTCGCGGGAGACAACGAACTCCAACCGGGTGTTGGCGCCGATCGCTTGATCGGTCTCAGCGGCATCGTCACCACCGCCATCGACCCCGACGACACCGACCGCCGCGGCCGTGTCACCGCACACGGCGAGGTGTGGGGAGCGACGTCGCAGAACGGCAGCCCGCTCGCCCTCGGGACCCATGTCCGCATCGTCGCGGTCAGCGGCACCAAGGTGATCGTCGAATCCACGGAGGTCGACGCGCCACCGAGTCCGCCGACGTCACCACCATCGACATCGCCTCCACCGCCGCCAGCACCATCGACCTAGACCGCCGACCAACCGGGAGCTCCCATGAACCCCATTGCCATCGTCCTGATCGTCATCGCACTCATCGGCATCGGCGTGCTGGTGAGCGCCGTCAAGATCGTGCGGCCGTATCAACGTGGTCTCGTCGAACGTCTCGGCAAGTACAAGACCACGCGGGAGCCGGGCCTCAACCTGATCCTGCCGTTCATCGAGACGATGCAGCTGATCGACATGCGTGAACAGGTGGTCGACGTGCCACCGCAGGAAGTCATCACCGCCGACAACGTCGTGGTGTCGGTCGACGCGGTCGTCTACTACGAGGCAACCGACCCGCAGCGGCTGGTGTACAACGTCGCCGACTTCTTCATGGCGCTCACCAAGCTCGCCCAGACGAACCTACGCAACCTGATCGGCGACCTCGAACTCGACCGTGCCCTCACGTCGCGCGACACGATCAACACCCAACTGCGCGACGTGCTCGACGATGCCACCGACAAGTGGGGCGTGCGTGTGGTGCGTGTCGAGATTCAACGGATCGACCCGCCACCGGACATCGTGTCGGCGATGCACGCGCAGATGCGCGCCGAGCGCGATCGTCGTGCCACCGTCACCGAAGCCAAGGGTTATCAGGAAGCAGCGATCGCCCGTGCCGACGGCGAGCAGCAAGCGGCGGTGCTGTCCGCACAGGGTCGCAAGCAGGCAGCGGTGCTCGACGCCGAGGGTCAGGCCCAGGCGATCGAGTTGCGCGCGAGCGCCGAGAAGCTGCAGCTCGAGTTGATCGGCCAGGGTGAAGGCAACGCCGCTCGTGCCCGCCTCACCGGCATCAAGGAAGCGGCCGCCGACAAGGCCGTACTGACCGTGGAGTACCTCCAGGCGTTGGAGCGCATCGGCGATGGCCGCGCCACGAAGCTGGTGATTCCGGCCGAGTTCTCGGGCCTGCTCGGCACGATTGCGGCACTTGCGGCGGCGACCGGCGACGACGACACCGACGACGAGGTCCGTCCCAAGGGCGGACTGCCCATCCCCGCCGATGACGACCGCGTCGACCTGCCCGAGCCGGACCGCTCCGAGACGCGCCGCTAGTCATGCGCCGCGTCGACGCACCGCAGGCCGGGTGGTATCCCGACCCCGAGAGCCGGACGAGTCTGCGCTACTGGGACGGTCTCGACTGGACCGATGCACGACGGTCGCCACCGAGCGCAGCAGAGTTGTTGTCGTATGAGCAGCGCGAAGCATTCGTAGCTGCCCATCAGTACGTGCCGCCCATTGCAGCGGCCGAGGACTTCGCGTACCGAGGTGGGCGGGCCGAGAACCAGCAGATCGTCGAGGACGTCCGTCGCGCCGCGCGAACCGAGGTCGACCGGGCCGCCGACATCTTCTCCGAACGGGCGCGACAAATGCAGCGCGACATCGTCCCGCTGGTGTCGGACTACACGAATCGGCTCGTTCGCTGGATCCGATTCGCTGCGATCGTTGCCATCGTGCTGTTGGTTGCGTACTTCGTGTTCCAGGTCATTGCGCAGGCAAGCCTGTTCGAGTGGATCGGCGACCGGATCGACAACTTCACCGACGACCAGAACGGCGCCGCGCTGACATCGCGGGTCTGGATTACATCGCGGGTCTGACCCCTGTCGTAACGATTACATCAGGGGTCAGACCCACGATGTAATCAGTCGGTAGGAGAAGCGGTACGTGCCCGGTCGGATGCGGTAGCGGTCGAGCACGTCGGGGCCGCAGCTGCCGGTGCCGAGTCCGCGGTGAGCGACGTCGGCGTGAACCACGAGACCTCTGCGGGGCCGCAGATCGGTCTCGTGTCCCGCTACGTACAGGTCCTGAGCGCTGAATCGGGTGGCCGAGACGTGCATCGCTATCGGATCGACGACGTCGAGTCGAACTGTTGCACCGGACGTCGAGTCGATGAATTCGAACCAGCGGCAGTCGGTGCGCAGCCCGAACTCTTGCGGCACGAGGTACGGCGCCTCGTCGACGTCGGATTCCCAGACCCCAAGAACAGCACCACGATTGCGGTCGGGGTAGTTCTCGAGCGGCCCTCGACCGAAGTAGCGCAATCGGTCGAAGCCCGCCGGGAGTTCGAAGGTCACGCCGACGCGGGCAAGGTCGTCGAGGCCGTCCGGGACAACGACCACGTGGGTGTGGATCTCGGACCCGTCATCGAGGCGAACGACCTGATGGTCGTGTTCGACGAGGTCATCGGCGCGGAGACGGTCGACGCCGGCGTCGATCCAATGACCGAGCCCGTCGCCGCCAACTCCGATCCGACGCCCCAACTCGGGGAGCAACTTGAACCCGTCGTTGTCGACCGGCGCCCGGAACAGCGCCAACTCCACCCCTGGGAGCGCGGACCCAGCCCGAAACATGCCTGGATGGTTGCGCTCAGCGCGCACATCCAGGCATGTTTCGGGCTGGCAGAGGGTGAGTTGGTCCCAGGCGACGAGGTGACCCTTTGGTGACCAGGGTGTCGCGCGGCGCTGAGTCCAACGCACCGTGAGGTGGACGTCGTCGGTGTCGGGGACATCACAGGGCAGCGAGACCTCGACCGTCGCACCCGGGGCGACGACGCCGACGTCGAGGACACCCGTTCCGGCGACTTCGCCATCGGCCAGCAGCTCCCATGACGCCACGAGGTCCGACAGGTCGCAGAAGCTGCGCCGGTTGGTGACCATCAGCGTCGAGCCCGACAGCGACACGACGACGGGCCGATACACCCACATCACCTCCTGCACCCCCGGGTGCGGCTGCAGATCCGACGACATCAGGCCGTCGGCCACGAAGTTGCCGTCGTTGGGTTCGTCGCCGAACTGGCCGCCGTAGGCGAAACCCCGTTTGCCGCTCGGAAGCCGAGCCAGGAGGCCATGATCCTTCCACTCCCAGATGAACCCGCCCTGCAGACCCGGTGTCGTGGTGATGACGTCCCAGTAGTCGGCGAGGGAGCCATTCGAGTTGCCCATCGCGTGGCTGTACTCGCACATGATCAGCGGCCGATCTCCGAGGCCAGAGCGTCCGTACTCGGCGATCGCATCGATCGTCGGATACATCGGGCACACCACGTCGCTCGCCGCCACGCCCCCGTCGACCCAGCCGTCGTGGAACACCGCGCCTTCGTAGTGCAACGGCCGAGATGCGTCGGTCCGGCGGATCCAGCCGGCCAGTGCGTCCTGGTTCGCGCCGTAGCCGGCCTCGTTGCCCAGCGACCACATGATCACGCTCGGATGATTCCGGTCGCGCTCGACCATACGGGCGCCGCGGGACAGCCACGTCGAGCGATAACGCGGATCGTCGCACAGGCTCGTGTTGTACGCGTGACTCTCGATGTTCGCCTCGTCGACGACGTAGATGCCGATCTCGTCGCACAGGTCGAGAAACGCAGCGTCGTTCGGGTAGTGCGAGCACCGCACCGCGGTGATGTTGTGCCGGCGCATCGCGAGCAGGTCGTCGCGCATGTCGTCGATCGTCACCGCCTTGCCACGGGTCGGATGATGATCGTGACGATTGACCCCGAACACCCAGATCGGCTCGCCGTTCACCAGCAATTGGCGGTCACGGACTTCGACGGAGCGGAACCCGACCAACTGGGCATGCGCTTCGACGACGGCGCCGTCCGGATCGAGCAGCTCGGCGGTGACGCGGTACCGCGTCGGCGATTCGGCCGACCATGGATCGATCCCGGGCAGTTCGAACGACGCCGACGCCGTGTGGCCCTCGAAAAGGTACGGCGTCGCGAACCGATGCGGCACCGCGACCGTCTGCGCACGGCCGAGGCGACGACCGCGCAAGGTCTCGACAGCGAAGCGCACCGTCCAGCCCCGTCCCGGCGGTGCGACGCCATCGAGCGTCGCCTGTGCAACGAGCGTGCCGGTGGCGGCGGGCGTACCCGCCTCGCGCCAACCCGCGTCGCACACCAGCGACCCGATGTGAACGGCGCCTCGGGCCTCGACGAAGACGCTGCGGTGCAGACCCGCCATCCACCACTGATCCTGATCCTCGACGTAACTGTGCGCACTCCAGCGCATCACCACGATCGCGAGATCGTTCGCTCCAGCTTTCACGAACGAGGTGATGTCGTACTCGCTCGCGAGACGACTGTCGGTGCCGTACCCCACGAACTCGCCGTTGACGTACAGCACATGCACGCTCTCGGCACCGCCCACGTGCAGGACGACCTGGCGATCGAGCCATCGCTTCGGGATCTGCATCGTCCGGCGGTACACGCCGGTGGGGTTGCGGTCCGGGAGCCGAGGCGGCGGACCGTGGAACGGCATCTGCACGTTCGTGTACTGCGGGAGATCGCCGACACCCTGCAGCGTCCAGTTGCCTGGCACGGCGACCGGCGTCCACCGGGCACCGTCAGCGGGCTTCGACACCGCGGCGGCGGGGACATCGTCGGGGCCGTCGAACAGGCGGAACTGCCAACGGCCGTCGAGCGAACGACGCCACGCTGCTGCGCCATCGGCTGACCTGGCCGCCTCGACAGACTCGACGGCATCGGTCGGCGGACGCATCGACAGTCGGTTGATCGACGTGACGCGCGGATCTGCCCAGGGACGGACGGCACCGATGGCGGGGAGCATGCCACCGAGTCTCCCAGATCAGCTCCCGTCAGCGTGGTGCCGCGGTTCTCGTGAACAATGACGCGCCCTGGACGCGCACTTGTTCACGAGAAGCGGAGGGCTCAGGCGCCGTCGTGGACCCAGACCGGGGTGCGCAGCGGCATGATGCCGCTGTCCCAGATCCAGTCCATCGCCGGCACGCTCACCCGAACACAGCCGTGTGAGGCCGGGTAGTTCGGAATGCTGTTCGAGCCGTGCACGGCAACGCCGCCGACGAAGTACTTGGGACGGTAGATCTCGCCGAGATCACCTTCCCACCAGCCGTCGGGGCGCTCACGATTGACCTTGTGCAGGCCGCTCGGGGTGAGCGAGACGCCGGTGATCAGTTCGCCGGGGGTGTTCTTGTCTTCCTCGGTGTATTCCTCGCCGTTGCCGGTCGAGGTGTTGAGGATCCAGTCGGTGCGACCGTCGATCACGAAGAACAGGAGCTGCTTGGCCTTGTCGACCTCGACCAGCGTGCCCGAGTTCGCCCTGGCGATCGGACGGATCGTCATGGCGGTCAGTGCGTCGGCGGTGCGTTGGTCGACCTTGCCGTCAGCATCGAAGCCCATGTACTTCTCGAACGCCATCACGGCTTGTTTGGTCGTGAGCCCGTACCCGCCGTCGGCAGCCGAGACCCAGAAGCCGAGTTCGAACAGCCGCTGCTGGATGCGAACCGTCTCCTGCCCACCGCTCGAGCCGACCGCCTGCAGCGGCGGGTCGACGACCGACACGGCGATGATGTTGGGCGCCACGGTGGTGGTCGGGGGCAGCGTCGTCGGCGCGACCGTGGTGGTCGGCGCCAGTGTGGTCGTTGGAGCAGCAGTGGTCGTCGGGGCAGCGGTGGTCGTGGGCGGTTCGCTCGTCGTCGTGTCGTCGGCGATCTCGACAACCGGTTCCTCGGCGGCACCTGCCCCGTCGCCACCGGTGCCGCTGGTGACCGCAGTGGAACAGCCGACGAGCGCGACGAACCCGAACACCAGCACGGTGCCGATCTTTGCTCGCGTACGTTCCCGGTCGACCACGATAAGTGAGCCTAACGGCATCTCGGCGGCCGGGGTCGGCACCAGCTCGAAGTTGCCGGCGATCACCTCGGCCGTGCGAACTCGGGGAGCGAACAGGGTTCGGTGGGTACCGCATCCGCGTCGAAGTCGGCCACGAGGTCACGCAGGGTGGGCGACGATCGCGCTGTGTGCTGCCCGATCGATCGAGCGATCCAGTGCACGATGTCGCCGACGCCGATTCCGACCGTACGGAGTTCGGAGAGCGTCAACGGGAGCCCGTGGCGTTTTGCGAGCCGCTCCCCGTCGGCATCGACGACGAGCGGGACATGCAGGTACCCGGGCCGCCCGACGCCGAGGAGTTCCTGCAGATGGATCTGGCGCGGGGTCGAGGCGAGCAGATCGTCGCCGCGCACCACCTCGGTCACTCCCTGAGCGGCGTCGTCGACGACGACAGCGAGGTTGTACGCCGGCACGCCGTCGTTGCGTCGCAGCACGACATCATCGACGACGCCCGACACGGTGCCGTGGAGGCGATCGTCGAAGACGACCTCGTGACCGTCGGTCCGCAGTCGCAGGGCCGGCCGGCGGCCCGCCCCGAGCCGCTCGGCCCGTTCGCGCCCGGTCAACTCGCGACAGGTTCCGGGGTACGAACCCGGCGGACCGTGCGGGGCGTGGGCCGCCGACTCGATCTCGTCACGGATCTCACGTCGGCTGCAGAAACATTCGTAGACGAGTCCACGTCCGGCAAGGTCGTCGATTGCCGACTCGTACAGGTCGAAACGGTCGCTCTGGCGAATCACCTCGCCGTCCCAGTCGAGGCCGAGTGCAGCGAGATCGCGCAGCTGATCCGCTTCGATGGTGTGGCTCGACTGATGGCGGTCGAGGTCCTCCATGCGGACCACGAAATCGTCGCCCCGCGACCTCGCCGCCAGCCAGGCGATCGCGGCCGTCCGGAGGTTGCCGAGGTGCAGATCTCCGGTCGGCGAAGGGGCGAAACGTCCGGCCACTCGACCAGTGTCGCTCGCTCCGGCTCGATTCCATCCACTCGACGTCCGCACGGGCGGGCACCAGACCCACCCCCGATCTCCTACAGTCGTCACATGGTCTGTCCTGGCTGCGACACCGAGGTCGCGGAGCACCAGAAGTTCTGCCACGAGTGCGGAGCACCGATCGAGGCAGCCCCGCTGCCCGTACCAACCAGCGCAGCCGACGTCGAACAGCCACCGACCGAACCGATCGAACCCATCGAACCGGCCGAGCATGGCGAGATCACGGAGCCGGTCGACGTGCCGGTCGATGCTGACGCCACCACCGAGATGGCCGAGTTCGGTGCGCCCACCGAACCAGTCCAGCTGACCAGTCCCCCGAGCCCGGGCCTCGCGGAACCACCGTGGTTCCCGGAGACCCGGGCCGAGGGAACCAGGGACCAGGGAACGGGGGACCCGGCAACCGCGGAGATGCCGGCGGTGTTCGACGGCCAGGGCGACCTGGTCGAATACCCGGCCGCCCGAGAACCGTTCCGGTTGCGCGTGGTCTTCGTGCTTGCACTCTTCGGTGCGGCCGCCATGCTCATGACGATCGTCGCCGACGTGATCGACATCCGCACGACCCGGCCGGCGCCGGGCATCGCCACCGGTGTGCGCACCTTGGAGGATCTCGGCTCCGATCTCGGCCTCGCCGGTTTCATCGGAACGGCGGTGATGGTGATCGGAGGGCTCCTCGCATGTTTCGGGCTCCGCTGGGGTGCCGGCCTCGCTGGCGGTGCCGGCCTCGCCGTCGCTGGATGGGCGGGCCTCTCGATCGGGCTCGCCGAACTGCCGATCGCCATCGCCGAATCGATCACCCGGACGTCGTCGATCGAGTTCACGCTGCGCGTGACCCGGGATCTCGGCTGGTGGCTGATCGTCGGCGTCGGCGTGATCGGATTCGTCGTGTTCCTCGCCTCGCTTCGTTCGATCGGGAGCGGTGGCCGTGCTGCGTTGAACCCGCTGATCGCGGCGATCACGGCGGTCGCCATGGTGGTGCTCGCCTTCGGTCCGCTCGTTCCGGTCAACGGTGCTGCGTTCGCCGACAACTTCCGCTCGGTCGACCCGACTCGTGACCTCCCCGCTGCGTTCTTCGCCGGCCGGCTCGGCCAGGTCGGGTTGATCGCACTCGCCGGGGTGGCCGGCATGCTGATCGTGCGCAGCTACGGACTGGGATTGGCG
This sequence comes from Ilumatobacteraceae bacterium, assembly GCA_963828415.1. Lineage (GTDB taxonomy): Bacteria > Actinomycetota > Acidimicrobiia > Acidimicrobiales > Ilumatobacteraceae > Sva-07. The sequence goes on from CAWHEI010000003.1 coordinate 707,081, forward strand.
GCGGGCGGCGTGAGCGTTCCGTTCTGGCTCTGGATCGCCTCGCTCGCTCAGATCGGGTCGAACCCGGTCGGCATCGCCGACCGCAACCCCGGCGCTGAGACCACCGTCCCCCACGCCGTCACCACCGTTGGCATGGTGGGTTCGCTGGTGCTGCTCGTGCTCGCCGGTGGCCTCGCCACGTACCGGCTCAACCGGCGGCGCACGGCGTGAGTGTCACGTCTGGGGTCTGGCCCCAGACGTGACCGTCAGGTGGCAGGCAACGGCGTGGTCGGCGGCGACCGCGTCGAGCGCTGGGTCGTCACCCCGACATCGATCGAGGATTCCGAGCCGTTCGGCGTCACCTGACGCAACGACCGGACAACGCGGATGGAACCGACAGCCGGTGGGGATGGCTGCGGGGTCCGGCGTCTCCCCCTCGAGGATCTGCTGGTCCATGCGGTCCGCTTCGGGAACCACCGACAGCAGCGCCCGGGTGTACGGATGCTGCGGGTCGGCGAGCACCGCCTCCGCCGGCCCGAGTTCGACGATCCGGCCCAGGTACATCACGGCGATCCGGTCAGCGATGTTCCACGCGAGCCCGAGGTCGTGGGTGACCGCGACGATCGAGATGCCGGTGTCGTCCACGAGCGAGCGCATCAACGCGAGGATCTCCCCGCGTATCGAGGCGTCGAGCGAGGCGACGGGCTCGTCGGCGAGCAGCAACTGCGGGGCCAACACCATCGCCCCGGCGATCAGGACACGCTGACGCTGGCCTCCCGACACCTCGTGGGGATAGCGAGGCAGGTACCGCTCGGCTGGTCGCAGACCGGCGCGGGCGAGAGCGCCCGCAACCAGATCGACCTCCCGCCCGGCGACCCCGTGGATGCGGATCCCTTCAGCGACCGCTTCGTAGATGGTCTGTCGCGGGTTGAGCGCACCGGTGGGATCCTGGAAGATCATCTGCACCCGCCGCCGCAACTGCTGGAGCGCTCCCGCACGGCTGCTCACCGGCTGACCGTCGAACTCGATCGTTCCCGACGCGAGCGGTTCGAGACCGACGATCGAACGGATCAGGGTGGTCTTGCCGCAGCCCGACTCGCCGACGAGTGCCAGCACCTCGCCGGCCTCGACCACGAGGTCGACGCCGTCGACGGCGCGAACGACCCCTGATGCGCGAGCGGCTGGAAACGTCACATGGACGTCTCGAAGGCGGAGCAGTTCGCTCATGTGAGTGCCTCGACGTGCACGCACGCAGCACGACGCGGGCCATCGGCGCCACGGATCTCGCGCAGTTCGACGTCGACGGTCGAACAGATGTCGATCGCGTCGACACACCGCGGGTGGAAGGGACACCCGCCGGGGAGCGCTGAGGGGTCGGGCGGGTCGCCGGGGAGCCCGCTCGGTCGCATCCGAGACGCCGGGTCGCCGATCGTGGGGAACGCCTGCGACAGCGCACGGCCGTACGGGTGACGGGGATCGGCGAACAGGTCCTTGCTCGGGCCCTCCTCGACGACCCGGCCGGCGTACATGACCACGAGTCGCTCGCACACGCTGTTGAGCACCGACAGGTCGTGGGTGATGAAGAGCAATGCCAGTCCTCGATCGGCCTGCAGCTCGGCGAGCAGTTGCAGGACCTGGGCTTGAACCATCACGTCGAGGGCCGTGGTCGGTTCGTCGGCGATCAACAGGTCGGGCTCGCACGCGAGCGCGAGCGCGATCAACACGCGCTGGCGCTGTCCGCCCGACATCTGGTGCGGGTAGTTGTTCGCCCGTTCGGCTCGCAGCCCGACACGCTCGAGCAGCTCGCCGACTCGACGCTTCGCCTGTGTGCTGTCGAGTCCGAGGTCTGCCGCGTGCAGCATGATCGCCTCCTCGATCTGGTCCCCGATGCGACGCACCGGATTCAGCGAGTGCAATGCCCCTTGGAACACGATCGCTGCGCCAGTCCAGCGAACGGCTCTGAGCCTCCCCGGCGTCATTGCGTACACGTCCTCGTCGCCGAGCAGGACCGATCCTTCGACCAGGGTCTCTTTCGGGAGCAGACGCAGCACCGCACCGGCGATCGTCGATTTGCCGCACCCCGACTCGCCGGCGAGGCCGACCGTCTCGCCGCGCTCGATCGTGAGATCGACGCCACGAACCGCCGGAACGTTGCCACGCTCGGATCGGTAGGTCACACGCAGATCGCGCAACTCCAGCAGACTCATCGCCCGCCCGCTCTCCGGTCGCGCAGACGCGGGTCGAGGATTTCCTCGAGCGCGCGCGCGAAGAGCGTGAAGGCGAGCACGACCGCGACGATCCCGAGACCGGCCGGCAGGTAGTACCACCACGCGTTGCGGCTGATCGCTCCCGCCCCGAACGCTTCCTCGAGGGTCTTGCCCCACGACGTCTGGGTCGGGTCGGCAAGGCCGAGAAATGCAAGCGTCGTCTCGGTGAGAATCGAGATCGGCACGGCGAGCGTGACACTGGCAAGGATCAACGGCGCGACGTTCGGCAGGATGTGCCGGCCGACGATGTGGATCCGACCGGCGCCGAGCGCCCGCGCCCGGTCGACGTAGAGCCGCTGTTTGACCGTGAGCACCTGGGCCCGCACGAGTCGGGCCGTCGACGGCCACGTGGTGACCCCGATGACGAACACGATGTTCCACTGCGAACGGTCGAGGATCGTCGCCAACACGATCGCCAGGGGCAGGAACGGGATGACGAAGAACCAGTCGGTGAGCCGCATGAGCACCGAATCGGTGCGACCTCCGACGAAGCCGGACACGATGCCGACCAACGAACCGATCCCCACCGTGAGCACGGTTGCCGCGAAGCCGACGAACAGGCTCACGCGTGCTCCCCACACGAATTGAGCGGCCACCGACCGTCCGAGGTTGTCGGTGCCCATCGGGAAGTCCCGACTCGGACGCGCCCACGCCGGGTTGTCGACCGATGCGACGGCGCTCAGTCCCGACTCCGGACTGATGAGGGGCGCAAACACCGCCATCAGCACGAACCCGACGAGCACGATGAGCCCGCCCAGGGCGATCCGGTCGGCACGCACCCCCTGCGCCAGCGTCGACAAGGTCGCGCGCCGACGCGCCCACGCCACCGCGCGCGGTGAGTACTCGAGCGGTTCACCAGCGTCCGGTTCCAGCACCGTGTCACTCATGTCGCACCGACCCGGGGATCCAGGAAGCCGTAGAGCAGGTCGACCGCAAGGTTGGCCACGATCAACGATGCGCTGAAGAGCAGGAACAGGCCTTGCAGCATCGGGAAGTCGGGCCCGCGAATCGCTTCGAGGGTCGCCTGGCCGAGTCCGGGCCAGGAGTAGATCGCCTCGACTGCGATCGACCCGGACAGGATGAATCCGAAGTTGAGCGCCGCCAGGCTCACCACCGGCAGCATCGCGTTCGGCACCGCGTGGCGCTTGCGGACCGCCGCGTCACGGAGGCCCTTCGCTCGGGCCAACTGGAGGTAGTCCTCGTTCACGGTGTCGAGGATCGACGAACGCATCACGATCGTGTACTCGCCGATGTAGGCCAGCGTGAGCGTCAGGGCGGGCAGGAACATGTGATGCAACTGGTCGAGCAGTGCGGGCAGCCCGGTGGCGGTGCTCCCCGCGTCCTCGAAACCGCCCGTCGGGAACCAACCGAGCCGAACGGCGAAGAACGCAAGCAGGATCATGCCGAGCCAGAAGTCCGGCACCGAGTAGGTGAACATCGAGAACGAGGTCGACGCCACGTCGAAGCGGCTCCGTCGGCGCCATCCCGCGTAGATCCCGAGCATGATGCCGATCGCCATGGCGAACACCGTCGAGGTACCGACCAGCGCCACCGTCGGCCAGATCGCCTCGCGAATCTCGGTGGTCACCGGACGGTTGCTGAGAAACGAGTCACCGAGGTTGCCTCGCAACGTCTGTTGGACGAACGCGATGAACTGCTCGAGCTGTCCACCGGTGAGGTTGAACTGCTCGCGCCGAGCCTGGATCTGATCGGGCGACATGTTCCGACCGCGGAACATCGAGGCCGTCGGGTCGTCGTTGACGACTCGGAACAAGAAGAAGTTGACGACGAGCACGAACGCCAGGGTCGCGAACGCTCCCGCGACCTTGCCGAGGACGAATCGTGCCCGCACGCTCCTACTCGCGGTCGTCGGCGCCGCTGCGCGATCGGTTGATGGCGAACACAACGCCGCCGATCACGACGACTCCTCCGAGAATCAGCGCGATCAACAACCCCGTCGACATGCCTCCGTCGCTGCTGTCAGCACCCTCGACGAGTCGGAGGTTGGCGTAGCTCGGTGAGCTGTTCGAGAACAACACCGGTCCGACCTCTGCGGGTTGGCGGAGCCAGCCCTCGAAGCGGTCGGTGCGATAGGCCTGCGGATCGGCGTCGGCGAGCAACACGACGTAGGTGCCGTTCTCGTGGAAGAACTTCACCATCTCGTGGACGATTTCGATGCGCTTGTCGCGATCGAGTTCGACCTTCTGCTGCTCGTAGAGCTCGTCATAGGCGGGATCGCACCAGTTGGCGTCGTTGTTCCCCGGGGATTCGAGGTCGGTTGTCAACTGGTCGCAGGTGAAGTAGCCGAGCTGCGGGTCCGGATCGACGAACGGCGTCCACGCCCATACGAACAGGTCGTACTCGCCGGCGATGCTCGCTTCGTACAGCTGGTCGTCGTCCATCACCGACACCTCCGTGGCGATGCCGATGTCGGAGAGCCACTGAGTGACGAACTCGCGGATTGCCGGGGCGACGTCCGACTCGGAACGTTCGACGTATCGGAAGTTCAACGGGTTCGTCCCGTCGGGCATCTCGCGGATGCCGTCGCCGTCTGTGTCGACGTAGCCGGCTTCGTCGAGCATCGCGTTCGCGCGCTCGGGATCGAAAGCGAAGGCTTCGTCGTCGGAGAGCGCCGGTGTCCACACCGGGTCAGCCGAGGGCACCATCACCGTGCCAACCGCTCCCGTGCCGAGGGCAACACGTTCGAACAGCACGTCGCGGTCGATGGCATGGGCGATGGCGTGGCGGACGTCGAGGTCCTGGAGCGCCGGGTGGCCATCGCCGAGTCCGCCCGCTCCGCCGTTCATCGCCAGTTCGGTGAACGACCCTTGTTCGCCGGAGATCGTCTCGATGTTCGCGTCACCCTGAAGTCGCTCGAGCGCGGAGCGTGGCACCTCGTGTGCGGCATCGATCTCGCCGGCCTGGAGTGCGGCAACCATGGCGTCACCGTTGGTGAACACGCGGTACACGATGCGGTCGATGCCATTGTCGTCGCCGTACCAGTTGGGGTTCTCGGTCATCGTCCAGTCCTGGCCGGAGCGCCACTCGGTCAGCGAGTACTGGCCGGAGGCCACGCCGTCCATTCCGTCGTACGACGCGAGGTCGTCGGCAGAGATGTCGGCGTAGATGTGTTCGGGAACGATGTAGATGTCCATCGTCGGCAGCTTCGGATCGGGAACCGACGACGTGATCTCGACGGTGCGCTCGTCGATGACCACGGCGTCGAGGTTCTGGACCGTCGAGTAGTGGTTGCTCCACTCCTCGTCGCGCGACCGGTTGACGGTGTAGGCGACGTCGTCGGCGGTCAACGGCTCGCCATCAGACCACTCCAATCCCTCGCGCAACGTGTAGGTGTACGTCAGGCCGTCATTCGACTCGGTCCACGACTCTGCGAGCCCAGGCGTGGTGGCGAAGTCGGCAGCGGCCTTGTCGGTGAGCGACGCGTACTGGAGGTTCCACACTTCGAAGTCGGGCACGAGGTAGCCGACGGTGACGTTCGGCGACGACAGATCCTGCAACAGCCCGATGGTGAGCGTGACGGTGTCGCCGGACGACTCGTCCTGCGCGAGTGCCGTCGTGAATGCGGCACCTGAGAGGACTGCGCCGACCAGCAGGCCAGCGCCGATGAGACGCCTCGACATGTGAACCCCTTCGAGAACAGGGCGCCTCGGCGCCGAGAATTGATGGGCGGCATTCTCCTTCGCGAGCACTCCGATCTGCAAGCGAGCTCGCGGCCGACTGCTTCCGCACGTGGTAGAACACGGCGGTGAGCGCGTCCGAGAACCCGATCGAGATGCACCTGAAGCGATTCGAGCCGCCGCAGCGCGACACGTTGGTGGCACTGCGCGACACGCTGCGCGAGCTGCTCCCCGACGCGGAGGAGTGCATCAGCTACAACATGCCGTGCTTCAAGGTCGACGGCGTCGCCGTTGCCGGGTTCGACGGCTTCAAGAAGCACTGCTCGTACTTCCCGCACAGCGGCAACATCGTCGGCCAGGTCAGCGGCATCCCGACATGGTGCACCGTCTCGTCGAGCGGCACCTTGCAGTTCCCGGTCGATCGCGCGCTCCCGAAGGTGGTGGTTCGACGATTGGTACACGCCCGCCTTCGCGAGATCGCCGAACGCCGTGCTTCGAAGTCTCGTTGACGCCGACCGGTGTCAACAATGCTCGAGCTTCCACTCCCCCGCCGCAAGCTGGGCCGACGTGCTCGTCAGCGTGGGCACCCCGGGCAAGGAGTAGTAGTCGAGCGCCACTGTCACCGTGTCGACGGTTGCTTCCTGGATGCACACGACCTGGTCGCGGCGGGTCTCACCGTCTCGTCGCCGCACCTCATCCATGGCGGTGAGTGCGGCAGATGGAGGCGATGACGGTCGTTGAGATTCGAACAGGCTCGCGGGACGGCACGCGTCTCGGAACGAAGGCGACCGCCGGTGCTTCGACATGCGAAACAGCACACCTTCGCAACGGGCGTCGACGATCCGGACCTCACATCCCTTGACATCTTCCGGCCCCGGGAACTCTGTGACAGCCCCTGTTTATGGTTGTCGGTATGGAGATCGCAGGGGTGGTCGAGCGGGTCGGGGCGATTGCTTCGGTGCGTGCGAACACCGCAGCGACGGCCGATCTGATCGAGTCCGGCCTCGTCGCGGTACGTGAGGTGCAGGCATGGTGTGATGCCCAGCACGCCGGGCTGGTCTCGCAGTTGGCGGGTGTCGATTCGTTTCCTGAGCAGCGGATCGCGAAGGCGTCGAAGAACTCGTTGGCGCAGGCGGCGAAGACCACGGAACGGTCCACGACGTTGACGAGGACCCCGAAGTTGGCTGACGCGTTGGATGATGGTGCGATCACCGCCGATCATGTCGATGCGGTCACCCGGGCGTCGAAGAAACTCGACGCGCCGAAACGACCGGAGTTGTTGAAACGAGCGGACGCTCTGGCGAGGTCGCGAAGGCGGGCACGGTCGAGCAGTTCACCCGACGACTGGATCTGGAATCCAAACGGTTGCAGGACGACGACGGCCTCGACCGCCTGGCCCGCCAGCGTCGCAACGTACGAGCCCGTACCTGGGTCGATTCCGAAGGCATGTGGAACCTGGCGGTCAAGTTCGACCCGGTCACCGGGGTCAAGATCGCGGCGCGGATCGACGCGATGGTCCAAGCGTTGTTCGGTGAGACCGTCCCGGTCGAGTGTCCGGATGATCCGATCGAGAAACAGCGCTACCTCGCCGCGCACGCTGTCGCCCGACTCCTGCTCGACGAAGCACTCGGCAACGAACCGCCAATGACACAGAAGTGGTGACACAGGTGCCGACTCGGCCACCACCCCGCCACCGGCACGCCCGAGGCCGGGGCGGCCCGAGTTCGTCGTGGTCATCGACGCCGACGCTGAGAGTCAGGTGGGCCCGGTCGGTGAGTTCTCGATCCCAGTCGAGATCCCCACCCGCGTGCTCGCCACCCTCGCCGGTGACGCCGACATCCACGCCGTCGTCGTGCGCAACGGTGTCGTGCTGCACGCACCCGGCGAGTTGAACCTCGGGCGCACCACCCGGTTGGCGAACCGGGCGCAACGTCGCGCGTTGCGAGGCCTGTACCGGTGCTGTGCGATCCCCGGCTGCACGGTCGCCTACGACCGTTGCAAACTCCACCACGTCATCTGGTGGCGCAACCAGGGCCGCACCGATCTCGACAATCTCCTGCCGGTCTGCTGCGGCGCATCACACCAAGATCCACCACGACGGCTGGATCATCGAACTCGGACCCCACCGACAACTCACCCTCACCCTCCCCGACGGCACCATCCACACCACCGGACCACCCGGCCGACGAACCGCCGCCTGACCCGCTCGGTCAGGCACCGAGCACGTCACCAGCACCCCGTCGACTGACGAGCGAGTTCTGTCCGGAGCGCCGCAGCGCGCTCTCCCCTCCGACCAATCGATCTGACGATCGTCGGCGTGGTCAGCGAGATTGGGGCGTGCGGTTGGGTCGTCAGCTCCGCCATTCGGCGACGAGGAAGGCGCCGAGACCGGCCGGGTCGAGGAGTGCCTCGGCCTCGCTGATCCGGCTGCGCATCTTCATCGCTTCGAGGCCGGGCCGGGCAGCTTGCTCCTCCCAGATGCGCTTGCCCTCCTCGACCAGTTCGTCGATCCCCCACCGCTGCAGGAACTGGGCCTGCGAGCGCACGGCATCGGGTTCGGGCAGCTGATCGATCGGTACGTCGATCGTGATGTCCTGCGTGCCGGGAGCGGCCAGGTAGTGGTCGCCACGTTCGTTGTTGCGGTAGGTGCGCAGCCAGTCGCGGTACGGACGTCCGGCGAGCATCGCCGTGATCGGCGTCGCATAGTCGATTGCCACGACGGATCCGGCCCGAACGAGGCGTCGGGCATCGGCGACGAAGGTCGCAGCTCGGTCGATCAGTGGGGCCCGTGCACCGAACTGCGCAGCAGCCGGAAGGAACGACGGTGCCGGATCGAACGGTGCGGTGAGCACCTCGACGAAGCGGCCGTCCGTGCCGAGGTCGACGAACGCCTCGCGCCAGCCGGCGTCGAACACTGCGAGCCGGAACGGCAGGTTGTCGAGCAGTTCGTTGGCGATCACCACGCCGTCGAATGCGTCAGCGGGCATCGCTGCGACCGACTCGATGCCGTCGGGATGCCGCGCCCGCTGGCGCGCCGACACTTCGACGGCCACGTACCGGAGCACGTCGGTACACGCCGGTCGGGCAGCGAGAACCGACCGAGCGAGCGTGCCGGGCCCCGCTCCGGCGTCGACGACGGTGAACACCTCGGGTCGGCCGATCCGCTCCCATTCGGCGTCGATGTACCGGGCGATGACAGCCCCGAACAGCGGCCCGACCTCCGGCGACGTGATGAAGTCCCCCCGCCGACCCGCCGATCCCCCATCAGCCCGCGTGTAGAACCCGTCGACCCCATACAGCGCCAGTTCCATGAACCGCTCGAACGGCACCGGCCCCGACGATCGAATCAGGTCGCGAATCTCTGACGTCATTCTTGACTCATGAGTTCAGCTGAGGCGGGATCAGATGTGGTGAGCGCAAGGCGCGCAGCGAGGACGCTGCCTTCGGGCAGCGACGAGCCTGCGGAACGCAGCGATCGCCGCATCTGGCCCGCCTCAGCCGGAGAAGGCGCCGGTGAGAGCGTCTACGGCGCCGACTCGGGCGATGATGTTCGGCAGCACACCGAGCACGATCGTGCCGGTGACGGTGATCACCACTGCAGCGAGCACCGGAGCCGGAGCGTTGACCGGGCTGGTGTCGCCGTCGGGGGCTTCGTCCATCCATGCGACGCGCAGCACCCGCATGTAGTAGGCCGCGGCGATCACCGTGTTGACCGCCGCGATCCCGGCCATCACATAGGCCGACGTCGTGCCGGCATCGAGCACCGCCTTGAAGGCGTTGAACTTGGCGAACCATCCGGCGAGCGGCGGGATCCCGGCGAGCGAGGCGAAGAAGATCGTCATCGCAACGGTGAGTCCGGGCGCATACGAGAAGAGCCCACCGAACGACGAGATCTCACCGCTGCGGGTCTTGCGGGTGACAGCGATCACCACGGCGAACGCACCGAGGTTCATGAAGGCGTACACGACGAGGTAGACGACCACGGCGTTGAGCGCCGAGGCGCCGACAGCAGGGTCGCCGGCGAACGCCAACGGCATCAGGATGAAGCCGCCCTGGCTGACTGAGGAGTAGGCCAGCATGCGCACGATGTTGGTCTGGCGAAGGGCGAGCACGTTGCCGAACGTCATTGTCAGCACCGCCATCACCCAGATGAGCGGCTCGTACACGGCGTCGGCGCCCGGGAACGCGATGAAGACCACCAACATCAGCGCCACGAAGCCAGCCGCCTTTGTGGCCACCGAGAAGAACGCGGTCACCGGGGTGGGCGCACCTTCGTAGGTGTCGGGGGCCCACTGGTGGAAGGGGACCGCCGAGATCTTGAACGCGAAGCCACAGACGACGAACACCACCGCGACCACGTCGAGGCCGATGAGGTCACCCTCGAGGAGCGAAGCACCGATATCGGTGAGCAGTGTCGAGCCGGTCGTACCGAACAACAGGCTCATGCCGTACAGCAGGATCGCCGACGCGAAGACGCCCATCAGATAGTACTTGACGCCGGCTTCGTTCGACTTGCGGTTGCGCTTGTTCCACGCCGCCATCATGTAGCCGGGGATCGACAGCAGCTCGAGCGCCACGAAGATGCTCACCAGGTCGCGCGACGACGCCATCATCACCATGCCGAGCACGCTGCACAGCATCAGGACGTAGAACTCGCCCTGGTAGTAGCCGCCCTCTTCGAGTTCGGTCTGGCTCATCAACACCACGACGTACGCCGCGAGTACGAACAGCGCCTTCAACAGCAGCGCGAAGTCGTCGACGACGTAGCGCCCGTCGAAGAGCGACGTTGGTCCGTCGTTGGTGGCAGCGAGCACCGCAATGGCGACGAAACTGCCGAGCAGCACGAAACCGGTGATCGTGGCGATCGCCCACTTCTTGGTCTCGGCGAGCTGCAGGTCGAGCAGCAGGATGATGTTGATGCCGACCGCCAGGACGATCTCGGGAGCGAGCGCGGCCCAGTCGATCGAGGGCGACACCCAGTCGCCGGATTGGGCGAAGAACGTTGCGAGCATCAGCCCAGTGACCGTCCGAGGTTCGCGACCAATTCGGTGACCGCGGGGTTGATCACCTTGAAGAGCAGCTGCGGGTACACGCCGAACACGACGATGCCGAGCAGGAACGGCGTCCAGGCGATCCACTCGATCACGGTGACGTCGTAGATCTCGTCGTGATGCTCGTCGGCCTCGGCATTGGCCGCCGAGCTCAGCGAATGAGCGACTGCGCCGTGGCCAGAACCGTGCGAGGTGAACTCCTCGCTGGGCTCACCGAAGGCGGTGCGCTGGTACAGCCACAACAGGTAGCCGGCAGCGAGCACGGTACCGATCGCGGCGATCACCATCAGGGTGCGGAACAGGGCAGTGCTCAAGCCGAAGCCGGGGTTGTAGGCCGACAGGATCGCCGGGAACTCACCCCAGAATCCGGCCAAGCCGGGCAGGCCGAGCGACGCCATTGCGGCGAAGCCCATGATCCAGCCGAGCCGTGGCGCCTGGATGAGCATGCCGGAGAGGCGCTTGATCTCGAGGGTGTGATAGCGGTGCTTGACCGATCCAGCGACGAAGAAGAGCATGCCGGTGATCAGTCCGTGGGCGACCATGCCGAAGATCGCGGCGTTGATGCCGAACTCCGTCAGCGTGGCAATGCCGAGCATCACGAAGCCCATGTGTGCCACCGACGAGAACGCGATCAGGCGTTTCATGTCGGTCTGGGCGAGACAGCCGAGCGCTCCGTAGATGATGCCGATCACCGCGAGGATGCCGATCACCGGGGCCCACTCGACGGCGCCCTCGGGCAGCATGGGGATCGCGATCCGGACGAAGCCGTAGGTACCGAGCTTCAGCAGGATCGCGGCCAGGATCACCGAGCCCTGCGTCGGCGCCTGGGTGTGAGCATCGGGCAGCCAGGTGTGGAACGGGAACATCGGCACCTTGACCGCGAAGCCGAGGAACATGCCAGCAAAGATCCAGATCTGGACATTGCGGTCGATGCCGGCACCCGCCTCGATCAAATGCTGGAAGCCGAAGCTCTCGGCGCCGGTCTGGAAGTACAGCGCGATGAAGGCGACCAGCATGAAGGCCGACCCGAACATCGTGTACAGGAAGAACTTGAGCGAGGCGTACTTGCGTTGCTCGCCTCCCCACACACCGATCATGAAGTACATCGGCAGCAGGACGAGCTCGAAGAAGACGAAGAACAGGATCAAGTCCTGCGCCATGAACGTGCCCGCCATGCCGACCTGCAGGACCAACATCAGGATGTAGAACGCCTTCGGGTTCCCGGCGTCGGGCATGTTGTCCCAGGTGTAGATCATCACCAGGAACGTGACCGCCATCGACAGGATGTACAGCGGCAGGCTGATGCCGTCCATCCCGACCGTGTAGTTGGCGTTGATCACCGGGATCCATTCGGCGTCGACGAAGAACTGCAGGCGTCCGGCTTCGCTGTAGTCGAAAGCGAACAGCGTGACGATGCCGACCGCCAGCGTCGCGCCGGCGGTGACGATGCCGATGATCTTGTGCGTGGCCTCTTCGCTGCGCGGGATGAACATCATCACCAGCACGCCGAGGAGGGGTAGGAAGGTGCCGACGCTCAGCAGCCAGTTCTGATCAGTGAGTGGTTCCATGGTTCGAAGGTTGCTTTCAGCTCACGTTGACGAGGACGAGGACAATGGCGCCGACGGCAGCGGCTCCGAAGAGGAGCGCGCCGTACTGGCTGACCTTGCCGGATTGGGTGGGTTGCAGGCCGTGCCCGGCCTCGGAGGCGATCCAGCCGGATCCGTCGACGGCACCGTCGACGACCTTCTGGTCGATGTTGTCGTAGACCCACACGCCGGTCTTGCGGGCGCCGATGCCGACGTCGTTGACGGCGGCATCGATGACGTGTTGGTTGAACCAGTACGTCGCCTTCGCGATCGGATGCGCGACCGCTCGCACGATCACGTTCTCGTACAGCCAGTCGAGGTAGTACTTGTTCTTCAGGAACAAGAAGCCGCCTCGAAGCACCTTCGAGCGTTCGGTGAGCCCGACCAGGTGCTTGTTCTTGCGTCCGTAGAACGCCACGTTGAAGGCGATGGCGACGGCGTAGCCGACAGCGACGACACCGAGCGACAACAGGATCTTGGCGAAGGTCGGCTCGGCATGACTCACGCTGGGGAAGAAGCATGCGGTGCCGGGCTCGGGAGCGTCGAAGCCACAGCCCGACTTCTTGGCACCCTCCTCGCCCTCCTCGGCGGCCGGGCTCACGCCCGGACGGCCGTCGATGATCATGAGCGACTCACCCGGTCCGCTCGCGATGACCTCGTCGAACGGGACTGCGGTCGCCCGAGGCTCGACGTACTTCTTCATCGACTCGATGCCTTCACCGAACCGTGACGCCAACGGCGTGGGGTTGGCCAGTCCGGCGAACAGGGCGAAGAACGCGAGGATCACGATCGGGATCAACAGCAGCGGCCCCGACTCGTGCGGGCCATCGGACGCGTGGTGGTCGTCGTGGCCGTCGTGGCCGTCGTGATCGTCATCGCCATGAGCGTTGGCGGCGGCGCCGAGCGAGCGTGGTTCGGGAGCGCCGACGGAGATGTGCTCCATCTCGTGCTCTTCGGCGTGCTCCTCGCCGGGGTGGTGCTCTCCCGCCGCCGCGCCACGGGGCTCACCGAAGAAGGTGAGGTAGGTGGCGCGGGTCATGTACATGGCGGTCAGCACCGCGCCGCCGAGGCCGACCCACATCAGGAACGTGTAGCCGTTGTTGCCCACGTTGTCGATGATCTCGTCCTTCGACCAGAAGCCGGCGAACGGGAAGACGCCGGTGAGGGCCAGGGTCGAGACGATCCAGGCGGTGAACGTGATCGGCATCTTCTTGCGCAGCCCACCCATGTCCTTCTTCATGTCGAAGGAATGGTGCGATCCCGAGTGGCTGATCGAGCCGGCGCACAGGAACAGGCAACACTTGAAGAAGGCGTGCGTGAAGATGTGGAACACCGCCGGCAACCAGGCCCCGGTACCGAGGCCGAGCATCATGTAGCCGAGCTGCGACACCGTGGAGTAGGCGAGCACCTTCTTGATGTCGTCCTGCACGAACGCAAGCAGCGCCGCGATGATGATCGTGATCGCTCCGATGACCGCGATGAACGTCAGCGATCCCTGGCCGATGTCGAACGCCTGCCAGAACACCGGGTAGAGCTGGGCGACGAGAAAGACGCCCGCGACGACCATCGTCGAGCTGTGCAGCAGTGACGACACGGGGGTCGGGCCGGCCATGGCGTCGGGCAGCCAGGTGTGCAGCGGGAACTGACCCGACTTGCCGATGCAGGCGATGAAGAGGGCGATCGCACCGGGGACGAGGAAGGAGCTGCCGGCTTCGCCCGACAGGGCCCAGGCCTGGATGGCGGTGATGTCGAAGCCGTTGCTGTCGAGGTTGTCGACCGCCCAGGCGTTCGCTCCGAAGAAGATGATCGACGTGCCCACGAGCAGGCCGACGTCGCCGACACGAACGGTGAAGAAGGCCTTGAGCGCCGCTCGACTGTTCGCCTCTTCCTCCCACCAATGCCCGATCAGGAGGAACGAGCACAGGCCCATGATCTCCCAGCCGAGGATCAGCTGGATCATGTTCGGCGCCATGAGCATCACGAGCATGCCGCCCGAGAACAGCGTGATCGCCCCGAAGAAGTGGGTGTAGCGACGGTCGTTGCGGACGTAGTCGAGGCTGAAGATCTGCACGAGCAGCGAGATGAACGCGACGAGCCAGAGCAGCAGGATGGTCAGTCCGTTGCCGAGCGAACCGATGCCGAATTCGAGCGATCCGCTCGACCACCACACCCAGGTGTGCACGACCGGCTCGATGAACGGCTCGGCTTCGCCCTCGGTGGCACGCGGCAGCGACCGGCCGAACGCCTGGAGCACGCCGAGCGCCTCCTCGCCGCCGGAGGCGGAGTTGGTGCGCTGGATCCACTGGATCCCGGCGCCGGTTGCAAGCACCAGCGACGTGGCCATCGAGGCCAGGCCGATCTCGGAACCCTTCATCGGCAGGTGCTTGCCGAACGCGATGATGATCGCGAACCCGATCATGGGGACGAGCGCGATCAGCCACGCGTTCTCGAGGAACCATCCCGAGCTGAGTTCGACTACTTCTGCACCGAGCATGTCAGCCCTTCATTTCCGACAGCTCGTCGAGGGCGATCGTCTTGCGGTTGCGGTAGATCATGAGCACCATCGCCAGACCGACGCCGACCTCGGCGGCGGCGATCGCGATCACGTAGAGAGCGAAGACCTGGCCGTCGACGGCTCCGGTCATCATGGAGAACGCGACGAGGTTGAGGCTGACGGCGTTGAGGATCAGTTCGATCGACATCAGCACCATCACCGCGTTGCGGCGGGCGATGACGCCGTAGACGCCGATGGCGAACAACGCTGCAGCGAGCAGGAGGAAGTTGACAGCCAGCATCGGGTCAGTCCTTCCGAGCGAGGACGATGGCGCCGATTGCGGCGGCGAGCAGGACAAAGGAGACCGCGAGGAACGGCAGGAGATAGATCGACAGGAACTGATCGCTCAGTGCGACCGTCGGCGTGGGACCACTGTCGGGCAGGATGTCGTCGCCGAACGCATCGAGGATCACCCAGGCCAGCAGACCGAACAGGACGAGGGCCACGGGGATGCCGAGCGCCCAGCCCTTGTTGTTCAGGCCGAACTCCTTGCCGATCTGAGCGCGGGTGAGCATGATGCCGAACAGGAACAGCACCATCACGGCGCCGATGTACACGAGCACCTGCGAGACGGCGACGAACTCGGCCGCAGCGAGGATGTACTGCGCGGCGATGCCGGACAGCACGACGACGAGCCACAGCGCGGCGTGCACCACGTTCTTCGTGGTCACCACGTTGAGCGCAGCGAAGATCATGATGGCCGCGATGATGCCGAACGCGACGTTCTGCGCCACGTTCACGCTGTCGGCGGCCAGGATCACAGCACTCACTTCTTCTGCGCTCCCGCTTCGAGTTCCGGTGCTTCGGGGACGGTCTCCATCCACTCGCCGAGCTTCTCCTTGTCGTGGAGCAGGTCGGCGATCTTCGGCTCGGAGTACTCGTACTCGGGGCTCCAGAAGAGCGCGTCGAATGGGCACACCTCGACGCAGATGCCGCAGTACATGCACAGCGCGTAGTCGATGTCGAAACGGTCGAGGTGGTTGACCTGACGCGGCTTGCCGCCGGCGCGCCGGGGCGGAGCGAGCTGCTTGTGACCCTCGATGTAGATGCACCAGTCGGGGCACGAGCGTGCGCACAGCATGCAGGCGGTGCAGTTGTCCTCGTGGAGTGCGATCACGCCGCGGGCACGAATGGGCGGCGCTTCCTTCTCGTGGGGGTACTGCACCGTGTTGGCGCCGTCGACGACGGTGTCCTTCAGGATCCCGAACGTGACGCCGAGACCCTTGAACAGACCGGGCACCTTGGGCTTGTTGGGCATTACACAGCCACCTTGAAGATCGCCGTGACGGCGGTGTTGAGCAGAGCGAGGGGGATGAGCACCTTCCAGGCGAAGGTCTGTAGCTGATCCTCACGGAAACGGGGCATCGAGAAGCGCACCCACATGATGATGAAGGTCAGAAACAGCATCTTGGTGAACATGATCAGCGGGCCGACGAGGTTCATCCAGTCGGGGACTTGGTCGAGCGAGTCCCAACCGAACCAGCTGAACGGGATGCCCCAGCCCCCGAGGAAGAGCACCGAAGCGATGAACGCGAACACGCCAGCGGTGGCGAACTCGGCGATGAAGAAGATCAGGAACCGGAAGCCCGAGTACTCGGTCATGTAGCCCGACACGAGTTCTGATTCCGCGATCGGCATGTCGAAGGGCGCCTGGGTCAGCTCGGCCTGCACGGCGATCATGAAGATCAGGAAGCCGACGAACTGGGTCAGGATGAACGGGTTGCCGAGCCAGTCGATTCCGAAGATCTCGCCGGTGTTCTGGGCGACGGTGATGTCCTGCATGTTCATCGAACCGGCTTGGATCACCACACCGAGCACGGCGAGCACCATCGGCAACTCATAGGCGATCAACTGGCCAGCCGCACGCAGGCCACCGAGCAGGGAGTACTTGTTGGCGCTCGACCAGCCGGCGATCAGGATGCCCAGCACGCTGATCGAGGCAACCGCAAGACCGAAGAACACGCCGGTGGCGAAGTTGGTGAAGTACGCGTCGGGCCCGAACGGCACGATGACGACGAGGAGGAACGTCGACACCAGCACGATCTGCGGCGCCATCTTGAAGATGCGATGGTCGGCTGCGTCGGGAGCGAGATCTTCCTTCTGCATCCACTTGCCGACTTCGGCAACGAGCTGCAGCGACCCGTACGGGCCCGCTTCCATCGGGCCGAGTCGACTCTGCATGAACGACATCATCTTGAACAAGAAGAGGTAGACGATCGCACCTGCCGGCAGCAAGACGGCGACGAGACCGCCGAGCACGCGCAACAGCGACTGGCCCCAGTAGGGGATTTCAATGGCGAGCTGGATCACCGGTCGATGTCTCCGAGGATGAAGTACAAGCTGGCGAGGATCGTGATGATGTCGGGCACGTAGACGCCCTTGAGCGCCCACGGAACGATCGAGATGTTGTTGAAGCTCGCCGAGCGGATCTTGACGCGGAACGGCCCGAGGTCGCCCTTCGAGACGACGTAGTAGCCCATCTCGCCGAGCGGGTTCTCGGTCGACACCCAGGCTTCGCCTTCGGGCACCTTGATGATGCGCGGCACCTTGGTCATGATCGGGCCGGCGGGGATCTGATCGAGCAGCTGCTCGACGATCTTGCACGACTCACGCGTCTCCTGCAGGCGAACCCAGCACCGAGCCCAGCTGTCGCCGTCGGGGTGGGTCCACACGGTCCAGTCGGCCTTGTCCCACGCCATGGCGATGTCCTGGTCGCGCCGCAGGTCGTAGTCGACGCCGCTCGCACGCAGGTTCGCACCCGACAGGCCGTAGTCCTTGGCGACGTCAGCGGGGATGATGCCGATGCCGCGCATGCGGCTCTGGAAGATCTCGTTGCCGAACAGGAGGTCTTCGATGATGTCGCAGAACTCGCGCAGTTTGACCATCACTTGGCGGGTCTCGTCGATCCAGCCCTTGGGCAGGTCGTCCTTGAGGCCGCCGATGCGGTCGAAGTTCGGGTGGAAGCGACCGCCCGTGGCGCTCTCGATCAGGTTCAGGACGTACTCACGGTCACGGAACGCGAGGAACACCGGGGTGATCGCGCCCATCTGCACACCGAGGTCGCCGAGGAACAACGACACGTTGGCGATGCGCGACAGCTCGAACAGGATCGTGCGGATGACCTGCGCTCGCGGTGGCGCTTCGATGTCCATCAGCTTCTCGGCCGCGAGGATGAACGGGACCTCGTTGGCGAAGCTGCCGAGCCAGTCGATGCGGTTGACCAGCGTGGTCACCTGCGGGAACGTGCGGACCTCGGTGAGCTTCTCGTAGCCGCGGTGCATGTAGCCGGCCGACGGCTCGGCCCAGACGACCTGCTCGCCGTCGAGGCGGCAGATGATGCGCAGCGTGCCGTGGGTTGCCGGGTGCTGCGGGCCGATGTTCAGGGTCATGCCCTCGGTCTCGAGCTCGACGTTGAGGCGTGCGTCGGCGGCCTGGCTGGCGATGTAGCTCAACTGCTGGCGATCGGAGAGATTGGTCATTTCGATTCACCCGGCCTCACAGCGGTCCGTGCGACGGCAAGCGAGGTCGGCCGGGTGGCCAGCCTCGTCG
The DNA here is from genome assembly GCA_963828415.1 of Ilumatobacteraceae bacterium. GTDB lineage: Bacteria > Actinomycetota > Acidimicrobiia > Acidimicrobiales > Ilumatobacteraceae > Sva-07. The sequence continues at coordinate 725,705 of CAWHEI010000003.1, forward strand.
CTGGCGCTTCCCTCGGCGGCATGACGTCACGCATCACGACACCTCCTCTTCAGCGGGTTCCGCTTCGTCCTGGGCCGGCATCGGTTCGACATCGACGATGCCGGGCCACGGCTTGATCATGCGGGCGAGCAACGGGAAGTCCTTGCGCAGCGGGTAGCCCTCGAAATCGGTGGGCAGGTACATGTTGCGAAGGTCGGGATGGCCGTTGAAGCCGATGCCGAACATCTCGTGGCATTCACGCTCGTGCCAGTTGGCACCGGCGAACACGGTGGTCCACGAGTCGACGGCGAGCGGCTCGTCGGGGACGTCGGCCTTGATGGTGACGCCGACGTGGCGGTCGAGGTCGACGAGTCGGGCGAACACCTGGAAACGGGTCTCCCCACCGGTGACGCCCTGGCGGATCTCGGTGTCGGGTTCCCGCGGCTCGGCGGTCGGATCCTCTTCGCCCTTGCCGTACGGCGACGGCAGCCAATCGAGACCGGAGATGAACCCGAAGTGAGTGAAACCGGCCGCTTTCAGCGCCTCGGCGGTCTGGCGCCAGGCGCCGGTCTGCACTCGGATCCACAAGTCGTCGTTGGGGGTGATGTGGGTGTCGACGACGCCGTCGCCGATTCGTCGGCGGAGGTCGTCGATGATGCCCTCGCGGAGCCCGTCGCCGGGCAGCGCCTGAGGTTGGTCGCCCGAATCGGTCGCCGTGTCGGTGGCGTCACTCAATGGGGCCACCGCCCACCACGATGGGCTCGCGCTCAGGTGTTGCGGGCGCTTCGACGGCCGGGGCCGCGGCAACTCGTTCGCGTTCGCGAGTGGCCTGGTTGGTGGTGAACTCGTCACCGCGCCACTTGGCGGCCATGTCTTCGTTCTTGATCCGCTGCTGGAGCAGCACGACACCTTCGAGCAGCGCTTCGGGGCGCGGCGGGCAGCCGGGGATGTAGACGTCGATCGGGATGATCTGGTCGACACCCTTGGTGACCGAGTAGCTGTCCCAGTACGGGCCGCCGCAGTTGGCGCACGAGCCCATCGAGATCGCGTACTTCGGCTCGGGCATCTGCTCCCACAACCGCTTGATGGCGGGCGCCATCTTGTCGGTGACGGTGCCCGAGATGCACACGAAGTCGGCCTGACGCGGGCTGGCGGGCAGCGGGATGACGCCGAGGCGCATCACGTCGTAGCGAGGCGAGCCGAACGCGGCACCCATCTCGATCGCACAGCACGCGAGGCCCCACTGGTACACCCACAGCGAGTACGAGCGGCTCATGTTGAACAGCTTCGTGAGGGGGGCCGGCATGCGGCCTCGGTCCACTAGACCCATCGCAGCAGTCCTCGCTTCCAGGCGTACACGAGTCCATCGAGCAGGAGCACGATGAAGATCAACATGGTGACCAGCCCGAAGGTGCCGTAGCGCTCGATGTTGGCGGCCCACGGGAAGAGGAAGACCGCTTCCACATCGAAGATCACGAACAACAGGGCGAACACGTAGTAGCGGACCTGGCTCTGTGACCAGCCGATCCCGACCGGGTCGACGCCGGATTCGTAGGCGATGCCCTTGTCGTAGTTGGGCCTGGACGGCCGTACGAGCGCCGCCAATCCAAGGAGGATTCCGCCGATCGCCAAAGCGGCGAGGCCGAACCAGACCACGGTCAAGTAATCGCGCAGGAACTCCGACATCGGGTCGAGAACTTATCAGGGGCCGGGAAAACCCACCCAAATGTGGGCCCCGGGATCCGCGTGACCCGGCGGTGATCGACATGCACGCGTCGATCACCACCGATCGTCACATCAGAGGAGCTCGCCCTCTTTGGCTTCGGGTTCGCCGATGACCATCCACAGAGCGCCGGCGAGGACTGCGCCGATCGCCGGAAAGAGGATGAACGCCCACACTTGGCCGAGCGCCCAGTCACCCTGGAACACGGCCGTCGCGAGCGAGCGCGCCGGGTTGACCGACGTGTTCGACACCGGGATCGAGATCAGGTGCACCAGCGTGAGACCGAGGCCGGCAGCGATCGGGCCGAACCCGGTCGGGACGCCCTTGATCGTCGTCGTGCCCAACACGATCAGCACGAAGACAGCGGTCACGACGATTTCGATGATCGCCACCGACAGCAGGTCGAAGCCGCCCGGCGAGTGTTCGCCGTAGCCGTTCGAGGCAAAGCCGGCGTCCTGAGCTGCCGAGAGGTAGCCGTCGGTGCCGCTCAGCGTCAGGGCAATGATCCCCGCGCCGACGATGCCGCCGACGAACTGGCCGATGAAGTACGGCGCCGACTTGGCGGCATCGAGCTTCTTGGCCATGATCATGCCGATCGTGACTGCCGGGTTGATGTGACAACCGGAGATCCGACCGATCAGGTAGGCCATGCACAGCAGGCTGAGACCGAAGGCAAACGACACGCCGAGCGCACCGACGTTGAGTCCCTCGTTGAATCCACCGGTGGCGAAGATGGCCGTTCCCGGTCCACCGATCACCAGCACCGCGGTTCCGAGCGCCTCGGCGATCGGAATTCGTATGTTGTCGTTCATGGTTGCGTGTCCTCGTTTCGTCCCCGACGGCGACCGGCTGCCGCAGTCCAACGAATGGTAAGACACCGGATGCGGCGAACGGGTGATTCCACCGGTCCCCGGGCCCAGTCGGTACGGTCGCCGCCGATGACCGATCGGCGATCGCTCTTCGTGCTGATCCTGGCGATCACCGGCACGGGAATCATGGGCAACACGCTGTTGGCCCCGGCGATCCCGGACATCCTGGACGATTTCGGCGTCGCGGACTCCGGCGCCGGGCTGCTCATCGCAGCCACGTCGTTCCCCGGCATCTTCATGGCACCGGTGATGGGCATCCTCGCCGACCGACTCGGGCGGCGACGGGTCGTCGTGCCGTGTCTCGCCACCTTCGGCGTGTTCGGCACCGCCGCGGCACTGGCACCGTCGTTCGCATTCCTGATCGTCGCCAGGCTCGGGATGGGGATCGGCGCGGCCGGGCTGATCAACCTGGCCGTGGTGCTGATCGGCGACAACTGGAACGCGGTCGACCGAACCCGGCTCATCGGGCGCAACGCCGCCTTCCTCACGGTGTGCCTCGCGCTGATGCCTCCGATCGGAGGACTCCTGACCGACCTCGGCTCGTGGAGGCTGGCGCTCGCGCCGTACAGCCTTGCGCTCGTCACCGCATTCGTGGCCTGGCGGATGCTGCCGAAGGATCGGCCCGACTCGACCGCGTCGGTGCGTGAGCAGCTCGGCGGCGTCGGCGAGGTGATCCGGCAGCCGGCCGTGATCGTGATCCTGATCGGTGGAGCACTCTCGTTCGTGATGATCTTCGGCGTCTTTCTCTCGACCCTGCCGATCCACCTGGAGAACGAGTTCGGCTACGGAGCGTCGATGCGCGGTCTCTTCCTCGCTCTGCCGGCAATCTCCTCGACGCTGGTCGCGTTCAACCTTCAGCGGGTGCGCGAACGGATGTCGGCTCGGGTGCTGCTGGTTGCCTGCTCGCTCGCGTTCGCGATCGGGTTCGCCCTCATCGGCGCCACCGAGGCCGTGGCGCTCGTTGTGCTCGGCTGTGTGATCTACGGCACCGGCGAAGGTGCGCTGATCCCGACGCTGCAGGATCAGGCTGTCGAGTTGTCACCGCCAGAGCATCGTGGCGCAGTGGTGGCGGTGTACGTCGGAGCGGCCCGCCTCGGTCAGACCGTCGGGCCGCTCGGGGCCGCAGCGTTGTTCGGGGCGACCTCGACATTCGTCGCCCTCGAAGTCGGCGCGATCCTCGCCGTCGGTCTCGCCGTGCTCTTCGCGTTCGGCCCGGGCCGCACCACCCCGCAAAACGCCCCGGAACTCACACCAACACGCACACCCCACCAATGAGCGAACCGACCGCATACGGCGGTCTCGCTCATCACAACCCGCACGACCCACCCAACGATGAGCGAACCGACCGCATACGGCGGTTTCGCTCATCGTTGCCGTGGCGCGGGCGGCTCAGGAGTCGAGGACGGGGGCGAGATGCTGTTCGGCTTCGTCGATCGTCCAGCCCTTGCGCTCGGCGTACGACGCCAGCTGATCGCGTTTGATCTTGCCGACGCCGAAGTACTTGGCGTCGGGATGCGCGAAGTAGAGCCCTGAGACCGACGACCCGGGCCACATCGCGAACGACTCGGTGAGCTCGACGCCCACGGCGTTCGGCGCGTCGAGGAGGTCGAACAGCGCGGCCTTCTCGGTGTGATCGGGCTGGCTCGGATAGCCGGGCGCCGGTCGGATGCCCTGGAACGATTCCTTCAGCAGCTCGGCTGGAGTGAACGATTCGTCAGGTGCGTAGCCCCAGAATTCGGTGCGCACCCGTTCGTGCATCCGCTCGGCGAACGCTTCGGCGAGCCGGTCGGCAAGCGCCTTGAGCAGGATCGAGGAGTAGTCGTCGTTGTCGGCTTCGAAGCGCTCGGCGATCGCGATCTCCTCCGGTCCAGCGGTGACGACGAACCCGCCGACCCAGTCGGCGATGCCGGAGGCGGCCGGCGCAACGAAGTCGGACAGGCTGAGATTCGGCGCGGCCGTCGGTCTTGGTGGCCTGCTGGCGGATCCCGTGCAGACGGGCACGCTCGGTGCTGCGCGTCTCGTCGGTGTACACGACGATGTCGTCGCCGTCGGCCTGCGCTGGCCAGAACCCGACGACCGCCTTCGGGCGGAACCAGTGCTCGGACACGATCCGCTCCAGCATCGCCAGCGCGTCGTCGTACAGCGGTCGTGCGGCGTCGGCGAACTCGGGATCGGTGAGCACTTCGGGGAACTTGCTGCGGATGCCCCAGGTGCGGAAGAACGGTGTCCAGTCGATGTAGGGCACGAGCTCGGCGACGTCGTAGTCGTCGAACACGCGGGTGCCGGTGAACGTCGGCTGGGTGATCGTGGTGTCGTCGAAGGTGGCATCGAGCCGGTTGGCGCGGGCCACGTCGATCGTCACGCGATCGTGTTCGACGGTCGCACGAGCGTGCGATTCGACGACGCGGGCGTACTCGGTTTCGAGTTCGGCGAGGAAGCCCTCGCGTTGTGTGTTCGACAGCAGCGCCGAGATCACGCCGGACGCGCTGGCTGGCATCGCCGACGTGGACGACCGGGCCGTGATACGCGGGATCGATCTTCAAGCTGGTGTGCAAGCGACTCGTGGTGGCGCCACCGATCAGCAGCGGCGTGGTGAAGCCGAGCCGCTCCATCTCGGCGGCGACGCGGACCATCTCGTCGAGCGACGGCGTGATCAGGCCGGACAGCCCGATGATGTCGACGTCGCGCTCCTTGGCGGTGTCGAGGATCGTCTGGGCGGGCACCATCACACCGAGATCGATCACCTCGTAGTTCGAGCAGCCGAGCACGACGCCGACGATGTTCTTGCCGATGTCGTGCACGTCGCCCTTGACCGTGGCGAGCAGCACCGTGCCGGCCTTGGAGGCCGCACCGTCTTCGCCTTCGGCCTCGATGAACGGCGTGAGATACGCCACCGCTTGCTTCATCACACGGGCTGACTTCACCACCTGCGGGAGGAACATCTTGCCCGCGCCGAACAGATCGCCGACGGTGTTCATACCGCTCATCAGGGGGCCCTCGATCACGTCGACGGCGCGATCGGAGCCGGCGCGCGCCTCTTCGACGTCGGCCTCGATGAACACCGTGATGCCGTTGACGAGCGCGTGATCAATGCGGCGCGAGACGTCCCACGAACGCCATTCCGCCACTGCAGGGTCGACGGCGTCGGCACCGTCACCGGCGAAGCGGGCGGCAGCGTCGAGGAGACGCTCGGTGGCGTCGGGGCGCCGGGCGAGCACGACGTCCTCACACAGCTCGCGCAACTCGGGATCGATCTGGTCGTACACGGCGAGCTGGCCGGCGTTGACGATGCCCATCCGCATGCCCGCCTGCACCGCCTTGAGCAGGAACACCGAGTGCATTGCCTCGCGCACGGGCTCGTTGCCGCGGAACGAGAACGACAGGTTCGACACGCCACCGGAGATGTTGACGTACGGCAACTCGTCGGTGATCTGCTTCGTTGCCTCGATGAAGTCGAGGCCGTAGCGGTTGTGTTCCTCGATGCCGGTGGCGACCGCGAAGATGTTGGGGTCGATGATGATGTCCTCGGGTGGGAACCCGACCTCGTCGATCAGGAGGTGATACGCGCGACGGGCGATGTCGACCTTGCGCTCGACCGTGTCGGCCTGGCCGACCTCGTCGAAGGCCATCACGATCACGGCGGCGCCGTAGTCGAGGCACGTGCGAGCTTGGGCGAGGAACGACTCCTCGCCCTCCTTCATCGAGATCGAGTTGACAATCGGCTTGCCCTGCACGCACTGCAGTCCAGCCTCGATCACCTCGAACTTGGACGAGTCGATCATGATCGGGACGCGGGCGATGTCGGGCTCGGATGCGATCAGGTTGAGGAACGTCGTCATCGCCTGGACGCCGTCGATCAGGCCGTCGTCCATGTTGACGTCGATGATCTGGGCGCCGCTCTCGACCTGCTGCAACGCGACGACGAGCGCCTCGCCGTACTCGTTGTCCTTGATCAGGCGGCGGAACTTCGCGGAGCCGGTGATGTTGGTGCGCTCGCCGACGTTGACGAACGGGATGTCGTCGGTCAGCGCGAACGGCTCGAGGCCCGACAGCTCCAGCCGGGGCGTGCGCGTCGGCACGGTGCGAGGGGTCAGGCCCGCGACGGCGCCGGCGATTGCCTCGATGTGAGCGGGTGTCGTGCCGCAGCAGCCACCGACGACATTGACCAGTCCCGCCGCGGCGAACTCGCCGACGAACGCGGCGGTCTGCTCGGGAGTCTCGTTGTAGCCACCGAGTTCGTTGGGCAGCCCGGCGTTCGGGTAGGCGCACACGAGCGTGTCGGCGATCGTGGCGAGTTCGAGGACGTGCGGGCGCATCTCCTCGGCGCCGAGCGCGCAGTTCAGACCGACGGTCAACGGCTGAGCGTGGCGGATCGACTGCCAGAACGCGGCGGGAGTCTGCCCCGACAGGGTGCGTCCCGAGCGGTCGGTGATCGTGCCCGAGATCATCAGCGGAAGCTGCGCGCCGTAGGTAGTCATCGCACGGCGGCTGGCAACGATCGCGGCCTTTGCATTGAGGGTGTCGAAGATCGTCTCGATCAGGATCGCGTCGACGCCGCCGCGCAGCAGCGCCTCGATCTGCTCCTGGTAGGCGTCGGCCAGGGCGCCGAATGTGATCGACCGATAGCCGGGGTCCTCCACCTTCGGTGACAGCGACAGCGTCACGTTGGTCGGCCCGACGGCGCCGGCGACGAAGCGGCGGCGGCCGTCGATGCCCTGTGCCTCCTCGGCAGCTTCGCGGGCGAGCCGGGCAGCGACCTCGTTGAGCTCGACGACCTGGTCGACGGTGTCGTAGTCGCCCTGCGACACGCGGTTGGCGGAGAACGTGTTGGTCTCGGCGATGTCGGCGCCCGCGAGGAAGTAGCGCAGATGGATCTCGCGGATCGCGTCGGGCTGGGTCAGCGTCAGGAGTTCGTTGTTGCCGGCGAGATCGCACCCGTGATCGCAGAAGCGGTCGCCGCGGAACGCTTCGTCGGACAGACCGAGCGTCTGGATCTCCGTGCCCATGGCGCCGTCGAGCACGACGATGCGCTCTCGTGCGAGCTGGGCGATCGGATGGTCGTGGAACGGGTGACGAGTCATGCGACTTCTCTCTGGGTGACAGGGGCAGTACGGGTCGTGTTGCGGTTGGTGGCGAGCCAGACGGTGACGGTGAGGCCGTCCTGTCCGGCCGGTGGTGCGACGTCGGTGATCGTCGAGCAGTCGAATCCGGCCTGATCGAACCAGTCGGTGAGCTGTTCGTGTGTGAATCCGAGGCGACGATGCGCGGCGGCACGCAGGAAGTCGTGACGGTGCGGTGCGAAGTCGACCACCAGGAGACGGCCTCCCGATGCGACGAGCTTGGCGGACTCGGCGATGGCCCGCGCCGGGTCGTCGAGGTAGTGCAGCACCTGATGGATCACGACGAGGTCGAAGCTGGCCGCATCGAGTGGCGGACTGTGCACGTCGCCCTGGCGGAGCTCCCAGTCGGCGACACCGGCTCGCTCGAGATTGGCCCGGGCGACCGACAGCATCGAGTGGCTGCTGTCGAGGCCGACGGCGCGCTCGGAACGGTCGGCGAGCAGCGCCAGGATGCGGCCCGTGCCCGTGCCCACGTCGAGCACTCGACCGAGTGGACGATCGCCGACGGTCTCGAGGATCACCGCTTCGACCGTGTCGGCGGCGGCGTGCAGCGAGCGCTCCTCGTCCCAGATCGGAGCGATCTGCTCGAAGTACTCGCGGGCGGCAGCAGCCCGGCGCTCACGGGTGACACCGAGCCGTGACACGTCACCGGCAAGCACGAGATCATCGACGTCGGTGGCGTCGAGCACCGAATCGACCAGGCCACGCGATGGCTCGGTCTCGATCAATCGGAAGAATGCCCACGTCCCTTCGCGGTGTTTGGTGACCACGCGCGCGTCCACGAGCAACCGGAGATGGCGCGACACTCGCGGCTGCGACTGTCCGAGGATCTCGGTGAGATCAGTGACGGTCAGCTCACCGTGGCGCAGGAGCGCGACGATCCGCAGCCGTGTCTCCTCGCCGATCGCCTTGAGCGCGTCGAGCACCGCATCCGAACGCATCCGGCGATCATATAAGGATATCTACATGTGTACAAGCAAGGATGGGCCGCCGACCACGTCTGCGTTGCACTTCGGATTGGACGGGTCACCGAGAACGCGACGCAAACGGGTTGTGCGGCAGGTCGGTCTCACGGGAACGACCCGTTGACGTCGACCAACACATGCGCACTCACCGACGAGAACACACACACCGTGCCCCCGACACCAAGCTTCGACACCACCGCATTCGGCACCGTCTGACCCGCCGCAACGTTCAGATTGCTCGCATTCGGAACCGCCTGACCACACGGAAACACCGTCACGAACCCAGCAGCACCAGCATCGACCACCGTCACGTTCAACACCGCAGCACCAGCACCCACCGGCACCCCACCACGACCCGACACCGACACCTCCGTCGTCGAACCAGCAGCCACACGACCACCACCCGACAACAACCCATCCACCGTCAAACCCGGCGCACGAGAATCAAACAACCGAGCCGGCACCAACGACGCATAGTCCGACACCGACGGGAACGACCCGTTGACGTCGACCAACACATGCGCACTCACCGACGAGAACACACACACCGTGCCCCCGACACCAAGCTTCGACACCACCGCATTCGGCACCGTCTGACCCGCCGCAACGTTCAGATTGCTCGCATTCGGAACCGCCTGACCACACGGAAACACCGTCACGAACCCAGCAGCACCAGCATCGACCACCGTCACGTTCAACACCGCAGCACCAGCACCCACCGGCACCCCACCACGACCCGACACCGACACCTCCGTCGTCGAACCAGCAGCCACACGACCACCACCCGACAACAACCCATCCACCGTCAAACCCGGCGCACGAGAATCAAACAACCGAGCCGGCACCAACGACGCATAGTCCGACACCGACGGGAACGACCCGTTGACGTCGACCAACACATGCGCACTCACCGACGAGAACACACACACCGTGCCCCCGACACCAAGCTTCGACACCACCGCATTCGGCACCGTCTGACCCGCCGCAACGTTCAGATTGCTCGCATTCGGAACCGCCTGACCACACGGAAACACCGTCACGAACCCAGCAGCACCAGCATCGACCACCGTCACGTTCAACACCGCAGCACCAGCACCCACCGGCACCCCACCACGACCCGACACCGACACCTCCGTCGTCGAACCAGCAGCCACACGACCACCACCCGACAACAACCCATCCACCGTCAAACCCGGCGCACGAGAATCAAACAACCGAGCCGGCACCAACGACGCATAACCCGTACCGCCAGATCCACCGCCGCCGGTGCCCGCGCCACTCCCACCGCCGGTACCGCTGGGGGCAGTCGGCGTCACTGCGCCCGACGGCGCCGACCATGGCGACACGCCCGACGCGTTCAACGCGCGCGCCTCGAAGGTGTAGCCCGTGCCGTTCGTCAAGCCCGACACCACACAGGTGCGTGCGAACGCTCGTCGAACACGACAGCCCGCCCGGCGACGATCGCACCTCGTACCCGGTGATCGGCGAACCACCATCACTTGCCGGTGCCGCCCACGACACCGTCGCAGCACCATTTCCAGCAACTGCGGCCACACTCGACGGCGCACTCGGCGCCGTGACGACCAGCGGCGCAGCAGCAACCGTGGAAGCCTGCACCGCTGTTGGTGCCTCCTCCAGATTGCCGACGCCATCGCTGGCGGACACGGCGAACCCGTACCGTCGACCCACCGTGCCCACCATCGGCACCTCGGTCAGAGTCGTATGGTCCAACCAGAGCACCAGCGGACCGTCGTCGATCTTGCGCCAGACGTCGTAGCGGTCGACACCTGACCCATTGTCCGTGCCGGCCCAGTTGATGACCGTGCCAACAGTCGTCGACGGGGCCAACGCAGACATTGACGAGGTCGGCGACACGCCGTCGACTCGGTTCGTCCACGTGTTCGTCACGATCGGATCGTTGCGGTCGAACACGATGTCCGCAGTCGCCGAAATCGACGCACCCGTTGCTGTCGCGGGAGCGGACGACACGAAGTACTCCGCGAATCCTTGACCCTCTCCCGCGGGGGCGACGGGTTCGGGCGGCAGGAAGCCGGCAAAGGGATCTCTGTGCGTCGTCCCCGTTTCCGGGTCGATCAATTCGATCAGCCAGTGCGCCTCCCGCTTCGCCGTGTCGAGCCACGCACGTGCGCGCAGTTGCAGCACGACATCCTCGGTGCCGGGCCCGTCGAACGACTGCACCGTCATCGGAACGTCGCGCGACTCCTCGAACTGGCGAGCACCCGCAGGCACCGAGAACCGTGTCCCTGTCGCAGCGCTGGTCACGCCGAAACCGAAGTCACCCAACTCGAAGGTCGCCAGATCGAGGTCGTCGTCGAGCGGCAGGGTCACACCGACCACCTGCGCGGGAGCCGTTGCCAACGACGCACCCTCGGGGATCACCTCACTACCTGGACCGAGGTTCTCGAACCCGATGCGGTAGCCCATGACCGAGCCCGGCTGAATCCAACGACCGTCCCCGTACCCCTCGGGACCTGAAATCTCGTTCGGGTCGTGCGACACGAAGACCCGACCACAGTCGGGGCCCTTGGGGCCCGGGCGACCCGGCGGCAAGGGCGGCAACGGACGCTTCGGCGCGTCGTTCCCAGCCTCCTCGTTCTTCTCGTTGGTCAACGCGTCGAGGTAGGCCCGCCAGTACTGCTGCGCCCGAGCACTCAGCTGCTCCCACTGCTGCGCGTAGCCCTCCAGCGCCTCGTCCATGGCGTCCATGGACTTGACGGCAGACGAATAGTCGTCCATCAGCCCGTTGATCTGTTCGATCGTCGTCACGACCCCCGAGTACACCGGTACCGCGTCACCAAGAAACTTGAGCAGCTTGCCGGGCGGCAGGGCGCCCGCTGCAGCCGCAGTTGCGTCGCGTGCCGCGTTGATCAACTCCGTCAACTCACCATCAGACAACTTGGCGGCCGAGAAGTCGCCCGTGGTCACACCACCCACGACGTTGGCGACGAACGTCGTGAGCACGCCTTTGATCGGCCCGAACTTCTCGATGACGTTGCCCAGAGCCTCGATGCCACTGACACCGGTATTGAGCGAATCGAGGGTCTCCAACGCCTTGACGGCACGGACGAGCCGAGGGGCATTGGCGAGCAGCTTGATCACACCCGTGAACAACCCGACGACCTCACCAGCGATGACCGCGAACCGGGAGACCGCGAGCGAAACCTGGAGGACGTATTCCTTGAGGATTCGGTTGTACTGCGCGCCCCAGCGATCGTGCAGGTCGAGCGCCTGATTGGCGTAGTTCTTGGCAGCCGCCAGATATGCGGTGGCCGCCGGGTTCTCCTTCTTCTTGTCGTCTGCCTCGTCGTCAGGCGACGGTGGAGACGCGGTCGGCGAGCCCCCGACGCACGACGGCGGCGATGGCGGCGGCGGCGGGGGTGGCGGCGGCGGGCACGGTGCAGCCTCACCTCCCGGTGGGGGCGGCGGGCACTTCTCCGGAGGCTTCGGCGGCTCGTAGTCGCGAATCCTCTCCATGTTGAACCGGGACGGACGGTCGCCGTCGAAGGAGCGCTCGAGGATCGCCCTGATCTCGTCAGCCCCTGGCATCGGCGGCGGCACTGGTGGATCGATCACCGATTCACCGCGTTCGATCTTGTCGAGATCCGCACCACAGCGATAGTTGTTGTCGACGGAGCCGGGGATCGAGAATCCTTTTGCCGGTGTGGCTTCGAATCCCTCGGCACGAACGATGACCTCGTAGTCACCATCGGGCAACTTCGGCGTGGTGAACGATCCGTCCGGCAGAGTCTGTACCGAGCCGGCGAAACCTGGCTGGCCAACCGGCCGGAAATACACGGTGGTTGCCGTACCGTCCCATGCGGGAATGTCGGGATTGACCACCCAGCCGATGGCAGACAGACGGGCCTTGGGGTCGAACGTGCACTCCCGGCCGCTGCCCAACGTTCCCAGGAGCGCTGGGACAGTGGGAGCGGTGAGCATCGAGATCAGACCCATCGAAGTCGCCGCTGGCATACGCAAACCTGATGGCCCCGCGGTCACGGTCATTGGATCGATCGAGAGCACGCCGAACTCTGGATGCGTGACCGCCACCGACCAGACTCCGACGGGCACAGCGCCGAAGCTCCAGGCACCGTCCGCGTCGGTCATGACCTCGACCGACTGGCCGCCCGCAGTCCACGCGAGCACCAACGCGTCGGGCAAGGGTGCGCCGTCATCGTCGAGAGCGACACCGGACAGCACTCCGGTGGCGGGCTTCGTCAGCGTCAGGCCGGTGTCGCCGGCCACCGTCACCGTTGTCGTGAACGTCAGGGCCGCACCGGCGTAGCGCAACGTGTAGCTGCCATCCGGGACCGTCCCGAAGTCGAAGGTGTCGACGGTGGTGCCCGAGTTGCCGACCCACACACCGAGATCGTCGTCGAGGCCCACCGGAGTGAGCAACGCAGTGGCTTGATCGTCGAAGCTGGTCCAGTCGGCGGTGGCGGTCACCGCCGACCCCGACGGTCCGATGTCGCCGACGTCGGTGATGATCCCGTCTGCGGCTGCCGGTATGGCGATGCGCCGCAAACCCACCGCCGGGTCGGAGACCACCAGTTCGTAGGCGCTCGCTGCCCGCGCGTTGAACGAGAACGTGCCGTCGGGCTCTGTAGAGATCTCCGTGATCCGATTTGCCTCGGTGACCGGGCCCACGGCGGGGACACCGAAGACCACCACATACGCGCCGTCCACCGGTTCGGCAGTCCCGTCGATGACCGTGCCGGAGATGGTGTGACCGGCAGGCGCAACGAGGGTGACGGTTTCGTCAGCATCGTCGATCGCGACCTGCTCGGCTCGGGCACCGATCGACACGATGTACTCGCCGGGCGGCAGCGACTCGAACACGACATGGCCGTCCGCAGCGGTGGCGACGGTCGATGGCTCGACGCCGTCGACGTCGACCGATCCCAGTCGCACGACGGCGCCTTCGATCGGGTCGGTGCCGTCGGTGACAGTGGCAGTGATCTTGTAGCCGGTGACGAGCGTGAAGTTGGCGGTGTTCGGCGCAACAGCGGCCACATCGACCACCGCGCTGGACGACAGATAGTTCTCTGCGCTCGCGACGATCGAATTGATGCCCACCGGCACGTTGCCGAGCGCATACGACCCGTCCGCTCCCGTGACCGTGGTCGGTGATGCCTCCGAACTCGCACCGACCGTCGCCCCCACGATCGGGGAGCCGGTTGCGTCCTCCACCACACCAGACACAGTCGCTGCAGTCCGCAATGCAATGGTCCCGGCATCGGCGACGGTGTCGGCAACGACGGCGACATCGACCGCGCGACCCGCCCAGTCCGGTGAGGTCACGACGAGCCCGATGGTTCCGGGCACCACGTCGGTGAGGGCGAACGTACCGTCGGCGCCCGTGGTTGCAACGAGGTCACCAGCGGGCGTGCGCGCCAGCACCGACGCCCCGACGACCGGTGCTCCGCCCGGCGCGACGACCGTGCCGACGATCGACCCGGCGGTCCCGATGACCAGATCGAGAGTCTGCGGCGCGCCGCCACCCGGCACCACGAGGGCGGCGGCCGGGCTCGTCAACAGTTCTTTCGCTGCCACGACCTCGAACGTTCCCGGCGAAATCCCCGCGAACGAGTACGCGCCCACCGCGTCGGTCCGGGCGCTCGCGGATCGACCTGCGGCGTCGCGCACGCTCACCAGTGCGTCCTCGACCGGATCACCGCTGACCTGGTCGGTCACCACACCTGCGACCGGCGTCCAGGCCGGCAACGACACGACGATGTCGGTCGCTTCCGGTTCGCCCGCGGTGACGATGGCCACCGGATCGGGGCCGTACCCATCGAGCGCGATCTCCCAATCGCCGGCGGTGTCGCCGACGCCCAGGTCGAGGGTGTCACGGAAGCTGAACGAGCCGTCGTAGCGCGTCGTGGTCGTCAGTTCCCGATCGCCTTCGGTCGCAGTGACGACCACGCCGGCGGCCGGAGCAGCCGTCGCCGTCGCCACCGTGCCACGCAGGAACACCCCTGGCAACGCGTCGACCAGACGATCGACCATCACCTTGCGCAACACACCGAGATCGTCGATGCGCACGCCGTCGGCGAGCAACTCCGCACGCGTGCGCTGCGCAGCCGCCACGTACGAGCCGCTCGTCGTGCCCGCCGACGCGACCAGATCTGCGAGCACGCTGTCGTACTCCTCCTGCGTCAACGAATCGGGTGGATCTCCGGCGAGCTCCTGAGCCCAGTTGTGTGGCAACGACGTCTGCGCGCTGAACACGTCGACCGAGAACCCGTACCGCGAACTCGGGCGGAACGGGATCCTGATCCGCCCGGTCGAACCCGGCGGCAACACTCCCGCCGGCGCACCCTCGACCTCGGGAACCACGTAGAAGGGCTCGTCGAAGTCGTACGGGGATCCTGGCAGCGCCAGGGCCGAATCGACATTGACCTGCAGGAACGGAGCAACGATGTCGGTCAGACCACGGTTGGCGTAGGTGATGATGTAGTCGTAGGTCCAGTGGCCCAGCACCGAAGTCGGCGCGAACGTCGACAGCACCAGCTGGTTCACGTCACCGTCGCCGATCGTCGTCGACGGCGCCTGCACGCTCACCGCGCCGGGCAGCGACGACGACTCGGCACCATCGGTGACGACCAGGTCGTACGAACCGATCGCCGCCCCGTTCATCGGCATCGTCGCGGCGAGACCGTCGCCCACCACGGAGACCGACCTCGCCTGGATCCGAGACGCACCCCTCACGAGTTCGACCGTCATCGACGCATCGAGCGCGACACCGGAGATCGCCAACGTCGCATCGCCGGTTCGCCCGACGACCCTCGGCGCCACTCGGCCGACACCGAACGGCAACGCCGTCGCCGTCAGCGTCACCGGTCCCGTACCCTCGACGCGCACGAAGCTGTCGCCGGAGTTCGGTGGCAGCACCAACGACCCTGGACCGGCGAGCGTTGCGGCAGCGGCGGTCGCGGTCGGTACCCGATCCGGACCACCGGTGGTGACAACGCCCGTCGCGCCCGCCACCGTGATCCGAACGGGCACGGCGCTCGCGGCAACCCGAGCGAGACCTGGGCGCGTGGCGCTCGGTGTCACGACCCGTGGGGCACCGCCGACGACCAACTCGGGGATCGCAAGGCTGACCGTCGTCGATCCGACATTGTTGTTCTCGTTGGCCTCGGCGACTTGACGGCGCGGATCGGTGCGCGCGATCACGTGCTGTTGCCCGTTGACCAGGGGTACCAGCTGCGCCGTCAACGTTGCGGTCGACGTTGCGCCTTGCAGCAACCGTCCGGTGTGGCCGACCTCACCGAGCAGCAGGTCATCGACTCCCCACACGTTGTCGACCGACAACCACAACGATGTCGAGAACCCACCTTCCACAGCCGAACCACCACGATTCGCGACCGCAACCTGGATGTTCGTCGGGTTCACGGTGACGGCATCGACCACCAGATCGGGAGCACCCTCCACTCCCGTCGAGGTGTTCAGGTCGACGACCAGCGTCGGGTACGGATCGTCTTCGGGTCCATCCAAGTTCCGCGCCGCGAGCAGATCGACCCGGCCGTCGTCGTCGACATCGCTGAACGCAATCCATTCGGCGCCTCGATCGGCGATCGGGAACGAGACTGGCAGCGCGAAGCTGCCGTCCTCGCGACCACGGCGAATCTCAAACCCGCGCGTCGAACTCCGCCATGCCAGATCGGTGTTGCCGTCGTTGTCGATGTCGACCGCCAGCGGGCTCGGCGCGCCGTCGCTACCAGGCAGCGCCTCGGGCGTGAACGTACCGGTGCCGTCGTTGCGCAGCAGCACATTGGTCCACCCGTACGGGCTGTAATACCCGTGGTACACCGAGACAGTGGCCATGATGTCGACATCGCCGTCTCCCTCGACGTCGAGACCGTTCATGTAGCGGTATTGGACATCCGCCACCACGTCGGGGTTGTCCAAGCCGAACACGCCGTTCTGGTCGGTCTTCACGAACGACGGCGACCCCGCGCCGACGGTGTCGTTGCGGAAGATGTTGAAACGGTCATCGGCAACGGCGCCGCTGATCGTGACATCGACCTTGCCGTCGCCGGTGACGTCGGCAATGACGGGGCGCGCCAGGAACCAGACATTCGCCCCCGAGGTGCTGGTTGCCCGTGTCTGCTCGTGAGCGATCGCCACCGGCGCCATCACGGTCTCGCCCTCGGCGTCAACGGTGCGGCGCGACCAACCGATGATCAAGTTGCCCGACTTCTGCGTCGGGTCCCCCGGCGTGTCATACACCCGAGTCACGACGTACACGACATCGTCGCGTCCGTCGCCGTCGAGGTCGTCGATCGCGATGCCGCTGACCTCGGCGTAGATGCTGTTCGCCGTGGTGTCGACCCAGCCCAAGTCGAGTGCCGGTTCCAGACCACCGGAGCCGTTACCGAACACGACGTGCAGGCGGCCGTCACCACATGCCACGTCGAGCCGACCGTCGCCGTCGATGTCCCCGATGGCCGACGAAGAGATGTAGACCCCCAACAGACACTCCGCGGGGATCAGGCCGATCCACTCGGTCGGCCCGAACCCTCCAGGTTCCCCCGGACGCATGACCAGTCCCGCCACCTTGGTTTTCGTTGCAACGGTGGCGGGATCGTCGAACTTGCCCAGGATCAGCACGTCGTCGCGGCCGTCGCCATTCCAGTCGCCGAGGTGAGTCAGGAGCTTGTCATCCGACCGGATCCAGTCGGTGCCCGGCAGTGTGGAGGTGACCCCAGCGCTCGCGAACACCCGCGGAGCCTTGGCGGGGACCACCGAAACGGTGCTGTGGTTGCGCCCGATGGAGTTGCCGGAAGCGACGGTGGCGGCAACGAGGTCACCCCTGCCGTCACCTGTCGCGTCGGTGACCGCGACTGCCACCGTGGTATGGAACTGACCGATGTCGGTGTGAGTGTTGGACCAGCCACCGGTCGGGGTCATGTTCGGCAACGCGTTCCAGGTGACCGGCTCGCCGAAGGTGCCGTCACCGCGGCCATAGCTGACGTTCACGCCACCGCGCGCACCGGGGGCGATGATGTCGATGTTGCGGTCGCCGTCGAGGTCGTACATCCGTCCACGCTGGTTCAAATCGAGGTTCCAGCCCCCGTCCCTGTACGTGCCCGCCTCGATCGGGTAAGCGCCGGCCTGGGCAACGAGGTTGCCATCATCGTCCTGCAGGAACACTCGTGCACACGTACTGGCCCACGCCACACAGGACCGTGCGGGACCCCAGGCGTTGTTGTATTCGCCGACGGCGACGAGGTCCTCGTCGCCGTCGTTGTCGACGTCAGCCACCCACGCCGTGGCTGCGGCGAGGTCGACCATCACCGGGGGTTCGACCGGCGTGGGAGCCCGCAACGTGGTCGGTGACCATGACCCGTCGCCCGGGTTCCGTGTCCAGAGTTGCAGCGCCGCAGACTCTCCATAGAGATAGCGGTTGATCACGAGATGTGTGACGCCGGCGAGGTCGATGGCTGTGACGGTCTCAGGCGCCGGTGCGACGAGGTCGGTCTCGGGAACGAACGTCCCGGTGCCATTGCCGCGCAAGATCATGGTGAGCCCCCCGTGGCGGCTTGTCGCCGCCACGTCGAGGAATCCATCGCCGGTCAAATCCGCCAACAGCACGGTGCCGTCGGGGCGCTTGGCGACCGACGTGTTCTCCTGGTTCGGGAACGCCCCGTTGCCGTCGTTCAGCAGGGTGCGGATCTCCAGCCGCTGGTCGAGTCCGATGACGATGTCAGCATCGCCGTCGTTGTCGACGTCGCCGACATCCAGCCCGCCGGCGCTGATCGTGTACGCGTTTGCAACGCCCATTGCATAGGCCGTGCCCGACTCGAAGCCACCGAACCCATCGGCTCGGTTGACCAACACATACACATCGCGCTGCGAGACGGAGAACGGAACGGGGAGTGCCGAGTCACGCCGGCCGAAGGCGAGGCTGACGATGTCGTCGCCCCCGTACCCGTCCACGTCGGCGACCACCATGTCGACGATGTTCAGACCGTCGGCGCCAAGGCCAGCTTGCAGATTGGACATCCGCAGGGACTGACCGGTGACCACCGCCCACGGTTGTTCGAAGCTGATCGGCCCTTCGAACGACCCCGGCGGGTCCATCGCCACTGGACTCGATGCGGTCAGCGCGGCGGGAACGAACGACGACTCGAGCAACGCCGGGGACTCCGACGCACCAACCACCGATGTGTCCGCCGGGAGGTCGAGTTGCATCCCAGCATCGGTCGCCGCCGCTACCAGCTGCTCACGGGCCTCCAACAGCAACGGATCATCGGGAGTCTCGGCGAGCCCGGCCTCGAGATCGGCCAGCGCGTCGTCCACCGCCGAACGCAATGCATTCGGATCATTGGCATCCAAACCCAGCTCGTCGGCAAGGTCATCGACCACACCCTGCATCACATCCAGCGGATCCGGCGCAGCAGCCTCCGCGACAACCGACACCGCAGACACCACCATCGCCGCAGTGACGAACGATGCGATGAACAGGATCCGCGCACGGCGGCCGTGCGGGCGCGACAGGTCTGGCGACATTCTGCGAACGTAGAGAACGCCGCGCGAACGAAGCGCGAACGCAACGCGAGTGGTCGCTGTGGCCGACCCGCGTTGATGTGCAACACTGCCGTCGGAGGAACAATGATGGGCGGATTCCATCTCACCCGGCCGGGAACCGTGCGCGTGCTCGGACCAGTCGTCATCGTCGGGCCGAGCGGCGAGGTCGTCGTGCGCGGGCGTCAACCCGCTGCGGTCACCGCATTCGTGGCGACGTGCGGTCGTCCAGTGACTCGGGACGAACTCGCGCACCTGCTGTGGGGTGACGACCTGTCGGAGCACTGGTCGAGCGCACTCCGCGGCGTGTTGTCGAAGGTCCGGTCGAGTTTCGTGAGCGCCGGATTCCCTGCGACAGCGGTTCGATCCGACGACACGGTGGTACGCATCGATGTTCCCGACCTGTGCACCGATCTGGATCGGATCGAGCAACTCATCGACAGCGGCGATCCGTCCGAGCGCGACCTTGCCGCTGCGATCACTGCGCTGACCCGCCCGTTCCTGCCCCACGACGACAGCGAATGGGGCCGCCAGACGCGCGACCGCATTCGCAGAACTTCACAACGCGCCATCCTGAACCATGTGGTGCTGTTGCGCGCCGACGACCGCGTCGACGCGGCGATCGCCGAACTCCGGTCAGTGATCGATCGCGATCCACTCGACGAAGCCGCACACCACCTGCTGATCGAGACGCTGATTTCGGCGGACCGGCGCGCCGAGGCGAGCGCGGCCTTCGAGACACTCACCACGAGCCTCGGACACGAATTCGGGATCTACCCGTCACCAGCCACCGCCGACTTGCTGCGCACGTCCAACCACGTCTCCGACCAGCGGCCGCGACCAGCGCGGACGACCAAGGTGCGAGCGTCGATACACCCTCACTCCGATGAAGCGTTCGTCGGCCGCCGGAGCGAACTCGCGACGCTGCGAAGAGTCTGGGGGGAAGTCGTCGACACCTGGCGACCGCAACTCGTCATCATCGAGGGACCAGCCGGCATCGGCAAGACACGGTTGGTCGACCGGTTCTACAACGACAACTTCGACGAGGTCGCCGGGATCATGTGGGGCCGCAACCGAGACACCACACAGGTGGCCTTCGGAGCGCTTGCCGAAATGGTCCAACGCCTCGTCGAGGCCGACCCGGAGGTGATCGACCGCCTCGGAGATCGCGCTCGCGGGTTGTGGCCGCTCCTCCCGCGCTTCGCCGCGGCGGCCACGATGGATGATGCGCCTTCGACCAGGGAACTGATGACCGAATCGCTTCGTGCGTTGCTGATCGAGTCGACGCAGGGCCCGACCATCTGGTTCGTCGATGACCTCCAGTGGGCCTCGCCAGACGTTGTCAGCATCATGGAATCGGTCGTCGACGATCTCGCCGTCCCTGTGCTCGTCATCGTCACGGCCCGCAGCGTCCCCGCCGCCGTAGCGGTTCGGCTGGGTTCGCTCCAACGGGTGCTGCCCACCACACCCATGAAGCTCGATGCGCTCTCGATCGACGAAGTCGCCGAACTGCTCGACGACGAACGGATCGCGCCGTCGCTGCGAGCGCGGACCGGAGGGCTGCCGTTCTTCGCCAGCGAACTCGCGCGCCAGGCTCGCCTCACCGACATCGACGCCAGCACGGTCCCTGACACGATCGCCGACTGGGTATCACGTCGCGTGCACTCGTTGTCGGCGCAGGAGAGATCGCTCATCCAACAGGCCAGCGTGATCGGACACGACGTCGACCTCGAGCTGCTGGCACGCTGCTCAGCGGACGATCCGAACACGACGGCCCCACTGATCGATGTCCTCGTCAGTTGCGGGCTGCTCACGTTCGACGACCACCATGCGCTGCAGTTCGCTCACGCGATCACTCGGGATGCGATCTACGAGAGGGTCGGCGCGGCAGAACGCTTGCGACTTCATCGGCATGTCGCAGACACCATCGCCACGCACCGCGACGTCGACAACACAGCGCACGATTCGCTGCTCGCTTACCATTACGGACGCGCCGGCGCCAATGCGAAGCCGCTCGCCTGGACGCATGCAATGAAGGCAGCGCGGGAGTCGATGCGTTCCGGGGCGTGGGCGTCCGCGGCGGGGTCCTACCGGCACGCCCTCGGCCGAGCGACCAACCAGCGTCGACGCGCTCAGGCGATGGTCGGAGCCGGGCGGGCCCATCTCGCCGAGGGAACCCTCGACGACGCTCGGCTGCTGCTGCACGAAGCCGTGGGACTCGCCGAGGAGCACGACCTCCCCACCATCCAGGCCGCGGCCTCGCTCGCGCTCGTCGGACGTGCCGGACGTGGCGCGAGCGCCAGCACCCACGACGGTGAACGCCAGCGACTCCTGCGAACAGCGATCGCACGGATCGAACGGTCGCCGTCGGACCGCACACCACGCACCATCGAACTCTGGGCCGATCTCGAACGAGAACTCGCGATCGTCCTCCTCATGAGCGGGCTCGCCGAGGAACGCAAGCAGTTGTTCCACAGCGCGCTGGCACGCGCCCGCAGCATCGAACCCTCGCGACCGCGCACCGTGGCGCGTGCCCTGCTCGGCGTTCGTTACGCAAAGCTCGATCCCGAGTCGTTGACATCACGAATCGCCGACGCTCAAGAAGTGCTGGCGATGCCGGCACGGGTCGTCGGCAACGAGGTGCGGTTGTCGGCACTCTGCTATCTGTACGAGGACCTCCTCCGGTGCGGTGACTGGGACGAGGCCGAGCGCGTGCTCACCCAGGCCGAACGGCTCGCCGAGCACTACCCGCACTCGTACTGGACGTGGGCGATCCGCACCTGGCGAGCGCTCTCCCTCGTGATCTCCGGCGACCTCGATCTCGCTGAGTCGGGAGCCCGTGCAGCGAGTGCGCTACGACCCGAGATCCCCGAGGCCGCAGCGTGCCTCGCCGTCAACTTGACAAACATCCGGCTTCACCAGGGGCGCGCCGACGAGATGGTCCCGATGCTGGCGGCCGCCGTCGACGCTCACCCTGAGATCCCGACCTACCGAGCGGTGCTCGCCCTGTGCGCAGCGGAGTCCGGCGACGTCACGCTCGCAGCGCAGCTTCTCGCCTCGTTCGCCGACGCTGAGTTCACCAATCTGCCCGAGGATCCCAACCAGTTCCTCGGGCTCGCGGCGCTCGCCCACGTCGCGGCTACCGTCCACGACCAGCGGGCGAGCGATCAACTGTTCGGACTCCTGTCGCCGTACGGCGATCAATGGGTGATCCTGCAGTGCTACGGCGGTGGCGGCGCCACCCTTGGCCCCACGTCGCATGCACTTGCCCGGCTGAGCGTCGTCCTCGGCCACGACGACGAGGCCGATTCCCTGTACGAGACCGCTCGTCAGCAGGCGGCGACCTCGCCCCCGACGTTGAATCGCATCGAACGCGACCGGCTCATCGACTTCGAACGGGACCGCACCCCCGCCCCAAATCCGGAGCTGACGTCGCGCTGAGCGCGAGGATCGCTTCGAATTTCGGTGGTGGAGGTACGGTTTCGGGCATGGCAGAGGTGTTCCATCTGGGGTTGACGGCGGAGATGTTGCAGGGAGCGACGGTCGCACTCCTCCCCGGCGATCCGGGCCGAGTCGAGCCGATCGCGGCCGCCACGGATCGCCACGAGTTCCTGGCCGCCCATCGTGAGTTCACGTCATTCCTCGGCTGGCTCGACGACACACCGGTCGTGGTCTGTTCGACCGGAATCGGCGGCCCGTCGGTATCGATCGCAGTCGAGGAGCTGGCACAACTCGGCGTCCGGACGTTCCTGCGCGTCGGCACCACGGGCGGTATCCAACCCCACCTCAAGCAGGGTGACGTGATCGTGACGACCGGTGCCGTGCGTCTCGATGGCGCAAGCCTGCACTTCGCGCCGATGGAGTTCCCGGCGGTCGCCGACTTCGCCTGCACGACAGCACTGGTCGGCGCCGCCACGTCGCTCGGCATCGAGCCACATGTCGGCATCACGGCGTCGTCGGACACCTTCTATCCGGGCCAGGAGCGCTACGACACGTTCTCGGGTCGCGTGACACGGCGCTTTCAGGGGAGCCTCGGGGAGTGGCAGGCGATGGGCGTGCTCAATTACGAGATGGAAGCCGCGACGCTGTTCACGATGTGTGCGTCGTCTGGATTGCGAGCCGGGTGCGTCGCCGGAGTGCTCGTGAATCGCACGCAACAGGAGACACCGAGCGAGGAGACGGCCAAGCGGATCGAATCGACGACGGTGTCGGTCGCAGTGGAAGCTGCCCGTCGGCTCGTCGCCTGACGAAAACCACCGTTTGCGTTGCAGTCTGGGTGGGACGGGTCACCGAGAACGCGACGCAGACGAGGTTGTCGACCCCGCAGCGATGTCGTTGGCAGCGATGAAGGCTCGGTAGAGGTCGAGCAGCGACTGCTTTTGGGTGTCGGTGAGTCGCTCGTCGGTCGCGATGACGGATTCGGTCGAACGGGCTGCGGCAGCGTCGTCGTGACGGCCGAGGTAGGCGAGCAGTTTGTCGCTCGGCACGTTCAGCGCCTGCGCGAGACCGTTGAGTACTCGGACCGAGGGCTCGTGGAGGCCACGCTCGAGTTGGCTCAGGTACGCGTCGGAGAGATCGGCGAGCCGGGCGAGTTCGCGCTGCGACAGGTCGGCGATGCGACGTTGGCTCTTGATGAACTCGCCGAGCGCGGTGACGCCTCGCGCAGCCCGAGTGTCGGTCCGGGAGTCGGCTCGGTCGTTCATCGTGGGACAGCCTACGACGGTGGTGCCGACCGAACCGGGGGGCGGTTCGGCGACACCACCGACGTCGGTGGGGTCACTTCGAGGCGGCAGCCTTCTTGGCGACGGTCTTCCTGGCCGGGCGCTTGGTGGCGCTGGCCTTCTTCACCGGAACCCGCTTCACGGGCGCCTTCTTGGCCGGAGCCTTCTTGGCCACGGTCTTGGCGGCGTCGGTGACGGTCTTGGTGGTACCGGTGACGGTCTTGGTGGCGTTGCCGGCGACGGTCTTCGCGGAAGCGACGACCTTGTCGGAGGCGGCCTTGGCGTTGTCGGCCTTGATCATCTCGGCGACTCGCTGGTTCATGTCACGGTTCATCGACACGGCGCGCTCGACGAATTCGAGGTAGCGCTCGCCTGCAACGACCGGGGTCGGGAGGCGATCGGCGAACGGCAGCTCGACGGTGATCTGACTGCGGAGCTGCTCGGACACCCGGTCGGCGGTGGTGACGGCCATGTCGACGATGCGACGGTTGGCGTCGAGCACGGCATCGAGGACCTGGTCGCTCGTGGTCGTGAAGCGCTCGCTCACATTGTTGTCGTTGATGGCGTCGGTGACGGAGGTGGTCGCCTCGTTGGCGAACTTGGTGATCTGCTCGAACATGTCGAACTCCTTTGTTGCGGGGGCTGTTGGGACTGCTGGCTCGTCGGGCGGGTGCTCGATCTGCCTTTCTGTTGCTAACTATACCTCGCATTCCGTGACGCGCAACGTACGTGCGTGAAATATCTCGCACCTCGGTCACTCGCCGGATCGGCAACTTCGTCGGGGAGGCCCGAGGTGTTGGCCTATCGTGGACGGGTGGGAGGGAACCGGGCGTCGCGCAAGGCGCTGTCTGTGCACATCGGTGCCGTGGCGCTCCTGGGCGCCTTCGCGCTCGCGTCGTGCGACAGCGACGACGCAGCCCCGGCCGACGAGGTCGGGTCGGCCGACGCGATCACCGCTGCCGTCGCATGGCAGGCCGACGAGCAAGAGCCGGTGCTCGACGACAACGGCGAACCGCTGCTGCCGGTGATCTACGTCGTGGGAGGCGATGGCACGACGATCGATGTCGGCGTCCAGGCGGACGTCGCCGGAGCCACCGTCGACTGGGCAACGGTGCGCTTCGCCGACCGCGCCGCCGACGCATTCGACCCGGATGTCGAAGGCGAACCGGTTCGCGACGACGGCGTGATGCTGCTCGTCGGGCCGATTCCGGAGCCCGCTCGAACGATCGAACTCGATGTGGTCCGCTACATCGCACTCGACGAGGGTCAGCCGCTCACGCTGGAGATCGTGAGCGAACCGTCCCCCACCGACACCAGCGACACCCCAGCACCGCGGGCCACCGTCACGTCGGTGACACCGCGCTGAGCATCGAGTCGGCGAGCTCGAGCGCCCGGAGTGCGTCGTTGTCGCTCACGTCGTACTCGATGTCGATCGCGCATCGACGTAGCTCATCGAGTTGGCACCGCTGGTCGTCTTCGCCGAACGGGCCGGTCACGCTCTGGGCGAGGTCGACCGCTGCCGATGCGTCGACGATCGCCACTCGCAGCGACCCTGCCTCTCGTGCCTGGTGCGCCATGGCCAGGCGAGCGTGGGCGCCGCCGAGATGTTCCTCGGGTGGGCCTTCGAAGCGATGCGCCTCGCGGATGCCGCGCACGAAGATCGCAAGTGCCGGCACGTAGATGGCGGTGAGCACGGTCATGCTCACCTCGACTGGCAGCGAGATCGCCGTGGCCATCAACCCACCGAACACCCACGCAAGTTGAAATCGCGTCTCGTAGCGCGCTCCGGCGCGTCCCAGCAGCGCTTCGGGTGCTCGGCGTTGGAGCAGGCCGTCGAACGCGTTGCGCCCGAGCGTGGTCGACATTCCCACGAGGCCGGACGTGACGATCAGGAGCGGCACCGACGTCCCGAGGATGCCGATCGCCGTGAACACCGCCGGCAGTGCGAGCGACAGCCCGATCAACTGTTCCTCGCTGAACCAACGACGCAGCACCGTGGCCGCCGTGTGACCAAGGAAGGCGCCGATCCCGTAGGCCGCGGCGGCCAGCCCGTACACGAGTGCCGGCTCGCTCGAGCGCCGCAGCGTGAAAGCGAGCGTGAAGATGAAGAAGCCAACTGCGGCTCGAATCGCCAGCATGCCGATCGACGACACGACGACGGTCGGGAGGTGGGTTTCGGCGTACTCGACGTCGTCGGGGGTGACCGCAACGGCCGAACGCGGACGTGCGCGCAACACGACCGCGCCGGCGAGCGCGAAGAGCACCGCACCGAGCCGGAGTGACCACTCGGCGCCGGCGGCGGCGAACACGCCGCTCGCTGCGACCACACCGAGCGCGGCGGTGACGCTGGAGAACCGTGCGAGCCGAGCGTTCGTGGCGACGAGTTCGTCCGGGTCGTCGACGAGGGTCTGCACCAACGTCTGCTTCACGATGCCGGACGCCTTGCTCGCGATCAGCAGCAGCAGGACGACCGGATAGAAGGCGACCTGCAGCAGGGTGACGGCGAGGATGAGACAGAAGACGCCGCGGGACACGAAGAAGGCGGCGGCGACGAACCGCTGCGAACTGCGGAATCGGTCGACGGCCGGGCCGACCAGCGGCGACAGCACGGCGAGTGGCGCCATCGTGATCAACAGATAGAGGAGCACCTGCTCACGCGATGCGTTGGGGCTGACGTTGAAGAACAGCGACCCCGCCAAGCTGACCGACACGAACGCGTCGCCGGCGGCCGCCAGCGCCTGTGCCGACGCGAGGGGCACCACCGCTCCCCTGCCGATCAGCATTCGGCGCGCCAGCACGTGCCAGGACACGCGCTCGATCGTGGTCGTCGCGCTTGCCTCGTGCTCGCGGCCGTCGGGCATCGCCCCCATCTTGCTGCATGCAGCACGCTCCCGCCCCGATGGGCATGGGGTGGCGGCGTCGGTTGTGCGAGAGTTTCCCGATGTGTGTGGCCGGCAAGGGACGGGGTGTGACATCGTGAGCTTCCCATCGGATCTCGACATCGCTCGGCAGGCCACGCTTCGGCCGCTGACCGACATCGCTTCGTCGGCGGGAATTCCGCTCGACCTCGTCGAGCCGTACGGCACAGGCGCCGCGAAGATCGACCTGCGCGCGATCGACGCACTGGCCGACCGACCACGGGCGAAGTACGTCGTCGTGTCGGCGATCACCCCGACACCGCTCGGTGAAGGCAAGACGACGGTCGCGGTCGGGTTGAGCCAGGGGTTCTCGCACATCGGCAAGAACGCCACTTTGGCCATCCGCCAGCCGTCGATGGGTCCGACGTTCGGCATCAAGGGTGGCGCCGCCGGCGGCGGCTACAGCCAGGTCGTGCCGATGGAGCTGCTCAACCTCCACCTGACCGGCGACGTCCACGCCGTCACCGCCGCCACCAACATGTGTGCTGCAGCAGTCGATGCACACGTGTTCCACGGAAATGCGTCGGAACTCGATCCGCACCAGATCACCTGGCGGCGGTCGATCGACATCAACGACCGGTCGCTGCGCAACGTCGTCAGCGGGCTCGGGACGCGCCTCGACGGCATCCCGCGCGAGACCGGCTTCGACATCACCGCGGCATCCGAGGTGATGGCGACACTGGCGCTGGCGAGCGACCTGCAGGACCTGCGCCGTCGTCTCGGTCGCGTCGTCGTCGGTTACACGAAGTCCGGCGATCCCGTCACGGCCGAGGACGTCGAGGTGGCGGGCGCGATGGCGGTGATCCTGCGGGAGGCGATCAAGCCGAACCTGATGCAGACGCTCGAGAACACACCGGTGCTGGTGCACGCCGGTCCGTTCGGCAACATCGCCACCGGCAACTCGTCGATCGTCGCCGACCTGATCGGCATCCACATGGGCGACTACCTCGTCACCGAAGCCGGCTTCGGCGCCGACATGGGCGCCGAGCGGTTCTTCAACATCAAGTGCCGGATGTCGGGCCTCGCTCCCGACGCTGCGGTGCTGGTCGCGACCGTGCGCGGGTTGAAGGCGCACAGCGGCAAGCACACGATCGTCGCCGGACGCCCACTGCCCGAAGCGATCCTCGCCGAGAACCCCGACGAGGTGCACGAGGGCGGCGCCAACCTGCGCAAGCAGTTGGAGAACATGCGTATTCACGGCTGCACGCCGGTGGTGGCGATCAACGTGTTCCCCGACGACCATCCGGCCGACATCCGCGCCATCGAGGAGATCGCCGCCGAGTTCGGTGCCCGCTCTGCGGTGTCGACGCACTTCGTCGACGGCGGGGCCGGGGCGAAGGAGCTCGCTCAGGTGGTCGCCGAGGCGGCCGAGGAGCCGAGCGAGTTCGCAGTGCTCTACCCCGACGAGATGTCGCTGCGCGACAAGATCCACACCGTGGCCACGAAGGTCTACGGGGCGGACGGGGTCGACTACACCCCGATCGCCGCCCGTCAGATCGACAACTACGAACGCAACGGTTTCGGCGAACTCCCGGTGTGCATCGCCAAGACCCACCTGTCGATCTCGTCCGACCCGACGCTGCGCGGTGCACCGACCGGGTGGACGCTGCCCGTGCGCGAGGTGCGCGCCTCGGTCGGGGCCGGGTTCGTGTACCCGATCTGCGGGGCGATGAGCACGATGCCGGGCCTTGGTGCGTCACCGGCGCTGCAGCGCATCGACATCGATGCCGACGGCAACATCGTCGGATTGAGCTGAGGACCGAACGCAATGTCGACGGCACCAATCGACGCGCTGCGCGCGCTGCACAACGAGCTGTGGGATCCCGAGCGCGCGATGGACCGCTACGCGCCGGGCGTGGTGCCCGGCGTCGACATCTCGTCGCTGCATCTGCACGCCGTACGCGAGACCGCGAATGGCTCGTTCCTCGACCTCCAGGACGGCAACGTCGAGCGGGCGGTGGCTGGGCTTCGCAGTGTGCTCGCGCTGCAGTATCCGCTGTCCGAGCGGCCATGGAGCGGGACCTTCCCCACGTCGGCCGAGCAACCGGAGCCGCCTGGAGACGACGCGGTCGAGTGGGTGCACTACGACCCGAACTGGCGTCAGTTCCTCGGCGTCACGCTGGCACTGTGCTCGATCGTCCACGGACCGTCGTTGCCGGCCGACGTCACGAGCGGCATCGATCGGGCGCTGCGCGCCTGCGTTGCCGGCGAGCCCGACGACCGGATCCCGCGTTGGTACACCAACCCGTACCTCATGCACGCCTGGCTGCAGGGCCACGTTGCCGCGATCACGGGTGACGTCGAGCTACGGGCCGCGGCGCACACTCGACTCGCCGTGCCGATGGAACGCCTGCTGCGTTACGGCGACGTCGACGAGTACAACTCGCCCACGTACGACGGCATCGACCTGTTGGCAATCGGGTTGTGGGCGATGTATCCACCGACCGAGGGATTCGCCGACGCCGCGTCGACCATGCTCCCTGCGATCGGCAAGCGGGTCTCGACGCTCTACCACCGTCGATTCGGCACCTCGTGCGGACCGTACATTCGCGCCTACGGGCTGGCGCCGACCGAGTACGTCTCGCTGTCCGGGCTGCTGTTCGCGGTGCGCGGCGAGGCCACCGACGTCGTGCTCCCCGCACCGATCACCGCCGACACCGTCCACGTGCACGACCTCTCCTTTCTTCCGCTGCTGCAGCACCTCGCGCCCGTGCTCACACCTCATCTCTCGCTGTCGGAGGTGACCGCCGAGCGTCACCACCTGCAGAGGTTCGGCACCTCAGTGGCCGAGAGCCTGCTGCGCCCCGACCTCGCCGTCGGATGGGACCGTGGTCGCCGCCACGAGGCGTCGCTCGACCAGTACGTGCCGTTCACCGCGCACGTCGCCGAACCCGATGGAGCCACGACGGCGTTCGGCGTGATGCTGCCGACGGAGACCCGCTGGGCCGACGTCGAACGTGTCGGCGATCTCGAGTTCCTCGTTCGCGCGATGGGACGAGCGGACACGGTCGGGTTGCGCATCGTCGGGCCGGCGACCGCCGAATTGATCGACGGTCAGTTGAGGATCGGCAGAGTGACCGTCACATTCGAGGACGCACCGGTCGCCGTGGTCGACAGCTCGACACACGGGCGGCCCGAGGTCATCGTGCGATGGTCGATCCCGAGCGTGATCGCCCGCATCTCGATCGCCCACTGAACACCGTCGGCGACACCGCTCATTGCTTGCGGAGACGCTCCCGTGACGCGCGCAACGGCCGCGACGTGAGACGGATTGCGAAGTCGGTCGCTCGTGCCGGCACCGGCACGAACGGACCTTGGAGGTTGAGCGGCACGGCATCCTCGGCGACCAGGCGGTAGGCGACGTAGGCGGCGATCAGTCCGTGCGTGACGACCAGGCACCAGAAGAACGAGGTCTCACCGAACGAGGCCATGATCGCGCCGGCGATGATCGGCCCGAGCACGGCGCCGGTTCCGTTGACGCGCAACGACGTACCGCTCGCACCCATGGCGCTGCCAGGCGCCGCCCGGTCGAGGGTGTGCGACAGCAGCAACGAGTAGAGCGAGAACGTCAGCCCGCCGAGCACGAACATCATCGGCAGCGCCACCGTGCTGCCCTCCGGGATCAGTGCCAGCAGCGCCGCCATCAACCCGGCGGCGACAGCGACCACGAAGATCACGCCCCGGCGCGGCAGCCGATCCGATGCCCATCCGACGGGCCACTGGAACGCAAGTGCGCCGAGCGACGGCAACGCGAGGAACGCGGCGGTCATCCCCGGACTGAACCCAGCGCGAGTGGCGTACACCGCGCTCAATCCGAACAGAACGCCGTGCGACGCTCCGGTGAAGAAGATCCCGACCATGCCCGTGGGCGCGGTGCGGTAGAACTCGCGCACCTTCATCGTCGGCGACACCCGCACCGGCGGCGCCTCGGTGGTGGCGGCGAGCGCGAACGGTACGAACGACATCGAGACCAGGATCGACGCGACGACGAACAGGTTGGCGTCATTCGGATCGCCAGTGGCGATCAGAAGCTGCCCGAGCCCGAGGCCACCCATCGACGCGATCATGTAGACCGCCAATGTTCGTCCGCGGGTTCGGGGCGTCGACGCATCGTTGAGCCACGACTCGACCACCACGTACAACCCGGCCATGCAGAAGCCGAAGATGAACCGCAGCACACCCCAGCTGAACGGATTGACCCAGATGAAATGGACGAGCACCACACAGGACGCCACCGACGCGAGGCTGGCGAACACACGGATGTGGCCGACGCCGGAGAGCCACTTGACCACCAGCACCGGGCCGAGCAGGAACCCGGCGAAGTAGCACGCCATCACGACGCCGCTGGTGCGCACACCGAATCCCTCGTCGACCATCCGCACACCGAGCACGGCGAGGTTCAGGCCATTGCCGACCATCAACATCGTGAAACCGAGGAACAGCGTCCACAGCGCCACGCCGCCGCGCACCGCTGGATGCAGATGCTCCTCGGGGATCGGCTCGGCTACGGACACGCGCCGCGCACGCTACCGACGACGACCGCGCAGCCGGTCGAGTTCACGACGATCACGTTTCGTCGGCCGACCCGCGCCTCGATCGCGCTGGAACACCGGGACGTCGACCTCGCGTTCGGGCACCGGCGGGCTGTGATCCACGAAACACTCGACCGCCACGGCGGCACCGACGCGCTTGACGATCAGCGTCGTGATCTCGAGGATCCGTTCGCGGTCGTGGAGGTAGGCCTCGACTCGGTCGCCGACCTTCACCGGCGTCGCCGGTTTGGCCGCCTTGCCGTTCACCTTGACGTGTCCGCCGCGGCACGCAGCGGCCGCGTCGCTGCGCGTCTTGGTCATCCGCACCGACCACAACCACTGATCCACACGCGCCGACTCGATGCGCACCAGCCTGCCACATGCACCCCGAACCCAACCCTGAGCCCGAAACTTGCCTCGTTTGTCGCGCTGAGCGCGACAAACGAGGCAGATTTCGGGCTGGGGCGGTGCGATCAGGCGGGGAGTTGTTGGGTGATGCAGTGGATGCCGCCACCGCCGGCGGCGAGGATCGCGCCGACGTCGAGCGTGACGGCCTCACGGCCGGGATACTGGTCGGCGATCAGGGCGACCATGTCGGCATCGGCCGCATGACCGCACGTCGGGATCAGGACGAAGCCGTTGCCGAGGTAGTAGTTGAGGTACGGCACGACCACCCGCTCGACGCCTTCGCCGCGATCGATCTCCGCGAACGGGAGCACCGGCACGGTGACCACGTCCAGCGCGCGCCCGCGGGCATCGAGCGCTCCGAGCGCGACCCGACGATCGACGTCGAGGCGCAACCAGTCGTCCTCGTCGGGATCGTCGCAGCCCTGGAGTACGAGCCTGCCTGGAGCCGCGAACGCGGCGATGTTGTCGACGTGGCCGTCGGTGTCGTCGTCGAGTGCGAGTCCGTGCGGCAGCCAGATCGTGCGTTCGGCGCCGAGCTCGGCGCGCAACATGGCTTCGATCTCGACCTGCGTCATCGTCGGATTGCGGTTGGGGTGCATCAGGCACTGCGTCGTGGTGACGAGTGTGCCGTCACCATCACCGGTGATCGAGCCGCCCTCGAACACCATGTCGATCGATCGGACCGGATCGCCTCGCCGCTCGACGAACCGCAGCGCGGCCGCCGCATCGTCGTCGTACGGCAGGAACTTGTCGCCCCACGAGTTGAAGCGCCAGTCGGTCGCCACGCGGTCGCCTGCCTCGTCGATCACGTAGATCGGCCCTGAGTCGCGGAACCACGAGTCGTCGATCGGCTGCTCGACCACCTCGACACCGGGCCCGCACATCGACGCCGCCCGCTCGACCGTGCGCGGCGGAGCCAGCATCGTCACCGGCTCGAAACGAGCGATCGCGTTCGCCACCTCGGCATGGGCGACCTCGGCATCGGCGAACAGCGCACCCCACATGTCGGCACGCGCCGGCCAGCACATCGCCGTGCGCTCGTGCCACTCCCACTCGGCCGGCAACCGCGTCATGCCATACCCCCCACACCCACTGGCTGCGATGAGGACGGAGGAACCGAGCTGCGATGAGCGAACCGGCCGCAGACGGCGGTTTGGCTCATCGCGA
Organism: Ilumatobacteraceae bacterium; assembly: GCA_963828415.1. Classification (GTDB taxonomy): domain Bacteria; phylum Actinomycetota; class Acidimicrobiia; order Acidimicrobiales; family Ilumatobacteraceae; genus Sva-07. The sequence goes on from CAWHEI010000003.1 coordinate 758,661, forward strand.
GACCCGGGTGGTGATTCCGGTCGTGCCGTCGAGCGTGACGATCGGGCCGTAGAGCTCGGGGCGGCGATCGCGGAACAGGCCCCACGCTGCTCGTTGAGTCCGCAGCCGTTCGCGATCGAACGTCGCGACGAGCACCGCCTCGGCGTCGCGGCCGGCCTCGGCGACCTTGGCACCGGTGTTGTCGGCGATGAACGACGACCCGTAGAACGTGATCTCGCAGGTCTGGCCGACCTCACGCCCGATGCGGTTCGATGCCACGAGCGGCATCAGGTTCGCGCCGGCATGACCTTGCATCACCCGCTGCCAGTGCCCGCTCGAATCCCAGGTCGGGTCGGGCGGCTCGCTGCCGATCGCCGTCGGGTACAGCAACACCTCGGCGCCGAGCAACGCCATCGAACGAGCCGACTCGGGGAACCACTGGTCCCAGCAGATACCGACGCCGATCGTGCCGTGCTGGGTGTCCCACACACGAAAGCCCGTGTCGCCCGGTGAGAAGTAGTACTTCTCGGTGTAGCCCGGGCCATCGGGGATGTGGCTCTTGCGGTAGTGACCGAGGGTCGAGCCGTCGGCGTCGACGATCACGACCGTGTTGAAGAGGGCCTGACCGGCGCGCTCGTACACACTCAACGGCAGGACGACCCCGAGCGCGGCGGCGACCGCAGCGAAGTGAGCGACCGTCGGATGCGCGTCGAGCGGGACCGCCCGATCGAGATGCTCCGGCAGTTGGTCCTTGCAGAAGTACGGCCCCTCGAACAGCTCGGGGATCAGGATGATCTGCGCCCCCTGCGCTGCGGCATCGCGCACCAGACGTTCGGCGGTCGCGACGTTGACATCGACGTCGGCGGACATCGCCATCTGCAGTGCGGCGAGGCGTAATTCGCTCATGGGCGTGACGCTACTTGCCGTCGTCGGTCAGGGCGTCGGCGGTGGCCCACGCGTCCTCGATCGCTTCGAGCCGCTCGGCGGCGTGTTCTCGCCGTGCGGCGGCCACCTCGACGACGAACAGATTGAGCAACGCCAGCGTGCCGACGTGGCTGTCGAACGGTCCGGTCGATGCTGCCGCCACCACGAACGAACGCTCGGCCACGGCGGCGAGCGGCGAGAGCACACTGTCGGTGACGGCGACGGTCCAGGCGCCGCACTCGCGTGCCGCCGCCAGCGCATCGATCAGCCAACGCTCGTAGCGCCGGAGGTCGAGTACCACGAGCGTGGCGCCGGGTTCGGTGACCGCCAGCGTTCTGACGACGTCGATCTGCGTGCCGTCGAGCAGCTGGACACCGGGTCGGAGTTGGTCGAGATCGCCCACGAACTGCAGCGCCACGCCACGTGACGCCACACCGGAGAGCACGAGGACCGGCGCCGTGTCATCGGCGAGACGCTCGACGACTGCGCGCCCGTCACCCGCACGGATCGCTTCGAGGGTGGTTCGGACGTTGGCCGCCTCGACCTCCGCATGTCGAGCCGCCAGCGTGTCGTCTCCGACCTGCTGGTCACGGATGCGTTCGACCGCCGGCCGCAGCTGGCCGCTCACGTCGCGTTGCACCGAGGCCTGCAGCTGCGAATACCCGTCGAAGCCGAGTTTCACAGCGAACCGAACCACGGTCGCGGTTCCGGCTCTCGCTGCTCGGGACACATCGGCAACGGTTCCGAACGCCACGAGGTTCGGATCGGCCAGGATCGTTTCGCCGATGCGACGCTCGGACGGCGTCAGCGTTGCCGCTCGCTCGGCCAGTCGTCGCTCGAGATCCATGGATCGGCACGGTAGCCCCGACACGAACTGATCGATTGTGTTTCATTCGCGTGCTATCGTGAAACATTCATTTCATTGCGCAGGAGGTGCCCACTGTGAACCCCGTCATCGACAGGCTCGTTGCCCCGCCAGCGGTCGACGCATCGAGCTGGACCATCACCACCCCCGATGCCCTCGGCGCCGATCTGACCGAGGACCTGGTCCACGCCGCCGCCGTCGGTGCCCGTGGGCTGCCTGCTGATGTCGACGACGCTCTCCTGCGATTCGCAGTTGCACCGCCGCGCGCCGGTGCGCTCCTCATCCGCAATGTCCCGATCGGCGAACTCCCGCCCACTCCCCCGACCCCCGAGGCACCGGTCGCCAAGAACCTGGCAACCGAACTCGCGCTGCTCACCGTGGCGCGACGCCTCGGACAGCCGGTCGGCTACGTCCCCGAGCACGGCGGTCGCATCGTGCAGAACATCGTGCCGACGCAGAGCGACGCCGACCGGCAGACCTCGACGTCGTCGCGCTCGAACCTGATGTTCCACACCGAGACGGCGTTCCACCCGCACCGCCCCCGGTACCTCCTGCTGCTGTGTCTGCGTGGTGACCCGTCGGCGCACACGACGCTCGCGTCGGTGCACGACATCATGGATCACCTCCCCGCCGACGTCGTCGACGCGATGTTCGAGCCCCGCTTTCGCACGTCCGTCGACGCCAGCTTCCTCGCTGGGCGATCCAACGAACTCGGCCCGGCCCGGCCGCTGGTCACCGGCACCCGCAACGAGCCGACCTTCATCTTCGACGCCGACCTCACCGTCGGGATCGACGCCGGCGCCGAGGACGTGCTCGTCGCAGTCCGCACGGCGATCGCCGAGGTCGAGACCTCGGTCGTGCTCGAGCCAGGCGACCTACTCGTCGTCGACAACAACGTCGCGGTCCACGGTCGTTCGCCGTTCAGCGCTCGCTTCGACGGCACCGACCGGTGGCTGCAGCGGTCGTTCGTCGTCACCGACCTAGCGCCCAGCGCTGCGGACCGTGTCGGCCGCGTGATCACCACCGAGTTCGGTACGTCGGCCTCACGTTAGGCCGGCCCGAAGTGGCGCCGGCTCACCGATCGAGCAGCTTGGCGCGCACGATCGCGGTCTCGGGAGAGCTGAGCGGACGATTCGTCTTCACTCGCACGGTCACGGTGTCGGGCGACGAATGCTGCTCGTCGGGCTCGTGGGTCTCGATGTCGCGGAGGAACACCACGCCGGTGAGGCCGATGTCGTTGGAGGCGTCGGTCAGGCGTTCGACGGCGTCGCTCTCGTCGGCCGCCGCCCATTCCTCGAGCGGCACCTCGATGTCGCTGACGGAGGGAAGCTGCGACAGGTTGGTGACCGACTCGACCGAGTGATGCCCCGCATGCCACGTTGCACCATCGGGCGTGCGCAACCGCACCGAGGCACTCCCGATCAGGTCGACGATGCCGCGCACCTCGGTGCCACCCACCCGAAGCACGACGTCGTCGCCGACGGCGTAACGGTCCTCGAGCAGCGCCCGGGTTCCGGCGAGGAAGTCCTTGACGAGATCCTGTCCGCTGAGTGCCAACGCCAACCCGATGAAGCCGGCACTGGAGATGGCGAACGCCAAGCTGACCCCCATGAGCTCGATGGCTCCGAAGGTGGCGAACGTGAAGATCAGCACGGTGACGAACCGGCCGATCATCTTCGCCACCGAATCGGCCCGCTGGCGCTTGCGGGTGTCTGCCTGTCCCTGGTCGCTGAGGCGGTCGAGACGCACGCGCCACGAGCCCTCTGATCGCTGGGCCCGCCGTACGGCGCGGCGCGTGAGCGTGCGGATGACCGTGCGAGCGACCCACGAGGCCACGATCGCTATCGGGAGCAGCACGAGGGCTTCAGAGGCGGAGGTGAACCAGGACAACATCGAGTGACTTCCTTCATCGGCGCGAGCCGAACATTACGGTTGTGTTACGACGACATCGTGCCAGGTCGAACGGCGCCGCCCTCGGCAGATGCCGGATTTCCGACGTGACATCGCTCACGTCGAGCGCGCCAGAAGCGATGGTGAGAGGTGTACCGTGCCGCTCGTGTCGCCCCGGCCTGTCGATCGCCCCGTGCTCGGCTGGCGCGAGTGGGTGAGCCTTCCTCGCTGGGACGTCGCCCATCTGAAGGCGAAGATCGACACCGGCGCCCGAACGTCGTCATTGCATGCGTTCGACCTCGAGTGGTTCGATCGTCACGGCCGTCCGTGGGTACGGTTCGAGATCCATCCGTGGCAGCGCTCGACGGCTGACGCGGTCGTCGCCGAGGCAGCCGTCGTGTCGACCCGCGACGTCCGCAGCTCGTCGGGCGAGATCGACCACCGGCCCGTGGTGCGGGTTCCGATGACGATCGCCGGCACCGACGTCGATGCCGAGATCACGCTCACCCGGCGAGACGAGATGGGATTTCGCATGCTGGTCGGACGCGAAGCGATCCGTGGGCGGTTCCTGGTCGATCCCGGCGTGTCGTACCTCGGCGGCCGACCGCCCAAGGACATCCGCCTGCGAAACCGGAGACGATCGTGAGCGCTCGACGACGACCGTCGTTCAGGATCGGCGGGCTCGACGTCGCTGCCGGCCGTTCGGCAACGGGTGAACTCCCGATCGCGCGCCTGGTCACCGGGACGCAGATCTCGCTGCCACTGCAGGTCGTGCACGGCCGACGCGACGGACGCACGGTGTGGCTCAGCGCCGCGGTCCACGGCGATGAGATCAACGGCGTCGAGATCATTCGACGCGTCACGCGCAGCCTCGACGCGCGGTCGATGGCCGGCACCGTCATCGCGGTCCCGATCGTGAACGTCCACGGGTTCCTCAACGGCGATCGATACCTCCCGGACCGCCGCGACCTCAACCGCTCGTTCCCCGGGTCACCGACCGGATCGCTCGCCGCTCGCATCGCGAACCTGTTCATGACCGAGATCGTCAACCGCTGCGACGTCGGCATCGACCTCCACACCGGCTCCGACCACCGCACGAACCTGCCACACATCCGTGCCGACCTCGACGACCCCGAGACACGCAAGCTCGCCGAGGCCTTCGGTGCGCCGCTCATGCTTCACGCCCGCACGCGCGACGGCTCCCTGCGTGGCGCGGCAACCGAACGTGGTGCAACCGTGCTGCTGTTCGAAGGCGGCGAGGCTCTGCGGTTCGACGACGACACCTTGACCGCCGGCGTCGAGGGCATCCGTCGAGTGCTCGCCGAGCTGGCCGTGATCGACCCCGACTCCACCGGGCCCCGCCCGATGCCCGTCGAGAGCCGGAGCAGCACCTGGGTGCGAGCACGGCGCAGTGGCATTGCCCTGCTCGACGCCGAGCTCGGCGAAATCGTCCAGCGCGGACAGCTGCTCGGTGTCATCCACGACTCGGTGGGCAAGCGCCTCGCCGGGGTCAGCGCCCCACGGCGGGGCGTCGTGATCGGCCGCGTCCAACAGCCACTCGTCAACCAGGGGGACGCGCTCGTCCATCTCGCCGAGGTCAGCGACGACACCATGTCGGCGCTGGGCCGCTTCGTCTCCACCCACAGTCAGGATCACCTGTGAAACTCGCCATTCTCTCCCGCGCCCGCGGTCGTACAGCACCCAACGTCTGAAGCTGGCAGCGCTCGATCGCGGTCACGAGTGCAAGGTGCTCAACACGCTGCGTTTCGCCATCGACCTGTCGAGCTCGGAACCGGACCTGCAGTTCCGCGGCAGGCACTTGTCCGACTACGACGCCATCCTGCCGCGCATCGGCGCGTCGATCACGTACTTCGGTTCCGCTGTGGTGCGCCAGTTCGAGCAGATGGACGTGTACACGCCGATCACGGCGAACGGCATCACCAACTCGCGCGACAAGCTCCGCGCGATCCAGATCCTGTCGCGCCACGACATCGGCATGCCCAAGACAGCGTTCGTGCGCAACCGCCAAGACGTGCTCCCGGCGATCGACCGCGTCGGTGGCGCACCGGTCGTGATCAAGCTGCTCGAGGGCACCCAGGGGATCGGCGTCATCCTCGCTCCGGATCGCAAGGTCGCCGAGGCGATCATCGAAACGCTGCACAACACCAAGCAGAACGTGCTGATCCAGGAGTTCATCGCCGAGAGCAAGGGGCGCGACATTCGGGCGCTCGTGATCGGTGACCGCGTGGTCGCCGCGATGCGCAGGACGGCGCAGGGCGACGAGTTCCGATCCAACGTCCACCGCGGTGGATCGGTCGAAGCGGTGTCGCTCGACGCCGCGTACGAGCGCACGGCCGTGCGCGCGGCGCAGATCATGGGGCTTCGCGTCGCCGGTGTCGACATGCTGGAAGGCAACGACGGACCCATGGTGATGGAGGTCAACTCGTCGCCCGGTCTCGAAGGCATCGAGCGCGCGACCAACCTCGACGTCGCGGGTGCGATCATCGACCATGTCGCCAACCAGGTCGCGTTCCCCGAGCTCGACGTGCGCCAGCGCCTCACCGTGAGCACGGGCTACGGGGTTGCCGAGTTGCTGGTTCGCGAAGACGGCGACTTCGTCGGCAAGACGATCGGCGAGGCGGGCCTGCGCGATCGGGACATCTCGGTGCTCACGTTGCACCGCGACACCGACGTCATCCCCAACCCACGAGACACGCGCAAGCTCGAAGCGAACGACCGGCTGCTGTGCTTCGGGAACCTGGAAGAGATGCGCGACATGATCCCCGCCCGACGCCGCCGGCGCGCCCGGGTCCGCAAGCTGCCGGTGCACCCGCTGCCCGACTCGGAGTGAGCTCCGAGGCACTACGGTTCGAGGGTGGCGCCCGACCTCGATGACATTCGTGCCGCTCGTGACGTGATCGCCGACGTGGTGAAGCGCACGCCGGTGATCAGCTCGCTCACCCTGTCGGGCGACATCGGCGGCAACGTCGTGCTCAAGGCCGAGAACCTGCAGCGCACGGGATCGTTCAAGATCCGCGGGGCAACGAACAAGCTGGCGTCGCTCGGCGACATTGCGGCGCGTGGCGTGACGACCGGAAGTGCGGGCAATCACGCTCAGGCGCTGGCGTTCGCCGCGCAGCACTTCGGCGTCCCGTGCGAAATCTTCGTTCCGGTCGGCGCCGCGATCACGAAGATCGATGCCTGTCGGGCGCTGGGTGCGACGGTGGTCGAGCACGGGGCGGCCCTTGCCGAAGCCGTCGCCGCCGCCAAGGAACGCTCGGCCGCGACCGGGATGACCTTCTGCGCCCCGTTCGACGATCCGTCGGTTGTGGCAGGCCAGGGCACGCTCGGGCTGGAGGTCGTCGAGGACATCGACGACCTCGCGAGCGTGATCGTGCCGCTCGGCGGTGGTGGGCTGATCAGCGGCGCTGCGATCGCCGTGAAGTCGATGCGCCCCGACGTTCTGGTGATCGGTGTGCAGGCTGCGGTGTGCGCCCCGTATGCCGGTGGCACACCTGCCGACGGGCCGGTCGTCACGCTCGCTGACGGCATCGCCGTCAAGTACCCCGGCGAACTCACCGGCCCGCTCGTCGAGCGATGGGTCGACGACGTGGTCACCGTCGACGAAGACGCGATCGCCGATGCCATGGTGCTGCTGATGGACCGGGCGAAGCTGTACGTCGAGGGCGCCGGCGCCGTCGGCGTCGCGGCGTTGCTCTCGTCCGCCGTACGACCGAGCCCGGACGGCTCGACCTGTGTCGTGTTGTCCGGCGGCAACGTCGACCTCGGTGTGGTGCCCAGCCTGATCCGCCGCCACGAGAACAGCTCCGGCCGACGTCTTTCCGTCGTCGCGCGCATCGACGACCGTCCGGGATCACTCGCTCACCTCCTCGCCGTGTTCGCCGATGGCGGCGCCGATCTCATCGAGGTGCAACACGTACGAGAAGGCCTCGAACTGCACGTTCGCGAAACCGGAATCCATGCGACGTTCGCGGTGCGCAGTGCCGATCAGGCGACCGCGCTGATCGTCGCGGCGAGAGCGGCCGGCTACGAAATCAGAGCCAGCACCTGGTGATCCGTCGCGTGCCCGACCCGTCGCAGCGTGTCACACTCTCGTGATGGACGAACTCTGGTTGCTCGGTCGAATCCTGTTCTGTGCGCTGTTCATCGCGTCAGGGATCGGGCAGATCGTCGACCTGGAGGGGTCGACGCGCTACGCCACGGCGAAGGGAATCAGTGACGCCGCCGCCCGACCCGGCGTGATCGCATCCGGCATTGCGTTCATCATCGGCGGCGTTTCCGTGCTGTTCGGCATCTGGGGCGACCTCGGTGCCCTCCTGCTGATCGTGACGCTGCTCCCGTTGACATTCCTCATGCACCAGTTCTGGGCGGAACGCGACGCGAAGGCCAAGCAGAACGAACTCTCGATGTTCATGAAGAACATCGCACTGATCGGCGGCTGTGTCCTGCTGTTCGCATGGTTCGCTCGTGACACGTTCGGATTCGGACTTCCGTACACGATGACCGACGGCGCGTTCAGCTTCCGCTGAGCGTCAGCGGCACTCGACGCAGCGCACGTCGGCCGGCACACCACCGCTGACCAGCGTGGTCAGGAAGTCGACGAGACGCACGCCCTCGACTTCCATGTCGTAGAACTCGTTGCTCAGCACGATGGTGTGAGCGTCGCCGGGAGCGACGTAGGACGCCACCGGAACACCGGCCGCTTCGATGTCGACTTCGGTCTGATCGATGAACGTCACCAGGTCATCGGCTTGGATGCCGGCGAGTCCGGCGAACGTCGCCTGGACCTCGTCGTAGGCGTAGTCGAAGCGGGCGAAGGTGATCTCGGGGTGTTGGGTGCCGGCTTGGACATAGATGCCCGGCATGCTCCATTCCTCGGGGGTCAGGCCCTCGTTCACCGGCCAATCGGGCACGTTCTCGAGCACACCCCACAACGCACCAATCCCGGCGTTGAGCGCCGGAACATCCGGATACGCGGCGGAGCTGTCGCCAAACGTGATGATCTCGGTGTCGGGCAGGACGTCCGCGGCGAGGCCGGCGAACGCAGGTGTCGGAATCGATCCGGCACTCGCGCCGGCCACCACGAGTTGCTCGATGTCGGGATAGTTGGCGAGCACGATGTCGAGCCCTCGCCTCGCGTTCGGGAACCCGTTGTGATCGATGATGACCGTGTCGGAGTACTCGGTGACGCGGTCTCCGAGATGCACGTCTCCGGTGCAGTAGGGCACGTACACGATCGAGTGTCCCGCGAGGGGATTCTCGGGGTTCGTCTCGTCGAAGATGCCGTCGAAGTCGGGTGGGTCACCGATCGTCAAGTTGCGCGTGTACGACGGTGTCTCGGGCCCGCACGTCTCGGCGCTGAAACATGCACCCCCGCCCTGGAGGAAGAACACCACCTTGGTCGGGTCGGCCTTGCGTTCCCACAACTCGAACTCGCTGCCGTCGGAGCAGCGGCAGTCGTCGCCGCCCGGGATCGACGTCCACTCGCCAACCATCGGAAGTGCGGCCTCGGTCGTCGGCGCGGCCTCGGTCGTCGGCGCGGCCTCGGTGATCTCCGGGACGTCGGCCTCCGTGGTTGCGGGCGCCGCGGTGGACTCGGCTGTCGCGATCGTGGTCGCGACTTCGGCGGATGGTGCAGCGTCGTCGCCCGAACTGCTGCACGCGGCGACGGCGACCGCAGCGAGAGTGACGAGCACGGACAGCTTGACGTTCACAAACCCATCATCCCCGACAGTGGGGTCGACGAAAAATCGCAGCCGGATGGTCACAAGGCCCGATAGGCAGCGTCGAGTCGCGGACGTTGCGTTCCGTCGACCGCGACAGTGCCGTCGTCGACGAGCTTCACGAGGTGTGCCAGCACGCTGCGCCGGGCGGGCTTGAAGAGCTCTCGGCGCACATCGACGTAGAGCCGTTCGACGATCGCCGGGATCGTGTCGAGCCCCGCGCGGACTGCGTCGAGCACCTGGCGTTCGCGCTGGAGTCGATGATCGATCAGCTCCGCCACGAACGTCGACGGGTCGAGGATCGGCGGTCCATGCGTCGGGATCGCCAGGTTGTCACCACGTCCTGCAACCGAGCGCAACGAGTCGAGGTAGGCCGCCATGTCGCCGTCGGGCGGCGACACCACCGTGGTACTCCAGCCCATCACGTGGTCGCCCGTGAAGATCGTTCGTGACGTGCCATCGTCGAGCGTGAAGCAGGTGTGGTTCGACGTGTGGCCAGGCGTGTGCAGCGCCGCCATCGTCCACCCGTCGCCCGATGCGACGACATCGCCGGTGACCACCGCCACGTCGGGGCGGAACTCACGATCGGTCGACTCCTCGATGACCGGTTCGTCGATCGCCTCGCCGCGTGCCTCGGCGTCGGCACGACGCAACGTCGACTCGCGTTCTTCAGCGGCCAGCACCTCCGGAGGGTCGTCGCCGATGTCCCACGTGTCGTCGCCGTGCGGACCGAACGCGAACGTCGACGCGCCGGTCTCGGCCGACAGCCAGGCTGAGAGCGGTGAGTGATCGGCGTGGCAGTGCGTGATCAGGATGGCGCGCACGTTGCATCCGACGAGCGCCGCCGCGAGCGCATCGCGGTGCGAGTCGAGGCGAGGTCCGGGGTCGATCACCACGACATCGCCCTTTCCGGCCGAGTTCCCGCCGACGATGTAGGTGCCGGTGCCGTGGTAGGTGAACTTCGACGGGTTCTCGGCGAGCACTCGGCGCACGAGCGGAGCGACGGGCGCTGCGACTCCGTAGGTGAACGCGTCGCGCTCGAGCGTCAGGAACTGCACGGGGTCCACCGCAGGGCGTCGATTCGGCCGACCGCGCGCCCATGGCCGAGCACGGGCACCGCGACGTCGGCGACGGTCGCCGATGCGACGGTGTCGACGTCGACCCCGGCGGCACGTAGCGACTCGGCGACGATGGCCTGTCGTGCGGCGTCGCTTCCATCGGCCACCTTGTACGCAATGGCCCGTCCGTCGGCGAGCGCAGCGACCATCACGCCGGCAGCGCCCTCCTTCGCAATCAGTGTCGGCACCGCCTGCATCCACAGCGTGACGTCGCGGGTCGATCCGGCGACCAACGCCGGGTGGGCGGTCATCGCCCGCGCGATCACCGAGCCCGGCGCTGCCAACGTCGCGAAGGCACCCGCAAGCTCGGCCAACGACAGCGCATGCGTCGGCGCTCCGCAGCCGTCGACACCGACGTGGTGCACGACCGCACCGAGCGACACCATGCCTGCGGTGATCGCGACCTGGACGGGGTGGCCCTGATCGAGGTAGCCGTCGGTCGACCAGCCGTTGACGCGGCAGGTGGCGAGCATCGCGGCGTGCTTGCCCGAGCAGTTCTGTTGTATCGACGACGGTTCGATGCCGGCGGCCCGTGCAGCTGCCCTCGGCGCGGCACCGCTCGGTCGAGTCGGAGTGTTGGCGAGGTCGGACTCGTCGAGGTCGTACCGAGCGAGGATCGATCGGACTGCCTCGAGGTGCATCGCGGAACCGTCGTGGCTCGCACACGCCACGGCCAACTGAGCGTCGTCGAGTTCGAGGCCGGACGCGATCATGGCGTGCGCCTGCATCGGCTTGAGGGACGACCGCGGATAGACGACCAGATCGGGGTCACCGATCGTGGCCCGGGGTACGCCGGCGACGTCGATTGCTATGCCGGCCCCATGGTGGACCGACTCCTCGAGGCCGTTGCGCGTGGCGACCGCGATCGGTGCCAGCCGGCCGTCGAAGCGGGTCATGCGGGATCCGGTGTCGGCGCTCCCGCATCGGGCGGGGCGTTGGGGTCACCGGAGGACCGTGACGATCGGGGTTCGGGCACCGCCGTCAGATGGCTGTCCATCACGTCGTATCGATTGCCCCATTCGCTTGCGAGCGCTTGGATCATGGCCGCCGCCGGCAGGGCCAGCAAGGCGCCGACGAAGCCGAGGAGCGCCGCGCCGCCGAGCGCGGCACCGAACGCGACCGCCGGGTGCAACTCCATCGTGCGGGCGGTGATGCGCGGTGCGAAGAAGTAGTTCTCGATCTGCTGGTAGACGACGATGAAGACGATCACGATGAGCGCGTTGAGCGGCGAGTCGAGCAACGTCAGCAGCACGGGCAGGATCCCGGCGAGATACGTCCCGACCACCGGCAGGAACTGGCTCACCAGGCCGACCCACAGCGCGAGAGCGACCGGTGCGGGCGTGCCGATCGACTGGAACACGATCCAGTGGAAGAACGCCGACAGCAGCGCGAGCAGCGCTCGCGAGTAGAGGTAGCCGCCGGTCTTCGTGATGGCGAGCTCCCACGCCTTGAGCACTTGGGCCTGACGCGCCGGGTTGAGTCGCGAACAGATCCCGCGACGCATGCGCGGACCGTCGGCCACCAGGTAGTAGGTGAACAGCAGCACCGACAGCATCTGGAAGATCACCGCCACGACGGCCAGCGACAGTCGCACCGCCTCGTCGCTCTGCGACTGGATGAACTCCTGGACGCGACCGTTGGGGTCGTTGAACTCCTCGATCACGTCCTGCGGATCGATGTTGGAGCCGAAGTTGTCGTTGAGGAAGTTGACGGTGTCGGTGATGTAGGCGTCGGACTCCGAGAGCAGGTCGGCGACCTGCGTCCCGACGAGCGTGCCGACGGCACCGGCGAAGATCAGGAATGCGGCGAGCACACCGAGCAGGATCGAGATCGTCGCTCGCCCTCGTCGCCAGCCGCGGGCGGCGAGGCGGTTGACCCCGGGCTCGATCGCCAAGGAGAGGAACACCGATACGAGCAACAGCACCAGGAGCGACGACAGCCGGTGGAACACGTGACGCGTCGGTGAACGTCAACAGGTAGCCGACCCAGAAGACGACGACAGCCGGTATCACCCACCGCGGCAGCGTGCGATCGGTCGATCGTCGTTCCAGCGGGCGACCCGAACTGTCGACTGGCCGACCAGCCCGTCGATCCGACGGCACTCCGTCCGCCGGGGCGGCGTCGGAGTCAGGCGGCATTTCTTCGGGCACGTCCGGATGGTACTCACGAGGCCGTGGCACGATGGGCCAATGGTGCTCGACGTCCGTTCGTGGCTCGGCGAGCAGGTCCGGATCAGAGTGGTCGGCCCCGATGCGCCCGTGCGGCACGCCGAGTTGTTCGACAGTGACGAGCCGGGGTGGTTCGCCGACGATGCGCCGATTCGGCGCGTGCACGGCGACTCGTCGATGTTCGTCGGCGGGCTTCGGGCCCTGCTGTTCCAATCGCTGCACCCGCTGGCGATGGCCGGTGTTGCGCAGCACTCGGACTACCGAAGCGACCCCTGGGGACGGCTGCAGCGAACCGCCGACTTCCTCGCCGCCACCACGTTCGGGCCGGAGACGCAGGCCCAACGCGCGGTCGATCGCGTCCACCGCGTGCATCGCCGCGTCGTCGGGGTCACCACCGATGGCGAGCCGTACTCGGCCAACGACCCGCACCTGCTCGAGTGGGTGCACATCGCCGAACTCGACAGCTTCCTCGCCGCCCATGATCGTCACGGCGACCAACCATTGGTCGGCCCGGACCGCGATCGGTACGTCGCCGAGGCCGCGGTGGTCGCACGAGCGCTCGGCGTCACCGATCCGCCCGTGTCGGAAGCGCAACTGCGGAGCCGGTTGGTTGCGTTTCGGCCGGAGCTGCGCGGGACGACCGAAGCCCGCGCTGCGGCGCGCTACCTGCTCCTTCAGCCTCCGCTGCCGCTCGCCGCTCGGGCGCCCTACGCCCTGATCGCCGGCGCCGCGGTCGCCTTGATGCCCGCCTGGACACGCCTCCCGTTGCGTCTGCCGTGGCTGCCGGTGTCCGAAGCGCTCGCCCTGCGTCCCGCCGGCGACGTCGTGACCCGCACCCTCCGCTGGGCCACCGCCCCCTCACGCCTCCCAACCTGAGCCCGAATTCACGTGTACACACCTCGTTTGCGCAGCATTTTGGGTGGGACGGGTCACCGAAAACGCGACGCAAACGGGGTTTGGTCGTGACCATGTGCCCTGCTGACCAACCGGGGCAGGCGGTACCGTCGGGGCCATGAGTACACCCGGTCTGCCAGCTCGTCGTCGCCTCGCCCTCGTCGGCGCCGTCATCGCGTTTTCCGTGGGCGCTGGGGCGTGCGGCAGCGATGAGCCGGCCCCCGAGCTGCCCGAAGGTGGCACCGGGAGCGCATTCAACGATGCGATCATCACCTCGGAGTCGCATGACGAGGTTCTCCTCGAGGGGGGCCAGGGCGAGATGCTGGTGGCGGTCGACTGCGATCCCGAGGCGGGCGGCAACCTCGTCACGGTCGTGGCCGAAGGGATCGAGCCGGCCATCTACACCGGCACGTTCGACCCCGAAACCGGAGTCGACGTGAGTCTCGACGCCACGAGCGGTGGCGAGTCGGTGAGCCAGGTCGAGATGACGCTCGACGCCGAGGAGTACACGGTCACCTTCGCTGACATCGACGGTGCGGTGTTCAACGTGCGGGGCTGCGCGAGCTGAGTGCCGCGCGCAGCGTCGGTGCGAGGTCACCGCGCGACGCAACGACGATCTCGTCGTCGAGACCGAGCCACTGCGCCATCGACGTCAGCTCCGCGGCCAGTTCGGAAGCGACGTACCGCTCATCGATCCCCGGCTCGCCGAACGCGCTCTGCACGAGCAGGCGCCGCGCCTTGCGGTCTGCCTTCAGGTCGACACGGGCCACGAGTTCGTCGCCGAGCAGGAAGGGCAACACGTAGTACCCGTACTGCCGTTTCGACTCGGGGACGTAGATCTCGATGCGGTAGCGGAACCCGAACAGCCGCTCGGTGCGGTCGCGGTTCCACACCACCGGATCGAACGGGCTCAGCAACGCACGGGCACTCACTCGCCGTGGTCTGACCGCATCGGGGTGCAGGTAGGCGGGCTTCACCCAACCTTCGACATCAGCCGGGACGAGTCGCCCCTCCTCCACCAGTTCGGCGATGAGCGGACGACACGGCGGGTTGCGTTGGCGGTGGTAGTCGGTGAGGTCCTCGAACGTCGCGATGCCGTGATGGCGCGCGGCCCGGACGAGCAACTCCTTGCGGGCCTCGGACTCCGGTGGCGTGGGCATCGCCAGGTGTTCGGCCGGGATGACCCGCTCGGTCAGGTCATAGACCCTGGCGAAGTCGTTCGATCGACGGTACCCAGTGAGGCGCCCATCGTGGAAGAGCGCCTCGAGCGCGATCTTGCCGTCGTCGTAGTCCCACCACGGCGCCTTGGGTCCTTGTCGCTGCCGGAGATCACCGGCGACGACCGGCCCGTCGGTCTCGACATGTCGCAGGACCTGTTCGACGTAGTCGGCACGGTCGGCCATCAGTCGCCGAAAGGCGCCCCACCGGTGCGGCGACGCCATCCGCCAGCGGTACAGGTGATGGTCGGCGGTCGGCACGTGCGAGGCCTCGTGGACCCAGTACTCGAACAGCTCGCCGGCCCCGGTGGCATCGTCGATCAGGGTCCTCGGGTGGGCACCGAGGCGGGCGAACAGCGGAAGCTCCTGGCTGCGCACCAGCACGTTGACGGAGTCGATCTGGATGATCCCCATCCGATCGACGATGCGTCGGAGATGGCGACGATCGACGCGACCGATCGGTCGGGGATCGTTGAATCCCTGAGCGCCGAGCGCGATCCGACGCGCCTGCGCGTTCGAGAGCTGCACCGACGCGGCCACGGCCGGGACCGTAGCGGTTCCCCGAGCCCGGGTCTGCGGGAACCACGCTGGTTCCCGCAGAGTCGGGCTGGAGGAACGACCCGTTTTCAGTCGTCGGCGACGGTGATCTCGACGGCGTTGATCACGACGTCGGTCTTCGGCTTGTCGCCACCACCCGTGGGAACGTTCTGCATCTGATCGACGATGTCGAGTCCCTTCACGACCTGACCGAACAGGCTGTAGGCCGGCGGCAGGCCGACGCCGGACGGGCCCGACACGATGAAGAACTGGCTGCCGTTGGTGTTCGGGCCGGCGTTGGCCATGGCGACCGAACCGATCTGGTATTCACGTGGCTTGGGGAGTTCGTCCTCGAAGCGGTACCCGGGGCCACCACGGCCGGTGCCGGTCGGATCGCCGCCCTGGCACATGAAGCCGCTGATGATCCGATGGAAGATCACGCCGTCGTAGTAGTGATTGAGCGCGAGGAACACGAAGTTGTTGACCGTCTTGGGCGCCTTGAGGGCGTCGAGTGCGATCACGATCTCGCCGAGGCTCGTGTCGAGCTTCGCCGTGTAGCGCTTCGACGGGTCGATGCCCATCTCGGGAGCTTCCTTGAAGTCCTGCTGCTTGGGAGCCGAACCATCGAACGGGGGGAACGCTGTAGCCATGGCGCCCGACCCTACCGGCCGCCTGTGCGAGCGACTGCGTCGATCGGGGTAGCTTTCGACCAGTGCCCGGAGGTCCCGAACTCCTGATCATCCTGATCGTGATCGCGGTTCCGGTCGTGATCGTCGTGGTGGTTCTGCGGTTCGCCACTCCGTCATCGACCGTCATCGTCGGCGACACCACCACGATCAGGCTGGCGGGCGACGGTCGCGCCTGGTTGGTTGCCGCTTCGGGCCATCTGCATCGGTTGAGGGCCCACAGCGTGGACTGGCTGTCGGCGGACGTGCTCCAGGTCCAGTGGCGTCACCGCTCCGGCTGGACGATCGTGGTCGCAATCCTGCTGTTCCCCATCGGGCTGCTCGCGTTGCTGTTCACGACGACCACCTACGGCACGATGGTCATCGTCGACCACGGCGACGAATCGACGGTTCGGCTGGGAGGCGAGTTCTCGAACGCTGCGGTCGACACCATCAACGCGCTCGTCGCCGACTGACGCTCCCTGTCCGTCGGGGTCGGCTCCGGTCGGGCAGAGTTGGGTTCAGTTGCGTTGGTTGTAGCTCGCGATGAGCGAATCGGCTTGAGTGGCAGCGTCGGCGAGGGTCGAGGCGACGTCGGCACCGTTGAAGATCGCAGCGGTGGCATTCGCTGTGACGGTGCGCACCTCTCGCTGGGGTCCGAGCACGGGAGCCAATGACGCCACACCCTCGGGCGTACCGAGCAGCTGGTCGTAGGCCACCCGGAACCTCGGGTCCTCGGCGTAGGTGCCCGCCAACGGCTCGATGTCGACGGCGTCGCTGCGGATCGGGACGTAGCCGGTCTGCGATGCCCACTGCGACTGGGCCTCGGCGGTGATCAGGTACGTGATGTAGTCCCAGGCCGCAGCGGACTTCTCGTCGCCCTTGCCGTCGACGATCCACAGGGACGCGCCACCGAGGTTCACCGACGGATCAGGGCTGGGGCCCGGCATGGGTCCGACGCCGACATCGGCATCGGTCAGCCCGGGTGCCAGTCCGCCCGCGATGGCGGCGAGCACACCGCCGAGCGAGGCGCTGGTGCCGATCGTCATCGCCCCGTCGGCGGCCGGATCGATCAGCTTCAGGAAGATGTCCTGTCCGCTGGCGTTGTCGCCGACCGACACGGCGAGACCGTCGTTGATCATGTCCTGCAGGAACGTCATCACCTCGATGCCCTCAGGGCTGTCGAACAGCACCTCGGTGGCCGGCGCACTGCGGCCGTTGTCGTTGTCGGCGTAGAGCACTCCTGCACGTGCGAACCACTGCTCGAGGAACCAGCCGCCACCTGAGTCGGTTCCCGAGTCGAGCACCCAGCCGTAGGTGGCGGCGGCGTTGTCGACGATCTGCTGCGACGTCGCGCGCATCTCCTCGAGCGTGATCGGCGTGACGTCCGGGTCGAGACCCGCCGCCTCGAACTTGGGCTTGAGGTAGTAGAGCACCGGGTTGCTCACGTTGAACGGCATCGCCCACTGCACGCCTTGCCACGTGTAGGCGTCGAGGGTCCGGTCGAGGAACGGTGAGGTGTCGAAGCCGCTGTCCTCGATGCAGGCACCGATCGGGATCAACGTGTCGGACTGGGCGAAGGTCTGCAGCGTGTACTCGGGGAACTGGATCATGTCGGGCCGACTGTCGGGGCTCGACTGGATGTACTTGTCGATGGCCGCGTCGTAGCCGGTCTGGTTCTGCAGGGTGACCTTCACCTTGTCCTGGCTGGCGTTGTAGGCGTCGGTCAACTCGATCAGCGAGTCCTCGAGCACGTCGTTCATGCCGTGCCAGAACGTGATCTCCACCGGACCCGCGGCCGAATCGAGCGCACCAGTCGGGCAGTCGGGGAACTGCGACAGCGGCGCGATCGTCGTCGTCGACGCGAGCGCCGTCTCGTCGGGCGCGCTGGCATCGGTGGTGGCGTCCGGAGCGTCGGTCGTGGCGGCCTGGTCGCCGCTGTCGATGTCGAGCGCCGACTCACCGGACGAGCACGCAGCAGCAACAGAGGCGGCGGCGACACCGAGCGCGGCGAGGCGGAGGACCGGGCGACGACGGATCGAGCGATGGTGGATGCGGGGGGACATCAGGTCATCCTTTCACGGCGCCCGCAGTGAGGCCGCGGACGAGTTGACGTTGGAAAATGAAGAGCGCGACGAAGATCGGGATCGCGGCGATCACCGTGCCGGCCATCACGAGGTTCGGTTCGGACAGCGTCGATCGGCTGAGCAGCCGAAGCCCGCTCTGGACCGTGTTCATGTCGGCCTCGTTGATCACCAGGTTGGGCCAGAGGTACTGGTTCCAGGTTCCGAGAAAGCTGAAAAGCGCGAGTGCGCCGATCGTCGGTCGCACGAGCGGCACGGCAACGTGGCGAAGGAAGCCGAGGTGACCGACCCCGTCGATGGCAGCGGCATCGCGCAGATCTCGCGGCAGGGTCAGGAACACCTGGCGGAGCAGGAAGATGCCGAACGCCGTGGCGAGGAACGGCACCGCCAGGCCTTGGTAGGTGTTGAGCCAACCGAGGCCGTCGACCGTGTCGAGGTTGACAACGAGCGTGGCTTCGGCGGGGACCAGCAACGTGGCCACGAAGACGAGGAAGATGGCGCGCTTGCCGGGGAACTCGAGGAGCGCAAAGGCGTACGCGGCGAGGACCGACGTCACGACTTGGGCGACGGTGACGATCGTGGCCACGACGAACGAGTTGAAGAGGTAGCGACCGAGATTTCCCTCGTTCCACGCCTCGACCAGCACATCGAAGGTCACCGTGGTCGGCACCAGCGGGTTCTTCAACACTTCACTGCCGGGCTTCAACGCAGCGACGACAGTCGTGTAGATCGGGAAGACCACGAGGAACGTCACGATGCACAGCAGTGCATACCTGCCGAACTTGCCGGCGCCGGTCGGTTGATCGAACGTGCGCATCGGGCGCCGTCGCCGCGCTGCGCGGGCCAGCTCTCCCGGGACCGGCATGGTCAGGTCATCGGTGAGTTCAATCGCCATAGTGCACCCGACGTCCGATTCCGGCGAGCTGCAGCCCCGACAGCACGAGCAGCAGCAGGAACAGCAGCACCGCGGCCCCCGCCTGCAGTCCGACATCGTTGCGGATCGGCGAGTTCTGTCCGTAGATGAAGTACGGGATGGTGGTGGTCGGGTTGGTGGGCTGCGGACCTCCGCCGGTGAGCAGGTCGATCTCGCCGTAGGCCTGGAAGGCCCGGGTCGTCGACACGATCACGACGAACAACAGGGTCGGGCCGAGCATCGGCACCGTGATCGACCAGAAGCGGCGGATTCCCCCGGCGCCATCGACAGCTGCGGCTTCGTGGAGGTCCCGCGGGATCGACTGCAGTCCGGCGGTGACGAGGATGAAAGTGAAGCCGAGATTCGCCCACACGCTCGATGCGCTCACCGCCCACAACGCGGTCTCGGGGTCCTGCAGCCAGCCGGGACTCTTCACCGACGGGAACAACGAGTTGAACCATCCGACGTTGGCGAGCGCACCGACCGAGGGTTGCAGGAGGAACAACCACATCAGGCTGGCAACGGCGACCGAGGTGGCCACGGTGGACGAGAAGATCGCACGGAACGCGCCGATCCCGCGGAGGTACTTGTCGGCGAGCACGGCCAGGCCGACGCCGAGGATCACTCCGGCCGGCGCCGTGATCAGCGCGAAACGGATCGTGACACCGAGCGCGTTCTGGAACTCGCTGCTGCGGAACAGGTCGAGGTACTGGCCGAAGCCCTGCGACACACAGTTGTTGCCGAAGTTGTCGCAGCGTTGCTGGCCGAGCCACACGGCTCGCCCGAGCGGATAGAGCACGAACACCCCGAGGATGATCGCCGACGGTGCCAGCATCGCAAGAGCGAGCGGGAGGTCACCCAACCGAGATCGACGACGGCGGTCTGCGGCCACGCCTCCAACCCTATTGCAGGGCGCTCGTCCCCGCGGGATCCCTCACCGACGAGCGACTAGCCTCGCCCTCCGTGACCGACTCCGCCCCCGAGCCGACCCCCGACGTCCTCGACCTGCCTGGCACGTCTCCTACGCCAGCAGCCCCGGCGGGCGATCCGGTCGATCTGGATGCGATCGAGCGCGACCTCGCCGGTGTCGAACGGGCGCTCGAACGTCTGTCGGACGGCACGTACTGGACCGACGAGGTGACCGGCGCGCCGATCCCCGAACAGGTCCTCGCCGACGACCCGACCGCTCGGCGAGCCTGATGCAACGCAAGGCCGTTGCCGGCATCGCATCGATCGTGGCGCTCGCTGCCGGGCTCGCGGCCGCAGCGCAGAAGGCGAAGGAATCGCCGCTCACCAGCAGGTTCAACCGATCGGCGCGCGTGTGGAAGCTCTCGGCGCGCAATTCGGCACGCTACGCGGTGTCACGAGTGCGCGGGATCGGCTCGGCCGAGGAGCGCCGGGCACAGCTCGACGAGCAGTTCGCCATCCGTACGGCGGAGGACGTCGCCAAGGAACTCGGCGAGATGAAGGGCGTGCTGATGAAAGCCGGCCAGCTGATCAGCTTCATCTTCGAAGCGCTCCCCGACGAGGCCCAAGAGGCACTGGCCACGCTGCAGGCCGATGCCGCTCCGATGGCGCCGACGTTGGCGGCAAACGTCGTCAAGGGCGACTTCGGCAAACCCCCCGAGAAGCTGTTCCTCGACTGGTCCGACATGCCGGTCGCTGCCGCGTCGATCGGGCAGGTCCATCGGGCGGTCACGCACGACGGACGCGATGTCGCCGTCAAGGTGCAGTACCCGGGCGTGCACGAGGCGATCGAGAGCGACCTCGACGCGGCCGAGGTGATGTACGCCATGTTCTCGTCGATGATGCTCAAGGGCCTCGACGCGAAGGGACTCGTCGACGAGCTGCGCGACCGGATGCGCGAGGAGCTCGACTACTCGATCGAGGCCGGCAACCTCGCCGAGTTCGAGTCGCGGTTCCAGGGCCACCCGTGGGTGCGGATCCCGAAGCTCGTGCCGGAGCTGAGCAGCGGGCGGGTGCTGACCACCGAGTGGATCGACGGGATGACGTTCGACCAGTTCCGCACCACCGAGTCGTACGAGACCAAGCAGCGCGCCGGTGAGGTCATCTGGCGGTTCGCGCAAGGCGCGATCATGCGCCACGGAATCTTCAACGGCGACCCGCACCCCGGCAACTACAAGTTCCACCACGACGGCAGCGTCTCGTTCCTCGACTACGGGCTCGTGAAGCGGTGGTCGCCAGGCGAGTGGGAGACGTTGCGTCCGACCGTCGACGCGATCATCATCGAACGCGACCCGGAATTGCTGGTTCGCGAGATGGTGCGCTCGAAGTTCCTCCCGGAAGGACATGGCCTCGATCCGGCACTGGTGTACGACTACGTGTCGAGCCCGTACATCCCGTACCTGACCGACGAGTTCACGTTCACCCGCGACTGGATGCGCGAGACGATCGCCAAGATCTTCGACGTGCAGGGCCCGCACGGCCCGGTGATCGAGCAGCTCAACATGCCGCCGAGTTTCGTGATCCTCGACCGGGTGGTGTGGGGCGTGAGTGCGATCCTCGGCAAGCTCGAGGCGACGGGCCCGTGGCGCGGAATGCTGCTCGAGTACATCGCCGACGGCGAACCGGCCACCGACCTCGGCGCCGCCGAGGCCACCTGGGCTGCCGGCCGCTCCATCCGCTGACCGACCCGGCCAGACCCACAACGATGAGCCACACCGCCGTATCCGGTCGCCTCGCTCATCGCAGCACCGACCAGACCCACAACGATGAGCCACACCGCCGTATCCGGTCGCCTCGCTCATCGCAGCTCCGGTCGGAGGGCGTGCGGGCGGGTTCGTTAGCGTCGCGCGGATGACGGACACGAGCCAGATCGAGTCGACGGCACGCCCACCATTCGCACCGTGGGACCGTCGAGACATCCCGGGATCGTTCAGCGTCGACGAGACCGCACGCCGGGTCGGCAACTACAAGTGGACCGAGATGAAGCTGTTCGAGGCGCTGGGCGGCTGGGTGGCCACCGTCCCCGAACTCGACGTCAAGATGCGCCTCGGCACACACTGCTACCACCACGCCTGGCACGCCGACCTCTGGCACAAGCGGCTCCCGGAGCTACGCGAGATGAAGCCCGAACGGCTCACCGTCGCAGCCAACGATGCGATGGAGCGATTCATCGAGGCGATGACGGAGCCCGAGGCACCCGAGCTCACCATCGAGAAGCTGGTGGGCGTGTACCGGGTGCTCATCCCACGGTTCATCGCGGCGTACACGTACCACCGCAACAACACCAGCGAGATCACCGACGCACCGACGATCCGGTCGATCAACTTCATCCTGCAGGACGAGTTCGACGACTGGCGCGACGGCGAGATGCTGCTGCAATCGCTGATCACCACACCCGATCACGTCCGCCGCGCCGCCGACCATCAGGCCAAACTCGAAGCGCTGATGGTTGCAGCAGGGGGCATCACCGGGCCCGATAGCATCGGCTCGGGGAATACGACCACGACTGAAGGGGGCGCCTGATGCGTCAGTTCTTTCCGGTAGAAGACCTCGCTCGTGACGAGCGGTTCGTGCAGACGAACATGGCCGAACGGATGAAGGACGGTCGCACGGCGATCGACGTGAAGGAGTCGTCGGCGAAGAGCCGAGGCGCCTCCAAGCGCCTCACGCCCGAACGCCACGACGCGTCCGACGCAGCCCGCGGGCTGATGCACGGGATCATGGTCGGCGAGATCCAGGCGCTCGAAGGCGCCGGGCGTACCGCCCACGACTTCGCCGCCGGCGACGGCACCAACGACACCGTCCCCTTCGAGCTGAAGCTCGACATGGCTCGCCAGGCGTGGGACGAGGCCCGCCACGTCGAGATCAGCGCCAAGCTGTCCGACTGGATGGGCACCGAGCTCGGCGAGTTCGCCGAGAACACCGTGCTGTTCGAAGCGGCGTGCTCGAACGATCCGATCCTCCGACTGGCCGGCGTCAACCGGGCGCTCGAAGGCCTCGCCATCGACGTGTTCACCCAGATGAAGGAGTTCGGCGACGTCGCCGGCGATCCGTATCTCGAGTTCTGCGAGGACTGGATGCTCGCCGACGAGGTGACCCACGTGAAGATGGGCTCCGACTGGTTGCGCAAGGTGACCGCCAACGATCCCGACCGCCGGACCAAGGCACTCGAGTTCCAGCAGGTCGTCGACAAGCTGTTCAGCTTCGGTGGCGCACGCGGCGAGAGCGCCGAGAGTTCCTTCAGCCTTGCGAAGCGCTTCCGCGAGCTCGCAGGATTCACCGACGACGAGGTGGAGACGATCTCGCAGATGGATGCCGAGGCGCTGGAAGAGCGCAAGGAAGCGGTGCGCAAGTACCGCGAGCGCGTCGGCGCCGACGCCTGACGTGACAGCCAGCCCTGCCTCTCCGACCTCGACGGCGAAGGTGACCGTCACACCTGCGGAGTTCACGTTCGTCAAGTACGACGCCGGCGAGATCGCGGCGATCGTGGCCGAACTGGCCGAGCGCCTCGAGATCGCCAACCCGATCCACGTCGTCGTCGACGAGACCACACCGCTGGCCAAGGTCTACGAGGAGATCGACGCCGCGTCATCCGATGCGACGATCACTCTGCACGCTGAGAGCGGCGCCCTCGAGGATCGCAAACGACCGATGTCGTTCAGCGCCGAGGACGCTCGAGAAGCGCTCGGCCGGATGCTGCTGCGCGCCCGCGATCGGATGCGCACGGACTTCACCGACGCGCCGGGCGACCTCGAGCTCACGCTTGCGGAGAACGCTGCATGGGACACGTACTGCGCTGGACGGCTCGCGCGCATGGGCGTCGAGACCAACCAGCAGCGGTGGCGCTACAACCACCGCAACAGGTTCGGCTTCGACGATGGTGTCGACGCCGCGTTCGATGCGCTCTGGGCCGCCGATGACCTCGCCTGGGCCGCCGTCGTCGCCACAGCTCGCGGCTGACCCCCACCGGATCCGTACAGTCGGGCCATGTCCACGACACGCAGGCGTATCGCCACCAACGGAGTCGAACTCGACGTGATCGACGCAGGCACGCCCGGCGATCCGGTCGTCGTGCTCGTGCACGGATTCCCCGAGAGTTCCCATTCGTGGCGCCACCAGGTCGACCCCCTCGTGGCGGCCGGCTACCGGGTGCTCGTGCCCGACCAACGTGGCTACGGCGCGTCGAGCGCGCCGGCCGACGTCGGCGCATATCGATCCGATCATCTGGCCGCCGACCTCGTCGGGCTGCTCGACGATGTCGGCGCCGACGATGCGCTCTTCGTCGGCCACGACTGGGGATCGATGGTGGTGTGGGATCTCTCGCGGCTGCATCCCGACCGCGTGCGCGGACTCGTCAACGTGAGCGTGCCGTACACCGACTGGCCGGCGCGACCGACCGATCTGTTCCGGGCGCTGTCCGGGGACCGGTTCTTCTACATCCTCTACTTCCAGGACGTCGGCCCGGCCGAGGCCGAGCTGGAGGCCGACGTCGCCGAGACGATGCGCCTCACGCTGTGGGGAGGATCCGGTGAGATGTTCGGACCGCCACCCGATCCGCTCCCGCCGATGGAAGGCACGGGTTTCCTCGACGCCATCACTCGTGGCGCCGATGTGCCCGACGGGGTGCCCGCGTGGCTCACCGCGGACGACCTCGCGACCTACACCGACGAGTTCGTCACGAGCGGGTTCTTCGGACCGCTGAGCTGGTACCGGAATCTCGACGCCGACTACGACCTGACCAAGGACCTCCCGCCGCCATCGATGCCGTGCGCGTTCATCGGTGGCACTCGGGACGGCGTGATCGCCGGGCGACTCGACACGATCGACGACACCCACGCCCAGCTGCCCGAGTATCGCGGGTCGATCCTCATCGACGGCGCCGGACACTGGACCCAGCAGGAACGCCCCGCCGAGTTCAACGCCGCACTGATCGACCTCCTCGCCCGAGTGCGCTGACATCACCACGCACGCATCACCCACGCACGCATCACCACGTTTGCGTTGCATTTTCGGTGACCCGGGTCACCGAAAATGCAACGCAAACGGGCTGGGTTTGTGCGCCGGGGCTCAGGTGTCGGAGGGTCCGACTGGCCGGCGCAGCGGCCGCACGATCGGCTTGCGCCAGCCGAGGCCTCGGACCTTGCCCGACGGCGGCCAATGGTCGTCTCGGCTGTACGCCCACCACTCGAACGGATTGAGGTAGTACGCGCACGACTCGACGACGCGGGTGAACGGATCGCCGCGCCGGCGCGTGAGCCAGACGACGATGCCCACACCTCCGCCGGCGACCATCCATCCGCCGTACAGCAGGGGATAGAACGGGCCGAACCAACGCCCCTGCCAGACGTGGACGTCCTCGTGGTCGGTCACGAGCTTGCGACGGCGCGGTAGCGACGTGTCGCCGGCCCCGCTCACCACGTTGCCCACCGTGATCGCGAACCCGCGCCGAGGAACGAACCCGCGTCGGAACACCATGCGATTCGATCGCCGACTCAGCGACGCGTCGTAGCCCGGAGCGCCGCGCACCACGCCGAGCGCTTGCGACGTCAGCGCCGCCGCGGTCATCGGCAGCGCCCAGGTGGAGTCGAGGACGAACCCGATGGGACCGCTCGAGCACCCCCAGTCGTAGACGCGTCGCCATCCGGTGATCAGCCCGTTCGCGGCTCCGACCGCACCGAGGGACACACCGAACCCGAGCGGTGCGCCGACAGCAGCGCCGAGCGCCGCCCCGACAACGCCGACGGCGGCCGCCTCGATGAGACTGCCGCCGTCGGGAGATGGGGTTCGATTCATGTCGGCGCGCCGACCGTCTGATCAGCGTGCCGCTGCGGTCAGTTGCGCAGGTACGACAGCAGGCGGAGGATCTCGAGGTACAGCCACACGAGTGTGACCACGAGGCCGAGACCGGCGACCCACTCGTAGTTCTTGGGCAGACCTGATGCGATGCCACGCTCGATGAAGTCGAAGTCGAGCGCCAGGTTCGCCGCCGCGAGACCGCACACGAAGAGCGAGAACCCGATGCTCAGGACCATGTTGTCGCCGTTCAGGAACGGCAGCGTCGTGCCGAAGAGGCTGATGACGAACGAGATCAGGTAGAGCGCCATCACGCCGAAGGTGGCGATGATGACCGTGCGTCGGAACTTGTCGGTCACCTTGATGATGCGGGTGCGGTACAGCACGAGCATGACCATGAACACCGACGCGGTCGCGAGCACGGCCTGCACGACGATGCCGTCGTACCAGGTCTCGTAGCCCTTCGAGATCGCGCCGACCGCGAAGCCATAGGCGACGGCGTACACCGGGCCGAGAATCTTCGCCAGGTTCGGTTTCATGTTGGCGGCGATGACCGCGACGAAGCCGATCACGATGCCGAGGAAGGCCATCGGCGGGAACGAGTACGTCTCGATGCCGTTCTGGAGTGTCGGACCGCTCGCCGCGTTCCAGCCGAAGGCGCCGGACACGAGGAGGAGGACGAGCAACACGGCTGACGCGCTGATGACGCCGTTGAGGGTCATGGCCTTCTGCCAGCTCGACACCGGACCGTCGGTGAGCGGCTGGGTCTGGACGTGCGAGCCCGCCTCGGGTGCTCCCCACCCGGGCTGCGTGGCCCGGAAGTCCTGCGAGGCCTTGTTGAAGGCTTCTTCTTTGAACACTGGATTTGACATGGTGACGGGATTCTACCTTCGCACGGCGCGCAGGTGCCCTCGTTGGTGTTGCCCCGTCACCAAGTTCTCACCGAAGGTCGTGGGCGCTGGTCGCTTCCCAGAGGTCGATCTCCGGCGGGGTCGCCAAGAGCCCGACGCACGATCGTGCCATGTCGACCATGACGTCGGAGTCGAAGTGTCGGCGCTGGTGTTCCGGTGTGGCCCATTTCTGGACGAGCAGATGACGGCCAGGCTCGGTCACGCTGGAGCAGAGATCGATGTTGCGACAGCCATCGTGCATCCGCGCGAGCACGACGTACTTCGACAACACCGCGAGCAGCGCCGCATCGTCAGCCGCGTCGAACCGCAACGTCACGATGGTCAGGTCGATCTCCCCTGGCTCGCCGTGGTCGCGGGCCTCGGGACCGTCGGATCGTGCTACATCACCCATGGCGATCCCTTGCTCCTCTTCATCTCCGGCTGCGATATCTCATGTCGGTTGTCGTCATGTGGTTGGTGGATCCGACGACGTCGGTATCGTGACCTGCGTCTCATGTCGGATGTTGTGCACCTCATCTGCAAACACCGTCAGTGGACACACTCGCACGCCGAATCCTCCACGGGGGCACCGACCACGGTCATCGCCTCCGTTGAATCAACACAGTAGGAGCACCAGGTGGCCAAAGACCGCGTCGACCGGGACGACGAAGACCTCGTCCGTCTCTACCTCACCGATATCGGGCAGTACACGCTGCTGACGAAAGACGACGAGGTACGACTCGCGAAGGCCATCGAAGCAGGCAACGAAGCCATCGCGCAGCTCGATGCCGGCGGCGAACTCACCGCCGCCAAGAAGCGTGAGCTGCGGCGCACCGCCCGTCAGGGCGAAGAGGCCGAGCGCCAGTTCGTCCAATCCAACTTGCGACTCGTCGTGTCGATCGCCAAGAAGTACCAGGCCTCGGGTCTGCCGTTGCTCGACCTCATCCAGGAGGGCAACCTCGGGCTCATGCACGCGGTCGAGAAGTTCGACTGGCGCAAGGGCTTCAAGTTCTCCACGTACGCCACCTGGTGGATTCGCCAGGCGATCACCCGCGGCATCGCCAACACGGGCCGCACGATCCGCCTCCCGGTTCACGCCGGCGACACGCTCGCCCGCCTGCAGAAGGCGCGCTCGCGCCTCGAGCTGAAGTACGGCCGACCCGCCACGCTGTCCGAGCTGGCCAAGGAAGTCGAGATGCCCGAGGACAAGGTGACCGAGGCGCTGCGCTTCGCCGCCGAGCCCCTCTCGCTGTCGGAGCCGCTGCGCGAAGACGGCGACGCCGAACTCGGCGACGTGGTCGAGGACCGTTCGGCCGAGTCACCCTTCGAGGTCGCCGCCACCGCACTGCTGCCCGACGAGATCTCGCGACTGCTCGCCCCACTCGACGAACGCGAACGCGAGATCCTCAAGCTCCGCTTCGGCCTCGACCGCGGCGAGCCGCGGACGCTCGAAGAGGTCGGCGAGCACTTCAACCTCACCCGCGAGCGCATCCGCCAGATCGAAGCGCGAGCGATGAGCAAGCTGCGTCACCCGTCGAGCGACACCGGCGCCCGCGACCTCCTCGCCGTCTGACCACGACCAGCGCCGCGCGCCGGCGATGCGATGAGCCAAACCGCCGTATCCGGTCACCTCGCTCATCGAAGACCCGGCCACACCACCAACGATGAGCCAAACATCCGTATCCGGTCGCCTCGCTCATCGCAGACTCGGCCACACCACCAACGATGAGCCAAACATCCGTATCCGGTCGCCTCGCTCATCGCAGACTCGGCCACACCACCAACGATGAGCCAAACCTCCGTATCCGGTCGCCTCGCTCATCGCAGACCCGGCCACACCACCAACGATGGGCCAAACCGCCGTATCCGGTCGCCTCGCTCATCGGGGACCCAGCCACACCACCAACGATGAGCCAAACCTCCGTACCCGGTCACTTCACTCATCGCAAGGGGAAATCCGGGCGGGCGGCGGCCGACTCGTGTGGCAACGTGCGGGGGTGAGCGACTACGACATCCGGCCGGTGGACATCGACGAACGACGAGCGGTGATCAACACGTTCCGTGTCGCGCTGCTCAGCGGGCCGGTGAACGACGCGACGTTCGAGGCCGGCACCGAGTCGTGGAACGAAAGCGATGCCCTCGCGGCGTGGGACGGCGACCGCTGCGTCGGCAGTGTCAGCGCCTTCCGCTTCGACTCGACGATCCCAGGCGGTGCCCGCGTACAAACCGCGGGCGTCACCCGCGTGGGCGTGTTGCCAACACACACTCGACGGGGCCTCCTCACACAGATGATGCACCGCCTGCTGGTCGAATCACGCGAGCGCCGCAACGTGCTGGCCACACTGCACGCCAGCGAAACCTCGATCTACCGGCGCTACGGATTCGGCCTCGCCACCGACGCCATCGCAGCGCTCGTGACCACACGAGCGGCCAAACCGTGGCGAGTGCCTGCGTCGCCGGGTTCGGTTCGGTTGTTGTCGCATGACGACGTGCTCGACACCGTGCCGCCGCTCTACGAGGCGGTTTCTCGATGGCGGGTCGGCTCGATCAGTCGGCCCGGCTGGTGGTGGAAACGGACGCTGAAGGAGGCGACGCTGCCCACCGACACGCCCTTCGGCAAGGGGTCGTTCGTGGCGGTGCACTCCGACGCGAACGGTGTCGACGACGGCTTCGTGTTCTACGACGTCGACTGGGACGAGTCGTTCGCAACCAATCCCGTCGGCGAGGGCAAGGTTCGCGACCTCTGGGGATCGACACCCGCAGTCGAGATCGAACTCTGGCGGTTTCTGCTCGACATCGATCTCATCGTCAGCTGGGAGGCGGCGGTTCGTCCGGTCGACGAACCGGTCCGACGGGCGATGCACGACTCGCGCGCCTACGAAACCCGTCAACGTCTGGACGACCAGTGGGTTCGGATCCTCGACGTCGACGCGGCGCTGGCCGCACGGACGTACGGGCCAGTCGACTCGGCGGTCGTCATCGAGGTGCACGATCCACTGTTCGCCGACAATTGCGCGACATGGACGGTGTCGAGCGCCGGCTCGGAGCAAACCGATGGTTCGGCCGACGTCACGGTCGACATCGCGACGTTGTCGGCCGCCTATCTCGGTGCCGTCTCGTGGAACGACCTCGCCTCATGCGGCGCCGTCGAGGCGAGCGATGACGTCGTGCGACGCCTCGACGCGCTGTTCGCCGTCCGACCGACGCCGTTCTGCGGCACCGGCTACTGACCCGCACACCCGCCGTGCGAACCCACCGATGAGCGAACCGACCGGATACGGCGATTTCGCTCATCGCAACCATCCGTGCGAACCCACCGATGAGCGAACCGACCGGATACGGCGGTTTCGCTCATCGCAACCATCCGTTCGAACCCACCGATGAGCGAACCGACCGGATACGGCGATTTCGATCATCGCAACCATCCGTTCGAACCCACCGATGAGCGAACCGACCGGATACGGCGGTTCCACTCATCGCGGGTGGGGATCAGGGACCGGAGAAGATGCCGTCCTTGACGTCGTCGGTGCGCGAGAGGTACTCGGCCTTCGGGTCGTAGGTGTTGCCACCCTCTTCTTCCCAACGAGCGATCTCGGAGCGACCGACGACGAACCAGTGGACCTCGTCGGGGCCATCGGCCAGACGGAGCGTGCGCTGCGAGGTGTACATGTCGGCGAGCGGCGTCCACTGCGACACGCCGGTGGCTCCGTGGATCTGGATGGCGTTGTCGATGATCTCGCACACGCGGATCGGCACCATCGCCTTGATGGCGCTGACCCAGACGCGAGCCTCGGCGTTGCCGAGTTCGTCCATCGCCTTCGCCGCGGTGAGCACCATGCGGCGCATCGACTCGATCTCGATGCGCGACTTGGCGATCATCTCGACGTTCTTGCCGAGGTTGCTGACGCGCTTGCCGAACGCCTCACGGGTGAGGCCACGCTTGACCATCAGCTCGAGCGCCCGTTCGGCCGCACCGATCGATCGCATGCAGTGATGGATCCGGCCCGGGCCGAGACGCACCTGCGAGATCTCGAAGCCGCGACCCTCGCCGAGCAGGATGTTCTCGTAGGGCACACGCACGTCGTTGAAGCGCAGGTGCATGTGGCCGTGCGGCGCGTCGTCCTTGCCGAACACGTGCATGGGGCCGACGATCTCGACGCCCGGCGTGTCGATCGGCACCAGGATCTGCGACTGGCGAAGGTGCGGCGGCCCGTCCGGGCTCGTCTGGACCATCGTGATCATGATCTTGCAACGCGGGTCGCCGGCGCCGGAGATGTAGTACTTCTCGCCGGTGATCACCCACTCGTCGCCGTCACGCACGGCCTTGCACGCCACGTTCTTCGCATCGGACGACGCGACGTCGGGCTCGGTCATCGCGTAGGCCGACCGGATCTCGCCCCGCAACAGCGGCTCGAGCCACTTCGCCTTCTGCTCGGGCGTGCCGACTCGTTCGAGCACCTCCATGTTCCCGGTGTCGGGTGCGGCGCAGTTCATCGACTCCGACGCCAGCGGGTTCTTGCCGAGCTCCATCGCGATGTAGGCGTAATCGAGGTTGGAGAGTCCCTCCCCCGTCTCGGCATCGGGCAGGAAGAAGTTCCAGAGACCCTGTTCCTTGGCCTTGTCCTTCACGGACTCGAGCAGTTCGAGCTGGCCCTCGCCGTAGCCCCAGTGGTCGGCTCTGCCCTGGCCGAGGCGGAAGAACTCCGCCGTGATCGGCTCGACTTCGGTGTAGATGAACTTCTTCACCGCGTCGTAGAGCGGGCGGACGCCCTCGGACATCCGGAGGTCGTACATGTCGGGGGTGGATTCGAGACCGGCCATTTGCTTCTCCCAGGTTCGGCGGACGTTCCAAACCTAGTGATGGTGGCGGATCGGTGACGTATCGACGACGCGACGAGACGCAGGGGTGTCCCTGCGTCTCGCGTCGAACCGTCGTCGTTCAGGAGTTCGGAGTGAACGTGCCTTCGAGGTGCCACACGCCCGTGAATCCGTCGAACGAGCCTCCGGAGATCAGGCTGGTCCAGTCGAGCACGTAGGCACCGGTCTCGGGGTCGATGGTGCCCATGGGGGCGTCGCCGCTGCCATCGGGCTTCGGCGCTCCCTGGTTGAAGCTCCCACCGCCGTAGTACGCGGTGAACGCCGACACGTCACCGGTGAGCACGCCGTCGGTGGCGGTCAGCATCGGCATCGCTTCTGCAGCGTCGGTTGCGCCGGCGAACGCGACGGCAAAGAACGTCACCGGAGCGAAGATCGCATCGGCGGTTGCGTTTCCGGTGTCGTCGAACGCGGGATCGGGCGCTTCCTGATACGCCCCGGTCACGAGTCCGCCGTCGGTTCCGGCGGTCAGCCCGGAGTACGTGACGTCCACGCACGCCGAGTCGGAGTTCGGGATGTAGTTGCCATCCGGCTGGAGCATCCGGAAGTACGAGCCACTGACGTCGGCCGCGTCACACACGGCGTCGTCGATCGAGAACAGGCCCACGAGGTCACCCTCGAACGTCGCTGCCGGCTCGGTGGTCGGGGCCTCGGTCGCAGGCGGGGCGGTCTCCTCCGTCATCGCCTCGGTCGTCTCGGTCACGTCGGGTGCGGCCGTCTCCTCCGTGGTCGCGTCGGTGTCGCTGCTGGCATCGTCGTCGCTCCCACATGCGGCCAGCACCAGGGTGGTCGCGGCGAGCGCGGCGAGGAGGCGCCGCTGGGTGAGGTGGTTGGTCATGATGACTCCTTGCCGGCCGAGACCGGGTTGTTGGGGGAAGATGCGACGTCATCAGCGGCCGACGGACGCGAGCGCATGGCCACCACGGCCAGGATCGCGACGAGCGCGCCGGGAATGACGAAGAACCAGGGGAAGAGATCGAACGAGGGCAGGGCGTCGACGGCTTCGTAGTTGTCGACGTTGTCGCTCATCGTGGCGACCATCGGGTTGAAGTTGGTGAGGATCGTCGGCCAGTCGGTGGACCATTGACTGATCGCGGGGAATTCGGTCGGGTCGCCGCCGGCTTCGACGAGCAGCGGCAGCGCGTTCGCTCGCAGCTGCCCCTCGGCAGCGCCGAGCGTGACGAAGTAGCCCTGCACGGCCTGGACGCGCTCGCGGGTCATCATCGGGCGGAAGTCGTCGATCATGTCGGCGCCCTGCGGGGCTCGGTCGAACATCTGGAACGCGACCGGTGCGGCGGCGACGGCGATGCCCAAGCCGAACAGAACCCAGAGGGCGGGGCGAGCACGGTTCGACGGAGTGCGTCGCTGATAGAGCGCAACGCCAGCGGCGACGACGATCAACGCGCCGGGGACGACGAAGAACCACGGGAACATCGGGAAGGGCGGGAGCGCGGCGACGGCCGCGTAGTTGTCGAGATTTCCCTCCATGCGATCGATCAGATCGGTCATGTCGGCGTCGACCGCCGGCCACTGCTCGTTCAGGTTGACGACCGAGGCGAGCACGGCGTCGTAGTCCGCCTCGGCGACGGCGCCGGACTCGACCAGCGCGACGCGGAGCGATTCGATCGACTCGGTGTTGGCGGCGTCGATCTCCTCCAGGTATCCGCGGAACTGCTCGACCTTTTCGATCGTCATGTACGGCTCGAAGTCGTCGATCATGTCGCCACCGAGCGGCGCCCTCCCGAACATCTGGAACACGAACGGCGCAACGATCATCCCGATGCCGACGATCAGCGCTGCGATGATCGGCACGTTGCGACTTCGCCCTTGCATGACACTCCCGTCCTCGGCCGACACGGCCTGCACTCCAGTGTCTGCCCGCCACAGCGATACCCCCAGGGGCAAAAGTCACTGCGCGGAATGCGATGTCCACGACGTGCCGGGCACAACGTGGACGTCAGCGGTCGACGAGCGTGAGACGGACCGCGACGGGCGAGCCGTCGTCGAGATCCTCGGCGACCCGCACTGACTTCTTCACGGGGAGGACGAACGACTCCGACTTGGTGTCGGGGAAGATCGACGTCTTCCACGTCGTGGCGCCGACGGTCACCTCGACGCGCACCGATCCGAACCCGCGCCGCGTGTCACCGGTGATCTCGTCGATGTCGTCGGCGACGTCGTGCGGCAGCGTCACGAAGTACCAGGCCGCCTTCCCGGCGTAGCGCCAGAGGTCGGCGGAGAAATCGAAGGAATTCACCACGACAATGTTCCCTCCCCGAGCGGTGTGGTGGGATGCGACCAGCCGACGTCGAGTCCGTCGATCTCGACGCACGGACCGAGGTGGTCGACAACGCCGAAGCCGGTGCGTGATCGCAGCAGCGGCGGTGAGAACCCCGAGGGACTCGTGACCTCGTCGAGTCGGCCGACGCGCAGGATCCACGCCGCGGTCTGACAGAGCGAGCCGTCGACACGTCGAGCATCGCCATCGCCAAGGGATGCATCGAGGGCCTCCATGACCCCCGCAGCCATCACGAAGCCGGTGACGTAGTCGGTCGCAGCGCACGGAAGCATCACCGGTTTGTCGACGCCGAGCGGGTCCAGACACAGACCGCTCGTCGCCTGGGCCAGTTGCTCCCACCCGGCGCGATCAGCCCACGGTCCGTCGTGGCCGAACGCAGATACCGAGGCGAAGACCCCGGCGAAACCATCGGCCCGCAGGGAGTCCTCGTCGAGGCCATACCGAGCAACGACGCCCGGCCGGTAGCCCTGCACGACCACGTCGGCCTCGAGCGCAACCTGACGCAGTGCAGCCAACGAATGCGCATCGGCAAAATCTGCGTGCGCCTGCCGCTTGCCGTGGCCGGTGTCGACGACGAACGCGGGGACAACCGGGACGTTGGGTCCTCGCACGTGGAGCACGTCGGCGCCGAACGCTGCGAGCGTGCGCCCGCAGGTTGGGCCGGCGAGCACCCGGGTGAGGTCGAGCACGCGCAGCCCGTCGAGCGGCCGAGTCGCCGACGGCGCCCATCTCGTCGACGCAGCCACGCCGCGAGTGCCGACCACGACGGTCGGCCAGGTGTGCACGAGTTGGCCCTGTTCGTGTTCGCGCCATTCGTCCTCGGTGCGGATGATCACCGAGCAGCCGCGCCGCTTCGCGATCGCGTCCTCCAGCGCGGCCGACTCCGACCCGCTCACCACCGCCGCGATCGTCGCCTCGTCGGCCCCGACAGGCACGTCGAGCAGCGACGCCATACGTTCGGCGAGCGCCGGAAACCCGCCGTGAAGATGGATCCACCGTCCGTCCGCGCACCGATAGCGACCCACCCACGGATTGTCGGCGTTCGTGCGCGCCATCGACTCGCCGTCGACGCGCATGACCGCGAAGCCGATCGTCGCCGCCGCCGCATGTTCGACGTTGGCTCGCACGGGCCCAGGAGCACCACCGGCCCGTCGAGCGAGTCGAGCCGCTGCAACCCCGGAACGAGCCAGCGCGACCGCTGCGATCTCACCGACCGGCCAGGGCGTGGTGAGGGCGGGGTCGGATCCCGCAATCTCGACGTCGCCGTCGAGCGTCAGCATTCCCAGTTCGGCGACGTGTGCGATTCGTCCCGGTTGCATCGGCCCATCCTTGCCGAGTGCGAGTGCACCGAGGAGAGGCAGAGTTGTCGGCGTACGACGAGTTGGTCACCGAGTGCCGGTGAGCGTCGGCAACAGCGCCCGAGCGACATCGGCGGGGCGCTCTTCGTGCGAGAACAGGCCGGCGCCGTGGATGACCTCGATCTTCGCGTCGGGGAATTCGACGACCATCGCCCGGGCCCGGTCGACCGGGAAGAACGGGTCCTTGTCACCCCACACCAACTGCACCGGCACGTCGAGCCGACGATGGATGTCGGTGAGATCGGTGACGTGTTTCATGTCGAACGAGCGCAGCAGCCTCACCGCTGCGTCCCGGCGAGCGGGAACCTCGTGCAACGGAGCGAGGAAGAACTCGGCGAACTCGCCGCCGAGCAGTGAGCGGTCGGCGAACGCATCACCGAACACCGCCTTGGACCGCACGAGGCGCGGCTGTCCGGCCACCCATCCGAGTCCGGCGCTGAGGCCGGGAAGGTGTCGCGACGCGATGAACGACTTGAACCGCCAGCTTGGATCCGGCGGTTCGGTGTTGATCAGCCCCATCGCGCGCAGGCGCGGGTCGCCGACCATGGCGTGACGGGCGATCATCCCGCCGCTGTCGTGGCCGACCACCGCGACCTGGTCGAGTTCGAGGAGATCGACCACCCGCCGCACCGACTCGATGTGCTGTTGGATCGACATCGGCGTGTCGGCGTCGAACCGGCTGGAACCTGCGGACGGCAGGTCGATCAGGTGGCACGTGACGTGGTCGACGAGGTGCGGCAGCAGCTTGCGGAACGTCGCGCCGCTGACTGGCCAGCCGTGGACGAACAGGACGTCGGGGCCGGAGCCGACGACGCGGTAGGCGACCTCACCGGCGCCGACATCGAGGAATCGGTCCGGCTCGCGGCGGAACAGGTCGGATGCTTCGGCGGGGGTCATCGTGGACATCAGGTCTCCAGGTGGATTGGGGTTGGTCAGGCAGCAGACGGGTCGTGGATCGTGGCGGCGGTGGCGAGATCGAAGTAGTCACGCCAGACCGTGATCAGCCCGTCGTGGACCTCGAACACGCTGTTGACGGGGAGCTCACGCCAGCCGTGGTCGAGCCGGTGACGATCGAGACGCTCCATGAACACGACCGGGCCGCCGGCGGCCTGGCGCAGGATCAGGAACTCGTTCTCGTGGATCGGCGCGAAGAACGGGCCGAGCACCTCGCGAACCCCGGCATGGCCGCGCACCGTTCCCATCGGGATGTTCGTGTACTCGCAGTCGTCGGCGAGGAAGGTCAACGCCGTGTCGAAGTCCATCGCAACGAATGCCTCGAGGACCGCCTCGACGGTCTCGGTCGGGCTGAGTGGGGTGCCGGTCATCTCGAACTCCTCGGGTCGTGCCGTCGCTGCGGGGGCGCTGCGGTTTGGCATGATCTGTAGTGACGACTTCAGACTCTATTCGTAGTGATCACTACAGTCAAGGGCGGGATGGGCTACCGACACACCAAACAGGAGATTCTCGACGGGGCGCTCGCCGCGGCGTTGAACGACGGGCTCAGCCAGCTCACGTTCGGACGCGTCGCCAAGCGGCTCGGCATCAACGACCGCACGGTCGTGTACTACTTCCCGACGAAGGACGACCTGATCACCGAGGTCGTGATGTCGATGGGGCTCCAGCTGCAGGAGACCCTCGGCGCCGCGTTCGCGACGCCGGCCACCAATCACCTCGAACTCGCTCGAATGGCCTGGCCCGTACTCGCCCGTGACGAGACGGACCAGATCTTTGCGCTCTTCTTCGAGGCGAACGGCCTCGCCGCGACGGGGCGGGCGCCGTTCGCAACCCTGGTGCCGCAATTGATCGAGGCGTGGATCGACTGGGTGATGCTGTTCCTCGCTGGAAGTGCACACGAACGCCGAGCCGAGGCCGAAGCCGCGATCGCCGTGATCGACGGTCTCATCCTGCTTCGCCTGCTTGCGGGCCCCGCCGCGGCCAGACGTGCCGCGAAGCGCCTCGGCGTCGCGTGACCCCTCCACCCCGAATTTGTGTGAGCGACAATCGCTGTACCCGACCTTGACGCTCACACAAATCGGCCTTTCGATTCTTGCGTGAGCGATGATCCGTCCCTTCGACGTTGTCGCTCACACAAACGGGTGGGGTCATTCGCTCGCCCCCGCACCGATCGATCAGACGCCGACCAACTCGCGCTCGTCGGCAGTTGCGTCGCCGGGCGCAACCGGCTCCATCTCGGGGTCGGGGAGGTTGGTCTCGCCGTCGATGTCGACCCTCGGCAGGAGACGATCGAGCCAGCCGGGCAGCCACCAGTTGGCGTCGCCCATCAGCTTCATCGTCGCCGGCACCAGCACGATCCGCACGATCGTGGCGTCGACGAGGATCGCCACGGCGAGCCCGAGGCCCATCATCTTGATGACGGGGTCGTCGCCGAGCACGAAGCCGGCGAACACCGAGATCATGATCAGCGCCGCCGACGTGATCACGCGAGCCGTGCTGGCGATGCCGTTGATCACCGAGGCGTCGTTGTCGCCGGTGGCCACGTACTCCTCGCGGACCCGTGAGAGCAGGAACACCTCGTAGTCCATCGACAGCCCGAAGAGCACGGCGAACATGAACATCGGGATGAACGACACGATCGGCACCGGCCCCTCGAGACCGATCAGGTCCTTGCCCCACCCCCACTGGAACACCATCACCAGCACGCCGTAGGCGGCACCGATCGACAGCAGGTTCAAGAGCGCCGCCTTCAGCGGCACCAGGATCGACCGGAACACCACCATCAGCAGCAGGAACGACAGCAGCACGACCGCCGCGATGAACCACGGGAGTCGTTCGGTGACGCGGTTGGCGACGTCGCCGAAGCTGGCGGTCTGGCCGCCAACGTGCGCCGTCGCGGCGCTGCCGGCGAGGACCGAGGGGAACACGTCGCTGCGGAGTCGCTGCACCGTCTCGAACGTGGCAGCGTCTTGCGGAGACGAGTTCGGCACCACGACGATCGTGGCGACGCCGGAGGCCTCGTCCACCTCGGGAGGAGCAACGGCGGCCACACCCGGGTCGGTGGCGATCGCCGCAGCGAGCGGATCGACGACGGTCGCGTCGGTGGAGATGTCGACGGCCACCACCAGCGGGCCGTTGACGCCCGGGCCGAAGCCGTCGGCGGTCAGGTCGTAGGCCACGCGCTCGGTGCGACTCGTCGGCAGGGTCCCTTCGTCGGGGAACCCGAGCTGCAGATCGAGGACCGGCGCGGTGAGCGCGAGCAGGAATGTCGTCGTGCCGACCGCATAGACGACCGCGTGGCGCGACACGTGCCGCCCCCAGCGAGCCCAGCCCGCGCCGGCAGTGCCGGAGGTGTGGTGACGGCGGTGGATGCCGAAGCGATTGATCGCATGGCCGCTCCACCCGAGCAGCGCCGGAAGCAGCGTCACGGACGCAACCACCATCAGGGCCACGATCACCGACGTGGCGACCCCGGCCGCAGTCATGAACGGAACGCCGGCGACGGCGAGACCGAGGATGGCGATCACGACGGTGCCGCCGGCGAAGATCACCGCTTGGCCGGCCGTGGCGACGGCGCGCCCGGCCGACTCCTCCACCGTCATGCCACGAGCGAGGAACTCGCGGTGACGAGTGACGATGAACAGGGCGTAGTCGATCCCCACTCCGAGCCCGATCATGCTCGCCATCTGCGGCGCCCAGCTCGGGATGTCGATCACGTAGTTGATCAACGACATCGAAGCGATCCCGAGGGCGAGGCCGAACACGGCGAGCCCGATCGGCAGACCCATGGCGATCACCGAGCCGAACGCAACGAGCAGGATGACCATCGCGACCACCAGCCCGATCAGTTCAGCGGCGTTGTTCTCCGGCTCCTCGAAGTTCAGGAACAGGTCGCCGCCCATCTCGATCTGCAGCGGCGAGTCGGCACGGATCTCGTTCACCGCCTCCTTCAAGTTGTCGAGGTCACCGACATCGAGTGCCTCCATGACCGGGTACTGGATTGCGATGAGCACGACGCGGCCGTCGGCCGAGACCTCGCCGCTGGCGGCGGCGTCGTCGGGGCCGAGCGCGAGCGTCGAGACCGGATCCGACATCGCCACGACGTTCGGGAGATCCGCGAGGCCAGCGCGGAGTTCTTCAAGAGCCGTTCGGGACTCGGTGGAGTCGAAGAACGTCACGTCCGGATCGGCGGGTGTCGCCACCACGCGAGCGGTGAGACCCGCCCGGTCCGACTGCGCGGAGGAGAGCAGTTCGATGGCCCGCTGCGAGTCGAGGCCAGGAACGGCGAACGAATCCTCGAGTTCGCGCCCGAACGACGACGACGCAGCGATCACGGCGACCGCCACGAAGAACCAGGCGCCGATCACACGCCACGGGCGGCGGGCGGCGAATCGGCCCAGGCGGTACAGGGCAGTGGACATCGATTGACTCCTTCAGATGGATTCGGGACGCCGGCCATCGTGACGGCGGGGCGGCCCTGCCGACATCGGCGCAACGGCTGGTTCTCGACGGTCGATCGGCCGAGGCGCGGTCGTCCTTTCGGCCGATCCGGACCGGTAGGGCGATTCCCTACGCTGTCGTACGTGGTGTCGTCCGTCGTCCGCAGCCTCCTCGCCGAACCTCGTGTGCCCGGTGCCCCCACGCGGGTGTGGCGCGACTGGGTGTTGGTGGGCGCGATCGCCGTCGGCTCGATGATCGAGATGCTCGTGCGCGACGACGTCCCGTGGCCGGTGCCGACGCTGCTCGTCTCGCTCGTCATTGCGGCCACGGTCTTGCCTCGGCGCCAGCACCCGTTGGCAATGACGATCGTTGCGTTCGCCACCGTCAACGCACTGAGCCTTGCTGTCTGGATCGACGGGGGTCCGGTGGCGGGCTACAACTCACTGGCGTTCCTGCTCGTGATCCCGTACTGCCTGTTCCGCTGGGGATCCGGGCGCGATGCCGCCATCGGTGTGGGCATCCTGCTGGTCGCCTGGTTCGTCGGGATCACGACCGACGCCGGCACGGTCGGCGATGCGATCGGTGGGTTGATGGTGCTCGCCTTCACCGCCGCGGTCGGCATCGCCGTGCGCACCCGGGGCACGCTGCGCGAGCGCGAGTTCGAGGAGGTCAAACTGCTCGAACGCGAACAGCTCGCCCGCGAGTTGCACGACACGGTGGCCCACCACGTGTCGGCAATCGCGGTCCAGGCCCAGGCCGGCCAGGCCGTCGCCGCCCAGCACCCCGAGGCAGCCGTCGAGACGCTTGCCGTGATCGAGGAGACCGCCAAGCGCACGCTGGCGGAGATGCGGGCGATGGTCGGTGCGCTGCGTGGCAGCGACGATGCCTCACGGACACCGCAGGGCGGCGTCGGCGACCTCCATCGGCTCGCCGATCGCGCCTCGGGCACACTGCAGATCGACGTCGAACTGTCGGGCGATCTCGACGATCTCGGCCCGCTCGTCGATGCCGCCGTCTACCGGATCGCTCAGGAATCGATCACCAACGCGCTCCGCCATGCCCGCCACGCCAGCCGCGTCTCGGTCACCGTCGTCGGCCACGACGACCGGGTCGAACTCACGGTGTCGGACGACGGGACCACCTCGGTCGCACCATCCGCCGAGACAACCGGCTACGGCCTGCTCGGGATGAGCGAGCGAGCGAAGCTCCTCGGCGGCACGGTGACGTCGGGTCCGAGCGCCGGCGGCGGCTGGTCCGTCGCAGCGATGTTGCCGAAGGCCGGTGTCCACGCATGATCCGGGTGCTCGTCGCCGACGACCAGGATCTCGTGCGGACGGGCTTGTCGATGATCCTCGATGCGCAGCCCGGCATCGAGGTCGTTGCGCAGGTGTCCAACGGACGTGACGCCGTCGAGCGGGCCCGTCACCTCCGCCCGGACGTCTGCCTCGTCGACATTCGCATGCCCGAACTCGACGGCATCGAGGCGACGCGCCTGCTCGCCGGTCCTGGCGTCGACGACCCGCTTGCGGTCGTCGTGATCACCACGTTCGACCTCGACGAGTACGTGCACGGCGCGTTGAAGGCGGGCGCCCGCGGTTTCCTCTTGAAGGATGCCGGGCCCGAGTTGCTCGTCCAGGCGATCGAGGCGGCTGCGAACGGTGACGCGCTGATCGCTCCGAGCGTGACCGTGCGGCTGCTGGAGACGTTCTCGGCGACGGGTGCCGGCGGGCGGCCTGCCGAACCGATCGACGCATTGACCGAACGCGAGGAGGAGGTCCTCGTCACCATCGCTCGTGGACGTACCAACGCCGAGATCGCCACCGACCTGCACATCAGCCTCAGCACCGTGAAGACACACATCGCCAGCCTGATGGGCAAGCTCGGCGCGAGGAACCGGGTCGAGATCGCCATCTGGGCTCACGAAACCGGCCGCATGACGCGCTGAGCTGCTGGCTGCTCTTCCTCGAAGGGCCCCCGGGCACCACGCCGAAGCGTGTGGGTTTGGTCATGAAGTTCGTCGATGCGCACGAGCGGCTCAAGTTCACGACTGTTGCACCGACAACATCTCCATGCCCATCGCAGCCATTCGCAGCAACCGGTCCGATTCGAAGGGTTTCACGTTGGTCGAACTGCTGATCGTCATCGTGATTCTCGGCATCCTCGCCACCGTCGTGGTCTTCGCAGTGCGAGCCATCACCGACAAGGGCCAGGAGAACAGCGAAGCGTCCGATCTCCGAACGCTCGAGACCGCCAACGAGGCGTACTGGACCGAGTACGGCACCAACGCCACCGAACAACAGCTCCTCGACACCGGCTACATCAGGGAGACGTCGTCGATGTATGAGCTCGCCGTTGATGCAGGCGGCGCGTTGACGATCACCAACACCCGCACGGGTGCGGTCGCCGGCACGGCATCAGCCACCGGCGGCGGCGGTGGCGGTGGTGGCGGCGGTGGCGGTGGCGGCGGTGGCGGACCGGTCGGGTCGCTGCAGGGGCTCGTGAAGAACGCCGTCACCGAGTCGGCGATCGCCGGGGTCGAGGTCTGCGTCAGCGGCACGGCGATCTGCGATACCACGGATGGCACAGGAACGTATGCCATCGCCGACGTACCGACCGGCGAACAGGTGATCACCTTCGCGAAGGCGGCATTCACGGACGTCGATGAGTTGGCGATCGTCACCGAAGGTGCGGCGACGACGCAGAACACGGCGATGTCACCGCAGTTGGCCGTTGGCGATCTCCGAATCGTCGTGACCTGGGGCGCTACCCCCCGGGACCTGGACTCGCACCTGTGGGTGCCGGACGGGACACAGGTGTACTTCAGCAGCAAGGGATCCGCGACGAGTTCTCCGTTCGCCACGCTCGACGCCGACCAACAGAACGGATACGGTCCAGAGACCATCACGATCTCGCAGCTCAACGCGGGAACGTACTCCTTTGCTGTGAAGGAGTACGGCGGCGGCAACTTCGTCCCGGCCGACACAACGGTTCGTGTCTACGACTCGGACGGTCTCATGGAGGAGTTCGTCCCGCCGTCGAACAGCGGGAGCTGGTGGCGGGTGTTCACCATTGACGGCAGCACCGGCGACATCTCCTCGGTCAACACGATCGGCTCGAGCGGCGGGCCGTTCTGACCTCGGTCCGACGAAGCTCGTCCCACCCGAGCGGTGAGTGCGGGCCGAGCTACAACACGGCTTCGATGAGGCGGGGACCCGACTGCGACATCGCCGACGCGAACGCATCTCGGAACGCGTCGACCGAGTCGACACGCGCGGCCTCGACACCCATGCCCGTGGCCAACGACACCCAGTCGAGGTCGGGGTTGCCGATGTCGAGCATCGACAGCGCCTGCGGGCCGCTGTCGGCGCCGACGCGCTGCAGCTCGATGTTGAGGATGCCGTAGGAGCGGTTCGCGAAGATCACCGTCGTGACGTCGAGCTGCTCTCGCGCCATCGTCCACAATGCCTGCACCGTGTACATCGCCCCACCGTCGCCGTGCAGACACACGACCTTGCGATCCGGGCACGCCACGGCCGCACCCGCGGCCAGCGGCAGCCCCTGGCCGATCGCGCCGCCGGTGAGCGACAGCACGTCGTGCGGTGCTGCGGTGGCGAGCGCCAACGCCGGCCCCAGCCCAGAGGTGGCCGACTCGTCGGACACGATCGCTCCCTCGGGAAGCAGGCGTGCGATCACCTGCCCGATCGTGAACTGATCGAACGATCCCGCCGGGTGGTCGGGCACCTGGAGGGGTGCGACCACGCCGGCAGTCGCCGCGCCGAGCGCTTCCGCGACCTCGGTCAGTGCGCCCACGCCGTCCTCGTGCGGCTGTGCGAGATACAGCATCTCTGCGTCCTCGGGTGAGCACCAGCTGGGCTTGCCGGGATAGGCGAAGAAG
This sequence comes from Ilumatobacteraceae bacterium, assembly GCA_963828415.1. GTDB lineage: Bacteria > Actinomycetota > Acidimicrobiia > Acidimicrobiales > Ilumatobacteraceae > Sva-07. The sequence goes on from CAWHEI010000003.1 coordinate 802,130, forward strand.
GCAACCGGCGGTGACGATCCGACGAGGATCAGCTGCTCGATCGGCGCCAGCGTCTCGACCAACTGCTCGGCGAAGTAGGGCAATCGTTCGACGACGACTCGGCCCGCGCCGCGCTCGAGCCGCGGGGCGAACGTGTCACAGAACAGCCTGGCTCCGGTCGCGGCGACGATGCGACCGGCAGCGGCGAGACCATCGCCACGCAACGAGGCCCCGCGCAGCAACAGCGCTGTGCGCTTCTCGTTGCGCAATGCCTCGACCGCCGCACCGACCGCGGCCGACGACACCGGCGCCGGTGCCTCAACCGGGAGCGGGTCGGCCGGGGTGCCGGCATCGAGCCACGCGACGTCGGCGGGAACGATCAGCGACGCGATCTGGCCAGGGGCCGATCGCGCAGCCCGAACGGCCCGGGCACCATCCGCGGCGACCGAGCCGGCGCTCGTCGACGAGTGGACCCAACCGGACACCGGGCGGGCGAAGCCGACGATGTCTGACGCGAGCGGTGCATCGTATTGAGCGTGGTACGTGGCGTGATCGCCGACGATGTTCACGATCGGTGTCGCTGCCCGCCGAGCGTTGTGGAGGTTGGCCAACCCGTTCGCGAGTCCGGGGCCCAGATGCAGCAGGGTCGCTGCCGGCCGATCGGCCATACGGCCGTAGCCGTCGGCCATGCCGGTCACCGCCCCCTCGAACAGCCCGAGCACCGGTCGCATCCCATCGACGCGGTCGACCGCGGAGACGAAATGCATCTCCGAGGTCCCGGGGTTCGCGAAACACACCTCGACACCGGCGTTCACCAGCGTGCGCAACAGACTCTCAGCACCGTTCATGTCTCTCCTCCTGTGGCCTCAGTCTTGCCGCCGGACGACCCGACGGCGCGACCGCGGACTCGCACTGCGTGGGCCAGCCCGTACGGTGGATGAGGATGACGCCTTCTGAACCAGCCCGTGGACGTGCGCTTCTGGCGGATCGGTACGTGAACAAGGGCACCGCGTTCTCCGCAGAGGAACGTCGGCGCCTCGGTCTCGACGGGTTGCTCCCGCCCGTGGTCGAGAATCTCGACACCCAGTTGCAGCGCGTCGAGGTCGAGTACGCGTCCAAGGTCACCGATCTTGGTCGACACGTGTTCCTCCGGGCGCTGCAGGACCGCAACTCGGTGCTGTTCTACGCGTTTCTCGAACGACACCTGGCGGAGCTGTTGCCGATCGTCTACACCCCGACGGTCGGCTTGGCCTGCCAGCAGTGGTCGCGGATCTATCGCCGCGAGCGCGGTCTGTTCCTGTCGTGGCCGCAGCGCGACCGAGTCGAGGAACTGCTCGACAACGCGGTCGGTGATCTCGAGGTCGACGTCGTCGTGGTGACCGACGGTGAACGAGTGCTCGGCCTCGGTGACCTCGGCATCGGTGGGATGGGGATCCCGGTCGGCAAGCTGGCGTTGTACACCGCCGGCGGCGGCCTCGATCCCGCTCGGACCCTGCCGGTGATGCTCGACGTGGGAACCGACAACGATGCGCTGCTGTCCGATCCGCTCTACCTCGGCTGGCGTCACCAACGTGTTCGCGGTGCCGACTACGACGAACTGGTCGACGCGTTCGTCGATGCGCTCCGCACGCGATTTCCCGAGGTGATGCTCCAGTGGGAGGACTTCGCGCAGCTGCACGCCAACCGGCTCCTCGCGCGCCATCGCGAACACATCTGCTCGTTCAACGACGACATCCAGGGCACTGCGGCCGTGAGCGTCGCGGCGATCGTCGCCGGACTCGGCATTGCCGGAACACCGATCGACGACCTCCGCCTCGTCGTGGTCGGCGCGGGTTCCGCCGGCACGGGGATCGCCAGCCAGGCGGTGCGAGCAATGGTGGCCGCCGGTGTCTCGGAACATGATGCGTTGCGCCGATGCTGGCTGGTCGACCGTGACGGTCTGCTCCATGATCGGATGGACGGCCTCGCCTCGTTCCAGCAGCCGTTTGCCCGGCCATGGGACGAGATCGCCGACTGGGACGACGACGGTGACGGGGTCGTCGAACTGCTCGACGTGGTCAGTCGGGTCGGACCGCACGCACTGGTCGGGGTCACCGGGCAACCCGGAATCTTCACCGAAGCGATCATCAGGGCCCAGGCCGCGCACGTCGAGCGGCCGATCGTGCTGCCGTTGTCGAACCCGACACCGCGCGCCGAGGCGATCCCCGCCGACGTCCTCGCCTGGACCGACGGCACCGCACTGATCGGCACCGGAAGCCCGTTCGCCCCGGTCGACGTCGGCGGCCGCTCGGTACCGGTGGCCCAGGTCAACAACGTCCACGTCTTCCCCGGCGTCGGCCTCGGTGTCGTCGCCGTCAAGGCGCGAGCCGTGTCCGACGAGATGCTGACGGCGGCCGCGACCGCAATCGGAAGCCTCGCCGCCGAGAACCGCGACGGGGCCATTCTCCCTCCCATCACCGAGAGTCGCCGGGTGGCGCGCCACGTCGCGTTCGCCGTGGCACGAACCGCCGTCGACCAGGGCCTCTCGCGTTCGATGCCCGACGACACCACCGATGACGAGATCTCGGCACGAATCGATGAGATCAGCTGGTCTGCGGTGTACCGAGATTTCGACGCGTTGCAGTAGCGGCCTTCGTTGGCGGTGTACCCGGCACGAGCCGGTGGGCGGCCGGTCATCCACCGACGCGTGGAGCGCAGGATGACCAGACGGCCGAATGGGCCTACCCGCAGCACCGTCGCACCCGGCCGGAAGCAGAGCAACAGTCGCTTGGCGGCAAGGCCTCAGTTGACGGTGTCCAACGCGAACCGCAGCGCGATGGCGGTCTTCGCGATCAGTGACGCTGATCGGTGTCGGGAAGTTCGGTGGTGTGCGGATCGATCACGTACTCGATCCGATCGCGTAGCCAGGAATCGAGAGGACCGGTGCCGTCGATGGCCCAGGTGACCAGGGCACCGTTGTAGGTCGCGTTGATCGCCTGGGCAAGTGAGTTCGTGTTGACGTCAGGCCGCAAGTGTCGTGCGTCGATTGCCTGGCCGATCAGATCCTCCATCGCCCGCAGGACTGCTCGACTGTGGTTGGCGGCATGGACTCCGAGATCGGGGTCACCAAGGTCGAGGTGGAGTAGGGCGAGGTTGTTGGTGAGGGTCTGCTTGTCGCGCAGTTGCGATCCAGCAGCGACGAGTCCGTCGACGAGCCGGTCGAGCGGTCCGCTCTCATCGCCTGCCGTCGCTGAAAAGGGCAAGGCTGCGTGTTCGGCCTGATACTCGGCGTACGCGACGAGCAGGGCGCGCTTCGAACCGAACCGCTGCCGCACGGCCGGCGAGGTGAGCCCGACCCGGTCCGCAACGTTTTGGACGGTCAACGCGTCCGGGCCGCCCTCTCCGATTGCAGCGGTCACCGCATCGAAGATCGTCTCATCAGAGACGGTTCGGGGTCTTCCAGCCATGCGAATCACTCTAGCCGAGTTGTTTCTTTGTCCAAACAAACTATTATGCCCGTCGTGCTTCGGACCGCTCCTCGAGACTCGGTGGCGCCGTGGCGGCGATCCAATATCGGGATGCTCGGCACCCAAAGCAAGTGCTACCTCGCATTCGGCCGAAAGACCTCGAAACATGGTCCCGCGACCTCGTGCGGTCGACACGATGACTGATGCAAGCCGCCGTTCAGCAGGCGTGAATGATTCTGGATCGGCAAGTTGAAGCACGCCTGCGGCACGACTATTCATAGTCAGTCTCTACCCGGGCTGAGGACAGTCGGTGACTGAGTGCGGGAGGTGAGCGTCCCCGCACGCCAGCTCAGAGACCGTTGATGGGCCGCACTTTCGGGCACGCGCGACAGACCGGCCCGGAGCACTCGCTAGTCGAACATCCATGTTCCGACACCCGGGGTCCGCATCTCTTCTAGCCATCGCCTGACATTGTTGCCGTTCGCTTCAATAATCGGATAGGCACGGGTCGCAACTGTGGTCCGCGCTCCTGGCGACCAGGACGCCGTGGTGACAAGGAGTCCCGCTGTTGCTCCCTCCCAGGCGACATCGGCCGCTAGAGCTTTGAGCACTGTCTTCGTGGTCTTGCTGGACTCCCGCTTGCACTGCACGATCAGCAAGGCTGGCTCGTCTGACGCAGCGTTGGGCAGCCATGCACGAGCGTCGACGCCCTCATCATTTCGCCCGGGCCCCAGTTCAACCCGCATGCCCAGCCTGCTCAGGTATTCAGCCACTAGCCCTTCAAATCGGCGCCAGTTGATCGAGGCCACATCCTGCAACTGAGAATTGAGGTAGTCGACGAAGCGTTGATCAAAGAATTCTCCCCAGGTCGCCGATACGGACTCGGTAGTAAAGAGATCTCGGAGCGGCGCCAAGTCACTCCACTCCATTCGGCGTAACCGGCTCCAGGGGTTCGCCAACACGCTTGCCTGCATCCTCTCAAGTAGCGAGGCGGCGATTGCGATCCCTTGGTGCCCAAACTCGTTCGCTACGACAGCGATTACGGCATCTCCATCGAACGGTTGATCTGGCAGCTGCACTGCTGCCTGGGCGCTAAGCAGCTCGGTACATCGGGCAATAACGCTCATGGCGATATCACGGCGGTCCTCCGGCATCGATCGCAAGGTTCCCAGCACGGGTGGCGTTCGGGCATACGAAGCGTAGGGATCTCCGAAGTGTTCGAGTATGGCGAGTGCGAGGTGCTCGTACTCCTCCGACCGCAAGCGCAACACTCCCTCGTCGCCGTTCGGCCAATATTCGGAGCATCCGGAGCGACTGAACGCGTCAGCGAGTTCGTCGTCGGAGACTGCGATTCCGAGCTTGTACCCGACCAGTTCGGCGAGACTGCCCACAAGCTGCGTACCGCTCATCCAAATGGCTCCCATGGCAACCATCTTGCCCTTGCGGTCACCGTGCCGACGGGGCAACGTCCCCTGACGAGCACTAGTGCCGCGTCAGGCAACGTCTGCGCTGTCACACACCGGCACTTCGGGGACGCTTCACAAGCAGCGCTCAGCTCCTTCGTAGGCTGCCCAGATGCACAGGCTTGTCCGCCCGCCCACGCTCAGCGGAACCGGTCCGCTCGAGATCTTCCGCGCAATCAACCCGGCCCCTCAGGAGCTGGTCCAGCGGCCTATGTACTTCGTGCGAAGTGCCGATGCGTACCAAGGTTTGGCTGTCAACCGCTCGCCAACCACCGCCGCCGCACTGCATTCGGCGAACGTGCAGAACGTCGTCAAGGTCTGGAGTGAGCTTGCGTTCGATCACGTTCGCCAACTCGTGGCCCCGGAGGCGCCGTCTCGACTCGATTCTGTGTACGCAACGCCTGACGTCTATGAGGCGTTCTCATTCACGGAGCAGACCGGTACTGCGCACCGAGTTCATCGCGGCGTGGTTGCCGACGGCGTGCCTTGGCAACTGGTGGACATGGGCAGTTTCGAGATCGTTTCTCCCCAGACGCCAGACGCTGACGGCTTTGCGGAGGCTTGGGATCTTGCATTTGATCGTGCGCAGGGGTACTGGATGACTGGACAGGCCACGCCCAATACGCCGTTCTTCGCTGAGGTACTCGTCGGCGGCACCCTGGTCATAGATCCCGAACCGCTGAGACTCCTGGAGGTCATGGAGGCCCACGCGTTGATATCCCGATAGACCGAGCCTCGACTGCGTAGATCAACGGGCAACGCGATACCTCTACAGCGCAGGCAACACTGCCTCTGTCGCCGATCGGTGGCGCGCCGTCTACACAGACGCCTTCACACATTGCGCCTCTGCTGCAGAGTCGGAGCGTTGACGAAGGGACTCATCAGGGCGAAAGAACTGCCCTACGCCGGCCAACGGTGTCACGTCGAGATGTCCGTGTCGCATCCGCTTCCGACTATCGACCGCTCGACGTTCGAGAGGCTCGAGGGACCATCCCGTGCCTCCGCTGGAACAGTCTGAACTCTGCGAGACCGACTCCGTACGGTGGGCGCGGTGAGCATCCGGTCGATCGATCAGTGTTTGCGGGTGATTAGGGTGTCCCGCAATGGCTGGGGCGGAGAGTCACGCGTAATGGCCGGGCGGCTGTCCGACAACGCCTGCAAGGCTCGGTTCGGAGTCGTCTACCTGCGGGCACTTTGTGCTCAGGCCGCCTTCCCAATTAGCGAGACTGATCCCGACGAGGATGTGCAGGCGGTTGACTGCACCGTGCACACTCCAGCGCTCCCCTTGCGGGTCCAGGTCAAGTGCACCGCACGCGACTTCAACGGGTCTGGTGAACTGACGTTTCCCGTGCTCGACCATTGGCGCGCGGCCTGGAGCGAGAACCTCCACACCCTGTACTTCGTAGTCGTGAGGCTGAACACCCTGCAGCCGTCATGGCTCCTGCACCAGGCTCCAACAACGCTTCAGAATGCGGCCGCATACTGGGTCGCTGTGAACCCCCGCCAGATTCCTGCGACTATTCGCGTGCCACGCACAAACGAGTTGACTGCTTTGACGTTGGAGCACTGGCAGGCTCAAGCATTGATGGCGGCGGGTGGGTAGGCGTGAACACCGAGTCCACCGAGTCGGACGACATCCGTGAAGGGCTTGCCGCTCGGCTCGACGCGAGCGGTTGGGCGGTTGTTGGGGACGGGGACCTTGGGGCGGTGTGGAGGCCTGCCGCACCGCGTGCGCCCACCTTTGGTGGCGAATCGGCCGATGAAATGTCCATCGTCATCCCGTGGGCCCTCACCACACGGTCATTCGAGTACCGAGGCGTTGTGGAACGGGTCGCTGCGGCGACGCGCATTTCCTTTCAAGGGCTCGATCGGTTGTTGCGGAACATCCGATTCGATGTGTCGGAGTTTCGCCTTGAGGCGGACGACGTCTCCGAGACGATTCGACTTGCTGCGGGCGTCGCTCTGCTCGACTCCGTGCGAACGCTGTTCCGCGCCAGCGCCACGGCTTCCCGAACTAGTCGGCTCTCGATTGACGGTCGGTACTCGCAGGTGGGTGACGAGATCGCATCTGAGGCGCGTATGGCTCACACGAAGCGTGGATCGTTCGTCGTCCCGATCCTCATGCCGATTCCTCCGGACGAGCCCGAGCACCCCGCTGAGCCACAACTCGCAGCGATGGCCCCGCCCGAGTCCGGCCAACGCCGGGTCACTCGGACGATGGCGCAAGCACTCAGCGCAATGAAGGAACAGATTCTGGACGCTCCTCAACTGCCCAGTCGGTCAGTGCTGGCTGATCTTGTAGTTGCTGGGGTGACGCGCGAGTCGGTTATGGCCGTCCAGCGAGTGCTCATGGCTCCGGGAGTCATCGAACTCGACGCGTCCTTTCAATGGGCAGTTGGACATCGGTCGACTCAGACGTTGCCCGCCACCGTTGAGTTTCCTCGTGACTCAGCGCCCGTCCTCGCTGCTGCGGCCGATCTAATGAAGACGTCGCGCATGAGCATGGAAGAACGGCTATCGGGCGTCGTCGTTGAGGTGCGTCATGAACCGAACGACGCTTTCTCCGAGTTCGCCATCGGCACGGTGGTTCGCGGACGGGCGTGCGAGGTCCGTGTGACGATCCCATCAGAGGACACAACGAAGGCGACGCAATGGTTGGTCGCCGGCGACGTGATCGTCGTGTCCGGACCGATCGAGCGGCAAAAGGGCCGCCCGCTGCGAATCCGGCGGCCGACCGGCGTATATCGGTTGGCCGAAAGCCAGCTATTCCAATCGCAGTCGTAGCGTGCGGTAGTGAAACCCAACGTGCGGGCGCACGTCGGCGCTGGCAAGTGAACCGATGCGATCGGTTCCGAAGGTTGGCCGGCAGCGCGGAGGGTGAGCGACGAGTGCCGTAGGGCTGGCCACTGGCTCGGAGGTACGCAACACTGCCCCAATGAGCGATGAGTCGTCGATCACCGCAACGCCAATCGGCGCTGGCCTCGTAGCAACGACCGGCACAGCGCGTGTTCGTACCCGCAGCTTTCACTCCTCCTGGCTACTTCGCGCCGCGAAGCGGAACGCCGCGGAGGCGACTGCACTTGAGGACTCGAACGATCTTTGGGCCGACCCTCATGCCCGCGTGATTCTTGAAACGGTCGTCGTAACCGTGATCACGGCTTTCACGTTTCTCGAAGCTGCTGTCAACGAACTTCTGGAGGATTCAGTGGCAAGGTCGCACGACCCACGGGATGTGACCAGCCATCTGTACCTTGAGCCGCTTGGCGCGGATGCGTGTCAAGCGATGGCGCAGTGGTGGATGGCTGACCAGAACGATCGCGAGCCGACCCTGGGAAAATACAAGCAGGTCCTGAAACTGGCGAATCGCGGAACCGTTGGCGGCTTCCGCTCCTTGGGTGACGCGCGCGCCCTCAAGGTCCTGCGAGATGCCTTGGCGCACTACCGGCCGACGTGGTCCGACGACGAAGGAAAGCCCCGGGAACTCGAGGAGCAACTCGCGCATAGATACGAGTCGAGCACTCTCATCTCTGAGCGCTCGGCGTGGTGGGACAGTCGAGCTCTGAGTGCCGGGTGTGCACGTTGGGCCTGCGGATCCGCCGAGACCTTCGCTGACGAGTTCGCTGACGCTATGGGGATCGAGTTGCAGTATCAGCGTGACCCGCTGCGAAGCGCGACCTGACCAATCTCGGCGAACAGGCACTGCTTGCACGGAAGGATGGCCGCCGCTGTGACAGGTCAACCTTCGGAGACCACGCTCACGGACGAACTGACCTTCGCGACTGTCCCCGACGCCGGATTGCCACGCGCGTACTGCTGCTTCGATCGCAGCTCACAGTCATTTCTTGGAGTGGACGTCAGTGCTCGCGTGGGTGCGACTCTCAGGGGTAGTTCGGTGGCGACGTGGATCGGCAGTCCATCCAGGGGTAGCCCTTGATCAGACTGTCGTAGTAGGAGTCTGGAGAATCCCGAGTCGTGAATTCCCGCCACATATAGATCGACAGATCGCAGTAGTGGTACACGGTGCCGCCGAGGTTGATGAGCATGTAATCGTTCTGGGTGTCCCACCACGCCTCTCGGACGTTTCCCTGCACTTCAGGTCTCCAATACTCGAACATTCCAGATCCGACGTCGACCGGGGTCGATCGGTACTTCACCGTTATCCATGTCGGTTCCTCGGACCGCGATCCGTTGGATTCGTCCCGGCGTGTACGACGACTCCGAGTCACGCGTGCAGCATGCCGATCCCAACAATTGCGATAACGACAAGTACGACGCAGGCAGCGAACACCTTCCTGGTTGTGTTCACGTGACTCGCAACGGTTGCCGACATGTCTCACCTATCGACACGACCGGTGTGACCTTAAGTCCAGCAAGCGAGCGTGTCGAAGTCGCGGCACCGACTAGGCCGCGGCGTGAACGCCGACCTGCGTCTCGCGCCGCTCGCCGCAGAGGGTTGCCGCGGATCCGGCGAGACTGGACGAGTGTCACTAACCGCCGGTTCGGCGTCCGCCTCCTTGCGAAGTTGCCCACGCACGACTGTCGAAATGGCCTTGGCATGTCGAGTTCCTCGAACGGCCTGCTGAAGCATGACCGGATGCGGCTTGGTCGAGCGGACCCGGCGCGCAAAGTGACCAGCATCCGTCGAACGATCGACGGCACACTGACGGCTGTGAGTTACGAACACTTCCCCATGCCTGCGGTGACGATCGCTGACCTCGACGAACAAGCATCCGAGCGGGCGGCAGCGTCGCCGGCAAACGGACCGGACGGGCATCTCAACTGGCGGCTCTCCGCCGACGGAGCTGCCGCAAATGCCATGGAGGTAGCGATCTACAGCGATGCGCAGCTCGTCGAACACAGGACGCAGTTCGGGCCCTACGAGCTCATCAACACGATCCCAACGGACCGCCGCGAGCAACTGCCGATGGCGGCCGTGCTACGGATGACCTGGCACATCCAACGAGACGCCTTGCCCGACATGTCGGCGTCGAATCACGAGATGTTCTACGGCGGAGTTATCTGGGACGAGATCACTGCGTTGATCTCCCTTGCGCTCGGCATCCGCGCCCAGGCGGGCGGCATCATTCGCGAGTTCCGCAACGACGACCGCGCGGTCTTCCTGTACAGCACAGTCACCGTCGACCAACGTTGCCGCCGGTGCAGGCCCAGCGTCGTACGATTCCGAGCCTCGGGAAAGCGAACATCACCGATATCCCGAAGGTGCTCGACGTCTACCCCCGCATACCGCCAGACAAAGCGATCGACGTCGTGAGAGCGGCCCGATGTACCAGCTAGGTGCATGGATGTCGGACGCCGACCCCGAGTACGCATGGCTCAAGTTCGTGTCGGCGCTGGAGGCGGCAGCTGTCTGCTGGTGGCGCGGCGGGGACGATCCAACAGACGCCCTCCACAATGCCAGGCCCGACCTGCCGCGACGCTCCAAGACGCCGGTGGGGAAGATCTCGTCGCACAGGTCGGCGACAGCCTTAAGGACCAGCTGCGAGCTACCCACCGGTTCCTAACCTTCATGAAGCGCTACGCACCGCCGCCACCCGACCCGCGACCGCCAGCGGTAGTCCAGGTGGACTGGGACCAGCTGCACAAAGCGATGGCGCTTGTCTACAGGTATCGGTCAGAGGCCCTGCACTCTGGGCTCTCGTTCCCTCCGCCATTGCTCGAACCCCCACTGCAACTTGCGGGCGATCAACCGCTGAGCGAGCGACCTGTCGGGTCAGCCGTGGCGTACGGCCACGCCGTGTGGGAGGCCAGCGAGCTGCCGATGCACCTCCACGTGTTTGAGTACATCACGCGGTCGGGTTCATTGCGCAAGGACCACGCGCCGCTGAGTTGATGAGCTCACACGATCTGGTTGACGGCCTCGGGGATCGATCGCCCTTGGCGAGGCTCGAAGCGGCCGAGGCGGACATCGTGCTGATCGGCGTGGGTCATGGCAACAACACCGCACTCCACCTCGCCGAATGCCGCGCTCTGGGGGCTGCGGCACCAAGGAAGCAAGATGGTGTTCCGATGTTGGTCGACGGCCAGCAGCGTTGGGTGGAGTACTCCCATGTCGATTTCGACGAGAGCGACTCCGTGATGCTCGGCGATGCCTACTCCGCCGCAGGCGGGACCGAAACGAGGGCTTCGCTCGGCGCCGGCGAGATTCGACGGCTGCCGATGTCGTGAGCTGGTCGACTTCGCCATCGGATGGATTGGGGAGCATCGACTGCAACAGCACTGAGTCGGCACACACACGTGCACATTCCCGGACGATGACGGGTGGCGTCGGATTGCACCGGAACCCGGTCGGCTGGCCGAGTTCGGCGCTCGACACATCTCGATGCACGCGAACGGAATCCGTCTCACGCTCCGGGCCCAAGCTCGACGTGATGGCGTCGGTCGAGCGGGACTCGTGGACCCGTTGGCGGAGGTGGACGGGAATCCGCAAGGCGTCGCGTTCCCCCAGCGTGTGGGATCAGAGGAGGCCCGAAAGAGTCGGTTGAGAGTAACCCTGAGAGTAACGGCGTGTGCTGAGGCCTAGGAGCGCCGACGGGCGCCCAAAGGCACGACCCGGTGCGAGCATTGCTTGCCCGGCGCTCACGATATGCGTATGGTTAGGCGTATGCCTCGCGTTCAGGTGTACCTCCCCGATGACCTCCACGACGAGCTGAAGAAGCGCGGCTTGCCGGCGTCGGAACTCCTCCAGATCGCACTGCGCGCAGAGCTCGAACGCCAGGACGCGCTCGACGAGACGGCGCGGTATCTCGAGGAGCTCGTGGCCGAGGTCGGAGAACCCAGCACACGACAGCAGTCGCAAGCCGACGCCATCGCACGACGCATCCGAGATCGATTGCTCGACCGAGTCAGCTGAACGTGCTCGTTCTCGACAGCGGAGGACTCTCGCGCCTCGCAGCGCGCACGAAGACGTCGGTCTCCCTGATCCGCGCCCTGACGGCGCAGGAGTTGTGGCCACCGCTCGTTCCCACGATGGTGCTCGTCGAGTCGCTGCACGGCGATGCCGGCCGCGATGCCAACACCAACCGCTTCCTGAAGACGTGCATCATCGAATCCACCGTCAGCGTGGACGTCACCCACCGGGCCGCCGAGCTCCGCAGACTCGCCCGCAGGGGCTCAGCAGTCGATGCACTCGTCGTCGCGATTGCCGAACCCGGGGGCACGGTCCTCACCGGAGACCGAGTCGATATCGAGGCACTTGCCGCTCACGCCAATCTCGTCAGCGTCGAAGTCATCTGACTCTGCGCCGCCCCAGTTCGGACGGAGTCCCGCCCGCCATTCTGCACTCACCCCGCTTGCGTAGGGACCAGTCCCACAAAGGTGATGTGCGCCCTCGATCGGCCGGGCGGAGCCGAACACTTCACCGGCGCTACATCGCCGACATGAGCGAACTCGCCCGTGATGATCGCAACTTCACCTCGTTACGCCCTTGCTGCGTTGAACACCAACCGGCTGTGCATCAGCCTGCTACTTCTGCGTAACTGCTTCCGGCGGGGTGAACATGGCTGTGTCCTCGCCGATCTCCTCGGCAATCAGCGCATTGAGCTTCTGGTTCATGGCCGACAGCAGCGCTTCGTCGTACTTGGGATGGGCCGGGTCGGCCAGGTTGTCCATCTCCTCGGGATCCGACTGCAGGTCGTAGAGGGCGACATCGTTGTCTGCCAGCAACTGCGGGACCGATGTCGGCAGGTGGTAGTGGCCCATCCCGAAGTAGCGGATCAGCTTGTAGCGGCCGTCGAAGACGGCGCGGAACATCTCGCGCTTGTCGGGGTCCGGCACGCCGATCTCGTCGACGAGGCCCATGAACGCATCCATGCCGTGATGGAACTCCTCGCCGGCGGCGGCCGCCGCGGCGTCGAACACCTTGGTCGCATTGCGGGTGAACCATTCCGCGTCGACGGTGGCGATCATGTCGTAGGTCATCAGGCTCCCCGTGCCGGGTTCGGCACTGCTGCCGCGGGGCCCGACCGACGCCGGATCGCGCACCACGCCCGAGAGGTCATGGCCGTGCAGGAGCGGGTAGCGCTCGCGCCGTTCGTCCTCCGGCAGGCCGGCGAACGCCAGGATCGTGGGCACCAGGTCGAGATGCGAACCGACCGCGTCGGTCCGGTTCGCGCTCGGGGTGGCGCGGATCGGCGATCACCAACGGCACGTTGACGGATTCCTGGAACGCCACGCTGCCCTTCTGGCGCAGGTGATGGGCGCCACCCTGCTCGCCGTGATCCGCGGTGAAAATGACGATCGTGTCGTCGGCCTGACCGCTCGCGTCCAGCGCATCCAACACCGCTCCGATGTGCCGGTCCACGTCGAGAATGCAGTTGAGGTAGTAGTTGACGTGGTTGTGCCACATGTCCCGGCGATCCTTCGGGATCCGCCCGTAATACAAGTCGCACAGGCGCTTGTAACTGCGCACCGCCGCCGGCTGCGCTTCCAGGTCGTCGAAGTAGGAGGCCGGCAAGATCGTCTGCCATTTCTGATGGTAGAGCGGCACATCGGGCTCACCGAAGATCGGAAACAGTCCCTTGACCTGGACCATCTCGTCCGCGTCGGTGTCGAAGAACATCACGTCATGCGGGTTGACGAAGTTCACCGCCATGAACCACGGGGTCGCAGCAGCCACATCGGGAGCACGCGTGGCCAGCCAATCGACGGCCTCGTCCGCGATCAACGGATCCTTCAGCGCCCCATCCAGCGGACCGCCCTGCACATCGCCGAAATCCTGGTATTCGGAGAAGCCGTAGGGCTCCATCGCGTCGCGGGTCCCCTCCGTCGGGAACTCCGAGAGATGCCACTTGCCCTTGTACACGGTGTGGTAGCCCAGATCGCGCAACATGTGACCGATCGTGGGCAACGTGTCCGGATCTGCCTTCATGTCGTCGATCCACGCGAAGTTCGTGTTGTCGAACATGCGGGTGTGCGGCGTATGCCGCCCGGTGTACATCACCGAACGAGAAGGAGTGCACACGGTCGTGGTGGCGTGGTGATGGTTGAACGACACCCCCCGAGCGCGAATGCGATCCCTGTTCGGCAGGACGAAATCCTCCGGCATGGGCTGATGTGCATACTCCTGATCGGTCACGATCAACAGGATGTTGGGGTGCTTGGTCATGGTGCACACTCCTCGTGCGACGGATGCCACTCATGGTGCCTGTCGACGGCCACCCCCCGCATCCGCCGTACCGGCGGATTGTCGCCCAGCGTCGGACGTCCGGGCACCCTGGGGCCTGTCAACTGATCCGGGACGGCGACTGGTGGCAATGCTTGGCCTTGCGGCCACTCCCGCAGGGGCAGGGGTCGTTGCGGCCGGCGGCGGCGAACACGCCCGTGATCTCGTCGGCGTAGCGGCCCTGGCGGAGCAGGTCGGCCATCAGGCGCATCGGCCCGTCGACGTGGTTGAAGAACCGGCGGTAACCGGCGCACAGGTAGTTGAGGCCGGGTTCGCCGTCGGGCGTGAGGATGAAGCGGTTCTTCGGGCATTCGCCGTGGCAGGCGAAGCGCACCTCGCACGCCCGGCAGTAAGCGGGCAGGGTGTCGAGCTTCGCCTGGCCGAAGGCTCGCTGCTGCGGCGACGTGACGAGCTCGACCATCTGGGTGTGGCCGATGTTGCCGAGCAGGTGGGCGGGCTCGACGTAGTGGTCGCAGGAGTACACGTCGCCGTTGTGCTCCATCACGAGCGCCTCCCCGCACGTCTCGCTGAAGATGCACATGGTCGTCGGCAGGTCGAGCCAACTGGCGAGGGCGGCGTCGAACATCTGCACGAACACCTCGCCGACGTCGCGGCGGATCCACTCGTCGAACACCGTGATCAGGAACGTGCCCCATGCGTCGGAGGTGACGGACCGGGCGGTGACGGCGTCGCCCTCCTGGAAGCCGGTCTCGTTCTCCCGCTCGACGATCGGGATGAACTGGATGTGGCGGAACCCGAGGTCGTCGCGCAGGTACCGGTACACCTCCAGCGGCGCGTGCTGGTTGGCGGCGTTCACGGTGCAGAGCGCGTTCACGTCGACGTCGTGGGCGCGGAGGCGGGCGAGCCCGTCGAGCACCTTGGTCGAGCTCGGTCGCCCCTTCTTGTCGATGCGATACCGGTCGTGCAGCTCCGGCGGTCCGTCGATGCTGATGCCGACGAGGAACCGGTGCTCGGCCAGGAACGCCGCCCACTCGTCGGTCACGAGGGTGCCGTTGGTCTGGATGGTGTGCGCGAGCTGCTGGCCGGGCCGCCGGCGCTGCTCCGCGAGCGCCACCGCGCGGCGGAAGAAGTCGACGCCCATCAGGGTCGGCTCGCCACCCTGCCACGCGATCGTCACCTCCCCGTCGGGCTGCGCATCGAGCAGCTGGGTGATGTACCGCTCGAGCGTGTCATCCGACATGCGGAACCGATCACCCGGGTAGAGGGCCTCCTTCGACAGGAAGTAGCAGTACTCGCAGTCGAGGTTGCAGATCGGCCCCGTCGGCTTGACGAGGAGGTGGAACTGCAGGCGGGCGGTCGTGGTCATCGGCCCGAGCTTTGCATGACGGGGATCACGGGTCGGCCTCGCATCGATCATGGTCACGGGGCCATCTGATCGGGTGGCCAGTCACCCCAGTGCGGATCGCGGCGGGGACGGGGCCCACGCTGGTCGCGGCGCAGATGCCACATCCACCCCGAGGCGCCGGCGATGAGGAGTCCGGCGCCGACCAGGCCGAGCCAGTTCGTCACCCTGCACCGCCGTCCGCGTCCGCTCGAGCAGCGATCCATCCGAGCGCGTCGGCGTAGGCCCGCCGGGTGGTCTCGCCGACGACCTCCGTGCCGACGTACACGTTGTCCTCGCCGATCGTCCGCTCGACGCCGGTCTTGCCCAACTGACGGACGAGCCGCTCGTTGTCCGTGACGATGACGAGCTTGCTGTCCACCTTCTCGAGCACGGTGGCGTACTGAGCGAGCGTGTCGATGAACGTCGCACCGGCATCGTCGGCGCCGCGGATGCGGAGGATGACCACGGAGTGTCTCGTCGCGGTCGTGACCTCGGGCAGTTGCTCCTGCAACACCGACGCCGACGCGAAGAAGATCGCACCGTAGGGCTGCAGCACGATCACCTCACCACGACCGAGCTCTGCGGGCGGGTCCGTCTCGACCACCGCGCCGTCGTCGCGAAGCACGAGCCGACGGGTCACCAGCCGTGACGACTGCTGGATCACGAACAACAGCACCGAGAGCCCGACGCCGACCAGCACGGCGTACTGCAGCGGAATGAGCATCGTCAACACGAGGGTGACGAGCATGACCGTGAGCGGTACCGGCCCCGTGCGGGCGATCGCCATGACCTTCGACGGCTTGACCGTGCCGACGCCGACAACGATGAGCAGTCCGGCGAGGGCGGGCATCGCGATGAACTCGACCACGCTCGCGAACACGACGATCACGATCGCCATGACGACACCGGCGACCAGGAGGGATCCCCTGCTCCGAGCACCCGCCGTCACAACGAGCGAGCTCGCCGACATCGATCCACCGACCGGCATCCCCTGGAAGATGCCGGACAGCACGTTGCCCGCACCCTGCCCGACGAAATCCTGTGAGGTGTCGGGGAGCTCTCCCTCACGATTGGGGAAGCTCGCCGAGACACCGGCGCCCTGCACCAGCCCGACGAAGGCCAACGAGGCCGCCGGGACCAGCAGCGACGGGATCTCGCCGAGGATCGGGAGGGTGGGCAGCGGGAGCGAGCTCGGGACGTCGGCGACGTCAGCGACCACGGCGACGGTGCGATCGAGCGCTGCGAACACCGCAGCCACCACCGACCCGACGCCGACGGCGACGACCAGTCCGAGCGCTCCGAGCCGGGTCCGCTGCAACCCGACGATGCCGACCACCGTCACCACCCCGACGACGAGCGTCGGGACGTCGACCTGACCGAGGTTGAACAGCAGGTCGATCGCCCGGATGACCCGGTTGCTGCCTTCGGCCTCGTAGCCGGTGAAGTCGTCGAGCTGGCCGAGCACGATGTTGATCCCGACGGCGGTGATGAACCCGGTCATCACCGAGTTGGAGACGAAACGCAGGAACGAACCGAGTCGGAACAGCCCGGCGACGATCATGACCGCGCCGGTCAGGATCGAGAGCGTGACCAGCGACCGCATCGGGTCATCGCGGTCGGCGATGTCGACGTCGGCGATGATGATCGACATCGCGCCGGTCGCCTGCACGGCCATGAAGGCGGTGCTGGTGAACAGTGCACCGCCGACCATCCCGAACAGGTAGCCGTACAGACCGGCAACCGGGTTGACACCGGCGAGCAGACCGCTCGCGAGGCCGTCGGGCACGCTCTCGATGCCGAGCACCAGCCCGGCCATCGAGTCGCGCCCGACGTCACGCCGCCGAAGCAGCGAGCCCGGCCGGGTGATGGGGAAACGGATGGCGTCCTCCGATCAGATCGGCAGCGCCCTCACGAGAGCGCCTTCGCCTTGAGCGCCTGGAACTCCTCGTCGGTGATCGCTCCGCTGTCGCGGAGTTGCGCTGCCTTCGCGATCTCGTCGGCCGACGTGGGCGAGGCCGCCACACTCTGGATGTAGGCGCGGGTTGCCTCGTCCTGCGCTTGTGCGCGCTGGAGCGCGTGCTCGTTCATCTTGTGCCCGCGGGCGATCAGGTAGATCAGCACGCCGAGGAACGGCAGGAAGACCACGAAGATCGTCCACGCCGCCTTGGCCCAGCCGCCCATGTCGGGGCTGCGCAGGATGTCGGCGAAGATCGAGATCACCAGCCAGATCCACATGAAGAAGAGGGTGAACCAGAGGATCGACCAGACCACCTGACCCACCTGCCACGTTGCGAACATCGCTCACCGTCCTTGCTCGAAGTGTCCGGCGCAGCGCCGCGTGGGCGGCACCGTCCGGCTGCACGCTCCATCTTGCGACCGTGACGCTCCCCGGGCATCGGCCGATTCGGCGGACCGCGTGGTGCCGGCGCAATTGCTACCTCTGAGCCAGGCCCACGAGGTCGCTCGCGTGGATCCAGCGGTCGGCGAGCGCGATGCCGCCTGCGGACACGATGGCGTCGCGCAACGGGACAGCCCACAGGTGTTCGATGAGGATGATCGCTGCCGCCGATCCGGCGGGGATGGCGTCGGCGACGTACCAGACCTCCTCGTCGGGGATCAGGTGCCCGTCCTCCATCGCGGCAGCCCCGGCCACTGCACCCTCGATCACGGCCTCGTCGTCACCGCCCTCGGCATAGCCGATGAGCGCTCCGATCACCGCACCCATCTCGGTCGCCTCATCGGGCGCGAGGTCGCTCACCTGGAGCGCAGCGATGTCGCCGGCGTCGTCCTTCTCGACGACGAGGGCGTCGACGATCCGGATGAAGTCCAGCTGGCGGAGCCGATCGAGCTCTGCAGCGATGGCACCCGTGAAGTTCGGCTCGGCGAAGCCGAGCACGAGCATCTGGACGGGACCGAGTTCTCGTGTGTTCGCGTGGTCGCTCATGAGCCGTTCAGGATCCTCTGCTTCTGGGCGTCGAACTCGGCCTGCGAGAGCACGCCGGAGTCGAGCAGTTGCTTCAGGTTGGTGAGCTGGTCGACCACGCTGTCGGTGATCGGCGGCGCACTCGGCGCGGCGTACTGCGGGGCCGCTGCGTACTGCGGCTGGGCCTGCTGCGCCTGCAGCTCGGCGATCTGTTGGCTCTGCTGGTCCTCGGCCGCCTGCTCCTGCGCGGACTTGGTGCCTGCGTGGTGGGCCACGGCGGCGACGCCTCCGATGATGGCGGCGTTCCGCAACGGCCTTCTGCGTCGGAACATGGTTGACCTCCTCCTCGTTGGCGGACGGATCGATCGCCGTCCTCGGGATCGAACATACGCCGCCGGGGTCGTCGTGGCGTCGGCCGATCTGGCGGATGTCGTGCTTCGAGGCGCCGTCGCGACGGCGGTTGCGCGGCTTCAGGATCGATAGCCTGCGGTCCATTCCCCGGGCCATCGACCATCCCTCGCCACCGCTCGCCCGTTACGGCATCGTGCTGCGCCGGTTCCGCGTTGACGACTTCGAGCGGGCCGTGGAGGCCAGCGAGGACGCGGCGACAGAATGGGGTGCGTCGATGCCGGCCGCGGACGCGTCCTTGGTCGTCGCCTACCTCGAGGAGTGCCGGCGTGATGGCGTGCTGCTCGATCTCGTGATCGCGAGCGCGTCGACCGACGCCTACCTCGGCGAGGTGACGATCGCCGTCGGCGAGCACGCCGTCGCCGAGATCGGCTGCCTCCTCGCACCCGACGCACGCGGCCGCGGACATGCCACCGAGGCGTTCGACCTGGTCGTCCCGTGGGCATTCAAGGCGCTCGGGCTCGCACGCATCCAGGCGTTCGTCGCCGTCACCAACCCCGCCGGTCTGGCACTCACCGAGCGGGCCGGGTTCCGGCGCGAAGGCGTGCTCCGTGCCTACCTGGAGCTCGACGGCGCTCGCGTGGATGCCGTCGTCCTCTCACGCCTCCCCACCGATTGATGTCGCCCGTCACCCGTCAGGGGCATGCCGCTCCGTTGCGAGGAACGCTGCAAGCGCAGCTCGGTTGGTCGCGTAGAGGTGATCGTCACCGATGCTGGCGGTGATGCCGTACCCGTCGAGTAGGTCCTTGACGGCGTCGGATGCGCGGGCGACGGCGAGCACCTGGCTGCGATCGTGGGCCATGGTCACCGCGTCCGCGAGGGCCTCGCTGGCGGTGGGATCGACGTCGGTGACGGACTCGAAGTCGAGCACGATCCACCGAACGGGCTCAGCAGCAGCGGCCTCGACGCGGTCGCGCAACGTGTCGGCGTTGGCGAAGAACAGGGGACCGGTCAAGCGTACGAAGCTGACCTCGTCCAGATCGGAGGGCGGCGTGTCGGGATCCGCGACCGCCGCGAAGCGCTCCATCTCCCAGTCGCCCTCCGGCGGCTCCAAGGTCACCCACGGCGACCCGGCGACGCGGCGCACCATGTCGACCATCGTGGCCACCACGGCGAGCACGAGCCCGCCGATCGGGCCGAGCACGAGCACGCCCGCCGTGCACCCGAGGGCGATGAGGAACTCGCTGCGGCGCACGTGGGCGAACTCCCGGAAGGCCCGTACATCGATGATCGACACGGTGGCGTTGGCCACGAGGCCGGCGAGCGCCGCCGACGGAATCTCGGCGACGAGATCGGTGAAATAGAGCGCGACGACCATGACGATCACCGCGCTCGACGAGTGCCGGCATCTGTGAACGACTTCCTGCGGCCTCGACCGCTGCGCTGCGCGAGGCGCTCGCACCGACCGGCATGCCGGAGGTAAGTCCCGCGGCGATGTTGGCGAGACCCATCGATGCGACCTCTCCGTTCACCTCGAGTTCGTCGCCTTTG
>CAWHEI010000004.1:0-223347 GCA_963828415.1 Ilumatobacteraceae bacterium
GTGGTCGGGGTGAGAGGATTTGAACCTCCGGCCTCCACGTCCCGAACGTGGCGCGCTGAACCAAGCTGCGCTACACCCCGTAGCGGCTGGCAATGCTATCCAGCGGTGACGGGTTCTTCCTCCGGCGAATTCTCCGGCTGGCCCGCGGCCACGTCGGCCGTGTCGGGCAGCGGCACCATCGGTTCGACCGGCGGCGCATCGGCGGCCAGACCCTCGGTGTACACGCCGCCCGCGATGATCGCGTCGGCGGCGCGGCGCAGGCGCAATGCGTCGAGCGGCTTGACCAGCCAACCTTCCGCACCGCTGCGACGCGCCAAGTGCAGGTCGGCTCGCCGATCGAGCAACATCAGCACCGGGACGTGTCCGACGACGCCCGCCGACTCGTCGAGGCGCAGCGACATCGTGACCGCCATCGCCCCCATCGAGCCGACCTGGAGATCGAGGATTGCGAGGTCGGGCATTCGCTCGGCGACCTGGCGCGAAACGGCGCGACCTTCGCGGCACACGGTGAAGTGGACGTTGTCGTCGCCCAGTGCGGCGGTGACCTCGTCGACGATCCAGTCGGCATCGGTGGCAAGCAGGATGTGCACGCCCCAGACGCTACCCGTCGACGGCCGGATGGTCGAAGAGATGCTCGGCGATCAGCAGCAATCCGTCGAGGTCGTGGACGTCGCTGTCGAGCAACGGGAGCACGACGAGCCGGTCGCCGCCGACGATGTCGGCGAGCGGTGCGATCACCGCGAGTTCGAGATCGCGCATCGTTCGCAAGGCCGCCACGTTGGCCCACAGCCCACCGAGGACGTCCTTGCCGGCCCGTTGCGCCTCGGCGGCAGCAGCGATCGCGTCGGCCGCAGAGCCGTGGCCGAACTGTGGGTGCGCACGGTTGACGATCGCCGAGGGGACGCCGACCCCCTGGTCGACGAGCTGGTTGGCGAACCACACCGCTTCGTCGATCGTGTCGTGGCGTGGTGCGGCGACCACGACGAACGAGGTTTCAGGCGCCCGGATCAACCGCACGACGTCGTCGGCGCGCTCGACGAAACCCGGTCTCCATGCCGGCAAACGCCTGGAAGAACGCCACCGAATCGGCCAGCACGTCCGAGCCGACCACCTTGCCGATCGCCTTGAGGATCGGCTGCGTGGCGGTGCCGATCACTCTGAGGCCACCGCGGGTCGGCAGCATCAGCAGGCGGAACAGCCGATGGTCGAGGAAGCGGGCGAGCACGCCCGGCGCCTCGAGGAAGTCGAGCGCGTTGCGGCTCGGCGGCGTGTCGACGATCACGAGGTCGAAACGGTCGTCGCCGTGGAGTTGGTGGAGTGTCTCGGCCGCCATGTACTCCTGGGTGCCGCTCAGCGCTCCCGCGATGTTGCGGTAGAACGAGTTCGTCAGGATTCGTTCGATCTGCTCGTCGGAATCGGCGTGGCGACGCACGAGCCCATCGAAGGTTGCTGCCGTGTCGAGCATCATCGCCCACAGCTCACCGCCGGGCTTCCACTCGCCGTCGCCGGCGAGCTCGATGGCCTGCGGTTCGGAGGCCAAGCCATCGGTCAGCCCGAGTGCGTCCGCCAAGCGGCGCGCGGGGTCGATCGTGACGACGACCGCCCGCCGTCCGCGGCGCGCAGCTTCGAGGCCGAGGACCGCCGCCGTGGTCGTCTTGCCCACCCCTCCCGACCCGCAGCACACGATCACCGTCGACGCATCGATCACGTCGCCGTCGCTCACCGTCATGACACCGCCTCGGCAGGAGGTCCGAGGACCGCGGCCAGATCACGAACGTCAGCGGCGGTCAGTCCTGCGACCAGTCGGGCGGGCAGGGTCACCTTCGGAATCGGCAGCTCACGGGCGAGGCGAGCGATCTCACCTGCTTCCATCTCGCGCCGCGACCGGCGAAACGCGGCGGCGTCGACCAGTCCCTGCGCAGTTGCATCATCGAGATCGGCGACCGCTCGGCGCACCTCGTCATCGTCGGGCAGCGGGTCGCCGACGTCGACCGCGTTGACCACGACCGGGCCGAGCTGTACACCGACCTCGTCTTCGAGGGCGTACGCGGTCTCGACCACCTCGTTGACCGGGGTGGTCTCGGGGAGCGTGACCAGCACGACCTGGCAGCGCTCGGCATCGTGGAGCAGTTCGAGCACCTCGTCGGCCTGTGCTCGCACCGGCCCGGAACTCACGGCGTCGGCGAGACCGGCGGCCGACATGAGGAACGTGATCGCATGCCCGGCCGCAGGTCCATCGACGACGATCAGGTCGTACTCGCCGGAGCGTTCGATCTGTTTGATCTTGCCGAGCACGACGATGTCATCGATCCCCGGCGCCGCCGTGCCGACGACGTCGATGACACCGGTGCGATTGAGCCGCTTGGCGATGCGGGCGAAGCCGTGGTCGCGGAGGTACTCGTCGAGCGCCTCGGGCGCCGAGATCGCCAGCACCTCGAGGTCGGGCAGCAACTCGGCCAACGCCGGCTTACCGTCCAACTCGACCACCAGGACCCGCTGGCCCGCATCCGATGCGGCACGGGCGATCACAGCCGTTACCGTGGTCTTCCCCACACCGCCCTTGCCCGCCACCACGACGACGCGGGCAGCAGTCAACGACTGCAGCGGGAACTCGCTCTCTGGAGGCACCTGTGCGAAGACTAGCGATCGGCATGCTCACGCTGGTGGCCGGGCTCACACTGTTCGGTCCCGGCATCCAAGCCCAAGGTGACGCTGACGGCTCACCCGCCGTCGCCCGTGTCGACGTGTTGCAGGTCAGCGGATACTTCGATCCGATCCTGGTCGACACCATCAACGGGGCCATCGACCGGGCGGTCAGCGACGGTTCCCAGGCGCTGATCCTCCAGGTCAACAGCGATGGAACCGTTGTCGGCGACGACGTGATCGAGGACCTGCTCGTCCGAGTCGCCAACGCTCCGATTCCGATCGGTATCTGGGTCGGGCCGAGCGGCGCCCGCTTCTACGGCACGGCCGCACAACTGCTGTCAGTCGCTGATGTCACGGGGATGGCACCGGGCGCACGAGTCGGCTACATCGGTGTCCCGCTCGATCCTCCCGGGCTCCCCGAGGACGTCACCGTCGACTTCGGCATCGCCGAGGAGCGCCTTCGGAACGACTCGGTGGGCCTGTCCGACGCCCGCTCGCTCGCTGTGTTCAAACAACGCATCGACGACGAAGGCATCCCGACGATCACCAACATGGTGGCGGCGATGGACGGCTTCGAGGAGAACGGCGTGGTGCTCGTCACCACCGAACTCACCGTGCTCGACGACGGCTCCACGCGGTTCGACACCGTGTCGGTCGTCAGGTTCTCGAAGCTGACGCTCGTCGATCAGCTCTTCCACACCGTCGCCAGTCCTCCCGTGGCCTACCTGTTGCTGCTCACCGGTCTGGCGCTGTTGATCTTCGAGTTCTTCACCGCCGGGGTCGGCATCGCCGGCGCGGTTGGTGCCGTGTGTACCGTGCTCGCCTTCACCGGACTGGCGGTGCTCCCGACTCGAACGTGGGCGGTGGCGCTGATCATGTTGGCGATGATCGCGTTCGCGATCGACGTCCAAGTGGGAATCCCGAGATTCTGGACCGGTGTGGGCATCGTGTTCACCGTCATCGGGAGTTGGTTCCTGTTCGAGTCGATCCCGGGCTCGTCGATGCGCCCGTCATGGCTGGCGTTGATCGCCGGCATCGGTGGCATCACCTTGACGTTCATCGTCGGGATGCCCTCGATGGTCCGGACCCGCTTCGCCACCCCGACGATCGGACGCGAGTGGATGATCGGCCAGGAGGGCAATGCGATCGAGGCCGTCGATCCGGAAGGGTTCGTCACGGTCGGCTCTGCCACATGGCGAGCTCGCACCAACCGAGCGACGCCGATCGCTGCCGGCGACCCCATCCGCGTCGCCGGCATCGACGGGGTCACCCTCGACGTCGAACCGCTCGAAGGCGCCGCCCGCGACTACCGCGAGATGCGCAAGAAGCCCGCCGACGACATCAACGTCGCCGACGCCGAGCAGCCCGCCGACGCGACCTGACCCCACTGGTTCCCCGAGCCCAGGTCTCCGGGAACCAGCCTGGTCCCCGGAGACCTGGGGTCGGGGAACCACGATCAGAGGTCGGGGAGTCGGGGGCCTGCGATGCGCAGGTCGTCGCGGCGACGGGTGACACCTCGGGCGTCGAGTTCGGCCACCAGGGGCAGCACGAACTTGCGACTCGCGCCCGTGGCGTCGCGGAACTCGGCCACGGTGAATCCGTCGGGGGACGCCGCCAGCAGTCGGGCAGCGTGTGCGGCCGCCGCATCGATCGTGTCGGCGTGGAAGTACATCCCGTCCCGCGCCACGAGATGGCCCCGCCGGACGAGTTCGCGCACTTCCGACCGGTCGACGCCGTCTGGCTGCGGGGGCATGAACCCACCGGCGCGCGACACCTCCAGATACGCATGATCGAGGAACGGGTCGACCACGTCCGCGGTTCGCACCGTGGTGGCGTCGACGACCACCTCGTCGATCGTGACGAGTACGGCTCGCTCGCGGTCGTCGAACGAGGCGAGGTCGACGCCGATCGCTCCGCCGGCGGCGACTCGTTCGCGCAGCGCGACTCGCATGGCCTCGAGTTCGTCGTCGGTCGTCAACCAGTCGCCCACCGTCGCAGCGACACGCTGGCCGGTCAGCCGTTCGACGTCGACGACCGTCACCCAGCGCCGCTCGCGGACGACGCGTTCGATCGTCCGGTCGGGTGCCGCCCGAGACGCCCGCAGCACGGGCTCGATGTCGAGGATCTCGCCGCCGCCGACGGTCTCGTCGCGCCCTGACTCGCGCAGCACGAAACGATCGCCGGGCAACAGCGGCAACGCCTGCGGGAGGAACAACCGGACTGATCCGTCGGTCCCTGGTGCCAGTGTGTCGGTGCCCAGCACGCGCAGGCGGACGGCGTGCTCGCCCGAGCCGATGTAGGCAACGAAGGCGCCCCGACGAGACAGATCGTGGTCGAGCGCGTCGAGCACGTGGATCGACGCATCGAACCGATCGGTGAGATGCCAGCGATCGGGAACCACGAGTGCATCACCGCGGGCGAGGGCGTGGTGATCGACACCGCTGAGATTGACCGCGACCCGGGTCCCCGGCCCGATCTCGTCGACCGAGCGTCCGGCGGTCTGGAGCGAGCGAACTCGCACACGATGATCGCCGACCACCAGGCTCTGGTCGACGTCCAGACGTCCGCCGGTCAGCGTTCCGGTGACCACGGTGCCGCTGCCCTTCGCCGCGAACACCCGGTCGATCCAGAGCCGCGGCCGCCCGCGATCGCTCGCTCGGGCCGTGCGCGCCACGAGTGCGTCGAGCTCGCGTCGCATCTCGTCGAGGCCGGAACCCGTTGTCGCCGAGACGGCGACCATCGGCGCATCGGCCAAGAAGGTGCCCTCCACGTGATCGGCGACGTCCATCCGCGCCAACTCGAGCAGGTCGTCGTCGACGAGATCGGATTTGGTGAGCGCGATGACGCCCGACTCGATGCCGAGCAGTTCGAGGATGCGCAGGTGCTCTTCGGACTGCGGCTTCCACCCCTCGGTGGCAGCGACCACGAAGACGCAGGCAGTGACCCCACCGACCCCGGCGAGCATGTTGCGCAGGAACTTCACGTGGCCCGGGACGTCGATGAAGCTCAGCTCCTCACCGGACGGCAACGTCATGTGCGCGAAGCCGAGGTCGATCGTCAGACCGCGCCGCTTCTCCTCCTCGAACCGGTCCGGATCGGTGCCGGTCAGCGCGAGGACCAACGACGACTTGCCGTGGTCGACGTGGCCCGCCGTCGCGACGACGGTCACGACAGCTGGCGCTGTGCGGTGAGCGCAGCGATGATCGTGGCGTCGTCCGAGGGGTCGACCGATCGGAGATCGAGCATCGTGCGGTCGTCACGCGACCGAGCAATCACGGGTGGGTCGTGTCGGCGCAGCACCTCGAGGAGGTCACCAGCGATCTCGACGCCGTACGAGGGCATCGTCACACCAGGAGCCGACCCGGCACCCGGCAATGCGTCCATCGAGGCGGCCACAGCTGACGGCTGTGCCTGCGACACGGCAGCGGCGATCGCCTCGGCGCGCGCCTGCAACGACGAGGTCGACACGGCGACCATGCGCCAGAACGCAATGTCGGTGGCCGCACGTTTGTCGAGATACGCCATCGCTGTGTTCTGCAGCGCCGCCAAGACCAGACCGCCCGGACGGAGCGCCCGGGCGAGCGGATGGCGTTGGCACCGTTCGACCAGATCGGCCCGACCGGCGATGATTCCCGCCTGCGGTCCACCGAGCAGCTTGTCGCCGCTGAACGTCACGAGCGACGCACCGTCGGCGATCGTCTGACGCGCCGCGGGTTCGCCGGCCAGCCACGCCGGCGGCGGACCCGACAGCCACGGACACGACGCGTCGACCAATCCGCTGCCGATGTCGGCGACGACCGGCACCCCCAGCGTCGACAGCTCCCGCACGGAGGTCTCCTCGACGAATCCTTCGACCCGGTAGTTGCTCGGATGCACCTTGAGCACGAGCGCCGCGTCGACGCCCGGCTTGTCGAGCGCGCGGCGGTAATCGCCGAGACGAGTGCGATTGGTGGTGCCGACATCGATCAGTCGGGCCCCCGACTGCTCCATCACGTCGGGCACACGGAACGAACCCCCGATCTCGACGCTCTCGCCCCGACTGACCGGGACGTCGCGGCCCTCGGCCAATGCGGCGAGGACCAGCAGCACGGCGGCAGCGTTGTTGTTGACGACCATCGCCGACTCGGCGCCGCACAGCCGAGCGAACAGCTGACCGACCGCACGCTGGCGTGACCCACGGGCGCCCGTGGCGAGATCGAACTCGACGGTCTGTGCGGCAGCGTCCTGGTGGTGTTCCAGAGGTGCGCGTCCCAGATTGGTGTGCAGCAAGACGCCCGTGGCGTTGACCACGGGTGTCAGGAGTGTTCGGCGAAACGTTTCGGCGCGGACCGCGGCGGACTCGACGTCGCCGGCCTCGATCGCAGCACGGGCGATGTCGACGAGGATCGGGTGCGGCAGCCCGCTGCGAGCGAGCGACCGAGCGAGCACGTCGACCGAAGGTGGCCGTTGACGCTCGCCCACTGCGTTCATCGCACCGAGCCTATGGGGTCGGTTGCGTCAGGCGTCGGGGAGCTTGTCGATGCCGTCCTTGACGACTTCGGCGCCCTGCTGCACCTTGTCGGCATGCTCGCCGGCCTTGTCGTCGATGACGTCGGCAGCCTTGTCGACACCCTGCTTGGCCTGGCTCTTGTTGCCACCGAGCTTGGACTTGATCGAATCCATGAATCCCATTCGAGACTCCTTTCCGTTGTTGGATGGCTACTGACCGTAGTCGGCGCGAACCGGCTCCCCGTCAGTCCTCGATGACATCGAGCCCCTGGGCTCGAAGTTGCGCGATGTTGTCCAGCATCGCCTGCAGCACCTCGGGAGCATGCCCTTCCCACGTCTCCACCTCACCGACGACCCGCAGCGGATGTCGGGACCGGTACGACTGCGTGATGTTGCCGGGGAACTTCTTGTTCGTGACGTTGGGGTCGTCCTCGAACGGACCGGTCGGCTCGACCACATAGATGCGACCCCGTTCGTCACCGCCTCCGAGCGCAGTGGCCAGCTCCGCGCCCCAAACCGCTGTGTCCGCCAACGCCGAGAAGTAGACGTTGTTCGAGGTTCGGCCGTCGTGGTAGTTGGAACCGTGGCCAGGCACGATCTGATCGCCGACCTCGAAGGCCACCTTCGTCCCGTGGAAGAACGGACCCTCGATGTGATCACAACGGTCGAATGACACGGCGATGTAGCCGTCGGGGTGTGCGTTCACGATGCCGAACTCATTGCGTTCCGGGCAGCGTCGAGCACATCGATTCCGTGAGCGCGTGCCGACGCCTCCCAGCCGGCATCGTCGGGGGTCGATCCGCATCGGTGATCCCAGACGATCTGAGCGTGTTCGGGCGTCGCCCGGTCACCGTGGAAATGCACCCAGTGCTCGGCGCGTTCGTTGATGATCATGCGGGTGTCGGAGATCGTCCCGAGCTCCATCGTCACCGTGCGCCACGACGTGGCGGCGACCACGGCGTTCAGACCCATGGCGATCTGGCCATGCTTGGGTCCGGTGGTGGCGGTGGCCGACGATGTGCATTCGATGCGGTCGGCGTCGAACACCGAGCGCAGCCATGCGTCGTCTGGATGGTCCTCCGGCACGTGCGACAGCAACGTGTACGTGCCGAACTCGCCGTGTCCCGTGTGCAGGTCGACGACCAGCACGTCATCAGCGCCGGCGAGCCGATCGCCGACGACTTGGGCGAGGATCCGGTTCGACTCCTCCGTGCGATCACCGCCGAAGTAGAGCCCGTCGGGGTGGTCGTACTGACCTTCACTCACCGCCGACTTCACCCACGCGTAGCCGTGCGTCTCGATCAGCGCGCGGGTGACGTCGAGCAATGACTCGGGCGTGGGTGGCTGGTCGCCGCCGGGAACGAGGGCCGAATGGATGACGTCGTACCCCACGTTGCGAGGCACCTCGATGCGTTCGTCGCGGCCCCAGTTGCGATTGAGGTCGACATTCGATTCGTTCTGACGACGCCAATACGACATCCCCCACGGGTTGACCGCATGGACCATCACCACCGCAACGTCATCGTCGAGTTGCGGATCGGACCCGGCGGCGACCCAACGTTCGATCGCATCGCACAGCAGCGTCGACGACGAGAACCCCTCGTCGCCGTGCACCCCGGTGAGGATCACGAGTGCGCGGCGGGGAGCGACGGCGCCGTACGAGGTCACGTCGATGCTGAGCTGCTGCCCGTGGGGGCCGGGCGCCGAAATCGGGTGGGCCGTCCACATCAACCCTGCGTGGCGGCATGTCCAGCGGAACCGTTCGCGGCACTCGTCGTAGGTGAGCGGGAACCGGTCGGTTCGCATCACCAAAGCCTTCCACCACGACGACCGCAACGGCGACCCGCGGCCATCGTCCGACCGGGCGGGATATCCTCACCAGGTCGTGACCAGTTGGAGCAAGGCCGTCGTCAGGTACCCGCCGACGTGGATCGCGGCCGTCCTGCTCGGCGCGACGGTCTGGCTGGTGTTGACCGTGCTCGACCCACCGCCCGTGTTCGTGATCATTCTGATCGTGCTTGCCGTGGTCGCTGCGATCGCGTGGCCGTTCACGATGTCGGCCACCGGCACGCTGGCCAAGCTGCAGTTCGAGATCCCCCGCGTCGAGGACGTCGACCCCGTCGAGATCGCCGCACTGCGGGCCGAACTCGACGTGCTGGCCGACACGCAGCCGATCGAGCAACTCGACGCACTGCTGTCGAAGCGCCAGAGCCTGATCAACGTACTGCAGCGGCGCCTCGATGCGGGTGAACTCACCTACGCCCGGTACCTGTCGACCTCGCAGCAGGTGTTCGCCTCGGCGCTCGACAACCTCCACGAAGTCGCCGTTGCCTACGAGAGCATCAGCACGATCGACGAGACCTACATCGATCGCCGTCTCGCCGAACTCGTCGACGACGACAGCGACGTCGATGCCGCCACCCGCGAGCGTGACACGCTCGAACGCCGCCGCGACCTCCGCTCAACTCAACGGCGCCGGATCGCCCAACTCCTCGCCCAGAACGAGTCGGCGCTGACTGCGCTCGACCGCACGGCGACAGCACTCGCCGACGTGCCGATCGGCAAGCAACCCGAAGACGCCGACGCGGCGATGGCAGCACTCGAAGAGCTCGCCGACCGTGCCACCAAGTACGCATGACCGACCCGAGCACGAACGAACCGAAAGGCTCACCGACATGACCGAAGCGACACCCACTGCAACCGCTCCGACGCCAGTGCTGAACCTCGTGCTCGACGTTCCCGAGACCAGGGCGGAACTCGCAGTGGTCGAGCCGGAACCGACCGACGAGTTGCGTGCCCAGGCCGAGGCTCAGGTTGCTCAGCTGCTGGCGATCGACCCGGCCAACGACGACGCCCGAGCTGCGGCTCGCGACGCGGTCGACTCGATGGGCCGTGACCTCCAGACGCGCTCGGCCACGCGCAGCCGGATGCTGCAGGCACCGCTGAAGGAGATCTCGCACGGCACCGAGGACGGCGGCGAAGTCGCCAAGTCGCTGTCGGACCTGCGAATCGAAGTCGAGAAGCTCGACCCGTCGAGCCTCGACACCGACGCCGGCTGGTTCACCCGTGTGGTCGGCAAGATCCCCGGCGTCGGCACGCCGCTGAAGCGCTACTTCATGCGCTACGAGAGCTCGCAGACCCAGATCGACTCGATCGTGAAGTCGCTCGAGAAGGGCCGCGATCAGCTCAAGCGCGACAACGTCACGCTCGGCGACGACCAGAAGCAGATGCGTGAACTCACGCACCTGTTGGCCGATCAGATCGCCCTGGCGCAGTCGCTCGACGCGGTCGTGGTCGACAAGCTCGCCACCGAGATCGGCCCCGACGACCCGCGTCGTCAGTTCGTCGAGGAGGACATCCTGTTCGCACTGCGCCAGCGCACACTCGACCTGCAGCAGCAGCTCGCCGTCAACCAGCAGGGCGTGCTCGCGATCGAGATCATCATCCGCAACAACCGTGAACTGATCCGCGGGGTCGATCGTGCGATCGACGTCACCGTCAGCGCGCTGCAGGTGGCGGTCACCGTGGCACTTGCGCTTGCTCACCAGAAGATCGTCCTCGACAAGATCGAGGCGATCAACGCGACCACCTCAGCGATGATCGCCGGCACGGCCGAACGGTTGAAGACGCAGGGCACGGCGATCCATCAGCAGGCCTCGAGCACGATGCTCGACATGGAGGCGCTGCGGTCGGCGTTTGCCGACATCGAGATCGCACTGGACGAGATCTCGCGGTACCGACGCGAAGCATTGCCGACGATGGCGGGCACCATCCTGGAACTCGATCAACTCACCGCCGAGAGCGAGACCGCGATCGAGAACATGGAGCGGGGCCGCACGGCGTCGACCCGTCTCCAGGAGTCCGACGCCCCGATCGACATCGGTGAGATCACGGCGAAGGAGAGCGAATGACGGTGGTCCGCCCCGTCACGATTCGCCTCGCGCTCGCCGCCGGCGCTCTTGCCCTCGTGGCAGCGGCGTGTGGTGTCGGCGAAGAGACCAGCGAGCCGCTCGATCAGGCGACCGCAGCCGAGCAACTCGCCGAACTGGCCGACGAGATCGGCTGGATCGACAACCCGATCGGGCGGACCGCGTCGATCCCGCCGCCGACCGGCGCCAACCTCGCCGACACACTGCCCCCCATCACCGAGTTCCCGATTCGCGTCGAGGCGCCCACGGGCGCCGACACCGTCGTCGAGGTCTGGTCGTCGACGGAGAAGTCCGGAGAGCTCGGCACCACCGACGGGTGGATGACCGAGGTCGCCGAGAAGTTCAACGACGCCGGGATCACGTTGGCGGACGGCAGCGTGGCCGGTGTCGACCTGCGCAGCATCGCGTCGGGCACGGGCTACCAGTTCATCGCCCGGGGCCAGGAACTGCCAGACGGTTTCACACCGTCGAGCCAGCTGTGGATCGAGATGGCCGGCGAGTTCCAGACGATGACCGAGATCACGCCGAACACGGTCGACAACGTTGCCGGCATCGTGATGAAGGACGAGACCGCGGAGGAACTGCGCGCCACCTACGGCGACCTCAGCGCGGCCAACCTCGTCGACGCCGTGATCGCCGGTGATCTCGTCATGGGCTACACCGATCCCTTCGCCTCGAGCACCGGACTCAACTTCCTGCTCACCGTGCTCGACACGATCGCCGAGGGCGACCCGGCCCGCCTCACGTCGCCCGACGTCGCCAGCGTGTTCGAACAGTTCCAGCGCCAGGTTCCCTTCGTTGCCCTCACGACGCTGCAGATGCGCGACTCGGTCGAGAACGACACCGGCACGCTCGACACGTTCGTGATGGAGTGGCAGACCTTCACCAACACCGAGTCGCTGCAGTCCGGTTTCGAGTTCATCCCGTTCGGCGTGCCCCACGACAACCCGCTCGCCGCCGTCGGCGACCTGTCCGCATCGCGCCAGGAGGCGTTGCAGTTGTTCACCGACTTCGCTGCTCGGCCCGAGTTCCAGGAACTGGCCGTCGAATACGGCTTCGACCCCCCGCCATACACCCCGACCGTCGAGGTGCCGTCGGGTTCGACGTTGATCGACGTGCAGAACGTCTGGAAGGACAAGAAGGACGGCGGCCGCCCGGTCGCCACGGTGTTCGTCGTCGACGTCAGCGGGTCGATGGAGGGCACCCGCATCCAGTCAGTGCAGACCGCGATGCAATCAGCGCGCGAGTTCATCAAGCCGACCACCGAGGTCGGTGTCGTCGAGTTCTACGACACCGCGGTGAAGCGTCTCGACATCGGCGAGTTCGACCTCAACCAACAGGCGCGTTATGCCGCCATCGCCGAGGACCTCGCGCCGGGCGGCGGAACAGCGATGTACGACGGCATCGTGCTCGGGCTGCAGATGCTCGAGGAGCAGCGAACGGCAAACCCCGACATCAAGCCGATCCTCGTGGTGCTCACCGACGGCGAGACGACGGATGGCCTTCAGTTCGAGGATGTCGACGACGTGATCGAGGGTCTGCGGATCCCGATCTACACCGTTGGCTTCGAAGCCGACCTCGACGAACTCGCACGTGTGTCGTCGCTCGTGGAAGCTGCGAGCATCGACGCCAGTGAAGAAGACGTCGAGTTCAAGATCGCCGCACTGTTCAACGCCGGTGGCTGACGAGTCAGTGAACCGCTCCAAGGTGTCCGCCCGGTGAAGCCGCTCGCGATCTGGATCGCAGTGGTCGCCGTGGTGTTCGGCGGCTACGTGCTGGTCACGTCGCTGGTGCGCGGGACCGAGCAGGTCTTCGTCGTGGTCGACACCTCGTTCTTCATGGAGGCCAAGGAGCCCGAAGTGCGCCGCGAACTCGACCGGATCGACGACGCCGATCGGAGCGAGTTCGCGCTCGCAACTGTGCGCGATCGAAGCGGTGCGGTGCTCGTGCACGACTGGCAGGACGAGCTGACCCTCGGTGCGTGGCAGGCATTCGGGCCATGCTCGCTCGTCGGCATCGACCAGTTCCCCGAAGCGGTCGACGCCGACGAACGAATTCTGATCACCACGTCCGCATCCTGCGACACCAGCACGCTGACCGACTGGACGGTCGTCACCCTCGATCCGTGAGACACGCTCCTCGGTCCCCGCCGGTTCAGTCGAGGCCCGCCTGCGGGAACGTGGATGTCCATTCGTCAGCCGATACAGGCTCGAGTCGTCGGGCAGCGTCGAGGACGTCGTCTCGCGATGCGCTGCTGCGAACGCTGATCGTGCGACCCGATTCCGGTGCCCAGGTGACGATCGTTTCGATGACCTCCTCGCCTTCGCCGGTGATGGCCCATCCCGCACTGCCATTCACGTCGACCGACTCGACGCGCTCGGCAAAGGTGGCGACATCGAACAACGGCGACCCCGCCGACGTCTCGACCGTGAACATCGATCCGTCCGGCGACGTCATCTCGAACGACGTCATCGGGACCAGGGGTGTCTCGAGCGGGGCGAAGTAGGTGACCTGCACCAGGTCGAACGTGTCACGTCCCAGTACGTCGTAGGCGTGCAGGAGATCAGAGGGTGAACTGGCAACAGTCCATCCGCCCCCGACGCCTTCCCACGCGCCCTCGTAGGTGTAGTCCTCGAGGGCGAACGTCATCGAGTCGTCGACACGACGGTAAGCGTCACCCCACGGCGTCTCTGCCGGCTCCCAGTCCGCCCCTGGCAGCGGTGACTCCGGGTAGCGAGCGAGCGAGCGGAGACCATCGAAACCGTCGCGGTCGGCGACCCCGTAGAGAGTTCCTCCCGCGATGAAACGTTCGTCGGTCGCCGCTACGTCGGAGTCAGGGACCGGTTCGAAGACGGCACCGTTG
The DNA here is from genome assembly GCA_963828415.1 of Ilumatobacteraceae bacterium. Lineage (GTDB taxonomy): Bacteria > Actinomycetota > Acidimicrobiia > Acidimicrobiales > Ilumatobacteraceae > Sva-07. Next base: position 13,927 of record CAWHEI010000004.1, read on the forward strand.
CTGACGCTCCAGTCGCCGACCGAGACCGGCAAGACGAACAGCGCCTCGTCGGTTCCGGATTCGTCTCGGATGACCCACGCAACGACTGCCACCACCGCGACGACCACGACGGCAAGCCCACCCGCCACGAGAGCGGCGCGCCCGACGGGCCTCGGACCTCGATGCCCCTCGGGCATCACCTGGGCCGTCGAAGGAACCAGCTCGTACGTCACTGCATCAGCCTCACTGCATCAGCCTCGGGGATGATCACGCGGGTTGTCAATGAGCGACGCCTGGAAGTCCGCGGCGCTCGATGTGGCACCTGGGGTCCGACCCGAGATGTACCACCTACGATCGGGCGGGTGAGCTTGCCTGTCCCGATCGTCCAACTCGACCCCGAACTGCCGCTGCCCGAGTACGCCCACGAGGGCGACGCCGGCCTCGACCTCTACGCCCGCGAGGACGCGACCCTGGCCGCCGGTGGCGGGCGGGCGCTGGTGCCCACCGGCATCGCCATCGCCATCCCGATGGGCCACGGCGGCTTCGTGCTGCCGCGCAGTGGGATGGCGGTCAAGCACGGGATCAGCGTCGTCAACGGGCCCGGGCTGATCGACGCCGCCTATCGGGGTGAGATCAAGGTGGTGCTGATCAACACCGACCCCGACGCCGACTACGAGGTCCATCGTGGTGACCGCATCGCGCAGCTCGTGATCCAGCGCGTCGAGTCGGTGGCCTGGCAGGTCGTCGACTCGCTCGACGGGGTCGACCGGGGCGGCGGCTTCGGTCACTCCGGTCGCTGAACCCACCAACAAACACGTTTGCGTTGCATTCTGGGTGCGGCGGGTCACCCGAAGTGCAACGCAAACGGGGGTTTGGAGCGGTCAGCCCCAGGCGAACACGGGCTGTTCGAACTCGTGAACGCGTTCGTTGGCGCGACCATCGAGCGCCACCCAGCGGAACTGCACGAGCAGCGCTCCGGTCGGGGCGTGGATCAGATCGCCGCCGAGCGGGACCTGCACGACCGGGCGGTCACTCTCGGGGATCGAGACGAACCGCGGTGAATCCGGCCGAGTGAGCTGATGCAGGCCGATCCGATACGCCGCAAGCACCTCGCCGGGATGCGGCACGATCTCGACGCTCGGGCCTCCCCACACCACGACGGGCGTGATCACGTAGCCGGACCGAGTGGCGTAGTCGTCGAGCAGACCGAGCACCGAGTCGTCGGCGAGTCGCACACCGATCTCCTCGTCGGTTTCACGCAGTGCTGCGTCGACGACGGTTTCTCCCGCGTCCAGCCGACCGCCGGGCAGCGCCCACTGCGACGCGTGACGGTTGAGTCCGGCGCTACGGCGACACAACACGAACGACGCGCCTCCCGCCACATCCGCCATGCGACCGTCGAGGTCGGAGACGTCGGACGGAATCACCGCCATGTCGTCGGCCGACGCACCGAAGGGGTCGACGTCGTCGGAGCCCGCGACGGAGTCGACGAGCAGAATGGCAACCGCTGCGTGACGGCGTCCGTCGAGCGGGAGTTCGAGGCGGTCGTGCCGTGCGAGGTTGGCGGCGATCGACTCGCGCAGGTCGGCGTCGAAGGTGATCACGATGCCGTCGACTCGTCCAACTCGACGTCGGGTTCGGTGTGGTTCTGGCTCATCGAGGCCAACACCTTCGCAGCCAATGCGGTGCTGATCGGCACCGAGGCGACCAGACCGATGGAACCCACGAGTGCCCGCACGATCTCGACCGCAACGATCTCGCGTGTTGCGAGGGAGCCGAGACCCTGTTGTGCTTCACTGAACAACAGCAGCAACGGCAACGACGCACCTGCGTACGCGAGGAAGAGCGTGTTGACCGTCGACGAGATGTGATCGCGACCGATCCGCAACGCCCGTCCGTACAGCTCGCCGAAGCCCACGTCCGGCGACGTCCGCTTCAGCTCCCACACCGCTGACACCTGCGTCACCGTCACGTCGTCGAGAACGCCGAGCGAACCGATCACCACACCAGCCAGCAGGAGGCCACGCGGGTCGATCTGCGAGCCGAGCGCGTCGAGGAATCCGACGCTCTCGTCGCCGAAACCGGTGAACTTCGACGCGGCCAGGAACACCCAGGCCAGCAACGCCGTCAACGCCAGGCTGGCGAACGTCGACAGCAGCGCGGCGGCAGTGGCCAGTCCGCGACCGTGCGCGAGGAACAGCGCCACGAACGCGATCGCGCCGGCCGTGACGATGGCGACCGCCACCGAATTGGATCCCTCGAGCAGTGCCGGCAGCGCGAACACGACGATGATCACCAGGCTCATCGCCAGGCCGGCCAGCGCTCCAACCCCACGCCAGCGACCGAGGACCACGATCGCCGCGACGAAGAGGATCACGAGCAGGAGCATCGGGGTGCCGCGCTGGAAGTCGTAGAAGACCGCTTGCTCCACGCCATTGCCGAGATCGATGAGATCGACGAGAATCCCGTCGCCAGCGTCGATCGTCGAGTCCAGGGGTTGCTCGAGGACGACTCGATCGCCCTCGCTCTCGCCCTCGCTCACGACGACCTCGACTCGTTTGCAGGCCAGCAGCGGATCGAACGAGCAGGGCACCTCCTCGACCGATTCGACGCTCGCCTTGACCGGGTCGCCGTCGAGACCCAGCGGATCATTGGCGCCGTCGTCGCCGCCGCCCGGCCAGAGTACGACCAGCCCGACGAGCACCAGCAGCGCACAGACACCGACCGCGATCCACATCGCTCGGCGGACCTCCGGCCGCACGTGCTGATCGAGGTCGTGCCCGTCGTCGAAGCCATGCGAATGTCCAGCACCCATCGAGCCAGTCTGATCGAACGCGGCCACCAGCGCGGTGGACGGTCAGTCGTGGCGGTGTTCGGCGGCGTGTTCGGGCTGGTGGAGGTGTCGGTGTCCGACGTCGTCGTGGTTGTGGTCGTCGCCGAGGTCATGACTGTGCCCATGTCCGTGGTCGTCGACGAGCAGTGCTTCGCCACCGATGCGCAGCAGACGGCCGCCGAATGCGGTGGCAAGGTGCTCCGGACGCAGCACGGCGTCAGGGGCGCCGTCGGCGATCACGCAGCCGGCGAGCAGCATGACCCGCTCGGCCCGCTTCGCTTCCTCGAGGTGATGCGTCGAGAACACCACCGTCGCGCCGCCCGCGACTTCGGTGTCGATGATCGACAGGATCGTCTCCTGGCTCGGCAGGTCGAGGCCCGTGATCGGTTCGTCGAGCAGCAACAGCTTCGGCGAACCGATGAGCGCTTGGGCCACGAGCACGCGCTGACGCTGGCCACCGGACAACTCACTGAACGACCGCCTGAGGAGGTCGGCGACGTGGAGGCGTTCGGCGACGGCCTGGATCTCGGCGCGATCGGTGCGGGTGACGCGACCGAGCAATCCACGTGTTCGGTAGCAGCCCATGCGGATCACTTCATCGACCGGAACCGGCATCCAATCGTGGTGTTCGTGTTGCTGGGCGATGAAGGCGGCCTCGACACCGGGCGCTCGCACGACCGTTCCGGTCGATGGGGAGAGCAGACCCGCCAACAGGCGCAAGACGGTGCTCTTGCCGCTGCCGTTTGCCCCGACGAGCGCCGTGGACGATCCCGACTCGAACACCGTCGTGGTCCGGTCGAGCGCGACGACGTCGGCATATCGAACCGAGGCGTCGGTGAACTCGGCGGTCACGGAGGTCGACCTCACGCCGCCACGGTAGCGCCTGATCTTCGAATTTGGAATGAGAGTCATTCTCAGTATCATGTCGACCATGCGGCTCATCCGGTCTTCCACTGCGGCAACCACGGCCGTTGTACTCCTGCTCGCTGCGTGCGGCTCCGACAGCGAGAGCTCGACCGCGCCAAGCGATGACGCTCCCACCGTCGTCGCCACCACCAGCATCTGGGCCGACGTCACCTCCAATGTCGCGTGCGACGGCCTGGCACGAGTCGAGGGGATCATCCCGCCGGGCGGTGATCCACATTCGTTCGAGCCGTCGCTCCGCGACCGGGAGACCATGGAGAACGCCGCGCTCGTCGTCGCCAACGGCCTGTTCCTCGAAGAGTCACTGGAGGACACGATCGACGCCGTCGAGGCCAACGGTGTTGCCGTCCTACGCGTCGGTGACGGGCTCGACACGATCCCCGCCGCCGGGCACGACGACGAGACCCACAGCGACGAGGACCACGACGACGAGTCGGACGACCACGAGACCGATGGCGAGCACGGCCACGACGGCGACGATCCGCACGTGTGGTGGGATCCCACGCGCATCGCCGCCGCGGTGCCTGCGATCGCCGACGCGCTCGCCGACGCCGGAGTCGACCGAACGGCGCTCGACGCATGTGTCGCCGACTACCTCGACGAACTCACCACGCTCGACGACGAGATCATGGCGATCGTCGAGCCACTGCCCGTCGCGCAACGGCTCCTGGTCACCAACCACGATTCACTCGGGTACTTCGCCGACCGGTACGACTTCGAGGTGGTCGGCAGCGTGATCCCGTCGTCGAGTTCTCTCGCAGCGACCAGCCCGGCCGAACTCGATGCCTTGGCCGCCGACATCGAGGCCACCGGTGTCTCTGCGATCTTTGCCGATACCCAGAACTCGTCCACCGACGCCGACGCGCTCGCCAACCGGATCGGTGACGTCGCCGTGATCAGCATGCTCACCGACACCCTCGACGAGCCCGGCACCGAGCAGGGGACCTACATCTCCTGGCTACGCCAGAATGCCAACACCATCGTCGCGGCGCTCGGTGGGGCAAGCTGAACGTGTGGAGTTCCTGAGCGATCCGTGGGGTTGGTGGGTCGCACCGTTCGTCGACTCCGAACTGATGCGCGATGCCCTGCTCGCCGGCCTGCTCACCGTCGTCACCACCTCGCTGGTGGGAACCTGGGTCGTGTTGCGCGGGATGAGTTTCCTGGGTGACGCCCTTGCACACGGCGTGCTGCCGGGTATCGCCATTGCGTTCATCATCGGCGTCGACACCTCGATCGGTGCCCTCGTCGCGGCCGTCGCGATGGTCGGTGGCATCGCCGTGATCCGGCGACACTCACCCCTGCCTGACGACACCTCGATCGGCGTGCTGTTCGTCGGATTCCTCGCGCTTGCGGTCGTGATCATGTCGACGCAGCGCGCGTCGTACACGGGCGACCTGAACCGCTTCCTGTTCGGCTCGATCACCGGCCTCGACAGCTCCGACGTGATCCGTCAGGGCATCGCTGCAGCGATCGCCCTGGTGGGCGTCGTCGTGCTGTACCGAGCGTTTCTCGTCATGACGTTCGACGTGTCCCTCGCCTCGATGCTCGGGCTCCGACCAGGCCTCGCGCAGGCGGCGTTGCTCGCGTTGCTGGCGATCTCGATCGTGTCGTCGTTCCAGTCGGTCGGGAATCTCCTCGTGTTCGCGTTCCTGATCGCCCCGCCGGCCGCCGCGTCGCTGCTCGTGCGACGGGTTCCGATGATCATGGTCGTGTCGATCGCGCTCGGGTCGCTCGCAACGCTCATCGGCATCCTCGTCAGCTACCACCACGCCACCGCCGCCGGCGCGACCATGGCGTTGACGTCGGTGATCATCTTCTTCGTGGTGCTCGCGGGCTCGGTCGCACAACGCGCCATCGCCCAACGACGCACGCTCACCCCGGCCTGACCCGGCGATCACCTCTCAGCGATGAGCCAAACCGCCGTATACGGTCGCCTCGCTCATCACAACCCGGCGATCACCTCTCAGCGATGAGCCAAACCGCCGTATACGGTCATTTCGCTCATCGCAGCCGATGGCATGGGGTCAGGGCTGGCAGTCGGCGCAGCGACCGTAGAGGTCGATCGTGTGATGCGTCGCCTGGAAACCCTCGGCGTCGGACAGCGCGTCGAACGCGTCGTCGAGGCGCCGTTCGAGCGCCGGCGTCAACGTGACGTCGCGAACCGTGCCGCACGACTCACAGATCAGGTGATGGTGGTGCTCGGTGAGGTCCTCGGCGAGCTCGTATCGCGCGTGGTCGGCCGAGTGCACCAACCGTCGCACCACGCCCACCTGCTCCATCACCGCGAGATTGCGGTAGGCAGAACTCTGCGCGAGCGCCGGGGCCCGTTCGATCAGCTCGGGCAGCGTGACCGGACCGTCCGCCGAAGCCAGCGCATCGACGACGGCCCGACGGCCCGACGTGTAGCGCTGGTCGTTCTCGTCGAGGCGGTCCCTGACGGTGCGGTGGATCTCGGCGCGGGCGGGTGACACGACGATGCCTCAGCCGCGATAGCCGCTGGTGATCGGCAGGCGTCGGTCCTTGCCGAATGCCTTGCGGCTCACGCGGACACCAGGAGGCGTCTGGCGGCGCTTGTACTCCGCGACGTCGACGAGCCGAGTGATGCGTCGCACCATCGCCTCGTCGTGGCCCAACTCGATGATCTCACCAGCGGTGCGGTCGTCCTCGACGTACAGCCGCAGGATCGGGTCGAGCACCTCGTAGGGCGGCAGGCTCTGGTCGTCGCGCTGGTCGGGTCGCAGTTCGGCCGACGGCGGTTTCGTGATCACGTCGACCGGCACGACCTCACGTCCGGCAGCGCGGTTGACGTAGCGACACAGGTCGTAGACCCGGGTCTTGAGGACGTCCTTGATGATGCCGAACCCACCGACCGAGTCGCCGTAGATCGTGAAGTAGCCGACGGCCACTTCGCTCTTGTTCCCGGTGGTCAGCGCCATCCAACCGAACTCGTTCGAGAGCGCCATCAGCAGCAGACCGCGGCATCGGCTCTGGATGTTCTCGTAGGTCAGGCCCGGTTCGCGACCGTCGAACGACGGCGCCAGCATCTCGAGGTACGCCGAGAACGCCGGCTCGATCGAGATCGTCCGGAAGTCGATGCCGAGGTTGTCGGCGAGGAGCTGGGCGTCGCTCTTGGAGTGATCGCTCGAGTAGCGCGACGGCATCGACACGCCGTGCACGTGTTCGGCTCCGAGCGCGTCGACCGCGATGCACGCCACGATCGTCGAGTCGATTCCACCCGACAATGCGATCACGACGTCGTCGAAGCCGTTCTTCGCGCAGTAGTCACGCGTGCCGAGCACCAACGCGTCGTACAGCTCACGGTCGGCATCGAGGGCAGCTGCCACCGGGCCGACGACAACGTCGTCGCGCACGACGGGTTCGGTCGTGACGGCAACCGTCGGCAACAACGCCTCGGTGATGCGACCGCGCGGATCGAGCAACCGCTTCCGGTACACGGGGGGCACCGGGACGTCGACGATCATGAGATCGTCGACGAACTGCGGCGCTCGTGCGAGCAGCGTGCCTTCGTGGTCGAAGACGACCGACCCGCCGTCGAACACCAACTCGTCCTGTCCACCGACCTGGTTGACGTAGACGATCGCGGTGTGCGAGTCGGACGCGCGTGTCGCCAACATCCGTTCGCGTTCGGCGCCCTTGCCGGCGTGGAACGGTGAGGCATTGATGTTGATGCTCACCTCGGCGCCGGCGGCGGCCTGCTCGGCGACCGGGCCGAACGGGCTCCAGATGTCCTCGCAGATCGAGATGCCGACCTTGACCCCGGCGACGATGAACAGTTCGAGCGGATCGGACTCACGCCCCGGCGTGAAGTAGCGAGCCTCGTCGAACACGGTGGTGTTGGGAAGCAGCCGCTTGCGATACGTGCCGACGATCTCGCCGTTGGCGCACACTGCGGCGGCGTTGTACAGGTCGCGATCCTGGTCGACGAAGCCGACCACGGCGGCACATCGACCCGTGCGCGCCGCGAGCTTGGACAACGCGGTGAGGTTGTCGGCCACGAAGCCGGGTTTGAGCACGAGATCCTCGGGCGGGTACCCCGTGGTCGACAGCTCGGGAAACGCCACGAGATCACAACCCGCGGCCTCGGCGCGATCGTACGCGTCGACCATCAGGGCCACGTTCCCGTCGAGGTCGCCCACCGTCGGGTTGAGTTGAGCGAGCGCCACTCGCAGCACCGTCACGATCGCTGAGGCTACCTGCGGCGGTCAGCGGCGGCCTCGCTGCGGAACGGTCGGCATGATCTGGCACTATGGCCATGTGGGTATGGCTCGGGTGGCGATCGTCGGATTGCTGCTCGTTGCTGCGTGTTCGCCCGGCGAGGGTCCCGAGTCGATCCCGCTGCCGACCTCGCCCGACACCACGACCACGACGTCGACCACCACGACCACCACGACCACCACGCTGGTCCCTCCGCGCTACGAGGCGACCGTCCGAAGGACCACCGACGGCGTGCCGCACATCAGCGGCGACTCCCTCGCCGACGTCGCCTACGGGCAGGGCTGGGTGAGCGGCGAGGACCACGGTTGCACGCTGATCGACCAGATCCTGAAGGTGACCAGTACCCGCGCCGCGGCGCTGGGGCCGGGCGCCGAGGGCGAGAACGTCGACAGCGACTTCGCGTGGAAGGCGATCGGCATCTTCGACATCTCCGTCGGCGATTTCGACACCGCCTCGGCCGAGGTGATCGAACAATTCGAGGCGTTCACCGCGGGGTGGAACGACCAGCTCGCCGACGTCGGCGGCAAGAGGCTGACCGGGTGGTGTGCAGAAGCCGATTGGGTTCGCCCGATCACCCCCGTCGAGGTGTACGCCTACGCCCGCTCCGTCACGCTCCAAGCGAGCAGCGGGGCGATCGTCGACTACATCGGTACCGCACAACCCCCGACGGTCGAGCCGGTCGGCGTCCGCGGGCGACGAGGCGCCACCCCCGACGCCGAGGGATTCGATCTCACCGGGTTCGCGGCGGCCGATCTCGGCCTCGTCGATGACGCCGGTCTTGGCAGCAACGGTTGGGCCATCGGCAAGGAACGCGTCGCCGGCAACGAAGGTGGCCTGCTCTTGGCCAACCCGCACTTCCCGTGGGAGGGCGAGCTGCGCTTCGCCGAGTTCCAACTCACCGTGCCAGGAGAGGCGGACGTCTACGGCGCTCAGTTGCTCGGGTTGCCCGGCCTCGGCATCGGCTTCACCGACGGTGTGGCGTGGACGCACACGGTGTCAGCCGGCAAGCGAATGACCGCGTACAACCTGACACTCGACCCGACGACGCCGACGTCGTACCTCCTCGACGGGCAGTCGGTCCCGATGACGTCGACCGACGTGGCGATCGAGATCCTGCGTCCCGATGGCACCGTCGACACCGAGACCCGCACGCTGTGGCGCAGCGAGTACGGCCCGATCCTCGACTTCCCCGGCATCGGCTGGACGGACACGAACGTGTTCACCTATCGGGACGCGAACATCGACAACAACGAGTCGATCGAGCAGTACGCCCGGATGCCACTGATCCAGAGCATCGCCGACCTCCAGGCACTCACGGCCGAGTACCAAGGCGTTCCGCTGTTCAACACAGTGGCCGTCGGCGACGACGGCACCACCTGGTACGCCGACACCTCGGCCACGCCGAACCTCGGCACGCAAGCAGAGCAGGTGTACTTCGACAAGCTCTTCACCGATCCGCTCACCCAGCTCGCCTACGACCAGGGGCTCGTGCTGCTCGACGGTTCCGACAGTCGCTTCCAGTGGGAGGTCGTCGACGGTGCTCGAGACCCGGGTCTGGTGCCGTTCTCCGAGATGCCGATGGTGCAACGCAACGACTACGTGTTCAATGCAAACGACAGCTTCTGGGTACCCAGCGCCGAGTTCACGCTGACCGGTCCGTACACGATCCTGAACGGCGAACAGGGCACGCCATTGTCGATGCGCACCCGGCAGAACGCAGCGGTCCTCGGTGCCACGAATGCGGCCGGTCTCGCCGGGCCCGACGGATTGTTCGACGCCGACGAGGTCAAGACCGCCGCATTCGAGAACTCGGGCCGCACCGCGGTGTTGCTGCGCGAGGCCGCGGTCGCAGCCTGTCGCGCGACGCCCATCGTCGACGTGCCCGAACTGGCCACCGCCGACGGCACGATCAGCCTGGCTGCCGCCACCATCGACCTGACCGTCGCCTGCAACGTCCTGGCCAACTGGGACGGCGTGTACGACCTCGACCGGTCTGGTCCCATGATCTGGCGCGAAACGATGGGTCGCTTCGACGCCGCCGCGTTCGAGAACGCCGGTGTGCTCTTCGACGACCCGTTCGATCCGGCACGCCCGACCGAGACCCCCTCGGTGCCGGCAGCGAACACCGAGCCGTTGTTGCAGGCAATGGCCCGCGCCGTGCAGACCATCACGACGGCCGGGTTCGCGCTCGACACCACCCTCGGGGCGTCACAATTCACCGAGCGATCCGAGACCCGCGTCCCGATCCACGGCGGCACCAGCGCCGACGGTGTCACCAACATCGTCACGTGGAGCGGCCGATCGTCCTCCAGCGAACCGGCACCTCAGCGTGGTGAAGCAGTCGCCATCGGCAGCTCGCTGCGAGGTGAGGGGTACCGGATCAACTACGGCACCAGCTTCGTGATGACCGTCGACTTCACGGGCGACGAGGTCGAAGCGTGGGCGCTCCTCGTGTACGGCCAGACCGGCGATCGCACCTCGCCGCTGTTCGACTCACAGACCATCGAATTCAGCGAGAAGCAGTGGCGCCAGGTCGCCTACACCGACGCCCAGATCGAGGCCGACCCCGACCTCGAGACCTACGCCGTCGTCGGACGCTGAGCGAGCCGGACATGTTCGTGGATCTCAGTCACGCGATCACGTCGGGGATGCAGACCTACCCAGGTCTGCCCGTTCCGATCATCGAAGATCACCTGACCCGCGAGGCCGCCGAGGCCATCTACGGGCCCGGGCTCACCTTCCAGATCGGGCTCGTCACGATGTGCACGAACACCGGCACGTACCTCGACGTGCCCTTTCACCGGTATGCCGACGGCCACGATCTGGCCGGCCTGGATCTCGCCAAGGTCGCCGAGGTCCCGGCGATGTGCCTCGACCGGCGAGGGAACACATCGATCGACATCGACGCGGCCGATCTCGCCGGTGCCCGGGGTGCCGCCGTGTTGATCCGTACCGACCACTCCCTGCGATGGTCGACGGACGCCTACTTCACCGACCACCCGCATCTGACCGCCGCGTCAGCACGAGCGCTGGTCGAGTGCGGTGTGGCGTGCGTTGGCATCGACTCACTCAACATCGACTCGACGGCAACCGGCGACCGTCCGGTTCATTCCATCCTGCTGGGCGCGCAGATCCCGATCGTCGAGCACCTCACCGGCCTGCATCACCTCCCGCCGAACGGCTTCACCTTCACGGCGGTCCCACCCAGGATCGAGGGCGCCGGGACCTTCACGGTGCGGGCGTTCGCGACCCTGGCCGACTGAACGGGGCGCCCCTGTTCACACGCCGTTCATGATCGAGCAATCGGTCGGCAACTGGCCGCTGCGAGGATTCCGCTCGCCATTGGCGAACGCCCTAGGTTGATTCGCCTGCACCCCTAATCATCACCCCGGACTTCGGGGACGGAATTGAGGACAACTGTGGTTTACAAGGCCGAATACATCTGGATCGACGGCACCATGCCGACATCCAAGTTGCGTTCCAAGACCAAGATCATCGCGGACGGCGAAGAACCAGGCATCTGGGGCTTCGACGGCTCGAGCACCAACCAGGCGACCGGCGACAAGAGCGACTGCGTGCTCAAGCCCGCAGCCATCTTCCCCGACCCGATCCGCGGCGGCGACGACATCCTCGTCATGTGCGAGGTGATGCTCGTCGACGGCAAGCCCCACCCGACCAACAGCCGCGCCGCGGCCGCCAAGACGGCCAAGAAGTACGCCAAGCACGAGCCGATGTTCGGCATCGAGCAGGAATTCACCCTGATGAAGAACGGTCGTCCGTACGGCTTCCCGCCCGCCGGCTACCCCGAACCGCAGGGCTGGCTACTACTGCGGCGTCGGCGAGGACGAGATCCACGGACGTCCGATGATCGAGGATCACCTCGAGGCCTGCCTCGCGGCCGGACTGTCGATCTCGGGCATCAACGCCGAGGTCATGCCCGGCCAGTGGGAGTTCCAGGTCGGACCCGTCGGTCTGCTCGAGGTCGCCGACCAGCTGTGGATCGCCCGTTGGCTGCTCTACCGGATCGGCGAGGACTACGGCATCGCCGCAACCCTCGACGCCAAGCCTGCCAAGGGCGACTGGAACGGCGCCGGCGCCCACACCAACTTCTCCACCAAGGAGATGCGTGAGGACGGCGGCTACAAGTACATCGAAGCAGGCTGCAAGGCCCTCGGCGCCAAGGCCCAGCTGCACATCGACAACTACGGCCACGGCATCGAGGATCGCCTCACCGGCGCCCACGAGACCCAGCGCCACGACCAGTTCAGCTACGGCGTGTCCGACCGCGGCGCCTCGATCCGCATCCCGTGGCAGGTGGCCGTCGACAAGAAGGGCTACCTCGAAGATCGTCGCCCGAACGCCAACATCGACCCGTACATCGTCGCCCGCCTCATGGTGGAGACCGTCTGCGGCGCAATGAAGTGACGCATCGGGGCGCCGCCCCGTTGTGAATCGGAACACCGAACGACGACAGGACGGGGGCTGCGGCTCCCGTCCTGTCGCATTTCACCCCGAACCGCGAGAGACTCAGGAGATGACCGACATGCGCGAACAACAGCGCGACTACGTCCTGCGCAGCGTCGAAGAACGCGGCGTGCGGCTCGTGCGGCTGTGGTTCACCGACGTGCTGGGCACGCTCAAGAGCCTCGCGATCTCCCCCGCCGAGCTCGAGAACGCACTCGAGGACGGCATGACCTTCGACGGCTCGTCGATCGACGGCTTCTCGCGCGTCCAGGAAGCCGACGTGCTGGCGATGCCCGACCCCGACACGTTCGAGCTGCTGCCCTGGGGCGATCCGAAGGTTCCCGAGGCACGCATCTTCTGCGACATCCACCACCTCGACGGCACCCCGTTCGAGGGTGATCCCCGCCAGGTGCTGCGCCGTCATGTGCAAGATGCGCACGACGAGGGACTCACGTTCTACATCGCGCCCGACGTCGAGTTCTTCTACTTCGAGCCGCTCGTGGCGGGCCAACCCCCGGTACCGATCGATCAGGGCGGCTACTTCGACCTCACGACGAGCGATGTCACCGGCGAGCTGCGCAAGAAGACGATTCGCACACTCGAAGCACTCGGGATACCGGTCGAGTACAGCTTCCACGAGGACGCTCCCGGCCAGCAGGAGATCGACCTGCGCCACACCGATGCGCTCACCATGGCCGACAGCATGATGACGTTCCGCCTCGCCGTGCGCGAGGTGGCATCGCATCAGGGCGTGCACGCCACGTTCATGCCCAAGCCGCTCGAAGGGGTCCAGGGCTCGGGGATGCACGTGCATCTGTCGCTGTTCCGTAGCGACGACAACGCCTTCTACGACGCCGACGATGCCTACCTGTTGTCGCCGACGGCAAAAGCGTTCATGGCCGGCCTGCTGCACCACGCTGCGGAGATCACCGCCGTCACGAACCAGACCGTCAACAGCTACAAGCGGCTGGTACCGGGTTTCGAGGCGCCGGTCCACATCAGCTGGGCACGCAACAACCGCAGCGGTCTGATCCGGGTGCCGATCCCCAAGCGCGACAACCCGATGGCGACGCGCATCGAGTACCGCTCGGCCGATCCGGCATGCAATCCCTACCTCGCGTTCAGCTTGATGCTGGCGGCAGGGATGCGCGGCGTCCGCGAGGGCTACGAGCTGCCCGACGAGGCCGATGCCAATCTGTTCGAGATCGGCGATGACGTCCTGGCAAAGCTCGGCATCCGCCAACTGCCGCAATCACTCAACGATGCGCTGATCGTGATGGAGAACTCGACGCTGGTGCAAGAGGCGTTGGGCGAGCACATCTTCGAGTGGTTCCTGCGCAACAAGCGCAGCGAATGGCGCAGCTACAAGACCCAGGTCACCCCGTTCGAGCGAGACCGGTACCTCGGGACGCTGTGACCGTGACTGCACGCGAATCGATGCTGGCGGTCGTTCCCGACCCGGCCACACCCGAGCTGGCGCGAACGCTCGACCTGGCCGGGTACGCGTGGAAGGCCGTATCGGGCAGCGACAGTGACGAACACGCGCCCGCGGGCGGGTGGGCCGGCGCGATCGTCGACATCGGCAGTGATCCCGACTGCGGCTGGGCGTTCCTGCGAACCATCCGCAAGGGCGGCGATCGAACGTTTCCCGTGATGCTGCTCGTCGGCGGCGCCCAGCTCGGCGACCTCGAACACCGCGACGAACTCTTCGACGACTTCTGCCTCACGCCGTTCCATCCCGCCGAGCTCGAAGCGCGCCTGCGGCACCTGCTCGCGACCGACATCGACCTGCACCGGGCCGAACTGGTCGAGTACGGCGAGCTGACGCTCAACCTCGAGACCTACCAGGCAGCCATCGCTGGACGTCCACTCGACATGACGTACATGGAGTACGAGCTGTTGAAGTTCCTCGCCCAGAACCCCGGCAAGGTGTTCACCCGCGAGATGCTGCTGAGCCGCGTGTGGGGCTACGAGTACTACGGCGGCGCCCGCACGGTCGACGTCCACGTCCGGCGACTGCGCGCCAAGCTCGGCGAAGAGCACGCCAACCTGATCCAGACGGTCCGCTCGGTCGGCTACCGCTTCGGTCAGTCCCGCTGGGACACCTGAGCCCCCACCACCCCGCCAAATTCACGTTTGCGTTGCAGTTCGGGTGGGCCGGCCCACCCGAACTGCAACGCAAACATGGTTGGAGCCGGGAGTTGTCAGCGGTCGAGGAAGGCGCGGACGGTGTCGGTGACCACGAAGGCGAACACGTCGGCTCCCTCCGGAGTCGGATGCACCCCGTCACCGGTGAGGACGCTCTCGGTCTCGGCGAACGCGGTCCACGGAGCGATGATGCTGTCGCCTCGTCGCGTCACCCGATCTCGGATGATCGAGTTGACCACCGCAGCGTCCTCGAGGCGGTCACGGAAGTAGATGTCGACCCACACCAGCGCGGCATCGTCGGGCACCTCGTTGAGCACTTCGTTGACCGACGCTGCGATGTCGTCGGGGCCTGAGTACTGGCTGACGTCGTTCGTGCCGAGCGCGACGACCCACACCTCGTCGGAATGGTCGCCGTCGCTGTTCGCCGCCAGGAACGCTGCCAGGTCGGCACCGCTCGGGTTGTCCGGCGCCGAGACCGCCATCCGCTTGCCGTTCTCCGCTGCGATGACGTGTTCGAGGCCGAGCAGATCGAACCGCTCCTCGAGTGGCGGCGTCGAGCCCTTGGTGATCGAATCACCGATCATCACGACGCTGTCGATTCCGGCGGCACCGTCGGCGCTCGCGTCGCCCGCCCCGCTGATCGCTGCGGGATCACCCGACACGTCGACGGCAGGCGGAGGGACGTTGGCATCGGTCTCGGTGGTGCCCACCTCGTCCTCGAAGCACCCGGTCAAGGCAACGATGCAGACGACGAGGCCAGCGACGAGCGCGGACGGTGTGGACGAGCCGTGTGATCGGGGGAATCTCACGCCGGACAGTCTGGTCAACGCGAACCCACGATTGGCGTCACCCGGCCTGGAGTCGACGCGCTAGGCGGTCGTGTGCAACCAGCATCTCCTCGACCCGCTCGGACACGAGCGAACCATCACGAACGACAGCCCGACCGGCAACCACCGTGTGGCGGGCGGACACGGGCCCGCAACGCAACCACGCCTCGATGGGATCAGCGAGCGCACCGGCGAAAGTCGGCCCGGTCAGGGGCCACACCGCAACGTCGCCGACCGCACCGACCGTGAGCGAACCGATCTCACCGAGTCGGCCGAGGCAACCCGCGCCACCGATCGTCGCCATCTCGAGCGCCATGCGGGCAGTCCCGGCCCCGGCGCCGTTGCGGAGCTTGGCGAGCAACATCGCCTGACGGGCCTCGAGCCACAACGAAGCGGCGTCGGCCGATGACGATCCGTCGACGCCGAGCCCCACGTGCACCCCGGCGGCACGGAGTTCGACCACCGGGGCGATGCCCGACGACAGGATCATGTTGCTCGACGGGCAGTGCGCAGCCCCCACACCCGCTGCACCGAGACGCTGGATCTCGTCGTGGTCGGGCATCACACAATGCGCCACCCACGTCCGGTCGGTGCACCAACCAGTGCGCTCGAGGTACTCCATCGGTCGGCACCCGAACGTCGCCAGGCTGAACGCGTCGTCCTCGGCGTTCTCCGCGAAGTGCGTGTGCAGTCGCACATCGAGCCGCTCGGCGAGCTCCGCCGTACGCACCATCAGCTCCTCGGTGACGCTGAAGGGCGAGCACGGGGCGAGGGCAATCCGGGTCATCGCTCCGAACGACCGGTCGTGGTGGCGATGTACGGCGTCGTCGCACGCCGCGAGGATCTCGTCGTCGTCGGCCACGACGTCGTCGGGCGGCAGGCCGCCATCCTTCTCCGACAGCGACATCGAACCGCGGGTGGGATGGAACCGGACCCCGAGGTCGCGGGCGGCATCGATCTCGGCGGTGAGCAGGTCACCGGCGCCGTGGGGGTGGAGGTACAGGTGGTCGGTCGACGTCGTGCATCCCGCCAGCGCCAGCTCGGCGAGACCCACCCAGGCCGACACGTGGACCGATTCGGTGTCGAGCCCACGCCAGAGGGGATACAGCGACTGCAGCCAGCCGAACAACGGCTTGTCGGTCATCGGCGGGAATGCCCGTGTCAGGTTCTGGTACAGGTGGTGATGCGCGTTGACCAGACCGGGGGTGACGAGGCAGTCGGTGGCATCGAGCACGCTGACCGCCCGCGGCGCCGGACCGGTGCCGATGTCGCTGATCAACCCGTCGGTGATCGCCACCCACCCCCCGTCGAGTTCGCGCCGCTCGGCGTCGACGGTGGCGACACACCGTGCGTTGGCGACGACGAGGTCGGCGACCGGCGGAAGGTCGCCGCTCACGTCGGGTCCTCGGCCAGCGTGGCGAGGATCGAGCGGATGTCGTCGTCCGTGGTGCGGGGATTGACGATGCAGAATCTGAGCACCACCTCGCCCTGCCAGGTCGTCGGCACGACGAACGACCGGCCGGCGGCCAGCTCGGCGTCGCTCCACGCCTGATACTGCTCGGGCGTCCACCCGATGCGACGGAACAGCACGATCGACAGTTCGGGTTCCAGCAGCAGTTCGGTGTCGGCGCAGTCGTCGATCAGGCGAGCGGCCACCCGAGTGGTGGCCAGCGTGGTCTCGATCGCCTCGGCGTAGGCGTCGGTGCCGTACGTGGCGAGGCTGAACCACAGCGGCAGGCCACGCGCCCGACGCGAGAGGTGGTGGGCGTAGTCGCTCGCGTTCCACGGTTCGTCAGCAGCGTCGTCGGAGTGGAGCACGTCGAGATACTCGGCGTGCTGAGTGTGCGCCGCACGGGCGATTGCAGGATCGCGATACAACAGGGCGCACGAGTCGAACGGAGCGAAGAGCCATTTGTGTGGATCGACGATGAAGCTGTCGAGCGCGTTCGATCCCGTCGAAATGTCCGCGGACACTCGGCGCTGCGAGCGCTGCCCCGCCGTACGCGCCGTCGACGTGGAACCACGTGGCGAGCGATGCCGCCACATCGGCAACGCCCCGGAGGTCGTCGATCACGCCGACGTTCGTCGTGCCCGACGTGGCGACCACTGCGACGACGCGCTCGCGATCGAGGTCATCGAGCGCCGCGACCACCCCGCTCAGCGCTTCGCCGACCATGCGACCTCGTTCGTCCGCGGGGACCGCGATGACATCGGCATCCATCGCTCGCGCCGCCTGGACGATCGACGAGTGGGCACCCGCCGAGGCGATGATCAGCCCTCTGGTGCGGTCGTGGGCACCCTTCGCGCGCTGCCGCCACCGCCACCGGGCCGCGATCAGGGCACTGAGGTTGCCAGCGGTTCCGCCGCTCACGAAGACGCCGCCGGCCGTCGCCGGCAGCCCGGCGAGGTCGGCGATCCATCGCAGTGCCTCGTTCTCCGCGTGGACCGCGCCGGCTCCCTCCAACCACGACCCCGCGTAGACACTCGACGCTCCGACGACCAGATCGAAGAGGATCGAGGCCTCGGTCGGAGCCGCGGGCACGAAGGACAGGAATCGGGGATGATCGACCGAGATGCATGCCGGGGCGAGGACGTCTTCGAAGATCCGCAACGCCTCGATCCCACCGAGACCACCCGACGTGATCGTGACCCCGGCAGCCTCGCGGAGTTCCTGCGGCGATCGCGGCTGATCGAGCGGCGGCGGATCGAGCCGCATCCGATCGATCGAGTACCGGACGATCGCCTTGGTGAGCTCCTCGGTCGCCCGGTCGTGTGAATGCATGCCGCTCAGTGTGCCGCACGTACACGTTGTGCCAGGCACATCGTGTACTTCAGTCGGGAAGGTCGAGAAGTTCGTTGTCCTTGAAACGGAAACGACCGTCGCGGTAGAACACCTCGCCGATGATCGCGGAGGCAACGGCGCCGCTCATGATCACCACGACGGGGATCAGGAACAGGACGATCACGATGGCGATGGCACCGGGCATGCGGTCAGGCTAGCGCTGCGCACTCGCGGTGGCGAAAGCAGGTGGCGATGTGGTCGTTGACCATGCCGGTCGCCTGCATGAACGCGTAACAGATCGTCGGTCCGACGAACGTGAAACCTCGACGCTTGAGGTCCTTGCTCATCGCCTCGGATCGCTCGGTCGACGCCGGTACAGCGCCCATGTCCGGCCACGCGTTCTGGATCGCCTCGCCGTCGGTGAAGCTCCACAGGTACGCCGTCGGGTCGTCGAGTTCCAGCCAGGCCTGTGCGTTGCGGATCGATGCGGCCACCTTCGCCCGGTTGCGCACGATCCCTTCGTCGGCGAGCAGACGTGCGACGTCTCGGTCGCCGTAGGCGGCGATGACCTCGGGATCGAAACCGTCGTAGGCAAGCCGGTAGCCGTCGAGCTTGCGCAGGATCGTCGACCACGACAACCCTGCTTGGGCGCCTTCGAGGATCAGGAACTCGAACAGCACCTGGGCGTCACGCTCGGGAACGCCCCACACCTCGTCGTGGTAGCGGACGTAGGCATCCCCGATCGCCGGGCCGCCCGTGAGCGCCCAGTCGCATCGACCCGTCGGCGTGATCACCCCTGGGGAACGTAGGCCCAGGCCTCGACCTCGACGAGGAAGTTGCCCGGCAGCGCCGCGACGCCCACCGTCGAGCGTGCCGGCCGATGTGTACCGAGTGCCTCCGCGTAGGCCTCGTTGAAGATCGTGAAGTTCTCCATGTCGGTGAGGAAACACGTCGTCTTCACGACGTCGCTCAACGAAGCGCCCACCGTTGCGAGTTGCGCTGCGACGTTCTGCATCGTCTGGACGGTCTCGGCACGAACCCCGCCGTCGACCTTCACGCCATCGCGCATCCCGCCCTGTCCGGACACGATGACGAAGTCTCCGGCGCGCACGACGGGGGTGTAAGGACCAAGGGGCTTGCTCATGGCGGAGCAACCTACTGCCAGACGCACTCCACGTGCCAGGGGTCGTCGGGGCGGCCAGCGCACGAGCCGTTATCGTCGATGACGCATGGAACCCTCTCCGACGACCGATGCCTCCGACAACGCACCATTCCGGGTCTCGCGCCGCATCCTGCTGGCGGGCGCCGCGGCGAGCGCATTCCTCGTTGCGTGTGGCTCGAGCGATGACGGATCGTCGGATGCCGACAACGGCACATCTGGTGACGCTGGCACCACCGGCGCATCGACGGGCTCGACGCCAGGGATTCCGTTCGGCACGTACGTGATCGCTCAGCGGTTTCCGCAGGACGTCCAGGAGCCGGGCCTCCAGCGTCTCCCGATCAGCCTCGCAACCGCCGACGGTCGTCTCGTGTCCGATGGGCCGGACACGCTGAACGCGGAGGTCACCGACGTCGACGCCAACCCCCTCGGACTGTCGATCTCCACGACGCGTCGCGACCTCGAATCCGGGCCGTACTACAGCTTCCGGGTGCCGATCGAGACGCCGGGGATCTACTACCTCGTCGTCGAGGGCGGACCCGAAGGAGGCGCCGCGTTCCAGGTGATGGAGCCGGGTTCGGTCGCCGTCCCAGGTCCTGGTGACACGATGCCACCGTTCGACACACCGACGGTCGACGACGGCCGTGGCGTCGATCCGATCTGTACGAGAGAACCCGAGCCATGTCCGTTCCACGACGTGACGCTGACCGATGCACTCCTCGCGGGCAAGCCGGTCGTCTACCTGGTCGGCACACCGGCGTTCTGCCAGACCGGCACGTGCGCTCCGGCGCTCGAATCGATGATCGCCGTCCAGGACCGCTACGGCGATGCCTTCACCTGGGTCCATGCCGAGGTGTACACCGACAACACCGCGACGATTCCGGCACCCGCCGTCGAAGCCGCGAGCCTCACGTTCGAACCTGCGCTCTTCGTGATTGCGACGGACGGGACGGTCACGGAACGACTCGACGCCGTGTGGGACGAGACCGAACTCGTCGAGGTCCTCGAACGCGCGTCAGCCTGAGCCGCGCCACGTTGGCGGCTCAGGTTCGGCTCAGGAGAAGCTGGATCCGCACCCGCAGGTGCGAGACGCGTTCGGGTTCGTGATGGCGAACCCGGACTGGTCGAGGCCGTCCTTGTAGTCGAGCGTGGCGCCTTCGAGCAGCTGCGCCGAGGCCGGGTCGACGACGACCTTGACCGTGCCGTCGTCGCCGTAGGTGGCCTGGTTGTCGTCGGCGGCGATGTCACCGTCGAAGAACATCTCATAGGAGAATCCGCTGCAGCCACCCGGGCGGACAGCGACGCGCAGTGCCAGATCTTCGGCACCTTCGTCGGCGAGCAGCTGACGAACCTTGACGGCGGCGGAATCGGTGAGCGTGATCATTCGGGAACCTCCTGGTTGCAGGTGTTTCAATTTAGCGGGAAGCAACGGTCACACGACATGGCGTGCGGCTGGTGAGCGTGCAGAACTCGTCGATCTCGGCGTCGCCCATCTGAGCGACGAATCCGGCGACAAGCCCGCGGTGCAGGCCACAGACGAGTTCGGGGTGCTGCTCGGCGAGCTCGGCGAAGGGGCAGTGGCTGAACGCGACGAGGGCGGCATCGGGGTCGTCGGCGGCATCGGTGACGACCGGGTCGAAGCCGAGTCGATCGAGATCGGACACCAACGCTTCGAGGGTGGACGGCGCCTGAGCGTATGGCCGGGCGCGGACCGCGCCCTCCGATCGCCCCACCGCTTCGGCGTCGTCGGCGCTCGCCTGAAGCCGCGCCGCCATCGCGAGCACCATGCGGGCCAGGACCGGCATCGTCGGTGGCTCGAATCCGAGTGACGGTGCATTCGCGGCAATCGAATATCGGTGTTGCGGTCGCCCGACGTCGCCACGACCACCGACCTCGACCTCGAGCAGTCCGGCTTCTCGCATCCGTTCGAGGTGAGGGCGAACCGTGTTCGGATGGAGGTCGAGCGACTCGGAGATGTCGGCGGTGGCGAGCGGACGGGCCGAACGGGCGAGTTCGAGATAGATCGCATAGCGGGTGTTGTCGCCGAGCGCCTTGAGCAGGTCGAGCTGCGGAGGGCCCGGCACTGCCGAGGTCACACTGCTGCGTTCCTGAACCACACCCGGAGATTACACGGCCACGGCCGGTAAAATGCCAGACATGGCTGCCGCGATCGCTCCACCGACGCACGACGAGGTGATGGCCGCGCTCGCCACGGTGATCGACCCGGAACTCGGCGCCGACATCGTGTCGCTCGGCATGGTGCCGTCGGTCGACATCACCGACGCCGGACTCGTCACCGTCGGCGTCAAGCTCACGATTCGTGGATGCCCGCTGCGCGCCGAGATCAAGCGCGAGGTCGAGGCCAAGGTCTCGGTGCATCCCGGTGTGTCCGACGTGAAGATCTCCTGGGGCGAGATGAACGCCGACGAGCGCACCGAGGTGATGACCAAGGCCCGTTGGAACGCCCGACAGAACGCACCCGACACCGAGATCCCACTGCGTTGCAGGGTGCTGGCGATCGCCAGCGGCAAGGGCGGCGTCGGCAAGAGCTCGGTCACGGTGAACCTGGCTGCGGCGCTCGCCGATGCGGGCCACACCGTCGGTGTGCTCGACGCCGACATCTGGGGCTTCTCCGTGCCCCGTCTGCTCGGCATCTCCGACCGGATGGAGGCCCGTCAGGTCGACGGATCCGACAAGCCCAAGATCGTGCCCAATGAGCGCACGGTGGGCAACGGCGTGCTCAAAGTGGTGTCGACCGGCTTCCTCGTCGAGGAGGACACGGCCTTGATGTGGCGTGGCCTGATGCTGACCAAAGCCGTCGAGCAATTCCTCCGCGACGTCCAATGGGGCGACCTCGACTATCTGCTGATCGACATGCCACCCGGCACCGGCGACGTCCAGATGGGCCTTGCGAGGATGCTGCCGAGCACGTCGCTGATCGTGGTCACCACGCCTGCGCTCGCTGCCCAGAAGGTCGCTCAACGTGCGGCCGACATGGCACGGCGCAGCTTCCTCGAGGTGATCGGCGTGATCGAGAACATGAGCGCGTTCACCTGCGACCACGGCGAGTCGTACGCATTGTTCGGCGAAGGCGGCGGTCAGTCACTCGCCGACGAGATCGGGGCGCCACTGCTCGGCAAGGTGCCGCTCGAAGCGGCGGTGGCTGCGGGCGGTGACGCCGGCGATCCGGTGTCGCTCGCCGGCACGGGCGCCGCGGCCGACGAGTTCCGGCGGATTGCCGAACGGATCCTCTCCGAGATCGCTCCCCCGACGCCGCCCGCCGACGTCGACCTGGCCGGCTGCACCGCTCACGAGTTCGAAGCCGTCACCGCCGTCACCATCAACCGCTGACACGTACACGTTGCCAGGGTCCCGGGCGGATTGGGCGCCAGGTCGTGTGCTCAGAAATGGGGCTTGCGATGAGCGAAACCGCCGTATCCGGTCGCTTGGCTCATCGATGGGAGACTCTCGGGGATTGCGATGAGCGAAACCGCCGTATCCGGTCGCTTGGCTCATCGATGGGAGACGTCGGTCGCCACACACCAGCAGTACCCGGTCCGCTGAGGTCGTGACACATCGCGTACGTCACGCGAGGTCGTCGTAGTCGGCGTCGCCGGGCATGGCAACGCCGGTGATGCGACCCTCGGCGTCGCGACGGATCTTGGGCAGCACGCACGGCGGGTTCTCGACGAGCGCCGCTGCCCCCAGCGCTGCCGCAGCGTTCGCATGCGGTTCGAGGAATCGGAGGTTCGCCATCGTCGGCGGCATCATCATCAGCTCGCCTGCCGCCTGCATCCGCAATGCGTCGGCGGGGCGGACCCACAGACTCTCGACGGTCTCCTTGTCGTCGTGCAGCGGCTCCTGATCGACGGGCAGTTCCGTCATGAAGAAACGGGTGTCGAAGCGGCGTTGCTCACCGATCGGCGTGATCCAATGGTCGACGTAGTACGTCGTCGACAGGTCGAGTACGAGGTCGTCGCGCCGACACAGCTCCACCAGTGACAGCGAGCTGTCGTGTATCTCGTGACGATCCTCGTTGCGCAGCACCAAGGGTCCGCCGTCGCGGCGCGTCGCCAACAGCACGCCGGCCTCCTCGAAACACTCACGGATCGCAGCCACCCAATACGCGAGCCCGCCGTGATCGATGCCGAGCTGGCGGCTGGCGGCCTGGTCATCGAGACCATGACAGAAGCGGGCGATGTCGTCGGCTCCGTCGACCCCGTCGACGCGCCCACCCGGGAAGACGAACATCCCGGCGCCGAACACCGCGTTGGCGGTGCGACGGAGCATGAACACCTCGACGCCGGGCTCGCCGTCGAGCGCATCGCGCACGAGCATCACCGTCGCCGCCGGCTTCACGGGGACCAGCTGCGGGTCGATCGGTGCCGGCGTGGAGGACGGACTTGGTGAAGATGGTTCCGGGGAGTTCATACCGCCCCTACCGTAGAGACCATGACCACGGCACCACCCACTGCGCCGAACCAACCCGCCGACGTGCTCGAACACATCGGTCCCGGCACGCAGATCATCGTCCCGCTCGGCAACGGTGAGGCCACCGCCGTGATGGAACAGATCGACACCGCGGCCGCCGCCGGCGACCCGCGCATCGACGAGGTACGGGTGCACCAGATGCACGCCATCCACGATCGGCCCTACATCCACGGTGCGTACGGCACTCGCCTCAAGCACATTTCGTACTTCCTGTCGCACGTGACCCGTCCGTACTTCAACGACGGGTCGATCGGCCTCGTACCTGCTCACTTCTCCGAGGTGTACGCGCTGATGCGGATGCGCACCGACGACCCGCTGGTCGTGGCCGCCGCCTCGCCGCCCGACCGTCATGGCTACTTCTCGCTCGGCGTGTCGGCCGACTACACGTCGAGCTTCATCGGCAGGGGTCGGTTCTTCCTCGAAGTCACCGACGACATGCCACGCACGTTCGGACGCAATCAGGTGCATCTGTCGCAGGTCGTCGGCTGGTGTCGCAGCGACCGTCCGCTCGTCGAGGTCCCGCCTGCAACGCCGGGTGACACCGACTGCAGGATTGCAGCATTCGTTGCCGAACGCATCCCGAACGGCGCCACCATCCAGACCGGCATCGGGGCGATCCCGAACGCGATCATGGCATCGCTGAGCGACCACAAGGACCTCGGCATCCACACCGAACTGCTGTCCGACGGTGTCGTCGACCTCATGGAGTCCGGCGTCGTCAACGGTGTCCGCAAACGCCTGAACCGCACGAAGGCCGTCGGAACGTTCGCGCTCGGCACGGCGCGCCTGCACGAGTTCCTGCACGAGAACACGGCGATCGAGCTGCACGCCGTTCGCTACGTCAACGACCCGCGCATCATCGCCAACGAGAAGAACTTCGTGTCGGTCAACGCAACGCTCACGGTCGACTTCCTCGGTCAGTGCGCGTCGGAGACGATCGGCGGCCAGTACTACTCGTCGTCGGGCGGCCAGAACGACTTCGCGCGGGGCGCTGTGTATTCCGAAGGCGGTCAAGGGTTCGTGGTACTGCACTCGACGACCTCGCACGGTGACTCACGAATCGTGCCCCAACTCGCGGCCGGCGACGTGGTGACCACCCCGAAGAACACCGTCGACAAGATCGTCACGGAATGGGGGGTCGCCGAGATGCGAGGACGATCGATCCGGGAGCGGACCCGGGCACTCATCTCGGTCTCGCATCCCGACCATCGCGACGAACTCGCCGCGCAAGCACGCGCAATCAACTACCTGTAGTCGATCCTCGACGGGGCGTTCAGGCGGAGCCGGGCGACGACGGTTCGTCGACGGACGCCGCCGGCGCATCGATCGCGGCGTTCGGACGCGACCAGGCGTACGCCATCGCGCCACCGACGATCACGATCATCACCAGCCCGACGATCTGCCAGTGGTCGGTGAGGAACGCGGTCGCCTGCGCCTGGCGTTCGAGCGCCCAGTCGGTGATCGGGTCGCCCTCTTCCTTGATGTCGACCCAGTAGAAGTACCAGAGCAGGTAGAAGCCCGACATCACCACGAAGACCGCTGCGATCCGGTCGACGTACTGCAGGCTGCCGCGCAAGAGCTTGAGTAGACCGGTGTTCGCCGACGCCAACGCGATCGTCAGGGCGCTGACGAGCAGGGCCATCCCTGCGCCGTAGGCGAGCATGTTGCCGACGCCGGACACGATGCCATCGCGACGGCTGCTGCTGAAGACCGTCGCGATGAACAGCCCGATCGTGCACCCGATCGACGCGACGGCGTACGCGATGCCGTACACGAACATCGCGCTGACGGTCTGCTTGGGCCCACCGGAGCCGCCGGTGTCGAGCTGCGGCGTCATGAACGGCAACTTGTAGCCGAACAGCATGGCGATGCCGAGCACGAGGAGTGCAATGCCGATGCCGCCGGTCGCGTACTTGGCGTTCTCGTTGATCCAGCTCGTGAAGTTGTAGGAGATGACGCCGGCGACCAGGAACACCGAGAGGAACCCGGCGGAGACGGCGGCACTGACGGTCACGGCGCGGCGCATGGTGGCGCGTTGCGTACCCGGCATCGCCCCCTGGAGGCCGAGGAAGTACATGAGGTAGGTCGGCAGCAGGATGAATCCGCACGGGTTCACCGCCGCGACCATGCCCCGGATGAACGACAGGCTCACGCTGCGCCCTCGTCGACGGCGATGAGGTCGGCGACCTTGGCGCGGAGTTCGTCGGCGTCGAGCGCTCCGGTCTGCTCGACGATCATGCCATCGGAGGTGACGAACAGCGTGACCGGCATCGCCGTGGCGCCGATCGCATCGGCGAGTTCCGCGAACTCGTCGCGGAACAGGTCGTATTCGACGCCGCGTTCACCGGCGAAACGCTCCATGACCTCGAGTGAATCGAGCGTGTTGACACCGACGAAGCGGACATCGTCGGTTTCGGCGTCGACCTCGGCGAACTCGGGAAGTTCCTTCGCACAGGGCGGGCAGGTCGAGTACCAGAGGTTGACGACCAACGGCTGTCCGAGGAACTCGGAGGTCATGACCTCGGTGTCGTCGACATCGATCAGCGCGACGTCGGGGAACGGGTCGCCTTGAACGTCGTCGTTGCCGAGCCCGTCGTTCGGGAACGTGATCACGGCTTGTGGGTCGCTGAGGGTGGCATCGAACTCGCCGTCGTCGCTGTCGGAACTCTGGATCCACACGGCAACACCGATGACCGCAACGGCGGCGAGCAGCGATCCGACGAGGAGTCGTGGACGGATCTTCACGCCTTCGAGGCTACTGACACGTGCCACGCCCGCCGATTCGGCTCCTCCAGTTGTTCGCGTTCGTTCACCGTCACCCCACCCACCCCCGCACCACCCCGCACCACCCACACCCCCACACACCACCACCCATCACGTTTGCGTTGCATTCTCGGTGGACCGGGTCACCGAGAACGCAACACAAACGTGGGTTTTTGGGGGTCAGGCGACGGCGACGGGGCCGAGTTCGTCGATCACCATCTCCGGGCGCGGGTGCTTGGGCGGGCGCCCACACGGACGCTTGTTGGCGATGATGCGCCCGCCCGAGAGCAACTCGCCGCCCCACACGCCCCACGGCTCCTCACGCTCGAGGGCGCCGGCGAGGCAGTCGGCCTGCAGGGGGCACAGGCCGCACATCGCCTTGGCGCGTGCGATGTCGATCACGTTGTCGGAGAAGAACAACGCGCTCGAGGGTGCCGTGGCCGTCCGCGCAGCGAGCGACCAGCCGTCGGGCAGGCTCCTCGCCG
Organism: Ilumatobacteraceae bacterium; assembly: GCA_963828415.1. Classification (GTDB taxonomy): domain Bacteria; phylum Actinomycetota; class Acidimicrobiia; order Acidimicrobiales; family Ilumatobacteraceae; genus Sva-07. The sequence goes on from CAWHEI010000004.1 coordinate 41,018, forward strand.
GGCGGTCTCGGACTGTCCGGTTCTCGCGGCTCGAGCAGCGCCGAGTCACGGGGTTCGATGAGCGTGGAGTGGTACATGGTGTGGTCCTGTTCGAAGTCGTTGTGGGCAGTGAGGTGGTTGGACGAATCCAGAAGGGTCATGGTCGGTGCCTTTCGGTGAGTTGCTTGGTGGTTGAGTGGGACAGAAATCGGGTCGGAAAAACCAAAGAGGCCGCCGGGTCGGAACCCGGCGGCCTCGTGAGAGGTGATCTGACGTTGGTGTTACGTCAGAACTCCTTCGAGGGAGCCGGGGCCGAGTCGCTTGGTACCGGTGGTGTTGGCGGTGGTCGGGTTGTGCTCGGTCGACATGTGGTCGCCGCACACCCAATTGCCGCCGAACGACGAACCCTGGAGCGAGCCGGTCGTCGAGACCGACAGCGATGCCGCAGGGACGCCGGCGTACGGGCGCGGCGAAGCCGAGCGGATGATGACGGTGGGCGTGATGCTCATCGGTGATCCTCTCGTCTCGTCGGGTCGCGGGCGCCGGACTGGCTGACCCGGATCGCTACACAACCACGTCCGAGGTGGCCCGGTCAAGGGGGTTTCGCGAACATCACGCAGATTTCCGTCGCGAACGTTGGCCCCTCCCGGGCCCAGCGACAAGAGTGAGGCCGTGGATCTCGCGGTGTTCGGCGTCGGTTGGATCCTCGGCTGGCTGCTGCTGTGGCATCTTCGGCCGCTTCCACCGGTCGATTCGGACACGGGCGGGACCGCCACTCGCCCAGCGATCGCCGTCGTGATCCCGGCGCGCGACGAAGCGTCGGCGCTCCCCCATCTCTTGCCGAGGCTGTCACCCCAGATGCGACCCGGCGACGAGTTGGTGGTGGTCGACGACCACTCCACCGACGGGACCTCGGAGGTCGCGGTGAGCCTCGGCGCGCAGGTGGTGCATCCACCGGATCTCCCCGAAGGTTGGCTCGGCAAGCCGCACGCATGTTGGACGGGGGCAACGTCGACGACGGCACCGCTGCTGGTCTTCATCGACGCCGACGTCCGCCCCGCTTGCGACCTCCTCGACCGCGTGGCGCTCGAATGGTCGCGGGATCCTGGCGCTGTCGTGTCGATGCAGCCGTGGCATCGGACCGGTTCCTGGGTCGAGCAGGCGAGCCTGCTCGCCAACATCACCGCCCTGATGGGGTCCGGGGGCTTCACCGTTGGAGGGTCGAGGCTGTCGGCGACGGTGGCCTTCGGTCCGGTGCTCGCGATCGGACGGTCGACGTACGACCAGGTCGGTGGCCACGCCTCGGTTCGCACGATGCACACCGAGGACATCGGCCTCGCCCGAGCGGTGGGGCGGACGACGCTTCACACCGGTCGACCCGACACCTCGTTCCGCATGTACCCGGCGGGGCTGCGACAACTCGTGCAGGGTTGGACGCGCAGCATCGCCACCGGTGCCCGCTTCACGCCGTGGTGGTTGTCGATCGCCGTCGTCGCATGGGTGTGGTCACTTGCCGGAGGGTGGCTCGCCGAGCCCTTGGTCTACCCGCTCAGCGCCATTCAGTTCTGGATCCTCGGACGTCGGGCCGGCTCGATGCATCCGCTCACGGCCGTGCTCTACCCGCTCGCGGTGGCCGCCTTCGTGGTGATCTTCCTGCGCAGCCTCTTCGCGATGGTGTTCCGCCGTGACGTGACGTGGAAGCAACGATCGGTCGCCGCCCGCCCCGACTGACGTGCTCAGAGGTCGATCAGGATCTTGCCGACGTTGGCGTTGGCTTCCATGTGGCGATGAGCGTCGGCGATGTCGTCGAACGCGTACCGGGAGTCGACCACCGGCCGCAGCGCACCGCTGTCGAACAGGGGGAGCACTTCGTCGATGAAGCGCTGGCTGAGCGCCAGCTTGCGCTCCAACGGGCGCGCTCGCAGCGTGGTGCCGATCCAGGTGATCCGCTTCGACAGGATCAGTCCGACGTTCACCGATGCGTTCGCTCCGCCCATCAGTCCGACCTGCACGACGGTGCCGTCCATCCGCACGGCCTTGAGGTTGCGATCGGTCTCCTCGCCGCCGATCACGTCGAGCACGACGTCGACGCCACCGGGCACCGCCTCGCCGAGCGCCCCGAGCCAGTCCGCGGGACTGCGTTCGAGCACGACGTCAGCTCCCAGCTCTCGGCACGCCTCGGCCTTGCCGGCCGAGCAGGTGACCACGATCCGGGCTCCGATTGCCTTCGCGATCTGGATGCCTGCCGTACCGACACCGGACGCCCCGGCATGCACCAGCGCCCATCGACCGCTGGTGAGCCCGCCCTGAACGACCAGCGCATCCCACGCCGTGAGAAACACCTCGGGGACCGCTGCGGCATCGGCCGACGAGATCGACGATGGAACCGGAAGTGCCTGCCGGGCGTGCGTCGCGACCCGACTCGCGTAGCACCCACCGGCTTCGATGCCCATCGCCCGGTCGCCGATCGACCAGCCCGTCACGTCGTCGCCGACCGCCGAGACGATGCCGGCGTACTCGAGGCCGGGGATCTCCAGTTCACGACGACGCGGGTCGGGGTACATGCCCATGCGCTGCAGGATGTCGGCACGATTGATCGCGGTGTGTTCGACATCGACGACGATCTCGTCGCGCCCCGGTGTCGGGTCGGCGACCTCCTCGATCGTCAACACCTCGGGTCCACCATGAGAACGAAGCACCACTCCGCGCATCTGCCGGAACCTATCGGTTCCGGCAGACGGGCGGGAAGTGAGCGGACCGGTGACGCGATGCCTGGCACCGCGTCACCGGTCGGGGAGGTCCGGGGATTGGAGAACCCGGCCTCGATCTGTGGCGACGTCTCAGTGACGGCGGGCGACCCCCAAGGCTCCGGCTCCGAGCATCAGCATGCCGAGCGCCGTCAACGCAATCGCCGTTGTCTCACCGCTCGGCCCGGTCACGGGCATCGTGCCGGTGCTGGCGCCACTCGATCCACTGTCGGTGCCACCAGCGGCCGGTGGCAGGGCATCCTGATCGACGGGCGTCGTCGTGGTCGCGCTGGGAGCGATCGTCGTCGTGGCCGCGCCGGGAGCGGTCGTCGTAACGCCGGGCTCCGTGGTCGTGGTGTCGCCCGGAACCGTGGTCGTGGTCGGAGCACTGTACGACGCGGGGATCGTGCAGGTCACGCTGCCATTGCCGGTGACCGTGAAGTCAGGCTGGCCAGGGCCGTTGCCCGGCGGAGTGGAGATGCACGAGATGGCCCCGATCGTGTAGTCGGCGCTTGCCGACGCCGCGATGTTCCACGCTCCCGAATCAATGGGGTCGATGGTCTCGGACCCCGAGCCGGTCAGCACGGTGGGGTTGCTGCCATCGGTCGTGTTCCGTGTGACGACCCAACTGATCGCTGCCGGGTCACCTCCCGGATCGCCCGTCAGGTTCACCACGACGGTCAACGTTCCCGGGTTGCCACTTCCGCCGTTGTCCTGCGCCGACACGACGGACGGCAATGCTGAAATTCCGAAGGCGGCGACCGCGACCGCGGCACCTCTGGCAAGTGTTCGAAGGTTGAACATGACGACCTCCTGACGTTGATCTCTCAAGATCAACGGTACCCCCGCGGGTATCGACGGGGAGGGGTCGTTGGTCCCTATTCCTCAGGTTGTTCGGCGCTGCTCGGTGCGGCTTGCGCCGGTGGCACCGGCACGAACACATGCTCGCGGTAGTACGCCATCTCGCGAATCGACTCGCGGATGTCGTCGAGGGCGCGGTGAGATCCTTGCCCTCTCGGGCGGTCGGCATCGATGCCGGGATACCAGCGCTTGACCAGTTCCTTCACGCTCGACACGTCGATCGACCGGTAGTGCAGGTGGTTCTCGATGTCGGGCAGGTACGCCGCGAGAAACCGCCGGTCGGTACCGATCGAGTTGCCGCACAACGGAACGCTCGCCGGTTCGGGTACGTGCTGCTTGATGAACTCCAGTGTCGCCGCGCCGGCGGCCTCGAGGCTGACCGTGGAAGCCTTGATCTGTTCGAGCAGGCCGGACTTGGTGTGCATGTCGACCACGAACGGGTCCATCCTCGCCAGGACGTCGTCGGGTTGATGGACCACGAGATCGGGTCCCTCGGCGATGATGGTCAGGTCGTCGTCGGTCACGATCGTCGCGATCTCGACGATCACGTCGGACGTGTGATCCAGTCCGGTCATCTCCAGGTCCATCCACACCAACATCGACATCACTGTACGGCCGAGATGCTGCGATCATGGGACGGTGTCCGCCTTCGCCACCCTGCTCGCGCAACCGGGCGTCGAGGAGGTCACCGAGCTGCGAGGCCGGATCGGGTTCATGGCGTACCACGGCGGCGCGCTCGAAGCGATGACCGATGTGATCGCCCGTCGAGCGGCCACACGCGCCGGCGCATCGTGCTACAGCGTGATCCAGCCGGCTGGCATGCGCGACCACCTCCCCTCGATCCAGGTCAACCCCGACGAGTCCGCCGCGCTCGCGAGGTTCGTCGAGCACGTCGACATCGTGATCACCGTGCACGGCTACGGCCGCCGAGGGTTGTTCGGGTCGCTGCTGCTCGGCGGCGGCAATCGTCCGTTCGCCGAACACGTGGGTGATGCGCTCCGCCGAACACTTCCGGCCTATGACATCCGCACCGACATCGACACGATCCCGCAACCGCTGCGTGGGCTCCACCCAGCCAACCCGGTCAACCTTCCTCGGGACGGCGGCGTGCAGATCGAACTGCCACCACGAGTTCGGGGTTCGAGTCCGTTGTGGTGGGACTGGGAGGGACCGGGCCTCACCCCCCACACGGAGTCACTGATCGACGGCTTGGCCGACGCGGCGACGTCATGGCCCGCGGCGGCGCCGGCTGCCGTCGCGTCAGGCCGGTAGGGCGACTTCGACGATGCCGCCCGGGCCGTCGGCGACGCCGATCGTGCCGCCGTGCGCCGTCACGATGCCCCGGGCGATCGACAAACCGAGGCCGGCGGTGCCGGTGCGGAGGTCGCGCGCTGGATCGGCCCGGGTGAACGGCTCGAAGGCGCGATCACGGAAGTCCGGCGGGAAGCCGTCGCCCTGATCGACGACCCGCAACGTCGCGGTTCCCGGACTCGCTGCGACCTGCACCAGGACCACGGATCCATCGGGAGCGTGCCGGATGGCGTTCTCGAGCAGGTTGCGGATCACCCGGGCGAGCTGCGAACCGTCGGCATCGACGGTGACGCGGTGTTCGGCTTCGAGCAGCAGCGCCACGTGGCGGGTCTCAGCAAGGGGGCGCAGGGTCTCCATCGCTTCGTCGGCCAGTTCGGTGAGATCGAGCCGCGTGCGAGTCATGTCGAAGGTACCGCTCACGATCCGGCTGTGCAGCTGAAGATCGTCGACGAGCGAAGCGAGTGCACGAATCTGCCGTTCCATGCCAGACAGGTAGGCATCGGGATCGGGGGCCACACCGTCGCGGATCGCCTCGACCGACGCACGCAGCGCGGCGAGCGGCGTGCGCAGGTCGTGCGAGATCGACGAGAGCATGACCGCCCGTTCGCGTTCGATGGCGTCGAGACGATCGACCATCGTGTCGAACATCGCGGCCGCCTCGCCCAGTTCGTCGGAGCGGACGACGCCCGTTCGAGCGCTGAGGTCGCCGTCAGCGACGCGCATGGCCGCGTCGCAGATCTTCGACGCGTCGCGAGCGACGGGACGAGCCATCAGCATCGCCACGAGTGCCGCGCCGAGCACGGCCGGGATGAGCACCCACATCAGCAATCGCTGATCGTGCTCGTTGATGAACATCGACTGCGCAGCGATGGCGATCATCACCACTGCGACGCCGAGCACGGCCAGCATCGCCACCACGAAGCGCACGCCGATGCGATCGAAGGGCCGCATGCGGCGCCGCTGACCGACGGACGTGTTCACGGCTCGAACCGATACCCGACGCCCCACACGGTGGTGATCCAACGCGGCTTCTCGGGGTCGTCTTCGATCTTGTTGCGGATGCGGCGCACGTGCACGGTCACCGTCGCCGGATCCTGCCACTCGGGCGAGGACTGCCACACCGACTCCAACAGCTGCGCTCTCGAGAACACCTGCCGCGGCGAAGCGGCGAGAAAGGCGAGGACGTCGAACTCCTTCGGGGTCATCTCGATCAGCCGACCATCGAGTGTGACCTGCCGACTGAGCGGCTCGACCGTGAGCGGTCCGTGGACGATCGGGCCCGGAGCGGACACCTGGCGACCATTGGTGCGACGCAGGACACCGTTGACCCGTGCCGCGAGTTCCCGCGGCGAGAACGGCTTGACGACGTAATCGTCCGCGCCGAGTTCGAGGCCGGCCACGCGGTCGGACTCCTCGGCGCGCGCAGTGAGCATGATCACGGGGATGTCACTGGTGGCACGCACCCGCCGCAGCACGTCGAGGCCGTGGACGCCCGGCAGCATCATGTCGAGGACAACGAGGTCCGGCGGATCGGAGTCGAGCAGTTCCAGCGCGGTCGTTCCGTCGCCGGCTTCGGCGACGTCGTGACCGTCGCGACGCAGGTAGCCGACCACCACTTCGCGCACGGTCGGCTCGTCGTCGACCACCAGCACCTTCGTCATCGCGACAGCCTCGCCCCTCCATGCCCCACGTTCAACCCATGCAACCAGCAGTTTCGCATTCGTTCCGGCTCACCCCAGCCGGAAATTTGCCTCGTTTGTCGCGCTGAGCGCGCCGAACGAGGCAAATTTCGGGCTGGAACGGGTGGCTGGCGGTGCGTCAGGGGGCGAGGCGGGTGATCGACCACGGGTCCCCCGGCGACGTCCGGCGATAGCGGAGGCGGTCGTGGAGACGGCTCGGGCGGCCTTGCCAGAATTCCCACTCGAACGGGATCAGCCGCCAGCCGCCCCAGTGCGCCGGCCGGGGGACGACGGCGTCGGCGAAGCGTTCGTCGAACGCGATGATCTGCTCCTCGAGCACGGCTCGACCATCGAGTTCCGTGCTCTGCGGCGACGCCCACGCCCCGAGTTGACTCGCCCGCGGTCGCGACTCGAAGTACGCGTCGCTCTCGGCATCGGACACACGCTCGACGGTGGCTCGGACCCGCACCTGGCGGTGGAGGTCCAGCCACGAGAAGACCGCCGACGCGACGGGCGCTGCGTCGAGTTGACGGCTCTTCGCGCTCTCGTAGTTGGTGTAGAAGACGATGCCGCGCTCGTCGGCGGTGCGCACGAGCACGATACGCGCATCGGGAACACCGTCGACGCCGATCGTGGCCATCGTCATCGCGTTCGGCTCGGCCACCCCGCCCTCGGAAGCATCGTGGTGCCATCGGTGCCATTGCACCACGGGGTCCGGGTCGACGTCGCCGACGTCGAGGCCGTCGGTCTCGTACTGGACGCGCCGGCCCCACAGCTCGGCACGCTTGTCGGGGGCGGCCCAGTCGGTCATCGCGTCAGTCCGCCTTCGCCGTCGCCTGCAGCGCCTCGATGCGTTCGATGCCTCGCATGTACGGCCGCAGGGCGTCGGGGACGGTCACGGAACCGTCGGCGTTGCGGTAGTTCTCGATGATCGCCGCCCAGACTCGGGGCACCGCGAGGGCCGAGCCGTTGAGCGTGTGGACGAACTCGGTGCCCTTCAGCGGCTTGCCATCGGCGTCGTGTCGCTTGAAACGAACGTTGCCGCGGCGGGCCTGATAGTCACTGAACCAGCTGATCGACGACACTTCGAGCCAGGCGTCGGCGCCTGGGGCGTAGACCTCGATGTCGAAGCTGCGATGGTGACTCTGGCCCATGTCGCCCGTGCAGATCTCGATGATCCGGTACGGCAGTCCAAGCCCGGCGATCGCCCGTTCGGCCCGTGCAACCATGTCGGTGAGCAACGTCGGCGCCTGCTCCGGCGTCGCAAACGCGAGGATCTCGACCTTGTCGAACTCGTGGGCCCGCAGCATTCCACGGGTGTCGCGACCAGCAGAACCCGCCTCGCGTCGGTATGAGGCACTGTGGGCCATCACGCGTATCGGGAGTTCGCTGTCGTCGAGGATCTCGTCGGCATAGATCGACGTGAGGGGCACTTCGGCGGTGGGGATGCACCAGAGATCGTCACGCTCGATCGCGTAGGCATCGTCGGCGAACTTCGGCAACTGACCAGTGGCGGTCAGGGTCGCCGTGCTCACCAGTGACGGCGGTCGGACTTCTTCGTGGACGTCGGCGTTGAGGTCGAGACCGTACTGACAGAGCGCTCGCGCCAGCGTCGCGCCCGCACCGCGTTGCATCGTGAACATCGCGCCGGAGATCTTGACCGCGCGTTCGTTGTCGAGGATGCCGAGCGCCGTGGCGGTCTCCCAGTGGGGGACCCGGAGGTGCTCGGGTACGTCGTCGAGCAGGCCGACCGGTCCGGTGACGATCGGATTGTCGGAGTCGTCGGCGCCGTCGGGAGCGTCCGGATGTGGGAGGTTGGGGAGCCCGAGCAGCAGGTCGCGCAGCGCCGATGCGACCGTGTCGTGCTCGGCCGCAAGCGTTCGTTCCTCGTCGCCGAGTTCGCGGCTCTCGGCCTGCAACGCCTCGGCGGCGGCGACGTCGCCATTGCGACGGAGCCGACCGACCTCCTTGGAGATGGTGTTGACCCGGGCTCGGATGGCGTCACGCCGCCCGGTGATGTCGAGCAGGCGGGCGTCGAGTCCGGCAGCTTCGGCGACCTCGTCGAGCAACGACGGGCGACCCCGCCGCGCCAGTGCCGCGTTCACGCCGGCAAGGTCGGTGCGCAGGAGCCGCTGATCGATCACGTCAACGAACGCTACCGCTCGACGCTCGACCGGTGTCGATCGGTTACGAGGACCGCTCGTCGCGAGCGGCAGGCACCTTAGCGAACGCCCGCTCGACGTCGGCGGTGGTCAGTGGCCGGCTCGAATCGGTCACGGGATCGCCGGTGAGCTCCGCATCCGGGATCGGACGGCGGTAGCTGTCGTCGTTCTCTGCGTGGTAGCCGCCGGCGAAACGCTTGAAGAAGTAGAAGATGATGATCGACCACAGGAAGATCCCACCGCCGGTCTTCATGATCGCCCCGGCGAGCTGCTGGTCGTGCTGCACCGACATCCCCCACACTCTGACCGGGATGTCGTAGGTCTGGTACACAGCGCCGGACGCAAAGGTGAGCCAGGCGGCGGGGATGGTGGGCACCATCGACTGCAGGAAGAGATAGATGCACTTGCCGAGCGGGCTGATCTGCAGCTCCGGGAACGGACCGACGACCGGCATCCACATCAGCAGCGACGAGAGCACGACGATGAAGTGCAACGAGTAGTGCAGCGGCCCGTTGTCGACGGATGCCGTGACCACACCCGGGATGTGGGTGATGATGATCACTGCGTTGAACACAACGGCAGCGATCACCGGCTTGCACATGAACGCGACGCCCCGATAGAGCTTGCCGTTGCCCACGAGCACCCGAAGCAGCCATTCCGGTGTCGCCATCAGGACCAACGGCGGCAGGAAGTAACTCAGCATCATGTGCTGGAGCATGTGCGCGGAGTACAGGTACTCCTCGCCGATGTCGTGGAGCGGCCAGTCACTCGCCGCCCACAGCATCGCCATGGCGCCGACGAAGCAGCCGATGTTGAACCGTGTGACGACGGGACGTCCGGGAGCGACCGCCTTGGGGCCGATCACTCGCACCATGTAGATGTACGCGCCGGTCAGGAACGCAACGAGCACCCAGACTTCCGGGTGCCACTGGTAACGCCAGGGGTCGAGGACTTGGGCGAGCATGGGGGGCTCCCCTCCGAGGGGTTGGTCAGTTGACGAAGAAGTGGAAGGTCATCAGCACCACCGAATACAGCACTACAGCGCCCGCGAGCCCGATGTAGAAGCCGAACTTGAACAGTGCAGCGTCGTGCTTGAGGTGCATGAAGTAGCTGACGACGACGAAGAACTTGACCGCCATCAGCAGGAGCAGCAATGGGACCAGGAGTGAATCCGGAACGCTGGAGATCTCGGTGGCGGCCACTTCCATGGCCGTGAGCACCGCCAGGGCGAGCGCGATCAGGACGTAGGTCCTGTCGGGGATCGTGTGGCCGTACAGGTCGTCGTGCTCGAGTTGCGAGACGGGACCGGTGGTGTCGGAGGCGTGGGTGTCGTTGTCGATGCTCATGTCAGGCCGGAATCAGATAGACGAGGGTGAAGATGACGATCCAGACGACGTCGACGAAGTGCCAGTACAGGCCGATCATCTCGACGGTCTCGGCCTTGTCGCCGGCCACGCGTCCCTTGAGGAGCATCCCGACGAGCGACATCAGCATGATGATGCCGACCGCGACGTGGACGCCGTGGAATCCGGTGAGCGTGTAGAAGCTCGACGAGAACAGGCTGGTCGTGTAGCCGAGGCCCTCACGGTAGAACACGGTGAACTCGTAGACCTGGCCGGCGAGGAACAGTCCGCCGAGCAGCGCCGTCACGGTGAGCCAGAGGCGGGTGCCTCGTTCGTCTCTACGCTTGGCAGCCGAGACCGACAGCACCATGGTGAGCGACGACATCAGCAGGACGAAGCTCGTCGCCGACGTGAAGGGGATGTCCCACAGCTGGTCGGGGCCGATCGCATCGCCCTGGCGGTTGCGGTAGAGCATGTAGGTCGAGATCAGCCCACCGAACAGCAAACACTCCGACCCGAGGAACAGCCACATGGCCAGCTTCGTATTGGACAGCCCGGTCGTCGTGTGGTGAGCCAACCCGATGTGATCCTGGCCGTCGTCGTACGCGGCCGGAACGGCGATGTCGGGCTCCGACGTGATCGGCGGTTCGATCGTGGTCTCAGACATGCGCGAGCTCCTTGCTCGGCTGGCCACCGTCGGAGGACGGCGGGTCGAACTCGGAATCGTCGGCCGTCGGCGGCTCGAGGGCCCAGCCGAACAGGGCCAGGATCGCGACCGCAGCACCAGCGGCGAGCAGCAGCGTGCTGTAGATGACGCCGTAAGCGATGATCAGCATGCCGAACGACAGGATCATCGGCCAGTACGACGGCGACGGCAGGTGGATGTGTGCGTCGGCGTGCTCTTCCTCGATCGCGATGACTTCCTCGCCGGTTCGCATCTTCTTGTAGTCGTGCTGGCCGTCCTCGCCGACGTCTTCGTACTTGCGGTGGAAGAACTCGTCGAGCATGTGGATCTCGGGAATCCGGTCGAAGTTGTGCTCCTTCGGCGGGCTGGTCGTGATCCATTCGAGGCTGCGAGCGTCCCACGGGTCGGCGGGGGCCGGCGGGTTCTTGCGGCTGACCCAGACGTTGACGAGGAAGAACAGTGCACCGAGTCCGAGCACGAACGCACCGATCGAGGAGATCAGGTTCCAGAACCCGAGGTTGAAGAAGCCTTCACCGGCGCGAGCCTCGGTCCAGACGTACATGCGTCGAGGCTGTCCCTGGAGTCCGATGATGTGCATCGGGCCGAACGTGAGGTTCATGCCGATGATCATCAACCAGAAGTTCCAGCGACCCCACCGTTCGCTCAGCATCTTGCCGAAGATCTTCGGCCACCAGTAGTAGATGCCGGAGAACAGGCCGAGCACAGCGCCGCCGAAGATCACGTAGTGGAAGTGGGCGACGATGTAGTAGGTGTCGGTCTGCTGGGTGTCAGACGGTGCAACGGCGTGCGTGACGCCCGACAGGCCGCCGATCGTGAACTGCACGATCAGGCCGATGGCGAACAGCATCGCCGTGGAGAACCACAACTTGCCGCCCCACATCGTGAGGGTCCAGTTGATGATCTTGACGCCGGTCGGCACCGCAATGGCCATCGTGGCCACCGAGAACACCGCCACCGAGATCGGGCCGAGGCCCGCTGCGAACATGTGGTGCGCCCACACACCGAAACCGACGAGGCCGATCGCCGCACCGGAGAACACCACGAACGGGTAACCGAACAGCGGCTTGCGGGAGAAGGTCGGCAGCACCTCGGAGATGATGCCGAAGGCAGGCAAGACGAGGATGTACACCTCGGGGTGTCCGAACAGCCAGAACAAGTGCTGCCAGAGCAGTGGATCGGCACCATCGGCCACCGAGAAGAACGTGGCCCCGAAGTTGCGCTGGAACAGCAACAGGAACAGCGCCACGGTGATGATCGGGATGGCGAACAGCAGCAGGAACTGCACCACGAGCGCCATCCACGTGAAGATCGGCATCCGCATCAACGTCATGCCAGGCGCACGCATGTTGAGCGCCGTGACGATCAGGTTGACCGCACCGACCTGCGAGGCGACGCCGGTCATCAGCAGGCCGAGCACCCAGAAGTCGACGCCGTTGGTCGGCGAGAACGGCACCGAACTGTTCGGGGCGTACATGAACCAGCCGCCGTCGGCTGCGCCACCGAGGATCCACGACGTGTTGATGAAGAGTGCCACCGAACACGAAGGTCCAGAAGCTCAGCGCGTTGAGGCGGGGGAACGCCACGTCTCGCGCACCGATCTGCAGCGGCATCATGTAGTTGGCGAACGCGGCCGCCATCGGCATCACGAACAGGAACACCATCGTGGTGGCGTGCATCGTGAACATCTGGTTGTACTTGTCGGCCGACAGGATCGTGCCGTCGGGTTGCGCGAGCTGGGCGCGGATGAGGAGCGCCTCGAAGCCGCCGATGAAGAAGAACACCATGGCGACGACGCCGTACATGATGCCGATCTTCTTGTGGTCGACCGTGAACGCCCACGACCGCCAACCAGTGGTCTGCACCGGTCGGCGGAAGTAGCCGTACGACGATGATGGCGTGACGACGGGGCCGCCGACACCGGCGAGTGCCGGGGTGTCGGTTGGTCGTTCGATGATGGCCATGGATTATCGGGCTCCCATCACTTGCGTTCGAGCAGGTAGGCGACGAGTTCGTCGATCTGGTCCTCGCTGAGGGCGAGGTTCGGCATGCCACGGACGAGACCATCGGTCGGTCCGAGTTCCTCCGGGTTCGCGTACATCGGCTTCTTCGCCGGCGCATTGCGCAACCATTCACGAAGGTCGACCGAGTTCAGGCAGTCCGCACTCACACCGGCGAGGTACTTCTCGCCGAACGTTGCGGGATCGGAATCCCAGACGTTGGCTCGGCATTCCTCGGTGAGCAGGTCCCACGTGGCGCCGGCGAAGGTGTTACGCGTCATGAAGTACGACAGGTTCGGGGCAGCACCGGAATAGACCTGAAGATCAGGGCGGGCGATGACCGGCTGGCCGTCGGCGTCCTCGAGGCCATTGACCTGGTGACAGCGCGAACACTGGGCGATGAAGGTGCTTTCACCAGCGGCCGCGATGCTCTCGGGGTCGACGGGCGCCTCGTACGGGGCGAGCTGCTGCGCCTTCCATGCCTCGAAGTCCTCGGCGGTCAACGCCACGACTTCCATGCGCATGTTGGCGTGCGACAGGCCACAGAACTCGGTGCACTGACCGGCGTAGATGCCCGGCTCGTCGGCTTCGAGACGCACGGTGTGCACTCGGCCGGGAACCATGTCCTTCTTGCCGTTCAGGCGTGGGATCCACCACGAGTGGATCACGTCGCGGCTGGTGCCGCGCACGAGGACCGGGGTGTTGATCGGAATGATCATCTGGCCGGAGGTGACGATCACCTCGTCGATTCCACCGCAGCCGACCTGCTGTGGGTAGTCGACCTCCCACCACCACTGCTGGCCAGTGACGTTGACGATGCACTCGGTGTCGTCGGTCTCGTTGAGCGCCATCAGCGTGCCGACCGTCGGGATCGCCACGCCGATCAGAATCAGCGCCGGCAGGATCGTGAGGCCGATCTCGAGTGCGGGCTTGCCGTGGGTCTGTTCGGGAATGGCCTGTCCGCGGTCGCGGAATTTCACGACGATGATCGCCACGAAGGTCAGCACGATGATGCCGACCAAGCCGGCCAGCAGGAACACCGGAACCTGCAGGTCCTGAATCATCTGGGCATTCGGGCCTGCCGGATCGAACGTGTCCTGGGGGGCGTCCTCGGCACAGCCGGCGACGAGGACACCGAGTCCGGCGACCAGTCCGATTCGTGTGCGGCGACTCATCTTCTTGAACGTACTCGCGGAGCTCAACGGATGCCTTTTCAGTGGGGAGTTACTCATGGCACGATCAGTTCCAGCCGGGCCGACTCGACACCGGGCACGAAGAAGAAGTACCCATCAGGAGCAGCGAAGCTCGGTGCACCGATCGTGAGGGTGATGTTCTGTCGGCCACCAGGCTCGACCAGCGTGGTGCACTTCAGCAAGGGACCTTCGTCCTCAGCCGCATCAACCGGCGGCACGGTGAGGTCGACGGAGAGGCGGCGTTCCTCGTCGGACTCGTTGATGAAGATCACGTTGTTCGGGTTCGACCGGGGCAGGGTGACGACGTCGGTGCCCTCTGCGAGCGGACCGACCACGTTGAGTTCGAACACCCCGTCCTCGGTGAGCGTGATCTCGGCAGCGACGTTCGCTGATGCAGCCACCGACTGCGATGCCTTCTCGTCGGCTTCGAACGCCTCGGTGCTGAGGCAGATCTCCACGCCTTCCTCGGTGAGGCCCTCGGTGGTCTCGTGCTCCTCGATCTCCCGCTCGCCGTCGAGGCCGGCAGCGGCACCTCCGGCCACGAGTGCCAGCACGCCGACTGCGATTGCACCGACGGCGGCCTTGGACTTGAGTCCCGGGCGGTAGGCGGCAAGGAACGCCACGGTGATGATGATGACGCCCAACACGGCGAACGCGATCACCGTGTTGGTCTTGGACAGCCAGAGCATGATGCGGCTGAAGGCGTAGACGATGATTCCGATCCCGATGGCGGCGGCCAACGGGAACTCGAGCGGGTTGGCGATGCGGCTGCGCACCTCGGCGTTGTAGGCAGCATCTGCCGAGGCCCGTTCGGCCCAGGCCTCCGCCGTCCATTCGGCTCCGGCTGCGAGCAGCAGGACGACACCGACGATGAACACCGCCTGGTACGTGACCAGACCGACGGTGAGGACGGCGCCACCAAGGGCGAAGGCCATCGGCCAGATGCTGTTGGCCGGAGGCCGTGCCGCGGCCGGCGCGGTCTCGACCGACGAGATCTCGTCGTCCCAGATGTTGGAGTCGCGGGTGTAGATGTTGATGCCGGCGAGGAATGCCAGCGCGATCGCCGCGGAGGCGAGGCCGACGGTACCCATCACGCCGTCTTGGGCGACGCCGTAGACGATCGCCGAGATGGCGGCCAGGACCGCGGCGCCGATGAGGAATTTTGAACCGGTGGTGAACATTCAGTCGCTCACTTGGTGACGTAGACGAGGAACCAGATGGCGGCGAAGATCGCCGACATCGCGTACCAGTAGATGGCGTGGGAAACGAGGATCTCCTGGTCGCCGGAGCGACCACCGACGTACCGGAAGGCGGCGACGACGGTGAAGAGCATGCCGATGATCATGAGCAGCATGAACATGCCGGTGATCGCGTAGAACATCACTGCGTAGGTGCCGTCGCCGATACCGAGGCCCATTCGGTGATAGACGAACGCCTGGGCATTGATCACGAGCAATGCCACCAGCGCCGTGCAGCCGAGCGCCAGCACGGTGTGGGGTCGGTCGTTGCGCTTCGCACTCCAGACCGCCCACTGGCCGAACACACAGATCCCGATGAACGCGATCAGGATCACGTTGGTGGGCACCTCGGGGATGGTGGTTCCGTCCGGCACCCACGTGCCGGTTGCGTCGATCGCCTCGCGGCGCTGGAGCGCCCAGACGGCGAGCATGCTGCCGGTGAGCATCACCATGGCCACGACGGCGAGCGAGGCGCCCACGAGGACCTGGCGTTGCGGTGCCGGAGCGGGGGCGGCGGGCAGTGCGTGCATCAGGCGTTGCTCCCGTCATTGGATGCTGCGTTGGAGGTTGCGGCGGACTTGAGGTCGAGGAGCGGCTCGGCGGAGTGCACCACGGGCACATCGACGAAGTTGTCACGAGGAGCCGGCGAGGTGGTGACCCATTCGAGCGTCTGCGCATCCCACGGGTCGTCGCCGACCGGGTCGTCGTGGCGCGTCGACGCCAGCACGAGGCCGACGAACCCGAGCACGGTGAGCGCGAAGAACGCATGGCCGACGAGGGCGATGACGTTCCAGATCACGAGGTCGCCGTCGAGGTAGGAGACACCGGCGGGCTGGTCGAGGAACCCGGCGATGTACATCGGGAACGCCGCCAGGATCGTGCCGGTCACACCGAGCAGGGCGAGCGGGATCACCTTGCCGTTGTCGAGCGTGGCGCCCCACAGCTTCGGCGCCCAGTGGATCGTGGCGCCCATCGATGCGAGTACGGCGCCGTAGACGACGTAGATCAAGGTGGCTTCCTCGAACACCGTGCCCTGCAGGTCGAGGTCGTCGGCGGCGTGCAGCAGGTTGCCGAGCATGCCGACCAGCAGCATCCCGTAGCCGAAGAACGCGAACAGGATGGCGGGGCTGAACTTGAATCGGGCGTCCTCGCCGGGCCGGGCGGTCTGGAGGACCACCATCAGCAGCAGCAGCATGCCGAGCACCGGCAGGGCGTTGAACAGCAGGAACGGGACCAGGTCGCGGACCTTGGTCTCGAGGTCGTCGACGTTCAGCTGGCTTCCGGCCCACGGAAGGTTCTGGATGTTCTGCTGCGTGACGCCGGCCAATGCGGCCATGCCGATGAGTGCCAGACCCGCGATCATGACGCCACGGACCGGGGTGCGACGGCCGAACACGATCGGCGTCAGCTCGGCGAGCATTCCGATGGCCGGTATCGCGAACAGGAACGTGACCGGCTGCGTGACGATCCAGCCGACCCACACGAAGATGCCCTCATTGCCGCCGAAGCCCGTGCGGGCGTTGCGGTGGTCGAGGAAGAGATAGGCCAGCGTGCCCACCAGTACCGGCATCACGAGGATGACGCCGAGCGAGAACACCAGTGCCGACCACGAGAACGGTGCGACCCGCCGCATGGTCATCCCCGGTGCCCGGGTCGTGAGAATGCTCGTGGCCACGGCACCGGCGGTTGCGGTGAGGCCCACGGCCATCAGGCCCATGCCGGCGATGAACAGGTCGACCGCGTTTGCGTCTCCGCCGAGCGACCCGCCGTTGTTGACGAGTGCGACCGTGGTGAGGACCACGCCGCCGAACCACATCCAGAAGCCGCTGGAGGCGAGCCGCGGGAAGGCGATCGATCGGGCGCCGAGCTGCAGAGGCACGGCGTAGACGCAGGCCGCCATCACGAGCGGCAGGAGAGTGGCGAAGACGAGGCCGACGTACTGGGCGTCGATGATCTGCGGCAACACCTCGACGTCGAGCGCGACGTCGGCGCCGTCGAGACGTTCGACGGCGATCAACACGTTGATCACCACGGTGGCGATCAGGCCGATCAGCCCGCCGGCCAGGTACAGCCGTCCGGTCGTCTTGTGGTCGGTGGACGTGAAGATGCCCGCGACCGCTCCGAGTGTGTTGGCGGTGTCGACGTCGCGATCGCTCGTGGCGATCGCTTCGGGACTCGATTCGATGGTGGTCATACGGAGTGGTGTCTCACTTGTCTGTGGCCCACTGTCGGCAGCGGGCGACTCGAAACGTGGCAGGGCACGACAGCGCCGAGACTACTTGGAAGGAGTCCGTGCGCCCGAAATCCTCCCAAATCGTCGACGCGTCGGGGTCGATGGTCACCAACCGTTGCGGACGAGGACGTCGAGGGTCATCGCACCGAACAACCCGGTGACGTAGGTGATCGAGAAACCGAACAGGCGCATGCTGTTCGCTGCCGTCGGGTGGCGTTTGAGCGCGATGGTGCCGCCGAGGAAGATGGCACCGAGGACCGCCGCGCTGATGCCGTAGATCCAGCCCAGTCCGGCGACCGGGATCAACACGAGCGTGGTGATCACGAGCGCCACCGTGTACCAGATCATCTGGCGGACGGCGACCTCGATCGGCACCACCGATGGCAGCATCGGTACGTCGGCGGCTCGGTAGTCGTCGGCGTACTTGACCGCGAGCGCCCAGAAGTGCGGCGGTGTCCACAGGAACATGGCGATGAAGAGCACGATCGGCGACCACGCCAGCGAGTCCTGCACCGCGGCCCAGCCGACGAGGACCGGTACCGCACCCGCGGCACCGCCGATCACGATGTTCTGGCGGCTCGTTCGCTTGAGCCACAGCGTGTACACCCCCACGTAGAACGCAGCGGCGCTGAACGCCAACACCGCCGACAGCAGGTTGGCACCCGCCCAGAGCACGGCGAAGGCGAGTATCTGGAGGGCGATCGCGAAGATCAAGGCGTTGCGGGGTTCGATGACGCCGGTGACGAGGGGACGTCCCTGCGTGCGCTCCATCAGCGCATCGATGTCGCGGTCGACATACATGTTGACGGCATTGGCACTACCGGCGGACAGGGTGCCGCCGAGCAGCGTGATGCCGACGAGCGACCACGCCGGCCAGCCGTTCTCGGCGAGCACCATCGTGGGAACGGTGGTGATCAGCAGCAGTTCGATGATGCGCGGCTTGGTGAGCGCGATGTAGCCGCCGACCACGGTGGTGGGGGTGCGGCGGCTCCCGTGGGCCACGCCGCCGGGCGCCAGCCGCGACGGAACGAGGGGACGACTGCCGACGGACATGACCGCACCATGGTACCGGCGAGCCCTGCCCGAGGGCCAACGCCTGCCCGCGGTTCCCCGAGCCCGGGCTTCCGGGAACCAGCCCGTCCTTCCGGACCCGACCCGAAAAGACAGGCTCGGCGACGACGTGTGGTGGCGGGCGGTCAGCGGCACACTGGTGCGGTGCCGACCACATTGGAACCCACGGAGGTGATGGAGCCGGACCTCGACGACGCCGTCGCCGTCGACCGTCCGTGGGTGGTACTCGTGTGGAACGACCCCGTGAACCTGATGAGCTACGTCACCTACGTGTTCCAGAAGTTGTTCGGCTACTCGCTCGAGAAGGCCACCGAGTTGATGCTCGACGTTCACGAGAAGGGCCGTGCCGTCGTGGCGTCGTGCGGCCGCGAGGAAGCCGAGATGCACGTGTTCCGACTCCACGAGCACAGCCTCTGGGCCACCATGGAGCACGATGGCCCTTCGTCGTAAGTTCGTCGCTCCGATCGAGTCGGTGAAGGGCGGCTGGCGTATCAACCTCGACACCGACGAGCGCAACTTGCTGTTGCGACTGATGGGCGAACTGCAGTCGCTGATCACCGGCCCCGACGACAACGAGTTGCTCCGACGCCTCTTTCCCGTCGCCTATCCCGAGGACGAGGAGAAGGAAGAGGAATACCAGCGCCTGATGCGCGAGGAGCTGGTGGCGAGCAGATTGTCCGCGATCGAGTCGGTCGGCCGCACCATCGACCCGGCGAATGCGAAGGTCCTGCTCGACGAAGGCGAGACCATCGCGTTCATGCAGTCGATCAACGCGATCCGCCTCGTGCTCGGCTCGATGCTCGGCATCACCGACGACGAGTCCGCAGACGCGGCCGACGACACCGACTCTCCCGAGCACCACCTCTACGACTTCCTGAGCTGGCTGCTCGACTGGACCGTGCGATCCCTCTCGCCGACATAGCTGACCCGCCACCGCTCCAACGATGAGCGAACCCACCGCATACGGCGGTCTCGCTCATCGCAACCGACTCGCACGCCCCAACGATGAGCGAACCGACCGCATACGGCGGTCTCGCTCATCACAACCAACTCGCACGCCCCAACGATGAGCGAACCGACCGCATACGGCGGTCTCGCTCATCGCAAATCCGGGTTTCGTCGGCGGCGCGTTCCGCTTTCGAGTTGAGCAGGCCCACTGGCGTTCCATGCAGCGCGAGCCGGCCGACGGGAATCGGGGTGAGAAGCGCGAACTAAGGTGCCCGCACGACGTCGGCGGGGACGTCATGGGGGAAGAGGAGATGCGGTTGGGGGTACCACTGATTCCCGATCGGGCGGTCGTCCGATCGACCACAGCAGGCCGGTTCGACATGTCGATCGGCGCGTTCGCCACGCGTCGACGGTTCGAGACCGGAGTTGCCGCATCGGCCGCAATCGTCCTGGCCGTCGCAGCTGCGGTCGGCGCCGTGCCGCTCGCCGGCGCCGTGGGGATCGCGCTGCTGCTTCCCGCGGCGGTGATCGACGTCGAGCAGCGCAGATTGCCCGATGCCTGGCTGACCGCCGCCATGGTCGGACTCGCAACGACGCTCGCAGTTGGATCGGCCGTCGGTACCGCGAACGGCGGCCCAGCGGGGCTCGTCGACGTGGCCGGCGGAGCGATCGCCATGGCCGTACCCGTGTTGATCCTGCACCTTGTCTCGCCGGCGTCGATGGGATTCGGTGACGTCAAGGCCGCCATCGTGCTCGGCGCTGCCGTCGGCACGGTCGACGGCCGGTTGGGCGTAGTAGCGCTCTGCCTCGCCGCTGGGCTTGGCGCCACGGCCGGACTCGTCACGCGACGTCGCACGATTCCCTTCGGGCCGTTCCTGGTCGCCGGCGCCTGGGTCGCCCTGCTGGCGCACGTGCCCATCGCCGAGGCACTGTTCACCGCGGGAGCGCCATCATGACGGCTGCGCGACCGACCGGCGGCACCGTCGCCGCGTCGCCGTCGACGGAACGCGGGTTTCAGCCGGCGTCGCGACGGCGCAACCGGATCGCAGCGGGCGTGGCACTCGCTGCCATCGCCATCGGCGGAAATCTGTGGGTGTACTCGAACCTCGACACGTCGGAGCCGGTCGTTCAGGCGGTGCGCGACATCCCCGCAGGCGAGCAGATCACGACCGACATGCTCCGCACCGTCGATGTCGACGTCGATTCGACGGTCAACGTGATCGCCGGCGACCAACTCGACTCGATGGTGGGCAGCTACGCCAAGGTGCGCCTCGTCTCGGGCTCGCTGGTCACCGCCGAGGCGCTCCAGCCAACGCCCCTGGTCACGCCCGGCACGTCGGTCGTCGCGATCCAGGTCGCCGACGGCTCGTTGCCGATCGGGCTGCGCGAACGGGTCCCCGTCCTACTCGTCGTGCCCGCCGATCGTTCGGACACCGACGCCGGTGCGACCTCGGTCTCGGGACGGGTGGTCGGGTTGCCGACTGACACGTCCTCGGCGCTCGGGCTGCAGTCGTTGTCGGTCGAGGTCGCAGCGGCCGACGCCGCAACCATCGCCGCGGCCGACGACGTCCGCGTGGTCCTCGTCGAGCCGTCCGACGATCCGGCGGCCACGCCGGGTGCCACCGAGGACGGCGGGTCGTGACCATCGTCGCCGTCGTCGGCGATGCGACGACCACCACCACGGTGGCGATCGCAGCGAGTTGGCCGACGGGCCATGACGTGCTCGTCCTGGAGGCGGACCCGGGCGGCGGCTCGCTGGCGGGATGGCTCGACGTCCCGGCGCAGCCGTCGCTGGCAACCATCGTCGCCAACGCCGGCACCGACGCCGAGAGAGATCACCGGTCCGTGCTCGAAACGGTCGATGCCATGGCCCGTCGCAGCGACTCCGGCGTCCGCTTCGTCGCCACGGCCGTGCGGGCCCGAGCCGCTCACCGAGCCGTCGAGGAGGCGGCGGTGGTCGTCATACCAGCACTCGCCGCCTCACCGACCACCGTGCTGGCCGACGTCGGCACCCACCGCTACGGGCAGCCGCCGTCGCCGGCGCTTCGTGCGGCCGACGCGATCGTCGTCGTCCATCGTCAGGCGACCGCATCCGCCGCTGCCGCGACGGTGCGCATCGATCGGCTCGTCGAGACCGTGGAGGAACTCGCCCACCTCGACGCCACGTTCGTGCTCGCAGTGATCGGGACGTCGCCGTTCGATCCTGCCGAGATCGGAGCATTCCTCGACGAGGCGGTACCCGACACGTTGGATCACACGGTGTCGCTCGCGGACGATCCATTGACGGCCGCCACACTTGCCGGTCGCGCTGGAGTTTCGGCGAAGCGACTTCGGCGACTTCCGTTGATGCGCGACGCCGCACGGGTGGCGATCGCACTGGCCGACATTGCCCCCACGGGTCGGCCGTTCACCGCTGCCGCAGGCATCGGGTCTGAAGGCGACGCGCCATGACCATTCGAATCGATGATCAGACCGACGAGCTCGACCAAGCGGTCACGCTCGTCACCGACCGGGTCGCCGACCGGCTGATCGAAGCGATCGAACACGACGACAGCGCTCGGAGCGCGTCGCGAACGACCGGCACGGCCTTGGCCGGCGACGAGCGTCGGCAGCAACTGTTGGTCGGCGCGTGGATCAGCGACGAGGTCACGTCGCTCAACGAGGCGCGGCTGCAACGAGGCTCCCGTCCGCTCGCCCAGCACGAGGAACACCAGGTGCGCGCTCGGGTGGTGGCCGAACTCACGGGGGCCGGACCGCTCGAGCCCTACCTGAGCGATCCGATGGTCGAGGAGGTCGACGTCAACAGTCCGGACTCCACGTGGGTGACGTACACGGACGGGCGAAAAGTGGATGTCGGCCGGCTGTGGGGGTCCGCGGTCGAGCTGACGTCGTTCCAGAAGCGGATGGCGTTGCGCATGACCGGCACCGGCGAGGGCCGCCTCGACACGTCGTCGCCCATGCTCACGCTGCAGTCGCGCGACGGCTCGCGCATCGTGATGGTGCTGGGCGGCAGCGGCGAACACGGCGTCTCGACGCACCCGCGCATGGCGATCCGCCGTTTCGTTGTCCGCCAGGTCGGCCTCACCGGGCTGGCCGAACTCGGGCTGTTCCCGCACTCGCTCATCGCTCGACTGCGTGCGCTGGTGCGCTGCGGGTTCACGATCCTGGTGTCCGGGCCGCCCGGTGCGGGCAAGACGACGCTCCTGACCGAACTGCTCGGCGAGGTGTCGCCCCTCGAACGCATCATCACCGTCGAGAAGAACCTGCTCGAGTTGCGCCTGGAGGACGACCCTCGTCATCCCGACGCACCCGCGCTGTTCACCCGCCACGCGAACGCCGAGGGTCAGGGCGAGATCACGACGCGCCAGCTCGTCGAATTGACCCGTCGACTGAATCCCGACCGCGTGGTGGTCGGCGAACTCGTCGAGGACGAGGCGCTCGACATGCTCGACGTGGCATCGATGTGCAAACGGGGGTCGTTGGCGACCATCCATGCGCACACCGCCGACATCGTCCTGCAGCGGCTTGCGTACTACGTGTCGAAGTCGAACACGAGCCTGCCCGAATTCGCCGTCAACTCTCTCATCGCCCAGACGGTCGATTTCGTCGTGCACATCGACCTGGTGCGCAATGCAGTCGAGGACCAGGGCGCGGTGCGTCGTGTCACCTCGATCATCGAGGTCGGCGGGCTCGGTGAGGCGGGCGGCGTGTCGAGCACGGAGGTGTGGGCGATCGACCACCACGATCAGCTGGTTCAGGTGGCGCCGTTGTCCCAACGACACCTGAACCGCCTCCGTCTCGCGGGGTATCCCGCCGAGTTGTTCGCCGTCGAAGGCGACCCGAGATGAGCCTCGACGTCGCGCTGCTGGTCGTCTCGACGATCGCCGGGGTGCTCGCCGTGGTCGTGATCACGGCCCCCGACGACATCGCCCCGCGACCACGCTCGGCGCCCACTCCCGGCATGGGGATTCGCCTCGCCGGAGCCGGGGCCGCCGCTCTCGCCGTGGTGGCTGCGTCGGGTTGGCTGGTCGCTGCCGTCATCGTTGCAGTCGGCTGCTGGTTCGCGATCGGTGCGTGGCAGCAACGTGACGCCGGCGGTGTCAGCGACCTGCAGCGCATCGACGCGCTTGCCTCGTGGATCGAGAACCTGCGCGACGTGTTGATCGCCGGTGATCAACCGATCGGGGCGATCAACGCCACGGTGGCGACGTGCCCCGCGGCGATCAAGCCGCAGGTTCGCCGGTTGGCTGCCGGGCTCGGTCGGCAGGATCCCGCGATCGTGTTTCGCCGCTTCGCCGACGACATCGACGATCCCCTCGGCGATCTGGTCGCCGCGGGACTGTTGATCGCCGTGCAGCGCGGTGCCCGCACCGCGGCGGTCCTGGGGTCGCTCGCGGAACAGGCACGACGGCAGTCCGACCGTCGCCGACTCGTCGAGGCCGAACGGGCGCCGATCCAGCGCGAAGTGACACTGCTGACGGTGATCATGGGTTCGCTCGTGGTCGGGCTGCTGGTGTTCGGGCGTGCCGAGTACCTCGAGGCGTACGACACCGCCGCAGGACAGCTGTTCCTCGGCCTCGTCCTGGCGATCTATGCCGTGCTGCTCATGCGAGTTCAACGACTTGCGCGTTTCCCCCGACCCAGCCGATTCCTCACCGCCGGAACCGCCGACGCACCACGGGCGACCCGGTGATGCGGCCGGTCGGGGTGTTGGTGGTGTGCAGCCTCGTGTTCTGCGCCGCCGTGTGGTTGGTGCTCACCGGCTGGCGGCAACCACGCCCGACGCTCCAACGCGCCATGGCGCACCTGCACCGACCCGGCGTGATCGCGTCGGCGTCGACACCGAATGCACCCGGCCTGATCGTCAGCGTCGGCTCGTTCGTCGACCGGCGCGGAGCCGCGACGTGGACCCGAGCGTGGACCCGGCCGCTCCGACTCGTCGGCCGCACCGTCGAGACACACGTCGGCTACCTCGCGCTCGCGGCGCTCGGCGGACTGGTGATCCCGGCACTCGTGCTCGCGATGCTCCAGGCGATCGGCGTCGTGTCGCTCGGACTCTGGATCCCGGCAGCGCTCTCGATCGCATGCGCGATCGTTGCGCCGCTGCTGGTGCACTCCACGACGATGGCGGCCAGCGCCGAGGTCGCTGTCGACCTGCGTCACCAGCTCGGCGCTTACCTCGACATGGTGACGATGCTCCTGGCGGGCAACACCGGCTACGAAGGTGCACTCGACCAGGCCGCCCGAGCGGGCGACGGGCTGCTCTTCCGCGAGCTGCGACGAGCGATGCGTGAGGCCGGCACCACCGGCCAGAGCCTGGTGCGAGCACTCGACTGGGTGGCCGACGACTACGGCATCGTCGAACTCGAACAGGTCGCCGCGACCGCCACGCTGTCGGCGGCCGAAGGAGCACCCGTTGCGCGCAGCCTGGCCGCGAAGTGCGCCACCTTGCGCTCCACACTCGCCGCCGAGCAGGAGGCCGACGCCCGCGTGCGCAACGACAAGGTCACCCCTCCCCTCGTCGCCATGGCACTGCTGTTCATGGCCTTGATCATCTATCCCGCCCTGAACCTCAACTGACCATCACCAGAACATCACCAAAACATCACCAAAACCGGCACCGACACCGCCACCACACACGCCACCACACACGCCACCGAGAGGAACCCGACCATGCACGATCCGATGTTGATGCTGACCAGCGTGATCGCTGTCGTCACCCGCGCGTTCGGCGTGCATCCCGCGGCCGACCGTCCGGATGATCGAGGTGCCGTCTCGATCGAGCAGGTGCTCTGGTACGCCGCAGCGGCCATCAGCGTGGCTGTGGTCGCTGCGATCATCTGGAGCCAGATCCGCGACACGGCGAGCACGCCGGTCCAGTCACCCTCGGCCCCCTGACGTCCGATCGGAGGACCGGCGTGATCGAGGCAGCGGCGCAACACGACGCAGCCCCACCGCGCCGGCTGCGTGGTGATGAAGGTGCGGCCACGTCGTTGGCCGTGGCGTTGCTCACCCCGATGTTCGTGTTCCTCGCGTTCGCCGCGTTCCAAGCGGCGTTGTGGAGCCATGCTCGCACCGAGGCTCGGGTCGTCGCCCGTGACACCGCTGCTCTGGTCGCCCGGTCCGGTGTCGCCGCCGGTGACGCGCAGGCGTCGGCCGCCGCGATCCTGGAGGCCGATACCGACCTGCGCAACGTCGCTGTGATCGTGGGCACGACCGGCGGCGTCGTCACGGTCACCATCACCGGTGATGCGCCGGGAATCATCCGCGGGACCACGAACGACCTCTCGGTCACCTCCGCGGTGCCGATCGAGGAGATCACGCCGTGAGTCGGCGCCTCCGTGACGACGACGGATCGTCAGATGCGTTGGGGCTGGCGTTGCTGACACCGGCAGCGATCGGACTCGCGGTGGTGATCCTGTTCCTCGGTCGTGGGGTGGACAGCCGCGCCACCGTGCAGAGCGCCGCCGAGTCGGCTGCGCAAGCTGCGGCGCAGGAGCGATCGGGGCCGGCAGCGGTGGCCGCCGCCGAGGAGGTCGGGCGGGCGATGCTCGTCGACCCGTCGTCGTGTTCGTCGCCGAACGTGGCCGTCGATCTGTCCGACTTCCGGCCTGGCGGCCAGGTGGCCGTGACGGTGTCGTGCACGGTCGCTGCCGACGGCCTCGAGTTGATCGACCCACCCTCAACCGGTCCGAACACGGCGACAGCGTTCGCTGCGATCGATCCGCTCCGAGCAACCGAGGAGTCGCCGTGACGGCCCCGCGCCGAGGTCGAGGCCGCGATCGCATGCGAGGAGATCGGGGCGCTGGGCTGGTCGCCGGGATCGCGTTGATCTTCGCGTTCACGTTCCTCGGGCTGGTGTGGCTGGCGCGTGACGTCGACCGAGGCGTGTCCAATCGGTCGGCGGCGCAATCGATCGCGTTCCAGGCCGCCCGATCCGGCGCACAGTCGGCGGCCGTGACCGATCTGCGATCAGGCGGCACGCGGATCGACCCTGCGGCCGCGACCAGCGCAGCGACCTCTACCGCTGGGGCGCTGTTCGCGTCATATGGGGTCGATGGCAGCGTCACGTCGGTCGAGGTGGCTGCGGACAGCGTGTCGGTGACGGTGTCGATCGACGACGACGGACGCACGGTCACCGGTGCCGGGACGGTTCGAGCGGAGCGGGCGCCATGACCGGCGTTTCCCTTCGTGCGGTCATGGATCCCACTGGTGGGTTGGCGGGCGCCGACCACATCGAATCGAAGGGAGAGGAGGAGACGTGAGCGAACGCGATCCGCACCGATGGTCCCGCTTCGCTGCGTCGGTCGCCGCGCTGATCGCCATGGTCGTCGTCGTGCCGATCGGTCTGATCGCGGTGTCGCGATCCCGGTTCGGATCCGCCAACCCGCTCGCCGGGGCCGATCCCCCGTGGGAGTGGGGATCGAACGACGTCGGCGACGCGCTGGCGGGCCCGCTCGCCGACGACACGGTGATCGACGGCATCATCCGGCTGAGCCTGTGTGTGGTGTGGGTGGCGCTGGCGGTGATCATCGTGACGACGGTCGTCGAGGTCGTGCACGCCGTCCGCCACCACGGCCTGTCGCTTCCCAACGTGCGCGGAGTGGGCTGGGCGCAGCCGACCGCGCGGTTCATCGCCGTCGGGCTCGTGGCGGTGTTGCCCATGATGACGTCGTCGACGTCACTGGCCTCGACGCTCGGCGCCCGGGCGGTACCGACGGCCTCGTTCCGCCAACCGGCGGTTGCGACGCCGACGGTGTACGACATCGCCGACACACGGGCCGCGCCGACCCAGAGCCAGTCTGAAGGACCGATGCACGTCGTGGTGTCGGGCGAGTCGATCTACTCGATCGCCGTCGACCTGGCCGCCGGCGATTCGGAGCGGGTGCTCGAGATCGCCGACGCGATCATCGACGCGAATCTCGGCGAGGTGATGCCCGGTGGGCAGCGCTTCACCAACCCCGCCTACATCGAGGTCGGCTGGACATTGCGCCTTCCCGCCGGGATCGCAGCGTCGGGTTCCGTCGCAACACCTCCGCCGGTGATCGAGTCGGCGACGGCGCCCGACTACACCGTCGAGCCGGGCGACACGTTGTGGGACATCGCCGACGAGCAGCTCGGCGATCCGACCGCGTGGCCCGAGATCTGGGAGCGCAACGCCGGCGACGACATGGGCGGAGGGCGAACCTTCGACGATCCGAACCTGATCCTGCCCGGTTGGGAACTCGATCTCACCGATGCGCAACCCGCAGGTCCCGAGCCAATCGTCGTCGAGTCTGCGAACGCCCAGCCGGAGGCATCGGTGCCGCCACGCTCGGATCCTCCGCCTGAGGCCGAGGTTGCACCATCGGTCGACGAACCCGCGGTCGAACCGCTCCCACTCACTCCGACGACGACCACTCCAACGACGACCACTCCAACGACGACTGCGACACCGACCACCACCACGACCGAGGTCGCAGCAGCCAATCCAGCGGGCAGCCCTGCGGCCGAGCCGCCGGCGGACGCACCGGCTCCCGAGGCACCCTCTCCGGTTCGGCTCGAACACGCTGCGTTGCTGGCTGCAGGAGTATTGGCGCTCGTCGGGGTCCGGCGGCGCCAACGTCTGCGCGCTGCGATGCCGCGCCATCGGGTGCCCGAACCCCGGGCGGAGGTCGCCCGAACGGAACGAAGACTTCGCACGATCGACGCCGGCGAGCGGGTGTTGCGCGCCGACGTGGCTTGCCGGGCGGCCGCTCGAACACTGATCGACACGGGCAGCCAGATCGGTTGGATCGACGTGTCGCCCGACGGCGATCTCGAGCTTCGCCTGACGGCGCCAGCCGCGCTTCCCCTTCCGTGGACGGGCGGCGGTCAGTCGTGGCGGCTCGGCGCGGAGGTGCCGATCGAGATCCTCGGCGAGGATGCGCGCCAGGTCGGCCAGCCGTGCGTGGCACTCGTACAGCTCGGCGTGACGTCGGCCGGCAACGAGCTCCTCGTCGACCTCGAGGCCTGCGGGGTGCTGGCCGTCGTGGCACGGGCCGATCAGGCCGACGAGGTGGTCACCGCCCTCGCCGCCGGTCTGGCGTCGTCGCTGTTCGCCGAGGTCGCCCATCTCGTCGCGGTGTCGCTTCCAGACGAAGCGCTGCTGAACCATCGCAGCGCTCATCGAACCCACTCGGCCGACGCGGCGCTGGAGTTGGCGTGTTCGTTGGTGGGCACGACCGCGGTCAACGAGCGGTCGTCGTTCGAGTTGCGGTCGCTGCGAACGGGCGGCGAGATGTGGGAGCCCGCCGTCGTGATGCTCGGATCGGCCGACGACGGCGCCGACGTGTGCAGCGATGGCAGCTTGCCTGCGGCGGGTCACGGGGTGGCGGTGGTCGTGGCCGACGAGTACCGCGACGTGACATCGGCGCCGACGCAGCTGGTCGCTCGCCCCGACGGGTGGAGTTTCGAGGCGTTCGGCACGTCGATCGAACTCACTCCCGTCGGCGTGAGCGAATCGGACCTCGCCGAGATCAACGAACTCCTCATCGACGCCGACCGCGAGTTGGAGCCGGTCGATCCCGTCGCCGACATCCAGTGGGCCGAAGCACAGATCGCCGAGCCGGCAGCGCCCGAATTCGAACCCCGACCGCACGAGATCGTGGTCGGTCTGCTCGGCGGTGTGACCGTGCGCGCACGTTCGGGCGAAGCGGGCAACTTCGAGCGATCGAAGACCGTCGAGCTGATCGCGTGGCTGACGACGCATCGCGACCGGGCCACGCGCACCGGGGCACGCACCGCGCTGTGGGATCTCGACGTGCGCGATGCGACGTTCGCCAATGTGGTGTCCGAGGCACGGCGTGCCCTAGCTCGGTTGGTTCCGCCGCCGGATGGCGAGGAGTGGGTGACGCGAACGCTCACCGAGCAGCTGCCGGTTCACCACCTCGTCGTCACCGACGCCGATCTGGTCGAGGATCGGCTCGCCCACGCTCGCATCCAGCCGCCGAGTCAAGCGATCGAGACGCTGCGGCCCGCGGTCGAGTTGGTGCGCGACATGCCGTTCGCCGGCACCAGCTACCTCTGGCCCGATGCCGAGGGGATCACCTCGAACCTCGTGCTGTTGGCGATCACGGCCACCGCCGAGTTCGCTGCGCATGCCCTCTCGCTCGGCGACACCGACGGGGTGTTCTGGGCGACCGGCAAGGGATTGCGGGTGTTGGCCGGCCACGAGGAACTGATCTCACTGCGCATGCAGGCCCACGCTCGTGCGGGCGACCTCGCCGGTGTGCGCCAGGAGTGGGAGTCGTACGAGCGGGTACTGGTCGCCGACCCCTGGTCCGACGGCGAACCCGCCCCCAAGCTCCTCGCCCTGCGCCGCGAACTCCTCAACCCGACGAGCTCCTGACATCCCAACGATGAGCGAACCGACCGGATACGGCGGTTTCGCTCATGGCAACCCGTTTCCCCGCCCCAACAATGAGCCAGACGACCGCATACGGCGGTTTCGCTCATCGCAACGCACATCTCGAAACGTTCGGTGAACCGCAGTGCACTGCACGGTGGCGTCGACCACACTGGGCACATGCGCCTTCCTCGTGCGAGCCGTCGCCGTCTGGCCGCCGTCGCGGTCGGATCTGTTCTCGTGCTCGCTGCGTGCGGCGGGAGTGATTCGTCGAGCGAACCAGCCGGAAGCACCCTGCCTCCGCCTCCTGACGCGGTCGAACTCGATCCCGCCGCCGACACGACCTCGAATCAGCTGCCGGATGTGGTGGTCGACGACGTGATCGCCGGCAACAAGGTCAACCTGCGCAACCTCGCTCCGGCGGACACGCCGATCCTGCTGTGGATGTACGCACCACATTGACCCACCTGCCGGTCGGAAGCACCCGACGTCGAGCAGTTCGCTCGAGCACACGAAACAGAGATCGAAGTGATCGGCCTCGGCACGCAGGACAGCCTGCAGGAGGCCCGGGAGTTCGCCGAGGATCGCGGCACCACGTTCACGATGCTGTGGGACGAGTCGTTCGAGTCGTGGATCGAACTCGGTGTCTCGTCGCAGCCGACGGCGATCCTGATGACGCCGGATGGGACGATCATCACCGGCTGGGTCGGCCGCTTCCCCGAGGATCAGGTCCTCGAGCTCGCCGCCCAGTACACCGCCGGCTGATTACATCGCGGGTCTGACCCCTGATGTAATCAGTCGCAGGGTTTGCCGATGGTGGTGACGGTGCCGTCGGCGGCGAGGTCGAAGTAGGTGGAGACCTGCTTGATCATGCCGACGTCGACGAGGAACAGTTCGTAGCGGTCAGGACCGTGCCGAGCCGCCGGGACTTCCGGCACGCTCTTCTGGGCCATGTAGGCGTCAGCGGCGACGGTGAGCGTGCGAGCGTCGCCGGCACCCCACCTCCTCGCTCGTGTCGGTCACGCCGCGAACGGTGAACACCACCACGGTCGCCAGGATCCCGAGGATCACGATGACGACGAGGATCTCGACCAGGGTGAACCCTCGGTCGCTGCGGTGGTGGTGCATTTCGTTCACGGGAATTCCATCGGCGGCGACGAAGGGACCCCGAGTCAAGATGAACACAAGGTTGCGTCGAGCTGACGCGGAAAACGACGAAGACCCCGCCCGAAGGCGGGGTCTTCGATCAGTTGTTGCTACTGGTTCGTCAGTGACGAATCAGTAGCCGAGGCACTTGCCGGTCCGGTCGAAGTCGCCTGGCCGCTGGTGGTGGCCAGTACGTGACAGGCGTGCCAGTCGGTGAACGTGTAAGTGCGTCGGCGTGCCCGTACGGACCGCTGCCACGAAGTCGAAGTTCGTCGGGGCTTCCTTGAGGATGGGCTCGTCGCCGGAAACGCCGGTGGTGAGCTCGCCCTCGTTCGCGGGGTCACGCGGCGGTGACGGAGTCGTCCCTGTCGGTCGAGCGTCGGTCCGCCGGCAGGTCCCGAGTCAGTCGACGGCGGTCGGTGGTACTGGGCGTAGAACGCCTCGATCGCTGGTGTCCAGCGTCCGCTGGTCGACGTCACAGGCGTTGTCCTGGCCACGGTCGGTGATGCCGCGGACGGCAAACACGGTGACGGTGGCGAGGATGCCGAGGATGACGATGACGATGAGGAGTTCCACGAGGGTGAAACCCTTGTCCTGCTTGTTTTCCATTTGAATGGTTCCTTCCGCTCTTTGTTTGGTGCTCCCGAAGGAGATGTGTCTCACGAAGCGCTCCGTGAGAAACCATCTCCCGTTGCGCAGTTGTTTCTTCGGTCCGTCGTCGCCGACCTTGAGTGGAAGTTCGAACTTTTCCGCAAAGATCAACGACGCCTCAGCGAGCGCTCAAGACGACGGCAAGTCGCGCCGATGTACACCTGAGCGCACGCAGCGGGCGGCGCACCTCACTACCGCAAGAGGCATGACATGTTCGGCAAGGCACGAGACATCAACGACGGTGACACGCTCGACTCCAGCGCGCTCGACGAGTTCTTCGGCGACGAAGCGGCCGCCGAGAACAGCGTCGAGATCCACGACCTGCGCGAGCGTGTCGAACAGGTCGAGTCACAGATCAACAGCCAGTTCACCTCGCTTGCCACCTACGCCCAGATCGCGCAGGAGCAGGTCGAGCTCGCCCGCTCGGAGGCCCGAGCCGCCACCGAACGCTCCGAGCAGCGCGTGACCTCCTTGATCGAGCGCGAGCGCGCCGACCGCATCACCGCCTTCACCGGTGAGGCCCCCGAGGGCTCGCCCGACATCGCCTCTCGTCTCGACGCTCTCGAGCAGTCGGTCGCCCGCATCCAGAAGGGCCTCGACGAAAGCCGCCAACAGCAGAAGGACCTCGCCACGGCGATCACGGCGATGTTCGACCGCCTCACCGCAACCGCCAACATCGCATCGAGCGAGCCGCTCACCGAATCGGCGCCGCTTCCCGCCCCGTCGTTCGCGCCGCCGGCCGCCTCGCTGGCCGACACCATGGTCACCGACAACGACCTCGACGGCCCGATCACCGGCCTCGCCCTCAACGGCTGAACCGAGCCCGGCCGCCAGGCCCCACGATGAGCGAACCGACCCGATACGGCGATCTCGCTCATCGCAACCCGGTCCACCCGCCCGACGATGAGCGAAGCCGACCGACCGGATACGGCGGTCTCGCTGATCGGAGCGCGTTGGGCGCCGTCAGCGGACGATTTCCATGCGCATGCCGTTCTCGTCCCAGAACGGGTCGAGCGGCATGCGGCTGATGGCGCGGCCCGACGCGCGACGCGCGGTGAACAGCAGTGCACCGGCCTGCAACATGTGCACCGATCCGGCACCGTCGGGCGGTGTGCGCGACACCACGTCGTCGACACCGGGGAGGCGCTCGCGAATCAGTTCGAGGCGCTCCAGGCGCCCATCCTCGTGATACGGCGAGGTCTTCAGCGGCTCGTCGCTGTTCATCACCGTGAACGACACATCGGGGTTGGCAGAGAAGAAGCTGCGCGAGTGGTACGGCTGCAGTTCGCGTTCGGCCTCACGCAACCAGCGCAGGCGACGCAGGTCGTGTTTGGTCATCCACGGCTCAAGCTCTCGAGCCTCGCTGTTGGATGCTTGGACCGCTGCACGACTCGGCGTGCCGGAGATGCCCGCGATACGCGGCCAACCCACGTACTCCCGCGCCTCGTGATCGCACGGCCGGAACTGACCCGACGGCGTCTCGAACCATGCCATCGGGATGTTGATCGCCGCCGCCTCGAACGTCGGTCGGAAGTCGAGTACCTCGAACAGCTTGGGCAGGACGAACGCGTCCTCGGCGGCGACGGTGATGCCCGCGAGGCGCGCGGGCAACACCAACCAGCCGCCGGGACACGGCGTGACCCCGGCAAGGTTCTTGTACGGATTCTTCTTGACGACCATGGTGACGACGTTCTCGTGTGACTGCTCAGGCGCCGTTCGACGAGCCGACCGGAGCCGGCGGCGGGGGCGGCGGAGCCGCCGGCGAATCAGCAGGCGTCGAGACCGGCGCTCCGCCGTAGGTGCCCGAACCGGACGAACCGGCCTGACCCGATGGCGAGCGTCGCGTGGGCGTGCATCTGCGCACGTGCCGTGGCGAGCTGCGCCTGCACCTCTTTCGGGTATTGGCTCGATTCCATCGCCGTCTCGATCGAGATCAGCCCGGCCGCCACGAGGCGGGCGAGGTCCATCTCGATGGTCTGCATGCCTTGCTCGGCGCCGGTGGAGATCATGTTGCGCATCTGACGCGACTTGCCTTCACGCACCAGGTTGCGGATCGCCTCGTTGGCAATCATCACCTCGTAGCCAGCAACGCGACCACCCCCGATCGCGGGCATCAGGCGCTGGGAGATCACGCCCTGCAACGCGCCGGCCAGCATGATCTGGATCTGGTCGCGGCGTTCGCCGGGGAAGATGTCGATGATGCGGTCGAGCGCCTGAGCCGCGTCGTTGGTGTGCAGCGTGGCGAACACCAGGTGGCCGGTCTCGGCGAGCGACAGCGCGATCTGGATCGAGTCGAGGTCGCGCATCTCACCGAGCAGCACCACGTCGGGGTCTTCACGCAGGGCGCTGCGCAGGCCGTCGGTGAACGACCCGACGTCGGTGCCGACTTCGCGCTGGTTGACCATCGCCATCTTGTGGTGGTGGAGGTACTCCACCGGGTCTTCGATGGTGAGGATGTGGACTGGCTTGGTGTCGTTGATGCGGTCGATCATCGCCGCCAAGGTCGTCGACTTGCCCGAACCGGTCGGGCCCACGACGAGCACGATGCCGTACGGCTTGTTGAGCAGCGTCGTGCACGCCGACGGTGCACCGAGCTCTTCGAGCGTGCGAACGCGAAACGGCACGACGCGGAGCGCGAGCGCGAGGTTGCCGCGCTGGCGGAACGCGTTGGCGCGGAACCGGCCGACGCCGGGCAGACCGAAGGAGAAGTCGACCTGACGGTCCTCTTGCAACTCGGCGACCTTGCGCTCGTCGAGCAGTGAGTACACCATGCGTTCCACCTCGTCGGCGGTGAGCACGGCGACGTTCTCGAACGACACCAGCACGCCGTCGCGACGGGCCGTGGCCGGCCGGCCGACCGTGAGGTGGAGGTCGGACGCACCCGAATCGACGGTGGCCTTGAGCAATGCTTCGAGCATCGGATCTGCAGTGGACATGGTTGGCTAACCTCCCGCTCGGGCCACGGAGGGCCGCACTTGATGAGCTTTTCGTTGTTGATTTTGGTGGTGGTCGTGGCCGGTCTGGTGATCGGCTCGTTCCTGACGGTCGTAGTGGATCGGGTACCGCAGGGCGGCTCGGTGAATGCACCACCGAGTCGCTGCGGTTCGTGTGGGCTCCGCCTGGGCCCGCTCGATCTGGTACCGGTGTTCAGCTGGTTGGCACTGCGCGGCAGATGCCGGCGATGCCGCGCCTGGATCGGCGTCGAACCGATCGTGCTCGAACTCGCCAACGCGACCTTGTACGTGCTGATGGCGATCCGCTTCGACGACACCCGTGCCGCTATTCCGGCGTACTGCGTGTTGATGTCGGTGCTGCTCGCCCAGACCTGGATCGATCTGCAAACGCAACGTCTGCCACGCGAGATCACCTACACCGGCATTGTCCTCGGCGCCATCACTCTCGGGGTTGCGGCGATTGTGATCGATGAACCGGAACGCATCTGGATGATGGCGCTCGGCGCGGCGATTGCGCTGGCGGCAATGTGGCTGATCTACGCGCTCAGCAAGGGCGGTATGGGCGACGGTGACGTTCGCTTGGCACCGCTGCTCGGCATGTACCTCGGCTGGCTCAACCCGGGCATCGTGTTGCCGGGTCTGTTCTTCGGTTTCATCGCCGGTGCCGTGGTCGGCGTGGCGATGATGGCCACCGATCGCGCGGGACGTCGCACTGCGGTGCCGTTCGGGCCGTTCCTGGCCCTCGGCACCATCGTGGCGATCTTCGTCGGACAGCATTTCGTCGACCTCGTCCTCGCGCGCTGACCCGGAGCGGGTCAGGCGTCCTCCTTGATGCCGCCGAGCACGCCGTACATCGCCGACACGAGCGCCAACGCCACGAAGCCGACGATGACGCCGACGAAGATGATCATGATCGGCTCGAACATGGTCGTGAACTTCTTGATGCGGCTCTCGAGCTCGCGGTCGAAGTAGGTCGCAGCAACTTCGAGCTGCATGTCGAGCGTGCCGGTCTCCTCGCCCACCTTGAACATCTGCCTCGCGGCGCCGGGGAACAACTCCGTGTCGATCAGCGGCTGCGAGAAGCCCTTGCCTTCGAGCATCTGAGCCCGGGCGACTTCGAGGCGTTCCTTGTAGACGATGTTGCTGGTGGCATCCGTGGTGGTCTTGAGACCTTCGGGCAACGGCACGCCAGCCGCGAGCATCGCCGACAGGATCCGGCAGAACCGTTCGAGGATGGCGTAGTCGACGATGCCCTTGATGATCGGGATCTTCAACACGAGCCGGTTGTTCCAGAGCTTGCCTTTCGGATGTTTGAACAGGAACATCAACGCTCCGCCGATCACCAGGAAGAACGCCCGCCGTGATGAACCAGAGGTCCGTGAAGAACCGCGAGAAGAACAGCATCATCCGCGTCGGCAATGGGAGATCGGCGCCGAGTTCCTCGAACAGCGGTTTGAACTGCGGGAGCACGTAGCCGGCGAGGATCAACACGGTGACCATCGCCATCGCCATGACCACCATCGGATACGACAACGCCGACACGACCTTCGACCGGGTGTCGATCTCACGTTCGAGGTACTCGGCCAGGTTCTCGAGGGCCACGTCGAGCTGGCCCGTCAGTTCCGCCGACTGGAGGATCCCGACGTAATACTCGGGGAACACCTCGGGGTGCGCTGCAGCGGCCGCCGAGAAGAGCCCGCCATTGCGAAGATCATCGACAAGGTTGCCGAGGGCGCGTCGCAGTGCGACGTCCTCGGTCTCGTCGCCGATGGTCACCAACGCGTCGGTGATCGGAATGCCGGCCTTGACGAACACGGCGAGCTGGCGGGTGAAGTGCATCAAGTGCTTCTTCTTGACCTTCTCCTTGGTCAGCTCGAAATCGAGCATGCCGCGGCGTTCCTCGATGCTGGTCGGGAACAGGTTCTGCTCGACGAGCATCGAGCGCGCCGCACCGATCGTGTCGGCCTTGGTCACCCCCTCGACGGGAGCGCCGGAGGTGTCGATTGCGGCGTAGGCGAACTTGGGCATGTGATGCTCCGTGTCTCTTGGTTCTCGGTACTCAGTGGGCGAACAGGGTTCGGACGACTTCGGGGATGGTCGTGACGTCGTCTTCGACCATCTGCATTGCTTCTCGGAGCATCGTGCGCATTCCTTGAGCAACTGCCAGACGACGAAGTTCCTCGGTGGTTGCCCAACCGACGATCAGACGACGCACTTCAGGGGTGATGCGCAGCAGCTCGTACACGCCGATGCGCTCGCGGTAGCCAGTGCCGGAGCAGTAGCTGCAGCCCTTGCCGTGGTAGAAGACGGTCTTGTCGCTGCCACCGGAATGTTGGCGGAAGACCGCCAACTCTTCGGCACCGGGCGTGTACTCCTCCTTGCAGTTCTCGCAGGTCTTGCGCAACAGGCGCTGCGACACGACGCCGACGATCGCTGACGCGACGAGGAAGGCTTCGATGCCCATGTCGAGCAGCCGGTGCAGCGCGGCAACGGCGTCGGTGCCGTGCAGCGACGACAGCACGAAGTGGCCGGTCAGCGCAGACTGGATGGCGATGCGGGCGGTGTCGGCGTCGCGGATCTCACCCACAAGGATCGTGTCGGGGTCCTGTCGCAGGAGGGCCTTGAGGCCGGTGGCGAACGTCAGGCCGGCCTTCGTGTTCGTCTGCACCTGGTTGATGCCGGGGAACACGTACTCGACGGGGTCCTCGACGGTGGTCACGTTCTTGCCGGTCGAGTTGATCTCGAGCAGCGTGGCGTACAGCGTGGTGGTCTTGCCGGCGCCCGTCGGGCCGGCGCAGATGACCATGCCGAACGGTGCGTGCACGAGCTTCGAGTACGTCTTGTAGGTCTCCGCCGGCATACCGAGCTGGCCGAGGCTGACCATCGACTTCGACTTGTCGAGCAGACGCATGACGATCTTCTCGCCGAACACGGTCGCCACCGACGACACGCGAACGTCGATCTGGCGTCCGTCGACCTTGGTCGAGAACTGGCCGTCCTGAGGCGCCCGTTTCTCGACGATGTTCATCTCCGACATGATCTTCAGCCGGCTGATGAGCGCGTTGTGCGCCGAGAGCGGCAGTGAGAACGCCTCGATCAGGTTGCCGTCGACACGGAACCGGATGCGCAGGCGATCGTCGAGCGGCTCGATGTGAATGTCCGAGCTGCGGTCACGCAGGGCCTGCCCGACGATCTTGGCGACGAGCTGCACGACCGGCGCCTGGTCGTCGAGGCTGACCTCGGCGATCGTTTCGGCGGCCTGTCGCTGGTCGTCCTCGGCGGCGAACGCGGCCACGATGTGGTCGACATCGGCGGTCGAGCGGTACATCTGCTCGATGAACGACGTCACCGTCTTTTCGTCGGTGGCCTGCCACACGAAACGCATGCCAGTGGCCGATTCGACCTGCTGGCGGCGCCACGGCGACGGATCCGCTGCGTACAGCAGAATCGAGCCGTTGTCCTCCGCTATCGGCATCACCTTGTGCGTGCGGGCGACCTGCTCGGGGAACTTCGCAGCGACTTCCTCGTCGAGCTGGACGATCGAGATGTCGGCGATCGGCACCTGGCACACGGCCGCCACCGCGGCGGCGAGTTCGTTGCGCCCGACGTTGTGGTGGCTGAGCAGCAGCGTGGTGAACTTCAGTAGATCGCCATTGGTCGACGCTAGGACGGTGTCGAACGACTCCTGCGAGAGGTGGCCGCCGGCGATGAGCGCTTGGCCGACCGCGTTGCATTCATCGATGGACACGCCAGGGGCGGGCGGCTCGGCGAGCGCGGTCGCCGTCCCGCCGCCGGGTGGGGCCATGTCTTCGGGTCGGGGCTTTCGGAGTGCCATGGTGATGCTCTCGATCTCAGAACTGCGCAGCGGCCTGCGGCTCGAACGGCGTGGGTGGCGTCAGTGGATTCGACGGGTTCGCAGCGGCCGGCGGCGGCGCCGCGTTCCCCACGGCGAACGAACTGACTCGGGTCGAGAGCGAGGAGGGCTCGCTCGACCTCCTCGAGTCGCTCGAGCTGGACGGCGGTCTCGACGTCCAGGTGCTGTTCCTGCATCTGGGTCTCGAGCTCGACGATGCGACCGACGGTCTTGTCCATCGAGTCGCCCATCGACTTCTGGAATCGTTCGACCTCGATGCGGACGAGTTCGACCTCGCCGGCCGCACTTGCAACTCGGTCCTTCATCTCGTCGATGGCGTCGACGTCGACACTGTCGAGTCGACCTGCCATCGCATCGATCGCCCGATTGACCTCGTCGAAACGAGCCTCCGCTCCGGCGATGCGATCGCTGAGCATTGCGACGGCGTCGTCGAGCCCGGCGCTCACGCGACCGACGTAGGCATCGATGTCGGCGACGCGCTGGCCGACGGTCTCGTTGACGCGCGCTTCGGCGGTCAAGATCCGTTCGTTGATGCGGTCCTCTGCCTGGTCGACGCGAGCGCCAACGACATTCGACACCTCGGCCTGTTGGCGAGCGGCCTGCGCTGACACGTCGTCCATACGCATCGACAGCGCCGCCAGTCGACCGTCGAGTTGCTCGGCGACCTGGTCGGACACCTCATCGAGACGGGCCTCTGTGGCCTCGGTCATCTTGTTGAAGTGCTGCACCATGGCGCCGGCTTGTTCGTCGAACTTGCGGACGCTGCGGTCGAGCGAGGCGAGATCCTGCTCGAGCTGGCCCTGGCGGTGTTCGAGCTGCTTGACGACCGGGCGTGCCGCGGACTCGACGGCGGCGGCGAGGCCGACATTGGCTTCGTCGGCCACCCGCCCGATGCGGAGATCCAACTCGTCGTGGCGCCGCTTGGTCTGTGTCGAGAACTCCGTCAGGCGCTGCTCGATCGCCGGGAGCAGCGA
Organism: Ilumatobacteraceae bacterium; assembly: GCA_963828415.1. GTDB lineage: Bacteria > Actinomycetota > Acidimicrobiia > Acidimicrobiales > Ilumatobacteraceae > Sva-07. Next base: position 80,451 of record CAWHEI010000004.1, read on the forward strand.
CTTGACGGTCTCCTCGCTCTTGGAGCGGGCGGCACGTTCGGTGGCGAGTTCACTTTGGAGACGCTGAACTTCGGTCGAGACCTGCTTGCTGAACCTGTTCAGCTCCTGCTGGACCGCGTCGATGATGCTCGCTCGCGAGGTGTCGGCTTGATCGGTCATCACACGTCCTTCCGTGGGCGCACGGCTGAATCGTCCCGCAGCGAAAACTGCAGGCCGGGTGGGGCGGAGAGGGGGCGTCGTGTCGTCATCGGCTCAGGTGGTGTGGTCGTCGAGTGGTTCGCTTGACTTCTATCGACCGTTCGCCGACCGATCTTGAGGGTTCGCTGAGACGGAATTGACGAAGTCCGGGCGCATTACTGGCCGGCGGACGACCTAACGTGCGCGACATGCGTGTCCATCTGGTCGACGGCACCTACGAATTGTTCCGCCAGCACTTCGGGATGGCGTCGCGCCACAGCAGTCGCGGGGCGTTCGACGCCGCCGCCGGCGTCGTGGCGTCGACATTGGCCCTCGTCGACGACGGTGCGACCCATGTCGGCGTCGCATCCGACCACACCATCGAGAGCTTCCGCAACGAGTTGTGGGCCGGCTACAAGACCTCCGACGGCATGGATTCGGAAATCCTCGAGCAGATCCCGGTCATGGAACGGGCGCTCGTGGCGGCCGGATTCACGGTGTGGCCGATGGTCGACCACGAGGCCGACGACGCACTGGCCGCCGCCGCGTTGGTGGCCGACGGCGACGAGCGCGTCGAGCAGGTATTGATCGTGACCGCCGACAAGGACCTCGGGCAATGTGTTCGTGGTGAGCGCGTCGTGCAGTTCGACCGACGCAAACGCGAGATCGTCGACGCCGACGGTGTGCGAGCCAAGTTCGGGGTGAGCCCCGAGTCGATCCCCGACTACCTCGGCCTGGTCGGCGACACCGCCGACGGATTCCCCGGTCTGCCCGGTTGGGGCGCCAAGAGCGCTGCCCTGGTACTCGCACGGTACGGGCACATCGAGGACATTCCGCCGTCGGCGGGCCAGTGGGACGTCCCAGGTCTGCGAGGCGCCGCCAAGTTGTCGGCCACCCTCCAGGCCCAGCTCGCCGATGCGCTGCTGTTCCGCCAGATCGCCACGGTCGACACCGACATCGACGTGGGAACGGTCGACGACTGGCGTTGGAGCGGCCCCACCGGCGACTTCCCCGCTGTCGCCGCCGAACTCGGCGCCCCGGACCTGGTCGCCTTCGCCGATCGCCTCGCCTGAACGGCACCGTCATCCGCCGACTGAGGTGACGACCAGGCGGTCTGCGGCACACAGACGATGCCGATGAAGGCTGCTCCCTTCCGGGCCTGACCTGATTCACGGGCGCCCATTGCACAGGACCCGGTCGTCACCTCACTCGGCGGCGAACCACCGTGCGACACCTCACACTACCTGGCCCACGCCGGATTGGCAGACGGCCGGGCTAGCCTCCGTGTCCCCACGTTCCGGTCATGCCGGGACACCAGGGAGGGATGCGAGAGCGGCCGAATCGGCACGCTTGGAAAGCGTGTGAAGGGCAACCTTCCGTGGGTTCGAATCCCACTCCCTCCGCCATGTCGGTGGACTCTGGCGCCCACGACCTCGACGGCCCGATGCAGCTCGCTCTCGCCGAGGCACGAGCCGCACTCGACCACCACGACGTGCCGGTCGGTGCGATCATCATGCACGACGGTGTAGTCATCGCCGCTCGCCACAACGAGCGCGAACTCACCCACGACCCCACCGCACACGCCGAGATCCTGGCCATGCGGGACGCCGCCACCTCACTCGGCCAGTGGCGTCTCGACGACTGCACGCTCTACGTCACGTTGGAGCCGTGCGCGATGTGTGCCGGTGCCGCCGTGAACGCCCGGCTGGGCCGACTCGTGTACGGCGCGCACGACCCGAAAGCCGGGGCGGTCACGAGTCACTTCGGGCTCCTCGACAGCGACGTGCTCAACCACCGCGTCGCTGTGACCGGCGGGGTGTGCGCCGAGGACGCAGCCGAACTGCTTCGGTCGTTCTTCCGCGAGCGCCGCTTCCGCTGAACGCCCGAGGCTCAGTGATCCTTGCGGCGCAAACTGCCGATCAGGCGACGAAGCGCTGAACTGCGCTCGTTGCCGCCGCCCGAGCTGTCCTCAGCGTCGTCGACGAACACCACCGACGCCACCCCACCGGTCGGCAACGCTTCGCCGGGCATCGGCGCGGTGTCAGCGGTGACGACCGTTTCGTCGTCGGCCAATCCGTAGAGGACTTCGGCGCGCATCGCCATCGTCGGTGGAGCGAATCCGCCCAGCGTTGCGGCGGGAGCTTGCGGCGCCGTTGCGACATCGTCGAACACCACATCGATCTCGACGTCGGCGATCTCGGGTACCTGCGTGGTGACCTCCGGTGAGGTGACCTCCGGTGCGGCGACGTCAGCGACGTCAGCGACATCGGGCACCGCAGGGGCTGCCACGCTGGCCGACTCGATTGCTGCGATCGCTCGGCGCACCGCGTCGGCGACGTCGTCGGGGACCTCGGCGTCGGCGAGCTCAGGCTCGTCGCTCAGTTCCAGGGGCGGCATCGAGAACTCGATGTCGCCGTCGTCGGACCGTGTCACGGCCGGCTCGTCGGCGACCGATCCGGCATTCTCGACGTAGGCGTTGGCCTCCGTTGCCGGCTCCTCGGAACCGTCCGGCCACCTCACGGCGAATTCGAAGGTCTCCGACACATCGACGTCAGTCACTTCTTCGTCGAAATCCTCGATGGTCTCGATGTCGACCAGTGAGTCGAGCACCAACACCTCATCGGCCGCGTCGGCGTCATCGGTGAACTCGGCAAGGTCGAGCGACATCTCGAAGACATCGGCGTCGATGTCGTCCAGGTCGTCGATGTCACCGTGCGAATCCTCCGACAGGTCGAACATCGACACGTCGAAGACGTCGTCGACAGCAGTTCCGTTGGTGCCGTCGATGTGCTCGTCCCATTCGATGGTGAGCTCATCGGTGCCGACGAACGGCAACCCGGGAAGATGATCGACGACGGTCGAGTCGAGTTGGGCGACCGCACCGACCGGGCGCTGGGGAGCGGTCGGGTCGGGCGGGGCCACGAACCAGCGATGCACACCGGAGGGATGATGGCGATAGGCGGTCACGCGGACGGTCGTGATGGCGCGGTTCGCCAGATCGGCGATGAGTTCGTGGGTCGACGACTCCGCAACCACGACGACCGCGTCGCGGTCGACGGACGGATCGCGATCGAAGAGTCGACCGAGATGCTCGATGTCGCCGACGCGAACGGTGCCGCGATCGAGCTGCTCGACGTCGAGCACCCCTGCCTCCAGCAAACGGCGACCCAAGGACGCATCGGTCACGCGCTCGGCGTAATAGACGACGCCGTGATCGAGGTAAGCGAGCACTTCGGGGTCCGTCTCGAAGACGATCTCCCCGGTGAATGCCCGCTCGCGAGCCTCGTTCAGCGTCATCCAGACCGGCTGCGATCCGTCGACGGCGAGTGCCACCGACTCCGTCGTTTCGGCCGTGATTCCCGTGTTGTGCTTCATGTCAGGCAACCTCCGCCTTCGTTGACTCCATGGACGCAAGGAGCGTCAGGAGGATTTCGACCACGACCTCCCGGCCGGAGTCGGGGTCGATCAGTTGGCACGGCACGACAGCTTCGCCGTCGAGCGCACCGAGAGAACGCGCCAGTCGGCGCGCCACCGTGATGTCATCGCAGCGATTCACTGCGATCACGGCTGGCACGCGCAGGTCGCGCAGCAGCGCCCTGAGTTCCACGCCGGCAGCGGCATGGGTCTCGGTCGCCTCGGCGTCGATCACGAAGGCAACGACGTCGACGTCGCCCTTCAAGATGCTGGTCATGAAACGGAACCGGGCCTGACCCGGGGTTCCGAACAGCAACAAGCGCGTGTCGTCACCGTCGAGGCAGTACGTGCCGAAGTCCATGGCGACCGTGGTGTGCGACTTGACGTCGGACTCCTCGCCGCTCGTGACGACATCGGTGGAGACGACCCGAGTCTGCGAGACCGACTGGATCATCGAGGTCTTCCCAGCCGCAAACGGTCCGGTGACCAGGATCTTGAATGTCTGCGCGTTCACGCGGCAGCACCCGCAAGCCACGTGGTACGAGCCTGCACGAACGAACGGACGCGACGCTGCTCGACGGTGGGCGCTGCCATGACCGCGAGCACTCGCTCGTCACCCATCGGCCACACGAGCATCAAGCCGCCGTCGTGGTCGACCACGAGCTGGCGAAGCTGATTCCCGCCGCCCATGACGACCAGCTGATGGGCGAGACCGATGGCGGCTGCCAGCATCGCCGGATGCGCGGCTTCGTCGGACATGGAGCTGCTTCTCGCCAGGCCGAATCCGTCAACCGAGGCCAGAATGGCGGAACGGACACCATCGATGGTGCCGACGAGTTCGTCGAGGATCGTGGTCGGGTTCGTCGGCGCCGAGGTGGGCGGAGCTGGGACAGGTGAAATCGAAGGCCATGCCGACGGGGCGCCCGCTGACGACGGTCGCGGCGGAGCCGTCCAGGTCGTCATGGACCTCGGACCCGTCGCATGCCGCGGCGGCAACGTCGTTGTCATCAACGAGCGGGTTCCGTCAGCGACTGCCTTGACATTTTCCATACGAAACAGCTATCGGCATTCCCGAGCGCGTCTTGAGCGATTTATGGTCTGGTTTCCTTGAAGGAGCTGCCCGTAGCGGGTATCACCCGAGACCGTTCGCCAACGTGTGGCAGGCTGCGTCAGTGCGGTTCCCGGTCCTGACGCCTCGTTCGCTGTTCCGGCGAAAGACGGCGAAAGACGATGCGATGGCCGGCCTGGTCCTCGGTGTCGAGAGCGTGCCCGATGGTCTCGCCGCCGGGCTGCTCGCCGGCGTCAACCCGGTCGCCGGCCTCTACAGCTACATGTTCGGGCTCGCCGGAGGGGCACTGTTCACGAGCACCGCCTTCATGGCGATTCAGGGCACTGGCGCGATGGCGATCATCGTCGCCGACGTCGATCTCGCCAGCCGTGACGACCCCGCTCGTGCGTTGTACACACTGTCGATGCTCACCGGCCTGGTGATGATCGTCGCTGGTCTCTTGCGACTCGGTACCTTCCTGCGGTTCGTGTCGAACTCGGTGATGACGGGCTTCATCACCGCGGTCGGCGTCAACATCGTGCTCGGCCAACTCGACGACTTCACCGGCTACGAGGCCGAAGGCGCCAACCGCATCCTGCGAACGTTCGATCTCATCGTCAACTTCTGGAAGATCGACCTCCCGACCCTCATTGTCGGCGTGGTGACCATCGTGCTCATCGTCGTGCTGCAACGCACCCGCCTCGGACCGCTCGGACTGGTCGTCGCCGTGTTCCTGGGTTCCGCCCTCGGGGCACTCTTCCGGTTCTTCGACTTCGACATCGTGCAGGTTCGCGACATCGCCGAGGTGCCGCGGTCGCTGCCTCTGCCGACGCTGCCGGTGCTCCGCGACGTCGCTGTGCTGATCGTGCCGGCCATTTCGCTGGCATTCGTCGGCCTCGTTCAGGGCGCTGGCGTCTCGGCGGGCTTCCCGAACGAGGACGGCTCACCACAGGACGAGTCGCAGGACTTCATCGGCCAGGGCGCGGGCAACGTCGTCGCCGGTCTGTTTCAGGGGATGCCCGTCGGCGGGTCGATGTCGGGCAGTTCGCTGATGGCGTCCGGAGGAGCTCGCACCCGCGCCGCTGCGTTCTATGCCGCAGGCGTGATGGCGATCGTCATCCTGCTGTTCGGCGGCGTGATCGAACTGGTGGCGATGCCGTCGCTCGCCGCGCTCTTGATGGTGATCGGCGTTGCAACGATCAAGCCGGAGCGGATCATGGCGGTCGCCAAGACCGGTGCGATCCCGTTGACGGTGATGACGATCACGTTCGGACTCACGCTGGTGATCCCGTTGCAGTACGCGGTGCTCGTCGGCGTTGGCATCTCGGCGATCCTGTTCGTCATCCGCCAGTCGACACGGTTGGTCACGAAGCGTCTCGTGATCCACGACGACGGCCGCGTCGAGGAAGTCGATCCGCCGCTCACCGTTCCGCCCGACGAGGTCATCGTCTTGCAGCCGTACGGCGCCCTCTTCTTCGCCACGGCGTCGACACTCGTCGAACAGATGCCGACGGTGACACCGGAGTCGAACAACTCGGTGGTGATCCTTCGAGTGCGGGGCGCCGACGAGGCCGGAGCGACCTTGCTGGACGTACTGGCCACCTATGCCGCCGACCTCCGCAACGTCGACAGCAAGTTGATGCTGGTCACCGACAACGAGCGGGTGATCCGCCAACTCCGTGTCACGGGGGCGACCGACGTGATCGGCGCCCGCAACGTGTACCGGAGCTCCGCCTTCCTCGGCGAGACCACTCGAAACGCTCATGATGATGCACACGCCTGGATCGAAGAGCACCGCACCGAGATCGAAGATGCCCATGAGTAGCGCAGCAAGATGGTCGGTGCTCGCGGTCGCGGTGGTCGCATGGGGCGCTGCCCCGAGCACCGTGTCCGCCAGTCGCGACGTCTGGTCGGGAACGCCCGACACGACGATCGATCAATCGACGGACACAGCGCCAGAGCCGACCACACCCGAGCCGTCGGCACCGGACACGACGCCCGACACGACCGACCCTGACGACTCCGTTCCTTCGACGTCGACCGAGGAGACGCTGATCGCGGCGGGTGTGCCGGACGCCGACGTCGACACGACGACCGCGGCGATTGCCATCGTCGGGTTCATCCTGTTGGTGGCCGTCGCGAGTTGGTGGATGGTGCGCCGGACAGATCCCGACGCCGACCCGATGCCTCCCAGCGACGGTCAGGCCGGGCCGTCCAGCGACCTCATCTGACGGCCAGTCCACCCCTGCGATGAGCGAACCGACCGAATACGGCGGCTTGGCTCATCGCAACTCGCCCGGTCCAGCCATCGATGAGCGAACCAGCCGAATACGGCGGTGTCGCTCATCGATGGAGGTCCGTGGATGTACTGGCGGAAGGCGTGGGATTCGAACCCACGGAGGCCCGAAGGACCTCAACAGTTTTCGAGACTGTCCCATTCGTCCGCTCTGGCAGCCTTCCGTCGGTCGAGGCTAGCGGCGAACGCACAGCCCGGCTACGAACAAATCGTGCCGTCGTCCGGTGCGACCAGCGTCAGCAGGTACTCGTGGACGATGTCGCGGACGCAATCGTCGCCGCGATAGCCGGTGTGTTCGTTGGCCTCGACGATCACGAGGCGGCCGTCTTCGAGCGCGTCGGCCATCGCTCGTGAGCTGTCGAGCGGCGTCGCCGGGTCGCCGGTGGTGCCGACCACCACGATCGGACCCGCCCCCGCACCGGTGATCTCGACCCGCGGGTCGAGCGCCGGGGGAAAGAACGTGCATGAGTACGAGCCGGTCGTGTACGGGAAAATCCTCGGTGCCACGGCGAGCACCTCGTCGACGTCAGCATCGGCGTCTTCGACCGTGGGCCGCTCGTCGTCGTCGGCACAGTTGATCGCCTGGAACGCCTCGATCAGGTTGCCGTAGCTCCCGTCGGCACGGCGGCCGTAGTACGCATCGTGCAACTGCAGCAGCCCGGCGCCGTCGCCCACAGCTGCGTCCTCGAGCGCCCGCTCGAGCGCCGGCCAATAGCTCTCGGTGTACATCGCCTGCGCGACGGCGAGGACCGCCACGCTGAGGTTCACGGGCACCCGATCGCCGGCGCTCGGCAGCGGTGATTCGTCGAGGCTGGTCATCAGCCGGTCGAACGCTCCCTCGGCGTCGCCGCCGTTGTGGAACGGGCACTGCGAATCGGCACTGCACTGGGCGAGGAACGTCGCCAGCGACGCTTCGAACCCGGCGCCCTGCTGCAGCGTCGACTGGAGCGGGTCGGAGTTCGGGTCGGTCGCTCCATCGAACACGGCGGCGCGCACGGTCGTCGGGAAGAGCGTCGACCAGACGCCACCGAGCTCGCTGCCGTAGCTGAAACCGAAATACGACACCTGCTCGGCGCCGAGCGCTTGGCGGATGGCGTCCATGTCGCGAGCCGAGTTGTTCGTTCCGACGTACTGGAGGGTGTCGACGCGGTCGATGCACGCCTCGGTGTATTCCTCGGCAAGGTCGATCAGTTCGGTTCGCTCGGTTTCATCGTCCGGCGTGATGTCGGGCGCGGAGAAGTAGCGGTCGTAGTCGGCGTCGTCGATGCAATCGACAACGCCTTCGCTGCGTCCCGTACCACGCGGGTCCCAGCCGATCACGTCGAAGTTGTCGGTGATCTCCGAGCCGAACCAGCCCGTCGCGTCGAGCGCCAGCGTCGCTCCGTCAGCGCCGGGGCCGCCCCGATTGGCGAGCATCGGTCCTGCTGATGGCTCGGCGGTCGCTCGATGACGGGCGACGTACAGGTCGATCGTGTCGCCCTGCGGGTCGTCGTAGTCGAGCGGCACCGTGAGCGTGCCCTCGTCGGCTCGTTCAGAGACCGGTGTCCACTCGATGGCGTAGTCGAGCGGTTCGGGCGCAGTGGTCTCGTCCGGCGCGGTGTCGACGACGGGGTCGGTGATACCGGTGACATCACGAACCGCAACCGGCGGGTCGTCCGAGCCGCCGGAGCACGCCGCCAACCCAACCGCAGTGATTGCGGCGATCGCAGTGAGGGTCGTGCGGCGCATCGGCTCCAGCGTATGGGCGATCGGGTGCCGGCAGCAGGCAGACGAACAGACGAAATCCAGAAGTTCGGCTCGTAGCGTGGGCAGCCATGCGGATGCCCCCTCACTCGATGATGCCCAGCGACAAGGACGCGCTCAAGGGTGTCGAGTTGCGCGAAGGCACGCTGCGTCGGGTCTGGACGTTCGCGCGTCCCTACCGCAGCACGATCATCGTGTTCCTGCTCGCCATCCTCGGCGCTGCACTGCTGGCGCTCGTGCCCGTGTTCGTGATCCGGGCGATCATCGACAACGCGATCCCCGATGACGACAAGCGCCAGATCGTGATCCTCGCGTCGATCGCTGTCGCCGCGGCGCTCGGCGACGCGGTGCTCGCCATCGTCCAACGGTGGGCCAGCGCCCGTGTGGGCGAAGGGCTCATCTACGACCTGCGCGGGGCACTGTTCGCCAAGATCCAACGCATGCCGATCGCGTTCTTCACACGCACGCCGACCGGGTCGATCACGTCACGCCTCAACAACGACGTCATCGGGGCACAGACCGCCGTCACCAGCACACTCGGCAGCGTCGTGAGCAACGTGATCGTGCTCGTCACCACGCTCGGCGCCATGATCGCGCTCGAATGGCGGCTCACGCTGTTGACGCTGGTGGTGCTGCCGCTGTTCATCATCCCGGCGCGCCGGGTCGGCGTGCGCCTGCAGGGGATCTCGCGCGAGCAGATGGCCTACAACGCGGCGATGAACACCCAGATGACCGAGCGCTTCAACGTCGCCGGTGCGAGCCTGGTGAAGCTCTTCGGATCAGGTGCCCGAGAGCAGGATGCGTTCGAGCGCCGCGCTCGGGGCGTCCGCGACACGGGCATCCAATCGGCGTTGCTCGGGCGGGTGTTCTTCGTCGCCCTCGGCCTCGTCGGCGCCATCAGCACCGCAGCGATCTACGGCATCGGCGCGTTCATGGTGGTCGACGGCTCGATCGAGGTCGGCACGCTCGTGGCGCTCGCCGCGCTGGTCACCCGCGTGTACCAGCCGCTCACCGGCCTGACGAACGCCCGCGTCGACCTGATGACCTCGATGGTCAGCTTCGAGCGGGTGTTCGAGGTGCTCGACGCACCCGAGGCGATCCAGGAACGTCCCGGCGCCGTCGATCTCGTCGACGCCCGCGGCGCGGTCGAGTTCGACAACGTGGTGTTCCGGTATCCACCGGCGGCTGACTCGGCGATCGCATCAATGGAACAGAACGCGGGGCTGGGCGGCGACACCGACCCCGACGTGGACGTGCTCCGAGGCCTGTCGCTCAAGATCGCGCCGGGCGAGACCGTCGCGCTCGTCGGCGCATCCGGCGCCGGGAAGTCGACCACGGTGTCGCTGTTGCCGCGCCTGTACGACGTCACGTCGGGAGCGGTTCGCATCGACGGTCACGACGTGCGCGACCTCACGCTCGGATCGCTGCGAGCAGCCATCGGTGTCGTGTCGCAAGATCCGCACCTGTTCCACGAGACGATCGGCGACAATCTCCGCTATGCCGATGCGGAAGCGACGGACGACGAACTGATCGCTGCGGCAAGGGCGGCGCGGATTCACGACACGATCGCTGCGCTGCCCGATGGCTACGACACGATCGTCGGCGAGCGTGGGTACCGGCTGAGTGGCGGCGAGAAGCAGCGACTCGCGATTGCCAGGCTGCTGCTGAAGAACCCGGCGATCATGGTGCTCGACGAGGCGACCAGCCATCTCGACAACGAGAACGAGGCCCTCATCCAGGCCGCTCTCGATCACGCCATGGAGAATCGAACAGCGCTCGTGATTGCGCATCGCTTGTCGACGATCCGCAGTGCCGACCGGATCGCGTTCGTCGAGAACGGACGCATCGCCGAGATCGGCACGCACGACGAACTCCTCGCGGCGAACGGTCGCTACGCCAGCCAACTCAACGCCGGGGAGCTGCTGCTCCCCGGCTGAGTCGGCTCAGTTCCTCCAGAGCTGCCACGTGTTGTTGCCGGCGTTCTCGTAGTACTCGAACACGATGGTGTGGGTGCCAGCGGGCAGTGTGACCGTCTGGGTGCTCCACTCGTGAGCGTGATCGTCCCAGTTGTTGACGATGCGGGTGCCGTTGACGAACACTCGATAGCCGTCGTCGCCGCCGGCGAGGAACGTGACGTCGCGTGCGTCGGTGGTCGTCCACGTCTTGGTGAAGCGGGCCGAGAAGTCGTCCTCTTGCACACCGGTGTACGGCGAGGAGGTCGAACAGGCGGCGATGTTGGCCATCGTCGTGGTCTGCGTCGGAGACCCGGAGAACGGGTTGTTGCTGTCGAACGAGGGCCGCGAGCCGCCCCAGTTCCAGTACTCCGCCGCCCACGTGCCGGGTCCGAAGTCCTGGCTCCAACCCTGCGGGTTGCTGGTGACGTCGTTGCACCGGCTGGTGCCATCGCTGGGCACCGGTGGGATCACCGGCGGCAACGTGGTGGTCGGCGTTGGGATCGTGGTGGTCGTCGTCACTTCCGGGACCGTCGTGGTGGTCGTCACTTCCGGCACCGTCGTGGTGGTCGTCTCTTCGGGCACCGTCGTGGTGGTCGTCTCTTCCGGCGGTGCCGTCGTCACAGGTCCACCCACCGGTTCGTCGCTCGTCGCCTGCACCTCCCAGGAGTTGATTGCATAGGCGCCGTTCTGATTCACCTGCACGATCGCGGTGGACACTTCCGGCGACCCAGCGATCCTGGAGACGATTCGCAGCTTGCGCTGGACGACCGACTCGACGAGTCCGACCGGAATGGGTGCGGGCCGACCGTCCACCACGTCGATCTGCGAAGCCAGCACGCCGCCGGAGATCCGGACGTCGAGGTTGCGCGGGTTGTCCAACGACACCCGCCCCTGGGGAACGGACACGTAACCGGGGATGTCGATCGTGGCCGCACCGGTCCCGGCGAACCGGAGGTCGATGACGGCGGGCGGCACGTAGGGCGGCGGTGACGGTGCAACGGCGATCGCCGGCGGGGTGCCGAGACCCACCGCGAGCAGGTTCGCGCTCGGCGGCGACGCAACCGACGGGCCGACGGAGTTCGACGCGGTCACGGTGAACTGGTAGCCGGGGAGCACGAGCGGGCTGAGGCCGGCGATGTCGCACGCCATCTCCGGGACGAACGACGTGGTCATGTCGACGACGCACGTCGCACCGCCGGGCGATGCCGTCACCGTGTACGAGCTGATCGGCGACAGGGACGGTGCAACCGCGGTCCACCTGACCTGAGCGACGCCGCCGCCGTAGGCAATGGCGGTCGGAGCGGCCGGGGTCGATGGCACCACGAGTGTGCTGCCGCCGATCGTCACGTTCGGCGACGGCGTGGATGGCAGGGAGGTTCCGGCCGCCGTGGTGGCGACCACGGTGAAGTTGCGGCTCGAACCGTTCGTCAAGCCGGACACGACGCACACCGTCGCTCCCCTGGTCGTGCAGGTCTGGCCGCCGCCGCTGGCCGTGACGGTGTAACCGGTGATCGGCGAACCGTTGTCGGCGGGCGCCGTCCAACTCACCCTCGCGGCACTGGCGTAGGGCTGGGCCACGACGTTCGTGGGAGAAGCAGGTGGACGAGGGCGCGGTGTCACGATCGACGGCTTGTACTCCTGGCCGATCGCGGAGACGGGGTCGACGGAACCCACGACTGACAGCGGCACGTTGATCGTGCCGGGGATGTCGAGGCCGACACCGGTGACCCCGTCGGGGGCCAATTCGCCATTGACGGTGGCGATCGACACGCCTTGCGACGGGGCGTCTCCGGTGTCACCGGATGCGGCGTAGCGAGCATTGAACTTCAGTGACACGTCACCCGTCGCGTTGTCGACGACGACACGCGCGCTGTCACCGAGCACCCACGTGGCGCCGAGGCCGGAGATGTTGTGCGTCGAGGGAACGTTCTGGGCGTAGAACACCGCCTCCTGGCTGGTGGTACAACCAGGCGTGGCGCCGTCGCCGACCACGACGGACGCGCCGGCAGTGAGCGTGACATCGCGTTCGAAGTAGTAGATCCCGGAGGTGAAGAACGTCGGGCCGTTCAGTGTGATCGGATCGACGTAGGTGCCGGGGAAGTACACCCTGCATGTGGGGAATCCGGCGGCCATGGCACTGCCACCGGGCGCACGAGGGCTCAGCGCGTGCACGGGCAGGTTGGGCAGCCAGATCTTGTCCGTCTCCGACGCGGTGGTGGCGACCGTCTGCCATTCCGTCGTGGATGCGGGGTCAGCCGGCACATAGGTGTTTCCGGCGAGGCCCGCGGGCGGTGGCGTACCGACGCGTGTGGTGGCGACGCCGAAGCGGATCTCCTCGGCACTCTGCGAACTCGCGACGTCGATCATGTAGCAGTTCGTGGTGACCGTCTTGTCGTTCAACTCGGAGTCGGCCAAGCGGACTGCGACGGTCGGGCCCGAGTTGGCGCAGGCCTGGTACAACTCTTGCGGCTCTGCCAATGCGAGTCGCAGTCCGCCCTTGACGGCCTCGATCCGTTGCGTCTTCGCGCTGAGGACCGTGTTCGCCTTCAACACCGACACCGCATAGGTGAGTGTCGGGACGATGATCATCGACGCGACCACGATCAGCACCAGCACGAGCGGCAGCGCGGAGCCGCGGTCTCGGTCGGTGTCATGATCCGACGCCGACTGGGTCCGGCCTCGCCGCTCGAAGCGCACGGTCATGACGTCACCGCCATCTGACACGAGACCGCCTCGTTGGCACCGATGCGGACGCGGACGCCCTTCCAAGCGCCGGCGTCAGGGATCGTGAGCAGCTCCACCGGGCGATCGGCGTTCCCGGCGCGACATGTCCATGCTCCCGGCGTGTACCGCTTCAGCTCGGCGTAGTTCTGCGGGATGATGTCCACGGTGACGAACTGGCCGCTGGCGACGGGGAAGTCGAACGTGCCGGTCACGAACTGCTGGTTCGTCACGACCACCGTCGGCTTGAACTCCACCGGGTTGCCACCGGCATCTGTGATTGCGTTGGTCTGGTAGCGGAACGGGTCCGGCGCAGCCGAGGTCCCGTTCAGCTTGGTCTGCAGTGTCAGCGTGCCACCGCAGTCGCCGAGCGCAACGGCCTTCATGGCGTCCGGGAACTGCGACCACTGCGGCAGGACGTACATGTCCGCGATTTCCTTGTTGGTGTACTCCCCACCGCTCAGCACCGCCGGCGTTCCGAAGTCGTTCCCGGCGATGAGCCGGGCCAGGATCTTGCTGTTGCTCGTCGACTGCGTGACCGCCGGGAGGTAGCCCGTGTACGGGGGCTGGCCCGCGACGCGGTTGGTTCGATAGTGGCTCGTCGAGCCGGTCTGCGTGCCCGTCCAGACCTCCCAGTCGGGTCCGGCAGCCCAAGTCTTCGCCACCGCGCTGTAGGCGGGGTTCGTCGAGTTCGCGTTGAACTCCGCAGTGCTGACGGGCTGCTGGGTGACGATGGTGCGCCGGCCGTCGTTGCCGACGGGGAGATCGTCAGCCGTGGTGGTGTTGACGATCGCGTTGTACTGGGCAGCGGTGATGTCCCGCCAGTCCCGATCCCGGCGGCGATCGTTGGCGGCCGCGTCGTAGGTCGGCTTGTCGACCCAGTAGTACGACGAATTGCTCGAGTCACGCTTCTGGTAGCGGGCCTGGTAGCCGGTGATCGTCTGACGGACGTAGCTGTACGAGCCCCGCTCGACGACGTCCGTGTACCCGGCGCCCGGGTCGACGATCCAGTTGGAGTTGTTCGTGATGCCGGCGCCGACGCCGACGCCGACGAAGCGAACGTTGCGACGGAACGCATTGGCGATGTAGTCGGCCCGGTTGAACGCGACCTGGCTGTAGGCCGATCCGCTCGAGTTCGGCCACGGGGCGCCCGGAGCAGGGGGCTGCGCTGGGAGCACGCCGGGGCTCGTGAGATGGACGAGTCGATCGAACGTCGGCACGCCGTCGGTGAAGAAGACCATCGTCTTCGGGATGACGGGGGCAGTCGATCCATCGGCCGCATAGAACGTCCTGAACAGCGCCTCTTCCCAGTTCGTGCCACCCTGCGGGTTGGTGCTCCACGAACCGCGCAGGTCGTCGACCCCGGCGAGCAGCGCGTCGACGTCGGCCTGGTTGGTCATGTCGTAGTAGCGATGCCAGTCGGTGGTGCCGAGGATCGAGCTGGTCGTCTGGAACCGGACGATCTGCAGCTTCACGGGCGTTCCGGCCAGTGCTTCGATGAACTCTCGAACGCCCTCTTTCACCTGGGTGATCGCACTCCCGATCGAGTTCGACTCGTCGACGACCAGCGTCACGGGGCCGCCGCACCGGCTGCGAGCCTCGACGAACGAGGGTGTGCCGCTGGTGCTGCTCGAATCGATCGACGTGCGCACCGTACCGCCTGCGGTGATGCTGACCTGGTTGAAACCGCCGCCGGCACCGGCGGAGTCGCCTCCACCGTTGATCGACACGATGACGCGGTTGGCGTCCTTGCGCTCGGCTTCGCTCGCCAACTGCGTTTCGTTGATCGCGTCAGCGGCGAGGGGCTCGCTCACCTTGATCACCCATGTGGGTCGGGTGCAGGGAATCGGATCCACTTCCCGGGCACATGCCTCACCGTTCATCACGCCCGGTACGAACGGTTCGCCCGCCGGCGGTCCAGGCAGGTCAGTCAGCACCGCTCGGGTCGTGCACGTCCACGGTCCTGCGTCGGTCGAGGAACACACCACCCGACTGAGGGCGAACACGGTGGGGGGGTCGTCCGTCGGCGCGAAGTGATACGACACGTTGGTCGCCGTGGTCGTGCCGTCACCGTTTTCCGTCGACCACGACAGCATCATCACGTTGGAGCCGTTGCTCAGATCGATCCCGTCGCACACGGTGGCTCCGCAGGGGGTGATCCAGGGGCTGGTGTCGACGGTGTCGGACGACGAAAGATCCGCAGGCACCCAGAGGCCGACCTGCTGCTCCTCCCGCGCCACGTTGAGACGCCCGAAGGAGTTGTCCTGCTGGCGGAGCGTCACGACGATCGCACTCGAGATCACCATGGTGATCAGCCCGAGCATGGAGATCGAGACGACCAGCTCCAACAGGGTCATCCCGGAATCGCGACGCAGCACGCGTCGGCCGGTCGGAGCACTTTTCCTGATCAGACATCTGACTTCACCACCTGGATCGAGCGAGCAATATTTCCGTTGGGGTTCGTGATTCGAATGGTGACCTTCTGGACGAGAAGGTCGGAACTGACGCCCGGACACGCAGGCGAGGCGGCCGGGCCGGTCAGCCACTGACCGGCGACCGTCGGCGATCCGGACGGCTGGTAGTACTCGTGGGTCACCACTGCGGCGGAGGCCGGCCAGCCCTCCGTCTGCACCGCTGCCTGCGCATAGATCGTGTAGTCACACGACTTGGTCGCCCGATTGACGCGGTCTGCGGCATTGACGAGCGCCGTTTCCACCTCGGCGGCGGACCCGCTCACCGACGAGGTCTTGATACTCGTCGTGACGGCGGACAGCGCCGCAATGGACACGGTCCCCATCAGGGCGAGAGCAATGACCACCTCGACCAGGCTGAACCCGCGGCTGCCGACCACCGGGCCAAACGCAGCGTCGGCCGGTTCACCGGTATCGCCATCTCGGAGACCTCGTCGCAGACTCATACGTTTCCTCTTCGGTCGAATTGCGGCCCCACTTGAGGCCACTCCGCACGGTAAGAGCACCACCGTCAGTGAGGACCCAGCAGTGCGTCAGAGAAGTGCAAAGTCAAGCGATCTTGAAAATCCGGAGATTGCAGGCGCTCGGGCCGGAGCTGCGACAATCGCTCGGTGATCGAGGCCGCTGTCCGCGCTGGCGCCGTTGCGCCGTTCCATGCGATGGCGATGAGCCGTGAGGCGGCGCGGCTCGAGGCGACGGGGCGACGCGTCCTGCACATGGAGGTCGGTCAGCCCGCCACGCCGTTGCCTGCGTTGGCACGTGACGCCGTACGTGCGCACCTCGACGAACCACTCGGCTACACCAACGCCGCCGGATTGCACCCGCTGCGGACCCGACTGGCCGATCGCTACGACGACGTCGAGCCCGACCGCATCCTCGTGGTCGCCGGGGCGTCGGCCGGGTTCACGCTCGCCTTCCTCACGCTCTTCGAGCCGGGCGCCCGGGTCGGCGTTCTCGAGCCCGGCTATCCCTGCTATCGCAACGTCCTGGTGGCGCTCGGCGTCGAACCGGTGCCCATCCCGGTCGGGCCCGAGACCAGGTGGGCGCCGACGCCCATGCATCTCGATGATGTGGGCCATCTGGACGGACTGGTGCTGGCGTCACCGTCGAATCCGACGGGGACCGTCCTTGCCGCCGACGCTTTGGCGGACATCACGGCCGCATGTCGATCCCGCGGGATCGCCGTGATCGCGGACGAGATCTACCACGGCATCGTCGACGGCCCCCCGGCGCCGCGAGTCCTCGACCATCATCCCGAGGCGTTCGTGGTCAACAGCTTCTCGAAGTACTGGTCGATGACCGGGTGGCGCGTCGGCTGGGTGGTCGTACCCGACTCGCTCGTCGACACCGTCGAGCGGCTGCAACAGAACCTGTACATCTGCGCGCCCCACGTGTCGCAGGTGGCGGCGCTCGCCGCACTCGACGCGTCCGACGAGCTCGATGGCCACGTGGCGCGCTATCGGGAGAACCGGGCGATCGTGATCGACGGACTGGCCGCGGCAGGCATCACCGACATCGCCCCCGCCGACGGCGCCTTCTACGTGTACGCGCACGTGCCCCACCTCACAACCGCGATCGGGATCGACTCGCTTGCCCTGACCTCTCGCTGGTTGCACGAGATTGGCGTCGCCGCCACGTCGGGCATCGACTTCGACCTCGCCCGCGGACACGAGTACGTCCGGTTCTCGTACGCCGGCACGACGGCCGACATGGTCGAGGCGTGCGAGCTGCTGGCCGGTTGGACACCATGAGTCCGGCACCGGCGCTCGCCGGGCTGCGGGTGATCGACATGTCGACCGTGCTCGCGGGGCCGAACTGCGCCCGCTACCTCGCCGACTTCGGCGCCGACGTCATCAAAGTCGAGCGACCGGGCGGCGACAGCCTGCGCAACATGGCGTGGCGCGACCCTCGCGACGGCGAGGGTCTGTGGTGGAAGCTCGTCAATCGCAACAAGCGCACTGTCGTCCTCGACGTGAAGGACGACGCCGATCGTGATGTGCTGCTGACGCTGATCGACGACGCACACGTGCTCGTCGAGAACTCGCGGCCCGGCACCATGGAGCGACTCGGCCTCGGACCCGACGTGCTGTTGGAGCGAAACCCTGGTCTGGTGATGACGAGGGTGAGCGGGTTCGGCCAGGACGGTCCCTACGCATCGCGTCCGGGATTCGCCACGATCGCCGAGGCGATGTCGGGCCTCGCTGCGCTCAGCGGTGAACCCGACGGACAACCCCTGCTGCCACCGATTGCGCTCACCGACGAGCTGACGGGGCTCGCCGCGGCGTTCGCCACGATGGTGGCGCTGCACTCCGGCGTCGGTCAGGTCGTCGACGCCAACCTGCTGGAAACGATGTTCCAGATGATGGGGCCGCTCGCCTCGGTGTACGCCGTGCGGGGCGAGCAGCAACCCCGACTCGGCGCCGGGCTCCCCTACACGGTGCCTCGTGGCACCTATCGGTGCGCCGACGACCGTTGGGTGGCGGTGTCGACGTCGAGCGATTCTGTCGCCGCGCGGGTGATGGAGGTGCTCGGCGTCGGCGACGACGACCGCTTCACCACGTTCGCCGGGCGGACCGAGCACCGCGACGAACTCGAGCAGATCATGACCGACTGGTGCCTGGAGCGAACCCAGACCGACGTGATCGATGCATTCACCGCGGCCGAGGCCGCGATCGGACCCGTGTACGACATGGCCGACATCGCCAACGATGCGCACTACGCCGCCCGGGGCGCAATCGCTGACGTCGACGGAACTCCGATGCAGGGCCTGATCGCACGCCTGTCCGCAACGCCGGGCGAACTTCGATGGTCGGGCCGAACCTTGGACGCCGACGGCGACGACATCCGCCGATCAGGCTGGGCCTGACCGTCGACTCGCCATTCACCGGCCGAAGCCAGGATGTCGAAACCCCTGCACTGCAAGGGATTTCTCGTGCGCGAGGGGGGACTTGAACCCCCACGCCCTTTCGGACACCAGCACCTGAAGCTGGCGCGTCTGCCATTCCGCCACTCGCGCAAGTGGAGCACGAACGTTAGCGCTCTCCTCGACGCTTGGCACGCGCGGATTGCACCACCCCCACAACGCCCACCGATGAGCGAAGCGACCGGATACGGCGGTTTGGCTCATCACAAACCCGTCCGAACGACCGACGATGAGCGAACCGACCGGATACGGCGGTTTGGCTCATCACAAACCCGTCCGGACGCCCACCGATGAGCGAAGCGACCGGATACGGCGGTTTGGCTCATCGCGGCGGGGCGGGAGCGACGGGGTGGGCACGGGATGGGGCAGTAGTCTGGCGAGCCACCTATGGGATTGCAGTCACTGGAGCACCGTCTGGAGCGTATGGTCGATGGCGTGTTCTTTCGTCGCTCCAAGGGCTCGATCCGTCCCATCGAACTCGGCCGACGTCTCGTGCGCGAGATGGACGACCAACGCTCGGTCGACGTCAAGGGCCGCCGCATCGTCCCCAACGACTTCACGGTGGTGCTGAGCGCCATCGACCACGCCAGCTTCAACGACATCGAAGATGCGCTCGTCTCCGAACTCGCCGAGGCCGCACGCGAGTACGCACGCGAGGAGGGCTACCACTTCATGGGGCCCGTCACCGTCCAACTCGCGGTCGACAACGCGTTGCGAACGGGCCGCTTCAACATCGTCAGCCAACTCAAGCAGGCCGCCACCGGCCCCGGCATGGGTTCGCTCGTGCTGCCATCGGGGCAGCGCGTCGACCTCGGCAGCGCCAAGGTCACCGTCGGACGCCTCCCCGAATGCACGATCTCGATCAACGACAGCAACATCAGCCGCAACCACGCCGAGGTCAATGCAGGGCCGTCCGCGTACATCGTCACCGACCTCGGCTCGACGAACGGCACGATGGTCAACGGCGTCAGGATCGTCGGCGAACAGCGTCTACGCGACGGCGACATCATCAGTTTCGGCTCGACCCACGTTCGGTTCGAGGCGTCCTGATCGACCGGAGCACCAGCCCCCTCGTGCTGCCATGACCGCGCTGCCATGACCGACCAAGTCCTCACCATTCTGAAGTTCGTGCTCCTCGGACTGCTCTACCTCTTCTTCGCTCGCGTGTTGTGGGCGGTGTGGAGCGAAGTACGCACACCGAGCCGACGCCCGATGATCGGCGCCCCCCGCCAGGCTGCGCCGTCACCCACAGCGGGCCAGACCACCCCGATGGGACGACCCCCCGTTGCCGCTGCGACCGCCCCGATGCCCAAGCCATCGAAAACGTCCAAACGGCAGTCGAAGCAGCAGCGCGGCCGGGCGACACGACTCGTGATGCTCGAGCCACGCTCGCGCCGAGGCGTCACCGTGCAGCTCGGTGGCGACATCGTGCTGGGTCGCGATCCAGCCTGCGCGATCGTGCTCGATGACGACGCCTACATCTCGCAGCGTCACGTCCGCTTCTACGACTACGACGGCCAGCCGATGGTCGAAGACCTCGGGTCGACGAACGGCACGTTCCACAACGGATCCAAACTCGTCGGCGCCAAGCTGCTCCATCCCGGTGATCGGGTACAGGCCGGCACGACCGTGATCGAGGCCCAGTGATGTCAGCCACGGAGACGACCTGATGGCCGAACTGCGCGTCGGGGCGTCGACCCACACCGGCCAGCTCCGGCCCGAGAACGAGGACAACCTGCTCGTCACCGACCGAGTGTTCGTCGTCGCCGACGGCATGGGCGGACACGAAGCCGGCGAGGTCGCGAGCCAGATCGCCGTCGACCGGATCGGCACGCTCCTCGACGGCACCCAACCGCCGAGTGCACCAGACGTCGTCGATGCGATCCGGGTGGCGAACGGCGACATCTTCCGCGCTGCCATTGCCAACCCCGGCCAGCACGGCATGGGAACCACGGTGACGGCGATCGCCGTGATCTCCGATCCGTTTGCCGGGCGCGCCGAACCGAACATCGACGACAACGATGGTGACGTCACTCCCGTCGTGCCGGCCGAGCCGAGCGAGGCGTTGGTGCTCGCCAACGTCGGCGACTCACGCACGTATCTCTTCCGGCACGGTCGGCTCCGGCGGGTCACCGTCGACCACAGCTACGTCCAAGAACTCGTCGCCACCGGCCACATCACCGAAGACGAGGCTCGCGACCATCCACGCCGCAACATCATCACCCGGGCGCTCGGCATCGAGCCCGAGGTACGAGTCGACTGGTGGACGCTGCCGCTGATCCGAGGCGACAGGTTCGTGCTGTGCAGCGATGGCCTCGTCGACGAGGTGGCCGACGTGGACATCGCCGCAACTCTCACCCTCGAGTCCGATCCGCAGGTCGCCGCCGACCGGCTGGTCGCCAAGGCCAACGAAGCCGGTGGTCGCGACAACATCACCGTCATCGTGGTCGACGTGCTCGAGGGCGACGATCCGCCCGACCCGACCCAGGAACTCGATCTCGTGCCCGTGTGGGCGGAGACCGGGACCGACCCGACGCCCGCAGGCACGCTCGAACTCGACCCGGATGCTGCGTCGTCCGATGGCACTCGACCGCAAGACCCCACCGTCGCCGACGAGAAAGCACCACCAGGTCGGCGCCGCGCACTCGTGCGCCTCGGGATCGGCTTCGCCGTCGCCGCGGTGCTCGTCGTCGGCTTCGTCGTGTTCTCGGCGTGGGCACGTAGCGGTTGGTTCGTCGCGTTCAACGAGCAGGACCAAGCGGTGATCTACCAGGGCCGCCCGGGTGGCGTGCTGTGGATCGAGCCGACCGCCGACGCCGTCGGACCCGAGCGCGCCGAGTTCGACCCCGAGGTCGCCACGGCGATCGAGACCGAACCACAGTTCGACAGTTTCGAAGCCGCGGTCGAGTTCATCAACGCCGGCACGACCACGACCACCACCACCACGACCACGACAACGACGACCACCACGACGATGCCACCCACCACCACCGTCGACGATGCCACCACGACAGGCGCCGGGGCACCCGTGGGCGTGACCACCACCAGCGGACCGTGACCGACACCGCGGCGCCCACGTGGCACGTCGAGGACGACGGCGTCGTCGAGCGTCCCGTGTCGCCCCTTGCGCGGAGCCGCCGCACCACCGAGCTGACGCTGGTGATCATGGCCGCGCTGATCACCGGCGCCGCCTACACGATCACCGCACTCGGCACGAATGCCGAGATCCCGCCAGGAATCGTGTTCTTCGTCGCGATCCTGATGGGTCTGCTGCTGTGCGCGCACATCGTCGTTCGCCTCGTCGCTCGCGGCGCCGACGGGACGCTGCTTCCACTCGCCGCGCTGCTCCACGGCATCGGGTTCGTCATGATCACCCGTCTCGACGACGAACTCGCCGGGCTGCAGGCCACCTGGAGCCTCGTCGCCATCGTCGCCTTCGTCCTCACGTTGCTCGTCGTGCAACGAGCAAGTGATCTCTCGCGATACAGCTGGCTGTTCTTCTTCACCGGCGCCTTCCTGCTGATGCTGCCCCTCGTGCCCGGCGTCGGACAGACCATCAACGGCGCCCGCATCTGGGTGAGCCTCGGGCCGATCAACTTCCAGCCGGGCGAATTCGCCAAGCTCTTCCTCGCCATCTTCTTCGCCTCGTACCTCGCCGATCGCCGTGAGTTGATCGCTGCGTCGACCTGGAAGGTCGGTCCGCTCCGCCTGCCCGAACCGCGCTACATCGCACCCATCCTGTTGGCCTGGGGGTTCGCCGTCGTCGTCATGGTGTTCCAGAAGGACCTCGGCTCGTCACTGCTCTTCTTCACGCTGTTCGTGGTGATGATGTGGGTGGCCACCGAACGGGTCAGCTACCTCCTCGCCGGTGTCGCACTCTTCGCCGGTGCCGCCTACTTCGCATGGACCCAGTTCGGCCACGTGCAGACGCGTGTGTCGATCTGGCTCGATCCGTGGGCCGACCCGCTCGACGACGGCTACCAGATCATCCAGGGGATCTACGGCCTCGCCGACGGTGGCCTCACCGGTACCGGGCTCGGCCGAGGCAACCCGGGTCAGGTGCCGTACGCAGAGAACGACTTCATCTTCGCGGCGATCGGCGAGGAGTGGGGCCTGATCGGCGCATCGGCGGTGCTGATGGCGTACGTGTTGATCGTCGGCGCAGGACTACGAATCGCGCTGCGCACCGACCGCACCTTCGAGAAGCTCCTCGCCGTGGGCCTCACCACGATCGTCGGGGTGCAGGCGTTCGTGATCGTCGGTGGAGTGATCAAGGTCGTTCCGCTCACCGGTATCACCCTCCCATTCGTCAGCTACGGAGGTTCGTCACTCATTGCGAACTACGTGTTGCTCGCCTTGCTGATCCGACTGTCGGACTCGTCGGCCCGGCGCCTCGGTGAACTCCCGGACGACCCCACGCCGTCGGAGCGCTGGATGGCGTGGCGTCTCGGCCGACACCAGCGCCGCGAGGCGCGTCGGGCGGCGGCATGAACCGCCAGATCCGACAGCTCGCACTCGGGCTGATGGCCTGCTACGTCGTGCTGTTCGTCGCCCTCAACTACTGGCAGGTCGGACGCACGCAGGATCTCGAAGCACGCTTCGACAACACCCGCCAGGTGCTGCGCGAGTTCAACAAACCGCGCGGGCCGATCGTGACGAGCGACGGCATCGTCGCCGCCGTGTCGTACCCGACGGCGCCGGGCGAACCGTACGAGTTCCGACGCGAGTACCCGACCGGTGATCTGCTCGCCGACATCACCGGCTATTTCACGTTCGCGTTCGGCTCGACCCAGGTCGAGAACATGTACGGCGACGTGCTCACCGGATCGACCACCGAACAACAGGTCCGCGGGCTCGGCGACCTGCTCACCGGCGGAACGGGATCGACCGGCACCGTGGAACTCGCTGTGCGCCACGACGCCCAGGAAGTCGCCAAGTTCCTCCTCGGTGGGCAGAGCGGCTCGATCACGGTGATCGAGCCTGCAACCGGTGCGATCCGGGCGATGTACAGCAACCCGACCTTCGACCCCAACACGTTCGTCAACGCCGACTTCGCCGTCGCGCAGGAGATCATCACCGACCTGCAGAACGCGCCCGGAAATCCGCTGCTCGCCCAGGCGTACCAGGAGCGGTACATGCCCGGCTCCACGTTCAAGGTGATCACGACCGGCATCGCCCTCGAGAGCGGCGTCGCCACTCTCGACACGCAGTTCCCGAGCGAACGCGAGTGGGTGCCACCACAGACCACCGATCCGATCCAGAACTACAACGCCAGCCTGTGCGGCGGCGACCTGGCCACCGTGTTCGCACGCAGCTGCAACATTCCGTTCGCGCAGCTCTCCACGTTCCTCGGGCCCGAAGCGATGATCGCCGGCACCGAGGCCTGGGGCATCGGTGAGCCGTTGCCGATCGACCTGCCCCGACCGATCGCGAGCACGTTCGGCAGCACCGACAACCTCGCGCAGGAACTGCCGTTGCTGGCGATCCGCGGGTTCGGCCAGAGCGAGGTGCAGATGGTGCCGCTGCACATGGCGATGGTGGCAGGCGCCGTCGCGAACGGCGGCCAGATGATGGCGCCCTACGCGGTCGAGGCCACCTACGACCAGGCGGGTCGCGTTCTCGACGAGACCAGCCCCTCGGTGTGGAAGACGCCGATCTCACCGCAGACCGCCGAGATCGAACGCCAGTTGATGATCGGTGTTGCCGAGCGGGGCACAGCGAGCTGCTGCATCGCCCTGAACGGCGGCATCCCGGTCGCCGCCAAGACCGGAACTGCACAGCTCGGCGATCCGTCGAACCCCGACCTCTCGCACGCGTGGATCATCGCGTTCGCCCCCGCCGACAATCCGCAGTACGCCGTGTCGGTCGTGCTCACCAACGTCCAGTCGACCGCCGACGTCGCCGCGACGGGCGGGCGACTGGCCGGCCCGATCGCCAAGGGCATGCTCGACTTCCTCCTCACCGGCCCCGGCGCCCAGCCGGTGACACCAGCCCCGGAGGCGGGCGGATGACTCACACGAACCATCCGACCCGAGCGACCCGCCTCGGTGGCCTGCAGTTCACGCATGGTGACCAGTCGGTAACCTTGCACAGCGCCGCGTACCGACGTGGCGGCGGAGAGAGCACACAGTGACGAACAACGGGCAGGCGACGGTCATCAACGACCGGTACGAGATCCACAAGCGGATCGGACGCGGCGGCATGGCCGACGTGTTCTCCGCGCGCGATCTGTTGCTCGACCGCCAGGTCGCTGTGAAGGTGTTGTTCCCCGAGTTCGCCACGGACGCGAACTTCGTCGAGCGGTTCCGTCGCGAGGCGCAATCTGCCGCGAGCCTGTCGCATCCCAACATCGTCAACGTGTACGACTGGGGCAAGTACGAGGGCACGTACTTCATCGTGATGGAAGAGGTGCAGGGCCGCACGCTCGCCGAGGTCCTCTCGACCAACAAGCAGCTCACGTCGAAGCAGGCCGCCGAGATCGCGAGCGAGGTCGCCGCCGCGCTGGGATTCGCCCACGACAATCACGTCGCACACCGCGACATCAAGCCGGCCAACATCCTCATCGGCTCGAACGGCCAGGTGAAGGTGGCCGACTTCGGGATCGCCCGGGCGCTCAACGCACCGACCGAGTCGAACCTCACCCAGGTCGGCTCGGTCATGGGCACCGCGACGTACTTCTCTCCCGAGCAGGCGCAGGGTGCGCAGCCCGACCCGCGCAGCGACCTGTACTCGCTCGGCATCGTGATGTACGAGATGGTGGCCGGCAAGCCGCCGTTCACCGGCGAGAACCCGGTGAGCATCGCCTACAAGCAGGTGCACGACGCACCCCAGCCGCTCGTGCAGATCGTCGCCGACGTGCCCCGCTCGTTCGAGGCGATCGTCGCGAAGTTGCTCGCCAAGGATCCGAAGCTGCGCTATCCGAGCGCCTCCGCGCTGCGCGACGACCTCCGCCGGTTCCGCAACGACGAACCGGTCCAGGCCCTCGCCGCGGCCCAGGGCACGCAGAATCGTACTGCGGGCGTCGCCGTTGCCGGCGCTGCCGCAGCGGGTCTCGCCGGTGCCACCACGGTCAACCCCACCACGGCGCCGACCGGGATGATCCCCACGGCCGCCCCTCGCTCGACGACCGTGCCGTCGACCGGAATGATGGAGGCGGGGTATCCGACCGGCGCGTCGGCCGACGCCATGTATTACGACACGAACCCGTCGCGCACCGGCTGGTACGCGCTCGGGGCGTTCGTGGCGTTGATCCTGCTCGTCATCGGCGGCGTGTTGTTGTTCCAGGCGCTGAGCGGCGACGACGGTGCCGACGAGACCGAAGAGTTCGTGCTCGAGGACTACACGAACCGCCCGCTGACCGAGGTCACCGCCGACCTCACCGCCAAGAACATCAGCTTCACCACGACCGCCGAGGAGAACAACCTCGTTCCGTTCGGGTTCGTGCACCGCACCGACCCGGTCGCCGGAACGTTGATCCTTCCCGACGAAGTGGTCGAGATCATCTACAACCCTGATCCACAGCTCGTGCCGATCCCCAACGTCGTCGGTCTCTCGTCCGAGGAAGCGCGTACGCGGCTCGCTGCCGACGGCTTCGTCGTCGGCGAACTCACCACCGTCGAACGCGACGACGTCGCCCAGGACACCGTGGTCAGCACCGACCCGCCTCCCGAGACGCCGGCGCTCCAGGGGTCGCTCGTGAACCTCGTCGTGTCCGCCCCTCCCTCCAGCGTGCAGGTGCCGGGTGAAATCATCGGGATGAGCGAGATCGACGCCCGCGGTGTGCTCGAGGCCCCGCCGTACGAGTTCGTGGTCACCACGGACGTCCGCTCCAGCCCGACCGTTCCCGAGAACACCGTCATGGAGATCCGCCCCGGACCCGGCGAGCTCGTCGAGAAGGGCAGCGACGTCCTGATCATCGTGTCGAGCGGCCCGGAGGACGTCCGCGTGCCCGTGGTCGTCGGTCGCACCGAGGCGCAGGCCCGCAACACGCTCACGGAGATCGGACTGATCCCCGTGGTCGCATACCAGGACGGCAACTTCGGCGCCGCCGAGGACGGGCGCGTCATCTCCCAGAGCCTGCCGGTCGGCTCGAAGGTGCCGCCGGGCACCGAGGTCAACATCGTCGTCGCCCGCAACACGACGCCCGCGACCACGATCCCGCCGACGACCACCACGACGATTCCGCCGACGACCACCACGATCGCGCCGACGACCACCACCACGGTTCCCTGACCTCGTCACGATCTGCGTCCGTGGCGTCCCGCCTTCCGGCACGGTCGGCGCGCAGATCGCTGCTCGCCTGGCTGAGTGCGCTCAGTCGACCCGCGACAGGAAGGTTCGCAGCAGGTCGTGGCCGTGGCCGGTGAGGATGCTCTCCGGGTGGAATTGCACACCTTCGACGTCGAGCGTTCGGTGACGTACCCCCATGACCACACCGTCCGCGCTGCGTGCGGTGACGATCAGATCGTCGGGGATGCTGTCGGGTGCCAGTGTGAGCGAGTGATACCGCGTCGCCGTCAGCGGCGAAGGGAGCCCAGCGAACACGCCGGCGCCGTCGTGCAGGATCGGTGACGTCTTGCCGTGCATCAGCTCGGGAGCGCCGACGACGTCAGCGCCGTAGACGTGACCGATCGCCTGATGCCCGAGACACACGCCGAACAACGGGGTGCCCTGCGCAGCGAACGCGCCGATCGCATCACAGATGATGCCGCTGGTCTCCGGGCGGCCGGGACCGGGCGAGAGCAGTACCGCGTCGGGTGCGAGTGCTACGGCCTCGTCGACGGTGAGCTGATCGTTGCGAACCACGATCGGGTCGGCACCGAGCTCGCCGAGGTACTGCACGAGGTTGTAGACGAAGCTGTCGTAGCTGTCGATCACCAGAACACGCGGAGCGGAAGGCACCCGCCAAGTATGGAGTGTCGGGGCGTCGAGCACGCACCGTGAATGCAGTGTCGGCCGGATCACGTATGCTCGTTCCCGCATGGCTCCCCCGAAGCGAAAGACGGGCGGTGGACGGGTCACCCCGAAAGGGACGCGACCAGAGGACCGCTACGTCAGCACCAACAGCAGCGACAAACACCACGGCGATCATCACGACGTGGCAGCGTCCTCGCGGTACACGCCCAAGGCGCAGCCTCGTCAGCTCGTACCGCCGAACTGGATCCCCGTGATCATGCTCGTGCTGCTGATCGGCGGCGGCGTGATGATCATGCTGCGGTACCTCGTCTTCACCGACAGCAACATTCCGACGCTGATCGGCCTCGCGATGATCCTCGGTGGGCTGTACACCGCCACCAAGTGGCGTTAGCCATCGCAGAGAGCAGCTCAGAAGTCGGGGAGGCCAGCTCTCAACGCGCTGGTCGCTGCGGCCAGGAGGGCGGTGTCGACGCCGACGGTGATGAAGCGTGCGCCTGCATTTCCGTACGTGACGACGAGGTCTGGAGACACTGCCATGACTGAGGGAACAGCCCGCTGTGTCGAGATCCGGCTGAGCGCATCGACCACGATTGCAACAACGTCCGGATCTGTGCCGCCGCCCGGATAGCCGAGTGACGTCGCGAGGTCCATCGGTCCGACGAAGACAGAATCGATCCCATCGACGGCACTGATCTCCTCGATCTGCGCGAGGGCGGCGGACGACTCGACCTGGACGATCAGGCAGATGTCCTCGTCGGCATTGGCGTGATAGCTCGGCACCCTTCCCCACCGGGCGGCGCGCGCCGATGACACTCCACGAACACCGTTCGGCGGGTACCGCGTCGCCCTCACAGCCGCTGTTGCCTGTTCGGCGTCATCGATCATTGGAACGATCAGCGTGCGGACACCGAGGTCGAGTACCTGCTTGATGAACGTGGCATCCGCGTCGGGCACACGAACCGCCGCTTCGACCCCTGTCGTTGATGCTGCCTGCAGTTGTCCGAGAATCGAGCGGAGATCATTCGGCGCATGTTCGGCGTCGATGACGATGACGTCGAAGCCTGCCCCGGCAGCGATCTCGGCGGCCACAGGGTCCGCCAGGCTCACGAAGAACCCCCACTGCACGCGCGTGTTCGGATCGCGGAGCCGACGTTTGAAGAGGTTCGGCGGCAACGCCGAGGTCATGGCGCCAACATGCTCGAGAGTTGGCGACGCCACTCGACCGACGGCTTGTCGGACTGGACGCTGGCGGTCGCCTGTTGGTCGAGCGGCAGGACCCCGGGGACCCGTTCGAGCATCACCTTGTCCTCGGCACCGATCGCCCGATCGAAGGCGATGATCTCCTCGCCGGGCGTGGAGAAGTCGTCGTTGCGCCACACCACGAACGTGAAGTACGACGTCGTGTCGTCGACGGGCGTTGCGCACAGCAGCAAGAGGTGATCGAGGCCGGTCTCGTAGTGGATCGTGCTGCGCACCACGAACGGGAGATGGAACCCGGTGCTCATCCGGCGGTGGACGACGTCACCCTCCTGGCCCGACACGGTGGTGCCGCCGGTGTCGTTGCGGGCATCGACCTCGTAGCGGTAGCCGTACCAGCCGTCGTCGAGGGGCTCGACGTGCAGCGTCGGGATCTCGGTCTTCTCCTGGATCCCGAACGTGCCGACGTGCACCCACGGGAAATGGGAGAAGTCCATGAAGTTGTCGGTCATCCGCGTGGCCGAAGTTGCCCAGGTCTCCACGCCGCTGTTGATCCGGCGATACGACGGATCGTCCTCCGCCGTCATCAACGGAATCGTGCCCGCCGGATCGCCGACACAGAGCCAGACGAGACCGTACTTCTCCTCCACGTGGACGACCGGGAGATGAGCGGCGGGCGGAACGGGCCGACCCGCGCCCGTCGAGGGGATCTCCACACACCTGCCGCCCTCGCCGAAGGTCCACCCGTGGTACGGGCAGGTGAGGCACCCGTTGCTCACCGTGCCGATGCTGAGCGGCGACTCCCGGTGCGTGCACCGGTCGGGGGCGGCAATCAGCTCCCCGGCCGCCGACCGCCACAGCACATAGTCGGCCCCGAGCAGCCGAACGCCGAGTGGAGCATCGGTGACGTCGACACCCTCGGCGACGACGTACCACTGGTGATGCAGCGCTTCGTGGTCCACGAACATCGGGGTCGCCCTTTCCGATCCACAGAGATCGTCTTCTTGGTCTGATGGTCTTACCATAGCAACTCGCCCGAGGTCAGCTCCGGGGCGATCCGAGCGAGCAACTCAGCCACCGATGGGCGATCGGGGCCGACCGCGAGCACCACGGCAACATCGTGTGCGACCGGCAGCCAGCCAGCCGCCCGGCCGGTCTCGACGCACGTTCGGGAACGTCCGGCCGGTGCGCCGACGACCACCGCTGAGCACACATGGCGGGCGGCGCCGACCGACACCGAGCTGCGCGCCCCGGCAACGCCGGGGCCGAACGACTCGGCATGATCGACCACCGCCGAACCTGCTCGCTCGATGCGTAGACGCAGATCGAGCCGACCACTCGCCTCGCCACGACGGCCGAGTGCGACCTCTTCGACGACCACGCACGTCGCTGACTCGGCGAGGCGCACCGTCGTCGTTGCCCTGTGGCGTGACCCGACCACCGACACCGTCGGCTCCAACCACAGGCGCAGATGTCCGGCGGCTGCGACATCGCACGTCGTCGTCATCGACGACCACCGATCGTCGGGGCCCGGCCACACCAGCCCTGCGGCAACCGACCCGACGTCGGCGCGCGCCCCGGACCCCACGGCGATCGCGAGTTCGAGTTCGTCACCACCGACCGGCGCGGCAGCCGACGACGCCAGCAACACCCGATCGCCACAGCGACGGACACTGATCGGGGCGGCACCGGTCCGATCGACCAGCTCGTCGACGCCATCGCGACGTTCGACCGCGATTCGCGCCGCCGCCTTCACGAGCGATGCCGCCAGCGGACCAGTTGCTCCCGAAGCCAGTCGGCCACCGGTCGGGCTCCATCCGCGTCGACCAGCGAAGTCGGGATCACCGGCTGTCCGTGGCGCCGATCGGCCGCCTCACGCAGCATCAGCGACACGTCGGAGCCGACGTGCGGTGCGAGATCGACCTTGTTGATCACGAGCAGATCGGCGAGTGCGACACCCGGGCCGCCCTTGCGAGGAATGTCGTCGCCGCCCGCGGTGTCGATGACGAAGATCTGGACGTCGACGAGACCCCGGCTGAAGATCGCCGTGAGGTTGTCACCACCCGACTCCACGAGCGTCACGTCGACCGGATCGTGCCGCACCTCCATCCGCTCGACCGCGTCGAGGTTCGCGGCGATGTCGTCGCGAATGGCCGTGTGGGGACAGCAACCGGTTTCGACCGCCTCGATGCGGTCGGCCGGGAGGACGGCCGCGCGCCGCAACGCAAGGGCGTCCTCGGACGTGAAGATGTCGTTGGTGACCACCACCATCGACAGTTCGTCGCGCAGCAGCCGGCAGAGCGATCCGACCAGGGTGGTCTTGCCGCTGCCGACCGGGCCACCGATACCGACCCGCAACGAACGATCGAGTCCCGGCGCCCGCACGTGTGGTTCGTTGTGGAAGAGGTCGACGGGGACGTCATGAGGGGGCACGGCGGGTGACCTTTCGGACTCGATGGTTCATGCGACGAACAGGCGGGCGTCTTGGCGACCGTGGTGCTCGCCGAGGATCTCGGTGAGCGAACCACCGACCGCGGGCAACTCGGCCGGGTCGGCAGTCGCCCAGGATTCGATCGACCGGGAGCTCGGCGCGCTGACGCACCGGTGTACCACCAGTGCCATCTCGATCGGGTCGAGACCCAGCAGGCGGACCGCGGCCGTGGTCGTGGCCGTCGCCGTGTGATGCAACGCGACGACCGCTGCGTCACCGGGGTCGCCACCGGCAGCGGCGACGACCGCTCCGAGCACGATCGGCTGGTGCGGCCCATCGGGCAGCACCGACACGGCGTCGACCGATGCGCTCGGCCAGATCGGCCGAGCCGCCCGCAGGAAGTGCCGCCCGAGGCGGCGGCTCGTGGCCCGCAGATGCGGCGAGGGAACACGGGCGTCGTACTCGCGGTCGAGTCGTTCGAACCCGGTCGTCGAGTCGTTCACGTTCGGTTCCCGATGCGACAGGGCGCACGCCGCGGCAGCGAACGATGCGTCGACGATGCCCGTCGTCGCCAGTCGACCGAGCAGGTACCGCTCGAGCGTCACGGCATCGGTGACATCGCCGATGCCGACCGCCGCCTCGACACCGGCCGACCACGAGTGGCCGCCCGCGGGAAACCGGCCGTCGGCGAGGAGCAACAGATCGGGGCGCATCGATCAGTCTCAGTACAGGAAGTAGCGCTGGGCCATCGGGAGCACCTCGGCGGGCTGCTCGACGACGAGTTCGCCGTCGATGCGCACGGCGAAGGTGTCCGGATCGATGTGGATGTCCGGCATGGCGTCGTTGCCGATCATGTCGGCCTTGCCGAGCGACCGGGTGTTCCCCACGGCCACCAGGCGGCGCCGCACGTTCAGTCGATCCGCCAGACCGTCATCGAGCGCCGCCGGGGCGACGAACGCCACCGACAGACCGGGGGCAACACCGGGAGCGGCACCGAACATCGGGCGGGGCAGCATGCGGCTGCGGTGTCGGGATCGAGGCGTTCGCGTCGCCCATCATGCGCCCACGCGATCATGCCGCCCTTCACGACCACGTGGGGTCTGACCCCGAAGAACGCCGGCTCCCACAGCACGAGGTCGGCGAGCTTGCCGACCTCGACGGAGCCGACCTCGGCCTGGAGTCCGTGGGCGATCGCCGGACAGATCGTGTACTTCGCCACGTAGCGCTGCGCCCGGACGTTGTCGGCGGCACCGTCGCCGGGCAGCGAACCTCGGCGCAGCTTCATCACGTGGGCGGTCTGCCACGTGCGCAGCACGACCTCGCCGATGCGGCCCATCGCCTGGGAGTCGGATCCGATGATCGAGATCGCTCCCATGTCGTGGAGGATGTCCTCGGCGGCGATCGTCGACGGCCGGATGCGACTGTCGGCGAACGCGAGGTCCTCGGGGACCGACGGGTTGAGGTGGTGGCACACCATCAGCATGTCGAGGTGTTCGTCGACGGTGTTGACCGTGTGCGGCCGCGTGGGGTTCGTCGACGATGGCAGCACGTTCGGGTGCGATGCGACGGTCATGATGTCGGGCGCGTGGCCGCCGCCGGCGCCCTCGGTGTGGTACGTGTGGATCGACCGCCCGGCGATCGCGGCAAGCGTGCTCTCGACGTAGCCGGCCTCGTTGAGGGTGTCGGTGTGGATCGCCACCTGAACCCCTGACTCATCGGCCACGCGCAGGCACGCATCGATCGCGGCCGGCGTGGTGCCCCAGTCCTCGTGCAGCTTGAACCCCGAGGCGCCGGCGCGGAGCTGCTCCCACATCGCCTCGGTGTCGACGGTGTTGCCCTTGCCGAGCAGGGCAACGTTGACCGGCCAGTGGTCGAGAGCTTCGAGCATCCGTTCCAGGTGCCAGGCGCCGCCGGACGGTGGTGGCCTTGGTGCCCTCGGCGGGGCCGGTGCCGCCACCGATCAGGGTGGTGACGCCCGTGCCGAGCGCCTCGTCGAGGAGCTGCGGGCAGATCAGGTGGACGTGACAGTCGATCGCTCCGGCGGTGACGATCTTGCCGTTGCCGGAGAGGATCTCGGTCGACGGGCCGATCACCAGTGCGGGATCGATGCCGTCCATCGTGTCGGGGTTGCCGGCTTTGCCGATCCCGACGATCCGGCCGTCGCGCACGCCGATGTCGGCCTTCACCACACCCCAGTGGTCGAGGACGATGGCACCGGTGATCACGAGGTCGGGAGCACCCTCGCCGCGGGTACGCGTCGACTGGCCCATCGATTCCCGGATCACCTTGCCGCCACCGAAGACCGCCTCGTCGCCACCGACGCAGCGGTCCTCGGTGACCTCGATCCAGAGATCGGTGTCGGCAAGACGCACCCGGTCGCCTGCGGTCGGCCCGTACAGGTTCCGGTAGCGGTCACGACCGATGAAGCTCATGGTGCACCCCCGTCGAGCGGACCGCCGACCGCGCCGCGTAGGCCGGGGATCACGCGGGCGCCGACGAACGGCACGAGGTCGACGTCCATGGCGATGCCGGGCTCGAAGCGCACGGCGGTGCCGGCCGGCACATCGAGGCGGTGCCCCCGGGCGGCGTCGCGGTCGAACACCAGCGCCGGGTTGGCCTCGGCGAGGTGGTAGTGCGAACCGACCTGGATCGGCCGGTCGCCACCGTTCTCGATGCGCAACCTCAGCACCGGCCGGCCGACGTTGATCTCGACCGGGTCGGCCGGCCCGGCGATCTCGCCGGGGATCAACGGCCGGCTCACGGCGCCGACCCGATCGGTTCGTGGAGCGTGACGAGCTTGGTTCCGTCGGGGAACGTGGCCTCCACCTGGACCTCGTCGATCATCTCGGGCACGCCCTCCATCACGTCGTCGCGGGTGAGCACGTGCCGTCCCGCTTCCATCAGGTCGGCCACGCGCCGGCCGTCCCGAGCCGCTTCGAGCACCCAGTCGGTCAGGATGGCGACGGCCTCGGGGTAGTTGAGCTGCAGCCCGCGCGCCCGGCGCGCTCGGGCGACATCCGCGGCGACGTGGATCATGAGCCGCTCCTGCTCGTGTGGGCTGAGTCGCATCCGGTCTCCTTCAGCGGCCGATGAGGTCGTGTGCCACGGCGGCGTGACATCCGACCGTACCGTCGACCACCTGGGTGATGCCGAGGTCGACGGCCACCGAGGCCAACGAATAGGCCTCGTCCATCGTGAAACCGCCCCGATCGACGAGCAACTGCAGCATCTGCTCCGCGGCCATCGCCATCGCCTCGTCGAGCCCGGCACCGAACCCGTGCGTGAAGAGATGCGTCCCGGTGTCGAGCAGCGGCGCCGTGACGGGCACGTCGGGAGCGAGCGACAGGCGCAGGCGCACGTCGAGCGAGGCTTCGATCGCCGTGCCACAGATCTCACCGTCGCCCTGCGCGAAGTGGGGATCGCCGACGTAGAACCCGGCGCCTTCGGTGAAGACCGGGTAGTAGATCGTGGCGCCCGGCCCGAACCGCCAGTTGTCGACGTTGCCCCCGAACACGCCGGGCGGGATGCTGCTGATCCGGTCGGTGGTGTTCGGCGCCACACCCATCACGCCGAGGTGCGGACGCACCGGCACCTCGACCGATCGCCCGAACGGCTCTCGTGCGGCGGGGTCCGGTTCGGAGATCACGCCGGGGATGTCGTAGAGCTCGAGCGCCGTGAAGTCGAAGCCGAACATCGGGCGGGCCGTGCTGGTGAACGTGCCGTCGGCGGGTGGATCGACCAGCTCGTAGATCGTGATGCGCTCCTTGCCCATCTTCTCGTGGAACAGGCCCCAGTTCGCCGCGCAGTTCGAGCCGTAGGGCATGCGGGGGCGCATGTCGAGCAGTTCGACGCGCAGCGTGTCGCCGGGCTCGGCGCCGCTCACGTGGATCGGCCCGGTCATGATGTGCACGCCCGGTGCTCGTTCGGCGGCCGGGATGCCGTCCCAGATCGCGCGGACGCCGGCATCCATCAGCAGGTCGGGGGCATCGCCGGAGTGGTGGGTCACCGCCTCGACGACCAGCTCGGTTCCCGACTCGACCTCGAGCACGGCGGGCTCGGCCTGGTCGAGATAGCCCCAGTAGCAGTGGTCGGGAGTGGCAACCAGTCGTTCGCTCATTGGTCTGACCATAAGACCACGACATGAACGCCGTGTTTCCGGTCGGTCACGGTTCCCGTTCGCCGCCGTGCTCGCCTGCCGGTTCATCCCCACAGCCCGAGCAGGCGCCCGCCGAGAAACAGCGCAGCGACCACCATGAACATCCGGACCAGTTGCTCGCCACCGCGCACCGCCAGCTTCGCGCCGAACCACCCGCCGGCCATGTAGCCGGTCGCCAGCACCAGCGCCGGAGCCCACACCACGTCGCCCTGCACGATGAACACCGGGAGCGCGAAACACACGACCACGAGGTTGACGAGCACCTTGACGTTGTTGGCCGTCACGAGGTCGTAGCCGGCCCGGGTGAGTGCTGCGAGCAGTACCAACCCGACGCCCGCCTGGAACGCACCGCCGTACAACCCGATGCCGGCGAACACGACGATCGTCACCCATCTCGGCCACGGCTCGACGTCGAGCTTCGGTTTGGGCTTGAACACGGTGAGGATCACGATCGGGATCATCAACAGCCCGAAGATCGTCTCGAAGGTGTCGTCGGCGACCTGGCTGATCGTGTACGAGCCGATGACCGACCCGATGACGGTCGGCACCAGCACCCGGCTCGCTCCCGTGATGTCGGTGGCCTTCGAGTGACGGAACGATGCGACCGCCGCGGCACTCGACGTGAAGATCCCGACGCGGTTCGAGCCGTTCGCCTGGTTGCCGGGGACCCCGGCCAACACGAGCAGCGGCACGGTCAGCGCCGAGCCACCACCCGCCATCGTGTTGATGATCCCCGCCAGCAGCCCGCCACCGACGAGGACCAGCACCTCCCACCAGGTCACGTCGGATCCGTCCGGCGTCCGAGCGAACCGGTGGTCAGCGAACCGGGGTTCACAGAATCGGGTACTTGGCGCGGTCCGGGAGACCCGAACGCGTCACGACAGCCTCACCGAGTGCCTGGGCCTCGGCCCACAGCGCGGCCTCGTCGATCGTGGTCATGTGACCGTCGTCGACCACCACGGCCCCGTCGACCACCACGGTGTGCACGCCACGGCCGTCGGCCGACCACACCAACTGGTTCATCACGTTGTGCAGCGGACGCCACTCGGGCCGGTCGGTGTCGTGGAGGACGAGGTCGGCACGTTTGCCCACCTCCAACGACCCGATCTCGTCCTGCATCCCGATCGATCGCGCGCCACCGAGGGTCGCCATCTCGAAGGCCTTCTCCGCCGGGAACATCTGCGGGTCCATCCGGCCGTCCTTGAACAGGCCGGCCACCAGGTACGTCGCCCGCATCAGGTCGGAGTAGTTCGATGCGTTGTTGCCGTCGGTACCGATCGACACGTTGATGCCGCGTTGCACCATCTCGGGCATCTTGCCGATCTGCGTGACGCCGTAGCTCACCTTCAATGCCGTGGTCGGGCAGTGCGCAACGCTCGTGCGGTGCGCGGCCATCACGTCGAGTTCGCTGTCGTCGACGTGCACACAGTGCGTCATGCACACGTCGTCGGCGAGCACGCCGATCTCGTCGAGGTGGATCATCGGACGCTGCCCGAACTCGGCGATGAACCCGTCGGGGTCGATCTTCGCTGGCGACATGTGGAAGCTCATCCCGACGTCGTGTTCGTCGGCAAGTGCGCGCGCGGCCTTCCACAACGGGTCCGAGCACGTGGTGTGTCCCACCACCGTCGACCAGGCACCGAGGCGCCCGTCGGCCGCGCTGCGATGGCGCACCAGTTGGTCCTGCAGACGAGCGATCGCCTCGTCGGTGTTCTGCTTGTACACGTCGGGCTCGGGCGGAAGGTCCCACACCCACGCGCCCAGCTTGCCCCTGATGCCCACGGGCGTGAGGGCGTCGATCACCTCGTCGAGGAACCGGATCGTGCCGGCCTCCAGGAACGTCGTGGTCCCGCTGCGCAGCATCTCGACGGCGGCGAGCTGCGCCGAGCACCGCTCGTCGGGCGCCTCGTGGGCGGCGTAGAGATTGGTCAACCACACGAACACGTTCTCCTCGAACGGGGTGTCGTCCGGGACGAATCCTCGGGTCAACGGTTCGCCCGTGATGTGGATGTGGGTGTTGATCAGCCCCGGCGTGAGCACGAACCGGTCGCCGCCGATGCGACGGGTGGCGATGAAGCGGCGTTCGAGATCGGCGGTCTTGCCGACGGCGACGATCGCACCGTCGGCAACGGCGACGGAGCCGCGATGGATGATGTCACGGGACTCGTTCATCGTGACGACGTACCAGGCGTCGATCAGCAGATCGACCGGGGTCGGCGCCGTGGTCGTGACGGGGTCGGGTGAGTCGGTCATGAGGTCTCCTTGGCTGACGATGGGTGTGACGGTGGTTTGCTGGCGACGAACGCCTCCTGGAAGCCGATCGGTTCGATCAGGCGGACGGCCTCGAACCCGGCGAGGCGGAGGCGGTCGGCGACATCTCCGTAGCTGAGCGCCTCGCCGTGGACGGTGCTGGCCATCATCGTCACGCCCATCATCAGCGCGTGGCCGGCGAGCGAGCGCTGGCGATCGGCGAAGTAGTCCGACAGCACGACGCGGCCGCCCGGCTTCAGGGCCCGCATGGCGCGATCGATCAGCCGGCCCGCCCGCTCGGCACCCTCCGCCCGGCAGATGTGGCCGAGCACGACGAGGTCGTAGTGATCCGATTCGAGCTCGACCTCGTGGAAGTCGCCCGGCCGGAGTTCGACGCGTCCGAGCAGGTCGCGCTCGCCGAGCTTGCGTTCGGCGACGTCGATCACGCCCGCCAGGTCGTTGACGACGGCCGTGGCGTCGGGGTTCGCGGCGAGGATCGCTGCGCTCCATGGCGCTCCCCCGGCACCGAGGTCGAGCAGCCGCGGGGCGTCGAGCGCCGAGTACCGCAGGAACCGATCGGCCCGCGTCGCCATCCGGGAGATCGTCACGAAGGTGCCTTCGACCAACGGCACGTAGAACGCAACCGGATCGTCGTCGACCGGATCGGCGGGCCGACCGGTCCGCACCGTGTCGGTGAGCTGCTGCCAGTTGGCGAGCGGGCCAGGCGACACCGGGATCAGGGCGCTCATCGATGCCGCCCCGTCGGTCGTCAGGTAGCGCCGGGCCGTGTCGTTCAGCTCGAACCGCCCGAATCGTCGGTCGAGCAGCTGGGTGGCGACCACCCCTTCGAGCAGCGTCGTCAGATGCGGCGCCGACACCCCGAGGTCGTCGGCCAGTTCGGCGCCGGTCGAGGGCCCGAGCCGTTCGAGCGCATCGAACACGCCGAGCTCGATCGCCGACACGAGCACGTGGAAGCGGCCATAGCCCTCGATCACATCCCACACCGGTGCCGCCGGCGGGGGCTTGTAGTCGGTGAAGGGTCGTCCGGTGCGCGCGATCGTGTGTGTCGTCTTCAGCTCCGGATAGGCAGCATCACGCATCACGGGCGGAGCACGACCTTGCCGATCACGTCGTTCGCCTCCAGCCGGGTCTGGGCGTCCGCCGCATCGGCGAGCGGATACTGCTCGTCGATCACCGAGGTGAAGCCGCCGGCGCAGAACGTGTCCCAGGTCGGCCCGAACTCCTCGGGCGGGTACGGGTCGGAGCCGCGGATCGAGATGCCCATGTGGAACACGAAGCCGAGGCTCGGGATCGTCGCCTCGTCGCCGCTGGTGTTGCCACAGCTGACGAGCCGTCCCTTCGGAGCGATCGTGAACAGCGACGGCCCGAACAGTGCGGTGCCGACGTGGTCGAGCACCATGTCGACCCCGCGACCCTGCGTCACCTGTCGGGCCCAACCGGTGACGTCGCCGGTGCGGTTGTTGAACACGTGGGTGGCACCGAGGCGCTCGGCGAGGTCGAGCTTCTCCGGGGTGCCGGCGGTGGCGAGCACGGTCGCTCCTGCGCCGACGGCGAGCTGGATCGCGGCGACCGACACACCGCTGCCTGCCGCATGGATCAGCACGGTCTCGCCCTCGCTCAGCTCACCGACGGAGAACAGCGCGTGCGAGGCGGTCAGGAAGCACGTCGGGAACGTCGACGCGTGTTCGATCGCCATCTCGTCGGGTACCCGGTACACGTGACTCGCCGGCGCCAGGCATCGCTCGGCGTAGCCACCGGCGATCGTTCCGCCGAGCACGCCGAGTTCTCCGTAGAGGTCACCCATGCCGGCGAGCTTCGAGCGACCGTCGACGCCGGCGAGCGAGGGGTCGACGACCACGCGATCTCCCACGGCGATGTCGGTGACGTCGGCGCCGACCTCGACCACGGTGCCCGCGATGTCCATTCCCGCGATGTGGGGGAGCGTGTAGCCGGGCAGCGTGTAGAAGCCGGCTCGCTGCACGAGATCGAGGCGGTTGAGCGCGCACGCCTCGACGCCGACGACCACGTCGACCGGCCCCGGTTCCGGGTCGGCGACCTCGCCGTGGCGCAGGACGTCGACGCCGCCGTGTCGGTCGTAGCTGACTGCCTTCATGAAGTTCCTCCGAGCGTGTCGTGAACGGTCTGGAGCGGGCGATGACGTCGACGGGCGGCGACGTCGAGCCCCGGCGGTGCCCAACCACGATCGGTCGGGTTGATGTCGACGCCCGGAGCCACCACGTCGTCGATCGCCGCGAGCGTCGCGCCGTCGAGCACGAGGTCGGCTGCTGCGAGCAGGTCGTCGAGTTGCTCCTCGGTGCGCGGACCGATCAGGGCCGACGTGACCGCTGGATGCTCGACCGACCAGGCGAGGGCGAGCTGTGTGAGCGTGAGCCCGGCGTCGGCGGCGACGACGGCGAGTTGCTCGACGGCGTCGAACTTGGCCTCGTTGCCGACGTCGAAGTGATCCGGATTGGTCTCGGCTCGCGACCCCGACGGTGCGTCCACGCCGCGGCGGTACTTGCCGGTCAGCCACCCCCCGGCGAGTGGGCTCCACACGATCACGCCGATGCCGTGGCGCCTGCAGGTGGGCAACACGTCACGCTCGATCCCGCGCAGCAGGATCGAGTAGGGCGGCTGCTCGCTGTGGGGTGCTGCCACGCCTCGGCGTTCGGCGGCCCAACACGTCTCGACGATCTCCTCGGCGGGAAACGTCGACGTCCCCCAGGCGAGGATCTTGCCGGAGCGGACCAGATCGCTCAGGGCATCGATGGTCTCGCTGATGTCGGTGGACGGGTCGGGACGGTGCACCTGGTACAGATCGATGCGATCGGTGCCGAGTCGGCGCAGGCTGGCCTCGACGGCCTGGACGATCCAGCGCCGTGAGTTGCCGCGTGCGTTGACATCGGGGCCCATCGCGTTGTGGAACTTGGTGGCGAGCACGACGTCGTCGCGCCGCTCGCGGATCGCTGCGCCGACGATCTCCTCGCTCTCGCCGAACGCGTACACGTCGGCGGTGTCGACGAGGTTGATCCCAGCATCGAGCGCCCGGTTGACGATGCGGGCGCACGATGCATGGTCGGGGTTG
This sequence comes from Ilumatobacteraceae bacterium, assembly GCA_963828415.1. Taxonomy (GTDB): domain Bacteria; phylum Actinomycetota; class Acidimicrobiia; order Acidimicrobiales; family Ilumatobacteraceae; genus Sva-07. The sequence goes on from CAWHEI010000004.1 coordinate 121,255, forward strand.
CCCCACGCGCCGAGCACCATCGTGCCGAGCCCGAGCGTCGACACCTGGATTCCCGTGCGGCCCAGTGGCCGGTACTGCATGTCCGCTGCTCCTTCGTCGGCTTCAGGTGGCGTTACGTGGCGTTACGTGGCGTCGCGGTGCGGCCAGGGATGGGGCACCTCGATCCCGGCCCGTTCGAGCAGCGCGGTGTGACGATTCGCCGCGTCTGCGTAGAGAGCGTCGGTGTCGACGGTGAGCACTCGCCCGTCGCCGACCAGCTGCCGGCCTGCGACGAACACGTCACGTACGCTTCGGCCGTCGGTGCCCCACACGAGCTGCAGTGCGACGTCACCGCGTGGTGTCCAACCGGGCGTGTCCGTGCGGTGGACCACGACGTCGGCCTGCTTGCCCACCTCGATCGATCCGATCCGGTCGCCGAGCCCGATCGCCTCCGCGCCGGCGATCGTCGCCAGCTCGAACACCTCGTGGGCGCCGAAACGGGTGGGATCGAGGCGAGCGTCGCGGGCAATCCCCGCAGCGAGCGCCGCCGTGCGAAGCACATCGATCGAGTCACCGGCATTGGCAGCATCGCAACCGAGCGCGACCCGCCCGCCGCGTTCGACGATCTCGGCATGTCGGCTGTTGGCGAAGACGCCCTGGCCGAGCCGGAGGTACGCCCAGGGGCAGTAGGCGATCGCGGTGCCAGATGCCAACACCAGGTCGACCTCGGCGTCGTCGAGCCACACACCATGGCCGATCAACAGGTGACGGCCCAGCACGCCGAGATCGTCGAGGTGCTCGATCGGACGACGACCTGTTCGTTCCAGGTACCGCTCGGGGTCGGACGATGTGGGTGACAGGTGCATCGTCATCCCGGTGCCGAGTTCTCGGGCGAGGTCGGCCGCTCCGGCGAGCAGACGATCCGAGGCGAGGTCGTGGCCGACCAGGGTGACCCACCCCTCGATCAGGCCGCCTGCGGGATACGCCGCGACGAGTGCCCGCTGTCGTTCGAGTACCTCGTCGACGGGTGCGGCGTACGGACCCTGTTCGATGTCCCAACCCCATACGCCGATCGTCGCCCGCAACCCGACCGTTGCCAGGCCCCGAGCGACGGCGTCGCCGTCGGCGACCGTGCCCGCCTCGACCACGGTGGTGACGCCGTTCAGCGCCGCCTCGACCGCAGCCAGGCTGGCGGAGATCTCGTCGTCGAGCGGTTCGTGGACGCCGTGAATCGGTACCGACCACCCGAAGATCGCGTCACCGGACGGCAGGAGATCGGGGATGCAGCAACGCACCAGTGGGTCACCGGTGAGGTGCTGGTGGGCATCGATCATCCCGGGGGTCACGACGCAGCCGGTGGCGTCGAACACCTCGGCATCCGGGTGCGCCGTTCGGAGATCCGATGTGGAGCCGACCGCAACGATCCGGTCGGCGTCGATGACGACGGCACCTCCGACGAGCACGTCTCGGGCGGCGTTCATCGTGACGACATCCCCGCCCGCCAGGATCAACACGAGGCGGGTCCGTTCACTTCAGCCCGCGAATGAACGGCTGGGCGAGTGCATGCGGTGGCCGCACCCGAGTGGCGAACAGCGACATGGCGAGAATCGTGACGATGAACGGCAACGACGCGAGGAAGTCGCCGCTGAGTTCGTAGCCGAGTGCCGGCAACGACAGGCGGAACGACAGCACCGCACCGAAGAGCACACAGCCCGCGATCGTGCCGCGCAGCGTCCACCCACCGAAGATCACCGCGATCAGTGCGATGAATCCGCGGCCGCCGACGATCGAGTCCTCGAACTGCCCGACCGCAGCGAGCACGAGGTAGGTGCCACCCATCCCGGCGGTGATGCCCGCCACGTAGATGCCCTGCCGACGACGCTTGTTGACATCGATGCCGGAGACATCGGCCGACTGCGGGTTCTCCCCGGCCAGCGCGGAGTTCGAGACCCCAGCGGGTTCGGTAGACCATCCACCAGGCGAGCGGCACGAGTGGGTAGATCAGGTAGAAGAGCCAGGAGCGGTCGAACAGCGCGGCGCCGATCAGGGGGATGTCGGAGAGCAGCGGGATCGCCGTGGCGTCGGACTGCGACACGACCGGGTCGAGTTCGGACGCAAGGAAGCTGGCGAGGCCGAGCACCAGGATGTTCAACGTGAGACCGACCACGAACTGGTTCGCCACCAGACGGTGACTCATCTGCGCTTGCACCAGGGCGACCGAGAAACCGGCGAAGGCGCCACACAGCAGCGCGACCACTTCGCTCCCCGTGCGATCCATTGCGACCGCCGCCCCGAAGGCCCCTGCAAGGAACATGCCCTCCAGCGAGATGTTGAGCGTGCCCGACTTCTCGGCCACCCACTCACCGGTTGCACCGAAGGCGAGGAACACCGCGAACGTGAACGCGTTGATGTACGCGGCCTCCGACGTCAGCACGTCGGCGATGCCTCCGAGGAACGAGGCGATCACGTCCGGTCCCCTCGGGCGGCGAGCGCCCGGCGACGCTGGCGCAGCGACAGCAGCGCCGGTGGGATCAGGAGCGCGAGTACGAGCAGCCCTTGCACCACGTCGGTGATGCGCCGTTCGACACCGGTGGCGGCAAGGAACCCCGATCCTGTGCGCAACGCAGCGAAGATCACCGAGACCAACACCGCCGCCGACACGCGTTGACGGGCGACGAGTGCGACGAGCAGCCCGGTCCAACCGATGCTGGCCGGGAACCCGGGCACCAACGTGTAGTTGCCGAAGTCGCCGCCGGCGAGCATCATCCCGCCAGCGAGGCCGGCGAACGCACCCGATGCGAGCAACGCACGGCCGCCGTAGCGATGGGCGGCAACGCCGGCACGCTGGGCGGTCCGTTGGTTGTGGCCGAGCATGCTCAAGCGGAAACCCCACACCGTGCGGGCGAGCGCGAACGCGACGAGTGCAGCGATGACGAGCGCAATGAACGCAGACGTCGGGAACTGATTGCCGAACCAGGTGACCAGCGGGATGCGGGTGTCGCCGGTGAGCTGCTCGCTGATCTGTTGGCGGTTGGCGCGCCCTTCGCTGGGAGCGAGCAGCAACCACTGGTTCTTGAGCCCGTAGCCGACGAGTTGGGCCGCCACCGTGACGAGCAGCAGCGTGGTCAGGACCTCGGGCACGTTGCGGCGGTACTTCAGCGCAGACGCGATTGCGGCCCAGAGCGCTCCCCCGATCGTGCCGGCCACGAGCAGGGCGACGATCACGACGGGACCGGGTCCGCCGAGTTTGGTACCGACGTACGCGGCGCACCCGGCGCCGATGTAGAGCTGCCCCTCCTGGCCGATGTTGACGAGCCCAGCCCGGGTGGCGATGATCGTGCCGAGGGCGACCAACAACAGCGGGACGGCGACGCCGATGGTTTCGCCGACACGACCCGGCCCGCGCAGGCTGCCGTCGAGCAGCGCCGAGAACACGGCGCCTGCATCGCCACCGGTGAGCTCCACCAGGAACGCCGACAGCAACAGTGCACCGGCGATGCACAGCACGTAGAGACCGACGACCTCGGCAGCCGAGGTGAGCCGACCGGATGACGATCCGTCGACGTGGCCGTGCGGCCGCTCGGCCATGTCGGGGCTCGAGGCCGCGGCGTGGTCGATGTCAGCGCCGTCGAACCCGGTCGTCATGCCGCTTGCCCGCCCATCATCAGGCCGAGGCGCGCCAGATCGGCGTCCGCGCGGTTCATCTGGCCGATGATTCGGCCGTCGGAGATCACGATGATGCGATGGGCCAGGTCGAGGATCTCCTCGAGCTCACTCGAGATCAGCAGGACGCCGACCCCGGCCTCGGCGGCCTGGCGGAGGCGATCGGTCATGTACTCGATCGCTCCGACGTCGAGTCCGCGCGTCGGCTGTGCTGCCACGAGCACCGTCGGCTGCTGGGAGAGCTCGCGGGCCAGCACCACACGCTGCTGATTGCCGCCGGACAACGAGAGCAACGGGGCATCGGGACCCCCGCACGAGATCTCGAATTCGTCGATCAGCTGCTCCGCTCTGCGGCGCATCGCAGTCCGATCGAGCACTCCGCGACGGGCGACATCAGAGACGTCGACGAGGGCCAGGTTCTCGGCCACGGTCATCTCGAGGACCACGCCGGAATCGTGGCGGTCTTCCGGGATCACCCCGATGCCACCGGCGGCCATCGCCCCGGCTCGCCCCGACTGGACGGCCGCTCCCGCCACGCGTATCTCGCCGGCATCGGCCGTGATCAGGCTGGACAGGACGTCGGCGAGCGGTCGTTGGCCGTTGCCTTCGACGCCGGCGACGCCAACGATCTCGCCGGCGCGCACGTGCAGGCTCAGATCGTCGAGCAGTCGTCGACCGTCGCGTGTCCGCACCGACAAGCCCTCGATCTCGAGCACGACCGGTGCGAGCTCCGACGGCGACGGGGGAACCTCGACCCCGTCGAGCGCGGTGTCGACGACGCCGAGCGCCACGCGTTCGGACCGCAACGACACGGCGCGTCCGACCATCGCCTCGGCGAGATCGGCGGCCGACACACCGTCGGTTGCAACGTGGCCCACCACTGCGCCCTGGCGCATGATGGTGACCTCGTCGGTGGCATTCATGATCTCGTCGAGCTTGTGGCTGACGAGGGCGACCGCTCGGCCTTCGTCGACGACCACCTGACGGAGCGTCTCGAAGAGCACCTCGCTCTCGGCCGGCGTCAGCACGGAGGTCGGTTCGTCGAAGATCAGGATCGACGGGTCGCGCCGGAGACACTTGATGATCTCGACGCGCTGGCGCATCCCAACCGGTAGATCACCGACCACGGCATCGGGGTCGACGTCGAGGCCGTAGCGCTCGGAGATCTCGGCCACTCGGTCCCGGGTCGCTCGCGGGTCGAGGCGCCCTTCGTCGCCGAGGGCGACGTTCTCCCACACCCGCAGCGGCTCGACGAGGCTGAAGTGCTGATGCACCATGCCGATTCCGTGTTGGGCGGCGTCGATCGGATCGTGCAGCACCGTACGGGTGCCGTCGATGCTGATCGTTCCCGAATCCGGCAGCACGAGCCCGATCATGATCTTCATCAGCGTCGACTTGCCGGCGCCGTTCTCACCGAGGACGCCGTGGATACGACCGGTACGGAGTACGAGATCGACAGCGTCGCAGGCGGTGACCGAGCCGTAACGTTTGGTCACCTGATCGAGCCTGATGGCGATACGCCCGGCGGGGGGCGAGCCGGCCGGCTCGCCCCCCGCGTCGGGTGCGGTCAGATCGGATGACGTGTCGTCACCCGCCACCGTATGCCTCTCCGGCGATGGCACCGAAGTCTGCATCGAGGTCGCCGCTGGCGACCAGGGCGTACGCCGCATCCATCTCCGTCTGCTGCTCCGGGGTGGCCTCGCAGATGACCGCACCGGCGACGTCGGGCTCTTCGCCGGGCGAGAACACGATGATGTCCCCTTCGGCCGCCGTGCCATCGAGGATCAACGGAAAGATCTCCCGGACGTAGTCGCCACCGTCGAACCGGACGGCGATGTCCCACGTCAAGTCACCCTCACGCGTACACACGTCGGACGCTCCGGCACTCAAGACGATCTGGCCGCCCGCGTTGGCGAGTTGCACCACTGGCTCGTGAGCGCCACCGAGATACGGGTAGATCGCATCGGCACCTTCGGCAACGGCGTTCTCGTAGGCCGCCGTCGCGTTCTGGACGTTGTCGAAGTCGAACGGGAAGTCACCGGTCGGCACGTAGGTCACCGTGTAGCTCGGGTCGACCGATTGCAGCCCGAGTTGATAGGCCAAGAAGTGCTCCTTTTCGAAGCCGAGGTCACAGCATCCGAGGAACGCGACCGAATCACCTCCGGAGTCGCTCAGCAGGAGCCCCGTGGCGACGCCTCCGGTGTAGGCGATGCCGGCGCCGTTGTCCTGGCTCTGGAGATAGAACTCGCTCTCGGGGAAGCCGGCCCCGCAGTTGCAGTACCAGAAGATGTCTGAGTACTGCTCGGCGAGGTCGGGCATCGGTTCGGCGATCTCGCTCGCTCCCACGATGAGGATGTCGACGGGCTGCTGGGCCAGATTCTCCAACTCGGTCGCCGCGTCCGCGGCTTCGATGTTGTCGACGATGATCACGTCGCCGAAGCCGTTCTCCGCGGAGAACTCCTCAGCGGCGTCGACGACCGCCTGGTAGTAGGCACCGTCATCGCGCGGGCCCGCGGCAGCGATGCCGATACGGACCTCACCGTCGCCGTTCGCGTCGAATGCCAGGACGTCGCCATCAGGCATCGCGTCGGTGGTCTCCGACACGGCATCAGTGGTCTCCGACATGGCATCGGTGGTCTCCGACATGGCATCGGTGGTCTCGGCGGCCTCCGTGCCGGCGGGAGCGTCGGTGGTCCCGCTGCCGGTGTCGTCGTCGCTGCCGCATGCCGCAAGCACCAGTGCGCAGGCTGCAAGGCCTGCGACCGCTGCGTTCAGACGGCCACGCCGCCCGGGTGTCCTCGTGTTCATCGCTGGTTCTCCTCCTCCAATGATGGCCTGATGGTCAGACCATTGTGCGATGGTAGTCATTGCACATTTCGTGGGTGTTACGGGACTACGTCGGCTCCGCGCCGGTGTCGACATGACGATGGAGAGCGTTGCCGAGGTGGCTGCGGTAGCGCTGCACGAGCCAGCGATTGAAGCGGACGTGGCTCTCCTCCTGCCACGAGTAGCGACCGCGTGGTGCGAACCGGGATCGAAGCCCGCGCTGCACCTTGGTGGTGGCGTCCTGGTCCTGCTCGACGAACACCTGCACGCCCACATCGGTGAGTTTCAGCTTGTGCTCGAACAACGGATCGTCGAGTGCGGAGGGATGGAAGATGTAGCCGATCTCGACGTCGATCGACTCGGGCCCGGTCGGGCGCACGAGGAAGAAGAAACACTGGTCGGGAGCAGTGCCGAAGCACAGCGTCGGCGGGATCAGGGCGAACGTCGACCGGGTGCGCTCTTCGTCGGTGAGCTTCGGGAACACGGGCATGATCGCGTGGTGCGTGGCGTTGAAGCCGCCGTCGATGTGGGTGTAGCCACCGGTCCGGAACACCACGTTCGCATCGGGGTCATACTCGACGGGGAAGTCGCTGAGGTTGCTCGGACAGAAGTCCTGCACGTACTGGTGGAGTCGGTTGGCGTGGTAGCCGTCGTTGAAGTTCTCGAACATCACCTTCCAGTTCCACGGGAGGTTCTCGAGGGTGAACGTGCCGGGGCACACCGCATCGGCGAGGTCGTAATTCGCGACGTACGGTTCGTACTGGGCCAACGTCGGTGCCAGTGGCGCCGCGTCGACATCGAGGTTGACGAACACGAAGCCCTGCCACACCTCGACCGCCAGGCGTGGCAACCCGAACTCCGACTTGTCGAAGTCGTCCGTACGCTCCATGGCGGGCGCTCCCAACAGCCGACCGTCGAGGGCGTAGTTCCAGTGGTGATACGGGCACTTGAACGTCGTCGAGTTGCCCTCACCGTCGCAGACCTGCATCGCCCGGTGCTGACACACTGCGGACAGCGCGTGGATCTCACCGGCCTTGTCGCGAGCGACGATGATCGGCTCGTCGCAGATCGTCACCGTGAACCAGTCGCCGGGGTGTGGAATGCGTTCGGCACGTCCGGCGCACAACCACTCCTTTGCATACAGGGCGTCGCGTTCGAACGCGAGCGCCTCGGGCACCGTGTACAGCTCGGCGGGCAACGTCACCGCATCGGCGACGTCGACGGTGGAGGCGTCGAGATCGGCCACGAGCGCGTCGATGAAGCGGGTCGCTGGTCGGTCGGTGGTGGTCACGTCGGGGCCTCCGTCTCGGTGGGCGTGGGGGTGGGGGTGGGGATGGGGGTGGGGGTGGGGGTGGGGGTGGCGGTGGGGATGGGGATGCGTACGCCGGTCGAGGTCGTCGCGGCGGAGCGGGCAGCATCGGCGAGCAGGAACTTGCGGATCTTGCCGACACTGGTGCGCGGCAGGTCGGCCACGACTTCGTAACGGTGCGGCCGTTTCGCCTTGCCGAGCCGCGATGCCGCCCACGCGGACAGTTCGCCGATGAACGCCTCGAGTTCGGCCGGTTCGTCGATGATCCCGACGCCGGGCGACGCAGCGGGGACGACGAATGCCACGGGAACCTCGTCGCGGACCGGATCGGGAACGCCGACGACCACTGCGTCGAGCACCGCGGGATGCTCCGTCAGCGCGCTCTCGACCTCGACCACCGACACGTTCTCACCCGACACCTTCAAGACGTCGGCCCGGCGGCCGTCGAAGTGGAACCGACCGTCGTTGTCGCGCCATGCCCGATCTCCGGTGAGGAACCAGCCGTCACGGAACGATGCCTCCGTCGTCTCGGGGTCGTCGAGGTACTCGGCGAACAGCTCGATGCCACGCCGACCGCCGACGACGATCTCGCCGACCTCGCCCGGCCGACACGATCCGCCGACAGCATCGATGATGTCGACGGCACAGCCTCGCGTCACGTCACCCATCGTGTCCGGCCGCGGGTCGTCGACATGGTCGGTCAGCACCGCCGGGATCGTCTCGGTCATCCCGTACAACTGGCGCGGGCGACATCCGAACCAGGAGCTGAGCGTGGCGTACTGGTCGGCGGCAAGGTTCTGAGCGAACCAGCAGTGACGCAGGCCCGGCGAGCCGTTCGACAACGGCCCACCACGAGCGAGGATCATCCGCATCGGTCCGGCGAACAAGCTGGCGTGCGTCGCCCCGTGGCGGGCAACCTGAGGGAGAAAGCCGCTGGCGGAGAACGAGTGCATCAACGCAACCGATGCGCCGACGGCAATCGCCGAGGCGAACGAGTAGTACTGGGCGTTGGCGTGGAACATCGGGAGCACGACGAGTTGGCGGTCGTCGGGACCGAGGCCGGCTGCGGCGGCCATGGTGGTCCCGGCGAACGCATAGTTCGCCTGGGTGAGCACGACGCCCTTCGGGCGCCCGGTCGTACCACTGGTGAACATCACGGCCGCTCGACCCATCGGTTCGGTGATCGCCGCGAGTTCGTCGGCGGGGTGCGCGCTCAGGTCGGCGAGGTCGCTGTCGTCCTCGTCGAGTCGGATCACGCGGAGATCCGGCCCGCATGCGGCCAGGTACACCCCCGAGCGTTCCGCGGCACACAGGCCGATGGCCGGGCGGGTGCGCTCGATGTGGTCCGCGAGCTCCGCCGTGGTCGCCATCGGGTCCGACGGCACGATGCACGTCCCGAGGCGCACGGCGGCGATCCACGCCGCGACGAATGCCGGCGAGTTGGTCAGCGCCAGATGCACCGGCGCATCCGGGCCCACGCCTGCGGACACGAACGTCGCCGCCACCTGTGCGGTCAGCCCATCGAACGCGGCGTAGGTCCAATCAGTGACGGTGCCGTCGCTCGCCTCGAACACGAGGAACGTGCGCGTGGGATGGGCCGCCACCGTCCGATCCCACAGTTCGGCGAATGTCGTCGGTCGATCCCCCACTGCCACCTCCTTCACGCCGCGTTCTCCGTCACGCCGTTCGTCAGCCGGGCTCGTTGTTCGTGTCGTTGCCGGTGGACCCGTATCCGCCGCCGCCCGGCAGGTCGAGGCGAACCACGTCGGCGGCCTGCAGGGTGATGCGGGCCTGGGTGCGCACCGCCTCACCATTGACGCTGAACGCGCCGGCGGCGCCGGGCTCACCGCCGAAGACGCCGAGCGGCGGTTCAGCGAGACGACTGGTGACGGCGTTCAACTGCCACGGGCGGGTCGTGTCGACCTCGAACTCGATCGTCTGGCCGAGGCCACCGGTCTGCGCGCCTGCTGCCACCGGAGCCGACGCGCAGCGCCTTCTTCGTGAAGCGGATCGGGGCCGACGCCTCGACCACCTCGATCGGCACCGCCGCGACACCGGTGGGATACGAACACGCGTCGAGGCCAGGCTTGGTGGCGCGGGCGCCGACACCTCCTGCATAGGTGAACATCGCGGTGATGAAGGGGCTGCCGTCGTCGTGGTTGCCGCTGACCTGCATCGTCCACACCGCGCCTGATCCCTCGGCCATGGCGGCCTCCGGACGGACCTGGGCGAGCGCCTTGAGCAGAGCATTCGGCAGGAACATGCCGACCACGTGGCGGGCGGTGCACGGCTGTGGCGACACCGCGTTGACGATCGAGCCCTCGGGAGCGATCATCTCGATCGGTGCCAGGCTGCCGTGGTTGTTCGGGATGTCGGGGTTGAGCACCGAGCGCACGGTGAACGTGGTGTAGGCGTGGGTGTAGTTGCGCACGACGTTGATGCCCCACGGGCTGGCGTCGGCCGAGCCGGTGTAGTCGACGATGATCGTGCCGGTGTCGGTGTCGACGGTGAGCGCACAGCGGATCTCGATCTCGCTGCCGTCGGCGAGGTCGAGCAGCGCCGACGACGTGTAGGTGCCCGCCGGGAGTTCACGGATCCCGGCGCGGGTGGCGTCCTCGGACCGCCGGATGATCTCGTCGGCGAGGTCCTCGATGTCGTCGAGGTCGTGCTGGTCGCACAGCGCGAGCAACCGCTGCGCACCGATCTCGCCGGACGCCATCTGCGCGTGCAGGTCGCCGCCCATGTGATCGGGCTGGCGCACGTTGGACAGGATGAACTTCCAGACGTCGTCGTTGCGTTCGCCACGCTTCATCAGCTTGACGATCGGGATCCACAGACCCTCCTCGAACACGTCGCGCCCACCGGCGCCGATGCCGTAGCCGCCGACGTCGGTGTGGTGGATCGTCGAGCCGAAGCACGGCGATGATCCGTCCGCCGCGGCACACCGGCACGAGCACGGTGACGTCGAGCAGCTGGCCGGCGGTCTTGTACGGATCGTTCGTGATCAGCACGTCGCCCTCGTCGAGCGAGTCGAGCGGGTACTCCTCGAGGATGTTGACCACCGCCATCGCCAGGCTGTTGATGTGGCCCGGCGTACCGGTGACCGCCTGGGCGACCATCCGGCCACGACGGTCGAACACCGCGTTGGCGAGGTCGCCGGCTTCGCGCACGATCGGGCTGAACGCCGATCGTTGCAGGGCCTGTGCCTGCTCGTTGACCGTGGCGATCAGGCTCTGCCAACAGATCTCGAGCTCGATCGGATCGAACGTGCGAGGCGTGGCGGCGGGGCGGTCGGTGATGGTCATGAGCCTGCTTTCTCGGCGTGTCGGGTGGCGACGAGGCTGCCGTCACGGCCGACCTCGACATTCCAACCGGGGCGGATCACCGCGGTCGTCTCGCGTTCCTCCACGATCGCCGGACCGGTGATGCGGTCGCCGGCGCCGAGGTCGGCTCGCCGGTAGACCGGGGTGTCGATCGGTTCGCTCGCTCGACCGAACACCACCGGCCGCCGCGCGAATGCTTCGCTCCCGGCGCCGTTGGCGACCGGGTCGGGCTCGACGGGGTCGGCGGCGGCCGACACGGCGAGACGCCAGGTGACGATCTCGACGGCGACGTCGGGGATCGTGAGGCCGAAGATCCGCCGGTACTCCGCTTCGAATGCGTCGAGCACCGTGCGGTCGTCGCCGGGCCAGCGGTCGCCCTCGCCGATCCACACCGTCACCTCGTTGCCCTGGCCGGCGTATCGGGCGTCGACGCCGTAGCGGAAGCTGACCGCATCGGGCGACGAACCTGCGGCGGCCAACACCCGCCGGCCCTCGTCACGCAGATGCGTCGAGCAGACCATCACGCTCGCCGACGTCGATCTGGTCGAGGCGGCGAGGCATCGATCGGGCGAGATCGATCCGCACCGGCGACACGAGGGTGCCGAACGCCGACAGCACGCTCGCGTTGACCGGGAAGATCACCCGATCGGAGTCGAGGAGTTCCGCCACGCCGCACGCATGTACCGGCCCGGCACCCCCGAACGCGAGCAGCGACACCCCACGGAGGTCGACGCCCTGCTCGACGGCATGCATCCTCGCCGCCGCAGCCATGTTCTGGTTGACGATCTCGTGGATCCCGGCGGCCACATCGACCGCGCCGAGACCGAGCTGCTCGCCGAGCACGGCGGCCGCCGCAACAGCCGCCGCCGCGTCGAGTGGCATGTCACCACCGAGGAACGAATCGGGGTCGAGCAGGCCCAAGACGACGTCGGCATCGGTGACGGCGACATCGGTGCCGCCGCGCCCGTACGACGCCGGACCCGGCTCTGCACCGGCTGATTCCGGGCCGACCTTGAGCAGACCGAACTGGTCGACATGGGCCAAGGAACCGCCACCTGCGCCGATCTCGACCAGGTCGACCGACGGCACCGAACAAGGAAAGCCCGACCCCTTCTTGAAGCGATACACCCGGGCCACCTCGAACACGTTGGTGAGTTCGGGCTCACCTTGGTCGATCAGGCACGCCTTGGCCGTGGTGCCGCCCATGTCGAAGCACAGCAACCGCTCCTCGCCGAGTCGGCGGGCAAACCAGCTCCCGGCGAGCGCGCCGGCGGCCGGGCCGCTCTCGACGAGCCGGATCGGCACGCGCGCTGCATCGTCAGCCGAGACGACACCGCCGTTGGAGAGCATCATCAGCACGGAGCCACCGAAGCCCTCACCCGACAACCACTTCTGGAGTTCGTCGAGGTAGGGCCCGATCACCGGCATCGTCGCGGCGTTGCACGCGGTGGTCACCATCCGCGGGTACTCGCGAATCTGCGGTGACACGTCGGCCGACACGCACACCGGCACGCCCAACTCGCGTTCGAGATGGTCGGCGATGGTTCGCTCGTTGGCTGCGTTCACATAGGCGTTGAGCAGGCACACACCGACCGACTCGACGTCCATCGCCCGCAGCTCGTCGGTGATGGCCGCAAGACCTTCGGCCGACGGCACGGTGAGGATCTCGCCTCTCGCACTGGTGCGTTCGACGATCTCGACGGTGCGATCGCGCGGGACCGGCGGCGGCGGGAACTCGATCTGCAAGTCGTACATGTCGTAGCGATGTTCGTCGCGGATCAGCAGCGTGTCGCCGAAGCCGGCGGTGGTGACCAGCCCGGCGCGGCCGGTCTTGCCCTCGATCAACGCGTTGGTGATCAGCGTCGTGGCGTGCACGATCGGCGCGGTGACGTCGGCGGGGCGAACGCCCGCTCGACGCAGGAGCGCGCCGACGCCGGTGCGGACACCGTCGAGCGGGTTGGAAGGCGTGGTGAGCGTCTTGTCGACGATGACGGTGCCGCTCGTGGCGTCGACGAGCACGACGTCGGTGAACGTGCCACCGATGTCGACGGCGAGGCGCCAGTCGGCGCTCACGTGTCGCTCCCGGTGCCGTCGGTGTTCGCTGCGTCGGCGGCGATGAAGTCGGCACGCGGAGGTGAGAACACGTCGAGGATCCAGCATTCGCCGAACTCGTCGTCGCCGATGAAGATCGAATCGCCGTGCCAGATCGACGCGGGGCGAGGTACACGTCGCCCTCGCGCAACACGGTGCGTTCGTCGGTGTCGATGTCGCCGATGCGAAAGTCGAGGCCGCCGCGCATGATGATGCCGAGCTGCTCGTGGGCCTCGTGGTGGTGCATGAACGAGCCGGTCGCGCCGCCGGCGATCCGCCAGAAGCAGAGCTGCAGGCGTTCGCCGGTGATCACGCGGCGACGGAATCCCTTGCGGTCGGTCTCGCAGAACTGGTCGTCGTCGAAGAAGTGGCAGTACTGGTTGGCGAGCTGGCCCACGTCCATCAGGAACCACCCTCGGTGTCGTCGCTCCGGGTCGTCGAGGCGGTCGCAGCAGTCGAGGCAGTCGGCGGCCAGGCGGAGCGGTGTGTGGTCGACCAACGGTCACCGCCGAAGCGGGCGGCGTCGCCGGCGATGTCGAGGGGGGCCACGATGGCCTGGTGCTCGGCAGCGCCCCACTCCTCGCTCGGCACGAGCCACATCACCTCGAACTCGATGCCGTCGGGGTCGTGGGCGTAGAGGCTCTTGTTGACGCCGTGGTCGGACGCACCGCGCAGCGCGCCGGCCGCTTCGAGTCGGCGACGGTGCTCCTCGAGGTCGTCGAGCGTCGGGACCTCCCACGCCAGGTGGTACAGCCCGACCTGGCTGCGTCCGGCCTCGGAGTCGCCGGCACCTGCACCGATCGTGAAGCAGGCGAGGTCATGGTGATTGCCGGACCCGGGCGCCCGCAGGAACACGTAGGCGCCACCCGGATCGGCGACGATCGTCTCGAAACCGAGGACCTGCTCGTAGAACTGCTGCTGACGGCGCGCATCGCGCACGTACAGCACGGCGTGGTTCATGCCGGTGATCACTCGAACTGCCTCCGTTCATCGCCGACCCGGTTCTCGGTCTGATGGTCAGACCATAATCGCCGATCGGCATTTCCGCCAGCGGAACCTGCAGAAACGGTGTCCGATCGACCGACGAGTCAGACGAGACGGTCGATCATGCCGCGCTCGACCGCAGCGAGATGGGCCGTTCCCTCGGCGAGTGCGGCCTCGACGTCGCCGGACGCGACGGCGCGAGCGAGCGCTGCGTGCTGTGCGGCCGAGTCGCCCACGATGCGGCGCACTTCGGCACGGTTGGCGTCGTCGGACAGCAACGACTCGATGCCCTCGGAACGGAACAGCCGAGCGAGCACCTTGTTGTAGACCTCGACGAGCAGCGGGTTGCCGCACGCCCGGGCGATCAGGGAGTGGAACTCCTGGTCGAGCGTGCGGAACTCCTGCAGCGCCATGTCGGAGCGGAACTGAGCGGCGAGCGCTCGGATCCCGTCGCGTTCGGCGTCGTCGGCGCGGATCGCCGCGAGTTCGATGATCGGGAGTTCGAGGAGCCGACGGGTCTCGAAGAGCTGGCGGACGAACTCCTTGCGATCGTCGACCGGATCGAACGAGACGTCGGGCAGGCGCTCGACGACGAACGACCGGTTGCCACGGCGTTCGATGACCCCCAGCGACAGCAGGCCCTGCATCGCCTCGCGCACCGACGTCCGAGCGACCTTGAACTGCTCGGACAACGCCCGCTCGGACGGGACGCGGGCTCCCGGTTCCATCGAGCCGTTCAGGATGCGCTCGAGCAGCTGATCGCGGATCTGCGCGCTGAGCGTCTCGCGGGTGATCGGCTCGAACGTGGGATGAGACCCACGGTTGATCGTTGGGGTGTCGGCGGTCACGGTCATGGGGGAACGGTCCGAAGGTCAGACCACTGCAGACCCTACCGCGATGCTCCGGGCCGCCCACGCTCTTGACGCCCCGGCCCACTGGTCTGACCATCAGACCTTTGCTACAGTCCGGCCATGGCCTTCCCCAACACGCTGATCTTCGTCGACTTCCCGTCGAGCGACCCCACGGCGTCCGCCGAATTCTACGAGGCCGTGTTCGGCTGGGAGGTCGAACCCCGCCCCGCTGACGTGTTCCACCGCATCGTGCCCGGCCAGAACTTCCAGGTCGACGACGGCACGCAGGGCCCGACCGGCAACCTGCACATGGGCATCTTCAACGCCGCCAACGCCCGGCCGCATCCCGATCCGGACGGCGTCGCCCCCCGAGCACTCCACACGGACGGTCACGCCGCACGGGTGTGGATCCTCGTCAGCGACGACGACTCGATCGACCGGATCCTCGCCGAGGCGATCTCGCGCGGTGCCACCGAACTGTGGCGAGACCACTTCTGGGCGGAGTTCAACGGCTTCAACGCCGCATTCCGCGATCCCTGGGGCAACACGTTCGTGCTCTGGGTCAAGGGCGGCGACGACCCCCAGATCCCGGCGGGCTGGACCGCCGAGTGACCGATTCATCACCATCAACCGGAGCGAGACCGACCATGAGCGAACCAGTACACGACCTGCGACCCAAGCAGCCTCGCTGGACCCACACGGCGCTGCGGGTCTCCGACATCGAGGCCACGATCAACTGGTACCTCGAGTTCACGCCACTCGAACTGCTCGACCGGCGTGAGGACGACGACGGCTACGGCGCCTGGCTCGGGCACTCCGACAGTGGCGAGTTCCCCTTCATCCTGGTGATCGCCCAGTTCCACAAGCACCGCGATCCATTCGCGCCCGCGCCGATCGCCACCAGTGGGCCGTTCAACCACATGGGCATCGAGATGCCTGACCGTGAGGGCGTCGACGACGCAGCCCGCAAGGCCAGAGCCGCCGACTGCCTGGCGATGCCGCCGACGCAGATGCCCGACCCGATCGGCTACATCTGCATGCTTCGCGATCCCGACGGCAACATGGTCGAGTTCTCCTACGACCAGGGCGTCTACGAGAAGGTCCGCGAAGTGTGGGGCTCGACCGTCTAGGACCCGATCGAATCACATCGATGTGATTCGCCCCCAGGTTGTCCACATTCCTGTGGACAACTCGCTCTCGACGTCCGAGGAAGCGGGTCACTCGAAGATCGGTGCCACCTCGGTCATGTCCTCGAGACAGTGACGCGGAGGCGGTGGATCCTCATCGGGCGCCATCGTCAACCTCAGCTCCACCCCACAGACATCGCAGCGATACCTGCGGTTCACCTTGCGGAGTTCTCCGGTCGGCGGCGGCTCTGGAGGCATCGAGGTCATGCTGCGCAGCATCATGATCCCGGTTTTCCACAGGACGTAGCCGAAGAGGACGCCCACACCGACCCAGATCACCGTGGAGAAGGCAGGCATCGGTTCACGCTATCCCGGGGTCCGATGCCAGCTGCCACGATTCGTCCGTCGACTGCGTCGGCTCGTCGATACCGAACAGCGTGTCGAGCACGCGGGCGATGTGTGCGATGTCGGCGTCGTCGAGGTGGATGGCGAACTGTGCTTGGATCGCGCGGCGGTAGCTGACGTTCATCTCGCGCCACAACCGTCGGCCGGTGCGGGTGAGCTCGACCTCGACGGCACGAAGGTCGGCACCGGGCACCTCGCGATGTCGAGCGATCCAGCCCTCCTCCTGCAGCCGGTCGAGGCGACGGCTCAGACTCGACGGTGGCAAACGCAGGTCAGCGGCCACATCGAGAGGCCGAGCGCGACCACCGAGGCGTTGGAGCGAGGCGAGGACGTCGAACCAGCCGAGCGGGATGTCCCAGTCGGCCCGCAGTTCCTCGTCGAGCCCACGTTCGATCTGTCCGACCAGTGCCTGCAGGCCTCGCCATGCCGCGATGCGAGACGAATCGAGACGGGCCATCGGCGAACGTCAGCCCGTGGCGCGAATGGCGGCGGCGAACGCTTGGGTCGCCTCGTTGATCTCGTCGGAGGTGACCACCAGCGGTGGCATCCAGCGGACCGTCCGATTGCGAGTGCCGGCCAGCATCAGGATCACCCGGTGCTCGCGCAGACAGTGTGCGACGACCGCTTCGGCTCGTTCGGGTGTGTCGAACTCGGTGGCCACCATCAGGCCACGACCGCGCACGTACATCAGCGCTTGGTCGAGTTGCTGCATCTCGCGCAATGCGTCGATGAGCTGGTTGCCCCGGGCGTGGACGTTGTCGAGAAAGCCCGGCGCCGTCAACACCTCGATGGTCGCCAGCGCCGCGGCGCAGCCGATTGGATTGCCGTTGGTGGAGCCACCCTGGCTCCCGACGCGCCAACTGGCATCGAGGGTGCCCCGCATCCCGAGCGCCGCGAACGGGAAGCCCGATGCGATGCCCTTGGCAGTGCACAGCATGTCGGGTTCGACGTCGTGAGCCTCGATCGCGAACATCTTGCCGGTGCGACCGAAGCCGCTCTGGGTTTCGTCGGCGATGAACAGAATCCCGTGATGACGGCAGCGTTCGGCGAGGCCGGCGATGAACCCCGCCGGAGTGGGGATGTAGCCGCGTTCGCTGATCACGGGTTCGATCACGATCGCAGCGATCTCATCGGCGACGACCTGGGTCTGCAGGAGCCGGTCGAAACCACGCAGCGCGCGGCTCACCTCGGCCTCCTGATCGGACGCATGGGGATCGGGAAACGGGGCCACGAAGACACCGGGCGGAAACGGCCCATAGCCGGCGCGGTCGATCGCCCGCGCCGTCGACATGGCCATGGTCAGATGGGTGCGCCCGTGGAACGCGCCGTCGAACACCACGATGTCGTGGCGGCCGGTTGCGTGCTTTGCCACTTTCACGGCAACCTCGAGCACCTCGTCGCTCGAGTTGGCGAAGAAGAACGTGTCGATCGACGGCGGTGTGATCTCGTCGAGCTTGGACGCCAGCGGTTCGAGCAGGTCGTGGGTGTACACGTTCTGTTGCGCGTGGATGATGCGCGCCGCCTGATCGGCGATCGCCTGGACGACCTTCGGGTGCGAGTGGCCGGTCGATGCAGCGGCGATCCCGGCCGTGAAGTCCAGGTACTCGTTGCCGTCCACATCGACGACCCGGCAACCGTGCCCGCTGACCACCCGGAGATCGGTGGTCTTGGCCCAGACCTTCGACGTGTGAGACACCGCTGACGTCATCCGAGGAGCCTAGGCGTCGAGTCCGACGGTGGCCGCGACGGCCTCGTCCCACGACGCCCGCTCGAGGAAGAGCTTTCGTGTCGGCATCACCCATCTCGGGGCGTTGACACCGAGCGCTCCGTGCAGTCGACCATCGCGTCCGAACAGCGCGAGGAACTTGGCGTCCGCGACGGATCCGGCGACCACTTGCACGTCGTCGTCGATGGCCGCCCGACCGAGGAACTGGATGCGATGCTCGAACTGATCGCTCCAGAAGAACGGCAGCGGCTCGTACGCCTCGAAGGTCTCACCTGCGGCGAGGTGACGCAGATTGGTCGCAACGTGCGCGCCCTGTTCGGCAGCATTGGTCCAGTGCTCGACGCGCATCTCCTCGTCGAAGAGCCCGTTCGGCCAGCGAGCGACGTCGCCCGCAGCGAACACGCCCGGCACCGGGTCCCCTGACACATCGAGCGCGTTGAGGTTGGCGTCACAGACGACCCCGTCGCGCAGACGCAGACCACTGCCCTCGAGCCAGTGCGTGTTCGGGGTGACCCCGATGCCCACGACGATGGCATCGGCAGGGACGATCTCACCGCCGACGAGACGCACGCCATCGGCCGTCAGCCCTTCGATGAAGACGCCACATCGGACGTCGACGCCGTGTGCCCGATGCAGCTCGGCGATCGCCTCGCCCATCTCGGTGCCGAGGCCACGGATCAGCGGGGCCGCTGCGCCTTCCAGCACCACCACGTCGTTGCCGAGAGCCTTGGCCGTGGCCGCTGCCTCGAGCCCGATGAAGCCGGCTCCGATCACGACCACACGACGACCCCCGCCGACGATCTCGCTGCGCAGCCCGAGCGCATCATCGAGCGTGCGGAGTTCGTGGACGTGGTCGAAGGCGTCCTGATCGGCGAGTCGACGAGGGTGGGCGCCGGTGGCGATCACCAGTCCGTCGAAGCCCAGGACGGAACCGTCGGCGAGGGTGAGTTCGCGGCGTTGCACGTCGAGTGCGGTGGCCGCAGTGCCGAGACGCCACTCGACGTCGAGGTCATCGAAGACGTCGGGCTGGCGGAGGTGGATCCGATCGGGCTCCCACTCGCCGGACAACAGCTTCTTCGACAGGGGTGGACGGTCGTAGGGCCGATGCACCTCGTCGCCGACGACCACGATCGACGTGGCCACATCATGCTGGCGGAGTGTCTCGGCGGCGCGAAGGCCCGCCAGCGACGCTCCCACGACGACCACCCGTCCGAGCGGATCGAAGGACATCGTGGTGTCGCGGTCAGTCATGGCCGCAACGATGCCACGCTTTCGCAGTCGCGATGAAGCTCACTCGAAAGTGGGTCGCTCATCCAAGTAGCGTTCGAGGATGCCTTCCGCCACGGCCGACGACACGCGCCCGCTCCCAACAGCGATCGCCGTCAACGAGATGATCGAGCAGCTCTTCCCGGGCTCGAACAACACCTGCGACTCCATCGGCGCCGACTTCGCAGTCGCACGACGCGAGATCTCCGATGCCGAACTCCGCCCCGGTGCGTTCGTGTCGGGTCCGTCGCAGTTCGGGCTCGCCGATGCTGCGCTCTGGTACCTCGTGTTCGGTGCGACGGGTCGTATCGAGCCGATGGCGCTGACGTCCGAACTGTCGATCCGATTCCTTCGGCCGGCACAGGGCAAGGTGCTGTGGGCGAAGGCGACGCTCGACGTCGCCGGGCGCCGCAACGTGGTCGGCACCGTCCGAGTCTGGTGCGACGATCGCACCGACAAGCCCACCGCGACCGCCCAGGGCACCTACGTCCTGCCGCTGTGAGCACCGACGACCGTCCCTCGAGGTTCCATCTGGCGATGCCGGTCCACGACCTGACGGCCGCGCGGGAGTTCTACGGCGGCGTGCTCGGTTGCGGTGAGGGGCGCAGCGCCGACACATGGGTCGATTTCGATCTGTACGGCCATCAGTTCGTGGCGCATCTCGACACGAACCTGCAACCGTCGACGTTGTCGAATCCGGTCGACGGACACGACGTGCCCGTTCCTCACTTCGGGGTGCTGATGACGCCACACGACTGGGGTGAGTTGGCCGAGCGGCTGCGGTCCGCTGGGGTCACGTTCGTGATCGAGCCACACACACGATTCGCCGGGCAGGTCGGCGAGCAGTCGACCATGTTCCTGCTCGACCCGTCGGGCAATGCGTTGGAGTTCAAGGCGTTCGCCGACGACTCACAGGTGTTTGCCCGTTGACGACCATCCCGGTCGCACGCGCCGACGATTCGCGGCTCGACGACTACCGATCACTCAACGACCAAGCCTTCCGTCGTCGGTACGAGGGCGACGAGCTCTTCGTCGTCGAGGGCTACGTTGCGATCGACCGCCTGGTCGAATCAGGCCACACGATCCGATCGGTGCTGCTCGCACCGTCGCGTGTCGAGCGGTTCTCGGCGCACCTCGAGACGCTGGCCGCTCGCGGGATTCCCGTGTTCGTCGCTGACCGTGACGTGATCGCCGACGTCGTGGGATTCGACCTGCATCGTGGTGTCGTGGCGTGTGCGCAACGCCGGCCGTTGCGCACGGTCGGGCAACTCCTCGGCGGAGCCCATCGGATCGCCGTGCTCGAGGGCCTCAACGACAACGAGAACCTCGGTGCGATCGCCCGAGCCGCCAAGGCGTTCGGTTTCGACGGCCTCCTGCTCGATCCGACGTGCACCGATCCCTACAGCCGCCGCACCGTGCGAGTCAGCATGGGCGAAGTGCTGAATCTCCCGATGTCGCGACCAGCGTCGGACCAGTGGGCCGGCGCACTGCGCGAGGTGCGAGACGCCGGCTTCGAGATGTGGGCGATGACACCCGATCCCGATGCCGACGATCTCTGGAGTCTCGCGATCCCCGATCGGGTCGCCGTGCTGCTCGGCGCCGAGGGTCCCGGCCTCACGCGTGCGGCGCTCACCGCCGCCGATCGTCAGGTGCGAATCCCCATCAGCTCCACGGTCGACTCGCTCAACGTCGGCCAAGCCGCCGCGGTCACCTTCGCCGCCGTCACCCGCCCGCATTGACCCGCCGGTCCCCCGAGCCCGGGTCTCCGGGAACCACGGTGGTTCCCGGAGACCTGGGCTGGGGGAACAAGCTCGCTCAGTGGGCGAACTTGACGTTCGGGAGGATGCGGTTCATCCAGCTCGGGAGCCACCAGGCTCGGTTGCCGATGATGTACAACGCCGCCGGAACCAACACCAGTCGGATCAGGAAGGCGTCGAGCAGCACCGCGGTGCCGAGGATCAGCCCCATCTCCTTCATCGGCAGCGTGCCGGCGATGGCGAAGGTGTAGAACACCGCGATCATGACGCCGGCGGCAGCGACGATCGGTCGGCCGGTGTGGCTGAGAGATCCTCGCACCGCCTCGGCGGCATCGCCGGAGCGTTCGAAGTGCTCACGGGTCGAGGCGAGCAGGAACACCGTGTAGTCCATCGAGATGGCGAACACGAGGGCGAAGAAGAACAACGGCGCCCACGAGGTGAGGTAGCCCTGGCTGTCGAAGCTCAGGAGACCGGCGCCGATCCCGTGCTGGAACACGAGCGCTCCGACGCCGAAGGCCGCCCCGACCGACAGCAGGTTGAAGATCACGCCGACGAAGGCGACGATCACGGCCTGCAGGGCGATCATCAACAGGATGAAGCCGAGGACGAGGACCACGCCCATCACGAGCGGGGCCTTGTCCGACAACGTCTGGTCGAGGTCGAAGTTCTCCGCGACCGGCCCGCCGACGAGCACGCCCTCGGGGAGGTCGGTGCGCAGCGCCGGGATCAGGGCGAGCGCCTCGTCGGATGACGGGTCGTAGGCGCCGACGGCCTGGATGATGCTCGCACCTTCCATACCCGGCTGGCCGGTGGGAAGGCCATGACGATGCCCTCGGTGGCCATCACCTGGTCGGCGACCGCTTGAGGATCCTGGTCGGCGGGAACGATCACCTGGATCGGGCCGGGTCCGCCGGGACCGAAGCCGTCGGCGATCATGTCGTAGCCCTGGCGGGCCTGTTCGTCCTCGGGAAGCACGGTGATGCCGGGCATGCCCGTCTTCAGGCCGAGCAGCGGGAGCGCCAGAGCGAGCAGCACGACGACGGCGCCGACAGCGACGAGGAACTTGCGAGCCTGGATGCGGTCGGCGAGCTTGGCGAAGAATTCGCTGTGGTGGTCACCCTTCGTGTGCCACGGCAGGGCGAACTTGTCGATGCCGGGGCCGAGCAGCGCGGGGAGCAGCGTGAGTGCGGCGAGCAGGACGAAGCTGACCGACAGCATCATGCCGGCGGCCATCGAGCGGAACGCCGGGATCGGAACGAGGAGCACGGCGGACAGGCTGATCAACACGGTGATGCCGGAGAAGAGCACGGCCTTGCCGGCGGTGTCCATCGCAATGCCGGCGGCGTGTTGAGGATCCTCGGGGTGCGCATGCAGCGCCGCTCGGTATCGGGTGACGATGAAGAGCGCGTAGTCGATGCCGAGCGCGAGCGCGAACATCATGGCGAAGTTCAGCGTCCAGATCGACAGGTCCGTGACCTGGGTGATGCCGTACAGGACGCCCATCGAGGCGAGCAGGCCGGCAGCGGTGAGCACGAGGGGGAGACCCGCGGCGGCGAGCGTGCCGAACGCGATCACGAGGATCACTGCGGTGACGGGCCACGTGAGGATCTCGGCCTTGAGCATGCCTTCGCGGTTGACCTCGTTGAAGTCGTCCCAGAAGGCGGGCGAGCCGGTGAGGGCGACCGTGATCTCGTCACCGGCCACCTCGGCCGAGAGATCCGAGATCTCGTCGCCGAGCTCGCCTGCGGATCGGACGGCTTCGGTCGGGTCGACCTCGGCACCGGCCTGGATCATCACCGTCATGCCGTCCATGCCAGGTTGCGCCGGCATCGGCTGGCCGAACCCGGGTTCGGCGACGATCAGCGCGTTGACATCGGTGATCACCTGTTGGAACGCAGGATCGTCGATCGGTGTGGAGGCACTCTGGATCACGACGACCGCCGACTGCGACGACAGACCACCGAACTGCTCGTCGATCACGTCTCGGGCGGCGAGCGATTCGCTTCCGTTGACCTCCCACATCGCGCCCGAGAGGGCATGCTCCAGACGCGGGGCGAACACGCCCAGGCCGATTGCGAGGACCGCCCAGGTGATGATCACCAGCTTGCGGTGGCCATGCGCCCAGCGACCCATCCGGGCCAGCGGCGGATGCACGGCGTCGGTCTCCATGTCGTCGTGCGGATGCAGCGGTTGATGCTCATGTAGCGATGTACTGGACAGCGGTGGTGGTTCGAGGTCGGTACTCATGGGTGGATTTCCTTCCGGGTGCGGTGGTCGGGCTGGGTTGGAGGGGCTGGGGTGGGGGGCTGGGGTGAAGCGGCGACGACGTGATTCAGACGGCGAAGATTCGAGCGTCGTCGGCGACCTGTTCGCGCAGGCGGTCGCACACGATGGCGCACACCGGCATCAGACTCGGGTCGGTGACCGAGTAGAAGGCGGAGGTGCCTTCGCTGCGCCGGCTGACGATTCGTGCGTCGTGCAGAACTCGAAGGTGCTTGGACACGTTGGCCTGGCTGGTGCCGAGACGATCGACGAGTTGGCCCACGTTCTGCTCGCCGTCATCGAGCAAGGTGCGGATGATGCCGAGACGGGTCGCGTCACCCAGGACGCGGAATCGCTCGGCGACGTGTTCGAGCAGTTCTGGGGGCAGTGCCTTCGGCATGGACAGCACTCTATAACTATCGAGTGATGAATGCAACATCGCCCGCTCCATGTCTTTCCGGACCCGACCCCGAAAGACACGTGTCACACTGGGTGGGATGATCGAGCGGCTGCCGG
This sequence comes from Ilumatobacteraceae bacterium, assembly GCA_963828415.1. GTDB lineage: Bacteria > Actinomycetota > Acidimicrobiia > Acidimicrobiales > Ilumatobacteraceae > Sva-07. The sequence continues at coordinate 145,340 of CAWHEI010000004.1, forward strand.
ACCACCCCTCGACGGTCGAGCCTGAACCGTTTGCCGGGCCGGACCACCCGATCCGACGGCGCACACGCGCCGTCGCCGCCGGCGAGCCGTGGACCGCCGACAACGCTCGGCGCATGGCCGAGCTGTTCGACTCGATGGCGCCCGATTGGGCCGAGCGCGACGTCGACGACGTCAAGGCAGCGCCCGTGCTCGACGCGCTCGATCGCGGCGCGGTGCAGATCGACGGCGACTGGCTCGAGCTCGGATCAGGCACCGGCACCGGCACGCGGCTGCTGTCCGGGACGGTCGGATCATTCGTCGCCACCGATCTGTCCACGGAGATGCTCGCTCACGCGCCGGGCGAGCTGGCACCTCGCGTCCGCGCCGATGCGTCGACGTTGCCATTCCGCGCCGACTCGTTCGACGCCGTGCTGATGATCAACATGTTGCTGTTCCCCCACGAGGTCGACCGGGTCCTGCGCCCGGGTGGCGCCGTCGTCTGGGTCAACACGCTCGGCGATCAGACGCCGATTCACCTCCCGCCCGACGACGTCGTGACCGCGCTTCCCGGCGAGTGGGTGGGCCGCACGGCCCGGGCGGGCACGGGGTTCTGGCTGACTGCACGGCGGCGCTGAACCCCACCGTTTCACCGGACCGAAAACGACGAATGCCCCCGGGTCTCCCCGGGGGCATTCGTGCGATTCGTAGGGTCAGTCGGCGGATTCGGAGACTTCCTCGCGCGGTTCGGGGGCTTCCCCGAGGCCGAGCTGTGCGAAAATCTCCGCCTTTCGGTACTCGAAGTCGTCCTCCTCGACGTCGCCGGCAGCGAACTTCTCGTTCAACTGGCGGAACTCTTCGAGCAGCGCATCCTCGTCGGGGCCGTCGTCGACGTCCTCATCGGAGTCCGAGGACTTGCCGTGTCGCACGGCAAGTTTCTCGGCCTTGCGCTCCTTCTTGCGGAGCTCTCGCTGACGCTTCTGGTAGGACTGTGGGCTTCGAGCCAATCGGAACGCCTCCTCAGACGACTTTGACGTCGACCGCTTCGGGACCCTTGCGGCCCGCAGCGATCTCGAACTCGACGGTGTCGCCGTCGCTCAGTGACCGGCGACCCGACCCCTGAATGTTCGAGTAGTGCACGAAGACGTCGTCGCCGTCGTCGCGAGAGATGAAACCGAAGCCCTTCTCGTCATTGAAGAACTTCACTGTACCTGTGGCCATTTCGGCTCCTTGTTGAAATCGGAGCCACCGTTGACTCACGTTTACGAGGTCAGACTAGTGACGGTTGTGCGATTGTCCACCGCGCGGCACGCGCGAGCCGACCAGCGGGGATCAGCCCGGCGTGGCGAGTTCGAGACGACGACGAGGGTCGAGCACCACGAATGGACGGTGTCCGGTGACGGCCAGGCGAGCCAGGATCACCGATGCCATGACCACCCCGACCAATCCGGCCAAGGTGAGCGCAACGTCGCTGACGCCGACGCCGTAGACGAGCCAGAGTGCCGCCTCGACCAGCGCGATGATCCAGGTGGTCGACGACACGCCCGACAGCTCCGAGGTGCGCAGGGACGCCACGACTGCCGGCAGCAACTGCACCCCATAGGACAGGCCGACGGCCACGCCGGCCAGTTCCCAACCACCGACGAGCAAGAACGGAAGCGGGACCATGCCGAGGCCGAAGACGCCGAGTGCGAGGCCAGGCAGCGCAGGTCGGCCAACCGAGGCGACGTAGAACCACGCCATCACCCCGTAGAGCAGGAGCGAGATGACCGACACCGGCACCAGCGCCCAGACGCCGGCGATCAATCCGTACGTCAACCACCAACCGTTGATCGCGAGGCTCACGCCGATCCAGGTTGCCGAGACACCGTCGACACGTCGCGTGCGCGCGATCCGGCGCGCTTGCGGGAACGCCATCCACGATCCGAGAACCGTGGCGACGACGACGAGAAGATTGAGAGCGAGGCTCATGAGACAGACAACGTTTCGTGTAAGAGGCTAACGAGGTTTAGTACCTTACACGCTCCAGCGAGGTTACGCTCGCTGTCGTGTACGTCACATCCGGGCACGACACCGAGGTCCGCCTCACGATCGAGGCGCTGGTCGATCTCGTCAACGCCTTCGCCGACGCGCGAGCCGACGGGGAGCCGGTCGACGTCCGCAGTTTGCTGCACGATCACCGGTTCAGTCGCGCCCGAGGTGCCTCCACTGCGGCCATCGATCGGGTCGACGAGCGGGTGTCGGCGATGGTCGACACCCTGCTCGGACTCCCCGCAGCAGAACCGGAGCCGACGGTGGCGTGGATCAATACACAGCTCTCGGGCATCCACATCACGCCGTCGCTCACCGACCACGACGGCGCCGATCTGCACATCCATTGGACGCCGGCGTCGGCGACGTTCGACGACCAGGCGATCGCCGACTTCCTGATGGCGCTCGCGCAGGAACTGTGCGATCACGGAACGGCCCGCTTCGGCACGTGCGCAGCCACGGACTGCAACCACCTCTTCTACGACGTCACCCGCAACGGTTCGCGACGGTTCTGCGCCGACCCTCGCTGCGCCAGCCGAACCCACACCGCCGACCACCGCGCACGCCAGCGAGCGACCTGATTACATCAGGGGTCAGACCCGCGATGTAATCCTCGTTGGTTACATCGCGGGTCTGACCCCTGATGTAATCCTCGGGTCAGCGGGTGAGGCGGCCGGCGTCGAGGCGCAGGACCTGGTCGGCGCGATCGAAGGCCACGGCTCGGTGCGAGACGGCGATCACCGTCATGCCGGCGTCCGCGAGGTTGGTCCACAGCTGCACCTCGGTCTCGACGTCGAGCGCGCTCGACAGGTCGTCGAGCACCACGAGCTCGGGCGAGTGCACGAGTGCACGCGCCGTGGCCAACCGCTGACGCTGGCCTCCCGAGAGCCGCAGACCGCGAGGCCCGATCAACGTCGCCGAGCCGGCTGGCATCGCTTCGATGTCGGTGGCGATCGCCGACAGCTCGAACGCACGCTGGAGATCGTCGTCTGCCACCGGTCCCAGTCCGACGTTGTCGGCCACACTGTCGGAGATCAGTTGCGGCACCTGTGACAGGAATGCGGCGTTCGGCGGAACGAGGAACGCCGCCCGATCCTCGATCTCGTCGCCGTTCCAACGGACCGATCCTTCGACGTCGGCCTGCCATGCGAGGCCGAGCAGGGCGCGCAACAAGCTGCTCTTGCCGGCGCCGACGGGGCCGGTGATCACCACGAAGTCACCCCGACCGACGCTGAACGACACGTCCTCGAGGACGGGTCGGGCGCCGTACGACACCGCCAGTCCCTCGACTTCGAATCGTTCCAGGGCGACCCGCTGAGGTCGCGAAACGTCCGGCCGCACCCGCTGATCGCTCGGGTCGATGGGCAGCCGTTGGGGCCGCACGGTGTTGGCGGCCTCCTGGTCGGCGACCAACGCGCGCATGCGGTCGAACGCCACGCCCGCCTGCTTGCGTCGGGCGAGCACCCGCCCCACCATGCGAGGCAGGAAACTCAGCCAGCCCAGATAGGCGGTGAACAGTGCCAAGGTCCCGAGATCGAATGCTCCGGAGGCGATCGCCCCGGCGCTCACGAGCAACACCAGTCCGAGCCCGATGTCGGCGGCGCCCTGGCTGAAGGCCTGCACACCCTCCTCGAGCACCCGGTCGCGCACGGCGGTGTAGCGCCGGCGCTCGACCAACACGCCGAGGCGTCGCAGCATCGGCTCGGTGGCGTCGTTGACCTTGACCGTCGTCGCTGCCGCCATCACGTCGCCGAGCAGGCCGGTGACGCCTTCGGTGGCCAGACGATCGGCCGCCCGATACTCCTTGATGCGCGTGTCGAGGACCCGCGTGGCGATGCCGACACCGAGCAGCGGGATCACCAGCACCGCTGCGGCGCGGGCGTCCGCGGCGCCAAGGACAAACCCGGCGATCACGGTGAAGACGAGGCCACCGGAGATGTCGATCATGCCGTCGACGAGGTTCGCGACGTCCTCGGTGTCGTCACGGAAGTGGGTGATCGCCGAGCCGGCCGAGCCGATCGGCTGGCCTGCGTGCATGCCACCGCTGGCCATTTGCGCGGCCAGCATGTTGGCGCGCAGGAGCGTCTGCATGTGGATCCACGCTTTGGTCCAGATCAGCGCACCGTGGTGGATCGACACCATGCGGATGGTTTCGCTGACGGCAATCGCAGCCGCCCACCACATCGTTTCAGTGGTGTCGCCGCGTTCGAGCGCCTCGTAGCCGCGCCCGAGCAAGTACCCGCTGATCGCCGGCATCGTGAAGAACACGACGAAGAGCAACCAGCCGATCCAGAACTCCTTCGGCCGATGCTGCGACACCCGCCAGGCGAGAGACCACACGTTGGGCACGCCCGCGAGCGACAGGTCGTCGTCGACCGTCGCGTCCTGATGCGCGCCGCCCGCGTCGGTCGGCGGCCGCGGGCCGATCTCGGGGTCGTGGTGGGCGAGGTCGAGGCCGGTGGTCACGACGTCACCTCGCTGTCGAGGGCGAGCGCAAGCAGGCGGGCGAATCGGCTGTCGTCGTCGCCGACGAGATCGGCACGATCGCCATGCTCGACCACACGTCCGTGGTCGAACACGATGATCTCGTCGACCGAGCGGAGCGTCGAGAGACGGTGGGCGATCACGAGCGTGGTCCGGCCGCGCATCAGCTCGACGACTGCCGCCTCGAGCCGACGCTCGGTGTCGGGGTCGACACGAGCGGTGGCTTCGTCGAGCACGACGATGTCGGGGTTCCGTAGCCAGACCCGTGCGAGCGCGAGCAGCTGGGCCTCGCCCGCCGAGAGTCCCGCACCGGCGGCGCCGAGTTCCCGATCGATGCCGCTGTCGGCAAGCGATCCGAGGCCGACGTGTCGGAGCGCGTCGATCACGTCGTCGTCGGACGGATCGTCGTCGAAGAGCGTGACGTTGTCACGCAACGTGCCCGCGAACAGCTCGACCTCCTGCGGAACGAGCGCCACACGACGGCGGAGTTCGACGAGCGGGATGTCGGCGATGGGGACACCACCGAGTTCGACCAGGCCCGCCGTCGGCTCGACGAGCCGGAGCACGAGACGGGAGAACGTGGTCTTGCCGCTCCCGGTTCGACCGACGATGCCGACCGATCGACCGGCCTCGATGTGGAGGTCGACGGCGGCCAGCACGGCACGATCGTCGCCGTAGTCGAAGTCGACGCCGGTCGCCGTGATCGACAGGGGCCCGGGAGCTGGACTGATGTCGCCGTCGTCGAGCACGTTGGGTCGAATCGCCAGCAGATCGGCCACGCGCACCATGGCGCCGTTCGCCTTCTGGACCGTCTCGAGTTCGTGCACCACTTCTTCGAGGGGCCGGGCGATCAGCAGCACGAACTGGAACAGCAGGAAGGCGGTGCCGATGGTGATCGTGCCGGCGGCCACGAGTGCGGCGCCGAGCACCAGCGACAACACCCAGCCGGCGGCGACAGCGCCTTGGACGAACCACCACATGACCAGGAAGGCGCGCTCGCGTCGAACCGCACTGACGAGGGCTCCCTCGCTGTCCTCGACGAATCGCCAGGCGACGTGATCAGCGGCACCGTTGGCGCGCAGGTCCTCCGCTGCGGTCAGTCGTTCCTCGATGCCGCCGTACAGCTGGCCGAGCGCGCCCATCTCGTCGGACGACTCCGAGACAGCTCGGTGCCGGGTGCGCACGATCACGGCCACTGCAAGGCCGACGTAGACCGCCATGCCGAGGCCGAGGCGCCAGTCGATCACGCCGAGCACGACGACCATGCCCGCCACCAGCAGCGCGGCGCCTGCCGCCTTCGTGACGACCTGGCTGAGGAAGTCCGACACGGAGGTGATGTCGCCGTCGACGCGCTGGATCAGCTCACCGGGCGTATGGGTGCGGTGGAACTCGTGGTCGAGTCCGAGCACGTGACGCGTCATGGTGAGGCGAAGGTCGTTCGTCGTGCGCCAGGCCGCGACAGTCGCCAGCCAGGCGACGACCACCGCAATGAGTTGCGCGCACACCGCAATGGCCAAGTAGATGAGCGCGAGCCGGGTGATCTCGGAGGCGGTGGTGCCGTCGGCGGCGGTGTCGACGACCTGGCGGACCACCAACGGCCCGGCGATCATCAGCGCCGACCCGATCGCGACGAGCACGCCGAGGCCGGCCCAACGCCAGGCGTCGGGCCGCAGCAGCGCTCCGAGAGCACGCCAACGAGAACCGCTCCCCGCGGTCTGTTCGGCCATCCCGACAGTCTCGCCGCCGATCTCGATCCCCGCCGCACGCTTTTCCATTCCCCTGCCCGTTCGGACCCGCCCCGACGCGCCCCCACCCGACGCACCCCCACCCGACGCACCCCCACCCGACGCACCGCCTGGAATGTTTGCGGACGCAATGAGGTTGTCGGACGGGATGGGTGTGCACCGACTCAACCACGCTGTGCTGTACGTCAGCGACGTCGCGGCCTCGACGGCGTTCTACGGCGACGCGCTCGGCTTCCGTGTCGTCAGCGAGTTTCCCGGAGCCGCGTTCCTGCAAGCACCGGACTCGACGAACGACCACGACCTCGGGTTGTTCCAGATCGGTCCAGGCGCCGGCCAGTCCGATGCCGGCCGAAGCACGGTCGGGCTCTACCACCTCGCTTGGGAGGTCGACACGCTGGGCGAGCTCCAGCGTCTTGCACGAGTGCTCCGCGAGCGATCCGCACTGGTTGGCGCGAGCGATCACGGCACCACCAAGAGCCTCTATGCGAAGGATCCCGACGGGATCGAGTTCGAGGTCGTCTGGATCATCCCGGCCCATCTGCTCGACGCCGACGATCTCGCTGCGCGTGCTTCAGTCCGCCCACTCGACCTCCCCGCCGAGATCGACCGATTCGGCGCCGACGAACCCGGCGGCGTCGGCATCTCGATTCCCCATGCACCCCCAACCACGAAAGTGACGTGACGACATGAACATCGACTTCTGGGTCGACCCTGGCTGCCCGTTCTGCTGGGCCACAGCTCGATGGGCCGTCGACGAAGTGCAGCCGCACCGCGACATCGACATCACCTGGCGGCCGATCAGCCTCTTCTTCAAGAACGAGCCCGATCCGGACTCGCCCTGGTACGAAGGCTCGAAGTTCACCCACGGCCTCCTGCGGGTGATGGAATCGGTGCGCACCACCGACGGCAACGACGGCGTGTTCAAGCTCTACTGGGAGTTCGGCGCCCGGATCCACCATGACAAGGAGTCGCCGTTCGATCCCGCCGACGCACTGGCGACCGTGGGACTCGACGCATCACACGCTGCCGCCTTCGACGACGACTCGTGGGACTCGGTCATCCGCGCCGGCATGGACGAAGGCCTCGAACTCGTCGGCAACGACGTCGGCACCCCGATCATCGCGTTCGACAACTCCGACGGCGTCAAGGCCGGCTACTTCGGCCCGATCATCTCGCGCATTCCGACGACAGAGAAGAGCGTGGCGATGTGGGATGCGCTGGTGACGATGATGGACGTCGACTCGTTCTTCGAGCTCAAGCGCACCCGCACTGAAGGCCCCCAGCCCGGCGACCGCCCCCTCCCCCGCTGACCCCCGTCGATTCCCGTTTGTGCTGCATTCTGGGTGACCCGGGTCACCCAGAATGCAACGCAAACGGAGTCGGCGTGGTCAGGCGGGGTCGGGGGTACAGGCAGTGAGGAGTCGCTGTTTGAACGCGGCTTCGTCGACCGACCACAACACGCGGATGTTGGGATCGGGTCGGCCGTAGCGGCGATCCGGGATGGTGCACCCGCGGGTCGGGCCATCGAGGCCGACGACCAACCATTCGTCGGTCGATTCGACGATGATCGAGTCGTCGAGGGCCACTGCCATCGCAATGGGGTCGGGAAGATCGAAACCAGCGAGGCCCGTGTCGAGGCAGTACTGCTCGACGTCACCGTTGATGTCGATCGCGAACTTCCCGAGCGGGCCGACGGCGGCGAGCTGAGTCTGTTCGGCGTCGGTCATCACGGCGAACGTGCGCGAGATGTTCCAGCCGATCATCGTCTTCGCGCCGGGAGCTGCGAACACGGCGGTCGCGGCTTCAGGGTCGGCCCACACGTTGTACTCGCCGAGTGCATCGACATTGCCGACGCCATCGGGCGATCCCGCCATCAGGTAGGTGTGGCCGAACTTCACGAGGAACTCAGGATCGCGTTCGAGCGCGGCCGCGATGTTGGTGAGCGGGCCGAGGGTGACCAGATCGTGCCGGCCCGGCTCGTCGGCCGCGATCCGAAGCAACTCCCCGACGGCATCACTCGACGTCGCACCGCGTGACGGCTCGGGCAGGGGGGCGCCGCCCATTCCGTCCTGGCCGTGGACGAACTGCGCCGTGTCGAGCGGGCGCACGAGCGGTCGATCGGATCCGGCGTGCACAGGTATCTCGGCACCGCCGGCGAGGTCGAGCGTCACGATCGCATTGCGCACCGCCAGGTCCAGCGGCACGTTGCCTGCAACGACCGTGACGGCGCGCACGCCGACCGACGGCTCGCGCACTGCCAGCACGAGGGCGATCGCGTCGTCGGATGCGGTGTCGGTGTCGATCACGATGCTGCGGCGAGACATCCCCGCAGTCTGGTCAGCCGGCGAGAGGCGCAGCGAAACGGTGGAGCCACACAGGTGCTTGGACACCTTTCACCCGGGCCGGGCCGACGGGCTGGAACATCGCCGCCGTCGGCTGAAGAGCTGCCACCACGCTGTCGGAGACCACGAGTTCGCCAGGGCCGGCGAGGTCGACGATGCGCGACGCCACGTTGACCGTGTGGCCGACGACGTCGTCGCCGCGCGCAGTGACCGCTCCCGCGTGCATCCCCATGCGGATCCCGAGCGGAAAGCCGTCGTGTTCGCGAGCCGCGTCGATCCCGCTCAAGATCGCCGTGGCGGCAACCAGCGCGGGGGTCGGGTGTGGGAACCAGAACATCAGTCCGTCGCCGAGTTCCTTGACCAATCGACTGTCGCCGGTCAGCGCGGAACGGGCGATCGCCAACTGCGCGTCGAGCGCCTCGACTGCTGCGGCGTCGCCGAAGGCGTCGTTGTACTCGGTGAAGCCGACCAGGTCGGTGAACAGCACCGTGTCCGTCGACGGTGGCATCTCGCTGGACGTCATCGGGTCGAGACGACGACTCGGCCACTGCCCGAGCGAGCGACGACGGTGCAGTCGTGTTCGGCCGTCGCAGCCGCGAGGTCGGCAACCGATGACGCGACCAGCGGCCGAACCTCGTCGGGGTACGAGACCTCGATGCGTCCCGACACCGTCTCGGCCTCGACATCGTGAGCCCCCGCGAAGGCAACGACGATCTTGCCGCTGGTGCAGTTGGCCCGCACGGGTCCGTGCGCATCGGCGAGCACGATCCGGCCGCTCCCACTCGCAGCATCTGCCGCGCCGCAGCGGCCGATCTCGACCCTTCCGCTGGTCGACACGACGCGGCAGTCGCCATCGGCGTGGACCACCTCGACGCGTCCGCTCGCGGATCGAGCGTCGACCGATGCGGCGTGGTCGATCGAAATCCGTCCGGATGTCGTGAGCACCGAAATCGCCCCGACTCGACCGTCGACGATCACCTTGCCCGAGGTCGAACCGATCACGAGGTCGGTTCCCTCCGGAACACGCACCTCGACCCTCGAACTACCTCCGTCGATGGTCATCGGTGATCCATCGAGGGCCTCGACGTTCGACCAGCACTCGGTCCGACCGGATTCGGCATGCACGTGCACGGCGCCACTGCCGGTGCTGATGCGGACGACCGCGGTGGACGCTGGTGCCGGCCAGGACATGAAATCGACGGTAGTCGTTCCCCGCACTGCTGTCTGCTGGTCAACGGTCACGTGCCGAAAAGTGCCCGGATCGTCGCGCTCAGCGCGACGATCCAGGCAAATTTGCGGCTCGTGGGAGTTCGGCACGGCGGCCGAACGTGGTCAGTCGAGGCGTTCGATGATGGTGGCGTTGGCCATGCCGCCGCCTTCACACATCACCTGCAGGCCGAAGCGGCCGCCGGTGCGCTCGAGTTCGTTGAGCAGCGTCGCCATCAGCTTGGTGCCCGAGCTGCCGAGCGGGTGACCCAGGGCGATGGCGCCACCGTTGACGTTGACCTTGCTCATGTCGGCGCCGGTCTCCTTCTGCCAGGCCAGCACGACCGAGGCGAACGCCTCGTTGACCTCGAAGAGATCGATGTCGTCGATCGACATGCCGGTCTTCTCGAGGATCTTCTTCGTGGCCGGGATGGGGCCCTTGAGCATGGTGACCGGGTCGGCACCGGTGACGGCGAAGGCGTGGAAGCGAGCGCGGGGCTTCATGCCCAGCTCTTCGGCCTTCTCCTTGCTCATGATCAGCACGGCGGAGGCACCGTCGGAGATCTGCGAGGAGTTGCCGGCGGTGATCACGCCGTCTTCCTTGAAGGCGGGCTTCAGCTTGGCGAGCGTCTCGGCGGTGGTGCCTTCGCGGATGCCTTCGTCGGCCTTCATCGTCTCGGTCTGGCCGTCGATCTCGACCTCGATCGGGATGATCTCGTTGTCGAAGCGTCCTTCGTCGCGAGCCGTTGCGGCGCGCTGCTGGCTGAGGGCGCCGAAGGCGTCGAGATCTTCACGGGTGATGCCGTACTCGGCGGCGATCATGTCGGCACCGATGCCCTGCGGCGGGAGACCGGTCTCGCTGTAGCGGTCGAGCTGCTCCTGCGGGAAGGGAAAGCCCATGCCCTGGACGACCGATGCACCCATCGGCGTGCGGGTCATCACTTCGACGCCGGCGGCGACGACGACGTCGTACGCGCCGGCCATGACGCCCTGCGCGGCGAAGTGCATCGCCTGCTGGCTCGAGCCGCACTGGCGGTCGATCGTGGTCGACGGGACCTCTTCGGGCCAGCCGGCGGCGAGCACGGCGTTGCGGCCGATGTTGAGCGACTGCTCGCCGACCTGCATGACGCAGCCCATGATGACGTCTTCGACCAGGGCGGGGTCGAGGTTGTTGCGCTCTTCGAGTGCCTTGAGCACCTGCGCTGCGAGGGCGGCGGGATGCTGGTCCTTGAGCTTGCCGTTGCGCTTGCCGCCCGGCGTGCGGATGGCGTCGACGATCACTGCTTCGGTCATTGCTGTTCTCCTGTTGATGTGGTTGACATGGTGGTTGAAAGAGGTGAGCGCTCCGAGTCGGGTGACTTGGCGATGGCGGAGGCGAGGTTCTGCTGGAGGCGGGTCATCACCCACGCCAGGGCCTGACGCTCCTCGCGGCCGAGGCCTCGGCGAAGTTCGGCACGCAGCACCTGGTCGACCTCGTTGATCTGGTCGGCGAGGGCTGCGCCGTCCGCCGTGATCGTGACGAGCCAGACCCGGCGGTCGTCGGACTTCGGCTGGCGCTCGACCAGGCCGCGAGCTTGCAGGCGGTCGATCACCGAGCCGATGGCGGCGCGTCCGATGCCGAGATGGTCGGCAAGATCGGTCTGCGTGGTTGCACCGAACTCGTGGACGTAGCCGATCAACGACGCCTGCGTGAGGTTGAGGTCGAGCGGTGCCAGCCGGGTGTCGAACGCGATGCGGACGAGTCGCGCCGTCGCCATCAACGTGGACTCCACACGGAGCCAGGGCGGCGAATCGAGTTCGTGGGTGGTGAGATTGGCGGTGTTCATGACGTTCGGTGTGGACACATACTGTACGATGCCATACAGTATTGCAACTGCAGATCGCTGTGACATCTTCTTGGAGGACCTGACATGACCGACACCGCCACCGGATCGACCACGGGATTGAGCGCGGCCGAAGCCGCCGAGTTCCGCCAGAAGTGCGTCGACTTCATGGAGCAGTTCGCTCCGGGCCAGAACCCGTCGCTCGATGACCAGAAGGCGTTCCTCGCCGCTGCGGCAGAAGCTGGGCTCGCAGGTCTCCCCGTGCCCGCCGAGTACGGCGGCGGCGGCAAGACCCTCGCCCACGAGAAGATCTGGCGCGAGGTCAAGGGCAACTACCCGATGCCCGACAGCGAGTTCATCATCTCTCACGGCATGTGCATGCCGATGCTCGCCGAGTACGGCACCCACGAGCAGAAGGAGCGCTTCCTCGCCGACAACATCTCGGGCAAGACCATGTGGTGCCAGATGTTCTCCGAGCCCGGTGCCGGCTCCGACGTCGCCAGCCTGCAGACAAAAGCCGAACTCGACGGCGACGAATGGGTCCTCAACGGCCAGAAGGTCTGGACGACGCTCGCCCACAAGAGCGACTACGGCCTCGTGGTCGCTCGCACCGATCCCGATCAGGTGAAGCACGCCGGCATCTCGATGTTCATCCTCGACATGCGCGGCCAGGGCGTCGAGATCCGTCCCATCCACCAGATCGACGGGGGTTCACACTTCAACGAGGTGTTCTTCTCCGACGCCCGCATCCCGAAGGACTGGCTGGTCGGCGACCTCAACAACGGTTGGAACCTGGCCACGGCGATGCTGATGTACGAGCGTGTCGCCATCGGTGGCGCCGGCGCCGGCAAGATCAACCAGCCGAACTTCAAGATGCTGCGCAAGGCCGCCGAGGCCACCGGGCAGATCGACAACCCGGTCGTGCGTGATCAGATGATGAAGATCTGGTCGATGGAGACCTGCAAGTCGCTCGTGGCGATGAAGACCCGCGACGAACTCAAGGCCGGCAAGACCCCCGGCCCCGGCGGGTCGCTCGGCAAGCTCTTCGGTTCGAACATCGCGTGGAAGGTCCGCGAGATGGCGCTCGAGTTCGCCGGGCCCGGCTCGATCGCCTGGGACCCCGACGACGAAGGTGGCGCCGAGTTGCAGCGCATCGTGCTGAACAGCTTCCAGTCGAGCATCGCCGGCGGCACCGACGAGATCCAGCGCAACATCATCGGCGACCGTGTGCTCGGCCTGCCCCGCGAACCGTCGGTCGACCGCGGCGTCCCCTTCCGCGAGCTCAAGGTCGGCACCCAGACCACCTGAGTCGTCGAGAGCACCGGGGTCTGACCCGGTGCAATCACTTGGTGTCACACGTGGCGTTCGACCCCTGGTGCAGAGCTTCGGGCAGCTGATCGAGTCGAGATGATCAGGTCGTCGAGGCTCGAGCCGGGTCCGCCGAGCACGACCGGTGTACCGGCCACTCGGAGCCGGTCCGCGGTCTCAGCGGCGAGCGATGCGGTCTCGGGATTCGTCGACGACAGCACGGCCACATCGACGTCGTGCTCGGCGCAGAAACGGAGCAGCTCGTCAGGCGGCATGTTGGCACCCAGGTGCTCGACCGCCCAGTTGTCGTCGCGCAGCGCGACCGCTGCCATCGACGTCGGCAACGAGTGGAAGTCGCCGCTGACGGCGGCGACCATGACCGTGCCCCGTCGGCGCCCCCTCGGGTTTGGCGCCAGACCACCGAGGATGCGCTCGACGATCGCCGACGCCCGGTGTTCGACCCAGATCGTCAAGCGACCGGCGTGCCAGTCCGCCCCGATCTTCACGAGCGGGGGCACGATCACCTGCTGGATGACCTCGACGATGGGCGCGCCCTCGTCGGCGAGGCCGACGATCAGCTGACGCGCTGCCGCTTCGTCACCGGCGACGAGCGCAACGTGTGCCCGCTCGGCAGCTGCAGCCATCCGACGTGCCGACGGTGGTGATGGGGTACTCGGCGCCAGGCGGGCGGTCTGCATCTCGGTGAGTGCACTGCGTTCGACCAGGTAGCGACCGCCGACCATCCTGGCGGGCAGTTTCCCCGAGCGCACCCATCGGTACGCCGTTTGGTAATGGACGCCGAGTTCATCAGCTGCTGCCTGCAGGTCCAGCTGCTCGTCGCTCGGCACCTCGCCATCCTACGCAGCAATTTAATTCGTGCTGAGTCATGCTAATTAACACTAAACGACGCTAACTTCGTCGTCATCGGTTGCATCGGTGCAACCGCCGATCACAAGGAGCCGTCATGGACCTCGTACTGAGCGAGAACCAGTTCGACCTGGTGTACAACTCGTTCTCCTTCGTCATCGCCTGCATGGGCGGGGCACTTCTCTTCTTCCTCCTGGTCCGATCCAAGGTGGCCCCACGCCACCGAATGGCCGTGACCATCTCGACGGTCGTGGTCGCCATTGCGGCGTACCACTACGTGCGCATCTTCGACTCGTGGGGCGCCGCCTTCGCCTTCACCAACGGTGAGTACATCCAGGTCGCACCGTTCAACGAGGGCTACCGCTACGTCGACTGGCTGATCACGGTGCCGCTGTTGCTCGCCGAGCTGGTGATCGTGCTGAAGCTCGACAAGAGCACGACCCGCAGCCTGCTGGTGCGGCTCACGATCGCGGCCGTGCTGATGATCGGTCTCGGCTGGCCCGGCGAGATCGCCGACCCGGATTCGGCTGCCCGCACGTTCTGGGGCATCGCCTCCACGATCCCGTTCCTCTACATCCTCTACGTGCTCTTCGTGGAGCTCGGCAGGTCGCTCGACCGCCAGAGCCCTCAGGTGCGCAAGCTCGTCGACGCCCTGCGTTACATCATCCTCGCTACGTGGGGCGTGTACCCGATCGCCTACATGCTGCCCAGTCTGATCGACAACCCAGCCACGGCCGAGGTCGCCCGTCAGGTCGGCTACTCGATCGCCGATGTGCTGGCGAAGCCGCTGTTCGGCCTGGTCGTGTTGGCGATTGCGCTCGCCAAATCCCGTGCCGACGGCTACGGACCGGCCCTCGACGAGGATCCCAACCTCATCGTGCCCGACGACGCCAGCGAACTGGCCGAGAAGGCCTGACCCTGTTGCACCGGGCCCGGCGTCGGTCTCCCCGCCGACGCCGGGCCCCTTCCCCGCCACCACCCCGAAAGGTCCGACCGATGATCGCCTCCACTGCCACGGTGCCGAACCGTCCGCCCGATTCGATGCTGGACGAACCCTTCCAGCGCTTCGCCGACGCTCCCTTCTTCGCCGAGACGCTCACGCTGTTGCGCTCGGTGCGAGACCACGACTTCGACACGCTCGCCGAATTGTGCGACGACGACTTCGGCATCGTCGACATCGACCCCGCGGGAACGGCGCGACCGCTCCGTGACCGCGCTCAGTGGGAGAGCTGGTTCCACGAGCTCTTCTCCACGTTGAACGCCCTGGGCGCCGCGACCGACTCCCGCATCGACAACTACCAAGCAATCGCTTCGGACGACCTGGGGTACTCGGTGCTCGACTTCACCCAGACGCTCACGGTCGGCGACCACGTTGCGTCGTTCGAGTGCGTCTCCACGATCATCTGGAAGCGCACCGCCGCCGGATGGCGTGAAGCACGGTGGCACGCCTCGGTGATCTCCTCCGACGTGCCATCCGAACTGGAGGGTGCGTCGTGAGCGCGGTGGAGATCGACGACCTCGAACTCCCGCTCCGGCTGCCGCGGGGTGTCGATTGGCAGGAGTACGCCGCCTGCAAGGGCCGACTCGAGCTGTTCTTCGGCAAGGTCGCCGAGCGCCCGCAGATGCGGGCCCGGCGCGAGGCCAAGGCGCAGAAGCTGTGCGATGCCTGCGTGGTCCGGCAACCATGTCGGCAATTCGCTCGCGACAACCGCGAGTACGGATTCTGGGGCGGCGAGAACGAGGAGGAGCGTCACCTCGCCGGCTACGAGCTGACCGCCCCGATCGGCGTGCGTGTCCGGCTCGCCCGCGAGGAGTCGGCCGCGGGCTGACCGCCAGTGCGTCGCGGCACCGTCCACCGGGGTTGCACCTGGGGTCCGACCCCTGATGCAACACCTGGCAGAATTCGGTGATGGGGACAGATCATCGGTTGACGACGCGACAGATGGCCGAGTTCGTGGCCAACGGGTTCATCCGGTTCGACGCGATCGTGCCGACCGACGTCAACGAACGCGGCATCGAGGAGATGCGGCGACTCGAACTCGAACGGTTCGCTCCGGAGGGACTCAAGCCACCGCACACCGGCACGCCGCTCGACGAGTGCTATCCGGCGCCGTCGGCGATCGGCGAGTATCTCCGCCTGCCGCAGATCCGCGGCATCATCGAGTCGTTCGTGGGCCCGAGCCCGACGTTCGACCACGACTTCACCCACCACATCCAGCCGCACGCGACCTACACCCAGCCGCTGCACGTCGACGCCGTCACCGATTCGCCGGACACCACCTTCGATGTCCAGCTGTTCTGGTACCCACACGACGTGGCACCCGGCGAGGGCGGCACTCGCTTCGTTCCCGGCAGCCACCTCCGCCGCGTCCGTTCGTCGGGGCTCGACCGATATCAGCACATCGCCGGCGAGAAGCAGTTCGCCGGGCCGGCAGGCACCGTTGTCGTGTTCCATCACGGGTTGTGGCATGCGGGCCAACCCAACCACGGCGACGCCGACCGGTGGATGCACAAGGTGCGCCTGAACCCGACGGTGCCGCAGGTCCGGCTCTGGAACACCGACGACCTCGCGGAACTCCAGAACCCGCCGTCCGACCATGTCTTCGCCCGGATGCTCCCCGACAGCGTGGCGCAGATCCTACGAACGATGCACCCGTGGATGAGCATCACCGACTACCGCAACGAACAGATCCAACGCGCCAAGCTCTGGCGCTACCTCACCGGCGACGACACCTACGACGTCGATCACTACCTGACTCGGCTCGAAGGTCGAGCGGCCCTGGTCGGATCGTGACGCAGCGTCAGCAGATCCTGTACCTGTGGGCCAACGGCTCCGCCCTCGATTCGGGCACGGTGGGCTGGGCGTTCCACGACGGCACCGACGGTTCCGGACCGTCACTCCCCGACTCGAAGCCGCCCTACGCAAACGGCGTGGCGGCGCTGCGAGACGGCTGGATGCTGCTGCAGGCGTCGCAGCTCACCGCGCCACTGCCTGGCAACGAACACCTCAACGACTACCTCGAATACGAGTTCGTGTTCGAGCGTCGGATCGACGACTGACCGACGGGATCACGCCGCCGGTCACACTGCTCGGAACCGAGCGGTGTACTCCCAGAACCACCCCCGAACGATGTCGAGTTGGAAGCCGTTCGGTTCCACGAGGGCCTGCAGCTCGGGCCGGGAGATGAAGTCGCCATCGCGTCGGCTCTCGGCGAAGAGAGCGACGCCGCCCGGGCGGAGCACACGGCGACATTCCGACAGACAACGCTGCCGCTCAGGTACCTCGCCGAGCATCAGCACGACGAGGACTGCGTCGAACTGCTCCGCGCGGAACGGCAGGCTGATCGCATCGAGCTGAACCGTCGATGCTCGCTCGTGACCCGACAGCCGTTCGCGGGCGAGATCGAGCATCGCATGTTGGAGGTCGCCCAGCACTGCCTGACCCTGCGGGACTGCACCGGCAAGCGCCGGGCTGAAGTACCCAGGTCCACAGCCGATCTCGAGCACTCGCGCCGTGCTGGCGAGACCGATCTTGTCGACCACCCTGCTCGGAGGCTGCACGAGGCGGCGGGCCGGGTTCAGCAGCGATCGCGCCTTGGACGCGGGGAAGACCTTGCCGCGACGTACGCCGAACTCAGTGCTCACGGACCCAGCGTCGCAGACGTCCACCCTCCGCGCATGGACCATCACACCGTTGTGGGGCCCTCCGCTCGCAGTCGATCGACCGCCTGCATGGCGTCGCGGAGTTCCGACAACCAGTCGCCGGTGTGCTGGCCGACGAGGCGGACGCACCAGGCGAGGGCGTCCGCACGTGAGCGGGCGACGTTGGCCGCGACGAGTGTGTCGAGCACCATTCGTTCGGGCTGACGGAGGCGGGTCATCACCGGCACGGCCAGGTGCGTGAACAACTCAGTACGGTCGCCGATCCTGATGCCCCAGGCGACCTTGCGCTCGAAGCGATGCTCTGCTTCACGGGCCACCTGCATCCGGGCATCGCGAGTGTCCTCACGGAAACCGGAAGCCCGCCCTGCAATGGCTTCCGCGCGGTCGGTGTCGGAGGCATCATCTGCGAGTTCGGGTTCGGAGACGGTGAGCAGGATCGTGATCTCGTCGCGGTCGATGGTGATCTCGGCGGGGGTCGATGTCCAGGTGTCGGGGAGGCGGCCGTGCAGCCAGGCGGCGATGGAGGAATCAGTCGATGTCATGGCTCGACCCTACAGGATTAATTACATGATTACAATGCAAGTTTCGTTTGTGTTCGCAAGCAACCTGGTAGGATCGTCCCATGAACGATTGGAACGCCCAGATCATCGCCGAGTTCCGCGCCAACGGCGGCAAGGCCGCTCAATTCGGCGATGCCCCGCTCGTCATCCTGCACACGATCGGCGCCAAGTCCGGCGAGCTGCGCGAGACGCCGCTGGTCGCGCTCGTCGAGGGCGACGACCTGTACGTGTTCGCCTCCAAGGGCGGCGCTCCCGACAACCCGGACTGGTACTACAACCTCAAGGCACACCCGCAGATCACCGTCGAGTACGGCACCGAGACGTTCACCGCCGACGTGACGGAACTCCCCGAGGACGAGGGCCAGGCGAAGCTGCGTTCCCAGGCGGAGCTGATGCCCCAGTTCGGCGACTACGTCACGTCCGCTGCGCCACGAATCATCCCCGCGTTCCACGTCGCCCGCGTCGCCTGACCCGCACTTCCCGTTCGCCAGCGATGAGCGAAACCGCCGTATACGGTCGGTTCGCTCACCGCAGACCGATTCGCGCGAGTTCCGATGAGCGAAACCGCCGTATTCGGTCGGTTCGCTCATCGCGGGGTGGGTTGACGCCCTACGTCGCGCGGGTGATGCGGCGGCGGGCTTTGGCTCGTTTCGAGCCGGACAGGACCCGTTTGCGCAGGCGTGGCGTCAGGTCGGCGCCCTCGGTGACGTGATCGACGACGTCGAGCGCCAGCGCGCGGTTGTTGACCCGTTCGATCACCACCGGCGCATCGCTTCGCACGCCCAACACCACGACCGGGCCATCACACACGTCGAGGCAGGCAAGCTCGCGCACGCTGCCACAGCGTCGTAACTCGCGCTCGGTGGTCCGAAAGCCGTCCGCCTTGCGACAGTCCTTGCCCGTGCACAGACCGATGTCGGCTGCCTTCGCCATGACCGTGATGGTTCCTGCTCAGTCGATGGAGTAGTCGCGCAGGAGCTTGTTCATCTCGATCACGTGGAGTTCCTCCTGGCCGATCTGGCCGCGGGCGTACTCCTCGAGATAGATCGACTTGCCCTCGGTCAGCCCCAACAGCTGGCGGTAGAGGTCGAGCGCGCGCCGCTCGTGACCGATCGACTCCTTGAGGATTGCTTCGATCGCGTGGTCGTGCGACTCGTCGATCTCCGCAATTCCCTGTTCGGGGTGCCCGCCGAGGCCGGTGAGGATCTCGCCGGCCTGTTGGGCGTGCAGCAGCGATTCAGCGGCTTGCGCCTTCATGAAGTCGACCAGCGGCAACCGGTTCGGGCCGGTGATCACCAGCGAGTAGTGGGTGTAGCGCACCACACCGGACAGCTCGGCCTTGAGGATCTCGTTGAGGACCGGATTGACGGATTCGGTGTCGATGATGGCGTGCACGGTGTCAGTCTCGCAGCGAATCGGCTGAACGCATCAGGTGAAGTAGTCGGGTCGACTCACGTGGACTTCACTGACGAAGAACACGCCGCTGCGGTTCTCCAAGAGGCGGCGAATGCCGGCGATCAGACCCTCGGCGCGATCGATCGGCACGACGGTGATCAGCATCGACAGGCTGGCACGATCGTTGAACAGCAGTCGACCGTGGTGGTGTCCACCGTGCCCGAAACCGGACAGGCCGGTGACTGCGGTGTAGCCGGTCGAGCCGGCGTCGAGGAAGAGATCACGCACGGCGGGCACGTCGTCGCCGTCGACGACGACTTCGATCTTGGCCATGGCGGGAAGGTCGGTCCAGGTGGTCATGGGTGTCTCCATTTCAGATCGACAGA
Organism: Ilumatobacteraceae bacterium; assembly: GCA_963828415.1. GTDB lineage: Bacteria > Actinomycetota > Acidimicrobiia > Acidimicrobiales > Ilumatobacteraceae > Sva-07. The sequence continues at coordinate 165,126 of CAWHEI010000004.1, forward strand.
GGCGTCGAGAGGTCGGCGGTGGCGAGGGACGTGCGGTGATCGGTCATCGAGTCGCCGGCGAGATGCCAGGGCTCCCAGCCGCCGCTCGGTGTGCGCAACGACCACGCATCGTTGTCGCTGGCACGGGCCACGACGTGGATCCACTCGCCTTCGACCAACTGCCGCAGACCGCTGTTGCGCAGGATGATCCCTTCGATGCGATCGAGCGGAGCCTGGACGACGGCGAGGATGCGGAGCGGATCGTGAGCGCGTTGCTCGCCGAGCATGACCGACTGCATCGGAAGACCGACCGCGAGATCGCCGGACTGGCCGACGACGACGCCGATGCCACCGACCGGGTTGTGCAGCATCTTGTCGCCGGCGCCGAAGATCTCGGGCTCGACGGTCGAGAAGTAGTACTGCGACGAGATCCACTGTGCGACGACGAGCGGCGCCGTCATGATCGTCTCGAGTGCCACACCGTCCGGGTCGCGCTCGGCCACGTAGCTGTGGAGGAACGAACGGCCGCGCAGGTCGTGTTCGGCGGTCATCGATCGGGGACCGATGATGAAGGCGCCGTTGCCGGCGAGTCCCCATTCGGGTCGCACCTGCGCCCAGTCGCGCCCGCGGTCGCGAACCCGTGCGACGCTGCCCGGCAGGCGCTGAGCCCGGTCGAGCGCGTTGCGCTCACCGGCGACGTCGAGATCACGTTGCAGCGCCTCGACCGCTGTCCGCGCGGCCGCCGGAATGGTGTCGCGATCGAAGATCGTCACGACGTCGGCCGCCGTGTCGTGCTCGGCGGCGACGAACCAGGTGTCGGCCGGGATCGGGATGCCGCGCTCGACGAGCCCAGCGCGCACCTCGACATCGTTGAGGATCGCCACCGCGATCCTCGCGCTTGCGCCACCCGGCGCACCGCCGCACGCACCGCAGTCGAGCGACGAGGCGTGCGGATTGTTCGTGGTCTCGCTGCCGTGACCGCACAACACCACGACCTGGGCGAACTCGGCCATGCCGATCGTGGTGACGATCGCCTCGGCGAACAGCGTGCGCTCCTCCAACGAGAGCCCGGAGTGCTGGCTGGCACCTGCGAACTCATCGACGACCGGCGCGGTGCGCGGGGCGGCGCCGAATGGTTTCCACCACGGGCGCTTGGCGGTGCCGCTGGTGTCGAGCGAGGTTCGTGGCGGCGCAAGGGTGCGCGCGGCGGCGACCGGGCCGGCGAACCAGCCGGCGGACTCGGCGAGTGCGAAGGGCGATGCGATCCCACCTTTCGCCGCGTAGAAGGCGTCGTGCAGGCCGGCGGTTGCCGAGCACGCCGACAGGTAGCCGGCGGCCGCACTGTCGGACGGGTCGACGGCGACTTCGGCGATCTCGTGGCGTGGCGACACCAGCACCGGGCACCGGGCCTGAGCCACGGGCGAACCCAACGGTCGCCAACGCACCGGCACGCCGAAGAACCCGGCGAAGCCGTAGGTCTCGTACGCGCCGAGCGCTTCGAGTTGGCGACGGAATCCCTCCGAACGAACATCGATGCAGAAGACGAGCTGCGCGTCGGGGCGGGCAGTGGCTGGTGCGGCCACGGGCCCGGTGAGTCGGGCGAGCAGCCGGTCGCGGAAGTTCCATTCGTGCGCTGCGAGCCAGATGGCCACTCGGTCATCGTCGTCGATCGGGCCGAGCAACTCGGCGATCGCCTCACGTTGATCGCCGCCGACGGCCGCAATCGCTGCGTCGACGCGCCGCTCGAGGCGAGCCGCTGCGCTGTCGGGCGCGGCGGGGTCGTCGGGCCCGGACAGATCGAGCTGTTCGGGGGCGAGGTGGTCCATCGCGGCGCGGACCGCAGCCAGGTCCAGCATGCGCAAGCGCATTCCCTCACGATCTTCCGGTGCCCACTGGTCGCACCATCGTGCGAATCCCGCCCAACCGGGGGTGCGCAGGATCCAGGTCCGCAGCGCCGCGATGCGAGCGCCGTCGGAGATGTCCCGTGTGCGCAGGACCAGGTCGAGCAGTTCGGCGGGGTCGTCGGGGAGCGTCGCGAGCCGAGCGTGGGCGTCGCGTCCGATCACGGTGGCAAGGCGCCGGTCGGAGCCGGCGACGGCGAGCCAGGCGCGGTAGAAGCCGTGAGTGCGGTCCGGCATCTGCCACGGCGTGTGTGTCTCGTCGACGAACGCTGCGCACCATCCCGTCATGATCTCGTCGAGTGCGTCGGCGACCGTTGCGGTCCGACGCGGCGGGAGGGGTTCGGCCACCGGTCCGTGCAGAAGATCCCAACGCACGAGCTCGACCGGGTCCATCCGAATGCCACCGACGTCGAGCGGCTGGCGATCGCCGAGCGAAGGATCGTGGCGAAGGATCGCCCGATCGAGGTCGGCGTCGGTCACGGTGCCGCGGGCGTGCTCGGCGCGGTAGGCCTCGAGCGGCAAGTGCGTGCGAGCGCCGAACCAGCCGCGAGCGGCGGCGGTGGCGTCGGCGAAGGCCAGGTCGGTGAGGCCGCCCAGCGGGTTCACCGCGACGAACGCCGTCAATGGCCAGTACGGGGCGGCTATCGAGCCGGCAGTCGAGACGTCGGCGACGAGACGGCTACGGTCGCTGGCGGAGAGCGCCGAAGGAGCGAGCTGGGTGGTCATGCGAGATCTCCTGCGGTGGCGAGTTCGGCGGGACGGGCAACGGCCGAGGCGGCGTCGACCGGAGAGGTCGGCGAGGTGGACGACGCGGTGCGGGGCACGGCGACCGGCGTGCTCGTGCTCAACAGCCATGCGTACACCTGGCGTCGCAGCGCATCACCGCGCTGGACCAGGGGCGAGGGTGATGGTCGCGACGACGGCACCGATCGCCGTGAGGACCGCCACGACCCACAGCGGCCCGACAGCCGCAGGTACGTCGTACGGCACGACGTCGGCGACGAATCCTTCGAACAGTGCGATGCCACCCACGTAGGCGAACGTCGCCACGACGGCACCAGCGATGGCCATGGCGATCGTGCGCAGGGCTGCGAAGGGGGCTGCCGACATCCAGCCGTTGGCTGCGCGGCCGACCGACAGCGCACCGAACACGACGATCAGGATCGTGGCCGATGCGGTCAGGTGCGGATCGATGATCCACAGGGCCAGAGCGAAGGCAGCGAGCGGTGCCAGCAGGCCGACGGCAACACGCGTCGCCGGCGATCGCAGGACTGCCTCGTCCGCTCGTCCGAGGTGAGGGCGCCGTGTCTGGCGGCTGTGCGCCGAGATCGCACCGCCGGCACCGAGGAACATCGCCGCCTTGTAGAGGGCGTGGCCGACGATGTGGAACAGGGCGGCGGCGAAGGCGCCGACGCCGAGCTGTACGACCATGAAGCCCATCTGCCCGGACGTCGACCAGACCAGACCGCCCTTCACGTCGGTGCGCACGAGCATGATTGCGGTTGCGAAGAGTGCGGTGGCGATGCCGACGGCGAAGGCCACCGCCATCGCGCTGACCGACGAGGCGAACACCGTCGAGAATCGGATGAGCAGCACGCCGGCACCGTTGATCACGCCGGCGTGCAGCAACGCCGACACCGGCGTCGGCGCGGCGAGCGTGGACGGTAGCCAGGTGTGCAGTGGCACGAGCGCCGATCGTGCAACGCCGGCGACGACGAGACACACGGAAACCATCGTGAGCACGCTGACCGAGCCGATCGACTCGGCATCGAGGGAGGCTGCGGCAGCTCCGATGTTGCGCAGGTCGAGGTCGCCGACGGCGACGATGGCGACGACGATCCCGAGCACCAGTGCCGCGTCACCGATCAGCAAGCTGCGCGCAGTCAGCCGCTGTGAACGCACCGCCGCGGCCCAGGGCGCCTTGTGGCCGAGGAGTGCGACGAGGGTGACGCTCGTCGCGACCCAGGCGACCAACAGGCCGGAACCTGTGGCCGCGACACCGACGAGCGCCGTGGCGCTGGCGAGTACAGCAGCGAGCATGTGGAAACGAGTGGCGCGAGGGTCTCCGAGCAACGAGCGCGAAGCGAACGATTGGACGATCAGGCCGACGAAGCTGGTGAGCAGCAGCAGGATCGCACCGACCCGGTCGGCCATCAGCCCGACGATCGCAACTCCGTCGGAGTCGGTGATCACGGCGTCGACCGGGCCGTCGATACCCACCGAGACCAGCAGCACTGCGGCTCCGATCGTCGCCACAACACTCGCGGCGACGACGAGACGAGCAACGGTGCGAGGCGCCAGGCTGCCGAGTCGAATGACGAGCGCTGCGAGCAACGGCAGGGCGGGGACAGCGACGAGGACTCCAGACATCGGCGTCACTCTAATACCGGAATTCTAATTCATACAACTAGAAATGTGTGAACGGATAAATATTTTGTGAGGAATGGTTCCAGTGCGACGTTGTCAGCCAGGACAGTTCGGGTTCTCCACGAACCTGCCGGGCTGGCACACTGCGGTCCAATCGATTGGCAAGGGGGCCCGAATCGTGATCCTGTCGTTTCCTGCTCGGCTCGGCGCACTCGCGCAGGAGGCGCCCGACGCGCCCGCCGTCACGTGCAATGAGGTCACGCTCACGAGAGCGCAGCTCGACTCGCGATCGAATCGGCTCGCACACGAACTGCGTTCCCATGGGGTCGGCGAGGGTTCGTTCGTCACGGTCGCCGTGCCCAACTCGGTCGACTGGTTCGTTGCGTACGTGGCGTGCTGGAAGCTCGGTGCGATCCCGCAGCCGGTGTCGGCGAAGCTGCCGAGCCGCGAACTGGCAGCGATCGTCGAACTGGCAGGGTCGACCGTGGTCGTCGGTGCTCCCGACGAGGCGTTCGCTCTCCTGCCCGACTCGATCGTGCATCTACCGCTCGGCCACGAACCCCCTCCCCAGTTCACCGACGAGGCGCTCCCCGACGCGGTCTCGCCGGCGTGGAAGGCACCGACGTCTGGCGGGTCGACCGGGCGTCCCAAGCTGATCGTGTCCGGCGACCCGGCCCTGTTCGACACCGAGGCGCCGCCGCCGTTGGCGATCATCCCCGGCGGCTGCATGCTCGTTCCCGGTCCGCTGTATCACAATGGTCCTGCCGTGTGGTCGTGCCAGGCACTGCTCCAGGGCAACCACGTCGTGGTGCTCCCCCGCTTCGATGCCGAGGCGGTGCTCGTGTCGATCGAACGCCACCGCGTCGACGTCGTCTATCTCGTGCCGACGATGATGAAGCGGATCCTGCGCCTCGACGACGACGTCCGGCTGGGCTACGACGTGTCGTCGCTGCGGGTGGTGTGGCATCTCGCGGAGCCCTGCCCGCCGTGGTTGAAGGAGGCCTGGATCGACTGGCTCGGCGCCGAGCGGATCTTCGAGCTGTACGCCGGCACCGAGGCGCAGGCAGCGACCATCATCACCGGCACGGAGTGGCTGGCTCACCGGGGTTCGGTCGGGCGGGTGTCGTCCGGCGAGATCAAGATCTGCGACGAGTTCGGCAACGACCTGCCGGTCGGCGAACAGGGCGAGGTGTGGATGCGGTCGTCACGCGAAGCGCCGACCTACCGTTACGTCGGCGCCGACGCACGCACGCTCGGAGACGGTTGGGAGTCGCTCGGCGACATGGGCTGGTTCGACGCCGACGGCTACCTGTATCTGGGCGATCGAGTCCAGGACATGATCCTGTCGGGCGGCGCGAACATCTATCCAGCTGAGGTCGAGGCGGCGATCGGAGAACATCCGGCCGTGCACTCGTGCGCGGTGATCGGACTGCCGAACGACGATCGCGGCAACGACGTGCATGCGATCGTCCAAGCCGATCCCGACGAGGTGACGGAGGCCGAACTCCTCGCGTTCCTCGCCGAACGACTGACGACCTACAAGTTGCCGCGGTCGATCGAGTTCGTCGACGAAGCCCTACGCGACGAGGCGGGCAAGGTGCGCCGCTCGACGCTGCGCGCCGAACGGATCTGACCCGCCCGGGATCGTCGTCGGGAGCAGCCCCTGGTCATCATGGACCGATGGCGATCCCCACCAACTCGTTCGACACCATCGAGGTCACCGAGGTCGATGACGGCATCGCGCTCGTCACGTTGAATCGGCCCGACCGACTCAACGCGATCACCTCGACGATGGTCACCGAACTCGATCAGGTGGTGAGCGCCGTCGATCTCGACCAGCAGCTGCGGGCGGTGATCGTCACCGGCGCCGGCCGTGGGTTCTCCGCCGGGCTCGACCTACAGGACCAGGGCACGGCTCCGGGAGCCGACGGGGTGAGGCGCACGGTCGGCGCCTTCATGTGGCAGGACCACCTGGCCACGCTGCACGAACGCATCCACCGGTCGCGCAAACCTTGGATTGCTGCAGTCAACGGGCCGGCGGTCGGTGGCGGGTTCGCCCTGGGCCTGGCCTGCGACATCCGGTTCGCGTCGAGCGCCGCCACGTTCGGAGCGGTCTTCCTGAAGATCGGCGTGTCGAACTGCGACATGGGCACCAGCTACTTCCTGCCACGCCTCGTCGGCGCATCACGCTCGGCCGAGCTGTTGCTGACGGCGCGCATCTTCGATGCCACCGAGGCCGAACGCATCGGGCTGGTCGCCGCCGTGGTCGAGCCCGACCAACTGATCGACCGCGCCCTCGACACCGCCCGATTGATCCGAGCGAATGCGCCGTTCGCGACGTGGATGACCAAGGAGACGATGTGGCAGACGCTCGACGCACCGTCGTTGCGTCACGCGCTCGACATCGAGAACCGCACGCAGATCATGTGCAGTGCCACCGGCGACACCACCGAAGCGCGCGCCGCCTTCATCGCGAAGCGGCGCCCCGGTCTGGAACGGGTCTCTGACCGGCCCGACCGAGGTCAGCGACCGGCGTCCTTCGCGCCGACGGCCCAGATCGGCTGGATCGGCTCGGTCGCGGGTGCGTGCGAGCCCGAGAGGAGGCGCCGCAGTGCCGAGATCATCTTGGCGCCTCGGGACTTCGCGACGTCGGCGGTGGCCCCGACGAAGTACTCGTCGACCGTGCTGTGGAACAGCTCGAGCCAGCGGTCGTAGTGCGCCTGGCGAAACGGGGTGCGGGCGTGCACGGGTTCGTGCGCTCGGAGCGGGTTGGCGTCGTAGCCGCGCTCGCCGAGCAGTTGCCAGGCCCAGAAGTCGGTGAGGGTTTCGATGTGCGACGGCCAATCGACGCCGGCACGTGCGAAGATCGGGCCGAGCAGCTCGTCCATTGCGGCGTAGCGGTAGAACGATCGAACCAGCAGGTCGATGTCGTCGCGGTCGACGAGATCGTGGCGTTGGGCCAGCTCGTCGTCGGTGAGCGGGTGGACGATCATGCGCTGAGACGTCGCTCGACCTCGACGACGGCGGGGACCAACAGGTTGTTCTCCTTGTGGATGTGGAGATGGGTGTCGGCTTCGAGTTGTTCGAGACCGGCAAACAGGGCCGCATACGACTCGCAACCGTCGGCTGGCGGCTGATAGCCGTCGGTGAGCTGGCGGAGTTGGCGGAGCAGATCGCCGACGGTGTCGTGTTCGCTGAGCATCACCGAGATCCGATCGCGCAGCGACCCGTTGTGGAACGAGGAAGCGGTGCCAGCGATGGCGAGCTCGCGGATCATCGGGAACACCTCGCGTTCCTCCGTCGTGAGGTGTGGTTCGAGATCGGCGCGAATCGTCGAGTAGCAGTCGTTGATCGCAGCGAGTTCCGGGTGTCGTTCACCGTGGACCGAGACAACCTTGTCGAGCAGTGCCGACAGACGTGGCATCTCGACCCACAGATACGCATGATGGGTTGCCTCGATGTGGTCGACCAGCTCGACGAGGCCCATCGTCGACCACGACTCGCTCGGGGACTCGGAGGACGCGACGGCCAGTTCGCCGATCACCGTTGCAACGTCGAGCCCGTTGGCGCGGCATGCCGCTTCGAGCGTGGTGGAACCGCCACAGCAGTAGTCGAGGTCGCGCCGTTCGAGTTCGCGTGCGAGCGACGGATGGGTGGTGACGATGTCGGCGAGCGTGAAGGTTTCGGTGATCGCAGTCATGAGTGGCTCCTTCGTGGTGTCGGATCTTCGATGGGTTGTCGGGTTTCTGCGTGGCAGCGCAGCACGCACTGAGCGTCACGCGGATCGTTGCGGACGAGCTCGTCCACGACGAGACCGCCCCAGGCAGCGGCGACGCCGCGGGCGATGCCGAGGTGGAGGCCGCACACGGTGTCGGGATCGACCACCGCAGTCGTCTCGAACGGGCACACATGCAGGACGATGTCCACCTCGTCGTCCCGCCGCGTCAACGTCGGTTCGAAGCCGAAGCGCGCCATCTCCTCGACGAGAACGTCCGTGGCGCCGGCAGCCCGATCCGACGCGACAGCTGCGTCACCGATCGCTGCCCGACCCGCACGCTCACCGACGACGATCGGGGAATCACCGCTGCGGATGATCTCACTCATCAGTACGGTCAGTTGTTGGTACGGACCGACGACGCCCCAGCGGCTGTCGACGTTCGGCGCCACGGTGTACACCAGCCGAGGACGACCACGTCCCTGCGGTTGCGCCGTCGCTTCCTCGACCAACCCTGCGTCGAGGAGTCGGCCGAGGTGCTGGCGAACGGCATTGTGGTGCAGGCCGACGTGGGCGGTCAGTTCCGCCACATCGACCGGTCGTCGCTGGGAAGCGACATAGCGGAAGATCGAGTGCCTGGTCGGATCACCGAGCGCCCGGGCCTGCACCTGTTGGGTGCTCATCGGACGACTATCCGGGTCGGCAGCAGTGGCTTCGACATGTCACGAGAATATCGGCGACCTTGATTAAATCTACATATCACTGTATTAATTAAGGGATGCGAACCCTGATCCAACTGCACAATGCCAACTGCGCCGAGTGTCTCAACGCCATCCAGGATCAACTCCGAGATCTGCCCCGAGTCCGTGCGGTCCGCCTCGATGCCGCGCACGGATGCATCCAGGTCGACCACGACCACGACGACTCAGATGTGATCGTGGAGCTGCTGCGCGGCTCGCTACGCGGCTGGCAGGTCGCCGGAAACGGGGAGATCGTGCAGGTGCCAGAAACACCCGAACTCGCCCATGTGTGTCGGTTGGCCGGCGACGGGTCCACGACGCCACGGCCTGCGAACGAACTCGGTGGTGAGTCGCCCTGTTTCGCCCACCTGCTCGACGACGCAGAACTTCGGGCCGACTGGTCGCACTGAGTCAGAGTTCGTCAGCGCGGTGCGAACTCGAGAACCTGCTGGAACGTCGGGCGATTCGTGGCGCGGAAGTCGGCCTCGATCAGGCCGGGGGCAAAGGTCAACCGCAACCCCACGGGAAGCCATCGACTGATGTCGGCTCCCCGCTCCGCCGCCAGCGCACCGACCTCGTCGTCGACGGCAGCCCAAAGCGACTCGCGGCATGCGTCGAGGTCCCCTGCACCGCAGTAGGCGACGTTGAACTCACCCTCGACGGGTTCGCCGAGCACCGTGCGCAGATCCTTGTCGACGAAACTGGCGTCGTCGATGCCGCGGAAGTCGACACCGGCGGCGATCGCTTCGCCCAGCACCGGTTCCCGGACGGCAGCGTCGACCGCCTCGAAGATCTCGTCGAGCAACAACGGCCCAGGGCTGTCGTAGAACCCGTCGTCGTCGGCGTCGAGGCGCGGTGCGTCATCGGCAGCCCACTCGTCGAGCGTGGCGACCGCCTCAGCGGCGAGCGCGGTCGGCGCTTCACCGCCGGCGAGCACCTCGCTGATCACCGGCCAGACCGACGAGCGGACGTCCTCGGTCGCCGCACGGTTCATCACACCGACCACACCGGCGAGGTCGACATCGTCGGGCCACTGGTCGAAGTTCTCCACGCGCTGCACCGAGCCGTACTGATTGTCGTCGCCGTGCATGAATCCGGGCGCCGACTGGTTGTTCCAGTTCAACAGGCGCCCCGTCGGGCTGGCGTCGGTGTGCGGTTTGTCGTCCTGTTCCAAGAAGCCCTGCCATTCGTACTCGCCGGTTCCCAGCGTGGGGAGGCGACGGTCGAGGCCCTCGGCCCGGACGGGGAGCCGTCCCGATGCGAAGTAGCCGATGCCCGCGCGATTGGCGTAGCCCCAGTTGAACGTGAAGCCGAACTTGTCGGCCGACTCGAAGAAGTGCTCCGTGGTGTCGGCGTCGCCCTCGGTCATGTCCTTGAGCGCTGCCAGGTTCAGACCGTCACGACCGAACGTCGATCGCTTGCTCGTCAACGCCACCGGTCGCCCCTCGGAAGTTGCCGTCCCGACGACCGGGCCGTGCACCGAGGTGGGATAGACGATGGGAACATCACCGAGGGTGCCGGCATCGAACATCTCGAACGGCACACACTCATCGTCGTACTCGTAGTGATCGGACTCGACCGTCGGCGTCGACCCGTCGGGCTCGCAGAGGATCTCGGCGTACACGTCGCGCACGTCTTGATTCGCCGACGTGAGGCTCCAGGCGTAGTCCTCGGTGCGACCGATCAGGAGGTACATCGCAAGACCGGGCACCGCGGCGCCCTGCGCCTCGATGCCGGGACCACTGAGGTGGATCTGTTGGACGATCTCGGGGTAGTAGTAGCCGAGCTGCGGGCCCATCACCGCAAGGGTCGTGTTGTCGACCGACGCGTCGGGATCGACGGTCAGCCAGTTCGAGGCAGTCCGCGATCGTGGGCCGGCTGCGGCGCCGTAGACGACCGAGTCTGTTGCCGCGTCACCGGCCGCCGGGCGAACGATGCCCTGCGGCGTCGATGCATCGTCTCGGGGATCGAGCGAAACGAGCGACCCGGCGTCAATGACGACCGAGCCGGTCACGTCGCCGCCGGTGAACGTCCCGTACTCGAATCGTTCCTCGATGGTGGTCGGTGCTTCCGGATCGTCGAACGGCATGAAGTCTTCCCACACGGCTCGGCCCTGGTCGTCGCCGAGCACTTCCTGCAGCCCGGAGAGAAACTGGGCGTTGCCTGCCTCCGCACCACCGCCCGCACCGAAGATCGACCCGATGAATGCCGTGACTGCCACGACGTCATTGACGGTGAACGGCTCGCCCTCCACGTCGTTGGCGTCGCGATATGCGTTCACACCGTCGACGTACGCCTGCGCATCGGCGATGATCTCCTCGCCCTCGTCGCCGTAGGTGTCGAGGATCAGCTGCACCTGATCGGTGACGAGTTGTTCGGTCGCCGCGCTCGGCACGAACGGCTGTGCGCTGGTGACGAGCGAGAACGCGTCGATGCCGGGCACGTCGGCGACTGCGACACGAGCGGGCCCTCGACCGAGTTCGAGCAACAGGGCGCGGTCGCGCGCGGTCACCCAACCAGCGCCGAACGCGAGGTCCTCGCGAGTCTCGCCGGTGATGTGGGGGACGCCGAAGGAGTCGTACAGGATCGTCGTTCCGGGTCGTCCGGTCGGCTCCTCGGTGGTGGCGCCGACCGGTTCGAAGTTCGCCGCGAGGAAGAGCTCGTCGATGTCGGCGTCGGTGATGTCACCGCGCAGCGGGGTGAGGCCGTCGTACAGCGGCAGTTGGTCGAGCGAATTGTCGGTGACCGGCAGACCGCCGTAGTTGCCCGGCGGCAAGATGTAGTAGGCACGATCCTCGGTGATCGTCACCGCCGGATCGGTGGTCGCGGCGCTGACCTCGTCGGGCTCGGTCGCGGTCGGCGCTTCGGTTGCCGCCGGCGCTTCGGTCGTCGTCGGCGACGACGAGTCGCCGTCGCTCGAGCACGCTGCCGCCACCAACGACACAACCACTCCCAGCGCAACCAAAGCTGCACCCGAACTCACTCGACTCCCGCGCATGTTTCCCCTTCGATCGACGACCCGGTCGACAGTAGGCCAGGGCCGGACTACCAGCCGAGATGATCACGCTCGGGTTCGTCGTCGTGGTCATGACCTGGCTCGTGGCGGCCGCGTCGTGAGAATCGGATTCGAGTCTCCTCGTCAGTCGGCGGCGGCCCAGGCGATGGCGTCGCTGCGGTGGTCGAGGCCGAAGATCTCGAACTTCCCGGGCATCATCCACCCGAACATGCCCAATGCGTGGCGCACCCAGTCGGTGTCGGTGACCACCGCGACCCGGTGCAGTTTGCGCATCTTCTCGACCCCCGTCTTGGCGTCCTGCCATGCGGCGCCGGCGGTGTAGCCGTCGAAGCGCTCCCCGAGGACATAGACGAATCGCACCGGACCGTCGATGGCGTCGATCGCGGGGTCGAGCGTCTGCTCGTAGTCGGCCGACGTGACCTCGCCAACAGCTTCGAAACCGATGACCCCTTCGGGGAGATCCGTGAGTGCTTCCAACATGAGGTCCTCCTGCAGGTTCGCAACGGTGCCGTCAACGATCGTAGGACACCGTTCCGAGGATCCCGGTCCGAACAGACACTTGTTCGATTAGCGCTTGTTTATCGTACTGTTGTTTGCTACCCTTTTCTCATGTTCGCCGCGCTGGTCGAAGAGCTTCAACAGCTCGACAACGACGGCGTCACCGAGCGCCTGCGCAACCTGGAGCTGGAGCGCCGGCGTATCGAGGCCGAGACCTCCGCGCTGATTTCGCTCGCTCAGGCCAGGCGTGTTCCTCGCGACGACGGGCACCACGGCGTTGCTGGATGGCTGCGTGCGAACCTGAACTGGTCGGGCGTCCAGGTCGCCGGCGCGAAGAAGGTCGCCGGTCTGCTCGACCAGCACGAGGTCGTCGGCGACGCACTGCTCGCCGGCCACGTCGGCACAGCGCAAGTTGCGGAATTGGCCCGGGCGGCGCGCAACCCGCGCTGTGGCAGCGAGATCGGCGACGTGCTCGACATCCTGCTCGAACACGGTGAACAGCTGCCCTTCGACGACTTCCGGCGCGTTGTACGACGCTGGGAATCGCTCGCCGACGAAGACGGCGCCGCACTCGACGACGAAGCCAACGAGGACCACCGCACAGCAGCGCTGCACGAGCGCGACGGCGCCATCGACCTCACCGCCAGCGGCGGCTCCGCGCTCACGACCGCCGAGATGCTGGGAATCTTCGAACAATTCGTCGAAGCCGAGTTCCGAAAGGACGTCGCCGCCCGCACGGAGTTGCACGGGCCCGACGCACCCGCCTCACTGCTGCCCCGGACCGACGCTCAACGACGCTTCGACGCGCTTCACGAGATCTTCCGACTCGCCGTGTCCGCGCCCCCGGGAAGCCGGGCACCGGAGCCGATCGTCAACATCCTCGTCGACCAGCACACCCACGAAGTTCTGCTGGCCCGACACCGCCTCATTCCGTTCCCCGACGACATCGACGCATCCGACCTCACCAAGATGCGCTGCGAGACCGACACCGGAATACCCATCCCGCCCGAGGTCGTGTTCCAGGCCACGATGCAGGGCTACGTCCGCAGGATCGTGGTCGACGACGACGGGGTCGTGTTGAACATGGGACGCAAGCGACGCCTGTTCACCGGCGGCGCCCGCATCGCGGTGAAGCTCATGGAGTGCCACTGCGGCCACCTCGGCTGCACCGTCAGCTCGCACTACGCCGACGTCGACCACATCGACGAATGGGACCGCGACGGAGGATTCACCGACGTCGAGAACGGTCGACCACGGTGCAACGGCCACAACCGGGAGAAGACCCGACTCGGCCTCATCGACAAACGCACCCGCGGCGGTCGCATCGTCACCTACCGGCGAGATGGCACCGCCATGCTCCCGGTCGGCTGTCGACCACCCGACGACGACGAACCCGACGAACCGAACGATTCCGGTTTGGCCCGTCTGGCCCGCGAACTCCGACCACTGCTCGAGCAGCGGAACGGTCAGCCCTGAGCGACGGCGTCAGTAACCGGGAACCCGACGGTCCTGCACCACGTAGGCCATGATGAGCGCCAGCGGGAAGAAGAAGAGGCTGAGAATGAAGTAGCCGAGCCAGCTGTGTCCCTTGCGCCGGGCGACCCTGGCGGGCCAGAACGCGATCAGGATCCAGATGATCAGCCCGATGATCCCACCGATCCACCACCACATACCGGCCTCCTTGTCGTCGGACCCACATCATACGTCGGGGTGTCACGGCCGCTCACCGGTTGAGTCGGCGAAAGAACTTCCTCTGCATGGAGTAGAGGCCGGGGAACTCGCCGTAGAGCCGGTCGTAGGTGGCACGGTTCGACGGGTCCGGGCGAAAGGTGCGCTGCACCGCCACCAGGTCGCGGAGTTCGTCCGCCCTCACCCGACCCAACGCCATCCCTGCGCTCAGGGCCGCACCGCGCAACCCGCAGTAGAGCGGGTCGGTCACCTGTTCGATGGTGCGGTCCATGGTGTCAGCGTGAATCTGGCACCACAGGTCGGATTGCGCGCCTCCACCGATGATGCGGATGTTGTCGAGGCGCCCGCCGACGAACTTCTCGACGGCAGCCAGGAGCCACACGTTGTTGTAGGCCACCCCTTCCATGACCGCTCGAATCATGTCGGCCTGGGTGGTGGCGAGTCCCATGTCGTGGAAGCCGGCGCGGGCGGATCGGTCGGCGACCGGTGAGCGCTCCCCCTTGAGCCACGGCGTGAAGATCACTCCGCCGGCGCCGGGGGGCGAGGATGCTGCCAGCGCGGCGAGCGTGTCGTAGTCGACCTCGTTGTCCGGCCCGCCGAGGATCCCGCGGATCCACTGCAAGCACATGCCGGCGGTCTCGTGGTTGTTGGCGACCAGATACGACCGCTCGTCGAGGCCCGGAACGGTCGCCACCTGGCGGATGATGTCGGTCTTCTTGCGCTCGATGGGCGAGCTGATCCAACCGGTGGTGCTCAGCGCCATGTGCGCCTCGCCGGCATGGATCGACCCCGAGCCGATCGCCGCCGAATGCAGATCGGGCGAGCCAGTGATCACTGCGACCGAGTCGCCGATGCCGAGCTCTGCAGCGATCGAGGGTTGCACCGTTCCCATCACCGAGCCGAAGGGTCGCAGCGGTGGGAGCTTGTCGGCCCCGCCACCGGCGAGGCGCACCAGCGTGGCGTCGTACGCCAGATGCTGCGGGTCACGTGTGTCGATCAGCCACGTGCCGGTCATCGACACCGCCGATGCCGCTGCACTGCCCGTGAAGCGCATCGACAGATAGTCGACCGGTTCGAGCATCCAACGAGCGGCGCGCCAGATGTCCGGGCGGGTGGTTCTCCAGAAGAGCCGGTGACCGACCGGGTCGGCGCCGTCGAGGGAGGGAACACCGCCGGAACGCCTGATGAACTCGGCCAAGACCCTCGGCTTGTACCCGCCGACCGGCCCGCCAAGCCGGTGGCGAACCAACTCACCACCGCGGCTGTCCATCCAGCTGAGCCCGGGCCCCACCGGTACACCCGCTTCGTCGACCGGAATGGTCGAGGCCCACTGACCGGTCGTCGACACCGCGACGACCTTCGTGGGATCGACGACCCCATCGGCGAGGGCGCGCCGAGCGACGCCGATGATCGTCGTCCACCACTCCTCGGCATCGACGGTGACCCCACCGTCGGCAAGGAACGTCGGATCGAGTCGGTGGTGCTCACACTGGACGACGCGTCCCGTCAGCGAGACGAATCCGATCTTGGGCCCACCAGTGCCGAGGTCGACTGCCAGTACGTACTGGTCGTCGCGGTCAGCGAGCCGGGTGCTGCGCTTCGCCGGAGTGGGCATCAGCCGGCTGCCGGTGGAGCTCCGGGAACGTCGTAGAACGCGTCGATCGCCCCGGCGAGCAGATCCTCGACGACCTTGACACCTTCGGGGCCGGTCCCGGACAGTCCGTAGAGCGCACCGCTCTTCGGCGGCTGGTCGGCGGGGATCGCCTTGGCGTATTCGACCGCCGCGGCGAGGTCGTCGAGGTACTTGTCGATGATGCCCGGTGCGGTGTTGGGCCGGGTCACACAGAAGTGGAACGCGTCGGGGAACTGCAGACCGTTCATCCGCCAGCCTCGATCGGCCAAGCTGTCGTTGACGTGGTAGATGTTCACATCAGCGCTTGCCGAGGCCACCGCAACCAGGAAGTACGGCTTGCCGAGGATCCTCAGCTCAGGGATCCGGCCGATCCCCTCCACCAGCTTGGCGGTGGTGTCGAAGATGCCCTTGGCGATCTCGAGGTAGCCCGACTGGCCCAGGCTGATCATCGCTGCCCACGTCGCGGCGATCACGCCACCAGAGCGGCTCCCGGCCATCCCCGGTGAGAGATAGATCCCGCCGGGCCAGCCGCCGGCGGTGAAGTACTGGAGCGCCCGAAGTTCCCGACGGGAGTACATGAGCACCGAGGTGCCCTTGAGCGCGTAGCCGTACTTGTGGGTGTCAGCGGAGAGCGAGGTGACGCCCGGGACACCGAAGTCGAACGGTGGGACGTCCACGCCCGCCCGCTCACCCCAGGCGAGGATGAACGCCCCGAGGCAGCCGTCGACGTGGAAGCCGATGTCGTGCTCGAGGGCGAGCGCGCCCATCTCGTCGATCGGGTCGATGACCCCGTGGGGATAGGTGCCGGCCGAGCCGGCGATCGCCACGGTGTTCGGTCCGATGTGCTCGCGGATCCATGCCACATCGGCCTGCTGGTCGTCGGTGACGGGAGCGTGGAGGACCTTGACGCCGAAGTAGTGCGCCCCCTTGTCGAGCGCGCAGTGGGCGGTGATCGGCCAGATCATCTCGGGCTCGGTGATGCCTCTGCTGCGGCCCCACTCGCGGTACGCGTACACCGCGGTCATCAACGACTCCGACCCGCCCGAGGTGATCACTCCGCACGCGTCTTCGGCCTGGTCGCCGTGCAGGAGGTCGAGGGTCATCGAGACGATCTCGCCCTCGAGTTTGGTGGAGCTCGGGTACATGTCACGTTGGAGGACGTTGGCATGGGCGAACGCTTCGAACGCCTCGGTCAGGAAGTGGTAGTGGTCGTGGTCGCCGTGGTAGATCGACCCCGACACCAGACCGAGGTCGCCCTTCGCGTCCTCCTCGGACGCCATCGTGGTCAACTCGTCGAGGATCACCGAGCGGTCGACGCCGGTCGCCGGGAGGGTGCGGTGCGTCTCGAATCGTGACCGGTAGGGATAGAGAGCATCCAGCAAGGCATCGCCATCGGACATACACGAACCCTACGTCCCGTCGGCTGGCGGGCAGCGGGTCGTCTGGCTCACCGCCTCGATGATGTGGTGCGACCGGTCAGACGCCAGCTCATCGGCTTGCGCTCGAGGCATCACGCGTCACCGCGACGGAGTGTCCTGGGTTGCTGCGGAGGTCAGCGGTGGTCGGCGAAGTGCTCTCGCACGATCGGTGCGCCGTTCGCAGGCATGTCGACGACGGCGATGTCGGGCATGCGGATCGATTGCCAGTAGGAGAATGCGCGTTCGGAATCGATCGCGGCAAGCTCCATCAACAGCGATGTCAGTGCCCGCCCCCCACTGCACACGACGATGTCAACGTCGGGACTGGCACTCGAGATCGACGTCACTCCGGCAAGGAATCGAAGTGCCGCCTCCCGTGATGGCTCCCAACCAGCGCCCCCACGTCGTAGGAGGCGTCGCGGCGTCGACTGCGGATCGGCAGTGCCGAACGAGGACCACACGCACACCCGCACAGTACGGCGAGCGCGGGATTCGAACGCTCACTCGGGACCGGCCCGTGCGGTGCGACGCGTTCGTTGACGGCGGGCCTACCCGTGCAGCAACCACGTGCAGCGACGAGCGGTCGCCTCTCGCTCAGTTCAGCGGTGCCGAACGACGAGCTCAGCGAGCCCCTCGGGGTGGACTGTCTCCTGGGTGCCGACCAACTCATCGAGGCTCCACCACCGATGCTGCACGATCGACTGCCGTTCGATGTCGTCCCAGCCTTCCGACCTCACATCGAATCGGGTGGTCTTCACGATGAAGTACGCCTCGTCGGCACGCCAGCGCCGCCCATTGAACTGGAAGTCGAACTCGCGACGCAGCACGATCGGGCCCAGGTCGTCGATCACGTATCCGGTTTCCTCGTGCACCTCTCGCACCGCTGCCTCCTCGAACGACTCGGCCGCATCGAGTCCACCTCCGGGAAGGAACCACCAGACGCCAGCCTCGGGGCGAGCCGGATCTCCGCCACAGAACAACAGCACCGCGCCGTCGCCGTCGAGTATCACGACCTTCGAGGAACGCCGACGCTCATCGATGCTGCGACCCACTCCGCCAACGTAATGAACCCGATGCCGCCGTCGATTGCACGCCAACGTCACTCGAGCATCAGCCCCCGAACACCTGCACTTCCGAGCGGTTGCCTGCCGCGCTGATCTGATCCGCTGATCGTGACGAAGCAGCCAGGGAACGCCGTCGGCCCATAGCGCCGTCTGGTGTCGCTCCTGGGACGACTCGGTACCGATGGCAGAAGTGCGCCAGAGACGCAGTCCAAAAGCGCGGTCAGGTACTGAAGAGCGTCAACCCGAGCGGCGCCAGAGATGCCTGCGTGTTCCCGATCACCATCAACATCAGCAGGAAGGAGGCGGCCACGAGGCCCCATCTTGCGAAGCTGAGCCCGACCGTCTTCAGGTTCCTCTCGGGCTCACTCAGGCGCGACTTCACGATGAGCGCGCGCCAGATACGAACGCAGAGCCACACGAAAACGACGAAGAGCACGGTGCTGATCAAGGCTTTCGGTTGTTGCCACGCGAGTCGGTCGTCGATCGCGCGCTGCACGAGTGGTGGCGTTGCGGAACTGTCCGATTGCAACCACATCGTGAAGGATTCATGCAGGCTCGCGGTTGGTGTCCCAGCTCGGTCGGTGCCGATCATGCCGAGCGATCCTGCGAACCCGCGACGGGGATCGAGGACATTGCTGACATTCGCTGCGATCACGATGGCGGTGAGCGCAGCGAGGATGCCCCCGAGCGCGCCGAACGAGAGGAACGTGCGCTTCTCGAATGTCCACCGCCGATCGCTTGTGCTCGTCGCGCGTCTGAACCCTCTCCAGGAGAGAACGGTCAACACGACGAACCCGAGCATGAAGAGACTGCCGACCGCCACGAGGACGAGGTGGAACCTCGTGTAGTCGTCGAGTAGGCGGTTGAGTGCTGGATTGGATGTCGTACCCGATCGCAGCAGATCGTCGAGCGTGGCGCGGAGGGTGTCGGTGTCGGTCATGTGCCCAGCATCACGAAGTCCGTTCGCACACACCTCGGCATCGCGGCCGGATCGGTCGTCTGAATGGCAGATCTCTGGCGCTCGCAAACCAGCCGATCGGCTGATCCGTCGAGCGAGAATCAGTCGTACCCTGCGTCGGTGATGCATCGGATGCAACAGGCCGCCCCGACGCTGACGAGAGCGTCGGATCTCACACTGATCGGCGTCGCTGGTTTGTTTGCCGTCGTCGACGTAGTGATCTGGGCCACCGACCCCGTCGTCGACACGGGCCGGTTGACGTTGTCGATTGCGTTCCTCGTGCCGTGTCTGGGTGCTCTCGCCATGGTTGCCGTGGCCATCCGCCGTCGGCGTCTCAAGCTGGCTCTGCTGGTCGTCGCCGGAGCCGGCATCTTGCTCACGCTCATCAGTTGGACCATCGGCACCAGCCTTCCGCCATCGTTCACGGCGCTGTTCGCACTGGTGTTACTGACCATCGGGGTGTCGAGGTACGCACCGCTGCGCACCGCAGTACTCCTCACGATCGTTGCAGCAGTGGCGGTTGCCGCCGAGGCACTTCGCCCAATGGTCGCAGCAGCGGCCTACCTCCTTGTCGTGTCTCAAGCGGCGTTCACCTTCGCCGTGGGTGTGGGGGTGTACTTGCGATGGTCTGATTGGCGACGTGGTGCCGTTGCAGAGGCAGCACGCTCCGATGAACGCGTCGAGATCGCTCGAGAGCTGCACGACATGGTCGGCCACTACGTCTCCGGCATCGTCGTGCAAGCCCAGGCCGCCCGTCATGTCGCTGAAAATCAGCCGGCTGCGGCGGCTGCTGCGTTGGAGAGCATCGAGTCAGCGGGCACTGACGCGTTGCTTGCGATGCGTCGCATGGTGGGTGGCCTGCGAGACGACTCGCCCATCACCCCGATCGTGACGTGGGATGACGTCGACCAACTGGTCGCCGACGCAGTCGCACACGGCGAACCGGTACGAGCGACAGTCGATCCCAATGTCCGGACCACGGCGGTGACGCTCGTCCCGTCCGTGCACCGAATCATCGCCGAGTCACTCACGAACGTTCGATGCCACGCTCGACAGGTCACGAGTGTTGACGTCGCGGTGTTTCGACGCGACGACCATCTGTTGGTGACGGTGCGGGACGACGGAATGCCGCCAACGTCATGCGAGCACGCTGGGTACGGGATCACGGGCATGACCGAGCGGGCCGGATCGCTCGGTGGCTCGCTGACTGCGGGGCCCGCGCCCGACGGAGGATGGTTGGTGCACGCGCGGTTGCCTCTGGAAGATCTCACGTGACGATCCGCGTGCTCATCGCCGATGATCAGGAAATGGTGCGCGCCGGGTTCCGCATGATCCTCGACGACGCCAGTGACATCGAGGTCGTCGCCGAGGCAGCGGACGGCTCGACAGCCGTCGCTCTCGCCCGGAACCTTCGGCCAGATGTCTCCGTCATGGACGTCCGCATGCCGCGCATGGACGGCCTCGAAGCAACGCGACGCCTTGCCGGCCCCGGGGTCGTCGACCCGCTACGCGTGGTCGTGGTCACCACGTTCGATCTGGACGAGTACGTGCACACGGCGCTCCGCAACGGAGCCGCCGGCTTTCTCCTCAAAGACGCTGGTCCGACGCTGCTGCTCGAAGCAGTTCGAGCTGCGCACCGCGGCGACATCCTCGTCTCACCATCGATCACCGTCCGTCTGCTCGCGCACTTCAGCACGACGGCTTCTTCGACCGAGCCCCTTCAGCCGGTCAGTCCGCTGACTGACAGAGAGGAGGAAGTTCTTCGTGCTGCCGCCCGCGGGCGCAGCAACACTGAAATCGCCCAGGAACTCTTCATCTCGCTCGGCACGGTCAAGTCACACCTGTCGAGCCTGCAGGACAAGATCGGCGCCCGGAATCGAGTCGAACTCGCAGCGTTCGCCTGGCAGAGCGGCCGCATGTGCGACGAGCAGACCAACTGATCGAGCAGACCAACTGATCGAGCCGTCTCTCCCTTCTGGAAAGGTGGCGGTCTGGAAAGGTGGCGGTCTGGAAAGGTGGCGGTCAATTCACGATTGCGCGTCGTGCACAAGAATCGCGATGTGCACCCGGTTCGTGACTGCGAGCTTGGTGAGAAGGCGCGAGACGTGGGCCTTGACGGTGGCCTCGCTCATGAACAGCGATGCGGCGATCTCGGCGTTTGATGCGCCGGAACCCACCGCATCCGCGACCTCCCGCTCCCGGTCGGTGAGCGACGTCAGGCGCTGGGCAGCGGAGTGACGGCGATCGGTCATTTCGCCGTTGCCGAGGTGGGAGAGAAGTGTGCGGGTGACCGACGGTGAGAGCATCGCTTCGCCTGCAGCCACGAGTCGCACGGCGTTGACGATCTCCGTGGGTGCTGTGTCCTTCAACAGGAACCCGTCGGCGCCGGCGCGAAGAGCGCTCATGACGTGCTCGTCGGCCTGGAAGGTGGTCAGGACGATCACGTGCGGCGGAGTCGGCAGACGGCGTAGGGCCGACGTGGCGGCAATGCCGTCCATCCCTGGCATCCGGATGTCCATCAGGACGACATCGGGTCGATGTGCCCGCACGGCCGCGACGGCGTCGGCGCCGTCGGCAGCCTCGCCCACCACGTCCATCTCCTCTGACGACGACAGAATCATCCGGAGCCCGGCACGCACCAATGCGTCGTCGTCGACCAGAAGCACTCGGATCTTCACCGTCTTCACCATTTACCAGGGCAGGTCGGCCTCGACGACGAAGTCACCGGAAGCGTCCGGTCCGTGCACCAGGACACCATTGGCCAGGGTCACCCGCTCCTGCAGACCAAGCAGGCCCGTGCCTGAACCAGGTAGAACTGGACGGTCGTGGGCGCCCACTGCGGCCGGGTTCCGAACGCTGACGTGCAGGCCGCGGTTCGGCGCCCCCGCTACCCGAACCTGGGCGAGGGTGCCGCGAGCGTGCTTGCTGATGTTGGTCAGCGCTTCCTGCACGATGCGATAAGCGTCACGACCCAGAGGGCCAGGTGCGGCAGCTGCACCGTCCACCTGCATCTCGAAGTCGACCTTCGCGCCGGCACGGCGAGTCTCTTCCACCAAGCGTGGAATGTCAGCCAACGTCGGCTGTGGCACCGTCGACGCCCGCTCCTGCCCCGGCTCCTCGCGCAGCACACCGATCACATCCCGCAGTTCCTCCAGCGCCTGATGGGCCGTCGACCGCAACAGCGCGGCGCTCTCGCGCACCTGGGCGGCAGGCAAGTCGCGTGCGACCTCGAGCGCCCCGGCGTGCAGCGCCACCAGGGAGATGCGGTGAGCGAGCACGTCGTGCATCTCGCGTGCGATGCGGTTCCGCTCGGCCAGACGGGCACGTTCGGTGCGGACGAGCTGATCGGCTTCAGCCCGTTGGGCCCGGTCGCGCAGTGTGCCGAGCAGCTGACGCCGAGCACGGACGTACATGCCCCATGCGGTGGCGGCGGCTGCAAGCGCCAGCGTCGGCAGCATCACCGACCAGGGATCGGTCCGCCCGAGCCAGATCGAGCACACCACTGCGGACGGAACGAACAGCACGGCGACGAGCAGGGCGGGCCGGACATGGCGGTGCACAGCCAGCGAGAACAGTGCGAACAGGCCAGCGACCGTGCCGAACGTCGAGAACGCGCCCAGCACGACGCACACCAGCGCCACCCCGAACGGCCAGCGCCGCCGCCACCACAACGAAAGGCAGCACAGGGATCCCAACGCCACGTCGGTGACCAACTGCGTCGACGTCATCGGATCGGCGGTGACGTCCCCGGTGACGCTCAAGATGACAGCCCCGAGAGCAACGGCGATGACGAACGCACCAGCATCCACGGACCAATCGCGCGCAGTCCTGGGCGTCACCGTGTCGGCATACGCCGAGTCGCTCGGGGTCAGCATCACAGCGGGGCCGGTCTGAGCCCACCATCCGCGAAGCCAGGACATGGTCGGAGCCTACGGCTCAGGGCCTGCGTGGAACATCGACGAAAGTCGATGCTGCCACCAACGAAAGACCAAACGTCGCGAGCGGCAAGCCTCCCTTCGGACATCGGATCGTGGCCGACCGCCCGATGCGGCCGCGCACCGGCTCGTTCATGCTCGAAACATGATCACGACAACCGCTCTCACCAAGAGCTACAAACAATCGCCGGTCGTGCGCGACGTCTCGTTGCGCTGCGAACCCGGCACCATCACCGGTTTCCTCGGGGCCAACGGCGCCGGCAAATCCACCACGCTGAAGATGATCGCCGGCCTGGCGCGACCCGATCGCGGTACGTCGACCGTCGACGGGCGACCGTTCGTCGAGCTGCCCAATCCGACGCGTGTGGTCGGAATGCTCCTCGACGCGTCGGCGATGCATCCGGGGCGCAGTGGTAGGGCGACGCTCACGATCGCGGCGCGGATGGCAGGCGTTCACACCAGGCGGGTCGAGCACCTGTTGGACCTCGTCGGGATCGCCGATGCAGCGGACAAGCGGGTCGGGACCTACTCGCTCGGCATGCGCCAACGCCTCGGCATCGCCCAGGCCCTCATCGGTGATCCGCGGGCACTGATCCTCGATGAACCGGCGAACGGACTCGATCCCGATGGCATCGCCTGGATGCGAACGCTCCTTCGCGAGTTCGCCGACCAGGGCGGCACGGTGCTGTTGTCGAGTCACCTGCTCCACGAGGTGCAGGCCACCGCCGATCATCTCGTCATCATCTCCGGCGGTGCCGTGGTCGCCGCCGGTCGGCTCGACGATCTGCTGGCCAGCTCCACGATCGTCGTGCGTAGCCCCGACCCCGGTGCACTCGCCGCGGCGCTCCAGGTTGCGCAGATCGACTACGTCGCCGGCCCGGGAGATGCGCTCACCGTGGACGTCTGCGGCGGTCGGGTGACGACCGAGGTGCTGGCGGGCGTCGCCCGCGACCACCACGTGCTGCTCAGCGAGTTGCGTCAGTCCGAGACGAACGGTCTGGAACAACTGTTCTTCTCCCTCACCGCCGCCAAAGCGGCTACCGCCCAGGAGGCAAACGTATGACCACATCACTGTCCCCCCGAACCCCCGCCTCCCACACCAAGGGCACCGACGTGGCACCGTCCGATCGAGCCCCTGGACCGATCCCGTTCTCACGGCTCGTCCGAGTCGAGTGGTCCAAGGCCACCGACACCCGCGTCGCCCGCTGGCTCCTCGCTCTCGTGGGTCTGGGGACCGTCGGGATCATGCTGGTACCGGTCCTCGCCCCAACGAGCTTCGATCAGACCTACGTGAGCTACCTCGGAGTCGCCGCCATCGGACAGGTGATCCTCCTGCCCGTGGTGGCGATCCTGATGTTCACCGGCGAATGGAGCCAGCGCAGCATCATGACCACGTTCACCCAGGAACCGCGACGCATCCGAGTCCTGAACGCCAAGTTGACGGTGTCGATGATGCTGGCGGGTGTTGCTGCGGTCCTCGGCGGGGTTGTCGCCGTGGCTGGCCTCGGGCTGGCGGCGGCCTCGGGTCGCGCCCTGGACGCAGACCTGAGCTTCGGCTTCATCGCCGGCTATCTGCTCTATCTGCTCCTCAATGTCCTCGGAGGCGTCGCCTTCGGGGCGCTGGTGCAGAACTCCGCCGCGGCCATCGCCGCCTACTTCGCCCTCAACGCCGCGTTCGCACTGCTCGGTTCCGTATCGACACTGGTCGGTGAATGGATCGACACGGCAACCACCTGGAACTGGGTGCTCGAAAACGACTGGGGCGGCCACGTGCCGCAGATCTCGGTCTCGGTCCTCCTCTGGGTGGTGATCCCGTTCGCCGCCGGCGCCGTCCGCACGGTACGTCGCGACGTCGGCTAGTCCGCTCGTCCTCAACCTCCACCCCTCCAACCCCCCTACAGAAAGAACGACCCATGACTCACCACCACCACCCAACACCACCGACTCGTCGCCACCATCTGCGGCCTCGCAGCCCTCGCCGCTGGCGGGCTGCTGACCGGCTGCGGATCGGATGAACCGTCCGCCACCTCACCCCCTACCTCGCCGACGACGGAGACCTCGATGCCGTCGCTCAGCTACGCGGCGCAGGGCAGTCACGCAGTCGGCTATCGCGAATTCACCACCACCGGAGCACAGGAGCAAACCCTGACGCTACGAGCGTGGTACCCCGCTGTTCCCACCACCGGCGAGCCCGTGACGATGGATTACACCGCGCCGAACAAGTTCGGCGAAGAGATCACGCCTGGCGAGCAGATCACCAGCGTCGGCGAAGCGCTCGCCGACGCTCAACCCGAACCGGCCGATGAGCCGTACCCGCTCGTGGTCTTCTCCCACGGCTTCTCGCTGAGCCCGATCGTCTACAGCACACTGGTGGAGCACTACGCATCGCAGGGCTATGTCGTTCTCGCTCCTGAACACAACGAGGGCTTCGACGGCTCGCTCACCGGATTCTGGGAGGAGTTGATCGACAGGCCTGTTGACATCCATCGAACCATCGACTTTGCGGAACAACTGACCGAATCCGGGGAACCGCTGGCCGGAATGATCGACCTGGACAACGTCGCCGTCGTCGGCCACTCCTACGGCGGGTACACCGCGCTTGCGGCTGGGGCGCGCGGTTCGACTTCGCCGCCTACACGACCCGCTGCGCGGCACTGACAGCAGATGATCCCCTCAACTTCTTCTGCGCACCAATTCCCAACGAGTCGGACATGGCCATGCGAGCCGGGCTCGACGAGGTCCCCTCCGGTCTCTGGCCGTCTTTCGGTGACCCCCGAGTCACGGCCGTGATCTCGATGGCCGGCGACGCATACCCCTTCGATCAGCGCGGCCTCGCGGAGCTCGACGTTCCCGTCATGGCAATGGGCGGAACCGTCGACGACGGCACCCCCTACACGTGGGGCGCGAAACTCACCTACGACAATGCAGGCAGCGAGAACAAGACGCTCGTCAGCTTTCCTGGCGCAGGCCACTTTCTCTTCGTCGACCCGTGCGAGAACCTTGCGTGGGTCGAGAACTCCGTCTACCGCGACGGGATCTGCACCGACGCCGTCTGGGACACACGGCCTCTCAACGTCGTCATGCACTACACCACTGCGTTCCTACGCGACACGCTCGACGACGAACCCGAAGCTCGGGCCTCCCTCGCTGGTCAGCAGCCCGATCTCGACAACGTCGAGTACAACACAACAAATCAGCCCTGACAGGCGATCAGCCACGAGAACGACGCGAGGCGATCGGACTCGCGTCGCGTCGTTCACGAGGCGAAATCGGTGGCGGGTGCCAGCCTCGGTTGGGCGCACGGCACCCAACGCGACGATGCGAGCTACTTCACGACATCCAACGAACGGTTCGAGACCGACAGCTTCGCGCTGACCTCGGGCGAGAACTTTGGCGCCGTTTCCCCACCGGCGTCGTTACAAGGATGATGGGGACGAGGCGAACAACTGCGGTGACTACCGACGAAGACACCTACGAGACATACGCGGCGGAGCTGACCCGCTACGCCGCAGCGATCGCGGGACCCATCGACGCCGACGACATCGTCGCCGAGGCGTTCATGTCCGTCCTCACCTCGCCGAAATGGCCAACGGTCGAGGACCGCCGTGCATACCTGTACCGGGTGGTACTCAACCAGGTCCGAGACCGCCACAGATCGAGAAGCCGCCGCGAACGCCGAGAACTCGCCGCTCGCGAAGACGCCGCAGCAGCCGACATGGCTATCCGCCCCGAGGTGTTGGCCGTGATGCGGTCGCTCACGACGCGCCAACGCGCCGTGCTGTTCTGCATCTACTGGCTCGATCTCGAGGTGACCTCGACCGCTGACCGCCTCGCACTCTCGACCCGGACCGTGCAACGCGAAGCCCACACCGCCCGCAACCTCATGAAGGCACTGCTGTGACCACATCACTCGACCTCGAAATCAAGCGCGCGTTCGACGAACTCGTCGCCGCCGCGCCGCCGCCACCCCGTTTCGACGCAGCTCGAGTCGAGAGTGCGCCTCGCCGGAACGACTCGAGCCGCAGACGCATGGCGATCGCCGCCGCAGTGATCACTGTGGTCGGCGGTGTTGCGGCGCTCGGATCGCTGGGAGATCGACCGACCACGAGCGAACCTGCTCCCGTCGACTCCTCGCCATCGACGAGCATCGCGACGTCACCGACGAACGAGGTGCACGCCGACATCGCTGTCACACCAGACACCGGGCCCAGCGTGCTCGTCGAACCATCCGATCCGGTCGGCTCCGACTACGAGGTCGTCGCAACGCCCGCATTGCCGGCGACGACCCGTCGCGTCGACACCGGCATCGAGGCGTTCGACGGTGTCTACTTCGCCATGCTCCACGAGGGCCCGCTCCCGGAACCTTCGCAGAGTCTGCGGTTCGACGTCGTTCAGATCTTCTCCGGGCAGGATTGCCTGGACCGGTTCGGTCCCGGCGCCGAGGCGGCCTGCACTCCTTTCGGGATCGACCTCGACGCACCCACGGCACAGGTCGACATCGACATGACCGACGTTCCCGTCACCGTCCGCGACGCCAGCAGCGATCTGAGCTACCGGATCCCAGGGGTCGAACTCCGTTCGCTGTTCACCGGGAATCCACCCGCCCCGTCGGCGCCGGCCGCCTTCGCCTTCAGCAGTGGATTCGGCTTCCTGCTCACCTACGACAACGGCACCATCGTCAGCATCGAACAACCCGGATGAACGTCCCGCGGGCGTGGTCGGCGAGCCAGACACCGGTTCCGACGGCCACGTCCTGCGCACCCCCACCAGTACGTCAATCGAGCACAGGAGATGACCATGAATCCACGACGCACACCGAGCTGGACCCGACTCGCCACGGCCACGTTGCTGGCCGGCGTGACGGTGGCCGGGTGCGGCTCCGCAGACAACGCAGCCAGCCCACAACTCTCGACGACACCCAGCGTCGCCGAAACGACCAACCCGCGTGTCGTCTCCGCCGAACAAGGCGCCGCGTCGAGACTCCGATTCGTGCCGCTGCAGCGGTCGACCGGGCTGACTGCGGAATCGTCCGTTGTCGGTCCGGCGACCGCGGATTGCCGTATCGACTACGTACCGTCGGCCGAAGAGATCTCGGCGGCGAACGGTGACACCGCCGGATTGATCGCTGCGTTCGATCGCTTCGGCATCGAATACACCTCGACAACCGACGACGAGGGCTACCTGGTCGTCGACTATGCGTACCACGACGCGGTCGCGCAATCCGTCGCCGCCAGCTACTGGGCGGACAGGCATCCGATCGAGCCCGTCGCCCAGGAGGAACTTGATGCGATCGTCGCCAACAACGATGTCGTCGCCGCCCACTTCGACGCTGCTGGACTGGCCTACGAGCGTCGAACAGACGACCTCGGCTACGAGTCGATCGACTACGACTACGACGACCCGGCAGCACAAGCCGCCGTCGAGGCTGCGTGGATGATCATCTCGCCACCGCAACCACCGACAGGCCACGAGTTGGAGCAGCAGACCGAACTCAACAATGCACTGATGACGGCATTCGACGCATCCGGCATGCCCTACGAACTCGTCACCGATGCACTCGGGTGGGCGTGGGTCGAATGGGACACCAGCGACGTGACGATCGCACAGCGCTACGACGCGATCATCAACGAGCTGTACCCGCCGATCACGATCGACCCGATCGTCGAGTGCGAAGTCCTCGAAGGACCCATCGAGCTCCCCCAACCGGCCCCGAACGCCGCTCCGACCGAGATCCTCCCGACCGAGCCTGAACTCGCTGCCCAGGACGCGGCTCAGCGCGAAGCCGACGTCACTGCGATGGTCGACGGGTTTGGCGCCGCCGCAGTCGAGTTCGAAGTCCGCGGCGAATCACCCTCGCAGCTCGTGCTCTTCGACATCACCAACGACGCGTCAGTGACCGTGATCGTCTCGATCATTGCCGCTAGGCCGTGACCGCTCGCACGCTTCGACGCTCGATGGGAGTCGCAAGGCCGAAACCCCCACTTCAGAGATCCCGACGCGGCACGCTCCCGCCGGTAGGTGACGCGGTTCGGGGCATGTCGGGGCGGCTGTGGGGTCCGTCCGGTATTCACGAGTTTCTGTGAATCTTGCAGTGAAGAGGACAGGTGGTGCGTGTGTGTAGTCGATGCACGTTTCAACTGCCCCGCCTACGACCCGACCGGACGCCCGCTTCATGACCGAATCTCAGCCGATGATCCTGGCGCTTTCGTTCGAGGACCTGTACCGCAGCGAGTACCCGGGATTGATCGCTGTCGCGACGGCGTTGTCGGGAGCCGACGGCGAAGACCTGGTGCAAGACGCCATGGTGAAGGCCCTGATCAATTGGGAGCGGGTGGGCCGCCTCGAGCGCCCAGGCGGTTGGTGCCATCGAGTGCTGGTGAATCTCTGTCGGAGTCGATGGCGACGGCTGCGAACACAGGCGGCGTACCTCGGGCGTCTCCGACCCGAGGAGCCGTCGACGCCAGGCCCTTCGCTGGAGGTCATGGCGTTCTGGTCGGCGGTGCGTGAACTCCCCGCCCGCCCTCGGATGGCAGTGGCGTTGCGTTACGCCGGCGACCGCAGCGTGAAGGAGATCGCCTCGATCCTCGACGTCCCCGAAGGCACCGTGACGAGTGATCTGTCGCGCGCCCGACTCGCTTTGAAAGGGGCATGGTCATGAACCCCGACACCAATGACGACCACTTCGACGAGTTCGCAACTGCAGCGGGGGCGGCGCTGCGCCGACCAGCTCCCGACAACGGGGTGGCCGGGGTGCGATCGACTCTCAAACGACGCCGGATCACCCAGGTCGCGGTTGCTGGTGGTGCAGTGGTGATCATGTTCGCTGCCGGCGCCTTCCTGCTCGGTACCAACCAGGGCGACTCGCAGCGCCTCGTGCCTGCGGACCCCACCGTGTCGTCGAGTCCGGACCCGTCGACGTCGACGTCGACCAGCGCGCCGACGACAGCCGTCGTTGCTCCAACCATTGAGTTGCGAGTCGACGGTATCGGGCCTCACTCGTTCGGTGAAGCCCAGAGCGTTGTCGAAGCGACACTGACGGAGGCGTTCGGAGCACCTGAAGTGATCGATGACATGCAACCAGCGCAAGTCGTCACCTGCGTGCGCTGGGGGTGTTCAGACGCAATGGTGCTCCATTGGCCGAACGCCGGGCTTGTCGTCGCGTTCAGCGACCGCACCAGCGACGGTGACGTCTTGCAGGAACCGGTCCTGGCGGCATGGACGCTCACACCGACCACCCCGTGGCAGCCCGGCGACATCTACGTCCCCGAACCCGGCGCGAACCCGGCGCCGATGCCCGACCTGCGACTTGTACTGGCCGGCGGTATCGGACTCGGTTCAACCGTGTCGGAGCTTCGATCGGCGTACCCCTCGACGGCCGAAGGGCTCTGGAGTGACTCATCGTTCGTTCCAACCGGCTTCTACGTACCCGAAGCAGACGGCACCGCGACAATCGACGGTGACGTTGCTTGGGACGTCGTCACGCAGTTGCAATCGGCGCTCGTTGCCGAGGGCGCCGCGCTCACGGTCAACGGTGTTGCGGGACCAGACACCGCTGCAGCACTCACCGCCTACAGCGAACGAGCAGGACTCGACGGCGCCCCGGCTGCCTTCGACGCCCTGGGAATCACCGGACCGCCACCCGAAGCGATGGTCGTCCGGCTCAGCGCCGGGGACTGGTTCTGGGAGCTGTCGTGCGGCGGTCTGGAACCGCTCGGAATCCCAAGTGGCTGCTGATCCAACAACTCCAGCAAAGTCCGCAACGGTCACGTCGCTGCTGAGAACCGCACTCCGACAATGCCCGGCCAACTGATCGACGTTCGATGCCGAGAACCGCACAGAACGCACGCTCGATAATCCTCTGCCCGGCGCACAGCCCGCGCCACAGAACGGCCCAAGTGCAGGTGATCGACGCAGGTGGGGTCAGGGCGATGCGCGTGGGTCGATCACCTCCATATCAATCCAAGCCGAGCGCCCGGTAATCCCGGACCCGGTGCCGTTGCTCTCCTGCCGGAGCCAGCACGGTATCGAACTGATACCATGCCGTGATGGCCATGACGCTGCGGCTCACCGACAGTGAGCAAGAAGGACTGAAGGCCCGCGCCGATGCCGAGGGAATCTCCATGCAAGAGGCAGCACGGCGAGCCGTGCGCGAGTTCGTCGCCCGCAGCGATCACCGAGACCGAGTCGCACGGGCGGCTGATCTAGTCATGGACACCCACAGCGACGCCTTGCGTCGGCTCGGCGAGTGAACGAACCGGTCGAGTTCCTCGACCTCGATGACGTCGTCGGCCTCGCCATCGCACTGCTCGGTGATCCTGCGCCGATCCGCGACATCGGACTTCTCGGCTCCGCCGTCGCCCGCCCGCAGACGACCGCGTTCGGTGTGGATGCCTACCCGGAGATCTGGACCAAAGCAGCCGCGCTGCTGCATTCGATCGTCAAGAACCATGCCCTCGTCGACGGCAACAAGCGCCTCGGATGGTTGGCCACCGCAGTCTTCCTCGAGATCAACGGCGTCGAGATCTCACGCGCCAGCAACGACGACGTCTACGACCTCGTGATCGACGTCGCCGCCGGCCAGCCGACCGTCGACACGATCGCCGAACGGCTCCGCCAACTCGCCACATAACACTCGCACAAATTCACCTGTCCCAAGCCGGGCTGGGTGTGCGACTGACCCAAGCCGAGCACTGCACTTTGCCGAGCGGTGGTCACCGATCACACCGGCGCACAGAGCGGCTGAACGGTTCTTGGCTGCGGTTGTGGCTCGGGCCCGACGGGGGCCCGAGCGGCCGCAGCCGGATTGGCCATCACGATCGTCGAAGTAGCGTGCTGAACAAATCCATGAACATCGACGGCTACTTCCCGCTCGAGTCACCGGTGAAAGGTGGCGGCAACGTGCACTTCATGAGCCGCACCGATGCCCGCAAGGTGTACGACAACACCATCGACAAGATCCCGGAACGGATCGAGGTGCTCGGTCACCTGTGCGAGCAGAACGGCTACACGAACGACCCGACGGGCTGGACCGACCTGGTGGCCGACCATGTCATGAACACTTCGCCAGGGAAGGTGTTGTGGCGCCCGTGAAGGTCGGCGATCTCGACGACGAGTTGATTGGCGTCGACACCTCCGACGAGACCGGCGAGCAGCCGCCGTGTCGCCTCGATGCGATCCTCCTCGGTGGGTTTCGCCATGCCGACACGCTACGCGAACCGTCGAATGGGTCGATCCTGCACCACGTCGAGTCAGGTCGCGTTGCTGCCCGCTCTGCGGGTGCGGTCAGAGCGTGAGTGAGTGGCGGAGCAGCGAGCGCCCGTGTGCGGTCGACCGTCATCGCTCCGACGGTGGCGCCGAGGGTGGCGGCGACGGCCAGCGATGGCGTGTTGTTCGGGTCGACCAGGATGTGAGCACGGCGCGTCGCGGTGTGATCGCGCAGGAACTGCAGCGCCAGCCTGACGGCGACCGGCGCGATTCCTCGACGTCGGAACGTTGGGTGGACCCAGTACGAGATGTTCGCCTCACCCGGTGGTGCGTGGTCGCTGGCCAGGTTCACGTCGACCGCGGCAACGCACGTCGCATCGGCCATGTCGACCGAGAAGGTCCATCGAGGTCCGGTTCCGAACGAATCGCTCACTCCAGCGAGCCACTCCAGCGCATGAGCTGCGACGTTCGGTCGGTGTCATCGCGTCCCACTGGTCGGCGTCGCTCGGCTGCCACAACCAGCGGATGTGTTCGGCGTCGCGGCCGGACAGGTCCATCGCCAAGTCGTCGCGATGGCGACGCCGAATGGTCACAGCGCCTTCGCTGTAGGTCAGTGGCGGCACGGTTCGCTTGTAGTAGGGGTTGCCGTCGAGGTCGGCCTGACGCTCGAACCGGGTCCGTTCGGCAAGCGCTCGGGAACGCACGTTGTCAGGGTGGATGAGCAACGTCGCCGTGCGGCACTGCCCGGTGATCGCGAGATGGTGCATCAACAGCTGCAGTGCTCGTGTGGCGATGCCGTGTCCCCGATGGGATGCGAACACGTTGTAGCCGACGTTGACCTCGCCAGGCAGCAACCAGTACCGCTCGGCGTCGTGATCCACCCATCCGACGACGTCGCCGTCGACGGTGATGCACGCGACCGGATCCGGCTCGTCCGAACCCGGACCCAAGAAGCGATGGAACTCGGCGTCGCGGCCTGCGATCAGCCGTGCCGAGTCGCCGGGCTGTGGCGGCCTGATCGTCACCACCCCATCGGTGCGCTCCCACGACTCCGGCACCCGGTCAGCCTCCCACGGTCAGGTCGGGGCCCACGAGCGAATTGCGCACGCCCCGACTTTGAGGCGAGTTCCGGCTCGACGAGACGAAGCCACTCGTGCGAGCGTCGGAGCAAAGCCGCGTACAGTCACTCCGTGCTTCGAGTCGCGATCCGCGATGTTCGTCCCCACAAGGTGGAACTCTTGCGTGCGTGGCTGGCCGAGTTGAACGGACCGCGCCGAGATGAGGCACTGGCGACACTCGCTGACGAAGGCTGTCGCCATGAAGCTGCATTCCTCATGGAGGGCCCACCGGGCCGCTCCTCGTCTGGACCAGCGAGGCAGAAGACATCGATGCTGCGCTGCTTGCGTATCGCGAATCGACGCACGTCATCGACGCAGAACACAGACGCGTGCTACGAGAAGCGCTTGGCGACCCGATTCATTTGGAACAGGTCCTGGACCTGCGGCCGTAGCACCACGGTGGTGACAGGCCATCCAGCCACCCAACAACTTCGCCGCTCAGAATGCCGTCAACGGCGCTCTGCGAGCCACGAGATGACGGCCCAAGCGTGACGTCACGCTTTCTCGGGATGGGCCGGGGTCGAGCTCCTCTGGGTCGCTGATGCTGGGCGGGGTATCGGTCGTCGTTCGGCCCTCTCAGCGCCGTTCCGCCACGGCGCTAGGGTCCGGCCGTGACTGAGAACGACCCGCTTCGTGGTGACCTTGCGGCGTCATCGGAGTTCGAGCCTGTCAGGTACGCGTTGTCGGCCGTCGTGTACGCCGAACGAGGTGACGAGATTCTGCTGCTGCAGCGGGCTGAGGGATCGGCCATGGCCGGTCAATGGTTCCTGCCCGGCGGGTTCGTCGAGGCGGGCGAACTCCCCGAGGAGGGGGCTCGACGTGAGCTCCTGGAGGAGGGAGGGGTTTCCATCGACGGCGAGCTCGAGATTGTCGGCTGCTACCCGATGTATGTCTACGGATACGACATGCTTCAGATCTCGTACCGTGGACGAGTAGCTGATGGCGACGTCACGATCAGTCACGAGCACGACGGCGCACGGTGGGTCAAGGCGTCGGACATGCGCTCGCTGCTCAGCGACGAGGTCATCACGGACATGGCCGATGGCAACGACGACGTCGCGCGCTTGCTCTCCCACATTCGAACCGATCTCGACCGATACCTCGCGCGAGTCCAGACGGATTGAGGCAGGCCCAATTCTCCGCGGCGAGTCAGGGTTCGTGACATGCGGGTGAGGGCGCTCGATAACCACGCCCGAAATCGCGGGCCATCGTGCGACCGCCGTGCTGCAGTCCGGCCCATGTCGATCACTCCACTTTCACGGGCAGTGCGTCCGGCTCTGCCGTGCAATCAGCTGACTCCGGTGACGTCGCCGGTCTCGTCGGTGGTGTACGTGCCCTTGCTCAAGTCGAGCAGGACTAGCGCATTGCCGAAGGGGTCGAGGACGACGCCCAGGCGGCCGACGGGGATCTCGAACGGCTCGGCGATGACCTGACCGCCGTTCGAGCGGAACACCTCGATCGCATCGTCGACCGATTCGACCAGCCAGTTCGGTTCGTAGCTGTGCTCGGTGGTGAGAACGATCTCGGAGTCACCGTCCGGGAGCTCGAGTCCTGCCTGACCGATGGCGTCGTTACGCCATTTCACTCGATGGCCAAGCACATCGACGTAGAAGTGGATACCGGCGTCGATGTCCGGCACACGAACGGTGACCGCATCGACTTTGCGCAGGATTCCCGGGCCGCTCATCGGCCAAGTCTTGCAGCTGGATCCTGACCGTCGCCCTGGAGCGCAGCGGTGAGCGCCGCGCTCGGCATCGGCGCACACTCTCACGGTTACGTCCCCAACCTGGCGATTGACGGCGGCACCACGCGATCACCGCTGACTGGCGCTCGGGGGCCCAGCGCGGTCGCACGCGGAACTCTGCGGGATGGGAGCCACCACATCGGTGAGACTTGGACCGTGGCCGCCAACTACCCGAACTTCGAAGGAAAACACGGCGAGGACGCCTTCTTCAACCCCGATGACTTCGTTGCGTACCTGCGTCAGAACGGGGGCCTGGACGGCTACGAACCACCACGATCGATCATCATGTGCTACCAGCGAAAGCTGTTCGAGTTCATCGTGGCCGTGGAGAACGCGGAGCAGCCGACTCTGGCGGCCACGTATCGCGGACTGGTGACGCTGCCGGACACCCGGGGCCAGGTTGCGGTGCTCGGCGACTTCGGCATCGGCGCACCCGTGGCCGCAGCGGTGCTCGAGGAGTTCATCGCGTTGGGCACTCGGCGATTCTTCTCGATTGGAACGGCGGGCAGCCTGCAACGTGATCTGCCGATCGGCCACACGGTGCTGTGCGATCGAGCGATTCGCGACGAAGGCGTGTCGCATCACTACCTCCCTTCCGCCACGTACGCCGCGGCGGAGCCTGGCATCACTGCAGCATTCGAAGCGGAGCTGCAGTCCAAGCAGATCGAATACCGACGTGGCTCGTCATGGACGATCGACACTCCGTACCGCGAGACGGTCGCCGAAGCCCGGCACTATCAGCAGCAGGGCGTGCTCTGTGTCGAGATGGAAGCAGCAGCGCTCTTCGCAGTCGCCGAGTACCGCCAGGTAGGCATCGGTGCCGCGTTCGTGATCAGCGACTCGCTCGCAGATCTCGTGTGGGATCCACAGTTCCACTCTGACGAGACCGCAACAGCCCTGCTCCGCCTGTACGAAGCCACCCGGGCCGTCGCAGCGGCGCCGTAGGGGTCCGCCGGTGCTGCCGCGTTCGCCGACGACAAACGACCGAACACCCAATCCCCCGTCGGGCGGCCACAGCCAAGCCCGATAGCCCGACGCATAATCGCTTACCAAAGCCCTCGGTTACTGACCGAGGGCGGCCCTCCGGGTCCCAAGAAGAGATCGACTCTGGGTGTTGGAGTCCTGCCAGCAAGAGCGGAGACGCGGACGGGGCCTGCGCCGCAGCGCGGGCCCCGTCACGGTCATGGGTGGATCGTGCCTGGCGCGTCGAGTCCCCCGGATGCTCCTTGAAGCCACCGCCTGCGCCCGTTCCTTCCGGTCCGGCCGGCGGCGGAATGTTGAAGTTGCCGGGCACCTTCTTGCCCTTCACGCCGTTCACCGACTCTGTCGAGTAGGCGTACGTCAGCACAGCGAATGCGATGGCGTCGGAGTTCACGTCGAGAGCGTGGTCGCTGTTGTTGTCGTAGGTATCGCAAGGTTCGTGGTAGCACGGATCGAATTGCTCGCCCGCCGTCCCACCCCACAGCGCCACCTGTGCGGGCGTCTTCACCACCTCGGCACCAGTGAACAAGCCGCCGGCCGGGATCCCGTTGAGGATGAATTCCTCGTAGTCGCTACGGCCGCTGAACTGCGCGTCGTCGTAGGGTTCGTTCTTGTACGTGTAGAACGATTCGAACACGTCCTCGATCTGGACCGAACCCGGCGGTACCACGACGGGTGCCGGGAATCCGGACTCGTCACCGTCGTACACCATGAAGACGTAATTCGGCGAGCCGACCATGTCGAAGTTCAGGTACAGCGCAATCTTGTCCAGCTCAGCCGGTGATCTGGTCTGAACGTAGGCCGCCGAGCCAAGCAATCCCTCTTCCTCGGCACCCCACCACGCGAAGCGCAGGGTGTTCTGGGGCTTGTGATTACTCAGCTGCTGACCGAGCTCAAGCAACGCGGCCGAGCCGCTGCCGTTGTCGTTGATGCCAGGTCCGCGCTGCACCGAGTCGAGGTGGGCGCCCGCCATGACGACGTTGTTCGTGTTCTTGCCCGGCAACTCGGCGATCACGTTGATCTGCGGCCGCTCCGACGGAGGGTCGATCTGCACGTGGGCAGTCGATCCGGCGGCGGCGAGTGCCGCACCGTCAGCGAACGACGCACCGACGACCGGGATGGCGACGATGTCTGGACCTCCAAGCGTGCCGATGATGAGCCCTTCGCGATCCGGGGTGTTGCCCTGGTTGAAGATGATCACCGCTTCGGCACCGGCGGCCTCGGCGTTGAGCGCCTTGATGCCGAACGGACACGTACCCCGTTGCATCAGGGCGATGTCGGACGACCCGCTGAGGTCGAGCCCGGCGAAGTCGGCTGCCTCGCACCCGCTGGTCACGGGGTCGCGGGGCGGGGTGAGGACGACGTCGACGGGGACGACGTTTCCAGTGACGTCACCAGTACCGGCACCGGTGAACCCACCCGTCTCGTATGTCGCCGTGACCGGGGTCAGCTGCTCGAGCACTGCCGGCGGCGTGTAGGTGAACGGGAACTCTTGCGTGGTGACGTTCCACCCGGCGGCGGTCATCGTGTCGATGACGTACTGGGCACTGGCCGTGTACCCCTCCGTTCCGGCGGAGCGGTTGCCGCCGTTGGCGTCAGCGATCGCCTGGAATGCCGCTTGGTGCTCGCGCACACCGCCCAACTGGACGCATTCGAGGATCTTGTCGTAGGTGTTGTTGTTCCTGCTCTCGCACCCAGGCGGCGGTGTGTTCTTCGCCGATGCTGTACCTGCCGTCGCCAAACCGGTCGCAATCAAGACGCCGGTCAACGCAATGGCACGCAGTCGTGTGCCTTTGGATCTGGACATGGTCATGGGGTACCCCTCTTCGTGTGGGACGGTCCGACCCCCGTCGTCCTTGTCTGATGCGTCGCAGATTAGCCGTTCGTCGAACCACCGATTTCACGTCCGCTGACGCCATGTACGGATCCGCTGCGCGTAGGTCCCGTGCCTGGGCCCGGCTGCAACATGCTGTTCGTCTTCGAATCCGATCCCGGAGGAGCTCGACGAGCCCGCGGAGATCGGTGTCTTCTCGATCGTCAAAGAGTCCGTTCGCTGTGGCTCGGCTGCGCGAGTCTGGCTTTGACACAGTCGGTCACGGCGCATCCAACATCGTGACCGACGTGGCGAGAGGGTCAGGATTCTCATCTCGCGACGCGAGTCGGAACAGGCGGCGCGCTTCCTCGACGACCTTCTGACGAGTTGACCCGTAGTACACGGCTCGAGCTCAGCTCTTCTCATCCGTCGGGTACTCCCACATGCAGTTACCGAGTGCCCAGGAAGTGCCGGGGTATCCGGGCGCTCGATAACGGCCCGGATAATCACCGCCGATCCGGGACGGCCCGCGCCGCACTCCGGCCCTTATGCAGGTGATCGACGCTGGTGGGGTCAGGGCGATGCGCGTGGGTCGATCACCTCCATATCAATCCAAGCCGAGTGCCCGGTAATCGCGTCCCGATCCGGCAGTGCTCACTCGGCCCGCATGCTCTTCTGAAGCGCCGGCGGGGCGCCGGTCACGGAACGGCCGATGCACGATCTGGTTACCAAACCATGCGCGACCCACACGAGATGACCGACCGGATCCCAGATGGAAGGTCCCATCTGCACTCGGATAGAGGCCGATCCTTGTTCGGAACTGCTGCAAGGCTGCGGTCATGAACACGGCAACGGAGGCATCGGTCACTTGGGCGCAAGCGCTGGCCTGGCGGCTGGAGCGACAGTGGCTCGACCCTGTTGGGTCCGAGCCGGTCGCCGGCGTCGTACGTCGACTCGGTGCAGTGCTTTCGATGGACGAGCCGCTTGCCGAGCTCGCCGTCGGGACCCGCCGTACGGGTTCACGTCCCGGTGAGCTCGCGGTGGCTCTGGCCGACGGAGATGTGATCAACGTCTTCGCCTTTCGGGGCGCGATGCATTACCTCTCGCCCGAGGACGGCGGCATCTACCTGGCCCTGCGATCGGCCGGACGGCAGTGGGAGTTGCCGAGTTGGGTCGAGCACTACGGGCTCGCCCCGTCGGACTGGCCGGACTTCCGGGCCGCAATACGCGAGGCGCTCAGCGAGAGACCGTTGACCGTCGCCGAACTCGGACAGACACTCACAGCGCAGAGGAGCTTTCGGCACTTGCGGCCTGTCTTCGACGCAGGCGCCGGCACCTTGATCAAGCCGCTGACCTGGCAAGGCGACATCAGCTTCGGC
The DNA here is from genome assembly GCA_963828415.1 of Ilumatobacteraceae bacterium. GTDB lineage: Bacteria > Actinomycetota > Acidimicrobiia > Acidimicrobiales > Ilumatobacteraceae > Sva-07. Next base: position 204,278 of record CAWHEI010000004.1, read on the forward strand.
CAGCGTCGAGATGGACTGCCCACCGTCCAGCGCCTCGACACCAACCCGAAGTGGTCAGGCATCCCCGAGCTCGACGACGCCGGCCCGCGTGCGATCGTCGCGTACTTCCGCACATACGGGCCGGCAACGCTCGACCATCTTCACTACTGGCTGGGCGACGGCTTGAGCGCCGGCCGGAAACGGATCAACACCTGGTTCGCCATGCTCGGTGACAGGCTCGCATCGGTCGATGTCGAAGGCACCACCACGTACATCGCACGCGAAGACGTCGACGCCCTCGAGGCTGCGAGTCCGTCGGACGCCGCGCGATTCCTTCCAGGGCACGACCAGTGGGTGATCGGCGCCGGCACCAAAGATGTGCACGTCACCCCGATGTCCCGCCGAGACCACGTGACCCGCAAAGCCAACCCCGTCATCGTCGGCGGAGTCGTGAAAGGTGTCTGGTCGCGAAAGGGCAACGACGTCGCAGTGACCTGGCTCGACGAGCAACGCCGACCCGACGCCGCAATCAACCAGGAAGCCGGACGACTGGCCGACGTCCTCGGCCGAGATCTGCAGCTGCGTTACACCACGTAGCGATCCCAGAGAAGCGCTCTTGCGCAGGCGAGCGCCGACGGCACCGCAGAGATGTCCGGTCCATCGACTCGCGGCACTGCGTGATTGGGTCGATTCGGGAGCATCGTTGCGCGCTCGATATCGAGCGAAGTAATCGCGCCCGTGACCAAAGGAGGCGCGTCACACTGCGGCCCAAGCGGACGCCGCACTTTCACCGGCATAGCGAACCAAGCCGAGTGTCCGGCAATCGCTTCGTCGAGGCGTTCACAGTCACCACGACATCCGAAACAGAATGCTTGCTGTTCAGCGACGTTGGACCGGTGTGGGCGCCGGACGGCCGATGCCGACGCGATGACGGGCGTTCTAGCGGCCCGAGCGTATTCTATTTATCTATGCAACTAGACTATTGGTCTATAACCGCAGCGGAGGGCGCGTGATCTCGTTGCGTCTCGATCCGGGATCGGGTGTGGCGACCTACGTGCAGCTCGTGCAGCAAGTTCGGCAGGCGGTTCAACTCGGAGTACTTCGGGAGGGAGATCAGCTGCCGACGGTGAAAGATGTCGTGGCGACACTGGCGATCAATCCCAACACGGTGTTGAAGGCGTACCGCGAGCTCGAACATGAGGGGTTGTGCGCAGGACGACCCGGCGTCGGCACGTTCGTCACCCAGACGCTTGCCTCGCCGCCACCGCAGGTTCAGGCGAAACTGCGCTCCGATCTCGTGCGTTGGCACAAGCAAGCGAGCGACGCAGGTCTGGACTCCGAGACCATGGTCGGTCTGCTTCGAACGATCATCAACGATGCAGGTGAATCGGCGCGGCGTAGTGGGGCTGTGGCGTGAACGTGGTCGAGACGAAGTCGCTCGGACGCCGCTACGGCAGACGTTGGGTGTTACGCGGGCTCGATCTGACGATTCCCCAACATGCCGTGGTGGGCTTGGTCGGGCCTAACGGGGCCGGAAAGTCCACGCTGCTTCACCTCGTCGCCGGTCTGATCTCGCCGAGCGAGGGCAGCGTCAGCGTTCTGGGCAGGGCGCCCGGCAGCCGACAGGGGCATCCCGACATCGCGTTCGTCGCCCAGGATGCACCGTTGCCGAAACGCGAGTCCGTGGGCGGCACGGTGACGATGGCGGCCGCCATGAATCATCGCTGGGACGATGAGGTCGTCACGCGGTGCCTCGAGACCTTGGACATCGGTCGCACACAGCGCGTCGACGGATTGTCGGGCGGCCAACGCGCCCAGTTCGCTCTCGCGCTGGCGCTCGCCAAACGTCCCAAAGTGCTCCTCCTCGACGAGCCCGTCGCCAGCCTCGATCCGCTCGCACGGCGCGGATTCCTTCAATCGCTCATGGCCGCCGCCGCCGATGGTGGTCTGACCGTCGTGTTCTCCACGCACCTTCTGGATGATCTCGAGCGCACCTGCGACCACCTCGTAGTGCTCGGAAATGGAGCGATGGGTGGTGGTCTGATGCTGAGCGTCGCACTGCGCCGCTTCCGTAGCGAATCGTTCACCGTCGCAGCCGGGCTCCTGGCCCTGAGCCTGCTGGCGATCATCACCGGTCACACAACGAGCGACCAGTACAACAGCAGCGACCTCGCCGACTGCCTCGCCTCCGAGACGCCGTCGATCTGCATTAACTTGCGTGACGCGTTCGGTGAACGCTTCGCCTCACTGCAGCTCCTCATCGTCCCGCTCATCTTGCTGCCAGCGCTGTTCGGCGCCTTCGTTGGTGCTCCGCTGGTCGCCCGCGAACTCGAGCACAGGAACCGGTGAGTCCACTCGACCATGGCCGAGTAGAAGTACGGGTGCAAGATGGAGATGGCGATGGCGTCGACACCTCCGGCAGCGTTCAGTTGTCGTACGGCATGGTCCGTGACGACACTGATGCAGTCCCACAGCACGTTGCCGGCATCGGTGGGTGCCAACAATCCGCGCTGGGGATGGCGAAACGCTCGACTATTCCGACACCGAGCAGATCACCGTCCATCTCGATGCGGTTGTGCAGGCTCGCTGCCAACCGGTCGTGCGTGGTCCATTCCTGGCCCAGCCAGCCGACGTGTTGCCGGTCGTCCGTGCAAATCCGACACACAGGTGGCGGGTGAGCGGTCGGTGCATGTTGGGTTCCGCACGTCACGCAGACGAACGCGATCGGCCTGGACTCCGGTCCAACGGTGGCCAAGGTCGTTGCGACGCTGCAGGGGACGGTGCGTTCATCATGTTGGCTCCTTGGATTCTCGGTGTCTCGGTCGCGGTGGAGTCGGCTCGTTCGTGGATGTGCAGCTGTGAGGGCGCCGTTGGTGCCGCTCGAACGGCATGACCGGACGCCGCGCGGGCAGTGGCGTCCGGTCACGGTCGATGCCGGATCAGGGGCAGCTGAGATCCGGGTTCCAGGCGCTGAGTTCGCCGTCGGGGTTGTGTCGATAGACCCAGGCGTGGAGGTCGTAGTGGATCGGCATGTCGGCTTCGTGGCCTTCCATCGGTCCTTCGAACGGGTGTCCCATCAGCGTGGGCCGGTCGGTGTCGGTGGTGATGTTCTGGTCGGCGTCGGCGACGAAGTACTCGACGGCGTCGAGGCGGTATCGGCCGTCGCGGGTCTTGTTGTAGACGAGGATTTCGGGCATCGTCGGGTCGACCTTGGCGTCGAAGGCGAGTGACGGGTTCACGAAGTGGTATCCCATGGCGCCCACGCCCGGAAGTTCGGCGCACGATTCGGCCGGCACGTATCCGGCTGCGATCGCGGTGTCGACGTCTCGGAACTGGCGGGTTGCGTCTCGGATGACGGATCGCTGGGCACCGGTGAGCCCTTCGTCGTGGTTGCCGTGAGCAACGGCAACGCCGACCGGGATCGCGGCAGCTGCGAGTGAGACGACGAGCAGGGTGAGGTTTCGGGTGGTGAAGATGGAGTGTCCTTTCGGTTGTTGGGGTTGTTGGGCTACTCGGATGTCCGAGATGAGTCACTGAAATGCGTGCCGGCAAGTCGACCGTGGTGGCGCGGTCACACGTCGGTGGATCACGCTGCGGTGAGGATGGGGCTCGTGACTGCAGTGGCAAGGTCGAGGAGTTCGTCAACGCTGCCGGCGCTGCCTTGGAGTTCGAGGATGATCTCGTGGGCTCCGGTGGCGCGGGTGGCTTCGAGATCTTCGGTGATCTGTTCGGTCGATCCGTGGTAGGCCGGCCGACCCGAGCCGAGTGGGCTGGCGGTGACCTGTGCGTTGGCGCGCACGTAGAGGTGTACGGCGTCGGGGTCGCGTCCGTAGCTCGCCGCCCTGTCGCGAATTGCGGCGAACATGGGGGCGATCGCCTCGATCGGAAGTCCGGCCGGTGTCCAGCCGTCGGCACGTCGGGCGACCCGGTCGAGTCCCGCCGGCGTGTAGGCCGCGAGGAGGATGGGCGGCCGCGGTCGCTGGACGGGCGTGGGCAGGATCGTCGCCGGCGCGATGTGGAAACGCTCGCCACTGTGGCTGCTCACCCCGTCCGCCCAGACACTGTCGAGTACGTCGAGGAACTCCTCGAGGTGTCCGGCGAGGTGTCGTTGCGGCACCCCGACGGCGTCGAACTCGTCGGTCGACCAGCCGAGTCCCAGCCCGACGGTCAGTCGACCGTTGCTGGCCATGTCGATCGCCGTCAACGATCGGGCGAGCACGATCGGCGAGTAGAAGGGCGCGACGAGCACGTTGGTGCCCAGACCGATCCGCTCGGTGACCGCTGCGGCGATCGCCAGCGAGACGATCGGATCGAGGACGGTGTGCTGTTCAATTGGCAGGACGCCATCGGCGGAGGCCGGATACGGGGTGCGAGGGGCGACGGGCGCCAGGAGGCGATCCATCACCCACAGCGATGCGAACCCGAGTTGTTCGGCCTTGGTCGCCATCTCGATGACGCTCGCCGGTGTGGCGAATGGACCGGTGTGGCCGAGCCCGAGGCCGATCCGTGGCCCGGTGGCAATGACGTAGTTCATCCGGTGCGTCATCTCAGCTCAGTGGTTCCACGAGAAGCTCGGCGTACATCCCGTTGACGAAATGCGGCGGGCCACCGGGCACGACGGGAGGCTCGCCCTCGGAGGCAGCGGCGGCCTCGAGGTACACCTGCGGGTCGACGCCCGTGGGGATGAAGCACATGACCACGTAGCGGCCGGGATCCTGCAGCGTGCCGTCGCCGACAGCCACGATCTGCTCGTCGGAGCCGGGGGCCTGGAGCACCACGGTCACGGGTGCGCCGAGGCGCTCCATGAGCTGGTCGGGCGGTAGCTGCACGAGCTCGACGAGCGGGAGGTCGTCGTCGTCGGGTCGTCGGAACGCGACGAGTTCGTGGAGTTCGATGGCCGATGTGTTCTGCAGTTCGAGGGTCGTGCCGGCCGGGGTCGACGCGGGCACGTTGGTGAAGCCGTAGTCGACGCCACCGATGGCGACGGTGACTGGTTCGTGGCCCGTCGTGTCATGTGTTGTTTCGGCGACCGTGATCGGCGAGGTGTTCTCGTCGGATCCGCAGGCCGCCAGCGTCACGATGGTTGCGGCCAGTGCGGCGGCGGTCAGGCGGGTGAAGGTGGTGTTCATGAGTTGTCTCCTGTGAGGGTGAGGTTGTTGATGGTTGGGTCGATGCGCTCGACCCGGGCGGTGAGGGTGACCTCTACGACGTGGTCGATGGTCAGGAAGCGGTGCCGCAGCGCCGGCGGCAGGTTGTCGAAGGGAGAGGTCTGGCTCAGGTGGCAGGCGATTGCCCGCTCGCGGATGGAGAGCACGTCGCTGGTGTCGATCGCGGTCAGTTCGTCGTCGGGGCGGCCGAGCTGGTCGTCGCCGATCGTGAGGTGCTCGCGGTGCGGTTGTCCTGCCCGCATCGCCTGCGCCCAGGCCGCCATGGAGCTGCGCGCCAGGCTCGAGTGCACGAGCCGCACCGGCCGGTCCAGCCGCTCGACCGCGATCAGGAGCGCGTTGCTCAGGTGGATGTGGTCGCGGTGGCCGTCGCTTCCGTCGAGTGTGAGGACGATGTCGGGTCGCAGGTCGGTCAGCTGGTCACGCAAGCGTCCGGCGAGCCGGTCGGCGGGCATCGAGATCAGCGCGTTGGGAGGCGGGTCGCCGGAGAACCCGGAGTCGGCGAGATCGAGGAACATCACCTCGTCGACTCCGAGCACGAGGGCCGATTGGCACAGCTCGGTCTCACGGAGCAGCCCGATCGGCCAGGCATCGGTGGTGCGGTCGGGTCGCCGCTCCCCCGCTTCGCCGCGAGTGGCGCAGATCACCGTCACCCTGGCACCCGCGAGCGAGGACTGGGCGATGAGCGATCCACATCCGAACGACTCGTCGTCTGGGTGGGCGACCACCGCCACGAGGTGCTCACCGTGGCCGGCGATCGGGGCGGTGAGCTGAGTCACTGGGCGGCTCCGGCCATCGCGCCGGCGATGATCGCGTCGAGGAGCTCTTGGCCGGGCGACGCCATGCGCGGTGCAGACGGCAGCGTGTGGAGCATCTCGATCGCGCGCGGCACCCAGTCACCGGTGATCGTCGGGCTGTGGCACGACGCGATGGTGGTGATGCCGAGCCGGGAGAAGCGTTCGACCTCGGCGTGGAACGCGGGGCGGTCGATCATGCCGAGCCAGGGGCTGAGCAACTGGGCATGTCCGATGCAGGCCTGCACCCACTCGTCCCTCGGCAACTCGCTCACGTCGGTGAGGGCGTGCGGCACCGACGTGGCGAAACAGTCGCTCGCCCAATAGACCCCGGTGGTGGTGTCGAGCAGGCCGCGGGTGGTCGGCGAGTCGTACAGCGGAGGGCGCACCGCGGCGTAGGTGCGACCGTTGGCCTCGAAGCGCTCGTCGAGATCGAGCCAGCGCATGCGGTGCGGAGCGATGGTGGGCAGGTTGCCGAGGCGTTCCCATTGGAACCAGGAGGTGAGCAGCGTCGCATTGGGGCACGCCGCCATGAGCACCTCGAGGTTGCCGTAGTGGTCGACGTCGTCGTGGCTGAGGAAGATCCAACGAACGTCGTCGGGATCGACGAGGGAGAACATGTCTTCGACATAGCGGTCGCGGAACCCGGGCACGCCGGTGTCGATGAGGATCGGCTCGCTGCCGCGGATGACCATCGTGTTCAGGTGCACAGCGACGGGAGCGACGCCTTCGCCCTGGGTGGCTTGGATCACGAAGGTGTCGGGAGCGATCTCGACGGGTGCGTAGCGGGGAGGGACGGGGAGGTTCATGGGATTTCCTTTCGGTCGTGGTTGCCGGCACTCGCCGGCGACGTGGTCAACGATGACGGGCGGCGTCCACGGCGACCATCCCGCTCACCTGGGTTTCGATTGCCTCGCGCTGCTGGTGGTGCCCTTCCCCCCAGACATCTGGGGTAGCGGTCCCCGTGCGAACCGAGCAAGATGACCGAATGGTCAGTGGGTTGACGATCGAACGGGTGCGGACCGACGTGCAGGTCCTCTCGCGCGCCGGTCTCGAGATCCCCGATTTCCTCTCCGAGATCGACCAGTCGTTGCGCCGGGCGGTGCCGTACCGGGCGATGTGCGTCGCCACGGTCGACCCTGCCACGCAGCTGTGCACGGGCACCTACAAGCTCGGTGAGCTGGCCCCCGATGCCGAGGCCGATGCCCGCTGGGCTGAGATCGAGTACCGCGACGAGAACCCGACGAGCTTCATCGCGCTGTCGGCCCGACGCGTTCCGGCGACAGCGGTACACCTCGAGCCGACCGATGGCGGCGCGGCGCTGCAACGCAAGCACGAGTTCCTCGCACCGACCTACGGCTTCTCCGACGAGGCCCGCTTGGTCGCGATGGCCAACGGTCGCACCTGGGCCGGTATTGCCCTGCACCGCCGCACCGGCGACGCGCACTTCACACCCGACGAGGTGGCCCTCCTCGCCTCGATGTCACAGAACGTCGCGGTGGGTATCCGCGCCGGCATCCTGGCGCGACGGGCGACTCCGGCGTCGATGCACACGTACGGGCCGGCGGTCATCATCGTGCACGCTGACGGAAGCATCGCCCAGTCGAATTCGGGCGCGCAGGCGTGGCTCGACGAACTCGACGCCGTCGACCTCCACTCCGCCACCACGATCGCCTCCCTGGTCGGCCAGGCACGCCGCTTCGCCCGTGGTGTGTCGTCGTCGCCACCTCGCATGCGTGTGCGAGCGCGTTCGGGTCGGTGGCTGGTGCTGCACGCGTCGCTGCTGTCAGGCCCGTCGAGCCACGGTTCCGATGTGGTGGTGACCATCGAGGAGGCACGGCCGCCCGAGATCGTCACGCTGGTGGTGGCCGCCTACGAGCTGACCCCGCGTGAGCGCGATGTGGCTCGGGCGGTGCTGCAGGGTGTTGACACCAAAGAGATCGCGGCGCTACTGCACATGTCGACGTACACGGTGCAGGACCACCTGAAATCGATCTTCGAAAAGGCCGGCGTGCGCAGCCGCCGCGAGCTGATGGCCGCCGTGTTCTTCGACCAGTACGTACCGCGCATGGGCAACGACCTCGCACCGGACGGCTGGTTCTCCGACCCGACCTGAACCACCAACGCCGAGACTCGGCCAAGGTTTCCGAGTCCGCCGATCATGGTCTGGCCCATCGACCCCACGGTCGCGCATTGCATCGACGGACGGCACGTGATTTCAGTCGGCGGATCGACCACACACGCCGCATGACGCGCGCTCGGTAAGCCGACCCTCGGAGGACTCGAGGCGCCGCATCGCGGCCAACCGTGGCACCAGATAATCCCGGTACGTCGCTCAGCGGCGGCAGGCCGGTACCCGTTGCGTCCGCCGTTGGCCTTGACGTCGCCCATCACCGTCGTCGGGTGACGGCCGACCCGTCGACCCACCACCGCCCACGGCACCTCGTGATCTTCGGTCAACGCAGCATGAATCTCGTCGCGTTTCGCGCGACGACAACGGTGCTCCTGGCATCGTGAGTACTCCAACGGTCGGGGGCGGTGACATCCCCGGCACCATGCCAGGAACCGTGCACCGACCGTTGGAACTGGCCCACGCTGCCACAAGATCACCGCGTTGATCGCCGAGCAACTCCTTTGCGTCCGAACGCGCGATCGCCGAGATCACTGCCTGTGAACAACGGACGACAAGCGATCGATTTGCCTCCCGTTTCAGCGTCGCGCGGGGCCTTTGATTTTCGGCCGAGTTTTCCAGCGGGATCAGCGGATCGGACCACTAGCCAGGCTTGTCGAATACGCCCTGGATGAACACCGTGCGCCCGGCGTCGGTGTTGCGCCCGGAGTTACTCATCTTGACGGCTGCCTGTTCTCCCAGCACGAGATGCATTCCAAGCGGAGGAGGGGCGCTGGAGCCGCTCGCACCCGACGCTTGCGCCTTCGCCAGCTGTGCCTTGCGCGCCGCCACGATGTCGGCGGTAATGTCGCGCCAGGTCCGCTCCAGGAGACCTGCACCGCGGATCAACCCGCGGAGGGATTCCGCATCGGCCAGATGGCTCTGGTTGGGGCGGCTCGCCCATGGGACCGGAAGCTCGATCGGCTCGCCGTTCCCCGCGCAGATTTCCTGGCAGACGAACAGCCCGCCCGGCCTGAGTACCCGGGCGATTCCGGAATACAGGCGGCGCTTGTCCCGGATGTTCATCTGCATTTGTATCGTCCACACCACGTCGAAGCTGGACGCGGCGAACGGAAGCTCCAGGGCGTCACCCGCCCGAAAGCGGGTGCGATCGGACAACCGCGTCATCCGAGAAAGGGCGTTGGCCACCCCGCAGAATTCAGGCGAGAGATCGATGCCTGTCACGTCGCAACCCAAAGTTGCGGCGAGGTAACGCGCCGGGCCGCCCAACCCGCTGCCCACGTCGAGCACTCGGGATCCTGGTGGAATCCTTGCAAGCTCCACCAATGTGCGCGTGGCCGAACGTCCCGCGGAGTGAAACTCGTCGGCCGGCGCGAGATCTTCGTGCGTGACCGAGTCCAGGTCCTTGCCGAGAGCTTGCAACCCCGCCACGATTCGCGGCAGAAGTCCGCCCGGCTCGTAGTGACGAAGCATTTCCTCGTGCGACTCGCCCATGGACGCAAATCCTCCGCGGATTTCGGGGAGCCGTCAAGCAAGCGCTTGCTCCCACCACCCCGTCACCTGCCCTCCTCCGGCAGGAGGGGATTTTCTTAACCCGGATCTTTCATAGGGCTGCTTGAGCGGCCGTCGAGGTGGTGACGGAGAGTGATGCGAAGGCGCTGCGGACGTGGGTGATGGCGTCGATCAGGGTGCTGGTCCAGGGCCAGTGTTCGGTGGATTCGACACCTGGAACCCAAGTCTCGTCACCGAATCGATCCCTGACGGAGTCACCGCCGCACTCGTCATCGGCGACAACAACTGAGTCCGAGTCGCTCCAGACAGCAGCGGTCCGGCCGGCCGGGCCGGGGCGCACCAAGCACCTGCCGCAGGTTGACGTCAGGCCCCGGACCGAGCGTCCGAACCTGCTCGATAATGAGCCGCAGAATCACGGTCCGCTGGTGATCCGGGCCACTCGGTATCGGCCCTGATGCCGTGCTCGATAATCGCTGTGAGTATCACCGGGCCGGTCGAGTGAGGTCGGTCAGTGTTGGTGTCGGTGACTCGGCGTGACCCAGATAATCGCTTGCCCGACCTTCGTGGTCGGTGCGTTGTAGCCGATCTGTCCGCCGAGTTGCCGGTGCCGGCCTGGCCCGCTGTTGCTGTCCTGATCAGAAGCCTGTCCACCGTGTTCCGGTGTGACTCATCACAGTCCTGTCGTAGCAGTTCTCTCCCAGGCCGGCACTGACCATTCAGTACCTACGAGGAGGCACATCGAACATGCTTGCAGAACTTGTCGATCACGTCATCGGCATCGACCCCGACAGAGATTGGATCACCGCCGCCGTCTTGGACGCGAACACGACCGGCATCGTTGCGACCGCGAAGTTCGCGGCGAATAACGACGGCTACGACGAAGCAGTCGAGTGGGCCGACACCCACACGACGGCCGGTGATCGCAGCTGGGTCGTTGAAGGATCCGGCAGCTACGGACGCGGCCTGACCGCTGCGTTGTCACGCGTGGGTGAGTGGGTGATCGAGTTCGATCGCCCACACCAGCGCCCGACCAAGGACGGCGCCAAGACTGACGAACTCGACGCGGTCCGAGCAGCACGCGAAGCCCTCGGTCAGGCACCGGCTGCACACACCACGCACCCATGACGGACACCGAGAAGCCCTGCGTGTGCACACCGTGAGCCGAGCCGGAGTCGTCCGAGCGCGCACCGCTGCGATCAACGAACTCAAGGCCTTGGTGCTGACATCACCCGACGGGCTTCGCAGCGAGTTGCGAGGTCTCTCCACCAAGGCACTCGTCACACGATGCGCCACGTTCAGGACTACGTCGAAGCGGCCGATCGCTGAGCAGTGCGTCCGTAACACGATGCGCGTCGTTGCTCGACGTGTCCAACATTTCAACGACGAGATCGAGGTGCACGACGTCGCGATGAAGCAACTCGTCGACGACACCGCACCCCAGCTCGTCGCCGAATCTGGCATCGGCTACGTCACCGCGGCAATGTTCATCATTGCCTGGTCGCACCCGGGACGATGCCGGTCCGAGGCGGCCTACGCGCGGCTCGGCGGTGTCGCTCCGATCCCTGCCAACTCAGGACAGAGCCAGGATCGTCACCGCTTGAACCGCTACGGGGACCGCCAACTCAACTCGGCCTTCTACGTCGTGGCCCTCGCCAGAATGTGCCACCACGAACCCACCAAGGCCTACGTCGCTCGACGTCGAGCAGAGGGCAAGACCGACCGCGAGATCCGACGCTGCCTCAAGCGCTACATCGCCCGCAAAGTCTGGCGACTCCTCGAGCATCAACCCCCGAACATCGCTACTTGACAGACATAGAAGGATCGGTCCATCTGGTTGCTACGAGGCGTTGACGGACCGCCCGTAACGCTGGCGGGCTGCCTCGCCCGAGGTGCCGACCATGGCCCCGATCGAAGCCCAGGAGTGACCGTTGTGGCGGGCGTGAACGACGGCATCGCCGAGTGCGCGTTCTGCGTCGGCTCGGGCAAGGAACGCTTCTCGGACGAGACGTAGCTCGGTGGCGTCGTGGATGTCGTCGCCGGGATCGTGAGTCTCGAATCGGGCGGCGAGGTCGTCGGCGTGGTCGAGGATTTCTTGGGCGGTGCGGGGCATGGTGGTCACCTCAGGTACTTCGGTCGGGCGGGCATGGCGTGGATGATGATCGGCCCGTCGCTGGTGTCGACGACGCCGATCTCGAGCAGGTTGGCGGCCGGGTCTGCGCCGACGAACATGGTGAACCCGTCGTCGAGCTCGTCGACGTAGATCGGATGGTTGAAGGCGTGGATCATGTCGGCGTCGGGGATGCCGTGCTTGCGTGCACTGGAAGCGATGAGTGGCGCACCCACAACCGCAAGTTAGCTTGTGCCACCGGGTGTCACAAGTTGACTTGCTGCGTGCTCGTCAACGGCACACCTACTCCCCACCAGCCGTGGCCCATCTTCGCCCGAGCGTCGCCTGCTTAAGAACGAGTCTGGCCCACATGGCGCGGCGGGATCCGGCGGCATCGATTTGGGTAGCGTTTGGGTAGCAACGCGGCGGCACTACCCGGATTTCCCGTCCCTCGGCGCACGACCAGGCCCCGGAAACCCCTGTTTCACGGGCTTTCACGGATTCGTCCGCACCAGCCGGACTGGCAGGGGACGATTCCTGAACCGTGTGTCGCAGGTTCGATCCCTGCCAAGGGCGCCACCAAAACACCTGCTAGTGCCATGTCAGGCAACGTTCGCCCCGTTGCCTGCCGGCACTTCTGGGGCGCGGTTACCCCGGTGATCGATGGAGATCTTGAGGCAGATCCCACTGATGAGCGACGGGTGCGAGCGGAGTCGACGCCGTGTGGCGAAAGTTCCGAAAGCCGATCCGCGCTCAGCTGCCTGGTGTCCGGGCGATACGGAACCCGACATCGTCGATGCGGAAGGTCGGGTGGCTGCGGCGCCGCACTCCTGCACGGCAACTCCAGTGCTCGTCGCACCAGCCTCCACCGCGGAGCACCCGGTAGCTGCCGTAGACCGCGGCGTCGTAGATGTCCCAGCACCACTCCCATACATTGCCCAGCATGTCGAACAGCCCCCATGGATTCGGCTGCTTGCCGGCGACCTCGTGCACCCGGTCCTCGGAGTTGCCGCGGTGCCAGGCGATGTCGTCCAGCTCGCCGTAACGCGGTCCCGTTCTCCCAGCTCGGCAGGCGTGCTCCCATTCGGCCTCGCTCGGGAGGCGCCAACCTCCTGCGGAGGGGACCCAGTGCGCCTCCTCCCTGACTCGGTCGAACTCGTAGGCGCGGGTGAGGCCGTCGCGGTCAGAGAGGGCGTTGCAGAACTCGACGGCGTCCCACCACGACACCCCTTCGACCGGCAGCTGCTCGCCGCAGCTGGAGCTCGGCCTCTGTCCGGTGATGTCCTCATACGTCGCCTGGGTCACCTGGGTGCAGCCCAGGAGATACCCCGGAACATCCACCGACCATTTCCGCTGCGTCCGTCGGTCCGACAGCGTGACCAGCCCTGGCGGCACAGCACAGACCGCAATCTCCACGGAAGCACGCTAGTGCCGTGTCAGGCAACGTTTGCGCGGTTGACGAGGTCGCGTAGTCGCCGGTCGTGGACGTTGCGGTTGCGCCAGATGATGTAGCGGCCGATCATCGAGGTGTGCTCTCGGTGGGTCCCATGGTCGGTGCCGTCGAGGGCGAAGTAACGCAACGCCTGGAACTGGGCTTCGATCCGGTTCAGCCACGACGAGTAGGTCGGCGTGTGGGCGAGCTCGGCGTTTCGACCGTCCTTCACGTTCGACGAGATCACTCATGCGCAACGCGAGGCACTCACCGCGACGCAACCCGACGGGGCCGGCGAACAGAACCATCAGTCGGTAGCGCGGCTTGATCGCTTCGGCGAGTGCAATCACGTCATCCATCGACAGCAACGGCCGTTCCTCGCTGCGTTCGACCGCGGCCCCCTTGAGGTTGCACGGATTCGAACGAAGCAAGCGGTCGTCGACGGCAGCTTCGAGTATCTGGCGGAGCAACCGGTACGCCTTGGCTGTCGTCACACCACTCTGGGAGCCGGCGCTGACCTCGCCGTACCAAGTTCGGACGCTCTCCGAGTCGATCCTGCCGATCTGTCGACCGCCGAGCAGTGGATCGAGGTACTGGCGAAACAGGTACCGGTACAGCTCCACGGTCTTGGGCCGAAGGTCACCTCGCGAGTCGAGCCACGCCTTCCCGTATACGCCGAACGCGATCTTGCCTCGGTCGAGGTCGAGCGCATCACCTCGGTCGAGGTCGGTCTCCATCGTTGCGAGCCATCGGCCGGCATCGGCCTTGGTGGCGAACGTGGTCTGGGCCGACTGGATCTTCCCGGTTCGCGGGTGGGTGAAGCGCGCTTGCCAGCGCCCCGACGGGAGCTTGCGAACCGATCCGAAACCTCGCCGCTGTGCCATCTACGAGACCCTTCTCGCCCGCTGCTACTGGCACGCCGGCTTTGGTACCGCAATGGAAAAGCCCCCGGCAGCGCTGCTACCAGGGGCATTATCGGTGGAGACGATGGGAATCGAACCCACGACCCCCTGCTTGCAAATCCGAAAAATGGCGATATCAGCGAGTTTCGGCTCGTACCGGATCGTGTCGGATTGTGCCGTCTAGCAGGGATGATGAGTGGACAGGTTGACACTGGTCGGACAGGGCGACACAGCCCGGTGCACCTCGGATTGATACATCTCTGATACATCGACGGCCTGCCGAAAGCGGCGGACAACCCTCTGTCGGCGGCAGCGGACCGTGGCGAGACGTATCACCAACCCTCGATGTATCAAGTCGACAGCCGAGATCTATCAAACGAGGGTCGAGATGTACCAGCGACCGCCTCACAGACGTCAGGGGGTCGCAGGCCTGCCCCCGCCGACGTGCTCCGTCGGTCGATCACCGATCGGAAGTTCGATCCTGAGCGGGTTGCCCGGTCCGGGGCGGAACGATGTGGCTGTCCTCGATGGGGGCTGGCGGGATCGTTGACGGGCGAGGCGCTGACCGTGCTAGTCGCCGTCGCAGGCGCCGACGAGATCCGGGAACGCCGCCAAACTGGTCCGACAGTCGCAAGCAAGGAGCCCGATTCGTTGACGATGGTGACGAACGGGGCGCCGGGGGCGGAGTTGTTGACGGGCATCGAGTTCCGACTCAGGTCATCGCGTCCCAGACCTGGCGTTCGGTGACAGAAGTGGGCGGGTGCTGCCGGCCTGAAGTGTCAAGCGTGGTGAGTGCGGGCCTGCGACTCTGATCGGACCAGTTCCTCACGGGCTTCGATCACTCGGGAGTAGGAGGCAGCCACCTCGGCGGCGTCGCCGGCGACGAGCGCCTTGAACATGTCGCCCTCGAGTTCAGCGACCCGCAACCGAAGGTAGTAGTCGAGCATCTCCTTGAGGTGGGCAAGGACGATCTTGCCGGTCAGTAGCGGGTGGTTGTTGGTGACGTTGGCGTCGGCGAATCGCAGTCCGTGTTCGAGTTCGACCTCCAAGCCGCGCCGAAACTCCTCGATGCGGATCTCGAGCGTCTCTCCGCCGAGCTCGGCCCGGATGGCTTCCGCCTCCTCGATCAACACCGCCGGCTCGTCGAGGCGGGTCCAGTCGCGAATCCCGAGTTCGGAGCAAGCCTTCCGGACCTCGACCGCAGACACATACTCAGCGTGATCGACCACCCGTTCCCCTTTCACTCACGTCAGGACTTCGAGCACCGTTCGAGCGGAGACGTGCTGCGTTCAACACCAACGGGCTCTGCATCAGCCTTCTACTTCTGCGAAACGGTTTCCGGCGGGGTGAACATGGCTGTGTCCTCGCCGATCTCCTCCGCAATGAGCGCATTGAGCTTCTCGTTCATGGCCGACAGCAACGCTTCGTCGTATCTGGGATGGGCCGGGTCAGCCAGGTTGTCCATCTCCTCGGGATCCGACTGCAGGTCGTAGAGGGCGACATCGTTGTCTGCCAGAAGCCGCTGGACCGATGTCGGCAGGTGGTAGTGGCCCATCCCGAAGTAGCGGATCAGCTTGTAGCGGCCGTCGAAGACGGCGCGGAACATCTCGCGCTTGTCGGGGTCCGGCACGCCGATCTCGTCGACGAGGCCCATGAATGCATCCATGCCGTGATGGAACTCCTGTCCGGCGGCGGCCGCCGCGGCGTCGAACACCTTGGTCGCGTTGCGGGTGAACCATTCCGCGTCGACGGTGGCGATCATGTCGTAGGTCATCAGGCTCCCCGTGCCGGGTTCGGCACTGCTGCCGCGGGGCCCGACAGACGCCGGATCGCTCACCACGCCCGAGAGGTCATGGCCTTTCAGGAGCGGGTAGCGCTTGCGCCGTTCGTCCTCCGACAGGCCGGCAAACGCCAGGATGGTGGGCGCCAGATCGAGATGGGAACCGACCGCATCCGACCTGTTCGCGCCGGGGTGGCGCGGATCGGCGATCACCAACGGCACGTTGACGGACTCTTGGAACGCCACGCTGCCCTTCTGGCGCAGGTGATGGGCGCCACCCTGCTCGCCGTGATCCGCGGTGAAAATGACGATCGTGTCGTCCGCCTGACCGCTTGCTTCCAGCGCATCCAGCACCGCTCCGATGTGCCGGTCCACGTCGAGAATGCAGTTGAGATAGTAGTTGACGTGGTTGTGCCACATGTCCCGGCGATCCATCGGAATCCGGCCGTAGTACATGTCGCACAGGCGCTTGTAATTGCGGACTGCCGACGGCTGCCCCTCCAGATCGTCGAAGAAGGAGGCCGGCAAGGTCGTCTGCCATTTCTGATGATACAGCGGCGTATCGGGCTCACCGAAGATCGGGAACAAACCCTTGACCTGCACCATCTCTTCCGCGTCGGTGTCGAAGAACATCACATCGTGAGGGTTGACGAAGTTCACGGCCATGAACCACGGTGTGGCGGCGGCCACTTCGGGAGCGCGCGTCGCCAGCCAGTCGACGGCCTCATCGGCAATCTTCGGATCCTTCAGAGCCCCATCCAGCGGACCGCCTTGCACATCGCCGAAATCCTGGTACTCGGAGAAGCCGTAGGGCTCCATCGCATCGCGGGTCCCCTCCGCTGGAAACTCCGAGAGGTGCCACTTGCCTTTGTAGACGGTGTGGTAGCCCAAGTCGCGCAGCATGTGGCCGATGGTGGGCAAGGTGTCCGGATCGGCCTTCATGTCGTCGATCCACGCGAAATTGGTGTTGTCGAACATGCGGGTTTGCGATGTGTGCCGCCCGGTGTACATCACCGAACGGGAAGGCGTGCACACGGTCGTGGTCGCGTGGTGATGGTTGAACGACACACCTCGAGCGTGAATGCGGTCCCTGCTCGGCAAGACGAAATCCTCCGGCATCGGCTGATGTGCATATTCCTGATCGGTCACGATCAACAGAATGTTGGGCTGCTCGCTCATGATTCACTCTCCTCGTGCAATGTGGTCACTCGGGTTCATCTGGTCGTCACCAACCTCGCTCATTGCGAGTTCACGGTCCGTACAGCAGGCGACCAACACAACCTCGACGCCATCCATGTCAGCTCCTCGATCTCCTGAGGCCACTCATGATGCCTGTCGACGGCCACGCCCGCATCCGCCGTACCGGCGGATTGTCCGCCCAGCGTCGGACGTCCGGCACTGCCTCCGTGGACGGCCGCCGCGTCCGTCGAGGTACCGACCGTGACGCTCACTGGTGGCAATGCTTGGCCTTGCGACCACTACCGCAGGGGCAGGGGTCGTTGCGACCGGCGGCCGCGAACACGCTCGTGATCTCGTCGGCGTAGCGGCCGCGGCGGAGCAGGTCGGCCATCAGGCGCATCGGCCCGTCGACGTGGTTGAAGAACCGGCGGTAGCCCGAGCACAGGTAGTTGAGGCATGGTTCGCCGCCGGGAGTCAGGGCGAAGCGGTTCTTCGGGCATTCGCCGTGGCAGGCGAAGCGCACTTCGCATGCCTGACAGTACGCGGGCAGTGAGTCGAGCTTGGCCTGGCCGAAGGCTCGCTGCTGCGGCGACGTGACGAGCTCGACCATCTGGGTGTGGGCGATGTTGCCGAGCAGGTGGGCAGGCTCGACGTAGTGGTCGCAGGAGTACACATCGCCGTTGTGCTCCATCACCAGGGCCTGCCCGCACGTCTCGCTGAAGATGCACATGGTCGTCGGCAGGTCGAGCCAGCTGGCGAGGGCAGCGTCGAACATCTGCACGAACACCTCGCCCACGTCGCGGCGGATCCACTCGTCGAAAACAGCGATCAGGAACGTGCCCCACGCGTCGGGAGTGACCGACCGTGCGGTGACGGCGTCGCCCTCCTGGAAGCCCGTCTCGTTGTCGCGCTCGACGATCGGGATGAACTGGATGTGACGGAACCCGAGGTCGTCGCGCAGGTACCGGTACACCTCCAGCGGCGCGTGCTGGTTGGCGGCGTTCACGGTGCAGAGCGCGTTCACGTCGACGTCGTGGGCACGGAGGCGGGCGAGCCCGTCGAGCACCTTGGTCGAACTCGGTCGCCCCTTCTTGTCGACTCGGTACAGGTCGTGCAGCTCCGGCGGTCCGTCGATGCTGATGCCGACGAGGAACCGGTGCTCGGCCAGGAACGCCGCCCACTCGTCGGTCACGAGGGTGCCGTTGGTCTGGATGGTGTGCGCGAGCTGCTGGCCGGGCCGCCGGCGCTGCTCCGCGAGGCCGACGGCGCGGCGGAAGAAGTCGATGCCCATGAGGGTCGGCTCGCCACCCTGCCAAGCGATGGTCACCTCCCCATCGGGGTGCGCGTCGAGCAGCTGGGTGATGTACTGCTCCAGCGTGTCATCCGACATGCGGAACCGATCACCCGGGTAGAGGGCCTCCTTCGACAGGAAGTAGCAGTACTCGCAGTCGAGGTTGCAGATCGGCCCCGTCGGCTTGACGAGCAGGTGGAACTGCACGCGGGCGGTCGTGGTCATCGGCCCGAGCTTTGCATGACGGGGATCACGGGGTCGGCCTCACATCGATCATGGTCACGGCGCCATCTGATCGGGCGGCCAGTCACCCCAGTGCGGATCGCGGCGGGGACGGGGCCCACGCTGGTCGCGGCGGTCATGCTCGTCACCCTCGTGCTGACGATGCTCATTACATGAAAAAGAGTGTGAACCAGAGGATCGACCAGACCATCTGACCCACCTGCCACGTTGCGAACATCGTTCACCGTCCTTGCTCGAAGTGTCCGGCGCAGCGCCGCGTGGGCGGCACCGTCCGGCTGCACGCTCCATCTTGCGACCGTGACGCTCCCCGGGCATCGGCCGATTCGGCGGACCGCGTGGTGCCGGCGCAATTGCTACCTCTGAGCCAGGCCCACGAGGTCGCTCGTGGATCCAGCGGTCGGCGAGCGCGATGCCGCCTGCGGACACGATGGCGTCGCGCGAACGGGACAGCCCACAGGTGTTCGATGAGGATGATCGCTGCCGCCGATCCGGCGGGGATGGCGTCGGCGACGTACCAGACCTCCTCGTCGGGGATCAGGTGCCCGTCCTCCATCG
>CAWHEI010000005.1:0-14946 GCA_963828415.1 Ilumatobacteraceae bacterium
CTCCGCTTCGACGTCGTCCGGTGGTTGACGTCGAAGAGTTCGTGCGCACATCGCTACGGTCGTGCTTCCATCCCTCGTAGGTGGGTGGAAGCACGACGTAGATTGGTAGCGGCGATCAGTCGGCGAACTCGTTGAATGCGTGAAGAATGATCGACTCGACGCTCGCCGGGTCAGCGTCGACGGCGACGTTGACGAGTGAGCCGTCCGGTGACTCGACGGTTGCTCCGTCGTCGTCGACGATGATGGAGTGCTTGCTCCATGTCGCAACCTCCGGTTGCAGGGCAACCACTGCGGTCAGTTCATCCCACATGAACATGCCGTCGAGGCTCTGGAGCGAGCCGAGCGTGGCGGCCTGCGCATCGGCCAATGCGTTGTCGATCGATCCGACGCGGGCGACGTACTCGGTGGTCAAAGGAACGTGATCCGTCGCGTCCAACGGCACGAGGTTGATCGGAATGCCCGAGTCGATCACCGATCGAGCGGCGGCCGGGTGCGCATAGAAGTTCCACTCTGCAGACAGGTTCGGCTCGACATTGCCGGCAACCGACACGGCTCCGCCCATCACCACGATCTGCGCGATGTGATCAGCCAGCGACGGGTCGCTCTGCAGAACGGCGGCGACGTTGGTGAGCGGCCCGAGTGACACGATCGTCACCGGCGTCTCGGCGGTGGCCAGTGTCTCTGCCAGCAAGGTTTCGGCGTCGTGGTACGAAGGCTCATGAGCTTCCGGTGCCACCGTCTCGGCAAGACCGTTGGCTGCTTCGCGCCATGCTGCGGGCCATTCGTTGGTCCCTTCCAGCGGCTGGCCGCCGCAGGCGATGGGCACGTCGCTGCGGCCGGCTGCGTCAAGTACGGCGCGCGTGGTCACCGCACCAGCTGAACAGTCGGATTCACCGGTGCCGGGCATCGTCACCGCGAGCAGTTCGACGTCAGGCCGAGCGGCGAGGAACCCGAGGGCGCCGATGTCGGACACCGTTGGGCTCTGATCGACGATGACGCTGACGTCGCCGTGGGAGGCTGCTTCGACGAGCGGCGCGTCGTTCGAGGTCTCCGGGGCGTTGTTCGACGCCTCGGGATCGTCGCTCGAGTCTTCGTCGAGCTCGCAGGTCGTGCCGACCCATTCGTAGGTCCCGTCGGCGACGTCCAACTCCTGCGCCGTTGCGCCGTCGATTCCTGCCCGCATTGCGGCGGCATCGGTTGCGCCGACGATCACCTGGCTCAGCGTCTGCTGGCCCTCGATCACCGTCCGGATGTCGTCACGATGCTCGGCGTCTACCGCGTCCATGCCGGCGATGAGCTGGTCGGTCAGGGCGATGACGTCGGCGTGGAGGGGCTGGAGTTCGTCGAGCGGGGCGTCGAGCGAGTTCGCGTCGAGCATGGCGTCCACCTCGCGGACGACGCCACACCACTCGTCCAGGTTCGTGATGCCGACCGTGACCGTGATCTCGTCGGTGAGCCCGGTGGCGACGTGGGTGCCGTCGCCGACCTGGAGACAGAGCGTGTGCTCGCCGGGCGGCAGGCTCAGGACCGAGTCGGTCTGCCCCTTGCCGAAGTGGCGGTGGCCCCCGTCTTTCGGAATGGCCACACCGGCCTGGACACAGTCGGTGTCCACCATCACGTGGAAGTGGCCGGCATCGGGATGGACCTCGCCGGCTGGCTCGATCGTCACGCCGTCGGCGGCCATCTGGACGGCGATGGAACCTGCGACGTGGTCCCCATCGGCCGGCGATGCGAACACGACGCTCGCATCCGTGTTGCTCGCGGTGGCTCCACCATCGTCGCAGCCGGTCGCAGTCACGGCGAGCAGTGCAACGAGAGCGGCGGTGGCTCCGACTCGGGGGCGCGTCGATCGAAGCGCCTTGTCAATCCTGGGCATGATGTCTCCTTGCCGGTCGTTCCGGCACTCGTCCGTCGTTGGCCCGCTCCGGTATCTCCGGGAGCCCGACGGGATTCATGACCTCTGTGCCACCGATGGCACGAATCGGTTCACGTCGATCGGATCAGCGTCGACGGGCGATGACGACGACGATCGCGGTTGCGCAACCGATGACGGTCCACGGACGGTCGAGCCACAGGTGGGCGAGCGTCCCGCCCACGGCGTCACGGGGCGTCGAGACTCCGAGCGTGACCACGACGGCCGGTGCAATCGCCGCTGCGGCTGCAGCGACGTCCGGCCGGCGTCTCACCACGAGCACATGGGTCACGACCGCGAGCGACCCGAGCGCCGTGGCGCGAACGAGCATGTGGGCGGAGACGGGAGCGACCTCGGACCGCGCCGCGATCCATCCGATCGCAAGCAGGCAACCGACCGTCATCGGGCCGAGCCACGCCAGCCGGTGGGCGAGCCGACGAGTGAATCCGACAGGTGTAGCCGCAACCAGCGCGTGGGCCGGATCGTCGAGGGTCAGCGCTGCTGCGGCGACGAGGACGGCAACCCCGAGCATCTCGGGCGACTCCGCCGCCGGTGGTGCATCGGCGGCCCACATCGCGAGCACGATGGTGGCGATGCACGAGGCGGTGGCCAGCATGGGCCGCCAGCGCATCGCACGTCGCGTGGGCGTCGCCCACGCCAGTCCGTCCATCGTCAGGCGCCCGCGACGCCGGCCGGCGTGGCGATGATCGAGCCGGTCGTGCCGGCGACGACCACTGCGACGCCGATGACGATCGCGTACGCGTCCGCGCCGACCGCGAATCGCCAGTCCCGCGAAGAGGCACGCGAGCCCGATCAGGTACAGGAGGTGCCAACCGGCCATCCAGTGGTGGACCGTCACGCGGCCCCAACTCGACTCGTACTGGTCCGGAAAGGACAGCATCCACGTCGAGGGCGCACTGTCCGGCGAGAAGTCGCTGGCGAGCCGAACCTCGACCGGCTGCGTCTGGATCGGCGTCACCCACACGGCCGGAACCCATTGCCATGCCCAGTAGGTGACGCCAGTGGCGGCGATGAAGAGCGCGCCGGCGACGGACACGACGACACGGTGCGCACTTGCTCTGCCGAGCGCCACACCGGCGGTCGTGGCCACCACGAACAGGATCGGCGGTTGCAGCATCTCGACGATCGAGTACACCGCTTCGTTGCCGCCCTTCGGCCAGTCCGCGATTCGCATGCCACCTTCGAGCCGCTGGACTGCGAACATGGCCCCGGCCAACAGCACCGCGACGCCGATGGCGGGCCAGAGCCCGATCAGCCGACCCAGGGCGCGGTCGTCGGCGTCGACCGCGGCGTCCGGCGCCACCGGACCACCGATCGTGTGGTCACGACCGCCGGCATTGACGGCGAGCACGAACAGCCCGGCGGCCACACCGGCGAACGACGCCATGAGGCCGCGGTAGCCGCCTGCGGCGTACGTGGTGGTCGTGGTGTTGTACGCGAACCACATCGTGGCGGCCATGCCGAGCCACAGCCAGGGCGCTGTCAGACTACGACGGGCCTCGACGGCAACGAGCGCGTGGCGTGCCCGGCGTTCCCGGCGGGGCCGCGCGGATACCACAGCCGTGTCGGTCATCGGAGCGACCCTGCCGTCGCGATCAACAGATACCCGTCGTCGATCGTCGGCTCGACCAGGTCCGCCCCCGGTGGCGGATCCCCGATCGCGCGGTGCGGTTCCGTCGGCGCTGATCCATGCCTGTTCGCTCGCTGCGTTGCCATCGTGATCGATCCACACCCGACCGGCCGCGAGTTGGGCCAGCTCGGCCGGCGTGCCGTCGAAGTGGACGCGGCCGCGGAGCATGACGATCACACGCTGACAGAACGCGGCGACTTCGACCGTGTGGTGCGTCGACAGGACGACGGTTCGGTGTCGGCCGTGCTCCGACAGCAACGAGCGCAACTGCAGGCGCTGAGCGGGGTCGAGACCGGTTGCCGGTTCGTCGAGGACCAGGAGGTCGGGTGTTCCGAGCAGCGCGGTGGCAAGAGCGACGTGCTGACGCTGGCCACCCGACAGCGCTCGGATCTTCTTGTGCATCACGTCGCCGAGGTCGACGGCCGTGAGCACGCGACGGACCTCGTCGGTCCTCGACGAGCGCTCCGACATCTCCTTCAGCACCGCGACGTAGTCGACGAGATCGAAGGCCGAGAACCCGCGATAGAAGCCCGGTTCCTGCGGCAAATACCCGAGACGTCGTCGGATGTCGGTCCGCTGACCGTTCTTCGACGGGTCGAGACCAAGATCGACACCTCGCCGGAGGTGGGTGAGAGCACCGTCGCCAGCATGCGCAGGAACGTGGTCTTGCCCGACCCATTCGGTCCGAGGAGCCCCACGACGCCGCCCGTGACCTCGAGATCGAGCGAGTCGACGGCGGCGACGCCGCCAAATCGGCGGGTGAGTGCGGATGTCGTCACGACGCTCATGGCGTCACCCGATACGTGACGTCGTCGCGGCGCACGACGAACCACACGCCGGCCGCGGCTGCGACGATCGCGCTGACGACCTGCACGACCGGCTGGTTGACGCTCAGTTGTTCGACGCGCGTCGGTCAATGGCACCCGTCGCAACCGGGCGAGCCCGCCGAGTACGACCGCGGCCCACACCGAGCGCGAGCGATCCGGCAACCCACATCGGGTTGTAGCGGGTGCCGATGGCGAGCACGACCGCACAGATCGCCACGGCGGGAAGGAACCAACCGAGAACCAAGGCGGTCGGGACCGGGAGCAACACGCTCGCGAGCAGACCGACCGGCAGCACCGCAGCGAGCAGGATCGCCGTGCGCAACAAGACGAGTCGGAACGAGTGGAGCGGCGTCGCCGCGCCGGCGTCGCCGGCCGGATCCGCAGCGGTGGCAGTACGCGACCACGGCGGCCGCGTACTCGGCACAGCGGGCGCGAGCGCCACGAACCAGGTGACGGTCGCTCGCTCGTTCACCAAGCTCGCGAGGAGCGGCACCGCAATGAAGATGGCCGCAAGCACTGCTCCGGTCACCGCGAGATGGGGCGTCCCGAGAGAAATGCGGAACCATGTTGCGGTTCGTGCCCATCGTCCCGGCTGATCGATCTCGAGGGCGATCGTGTCCCATCGCTGATCCCGCTGATCGCGGGGAGCCATGGCGTTGAGCGAGGCTCGGCATCGATCGCATCGCAGCAGGTGTGCTTCGATCGAGTCGGCGGACACCCCGTGGATGCGTTCGCCGAGGTACGCGCTGAGGTCATCTGGTTCGACGTGCCACCCGGACGATGGTGCGGTGAAGTACTGGATTTCGGTCATGCGAGGGCCTCCCTGAGATCGCGACGCCGCCGCGTTGCATGCGGGTCTTGACGGTGCCGCTCGGGATGCCGAGCAGCACTGCGGCTTCGTTGGTCGTGAGACCGTCGAGAATGGTGGCTTGTACCACCGCTCGCAGCTCGGGTGCGAGTCGCTCGAGCGCGACGCCGAGATCACCGTGCTGGACACCGATGAGCACGTGCTCCTCGGCCGACTCCTGATGCTGGTACCGCTGGTTTCGTAACCGATCGAGCAACGGGCGGCGCGGTCGGAGGCGATGCAGGAGGTGGCGGATGCCGATCCCCCACAGCCATGCCGCGACCTCACCCGTGCCGCGATAGTTGTCGGGCGATCGCCACACGGTCACGAAGAGGTCTTGCACCACCTCTTCGACGACTTGCTGGTCTGCGCAGCGACGCATCAACCGCGCCACCAGCCACGCTTCATGACGCTCGTACAGCTCGTGCAGCGCACCGCGGTCACGGTCCGCAACAGCGGCCAACAGGTCCGCGTCGGTCCGATCCTTCAGGCGGTGATCCATACGAGAACAACTGTGCCATCCAAGGCGCGAATCGGTTCACGCGCTTCGCCACGTACGCCGATGACGCTCGCCGACTCACGGTTCCGGGGGCAGGTCCGCCGGGAGCGCTCTCGTGAACAAACAGTGTCGTGGCGGCGCCCGATCTTCCCGAGTTCGGCCCCGGGCGTTCGGTCGCGTCCCGAAGTGCCGGTCGGCCGCGTGGCCGAATATCCGGTAGGCCGCACTACATAACGCCGATTGATAACCCCACTCCGACGCAAGATCGACTCGAACAGTTCGGCCCAAGTCTCGCGCCACACTTTCACGGGCATAACCGTCGAAGTCGGGCGCTTCAGGGAACCGCGACGAGACACCGACTCTCAGGGACGGAACAATTGTTTCGTAAATGAGACGTCGGGATCTAGCGAACTCGCAGGCTGACCGCGTCTCGATCGGACACTCTCGATCGTGGGGACCGGATGAGCGACACTCGGCGGGGAAAGGAAGACACTGCGGGCGTTGAACTTGCGTTGCATCTACCTCGCTCCAAGTAACGGTTACAGTACAAGCGTTACTTAGCGACGGAGGTACTCACGGTTGTGGCAACGTTGATCCGACGCCACTGGACCTCGTCGTTCGAGGGGATGAGCCGACGCGACCGTCAGGGCTGCGAGTTCGACGCGTACCTCCCCGATCCGCTCGCCGGGTGGGATCTCGCACTTCCCGCTGATCTCGTCGCCGACCTCACCGACGCCGAAGCAGCCATCCGGCGGCTGAACACCTCCGCGACGTCGCACGTCAGCTTCGAGGGCCTCGCACGGTTCTTGCTGCGCGCCGAGTCGGTCGCCTCCTCGAAGATCGAGGGCCTGGAGGCCGGACCACGCCGGCTGCTCGACGCCGAGGTCGTGCTCGCTCAGGGAGGCGACGCCGCCGATCGAATCGCCGTCGAGGTGCTCGCGAACGTCGCTGCGATGGAGGCTGCCGTCGAGTTGGGCTCGTCGACGGGCACGATCACACTCGACGACCTTCTCGGCATCCACCACACGTTGATGGAGCGGTCCGCCACACCGCAGATCGGCGGGGTCGTCCGCACCGTGCAGAACTGGATCGGCGGCAGCAGCTACAACCCCTGCTCGGCAGCGTTCGTCCCGCCGCCACCGGAGTTCCTCGACGCCCTGCTGCACGACCTGTTGATCTACGTCAACGGCGACGACCATCCCGCTCTCGTTCAGGCGGCGATCGCTCACGCACAGTTCGAGACGATCCACCCATTCGCCGACGGCAACGGACGCACCGGACGCGCACTCATCCACGTGATCCTGCGCCGGCGAGGACTTGCTCCGCGCTTCGTGCCGCCGATCAGCCTCGTGCTCGCCACCTGGGCGAGTGACTACATCGCCGGCCTCACGGCGTACCGACACGTCGGCGCCCATGACAGCCCTGAGCGCTCCACCGACGCAGCCACATGGCTTCGCACGTTCGCAACCGCAGCACACCGATCGTGCCACGACGCCGAGGCCTACGCGGCCAGGATCGAGGCGCTCGACGCACGATGGCGCGAACAACTCGGACGGGTCCGCGCCAACTCAGCAGTCGAGCTCCTCCTCGATGTCCTGCCAGGCGTTCCCGTCATCACCGTCGAGAGCGCAGCGCAGCTGATCGGACGGTCCGAGATGCGCACCGGCGAGGCCATCAACCGTCTCGAAGCTGCCGGCGTGCTCCGCCAGCGCAACGTCGGGCGACAGCGCTACCGGGTCTTCGAAGCAGCCGATGTCGTCGACCTCTTCACCGGACTCGAGCGAGCCTTGGCCAGCCCGACCGGAGACACCGCCACGGCTGCACCGATCCGACAGGTGCCGCGTCGAGTGAAGCCCACCGGAGACGGGGCCTGACGGTGGCGCGCCCCCGCCGCCCGACTCCAGAGGATTGAAGATCGCGGCGGCGGGTTCAGCGGCAAACTTCCGAGGCACGACGCTCCGACGGTTCTCACGGCGAGAGCAGATCGGCGACCCGAAAGGGGTTGCGGGCGAGCCAGCCCGCCGAGATGCGGGTGAGGGCCCAGCCGATGAGCACGAACACCACCAGGAATCCCGCGGCCACCACGGCGGCATCGACAACCGCCTCGAAGACGCTCGTGGCGAGCATCACAGTTGGGAACACGATCAACGCCACCACGCCCTCGATTCCGGTGGCCAGGATCGAAACACCGCTCTCTCGCGGCGCCTCGACCCTGTTCTGAGGGATCCAGACGCTGATGAACGCTCCGAATCCTGCGGTGAGGGCCATCATGGCCAGACCCAGGAGGATCGCCGGCCCCACGTCACCCCACGTCTCGTGGATGGCTGCCTCCACGAGTACGAGGAGCGCCATGAGCGGTACCGCGACCAGCGCCTTTCCAATGGACCAAGCAGGTCGCCAATCACTTCGGTGGCACACGCAACGCGATGGTCGTCTCGTGGCCCAAGGGCATTACCGCGCCGGGCGGTCTGCGTACGCAGTTCCACCACGCCATCGACATCGTGCCCACCATCCTCGAGGCCGCCGGATCCCTCAGCCGGTGTCGGTGAACGGCGCCACGCAGCATCCGATCGAAGGTGTCAGCATGGCGTACACCTTCGGCGACGCCGACGCCGCCGGGCGCCGTACGACCCAGTACTTCGAGATCTTCGCGAACGCCGCGATCTACCACGACGGCTGGCTCGCCGGCACCACCCCGGAGCGTTTGCCGTGGGAACCGAACGCGACCGACATGGACGTGCTGACCGCGAACTGGGAGCTGTACAACATCGACGAAGACTTCTCGCAGACCTCGCCCATCAGTACCGCCCAATCCTCAGAGCGCCCGGGACTATCCCGTCTCAGGGTTGGGCCGAACCGCAGTGGGTGGACCGCAGTGGGTGGCGTCGCAGTGAGCGTCGCATGGGTCCGAGTCTCCTGCGGCAACATCGTGGGTGCAATGGCGCGCTGGGTGCAGAACGGGAGCACTGCACACCGGTTCGACCGCTCGGGAGCTGCACCCGACCTGCACCCCGCCGGAACCGCAAGTGACCAGGCGCAGAGACTTCGATGCTTCTCATGTTCCACGTGATCGCCGCAGCCGGGAAAGTCACCTCGTGAGCGACTCGTCCTCCGTCGCGAGCGCAGCGCGGTGGACACCGGCGTGCGCGTGCGGGCGTCGAGCGTGCTCCTCGTGTTCACCGCGGTCATCGTGGCCGTGCTCGTACGCAACGTGTTCGTGAGCGCGAAGCGCTCCCCGCGTCGCTCGTTCGCTTCGAACGGTTCGCCAATTGCGGTCACGGCGTGTTCCGGGACAACCCCGAACGCGCCTTCGCCGTACTCCGGGATTTCGTCAGCACCTGATCAAGACGCCGCATGTGGTGGCTCTGCCGTGGTTGCTCGGCCCTCGAATGTCCACCCGAATGCCTTGGGTTCTTTGGGGTGCTGGTAGGTGGTCATGGTGTCGATGACGAATCCGGCGCGGGTGAGCAGGGCAGGGATGTCTCGGGTGAGGTGACAGCCACCGAAGAGGGCCTTGTTGATCGGCTCGATGCGGCGCTGACGGCGGGCCACTTTCGGATCGGTGGAAATGCCGTGCTCGACGAAGTGGAGGGTGCCGCCGGGCTTGAGGACACGGCGGATCTCGGCGAGGGCGGCGTCGAGGACGGGAATCGAGCAGAGCGTCCAGGTCGACAAGACGGCGTCCGCGGACGCGCTCGGCAGGTCGATGCGTTCGCCGGTGAGGCCGGCGTGGTGAACCTGAGCGTGGCCGGCTTCGATGCGCTCAGACGCGAGGGCGACAGATCGGGCGGCTGGCTCGACGGCATGGACCGTGTGAACTTCCGGTGGGTAGTGCGGGACGTTGAGACCCGAACCGAACCCGATCTCCACGACCGTCCCCGCCAGGTCTGCGCAGACGCGCGAGCGGATCTCACGGTTCTCGTCGGTGCTCATGACTGCGTTCATGAGATGCGGAAGGATCCGCGACCGATAGAAGCCCATCTTCTGCGTCGACATGGGCTACTCGACCGTCTCGTCGACTCGGGCCACAGCGGTGGCGATCACATCGCCGCGTTCCGCTTCGCTGAAGACGGGCGCCGCGGAGTGAAAGGCGACGACGGTCCGACCCTTGCTGAACGAAGGCGCAGACACATGAGTCCGGAACCTCGCTGGATCCGAGCGTGATGGTGCCGTCGAGGGCGTGCAGTGACGATGAGTCGCCGCCCAGTGCGACGTCGGGTGGTTCCACGGATTCATAGCTGGCTGATTCGATGCCGAATGGGAGTTCGACGACGGCGACCTCGTTGAAGTCGGCCCAGCACTGGTCGAACTCCGGTGTGGCGGTGGCGGCGACCATGGCGGCCGCCTCGGCCTCGGTGGGGAACACGGTGACGGAGGTGAACGCGATGTCCATGTCCCGGCCGAGGCCGGTGGATGCCCACACGCCGGTGTTGCCGTCGAAGACGACGTCGACGAATGGGGCGCAGCTCGGAACAGCTGCGGCGAGTTCCGCCGTCATCGGAAACGCGCTGTCAGGGCCATAGTCCTGCCAGTCGTCTCCGATGTCGTCGGGCTGCAGTAGCGCGGCTCGTGCGATGCCTTCGTCGCCGGTGGCGGGCTCGGATCCACCAGTGTCGGTGGCTTCGGTTCTGGGTGGTGCTCTCGGCTGCAGGTCGGTTGTGTCGGTGACGCGGCCGGCGTCTGCGGAGGTGCCGAGCTGTCGCTTGCAGTGGCGCCGTCGCTCCCGCAGGCGGAGAGCGCAATCAGTGCTGTCAATGCTGCAGCTGTTGTCGTTCGACGTCGCAGGTTCTTCTGTGGCGTGCATGGACTTCTCCCTTGTCGTTGTTGGCAGTGCTTGTTGTCTCATCGTGAAGAACGGGCCGATCGTGTACTTCGGCCAATCGGCGGAGATGCACCTGATGCCCGGTTCACGGCGAAATTCGTGACGCGGACGTCATCTCGTGGCCAATGGCTTCGTGTCGGCGTTCAGTGCGGCGGGCAGGTCGATGAGCGGTCTCCACCATGTGGGGGAGGTACTGCGCTGCGGGGGTGTCGAGAGTTGACAAGATGGCTGTTGATGAGGTCGTTGCTGTCCGTTCCGCCCAGGCGTCGCTGTCGTGGAGCGATCCGTCGGTGACCGGAGCCCTCGACCCGGGAGCGTTCTCGTTGCCGATCGGGACGGTGACGTTCCTGTTGACCGATATCGAGGATTCGACCCGGCACTGGCAACGCTCTGCGGAGTCGATGGGTGCGGCGGTGGCGCGTGTCTACGCACTCCTGGACGATGCGGTTTCTGCTCATGGCGGCGTTCGTCCGGTCGAGCAGGGCGAGGGCGACTCGGTGGTCGCAGCGTTCTCCCGGGCGTCTGATGCCTTGCTCGCCGCCCGCGCTGCGCAGGTCGCGCTCCATGCGGAGCCGTGGCCGACGGTCGAACCTGTGCGAGTTCGTATGGCGGTGCACACGGGTGACGCCACGTTGCGCGACGAGGGCAACTACATGGGTCAGACCATCATCCGCACGGCTCGGTTGCGGGCGATTGCGCATGGTGGCCAGGTGGTGCTGTCGGCAGTGACTCGCGATCTCACGATCGATCAGTTGGGCTCTGAGATCGAACTGGTCAGCCTCGGAACGCACCGTCTCAAGGACCTGGCCCGCCCGGAAGACGTGTGGCAGCTCGCTGATGCTCACTTGCCGAGCGAGTTCCCTCCGCTTCGATCGCTGGACTCGGTGCCGAACAACCTGCCGGTGCAGCTGTCGACGTTCGTGGGTCGGCTCGATGAGATCGCCACGGTCGCGACGCTGGTCCGCGGGAACCGATTGGTGACCATCACCGGAACCGGTGGTGCGGGCAAGACACGCTTGTCGCAGCAGGTTGCCGCGGAGGTGTCCGAGCTGTTCTCCGACGGTGCCTGGTGGGTCGAACTGGTCGATTCGTCCGAAGGGCTTGCGGTTCCGATGGCGATCGCGGCGGCGATCGGCGGGCGGATACCGAGTGGCGTGACACCGGGGTCGGCGCTGGCGGCGACCATCGCCGATCGCCGGATGTTGCTCGTGCTCGACAACTGTGAACATGTCATCGCCGACATCGCCCAGTTGGTCGATGAACTCCTACGAGCCTGTCCGAAACTCAGTGTCCTGGCCACCAGCCGGATCGGGCTCGATGTTCCCGGCGAATTGACGTGGCGAATTCCGGCGCTGTCGCTGCCACCCACCGAGACGCGATTCCCGATCGGCGTGCTCGGACAGTTCGATGCCGTACGGCTGTTCGTCGAGCGAGCCAAACGGGTGCGACCGAACTTCGTGCTCGACGACGCCAACGGTCCGGCGATCGCCGAGATCTGCCAACGACTCGACGGGATTCCGCTCGCTCTCGAACTCGCCGCGGCCCGATGTCGCTCCTTGAGCCCGGCACAGATCAGCGACGGCCTGAACGACAGCCTCCGGCTGCTCACCGGCGGCGCACGAACCGTGCTCCCGCGCCAGCAGACACTCGAGGCATCGATCGACTGGAGCTATTCACTGTTGACCGACGCCGACCGGGCTCTGCTGCGACGGCTGTCAGTGTTCGTCGGCGGGTTCGACCTGACCGCGGCCGAGGCCGTGGCATCCGATCGCGAGCCTGAACCGGGTGCGCTCACGTCGCTCGATGTGCTCGACGGATTGGATCGACTCGTCGAGCAGTCGCTCGTCACGGTCGACGACGATTCTCCGGGCCCGACAGCCGATACCGCCTACTCGAAACGGTACGTCAGTACGCCCGCCGCAGATTGGTGGAGCACGACGAACTCGACGCGTACCTCGATGCCCACTGCGACTACTTCCGTTCCTGGCGTATGAGATGGAGTTCTCACGCCCGTGTCATGGCGGACGCCGACAACGTCCTCGCCGCGGTCAGCCGCGCAGCCCACGTGTGTTCCACGCACGGAGTACGTCGACTTTCTGATCCCGGCGATCGGCGCGTTGATTCCGACCCAGCGAGAAGCGCAGCTCGATGCACTCATCGAGGAGTGCCTGCAGCGCCTCGGTACCGGCCAGTCCATCGAACACGCCAGGGTGCTGGCCGTACGCGGTCGACTCCGGCTCTTCGCCGGTCGCATCGAGGAAATGCGAGCGGACGCGCTTGCTGCTCTGGCGATCGCCGAGCCGCTGCAACGCCGACTCGCTGGTTGGCGGTGCGCTGAATGTGCTCGGCTCGTCCTACTTGATGTCGGATCCCGGGACGGGCGATCGAGTTGTTGGAGCGAGCGGTGTCGCACGCGTTGGTCGCCGAGGACTGGATCATGGCGATCACCTCGTACGGCGATCTGGGGCTCGGAAACGCCGCCCGTCGCGACCTGCGCAACGTGCAACGTCGGCCTACGACGCGCATGCGGAGCTCGAGCGCGACCATCCGAGCTCTGTACATGCTCGCCAACGAACAAGCCGGTCGCGCCCAGGTTGCATGGCTCGGGGCCGACTACGAAGAAGCCTCACGCCTACTCGGGTCGACTCGACACACCCTCGAACGACTCGGCGCAGCTGACGACCCCTGGCTCGGACCGTTCGTCACATTCCTCGAGACGTCGATAGCGCTCGCACGTGGCGAGCAGCTCGGTGAAGCGGCCATCGCAGAGCTGCGGGAGCGATTCGATCGGGCCCTGACGAGGCAGCAGTTCATCGGTGCCTACTTCCTTGCGAACTGTCTGATGCTCGCAGCAATGGAGCGCGCCGACACTGCCGAAGCTCGCCAGTTCGGTGACCTGCTCATCGCCTTCGGAAGCGAGGGTCCCACGATCGCTGTGGTCGACGGACGGCTGGTCAGCGCAGCGCTCCACCACGACGAAGGCGACCTCGCTGCGGCGATGGCCGACGTCGAACATGGCCGAGCGGCGTGCGAGGCGATCGGCGACGACATCAGCGCAGCACTGTTCGACATTCGCGCCGGGCTCATCGCACTGTCACGTCGCGACATCGGCGTAGCCGAGTCCCTCATCCACGGTGCACTGCGCACGGTCGCTGACCGAGGATTCCGGCGAGAGATGGTGATCGCCCTCGAAGCCGTGGTGCTGACCGATGCCGCAAGCGGGAACTGGACCGACGTCGCTCGACTGCACGGCGCAGCCGGCCGACTACGCGACGAACTCGACTACCGGCTGCGCACATCACCCGAACGTGAGGCGTACGCCGAGGCAATCGACAAGCTGAGCGCCGACCATGCCGAAGCGATCGCCGAGGGTACGAGCATGGACTGGCCAGCGGCAGCCGAATACGCCCTGCGCACCTGGGGTGCCCGCAAGCGGCCCGCCTTCGGCTGGCAGTCACTCACGCCGACCGAACTGCAGGTCGTCGGTCTTGCTGCAACGGGCCTCACCAACCCGCAGATCGCCGACCAACTGATCATGGGACGAGCAACCGTGAAGACACACCTCTCGAACGCCTACACCAAGCTCGGCGTCAAGAACCGCACAGAACTCGCAACCCGGGCAGCGTCCGAACTTCCAAACCCGGAATCGCCAACCCGTTGACACAGACCACACCGGCATCCGCACAGATCCAGCCAGCAAATGTTGCTCGACGCCAGGTCCTCTTTCTCGCATCCAGGCACCGGCCGGTCGATGGTCCGCAACCCGCCGACGGCAGCCACTCGCAATCGCGTCGCGGAACCTTCGGGCCGGCACCGCAGTGCCGACGAAGTCGCAAGCCTGTTGAGATCTCACCGTGGGCGGGTTCATGGCCACCACATGGTTGACCACCAAGTGCAACCTCACACACCACACCGCCAACCGGTACCGGTGGATGATCGACCACCACATCACACCGCGCATCGGTGCCGTCCGACTCGACGCACTCCGACCTGCTGATCTCGACGCCTGCTACAGCAACCTCATCACCAACGGCGGCCGACGCCGACAGGGGCTCTCCGCCAAGACGGTGCTCGAGATCCACCGCGTGATCTCGAACGCGCTCGACCTCGCCGTCGACCGTCAACTGATCGACACCAACCCCGCCCGCCGAGCGCGACCACCGCGGCCGGAGTCGGTCAACGGTCCCTGCGATCTGGGACGCCGAACAACTCGCCCGGTTCCTCCAGACCGCGAAGCCGACTCCGGCTCTACCCGGCGCTGCATCTTGTCGCGCACACCGGGATACGACGCGGTGAACTCGCCGGCCTCAACTGGGGCGACCTGCACGTCGCCGCCTCGAGTGTGTCGATCGTTCGGACGCGGCAACCGGCGCAATGTACACGAACGG
>CAWHEI010000006.1:0-7080 GCA_963828415.1 Ilumatobacteraceae bacterium
TCGTTCATCGTCGTGGGTTTCGGTCCGGACGGTGGCGCCACCGACGCACAGGCTGCTTTCAAGGACCGGATGGCCACCGCCCTGGGCGGCCATGGCGGCCTGCTCTTCCAGGCCAATGGTCGGCCGTCCGATGTCGAAGGGCTGGCCCGACTGCGATCGCTTCCGGTCGTCTTGGCGTCGCTCCTCGTGCTCGTCGTCGGCGTCACCGTGGCGAATGCCATGGTGATCGCCGTGCGCCGTCGTCGTCGTGACATCGCGATCCTGCAGTCGCTCGGTTCGACTCGGGGGAACGTGACAGCGGTGGGTGTCTGGCAGGGCGTCACGATCGGAGTCACCGCATTGCTCTGCGGCGTGCCGCTCGGCGTCGTGGTCGGCCGGTGGTTCTGGTCGCGTTTGGCGAACGGCTTCGGCACGCTCGCCGAGCCGGTCGTGCCGCTGCCGGGCCTCGTCGCCCTCGTCGTCGTGGTGCTCCTGCTCGCGGCACTCTCCGGTCTGGCACCGATCAGGGCCGGACTACGTCATCAACCTGCCATGGTGTTGCACAGTGAGTGATCTGCGAGTGAGCCGGTGAGTGAGATGTTCGACCAGGGCGGTCGATCGGCCGTGGTCGTCGGCGCCGGTCCGAACGGGTTGGTGGCGGCCATCACGCTGGCGCGAGCCGGATGGGAGGTGACGGTCTTCGAGGCCGCCTCGACACCCGGGGGTGGCACACGGACCGAGGAGCTGACGCTGCCCGGCGTGCTGCACGACGTGTGCTCGGCGATCCATCCACTCGCCCTCGGTTCGCCCGCATTCCGCGAAATCGCAGCGAGTGACACCCCGCTCGAGGCGTACGGCCTGGAGTGGATCCACTCCGATGTGCCCGTCGCGCACCCGCTCGACGGAGCACGCGCGCGGTCCTGCATCGTTCGCTCGATGAAACCGCCGCCGGTCTGGGTGTCGACGCCACGGCCTACCGCCGATTGTTCGGCCCGTTCGTGGAGGCCGGTTTCGACCTCACCGACGGGCTGCTGTCGCCGCTGTCGATCCCGCCGAAGCACCCGGTGACGCTCGCCCGCTACGGAGCGGTCGGCATCCTGCCGGCCCACACGGTGGCTCGCCGGGGGTTCGACACCGACGAGGCGCGGGCGCTGTTCGCCGGGCTCGCCGGCCACTCGATCCTGAGTCTGAAAGCTCCTGTGACCGGCGGGCTACGGACTGATGCTCGGCGTGCTCGCCCACCTCGTCGGGTGGCCACTCGCGAAGGGTGGATCGCAACAGATCGCCGACGCGCTCGTGGCCGTCCTGGAGGCCCTCGGTGGTCGGGTCGAATGCGACCGGCGCATCACCTCGCTGAAGGAACTTCCGCCTGCGGACGCGGTGCTCCTCGACCTCACGCCGCGGCAACTCCTCGCGATTGCGGGTGACGCGGTGCCCAGCCGGTATCGCAGGGCGCTCGCCGGATACCGGTACGGCCCGGGGTGTTCAAGCTCGACTGGGCACTCGACGGCCCCATCCCGTGGGCCAACGCGGCCTGCGCCGCGCCGCGACGGTGCATCTCGGGGGCACGCTCGACGAGATCACCGCAGCCGAAGCCGACGTCCAAGCCGTTCGGCACCCGCAACGTCCCTTCGTGCTGCTGGCGCAGCAGAGCTTGTTCGACGCGAGTCGAGCGCCGAACGGGACGCAGGCGGTGTGGGCCTACTGCCATGTGCCCAACGGTTCCACGTTCGACATGACCGAGCGGATCGAGGCGCAGGTCGAGCGGTTCGCCCCCGGCTTCCGCGACCGGATCATCGGTCGTCACGCCATGGACACGGTGGCCGTCGAAGCCCATGGCGCCAACTACATCGGCGGCGACATCAACGGAGGCATCGCCGACTTCCGGCAGTTCGTGCGGCGCCCGACGCTCGGCCTGCATCCCTGGAAGACGCCGATCGACGGGGTGTACCTGTGTTCGAGTTCGACGCCGCCCGGCGGGGGCGTCCACGGCATGTGCGGATGGCATGCTGCGCGGGAAGCGATGAGAGGAGCGCGATGACTGATCAGCCGACGGAACGGGTCACGGTCATGATCGTGGACGACCAGCCTCCCTTCCGGGCCGCCGCCAGGGCAGTCATCGATCGCGTCCCCGGATTCGAACTCGTCGCCGAGGTCGCATCCGGCGAAGAGGCGGTCGAAGTCAGTTCGACCGTGGCACCGCACCTCGTCCTGATGGACATCAACATGGGCGAGCTCGACGGGATCGAAGCGACCCGGTTGATCACGAGCGACAACCCGACGATCAAGGTGATCCTCGTGTCGACGTACGGCCTCGACGACCTTCCGTCGGGTGCCCGCACGAGCGGGGCGATCGCCTACGTGAACAAGGACGAACTCTCGCCCCGCGTGATCCGCCGCCTCTGGGAAGCCGGCGGCGACCCCGACTGGCCCTGATGTGACGATTGGCGTCTGACACCACTCGTTACATCAGGAGGGAGGGGGATGGTGCCGGTGACCGTGGTGCCTTCGCCGACGGCCGAGACCACCTCGATCCGGCCGCCGAAGGCACCGAGACGGTCGGCCATGTTCACGAAGCCGTGGCCATTGATGGCTGTGCCGCCCAGCATGTCGAACCCGGCGCCGTCGTCGCGGATCTCGAAGCTGAGCACGCCGTCGGCCTCGACGACCGTGACCGCGGCCGTTGCGTCCTCGCCGGCGTGTTTGCCGGCGTTCTGGAGCGCCTCGAGGGTGCAGAAGTAGACGGCGGCCTCGATGTCGTTGCCGTAGCGTCCGACATCGACGAGGTCGACGGTCGTCGGCATCGCTGCACGTCCGGCGGCCGCAGGCAGCGCGTCGGTGAGCCCGCCCGAGACGAGCAACGGCGGGAAGATGCCGTGGGCGAGCGCACGCAGCTCGGTGATCGCCGTCTGGACGTCGCCTTTGATCTCGTCGATCATCGACATCGCATCGGCGGGATCGTCCTCGACGGCGTCGCGGGCCAGGCGGAGCTTGACGGCGAGCGCCACGAGGTGCTGCTGGGCCCCATCGTGCAGGTTGCGTTCGAGTTTGCGCCGCTCACTGTCGCCGGCCGCCA
Organism: Ilumatobacteraceae bacterium; assembly: GCA_963828415.1. Classification (GTDB taxonomy): domain Bacteria; phylum Actinomycetota; class Acidimicrobiia; order Acidimicrobiales; family Ilumatobacteraceae; genus Sva-07. The sequence goes on from CAWHEI010000006.1 coordinate 3,056, forward strand.
CGATGCGGGCGCGGGACTCCTGCAGCTCCTGGTTACGGATGCGCAGTTCGTCGAGACTGGCTTGGAGCGCGGTGTCGAGCTGCACGTTGTGCAGCGCCAGGCCGATCTGGCGGGCGATCTCGGTGAGGACGGTGTCCTCGGTTTCCGTGAACGGCTCGCCGTCGGGCTTGCGGGTCACGACGATGAAGCCGAGCAGGAGACCGGCATGGGCGACCGGGGCGACCCGCATCGCCGAACTCCCCGACGGCCCGACCAGCTGCGGCACCCAGATGTCGAGCCACGTGCCACCGCTCACTCCGGCCCGGGCGACGACCGGCAGTTCCTTCGGGCCGATCGTGATCGGCGGTGCCTGCCGGTGAGGGACGCCCGACATCTGTTCGTACCGCCCGTCCTGCCCGGTCCACACCTCGGCCGAGGTCAGCACCATGCTGCTGCGCAGGTTCTCCGCGAGTTGCAGCATCAGCTCGTCGAGTGGGATCGACCGGGTGAGCCGTTGACCGAAGGTGCGCAGCGTCTCGTCCGGGGCGACTCGCACGCCGTACACGAGCCGGTTGGCCCGTTCGGTCAGCCACCGACGTGCAGGCAGGTAGAGCAGCGCAGCGATCGCGGCGGCAACCATCGACAGCAGGAGCAGGGTGCGCTCGCTGCCTTTCGGCGAACGTCCCAGACCGAGCACGACGATCACGTAGATGCCGAGGATCAAGGCGGTCAGCCCGGCGAGGGCCACGGTGTGGGTGAGCAGCCGGTCGACGCGGGCGATCATCTTCGGTTGGGTGCCGGCGATGATCGCGATCGGGACGAGCCCAGTCATCGCGAGTGCGACGGTGCCGGGGTCGTGCGGCCAGTCCGTCAGCAGGCGCAGCGCGATCATGACGAGCACACCTTCGGCGGCCACGGTGATTCCCCAGCCGAGCCACTGCATGCGGCGACGCTCGACCGCCCCGGCAACGCGATAGCGCGATGAAGCCGCAGAGATCCCCGCCGTCAGCGCGGCGATCCACAGGGTGACGATCGGCCACGTCGCGATTGCGTCGAGGTCGGCGCACAGCGCTCCACCGACGACGAGACCCACCACGTATCCGGCGACGACGCTCCGCTGTCGGGCCCGGCTCGTGAGGCGCCCATCGGGAAGCGCGACGAACATGTGCAGCGCGAAGGCCGGGAGCAACGTGAGGCCGAGTCGCAGCGCGATCGCGGCGAGATCATTCGTGGAGCCGTCGACTCGTGCGCTCGCCACAAGGGCCTCGGCCAGACAGGTCGCCCCGCCGGCGATCGCACCTGCGAGCACGATCGGGCCGAGCCGATCCTGCCTGCGTCGAACCCCCAGTGCCACGCCCGCCGCCGCCCACAACGCAACCAGGATCACGCCGACGATCTGCGTCGCCGTCGGGCCGTCGGCACCGAGGGACACCACGACGCCGGCGAGGGTGAGTCCGATCGCAACGGGCGCCGCCAGGAGGCACCACGCCGGCTTCAGATCGCCCTGATTCCCGCCCAGAACCGAGGACGCCGCGGGCATGGAAGTGATCGAATCGGCCGTCGTCACCCGCATCGAGGCTGAGCGTGTCGGAGGTGGCCCCGTCGACGCGTCGGATCCGGTGATGACGTCCATTGCCTCAAGTGGAGCGGATTTCGCTCTCGGTGGCAAGGGTGTCACCTTCGGCACCTCGGGGGTGCCAGCATCACCGCTCCACGGGCCCTCATTCGGTGCGAAGCTCCCGGGCCAGCTGCAACGACGCCAATCGTCTCGATGGCCACACGGCGAGCAGGGCGGACAACGCGACCACTGCGGCTGCGATCACGGCGATCATCGACCAGTCGTCGGGCACGACGAACGCGACCGGCGTGTCGTTGGCAACGGCGCGCCACACGATCCGACCGATCGCCGAGCCGAGCGGGAGACCGATTGCCAGGCCGACCAGGGCGATCGCTCCTGCCTGGACGAACACGATCGCCGAGCTGTCGCTCGGGCGCATGCCGAGCGCGCGGAGCATCGCAATGTCGTGGCGCCGTCGGCGGGCGGTCGATGCCAGCGTGTGAGCGACGGCGCCGATCGCGAGGAGTGCGAGGAAACCGGCCAGCAACAGCGGCATCGTTGTCAGCTCGCTCAGTTCGGAGCGCTCCTTCGGCGGAATGATGGGACCGGGGCCGAGCTGGATGCCCTGTGTGCCGAGGCGTTCGGCAACGGCCTGAGGGTCGACACCCGGTCTCGTCGAGACCAGACCGAAATGGAATCGGAATCCGTCGAAGAGTCCGGTGAACGTATCCGGCAGCACCCAGCCGCCCGTCGAGTAGCTGTTGTGCGGGCCGGCAGGGACGAACGCGATGCCGCTGACGGTGAGGGTTTCGGAACCCTTCGGGCCGGAGAGTTCGACCGTGTCGCCGACGCCGACCGTGGCTTGTTCGGCGGACAGTGGCGCCAGCGCGATCTCCGACGACGTCGTGGGCAGACGGCCGTTCGTGATCACTACATCGATCGGGTCGCCGACGGGCTGGTAGGCGAACAGCGAGACCGAGCCGGTCGCGCTGTTCGGCGACGTCATTCGGTGCATCCATCACACCATCGACGTCCGGGTCGGCCGCGATGGTCGTGAGCGCCGCCTGTGCGTCGATGAAGTCGTTTCCACCTTCACCGAAGAAGGCGCCGAGTTCGAAGGTCTGTCCGAATCGTTCGTACCCGTTCGTGGCGTCGGCGATGCCGTTCGCAAAGGTGAGGGCGGCCACGACGCCCGCGATGCCGATGACGGCGGCGACCAGGGCCGGAATTCCCGAGGACGAATTCCGTGTGGAGCGTCCCGACAGCGCGAAGCGTGTGCCGATTCCCACGGTCACCGGCCAACTCGCTGTCGCTGCATCGACGACCGACACCCTGGTAGCCGAGCGGTCGGACTGGCGCGCAGAACGGAGTGAAAGAAGACAGGCGGTGAAGACGAGCAGCGGAACGATGACGACTGGGACGAGCAGCACGAGCGGATCGAACGACATGCCGGGCGACGGTTCGACGAGTGCTGCGCTGCCGATCGGGAACCAGCGCGATGCCCACCACGCCGCAGCACCGCCGATCAGAGCGCCGACCGCGGCGACCGACACCGGTCCGATGGCAACGGCCAACAGTGTCTGGGTCGGCGCGAGCCCGAAAGCCCGGAGCACCTCGAGATTCGCGAACGACGCAGCGCAGTATCGCGAGATTGCAACTCCGACCAGCACCATGGCGGCGACCAGGGCAACCAGCGACACCAGCAGCAGCACCCTGGCCTCGAACGCGGTGACAGCGCGCGTGTGACGAACGTCGTCGTACAGACTCTGGAACTCGGCGTTGTCGATGCCGGTGACCTGTGTGAACTCCCGTTCGAACTCGTCGATCCCGGCCTCACCCTGCTTCAGCCGGACGAGCGCGTTGACGTTGACGGCACCAGCGGTCCCGACGATGTTGTCGGGATACTGTGCGGCCAGACCGGGAGAGGAGAACAGTGCTCCGGTCGGGGCGTCGGGTCGATCGCTGAACCATGGCGATCGGATGACGCCGACGATCGTTGCGTCGACGGTCGGCCCCCTCGGCTCGCCCTCGTCGAAGGTGTCGAGCTGTTCGGCGTTGTACAGGTGCAACGTCACGGTGTCGCCGACGCGTTTGTGGAACGAGTCCACGAACTTCTGCGTCACGGCCACTTCATCGGCCCGGGTCGTGTCGGGAAGCCGGCCGTCGAGTACGACGGGTCGCTCGAGCGTGTCCCACATCTGATCGTCGACGAACGGGAAGCTCCCGATCGACGTCGCGTCGACGTCGGGGTTCACGCCGATGCCCTCGACGGCGAATCCCGTGACCGCGAATGCCGACAAGGACTCGACCTGCGGCATCGCTCGCACCACATCCCAGTCGAAGGCCCCACGGTTGAGCAGCACCATGACGGTGAGCGGCTCGGTCTCGGCGAGCAAGCGGTCCATCGCGGTGGTGCCCCGCCGCGCTCCGGCGGTCGTGGCGGTGACGGTCGCCGTGGCGAAGGCGATCAGGAGGAGCAGTCCGACGA
>CAWHEI010000007.1:0-12639 GCA_963828415.1 Ilumatobacteraceae bacterium
GTCCCCAGTATCGCTCCCGGTGTCACCACCTTCAGCGAGCATCCCGAGCAGGGCCGCGTGCGTCGAGCCACACGATGAATCGACTCGCGCGACGCCGCTGTGTCAATCAGCGCTCTACTGCACCTGACGGTCGACCCCGGACAGAACGCTTCGTTCGTCGACGCCATGCCGGCGAGGTCTCCGAATACCGGCTTCCAGCCACGCCAGATTGACGTAACCCGAGGGCGGAACTCGAGCAGTCTCCGGGTCGGGCTCGACGCTCTACGCCCGCTCTCGTGTCCAGCACTCGCGTGCGGGGCGTCAGCTTCGACCGTTCGGTCGTCGACGTCGACGTCGACTCGGGGCTGCAACGGTCCAACGACGAGGTGGCCCGTTCTCGGGCGAACGCTCTTCCGGGAGTCAGAGGAGACCGTGGGTGCGAAACATCGCGTCGTAGATGTCGTGGAGACCGGTTGTTTGCGTTGGTTGTAGTCCATTACGTTCTCACCGGCGATGGTTGTGGCCGCCGCCGACTCAATTTTGGCGTCGCAGTATCGGGTGCGGTCGTCGGGGTGCTCGCTCAACCAGTCGCGGAACATCCGATGCCGGATGACTTCGGGGCAGTCTGGTGAGAAGACGTGCAGGTTGACGCGCGGGTTGTCCGATGTAGGACGCGGTGTTCGTGCCAGCCAGGTTCGCGTACCACGAGTCTGAAGCCGAGTGATTGCAGAGCGGGAACGTATGCGGCTTCGTCGGAAGAGTCGGCGACGGTGAGGTCGATGTCGATGACGGCCTTGGCGGGTAATCCGGGTACCGACGTCGAGCCGATGTGATCGAGTCCGATCACGTGTGTGTCGAGCACCTGACGGATCCGTTCGGCGACGAGGCGTACGCAACCGGCCACCCAGGGTCGTACGCCACGATCTCGACCGGCTCCGGGTTGGGGCCACCGTCGACGAAGATCTTCCCTCGACCGGTGGCGTCCACTCGTGGTGGTGAGTGATCTCCTCGGATGTCGGCACAGCTCGACAGTAATGAGTGGGATCTCTCGGCTGGCGACGCGCCCGGGGCCAGTGGACCACTTGTCGGCGAGGAGATCGGCTCCGGTGGTCGTCCCCATCGCGTACCCGCCTGGTCGGCAGTTGTACTCGCCCACGAGCAGCGATCCGTCCGCCTCGCAGTTCAGGGAGCTGGCTACGTCGTAGGTGTTCGCAGGGTCGATGTGTATTCGAATGACCTCGTCCATCCCCGGATGGACAAAGCCACTCTCGGGTGAACACCCTGTGTACTGCTCGCCGATCGGATAGCTGCCCGGTACAACGGTTGCAGGTCACCGCTGCCATTCCCTGCGCGGGTCAGAGGCGGGATGGCGGACCAGGTCGGACGAGCAGCCAGGGCTGTCAGGTCGAGTTACGCATCGAACCGATGCCAGTGCCCCTCCGAAACGACCTCGACTTCGCCATCAACGACGCAGATGGCGGTCTCGTCGTCGATCACGTCCGCAGGGGCCGCGGAGTTCCGCAGCCCATGTCTCTGCGTGAGCCAGTGTGTTGTGGGGCAGCGACTCGTGGTCGAGGTGAGGGAAGATCGAGAAGTCGACGAGGCCGAGCGTCCGGTCGTCGCCGACGGGCGGCTTCCACCCGACGAACTCCTTGCCGATGCGCGGTGTCGTCACCATGCTCCCGGCACTCATGCCGATCCACACCGTGTCGTCGAGCTGTGGAAGGAGGTCGGTCAGCCCGCACTCTCGCATCCAGTGGCACAGGTAGAGGGCGTCCCCGCCCGACACGAGGAACACATCGGCTGCGCGGTACGAGGGGAACCCAACGCTCCTCGTCAATGCTGGGCAACGCGGTCAACTCGATCAACCCCACCGACTTCCAGCCCAGTTCGACCATCGGCTGCTGGGAGCGCCCAGCGACGAACTTCCACACGTCCTCGCCCGGACCTGCGTGGGGATGGCCGTACATCGCAGTAGGAATACAGAGCGCGGTGCAGTCCTCGATGGGACGGCCGAGCACGTCGAGCACGGCGTCGTGGATGATCGCGTTCCTGACGCCCGCCGAGGTGAGAAGCAGGCGTCGCACCGCCGCATTCTGTCCGCCACGTACTCGAGGGCGCAAGGCACCGGCGAGCGCAGATCACCACACCTGAGCGCGCCACCTATCGCCGGGTGTGCGCACTCGCGGTCTCGAGCGCGCCGATAGCTCTTGCTGTTGAGTTCCGGTGCCGGACCCGCTCCAGCGGACAGCATCAAGTCAGGTGGGGTCAGCTACGCGGCGATACGACTCGGCGTCCCTGGAGATGCGAACGCCCAAGTTCCTCGGACCGACTGTGGACCTGATGTGCAACCTTGCCGGGACGGGCGAGTGCTCGAGGTTGCGACTCAGGACCGGTCACCTCACTGACGGACGGAAGATCAGTGACTGCGCAATGCGTCGATCAGCTGGCTCTTGTTCATGCTCGATCTACCGTGGATTCCGATTTCACGAGCGCGACCCAGCAGTTCAGCCTTGGTGCGTTCGTCATAGTCCTCGGCGTTGCCGCCTCGCTTCGCGACAGCGGATCGGCCATCTCGCGCCGATGCGTTCGCGATCCGCGCCGCCGCCTTCTCCTTGCTCATCCCGTCGTTCCTCAACGCGTCGTACTGTTCCTTGTCGTTGATCCTCGGGCTCGTCGTCGGCTTCGGCATTTGCAACCTCCCGTGTCGGCAACACTTGCGACCGACCATGTACCCGGTTGCGTTGACGGCCAATCATTCGTGTCGCAGCGCGGGCCGGTTCGGCCAGACGATGAGCGGTCCATCATGCGTCATGGCTGACAGCGATCTGCAGGCGTACTACGCCCGAGACGAGGAACGGGATCGGCTGTCGGCGGGTGTCGGTCGAGTCGAGTTCCTCCGCACGGTCGAGGTGGCCTCCCGGAGCCTCCCCGCAGCCCCGGCGGTCGTGGCTGACATCGGTGGCGGCCCGGGTCGGTACACCGACTGGTTGGTGGACGCCGGCTACACGGTGATCCACCGCGATCTTGTGGCGGCGCATGTCGAACGGGTCAGGGCACTCAACGAATCCCGGAGGGTTGTACGGGAGCCGGGGCGTCGTCCATGTCGCAGCGATCTCACGCTGGGCCGCTCGCCTCCACGGCATGCTGGTCGAGCGCGTCCATCTGAAGTATCCGACGATCGTCGAGATGGTCGATGAGATGGAGGCGACCGGCGAGATGCGGCCCGTCCACGACAACGCCTTCAACGGATATGCCCACACACCCGACCAGCTTCGCGACGAAGTGCAGATGTCAGGCCTCGACCTCGAGTCGTGCGTCGCACTCGAAGGGATCTCCTTCGCGCTGTCCGATCTCGACCAACGACTCGACGACCCGAACGAACGCCAGCTCCTCCTGGACACCCTGCGAGCCCACGAGCCCGTGACCGAACTCCTCGGGCTCGGCCCGCACCTTCTGGCAACGGCCCGCAAGCCGTAGGGTTGGTGCCTGGCAAGATGCCGCCGTGAAGGCCGTCGACGTCGTCCTTGCGAACAACGACCGGGTCACAGTTCGCGTCGGCGACCTGTTTCTGAAGATCGACGCCGATCCCAACCGATCCGCGGCGAAGTCGAGGCGATGACGCTCGCTCCGATTCCAACGCCCGAGGTTGTGTGGCGGACGCCGCCGGTTCTTGCGCTCGCGAGGGTGCCAGGCGCGCCGCTCGACGAGCCGGGTCGGCCGTCAATCGCTCCGCCCGCTGCATGGGCGGCGGTCGGCGCAGCGATTCGACGCCTGCACGACGCTCCGCTGCCTCCTTGGCCGACGCCGTACACCAACGCCGCTCGCTGGGAGGGTGTTCAGGCGCTCAATGATTCCCTCGACGAGGAGTGCGACTGGCTTGTGACGCATCAGATCCTCCCGACCGAAGTCGTCGAGAGCAACCGCAGCCAGGCGCAGTCCGTACTCCGGCCGTGGCGACCGGTGTTCATCCATGGCGACCTACACGTCAAGCACGTCTTCGTCGACGGAGTAGCGGTCACCGGCGTCATCGACTGGTCCGAGGCGGCTCCCGGTGATGCGGCGTTCGACCTCGCATCACTGACGCTCGCTCATCCGGACCGACTCGGCGACGTGCTGGTCGGCTATGGCGACGAGGTGGACCATGACCGCATTCACGCCTGGTGGTCGTATCGATGCCTCACGGCGGTGCGTTGGCTCATGGAGAACGACTACGGCCCGCCCGACGACTATCCCGAAGTTGCGATGCTGCGGTCGATCTCGTGATGCGGGCGCCGCCGTCGCTGCGAGGATGATCGGATGCCGCTCGTCATCGACTGTGTATTGATCGACTGTGTCGACCTTGATGCGATGACCGCATTCTGGTGCCAGGCGCTCGACCTTGAACACGTATGGACCGGACCTTCTGGGGGACACCTCTTGGCCGCGGTAGACGGATCCGAGCGCCGGCTGGGATTGATGCCTTCCCAGGGTGAGAAGACCACCAAGAACAGAGTTCACTTCGATCTGCGCCCCGACGACCAGCAAGCCGAAGTGCAACGGTTGGAGGGTCTCGGGGCTCGACGCATCGACATCGGGCAATCTGACGTCACATGGGTGGTCATGGCCGACCCGGAGGGCAACGAGTTCTGCGTGTTGCGCTCGCTCGCCCAGAAAGAGGAAGGACCGCTCCCGGCATAGCGGTTGACAGCCCCAGTCGGGTGAGCCACTCGCCCGCATCGGCAGTGGTCAGTCGGTCGAGCTCCGCAACAGGCGCATCACCAAGCACTCATCGTCGCCGAACTCGCGAACCCCGACGCGTTCGAAGCCGAGGCGCTCGTAGAACGCAATCGCCCGACGGTTGTCGACGGCAGGGTCAATCACCACCATCTCGGCGTCGTGCTGGTCGAAGACGCAGCCCAGCGCCAGCTTCATCGCCTCCGCACCGAGTCCGCGACCTCGATCGTCGGGCGATCCGATCCAGATGTCGAGCGCCCACGTCCCCGGTTCGATGTTCCCCCAGTAGTGCGACTCCTCCTCGCGGGCGTCGGTGAGTTGCAGAAATCCGATCGGCCTGCCGTCCTCCTCGGCGATGAGTAACTCACGCCACGGCACGTCTCGGATGAGTTCGGCCGGCCAGTCGTACCAATCGGCGCCGCGGCCACCAATGGCGGCCGCCACATCAAGGTCGTCATCCCACCGAACGAGCAAGGCCACATCGTCGATCGTCATCGATCGCAACTCCACCACTCACCGATAGTAGGCAGGCACCGGAGGTGCCCCCGATCGCCGGTTGGTTGTCACCTGAGAGATCGGGTACGAGTTCCCATCTGCCAGTATCGACCCGTGGGATGGAGGCGGTGCGCCATGTTGAGCACGGTCGTCGCCGCCACCGTGACCGGGTGCAGCTCAAACGAGTCGGCAGTGTGCGTCTCCAACGACGTCGGAGACGTGTGCGCTGACGAATCCAATGGAGCGATCACGTTCAGCGCGAGCGGACTGGCTCCTGGATCGGAGGTCCAGGTCCTCGGACCCGAGGAGCAATCCTTCATCCTTCAGATCGACGGCGACGGGACATACGCTCCGCCCGCCGGACCTGTCGGCTTCCTGTACGCCTTCGCCAACACCGAGCTCACGTTCATCGTGACCGGCACCGACAGCCACGGCGGGCAACTCGAAGGCGACATCGTCATTTCCACTTGATCACGTGAGCAGATCTCCGATCATCGGTACGACCTGTCCCCGAATCGTCGGTTCACGGCCTGAGCGTCAGCGACCGAGGACGGACTCGGATCTGACTACGAGAACGGCCCCTCTTCGACGAACGAGTAATGCCATTCCTCGACGGGGCCTTCGTCGACGAGTACGTAGATCCCTCCGTCGACGGTGATCTCGAGCGGCGGCGGGTAGGTCGTTGCGCGGCCGATCGACGGCCCGCCTTCGCACCACAGCAACATCCGGTCACCCGGGCCCACATCCCTAGCTTGGCCGACTGCAGGCGTCAAGGTGTCACCGAACGCCGGCTCCCAGACTGCAGAATTCGATCGCTAGCCGAGTAGGTCGACAACGAAGTCAACGAGCTCGACATGCGGCAGATTCGTGATCTCCTCGAGATCGAACCACCGAACCCCATCAGTGGTGCCCGCTTCGAACGACGTGCGAAGCTCACCTCGCACATCGACGGCATCGAACACGATCCCGACCAGATGTCCAGCCTCCCCAGCCGCGGACTCCTCCTTCGTGAACCAACGCGAGAACACTCCAATGACGGAACCCAGCGTCGCAGTGAGTCCGGTTTCTTCATCGAGCTCACGGTGAGCGGCCGCTTCCGCAGACTCACCCCAGTCCAAACCGCCACCCGGCATCGTCCACATCCCGCTGTCAGGATGACCCGGCGAGACGAAGCGCGTCAGCAACAGCCGCTCGGTCTCATCACGACACACGACGTACGCCGCCGCCCGACGCCAGGCAACATCCATCACATCAGGATGCCATCCACGAGGCGATCAAGAGCCTCCCCGAACGCCGGCGGGACGACGCAAAGGTTCACCGGTCGACCTCGTCGACGATTGCTTGGTCGGTGTCCAAACCGTCCAAGAAATCGCTGACTGCCCGCCGTGACCCGAGTACGTGGACGGCCAGATCCTGCCCGTACTGCGAGATGACTTCACGTTCGCGTTCTGGTTCCACGTCGCGCTTCCGCCAGATTCGACCGGCCAGGCGCCACTCATCGCGCAACCGAGCCCAGGCCGAGTAGTCGCAACCTTCCGGCAATTCGCCCGGCATCCGAAACCCACGCCGGAGCGCGCGCCCTGAACAGAGCCACCACGGCAGGTCGAGGACCACGAGGGTGTCCGCGCGTTGGATCCGGAGATCCAGTGTCTCGTGGTAGTTGCCCTCGGCGATCCACGCGTCGCCAGCGAGCACGACACGTTGCTTCTCGCGCCACTCGGTCTCCGACGGTCCGACCCGGCCGGGATGTGTCCCTCGCCGGCCTGCCGCCGCCAGCACGGAGATCGCCGTCGCTCGAACTCAGGGCGCCACGCAGACGACCCACTCAACGGACCTGGCCCTGCAGGCGAGGCCTTGCCCCCGTGAACGAGCGCTCTACGTTTGCCCGGTGCCAGTTCTCGAGCCCGTCCCGGAGGATTGGGGGTCGGCGCTCGCCATTGTCGCCCACCCCGACGACATGGAGTACGGAGCGGCAGCCGCAGTCGCCAGATGGTCCGGGCAGGGCAAGCGGATCACGTATGTGTTGGTGACCGATGGCGAGGCGGGCATCTCCACGATGGAACCCGCCGAGGTCGGTCCACTGCGACGGGCCGAACAAGTTGCCGCCTGCCGAGCCGTCGGGGTCGAGGATGTGGAGTTTCTGGGGTTGCCCGATGGACTTGTCGATGAGGGCATCGGACTGCGTCACACACTCTGCGAAGTGATCCGCCGCCACCGACCCGACGTCGTGCTGTCGATCAACTTCCGCGATTCATGGGGTGGCCCCAGCTGGAACCACCCGGATCACCGCGCCGTCGGTCGAGCACTGCTCGACGCGGTGCGCGATGCCGGCAATCCTTGGGTCTTCCGTGATGCCGGTGAGATGTGGGAGGGCGTGCAATTCGTCGCCTTTTCCGGCAGCCCCGAAGCGACGCACGCTGTCGATGTCACCGAGACGTTCGATGCGGGAGTCGAATCGCTCTCGTGTCACGAGGTCTATCTCGCCAATCTCGGAGGCGACATGGCCTCACCTGACGCATTCCTACGCCCTGCCGCGACCTCGATCGGAAAGGACCTGGGCGTCAGCCTCGCGGCGTCGTTCGAGATCATCCACTGACCAGCGCTCGCGACCGTCATCGGTCGGTGATTGCAGGTGCCACCGACCGCCGGATCAGCGGCCGTTTTCATGCGAGGTCTGCGCTGCCGGCGCGACAGCGCCGAGCGGCAGGAGGGGATGGTCCCCGTCTAGTGTGAGCCGAACGATAACGGGGGGAACAGCTATGGCATCGGTCGCACAGGGTCGGGGCTCGGTGAGAGCTCTCGAGTTGGCTGCAGGAGTCCACGAGCTCGCCGCTGCGGTGGCGGAGGTTCGCAGCGACTTCGACTCGAACGGTCGGTTGCCTGATCACCTCTTCGAGCAGCTCGCCGCGCTCGGTCTGTTCCGCCTCCTGTTGCCGACATCGGTCGGTGGGCCCGGTCTGTCAGCGCTCGAGTTCATGGATGTCGTTGAAGCAGCGGCCGCTCTCGATGGCACGATCGGCTGGCTCGTGGGCAATGGGGGTGGCATGGCCCGCGCGGGTGGATACCTTCCGGCAGTGAGCGCACGAGAGATCTTCGACGATCCCTTGGCGTTCGTGGTCTCGTCGACGGGTGCGGTCGGACGTGCGGTTCGCGTGCCGGGCGGATACTCCGTGACGGGACGGTGGCCATTCGGAAGCGGTTCGCCGCACGGTACATGGTTCGCTCCGATCTGCGCGGTCGAGGACAGTGGGCAAACCACCGGTGAACTGATCTTCGTGTACGTGCCCCGAAAGGACGTGCTGCTTCACGACAACTGGCAGGTGTCCGGTCTGTGCGCCACGGGGAGCGTCGACTTCGAGTTCGTGGAGGTGTTCGTACCTGACCGTTTCGCGCACGCCTTCCAGCCCGAGCCGACGCAGCCCGGCACGCTCTATCGGCTCCCCACCCGTTCGATCTTTTCGTGGACGGTGGCCACCGTGCCGCTCGGCATCGCAGCTGGCGCTCTCGATGACTTCGCGACCAAGGGTCGCTCTGCAAAGCGGAGCAGTGACAGCGTCCCGTTCGCAGAACGTGAACTGATTCAGTCGCAGCTCGGTCAGATCCAGGCGCGAACCGCGGCGAGCCGGGCGTACCTCCGCCACACGATGAGCACTCTGCTCGAGGCGACCGAAGCCGGCACAGACCTGGAAGCGGGCCGGGTCGACTTCAGACTCGCGTGCACGTTCGCGAGCCAATCAGCCGTCTGGGCGATCGATCTGGTCACCGAGATGGCCGGAGCCGTCGCCATCCTGCGATCGTCACCGCTCGAACGGCGTGAGAGAGACGCACGTGCCGCCGCGAAGCACGTCGCCATGAGTCCAGCCGCCTACATCACCGGCGGAAAACTTCGACTCGGATGCGATCTGTCGAACACCTCATTCTGAGCCCATGCACAGAGTGCATGAACGGCGGGGCCGAAGCGTCTGGTGGCACGCGCTGCTGTGCTCGCGGGTAGACATGGGTCATGGTCACCTCGATCGTCACCCGTGGTCTCGACCAGCTTGGCGACCTTCTTGGCACTGTCACGCCCGAGGACGTCGGGCGAGCGACGCCGTGTTCGGAGTGGACCGTCGCCGACCTGAGTGACCACATCGTCAACAGCGTCGCCGGCATGGCCACCATGGCGCGCGGTGGTGAGCCCGACTGGGCGACCTCGACCCACCACGACGACCCGGCGTCGGCTCTCCACCGGGAGGGCGACGCGTTGGTCGAGGCGCTCAATGCCGGTCACGGTGCATTCCCGGAGGGAATGGCCGCCGCGGAGCTCGCCGTTCACGCCTACGACCTGACGACCGCCCTGGGCAGGACCACGGCCAACCTCGATCCCGAGGTCGCGGAGGCGGGCTACGCCTTCATGACCGCCTCCATGACCGACGACATGAGGGGCGACGCGTTCGGCCCAGAGCAGTCGGCGCCGGCCAATGCCGACGCATACGGGCGCATCGCCGCCTTCGCCGGCCGATCCGTGTGACCTGACGGCCACCGGTAGCAGACCGACACCAACCGCGGTCACTCCGAGTGTGACGTCCAGCGGTTCGGGGGGCCTGCAGGATCGCCAGGCGAGTAGGTCCAAACCGCCACCCGGCATCGTCCACAGCCCGCTGTTCGGCAGCGTGTCCGGTCGGTGTCACCGAGGACGGCGATATGTGTGCCGCCGGCGGCACGCTGGCGAGGGACACTGGTTCTGTGAGCGCATCCCAGGTCGAGGTCGGACGCCGTGTTGTCGTCACTGGTCTGGCCGGGTCGGGAAAGAGCACGTTTGCTGTTGCGCTCGCGGCCAGGACCGCGTTGCCGGTCATCCACCTCGACCTCGCTTTCTGGAAGCCCGGCTGGGTTGCACCGTCGGAGACCGAGTGGCGTGAGAAGCAACGTGTCGTGCTCGCTGGCGACGCCTGGATCGCTGACGGCAACTATCACGAGACGCTCGATCTCCGGCTCCGACGCGCGGACACCCTCGTCGTCCTCGATATGCCGTGGTGGATCTGTTCAGGTCGTGCGCTCCTGCGCGGGTTTCGGATGCCGGGCGAATTGCCGGAGGGATGCGACTACTCGGCCTGGGCACGGCTGCGCGATGAGTGGCGCCTGGCCGGCCGTATCTGGCGGAAGCGCCATGTGGAACCGGAACGCGAACGCGAGGTCATCTCGCAGAACGGGCAGAACGTGGCCGTGCATGTCCTCAGGTCCACGCGGGCAGTCAGCGACTTCCTGGACGGGTTGGACGCCGACCGAGCGGACGCCGACGATGATCGATCGATGAACCCGCCCCGACATTGCGGCGGCGTCTAGACCACCACGACCGTGTTGTGGAACGAGCGCACCCTCCACCCGGTGGTGGCGTCGTTGACCACGACGACGCTGATCCTGGAATCGTGCACGCCCTGGAGTGGCCCACCGGGGGTGTCGAGGGTGGCTTCGATGATGCCGAGGACGGCATTGTCGGCGACGGGTGTGGCGGACACGACGGAGTACCGGACGTTCGATCCCTTGTAGATCGTGTCGAAGATCGCCTGGTGGCCGTGGCCGATCTCGGTGCGGCCGCGGTGGTGTGAGCCGCGGATGTCGATGAAGTCCGCGTCGTCGGTGAACACAGCCGCGAATGCGCCGCCATCGGCGCTGTTCCATGCCCGCTCGAGCTCCCCGACGAGGTCGTGGACGACGGTGGTGGTGTGGGTGCTGTTCATGATGTCTCCTTTGTGTTGTCGAGAAGGGTTGTGTTGTCGAGAAGGGTTCGTCGGAGCATGAGGCGGACGCGGTCGCCGACTTGCTCGGTCGTCCATCGCGCGTCGTGGAGGAGCTGGGCGGTGAATGTCCCGCTCGTCACGGCGCAGATCAGTTCTGCCCGCGCTCTCCACCGTCCAAGGAGCGACAAGCTCCCCCTCCGCATGCAGGCGAGTCGCGATGTGCGCGGCGAGCTGCCTCAGCCCTGTGCTGCGGTTCGCGAACACCGTCTCCACGTCGGGGTCGCTCGCACGCTCGCGCTCGACTGCGAGGTGAGCCTGAAGGAACCTGGGGACGAACGACCCGTGGAGCTCGACGAGCGCGTCGAGCGCAGCCGTGGCCGTCGGTGCCGCGTAGACCTCGCTGATCCCCGTGTCGACGTCGGCGATCTCCCTGGCGCGTTCCACCGCAGCGACGAGGAGTTGCGGCTTCGTGGGGAAGTGGGAGTACACGGTTTGGCGGGAGACTCCGGCGCCGCGTGCGACCGCGTCGTACGTGAGGCGCTGCTCCTCCCCGAGCAGCACGAGCGCTGCATCGGCCGTACCGCGTCCGGGTGTCGCCCATGGACGCATCGTAGAGATGAATCGTACATCTTGTCAAGATGTGCTCGACGTACCGTCGAGGAGGGCTGTGGATCAAGGCTGAAGCTCGGCGCACGGCGTGTGTGTTGGTCGTCGCGACTCCGGCGCACCGGCGTTGTATTCGTCGTCAGCAACTACACCAGGCAATCGATCGCACCAGCGACGGGTCACCACGCTGGGTAGTCGACCCAACGACAGGTGGAGCGCCTCGGGTCCGTGCTTGTTGACCTCGTCGGGCAGCCCACGCCGCTGGTCTCGTACTCGACAGGACCACGGGCGGTGTTCTCGAAGTCGATGAAGCCGTTCGGCGCATCAGCGTATTCCGGTGTGCGGGACGGCTCGAACGGGCCTGCGACTACCGGTCATCCCAGGAGGGCGAGGTCCCGCCGGACGTAGCGCAGATGTTGCCCACTCCTCCTCCAGGATCACGTGGACGCAGGTCACCGACGGTCGGATGCCAGTCCCCGCCGCCCCACGGTACTTGTCGCCGCTCCTCGGCGAGGCAGCTCCGGCGTGGCCCCGGACAGGAAGTCGATCACCAACTGCTGCCGCTCGGCTCGCACCGGCAAGGATGTTGTCGAACGCCGGCGCGTCGGCCCGGAACATCGACATGTCGAAGCCCATCTCGGCCGCACCACGAAGATCAGGCCGATCTCGTGGAACCGGCTGCTCCGTCCCCATGATCCCACCGTGGAGCCAGGCGGCGTCGCCAGCACGAGTGTGGCGCAGGGTCTGAGACATCGACCACTCGTCGTCGACGTCGGCGTCGATCAGGTTCCGGGGTTGTGTTCGTCACCGTCGTCTCCCACGCAGCCTTCACCGCCACCCAACCGTCGCGCCAGCCCTCGGCGTCTGCGCTTCTGCAGCTCGCGCCCGGGAACTGCCGTTGAGCTCGGCGTCGACGAACGGCACACGTCGACGCCGTTGACGATGAGGCTGCCGAAGAACAGGTCATGGCTGTCGATGTCGAGCCCGCCCACCTCGACGCTGCGCATCGTCACCCCACTGACGTCACACGATCTCAGGATGGCGCCCCGAAAGCTCTCCCTGACGAACGTCGCTCCCTCGAACCCCTGGGCACCGGACGAGATCGTCATTGCTGCATTCTGCC
>CAWHEI010000008.1:0-11069 GCA_963828415.1 Ilumatobacteraceae bacterium
ACCCGCGTCGGTTGGCAGCGCCGAGTTCGCCGTCCACTCTGCGTTCGTCAAGATTCCGGCGTACGAACACGCAGAGCGGTCAAGCCGCTACTCCTGGCTCCGTATGTGACAAATATTGACGCAGAGTAGAGATACCCGCCTTGTATCGGTCCCCGGCTCTCACTAGCGTTTCCGGATCGATTGCCGACCAACCGTTCGGGTCGAGTGCTGGAGAGATGGGTCCTGGTCATGGCGACGCACAGTGGTCAATTGTCGAGAACGAGTGGAGGCCGTGTGCGCCGTCTGGGGATGTTCATGCTGGCGGCTTCGATGGCATTGGTCGGCGTGGTGGCGCTCGACGCAGCAGCGCCGGTGAGCGCACAAGTGCCACCACCACCGATCGCACCCGGCCTCGACACACTCAGGACCGCTGTCGCGAATGCGGCACCCGGCGCCACCATCACGCTCGCCTCGTGGCGCCTACACGCTCGACCCGCACTCTCTCGATCTCGAGGAGCATCACGATCAAGGGCGTCGGCGAGCCCGGCACCACGGCAGTCTCCCCGGGATCGGTGATCAAGCCGGGGAAGGGTCGGATTCGGCGTCGTGGCCGTGGGTCCAACGCCACTGTCACGATCGACGGCGTGACGATCACCGGCGGGAACACGAGGACGACCGGCGGCGGCATGCTCGTGGCGTCGGGTGGGACGCTGAACCTTCTGCAACTCGACCATCTTCAACAACAAGGCCGTCGAGGGCGCCGGCATCGACAACAACGGCACGCTTCTCGTCGACTCCAGCACCATTCTGGACAACATCGCCTCGAAGAAGGGCGGAGGCATCCGCAGCGGGGGGTCGGCCACGATCGTGAACTCCACGTTCCAGAACAACACCGCCAGTCAGGGCGGCGCAATCTCGACGCCGGGCTCCGGCAAGGTCGTCCATTCGACGATCATCGGCAACACCGCCACATCGAGTTCGAGCGCCGGCATCGACCGCAACGGCGGCCGCTGCAGGTCTTCTACTCGATCATCGGTGACAACAAGCGGAGCAACCTGACGACCGCCAGCGACTGTTCCGGAACGCCGGATCTCATCGGCTTCAACCTGGTGACCGATTCGAGCGGCTGCAATCCCGTCGGACCCATCGATGACGTCGCGACCGGCGGACTCGGCCTGGCCACGCTCGCCGACAACGGCGGAGCAACCCTGCACGCGGGCGGTTCTCGATGTCAGTCCCGCGCTCGACAGGATCGCAGGTCACCGCTCCGGGTGACGGTCATGTGTCGTCCGGCGGCGGAAGCTCGCCCAGTACGGGTTGGGCGCAGTCGACCTCGACCAGCGTGGAACGCGTCGGCCCGCTGGGGTCGGCTGTCGACCTCGGCTCGTTCGAGCTGGCCAAGTTCGGCGTCGAGAACTTCGACTCTTGGAGTGGACACCGACGAGGTAGTACCCGATCACGGCTCCGTGCGACACGGTCGAGGTCGGGCTCAAGTCGGTGTCGATCGACGCGATCGCCGATGCGCTGAATGCACCGGTCCGCCATCCGGCGACGGCAGCGGCACGGTCGAGAGCAGCGGTGTCCGCAACGTCGGCGTCCGCAATGTCGGCGTTCAGAACATCGGGGTCCGCAACGTCGGGGTCCGCAACGTCGGGGTCCGCAACGTCGGGGTCCGCAACGTCGGGGTCCGCAACGTCGGGGTCCGCAACGTCGGGGTCCGCAACGTCGCGCTGCAGCATCTCGGTATCGACACGTTCCTGACGAGCATTCCGCTGTCGGAGATTCCGCTGCTCGCGTCGGCGACCGATGGCCTCGGGTTGGTCCCGGACGGCTGGGCGACGTATCTCGCAGGCACGCAGTACGACGGCGTGCCGCTGCAGTCGCTCACACTGGAGAACCTCAATTCGGATCCGCCGGCGCTATTGACCGCCGGATACAGGCCGTTCGACCTCATCACGCTCGAGGACCTCGATCTCACCAATTCCGTCCTCGGCACGATCGAACTTCGCTCCGCAGCCCTCGCGGACTGTCCCTCTGAGTGAGATCCCTCTGCCGCTGGACGTCAACGGTGTCGGGATCCCGCTGGTGCGACATCTTCTCCGACTTGTGCACGAAGATGCGGCGAGACCGGGGCGACGTGCTCGGACTGGATCTCCTCAGTGTTCAGCTCGCCGGCGGCGACGTCGATGCCGTCGATGCCGCGTCGATCGACCTGGCCGCAAGTTCGTCAGCAGTCTGAAGGCCGCCGGCGTCCGCAACGTCGGCGTCCGCAACGTAGCTTCAGGCTGGCAGTACGCAACGTCAACCTGCAGAACTCCGGCGTGCGCAATGTCGGCGTCCGCAACGTCGGCGGTAACGTCAATTGACGATGACTCAACTTCACTGCATACGGAGCAGTTCTGCGCTCGCAACTCCACCTTGACGCTCGGCGACACTCCCGGCGGATGGCGTTCCGTGCCGGGGGCCACCGTCGGGCCTATGCCCTCGCTTCGGCGCGATCGAACCCAACGTTCCTCGACGGCATGTCGCTCGCGGACTTCCTGGCGTTGTTCGCTCCGAACGATCAGGTTGCCTGGGAGCAGATCGACCTGGAGAGCGCTCAGTTGCAGAATTTCGGCGATCAGCCGTCGTTCGACTACGTCGCCAGGTTCACGGTGACCGGCAGCGCTGCCGATTCGCTCGAGGTGACGCTCAACATTCCCCAGGGGTTCGTCCTCGCCGGGCGAACTCCGACAGAGGTTTCCACGCTCACGGGAGGAACGCTCAGCTCTCCGCAGATTCTGGCACCGACGGCCGCGGCCAACGGCGGCCTGCTGTACACGTTCCCCGCCACAGCGCTCGCGCCAGGCGACTACGTGCTCAGGGTCCCCGTTCTTGCCGGGCATCGTCACCGGTGACTACGAGGCGATGTCGACACTCGTCGCGAAGGGCGCCACCGGCCACGTTCAACCGCGACGGACAAGGCCTCGGTCACGGTCGTTCCCGCCCCCGACTCCGACGGCGGTGGCACGTCGAACCCAGGTACGGCCGGAGCGCTCGATTTCGGCGATCTCCAGTTGGCGCACATCGCGGAGGCCGGCGACGTCGACCTCTACGAGTTCATCGCGCCTCCGGAGTCGGCCGATGGAGCGACCGCCCAGGTGTTGCTGTCGAACGTTCCCGACGGCGTCGACTACGACCTGTCCATCTATGCGCCGACGGTGGAACCGTTGCGTGGCGACGGACCATCCACGCGCTCGCTGAAGTCGGTCGACGACATCCGCTACGACCTCGATCCGGGCGATGACGTCTTCCCGACCGACATCGCCGACGACATCGATCTCGACGTGCTCGACGTCGTTGAACATCAACCCCGACAGTCCGTACGTCCTGCGCGACATCTCCAGCCGCCGCTCGAACAGCGACGAAGAAGTCGAGATCCCGGCGATCGAGAAGAACAAGAAGTACTACGTCGCGGTCACCTCATACCTCGGCGACTTCAGCAACGCCCCCTACGCCATCCGCCTGCGGACCGACGCCGCCACCGCCCTGCCCGAGTGTCGCGCGGTGACAGGACCGTCGGCACCGTGAACCTCCGAGGCGACCCTGGCAGCGTGCCGGGCGGCGCTCCGCGGCGTCAACAACGTTCCGAACGGACGAACACCCTGTACGTGACGAACCTGCGAGTGGCTGGCGGCCACGTTCCCAGATCAGTACCAGGGAATCGTCGACGGCCGCGATGGCCACCGGCGACTTTCGCCGGATCCACGGTCGAGCCGGCGATCGTCGACGTGTCAGCCGATCCCGACAGTGAGACGCTGCGCGTACGCCAAGTGGGCGACCGCTGCCAACCGGTGCGATCCGGAGGTCCGCAACGAGGTCGTCCGGGCGATCGGCGCGCTGCTCGACTCGTTGATGACCGCCGACGTCGAGAACATCGTGATCCTCGGCGACGACGGCATCGTGCCGATGGCCGCCGTCCCCGATCTCACCGGGTACTCCAACGAGGCGACCTACGCACGTGACGTGCTGACACGAGCGGCTCCAGCAACGAAGTCGCCGGAGCGCTCGGCACCGGGTACCTGCTCTCCGACGACCCGTACGGCACCTCGGCGGGCTATCGACGTCCGCAACGCCGGTCACCAGTTGTACGTGCCCGACGTCAGCGTCGGACGCCTCGTCGAGACCGGCCAGCAGATCCTCGATCAGCTCTTGAACTTCAGCACCTTCGAGGGTCAGCTCGACCCCGGCACGTTGTCGCTCGGTGAGACCGCTGCGGTGACGGGATACGACTTCCTCACCGACGGAGCTGCTGCCGGTCGCCGACCGCCTCGGCGAGGCAGTCACCGATGTGGACACCACACTGATCGGCGATACGTGGACCGAGGGAGGACTACCTCGCGCTGCTCGAAGAACGGCGGCCCGGACATCGTCTCACCCAACGCCCACTACGACTACGAGGCGCTGCTCCCCGCAGCGCCCGCAAGTGCCGCGTACTACTCCGATGACGAACTCGTCTTCACCGGACGATCGGTCGTCGTCGAAGAACGTCGACCGATCGCTGCTGTTCACGATGGGTTGTCACGCGGGTCTCAGCGTCTCCGACGTGCAGCTCGGGTTCGCGGCGCGCCGACTGGGCCCAGATCTGTACGCCGAGCGGTGACAACCAGTGGCTCGCCCACACCACCTACGGCTACGGCGACGACGAGATCGTCGCCTACTCCGAGCGGCTCGCCGCTCTGTTCGCCGGCAAGGTGAGCGATCATCTCTCGTCGGTGAGGGCTGACGCGCCGACGTCGCTCGGCCAGGCGATGCTGCTCGCCAAGCAGGAGTATCTCGCGACGACGTTCACGCTGACGCCGTACGACGAGAAGATCCTGCAGTCGTGGACCTACTACGGCCTGCCGATGTACGAGATCGGTGGCGGTTCGTCGGTGGCGACAATCTCGGGAACGTTCACGACGCCGATTCCGACTTCGCGATCGTCGTTCCAGACAACGTAGCCACCACCGCGGTCGGGACGACGACGACCACCGTCGTCGATGTCCAACTCAACCGGACCACTCGGAATCAACGATCTGAACGCGCTACAGTCGGGCGGCAGCGGACCGTGACCGAATCTGAACCTCGTGACGACCGCCGACGGCAACTACTACGAGGTCGGCCGCAACATCGTCACCGCCCAGCACCGACCGGTCCAGCCACTCGTGAGCGAGCCGATCCCTGACGGGATCGATGCCGCAGGGTTCCTCATCACCGGACTGACGTCGACCGACGTGCGTCCGTTCTCGCCGCTGTACCTGCGACCGACCGTCGACCTCTCCGGCAACGAGCGTCGGGTCGAGCCGCGAGGACAGATCGTTCCCGTCGAACCTGCAGCTCGTCACGACGACGGCGCCGGGTTCGCAGCGCCTCCTCCTCGCGGGGGCCAGTTCCAGGGAGGGCCGACCAGGCAACGGAACGCAGCGCCTGTACACGCAGCATCAGCGGTGAGTTGTACCCAGCGTCGACAGCGACGGAATCGGCCCGCGATTCGTGAGCATCGACATCGTATCGCACCGATGGATCGATCACGGTGACGACGGCTGACACGGCTGAACGGGTCGTGGTGCTGTATCAGCCGAGGAACCAGAGCACCTGGGTCTCGCTCGACGACTCACAGGTGGCGGGACGACATCGACCGGGAACCGCCGTCGACCGACCCCACGAATCCGACCGGACGGTCGAGTTCCTGGTACAGGCCGTCGACGCGCAGGGCGACGTCAGCATCACCGACAACAAGGTCGAGAACTTCTTCAACTCGGGAGATCCCGACGGCGGCCCGTTGAGCATCTACGGCCGCTCCGGAAGCCAACGCCGAGGGGTACAACAACTCCGCCGTCACCGTCACGATCAGCGCAGCCGCATCGTCGGACTTCGACTTCGTGTCGTTGGATGGCATCGAGCTGGCGAATCCGATGGGCACCACGCTCACGATCCCGGTGGCCGGTGACGGTGTCCACGTGATCTTCGCCCGTGACAGCTCGGGGTCGGGACAGATCTACTCCGTCACGATCGACTCCACGAAGCCGACCATTTCGTCGCCCACGGTGTCGCCGACGTCGTGGAGTCAAGGACCGGTCACGGTCGACTTCGTGGCCGAAGATCTCCCCTCGGTCGACGGTGGCTTCTCCTCTGGAGTCGGGTCCATCACCTACATGGTCGATGGCGTCGTCGTGGAGCCCGCGACTGCCGGCTCCGTGACCGTGAGCAGTTCAGGGAGTCGTGAGCGCCTACGCCACTGATCTTGCCGGGAACGTCTCGGACACCGCCAGTGTCACCGTCCAGATCGATCGGACACCGCCGACGGCCACGATCTCGACCGGTCCGACGAACGTGATTGCGGGGACCGCTTCACCCGTGTGGGCAAAGACGACCACCGTGACCCTCGCGGCCCCGGTTGGCGTCGGTGAGGCCCCGACTGTGGTCGACTACAAGGTCGGCCCATCTGGGCCCACGGAACCCGCTGGTGAGTGGGTGCGATATACGACCCCGTTCACGGTGAACACCGAAGGACAAGCGGTGTGGTACCGGGCGGCAGACGAGGCGCTCAACGTGTCCGCCACGGTTCAGAGCGGTGTCTTGCAGATCGACACGACGGCCCCGGTTGCGTCGCTGACCGTACCCAGCCCTCTCGAGCTCGGGGCCGTGGCGACCGCGACGAAAGCCTGTTCCGACACGCTGTCGGGCATCGTGCCCACATCGTGCACACTCTCGGGTGCCGTGAATGCCACGACCGGAGCACTCGACACCTCAACGGTCGGCACGAAGTCGGTCACGCTGACCGCCCTCGACAATGCAGGCAACACGACCACTACGACTGCGACCTACACCGTCGGGTACAAGGTCTGCGAGTTGTACGACTACACGAAGCCGGCGAGCCCGGGAGCGGCCAACCCGATCAAGGTGCAGCTGTGTGATGCCAACGGCAAGAACCTGTCGAGCCAGAACATCAAGCTGACTGCCATCGTCGCCATCAACACGGCGACTGGTCAGCAGCAGCAGCTCCAGCCTGACTTCTCGGGCGGGTCGAACACCGGGTATGAGTTCCGGTTCGGTTCGAAGACCTACGTCTTCAACTTGAAGACCGATGGGTTCCCGGCCGGGCCGTACGTCCTGGGGTTCGTCACGACGTCGCGCAGTCTGACCCAATCAGAGCGTGACGCCATCGTCGCGGCGAACGGCTCGACCAGCTGGGCGCGGTTCACCGTCGGATAGTGAGCTAGAACAGGGGTCGATGTCACAGCTGTCAGCCTCGTCGACAGAAGCGCTGACGGCGTCGTACGTCCCCGATCTCGTTCGCCACTGGGCGCCCGAGGACCCGCCGCATCGGCAGGTTCTCGGGTCGCTGGTGTCGGCCGACATCTCCGGCTTCACCGCATTGTCCGAGCGTCTCGCCGGCTACGGCCGCGAGGGTGCGGAGGAACTCACCGTCCTGCTCAACCAGTGCTTCGGCGGGATGATCGAGATCATCGACGACTTCGGCGGTGACGTCCTCAAGTTCGGCGGTGACGCCCTGCTCGTATTGTTCACCGGCGACGAACACACAGCGCGTGCCGTGTCAGCGTGTTTCCGGATGCGCCACCTGATCGAGCGCACCTGGTCGACGCCGCTCGTGAAGCGCGTCAAGCTCGGTATCTCCCAGGGCGTGCACAGCGGCGTCTTCGACCTCCACCTCGTGGACGCAGGACACCGAGAACTGCTCGTGGTCGGCCCCGGCATGAGCGCCACCGTCAACTGCGAGGGTGCGGCCGAACGCGGCCAGATCCTGCTCAGCCATGATGCCGCAGCACTGCTCGACGAGGCGCTGCTCGGCGAGACGACCGCCGACGGACGTGCGCTCGACACCGACCCGGCCGCCGCGTTGCAGCCGAACGGCGACGACTCGAACGCCAAAGGGCCGGTCGCACCGTTCGTACCCGACTGGCTCGTCGAACAGACGGCCGCCGGCCGCGTTGCCGAGCATCGTGTCGTCACCGTCGGCTTCGTGTTCTTCGGTGGCGCGGACGCATTGCTCGCCGAACACGGACCAGGCGCACTGCATGACCGTCTCCAGGCACTCGCCGAGGTGACCGAGCGGGCCGCGTCGCGCCACGGCGTGTTCTGGCTCGCGAGTGATGTGTACGCGGGAGGCGGAAAGATCATCCTGACGGCGGGTGCGCCACGATCGACCGGGCAGGACGAGGACGCCGCCGTACGAACCGCCCGGGAGATCCTCGAGGCCGACGTGGGGCTCCCGATCCGCGCCGGACTCAACCGTGGGCCGGTGTTCATGGGGGATCTGGGCTCCGATCGTCGCCGGACGTTCACGGTCATGGGTGACACGGTCAACCTGGCGGCCCGACTCATGCAGAAGTCGGCGCCGGGGCAGCTCGTCGCGAGCCAGGCGGTGCTCGATCAGGTGCCGACAGCTTTTGCTCTCGAAGGTCTCGAACCGTTCCACGTGAAGGGCAAGACCGAACCGATTCACGCGTCGCTGGTGGGTCGTCAGCAAGGGACCGATGATGTCGCCGTCGACCCGGTCACGTCCGACGACGACATCGAATTCGTCGGTCGGCATGCCGAGCTCGAGAGCCTGAGTCAACTGCTCGACTCCGCCCGCAACGGGGTCGGTGGTGTCGTGGATCTGGTCGGTGAGCCTGGCATCGGCAAGACCCGTCTGATGGCCGAAGTGGTCCGCCGGAACGACGACATCACGGTGTTGCGCGCCAATGGTGGTCTGTACTCGCGTGCCACCCCGTACTTCGCAGTCTCGAACATGCTGCGCCAGCACGCCGGCATCGATCGCTCGGCAGGTGGCGCCGTTGCCGGACGGTTGTTGTCCGGATGGGTGCTCGAACACGCGCCCGAGTTGGCCGAGTGGCTCCCGCTCCTCGCCATCGCCTTCGGTGCCGAGGTCCCCATGACCCCGACCGTGGAGAACATCGACCCGGCCAACCGCGCCGGCAAGCTCCGAGAAGTCGTCGTCGATGTCCTCACCGCAACGCTGACCGGGTCGACCCTCATCATCGTCGAGGATGCGCATCTCCTCGACGAGGCGTCGGAGGAGCTCTTTGCCGCAGCTGCCCGCCGCGTCTGGAACCGCCCCTGGCTGCTGACCGCCTTGCGCAGGGTCGATGTCGACAGCTTCGCCAGTCGGGCGGACACGTGCGTGACACTCTCGTTGGGCCCCTTGGAGGACGATGACGTCCGTTCGCTGGCATATGCGGCGCTGGCTGCCGGGTTGATTCCTGACGAGGACGATGTCGACGTGCTTCTCGAACGTGGGGTGACGAATCCCTTGTTCCTGCTGGAGTTGATCCGAGCCGGACTGCAGGAGGGTGCGGCGACGCCCGACTCCATCGAGGCCCTGGTCACGGCCCGCATCGACATGCTCAGTGCCGCCGATCGGCTGCTGCTCCGCGAAGCGTCGGTGCTCGGTTCGATCGTCGACGCGAACCTGCTCTCGGAGGCGACCGATGATCTCCGGCTCCGCAACCGGGAACGATGGACCGCGCTGTCCGGATTCCTCGAACGCGGCGCCGACGGTCGTTACCGTTTCGAACAGGCGATGTACCGCGCCGTCGCCTACGAGGGGCTCTCGTTCCGTCGTCGGCGCCAGATCCATTCCAGTGTCGGACGGGTGCTCGAACGACGGGCCGGGGAGGATTGGGTCGAGTTCTCCGAACTCCTGTCGCTCCACTTCCACCAGGCGGGTGACTGGGAACGTTCATGGCGCTATTCCGTCATCGTGGGCGATCGTGCTCGAAGCGTGTACGCACATGCCGAAGCAGCAGAGTTCTACCGCCGCGCCCTCGAGGTGCCGCGGAAACACACCCCAGGACCCGGTTCGGTTGCTTCGGTCGCCGAGGTGCTCAGCGACGAACTCGATCTCAGCGGGCGATACGAGGCGGCCGCCGAGGCGCTCGCGCTGGCCCGCCGGAACCAGACCGATGTCGAGTCGTCGGTGCGCTTGCTTCGCAAGGAAGGAATCAACCGCGAACGCCAGGGCAAGTATCCCCAGGCCCTTCGATGGTTCGGGCGCGGACTGAAGACACTCGACCAGTTCACGAGCGACGAGCTTGCTCGTCGCGAAGAGGGGTATCTCGCGTTCGGCTATGCCGGTGTCCGACTACGCCAGGGCCGTCTCTGGGATGCCGTCGAATGGTCGAATCGAGCGGAGCGACTGGCACGAGCACTCGACGACTCGAAGCTGCTCGCACGCAGTGCATACCTGCTCATGACCTCGTACGGCATGCTCCGCCGGCCTGAGGCGAACGAGTATCGAGACGTCGCGCTCCCGCTGTTCGAACAACTCGGCGACTGGACGTATCAGGGCAATGCCCTGAACAATCTCGGTGTCGACGCCAAGGATGAGGGGCGGTGGAGCGAGGCGCTGGACCTCTACGAGCGCAGCAGACTCTGTCGACAGCAAGCGGGCGACGTCGTCGGCGCCGCGATCACGATGCACAACATCGGTGAGATCCTCTCCGACCAGGGCCGCCTCGACGAAGCCCAGGAGCACTTCGAATCGGCGCTGCGTTCGTGGCGCCGGGCCGGCTTCACGATGGGCATGGGCGTCGGACCCAGCTACCTCGGACGGCTCCACGCCCGCCGGGGCGACTTCGAGACCGCCCGGGTCATGCTCGCCGAAGCGGTCGAGCGGTTCGAGGCGATCGGTGCGTCGCATTTCCTCCTCGAGGCGAAGACATTCCAACTCGAATGTGAAGTGCTCGCCGGGAACGGGCCCGACGCGATTGCCCACGCCGATGCCGTGTTCGATCTGGCGGCAGAGGTGGGAGATCCGCTGTTCGATGCCATGTTGATGAGGATCAAGGCGTGGGCCCACTTCCAGGCGGGTGATCTCGAGCAGGCGGAGGCATTGGCCGATCGCGCCGTCTCGATGGCCGAGGAGATCGGTTCCGGCTACGAGGTCGCGCTGACGCTCATTCTTCGTGGTCGGTTGATGGACGCGACCGGTCGTGATCGTGCGCCCGATCACGACCGGGCTCGCAAGCTGCTGACCGAACTCGGTGTGGTGTCCCTCCCGAGAATCGCCACGGCTTGAAACAGAGGCCGGTCACAGCGCGGGC
>CAWHEI010000009.1:0-649383 GCA_963828415.1 Ilumatobacteraceae bacterium
CGACGCATCGTCGGTGCGCCAACTCGATCACGCTGTTCTTCGCCCGATGTGGCACGACGGCGCCCGACGGCTCCTACGCCATAGCGGTCCAGCCCGGTACCTACACGGTTGACGCCGATGCAGACGGGCATGTCACCGAGTACTTCGACGAGCAGTCCGCCTACCCGGGTGACGCCGTCGTGCTCACCGCAGGTTCCGATCGCGACGACATCGACTTCACCCTCACGCCGTCGGCGTCGATCAGCGGTGTGGTGACATCTGGCGGAGTGGGTCTCTGCGGCGTGTACGTCACGGTGATCAACACAACGACGAGTTCACCCGTTGCGTTCGGCGGCACGCGGTTCTCTTTCACCGGCGGGCCCAATCGGCAGCTTCACCGTCGAGGTCCCGGACGGCACCTACAGGGTGCAGTTCTCGGACTACACGGGTCGCTACCGCACCGAGTACTGGAACGATGTCACCGATCCCGCGTTGGCCACGCCGATCAGCGTCGACCCGAGCGAGAAGGTGACCGGTATCGACGCTGTGCTCGCAGAGAATCCGGCGATCACCGGCACGGTGACCGAGGACGGCACGGGCACGCCGGTCCAAAACGTGCAAGTACGGCTGGCCGTTCCCGGTTCGGAAGCGCCGGTGCCCGGCGGCTCGACCGGCTACACGAACGCCGCCGGCCAGTACACGTTGTACGCGCCAGCGGGAAGCTACGAGGTCTTCTTCGACGGCGTGCGTCATCGCGACGAGTGGTACGACAACGCGCCCACATGGCAGACCGCCGCCACGGTGGTCCTCACCGCTGCCGGACGGACGGCGAACGCATCGTTGGCGCCCCTGCGACGGATCACCGGAACCGTGACCGGCCCGACCGGGCTGCCATCGTCGAGCGTTCTGGTGGAGGCCTTCTTCCCCTCCGGTTCCTCGGCGGCATCGGTCTACACGAACGCGAACGGCACGTATGAACTGTTCGTCGATGCTGCCTCCTACGCCGTCCGTTTCCGGGATGCGTTCGGATACAGCAACCTGGCGAGCGAGTACTACAGCAACGTCCGGCGATTTGGTGCGGCGACGCTGGTCGATGTCACCGAGAGCGACGCGGCCGGCATCAATGCGCAGTTGGAGGCCGGAGGGTCGATCACGGGAATCATCACGGCGCCGGGTGCCGGATTCGCGGGCGTCTGCGCCGAGGTGTTCGACGTGAGCCTCGGAGCCAGCGAACGCGTGGACTACCGATGCGTGTCGACCGGGACGACGTACACGTTGAACGGACTCCTCCCAGGCACCTATCGGTTGAACGTGTTCCTTCCCGCCGACGGGATTCCAGGCCGAGTGGTACTCCGACGCAACGAGCTATGCGACGGCGACTGACATCGTGGTCACCGCCGGCGCCGCAACGACGGCCAACGTCACGCTCGATCCGCTCGGCTCGTCGATCACCGGTCAGGTTCAGGATTCGTCCGGCAATCCGTTGAGTGGCGTGGCGGTGTCGGTTTCGGCGTGTTCAGCCCGGCGACAACGGACGCGCTCGGGAACTTCCGAGTCAGCGGGCTTGCGGACGGCGACGGGTACCGCGTGACCTTCTCCAAGGATGGTTACGTCTCGGAGTACTACGAAGACGCTCGGTTCGGCGATGAGGCGAGCTCGGTCACGATCGCCGGCGCTGATGTTTCGCTCGGTGTGATCCAGCTCGCGACGGCGACGGCCATCGTGTCCGGACAGGTGACCGAGACGGGTTCGCCCGGGGTCGTTGCTGCTCCGGTGTGCGTGACCTTCACGGAAGTGTCGGGTTTCCAACTCGGACTCGCGTACCGCAGATGCACCTCGACCGGTTCGTATGCGGTCGCCCTTCCCGTCGGTGAGTTCCAGGTGGAGGTGGCGGGACAAACCGAGTCCACCAGGTATCTCAGCGAGATCGCCTTCGCCCAATCAACCCCGTACTCGGCGGTACTCGGCGCTCAGACGTTGGATCTCGACATTGCCGCCGGTGGTCAGATCTCCGGTCGGCTCGTTCAGGAGGGCACGTCGACGGGCATTCCTGGCGTGTACGCCATCGTCCGGAGTGTGCCGACGGCGTGGACGACGCTCTACAACTTGTCAGGGTCGGGTGGCCTCTTCGTCACCGACGGACTGGCGGACGGCGACTATTCCGTTCAGTTCGTCAACTTCGGCGGACGGTTCATCTCGCAGTACCTCGGAGGATCGTTGACCGCGCCCGGAACGCTTGTCACGATTGCTGACGGCAACGACGTCGTGTTGCCCGACGTCGAGTTGAGCCTCGGAGCGGTGGTCACCGGTGTCATCACCAACGCGACTACCGGGCTCCCGACCTCCGGTTGCGTGAACGCCTACATCAGTGGCACGTTCGATCTGGTCGCGTCGGGCTGTGCGGGACCTGATGGCCAGTATTCGACCTCGGGCCTGCCGAACGGGAACTTCGACCTCCAGGTTTCAGCGACCGGGTATGTCACGCAGTCGGTGCCGGTGACCATTTCCGGTGGCGTCGATGTGACACAGGACGTCGCGCGCTGGTGCCCGTCACAATGCTCGGACCGGTGCAGAACTTCATTGCCACCGCTGGGAATCGGCAGGTGCAGCTCTCGTGGGACCCGCCGTTGGATGTGGGCTCCGGTATCGACTACTACGACGTGCTGATTGACGAGGGCTTCGGTTCGTACCTCTACGACCGCACGACCTCCACATCGTCCACCGTGACCGACCTCAACAATGGTCAGCTGTATACGTTCACGATCGTTGCGGTCGACACGGACTTCAACAGCGCTTCCTCGAGCCCCCGCTCGGCAACGCCGTTCTCGACGACGCCGGCACAGGCAACCAACGTCTCGGCGGCGGCCGGGCCGGGCGAAGCGACGATCAGTTGGACCGCACCTGATGATGGCGGCTCGCCGATCATCGATACTCGGGTCCAGGTGTTCAAGCACGGCGCCTGGGTGCATGGCGCCACGGCGTTGCCGCCGTCCGCTTCGGGCACGGTGAAGGGTCTTGACGGCGGGACCGAGTACTCCTTCCGCCTGCGTTCGCAGAACGCCAACGGCTGGGGTCCGTGGTCGTCGGTGGTCACCGCGACTCCGACGGCGCAGCCTGCGACTCCGCCGACCGTCGTCCGGAACGTTCGCGGCATCGCCAGGCATTGGCCAGGTGACGGTGTCGTGGACCGCACCGGCGAACACCGGTGGTTCACCGATCATCGACACGCGGGTCCAGGTGTTCAAGGACGGCGCGCTGGGTTCACGGTGCAACTGCGGTGAGTCCGGCAACCTCAGGGACCGTGACGTCGCTCACCGGTGGCACCTCGTATCAGTTCCGGGTACGCACGCAGAACGCCGCGGGCTGGAGCCCCTGGTCGACACCAGTGGCGGCGACGCCGACAGCGGCAACGATCTCGGCGCCGGGAGCGGTCGGGAACGTCGCCGCATTCACCGGTTTCAACCCGGGCGAGGTCGAGGTGAACTGGACCAATCCCACGGACGACGGTGGCGAGCCGCTGAACGACACCCGCGTGCAGGTGTTCACGGGTGGCAAGTGGGTGTGGGGCGCCACGGCGCGCGGCGGCGTCGAATCGGCCTCGGTGTCGTCCTTGACGCCCGGCGTGACCTACTCGTTCCGTGTGAGAACCGGCAACTCGGCCGGTTGGAGTTCGTGGTCGACGGTGGTGACGGGACAAGCGGGTATCGGGGCGTGAGCGGATTGTTGCGAAGCTGCGGGCCGCCGGGGTTGATCGATTCGGCCCGTCGCCGCGAGTTCTGAATGTCAACGGAGCAGGCCGACCGTCTTCGACCGCGAGTAGAGCGAAACGTCCGTTGGAGTTCGGCTCATTGTCGGACGACGGCGACTTGAGCAGATCGTCGCGCTGGTCCGCCCTTCTGTTGTAGAGGATCCGAAATTCGCCGAAGCCGAGGTGCTCGAGGATTCTCATCACGACGTTTGGGCCTGTGGGGAACCAATGGAGACCGTGGATTCCGCTCATCGGTGCTGACGTCGATTCCCTCGCCATGACGAAGCCCGAGATCGAGTCGCTGGGTCGCGATGCCGTCGTCAGGTAGAGGAGTTCGTCGGTGACGGCGGCCACGCTTCGAAGTGCCTCCATCGGAAACGGCAGGTGATACAGAATCCCACCGAAGTACGTGATGTCGAAGCTTCCCCACCCGTACTCTTCGAGCCTCGTCACGTCGCCGAGCTGGAATTCGAGGGGCGGCTTCTCGGCTCGAGCGTCGGCGAGGAACCTTGCTTGGCGGATCCAATGTTCGCGCCGCGTCGAATCCGAGGCATCGACCCGCATCGAGGTCTCGAGCCCAGAAGCTGTATCCGCCGCAGTTGCAGGCGACGTCCAGGAATGAGCGACCGTCCAGCCCGCTCGGATACACCGAGCGCATCAGTGTCTTGAACTCGTCCTCGCCGTGTACGAACGAAACGTTTTGTGCCGCCGCCACCTCGAACGACGCAGCATCCCCGGTGCGCAATCCCGGTACGACCTCGATGTCGAGGTGCCAGGGGCTGAGATCATGAATCTGGCGACGGAGGGCGTCGAGGTTCCGTCGATCGGTGGCGTTCATCTGATCCTCGCGATCTGACGACCGGCAACCCTGAGCATCACATCGCACAGGTCGATCGTTGTCGAGCGATGCGCGATGACCACGAGGGTCATCGATCCCCGTGTCTCCTGAAACGTCTGTCGGATCGCTTCCTCGGAGGTCGGGTCGAGTGCACTCGTGGGTTCGTCGAGCACGAGGAGTTCGGGGTCGCCAGCCAGCGCTCGGGCGATGGTGATTCGCTGGCGCTGCCCACCTGACACCCCGGTGCTCCTGGGGCCGAGCAGTCGTTGATACCCATCCTGCATTGCGACGATCTCGTCGTGGATGTGGGCCCGTTTGGCGGCGTCGATCACCTGTCGATCGGTGATCTGGGGTCGGAAGAAGCGGATGTTCTCCATGATCGATGCTCGGACCAGGTGCGGGTCCTGCGGTACGAAGGCGGCAAGCCGGGTCCAGTCCGCTGTTTCGATCTCCCCGAGTTCTACATCACCGACCCGCACGACGCCGCTCGTCGGCTCGCGCAGCCCCATCAACAACTCGGCAAAGGTGGTCTTGCCGGCGCCGGATGGGCCAACCACGCCGATGGCCTGTCCTGATTCGATCTCCAGGTACACGTTGCGGAGCGTTGGAACGCCCGGCCGGTGCTCGAAGGTGACGCCCTGGAAGGAGATCGTTCCGAGGTGACTCAGTGCCACGTGTCCGTGTGGTCGTGCTGCCTCTTCGAGCTCGCTGATTCTCGCCATCAACAAGTTGACCGCGCCGCTCTCGTCGGCTCCTGCCTGGAACATGTTGTAGCTCTGTTGGGCGTAGCCGAGTGAGCGCACCACCAGGATCAAGCCGACCGCCGTCACGCCGGTGCGAAGATCGGCGACGACGTACAAGCCGGCGATCACGAGGATGAAGGCAAGCAGACCGAGGTCTTTGAACAGGAAGGAACCGAGCATGTTTGCTGCCCGGTTCGTGACGAAGCTGAGGGAGCCGGAACGGTTGACCGCCTTGAGGTGTG
Organism: Ilumatobacteraceae bacterium; assembly: GCA_963828415.1. Lineage (GTDB taxonomy): Bacteria > Actinomycetota > Acidimicrobiia > Acidimicrobiales > Ilumatobacteraceae > Sva-07. The sequence continues at coordinate 5,551 of CAWHEI010000009.1, forward strand.
CTGCGGTCTCGTCTTGGACTCCGAACGTGTTGATCTCACGTGAGAGCGCGCTGGTCGCAGCGATCTCCTGCGCGAATGTTGCACCGGTCTCGGTGTCCACGGTGGCGCTGCGCCGAGACGTTCTGACCAGTGGGCGCAGGATGAGTACCACCGGAACGAGCGCGAGGTAGAGAGCAGAACTCACCACCGGTGCCACAAGCACCGCCATGGCGGCCATCACCATGAACACCACGACGGTTGCCGCTCCGCTCACCAGCGCCGATGCCGCTCTGGCGGCTCGAAACGCGAGGGCGGTTGCTGACTCTTGCAACGTGCCTTCGGCAGCGACTACCTGCTCGCTCCATTTCGAGTGCAGGTAGCCGTCGATCAACCTGTCGCGGGCCGATGTGACGACGGCTTCTGAGAGCGAGGCTGAACTCTGGGCCATGGCGACGTGCAGCAGCGCCACGATCATCGTGATGAGTGCGGTGACGGTCAGCAGCATCCCTGGGCCGACATCGAGTGCGACCCCGAACAACTCCACGTTGCGCCCATCGTTTCGAGCCGCTGCCAAGGCTGCTCGGATGAACAGGATGAGCACGATCGCTTCGAGCAGGCCGGAGATGGCGCCCATCGTGACGAGCCTGCCGAGCGTGCGGTCAGCGTCTCCTGCCAATGAACGCAGCGATTCTGCTGTGGTTCGGAGCGAGCCGGTCGGCGTCGGGTTGGCCTCGTCGCCTGCCTTCGCCACGCGCCGACCCTACTTCTCGGCGGTGCCGCCGTGGGCGTCTTGTTCAACGCCGAGGGACCGGCGAGTCACAGCTGACGGGCTCGCCATGATGACAGGTCTCGGTTGATGAGGGCTTCCAGCGCAGCGATGCCGGGGTCATAGAGACGTTCGAGTTCCTCGCGAGTTCGTGGAACGATGGTGGGCCGGTCGAGGAGCGTGCTCTTCACCGCATCTCGTCGCTGCTTGGGGATCCGCTTTCTCACGAAGCGCGTGGCGCGCCTCGAGCGGTGCAGGACCTCGATGCTCTTGGCGAGTGGTCGATTCTTCGGCACGCCGCCGCGGTTCCAGTCTCGTGACGTGTCGAACTGATGCGGGGTAGCTCTGAGGAACGCAAGGATCTCGGAGAGTGTTCGATTCGGGTTCGCTCGGTAGTCGTCGTGGAGCACGACGTGGATTCGCTCGGACCCGAACGCGTCGATGAACGGCGCCAACTGGTCTGCGTAGTGCCCCATCGCCCGGTACTGCCACATGTGGTGCCAGCCATCCCTCGTTCGCTCGGCCTCGGCGTCCAGGCCGAGCTCGAACGTGGGAAGGGTCTCGAAGCCGCGACTGCGGAGGTACAGGTAGCTGGAGTACGCGCGGTCGGTGGGGTTGCGGAGTGAGACGATCAGCTTCACGTCCGGCGCGTATCGCTGGATGTTCGGGATCGACCTCGACGCATGGAACAGCGTCGACACCGATCCCTCGCCGCGATGTGCCATGGTGGCGGCCTCGGCATAGAGGCCCTGATAGGCCAGTGCGTCCGTGATGATTCGCCGGTTCATCATCTGATCGTCGCCCGGACCGGTGAAGTGCACGTCCGAGTCGGCGAAAGCAAAGAAGTGCGTCTCCTTCGGCTGCGTGATGAAGACCTCGGGGTGCTGGGAGAGGGTGCGGGTGAGCGCAGTGGTGCCACTCCGTGCCGCTCCGATCACCAAGAACGTCGGTGGGGTGTGAAGGGTCGGAGCCGCCTTCACGATGGAACGACCTCATGTGCGATCCGCATGAACGCGTCGTACATGCCGTCGAGGCCGTAGTGGTCGCGAACGTATGCGGCCGCGGACGTGCCGAATCGTTCGCGGAGTGCCGGGTCCGACGCGAGTTCTCGAAGCGCGTCGGCCGTCGCTTCGGCATCGCCGGGCTCGACATCGAACCCTGCTTGGGCCGCTCGGACGAGTTGTCCGGATCCGCCGGATCGTGTCGTCACGATGGGGAGACCGCTTGCCATCGCTTCGATGATCGCACCTGGCAGGCCCTCGTTGTGCGAGGTGAGGGCGAAGACATCGGCGGCCTGCAGGAAGGGGTGGATGTCGTCTTGCCATCCGACGAAGTCGACGTTCACCCCGCGTGCACTGGCTCGTTCACGCAACTCGCGTTGGTGGACGATCTCGCTGGGGCCGATGGGGCCACCGACGACCGTGAGCCGGACTCCGGACCCGACGGCTGCACACGCGTCGATGAGGGTGTCGAGCCCCTTGCGCGGATGAATCATGCACACCGTGACGAGACGCGCAGCGCCCGGGTGCGCTTGGGGATCCGTTCGGTAGCGAAGCTCCTGAGGTCGCGGCCGGACGGCAGCGCACGAACTCGCCGTTCGATGACCCGCTGTGTCGATGCGCCGAAGGAGCCTCGCGAGGTTGGGTCGATCAGCGCGATTCGTGTGGCGAGGAGCGCGGCAGCGGTCCCCATGGCGCCGAGCGGGATGTCGCTCTGTATCCAGACCACGATCGGGGGTCGGCGCCTGAGGCCACGAGCCCACAACGCCAGGGTTGATCGGGCGTTGCTCGCAACGATCACATCAGGGTCGAACCTTCGGATCTCCTTGTCGAGGCGTCGGGTGAAGGCGAGATGCCGGAGCACGGGACGTAGGCGGGGGAGTGGAATCGCCGATCGCGTCACTCTCGAGATGGCGTTGACGTCGAGTCCGCGGTCATCAGCGAACTCGGCGAGCACGGTGTTCGCTGCCGCGAAGAACTGCACGTCGTGGCCGGCATCCCTGCAGGTCTCGGCGAGGAGCAACGTGTTGATCTGGCCCCCGTAGGGCTGACGCAGTCGGTCGTCGAAGAAAGCGATGCGCACCTGATTGTCCTCGTTCTGGCGCAGCGCCGTGGTCGGTGTCGGTTCGCCCGCGATCCTCGGGTGCGCCGGTGACGCCCACTACCTTATGTCGGTGGATTGGCGGACCGGAATCCGCGTGGCGGCCTGGGGCGGGATGTGATGGTACGGATTCTTCATGTGGCTCAACCGACCGACTTCGGCCTGGCCGTTCATGTCGAAAGCCTCGTCGAACACGAGTGCAGGATCGGCTGGGAGGTGCATGTCGCCTGCCCGGCCCGCGGGCGTCTCGCAGATGAGGTTGTGCCTCACGGTGCAACGTGGCATGAGTGGAAGGCGCGGTGGTCGCCGGTAACGCTGGCCTGGGAATGGTGGTCGTTGCAGCGGGTGATTCGGGAGGTTCGGCCCGACGTGATCCATCTGCACTCGTCGAAGGCTGGACTCGTGGGCCGGCTACCGATCAGGGCCGCTCGGCCTGTGGCCTTCACGCCAAACGGATGGTCGTTCGAGGTGCCGGGGTGGACCCAGCGACCAGCGAGAGCGTGGGAACGCTTTGCGGCGAAACGCACGGACCTGCTCATCGGAGTATGTGAAGACGAGCGGGCAGCGGCACAGGGAATTGGAATCAACGCCGACGTGGTGGTGATTCCCAACGGCGTGGACGTGGATCCCGACTCGGCACAGCTGACCCGGGCAGCAGCGCGCAAGGAGTTGGGTTTGAGCGATGGGCCGATCGCGGTCTGCGTCGGGCGACTCTGCAAGCAGAAGGGCCAGTTGGAGTTGGCGGAGAGCTGGCATCGCGTTCGCCGTGCCGTGCCGGGTGCAGAGCTGATCCTCGTCGGTGGCGGTCCCGACCGTCGCGAGATCGCAGCGCTCGGAGCGGCCGGTGTCCGACTTGTTGGACGTCAGGATCACAACATCGCCACATGGCTGGCAGCCGCCGACGTGGGCGTTCAACCGTCGTCGTGGGAAGGGATGTCGTACGTAACGCTCGAAACGCTCGCCGCAGGCCGACACGTCGTCGCCTTCGACGCTGTCAGGCATGTCCGAAGCGATCGGCGAGTGCGGCGTCATTGTCCCGCAAGCCGAGGGAATGTCCGCGTTCGTGTCAGCGGTGGCCAAGATGCTGGACACCGAAGCCGGCCCTCGTCCCGAGGCGGCCGCCCGCCGGCAGGCCTCCAAGTTCAGTCGCCAGCAGCAGGTGGTAGCCACTTCGTGTGCTCTCGGCTGCACGCTGGGTGGCTGAGTCCCCTTCGTCGAACCGCAGTTCCTCACTTTGGCAGACACACTGACCTAAGATCGGCGTACCTCCACTGATCGACACAGAAACGCCCCCTTGAGCCTCACGCCGCATTCCGAATCAGTCGATCGCCCCGAACCCGTGCTGCTGCACCTCGTCGACGCGGGAGTAGCACCTGCGACCACTGAGGTGACGTTCAAGATCCCATCGGTCTCTCGAACCTCAGCGGCAATGATGCGGACGATCGACGTGGTGGGGGCGACGGTTGGGCTCATTCTGATGCTGCCGGTGTCGATCCTGATCGGCGTGGCAATCAGGACGACGAGCCATGGCCCTGTCTTCTTCCGACAGCAGCGTGTCGGCCTCGCTGGGCAGATGTTCGAGGTCTGGAAGTTCCGTACGATGGCCGATGGCACCCATAACGAGGTGCTGAACGACCCCGAAGCGCGCCGACTGTATGAATCGAACGATTTCAAGTTGCCGGCCGACGACCATCGGATCACCTCGGTCGGACGTTTCCTGCGCAAGACGAGCCTCGACGAGGTGCCACAACTCGTCAATGTGTTTCGTGGCGACATGAGTCTCGTTGGGGTCCGCCCGCTCCTGAAGCCGGAACTCGAGCTGCGGTCTTCGGAGGATCAGGCGCTCTATCGGGCGCACTTGCCGGGTCTCACGGGACTGTGGCAGATCGGCGGGCGTTCGACGGTGGGCGATCACGATCGCCTGCGACTCGATCGCGAGTATCTGCAGAACTGGTCGGTGAGGTCGAATCTGGCGATCCTGGTGCGCACGCCGCTCGCGGTACTCCGCGGTTCCGGCGCCCACTGAGGCCGAGTTCCTCTCAAGGCGGCGCCGGGTGGAGCCGATGCACTGGTCATGGCCAGCGCCGTCTCGACATCAGTGCAGCCGACGACACGTGTCGATCGTCGCGCTCGATCTGCAACTCGTCTCCAACCTCGAGATTCGTACCACGGTGTCGTCAGGCGCTCGCTGTGCGATGCGGGTGCTGGACGTGGTCTGCGCGTCGGTGATGCTCGTGCTGCTCAGTCCGGTGATCGCGGCGGTCGCGATCGCGGTGCGCCGGTCGAGCCCGGGTCCGGTCATCTTCCGCCAGGAGCGCATCGGCAAGGACGGCCGACTGTTCAACGTGTTCAAGTTCCGCAGCATGACGGTCGGTACCGACGTGCAGGTGCTCGCCGACGAAGCATCGCGTCGCCGCTACGAGGAGAACGACTTCAAGCTCGATGCCGACGATCCCCGGATCACTGCCGTTGGCCGGTTCATCCGGGCGACGAGCCTCGACGAGCTGCCGCAACTGTTCAACGTGATTCGCGGCGACATGAGTCTCGTCGGAGTCCGGCCGCTGCTCGCTCGTGAACTCGCGCTGCGCAGCCGGCACGACCAGGAGCTGTACTCCTTGTACCGGCCGGGGCTGACCGGCCTGTGGCAGATCGAGGGGCGCTCATTGGTGGGCAACGAGGCGCGCACTGATCTTGATCGTCGATATCTCGAGTCCTGGTCGCCGCTGACGAACGTGGGCTTGCTGGTTCGTACCCCGCGTGTGGTGCTGCGCGGGGTTGGAGCGCACTGAATCGTCCCTGGCGAGATGGATCTCGGGCTCGGTTTGGTGGCGATCAAACGACATCGTCAGCGAGATCGGTGCCGCAAGGGTCCGATGATCCCACGCCTTCGTTCGGCCCTCCCATCTGACCGTCGCCGTGTCGGGTAACGTCCGAGCAATCCCCAACCAAGGAGGATCCCATGCAGATTGATCGTGATGCTCGTGTGTTCGTTGCTGGCCACCGGGGCCTCGTCGGCTCGGCGCTCTTGCGCAAGTTGGAGGATGAGGGATTCACCAATGTCTTCGACGGCGACCCGTGACAAAGCTGGATCTGCGTGACCAGTCGGAGGTGTCACACTGGTTCAAGGCGAACCGTCCCGAGTACGTGTTCCTGGTGGCTGGAACGGTGGGTGGGATTCTCGCGAACAGCACGCGGCCAGCGGAGTTCATCTACGACAACATGATGATCCACGGCACGGTGGTGCACGCAGCGCACGAGTACGCCACGAAGAAGCTGCTGTATCTCGGCTCATCGTGCATCTACCCTCGCCAGGCCGAACAGCCGATCACCGAGGACAAGTTGCTCACTGGCCCGTTGGAGCCGACGAACGAGTGGTATGCGATTGCGTAGATCGCGGGTATCAAGCTGTGTCAGGCATATCGCCAACAGTACGGCTGTGACTTCATCTCGGCGATGCCGACCAATCTGTACGGCCCGGGCGACAACTTCGACTTGAACTCGAGCCATGTCCTGCCGGCGCTGTTGCGCAAGTTCCACGACTCGATCGGCCAGGAGAATCCGCAGGTCGAGGTGTGGGGGACCGGGTCACCGATGCGGGAATTCCTCCATGTCGACGATCTCGCGGACGCTTGTCTGTTTCTGATGGAGAACTACTCCGACGATTCCCACATCAACGTTGGCACGGGTGTGGATCTGCCCATCCGCGACTTGGCCGAGAAGATCCGTGATGTCGTGAACCCCCGGGCGACGCTGGTGTGGGACCGAACGAAGCCCGATGGCACCCCGCGCAAGGTGCTCGACGTCTCGAAGTTGAACGATCTCGGCTGGTCGCCGCGTTATGACCTCGATGCCGGTATTCGCAGCACCTACGACTGGTTCATTGCCCAAGGTATGGCCGACGGCGAACTTCGTGGCATGGCCAACCCGGCAGCAGTGGCCTGACACCCCGACGCTGCTCCGAAGTGATGCTTGCAGCGATCACATGACGTGTTGCAGCTCGCCGACCATCGCTTGGATCACGACCGAGGCCGCGAAGTGCTGCTCGGCATACCGGCGACCGGCCCGGCCGAGATCGTGACGGCGGTCCGGATCCTCGGCCAGCTCGACAGCTGCAGCGCAGAACCCAGCGCTGTCGCCCGACTCGACGACCACGCCAGCCTGGGCGCGATCGGTGAGAATTCGAGCGGCGGTGTTCTCTGGTGGCATGGCAGCGAGAACTGGACGCTGTGAGCACAGATAGCTCAGCGTCTTGGACGGCACGCTGAACGGGCCGGCCAGGGGTTCGAGCAGCACGACGAGCACGTCGGCGCTGGCGAGAACGTCAGGTAGCTCGTTGAATGGTTGGTAGGGGAGCACCACGAGATTCGTCAGGCTCGGATCTTGTTGGACGGCCGCCGCGATGTGGAACGCCCCTTCGCCTTCGGAGACCACGATGACGACGCCGTTGACATCGGCGACAGCTCGTGCGAGGTCGATGAGCATCGAGGGATTGTGCTTGCGGGCCAGCGTTCCCGAATAGAGGAACACGGTCTTGTCGGTGAGACCGTGCCGTTCCGACCATGGATTCGATCGCGGTCGAACTGGGATCTCTTCGACCGGGGCCCAGTTCTCGAAGACCCCGAGCCGGCGATCACGCACACCTCGGCGGTTCGCCTCGTTGGCCAGTTCGGGCGAGATCGCTACGACTCGGTGTGCCCGTCTCAGCATGAAGCTCTCCAAGTACGAGAGCAAACGGGGAATCGTCCCACCCCCGAGGATGCTGTTGGCCAGCCCTGACTGCACGTCTTGGAACCAGATGACAAGACGGGTTCGGAGCGGCAGGGTGGCCAACCAGATCACGAGGAGCGAGACCAGCGGCATGTTCGCGACGAGGTGAGTCCTTGGACGCAATGACCAGACCAGGCGAGAGGTTCCGAACCCGTATCGGATCTCCGCGAAGAGGCGCTGGGGCAAGTTGTACTTGTTGAAGGTCTTTCCTGAACGCACGGGCCGGAGTTCGATTCTGTCCGAGTCGAGCGAACCCCGCGGGGCCACGGTCGTCGAGCAGTACGAGTACGCCGTCGAAATCCCCGCCTCGTTCAGGCCGAGCGCGAGCTCGTAGGTGAACGCATGGCCCGCGTAGTCGCTCAGCAGGAGCTGTGTTGGTGCACGCACTCAGCCGCCGGATGCCTCTACGTCGGCGTCGACCATCATCGTGACGAGCTCGGTGAAGCTGGTCGTCGGCTTCCAGCCGAGTACGTCGCGGGCCTTGGTGGCGTCGCCGAGGAGGTAGTCGACCTCGGCCGGCCGGAAGAAGCGTTCGTCGACGACGACGTGGTCGTTGTAGTCGAGCCCGACGTGCCCGAACGCTGCCTCGCAGAACTCGCGCACGGTGTGGGCCTCGCCGGTGGCGAGCACGAAGTCGTCGGGCTGGTCGTGCTGCAGCATCCGCCACATGCCTTCGACGTAGTCGCCGGCGAAGCCCCAGTCGCGCCGTGCGTCGAGGTTGCCGAGGTGGAGCTTCTCTGGCTCGCCCGGCGACGATGTCGGCGACGCCCGGGTGATCTTGCGGGTGACGAAGTTCTCGCCGCGGCGCGGCGATTCGTGGTTGAACAGGATGCCGTTGCTGGCGAACATGCCGTAGGCCTCGCGGTAGTTGACGGTCGCCCAGTAGGCGTACACCTTGGCGACGGCGTACGGGCTGCGGGGGTGGAACGGGGTGTTCTCGGACTGTGGCGGGGGAGCGGAGCCGAACATCTCCGACGAGGACGCCTGGTAGAAGCGGCGGCGACGCCCGAGATCCGGATCGCTTCGAGCAGCCGCATCGTGCCGACGCCCGGTGACCGAGCCGGTGTAGTCGGGCAGGTCGAAGCTGACCTGGACGTGGCTCTGCGCGGCGAGGTGGTACACCTCGTCGGGCTGCACCTGCTGCGATGATGCGAGCGAGCCCGAGCGGCTCGTCGAGGTCGCCGTAGTGCAGCGTGATCCGGTCAGCGTATGGCGCCTGGTGGAGGTGGTCGATCCGGGCCGCTGCGAACTCGCTCGACCGCCGCACGATGCCGTGCACCTCGTAGCCCTTCGCGAGCAGCAGCTCGGCCAGATACGAGCCGTCCTGGCCGGTGATACCGGTGATGAATGCGGTGGTCATGTCGCATTGGTTCTTTCGGTGAGAGTGGCCCTTGGGTCTCGTGGTGGTGTCGGTGGGGCGGACAGGTGGCAGAGGTCAAGCATGGGCGGGCACTTGGCTGTGCAGTAACAATAATCGGCTCCCGGTTTCTTCAACCTCCACTCGGGTTGTCTGCATCTACAAGGCACGGTCCGTACGCGTCGCCCTCCTGCGTTCGAATTTCAGCAATCGGGGAGCTGAGGAACCGTGCGGCCGTCGAGATGCTGGAAGAATGTTTCATGATCGATCCGACGCGCTTGTATCGCGTTTATCACTGGCTCTCAGTGCGCGGAATCAGGTACTTGCCGGGTGTCCTCTCGCGCTTGAACTACCTCATCACGGGATACGCGACTTGCCGCCAGGGTGCGAGATCGCAAGGGGAGTTCGATTTCAGCACTATGGGTCTGGGGTGGTGCTGCACAATCGTGTGACGATTGGCCGTGGTGTCATGATCATGCCGAACGTGACAATCGGCCAGCAGGTCAGAGCAGGCATCGATGTCGTCCCGCTTGAGCGAGTCGTTGTGGAAGACCACGTCATGATCGGGGCGGGTGCACGAATCATCGCATCCGGAACACTCGTCATCGGGAGCGGAAGTGCGGTGGGTGCGAACGCCGTGGTTACTCGCTCGATTCCCGCCGGGGTGACTGTCGTTGGCATACCGACGCGGATCGTGTCCGACGTGGGCGCACCCGAACGGTTGGCTTCAGGCGTCGTGGACAGTTAGCCGGAGACGTCACAGCCGATGGTCGGTGGGTCGAAGACTCGGGTGCGGACTCGCGTTCGCATCACCGGTGTCACGGCGTCGTGGTGGTCGCAGTGAGGATGCGATTGCCGAAGTCCACGCGGCTGAGTACTGGCACGGGGATGGGTTGGGTTCGACGGCTCAGTGCGGTGTCGATGCTCCGGCGAATTCCTTGAGGTGTGGCATCGGCATCGACACCGAATCCGTGCTCGTTCGATCTCGTGCTGGCCGTCCTCCAGCTGCTGTGATCGCCCATCGACCGGCCTGAGCAGTGCTGATCAGGGTGCCGCTGGAGAATCCACCGTCGAACAGTACGAACAGAGCAGTGGCAGCGTCTGACGGTTGCGGCAAGTTCGTCGGCAGAAGGTAGCGGTTGACGACAATCGACATCGTCACGCTGGAGCATCGGGTGCGCAGCGAGTGCTCTCTCGATCGCCGGCTGCTGGAAGCCTGCGATCACGAGTACGCAGTTGGTGTCCTCCGGTCTCAGTGCCCAGCCATCAAGGATGAGAGGCGCCTGCTTGCGGTCGTCGATGCTACCGATGAGCGCGAAGAGTGTCGCGCCCTGCGCAAGACGCGCCCAGTTCGGCCGGCAGCCCAACGCCTTCGGCCACTGGATCAGCAGGGTCGTCGAGGCGTCGCGCCGAGTGCTGAGCGGCCATTTCCACACCCGCCAGCGCTTGCTTGCCAGCGGATCCTCGAGCAGCAGAACACTCACCGAAGGTGTCGCTGCGAGCAGGCGCAAGGTGACGACCTTGGCGATACTGGCAAGCCAGTATCTTGGCGGCGACCACTTCGGTGGGCGCATGGCGATGATCGTCGTTCGTCGAGGGAGTTGTCGGGTGACGAACGCGAATGCGACCGCGTGCAGAACTCGGTCGACCTCAGGCAGCACGACCAATCGGCCGCTTCGCCGCTCGCTGCGAAGGAGCGTCGGCAGGTGGCGCGCTTCGAAACTCTCTGGAGTGATGATTGTGATCACGAGATCATGTATGTCGCCGAGATGGACACGCCATTCGTCGCTCTCCACCGCTGCGGCCTGGGTGACGATTCGGAGGTCGATGCCACGGATTGCGGCGGCATCGACTACTGCCCTCACGTACGACAATCGGTGTCCCGAGTGGCGCCACTCGATGAGGGTGATCGCCGTTGAGTCCGATGAAACGTTGGCGCCTCCCACCTCATACGACCATAGCTGGAGCGTTGCTTCACCTCCGTTCAAGGCATCCGCGAACTATGGTCGGCGATGTGATCTTGTTCGATTGCCGCATCAGGTTCGCAGCGCTGTCGACGATCACATCGACCCATGGAATTAGTGCTCGGCGCTGCTGACGTCCCACCGGGCGGGCAGTTGACAGAGCCAACCAGGCGTCAGATCCTCTCTGGATCAACCGGTACCGCCTTTGCGATCATCGCAGGGCAGGCCGCGGCTGGGCTGAGCTTTCTCGTTCTGGCTCGACGCCTGGCACCGAGCGAATTCGGAACGTACGCCGTCTTGTACACCGCTGGCGTTGTGCTGGGTGGTGTACTCGACTTCGGATCGAGTCAGCTCCGCACACGGGAACTGGCCCGGGGTGCGGGGCTCGACTCGTTCACATCGTGGTTGTGGCATCGCGCTGCCTGGCAGACGCCGGTGGTATTCGTCGCGGTCGGTCTCTCTCAGGTTGCGATCGGCAACAAGGCAAGCCTCCTGGTGACGGTGGCGCTGCTCTCTCAAGGGCTCACGTACCCGATCTCGTTAGGGTGGTCGGGCGCAGTTAGGGCGCTGCGATCGCCAGCGCTCGGGACCTGGTTGGTTGCCGTTGGCAACGTGTTGCTGCTCGTTGTGGTCATCGCCGCGCCGCGCCGATTGCTGGTCGAGTCGGCAGCAGTCGGCGCTTCGGCGAGCTGGCTCGTGACAGCCGTCTGTTCCTGGTGGTTCATCCGGTCCCGTCTGAGCCCCGCACGAACTCGATGGACGAAGAATCCATGGTCGGGCAGCACGGGGTTCGGATTCTTTGCTCTAGCTGTCGCCCTACACGGTCTTCAGGTAGTGATCGTTGGTGCTGTGGCCGGCTCCGCGGAAGCCGGTGAATTGGCAGCGGTTGCGCGGTGGGTGCAGCCGGTGTACCTGGTTGCCGCAGCGTTCTCCACCCAAACCTTCCCCAGCATGGCCGCGCTGCATCCGATGCGGCCGCACGCAGGATCCTGCGTCCGGTTTGGGTCGTTAGCGCCCTCGGTGCCGCGGTTGCGATCGCGATCGTCGTTCTCGCACCGTGGCTGGTCAGCGTGCTCCTCGGCGACGACTACGAGAACTCGGTCGTACTTCTCCAAGCATTGGCGATTGCAGGGATTCCTGTGCTATTCACCCAACCACTCGCCACGTTCCTCCAGGCACGAGGTTCGGAGCGTCCCGTGGCGATCGCAACGATGGCGGCGGTAGCGGCTTCGCTGGGAGCTACGGCGACTCCCCACAGCCTCGGTCGGGGCGCTCGCTGCCCCAATCTGCGCCGGACTCGCGCAATCCGCGCTGGTCGCGTCACTGTTCTGGATCTCTCGGTCCAGAAGGTCCACCGCCACTGACGCTGCCTACACGGATCACCACACTGGTGCGAAAGTCGAATTGGGGCGAGTGTGCCCCACGGTTTCGCACGTCGCCTCTGGAGAGCCAAGGCGGTTCGATAGAGCTAGTCTGGCGTTCAACAGCTATGACTGATCCGCGTACTTACTAGTTTGTTGCGCTGCCATGATCTCGCTCCTCCTGTATTGGGGAGGCGCGAGGACACCGCCAGCGCTGATTGCTCTAGTCGTGATGATGGGACTTCTGTCCCTTACGTCCCACGCTGATCGGAGAAACGGTCGGGCCAATAGGTGCGATGCTACTTCTTGCGGTCGTGCTCCTTGCATGTCGACAGGATCTGGGCACGGCTGGCTGGCCAGCCGGGGGGCAGGCAATGGCACTCGCGTCTGTTCTGATTTTCACGGCATTGCCTTTGACTGCGGTCCCGTTCAGTTCGCAGGCCTTGAGCGGGCTCGTTGTCGCTCCAATAACGGCCGCTGCTGCTTGGGTGCTTGCGGCTGACCAACGCCCGCGTCGCTCGTCTTGTCGAGCTAACTGCGCTGGGAGCAGCATTTCAGTGTGTTGCTCTCGCAGTCGGCGAATTGGTTCATGCCTCCGCTACAACGATCTCATTCTCTGCTGGTCAGGACCGAGCCGGCTGGGCGTATTCGATTAACTCGCTGGGGGCGGTTACCACTGGATCAGGAGGGGTGCTTGTTATCTCGGAGCAACGACTTCGGCGCCGTCGGTGAGCCTGGAGTCTTCGCCTCGTTCCTTGCCATCGTGGCGTGCGTGGCCCTCGTGATGATTCACGTTGGCGCCTACCGGTGCAGGCGCCACTCGTGTCTGCGATCGTGCTTACTCAGTGGATCGCAGGAGTCTCGATTTATGTGGTGGGTCTGCTGGTATTCCTCACAGAGCGGGCGCCGAACGGTCGGACAGAACATGCGGCCACGTCACTACGTGGCTGCCTGTTGTGGGGTTTTCGCCACGCTCTTTCTCGCATCAACCGGGGGTGGGCCACTCAGCGCAAAGCGGGCTTCGACGAATACGTCGCTCTCCGACCGGACCGAGGGTACGTCCCCGATTGAGCTGTTGACGTCGTGGGCGCAATTTCCTCTAGGTGTAGTGGGTGACTCGCCAAACCAGGCCATCAACCTTGTCAAGGCGAGCATCGCGATGGGGCCGGTGGTCATGGTGCTAGGGCTCTGGCTATACCTGTCACCCCTTAAGGGTCGCGCCGGGCTGAAGGTCGCCCCCATCGTTGCGGCCACTCTCGCCACAGCCATGCTGTCTCAGCCGCCCTTTCTCTATAGCTGGATTTTCTCACGTTCCTGGCTGGCCGCATGGCCATGGCCCCGACGAACGCCGTCGTCAGCACCGGTAGCGATCGGGGCGATCAGCCCCAAATGGTGAACGTCCGCTTGTAAGGTTATTCAACTGGACTGTGAGCAGGTTGACACGATGGTCTTCATCGAGGCAGTCAACCAGATCGTGTCGACCCCCCGCTTGACAGCAACACTCGATTGTCCCGATCGCTCACTGTTGCCGATCGAGCTGCACGCGAGGCATCAACGCTATGAGGTCCTCAGCGAAATCGCCCGTGTCAACGAACGTAGCAACGGGTAGCCGTAGGAGGCGAGACCGCATCTGCTCGATATCCGATCGCTTCAGCAGATCAAGGAAATCGACCAGGCTTGACTATCGGGCGACGGGATTACCCAGCCCAACTGCCGTGTGCCGACAACGGTGGCGGTGAACGCGCCCTCGACCGCGAGCGCCGGAACGCCGAAGAAGCCACCCTCATAGATCCGGTTCGGGATAGCACCAATTCGAGTTTCCGTCTGGGTCCGCGAAATCACCGCACCAGTTGAGATCTGCATCTCGATAGACATCGGGGAGGTCTTCCGGATAGCGATAGCTTCCCGTGTACGTCAGATTGGGAGTGAGCGCTGCGATCGCAGGCAGATTCACGTCCGCCATTTCGCCGACAGGCGAACCGGAAATTCGAACGTCCACCCGTTCGGCATCGTTTGAGCTGTGGCAACTGGCCGGTCCAGCGACCGTCTGCACTTTCGTGCTCCCGCCCACACGATCACTATCCGCGGCTCGCCCTCGCCATAAGTGGACCGACGTCGACTCAATCTCGTCAGACTTGCGGCTGCGGCAGGCAGACGGTTCTCCACAACCACCGTCCGGGGCATTCGGTCGCCGTAGCGGATCGAATAATGTTCAGTAAGGTACGCCTCCGAGCTAACGGCAATCATTGAGGCCCGCTTGAGAATGTAGCTTTCCCAGTATCGCAGTAACCGACCAAAGAACATGTTTGGACTGCAGTACTGGTGGATGTCGAGGCAGCTCGTAGACGACAGGGAGGTCTGAGCGGACGATCGCTCGGCCGAGAACGGCCAAGAGAGCCATGTCGAGGTTGCGAGCAATGATGACGTCGGACGCCCGGAATACTTGCCGGTGCCGCAAGACCACCGGGATCGCCCTAACCATCAACACGACCCACGAGACGCGTATCGGCGGTCGTGCGTAATGCCAAGCGAGATGTTCGTCGACAGCGACGGGCGCTCTCCTGCAAGCCGATGTGGCCTTCGAAAGCTGAACATCGTCGACGAGAAAACCGGCATCGCGTAGCATCACCTCACGACGCCGAGTCGCCGGGTCGTACTCATCATTGGCGAAGTACGGATCTTCTCGGTCTCAACATCCCGCAGACCCCAGAAATTGAGAGACCCAATGACGACATGGGAGATTGCGACTCATGGTGCTTTCGGCACCATCGATGCGACGGCTCTAACGTGGGCCGCATACCATTTGGGCGAATGGAACTTCTGTTGAAGCGGCCACCCTATGTCCACCTGCGCCAATTGTCCCAGAGCGAATTCCTCGTCCTTCTCAAACCAAGACACAGGCAGGACACTCTCCAAATCGATCGTGAGATCCTTCCCTCGAGGAGGATGGTATTGCTCGGCGTAAGGTCCGTCAGGTACATCTTCGTCGCGGTGGTGACCTCGCAGATCACCTGCCGAAGTGACTGGCCAACATATTGTTCGAATTGGTATCGGGAGAGGACTCTCCCCGCTTTAGTACCGTATCCTCGCAGATGACCATTGTCATCAATGATGAGGTAGGTGAGCGCTGGGCAAAGGAAATCGTACATCCCGCACTCAAGTGCGGGTGCTAGAAATCGACCCTCGCCGGACTCGCAAAAGTGAGGTTCAAACAGCTTCACGAACTGGTCGCAACTTTGATCAAAGTAGAGCCACGCCACGTGGAACTTTGTTTTACCGCCGGCCGAACTGATCTCGATCGCATCCCGTCGCTTGCTACGAAACGCGGGTAGATGTCCTCGCGGACGACATCAAACGTTGGGATTCGGTCCTCAATGACGGAGAACGGTACCTTCGGAATGGTGGCAAATTGATCGAGCTCGGTCAGATCGCGCCTCATCGAGTCGACATATTCCAAAGAGTCTGACAGTAACACTTCTTGAAGTGACCGGGAAATGCCCCGTCGCCCAGCACGATCCAAGAGATATTCCGCTGTCACGTGCAGACGCCTACCAACGCCTGATTCTTTCATTCGGTTCGCTCGTTGGCGACGACTACGCCGGATCGTCTACCGAGCAGCGAGCCGGCCATCATATTCAGTCGGCTGCGGGTGACAGTCGAATGTTCGCTCCCGCAGCCGAGATTGTCTGCGATCTCGAACCACCTCCGGACGGAACAACCTCGTCGGCTCTAATCATGTACATCTGACGCATGCCTTTCGACCCGTGTTGCGTTTGTCCGATTAACGACACCTCTGCGTTCATGTGCTCTGAGTCCAGTGCGTCCTCGATCACTTCTGCAAGTGAGCGCCCGTCGTACCAATTCCTCGCCCGGTGTGGTGTCTCGGATGGCGAATCCTCATTCGGGAGCTGGAATGTGACCCTGGCGCAACGGATGAGGTCGCAAAACACTTGATTCCAGTCGCGCCGCCCACGAAGATATCGTCCAAAGCCGTCGCCCATATGGTGAAATACGCTCAATGCCGTTGATAGTCCGCTGGCGTGGATCTTCAGATGAGGGAACGTGTCGGGGCCGAAGCAGGTTTCCGCTATCAGGTTCGTTTCTGAAACTAGGTATTCGGACTGCTTCCTCCGATGCAGTTTCAAGCCATCGCCATCCGACATCGTGCCGGATTCGACCGATACAACGGTTGATTGCGGGAACTCTTTGGCAATCTTGACGCTGAACCAGCCTGAGTCACTTCCCCAGTCGATGACCGTAAATCGTTGCACCGGCAGGTTCGGCTGGATCAGGGCCCATCTCGCCAGATATAGCTCTCGGGGCGCATAACCCCACGTGTCGCTGACTGAATCCATGGCGCCGATGCTAGCGAGGTGACCGCTCCGACTCTGGATCCGCATCGTTCGGGCTGGCCGCAAGCTGGGGCGCTTCCATGCGATGTCGATGCTGTTGCCGACTCCGGCGACGTGATCGCCATTGCACTTCAAGCCTCAAGACCCGCACCCAGGGCCAGCATCTGCGCTGGACCGCGCACAGCGGTCCTCATGATTGTTGTGGATGCGAACCCATCCTCACCGGTCTCGTGGCCGCAAACGTCAAGGTGGGAGCGGGCACAAGTGGACGCAGATGCTTGTTCGGTCCCCCGGACCAGCCTCAGTGTGCACGCACGCCAACTGGTGGCTCGCCCTCAGGCCCTTCAAGTCTCAGTTGTCAATGGGAATTGGGCACGAAATGCCGGCAACGAGCTCGGGTTCTATCGCTGCGGACCGCTGAGTTGTCAACAGATCGTGAAGCCCGCTCGCAGTAGCCTCACGATCCTCATGAGGTCGGAGAACGCCGAGATGACGTTGCGCGACTACGCGCGCGTGGTCGACCGCCGCAAGTGGGTCGTGATCCTCGCCGTTCTGCTCGCCACGATCACCGCGCTGGCGCTGACGGCGCTGCAGACTCCGATCTACTCGACGTCGTCCGAAGTGCTCGTGCAGCCGCGTGGCCAGGACGGGTTGTTCGAGAACCAGGTCGTCAACCTCAACGACCGGGCCATCCAGACCGAGATCCAGGTCATCGAAGGCCAGGCCGTTCAGCAACGGGTGCAGGACGACCTCGGCTTGACCGAGCGAGCCGCCCGAGGCCAACGCGAGCGCCGTCGGCGACACCGACGTCATCTCGATCACGGTCCGAGACGCCAACGCCGCCAACGCTGCGACCCTCGCCGACGCGTACGCCGCCGCCTACATCGACGTTCGGCGGGAGCAGGCCGTCGACGAACTGCTCTCGGCGAGCGCCGAAGTGCAGATCGCGATCGACGGACTCCAGGCCGAGATCGACGAGCTGGACGAGGACGACCCTCGCCGCACTGGGCTCGTCGCTCAGCTGTCCAACTTCAACACGACGCTCGACCAGCTGCGAGTGGACGCCGCGCTCCGCACCGGTGGCGCCGCGGTCATCAAGTCGGCCGAGGTGCCCGACCACGCCGGTCGAGCCCACTCCGACCCGCACGGCCGTCCTCGCCGCCGTCGTCGGCTTGCTGATCGGGCTCGGGGCAGCCTTCCTGCTCGACTACCTCGACGACAAGGTCCGATCGGAAGACGACCTCGAGGTCGCGGCCGGCCAGCCGGTGCTCGCCGTCGTGCCCGTCGATCCGCCGCCCAACAACCTGCCCGTCGCGATCAGCAGACCGAGCGACGAAGCGGTCGAGGCGTACCGAGGACTGCGCACCAACGTGCAGTTCCTGCGGCTCGACCGGCCGATCAACGTGATCCAGCTGACCAGTTCGATGGCGGGGGAGGGCAAGACCACGACATCGGCGAACCTCGCGGTGGTGCTCGCCCAGGCCGGCCACCGCGTGGCGCTCGTCGACGCCGACCTCCGCCGCCCGCGCCTCCACGAGGTGTTCGGCATTCCCCAGTCGCCTGGCTTCACCGACCTGCTGCTCGGCACCGAGGCCCGGCACACCGTGAGCCACATCGACATCGACGGCACCAACCGGCTCAGCGTCTACCCGTCGGGCGCGGTGCCCTCGAACCCGAGCGAACTGCTCAGCGGGCGACGCACCGCCAAGTTGCTCGCCGAGATGGGCGACTACTACGACGTGGTCATCGTCGACTCGGCACCCGTGCTGCCGGTGTCCGACTCGGTGGCGCTCGCCGGTTCCGTCGACGGCGTGATCGTGGTGGCACAGGCCGGCCGGGTGACCGGCGACAACGTGGCCGACACGCTCGAGCGACTCAGCCGGGTGTCGGCCCCGGTGCTCGGCCTCGTGCTCAACCAGGCAGCGAAGTCGGCCACCGGGAGCTACGCGTACGGCGGCTACAACGCCACGCCGCGACCAGGCGAGCGACATCACGTTCGAGAACGAGCGACCCGACGCGGAGATCCACGGCTCGACGCGCAGCGCCGCCGACCAGCCGGTCCCGGTCGACGGCGACTTCGCCGCCGGACTCGACGACAGCGTCGCCGAATCGGCAGTGACCGACCGCGGCGAGCAGACCTCCAGCAGGTCATGACCCAGGCGGAACGGTTCGTCCGCCGCAACCGCGTCAACGAGCGAAACGCCGCAGCGATCGGCGTCGCCGTCCGGCATCGTCGCAGTGTTCGCCGGCGCGGAACCGACCGGCTCGACGGTGATCGACTGGCTGCTGGTCGTGCTGTCGGTCGGCGCTGGTCGTGTGGGCCTCGGCCTCGGCGCCGTGGTGGGCGCCTGCCGGCGCTGCGGGCATCGCCGCCGTCATCGCCTTCCAACCGATCCTCGCGATCGTCGCCGCACGTTGCGTTCGTCGCCGGGCTGTTCATCGGGGTCCGCCGCCGCGACCAGGCCGAACTCCGAGCGGTCGTCGCCGGTGTCGCCCTCAACGTGCTGATCCGATCGGAACTCGACGGCTTCTTCGGGCTGTCGGCGATCATCGGCGTCTCGATCGGTGTTGCGCTGTTCGTGGTCGGCGTGTTGCGTCGGCCGTCGGCCGTTCGCCGCCCCGTCTGGATCGCGGCGTGGCCGGTGTGTGCGGCGTGCGTCGTCGCTCGGGTTGTTCGGCCTGGTCGTCGCCGGCGCGTCGGCCCGACCCGACCTCTCCCGCGGCGCCCAACAGGCACGCCAGGCGATCACCACGCTGAACTCCGGCGACTATCAGGCTGGCCGCCGCGATGTTCGCCGACTCGTCGATCTGCGTTCCAGCGGGCCGACGATCGCCTCGGCGGGATCCTCGCGCTCGCCCAGCCGCCTGATTCCCGGCATCTCCCAGAACGTCACCGCCGGTGCCGACCTCGCCGACGCCGCCAGCGGCAGGCACCGCCGACGCCGCCACGGCGCTGCGATCGGTCGACCCGTCGACCTTGCGCGTCGTCGACGGAGCGATCGACCTCGAGGCGGTCGCGTGCCGTCGAGCAGCCGCTCGTCGACGTCCAGCAGGCCCTCGTCGAGCTGCGCGAGGTGTCGGACTCGGTGCGAGTCGCCGTGGCTCATCGGGCCGCTGCAGGACCAACTCGTCGAACTCGACGAACGCCTCGACGACAACGAGCCCCGCCTCGCCAACGCCGTCGACGCCGTGCGCCTCGCCCCGCAGATGCTCGGCGCCGACGGTGAACGCCGCTACCTGCTGCTGTTCACCACGCCGGTGGAATTGCGTGGCATCGCCGGGTTCATCGGCAACTACGCCGAGATCACCGCCGACGACGGCAAGATCGAAGTCACCGAGTTCGGCCGCCGATCCGACCTCGGCGCGTACCTCGCCGAGAACCCCGGCAACTGCGACGCCTGCCCGCCCGAGATGCTCGACCGCTACGGCAACTTCGGGCTGACGAACGGACCCGACGGCGGCGTGCTGCCCAGCGTGTGGCAGAACCTGCCGATGCCCGCCCACTTCCCCTACACCGCCGAAGCCGCCCAGGTGCTGTACCCGCAGAGCGGTGGCGACCCGATCGACGGCGTCATCTCCCTCGACCCCTACGTCGTCGCTGCACTCATGGAGTACACCGGGCCGATCGAGGTGCCCGAACTCGGCGTGACCGTGTCGCCCGACAACGCCGCCGAGTTCATCCTGCGCGACCAGTACCTGCTCGTCGACGCGAGGTGACGGTCGAGATCGACAACGACTCCCGTATCGACGCACTCGAGACGCTCGGCGAGGGTGTCGTCGAGTCTGCTCCTCACCGGGCTCGCTGCCCGAACCGTCAGAACTGGCCGGCGACCTCGGGCCGCTGGTCGCCGAGCATCGCCTGATGGTGTGGACCGACGATCCCGGACGAGCAGCGACCTCCTGAACAACGTCGGCATGCTCGGTGCCCTGCCCGAGCTCGGGCCCGACGGCGGGTTCTCGGTGATCGTCGCCAACGGCGGCCAGAGCAAGATCGATGCCTTCCTCGAACGCACCACCGACGTGCGCATCGAGACCGCACCCGACGGCTCGCGGGAACTCGTCGCCGACGTCACCCTGCGGAACGGCGCTCCCGCCACGGGACTGCCCGCGCTACGTGATCGGCAACGGCTACGGGCTCCCCGACGGCGCCAGCCGTCTGATCGTGAACTTCTTCGGGCCCTCGACGCTCACCTCGCTGACCATCGACGGCCAGGTGCTCAGCAACGTCGCCAAACCGGAAGCAGGATGGACCGGCTACCGCACCGACGTGGTGCTCCTTGCCGGCGAGTCGGCCACGTACGAAGCGCGGTTCGCCCTCGATCCGGTGGAACCGGGCGAACCGAGCGGAGAACCGGTGGAATGGGTTCAACCATTGGCGATTCCGAGCCGATGAACAAGGTGGCACGAATCTGCCCAGTCGTGGACACAAGCGGACCGATCCGTTAGCCTCGGCGCTGGTCTCTCGGAAAGGAACCACATGAAGAAGTTCGCATTGGCCCTCATGGCCTCCGCTGCACTGGTCTTCGGCTTCGGTGCCGTCGCCCAAGCGCAGTACGGATCGGCGTCGGCCACGTTCAACTTCCCGTCGTTCAGTCCCGGCCAGACGGTCATCATCACGATCAATGGCTGTGCGCCGGGCGAGAGGATCACGATCACCGTCAACGGTTCCGTCGTCACCGTCGCGATCTGTGCGGCGACCACCAGCCTCACGCAGGGCTCGCTGCTCGGTATTGGCCTCGTGCAACAGACCGCCACGGCGGCAACAGCGACATTCACAGCGCCGTCGACGCCCGGCACCTATTCGGTTGGCCTCACCGGCGACCGTGGCTTCTCGTTCACCGCGTCGCTCACCGTTGTCGCCGCTGCGACGACCCCCGCCACCACGCCTGGCGGCGGCCTGCCCGCCACCGGTTCGTCCGGCATGGGCACCACCACGAGTATCGCCATCGGCCTCCTGGCCGTCGGCGCCGGGCTGTTCTTCGTCGCCCAGGTGCGCCGTCGCCAGCCCAGCCCCGCCTGACCGAGATCTCCACACACGGTTCCTTTCCAGTAACGGCGTCGCCTTCGGGCGGCGCCGTTGCGCTTTTTCACCACGTCGCCCGTGACCTCCTCGCCAGGCGCATGAAACGCGTCCGCGGCGCCGTGGCTCGCATACGGTGGCCGGCGTGAAGGCATCCGACCTCGTCGAACAACTGGCCGAGGCGAATCTCGCAGCGGTGCACGCGGCCGTCGGGTGTGTGCCGCTGCACGGTGCAGCGATCGACAGTGCCGCCGGGGTGATCGTGTTGGCCGGGCGCAGCATGGCCGGCAAGTCGACGCTCGCCGCTGCTGCCGTATTGGCGGGCTATCCGTACGTGGCCGACGAACTCGCGGCGATCTCGCCCGATGACTTCACCGTGCGGCCGTACCACCGGCCGATCGGGTTGCGGCGGGGTGGGGCGTCGGCCATCGGCGTCGAGTATCCCGACGGCGAGCAGTACGGGATCGTGTACCCGTGGGACGTCGACCTCGCCCGATCCGATGGTGGCACGCTCGCCGGCATCGCGCTGGTCGCCTGGGACGCCGACGCTGCACCGGTCATCGAGGACGTCCGCCCGCCGCAAGCGATGGTGGAACTCACCGAGCACACGGTCGTGCACGACGACGACTTCGCCCCCTCGTTCGGTGGCCTCCAGCAGATCGTGCGGGCCGTGCCGGTTGTCCGACTGCGCTACGCGACCACCGGCCAGAGCCTCGAGCTGCTGGCCGATCTCGTCGAGCGATGGTCGGTGTGAACACCGAGCCCGCCGTCGCCCGGTTGGCGGCGTTCGGGTTGCCTGGGGTCGATCCGACACCGATCGTGCTCGCTGACCCGGGCGAGGTGCTGAATCTGGCAACGGCCAGGCGGGTGCTGCCGTGGGTTGCCGGTGCCGTCGACGCCGGCTGGGTGGCCGACGTGAGCGACGAGTGGCGGGCCGACCTGCGGTCGCGGCACCTCGGAGCCATCCAGACCACGCTGGCGGCACACTCGGCGGCGATCGAGGTCGCCGGGCGACTGGCGGCCGCCGGCATCGGTGATGCCAGGATCCTCAAGGGGTGTGCGACGGGCCACCTCGACTACGAGCGCCACGCCGATCGGTTCAGCACCGACGTCGACGTGCTGGTGCGTCCCGATGACCGTCCTGCGTTCATCGCGCAGTTCCCCGATGACGCGATCCCGGTGCCTCGAAGCGAACACTGGCAGGACCACTACGGCAAGGCGACCACCGTCACGACCGCCCGCAAGGTGCAGGTCGACGTGCACACGATGCTCGGGCAGGGCTACTTCGGGCTGTCGATTCCGATCGACGAGCTGTTCGCCGAACCGACACCGTTCACGATCGGCGGTGCCGAGCTGCTGGCGCTCGACGGTCCGAACCGGCTGATCCACGCCGCCAACCATGCGCCGCTGGCACACGGGATGCACTCGATCCGCGACGTCCTGCAGCTCGTGCTGGTCACCGGCGTCGACTGGGAGGTCGCTGTCGAGCGGGTGGAGCGCTGGGGCGTCGACGTGCTGTTCGCCCGCGGTGTGCTGCTGGCGTGGTCGACGTTCCCGGTGCCCTCGCACCCGCTCGTCGACTGGGCCAACACGAGGGTGGCCCACGGACGCCAGCGGCTCGCATTGCAGACTCGTCGGTGATCGACCACGCGGACACCTGCTGACCGCGCCGATGGCGCTCCCGCTGCGGGAATGGCCGGCCTACGTGGGCCCGATGGTGTTCCCATCACGGGAGTACCTCGCGGACAACGGCAAGAGTTGGGCGACGCGGGCCCGATCGATGTTCGGCGAACTCCTGCCGTCACGCTTCCGCTGACGGCTTCGGTCGGTTACTGCTCGCCGCCCTGAGGGGCCAGGATCTCGAGCTCGGCGAGTCGGCGGAGACAACCTTGGAGCCAGGCGGTCACCTGTGCCGGGTCGTCGCCAGTTGCGGCGACGACTTCGGCGATGACGTCGGCGGTGGGGGTGACGCCGTCGCAGGAGTCGAGCACGAGCGACAGGCCCTCGTCGAGCAGGTGGGCCTCACGGGCCTCCGGCACCAGCACCACCAGCTCGGTGTCGAAGTCGGCCACCAGCGCCTCGTCGCGCTTGCGGGGCATCACGGCGGGCAGCTCGTCCATGCGGCGACGTCAGCGCGAGATCGGCGACGAGTCGTCGGCGGCCGCATCGTCGGCCACCTTCGCTGCAGTCGGGGCCGTGCCGTAGCCGTAGGTGTAGGCGGCCTCACCCTTGGCCTGGTACCGGTTGAGCACGGTGCCGAGGATGGGCGCGTCGACCTGCTGCAGGCGGGCGACGGCCCGGGCGAGCTGGCGACGATCGGTGGAGCCCGCAGCGGCGACCACGATCACGCCGTCGACCATCGCGGCCAGGATCGCCGGGTCGGCCACCGGCAGCACGGGCGGCGAGTCGAGCACCACCAGGTCGACGTCCTGGCGAACCTTGTCGAGCGCCCGATGGGTGGTGTCGCCCGACAGGAGATCGGACGGGTCCGGCGGCAACGGGCCGGAGGTGACGATGGCAAGCTTGCCTTCGCCACTCGGGAACTGGGCGGCCTCCTGCAGGCTCACCTCGCCGAGCAACACGGACGTGAAGCCGACGTCGTTGGGCAGGCCGAAGAACAGGTGGGCCTGGGGCTTGCGCATGTCGCAGTCGATCAACAACACCCGCTGGCCCGAACGGGCAGCGACCACGGCGAGGTTGGTGGCGGTCGTGGTCTTGCCCTCGCCGGGGCGGGCGCTCGTGACCAGGATCGAGTGGATCGGTCGGTCGAGCGACATGAACTTGATCGCCGTGCGCAGCGCCCGATAGGCCTCGGCGCCGGGCGACTGCGGTGCATCCCTCGTGACGATGTGGCCCTCGACCGCCTTCTCGGCCGACGCCACCTGTGGGATCACCGCCAGGTTCGGCAGGCCCGTGGCAGCGGTGAGTTCGTCCTCGTCGCGGATCGACGTGTCGAGGTAGTCGACCAGGAACGCAGCGCCGAGGCCGATCAGCAGTCCGACCACCAGCGCCAGCGTGACGGTGCGTGTGGTGTTCGGCTCGTAGGGGGCGCCCGGGGGAGTGGCGGCATCGATCAGCGTCGAACTCGACGTGAGCGCCAGGTCGATCGAGACGGAGAGGTCTTCGAGTTCGCGCTCGTACTCCTCCTGACGGCTCGAGTCGACGGTGCCGTCCTCGATGCCGGCCAGCTGATCCTCGAGCACGGCCACACGTGCCTCGTACTGCTCGATCAGGCTCTGCTGCTGCAGGACGATGTACTGCTCGGCGTAGGTGTTCGCGGCGATGGCGGCGTTGTCGGCGTTGGAGCTGGTGGCCGTGAACGTGAAGACGTCGGAGTCCTCGTTCGACGACACGCTGAGCGTCGGCTCGGAACCGACGATGGTGCGTACCTGCGACTGGAGTTCGGAGCCCGACGCGGTCTCGAACTCGTTCTCGACGAGGCGGGGGCTCATCACCGCACCGGTCGAGCCGAGCGAGTTCGCCGTCGGGGGCAGACGCACGAGCACGTCGGCGCTCGCCCGGTACATCGGCGTCTGCGCCATCGACAGGGCGGCCGCGACGAGCCCGGTGAGCAGCATGGGAAGGATCACGAGCCACTTGCGTCGCCACACCACGGACGCGTAGTCGCGCAGTGTCATCTCCTCCACGACGTCGTAGTCAGCCACGCTGAGACGTTACGAGGTGGAGATGGTGTGGATGTGGGATGTCGGGCCTCGCCGAAGTCACGTCAGCCGTTGACTGGTGGGCGGATTCGGCCAGGTGCCCGAGTAGCGGTACGTCTGGGTCACCGGGGCGCTGCCGGAGCACTGCCAGGTGACCATCTGGTCGACCACCCACTTGTCACCGTTGGACAACGGGGTGTTGAACTGGATGTTGGTGCCGAACAAGTTCACGGTGAATCGTCGCCGCAACGACATGCCCGACGGCCCGCCGAAGAACGCCTGACTCGGGTTGGTCCACTGGGACGCACCGATCGGGCCCTGGCTGATCGTCGACGACCCCGACAGGTCGGACACGGCGATTCGTACGAATCGTGTGCTGGCCGCGAG
Source organism: Ilumatobacteraceae bacterium (assembly GCA_963828415.1). Lineage (GTDB taxonomy): Bacteria > Actinomycetota > Acidimicrobiia > Acidimicrobiales > Ilumatobacteraceae > Sva-07. The sequence continues at coordinate 31,266 of CAWHEI010000009.1, forward strand.
GCGGTAGGAGTGGAGGCGCCAGGCGTAGGTCGTGTTGGGCGTGGTGGAGGGGCCGCACGTGACGCTCGAGGCGTCGGTGACCGACGGGCGGGCGGGGAACCCGACCTGGGGGGTGGTGACCGGGAGCGTTTCGCCAGGCTGGTCGGGGATGCCGATGATCGGACCCGACGTCGTGAGCGCGACGGCGTTCGACGACAGCACCGACGACCCGCCCGCGGCGATGGCTCCGCCCACGGCAAGTTTCTTGAGTGCTTCGCGTCGGTCCATTTCAGTCGGTCTCCGAGTGGATATCGACGCTCGGTGGCCACATCTTGAGTAAACGCAGACTCAAGGGATGTCTGCTGCGTGATCGATGCCGAGGCGCGGGGGACTCACTGTGCGAAAGGTAGATCGCGCGCTCGTGAATTCGGTGGCAATCCGGGTCGTGAGGTGGGTCAGGTGACGTAATACGAGTTCGGCACCATGCTCGACGATGTGATCCCCACGCCGACCACAGAGGTCAAGATGTACTCGGCGGTCACCGTTGTGCCCGCCGACCTCCACACGATCATCAGGCCCACGGTGACGGTGTCATTCGATTTGAACTTCTTGTTCTTCTCGTTGCCGCCGGGCTTGAAGAGCGTCTGGGCGATCGCCTGGTCGTTGCCCGCGAAATAGGCGCACGAGTTCCCGCAGCCCGGCTGGCCGGTCACCCGCTGGACGTTGCCGCCAGAGGTCAGCTGCATGCCACTGACCTGCGGATGCTTGACGTCGAAGGACCTGATCGACCACGAGTACGACGCCGTCACACCAGTCGGCGGCGCCGGTGCACGGAAACCGAGTTGCTTGTCGCCGCCCGTCAGCGTGAGCGCGACGCCCGGAATCGCCTGGCCGGCAACCGGGATTCCGAGGATTCCCGGACCGGAGGTCGTTTGGGCGGCGACGTTGGATGACAGCACCAGCGACCCGCCCGCAGCGATGGCTCCGCCCAGGGCAAGTTTCTTGAGCGCTTCGCGTCGGTCCATGGCGGTGTGGTCTCCGACCGATTATCGACGCTTGGTGACCCCGTCTTGAATGAACATTGACTCAAGAACGGGAGTGCGGTCGGGGCGGTTGTTGCGACGGAACCGCTATCCCGTCGGTGTGCCGTCCGCAGTGCGCCCGCCAGGCGACTCCACGACGCCCGAAGTTCGTGACGCAGCAACCAAGCCGGCTGGGCAGGCGACCGTCGTCGGCCCACTTGCGGCGACCTGGGTCCAATTCGTGCCCGGCCACGTCTGAGTTGCACTGAACTCGCGAAACCACTGAACGCAGATCTCGGAGGTCGACCCGGCGTACACGCACTGGTATCGGTACACCGTCGTCACCCGGATGCGGTCATTGGCGAACCAACGATCGAACCCCGTTGGAATCGACACGGCGGTGCCGGAGCCCGTTGACATCACCGTGTTGCCCCCGGGCCAGAACGTCTGCCATGTCAGGCTGACTTGGCTCGGACTGGGCTTCGACAGCGCACTGCCCGGACACGAACCGAGTGGCACGTTGCTGATCGAGATCGAAGCGGTGAGTCGGCCGGTCGTGGCCACGGTGACGGTTGGACTCCCGGTCACGGTGGGATTCGTGAAGGCGAACGCCGGCTGGCTCACGATCACGGACGCACCGACAGCGGTGGCGCTGCCGGCTGCCAGCCGTTTCAGAGCGTCGCGCCTGTCCATCAACACTTCACCCTACCGCTGGAAAAAACGTGCGGAATAGAGCAATCACGCAACACGCCAACGAGGGTTGGATGGGAAGAACTGCTCGCGTGGAGGTCAGGTTGCCTGACGACGACGGAGCCGAGCGACGACGAAGAAGCCGAGGCCGACCGCAACCAGGATCAGCCCGGTCTGGAGCGTCGTGTCGATGCCGTTGCTCCCCGTCGTGGCGATGTTGCCGGGCACGGTGGTGGTCGTGGGGCCGGCCGAGATGACCTGGATGGTTTCGGTCAGCACGAGACACGGTGCCTCGGTCTGACCTACGACGGTGCCGGGAGGGTTGCCTTGCACAAACGAGCTGCAGTCGCCGTAGAACTCGGCCGTCACGGTGTACGTCCCGAGCCCGGGCGGCGCGGTGATCGTCGCCGAGGCCTGCATCGTCACCGGGTCGCACGTCGCCTCGACGCGCTGGTCGCCGACCACGAACACGATTCGCTGGCCCGGCACGCAGTTGGTGACCGTTGCCGTGAACGTGTAGCCGGGAGGCCCGATCTCCTGCGAAATCACCAGGTCGGGTTGTTTCAGGGGCGGATACTGCGCCTGCGCGGCGGAGGTTCCCGCGATGAGCGCGACGAACGCGATGACGATCGCACCCATCCACCGTCTCACCACCATTGATCCTCCGACTTGTCGACGTGCTGCAACGTCCAGCACGCTACCAGTGCCGTGCGTGGGGTCGGGGTCCGTCGCCGACGGGCGTACGATGCATGTCGATGTCGCTCGCCCGCCGCTTCCGCCACCGGAACCGGCCTGGGGTGCGTCGGTGGCCCCTCGCCCTGCTCGGCGCTGTGCTCGCGGCGGGTGCAGCGCTCGCGACGGCCCTGGCTCGCGGTGCGGACAGCGACGTCATCCTGGTCGTCTCGCTTGCTGCTCTCGCAGGGCTGCTGATCGGGCTCGTCGCCGTGTGGGTCGTCGGTCGCCGGACCGCCGTGATCCGTGGGCGGCGCGACCTTGCGAAGCTCACGCCGGCACCGATCCTGGCGGTGGTGCCGCGTCATCCGCTGGGCGCCGAGCGTCCCGAGGATGTCGTGATGATTCGCGACCCGAACGCGATCGACGCCGAGGCGTATCGCACGTTGCGCACCGCCTTCGAGTTCGTCGCCGACCGGCCGAGCCGTCCGGATGGGCGGGGGACCGTCGTGCTGGTGACCAGTCCCCGGCCGGGGGAGGGCAAGTCGTCGGTTGCGGCCAACCTTGCCGCCGCCTCGGCAATGGCAGGTCGCCGCGTGACGCTGGTCGACGGCGACCTTCGCAAGCCGCAGATTCACCGGCTGTTCAAATTGTCGAATGACGTCGGTTTGGCCACGCTGATCTCCGCGGGGATGAAGGTGGGCAAGGCCGTCCAACGTCTCGAGATCAGCCGCAACCTCGTCGTCCTCACCGCCGGACCTCCGCCACCCAACCCGGCGGAGGTCCTCGCCGACAACCGGCTCGGTGTCGTGCTCGACGCCCTCGCCAACGCTTCGGACCTCGTGGTCGTCGACGCACCGCCGTTGCTTGCCGTCGCCGACCCGACGATCATCGTGCAGCACTGCGATGTGGCGCTGATGGTGGCCACCGCCGACCTCAGCACCAAGCGCGAATGGGCCGAGGCGCTCGCTCGCCTCGCCGTCGTCGACGCGACGGTCATCGGCACGGTGCTGTTGGAGCCCGACGACAGGATCCGTGCGGTTCCCACGTACCGCTACGCGCCGAGCGCCGTGCCCCAGAACTGGTGGGTCACGCCGTCGACGCCGGTCACGGACGACGGCGAGTCGGTCGGCCTGCGTGTCATCGGTGGCACCGGCGTCCGCGACTTGTCGGGCGCATCTCGTACGGACCCCGCCGTCAACGACGAGTGGCCCGAGCATCCCACCGGGCACTGAGCTCCACCGCAGCCCACGCGGCAACGATCGAGAGTGGCGCAGCGATCGCCGCGGCGGCCACCGCTGGCGCGGTCGTTGGTTCGACTCCGCCGGTGCGCGCGACGACGATCGCAGCGATGCCGCCGATCGCGCCGATCAGCCAGCGGGCGCGTGACGGCTCGCTTCCCAGCACGAACGTCGAGCCGATCACCAGGAGCAGCGGCCAGAAGGCGAACCATGCGCCGACGATCGCTGACCCGCGGCCGGTGGCGCCGTAGAGGCCCGACCACAGCACGATGCCGCCGGCGACAAGCTGTACCACTGTCGCTGACGGTGTGCGAGTGACGAGTTCGATTGCCAGGAGCCCGACCACCAGCCAGGCGATCGTTCGCATCTGATCGGTCTCCGGCACGCATGCGTAGATCGCCAGCGCCGCATAGCCGAGCAGCACCGGGAACTCGCCCGGCGCGAACTCAACTCGGTGTGAGACGGCGGGCATCGCGTGCAATGGGAAGAGACATGGGCGGACGATACGGCAACCGAACGGCGGTGCTCCGAGCCGCCATCGTCGGCCGGTCGTCTCATGAGCAGATACCGTATTCCAAGCGATACGTTGAACGCGTAGAACGAAGTTACCGACACTTGTACAATACGATATCTTGGGTACGAGGGGAGGTGGAACGATGGATTTGAGCTTGATGAGTCCCGGTGAGTTGACCGACGAACTCGGCGCGCGTGTTCGCCGCGAGCGGCTCCGCCGAAATCTGTCGCAGCAGACGCTTGCGGATCGAGCGGGGGTGTCGCGTTTGACCGTCACCCGAATGGAAGCAGGCTCCCCAGTCACATTGCCCAGCTTCTTGTCGGTCCTCGTGGCGCTTGGTCGCGCCGGAGATCTCAACGCTGTCCTCGTGCCGATGGAGGCTCAAACTCTCGAGCAGTTCGTCGGTGAGTCTCAGCCGATGCGGCGCCGGGGACGACAGTGAGCTCCATCGACGTCGTCTACGAGGGTGTTGGCGGCAGCTGGGTGGTGGCGCGTGTCGCGCAACGGGGAGCAGACACGTTCGTGGAATACACCGACGACCATCTCGCGCGCGGCGTCGAACTCGCCCCGCTGCGCCATCCCAGCGTCGACCGATCACGTCACTTCACTGGGCGGAGGCCCGAACATCTTCCAGGCCTCCTCGCGGATGCGCTGCCTGATTCGTGGGGTCAGCTCGTTCTTGGCCGTGACATGCGTCGACACGGCATCGAGCAGCCAACGCCGCTGCAGATGCTCACGTGGCTCGGTCGTCGCACCATGGGCGCACTCACCTTCCGCCCGGTCGACGGGCCCGAGACCCCCGAACATGCGCTGGTCGACCTCGACCGCCTCCAGCACGAAATGCTGCGACATCTCGCTGGAGCGGACACCAGCGACGAGGCCGCCGACGCCATCGCCCGCGCTTCGGGATCAGGGCCGGGTGGTGCCCGCCCCAAGATCGCCGTGGCGTACACGCTCGACGATGAACTGGTGGGCGACGACGGAGCACTCCCCGCTGGCTCCGACCCATGGCTGGTGAAGTTCCACGGAGCTGACGACAGCGAGTACCTGTCGGCCATCGAAGCGACCTACCTGCAGATGGCTGCCTCAGTGGGCATCACCGTCTGTGAGCACCGGCTGCTGGCCGGGTCGTCGGGCACTCGGTATCTCGCCGTCCGACGATTCGACCGGGTCGCCGTACCCGATGGACAGCCCGATCGGATCCACATGGCGAGCGCTGCCGGCCTGCTGGAGGCCTACCCCGAGTACGACCGGCACGTCGGGTACATCGATGTCATCCGGTTGACACGCCAGGTCACCGGGGACGTGCGTGACGTGGAGGAGCTCGTCCGACGTGCCGTGTTCAACGTCGTTGCTCACAATCGCGACGACCACGCCCGCAACGTGGCGTATCTGTGGACACCATCGGCGGGTTGGCGACTGGCGCCTGCGTTCGACCTGACCCACTCGATGGGACCAAGACCCGCCTACGTCGCCTCCGGACCGGGCGAGCACTACCTCGACGTCGCGGGAAAGGGCAAGGACATCACGCGCCAGGATCTGGTCGGCCTCAGTACCGCCGCAGGACTCAAACCAGCCGTGATCGACGAGATGGTCGATGCAGCGTTGGCGGCGATCGACGCGTGGCCGGCGCTGTCGGCCGCCAACGGCATCGACCCCGAGGTCGCCGATCAGGTCGCCTCACGACTTCCGGCCCTCACCGCGTAGACAGGCTGTTCGACCGGCCTGCAACCTGCGCAATGCGTGAACAAATGGTCGCCTCAGAGGCGCATTTGTTCACGCGTTCGAGGGTGATGACCGGGCGAGGACACGCTCGGCGGTGCGCCGTTCGCTGGCGAACACGATCGGCGGGATGCACCAGAACACCAGCAGCAGCGGCAGGATCAGGCTGCGTTGGCGCACGAGGATGCCGAGGTTGCCGATGCTCGAGAACGCCACCCCGAAGGTGACGACGCACAGCGCAGCGAACACGAGATACGGGGTGGTGAGCATCAACTTGGGCGCGTGGGCAAGGCGCCTCCACGAGAACGCGCCGACCAGCAGCAACGCCGTCATCTCGATGGCGGGCAGCAGCGTGGCGAGGTTGGTGGCTTCGTTGAGCAGTGGTCGGGTGACGGTTCGGAACGCCGACCACGGCCAGTCCTGCGGACCGCTCACCGTGGCCGGAGTGAACGACGAGCCGCCCTGGGTGGTGCGACTCTCGGCCGTGACGAAGATGCCGGTGAACTGATCGCTCACGGGCGCCGTGTCGCCGGCGTCGGACGGGAGGTAGTTGAGTGCGACGTTGGCAACGATCAGAAAGCCGATCCCGGCGACCGCGACGAGCAGGATCGTGCTGAGTTGGAGCCGGCGGCGCGTGTCGCCGTCGGCGGTGCGCCGACCCGATGCGTCGAGCACGACACGGGCGACCAGTGCGATCACGATCGCTCCTGCCCACACCGAGGCGAAGTGCGGTCGCACGAACCCCGAGCCGAGCAGGCCGGCGATGGTCATCACGACGCCGACTCGGACGTTGCCGCGCCGGGTGAACACGATCGCCGCGCCCCAGGCGGCGAGTCCGAGGCACAGGCCGACGAAGGCCTCCTTGCCGATGCTCGATCCCCAGTAGATCAGCGACGGGAACAGGAACAGAGCCAGCGTGTAACGGCGGGTGGCAAGTCCGGGGATGGCGTGGTGGGCCGCCTTCACGTAGAAGGCGAGGCCCCAGAAGCTCATCCAGGTGAACACCATGAACCCGCCCATCAGGCTCGACCCGCTGACGGTGTACACCGCGCCGGTCAGCGTCTCCATGAACTGTGTGCCGGTGGAGCGCGGGACGAGAGCGAACGGCGTGGCGAGACCCGAGCGCACGTCCTCGGCGAGGACCTTGCCGAACGAGTGGTAGCGCCCCGCGTCCGCGGAGCCGCCGTAGGCGTCGAAGCGCACGTAGTAGCCGGCGATCGCACCGGCGAACTTGACGAAGAGGCCGACCCAGATCCAGGGGCGGAGGTGTTCGATGTCGCCGGTGAATGTCCGGTTGATCAGCGGGGCGGAGATCGCCGCGAGGACCGGCACGATCACGAGCGCTCCCCACACGTCGTAGGACAGGTTCTGCATCGCCCAGCCGAGCGCAACCAGGTACGCCGCGCCGGCGGCGACGACCCCGGCCTCGAACGGTTTCACGAGTTGACCGGGGTCTCCTCGGAGGGACGCTCTGCGCTCGACTTGCCCGGTCGGCGGCGGCCGAACCAGCCGCTGTTCGCGGCGTTTCCGCTCGACGAATAGTAGTAGTAGTACTGGTCGCCGCTGCTGGAGTCGCCGCCGACGAGCACGAGCAACACGTTGCCGCGCGACAGGGTGCGGATCGTCTCGATCGACCGGCGGGCGGTGGTGGCAGTGGTGTGGCCCAATCGGACGACCAGCACGATGTTGTCGGCCTGGGGCACGAACTCGAGCACCTCGGCGGTGGCCCCGACGGGCGACGTGTCGACGACGATCGCGTCGGCGATCTCGCCCACGCGGGGGAGCAGGCGGGCGGTCACCCGGGCCAGGTCGCCCGGCGTGTTCCCGCGGACGCGTGCGAGGTCGAGCACCGCCAGGCCGGGATCGCTGCCAGGAGCGAGGACGAGCTCCAGTGGGGCGCTGGCGATCTCGTGCAGGTCGAGGCCTGCCGGTTCGGGGTCGGCAACACCGAGGCGGCCGCTGAGCGTCGGGCGGCGGAAGTCGGTGTTGACCGCCACCGTGCGGCTGCCGGATTCGACCATCGCCGCAGCGAGGTTGGCGGTGACCGACGTCTTGCCGTCGCCGGGGCCGGGGGAAACCACGAGGGTGAGGCTGGCGCGGTCGCGCAGCTCGGGGTTCTCGTTGTCGAGGAACACCAGCATGCTGCGCAGCGTGCGGTAGGAGTCCGACAGCGGGTCGTGGCGGCCGGCGCTGACGGCGAGCACCGAGCTGTCGTGGTGGCGCACCGCCGGGATCGCCGTGCTCGCCGGAAGACCGAGCAGTTCCTCGGCCTGCTGCGGGGTGCGGATCTTGCGATCGGCACGGCCGAGCACCATGGCGATGCCGACGCCGATGGCGAACCCTGCAATGCCGCCGAGCAGCGCCCGCCCCGTTCGTGAGCGGGGAGCGCTGAGGCCCTGCTCGGTGATCGCCACCGGCTGGGCGCGCTCCAGCGTGGTGAGCACGAGCTGGCCCTGATCCTGCTGGAGGGCGTCGAACTGCTCGAACACCACCGAGTACTGGCGGCTGAGCGCGTCGAGCTGGGCGCGGGCGACGGGGTCCTCGGTGGGTTGGGCGTTGGCATCGTTCGGGTCGGCAGGGATCAGGACGTCGGCCTCGACCTCGTTGATCTGCGCTTCGAGTTCATCGAGCCGTTCGAGCGTCGACGCCAGCCGATCCTGGCGGAGCTGATCTTGGCGCTGGGCGAGATAGGTCGTGAGCTCGTCGCCGAACGCGTCGGCGATCGCGACGGCCTCGTCGGCGGTCGCCTGCGTGGTGGAGATCTGCAGGGCGCCGGTCTGCTGATCGGTGATTGCCGTGATCGTGCTGGCGAGCTGCGCCGACGACCCGCTGTAATCGAGCGCCTCGGCAGCGCGCTGAGGGACGACGCCAGTGGTGGCGAACAACTGGATCTGGTTGAACGCCTGCGGGTCGGTGTACAGCGAACCGCCCGTTGATGTGCTCGAGACGAGGATCGTGTGATTGGCCGTGTAGCGGGTGATCGAGTCCGTGGCGGTCTGGGGCTCGGGCAACCCACCGACCACTGCCCCGCCAACGGTGAAGATGAGCACGACCCACCAGAAGCGGCGAAGCGAATCGATCGGTCTGACTGTTGACACGGTGACCAGATCGTAGCCAAGCAAGACCCGCGTTGAAGGCCGATCTGCCCATCGGGGCGGATGCTCGGTCGCGGCTAGCGACAGAAGGACAGGTCGCCGATGCCGGTGATCATCCGCGTGCCATCTCCCGAAGTGGCGTTCGTGTAGGTGAACGTGAAGCTCGTCACCCTGCCGTTCAGGGCATAGTCGCCATAGGAAGCGGAGGTACTCGTGTTGTTGGTGGTGGTGCCGGTGAAGGTGCCCCCGCTGAACGACGGAGCACCACCCGGCGAGGTACCGGAGACTGAGGCACCACCCGTCGCGCTGACCGACACTCGATCGATGTAGTTCTGACCACTCCCGAGGTTCCGGTCGATGTCGTAGACGCGAAACGTGACGTTGAACACCGGGGCGGAGAAGGTGAACGTGACGGTGCCGCCCTCGCCGCTGTCGGCGTCATCGAAGTCGAAATAGAAGACCCGCTGGTTCGGGACGCCGACGCCGGTGAGACCTGGAATCGTGATCGTCCCGCTGCCTGGGTTGGGCACTGGCCCCCCGATGAGGCTGGTCGCCGAAGAGAGTGTCACGGCCGGGAAACTCCCCGACGCGGGCCAGGTGGTGGTGTTCCAATTGCCGCCTGTCGCAGTGGTCGCGGTCAGGATGCAACTCGTGCCTGCGAACGCCATCGGCATCGAGATGATCTCCGATGCCAGCCAGAGGCCTCCGGCGGTCGCTCCGGTTCGCTCGAGGAACTTTCTCCGGTCCAGTTTCGAGGCGTCCGTTTGCACCGAGCGACGTTACCAGCGCGCACTGCCGCGCACTCGGCCATGACGGGCGACCAGAGAGCCAACGTCCAGCGGCGAGCACGTGCTTCATCGGTGCCTCGAGCGCGCTACTCGCTCGCGAGCAGGGCCTCGGCGAGCTCGACGGTCGATGCGAGTTCGCCTCGGCCGGCCCGCACGACGACGAGCGAGCCGATCCAGTCGACCGCCGGCTGCAACAGACTGCTCGGAACCTCGCGCTGGAACGGTTCGGCGAACGAGTTGGCCAGCAGTAGGGCGACCTTCTCCTCGACAGCGTCCACACGTTGTGTGGGGGCGGCCGACGGATCGAGCACCAAGAGGGTCACGGCGGCGCCTCCCGGTGAAGCCAGGCCGAGCAGATCGACTGGCACGGACGTCTTTTCTTGATCAACCGGGATGTCAGCCTCGTCACCACCCGAGGAGTGCAGCCCGAGCAGCCGAAAGCTGTCGGCCGAGAGGTCGAGCGGCTTCGGGTAGGGACGCAGTCGGCCCACGGGGAGGTCGACGAGTGCGACTTCATCGGTCACGTAGCGGGCGCCGCTCTGGACCAGAGCGGCGGTGAGCGTGCTCTTGCCGGCACCTTTCGGCCCGGCGATCAGGAGCACCCGACCACTTCGTTCGACCGCTCCGCTGTGCAGCGCAATCGTGCTTCCGGCCGCCGGGGTTCTCGCGAGCACATTGAGTTCGAACGTCAGTTGTCGGAGCAACTCGCCCCGCGATGTGGCTCGATGCTTCAGCACCCCGTCGATCAACAACCGGAAGGGCAGATCCGACCGCTGCGACGCGACCACGGCGAGTTGGTGGTCGGGCTCGGCGCTGGTCGAGTCGACGACGAGCCTGCCGAGCCTCGAACGCAGGAACCGTTGGAGTTCGTCGTCGAAGGTGACCAGCGCGACCGTGCACGTTCCGATCGCCAACACATCGGTGCGAGCGTCGGGATGTTGTCGCAGCTGCGCGGCGATCCCGGATCGATGAGCGGACGAGATTCCGCCGGCCGTGTCGGGCATCGGCGTCGGAGTCGAGTCGTCGACGAGCAGACCCTCGCGGAGCAGATCGGCGATCGCCCGGTTCACGTGGGGACGGTGCTCCTCGGCGCTGCCTCCGAGGTCGGATGCGATCGCCTGCGCGATTTCGGTGGCCGTGGAGGGGCCGTCCACGGCTGACGTCCACACCAGGGCAGTGCTCGGGTCGAGAGTTGCGGTCGCACCAGTCCACGGATCGAGCAGCAGGAGGGATGACCCAATGATGGCTGAAAGGAGCTGCGGTGCTGCCCGAACGGAGACCTCGCCGGCGGACACAGGCGCACGATAGCGAGGCAGCGGGTCTCAAGTCGGGTGGTGTTCGGCGAGCCAGGCTTCGAGCATGAGGACGCCCCACAGGCGGTACTCCCAGTTGCGTGCACCGCTGGTGTGTTCCGCCCACGCCCGCTCGACCGCCGTGCCGTCGATCCACCCCTCACTCACCGAACGCGGGCTCGCGAGCAGATCGTTCGCCCAGGGCCGCAGCTCGTGGCGCAGCCATGCGCCGAGGGGTGGGTCGAATCCCATCTTCGGGCGCTCGACGATCTCAGCGGGGAGCACCCGCTCCGCAACCCGCCGGAGCACGACCTTGCCGACACCACCGGCAGTCTTGATCTGCGTGGGTTGGCGCCACGACCATTCGAGGAGTCGGTGATCCAGGAAGGGAGCGCGCACTTCGAGCGATGCGGCCATGCTCGCCCGATCGACCTTCACGAGCATCTGATCCGGCAGCACTGCTGAGGTGTCGGCGAGCATCAGCTGTTCCACCTCGTCGATGCGGCCCGTGAGGTGGGGCAGCGACGGTCCGGCCGGCGTCGGGCCGAGGTCGGAACTCGGCCAGATCTGGGCGAGTGTGTCCCACGAGCGACCGTCGGCGCGGAGGAGCGCGGCCACCTTCTGCACCTTGTCGCCGGCGTTGGGGATCCGTCGGGATGCCGGGAGTACTCGGGACACGGCGTGCGATGCCCGGTCAATGGTTCGGGGTGACGGCGCGAGCATGGCGCCGGCCATCGCTCTTCGCACGGCAGCAGGGAGGTGAGCAGCCCGGCGGGAAATTGACGCGCCGAAGACATGGCGGTTGTATCCGGCGAACAGCTCGTCGCCGCCGTCGCCGCCGAGACACACGGACAGATGCCGGCGAGCAGCCGCACACAGCAACGCGGTCGGAAGCATCGAGGGGTCGGCGAACGGCTCGTCCCAGATGGCCGGCAGTCGTGGGATGAGGTCGAATGCATCGGCGAGCGTGAGGTCGACCTCTTGGTGATCGGTACCGAGATGCCGTGCAACGGTCGCCGCATGGCGCGACTCGTCGAATCCGAGCTCGGGCATCGAGACGGTGAACGTCCGCAGGGTCCCCCCGGGCTGAGCCCGTCGCGCAAGCGCCGAGATCAGCGACGAATCGATCCCTCCCGACAGGAACGCTCCGAGCGGCACGTCGCTCTCCATCCGCATGGCCACCGCGTCCGCGAGAAGGGTTTCCAGTTGCTCGGCGGCTTCATCGAGCGTCGAGACCGATCGATCGTCGATGGCGTGGTCGAGCGTCTCGGCGAGCGACCACCAGGACCGTTCCGCCACGGTGACGGCATCGTCCGAGATGGAGACCTCCAGCAGCCCGCCGGGCGCAAGCTGGCGGACCCCTTCGTAGATCGTGCCGGGATGCGGCACGAACGACCAGTGGAGCAGCGCCGCGGCTGCAGCGGGGTCGATCCGCAGGTCGACGTCGGGCAGCAGGCGCAGCGCACGGAGTTCGCTGGCGAACGCGAACCGACCCCCTTGGTGCAGCCAGTAGAGCGGCTTCTCTCCCAGCCGGTCCCGCGCGAGGACGAGCTGTCGACGATGGCCGTCCCACGCGGCGATGGCGAACATGCCGTTCGTCCGTTCGAGTGCAGCCTCGACGCCCCATCGGTCGATCGCCTCCACGAGCGTCTCGGTGTCGCTGTGGCCCCGGAAGGCGACCCCCGCCGATTCGAGTTCCGCTCGGATCAGCCGGTGGTTGTAGATCTCCCCGTTGAACACCAGCGTCCAGCGGCCCGATCGGCTGACCATCGGCTGGCGGCCAGCGGGGCTGAGGTCGATGATCGCAAGTCGCCGTTGCGCAAGCACCGTTCGAGCGGAGGGGTCGATCTCGGAGCCGGAGCCGTCAGGGCCCCGGTGGATCAGTGTGTCGGCCATCATCGAAGCCAGACGGATCGCCTGTTCGGGCTCCATTCTGGTGGCGCTGACCAGGCCCGCTATCCCGCACATGCTGGCCCTGTCATCGAGCGGAGGATAGGCGACCCCGACCCGGCGATCCGGATGTGCTCCGGTGGGGCTGCGGTATCGTCGGCCTTCGTGCCCGTCCGTGTCCTGTGGTTGATCAAGGGACTTGGACCGGGCGGCGCCGAGACGCTGCTGGCGGCCGCAGCCCGGGCCCACGATCACGACGCGTTTCACATCGAGTGCGCCTACGTGCTGCCGTACAAGGACCACCTGGCCGAACAGCTGGAGCAGTCGGGTGTGCGGTGCCACTGCCTGTCGACGACGCGCTCCGATCCACGGTGGCCCCTTCGGTTGCGGCGGTTGATCGCCGCCGGCAGGTTCGACATCGTCCACAGCCACTCACCCCTGCCGGCAGCGGTCGGGCGCATCGTCGCCATGTCACTGCCACGCGCGCGTCGTCCGGCGCTGGTGAGCACCGAGCACAACGCCTGGGACACGTTCGCCACGCCCACCCGGTGGGCGAATCGGCTGACGTCGCGGCTCGACGACGCCGTCTACGCCGTCAGCAACGAGACCAAGCGCAGCATGCGCGGTCGCACCGCTGGGCGATGCGTCACCCTGCAGCACGGCATCGACGTCGGGAGCGTCGCCGCGCTCGCAGACCAACGCACTGCGGTTCGCTCGGAGCTGGGTATCGGTGCCGACGAGTTCGTCATCGGAACCGTCGCCAACTATCGCACCCAGAAGGACTACCCGAACCTCCTGCACGCTGCCGACGCCCTCCGGCAGCGAGGGGTGGAAGCACGCGTCGTCGCCGTCGGCCAGGGACCGCTCGAGCGCGAGATCGTGACCCTGCGAGACCAGCTCGGGCTGGACGGTTTCGTGTTGCTGACGGGATATCGAGCTGATGCATCGAGGGTGATGGCGGCATTCGACCTCTTCACGCTGGCGTCGACGTATGAAGGTCTGCCCGTTGCGTTGATGCAGGCATTCGCTCTCGGCCTGCCGGTGGCCGCAACTCGGGTCGGTGGCGTCGCTGAGGTGTTGACCGACGACGACGCGATCTTGGTCGCGCCGGATGAACGCCGAAGCGCTGGCGGATGCATGGGCGCACGTCCTGTCGTCGCCCGAGTTGGCGAGCAGCTTGGCCGAGCGGTCACGACATCTCGCCGAAGGATTCGACGCATCGATCGCAGTCGGCGAATACGAATCCTGCTATCGCCGCCTCGCACCACCAGATGGGTCGGTGCATGCGGAAGCGGAACCAGCGAAGCCAAAGCCAGCCCGCACGACCGGGCTCGACATCCGTCCGGCGACGCCCGACGATCGGTCATCGATCCTCGAGTTGGGCCGGGCATCGCTGGGGTGGGGTGACGACCCCCGGTATGGGGAGCTGTTCGCATGGAAGCACGACGACAACGCATTCGGCCCGTCCTACATGTGGGTGGCGACCGATGGCGACCGTGTCGTCGGTCTGCGGGCCTTCATGCGGTGGGAGTTCGTCCGTGGTGGCGAGGTGCTGCGCGCGGTTCGCGCCGTCGACACGGCCACGCACCCCGACTACCAGGGCAGGGGCCTGTTCACCGCGATGACGATGCACGGCCTCGACGACGTGCGGGGCGACGGTGTCGACTTCGTCTTCAACACCCCCAACGAACAGAGCCGCCCGGGCTACCTCAAGATGGGTTGGGAGACGGTCGGGAATCTGCCTGTCTCGGTCAGAGTGAGAAACCCGGCGTCGGTGCTCACTGTCGCAAAGTCGCGGGTCGCCTCGTCACTCTGGCCAACACCGCTCGACGAGGGCGCGTCCATCGAGGCAATCCTCGAACGGCGTGAGGTGGCCCCGGAGATGACTCACGATCCAAGGGCCCTCGCGACGAACCGCTCGAATGCGTTCGTCTCATGGCGATATGGCGCTCCTTTCCTCGGGTACCGGGCCGTCGAGTCGGACCAGGGCGTCGTGATCGTCCGGCTGCGATCGCGCGGCAACGCCGACGAACTCGTACTGCTGGATGCACTCGACCTCGACGTTCGAGCATCCGATCGCGTGGCGACGGCCGTGATGCGCAACTCCGGTGCCACACATGCACTTCGCATCGGCCCCGCCGATCCTCGTCGCGGATTCGTCGGCTACCCCGGCGGCGGTCCGACACTGACCTGGCGCTCCGTGAACTCGATGTCGAAGCCCCCACTGCCCAACTGGTGTCTGACCATGGGCGACATCGAGCTGTTCTGATGACCGACGACGGCTCGGCGATCCAAGGGCTGAAGGTGCTCGTGGTGTTGACATCGAACGCGCGCCGGGGTGCCGAGATCGAAGGGTCCCGACTTGCTCGCGAGCTCCAGCGGCTCGGCATGGACGCGCAGGCGGTCTGCTTGGCGCCAGTCACCGGGGTCTCGGTGCTCGATCTCCCGGTGCTCGGTTCGAAGCCGCTCGGCCCATCGACCCTGCGGGCGCTTCGGCGCGGCGTCCGTCAATGCGACGTGGTGATCGCGTTCGGCTCGTCGACGCTCCCGGCCTGCGCTCTCGCGTTGACCGGAACCGGCGTGCCATTCGTCTATCGAAGTATCGGTGATCCCGGCGCCTGGGTGAGAGGGCGGTCACATCGGTGGCGGACGGGCGCCCTGATGCGTCGTGCATCCCACGTGGTGGCGTTGTGGCCGCAGGCGGCCCAGAGCCTCGGTTCCCTCTACGGCGTCGACCCCAGTCGTTTGTCCGTCATCCCGAATGCCCGATCGTCCGACGAGTTCCGGCCACCCTCGTCGCCCGAACGGGCGGAGTCCCGGTCACGGCTCGGGTTGCCGGCCGACGTGCCGGTCGTCGGGTGGGTCGGCTCGATCTCGTACGAGAAGCATCTCGACCTCGCAATCGATGCGCTCGCACGACTCGACGACGTTCACTTGCTCGTCGTCGGCGACGGTCCTGGCCGCGCCGCTGCAGAGGAGCATGCCCGCACCGTGCTGGCGGGGCGAGCGACGTTCAGTGGGGCCCTCGACGACGTGACCGGCGCGTACCGCGCAATCGATGCACTGCTCCTCACGAGCCGAACAGAGGGCATGCCCGGTGTGGTGATCGAGGCAGCGATGAGCAATGTGCCGGTTGTGGCGACGAACGTCGGTGCGATCCCGTCGATGTTCGACATGGGAATCCACGGCGAGGTGGTGACGGCAGATGCTTCCCCCGACGAGGTGTCATCCGCAGTGAGTCGCGTTCTCCGAGGTGGCCTCCGGTCGCTGCCGACGGGGATCGACGTCTTCGGATGGCCAGGCGTCGTTCGCTCGTGGGTCGAGGTACTCGATCGGTGCGCCCGATCGAAGGCGACCGCATCGAACACCGAGTGACCGCATCGGCATGCAACCGACGAGTCGGGCAGCGGGTCAGGTCGCGACGGAGCGGTACAACTCAGCGAGCTTCAACGCGGCAGCGGTCATGGTGAAACGGGCATCGAAGTCGGCGCGAGCGTGCTCGGCCAGACGGCAGGCAAGCTGATCGTCCGCGAGCACCCGGTTGATCCCCTCGGCGAGCGCACTCTGGCTGGAACGCTCCACGAGTAGTGCCGTTTCGTCGGGGCACAAGATCCCGCGGAGCCCGTCGATGTCGGTGGAGACGATCGGTGTGCCGAGTGCCATCGCTTCCAGAGCCACGCCGGCGGTCCCTTCGAACAGCGACGAGATCACGAGGACATCTGCCGCCACCAGGAGGTCGCCGACATCCGAGCGATGGCCCAGCAACCGAACATGCTGTGCTGTCTCGGCGTCGTCGGCGAGCGCCTGGCGCACAGCGGGTGCCGCAGATCCGTCTTTGCCTGCGATGAGCACGACCACCGAAGGATGATCCTGGCGAACGATGCGAATCGCCTGGATCAGATCCACCTGCCCCTTCTGATACTCGAGGCGACCAAGGTTGACGACAACCGGCGCCTTGTCGTCGATGTCGAGCATTCGACGAGTCGCAGCGCGGCGCTCGGGTGTCCGTTGTCCCAGCGTTCCCGTGTCTCGGCCGCGCTCAGCGACGTTGATCCGGTCGGGCGGGATACGAAGAGCCCGCGCGTTGGCGGCCTTCGCTCCCTCGGACACGCTGTGAAAGCGATCGACGAAGAACCTGCCCGTGATGGCGTCGATTGCCTGGACCGCTCGCAACTTCCATCTGTTCACGTTCGGATCCGCAAGGCGCGCTGAGTCGTAGGGCGTGCTGACGAAGCTCGACACGACGGGCGCACCAGTGCGGAAGGCAGCCAGGCGGCCCAAGAGGTCGGCGTCGAAGAGCGCCGTGTGGACGACATTCGGTTCTCGGGCACGAATCAACGCGCGAAGCTGTCGAAGCTGGGAGACGAAGCCGGCCGCGGACAGGCGTGTGACCTCGATGCCAGCGGCCATCGCAACCTCGTGCAGTTCGAGCGGTGCCGGTCGAAGCGTGACAATCGCGACATCGATCCCCAACTCGCGGAGCGGAGGGGCGAGCATCACGGTCGATTGCTCGGTACCGCCTGGCGCAAGGCTGTTCAACACCATCAACACCCGCAACCTCGACGGTGCTGTCATCGCCGACTCCGATGCCATTCCACCTGGCGGCGCACCCCCTCGGCTGTGTCGACACGCGGTGACCATCCGAGCAGTTGTCTGGCCTGCGAGATGTCGCCGCCTGTCACGCGCACATCGCCCGCCTGGGCGTCCTTCCATTCGATCTCGACGGGCCGCCCGACCACCTCGCCAACCAGGTCAATCAGTTCCGTCATGGACGCCGATCCTCCGCCCGCTGCGTTGATGACTGTGGCGGGCTCGAGCGCCGTCGTGCCGGCCAAGATCGTTGCCCGAACGATGTCATCGACATAGGTGAAGTCGCGAACCTGCGAGCCGTCACCGAAGAGCGGGAAGGGTCGGCCGTCGAGCGTCGCCTCGATCATTCGGTGGAACGCCATGTCGGGTCGCTGTCGTGGCCCGTAGACGGTGAAGTAGCGGAGACTCGTGGTGGGAACCCCGAAGTTCGCCCCATACGCGCGGCACAACAGCTCGCCCGCCAGCTTGGTGACTCCGTACGGGCTGAACGGCCGCGTCGGATGGTCTTCCGGTGTTGGGGTGATGTCGGCGTTTCCGTACACGGAGGAGCTCGACGCGTAGACGAAGCGCTGGAGGGTGTGGCTCTTCGCCGCCTCGAGGAGCCGTTGTGTGACGTTGATGTTCAGATCGACGTACGTGGGGAATCCATCGGCCCACGACAGGCGCACCCCGGGCTGACCGGCGAGGTGGAAGACGACGTCGACGTCGTCGAGAAGCGGATCCAGGTCCGCGGACAGGAGGTCAGCCTCCACCAGCCTGAACGATGGATGACCTCGCAGGCTCGCCAGGTTGTCGCGTTTGGCCGCTTCCTCGTAGTACGCCGTGAAACGGTCGACGCCTCGCACCGTCCAACCCTCGGTGACCAGCTGGCCCGCCAAGGTGCTCCCGATGAACCCGGCAACCCCGGTGACAAGTGCAAACACCGTTCGACTCTACGGGTCTAAAGATCTCCACAGGGCGGCATCGGAGCCCATCTGAGCTGGGTCGTGCATGCCGTCTGGGTCGCGCACCTCGCGAATGCGACTCCGTCGCCGGTAGCGACGGCTCACAGATGTTGCGAACCGCGGCGTCACATGGCACCGACGCGAAACAGTTCCGAGTCGAGTGCTCGGATACGGTCGGCGGTCATGTCAACCGGCGCTCTCTCCGAGCCGAACCGAGTGAAGCTGGTCGCCTTCTATCTCCCGCAATTCCATCCGATTGAGATCAACGACAGGCATCATGGCCCAGGATTCACGGAGTGGACCGACGTGGCCGCGGCCCGGCCCCTGTACCGCGGGCATCAGCAGCCGGTGCGACCGGGCGAACTCGGCTACTACGACCTTCGCGACCCTCGGGTTCGACAAGTTCAAGCCGACCTCGCTGCTTTCCACGGCATCGATGCCTTCTGCTACTGGCACTACTGGAGCCTCGGCGAGAGGATGATGAATCTTCCGTTCGACGAAGTGCTTGCAAGCGACGAACCGGACTTCCCGTTCTGCCTCGCCTGGGCGAACCACCGCTGGATCGACGTGCGCGAGCCATCTCGCGTCCTCTTCGAGCAACGCTATGGAGGCGCCGAAGATGCACGCCGACATTTCCGGGCGATCGAATCAGCCCTTCACGACCACCGCTACCTGCGCGTCGACGGCAAACCGTTGGTCTACCTCTTCCGGCCACTCGACATCCCCGACCTAGCTGGCTTCACCGACACGTGGCGCGAGCTCGCACGGGCTTCCGGGCTGCCCGGACTACACATCGTCGGCCAGGAGCGCCGTGCCCAACCGACCGAGCAGCAATTGTTGAACGCGTCGCTGGATGCCATGGTGATGGTCTCCTTGGCGGCTCGACGCCGGCGTCCCCTCCGGTGGCGAGTCGGAGATCGGCTCCGGCGCGGGCCACACCGGTCTTCCTATCGGCACCTCGCGGAGATGCCGGTGCCACTCGTGCCCTGGGCAAATGCGAGTCATCCATGCGTGCTGACGAACTGGGACAACACACCGAGGTGGGGGCGCGCCGGTCAGGTGCTCGTTGGGCCTGACCCATCGTTGCTCGGCCGCATGGTGCGCAACGCCATCGACCTCGCAGCGTCGCGACCGGGCGACCAGCCGGTGTTCGTCAAGAGCTGGAACGAATGGGCCGAAGGGAACCACCTCGAACCTGACGCCGTCAGCGGTCGTTCCCGTCTCGAGGCGGTGCTCGCCGCCCGCGCCGCCGATGCCGGATAGGTTCACGTCGTGTCGGTTTCCGAGTCGTTCACCGAGGGCACACCGTCACTGGCGGTCGTAATACCGACCTTGGGTCGGCCGACACTGTCCGACCAACTCGAAGCGCTCTCGTCCTGCTCGTGGAGCCAACCTTGGGAGATCATCGTCGCCGACAACAGCGCCGACCTGCGCTCCCGCTCAACCTGCGACGAGTGGGCCGAACGACTTCCGCAACTCCGCCACATCGATGCGTCTGGTCGACCGGGACGCTCGTACGCAACCAACATCGGTGCGCGGCACGCAGCGGCACCAAATCTGCTCTTCGTCGACGACGACGATGAGGTCGACGAGGGCATCATCGAGCGTGTCGGTGATGCCCTGGTGGCCGGCGCTCGCGTTGTCGTGTTCAATCTCGACGTTCGTTCGCTGAACGCATCGCACGTGTGGCGGTCGTGCGATCACCGCCAACTCGAATCGGAACGGCCGATGTTCCGGTCGATACCCGCAGTCTGGGGATGTGCCGGTATCGAGCGGGACGTGTTCCTCGACGTCGGCGGGTTCGACGAATCCTTCCCGTATGCCGAAGACCTCGAATTCAGTATCCGACTGCACGAAGCAACCGGAATCGTGCCGCTGTGGATCCCGGCACAACTCCTGCGGTACCGACTCAGGGCGAACTTCGCTGGGCGGTTCCGGCAGCGAGCCAAGGTTCAGGAGGCACTCGTCCACCTCTCGTCGAGGTACCCGCAGGTCGTTGCTCCAGTCGCCCGAAATCGCTACAAGGGGGTGGCCTCCGACATCACCGGTGTACTCGCTCGCCTCCCGGGCGGCCTCGGAGCTCAACGAAGGCTGGAGCTTGCGGATCAGTTGGGTGCAGCGTGGGGCAGGTTCGTCGGCTCGGGCGGGTCGTCGAGTGCCAATGAGCTGATCGCCGAGTCCGGTTCGAGCTCTGTAACGGCATAGCTGGACACCTCGAGCAGACGGTCGCAGATCTCGAGGGTCGACAGCCTGTGCGCAACGATGATGACGGTGACCTCGCCACGCAGCTGGGCCAGCGTTCGCCGAATGGCGACTTCGCTCACGGTGTCGAGCGCACTCGTCGGTTCGTCGAGCACGAGTACATCCGGTCGTTCCACGAGCGCCCTTGCGATGCAGACCCGTTGCTGTTGACCGCCTGAGAGCTTCGAGCCCCCGCTCCCGACTTGATGCGCGAGGCCATCCGACCAACCAGCGATGTCGTCATCGAGGTGGGCGCTTCGAACGGCGCGTGCGATTTCGGAATCGGTGACCCCGTCTCGGAAGAACCGGACGTTGTCGGCGATCGAGCCGTCGACCAGCTGCGGATGCTGCGGGACGAAGGTCACCTTGCGAGCCCAGTGCTCGGCGCTGAATCGTTCGATGTTGCGGCCGTCGCTCAGCACGCTTCCGCCGGTCGGCCGTCGGAGCCCCAGCAACAACTGCACCAGGGTGGACTTTCCAGATCCGGATGGTCCGACCAGCCCGACGACCTCGCCCGGTTGGAATGCAACACTGATCTCGGACAGCACGGGCGTCCCGGTCTGGTAAGCGAAGTCGACCCGATCGAGTTCGAGCACGCCCACCCTGCCCATTGGTTCATCACCGCGCCGCGTTGCGGCAGCGACATAGCGTGAGCGCCGTTCATCGATCTCGTCGAGATAGGGGCGACTCGTGTTGAGCGATGTGAGGTTCGTCTGGAATGCCTGGCCGTAGCTCAAGGAGCGGAGCATGACGAGCATCACGGCGCCAACAGAACGAAGATCGGCCTGGTCGGTCGCTGCCACGACCGCGAGTGCGGCCAACAGTGCCAGGTAGGCCAGACCGTTGTACACCGTGGGCACCAGGCCCGCCATGACTCCGACGCGTCGTTCGATGCGAGCGCGCTCGGCGATCGCCTGGTCGAGTTGCTGTCCCATCGGCTCGCGAGTGTCGAAGACATGCATTTCGAGTCCGAGCCTGGACACTTCATTGACCTGGGTCGCGAAGGCGATCCCTGCCTTTGCTGATTCCAGCGAAGCCCGCCGAACGCGTCTGCGGATCGGACGGATCAACATGATCAGTAGACCGACAGCCGTCATCGTGAAGAAGGCTGCGACAGGGTCGACGAGCACGGCGAACAACAAGAGCGCAGCAAGGCTCAGCCCCGATGTGATCGCATTCAGGAACGACGCCACCACAGCCGCGCCGCTTGCGCTGAACGAGGTGAGCAGGTCCTGCAACTGACCGCTGGTTTCGTCGTGCTGGGTTGGCCAATCCGCACGAAGATACGCGCCGGCGAGCTCGCCGCGAAGCGTTGCTGAGACCTCGGCGTTGAGGGTGGCGCTCTGCCACCCGCCCACCAGCGAGAACCCGACGCGCAGCAACACCAACACCACACCGAGGACCACGACGGCGCCAACGCTGACCTCGCGGCTGGCCACCACGCCGAAGTTGTCCCGACCGTCGCTGACGGCGAATGCAGTACGCGTGATCACGACCAGAAACAGCGCTTCGACCAGGCCACCGAGGATTGCCGAGGCGGCCACGGTCAGGACCCTGAGGCGATGCCCCACCAGCAACGGCGAAAGTGACTGCCGTAAAGTCACGCTGGACGCAGTGCCCAGTGCTGAAAGATCCGGCCAGCGGGGATACGCGGCGGGGCTCCTGCAGGTCGCACAGTCTCGAATCTACCCACCGTTTCCGAGGAGACCGAAGCTGCTCTGGCGATTCGGGTGTCCGTCATCTCGATGAAGGCCAGACGCGTGCCCGCACCAGTGGAAGGTGGACAGCAGCCACTCGAACCCAGCGGGCCGGCCTCCACGGGTCCGCCCGAACCGCCTGGCGCAAGTGCTGCCGCGCGTCGGCCCACCGACGGAGTTGAGCCGCTGACACTCCGGCGATGGCGTAATGGTTGGCCCGAACGGACGGGTCGCGGCCGAGCCGGTCGGCATGGTGTTCGAGGAGATGGAGGGCGGCGTCGTATTTGTACGCGTGCCGAACCTTGAGGCCGATCCGTTCGTCGCTCGATGGAAAGCAAGAATCGATCATCGATGAGGACGGCCTCGCTCACGCCCGGCTCCAAGGACTTGGCGAGCCGAAGCGCCAGTTCGGTGTTTTCGGCGTAGCGCAGCGCCTCGTCGTAGCCGCCGACGCGATGAAACAGCGTCGCTCGGATGGAAAACATTGCCAGCGAGCATCGGGCCGGGCAGCTCTTGGGCCAGTGCTTCGACCGGTTCGGGCACCCAACTGCTCCCGACAGTCTCGTTCTCGTCGACCACCTGGATTCCGGTGAACACCACAGCCACGTGCGGTGCGCAACCGGCCCGGACGATCGAAGACCAACCCGGCAACACGACGTCGTCGTCGTCGACGAATGCGAACCATTCGCCGACGCGTGCTGTGCTCCGGCATTTTCACGCGGTGCAGACTCCCACGTTGTGCAGTCGAAACATCTGCACTCGAGAGTCGTCCGGCAAGTCAGCGACCATCGTTGCCGCCGCAGGCCCGTTGATGACCACGAGCACTTCGAGGTCGTCGCCGCCGTCGGCCAGGATGCTCTCGACCGTACGACGTAGTGTGGGACGCTGGCCGAGCGTCGGCACGATCACGCTCAGAGCGACGGTGCGATACTCGTCCGACGTATTGTCACCGGCGTCGGTCATCATCCGCTCCCATCAGCGGGATCCGAACTGCGGTGACATCAACGACATAGTCGCGCATCGAGTCGGGGGCTGTGCACTCCATGCGTTCAGAGCAACCGGATGTCGTGTGCACGGCACTGTTCGCATCCGACCAGATCCGGTCGACGACGACGCACGGTATGTCACCACGGGCGGCGTTGGCGTACCTGGCATGGCGACGCCCGGCGCCTCCAAGTTCTTGTCGAGGTGATCGCTCCGCCTGATCCGAGGTCGTCAGCGAGTCGGTTCGAGGAGCACGAGGCCGGTACCTGACCAGTGGCCGACGCTGGCGGCATCGATCTTCGACACTGGGAACTGTTGCCAGATATCGACCATCGTGTTCACCTTCACGTCGTCGATGACGAGACATTGAGCACGATCGCGTGGCAGAGCGAGAAACCGTGCGAGGAACTGCGGCTCGAAGGTGCCGTCCTTGGGTCCATCGAGGAAGATGAGATCAGCCGACGCAAGAACAGAAGCCTCGGCTTCGAAGACGCTCGGGTTCTGCAGGTCAGCCAACCGCTGTTCGATCAGCCCGCCCTTTCCCACGAAGTCCGTGTCGTCGAACATGGCGTGCTCGATCCGGTTCCACACGATCAGGTCGTAGGTGACGACCGATCGAACAGAAGGCCGGGAGGCGAAGGTGAGAGCCGAGGCGCCAGTGAACGTGCCGATCTCGACGATCGTTTCTGCAGCAAGCTCGTCTACGAGCGCAGCGAGCAGCCGATAGTGGTGACCTGGCCACGTGCTGATCTGCGACCGCTCCTCGGTCCCCGCACCAACCGCGCGGCGACGTGGTCGAGATCAACGTCGATCGCCCGCGACGCCGCGGCGCAAAGGAGGCGCACGAGCTCGTCGGAGGGCTGTGCGACGTCGCCGTCGGGATCGTGTATCACGGTCCATTCGGCGTAGGTGCCGAGATGGCGAGCCTTCCACCGTTCTCCGGCGAGCGGCGGGAAGAGGAACCCGAGTCGCGGCTCGAGTGCGGGCAGCACCCGCACGCGCCAGTAGGCCCGCACGTGGCGGCGGTTCAACTTCTGTCGCCACTTCACTTCATGCCTCCACCAACGTCGTGTGCGAGCCGGACAACGGGGATCTCGCGGCGCGATGGTCGCACATGCGTCCGCCAGCGACTAGAGACCGTGTGGCGAACTGGTGGAGCACCGTCATGATGACCATCGTGCATTGATTGGCAGGTGACGACGACCCGACGGTCGACTTCCACTCGCCATCCAGCTTTCCGCGCACGATCGAACAAGTCCACGTTCCGAGCAACTGACCCCAGCGTTTCATTCAGACCACCGATCGATCGAAGACAGTTGGTCCGATACAGGCTGCATCGCCCGGATGCGTCGGCGGGACCGGTTTCATCACGATGCGTCGGCCGGACAATGCCGATGTCCGGCGCTCGACACGCGGTTTCCATCAACTGCTCCAACGCGTCAACGCCGAGCAAGCAATCTTCTGACGCCACGAGGATGAACTCCGCGTCGGTGGACAACCAGCGAGCGATCCCGAGGTTGGTCGCACCTGCGAATCCGAGGTTCGGTGCAACCGAAAGGACCTCGACTCCGAGCGGCATGCGTTCGCCGCCGAGGCTCGACTCATTGTCGACAACGACGATCGGTCCGATTGCTTTCTGTTCCATCAGCGACTCAACCGTTGAACGACAACGCACCGGCTGGCGCCAGTGCACCACGACGCCAGGTGTACCGGTGATTCGAGTTAACGGAGCCATTGGGCGAACAGGGTTGGGCTCCCTCCGGACCATCGCTTCGAGAGCGCCAAGATGGCGACCGATCAGGAAGGTCCAGCGACCACGGTCCGGTCCCCTCGCAGCCAGCAGGTGCACTGCGCACTTCATGACGAGGATGCCACTCGTCCGCATCGCCATTGGCTCGTAGCCGAATCCTCGGTACACACGATCGAGTCGCACCTGAGCGCCGCCGTAGCGACGGCCTTGCCGATAGAGGTCCGTCGCCGTTGCCGGCAGTCGGTAGCGCAACACTGCGTCGGGCACGAACGAGCACTTGTGGCCGAGGATTGCGGCACGCCAGCACAGATCCTCGTCCTCGCCTCCTCCACTCAGACGGGAATCGAAGCCTCCGAGGAACGACATCAGGTCGGCACGGATACCGAGGGTGCCGCCGTATCCCCATGGGAACGGCCCGCCCCACGCAAGGCCTTCTTCCTGAGCCAGACGTCGAGGTGGGTGTGCCCACGACGGGTTGATCGAGCGGATGTCGACTCGGGCGGCGACGAGCGTCGAGGCGCTGAGCGTCTCGCCATCGCCGAAACATACTCAGGCACGACTTCGTCATCCTGGTCCAGAAACAACAGCAGTGCTGCTTCGCGGATGCGGCGCCGACGTTACGGGCGTATGCCTGCCCTCGGTGGGCGGAGGCGTCGACGATTCTGAGATCCAGTCGGTCGTCGAAGCTCTGCGCCAGCGCGATCGCGTGCCGTCGTCCGAGCCGTTGTTCGGCAATCAACACCTCAAACGGTGGTGCCTCGACCTGAGCCACCAGTGATTCGAGTTGCGACCCCAGCAACCGCTCGCCGTTCAGCGTGGGTATCACGATCGAAACCGATGGCGTGCTGTCCTTCGAGATGTGCATCACTGAGCAGTGGAGGAGGCTCTGCGCACGTTGACGGCGCGCTCCAATTCATCGATGTCCAACCGGTCGTTCAGCAGTTCCACCAGGGTCACGACATCCGAGTCATCGAGTTCCCACCATCGCAGTGCGCAAAGCCGTTCGACAGCGTCGTCAGAAAACCGCCTCCGAACGACAACGGCCGGGTTGCCCACGACCACTGCGTACGACGGGACGTCCTTCGACACGACCGCGCCTGCTCCCACAGCCGCTCCGTCAGCGATCGTGACGCCTCCGAGAACCGTGGCCCCATCGCCGATCCACACATCACTGCCAATCGTGATCCGTCCCGTCGGTGCCGGATGGCCGTCGACCCCAGCGCCATCCATGCCGCGAACTTCTCGGAATGGGTGCGTCGATGCCCAATCCAGTCGATGATCACCGTTGACGATGAACCTCACGCCTCGGGCGATGGAGCAGTACCGACCGATTACGACGTGGGGACGCTCGATACCGGGCGGCTCCCAAATTTGGATGTCGACCGGCCGGCGGACGTACGACCCGGGACCGACGACGACACTGCCATCGGCAATGAGCCGGTCGAGCACGTCGACCTGCGTGCGCCCCAGCATCCGCCGAGCGACACGACCCAGCGTGGCCCGCAGTTGCTTCATTTCCAGGACGCTACCGGACGGCTTTCACTGGTTCGTGGGGGCTGTGACGCGACTCACGATGATTCGAACCAGCGGTACTCGTACGGCCGAAGTGAGTATCGGGGCCGTGCGAGATCGCACTAGATTGCGCCGCTTGTCCGTGCCGCTGAATACCGCCACCGGGACGCCGGACCTCGCGGATTCCACCGCAACGAACGATCGACGTCCGGCCTTCCGTGCGGACATCGAAGGTCTCCGGGCCCTTGCGGTTCTGCTCGTCGTGCTGTACCACTCAGCGTTCCCGGGCTTTTCGGGCGGCT
Organism: Ilumatobacteraceae bacterium; assembly: GCA_963828415.1. Classification (GTDB taxonomy): domain Bacteria; phylum Actinomycetota; class Acidimicrobiia; order Acidimicrobiales; family Ilumatobacteraceae; genus Sva-07. The sequence continues at coordinate 58,191 of CAWHEI010000009.1, forward strand.
ACGTCGGTGTCGATGTCTTCTTCGTGATCTCCGGGTATCTGATCACGGGCACGCTCTTGCGCGAAGCCAGCGCCACCTCGACAATTCGGATGTCCAGATTCTGGGCCAGCCGGATCCGACGCCTGGTTCCCGCCCTGACCGTCATGGTGATCGTCACCTGGATCGCAGGATTGGCGATTCAGAGCCCGTTGGGGTGGAGCGACCTGGCACGGGAAGGGATGTCAGCAGCCACCTATACGTCCAACATCCTGTTCGCACGGGAGGCGGGCGGCTACTTCGCAAGCACCGGATCGCCGTTTCTGCACACCTGGTCGTTGAGTGTGGAGGAGCAGTTCTACATCGGGTGGCCAATCCTTGCGCTGGTGGCCGTCAAGGTGTTTCCGAGCCGGACCGGGCGGCGCGGCTGGGAATCTCGCCTTCGTTGTGGCGACGGTGACGATGGCCTCGTTTGCAGCGTCCATCTGGGCAACCAATCGCGGGACCCCGTGGGCCTGACTTCTCTGCTCCGACCTGCGCCTGGGAGTTCGGTGTCGGAGCATTGCTGGCCCTGGCAGGCGCTCGGCTCGCCACGATGGGCAGACGCTTGCAGGTAGTGACCGTCGTTGCTGGTCTTGCCACGATCCTGGTCGCCGCGACCCGGTTCGATGAGCAGACCCCGTTCCCAGGCTTCTGGGCGGGGGTCCCGGTCCTCGGCACAGCCATGGTGTTGCTCGGCGGGATGCACGGGGCTGCGAGTCTCCCATCGAGACTGCTCGGCACCAGCGTGCCGGTGTTCATTGGGCGCCTGTCATATTCGTGGTATCTGTGGCATTGGCCGTTTCTGATCATGTCGGCCAGGCTGCTTGGCCCGCTCTCGGTGCCCGAGAATCTCGGCGTGGTGACTCTCGCCCTCGGAGCAGCAGCAATCTCGTACGCCCTGGTCGAGGCCCCGCTTCGGCGGAACGCGCTGCTCCGCAATCCGCAATGGGCGATCAGCTGCGGAGTGCTTTCGGTCGGCGTACTCGTTTCGTTGGGAATGGCAATCAATTTCGCCGCTGATCGGAGGATGGCGGATCCATACCTGGCCGCCCTTGTTGCGGCGCGAGACGGGAGATCGGAGAGCGGTCCGCCCGAGTCATGTTCCATGGCGGTCATTGCTGACGAGGAGTACTGCGTCCACGGTCCTACGAACGCATCTCGACTGGTGCTCCTCGTCGGAGATTCCCACGCTGCGCAGTGGAGCCCAGCGGTGATCGAAGCGGCAGCATCGAGCGACGCTCGCGGTACTCGTACGAACGGCTACGGAGGCTGTCCGGCGACCGACTTGCCGGTTCGTGCGACCGGAAAGGCTGGTGTGTCCGATGCGCGCGCACGGTTTCGTGCCGAAACGCAATGTCTGATCTCTGAGACGCGCTCCAACCTCGTCGTCATGTCCAATGCAGACCATGTCGGTCGCCTCATCAATCCTGACAGTGACGCCCTGTTGAGTGAGGCAAACGCCGTGGACACTCTGGACCGAACAGGTCGGCCGCTTCGCCGACGCGCTCCGCGAGCAAGGAGTACCCCTCGCGGTCATTGCGAACAATCCGGACCTGTCCGCAGGACCCGATCGAGTGTCTCGCCCGGCATCGCGATGCCGAGCGGTGCGCAGAGTCGTCGGGTCCGCTACTGGCCAGATCGGCCGTCGTGACCGAGCCCGAGCGAGCGGCGTTGGAACAGTCTGGTGTCGCTGGGATCCTCGACGTGGCACCACTGATCTGCGACGACAATGTCTGTCCGGTCGAGGACGGATCGGGCCCATCTTCAGCGACCGTGATCACCTGACGGCGACATTCGTATCGTCGACGACGCCCCTCGTCGCTGTCCTGGTTGCTGGATCACTCGACTGAGGTCCACCCGATGATCGATCGAGTCGTGACCACCATGCTGGGACTCACCCCCTCGTCGAACACGACGACAGATGCGCCCGAGATCAGACCAGGAACGGGCCGTCTATCTCCTGACCGGCCACGGTTGTCCCGGCTCGATCGTGCGGCCCATCCTGCCTCGGACGCGTCGACGATTCCGACCGCACGCATCGCCCATCGTGCGGCAACCCCCCGGCTTTCGGACGTCGATGACGACGAGCGCCGCTGTTCGACGGAGAAAGCCCCACGTCATCGCTGCGGAACCTCGGTCGAGGACCATTCTCAAGTGATTTCGGGTCTGGTAGTACGACCGAAACGGTGGGACCGCCGGGTTCGCTCGATGCTCCCAACCTGAGCGGACGAGACTGGAGTTGTGACCACACCGCCACGATGCGTTGGTGCTCGTACATGCGAAGCGGGTATTCGACGTCGTCCATCATCAGAAAGAAGTTCTCTGCGGGAAATCCGACTGCGAGAGCGTCATTTCGCCGCACGAGAGCACCATCGAGTGCAGGCAGTACGCCGTGGGCAATCTCGTCGGTCGCGATCGGGTGGCCGTGCCACAGAAAGCCGTCGAAGTCCCACCCATGCGAGCCGAGCATGGCGATCGTGGGCTGCTCGACAAGACATCGCACGCCGGCACGGAGGTAGTCGGCTCCGTACAACGTATCGTCCTCCACGAGCCACACGATGTCAGCACCATCGCTGAACGCTCGTCGCATCCCGGCGGCAATGGCTGCGCCTGGCCCGAGGTTCTCTGGCATGCAGATGATGTCGACGCCCGGTTCGGCCGTCGCAAGACGGTCGGCGGTGCCGTCCGGCAGAATTGTTGTCGACGACGATGACCGCGTCGGGACGTTGCGATTGCGCCAACACAGACGCCAGCGACTCTGTGAGTGCATCGAAACGGTCGTACGTCACGACGACTGCGACGACTATCGGGTCGATCACCGATCGGCCCGTGAAGGAGCTTCACCCCGGCCTCGGACAGGGACCCCGAGAACGTTCGAGGAGGTTCGCAGCGATTGCTTCCCAGCTGCAGTTGCTCGGAACTCCTTGCCGCGACGAGCGCTGAGTTCCGCGAACTGCGGATACGACTGAAGCATCTCCAGGAGGGCACTCGCCAACGCGTCGACATCACCGACTGGCGGACAGATTCCAGCAGCACCAACGATCCACGGCACATTGCCGACATCCGACCCGAGCACTGGCAGCCCCGCCGACACAGCCTCGACGAACACGACCCCGAATGCTTCCGAACGCGTTGGCATCGCGAGCACATGTGCCCGATCGAAGAAGGGCGCCATGTCGCCCGCTGCAACTGGTCCGTGTGCAGACATGTACGGGCGATCAACATCGGGGTGACAGCCGACGACGTCGAGTGTCGGACGAAAGCGCGTCGTCGCATGAACCCGGTCGATCGCCGCGATCAATTCGGGCCCACCCTTTCGCTCCCACTCCTTGCCGATGAAAAGCAGGCGCTCGGGCTCGTCGTGCACGCGCGACCGCGGTTCGGAAAGCGCTGCGATGGCCGAGCCACCCGCGACCGAGACATCCTCGTCTTGCGAACCCGTGGACGCACGAGGCAATCGAGTGATGACGGGCTCATCACGAACACGTGTCGCGCGTTTCGCAGGAATCGCCATTCCTGAGCCGCCCATCCTGCATCGTGCAGTGGCGACCGGATCGACAACTCAACCGCGCCCTCGGCGGCCAGACGGTCGGTGAACACCACGTACGGCCGTGACGGGTCGACATCGCAGGCCAACGACGTCTGCAGGAAGACCAGCGGCATGTCCGGCAGGCGCGCGACTGCTGCTCCCACAACGTCTGCCCAGGCCAGCGTCCTCGACCATGGCACGTCGCGACCCAACGCCTGCGCCTGCGCACGACAGCGACCGGGGAACGAGCGAGGTGATCGCGGTAGCGACGACAAGTCGAACACGTGGACCACGGCGCCACTCGCACGAAGCGCTGACACGACCGACTGTGTGGTTCCCGGGAAACCACCGCTGTGAACGACCCCGACGTGAGCTCCCGACGCCGACACACTCGACACACTAATGTCGACGACGATTCGGATGTCCTACGTCAGGCGAACACGTCCCGACGGAGAAACACACCGTTCACCTCGACCAAGCGCAGACGCTGCGCATCCCTGGCCACCGGGAAGAGCCCCGAGAGTTCGAACCCCGCTCTCTCCATGAACGCGAACGTTTCCGACATCGCTGGTGCGCCTTCGTAGATGGCGTTGACGGGCATCTCGGTCAACACCGCATCGATCGACGACAGACAGGCAACCGCCCCGCGCAGCACCTCGAGGTCGAACCCTTGCGTGTCGATTTTCAGCAGCGTTCGGCCGGCTGGAACATGGATGTCCCAGACGTCATCGAGCCGAACGACCGGAACGTCGATCGTCTCCAGCACATCCCCAGCGAGAGGTCGAAATCGCGACGCCCCGAACCGACTGGGCCGAAGAAACGAGTTGAAGACATCTGCGGAGTACGTGTTGAGCGGCAGCGTGCCCGCAGCCGAACCGACGGCCACCTGGTGCCCGCTCCAGCTGGGGTCGCTCGCGAACCTCTCGTGGAGGCGAGCGAAGAGTGCCGGTGTCGGCTCGTACGACACGATGTGGCCGTCGAAACCCATCTCACGGAGCTCATCGACCGTTCGACCGTCGTTGGCCCCGACGTCAACGACCACCTTGATGTGCAAGCGATTCAGCACACGAGCCAGGTGGGGGTGAAAGTAGTTGCTCTCGCTGTTTCTGAGGACCAGCAGGTCGTGTTTGCGGGCGAGTTCCTGCGCGGACCGCAGCGTGCTGATTCCTGCCCGCCGGACCTTGTCGATGAGTGGCATCATCCCGACTCTAGGGCGAGTGCAGAAATCGACGCGGACCGCTCGAGTGAACGAACGAACCGCGAGAAAGTTGCTTCCAACGAGTCGGCGATCCGTGGTCGCGGGCCTGGACTGATCGTGCATGGGCGTGCCCAGTGGGGTGATCTCGGGAAGCGAGTTCCCGTTGGAGCCGGCGAGGCAGTCGGCGGAGTATGTCTCGGCGTTCACCAGCTCATCTGGTCACGATTCCTTTCATTGGAACGCTCGCCGAAGGCGAGGATTCCTTCGCCCCTCGCCCAGTGTTCGCTGCCACACTGGGGCCGTGAGCAGCCGAACCATCGCTAAGCGAGCGCTCGCGTTCGGCGACCGTGTGGTGAAGCCCGCGGCGGGTATCACCGTTCTGATCTACCACCGTGTCGGTGGCGGGTCGGGTAGTGAGGTCGACCTCGACGCCGACGGGTTCCGACGGCAACTCGACCACCTCCGGAAGCACCATCAGGTGGTATCGCTCGACGCAGTACCCGAGCTGTTGGCGAAAACCAGCAGCGACCGCCACGTCGTGATCACCTTCGACGACGGCACCGCCGACTTCTGCGACCACGTGGTGCCCGCCCTCGTCGAGTTCGACCTTCCGGCCACCCTGTACGTGGCGACGCAGTTCATCGACACCGGTGAACCGTTCCCGTGGGGCGCTCCGCCGGCCTCGTGGGCCGGGTTGCGTGACGCGGTCAGCACCGGGCTCGTCACCATCGGTTCGCACACGCATACGCACGCCTTGCTCGACCGTGCGGATCCGGCGGTGATCGCCGACGAACTCGACCGGTCGATCGAACTGATCGGCGAACACATCGGAACTCCGCCGGCACACTTCGCCTACCCCAAGGCGCTCCCGGGGTCAGATGCTGCCGAAGCCGAGGTTCGCCGCCGGTTCACGACCGCTGCGCTCGCGCGCAGCCGGGTGAACGAACCCGGCAAATCCGACCTCCATCGGTTGTGGCGCACACCGATCCAACGCAGCGACGGCCACGAGTTCTTCGTCGCCAAGGCGAACGGTGGGATGCGCCTCGAAGGCGAACTCCGTGCGCTCGTCGCGAAGGTGAAGTATCGCCGTGCCTCCCGCTGACCCAGCACGGCCGCGCATCCTGTTGGTCACCAAGGGTCTCGATCTCGGCGGAATCGAGCGGGTCGTCGTCGACCTCGCTGTAGGTCTCTCTTCTCGCGGCGGCCACGTCGAGGTCGCGCTGGTCAACTCGAGGCGCGATCGGATGGTTTCGTCGCTCGTCGATGCCGGCGTCACCGTCCACCGGCTCGATGGAACCGACCTGATCGGCGCGCGAGCCGCCACTCGCCTGGTCCGCCTGATTCGCACGGGCCGCTACGACGTCGTCCACGTGCACGGGCCACTCCCGGCCGTGGTCGCCCGCCTCGGCGCCATCGGCGCACACCCCGAGGTCGTCACGACGTCGCACACGCCGTGGTCGTCGCTCCGCCCCGCAACCCGGGCAGCGTGGCGCGCAACTGCACGGCTCGATGCGGCAGCGGTGGCGGTGTCCTCCGCGGTGGTGGCGTCGCTGCCGAAGAGCACCCGCGCCCGGACGTGCGCCATCCCCCATGGCATCGATCCCGCACGGATCGCAGAAGCGCGAGCAGGCGCTCGGCAGTCCACCGATGCCACGGGACCGGTCACCGTGGTGACCGTTGCCAGCCACCGCGACGCCAAGAACTATCCGAACCTGCTGCGTGCGGTGCGGCGGGCGATCGACGACGGCGCCAACCTCCGCTTGGTGACGATCGGGGATGGCCCTGCGCTCGGCGCGCACATCGAGCTTGCCCGGACGCTCGGGCTCGAGGACGCCGTCGACTTCATGCCGGCGATCGAGGACGTGCTCGACGACATCGCCGCTGCGGACGTGTTCGCCGTCGCCAGCGACTACGAGGGTCAGCCGCTCGTGGTGGCCGAGGCGCTCGCGCTCGGCGTCCCCGTGGTCTCCACGGACGTCGGGCGGGTGTCGGAGCTGGTCGACGCCTCCGTCGGCAGGGTGGTGCCGCCTCGAGACCCCGCAGCGCTGGGTGCTGCTCTCACCGAACTGGCGAACGATCCCGGGCTACGCGGTCGACTGAGCGCACACGCCCGGGCTCGACGGGCCCGCACGCTCGACGAGGTGATCGATGCCCACATCGTCGTGTACGAGGACGTGGCTCGGTCACGACGCTGACGGTCGACTCAGGTCACGATCCAGTCTCCCGGCACGCTGCCGTTGAACGTGAGGGTGCGCACGCTCGACAGCCGCGCGGTCTGGCTTCCGGTGCCGTAGGTGCAGGTGAAATCGGCGAACACGGTGACCGAGAACGAGTCGCCGTCGACCCAGGCGTTCGGGCCCGAGTTGTCGGTGCGGCGAACGTCGAATGTGAGCGTTGTGGCCGTGGCCGGAAAGGGGACAGTCGGCCCGGGCGAGCGGCGCTCGAAGAACGAAGAACCCGAGGCGAACACGGTTGCGAGGTCGCTGCGAACGTAGGTGCCCGTCGATGTCGCCAGCGCGGACGAAGGGCACGCGGCGGTCCCCACACTGGTGATCGTGATCGAGACCCGGCGAGCGTTGACGACGCTGGTGCTCAGCGACGCGTTCGTCGCCAGGGTCGGTGCGTTGTAGGCGAAGGCGGGTGTTGACAACACCACCGAAGTCCCGACCGCGATGGCGCCGCCGGCGGTCAGTTTCCGGAGTGCCGCACGTCTGTCCATGGGGGTAGGGCGAGATTCTACGTTCGGCGGCGGGGCATGCGCCGGCCGCTACCGTGGCGCGGTGCGTGTGTGTGTGACCGGGGCGGCGGGATTCATCGGGTCGCATCTTGTCGACCGACTCGTCGCCGAGCACGACGTCGTCGGCATCGATGACCTCTCGACCGGCAGCATCGCCAATCTCGAACATCTCGGACAGAGCATCCGACTGATCGAGGGGTCGATCCTCGACGCCGATGCCCTCCGCAGCGCGACCGACGGTGTCGATGCCATCGTTCACTTGGCGGCCATCCCGTCGGTTCCTCGATCGATCGCCGATCCGGTGTCCAGCCACGAGGCAAACGCCACCGGCACGCTCCGGGTGCTCGAAGCGGCGCGAGCACAGGGCGACGTGCCACCACAGGTGATCGTCGCCTCGTCGTCGTCGGTGTACGGCGCCAATCCGACCTTGCCGAAACACGAGGGGCTCGTCGCTCAACCGATGAGCCCCTACGCCGTCAGCAAGCTCGCGGCCGAGCAGTACACCCTCGCGTGGCAGCACAGCTACGGCTTGCGAACGCTTCCGTTCCGGTTCTTCAACGTGTACGGGCCTCGCCAAGCGCCCGGCCACGCCTACGCCGCGGTGATCCCGGCCTTCGTCCACGCCGCACTCACGGGGGAGGCGCTCACGGTGCACGGCGACGGCACCCAGTCGCGCGACTTCACGTACGTCGGCACGGTCGTCGAGGTGATCGTCGATGCCATCAACCGGGGCGTCACGTGCGACTCGCCGGTCAATCTTGCCTTCGGGTCGCGCACGAACCTCCTGGAAGTGATCGACCGGCTCGGTGATCTGACGGATCGGCCACTGACGGTGGAGCACGTCGACAACCGGCCCGGCGACGTGCCGCACAGCCAGGCCGACAACTCGCTGCTGCGATCGCTGTTCCCCGACGTGGCGCCGGTGCCACTCGACGACGGCCTGTGTGCGACGGTCGAGTGGATGCGGACGTACCTCGACGAGCCGGTCGCGTCGCGCTAGGTGTCTTGGCGTACGTCGGGTGACCAGCGCGTGTCGGGCCTGATCTTCCAGCGGTCGGACGGGATCGTCTGGCGGGCGCTGTCCGACCGGGTGCTCGTTCATCGGGTCGGCGTGTCCCCGGACGAGGCCGCCGCCGAACTGTCAGGGCCGGTCGTTGTGGTGTGGCTTGCGCTCGACGAACCCGCGTCGGTTCCGGAGATTCGTCGCCGGCTTGCCGAGGCGTCCGTGACGGTCGCTGACCTCGAGGCCGAACTCGACCGGCTCCTCAGCGCCGGCCTGGTGGAGGCGACCGACTCGGACCCTGGTGGCGGTCCGCCGGCGTTCGTCGGTCACCTCGCCGTGTACGACACCACCGTGCTCGTGCGGGCGTCACCGCCGCTCGACGTCGAACTCCGATCGGCGTTCGTCGACCTCCTGATCGACGCCTTCGCCGATGGCGAGCCGAGCGTTGACCGCCGTCTCGATGTCGAACTGGTTGGCGACGCGTGGACCGTCCGCTGGGATGGAGTTGCCAGCTATGTCGGCCCGTCGACCGACCTCGCGTTGTACGACTCGCTGACCGTGCTCAATCATCATGCGGCCACGACAGCGACAGCGTCGGGTCGTACGGTGTTGCACGGAGGAGCGGTCGGTATTGCAGGCCGCGCGATCGTCGTCGTGGGTCACAGCGGTGCCGGCAAGTCCACGCTGACGGCAGCGCTGACCGGTGCCGGGCACGCGTATCTCGCCGACGAGGTCGTCGCGATCGATGACGACCTCGTCGTCGACGCATTCCATCGTCCGCTCGGGCTGCGATCCGGGGGCCTGACAGCACTGGGCCTGGACATCCCCGCCGGTCCGTACGACTCCGTTTCACCGCATCGCGGCGGACCCAGTCTCGGCGATCGATGCCCGCTCGGCCTGGTCGTCATCCTCCGCCGCAGCGACGCCCCGACCGAGGCAGTGCTCCGTGACATGTCGCCTCCGGACGCGCTGGTCGAGTTGGCGAACCAGACGCTCGGCGCCACCGGTCGGGAACGTGTCATGTTCCGACGTCTCGACGCCTTCGTCCGGCGGGCCCGCATCGCCGAACTCACCTACTTCGACCTCGCCGACGCAGTGGCCCTCCTCGAACGAGCGTCGACCGAGCCGACGACCGGGGCGTCGACCTGATGACACCCACCGACCCGATGACACCCCTCGAACGAGCGGTCCTCACCGTGGGACTACCCGAGCGTGCAGCGTCCGGTGGACATCCGCCGGCGGTGGCCGATCCCGAATCGTTTCGACTGCTCCTGGCGTGGGCAGTGGACGAACGCCTCACCGGGCTGCTCTGCCAGGCGCTCGGCGATGGGAGCATCGTGCTCGACCCACCATCGGGCTCCATCCTCGCCGACGAGGCACACGAGGCGCACCGGACGGTGGTGCGGCACACGCTCGGGGCCGAGGCGACCGCAATCGAGGTGGTCGAACTGCTCGCCGCCCACGGCATCGTCGCGTACCCGTTCAAAGGTGTTGCCAACGCCCATCTGGACTACCCGGATCCGGCGTTGCGGACGTTCCTCGATGCCGACATCCACGTCGAACGACCCCAGTTCGGCGATGCGATCACCGCGTTGCTCGCAGCCGGACACACCCGCACGTCCGTTCCGCTGGGGGAGCGATGGGAGCGCCGATTCGGCAGGGCGTGCGAGCTGCGCGCTCCCAACGGCGTCGAGGTCGATCTCCACGCCTCCGTGGCGACCGGCTACTTCGGAACCATTCTCGACGACGACGCGCTCCGGGCCAGGCCCGACACGTTCGCGCTGGCCGCACGCACGTTGCCGGCGTTCTCGCTGCCTGCCCGAGCGCTGATCTCGTGCTACTCGATCGTGCTCTCCCGAGGCCCCGGCCTGCGGCTCCAGCGAGACCTGGCGCAACAACTCATGGCGCTCGCATCGGACTGGCCACGGACGGTCGACCTCGCCGGCAGCGACGGTGAGATCGTGATCGCGCGTGCGCTCAGCACCGTTGCGTCGACGTTCGGCCCGGGCATCCTCGAACCCGATGCGCTCGCATGGGCGCCGACGGTGACACCGACCAGAACGGCGCGGCGGGCGCTCGAACTCGCGCAGCGGGCCCACGACGTCGGCTGGTCGGCGGACGCCCGCAGCACCTCGCTCGCCCTGGGTCCGACGGACACCGCCCGATACGTCAGCGGCGTTGCGGTCGGTCGGCTGCGACGGCTCCGTCGGTGAAGCCCCGGAGCCGATCGGTCAGGAAACCGTCCACCCGCCACCCGTCAGGGTCGCAGTGCGATTCGTCGTGATCACCCGGTCGCGTTGCGTGCCGTCGGAGTAGGTGCAACGCCACGTCACGGCGATCGCCGCTGCAAACGAGTCGCCGACGGCGAACGGCGTCCCAACGTTGAAGTTGAAGGTCTTGCGAACGACGAACGGAGATCCAGCAACCGTTTGTGGCAACAGGTTCGCGCCGATCCGAAATCGGGTCGGCAGGAGGATGAATCCCAGGAAGAGTCCATCGATGGTGTTCACTTCGGTGACCGTCGACGAGATCGCCACCACGGTCGCGGTCTGGCTCGGCGCGGAGTTCGGGCAGCTCGCGCTGCCAGGTTGGATGTTGACCGCCACGTCACCTCCGGATGGAGTGACGGCCATCGTGGCGGGCGTGACGCCCGTGGGCTGGTCGTACGCGAATGCAGGGGTTGAGACGATCACCGACGTCCCGGCGACCACGAGGCCGCCGGCGCCGAGCTTCTTGAGTGCCTCACGCCGGTCCATAGATGGATGTCGGCCCGACCCTACCGGGCAGCCCGAGGCTCGGGCCGGCGTCTCCGCGGCGCATCACGGCGCTGCGCGAGGGCCCTTCGGTCGGGCTCGGCCCACCTCGTCGGTACTGGCATCGCTGGCGCAGCGCTGGGTGCGGCCGGTGAACGAGCGACGGTACGTGTCGACCAGGACCGACCACAGCGAGGCCTGGTCGAACGCAACCACCACTCTCGTTTGCCCTGCGTCGGCGAAGCGCTGGCGCTGTTCGCCGTCGATGAGTACACGCTCGATGCTCACTCGGAGCCCGATCCGATCGCCGACGGGGACCAGCAGACCGGTCTCGTCGTCCGCAACCGCATCGACGGTCCCGGTCGCGGCGTAGCCGACCACCGGAACGCCGCAGACCTGCGCTTCCAGTGGCACATTCGGCAAGCCCTCCCGGTACGACGGGAACGCGAGCACGTCCATGGCCCGATACGCCGCGCCGGGGTGATCGAGCCAAGGGACGACGACGATCCTCGGATGGGTTTCGATGGTTGTGTGAGTCGCGTCGTCGACCGGGTCGCCGTCCTCGAACTTGCCGACCAGCAGCAACCAGAGGTCGTCCCTGTCGGCGGAGCCTGACTCGAAGACATCGATCAGATCCTCGATGCCCTTGTCCTTCGTGAACCGGCCGACGAAACCGATCACCTGCGCGTCCGCTGGCAGGCCGAACCGCTCGCGGGCCTCGGCCCGGGTCGGGAGCTGATCGTCGGCGAATCGGGTGACGTCGATGCCGTTGCCCGACCCGGCGCCGAGCACCACGCCGCGGCCCTCGCGGATCACGCCCTCGGCCTCGCCGACGGCCATCAGGCTGCGTGAGTTGAAGATGACCTGGGTCGCGCAGCGCGTAGCGATCCACTCGAGCGACACGAACAGGCGGCGTCTCCAGCCGGTCGCCGTCTCGAATCGCAAGCCACGCACCACGTAGACCCGCACCTTCACTCGGCAGAGCCAAGCGGCGATCATTCCGAGGAGTCCGGCCTTCGGAGTGGAGGCGTTGACGATCGTGGGGCGGACGCGTCGGATCAGGCGGACCGTCGCCAACAGTGCGCGGATGTCGGCGATCGGGGATGGCTCGCGGACGAACGGAACGTGCTGCACGACGATGCCGTCGTCCCATTTTCCGGGTGTCGGCGGGGTGCTCGGTTCGGATCGCCGGGTGCCGACCGTGACGTCGAAGCCGTGGTCGATCAGATACCCGAGCTGGCCAGTGACGAGCACCGACGAGATCTCGTCGGTCAACAGGTACAGGATCGGGATTCGATCGTTGTCGTCCTTGCTGTCCACGTCAGAGGAGTTCGCCGGGGAACTCGTGGCCGGCGAGATGGTTCTTCGTGTCGAACACGAGCGGGGAATGACGGATGATCGTGTCGGGGTCGAACTCGGGGTGGTCCACGAGCACGATGACGAGATCGGCGGCCGCCAGCTCCGCCGCTTCGAACGCGACCAGCGGGAACTCGACGGCGGTGGCGTTCACCTCGGGAATGTGAGGATCGCAGAAGCGGATGTGGGCGCCGCTGGCCGCCAACCGGCTGGCGACGTGTACGGATGGGCTCTCGCGCCAGTCGCTCGTCGAACGCTTGTAGGCGAGCCCCAGCAGGAGGATCCGCGAGCCGTTGATCGCCTTGCGCTCGCGGTTGAGCAGCGCGGCGACGCGGTCGTGGACGTAGTCGGGCATGTGCTCGTTGACGTCGTTGGCCAACTCGACGAAGCGGAACGTCTGGCCCAGGTGCTGCTTGACCCGCCACGCGAGATAGCTCGGATCGATCGGCAGGCAGTGGCCGCCGACGCCAGGGCCTGGAGTGAACTTCATGTAGCCGAACGGCTTCGTGGCGGCGGCGTCGATCGCCCGCCAGATGTCGACATCGAGGTCGCGGGCGAACATCGCCAACTCGTTGACCAGGGCGATGTTGACGTGACGGAACGTGTTCTCCAGCAGCTTGACCAGCTCGGCTTCGGCGCAGGAACCGACCGGCACCGTCGTGTCGACGAGGCAGGAGAAGAATGCGTCGACGACGGCGAGCGAGTCGGGCGAGTCGCCGCTGACCACCTTGGGGGTGTTGACCAGACCGTGGGTGGGGTTGCCGGGGTCGATCCGTTCGGGGGAGTAGCCGAGGAAGAAGTCGCCGGGTTCGTCGGGCGTTGCGGCGCCGAGTCCTGAGTGTTCGGCGAGGATCGGGCCGAGGAGGGCGGTCGTGGTGCCGGGGTAGGTGGTGCTCTCGAGGATCACACAGGCGCCGGGTCGGAGGTGCTCGCCGATGGTGGCGCCGGCTTGCTCGATGTAGCTGAGGTCGGGTTCCCCGTCACGCAGCGGTGTCGGGACGGAGATGACGGCGATGTCGAACTGGGTGAGGTCGGCGGAGTCCGTCGTCGGTCGATAACCCTCGGCGAGCGCCCGGTGGAGATCGTCGTCCGACACGTCACCGACATAGCTCTCGCCGGCGCTGAGCGCTGCGACTCGCTCGGCCGACGCCTCGAAGCCGATGACGTCGAAGCCGACCTCGACCGCGCGCATCGCAACCGGCAGTCCGACGTAGCCCTGCCCGACCACGACAACCTTTGCGGTGCGGGCGGCGATCCGGTCGAGCGCGGTGGCGGTGGCGTCGTTCATCGTGCGGTCGGTGTCACGCTTGGTGGGTCGGCCTGGCGGGGACACCGGCAACGGTGGCGCCGGGTGCGACGTCGACAGTGACCACGGCGCCAGCTCCCACGAACGCTCCCTCGCCGACGGTCAGGCCGGGCAGCACGTTGGCGCCGGTGCCGATCGTGACGCCGTCGCCGAGGGTGACGCTGCCACTGACGGTGGCGCCGGGGAACACGCTGACGAAGTCGCCGAGCGTCGAGTCGTGCCCGACCGTGGAGTTCACGTGGAGGTGGGTGTGGCGCCCCAGCGTGATGTTGGTGGTGACCCTCGCGCCGGCGGCGAGAATGCAGCCCTCAGCGATCCGGTTGTCGGCCCCGACGGTCGCCATCGGATGCACCAGCACGACCGGGGCGAGCCCGGCCGCAGTGAGCGCGGCATCGATCTCCCGCCGCACCGCCCCCGCCCCGATCCCGATGACGAAGCCAACGATTACATCGCGGGTCTGACCCCTGTTGTAATCCGTTACATCAGGGGTCAGACCCGCGATGTAATCGGCGATGGCGCCGAGGTGTTTGCCGCCGCGACGGGCAAGGAGTGCGGCGTTGGCGTTGCTGTCGTCGAGCGTGCCGACCAGCTCGAGCGTTGCGCCGACGTGGTTCATCGCGTCGACGATGTCGAGCACCTCGCGTCCGAAGCCACCGGCACCGACCACGACGACCGGACCGTGCAGCGTTGCCGCATCGGGAAACGGCAACCGGGGCGATGACACGGGCGTCACGCTAGCCGTCGCCCTACGCTCGCCGTCATGAACCGGTGGCTGCACTCGCCGATCAAGCGGGTGCTCGACGTGACGATCGCCGGCGCTGCGCTCATCGTGCTGTCACCGCTGTTCGCCGCCATCGCCCTCGCCGTCAGGCTCCGGCTCGGCTCGCCGGTGCTCTACCGTCAGCGGCGATCGGGTCGCAACGGTGCTCCGATCGACGTCGTGAAGTTCCGCTCGATGACCGATGCGCGCAGCACCGATGGAGTGCTGCTCGACGACGCCGAGCGGCTGACGACGTTCGGGCGCCGCCTGCGCTCCACCAGCCTCGACGAACTTCCGCAGCTCTGGACCGTCCTGAGGGGCGACATGAGCATCGTCGGCCCGCGCCCGCTGCCGCCGACCTACGACGACCGGTACTCGCCCGAGCAGCGCCGGCGGCTCGACGCGACGCCCGGCATCACCGGCTGGGCCCAGGTGCAGGGACGCAACTCGATCGACTGGCCGACCAAGCTCGCTCACGACGTCTGGTATGTCGACCACGCATCGCTGCGCGTCGACCTGTCGATCATCGGTCGCACCCTGAAGTCGGTGGTGGCACGAGACGGCGTCAGCTCCGACGGACACGCCACGATGCCCGAGTTCCTCGGCGACGGCCGTTGAAGCACCCCGGCACCGGCGGCATCCTGTGGCGGTGACGAACGACGGTCCCGGGGACCAGACGCAACCAGCGGCCACGTTCGCCGCCTCCGACCGACCCGAGGCGATCGCCGACGTCGAGGTCGCCGTCTTCGACGGCGAGGCCGTCCTCTTCGACGTGAACGCCTCGATGGTCCACCACCTCAACGCCGTACCCGCTGCCACCTGGTTGTGCTGCGACGGCGAGACGACGGTCGCCGACATGCTCGACGAGTTGATCGAGACGTTCTCCGTCGACGACCCGGCCGACATCGAGACGCTCACGGCGGCGATGCACGACAGCCTCGCCCGATTCGCTGCCGAGGGCCTGCTCGTCGGTTGCCCGGGGCCGGCGCGCGTGATGCTGGAGCCGACGCCGGAACTCGCCGACGACGGCACCGAGATCCTCACCGCGCACGACAACCCTTGAGGCCCGGTCGCCGACCGCTCCGTGGGAGCGGGCACGATCACATTGAGGCTCGACGAGCTCCTGGTGGGCATCGCCGGTGACACCCTCGACACACTCGACCGGTGCCGGGCCGAGTTCGCTGGATGGGTCGACGACACCCAGCCGGGCATCACACCGGCATTCGACCTCCGCCTCGCCGAGGCCGATGACGGAGGGGTCCGATCCGTTCCGCAGCTCCGACTCGGTGCCTCCGTGGTGGCCCGGTCCCGGTCAGGTCGCGACGTGATCACCGCACTCGACTCGATCCTCGGGGGAGTGCACGCGCAGCGTGTCCAGCCCGACCGGACGTGGGTGTTCCTGCGTGTCTTCGTCCATGGTGAGCGCGCGGTGCTCGTCGATGCCCGGGCGCCGATGCTCGTGAACGACCCGTTGCTCGCCCGCGCCGGTGTCGTGGAGGTCCCGACCTGGGCGGTGGCGATCACCGAACCCGCCGGAGCGCTGCGGGCTGCCGTCGACGTGCCACCGGCGCTGCGCGGCGGAGGCACCGATCACCGTTTCCAACTCGTCGGACTGGTCACCGTCGGGGAGAACAGCGACGGCGGTGGCGCCGGGTCCGTGCTCGCCCGCTACGGCGCTCGCCACACGTCGCCGACGTGGTTCCGCACGCTCGGCACGCTGCTCGACGACGACCGGTTCCTCACCGTCGCCGATCGTGTGACCGCTCGCCACGCGATCGAAGGTCTGCTCTCGGTTTCTGTGTGAGCGACAACGCCGAACCTCAGCGTTGTTGCTCGCACAAAGACGGGTGGGATGGTCGGTGCCTCAGGTGGCGGTGTCGTGGACGATCGACGCGACGCGGTCGACCTGGGCGTCGGTGAGTGTGCTGCCGCTCGGCAGGCACAGTCCGTGCCGGAAGAGCCACTCGCTCGTGCCGTCGACGCACGCCGGCGCCGACGCCCACACCGGTTGGAGGTGCATCGGCTTCCACAGCGGACGGCTCTCGATGTCGGCGGCGGCCAGCGCAGCCTGCACCGCATCGCGTCTCGCCGGGTCCTCGAACGTCACGCATGTCAGCCAGCCGTTCCATTCGCCCCACGGTGCGCTCGGCATGAATCGCAGCCTCTCGACGTCGCCCAGCGCCGCTCGGTAGTGCTCGTTGATCGCGCGACGGCGAGCCGACATCTCGGGTAGCCGGACGAGCTGTGCACGGCCGATCGCAGCCAGCAGATTGCTCAAGCGGTAGTTGAAGCCGACCTCGACGTGTTCGTAGTGCACGGCCGGTTCGCGGGCCTGCGTCGCCAGGTGGCGGACCCGGTCGGCCACGGCGGCGTCGGGCGACACGAACGCCCCGCCGCCCGAGGTGGTCATGATCTTGTTGCCGTTGAACGAGAAGATGCCCGACGCTGCGAGCGTTCCTGCCGGCCGTCCCCGGTGGGTGGCACCGAGGGCCTCGGCGGCGTCCTCGATCAACGGCACGCCGTACTCGGCGCACAGCGGGGCGATGGCGTCGTAGTCGGCGCACTGCCCGTAGAGATCGACCACGACGACCGCAGTCGGCAGGCGACCAGCGGCGGCCCGTTCGCGCAGTTCGTCGGCGAGCAACTCCGGGCTCATGTTCCATGAGACCGATTCGCTGTCGACGAAGCAGGGCCGGGCGCCGAGGTAGGTGACCGCGTTCGCCGTCGCCGCGAAGGTGAAGCTCGACACCAGCACGTCGTCGCCGGCGGTGACGCCGCTGGTCAGCAGCGCGAGGTGCAGCGCTGCCGTCCCGCTCGACAGCGCCACCGCGCCGTCCCAGCCGGTCAGCTCGGCCAGGTCGCTTTCGAATCCGTCGAGGTCCGGGCCGACCGGCGCGATCCATCCCTCGTCGAACGCTCGGAGCAACGCGGCCCGCTCGGTCTCGCCGACGTCGGGTGAGCTGAGGAAGATCCGGTCGTTCACGTCACGGAACCGTCGCAGCGGGCGATCGCCTGCATCTCGTCGAACGTGGGGATCGGGCCGCCGCACATCGACGGCAGCGGCGCCAGCGGGTCGACCGCCACGTGCGTGATCAGCTCGTGGACGCGGCGCTCGCCGATCTCGTCGGACGAGATCAGGTGCTCGTGCAGCTTCTCGTTCTGGCGCAGTCCGGTGAACACGATCTCGAGCGGCGGGGTGTGCTGGTTGGCGAACCGTTCGGCGACGTCGAGGATTCGGACCGGTTCGCCCATGTCGAGAATCAGCACCTCGCCGGGCGCACCGATCGCCCCGGCGTAGATCGTCAGGCGCGAGGCCTCCTCGATCGTCATGAAGTATCGGGTGATCTCGGGGTCGGTGACCGTGATCGGACCGCCGCTCGCGGACTGCGCCTCGAATGCCTTGAGCACCGACCCGCTCGACCCGAGCACGTTGCCGAACCGCACCGACACGCACTCGGTGGGGCCTACCGCCGACGCGTGCGCCGTGACCCGCTCGGTGATGCGCTTCGTCCATCCGAGCACGCTGATCGGATCGGCCGCCTTGTCGGTGCTGACGTTGACGAACCGGTCGACACCGTGGCGGCGTGCCGCTTCGAGCAGTACCAATGTGCCGCCGACGTTCGTCTTCCAGGCCTCGTCGGGGTACATCTCCAACAGCGGCAGGTGCTTGAGCGCGGCGGCGTGGAACACCACCTCGGGCCGATGCGTGGCGAAGACCTCCTCGACGCGGGCGGTGTCGCGGATGTCGGCGAGGATCAGGCTCGGATCGTCGAGCAGCGCCCGCCCCTCGATCGAGAGCTGCGTTGCGTGCAGGCCGCTCTCGTCGCGGTCGAGCATCAACAGCTCGGCGGGGTCGAATCGGTGGAGCTGGCGGCACAGCTCCGATCCGATCGACCCACCGGCACCGGTGACCAGCACCCGTCGGCCCGTGATGTACGCCGACACGGCGGTGGGGTCGATGTCGGCGGGACGACGCCCGAGGAGGTCGGTCTCGTTGACCGGGCGGATGTCGGCGAGCTCGACGCGGCCGAGCAACTGCTCGACCGGCGGCAGCACCAGCACCCGCAGACCGGCTTCGGCGGCCAGCGCGGTGACGCGTCGGAAGAAGCTGCTCGGGGCGCTCGGAGTGGCGATCAGCACCGTCGTGGCTGCCGTGCCGCCCGCCACGGCCAGCAGGTCGTCGACGCGACCCTCGACTCGCACGCCGGACAGGCGCAGGTTCCGTTTGGCCGGATCGTCGTCCACCATCGCGGTCACGACGTAGGGGGCCTCGGTCGACGACCGCAACGAGCGGAGCACCAGCTCGGCTCCCTCGCCGGCTCCCACCACGACGACACGCTCGACGTCGCCGCTGGGGCGATTGCGGCGCTCGCTGTAGAGGCGCCACATCGATCGGATCGCGATCTGGCCGAGCACGCACACGCTGGTCGCGAGGAGGGGCACCGAACGCGGGACGGGGCGGGACACGGCCGCGCTCGAATTCCACCAGGCGATGGTCATCACGAGGCCGACCGACACCGCCGTCAGCGCGACGATCTTCACCTCGTCGAACGTCCCGTAGCGCCAACGGCGGCGGTACAGCCCGTAGAGCAGACCGAATGCACCCTGGAGGGCGACAGCGACGACCATGGCCAGGATCACCTGGCGCTGCCAGACCCGGTCGAGGTCGAAGTCGTAGCGGAGGAACACGCCGGTCGGGATGGCGATCACCCACAGGGCGCTGTCGACTGCGAAGTGCACGAACGGCAGGTGCCGCCGGGCGAACCGGCTCGGGCGGTTGCCGGACAGTTCGACGTCGACCGGCTTCGCCGAGGGTCCGTCGTGGGTGGGGCTCACTTCGGGCGACGCTACCCGTCGTCGCTCGGCGATGCAGCGAGCTGGGTGGTGCGATCGATGACGCCGTCGAAGGCGATCAGGGAGGTGCCGTCTGTGGAGCGGACGTCGATGCGGTGGCGCTCGGGGAGCACCATCGGCATCGGGCGCACGACGAAGGTCGGCTCGGTCGGTTGCTCGACGGCGCCGGTGAGTTGGACCGTCACCGTGACCGATTCGCCCGGCGGGATCGCGACGAATCCCGAGGCGACGTTCCAGCCCGCTTCGCTGCCGTCGTCGAGCGTGAACGGCGCTGGGTCGTCGCCGTCGAGTGCGACGGTCGCGTCGACGACGTCGAGCGGTGTGTACAGCGAGAGCAGCGTGCGGTTCGTGCCGATCGGTTCGCCGGTGTAGTTGCCGGTCACGCCGCTCGGCAGGCCGTCGGGGTCGACGGTGTTGGTGAGCGTGATCGTCGCGGTCGCCTCGACGGCGCCCGTGGCCGGGTCGACGGTGGCGTCGTAGGTGATCGATCGATCGAGGTACACGTCGAGCTTGTTGGCGCCCGCGTTGTTGAGCACCACCGCGTAGCCATCGCCACCAGCGGGGTCGGGGAGGTCGGCTGCAAGGTTCACCTGTTCGAACAGTTGCTGCTCGTCGGGATCACGTGACCATCCGGCCAGCCGTCCCTGGGCGGCGACCGGGCCCAACTCCCGGGCGACCACGGTCGGGTTGGGGAGTGCGCCGCCGAGCACCTGGTCGATCGTGGCCCGGGCGACTTCGTCGAGCAGGTCGACGCGGGTGGGGCTGTCGTCGATGTCGTACTGGTCGACGAGCAGGAACTGGGCCACGTTGGCTTCCGACAGCGGTATGTCGGAACCGGCGATCGAGATCGGCCCGGTGAGACGCAGCAACGCTTGGAGCACGTACGGGTCCATCGCGAAGACGCCGTCGATCTCGTCGCCGCCACTCTGCGGGTACAGCTCGGCGATCACCTGGGCCGTCGACGGGAACTCGGGCGAGATCGTGATGTTCGACCATGGCTCACGTTCGGTCGTGCCACCGGGTCCCGACGTGAAGCCGTAGGAACCCCACTGCTCGAGCCAGTCCTCGGGGCCGGTGACCGTGCGGGTGCCGTCGACCCGATTGAGGTCGAGGGTGCGGCCGAACTCGGTGAGACGCAGGCGGCCATCGATGGCGCTGAGCTCGGCCCAGTTGCCCATGAAGCCGCCGTGGCCGCGGACCTCCGCCGGGGTGGTGAAGGCGATGAAGTAGCGGCGGGGACCGTCGGCGCCGAGGAGCTGCGGTGCCAGGTCGACGGCGAGCACCGCGTTGTCGAGGCGGGCGCCGTTGTCGGCGAGTTCGACCTCGAGGTCGTCGAGGCGTGTCTGGAGTGGTTCGATCAGCCACGGCGAGGAGGTGTCGTCGATCGCCGCTTCGAGGTCGCCGATCGAGTCCTGCACGTCGCGGAACGGGTCCTGGATCAGGCGGATCGCATCGAGGTCGATGCGGCCGTTGACGAGGCGCAGCTGCTCGGGATCGACGAGGGCGAGAGCGGCGCCCACGTCGGCCGACGCAGCGGTCGCGCTCGACGCCAGTCGTCGGGCGGCGGTGAGGTTCTGGGCGAGGCCGGGCACGAGGACGGCGGGCTGGGCCCACGGTGCGGAGAGCGCGTCGTCGGCGTCGCCGAACGCGGTTTCGGCCTGCGCGAACCGTTCGGCTGCGGCGAGGTAGTCGCCGTCGTTCAAGAGTTCGAGACCGCTGCGGGCGAGGCGGTTGCCGGCGGTGAGGTCGCCGCGCGACGCGGCCGCAGCGATCGTTGCCCCGATGGCGGCGACGAGCAGCACAGCGGTGGTGGCGGCGACGCCGATCCAGACGTTGTGGCGGATGTGCGCCGGGCGACGCCGCAGCCCCATCACCACGATCGCCGCTCCCGTGCCGACGCCGACGATCGTGGGGAGCCCGAGGAATCCGCCCAGTTCCGAGCGGATCAGGACGTTGCAGCCGACGCCGATCACGGCGGCACGCGCCACGGGGAGGTCACGCCGTTGGAGCCCGATCCAGAGGGCAACTCCGAACGCGGCGAGGCCGACGACGGTGAGGGCGAGGTCGCCGGCGATCGCCGCGGCGAGTCCCGTGAGCGCGGCGCCGACCCACCAGGCGGTGGACGCTCCGGCCCAGGTCACGAGCGCCACGCTCGCCACGATCAGCAGCCAGTCGCTCCACGTGGTGCCGGTGGGGCTGGCGCCGCCGAGGGCGGCCGCCAAGCCGGCGACGACGGCGACGGGCACCACGACTCGATCGTTGACGCGGCGCCGCTTCATCCGGCTGGCGAGGCTACCGGAGCCCCAACCCACCCTCCCGTCGCTGGCGATCTCCCCGTCGTTGGTGCCGGTCTCCGGCTCGGGTTCGGTGGAGATCGCCGCTCCCCTTACGCCCGCTCCCCTTACGTCGCTGGCGATCTCCCCGTCGTTGGTGCCGGTCTCCGGCTCGGGTTCGGTGGAGATCGCCGCTCCCCATACGCCGCTGGCGATCTCCCCGTCGTTGGTGCCGGTCTCCGGCTCGGGTTCGGTGGAGATCACCAGCCGGTGAGCCAGTCAGGCGGCGCTCGGAGACGAGGGAATCGGGGCGGACTTCCATTGCTCGATCGTGGCGCGGAAGCGTTCGGCGGTCGCCTTCGGGTTGTTCACGACCTGGCGGTATGTGAAGCGGACGACGACCCAGCCCTTCGCTGTCAGCTCGGTGTCGCGGATGCGGTCGTGTTCGAACTGCGGGAGGTCGAGGCCGTGTGAGACGTAGCCGTCGCACTCGAGGATGACCGGGGTGTCGTTGACGCGGAAGTCGACCTCGTGGCCTTCGATGATCTGATGGAACGTCACGGGCGGGAGCTTGTAGCGGTCGATCAGGCGCCGCATGATGATCTCGAGCACCGAGTCCGCCGGCTTGGCGTCGATCGTCCAGTCGGCGACTGCCTCCCGCAGCGCCACCACGCCGTGGCGGCCTTGGCGGGAGTGCTCGATCACCGTCGTCTGGATCGCCGACAGGTTGGCGAGGTCGGTGGAGAGAGCATGGCCGACCGCGTCGTGCACCCCGGCGCGATCGACGGCGCCGAGGTCGACGAGGGTGCGCAGGATGTTGGTGCAGCGCAGACCGTCTCGATTCTGCGGGGTGAGACGTCGGCGGTCGGTCTGCTCGTGGATGATCACGCCGTCGAGGGCGACCGTGCGGCGTCGGCCGAGCACGATCACGTCGACCGGATCGTCGGCGGGCCGTGGCACGCCCCACAGGTGGGATGCCGACCGATGCGAAGCGATTGCCCGTTCGCCGACCGCTGCGAGGGCGGCAGCGATGCGTTGCTCGGGTGTGTCGGGCGTGCCGTGGAGGCGGGCGACGAAGGGGTGGATCTGTTCGATCGCTCCCGCCCGGATCGCCCGGTACCACGCCGAGCGTGACAACCCGGACGCCTCGAGCGTGATGATCCCGTGGTGGGCACGTGCATACCGGTCGAAATTTGCGAGCCTCATGCCCCGTGCAGTGGGTGCCACCCCGCCTGAACCGGAACCCCTGGCGATCTCCCCGGGTCCCGTGCCGGACGGCGGCACGATCGTTGGGCAGATCGCCCAGGAGCCTCCATCCGATCTGGCGCCCCACTGCGCTTGACCGCTCGCCGTTCAGGCCACCGCCCCTGGCGATCTCCCCAGATCCAGTGCCGCCACCCGGCACGGTCGCTGGGGAGATCCCCAGTCGCAACCGGTCGAGAGCGCTCGGCCGGTCGGTGCGCTGAGCGTGCTCGCCTCGTGTTCGAGCGGCGACGGCTCCGACGCAGTGGAGACCTCGATCGATGCCTCCTCGGTCCCGCTGAGCACAGACACCGCCGCCACGACCGAGGCCCCGACCCCCACCACCGCCTCGCCCTCGACGATCGACCCCGCCGCATCGTTGGCCGCCGACGTCGAGGCGGACTTCCGGGGGGGGCGATCCGGCTCGGCGACCAAGCCCAGCAGGACCCGTTCGATCGGGAGGCGGAACCGGCTGCGCTGGACCGGCGAGTCGGCCTGTTCCGCAAGAGCTTCGCCGAGGTGCTCGCGAACTACCGATCCACCAATTGCGCAATCCGGCCGAACATCGAAGTGCCAGCGACGATCACGGTCGAGGCGCCCGCTGCTCTGGTTGCTCCGGCGGACGATGTCGTAGATACGCAGATCTGCGAGGTCGCCACCTGGATGCTCGTCGAAGTTGGTGCCCGGCCGAACGGTGCTGACGCGATCGTGAATACAGACATCGTGGCCAACCGAACTCAGGTTCTTCATGCGGAACGTTGATGGGATCTGGATGTACGAGGGCGCCAACGATCTCGAATCGTGGGAAGGAGCCACGGCATGTCCCGGCGCGTGACTCTCATGCTGGTCGGTATCGCAGCGTGGATGATTCCTGCGACCGTGCAAGGCGCGTGAGACCGAGGAGTTGGTGACGGCTGTACTCAGACGGTCGACGGCGACTCGATTGCGGTCGAGTGTCGGCCGGCACCGACGCCGGCGCCGAATCCGGTGGGGGTGATCGGGGCTTCTCTGCCTTGTCGGTGGGTGGCGGGGACGGCGATTGTTGGGTGGGATGAGGGTGCGTACGGGGATCTGGGCCCGTCGGGGTAGGAGTTCAGGCAGGGCGCAGATGGGTCGGATGGGCGATCGTTTCCCGATGGTCGTACCCGAGCAGGTCTTCGAGCGGGTGTGTCCTGGCGGGTCGCAGGGATTCGTGTGGGTCGACACTCGATCACGTCGCAGGATGTGATCGACGACGCGGTGGGTCGAGCGAGGCGGGCAGTTTCGGCACCGACGCTCGATCTGTCGCCCTCGCGCGAGGCCGACGGGATCGTGAACCTCGGGCTGTGGCTGGCGCTGGTGGGTCAGGAACCGGTGACCGTGCGTGCCGAGGCGGGCTCGTTGTGGGCGGAGGCGACGGTCACACTCGCCTCGACGACGTGGGACATGGCCAACGGCGACCTGATCACGTGCGAGGGTCCGGGCGTTCCGATCGTGGACACCGACACCCTCGATGAGGGGTCGTGCGGACACACCTATCGACAGTCGTCGCCGGAAGACGATCCGTACACGATGTCGGTCACCGCAACCTGGCGGTGACGTATCGGTCGCCGGCGGGCTCGGGTTCCGCCGGATCGATCGACCGCACGCTCAGTGTCGGCTACGACGTCGACGAGATCCAGACCGTCTGCGTCTCGAACTTGCCTGACAGGCCGCGGGCGGGCCCGAAACGCGATCTCCCCCGGAATCGTGTCGGCATCCGGCACCAGTTCCGGGGAGATCGCCAGCGGTGTCGGGCTTCAGTCGTCGTCGGAGCGGTGCAGGTAGGCCTGGCCGTCATCGCACGACTCGGCGAGCGGGCACCAGCGACACGTGACGCCGGGCCGGCGCACGGGCGGGCGACCCTCGGACTCGAGTTCGACGATCGCGTTGATCCCATCGAGCGTGCGCCGCACCGCCGTGCGCAACAGCCGTTCGCTCACGTCCTCCGCCTGCGCTTCCGCGGCGTCGAGGTAGAACGTCGCCAGCTTGCGCGGCGGAACACCACGCGCCAGCGTCTCGAGCAGCGCGTAGAACCCGAGATCCTGGCGGTGCCGCACGTTCGGGCGCCCCGTCTTCAAGTCGATGATCACCTTGCGGCTCTCGTTTCCGGCCGGCCGGCCGATCATCAGATCCACCCGAGCCTGCAGCAGGATCGGCCCGTCGTTCGGCCAGCGCGCGGCGGCCTCGGTCACGGGATTCGCGCGACGATCGAGTGGAGGGAAGCTCTCCATGAACTTCGTCAGCCGTTCGACCGACTGACCGCGCAGGTCGGCCTCGTCGGCGGGGGAGAGCGCGGCGATCCACGCGCCGATGCCGCGCTCCTCGTCGGCCAGGCGTGCCATTGCTTCATCGACGAGATCGGTCGGGTTCGCTTCTCCCCGCCACGACAGCAGGAGCTGGATCGCTCGGTGTGCCACCTGGCCTTTCGCGATGGCCGGCCGCCACTCGAAGTCGTCCGGCAACACATGGAACTCCTCGCAGTCGAGCGCCGTGGCGATCTTGTGCTTGGAGATGAACACTTCCTGGTTCGGCTGGAGGCGCTCGGCGAAGTCGTCGAGGGCGACGCGCATCTCGGTGCGGATCTCGGCGACGAGGTCGGGATCGAACACCATCGGTTCGCCCGATCGCCGCAACGCCTCGAGCGTGCGGATCTGGACCGGGGTGAGAATTGGTCCGTCCGGCGCGTCGCTCACGAGGCCGACTGTATTCACGGGCCAACCGCAATGCCCGGTTGCCGGCCGCTCGGGTCAGTAGCCTGGGGTCGTCATGAAGCACCAGTGGTTGGCCTATGTCATCGTCGGTCTGCTGTCGATCGGCGCCGGCGTCGCGATCGCCGGGCTGCCCAACAACGTGCCCGTCGACGCAACGATCATCCCGCCGACCACCACGGAGGCGGCCGAATCCACAGTTGCCACCACCACGACGCCCGAGACCACCATGCCTCCGACGACGTCAGCTCCGACGACGACGTCCACGACCACCGTGTCGACGACAACGGAGCCGGAGGACACGTCGCCGGCAGACGACCGACTCCGTTCCGGAAGCGCTCCCTGATCGCAGCGAGCTGAATGTGGTCGTGGCGAATGGGGCCAATGTGTCGGGTGCAGCGTCACGCATTGCGGCGCAGCTCGAAGGGCTCGGCTACGTCGACGTGGCGCTCCGCAACGGCACCAACATCGTCGACTTCACCGTCGTGTACTACGCCGACGGGTTCGAGGAGTCGGCGCTTCGACTCGCCGAGGATCTCGATCTGCTCCCCGATTTCGTCGCACCGATCGGCGACTCGCCGCCGGTGCCCGATCTCCCCGCCGACGCCGAGTTGCTGGTCTACGTCGGCCTCGACCGCGCCTGACCCGAACCGGAGCCCAGGTCGCGGGGACCCGCTTGGTCCCCCGAGCCCAGGTCTCCGGGAACCACCCCGAACTGTGGGGTACCCCTTCGTCATGATGGTTGGCGTATGGAGTCCGCAACCACCGTCGAGTTCGCCGCAGCCGCCCGCACCCTCACCCGAGAAGCGCGACGCCGTGGCCTCGTCGGGCCGAGCTACCGGTGTCCGCCCCGGCTCGTCGGTGTCGATCGTTCGATCCGCCGTCGACCAGACGGTGCTGTCGTGTCGATCCGGCTGCATGGCCGCCCACGAGGTGCGGTGATCGCCGACATGATCGAAGGCGTCATCGTCGCCAACGGACTCCGCCCACCCGCCGCCGACCGCATCCGCACGGAACTCTGGGCCGCCCTCGAGCCTGCCGATGCCACCCGCTCCGCCGCGTGAACGGTCTTGACCCCGATCTGTGCCCGGTGAGTTCCGGAATCCGGGACGTGGAGGGGCGCAGATCGGGTCGAGTCTCGGGCTCAGGCGGGTTGCGGCTCGGTGCCGGCAACGCTGGTGCGGAACAACTCGCGGCGCTCGCCCGGGTAGTCGTTGATCGCGAAGTGCTGCGTGGCGTTGTTGTCCCAGATCGCCAACATCTCGGGCTCCCAACGCAGCCGACACGTGAAGTTCGGGTGCGTGGCGTGAGCGGTCAGCCGGGCGAGCAACGCCCGGGACTCGTCGGGATCCATCCCTTCGATACCCGTCGTGTACACCGAGTTCACGAACAGCGCGGCCCGCCTCGTGCGCGGATGGCGGATCACCAGCGGGTGCGTTTCCACGGCGTAGGCATCCTCCGACGGCGCCACGGTCATCGAGCTCTTGCCGGCGACCGCTTCGAGGTAGCCGCCGGTTCCGTAGGCCATGCCCGCCGAATGCGTGGCGTGCAGGTCGGCGATCTGGTCCTTCACGCTGTCGGGCAGCGTCTCGTAGGCGAGGTACTGGTTCGCCCACATCGTGTCGCCACCGGCGGCGGGCACGTCGTGGGCGTGCAGCACGGTGTAGGCGGGTGGGGCCGTCAGATACGACAGGTCGGTGTGCCAGGCGTTGGCGAAGTTCAGCTCGTCCGTCGGCTCCTTGATCACGCGGAGCACGTGCGGTCGTCCTTCGACCGGCGTGATGAACGGGGTGATGTCGCGGCCACCGAGTTCGTCGGTGAACGCCTCCAGCCGATCGAGGTCGATGGCCTGGCTGGGGAGTGCGATCACGAGATGCTCGTCGAGCAGCCGCAGGATTTCCTCGATCTGCTCGGGCGACTGGGGCCGGCTCACGTCGAGCCCCCGCACGATCGCCCCGCACGACCCGGCCAACCGTTGCACGTCCACGCTCGTCGTCGTCATGTTCCGATGGTAACGATCGGGTGCTTCACCGGCCAGCCGACGTCCGTCGGACCGTGCTCGCGCAAGTGCAGCAGACGGCGGTGAGCGTCGGCGAGGTCGGGCACGTCTCCCGCAGGGAGCCACCAGCACACCGATGTCGCCACGTCGCTGCGCTCGAACCACTCCCGGCGGCGCCGCAGGTAGCTGGCGTGGCCGCTGCGATACATGAAGTGCTCGAGCGAGGCGAGGTTCTCCCACACCGACATGTTCACGATCATCAGCGGGTCGTCCTCGCCGGGCAGGCGCACGAAACTCGACGACTGGCCGTCGTCGTCGACGAGGCGCCAGACGAACCCTGGCGTCGCTTCAGCCAGCGCGTTGATCGGGCCGAGCGCCACGTTGAACTCGGCGGTCTCCTCCGAATCGAGCGCGTGATGGAGCCGACCGATGTTGAGCTCCGCGACATGGAAATCGGCCATGCCCGCAAACCTAGGTGTGTCGAGCGATGACACCAGGGATCGGATCCCGGGTGCTCAGCTGGCTCGTTCCATCGGCAGCCGAGCGCCTGTCGCGAGCGCTGCGTCGCCGCCGGTCGCCGACCGCATCGCTCGCTCGGCGGCCGCATCGACGTCACCGCCGGCCGCGCCGCTCGGCGCGGCTCGTTGGATGCGTCGTGCGAGCGTCTGTGTGCTCTGCGCTTCGGTTGGAGCCCGGTCGGGCGGCGGCGCACTGGGCACGTCGATCCTGGTCGTCGGCATGCCCGGCGTCGGTCGAAGCGACCGGATGCGGCGGTCTCGCTCATCACATCCGTCGGGAGTCTTCCTCTGGTGAGCGGAGCGACCGGATGCGGCGGTCTCGCTCATCACATCCGTCGGGAGTCGTCCTCCGGTGAGCGGAGCGACCGGATGCGGCGGTCTCGCTCATCACATCCGTCGGGGGTCGTCGTCCGGTGAGCGGAGCGACCGGATGCGGCGGTCTCGCTCATCGTCAACCGCCACTTCCCAGCACAGCACCTGGCACGAGATGTACGTGGCACGCCGTGGACGGGGGCGGGTCGTTCTCTACAGTGGCGGCGATGCAGTCGGACCGTTCCTTCCCCGCCACGCGCCTCGACCGGCGGCGCTTCCTGATCGCCGGTGCCGGCGCCACCGCCGCCGTGCTCGCCGGGTGCTCCAGCGACGACTCGGGGGAATCGAGCGCGACCGACGGGCCCGACGCCACCACGCCGAGCGACACCTCGACGCCGTCCAGCGTCGTCACCGACTCGCCGACCTCGACCGTCCCGCTCAGCGCAGCCGCCGCAGCGATCGTCGCGCCCGGATCACCCGGCCTGATGGAGGAAACCGTCTGGCAGACCCGAGTCGACGACTACCTCGCGTTCGCCACCACGGCCGAACACTCCGCGAACCCGACCGGCATCTGCGCCTACCTCGGCCAGGCCCATCG
The DNA here is from genome assembly GCA_963828415.1 of Ilumatobacteraceae bacterium. GTDB lineage: Bacteria > Actinomycetota > Acidimicrobiia > Acidimicrobiales > Ilumatobacteraceae > Sva-07. The sequence continues at coordinate 87,376 of CAWHEI010000009.1, forward strand.
CGATCCCGAGTTCGTCTGGCCGATCGAGAACGTCACCGTCGAGTCGCTGCAACCGGTGTTCGATCAGATCGACAACTGGGAGGACACCCGCGACTTCCGGTTCATGGCACTGCACTGGATGCTCGCGCTCGGCCAGGGCGACACGCCGATGACGCAGCTGTCGCCCGAGGTGATCGCGGCGATCGACGAGCGGATGCTCGCCAACCGGTACGCATGGGACGATCCGCTGCCCGACGACCGCCTCGACAACCTGTGGTTCTGGTCGGAGAACCACATCGTGATCACGCGGGCGATCGAGTACCTCGCGGGCCAGCGCTATCCCGACGAGACGTTCGCCGTCACCGGACTCACCGGTGCCGAACACCTCGAGCGAGCCAAGCCGTTCATCCTCGAATGGATCGACGAGCGAGCCAAGCTGGGTTTCTTCGAGTGGCACTCGAACGTCTACATGCTCAAGAACATCACGCCGCTGCACATGCTCGCCGAGCTCGCCGATGACCCCGAGATCGTCCTTGCTGCGGCGATGGCGCTCGACATGTGCCTCGTCGACATGGCCGCCCACAACCAGGCGGGCACGTACACGGCGCCGCGGGGTCGCACGTACAAGAAGGACAAGATGTCGTCGCTCGACGAGGACACCTTCAACGTCGCGAAGTTCGTGTTCGACGACACGACGGCGCCGTATCAGTCCACGAGCGACACCGGCGTCACGTACTTCTGCTCGGGCACGCGCTATCGGCCGCCGCAGCTGGTGATCGACATCGCCACCGACCCTCAGCCGAGCGTCGTGCGTGAGCGCCACGGCGTGTACTTCGACGGATCCTCGCCGCTGGAAGACAACCCGGTCGCGCCGTACGACAAGGACTTCTCCGACCGCGCCAACCTGCCGTTCTGGTGGAGTCTCGGTGCGCTCGGGATGTGGCCGCTCGCCGAGGTCAGCGTCGCCGCGGGCAACGAGTTCCGGCTGTGGGAGACCTCGGAGTTCGCCGATGTCAATCTGCTCGCAGCGATCAACGACTACGACCCGGCCAAGATCAGGGTGTGGGAGCAGGAGCGGGCGGCGGTGATCAATTTCGGGTTCCTGTCCGAGGCCAACACGTACGCCTATCGCGAGCCCAAGGTGTCGCTCGCGTCGGTGCTCGATCACCGCTTCGGTGAGATGCGCGACCAGGGCCAGGCCTGGCAGGCGGCGATCGACGAGAATGCCATGGTGTTCACGACGCATCCGGTGACCGACGTCGCCGAGTCGACCGTGTGGGACGACGACAGCAAGCCGGGGTACTGGACCGGGGAGGCGGCGATGCCCCGCTCGGCGCAGCATCGGGGGACGGCGATCCACATCTACCAGCCGAAGTGGGACGAATCGACCGATCCGCTCGTGTGGAGCGTGTTCGAGTACAGGCCGTTCACGCACGCCTACGTGCCGCAGGACTACTTCGACGACGTGCGACAGACCGGCAACTGGACGATCGCGGCGAAGAACGGCGGCTACATCGCACTGTGGTCGTGGCGGCCGACGACGTGGCGAGAGTACGACCCGTCGGTGAACGCAACTCGGGGAATGGTGAAGCCCTTCGACCTGGTTGCCGAGGGTGGGCCGGACAACGTGTGGATCGTCGAGGTCGGCAGCGACGACGGCGGTTCGTTCGACGATTTCGTGACCGCGGTGACGGCGATCGAGCCGTCGGTGGTGCGCGACGACGCCGGGTTCACCGTGTCGTGGACGTCGCCGTCGTCGGGAATCGTCGACTACTCGAGCACCGGCGTGTTCCTGGTGGAAGGCGTGGAGTACGCGCAGAGCGACCATCCCCGCCACGAGTCGCCGTGGGGCGGCGTCGATCACCTGTCGACCCAGTACAACCTGACCGCCGGCGCCTCGACGTGGGCCTGCGACTTCGACACCATGACCCGGGAGCTCGCATGAATTACAACAGGGGTCAGACCCGCGATGTAATCGCGGCCGATTACATCGCGGGTCTGACCCCTGTTGTAATCGGAGGGACGCGATGACGGCACGGCTGGCGCTGGTCGGGGCGGATCACAACCACCTGTACGAGATCATCGACCGCTTGGTGAAGGCCGGCGCGGTTGCGGCCGCACACACAGCCGAGGGCCAGTTCGTCGAGCACTACTCGGGGTGGCAGGCCGACTCGCAGGAGATGACGTTCGACGAGATCCTCGCCGACGACTCGATCGACCTCGTCGTCACCGCAGCGATCCCGAACCGGCGGGCCTCGATTGCGATCGCGGCGATCGCCGCCGGCAAGCACGTGATCAGCGACAAGCCGGGCCTCACCACGATGGAGCAACTCGACGCGATACGCGCTGCGGTTGCGGATCGACCGGGCCGGCCGTGGACCGTGCTGTTCACCGAGCGGTTCGAGAACCGGGCGATCAACGAAGCCGTCCGCCTCGCGCAGTCCGGCGCCGTCGGGCCGATCGTGCACGTCGTCGGTGCGGGCCCGCACACGATGTGGGCGAGCCGCCGTCCCGACTGGTTCTGGGACCCCGAGGCGACGGGCGGCATCCTCGTCGACATCGGCTCGCACCAGGTCGACCAGTTCATGTCGATCACCGGTGCGACCGCCGCCGACGTCTCGATCGTGTCGTCGATGGTCGGCAACGTCGCCAGCGCCGACCACCCCTCGATGCAGGACATCGGCTCGATGACCCTCGCTTGTTCCCCCAGCCCAGGTCTCCGGGAACCAGGGAGGTTCCCGGAGACCTGGGCTCGGGGGACCGTGGTGAGCGATCACCGGTTGGACTACCTGACCGCGAAGGGGTTGGGCACGTGGGGCGACTGCCGGCTCACGATCGTCGGCACCGAGGGAACGATCGAAGCCCGAGCGAACATCGACGTCGCCGGAGCCGAGGGCGCCGAGCACCTGATCGTCGTCGACGCCGACGGCACCCGCCGCGTCGACATCTCCGGTGTGGTCGTCGACTGGGCCGAGCAAGCCCTCGCCGATCTCGCCGACGACGGCGAACGCCTGATGACCCAGCAGCACGCGATCGACGTCACCGACGTCTGCCTGCGCGCCCAGGCCGCCGCCCGGCCCTGGGGCGCACCCACGGAGTGACCGCCGATCCGACGGTGCTCGTGTACCTAATCTCGGTGGCGTGAGTGCCGGATGACGGGACGGACGACACCGAGATCGTGCGCAAGCCCGACGTACGTTGTCGCGATGGGGATCAGGGTCGTGCAGTGGGGGAGCGGGAACGTCGGACGGTCGGCGATTGCAACGGTGGCCTCGAGGCCCGACATGGACCTCGTGGGGCTGTACGTCACCAACCCCGACAAGGTCGGACGCGACATCGGAGCGCTCGCGGGCATCCACCCGCTCGGCGTGACTGCCACCGACGACATCGACGAGATCCTCGCGCTCGACGCCGACGTCGTGCTCCACATGCCGCTGCCGTCGCTCGTCTACGGCGACAACCTGGGGGCCGACCTCGACAACTTCTGCCGGCTCCTCGCCAGCGGCAAACACGTGATCACCACGGTCGGCTACATGTATCCGAAGGTCTACGGCGACGACGTGATGGGCCGCCTCACGCAGGCCTGCGAGGCCGGCGGTGTCACCTTTCACGGCACCGGCGCGAACCCCGGCTGGTTCGGCGACCTCCTCCCGCTGCTGATGTCGGGACTGTCGTTGCGCATCGACCAGATCGGCGTGCAGGAGATCAGCAACTTCCAGTACTACCCGTCGCCCGAGATCATGTTCGAGATGATGAACTTCGGGCGCACCCCCGAGGAGTTCGAGGAGCGCTCGGGTCGCCATCGCACGTGGCTCGACGGGCTCTTCACCGAGGCCGTCCAGATGGTCGCCGACGGCATCGATGCCGATGTCGACGAGGTCACCTCCGACATGGAGACCTGGATCGCCACCGACGATCTGCCCACCGCTGCCGGGACGATTGCGGCGGGCACCGTGGCGGGCCAGCACTGGCAGTGGAGCGCCAAGGCGGCCGGCCGGGTACTCGTGCACCAGGAGACCGTGTGGCGCATGCACCGCGACGCCGCGCCTGACTGGCCCGTCGGCGACTGGTCGATCCGGATCACCGGCGAACCCGAGATGCACGTGACGCTGCCGCACTCGTGGAACCGCGACGTGCTCGGCTCGACGGCGGCGCACGCAATCAATGCGATCCCGTACGTCGTCGCCGCTGGCGTTGGCGTGAAGACGTTCCTCGACCTGCCGATGATCGCCGGCCGCGGCGCCGCCTTCCGACGCTGACTTCCGACGCCGGGGCCGCTTTGGGGCCTCCCTACACTCGGCGCAGGAACGGGGGTGACCATGCCGGATGAACACGAGCTGACGGTCGACGAGCCGATCGCGCTCGGCGACGTCAACTTCTTCGATCCGGCGATCAACGACTGCCCCTACGGCGCCTACCTCACGCTGCGCGACGAGGCGCCGGTGTGGTTCGACGAGCGCCTCCAGGGCTACGTGATCACACGGCACGATGACGTTCGCGCTGTCCTCGCCGACAGCGAGCGGTTCGTGAACTCCCGCTCGGTGAACAAGCGCGGCCGCAGCATCTCGCCGAAGATCCTGGCGCTGTACGAGGAGAAGGGCTGGGTGCCCGCTCCGACGCTCGCCGGACGCGACGACCCCAACCACCGCGAGATGCGTGCGTTGTTCAACCACGCGTTCCGACCCAAGCGCATCGCCGAGCTCGAACCGAGGATCGGTGCGCTCGCCGACGAGCTGATCGACGCGTTCATCGACGATGGCGAGTGCGACTGGGTGCGCCAGTTCGCGGTGCCGCTGCCGCTGGAGATCATCGGCGTGCAGATGGGTGCCAACCCCGATGACATCTGGCGCATCAAGGCGTGGACCGACGCCTGGGTGCAGCGCCTCGGGCTGATGCAGACCTCCGAACAGGTGGTGTGGTCGACCGAGATGGAGATCGAGGCGCAGCACTACTTCCAACCGATCTTCGAGCGGCTCCGCTTCGAACCGGACGACACGCTGCTGTCCGACCTCGTCAACACGCCGATTCCCGAGTGGGGTCGCTGCCTCACCGACGAGGAACTGCACGCGGAGATGATGGCCGACACGTTCGTCGGCGGCTCCGAGACGACGACGAACGCGCTGTCGGGAGGGGTCCGGCTCCTGATCGAGCACCCCGACCAGTGGGACCGGTTGAAGGGCGATCCCGAGCGGTACCTCCCGGCGCTCGTCGAGGAAGTGCTCCGACTCGAAGCGCCCGTGCAACGCTTGACTCGCACCGCAGCGGTCGACGTCGAGTTTCACGGGGTGACGATTCCGGCCGGCTCCAGCGTGCTGATCGGGTACGCCGCGGCCAACCGTGACGACCGAGTCTTCGCCGAGCCGGCCCGGTTCGACCTCGACCGCGACGACGCGAAGAAGCACCTCACGTTTGGCTTCGGCACACACTTCTGCATGGGTGCCCCGCTCGCCCGGCGAGAGCTGTTCTTCGGGTTCGAGGCGCTCGTGCGGCGCTTCGACGAGATGTGGTTCCTGCCCGACACCGACCTGACGATCGCCCCCAACTACTTCCTGCGGGCGTTGAAGGAGCTGAAGATCGGCTTCCGGCCGGCGGCCACGCTCTCGGCCCTCGCCCCGCGCTGACCCGCCCTCGTTCTACTTGCACGGCACCCTGAAATTCGGAGCCGTCATTGCGGTGGGCGCGATGCTCGCTCCGAATTTCGGTTGGGTTGGCGTGATCGCGTCGGCGTTGGGCCGGGTCAGTGGGAGTTGGGGAGTGGGAGCACGCAGTCGTGGCCGGCGTAGAGGCCGATGTTGTCGCCGGTGCGGCCGTCGGGTCCCTCGGCGAGGAGGTCGATCAAGACCTGCGCGACCTGCGCTGGCTGCATCCACGTGGCCACGAACTCGGGATCCGGCCTCGGTCCGAGCATTCCGCGCAGCATCTCGGTGTCGGTGGCCCCCATGCAGATGTTGTTGACCCGGATGTGGTGCTTGGCGAGCGTGACCGCCCAGTCGAACGTGAGCCCGTTGAGCGCCCACTTCGACGCGTTGTAGAGGTCCATGCCGGCGTGGCCGTGATGGCGACGGCTGCCGGGACTCGGCTGGACGTGATCGGTCGAGATGTTGACGATGTCGCCTCCGCCGCCTTCGATCATGACGGGTGCCACGGCTCGCCCGAACAGGAACGCCCCCTTCGTGTTCGACCCGAACAACCGGTCGAAGTCGCCCGTGGCGCGTTCCCAGTCGTTGCGCGGGCCCGACAGCATGAACTCGCCGGCGTTGTTGACGAGGATGTCGATCGTGCCGTGTTCGTCGGTGGTCGCATCGACCACGGCGCGCACATGATCGGGGTCGGCAACGTCACCGACGTGTCCGGTCGCCCCGATCGTGCGAGCGATGTCGACGACCTCCACGTCGCGGTCGGTGACCACGACCGAGCATCCCTGCGCGATCAGTGCTTCGGCGAATGCCCGCCCGAGCCCTCGGGCCGCGCCCGTGACGATCGCAACTCGTCCTGACAGCAGTTCCATCGAGCCCCCTCCGAATCCAGATCTTGCCAGGCCTCCGACAACCCCGCCATCCCCGTTTGCGCTCAGATTCGGGTGACCCGGTCCACCCGAAGCAGAACGCAAACGTGGTGGGGCGGGGGGCGTACGGTCGGGGGATGGTCGACGCTGCGCTCGAGTTGCACCCGTGGAATCGGGACTTCACGTGGACCGACCGCACCGGGCCGTTCCGACGGCTGACGAGCGAGCAGGTCGAACAGTTCGATCGTGGCGGCTTCGTCGTGCTGCCCGACGTGTTCGGCGACGACGAGCTCGATCCGCTGATCGAGGCGATCGACCGCAACGAGGCGGCCACCGACGACTTCCTCCGAACCCTGGACGACGGCCGCATCTCGATCGCCGAGACGGGTGCGATCACGTTCACCATCCATCTCGTCGAGCGCGAACCGATCGCCGCCGCGTTCGCCCGCCACCCGGTGTTCACCGATCTGTGCCACGACCTGATCGGACCCGACGTCCGGCTCTACTGGGACCAGGCCGTGTACAAGAAGCCCGAGAAGCCGCGCCGCTTCCCGTGGCACCAGGACAACGGGTACACGTTCGTCGAACCCCAGCAGTACCTCACGTGCTGGGTGGCGCTCACCGATGCAACGGTCGACAACGGGTGCCCGCAGGTGATCCCCGGGCTCCACCGGTGCGGCACCTATCGCCACCGATACGTCGAGCCGCTCGGTTGGGAGATCGTGGAGTCGCACGCCGACGCGGTCGCGGCGCCGGTCGGCAGGGGCGGCATCGTCGTGTTCTCGTCGCTCACCCCGCACCTCACCGGACCGAACATCACCGACGCCGTCCGCAAGGCCTACATCCTGCAGTACGCGCCTGATGGAGCGACGATCGTCACCGGCGACCCCGTTTCCGGCGATCCGGCTGGCCGCTCACTCGCGGACGCGCCGACACGACAGTTCCCGATCCTCGTCGGCGGGCAGGCAATCTCGGCGGCGTGAGTCCCGGAAGGCGGGACGCATCTCACCGAGATCGCGTCGCGAGCGACGCGGGTGAGCAGCAGTAGCGTCGGCGCAATGAGCGAGTTGCGCGTCGGTGTGGTCGGGATGGGCATCGGGCAGAGCCACCTGTTGTCGTGGCTGGCGGTCGAGGGGGCCGCGGCGACCGTGTTCGCCGAGGTCGACGACGCCAGGCGGGCCAAGGGCGAGGCCGATTGGGGCATCCCCGGCGTCGCCTCGCTCGACGAGCTGCTCGCGGCGGTCGGAGATTCGGCATCACCGCACCACGTCGACGTCATCGACCTCTGCACGCCGCCGTCGATGCACGAGGAACAGATCATCCGATGCCTCGATGCCGGAGTGCATGTGATCTGCGAAAAGCCGCTCGTCGACTCGGTCGCTGCGTGCGACCGCCTGGCCGAGGCCGTCGATCGGGCCGCCGCCACGTCCGGCGCCCGGTTCATGCCGATCTTCCAGTACCGCTTCGGCGATGGCGCCGCCCGAGCACGAGCGTTGATCGACGCCGGCATCACCGGCCGGCTGTTCACCGCGTCGGCGTCGACGTGGTGGCGCCGAGGCAAGGGCTACTACGCCGAGGCGCCCTGGCGCGGCACGTGGGACGGCGAGCGCGGCGGGTGCGTGCTCAGCCACGCGATACACAACCACGACCTGCTCACGTGGATGGCCGGCCCGCTCGTCGAACTTCGTGCGATGGCGACAACCCGTGTCAACGACGTCGAGACCGAGGACTGCGCTGTGGCGATCGGACGCACGGCCGACGGCGGGCTCGTCACGATGAACGTCACGCTCGGCTCGGCGTCGGAGTCGTCGCAGCTCGTGTGGCACTTCGACAACGTCACGATCACGTCGTCGTCCGAGGCGTACGACCCCGCCGCCGGACCGTGGAACTTCGAGTTCCGGCGCTCAGCGTTCGCCGAGGAGGCCGAGCAGGTCTGGGCCGACCTCGCGCCGTCCGGCTCGCAGTACACCGGCCAGTTCCAAGGCTTCGTCGATGCGCTCGCCGACGGCGGCGAGTTCCCGGTCACGCTCGCCGACGCAACTGCATCGCTCGAGTTGGTGACCGCCTGGTACCACTCGGCACGCACCGGCTCGGTCGAGACACTGCCGCTCGCCGTCGACCATCCCGCCCGCTCGTCGTGGCTCCCGGAGGTGGCCCGGTGACTCGGCGGCCCCCACCCCGTTTGCGCTGCACTTCGGGTGACCCGGTTCGCCGGAATCTGCTCACAAACGTGGGGTGCGACGTGGTGGGAGTGGCGCTGTGACGCCGGGGGAGCAGTTCGGGGTGGCGCTACCGGGCGGCACATCGGTGAGCCACGTGCGCGTGTACGACACGGTCGGCCCTGATGGGCTCGCCGGCGGATCACCGCACCTGCACACCGTGTGCACCGAGGCGTATCTGGTGATCGCCGGCGAAGGCGCCGTGCACACGCTGTCGGGGGAGGGCTACGACGAGACGCCGCTGGTGGCGGGCACCATTGCCTGGTTCTCGCCGGGCACGATCCATCGGCTGATCAACACCGACGGCCGCCTCGAGCTGTACGTGCTGATGTCGAACGCCGGGCTTCCTGAAGCCGGCGACATGATCCTCGCATTCGAACCCGACCTCCTCGCCGACGATGCGACCTACCGCGGTATCGCTGATCTCCCGGTCGACGGCCGAACGACCGATGGCGCGCCGGACGCAGCGATGCGTCGCCGCGACGCGGCCGTCACCGGCTTCGGCCACTGGCGATCCGAGGTCGAGGCGCATGGGCCGTCGGCGCTCGGTGCGTTGTATCACCGAGCCGTCGAGTTGCTCGGCGACCGGCCGGCAGACTGGCTCGATCTCCTCGCCGGTGATCCGGCAACCGACCTCGAGCGCTCGCGTGCCCAGGTCGAGGAACTCTGGTCGCCAGACCGCGGACGCGCCGCCGACCGCCTCGCCGACTCGGCGATCCGCTCGCGCTCGCTGCTGCCCGCAACTCGCAACATGGGCTGCTGCGGCACCCTCGGCACCGTCATCCACTGACCCACTGCCCGGCGCTCAACCACCGTTTGCGTTGCACTGCGGGTGACCCGGTCCACCCAAAATGCAACGCAAACGGTGTGATGGCTGTGCGCCGACGTTTGTGTGCAGATTCGGGCGACCCGGTCCGCCCGGAGTGCAACGCAAACGGGATGACGGTCGTGGCGGGGAGAGGCGGGTCAGCGGAAGCCGACGACGGGGTGCGGCGTGTAGGACTCCTCGAGACGGGAGATCTCGTCGGAGGTCAGCTCCAGCTCGACCGCGGCGACCGCATCGTCGATGTGCGACGGCTTGGTTGCACCGACGATCGGTGACGTCACGAACGGCTTGGCCAACACCCACGCCAGTGCGACCTGGGCGCGTGACACACCGCGTTCCGCAGCGATCTCGGCGACCCGGTCGACGATCACCTTGTCGTCGGGCGAGTACAGCATCTTGCCGAACTCGTCGGTCTCCGACCGGGCGGTCGCCTCGTCCCAGTCGCGCGTCAGGCGCCCACGCGCGAGCGGACTCCACGGGATCACGCCGACGCCTTGATCGACGCACAGCGGCATCATCTCTCGCTCTTCCTCGCGCTGGATCAGGTTGTAGTGGTTCTGCATCGACACGAACTGCGTCCACCCGTGCGCTTCGGCCACGTACTGCGCCTTCGAGAACTGCCACGCCCACATCGACGACGCGCCGATGTAGCGCACCTTGCCGGACTTGACGACGTCGTGCAGCGCCTCCATCGTCTCCTCGATCGGCGTCCGATGGTCCCATCGATGAATCTGGTACAGGTCGACGTAGTCCGTGCCGAGCCGTCGCAAGCTGTGGTCGATCTCGGCCATGATCGACTTGCGCGACAGCCCGATCGCGTTCTGCCCGCCGCGCATCGGCCCGTTGACCTTGGTCGCCAGCACGATCTCGTCGCGATTGGCCATGTCGGCGAGCGCCCGCCCGACGAACTCCTCGCTCGTGCCGAGCGAATACACATTGGCCGTGTCGAAGAAGTTGATCCCGGCGTCGAGCGCCTGCTGGATGAACGGCCGCGACGTCGCCTCGTCGAGCGACCATGCGTGCGTGCCCTGATCGGATGCGCCGAAGCTCATGCACCCGAGACAGATGCGTGACACGTCGAGACCGGAATTGCCGAGCTTTGTGTACTTCATCGCCTCAACGTACGCATGCCAACGTTTGCGTGGCGATTTCGGTGGACCGGGTCACCGGAATCGCAACGCAAACGGGGCTGGGGCCGGGGTCGGGGCGGGTCAGGCGGTGGGGCCGAGGACGCCGGTGGCGCGCAGGGTGGCGATGCGGGCGTCGTCGTAGCCGAGCGACGTGAGCACGGCGTCGGTGTCGGCGCCGAGCGCCGGCGCAGCTGACGGCACTGCCCGTTCGCCGCCGCTGAAGATCGCCGGCGGGCGTGCTTCGACCCTGGCTCCGATCGGTCCGTCGTCGAGGTGGACGAGCGATCCGTTGTGGATCACCTGCGGATCGTCGGCGACCTCGTCGCGCCGCACGACGCGAGCACCTGGCACGTCGTTGTCGACCATCCGTTGCATCGCCTCGGCCGTGGTGAGCCCTCCGACCGCCTCGTCGAAGATCGCCGCGAGCGCCTCGCCGTTGACGTCGCGGTCGCGCATCGTGGTGAAGCGCGGGTCGTCGAGCAGCTCAGGCTTGAAGGCGCGGCACAGGTTCGGCCACGTCCGATTTCCGCTGGCGACGAACGCAACGGCGCCGTCACGGGTCGGTCGGATCGAGTACATGTCGGCGAAGTGCGACGCCTCGGCCACGCCCTCGCCGTGCAGCGAGCGGTCCATCATCCCGTCGGGCCAGAAGAACCAGAGCCCGATGTCGAGCATCGACAGCTCGACGTGCTGGCCGCCGTGTCCGCGCTCGCGGGCGAACAGCGCAGCGGTGATCGCCTGGCTCACCGTGATCGCCGTCGTCTTGTCGATGACGAACTGGCGCACCAGCTGCGGCGCTCCGGTGTCGCCTTGCTGCAGGTCGGCCATCCCGGTCATCGCCTGGATCACGTAGTCGTAGACCTTCTGTTCGGCCTTCGGGCCGGTGCTCCCGAATCCCGACACCGACACGTAGATGATGTCTGGATTGATCGCTCGCACCTGCGCCTCGCCGACCCCCATCCGATCGGCGGCACCGGGGCGGAAGTTCTGCAGGAACACGTCGGCGGTCGCGCAGAGATCGAGCAGCGCCTGGAGCCCATCGGGGTGTTTCGTGTCGAGCGTGACCGACTGCTTGCCGCGGTTGACGCCGTTGAACAGCACACTGACCGAGTTGCGCGACGTGCCGAGCTGACGCAGGCGGTCTCCGACGCCGTCAGCGAGTTCCACCTTGATCACCTCGGCGCCCTGCTCGGCCATGATCACGCCGGCCATCGGTGCCGAGATCATCTGCCCCGCTTCGACGACCCGGACGCCCGCAAGTGGTTGCATTGCGAGATCGTAGAACTCCTCACGGCGACGGTGTCACGCCGGCGAGGATTCCAGAGGGGCACCAGTGTTTCGTCGGAGTTCCGCGCCGATCGGGGATCGAGCGAGCGGACCGCGCCTAGGGTCCGGAGGATGTCCGGTGCCGGTTCGAACTTCCATCCACTCCCACACGACTGGACGGCGCAGCGGACCACGATGCAACGCCTCGCCACCCACGTGCTCAGCCAGGCCCGGTGCCGACACGATGGCCTGTTCGACCTCGTGGCGTCGCCCGGAGGCTTCGGGACACCGCCCGTCGGACCGCAACGCGAGCGCATCCGGCTCGTCGGGGGTTCGCTGTTCGTCGAGCGCGTTGGCGGTGTCGACATCCACACCGCAGAAGCGACGACCGAGGTGGTCACCGTCGCCGGCAACTCGATCGGCGGGCTGTGTGCGGCGATCGGATTCGAACCGGACCCCGAGTTCTGGGTCGGCGGAGACACGCCGCCGCTCGGCGACCCCGACGAGATGCTCGTACTCGACAGCACGGCGGTCCAGGTGCTGGGGGAGTGGTACCTCCTCGGCCAGCGAGCGATCGACGAAGCGGTGGCCTCGGTGCCAGCGGCGGCTGCGTCCGTCGGACGGCTGTGGCCCGAGCACTTCGACTACGGCATCGACCTCGACGCCGCTCCGGGTGTGCGCACGAACCTCGGCGCGGCAGCGGGCGACGGCTACTGCGACGAGCCCTATCTCTACGTCGGGCCGTGGGATGCCGGCCGGCCCGGAACGACCGACTACTGGAACGCTCCATTCGGTGCGGTGCTGCGGCGCTCCGAACTCGACGTCGCCGACGATCCCATCCATCGTGCGGTCGAGTTCTTCCTGCAGGGCATCGTCGCGCTCCGTTCCGGGTAGTCCCCGGCGACCTCCAACCCCTCTGACCCCACCGACCCCTTCGAGGAGCCCTTTGTGCACGCTCATCCGATCGCCACCTGGAACGACCTCGAGGTCGACGCGCCGCTCGGTGTGCTCGTCTCGACCGTGGACCTCGTCGTGGTGCGATTCGGCCCGTCGGCCGACGACCACTCGGTGCTGTACGGCCGATGTCTGCACCGCGGGGTCAAACTCGCCGACGGGAGCGTCGATGGTCCGAACCTGATCTGTGGCGTGCACGGCTGGGACTACCGCTTGGACTCGGGCGTGTCGGCCTACAACAACGGTGAAGCACTGCATCGCTTCGCGTCGTGGGTCGCCGACGGGAAGCTCCACGTCGATCTCGACGAGGTCGAGGCATGGGAGCAGGAGCACCCGCAGCCGTACGACCGCTCGGCCTACCTCGGCGAGTTCGCCGACGTCCACGGATCGCCCGAGGAACCGCACGTCGGTCTGATCCAGCGGCTCGGGTCCGGCTCGACGGGCGCCCATGGACCGGTCGCCGCGATGGGTGTCCCGCGCGATCAGCTGCCGAAATGGGACTCGATCCAGTTCGTCACGGCGCAGCTCGACCGCAAGCCCTTGCTCGACGACGTGTCGGTGGCGACCGATGTGCTGATCGGACCGGGAGCGGCGTCACCGCTGCGGCTCGACATCCCACTGTTCGTCTCCGACATGAGTTTCGGTGCGCTGTCGCAGGAGGCGAAGACCGCGCTGGCGACCGGCGCTCAGCTCGCCGGGACCGGCATCTGCTCGGGTGAGGGCGGCATGCTGCCCGAGGAACACGATGCGAACAGCCGCTATCTGTACGAGCTGGCGTCGGGCAAGTTCGGGTGGTCGCTCGACAAGGTCCGCGACGTGCAGGCGTTCCACTTCAAGTTCGGACAGGGAGCCAAGACCGGCACCGGGGGCCATCTGCCCGGCAACAAGGTCACGGGCCGCATCGCCGAGGTGCGTGGCCTCGACGAGGGCACCGATGCCGTCTCGCCGGCGACGTTCACCGACCTCGTATCCGACGCCGACTTCCGTGCCCTCGCCGACGACGTTCGGGCCGCGAGCGGCGGTATCCCGATCGGAGCGAAGCTCTCGGCCCAGCACATCGAAGCCGACCTCGACGCAGCGTTGCGGATCGGTGTGGACTACGTGATCCTCGACGGCCGTGGCGGAGGGACCGGCGCGGCGCCGCTCGTGTTCCGCGACAACATCTCGGTGCCGACGATCCCGGCGCTCGCACGGGCACGGCGCCACCTCGACCGTGTCGGTGCCGACCACGTCACGCTCGTGATCACCGGTGGGCTGCGAACGCCTGCCGACTTCGCCAAGGCGCTGGCGCTCGGAGCCGATGCGGTGGCGATCAGCAACGCAGCGATCCAGGCGATCGGGTGCCTCGGGATGCGGGCGTGCCACACCGACAACTGTCCGGTCGGCATCGCCACCCAGAAGCCTGGCCTGCGGTCGCGTCTGGTGGTCGACGAGTCGGCCCGTCGGCTCGCGCAGTTCCTCGAGTCCGCTGTCGAGTTGATGGTGGTGCTCGCCCGAGCGTGCGGCCATGACCGCCTCGACCAGTTCACGGTCGACGATCTCACGACGTTCGACCGCGAGATGGCCCACCTGTCCGGGGTCGCGTACGGCGGCGTGTCGCTCGGCTGATCGGATCGACCATCCGGGCGCAAACGCTGCGCCGCCGATGCCGGCCCGAGCCGGGACCCACCACAACCGGTGCCATAGGGTTCAGCGATGGATCTCGTTCCCGTCGTCGACATACGCGACCCTGGCGCCACGTCACTCGCCGACCTCGATCGGGCGTGTCGTGACCACGGCTTCTTCCTCCTGACCGGCCACGGCCTCGACGACGTGATCGCCAGGACGTTTGCCGCGGCCCGCCAGTTCTTCGACAGTCCGTTCGACGTGAAGGACGCGGTCCGTCGCGACGGACGCAACCCGCTCGGCTACAACGAACGCGAACTCACGAAGCGGGTGCGCGATCACAAGGAGGTCTTCGACCTGGTCGACCCGACCCAGGGCCGGGCGAGGCACTACAACCGCTGGCCCGAGCTGGACGGCTTCCACGATGCGATCGCCGAGCACTACGACGCGTGCAGCGACCTTGCGCTCCGGGCGACCGAGCTCGTTCTGACTGCACTCGGACTGTCGGGCGCAGCGCTCGCTGAACACCGAGGTGACCGCACCACGAGCAACATGCGCCTCAACCACTACACGGTCGGCGACCCCGTACCCGAGGACCAGCGGGACGGGTTGGCGGCTCTGGCCGACGTGGCACTCGGGCATCACACCGACCTCGGGCTCATCACGCTGCTGATCCAGGACGACGTCGGCGGTCTGCAGGCCGAGTCGGCCGATCACGGTTGGATCGACGTCGAGCCTCGGCCGGGCACGATCGTCGTCAACCTCGCCGACTGCATGCAGGTGTGGAGCAACGATCAGTACCGAGCGGCGGTGCACCGGGTGTTGCCGATGACCACGAGCACCCGGATGAGCATCCCGTACTTCCTCAACCCGCCGCGTGATTGCGTCGTCGAGCCGATCGCCGAACTCGGCGGTGAACCCAGGTACCGCTCGTTCGTGTTCCGCGACTACATCGATGCGCGCAGCGCCGACAACTACGCCGACGCCGGCGCGCCCGATTCGCAGATCTCCGACTTCCTGATCGCCTCGCCCGTCTGACGATTACAACAGGGGTCAGACCCGCGATGTAATCGTCAGGTGCTGCGCACGAGGGTGCCGGGGCGAGCGCCGGTGTCGGCGTCGTGGCGACGGGTGACCTGGCCCTTGACCATCGTGGCGAGGTAGCCCTGGACCGGCTGGATCAACCGGGTGCCGCCAGCGGGCAGGTCGTGATGAGCCCTCGGGGGAGCGACGGTGAGATTGTCGAGGTCGATCACGTTGATGTCGGCGCGCATGCCGGGGGCCAGCACGCCTCGGTCGCTCAACCCGTAGAGCCGTGCGTTGCGGGCGGTCTGCTTCGCCACCACGAACTCCAGCGGCAGGCGCGCGCCGCGCTTGCGGTCGCGCACCCAGTAGGTGAGCTGCGTTGTCGGCATCGTCGCGTCGCAGATCAACGTGACGTGGGCGCCGGCGTCGCTCAGGCCGGTGACGGTGTTCGGATCCAACAACATCTCGCGCAACACGTCCTGGCGCTCCGCGATGTCGTTGCCGCCCATCAGTGCCGCTATCGCATGCCCGTCGTTCTCCAGCAGGAAGTCGTACAGCACGTCGAAGGGCTCGCGCCCGGTGGCGGCCATCCGTGCCCCGAGGGTCTGGTCCATCGTCGGCTCGTAATCGACCGGATCGGCGAGCGGGTACATCATCGGCGCGGCCATCTGGAACAAGCTGTACAGGTTGGCCATCGATCCCGACTCGGCGACGGGAACATCGGCCTCGGACAGGATCGCCGCCTTGACCTCGGGCTTCGACATCTCGCGCACGCGGTCCGCGAGCGGAAGGTGTGCAATGGCCATGTACGTCGGCCGGCGCTGGAAGGCGTGGTAGCTCTCGAGGCCGGTGACGAACCCGATCGGACGTGACGAGACCTGCGGGTGCATCTGCGCACCCGATGCGTTCGCGTCGGCGGTGAGGTCGAGGATCTCGCGCCACAGGTCCTGGTCGTAGTCCGGTGATTGCACGAGCGTGAACGTGACAGGGCGGCCTCCGCGCTTGGCGACTGCTTCCATCAACGCGAACTCCTCGTGCGGGGTGAAGCGTTCGCCGCCGAGACCCTCGAGTTTGCCGACGGTGCCCGCCGGGATCATCTCGAACACGCCCTTGCCGGTGCGGCCCATCGCCTCGGCGATCGCCACGAGCTCGTCGAGCGGAGCGAACGTGCCGGGCACCGGTGCGCCGTGGAGCGACCGGTGACCGATCGTCCGCGACGTGCTGAATCCGACGGCACCGGCCTCGACGGCTTGCGCGACGAGCGTCGCCATCGCGTCGATGTCCTCGGCCGTGGCGTCCTCGTTCGCGCTGCCGCGCTCGCCCATCACGTAGTAGCGCACCGCGCCGTGCGCGATCTGGGCGCCGATGTCGAGCGAGTACCGGCGGCCCCCGATGTAGTCCATGTAGTCGGGGAACGACTCCCACGCGCCCCACTCCATACCTTCGTACAGCGCAGTGCCGGGGATGTCCTCGACGCCTTCCATCAACTCGATGAGGGTCTGTTCGCCGCCGGGGCGCACCGGCGCGAAGCCCACGCCGCAGTTGCCCATCACGATCGTGGTCGCGCCGTTGCCGGCCGACGGGTCCATCACGTCGTCCCAGCTCACCTGGCCGTCGTAGTGCGTGTGAACGTCGACCCACCCGGGCGTCACGATCGCCCCGTCGGCGTCGATCGTCTCGGTCGCAGACTCGGTGATGGTGTCGCCGACGGAGACGATGACACCGTCGCGAACTCCGACGTCGCCGGTCGTCGTGGGTGCACCGGTTCCGTCGACGATCGTTCCACCCTTGATCACGTAATCGAGCACATCGGCCCCCTCTGTCGGTTGTTCCCCGGCGGCGACCGTACCGCCGGGCCGCCCGTGACCCCGAGCCCGAACCACGTTTGTGTTGCATTCCGGGTGACCCGGTCCACCCGGAATGCAACACAAACGTGGTTGGTGGTGGTCGGCCGCCTGCCTACTTCGTTTGTGCTCAGATTCCGGTGACCCGGTCCACGGGGAGTGCAACGCAAACGTCGTTCGGGTGCCTGGTGAGACAGTCAGCCGGCGAGCATGCCGCCGTCGACGGCGAGGGCGTGTCCGGTCGTGAACGACGACGCCGACGAGACCAGCCACAGCGCGGCAGCCGCGATCTCGGTGGGCTCGCCGAAACGACCGATCGGACTCAAGCGTGCGGCGACGTCGTCGGCGTTGCGACCGCGGCGCTCCATCGCGTTGCGCAGCATCGGCGTGTCGATCGCGCCCGGGCAGATCGCGTTCACGCGAATGCCCTGTCTCGCATAGTCGAACGCGGCGCTTCGGGTGAGGCCGAGCACGGCGTGCTTGCTCGCCGTGTAGGCGGGCTGATCGTGCTGCGGGCGGAACGAGTTGCTCGATGCGATGTTGACGATCGAGCCGGGTCGGCCGGCCTCCAACATCGCGGTGATCTCGTGCTTCATCGACAAGAACACCCCGCGAACATTGATACGCATCATCCGGTCGAAGTCGTCGTCTGTGCACTCGGCAAGCGGCACGGTCTCGAATTCGATCGCCGCTGCGTTCACCGACGAGTCGAGCCGTCCGGTGCGACTCATCGCCGCAGCGACGACTCCGGCGATCTCGTCCGCGACGCTGACGTCAGCAGCAACGAAGTGGATCGAATCCGGCGCGGTCGCCATCAGTTCGTCAGCGCCCGCGTCCGACAAATCGGTTGCGATCACCTGGGCGCCGGCAGCGGCGAGCCGGGCGGTGATCGCCCGTCCCATGCCTCCCGTCGCCCCGGTGACGATGGCGGTGGTTCCGTGCAGGTCGGTGCTCATGTCGTCTCCTTGCGATGAACGTGTCGGGCCTCGGCGAGCACTCGGCGCATGCCGTCGGCGGCATGTTTGACGTGGTCGGCGCCGGGGCGACCCCACACGTCGTCGTCGCAGACTTCGAGTGACCACGGCACGTCGACGCCCAGGTCGATCAGCGTCCGCACGAAGTCGACGGCGCCGAACTCTCCGTCGCCCGGCGCGACCCGATGGCGCAGACAATCGTCCTTGTAGTCGGCCAGTGTGGGTCTTCGCGGCCCGTCGCTCATCTGGATCCCGGTGATCAGCTCGGGCGGGATCGCGCGGATCAGGTCGACGTCGTTCGCGCCGCGAGCGTGGTGCCAGATGTCGACGCAGACGCCGCCGTTCGGTCGGTCGGCAGCCTCCACGATTTCGAGCGCGTCCGCGGCATCGACGATGTTCGTGAACGGGAGGAACTCCAGGCCCACCACGGCGCCATGATCAGCAGCACGATCACACACGTCGCCGAACCGTGCGGCGGCGTCGGCGATCGAACCCTCGTACGGTCCGATTGCCTGAACGTACCGACACTCGAACTCGTCGACGAGTTCCCACACGACGTCCTCGAATCGCCAGTAGTCGGCGCTCGGTGTCGTCGATCCCCAGCCGGACAGCACCTCGATCTCGGCGAGGCACACGTCGGCGGCATCGAGCATCTCGCGGAGCTGCTCGACCGTGAGGCCTTCCTCTCGCAGCTTCAGGAACTGCCCGGCGTACAGCCCGATCGCGGCGAACCCCGCGGAAGCGGCGGCACGGATCCGGTCGTCGAGCGGGTGATTGCGGTCGAGGGTGAAGTGGCTCAACACGAGATCGTCGGGGCCGAGCGAGCGCGGAGCGATCATGAGGTCAGCACCTCCCCGAACAGACCGGCGTCGAGCGCACGGAGTTGCCGTTGGGCCGGCCAGGACTCCGGATCGAACAGCGCCTGGAGGGCGATGCCGTCGACCAGCCCGATCAATCGTTCGGCCTCGACGTGCTCGTCGTCGATCAGGGGCATCGCCGCGAGCAGCTCGATCAAGTAGCTGCGGTAGTCACGATACGCCTCGCGCTGGGTGGCAGCGAGTGCGGTGTCACTTGCGGCCGCGCCGGCGAGCGCGACGGTGACGATCCAGTGGACTCTCGTGTCGTCGTCGGTCGGCAACGCGCCGGTCAGCGTCGCGCGGAGCGCCTCGGCGGGGGAGAGGTCGACGCGTTCGGAACGCTGGGCGCTGCGCCGTTCGATCGAGGCGCGCAGTGTGAAATCGAGCAGCTCGTGCTTGTTCGCGAAGTAGTGCACGAGCGTGCCGGTGGTCCAGCCGGCCTCGGCGGCGATCTCGCGCATCGACGCTGCATCGACCCCGGCACGGGCGATCACGCGGGCGGTTGCCTCAGCCAGTTCCTGACGGCGTTGATCTGCGTCGACGATCTTCGGCATTGACGCAAAATATCACAACTGTTAGAAATAGGCGTCCGAAACCCCGTTTGCACTCAGATTCGGGTGACCCGTCCCACCCGAAGTGCAACGCAAACGTCCCGAGCGAGCGAAGCGAGTGAGGTTCACATGGTGCACGTACCGACACGAGGCGATGTCCCGGTCCGGCTTGGCCCGAGTGTGCAGCTCGTCCCCGACTACGGGCCGAGCACGATGCCGCGCGACGTCTACACCGACCCGATGCGATTCGAGCTGGAGCGCGAGCGGGTGCTCGGCGCTCACTGGATCCTCGCCGGCCGCTCGGACCAACTCGCCGGCACCGGCGACTGGCTGACATTCGAAGGCCACGGTGAAACCGTCGTGGTCACCCGCCAGGCCGACGGCTCGCTCGCTGCGTTCCACAACGTCTGCCAGCACCGTGGACCGGCGCTCGTCGGCGAGCTCGTCGGATGCGGTGCCAAACGATTCACGTGTCCCTATCACGGATGGGTGTACGACACGACCGGCGTGGTCGTCGGCGTGCCCGACCGAGACGACTTCGACCCCGCCGACCTCGACGGCGTGCGCTCGCCCGCGGTCGCCGCCGACGAGTGGGGCGGCTGGGTGTGGATCAACCTCGCCGGACCCGACGCCGCACCGCCGTTGATCGACGCGATCGGCCGCGAGATCGGAGCCGACCTCGGCCGGTTCCGGATGGAGGACATGATCCTCCACGAGGTGCTCGAGTGGGACGTGCCGGTCAACTACAAGGCGATCGTCGACGGCTTCAACGAGATCTACCACACCAAGCAGCTGCACCACGTCGACTCGTCGTGGACGAAAGCGGCACGCAACACCTCGTTCCACATCGTCGGCGACAACTACATGTGCTTCGTGCCGAGGGCGAGCAATCTCGACAAGCTCGCCGAGAATCCCGACCACCATCGCTACGCGATCTGCCACTACGTCGTGTTCCCCAACACGGTGTTCAACTGCAACCCGGAACACGTCCAGGTCTTCAACCCGATCCCGATCGACGTCGACCGCACCCGATTCCTCTGCTGGCAGCTGATCTACCCCGGCGACCTCGACGACCCGGAGTACGCGGAGTATCACGCCCGCACGATGGCGCACTGGGAGGTGCTCAAGGGTGTTGTCGCCGAGGACATCGAGATCTACGACCAGCTCGCACGTACCCGACGGTCGAGCGGCTACACCAAGCACATCCTCAACGACCGCGAGTGCAAGCTCGCTCACTACCACGAGAACATGAGTCGCAAGATCGCCGACTGACCCAGTCGTGGTTCCCCCAGCCCGGGTCTCCGGGAACCACGCTTGTTCCCGGAGACCCGGGCTCGGGGAACTTCAGGCGAGGGAGCCGGCGGTTTGCGCTTTGGCGACCGAGGCGCGCACGACCGGGATGTCGGCGTCGGCCAGTGGTTGCATCCACGTCTTGCGGGCGAGCGCGGCCTCGACGAATGGGGCGAGGTCGGCGGCCTTTCGGGCGCTCCGCTCGGCCTCGTCGGCGGCGAACTCGGGCATCACGTCCGACGCGAACAGCTCGAGCGACGAGCAGATGTCGGCGTGCGCGTTGCGGCCTGCCTGCTGGATGAAGATCACCTGGTCGACGCCCACGTCACGCATCTGACGGAGATACCTCGACGCGTCCGCGGGCGTGCCGATGCAGCTGGCGAACGACTCGCCCTGCTCGTCGGCGGCGGCGATCTTGCGCTCGACACTGTCCGCGGAACGGCGAGCCTGGAACTCGCCCCACAGGTCGGTGCGTCCCGGCACTTGATCGTGGGCGACGAGCGCGTTGAGCGCGTAGCCGAAGAACTCGAAGCCTTCCTGGCCGCGGCGGATCGCCTCGGCGCGATCCTCGTGCAGCGAGAACCCGGTGACGAGCGCGATGTTGGCGTTGACCGTGTGGCCGAGCGGCACGCACTCGTCGCTGCGAATGATGTCGTAGTACACGTCGACCCACGACTTGGCTTCGTCGGGGTCGACGAAGCTGAACGCCAGCGCGCCGATGCCGTTGCGGGCAGCGACCTTGATCGTGTCGCGATTCGTGCACGCCATCCACATCGGCGGATGCGGCTTCTGGCGCGGCTTGGGCAGCACGTTGCGGCACGGCATGGCGAACGTGTCGGACTCGTAGCCGGGATACGGGTCGAGCACCATCATGTTGGCGATCTGCTCGGCCGCTTCGAGCGCCATCGCCCGCTTCTGCTTGGCGGGGATGTCGAAGCCGTGCAGCTCCAATCGGGTCGCACCTTCGCCGATGCCGAAGTCGACGCGACCGTCGGAGATCAGGTCGAGCGTGGCCAGACCTTCGGCGGTGCGCGCCGGGTGGTTGTACTTGGGGATCACCTGGCGGATGCCGTGGCCGAGCCGGATCCGCCGAGTGCGAGCAGCGGCGGCAGCGAGGAACACCTCCGGTGCCGACGAGTGCGAGTATTCGTCGAGGAAGTGGTGCTCGACTTCCCACGCATAGTCGAAGCCGAGCCGGTCGGCGAGCTCGACCTGGTCGAGCGCGTCGCGCAACAGACGGAACTCGTCGTCGTCGCTCCACGGCTTCGGGAGTTGGTGTTCGTAGAAGATGCCGAACTGCATGACAGCAGCTCAGCAGAACGGCGTGCGCCCCCACGGGTCAGAGGTGACCGACGCCACGCGCGCTGTCGCTGAGCCGCTCGATCAGACGTCGAGTGATGCCGCCGACCGGATCCGCGAACGTGCGGGCACGCTCGGCGCTGGCGAACCGGTGCCGATCCCGCTCGACCGTGGCACCGTGATGGCGGCGCACCGTGCGCTCGGTCTTGCGGTGCAGGACACGATGATCGACTGCGACGAACCCCGGCGCGATCGCACGGCCGCCGCCGACGCCGGCCTCGGACTGATCCCGGAACATCTCGGACCCAGAATCATGGGCGATGTGCATCCGTCCGTGGTCGGCGACGCCGTCGTCGGCCGCGGCTGATTACATCGCGGGTCTGACCCCTGATGTAATCCGATTACAACACGGGTCAGACCCGCGATGTAATCGTCAGTCGGCTTGGCCGGCGTTGATCGCTTCGTTGGTGAACGACGCGAACTTCACCGTGTCGAACGCGACGACGAGGTTCGCTTCGGTCTCGATGATCACCCGGTGCGGCGAGTCGAGGAACTTGCGGAACGCCTGGCGGTAGGTGTCGTCCGGGCTCGATGCGACACCCGACAGCGTGTCGTAGAACCACGACTTCAGTTCGTCGAAGCCGGGATCGCCGTTGGCGTGCACGATCGAGTCGCCCTTGTACGACGCGGTCTTGCCACCGCGGTTGATCACGATGCCCGACTGCGGCCGCTTCTTCAACGCCGGAACGCGCTTGCGCCGGTCGGCGCACGTGGTCCAGAACTTGCCGTCGCGCCACACGTAGGCGACCACGACGCCGACGGGATATCCCTGCGAGTTGGTCCAGTTGAAGATGCACTCACCGCCGGGCTCGACCAAGGCCGCAAGGGCCTCGGCATCGAGCTGCATCGATGTCAGGTCTTCGTAGTCAACGGGTTGATCGGTCATGGCGTCCCCCTCCGAGTCGTCGCCGGAAACGTACCACGAGTAAATTTCTCTCTTTCGACTGGAAGGATCCGACATGACGATCAAGATCGGGCTGGCGTTCGCCAGCAGCATTGCCATCGACGGCGCAGCAACACTCGAGATCTGCCGACGCGCCGAGGCGGCGGGTTTCGAGTCGCTGTGGGGCGGCGAGCACGTCATCATGCCATCGGTGATCGAGTCGTCGTATCCGTATACGAAGGACGGCAAGATCCCCGCCCAGCCCGACACGCCGATCCCCGATCCGTTGATCTGGCTGGCATTCGCTGCCGCCGCAGCACCGACGATGCGCCTGGGCACGTGCATCTTGATCGTGCCGCAGCGCAACCCGCTGATCTTGGCCAAGGAGCTGGCGACGCTCGACCAACTGTCGGGCGGCAAGGTCGAACTCGGCCTCGGCGTCGGTTGGCTCGAGGAGGAGTTCGATGCCCTCGGTGTTCCGTGGGCGCGTCGCGGCGCCCGCAACGACGAGTACATCGAGGCGATGCGCACGCTGTGGTCCGGCCCCGAAGTCGAGTTCCACGGCGAGTTCGTCGACTTCGGCAAGGTCACGTGCAGCCCGCGCCCGGTGCAGCCGACGATTCCGATCCTCGTCGGCGGCGACAGCGACGTCGCCATTCGACGCGCCGCGCGTCTCGCCGACGGCTACTTCCCAGGCGAGGGTGACGTCGACCGTCTGGCCGGGTTGATCAAGCGGGTCCGGCAGGCCGCCGAGGACGCAGGCCGAGATCCCGACTCGATCGAGATCAACGCGATGTTCAGCACGCAGATGACCGACCCCGCTGCCGGGGTCGAGAAGTTCATCGAACTCGGCGTCGGGCGGATCATGGTGCCGGCGTTCTTCTTCATGGGTGACGGCGGGCTCGACCGGATGGACCAGTTCGCCGAGACGGCCATCGGCGCCGCGGGCTGACGCCCGCCCGCCCTCATCGCCCACACGCATTCACGATCATTCACGAACGACCCACGAGAGAGAGCACGACATGCAGAGTTTCGATCTGAGCGGCAAGGTTGCCGTCGTCACCGGAGGCGGCCAGGGCATCGGCGAGGGCATCGCCAAGGCGTATGCCGAGGCTGGCGCGGCCGTCGTCGTCGCCGCACGACACGTCGATCGCGTCCAGCGCGTCGCGGACGAGATCAACGCATCGGGTGGGAGCGCGCTCGCCGTGCCGACCGACGTCACCGACCGCGCGGCGCTCATCGCGCTCGCCGACGCTGCGATCGAGGCGTTCGGCGGCCTCGACATCTGGGTCAACAACGCCGGCGGCTCGACGGTCCGTTCGCCGCTCGTCAAGCTCGATGCGAGCGACTGGGATGCTTGCCTGTCGCTGAACCTCACCGCTGTGTGGGCCGCGTCGGTGGTGGCGTCCGAGCGGTTGAACGACGGCGGCAGCATCATCAACATCACCTCGCCGGCCGCCACGCGAGCGGTGCTCGGCAGCGGCCACTACTCGGCAGCCAAGGCCGGCGTGAACGCGCTCACGCTCACGATGGCGATGGAGTTGGCGCCGCGGATTCGCGTCAATGGTGTCGCCCCCGGCATGGTGCCCACCGAAGTGATGATGACCGCACTCGACATGGACGTCGCATCGCTCGAACAGGTCGCCGAGAAGCGCACCCCGATGAAGCGCCTCGGGACCCCCGACGACATCGCCTCTGCGGCGCTCTACCTCGCCAGCGAGATGGGCAGTTGGGTGACCGGCCAGACCATCACGGTGTCCGGCGGCCAGTAGCGAGCGTCCGGCTCGTCGGTGGGGTGGGCGGCGCGGTCACAATTGCACGATGACCGATCTCGAAGAGCGCCAGTCCTCGTCCCAACCGTGGTTCCTCGCCGGCAACTATGCGCCGGTCGCCGATGAACTGACCGCCTTCGATCTCCCGGTCACGGGAGTCATTCCGCCGTCGCTGTCGGGGCGCTACCTGCGCAACGGCTCGAACCCGAAGTCGGGAACTGCGGGGCACTGGTTCTTCGGCGACGGGATGGTGCACGGCATCCGCCTCGACGGTGGCAAGGCCGAGTGGTACCGCAACCGCTACGTGCAGACCACCAAGCTGCGCACCGGTCTCGAAGCGACCGATCCCGAAGCGATGTTCGACCCCACCGCGAGTGCGGCGAACACGCACGTGCTGGCGCACGCCGGTCGAATCTGGGCGCTCGAGGAGGGCCATCTCCCGTACGAGTTGAGTCCCGAGCTCGACACGATCGGCTGCGACAACTTCGACGGCAAGCTGACCACGGCCTTCACTGCGCATCCGAAGCTGTGCCCCGAGACCGGCGAGTTGCACTTCTTCGGCTACTCACCCGTGGCGCCGTTCCTCACGTACCACGTGCTCGACGCGTCCGGTGCGCTCGTGCACTCGGCCGAGATCAACGTGCCCGCCGGCACGATGATGCACGACTTCATGATCACCCGCGACCACGCGATCTTCATGGACCTGCCGGTGGTGTTCGACCTGTCGAATCTGCAGGCGCCGCTGAAGTGGGACGACAACTACGGCGCCCGCATCGGGATCATGCCGAGGATGGGGACCAACGCCGACATCCGATGGTTCGAGGTCGACCCGTGTTACGTGTTCCACCCCCTCAACGCCTATGTCGAGGGTGACACGGTGGTGTGCGACGTCGGGCGTCACGCCTCGATGTGGCGCACATCGATGGAGGACGGCGAGCCCTGCTACATGCACCGCTGGACCTTCGATCTGGCGACGGGCGCGGTCGGCGAGCAGCAACTCGACGGTGACTCGCACGCGTTCCCCCGAGTCGACGATCGGGTCGTCGGACTCAAGCATCGCTATGGGTGGGGTGTAGCCCCTCGTGGTGGCGGCGCCGGGGCCATCGTCGATCCGGGCAACGTCGTCAAGTGGGACTTCCAGACCGGTGAGCAGCAGACCTACGACTTCGGTCCGAACAGCTTCCCGGGCGAGTTCGTGTTCGTCCAGGACGACGACGCATCCGGTGAGGACGAGGGATGGGTGGTCGGCCTCGTGTACGACGCCGCCGACGACCGCTCCGACCTCGTGATTCTCGACGGATCCGCGCCTGGCACCGACCCGGTTGCGCGGGTGCACCTGCCCCAGCGGGTGCCGTTCGGCTTCCACGGCAGCTGGGTCGACGACGCCGCCCTCTGACCGCGCTTCCCAACTCCCGTTTGGGCGCAGATTCGGGTGGACCGGGTCACCCGAAGTGCAACGCAAACGGGATGAGGCCTGGGGGGTCGCCGATCGGGTCGCGTAGTGTCGGTCGGGCACCGGCCCGGGTGGCGAAACTGGCAGACGCGGGGGGCTTAAACCCCCCTTCCACTCACGTGGAGTGCGGGTTCAAATCCCGCCCCGGGCACGTCGACGAGTTCGCACGGGCTGTTCCGCAGTGGTGCTCGCCGGCGAGATCTCCCTCAGCAGCGTCGGCGCCCCCTCGTTGTTGCTCATCTCGGGCCAGACCGGTCGTGCTGGGGCACGAGGCTGTCCTTCCCGTCATGGCCGTGTGCTCCGAGGGTCCCTCGGCAGCTCGCCGCCAGCGATGGGTGTCAGCCAGCGGCGATCGGAAACTCGAGATGCACCGTCGTTCCGGTCCCGGGTTCGCTGTCGATGGTCACGTGGCCGCCGTGGGCGGTCATTGCGGCGTCGACGATGGCGAGGCCGAGCCCGCTGCCACCGCGGTGGCGTGATCGAGCAGGGTCGGAGCGGAAGAACCGTTCGGTGACGCGTTCGACGATCTCGGGCGGCATGCCGTCGCCGGTGTCTTCGACGTCGAGCAGCGCTGAGGTCGCGGTGTGAGTGAGCCGGATGGTGACGGCGACGTCCTGGTCGGTGTGGACGAGTGCGTTGCCGACGACGTTGGTGACGACCTGGCGAAGGCGGTCCTCGTCGCCGACGATCGCCACCGGGTCGTCGAGGTGTTCGGCGATGATCGTGCGGGTCGGCCACGCCGCTCGTGCGTCGAGAGCGGCGTCTCGCGCGAGTTGTGCCAGGTCGACTGGGCGAATGTCGAGCGGCCGTCGCTCGTCGAGTTTGGCCAGCGTGAGCATGTCTTCGACGAGGCGACCCATTCGCGTGGCCTCCTGTTCGGTGCGTCGCATCGCGTCGTCGAGGGTCGTGTCGTCGCGAAGACCGCCGTGGCGGTACAGCTCGGCATAGCCGCGGATCGTGGTGACCGGTGTGCGGAGTTCGTGCGAGGCGTCGGCGACGAATCGGCGGAGCCGTTCCTCGGAGGCGGCCCGTTCGTCGAGCGCTCCTTCGATCTGGCCGAGCATCAGGTTCAGTGCAACGGCCAGTTCGCCCGCTTCGGTGCCCTGTCCGCTGTCTTCGGGAACTCTGGCGGTGAGGTCGCCGGCGGCGATCTCGGTGGCGGTGGTGGTCATCTTCTTGATGGGGCGAATGCCGAGGTGTACGACCCACCAGCTGACGAGGCCGAGCACCGCGAGAATGGCGAGCATCCCGAGCACTTGCACGACGATGAGACGTGAGATGGTGTCTTCGACGTCGTTGATCGGAAGTGCCGTGATCGCAGTGATGTCGCCGATGCGTTGGGCGAGGACGCGGTAGTCGACGTCGCCTTCGGTGGCGCCGGTGGTGAACACCCGTCGGCCGGTGGCCGGGAGATCGTCCGGTGAGATGTCGGGTTCGCCGTAGGTCCGGTCGCCGGCATTGGGAACGAATCGCGTGGTCAAGACGCCGTCGCTGTCGACGAAGCCTTCGTAGACGTCGCTGACGCGTTGGGGGAAGTCGTCGGGAGGAATCGGTGGCAGCGTCGTGTCGAGGCGGTCGCCGGGACGCCCGTCGCCGACGCGGTCGACCGGAGCAAACGAAGCGAGCCGCTGGTCGATCTGGTCCAGGAGCTGGCCTCGTGTCGTGATGGTGATGATGACGGACACGATGACGAGGACGCCGGCGACGAATCCCATTCCCGCGAGGAGCCGTGCGCGCAGCGACATCGTGCGGGTGGTGGTCATGGGTGGCGCAGCGTGTAGCCGACGCCACGGATCGTGTGGATCAGTTTCGGTTCGGCGTTGTCGACCTTCTTGCGGAGGTAGCCGACGTAGGTCTCCACGACGCCGCCGTCGCCGCCGAAGTCGTACTTCCAGACGTGATCGAGGATCTGTGCCTTCGACAGCACCCGGCCCTGGTTGATGAGCAGGTACCGCAACAGGTTGAACTCGGTTGGCGACAGCGAGATGTCCTCACCGGCGCGCTGCACCCGGTGGGCGTCGTCGTCGAGGGTGAGGTCGGCACATTCGTGCAGGGCGGCATCGGCGTTCGAGTCCGCGGTTCGGCGCAGGACCGCCTGGGCGCGTGCGACGAGTTCGTCGAGGCTGAACGGCTTCTGCACGTAGTCGTCGCCACCCAATGTCAGACCCCGAACCTTGTCGTCGGTGGCGTCGCGGGCGGTCAGGAACAGCACCGGTGTGCGGTCGTCGTCGGCGCGCAGACGTCGGCACACCTCGAAGCCGTCGAGGTCGGGCATCATCACATCGAGCAACACCAGGTCGGGTTTGATCTCGGGGATCCTGGCGAGTGCCTCGCGTCCGTTCTCGGCCGTGCTGACCGTGAATCCGTGGTGCGACAGCGCAGCGGCGAGCATCGATCTCAGGTTCTCTTCGTCGTCCACGACGAGCAGGTGCGGTGTGGGCATGTGGAGAGCATGACGGCTGAACCTGTGAGTCCGCCGTGAGTCCGCTGTGAGATCCGCCGGGAATAACACGGTCGCCGACGCGGTTGTTCGGAATATACCCACCGGGGTATCAACGAACGGAGGAAACATCATGGGACTTCATCTGGGCGACACCGCCCCCGACTTCACCGCAATGACCACCGACGGCGAGATCTCCTTCCACGACTGGAAGCAGGACTCGTGGGCGGTGTTCTTCAGCCACCCCGCCGACTTCACCCCGGTGTGCACCACCGAGCTGGGACGTACCGCAGCGCTCAAGGACGAGTTCGCCAAGCGCAACACCAAGGCCATGGCGCTGTCGATCGACCCGATCGAGGACCATCACAAGTGGGCACCCGACATCGGCGAGGTCACCGGAACCGAACTGAACTTCCCGATCGTGGCGGACCCCGACCACCGCATTGCGGAGCTGTACGACATGATCCACCCCGGCGAAGGCGACACCTCCACGGTGCGCTCGGTCTTCATCGTCGACCCGGCGAACAAGCTGCGCTTGATGCTCACCTACCCCAAGTCGGTGGGCCGCAACTTCGACGAGATCGTGCGAGTCATCGACGCCCTGCAGGCCACCGATGCCCACCCGATCGCAACCCCGGCTGACTGGAAGCCCGGTGAACGGGTCATCGTCGGCTTGGCCGTCTCGACCGACGACGCGAAGAAGCAGTTCGACAACGTCGAGGAGTTCAAGCCGTACCTTCGGTACGCCGACGCCCCTCGCTGAGCGCGACACCCGCAGCACCCGTCCTCACGGGATTCGGGGTTGTGTTAGGTTCACCTAACAACTAATGTCATGTCTCCCTATGGAGACGATGACGATCACGTCGGCCGCGACAACGCCCGACGACGAAGGACTGCGGGCGCCCGACGCGTTGGCCACGCTGGCGACGGTGCACGGGTTCGTGCACCGGGTACAGCGCCTCACACCGTCCTTGCTCGAAGTGACGGTCGGCGGGCTCGACGACTACCCACTCCGTGGCGGCGACGAGTTCGTGTACGTGATGATCTCCCACGAATTGGGCGGGATCCGGCCGAGCTACACCATGGCCGACTTTCGCAATGAGGCAGCTGGCGATCTCGTGCGCGGGGCCTACTACACGGTGCGCCGTGCACGGCCCGACGTCGGCGAGGTCGATCTGTGGGTGGTGGACCACGAACACCACGGATCGGTGGCCGACTGGATGCGCACCGCCGAACCCGGTGCTCCGCTTGCGTTCTGGGGGCCCCGACGTGGCTTCGAGATCCCGGCGGGCGTCGACGACGTGTTGCTGATCGCGGACGAGACCGGCTTCGCGGCCGTCGCTGCGACCATCGAGACCGCAGCGCCTGGGCTGCGAATCCTCGCGTTGCTCGAGGCGGCAGGTGAGCACCATCGCCCGCCGATGCCCGCACGGCCGGGCCTTCATTCCGTGTGGGTGAATCGTGGTGATGACGCGCCGGGCACGGTCAATCGTCTGCTCGAGGCCGTTCGATCGGAGGTGACCGGAACACCCGGTGCAGCCTTCGGGGCGGGGGAGTCCCACCACGTCAGTGCGATCCGCCGGTTCCTGCGAACCGAGATCGGCATGTCTGCTGACCAGGTGTCGATGACCGGTTACTGGCGTCTGGCCGACTGAACCCGATGCTGCGATGAGTGACGGACTGGTGACCACAGCGTCCATGAGCCACGGCCGGGTGGTGGACCGTCGACGCCTCGGTGCGCGGCCCATGACCGTGCACGCGGCGCGTCGGTCCGCGGTGGTCGCCGCGTTGGGCGCCGCCTTGGTCGTCGTGGTGCTCGGTTCGCTGGCGGTCGGAACGAAATCGATTCCCGTCGGCACCGTCATCGAGGCGTTCACGCACTTCGATCCCACCGACACCGACCACTTGGTGGTGCGCGAGCTGCGCCTCCCGCGGACGATCGTCGGCCTGCTGGTCGGGATCGCCATCGGACTCGGCGGAGCGATCATGCAGGCGGTGACCCGCAACCCGCTCGCCGATCCCGGCATCCTCGGCGTCAATGCGGGAGCCTCGTTCGCCGTCGTGCTGGCGATCTGGGCGTTCGGTGTCGGCACCACGCTCGGCCTCGTCTGGTTCGCGATGGCTGGTGCGGCCGTTGCCTCCGTTGTCGTGTACCTGTTGGGCTCGGTCGGACGAGGCGGGGCAACACCGGTGCGACTTGCGCTGTCCGGCGCAGCGCTCAGCGCGCTGCTCTTCGCCTTCACTCGCGCCATCACGCTGCTCGACGAGGCAACACTCGATCAGTTCCGGTTCTGGGCTGTCGGGTCACTCGCCGGACGCGATGGCGAGGTGGTGTCGAGCATCGTCTGGTTCATCGTCATCGGGGTTGCGCTCGCCATCTCGTTGGCGCGCCCGCTCAACGCCATCGGCCTCGGCGACGACGCTGCAGCGGCGCTGGGCGTCCAGGTCGGCCGCACGCGTGCGCTCGCGGGGGTCGCCATCGTGCTGCTGTGTGGATCGTCGGTGGCGGCGATCGGTCCGATCGCGTTCATCGGGCTTGTCGTCCCGCACGCCGTCCGCGCGGTCGTCGGTCCAGACCAGCGCTGGCTGATGTTCGGGTGCGCGCTCGCCGGCCCCGCTCTGCTCCTCGGCTGCGACACGATCGGCCGCATCATCGCTCGGCCGGGCGAGGTGCAGGTCGGCATCATGACCGCGGCCATCGGTGGACCAGCATTCGTGTACCTCGTTCGGCGCGCCCGGATGGTGCAGCTGTGACCGTGATCGCCGCCAACCATCCATGGGTGGTACGACGCGGACCTTGGTCGATGCGTCTGCGACCACGATCGATCCTCGTGTGCGCCGTGCTCGCCGGTGTCACAGTGGTCATCGGGGTCTGGTCGATCATGGTTGGCGACTTCCCGCTGTCGGTGGGCGAGGTGCTCGGTTCGGTGTTCGGAGACGGCGGCCAGGACGCAGAGTTCATCGTGCAGACGCTGCGCTTGCCTCGCGCGCTGACGGCGATGCTCGTCGGCGCTGCGCTCGGGATGTCCGGCGCTGTGTTCCAGTCG
This sequence comes from Ilumatobacteraceae bacterium, assembly GCA_963828415.1. Taxonomy (GTDB): domain Bacteria; phylum Actinomycetota; class Acidimicrobiia; order Acidimicrobiales; family Ilumatobacteraceae; genus Sva-07. Next base: position 119,356 of record CAWHEI010000009.1, read on the forward strand.
ATTGCTCGCAACCCGTTGGGATCGCCCGACATCATCGGGTTCGAGTCCGGAGCTGCCGCCGGCGCAGTGCTCATGATCACGGTCTACGACGGATCGAGCCTCGCTGTGGCCGGCGGGGCCGTGGCCGGCGGACTGGCCACTGCACTGCTCGTGTACGCGCTCGCCCACCAGCGCGGGCTGGATGCGTCGCGACTGGTGCTCGTGGGCATCGGCATCGGCTTCACTGCGACCGCCGCCATCGACTACATGATCACGCGCGCGCGGATCCAGGATGTCCAGCGTGCCGCGGTCTGGCTCACGGGGTCGCTCAACGGGCGCACATGGGATCACGTGCGGACCGTCGGGCTGGCACTGCTCGTGCTGGCGCCGTTCATCATCGCCGCGCAGCGGTCGCTCGACCGGCTGGAACTCGGCGACGACACGGCTCATGCGCTCGGCGTGAGCGTCGGGCGCACCAAACTGCTCCTGATCGTGCTCGCCGTCGGTCTCGTCGCACTCGGCGTCGCGGCCGCAGGTCCGATCGTGTTCATCGCGTTCGTGTCGGCGCCGATTGCGCGGCGCATGACCTCCTCACCCGGTGCCTGCCTGGTGCCGGCGGCCTTCGTCGGAGCCTTGCTCACCATGACCGCGGATCTCGCGGCTCGACGAGTACTGGCCCCCACCGAACTGCCCGTCGGGATAGCGACAGCGGTCATCGGAGCCCCGTACCTGCTGTGGCTGCTGTCGCGACGAGCCCGGACCGGTGCGCTGTGACCCGATGGGTGCCGCTGCTGGCTGCGGTGATTCTGCTCGTCGCCTGCGGCACAACGGACGAGGCGGGCACACCAACGTCGGCGACCATGACGTTGTCGGACACCGCAGAGCGCTCGACCGCTCCAGGAACCCGAGCGGTGGTCGATGACCGCGGCGTCGAGGTGGTGATCGGGTCGACCGAACGGATCATCCCACTCGATGGCGACGTCGCTGAGATCGTCTTCGCGCTCGGCTTGGGCGATCGAGTGGTCGCCACGGACCTGTCGGCCACCTTTCCGCCCGAAGCCGACGCCGTGCCGCAGATCGGGTATCAGCGCGCGTTGAACGCTGAACCGATCCTCGCCTTTGAGCCCACGCTCGTCATCGGCACCGACATCGCCGGTCCGTCCGAGGCGATCGACGACCTCGAGCGCGTCGGCGTGCCCGTGGTGATCGTGCCAACGCCGTCCGACGCCACCGGGCCTGGGGTCAAGATCCGCGCCGTCGCCGAGGCACTGGGCATACCAGACGACGGTGAACGCCTCGCCGCCACCGTCGAATCGGAGATCGCCGAAGCAACACCGGGGGACCCGGCCGCCTCGGCTGCCGCCGGGACGCGGATCGCCATGCTGTACCTCCGTGGGAGCTCGACCCAGCTCCTCTTCGGCGACGGGACGTCGATCGACTGGCTGATCGAAGCGGCCGGTGCCGTCAACGTGGCCGACGAGATGGGCATCGTCGACAGCGCCGACATCACCGCCGAGGCATTGATCGCCGCCGCACCCGACGTGCTGCTGGTCACCGAGGACGGCCTCGCCTCCGTCGGGGGCATCGACGGCCTCGTCGCACTCCCGTCGCTCGCCGCCACGCCCGCCGCGATCAATCGTGCGGTGCTCGCCTACGACGCGCAGCTCATGCTCGGCAACGGCCCACGTACCGGCACGTTCCTCGCGACGTTGCTCGACGATCTGACCGCGCTCCGAGCCCGACTCGCCACCCAGAACGACCCTGACATCGACCCTGACATCGACCCTGACATCGACCCTGACATCGACAAGGAGACACCGTGAGCCTCGACACCACCACTGCCGTCACACCTGATCCGCATCTGAGTTCGCTCAGCATCCACGGCGACGCCGACAGCTTCCCCGACCACGCCGAACTGGTCAGAACGCTGTTGTCGATCGGCAGGTTCGCCACGCTCACGACCACCACGACCACGACCACGACTGCGACGGCCGCCGGACCCGCAGCGCCGGGCTTCCCGTATGGCAGCCTCGTTGCGTACTCCGTGCTCGCTGACGGTTCGCCGCTGGTGTGCGTCTCGGAGTTCGCCGAACACACCCGCAACGCCCGAGCGGATGACCGCGCCGGCATGTTGCTGACCGGGCTGCCTGTCGACGACGATGCCGACCCGCTCGACCGCCCACGTGCGAGTCTCGTCGGTCGGCTCGTGCCCTACGAGCCGACCGATGCCGAGGTCGCCGATCACACCCAGCGTCACCCGGGCGTCGTCGGATACGTCACGTTCCCGGACTTCGGTTGGTGGCGTCTGTCGATCGACGCCGCACGGTACGTCGGTGGCTTCGGTCACATGAGCTGGGTGTCGGGCGCAGAGATCGCGACCGCAGCGGCCGATCCCGTCCTGGCCGACTCGGCCAGCGCCGTCGACCACATGAACGCCGACCATGGCGACGCCGTGCTCGACATGGCGCGGTGGATCGCGGGGATCCCTGGGGCGACGGCGGCGCGCGTCCACTCGATCGATCGACACGGAATGACGTTGTACGCAGATCTTCCCGGCGACGCCCCACTCGCCACCGCGCGCGTCGCATTCCCCGACGCTCCACTCACCTCGTCCGACGACGTCCGACCGGCCGTCGTCGCCCTCGCGCAACGCGCCCGTCTCCTCGCCGAGGCGGCCACATGAGCCGACTCGCGGCGCGAGATGTCACGTTGGCCTACGACGGTCGGGTGGTGTCGCGTGAACTCTCGATCGACATCCCCGACGGCGAGATCACCGTCATCGTCGGACCGAACGCGTGCGGCAAGTCGACACTGCTGCGAGCGCTCTCGCGACTCCTGCGACCCCGGGACGGGGCCGTCGTGCTCGACGGCAAGTCGATCCACGACCTTCCGACCAAGCAGGTGGCGCGGCTGCTCGGGGTGCTGCCGCAGAACCCGATTGCGCCCGACGGCATCCTCGTCGGTGACCTCGTCGCTCGGGGACGCACGCCGCACCAATCGCTGTTCCAACAGTGGTCGACTGCCGACCAGGTTGCCGTGCGGACGGCGCTCGACGCGACCGGCACCGCCGATCTCGTCGACCGGCCCGTCGACGAATTGTCCGGTGGCCAACGCCAACGGGTCTGGATCGCCATGGCGCTCGCCCAGGAGACGGGGCTGCTGCTGCTCGACGAGCCAACGACGTTCCTCGACATCACCCACCAGATCGAGGTGCTCGACCTCGTCGCCGAACTCAACCGCGCCGACGGTCGCACCCTCGTGGTCGTCCTCCACGACCTCAACCTGGCGTGCCGCTACGCCCACCACATCGTGGCCATGCGCGACGGATCGATCGTTGCGACCGGCACTCCTCGCGACGTGATCACCGTCGACACGATGCGCCGGGTCTTCGGCCTCGATGCCGTCGTGATCGACGACCCCATCAGCGGCACGCCGCTCGTCGTGCCGCACAGCGCGGCCGGCCACAGCGATCGCACCCCGGTCCACGCACCGCGCTGTGCTCCCGTCTGACACTCACCGTCACCGACCACCAACATCCGACCCGACCACCCCGAAGGAATCCACCATGAAAAAGCCCCTCACCTTGCTGTCCGCCGCGCTCGTCGTCGTCACGGTGGCGTGCGGCAGCGACATCGATGACCCGAGTGCCGTCGTCACTGGGCCGGCCTCCGACACCACCGATGTCACGACGGCCTCCGCAACAGGGGATGCATCGTTCCCGATCACCATCGACCACGCCTTCGGTGAGACCACGATCGAGGCGGAGCCGCAGCGCGTCGTGTCGATCGGCTACGGCGAGCACGACGGACTGCTCGCGATCGGCGTCGTCCCCATCGCAGTGCGCGACTGGTATGGCGACCAGCCGTACGCCACGTGGCCGTGGGCCCAAGACGAGCTCGGCGAGGCCACCCCCGAGGTGCTGGCCTCGACGGAGCTGAATTTCGAACAGATCGCCGCGCTCGATCCCGATCTGATCGTCGGCATCTCGTCGGGGATGACCGACACCGACTACGAGACCCTGTCGGCGATCGCGCCGACGGTCGCTCGACCCGCGGACTCGAGCGACTACGGCACGCCATGGGATGTCGCGCTGGAGATCACCGGCCGCGCCACCGGGCGAAGCGACGAGGCGGCGCAGGTGACCGCAGACACCGAGCAGCTGTTCGCCGACGCAACCGCACAGCACCCGGAGTTCGTCGACGCGTCGGCGACGGTCACGTTCTTCTACGAGGGCCAGCCGGGAACGTACGCATCGTCGGACGTGCGCAGCCAGGCGCTCATCGAACTCGGCTTCGACGTTCCCGAGCAGATCGACGAACTGGCCGGCGACGCGTTCTTCGTGTCGATCAGCTCCGAAGACCTCTCGCCGATCGACACCGATGTGGTGGTGTGGATCGGCGACGGCGCCGAGACGTTCGAGAGCATCCGTGATCTTCCCACCCGACCGAGCATGCGCGCATTCCAGGAGGGTCGCGAGATCGTCGCCGACGGCTTGCTGAGCGCAGCGTTCTCGCACTCGAGCCCACTGAGCCTGGAGTACGTGATCGAGTACCTCGTGCCCGAACTCGTACTCGCCGTCGACGGCGACCCGGCCACCGCAGTTCCATCCGCGGCGATGATCGCGCCCGGCGGAACCGACGACGAGTCAGCGACGAGCGACGCTGCCGCTGCGGCGTGGAGTCTCGCGTTCGACTCCACCGTCGGTTTCGACGGCAAGGCCGCCCACATCGAAGACGCCGAGGAGTTGCGCTCGACGATCGAGTCGTACACCGCCGCCGGCGACGCGATGGGTGGCATCACACTCGACCCGACGAACGTCGTCGTGAACGGTGACACCGCCACCGTCACCTACGACGTCATGTTCGGCGGCACGGCGGCGTACAGCGACATGACCGGCGTGGTCGCCCTGGTCGACGACACCTGGGTCGTGTCGCGGGCCGAGTTCTGCACGTTCATGGCGTCCGCCCGCAACGCGTGCCCATCGTGAACCCCGGGCCAGCGGAGGAACGCGCTTTCCGACAACCGACCCGACGACGCGGACACCTCGGCGTTGGCGTCCGCGGGTGGCGAGGCCTGCGTTGGTGAGATCGACCGCAGCGACCGGCGTGGGCGGTTCACGGTAGGCACCGCCCTACCCGTAGCAGTCGGGAGGCTACGCAGGCCGTGTCGTCGATCTACGACAACTCGAGCGCTGCTATGGTCGCTGCCGTGCCTGGCGGGTCGTGGACACTCCTGACCGACACGCTCCTGCACCGTGCCGGCGACGACCAGCGGGACCCGACTCGTCGCAGCGCAGACCCGGATCGCTATGACGCCGTGGTTGCCGAAGCTCGTGCTGCGTTCGAAGCGTCACTCGCCGGATCGTCGGCGTTCGCGGCGTTGGTCGCCCGCGCGGGACTGGAACTCGAGGAAGCGGAGGTCTTCGCAGCGCTGTGCGCCGTCGAGGTCGATCCGGCACGCCAACGACTCGTTGCGGCGATCGCCGACGATCCAGCGCAACGCCGTGTGAGCCTGTCGATGCTTGCCCGGCTGTTCGGCCCCGACCATCTCGGACCGGTTGCGGTGTCGTCGGATGCCCGGCTCAGCTGTGCCGGGCTCATCGACGTCTCGCCCGCATCGACGTGGTCGAACCGACTCGTCGGTCCTGCCGAGCGGGTGACATGGCACCTCGTCGGCGACAACTCGATCGACCCCCAACTCCCGCTGGATCTCGATGTCGTCTTCGGAATCGTGGGCGACTCCGGTGAGCGCGTCGACGGCCAGACCGATGCCGTCGTGGTCGTCGTGGGCGCCGATCAGGCGCGCCGGCTGCAGACGGCGGTCACCGAACTCCGAGGCTCGGCCTTCCTCGTGTGCCAGCCTCCCGATCGGTCCGAAGCGTGGCGGGCGATCGTGCGCGAGGCGACGATCTCGGACGCCGGGGTGATTGTGTGCGTCCACGACGAACTCCCGCTCGACGCACGTCACTGGATCGAGCGCACACCGCACCTTGCGTGGTCGGTGACCGCACCCACGTTGCTCCCAATCGAGAGCCTCCCGCGTCGACCCTGGCGGGAGGTCACCGCGCCGGCACCCCACGTGCACCCCGACGAGATCCACGCGGCGTTTCCAGACGGCAGCGCCGCTGACGTCGCGGGCCGCCGGCTCACCGCCCACCAGTTGCGGATGGTCTCCCGTGCCGCCGACGGTGTCGGTGGTCCATCGGCAGCGCTGCGGCGACTGGCGGCGGGCCCCATCGAGAAGCTTGCTCGTCGAATCCGACCCCGTGTCGGCTGGGACGACCTCGTCCTGCCCGCCGATGTCGAGGACCAGATCCGCGAACTCGTGGATCGCTACCGCTACCGCAGCCTGGTGCATGACACCTGGGGAGCGAGCCCGTTCCCCTCGCCCGGCGTGGTCGCACTGTTCGCTGGCGCCTCGGGAACCGGGAAGACCACCGCCGCCGAGGTCGTCTCCGGTGAGCTCGGTGTCGACATGTTCAAGATCGACCTGTCGTCGGTGGTGTCGAAGTACATCGGTGAGACCGAGAAGAACCTCGAGGAGTTGTTCTCGGCCGCTGAGAGCGGCGACATGGTGCTGTGCTTCGATGAAGCCGACGCTCTGCTCGGCAAGCGCAGCGAGGTGAGCGACGCCCGCGACCGCTATGCCAACCTCGAGGTGTCGTACCTGCTCCAACGAATGGAGACCTACGACGGGTTCGTGGTGCTCACCACGAACATGCAGGCGAACATCGACCAGGCGTTCCTCCGCCGCATCCACGGCCGAGTCAGCTTCCCCAACCCCAGCCCTGCGGAGCGGCGCCAGATCTGGCAGCGCTCGCTCGCTGACGTTCCGACGAGCGACCTCGATCTGGACTTCCTCGCCGATCGCTTCGACCTCGTCGGTGGTGCCATCCGCAACGCAGCGCTCAGCGGCGCCTTCTTCGCCGCTGCTGCAGGAAGCCCGCTCACGACCGAGTTGGCCATCCTCGGGCTCAAACGGGAGTTCCAGAAGCAGGGCAAGATGATCACCCGCGAATTGTTCGGTGAGTGGTATCCGCTGGTCGCCAGCGACTGACGAACGATCGGTTCGAGCCGAGATGCTAAGTTCGGCGCTCACCATCGCTGCGCTGAGGAGAATCTCATGGGTCACCTGAAGGCACCTCGCCAAGACCGTCTGATCGTGCAGCCCAAGCTGGTCGTCGGGCGCGCGGACGACCACGCCGAACGGGAGGCCGATCAACTCGCCGATCGGGTGCTCGCCGGGGTCGGTGTGCACGGAGGTGTGCAGCGTCAGACGAGCTCCTCGGCCGATCCGCTCGGTGGCCTGGCTGTGGACGCCGACATCGAGGCGCGGATCAACCGGCAACGCGGAGGCGGCAGCGCCCTCGACCGCACCACCCGATCGTCGCTCGAGCCGGCCTTCGGCCACGACTTCTCCGGCGTGCGCGTGCACACCGGAGGCGAGGCGGACGCGCTCAACCGCTCGCTTCAGGCGAAGGCGTTCACGACGGGCTCCGACGTCTTCTTCAGCGCCGGTGCGTACGCGCCCGGTTCGCCGGCCGGATCGCGGTTGTTGGCGCACGAGCTCTCGCACGTCGTCCAGCAGGGCGGCGGCGTGCAGCGCGAGGCCGTTCAGCGAGCGTTCGATCCGAAGCACCCGAACACTGCGAGCATCACCGCTGCGAAGGAACTCGGCGGTGGATCGGCGAACAAAGGTGTCTTCATGCTGACCGGTCAGGGAGGTGCCAAGATCGTCGCCAAGTTCATCAACGAGGATCCGCGCCGGGCACAGATGGCGGACATCGGCATCGAGCTGTCCGGACTCGCCGCGTCCGGTGCACAGCCGTACGGCCCGGAGCTCGTCAACGAGCTGGCTGATGTCCTGGCGGCGCTCGCGGCCAAGTTGCGTCGGACCACTCCGACCGATCCGAACGCCGTTGCGCTCGACGCGGCGGCGACTCGTGCGAGGACCCAGGCCAACGGGGTGGTGCTCATGAAGCCGATGGGTGGCGAAGACCTCGGCACGATCCTCATCGGCAACTCCACGGGCGCTCAGGATCGCAGAACGAGCCCAGTGGACAAGCGTCGCGAAGAAGCCGAGAGCGACATCAGGAAGGCCCAGGCCAGCGGTGTCGACCCCGTCGCGCTGCTCGCCAACCCGAGGTTCCATCGGAATCTCGGCAAGCTCTATGCCGCAGACGGCCTGCTCGGATCTGCCGACAGGCTGGCCCACGATCTCAAGGGCAAGTACGCCACGTTCAACGTGACGAACTTCCGAGTTCTTGCCGACGGGACGATCGAGACGATCGACAGCGACATCGTGTCGATGGGCTACGAGTTCTTCACCACGAAGGTCGAGGACAAGAGCTCAGCGAACTGGACGAAGTTCCTCCTGGAGGGCTTCAACTCCGGCGATCTCACGGACATGAAGATGCCGGGGAACAACACGCAGGACCTCATCAAGATGTTCGATGTCAACTGTCGACAGGACATCTTCCGCACCGTGACCGACGAGACCAAGAGTCTGGCCAACAACCTCGACTGGTCGAACTTCCAGCTCGACTTCGCCACGTTCGACGCCTCGTTCATGGCGGGCATCGTCGATGCCCTCACCGGCATGCTCACCGGCATCGATGGGCTCGTCGCCAAGGCACGGAGCGTCGGTGGCGACGATCGTGGAGGGGGCTACGTCGACGCCGACGCCCTCGCAGTGAAGGCGGAGTACCTCAAGCACGTGCTGCCGGAGCTGGCTGCCGGCGGGGTGATTGCCGATCAGACCAAGCAGGACGCCCGACGGCGCGCCGAGCAGCTCGCCGAGAAGCTTGCGGCCGACATGATCAAGGCCCGCGAACTCGCTGCGTTCGACGCTGCGCTGCTCCCGGTACCGGTTCGACCTCATGAGCTCGGTACGGCCGAGAAGTTCGGTCGGACCCTCGGGCGTGGGGTGCGGTCGATCGGTGGCGCCTCGGAGAAGAGCCAGAAGTCGAAGGCGGCCAAGCAGCTCCGCAAGGGCGCCGACACGATGGGTCACGATCAGACCGAGAAGGCGTTCAAGGACGTCAAGGGCATGGGTGGTGGAAGCCACCGTCAGCAGCACGCCGAGTTCGACCTCGGCCTGCAACACGCGATCTTGTCGATGCATCGTCGAGCCAATGAGTTCGGCAACCTCGACATGCAACTCATGGCGCTCGAGACGGCGATCAGCGATCCGGCCGCCGTGCGCAAGCAGCTGGCGCCGTACGCCAAGCTCGCCTCATCGGGTACCTACGAAAAGACGGTGGGCAACTTCAAGGCGGTCGCGAAGGGATATCGAGACCAGCTGAATCGCAAGGGCGACAAGCCGGCTGACATCACCAAGGCGGAGAAGGAACTCGAGGACCGCGAGGGCGAGTTCGAAGCGGCGATCGACTGGATCGAGCGCAAGCTCAAGGTGTGACGCCGGGTCGTCGACGGCCGGGCGCCACCGACCGGCCGCTGAGCGTCGTCCCTACAGTGGCCGAGGATGTTTGTCGACCTCATCGTCGTCGGTGGTGGCGCCGCAGGGTTCTTCGCTGCGATCGCGTGCGCCGAGAGCTCGGACAAGTCGGTGCTGATCCTCGAGAAGACCTCGCACCTGCTCCACAAGGTCAAGATCTCGGGTGGCGGTCGCTGCAACGTGACCCACGACTGCTCCGACCCGCGTGAGCTGACCCGGAACTACCCGCGCGGCGAGAAGTCGTTGATCGGGCCGTTCCATCGCTTCGGTGTCGCCGACACCGTTGCCTGGTTCGTCGACCGCGGCGTCGCGCTGAAGACCGAGGCCGACGGCCGCATGTTCCCGGTGACCGACGACTCGCAGACGATCGTCGACACCCTGCTCGGTGCGGCGCGTGCCGCCGGCGTCGAGATCCACACCTCCGAGGGCGTGAGTTCCATCGTCGAGCACGACGGCGTCTTCGAGGTCGTCGCCGACACCGGGACGACGTACACGGCTGCCAACGTCCTCCTTGCGACCGGCGGAACCCGGCTCGCAGCGGGGGCGAAGCTCGCCGAAGGTCTCGGTCACGAACTGCAGCCGGCGACGCCGTCGCTCTTCACGTTCAAGGTCAAGGATCCTCGCATCGACGGGTTGCAGGGCCTCGCCGTGGCGGCGGCCGAAGTGAGCGTCGAGCACAGCAAGCTCCGCAGCACCGGGCCCGTGCTCATCACGCATTGGGGCCTCAGTGGGCCAGGGATTCTGAAGATCTCGGCGTGGGGTGCCCGCGAACTGGCCGACTGTGACTATCGCTTCGACATCTCGGTGAACTGGCTGCTCGACGACGCTCCGGCGGCCGTCGTCGCCGAGATGCGGCGCACCGAGGCCAAGCGCCAACTCTCCAGCCGCAGCCCGTTCGATGCGATCCCGAAACGCCTCTGGTTGCGCCTGCTGGCCGCCGCCGACATCCCCGCTGGCACGACGTGGTCGCAGCTCAGCAAGGCGCGAGCGACACAGCTCGTCGACCAACTCACCGCTTCGACGTTCGCCGTGACCGGCAAGAGCACGAACAAGGACGAGTTCGTCACCTGTGGCGGTGTGGAGCTCGACGAGATCGACTTCCGCAGCATGCAGAGCAAGCTCGTGCCCGGCCTCTACTTCGCGGGAGAGGTCATCGACGTCGACGGCGTCACGGGTGGCTTCAACTTCCAGAACGCCTGGACGAGCGGCTTCATCGCAGGTTCGGACGTCGCTGCTCGCTGACCGTGCGCCGAACGCACGAGATCACTGCCACGCTGCGTGAGGAACTTCTCAAGTCGGTCAAGAGCTTGCCGATACCTGGAATGTCATCGGGTTCCGGCGTTCACGCGGCGGAGTCCATCGTCCACGAGACAGCAGGTTCCGCTCATGACCGATCACGTCCCCTCCAACGAATCGCTCCCACCACTCGGAGCGGTCGCTCCCTCGATGTCGACGCCCCCGCCGCCTCCGCCGCCCCAACGACCACCGGTTGCCGCGGCTACGGCCGCTGCCGAGACCACGGTCGAACCGACCCCCGTCGCCGCCGAGGCGTCGAGCCCGCGCCCGCGTCGGTCGCTGGCACTCGTCGCCTTCGCCGTACTCGCAGTCGGCGGTATCGCCGTCGGCGTGCTCGTCGGCACGGGCGGTGACGACTCGAGCGAGGCCGAAGGCAGTTCGGCCGCCGCGCCGGTGGCGTCGGACGCGACACCGGCCCCCGCAGTGACCGCCGCGCCGGCGACGACAGCGGCACCGGCGACAACAGCCGCCCCGGCGACGACCGCCGCGCCAACGACAACCGCGGCGCCGACGACCACCGAGGCGCCAACGACGACGGTCGGCGGACCCGCGTATCCGACGCTTCCGGATGGCTCGCCCGAGCCGATCATCGCCATCTACGACGGTCCGGTGATCCGAGCAAGCGGCTGGGTTCCGAGTCAGGCCAAGGCCGACCAGCTCGAAGCGTTGGCCCTCGCCAACAGCACCGATCCGAATGCAACGGTCGAGGCCAACTGGTCGATCGATCCGGCCGTGCCGCTCAGCATCGGGACACGCGTCATCGAGATGAACTCGCCACGCTTCCCGGCCGGCAGCTCCGATGTGACCTTCGAACATGCCGCCCAACTCGACCGGGTTGCCAACGTCATGAACCTGCTCCCGAACATCACCGTCACGGTCGTCGGACACGCTGATCAGGTGGGCGACGAGGTGGCCAACTACGCCCTGTCCGAAGCACGTGCCGTCTCGGTGGTGCGCTACCTCGTCAGCAAGGGCGTGTCGCCCGCACGGCTGACCTCTCGTGCCGTCGGCGAACAGGACCTGTTGTCGGCGGATGAATCCGAAGCGTCGCTCGCTCTGAACCGCCGCACCGAGTTCATCTTCTACGGCCTCCTGGCCGACTGACCTCACGCTGGTTCCCCGAGCCCAGGGCTCGGGGAACCACCGTGGTTCCCGGAGACCTGGGCTCGGGGGACCACGCACGGCGTACGCTCGCTCGACGTGAGTGCCGACGCTGACGCCGAAGCCCCCGTGGCGAGCGGACGCAGGAGCCTGCAGATCGGACTCGTCGCCGTCGTCACGCTCGTGGCGTTCGAGTCGCTCGCGGTCACGACCATCCTCCCCGACATCGAGGCCGACCTCGGTGGGGTCGCCTGGTACGGCTGGGTCACCAGCGCGTTCTTCCTCGGCACGATGATCGGCATCGTGTTCGCCGGCGACCAGGCGGACCGTCGAGGCGCCGGTCGCCCGTACGTGATCGGGCTGCTGTTGTTCGCGCTGGGACTGGTGATCGGCGGACTCGCACCAAGCATGCCGGTCCTGGTGGTCGGCCGTTTCGTGCAGGGCTTCGGCGCCGGCGTCGTCCCGGCGATCGGCTACGTCGCGATCAGCCGGGCGTTCTCGGTGCAGGAACGACCGAGGATGTTCGCCATCCTGTCGACGGCGTGGGTGGTGCCCGGCCTCGTGGGCCCGGTGCTCGCCGAGCGCATCGCACAGGGGATCGGATGGCGCTGGGTGTTCCTCGGGCTGCTTCCGTTGGTGCTCGCCGCTGGACTCGTCGTGGTCCCGGCGATGATGCGGATCGGCCCGGTCGCCGACCGCGAACCGGTGGCTGTGCCGTTCCTGCGACGCCGGCTCGTCGAAGCGGTTCGAGTCGCCGTCGGGACGGCGTTGATCGTGGCCGGGCTGACGTTCGATCGCCTGCTGCTGGTGCCTGCCGTCGTCCTCGGTCTGGCGATCGGGCTCGGGTCCCTGCGCCGACTCACCCCGCCGGGCACGCTGCGCGCTGCGCCCGGTCTGCCAGCGGTGATCGCGTCACGGGGTGCGATCACCTTCGTGTTCTTCGGCCTCGACGCCTTCGTTCCGTACGCATTGACGAGTGGGCGTGGCAGCTCGACTCTCGTGGCGAGCATCGCCGTCACCGTCACCACGGTCAGTTGGACGGCCGGGGCATGGGTCCAGCAGCGATTCATCGCTCGGACCGGCGAGGCGTGGTTCATACGGGCGGGCTACCTGATGCTCGCGCCGGGCGTGGCGCTCGCAGCTGCGGCGGCACTGTTCGACAGCGTCCCGTACTGGTTGATTCACCTCGGTGGGCTCGCCGCGGGACTCGGGATGGGCTTTGCCTATTCGGCGCACGCGCAGTTGATGTTCCGCAGTGTCGAGGAGCGTGAGGTCGGCTCGGCGACGTCATCGCTCCAGCTCACCGACAACCTCGGTGTTGCGCTCGGCACCGGTGTCGTCGGAGCGGTGGTCGCGTTCGGCGACGACGTGGGATGGGCGCCGGGTGCCGCGGTGGCGATCGCCTGGGCCGTGCCGGTGGCCGTCGCGCTGGGTGGCGTTGCGCTGTCGCGCCGCTGTCCCGCTGCTCGACGGCGACACCGCTCGCCCGTCGCCAATCGTTGCCAGCACCTGACGTTTGCGTTGCGGTTCCGGAGGGGCGGTCCACTCGAAATGCGACGCAAACGGTGTGGGGGAGGGGCTGGCCGGTACGGTGGACGGGAACCGAAGCAACCGAGACGAGACATCATGGTCAAGAAGAAGGTTCCCGCCACCCGTTGGCACGACGGCAGCACCCCGATCGAGGAGCTGCCCGCCGACGAGCAACTGGCTCACCAACTCGTGAGCGAGCGAGCCGATCTCGCTCCCTCGGTCGAGCGGATCATGAACGCCGAGATCAGTGAGGATCAGCGCACGCATGCGCTGAACGCCTTCAACGTGTCGCTCGACAACCCCGGCGACCCGAACCGTGATCCGCGTACGGCCATCGCCAACGCTCTCACGGCTGCCTGAGCATCCATCAGTCGCCGTCATGTGACGACGGCGACTGATGAAAGTTGAGTCATCGGGTATCATGTTTGCATGATCGCCGTCGAACTCATCGGAATCCAGGTCGATCCCATCAGCGGTGCCGCTGCTGTGGTCCTGCGCGAGCACGATGCTCCCAACCGGCTGCTGCCGATCATCGTCGGGCAGGCCGATGCCAGTTCGATCGCCATCGCGGCCAGCGGAACCCATCTCCCGCGCCCGATGACCCACGATCTGATGGCGAGTGTCGTCGACGCGCTCGACGGCCACCTCGACTCGGTCGAGGTCACCGAACTCCACGAGGGCGCATTCCTCGCCAATCTCACGCTGAGCGGTCCGGCGGGCCAGCGACGCATCGACACACGCCCGTCCGATGCCATCGCGCTGGCGGTCCGGCTGCAGGCGCCCTTGTTCGTGAGTGAAGCCGTGCTCGACGAGGCCGGTGCGCTTCCGATCGAGGACGCGGCGGCCGACCAGTTCGCTCTCGAAGCGGCGATCGACGCCGACGTCGACCAGTTCCGGGCCTTCCTCGCCGAACTCGAGCCGGCCGACTTCATCGACACCACCGCAACCGATCCCGACGACAACCCCGGTCCACATCCGTTTGCGTGACACTTCGGGTGGCACGGTCCACCTGGACTGCAACGCAAACGTGGGGTGAGCGTCGTGTGGTGGATGTGTCGGTGGGAGCCGGGCGGGGCGGGGTCACTAGGGTGGACGGCTGGACCCGGACCGCCCGGCGTCGCCCGACCAGACAGGAATCCCCATGCGCGAAGCAGTCTTCGTCTCCTATGCCCGCACCGGACTCGCGAAGGCCGGCCGTGGCGGTTTCAACATCACGCCCGCAATGACGATGGCGGCTCACGCCATCAGCAGCGCCGTCGAGAAGGCCGGCATCGAGCCCGAACTCGTCGAAGACGTCGCGCTCGGCAACGGCGCCCATGGTGCTGCGAACCTCGGCCGCCTGGCGTCGCTCCTCGCGGGCCTGCCGGTCACCACCGGTGGCAACACGATCCAGCGCCACTGCTCGTCGGGTCTCAACTCGATCGCTGTCGCCGCCAACCACATCCGCCTCGATGGCGTCGACTGCGCCGTCGGTGCCGGCGTCGAGTCGATCTCGATTCCGAGCGGTGGTTTCGGTGGCACGGTCAACATGGACCCCAAGCTCACCGAGATGTACCCGGCGATCTACATGGCGATGATCGAGACGGCCGACATCGTCGCCGAGCGCTACAACGTGGCGCGCGACTACCAGGACGAGTACTCCTACGAGTCGCAGATGCGCATGGCCCGCGCTCAGGAGAACGGCCTGTTCGAGGACGAGATCGTCCCGATGGCCACCAAGATGAAGCTCGTCGACAAGGAGACCAAGGAGGAGTCGATCGTCGACTACGTCGTCACCGGCGACGAGTGCAACCGCCCCCAGACCACGCTCGAAGGCCTGCAGAAGCTGCAGCCCGTGCGCGGCGAGGGCAACTACGTCACCGCCGGCAACGCCAGCCAGCTCTCCGACGGCGCGGCCGCCGTGGTGATGATGTCCGACGAGGAAGCCTCGCGCCGTGGCATCGAGCCGCTCGGTGCGTTCAAGGGGTGGGCAGTCGCCGGCTGCGAGCCCGACGAGATGGGCATCGGCCCGATCTACGCCGTGCCGAAGCTGCTCAAGCGCCACGGCCTGACCGTCGACGACATCGACATCTGGGAGCTGAACGAGGCCTTTGCCAGCCAGTGCCTGTACTCGCGTGACACGCTCGGCATCGACCCCGAGAAGTACAACGTCAACGGCGGCTCGATCGCGATCGGCCACCCGTTCGGCATGACCGGCACCCGCTGCGCCGGCCACGTGCTGCTCGAGGGCAAGCGTCGCAACGCCAAGTACGGCGTGGTCACGATGTGCATCGGCGGTGGCCAGGGCGCCGCCGGTCTCATCGAGATCTACTGATCGCCGGCCTCCCGATGGGCGCGCGACGCGCCAACTATCGTTCCGCCGTGCTCTTCAAGCAGGTGCCCTGATCATGCCGAGCGTGGCGCTGAACGACATCGACCACATGCGCGAGTCCGTCTTCTTCGACGGCCCCGACGTCAGTCGAAAACTGAGCCGGTTCTGGATACTGCTGGTCCTCGCGTCGGTGATCGCCGCGGCGGGCGTCGTCGCCGACTCGACCGCGACCGTCATCGGCGCCATGATCGTGGCGCCGTTGATGACGCCCATCCTCGGCACGATGCTCGGGGTGGTCCTCGGCGACCGACCCAACCTGGTTCGGTCGATTCTGCTCGTGATCGGCGGTGCCACAGCCGCGATCCTGATCGGGTATCTGCTCGGCATGGGCATTGCGAACCCGGTGACCGCAGCCACGAACAGCCAAGTCGCCGGTCGTGTCAATCCCCGGCTGATCGACCTCATCGCTGCGCTCGCCACGGGTGCGGTGGGATCGGTGGCGCTCGTGCGGCGCGACATCTCCGACACGCTGCCGGGTGTGGCGATCGCGATCTCGCTCGTGCCGCCGCTGTCGGTCGTCGGCCTGACCGCAGAGTCCGGAGCGTGGAGCGAGTCGTTCGGCGCATTGTTCCTGTTCAGTACCAACGTCGCGTCGATCCTCACGACCGGCATCATCGTGATGGCGTTGTACCGGGTGTACCAGATGGTCACACCGGCCCCGACGGCCAAGAAGCGAGCGGTCAATCGGCGCAACGCGATCCTCGTGATCGTGGCGTTCTTCGCGCTGATCCTCATCCCGCTCGCGACCTCGGCAGTGCGTATCGCCAACGACCGCGCCCGTGAGAGCGAAGTGCGCCAGATCACGCAGGACTGGGCCGACAGCGTCGGGTGGGAGGTGGTCCAGGTGTCCAGTACCACCAGCGGCGCCGACGTCCGCGTCATCGGTTCGCCGCCGATTCCCTCGACTGCCTCCTACGCCGAGTCGCTCCGAGCAGGCGGCATCGACCCCGACACCGTGGTCGTCGAGTTCATCCCCCGCACCGTGGTGCAGGTCGGCAGCGACGACGGAGGCCTCGTCCCCGACTGACGCAGACGGTCACTGGATGCCGGCAGCGATGACCTTCTCGAACGTGCCGGTGTAGCCGAAGCGTCGCAGAAGTTTCGGAGTGATCGAGGGAAACATGTTCGCGAGCACGACCAGCGGTCGCACCGGTGGGGTGTTCACGATCACCTCGGAGCGGTCTTTGCGAATGCAGTCGACGACGACCGAGGCAACCTTCTCGGGCTTCGACGTGCCGGCGATTCTCGGTGCATGGATGCCGTGCTGGGCCCACCGGTCGTACATCCCGTCGTCGGTGACGAACCCGGGGCAGACCACGGAGAATCCGACGGGCGAGCGGTCGTACTCGGCTCGCAGCGCGTGCGTGAAGCCGACGAGGCCGTGCTTGCTCGCGCAGTACGACGTGCCATAGGCCACGCCCACCTTGCCGGCCCCCGAGGCAATGTTGACCACGTGTCCTCGTCCACGTTCGAGCATGCCGGGTACGACGGCGAGGCTCAGGAGAATCGGTGCCTCGAGGTTGATGGCGAGTGTGTCGGTGAAGTCCATGACCGTCGACTCCTCGAAGCGCCGGATGCGCTCGATGCCGGCATTGTTGACGAGTACGTCAACCGGGCCGAGTTCGGCTTCGGTTCGTGCGATGAGGTTCGCGCGATCGTCGGGTTTCGCGACGTCGCAGACCACGGCGATCGCCCGCACGCCGAGCGCCTCGATCTCGGCACGCACTGCGTCCAGCTCGGGCTGGGACCTGGCGGCGAGCGACAGATTGACACCTTCCTCGGCGAGAGCTCTGGCGATGTGCACACCGATGCCGCGTGACGCCCCGGTCACGATGGCTGTGGTCCCCCGGAGATCCTTCATGGACGAACCGTAGTTCGTCAGTGGCCGGTGTAGTTCGGGTCGCGCTTTTCGAGGAAGGCGGCGACGCCTTCGCGATGGTCGTCGGTGCGGAACAGTTCGGCGAGCGACGAGCTGACCCACCGGCCGAGGTCGTCCCAATTCGGATCGAGCGCTTCGCGCAGGCCGCGCTTGAGGGCCTGCACGGCGAGTGGGGGATTGGCGGCGATCGTCTCGGCGAGTTCCACAGCCGTCGGGAGCAGGTCGTCGTGGGCGACAACTCGCGACACGAGGCGCAGCTCGCGAGCCTCATCGGCGCCGATGACCCGACCGGTGTAGAGCAGCTCTGCGGCGTGTTCGCGCCCGACCAGCTCGGCCAGTCGGGCGAGCCCGGCGACATCGCAGCACAGTCCTCGCTTCACGAAGAGCTCGCCGAACTTGGCTCGCTCGGACGCGATCCGGATGTCGGCCATGAGCGCGAGTTCCATCCCCCAGCCGACTGCGGCGCCGTTCACCGCGGCGATGATCGGCACGTCGGTGCGCAGCAGGCTGCCGGCAGCCGGGGTGAGGCGCGGTTCGCGATCGGCCCGCTGGAGGTCGGCGCTCGCAGCGACCATCACCTGTTTGACGTCGTCCCCCGAGCAGAACGCCGGATCACTCCCGGTGATGACGAGACAGCGAGCCGTGGTGGTGTTGACGGCGTCCGCGAGCTCGGCGTACGTCGTGAACGTCAAGGCGTTGCGCGCCTCGGGGCGATCGATCGTGATGATGCCGACGTGGCCGCGCTGCTCGTACTCGATCTCGGTGTACACACCGCCAGCCTGCCAGTCGAGGTCGTCGACGCACGTGACGGAGCCCGGGCGGTCGGGCAGATTCTTGACCGTCGATCACCCGGCTCTCACCTTGTTCTGACCGACGATCGAGAGGCTGGATCCCGTGGAAAACCCCGTCGCACCTCCCTACACCAACCCGCTGTCCGGCATCCCCGGCGAGCCCGCCACGGCGTGGGCGCCTCCCGCCGCTTCTCCTCCCGTCACTCCGACACCGTCGGCGCGGCCACGCGGCCGCGCGCGTTTCGGTGCGGGGGTCCTCGTCGGCATGGCGCTGACCGGGGCTGCGGTCGGCGGTTACGCGATCGGTCAGCAGGACGACTCGAACGCAGCGGTGCCAGCCGAGTCGACCAGCGTGACCGCCCAGCCGGTCAGCGTGTCGACCGGTTCGATCGGTGACCTCGTCGAGGCGGCGCGCCCGTCCGTCGTGTCCGTTCGCCAGGAGGTCACGCAGACGAGCCCATTGGGTCAGACGTCGAGCGGCCAGGCAGCGGGGACCGGTTTCGTGCTGTCTGCCGACGGTTACATCGTCACCAACAACCACGTGATCGCCGAGGGCGACAACCCTGTGGTGACGTTTGCCGACGGCACGAGCGAGCCGGCGACGATCGTGGCCGGCGACCCGAGTCGTGACCTCGCCGTGCTCAAGGTCGATCGGACCGACCTCGTCCCGCTCGCCGTCGGCGACTCCGACGAACTCCGCCTGGGGGACCAGCTGATCGCAGTCGGCTACGCACTCGATCTCAACGGCGAGCCGTCGGTGACCGCCGGCATCCTGTCGGCGAAGAACCGCACGATCACCGAGGAGAACGGAGCGCAGCTGGTCAACCTGCTCCAGACCGACACGGCAATCAACCCCGGCAACTCCGGCGGCCCGCTCTTGAACGGGCGCGGCGAAGTGATCGGCATCAACACCGCGATTGCCGGCCAGGCGCAGAACATCGGTTTTGCGATCGCCATCACTCCGGTGATGGACGTCATCGACGAACTCCGCGGCGGGAACGTTCCCGACCGGGCATTGATGGGTGTCACCACGCAGCCGACCGGTGAAGGTCTCGGCGTCGAAGTCGTCGAGATCGCCGACGGTTCAGGCGCTGCCGACAGCGGGCTGCGAGTCGGCGACGTGATCGTCGCCGTCGATGGCACCGAGATCACCGACCCGACATCGCTCGGAGCGGCCGTCGCCACCTATCAGCCGGGCGACACGGTGACCGTCACGATCGACCGCAACGGCTCGACCCAGGACGTCCCCGTCACCCTCGGCACCCGCCCCACCTGATCCTAGTTCCCCGCGCCCAGGTCTCCGGGAACCACGCTGGTTCCCGGAGACCTGGGCGCGGGGACAAGCTCGGGTCAAGCGGCGGGGAGCGTGGCGACGAAGTCGGCTCTGGTGGCGGGACCGAGTGACGGCTCGGGCGGACGCTCGTCCTTGGTCTGCAGCACCGCGAACACGCGAGCACCGAAGTCGGCGTCGCTCAGCAGGGCGTCGGGTGGCGACAGCAGGTTCAGGTTGCGGACGAACGCTCGCAACACGACCTGATCGGAACGCAACGCCGGTGCGAGTCCGTCGCGCAGCACCGATCGGGTGAAGGCCCTCGGATCGGAGGCGTCGCCGTAGGGATCCTCACCGGCGAGCAACGCGGCGGCCACCCGCCGGGCTTCGCGGTCCTGCTCGACCGACGAGCGGTACCACGGATGGATCTCCGCTCGCAGCGCCTCGTCGTACGCGACCGCCACGGCCCGCACGTCGTTCGGATGCTCGGCGATCGCGTTCGCCAGCAGTTGCGCGCTCCAGTATGCGGTGCTGCATCCCCGTCCGTACAGCGGGTTCGTGCACAACACCGCGTCGCCGACGGGGACCAAACCGACCGCCGCCGGCTCACCGTCGACCACGTAATCGCTCCACTTGTTCAGCAACCCGGCCATCATGTGGACCTCGGGCGTGATCGGCTCGGCACGGCCGTCGAGCCACGGCGCGGTCGCCGGCAACGAGCGAGCCGCCGCATCGAAGGCGACTGGGTCGGCGAGGCGTCGGCGGAGTTCGTCGTCGTCGGTGGGCACGGCGAGCGTGATCGAGAACGTCCGGTTGTCGCCGACGAACGTGCCGTACTTGACGTAGCCCAGGTCACCGCCGATCGGCCCCGTTCGGGGCGGGGTGTCGGCGTCGGCAAGCAGCCGGTAGAAGCGGCTCGCGTACACGATGCCGGTGTCCTCGACGGTCTCGCTCACCGGTCCAGCACCTATCTCGACGAGCCAGTCGGCCACGGCGCTGCGGCGACCGTTCGCTGCGACGACGAGATCGGCGACCAGTTCGGCACCGTCATCGAGCCGTACCCCCGTCACGGTCGGGTCTGGGGAGGTCTGGTCGACGGAGAGGAGGCCCGTCGCGGCGAGTCCGGTGCGGATGGTCACGTTGGCTTCGGCGAGTGCTGCCCGACGCAGCACCCATTCGAAGGTGGTGCGGCGACACGCAATCATCACGAGGTCGTCGTCGCCGGGTTCGGGCGAGAACTCCATCTCGGCGGGGACACCGTCGCCGAAGCGCATCTCGGTCGCGCCCTCGGCGAGCAGTGCGTCGAGGATGTCCGGTTGGTGGTCGCGCAGCAGATTCCGCAGTCGGGCGAGGAACGCATGGCTGTGGCGCACCTGGGGCGCGCCGCGGCGGTTCCAGTCGAACGCCTCGTCAGCGGTCGCCGGCATCGGGGTGTCGTCGCGCTCGATCACCGTGACGGTGTGTCCCGCCCGGCCGAGCTGCAACGCCGTCGCGAGTCCGGCCACGCCACCACCGATCACCACGATGTTCACGGTGCGAACTCCAGCCCCTCGAAGTCGCCCGACGATCGCCACCGGTCGATGTACTGGAAGTAGGCGACCGGACCCTCCGGGTAGCCCATCGAGTTGAGGACGCCGCGGCGCCCCGTCGACTGTCCCTCGTTGTTGTAGTACCCGGGAGTGCAGTCGGGGGAGTTCGTCAGCCGTCCGACCGCGCCCGCTTCGAGCCGTTCGACCCATGCCAGCTCGGCGTCGGCGGTGACCTCGACGGTGACCTCCGCGCCGTCGGCGTCGAGGTCGAGCGCGTGATCGACGATCATCGCGATCGTCGTGCCCGCTTCGAGATAGTTGTGTGGCACGTTCGAGATCAGGTTCGCGGCCTGACTCAACGTGACCATGAACAGGTTGGGGAAGCCGTGCACGTGGATGCCATGGAGCGACTGCATCCCCTCGGCCCAGCGATCCGACAGCCGCTCGCCGTCACGTCCGACCGTCTCGAAACCTGCCCGACGGGACAACTCGGTGCCCACCTCGAACCCGGATGCATAGATGATGCAGTCGAGTTCGACGTGCTCGCCGTTGGCCCAGATGCCGGTGGCATCGATGCGCTCGACACCCTTGCCGTTCGTGTCGATCAGGTGGGTGCCCGGCTCGTTGTAGGCGTCGAGATACTCGTCGTGGAAACACGGCCGCTTGCACAGTTGCCGGTACCACGGCTTGAGGGCCTCGGCGGTGGCGGGGTCGGTGACGAGCGCGTCGACGCGAGCTCGGATCTCGGTCATCTTCTCGTCGTCGGAATCCTCGTAGGCCTTGATGAACGTCTCACGGGTGAATTCGCTGCCGCTGGCGAGCACCTTGTCGCGAATGCGCTTGGTGATGTCGGTCCAGCCGTCCTTCACCAGGTCTTCGGCGGCGAACCCGCCGGTCTGCAATGTGGTGAAGTTCATCAGCCACTCGGCCTGCCAACCGGGCTTCAGCTCTTGGAACCATTCCGGGTCGATGTCATGGTTGTTGCGCACGTCGATCGACGACGGCGTGCGCTGGAACACGAACAGCTCCTTGGCCGCTCGGGCGAGGTGCGGAATGCACTGCACCGCGGTCGCCCCGGTGCCGATGATGCCGACGCGCTTGTCGCGCAGTCCGTCGAGCGGCGCCCCGTCGGGGTCGCCGCCGGTGTACTCGTAGTCCCAGCGGCTGGTGTGGAAGCTGTGGCCCTCGTAGGTTTCGATGCCGTCGATGCCCGGCAGCTTGGGCCGGTGCAATGGGCCGGTCCCCATCGCTACGAACCTGGCGCGCATCTCGTCGCCCCGATTGGTGCGGATGATCCACCGTCTGGCGTCATCGTCCCAGTTCAGCGATGTCACCTCGGTGGAGAACACGGCGTTGTCGTAGAGGTCGAAGTGCCGGCCGATGCGGCGCGAGTGCTCGAGGATCTCGGGCGCGTGGGTGTACTTCTCGCTCGGCATGTGGCCGGTCTCTTCGAGCAGCGGGAGATAGACGAACGCCGCGGTGTCGCACTGGGCGCCGGGGTAGCGATTCCAGTACCAGGTGCCGCCGAAGTCGCCGCCCTTCTCGATGATCCGTACGTCGTCGATGCCCGCTTCGTGGAGCTTCGCACCGGTGATCAGTCCAGCGAACCCGCCACCGATGAAGGCGACGGTGACCTCGTCGAACAGTGGCTCGCGCTCGGTGGCGGCGACGTAGGGGTCGTCGACGTAGTGCTCGAACACCCCGGTGACCTCGACGTACTGCTCGTTGCCGTCGGCCCGCAGTCGCTTGTCGCGCTCTTCGCGGTACTTGCGCCGCAACGCCTCGCTGTCGATCTCCGTCGTCATCCCCATACTTGCACGGTACAAGTTCCTCGCCGACGGTTGGATGCCGGAGCACCCCAGTCACCCCGTTTGTGTTGCGATTTCAGTGAGGCGGGTCACCAGGAGTGCAACGCAAACGTGGGGGGGCGGGGGGTGTGGGAGACTTGGCGGGTGCAGGTGGCACTGGCGTCGTATCCGGGGGTCTCGGCGAACGAGTGCGAAGCGTTCACGATGGTGTTCGAACGTCTGGCCGATGCCGACCTGGTACGAGTCGGCGACCGCTTGGGAAGGGTCGGCGGACCAGGAGGAGGCGGTGTCGTCGACCGGATCTTCGACGAGGTGGAGCGCCCCGATGTCGTCCTCGTGCCCGGCGGTCTCGGTTGCGCCAGAGCTGCCGAGGATCTCGCACTCCGCCGCTGGCTGCGCACGGTGGCGCCGAGGTGCAGATGGCTCGCCGCCAGTTCGACCGGCACGGTGATCGTCGCTGCGGCCGGGCTCCTCGACGATCGGGCTGCGGCGACGCACTGGCTCGCCGGCGACCTGCTCGAGCACTATGGCTCGGCGGCCTCGGCGGAACGGATCGTCGAGATCGGACATGTGATCACCTGCGAGGGCGAGATCACGGCGATGCACGTTGCGCTTCTCGTCGTGCTCCGACTCGCCGGTCCCGAAGAAGTCGCGAGGATCCGAGCTGAGCTGACCATGTTCGGCCGTCAGGCTGCGACGGCGTCGCCCCGTCCGTGGTGGCGACGCCGGCCGCGGGCGACACCAGGACCGCCACCCCCACGGAATCCCGAGCTGGTCGCCCCCGACGTGATCGAGTTCGGCCCGCTGATCACCCACCCCGACTGATCACCACCCCCGTTTGTGCGCAACTTCTGGTGGACCGGGTCACCCGAACTGTCACGCAAACGGGGTTGGGGCGCGGTGCGTAGCCTGAGGGCATGCGCACGCTGTACGACGCCGACCACGAAGCCTTCCGCGAATCGTTCGCCTCGTTCGTCGCCAAGGAGGTGACGCCGCACTACCTCGAATGGGAGGAGGCCGGCATCGCCCCGCGCGAGATGTACGCCTCGGCCGGGCAGTACGGCTTCGTCGGCATGGCCATCCCCGAGCAGTACGGCGGCGGCGGCACCGACGACTTCCGGTTCAACGCCATCCTCAGCGAGGAGTTCAACGCGGCCGGGATCGGGGGCGCGGGCCTCGGCCTCACGCTCCACAACGACATCTGTACGCCGTACTTCATCGAGTACTGCACCGACGAGCAGGCCGAACGTTGGATGCCCGGCATCGCGTCGGGCAACCTGATCACCGCGGTCGCCATGACCGAACCCGGCACCGGCTCCGACCTCGCCGGCATCGCCACCACCGCGATCCGCGACGGTGACGAGTACGTCGTCAACGGCTCGAAGACGTTCATCACGAACGGCATCAACTCCGACCTCGTGATCGTCGCGGCGAAGACCGACCCGACCGAGCGCCACGCCGGTTTGTCGCTGCTGATCCTCGAACGCGGCATGGACGGCTTCGAGCGCGGGCGCAACCTCGACAAGATCGGCATGCACAGCCAGGACACCGCCGAATTGTTCTTCAACGACGTACGGGTCCCGGTGACCAACCGGCTCGGCGACGAGGGCAAGGGCTTCACCTACCTCGCCGCCAACCTCGCCCAGGAGCGCCTGTCGATCGCCATCGCCGGAGTTGCTGCGGCTCGCGCTGCGCTCGGTTGGACACTCGACTACGTCGGCGAGCGCACTGCGTTCGGCAAGTCGATCGGCACGTTCCAGAACACCAAGTTCGTGCTCGCCGAAGTGGCCACCGAGATCGACGTCACCCAGGCCTACGTCGACCAGTGCATCCTGCAACTCAACGCCAAGCAGCTCACGCCCGCGATGGCGGCCCAGGCCAAGTACTGGTGCACCGACCTCCAGAATCGGGTCGTCGACCGCTGTCTGCAGCTGTTCGGAGGCTATGGCTACATGACCGAGTACCCGATCGCCCGGGCCTACGTCGACGCCCGCGTGACCGCCATCTACGGCGGTACCAACGAAGTGATGAAGACGATCATCGCCAAGTCGATCGGTCTGTGAGAAGCGAGCCATGATCCGCCACGTCGTCGTGTTCCGCTGGGACGACTCCGTCACCGACGAGCAGCTCGTCGCCATGTCCGCAGCACTCGACGCGCTCCCCGCCGCGATCGCGGAGATCGTCACCTACCGCCACGGTCGCGACGTCGGGCTCGGGCCGACCAACTTCCAGTACTCCATCACCGCAGACTTCGCGAGCGTCGCCGATTTCGCCGCCTACCGCGACCACCCCGAACACCAGCGCTTCATCGCCGACCACATCACCGGCCGCGTCGCCGACCGCGCCGCCGTCCAGTTCGAGTACAGCAACTGACGATTACATCGCGGGTCTGACCCCTGATGTAATCGTTACAACACGGGTCAGACCCGCGATGTAATCAGGCGGGGGCCGGGGGAAGCGGCTCGCGTTTGCGGAGTTGGAGTTTCCAGAAGCCGAGGGCGCCGAGGCCGACCGGGATGATCGACAGCCAGGTCAGGATCCGGAACACGAGGATCGCAGCGGTGATCTGGTTGACGTACTGCTCGCCGGCCGCGGCGGTGAGCATGCCGATGTAGGCGATCTCGCTGACGCCGGCATCGCCAGCGGTGATCGGGAACACCGTCAGGCCCTGCACCAGCGCGAACACCACGAACACCTGCGTCCACGGCAGCACGGTCTCGTTGACCCCCATGAACCGCAGGCACATCAGCAACAGCCCGAACTTCGTGGCCGACGTGAGCACGGTCGCCCACGTCGCAACCAGCCAACGGTCCCGCAGCGTCTGCACGGCCTTCGAACGGGCGGCGACCATCTGCGCCGGGAGATCCTCCGGTGTCGGCTTGCGCAACAGGCGCAGCACCCTCGACCACACCGGTTCGATGAGCCGGCCGGCCTGCTCGGTCCGCTTCTCCGAACCCAACACGAACGCCATCACGACCACGCCGAGACCCACGATCATGCAGATCGTCACGACGGTCTGCAACGTGTCGCTCAGCGGCGCGTCCGACACCACCAGCCCGATCGCGGCGATGATCGGCAGCACCAGCTTGATACCGATGCTGAAGATGCCGCCCGCCGCGACCGCCAACGTCGCCTCGCCGGTCGTGCGACCCCACGACGTCAGCATCCGATAGCGCAGCGGCAGATCGCTCGGCCCCGGAACCACCGAGGTGACCGATGCCGGGCCGAGGAAGGCGACGATCCCGTGTCGCACCGCGAGCCCGGGCACCAGCGATGCGGTCAGGAGTCCCTGCGATGCGATCCAGAGGATCCACAGGCTCAGCAGCGAGATGATCTCCGCATCGTTGAGCGATCGGACCGCATCGAGGATCTCGTCGAGGTCGAGGTCGTCGAATGTCCTGACGAGAATCCACGCTGAGATCCCGAGCGCCGCCACGATGAACACGACCCGGAACAGGATCTTGCGGATGCTCGGCTTCGGGACCTCGGGAATCTCGCCGTCGGGAACCGTAGGGTCAACCCCGTCTTTTCGGGTCGGGTCCGGAAGGACAGGGTCGTCGTCAGGGGCGGTCATCATCGCTCCCGAGACTGTCATGTACGGCGGCAACGACGGTCGATCGTGCCTCGATCACCGGCGGCACGAGACCGACCCGGTCACGCACCCTGATCCGGCCGCGCAGCACGACCGCCTGTCGGACCAGTGGCGGCCAGACGACCAGCGCGACCACCCCGCCGACCGCCACCGCTACTCCGGCGGCGACGGCGCCCCACCCGTCACCGAGCCACATCCCGGCCAACGTCCACGTCGCGACCAGCGTGACCAACCCCAGCAGCATGCGCACGGTGCCCTTGGTGGCCGTCGAGCGCACCAGTCCGGTGCCCACGACCACGATCAACACCGCTGGGAGGTGGATCAGCGTGGCCGGCACCACCAGCGAGCCCGCGAGGAACAGCACGACGGCGGACAGTACGAGCCGTGCGATCGACACCCGCTGCGGTCGGAGTTCTCGTGCGGTGACCCCGAGCAACTGCAGACGAGTCGCGAAGTCGCGGTACGCATGCATCACCCGTTCGCGTGCGGCGGGCTCCGTCGCTGCAAGTCGGCGCGCCACCACCTCGGCATCGCCGAACGACACCTCGACGTCACCAGTCGCCGCGCTGCGTTCCTCTCGCGCGGCCGCTCGCAGCATCTCGCGTTCGTCGAGGCTCGCGAAGTGCGGCGAGACCTCCTCGAGTGCGTCGGTGATCCGAGCCGTCAGCGCCTCCGCGTCGCTTCGGTCGGGCTCGCCGTCGGCACCGAGGCCGATGCCGGCGAACTCGGCCACGGTGATCGGCTCGCCGAACATGACGACGGCTCGGCTGCGGGTCTCGACCTTGCTCTCGAACGCCATCCCGACCGGCACGATCACGACGTCGGGCGCTGTCGGCAGCGCCCCGAGTGCGATACGAGCGGCACCCGACTTCACCCGATCGAGGCCGGCTCGATCGCCGGTGGTTCCCTCCGGGAAGATCGCCACGATCGCCCGCTGTGCAAGCTCGCGGTGGCAGGCGTCGAACACGGAGGCGTTGTCGGTCGCCCGGTCGCCGTCAGCGGTGCGGTACACCGGAAGCACCCCGGCGAGCCACAGGAACGGACGCGCAACGATGACTTTCCAGAGTGCGGCTTTGGCGAGGAAACGAGGCAGGTGGCCGAGTACGCCGGCGACGACGACCGGGTCGACGAAGCCATTGCTGTGGTTGGCGACGATCAGCACCGGACGATCGCGAGGGAGCCGCTCGCGCCAGCGCACCTCGACCGATCGATGGAACGCCAGTACCAGGCCGCGGGCGATCAGACCGATGGTGCGGTCGGTGAACCGTCGGAACAACCGCGGGGCGTGCGCGGGATCGGCAGCGCCGTACGCACGATCGACCCACGCGAGCGCGACGACCGCCGTCAGGATGTGCCAGAAGCCGTGCGGTTGCAGCCACGACTCGGCGTCGCACGCCCACGAGTCGGGCGTCCCGAGGCCCCACATCGCCACCGCGAGCGCACCGAGCACGAGCAGCGGCCACGACCAGACCGCAGCCATCCGGCGCTGCCGCGCCAGCAGCGAGGAGACGACGATGACGACGATCGCCACGGCGACAGCGCCGTTGGTGGCATCCGGTGCGAGCGCCCACATCGCCGTCGACGCAACGAGTCCGACCGCGAGCCCGATCAGCGATCCCGTGTCGGCCCGGCCACGCAGCCGCCCCGCGTGCCACCCGGCGACGAAGCAGAGCGCGCCGATCAGTGGAACGTCGTGCAGGAACTGGCTGAGGTCGCTCGCTGCGCCGTGGTACGCAAAGCTGCCGATCCCCTCGGCGGCGACGACCGCTGCGAGCCCGTAGACCGCTCGGGGGAGGCGGGAGCGGTGCACCTCCCAGGCCAGCAGCAGCCCGGCGGCCAGGTAGGTGAGTGAGGTCCAGGCGTTGACGTCCTGCTCGAGCCACCAGTCGTCGCGCAGCTCGCAATCGGAGGTGCCGGAACTCACGTTGGAGCTCCGCTCACGTTGTGGAGGCGGGATCCGAACCCGTGGAGCCCACGCCGGTCGACCATGCCTGACGCAGTGTCTCGCGTCGACGGTCGACATCGGTGAACTGCGCGATGAGGCCGCCCACGGCGAGCCCGCCGTAGATCACGAACCACCACCAGTCGTCGGCGACGTACTCGGTGGTGAGCCCGATGCTGAAGTCCTCGGTGTCGAACGTGCCGAACAGCAGCATCAGCCCGGCGACCATCGTGCTGGCCCCGGCGAGCGCGGTCAGCACGGTGAGCAGCACCATCGGCAGGTCGCCGGCGATGGCGACGAACGCCAACACCACCGCCATCACGACACCGCTGAGCACGATCACCCACGACCACGTGACGCCGAGCGCGACCATCAAGCTCGTCCCGAGGACGAAACCGATGCCCATCATGCCGATGACCACCGACACCTCGTAGTACAGGTAGGCGATCAGGCCGAACACGATCGCCAGGCCGAAGCCGACAGCCCAGCCGAGCGCGTTGCCGAGGAACCCGGCGTCGCCGGACACCATGCCGGCGCCGAGCATGAAGCCGGCGAACGCTCCCCAGATCGGAATGACGAGCCGCATGGCGAGGTACCCGCGGAAGCAGAAGACGGCCCCCGTCAGCAGGGCGATGAGTCCGACCACGATGTCGTTCATGGCCACACTCTTGCAGAGCCGTCGGATGGTGGTGTGGTCATCGCGTCGGCGCGAGACTCAGTGCATGGCTGCTTCTCTCGTTCTGCTCTGCACCGACGGTTCCGACCTCGCAACGAGTGCAATTCGTCAGGGTCTCGATCTGCTCGCGCCACCCGATCGGATCGTGGTGGTGTCGGTCGCGGCGCCGATCGATCCCACGCTCGTCACGGGGACCGGATTCGCGGGCGGAGTGATGACCTACGACGAGAAGAACGACCTCGTCGACGCGCAGCGTGCCGCTGCACAGGCGCACCTCGACGACACCGTGGCCGAACTCGGACTCGCCGACGCGGAGACGATGGTGGTCGTCGGCGACGCCGGCCACGAGATCTGCCGGCTCGCCGAGACGCTGCCGGCCAGCGTGGTCGTGCTGGGCACCCACGGGCGCAGCGGAATCAAGCGCGCGCTGATGGGATCGACCTCCGATTACGTGGTGCGCCACTGCGTCTGCCCCGTGCTGGTGCAGGGCGCAGGCTGAGAGCGACGGCGTTCGCGGGGACGCAGTACTGTCGTTGCGTCCGTCCAAATGAGTCGCACAGGAGCACACGATGCCGGCAGGCAAGCCAAACATTCTCGTCATCTGGGGTGATGACATCGGGATCTCGAACCTGAGCTGCTACAGCGACGGCTTGATGGGGTACCGCACTCCCAACATCGACCGCATCGCCGACGAGGGCGTGCGCTTCACCGACTACTACGGCGAGCAGAGCTGCACCGCCGGCCGAGCGGCGTTCATCACCGGCCAGAACCCGTACCGCACCGGGCTCACCAAGGTCGGCTTCCCGGGCGCCGACATCGGCCTGCGAGCCCCCGATCCCACGATCGCCACTGCGCTCAAAGCGCAGGGCTACGCCACGGGCCAGTTCGGCAAGAACCACCTCGGCGACAAGGACGAGTTCCTGCCGACGATGCACGGTTTCGACGAGTTCTTCGGCAACCTCTACCACCTCAACGCCGAGGAGGAGCCCGAACAGGTCGACTACCCGACCGAGGAGGACTTCCCGAATTTCCGCAAGAACTTCGGGCCTCGCGGCGTGATCCACTCGTGGGCCAACGGCGATGGAACGCAGCGCATCGAGGACACCGGTCCCCTGACACGTGAGCGCATGAAGACCGTCGACGAGGAGATCCTCCCCGAGGCGTTGCGGTTCATGGGCGACGCCAAGGACAACGACACGCCGTTCTTCTTGTGGTTCAACACGACGCACATGCACTTCCGGACCCACATCAAGGACGGCAGCCGTGGCAAGGCCGGGCGCTGGCAGTCCGAGTACCACGACGTGATGTGCGACCACGACGAACTCGTCGGCCAGATCCTCGACTACCTCGACGAGCAAGGCCTCGCCGAGGACACGATCGTGATGTACTCCACCGACAACGGCCCGCACCTCAACACGTGGCCCGACGCCGGCATGACGCCGTTCCGCAACGAGAAGAACTCGAACTGGGAGGGCGCCTACCGCGTCCCTGCCGTGGTCCGCTGGCCCGGACGGATTCCGGCGGGGGAGATCCGCAACGGCATCGTCAGCCACAACGACTGGTTCGTGACATTCCTGGCCGCCGCCGGCGACCCCGACATCAAGGAAGAACTCCACGGCGGGCGCGAGATCGACGGCACCACCTACAAGGTCCACCTCGACGGCCACAACCAGCTCGACTACCTCACCGGCGCCACCGATCAGAGTCCGCGACAGCACTTCTTCTACGTCTCGGACGACGGCGACCTCACTGCGTTGCGCTTCGACAACTGGAAGATCGTGTTCCTCGAGCAGCGCGCCACCGGCACATTGCAGGTGTGGGCCGAGCCATACACCGAGCTGCGCGTCCCGAAGATCTTCAATTTGCGCACCGACCCGTACGAGCGAGCCGACATCACGTCGAACACCTACTACGACTGGATGATCGACCGGGCCTACGTGCTCGTGCCCGCGCAGATGTATGTGGCGAACATGCTGTCCACGTTGGCCGAGTTCCCGCCCCGCCAGGAGCCCGCCAGCTTCAACATCGACAAGGTGATGGAAAAGCTGCAGTCCGGCGTCTCCAGCGCGTGATCGAGATCCCGGCGGGCACGTTCCGCATGGGGTCCGACGACCACTATCCGGAGGAGGCGCCGACGCATCACGTGCGCGTCGACGCCTTCTCGATCAGTTCCACCACCGTCACCAATGAACGGTTCGCGGCGTTCGTCGACGCCACGGGCTACGTGACCGTCGCCGAGCGTCCACTGGATCCGGCCGACTACCCGGGGGCGCCTCCGGAGAATCTGGTGGCAGGGTCGCTCGTGTTCACGATGACACCCGGCCCGGTCGATCTGCGCCACCTGAGCCAGTGGTGGACGTGGACGCCTGGTGCGTCGTGGCGTCGACCCGAAGGGCCGCGTTCGACGATCGCGAACCGGAGTGACCACCCCGTGGTGCACGTGGCGTACGAAGACGCCGAGGCCTACTGCGCCTGGGCGGGGGAGGAGCTGCCGACCGAAGCCCAGTGGGAGTACGCGGCCAGGGGCGGCATCGACGGCCACGCGTTCACCTGGGGCGACGAGGCCGTCCCCGACGGCCGGTACCTCGCCAATTTCTGGCAGGGCGACTTCCCGTGGCGCAACAGCGAAGCGGACGGCTTCACCGGCACGGCGCCCGTCGGATCGTTCCCACCGAATGGCTTCGGGCTCTTCGACATGGCCGGCAACGTCTGGGAGTGGACGACCGATTGGTACTCCGACGCGCATCCGGCCGATGTCGACAAGCCGTGCTGCGTTCCGACGAATCCTCGTGGCCCGGACGTCGAGGCGAGCTTCGATCCGCACCAACCTCAGTTCCGCATCCCTCGCAAGGTGATCAAGGGCGGGTCCTTCCTCTGTGCCGACAACTACTGTCAGCGCTACCGACCTGCCGCTCGGCGCCCACAGATGATCGACACCGGGATGAGCCACATCGGTTTTCGGACGATCCGCACGAGGAGTTGACCATGACCGCCGATCCCTTGAGGTCCGATTTCCTGCCGTCGTGGAACGCCGGGGCCACGAAGCAGGCGATCGTGGACTTCCTCGCCGCCGCACGCGAGGTGCCGGTCGCGGATCGGGTCGCCGTGCTCGACAACGACGGCACCCTGTGGTGCGAGAAGCCGAACTACCCGCAGCTCGAGTTCCTGCTCGGCGAGCTCGCCCGAGCCGTCGGTGACGACCCGTCGCTCGCAGCGCGCGAGGAGTACCGCGCCCTGATCGAGGGCGACACCGCTGCGCAGTCCGAGCTCGGGCTCGAACGGATCGCGCTGGCGCTGATCGAGCTGTGCGCCGGGATCTCGCCGGACGAGTTCGATGCGAGCGTGCGAGCCTTCTTCGCGAGGGCTCGCCATCGCGATCGTGGCGGGCCGCTGTCGGACATCAGATACCAGCCGATGCTCGAGGTGCTCGACGAACTTCGTCGCGCCGAGTTCGACGTGTTCATCGTTACGGGTGGGGGCACCGAGTTCGTGCGGGCGATCGGCATCGAGTTCTACGGCGTCGCACCTGACAGGGTGCTGGGAACGCAGGCGAGCTACGACTTCGTGCGCGACACTGACGGTCGCGCCGGGCTGATTCGCAACGCCGACCTCGTCGCCGCCGACGCGAACGAGGGGGCCGCCAAGGCGATCAACATTCAACGAGCGCTCGGGCGGCGCCCGATCTTCGCGGCGGGGAACTCGCCTGGCGACGGCGAGATGCTCGACTATGCCATGGCCGCCGATGGTCCGACGCTGGCGTTGCTGGTCGACCACGACGACGCGGAGCGTGAGTACGCGTACGAGGGTGAGGCGGCCACGTTCGAAACGACGGGGTCGTTCCTCGAGGTCGCCACTGCCCATGGCTGGACCGTTGCGAGCATCCGCAACGACTGGGCGACCGTCTTCGCGTCGGGTCGTCCCGGCCGGTGAGGTGACTGCTGGCCATCGCTGCACGGCCTCGTCGACGAACCCGCCGTCGACTTCGTCCCGGTCAGCGCCGGCATCTGAGGCCGGACGCGACAACGGCGTCACGTCAGGTCGATCGACCTGACGTGACGCCGTCGTAACGGGGTGTTCGTGTTCAGCCGACGACTTTGGCCTTGGCGGCCGCGTACTCGGCGTCGTCGAGCTTGCCCTGGCTGTGGAGGTCGGCCAGCTTTGCGAGTTCGTCGGCCGCGCTACCGCCACCACCGGCGGTGGAGCGGATGTAGTCGTCCATCGCCGCCTGCTGTGCCTGTGCGGCCTTCATCTGGCGCTCGCCCATCTTGCCGCCGCGGACGATCAGGTAGATGAAGATGCCGAGGAACGGCAGGAAGATGATGAAGATCGACCAGATCGCCTTCGCCCCGCCGCCCATGTCGTCGCTGCGGATGATGTCTCCGAAGATCGAGAAGATCAGCATGATCCACACGAAGAACAGGAAGAACCAGAGGATCGACCAGAAGACCTGGCCGGTTCCGAATTCAGCTGCAAGTTGCAAGGTATTGCCTTTCGTTCGGTCGGTGCGTTCGTGCTCCGAGCGCCACAAGCATCGCCCTCGCGGGACGGGAAATCAACCTCTGTCGTAGTTCACGCCGTTTCACCTGAGTGAGCTAACGTTCCGACCGCTTCATTCACCCTCTTTCTGCCGTCCCCTGGAGGCACACATGACCCTCGGCCCCATCGAAGTACTCGTCGTCAGTTTCCCCGGCAACGAGTTCAACGGCGAGATCATCCCCGAGCTCGAACGGCTCGTCGGCAACGACACGATCAGCATCATCGACGGTGTGCTCGTTCGCAAGGACGCCGACGGCGAGGTGACGTTCACCGAGTTCGAAGAGCTCGGCGGCAATGCCGACGCCGAGCGGCTGGCGAACGTGATGGACCAGCTCGAATCGCTGATCTCCGACGAGGACATCGAGGAGCTGGCCGCCGGCCTCGAGCCGAACAGCTCCGAAGCCATCCTCGTGTTCGAACACACCTGGGCCAAGCCGCTGCGCGATGCGATCGTCGACTGTGGCGGCGTGCTCGCCGACAACTTCCGTGTGCCCGGCATCGTCGTCGACGAGTTGCTCGATGCGCTCGCCGAGCTCGACGACTGACCCCGGCATCCGCCAGTTCATTTCACCGATCACACTCACCCTCACACTCACCCTCACACTCACCAAGGAGAATCATCATGCGACGTCGTATGGGACGCCCAGGACTCGTCGGAACGATGGCTCGCACTGCCGTTGTCGCCGGTACCGCAACCGCTGTTGTCGGTCACTCGCAGAACAAGCAGGCAGCCAAGCAGCAGGCCGCTGCCGATGCGCAGATGCAGGATCAGCAGATGGCGGACATGCAGGCACAGATGGACGCCATGCAAGCGCAGCAGGCGCAGCAAGCTGCTCCGCCGCCGCCACCACCGGCGCCCGCTGCGGCTCCGGCCGCCGCTCCGGATCTCATGGGTGAGCTGACCAAGCTCGCCGACCTCAAGGCCGCCGGCGTGCTGAGCGACGAGGAATTCGCCGCCGCCAAGGCCAAGCTGCTCGCCTGATCCCCTGATGAGCGACGCGCCGGGCGAGACCGCAACGGCCGAGACCGTCACGGCCGAGGCGGACGTCTCGACCCGGGAGGCCGGTCGCAGCGCCGGCCCCGGTTGGGCCATCTGGCTGTTGATCGTGCTGGCCACGATCGTCGGCATGGCCGCGACGCTCAACGGCTGGGTCAGCCGACAAGCGCTCGACACCGATCAATGGGTGTCGGCCACCGACGAGATGTTGGCCGACGACGACATCCGTGGGGCGCTGTCGATCTACCTCACCTCCGAGCTGTTCACCCGCGTCGACGTCGCGGGTGAACTCGAAGCGTTGCTTCCCGGTCAGACCTCGCAGCTTGCCGGACCGCTGGCGGCAACACTGGAGTCCAACGCCGTCGGCCTCGTCGACCAACTGCTCGCCAGCGATCGGTTCGGGGCACTGTGGGAGCGCATCAACCGAACAGCCCACACCGCGTTCGTCGTTGTCGCCAACGGTGACGACGTCGGTCCGCTGTCGACCTCGGGTGGAGCGTTCGTCGTCGATCTGCGCGAGATGCTCGTCGAGTTGGCTGACCGACTCGGTCTGCCCGGTGCCGCAGTCGACCGCATCCCGGAGGATGCCGGCCAACTCGTGGTGTTCGAGTCCGAACAGGTCGATGCACTCCAACAGTTGGTGCAGGTCGTCGACCTGATGAGCATCTACCTCTTCGTCCTCGTCGTCCTGCTCTACGCCGCTGCCGTCTTCTGGGCTCGTGACCGCCGCGTGACCCTGCGCAATGTGGGCACAGCGATCGTCGTGGGCAGCCTGTTGCTGCTCGTCGCGCAACGGATCACGATCAACGTCAGCGTCGACGAACTCGCCCGAGCCGAGAACGGTCGTGCAGCGGTCGAATCGCTCGTGAGCATCGCAACGGGGCTGTTGAACGAACTGGCGTGGGCGTGGCTCGCCATCGGTGTCGTCACCGTGGTCTACGCCGTGCTGATCGGACCCTCGAGAGCGGCGGTCGCCGTCCGTCGCCTGATCACCCCGGTGATGATCAACCCCGTCGGAGCGTGGGCGCTCGCCATCGGTGTGCTCGGGCTCTACCTGCTGCTCGCACCGGGTATCACGGTCGACCGCTGGCTTCCGGCACTGGTACTCATCGCGTTGTTCGTCACTGCGGTCGAGCTGCTGCGACGTCAGATCGGTCGCGAACACGCCGCCGAGTCTGCATCCGTCGAGTCGTAGACAGGCCCACTGATGGCACTGGTGTCCGCGATCATCGCGACGGCATTCGTTGCGTTTGCCGTCGTCTCGCGGCGGCTCAGCCGTTCCGTCCTCACGGGGACCATGTTGTTCACCGCACTCGGCGTCGCGCTCGGCCCCGAAGTGCTCGATCTGGTCAACTACTCGGGGCTCGTCGAACGCTTCGAGCTGCTCAGCTTGGTGCTGACGGGAACGTTGGTGATCGTGCTGTTCACCGATGCGAGCGCGATCAACTCGTCGAACTGGCGCGACGACATCCTTCCTGCACGCCTGCTCGGCATCGGCTTGCCCCTCGCCATCGGACTCGGATGGCTGTTGGCCGCTGTGTTGTTGGGCACGCTCGAGATCTGGGAGGCGGCGGTGCTCGGCACGATGTTGGCGCCCACCGACGCCGCACTCGGCAAGGCTGTGGTGTCCAACGAACGCGTGCCGATCCGGATACGACAGGCGCTCAACATCGAGAGCGGCCTGAACGACGGCATCTCGTTGCCGCTGTTCCTGGTCTTCCTCGAAACGGCGCTCGTCGCCGAGGAGTCGTTGGCGATCAGCGACATCTTCGTCACGCTGCTCGAACAGGTCGGCATTGCTCTCGTCGTCGGCATCGC
Organism: Ilumatobacteraceae bacterium; assembly: GCA_963828415.1. Classification (GTDB taxonomy): domain Bacteria; phylum Actinomycetota; class Acidimicrobiia; order Acidimicrobiales; family Ilumatobacteraceae; genus Sva-07. The sequence continues at coordinate 155,927 of CAWHEI010000009.1, forward strand.
TGTCGGCTGGATCGGAGCGATCGCGATCAGGTGGGGACGCTCCAGCGGGGCGGCGCTCGGCTACTGGCTCGAGATCGCTCTGGTCGCCCTCGCGGTGGGGGCGTACGCGATCGCCACGCCGATGGGTGGGTCCGGTTTCATTGCGGCGTGGGTCGCCGGGTACGTGTTCGGCACCCGGTACGTGTCAGTCGCCGACGACCCATTGCCCGAATTCGCGGAAGCATTCGGTGACCTGCTCACGATGGCGAGCTTCTTCGTGTTCGGGATCTTCCTCGGCCCGGTGCTCGTCGAGCTCACGTGGGAGGTCGTGTTGTACGGCGTGCTCAGCCTGGCTGCGGTGCGAATGATCGCCGTTGCGCTGGCACTGGTCGGTTCGAAGATGCGGTGGCAGTCGGTGCTGTACATCGGGTGGTTCGGTCCGCGCGGACTGGCCACGATCATCCTGACGATCGAAGTCATCGACGAGAGCACGCTCGACGGCGCATCGACGATCGCCGACGCTGCGCTGTTCACCGTGGCGTTGAGTGTGCTCTTGCACGGCGTCACCGCCTGGTGGGGGTCGAACACCTACGCCGACTATGTCGAGTCGCATCCGAAGCGGACCGATCTCGCCGAGGGGCTCGAGCCGCGGAGCAAGGTGCGTGTCCCCTTCCGCGCCCGCCATCAGCCGCAGGGCCGTCAGGAGTCGCTGGGCAAGAGCTAGCCGATGACCTTCGCTTTCGCCGCTGCGTAGTCGGCGTCGCGCTTGGTCAGGAAGATCGACCGGCGTGTCTCACCGCCGCCCGATGCTCCATTCGGCGGCGAGCAGCATGGCGATCAGTTCCTCACCACGAACGTCGGCGACGCCGCGGAGCCGAGCAGGATCGACACGAGGATGCCGATCGGCAGCGTGCCCCAGTACCCGAGGGCCAGGCCGACGTTGCCGAGGAAGAGCATCAGGAGCCACGTGGCCGGGAAGGTGGCGATGAGGAAGACGATGAGGAGTGAGAGCAGGCCTTTGATCATGAGGTCCCCGTTTCTTGCGATGTGACCGTGCGAGGTGACCGCCGTTCTGGCGGTCCCGGTGCCGAAGTTAGCGACTGCGATAACGTGGCCGCGTGCTCATCTTTGGAATCATCGGTTTCGGCGCTCTCGTGGGCTGGCTCGCCCAGTTCATCCTCGGTCGGGCGGCCTACACCACCGACTGGGGCATGGCGTTGGTCGCTGGTATCGGCGGTTCGTTCGTCGGTGGACTGCTCGCCAGTCTGCTCGCCGGCGATGGCCTGGCCTTCAAGCCGAGCGGCGTCATCGGGTCGATCGTCGGCGCGTTGATCATCACCGCGATCTGGCAGTTCTACGCCAACAAGAAGCGCACGGAAGCCCGCGAGGCCGAGAAGAAGGCCGCTCGCTCGGGCCGTCACCACTGAGGCGCGGTTGGTGCGCACGCCTGACATCACGCCGGGCCTGGTGTGCGCCCATCACCACCTGTACTCCGCGTTGGCGCGCGGGATGCCGGCGCCTCCGCAGACACCCACCACGTTCCTGGGGGTGCTCGAACAGGTGTGGTGGCGTCTCGACACGGCGCTCGATCTCGAGATGCTCGAATGGTCGGCGAAACTCGGAGCGCTCGAAGCACTCGAAGCGGGCTGCACGGCGATCATCGACCATCACGAGTCGCCGAACGCCATCGACGGATCGCTCACGGTCATCGCTGACGCGTGCGCCGCGGTGGGCGTGCGCGTCGTTGCCTCGTATGGGGTCACCGACCGCCACGGCGCCGCCGGGGCGCGCCGAGGACTCGCCGAGAACGAGCGGTTCCTGGCTGCGGGCGGGCGCGGCATGGTGGGGGTGCACGCAGCGTTCACCTGCAGCGACGAGACCCTTGCGTCGGCGGCCGAACTCGCAGGGCGCCACGGTGTCGGCGTGCACATCCACGTTGCCGAAGGCCCCGACGACGCAGGCGCCGTCGAGCGGCTCGCAGGGTTGAGCGCGGATGACTGGTTGCTCATCCACGGCGTGCACCTCCCCGACGACCACGGACTGCGGGGCACGATCGTGCACAACCCGCGCTCGAACATGAACAACTCGGTCGGGTACGCCCGGCCGGCGCGCTTCGACAATCCGGTGGCGCTGGGCACCGACGGGATCGGTGCCGACATGCTGGCCGAGTTCCAGCTCGCCTTCGTGGCCGCTCGGGCCGACGATGTGACGTTCAGTCCCGACACCGCGTGGTCATGGTTGGAACAGGGCTGGGAGCTCGTTCCCGAGGCCCGTGACGATCGGGTCCGCTGGTCGTACGAACCGATCGAGCCGTGGCACATCGCCTACACACCGACGGTGCGGGCGATCGATGTCGACATCGACGGCGAGCCCGCCCTGCGCAACGGTTCGGCGACCAGGATCGATCCCGTCGAAGTCAGAGCCAAGGCCGCCGAACAGGCCGCCCGCCTCCACGCCCGACTGTGACGTCCACGTGGTGCCTGGCACCGTGTGGACGTCAGGTGACGACGACGGTGGTGCCGATGTCGGCGAATGCCCAGAGGAATTCGGCGTCGAGGTCGTGCTGGCGCTGGCAACCGCCCGACAGGCGAGTGCCGAGTTCCTCGGTGGTCTGATACACCGAGTTGTCGGACACGTGGCGGGGAATGCCGTGGAAGCCGATGTGGCCGATCTCGGTCTGCTGGTACCGGATCATGTTGGGCAGGAAGGCCTGGCCGTTCCACGCCGTCGACATCTCCGAGCGGCTGTAGACCGTGTGGGTGCCGGGTGCTTCGTTGCTGTACTTCGAGCCGGACACGAGCCACGAGCGCACGATCTGTTCGTTGGCGTCGACCGCCCACACTCGTTGACCGGCGCGGTCGTAGACGACTCGTCGGCCTGAGCCGGAGTTCTCGGGCAGGGGCGGGGCGTCGGCGCCCATGCTGGCGACGGGTGACAGGTAGTACCCGGTCGAGTCGAGCGTGTTCTCCGGTGGGGGAGGGGTGCGCACGACGAGGGCATCCTCGTCGGGCCAGATGTCGAGTTCGATGGCGCTCTCGCGTCCGACGACACCATCGACGAACAGGCCGGCGTTCTCCTGATAGGCGACGACCGCGGCAAGTGTCGGGTCGTCGAAGTCACCGTCGATCGCGCCGTCGTAGAACCCCTCGTCGGCGAGCGCCTGCTGGAGACAGGCGACCCCGTCGCCCTGTGAGCTCAGGCGAATCGACAGCGCACCGATCGTGCAGCCGCCGTCGGCGCGTTCGGGCTCGACCGGAGCGGTGGGTTCGACCTCGTTCTGGCCGAGTTCGCCTTCGAGATCCGGCAGGGCGAGCCCTGCGGGCGTCGCTTCGACGGCTTCGCCGACGGCCGCAGACTCGCCGGTGGCGTCGGCCGACATCGCTATGGAGTCGGCGGTAGGACCGTCGGCGGTGACCACGGCGCCCAAGGCTGCCGCCGCAAGCACGGCGCCGAGCGCGAGGCCTACGGCGAGGCGGCGTCGGTGGTCCGGAGCGGCCGTCATGTCAGGCAATGCTAGCGAACAATCGCTGCTGACCAGCTGCACCCTTGCTCAGGCGCCGAAGGTGAGCGTGACAGCGGAATCGAGACCGTTCGTGTTCGACTTCCAGAACTCGCCCTCGAGCGAAACGGCCACACCATCGGCGTACACGTCTCCGTCGGGGTGCTGAATGTGCATCTCAGCGGGCCCTGCACCGTCTGCGAACGACAGCACCACCGCATACTGACCGGCGCTCAGAGCGACGTCGGGCAACGAGAACACCAGATGGGTGGGGGTGTCCGGTTCGATGGCCTCGGGGAGTGGCAGTACGACCGGCCCCTCGACGCCGCCGACATCGACAGGCCCGCTCGGCACCATCGCCACGGTGTCGCCCACCTCGTAGACGGCGAGTTCCACCGACTGTCCGGCGCTCACGCCGTCGGGAGCGACGACTTCGAACGACACCGTTGTGAGCGTGCTGTCATCGTCGACGGCGAAGGTCTGGCCCTGTTCGATCGCGGCTTGTCCGCCCCGCTGGATCGTGCGATCGGTGGTGGTGCCGACTGCGTCGATGGCGATGTCGGCGCCCGCTGGGGCGCTGTCGGACAGTTCGAGGCTGACATCGAACGTGACCGAACCGTCGTCTTCGGTAGCGGTTGGCGTGGCGCTCGCGGCGCCAGGTTCGGTGGTCTCGATCTCTGGGTCGGTGGCACCGGTGTTCGAGTCGTCGGCGTCGGAGGCGCAGGCGCTCAGCGCGAGGGCAATGATGAGCGCTGCGATGGGGAGTCGCTGACGCATGGTGTGCTCCTTTCATCAGACTGGGTGGGGAGGGCCATCGGCACGCCCCACCCAGTCCAGGGCATCAGGGTGTGACAGCGACCAGGTCGAGGATGATGTCGGCCGGGGCGCTGGTGTACACGCAGATCGGCGAGGTCGTCTTCACCATGCTGAGGTTGGCAATGGCGAAGGCGTCACCCTCGTCGTAGTTGAGGGCGCTCGCATTGGGGAGCGCATCGGCGCAGTTCCACACGGTGAGGAACCCACCCGCCGTCGCCCGGGTGGCCGTCACGTTGACGGCGGCCATGGGCGACCCGGCGAAGGCTGCGATCGTCGTCGGATCGAACTGTGTGGTCGATCCTGCGGCCGGCTTGGCGCCCGATCGGGTGTCGAGCAGGCGGACCTTGCCGAGTGCCACCGGTTCGGTGAACTCGCCTTGGAGGTCGATGAGCACGTCGGTCTGCGCCGACGTGGTCACACAGATGTCGCCGTTGCCGACGATCGTGAGGTTCGCGATCGCCATCCCAGCGCCGGTGGTGTAGTTCAACGTGCTGATCGCGGGCAGCCCGTCGGCGCAGGTGTAGGCGGTGAGGAATCCCGGTGCCGCAGGATTCACCGACGTGACCGAGATCGCCAGCGCGTCACTGCTCGAGGCGGGCGGGGTGATCCGAAGGGTGGCGTCGGGGGCGAGTGGGCTTCCTCCACGGGTGTCCGCCAGCCGGACCGGGTTGCGCGGCACGTAGCTGCCACCAACGGGGGTGAAGCCGCTCACATCGACGATCACGTCGGTGGTCGCGCTGCTGTACACGCACACCTGGCCAGCAGCGCTGACCGGTGCGTAGGCCAACGCAGCACGTGCACGGAAATCACCGGGCAGGTAGTTGAGGTTGCTCGCATTGGGCAGCGGCTGGTCGCACTCGAACACGGTCAGGAATCCGGCCGCCGCGGCGCGCGTGGCGGTGACGTTCACGACGGCGACCGGTGAGCCGCTCGGCACTGCCGAGCGGACCGGGATGGCCACGGTGCTGCCACCCTGCAGGGGGCCGACGCCGTCCCAGTCACCGAGCTGTGTCGCGCTGCTGGTACGGGTGTCGAGCACCCGGACAGGTGTCAGCGGCAAGAAGGCGTTGGTGCCCTCCACCGGCGGCACCACTGGCGGCACCACTGGCGGCACCACTGGCGGGTCGACCGGCGGGTCCACTGGCGGCACATAGGGATCGAGCTCGGCCACCGGGGTCGGATCCCACTCGATGATCAGCTGGACGTCGTAGATCTGGGCGGGCTTGACGTCGCCCTTCACGTAGAACGACACGTCGAAGCCGTCGGTCAGCGTGGTGCCGAGGTCGGTCACGCAGTTGCCTTGGTCGTTCTTCGAGGCGCAGCGGGCCGCGTCCTCGGGCAGGATCGCCTGTCCGGGCACCGAGGTCGCCAAGTCGTTCCACTCGCTGACCCAGCCGGCGCTGAAGGCGAGCGGTGAGTATGCCGCCGCATCCGTCGGCCACTTGTCGTTCGACGGGCTCCAGTCGAGCAGGTTGATGGTGGTCGTGGTCGGCTCGCCCGTCTCGTAACGGATCTCGCCCTTCTGGTACGGCGGCTGCGTGCACTCGGTGGCGGGGATCTCGAGCCCAGGGAGGTCCTGGCCGAACTTGTTGGAGGTCATCCGCCAGCGGGGGCCGCTGACGAGTTCGAGATCCGGGTTGGTCTGCAGGGCGAGGATGTCCGCTTGCTTCTGGGCGCCGAACAGCTCACCCGTGTCGGGGTTGCGGAACGACCACTGGAACGGGTCGCGTTCGATGGTCGTGTACCACGCCGGGGTGAAGCCCTGCTGGAGGTCGGCCGCCGGAACCGTGGGGTCCGCTGCGACCGCTGAGCGGAACAGGGTGCCCTCCGGGATGAAGTCGCCGTCGCCCTCGTAGCAGGCTTTGGTCGAGACCCAGTTGCCGTCCACCACTTCGTAGTTCGGGGTTCGGCCGGTGGCGGCCTCGTTCTCCCAGTCCTCGGGACGGATCTGGTCGTTGGGGTTGTTCGTGATGTTGTGGTTCACGACCAGCTCGGCGCGGGTCACTCGGAAGCCGGGCGAGCCGACGGGCAGGCTGTCGGCAGTCCATTCCTCCGGCAAGGGGATGGTCTTCTGGAAGCGGATGTCGGTCGGCTTCTTGACCGAGGTGCCCCAACGGAACAGGAGCTTGCCGTCGTCCTTCGTGGTGGCGGAGTAGCCGTTGTCGGGGTCGATGGCCATGTCCTTGATGACCGAGTCCTCGTTCGGCGGCAGCGTGGCCCAGTTGATGTCCTCGCCGTTGAAGCCGACGAGATCGTTGGGGTCGGTCAGGGCCCGAGCCGGGTCGTCGCACGGCAGTTCCCCCGCCGCGATCAGCGCCGCATTCGTGCGGTCGAGCGTCGACGAGGTGGGGTTCGCAACGTAGTCCTCGTAGCTCGACCAGTAGTCGTACTTGTAGGTCTGATAGCAGGTGAGGATGCTCTCCATCACGGTGAAGTGTTCGGTCGACGCCTTGATCGACTCGCCACCGAGCCCGGCGGCCCAGGTGCCGAGCGGTGCGCCTGCCCGGAACAGATCGGTGGCGACATCGGAGACCTCGATCCCGATCACCTTGTCCGGTTCCGGGTCGACTCCCGGCTCGATGATGTCGCCGGCGTAGCCCTCGTCGTGGATGCCGTCGCGATCCGCGAGGGGTGGCACCGAAGAAGTCGATCTCGTCGGTCGTGAACGAACTGTCGATCGGTGCCAGCGTGTTCCCCTCCTGCGACACGATGGTCGGAGTGCCGAGAATGGTTGGATCATCGGCGACGGTCTCGCCGCCAGAACTCCCGAGGATGTCGGCGACCGTGAACGGGATGGCCCCGCTGTCGTACGTGTCGACCACCACCTGGGCCTGGACCGGGGGACTCCCGAGCCCGCCGACCTGGGTGGCGGCAACGAGCGTGCCGACTCCGATCAGGGCGCCGATGGTTCGGCGCCGAGTTGACTGCGATCTTGAGAACATGACCACTCCCGTCCTGAGCTACGTCGATTCCTGATACCTCCGCGGGTATCTGGTCATGCCAGTGTGTACACCCTGCCGGAGGTGTCACCAAGGACGAAAGTCCCCTTCTGCCGCATTTCTGTCACAACTGTTGTGGACTCAATCAGGTAATGGCGACGACGACCGCGGCAACGAGACCGGCGCCGGTGCCGGCGATCGTGACGAGACCGACCCAGCGCGTCGCGGACGGGTGCACCACGTCGGCCCCGCGACGCAGTGCGCCGTGGAGTTCTTCGTAGTGGGCGCCCGACCACACCAGCAGCGCGGAGCCGAACACCACCTGGACCATCCCGCCGGCAGCGAGGAGCCAGAACCCTTCGGTGGCGGCGAATCGGCTCAGCACCAAACCCGCGACCATCATCGAGATCGCGGTGCGCTCCCACGCCAGCGAGGTGCGTTCGTGCTGCAGCCCAGCATCGAAGACGGTGGTCGGTCGCTCGTCACTCACGGGCGGTCGACCACGAGGATCACTGCCGCGACGATCGTGACGATGGCGGTGCCGATCGCCATCAGCATCGGCAGACGCGACGTCGGCAACGGCTCGTTCAGTCGCATCGATCGTTCGTTGAGCGCCCACCGTCGGTACGCGCTCGCGGCGGTGAGGAAGCTGAGGGCGAGCAGCAGGATGCCGAGGGTCTCGCCGAGCGCGACGTCGTCGAGCAGGCTGACCGCCGCCAGCCCGCCGGCAGCGAGCGCGAGCGCGGTTCTGATCCACGCCAGGAACGTGCGCTCGTTGGCGAGCGTGAACCGGTAGTCCGGCTCGTTGCCGACGCCACGGGGGTCCCGTGGCAGGACGCGGTCGCGCAGCGTCACGCGACCTGGCTCAGCGCAATGGTGTCGTCGATGGCGGCGCGCAGGCAGCGCGCGAGTAGTCCGAGGTCCTCGACCGCTGCCCGATCGGAGTTGACCCCGAGGTGCACGGTGCCGTCGTAGCTGAACAGCGTGATGTTGATGGCGGCCCCAGCGAGTGGCCCGAATGCATAGAACTCGTCGACGCGGGCTCCGGCCATGAACACCGGGAAGGGAGGTCCGGGCACGTTCGATGTGGTGATGTCGACGCCCTTCAACATCGCTCCGAGAATCGAAACGGCCGCCGCTGGTCCGAAGCGAGAGATCACGCCCGAGATGTCGTTGACGTGGGGAAGCGCGGGCTCGGCTCGCACCTCGCGCAGCAGCACCTTGACCTCGTCGATGCGCTGGGCGGCGTCGACGTCGCTGAGCGGCAGCACCATGCGGGCCGGCACGAACTGGTTGTCGAAGTTGTTCGAACCGTCGCCACCGCGAACGCTGATCGGCATGTTCATGCGGACCGCACTGCAGGGGTGGCCGAGCGCATCGTGGTAGCGCTTCAACGCGTCGAGTGTGATGGCCACGAACGCATCGTTGAGCGTCGCGTCGACCGACCGGGCGGCGGTCTTCAGCGCCGTGAACGGCACCGCGATCGCCTCGAAGTGGGTGTTGAGCGACCGCTCGGTCATCGCTGGACTCAACGGTGTGGTCGCCGGCTTCACCACACGGGCGATCGATCCGGTCGTACGACTCAACTGTTCGATCGTGCCGCGCGGGTCGCGCAACAGGTCGGTGGCTGTTCTCAGCGACGCCTTGCCGAGCCGAGCGCCGGTCTTGGCCTCCGAGGCAATCCGGTGGGCGACCGATCGAGCGCCCGGGATCGCCCAGAGCGATGCCTCGATGCGCAGGCGGTCGTCGACGTGTGCCGTCGACTCAGGGGCAGGAGCGGGGGTCGGCGCCGGAGCGGAATCGGTCGGGTCGGCTTCGAGGTCGACCATGTGCTGGAGGAGCTGCACCATGCCGAGCCCATCGGCGATCGCGTGGTGCACCTTCATGACGAACGCAGCTCGCTTGCCCGGGAGTCCCTCGATCACGCACAGCTCCCACAGTGGCCGGTCCTTGTCGAAGGAACGAGCCCCCATCCGTTGCGCGTGGTCGAGTACCTGGCGGCGACCGGGACGGCGGCCCGGCAGGCGCGCCCACGTGTAGTGGTACTCGAGATCGACGTGGGGATCGTCGGCCCAGCGCGGCGGTGCGACTCCCGGTTGCTCGTCGATCACCCGCTGACGGAGTCTCGGGATCTTCTCGACGATCCCGTCGACGACGGCGTCCATGCGTGCGCGATTCGGCAGCGAGTCGAGGAACCAGACGCTGGTGATCGTCGATCGCAGCAGCGGGTCGCGCTCGATGTGCCAGAGCACGGAGTCGCTCTCGCTCATCCACTCGTCGTAGTGCAGTTCGCTCACGAGGTTCCCCCAGCCCGGGCCCCGGGGAACCACGAACCTGTCGATGTTCCCCCAGCCCGGGCCCCGGGGAACCACGAACCTGTTGTCGGTGACTCCATGGGCAGAAGGTACACCGGCAACCCGGCGTGCGATCTCGTCCAGGGGTGTCGCTGCGGTGCTGTGAGCGCGAGACTGCGGGGCGTGAAGCAGCTGTCCGGCCTCGATGCGAGTTTCCTCTACATGGAGACCGCCAACACCTACGGTCACGTCAACGGTCTGGCGATCTACGAGCGACCCGATGGCGACTTCGATCCGTACCAGGCCGCCTACGACCGCTTCGACGCGCTGCTCGGTCGGCTCGAACCCATGCGTCGGCGGTTGGTCGAGGTGCCGTTCAAGCTCGACCATCCGTATTGGATCGACGATCCCGACTTCGACCTCAACTACCACGTCCGCCACATCGGCCTCGCCCCTCCGGGCGGTGCCGACCAACTGGCCGAACAGGTGGCACGCATCGTCGGTCGGCGGATGGACCGCAGCCGCCCGCTCTGGGAGGCCTATGTGATCGAGGGCCTCGCCGACGGTCGCTGGGCGATGCTGACCAAGACACATCACGCCACGATCGACGGAGCGTCCGGCGTCCTGCTGCTCGGCATGCTGACCGACCCGGCCCCCGACATGCCGATGCCCGAGCACGTCGACTGGGTCGGCGAAGCGGTCCCGTCGGATCGCGAGTTGCTCGAACGCACGATGCGCAACCTCGCTGCGAATCCGGTGAAGGGGATGCGATTGTCGCTGCGCATGTTGCGCAACGTCGCCGAAGCAGCGGGCGTCGACAGCGTGTCGGCCATCGCGTCGCAGGCACGTGACGCGCTCAAGTCCGTTGCGCTCGGCGGAGCGATCGACACGCCCGAACCGGTTCATCGTGTGCGCATTCCGCTCTCGCCGGCGCCGCCGACGCCGTTCAACCGTGCGATCACTCCGCATCGTCGGTTCGCGATGCGCTCGACCGCGCTCGGCAACATCAAGGCGCTGAAAGACGCCACCGGTTGCACGGTCAACGACGTGGTGATGGCGATCTGTGCGGGCGCACTGCGTGAATACTTGTTGCGGCACGATGCTCTTCCGGAGGCGCCGCTGCGTGCGATGGTGCCGGTGTCGATCCGCACCGGCGACGAGGAGGATCCGTGGACCAACCGGGTGGGCGGCATCATCGCCGACCTGCCGACCAACTGCGCCGATCCGCTCGAGCGGGTTCGTCGGTGTCACGAGGCGATGAACGAAGCGAAGCTGCAGATGGACGTGCTCCCCGCTGAGGACATCGCGGAGCTCGCGCAGGTCGCGCCACCGCTGGCGGCGACGGCGGCGATGCGTCTGCAGTCTCGGTTGCGCCTCGCCGATCGGGTCAACCTGCCGACGAACGTGGTGATCTCGAACGTGCCCGGCCCGCGACACGCGCTCTACTTCGCCGGCGCGAAGATGACGAACTACATCCCGGTCTCCACGATCGCCGACGACATGGGGCTGAACATCACGGTCCACAGCTATCTCGATCGGCTCGACTTCGGCTTGATCGCCGACCGCGAACTGGTGCCCGATCTCTGGGACCTCACCGACCTGCACATCGACGAGATCGGCGTGCTGTTCGAGGCAACGGGAGCTGAATGGGCCGAGGTGCAAAAGGCGCCCTCGATGCGACGCGGTGGAGCGCGCAAGGCTCCGGTTCGCAAGAAGTCAGCGGCGAAGAAGTCGCCGGCGAAGAAGGCATCAGCGGTGAGGAAGTCGCCCACGAAGAAGTCATCGGCCGCCAAGCGCTCGCCGGCCAAGACGAAGTCACCGGCGAAGAAGTAGCCGGTCGATTCGTTCCGTGATCGCCCGAATCTGAACGCGCTTGGTCGACCGGCAAGACTCGACGGCGATGGACTTCGACCTGCCACCCGACGACCACCCGACTCGCAGCACGGTGCGCGACTGGATCGCGCAGAATCCCCGGCCCACTGCAAAGCAGCTCGCCGAGGCCGGCTACGTCGTGCCGCACTGGCCCAAGCCGTGGGGCGTCGAGGCCGATCCCATCGATCAGCTCGTCATCGACGACGAACTCGCCAAGGCCGGGATCCAACGACCCGGCAACCACATCGGCATCGGCTGGGCCGCTCCGACGATCTTCCTGGCGGGCACACCCGAGCAGCACGAGCGTTACCTTCCGAAGATCTTCAGCGGAGAGGAGATCTGGTGTCAGCTGTTCTCCGAACCCGATGCGGGGTCCGACCTCGCCAACCTTTCAACCAGAGCCGTCAGGGATGGCGACGAGTACGTCGTCAACGGCTCGAAGATCTGGTCGAGCGGCGCCCATCATTCGCAGCTGGGAATCCTGATCGCGCGAACCGACCCCGATCAGCCCAAGCACAAGGGCATCTCGTACTTCATCTGTCCGATGGACCTGCCGGGCATCTCGATGAGCCCGATCGTCGACATGACCACGGCGCATTCGTTCAACCAGGTCTTCTTCGACAACGTGCGGATCCCGGCGTCGCTGCGCGTCGGTGACGAGGGTGATGGCTGGCGCCTCGCCAAGGTCACCTTGTCGAACGAGCGGGTGTCGTTGTCGTCGGCCGGGTCGCTGTGGGGGGTCGGGCCCTCGGCCGATGACCTGATCGACGTGATTCGCGACAACGGGGGAGTGAGCGATCCCGTACTGCGCGATCGCACCGTTCGTCTGCACATCGAGGCCAAGCTGTTGCACCTCAACCGCATGCGCAGCCTCAGCGCCCGCTTGAAGGGCAAGACGCCCGGGCCCGAGGCGTCGATCCAGAAGATCATGGCCGACGAACACGGCCAGCACGTGATGGCGTTGGCCAAGGACCTCGCCGGCGCCGACGGCATGCTCACCGGGTCGGGCCCCGGCGGCACGATCGCGACGTCGTCGCGCAGCGGGCCCACCGAGAACAACCTCGCCGTCGACCGCCAGTTCCCCGACGTCGAGCCCGTGTGGCACTACGGGTACCTGTTCAGTCCGGCGCTCACGCTCGGCGGCGGCACGTTCGCGGTGCAACGCAACATTGTCGGCGAGTTCGTGCTCGGGCTGCCTCGCGAGCCGAACCTCGAGCAGGGCCTCACGTGGTCCGAGGCGCGGCAGCAGCGCTCGTGAGACCGGCGTCGGACTAGTTTCGCCGACGTGGCATCGCTCGGATTCGGCATCGACATCGGCGGCTCCGGCATGAAGGCGGCGATCGTCGATCTCGACAACGGCACCCTCGTGTCGGAGCGGCTCCGCATCCCCACGCCCAAGCCGGCGACACCTGCGGCGATGGCGGCGGTGGCCGCGGAACTGGTGCATCGTCACCAGTGGTCCGGCCCGATCGGTGTCGGGTTCCCGGGCATCGTGCGACACGGTGTGGTTCACTCCGCGGCGAACCTCGACGCGAGCTGGGTGGGCGTCGACGCCGACCGCGTGTTCACCGCTGCGTGCGGGGCCGACACGCACATGGTCAATGACGCCGACGCGGCGGGACTTGCCGAGGTCCGCTGGGGTGCAGGCAGGGGCGTGGCCGGTGTGGTGCTGGTGCTGACGTTCGGCACGGGCATCGGCTCGGGGCTCTTCGTCGACGGGATCCTGGTGCCGAACACCGAACTCGGCCACCTCGAACTCGACGGACGCGACGCCGAATCACATGCGGCTGCGAGCGTTCGCGAACGCGAGGGCATTGGTTGGGCCGAGTGGACGCCGCGGGTCGAGCGCTACCTGCGCCACGTCGAGATGCTGTTCTCGCCGGATCTGATCGTGATCGGTGGCGGCGCGTCGAAGGCGGCCGATCAGTGGCTGCCTTCGATCTCGATCAGCACCCCGATCGTGGGGGCGGCGATGGCGAACAATGCCGGCATCGTCGGTGCGGCTCTCGTGGCTCGCGTCGCCGCACGCTGACCCTGGTGGCGGCGATCAGCGCAGTTCGGCGGGAACGCTGCCACGCCCCCGGTACCAGAGCACCCCGATCGTGATCGCCACGATCGGCACCACGAAGTAGAGCACGACGTTGCCGTACGACTCGCGGGTTCCGTGTTCCGTCGCGTCGAGCACCAACCACGTGAGGTAGCCCGCGTAGCCGAACAGGAACGCGATGCCCTCCCAGCGGTTGAGCACGTGGCCGTTGGCGAAGATCGGCAGACACGCGACCGCCACGGCGATCATGACGGGGATGTCGACCTGGACGGCGCTGGCAGCGACCGGGATCGCGTTCGGCGAGACGACGGCGGTGACGCCGAGCACGGCGAGCAGGTTGAACAGGTTCGAGCCGATGGCGTTGCCGACAGCGAGGTCGCGTTGTCCACGGATCGCTGCGAGCACCGAGGTCGCGACCTCGGGCAGTGACGTACCGATGGCGACCACGGTCAACCCGATGACCAGGTCGCTCACGCCGAGGTCGGTGGCGATGTCGCTGGCGGAGCTGACGAGCCCCTGCGAGCCGAACACCAACAAGACCAAGCCGAGCACGAGGAAGCCGATGTCCGACACGACCGATGCCTTGGCCAACGCTTCGGGATCGAGCGCCTCGTCGTACTCGGTGACGATGTCGGGGGCCGACCCTCGAGTAGCCGTGATCACGGTCCAGGTGAGATACGCGGCCAGCAAGAGCAGGAACACCACGCCCTCGACACGACTGAGCGACTCGTTCAACACGAACACGAGGAGCAGCACCGATGCGCCGATCATGATCGGGACGTCGAGACGAACGATGCGCTGAGCGACGAACAACGAACCGCCGACGGCTGCGGCCGTGCCGAGCACGAGCAGGATGTTGGCGATGTTCGACCCGACGACGTTGCCGATGGCGATCGACCCGGCCTCCGGGCCGCCGCGCAGTGCGTCGCCGACGCTGACCGCGAGTTCGGGGGCGCTGGTGCCGAACGCGACCACGGTCAGCCCGATGACGACGCTCGACATGCCAGTGCGCGCAGCCAAGCGGGATGCGCCGCGGACGAGGAACTCGGCTCCGGCGACGAGCGCGACGAGCCCGGCGATCAGGATCGCAATCGAGGTCGGGCCCATCGCGACCGGAGGCTACGACCGAACCCTCAGCGTCACACGGTGCGAGCCTCACGTGACGCTGTGGCCAGTCGGCGAGCGAGTTCGGCACGGTACGAAGCGGCTCGGCGCAGCTTGAGGTCTTCGTACCCGCGGACCTGGTCGGGCAGCGAGGCGATCTCGACGAACTCGTCGTAGTTGGCCACGTTCAGTTGCCGGTTGAGCGTCGTGATCGCATCGACGTACTCGGGGATCATCGCCCGCTCGATGCGGCGCACCTCGGCCCATCGGAAGGGATCGGCGAACGTGCCGCGCAGCCGCTTGCTCGCCCGGAGGGTCCGCAGGGCCGGCACGGCGGAGCGTTGCAACTTCAGTTTGCGGTCGAGGCCGAGCGAGCGCAGCATCGGGGGATGAAGGTGATGGGTGACCGTCGTCGCCGGGCCACCGACGACCTCGTAGCCCGCTCGCGCAGCGTCATCGAGCAGCAGGCGGGCGACCTCGTACTCGTCCTTGTAGGCCATCAGCTTGTGCAGGTTGCGGGCGACGGCCTGGCCGTAGCGCGTCGAGTCGACGCCGCTCGCGACCTCCGCACGGCTCGCCTCGTCGACGACCGAACGGAACCGGTCGGCGTAGGTCTCGGACTGGTAGTCGACCAGGTCGGCGGCGAGCCGTTCGATGAGATCGTCGAGCGACTCCGGCCTCGCTGGTCGTGTGAGTCCGGCTTCCCGCTCGACGGCGCCGGCGTCGACCGACCACGCGCGGCCCCACCGGAACGCGGCCAGGTTGGTGTCGACCGCAACGCCGTTGAGCATGATCGCCTGCTCGATCGCCTCGGTCGGCACCGGGATCGCGCCGGCCTGCACAGCGGCACCGAGCAGCAGAATGTTGGCCGTGGTCGTCGAGCCGAGCAGGCCGTCGGCGAGGCCTGCGGCGTCGAGGTAGCGGTTCTCGGTGGCCCGGCTGACCTGTCCGACCCGCTCGGCGAGCGCTGCTCCGTCCGGCGGAGCGATGTCGGGGTGCGTGACCATCTGCCCGGTCGGCACCGCGTCGGTGGAGGCGATCACGACGGTGCGGTCGGGTCGGACACCTGCGAGGTTCGCATCGCTCGCGCCGACGAGCAGGTCGAAGGCGAGCAGACAGTCGACGCCTGACGCATTGGCGTGGTTCGACACGGCGGTCTCATCGCGGGTGATGCGCAAGTCGCTGACCACCGGTCCGGCCTTCTGCGACAGCCCGGTCTGATCGAGACCGCGAACATGCAGCCCGGCGAGCATCGCGGCCGTTGCGAGCACTTGGCTGACGGTGACGACGCCGGTGCCGCCGATGCCGGTGAGACGCACCGTGATGTCGCCGCTGTCGACGGCTCCAACGGTCGGCTTCGGCAAGTCGGTCGGGGCGTCGAGCCGAACGGGCCGAGTCGTCGATGCTTGCTGGTCGGCGTCGACGGTGACCGTGGCGAACGACGGGCAGTCGCCCTGGAGGCACGAGAAGTCGAAGTTGCAGCTCGTCTGATGGATGCGGGTCTTGCGTCCGTAGGGCGTGTCGACCGGCTGCACCGACAGGCAGTTCGACTTGTCGCCGCAGTCGCCGCATCCCTCGCACACGCGCTCGTTGATCACGACGCGGAACCCTGGCGTGGTGATCGTGCCGCGAGCGCGGCCGCGCCGGTTCTCCGCCGCGCAGGCCTGGTCGTGGATGTGCACCGTCACCCCGGGGATCGCTGCGAGCACCTGTTGTGCTTCGTCGAACCGGCTGCGGTCCCACACGTCGACGCCAGCCGGGAACGAGCCCGCCGGATGCCGGTGGGGATCATCGCTCGTGACGATCACCCGCTCGACACCTTCGAGCAGCACCAATGCCGCGACGTCGGGGACCGACATCTGGCCGACGGGATCCTGCCCGCCGGTCATCGCCACCGTGCCGTTGTACAGCAGCTTGTAGGTGATGTCGACGCCGGCGGCGACCGCGGCGCGGACCGCCAGTGAGCCCGAGTGGAAGAACGTGCCGTCGCCCAGGTTCTGCACGAGGTGATTGCGTCCGACGAACGGCGCCATCCCGATCCACTGCGCTCCTTCGCCACCCATGCAGGTGAGCCCGACGATGTCGCCGACACGTTCGGGATCCATCATCGCCACCATGGCGTGGCAGCCGATGCCGCCGCCGACGAGCGTGCCAGGCTCCGCGCGGGTGCTGCGATTGTGCGGACAACCGGAGCAGTAGAACGGCGCTCGGTTGACCGTCAGAGGGATGCGGGTGCGTTTCGGTGCGATCAGCTCGTCGAGCGGTCGGAGCCGATCGGCGAGTCGGGCGGACAGCCGCGCATGCAACGGTGCGAGCAGCGTGTCGACGTCGACGGTGCCGTGGCCCGGGATGAGCAGGTCACCTCGTTCGTCGCGTCGGCCGACCACGCGTGGATGGTGGGCGCCGTCGTAGAACGAGCTCTTCAGCAGACCCTCGAGCGTCGGGTTCTTCTCTTCGACGACGATCACCTCCTCGAGGCCCTCGGCGAACTCGCGGGCCTGGGCCGGATCGAGCGGCACGGGCATCAGCAGTTGGAACAGGCGCACGCCGGCACTGCGCACGTCGTCGTCGGTGACGAGGCCGAGCACTCGAAGCGCCTCTCGGACTTCGTGGAACGTGTGACCGCATGCGGCGATGCCGATCCAGTCGTCGGTGGAGCGGGCGACGACTCGGTTCAGTCCGTTCTCGACGCCGTAGCGCCGGGCGAGCGGCCAGCGGATCTCCTGGAATTCACGTTCCATGTCGATCGTGTACGGCGTGATCAGCCGTCCGTTCGGTCGAGGGTGGAACGGGTGGCCATCCACCTCGATCACCGGCGACGACGCCTGCACCCGGTCGGGGTGCACGTCGACGGTTCCCGTGCCGTCCGCGACCGCCGTCACCAACTTGAGCCCGGCCCACAGACCGCACGACCGTGAGAGCGCAACCGCATGACGGCTCAGGTCGAGCGCCTCCTGCACGTCGCCGGGGAACAGGATCGGCATGTGGAGGTCGACCATCGTGGCGTCGCTCGACGACGGCAGTGTGGAGGACTTGGCTGCCGGATCGTCACCGACGACCGCGACGACTCCGCCGTGCATCGACGTGCCGGAGAACACCGCGTGGCGGATCGCATCACTGCTGCGGTCGAAGCCGGGGCCCTTGCCGTACCAGATGCCCACGACACCGTCGTAGCTCGCGTCGTCGAGCGTCATCGCCAGCTGGCTGCCCATCACCGCGGTCGCGGCGAGCTCCTCGTTGACCGCCGGTTGCACCACGATCGGCAGGTCGGGCACCGTGGCGGACGCGCGGCGGAGTTCCTCGGTGAGCGTGCCGACCGGTGAGCCCTGATAGCCAGACGCGAACGCAGCGGTGGTCAGGCCGAGACGCCGGTCGAGGCGAAGCTGGTCGACCGCGAGACGAGCAACGGCTTGGAGACCGGAGAGGAACACCGTGCCGTCCTCGAGGCGGAACCGGTCGGCGAGCTCGTAGGAGCGACCGGATCCGACCGACTCGGTCTGGCTGCTGTCGATCGTCACGAATCCTCCCTCGGTCGGGCCCCCGCCCCATGTTGTACCCCACCTGGCGTACCCCGTCGAGCGACCAGGTATTCAGCGAACCCTGTCCGTCCGGACCCGACCCCGATGGACAGGAGACGTTCAGACGAGGTGGTGGCGCACACCCAGGCGTTCCGCCGAGTCGTCGCCAGGCACGGGGAGCTGGGCGACGACGCGCAGCGAGGGCCACTCGGCTGGGGTCAACTGTTGGTACTCGAACGTCAACTCGCCGGCCGTCGGGTGACGGAACCGGCGAAGCCTGGTCTCGAACCCGGACACGTCGTGCTCGGCCCACCACTGGGCGAACTCGTCGCTTTCTTCTCGCAACACGGCGATCAGTTCTGCCATCGCATCGTCGTGACGCACCGACGACGTCGCCGAGCGGAACTCCGCGAGCGCCTGGCGAGCATGGATGTCCCAGTCGACGATCAGGTCGCGGGTCGCGGGGTCGGCGAACAAGACCCACAGCAGGTTTCGCCGCGGGGGCTCGAGGTCGACGATGCGCGGGTACAGCCGGGCCTGGGCGGCGTTCCAGCCGACGAACTCCCAGTGCGGTCCGAGCACGTAGGCCGGCGCCGGCATCAGCGAGTCGAGGAGCCGGACCAGTGCGCTCGGCGGCTCGGTGGGTGCATCGACGGTGGCAGTGCCGGGCTCGGTGAGCGAGAGCAAGTGGTCGAGGCCGGCATCGTCGAGGCGCAGCGCCCGCCCGATCGCCAGCAGCACGTCGTCGGAGGCGTTGATCCGTCGACCCTGTTCGAGCCACGTGTACCAGGTGAGCGAGACACCGGCGAGCATCGCCACTTCTTCCCGGCGCAGCCCGGGCGTTCGTCGTCCTCGTGCCGACGGCAGGCCGACCTGCTCGGGGCGCGTGGACTCGCGGCGGGCGCGCAGGAACTCGGCGAGCTCCTGTCGGTGATCGGCGGCGGTCGAGGCGGGCATCGAGGCACCAGTCAAGCAAGATCTTGAGCGTCGCAGGAGCACCGGAGGCAATACGGTGGGTGTCGTGACCACCCCCCTCGGCCCGATCGACTCGATGCTCGACGACCTGTGCACGCTGGTCGAGATCGAGTCGCCGTCACTCGACCTCGTGGCGTTGCAGCGGTCGGCCGAGGCGTTGGCTGCGATGATCGAGCGTCATCTCGGTCGCCCGGCGACGTTGATCGACAGCCCGGCAGGCCCGCACGTGCACTGGTCAGGCGGCGGCGAACCGAAGGTGCTCCTCCTGGGCCACCACGACACGGTGTTCCCGATCGGCGCCCTCGCGGCTCGACCGTTCAGCGTCGCTGACGGCCACGCCACTGGCCCAGGCGTGTTCGACATGCTGGCCGGCATTGTCCAAGCCCTCCATGGGTTGGCAACGCTCGATGATCTGTCGGGCGTCGAGTTGCTGTTCAGCGCCGATGAAGAGGTCGGCTCCGGCGCGTCGCGCGAGCTGATCGAGGAGCGGGCGCTGGCGTGTGGTGCGGTCCTGGTGCTCGAGCCGTCGGCCGACGGGGGAGCGTTGAAGACGGGCCGCAAAGGGTGCGGCACGTTCGACGTCGCCGTGCACGGTCGTGCATCGCACGCCGGGCTCGAGCCGGAGAAGGGTGTCAACGCACTCGTCGAGGTCGCCCATCAGGTGCTGGCGATCAACGACCTGGGACGACCCGAGGTCGGGACCACCGTCACGCCGACCGTCGCCTCCGTCGGAACGGCGGACAACGTCGTGCCGGCGCTGGGCCGGATCAAGGTCGATGTTCGGGTCGAGTCCGCCGACGAGAAGGACCGTATCGAAGCCGCGATGGCCGCGCTGCGGCCGGTTGACCCCGACTCGACGATCGAAGTGTCGGGTGCCATCAACCGGCCGCCGATGCCGGAGTCCGCCTCGGCGCTCCTCATGCCGCTTGCCGAGGCCGTCGCCCCCGGCATCGTCGGCTACGCAGTCGGTGGCGGCAGCGACGGCAACTTCACCGCCGCGATCGGCGTGCCGACGCTCGACGGCCTCGGCGCCGTTGGCGGTGGCGCCCACGCCGACCACGAGTACGTCGTGGTCGACACGATGCCCGACCGCGCCCGCCTCATCGCCGGCCTCGTCGAGCAGATCTGCATCTCGTGAACAACTTCACCTCTCAGAGGTGAAATTGTTCACGAGAACGATCATTCCGGGCGGTCGAGGGCGGGCGTGATGTCGCCGGAGCCGAGCGAGCCGACCTTGCGGTAGACGTCGAGCTTGTTGCGGGTGTCGACGATGTCCAGGTTGCGCATCGTGAGCTGGCCGATGCGATCGAGTGGGCCGAACGCCGCGTCCTCGACGCGTTCCATCGACAGGCGATCGGGCTCGTAGGTGAGGTTCTCGCTGACGGTGTCGAGGATCGAGTAGTCGTCGCCTCGTCGCAATCGCAGCGTCACCTCGCCGGTGACGGCGGAGCCGACCCAGCGCATCAGCGGCTCGCGCAACATCAGGCTCTGCGGGTCGAACCAGCGGCCCTCGTACAGCAGGCGGCCGAGGCGGCGGCCCATCGTGCGGTAGTTCTCGATCGTGTTCTCGTTGTGGATGCCGGTGACGAGGCGCTCGTAGCAGATGTGCAGCAACGCCAACGCAGGTCCCTCGTAGATCCCACGGCTCTTCGCCTCGATGATCCGGTTCTCGATCTGATCGCTCATCCCCAGCCCGTGGCGGCCGCCGATCGAGTTGGCCTCCATCACGAGGTCGACCGGTGAGTCGAACGTCTGGCCGTTGATCGCGACCGGCCAACCCTCCTCGAAGCGCACGGACACGTCTTCGGTTGCGATCTCGACGGTGGGATCCCAATGCGCCACACCCATGATCGGCGTCACGATCTCCATGCTCGTCGACAGTTCCTCGAGCGACTTCGCCTCGTGTGTGGCGCCCCAGATGTTGGCGTCGGTCGAGTACGCCTTCTCGACCGAATCACGGTAGGGCAGGCCACGGGCGGTGAGGAATTCGCTCATGCCCTGGCGCCCGCCGAGTTCGTCGACGAACGTCGGGTCGAGCCACGGCTTGTAGATCCGCAGGTTCGCGTTGACCAGCAGCCCGTAGCGGTAGAAGCGTTCGATGTCGTTGCCCTTGTAGGTCGAGCCGTCGCCCCACACGTCGACGCCGTCGTCGGCCATCGCCCGCACCAGCAGCGTGCCGGTGACCGCACGGCCGAGCGGCGTGGTGTTGAAGTACGTCTTGCCCGCGGTGGTGATGTGGAACGCGCCGCACTGCAAGGCGATCAGGCCCTCGCGCACGAGTTCCTCACGGCAGTCGACGAGGCGGGCCTCCTCGGCGCCGTAGACCTTGGCCCGGTCGGGCACGGCGTCGAGCTCGGGCTCGTCGTACTGGCCGAGGTCGGCGGTGTAGGTGTACGGGATCGCCCCGCGGTCGCGCATCCAGGCCACGGCGGCGGAGGTGTCGAGGCCGCCGGAGAAGGCGATGCCGACACGTTCACCCACCGGCAACGACATCAGGACTTTTGCGTTCGAGGCGGTGGAAGACGCGGCGTCGGACATGGCCGACGACGCTACCCGGCGTCGCCGGTTCCCGCTGTGCGATACATGCCGGTGAACGACGCCGCGGACACCAGCAGCACCGCTCCGGCGATCGCGAACTCGATGAGTGCCAGCCCGCCCGACCGGGACAGGTCGGGGATGGCGATGGCCGCCAGCGCCGCCGAGCCGATCAGCCCGATCGTCGGCATGCGCGGCACGTTGTAGCTGGCGAGGATGCCGAACAGGGCGGCAACGAGGAACGGGACGAGCCGGATGATCAGCGGTTGAGGATTCGATCGCGGCCCCAACCACCAGGTGGCGATGCCGAGCTCTTCGCTTGCCTTCCACACGGCGAGGTAGGCGACGAAGACGCCCACCCACGTGGTCACGACCATCGCTCGCCATGGCGCGGTCAGCTGCCCGACCCGCGGAGGCGGCGACGCCCGTCGCACCGTTTCGGCATGAGGCGTGACGTCGTCGGTCGTCAGTGGCGCGGCACCAGGCGGGCCCGGAGGCGGCAGTGCGCCACCGGGTGAAGTCGTGGTGTCCGGCACGGGTCGCACACTACGGCCAGCGGCACGGCGATGCGACGCGGCCCGGGGGGTCGTCTGCCGACTCGCCAGCTACCCTCGCTGCGATGTCATTCGTCGACGCGACCCTCGGTGCGCCATTCGAGAAGCTGTCGATCTTCTATCCCATGTGGAACGAGGAGGAGTACATCGAGCGGGCGCTGACTGCAGGTCGTCGGGCGTGCGAACAACTGATCCACACGGGTGACATCGGCGACTACGAGTTGATCGTCGTCGACGACGCATCCACCGACCGCACCCCGGAGATCGCCGACCGGCTCGCCGCCGAAGACCCGAGGGTCCAGGTCGTGCACCACGCTCGCAATCGCAAGCTGGGTGGGGCGATCAAGACCGGGTTCGCCACGGCGAGCGGCGACGTGATCCTGTACACCGACGCCGACCTGCCGTTCGACATGTCGGAGCTCCCGCGCGCGGTGCGTCTCCTGCGTGAGTACGACGTCGACATCATCAGTGCGTACCGCTTCGACCGCACCGGCGAGGGCTACCTGCGTTCGATCTACACCTTCGTCTACA
Source organism: Ilumatobacteraceae bacterium (assembly GCA_963828415.1). Lineage (GTDB taxonomy): Bacteria > Actinomycetota > Acidimicrobiia > Acidimicrobiales > Ilumatobacteraceae > Sva-07. The sequence goes on from CAWHEI010000009.1 coordinate 178,590, forward strand.
ACCTGTTGATCCGCACGTTGTTCGACGTGAAGGCTCGCGACATCAACTTTGCCTTCAAACTGTGCCGTGCTCGGGTGTTCGACCACGTCGAGTTGCGCAGCGAGGGCTCGTTCATCGACGCCGAGTTGGTGATCCGAGCGACGCGACTGGGCTACGAGATGCTCCAGTTCGGCGTCGACTACTTCCCTCGAACCAGGGGCGAGTCGACGCTGAGTTCGCCGTCGGTGATCACCACGATCCTCAAGGAGATGTGGCAGCTGCGCGGCGACCTCGAGGACATCCGCCCGCTCGTCGACAGGTCCTGAGTTCGCTGCCGGCGACCCCCCTGGCCCGCGGACAACGGCCAGGTCACCGTTGCTAGCGTGGCGGTTCGAACCAGCCGGACGGGTCGACCCGCCGCGTAGAGACCCCCGTGAACGACCGCCCCCTCCTCTCCCCTGAAGCACGCAAGTGGATGCCCGCCGCTGCCGCTGCCGGCGTCCTGGCGATCGTCGTCGTGGCCGGCGTCGCGCTCGGTGGGGGCAACGACGACTCGGCGTCGGATGCGTCGGCGAACACGATCGATCCGGCGTCGGTGTCGATCCCGCCGTCGGTGGCGGTGATCGAGACCATCGAGACGTCGAGTCCTGTCGTGAAGACGCAGCTGACCCGCACGCTCACGAAAGGCATGGCCGGCGACGACGTGTCCGGTCTGCAGCAGCGCCTCACGGACCTGGGGTTCTGGCCGGGTCCGGTCGACGGCTACTTCGGCGACGAGACCCGTCGGTCGGTGTGGGCCTACGAGAAGCTCGTGCTCGGCGTCGAGTACGACCAGCCGACCGGGCAGGTCACGGCCGCGATGTGGGACGACATGCAGGATCCCTTCACGATCCAGCCGCGCCGCCCCGAGTCCACGCCCAATCACACCGAGATCTATCTGCCCGAGCAGGTGATCGCGGTCTTCCACGGCGACGACGCCGTGTTCATCAGCCACATGTCGAGCGGCGACAACGAGGAATGGTGTGAAGAGGTCACGATCAGCGCCGGCGAGTGGAACAACCCCGGCGATGAACCTCTGGTTCGTGGCGAATGTGGCAAGTCGATCACGCCCGGCGGCGTGTTCAACTTCACCCGCCGCGTCGAAGGGGTGCGACAGAGCTCACTCGGCGGCATGTGGGACCCGGTGTACTTCAACTACGGCATCGCCGTACACGGCGCGCTCAACGTGCCGTTGCAGCCAGCGTCACACGGCTGTATCCGCATTCCGTTGCCGCTGTCGCCGACGTTCCAGGAGCTCACGGCGACCGGTGACCAGGTGTTCGTGTTCGACGGCGTGAAGGAACCCGAGTACTACGGCGCCCAGAAGCCGTACTTCAACCGCATCGACCCCGACTACTCGACGACCACGTCGAGCACGACCACCACCACGACCGTGCCACCGTCGACGACCACGACGGCGCCGCCCGCGACCACCACGCCCGCGGCGACCACGACCACGACGCCAACAACCACCACGACGCCCCCGGCCGCGACCACGACGCTGCCGACAGGCGCCCCCTGACAACCCCGTTTGCGTTGCGTTTCGGGTGACCCGGTTCACCCGAAACGCAACGCAAACGGGGTGTGGGGCGAATGACGGTTGCGTTCGTTGTCCGTCACGCGTTCGTGGCAACGTGCTCGACGTGACTGACTACGACGAGTTCGGGCTCTTCCACGAGAACATCGCCGAATTCGACCTCGAGGTCGCCGACGTGGGACCGGTGGTGCGAGTGCAGACCGCGGTCAGCGACGGTGACGGGCCGACTCGGACCGTGAGCGCGCTGCGGTGGGGGAGCGACGATGCCGAGTTCGTCTTCCTGCACGGCGGCGCTCAGAACGCGCACACATGGGACACGGTGGCGTTGGCGCTGGGACGGCCGCTGTTGGCGATCGACCTGCCCGGCCACGGTCACTCCGACTGGCGTCAGGACGGGGCGTACAGCCCGATGAATCTCGCCGACGATGTCGCGGTGGCCGTGGCTGCCCACGCGCCGCACGCTCGAGTTGTCGTGGGAATGTCGCTCGGCGGGCTCACCGCGATGGAACTCGCCGTGCGCCATCCAGCGCTCGTGCGCTCGCTCGTGATGGTCGACATCACACCGGGCGTCAACGCCGCCAAGACCAAGGCGATCACCGACTTCGTCGACGGGCCGCAGGAGTTCGCCAGCTTCGACGACCTGCTCGCTCGCACGAAGGAGCACAATCCGACACGTTCGGAGTCGTCGCTGCGCCGCGGCATCCTGCACAACGCACAGCAGCAGCCCGACGGATCGTGGCAGTGGCGCTACGACCGCGGCAGCCACGCTCGGGCGCGCCAGGGCGACACGACACCGCCTGACACGGACCTCGTCGGGCCGGGGTCGGGCGATGCGGCAGTCGACGAGACGGATCGAACACTCTCGCCGCTGTGGGACGACTTCGCGTCGATCTCATGCCCCGTCACGCTCGTTCGGGGATCCCTGTCACCGGTGGTCGACGACGACGACGTCGCCGAAGCGAGACGCCGTCAGCCCGATCTCGCGGTCCACGTCGTCGACGGCGCAGGCCACAGCGTGCAAGGCGACCGCCCCGTCGAACTCGCGGCCATCCTGCGCGCGCTCATCTGACCCCCGACCCAGCGCGCTCCATCACGTTTGCGTTGCGCTTCGGGTGGCCCGTTCCGCCGGGAATGCAGCGCAAACGTGGGGTTTGCGTTGCGCTTGGGGTGGCCCGTTCCGCCGGGAATGCAGCGCAAACGTGGGTTGAGACGGGTTTCAGAGCTGGGCGAGGCAGGCGTCGGTGCCGTCGATGACCCCGGTGCGGAACGCGTCGATCTTCTCGAACGCATTGCCGATCACGTTGTCGTCGACACTTGCGTCGCCGAGACGCATCACGGTCTGGATCGCCTCGTCGAGATCGCCCGCCGAGAGGCGCACCGAGATGCGCGTCGCCAGTCGTGGCTGGGGGAGCTCGAAGTCGACCGGCGTCACCGTCTTGACCCAACCGCCCGTGAGGCAGTCGTTCAGAAGGGCTCGGGGTTCGCCGTCGAGATCTGAATCGAGTGCCGTCTGGACCGCTTCGCTCCAGGCGTTGCCGAGCACGTAGCCGACGGCGAAATCACCCAGTGCTCGATAGAGATCGAGTGCGGCCGGCTCGTTGAAATACACCTCGCTCGTCGACGCGCACAGCGCCGTACCGGTCGAGAGGTCACCGCGCAGATCGTCACACGACACGCCGTCGGTCGAGTTGACCACCACGAGGGTCAAGGCGTCGAGCCCGGCGATGGCGAGTTCCTCGTTCCAGTACCGGTTGAGGTCCTCGGGAAGAAAGCCGATCAGGTCGTTCTCGCCGTACCCGAACGCCGCATTGCCGCCGTTGCTGTCCGTCAGTTGGTTGGGCATCAACGGCAACGGCTCGTCGAGCACCTGCGAGCACCGCTCAGGTCCCTGGCTGAAACCCACCTGGAAAGCGCCGACACGGTCGAACCCCGAGCCGTGTCCGCCTGCCACGAACTGGTCGACGCCGACGGGATCACTCACCTTGGTCATGGCGATCAGGCCAGCGCGAACGTCGCCGTCGCTGAACTGCACCGTCGCCGCCTCACCGCGAGCGGCGCGCCCGGTCCATGCGCCGGCGTAACAGTCGGCTTGTTGTTCGGTTGTGATCGTCGGTAGGGCCCGATCGAGTGCGCCGATGCGCAATTGGATGGCATGGGCGTACTCGTGGGCGAGCACCGTGCCGATCGTGGCCGCGCCGTACTCCCGGGCGAGCTCGGCGAGCAGGCCGTCGTCGCCGTCGTCGTACACCATGAAGTCGCCGACGCCGCAGTAGAACGCCACGTACTGCTGCACGTCCTCGTAGGTCGTTCGCGGGCTGCCACACCCCGGGATGTCGTCGGGTCGGCCAGGGTACGCGGCATAGACGTCGCCCTCGAGCGGAGTGAAGTCCTCGCCGTAGATCGTCGGGTAGATCTCATCCCACCACAACTCGAGGTCGGTCATCACGGCGAGAAGGAAGTCGTCGTACGCCCGCGCCGGCTTGTTCGGGCCGAAGTTGATCGCGGCCGGGTCGACGTCACCGGTCGGTGGGGCCGGCGGAATCGTCGCCGGAGCAGAGGCGGGATCGTCCGGACTGTCGGGGGTCGGCTCGATCGTCGGAAGGCCCGCCACCGGCGGCGTCGTCGGGTCGTCGAGCCGGATCGGCTCGGCCCGTTCGCTGGTCACCTCGATGCTGGCGGAACATGCGCTGAACGTGACGGCGCCGATCGCAGCCAGGGCGACCCACCTCCACCGATGCATGACGTCGATGCTACGTGTCCAACGGGTGCCATCGACGGCGCCGCCTCACTCTTCACGTTGTTCTTACGCAGCGGTTGTTGTGGTCAGCTGTGACGCCCGTCGCAGCACTGCTACCGTGTCGGCCGTTCGGGTCGTCGAACGACCGATGGGGAGGATGTTCTGGTGGCACTACTCGAAGTCGACGAGATCTCGGTGACGTTCGGTGGAATCGTTGCGCTCGATGGGCTCACTTTCGAGATCGCCGAGGGCGAGATTCTCGGGCTGATCGGCCCGAACGGCGCCGGCAAGACGACGATGTTCAACGTCGTGAGCCGCATCTACGACCCGACACGCGGTCGTCTACGTTTCGATGGCCAAGATCTCCTCGAGGTCAGCCCCCATCGCATCGCAGGGCTCGGCATCTCGCGCACCTTCCAGAACCTCGCGCTGTTCCCGACGATGAGCTTGCTCCAGAACACGATGACCGGAGCCCACCATCTCGGCAAGGTCGGCTTCATTCGTGGGATGACGCGCATCGGGGCGGCCCGCGAAGAGCGGGCGCTGGCGGCCGATGCGTTCCAGATCCTGCGTTCGCTCGACCTGCACGAACTCGCATTTCGTCCTGCGGCCGGCCTGCCATTCGGCACGCTCAAGCGCCTCGAACTCGCCCGGGCACTCGCGGCGCACCCGCGGTTGCTGCTGCTCGACGAACCGGCGGCTGGTCTCACCCACCACGAAGTCGACGAGCTCGGCGCCACGATCCGTCGCGTTCGCGACGAGTACGGGCTCACGGTGCTGCTCGTCGAACACCACATGGGCATGGTGATGGGGCTCTCCGATCGGGTGGTCGCGATGGAGTTCGGCCGCAAGATCTCCGAGGGGACGCCGGCCGAAGTGCAGCGAGATCCACGCGTCATCGAGGCGTACCTGGGGACGCCGGCATGAGCGGCGACGTGCTGCTGAAGGTCGCAGGGTTGTCCGCCGGCTACGGCCCCATCCAGGTGCTGCACGAACTCGACTTCACCGTTGCCGAGGGCGAGATCGTCGTGATCCTCGGCGCCAACGGCGCCGGCAAGACCACCACCATGCGTGCCACATCGGGCATGATCGCCCGCAAGGGCACCGTCGAGTTCGCCGGCAAGGACATCAGCGGCGCGAAGCCGGACGCAATCCTGCGCGACGGTATCTCCCAGGTCCCCCAGGGGCGCGGCACGTTCACGGATCTCACCGTGCACGACAACCTCCGAGCCGGCGGTTACACGGCCAAGGGCTCGCTCGACGAGGATCTCGAGCGTTGGTACGGCCTCTTCCCGCGACTGTCGGAGCGGCGTGACCAGAAGGCCGGATCGCTGTCCGGCGGTGAACAGCAGATGCTGGCAGTGGCCCGGGCGATGATGCCGCGACCCAAGCTGCTGCTGTGCGACGAGCCGAGCCTCGGTCTCGCACCGTTGATCACCCAGGAGCTGTTCCGGGTCCTTGGGACGCTGCGCGACGACCACGGCATGTCGCTGTTGATCGTCGAGCAGAACGCCGGCATGGCGCTGTCGCTCGCCGACAGGGCCTACGTGCTCGAGACCGGCAACATCGTGGCCACGGGCACCGGAGCAGAACTGCTCGCCGACGACACGATCAAAGAGGCCTACCTCGGGGTGGTCAGCTGATGGCGCTGTTCATCGAACGCATGGTCAACGGCATCGCCGACGGATCGATCTACGCGTTGCTCGCATTGGCGCTGGTGGTCGTGTTCCGCTCGACCGGCCAGCTCAACTTCGCGCAGGGCGAGATCGGCACGATGGGTGCGTTCTTCGTCTCGACGCTGACGTTGTCCGGGCTGCCGGTCTGGTTGTCGGTCGGGTGTGCGATGCTGCTCGGATTCGTCGTCTCCGCAGGGGTCGAGCGAATCGTGGTCAGGCCGATCGAACACCGCAACCCTGGCGCGGTCATCGTGGCGCTCATCGGCGTGTTCCTCGGCATCAACCAGCTCGTGGCGATGATCTGGGGTGTCGATGCCCGCAGCCTGCCCAGCGTGTTCCCCGATGGGGCCGACGACTTCGTGGTCATCGCCGGGGCGCCGATCCGTCTCGCCCGTCTCGGCGTCATCGCGGTGTTGATCGTTCTGCTGTTGCTCCTGTGGCTGCTGTTCACCAAGACCAAGGTCGGCCTGGCGATGCGGGCGGTCGCCAACAACCAGGAGTCGTCGAACCTGGTGGGTATCCGCGTCGGATCGATCCTCGTGGTGGGCTGGGGCTTGGCCGGAGCGATCGGTGTGCTCGCGGCCGCCATGCTGGCGCCGTCGGCGGGCCTGACCGGATCGCTGATGCTCGGGCCGTTCCTCCTCGCATCGGTGGCTGCCGTTCTCGGCGGGCTCGACTCGCCGCTCGGTGCCGTCGTCGGCGGATTGATCATCGGCCTGACCGAGGCGTTCATCGTCGGGTACGTGAGCTTCCTCGGTGCCGACATGTTGTTCCCGGTCATGCTCGTCATCTTGCTGGTCGTGCTGCTGGTGCGACCCTCCGGGTTGTTCGGATCCGAACGTGTGGAGCGTGTGTGATGGATCTTCCCGTCCGTGTTCAACGTGGTGGCTGGCAGAACTGGGCCGGTCGCCTGCTCCTGTTCGGCGGAGTCGGTCTGTTCATGTTCCGGGCCGTCTCCGAGTGGAGTCGATCGGGCCTCGGGCTGCTCACCGATGCCCTGATCATCGCCATCGCAGTCACCGGGCTCAACCTGATCACCGGCTACACCGGGCAGCTGTCGCTCGGTCACGCAGCGTTCTTCGCCATCGGGGCGTTCACCTCGGCGATGCTGGTCACCGGCAAGGTGTGGACTCCGTTCCTCACGGACAACATCTGGACCCCGGGCTGGACGCTGGTCGCCGCGGCAGTCGTCTGTTTCCTGATCGGCACGGTGGTCGGGATCCCTGCGCTGCGACTCAAGGGCGTCTACCTGGCGTTGGTGACCCTCGTCTTCACCGAAGCCGTACGCGCCCTGCTCAAGTACGAGGAGTTCGAAGGTGTCACCGGAGGCGCCCCCGGGATCAAGGGGTTCGACTACCTGCCGCCGACGTGGACCGGACTCGACGGTCGGGCCGACCTGGTCACCTGGTTCTTCTGGTTGTCGCTCGGCATTCTCGTCGTGGTGTCGATCCTCTCGGCCGGCTTGATCAGGAGCAGGATCGGGCGAGCGATGGTGGCGGTGCGCGACAACGAGACCGCGGCGGCCGTGATGGGCGTGAACCTCTTCACGACCAAGACGATGGTGTTCGGGCTGTCAGGGGCCATCGCGGGAGTCGCCGGCGGCCTGTACGCACTCAAGCTCTCGCTCGTCGAAGCGGACATCCCGCTGTTCGGTCTGTTCGGATCGGTCACGCTGCTCGTCGCGATGGTCGTCGGTGGCGCAGCGCAGAACTGGGGCCCGTTCGTCGGCGCGATGTTCTATGTCTTCGTCAACGACTACGCCCGCAGCGTCGGCGAGGAACCCGCCGACAGCCTCTTCTTCGGCTGGTTGGTGGAATCGGGAACCAAGATCAACGGGCTTGGTGGCGTCACGTTCGGGGTGCTGCTGATCCTGTTCGCCCGGTTCGTTCCCTTCGGTGCCGTGGGCACGATGCGACTGTGGCGCTCGAAGGTCGTCCAGGTGGTGCCTCGGATACCGGTACCCGCCGAGCATGGGTCGAACGGCTCTGGCGACTCGGTGACCTCGCCGACTAGCGTTCCGAACGCCGACTCGTCACCCACAGGGAACGACGAACCGGCATCGTGAACCAGCCCCAAACTCCACCCAATCACCCACCAGAGGGGGAACTCTGATCATGGTCAAGACCAAGAAGCTGATGGCGCTCGCCGCCGTCGGCGCGCTCACACTCGCCGCATGCGGCAGTGATGACGACAGTGCCGACACGGGGGACACCACCCCCGTCGAGACCGACGCTCCGGAGGCCACCGAGACCACCGACGCTCCCGAATCCACGGAAGCACCGGAGTCGACGGACGCGCCCGAGACCACCGAAGCCGAGGAGGCGTCGGGCGCAGCGTTCGTCGTCGACCCCGAGGCGTGCGACGACCCCGACGCGGCAACTGCGCCGATCGACGGGTCGCTCAAGATCGGCACGTCGCTCCCGCTCTCGGGTGGCCCTGCCGTGCTGTTCGCTCCGCTGGCCGCCGGCCAGCAGGCCTACATCGACTACTTCAACGCCGAGTTCGGTGGCATCGACGGACAGCCGATCGAGCTCGTCGTCAAGGACGATCAGTACCAGGCCGATCTGACCGTGGCCAACGTCGATGAACTCATCTTCGACGACGAGGTCGACATGCTCTCCGGCATCGTCGGCACCCCGAACAACCTGGCGATCCGCGAGAGCACGAACGCTCAGTGCATCCCGCAGTTGGCGGCGGCGACGGGCGCACCGGACTGGGGAGACATCGAGAACTACCCGTTCACGACCGGTCTGCTCGTACCGTACGAGATCGAGGTGCGTGTCTTCGGTGACTACGTGCTCGAGCAGTTCGGCGAGGGTGCCACCGTCGGGCTCATCTACGTGAACAACGAGTTCGGCCAGGCCTACGTCTCGTTGATGGAGGCCTACGCCGAGGAGAACGGGCTCGAGATCGTGGCGCAGGAGACGATCGACGCTGCCGACTCGGGTGCCCCGAGTGGGCAGATGACCAACCTGGTGCAGGCTGCCCCGGACGCGATCCTGGCGGTCCCGCTCGGCGCCCAGTGCATCGCGTTCATGCAGGAACTCGGCAATGCCCAAGCGGCCAATGCCGGTTTCGATCCGGCTGTGTACCAGACCGCGACGTGCTCCGACTCACTGTTCTTCAATGCGGCATCGAACGGCGGCGCCGACGGTGTGTTCACCACGTTGAACATCACGGACCCGAACAACCCGCTCTACGCCGATGACGAGGGGTTGCAGACGTACCTCGCGGCGATGGCGGCCTCTGCGCCGGATGCGAATGCCCTCTCGACGATCGCGATCGCCGGGTGGCTCTCGATGGAGGTCGCGGTCCAGGCCGCGGTCGACGCAGCCGAAGCCGGCGATCTGAGCCGCGTGGGCATCATGAACGCAGCACGCAACGTCAACTATGCGCCGTCGTTGACGCTGGACGGGCTGAGCTCGATCATGAACGCCGAGGACGGCTACACCTCTGAGGGCACCCAGTTGGTCCAGTGGTCCGACGCCGACAAGTACCTCGTCCCGGTTGGCGAGGTGTCGAACTACGAGGGCTCGCTGGGCGTCTACGGCTCGTGAGCACCGTCTGACCAGCAGCCGCGGCCGCTGACCCGACGGCGCCCGCCGACTCGGAGTCATCTCCGGCTCGGCGGGCGCCGTCGCGTTCGGGATCAGTTCAGGAATCGACGGGGCGGCGAGCGACGTTGACCTCGTACTCGCTCGAGCCGGTGATGACGATCTCGAACTCCCACGTCGCCCCGGTCGTGTCCGTCGCGGTGCAGGCGAACGTGGTGCCCTCGTCCTGATTCTCAGGCTCGGCGCACGTTGCTGTCGTGAAGCTGTCGTCGGTGGCGGGGAACAGCGCGACGCGTAGGTCGTCGTCCTGCTCGATGAACGTCTCGGCGTCCGTGCGGAAGTCGGCAGCTGTCGTGAAGCACCCGGCGAGTACGGCGGTCAACGCCCCCGCAGCGACAGCATTCGACCAGCGGTGCAGGCGTGAGGGTCGTCGGCGGGCCATGCCCGGACGGTAGCGCAGGGTGGACCGACCCCGGTGGCGAGTCAGCCCCCGAGGCACGGCGTGAGCGCCGTGACCAGGTTCGCCGGGAGATCATCGCCGCTGCTCGCCGTTGCGATGATCTCCTTGACGTCGACGGCCTCGAGCGCCGCACGTGCGCAGTCCTCGTCGAGCGGGGCGCCGCTCTCAGCAAGCCCAGCGATGAAGAGGTCGACGATCTCGCCGTCGTCGGCGCACGACAGCAACTCGATGCCGAGCGACTCACCCGCTGCACTCAGTTCGGCGTCAGGATTGTCGGCGGCGAGCTGCGCATCCTCCTCGCTGAGTTGGGCGGCGACATCCTCGACGCAACCCTGGTCGAGTGTCACGCCGTCGGCGGCGGCCGATTCGATCGCGGATGATGCGGCCGCAGACTGGGCGTCGGACAATTCGGAGCTGCTGTCGGAGTCGCCTCCACACGCGCTGAGCGCCAGCAGCAACAGCGCACTGGCAACGGGAACGATCGAACGACGGTGCATCTACGACTCCTGGGGCGATGTGCCGGCCACCGTGGCCGGCGAGTCACATCGTTGCAGGTCGGCGCTCACGCAACGGGTTCTGGCACGGCGGATCGCCGGTGGGTCGACACCCGGTCCCACATGACGACGATCAATGCGGTCCACACGACGGCAAAGCCGACGAGGCGGTCGGGTGGCACCGGTTCGCCGTAGATCAACCAGCCGAGCCCGAAGTTGATGATCGGCACGAGCAGGTTGAGCGGGCCGAGCAACGTGAACGGGATCGACTGGGCGGCCGCCGCGAACAGCATCAACGGCACGGCGGTGACCACGCCGGTACCGAGTACCAGGATCCAGTCGGCGGTGTCTGCGGTCTGCGCCACGCTGTCGGCTTGCATCGAGAACGCGATGACGGCGAGCACCGCCGGCACGAACAGCACGAATGTCTCGCCTGCGAGGCTGTCGACCGCACCGAGCGGCACGCGACGTTTGGCGAGGCCGTAGAGACTCCAGGTCGCAGCGATCAAGATCGCGATCCACGGTGGCCGGCCGTATGAGATCGTGAGGATCACGACCGCGATCGCCGCCAGTCCGAACGCCAGACGCTGCGCAGCGGTGGGCTCTTCGTGGAGCACGAACACCCCGATCGCCATCGTCGCCAGCGGCGCGATGAAATAGCCGAGTGCGGTCTCGATGACACGGTCGTTCGTGACCGCCCAGACGTAGCTGCCCCAGTTCAGGGTGAGCAGTACCGACGCCATCAGCAGCCGACGCGCCGTCGGTCCGTGGCGCAGTGCGGCAACGATGTTCGGCCACGTCCGTCGGGCCGTGACGATCACGGCCATGACGACACCGGCGCACGACATCCGCCACACGATCAACTCGAATGCATCGAAGGCCTTGAGCTGCTTCCAGTAGATCGTGAGGAAACCCCACAGCAGGTACACGGCGACGCCCAACTGCACGCCGCGCTGCACCGTGCGGGCGGATCGGTCGGGCTCGGACATCGGCTGCGTACAGTACGAGCCGAACGCCTCGTCGTGGAAAGCGATCGACCCTGCGACCCGATGTCTACGGTGGGGCCTGTGGAGTTGCGAGTCACCGACGATCCCGCTGCCGACGCTGCGCGCTGGCTGGCGCGACGCCTGCGTGATGCGGTACGGCGACGCGGGTCGGCGTCGCTCGCGGTGAGCGGCGGCAGCTCGGCCCCACCGATGTTCGACGCTCTGCTCGAACTCGATGTGCCGTGGGATCGAGTCACGGTCTGGCAGGTCGACGAACGCGTGGCCACCGATGGTCACCCCGCACGAAACGCCCGTCAGCTCGACCCCCTGCCATGTCGTGTCGAGCTGATGGCGGTCACCGACGTCGATCTCGCAGGCGCCGCGCATCGATATGCCGCCGGCCTTCCCGAACGCTTCGACGTGGTCCACCTCGGCCTGGGCGACGACGGGCACACCGCGTCGTGGCCCCCTGGAGACCCGGTCGTCGACAGCGACCTGGCGTGCGACGTCGTCGGTGAGTTCAACGGCTTCCGGCGGATGACGTTGACGCCGCACGTCGTCAACGGTGCGCGAGCTCGACTCGTGCTCACCTATGGGTCATCGAAGGCGCCAATGGTGCGGCGATGGCTGTCGGGCGACCTGTCGCTGCCCGTTGCACGGGTGCGACGCACCGACACCTGGGTCATGCTCGATCCGGCCGCTGCCGGCGATCTCGCCGACCGGACGGCGCGCTAGGTTCGATCCCGATGGACACCGCCGATCTCAACTCGGCCCTGGCCGAGCTGTCCCTTCCCGCCCACCTGCGCACGTTGTTCGCCGACGATCCCGACCGCGCGCTGCGCTACGTCATCGATGTCGCCGACCTGCGCATCGACTACTCGAAGCACCGCATCGACGACGCGGTGCTCGCGGGGCTCGTGTCGCTCGCTGAGCGGTCGGGCGTGGCAGCTCGTCGCGATGCGATGTTCGCCGGCGAGCACGTCAACGTCACCGAGGACCGCGCCGTGATGCACGTGGCGTTGAGAGCGCCGGCCGGCACGGTGATGACCGTCGACGGCGCCGATGTCGTTGGCGACGTGCACGAGGTGCTCGACCAGATGAGTGCGTTCGCCGACCGGGTGCGCGCCGACGATCGGATCACCCACGTGGTCAACATCGGCATCGGCGGCTCCGACCTCGGCCCCGCAATGGTGTACCAGGCCCTCGCCGCCTACCGGCACGAGCGGATCCGCTGCTCGTTCGTGTCGAACGTCGATGGCGCCGACATCGCCGGGGTGCTCGCCGGATCCGACCCGGCCTCGACGCTGTTCGTGGTGGCATCGAAGACGTTCGGCACGATCGAGACGCTCACCAATGCGCGCACGGCGCGGACGTGGCTGGTCGACGCGCTCGGCGAGGACGCTGTCCGCGACCACTTCGTCGCCGTGTCGACCAATGCCGAGCGGGTTGCCGAGTTCGGGATCGACACCGCCAACATGTTCGGCTTCTGGGACTGGGTCGGCGGCCGCTACTCCGTCGACTCCGCGATCGGTCTCTCGGTGATGATCGCGATCGGGCCGGATCGGTTCCGTGAGTTCCTGCACGGCTTCCACCTCGTCGACGAGCACTTCCGCACCGCTCCGCTCGCCGACAATGCACCGGTGATCCTGGCGATGCTCGGTGTCTGGTATTCCAACGGGTTCGGCTTCGACACCAAAGCGGTGTTGCCCTACGCCGAGGAACTCGGCCGGTTCCCGGCCTACCTGCAGCAGCTCGACATGGAGTCGAACGGCAAGTCGGTCCGCCTCGACGGCACCCCGGTCACCGGCGCCACTGGCCCGATCGTCTGGGGTGAGCCCGGGACCAATGGCCAGCACGCGTTCTACCAACTGCTGCATCAGGGCACGCGCATCGTGCCGGTCGACTTCATCGGCTTCGCGACCCCGCACCACCCGCATCGCGAGCACCACGACCTGCTGATGGCGAACCTGTTCGCCCAGTCCGAGGCGCTCGCATTCGGGCGTGACGCATCGCCGGGCGAGCCGTACCGTCAGTTCGATGGCGACCGACCCAACACCGTGATCCTGGCCGAGCAGCTGACGCCTTCGGTGCTCGGACAGCTGATTGCCCTGTACGAGCACATCGTGCACGTACAAGGGACGATCTGGGGCGTCAACAGCTACGACCAGTGGGGTGTCGAACTCGGCAAGGAGCTGGCCAACCAGATCACCCCGGAGCTGATCGGCGAGCCCGATCCGTCCGCCCACGACGCCGCCACCAACGCCCTCATCGCCTGGTACCGCGCCCGCCGCTGACCTGCCGCCAACTCACGCCAGCCCGAAAAATGCCTGGATCGTCGCGCTCAGCGCGACAGACGAGGCATTTTTCGGGCTCGGGGCGATCGCGTCGGGGATTCCGGCGTGACAGATACGGGGAGGGGTACGATTCGGCGATGCGATTTCCCGAGGATGTCAACGACGACGTGTTGAAGCGGTTGCGCCGCCTCGAGGGTCAGATCCGTGGGGTCCAACGGATGATCGAGGAAGGCCAGAACTGCGGCGACGTCGTCACGCAGCTGTCCGCGTGCAAGGCAGCGCTCGACCGGGTCGGCTATCGACTCGTCGTGGCCGGAATGCGCCATTGCGTCACGGTGCCGGAGGGTTCGGACGAGCAGCCCGACCTCGACGCCGACGAACTCGAACGCCTCTTCATGAAGCTCAGCTGATCGCCTCGGCGGTCCACTGACGGGAGCGCTCGGTTGCAGCGCCGGACGCTCGATGGGCAAGACTCGCGCCATGCGCGACTACACCAACATCTACATCGACGGTGCCTGGGTTCCCTCCGACGGAACCGGCACGATCGAGGTCATCAACGCCGGGACCGAACAGGTCATGGGCTCGATCCCCGAAGGCACCGCCAGCGACGTCGACAAGGCAGTCGCGGCCGCCCGCCGGGCGTTCGACGGGTGGGCCGCCACGCCGGTCGAGGAGCGCCAGAAGTACATGGTGCGTCTCAACGAGGCGCTGCAGGCTCGCTCGGCGGAGATCGCCGAGGTCATCTCCGGTGAAGTCGGCATGCCGATCACCTGGTCGACGATGATCCAGGCCGGCCTCCCCGCCGGCAACATGCAGACCTACGCCACGCTGCTCGACACGTTCGAGTTCGAGGAGACCATCGGCAACAGCCTCGTCGTCAAGGAGCCGGTTGGCGTCGTCGGTGCGATCACGCCGTGGAACTACCCGCTGCACCAGATCATCTGCAAGCTCGGTGGCGCCCTCGCGGCCGGCTGCACGTTCGTGCTCAAGCCGTCCGAGGTCGCCCCGCTCAATGCGTTCATCCTCGCCGAGATCATCCACGAGGTCGGCCTGCCCGCCGGCGTGTTCAACATGGTGTCGGGCACGGGCCCGGTCGTCGGCGCCGCGATCTCCGAGCATCCCGACGTCGACATGGTCAGCTTCACCGGCTCGACCCGCGCCGGCAAGCAGGTCGCCGCGGCGGCCGCCGGCACGGTCAAGCGCGTGGCGCTCGAACTCGGCGGTAAGTCGGCCAACATCGTGCTCGACGATGCCGACTTCGCGGCGGTCATCCCCAAAGGCCTGTTCGCCTGCTACCTCAACTCCGGCCAGACCTGCACTGCCCACACTCGGATGCTGGTGCCCAACAGCCGCTACGACGAGGCCGTCGGTATCGCTGCTGCCGCGGCCGAGGCCATGGGTGTCGATGACCCGACCAAGGAGGGCATGCACCTCGGCCCGCTGATCAGCCAGGCCCAGTGGGACCGCGTGCAGGGCTACATCCAGAAGGGGATCGACGAAGGCGCTGTCGTCGCGGCTGGCGGCCTCGGCAAGCCGGAAGGCCACGAGACCGGCTATTTCGTCAAGCCGACCGTGCTCGCCAACGTCACCAACGACATGACTGTCGCGCAGGAGGAGATCTTCGGCCCGGTGTTGTCGATCATCGGCTACGACGACGAGGACGACGCGGTGCGCATCGCCAACGACAGCCTCTATGGCCTGTCGGGCGGCGTCTGGTCGGCCGACAAGGATCGTGCGATCGCCGTTGCGCGCCGCATGCGCACCGGCGCCGTCGACGTCAACGGAGGCTCGTTCAACATCGCGGCACCGTTCGGCGGGTACAAGCAGTCCGGCTATGGCCGCGAGAACGGCCCGTACGGCATCGACGAATTCCTGCAGACCAAGTCGCTGCAGCTCTGATCCGGCCTGCTGCGTTGCCCGTGGTGTCCGACACCACGGGTAACGTCGGCGGTTGATGGTCGATCGCATCGAGCGCCTCACGAACCTGTTGGCGCTGTTGCTCGAGACCGTCGAGCCGCTCAGCCTCGTGCAGATCGCGGGCGAACTCGACGGCCAGTATCCCGACAACGACAAGGCTCGGCGGGCCGCATTCGAACGCGACAAGTCGGCGCTGCGTGACATCGGGGTACCGATCGACACCGAGATCGTCGGCGGCGGCCCGATGGCAGGTCAAACCCGCTATCGAGTCGACCGCCGCGCCTACGAGCTCGACGACCTCGACTTGGCACCCGACGAGATGCGAGCGCTGCAGGTCGCAGTTGCCGCCGTGCGCACCGACGCCGGCCGCGACGCGCTCTGGAAGCTCGGTGGTGCGCTCGGCGACGAGCGTCCGCCGGTGTCGGCGGTGCTCCCCGAGCGTCCCGAACTCCCGGCGATCCGTCGAGCGGTCGCTGCTCGGTCTTCGATCGAGTTCGCCTATCGCGGTGAGCGCCGACTGCTCGATCCGTGGGGGCTGTTGCTCCGAGGTGGGTTCTGGTACGTGATCGGCCACGACCACGTCCGCGGCGAGCGACGGACGTTCCGCGTCGACCGGTTCGAGGGCGGCGCCGACGGGATCGAGGTCGGTGCGGCGGGCTCGTTCGAGCGTCCGGCCTCGTTCGACCCGCGAACGGCGTTTCCGGCCGACCCCAAACAGATCGGCGACGGCAGCGACGAGCGCATCGAGGCACTCGTCCGGATCGACGCCCTCCGTGCCGCCGCGATCGAGCGCGAACTGGGCGCCGAGCGTGTCATCGAGCGTGGTGGCGACGGCAGCATCCTGGTGTCGGTGCCGGCGGGCAATCTCACCGCGTTCAGGTCGTGGGTGCTCGGCCTGCTCGATCATGCGGTGATCGAATCGCCTCCCGACGTTCGCCAGCACGTGATCGACTGGCTGACGGCGGTCG
Source organism: Ilumatobacteraceae bacterium (assembly GCA_963828415.1). Lineage (GTDB taxonomy): Bacteria > Actinomycetota > Acidimicrobiia > Acidimicrobiales > Ilumatobacteraceae > Sva-07. The sequence continues at coordinate 195,231 of CAWHEI010000009.1, forward strand.
CGCGCCCGAACAATGAGCGGGCCGAACGGTGAGCGGGCCGCGCAATGCCGAGGATCGGCTGCGACGTCTGCTCGTGATGCTCCCGTGGCTGATGGAGACCGGCGAGGTTCCGCTCGGCGAGGTCGCCCGGCGTTTCGACATGACCGAGGCGCAGGTGCAGAGCGACCTCGAACTGGTGGCGATGTGCGGGCTCCCGCCGTTCATCGACGAGATGATCGACGTGTTCGTCGATGACGGCGTCGTCTTCGTGGGCGTCCCCCGACTGTTCACCCGGCCCCTGCGCCTCACCGCCCCGGAAGCGTTCTCACTGCTCGCCTCGGCGCGAGCGGCGATGCAGCTGCCCGGAGCTGACGCCGACGGAGCGCTGGGCAGGGGATTGGCGAAACTCGCCGCCGTGCTCGCCGATGCGGGGATCGACACAGGTGCCGGCCCCGACGACACTGCCGGCGTCGTGGTCGACCTGGCCCGCCCTGAGTGGACCGACGTGCTGGCCGAAGCGGCGGCGACCGGCACCGAGCTGGCGATCACGTACTTCTCTCCGTCGCGCGCCGAGATGACGAATCGATCGATCGTGCCGCGCCACGTCTTCGCCGACGGGGGAAACTGGTACGTCGTGGCCGACGACGACCGTTCCGCTTCGAGGCGGACGTTCCGCATCGATCGGATCGAGTCGGTGGAGACAACCGGTCGGACCGTGGACGTCGAAGCAGCGGCGCCGCCGGAGCGGTTCTTCGACGACGTCGACGTCGAGCATGTCACGATCCGTCTCGCGCCGAACGCTCGCTGGGTGTTGGACCAGTATCCCGTCGACGAGATCGCGGAGCTGCCCGACGGGTGGGCGGACGCCCGGCTCCCCGTGGCGAGCGACCGTTGGCTGGCTCGTCTCCTGATCCGCCTCGGCCCCGATGCGGCGCTCGTCGGGTCGGCGCAGGCAAACCCGGCTGTCGCCGTCGCCCGCAATGTCCTGTCCCGCTACAGCGAGGCGTGAGCGATCAGCGGATGAAGAACGGTTCGAGCTGTTCGGGCTCGGTGATGCGGTGCGCGGCCAACAGGTGTGGCAGCACCGCCGCGGTGGCTGCAGCGTCGCCGAGGGCGTCGTGGGGTCGCTCCAGCGCCACCCCGTAGCGCTCGCAGACGTCACCGAGTCGGTGTGACAGCTCGCGGTCGGGATCGAGGCGACGTGACATCCGCAGCGTGCACAGTCGAGGATCGAGGCCGGCGCGAACCGGATCGTCGCCGGAGCGGCGCCGAGCAGCCCGCGCCAGGAAGTCGCTGTCGAACGCTGCGTTGTGCGCGGTGAAGACGGCACCGTTCAGGCGGCGACCGAGCTCGTCGAGCGCATCGTCGAGTCGGGGAGCGTCGCGGAGCGTTCGCCGGGTGATCCCGTGGATGTGAGTCGGGCCGACTCGTTGGAGTGGCCAGCGGAGCTTGACGAGCGACGACCACTCATCGACCACGCTGCCGTCCGCCTCGACGACCACCATGCCGAGCTGCAGGATGCGATGTCGCCTGGTGTTGAGGCCCGAGGTCTCCAAGTCGACGACGGCGAAGCGGGGAAGGACCACGACACCACCCTAGACAGGGGGTGTCGCAGTGACGGGTGGTCGGTCAGCCCGTCTGCTGCTGCAGCCGTGCGCGCACGCCGATCGGTGCCGACACGGTGTAGCCGGCCAGATGGCGATCCTCCTCGGACTCGCCGCCCCAGTAACCGTATTCGTGATTCGTGCGCGCATGCAGCTGGCATGGTGTCCGCACCGGACAGGAGTCGCACAGCTTCTGCGCCTTTGCCTCTCGGCGAGCTCGCGCCTGGGGTCGCTCGGCCTTCGGCGGGAAGAACAACCGAGTCCGTCCCTTGCAGGCCGCGTAGTCCTGCCATGGGGTGTCGTATTCGTAGTCGAACAACTCTGCGACGGCCACCAGGTGCTCCCTTCGTGCTCTTGAGCGGCGGGGGATCGGGGGGAGATCCCCCGCCGCTGTATTTAACACTAAATGTTCGGAGCCGAGGCCACAACCGGATTTTCGTTGGTCCCGGAAAGTTTCGCGACCGCCGATGCGGCGCCGAAATCAGAGCAGTTCGGCGGCCAGGCTGGCGACGTCGCTGCGCTCGCAGGCGGTCAGCGTGATGTGCCCGAAGCACGGCTGGCCGGCGAACGCAGATGCCAACACGCTGAGCGCATTGTTCGACTCGCCGAGGTACGGGGCATCGATCTGGCTGGTGTCGCCCGTGAAGATGACCTTGGTGCCATCGCCGACGCGGGTGAGGATCGTTCGCAGCGTGGTCGGCTCGAGGTTCTGCGCCTCATCGATGACCACGAACTGCTGCTGCAGCGAGCGTCCGCGGAGGAACGTGACCGACTCGAGCGAGAGTTGCCCCCGGGTGGTCAGCTCGTCGACCATCGAGCGGGCGTCGTTGATGCTGCCGCGATCGGTGAGTGCCACCACTGCATCGTGGATCGCCGCCATCCAGGGGTCGAGTTTCTCGTCGAGGCCGCCCGGGAGGAAGCCCACATCGGCGCGACCGACGGGTACCAGCGGTCGGTAGACGGCGAGCCGCTCGTAGCGACTCTGCTCGACGACCTGTTCGAGACCCGCGGCGATCGCCAGGATCGTCTTGCCGGTGCCGGCGCGTCCGTCGAGGGCGATGACCGCGATGTCCGGATCGAGCAGCAGCTCGAGGGCGAATCGCTGCTCCTTGCTGCGAGGACGCAGCCCCCAGGCTTCGGGGGTGTGTTGCGACAACAGCACGAACTCGCCGTGCACGGCGCGCACGAGTGCCGACTGCGACCCGGAACGCAAGACCGCGAACTCGTTCTCGTTGAACTCGATGGCGGTGTCGGTGACTGCGGCCTCGACGGCAACGGCGCCGGCGGCGTACAGGCAGTCGATGGTCTCGTACGGCGCTTCGATCGTGGTCCAGCCAACCGTCGGCCGGTCGCGATCGGATCGGGTGAGGCGGTGCTCGGCGGCAGCGACGCCCAGGTGGGCGGCCTTGATGCGCAACGCAGCGTCGTTGCTGATCATGGTGGTCGGACCGAAGTCCGACTGCCCGATGGCGGCACCGATGATCCGGTTGTCCGGCACGCTCGGGTCGAGTCCGTGCTCGACCAGGAGGTGCTTGCGGATGTTGTTGATCTCGATCTGTAGCGTCGCGGTTCCGTTGCCGGTTGGCACCGGATCGGCGAGCGATCCGCCGTGAGCGACGCGCAGCTCCTCGAGGGTCCGCAGCGCAGTCCGGGCGGCGCGACCGACATCGTCCGGACGGCTCTTGAGGCCGTCGAGTTCCTCGACCACGGTGAGCGGGACGATCACGTCGGCGTCCTGGAACTCCAAGACGCACGTCGGATCGGCGATCAACACCGAGGTGTCGACCACGAGTCGGGTTCGCTGTACCGGTTTGTCCGGATCGCGATTTGTCGACTCGGACCCGCCTGACGCCTGGTGTGGCGTGCGGGTCGGTGCGTCAGTGGACGGAAGCAGGTCGGTCACCAAGTCTCCTCGACGGATCGTCTGTCATACCCAACGGATCCAGTTTGTAGCGCAGCCGCCGCGTGCCGTGGTGGATGCCACTGAACCCCATTACCGGCGGGGGCCCGATGGAATGTCATTGCAAATGCAATGACATCGGTGCTTGAACCCGGGTGTCCTCAGTCGGTCACATGGTCCTGTTCCGCAGCAACAAGGCGGAAACGGTCTCGGCGCTCTGCGTCGGGGTGAACAGCTCCAACACCCATCCGAAAGAGGACTCCATGGCAACCAAAGCAGAACTGATCGACGCAGTGGCCGACGCCGCCGGCGTGTCGAAGGCCGACGCAGAGCGCACGCTCGGCGCCTTCTTCGACCACGTGGTCACCGCCACCAAGAAGGGTGAGAAGGTGGCATGGCCCGGCTTCGGCTCGTTCAGCACCACCAAGCGCAGCGCTCGCACCGGCCGCAACCCGCAGACGGGTGCCCCGGTTCAGATCAAGGCATCGACGGCGATGAAGTTCTCCGCCAGCTCGACGCTGAAGTCCGCCCTGAACGGCAAGTGACCTGATGGTCGTCAAGAAGGCTCCGGCCAAGAAGGCTCCCGCCAAGAAGGCGCCCGCGAAGAAGGCGCCAGCGAAGAAGGCTCCGGCGAAGAAGGCTCCGGCCAAGAAGGCGCCGGCGAAGAAGGCTCCGGCCAAGAAGGCGCCAGCGAAGAAGGCTCCGGCCAAGAAGGCGCCAGCGAAGAAGGCGCCGGCCAAGAAGGCGCCAGCGAAGAAGGCGCCAGCGAAGAAGGCGCCGGCGAAGAAGGCGCCGGCGAAGAAGGCGCCAGCGAAGAAGGCGCCAGCGAAGAAGGCGCCAGCGAAGAAGGCGCCAGCGAAGAAGGCTCCGGCCAAGAAGGCTCCGGCCAAGAAGGCTCCCGCCAAGAAGGCTCCCGCCAAGAAGTAACGCTGCATCACGTCAGCACGGTTGAGGAACGAGGGACCTGCGGGTCCCTCGTTCCGCGTTCGGGGGACGGTCGTCAGAGGTCGACGATGAGCTTGAACACCTCGGCGGCGTCCATGTCGAAGGGCCGTCCGAGGTCGCCGAGGCGATTGCGGATCCGCTGACCGAACGCCGCGAGTTGCTCGTCGTCGATCGCCTTCATCGTCGACTCGAATTGGCTCTCGTGGGCCGCCAACGCGTCGAGCTTGGCGTCGACGAACCCGCTGACGTCCTCGGCATGGTCGGGAGCATCGGCCTCCCACAACAGCAGCGCCTCGGGCCGGTGGGGGCCGACGCCGTGATCGCGAAAGAAGTGCGGGTCACGCGCGGCCACGATTCCTTCGCATGCGAGCAGCCCGGCGTGACGGTGATCGGGGTGCAACCGGTAACGCTTCCACGGATCGTGGCCCAGCACGACCTGCGGCCGTAGCTCGCGGATGATGCGAGCGACCTCGCCGCGAGTCTCCAGGTCGCTGTCGAGTTCACCGTCGACACGCCCCAGGAACCGAACCTCGCCGGCATTCGGTCCGGCGAGACGTCGTGCAGCCTCGCGCTGCTCGTCCTGGCGTCGCGCTGCAAGCATGACGACGTCGACGTCAGGATCCCAGGTTCCCTTCGAGCCGTCGGTACACACCAGGTGGTGGACGACGCAGCCGTCGGCGGCCCACTTCGCCAACACGCCGCCGGCGCCGAACTCGACGTCGTCGGGATGCGCCCCGATCGCCAGGGCCGAATTGGGCGTGGCGAGATCGGTGGTCGCCGGCGTGGCGAGCGCGGCGGAGTTCAGCGGGCCGGGTTGACCGGGTTCGTTGGCAGCCATGAGGGGAGCACCTTCTGGATCAGGGGGTGGTTGAGGTCTCGGGATGTGTCGAGGTCGAGCGACAGCTCGGGGTCGTTTCGCACCTCGACGGCGGCGGTCGACATCGCCAGCGCCTGATGCAGGTGCCGGTCGAACGACCCGCCGCCGTAGGCCGCCTGGAGGGGATGCGAGGCGGGGAACGACATCACGTTCGTGCCGTCGTGGCGGCGGTCGGGAACCAGCGTGATGCATCCTGCGCGGGCAACGTCGAGCAGTGCGCGGGGAAGGGCCAGGTCGGCGTGGCTGATGAGCACCTGGTCGTAGCCGCTCGAGATGATGTGTGCCACGCCGTCGTCGACGGCGCCGTTCAAGCCGAGGTCGGCGCCCCAGATCACCTGTGCCCCCATCCGCTGCGCCCACGTGGCGACCTCTTCGTCGTCGCACGCCACGAACGTCGGGATTTCGGCGACGACGTCGAGCACTCCGCTCGCCATCCACTCCGCGAGTCGGGCCCGATCGCTGTCAGCGAGCACGCCGGCCAGACGACCCTTGGCCGCCGTGAAACGTTTGACCGGGACCAGGACGGCGAGACGCACCCGGATCACTGTAGGAGGGCCACGGTCCGCACAGCGATGCCGCAGTACAGTGACCCGCAGAGGCCGCAGACCGTGGCCGAGCGATTCCGGGGGGACCGACATGAGTGCATCGACGATCAACGTGGCGGTCATCGGCGCCGGATCGTGGGGCACCACGGTTGCCGCACTGGCCGCTGTCAACACGCCGACGGTGCTGTGGGCCCGCCGGCGCGAGCTCGCCGACGAGATCAACAACGCCGGCGTCAACCCCGAGTACCTCCCGAACTTTGCGCTGCCGGAGGCGCTGCGTGCCACCGATTCGTTGGCCGACGCGGTCTCGCACGCCGACGTGGTCGTCATGGCGGTGCCGTCGCACGGCTACCGCGACGTGGCAGTCGAAGCGGCGGCGTCGATCCGGCCGTGGGTGCCCGTGGTGTCGCTGTCGAAGGGGCTCGAGCGCACGACGCTCAAGCGGATGAGCGAAGTCACCGCCGATGCCATGCCTGGCCATCCCGTCGCCGTGCTCACCGGGCCGAACCTGGCCAAGGAGATCCTCAGTGGCCAGCCGGCGGCGAGCGTCGTCGCGATCGACGATTTCACCATCGCCACCGAACTGCAGCGCATCTTCAGTCGGCCGAGCCTGCGCGTGTACACCAACGCCGATGTCGTGGGTTGCGAGGTCGCCGGTGTCGTCAAGAACGTGATCGCCATCGCGGCCGGCATGGCCGAAGGGATGGGGTTCGGCGACAACACGCGGGCGACGCTGATCACCCGCGGGCTCGCCGAGATGACCCGTCTCGGTGTGGCGATGGGTGGTCACCCCGAGACGTTCGCCGGGCTCGCCGGGATGGGCGACTTGATCGCTACGTGCTCGTCGAAGCAGAGTCGGAACAACCAGGTCGGCCTGCAGCTCGGTCAGGGCAAGACGATCGAGGAGATCCTGGCGGCCACCAACATGGTCGCCGAAGGCGTGAAGTCGTCGCCGAGCGTGCTCGACCTCGCTCGCCGGTACGGTGTCGAGATGCCGATCACCGAGCAGATCGTCGCCGTGTGTCACGAACAGCGGCCCGCTTCCGATGCGCTCGCCGCATTGATGCAACGCAGCCGCAAGAGCGAATTCGACGCGTGAGCGCCACCGAACTCGACGCCGCCGACCTCACCGTGATCGGTGTCGTCGGCACCCCGTGCCGCGCCTGGGTCTCGCCGTGCGGCGACGTCAGTCCCGAGCGTGGGCCACACGACACGTCCACGCTGCAGTGGTTCATCGCCGCCGAGGACCGCTGGCACGTGCCATCGGCGGAGGCGGCCGTTCGCCAGCGACGCATCGAGGGAACGCCGGTGATCGAAACTCGCGTTCGAGTGCCCGAGGGCGACGCGATTCAGCGGGTGTGGTCGGTGCCCGATGCCGGTGGGCTGACGGTGATCGAGGTCGAGAACGCGTCGGCGCTGCCATTCGCAGTTGCCTTCGCCGGGACTCGGGTGCTCACCGAACGTCCGCCGGCCGATGTCCCGATCCGGGGGATCGATCTGCCCGATGGCGCCATCGTGCTGCCCGTTGCCCACCGGTCCTCGGTGCGAGTGGCGATCCCGCACGATCCGGCTCGGTTCTCGACGTGGGCGCTGCCGACGCTCGCGCCGGCGATGGCGGTCGTTCGTGGCTGGGAGACGATCGTGCACCGCGCCAGCCGACTCGTGCTGCCCGATGCCGGCCTCGGTGAAGCGGTCACGGCGGCCCGAAGCGACCTGCTCCTCGCTGGACCGGTCGGTGTCGATGACGACGCGATCGGGTTCCTGCTCGACGTGGCCGAACTCGGGCGCCTCGGTGATGATGCCGATGCCTGGATGCCCGAGATCGTCGAGCCGATCGCCTCGATCGCCCGCTCGGACGACGCCGAGGTCGACCTGGCGTTGCGCGCCTGCGAGCGTCTGGCGGTTGCCGCAGGCGACGATCGTGCAGCCGGCGACATAGCGGCCATCCGTGAGCGGCGGATTCGCGATGGCCGGTCCGCGCCGCCGACCGGTTCGGCGCAGTCGTTCTCGGATCTGCAACGCGGGGCGTCGGTGGGGCGATTCGTCGCCGAGGTCGAACGGCGCATCGCCGACGGCGGCCACCTGCTGCCACTCGGGTTGCCGCATCGGTGGCTCGGTTCGAACTTCGAGGTCCACGGCGTGCCCACGGGCGCTCGCTCGACCGTCGGTTTCGCTGTGCGCTGGCACGGCGACCGCCCTGCCGTGCTGTGGGAGCAGCACGGTGACCCGCAATGTCTGACCGCTCCCGTCGTCGACCCCGACTGGTCGAGCGACGACGTGTCCGGCGAGGCGCTGTGGGCCGCGCCGCCGCAGCCCAAGCGCATTGGTGTCAGCATCGACCTCGGCGATCGCTGAGGCACGTGTGGCGTCGAAGAAGCGGGCGCCGACGCGGGCGATCGAGAAGGAGATGTGGGCGCGCGGCCACGAGGTCGTCGTCGGCATCGACGAGGTGGGCCGCGGCGCCTGGGCCGGGCCGCTGTCGGTCGGAGCGGCAATCCTGCCGCGCGACACTCGCGTCAACGGTGTTCGCGACTCGAAGCTGCTCTCCGAGCGTGAACGCGAGGCGCTGTTCGACAAACTGACCGACTGGTGCGTCGCCTGGGCGGTGGGCTCGGCGAGCCAGGAGGAGTGCGACCAGCTCGGCATGTCGGCGGCGCAGAAGCTGGCCGCCCGACGTGCAATCGAGGGGCTCGGCGTCGTGCCCGACGTCGCCGTCACCGACGGCAAGTGGGATTTCGTGTCGCCGTCGGTCCCGCACGTCGAGCTGGCGGTGAAGGCCGACCTGCGGTGCCTGAGCGTGGCCACGGCGAGCATCCTCGCCAAGGTGGTTCGCGATCGGGAGATGCGTGCGCACGCCGAGAGCTACCCGAACTGGTCGTTCGACACCAACAAGGGCTATCCGTGTCCCGTGCACAAGTCGGCACTGGTCGGCTACGGCCCCTCGGCGATCCACCGCCGCACGTGGGTGTTCATGGACCACTACGTCCCGTGGACCGCGATTCGCCGCACCCCACCTGCCGGCCAGTCCTCCCTCTTCTGACCAACGGTCAGAACGGCGGTGATATCGTCTGATACCGAGAAGTTGAAGGAGCGAACGATGAGCGACATTCTGATTCGAGATGTCCCCGACGATGTGTTGGCGGCAATCGACGCCAAGGCGCAGAGAGCTGGGCTGTCTCGTACCGAATACCTGCGACGGACGCTCGCACGCGAGCGGAGCGAAACGCTTCTCGACGTCACCATCGACGATCTTGCAGCTTTCGCCGACACGTTCGCCGACCTCAGCGACGACACCGTCATGGGCGACGCCTGGCGATGACCACCTGGCTGATCGACAAGTCCGCGCTGGTCCGACTTGCCACCAGCCCTGATGCCGCAACCTGGGCAGCCCGAATCCAACGCGGGCTCATCCGGATCAGCACTGTCACTCGACTCGAGGTCGGCTTCTCAGCGAGGTCGGCGAACGAACTTCGTGACAGCGCTGCGAGGCCGCCGCTCGCGTCGATGCCGGTGGAGTACCTCACCACGAAGATCGAGGACCGCGCCGTTGCCGTCCAACTGGCCCTCGCTGACCGCGGGCAGCACCGGGCGCCATCGATCCCGGACCTCCTCATCGCCGCAATCGCCGAATCCGCTGGACTCACCGTCCTGCATCTCGACAAGGACTTCGAGATCATCGCCGAGGTCACCGGTCAACGCGTCGAGCGACTCGCCGTCGCTGCCGAGACCTGACCACCGGTCGCAGCGGTCGGCAGGAACTCACCGTTGCGCGAGGGTGTGGAGGAACACGAGCACCGCTTCGGGGTCGGCGAGACGGTGGGGGGCGATCGTGGCGGCGTCGCCGACCTTGATGGCCACGTCGGTACGTGACAGGCGGGCGAACGCCTCCTCGTCGGTGACGTCGTCGCCGACGAACACCGTGGTTGCAGCGCCGAGTTCGTTCGCCAGGTGCATGAGGGCGGTGCCCTTGTCGGCGTGGCGGGCGAATGCCTCGAGGACGTTGCTGCCGGCCTTGAGCGTGGCGCCGTCGATGTGGGCCGACTCGGAGCGGAGGTGGTCGATCGCCTCGCGGCGGCGCTCAGGCTGCGCCGCTCGAACGTGCAGCACGACGCTGGCGGGCTTTCGCTCCACCCAGGCGCCGTCGCCCGCGCGTTCGGAGGCCTCCACCGCCAGGGTGTCGAGGGCCGCCAGGCGCTCGCGCTCGTCGGCGTCGAGCGGATCCATCGCTCGGTCGCGAGTCTCCATTCCGTGGCTGCCGATCATGTCGACGTCGTGTTCGAACCCGAACTGGGCAAGTCCGTCGAGCGAACGTCCCGACACGACCGCGACGTGCACTGAGTCGAGTGCGGCCACGGCGCTCACCGCGGCGCCCATGCCGTCGAGGAGGACAGCATCGGCTGCGTGGTCCACGAGCGGTGCAAGCACACCGTCGACATCGAGCCCGACGAGGAGCGGTGTCGGGCAGCTCGCGACGATGCGTGCGATCGCAACGGGGTCGTCGTAGTCGATCACGTGGGTGGTGGACCGGCAGCGGCGAGCTGCGACAGGAACCGGTCGGCCCAGCCCTGCACGTCGCTCTTGCGGATCTGTTCGCGCAGACCATTCATCCGGCCGCGCCGTTCGTGACGGTGCATCTCGACGGCGGTGACGATCGCCTGTTGCAGTGCGCGGTCGTCGTGCGGGTTGACGAGCACGGCGTCGGTCAACTCGTCGGCGGCCCCGGCGAATTCTGAGAGCACCAGCACACCGTCGCCGTCGATGTGCGATGCGGCGTACTCCTTGGCGACCAGGTTCATGCCGTCGCGGAACGGCGTGACCAGCATCACGTCGCCGGCGCGGTAGAGCGCGATCAGCTCGTCGAACGGCAGCGACTGGTACAGGTAGTGCACGACCGGCAGTCCGATCCGGCTGTAGCGGCCGTTGATGGCCCCGACCAGGCGTTCCACCTCGTGACGCTCGTCCTGGTAGTGCTCGACGGCCTCGCGAGTCGGCGTGGCGACCTGCACCATCACGTGACGTTCGGGGTCGAGTTCGCCCGACTCGAGCAGTGCGGCGAACGCCTTGAGACGCAGCCCGATGCCTTTGGTGTAGTCGAGCCGATCGACGCCGAGCAGGATGACTTCCGGGTCGCCGAGGCGGGCGCGGATCTGGCTCATGCGTTGTCGAGTTGCCCGCCCAGCGGCCATTTCCTCGACGTCGCCGACATCGATCGAGATCGGGAACGTGCCCACGTGGACGCGGTGACCGAGATGCTCGATCGTTCCGTCCTCGTCGGAGTCGACCCCGGCCAACTCGTGGGCGGCGGCGACGAAGTTCGACGCGTCCTTCGGCCGTTGGAAGCCGACCAGGTCGCAGCCGAGCAGTCCCTCGACCACCTCGGTGCGCCACGGCAGCCGCGAGAACAGTTCGTACGGCGGGAACGGGATGTGCAGGAAGAACCCGATGGTGATGTCGCTGCGCTGTTCGCGAAGCAGCTTCGGAACCAACTGGAGCTGGTAGTCGTGGATCCACACGACCGCATTCGCGGGCGCGATGTTGGCGAGGGTGACGGCGAAACGCTCGTTGACCGAGACGTAGGCGTCCCACTGCTCGCCGGAGTAGGTCGATTCACGCAGCGCGTCGTGGTACAGCGGCCACAGGGCGTCGTTGGAGAACCCTTCGTAGTAGAGCTCGATCTCCTCGGCGCTGATCGGCACGGGGTGCAGATCGACGCCTTCGATCTCGAACGGGTCGGTGTGATCGTCGGAGTTGCCGGTCCATCCGACCCAGGTGCCGCCGGTGTCGCGCAACATCGGCAACAGTGCTCGCACCAAGCCGCCGGGGCTGGCGGTCCAACCGTCGTCGGTGCGCATCACGGGCAAACGGTTGGCGGCCACGACGATCGGCCGATCGGGTCGTGGCGCCTCGTGGGCGAGGGGAAAGTCGGGCGGCAAGCTCATCGGATGCGATCGAGGGCCTGCTCGAGGTCGGCGACGAGATCGGCGGCGTCCTCGATGCCGACCGACAGCCGCACCAGATTGTCGGGTACTTCGAGCGGCGAGCCGGCAGCCGACGCATGGGTCATCGCGCCGGGATGCTCGATCAGGCTCTCGACGGCGCCGAGCGACTCGGCAAGTGTGAACACCTCGGTGGAGTCGGCGACCGTCATCGCTGCAGCCATGCCCGCTTTCACCGTGAACGACACCATGCCGCCGAAGTCGCGCATCTGCTTGGCCGCGGCGGCGTGGCCGGGATGGTCGGGCAACTGCGGATACAACACGCGGTCGACGGCGCGATGGCCGACGAGCAGGTCGACGACGGCGCGGGCATTCTCGCAGTGTCGATCCATCCGGACGGCGAGCGTCTTGACGCCGCGCAGCACGAGGTAGCAGTCGAACGGTGCCGGGACGGCGCCGGCCGCGTTCTGGGTGAAGCGCAACCGGTCGGCGAGGTCGTCGTCGTTGGTCGCGACGAATCCGCCGATCACGTCGCTGTGGCCACCGAGATACTTCGTGGCCGAGTGCACGACGACGTCGGCGCCGAGCGTGAGCGGCTGTTGGAGGTACGGCGTGGCGAACGTGTTGTCGACGACCACGATCGCCCCGCGGGCTCGGCCGATCTCGGCGATCGCTTCGATGTCGAAGCAGGTCAGCAGCGGGTTGGTCGGGGTTTCGAGCCAGACCATGCCGACGTCGTCGGGCCAGTTCGCGCGCAACGCGTCGAGATCGGTGAGGTCGACGGCGGTCCAGGGGAACCCGAGCGGGCTCCACACTTTCGAGATCAGGCGGAAGGTGCCGCCGTACGCGTCGTTGCCGAGCAGTATCCGCTGGCCTGGTCGGAGCAACCGCAGGATGTTGTCCTCGGCGGCGAGGCCGCTCGCGAAGGCGAGGCCGTGCGTGGCGTCTTCGAGCGACGCGACCTGGGCTTCGAGTGCCGAGCGGGTGGGGTTGCCCGAGCGCGAGTACTCGAAGCCCTTGTGCCCACCGACGCCTTCCTGAGCGAACGTGGTCGACAGCGAGATCGGCGTGACGACGGCGCCGGTGGTCGGTTCGGGGTCCTGGCCGGCGTGGATCGCGCGGGTGGCGAATCCTTGGCGTGCGGTCGATTCGTCGAGATCACCCATCGCTGGACACCGTACCGGAACCGCGTTCCAGGGCGTCCTCGGCAATGGCGGTGAAGTACGACAGCACGTCGGTGCGGGTCAGCACGCTGAGGGGGCGACCACCCGACAGCACCAGCAGCGCCGGCGCGGATTCGAGCATTTCGACGGCGAGTTCGACCTTCTGGCCGACACCGATCGTGGGGAGCTTCGGACCCATCACCTTCTCGACCGGAGTCGACATGACGCCGGGGTCGCGGTGGATCGCCTCCATCAGCTCGAGTTCGTCGATCGATCCGGACACCTCGGCGGCGGCGAACGGTGGTGTGTTCTTGCAGACGGGCAGCTGGCTCACGCCGTTCGAGCGCATCAACTCGATCGCCTCGGACACCAGCTGCTGCGGGTTGACGTAGAGCAGGTTCTCGATCGATGCGTTGCGGGCATCGAGCACTGCGCCGACGCACTGGTCGCACTCGCGCAGGAACCCGAAGTTGGCCATCCAGTCGTCGTCGAACACCCTCGACAGATAGCCGCGGCCGGAGTCCGGGTTGAACACGACGACGACGGCGTCGGGGCCGGCGGCCTTGGCGACCTTGATCGCCGCCGCGACGGCCATCCCGCCCGATCCGCCGATCAGGATGCCTTCGCGCTGGCTGACATAGCGGGCGGTGAGGAAGCTCTCCTCGTCGCTGATCGGGATGATGTCGTCGAGGAGTTCTGGAGCCCATGCGGCGGGAAAGAAGTCCTCGCCGACGCCTTCGACGAGATACGGGCGACCCGACCCGCCGGAGAACACGGAACCCTCGGGGTCGGCAGCGATGATCTGGATGTCGGGATTCATCGACTTGAGGTAGCGGGCGACACCGGTGATCGACCCGCACGTGCCGGCGCCGGCGATGAAGTGGGTGATGCGGCCGGCGGTCTGCCGCCAGATCTCGGGACCGGTGGTCTTGACGTGCGCTTCGGGGTTGTGGGGATTTCCGTACTGGTTCGGTCGGAACGCGCCCAGTTCGACGGTGAGTCGGGCGGCGACGCTGTAGTAGCTCTGTGGGTCGTCGGGCTCGACCGCCACGGGACACACGACGACTTCGGCGCCGTAGGCACGCAGCAGCGACACCTTCTCGGGAGCGACCTTGTCGGTCATGACGAAGACGCACCTGTAGCCACGTTGCGCAGCGACGATGGCCAGCCCGACGCCGGTGTTCCCGCTCGTCGGCTCGACGATCGTCCCGCCCGGCTGCAGCAGGCCCTCGCGTTCCGCGGCGAGGATCATCTCGAGTGCCGGGCGGTCCTTGGCCGACCCTCCCGGGTTCGTCGCCTCGTTCTTCATGGCGAACACACACTCGATGCCTTCGAGTTCGCTGAGGCGTTTGAGACGGATCAGCGGTGTGTCACCAATGGTGTCGATCACCGAGTCGACGATCTCGGTACCCTCGAGTCGCGGGTCGCTCATGGTGCCGACAGTACCCGTCATCCGAACACACGCGTGGCGAGACGACTGACGGCGTTCGGCTCGGGCGCCTCGAAGTCGTCGGGGAGGAGCTCGGGGTGGTGGACGCCGAGGTAGGCGATCAGCTCGCCGGCGGAGGGGTTGACGAAGCCCTGACCCCCGATGACGACGGTCGGCACGGTCTCGTTGCCGTTGGCGTGCTGGCGAACGGTGGCAGCGTCGTCGGGGTCGTCCCAGATGTTGTGCTCGACGCGCTCGATGCCGAACTTGTCGAGTTTGCGCTGCAGCATCGAACAGAACCCACATCCGGGCCGCCAGTACAAGTCGATGCGGGCGGCAGCGGTGGCGTCGTCGGTTGCAGTCATGTCGTCGGCCATGCCCCGTGCAACGGTCTCATCCGGGTTCTATTCCCTGTGGGAGACTCGGGAACCGATCGGGGCCGGCGATCGTCCAACCGAGGGCAGCCGACGTGGGTCGGAACATGCGAGTCGAGAGGGGACATCATGACCATCGAGTTCGACGACTTGGAACCCGTCGACAGCGGCGGAGCCGACGCACGAGGGCGCCGGCGGATCGTCGCCGGAGTTGTCGCAGCCATGTTGATCGCTGCGGCTGGGGGCGCGGGGTACGGGATAGGCCGAAGCGTCGACGATGACTCCAGCGGGTCCGATGCAGGTGAGCCCAGCGGCGCCGAGACGGCATCTGCCGGCGAGGACCGTCCGGCGTCGACCATTGCCGAGCCGTCCGTGACGCTTGCACCGATGACCGTGGACGTGGCCGACCCGATGCCGGACGGCGGCGACAGCGATGTCGGCGTTCGTTCCTCCGGTGGTCGTGGATACGCAGCATTCGGTTCTCAACCGATGGAGACGCTCGTCGAACGTACGACCGACACGGGATTCGCACTGCGCGTGCAGCTCGGTCAGACGTGGGACATGGGGCTGGACGGCGACTGGGGAGCAGGCGATTGGCGTCCGGCACCGTGGTGCTTCGAATCCGGTCAGCTGCGGGTGTCGATGACGGGCAACGGTGTCGTCGACGTCGGTGGTGTGCCGTGGTATGTCGAACCGTTCGAGGGTCGCTCCGTCTCGTCGGTGTTGCTCGGCGGCAACGACGGCTCCCCGCAGTGGGTGGTCGTCGTGCAGTCGCCGGCCGATGTCACCAACGTCCGGGTGACGTTCGCCGACGGATCGACCGACTCGGTGGCGCCGCAGGGTGGGATTGCGGTCCTCACCGTTCCCGGTGAGCCGGCGACACCGGTCAGCGAGGGTGGCCACACCTACTACGTCGATGCGACGCCGACGTTCGACGTGACGTTCGAGGGCGGCGCAGAGTCGGCCACCATCGGGTCCGATGGCGCGGGCATGTGGGACGACCCGGAGTTCCGTGCGTCGTGTACACCTCCACCTCCGGCGCTCCCCGACGCCGGCGAGCAACCCGCCGATCCAGCGGCAGCCGAGGCCGAGGTGCGTGCAGCGATGACGGCCTTGTACGGGGCGATCGGTCGGGAAACCGACGGAGCCGCTCTGATCGACGATCCCACCGGCGTGGCCGAAGCGCGCGAACAGGTCCAGGCAGGCGGATACGCCGACGACGCCGCGGGCGCGTCGGCGACCATCGACGAGCTGGTGTTCACCGCTCCCGACGAGGCGTGGTTCCGCTACTCGATCGACACGCCGGGCAACGACTTCGACAACCGGTACGGCATCGCCGTCCTCGTCGACGGCGTGTGGAAGATCACCCGAGCCACGATCTGTCAGGACCTCTCGCTCGCCGGCGGCGACTGCGGCGGCGACTGGCAGCAGATCTACCCGCCCGGCGCCTGACCAACACCGTTTGCGTTGCATTTCGGGTGGACCGGTCCACCCGAAATGCAACGCAAACGTGAATGTGGGGCGGGGGAGGGGTGCAGACTGGGGCGATGAGTTCGCCGAACATCGCCTCGTCCGTCTACCTCGACCGCCTCGCCCGGGTCCGAGCTGCGATGGCCGAACGGGACATCGACGCGGTGCTGCTGTCGGTTGGCCACGACCTTCCGTACCTCACCGGCTACACCGCGATGCCCCTCGAACGACTGACGATGCTCGTCGTGCCTCGAGATTCGGGCGCAACGATGGTGATCCCTGCGCTCGAAGCGCCGAGGGTTCGCGAGGTGCCTGGTGTGTTCGACATGTTGCCGTGGGGTGAGACCCAGGACCCGACAGCGATCGTCGCCCGATTGGCGTCGGGAGCCGAGCGCATTGCCGTCGGCGACCAGATGTGGGCGCGATTCCTCGTCGAACTGCTGCCTCAACTCCCCGGCGCGGCATTCTCTCGCGCCGTCGACGTCGTCGGACCGCTGCGGATGGCCAAGGACGAGGCCGAGATCGACGCCCTCGCGGCCGCCGGCGCCGCCGTCGACCGGATCGCCGGAGAACTGCAGCGTGGCGAGATCCCGCTGGTCGGGCGCACCGAAGCCGAGGTGTCTGCGCACCTCGGGCGGCGCATCATCGAGGAGGGGCACGACAAGGTCAATTTCGCGATCGTCGCCGCCGGGGAGAACGCAGCGAGCCCGCACCACCATCCCGGATCTCGGGTGATCGGGAAGAACGAGATCGTCCTGTGCGACTTCGGCGGCACGATGGCCGGCTACTGCTCCGACACCACCCGCTGCGTGTTCACCGGCGAGCCGACCGGCGACGTCGCCGAGGCGTACGGCGTGCTCCTCGAGGCCCAGCGGGTGGGCGTCGAGGCGGGCGTGGCCGGCACGCCCTGCCAGGACGTCGACAGGGCGACCCGCCGGGTGATCGTCGACGCCGGCTTCGGCGAGTTCTTCATCCATCGCACCGGGCATGGCATCGGTATGGAGGAACACGAGGACCCCTACATCGTCGAGGGCAACACGCTGCCGCTCGAAGCGGGACACGCGTACAGCGTCGAGCCGGGCATCTACGTGCCGGGCAAGTGGGGGATGCGACTCGAAGACATCGTGGTCGCCACGACCGAGGGACCTCGGAGTCTCAACAACTCCGATCATCGGCTCGTCAGCGTGGGATGAGGGGCTACCCGCTCGGACGGTGCGTCGCGGCGCTGACGGTGTTGACGGTCGTCGTTGCGCTCGTCCCAGCGGCGACGGATGCCCAGACGATGGCCCCACGCGTCGACACCTTGGTGTCGCAGGCCGCCGTCGGTACGACGAGCCTCGTACCAGTCGAGCCGTGTCGACTCTTCGACGGTCGTCGTACGCCCGGCCTCGGGCGGGTCGACGCGAACACTCGACGGATCGACGTGGTCGCGCGCTGTGGTGTCCCCACGACAGCGCGAGCGGTGGCGGTCAGCATCGTGGCAACGGGTACGACCGCTGCTGGGTTCGTGACCGTGTATCCGCACGGATCCTCACGCCCGGAGGCGTCGAACCTCAACTTCGCCCCTGGCAACACCGTGGCCAACTCGGCGGTCGTGAAGCTCGGTGACTCAGGCGCGATCGACGTCTACACGTCGGCGCCCGTTGACATCATCGTGGACGTCACCGCCGCGTTCGTCGACGCTCCGAGTGCCGTGGCGTCGGGCCGTTTCGTCGGGATCGATCCCCAACGCGTGGTCGACACCCGAAGCTCCGGCGAACGCGGTGCCGGTGAGATCCGTGTTCCGCTGCCTTCGAACATCCCGGCTGATGCGAGTGCTCTCGTTGCGAACATCACCGCTGTCGGGGCTGCCTCGAGCGGGTTCGTCTCGGCGTATCCGGCTGGCGGAGCGCGCAGCGAGACCTCGGTCGTGAACACCGACGATCGCAACGACACGAGGGCGAACCTCGTCTTCATCTCCGTCAGCGTTGACGGGTTCGTCATCGCCCGGTCGATGGAGACCGACGTACTCGTCGACGTCGTCGGGTGGTTCACCGGCCCGTCCGCGGCGCCGTCGACCGACGGGTTGTTCGTGCCGGAGGCGCCGAGACGGGCCTGGGACTCGCGACAGACCTTCGACCCGATTCACCGTGGCGGGACGGTCGAGAAGCGATTGATCGACGTGCCGGCGGCCGCCGTCGTGGCGAATGTGACGGTCGTCGAGCCGACGGGTTGGGGCTTCATGACCGTGTCCGCTGCGGGTACACCGGTCCCGAACGTGTCATCGGTGAACTATCGATGGCGTCAGCCGGTCGCCGCTGTTTCGGTGTCGCGCGTCTCCGACCGTGGTGTCGCGATGACGTCGTTTGCCGGAGTCCACGTGCTCGTGGACGTCGCCGGATGGTTCACCGGGGTTCCCGCAGTCGCCAACGGTCCGGCGCCGGTGAACGCAGTTCCGTCTCCGGACTCACCGGTCGTCATGATCTCGGATTCGGCGTTTGCAGGAATCCGATGGAACGGCGCGCTCGGCTGGCTGCAGGGAGCGGTCTGGGATGCTCGACTCGAGTCCTGTCGACGTCTGATCGGCGCGTCGTGTCGGGGCCGCGAGGGGTATGCCCCATTGAACGCAGTCACGGAGTTGTCGACGACGGTACCCGGGGCCAACCGGGCGCTCGTCGTCGCAACGGGATACAACGATTGGTCCGGGTGGTTCCCACTGGGCGTGGCCGCGATGCTCGAGCAGGCGCGTGCCAAGGGCATCGACCGCGTGATCTGGTTGACCTATCGGGAGAACGTCGGGTACGTGTCGCCGAGCGGCGCATCGAACGCGGCCTCGTTCGCCGTGAACAACGCCCACCTGCGGTCCCTCGTGGCATCGGGTCGATACCCGGAACTGATTCTCGCCGACTGGGACGGATACTCACGGTCCCACCCGTCCTGGGTTACTTCCGACGGTGTCCACCTGACGGCGACAGGAGCGCCTCAGGCGGCAGCGTATGTATCGCGCAAGTTCGCGTACCTCGAACGTCGACCGTGCCCCGTGGGGCTCGGAGGGCCGACGACTCCGGGTGGTTGGTGCGCCGACCCGGACGTCACCGGTCCTCCGGGCTGACCGCTCAGCCGGTGGCGAACTTCGTCTCGTCGGGTGTCGGGGTCGACGACACCAACTCGATGACGACGTCGTTGCCGTCGTAGCGCGCCAGGGGACCGGCATCGGTTGCGCAGTACACCTTGGTACCGCCCGAGACGGGGACGTCAGCGCAGGTGGCCGGCTGGCCGGCGATGGTTTCGCTGTAGCCGCGGGCTGGTGCCAGGCTGCGGCCGGCGTCGACGCGCAGGCGCCGGGCGAAGCTCGAACCGTAGAAGTCGTGGGTGATCTGCACGTCGCTGACCCGGGCGTCGTTGAGTACCGCTTCGCACTCGGCGGTGGTCAGGTCGCAGGTCGATGCGGTTCCGGTGCCGTCGAGGAACCGAACTGCGTTGATCGTGATCGAACGGCGGCTGTCGGATGCCTGCACGACTGTCGCCGTCGATTCCTGGCCACCGAGGCGGGTCAGGATGGTGTACTCCGCGGTGAACTGCTCGACGCCGACACGGTCGAGTCGTTCGAGCACGGCGTCGATCGCTGGGTCGCCGGTGGCCTGCTGTGTCGGTTCGTCGGCGTCGAAACTCGGGCGGGGACCAGTCGCGCAGGCGGCGAGTGTGAGCGCGCCGAGCGCCGCGACGACGACGGTGCGAGATGTTCGAGCGCCGACAGAACGGCAGTGGCGGGGGGAGGCCATGGCGCCGTCAGGCTACGGCGTTACCGTGGGCGAACGTGATCAACCTCGACGCCGCCACCGTGCTCTTGCAGTGGGCCACGGGCGGCATGTTGTTCTGCTGGTTCACCACTCGGCGCCGGATCGCCAGCCTCGGCTACGGCTGGCTGTTGCGCATCGTCTACTTCTGCTTCGCTGCCGGAGCGCTGGCGGCCGGGCTCGCGTTCGGTGTCGTCCCGGTACGCGAGGCCGCGTCGATCGGCGTGATGATCTCGTGTGCGTTCGCGCTGTTCGTGTCGGTGCGGCGCAAGGCCGCCGGAGTCAGTGGGGCACGGGCCGAATACGACCGTCGCAGCGAGCGAGTTGCGGCGATGACGGGCATCGACCGCACCGTCGACACCCCGACGACCCACGACGCCGCCGAGTCGGTGGGGCCGGAGTTCCCGCCGGTGCTCGACCTCGTGCCGGTGTTCATCGGCGCGATCGGGCTGATCGCCGCCGCCCTCGACGCCGGCGGGAACCCGGCGGTCGCGATGGCTCGCACCCTCGTGGGTGCTGCGTTCATCGGGGCGATCTCCGATGCGATGCTGCTCGGGCACTGGTACCTCACCCAGCCCGGACTGCCTCGCGTGTTGCTGAACGAAATGGTGGAAGCGCTGAAGTGGCTGTGGCCGGCGGAGGTGTTCGTGATGCTCCTGCCGACCGGCATGATCGCCGTGCTCAACGGCACCGTCGACGACGGCTGGGGCGGAATGTTGGGCTGGATGTGGCTGATGTGTTCGATCACCACGATCATCCTGATCTTCGTCACGCAGGCGGCCCTGAAGGAACGGGCCTACTCGGCGGTGATGGCGGCGACCGGGCTGCTCTACCTGGCGATCCTCACCGGGTTCGGGATGGACATCGTCCCTCGCGCCATCCTCGCTCCGTAGCTGGGTTTGGCAGGGGCTCGAATGTGGTTGACTCTTGGCCATGGCACGGCCGGTGTGGAGTGGAACGATCTCGTTCGGTTTGGTGGCGATCCCCGTCAAGCTGTTCCACGCGGTACGCCGCCAGAGCGTGTCGTTCAACCAGCTCGACGAGCGCAACATGGCGCGCATCCGCTATCGCAAGGTCAACGCCGAGACCGGTGACGAGGTCGGCGACGACCACATCGTGAAGGGCTACGAGATCTCCAAGGGCCGCTACGTGATCGTCGATCCCGACGAACTCGAGCCGTTCATGCCAGTGGCCACGAAGTCGGTCGACCTCGAGGAGTTCGTCGACCTGGCCGACATCGACCCCGTCTACTTCGACACCGCCTACCACCTGGCCCCCGATGGACCGCCGAAGCCGTACGTGCTGCTCGCCAGAGCGATGGAGGCGAGCGGCAAGGTGGCGATCGGTCGGTTCGTGATGCGCAACAAGCAGTACACCGCGGCGATCCGCGCCGAGGAGGGCCGGCTGGTGATGTCGACCCTCGCCTACGCCGACGAGGTGATCGATCCGTCCGACATCGATGAGCTGAACGGGCTCGAGTCGGTCGAGGTGAACGAGAAGGAGGTGGCGATGGCCGAGAGCCTCGTCGCCTCGCTGGCCGCCGACTTCCAACCCGAGAAGTACCGCGACGAGTACCGCGAGGAAGTCATGGCGCTGATCCAGATGAAGGCCGACGGCGAGGAGTTCGAGGTGCCGGAGATCGCCGCCGAGAAGCCGAAGGTCGTCGACATCATGGCGGCGCTGGAAGCGAGCGTCGCTGCGGCCAAGGAGGCTCGGACGCGACATCCCGCCAAGAAGGCCGCAGCGAAGAAGAAGTCGGCCTGACCGGCTGACGTATCAGGACCGTGGCGTCTCCGATCGAGGTCGACATCGAGGGCCGAACCGTCCGGTTGACCAACCTCGACAAGGTGCTGTACCCGTCGGGGTTCACCAAGGCCGAAGTCGTCGACTATCACCTGCGCATCGCGCCGACGATCATCCCGCATCTCGCTGGGCGCTGCATCACGTTCCGCCGGTATCCCGACGGTACCGACCACGACGGCTTCTTCGAGAAGCGCTGCCCGCAGCACCGCCCAGCGTGGGTTCCGGTGGCGCTCGGGCCCGGCGATCGTCGTGGCGGTATCGAGTACTGCCGCATCGAGGAACCCGCCGCGATGGTGTGGGCGGCGAACCTGGCGGCGATCGAACTCCACGCGCCGATGGCGCTGTCGATCGACCTCGACACACCCCGCACGCTGGTGTTCGACTTCGATCCGGGCCCGAAGACGTCGATCGTCGAGTGTTGCGAGGTCGCCCTCGGCGTGCGGGCCGTCCTCGACTCCGTCGGTCTCGAGGGCTGGTGCAAGACGTCGGGCTCGAAAGGTCTCCAGCTCTACGTGCCCCTCAACACGCCCGGCGCCACCCATGAAGCGACCGCCGACTTCGCGCTGGCCGTCGGCCAGGTGATGGAGCGCCAGTTGCCCGGACGCGTGACGACGGTGATGGCCAAGGCCGAGCGGCCGGGCAAGGTGTTCGTCGACTGGAGTCAGAACGCCCATCACAAGACCACGATCGCTCCGTACTCGCTGCGTGCCCGCCACGACCCGACCGTGTCGACACCGGTGACCTGGGACGAGGTCGAGCGGTGCGCCGCTGACGGTGTCGAGCTGCGATTCGAGGCGCCCGACGTCCTCGCGCGTGTCGACGAGCACGGCGACCTCTTCGCCCCCGTCCTCACGCTCGAACAACGCCTCCCGACCGCCTCCTGACCGCTGGCGGGTCGGGTGCCGCCGGCGGCGGGTGCGGGGCGGTCATCATGGAGTGATGTCAGCTCGCCGATCGCTGCGCCATCTTCGCAGCGGTGCCGTCGCCGGTGTGCTCGTGCTCGCAGCGTGTTCGTCGCCGACGGCCGAGTCGGAAGGGCCGCCCCTCGACACCGCATCGGCACCGTCGTCGACCGAGTTGTTCGACATCGCCGACAGCGATCCGCTGCCGTTCCCCGGCTACGCGATCGACCGAGTCACCATCGCTCCGCTCCCACCGCGGCCCGATGCCACCGACGCGCCGATCCTCACCGGCTGGGCGGCGTTCGACGCGACGATCAACCAGGCCGTCCTCGGCGGAGGCTCGGACGCCGTGGCGGTTGCGGTGTCGATCGACGGCGAGATCGTGCACGAAGCGGCGATGGGCGTCCGAGTGCCCGACACCACCGAGGCCGTCGAGACGACCGACAAGTTCCGCATCGCCAGCATTTCGAAGACGATCACGGCGATCACGGCGCTGCAGTTGGTCGAAGAAGGAGTCGTCGGCCTCGACGACCCGATCGGATCGCTGGTGGCCGAGGCAGTCGGCGTCGGCACGCCGAGTTCGGGCGTCCCCGATCTGACGGTGCGCAAGCTGCTGACCCACACGTCGGGATTCCCGCAGTACGAGAACCTGTTCTTCCGGAATCAGGTCGGGTCCTGCGAGGAGGCTGCAGCCGTTGGCATCACCCGATCGCTCCAGGGCGCCGGCTTCAGATACAGCAACATGAACTTCTGCGTGCTGGGACTGCTGATCGAGCGGCTCACCGGCCAGGACTACGAACAGGTCGTGTACGAACGCCTTCTCACCCCGCTCGGCATCTCGGGGATGCGACTCGCACCGACCGAAGACCCCGGTCCCGGCGAAGTGGTGCATCGCACGGTGCCCGGCCGCAACTACATGGAAGTGCTCGGCGCTGCCGGTGCGTGGGTGGCGTCACCCGCCGATCTCGTGACGATCATCGACTCGCTCGATCCCGACAGCCCGGGGTGGAAGCCGTTGGAGTCCGGCACCGTGGCTCAGATGAAGACCGCCGTCAACGATCCGCTGTCACCCGACCGGGGCTACGGGATGGGCGTGATCCTCTATGGCGGAGGCGCAGCTGGTCACACGGGAACGGTCGAGAGCACACACGCGATGGTGCTCGATCGGTCCGACAACGTGACGTGGGCTGTCACCGTGAGCGGGGAGAACCCGAGCGAGACCGTCCGCCTCGCGGGCATCGTCGATCGGGCGCTCGCGGCCGGCGGGTTCGTGGCCGGCTGAGCTCAGACCTCGACGACGGTCACGAGACCGGTGTTGCCGTCGACCTCGACGAGTGCGCCGTCCGGGATCATCCGCGTGGCATCGGTGGCCGACACCACGCAGGGCAGTCCGAGTTCGCGGCTGACGATGATGGCGTGACTCAGTGTTGCGCCCACGTCGACGACGACGGCCCCGGCGGTGACGAACAGCGGTGTCCATGCCGGGTCGGTGTGCGGAGCGACCAGGACGTCGCCCGGGTCGAGCGCAGTGGGGTCGCCCGGATCGAGCACGATGCGGGCGGTGCCCCGATAGGTGCCCGACGATCCCGGCATGCCCTGCACGGTGCCGCCTGCGCTCAGGACCTCGACGGTGTTGGCGCCCTTGCGTGGCCAGGTGTCGACCGGTGGGCACTCGCCGTCGAAGATGAACGGCGGCTCCAACGTCTGGAGGTGATCGAAGTACGCCTGACGGTCGGCAATCGTCTCGCGGGCCCAGTTCGGATCGCCCAACGCCTGGTCGATCTCGTCGAGGAACAGCATGCAGATGTCGCGTGGCTCGCCTGCGCCGCCCGCCTCGACGAGTCGCCGGCCGAGTTCCCATGTCGCCAGGCGACACTCGTGGATCACCTTGATGATCGACGTCTTCGACCGTTCGCGTCCCGGCACGAAACGGGCCGCCGAGGCAACTCCGGCCACGAACTGGCCCTGGGCCTCGGGATCTGCCGCCAGCGCCTCGGTGACGTGGGCGACGATCGCGTCGCGCTCGTGTTCGCGGTCGGCATGGCGACGCCCGGGTGATTCGTCGTCGCTGGCGAAGCGCATCCGGTCGATCGCCGAAAGTACGAGTTCCGGCTTGGTCTCCCAGACGTGGGCGTGGAGGTCCCACTCGTTGGGACCGCGGGAGCCGAACCGGAACATGAAGTCGTCGAGGGCAGAGAGGAATGTGGTCGTGTCCGGATCGTCGAGGTCGTGCAGGCGCCCCATCAGGCCTGCCGCACCCTGGTCGAACGCGGCTGTCAGTGCAGTTGAGTTGGCCACCAGGCGGGACAGGTCCCACATCGCGTAGCTCGGCGCCGCGGAGTCGACGTCACCGACCGCCCCGATGATCTTGAGCGTCAGGGTCGGATCGCCCACGGCATCGGCGACCGCGGCGATGATGCCGGGGCCGATCGTTGCGCACGCGCTCTGATTGATGTGTTGGTCGAACATCCGACGGATCGTGGGGATGTGCGATGTGGCGAGGGCGGTCAGTTCGCTGATCGACATCGCCGCGAAGTCGGGCCGGTCTGCCCGAGCGGCCTCGGCGACCGTGCGGTCGTGCTCGAGGTCGGGCTGCTCGGTGGTGGTCAGCACCCAGTTCATCCATCCCTCGAGTTCCGCTGTGGCGCGAGGGCTGTCCCACCAGTCGCCGATCACCACTGGCGGCACGTCAGGGTGATCACCGAAGTAGATGTCGTCGACCGTGCTGGCCGTCATGCCCGGAGCCCGGTATCCGAACACCCGGTTGAGCGAGGCGTTCAGATAGGCGTATCCACCGAACAGCCCGCTGACCTCCGGGCGAGTCTGGCTGAGTTCGTCGTCAGCGAAGCCGAGCCGGTTGACGGCGCAGTCGCGCCAGCCGAGGATGGTTCCGGTCTCCCACACGATGTCCCAGCCGAGCGGCGATGGCGGCTCAGGCAGTACCTCACCGACGTTCGCTCTCGTCCAGAACGACAGGCTCGAACTCGGTGGATTGTCATCGATCCAGCGAACGGACATGATTTCCCCTCCGTCCGGCGCCCGGGTGGGCGCCGAACCCGGCCAGAACCGTACACCCGCAGTAAATGGCAGGTGCCAACATGGAGATGTGCTGGCAGAGTCGATCCCGCTGACGGTCGTCGGCGGCTATCTCGGCGCCGGCAAGACCACGCTGCTGAACAACCTTCTGCGGAATCCTGGCGGCCGGCGGATCGGTGTGATCGTCAACGACTTCGGTTCGCTGGCCATCGACGCCGCACTCCTCGCCGACGCCGCGGACAACGGCGTGATCAGCCTGCCGAACGGCTGCGTCTGCTGCACCGTTGGTGCTGGCCTCCACGAGGCCCTCGACGCACTGGCGACGAGTGAACCACCTCCGGATCACATCGTGATCGAGGTGAGTGGTGTCGCCGATCCCGCTGTGGCCGCTGCCTGGGCGACGGTGCCACCGTTCGAACCGGCGGGCGTGGTCGTGCTCGCCGACGCGACGTCGATCATCGAACGGTCGCGGGATCGTTACGTCGGCGAGGAGGTTCGTCGCCAGATCGTCGGCGCCGATCTGATCATCGTGACCAAGTCGGACGTTTGTGACGAGGTGCGGTTGTCGCAGGTCGACGAGTGGATGGCGGCGACGAGCAGGGGAGCGCCCTCGATTCGAGTCGTCGATGGTCGCCTGCCCGCTGACGTGGTCCTCGGCGTGCGATCGGACCGGACGGCCTCGGTGCCAGACGAGCTCGCCCAGTACGACGACCACCACCACCATCATCACCACTACGAGTCGTGGTCGTGGACGTCCACCGAACCGGTCGCTCGGGCCGTCGTCGATCGCTTCGCGGCATCGCTTCCTGCCGACGTGCTGCGCGTCAAGGGAAGGATCTTGCTCGACGACGGCTCCTGGGTGGTGGTGCAGGCGGTCGGTCGTCGAACCGTTGTGACCCCATGCGCGCCGGCCGACCGCTCCGAACTGGTCGCCATCGCCGTTCGCAGAGTGACGCACACCCCCGCACCCAGCCCGTTTGCGTTGCATTTCGGGTGACCCGCCCCACCCGCAATGCAACACAAACGTGGTTCAGGGATGGGCGGCCTCGAAGGTGGTGCCGCCGACGACGGTGCCCCACACGCCGATGTTCTTGATCGCCATCGGATCGACGGTGAGCGGGTTCTCCTCGAGCACGGTGAAGTCGGCGGCCTTGCCGCACTCGATCGTGCCGAACTCGGCGTCGAGGTGCATCTGGTATGCCGAGCCGAGGGTCACGGCGCGCAAGGCCGACTCGGCCGAGATCCGCTCGTGTTCGCCGAGCACGCGCCCCGACGGCGTCACCCGATTGACCGCACACCACATGGTGTGGAGATGCCCGAGCGGCGTGACGTTGGCGTCGGAGTGCAGCGAGAACGACACGCCCTCGCGCTCGGCGGTGGCGGCGGCCTCCATACGCCGGGCCCGCTCGGGGCCGACGGTGATGTCGTGGTGCTGGTCGCCCCAGTACCAGAGGTGATTGGCGAAGATGTTGGCGCACATGCCGAGCTTGGCCATTCGCCGGAACTGCGCCGCCGAGGTCAGCTGGCAGTGCTGCACGGTGTGACGATGATCGAGCCACGGGTGCTCGATCACGAGTTGTTCGACGGTGTCGATCCAAGCATCGATCGTCAGGTCGCCGTTGCAATGGGCGTGAATGTTGATGCCCCGATCGTGGAACGGTCGAGTGATGTCGAGCAGCTGATCGGGTGCCACCATCCACTGGCCGTGATCGGTGCCGCTGAAATAGCCGGGCCATCCCATCTTGGCGGTGAATCCCTGGATCGAACCGTCGAGCACCAGCTTCAGGCCGGCGGTGCGCATCTTGTCGGTGTCGTTCGCCGCCAACTGCAGCAAGGCCTCGGCGGCGTCGGCCCAGTCGGCGCTTCCCGGCGGGAGTGCATGGAGGTGGCGCTGGAGGAGTCGCGCCGGGAACTCCGGGCGGTCGACGACCTGGTGGAGCACGGTCTGCTCGTCCGGCCGACTCAAGCCTGACGACCCGAGGTCGCACAGCATCGTGATGCCGACGTTGGCGCAGATCTGCCCGAGTGCCTCGATCGCCCGTGGGTCGCTCAGCAACCGCAGGATCACGGCCACACCGGACCGGGCCAACGCAATCGCCGGCATCTCCTGCAGCTCGCCGTTGGGGTCGCCGTTGGCGTCGCGGGCGACCCCCGGCGTCGTCGAGGTCCGGTCGATCTCGTGACGCTCCAACATCGCCGTGTTGACCGTGGCGAGGTGGGCGCTCGCGTGGAACACGAAGATCGGCCGTTCGGTCGAGACCAGGTCGAGGTGCGCTCGAGTGAGCCGTTCCTCCCCGGTGAAGTAGATCGGGTCGAACCCGCCGACCACGATCGGTTCAGCTGACCCCGCGGTGTCCGCGTCGATCTCGCGGAGTCGGGCGAGCAGCGCGGCGTACGTGCGAATGCCCGGCGACGTTCCGCCGTCGACGCGATGGCGGTCGAACCACCCGACGTAGGGGATCATCGAGAACGCTCCCTCGAGCGTGTGCGCATGCGCCTCGATCATCCCGGGCACGAGTACATGGTCGGCGAAGCGTCGGTCGACCTCGTGCGGGCCCCAGCTCGCGCACTCGCCCAACGAACCCGCTGCGAGCACCTTGCCCTCGCGCACCGCAACGGCCTCGACCTCCGGTTGCGAGGGATCCATCGTGACGATGGTGCGGGCCAGGAAGACGGTGGTGTCGCTCACCCGTTCGACCGTACCCGCGCGCAGATTCACCCACCGTGCCGAGACGGGTCGATCGAGTAGCCGGCGCCCCGGGGAGGCTGGTGCGGAATGTCTCCGTTGCGAGTCGCCTGGCGCTCGTGGTCGTACTGGTCGCACTGGTGTCGGTGGTCGTCACCTCGGTGGTGGGCCTCGAGCGGGGCCGCAGCCTCGCGAACACCGAGATCGACGCTCAGTTGACGGCGGTTGGAGCGGCTCGCTCCGATCAGGTCGAGCGGTACATTGCCGGGCTGAAGCGAGCCGTCGCCGGTCAGGCGCTCACGCCCCGGCCCGCGGCTGCCATAGAACAGTTCTCGGAACGGTTTCTTCAACTCGACGCCGAGCCGGTCAGCTCGCGCGACGAGGCACTCGTCGAGGGGTACTACCGCAACGTCGTTGCACCCGAGCTCTCGGAGGCCCGCGGTCGACCGGTGAATCCGTCGGGCCTGCTCCCGATCTCGAACGCTGGAGTCACGCTGCAGGCGCAGTACGTGGTCCCCGCCGAAGACGACGGTGTCGAGCCGCACTGGCGACGACGAATGGTCGGCACTCCATGATCCGCTCGACGACGCCCTGAACGAATTCGCGCTCCAACTCGGTTTCGACGACTTCTATCTCATCGAACCGAATGCACAGGTCGTCGTGTACTCGACCGGGAAGAACATCGACTTCGCGACGAGCCTGCGGGCCGGTCCGCACAGCGGGTCCCCACTGGCATCGCTGACCTACGAACTCGCCGACGATCCGTCACCCGGCGACGTGGCGATCCGTGACTTCGCGCCGTACGCACCCGCGGGTGACCGACCCAGCGCGTTCGTCGGTGCGCCAGTGTTCGACGGCGGCGAACTGGCGGGTTTCGTCGTCGGTCGATTCTCCCCGGAGGAGATCACCGCCGTCATGACCAACGATGAACAGTGGGGTGAACTGGGCGACACCGGTGAAACCTACGTCGTGGCGTCCGATACGCGGATGCGATCCGACTCGCGGGTGTTTCTCGAGGACCCCACGGCGTTCTTCGACGACGTCGAAACGGCCGGGACGGCCGATCCCGACGAGATCAGGTCGATGCAGCTCTTCGACACCAACGTGTTGTTCCAGCCGATCGACTATCGCCAGGTCGAGGCGGCCTTCGACGGGCAGTCGGGCGTCGAGGAGGTCACCAACTACCTGGGTCGCTCGGTGACCTCGACGACTCGCGTGCTCGACATCGAGGGCCTCGACTGGGTCGTGTTCGCTGAGGCGGACGTCGCCGAAGTCGAGGCGCCGATCGACGACTTCACCCGGAATCTGCTGATCGCCATCGCCGTGTTCATCGTGATCGTCACGTTCATCGCCGTGCGGTGGGCGGACCGGTTGCTCGAGCCGTTGCGCATCATCTCGACGCGCTTGCGGGCGATCCGCGACGGGGACTTCGACGAAGCGCGAACCGAACTACCCGACTCGAGCGCATCGGAGTTCGTCGAACTCGGAGACGACATCGACACGATGCTCGCCACGCTGCGGCGCCGGACGACGACAGCGCGACGCCGGGCCGATGAGCGCCGTCTCGTGCTCCGCCGCCTGTTGCCAGCCTCGATTGCCGAACGCGCCGAGGCCGGCGACCGAGACGTCGTCGAGCAGATCGCCACAGCGACGGCGGCCGTGGTCGTGATCGACGGCCTGGGCGCGCTCGTGAGCTCCGG
The DNA here is from genome assembly GCA_963828415.1 of Ilumatobacteraceae bacterium. Lineage (GTDB taxonomy): Bacteria > Actinomycetota > Acidimicrobiia > Acidimicrobiales > Ilumatobacteraceae > Sva-07. The sequence goes on from CAWHEI010000009.1 coordinate 225,356, forward strand.
CTCACCGGAACGAGCACGTCATCTCCTCGATCGATTCGTCGACGAGGCCGATGAACTGGCAGCAGAACGAGGACTCGATCGAGTCCAACTCACCGGGGACGCGTACGTCGCGGCATGCGGGGTGAGTCGACCACACCTCGATCACGCGGCCCGAGCGGCTGCATTCGTCGTCGACTTGCGCGAGGCGCTCCAGGACCTCGACCCCGAGGGCGAGCTGTCCATCCACGCTGGGATCGACGTCGGACCGATCACGGTGGGTCTGACCGGCGGCCATCGGCTGATCCACGACACGTGGGGAGTGACGATCCAGCGGGCCACCGATCTGGCGCGCAGTGCACGTCCGGGCCAGGTGCTCGTGTCCGACGACTGTGTCGCCGTTCTGCCGTCGACGTATCGATTCGAGTCGATCGACCAGGACGGAGCCAGTGTGTTGAGTGGCGTCTCCATGGCCAGCGAGGCACCGACGTGACGACGACGTTCGAATCGTCCGATGTCTTGACCGCGGCGATCGTCATCGTGCTGCTGCCGGCGCTGATCATCGGAGTGGGAGAGCTCGAGGAGCGGCTCCGCCAGCGCGACTCCAGCCTGCGGCCCTCGGTGGCGATCGTGCGCGTGTGGGTCGTGCCGCTCGCAGCGGTGTGGTTGCTGGTCAGCACCCTGTTCGACGTCGGCAGCGAGCGGATTCTGGTGCGCCTGCTCGAGTCGGCGCTGCTGGTGGCGATCGCTGCTGCACTGCTCTCGGCGTTCCGGGTCCTCGTTGCTCGGATCGTCGATCGACCGCGCCGCAGCGACCAGCGCTCGGTCCCTCGACTCCTGCTCGCCGTCCCTCGACTGGTGGTCCTCATCGTCACTGCCTGGTGGCTCATCGCAGGTGTGTGGGGCGTCGACCTGTCGGCTGCGCTGACTGCGCTCGGCGTGACGTCGTTGGTCGTGTCGTTCGCGCTGCAGGACACGCTCGGCGGCATCGCCTCGGGTTTCACGCTGCTCGCTGACCAGCCATTCAGCGCCGGTGACTGGATCGAGTCCGGCGACGTCGAAGGCCGCGTGATCGACGTCAACTGGCGCAGCACTCGAATCGAGAACCGAGACGGCGACCTCGTCGTCATCCCGAACGGGCAGCTTTCCAAGGCGACGATCGTGAACTTCGACCAACCCAGTCGATTCCACCGGGTGATGGTGCCGGTCCAGATCGAGCGCACCGCCCCGCCCACGGCCGCCAAGGCCATGCTGCTCGACGCCGCGCGTTCGACCGCCGGGGTGGTCGCGGACCCGCCGCCGGTGGTGTTCGTCACGAACATCGCCGACCCGGTTGTCGACTACCAGGCCTTCATGTGGATCGACGACTTCTCGATCGCGCCACGAGTGCGGGCCGATTTCGCGTCCTTGGTCTGGTACCTGTCGTACCGTCACGGCGTGCCGCTTCCGAACCCGGCACAGGACCTGTACCTGTTCGACGGTGTCCAGACCGCCATTGCCTCCCAGGTCACGCCCGCTGATGTTCGTCGTGCCCTGTTGGACGCCCCGTTGCTCGCGGAGGTCTCCGACGAGGTGCTCGATCGGTTGGCGGCCGACTCCTCGATCACCACCTATGAATCCGGCGAGGTCATCCTGACTTCGGGTGATCAGCGTGACGTGTTCGTGCTCGCACACGGCACCGCCCGGCTCGTGTTGCGCTCGGACGACGAGCCGGACCTGCACGTACTCGACCACGGCCCCGGTGAGATGCTCGGCGCATTCGGCGACGTCGAAGCCTCCGACCACGACGTGGTCGTGGTGGCCACAGGCGACTGTCGCGTCGTGCGGATTCCCGCCGAAGCTGCCGCCACTGCGCTGGCGTCCTCGGCCGGCCTGGCCGCCGCGTTCGAGCAGCTCGGCGTGTCGCGTCGACGTCGTTGCGATCGGACGTTGCGACGGGCGCAGCGGCAAGCGGGCGTCGCACCGGGCTCGGCGGAGCCGTCGTGAGCACACGAGGTCGGAGTTCACTTCGGCGCCGACTGGAATTCACCTTGGTGGGCGTCGCTCTGGTTTCGGTGCTGCTGCTGTCCGGACTCAACTACGTGTTCGCTCGCGTGCTCATCTCCGACAGCGTCGAGACGCAACTGAGTTCGCTGCGCGACACACGGGTCCAAGCGATCGAGCGAGGCGCAGCTCGCGTCCAGACGTCGGTGTCGACGCTCGCGGTGACTCCGAGCGTGATCACTGCCTTCGACGCGTTGACCGCCGGGTACGCCGAAGTCGATGCTGGACTGTCGGCCGAGGAGGTCGCCGAACTCGAGGCGGCCTACGCCAAGGCGCTCGAGCCGCTGCGCGAGGTGGGCCTGGACGTCCCGCCGCAGTCGTTGGTGCCCGCCTCGGGCAGTGGGCGGTTCGTCCAATACCAGTACATCGCGAGTAATCCCGACGGTTTCGACGATCGGGATCGGCTCGACGACGCCGGCGACGGCTCGAACTACACCCGGGCGCACGCGGAGTATCACCCGCTGCTGCGCTCGCTGATGCGCAACGCATCGCTGAGCGATCTGCTCTTCGTCGACGTCGACACCGGAGAGGTCGTCTACTCGGTCATGAAGCGGATCGACGTCGGAACGAACGTGGTGAGCGGCCCGTGGGCTGACAGCGCACTCGGATCGGTGGTCGACGCGCTTGCAACCGTCGCCGTCGGCGACACCGTCATCTCCGACACCTCGTTCTATTCGCCCGCGCGGGGAGGCGGTGTTCTTCCTGGCCACGGCGATTCGGTCGGTCTCCGATGCCAGCGGCGCGATCGTGGCCGAACTCCCGGTGAAGGCACTCACCAACCTGGCGACGGCGGGCCAGGATTGGGACCTGCTCGGCCTCGGTGAGACCGGCAATGTCTTCCTGGTCGGCGCCGACGGCACGTTGCGCACCGACACCCGCGAGTGGCTCGACGACCCCGAGCAGTTCCTCAGCGATCACTTCGATCGGAATTCCGATCAGGCGGCGATCGATCAGATGCGGTTGGTGGGATCCGCCGCGCTCACCCAGGCCGTCGACAACCGGGCGGTCGAGGTGGCGCTCAGCGGCGAGACGTTCGTCGGCACCGTGACCAACTTCGAAGGTGACAAGGCGTTCGCCGCGTCGGGCCCGCTCCGCATCGGGAATCAGGACTGGGCGGTGGTCGTCGAACAGGACCGATCCGAGGCAACCGCCGGTCTCTCGTCGTTGTTGCGCAGCACGCTCGTCGTGATGGCCGTTCTGCTGCCGGTGACCGCAGCGCTGGGGTGGTGGCTCGCTCGTTCTCTGACGCGACCGTTCGGCCTCCTCGTCGACGCAGCGGGTCGCATCGCACACGGCGAACCCGCTCCGGACGTCGGTCAACTCGGCAACAACGAGCTCGGCGATCTCGGCCGCCAACTCGGCAACGTCGCCGCGCGGCTCGAGGCCGAAGAGGCGGCGCTCGTGGCCGAGGAGGAGCAGATCAACGCAGTGCTCGGCGCGGTGGTGCCCAGTCGGCTGGTCGATCGGGTCCGCAGCGGCGAGCAGGACATCGCCGATCTGCTCGACACCGCAACGGTGATCTCGTTCCTCATCGACGGCATTCCCGAAGCGACCGGCTCGAACCAGGACACGGTCTTCGAGATCACCGAGCAATTGGTCGAGGACGTCGAACAGCTCCAGGACGAGTTCGGAGTCGAACGCGTCCGGCGGTCGTCGACCAATGCCCTGTTCGCCACCGGCCTCGGCGAGGATGGTGCGCGCATCGACGCCGCGGTGCAGTTCACGGGGGCCGTGATGGCGATGGTGGAGCGCATCGGCACCGAGTACGGCCACCGGCTGTCGGTTCGTGCGGGCCTGTCGACGGGCGACGTTGCGAGCGGCGTGATCGGCCAGCAACAGCTCGCGTTCAGCATGTGGGGAGAGCCCGTCAGCACGGCGTTCACGCTGGCGTCGCTGGCGCAGACGGGACAGATCCTGGTGGATTCATCGATTCGCGAGGCGATCGGGCCCGAGTGGGAAATCGAACGCCGAGAGGGCCTGTCGGGCCTCGACGATGACGTCGAGGCGTGGTCGATTCGTCTGCCGCCAGCTTCCCAGGCGTAGTGCGCGACACTGTCGGGCATGGCTCCCCTGCAGCAACACCGCCGGCCCGTTGACGACGTCATCGGCGATCTGACCGCCAAACGTGTCAACGACGTCAAGTGGGCCGAGGGACGCGCATTCGGGATGATCTACGACGGTGGACCCTCGGTGCACGAGGTCGCCGAGCAGGCAGCGAGGCTGTACCTGCACGAGAATGCCCTCAACACCAAGGCGTTCCCGTCATTGGGTCAGATCCAGTCCGAGGTGGTCGGGTGGACGGCGGGCCTGCTGCACGGCGACGCCGACGTCGCTGGATTCCTCACCAGTGGCGGCACCGAGTCGATCCTGTGCGGGGTGCTCGCCGCTCGCGAGCGTGGGCGTGCCGAACGAGGGATCACCGCTCCCGAGATGGTCGTCGCCGAGTCTGCCCATGCCGCGTTCCACAAGGCGGCGCACAACTTCGGTCTGACATTGCACAAGGCGCCGGTCAAGGACGATTGGACCGCTGATGTCGACGCGATGACGGCGCTGTGCAACGAGAACACGGTGCTCGTGGTCGGCTCCGCGCCGCAGTACCCGCAGGGTGTCCAGGACGACATTCCGGCGATCGCGGCGCTGGCGTCGTCGATCGGCGCGAACTGCCACGTCGACGCGTGCATGGGCGGGTTCGTGTTGCCGTTCGTCGAGATGCTCGGTCGCGAGGTGAAGCCGTGGGACTTCCGCGTCGACGGGGTGACGACGATCTCGGCCGACATCCACAAGCTCGGGTATGCGCCCAAGGGCGTGTCGGTGATCCTGCACCGCGACAAGCAGTCGCGGGCGTACCAGACGTTCGTGTTCGACGGGTGGCTCGGCGGGTTCTATGCGTCGCCGAACATGCAGGGCACACGCTCGGGTCTGCCGATGGCGTGCGCCTGGGCGGTGATGTCGCACCTGGGCATCGAGGGCTACGTCGACCTCACCCGCCAGATGCTCGTGAACGCCGACACGTTCCGTGCCGGCGTCGCCGAGATCGACGGGATCCAGGTGCTCGGTGACGGGCAGTTCCACCTCGTGGCGATTGCCGCCGACCCGACGTTCGAGCCCGAGATCGACATCTTCGCGCTCGGCGATGCGCTGTTGGCGAAGGGCTGGTTCCACGACCGCCAGGGCCCGCCGGACAGCCTGCACTCGACGATCAGCAACTCGAACACCGGCGTGATCGACGACTACCTCACCGATCTCGCCGAGTGCGTCGCCGCCGTCGTCGGCACCCGCACCGACGACCGCAGCACCAACTACGCCACCCTCGAGTAGCCCTCGGGAATTCGGGTCAGTTGACCTGGCGGTCGGCGTCGGCCCAGAAGGGCTCGCGCAGCTTGAACTTCTGGAGCTTGCCGGTGGCGGTGCGGGCCAACTCGTCACGGAACTCGATGCGCTTGGGGCACTTGTAACCGGCCAGTTTGGTCTTGGTGAACGCGATCAGCTCGGCGTCGGTGAGCGTGCTGCCTGGCGTCGTGACGACGAGTGCCGTCACCAGTTCACCCCACTTCTCGTCGGGGATGCCGATCACCGCCACCTCGGTCACGTCGGGATGCTGGAAGATCGCATCTTCGACTTCGATCGACGAGACGTTCTCGCCGCCGGTGATGATCACGTCCTTCTTGCGGTCGGCGATCGTGACGTACTGGTCGTCGTCGATGAACCCGCCGTCGCCGGTGTGGAAGAACCCGTCGTGGATCGCAGCGTCGGTCTGGTCTGGTTGCTCCCAGTAGCCGGCCATCACCATGTTGCCGCGCGCCATGATCTCGCCGTCGTTGCTGACCGCCATCGTGCAACCGACCACTGGCGCGCCGGCGCGGCTCAGCTTCACCGCGCGCTCGTTCGGATCGAGATCGTCGAACTCGGCGCGTGAGCGGTTCATCGTGATCAATGGTGTGGTCTCGGTCAATCCGTAGATCTGCACGAACTCCCAGCCGAGTTCGGTCTCGGTTCGCTCGATCGTGCGTGTCGGCGGGGGAGCGCCGGCGACGACGATGCGCACCTGGCCGCGTCCCGGGATCGGCCGCCCGGTGTCGGCCTCCCACGTGGCAGCGGCATCGAGCACCATGTTGAGCACTGCGGGCGCACCGCACATCAGCGTGACCCCGTGCTCCTCGACGCGCCGCAGGATCTCGGTACCGTCGATCTTGCGGATGATCACGTGCTTCGCGCCCATCCCGGTGACGGCGTAGAGCATGCCCCAGCCGTTGCAGTGGAACTGGGGGAGTGTGTGCAGGTACACGTCGCGGTCAGTGACCCCCATGTGCCAACCGAAGATCGAGGCGTTCAGCCACAGGTTGCGGTGGGTGAGCTGGACGCCCTTCGGTCGGGCGGTCGTGCCGGACGTGTAGTTGATGGTGGCCGTGGCGTCCTCGTCGGCTTCCCACGGTTGTGGCTCGACGCCGAACACCATGGTGGCCGCGTCGCCCTCGGCGCCGATGATCAGCTTGTGTTCGCACTCGACGTCGGCCATGGCGTCGGCGAGTTCAGGATCGATCAGCAGCACCCGCGCTCCGGAGTGCGCGACGATGTACTTGACCTCCTCGGCGACCAGGCGGAAGTTGATCGGCACGAGGACGCGGCCGGATCCCGACACGCCGAACAGCGCGGTCAGCAGCCGAGCGGAGTTGTGGCTGACCATCGCCACCCGCTCGCCGACCGCGATGCCGAGCGCGTCGAGTCCGGCCGCCATGGCGCGTGCCCGCTCGGCCATGTCGGCGTACGAAATCGCTCCCCACGAGTCCGCGGGTTGGTCGGGCTCGTCGACGATCGCCACCCGCTCGGGGTAGACGAGCTCGGCTCGCCGAAGGAAGTCGTTGACGGTCAGTGCCACCTTCATGGTGGCAACCTACGCCGCTACGCCATCGGAGTCCGACACGTGAGTGGCCAGGGGCGTTTGCGCTCCATCGTGAGGGCCAGGTCGAGCAGCAGCGGCTCGGAGAAGTGACGGCCGACGATCTGCAGTCCGATGGGGAGGCCGTCGAGGAATCCGGCGGGAACGGAGATCGCCGGGTTGCCGTGAAGGTTGGCCGGGAACGTCAGCCGGCCGTTGTTGGCGGCGCCGGCCTCGATGCCACCGAACACCGATGCAATCGGCCCTTCGGCGTCGAAGGCGATGTCGGGGTTCGTGGCGGTGATCACGAAATCGACACCATCGGCCGGGTCGAAGATGCGGGCCATCGCCTCGTTGACCTCGGTCCGGCGTCGCTCGATGCGGGCCCGAGCGGTTGCGTCGTACTTCCCGGCGGTGGCCTCGAGCCCGAAGCGCATCTCCGGGGTGAGGTCGTCGGCGCACTCAGGCCACTTGTCGGCGAGCTGCGCGGCGATCGAGATCATCCCCGAGATCGACCACGCACCTCCCATCCGGGGCACATGCGTGTCGAGTCCGGTCACCCGCCGCATCGCACCGTCGGTGATCAGCTCGCTCGCCGCCTCCTCCAACAGCTCCCACATGATCGGCGAGACCACGGCGCCACCCCAGTCGTCGACGACAGCGACGCGGGCACCGCGCAGCTCGTCGAGGTGAGACCCGAGCGCGGCCTCCCATCCCTCCACGCGAGGCAGGCTCAACGGATCTCGTGGGTCGTGGCCGTTCGTGACATCGAACCAGCGCGCCGTGTCGCGCACCGACCGCGCCATGCAGCCGGTGGACACGGTCAGATTGCCGTACTCGGCGTGGGGGCCGCGCGGGATCCGCCCGAACGTTCCTTTGAGCCCGACCAGCCCGGTGAACCCGGCCGGGATGCGGATCGACCCACCACCGTCGCCGCCCGTCGCGATCGGGTAGATCCCGCCCGCCACCGCGGACGCTGAGCCGCCGGACGATCCGCCCGGCGTCTTGCCGTGTTGCCACGGATTGTGGGTTGCGCCGTGCAGCTTGGTGCGGGTGAGGTTGACGCCACCGAACTCGCTGGCGGTGGTCTGTCCGGCGAGGACGGCACCGCCGCGCTCGACCAGGCGGCGAACCATCGTGGCGGTGTGCGCAGCGATGCCGTCGCGCAGCGGCACCGACGCCTCGGTGTCCGGCCACCCTTCGACCGGGGTCAGCTCCTTCACACCGACCGGCACACCACCGAACGGCAACGTGACGTCGGCGTTTGCCGCGGCTGCTCGTGCGGCGTCACGATCCTCGAAGCACACTGCGTTGAGGTCGCTCGCGTCGACGGCGGCGAACGATGCCTCCAGCTCCTCGCTCGGCGAACGTTCACCCGCTCGGAACGCTTCGACCAGACCGACGGCGTCACCTGTCCATGTGTCAGAACTCATGGGGCGGGACTGTACGGCCCGCCTACGATCGGCGTCGCCATGGACTCACGCACATTTCTGGGACTCGAACCCACGCACAACCCGTTCCGCTGGAAGCTTCCCGTCACCGAGGGCATCTCGACCACCGGGAACTTCCTGTTCGGCGGCTCCGGCCTCGGCGCGGCGATCTCGGCGATGGAGGGGACCTCCGGCCGCCAATGTGTCTGGGCGACGGCGCAGTACCTGTCGTATGCGAAACCCGGTGAGGTGGTCGACATCGATGTGACCATCGCCGTGAGCGGCCATCAGATCACCCAGGCCCGAGCGGTGTGTCACGTTGCCGACCGCGAGATCCTCACCGTCAACGCTGCGCTCGGCGAGCGCGACCTCGAGGCATCGGGCCAATGGGAGCAGATGCCCGCCGACGTCCCGCCGCCCGAGCAGTGCCCGGAGCGGCCACGCCACGCCGAGATGTCGGGTTCGATCAACGACCGGCTCGACGAACGCATCGTGAAGGCCCGTTCGTTCGAGGTGCTCGACGGCAGCGAGCCGGGCGACGGCCAGACGCTGCTGTGGGCGCGACTGCCCGACGTGATCACCGGTGTCGATGCCACGACGCTGGCGATCCTGGGCGATTTCGTGCCGATGGGCATCGGCCAGTCGCTCGGTGCCCGTGCCGGCGGCAACAGCCTCGACAACACGCTGCGGGTGTGTCGCATGGTGCCGACCGAATGGGTGCTGATGGACATCCGCGTCCACGCCGTCGAACGTGGTTTCGGCCACGGCCTCGTCCACATGTTCGCCCAGGACGGAACCCTGTTGGCGACCGCCAGCCAGTCGGTGATCGTGCGCTACTGGCGGGGCTGACGCCGTCGGGACGGTCGGGGCGTCTCGTCGGCGCGCCGGGCGGATGCGTAGTGTCGGCGCCATGGCGCTCCCGATTCGACCTGGCATGACCGTTCCACTCCCTGGACCGCTGCACAGCCACCGAGAGAAGCTGTCCGCACTCGCCGACATGGGCTACACCGACATCTGGTCTGCCGAATCCGACGGCGCCGACGCGTTCACCCCGCTCGCCCTGGCTGCGGCCTGGGAGCCGCGGCTCCGGCTCGGCACGGCGATCGTTCCCGCGTACACCCGGGCGCCTGCGTGCATGGCCCAGAGCGTCGCCTCGATGGCCGACGCTGCGCCCGGACGGTTCGCGATCGGAATCGGATCGTCGAGCAACGTGATCGTCGAGCGCTGGAACGGTGTCCCGTTCGAGGAGCCGTACAAGAAGGTGCGCGACATCGTGCGGTTCCTCAAGGACGCACTCGCAGGCGAGAAGATCAAGCACACCTACGACACGTTCGAGGTCAACGGCTTCAAGCTCGGAGTGCGTCCGGAACAGACTCCGCCGATCCTGGTCGCAGCGCTACGTGAGGGGATGCTGCGCCTGGCTGGGCGAGAAGCAGACGGAGCGATCATCAACTGGCTGTCACCGCAGGACGTTTCGCAGGTGGCACCGGTCGTCCTCGACGCCGCCGGCGGCGAGGAGCGCGAGATCGTGGCCCGGATCTTCTGCTGCCCCAGCGAGAACAGCGAGGTGGTGCGAGCAGCAGCGAAGTTCGCGATCGCTGCCTACCTCAACGTCCCGGTGTACGCCGCGTTCCACGAATGGCTCGGCCGGGGCGATCAGCTCCAGGGCATGTGGGATGCCTGGAAGGCCGGTGATCGCAAGGCGGCGCTCGCGGCGATCCCCGATCAGGTGGTCGACGACCTCATCGTGCACGGCTCGCCTGCCGAGTGCAGGGCGAAGATCCAGGCCTACTTCGACAACGGCGTGACGACCAGCTCGCTGGCGATTCTGCCGCTCGACCCTGATCTCGACTACTGGCAGGCGGTCACCGACCTGTCGCCGTCGGCCGGCTGACTCACTCGACGGTCAGCCGTCGAGCGGGTGACGCCAGTTCAGTCGCTGGAATCGGGCGAATCCCCGATCGGCGCTGATGAACGTCGCATTGTTGTCGACGGCGTAGGCCGCCAGGTACGCGTCGGCGATGTCCGGTCCCCGCGCATCGATGTCGTTCGCAAGGCGCCGGAAATGCGTCCCGTGGCGTTCGGATGGCCGCAGGAGCATCGCAGCTGGAGCATCGAGGAGACGATCGACATACCCCCAGGCCTCGGTCGTTGTCGTCGGTTCGCCGAAGATTCGCCGATTTGTGACGATTCGGAGAAAGCCGGAGAGGACCATGTCGGGCACGCCGACAAGCTCCGAGCCGTTGGCCCACGTCTCGAGAAGTTGACCGTACCGTTCGTTGTCGGCAAGATCCGCTCGTTGCGCTGACACCAGCACATTGACGTCGAGGCAGAGCACGTCAGCGCAGCTTTTCGAGCGACGTGTCAGCGTCGAGGAGGTCGCTCAGCGCTGCGTTGTTCGACAGGTCGACGCCGGGCATCAGCCCACCGCGCCCGAAGGGCACGTTGACGAACGGCTTCGCTTCGGGGGCAGCAGGCCGACGCATTCCGACGCGGACAGCGTCTTCGAGCACGCTTGCGACGGTTCGACCCTCGCGTGCGGCTCGTGCCTTCACCTCCCGGTACAGGTCATCGTCGAGACGCACCGTCGTTCGCACGGCGAGCATCTTAGCATCATGACCAAGCATCAAGATGCTCAGGCGGCCTGATCGCGCCGTGGGAGGGCGAACGCGGCGCCGTCGGCGCGGGCGGCGAGCATCTGGCGGATCTCGGCGACGTGGCGCATGCCGCGCTCGCGGGTGTCCTTGCTGAGCCGGAATCGGGCAGGTGTGATGGGCGCGACGGCCGAGGGGAGCAGGGTGAGCTGTTCGGCCGACGGAAGTGTGGTTCGGGTCGCTGACTTCATGGATCCCATCATGACGAGGGGCTGTCACAGAGTTCCCCGAACCGGCCCGGCCAACCCGATCAACCCGCCCAGCGATGAGCCAAACCGCCGTATACGGTCGGTTCGCTCATCGCCGCGGGAGGGATCGGCTCACAGATGAGCCAAACCGCCGTATACGGTTGGTTCGCTCATCGCGGCGGGCCGAGCGCTGGGTCAGCCGAGGGCCATGAGCGAGATCCCGGCGACGACGCCGAGGATGCCGATCATCTGCCACCAGCGCAGCGTGTCCTCGTCGAAGGCGGCAGCGAGCGTGGCCGACACGGCGGGGAACATCGAGGCCGACACGGCAACGGCGGCGAGCGAGCCCTGTTGAGCCCCGAGCGCGAACGCCACGATCGCCAGCGATCCGCACGTGCCCGAGATCAACATCGGACCGATCAGTGGTCGAGGCGGCAACCGCGGAACGCGACGGGCTGTGGCGAGCGCCAGCATGACCAGGAGGGCGGTGACCCGTTGCGCCGCCGGTGCCCACACGCCGCTGTCCTCGCCGGCACCCCCGACGAGCGTGAACGAGACGCCGAACAGCACCGAAGCGGTCAGCGACAGTCCGATGCCGCGTCGCAGGGTCCCCTTCAAGGCGGGGGAGTACATGACGAGCAGGAGACTCGCGATCGCCACGATCACACCGGCGCGGACGAGCCCCGACGGGCGGTTGCCCTGCACGATGTCCCAGCCGAGCGGAATCAAGGCCGCGCCGAGCGCAACGAGCGGTCCGGCGACGGCCGCCGACGAGGTAGCCATCGCCTCGTAGAGCAACGCGAGGGCGATCCCGACGAGCAGACCCGACGCGACTCCCAGCAGCACGTCGCGGTTGGCGAACACACTCGGAATGAGTGCCAGAGCGATCAGTGCCGACACCGCGCCACCGAGCATCGCGCCGCTCGTTGCGGTCACCGCATTCGATCGTCTCGTGCCGTAGCGGCCGAGGAAGTCGGAGAAGCCGATGAGCACCGACGCGAGTGCACCCAGCACGATGGGCACGGTGGAGCCTCAGGCAGTCGTTTCGTCGACGGAAGGTTCGCCGAGCGAGGCCTCGTAGCGCTCTGCTCGGCCGGCTGGATCCTGGCGGTAGAAGGCCTGCAACTCGCAGTACAGCGCCGGCTCGTGCGTGCGTACATCGAGGGGGCGGTTGAAGAACACTTCGGTCGCCACGGCAAAGAACTCGGCCGGATTGGTGCCCGCATATGGTCGCAGCACCGGCGATCCCTCAGCCCGCACGGCGTCGTAGGCGGCCGTGCACACGGCCACCCAACGCTGCCTCGCCGCGACGTCGTCGCCGAGGGGCGGTGTCCCGTCGGTGATGCCGTCGAGCATGTCGAGCTGATGAGCGAACTCGTGGTACACGACGTTCTGGCCTCCCGCCGGGAACCGAGCGCCGCGTCGGGTGGCCGCCCACGACAGCACCACCGGACCGCGGTAGTGCGCCTGGCCTGCGAGTGTCTGGGTTCCCGACGTACGAAGCCCAGCGCCCGCTGCGTGGTCGCCATGCAGACGAACGGTCGACGGGTGCACGATCACCGAGGTGAGCTGCGGGTACTCGTCGAGGTCGAGGCCGAGCAGGAGCATCGAGGCCTGCGCAGCGATCAGGATTCGATGATCGTCGGTCAACTCGAAGCCGTTGGCCGCCTCCCACCGTGTGTCATGGACGAAGGCCGCCACGAGCATCTCCATGCGTCGGAGTTCGTCGGCGTCGAGCATCCGCCAATGCTCGAACTCGCGCCCCAGCACCACGTGCCAGCTCGGATCGAAGGCTGGTTGGTCAGCGTTGAACCAACGCCGAAGACGACCGATCACCGGTGCTCAGCCCACGCCCGGGCGCCCCAGCCCGGCACGGACAGCGGGAGGGATCCGATCGGCGCCGGCGAAGTACTCGGCGAGTCGGCGTTCGGCCTCTGACCCGAACAGGATCTCGGCGACCTCGGCGAGACCCGCAGAGTTCGCGATGTCGTCGTCGTGGACGACCAGGTCGATCTTCGACCGGCGCCGCATGAAGTCCTCGAGTCGCGTCACCATCTCGGTGCTCGCCGCAGCGTGGAGCTCGACGCGCAGGTAGTCGGCCGACCCCATGATGTCCTCGGCCATCTTGGGGTCTTCGCGGATGGCTTCGAGCATGGCGAACGCACGGCGCCCGTAGCGGCGCCACAACCGGTCGGTCAGCGGTTCGGTGTCGGCCTTGGTGCGGTAGCGGTCGAGCTGCATCAGCTTCGCTTGTCGGTAGAACTCGTCGCGGGTGGCGGCGGCGGGTTCTCCGTACCAGTTGTGCAGGTCGGGCTCGAGTGGCACCCCGAGTCCTTCGACCGCGGCGGCGATCTCCTCGCCGACGTTGATGCAGTCGGTGAGTTTGCCGCCGAACACCGTGACCACCGCACGGGTGCGGTCGGTCTCGATGGCGTGCTTCCGGCTGAGCTTGGTCCAGTCGACGTCGCTGTGGTCGCCGCTGCGGCGCTTCACGACGAGCGGTCGAACACCGCATCGCTCGGCGATGATGTCGCCGCGAGTGAGCGGCGCGGGGAGATCCATCCGAGCATTGATCTGACCGAGCAGGAAGTCGATGTCGTCGTTGTCGACCTCCGTGAACGGCGTGTCGACGCGTGTGTCGGTGGTGCCGATCACCGATCGCCGCCCCATCGGGATCACGTAGAACAACCGTTGGGAGTCGTCGAAGAACGCCAGCACCTTGTGGTGTTCGGTCGTCGTGAGGCGGGGGACGACGAGATGGATGCCCTTGGAGTACACGATGCGGTGATCGGTCGTGAGGCCCCACTCCTGGTTGACCTCGTCGACGAACGGTCCTGCTGCATTGACGATCGTGCGCGCCGTGGTCGAGAACTCCTCGCCGGTGTCGACGTCTCGCAACTGCACGGTCCACTGCCCGCCCGAACGGACGGCCGACACCATCTCGACGTAGTTCGCCGCAGCGGCTCCCGCGTCGATCGCAGCTCGGACGAACGAGAACACGAAGCGGGCGTCGTTGTCGACGAGGATGCCGTCGTAGTACTCGATGCCGCCGAGGGCCTTCGAGGTGTTGATCGCTGGTTCCTCACGCTCGATGTGTTCCCTCGACAGCACCCGGGGGCGCTTCGTGCCGAACATCCCGATGATCCAGTAGCCCAACGAGCCGAGGCCGGCGAACCACGGCCTGTACGGCGATGTTTCGTCGAGCGTTGCGTAGAACCCGATCTGCTTGATGTTGTCCCGGTACGCCTTCATCAGACGGTTCCGTGACCGGCACAGCTTCCAGACGAGCAGCAGTTCGTAGTTCTCGAGGTACTTGAACCCACCCCACACCAGGTTCGACGACGCCTGACTCGTGAAGTCCGCGAAATCGCCGCGGTCGATGATGGCGACCTGGGCGCCACGCCCGGCCAGCGATGCGGCCGCAACGGCACCGTTGATGCCGCCGCCGACCACCAAGGTGTCGAACGTTTCGGTCCGCAGCCGTTCGAGGTGCCGGTCGCGCAGGGTCATGCGGCGTTCACGATCGCGATGACAGCCACCACGCAGCCGATGCCGACAGCGACCGGAGTCGCCCAGACCGTCCACGCCGGCCCGCGGCGATATGCGGGTGCCAGCATGACGGCGCCGCAGACCGCCCCGGCGATCGCCCCACCGATGTGGCCGCCGATCGAGATGCCCGGGATGGCGAACGTGATGAAGAGGTTGAGGATCAACGCAGTACCGACCCCCGTGGTGAACGGGTTGACGCCTCGACGCCACAGGCCGACCGTGGCAGCGGCCAGCAGCCCGAAGACGGCACCCGAGGCGCCGGCCGTGATGCCGCCGCTGTCGAGCAGGACGACGCCGAGCGATCCGCCGAGCAACGACGCCATGTAGAGCAGCAGGTAGTTGATGCGCCCCATCGCCGGCTCGAGCATCGGGCCGAGGATGTACAGGAAGTACATGTTGAACCCGATGTGGAAGATGCCGAAGTGCAAGAAGCCGGACGTGACCAGCCGGTACCAGCCGTCGGGTTCGGTGATGTAGATGCCGCCATCGTCGCTCTGCCAGGCGATCGGCTGGACGAGGACGTCCTTGCTCAATCCGTACTTCAGGTGCACGTCGGTCACGCCGCCGCTGAGCGCGGCTGGTTCCCGGGTCACGACGAAGACGTACACGAAGATCGCGACGTTGATCGCGATCAACGACATCGTCACCAGCACCGGTTGACGCGCCGACCAGAACCGGGCGCGGGTGCGCGCATCCGGCCGGGCGGCCTTGACGCAGTCGGGGCAGTGGCTGCCGACCGTGGCCTGCACGAGACATGAATCGCACGCCGGCTTGCCGCATCGGGTGCAGCGCCGACCGGCAGGCCGTTCAGGATGGCGGTAGCAGGTGGTCGTGGTGCTCGTGCTGGTGCTCTCGGGTGGCGGTGGGGGCGGCAACGGCACGAGATCAGGGTACCGAGTCGTCCCGGGGAGGTGACGGCGTGTCAGTACCGGGCCATGGTTGGCAGTTCCGCCGCCGGGCCAGGGGCACCGAGGAGGTTGCCCTGCACGAGATCGCAGCCTGCCGATCGCAGACGTCGAAGCTGATCGGTGCCGCTCACCCGCTCGGCGACGACGCGCATACCCAGGGCGTGTGCCAACAGGACGATGGCGCGCACGATGCGCGTGTCGGCGTCGGTGGATCCCGACGGCAGCGCCAACGATCCATCGAGTTTCAGGAGGTCGGCGCCGACGTCGGTCAGCACGGACAGGGCGTTGGCGCCGGTGCCGAAGTTGTCGATCGCGATCTGGATGCCCGACCGGCGCAGTGCCCTGACCGAGCGGTCGACGTCGGGGTTCTGGCCGAGCAGGGCGGTCTCTCGGGCCTCGAGCACGAGGCGGTGGTGGCCGAGGTCGTGCAGACGCAGCGTGGAGTGCACCAGGTTCACGAACGATGGGCTCGCCAGCTGGATGTGCGACACGTTGACGTGGACGGCGAAGTCGTCGCCGACAACGCCATCCTCGATCCACCGTCGGGTCTCGATCAGGGCCCGTTCGAGTACGAACTCGCCCAACCTCGCGATGGCGCCGGACTCTTCGGCGACGCGCACGAAACTCATTGGCTCCATCGGGCCGTGCTCGGGGTGATGCCATCGTACGAGTGCCTCTGCACCAACCGCCCGCCGGGTGACGGCAGAGAACAGCGGTTGGAAGTCGACGGTCAACTGCTTGTCGGCGATCGCCCGCGAGAGTTCCGCGCCCAGCTCGGTTCGCTCTCGTGCCGCCGAGCGCATCTCGGGAGTGAACAGCACGCAGCGTCGCCGGCCGGCCGCCTTCGCCTCGTACATCGCCGTGTCGGCATTGCCGATCATCATGTCGGCGGCGATCGAGTCGACCATCGCAAGCACCTCGTGGTCGCTCACGGCCACGCCGATACTGACCGAGAAGTGCAGATCGAGCTGGCGGATGCGCAGGCGCCCGGTCAGTGCGCGCTGCATGCGGTCCGCGAGTTCCAGCGCCGCGGCAACGTCGGGCACGTCGGAACACACCACGAGGAACTCGTCGCCACCGATGCGTGCCACTCGGTCGTCGGGCCGGACGCTGTCGGCGAGCCGTCGCGCAGTCGACAGCAGGAGTTGATCACCGACTGCATGTCCGAGCGCGTCGTTGATGTACTTGAGACGGTCGACGTCGATGAAGATCGCCACGACGTGACCGGGGCGCGAACGCTGCGCCGCGACGGCGGCCCCGAGGATCGCCATGATGCGTCGACGGTTGGCCAGACCGGTGAGGGAGTCGTGGGTGGCCAGATGGCGAAGTCGTCCGGTCTCGTCTCGGGCTCGGGTGACGTCGTGGGCGATCAGGCCGACGAACCCGCCGCCGTCCAGTGTCTCGTCACGGCGCGCTGCGACCGTGGCGCGAAACACCCTCGACGCGCCGGTGGCGTCGATGTGGTCGACGTCGCCCTGCCAGGTCCCGTCGTAGCCTCCGGCGACCAGCTGACGTGGCGCCTGGTCGAGCATCGAACGCAGCATCCCGTGGCCCGACTCCCCGGGCTGCAGCGATGCGGCCGAGTCGGCGCCGAGCAGGTGGAGTGCCGATTCGTTGGCGGCGCGGACGAGGCCGTCGAAGCCCAGGACGACAACGGAGGTCTCGTCGGCGTCGAGCAGCGCGGCGATTGCGTCATGCCACCCGCCAGGGGGCGGCGGATCGAACGCGTCACCATCGGAGCTCTCGGGTCGTTTGTCGTCGTTCGTCACGACCTGCTCCTCTCCGCTCGATCTCGTCACTCGGGCGACGTCGTCTCGAGGACGACATTCACCGCTGAGAGAACCCGGTCACGTCCATGGACGCGACCGCGACCGTGGCAATGACGTCCAGGAATTCGGTTGCACCATCTCCATCGGCAAGTTCGATCTGTTGGTTGAGCGCATAGGCGGTGAGTCGGTAGAGGTGTGGTTCGTCTCCCGGTGGGGGACACGGCCCGCCGTAGCCCACGTCGCCGAAGAAGTTGAGCGCTTGCACGGCCCCGGGCGGGACGTCGCCTTCGACCAACGCGATCTCGGCAGGGTCGAGGCCGGCGATGACCCAGTGCACGAATGGCTGGCCCTCGCTCACCGCAGAGTCGTCGACGAGAGCGATCGCGATCTCGACGGTGCCGGCAGGAACGGCTCCCCAGCTGAGTGCGGGCGCAACGTTGGCGCCGTCGCAGGTGTACCGAGGATCGATGTCGCCGCCATCGAGCCACGGTGCGGCGAGGTTGAACGGTTCGGCACCGGCGGCGAGTTCGGGTCCGGCGCCGCCGGTCGGATCGACGATGAGGCCGTTGTCGAATTCGTCGGGGACCGTTGTTGCGACGGTCTGGCTCGGGTAGTCGGCGGGATCGTAGGGCTTGAGCTGCTTGCCATCGCCGTTGTCGCATCCTGCGAGGACGAGGGCGCCGAGCGCAGCGATGCAGATCATGGCAGTCCGTCGGGTCACCCGCCGGAGGCTACGTGCTGGTGCGGCGTCGACCGACTCACCACCGTGATCGGGCACCGATAGCCTGCCCCGGGTGACCGAACGCCTCTCGTTGCTCACCGTGCACGCCCACCCCGACGACGAAGCATCGAAGGGTGCACCGACGGTCGCGAGATACCACGACCAGGGTGTCCACACCGTGCTGGTCTGCTGCACGGGCGGCGAGGAGGGTGACCTCCAGAACCCGTCGCTGCGCGAACCCGGACAGCCGTTCCACGGGCTGACGCCCGAGGAGGAGAAGGTGCTGCGTCGCCTCGATGCGGGCGCCCGAGCTGGCCGCCTCCGCTGAGATCATCGGCTTCGACGTCGTCGAGATGCTCGGCTACCGCGACTCGGGCATGGCCGAGACCGAGCCGAACAACCATCCCGACTGCTTCCACCAGGCCGACATCGACGAGGCCACCGGCCGGCTCGTGGCGATCATTCGTCGCGAGCGCCCGCAGGTGATCATCACCTACGGCGACGACCAGCGCGGCTACCCGCACCCGGATCATCTGCGGGTGCACGACATCTCGGTGCTCGCCTTCGAGCGTGCGGGCGATCCCGACTGGTACCCGGAAGCGGGCGAACCGTTCGCGCCGTCGAAGCTCTACTACTCGGTGTGGTCCAAGGCTCGGATCCTGGCGATCCACGAACTGCTGCTGCGTGTCAAGGGCGAGTCGCCGTTCGAGAAGGACTGGCTCGACCGGCCGTCGCAGGATCATCGCATCACGACGCGCATCGACATCGCCGGCTACGGCCACGTGCGGCGCGGAGCGCTGCGCGCCCACGCAACGCAGATCGACCCGTCAGCGGCGTTCTGGGGATTCGACGTCGACGAGGACGAGTTCACCGCCGCGTACCCGTGGGAGGACTGGATCCTCGCCCGATCGCTGGTGGGGTCGATCCCCGCCGATGATGGCGAACGCGACCTGTTCGCCGGTGTCAGCGAGCGGGTGTCGCCATGAGCGTGCAATACCGGGTGGTCGTCGCCAAGAAGGACGAACGTGTCGATGGCCCCGACGACGCCGATGTCGTCGTGACCGTGCCGCTCGTCGACGCCGCCGCTGCCGACTTCGACCCGACGGTGGCCTACATGCGTGGTGTGCTCAAGGCGTCAGGCCACACCGGCGTGGTGCTCGACGTGTTGAAGTCCGGCGCCGCCGCCACGGCCATCGCCGCGCTCGTCGCGCAACCCTGACGCCTCAACCCTGACGCATGGCGTCGCGCAGGGCTCGGTAGCCGATGAGCGTGGCGCCGCTGGCGTCGAGCCGCTCGCGCAGGTCGTCGCTGGTCACGAGGTCGAGGTCGTCGATCCAGCCCTGGGTGTGTTCGCCGAGCGCTCGCACCTCGGGGGTGTCGATCGCCGGCTGCACGTGGATCTCGGTGACGCCGGGAGCGAGTGAGTCGATCGCGGCGTGGACACGTTCGGCGCTGCCGGCGCGCCAGTCGTGGTCGAAGTGGTCGGGGAACACGATGCCCTCGTCGGCCGCCAGGCGCCGGAACGGGAATCCCGCTTGCTCCGCGCTGATGGTCGACGGCAGCCGGATCGGGAGTGCGAACTCGACGGCCAGTTCGAGATAGACGTCGAAGAACTCGGGTCGCAACGTGATCGCGGTGAGGTGCGGTGCCAGGTGCGTCACGTCGAGGCCCCATGCGAGCGCTCGTTCGATCTGCGCTCGCAACTCGCGCAGCACTTCGGTGTGATCGGCGTGTTCCCACAGGTCTTCGAGCGTGCGGGGGAAGCCACCTTCGCCCGACTGCAGCGACGGTGCGTGGGTGATCGGCCCCCAGCGATAGCACTCGTGTTCGGCGTTGAGGGTGAGGTGCACACCGAGATCGTCGGTCGGCAGCGACAGCTTGGCGGCGTAGCCGGCCCACGGCGCTGGGACCATCAACGACGCACACGTGGCGGCGCCGTCGCGGATCGCTCGAAACACTCCGACATTTGCCGCGTGGCACGATCCGAGGTCGTCGCACGACAGGATCACCAGGCGATCGTCGGGGGAGTGGCCGAGGCGTTCGGCAAGCGTGGTCTCCACCGCAGCGACGCTACCGGAGCGGTGCTGGCTCACGACGAACAGGCCGCCCACAGCCCGAGGTCGCTGCGCTCGGCGCGGCGGGCTGCGTTGGCGAAGTCTCGGGCGAACGTGCTGTTCGGTTCGATCGTGAGCGGCCGGGCGAAGCCCCGTTCGACGATCTCCAGGTTGACGAACGTCGTGGGGGCACCGTCGCCGTCGAGGAGGTGGACGTAGCCGAGCAGCCGTCCGTAATCGTCGCGGCCGACGATGTCGCGCTCGATCAGCACGTCGGTGCCCACCGGGAGGAGGCTCGCACTGAACGCACTCGCTTCGGGGCCGTAGCACTCGATCGGGCTGTTCGGCTTCTTCGTCTCGGGGGTGTCGATGCCGATCAGGCGAACTCGTTCCGCGCGGCCGCCGATCTCGACGTCGATCGTGTCGCCGTCGACGACATGCGTGACGGTGGCGTGCCCATCAGCAGACGGAGCCGTACCGCTGGTGCATGCGGCGACGCCGAACACACACGCACAGACAACGGTCTCAGCGAAGCGCACGCGTGCGTTCTACCGCCCGGACGCGTCGCGACACTCGACACCACGTTTGCGTTGCGGTTCGGGTGGCCCGCCCCACCGAAACCGCAACGCAAACGGCTGTTTTCAGAGGCGTTCGATGATGGTGCCGGTGCCGAGGCCGCCGCCGCAGCACATCGAGATGAGGGCGTAGCGGCCGCCGGTGCGCTCGAGTTCGTAGAGCGCCTTGGTCATCAGGAACGCACCGGTGGCGCCGAGCGGGTGGCCGAGGGCGATTGCCCCGCCGTTCGGATTGGTCTTGGCGAGGTCGGCGCCGACCTCCTTGGCCCAGGCGAGCACCACCGAGGCGAACGCTTCGTTGATCTCGAACACGTCGATGTCGTCGATCGACAGCCCGGTGCGCTTCAACAGGTGTTGCGTGGCGTCCATCGGGCCCGTCAGCATCAGCACCGGGTCGGTGCCGACCAGACACGTGTCGACGACACGCGCCCGCGCCTTCAGGCCGAGTTCGGCGGCCTTGGCCTCGCTGGCCAGCAGTACCGCCGCGGACCCGTCGGAGATCTGCGAGGAGTTGCCGGCCGTGTGAACGCCGTTCTCGCGGGCGACCGGCTTGAGCGAGGCGAGCTTCTCGAGCGTGGTCTCACGCAGGCCCTCGTCGCGTGCGACGGTGTGCATCGTGCCGGTCGGGTTGCCGTCCTCGTCGAGGTCGGGTGCCTCGATCGTGATGTACTGGCCCGAGAAGCGGTCCTCGGCCCAGGCCTGCGCAGCGCGCTGCTGGGAGGCGAATCCGAAGGCGTCGGTGTCGTCGCGGGTGATGCCCCACTTGTCGGCGATGCGCTCGGCTCCCTCGAACTGGGAGGTCATCTCGTACTGCTCGAAGTACGTCTTCGGAATCGGCACGCCGAGGCCCAGCGCCTTGTTGCCCGACGCGCCGATCGGCACCCGGCTCATCGCCTCGACACCACATGCGAGCGCCATGTCGACCGCGCCGGAGCCGACGAGCGACGTGGCGAGGTTGGTGGCCTGCTGACTCGACCCGCACTGCGTGTCGACTGTGGTGTTGGCAACGCTCAGTGGCAGACCCGCCGACAGCCACGCTGTGCGGCCGATGTTGAATGCCTGCTCGCCGACCTGGCTGACACATCCGGTGACGACCTGGCCGACCTCGGTGGGCTCGACGCCGTTGCGGTCGATGATCGCCCGCTGCACACGGGCGAGGGTCTCGGCGGGATGGAGGGTGGACAGGCCACCGTTGCGCTTGCCGATCGGGGTCCGGACGGCATCGACGATCACGACATCTGAGTTGCTCATGTCGGCGACTGTAGATCCCGAGGCCGGTGGAAGTTGAGGCCGACGCTCAGGCTTCGTGGAGCCATTCGTCGATCAGGCGGCGGGCGACGGAGATACCGGGCGGGATGGTCGGCAGCGCGTCGCGGCGGTACCAGTTGGCGTCGGCGATCTCGGTCTCGTCGAGCACGAGGTCGCCGCTCGCGTACTCGGCGCGAAAGCCGATCATCAGGCTGTGCGGAAACGGCCACGGCTGACTCGCCCGATATGACACGTTGGCCACCCGGATGCCGACCTCTTCGCCGACCTCGCGTACGACGGCGCCTTCGAGGTCCTCGCCGGGCTCCACGAAGCCGGCGAGACAGGAATACATCGGCATCGGAAAGTTGACGCCGCGTGCGAGCAGCGCCTCCTGATCCGGCCCGGGCTCGCCTCGGGTGACCAGCACGATCATCGCCGGAGCGAGGCGGGGGTAGGCGATCAGCCCGCACGCCGGGCACTTCATGCCGCGCTCACCACTCGAGGGTTCGGTGGCGGTGGCGCAACGCCCGCAGAAACGATGGGTGCGCGCCCACTCGACGATCTGGACCGCGCGCCCAGCAGCCATCCACTCGCTCTGGGCGGCCCGGCCGAAATAGCTGAACAGATCGAGCGCAGATCCGTACGACGGGTCCTCCGCGTCCGCCGGCACGTCGACCGCCCACCAGGCGTCACCTTCGACGATGCCGACGACGTGGCGTTCCCACGTGTCGTCGGCGAGTTCGGTGTCGACGAACACCGACGTTCCGATCACGTGGATGTACCGATGGCCGCCGGTGTGGTCGGTCGGTTCGAGGTTGAGTGCGGCGTACAGGTCGGCCGAGTTGGGAAGCGGTGCGGCAGGGTTCATCGGATGCATGCGTACCACACGGTGCGGGGGCCGTCCCGTACGGTGAGTGCATGGCCGCCGAACTGCACCCCGATGTCGCCGTGTTGGCACCGCTGCTCGGAACGTGGGAGGGCTCTGGCTCCGGTGAGTACCCGACGATCGACGATTTCGCGTACGTCGAGTCGATCACGTTCGCTCACGTCGGCAAGCCGTTCATCGCGTACACGCAGCGCACCACGCATCCGGAGACGGGTGCACCGATGCACGCCGAGACCGGCTACCTGAGGGTGCCGCGGCCCGGCAGCATCGAGATCGTGATGGCCCAGCCCACCGGCCTCGCCGAGATCTACGAAGGAGCGGTCGTCGGCGGCGATGCACCGCTGGTGATCGACGTGCGTTCGACCTCGATCAACTCGACGTCATCGGCCAAGGAGGTCACGGTCACCGAACGCACGATCTCCGTCACCGGCGACCATCTCCACTACACGTTCCGCATGGCCGCCGTCGGCCAACCCCTCCAGCACCACCTGAGCGCGACCTTGCACCGCGTCGGGTGACGTACACGACGTGCCTGGCACGACGTGTACGTCCGGGGCGGAATAGCGGGCAGATGTGCCGGGTTGTGCGTGGCGGTCGATACATTTCGACGCACATCCAGAAAAGTTCTGAAGGGGAGTATCCCTCGAGGTCCGTCGTCAACACACCGAGTCCCGAACACCAGGGACGACGTCGGCGGGGCCAGCGATCCCGGTGACGGGGTGGCGGAGAGACCTTCAGCGAACCGACCATCGTTTGCTGAAAGTTGAAGATGCACACTTCCAACACCCTCAAGACCGTCGTCCTGCTCTCCGGTCTCGCCGGATTCATGGTGCTGATCGGCGCACTGCTCGGTGGCCCCACCGGCCTGGTCATCGGCCTGCTGTTCGGCCTCGGAATCGTCGGCGCTTCCTACTGGTCATCCGACAAGCTCGCCGTCAAGGCGGCACGCGCCACCGAGGTCGCCCCCGGACAACTCGACTGGCTGCGCGACGACCTCGTCGAGATCGCCCGCCGCGCCGGCATGCCAACACCTCGCTTGTTCCTGTCGCCGGACCCCCAGCCCAACGCATTTGCGACGGGTCGCAACGACAAGACTGCGCTCGTGTGCGTCACCGCCGGCCTACTCCGGGTGCTCGACCGCAGCGAGGTGCGCGGCGTCGTCGCCCACGAGGTGGCGCACATCCGCAACAAGGACATCCTGATCGGCTCGATCGCCGCCGCCGTCGCGACAGCGATCTCGGCGATCGCCAACCTGGCACTGTTTGCGGGCATGTTCGGTGGGAACAGCGATGAGGATGGTCCGAACCCCGCGGTCACGATGCTGCTCGCAATCCTCGCTCCGATCGCCGCTGGTCTGATGCAGATGGCGCTGTCGCGCTCGCGAGAATTCGAAGCCGACCGCATCGGTGCCGAGCTGCTCGGCGACCCCCGCCCGCTCGCGAGCGCGCTCGCCAAGCTCGACCGCACCTCGAAGGAGATCCCGATGGACGTCGATCCTGCGCATGCCACCGCGTACATCGTCAACCCGCTCACCGGCAGGCAGGCCGACTTCACCAAGCTGTTCATGACGCACCCCCCGATGGAGGAGCGGATCGCCCGCTTGCTCGGCGCGCGAGCACAGGTCACCGCATGACGGCGACCTCGACAGTCAGTGGCGTGGTCTCGGTCGACTGGCACCGCCGAAGCACCTCCGCCGTTCTCGCCGAGTTCGAGTCGTCGTTCGACGGTCTCGACGATGCCAGCATCGAACGGCGGCGCGCCGAGGTCGGCCCGAACGAGCTGCAGGAGTCCGCCGGGACGAGCCCCCTCAAGCTGATCTGGGGCCAGATCTCCTCGGTGATGGTGCTGATCCTGATCGGCGCCGCGGTCCTGTCGCTGCTGCTCGGCAAGTACCTCGAAGCGGGCGCCATCGGCGCGATCGTCGTGCTGTTCACGGCACTCGGCTTCTATCAGGAGTACCGCGCCGAACAAGCGATCGCCGCACTGCGCCGGATGGCGGTGCCGTCCGCCCGCGTGACC
Source organism: Ilumatobacteraceae bacterium (assembly GCA_963828415.1). Taxonomy (GTDB): domain Bacteria; phylum Actinomycetota; class Acidimicrobiia; order Acidimicrobiales; family Ilumatobacteraceae; genus Sva-07. Next base: position 250,252 of record CAWHEI010000009.1, read on the forward strand.
CGCGGTGGACGGATGACGTCGGTGCCGGTCGGTGAACTCGTGCCCGGCGACATCGTGCACCTCGACGCCGGCACCGTCGTGCCCGCCGACCTGCGCCTCGTCGAGGTGGCGAGCCTGCGCATCGAAGAAGCCACGCTCACCGGAGAGTCCGAACCGATCGACAAGCAGACCGACGCAGTCGATCGTGACGGCCTGGCGCTCGGCGACCGCCTGTGCATGGCCTACTCAGGGACGCAGGTCGCAGCCGGGCGCGGCCTGGGTGTCGTCGTCGCCACGGGCATGCGGACCGAACTCGGCCGGATCGCCACCCTGCTCCAGGATGTCGAGTCCGAACAGACACCGCTGCAGCGACGCCTCGACCGCGTCGGCAAGCAGCTCGCGCTCCTCGGTGTCGCGGTCGCTCTCGCCGTCGTCGTGATGGGAGCGATCAGCGGCGAATCGCTGACCGACCTCGTGCTGACGGCCATCAGCGTTGCGGTGGCCGTCATCCCCGAGGGGCTGCCTGCCGTCGTCACGTTCACGCTGGCGATCGGGTCGCAACGGATGCTGCGACGACAGGCGCTGATCCGCAAGCTGCCGGCGGTGGAGACGCTGGGGTCGGTCACGGTGATCTGCTCCGACAAGACCGGCACGCTCACCCAGAACCGGATGACGGTGACCGTGCTCGACGTCGCCGGCCAAGAGGTGCGCCTCGATACCGACGCCGCCGCCGCGGTCAGAACCGCCCCGTCGTCCGCCGCAGTGACCCTGGTCGCCGGCGCGCTCTGCAACGATGGTGCCGAGGATGTCGGCAGCGACGGTGCGCAGCTCTGGCTGGGCGATCCGACCGAGACCGCACTGCTGCAGGCCGCCGTCGACGCCGGCCTCGACGTGCACGATCTGCGCGCTCGGATCCCACGGGTCGACGAGCGGCCGTTCGACTCGACCCGCAAACGGATGAGCACGATCCACGCTCCGCTGCACGGTTCGGTCGACGAACTCGCCGAGCTTCCACAGGACGTCCCGCTCGCGTTCGTGAAGGGCGCCGTCGACGGGCTGCTCCAGCACGCAACCGCCGTGTGGGACCACGACGTTGCGGTCCCGCTGGACGACGATTGGCACGCTCGGATCTCAGCGGGGAACGATGCGCTCGCCGCAGCCGGCATGCGCGTGCTGGGCGTGGCGTTCCGACCGTTGGCCGCGGACGACGACGACCCGGAGACCGACCTCGTGCTGCTCGGATTGGTCGGCATCATCGACCCCCCTCGCTCCGAGGTGCGCGACGCCGTCGCCGTCTGTCGACAAGCAGGTATCCGCCCGGTGATGATCACCGGCGACCATCCGCTGACGGCGGTGGCGATCGCCAACGACCTCGGCATCAGCGACACCGACCGGGCGCTCGTCGGTGCCGAACTCGACCGTCTCGACGACGAGGAGTTCGCCGCCGCAGTGCGCGAAGTCTCGGTGTTCGCTCGGGTGTCGCCGGAGCACAAGCTCCGCATCGTCGGGGCGCTGCAACAACAGCATCAGGTCGTGGCGATGACCGGCGACGGTGTCAACGATGCCCCGGCGCTCAAGCGTGCCGACATCGGCGTGGCGATGGGCATCACCGGCACCGACGTGTCGAAGGAAGCCGCCGACATGGTGCTGCGCGACGACAACTTCGCCACGATCGTCGCGGCCGTCGAAGAGGGCCGCGTCATCTACGACAACCTGCGACGCTTCGTCAGCTTCGCCGTCGCCGGCAACTTCGGCAAGATCATCGTGATGCTCGGGTGGCCGATCCCGTTCCTCATCGTCGGCTCGGACACGACGGCGATCGCCTTCCTGCCGCTGCAACTGCTGTGGCTCAACCTGATGACCGACGGCCTGCTCGGGCTGTCGATGGGAGTGGAGCCGGCCGAGCAGTCGGTCATGGAACGCCCACCGCACTCGCCCTCCGACGGGCTGTGGGCGAACGGTCTCGGGACGCGGACCGTGTGGATCGGCATGGTGATCGGCGCCGTCACGCTCGGGCTCGGCTTCGCCTATTACGCGGCCGATCTCGAGCAGTGGCAGACCGTGATGTTCACGACGCTGGCGTTCATGCAGGTCGGGCAGGCCTTCGCGACCCGGTCGTCGACCGAGTCGCTGCGCACGATCGGCTGGCGGACGAACCCGCTGATGCTCGCCATCGCCGGCCTCGTGATCGTGCTGCAGCTGCTCGTGCTCTACACCCCGCTGAGCGAGTTTCTCGATCTCGATGCACTGAGCCCCGCCGACCTCGCGGTGTGCGCTGTGGCAGGCCTCGGACTGCTCGCTCTCGTCGAATCCGTCAAGGCCATCAAGCGTCGCCGGGTTGTTCCTTGAGCTTCTCGGCAAACCAGTCGAGGATGATTTCGCCTCGCTGCACCCGGTGGAGGGGCGAACCCGAGCGGGACAGCTCGTGGTCCTCGTCGGGGAAGCGGTAGAAGTCGACCTCTTTGTCGAGCAGCTTGAGCGCGACCCAGAGTTCCTCCGCCTGGGCGATCGGGCAGCGCCAGTCGTTCTCGGAGTGGATGATCAGCATCGGCGTGTCGATGTTGCGCACTGCCCGCATGGGCGAGCGACGCTCGTACTCCTCGGGGTCGGCGATGTGCGACACGCCGTGCTCGGTGACGAACGCGGTCGAGATGTCCGACGACCACTCCTCCGATGCCAGGTTGTTGACCGCCCGCTCGGAACAGAACGCCTTGAACCGTTCCCCGTGGTGCCCCGCGAGCCACGTCGCCATGAACCCGCCGTACGACCCACCGAGCATGCCGACCCGGTCGCGATCGCAGAACTCGAACCGGTCGAGTGCCGTGTCGATGATGGCGAGCACGTCGTCGACGTCGACGCTGCCCCACCCAGCGCCTGGACGCACCGGGTGCTTCGGGCCGAGGATCGCTTGCCCCCACGCCGTCTCGCGGCCGCTGCCGCCGCGTGGGTTGCCGGCGACGACGACGAACCCTGCGGCGGCCTGCATCTGGAACTCGTCGAAGAAGTGCTCGCCGTACTGGGTGAACGGTCCGCCGTGGACATTGAGGAGGACGGGGTACCGCTTGGTCTCGTCGAAGTCCGCGGGCCGCATGATCCAGGCGTCGATCTCGCCGGTGCCATCGGTGGTCGCTGCGGTGAAGTGTTCCCACGTGAGCAGCTGGGCCGCCACTGCATCGCCGACGCGGGTGCGGCGTTCGTCGCCGACGTAGAGCTCGGCGGGGTGATCGACGCAATCGCGTGCGGTGGCGACCACGCCGCTTGCGGCATCGAATGACGACACCGTGACCGGACCTGCGGTCACCTGAGCGGGGACACCGGTGCCATCGGTCGAGACCCGGTAGAGGTGCGTCGCGCCGCGGTCCTCGGCGATCGCCAACAGATGGTGGTCGGACTCCCAGACGGGCGACGGGCTCCCGGCCGTGGTCTCGAAGGTCCGGTCCAGGCCGGTCGAGATCCAACGAATCTCCGACTCCGGCGCGCAGGTGCTGCCGATCGGGAGGACGCCGACCTTGGCGTTCTGGGGGAACGTCGACGGGTCACCGAAACCGATGAAGGCCACCTCGGTACCGTCGGGCGACACCGACGGCGAGCTGTAGTCGCCGTCGTGAGCGGTGAGGCATCGGATGCCGTCACCTTCGGTCGGTGCCAGCTCGACGACGTAGAGGTCGCGGGCGAGATCTCGGTCCCAGGTGTCGTGGCGCTGGGCGGCGGTGACGACGCCAGAGGAGTCGCGCAGCCAGCTCACCCCGTCGTGCTGGAATTCCCCAGGTGTCAGGTTGCGGGGCGCGCCGGTGCCATCCGCGGCCACGACGTGGACGTGTTGGGGGCGGTCGAAGATCCAGTTCTCACCGTTGAGTCGGCTGAAGAACCGTTCGATCTTGCGTGGTGCCTGCCATGACTCGTCCTTCGCCTCGTAGCGCTCGTCGCGGGTTCGGCTCGTGAACGCCAGCCAACGGCCGTCCGGCGACCACGCGACGCTGTCGAGGCCGTCGGGCATCGTGCACAGTGTTCGCAGCTCGCCGCTCGCCGTGACCGGGAGGACGTGCAGCGTCGAGTCGCTCTCCTTCGCTCCTCGTTTCGAGGTGAACGCGAGGTGGCGCCCGTCGGGAGACCATGTCGGTTTGGCGTCGTGGTCGCCGCCGCTGACCGGTGCGTCGTCGATCCACACTCGGCTGCGGGTGACATTCTTGGCCAGGTCGATCGTCGACACGACGAAGGCCACATGGCCGCCGTCCGGGCTGAGCAGCGACCGATCCGACGCTGCTGCGTCCGTCGATGAGCCGTTCGGCGATCTCGCGATGTGATCGGGGCGACGACTGGATGATCTGGTTCATCGCCCCGACGGTAGTGGCGACCTACTCGGCCAGGCCGACGGGCTGGTCGTCGATGATCTGGTCGAGGTACTCCGACATGCCGTAGCCGACGCGGCCCGCGAAGTCGCCGGAGTGGATCGTCCACTTCGTGTAGGCCTCCGAGATGCGGGTCTGCAGCCACTCACCGTCCGGCGTCTGGCGGCGGTTGCGCAGGGGAATCAGGCTGAGCGCCTCGCCCGTGAAGTTCCACTCGCGGTCGCTGCGACTCGATCGGATCGTGCCTTCGATGCGGTCGTGGTAGCTCTCGTCGCCGCGGGTTTCGGTGGAGATCTGGACGTCGTCGCAGAGGTGCATCACGCCGTTCTCCCACACGAAGCCGCCACGCGTGCCGTCGCTGTCGCGCTTGGCGACCCGGCTCGCCATGAACCCGAAGTTCTCGTCGACGTTCACCGTGAGCCAGCGGTAGTACCAGGGTGCCTGCCAGTAGCGAGGTCCCCACGAATGGTCGCGCAACCCGAACCCGGCAATCTGCCATTCGCGCTCGCCGACGCGGATCGTGCCGGTCGCCTCGATCAGCTGCTCGTAGTGACCCTTGGCGAACTCCTCGCCCGGCTTTTCGTGCGGTTCGTCGGGCTCACCGCCGAACATGCTGGAGCGGCCCTGACCGGTGAAGGTGAGGTGGACCTCGGCCTCCGCGAACGGGTTGTTGGTGAACGCCTCTTTCGGGTTGGCCATCTGCTCGGGCTCGTCGAGCACGACGACCTTGCCGACGTAGTCGATGCGCAGTTCTTCGAATGGCTTGACCATCGTCCAGGTGAGGCCCGCAGCATCGAAGGCGTCGTTGTTGTCGATCGCCGGGCGCTTGAACATGAACCCGACCTGGCGGTTGCCACCCTCGACGTCCGGCGGCAGGTACAGGCACACCGTCATCTCGGCGGTTCCCTCGTTGGCGCGGTTGCCCATCCGGAACCATCCGCCGACGCCCTGCGCTGGGTCGAAGCAGTTGATGTACATGCTCTCGTTGAAGTTCGGCTCGGGGCCGAGCTCGTGCATGTATTCGTCGGACTCGTCGAGACGTACACCCATGCGCTCGACGGTACGGGGCGGCGATGATCGGCGACGGATCGGACGGCAGTACCGTGTGCGACGCAGCGATCGGCGCTGCGCTGAAGGGACGAGATGAGCATCACCGACGACGACCTGGAGACCACGAACTCGGCGATCGCCAAGATGGAGGGGATCGAACCGTCGGGTGACATCGGCGAATTCAACGCCCGCAAGCTCACCTTCGGCCCCGACAAGGCCGTGATCGGGCCGGTCGCCCACCTCGCCGCCGAACGCATCCGGCTCACAGCGCTCGAGTGGGAGCACTTCGAGGTTCGTCAGGTCGGTGCCACTCTCGGCGGGATCGTGAAGGGCCTCGACCTGTCGAAGCCGCTCGCCGACGACGTGTTCGAAGAACTCTCGCGGGCCTGGGTCGAGTACAAGGTGCTCTTCTTCCGCAACCAGCACCTCACGGCTGAACAGCACGTGGCGTTCGCCCGCCGGTTCGGTGAGCTGGAGATCCACCCCTTCTTCGAGAGCAACGACCAGCTCCCCGAACTCGTCCGGTTCGCCAAGGATGCCGACACCGGCGGCTACGAGAACGGCTGGCACCACGACGTCACTTGGCGCGAGGTGCCGTCGAAGGGGGCGATCCTGCGGGCGATCTCCGTGCCCGAAACCGGTGGCGACACGCTGTTCTGCGACATGAACGCCGCGTACGAGGGCCTGTCCGACGAGATCAAGGACCGCATCGAAGGCCTCGTCGCCGAGCACGACTACATGCAGGCGTTCGGCGGAACGATCAGTGGAGCCGACGCGGCAGCGATGCGCGAGAAGTATCCGGTCGTCGAGCATCCCGTGGTGATCCACCACCCGGTCTCCGGCCACCGGCTGCTCTACGTCAACCGGTTCTTCACGACTCGCATCGTCGGCCTCGACCCGGCCGAGTCCGACGAACTGCTCGTCACGCTGTTCGCGCAGGCCAACACCCTCGAGTATCACTGCCGCCTGCACTGGCACCCGAACTCGGTTGCCATGTGGGACAACCTGGCGGTGCAGCACTACGCCTCGAGCGACTACTGGCCCGACGTTCGCGTGATGGAGCGAGCGAGCATCGTTGGCGTGCGCCCGTCGTACTGAACCTGTGGCCCGCGTCGTCCTGATCACCGGCGCGAGCCGGGGCATCGGTGCAGCCACCGCTCGTCTCGCGGCAGAACGCGGCGATCACGTCGCGGTCAACTACGCCCGGAACGACGCTGCTGCCGGAGCCGTGGTGGACGACTGCGTCGCCTCGGGTGTTCGAGCGGTCGCCGTTCGCGCCGACGTGGTGGACGAAGCCGCCGTCGTTGCGATGTTCGATGCCGTCGCCGACGAACTCGGGCCGATCGACGTGCTCGTGAACAATGCCGGGATCCTGCACACGCAGATGCGTTTCGACGAGATGACGGTCGAACGATGGCGCGAGTTGCTCGACGTCAACGTGATCGGTGCGTTCGTCTGCGCCCGCGAAGCGGTGCGACGGATGTCGACCCGACACGGGGGCCGCGGCGGGTCGATCGTGAACGTGTCCTCGGCAGCCAGCTACCTCGGCAGCCCAGGGGAGTACGTCGACTATGCGGCCAGCAAGGCGGCCATCGACACCCTGACGATCGGCCTCGGCAAGGAGGTCGCCGCCGAAGGCATCCGGGTCAACGCAGTGCGCCCCGGTGTGATCCACACCGAGATCCACGCGAGCGGCGGAGAACCCGGACGTGTCGAACGCGTAGCGCCGTCGGTGCCGATGCAGCGCGGCGGCGACCCGATCGAGGTCGCTCGGACCATCCTGTGGCTGGCGTCCGACGAGGCGTCGTACATCACCGGAACGATCGTCAACTGCTCGGGCGGGCGCTGATGGCCCGTCACCTTGCCCGCTGGGAACTCGTCGGTGTCGACGGCGCCGTGGTGGTGGTCGACGTGATCCGAGCCTTCACCACCGCGGCGTACGCGTTCGGGTCGGGCGCGAAGGAGATCTACCTCGTCGGCACGGTCGACGAAGCTCTGGCGTTCACGTCGACCAATCCCGGTTCGCTGGCGCTGGGGGAGGATCGAGGTCTGCGACCCGAGGGGTTCGATTTCCCCAACTCGCCGGCGATGGTCCGCAACGCCGATCTCGACGGTCGCACGCTCGTGCAGCGCACGTCCGCGGGGACGCACGGCGTGGTGCGCGCCGTGGACGCGACCCGCTTGTGGGCGGCGAGCCTCGTGGTCGCATCGGCCACAGCGCGAGCGGTCGAGGCGTCGGGCCTCGGCGAGCCGACCTATGTGATCACGGGCCGGTTCGAAGATCGTCCCGATGGTGGCGCCGACGACGTCTTGACCGCTGACCTGATCGAGCGGGCCCGAATCGGGCGACCGATCGAGGCAACGGCCACGGCGGCGGCACTGCTCGCCACCGAGGAAGCTGCAAGGACGTTGGCCCTCGGCTCCGACCACTGCGACCCGGCAGACATCGAGCTCGCCGCAGCCGTCGACGCGTTCGACTTCGCGATGGAGGTCGAACGCACCGATCGGGGCTTGCGACTCGTGCCACGACGGCCCGGATGACTGCCGCCGACGACGGATCGCGTCAGCAGATCGTGGTGCCGTCGGGTGCGGTGATGTGCCAGTGGCCATCGTCGTCTCGCCAGATGGTGAAGCCGGACTCTTTGAGGTAGTTGTGCCGTGGGCACAGGGGTGCGCCGTTGTCGGGGTTGGTGGGGCCGCGGGTGGTCCAGCTGGTGAGATGGTCGGCGTGGCACCAGGTGTGTGGCTGATCACAGCCCGGCCAGATGCACGTGGGCTCGAGGAGCATGACCGCCTCGCGTGCGAACCCGCTGAACAGTCGTTGGGTGCGCCCGAGTTCGATGACCACGCCCTTGCTGTCGGTGACGACGCGGCGGATGAGCGACCAGAGCGACACGCCGATGATGGCGTCGGGGTTGATGCGGTGGCCACGGTCGGTGCGTGAGGTGACGGCCCGATGATCGAGCGGGTCGGTGGCGGTGCCGTCGGCGCTCGCTGCGGCGGTGGCGGCGTCGAGGAGAAAGTTGACGGTGGGGAGCGGCCGCGTGCGATCGGGTGGACACGCAGCGGCAGCCCTCGCCATCTCGAGTAGCGCGTCCGATCGGCGTTGCGCTTCGGTTCGCCGCAGCGTGCTCACATCGACGTTGCCCTCGCCGAGACGGCGTGTCGCGTCCTTCCAGTCCCGGTCGAACTCGCGGTCGACGAACCAGCAGAAGATCTCCAGGAACTCGGGGCCGCCGACATCGTCGAACACGGCGCTGAGGTTCCAGGACCCGTCGGAATTCTGGTGGATGCTCGCGGTGCGGCGCTGGCGGTTGCGTTCGAGTTTCTCGGCGGCGCCGACCGGATCGGCGAGGGCCTCCCAGGTGAGGGCCCGGCGCTCGAACTCGACGTACGAGCAATCCATCGCGTCGACCATCAGCTGCCAGACGCCGCAGGTGAGCACGTCGGGGTCGATGCGGGGGTTGGCGGCGATGCGTGCCATCAGCCGGGTCTGCGCAACACCGACCTGGCCGGCGGCGAGGGCGTTGTTCCAGACGGCCACGGCACGGCGTAGGCGGGCTTCTTGGACCCGGCTGTGGGCTTCGGGGCCGGAGAGTTGCAGGTGGTATCTCATCCAGTTCTTGGCGGTGAAGAACCCGAGATCACGAAACGGCTGGGCAGTGTCGAGGTGATCGGCCACCGCGATGGCGGCGGCGTGGGTTTGGCGGCGGAGTTGTTCGACACCGGTGGCCCACGCCATGGTGGTGGCCTGGTCGAAGCTGGTGGGGTCGAGCGCTTCGAGCATCGACAACCCTTGTGCGCAGTGCTCGACCGCCGCAGCAATCCATTCCGGGCCCACCAGGCCAGCGTCGGCGCCGATGGCGATGTCGACGACCGGATCGAACCCCGGTGAAGGATCCGCCCGATACCAGTGGAACCCATCACCGAACCGAGACCCGGCAGGCGGCTCGCCGTGCACTGGATCCTCGACAACGGTCATGGCTCCATCATGACCAGGGGGTGTCACGGAGTTGGCTGGCGTGCGAACTTGATGCTCGATCTGTCGTGAGCAATCACTACTCACGACAGCGGTCCGATCCGTTCGTACTGTCGACACCACTTGTCGAGAACGGGAGACGTGGTGGGAACGGACGACGACACACCGGTATGGGGTCAAGGGCTGCAGCGACGGACCTTCTTGAAGTTCGCGAGCGCGGCCGGCGTCGTGATCGCGGCGGAATCGAAGCTCGGTGGGTCGGCCAAGGCCGTCGGCAACGGACCCGAGGTCGGCCCGTGGCAGCTCCCCGCCGGGGTGCCGGAGCCGTCGTTCTCGACGATCATCCGGCGACCCGACGACCTGGTCCGCCTGCGGCTCGACGGCTTCAACCTCATCGTCGACCGGATTCCCGCCGTGCCACGCCTCGTGCTGGTCGACCCCACGAGCGACGCCAACGTGATCATCACGTTCCCGCCGCAGGCCCTGCTCGAGCGGGCGCTCGGGTTCCCTGCTGTGAACCCGGGCCAGGGTTCGCTCGAGGCCCGCCTCGCAGGGCCGACCCGGCTCGGCTTCCTGATCCCGAAGGAGCTGCTGGCCGGCGGCCTGCCCTACAACGCGCGGACGCTGCTCGACTGGAACGACTGGCTGCTCCTCGCACCGAAGGGCGCCCGGCGCGCCGACGGCGATGGACCACCGCGACCGACGGGGACCCTCATCGGCGTGTTCCGCCCGGAGCCGCCCGGGCCGTTCGAGACCTCGATCGAGGCGCCGTGGCGGCTGCAGATCTCCCCGAACCGCCGCTCCGGATTCGTCGGACGAACCCTGCCGTTCGCCGGGCTGAGGAGCCAACGCCCCGAGCTGTGGCATGCCCGGCTCGCCGCCCGGGCGCCCGAGGAACGATCGGGCGGAACGATGGGCGAGCTGTCGGAGGCGCCGTCGCCGGATCGCGTGATCCGGGCCGTGTGGTCGCCCGACCCCGAGATCGAGAACTTCCTGACCAACGCAGAGAGCGCCGACTCCGAGAACGAACCGTTCCCGGCGTCGATGCACCAGCGCGACCGCATCTCGCTCGTGCGGCTCACGACCGACGAGTTCCTCCCGGGCTCGACGACCGGCCCGGTGCCGGTGCCGGTGGACGCACTGATGCTCTCGGCGCTGGGTGCCACGCTCGACGTCGGACAGACCTTCGCCGACGTCAGCGACACGACCGGGATCAGCCTCATCGAATGGCGCCATCGATCGACGTTCGCCCGTGACCAGTTCGTGCGCGTCGTCGAGCGGGGGTACCTGATGCCGTTCGGTCACAGGGCCGCCCTGGTGTCGATCACCGAGCGCAAGTTCGTCGGCGCAGGCGGCAACCGCACCGCGGTGCTCGAACGACGCGACTTCATCCAGATCACCCAGCCCCTACTCGAACACGTCGGGCCAGCAGCCGTCGGGCTCCCGACGGAGGGACGCCAACTCCCGTTCCGATCCGTGCGACTGACCACCAGGGTGACGCCGGAGATCAAGAAGAAGGAACTTCCCGGGTCGGGGGTGCCGGAAGGCGACTGCTTCTTCCCTGCCGATGCGATCAGCGATGCCGACGTGGTCTTCCATGCCACGGCGATCGACCGCGACGGTCAGCCGATCGATCTGCGGATGCCGATGGCGTTCATCAACTCGACGTTCGCGGAGAACGAGGACCAGATGGCCACGGTCCGCAACGCGTGGAACAGCTACGGCGACACCGCCCGCCGGTCGGCGCAGGTCTCGGGCCAGCGGGTCGCCTACGCGGCGCCGCTCGACCAGCGGCGAGGCGCCACGTCGGCAACGACCGACACGATCCGCTTCGACCTGTCGCCGACGACCCAGGGCGACACCGGTCCGAGCACGGTGGGTCCCCGTCGCTTCTGGGCCGACATGGCCGCCGCTGAGGTGCGGCTGGAGGAGGTCGAGTCGATCTCGGCCAACTCGCTTGGCACCACCACGATCACCTACGACCCCGTGTACCGATCAGACGGCTTCGACTCCACCACGAACGCCGGCGGCCTGTGGGGAACCATCGGGGGAGCGGCGGGGGTGCCGCTGCGGTTCAGTCGCCCACCCGGCCAGGAGTTCGAGCCCGGTCCGGGTAGCAACAAGTCCGGCGGTGTCGCTACGCCCGACCTGGAGATCCGGGGGCTGTCCCGATCCCTCGGGGTCGCCGCCGGCGATCCCGCCGCACTGCGCACCGGCACGTTCGACCCGGCGAGCTTCTTCGCCGGCCCGGCCTCACCCAAGCTGCTCGGCGGGATCTCGCTGCTCGACATCATCAGGGCGGTCACGCTCACACCCGGCGAACCGGCACCGGGCACGGCGTTGTCGATCACGTCGCGCCGCACCCCCACGGCGATCGAGGCGCTGATCCGCTGGACGCCCGACCTACAACCCGACCCACTCGGCATCTTCGAGCCCGGCACGTTCCGCCTCGACGCGCTCGTGCGCACCCCGCTCGACGGCGTCGCCGGCACGCCGAGCAGCCGGATCGAGGGGGAACTGTCGGCGTTCTCGCTCAACATCCCGACCGGCGCCGTGCCGCTGATCCGCATCGAGGTCGACCGGGTCACGTTCACCAGCGTCGACGGGCGAGAAGCCGACACCGACGTCGAAGTCGGCGACGTCTCCTTCGGCGGCGACCTCGCCTACATCGAGACGCTGAGCAAGTACCTCAGCTTCGGCACCGGCGGCCTCGAGGTCGACGTCCTGCCCGATCGAATCGCCGTCGGCCTCGCGCTCCCGATCCCGAACATCACCTTCGGCGTGTTCGCGCTCCGCAACGTGCGGTTCATCGCCGGCCTCGACATCCCGTTCTCCGGCGACCCGGTCCGCATCCGCTTCGCCCTGTCGACACGCGACGATCCGTTCCGCCTCACCGTCTTCTGCATCGGCGGCGGTGGCTACGTTGCGCTCGCGTTCGGTGCCGACGGCCTCGAAACCCTCGAACTCGGCTTCGAAGCGGGTGCCGAAGTGGCCATCGACCTCGGGGTCGCATCCGGGTCGGTGTCGACCATGATCGGCGTGGTTCTGCTCGTCAGCAAGCAAGACGGCGTGGACACCGCGAAGTTCCTCGCCTACTTCCGCATCAACGGCAGCGTGTCGGCCGGGCCGGTGTCGGCGAGCATCACGCTCACGCTCGAACTCGGCTATGAGGAGCGCACCAAGAACGGCAAGACCGCCAGAACGCTCTACGGACGCGGGACGCTGGAGATCGACATCTCCGTGCCGCTCGTCCCGACACCGCCGATCACGATCACCTTCGAGCGCAGCCTGAAGGCCGACGCCGCCGACCCCACCTTCGCCGATCAGTACGACGAAGTCGCCTGGAACGACTACTGCGACGCCTACGGAGCTGCCTGACATGCCCAACACCCACGCCATGCGTTTCACCGCCCTGCCCAAGGGCCTGCAGGACGTCATCCCGCTCGTCCCCGACGACGAGGAGGGGCCGATCGGCCCGCCCACCGAGGACCGGCCGCCGGTCCTGGTCGACGACGGTGGCAGCGAGCTCGACCCGATCATCATCGGCGACCCGGTCGTGCAGCCCGTCGTGTCGGCGCACGTCGCGTTCCGTCTCGTCCCTGAGAGCTCCAACGGGAAACTCAGCGACTTCCCGACCGCACTCGACTGGCCGAACCAGCCGATCGACTGGACCCTCACCTTCCGCCGTGGGACCCGGAGCGAGACCTTCCCGGCGCTGGTCGTCAGCGACGAGCCCAACGCAGCGTGGTGGTCGACGATCTTCCAGCCAGGCCTGCCGGTCCGCGGCTACATGCCGCCGACCCAACGCAGCCAGCGACGCATCCGCTCGTTCCGCCAGACCCGGCTGGCGAACCGCTGGCGCGACGCCTACGTGAACGTCGCCCAGTCGATCGGACCCGACGGCGACCATCTGCCCGTCGGCGCCGACCCGACCACCGGGTTGTTCGCCGCGTTCGAATCGGTCGGGCTCTGGGACGAGAACCGCGCCAAGGACTTCGACGACGACCAGCTCGTCGCCGAACTCGAGACGACGCTCGCGAACTTCGGCTTCGTTCCCGAGGCGCCGCCACTCGGCTTGCCACCGGCGCAAGCGGCCCGCCGCGACATCCTCGAGTTCCGCCGCTACCTGTCACGCGTCCGCAACGAGGACCCACCCGACACCGGCGCCGAGTTCGGCGACCGCGTCGGCCGCATCAGCTGGGTGCGCCCGCCCCAGGTCGACTTCCACCAGCTCACCACCGCCTGCGCCGCCCACGCACCCCTGCTGCGGCCGCTGCGGCTCGTCGTCGACTTGGTCCCGAACATCGGCTGGGAGCTGCTCGCGCTGATCCTCGGTGGACACCCTGACGCAGTGTCCGTGGCCGGAAGCTCCCGTTCGTTCACCACCGACCCGTCTCCGTGGACCCGCTGCACCGCCGACGCTGACCGGTTCGTGCTCACCCCCGGCATCGACAGCGACCTGACCACCAACGGGTTCCTCCGCCTCGGCGACACCGCCCGGTACTCGACCGAAACGCTCGACGTCGAGGCCACCACCCTCAAGGCGATTGGCCTCGGCGGCACGGTGCAACTGCGCAACGCCCGCCGGTCACGGTCGACGCCGACCACAGAGACCACACCCACGATGCGCGCCAGCGGCATCGCCGTCACCCGCATCGCTCGCTCGCAGAAGTTCCACCAGACCGCGTTCCAGAAGGGCGACATCGTCGTCGACAAGCTCAACACGGACCCGAACAACCTGGAGCTCGACGCCGACGACGTCGTGCGCGGGTATCGCCTCGACGTGCAACCCGAAGGTTCGGCCACCTGGCGATCGGTGGTGATCCGCGACGGCCGACTCGACGTGGATGGCGGCGACCCGATCCCGCTCGACGTCGACGAGGGCTGGGTGTCGGAAGTGCCCGTCGCCGACGACGCCGGCGACCTGTACCTCGGCGAGGAGCAGTTGCGCTGGGACGGTTGGAGCCCCGTCGCCCCGAAACCCGGCCGCTTGATCGACCCCGAGGACCAGGTCGCCGACGCCAACCCCGACCCCCTGCCCGGTGTGCCCGTGGTCGCCCGCTACCGCCCGACGCCCGGCACCCTCGTGCCGCTGCGCTACGGACGCCGGTACCGGCTGCGGGCACGCCTGGTCGACATCGCCGGCAATGGCCCCGAGCCCGACGCAACGTCCGATCCCGTCGGAGAGCAGACCGCACCGATCCTGTTCGGCCGCCTCGATCCCGTCGGCAGCCCCGGCGTCGTGATGACCGCACCGCGCCTGCCCGGCGAGGAACTGAACCGAGTCGTCCTGCGAAGCACCACCCGCGACGTCCCCGCCGAGGGGCTGGCCGCCCGCCACCTGCTCCCGCCCCGATCGACCCAGGTCGAAGTCGAGCGCCACGGAGCGATCGACGACGCCGTCGGGCGCCCCGACGTCACTCGCTACGGCGACCTCGCCACTCGCGACGCCTACACACTGCACCTCGACCCTCGCAGCCAGGTCGACCCGGCTGCCGTCGATCCCGACGACGAAGGCGCCGCCCGCTTCGTCCCGATCGGCACACCGCTCGGCGTCGACCACCTCCCCGATCCGCTCGCCCGTCGGCTGCAGCTCCGCACGAAGGAGGGCTCGATCCTCCCCGGAGCAATCGTCAGCGGCATCCCGATCGGCGGACGGTTCTGGCCAGAGGCCACCAGCGTGCTGCTCGTCGTCGAGGAGGCCGACTCGTTCTCGGTCGACTACGACGAGGCCAACTCGAAGCTGGTCGTGCGCCTGCCCAAGGCGACGACGCTGCCGCTGCGCTTGTCGAGCGTGTTCGATCGCGAGGACCTCACGCGTTTCGGGCTGGCCGAGTGGATCGCCCGCAAGGTGATCCCGAACGCTCCCGACTGGCCGAGGTCGGTCGAGGACCTGGCGGCGACGCCGCTCGGTCAGCGCATCGTCGACGGACTCAACTGGACCTTCACCCCCTGGCAGACCCTGACGCTCGTCCACGCCGTCAAGGACCCCCTGCGCGACCCGGAGATCAATCCGCCCACTGCGTTCACGGTGATCGACCGGCTGCTCGCCGAGACCGCCAGCCAGGTGACGGTGCCTGCCCGCTGGCATGGCACCAGCACCGGGCGCCTCGACCTGCTGGCCAGCTGGACCGCCGGCATCGACGACGGCCCCGGCACCCCGCGCCCGCGGCAGGAGACCGTGCAGGTCGTCGCCACCGAACTCGACCGCACGGGAACCGCGGGCGCCGACGGCGTGATCGAGAGCTCGATCCGCGCTCGCCACGACCACGGTG
This sequence comes from Ilumatobacteraceae bacterium, assembly GCA_963828415.1. Lineage (GTDB taxonomy): Bacteria > Actinomycetota > Acidimicrobiia > Acidimicrobiales > Ilumatobacteraceae > Sva-07. Next base: position 265,884 of record CAWHEI010000009.1, read on the forward strand.
ACACCAAGTACCGGCGGATCGACTACTCGCTCGAGGCAACCGGAGCATTCCTCGACCACTTCGTCGAGACCCGCACCGTCGAGTTCCCCGACGGCGTCGACGGCCTCGAACTCGACGTCGCAGCCACCGGCATCGCGCTCGGCACCGTGCGCCTCACCGGCCCGATCGCCAAAGACCCCGGCGCCGCGGTCGTCACGTTCCGCCGCGACGACGGCACCGTCGGCGCCGACGACGAACCGGTCGCGTACGCAATCTCGTCCACTCCCGGCGACACGAAGGCCAAGCTCACCCGCGTCAACGGGGTGATCCCGTCGGACACACCGCTCACGCTGCGCTTCGTCACCAACCCGATCAGCCACCGGTCGAACGTCACACGCCGCACGGTCAAGGCGTCGGCGCGCCCGGCAGCCCCGAACGTGCACTCGGTGATCCCCACCTTCGGGTGGGAACGGTCGACGTCGGGGAACACGGCCACGAGCACCCGCACCACGGCGGGCGTGCGCATCTGGCTGGAGCGGCCGTGGTGGTCGTCGGGCCTCGGTGAACAGTTGGCAGTGCTCTACCGCACCGGCACCGCCCAGCCCACGCCCGACCAGGTCCCCTTCGTGTCGCAGTGGGGTCGCGACCCGATCCATGCCGCCGGCACCGTCGTCAGTTCGATGACCGACGCCACCTTCCCCGCCCGCCTTCGCAACTCGATTGCGCTGCGCCCGCCCGGGGGGCCGGTCGTGCGAGCGGTGCCACACCGGGTGCGGTTCAACGTCGCTCGCGACATGTGGTACTGCGACGTCGACCTCGACCTCGGCGCCTACTGGCCGTTCGTCCGCCTCGCCCTCGCCCGCTGGCAACCGAATGCGATCGTGGCCGCCGATCCGGACGAGACGAAGCTGTCGCTGTCGCCGGTGGTGCTGGCCGACATCGTGCAGGTGGCGCCAGGTCGCACCGCCACGGTCACCGTCAGCGGCACCTTCACACGCAATGTCAACGTCCTCGTGCAGGGCTCGAGCTTCTCGACCACCACCATCGACCGGGCCACACCGGTGGTTCGAGCCCACCTCGAACGCCAGCTCTTGCCCACGAACAGCGACGTCGACTGGGAGCCGATCACGATCCCCGAGAGCTTGCCCCGTACTCCGTTGATCACGGTGGCATCCCCGCCGGGCCGCCCGTTCAGGTGGCAGGGCACCCTGATACCCGGCGCCGTGAACACGTTGCGGTACCGGTACCGGGTGGTGATCGAGGAGTTCGAGCAGTACCGCACCGACGGTGAGGTCGGCGACCTCCGCCCGATCGTGATCCCCGGCCGGCCACCGACCGTCGGCAGGTACCCGCGCGACGGCGAACGCCTCGTCCATCTCGACGTGATTCCACTCGACGGGTTGCTCTGAGAACGCTGCGCACCAGCCCCTCGCCGGGTGTCCACACGAGTGACCGAATTTTCTACGATGACCGCGTGTCAGCGGCGTCGTGCGAGCACCTCGAGTTCATCGGTCACGGACACATCGGCGCGGACGCAGCCTCCGCGCTGACCGACCCGTCGGTGCGGGGAGTCGTCGTGCGCGGCGGACCTGCGTCCGGAGCAGCCGAGTTCGCCATGGCGGTCGCTCGGGCTGCCGGGGAGCCGATCAGCGTCCGCGCCGATCGGTCGACGTCGTCGATCGAATTTGCATCCCTGTCGCCGCTCCTGCAGACGAGCTTCGGCGAACGCCCGACACTCGACGCCGATCTGCTGGCGTGGGCCATCTCGGCGCTCCTCGTCGTCGCCGACGGTGCAACGCCGATCGTCGTCGACGACGTCGCTTTCGTCGACCACATGTCGGCGATGGCCCTCGCCGGAGTGTCCGATTGCGGCGTGCCGTTGGTCTTGGTCACCGGCCGAACCACGAAGCTTCCCGCGTCGCTCGCGACCGTCGCAGTCGGGTTCCACACAGCGGACCTGGCCGACATCGACGACGCCGGGGTGTCCGAACTGACCGCGACCGTGCTCGGCGGATCGGTCGAACCACGGATCATCCGATCGCTGACCCGGCTCGTCGGCGGTGCGACGGTCGCGATCGTCGACCAGATCCACGCGGCCGTCGAGACGGGCACGCTCGTTCGGGCCGGTGGCGTGTGGCGCCAGCGCGGCGAACTCCGCCTGGCCAGCGCCACGCTGGCACGTCTCGTTCCGGTGATCGATCCGTTGGCACCGGAGGAATTGGAGGCTCTCGACCTCGTTGCGCTCGTTCCCCGCATCGATGTGGAGGTGGTCGAACGACTCGTCGGTCCCGAGGTGTTGGTCGCGTTGGAGGCGCAGGCGCTGATCTCGCTCGTCGATGGCGATCGCACGCAGAGCATCGAGATCACCGATCGGGTCGTTGGGTCCGCCCGGCTGCAGGAGATGGGCGGGCTTCGGCGCCGGAGCCTTGCTCGGCGACTCCTGGCGGAGCTGGCGCTCGTCGGCGACGTAGCAGGCACCGACCCGGTGACCGTCGCTGCGGTACGGCTCGCCGCCGGTGCCCCCCTGGACATCGACCACGTGGTGGGCGCAGCCCGAGCGGCGCACAAGCAGGGGGAGTTGCCGCTGGCGATCCGCCTGTGTGAAGCGATCGCCGCCGCCGAACGGACGACCGAACTGGCGCTTCTGCTCGCCGAACTCCTCACCGACATCGGCCGCAATCGGGAGGCCGATTCCGTGCTCCACGACCTGCACGGTCACGACGACGAGGAACGAGCGCTGATCGCCATGACGCGAGCGGTCAATCTCGGCATCCACCTCGACGAGGTCGACGACGCGGTTGCCATGCTCGACGCCGCGATCGACGAACTCTCCGAGGGTCCGTGGGCAGCGGAGGTGCTCGGTCTGCGCGGGGTGATCGAACTGATGCTCGGCCGTCCGCACGAGGCATTGCGCCGTGTCGAACCGTTCCTCGACACCGGCTCGGGCCGTGAGTTCGTCGAAGCCGCCACGGCTGCCGGGCCGGCGCTCGTCGTGATCGGGCGATGCGAGCAGGCTGCCGAGCTGGCGCAGGCGTCGCTCGACGAGCGAATGGCGTTGGGCGATCAGGCGATGCTCGAGTCCGCCGGACTCCACGCACTCATCCGCGGCTTCGGACTCGCCGAGGCGGGTCGGTTCGTCGAAGCCGACGAGCTCACCTCGTTCGTTCTCGGCGCCGCGTCGGACATGGCCGTCACCAACGGTGTGATGTGGGCCGGCGTCGTGCGCGGCCGCTCGATGCTCGACCAGGGCCACTACCCGGAGGCCGTCCGGCTCTTCGAGCTCGCGGCGTCGGCCGCACTCGACCTCAATCTCGGTCTCCACCTGGCCTGGGCTCGAGGCGGTGCGCTGCTCGCGCATGCACAGATGGGGGATCACGGCGCATCCCGCAGCGCGCTCGACGCGCTCGACGCATCTCCACAGACACGCCTCGCCATGATGGCCTCCGAGGTCGAGCGCGCCCGGGCGTGGGCGGCCATCGTCGCCGGCGACCTGCGTGGGGGATCCACCAGACTGATCGGAGCCGCCGACCGAGCCCATGACAGCGGCGAGATCGGCATGGAGATCCTCGCCCTGCACGACCTCGTCCGGATCGGCCGGAGCGAGTGGGTCGATCGCCTCGCCGCGCTCGCCGACCTGGTGGAGGGGCCCCTCGGCGCGGCGCGCATCGACCACGGTCGAGCGTTCGACGCCGACGACGCCGACGCCCTCATCGAGGTCGCAGCTCGCTTCGAGGCGTCCGGCGCACTCGTGTTCGCGGCCGAGGCGATCAACCAGGCGTCGTGGATCGAACGCCGCCGCGGGCGAGCCGTCGTCGCTGACCGGCTCCGGTCGCAGGTGATGGCGCTGCGTGGTCGACGACCGACTGCGGCCACGCCCGCTCTCGCCAGCCACGCCGGACTGGCCTCGCTGACGCTGCGGGAGGCCGAGGTCGCCACCCTGGTAGCGGCAGGCCGGACCTCGAAGGAGGTCGCCGTGCACCTCGACGTGTCGGTCCGGACCGTCGACAACCTGTTGCAGCGCGTCTACCGCAAGCTCGGGGTCGCGGGACGCGCTGACCTGCGCAACCTGCGCTCCGGCTGAGCGGCACTGCCGGGCTCTACGGTGGCAGGCGTGGAGGAGTTCGTGATCGCCCGCAACCCCGACGAGTCGTCGTCGTTGCCGTATCTGTTGCGGATCCCGCTCGCTTCGGGTGCGGTCGTGCTGAAGGCGAAGGACACGTGGCCGCGCACGAGCAAGATCTACTGCCACCCGGCCGACGCATGGCCGTCGCCGGAGGAGGTCGACATCGTCGAGCGGGTTGCCGTTCGGTCGTGCGTACGACGCGGGGTGGCAGTCGACCTCGTGCTCGATCGGGGGCGCGAGAACCGCTCGCAGTTCGTGTTCACCACCGCCCGCGGACGCGAGATGGTGTTCTGGCAGTCGGCTCGCACCAGCAAGCAGGCTCGGCCAAGCGTGCGAGTGCCGACAGCGCGGGCCTCCGGGCACGAACTCGAGGTGTTCGTCGACACGCGCGAGCGGTACGCCTGGAAGTTCGCCGAGCAGCAGGCCACGACCGCCAAGCGGGCGCTCCCCGTCGGCGACTACGCCGTCGAAGCCGATCGTCGGGTGGTCGCCGTCGTCGAACGAAAGAGCGTCGACGATCTGGTGTCGACGATCGTCGGCGGCAAGCTCTGGATGCTGCTCGCGGAACTCTCGGCATTTGCCACGGAGTCTGGCCGGGTGGCGGCGATCGTGGTCGAGGACCGCTACTCGGCGATCTTCAAGTTGCGCCACGTGCGTCCGGCGTCGGTCGCCACTCAGCTCGCCGAGGCCGCTGTGAGGTATCCGACGATTCCGATCGTGTTCGCGGAGACGCGCCAGCTCGCACAGGAGTGGACGTTCCGGTTCTTCGGTGCCGCCGTCGAGCACGCGACGCACGAACGTGTCGGACAGGAACGGACCGCTGATCTCGTGTCGGCCGGAGCGGTCCCGCACCGAGCACCATCGACCGCCGAAGTCCGTGCCTGGGCGGCTTCGCAGGGGCTTGCCGTGAGCGATCGCGGTCGCATCTCCGCCGAGGTCATGCGCGCGTACCTGGTCGCGCACGGTCTGTCGTCGTGACACGCCACGGCGGCCGCACGTTCTCGTGACCGACCGCCACGATGAGCGAACCGACCGTATGAGGCGGTTTGGCTCATCGGTGGTGCCTGGGGATCACGAATCGGTCGGGTCGAACATCTCCAACTGCTCCCAGGTGACGGCGACGTCGCTCACGACGCACCATTTCAGCCGACCGCGCGAGCCGGGTCGGCGGATCTCGACCCGTTCGGCGCGCAACGACCGGGCCGAGCCGTCGGGGTCGCGGATGGCGATGCTGCCGTCGTACTCGATGCCGGTGACACGCCCGACGATCCATCGACCCTTGTCGTTGCGTCGGAACCGGATCGGTTCACCCATCCGCAGCCCGAGCCGGGCGAGCGAGGCGGGCGACCGGTGCATGTCGATCGATGCCGTCAGGCGCCGATGGTGCGTCGCTGCAGCTTGCGCATGCCGCCCAGCCAGCGTTCGGGGTCGGTTGCCTTGAGCGTCATGTAGTCGGCCACCTCGGGGTGGGGGAGCACGAAGAAGCACTCGGCCTCGATCGCATCGGCGACCTCGACTGCGACATCGGCCGGCTCGAGGACGACACCGGCCGCCTTGACCACGTTGCTCCCGCTGACGGCGTCGTCGCCCGCATGCAACATCGCCGTGTTCACGCCTTGCGGGCAGAGGCAGGTGACTTTGACTCCGGCGTCGCCGTAGGTGACCGCCATGTACTCGGCGAACGCAACCGCCGCCCGCTTCGTGAGCGTGTAGGGCCCCGACCCGATCTGCATCAGCAGGCCCGCCGCCGATGCGGTGGAGCAGAAGTAGCCCTCGCCGCGCTCGAGCCAGTCGGGCAGCAGGTATTTCGCTGCCCATCGGTGTGCATGGACGTTGACGGCGAAGGCCAGTTCCCAGTCGTCCTCGGGCGTCTCGATCACGCCACCGCCGATGCCGACACCGGCATTGCAGAAGAACAGGTCGATCGAACCCAATGCATCGCGGGCCGCGCCGACGAGGGCGGCATTGCCCGCCTCGGTGCTGACATCGGCGGTGATCGCGGTCGCCCGTTGCAACTCGGCAGCGACGTGATCGGCCCCGGCGAGGTCGGCCACCACCACGTTCGCTCCCCGAGCGTGGAACTCCCGAGCGAGTGCCTCTCCGATGCCCCGCCCGGCTCCCGTGACCACGACGTTGCGTCCAGCGAACTCCATGGCCGCATCGTAAACGTTGTGTGACACCTTCGACATGACGGCGCTGGTGCGCGCGAGCGCCGCGACACAGGTACCGTGTCAACCAATGACTGATGAGCGCATCGCCTCCGAAGCAGTGATCACCGAAGCACTGGGTGTCATCGACGGCGCACTTGCCCGAATGATGCAACGCGAACTCGTCTCGACGGGTGAGGTCGCCGACCTGTTGCTGGATGTACGCACCCTCCTCACGGCCGAACCGGCCACTCTGGTCGAAGCCGTCGTCACCACCGACGCCGTCTGAGCGCCGAGGGCGAGGGCCCCGGTCGCACGCGTCCGCGGGCATCTACATTCTCGATCATGGACGTCCGGGCGCTCGAACACGAGACGATTTCGGTCCTGCGCCGAGCCGGAGCGTGTTTTGCGCTGGTGTTCGGAAGTCGGGCTCGGGGCGACCAACACACGGCCTCCGATCTCGACGTTGCAGCGTTCTGGCCCGGCGAGGCACCGAATGCGTGGGACGTGGCCGTGCCGACCGGCGTCGAACCCGTCGTCGCGAACACCGCACCGCTCGAACTCGCCGAACGCACGGCCCGCCCGCGTGGAGCGTTCGACGTTCCAGCAAACGAACGTGGGCGTCGGATTCCGCAACGTGTTGGTGCACCAGTACGCACAGGTCGATGACCGGATCGTGCTGGCATCGGTCGATCGTCTCGTCGACTTCGATCGCTTCGTCGCCGATGTCAGTTCGTGGATGACGTCGCTCGACGGCTGAGTCCGCGCCTCAGGGAGCGAAACGCTTGGCGATGCGTCGGCCGACCAGGCCGAGCAGCGTGCCGACGATGGCGCCGGCCACCACGTCGGATCCGTGGTGGATCCGGACGTAGGCGCGACTGATCCCGACGATCGCGGCGACCTTCCACCAGAGCATGCCGAGCTTCGGGCCGTCCCAGCCGGACAGCACCATGGCAGCGAATGCCGCAGAACTCGCGTGGCCGGATGGGAAGGACGATGTCGTCGGCTTGCGTACCTGCAGTCGGTCGTCGCCGGTGGTGGTGGGGCGTTCGCGACGGAACAATCGTTTGACGCCCTGGTTGACCAGCAGGCTTTCGGCGCCGAGCATCACGGCGAGCACCACCACTTGATCGGGGCGGCCCTTGACGATGGCTCGGGTGATGGCAATGCCGTGCCAGATCAGCGAGAAGTCGCCGACGTGGCTTGCGGTGGCAAACACGCGATCGGCGATCGGGTTGCCGCGCAACAACTCCAGCGCGTCGTCGACCCATTGGTCGAACGCGTCGACCTGGGGGCCGAGGTGACCCTGGCCGGGAACGATTGGGAACGGGCCGACGTCGATCGGTTCGGGATCGGGGTGCCCGAGGAGGGAGTGGGCGTCGGCCTCGTCGAGCGGCGACGGTGCGCCCGCCATGTCGTTGCTGGTCATCAGGTTCCCGATGCTACGGGGCCCGCCAGCAGCTCGTTGTAGGCGGCAACTGCTTCGGTGGCTGCCAGCGACGGGTTGCCGCCGAAGGCCGGGCACCATTGCTGGAACGAGCACCAGTCGCACAGCTTGCTCTTGCGAGGGCGGAAGTCGCCGGTGGTGCACGCCCGCTCGACCGCGGACCACACCGCGGTGGTTCGTGTCGTGATGAACTTCACCGACTGCGCCGACGGCACCGTTTCGATCGTTTCACCGGACGCCAGGTACATCAGGCGGACCTTCGCCGGTCGCCTGCCGAACACCGCCTCGCACAGGAACGAATAGAAGTGGACGCCGGCGAGGCTCTTCTGTTCGAAGTTCCCCGACGGTGCACGGCCGGTCTTGTAGTCCGTGACGACCAGTTCGCCGTCGGCGTCGAGTTCGAGCCGATCGATGATGCCCCGCAGCGTGAGGTCGCCGACCGGTGCCTCCATCCAGAGTTCGAGGCCGATCTCGCGCACGGTGGTCGGATCCTCCATGGCGAAGTACTTGTCGATCAACGCATGGCAGTCGCGGTCGAAGCGGTCGATCGCGTCGCCTTCGAGCCGCAAGCCAACGTAGTCGGGGTGCGTGCGGTACTCGTCGAGCGCTGCCGCCATGTCGGCGGCCAACGCCTCGTGAGTGCGGTCAGCAGGCGGGCGCACGAACAGCAGCTCGAGCGCCCGGTGCACGATCGTGCCCTTGGACGTGGCCACGCCCGGAGGCTCGGGCAGCTTCTCGATGCTCGAGAAGCGGAACTGCATCGGACACGACGTGAACGACGACACCCGCGAGGGCGACAGCGACATCGGCACCGGAAACGTCGATGCGGGAATTGCGGTGTCGGTCATGTCTCCCATCGTAGATGGGGGCTGTCACGGGGTTGCGGCGTCGCGTACCAGCTGTGCCATCGCCGTCGGGTCGATGAACGGGGCGAAGTGGTTCCAGGCGTCGTTCTCGATGTACGACGCGTTCGGCAGGGCGCCGGCGATGTCTTTGGCGATGGCAGCAGGACCGAACTCGTCGACCTTGCCGGCCACCACGACCACCCGCGTCGCGATCTCCGGGAGGTCTGCCCAGGTCGCGTGGGCGCCACCGGTGTCGAAGGTGCGTGCTTCGTGTTCGGGATCGCACTTCAGGCGGACCCCTTCGGGTGCGGGGCGGAAGCCGTGGGCCACGTAGAGGCGCAACACGTCCGGATCGAACGCCATCATCGGCGGTTTCGACGAGTAGTTGGCGATCGCATCGTCGAACGTGTCGAAGGCGGCCCGTCGCTTGCGTGCTCCTCTCGACAGGATCGTTCCGTTGTTCTCCGTGCCGTCGTGGGGGTCGACCTCGCGAGGCGGGAACACGATCGGCTCGAAGGCGACGATCAGGTCGAACAGGCCCGGATCGCGATGAGCAGCCATCAGCAACCCTGCGCCACCCATCGAGTGCCCGAACCCGACGAGGCCGCCGTCGGGGGCGACGGCACGCGCGGCGACGAGCGCGTCGTCGCCGTAGCGGCCCCACTCGACGTGCCAGTCGTCAGGGCGAGCGGTGTCGCCGTGGCCGCGGTAGTCGAGCGCGTACGACGTGAATTCGTCGCTCAGCTCGTCGGCGATCGGGAGGTAGCAGTAGCCGTGGAAGCCGGTTGCGTGCGAGAGCAGCAGCGGCCGGCCGGCGCCTCCGAACTCGTGGATTGCAACACTGACGTGATCGGACGAGGCAACGCGCACCGGGCCATCATGGCGACGGCTCGCCGCCGCATGCGAATCGTCAGGTCGGCTTGGGTTCGCGGGGGAGACCGAGCAGGCGCTCGCCGATGATGTTGCGCTGCACCTGACTGGATCCGCCGGCGATCCGGCCGCCCGGCGCGGCGAGCATGCCGGTGGCGCTCGGGCCGTCGAGCATGGCCTGCGGGCCGTCGAGGCCACCTCGGAGCATCGCCACCTCGAACATCATCTCGGTGATGCCGAGCTTCATCAGCGAGGCGGCCGTCGATGCCACTGGGCCCTGGCGTTGTGCCATTGCCTTCATGGCGCTGCCGCTCGTCAGAAGACCGGCGAGTTGTTGACGTTCGATCGCCGTGAGGTCGCGCCCTTCGGCGAGGTGGGCCATCTGGTCGAGTCGCCGTTCGAGCCCGATCACCGACGTGCCGATGTGGCCGCGCTCGCTGGTGAGCACCGCCATTCCGACCCCCCAACCTCCGTGCAGCGGGCCGAGCAGGCAGTCGGCCGGGAGCGAGACGTCGGTGAAGAACACCTCGTCGAACTCGGCCTCGCCGGTCATCTGCTTCAGCGGGCGGACCTCGATGCCGGGGAGGTCCATCGGGCACAGGAAGAACGAGATCCCGTCGTGTTTCGGTGCCTCCTCGAGCGGTCGGGTCCGAGCCATCAGGATGCCCCAATTGCTGTAGCGCCCGCCCGAGCACCACACCTTCTGGCCGTTGACCACGTAGCGCTCGCCGTCGAGTTCGGCCCGTGTCGACAACGAGCCGAGGTCACTGCCGGCGCCCGGTTCGGAGAAGAGCTGACACCACACGTGTTCCGTCGCCAGCGTCGCACGCAGGTGCGCTGCCTGCTGTTCTGGTGTGCCGTACCGCATGATCGCGCCACCAGCGAGCACGAATCCGACCATGTTGAACACGGCGGGCACCCCGGCACGCGCGCATTCGAGCAGCCAGGCACCGTTGTGCTCCGCCGTCAATCCACGGCCCCCGTGCTCGACCGGCCAGTGGATTCCCGCCCACCCGTCGGCGGTCAGCCGTCGCTGCCAGTCGAGTCCTGCGTCGACGAGATCCGGAGGGCAGATCGCCCCGTAGTCACGCGGGGCATGTGCTCGATTGGTCGCCAGCCACTCTGCTGCCTGTGCCTGGAAGTCCTCGACCGAAATCACGATGCCAGTGTCGCGGCCGGACGTCGCCGCAAACGACCCCGGCAGCCGTTCTCGTGAACAAGTACGCGCTCAGAACGCGCAGTTGTTCGCGAGAATCTGGATGGCGTCCGGGCGTGGCCTCAGGACAGCGCTTTGAGGAACAGCGCGGTCTCGTCGGCGATGGTTGCCGGCACCGCGTAGCCGTCCTGGGCCGTGACGTCGCCCCAGTGGGCGGCGAGATCCTCGGGCGTGAGATCGCTGGTGTTCGTGTAGCCGACCGTCTCGGCGATGAACACCTCGGCGACGCGGCCGCCACCGACGGAGAACACCCGCCCGGTCGCCTCGCACGACTCGTGGGCGAGGTAGGTGACCAGCGGCGAGATCAGTTCGGGCTGGAGCTTCTCGCCCAGGCCGCCGAGGATGTCCTCGGTCATGCGGGTGAGCGCCAGCGGTGCGATGGCGTTGGCCTTGATGTTGAACTTGGCGCCTTCGACCGCGAGCACGTTGGTGAAGCCGACGAGGCCCATCTTGGCGGCGCCGTAGTTGGCCTGACCGAAGTTGCCGAAGATGCCGGCCGCCGACGAGGTCGACACGATGCGGCCGTAGCCCTGTTCGCGCATGATCTTCCAGGCGGGCTGCGTGACGTTGAACGCACCACGGAGGTGGACGGCGATCACCGGGTCGAACAGGTCGGCGTCCATGTTGTGGAACGACTTGTCGCGCAGGATGCCGGCGTTGTTGATCACGATGTCGACCTTGCCGAACGCGTCGACGGCGCTCTGCACGATTGCCTCGCCACCTTCGGGGGTGGCGACCGAGTCGGTGTTCGCAACGGCTTCGCCGCCTGCCGCCTTGATCTCGTCGACGACGAGCTGCGCTGCGCCCTTGTCGCTGCCGGTGCCGTCGACGGCGCCTCCGAGATCGTTCACCACGATGAGCGCACCGCGCTTGGCCATCATCAGCGCGTGCTGCTTTCCGAGGCCGCCACCGGCGCCCGTGATGATCGCTACCTTGCCGTCGAATCCGAGATCAGTCATGGCGTCCAACGCTAACGGCGCTCAGCCGAACCGGTGAAAACCACCCTCCACGTTCAGAACCTGTCCACGGATCCATGCGCCTTCGTCGCTCACGAGGAACCCGACGACATCGGCGATGTCGCTCGGTGTTCCCCATCGTCCATCCGGGAACATCGCGGCGACCGCCGCGTGTGCATCCCCGTCTGCGTAGCCGGTGTCGACCGGTCCAGGATTGATGCAGTTCGCGATGATGCGCGACTTCGACAGCGCGTGATCGATCGACGCCGTCATCTGATGCAGTGCGCCCTTCGACACGGCGTACGCGATCTCGCCGTCCATCGGTTGCAGGCCCTGACCGCTCGTGAACCACAGCATCCGTCCGACCGGGGGCGCGCTCGACGGGACCGACACGTGACGTTGCGCGAATCGCTGCGCGAGAAGCACCACGCTGCGTACGTTCGCCGCCCAGCACCGATCGAGTTCGTCGGCGCTGACCTCGTCGAGCGACCCGTGCGACGATCGGGCGTGGACGGCCGCGATGATGTCGATGCGGCCGTGGAGTTCGATCACTTCGTCGATGAGCGCGCCCGGTACTGCGGGGTCCTCCAGATCGTGACAACCGACTTCGAACGCGGTGGGATCGAGTGGCTGTTCGCCCCACGGCATCTCGGCGTCGTGTGGCGACCAACCCGTGGCGACCACGGTCGCTCCCTGGTCGTGGAGCCGTTGGGCAATGGTGGCGGCGATCCCGATCGGCCGTGACACCCCGGTCACGAGTGCCACGCGCCCGTCGAGTCGCCGTCGGTCGGGTGGGTTCGGGGCCATGCCCGAGGTTACGTCTGCCCCGGCGAAGGCGCGAGACTGCGGCATGCACAACGTTCATCTCCGCACCTGCATCGGCGTGGCCGCCGGTGCGCTCGTTCTCGCCGCCTGCGGCAGCAGCGCAGCCGACAGCGGCGAGGTCGTGATCGAGGAGAAGCTGGCCGACGAGATCGGGCTCGGTGACCTCGACGCCACCTGCAACGAACCCGAGGGTCTGAAGGAAGGTGAGACCTTCACCTGCACGGCGACCACGTCTGACGGAACGACCATCGAACTGCTCGGCACGATGACCACCGACGACGAGTTCGAGGTGGTGACCACGAATCTGCTCACCGCGGATGACGTCGTCGCGATCCGTGAGGAGGGTGCCCGTGTCCTGTCCGAGGAGGTCGGCGCCACGATCCTGCCGGAGGACATCGAGTGCGCCGAGGGAAGCGTCGTGCTCGACGACGTCGGCGACTTCCAGTGCACGATCACCGACACGGGAACCGGCGACGTGTACGCCTTGACCGTCAGCACCGGCGGGCTCGAGCCCGGAGTCGGCGTTCGCGAATTGGCGTTCCAGATCGGCGACGCTCCGCTCTGATCCGAGGCGGCTGCGCTCAGCGGTCGATGCGCAGGGGTTCGTCGGACGTCACCAGCACGACGCCGTCATCGATGCGAACCGGGACACCGCTGCCGGACAACAGGGCGATCGTCATGCCACCGGGATCGACGTCGACGCTCATGATCGAGCCGTGCCGGCGGAGACGGAAGCTGAGACCGTCCCATCCGCTCGGCAGCCTCGGCGAGAACTCGATGTGGTTGCCCTGCTCGACCATGCCGGCGAAACCGTGCACGATGCCTGCCCACACGCCGCCGGCATTCGCGACGTGCACACCGTCGGCGGTGTTTCCGTGCGAGTCCGACAGGTCGAGGTACAGCGCCCTCGTGAAGTACTCGAGTGCGAGTTCGTCGTAGCCGACCTCGGCCGCGACGACTGCTTGCACACACGACGACAACGACGAGTCGCCCGTGGTGATCGGATCGTAGAAGTCGAAGTTGCGACGCTTCTGCTCGACCGGAAACCGCTCGGACCGCAGGAACATCGCCAGGACGACGTCGGCCTGCTTCAACACCTGGTGGCGGTAGATGACCAGCGGGTGGTAGTGCAGCAGCAGCGGGAAGTTCTCCGGCGGCGTCGTCTCCCAGTCCCACGGTTCGAGTTCGAGGAACTCGGAGTCCTGCGGATTGATGCCGAGTTCGTCGTCGAACGGGATGAACATGCAGTCGGCCGCAGCGTCCCAGTCGTCGAGTTCCTGGAGTTCGAGGTCGGTCACCCGAGTGAGTGCCTCGAACGCCTCCGGGTTCCACTGCGCCAGGAACCTGACCGTTCGCGCCGCGTAGCGGAGATTGAACCTCGCCATCACGTTCGTGTAGAAGTTGTCGTTGACGACGGTCGTGTACTCGTCCGGCCCCGTGACACGGTGGATGTGGAACGTGCGTGAGCCGTTCTGCGAGTAGAAGCCGAGGTCGTGCCACAGCCTCGCCGTCTCGACCAGGATCTCGGCGCCCTCGTGCGACAGGAACTCGATGTCGCCCGACGCTTCGAGGTAGCGGCGCAACGCCAGCACCACCGCTGCGTTGATGTGGTACTGCGCGGTACCTGCCGCGTAGTAGGCCGAGGCCTCTTCGCCGTTGATGGTTCGCCACGGGTACAACGCACCGACCTGGCTCATCTCGCGGGCGCGCTCGCGCGCCGCGTCGAGCATCTGCCAGCGGAACCGCACGACCTTGCGGGCTGCTTCGGGCATCGTGTACGACAGGAACGGCGCGACGTACACCTCGGTGTCCCAGAAGTAGTGGCCGTCGTAACCGCCTCCGGTGACCCCCTTCGCGGCGATGCCCTGCTCTTGGGTGCGAGCCGATGCCTGGGCCAACTGGAACAGGTTCCACCGGAGCGCCTGTTGCGCTCGATCGTCGCCGCGCAGCTCGATGTCGGAGTGCTCCCAGAACTCGTCGAGCCATTCGCGCTGTTCGAGCACGATCTGCTCGACGCCGTCGGCCTCGGCACGCTCGAGCGTCCGCGAACAGCGGTCGGCGAGTTCGACGGCCGGTACTCCGTTGGAGGAGTGGTACGACACCAGCTTGGTGATCTTGATCGGATCGCCCGGCGTGGCACGGATGGTGAACACCGTCTTGGCGAGATCGGGCCCGACATGGGTGGTGACGTCGACCTGACACGAGGTGTCGATGTGGTGCCGGGTGCCACACGCGAGAGTCATCTTGCTGTTCGCGCATCGGTAGCCGAGCACGATCTCGTTGCCGTCCTCGCGCTGCAGCTGCGGCTGCAGGACCCGGTGGTTGAACTTGCGCGACTGGCGTGGATCCTTTCCTTCGCCGAGGGCTGCGGACTTGACGTGGTACTCGTCCTCGCCGTCCTGACGGTTCAGGAGCTGCGACGACACCACCACGGGCGCTGCAGCGTCGAGGAGCGTGATCTCGAAGGTGAGCACGGCGAGGTGTCGGTGCACGAAGCTGACCATGCGCTGCGACGACACCCGGACCCGTTTACCGGCGGGGGTGCGCCAGATCATGTCGCGCGTGAGGGTGCCGTTGCGGAAGTCGACGGCTCGCTCGTAGCTGTCGAGGTCGGCGGTGGGCAGCAGCAGGGGCTCGTCGTCGACGTAGAGCTTGAGCAGCTTGGCGTCGGGGACGTTGACGATCGTCTGGCCGGTCTTGGCGAACCCGAACGCGTCTTCGGCGTGCAGGATCGGCCAGGTCTCGTGGAATCCGTTCAGGTAGGTGCCGTGGCTGTGGGCCTCGCGGCCCTCCTCAGGATTCGCGCGCATCCCGAGGTAGCCGTTGCCGAGCGCGAACAGGGTTTCGGTCGTGCCGAGGTCGTCGTTGGAGTACGAGTGCTCGACGAGTCGCCACGGCTCGAGGGGGAACCGGTGGGCGGGCAACCCGAGCGGAGGTGGCAGGCGGTTCATCGGAGGAGCTCCGCCAGGTCGTCGACGACGAACGTGGCGCCGTGCTCGAGCAGGGTGGTGGCACCGGCGCCACGGTCGACACCGATCACCACGGCGAACTCACCGGCAGCGCCGGCGGTCACGCCGGACACCGCGTCTTCGACCACGACGGCGTGGTCAGGTGCCACCCCGATGCGCTGCGCGGCGACGAGGTACATGTCGGGCGCCGGTTTGCCGGCGATGTGCTCGGCCGCCGCGACGGCACCGTCGACGACCACGTCGAACCGGGCGCCGAGTCCCGCCGCGTCGAGCACGCTGCGCGCGTTCTTCGACGACGACACGATCGCCGATGGGATGCCCGCATCGTCGAGCAGGTCGATCGTGGCGAGCGATCCTGGATACGGCGCGATGCCGTCACGCTGGAGGATCGTGTTGAACAGTTCGTTCTTGCGGTTGCCCATCGCGCACACCGTGTCGGCGCCCGGGGCATCGTTCGGGTCGCCGTCGGGCAGGGTGACCTCGCGCGAGGCGAGGAACGATCGGACTCCGTCGTAGCGAGGCTTGCCGTCGATGTATCGGAGATAGTCGGCCTCGGTGTAGCCGAAGTCGGCGAACAGCTCGCCCCACGCGTGCTCGTGGATCTCGGCGGTGGGCGTGATCACACCATCGAGATCGAACAGGACGCCGCGATGGCGGGTCCAGTCGAAGTCCGCCGCAGTCGTCGTCCCCGTCACCACATCCAGGTTAGACAGATGGCGCGTCGATGGCGTCGGACCGCAGCTGCTTGTAGTCGAGTTTCCCGTTTGCCGCTCGACCGATCGAGGAGACCGCGATCACCCGCTTGGGTGCCTTGTACGCGGCGAGTCGGGACTTGACGTGGGAGATCAACTCCGACGCGTCGACGACGTCGCCGGTGTGCGGTTCGACGAGTGCGGTGATCGCCTCGCCCCACTTCTCGTCGGGGACGCCGACCACGGCGACGTCGGCCACGGTGGGGTGCAGCTTGAGGCATTCCTCGACCTCCTCGGGGTACACCTTCTCGCCGCCGGTGTTGATGCACTGGCTGCCTCGTCCGAGCAGCGTGACCGTGCCGTCGGCGTCGATGGTGGCGTAGTCACCGGGGATCGAGTAGCGCTCGCCGTCGATCACCACGAACGTCTGGGCCGACTTGGCTTCGTCCTTGTAATAGCCGATCGGCGTCCTCCCCGGGAGGGCGACCCGGCCGAGCTCACCGGAGCCCGGCACGACGTCGCGGCCCTCGTCGGTGATCACCCGGGTGGTCGGGCCGAGTTCGAACTTGGCGGTCTCGCCGGACGATTCCGCCGTGGTGGTGTTGCTCGCCATGCCGATCGCCTCGCTCGACCCGAGCGAATCGACCATGATCAGCCGCGGGTTGTGACGCAGCAGACCTTCCTTCGATTCCTTCGACCACATCACTCCGGACGACACGATCACACGCAGCGTCGAGATGTCCCAACGATCCGGCTCGGCGTCGAGCGCACGCAGGATCGGTTTCGCGAACGCATCGCCGACGATCGACGTCGAGTTGATGCCGTAACGCTGCACGGTGTCGAGGAACTCCTCGGCGCTGAAGTGGCGGCCCTCCATCGTGGTGATCGAGCCGCCGACCATCAGGTTGCTGAGCGCGTTGAACAATCCCGTGCCGTGCATCAGCGGCGCCGCCGGCATGTTGCGCGGCCCGGCCTTCACGATCCGTTCCGCGACGGCGTCGAGGTCCTGCTCGGGCGGCATTCGCTTCTTGTTGTTGGCGTCGAGCACGCCGAACAGGTCGTCCTGGCGCCACATGACGCCCTTGGGCATACCGGTGGTGCCACCGGTGTAGAGCAACAGCAGGTGGTCGCCGCTGCGTCCCCACGGACCGCTGACGTTCTCGTCGGTGCCGGCAGTCGCGGCTGACTCGTAGGGCACCGCCCAATCGGGGCACGGGCCGCTCGCGTCGTCGACCCACAGCCAGGTCTGCACCTTGGGGACGCGATCGCGAATGGCGTTGCACTGCTCGGTGAACGTGCCGTGGAACACGACGGCCGTGGCGTCGGCGTTGTCCCACAGGTAGACGAGCTCGTCGGCGGCATAGCGGTAGTTCGTGTTGACGACGGCGAACCCGGCCTTGAATGCGGCAAAGACCGATTCGAGGTACTCGGGTCCGTTGTAGAGGTACTGGGCGACCTTGTCCTGCTCGGCCGATTCCGGCCCCAACAGTGCCGCGGCGACGCCGTTGGCCCTCCGGTTGAACTCGGCCCACGTGTGCGCGCGGTCGCCCTGTTGTTGCGCGAGCGCGTCGGGGATCTGTTCGGTCACCGTCTCCCACAGGTCAGCGAAGTTCCAGCCGGCGTCGGTCCCTCGATCAGTCATGGTCACACCGACGAACGTAGTCGCACGTCGCTCACACCGACGCAGCGTCGGTGACGACCATGCGGCCGCGGACGCCGACGATGATCAGCACGATCCCCGCTGCGATCGCGGCGAGGCCCACGCCCATCAGGACGAAACTGATGATGCGGATCGACGACCGTTCGGGCGCCACGGTGACGAAGTACCCGGTTCGGACCACGGTGTCGGTGAACGAGCATGCGACTGTCGTCGGCCCGTCCGGTGCATCGAATCGCCCGATCGATGCGCCGAGATCGGTCTCGAGTGATCCGCTCTGGCGTGCTCCGCTGACATCGACGCTGGTGCCGTCGGCGAGCGTGACAGCACATGTCGTGATCGGCACCAACCGGTCGATGCTCTCGAATCCAGGCAGCTCGCGCAGCATCACGATCGCGTAGGTGCCATCGTCGGCATCGAACGTGATCTCGGCAGGGAGTTCGGCGCGATCTTCGGCGGCCAGGATCTGCGTCGCTTGCTGACCGTATGCAAGGGCGCCGCCCGCGAGCAGCACGATGAGTCCGGCGACGCACAGTGCGATGCCGGCCCGGAACGGCCGGTCGCGCCGCTCCGTCGTGATCCGCTTCCTCGGCGAAACGGCGTTGGTCACGGGCGGTTCTTGCGGGCCTGTTCGACGGCCTCGCCGAATGCCGCACCGAGTCGCCAGTCCTTCATCATGCGTGCCTGCCAGCCGGCTGCGGCAGCGGTGTAGGCGCCGGGCGGCACGCCATACTGCTCGGCGTACGCGTCGTACTCGGTGGGCTTGACGCGGTCTCGTTGCGTGCCCGCTTCGACCGCCACCCACATGTCGAACGTGACCCCGTCGATCGCATCGTGCCCGTCGGCCGATGCGGCGATCGGCCGATCGTCGGGAGCTGCCGACATCGTCGAGGCCGGGGCGCTCGTGCCGGTGAAGACGTTGCCGACAGAACCGAGGATCTCGGCCGGCGGCACGCCAATGCCGGGATCGGCCTCGGAGGCGCTGGCCCAGTCGATGACCACCTTGTCGAGCCGACCCGGATCGACCCACGCCGGGAGTTCGCGCCCGACCGCCGCGAGGTGGGTCGCGTAGAATGGGACGGTCACCTTCTTCAGCTCGGAGTCGTACTCGTCGAGGCCCTCTGGACGGACCACGATGCCCATGTCGAGGACGGACGTGAGCCCCATCATCGTGTCGCGGGTCCGAAGCTCTGAGATCGTCACGGTCGCGCGCACTCCCTTGGCCGCCTTCTTCAGTCCCAGTGTCTTGTCGAGAATGCCGCGTGCCGGCGGCTCCTTGAGCAGTGCCGACACCGGAGAACTCGATCCACCGCTGGTGGCAGGCCAATCGATCACGGCGCGGCCATCGAGGTGGAGCACCACCACGTCCATGCCCAGCCGCACGCCGACATCGGGCTGGAGGTACTGCCGCACACCCGCCACGAACGGTGTCGACGTGAGCACCTCGACCGCGTACTCGTCGACGCGTCGGTCGCTCTCTCCCTCGCCGCCGCTGACCATCTCGACCTCGATGCCGACGATGCGGCCCGGGGCCCGTTCGCCGTTGTCGACGACCTTTTGGGGCTTGACCCCACCCAATCCGAACAGCCCCACGACCAACCCCCCTGGTTGCGACGAGTGTACTCAGCCTGGAGGACCCTGCTGGAGCCTGTCGTAGGCGGCGGTCACCGGCGAGTGCTCGGCCATGGCGTCCCACATCGACTCGATCCACCACGTTGCGCCGGCGTCGGCGTATGCGGCAGGGGAGTGCTCGGACATCGTGCCTTCGACGATGATGTCGACGTGGTCCGCCGGTCGATCGGCGTCGAGTTGCGCCCGGAGTAGGGCAACCTCGTCGAGGTGCGGTTGGCGGGCACCGCCCTCGCCATCGAGCACCTGCGGGATCACACCGTCCCAGCGCATCGCTCGGGCCATCGACGCCGGGCGTCCGAGCGCCCCGACGCACCAGATCGGAACTCTCGGCTGCTGCACCGTGTGGCCGATGGTGGGGAACTCGGTCGGGGCCACCGTGTAGTGGGTGCCCTCGTACGCGAACGGCTGACCGCCCCACAGCCCACAGATGATGTCGAGCGTCTCGTCCATCAGCTCGGCGCGAATGCGACGGTCGCACTCCTCGCCGAAGGTGTCGAAGCCGGAGTCGACGGCCCCGAGGCCGACCGACAGTGTCACGCGTCCACTCGAGATCCGATCGACCGTCGCGACCTGGCTGGCGAGCTCCCACGGCCGACGCCGCGACGGGGGTGTGAGCAGGGTGCCGATTCGGATCTTGGTGGTGCGTACCGCGGCGAGGCCGAGCGAGATCCATGCGTCGACGCCCCACACCGGCTCCCAGACGAACAGTCCGTCCCAGCCCGCGTCCTCGGCCGCGGCGGCGAGATCGCCGACATCCTCGGCGTCGCCCCAGGGGACCACGAAGCCGAACCTCATGTCGCCGACCGTAGACCCTGGCGGGAACCCGTGCACGCGGACCCTGCGCGTCAGGTCAGAATCTGACCATGAACGAGGAGCGATGACCGATCAGATCGTGCCCGACGACAAGGACTGGACCTGGGTGCTCGATCGCCCGTGTCCCGAGTGTGGCTTCGATGCCGGGTCGCTCGACGTCGGCATTGTCGGCGACCTGATCCGCACCACTGCTGCGTCGTGGGCCGCCGTGCTCGCTGGCGACGAGGCGTCGGTGCGCGCCCGCCCGGTTCCCGATCGCTGGTCGACGCTCGAATACGGGGCGCACGTCCGAGATGTGTTCGCGCTGTATCTCGAGCGACTCTCGATGATGCTCGACACCGACGACCCGCTGTATCCGAACTGGGATCAGGACGAGACGGCCATCACCGCGCGATACGACCTCCAGGATCCTGCGACGGTCGCGGTCGAGCTGCAGGAGGGGGCCGAGGCGCTGGCGATTGCATTCGATGGGGTCGACGGAGCGCACTGGTCACGGCCCGGACGGCGCTCGGACGGGGCATCGTTCACCGTCGAATCGTTCGCCCGCTACATGATCCACGATCCGGTCCACCACCTCTGGGATTGCGGGGTCGACCTACAGTCGCACTCATGACATCTGTCGTTGTCGACGCCGCACGCGACCTCGCCGAGTTGATCGAAGCGAATGCCGATGACGGCGAGCGGATTCGACGCCTTCCGCTCGCATCGGTCAAGGCGTTGCGCGACGCGCAACTGTTCCGGCTGTGTGTCCCCGATGCGTACGGCGGCCCGGAAGTCGACCCGATGACGCTCGTCACGGCCATCGAGACGGTCGCCCGGAGCGACGGGGCAGCGGGCTGGTGCACGATGATCGCCTCGACCACGTCCTCGATGGCGTCGTTGCTGCCCGCTGACGCGGCGGAGGAGATCTACGGCGATCGCACCTCGATCACGGGAGGCGTGTTCGCTCCCAACGGCAAGGGCGAGGCGGTCACCGTCGGCGGCGTCGACGGCTTCTCGGTGTCGGGGCGCTGGGCGTGGGGGAGCGGGACGCAGCACTGTCAGTGGGTGCTCGGTGGAGCGCTCTGTGACGACGGCACGTTTCGGCTCTGCTGGTTTCCCCAGTCATCGGTCACCTTCCACGACACCTGGTACACGTCCGGGATGCGCGGGTCGGGCTCGCTCGACTATTCGGTCGACGGCGTGTTCGTGCCGGCCAGTCGGACCATCCAGCCAGGTGTCACCCGTCCGGTGGTGCGAACGCCGTTGTCGCAGTTCCCGAATTTCACGCTGCTCGCCGCAGGAGTGTCCGCTGTGGGGCTCGGTGTGGCGCGTCGGGCGATCGACGAGCTCGTCGATCTCGCTCAGGGCAAGAAGCCGCAGTACTCGTCGAAGACACTGGCACAGAGCGGGTTCACGCAGGTGGAGCTCGCACGAGCCGAGGGCAAGCTGCGCGCCGCCCGGGCGTTCCTGCTCGACGAACTGCAGTCGGCGTGGGACGTCGCCGTCGCCGGCGACGAGGTCAGCGTCGAGGCCCGAACCGGGATCCGCCTCGCGGCGACGCACGCAGCGAGCGTCGGCGCCGAGGTGGCAGATGCGATGTTCACCCTCGCCGGCGGGACCGCGGTGTACGACACCAGCGCGCTCGGACGGTGCCTGCGCGACGCTCACGTCGTCACCCAGCACATCCAGACCGCTCCGAAGCTCAACGAGACGATCGGCAAGCTGCTGCTCGGCCTCGACGTCGACACCTCGATGTTCTGATGCGGTGTTGCAAGGGGCTGTGCTGATGGAGACGATCCGCACCGAACGCGACGGCGATCTGCTGATCGTGACGATCGATCATCCCGCCTCGGCGATGAATGCCGTCGACGAGCAACTCCACCACGACCTGTGGGAGCTCTTCCGGCAGCTCGCCGCCGAGCGCGACGCCCGTGCGATCGTGCTCACCGGATCGGGGCGGGCGTTCTCCGCCGGCGGCGACATGTCGTGGTTCCCGGAGTTGCGACACCCCGACCGGTTGCACGCGCTGCGCCGTGAGGGCAAGCAGCTGATCTGGAACCTGCTCGACGTGGAGGTGCCGATCGTGTGTGCGCTCAACGGTCCAGCGGTCGGACTCGGCGCGTCGGTGGCACTGCTGTGCGACGTGATCGTGATGGCCGACACCGCAGCGATCATCGACCCGCACGTCCAGGTCGGCCTGGTCGCCGGCGACGGCGGCGCGGCGATCTGGCCGCTGCTGCTCGGGCCGCTCGCGGCGAAGCGGCATCTGATGCTCGGCGAACCGCTGACCGCCGAGGTTGCATTGGCGATGGGAGTCGCGGCCGAGGTGTGTCCGGCCGATGAGGTCGCGGGGGCGGCACGCAGATGGGCGCTGCGGCTCGCAGCTCAGCCGCCGCTCGCCGTCCAAGGCACGAAGATCGCCGTGAACGCGCAGATCAAGCAGGCGTTGCTGACGAGCTTCGATGTGTCGATGGCACTCGAGATGAGCTGCTTCCATTCCGCCGATCACGCCGAGGCGGTCAGCGCCTTCGTCGACAAACGAACACCGAGATTCGAGGGACGATGACCGACGACGCCACTGATGCGAACCTGCCGACGATCGATGCGATCGAGGCCTTGATGACCACTCGGGCAATCCGTCGGTTCACCGACGAGCCCGTGAGCGACGAGGAGATCGCGATCTGTCTGCGGGCGGCGCAGCAGGCGCCGAGCGGTGGCAACGTCCAGCCGCAGCAGTACGTCGTGGTGACCGACCCGGAGAAGAAGGCCGAGGTCGCCGAGCTGTACCGATCGTCGTTCGACCGGTACGAGAAGTCGCTGCCCGATGCCTCGGCGTTCCGTGACGAAGCCCAGGCCGAGTCGTGGCGCAAGACCCGGGCGGCGAGCCGGCACCTGGCCGACCACGTCCAGGACGCTCCGGCGATTGTGTTCTTCCTACAGCCGATCATCCCGTGGACGCCGTCGGACGACGAGGGCCCCATGGACATCGGCCGCCTCGACGCGAGCGTGTACCCGGCGGTTCAGAACTTCTGCGTGGCCGCACGGGCGCTCGGCATCGGCACCTCGCTCACCACGGTGATCCGGATCCACGCCGCCGAGACTCTCGAGGTGCTCGGCGTGCCGGCCAACGACGACGGCAGCGCTCGCTTCGAGATCGCCGCGTGCATTCCGATGGGTCGCCCCGCCGGAAACTTCGGTGTCGCGCCGCGCAAACCCGCCAGCGCCGTCACCCACTGGAACACGTTCGGCGACCGCCGCCGCTGACCGATCGTGGTCCCCCGGACCCAGGTCTCCGGGAACCACGCTGGTTCCCGGAGACCCGGGCTCGGGGAACCATGGTGCCGATCTGCGACGATGGGCCATGACCGCTGTCGAGTCCGATCGTCTCACCGTCGACCTGCTGGATCCGGCGCTCTACCAGCGAAACCCGCACGACGTGTGGGCATGGATGCGGGCGAACGAGCCCGTGTACCGCGACGCCCGCAACGGGCTGTGGGCGGTCACCCGCCACGCCGACCTGATGGACGTCGAGCGTCGCTCGACGGTCTTCCTGTCGGGCCAGGGGTATCGCGCCGTGTGGTCGCCCGAGGAGATCAACATGATCGCCCAGGACGACCCGCGCCACCGCCAGCAGCGCATGCTCGTCCAGCCGAAGCTCACCGGGAAGTCGGTGGCCCAACGCCAGGCCGAGATCGCCGCGCTGGTCACCGAGCTGATCGACGACGCGCTCGCCGCCGGCGACGAGATGGACGTGATCGAGGCGCTCGCCGGCCAGTTGCCGGCTCGGTTCACCGCTCGGATCCTCGGGTTCCCGGAGGAGATGTGGCCGCAGATCAAGAGCTGGTCCGAGCGCCTGATGCGCACCGACATGCGCGACCGAGACGGTGAGGTGTTCCGTGACTTCATCGCCGCGAACATGGAGTTCGTCGGGGTGCTCGGCGAGATCGCGCCGAAGAAGCTGGCGGAGCCCGGCGACGATCTCATCAGCGTGTGGCTCCACTCGACGATCGACGGGCAGCCACTCCCGCCGGCGACCATCGTGCACGAAGTCGGCCTGTTCATCGCTGGTGGTGCCGAGACCACTCGCACCGCCATCAGCCACGGCCTGCACGCCTTCGCGCAGCACCCCGAGCAGTGGGATGCACTCGGTGCCGACCCCGACCTGGTGCCCGGTGCCGTCGAGGAAGTGCTGCGGTGGGTCACGCCACTCAACAACTTCTTCCGCCGTGCCGCCAGCGACGACCGAATCGGCGATCAGCCGGTCGAGCGTGGTGACCGGATCATCCTGTTGTACCCGTCGGCGAACCGTGACGAGGCGGTGTTCACCGATCCGTTCCGCTTCGACATCCATCGCAACCCGAACCCCCACGTGGCGTTCGGCTTCGGCACCCACCTCTGCATCGGCACCCACGTCGCCCGAGCGTCGCTCGCCGCCGTGTTCGGCCAGCTCAGCGAGCGCGTCACCGACCTGCGTGTGGTCGAGGAACCGGTCGTCGAGGCGAACATCTTCGCCCGCGCGGTCCAGTCGTTCCGTCTCGGCTACACCGTGAGGTGATGGCGATGGCTGCGTGAATTGCCGCCGCGCCCGACGGACTACCTTCGTGCGTCATGGGGAACATCAACTGCCTTGCTGACATCATCCGCGTGCACGGGGTCGACCGCGCGGAACATCCGGCGCTGATCCAGGACGAGCGCACGCTCTCGTGGGCCGAGCTCGCCGGTCGCTCGGCGCAGGTCGCTCAGGGTCTCGCCGCCGACGGCGTCGGGTCGCAGGATCGCGTTGCCTTCATCGACAAGAACGGCATCGAGCACTTCGAGGTGTTCTTCGGCGCGGCGCTGCTCAACGCCGTGTGCGTCGACGTCAACTGGCGCTTGGCGCCGCCCGAGGTCGAGTACATCGTCAACGACGCCGACGCCAAGGTCCTCGTGATCGGTCCTGACTTCGTGCCGGTGATCGACGCCATCCGCGACAACCTGACCACGGTCACCCGGATTCTCGTGATCGGTGGCCACGACGGCTACGAGAGCTACGAGGACTGGGTCGCTGCGTTCCCGGCGGACGATCCCGGGGCAACGTCGGCCAGCGACGACGTCGCGTTCCAGCTCTACTCCTCGGGCACCACCGGGCGCCCGAAAGGCGTGATGCTCACGAACGACAACTTCTTCAGCCTGCTGCCGCTGGCCAAGGAGATGTGGGAGCTCGACCCCGAGGCCGTCAACCTGATCGCGATGCCGCTGTTCCACATCGGCGGCGGGGGATGGGCGGTCGCCGGCATGTTCGAAGGCTGCACCTCCGTGATCTTCCGCGAGCTCGATCCGGCGGCCCTGATCCGCACGATCGAGGAGCAGCGCATCACCCACGCGTTCATCGTTCCGGCGGTGCTGGCGTTCATGCTGATGGTGCC
Organism: Ilumatobacteraceae bacterium; assembly: GCA_963828415.1. GTDB lineage: Bacteria > Actinomycetota > Acidimicrobiia > Acidimicrobiales > Ilumatobacteraceae > Sva-07. The sequence continues at coordinate 291,442 of CAWHEI010000009.1, forward strand.
CGGTGTCGCCGATGCCGACTACTCGAGCCTGAAGATCGTCGTCTACGGCGCATCGCCGATCAGCGAGGACGTGCTCGCCAAGTGCGTCGAGATGTTCAAGCCCTGCAAGTTCTGGCAGGCCTACGGGCTCACCGAGACCACCGGCGCCGTCGTCAACCTCGCTCCAGAGGACCACGACACGACCGGGCCGAACCGGCACCGGCTCCGGTCGTGTGGCCTGCCTGGCCCCGGCGTCGAGATCCGTATCGCCGGCGACGACGACCAGGAGTGCGAGGTCGGCCAGGTCGGCGAGATCTGGATCCGATCGGGTCAGGTGATGAAGGGCTACTGGAAGCAGCCGGAGGAGACCGAGAAGGCGGTGACACCCGACGGATGGTTCAAGTCCGGCGACGCCGGCTACCTCGACGCCGACGGGTACCTCTACATCCACGACCGGGTGAAGGACATGATCGTGTCCGGCGGCGAGAACGTGTACCCGGCCGAGGTCGAGAACGTGCTGATGGGCCATCCCGGTGTCGCTGACGTGGCGGTGATCGGCGTGCCCCACGAGAAGTGGGGCGAGACCGCAAAGGCGATCGTGGTGAAGGCTCCCGATTCCGATGTGACCGAGGCCGAGATCATCGCCTACGCCAAGGAACGACTTGCCACGTTCAAGTGCCCGACGTCGGTCGACTGGACCGACATGTTGCCGCGCAACCCGAGCGGCAAGGTGCTGAAGAAGGACCTCCGCGAGCCGTTCTGGGAAGGCCACGACCGGCGCGTCGGCTGATTCCATGCCAGGGTTGACGACCGACGAAGTCCACCGATTCCTCGACGAACCGGGGCACCTGCTCCGGCTCGGCACGATCGGCGTCGACGGGCTCCCGCGTGTCGTGCCGATCTGGTTCATCCATCGCGACGGTGCGATCTGGTTCACGCCGAGGGAGCGGTCGGCGTGGCTGGCGGACCTCCGTGCGAACCCGGCCGTATGCGCGACGATCGACGAGTCGGTGCATCCGATGCGCAAGCTGATCGCGCGGGGGCGCGCCGACCTGGTCCACGACCTCGGCGACGACGACCGGTGGCGTGAGACGTACCGCTCGATCGCATGCCGCTACACCCCCGAGCAGTTCGCGGATGCCTACCTCGCCGACACCGTCGACGAGCCACGGGCGCTGTTCCGACTCGTGCTCGCCGACGCCGACGTGTCGACGTGGCGGATGCCGATCGTCGACCGAGGCGAAGATCCGCTGGCGGTCTGGTCGAAGCAGTACTACCACCGCTGACGGGTCGCTCGGCCGCGTCAGACCAGTGCGACGATCGAACTGATCGCGGTGTACACGGCGATCACGACCAGCAGGATCACGAACCACCGCTGCAGGAAGCTCGGGTCACGGGTACTGGCGAGACGGCTGCCGACGAACACGCCGATCAGGCTGGCGATCGTGAAGGGGATCACGGTTCCCCACTCGACCGTGCCCGACGGGAGTCGCGTGGCAAGCGCGACGGTCGAGTTGACGGCGATCACGATCAGCGACGTGCCGACAGCGTCCGGCATCGAGAAGCCGAGCGCCAGCACCAGGGCGGGAACGATGACGAAGCCGCCACCGACGCCGAAGAAACCGGTGAGCAGTCCGATGAACGAGCCGGCGACCACGACCTTCGCGGCCGTCGCAAGATCGAGATGGATCGGAGCGGTACCGGGTGAGTCGGCGCTGAGCTGCTCGGGCGTTGCGGCCGCCGCTCCCGCCGAGCGGACCGCCGGTGCGGCGGGCGGGGCCGATGACTGTTTCTGCAAGCGCCGCCACATGGCGTACGCGGCGATCAGCATCAGGATCGAGAAGGCGAGGAGGAGCACGTCGGCGTCGACCGCCTCGTTCCATGCCGAACCGACCAGCGACCCGCCAATGCCGGCGAGCCCGAACACGGTTCCCGCCGCCAGGCGGACGTGCCCGGCGCGCCAGTGCGGGATGATGCCGACCAGCGCCGTGATGGTGACGAGCACCAGCGATGTCGTCGTGGCGGCTTTCGGATCCTGCCCGGCCGCATAGACCAGCGCCGGCACAGCGAGAATCGATCCGCCCCCGCCGAGCGCGCCCAGCGACAGCCCGATCAGGAACCCCAGAGGCGAAGCCAGCAACGAACGCACCTGTCAAGTATACCCCTGGGGGTACAAACCCAGCCCGAAACATGCCTGGATTGTCGCGCTCAGCGCGACGATCGAGGCATATTTCGGACGGGGCGAGCTCGATCCGGGGCCGATCGTTCGTTCGTGAAGCGGCGATAGCGTGGCTCGTCGTGTCCCCCCACGACCAGATCCTTCTCGACGACCCGACGGGCGTCGACCACGACGCCGCCGACCCGGCAACCGTGCGTCGTCGCACCGACATCCGCAACCTCGCGATCGTCGCGCACGTCGACCACGGCAAGACCACACTCGTCGACGCCATGCTGCACCAGTCCGGTGCGTTCCGCTCGAACGAGGAAGTCGTCGAGCGGGTCATGGACTCCGGCGACCTCGAGCGCGAGAAGGGGATCACGATTCTCGCCAAGAACACCTCGCTCGTCTGGCACGATCCCCGCACCGGCGACGACATCACCCTGAACATCGTCGACACCCCCGGCCACGCCGACTTCGGCGGCGAAGTCGAGCGGGCGCTCACCATGGTCGACGGCATCGTCCTGTTGGTCGACGCCGCCGAGGGGCCGCTCCCGCAGACCCGATTCGTCCTGCGCAAGGCGCTCGCTCGCAACCTGCCCGTGATCCTGGTGATCAACAAGGTCGACCGCGCCGATGCCCGCACGGCCGAGGTCATCGACGAGGTCTACGAGCTGTTCTTCGATCTCGATGCCAAGGAGCACCAGGTCGAGTTCCCGATCGTCTACTGCTCGGGCCGTGATGGTTGGGCAACACTCGAGCTCGACGAGGCCGAGCGGATCATCGCCGAGGGCAAGGGCGACAAGAACCTCGCCGAACTCGTCGAGATCCTCCTCGACCACATCCCGTCGCCGACCTACCACGAGGGCGCGCCGCTGCAGGCGTGGGTCACGAACCTCGACGCCTCGCCGTATCTCGGTCGCCTCGCACTGCTGCGCGTGATGGAGGGCGAGATCAAGAAGGGTCAGTCCGTCGCCTGGTGCAAGCGTGACGGCACGATCGCCCGGGCGAAGATCGCCGAGCTGTTCCTCACCGAGCACCTCACCCGCGTGCCGGTCGACGGCGCCCGCCAGGGCGACCTCGTCGCCGTTGCCGGCATCGAGGACATCTACATCGGCGAGACCCTCGCCGATCCCGAGAACCCGGTCGCGTTGCCGGTCATCACCGTCGACGAGCCGGCGCTGTCGATGACGATCGGCATCAACACCTCACCGCTCGCGGGCCGTGAGGGCAAGAAGCTGACCGCCCGCCTCGTCAAGAACCGTCTCGACGCCGAACTCGTCGGCAACGTGTCGATCCGGGTGCTCCCCACCGAGCGGCCCGATGCGTGGGAGGTCCAGGCCCGCGGCGAGCTGCAGTTGGCGATCCTCGTCGAGCAGATGCGCCGCGAAGGTTTCGAACTCACCGTCGGCAAGCCGGTCGTGCTCACCCACGAGGTCGACGGCAAGGTCCACGAGCCCGTCGAGCGCGTCACGATCGACGTCCCGAACGAACACCTCGGTGCGGTCACTCAGCTGCTCGCCACCCGCAAGGGCCGGATGCAGAACATGGGCGGCTCCGGCTGGGTCCGCCTCGACTACCTCGTCCCGGCCCGCGGCCTGATCGGCTTCCGCACCGAGTTCCTCACCGAAACTCGGGGAACCGGCGTGATCAGCCACACCTTCGAGGGCTACGAGCCGTGGGCGGGCGAAATCCGCTCCCGCCAGTCCGGCGTGCTCGTGGCCGACCGCACCGGTCCGGCCACCACCTACGCCATGATGAACCTGCAGGACCGCGCCGCCATGATGGTCGGCCCCGGTACAGAGGTGTACTGCGGCATGATCGTCGGCGAGAACTCGCGCGCCGGCGACATGGACGTGAACATCTGTCGTGAGAAGAAGATGACGAACGTGCGTGCGGCATCTGCTGACGAGACCGTCAAGCTCACGCCCCACATGGTGCTGTCGCTGGAAGGTGCGCTCGAGTTCATCGCCGACGACGAGAGCGTCGAGGTGACCCCGCAGAACATCCGCCTGCGCAAGGCCGACCTCGACCCCACCAACCGAGCCCGCGAAGCCAAGCGCCGCAGCCAATCCGCCTAGGGGCCGAGGGGCCTATGGGCCGGTGGCGTAGGCGGCGTCGGGTTCGTGGAGGTCGATCGCCTCGTTGTCGTGAGCGTGCAGAGCCGTGACCTCCCACGCCAGGATGCCGATGCGGCAGCGCTCCCACCGGTTGCCGCTGACCTGGCAGTCCGACGCGCCCCATTCGACGATGCACCCGCTGTCACCGTCGCAGATCGCATTGCCGTCGATCACCGCCTGAGTGCCGCCGTCGATGTCGATGCCGCGCATGGTGTGGTCGACGAAGTTGCCGTAGACGTGCGCTCCCTCGGTCTGTTCGAGATGGATGCCCCACCAACGGCCGACGATGTTGTTGCCGCGCACGATCGTGCCGGTCGTCGCGCTCGCTCGAATGCCGCACAGGTGATCGCGGAACTCGCACGAGTCGACCTCGTGGCCGGCGCCGCCGACCAGGTGCACGCCGACGTCCCAGCGCATCCCCCGGAACTGGCTGCGTGACACCGTGAGACGATCGGCTCCCTCGGCGACCACGCCCGTCGCCGCGGTGGCCCGGATCACGACATCGTCCGCGCGGACGATGATGTGGCCGTCGACTCGGCATCCGAGCAGGGTTGCGTAGGGTCCGCGGGCCTCGATCGCCGGGCACGGGAACCACGCCACACGCGCCGGCCCACCGCGTACTCGGAGATGTTCGAGCCGAGCGTTGCGCTCCAACACCACGGCGGTCTCGCCGTTGCCGTCGATGGTCGTTCGGCCGGCGCCGAGGCCTCGCACGATCACCCCTGCAGGAACGGTGACCGGCCCGAGGTAGGTGCCGTCGCCGAGCTGCACGACGTCGCCCGGTCGAGCGTCGCTCATGAGCGGAGCGAGGTCGATCGGCTGACGAGGCGGTGTTTCGAAGAGTTCGACGGGTCGTTCGATCGGCGTCAGGGTCAGGGAATAGACCGAGATGTCGTCGACCCGTCCGGCACGGGCGCGCCGTTCGAGCGCCGAACGCCCGCCGTCGACGTGTACACCGTCGTCGTGCTGCCGGAACCCGACCGGAGATCCGTCGCGCTCGGCCGCGGTGACCCGGTAGCGGTCGGGGGTGATCGCACCGAAGCGCCCCCGCCCCGACAGGTCGACCGCGTGCAGTCGTCCGTCCAGACAGAGGTAGCGAACCTCGGTGTCGCCCCAGGTGTCCCACGGTGACGACTCGTCGATCAGTCGTTGGTGAGCCCGAACCCATCGTCCGGCAGCTTCGAGCGGCATGCGTTGCAGCTCGGGGATCGTGCCGTCGGCTGCCGGTCCGATGTTCAAGAGCAGGTGCCCGCCCTTGGCGACGACCTCGGTGAGCAACGCCACGATGTCGAAGCCCGACAGGTGGTGCTCGGCGCGTTCGGCGCGGTTGTGACAGAAACTCGCGCCGATCCCGCGGCACAGCTCCCACGGTCCCTCCGTGATCGTCTCCGGTGTTTCGTACTCGAAGGTTCGAACGAAGTCCGGGCTCTCTGGCGGCACAGCGTCGGCGCTGGCCCACCACCTGTCGTTGAACACGACGTCGGGATCGATGGCTCGGACCTGCTCGATGAGTTCCCGTGTGCGCCAGACCTCGGGCCCGTGACCCCAGTGCCCGTCACCCCACAGCACGCTCGACCCGTACCGTTCGACGAGATCGATGACGTGCGGGTGCAACACCTCGTCGACGTAGGCGGCGTCGGGAAACCGGGGATCCCCCCAGTCGAGCAACGAGTAGTAGGTGCCGAAGACGATGTCGTTGCGTTCGCAGGCGGCGGCGTACTCGCCGAGCACATTGCGGCGTGGACCCCCGTGCAGCACGGTGCGCTCGGTGTTGGGCGCGTCCCACCACGACCAGCCGTCATGGTGTTTGCTGACGAAGACGCTGTAGCCCGCTCCGGCGTCGGCGACGAGTTGTGCCCAGTCCTCGGCGTCGAACCGGTCGTAGGTCAACAGCGGGAGAAAGTCGTCGAAGTGCTCGATGTGTCCCCATCGGTCTCGATGGTGGGCGAGCACTTCGACCATCGGCCGGGGGTGCAACATCACGTCGGCGACGTCGTCGCCGAGGTGGCTGCGATACCAGTCGGAGTACTCGCCGATCGGCGACCAGGCAGGCACCGTTGCCACGTTGGAATGGACGAAGATGCCGAAGCGCCGCTGGTTCCACCATGTCGGCATGCTCATCGGGTCGTCATTGTCGCGCACGTGGCAGGCGACGGCGAACCCGCGCCACCAGGTGGTCGCTGCGAGTGTTGTGTCGGGCATACTGCGGCAGTGCTGTCGTCCCGTTCCGTCGCCGCTGTCAATGCCGTCGGCGATGTCAATGCCGTCGGCGATGCCGACTCCGACGCGCCAGGCCTCGACCGACCGGGGTCTCTGGCGGACAAGCTCGCGACGCTCGACGAGGAACTCCGACGGCTCCACCATGTGATCGTGGCCTTCAGCGGCGGCGCCGACTCGGCATTCCTGGCCGCCAGGGCGACAAGCGTGCTGGGTGCCGACCGTGTCCACGCCGTGACCGCTGTGTCACCATCGCTCGCCGGTGACGAGGAGGCCGACTGCGCCGCGCTGGCAGCCGAATGGGGTCTGCGTTGGACGCCGGTCGCCACCGACGAGATGGAGCGAGCTGCCTACCGGTTGAACGACACCGACCGCTGCTACCACTGCAAGGCCGAGCTGATGGACGTCGTCGGTCCGATCGCCGCCGCTGAGGCCGCCACGGTGGTGTTGGGTGTCAACGTCGACGACCTGGGCGATCATCGGCCCGGCCAGCGCGCGGCGACCGAGGCGGGCGCCGAGTTCCCGCTCGTGACCGCGGGCTTCACCAAGACCGACGTGCGGGCTGCTTCGAAGGCGATCGGCCTGCGCACCTGGGACAAGCCGGCGGCCGCGTGCCTGGCCAGCCGTATCCCGTACGGCACCGCCGTCTCGGTCGAGATCCTGGGTCGGGTCGATCGCGCCGAAGCAGCCTTGCACCGCCTCGGGTTCGCCCAGGTGCGGGTGCGTCACTACGACGACACGGCGCGGCATCGAAGTCGATCTCGACGATCTGGCGCAGGTCGTCGCCGCTCGGGACGAGATCGTCGACGCGGTGCGCTGCGCTGGCTACCGATACGTCACCGTCGACCTCGAAGGGTTCCGGTCGGGCAATCTCAACGGCTGAAGGCGTCGGTGGGGCGCGGTCCGACTACAACCGCGAGCCGAGCCGCACGTAACGTGCGGCGCCATGAAGCTGTCGATGATGATCAACTACTCGGGCGACTTCCACGCAGACGTGGAGAAGGTCGTCGAACTCGAGAAAGCCGGCCTCGACGTGGTCTGGGTGCCCGAGGCGTACAGCTTCGATGCGGTGTCGCAGATGGGCTACCTCGCGGCGAAGACCTCGACGATCGAGATCGGCTCGGGGATCCTGAACGTGTTCTCACGCACCGCCACGTGCATGGCGCAGACAGCGGCGGGACTCGACTACGTGTCGGGCGGCCGCTTCATCCTCGGGCTCGGCGCATCGGGCCCGCAGGTGATCGAAGGCTTCCACGGCGTGCCCTACGACAAGCCGATGCCGCGCATCCGCGACTACATCAACGTGTGCCGGATGACGTGGCGCCGCGAGAAGGTCATCTACGACGGGCCGACCACGAAGATCCCGCTGCCCGAAGGTGAAGGCACCGGCCTCGCCAAGCCGCTCAAGCTGATCAACCACCCGGTGCGCGAGAACATCCCGATCTTCTGGGCGAGCCTGATGGGTCAATCGGTCAAGAACACGGCGAAGTACGCCGACGGCTGGCTGCCGATCTTCTTCGACCCCGAGAAGTTCCAGTCGGTGTGGGGCGACGACCTGAAGGCGGGCACAGTCGATCGGGATCCCGATCTCGGCCGTCTGCAGATCTCCGCCGGCGGCATGGTGGCGATCGGTGACGAGTTCACCGGCGAGGCCCAGACGCGCATCCTCGACTTCGCCCGACCCAATGCAGCGCTCTACGTCGGTGGCATGGGCGCTCGCGACAAGAACTTCTACAACACGATCTGCCAGCGCTACGGCTACGTCGCCGAGGCCGCCGAGATCCAGGACCTGTACCTGTCGGGCAAGAAGGACGAGGCCGCTGCCGCAGTGCCCGGCGAGATGCTCGAGAAGTCGAACCTCGTCGGCCCGGCCGGCTACGTCAAGGAGCGCATCGCGGCCTTCAAGGAAGCCGGCGTGACGCACCTGTCGGTGAACCCCGTCGGCGGCGACGCCGTCAAGACGATCGAACAGCTCAAGGAACTCCTCTAGTCAGCTCGTTCCCCGAGCCCTGGGCTCCGGGAACCGAGCTGGTTCCCCGAGCCCTGGGCTCCGGGAACCACGAACGCGAGTTCAGACCATGCCGCGGAGCCACCACAGGCTGAGGGCCCAGGCGAGTCCGAGGCACAGGAACGCGGCCAGCGCCCACCGCCAGGTGAGTTCGGTGACGATCTCGATCGGGTCGCCGATCGTCTCGCCGAGCGATTCGGCGATCTGGTCGTAGGCGCTGGCGAGTTCGTCGCCGGTCCGTGCTTCGAATGCTTGGCCACCGGTCGTCTCGGCCACCAGTTCGAGGTCGGCGGGACGCACCGGGACCGGAACCACCTCGCCGCTCTCCGGGTCGACGATCGTTCCGCCCTCCGTGCCGAATGCGATGGTGTACACCGGGATGCCGGCGTCGGCGGCCTCGGCCGCACCATCGGAGGTCAGACGACCGACCGTGGTCTCACCGTCGCTCAGCAGCACCATCACTCCGGGCGGCAGCTCGGAATCGTCGTTCGGATCGGCGGAGTTGACCAGCAGTTTCGTGCCGGCCGACAGTGCGTCACCGATTGCCGTCGACTCGGCGAGTTCGAGGTTGTCGATGCCGCGCTGCATGGTCGCCCGATCGAGGGTCGGGTCGACGTCGACGCTGACCGAACCCGAGAATCCGATCAGGCCGATCTCGACCCCTGGATCGACGAGGTCGACGAAGTTCCTGGCGGCATCCTGTGCCGCTTCGAAACGTCGCGGGTCGACGTCGTCGGCCATCATCGACAACGACACGTCGAACAGCACCAGGATTCGTCCTTCGGTCCGGGTGTTCTCGGTGGTCCGTTCGACCGGCCGGGCGACGGCGACGACGGCGAACGCCAGCCCGAGCAGCTGGAGGCCGGCGACGACGTGACGGCGCCAGCGAGGCCGCTTCGGAGCGACCTTGTCGAGCAGGTCGACCTGCGTGAAGCGCACGGTGGCGCCGCGGCGCCAACGAAGCACCACCACGTACAACACGGCGAGGCCAGCGACCAGAAGCAACAGCCACAGGCGCCCGGGTGCGAGGAAGTCGGTGCTCATCGGCCGATTCCGTCCCCGCGTACCGCTTGCACCCGTCGGCGTTGGGTGTGCTGCACGATCGCGCCGAGCCAGTCGCCGTCGGTCGACAACTCGATGACGTCGGCACGAGACCGACCGAGCGCATCGTTGCGTCGGTCGTGCTCGTCCTTGGCCGCCGCGGCAAATCGCTCTTGCACCTTCGCCGTCACCCGGACCTCGCGGGTTGCACCCGTGGCCGGATCGACGAGCTCGACGAGTCCGATCGGTGGCACGTCGTGCTCGCGCGGGTCGTGGACGGTGATCGCGAGCAGGTCGTGGCGCAGGCTGAGCCGAGCGAGTGACGGTTGCCAGGCCTCGCCGCGGAAGTCGCTGATGACGGCGACGAAACCACGCCGGTTGGCAATCGCTCCGACCCGGTCGATCGCTCCGGCGAGATCGGCATTGCCGAGGCCTTCAGACACCGGCGGGGCGCTGAGCAACGACAGGATCGCTCGGACCTGATTCGACCCCGAGCGAGGCGGCACGACGTGAATCGACGGACCGGCGACCAATACCGCGCCGAGGCGATTCTGGTTCCGTGCGGTGAGGAAGCCGATCGACGCAGCTGCGGCGGTGGCGACCTGAGCCTTGTCGTTGGCGACCGTTCCGAACTGCATCGTTGCGGACACATCGACCACCAACCAGGCAGTGAGGTCGCGGTCGGCGATCTGCTCGCGCACATGCGTCTCGCGGGTTCGAGCCGTGATGTTCCAGTCGATACGGCGCACGTCGTCGCCCGGTTGGTACAACCTGGACTCGCCCGGCTCGGACCCGTGACCAGGGGTGAGGCCCTGGTAGTGACCGTGCAGCACGCCGTCGAGGCGCCCGGTGATCGTCAACTCCAGCGTTCGCAGCAGCTCAGCGACGGTCTCGGTCGGCGGGCCGGCGGCCCAGCCGTTGGAGCGCGTCGACGGGTCGCCGAACCCGCTCGCCGCAGCGGCGGCCGAGGGCGAGACGCTCGCCGGGCCCAGACGTACCACGGTCAGCTTCTCGGAGCGTTCATTCCGAACGCGTCGTTCGGCTTCGGTGAGACCCAGGTGGCCGGGACCGTCGCAAGGATTCGCTGCACGACATGATCGGTGGTGATGTCGCGGGCGAGTGCGTCGTAGGTGAGCAGCAGACGGTGGCGCAGTACTTCCGGCGCCAGGTCGAAGACGTCCTGTGGGGTGGTGTACGAACGACCGCGCATCAAGGCCAGCGCTCTGGCGCCTCGCACCAGGTTCAGCGAAGCTCGCGGGCTGGCGCCCAGGCCGATCACCGTCGACAGGTCACCGAGGCCGAACCGCTCCGGCGAACGCGTGCACTGCACGAGATCGACCGCGTACTGCGACACCGAGCGATCGACGAACACCGTGTCCGCGCGCTGTTGGAGTGCGATCAGCTCGTCGAGTGAGATCACCTGCTGGGGGATCGGCGCGCTGATGCTCATCCGGTCGATGATCGTGAGTTCCTCGTCGGCGGTCGGGTAGTCGAGGACGATCTTCATCATGAACCGGTCGCGCTGGGCGTCGGGCAGTTGGTAGACGCCCTCGGACTCGATCGGGTTCTGAGTGGCGACGACGAAGAACGGGTTCGGCACCGGGTGGGTGATGCCGCCGATGGTGACCTGCTGCTCGGCCATCACCTCGAGCAAGGCCGACTGCACCTTCGCGGGTGCCCGGTTGATCTCGTCGGTGAGCAGGAAGTTGACGAACACCGGTCCGAATTCGACGTCGAAGGTCTCACTGCTGCCGCGATAGATGCGGGTACCGGTGATGTCCGAGGGCAGCAGGTCCGGCGTGAACTGGATGCGGGCGAACGTGCCGCCGACGACGTCGGCGAGTGTCTCGGCGGCGAGCGTCTTGGCCAATCCGGGTACCGACTCGAGCAGGCAGTGGCCTCGACACAGCACGCCGACCAACAGCCGCTCGAGCAATCGGGTCTGGCCGACCATCACCTTGCGGAGTTCGAAGAAGATCTTCTCGAAGGTTTCGGCGGTCTGGCGGTCGTCGTCTGGTGACGGCACGACGGGGGCGCTGGTCGAGTCGACCACCGGCGCGTGGGGTTGATCGCTGTCGGTCATTGCCCGATGACGGTAGCGGTGTGCGGGTGATCGCCGGGTGCGGCGGGGCGTCTCTCACCGACTTCTCGTATTCTGGTGCGGTGGCCGATGCACCCGACGCCGAACGCGACGCCGACGTGGCGGCAACACTCGACGCGGAACTGGCCGCAAGCATCGACGTCCAGCGCATCGAAGCGGAGGAAGCCGCCGCTGCCCGACGGCTGTCGATGATCGAGGCCGGCAGACGCAAGGGCGGGCTCCTCGGCGCCGCCGCAGCCGGAGCGATGATCGGTCTGCGCGACGTCTACGAGGGCCCGCCGAAGGAGGACGACATCGTGGTCGTGTCCGAGGCGCCGGGCGACCCGGAGGACATCGACGTCGACGGCATCACGGGTCGTGTCGACGACATCGACTTCTGGGCGCCACCGCCCGGCGACCCGCGAGCCTGACTCTGAAAACCTCGTGCGACCAGCAGTGCGCAGGCGCGTAGCGTCGCAACGTGCATCTCGCCGAACGCCTCCACCTTCCCGCGCCATATGTGGCCCGTCCCTACCGAGGGTCGAGCGACCACGCCGCGATCGTCGACGTGCTCGCCGCGCACCGCATCGCCAACGGTGACCTCGAACTGCCGACTGTCGCCCAACTCGACCTCACCTACGCCAACCTCCACGACTGCGATCCCGACCGTGACATCGCGCTCGTCGAGGTCGATGGGAGCGCGGTGGCCTACACCCGCACGTCCTTCGAGGACCTCGACAGTGGCGTCCGCGACTGCATCGTGTTCACGCCGATCCTTCCGGAGTGTCTGACGCACGGACTGTGGACGGCGATCGTCGGTGCGAGCGAAGCCCACATGGCGCCGTGGGCGAGCGAGGCAGAACGGGCGCAGTACCGCGCATTTGCACACCACCCGGGGCCGGGATTGGAGCCGACCGGCATCGCCGCGTGGCTGGAGGAGCGGGGCTACGGCGCAACGGAATGGAGTGCGTCGCTCGTGCGACCGCACCTCGACGACGTCGCCGACCGGACGCTGCCCGACGGCGTCGAGTTGCGGCCCGTGGAGCCGGACCAACTCCGCACGATCTTCGACGCGCACTGGGAAGCATTCCGAGGCGAATGGGACTTCCGCGAGATGGTCGAGGCCGATTGGGTCGAGTTCAACGAGCACCCGTACCGGGACACGTCGCTGTGGAAGGTGGCGTGGGCGGGCGACGAGGTGGTGGGTCAGGTCAAGACCTATGTGAACACCGATGAGAACGACGTCCGTGGGATCCGCCGCGGGTACACCGAGTACATCTCGACGCATCGCGATTGGCGCAACCGAGGCATCGCCGGGACGCTGCTCGCCTGGAGTCTCCTGGAGCTGAAGGACCGCGGCTTCACCGAAGCGGCGCTCGGTGTCGACACCAACAACCCCGGCGGTGCGTTCCACCTGTACACGTCACTCGGCTTCGAGTTGACCATGTACGAAGCCGTCTATACGAGGCCCGTCACGCCCAGGCGCCGGGTTGGTCGAGGAACCGGCGGTGCCAGCGACTCGGGGTGAGGACGACCGCGCGGGGCTCGTCCTCGAACATCCACCGGGCGAAGTTGCGTTTGCCCCAGGTGCCGCTCGATGCCACCACACGGATCGCGCCGCGGGCTCCCCACGAGGTGGTCAGGATCGACCCGAGCGCTCGCGACATCCGATGATCGGCGAACAGGTGATGGCCGACAGCGGCCCGGTAGATCGCTGCGGCGTCGTCGGGTTGCAGCGCTCCGGCCGCCATGATCGCTTCGGCGGCGAGGCGACCCGTGAGGAGTGCCTGGCCGATGCCCTCGCCGGTCATCACGTCGGTTGCCATCGCCGCGTCGCCGGTGAACAGCACCCGGCCTGCGGCCAGCAGCGCTTCGTCGACGCGGGCGGGAATCGGCCACGCGGTGTGGCGATCCTCCAGTTCGAAGCCGTCGCCGAGGGCATCGACGATGTGAGGACGACTCAACAGCTCGACCCACAGCTGCTTCATGTCCTGGATTCGCCGCTCGCCATCACGCAACACGCCGAAGCCGATGTTCACGCGGCCGTTCGGCAACGGGAACGACCACGCATATCCCGGCACGAGGTCGGGCTCGAACCACACGTAGAGCTGCTGCGACGCCGGTCCCGTCACGTTGTGCGCGTACTGCCGGAAGCCATGCCACTCGCCCAGATAGCCGGGCTCGTTCGCCCCGATCGACTTGCGCACGGGGCTCCACATGCCATCGGCGGCCACGACGTAACGAGCGTCGATCTCCAGCCCGTCGGCCAACACGGTGACATGGTCGTCGCGCTCGTCGAGCCGTTCGAAGCCATGACCGTCGCGGATGTCGGCGCCGAGCTCGCGGGCCATGCGAACCAGCGCGTCGTCGAGTTGGAGCCGAGGCGCGACTGCGGCGTAGGTGCCGGTGGTGGGCAACGGAACGAACACCTCCCGGCCGCTCGGTGAGCGGATTGCTGCGCCACCGACTTCGAACCAGTCGGGAATCGCCGCTCGATCGAGCCCGAGGTGTTCGAGCTCTCGGAGCCCGAGCGTGGTGAGCCCGTCGCCACAGCACTTGTCGCGTGGAAATTCGGCCTTGTCGATGGCCACGACCGAGCGGCCGGCGCGGCGCAATTCGATCGCCGCAGCGCTGCCTGCGGGCCCGAGACCGACGACGACGATGTCCGTGGTCAGGTGCTCGCGTGGCGTCGTGGTCGGTGCGTTCACGCCCGAGAGGCTACGGGCGCCGGTCGGGCGTGTCGCCGTTCAGGTCAGGTGGACGCCGAGACGAACGGCTCGCTTCGTCGGGCCGGCGTCGGCGCGCTGCAGGCGTGTGGCGTGGACCCGGCTACGCCAGCCGGACAGCAACGCGTAGCCGTTGTCTCCCGGACACGCCGTGTAGGTGACGTCACGATGGCCGGAGATCGTCGGGGTGCTCACCGCGGTCCCCGAGCGGAACTTGTCGGACCCACGCGACACGAACGTCGTCGTTGCGGATGGATCGGTGTCCACGTCGTAGCGGTCGGCCAGGTGGATCAGCATCCGCATCAGCGAGTCCTGTGCAGCAGGCGTGGGAGCCTGCGTGCTGAAGTCGCCGATCAGGCACACGAGTTGGGCGTAGCCCTGGTTGCCGCCGGTTGCGTCGGCGACCACCGGTCCGGCGAGGGATCCGGCTCGGGTCTCCCAGATCGACCCGTCGGGTCCGATCATGAAGTGGTAGCAGATGTCGGGCCAGCGCTTGTCCGGCCCGGTGTGGAATGCGTACGTCTGACGGATGACCGCCCGCGGATCGGGGACGTTGTTGCTCGACGCGGTGTGGTGCACGAGGAGGAACTTGACGGTCTCGGGTGCGATCGCCGCCTTCGGTGGGAGATCCGCGCCCCAGTCGTTGCGCGGGTGAATGCTCAGACCCGGTGCCACCTCGACACCGGCCAGGGACGCCACGGGCGGCAGCCGTGCCAACGCATCGTCGATGTGGTCGCCTGCTCGAGCGCAGGCGGCGAGGCCGAGCGCTGCGGCAGTGCCGATCACTCCGGTCAACATCTGGCGCCTCGTCCGCTGGCAGTCGCACACGGCGCCGACTCTACGATGCCGGACGAGTCAACGGATCGGTACGAGGAAGGGACAGTCGATGAGTGGGTTGTGCGAGGGTCGAGTTGCGATCGTCACGGGCGCGGGGCGAGGGATCGGGCGCGAGCACGCATTGAGCCTCGCCCGTCAGGGTGCAAAGGTGGTCGTCAACGATCTCGGCGGCAACGTCGACGGCAGCGGAGGCGATCTCTCCCCGGCGCAGCAAGTGGTCAACGAGATCATCGAGATGGGCGGCGAGGCGGTCGCGAACGGTGACAACGTCGCCGACTGGGAAGGCGCCCAGCGGATGATCAACACCGCGATCGAGACCTTCGGCGACCTCCACGCCCTCGTCAACAACGCCGGCATCCTGCGCGATCGGGTGCTCGCCAACATGACCGAGGAGGAGTGGGACTCGGTCATCAACGTGCACCTCAAGGGCACGTTCGCCCCGTCCCGCTGGGCGGTTGCCTACTGGCGTGAGCGGGCAAAGGCCGGTGAGCCGGTCAGCGGCCGCATCGTCAACACCACGTCGGTGTCGGGCATCTACGGCAACCCCGGCCAGGCCAACTACGGCGCCGCGAAGGCCGGAATCGCTGCGTTCACGAACATCGTGGCGCTCGAAGTGGCTCGCTACGGCGTCACGGTCAACGCCGTCGGTCCGGTTGCCCTCACCCGGATGACCGAGGGTCTCGGCCCGGCACCGGAGACCGACGAGGAGCGCGAGGCTCGGGCGCCGCACTGGATCGCACCGATCGTCACCTGGCTCTGCTCAGAGGAGGCGGGCAACGTCACCGGGCGGGTCTTCGAAGCCTCCGGTCAGACGCTCGCCGTCGCCGAAGGATGGGTCCGCGGTCCGTCGACCACGCCGATCGACGACCCGACGAAGATCGGGCCGGCAGTCGCCGAGCTTCTCGCGAGCGCTCGGCCGAACTCCGGCATGAACGGCGAGCCCGGCGGCTGGCCCCAGACGATGTTGAACTCCTGACACCCGAACGAAAGCGAGTACCACATGCCACTCAATCCCGACGCCGTCGGCACGACCAGCGATCCGGTCGAGGTCAGCTGGACCTCCAAGGATGCGCTCCTGTATGCGGTCGGCATCGGTGCCGGCCACGAGGAGCTTGCCTTCACGACCGAGAACACGAATGGCGTCGACCAGCTGGTGTTCCCCACGTTCCCCGTGGTGATCGGATGGGGGAGAGGGTCGGCGATGGGCAACATCGGCACCTTCAACCCGGCGCTGCTGGTGCACGGCCAACAGGCGGTCACACTCCACCGACCGATCCCGGTGGCGGGCACGGCGTCGATCACGAGCGAGCTCGTGGCGATGTACGACAAGGGCAAGGCGGCCGTGGTCGTGACCGAGTCACGAGCCACGATGGACGGTGAGCCCCTCTACACCAACACGTCATCGGCGTTCATCCGCGGCGAAGGTGGCTGGGGCGGCGACCGCGGACCATCCGGGCCCAAGAACGTTGCGCCCGAGCGCGACCCGGACCATGTCGTGTCGTACCAGACGTCGATCGACCAGGCCTTCGTGTACCGGCTGTCGGGCGACCGCAACCCGCTGCACACCGACCCGGCGTTCGCCGCAATCGGTGGCTTCGACCGCCCGATCCTCCACGGACTGTGCAGCTACGGCTTCACCGGCCGTGCGCTGCTGCATGCCGTGTGCGGCAGCGACCCGGCGAACTTCCACCACATCGAGGCCCGCTTCGCCGCCCCGGTACTTCCCGGCGACACCCTGACGATCTCGATGTGGTCAGGCGACGCCGGCGAGACGCTTTTCACCACGAGTGCCGTCGACCCGTCGGACCCCTCGACCGAGCGCGTCGTGATCGACCAAGGCCTCGTCAAGCACGCCTGAGCCACCCTGCGCCCGAAAAATGCCTCGTCTGTCGCGCTCAGCGCGACGAACGAGGCATTTTTCGGGCGGATGCGATCGAGGGCGGGTCAGGGGCGGCAGGTGGCGACGAGGTGGGTGACGACGTCGGCGAGGGGGATGTCCTGGCGGTCGCCGGAGCGGCGGTCCTTGACTTCGATGGTGGGGTTCTCGTCGTCGCCGACGCCGCGGCCGACGATGGCGATGGTGGGGATGCCGATCAGCTCGGCGTCCTTGAACTTCACGCCGGGAGACGGGCCGTAGCGGTCGTCGAGCAGCACACGCAGGCCGGCCGCTTCGAGGTCGGCGGCGAGCTGCTCGCCGGCGGGGATCTGCGGACCGTCGGCCTTGCCGGCGATCACGACGTGGACGTCGGCGGGAGCGATCTCGCGGGGCCAGACCAGTCCGATGTCGTCGTGGTTCGCTTCGGCGATCGCTGCCAGCGCTCGGGTGACGCCGACGCCGTAGGAGCCCATCGTGGGGACGGCGGGCTTGCCGTGCTCGTCCTGCACGGTGAGGCCGAGCGCCTCGGCGTACTTGCGGCCGAGCTGGAAGATGTGGCCGATCTCGATGCCGCGGGCGATCTCGACCGGCGAGGCGCACTCGGGGCACACGTCGCCGTCGCGGATCTCGGCGGCCTCGATCGTGCCGTCAGGTGTGAAGTCACGTCCGGCGACGAGGTTGATCACGTGGTTGCCGGGCGAGTCGGCTCCGGTGATCCATGCGGTGCCGTCGACGACGCGGGGGTCGACGAGGTAGCGAATGCCTGACGCATTGGTGGCCCCGAGCACGCCAGGCCCGATGTAGCCCTTGACCAGCGATGGGTGCTTCTTGAAATCGGCCTCGTCGAACGGTTCGGGCTCGGCGGGAGACACCTGCGCTTCGAGACGCTTCATGTCGACCTCGCGATCGCCGGGCAGGCCGACTGCCATCGGCTCGATCGTGCCGTCGGGGTGCCGAAGCTTGACGACGACGTTCTTCAACGTGTCGGCCGCCGTCCAGTCGCGATCGGGGTGGCGCAACGCCGGGTCACCGTTCACGAAATCGACGAGCGTCGCGATCGTCGGCGTGTCGGGCGTGTCGTGGACGACCGCGCCGGGAAGGCCGTCGAACGGGATCGTCGGGGGAGCGGGGGTGACGACCGCTTCGACGTTGGCGGCGTAGTCGCACGACGTGCAGCGGATGAAGGTGTCCTCGCCGACGTCCATGGGAGCGAGGAACTCCTCGGAGGCTGATCCGCCCATTGCGCCCGACATCGCCGACACGATCACGTAGGGCAATCCGAGCCGGTCGAACAGCGAGATGTACGCCGCGCGGTGAGCGTCGTAGGACGCCTGGAGCCCGGTGTCGTCGAGGTCGAAGCTGTAGGAGTCCTTCATGACGAACTCGCGACCGCGCAGCAGACCGGCGCGGGGCGGGCCTCGTCGCGGTACTTGGTCTGGATCTGGTAGATCGACAGCGGCAGATCCTTGTACGACCCGCAGATGTCCTTCACGAGGAGCGTGAACATCTCCTCGTGGGTCGGTGCGAGCAGGAAGTCGGCGCCCTTTCGGTCCTGGAGACGGAACAGGTTGTCGCCGTACTCGGTCCAGCGGCCGGTCGCTTCGTAGGGCTCGCGGGGCAGCAGTGCCGGGAAGTGCACCTCCTGGAAGCCGGCGGCGTCCATCTCCTCGCGAACGACGCGTTCGACGTTGCGGTAGACGAGCCAGCCGAGCGGCAGCCATGAGAAGCCGCCGGGCGCGGCCCGACGGATGTAGCCGGCACGAACCAGCAAGCGATGGCTCGCGACCTCGGCGTCAGCCGGGTCGTCACGCAGGGTCCGCAGGAACAGAGTCGACATCCGAAGCACGGCGGCACTGTACCGAGCGCACCCACCCGAGCGCGGAGCGGTGCGTGGGGCTGGCGAGCGAAGCGCCAGCGACGAGCCTGGCGCAGCGCCCGACCTCGATCGTCACCCTGCCGCCTTCGGTGAGGGCGCTGCTATGATTGGGTCTCCATTTGGTTTGGTACCGAAAGGCGTGGGGCTGAGCCCCACGCCTTGTTTGTTGAAAGGAGGCAGTTCGGATGAGTGCATCGACCGAGATCGATCGTGTACACGCTCTCGTGGCACCGATTGCTGCCGACCTTCAACTCGACGTGTACGACATCGAACGGCGCGGCGGCACCGTTCGGATCACGCTCGATACGCCACCGGGGTCCGAGAGTGGGATCACGCTCGACTCGCTGTCGCTGGCGACACGACTGATCTCTCGCGAACTCGATCACGAGGACCCGATCGCCGGTCACTACACCCTCGAGATCACCAGCCCAGGCCTGGAACGCCAGCTGCGCACCGCAGCGCACTTCCAGCGTGAGGTCGGCAAGACGATTTCGATCCGCCTTCGCGATCCGCAGGCCGACCCTCGGCGTGTCCAGGGTGTGCTGGCCGGAGCCGACGATCGCGGTGCCACGCTGCTGCTCGACGACGGCACCGAACGCACCGTGGCGCTCGACGACATCGACAAGGCGCGCACCGTCTTCGAGTGGGGGCCGAAACCGAAGCCTGGCAAGCAGCCCTCCGGTGCGAAGAAGAAGTCCGCCAAGACCCCTACGCAGGCCCCATCGAACCCGGCCCCATCGAACAAGGAGAAGCAAGCGTCATGAGCAACCTCGACATGAGCGAGGCCATCGGCATGCTGGCCCAGGAGAAGGGCATCTCCGAGGACACGCTGTTGCACGTCCTCGTCGATGCGCTCGCATCGGCGTACAAGCGCCGTCCCGACGCCGCTGACGAAGTGGTCGTCGAGGTCAATCCCGAGACGATGGAGTTCTCGTTCATCGCCTACGACGTCGACGAAGACGGCAACTGGGTCAACGAGCGCGACGACACGCCGAAGAAGGAAGAGCTCGGCCGCATCGCCGCGCAGACGTTCCGCCAGGTGATGAGCCAGCGCATTCGCGAGGTCGAATCCGAGCGCAAGTTCGAGGAGTACGCGAACCGCGAGGGCGACATCGTCACCGGCATCATCCAGCGCACCGACGCCCGCTACACGCTGCTCGACCTCGGTCGGGTCGAGGCGTTGCTGCCGCAGGCCGAGCAGGTGCCCTTCGAGCGGCCCGCCCAGGGTGATCGTCAGAAGGCGTACATCGTCGAGGTTCGTCGCACGCCGAAGGGTCCGCAGATCGTGGTCTCGCGTACCCACCCGGGCCTGATCAAGCGGCTGTTCGAACTCGAAGTGCCCGAGATCGCCGACGGCATCGTCGAGATCAAGGCCTGCGCTCGTGAACCGGGTCACCGTACGAAGATCGCCGTCTGGTCGAACGACCACAACGTCGATCCCGTCGGCGCATGCGTCGGCGCCCGTGGCGGCCGTGTCCGGATGGTCGTCAACGAGATGCGTGGCGAGAAGATCGACATCGTGCCGTTCAGCGAGGATCTGGCCGACTTCGTCGCCAAGGCGCTGTCGCCGGCGAAGGTGACCGCGGTCAACATCTCCGACGACGGCACCGCCGCCGACGTGATCGTGCCGGACCACCAGCTCAGCCTGGCGATCGGTCGCGAGGGCCAGAACGCGCGTCTCGCGGCCCGACTCACGGGTGTGCGCGTCGACATCCGCTCCGAGACGCAGCTCGCCGAGGGCATTCCGGCGGGTGGCCGTGATGCCGACGTCGAGTACGCCGACGGCGAATGGCGCGCCAACGCCGAGTCCGGCGAGATGGAGTGGCACGCCGCGGACGGCAGCGTCATCAGCGAGTCCGACTGGCAAGCCCAAGCCGCCGCCGCCAGCGAACCCGCAACGACTGAAGCAGCCGACGCGTCCGACGAGACGTCGGGCGCAGAGCCGTCAGCAGATGTCGACACACCTGCCGAGGGAAGCGCCAGCGACGAAGCAGAAGCGGCGCGAGAAGGAAGCGAAGCGGACACCGATGCAGTCGCCGACGACGTCGACGACAGCAGCGAGTCCGCCATCGCCGATGGCGAAGCGGACGACGAGCCCGCCAACCAGAACGGCGGCGACGACTGAGTGTTGCCGATCGCCCCGAACCCGTCCGTAGCTGCATCGGTTGTCGCCGGCGACGTCCGCAGTCCGATCTCGTGCGTGTCACGAGATCGGAGGTCGGTGTCGTGGTCGATGGCCCGAGCAACGGGCGCGGGGCCTGGCTGTGTCGGAGCATCGCAGTGGGCGAGATCGCCTCGAC
Source organism: Ilumatobacteraceae bacterium (assembly GCA_963828415.1). Classification (GTDB taxonomy): domain Bacteria; phylum Actinomycetota; class Acidimicrobiia; order Acidimicrobiales; family Ilumatobacteraceae; genus Sva-07. The sequence continues at coordinate 312,660 of CAWHEI010000009.1, forward strand.
TGCCTGCGTCGACGCAGCGCTGTCGCGACGGGCGTTCGCCCGGGCGTGGCGGCGAGACGTCGACGCCGACGACGAACGTGCAATCAGCGAACTGGCCGGCCGTGGGGCCGGCGGTGACGAACACCCGGATGCGCATTGATTCCAGCATCCGCGAGGCAAAGACGACTGTGAAAGGTTGAATCGACAACGTGGCTGCGAAGAAGATCAGGATCCACGAGCTCGCGAAAGAGCTCGGGATGACGAACGCCGAGGTCCTCGATCTCTGCGGTGTGCTCGGCGTTGCCGCCAAGGGCCCGTCGTCCTCGCTCGCCGAGGCATATGCCGACATGGTGACCCGACGCGGCAGAGCGCGATGGGTTGACCCGTGACGAACAACCCGAAGAGGCCAAGCCGGCCAAGAAGGCGCCGGCGAAGAAGGCCGCCGCCAAGAAGCAGGCGGCCGATGGTGCCGACGCGAAGCCGAAGCCGGCGAAGAAGGCCGCAGCAAAGCCGGCAGATGTGACGACGGTAGACGTCGCACCTGCGGATGCCGAGCCGACGAACGTCGAGGCGACAGCACCTGCTGGCGCTGCGGAGGTGGCCGTCGACGCAGCGCCCGAGTCCGCTCCGGAGCCCGAGGCTCCGGCAGCGATGGTCGAGCAAGCGCCGGTCGACGCCAGTCCTGCGGCTGTCGAGGCACCGGCCGCCGAGGCGACGCCGACGCCGGTTGTCGCTTCCCCCGAACCGGTGGCGCCGGCGCAGCCCGCTCCCGCTCCCGCTCCAGCGGAACCTGCCGCTGCCGTTCCCGCGCCTGCTGAACCGGCACCGACGCCCGCCGTTACAGAGACTCCGGCGCCAGCGCCTGCCGAGGTCGCAGATGCCTCCTCGCGGGTGATCTCGAGCGGCCGCCCCGCCGCCGACGGTCGTCCTCCCGAGCAGCCTGCGACACCGACCGAGGCTCGTCGTCCGGCGACGGACCGTCCGGAAGGTGCACCAGCCGAGCGGCCGTTGTCGCCGAGTGGCAAGGCGATTCCGCCGCCTCCTGGTCGGCCGTTGTCGCCGAGCGGCAAGGTCATTCCGCCGCCTCCTGGATCAGCGCGGCCTGCGGGTGCTCGACCCGGTGGAGGCCCCGGCGGCGCCCGTCCGCGTCCCGGTGGCTTCACGCCTCGTCCTGGCGGCGGCCCTGGTGGTGGCCCCGGCGGCCGTCCAGGTGGTGGACCCGGTGGTGGCCCAGGCGGTGGCGGTCCCGGCCGCCCCGGTGGCAATCGCCCCAGTGGGCAGCGGCGTCCGCCGCGTCGTACCGGTCGTCGGCGTCGTCGTCGCGACCAGGACGATCTGCAACCGCAGTTCACGACCTACACATCGTCGGACGCTCCCGTTCCCGAGGGCGTCGTCATCATCGAACGTGGTGTGTCGGCACAGGAGTTCGCTCCGAAGCTGAACCGCACCGCCGCCGACGTCGTGCGCTTCCTGCTCAACAACGGCGAGATGGTCACCGCCACCATGACGCTCGCCGATGAGCAGATGGAGCTGTTCGCGCTCGAAGTCGGCGCCGAGATCCTCCTGGTCGAGCCCGGCCAGCAGGAAGAGGTCGAACTGCAGAAGTTGTTCGACGACTCCGACGACGACGAGATGCAGGAACCACGCCCGCCGGTCATCACCGTGATGGGCCACGTCGACCACGGCAAGACCACGCTGCTCGACCACATCCGCGGCGCCAACGTCGTCGACGGCGAGGCCGGCGGTATCACCCAGCACATCGGCGCCTATCAGGTGCAGAACGAGCACGGCTCGGTCACGTTCCTCGACACGCCCGGCCACGCAGCGTTCACGCAGATGCGTGCCCGCGGCGCCGACGCCACCGACATCGTGGTGTTGATGGTCGCGGCCGACGACGGCATCATGCCGCAGACGATCGAGGCGATCAATCACGCTCGGGCGGCCGATGTGCCGATCGTCGTTGCGGTCAACAAGATCGACAAGGACAACGCCGATCCGCAGCGGGTGCTCACGCAGCTCGCCGAGTACGAACTCGTTCCCGAGTCGTGGGGCGGCGACACGATCGTCGTCGAGATGTCGGCGCTTCAGGGCGTCGGAGTCGACGAATTGATCGAGCAGCTGCAGGTCGTCGCCGAACTCGAAGAGCTCACCGCGAACCCCACGGGTCGTGCCAAGGGCATCGTGATCGAGGCCCAGCTCGACAAGGGTCGTGGCCCCGTTGCCACGGTGCTCGTCGACAAGGGTGAGCTCAAGGTCGGCGACCCCATCGTGGCGGGAGCCGCGTGGGGCAAGGTGCGAGCGATGATCAACGACAAGGGCGAACAGGTCAAAGTGGCAGGTCCGTCCACGCCGGTGCAGGTGCTGGGGCTCTCGCTCGTGCCCGAGGCCGGCGACGAGTTCCGCGCCGCTCCCGACGACAAGATCGCCCGCACGGTTGCCGAAGCACGCGAGCTGCGCCTCAAGGCGAAGCATCTGCGTGAGGACGCCCGGGTCAAGACGGGCACGAAGCTCGAGGACATCTTCGCCCAGATCCAGTCGGGTGAGAAGGCAGCGGTCAACCTCATTCTCAAGGCCGACGTTCAGGGTTCGCTCGAAGCGGTCACCGACTCGCTGCGGCGTCTCGAACGCGACGAGGTCGATGTCAGCTTCGTGCATCGCGCCGTGGGCGGGATCACCGAGAACGACATCACGCTGGCCAACGCGACGAACGCCACGATCATCGGCTTCAACGTCCGTCCCGACGGCAAGGCCCGCAAGCTCGCCGAGCAGGAAGAAGTGGAGATCCGTACCTACGAGATCATCTACAAGCTGCTCGAGGACATCGAGCAGGCCGTCATCGGCATGCTCGAGCCGGAGTTCGAAGAGCAGGTCACCGGCGAGGCCGAGGTCCGCGAGATCTTCCGGGTGCCCAAGCTCGGTGCCATTGCCGGTTGCTACGTGCGCTCGGGTGTCATCACCCGTGGCTCCAAGGTTCGCTTCCTGCGCGACGGCACGATCATCTGGAAGGGCGACATCACGTCGCTCAAGCGGTTCAAGGACGATGCCCGTGAGGTCCGCGAGGGCTTCGAATGCGGTATCGGCCTGTCCGACTTCCAGGACCTCAAGGCGGGCGACCTCATCGAGACCTACCAGGACGTCGAGATCGCTCGCACGTGATCTACCCGCCGGGTTCGTCCCGGTAGGTTGCAGAGATGGCCGCCGACCTCGACTTCTTCTTCGACCCAGTCTGCCCGTGGGCCTGGATCACCTCGCGCTGGGTCGTCAACGTCAGCGAGCAACGCGACTACGAGGTCGACTGGCGTTTCATCTCGCTGTGGATGCTCAACGAGACCAACACCCAGGAGTGGTACACGCCGCAGTACCGGGCCGGCCACTATCTCGGTCAGCAGGGTCTGCGGATCGCAGACTCGATCCGCCTGGGCGACGACGACCCGACGGCGGTCGGTCGTTGGTACACGACGATCGGTGAGGCGCTGCACGTGGGAGCCGAGCGCGACGCGGCCCGGAGCGATTCGCTCGGGTGGTACGCGGGCCTGCTCGCCGCTGCCGGATTCGACGCGGGACATCTCGACGCTGCCGACGACGACTCCCACGACGGGTACATCCGATCCGACACCGAACTGGCGTTGAGCCGCACCGGCAAGGATGTCGGCACGCCGATTCTCACGTTCCATCCCGGCGCTCACAACGAGGCGAGCTTCTTCGGCCCGGTGATCTCCAAGGCGCCCACGGGTGCCGAAGCGGTCGAACTCTGGGACGCCGTCGAGAAACTGGCCACCATGTCCGGCATGGCCGAACTCAAGCGATCCAACCGGGTCGCCCCCGACTTCACCTGATTACAACAGGGGTCAGACCCGCGATGTAATCGCCCGACGATTACATCGCGGGTCTGACCCCTGTTGTAATCATCACCGAGGAGATTCCGATGGCAGGCAAGCGCAGCAGTCGCAGCAACACCCCGAAGTACTCGCGCAGTGCGCGGGTCAGCACGACGTTGCAGGAGATCATCGCCGACGAGCTCGTGCGGATCGACGACGAACGGCTGACGTTCGTGACCGTCACCGGCATCGACGTCGACCCGGAACTGAACCGGGCGATCGTGTTCTTCGACTCACTCGCCGACGAGGACGGTGACGCCGAAATCCTCGAAGCGTTTGCCGACCACCGGATTCGACTGCAGGCATCGATCGCGAAGCAGATCCGTGCGAAGAAGACGCCGATCCTCGACTTCCGGCCCGACATGGTGATCCGATCGGCGGCTCGCATCGACGACATCTTGAAGTCGGACCAGGCCCGCATCGAACGTGAAGCATCGGCGCCGATCGACGTACCGACGACCTCCGACACCGACGAATCCTCCGAGAGCTGATGGCGCGGCGCAAGCCGGCGACGACCCACGGCATCGCGGTCGTCGACAAACCACCGGGGGTCACCAGCCACGACGTGGTCGGCCTGCTCCGCCGCCGATTTGGCGAACGTCAGGTCGGCCACGCGGGCACCCTCGATCCTGATGCCACCGGTGTGCTCGTCGTGGCCGTCGGCAAGGCGACGCGGCTGTTGCGGTTCGTCGAGAAGACACGCAAGGGCTACACCGGCGAGATCGTTCTGGGCGCCGCGACGTCGACGCTCGATGACTCCGGTGACGTGCTGGCAACGTTCGACATGGCCGCCGTGACCCTCGACGACGCTCGTCGTGCGGTGGCCGAGCACCTCGTGGGTGACATCGAACAGATCCCGCCGATGGTGTCTGCGATCCGGGTCGACGGCAAGCGACTCCACGAACTCGCGCGTGAGGGAATCGAGATCGAACGGGCGCCGCGGCCGGTCACCATTCATCGCTTCGATGTGGACGACTGGGCCGCGCCCGGCGTGCTTCGCGTCGACGTGGAGTGTTCCGCCGGCACCTACATCCGCACGCTCGCGGACGATCTCGGACGCCTCCTCGGCGGCGGAGCGCATCTGCGCAACCTGCGCCGCACCAATGTCGGAGCGTTCACCCTCGCCGAGGCAGCGCCGCCTGACGAGTGTGATCTGCTCCCCGTGGCGAGCGCGGTCCGTTCACTGGCTTCGGTCACCGTCGACGACGACATCGCCGTGCTCATCGCCAATGGACGGGTGCTCGAGGCATGGGACGGCGACGGTCCGTGGGCGGTGTTCGATCTCGCGGGCGAACTGCTGGCGGTCTATGAGGCATTTCGCGGCCAGGCCAAGCCTGCTGTGGTACTTCCCCGATGAGGTTGCGCCGCTAGCGTTGCTGCCGTGCTCGTCGTGACCGACCTCCAGCGATGCCCGTGGGCTGACGAACGGGCGGTCATCACGATCGGGGCCTACGACGGAGTGCACCTCGGCCATCGAGCGGTCATCGACCAGGTGAAGCGGCGTGCTGCCGACATCGGGGCGAAGTCGGTCGTCGTGACGTTCGACCGTCACCCGGCCAGTGTCGTCCGACCCGAATCGGCGCCGCGGCTGCTGACCGGTTCCGAACAGAAGATGGAGCTGCTCGGATCGACGGGCATCGATGCCGTCGTCGTCGTGCCCTTCGATGCGCACCAGGCCGCCGAAAGCCCTGAGTCGTTCGTCGACCGGGTGCTGGTGCGATGCCTGCAGACCCGGATCATCGTGGTCGGTGAGGACTTCCACTTCGGGCGGCACCGCGATGGCAATGTCGACCTGCTCCGCAAGGTCGGCGTCGACGCCGACTTCGACGTCGAGCCGGTCCAGCTGGTCCAGCGACTCGACGGCATCGACGAACCGATCAGCAGCACGGCGATTCGTCGGGCGCTCGCCGGCGGCGACATCACCCGCGCCAACTCCATGTTGGGCCGCCCGTACGAAGTGCGTGGCGAGGTGTTCGCGGGCGACCAGCGTGGGCGGCTGCTCGGCTTCCCGACGGCGAACGTCGCCGTTCCGTCCGGCATGTGTCTTCCTGCCGATGGTGTGTACGCCGGGATCTACGAGCGTCCGAACGGTGATGTGCACGGATGTGCGATCAACCTCGGTCGACGACCGACGTTCTACGAGCATGCAGACGCCTCACTGCTCGAGGCGCATCTGCTCGACGTCGACGTCGACCTCTACGGCGAGACTGCCCGGGTCCGGTTCGAGCACTTCTTGCGAAGTGAGCGCAAGTTCGACGGCGTCGATGCGCTGATCGCGCAGCTCGGTAACGACGTCGCCCACGCCCGCACGCTGCTCGCCTGAGCAGCCGGGTGCGTCAGTTGGCGGGCCAGATCACGACGGCGTCGGCGTAGATCCGATCGAGGATGTCGCTGAGGTAGTCGGCGGCGGTCGGCGTTTCAGCGTCGCCGAACAGGCCGACCTCGGCGTATGTGTCGAGTTCGTTCTGGAGCGCTGCGGCGTCGGCGATGCCATAGCCCGTGCCGGCCGGGGTCAGCTCGGAGATCAGCGCAGCGTCGGTGGTCCAGCGGAACACTTCACCTTCAGGTGACAGGAAATTGGGGTTGCCACCCGAGTTGATCAACTCGACGGCGGTGTTCGCTGCGGCTTCGGGATCGGCGATCGCGTCGGCGAGACCGAGCATCGTGGCGCGCATGAAGTCCTCTGCAGCTGTCGGGTGCTCGGCGATGAAGTCGGCGTTGCCGTAGATGACGCCGAACGAGCCGGGGATGTCGTAGTCGAGTGGATCGAACAGGTCGAACTCGATGCCCGCTCGCTCGAGTGCGCCGGGTTCGTTGCTCTTGTAGCCGGGGAAACCGTCGATCGATTCGATCGCGATGTGTGCCGTCGGGTCGAAGCCGTCGAGGAGCACCGTCTCGTAGTCCTCGTTCTCGACGAGCCCGGCAGTTGCGAGCATGGCAGCAACGCTGGGAGGCAGCTTGCCCTTCACCCCGATCGTCGAGCCGGCGAGATCTTCGAGTTCGGTGGCGACGCCCGGCTTGACGATGAGCGAATCGATCGCCGTCGGCCCTTCCACGGCCGTCACGACGAAGTCCGTGTCGTTGGCGTCAGCGAACGCGACGACCTCGCTGAACGACCCGCCGGATGCGAACTGGGCGTCGTTCTCGGCGACGAGGGGATAGTTGGCGGTCGAGAAACTCGGCGTGATCTCGACGTCGAGGCACATGTCGTCGTAATACCCGTTGGCGTCGGCGACGATGACGTCGACGATCGAGGCCGTGGCCGCGAAGTCGAACCCGGTGAGGTAGGTGATGGTGCCGGCGGCCTCGTTCGCTGCGCACCGGTCGGCGGGGAACGCTTCGCCGGCCACGACGTCGGAGGTGCCGCCCGAGGAGACCGGTGTGGTGGTCACGGCGCTGCTCGTGTCGTCCGTCGCGGTGTCGTCGGTCGACGAGTCGCCGTCGCTGCTGCATGCTGCCAGCACGACGACGGGAGCAAGGGCAAGCGCAATGGTGGTGCGAAGTCGCATCAGTGGTCCAGTTCTCGGGAGGGGAATCGGTAGCCCATGATGTCAGGTCGCATCGTCGTTGACGCAGTCACGAACGAGGCGTCAGGACCGTTGTGAGGCGTGCCACCTCAGCAGGCTGCGTTCCAGCGCCGAGATGAGCAGCAGCCCGCAGATGCCGAGGAGTGCCGCCGACGTGATGGTCGCCCACAGTGTCTCGGCCTGGTTGCTCGCCGCCGCGGTCCGCCCGATCGCGCCGAGTCCGTCTCGGGTGAGCGCCGAGCCCTCGGCGAAATAGGCGGCGGCGAGGCCGAGACCGAGAGCGAACCGCAACGTGGTGAAGATCGACGGCAGCGATGCCGGCAGACGAAGCCTCCAGAACACCTCCCAGGGGCGGGCGTCGACGCTGGCGAGCAGCTCTCGAGCGGCTGGGTCGGTGGACTTCATGCCGCCGACCACGCCGAACGTGCACACGGGGAACGCGGTGAAGGCGACCATGAACAGGATCGTCGGCGTTCCTCCGTCGAGCCACAACACGACGGAGGTGATGTATGCCACCCACGGCGTGACGAGGATGAGGATCAGGACAGGTTGCGTCGCCTCTTCGATGAACCGCGACGACGCCATCACCGCGCCGACCACGATCGCACACGCCATCGCGATCGAGAGGCCGACGATCATGTGCCAGGCAGTGGTGACGGCGTTCGACCAGTAGAAGCTGGGCGCCTCGGCCAGTTGGCTGATGATCTCCGACGGCGGCAGCAGCACGAATCGGCGAATGTCGAACACCTGAACGGCGACCTCCCACAGCACGCAGAACGTCACAATGCCGACGATGGGGGCGACGATGCGTCGAACGCTTGGGCTCACCGTTGCATCCCGTTGCTCAGTGCTGCCCGCAACCGAGTGGTGGTGTGGAAGAACTGATCGGTGTCCTCGAGCTGCGGCAGTCGAGGGTGCGCCAGGTCGATCGTGATGTCGTCGGCGATGCGACCCGGTCGTGGTGACATCACGGCGACGCGATCGGACAGAAATGTGGCTTCCGGGATCGAGTGGGTCACGAACAACACCGTGGTCCCGAGCGGTTCGCACAGCCGGCCGAGGAGGTGGCGCATGTCGGTTCGGGTCATCTCGTCGAGCGCGGCGAACGGTTCGTCCATCAGCAGGATCGGTGCGTCGATGGCGAAGGCCCGCACCAGACCGACCCGTTGTTGCATCCCGCCGGAGAGCTCGTGCGGGTACGCGTCGCGGAACTCGCCGAGCCCGACTTCGTCGAGCAGATCGCCGACCGATGCGCTGGGTGTCGCCGGCGACGCCCGTCGGTTGATGTCGAGCAGCAGGCGGGCGTTCGCTTCCACGGTGCGCCACGGGAGCAACGCCGGCGATTGGGGCACGAAGCCGATCTGCTTGTGGCGGCGCGCCTCGGTCGGCGACATGCCGTTGACCACGATCTCGCCCGACGAAGGTTGCTCGAGGCCGGCGATCAGGCGCAGCAGGGTGGTCTTGCCGCAGCCGGATGGTCCGAGGAGCGTGACCGTCTCGCCGTCACCGACGTCGAGGTCGACCGGTGCGAGTGCGTCGAGCGTCCCGAACGACTTCGCGACGCTGCGCACTTCGATCCGGGCCGACACGACGAGCGAGCGTACTTGCGAGGTGGTGCTCCGCTGGGCCTGTTCGCGGTTCCGTTGTGGAGTGTCAGACCTGCCCGTAGCATTGCGAGGTCCGTTCGGGCTGGGTTCTCCGGCTCGGGCGAGATGCACACGGGTGCCGTCCGGCATCCGGTGCGACCTCCGACGAAGAAGGCGACACACTCATGGCTGACATTGCCGACACCACGCCGAACACCACGGCGACCATCGAGAAGTACCGCACGCACGAGACCGACACCGGCTCGCCCGAGGTGCAGATCGCGCTGCTCACCGAGCGCATCACGCACCTCACCGAGCACCTCAAGGTCCACAAGAAGGACCACCACAGCCGTCGTGGCCTGCTGATGCTCGTCGGCCGTCGCCGTCGCATGCTCGACTACGTCAAGAAGATCGACGTCGAGCGCTACCGCAAGATTCTCGCCGATCAGGGCCTCCGCCGCTGATCGAAGTTCCCCCGGGTCCACCACCGGGGGAATTCACGATGCGTCGACGCGGACAGCTCGGGACGAGGACCGTTCGCCTACATTGACCGCCATGGCGGTCGAACGTGCTCCACGGGTTCTCTACGTCGCCCTCGATGCCTGCGACCCCGAGCTGATGCTCGAGTTCGCCGCTACGGGACGTTGCCCGGCACTCGCTGACCTGTTGCGAGATGGTGCATTGGCGGAGACGGTGGCACCGTCGGGTACCTACGTCGGATCGTCGTGGATGACGATAACCACCGGGACCGACGTGGGAACGCACCGATACTGGAATTGGGTCCAGGTCGACCCGGCGACGTATCAACTTCGAGCGACCACACCGCGCGAGGCGCGGGGTCGACCGTTCTGGGAAGTGATCTCGGAGGCCGGGCGCCGGGTCGCAGTGCTGGACATCCCGCACTGCGATGTTCCGGAGTCGTTCAACGGTGTGGTGCTCAAGGAGTGGGGGTGTCACGACCGCCACGACGGGACTGCCAGCTTCCCGGCAGATCTGCTGGACGAACTCGACCGAACAGTGGGACGCCACCCCGTTGGTTGCCGGAGCCACCCGGCTGGTGACGAGGCGTTCGCCCCCTGCGACTACACGCTACGATCCGGGAGCCACCGTTGCGCCGACGAGGAGCGTCAACTGCTCGACTTGCTCCGGGGCGGTGTCGATGCAAAGCGGCGGGCGTCTCTGCAGATCCTCGGTCAGGAGCCCTGGGATCTCTTCGCCGTTGCGCTCGGGGAAGGCCACTGCGTGGGCCACCAGTTCTGGCATGTTCACGACCCGAGTCACCCGCGTCACGACCCAACTGTCCGAGCGAGCCTCGGCGATCCCATCGAGGACGTGTATCGCCGGCTCGACGCAACGCTCGGCGATCTGATCGCCCGGACCGGACCGGACACCACCGTCTACCTGCAGATGAACCACGGGATGGGTCCGCATTTCGACGGCGCACATCTGCTCGATCAGATGCTCGAACGCATCGACCGTTCGTTGGAGTCGCAGTTCGAGCCGGGAACGTGGTCTCGCACCGGCCGGAAGCTGTATGCCGCCAGCCCTCGTCGGCTGCGAGGAGTGGCTCGGAGCGTGCTGGCAGGGGCGGCGAGGGTGAAGGCCCGGATCGGTCCGCCGGTCGCCGTCGGTGCCGTGGGCCCACGACCCGACCGAAGGTTCTTCCAGGTGCCCGGCAACACGTCGGTTGGTGCGATCCGCTTCAACGTCGTCGGCCGCGAGGCGTTGGGGATCGTCGCTCCCGGGGCCGAGCTCGACCGGCTGTGCCATGACGTGACGAGGGCACTGCTCGACGTCATCGACATCGACTCCGGACGGCCATTCGTGCGCGCCGTGATGCGGTCGGAAGAGGTCGTCCAGCGGAGCGCGGACGACCACCTTCCCGACCTGTTCGTCGAATGGGAACGGTCGTCGCTCGTCGAACGGGTGTGGTCGCCGATGACCGGGACGGTGGTCGCCGCGTACGATCACTGGCGAACCGGCGATCACCACGATCGGGGCATGCTCGTCGCTCGTGGTCCGGGAATCGTGGGTGGTCGTCGTCACGGGCAGATCACGCTCGACGATGTCGCCCCGACACTGGCCGCTGCACTCGGGGTCGAACTCCCGGGGGAGCACGGACGGGTCTACTGGGACCTCGTGGGCGCCGCCGGCGTGACGTCCGTGCGCGACGCCGCCGTGCGGGAGACCGCCGAGGTCGAACGCGGACGCGTCGAGGCTGCAGAACGCGACGCCGCCGAACTCCGACAACGGCTCGAGGTCACTGAACACGACACCGCCGAACTCAGACAACGGCTTGAGGCCACCGAACGCGATGGGCTGATCGCAACGACCATGGCGTGGCTGGCGCAGCAGCCGGTGCTCGACGACGTCGCCGTCTCGGTCGTGACCCCCACGCACAAGCGGCCTGAGCCCCTGCGCGAGGCGATCGGCTCGGTCATGGCGCAGTGCCATCAAACGTGGGAGATGCTGGTCGTTGACGACGGCAGTAACACGGCGGCCGACGTCGTGGCGGAGTTCGACGATCCCCGCCTCCGTCTGATCGAAGTCGAACACGGTGGTGTCTGTCGTGCTCGGAACGTCGCCCTTGATCACGCCAAGGGTGATGTCATTGTGTACCTCGACGACGACAACCTGCTGGATCCTTCATGGCTTCACGCAGTTGCGTGGGCATTCCGGAACAACCCCGACACGTCCGTCCTCTACGGCGCTCGCGTGCTCGACGTGCCACGTGGGCACGGAGATGCCCGCGACAGCTTGCCCTGGGTGCAATTCAACCCGTTCGATCGCGCAGCGTTGGAGCAGGACAACTTCGCCGACATGGGCGTAATCGCACATCGCTCCGATGTCGATGCGCGGTTCGACGAATCGCTCATCGAGTGCGGTGACTGGGACTTCTTTCTGAGTCTGACCGAGCATGTTCGGCCACTCGAGCTGCCGTCCGTTGCGTTTTACTACCGCACCCACCTGACTGACCGTCTGACAGGAATGCAGCCCAATGACGCCTCGGTCGTGCGCGACAAGTGGCGACGACATCCATCGTCGAATCACCGATCCGCGGCCGAATCCCGGTAAGCTCGCAGCCGGAGTCGGAACGTCCGACCCCGCAACATGAGCGAACCGTTGTCGGTTGCCGGTTGCTGAATCCGAACCGCCGCCCTGCCGGGTTGACGCGATGTCGGGTTGACCAACTGGGAACCGGCCGATCGCTCCAGAGGCGCACTCCCGAGGGGGAGTGCACACGAAAGGAGCCCTTGTGGCTGACCCAATCATCGTGTCCGGACCCGTGTCCGGAACCGAGAAGACCCTGACCTTCGAGACGGGCAAGTTCGCCCCCCAGTCGATGGGTGCCGTGGTGGCATCGATCGGTGGCACGAAGGTCCTCACCACCGCCAACGCCGCCAAGAGCGTGCGTGACGGAGTCGACTTCTTCCCCCTGACGGTCGACGTCGAGGAGCGGGCGTACGCCGCCGGCAAGATCCCCGGCTCGTTCTTCCGTCGTGAAGGCCGTCCGACCGAGGACGCCATCCTCACCTGCCGTCTCACCGACCGGCCGCTGCGCCCGTCGTTCCCCGACGGTTTCCGCAACGAGACCCAGGTCGTCACGACCGTCATGGGCGCCGACCAGATCAACCCGCACGACGTGCTGTCGATCAACGCCGCTTCGGCTGCGCTGATGATCTCGGGCATCCCGTTCGAGGGCCCGATCGGCGCCATCCGCATGGCCTACAGCCAGAGCGGCGAGTGGATCCCGCACCCCACCTACGAAGAGGCCGAGAACGGCACCTTCGAGCTGGTCGTTGCCGGCCGTGAACTCGACAACGGCGACGTCGCCGTGATGATGGTCGAGGCCGGCGGTTCCGAGAACGCGTTCTACTACTACGACGACGGCGCCAAGAAGGTCACCGAAGAAGTCCTCGCCGACGGCCTCGACGCCTGCAAGGTGTGGATCAAGGAGTCGATCGGCCTGCAGCGTCAGCTCGTCGCGTCGGTCATCGCGACCAACGGCCCGATCGCCCCGATGAAGTGGACGCCGGTCCTCGACTACACGCCGGAGATCTTCGCCGCCGTCGAGAAGGCCGGCAGCGACAAGCTCGCCCCGGTCATCACGATCGCCAACAAGTCCGAGCGCAACGAAGCGACCGACGCAGTCACGGCCGAGATCGTCGCCGAGCTGTGCGGCTCCAAGGACGAGCCGGGCGAGTTCGCCGGACAGAACGGGATGGTCAAAGAGGCTGTTCGTTCGCTCAACAAGAAGCTGATGCGTGCCCGCGTCGTCAACGAGGGCGTCCGTATGGACGGCCGTGGCGTCGCTGATCTGCGCCCGATCTCCGCCGAGACCGGTGCACTGCCGACCGCGCACGGCTCCGGCCTGTTCCAGCGTGGCGAGACCCAGGTCATGACCGTGCTCACGATGGCGATGCCTCGGATGAACCAGATGATCGACTCGCTGTCGCCGAACGACACCAAGCGGTACCTGCACCACTACAACATGCCGCCGTGGGCCAACGGTGAGACCGGCCGTGTCGGCTCGCCGAAGCGTCGCGAGATCGGCCATGGTGCGCTCGCCGCCCGTGCGGTCCTGCCCGTCATCCCGAATCAGGAAGACTTCGCGTACACGCTGCGCCTCGTCTCCGAGGTCATGTCGTCGAACGGTTCGACGTCGATGGCGTCGGTGTGCGCCTCCAGCCTCGCGCTGATGGACGCCGGTGTACCCACCAAGGGTCACGTGTCCGGCATCGCCATGGGCCTCATCTACGAAGACGGCAAGTACATCACGCTGACCGACATCCTCGGTTCCGAGGACGCCTTCGGCGACATGGACTTCAAGGTCGCCGGTACCGAGGACGCCATCACGGCGCTGCAGCTCGACACGAAGATCGACGGCATCCCCGCCGACGTGCTCGCTGCTGCACTCGCCCAGGCCCGCGTCGCTCGCCTCGAGATCCTCGAGGTCATGAACGCCTGCATTCCGCAGAGCCGTGACGAGGTCGCCGAGACCGCACCGAAGATCTCCACGATCTACATCCCGCTCGACAAGGTCGGCGAAGTGATCGGCCCGAAGGGCAAGGTCATCAACACGATCCAGCAGGAGACCGGAGCCGACATCGGCGTCGACGACGACGGTGCCCGCGGCATCGTCACCATCGGTGCGGTCGAGGCATGGCGCATGGAAGAGGCGAAGGCAGCGATCCTCGCGATCGTCGACCCGCCCAAGGCCGAGCTCGACAAGGTCTACATGGGCCGCGTCGTCAACATCACCAAGTTCGGTGCGTTCGTCAACATCCTGCCGGGCCGCGACGGCCTCGTGCACATCTCGAAGCTGGGTGGCGGCAAGCGCATCAACTCGGTCGAGGACGTGCTCGAGCTGGGCCAGGAGATCGAGGTCCGCGTCGAGGAGATCGACGACAAGGGCAAGGTCAGCCTGACCCCCGCCGGTGACCCGCCTCCCGTCAAGGAGGGCGCCTCGTCCGGTTCGTCGAACAACGGCGGCGGCGATCGCGAGCGTGCGCCCCGCAAGGAGCGCTCGAACGATGCCGACAAGGCGCCCGCGAGCTCGGGTGGCGGCGTCGACGTCGTCGAAGTGAGCTTCGAGGACAGCTTCGATGCACAGCTCGCCGACGAACTCGGCGATCTCGGCCCGAAGTCGGAGCGCCCGTCGGGTGACAACGGTGGTCGCAGCAGCGGTCGTCGTCGCCACCGCTGATTACAACAGGGGTCAGACCCGCGATGTAATCGCGGTCGGTGCTGACGCATCGGCCAGACTGAACACATGAGAATCGGGATCAGCGGTGCTGCCGGACGAATGGGTCGAACCGTTTGTGCGGCGGTGGCGGCTGATCCCGATCTCGTTTTCGCCGCCGCCGTCGACCCGATCGGTGTTGGCGAGACCGTGGAGGGCATCGAGGTGTCCGACTCGCTCGGCGCCTTCACCGACGCAGCGTGCGACGTCGTCGTCGACTTCACGGTCGCCGACGCAGCGCGTGTCACGCTTCCGTGGCTGGCCGAGCACGGCATCCACGCTGTGGTCGGCACCACCGGCTTCACGCCGGAGGACTTCGCGTCGTTCGAGACGATGTTCGGCTTCCGACGGCGGACCCAATTGCGTGATCGCCCCGAACTTCGCGATCTCCGCGGTGCTGATGATGCGTTTCGCCGAGATGGCGGCCCCGTTCTTCGACACGGCGGAGATCATCGAATTGCACCACGATCGCAAGGTCGACGCCCCGTCGGGCACCGCGGTGAAGACCGCCGAACGGATGGCCGGAGCACGCGGCGGAGCGTTCGATCCCGATCCGACCACCGACGAGGTCTACGTGGGCGCTCGTGGCGGCGCCGGCCCTGAGGGTATCCGTGTCCACTCGGTGCGCATGCGGGGGATGGTCGCTCACCAAGAGGTGATACTCGGCGCCGAGGGCCAGACCCTGACGATCCGCCAGGACAGCTACGACCGCGACAGCTTCATGCCCGGCGTCGTCCTGGCGTGCAAGAAGATCACGACGGTCCCGGGCCTGTCGAGATCCCTCGACCCCTTCCTCGACTGATTACATCAGGGGTCAGACCCGCGATGTAACACCCCTTGTTCATGATGGGCGTATGCCCCGACCACCACGCATCGACATCGAAGACGGTTGGCACCACGTGATGAATCGTGGAATCGACCACGGCGACGTGTTCTTCGACGACAGCGACCGCATCGAGATGGGCCAGCGACTGGCTGACGTGTTCGATCGGTTCAACATTCGCACGCACGCGTACTGCCTGATGGACAATCACTTCCACTACCTGTGGCACTGCCCCGACGGCGGATTGTCTGCCGGGATGCAGCGCCTCGGCTCGTTGTACACCCGCCACGTCAACGATCGGGTCGGGCGCGACGGCGCGCTGTTCCGAGGGCGGTTCCACTCGCGATTGATCGTCGACGAGGCCCACCTCGTCGCGACGGTCCGATACATCCACCGCAACCCGCTCGACGTCGTCGGGGTCGAGCAGGCCAGCGCCTACCGATGGTCGAGCCATCGGGCGTACCTCGGTCTGCGGACACCTCCGCGGTGGCTCGCCACCGACCATGTCTTTCGAGGCTGGACGACGTCCGAGATCGACCAGTTCGTCGAGCGGCCCCTCGAGGCAGCGCCGTTGGCACGCGGATGCGACGTCAAGTCGCTGATCGCCGCTCTTGAACTCGTCCTGTCCGAACGAGGCCTTCGCTCTGACCGACGCCTCGGCGCAGTGGCTCGACAGATCGCACTCGCGTGGCTCGTCGACGAGGTGGCGCTGCCGGACGTCGCGTTGATGGACGCGTTCGAGATCGATCGTCTCGGTACTCTCCGCACAGCGATCTCGCGTGCTCGCGCGCTGGTGCGCGGTGAACCGGCGCTCGTCGATGCGCAGGCACGGGCGATCAGCCTGCTCGCGGTCATGCCGATTACATCGCGGGTCTGACCCCTGTTGTAATCAGAGGGCGGCGAGGGCGGCGTCGTAGTTCGGTTCTTGGGCGATCTCGGCGACGAGTTCGGTGTGCTTCACCGTGCCGTCGGGACCGATCACGACCACAGCCCGGGCGAGCACGCCCTGAAGCACGCCGTCGGTCAACGTGACGCCGTAGTCGGCGCCGAAGTCGGAGCGGAACGTCGAGCCGACCTTCACGTTCTCGATGCCCTCGGCGCCGCAGAAGCGGCCCATCGCGAACGGCAGGTCGGCCGACACGCACACCACGACCGTCTCGTCCATACCGGCGGCGCGCTCGTTGAACTGGCGAACGCTCGTGGCGCACGTCGGGGTGTCGATGCTCGGGAAGATGTTGAGGATCACGTTCTTGCCGGCGAACTGGCCGGCGTCGAACTCGCCGAGATCGGCGCCGACGAGCGAATAGGCGGGCGCCGAGGCGCCGATCGAAGGGAGATCTCCGGACGTGTTGACGGGGTTGCCGCCGAGGGTGACTTGAGCCATGGCTGTCGTTCTACCAACGTCGGACCCGTTCAGCCCATGCGAGCTCCGCTTGATTGTGCGATTACATCGCGGGTCTGACCCCTGTTGTAATCAGGCGCCGCGGAAGTTGCGGAGGTTGACGAGCACCACCAGGCCGATCGAGATGCCCACCGCCCACCACTGGTACCGCTGCAACCACTCGAGGAAATCGACGAGCTGAGCTTCGAATGTTCGCGCCAGCCACCACATCAATGCCAGGCGCCCGGCGATGCCGATCGACAGCAGCACGGCGAGCCTCACGGGAGGCGTGCGGTGGACGCCGCTGAGCGCCGCGACGATGTTCGACCCGGCGAAGAACGGGATCAGGATCCACTCGGCCTTCGAGAAGCCGCGGTTGAACGAGTCGATCGCGTCCTGGCGAACACCGAGGTACTTGCGGAACCAACCGATCGCATCGTCGTGATACGCCCGCCCGATCATGTGACACACGAGGAACGCTGCGCCGATCCGGAGGAACCCGATCAGTACGTACACGGGGACCGACACCCCCGCCGCCAGTGTGAGTGCCAGGTAACGGTTGCGAGACGACAACAGCAACAGCCCCTCGGGGTTCGTCTCGACCCAGCGCGCCCAGACTCCGCTCGCCACGTTGGTCGCGATGACCAAGAGCACGAAGGCAACGAGCGTCAGCGGTGCCCACGCTGGTCGCACGTGCGGTGCGTCGGCGGCTTCGATGGCCGCGCTCTCGGTCATGGAGCGCCACGGTACCGCCCTGCGTGGACCAGCGGGCGGCGCCGCGCGCTACGTTCAGGCTTCATGCAAGGCCTGATGCAAGATGTTCCGCTCTCGATCCCGCACATCTTCGAACGGGCGGAGAAGTACCACCCGCACAAGGAGATCGTCACGGCCACGGGTGCCGGCCTCGAACGCACCACCTACGGCGAGTGGGCAGCGCGCACCCGCAAGCTCGGTGGGGTGCTCGACAGTCTCGGGATCTCGGCGGACGGCCGCGTCGGCACGTTCGCGTGGAACACCGCCCGCCACCTCGAGCTGTACTTCGCCGCACCGTGTACCGGTCGGGTCCTGCACACGCTCAACATCCGGCTGTTCCCCGAGCAGCTCACCTACATCGTCAACCACGCCGACGACGAGGTGATCTTCGTCGACCGTTCACTGCTCGCCCTGCTCGCCCCGCTGCTGCCGACGTTCGAGCGCCTGAAGCATCTCGTGATGATGGACGACGGCAAGGGCGACATCCCGGCCGACCTCGCCGGCCACGAACTGCTCGACTACGAGGAACTGCTGGCCGCCGCCGAGCCCGTGGAGTTCCACGTCGACGACGAGCACCGCGCCGCAAGCATGTGTTACACGAGTGGTACCACCGGCAACCCGAAAGGCGTCGTCTACACCCACCGTTCGACGTTCCTGCACACGATGGGAGCGATGACCGCCGACAGCCTCGGCGCCCGCGAGAGCGACGTGATCCTGCCGGTCGTTCCGATGTTCCACGCCAACGCCTGGGGTCTCGCCCACGCCGCCGTCGCCACCGGTGCGACGCTCGTCATGCCCGGTCCCGACCTGTCCGGCCCGGCCGTCGCGAACCTGATCGTGAACGAGAAGGTCACCGTTGCCGCCGGCGTGCCGACCATCTGGATGGCGGTGTTGCCGGAGCTGAAGGGTCGAGACACCTCGTCGCTGCGGTCGATCCCATGCGGTGGCTCCGCGGTGCCGAAGTCGCTGTCCGAGGCCTACCGCGAGCAGACGGGTCTGCCGATCTTCCAGGCGTGGGGCATGACCGAGACGAGCCCGATCGCTGCGGTGTGCCGCCTCGACGCCGATCAGGAGACGCTCCCGCAGGACGAGCAGGCGGAGTTGCGCACCCAGGTGGGACGCATCGTCTTCGGCGCCGAGTGCCGCGTCGTCGAGCCCGGCACGACGAACCCGGTGCCGTGGGACGGCGAGAGCAGTGGCGAACTGCAGTGCCGGGGCAACTGGATCGCGTCCGACTACTACGACGACGAGCGCTCACGCGAGAGCTTCACCGACGACGGCTGGCTCAAGACCGGTGACGTCGCCACCGTCAACGAACGCGGTTTCGTCCGCCTCGTCGACCGCACCAAGGACCTGATCAAGTCGGGTGGCGAGTGGATCAGCTCGGTCGAGCTCGAGAACGAGCTGATGGCACACCCGAAGATCGCCGAGGCCGCAGTCATCGGTGTCGCGCACGAACGATGGGGCGAGGCACCGCTCGCCTGTGTGGTGGTCGCTCCCGGCGAGGAGCTCACCGAGGACGAGGTCCTGTCGTTCCTCGAGGGCAAGATCGCCAAGTGGCAGATGCCGAAGGGTGTCGTGTGGATCGACGAGGTCCCCAAGACGAGCGTCGGCAAGTTCTCGAAGAAGACCCTGCGCGACGAGTACAGCACCACCTTGATGTCCGGCTGACCGCCCCCGTCAGAGCCGACCGGCGTCGATCACGCGTTGGAGGAACTCCTGCGTTCGCTGCTCGCGTGGCGATCCGAAGATCACCGTTGGCGGGCCCTCTTCGAGGATGCGACCCTGGTGGAGGAAACACACTCGGTCGCTGATCTCGCGGGCGAACGCCATCTCGTGCGTGGCGATCAGCATCGTCATCCCGTCGGCCTTCAAGCCGCGGACCACGTCGAGCACCTCGCCGACGAGTTCGGGGTCGAGCGCGGAGGTGATCTCGTCGAGCAACATCACCTCGGGGTTCATCGCCAGCGACCTGGCGATCGCCACACGTTGCTGCTGGCCGCCCGACAGTTGGTCGGGATAGGCGTCGGCGCGGGCGGCGAGTCCGAGCCGGGTCAGCATCTCCAGGGCGTCGGCTCGAGCGGTCGCCTTCGAGATCCCGAGCACCTTGCGCGGGCCGATCGCGACGTTGTCCGTGACCGTCATGTGCGGGAACAAGTTGAAGCTCTGGAACACCATGCCGATACGGCGCCGGATCGGGTCGGGGTCGAGGCCGGGCTCGGCGATGTCGACGCCGTCGAAGAGGACCTCGCCGTCGTCGACCGGCTCGAGCATGTTCATGCAGCGCAACAGCGTGGACTTGCCGGACCCCGACGCTCCGATCAGCGTGATCACGTCACCCTGAGCGACGTCGAGGTCGATGCCGTCGAGCACGGTGGTGTCGTCGAACGCCTTGAAGACGCCGCGCAGTTGCAGTTTGAGGAGCGGTGCGCTCGCCGGCGCCGACATGGGTTCGGTCGTCATGCGATCGTCGTCGCTCCGGTGCGCCGTCGCTGTCGGGCGAGGGCATAGTCGGCGAGGCGAGTGCAGGGGATCGTGAGCGCGAGGAAGATCACCGAGGCGGCCACGTACGGAGTGAAGTTGGCGTAGGTCGCCTTGTCGATGCCGGCCTGGCGCAGGATCTCGACCGGGCCGATCAGGCTGACGAGCGCCACGTCCTTCTGCAGGCTGACGAAGGTGTTCATCAGCGGTGGCACGATCCTGCGGAACGCCTGGGGGAGGATCACGGTCGACATCGTCTGGCGGCTCGACATGCCGAGCGACCGGGCCGCCGCCCGTTGGCTCTCGTGCACGCTGTCGATGCCGGCCCGGATGATCTCGGCGGTGTACGCCGAGTATGACAACACGAGGGTGACCGTGCCCCAGATGAGCGGGTTCGCCCACTCCCGTGACAGCCCCAGCGCGGGCACGCCGAAGCCGATCAGGAACACGAGCAGGATCACCGGGATGCCGCGCAGCACGTCGATGTAGACGATCGCGAATGCACGCAGCGGGAACAGCGCCGGGCTGCGCGTGTTGCGGGCCAGGGCCAGCAGCAGCGACGCAACGAGGATCAAGGGCGTGGACCACAGCAGGATCTGGACGTCGAGCCAGAACGCTCGGAGCAGACCGGGAAAGCTCTCCCGGAACACGTCGCCGTCGAAGAACGCCTGTCGAACCCGGTCCCAGCCGGGAGACATCGGGATCAGGATGATCAGTGCGCCGACGACGACGATCGTGCTGATGGTGGCGATGACGTTCGACCGCCGGCGTCGAGCGCGCTCGTAGCGCTCGCGCCGGGTCGGTCGAGTCGTCATGAAGTGCGTGCCGTACCTGGGCCGGTCACTCGACGGTGATCACCGGGGCACCGGTGAAGTCCGACAGCCACTCCTGGGTGATCGCATCGAGTTCACCGTTGTCGGTGAGCGTCGTGATCGCCGCATCGACGCACGCAGTGAGCGCACTGTCCTTCTCGAGGACGAAGCCGAACTGGTCGGTCGTGCCGCCGGCGTCGGCCGGGAACTGACCGATCACGCTGCTGCCTTCGATCTCGACGCCGGAGACGTACAGCGCGGTGGGCAGGTCGAACACCGCTGCGTCGATCTGGTTCGCTTCGAGTGCGGCCTTGGCTCCCACGTTGTCGTCGTACACGAACGGTTCCTGGGTGGGCTGGATCACGTCGGTGATGAACGCGAGGCTCGTCGTGCCGACCTGAGCGCCGAACTTGACATCCTTGAGGTCGGCAATGGTGGTTGCTCCTTCGGCGGCCGAGCCCTCGAGGGCGACGATGGCCTGGTTGCTCGTGAAGTACGGCAACGAGAAGTCGATGTTCTCGGCGCGTTCGGCAGTGATCGAGTACTGCTGGAGGTTCATGTCGAAGCTCTTCGCGCCCGGCTGGATCGCCTCGTCGAAGGTGGTGCGGGTCCAGACGACTGCGTCGCCCTCGTAGCCCATCTCAGCGGCAACGGCGAGAGCGACAGCGGCCTCGAAGCCCTCGCCGGTCTCGGGAGCGTTGTCGATCACCCAGGGGTAGAAGGCGGGTTCACCGGTCGCGATGGTGAGGACACCGTCGTCGATCGTCGAGCTGCAGTCGGCAGCGCCTTCGGTCTCGCTGCCGGCCGACGTGTCGGCCGGGGCAAGGGTCTCGTCGGCGGAGTCGCCGGAGTCGTCGTCACTGCCGCAGGCGGCCAGGACGAGGGCGCCGACGGCGATGGCGGGGATGATCCGGCGCAGGGCGGGGGAGCGTCGCATGAGGTTCTCCTTCAGGTTGTTGTTCACGCAATCGAGAAAACTACTGGCTGGCTCGACAGCGCACGCCTTTCCCTGGAGACCTACCGTCCGGGCGTGGCCCGACGATCGAGGACGGAACTCCTTCGAGCAGGCCTCGTGGCGCTCGTCGGGTCGGTGCTGTTCGTCGCTGTCTGGTTCCAGCGCGACACCATCGGTGATGCCATCACCGAGATGCGCACGCTGTCGGGTGCGGCGGTCGCTGCGTTGCTCGCGTTGGCCGTGCTCGAGCGGGCCAGCCGGGCCGACATCGTGCGGCGACTGCTCGGCACCACGTCGTTCGGCCGCTCACTGACGATCCACGACGTCGGCACGGCAGCCAGCAAGGGGGTGCCCCTCGGAGGACCACTGGCGACGGGCCTGCGATGGTCGATTGCTCGAGATGCGTCGGTTCCCACGACCACGTTCACCTCGATGCTCGTCGCCTACGGCGTGGCGACGACCTTCGTCACCTGGTTGCTGCCGTTCGGTGTCCTGCTCGTCGACGTCATGCAGCGTCCACCGACGACGACCGATCTGGCGATGCTCGCAGTCTGTGCCGTCGTCGTGGTCGGCTCGGCGCTGTTCTGGGCCGTCGTGCTGCGATCCGAACGCATCACGGCATGGCTGGTCACCCTGCTGCATCGTCTCACCGATCGGGCGACCAGGCGGTGGCCATCGCTCGCGCCGCACGTGGCCGGCCACGACGTCGCCGCCGGGTTGCTCGATGTACGGGCCTCGCTGCGCGTGTGCGCGGGACGTCCGGTCGGACTGTTGCTGCGAACTGCGCTCGCCCAATCGGTCGGCGCTGTCATCCTGCTGGTTGCGCTCCGAGGGCTGGGCGTGGGTGACGAACTCGGACTCGTCGAGTTCGGCCGGGTGTTCTTCGTGGTGACGTTGCTCAGTTCGTTCGTTCCGGTGCCCGGCGGCGTCGGAGTGGTCGAGGCCGGGCTCACCGGTGCACTCGTCGCGGCCGGGGTCGAACCGTCGACGGCGCTGGCAGGGGTGCTGATCTACCGCCTGCTGACCTACGTCGTGCCGATCGCGCTCGGCGCGCTCCTGTACGTGGCATGGCGACTCGACGTCACCCGTCGCTCGGACGTCGCTCTGCCACGAATCGAACTGCACGAACCGGCGGTGATCGAATAGGTTGCGGGCGTGAATCGTGTGATGACTGCCCGACGCCGCCTGTCTCGTTCGGGGTGGTGGCGCTGATGGCGCGCTTCGGCCGAATCCTCACCGCCATGGTCACCCCGTTCGACGCCGATGGCGAACTCGATGTCGATGCAGCGGTGTCGTTGGCGAAGTGGCTCGTCGAACAGGGCAACGAAGGCCTCGTGGTGTCCGGCACGACCGGCGAGTCGGCCACGCTGTCGATCGACGAGAAGCTGACCTTGTTCGAGGCGATCGTGAACGCTGTCACCGTGCCGGTGATCGCCGGCACGACCGGATCGAACACACGTCACGACATCGGCCTCACCGAGGAGGCGGGGCACCTCGGCATCGCCGGTGTCCTCGGCGTCTGCCCGTTCTACAGCCGGCCGTCGCAAGCGGGCCTCGAGACGCACTTCCGTGCGATTGCCGCCTCGACCGACCTGCCGCTGGTGCTCTACGACATCCCCAAGCGCACCGGGCGCAAGATCGACAGCACCACGCTCGTGCGGCTCGCCAACGACGTGCCGAACGTCGTGGCGCTCAAGGACGCAGCAGGCAATCCGGGCGCCACCGCCGCCGTCGCCGCGAACTGCCCCGACGACTTCGAGGTCTACTCCGGCGACGACTCGATGACGTTGCCGCTGCTGGCGGTCGGTGCGGTCGGCGCGATCGGGGTGGCCACGCACTGGTGTGCGCCCGACCACGTGGCGATGTTCGACGCCTGGCAGCGTGGTGATGTCGAATCGGCCAGGCGCATCAACGCCCGCCAGTTGGAGAGCTACGAGTTCGAGACCAGCGACGCCGCTCCGAACCCGGTACCGTCGAAGGCGATGTTGAGAACGCTCGGTCATGCTGTCGGGGAATGCAGGTCCCCGATGGGGCCGACGCCCCACGGACTCGAACACGCCGCCCGCGGCGTCTACGAACGCCTGGTCGCCGCCCGTGGCTGAGCGCCGGAAATCACGCTCGGCCGGCGCCGCGGTGCCCGTGCGGATCGTCTTTCTGGGCGGGCTCGGCGAGATCGGGCGCAACTGCATGGCCATCGAGCAGGGTGCCGCCGACGATCCCGACCGCACGATCATCCTGATCGACTGCGGGCTGATGTTCCCCGACGCCAACATGCACGGCGTCGACCTGATCCTGCCGGACTTCACCTACCTGCGCGAGAACGCGCAACGCATCGCAGCGCTCGTGTTGACGCACGGCCACGAAGACCACGTCGGCGCCATCCAGTACCTGCTGCGCGACCACGACGGCATCGGTGATCTTCGTGACGATCCCCTGCCGATCTACGGCGCCGCACTCACCCTCGGCCTCGCCCGCAACCGCATCGAGGAAGCCGGGCTGCTCCCGAAGACCGACATGCGCAAGGTCACCGACGGCCAGACCATCGAGATCGGTTCGCTGCAGGTCGAGTTCATCCCGGTCACCCATTCGGTCCCGCACGCTCACGCGATCGCCGTGCACACCGCCCAGGGCGTCGTGCTCCACTCGGGTGACTACAAGATCGATCTCACACCGGTCGACTCGCGGCGCACCGACCTCGCCCGCATCGGCCAGCTCGCCAAGGATCCCGGCATCCGCCTGTTGATGGCCGACTCGACCAACGCCGAAGAGGCCGGCTACTCGCCGAGCGAGACCAGCGTCGGCTCGGTGCTCACGGGCTTGTTCGCCGCTCACCGCGACCGCCGCATCGTCACGGCGAGCTTCGCCAGCCACCTGCACCGCATCCAGCAGATCGCCACCGCAGCGATCGCCGACGGTCGCAAGATCGCGACGCTCGGGCTGAGCATGAAGAAGAACATGCGCCTCGGTCGCGAGTTGAAGGTGCTCGACATCCCCGAGTCGGCGATCATCGACATCGAGGAGATCGACAAGTACGAGCCGGGTCAGATCTGCATCATCTCCACCGGGTCGCAGGGCGAGCCGATGTCCGCACTCGGGCTGATGGCCCGCGGCGAGAACAAATGGCTCAAACTCGGCGAGCACGACACGGTGGTGCTGTCGAGCCATGCGATCCCCGGCAACGAGAGCAACGTCAACGCGGTGATCGACGGGCTGATCCGTATGGGCGCCGACGTCGTGCACTCCGGGATCCTCGACGTGCACGCCACCGGGCACGCTCAGGCCGACGAGATCAAGACGTACCTGTCGATCGTCAACCCCGAGTGGTACGTGCCGATCCACGGCGAGTACCGCCACATGGTCGCCAACGCCAAGCTCGGCGAGTTGATGGGTGTCGCCCACGATCGGGTGATCCTGTGCGAGGACGGCGACGTGCTCGAGCTGACCGACGACGACCTCAAGCCCATCGGTCGGGTCCCGTCGGGGTATCTCTACGTCGACGGCATCGTCGGCGACGTCGGCCAAGGCGTGCTGCGCGACCGCCAGAAGCTGGCCGAGGAAGGTGTGGTCGTCGTCGTTGTCACCGTCGACATCCAGACCGGCAAGGTGCTCGTCGGCCCCGAGATCATCACTCGTGGCTGGGTCTATGCCCCCGAGGCCGAGGATCTCCTCGACGAAGCATGCGACACCGTTGCCGATGCCGTCGAGGCATCGCTCGGCAAGGGCGTCCGCGACGTCGAAGCGTTGGAGCGCGACGTCCGTCGCGCCGCCGGCAAGTTCGTCAGCGAGCGCACCAAGCGTCGGCCGATGATCGTGCCCGTCGTCATGGAGGCCTGAGCTTGAAGACGGTCGCAGTGGCGTTGCTGCTGGCTGCCCTGATGGCGGGCTGCAGTGGCGATGGTGACGATTCGGCGGGCGCCGACTCGTTCGTCGCCGAGATCCGCCCGGCGATCGAAGCGGTCGAAGCCGAACTCGGCGCCGGCCAGGAGTTCTTCGAGGTCACCGCAAGTGAGCTGGTGGTGAACCTGTTCGTCGCGGTCGACGGAGCGACGGCTGCCGTGCCGTACGTCTATCTCGACGGCGAGCTGCAACCACCGGCACCGACGCTGACCGGGGCATCGGGATTCACGTTCACGGCGGACGCCGTCGACTTCGACGAGGACACGATCCTCGACGCGGTCGGCGAAGAACTCACCGAGTCGACGATCGAGGCATTCAGCATCGAAGGCGGCGAGGGTGGCGTCGTGCGATACGTCGTGTCCACCCTGTCGCCCGAAGGTGGCCGGCTCGACGTCACCGTTGCCACCGACGGCACCGTCCTCGAAGTCGACCCCCTCTGAGCGTTCTCGTGAACAAGTTCGCGCTCTGATCGCGGAGTTGTTCACGAGAAGCGGGAGACGAGGGGTCGCGGTTGGGGTCGCCGTTCCGTGTGGCATCCGGTTGGTACGGTGTACGACGTCATGTCCACGTGGGGTGCCTCCAAGAAGAAGTCGTCGTCGGCCGCCAAGAAGCCTGCGCCCAAGAAGGGCTCGACGACGCCGTCGAACACGTCGGGGAAGGGCGCGAGCGGCAAGTCTTCGACGGCCAGGACCAGCAAGGGATCGGCGGCATCGGGCAGCGTTCGTGACCTGACGCCGCCCGAGGGTTCCACGTCTCGGCGCGATCAGGCCACCGCCGAGCTTCGTGACGCTGTCGGTGGGCGAGAGCACGAATTCGTCGGGCTCGGCCTGATCGGCCTTGCGGCCCTGCTCGGGCTGGCGGTGTACGTGAACCTCGCCGGGCCGTTGGGCCGGGGGATCGAAACGCTGACCGGCTGGTTGTTCGGCCTCGGTCGCTACGCCGTCCCGGTCGTGCTCGTCGCCGTCGGTGTCTCGTTCCTGCGAAAGGGGCGCTCCGCCAGTCCGTTTCAGCTCGTGATCGGCTGGTCGATGATGTCGCTGGCGATTCTCGGCCTCCTGCAGGTCGCCCGTGGAGCCGAACAGTTCAGCGATGCCGCCGACGGCATCGACGAGGCAGGCGGCTGGATCGGAGCCTTCGTCGGGATACCTCTCGAAGCGCTCCTGGGGACGGCCGGCGCCGCGGTGGTGCTCGTGACCGCGTTCGCCGGCGGCGCGCTGCTGGTCACACGCACCTCCGTCAAGACGTTCGCGCAGCACACCGGTGGCTTTCTCGCTGCGGTCGGTGCGCCGCTCGGGCGCGCAGCGAAGTCCGGCCTCAGCAACATCTCGACGCTCAGCAGCGATCGCGAGGCCGACGCGGCTGCCCGATCCGCATCACTGGGCGAACCCGGAGTCGCCGGCGAGGCGTCGTCACTGTCGCCGGGCTTGTACGACTTCGATGCCGAAGGTGACGACCTCGGCGGGGCTGCCCTGCCGGCGCCGAAGCCGCGCCGCACGAAGAAGCCGAAGTTCGACACGGGAAGCCAGCCGGCCGCTGCGGTCGTCGGTGACGGTGCGACGGTCGGCGAGTGGGTGCTGCCTCCGATGACGTTCCTCGACCGGCCGGGCGAGCAGACGATCGATCGCAAGGCGGTCGAGGCTCGCGGCCAGATGTTGCACGAATCGCTTGCGTCGCACGGCGTCGAGACCACGTTGCTCGGAATGACGGTCGGCCCGACCGTGACGCGGTACGAACTCGAACTCGGCCCCGGCGTCAAGGTCGCCCGGGTGACCAGCCTGCAAAAGGACATCGCCTATGCGATGGCGGCCGTCGACGTACGCATCCTGGCGCCGATCCCTGGCCGCTCGGCGATCGGCGTCGAGGTGCCCAATCACCAACGACAGCTCGTCGCTCTCGGCGACCTCCTCACGTCCCCCGAAGCGTCCAAGGCCGCCAACCCGCTCGATGTGGCGATCGGCAAGGACATCGCAGGGAAGGCCGTGTTCCTCGACCTCGCTGCCACCCCGCACATGCTGATCGCGGGCGCCACTGGCGCAGGCAAGTCGAGCGGCATCAACTGCATCATCACCTCGCTGCTGATGCGCACGACGCCCGACGACGTCCGCCTCATCCTGATCGACCCCAAGCAGGTCGAGATGGGCCAGTACGCCCGGCTGCCTCACCTGCTCACACAGCCGGTGACCAACCCGAAGAAGGCGGCCAACGCCCTCGGCTGGGCGGTCAAGGAGATGGAGCGCCGCTACGACGTACTCTCCGAGCTCGGCTACCGCGACATCACCGGCTACAACAAGGCATTCGCCAAGGGCCAGATCCAGCCACCACTCGGCTCCGAGATCGAGTACGAGCACCTGCCGTACATCGTTGTCGTCGTCGACGAGTTGAACGACCTGATGATGGTTGCAGCGCGCGACGTCGAGGAGTCGATCACGCGCATCGCCCAGAAGGCCCGTGCCGTCGGCATCCACCTGATCGTCGCCACGCAGCGGCCGTCGGTCAACGTGATCACCGGCGTGATCAAAGCGAACATCCCGGCTCGTATGGCCTTTGCCGTGTCGAGCCTCACCGACAGCCGGGTCATCCTCGACCAGCCCGGCGCCGAAAAGCTGGTCGGCAAGGGCGACATGCTGCTGTTGCCGGGCAACTCGTCGGTCGCCAACCGCATCCAGGGGTCGTTCGTCAGCGAGGACGAGGTACGTCAGGTCGTCGCCCACTGGCGCGCGCAGTCACCGGAGCCGATCTACTCCGACGACGTCGAGTCCGGCGGCGACGGCAGCAGCGAGAGCACCGGCGGGCCTGGGCAATCGGCATTGGTGCCGCCGCGAGGTGGTCCCGGTGGCAGCACGCCGACGGGAGCCGCAGGTTCGATGGCGTCGCTCGACCTCGACGTCACCTCCGACGCCAACGCGTTTTCTGCCGGCGACGACGACGAAGACACCGCGATGATGCGCCAGGCGATGGAGCTCGTGGTGCGCAGCCAGCTCGGGTCGACCTCGATGCTGCAGCGCAAACTCAAGGTCGGTTTCGCCCGGGCGGGTCGGATCATGGACCTGCTCGAGCAGCGTGGCGTCGTCGGCCCGAGTGAAGGGTCCAAGGCCCGTTCCGTGCTGATGACGGTGGAGGAGTTCGAACTCCTCCAGCAGAACGGCCAGGTCTGACCGACGACAGCTCCGGTGGCATCATGTCCCGATGCCCGCACCCGTCGTACGTGAATTCACCCCCGAGTTGACCGAGATTGCTCACGGTCTCCGGTTCCCCGAAGGCCCCATCGCGATGCCCGACGGTTCGGTGGTCGTCGTCGAGATGTTCGGGCCCCGCTTGACGCGTGTCCATCCCGATGGATCGACCGACACCATCGCCGAGATCCCGGGTGGTCCCAACGGTGCCGCGGTTGGACCTGACGGGGCCATCTACATCTGCAACAACGGCGGCGTGTTCACCCCGGTCGACTTCGGCGGGATGATGTTCCCCGGTCCGTTCGACCCGGCGCACTACCTCGGGGGGAGCATCCAGCGCGTCGATGTGCACGATGGCACGATCACCGATCTCTACACCGAGTGCGACGGCAATCCGCTGCGTGGACCGAACGACATCGTCATGGACGGCCACGGCGGGTTCTGGTTCACCGACCACGGGATCCGTGACACCGAGAGCCGACGAGCCGATCTCTCGGGCATCTACTACGGCCACGTCGACGGCAGCGGCATCTCGGAGGTCGTGTATCCGACGGACTCGCCGAATGGCATCGGGCTCTCACCCGACACCGACACCCTGTACTGGGCCGAGACCCACAACGGGCGAGTGCACCGCCGCACGATCACGGCGCCCGGCGAGGTGTTGGCGCCCGCTCCGCTCGACCTCTCCGCCGTGCTGTACGGCTTCCCCGGCTATCAGTTGCTCGACTCGCTCGCTGTCGATGGCGACGGATGGATCTGTGTTGCGACGCTGATCAACGGCGGCATCACCGCAATCTCGCCCGACGGCAGCGAGATCGAGTTCTACGAGACCGGCGATCCCATCACCACCAACATCTGCTTCGGCGGTGACGATCTCCGCACGGCGTATGTCACCTGCTCGAGTTCAGGCCGCTTGGTGTCGTTCCGTTGGCCCCGACCCGGCTTGCGCCTCGCTCACCAGTGATCGCGGCGTCACCGGCGTCGGTGCCCGTCATCGATCTGAGCGGATTCTCCGACGGTGATGTACCGCAGCGTCGCGCGCTCGGCGAACAGATCGATCGTGCCTGCCGCGAGGTCGGCTTCTTCACCGTGGTCGGTCATGGGGTGGACGATGCCACCATCGAGGCGCTGCGATCGGCGGCCTCCGACTTCTTCGACGCGCCGCTCGGTGATCGGCTCGCCGTGGCGATGCCCGAGCCCGGTTACCCCTACGGCTACAACCCGATGCAGGCGGAGTCGCTCAACCGTTCGATCGGAGGGATTGGGCTCGCCGACCTCAAGGAGACCTTCAACGTCGGGCCGATCGATCCGCCGCCGCGCCCGCTCAGTGAGATGGTCGACCGCGACGAGCGTGCGGTGTACGCGCCGAACCTGTGGCCCGAGGCGGTGCCCACGTTGCGACCTGCGGTCGAGGCGTACTACCGATCGATGGCAGATCTCGCAGCGACATTGATGGAGGCCTTCGCGGTGGCGCTCGATCTCGACGACCGGACGTTCGACGATCTGATCGATGCGCACGGTTCGGCGTTGCGGCTCGCCCACTACCCGGCGCTCGGCGAGGCGCCGGTTCCCGGTCAGTTCCGCGCCGGCGCTCACACGGACTACGGGACGCTCACGATCCTGTGGACCGACGGTGAGCCGGGGCTGCAGGTGCAGGCGATCGACGGGTCGTGGCTCGACATCGCGCCGGTCGACGGTGGGCTGATCGTCAACCTCGGCGACCTCATGCAGCGTTGGACGAACGATCGGTGGCGTTCGACGATGCACCGTGTCGTCGCCTCGAACCAATCGGGACGTCGACTGTCGATCCCGTTCTTCCACAACGCGAACTGGGACGCCGTGGTCGAGTGCATCGTGGCCGACGGTGAGGAACCGAAGTATCCGCCGACCACGGCCGGCCGCCATCTCATGGAGAAGTTCCGCTCGACCGTCATGTGACCGCAGGTCGATGAGCGGCCTGGGTGGGAGGCCCCTCGGGTAGCGTGGACGGCCGTGTCCCAGCGGTTCTACATCGAGACGCTCGGCTGCCCGAAGAACGACGTCGATTCCGACAAGCTGGTCGGCGCGCTCCTCGCGGACGGCATGGAAGCGACCGACGACGCTGCGCTCGCCGACCTCGTCGTGGTGAACACCTGCGCGTTCATCGACGACGCCCGCCGCGAGTCGATCGACACGATCCTGGCCCTCGACGGACAACGTCGTGACGGCTCTCGCTTGGTGGTCACGGGCTGTATGGCCGAGCGCTATGGCGCCGAACTGGCAGCCGAGCTTCCGGAGGTCGACCAGGTCGCCGGATTCGGGCAGGCCTTCAACGTGGCACCCGAGGTTCGCGACGGCACCGAGGTGCCGAAGGGGCCACAGCGCAAGCTGATCCCGGTGTCGTCGACGCCGCTGCCCGAGTTCGATCTCCTCAATCTGCCCCGCCCGAAGTCGGCGGTGCCGTGGGCGTACGTGAAGATCGCCGAGGGTTGCGACCGCTCGTGTGGGTTCTGTGCGATCCCGAGCTTCCGAGGTCCCCAGCGCAGCCGCGACGTCGCCTCGATCCTCACCGAGGTCGAGCAACTCGAAGCGCGTGAGATCGTGCTCGTGGCTCAGGACCTCGCGTCGTACGGCAAGGACCGCCCCGACGAACTCGGTGCCGGATCGATCGTGCCGCTCGTGAACGCCGTCGCCGGTGCTGTCGACCGGGTGCGCCTGCTGTATCTGTACCCGAGCGATCTCACCGATGGACTGATCGACGCGATCTGCGACTCGGGAGTGCCCTACTTCGACCTCTCGTTGCAGCACGTCAGCAAGCCGCTGCTGCGCCGGATGCGCCGATGGGGCGACGGCCAGCGGTTCCTCGACCGCATCGCCGACATTCGCGAACGCGAACCCGACGCCGCGTTCCGGAGCAACTTCATCGTCGGCTATCCGGGCGAGACCGAAGCCGACCATGATCAACTCCTCCACTTCGTCGAAGAGGCGCAGCTCGACTGGTGTGGATTCTTCTCCTACAGCCGAGAAGACGGCACCTACGCCGCCGATCTCGACGGCGCCGTCGACCCGGGCCTGATGAGCGAGCGGCTCGCCGAGCTGCGCGAGCTGCAGGACGACATCACCGCCAGTCGCCGCGATGCACTGATCGGGCAGACCCTCAGCGTGCTCGTCGACACCGTCGGTGTGGGTCGGAGCCACCGAGAAGCCCCCGAGATCGACGGGGTCATCCACCTCGACGAGGCACTCGCGCCGGGCTCGATCGTCGAGGTCGAGATCGTCGATGCGCTCGGTCCTGATCTTGTGGCGGCGGGTGTGAGCGTCGACGCGCTGGAGACGATCTGATGGTCGAGCCCGACAAGCTCGCCACCTGGGCGAATGCCATCACCGTCGGGCGTCTGCTGCTGTCACCGCTGATGTTCTGGGTGATCCCGAACGACGAGTTCGGATCGTGGATCGCCTTCACGATGTGGATCGTCTTCAGTTCGACCGACTTCCTCGACGGGTACCTCGCCCGGCGCCAAGGCACCACATCGGCCGGTGCGTTCCTCGACCCGCTCGCCGACAAGGTCCTCATCCTCGGAGCGATGTTCACCCTGGTGAGCACCGGCGTTTTCTGGGTGGTGCCGGTGGTGATCATCACGGCTCGTGAGGTGGTCATCAGCGTGTATCGAGTGCTCGTCGGTGGAAAGGGGATCAGCGTCCCGGCGATCAGACTCGCGAAGTACAAGACCGTGTGTCAGCAACTCGCGGTGGCCTTCGCGCTGTTGCCGCTCACCGCCGTCGACGCCACGTGGTTGTGGAACGGCTTCCTGTGGCTCGCCGTGGTGCTCGCGCTGGTGAGTGGTGCCCAGTACCTGCTGCGGGCCCGCCGGCTCGAAGCGGTCGCGCCGCCGTTGGCGGCCGATCCGGTCGGGCGAGCGGCAACCGCCGAATGACACTTCGCTGCGACGTCCTCGCGGTCGGCACCGAGCTGCTGCTGGGCCAGATCATCGACTCGAATTCGGCGTGGATCGGTGGCGAACTCGCGGCGAACGGCATCGACTCACTGGTGCAGGTGAAGGTCGGCGACAACGTCGGACGCATCGAGACGCAGCTGCGGCGGCTGCTCGACTCGGCCGATGCGGTGATCATGTGCGGCGGGCTCGGTCCCACCCACGACGACCTCACGCGGGATGCGATCGCTGCGGTGATGGGCGTCGATCTCGTCACGGACGATTCCGTCGCCGACGTGATTCGCGCCATGTTCGAGTCCCGTGGACGGCGGATGGCGGAGAACAACCTCCGCCAGGCCCAGGTGCCCGTGGGAGCGACGATCATCCCGCAGACCCGCGGTACGGCGCCGGGGTTGATCTGCCCGGTCACCGTGAACGGTGTCGACAAGGTCGTCTATGCGGTGCCCGGTGTGCCGCACGAGATGTACGACATGGTGCACCGGGCGATCCTGCCCGACCTGCGACACCGCAGTGGTGACGACTCGGTGATCGCCAGCCGGGTGCTGCGCACATGGGGTGAGAGCGAGAGTGGGCTCAACGAGCGCCTCGATCACGTGATCGAGCAACTCGAGGGCCCGGACACGCCGACGCTCGCCTTTCTGGCCAGTGGCTGGGAGGGGCTCAAGGTGCGCCTCACGCACAAGGCACCGACGATCGACGAGTGCACCGCACAGCTCGATCGGTGGGAGCAGGTCGTGCGTGACGAACTCGGCGACCTCGTGTTCGGTACCGACGGCGACACGATGGAGTCGGTGGTGCTCGACCTGTGTCGCCAGCGCGGGCTCACGCTGGCAACCGCGGAGTCGGTCACCGGTGGGCTCGTCGGCGCGCGCCTGACTGCGATCCCGGGGGCAAGCGACGTGTTCCGGGGCGCGATCGTCAGCTACGCCACCGAGGTCAAGCAGTCCTTGCTCGGCGTGGGCGACGGGCCCGTCGTGAGCGAGGCGGCGGCTCGCCAAATGGCCCACGGCGTTCGAGAGCGGCTCGGAGCCGACATTGGGCTGTCGCTCACCGGCGTCGCCGGCCCCGCCGAACAGGACGGTCAACCCGTCGGCACGTTGTACATGGGTCTGGTCGGCCCGGGTTTCGACGAGGTGCGCCACGCTCGCCTCCCCGGCCAACGTGAGCAGATGCGCCAGTTCTCGGTGATCACCGCCCTCGGTCTCCTGCGCACCGAACTGGCCGCCCGCTAGCGTTGCCGCAAAGCCCTCGTAGCTCAGCTGGACAGAGCAAGTCCCTTCTAATGACAAGGTCGCAGGTTCGAATCCTGCCGAGGGCGCCACCTGGACATCGAGAAGTCTCTTCTCATGACAAGGTCGCAGGTTCGAATCCTGCCGAGGGCGCCACCTGGACATCGAGAAGTCTCTTCTCATGACAAGGTCGCAGGTTCGAATCCTGCCGAGGGCGCTGTAGCCTGGACTCCCGCTGCGTCGACCCGAGTCTGGCGCGGCCCCACCCCCGATCAGGCGAGGTTCTGCGTGAAGTTCAAGAAGGGCGAAACCGTCATCTATCCCCAGCACGGCGCGTGTGTCGTCATGGGCACCAAGAAGATGGAGTTCTTCGGCGAGAAGCAGGACTATCTGATCCTCAAGACCGTCATCAACGAGATGACGCTCAAGGTGCCGATCTCGAGCACCGACGAAGTCGGCGTACGGCCGCCCGTGTCGGCCGACGAACTCGAAGACCTGGTGGCGGTGCTGGCCAAGCCGGATCCCCGCGTGCCCTCCAACTGGAGCCGTCGCTTCAAGAACCACCAGGAGAAGCTCAAGAGCGGTGACGTGTACCAGGTTGCCGAAGTGGTTCGGAACCTCGCTGCCCGCAACCGCGATGCGTCGCTGTCGGCCGCCGAGCGCACGATGTACGAGCGTGCCCGCGTCAACCTGATCTCCGAGATCTCCCCGGCGCTGAAGGTGTCAGCCGAAGAGGCCGAGGCCTACCTCGACGACGCGCTCGCCAAAGGCGTGCTCAAGGCGCCGCCCGCCGAGGCAAAGAAGAAGAAGTAGCAGTCACGCCTGGGGTCGGACCCAGACGCGACGCGAAGGTTGCCGATCCCTCCGGTGGGGGAGACTGAACCGGTGTCCGACGTGCTGACCCTCAACGGCATCTGCCATTCGTTCGGCGAGCGACGAGTGCTCGACGCGGTCGACCTGATCGTGCCGCCCGGTCGGATCGTGGGGCTCTTGGGTCCCAACGGCGCCGGGAAGTCGACACTGATGCGCATTCTCTTCGGCGTCATCGAACCTGACGCCGGCGAGGTGTGTTGGCGCGGCCGCCTGGCCACGGACGCCGACCGACGATCGTGGGGATACATGCCTCAGGAGCGCGGGCTGTATCTCGACATGCGCGTCCACGATCAACTGGTCTGGTTGGCGCGGCTGCACGGTGTCGACCGTCGAACCGCGGTGGTCCGCGCCACGGAACTCCTCGAACGGCTCGATCTCGCCGGACGCGGCGGCGACGTGGTCAAGGACCTGTCGGGCGGAATGGCCCAACGGGTGCAGCTCGCTGCCGCACTCGTGCACGAGCCCGATGTGCTGGTGCTCGACGAGCCGTTCGCCGGACTCGACCCGGGAGCGGTCGACTTCCTCATGGCGTTGCTGCTCGAGCACGTCGCCGCCGGTCGACAGCTCGTGTTCTCCAGCCATCAACTCGACCTCGTCGAGGACATCTGCGAGACGATCACGTTGATCGATCAGGGCCGTGTCGTGCTCGATGGCGATCTTCGAGAACTGCGAGCTGCCAGCGCCGACCGATACCTGCGCGTCGACGTCGGCGTAGATCCGGCGTGGTTGCCGGCGGGTGCGTCGGTGGTCGGGTCGACCCCGGGTTCCGGCAGTCGAGTCCGTCTCGAACCGGGTGCCGACGCAGCGCGGACGCTCGACGCGATCCGAGCCCGGGTCGACGTGGCCGACTTTGCGGTCGGCAGCCCGCCGCTGTCGGAGCTGTTCCGCGCCGCGACCATGCATCCGGGCGCCCCGGGAGACGGCGCGTGACGGTGCCGGGCACTCGCCGTCTCGTCATCGAGCGAGAGCTGCGCGAGTCCTTCCGGCGGCGCTCGTTCTGGATCACCGTGATGCTGTTTCTGCTCGGCAGTACGGCGCTCGTGCTGATCCCCGAGTTCGTCGGTGATGACGGAACCGACGAATGGACGGTTGCCGTGGTCGGGGAGGACGATGCGTTCACGACGAGCCTGCGCCAGTTGGCCCCGGCGTTCGACGTCGACATCGACATCGTCTCGATCGATGACGACGATCTTGCTCGGTCCGCCGTCGACGACGGCGATGCCGACGTTGCGGTCGATCTCACTTCGGAACCGGTGATGATCATCGCTCGCTCGGACGCTTCGTCGTCGGTCGCACTCGTTGAGCAGGCCGTCACGATCGCGGCCTTCACCACGGCGCTCACCGATGCCGGACTCGACGACCAGCAGATCGTCGACATCTTCGCTGGATCAGGCATCGAGATCGAAGAGCTCGAACCCGTCGACGACGCACGCCAGGGGGTGGCGGCGCTGGTGACGATCGTGCTCTACCTGCTGTTGCTGCTGCTGTCGACCAACGTCGCCAACGGTGTGGCGAACGAGAAGTCGAATCGGGTCAGCGAGGTACTGCTGGCCATCGTCCCTGCTCGGCATCTGCTGTTCGGCAAGGTGATCGGCGTCGCGATCGTCGGGGTCGTGAGTCTCGTCGCCGGCGCTTTGCCGGTGATCATTCGAGTCCTGGCCGGTGGTTCTCTCCCGGAGGGGACCGGAGCGACGCTCGCAGGGAGCGCGGCGTGGTTCGTGATGGGACTCGCCCTGTATCTGACGGCTGCGGGAGCGCTCGGAGCGCTGGTCGACCGACAGGAGGAGGTGGGTGCCACCGTCGCCCCTCTGTCGACGGTCCTGATCGCCGCCTACCTCGTCGCGGTCACCAGTCCCGACTCTCCATTGGCCACGGTTCTGGCGTACGTCCCATTCACCTCGCCGATGGTCATGCCGGCGCGGATCGCGCTCGGGGTCGCTTCGGGCGCCGAGATGGCAATCTCGCTGGCGCTCGGCGTGGTGACCGTGATCGCGATCGCGCGTCTCGCGTCGCTCGTGTACGCGCGTGCGATCGTCCGCACCGGCCGCAAGGTGCGCCTCCGTCAGATCCTGCGCCCGACGTGAGCGTGACGCTTGGGGTCAGACCCCAGACCCGACGCTCGGCAGGGTGAAGCGGACGGTCACCGGAAGATGGTCGGAGATCGCCGCCCACTGCTCGCTGCCTTCCGGTGCGGAGACCGTCACGTTGCTCGCGTGAGCTGGGAGCAACACGTGGTCGAGTGACTGCGTCGGAAAATCGGATGGATTGCTCATCGGAGCGGGAACGTGTTCGATGCCGGGAAGGTTCTCGATGACCGACGCGTCGCCGGCGTCGTTGAAGTCGCCCGCCACGACGGCCGGCGGTTCCTCGCCGATGTTCGCGACCAGGTAGCGCACCCGGACCGCCTCGGCCCGTCGTGAATCGGCGTCATCGTGCGGCGACAGGTGCAGGTTGTAGATCACCAGCATCGACCGATCGGCCCGACCGACCAGACCCCACTGGGCGATGCGGCGCCGCCAGCTTCTCATGGGCTGCTCGTCGGAGATCTCCGTGTGGCCGACGGCATCGAGCAGGTGCGGTGTCATGATCGCCATCCCCTCGGCGCGCCACCACATCGCCTTCGTGTACGGATAGTGCTTGAGGGCCCACGAGAAGCGCATCTGCAGCATCGGGGCAAGTGACGCCGCCTGCCGCTTGCGGATCTCCTGCAAGACGACCACGTCGGGCGATGAATCCCGTATTGCGGCGGCAATGGCCTCGACGTCGGGTGCCGCCGACCCGTGGACGTTCCACGTGAGCACGGTCCAGTCGGACGTCTCCGGCGTACCGGGCTTCGAGTCTTCCAACGACATGTCGCCGAGTGTCGCGCGTCGCCGTGCCAGACTCGGCGACCATGAGCAACGTCGCATTCCTCGGCCTCGGCGTGATGGGCGCCCCGATGGCCCGCCATCTCGCGAAGGCAGGCCACCGAGTCGTGGTGTACAACCGCACGGCTTCGAAGGCGTTGGCATGGGTGGCACTGAACGGCAATCAGGCGGCACCGACGCCGGCGGAGGCGGCCGACGGCGCTGACCTCGTCATGCTCTGCGTCGGCAACGACGACGACGTCCGCGAAGTCGTGCTCGGCCCGAACGGAGCGCTCGCAGCGATGGCTCCCGGATCGATCCTGATCGATCACACCACGGCGTCAGCCGGTGTCGCTCGCGAACTTGCGGCGGCGTGCGCCGAGCGCAGCGTCGGGTTCGTCGACGCGCCGGTGTCGGGCGGCCAGGCCGGCGCCGAGGGCGGTCAGCTCACGGTGATGTGCGGTTGCGACGACGCCGAGGTGTTCGAGGCCGCCAAGCCGGCGATTGACGCCTACGCGAAGTCATGTGTGCAGCTCGGACCGGCCGGCGCAGGTCAGCTCACGAAGATGGTCAATCAGATCTGCATCGCCGGCCTGCTGCAGGGCCTTGCCGAGGGCGTGAACTTTGCCAAGCTCGCCGGCCTCGACGTCGACCAGGTCGTCGACGTGATCGGCAAGGGTGCGGCGCAGAGCTGGCAGATGGACAACCGAGCCCGCACGATGGCCGCGGACGAATTCGAGTTCGGGTTCGCCGTCGAGTGGATGCGCAAGGACCTCGGCATCGTGCTCGACGAGGCGGACCGCAACGGCGCACGGCTTCCCGTGACCGCGCTCATCGACCAGTTCTACAAGGATGTCGTTGCCCGCGGCGGTGATCGCTGGGACACCAGCAGTCTCATCCGACTGCTGCAGTGAGGCCCGGGCCAGGGGCCCTGGCGCGGAATTCACGAACGCACTAGCATCGCGGCATCCGACGAGGGGGTCAGCGATGTCGACCATTTCAGCGAATGCGCAGGCGGTGCTCGGGTCCGACGCGGTGGCTCATGTCTGGACCGAGAACCTCGACGGGACGCCGCAGGTGTCGGTGGTGTGGGTGATCGCCCAGGGTGACGAGATCCTCTTCGGAACCGATGCCCGCAGTCAGAAGGCGAAGAACCTCGCCCGCAACGACCGCATCATCTTGTCGATCGAGGACTGCGAGCGCAACGAGCGCGGCTACCAACGCCATCTGGTCATCCGCGGTCGCGCTCGCATCGAGCACGGCCCGAACCCGGATCTCATGGATCGAATCGCGGCTGCGTACACCGGGCTGCAACGTCACCCGCTCGCGCTACGCGATTCCGACACGAGCGTCGTCGTCCGTGTCGACGTGGAACGGATGAGCGGCGTCGGCCCCTGGATCGAGGACGCGCTCAGTCGGAACGGGTGACGTGTTCCTGGGCGAACTCGTAGGCGCCTTGGTCGTGCGGGAAGCTCTACGTCGTGTACCAGTCGATCATGGCGTCGATGTCGGTCACCGACAGCGCCAGATGGGTCCAGCGACGAAGTCCAGCCACGCCCACGAACCTACGCTGCGTCAACGCTCCGCCATCAGTGCGGTGAGGCGCCCTTCGCCCCGCGATGAGCGAACCGACCGCATGCGGTGGTCTCGCTCATCGGTGGGTTGCGGTGACGTGGTGTTCAACGAAGCGCCGTCGCCACGGCGTCGACGATGCGGTCGACCTGGGCGTCGGTGGTGACGAACGGCGGGCAGAACGTGACGGTCTCGGTGCCGATCGCCCGCGTGACCACCCCCAGTTCCAGCATCCGATCGCGCACCGCCATCGCGTTCTGGTCTGGCCGCATCGCTGCGCCGAAGATGGCGACTTCACCGCGCAGGTGATCGAACGCTCCGTCGGCTTCCAACGATCGCAGGCCGGCCTCGAGTCGGGCGCCCATGGTCGTCACCGAGTGGAGCAGGCCCTCGCGTTCGATGATGTCGAGGTTGGCGAGCGCAGCTGCACACGCAGCCGGATGTCCCGAGTACGTGTAACCGTGACGCAGGATGAAGTCGGGGTCGGCTTCGAGCGCATCGCGCACCGCTCGTCCCACGATCACGCCGCCGAGCGGCTGATAGCCCGACGTGACGCCCTTGGCGAACGTGGTGAGATCCGGCGTCACGCCGTAGTGCTCGGCGGCGAACCAGGTCCCCATGCGCCCGAACCCGGTGATCACCTCGTCGAAGATCAGCAGGGCGCCGTGCTGATCACACAACCGACGCGTTTCGGCGAGGTAACCGTCGACCGGCGGGAACACGCCGGCGGCGCCCTGGACGGGTTCGGTGATCACGGCGGCGAGCCGATCGGATTGCTCGGCCATCAGGATCGACAGCGCCTCGATGTCGTCGCTCGGCACCTGGACGACGTCGGCGAGCAGCTCGCCGTACCCCTCGCGGTTGAGCGCGATTCCCTGGGCGCTCGTGCCGCCGTAGTTCGTGCCGTGGTAGCCGCGGACGCGCGAGATGATCAGGCGCCGCTCGGGATGCCCGGCCTGCACGTGGGTGAGCCGGGCGAGCTTCATCGCCGAGTCGACGGCCTCCGAGCCCGATCCGGCGAAGAAGACGCGAGCGTCGGGAATCGGCGTCAGCGAGGCGATCCGCTCGGCGAGCGCGTCCGCGGGCGCGTTCGTGAACGGGTCGAAGCACGAGTAGGCCTCGATGGTCGAGATCTGGGTGGCGACCGCATCGGCGATGTCCGTTCGGCCATGGCCGACCTGGCAGTACCAGAGGCTCGCCATCGCGTCGACCAGCTCATTGCCGTCGGCATCCCACAGCAGCGCACCGTCGCCTCGTGCGATGGTGATGAACCGCTCTCGTGTCGGTTTCGCGAACGGGTGGAGGAAAGCACCGGGCATGTCGGCATTCTGCCAGCCGACACCGGTCGAGCCGGTTCTCGACCGCCGCACCTCACCGGGTGTGTGGCAATGTCGCGCCATGTCGACACCGTTCGCAGACGCAGCAGCCCGAGTCCGCGCCGGAGCCGACCCACATGCCGAGGCCGCGTCGATCGTCGCGCAGATGACGATCGATGAACGGCTGGGGTGTCTCGACGGCGACACTCCGTTCTGGCCCGGCCTGATCGACATGACCGCAGGCGGCTACTACCGCCACCCGTGGCCGGCAGCCCACGTCGAGCGCCTCGGCATACCCGGGATCGACTTCGCCGACGGGCCGCGCGGCTGCGTCATCGGAGATGCGACGGCGTTCCCGGTGAGCATGGCTCGCGGCGCGACCTTCGACCCGGATCTGGAAGCTCGAATCGGCGACGCGATCGGCGCCGAACTGCGAGCGAGCGGCGCCACCTACACCGGCGCCGTGTGCATGAACCTGCTCCGTCACCCGGCGTGGGGGCGGGCGCAGGAGACCTATGGGGAGGACCCGCACCACGTGGGGGTGATGGCGTCGGCATTCGTGGCCGGGCTGCAGCGGCACGTGATGGCGTGCATGAAGCACTTTGCGCTCAACTCGATGGAGAACGCCAGATTCACCGTCGATGTGACCGTCGGCGAGCGAGCGCTCCACGAGGTGTACCTCCCGCACTTCGAGCGAGTCGCGGCGAGCGGGGTCGCGTCGGTGATGAGCGCCTACAACTCGGTGAACGGCGAGTGGTGCGGCGACAACGCACACCTGCTCACCGCGATCCTGCGCGACGAATGGGGCTGGGACGGCTTCGTCACCTCCGACTTCATCTTCGGACTCCGCGATCCGGCTGCGTCGGTGGTGGCGGGGCTCGACATCGAGATGCCGTTCCGCCAGCAACGGGCGATGGCACTTGCCGAGGCGTTGGCGAACGACACGCTTGCCGAGGCCGACGTCGATCGGGCCGTTCAGCGAATCGTGGCCACGTTCCTGCGCTTCTCGACGGTCTTCGAGCAGCAACCGCCCGTAGGCGTGGTCGGCTGCAACGATCACCGTGCGCTCGCCCGCGAGGCCGCGGCCGTGTCGACGGTGTTGCTGCGCAA
This sequence comes from Ilumatobacteraceae bacterium, assembly GCA_963828415.1. Taxonomy (GTDB): domain Bacteria; phylum Actinomycetota; class Acidimicrobiia; order Acidimicrobiales; family Ilumatobacteraceae; genus Sva-07. The sequence continues at coordinate 354,526 of CAWHEI010000009.1, forward strand.
CGAGCACGCGCTGCTGCCGCTCGACGCTGCAGCTGTTGGTCGGGTGGCGGTGCTCGGACGTTTGGCGGCCGTGAGGAATCTCGGCGATGGCGGGTCGAGCGACGTGCGGGCGTCGCATGTCGTGACCGCGCTCGACGGGCTGCGCGCCCGGTTCGGTGCCGACCAGGTGGAGCACTCGGACGACGACGCTTCGATAGCCGTCGGCGCCGACGTGGTCGTGGTGGTCGTCGGCTACACCAAGGCCGACGAAGGCGAGTGCATCGAAGCCGCCGGTGCCGACGCACTCGGTCGGTCGGTCTTCCCGCCGGTCGACCACCCGACGCTGGGTGCAGGAGTGGCGTGGACGGCGCCGCCCGATCCGGTGCGACCGCCGGCGGCGTCGAGCGACGGGGGCGTCGATCGCATGGCACCCGGTGGAGATCGAACCTCGCTGCGTCTGTCGGGCGCCGACGAGTCGCTGATCGCCGCAGCGGCGGCCGTCAACGACGACGTCGTGGTCGTTGTCGTGGGCGGGTCGGCGGTCGTGATGCCGTGGGCGTCGACCGTGTCGGCGATCTTGATGACCTGGTACTCGGGGGTTGAGGGCGGATCGGCGTTGGCGGATGTCCTCGTCGGCGCCGTCGAGCCGGCCGGTCGCCTCCCGTTCGTGGTGCCGACCGATCCTGCGCATCTGCCGTACTTCGATCGTGACGCAACCGAGATCACCTACGACCTGTTCCACGGCCAGTGGATGCTCGACCGCGACGGCCACGCCGCCCACTTCCCGTTCGGGTGGGGCCTCGGCTGGGGGGCGGTCGATGTCGTCGGCGCCGAATTGGTCGACCCGACCACCGTCGTCGTGTCGGTCCGGAATCCGGGCCAACGGCCGCTGCGCTCTGTGCTGTTCGTTCACGCTGGAATCGAGCAGAGCGAATGGGAACGCCCACGGCGACGGCTCGTCGGATTTGCACGAGCTGACGTCGAAGCCGGGGCAACCGTCGACGTCGAGATCGACGTCGACTGGTCGATGCTCGACGTGCGCGTCGACGGCGACTGGGTCACCGAGCGGGGTGCGTACGTGATCGCCGTCGGTCGATACGCCGGCGACCCCGAGGCTGCCACCATCGAGGTCCACCGCTAGCCTCGGCGCTCATGCGCAAGCCCGACGTCACCATTCCTGAAGGCACTCCGCCGTCGACCCTCCTGATCGAGGACGAGACGGTCGGCGATGGCGACGAAGCGGTTGCCGGCAAGGACGTCACGGTCCATTACGTCGGCGTGTCATGGTCGACGGGCGAACAGTTCGATGCGTCCTGGGATCGGATGGAACCGTTCCGGTTCGGCCTCGGTCGTCGCCAGGTGATCCAGGGCTGGGACGACGGCGTGCAGGGAATGAAGGTCGGCGGTCGCCGCAAACTGACGATTCCGCCGCACATGGGCTATGGCGCTGCTGGCGCCGGCGGCGTGATCGCTCCGAACGAGACGCTCGTCTTCGTGGTCGACCTCCTCGCTGTCGGCTGATCAGCGCTCGTCGCCGATCTGGGGGAGTCGACACCATGGAGCACGATCACACGCACGATCATTCACACGGCCATCAGCTGGCCTCGCCTGACGCTGGCGACGGGTCGTCGCCGGAGCGGCCGCCCAAGCAGGAGCAGGAGCAGGCGACCACCGACGTGACCGAAGTAGCGCCGGGAATCGTGCGCACCCAGTTGCCGATCAGCATGCCGGGCCTCGGCCACGTCAACTGCTACCTGCTCGAGGACGAGCGCGGCATTGCCGTCGTCGATCCGGGCCTGCCCGGCGATGACTCGTGGAACGACCTCGTCGATCGACTCACCCGGGCGGGATACACCGTCGACGACGTACACACCGTCGTGGTCACGCACTCGCACCCTGACCACTTCGGCGGGGCGATGCGCCTGCATCACGAGGCAGGCGCGGACGTCGTCACGCACGAGTCGTTCCGCACGCTGTTCGATCTGGCCGAAGCCGACGACCACGAGGATTCCGAACGACTCGACGTCAACACGCCCGAGGATCGCATCGCCGCGATGGAACGCTGGATGGCCACGCCGTCGCCGTGGGGCGGTCGTCGCAGCGGTCCCTCCCCGGAGTTCCTCGAACGGATCCGCAGCAGTGGATCGTCGCCGGGTTCGGTCTTCGCGACGCCTCGTCCGACGAAGCCCCTCGTCGACGGCCAGACGATCATGCTCGCCCGTCGCGAGTGGGTGGCGATGCACACGCCCGGCCACACCTACGACCACCTCTGCCTCTACGACCCCGAGTTCGGGGTGGTCCTCACCGGCGACCACGTGCTGCCGTCGATCACGCCGCACATCAGCGGGTTGACGCCGAACAGCGATCCGCTGGCGCTCTTCTTCGACTCGCTGCGACGCATGGCCGACATCGCCGACGTCTCGATCGCGCTGCCGGCCCACGGGCATCCGTTCACCGATCTCGGCGGGCGGGCGGAGCACATCATCGAGCACCACGAGGAGCGCCTCGACATCATCCGTGACGCAAGCCACGACCTGCCGAACGGCACCGTCGAGGACTTCATGCGGGTGTTGTTCAAGGAACGGTCGTGGGGTGAGATGGCCGAGAGCGAGACCTACGCCCACCTCGAACACCTCCGCGAGCTCGGCGAGATGTCGCGCCACGCCGACCACGGCTTCGCCCGCTACGCCCCGACCGCCTGACGCGACCCGCCGCGCCGGCTCTGCGATGAGCGAAACCGCCGTATCCGGTCGGTTCGCTCATCGTTGGGTGGGTTCGGTGCGGTGCGATGAGCGAAACCGCCGTATCCGGTCGGTTCGCTCATCGTTGGGTGGGTTCGGTGCGTTGCGATGAGTGAAACCGCCGTATCCGGTCGGTTCGCTCATCGTTGGGTGGGTTCGGTGCGTTGCGATGAGCGAAACCGCCGTATCCGGTCGGTTCGCTCATCGTTGGGTGGGTTCGGTGCGGTGCGATGAGCGAAACCGCCGTATCCGGTCGGTTCGCTCATCGTTGGGTGGGTTCGGTGCGGTGCGATGAGTGAAACCGCCGTATCCGGTCGGTTCGCTCATCGTTGGCAGGCGGAGTGTCGGTCTGAGTCGTCGCGAGGCAGGACGGTCGGGGAAGATGGCGGCGCTCCATTTCCGTCGAGTCGAGGTCAGATCACCATGTCCATTGCCATCACCGAAGACCATCGCTCGCTCGCCGAAACGGTGAGCAGTTTCGCCGAGAAGCGCGATCTACGCGGCGCCAATCGAGCATTGCTCGAATCGGCGGCCGAGACGCTGCCGACGTTCTGGAACGAGTTCGCGGAGTTGGGTTGGCTCGGCCTGCACCTTCCCGAGGCGGTCGGCGGGTCGGGGTACGGCATCGACGAGCTGGTGATCGTGGTCGAGGAGCTCGGCCGGGTCGTTGCTCCGGGCCCGTTCGTACCGACCGTGATCGCCAGCGCTGTGCTGGCAGCGACCGCGCCGGGCGAGTTGCAGCAGCACCTGCTGCCCGGGTTCGCCGACGGATCGACGGTCGGGGCGGTCGCGCTCGGCGGTGGGGTCACGGTGACCGATGGTGCGGCCACCGGCGATGCCGGCGTGGTGCTCGGCGCCGGACTGGCGTCGGTGATCCTCGTTCCGGTCGGCGACGATGTCGCAGTCGTCGAAGTCGGTGACGGCGTCGCCGTCGAGACGCCGGCGAACCTCGACCCGAGCCGGCGCAGTGCCCGCGTCACCCTCGACAGGGCCCGAGCGACGGTGATCCCCGGTGCTCGGCGCACGATGGTCGACCTGGCGAGGGTGATCCTGTCGGCCGACGCGGTCGGGGTGGCTCGTGAGTGCACGTCGATGGGTGCCGCGTACTCCAAGGAGCGGATCCAGTTCGGCCGGCCAATCGCCATGTACCAGGCGGTCAAGCACCACTGCGCCAACATGGCCGTGGCCACCGAACTCGCCACGAGTGCCACCTGGGACGCGGCCCGAGCTGCCGCTACTGGCGGCGACCAGCTCTCCTACGCGGCCGCCGTCGCTGCAACCCTGGCGGCTCCGGCTGCCGATCTGTGCGCCAACCTGAACACCCAGGTGCACGGCGGCATCGCCATCACCTGGGAACACGATGCGCACCTCTACATGCGCCGCGCGACCACGTTGCTGCACTACCTGGCCGCGGCCGAGGCGGCAGCTGACTTGACCGACCTCGTCCGCCGTGGCGTGGTGCGCGACAAGGCGATCGAGCTGCCGCCTGAAGCGGAGGCGATCCGCGACGAGGTCAGAAGATTCGCGCAGCGGGTCAAGGACCTCCCGCCAGCGCAGCAGCGCACTCAGCTGATCGAGACGGGCTACGTGATGCCGCATTGGCCGAAGCCATACGGTCGCGCTGCCGGCGCAGTCGAGCAGTTGGTGATCGAGCAGGAGTTCGCCGAAGCCGCGCTCACCCGCCCGGCCTACGGAATCACGGCGTGGAACATCCTCACGATCATCCAGTACGCAACGCAGGATCAGATCGATCGGTGGGTGCGTCCGGCGCTCGAGCAGGAGGTCATCTGGTGTCAGCTCTTCAGCGAGCCCGATGCCGGCTCCGACGCCGCCGGTGTGAAGACCAAGGCCAGTCGAGTCGACGGGGGGTGGCTCGTGAACGGTCAGAAGGTGTGGACCAGCGGTGCCCATGTCGCCGGGATGGGCTTCGCCACCGTGCGCACCAACCCCGACGTGCCCAAGCACGACGGCATCACCATGATGGCGATCGACATGCACGCCGACGGCGTCGAGGTGCGCCCGTTGAAGCAGACGTCGGGCGCGTCGGACTTCAACGAGGTCTTCTTCAACGACGTGTTCGTGCCCGACGACGACGTGGTCGGCCCGGTCGACGGCGGTTGGACCGTGGCCCGAGCGACGCTCGGCAACGAGAGCGTCAGCATCGGCGGGGGCAGCGGCGGCATGTCGATGCCGGGCGCGGCGCTGATCGCACCGTTCGACGCACATCCCGAGCGGCTCGCCGGGGGAGCGCCCCGCATCGGTCGCTACATCGCCGAGCACCAGGCGATGGGACTACTCAACCTGCGCAGCGCCAATCGCGCGGTTGCCGGCGGTGAGCCCGGACCCGAGGGAGCGATGACCAAACTCGTGCTGTCGGAGATCGGCCACGAAGCGGCGGCGATCATGACCGAACTCAACGGCCCCGACTCGCTGTTCATGGACGGCCCGGGCGGGCTGAGCAACCTGCTCGTGCTGATGCATCGAGGCATGTCGATCGCCGGCGGAACTTCGGAGATCAAGCGCAACCAGATCGGCGAACGCATCCTCGGTCTGCCACGCGACCCGTTGTTGAAGTAGCGATCGGCATACCGTTCCCTGTGGGGTCTGCGGGCGTACGCTCACGGTCACTCTGACTGTTGTGAAAGGCGTACGGGCTGATGGTGTCAACTGAAACTGGAGTGCTGAGGCCGGCAAGTCAACGCCCGTCATGGGGCCAATTGGTCAGGCGAACCGTCGCCACGGTGCTGGTCGTCACGGTCGCTCTGATCCTGTCGGCGTGGGTGCTTCCTGGATTCGCGATCGACACCTTCGGACACGCCCTGCTGGCGGGCGCCGTGGTCGGTCTCATCGATGCGCTCGTGTGGCCGGCGTTCGCCTTCCTGCTGGTCCCGCTGTCGGTCTACACGCTCGGCCTGGCGAACCTGGCCGTGAATGCCCTCGTCACGTGGGCCGTGCTCGACCAGATTCCCGGTGTGCGTCTCGACGGGTTCTGGACGGCACTCCTCGTTGCCGTGATCACCACCACGGTGGCAACGTTGCTGAGCAGCGCACTCGCGCTCGACGACGACAGCTGGTACGACGAGCGCATCGCACGACGGCGTCGCCGGCGCCGCGGCACCACGATCTCCGATGTTCCCGGCGTGGTGTTCGTCCAGGTCGACGGCCTGTCCGAACATGCACTGCGGTTCGCGCTCGAGTCGGGCGACGCACCGACGTTGCATCGCTGGCTGAGCGATGGGAGCCACCGACGGGTCGGTTGGCAGACCGAATGGTCGTCACAGACCGGTGTCAGCCAGTGTGGAATCCTGCACGGATCGACCGTCGACATGCCCGCGTTCCGGTGGGTGGAGAAGTCGACCGGCGAGACCATGGTGTCGAACCACCCGAAATCGGCCCTGGAGATCGAACGCCGTCACAGCGACGGCAACGGTCTGCTCGCCAACAACGGGTCGAGCTACTCCAATCTGTTCACCGGCGACGCCGAACGCGCGGTGCTGACCATGAGCGTCGCCGGCCGGCGCAAGGAGAACAAGCTCGGGGCCGGCTACGCGCAGTACTTCTCCCGGCCGTCGAACGCCATCCGCACGCTGAACGGGACCATCGCGGAGCTGTACCGCGAGCGGCGCGCCGCTCGCGACCAGATCCGTCGCGGCGTCCAGCCACGGGTCAGTCGGAACTGGACCTACGCGCTCCTGCGGTCCTTCACCACGATCATCAGCCGCGACGTGTGCGTCAACGGCGTGCTCAACGACATGGCCGAAGGACGCGACGCGATCTACATCGACTTCCTCGGCTACGACGAGGTGTCGCATCACTCGGGGCCGCTGCGTGAGGACACGTTGCGCGTCCTGCGCGACATCGACCGCCAGATCGCCCGGTTCGAGCGGGCCGTCGCGTTCGCGCCGCGTCCGTATCGCATCGTGGTGTTGTCCGATCACGGTCAGACGCAAGGGGCCACGTTCGAGGAGCGGTACGGCGAGTCGCTCGCCGGGGTCGTCGGTCGTCTGTGTGGCGCCGTCGTCGATGTCGACGACGACTCCGATGCCGGCCGCACCGAGTCGTCAGCATGGTTGCGCAGCGCCCGTGACGACGACCACGAACTCCAGCGCTCCGAGACCGAGCCGATGGTCCTGGCGTCGGGCAATCTCGGACTGGTGTACTTGCCCGAGGGCGACCGCCGGCTGACGCTGGAGGAGATCGAGGGGCTCTACCCGGACCTGGTGACTGGGCTGGTCGCGCATCCCGGCGTGGGATTCGTGGTCGTCCTCACTGCGGCGGCGGGCCCCGTCGTCATGTCGCCGACCGGTCGCCGCGTGATCGACACCGGCGAGGTCGAGGGCGATGACCCGCTCGAGCCGTTCGGCCCGGGCGCTGTCGCGATGGTTGGCCGTGCGGCTGCCTACTCGACGGCCGGTGACGTGATGGTCAACAGCATGTACGACTCCGAGACCGACGAAGTGGCTGCGTTCGAGCATCAGGTGAGTTCGCATGGCGGGCTCGGCGGTCCGCAGACCCGACCGTTCGTGATCTACCCGGCCGACGTGTCCGATCCGTCCGCACCGATCGAGGGACCTGCTGCGCTTCATCGCGTGCTCAAGGGGTGGCTGCGGGAATTGGGCCAGCCCGTCGAGGTTCCCGCGTGACGGCAATCGAGCTGACACTCGGCAGCTGGGAGATCGCCCGCGACGTCTCCGAATGGATCGAGATCGCAGCGGTGATCGTCATCGCCGCCACGGTCGTGCTCGCGATCGCCGTCATGATCCGCAGCTCCCTTGCCGGGGAGGGCCCGAAACGAGGGCTGTGGACCTTCAGGCAGGCATTCTCTGGCGGCGTGTTGCTCGGCCTCGATCTCTTGATCGCCGCTGACATCATCCGCACGGTGACGCTGGAGCCGACGCTCGAGAACGTTGCGGCCCTCGGACTTCTCGTCGTCGTGCGGACGTTCCTCGCGTGGGCGCTCGTACTCGAAGCCGAGGGTCGGTGGCCGTGGCAACGGCCGACTGAGCCGGCGACGCCCGCCGAGTGACGGGACCCTGACGGGACCATGCCGCCTACTCAGCGGCGTCGCCAGCGGGCGCCGAGCAGGCTCGGCAGGTGCTCTTGGCCGTGCTCGCCCGCCGACGTGGAGATGGTGTGGGTTGTTGCGCCACCTTCGATCAGGCGCTCGAGGCACCATCCCGCAGCAGCGGCGGTCGTGAGGAGTTCACCCAGCGGACGGTGGTGCAGCTCCACCGTGCGGTGTCCGGCCGGCTGAACGAGTACGCCTCGCTCGAGGTAGCAACCCCACCGCCACGACACCTGACCCGCGTCGTCGACGAGTGGCTCGGAGTCCGGAGCGGTGACGACCGGATGGTTCATCACGACGACGAGAGCGCCATCGGTTCGAACAGCGGTGGCGACCTGTTCGAAGAACTTGCGGTCGTCGGCAATCAGGTCGAGCAGACCGACGGCGACCGCCTGATCGATCGAGCCGGGTCGCACCCACGACAGGTCAGGCAGCTGGCACCGGACCACCGGCGCTTGCCTGGCGGCGGCGACGAGCAGTTGGTGTGAGAGGTCGACGCCGATCGCGTGCTCTCCCAGCAGTGGGAGTGCCTGGCCGTCACCGCAGCCGAGGTCGAGCGTGCGTCCCCCGGCCGGATCGACGAGCGCCCGGACGACGTCGAGCATCTCGTCGGAATCAGCGGCGCCATCCCCGGTCGCGGCGACCCACCATTCGGCGATGTCGTCCCAGTCGTCGCTCACTCCGGGCCGTCGCCGGATTCGCGTTGGGGTTCGGTGAGTTCGAAACTGCGTGAAGGGTGACGCACCAGCAGCACGATGCTGACCAGAGCCAACCAGGCAGGGAACACGAAGACCTGTGGCTCGCTGATGGTCACGTTGACCAGTTCGATGACGCCGAGCACGTAGCTCACCACGACCAGCCAGCCGGGCAGCGTGCGGGTCGCTCGACCGAGCGATGCCGTCGACAGCATCACCAGTGCGGTGAATCGTGGTGCGAACACCGACAGCGCAATCGCGGCGAAGCTGCGGAACATCGAGGCTGCGCCCGGGTCGACCACCTGCCTGCCGAGCTCGGAGACGATCGACGGGGCGGCCAGGGCCGCTGATCCGATCATGAGGGTGGTCGCAAGGAGCACAGCGCCGCCGAGGAACACGGTGCCGAAGAGTCGAGGCTCGCTCCCGCCGACGCGACTTCGCACGACGCCGACGAACCAGAGGAATGCGATGGCCGCAATCACGACGACCTGGAGCCACAGCAACGCGTTTCGGCCGGCGTTGCCATCGGCGTAGAAGGCCACGATCTCGGCATCGGTGGCGTCGACGGCCGGTGACTGCAGCAGGCCTCGCAGGCCGATCGACCATCCGATCGCACTGAGCACGCCGGCGATCGCGGCGGCCTCGACCGACGCCATTCGGGTTCTCCAGCGTCGCGATGCGATGAGCGGATCGGCGAGCGGCTGCACCGACGCCGACCCTACTCAGTCGTGCATACTGGACCCATGGATGACAGCGACGTCGAAGAAGGCCACGTGTTCCGCCATCACGACGAAGTCGAGACCGCAGCGCCCGAAGAGGTCGATGCGTACGATCTCGATGACGACGGCAAGATCTCGCTTGCCGAGATGGGCCGAGCGCAGATCGGGATCGTCGATGCACGTCTCGAACAGATCGCCGAACACGACGGTCTCACCGGCAAGCTCGCCGAAGCGGCCCACAAGGTGCTCGACGCCATCGACAACGACGAGACCTGAGCAACGACGACCCACGCCTCGTCGGAGTGTGATCGAACGATCGACCAGACTCTGGCGGTGATCGACGACATCTCGAGAGGCGTGCTGCGGACATGGGCGCGAGACGCAGCCGCCTTCGCCGACGTGCTTGCCGATCAGGATCCTTCGTGGGGGTCGGAATCCTTCTCACTGGCTGGTGGTCGAGTCGTGTTGTGTGGGGCGGGGATGTACGTGAACCGAGCGATCGCCGTCGGGTTCGACAGCGAACTGGGCGAGGACGAGTGGTGGACGTTCGAGCAACGGTGTGATGCGGTGGGGGTGGTGCCGGCGTTCGAAGTGAGCCCGGCGACCGCCGCAGCGGTGCGGGTGCAGTTGGCTGCACGGGGCTACGAAATCGAGTCGTCGCGGGCGGCTCTGTTCTGCCGGCTGGACGTCGTCGACTCGCTCCCCGCCCCGAACCCGGCATTCGTGATCGAGTCGGCCAGCGGCGATCTGCTTCCGCTCTGGCAGTCGACCTCAGCGGCCGGTTGGGGCCATGAGACGTCTGCGGCGAGGAAGGCCAGCGACGCCTTCGCTCGAGCCGCCGCGGTCGTTGATGGCGACAACTTGGTCGTGGTGCGCGACTCGCGTGACGGGCGTCCGGTTGGATGCGCGAGCATGACCGTCAGCGGTCGAATCGCGACGCTTGGTGGAATGTCCACACTCCCCGCCGAGCGCCGACGCGGCGTTCAAGCGGCGCTCATCGTGCACCGGCTTCGGACGGCTGCCACGCTCGGTTGCGAACTGGCCACCAGCTCGGCGGAGCCGGACAGCAACTCGGAGCGCAACCTCGTCCGCCACGGCTTCGACCGACGATTCCTTGTCGAGACCCACGTCCGTCAGCCAACGGCAACAGCGATCACGTAGCCGTCGTTCCCGAAACCGCCGACGCCGCGCTCGGCGTCCCCTGACTCGGGCCAGAAGCAACCCGATGCCGGCGTTACGGTGATGCGATGGAGCTCACTACCGAAGAACTTCGTGCGCTCGGCTGCCTGATCGAGAAGCAGGCGACAACGCCCGAGCACTATCCGCTCTCGACGAACGCGCTCGTCGCTGCGTGCAACCAGAAGTCGAACCGCGAACCGGTGACCAACTACAGCGAGCAGACCGTGATGGACGCGATGCTGCTCCTGCGTCAGAAAGGCCTGGCGCGGATGAACAGCAGTGGCCGTGCCGACAAGCACCGACACATTCTCGATGATGCCGTCGGACTCGACCGCGATCAGTTGGCACTGCTGGCGGTGATGATGTTGAGGGGTCCGCAGTCGGCTGGGGAGTTGAGGACACGAACCGAGCGTTACTCGACTTCGCAGGGCACGGGTTTCGAGTCGATCGACGACATCGAGGCCGTCCTGGAGCGGCTCGCCGAGGGCGTCGATCCGTTCGCCTCGAACATCGGGCGAGCCTCGGGTCAGAGCCAGGATCGGTGGGCGCACCTGCTCGGCGATGTCGTCCCCGATGTCCATGATTCGACACCGGGCCGCGTCGATCGACCCGCCGACCTCGGCCCATCACTGGCACAACGAGTGGCGGACCTGGAGGCGCGCCTCACGAGGCTGGAATCAGATCTCGGCGTGTCGACGACTCCGTCGTCGCCCGAAGGTCTCGGAGACCCGTCGGACTGAATCGTTTCCCGGGCCGGACGACGCTGTGTCACGAGCGACGCCGGAACCTGCTGCCCATCGGTCGCTGCACGGGACGTCACGCTGGACCAAGCGCACGAGGCGATGCACCAGCTCGAAGCGGGGCCCGGTCCGCGGCAAGATCTCGATCGTCGTGACGTCGGAGTCGGTCGAGGCTCGTACATGACCGCCACACGGCTCCGTACGACAGCCGTGAGCCCGGGCCGTAGGCCCGGGCTCCTTCCGTGGTTGGCTGAACTGGCGTGGTTCAGTTCGAGTCCCGCCGGTAGAGCAGGAGCGTGCCGATCGCGAGGCTGACCAGGGCGTAGCCGCCGAAGATGAGGGCGTACTGGGGACGGGTCAGCAGGTCGGCGATGGCGACTGGGGCCTCGAAGTTCGGACCGGCGTCGAGGAGGCGGTAGCCGGCGCTGAAGGGCAGGAAGTGGCGGACGCCTTGTGGAATGGCGGGAGCGAACAGGCTCTCGATGACGAACGACCACAGCAGGAGTCCGGTGATGGCACCGGCGGTGTGGCGGGCGATCATGCCGACGCCGAGGCCGATCAGGGCAGCCAGGGCAATGTACAGCAGGGCCCACAGCGCACGAGACGTGAGGACGGACCCGATGCCGAGTGGTGCGCCCCCGACGGCAGCGCCGGCGAACCCGGCGGTCATGCCGGCGGCTCCCAGTGCGAGACCGGCCGTGGTTGCCGTGATCGTCTTGGCTGCGACGATCACCCAGCGAGCGGGCCGGGCGACCAGTGCGATCGCCAGCGTGCCGTGCTGGGCCTCGCCGGTGAACATCAGGATTCCCACAACCGAGGCCAGCATGGCCACCAACGGCAGCGGGTAGATGAACAGCTCGGAGGCGGTGAGGGTCGGATCGGTGGCGGTTGCCGCCAGGACTCCGGCGATGACGCCACCGGTGATGGCGGTGAGGGCGAGGATCACCTTGTTGGCCCGGAGGGCGGTCAGTTTGATCCACTCGCTCCGAAGGGCGGCGGGGACGGCTCGGACGTCGTCGGATCGGGTACGGACGGCCGAGCGGTCGCTGGTGGTCCAGGAAACGGTCGGGCTGGGGATGGTGGCGCTGGTGGTGGTCATGGTTCTGGTCCTTTGGGTTCGATGGTGGGTGTGGCGTTCAGGCCGAGGCGAACTCGGCAGTTGCACCGGTCATGTCGAGGAGGGTGTCTTCGAGCGATGGCGCGACCTCGCTGAGCTCGAGCAGGCGGATGCCGTGGTCGAAGGCGAGCTGTGACACCGCGGCCTTGGTGGTGCCGCGAACGACCAGTCGGTCGCCGGTGGTCTCGATGGTGACGTTCGGACCGGCCAGCGCGCGGGCGAGTTCGGCTGGTTGGGCTGTCTCGGCGACGACGGTCGCAGTCTGACGGGCGGTGATCGCCTCGACGGTGTCGGCGGCCAGCAGTTTGCCGCCACCGATCACGACGAGGTCGTCGGCGAACATGCTGAGCTCGCTGATGAGGTGGCTCGACACGAACACGGACCGGCCCCGGCGTGCGAAATCGGTGAGGTGGAGGCGTAGCCAACGGATGCCGTCGGGATCGAGTCCATTCGACGGCTCGTCGAGCAGCAGGACCTGAGGGTCTCCGAGCAGTGCGCCGGCGAGGGCCAGCCGTTGGCGCATGCCGAGGGAGAACCCGCCGGTGCGTTGGTCGGCGGCTGACTCGAGACCGACCTCGATCAGTACGTCGTCCACCCGGGACGCCGGGATCGAGCTCATCGCGGCCATGGCCCGGAGGTGGTTCCGAGCCGTGTGGCCGGGGTGCATGCAGCGTGTGTCGAGCACCGAGCCGACCAGGCGGGCGGGGTGCCGGAGGTCGTTGTAGCGCACACCTTCGTAGCGGATCTCGCCCTGGTCGGGGTGTGTGAGCCCGACCATCATGCGCATCGTGGTCGACTTGCCGGCTCCGTTCGGGCCGACGAAGCCGGTGACGCGGCCGGCGGCCACGATGAACGTCAGGCCGTCGACAGCGATGCGCTTGCCGTAGTGCTTGGTGATTCCGGTGACAGTGATCATGGGGTCGCTCCTGGTGATGGTTGTGGGTGTGGGTGTGGGTGTGGGTGTGGTTGTGGGAGTCGTCCGGCTGCTCGACCGCCCCATTCGCCGGCAGCGGAGTGAGCGACAACAGGGTGATGCCCAGGTCGCGCAGCGTCTGGAGCAGGCCGTGCAACGCGGCCTGGTCGACGACAGGTCCTCGGATGACGGTGGTGCCGTCGTTCTCGGCGGTCAGGTTCATGCCGTCGAACCAGCTCGCCCAACGCGATCCCAGGTGTCCTTTGACGCGGACCTCGTATCGCGCGGCGGCTGCGTGTTCTGCGTTCGGTTGACGGTTCGTCGACTCGTTGGTGTGGTCGTCGGTGCTCACGAGGCGAACGTACGGACGAACCTGGTGAGCGCACATCACATGATGTGGTGATGTGTCGTGGTGATCTTGCGCGATCGTGCGATCGCGCCTGGTCAGAGCCCCAGTTCGGCGGCGCGGGTCACTGCTTCTCGGCGGTTGGTGGCGCCGAGCTTGGTGTAGATGTGCTTGGTGTGGGTGCGCAACGTGTTCAGCGACACGTGCAGCTCCCGGGCGACTTCGGGTCCGCTGAGGTCACTGCGCAGCAGCCGGAGGACGTCGCGTTCGCGGTCGCTCAGCTCGTCGGGATCGTTCGTGTTGGAGCGACGCCGCAACGGTGCGGACCGTCCCGATGCCAGGATCCGGTCGGCGTGTCCGTCGCCTGCACCGGCGATCGCACGGAGCAAACCGATCAGGGTCGGGTCGGCGTCGAGGAAGGAACGCACGTACCCTTGTGGCTCGGCCAGAGCGAGTGCGTTGCTCAGCGTCGTTGTCGCGGCGGCGCCGTCGCCCGCTCGCGATTGCGCCAGGGCGAGGAGCACCAGGATCTCGATTGCGCTGCCGTCGCGGTGCCCGTCGTCGGCGGCGGTGAGCAGCCGGTGAAGCAGCGCGGTGGCCTGCTCGACCGCATCGGCTGATCCGCCTGCGAGGAGTACGCCGGCGAGGGTGATGTGTTCGAACTCGCGGACGTAGCTGAGTTCGTCGCGAGCAGAGAGGCCCTGTGCGTGCGCCCATCTGGACCCTGCGTGCAGATCTCCCCGTTTGACCTCGATCCTGGCTTTCGACGCCGTGACCGGGCGGACGCTGGGCAAGAAGTCGGTGTTGTAGAGCGCCTCGGCCTGGGTGAGGAGTTCGAGCGCTCTGTCGAGATCGCCCTGGGCTTCGTGGAGTCGCGCCGATCGCGACTCTCCAGCGGTAGGGGTGCTGTGGCAGTCCCATGTGCTCGCCGAGTTCTGCGCTGGATCGGAGGTGTGCGTCGGCGGTGTCGAGGTCGTCGTGCTCGATGGCGATCAGGCTCAGGCCGACGTGCATGTCGGCTGCACCGCGGAGACCGGGGTGTTCGACGGTATGTCGAAGCGCAGACTCGAAGGTTCGCTGTGCGTCGCTCAAGCGCCCTTGGGTGACCTGGATGTCGGCGAGGGCAAGTGAGCAGCCCATGACGTCAGGGAGGTAGTCGCCGGTCTCGAAGCAGGCGACCGACTCCGAGTAGCAGGCGCGTCCGTCGTCGAGGTTGCCCCGACTCCAGTGGGCCAGACCGAGCAGCGCCATCGCTGCGCCACGCTGGAGGTGGTCTTCGGCCCTGGCCAGCTCGAGAACTCGGTGGGCGTGTTCGATCGTGCTGTCCGTGTCGCCTGCCAGCAGTGCCAGCCCGGCACGTTGCACGGCAGCCATCGCGGGCAGACGGCCGTATGCAACCCGGTCGAACACGATCGGTGGGTCGGTGCGGTCGAGCCAGGAGTCGACGATCTCGAGCAACGGTTCGAGATCGCGAGTGTCGCCACTCGCCATGCGGGCACCGATGAGTGCCATGGCGAGCACCGGTCGGTCCTCGTAGATGTCGGCGGGGAGGGCTTCGAGCCAGGCCCGCAGACGCGACTCGTGGCGCGCCCGCTGCATCGCGGGTGCAGCGAGTTCGATCAGTTCCGCTGCTCGCTCGACGTCATCGCCGGCGAGCGCATGGGCGATCGCCTCATCAGGGTCACCGTTGCCGGCGTACCAGTCGCTCGCCCTGCAGTGCAGTTCTGCCACCCGGTCGGGCTGCTCATCGAGGAGTCTCGCCCGGACGACATCCCCGAAGAGATGGTGGTACCGATACCAGGCGCGGCGGTCGTCGAGCGGGACGAGGAACAGGTTCGATCGGTCCAGCTCGTCGAGGATGGCCTTGGCGTCGTCCTGGCCGGTCACGGCCGCGCACAGCGGGCCGTTGAGCCGGCTCAGGATCGACGTGTCGAGGAGGAAGTCGCGGATGCGTGCTGACTGGTGCTCCAGGACCTCGTCGGCCAGGTAGTCGAGGATGAACCGGTCGTCGCCCGCGAACTCGCTGATGAACGAGGCCGGATCGCTTCGTCCCTGCATCGACAACGCAGCGAGCTGCAGGGCGGCGATCCAGCCTTCGGTACGCGCTTCGAGCACGTCGACATCAGCGGCGGTCAGGGCCAGGTCCATTGCGCCGTTCAAGTACTCGGCAGCTTCGTCGGCCGTGAAGCGCAGGTCGGCAGCGCGCACCTCGACCAGAGCGCCGTCCGCCCGTAGCGAAGCGAGTGGGAGCGGCGGATCGGCGCGAGTGACGATCACCAGGCTGAGCTGAGGCGGGAGGTGATCGAGCAGGAACGCCACGGAGTCGTGTATTTCCGCAGCGGTGATGACGTGGTAGTCGTCGAGCACCAGGACGATGTCCTGCGAAGCGGTCTCGAGATCGTTGATCAGCGTGGCGACGACGGTCTCGAGCGGTGCCTGGTGAGCCTGGAGGAGGGCAGTCGTGTCCTTGCTCAGGTCGTGCGTCGCTGTTGCGAGCGCTGCAAGGACGTAGGTCCAGAATTGCTCCGGGTCGTCGTCTCGCGCGTCGAGGGACAGCCAGGCGGTGGTGCGCTCACCGGCAAACCAGTCGGCCACCAGGGTGGTCTTGCCGAAGCCAGCGGGCGCCGACACCAGGGTCAGTGCAGGGTGCTCGTTCCGTGTGGCGCGGTCGCGTAGGCGAGGTCGGGCCACGAGGGTGCGCCGCCGGCGCGGTGGATGCAACTTCGTGCTCAACAGCACGATCTCCTCGGTCGTCATCGCGGATTCTTGCGACGAGGCGCGGCGCGGATGTGGGCGCGTTCGCCCGGCCGGCTGAGGAGGCTGAGGACCTCGACGGGGTGATCGCCGGCTGCGCCGAACCAGTGCGGAACCTGCGTATCGAACTCGGCGACCTCGCCGGCCTTCATCGTGAGGTCGTGGCCGCCGAGCAGCAACCGCAACTCGCCGCTGAGGACGTACAACCATTCGTACCCGTCGTGCGACTTGAGTTGTGGTCGCCCGCGTTCGGGCGGGATCAACACCTTCCACGCGTGCATTCCGTTGGGATGCTGGGTCAGTGGCACGACGACGCGTGCCCCGCGCTTGTGCGGCTGCGGCCGGATTCGCGGGTCGCCGACCTCGGGCGCGCCGACGAGGTCGTCGAGCGCGACGCGATACGCCTGAGCGATCGGGAGCAACAGCTCGAGACTCGGCTTGCGTTGCCCTGTCTCGAGACGCGACAGCGTGCTCTTCGAGATTCCTGTCGTCTTCGACAGCTCGATCAGCGTCAGCCCACGCTCGATGCGCAACGTCCGCAGGCGTCCCGCAACCTCAGTGAGCACGCTCGTGGATCCCGAGGCCGCTGTCATCGCCCAATTCAACATCGGATTCCCAGAACCAGCAACGAAAGTTGTGGTGCTCTCCGCCGCGGGTGCACCGTCGCTGCAGGAGGTTTCAGATGAGCGCCAAGACAAACCAACGATCACACGGACAGGTCGGCACCAAGGAACCGCGGTTCGCGGCATTCGAGGTTCGGAACTTCCGGTGCTACTTCATCGGTCAGATCATCTCCAGCGTCGGCTCGTGGACACAAGCACTCGCCGTCACCTGGCTCGTTCTCGACCTCACCGACCGCAGCGACCAGCTCGGCATCGTCATGGGGCTGCAGTTCCTGCCGATGCTTCTCCTCGGAGCGCCTGCCGGCGTCCTCGCCGACAGGATCGACAACCGACGGCTCCTCATCGCGACCTCGACGGCGTCAGCGTTCGTCGCTCTTGGCTTCGGGACGATGGTCGCCACGGGTCGCACCAGCATGTGGATGATCTACATGCTCACGGCGATGCTGGGGCTGCTCCTCGCCGTCGAACGCCCCGCCATGCAAGCCATCCTGTTCCAACTCGTCGGCCCCGAGCTGCTCCCCAGCGCGGTGGCCGCCAACAGCACCATCAACTCGATGTCACGCCTGGTCGGCCCGGCGCTCGCCGGAGCACTCATCGCGGGATTCGGCGTCGGGATCTGCTTCGCCGTCAACGCAGCCTCGTACCTCGTCGTGATCGGCGCCCTGGCCGGCCTCCGTCGAACCGAACTGATCGCCCGCCCGCTTCTCGGCAGGACCAAGGGCAAGTTGCGCGAAGGCTTCGTCTACGTCCGCAACCAACCCGACGTGTGCCGACCGTTGCTCGTGATGGCTGTCGTCGGCACCCTGGCCTTGAATTTCCAGACGACATTCCCGTCCATGGTGCGATTCGAGTTCGACCTCGGTGCCGGATCGATCGGCACCGCAATGAGCGTCAGCGCGATCGGCTCGATCCTCGGCGGCATCTACATCGCCGGCGTGAAGCCCGACACACGTCGCACGCTCGGCATCGCTCTGGTCGGATTCGCGGCGACGATCATCATGCTCGGGCTCGCCCCCGGATACTGGGCATTCGTCGCACTCAGCATCCCGTTGGGGTTTGCGTCGGCATCGTTCCAATCCGTCGACACCATGGTGCTGCAGCAGGCCACCGAACCCGCCATGCAGGGTCGGGTCATGGCGCTGCAACAGATGGCGTGGTTCGGCAGCACCCCGATCGGAGCACTCCTCATGGGATGGATCATCCAGATCTCATCCCCTCGAGTCCCGTTCGCCCTCGGCGCGCTCTCGGCACTTGGATGCGCGGCGGCGGTACTGCTCCAGCGTCACGCAGACCAACCCATCGAGCACGTCGCTGCTGCTGGTGTCGGGCACCCGGCTGCTGTATCGGTCGTGGCGCCATCGGCGGCACGGTGATCGTCGGACAGCGGAGTCCCCATGCGGCCGAGGTCACGAACATGGCGCCAACGCTGTCGCCATCCGCCCTCTTCCCGCCGTCCCGAACATGGATGGACGTGTTCAGGGACCTCAAGCTCGAACGTCTGTCACGACGACCTTCAGTGGCTCGATTGCCACTCGCAGCCGCCGAGCCTGGGCGCTGTCGAAGGTACGCATGTCGGTGTCGTACCGCAGACCGAGACGATCGGCGAACACGTCGTCGTCGTCCGGTTCGGTTCGGGCGATTCCGCGGATCTCGGCGTAGCGGTTGGGGGTCTCTGGATGGAAGACCAGGACACTGCATCGGTCGTCGACGGCGAGGTTCTTGGCCTTCCTCGTCGAGTCGGTGATCGAGATGCAGATGCGGTCGTCTTCCACGATGTACCAGACTGCCGTCAACTGGGGATGACCGTCGTGACCGTTCGTGGCGAGCACGGCGGTCGGGTTCGCCAGCAGCCCCGGCGCGAGGTTCGCGAGGCTCATGAGTTCGCTCCGTCCGTTGCCACGAAGTCGACCGCCGGGGGTGCGGCCGCGGCTGACTCCTTGGCGATGAGCAACTGTCGCAGCCCGTTCTCGACGGCTACCCGGCTGCGTTCGGAGCCGATCGCGCCGGTGACGACAGCGGTCTCATAGCGGGTGATGGTCGGCACCGCTTCATCGATCAGGTCGAGGCCCCGTGGTGAGAGCGTGATGAGCGTTCCTCGCCGGTCGTTGGGGTCGGGCAGCCGCTCGATCAGTCCGGCCGACTCGAGACGGTCGAGCCGTTTGGTCATGCCACCCGACGACAGCATCAGTGAGAGCTGCAGGTCCCTGATCTTGATCGGTTCGCTGGCTGCACGCCGCCGCAGCGTGGCGAGCAGGTCGAAGTCGGCGAGCGTCAGCCCGAACTGTGCGAGTTGTGCTTCTCGGCCGGCTTCGAGGTAGCGGGCGAGCCGGAGAATTCGCCCGGTGATGGGCAGCCCCGACACGTCCAGGTCGGGGAGCCATCCGCGGACTTCGTCGACGATCTCGTCCATGGCATCGGTCTCTCGTTTCACATCCACGAATGTATCTTACCACGAAGAGTCTTGACAGCAAGCATTCGTTCCTTCATACTCAACTCTCACGCCAGGAAGACACTTCTTGGCGTGACACGTCAGATCGACTCACATTCGGAGGCACGACATGCGCACCACATCCGCACCCACCCATCCCCGCAAGGCCCTGGTCATGGCGGCCAGCACTCGCACCGGTTCGGTCAACCAGGCCCTGGCGCGACAGATCGCCAAGCGGCTCGACAACGGTTCGCCCGTCGAGATCGTCGATCTCGACGACTACCCGCTCCCGCTCTACGACGGCGATCTCGAAGAGCGCGACGGCATCCCTGCTGCCGCTGCGGGCCTCGCCGGCGAGATGGCCGCGGCGGACGTCTTGGTGCTCGTGTCCCCGGAGTACAACGGCACGTTCACCCCGCTGTTGAAGAACACCGTCGATTGGGTCACCCGGATCGACGCATCCGCCCTCGCTCACCTCCGGGTGCTCGTCGCGTCGGCCAGCCCGGGACGCGGCGGCGGCGCCAACGGGGTCGACATGGTCCGAACCTGGTTGTCGAACATGGGCATCGAAACGGCTGAGCGCACGCTCTCGGTCAGCGAAGCGTCCGTCGGACCCGACGGCGAGCTCGCGGGCATCGATCATGCCGAACTGACTCGATTCGTGAGCCAGGCCACTACGGAGCGATCGGCGGCCTGAGCCGCCGACGGAGCGCGAGGCGACCATGACCGCCACCATCCAACGGCACAAGTCCGTTCCGCGAACGGCAGCCGCAACGACCCCGGGACGGCTCGATCCGATCATCACCGGCCTCGCACCAGCGGCCTGGGGACTCACCTACATCGTCACCACCGAGCTCCTCCCACCCGGACGCCCCCTGCTGGCTGCGACACTGCGAGCGCTCCCGGCCGGCCTGGCGTTGGCCGCCATCACGCGGCGGCGCCCGACGGGTTCATGGTGGTGGAAGGCAGCCGTGCTCGGCGTGCTCAACATCGGCGCCTTCTTCGTCCTGCTGTTCCTGGCCGCCTACCGACTCCCCGGCGGCGTCGCCGCCACCCTCGGCTCGATCCAACCACTGGTCGCCGCAGGACTGGCGACCGCGTTCCTGGGCGAACGATTGCGCCGCTCGACCGTTGTCGCCGGCATGCTCGGCGTCGTCGGCGTCGGACTGCTGGTCCTGCGATCGGGCGCCGCCGTCGACACCGTGGGAGTCCTGGCCGGACTCGCCGGCGCACTGTCGATGGCATCCGGCGTCGTCCTCACCAAGCACTGGGGACGTCCGGTCCCACTTGCGGCCTTCACCAGCTGGCAACTCATCGCCGGCGGCGCGTTGCTCGCACCGATCGCCCTCGCGGTCGAAGGGCCACCACCGTCACTCACCGGCCAGAACCTGATCGGATTCACATGGCTCGCCACCGGCGGTGCCGCCGCCTCCTACCTCATCTGGTTCCGAGGGGTCGCCCGACTTCCCGTCGCCCAGGTGTCCCTGCTCGGTCTCATCAGTCCGATCGTCGCCACCATCGCCGGGCTGGTGGTCCTCCATCAGACCCTCACACCAGCCCAGCTGTTCGGTGCCGCCCTGATCCTGACCGCGATCTCGGTCGGTCAACGAGCCACGCCGGCTCGTCACGACAACCCCACAACACAACCCATCACGAAGGAGAACATCTCATGACCAGCCAGACCAACACCCGCAGTCACGCCGTCGAGGACGCAGATCCAGCACCACATCGGCGCTTCACCACCGCCCGGACCGCCGGCGTGCTCTACCTCATCATCATCGCGTGCGGCCTCTTCGCCGAGATCGGCGTCCGCTCCCAACTCATCGAACCCGATGATCCGACCGCCACGGCCCAGAACATCATCGACTCGCCCATGCTCTTCCGAGCCGGACTGGCCGCCGACATCGTGATGTTCATCGCCGATGTCGCCATCGCCGTCGTCCTGTACCAGCTGCTCAAGCCGCTCGGGAGAACCTTGGCGCTGCTCGCGGCAGCATTCCGCATGACCCAGACCGCGGTGATCGGTCTCAACCTGCTCAACATGTTCCAGGCCGTGCGGATCATCGACGACGCCGACTACCTCGGCACCTTCGGTGCGGACCAGACCGACGCGCTGGCGCTGCTGTACCTCGACGCCCACAAGTACGGCTACATCCTCGGCCTCGCCTTCTTCGGGGTCAGCACTCTCATCGTCGGCTACCTCGCCCTGTCATCACGGCAGATGCCCCGCCCGCTCGGCGTGCTCCTCGTCCTCGCCGGCGCCGGCTACCTCATCGACACCTTCAGCTTCTTCCTCATCCCCGGCTATGACGGCTCGGCATCGGCCATCGTCCTGGCCCCGGCTCTCGTCGCCGAGATCTGGTTCGCTCTGTGGCTCCTCACCAAGGGCCGCCGGCTCGAACACCTGACCGAACGCGACACCCTCGCCGCCCCGTCGGCCCATATGGACGACATCCAGATGGTCGGAGCGACGTCATGACGGCCTCGACAGCAACCACGACGTCCCGACAGCAGCCGGCACTCCGAACGACGACCAGCTGGAGGGCCATCACCAGGGACTGCTTCGGATCACCCGACGTCCTCTCATTCAGAGAGATCGACCGACCGCAGCTCCGAACCGGCGAGGTGCTGGTCGAGGTCCGCGCCGCCGGCGTGAACCGCGGCGACGCCCTCGAGATGCGCGGCTGGCCGTACCTCGCCCGCCTGATGGGATACGGCGTCCGCCATCCCAAGCGTCGGGTGCTCGGGACCGACATCGCCGGAACCGTGATCGCCCTGAGCGAAGGTGTCAGCGGCATCGACATCGGCGACGAGATCGTCGGCTTCGGCACGGGAGCCTTCGCCGAGATCGCACTGATGCCCGCATCGACGGCGGTCCACCGGCCCGAGACGATCAGCGTCGACGAAGCCGCCGCCATACCGACGACAGCGGTCACCGCGCTGCAAGCGATCCGCGACGCCGCCCGAGTCGAGCCCGGACAGCACCTGGCAGTCATCGGCGCATCAGGAGGCGTCGGCACCTTCGCCGTACAGATCGCAAAGGAGTACGGAGCCGAAGTGACAGGGGTGGCCAGTGGACGCAACGCCGACCTCGTCCGATCGATCGGCGCCGACCACGTCGTCGACTACGCCACCGACGACATCGCGACCCATACCGGCCGCTACGACGTGATCATCGACCTCGTCGGCAACCAGCCGATCCGGCGCCTCCGTCGGGCCGTGGCACCAACCGGGGCCTTCGTCGTGGTCGGTGGGCAGAACCCACAGTCGGTCACCGGCATGCAGCGCTTCGCCGCGGCCGCTGCCATGTCACCGTTCACCCGACAGCGCCTCGTTCCGCTGTTCTCCAAGCCGAACCGGGACGACCTCGACGCGGTGATCGAACTCGCACGCACCGGAGCCGTGCGCCCGATCGTCGGCCGCACATTCGATCTCAGCGACACGGCGGAAGCCATTCGTCAGATCGAAACCGGACATGGCGCCGGCCGGACCGTCGTGACGACCTGAGCTCGGACCACGCACGGAGGAGACCCGAACCGTGAACACAACAACCCAGAACCCGCTCGACCGCATCGACCCGCACCTCGCCAAGTACACGCTCGCCCGCTTCGACGCCGCCACACAGGACCCGTCGAACGGGCGCCTCTACCTCGCCGCCGCCGCCTACCTCGCCGCCTGGTGGCATCAGCACGACCACACAACAGGAGCAGCGACATGAACATCACCATCTTCGGCGCGACCGGACAGGTCGGCAGCCGCATCCTCGACGAAGCAACCGCACGCGGCCATCACGTCACCGCCGTCACTCGCAGCGGCGCGTCTCCCGACAATCCCGACTCGGTCACGTGGATCGCAGGCGACGCCCGGCAGCCCCGGGACGTCAGGCGCCTCAGCCGTGGACGGGACGTCGTCATCAGCGCGACATCGGGCCCACGCACCGGAGGCGACGAACTCGCGATCGCCGCCCGAGCACTGCTCGACGGGGTCGCCGAAACCCGTGCCCGACTCATCGTCGTCGGCGGCGCCGGGCCCCTCATCGTCCCTTTCAGCGGGGGACGCCTCGTCGTCGACGACCCGCGCTTCGTCCCGGAGTCGATCCGCGGAGTCGCGCAAGCCTGCGTCGACCAGCTCGACGTCCTGCGCCAGGACTCGACGGTCGACTGGACCTACTTCAGCCCGTCAGCCGAACTGACGGCGGGCCGGCGAACGGGGCGGATTCAGACCGGCACGGACCAGTTGATCGTCGACAGCGACGGCACGTCGAAGATCTCACTCGAAGACGCCGCCGTGGCAGTCATGGACGAAGCCGAGCAACCCCGACACCTCCGAGCCGTTCTGACGGCCGGCTACTCGCAGCTGGTGCAGTGTCCCAGGGTCGTCGGCCCCGCGAACCTCCGTCGAGCCGAGGTGACGTCGTGACGGTCAGACGCGAGAATGACCCCGTGCTGCTCGACGGCATCCACCACGTCGCGATCCTGTCATCCGACACCGACCGCCTGGTCGACTTCTACCAGAAGGTGTTCGACGCCACTGTCGAACGCTCTTCGGTCGATGGCCCGGTTCGCCTCACGTTCCTGAACATCGGGCCGAACACGGAACTGAACATCTTCGAGATCGGCGGGAACCACGAAGCCGAACACCAGACACCGATGTTCGGTCGAGGACGACTCGACCACATCGGCCTACGCGCTGCATCGATGGAGGCCTTCAGCGAGATCCGCCGACGCCTGATCGACCTCGAAGCCACCGACGGGTTCGTCACCGACTTCGGACCCGTCCTCAGCCTCTTCTTCACCGACCCCGACGGCCTCGAAGGCGAAGTGTGCGTCCCCAGCCCAGAGGCCCAACCCGACGTCCGCCACCCGCCGGGAACACCCTCGGCAAGGTTCGACGCACCCTGACATGAGACCCGAGACCCGGGCCATTCTCGACCAGACCAGCGACACGACACACGGCCGCCTGTGCCGAAACCCGATCAGCCATCAGATCGGACCGCACCGCGTCGGGGCAGGCGAAAGGCTGGCCCAGCGCCCCAGCCGGCCGCGACGCCACGTCGGGCACTGCACGATCCGACTGTCCTGTAAGGCCGACTTGGTCGTTCGGTCCGACGTCATCCGTCCGATTTCCGTCCTGAACCGCTCGGGCTCGACGTCGCGGCCCCGGCTCGAACTCGCTCAGCGCCTGGTCAGCGGACCGTTCTGGACGGATTCTCCCTGGTCAACCAGGGTGTCGGACGGGGGAACGATCATTTCGTCCACCCCCACATTTCCCCTGGTAGATGGCACTTTTCGTGGAGCTGGGGGGAATCGAACCCCCGTCCATCAGCCGGTGGACGAACTTGCTACGACCATTCCCGGTATTGCCACTGACGCTGTGACACCGACGGGTCGGCTGTCCGCTCGAGGCGGACCACGCTCAGTCTTTCCTGAAAGTCAGCAGTCTTTCCCGCTGGCAGCAGTCTTTCCTGCTGTCATCCCTCACTTCTGTTGCCGGGCTGTGATGGATTGGCCCCGTGCGACATTTCTGCTCACGATGACTCTTCGCTCACTTGATGTGAATCAGGCGGCGAGAGCGAACTGCTCATCGGCAATTCTTGTGGTTCCCCCGTTTAGCGAGTCTGAGGAACTCGGGTCGCAAACTCGAACAGCGTTACTGACGTCGAAACCAGTCAGCCCCATGTTCAATATGTGCAGCCACAGAATCTGCAGCTGATGCCTCCAGGCTACCCGTCAGCGCACGGGGCCGACGTCGGAGATCGTGTACTTCTTGACGTCCATGCCGGCGACGGGAATGTCGGCCATCTTGGCTTGGAACTCCGCCATGTGAGGGGCGACGAAGTGCAGGTCGAGCGCGGCCTGGTCGTCCCACAGTTCGAACAGCAGGGTGCGGTTGGCGTCGTCGGGGTCCGGGGAGAACACGTACTCGCGGCAGCCCGGCTCGCTGTGGGTGGCTGCCACCATCGGAGCGACGGCGGTGAGGAGCGCATCGCGAGCGCCGTCCTCGGTGGTGATGGAACCGGCGATGATCAGCATGCTCGGACGGTAGCCGAGCGGCTTCCGGGCCCGTGCAGTCCCGCCTTCCGGGACGCTCGGGGCGCAGATCGGATCGTGGGACGCTCGGGGCGAAGATCAGCGGTGGGCGTCGCCGTACTTGTTGGCGCGGTTGAATTCGGTCTGGATCTCGCGGTCGGCGTCGCGCTCGGCCATGTGCTGGCGCTTGTCGCCCTTGGTGCGTCCCTTCGCCAGCCCGATTTCGAGCTTGGCCCGACCGCCCTTCCAGTAGAGGCGCAGTGGGACGATCGTGAGGCTGCCCTGGGCAACCCGTTGGTCGAGCTTGTCGATCTCGGCCCGGTTGAGCAGCAGCTTGCGTTGGCGGTCGGGATCGTGCGCGCCGAACCCGATCGCGTTCGTGTACGGCGGGATGTGGATGCCGTCGATCCACATCTCCCCGCGCTGCACGCGGGCGTAACCCTCGGCGATCTGCGCGTTGCCCTCACGCAGGCTCTTCACCTCGCTGCCAGTCAGGACCATGCCGGCTTCGTAGGTGTCGAGGATGTCGTAGTCGCGATAGGCGCGCTTGTACGACGCGATCAGCTGGGTGCCGTCGCCCGTGCCCTTGTCCTTCTTGGTCTTCTTGCCCTTTGCCATGTCGTCGTGCCTCTCGGGGGACACGCAACCCTACCGAGCGCGACCGGCGGGGGAGCCGGGAGTTCCGATGCCCGACGACCGACGGTCGGGCATCTACGTTCGGCGTCATGAAGATTCGCAACGGCTCGATCGAACTCCACGTCGCGGACGACGGGGACCCGGCGGCACCGCCGATATTGCTGCTCCACGGCATCACGTCGTTCGGAGGAACGTGGGACTGGATCGTTGCCGACCTCGCCGAGCGCTTCCGAGTCCTGCGGCTCGATTTTCGCGGCCACGGAGCGTCCGATCGCGCACCCGGCGAGTACTTCCCGGCCGGCTACGTGAGCGACGCCGTTGCTGCCATCGAGCAGGCAGCGGGTCAGCCGTGCGTGTTGATGGGCCACTCGCTCGGCGGAGCGACCGCCGCAGCCTTGACACAACAGCACGCCGACCTGGTCGTCGCCGCCGTGATGGAGGACCCGCCGCTCGGGCTGGCTGGAGTGCCGCAAGGTGACGCCGGGCAGGGCCACGGCAACGCACTGGAGGGCAACTCGCTGCTGGAGTCGTTCCGCGTGATCCGTCAGTCAGCGCCGCAACTGCAGGCGTCCGGAATCACCGTCGAGGTGTTGTCGGGAATCCTCGCCTCGGCGCCGACCGCCAGCGGCGGGACGTTTGGTGAACTGCTCCATCCCGACGGGATCGCATCGATGGCCGGATCGCTGTTGTCCGTCGACGCGAGCGTGCTCGATCCCGTGCTCACCGGCACGATCCGTTCATTCCTGGACCCGGATGCTCCGTTCGAGTCGCCGTCGTTGATCGTCTGCGCCGACCCGGCCAAGCCCGACGCGGTCGCCGACCCGAAACTCGCCGAGCACTTCTCGACGATCTCGCCGGCGACGGAGTTCGTGGTGCTCGACGGTGCTGGCCACCTGATCCACGACGAACTCGCCTCGCGAGATCGATTCCGAAGCGCAGCGCTCGACTTCCTCGATCGCGTCGCCGCGGGCGCATCCGACTGAGCGGGACCCGCCAGCGCCGCGCCGTATCCTCGCCGTCGTGATCGAGATCTCCCGCTCTGCGTACGCACAGATGGTCGGCGCTGCGCTCGACGCCTACCCGCTGGAAGCGTGCGGGTTGATCGCCGGGCCGCCGGCGACCGGTGGGGGAGCGGGCGATCGGGCACCGGTCTTCTATCCGTGCGCCAACGTCGCCGAGTCGGCGCGGGTGTACACGATCGATCCGATGGATCACCTGCGCGCCGAACGCGACGCGGACGATCGTGACTTCGAGATCAACGGTGTGGTGCACAGTCACACTCACTCCGAGCCGTACCCGAGCCCGACCGATGTCGCCGCGGCGCCCGACCCGTCGTGGCATTACGTGATCATCAGCCTCAAGCGTGGCGCGCCCGAGGCTCGCAGCTACCGCATCGTCGGCGGTGAGATCACCGAAGAGCCCATCGCGATCGTCTGACCGGCGAGGCATGTCCCGCGCCGCCTTCGACCGGCACAGCGAGTTGTGTGAGCGACAACGCACTGCCTGCCGATCGCCGCTCACACAGATTCGGAGCACCCGGTTTGTGTGAGCGACGATGTCGACGTTGTGGATGTGGGCTCACACGAACAGGGGTCGCGGGTGGACCGGAAACTCGTTCGCCGGTACGATTCCTGACAGAAACCATCGGATTAGTCGGAATGCTTCCGCTCTGGCTGGTGTTGGGAGAATCGTGACGAACACTCTGAACCCGAATTTCACGATGCCAGGGCTCGTGAACGACAGCGTGCTCGACATGATCGGCAACACGCCGATGGTCGACGTGTCGAACCTCTCGCCCAATCCCGACGTGCGAATCCTCGCCAAGATGGAGATGCAGAACCCGTTCGGTTCGGTGAAGGATCGCATCGCCAAGTCGATGATCGAGACCGCCGAGAAGGAAGGGCGCTTGCTGCCCGGACAGACGATCCTCGAGCCGTCGTCCGGCAACACCGGCATCGCACTTGCGGCCATCGCCGGCATCAAGGGCTACCCGATCAAGATCATGATGCCGACCAGCGTGTCGATCGAGCGTCGCCAGATGCTCGAGGTGTTCGGCGCCGAACTGATCCTCACGCCCGGCGAAGAAGGCTCGAACGGCGCGGTCGCCCGAGCGCTCGACCTGGCCGCCGAGCATCCCGACTGGTTCTTCCCGTATCAGTACGCCAATGACGCCAACCCGCGTGCGCACTACGAGGGAACCGGTCCCGAGATCCTCCGTGACGTCCCCGAACTGACGCACTTCGTCGCCGGCCTCGGAACGAGCGGCACGCTGATGGGAGCCGGCCGGTACTTCAAGGAACAGAACCCCGACATCCAGATCATCGCTGTCGAACCCCCACTCGGTGAGCGAGTGGAGGGGCTGCGCAACATCGGTGAGGGCTACATCCCGCCGGTGTTCGAGAACTGGAACGGATTCGACATCCTCGACCGCAAGCGAGTCGTGCGGCCACGCGAATCGATCGAGTGGACACGCCGCCTCGTGCACGAATGCGGCATCTTCGCCGGGATCTCGGCGGGTGCCGCCCTCGCGGGCGCCGCCAAGGTCGCCAGCCAGATCGACACCGACGCCGACGGACCGGCCACGATCGTGTTCATCGTCTGTGACGGCGGTTGGAAGTACCTGTCCACCGGTGCCTACACCGACGACCTCGACGCGGCTGAAGCCAAGGCCGAAGAGATCATCTACTTCTGAACGCGGTTGCCGCCCGGCCGGCGCCCGTGTGACGTGTGGCGCGATCGCCGTGCGCTGATCGACCGGTATGGTGCCGACGACGCGCCTCCGAGGCTGCGTCCCGGCAGCCGTCGCGCTGCCGCCATGGTCGGGATCCCACAACCCCGGCCGTCACATCCCAAACCCCTGAGAGAAGGCCCCCAAATGCGTTCCAATTCCCGCGTCATCGCCGCCGCGCTCGCCGCCACGCTGCTCATCGCCGCATGCGGCTCCGACGACTCAGGTAGCGCTGACGGAGGCGGCGAGCCGACCGAGACCATCGCCGGCGTCGACACGACGCCGGACACGACCATGGACACGACGCCGGAGACCACGAGTGCGCCGACGTCGACTCCCGAGGAGACCCAGGACGTTGCGGCCGACACCGCTGCCGCCGAGGCAGCGCTGCTGACGATCGCCGACCTGCCTGCAGGTTGGACCGAGGCGTCGGCCGACGGCGATGTCGACGCAACGCTGGCAGCGAGCCTGGCGGCGTGTGTCGGCGTCGACGGCGATGTGATCTCGGCCGCCGATGCAACGGCGACGACCGACGGCTTCGTGGCACCCGACGGTACGGCAACGGTCAGCCAGCACGTCGGCGTGCTCGCCGTCGAGGGTGATGCTCGCACGGTCGTTGCGCTCACCGCCGAGCCCGCAGTACCTGCCTGCTTCGAGGCCGCCTACGCCGAGTTCGCCGCTGAGGCGCTGTCCGGCACCGTGGCCGAGGGTGCCCAGATCGGCGCCCCCGTGGTCTCCCGCTTGGCGGTGGGCTCCGTCGGCGACGCCACCCAGGCGATCCGGGTGACCGTTCCGGTGACCGGTGATCCGACCATCGCCGAGGTGACCATCGACCACGTGGTCGTGCGCAACGGCCGTTCCCTCACCACGATGACCTTCACGAGCACCGCTGCTCCGACCACCGTCGAGTCCATCGACGCGGTCACGGCAGTCGCCGCCGAGCGCCTGCCGGCCTGATCGCGCAGTGGGGCGCGGCGTCGACACCGGCGCCGCGCCCACCACGATCTGCTCGGCTCAGAGCGATGCGAAGCGCGCGATGCTCGCCGCTGTCTCGCGACTGATGTCCGGCAACACGGCGGTGAACACATCCATCCCATGGCTGGTTCCCATGACCATGCGGCACTGGGCGGACACACCAGCCTCCAACAGCAGCCGGTAGAACTCGACGCCCTCGTCACGGAGCGGGTCGGCCTCGTTGACGCTGATGAACGTGCGCGGCAGGCCGGCGACGTCGTCGACGGTGGCGAACGACGGCCATGCCAAGGGATTCGCCGCCTCGAAGTGCTCGATGCCGTAGGCGATGGCTCCGCGGTTGTGATGGAGGTTGAGCAGGATTCCTTCGTTCTCGACCGACGACGGGAACCGGTCCTGTGGCCATCCACCAGCGATGTACGGACACAGCGCGTAGAGGCCGCTGACGATGCTGATGTCGCCGTCGCGCAGCAATCGCATGCCGGTCGCCAGCGTCAGATTGCCGCCGCCCGACTCGCCGGCGACGACGATCCGCTCGGCGTCGACCCCGAGGACTCCGGCTTGCGACACGAGCCATCGGAGGCCCGACACGCAGTCGTTCAGACCGGCCGGGAACGGTTCGACTTCGGGCACCGATGACGGCGTCACACAGTTGCGGAAATCGATCATCGCCACGGCCACACCCTGGGCAGCGAGCACTCGCGCCCACACCCGGTACATCGCCCCGAAGGCGGAACCGTTCTGCATCCCGCCGCCGTGGATGTAGTACACGCAGGGGAGTGTCTCGTCGGATTCCGGCCGGACGAAGCGAACCTTGATGGTGTTTGCATCGGGAGCGGAGACCACGTCGTGCGTCGTGATCGTCAGGCCCGTCGATGACGCGACCTGCTCGGTGTCGAGCGTGTCGTACAGCGCTTCCATCTTGTCGCGCAGCGCGATCGCCTTGGGGCTGTTGGAGATCTCGAGGAGTCGCTCGCGACTGTCGACATCGCCGAGCGCCGTCACCGGCACGTTGCGCAACGCCCACTTCACCCGAGGGTCGAGTCGACGATCGTCGGCGATGGCCGCCATCGTCAGAGCCCCTCGCCCCGAGCGGCGATGTTGAAGATGGCGTCGGCGATCTGGGGCCAGTACCGACGCGGAAGGTCGTGGCCCATCAGGCCGAACACGAGCAGGTCCGCGCCGGGTACCGCCTTGGCCGTTGCCTCGCCGCCCGACAGCGTGACCAACGGATCTTGACGACCGTGGACCACGAGCGTCGGCACGTCGAGCTGCTGGAGGCCCTCGGTGCGATCGCCGCTGGCAGCGATCGCTGCGATCTGGAACATCGTGCCGACCGGATGGAAGCAACGGTCGTACGACTCGGTGGCGATCCGTCGGGATTCCACCTCGTCGAACAGGTCGCCCGAGATCAGTCGGCTGGTGTTGATGCTCGACTCGATCGCAGCGGCCCGGCCCTCGGGGGCCGGCGACAACAGCGCCATCATCGCCTCGGGATCCGGTTGGCCGACCTCGGTGTGGCCGGTCGTCGACATGATGCTGGTGAGCGACAGCACCCGGTCGGGGTGCTCGATCGCGATCGTCTGCACGATCATTCCGCCCATCGACGCACCGACGATGTGCGCAGCAGGGATCTCGAGCGCATCAAGCAGACCGACGGCGTCGGCGGCGAGTAGCGACAGCGTGTACGGCGCCTCGATCGGCTGGCCGGCGGCGAATGCGGCGTACATCGCCATCACGTCCGGTGGTGGCCCGTCAGTCTTGGTGGTCAGCCCGACGTCGCGGTTGTCGAAGCGGATCACGCGGAAGCCGCGATCGAGGAGTTCGGAGACGAATCCGGGCGACCACAGCGTCATCTGGGCGCCGAGACCCATCACCAGCAGCAGCGGTGGGGCGTCGGCGTCGCCGAAGCTCTCGTAGCAGATCTCGATGTCGTTGACGGGAATCGTGGGCATCTCGAGATCATGTCAGGCGGCACCCGGACGGGACGATCCGCTCACGCGTGGACCGCGTCGTGCGGGGGCGGTCCGGGATCGAGCTGTCGGCATCTGCGACACTGGTTGTATGAGCGACCCGAACGCGCCCGGATCGGTGCCCCCGACCCCGCCCTCCACTCCGCCGACACCCGGCCCGGCGGTGCCGCCGCCACCGGGGTCGCCGACGCTTCCTGACAGCGTTCCGACGCCGCCCGCTGGAGTTCCCATGCCACCGGATGGCGCCCCCACCCTGCCCGATGGTGCTCCGACGCTCCCGCAGGACGCTCCCTCGTACCCGGATGCGACCACGCAGATGCCGGTCACTGCCGCCGCCGGTGGCATTCCGCCGGGGACCCCGCCGAACACGGGCTACAGCGATCCGGTCGGCAAACAGCCGCCAACCCCGTGGTACAAGAAGCCAGGACCGCTGATTGCGGCTGTTGTCGTGATCGCGGCGCTCGCTGGCGGTCTTGCGTGGTTGTTCTTCGGCGGCGATGACGACGATCCGGCGGCGTCGGCGGAGTCCAGCTTGTTGGTGCTCGAAGTGACCGACGAGACCGGCACGCCCCTCGATGCAGGATTCATCGTCGACGTCACCGGCCCCGCCGGTGCCGAGACCGACTACTCCTGGATCCAGCCCGAATCGGCCGTCCCCGGCGACGTCGCAGGCGATTCGACCGGCTCGGACGGAGGAGTCGAGTTCGAATGGGAGCCGACCGGGGTCAGTTCCGACCCCAACACCTGGGCGGCCACCGTTTCGATGGCCCAGCAGATTCCGGCGGGATGGACACCGCCAGGCCCGATCGTCGACTGCGTCCTCGCTCGGCCCGACGTGCAGGACAGCGTGGTGTCGATGGCGGTCGAAGTCGACGTCCCCGACGCGGCGGCGGATCAGGTCGCCAACTACACGTTCCCGAACTATCAGTTCCTCGCCGGCGACACGGTGACGTGTCGTCTGTCGAGCGTCCGTCCGATCGAGACGACGACCACCACCTCCACGACGGTTCCTGAAACGACGACCACCGTTGCCGACACGACGACCACGGTCGCCCCGGCAACGACGGTCCCCGTCGTCACGGTGCCGCCGCAACCCGAGGCAACGCTGTGGGACGTCATCCTCAACAGCCCCGACCTGAGCGAGCTGCGAGCTCTCGTCGAACTGGCCGGTCTGCAAGACGTGCTGTCCGATCCGAACGCGACGCTGACGCTTCTCGCGCCGAGCAATCAGGCGATCACGACCGCCGCTGGTGGTGTCGGCGCTCCCGACTTCACGAACCCGGCAATCGTCGAGTCGGTGTTGTTGACCCATGTCGACAACACCCAGGCGCTGCTGATCACCCAGCTCCTGGCCCTCGTGCCGCCCGAGTTCGTCGTGGTCAACCCCGGTCCGCACGAGATCGATGCAGCGGCGAACCCTCCGACGATCGGTGGTGCACAGATCCTGGTCGCCGACATCGAGGCCGCCAACGGTGTCCTCCACGTCATCGACCAGGTGCTGCTCCCGCAGGTGCTTCCCGAGTGATCGATTGACGGCGTACACGATGTGCCTGGCACATCGTGTACGCCGTCGGCAATAGGCTGGCGAACCGTGGACCGGCCCATCGGGATGTTCGACTCGGGCTTCGGCGGTCTCACCGTCGCTCGGGCGATGATCGATCTGCTCCCCGCGGAGGATCTCGTCTACATCGGCGACACCGGCCGGTACCCCTATGGTTCGAAACCGCTCGACGACGTGCGCGGCTACGCCCACGAACTCGCGTGGAGCCTGGTGAAGGACTTCGACGCCAAGGCGATCGTCGTCGCGTGCAACACCGCAACCGCAGCGGGCCTCGACGAGCTCCGCGAGGAACTCCCGGTGCCGGTCATCGACGTCATCGCGCCGGGTGCGAAGGCACTGGTGACCACGACGACGACGGGCAGGGTCGGGGTGATCGGCACGGTCGGCACGATGGCGTCCGGCGCCTACGTGCGAGCGGTGATCGACACCGGCGCACCGGTCACCTTGACCAGTGCTGCGTGTCCCGGCTTCGTCGAATTCGTCGAGCGAGGCCAGACGACCGGCGACGAAGTGACGGTCCTCGCCGAGCGCCTGCTCGCGCCGATTCGCGACGCCAACGTCGATGCGCTGCTCTTGGGCTGTACGCATTACCCGTTTCTCGCCCGAACGATCAGCGACGTGATGGGTCCGCACGTCACGCTGGTCAGCTCCGCCGACGAGACGGCCTTCGCGGTGATGGAGCGACTCGGAACGCTCGGCCTGCTGCGTGAACTCGACGGTCGAGCCGAGCGGGTCGGCCGGCACCGCTTCGTGTCGAGCGGCGACGTCGAGCTGTTCCGCGAGCTCGGAGCGCAACTGCTCGGCCCCGAACTCGATCACACCGAATCGTGGAACCCGTCCGGTTCCTGAGCGCCTGTGGCACCCTGTGGGCTCGCACACCCACGAAACGGAGACACCATGGCTCGCCCCGACGGCCGCACCGACGACCAGCTTCGCCCGATCAGCTTCGAGCGTGACTTCACCGAGATGGCCGACGGCTCGTGCCTGGTGTCGTTCGGCAAGACACGCGTGCTCTGCACCGCCTCGATCGACGACGACGTCCCGCGTTGGATGCGCAACTCCGGCAAGGGGTGGGTGACCGCCGAATACTCGATGCTGCCGGGTGCTTCGCCGGAACGGATCGATCGCGAGGCGGCGCGCGGCAAGCAGAGCGGGCGGACCGTGGAAATCCAGCGTCTGATCGGCCGATCGCTGCGAGCGGCGTGCGACATGCAAGCCCTCGGCGAACGCCAGGTCGTCGTCGACTGCGACGTGCTCCAGGCGGACGGCGGCACCCGGACGGCGAGCATCTGCGGTGGTTTCGTCGCGTTGCACGATGCGCTCGAACGGGTGGTGCAGCGCGGCGATCTCGCGGTCAACCCGCTGCACTCGTTCTGCACGGCGATCAGCGTCGGCATCGTCAACGGGACGCCCGTCCTCGACCTGCCGTACGTCGAGGACAGCACCGCCGAGGTCGACATGAACGTCGTGATGCTGCGCCCCATCGCCGGTGGCGAGGCCAAGTTCGTCGAGGTGCAGGGCACGGCCGAAGGCATGGCCTTCTCACGGTCCGAGCTCGATGTGCTGGTCCAGCTCGCCGAAGGCGGCCTCGGGACGATCGCCGATCTCCAGGCCCAACTGATCGCCACCGCACCGTCGGCGCGTCCGGCTCGCTGAGGACGTCCGATGATGCAGCTGGTGTGCGCTTCGGCGAACCCCGACAAGGTGGTCGAGATCCAACGCCTCCTCGACGGCGTGGTCGAACTGTTGCCGCGCCCCGCTCACGTCCCCGACGTCGTCGAGGACGCCGACACGCTGCTCGGCAACGCTCGATTGAAGGCGGTGGCGCTGTGCGCCGCGACCGGTCTCCCGGCGGTTGCCGACGACACCGGACTCGAGGTCGAGGCGCTGGGTGGAGCCCCTGGGGTGGACGCCGCTCACTATGCGGGCGAGGGGTGTTCCTACGCCGACAACCGCTCGAAGCTGCTCGATGAACTCCGCGGTGTCGCCGATCGACGCGCAGCGTTCAAGACCGTTGCCATCGTGGTGTGGCCCGACGGCTCCGAGCTCCACGTCGAGGGTGTCTGCCCCGGAGTGATCACCACCGACGAACGCGGCGGGATCGGGTTCGGCTACGACTCCGTCTTCCAGCCGGACGAGGGCGACGGTGGGACCTTCGCCCAGATGGGTCTCGAGGCGAAGAACGCGATCTCGCACCGGGGGCGTGCGTTCCGGGCACTGCTCATCGAGCTGGCGCAACGGTGACGACCAGCCCGAGATGATCGCTGCCGGGCACGTCGAAGTCGACGATGTCGGTCGAGACCAGCCCGTCGATGGTGAGTGCGTGGTCGAGACGTACGAACGCGGGGATGACCTTGCCGGTCGGCCACGACGTCGAGAACCCTGAGCCGGCTGCAGCGTTGGCGTCGACGAAGCCGACGTCGAGTAGCCGTCGGAAGTCGGGATGCCAGTACGACGAGTTGAGATCGCCGATCAGCAACGTCGGCTCGGTGGTGGTGCGTCCGATCTCGGCGGCCGTCGCAAGGTCGGTACGCCAGGCATCGAAATCGACCAGCGGGGTCGGCATGTGCATCGCCACGACCCGGATGTCGCCGTCCGGGCCGCGGACGGTGACGTCGAGGCTGTCGTTGAACGTCTCGATCGAGTCGCCGATGCGCATCGGCCACCGACTCCAGATCGCAATGCCGGTCGCGCCGAGCCCCGGTCGATCGAGTCGTTGGACGTAGGTGTCGGCGAGAGCGCTGGCCTGTAGCGAGTCTCGGTGCTGCGGGGTGTACTCGTTGAACACGATCACGTCGGCGTCGATCGTTGCGAGGGCGTCGTCGATCTCGTCGACACTGGTGTTCTGGTACCAGAGGTTGAGTGACGCGACCCGAAGTCCGGAGCTGTCGACCGCCGCGGCGGGCTGTGGGTCGGGAAACGCGAGTGGGGCGCCCAGCACGAGCAGAGCCGCAGCGATGGAAGTCGCCACCGTCACCATGACGAGGTGACGACGCCAGAAGGCCACCGCAATGACCGGAACGAGTGCGATGCCGAGGTACGGGGTGAGCGACTGAATGATGGCGACGGTGGTCGTGCCGGCCCACCCGACGGCCTGGGAGATCGCGACGAGGCCGACGACCGCGACGAACATCCACGCAACGAGTTCGATGGCGCTGGCCCGCGTTCCGCCGTGAGGCACCGCAGCAGGGTACGGCCAGCCCCGCCCGGATTACATCAGGGGTCAGACCCGCGATGTAATCCGGGTAGCTTCAGGTCACCGGCCGACGTAGCCCAATTGGCAGAGGCACGGCGTTTAGGTCGCCGTCAGTGAGAGTTCGAGTCTCTCCGTCGGCACCGCTGCGAATCTCAATCGACCGGAACCCAAGCGAGTACGAGTTGTGTGACGTTGACGTCCGTTCGTTCGAGCGGCACCGTCATCGTGGTGACCGCAGTGGCCGCTTCGGTCCATCGAGCCGTGATGTCGGCCACGTCTCGCTCGAGTTCGGCCTCGAGTTCGTCGTACTGGTCGACGAGGCGTTGCACCTTGCTCTCGGCGGCATCGACGCGGCGATCCGATGCGCTCGTTCGCCCGCGTCGTCCGGCAGCGGTGCCCGCGTCGCCGAGCAGGTCGCCCATCATCTTGGTCTTCGACTTGCTGCCCCCGAGCAGTCCACCGAGCATCGAACCTGCCGTCGAGAAGAACTCCGAGGTCTTCTTTCCCTTCGCCTCCTCGGCCAGCACAGCGGTGCGGTCTTCGGCGGCATCGATCTGGTCGCGCAGCTTGATCGCCTTGGCTTCGTACTTGTCGCGCAGCGTCGCGATCTCGGCGTCGGCGCGATCGTCGGCTCCCTGGACGCATCGCACCTCGAACTCCTCGACGGTCTCGCCAGGCCGCCCGAAGAGCTTGAGCGGCGTGTTGGTCGGAATCTCGAGCGACAGACTTCGCGTCAGATGGTCGCGGAGGTCACGTTCGACGTCGTTGAAGAACGTCTTCGTGGCGATGCGGGCCGCGGTGAGCCGGTAGGTCACTCCCACTGGAACGTCGGTGCGGAGATCGCGGTCGTCGTAGTCGACGTGCGTCATCGTCGACACGTCGACGGGATCGACGAGCGGGAACAGCACTGCCTCGAACTCCTCGTCGTGCACGAGGTCGGCCTTCGCCTCGTCGTAGCGGATGGCCACGCGCGCAACGATCGCTGCGTCGAGCGTCGTGCCGCGAGCGTCGCCGCCCACGTCGCCGAGCCATGGTGCCGCCACATCGACGTACCGCACGGCAATCCCGTCGGCGACCTTTGGCGCGACCGGGCTGTCATCGGCAGGCGCCCCGCCGGTCGGGGCTGCCGAATTCGGTTGGTCGGGAGGGGCTGTGGCCGCTGCCGCCAGCACCGGTGGCGGGAGAGGTTGGGTGTGCGAGTCGGTCGCCGGCGGAGCGAGCGACGCGATCTGGTCGCGCGTCATCGGCCCGCGCAGGTACGACATCGCCCAGCGGGTGGTGAAGATCTCGGGTTGGTCCTTGCCGGCGCGTCGTAGCACGAACTCACGCTTGCCCAAGCCGGAGATCGTGGCGTCGATCGCGGCCACGTCGACGCTTCCCGCCGCCGACGTCATGCCGTCGAGGAGTCGTTGCTTGTCACGATCGGTCTGCAGCCGGCCGATCATCCAGGTCCCTGCGTTCGACATCGCTTTGTAGTCGAGATCGACCGGGTTCTGGGTCGACAGGATCACCCCGAGGCCGAACGCCCGGGCCTGTTTCATCAAGGTCATGATCGGCTTCTTCGTCGGCGGCATCGCCGTCGGCGGGAGGTAACCGGCGACCTCGTCCATGTAGAGCATCGCCCGGAGGTCGGTGGTGCCGCTCTGGCGTCGCATCCACGTGACGAGCTTCGACAGGATCAGCGACGTCACGAACTGGCGCTCGTCGTCGGACAGGTGCGCCGTGGTGACGATTGCGCAGCGTCCGCGCCCGTCTGCGGTGTACAGCAGCGATTCGATGTCGAGTGGCGACCCCAGTGCCCACGAGGCGAACGATGGCGACGCCAGCAACCCGTTGAGCTTCATCGCCAGCGCCATGCGGTCGTCGGCGGGGAAGAACTGGTCGACGTCGAAAACGCCGAGCTTGCGGATCGGGGGCGAGGGGATCATCCCGACGAGCGTCATGAGGTCGAGGGGGCGGCCCTCGCTCCATGAGTGCTGGATCAGATTCGACAGCAGGATGTGTTCCCTGCTGGCCAGTGGGTCGGCGGCCAGACCGACGAGGCCGAGCAGGCCCGTGACGTACCCTTCGATCTCGTCGGCGACCACCTCGGCGTCGTTCATGTCGACGGGCACCTGGAGTGATCCGACGAGGTCGAGTGGGACGCCGGCTTGCGAACCGGGCGTGTAGATCGTGAAGTCCGTCCCATCCCGCAGCGCACCGATGTCACCGCCGCCGAGCCCCCACTTCCCGAGCCCCTCGGTCCACAGAGCGGCCTGGCTGGCAGCGAACTGGTCGGGCGACTCGCCGGCGTTGCGTGCCTGGGCTTCGTCGATCCACGGCCGGAAATCCGTCGCGGCGAGATCGGGGAAGGTCAGGCACAGGTTGGTCAGATCACCCTTCGGGTCGATCGCCAACACGGGCAGACCGGCGCGCAGTGCCTCTTCGATCAGGATCACTCCGAGACCGGTCTTGCCCGAGCCGGTCATCCCCACGATCACGCCGTGGGTGGTGAGCGAGTCGGTCGGCACGGCGACGTGGCCGGACGATTCGGTGGTGGTGCGCTCATGCGTCGCTGGGTCGATCGCACCGCCGAGGAAGAGGTCAGCCATGGCGTCCGAACCTAGGCCACGATCGGTCGCCCGCCCCGAATTTCGGAGCGGAGATCGCGCTGGCCGCGACGGCGGCTCCGAATTTGGGCGTGGGATACGGTTCGGGGATGGCGTTCGCGGGCTTTCCGGTCGAAGGCATCGAGTTCTACGAGCAGCTCGAGGCCGACAACTCCAAGTCGTTCTGGCAGGCGAACAAGGGGCGTTTCGACGCGTTCGTCAAGCAGCCCATGGTCGAGCTGACCGAGGAACTCGCCGACTTCGGACCGTTCCACATGTTCCGCCCGTACAACGACGTGCGCTTCTCGAAGAACAAGCCGCCGTACAAGACAGCGCAAGGCGCCTACGGCGAGTCGGAGGGTGGTGCCGGCCACTACGTCCAGTTCTCGGCCACCGGTCTGATGGTCGGTGCGGGCTACTACGCCATGGCCAAGGACCAGCTCGAACGGTTCCGGCAGGGGATCGACGGTGACGCCACGGGTTCCGAGTTGGCTGCGCTCGTGGCCGAGGCCGAACGCAAGAAGTATTCGATCAGCGCCATCGACTCGTTGAAGACGGCGCCGCGTGGGTACCCGAAGGATCATCCCCGTATCGAGCTGCTTCGTCGCAAGGGTCTGATCGCGG
Source organism: Ilumatobacteraceae bacterium (assembly GCA_963828415.1). Taxonomy (GTDB): domain Bacteria; phylum Actinomycetota; class Acidimicrobiia; order Acidimicrobiales; family Ilumatobacteraceae; genus Sva-07. The sequence continues at coordinate 394,132 of CAWHEI010000009.1, forward strand.
TGCAGGAGTTCGGCGCACCGAAGTGGATTCACACCAAGGGCGCCGCCACGCGGATTCGCGACTCGTGGACCGGCGCAGCAGAGCTGTGCGCCTGGCTCGACGCTCACGTCGGCCCCAGCACCCTCCCGCCCGACGACCGCCCGTTCTGACGTACATCTGGTGTCAGACACCAGATGTACGTCGACGCGCGGAGGCCGATCTCTTGACAGAATGTCAAGCGTGACTGCTGCCGACGTGCTCGACCCGACCTCCGAACTCCGCCGGGAGGCCCTGGAGAACCAGTTCGGGTTGGCCGACCGGATCGTCGACGAGACGGCACTCGCCAACAGCGTGGAACGATTCCGCGACCAGGGCATCACGTTGCCGACGTTCGCCCAGCTCGAGGACCCCTCGACGTTCGATCACGCCACGAAGGTGGGCGATGCCGACCCCCAGGGTGCCGACGCCCGCAACCTCTGGCGGGTGCACTGGTACAACGACCTGCGCGGCAATCGAGTCGACGTCCCCGACCACGTGGTGCTCCCGTCGAGCCTCACCGGCGTCGAGAGCCCGATCATCGTCGTGTTCGGCGATCGCTTCCCGATGATCACGGCTCACAAGGTGCTCGCCGCCTACGCGTGCCTCGCACCACGGGTGGTCACCGGCCAGTTCGACCCCACGCACCATCGGGCGATCTGGCCGTCGACGGGGAACTATGCGCGAGGTGGTATCGCCATCAGCCGGATCATGGCCAGTCGCGGTGTGGCCATCCTCCCGGAGGGCATGAGTCAGGAGCGCTTCGACTGGCTCGACCAGTGGTGCGCCAACCCCGCCGACGACGTGATCCGTACCCACGGCACCGAATCGAACGTCAAGGAGATCTACGACGCCTGCAACGAACTCGCGCTCGATCCCGGCAACTTCGTGCTCAACCAGTTCTCCGAGTTCGGCAACCACCTCGGCCACTACCGCGTGACCGGTCGAGCCTTCGGCCACGTCTTCGAGACGGTCCGCGCGCAGTATGCGGCCGAGGGTCGCGACCTGAGCCTGGCGGCGTTCACGTCGGCCACCGGATCGGCGGGCACGATCGCCGCCGGCGATCGGTTGAAGGAGGAGTACGGCACGAAGATCGTCGCCGTCGAGGCGCTCGAATGCCCGACGATGCTCGAGAACGGCTTCGGTGAACACAACATCCAGGGCATCGGCGACAAGCACATCCCCTTGATCCACAACGTCACGAACACCGACGTCGTCGTGGGCATCTCCGACAAGTCGACCGACGAACTCGACGCGCTCTTCAACACCGACATCGGCCGTCAGTACCTCGTGCAACGCAAGGGGGTGCCCGCCGAGATCGTCGAGTCGTTGGAGCACTTCGGGTTCTCGGCGATCTGCAACGTGCTTGCTGCGATCAAGACCGCCAAGCTTCTCGACCTCGGCCCCGACGACGCGATCATCACGGTGGCCACCGATGGTGCTGCGTTGTATCCGAGCGAACGGGCCAAGCTGCTCGCCACCCGTTACGGCAACGAGTTCACCGTCACCGACGCTGCCGAGGTCTTCGGTGAGCACCTCGGCGCCGTCGACACCGACAACGTGATCGACTGCACCGAGGCCGACCGGCGACGCATCTTCAACCTGGGCTACTACACCTGGGTCGAACAGCAGGGCACCCCCTTCGAACTGTTCGAGGCCCGACGAGATCAGTCCTTCTGGAAAGGCCTGCGCCGCTACGTCGACGTCTGGGACGAGATGATCGACGATTTCAACGCCCGCGTGGACGGCTGACGACGCGATGCGCGCCACCGGATGGCGATGCGCGGTCTGTGCAGCCGAGGTCGACATCGCGGCGGCGCTGCCCTGGCGCTGCCCGAACTCGACGAGCCACGACCACCGCCACGTGTTACGCATCGTCGAGAGCGACGGCGACCGCGAGGTTCCCGGAGCCCTGGGCTCGGGGAACCACGTCGACGTCAATCCGTTTCTTCGTCACGACGATGACTTCGCGTGGTCGGCGTATGCGGACGCACATGGCATGGACCTCGCTGCTCGCCGACGTCTCGTCGGTGAACTCGACGACGCCGTTCGTGCCATCGCCGGCGTCGGGTTCGTGGCGACACCGTTCGGTCGGTCCGCCGAACTGTCGGACGCACTGGGGTTCTCGGACGGCGGCGGGGTCTGGGTCAAGGACGAGACCGGGGGAGTGGGTGGGAGCCAGAAGGCGCGGCACCTGTTCACGATCCTGCTGCACCTGCGAGCCGCCGAGGCGCTCGGGCACCTGACCGATCGCCCGCCGCTGGCCATCGCTTCGTGCGGTAACGCGGCACTTGCGGCCGCCACGCTTGCACGGGCCGCGCGCTGGCCGATCGACGTGTACGTGCCGACGTGGATGAGCGATGCCTTCGGCGACGAACTCGACCGTCTCGGCGCTCGCATCCACCGGTGCGATCGCCGGCGAGGCGACCCGGCAGGCGATCCGGCCATGCTCCGGTTCCGTGAGGCCGTCAGCGCTGGGGCGATCCCGTTCACCGTGCAGGGGCCGGAGAACGCGCTGGCGCTCGACGGCGGTCGCACGCTCGGCTGGGAGATCGGCGAACAGCTCGCCGAGCAGCGAAGCGGCGGGCTCGACCGCATCTTCGTGCAGGTGGGTGGAGGAGCGTTCGCGGCCTGCGTCGGCGCGACGCACCCGGCTCGACGTCTCCATGCGGTCCAAGCCGAGGGCTGCGCGCCGCTGGCACGGGCGTGGAGCCTGGCGTACGAGGAGTACGCCGATGGCATCGTGCAGTTCGCCCCGTCGCAGTGGGAACGCTTCATGTGGCCGTGGGAGGATCCTCGTTCGCTCGCCGACGGGATTCTCGACGACGAGACGTACGACTGGGTCAGCGTGTTCGACGCCGTCGGCGCGTGGGGCGACGCGCCGATCGTCGCCCCCGAAGTCGACATCGTCGCTGCCCACGCGCTGGCCGTTTCGGCCGGATTCGACGTGAGTCCGACCGGCAGTGCGGGTCTCGCCGGCCTCCTGGCGATCATCGACGGCGTGCAGCCGACCGAACGTGTCGCCGTCGTCATGAGCGGCGTCGCTCGCTGACCTCGCAGGGCAGTACCCTGGTGGGTACGTCCGAACTCTCCGCGTCGAGCCGGGGCCGCAGACTGGCTCTCGGTGCAGCAGCCGCCGTCATCGTCGGCCTGGTCAGCGTGTACGCAACCACCACGGGGGCACAGCCGGCGACCGACCCGATCGCGGTGGAACTCGTCTCCGTCGACGGCGACGGAGCGGCCCAGGAGTTGCCCGATGCGGCGACACCAGCGATCTCCGACACCGGTGCCGTCATCGCCTACGACACCGCGGGCTCGGTCGTCGACTCGCTGCCGACCCGACGGGTCTGGATCCGCGATCGCATCGGGGCCACGAGCCGCCCGGTTGGCGACGCCAACAGCGCAGCGCCTGGCATCAGTGGAAATGGATGCATCGTGGCGTACTCGGTTGTTCGCTCGGCCAGCGTCGAGCGCTCGGCCGTCGTCGAGCTCACCGTCGTGGACCGTTGCGCGACACCGATCGGGTCGCCACTGCCGCCCGGTGCGATGGTCGACACGGTCGCCGTCGACACTGCTCCGTCCGACCCGGGCCAACTGAGCGCACCCGCGTTGTCCTTCGACGGCTCGACGATCGTCTGGTCGACCGGCTCTGAGGTACGTCGCTACGTTCGCCCGACTGCCGGCGGCACACACCAGCGCGCCCAGAGCTTCGACGTCGTGGTGGGTGGCGACCCAGCGACCGTGACCGGTGTCGATGTCGACGTGTCGTCCGACGGCGCCACGACAGTGTTCGTCGCCGGCCCAGGGACGGGGTCCTATGAACCAGCGCCCGGGAACGTCTACGTGTGGTCGGCGGCGTCACCGCAGCTCGCGCCGACACTGCTGTCGGTCCGCGCCTCCGGCGAGCCGGGTACGGCCGATTCGACGTCGCCGACGATCTCTGCCGACGGTTCCTTCGTCGTGTTCGAAACGCTCGAATCGCAACTCGCCGTCGCCGATTCGACGGGGCTGATCCCGCCGTTCGTGGTCGGCGCCGATCTCACGTCGAGAACGTCCCAGATCCTGGTCGACGAGGCCACCCGCCCGGCGGTGTCAGCAGATGGCAACCACGTCCTGTATCAGCGCGGCGACGCCGTCCGAGTGCTGTCGTCCGACGCAACGTCGACAGTCGACGTAGCGATCCCCGAACTCGCCACCGCCCGACCGACGGGCCGTCTCTCGATCTCCCAGTTCGGTCGATGGATCGTGTTCCCCAGCCGTTCCGACCTGTCGAGCGAGCTCGATTCTGCGCCGTCCGGGGTTGCTCCATCGGTGTGGGCGATCGATCGCCGTTCGTCGGCGATCGACGTGGTCGACACCACGACCACGACCACCACCACGACCACGACATCGCCGACCACCACCGCCACGACGGCGCCTGCCGCACCGACCACCACCGCGCCCTCCGACGTCGCCAGCCTGCCGACGGTGCCGGCGTCGACGCTCGTCCCTACCGTCGTCTTCCCGCGCTTCCCGACGACGGGAAGCACATTCCCCAGGGTGGTGCTCCCATCGACCCCGCGTTCGACGGCGTCGTCCACGACATCGAGGTCGTTCGACCCGGGCGTCGGATTCGACACCGACCCGTTTGCGTCGCCGGTCATCTTCGAGCCGACCGTCGTCGGCGCAGGTCGACGCACGGCGCCGGTGACCTTGACGAATCCGACCACGTCGGCGGTGAGGGTCAGCTCGATCTCGGTCGATGTTCCCGGCGTGTTCACGCTCGTCACCGACGGGTGCTCCGGGATCGCCATTGCCCCGAACGCTTCGTGCGTCGTCGAGGTCCAGTTCTCGCCGGTCACCTTGGGTCTCTCGATCGGGTCCACCACGTTCCAGTTGCTCGACGACTCGGTCGTCACTGCGTCGATCGAGGGGGAGGGCGTTGGCGCCCCGACGCTCGATCTGGTCCCGAGCGTGGCCGGCGCGGGGCAGACGGTCACCGTCTTCGGTGCCGGGTTCGTCGGCGGTTCGACGGTCCAGCTGAACCAGCCAGGCGTGGCGGTGTCCGAACCCGTCGCTGTCGAGGCCGATGGCACGTTTGCCCAGGTGATCGTGGTCCTGCCCAACACCCCGACCGGGCCGGCACGGGTGACCGTCGACGGACAGCCCGATGTGTTCGACGACGTGATCGCCGAACTGCTCGTGTCATCACGCGGGAGCACGTCCGCTGATGCCGCACTGCGCACCGGTTCGGTTGGCGCATTCGGGCGCTGACGCTCTTCGTCGGGCGAGGTTCAGTCGGTCTCGTCGACGAACCCGATGAGCGAGGCGGCGACGGGACACGTGCTCTCGCCGGCCCCGGGTGTGCGGCACTCGACGTCGAGCACGATCTCGGTGTCGTCATCGAACTGATACGGCGCTACGAAGTGCAGGTCGAAGTCGCGGAAGTTCGCGAGCTCGGACTGCAGGAGGACGTCGTCGCCACGACGCAGCGACACGGTGCCGACCGCTCCGGTCGGGTTCTGGAACACGACATCGGTGATCGAGACGATCGTGCCGGCCTCGACGGGCGCCGAATCCTGCTCGCTGTTGCCGCCCGTCGGGGCAACCTCCAAGCGGAAGTCCGTCGGTGTGCCGAGCGGCAGCTCCTCGGCCTCGGCCGCCGCGATCTCCAGCTCGTCGATCCGGTCCTGCAGTGCTGCGCGGTCGCTCTCGATGGCGTCAGCGGCGGCTTCGTCGGCGGTGTCCTCCACCCACGGTCGCAACAACGCGAACCATGCAACGGCACCCAACACGAGGGCGGCCAGGGCGCCTGCCGCCGCGGGCCCCACCCAGTTCGGGAGCCGGGGTCGCTGCTGATACGTGCCGACCAACTCGTCGGTGCGACCGTCGGCCGTGGCGGCCCGGACGACGAACTGGTGCTCGTGGGTCGGGCCACTCCAGTAGGTCGTGGCCGGCGTGACGAGCACAGCGGCTTGGCCAGCCAGCCCCGGGGCCACCGCCAGTGAGGACGTGTCGATGGTGGTGCTGACGACATCGTCGTCGGTCTGGTCAGCGGTCAGATCGATGGTGAGCGCGACGTTGCCGGTGTTGGCGACACGAATGGTGTGACGGCCGCGCCGTGCTCCTCGGGATCGAGTCGGCTGAAGTGCGATCGAGTAGTCGCTGTGTGCGCTCACCTCGACGGTGGCCGATGCCACCACCACGTCAGACCCGGCCGGGCGGTCGCCGGCGGGAGTGTCAGCGTCGGCACCGACGGCGACGTCGGCGCTGATCGCGTACGTTCCGGCGTGAACGGTCGACGGTGTGAACACGGTCACGGGGATGTCGACGATCTGGTTGGTGTCGATGGTTGCGGCCGAGGTGTCGAGACGAACGTGGTCGGTCAGGTCTCCGGAGGCCGACATCGTCACGTCGCGACTGACGTCGTCGCCGTTGTAGAGGCGCAGCGTCAACGTCATCGGCGTGTTCGGGAGGAGTTCGATCCGATCGGGCACGAGCTTCGCGGTGACGGGCATGCCCTGACGGTAGTGCCCAGCCCGCGTTCGTGATTCGCTCACGGTCGCGACCGATAGCCTGCGGACCATGTCGGAACTCATGCAACCAGCAGCACTCGAGGGCGGATTCGATCCTCGCTCGGCCGTCTTCGACCGCCTCTTGAAGAACCGGGTGGTCATGCTGGGCTCCGACGTGAACGACGAGATCGCCAACCAGATCTGCGCCCAGTTGCTCTACCTGGAGGGCGAGGATCCGAACCAGGACATCTGGCTCTACATCAACAGCCCGGGCGGTTCGGTGACCGCAGGCATGGCGATCTACGACACGATGCAGTTCGTCGGCTGCGACGTTGCAACCGTGTGCCTCGGACTCGCTGCCTCGATGGGGCAGTTCCTGCTCACCGCTGGTGCCGCCGGCAAGCGCTACACGCTGCCGAACGCCCGAATCATGATGCACCAGCCGCTTGCCGGCCTTCGCGGACAAGCGTCGGACATCGCCATTCAGGCAGAGCAACTGCGCTACACGAAGCTGCGCATGGCCACCCTGATCGCCGAGCACTCGGGCCAGACCCTCGAGCAGATCCAGGCCGACTCCGAGCGCGACCGCTGGTTCACCGCCGAAGAAGGCCGCGACTACGGCCTCGTCGACAAGGTCATCCTGCGTCGCGGCGAGATCGCCTGACCCGGCCGGTCACGGAACCGACGTCGGCGCCGTCGTGGCGTCCGGCGCCACGGTGCCGTCCGGCGGAATGGTGATGGTCACGGGTCCCTGGGGCACGATCGTGAACACCGGTCCGATGTCGACGGCGCAGTTCGCCATCAGCCAGGTCTCGACCGCTGCAGCCGACTTCTCGCTCGCATAGGCAGCGGTGAGCGCCGCCTGCTCGGATTCCGGGTCGCCGACGACGACCGTGCTCGCGGTCTCGTAGACCGACACGATCTGGTTCCAATCTTCCTCGACGCCGAGCGGGGCGAGCGCGCCGATGCTGCGGTACAGGTCGAGCAGCGGTTCGATGTCGTCGGCGTAGAGCAGTTCGGGACTGGTGAGCGCCTCCTTGTTTGCCGCGACTTCGCCGCAGAACCGCTCCGCGCTGGGCGTCTCGTCGCCGCCGCACGCGCTCAGTGCCGTGACTGCCGCCACGATCGCTGCCGCAGCGAACGCCGTCGTTCGGCGCGGAGGTTCGAAGCGGATGTTCACCACGGGGGAGCATTGTCGCACGCGCATCCCGTGTTCCCGCAGCAGCACCTTTCGTTGCGATGAGCGAAAAGCGCGTATCCGGTCGGTTCGCTCATCGCGGGGGCCGTTTCGGTGTTTGCGATGAGCGAACCGACCGGATACGGCGGTTTCGCTCATCGCTGGGAGGGTGGTGGGCGGGGTCGCCCGGGCGAGTGCGACACCCCGTCGGTACAGTGAGACCCACGACCGAGGCGCTTGCCCGGTCCGGGTCGTGGGGCCCCTGCGCCCCTCCTCGATGTGCTCGCGGTTCGCCGCGTCGTCCCGAGGAGGTTGGCATGTTCGCGTCCGTCCCGTCAGCGGTGCTCTTCTGTGCAGAAGGGCATCTGATCCATGTCGAGGTGCAGGTGTCCGGCGGGCTGCCTGGGTTCAGCCTCGTCGGTCTGCCCGACACGTCCATTCGCGAATCGAGAGATCGCGCCCGCGCCGCGGTGCTCAGCAGCGGGCTTCCCTGGCCCAAGCACCGCATCACGGTGAACCTGGCGCCGTCGGGCGATCGCAAGGCCGGTTCCGGGCTCGACCTGGCCATTGCCGTCGGCGTGCTCGCAGCGAGCGAGGTCATCCCGGTCGAGGCGATCGCGGGCACGGCGTTCATCGGTGAACTCGGCCTCGACGGCTCGTTGCGTCCGGTCAACGGAGTCGCCCCGATGGTCGGTGCACTCGGCGAACGAGACGTGGTGGTGCCCATTCCGAGCGCGGTCGAGGCGCACGTCGTGGCGTTGGGGCGGGTGCGGCTCATCGCGAACCTCGGCGAACTCGTCGACGCACTGCGGGGTGAGGCGCCGTGGCCCGATCACGACCCCGTCGACCGCCTCGCCGCGGTTCATCGGCCACCACCGGACCTCTCCGATGTCCAGGGTCAACCGGTCGCACGCCACGCGTTGGAGATCGCAGCGGCGGGTGGGCACCACACACTGTTCATCGGACCGCCGGGCGCAGGAAAGACGATGCTCGCGTCGCGGCTTCCCGGCCTCTTGCCGCCACTGGGTCGCGAGCGAGCGCTCGAGGTCACGATGATCCACTCTGCGTCGGGTATCGCACTGCCGCCCGGCGGCCTGGTGCGTGAGCCGCCGTTTCGGGCACCTCATCACACGTCGTCGCAGGTCTCGCTGGTCGGAGGTGGTTCGCAGCACATCCGGCCCGGTGAAGTGTCGATCGCCCACGGCGGGATTCTGTTCATGGACGAACTCGCCGAATTCGCGCCGTCGGTGCTCGACGGGCTCCGTCAACCGCTCGAATCGCAGGTCGTCAACGTCAGTCGCGCCGAAATCCGAGCGGTGCTGCCCGCCGACTTCCTGCTGGTGGCGGCGATGAACCCGTGCCCGTGCGGTGGCGGGGCGCCCGGGGCGTGTGTGTGCGGCGACGCCGTGCTGCATCGATACGCACGGCGGGTGTCGGGGCCGCTGCTCGACCGGTTCGATCTTCGCGTGCCCGTACATCGTCCGGCCGTCGATGACCTGCTCGTCAACGAACCGGGGGAGTGCACGGCGGTTGTCGCCGAGCGAGTGCTCGCAGCCAGAGCTGTGGCCGTGAGTCGTCAGGGAGCTCTCAACAGTGCGCTCGCGATCGACCAGCTCGATGCTGTCGCCCGTCTCGACGCGGGCTCGACCGCGCTGTTGCGGCACGAACTCGAACACGACCGGCTCAGCGGTCGGGGCTACCACCGGATCCGACGGGTGGCGCGAACGATCGCTGATCTACGCGGCCATGTCGAACACGACGTCGACGAGCAGGACGTGGCGATGGCCCTTCGGTTCCGTGCCACGTTCGCCCGACCGGTCACGAACGGACGAGCAGCATGACCACGGTCACCACCGGTGCGATACCACAGGCAGCGTTCGTGGCGTCATTGGCCGGATTCGAACGGATGACCACGAACCGCTTGTCCGGGCTGCTCACGCATCGATCGGCCGAGCAGGCGTTTGCCGTTGCGACCGGCGGCTGTCGGCCGCCCGAACCGTTCGCCACACTGTTTGCCCGCGAGCCCGATCTCGCGGCGGCGTGGCGACGGTCCGGCGACTCGCGTCCACCCGACCAGGCGTGGCAGCAGTGCCTCGACGGTGGCATCGAAGTGGTCGTCGCCGGCGATGCCTCGTATCCGCCGTCGCTGCTCGACGATCCACGGCGACCCGCAGCGTTGTTCGTCCGTGGCGATCTCGGTGTGCTCGACGCACGTCGCGTCGGAATCGTCGGGACGCGCAATGCCACCCAACGCGGACGCGAGACCGCTGCCCGATTCGGCTACGAACTCGCAGCTGCTGGTGTGGTGGTCGTTTCCGGCCTCGCCAAGGGGATCGACGGTGCAGCCCATCGCGGAGCGCTTGCTGTCGGTGATGCTCGACCGGTGGCGGTGGTCGGCACGGGCCCCGACCGGCCCTACCCGGCACTGCACAGCGATCTGTGGGAGCAGGTGGCAGCTCGTGGTGCAGTGATCTCCGAATGGCCGCCGGGCACCGGGCCCGACGCGTTCCGGTTCCCGTTGCGCAACCGGATCCTCGCCGCGCTCGTCGAGGTGCTCGTGGTCGTCGAGAGTCGCGAGCGAGGGGGGAGTCTGATCACCGCGCGGGAGGCGGCCGAACGTGGCGTCGAGGTATTCGCCGTCCCCGGCGCGTTGCAGAGTCGGGCGGCTCTCGGCACGAACAAACTGTTGTGCGACGGGGCCACGCCCGCGACCGAAACGGCCGACGTGTTGATGGCGCTGGGTCTCGATCGGCGCCGGGCCGGCCGTGCACGGCACGATCCGCGGTCGCTGCCGAGCGCTGCCGATCGCCGCTTGATCGACGCCTGTCGAGCCCAGCCGCAGACGCTCGAGGCGTTGTCGGAGCGCATCGGAGGCTCGCTGGTCGACACCGCGATGGCGGTCGCTCGGCTCGAACACGCGGGTTGGTTGCGCGAAACCGCAGGCTGGTTCGAAGCGATCGACGACTGGGCGGATCTCGCATGAGCCTGCCATCCCCGCTGCGGCAACCCCGCGGGCAATACCATCGTCGGCGTGGACCCCTGGCGCATCGACGAATTCGCGCATGCGCTGACGTCGTTGTCCGACAACACGGTGGCCGCCTACACCTCCGACGTGCGGTCTTTCGTGGCGTGGTGCGCTCGAAGCGACGTGCTCGAACCGGCGGCGGTCAAACGGACCACGGTGCGCCGCTACCTTGCACACCTGACGACCAGGCAGTTCGCCCGCCGCTCGATTGCACGCAAGACCGCAGCGATCCGCCGCTACTACCGATGGCTCGTCGCCAACGACGTCGTCGAGGTCGATCCGACCAGCGGCGTGTCGGTGCCCGCCGGCAGTGGCCGGCTACCGAGGGTCCTCGATCAGCGCGAACTCAGCGGTCTACTCGATGGCCCGCTCTCCGACGACGAGCCCGACTGGCGGCGGCGTCGCGACGACGCGGTCCTCGAGTTGCTCTACGGCTCGGGGCTTCGTGTCGGCGAGTTGTGCGGATTGCAGGTCTCGTCGGTGTCGGTGACCACGGGCGCTGCCACCGTCTGGGGCAAGGGATCCAAGGAACGGCGAGTTCCCATCAGCGAACCGGCGATCGCCGCGCTGCGGCGTTGGCTGGCGATTCGTCACGACGTGCTTCCACCGGAGGCCGGCGACGTGTTGTTCGGCAACGAGCGGGGCCGACCACTGACGCCGCGCGACGTGCGACGCATCGTCGACCGGCGATCGCCGAGCCCCACGCATCCACACGCATTGCGCCACACGTTCGCCACGCACCTCCTCGACGGCGGTGCCGACCTGCGAGCCGTTCAGGAACTGCTGGGCCACACCGACGTGGCCACCACCCAGCGCTATACCCACGTCAGCCGAGAACGCTTGTCGGCTGCTTATCGCGAGGCCCACCCCAGAGCATGAGCATCGTTCCCGAAGACGCCGACCTGCAGATGCAGTGGACCAGGTGGTTGAACCGCCGCAACGCTGCAGCGAGAGACCATCTGATCGTGCACTACTCACCGCTGGTGAAATTCGTCGCCGGCCGTGTCGGCGCCGGCCTGCCCTCGAGCGTCGACCCGGGAGATCTCGTCAGCTCGGGTGTGTTCGGCCTGATCGACGCGATCGAGCGGTTCGATCCCGAACGCGGGGTCAAGTTCGAGACGTTTGCCGTACCCCGTATTCGCGGTGCGGTCTACGACGGTCTGCGCAAACTCGACTGGGTGCCGCGATCGATTCGCAGCCGTGCACGCAGTGTCGAGAAGGCGATCTCGGAGATCGAACACAAGGAGGGTCGGGCACCGACCGACGAGGAGCTGGCTGCGCATCTGCACATCTCCACCGACGAACTGACCCGCTGGCTCGCGGCGATCGCGAGCACCACGGTCGGTCCGCTCGACCGGGCAATCGCCGCCGGGGCCGAACCCGCCGCGCTCGACGGGCCGGGTTCCGGTTCGCCGTCTGCCGTCGTGGAGGATCACGAACTCGGCCAGATCATGCGAGCCGAGATCAAGAAGCTCCCCGAACGCGAGAAGCTCGTGCTGTCGCTGTACTACGACGAGGGCCTGACCCTCGCCGAGATCGGACAGGTCCTCGGAGTCACCGAGAGCCGCGTGTCCCAGATCCACACGAAGTCCGTGCTGCACCTGCGGTCGCGGCTCTCGGCCGCCGGCGTCGGCTGAGCGTCTCTCCGGCGCACGGGCGTCCTGACGTCGACCTCGGCTCGACCGAGGCGTCGAGAAGGTTGGCTCATGAGCGCTCGACCTCGTTCTGCCCGCAGGCGCCTCGTCGCGTCGCTCGTTCTGATGGCGGTGGCCACTGGTGTCGCTGGACCGACCGATGCCGCCCCACCGTGCTGGTTCCCGCCTGTCGTCGCCGCGGTGAGCGATCCCTTCCGAGCACCTCCCTGTACGTGGTGCGCCGGCAATCGGGGAATCGAGTACCGGGTCACCGCCGACACGGTGGTGCGGGCAGCGGCCAGCGGACGGGTGGTGTTCGCAGGAACCGTCGTCGACGTCCGATATGTGGTGGTGCAGCTCTCGAACGGATGGCGCCACACCTATGGCCGACTCGCGGCCGCCACCGTCGAACTCGGCGACGTCGTGCTCGCGAACGAAGTGGTCGGCACAGCGTCCGCCACGTTGTTCTTCGGCCTGCGCATCGGCGACGACTATGCCGACCCGGCGCCGTACATCGGCGTGGCCAGGCGTCGCCCCCGCCTGGTCCCCCTCGACGGGACACCAGCGCGACCGGCGCCACCCACGCAGCTGCGGTGTCCGAAGCCGGCCGGGTCTCCCGCCAAGTACGGTGCGGATCGTGTCGGAACACCATTCTGACGGGCTCGGCGCCATCGACCGGGCCGCCGTCGACCGCTTCTTCGAGCAGTACATCGACGGACGTCGCACTGGCGCTGCGGTGGTGTTGGCCGACGTCTTCCAGTTCGGCGACTCGGCAGAGATGGCCGATCAACTGCTCGCACTCGTCGTCGACGGACCCAAACGCGCCACGGCGAGCTGCCGCCTCGTGTACGCGGACGACGGCGGCGACCTCCCCGAGGTCGGAGACCTCAGCGTGGTCTGCGATGGCCGAGGTCAACCGCGCGCAGTCGTCGAGACCACCGACGTGCGGGTCGGCCCGCTCGTGTCGGTCGACGACCAATTCGCCTGGGACGAGGGCGAAGGCGACCGAACGCGCGACGACTGGCTGGAGATGCACTCGCGCTACTTCGCCCGAGCTCATCCGGAACACTGGGGCGACTACGGCGACGACCTTCCGGTGGTGTTCGAACGCTTCGAGTTGCGGTGTCCGGAGCCCGGAACGGGCCGATAACGTCGTTCGGGTCGATTCACCTGGATCGGCCGCTGTTCACAGCGACGTCTCACTGTCCCATCGGTCCACTGCGGTCGCTCTCGTCGAGGGCGCCGACCGGCGGGATGAACCGCAACAAGGAGAATCATCATGGCTGTCATCACCATGCGGCAAATGATCGAAGCCGGAGCTCACTTCGGCCACCAGACCCGTCGGTGGAACCCGAAGATGAAGCGTTTCATCTTCGGTGAGCGCAATGGCATCTACATCATCGACCTCGAGCAGACGCTCGGTCGGGTGGAGACCGCGTACGGCTACGTCCGCGACCTCGTCGCCGGCGGCGGCACGATCCTGTTCGTCGGCACCAAGAAGCAGGCACAGGATCCCATCAAGAGCTACGCCGACAAGTGCGGCATGCCGTATGTCAACGAGCGTTGGCTCGGTGGCATGCTCACGAACTTCGAGACGATCTCGAAGCGCGTCAACAAGATGCTCGAGTACGAGCGCATGCAGGCCTCCGGCGAGTTCGACGCCATGATCAAGAAGGAAGCCCTCCTGCTCGACCGCGAGCTCACCAAGCTGCAGCGAAACCTCGGTGGTCTGCGCGGTATGAAGAAGGCACCCGACGCGATCTTCGTGCTCGACACCAAGAAGGAGCACATCGCGGTCACCGAGGCCAACAAGCTCGGCATCCCCGTGGTCGCCGTCGTCGACACCAACGTCGACCCCGAAGTCGTCCAGTACCCGATCCCCGGCAACGACGACGCCATCCGCTCGAACAGCCTGTTCGCCCGCGTGATCGCCGACGCCGTCGAAGAGGGCCGCTTCATCGCCAACAAGCGCAACCCTGCACCGGCGCCCGTCGCTGAGCGCAGCCCCGAGGAAGAGGCCGAGTTCGCCGCCGCACAGGCCGCCGCCCGCGACGCCGCTGCCCAGGCCCAGGCCGACCGCGACGCCCGCCTGGCGGCCGCCAAGGCTGCCCCCGAGGCCGAGGAAGCCGCCGCCCCGGTGGCCGAGGAAGCGGCGCCCGCCGCTCCGGCCGTTGCCGAGCCGGCTCCTGAGGTCGCAGCAGACGAAACCACCATCGAAGCAAGCACGGAGAGCTGAAGCCATGTCATTCACCGCACAAGACGTCAAGGCCCTGCGCGAGTCGTCGGGCGCCGGGATGATGGACTGCAAGAAGGCGCTCGAGGAGAACGGCGGCGACATCGAAGCCGCCAAGACCTGGCTGCGCGAGAAGGGTCTTGCGGCGAGCGCCAAGCGCGAGGATCGTGAGGCGTCGCAGGGCGTCGTCAGTCTCCTCATCGACGGCAACGTCGGCGCGATCGTCGAACTCAAGAGCGAGACCGACTTCGTCGCCGGCTCCGACCAGTTCAAGGCCGAGGCCGATGCTCTGGCCGCGCTCGTCGTCGCCAAGGGCGTCGATGCTGTCAGTGAGCGCGCAACCGAGCTCGAAGAGCTGAAGGTCACATTGAAGGAGAACATCGGTCTCGGCGAGGTCAAGCGCATCGAGGCCGCAGCCGGCAACGTGATCGGCAGCTACCAGCACATCCAGGGTGGACGTGGCGTCAACGGCGTCCTCGTCGAGGTCGCCGGCGGCACGCCGGAGCTCGCCCACGACGTGGCGGTCCACATCGCCTTCGCTCGTCCCGCGTACCTGAGCCGTGACGACATCCCCGAAGATGTCGTCGCTGCCGAGCGCGCCACGCTCGAGACGATCAGCCGCAACGAGGGCAAGCCCGAAGCGGCGCTGCCGAAGATCGTCGAAGGACGCATCAACGGCTTCTTCAAGGACGTGGCGCTGCTCGATCAGCCCTACGCGAAGGACGACAAGCAGTCGGTGAGCCAGTTCATCGGCGGCGCCACCATCGTCAGCTTCGCCCAAGTCGAGATCGGCTGATCCCGTTCTCGTGAACAACTTCACCTCTGAGAGGTGAAGTTGTTCACGAGATGCCGACGTTGGGTGGCTCAGCGTCACCTCTAGTACGGTCGTGGCTCGATGAGCGACGAGCCGATCCATCCCCGAGGAGGGCCTCGGCCCAGCTGGAAACGGATCGTCTTCAAACCGTCCGGCGAGGCGTTGGCGGGCGCGTCCGGCAAGGGACTCGACGGTGCCACGCTGGAAGCGACCGCTCGCGACATCGTCGATCTGCGTCAGAACCTCGGTGTCGACGTCGCCGTCGTGGTCGGAGGTGGCAACTTCTGGCGCGGCCGCACCGGTTCGCTCAGTGGCATGGATGCCACGCAGTCCGACCACATCGGCATGCTCGGCACCGTCATGAACGCGTTGGCGTTGCAGGACTCCCTCGAACGACTCGGCCAGGACACCCGGGTGCAATCGGCAATCGAGATGCCGCGCATCGCCGAGGCCTACATCCGCCGCCGGGCGGTGCGCCACCTCGAGAAGGGGCGCGTCGTCATCTTCGCCGCCGGCACTGGCAACCCGTTCTTCACGACGGACACTGCTGCAGCGCTGCGAGCGGCCGAGATCGAGGCCGACGTGGTGATCAAGGGCACCCATTCGGGCGTCGACGGGGTGTACTCGGCCGACCCTCGCCACGATGCAACGGCGACGAAATACGACGAGGTCGGCTACCTCGAGGTGATGACCAAGAACCTCAAGGTGATGGACGCCACGGCGATTGCGTTCTGTCGAGACAATGGCATTCCGATCGTGGTGTTCGACATGTCGAAGCCGGGTTCGTTGCGCAGCATCGTGCAGGGTGGCCACGAGGGAACCCTCGTTCACGAGGTCTGACCAGTGCCGATGGTCTGGTCGACGGGGTTGCTCTGGGTACGCTGGCTGCCGTGATCGACGATGCCATGCTCGAAGCAATGGAGAAGATGGACAAAGCGGTGGAGCACACCCAGTCGCAGTTCTCCACCGTGCGCACCGGACGGGCGACGCCATCGCTCGTCGAGCGCATCACCGTCGAGTACTACGGCGCTCAGGTGCCGCTCCAGCAGCTCGCCTCGATCTCGGTGCCCGAGGCGCGTCAGCTGCTGATCAAGCCGCACGATCGCGGCACGCTCGAATCGATCGAGAAGGCGATCCGTGACAGCGATCTCGGCGTGTCGCCCAACAACGACGGCATCTCGATCCGCATCTCGCTGCCGCAGCTCACCGAGGAGCGCCGACGCGAGTACGTCAAGGTCGTCAAGCACATGGCCGAGGACGGCCGCATCGCCGTTCGCGGCGCCCGTCGTGACGCCCGCAAAGCCATGGAGGCCGCCGAGAAGGATGGCGAGGTCTCCGCCGACGAGCTCGAACGGGCCGAGAAGGAACTCGAGAAGGTCACCCACGAACATGTCGAACACATCGACGCTGCGTTGGGCCGCAAGGAACAGGAACTGCTCGAAGTATGAGCAGCCCTGAATCTGCTCGAGCCGAATCTCTGGGGGAAGGACACTGTCATGAGTGAGTGGAACGACGACGACAAGACCACGCGGCGCAAGCCGGGGCCGTTCGAGAGCGAGATGGACTCGTTCGATGACGACGAGTTCGGTGGACCGTTGTTCGGAGCGACCACCGAGCAGCCGGCGATCGGATTCGACGATGAAGTCGCTCCCGAACCGCTGAGCTTCGGATCGGACGACTCGGGTGCGATGCCGCACTGGACCGATCCGCCGACTGGCGAGGTGCCGCGTATCGAGGCGGCCGAGGCCACACCCGATCCGACCGACGACGTCGACGTGTGGTCGTCGTTCGCCGGTGCGGCGACCGCGGCCGACGATGCCGCAGCCGAGGCGCCGAAGGACCCCACCGGCGAGCTGTCGTGGCACGACGATCCGACCGTCGACGACGCGCCCGTCGCATCGTCCGTCCGAGCCTCTGGGGCCGTGCCCGTCACCGAATCGGCGGAACCGCCTCGTCGCGAGCCGGCCCGGATCACGATCGGCACCGACCCATCGGGGATGCCTCGCCGCCCCGACCCCAAGCGTCGCGGCGCCGCCCCGCAGCGTCCGCCGAGTGCGGGTGCGAACCCGCCGAGCGCCGATGGGCGCAATCTGCCCGTCGCCGTTGCCTCCGGGCTCGCGCTCGCCGCAGTGTTCCTGGCGCTCGCCATGTGGCGACCGGCTGGCGCGTTGGTGTTCGTCACTGTCGCGCTCGGCCTCGCTGCGGTCGAGTACTTCGCGCGGGTCACCGACAAGGGCTACCGCCCGGTGATCGCTGTCGGGGTGTTGGCATGCGTCGCCGCCCCCCTCGCCGTCTACTGGGTGGGCGAGGCCGCGATCCCGATGGTGCTGGCGTTCGGCTTCTTCGCGGCGGCGATCAGCTTCATCGCTGCCGACTCGGTCGAAGCGGGCCCGATGCCGAACATGGCCATCACGATGCTCGGCGTCGTCTGGATCGGTGTGCTCGGCTCCTATGCGGCGCTGATCCTCGCGTACTCGAACCTCTTCGGCGGTACGCCCTGGGGCACCGACACCCTGGTGCTGATTGCGATCGGTGTCGTGGCCAACGACGTGGGCGCCTACTTCGTCGGTTCGGCCTTCGGACGCACGCCGCTGCGGCCGTGGATCAGCCCGAACAAGTCGCTCGAAGGGCTGCTCGGCGGCACGATCCTCACACTTGTCGTGATGCTGCTCATCGGGATGCAGGACCTGAGCACCACCTGGTCGAGCACGAGTCATCTGCTGATGCTCGGCATCGTGATCTCGGCGATGGCACCGCTCGGCGATCTCGCCGAGAGCATGTTCAAGCGCAACCTCGACGTCAAGGACTTCGGTGCGATCATCCGTGGTCATGGCGGGGTACTCGACCGTTTCGACGGCTTCCTGTTCGTGCTGCCGGCGGTCTACTACCTGATGCTGGTGGTCGAGCCGTGGACGGCGCTCTGAGTTCCTGATGGCGTCGCCGACCCGCGTGGCGATCGCCGGGTCGACCGGTTCGATCGGCACGCAGACGCTCGAGGTCATCGCTGCCGAGAACGCTCGCGTGCCGGGCTCGTACGAGGTCGCCGCGCTCGCGGTCGGGACGTCGGCGCGCGACGTGATCGAGCAGGCGCGACGCTGGACGCCGGCGCTGGTGGCCGTTGCCGACGAGTCGGCACGACGTGAGGTGGCCGCCGCACTCCCGAACGTCGAGGTGGTCGCCGATCTCGCCGAGGTCGTGGGCCCGGCCGAGGTTGTCGTCAACGGCGTGGTCGGATTCGCCGGGCTCAGCGTCACGATCGAGACGTTGCGTGCCGGCAAGCGGTTGGCGCTCGCGAACAAGGAGAGCCTGATCGCCGCTGGTCCCGTGGTACAGCCCTTGCGGGCGGTGCCCGGCGCGGAACTCGTTCCGGTCGACAGCGAGCACTGTGCGCTGCACCAGTGCCTGCGTTCGTCAGTGGCCACCGAACGTGAGGTGGCGCGACTGCTGCTCACGGCGAGTGGCGGCCCGTTCCGGGGGCGCAGCGCCGAGGAACTGGCCGAGGTCACCGTCGAGGCAGCGTTGGCACATCCGACGTGGAGCATGGGCCCGAAGATCACTGTCGACTCCAGCACGTTGATGAACAAGGGACTCGAAGTGATCGAGGCCCACGAGCTGTACGGCACGCCCTACGACCACATCGACGTCGTCGTGCATCCGCAGTCGGTGGTGCATTCGATGGTGGAGTTCACCGACGGCTCGACGATTGCCCAGCTCAGCCTGCCCGACATGCGCCTGCCGATCGGGTATGCGCTCGGCTACCCGGACCGCATCGGCAGCCCGTTCGGGCGCATCGACTGGACCGGGTTGACTCGTCTCGACTTCGAGGTCCCCGACCGTGCCACGTTTCGGTGCCTCGACCTCGCGTACGACGCCGGGCGGCGCGGCGGCACGGCGCCGGCGTGGCTCAGTGCCGCCAACGAGGTCGCGGTTGACGCATTCTTGGCAGGGAACTTGCGATGGAATGAGATCCCTGACGTCTGTGTTGGGGTACTTGCGATGCATGATGGTGCAACCCCCCATACGGTCGACGACGTGATCGATGCCGATGCCGAGGCTCGGCGGATCGCCTGCGACCTGCTCTCGAAACGACCGACATGACCGATCAACTCACTCCTCACGATCAGCAGACCGAGCAGACGTTCGCGCCACCGAGCCGTGGCGATCGAGTCAAGAGCGAGATCATGGCGGGCGGATCGGTGACCGAGCTGACCGACGACGAGCTCGCGAATGGTTGGACCGGCTGGTTGGCGATGGCCGGGCTGGCGGCGCTGTTCGTGTGGCTGGCGTTCGTCAACATCTGGATCTTCGTGTTCGTGGTCGGCGTCGTCATCTCGATCTTCCTCCACGAACTCGGTCACTTCGCCACCGCCAAGTGGACGGGGATGAAGGCCACGCAGTTCTTCTTGTTCTTCGGGCCGCGACTGTGGAGCTTCCGTCGCGGTGAGACCGAGTACGGCGTGCGAGCGATTCCGCTCGGGGCGTTCGTGCGGATCGTCGGTATGAACCGGATGGACGAGGTCGATCCGGCCGACGAAGCTCGCTCGTATCGCCAGGCCACCTTCCCGCGGCGCCTGCTGGTGATCTCCGCCGGCTCGATCATGCACATCCTCATCGCGATCGTGCTGCTGTTCGGCGTGTATTCGACCCAGGGAGAGATCAGCGCCACTCAGGACGAACCGCGGGTGTTCGTCGGTTCGGCGGCGCAGGAGCTGCCCGCATGGGGTGCCGGTATCCGCGATGGCGACGAGATCCTGTCGGTGGGTGGTCTCGTCGTGACCAGCTCGGTCGAACTGGGTGAAGCGGTTCGCTCCTTCGAGCCGAGCGACGTGGTCGACATCGTCGTGATCCGCGACGGTGAAACTCTCACCATCCCCGTCGGGCTCGGTGCCAACACCACCGCTCCTGAGGACGATCCGTTGTTCGGGTCGGCGCAGCTCGGTGTCAGTTCTTACAGCCCGCCGTTCTACGAGCAGCACGGCATCGTCGGAGCGGCGGTGAACTCGGTCACCGACATCTTCCCGGTCACGTGGCAGTCGACGCAGGGAATCGTCAAGGTGCTCAACCCGGTGAACCTCGTCGAACAGCTCACCGACACCGACAACGCCGACCCGGAAGCCCGCCCGACCACGCTCTACGGCATCGCCACGGTGTCCGATGATGTCGGCGAATCTGGCGGCCTGGCGGGCGTGTTGTACCTGCTGGCAATCCTCAACATCTTTGTCGGCGTGTTCAACATGATGCCGCTGCTGCCGCTCGACGGCGGCCACGCTGCCATCGCCGTCTACGAGCGGATCCAGGAGAAGCGTCTTCACATGAAGGGTCGCTACTTCGCCGACGTCGAGCGGCTGATGCCGTTCGCTATGGGCGTGATCGCCGTGTTGGCCATGTTGATGTTCAGCGGCCTGTACCTCGACATCACACAACCGATCGGATAACGCGGTCCACGTGGACGTCTCCAGCTCGCTCGTACCCCGCAAACCGACCCGTCAGATCTCCGTCGGCAACGTCAAGGTGGGCGGCGACGCCCCGATCACGGTGCAGTCGATGACGATCACCAAGACCGCCGACGTCGAGGGGACCCTCCAGCAGATCTACGCCCTTGCTGCGGCCGGCGCCGACATCGTGCGCTGCACCTGCAACGAGACCGAAGCGGCCGAGGGGCTGGCGCAGATCGTGCCGCGCTCGCCGGTGCCGATCATCGCCGACATCCACCACCAGTACAAGATGGCGCTCGCGGCCATGGAAGCCGGTGTGCACGGCCTGCGGTTGAACCCCGGCAACATCCGCAAGCCCGAACACATCAAGGCCGTTGCGTCCGAGGCCCGCGATCGTGGACTCCCGATCCGCATCGGCGTCAACGCAGGGTCGCTCGATCCATCGCTCTACGAGAAGTACGGCGGCGCCACACCCGAGGCGATGGTCGAATCGGCCCAGCAGGAGATCGCCTACTTCGACGAGGTGGGTTTCACCGACATCAAGATCTCCGTGAAGGCGTCGAGCGTGCCGCTGATGGTCGAGGCCTACCGCCAGCTGTCCGAGGTCACCGACCATCCGCTGCACCTCGGCGTGACCGAAGCGGGCCCACCGCCGGCCGGTCTGATCAAGGCCACGGCCGGGATCGCGACGCTCTTGATGGAAGGAATCGGCGACACGATCCGCTACTCGCTCACCGCCGACCCGGTCGAAGAGGCCAAGGCCGGTCGCCAGCTGCTCGAAGCGCTCGGGCTGCGTGAGCGCAAGAACGTCGACCTGATCGCCTGCCCGTCGTGCGGGCGCGCCGAGGTCGATGTGATCGACGTGGCCAACCGTGCGATGGAGGCCTTCGCCGACCGCGAGATCCCGCTCCAGATTGCCGTGATGGGCTGTGTCGTGAACGGCCCGGGCGAGGCTCGTGACGCCGATCTCGGCATCGCTGCGGGCAACAAGCGCGGCCACCTGTTCGTCAAGGGTCAGAACGTCGCCGTCGTCCCCGAGAACGAGATGGTCGATCAGCTCGTCGAGTGGGCCGAGTTCATCCAGGAGCACGGCATCGATGCCGCGCTGGCTCGCGTCGATCTCGTCAAGGCCGCCCGCGAAGCCGAGAAGGACCGTGCCCGCCTCCTCGACGAGCAGGGCGCCGACGCCAACCACTCGAGTGAGAAGATCGTCGAGATCCGCAAGACCACCCGCTGACGATTACATCAGGGGTCAGACCCGCGATGTAACAACCACGAACGTCGGTGCGGTCGGCGTGATGACAGCGCCGGGTGGGAGGTAGAGCGTGCGGCCGTCGAGATCGATCGCAAGTTCGTGGCCGCTCGAGGTGTGCGTGCGGCCAGGCTCGATGCGCACGAGCGTGCATCCGACCTCGGGGAGGGGATATCGGCCTGCCCGGGCTGCGGCTTTCATGACCGGTTCGCCGAGCGGCGTCGTGTCGAGGATGTGCAGCAGTTCGTCGACGTCGACGTGCTTGTCCGTGAGGCCCCCGCGCACCACGTTGTCGCTGGCGCCCATCAGTTCGATGCCGGCACCGCTGAGGTACGCGTGCAGGTTCCCGGCGGTCAAGTGAAGTGCCTCGCCCGGCTGCAACGTGACCCGGTTGAGGAGCAGCGTGACCACGACGCTCGCGTCGTCGGGATACTCGGCGGCGAGGCGCGTGACGAGCTCGGCTTCCGGACGTTGACTGCGACTGCAAGCGACAATGGTCGGGCGAGGATCGATGCGACCTCGGTAGAGGCCCTCGATGACCGCCCCGATTCCCTCTGAGCGGATGGCGGCGGCGAGCGGCTCGGCGCCGAGGGCGCCGAGCAGCGTGAGCGTCGCGCCGATCGGGCGGATGCCGCACAGTGCGTCGAACCGGGTGAGCGCACACAGCAGCTCGGGCTTGGCTCGGTCGTCGGGATAGACGCCGCGGGCATGGCCGTCGAGCGCCTGCGTGCGCGTCGGATGCACCTGCAACGACAGCGGGCGTGCCGCAGCAAGCACCTTGAGGAGATACGGCAGCTCGCCTGTCGTGTCCGAGAGCGAGCCGCCGCCGTCGATCGTTGCCGGCCCGTTGGGATGGGTGCCGAGCCAGAGCTCTGCCCACGGACGGCCGTCGGCGGTGGTGTGGAGCAGTTCAGGGATGACGGTTTGGTCGCCCCAGGCGTAGTGCTGCACGACGCCCGTGATCGGAACCGGACGGGGGGTCATCGCAGTGTCAGAGCCCGAGTTCAGCGGCGCGGGCCAGCACGCCGTCGCGCTCGGCACCGATCGTGGTCGAGTCGCCGTGGCCCGTGTGCACGACGGTGTGGTCGGGCAGGGCAAGCAGGGTGTCGCGGATCGATCGCAGGATCGTCGGTTCGTCGCTGAAACTCCGCCCGGTGGCGCCGGGGCCGCCGCAGAACAGCGTGTCGCCGCTGAACACGGCGCCGGCCGCGACGTCGTGGAAGCTGCAACAACCGGGGGAGTGGCCCGGCGTGTGCAGGACGGCGATCTCGTGGCCGCCGACTCGCAACAACTCGCCCGGTGTGAGCGCCTGGTCGGGCGTGTCGCTGGGCCACACCGCGTCCCACAGCATCCGGTCGGCGTCGTGGAGCAGGATCGGGGCGTCGACGGCGTCACGCAGGGGGATCGCGGCGTTGATGTGGTCGTTGTGGCCGTGGGTGAGCACGATGGCTGCCACGCGTCTGCCATGGATGGCGTCGACGATCGGCCGGTGGTCGTGAGCCGCGTCGAACACGACGACCTCGCGATCGTCGCCGACGATCCAGATGTTGTTGGTGACTTCCCACTCACCGCCGTCGAGGGCGAAGATGCCGTCGGTCGTGACCAGTTCGATGCTCATCGGCCCAGCGCCGTCATCAGAACACCACCACGCTGCGCAGGACCTCGCCACGTTCCATCTTGTGGAACGCCTCCTCGACGCCGTCGAGGCCGATCGTCTCCGACACGAACCCGTCGAGGTCGAGGCGACCCTGCAGGTAGAGGTCGATCAGCATGGGGAAGTCACGCGAGGGCAGGCAGTCGCCGTACCAGGAGGACTTGAGCGAACCTCCCCGACCGAACACGTCGATGAACGGCAGCTCCAGGGTCATCTCGGGGTTCGGGACGCCGACGAGCACGACGGTGCCGGCGAGGTCGCGGGCCTCGAATGCTTGCTTGTACACCTCGGGATGGCCGATCGCCTCGATGCACACGTCGGCGCCGAAACCACCGGTGACCGAACGGATGAACTCGACAGGGTCGGTGTCCTTCGAGTTGCAGACGTGGGTGGCGCCGAATCCCTTCGCCCACTCGAGCTTGCGGTCGTCGATGTCGACGCCGATGATCGTGGAGGCGCCAGCGAGGCGGGCGCCCGCGATGGCTGCGTCGCCGACGCCACCGCACCCGAACACGGCGACCGATTGGCCGCGAGTGACGCCGGCGGTGTTGAGCGCAGCGCCGATGCCGGCCATCACGCCACAGCCGAGCAGACCCGCCGCAGCAGGTGACGCTGCAGGATCGACCTTGGTGCACTGTCCGGCGGCGACGAGGGTCTTGTCGCAGAACGCGCCGATGCCGAGCGCCGGCGACAGCTCGGTGCCATCCGCCAGCGTCATCTTCTGGGTGGCGTTGTGGGTGTTGAAGCAGTACTGCGGCTGGCCTCGCCGGCACGCCCGGCAGTCGCCGCACACGGCGCGCCAGTTGAGGATCACGTAGTCGCCGGGTGCCACGTCGGTGACTCCCTCGCCGACCGACTCGACGATGCCGGCCGCCTCATGGCCGAGCAGGAACGGGAAGTCGTCGTTGATCCCGCCCTCTCGGTAGTGCAGGTCGGTGTGGCAGACGCCGCACGCCTGGATCACCACGACCGCCTCGCCCGGGCCCGGATCGGGAATGACGATGGTCTCCATCGTGACCGGTTCGCCTTTGGCGCGAGCGATGATGCCTCGTACTTCTTGACTCATGACTGCGAAGGTAGCGGCCGTGTGGAACCGAAGCGGTGTGGGAAGCGTCGAACTGTCATGAAGATGCGCCTCGTTCCCGTCCTGCTCGTCGCCGCCGTGGGGTTCGCTGCGTGCGGTGGCGATTCCGACTCACCTGCTGCCGACGACTCGTTGCCGCCGGTCACCGACGGTTATCAGCATCCGACGGGCGCTGACGATGTCGTCGTCGAGTACGCCGAGGTGGGGGGCTTCGTTCCTCGCGAGTTCGCCTTTCAGCAGACCCCGAACGTGCTCGTGTCCGGCGGCGGCCAGGCCTTCGGTCCGGGAGCGCAGATCGCGATCTACCCCGGACCGTTGCTTCCGGCGGTGCAGGTGCAGTCGATCACCGAGGCGGGCATCCAATCGATCCTCGCCGCCGCCGACGAGGCGGGCCTCTTGCAGGAGATCGACTACGAGCAGCCGACGAACATCGCCGATGCCTCGACTGCCCGGGTGACGATCAACGTCAACGGCGAGACGTACGTGCACGAGGCGTATGCGCTCGGCCTGGCGATCCCAGGCGAGGGCGGGCAGGAGACGACACCCGAGCGCCAGGCACTCGCCGACTTCATCGCGCAACTGAACGATCTCGCCGGCCTCGTGGGCGCCGACGAACTCGGTGAACAGGAGATCTTCGAGCCGTCCGAGTACGGCATCGAAGCGCTGGTGGTCGACGACCTGTCGGTGTACGGCTCCGACGGCATCGAACCGACGGTGGTCGAGTGGCCCGCCGATGTCACCGTGCGACTTGCTGACGCGGCGACCTGCACATTCGTCTCGGCCAGCGAGGTCGGCGAGACCCTGGCCGCAGCCAACCAACTCACGTTCTTCACCGACGCCGACGTCACCTACCAGGTCCTCGCGAAGCCGATCCTCCCCGGCACCGCCTGCTGACGGGCACCGGACCGACGACCCAGCACGCCCCTTGGATTGGCTGCCCACTCGGCTCCGGTACCGACGAGGTCACCGTTGAGGTTCAACGCAACCGCATGACGAACGCATGTCGAAAATGTTGCAGTATGGCGACGTTCTGGCGGATCGGCCTGTTACGTTCTCGTCTGGCGGCGATGACAACAACGAACACGATGTGCCCCGCCAGGGGAGAAGGGTCCATTCCGATGCCCCGTATGCGAACGATACTTGCGGCCACGTTGCTGCTGACGAGCATGATCGTCGGAGCACTGAGCACCGCTCCCACCGCAAGCGCAGCCGTCAATCCGGTCGTGCCCAGCCGCCTGTTGGACACCCGCAATGGGATTGGTCGATCCGCGGGCGTTGTCACCCCCGGCGAAGTCGTCCGCGTGACGGTTCCGGCCGGCGCCGCAGGAGCGACATCGGTCGCACTGAACGTCACGGCAACTGACGCGCTGGCGCCCGGCTTCGCCACCGTCTGGGCATGCGACGAGGCGCGACCGGCGACCTCGAACCTCAACTTCGACCCCGGCCGAGCCGTTCCGAACATGGCGATCATTCGACCGAGCACGGCAACAGCCACCAGGGGGCAGTTCTGCTTGGAGACGTCGGCGCCCGTTCACCTTCTCGTCGACCTCATGGCGTGGTTCAGCGGCTCGGGAGACGTCAATCCAACGCCCCCGAATCGAATCGTCGACACCCGGCAGACGGGCAACCCCATTCAGCAGGGCGAGTTCCGTCGCGTCCGGGTCGCCGGAACGCCCGGAGTCCCGGCGAACGCGACGTCAGCACTGCTGAACGTGACGCTCACCGGCACGCGTAAGGCCGGGTTCCTCAGCGTCGTGCCGTGTCCTGCTTCGTCCGGATCCACCCCGGCGACGTCGACGATGAACTTCGCGTCGAACGACACGGTCGCCGCATTCACCGTCGCATCGTTGGTGAATGGTGAAGTCTGCATCTTCTCTGACAGCAGCTCCGATCTCATCGTCGACACCTTCGGCACGGCCTCCTCGGCAGGCGACCTGCGGGTGAAGGGGCCCGAACGAGTGCTGGACACCCGCAACGGAATCTGGTCGACGGGTCCCGCAGCGAGTGGCGCCGAGGTCAGGGTTCGGTTGGCCGGCCGAGGAGGGATTCCGAACGAGTCACTCGCTGCGCTGCTGACCGTCACCGTCTCCGACATCACGTCAAGCGGCTACGTCACTGCGTGGCCGTGTGATGCTCCCAAACCTGACACGTCGGTGCTGAACTTCTGGCCGGGATCCGCTCGGGCAAACTCCGTGCTCGTCGGCTTGTCGACGACAAGCGGCGAGATCTGTCTTTCGGCGTTCACCAACAACGGCTCCAACGTGAGTCTCATCGCTGATGCCGTTGGGTGGGTGCCAGGTTCGGTGAGCAGGGGCCCGGTTCCTGCGCCCCCGACGCCACCCGCACCGACTACGCCCCCGGTCTCGTCGGGTCGGTTCGTGACGTTGGGGGTGGGTGCGGTGTTGCCGTCGGGTGCGCAGTGTGCGGCTCGGGTGCGTGATGCGGGTGAGGTTCGTCCGGAGAACAATGCGGCGAACAGCAATCGTGGGAGTCGGGCGAATGCGAACACGCGGTCGGACTGGTCGCAGTTCAGTCGGGTCGATGGTGATTTCGCTGGGTCGACTGATGAGATCATTCAGTGGGCGGCGTGCAAGTGGGGCATCGATGAGGACATTGTGCGGGCGCAGGTGATCAAGGAGTCGTATTGGTATCAGTCGGCCAATGGTGATGCGGGTGAGTCGTGGGGTCTGGGTCAGGTGCGTGACACGGCGCATCAGTCGGCGTTCCAGTATCGTCGGTGAACGCTCGTGACGTCGTCGGCGTACAACTTGGATTACACCTATGCGACGTGGCGTGCGTGTTATGAGGGTGTGTACACGTGGTTGAACACGGTGGAACGCAACGGCACGTATGCGGCTGGTGATCTGTGGGGTTGTGTGGGGGTGTGGTTCAGTGGTCGTTGGTATGTGGACAACGATGCGTATCTGAATCAGGCCGGTGACAGTGTGCGTTGGCATTACAACAACAAGACCTGGCTGACCAGCACCTTCATCAACGGCTGATTCCCGGCACCGCCTGCTGACACCTCAGAAGAGGCGGAGGTCGTCGGGCTTCATGCCGCGCAGGGTGTCGTAGTCGACCTCGACCCAGCGGAAGCCCCGAGCCTCGGCGAGCACCTTCGCCTGCGGCTTGACCACCTGGGCGACGAACACTCCGCGGATCTCGCCGAGCGACGAGTCGAGCTGCAGGCGTTCGATGTAGCGGGCGAGCTGCTCGACGCCGTCGATGTCGCCGCGCCGCTTGACCTCGACCGCGACGACGGTGTTCGACTCGTCGCGGCACACCAGGTCGATCGGCCCGATCGCCGTCGGGTACTCCCGCCGCACCAGGGTGAGGCCCTCCTCGATCGCGTGCGGGGCTGGCGGCGAGCAACTCCTGCAGGTGGGCCTCGACGCCGTCCTTCTGCAGGCCGGGATCCTCGCCGAGCTCGGCCGACACATCGCTGATCACTTCGTGCAGGTTGATCGTCAGCGTCTCCTGCTTGGGGTTGGTGACCACCCAGTGGTCACCGTTGTCGACGAGCGTGTTGGGAGCGTTCATCCAGTTCAGCGGCTTGTAGGCGCCGCCGTCGGCGTGGATCGCCACACATCCGTCGGCCTTGACCATGATCAGCCGGGTGGCCTCGGGGAGGTGGGCGTCGAGTCGACCGGCGTAGTCGACGGAACAGCGAGCAATCACCAGACGCACGGTCGGCCAGGCTACTCGGAGGGCTACTTGCTGAGCTTCGGGCGCTCGGCTTCGACGTGTTCGCGCATGCGCTTCTGGATCAGCTCGCGCCGTTCCTGCAGCTCGCGGTAGGTCACGCGGTTCACCGTGGAGTCGAGACCCATCGATGCCTTCACGCCGTCCATGTCGAACTCGACCGCGCTCGGATCGACGCCGAGTTCGCGGCCCAGGCGTTCGCCGTGTTTCTGTGCGAACAGCATCGAGATGTTCGCCACCTCGGCCAGCAGGTCGAGCTCCGGTGCCAGTCGGGCGATCGCTCCGTCGAGGAACACCATGTTCTTCACGTAGAGCATCAGCTCCTTGGGGAGCTTGGCGCCGTAGCCGAGCAGCGCCTTGACGACCCGTTGCACCTCCTGGACCATCTCCTCGCCGGTGAGCGTGGTCGGGTCGATCACCTCGTCTTCGAGGCGCAGGTCCTTGATGACCGCTTCGAGGTCGGTGTCCATCGGGAGCGCACCGAGGTCGCGCAGCGCCGCCATCTGACCGCGTACGTCGTTGGTGGTGGCACCCAGCATCAACCGGAGGAATGCGTTGCGGCGAGCGCCCGAGAGGCGACCGACGATGCCGTAGTCGAGCAGCGCCGTGCGGCCGTCGGCGAGCACGAACAGGTTGCCGCCGTGGAGGTCGCCGTGGAAGATGCCCTCGACGATGGCGCCCTCCATGAAGGCGATCATCGCCGTGCGCACGACCT
This sequence comes from Ilumatobacteraceae bacterium, assembly GCA_963828415.1. Taxonomy (GTDB): domain Bacteria; phylum Actinomycetota; class Acidimicrobiia; order Acidimicrobiales; family Ilumatobacteraceae; genus Sva-07. Next base: position 423,366 of record CAWHEI010000009.1, read on the forward strand.
CTTCGGTGTCGATGCCGGCGTCCTGCATCCCGACGACGTCGTCGAAGTTGAAGCCGTACACCCGCTCCATCACGAGCACTCGTTTGGTGACCAGCCGCGGATGGGGGCGAGGGACGACGTACTGGTGCTGGTCGAGGTCGTGGAGCATGGCGGCGACGTCGAGCATGTTGGCGGCTTCCATGCGGAAGTCGAGTTCCTCGACGATCGTCTCGGCGAACAGCTCGACCAGCGCTGGCGGGTTGGCGAGCGCAGCGACGGGTATGCGGCCGACGAGGTACGGAGCGAGCCAGGCCATCACTCGCAGGTCCTTGCGGACCAGGCGGGCGACCGTGGTGCGCTGGACCTTGACCACGACGTTCTCGCCGGTGTGCAGCGTTGCCGCGTGCACCTGGGCGATCGATGCGGCGGCGAGCGGCTTCTCGTCGAACCACGAGAACATGTCCTCGAGGCGGGCGCCGAGATCCTGCTCGACGGTGAGGCGCACCTCGTCGAACGGCTCGGCGGGCACCTGGTCGCGGCACTTCTTGAACTCGCTGACGAGTTCGGCGGGGAACAGGCCCTCGCCCGAGGAGATGATCTGGCCGAGCTTGATGTACGTCGGGCCGAGTGCTTCGGCGGCCAAGCGGAGGCGTCGCGACACGTCGGCGCGGCTGGCCTCCGGTGATGCGAACTTCTTCCGTCGCTTCTGCAGCAGCCACGGGGCGATCGCCGTGCCGAGGTGGCCGACGACGGTGAGGACCCGCGCGCCGGGCGGCAGCTTCGACGGCTTGGTCAGCGACGGGACTTCCGCCTGTGCCTGGCGGCGCAGGCGGGCAGCGAGGTGCGACCACCTGATGTCGTCGCGATCGAGTTCCCAGGGGGCCTCGTCGGTGAACGATCCCCAGGCGAGGTCCGAGGGGCGGTCGGTGTCCGCAGCAGAGATCGTCACCCCGCCATGATGCCGGATTCTCGGAGATTCGTCGCCGCGAGGCAACATCGCGTCATGACTGCACGACCGTTCCGCGTCCTCGGCCTCCAACAGATCGCCATCGGTGGTCTCGACAAGGGGGCGCTGACCGGTCTGTGGACCGGTCTGCTCGGTGTCGAGAAGGTCGGCGACTACGTCAGCGAGAACGAGAACGTCGACGAGGACATCCTCCGGCTGGGCGACGGCCCGCACGCGGTCGAGATCGATCTGATGCAGCCACTCGACCCCGAGCGTTCACCGAAGGTCCACGTTCCGACGCTCAACCACGTCGGCGTGTGGATCGACGACCTGGCGGCGTGTGTCGACTGGCTCACCGAACAGGGAGTGCGCTTCACGCCGGGCGGGATCCGCAAGGGCGCCGCCGGTCACGACGTGTGCTTCATCCATCCGAAGGGCAACGACGACTCCCCACGCAGCGGCGAGGGCGTGCTGATCGAACTCGTGCAGGCACCGCCCGACGTGATCGCTGCCCTGGGCTGATGGACGCCTCGGGGGGATCGGGGCCGCTCGCGGGGGTGCGGGTGGTCGAGCTCGGGGTGTGGGTCGCAGGTCCGGCTGCCGGCGGGATCATGGCCGACTGGGGCGCCGACGTGATCAAGGTCGAATCGGCCGGAGGTGACCCGCAGCGGGCGGTGTTCGGCTCGGTCGGCCTCGACGGGTCGATGCCCGTGCCGCCCTTCGAGGTCGACAACCGCGGCAAACGTTCGATGGTGCTCGACCTGCGCGACTTCGACGACCATGCGGTGTTCGATCGGCTCCTGTCGACCGCCGACGTGCTGGTGACCAACATGCGGCCCGGCGCGCTGGAGCGCCTCGAACTCGGGCCGGATCGGGTGTGCGCTCGCCACCCTCGCCTGGTCTACGGGGCGATCTCCGGCTACGGGCTCGAAGGCGAGGACCGCGACCGCGCCGGCTACGACATCGGTGCGTTCTGGGCGCGCTCGGGGCTCGCCCACACGATGGTGCCGCCCGGCGAGATGCCGCCGGGATTGCGGTCCGGGATGGGCGACCATCAGACCGGGATGGCGCTCGTGGCCGGTGTGATGGCGAAGCTGTTCGACCGCGAACGGACAGGGCGTGGCGGTCTCGTCTCGACCAGCCTGCTGCGCACGGGGATGTACTCGATTGCGTGGGACTTCGGTATCCAGCTGCAGTTCGACCGTCGGGAGTCGACCAAGTCGCGCGAGAAGAGCCGGGCCCCGCTGATCAACAGCTATCGGGCGGGCGACGAGCGGGTCTTCTGGTTGATCTGCCTGGAGGCCGACCGGCACTGGCCGCAGGTGCTGGCGGCGCTGGAGCGGCCGGATCTCGCCGGCGATCCTCGCTACGCCGATGCGACCGCTCGGATGCGACACGCAGCCGACCTGATCGCCGAGCTCGACGCCGCCTTTGCGACCCGTTCGCTCTCGGAATGGGCGGAGCGCTTCGACGAGCACGACGTGTGGTGGGCGCCGGTGCAGTCGATCGTCGACGTGATCGCCGATCCGCAGGCGCAGCCGGGCTTCGTGGAGATGGTCCCTCGCGACGACGGCGAACCGTTCCGCGCCGTCGCCACGCCCGTCGACTTCGACGGTCATGCGCTGCACGTGGGTCCGGTTCCCAAACTCGGCGAACACACCGCCGAGATCCTCGACGAACTGCGCCACCTGCACTGACCCACCCGGCTGCCCGACCCGGTTGCGATGAGCCAAACCGCCGTATCCGGTCGGTTCGCTCATCGGCGGGCCCGGGGCTGGGCTAGCGATGAGCGAAACCGCCGTATCCGGTCGGTTCGCTCATCGGCGGGAAGGCTCGGCGTGGGTCAGAAGTTGGGTGGGCGTTTCTCGGTGAGGGCGGCGACACCTTCGCGGTACTCGGCGGTGCCCATCGCCTGATCGAGGAGCCGGAGCGAGTCAGCGATCGAGGCAGCGGGGTCGTGGCGGAGAAGGTCGGCGGTGAGCTGGCGTTTGGCGGTGGTCACGGCGTTCGGCCCGGTGGTCGAGGCAAGGAGTCGTGCGTACGACTGCGCCGCAGCCAGGGTCGCCTCGCCATCGGCCTCCACGCCGTTCCAGAGCCCCCAATCGGCAGTGTCCGTGCCGGTGACCGCGCGACTGGACAGGAGCAGATCGTTCGCCCGGGTGACCCCGACCAGGCGCGGCAGGATCCAACTCATCCCGTACTCGGCAGGCAGTCCGAGCTTGGCGGCGGCGGTGGTGAGCTTGGCGTCGGCTGCCACGAATCGGAGGTCGCACCAGAGCGCGAGTGCCAGTCCGACGCCGGCACACGCACCATTGACGGCAGCGATGATCGGCAGTCGATATCCGAGCTGCCAGACGAAGTCGGCGTCGATGCGCTCACCGCCGCCCGGAGTGGCCGGCTCGGCGGGCAGTCCGTTGTCGTAGCCGCCGCGTTCGCCGTGGCCTTCCAGTGCCTTGGAGTCGCCACCGACACAGAACGCCGGGGGAGTTCCCGTCACGACCACGGCACGCACATCGTTGCGGTGCTCGAGGTCGGCCATCACCTGGCGGTACTCGGTGTGCATGGTGCCCGTCCATGCGTTGTGGCGGTGCGGTCGGTGGAGCCACACGGTGGCGGTGCGGTCGGCTACCTCCCAGCGGATCGCCGTCAGGACGCCGCTCGACGGCATCGACTCGCTCAACCCCACATCGCTTTCAGCACGGATTCGGCCAACTCGGGCCGACACACGATGAAGTCGGGGAGCCACGGGTCGCGGTCGTTGTAGACGATCGGCGAGCCGTCGAGGCGGCTGACGTGGAACCCGGAGGCGAGCGCCACGCCCGCAGGCGCTGCGGAATCCCACTGGTACATGCCGCCGTCGTGGACGTAGATGTCGGTCTCGCCCATCACGACCGACATCGCCTTCGCGCCGGCCGAGCCGAGCCGTACGGCATCGCAGTCGAGCCCTTCGACGACGAGCACGGCGGCGTACGGTGCCCGGGAGCGAGACGTGACCAGGATCGGCCGCTCCCGATCGAACGGCGGCATCGGCGTGGGATCGTCGGTCGTGAAGGTGCGACCGACGGCGGGGAGGCTCACGGCGGCGGCGCCGAAGCGGTCGTGCTCCCACAGCGCAATGTGCACTGCCCAGTCGATGCGGCCCTGCTCGCCGAACTCGCGGGTGCCGTCGAGCGGGTCGACGATCCATACGCGATCGGCTCCGAAACGCCGCGGGTCCTCGCGGCCCTCCTCCGACAGCACGGCGTCGTCGGGGCGATGCGTCGCGAACTCGTGAGCGAGGAATCGCTGTGCGGCGGCGTCGCCCGCGTCCTTGACGTCCCAGGTCGACGCTCCCGCGGCGAACATCTTCTCGCGGAGCTCCAACAGCAGGTGACCGGCCTGCGTCGCCAGGCGCGTGGCGAGCTGACCGTCGGTCTCCGTGAGGGGCATCGAGTCAGTCTGCCAGCTGGATTACATCGCGGGTCTGACCCCTGATGTAATCAGGCGAGCTTCTTGTACTTGATCCGGTGGGGCTGGTCGGCGCCGGCGCCGAGTTCCTTCTTGCGCCGCTCCTCGTACTCGGAGAAGTTGCCCTCGAACCAGCGGACCTGGCTGTCGCCCTCGAACGCAAGCACGTGGGTGGCGACCCGGTCGAGGAACCAGCGATCGTGCGAGATGATCACGGCACAACCGGGGAACGACTCGAGGCCGGCTTCGAGCGCCCGAAGCGTGTCCATGTCGAGGTCGTTGGTCGGCTCGTCGAGCAGCAACACGTTGCCGCCGGACTTGAGCAGCTTGGCGAGGTGGACCCGGTTGCGCTCGCCACCCGAGAGGTCGCCGACGCGCTTGCCGTGATCGGTTCCCTTGAAGTTGAAGCTCGACACATACGCACGGCCGTGGATCTCGCGCCCGCCGACTTCGAGCACCTCGGCGCCGCCGGTGATCTCCTCGTAGACGGTGGCGTCAGGATCGAGGTCGTCGCGGTCCTGATCGACGTACGACAGGTCGACGGTCTCGCCGATCTTGATCGTGCCGGAGTCGGGCTCCTCGCGACCGGCCAGCATCTTGAACAACGTGGACTTGCCGGCGCCGTTGGGGCCGATGATGCCGACGATGCCGGCGGGCGGCAGCGTGAACGACAGATCCTCGATCAGCAGACGATCGCCGAAGCCCTTGTTGAGGTGCTCGACCTCGATCACCTGATCGCCGAGGCGACGACCAGACGGGATCGCGATCTCGAGCGCTGACTGGCCGGGCGCCTGGGCCTTGTTCTCGTTGTAGAGCTTCTCGTAGGCGGCGAGTCGGGCCTTGCCCTTGGCCTGGCGGGCCTTCTGGCCCATCCGCACCCATTCGAGCTCGCGGGCGAGCGTGCGCTTGCGGGCTTCGTTGCTGCGCTCCTCGCGCTCGAGGCGCTCCTGCTTCTGCTCGAGCCAGCTCGAGTAGTTGCCCTCGAAGGGGAGCCCCTTGCCGGCGTGGAGTTCGAGAATCCACTTGGCGACGTTGTCGAGGAAGTAGCGGTCGTGGGTGATCGCGACGACGGTGCCGGTGTAGTCGGCGAGGAAACGCTCGAGCCAGTCGACCGATTCGGCATCGAGGTGGTTGGTCGGTTCGTCGAGCAGCAGGAGGTCAGGACGGGAAAGCAGCAGGCGGCACAACGCCACCCGGCGCCGCTCGCCGCCCGACAGCACGCTCACGTCAGCGTCATCGGGTGGGCAGCGAAGTGCATCCATGGCGATCTCGACGTTGCGGTCGAGGCTCCAGGCATCGGTGGCGGCGATCTTGTCTTCGAGCTGTGCCTGCTCCTTGCCGATCTTGTCGTAGTCGGCGTCGGGGTCGGCCCACTTGGCCATGACCGCGTTGTACTGGTCGATGACGCTCTGCACCTCGGCCACACCGTCCATCACGTTGCCGCGGACGTCCTTGGCAGGGTCGAGCTGCGGCTCCTGTGCCAGATAGCCGACGCTGAACCCGGCGGTGAGACGAGCTTCGCCCGAGTAGCCGTCGTCGAGCCCCGCCATGATCTTCAGCAGTGACGACTTGCCGGCGCCGTTCGAGCCGAGCACGCCGATCTTGGCGCCCGGGTAGAACGACAGCGAGATGTTCTCCAGCACCGTCTTGTCGGGCGGGTAGTGCCGAGCGAGCTTGTAGGCCTGGTAGATGAATTCGTGCGCCATGGTGACGCCGAGGCTACCGGCACCCCACCCACCCGAATTTCGGAGCTCACGTCGCGCTCGACGCGACGACGGCTCCGAAATTCGGGTGGGTGGGTGAGCAGGACCCGCCTGCAGTCACGGGTCAAGAAGCTCCGCCGAGATCCCGATACCCATCGTGGTCGACATGCAGTCGACGGGCGAGTGGGCGGAACAGCGTGGCAACAGCACGACATGAACTCGAGGTTGACGGGATCAGAGCGCGTCGGCGCGCGTCAAGCTTGGCGGCCTGGCAGGTTCCCGATCGTCTTGCGCTGACGATCGCCGCATTCGGCACGTTGTCAGTCGCAGTCGCAGTCGTCATCGCCGTCATCCGAACCGACCTGGACAGCGAGCCGCCGAGTGTCGACTGGCAGGTGCTGGCGTTCCTCGCGCTCGGGCTTCTCGTCGGTGAAACGAGCCGCCGGTGTTGGATCCGTTCCGGCCCGAACACCTACGTCACCCCCGTCTATCTCTTTGCATTCACACTCCTGCTCGTCGGCTCGCCGACTGGGGCAGTGTTGGCGTCGATGGTCGGGACAGTGGCCCATGCGCTCGTCGTGCACGCCACCCCGATCTCGACGCTGATCCGGTTGTCCAAGGTGACGCTGACGGTGGGCTCGGCGTCGTCGGTGTCGATGTGGCTCGACGCGACCTGGTCGATGGACAACGTCGCCGGGGTCTCGTGGCGTTGGGTGGTCGGCGCGACGATGATCGGAACGACCATCCTCCTGGTCGACGGCATCGTCACGGCGATCGATGAAACGTCGCGCTCGCGAGTCGCGCTCGCAACCAGCCTCGCGCACGGTATCGGTGCGCGGGTGACTGCCGAGGGTGCACTGCTGTCGCTTGCACCGATCTGGATCGTCGGCGTCGAGTTCAGCCGAGCGCTTGCGCCCCTGCTCGCGATCACGACGGTGCTCGTCTTCCAGTCGACGAGGCAGGCCTTCGAGCGCGCGTACGAGGCGCGTCACGATGCGTTGACGGGCCTGGCGAACCGTCGGGCCTTCGCCGAGCGCGTGGACATGGTCGTCGGTGGCGCCGGTGGATCGACATCGGCGATGGTGATGCTGATCGACCTGGATCGGTTCAAGGAGGTCAACGACGAGTTGGGACATGACGTCGGTGACGCGCTGCTCGCGGCGTTCGCCCGGCGACTCGCCGACAGTTTGCCGCCCAAGGCCGTGGCCTCGAGGCTGGCCGGGGACGAGTTCGCCGTGCTCCAACCGCTGCGAACGAGCGCGGAGGGCAGTGAGGAGGTCGAGAGCCTGGTGCGCTCACTGAGCGCTGAGCTCGCGCAGCCGCTCTCGGTCCGCGGGTTCCCGATCCGCGTCGACGTGAGCGTCGGCGTGGCGTTCGCTCCGCGGCACGGTCGGTCGGCGTCGGATCTGCTGCGCGCGGCCGACATCGCGATGTACCGTGCGAAGCGGCTCGCCACGAAGGTCGAGCGGTACGACGACTGTGTTCGCGTCCAACGACGCGGCCGCGTCGAGCTGTTGGCCGACATCGACAGGGCCCTGGCCGAGGGCCAATTCAGCGTGTACTTCCAGCCGCAGGTGCGCATGGACACGGGCGCGGCCGACACGGTCGAGGCACTCATCCGTTGGGATCACCCCGTGTACGGCAGGATCCAGCCGAACGACTTCATCGCACTCGTCGAGCAGACCGAGCTGATCGGACCGGTGACCGAGATGGTGCTGCGGACCTCGACACAGGGCTTGCGGATGTCCGGAATCGACGACGTGAAGCTGGCCGTCAACGTGTCGCGTCGGAGCCTGCAGGATCGGAACTTCTCAGCGCTCGTCCTCAGGGTGCTCGGCGAGGTCGGTTTCCTGCCTTCGCGCCTGGAAGTCGAGGTGACCGAACGGGCGTTGGGGTCCAATCCGGAGCACTCGTGGTTCACGGTCGATCGGCTCCGGGAGGCCGGCGTCTCGATCGCCATCGACGACTTCGGTACCGGGTATTCGTCGTTCGAGACGCTGCGGCAACTCCCCGTCGACCGCTTGAAGGTCGACGCGGTGTTCGTCGGCGGGCTGCTCTCGAACCAGGCAGATCGTGTGATCGTCGAGAGCGTCGTCGACCTCGCACATCGGCTGGGTTTCGACGTGGTCGCCGAGGGGCTCGAGACGAGTGACACCTGGAACGCACTCGCCGCCCTCGGTTGCGACTTCGCTCAGGGATTCGGCATAGCCCATCCAATGCCGTTGGCCGACCTGCGGGCCTGGCTCACGAGACGGGCTGCGGCGATCGCAGGTCCACTTCCGACTCCCGTGGGTGATCAGATGCCGGCCCCGCGTCTCGAACCGCTCCGTCCGGTCTGAGCATCCCGCTGTTGCCGTCAGTGGCGCTTGACGCCGCCGTACTTCATGCGGGTGTCGCTCATTGCTGCCGGTCGGGCATCGTCGTCATGGATCCCGGCGTCGACAATCTCGCCGACGAACAGCGTGTGGGTGCCGAGGTCGAGGGTGTGACGGACTTCGCAGTCGATCCAGGCGAGTGCATCGTCGAACATCGGGGCGCCCGTGGTCGCTGCACGCACCGCCCAACCGTTCAACGTCTTGCCGTCGTCGACAGCAGGCTTGGAGAACTTGACGAACGGGCGCGTGTTCTCGCTGTCCCACAGGTTGATCGTGAATGCGCCACTGGCCGAGATCAGCCGATGCGTGACGGCCGAGTTGTCGACCCCGATACCGATCAGCACCGGTTCCATCGAGAGCTGCGTGATCCAACTGGTGGTCATCGCGTTGCGTTCGCCGTCGTGCGCCGAGCCCACCAGGGCGAGTGCGTTCGGGATCTTCCAGGTGATCCGGTTGATCAGTTCGTCGTCGAGAGCCATGTCGCCATGGTAGGAGCCGCCGCTAGGTCGTGGCGTGGGTCGACCTGGTCGTGCCGCCGATGGCGGTGCCGCGGCCGTGGGTCCTCGACGGGGAATACCACGTCGACGTCGCCGATCGGCGGAGCTGGGTGCGTGAGAACCTGCAGTCCTACTGGCGCAGCGTGGGGGCGAGCCTGCGCGCGGAAATCGAGGCCGACCAGACCATCGAGACCGCCGACGGGGCCGTGCTCGAGTGGGTGGCACTCGGGGTCGCCCGCATGCTCCACACCTGGGAGAACGGCGACGTGGCGTCGAAGTCGGCCGCCGGTGCGTGGGTCGCAGAGCGGGCGCCCGACTTCGCCGACATGCTCCTCGCTGCGGTGAACCTGCGATCTGAACCGGGCCTCGCCACCAGGCCCCACCTACTCGATGCCGCAACGTTCACGGATGTGATCGTCGAGAGTCTGTCAGCCGGCGAGGCGGGCGACGGTCGCGGCGAACTCGGTGATCGTGTCGTCGATGATCTTCGTGACGGACTCGATCGATTCGATGCGGCCGGCGACCTGACCCGACAGCGCGATTGCGGCGTTCATGTCGCCACCGAAGTAGAGGTCCTGGGCGTTGCCGAAGTCGGCGAACACGTTGTGCTCGGCGTTCACCAGCGCCTCGGTGCGATCGGTGCGCAGTGCCCGCAGTGCGGGGGAGTGGCGCTGGTTGAGGAAGAGGGTGTCGGTCTCCGCAGCGTCGATGATCGCCTGCTTCCAGTTGTGATGCACCGGCGATTCGGCAGCGGACACCATCCGGGTGCCCATCTGCACACCTTCGGCGCCCAGCGCGAAGGCGGCTGCCATCGTGGCGCCGTCAGTGATGCCGCCGGCGGCAATGATCGGCACGTCGACCTTCGAGCGCACGAGTGGAAGCAGCACCATCGTCGACACGGGTGTCGGACTCTTGAAGCCGCCGCCTTCGCCGCCTTCGACGACGAGCCCGTCGACACCGGCGTCGACGGCCTTGAGCGCCGCGGCGAGGGTTGGGACCACGTGGTACACGGTGAGCCCGGCCGCCTTGAGCACGCTCGTGTACTTGGTCGGTGAACCCGCCGACGTCGTGACGAACTTGACGCCCTGGTCGATGACGAACTCGGCGATCGCCGGATCGCGCACGAACGCCTGAGCGATGTTGACGCCGAAGGGACGATCGGTGAGCTCGCGCATCTTGCGGATCTCGTCTTTCACCGCGTCGAGTTCGCCCGATGACGTCTCGATGATCCCGCAGGCGCCCGCCTGCGACACCGCCGACGCGAGTTGCGATCGCGCAATCCATCCCATCGGCGCCTGGACGATCGGGATGTCGACGCCGAGATCGCGGCTGACACGGTTGTCGAACGCAGCAGGAAGTGGGGGAGTCATCCCGTCATCTTGACGTACACCTGGTGTCAGGCACGACGTGTACGTCAGCCGACGACGAGCGGAAAGCGGGGGTCGTCGTCGAGCGGGCCGCCGACGACGAGGCCGTTTGGTTCGTACGGCGGCGACGTGGTCCACGGACGTTCGCCGAATCTGGCGTCGGCGCCGAGCCAACGCAGGCTGACCGCCCGCCGGCGGGTGGACAGCCTGTTGCCCGGCGCACCGTGGAGCGTGCGGTAGTGGAAGGCGAGGACGTCGCCCGGCTCGACGTCCCAGCCGATCACCCGCTGGCCGTCGACGAGTTCGTCGCTGTCAGGCAGCAGTTCGAAGCGGTCGTCGGCCTCGCCGTACGGGCTCTGGTCGATGAACTTGCGCGGGACGAACCGTCGGCCCGACAGATGCGAGCCGGCGATGAACTGCAATCCCGACGCTGCCGGGACCGGGTCGAGTGCGATCCACATGCTGACGTTCTGCATGCCGTCGATGCCGTAGTAGGGATCGTCGTGGTGCCACGGCGTCGGTTCGGTCGCTCCGGGCTCCTTCACGAGGACGTGTTCGTGGAAGAAGCGCACGGTTTGCGACCCCATCAGCTGGCCGGCGATCTCGGCAAGACCGCTCTCGAACACCACTCGCCGGTACTGCTCGACGGCTGGCCACGTGACGTAGTCGCTCCAGAATCCGACGGCCTCGTCGGGGTTCGTGTACCAGTGCGACCAGTCGCTCGGATGCGTCCGGTTGTACTCGACCCCCTCGGCGAGCAGGTCGAGCCACGTCGGCGCGACGACACCTCGCAGCACGGTGGCGCCATCGGTGCGGAACTGTTCGATCTCGTCGTCCACCCCGTGATCATCACAGAGCGACGCCCGAGTACCGTCGTCGGCATGCTTCCCACCTCGCCATTCGGGTCCACCGGTCACCAGTCGACACGAGTGATCTTCGGGGCCGCAGCCCTCGGCGGGATGAGCCAGGAGCGCGCCGATGCGACGTTGGCGAACGTCAGCGAATGGGGGATCAACCACATCGACACTGCTGCGTCCTATGGGGTGTCGGAGGATCGACTGCGCGGATGGCTGGGCGATCATCGACACGAGGTGTTCCTCGCCACGAAGACGGGCGAGCGGCACGGCGACGCCGCTCGGGCCGAACTCGAACGATCGCTCGAGCGCATGGACGTCGACCGTGTCGATCTGATCCAACTCCACAACCTGGTCGACGACGACGACTTCGACCAGGCCTTTGCGCCGGGTGGAGCCGTCGAGGCGCTCAGTGCGGCCCGCGAGGAAGGGCTCGTCTCGAACATCGGCGTGACCGGTCACGGTCTTCGTATCGCGGGCATGCACCTGCGGAGCCTCGAGCGGTTCGATTTCGCGTCGGTGCTCTTCCCGGTCAACTTCATCCTGCTCGACAACCCGGCGTACCGCGCGGATGTCGACGAGCTGCTCGCGGTGTGCGCGGACCGTCAGGTCGCGGTGCAGACGATCAAGTCGATCGCACGCGGACGGTGGAGCGACGAAACGACCCCCCACTTCAGTTGGTACGACCCGTTGACCGATCCGTCGGCGATCGCCCGAGCGGTCCGGTTCGTCCTCGCCCATCCGCAGATGTTCCTCAACAGCACGAGCGACGCCCGTCTGATCGGATCGATCGTCGAGGCGGCCAGCGGCGACCTGACGGCGCCGAGCGATGGCGAGATGCGTGCCGACATCGCCGACCAGGGCATCACGCCGTTGTTCGACGGCGACGTGCTCGAACGAATCTGATGCACCGGGCGATTACATCGCGGGTCTGACCCCTGGTGTAATCGTCAGGCGGTGGGCAGCGGCGCGATGCGGACGGGGCCGCGGCGCTCGGTGACGTCGGCGTACTCGGCCACGATCGCCTTGATCTGGTCGCCTTCGAGTTCGTCGCTCTCACACAGCCCGTCGGCGATGCGCAGCAATGCCTCGCGGTACTTCGACGTCATCAGTGCGGCGCGGTCGGCGCCCTCGACCATCAACGCCTCGGCAGCCTCGCGGCTCACTTCGTCGGAGAGCACCTTGGCGACGAGGTTGCCAGCCGTCGGAATGCCCGCTGCTTCGAGACTGAGCAGACCGGGGCCGTGGCCGAGCTGCCCGACGAGCTGCGAAGCGAGGTTGGTCGCCACTGCGAGGTCTGATGAGATGCCGCTGGACGCCTCGCCGTACTCCTGGAGTTCGGCGGCCCGGCCGGCCAGCGCGACACAGATCAGATCGCGGGCATCGCTCGGGGTCTTGAGGAACCGCTCCTCGACGTCGCCGTGTGCGACCAGGCCCAATGCCGCCGAGCGGCGAAGGATCGACGCCATCTTGACGTCGCGTCGCGTGAGCACGGCGGTCAGTGCGTGGCCCGCCTCGTGGATCGCGATGCGGCGCCGTTCGTCGGGGTGGTAGCCCATCTCGTGCGCGACGCCGACCTCGGTGACCAGTTGCGCCTGGAGCACGTCGGTCACGTTCATCGACGTACGGCTGTAGCGGAGCGCGATGATCAGCGCCTCGTCGAGGAGCTTCTCGATCTTGACCGGTGTGTAGCCGGCCGACAGATCGGCGATCAGCGCCGCGGTCACCTTCTCCTCGTGGTTCTTCCGATCGAGGTAGTACTGGGCGATCGCCAGGCGGTCGGCCCGTGGGGGCAGGTTGAACCCGATGATGCGGTCGAAGCGGCCCGGGCGGAGCAGCGCAGGATCGAGGTCGGCGGCACGGTTGGTGGCGGCGACGATCAGGATGTTGGCCTCGGTGCGCTTGGGGCGCGGGCGCCGCTTGTCGGCCGGCAGGAAACCGTTGAACCAGTCGATGAAGTTCGCCTTGAACTTCTGGCGCCCGGTCGGCAGGTCGAAGCTCTGCATCTGGACGAGCAGTTCGTTGACGACGCCGACGATGCCTTCGCGCTGCGAGCCGGTGTTCATGCCGCTACGCGCGCCGCCGATCGCGTCGAACTCCTCGATGTAACCGATTGCGCCGCCTTCATCCCTGGCCGCCTTGCGGAGCGCCTTGAAGAACGAGCGGATCTTCTTGTTGGTCTGGCCGTAGTACATCGACTGGAACTCGCTGGCCGACACGAACAGGAACGGCACACCGGCCTCGGCCGCCATCGCCTTGGCGAGGTAGGTCTTGCCGGTGCCGGGCGGGCCTTCGAACAGCACGCCGCGCCGTGCGTTGCCACCCATCTCGCGCTGGAACGTCTCCGACGCGAGGAAGAGGTTCATCGAGTCGATGGCCTCGCGCTTGGTCTGATCGGCGCCGACCACGTCGTCGAGGCGGATGTTCGAATCGGACGCCCGCAACAGCGTGTGCGGGGACCTGCCGGCCGTCAGGAAGGGAATGAAGATCACCGTGCCGAGGATGACGATCAGGCCGAGGGCGATGATGATCTCGGGGTTGCCCATCAACCAGCCGGGGATGCCGAGCCGGATCGGGTTGTTGTTCACGAGTCGCCACAGCAGATACGTGAGCACCAGGCCGAGGATCACCAGCCACTTCGTGAGCCGCTTCTGGCGGGTCCGCTCTCGATTGGCGTTGGCGTCGATGTCCTTGCCCGACAACATCTCGCCGGTGCTCAGTCGTGCCATCTCCATGGGGATCCCCTTCGGTCGCCGTGTGTCGGAGCGTTACATCGCGGGTCTGACCCCTGTTGTAACGACTGGTCACCGAACGTAGCCCGAGAGCACCCTGCGTGGTCAACGTGCGCAGGTCAAGGAATGGTCAAGACTTCGTCAGGTCGGCGACCTACTGTTGCGCGCATGCTCGCCGCCTACCGGGGGACCGGTTACAACGTCATGCTCTTCCTGCACATCCTCACGGCGTTGGTGGCGTTCGCTCCGGCGTTCGTGCATCCGCTGTTGGCGAGTCAGACCAAAGCGCTCGACGCAAGCAATCGAGGCAAGGTGCTCGGCATGATCGCCGGCAACGGACGACGGATCTATGCGCCGGCGCTGATCCTGACCGGGTTGTTCGGATTCGCCATGCAGGGGATGTCCGATGGGGTGATCGAGTTCAGCCAGACCTGGTTTTGGTTGGCCATCGTGGTGTGGATCGCGATGAACGGCGTGCTGCATGCCGTGCTCCTCCCGGCCGAGCGCGCGGTGGCCGGTGGCGACGAGAGTTTGGCCAAGCGGGTCGATGCCGGCGGGATGATCCTGACCGTGTTGCTGCTGGTGATGCTCTATCTGATGGTCTTCAAGCCCGGGCTCTGACCTCCGCGTCTCACCACGCCAGTTCACGACTCGGCGACAGCGCCGGCTCCGAGATCCTCGATCTCCGGAGCGAGCAGTGATGCCCACCGCCGGTAGCCGCTCGCCGAGAGGTGAACTCCGTCGGTTGTGTCGTTCGGGCGAAGGCCGCCAGTACCGTCGTCGAACGATTCGTGCAGCTCGAGGACGCGGACTCCCCGGCCAGCAGCGACGGCTCGAATCACTTCGTTCGTCGCCTCGACAGCCGCTGGTTGGTCGGCTCTCGGCAGCAGCGTCTGGGCGACGACGATGGTCCCGGGTGAGCGTTGCTCGAGCGAATCGAGCAGTTTGCCCAACTGCTCGGCGGTCCACTCGGGGGAACGTCCGTCGCGAATGTCGTTCGTTCCGGTGAGCACGAACGCGAGACGAGGGCGGGCATCGCCGATCGAGTCGGCGATCGGCACGAGCTGTTCGGTGGTGAACCCGGAGTGTCCTTGGTTCACGATCGGCAGATCGGGCAGCAACTCGTCCCACTCGGCCTGCTCGGTGATGCTGTCGCCCAGCATGACGATGCTCCCCGAATCGACCTGGTCCCGATGGGTGCCTGCGCGGCGCTCGATGAACAGCGCAACCAGCACGACAGCGACGACAATCGCTGCGCCCCACATCCCTCGTCGTCGCCCGGTCATCTTGCCAGCGGACCACACGACGACGAGGTCGTCAAACCGTGCGCGCCACGACGAGCGCAGTCTTGGAGTCCACGGATCACACCTCGATTCGTCTCCACCCTTCGACGATCGCGTGCCGCCATCCCGGGAGAGGGCCACTTCCGACGTTCGTTGTCCACCGTCGTTGCGAGGTGGCACCCCAGCAGGATGCGACCGGTCGGGGACGCGACCCGACCGGTACAGTGGCGCCCGTGGTAGCACCAGATGGTCAGGGGTCGGGGTTCGGGGCGAACTCGTGGCTCGTCGAGGAGATGTACGAGCAGTTCGTGGCCGACCCGGCATCCGTGAGCCAGTCGTGGCAGGAGTTCTTCGCCGACTACCACTCGCAGGCGCCGAGCGTCGCCGCCGCAGCGGCCACCTCGCCCGCCGTGCAAGCGGTCGCCGAGGCGCATCGCCCGCCGAGCGATGACGCGATCCGGAACGGCAACGGTGCTCCGGCGGCCCCCGCTGAGCCTCCGGTGGCGCCCGTCGACGAACCTGGCACGCCGATCCGGGGTGCCGGCGCAACGATCGCGCGCAACATGGAAGCCAGCCTCTCGGTCCCCACCGCGACCAGTTTCCGCAATGTGCCGGCCAAGCTGCTCGAGGTCAACCGCAAGGTGATCAACGGCTTCCGGGCCCGCACCGGCCAGACGAAGATCAGCTTCACCCACCTGATCGGGTGGGCGATCGTGCGAGCCATCGCCGACGCCGTCCCGGCAATGAAGAACACCTACGTGCTTGGCGACGACGGCAAGCCGCGCCTGGTCGAGAACCCGCACGTCAACATGAGCCTCGCCGTCGACAAGGAGAAGCCCGACGGCAGCCGCACGCTGCTCGTGCCCGTGATCCGCGACTGTGACACGCTCGACTTCAACGGCTTCCTCGCCGCCTACGAGGAGATCATCCGCAAGGTCAACACGAACAAACTGACCGTCGACGACTTCCAGGGCGCGAACATCAGCCTCACCAACCCCGGCGGGATCGGCACCGTCCAGTCGGTGCCGCGCCTGATGCCCGGCCAAGCCGTCATCGTCGGCGTCGGCAGCATCGACTACCCGGCCGAGTTCGAGGGGTCCGATCGTCGCAACCTCAGTTCGCTCGGCGTCAGCAAGGTCGTCACGGTCACCAGCACCTACGACCACCGGATCATCCAAGGCGCCGAATCCGGGCTGTTCCTCAAGCGCGTACACGAGCTGCTCCTGGGTGAGCACGACTTCTACGAAGACGTGTTCCAGGCGCTCGACATGCCGTACGAGGCGGTCAAGTGGCTGCCGGACACCTTCGCCATCGACCGCGAAGAGGCGATGCTCGCCAAGCAGATGGCAGTCGCCAAGCTCATTCGGGTCTACCGGGTCCGCGGTCACCTGATGGCCGACCTCGACCCGCTGCGCTGGAAGGAGCCGTTGACTCCGCGCGAGCTCGACCCCGCCACCTACGGCCTGACCATCTGGGATCTCGATCGCGAGTTCCTGACCGATGGCGTCGGTGGCGTCGACAAGATGCGCCTCGGCGACCTGCTCGGCGTGTTGCGCGACGCGTACTGCCGCACGATCGGCGTCGAGTACATGCACATCCAGAACACTGACGAGCAGCAGTGGATCCAGGAGCAGTTCGAGGGGCGCCAGCCCGAGGTGTCCAAGGAGCGCAAGCACCGGATCCTCGAGCGCCTGAACGCGGCGGAGAGCTTCGAGAAGTTCCTCGCCACCAAGTACGTCGGCACGAAACGGTTCGGTATCGAAGGTGCCGAGTCCGCGATCCCGATCCTCGACGCGGTGCTGTCGCATGCCGCTGACGCCGAGTTCGACGGTGCGGTGTTGGGCATGGCACACCGCGGTCGTCTCAACGTGTTGTCGAACATCATGGGCAAGAGCTACGCGGCGATCTTCTCCGAGTTCGAAGGCCACATCGACCCGTCGTCGGTGCAAGGGTCCGGCGACGTCAAGTACCACCTCGGTATCAAGGGCAAGTACGTCAGCCCGTCCGGCGCTGATGTCGCCATCGAGTTGGCCGCCAACCCGAGCCACCTCGAAACCGTTGGCCCGATCGTGATGGGCGTCGCCCGAGCACTCCAGGATCAGATCGAGCCGCCTGGTGCGTTCAGCGTGCTGCCAGTGCTGATCCACGGCGATGCGGCGTTCGCCGGCCAGGGCATCGTCGCCGAGTCGCTCGCGATGAGCGACATCGGCGGCTACCGCATCGGCGGCACGATCCACCTGATCATCAACAACCAGATCGGTTTCACCACCGCACCGCAGTACGCCCGCTCGTCGCTGTACTGCTCCGACGTCGCCAAGACCGTCCAGGCGCCGATCTTCCATGTCAACGGCGATGATCCCGAGGCATGCGTGCGAGTCGCCGACCTCGCCTGGGAGTACCGCCAGCGGTTTCACAAGGACGTCGTCATCGACATGGTGTGCTACCGGCGTCACGGTCACAACGAGGGTGACGATCCCAGCTACACCCAGCCGCTGATGTACAAGGCGATCTCCGAACGTCGCAGTGTGCGCAAGCTCTACGTCGAGTCGTTGGTGCGCCGTGGCGACATCACCGTCGACGAGGCCGAGGACGCGTTGAGCGACTTCCACGACAAGCTCCAGGTCGCGCTCGACGAGACTCGCTCGCAAGCGCCGGCAACGATCACGGTGCCGAAGCCGCCGAAGCCGTTGGGTGTGCTGCCGCACATCCCGACCGGCGTCGAGCGTCCCGTGCTCGACCGGATCTTCTCGAAGCTCACCGAGTATCCGGAGGGGTTCACCATCCACCCGAAGCTCGGCCGCCAGTTCGAGGGCCGAGCGACGCTCTACGCCGACGGCGAGGTCGACTGGGCAACCGCAGAAGCACTGGCGATGGGTTCGCTCGTGCTCGAAGGGCACCCGGTGCGCCTCGCCGGCCAGGACTCGCGCCGTGGAACCTTCAGTCAGCGCCATGCCGCACTGATCGACTTCGAGACCGGCGAGGCCTGGATTCCGCTCGACGACCTCGACACCGACGACCACTTCTGGGTCTTCGACTCGCTGCTGTCCGAATACGCCGCGCTCGGGTTCGAGTACGGCTACAGCCACGCGAATCCGAACGCGCTCGTCATGTGGGAGGCCCAGTTCGGCGACTTCATCAATGGCGCACAGATCGTCATCGACCAGTACATCGTGGCCGCCGAGGACAAGTGGGGCCAACGCAATGGCGTCGTGCTCCTGCTCCCGCACGGTTACGAGGGGCAGGGCCCGGAGCACAGCTCGGCCCGTATCGAGCGGTTCATGACGCTCGCCGCCGAGGACAACATGCAGGTCGTCAACACGACCACCGCCGCCAACTACTTCCACCTCCTGCGCCGCCAGGTGCACAGTGAGCGCCGCACGCCGCTGATCGTGTTCAGTCCCAAGCAGGGGCTGCGAATGAAGCAGACGCGCTCGGCAGTCGATGAGCTCACGCACGGGTCGTTCGAAGAAGTGCTCGACGATCCGGGTGACCTCGACCCGAACGCCGTCACGCGCATCGTGTTCTGCTCGGGCAAGGTGGCCTGGGATGCGATCGACGAGCGTGACCGTCTCGGTGCGCCGGTCGCCGTGGTGCGCGTCGAGCAGCTGTATCCGCTGCCGACCGAACAGATGCTCGGGATCCTCGAGAAGTACCCCAACGCCCGCGAGCTCCGCTGGCTCCAAGAGGAGCCCGAGAACATGGGTGCCTGGCGCTTCATCGAGGCCAACACCTGGCGGATCAAGGAACGTGGCTACGACCTGCGCCACGTCGCTCGGGTCGAGTCGGGCAGTCCCGCCACCGGCTCGAAGGCCATCCACGACCAGGAGCTCGCCGATCTCATGGAGCGCGTGTTCCGCGACGCCTGACGCGACCCGACCCCTCCGGTCGCGATGAGCGAGACCGCCGTATGCGGTCGCTTCGCTCATCGGTGGGGTGGTTTCAACGGTCGCGATGAGCGAGACCGCCGTATGCGGTCGCTTCGCTCATCGGTGGGTCATCCCACGTCTCAGCGGAGGCTGATTCCGAGCACACCCTCGAGTTCGGTGATGGCGGGTTCGGCGGCGCCGACCTTGATCGTGGTCATGCCCATTGCCTTCGCGGGCTTCAGGTTGATGCCCAAGTCGTCGAGGAACACGCACTCGCTCGGCTCGACGCCGACGAGTTCGCAGGCGATCTCGTAGAAGCGCGGCTCGGGCTTGCGGCATCCCACCTTGCTCGACTCGACGACGTGGTCGAACATCACCATCACGTCGCCCACCTCCATGCGCTGCTCGCCGCCGACGACGTTGTTGGTGAGACAGGCGGTGCGGTACCCGGCACGGATCACCCGATCGAGGGCCATCACCATCTCGGGCCGGACCTCGCCCGACAGCAACCCGAGTACGTCGGCACCGGCGATCCGGTGGCCGAGGGCTTCGGATTCGTCGGCGAACAAGGCATCGAACTCGTCGGGCCCGACGTCGTTTCGCTCGAGCAGCGCCCACGCGTTGGCGTCGGGATTGGTCGCATTCACACTGCGAATGAAGTCGGTCGGAAGGCCGTATGCGGCCTCGTACCGGTTGAACGCTTCGAACGGACTCGACAGGATCACGCCGCCGAAATCCCAGAGTACTGCTCGGATCATGGTCGACGAGCCTACGATGGCGGTGCGGCAGCGGACGTGATCGACCCGGTTCAACCCGGATGTCATCTCGCCCGGCTGCCCTCAACGACTCGAAAAGAGAAGCAATGACATCATCCAAGGGGCCCAACCACGTCGTGGTCGACGGGTCCAACATCGCCACCGAAGGCCGCTCGCTGCCAAGCCTCGCCCAGCTGAGCGAGGCGGTGATGGCGTTCATGGAGGAGTATCCGAACACGTCGATCACCGTGGTCGTCGACGCCACGTTCGGTCATCGGATCGACAAGTCCGAGGCGAAGGAGTTCGAGGAGGGCATCTCGAACAACGAACTCGTCGCGCCCCCGCCGGCGCGGTCGGCCGTGGCGATGCGTTCGTGCTCGCGATCGCGCAGAAGTCGAACGCCGCGATCCTGTCGAACGACTCGTTCCAGGAGTTCCACGGCGACTACGAGTGGCTCTTCGATGAGGGTCGACTGATCGGTGGCAAGCCGGTACCGCACGTCGGCTGGGTGTTCGTCGATCGGGTTCCGGTTCGCGGTCCAGTGAGTCGCAAGGCGACAGGATCGTCGCGCAGTGGATCGCGGCGCGGTGCCAAGAAGGACGGTGACTCCGCTCGCAGCGGTCGCAAGGCGAGTCCGGCGGCGATGGAGCCGATGCCCGTCCCCAAGTCGCCGCCGCCACGTCGCCAGCGGGCCGAACAATCCGAGGCACCGTCCACCGAGTCGGCGCCCGAGGCGAACGCTGCGCGGCGTGATCGTGCGCCGCGTGCCGGCGACGTCGTGAACGAGCTGATGCCGTTCCTCGAGTTCGTCGAGCATCATCCCGTGGGGACGAGCGTCAACGGCACCGTCGAGTCGTACTCATCGCACGGCGCCTACATCTCGATCGGCGAGAACGGGGTTCGCGGCTACGTGCCACTGCGCCTGATGGCGAAGCCGGCACCGACGAGCGCTCGCAAGGTGATGAAGCTCGGCGAGTCCGTCACGCTGGTCGTCGTGAGTTTCGCACCGCTGCGGCGAAGCATCGACTGCGCCGTGCCCGACATGGCGGACGCGGCGATTGCAGAGGTCAAGGCCGACCAGGCCGCCGAAGCCGCCGTCGAACGTACGGCGAAGACGGAGGACGCGACGCGCAAGCCAACGCGACGGAAGCGCCCGGCAAAGAAGGCTCCGGCGACGACCGCGTCGACGGACGAGTTGCCGGAGCGGACTCCCGCCGAGAAGGCGCCGGCGAAGCAGGCTGCGGCGAAGCAGGCTCCCGCCAAGAAGAGCCCGGTCAAGAAGGCTCCCGCCAAGAAGGCCCCTGCGAAGAAGAGCCCGGCGAAGAAGGCTCCCGCCAAGAAGGCCCCTGCGAAGAAGGCTCCCGTCAAGAAGGCCCCTGCGAAGAAGGCCCCGGCAAAGAAGAGCCCGGCGAAGAAGGCGCCAGCGAAGAAGGCTCCCGCCAAGAAGGCTCCAGTGAAGAAGGCCCCGGCCAAGAAGGCTCCGGCGAAGAGGAGTGCACCGAAGAAGGCGACGACGGCGTCGCAACAGGACGACTGACATGCGCGTCGTCACCTGGAACATCAATTCCCTGCGCGCCCGCCAGGAACGCGTCGAGGAGTGGGTCGCCGAGGTCCAGCCGGACGTGCTGCTCCTCCAGGAGACCAAGCTCGCCGACGACGCATTTCCGGCCCTTGCCTTCGAGCGCGCTCGGCTACGACAGCGCGCACTACGGCCAGGGCCAGTGGAACGGAGTTGCGATCCTCTCGAAGGTCGGCCTCGACGACGTCGTGACCAACTTCGCCGGCGGCATCGAGCCCGATCCCGATGCTCGCATCATCACGGCCACGTGTGGCGGCGTACGCGTCAGCAGCGTGTACGTCCCCAACGGTCGTTCGCTCGACGACGACCACTACACCTACAAGCTGTCGTGGCTCGACCGTCTCGTCGCCCACCTCGACGCCGACACCGACCCGTCACGTGAGGTGATCGTGGGTGGCGACTACAACATCGCCCCCGACGATCGCGACGTACACAACCCGGCCAAGCTCGTCGGCGCGACGCACGTCAGCCAACCTGAACGCGACCGCCTGGCGGCGCTGGAGGCATGGGGTCTGGTCGATGTCTTCCGCGAACAGCACGCCGACGATCGCGTGTACTCGTGGTGGGACTACCGGGCGGGCGACTTCCACCAAGGTCGCGGCATGCGGATCGACCTGTTGATGTGCTCGGCCTCGGTGGTGCAGCGTGCCGAGTGGTGTGTGGTCGATCGCAACGCTCGAAAGGGCAAACAACCGAGCGATCACGCTCCGGTCATCGTCGACCTGGCCGACTGATCGCCCCGTCCTCGCTGTCGATACGTTCGGCCGAACGCACGACGTCGAGGATCTGCGGCGCGAGTCGTTCGGCGGTGATCTGGCCGAACGAGGTGATCGCAGCGAGTTCCTCGGCGTTGGTCGGGTGCTCGCGGGCGATCGCTGTGAGGTCGCGGTCGCTGCAGAGTTGAGACGGCAGGATGTCGGCGCGCCGTGCCGCATCGTCGCGCCAGCGACGAAGTGCACCGATCACGGGGTCGATTCGGGCTCGCACCCGCTGCGGTGGGGGAGCAGGTGTCGGCTCGGTGAGGTCGAGGTCGGCGAGAAACGGGCTGATCGTGCGGGCGTAGCCACCGCGACGCGAGGCGTGGGTGACCAGCAGCCGATCGGTGGCCCGGGTGAACGCGACGTACAACAGCCGCCCTTCCTCGGCGCGTCCTGCGATCGTGCTGGCCGACTTGTGCGGCACGAGGCTGCTCTCGACGCCGGTGACCACGACCGTGTGCCACTCGCGGCCCTTCGCGGCGTGGAACGTGAGCAGATCGACTCCCTCGGTCGACGCATCGTCGAACGGGTTGGTGGTGGCAACCCAGGCACGGAACGTGGCGCCGTCGGCCAGGGGCTGTTCGCGCAGGAACTCGAGCACCGCCGCGGCCACACGACGTTCGGGATCATCGCCGTTGTCCATCGAAGCGTTGCTGCTCCCGCTGCTCGGGTCAGGGACGCGGTGTCGGAGCGACTGCGGCGCGGGTGGAGCATCGAGGATGTCATGGGCCCAACCGCGTAGGCGCGACGCCGACCCCAGCGCGGCGGCCTGGCGGACGGCGGCCTGCAACGGCGTGCCGCTGGCGGTCGCGTGGCGTCGGACCGGGAGCCTGCCGCGTTCGAGCGCGTCGGCGATCGGGCCGAGTTGGGCGTTCGTGCGCGCCAGCACGGCGATCTCGCCGCTGCGGACCAGGTTCGGGTCGCACCGCACGACGAACGAGACGATGTGGCGCGCCTCGTCGGCCTCGTCGTCGGTCGCCAGGTGTTCCACCAGTGCGCCGTCCGCACGATTCGACACGAGCGGACTCGGTTGATCGGTCGCGGCCAGAACGTGGACCCCGGCCGCCACGATCTGCGGCGTACACCGATGGTTGACGGGCAGGCGGACCACTTCGATGCCCGGGAAGCGGGTCTCGACGTCGACGAGCAGGCTCGGGTCGGCACCGTTGAACCCGTAGATCGCCTGCGATGGGTCGCCGACGAGGAACAGATCGTCACGACCGGACCGCAGGAGGTCGACGAGCGCGTGCTGCAACGGGTTGAGGTCCTGCGCCTCGTCGACGAGCAGGTGACGGAATCGCCACCGCACCGCATCGCCGAAGCCGTCGTCGTGGCGAAGGTCGCGGATGGTGTGGGCGAGGACGTCGTCGAAGTCGATGATCCCTCGTCGGCGCTTCACCGTCTCGAAGTCGGTGTAGACCGTGGCGCATCGATCGATGCCAGGAACGGGATGGCGCTGTTCGCGGCGGGCCGCTGATGCGTAGCTCTTGGCGTCGATGCCGCGTGCCGAGGCCCAGTCGATCTCGGCGACGTAGGCGGCGAGGCTCCGACGATCTCCCGCGTCGATCGTGTCGCCGACCAGACGGCGACGGTCGTTGACCACCGTCAGCGGGCGGCGTTCGATGTCGACCCAGTGCTGCTTGAGCACGCCGAGCATCACCGAGTGGAACGTGCCGGCCTCGACGTGCTCACGGATGCCGAGGCGCATCAGCCGCTTGCGCATCTCGCCCGCGGCTTCGCGGGTGAACGTGAGCGCCAAGGTGTGGCGCGGGTCGGCGGTCTCGATGGCGATCCGGTGGGCGATGCGCCGGGTCAGCACTCGCGTCTTGCCCGATCCGGCGCCGGCGATCACTGCGACGAGACGCGATTCGGTCGTGACCGCGGCGCGTTGGTCCGCATCCAGGTCGGCGATCAGCGCGTCCGCATCCACCGCTCCACTGTACGACCCGTCGCGACCCCACTCGATCCCCTCTGCGATGAGCCAACCGACCGCATACGGCGGTTTCGCTCATCGCAACGTGGTTGAACTGGCCTGCGATGAGCCAACCGACCGTATACGGCGGTTTCGCTCATCGCAGGAGGGGTGGAGGAGCGTCAGCGAACATGTGTTCCCGCGGTAGGCTGCCCGGATGGCTGACACCGCCACGCCTGACACCGCCACGCCCGCGACATCCGAGGTGCTTGCGCCGGACGAAGCGCTGTTGCACGCAGCGCCCGCCAGCAATTATGCGGCGCTCGACGACGCCAAGTTCCGTGTCGTGTCCGACTTCGAGCCGGCAGGCGACCAACCGGAGGCCATCGCTGCGCTCACCAAGGGCATCGACGCCGGCGAACGGTTCCAGACGCTGCTCGGCATCACCGGCTCGGGCAAGTCGGCAACCATTGCCTGGACGATCGAGCAGACCCAGCGCCCCACACTGATCCTCGCGCCCAACAAGTCGCTCGCCGCGCAGCTCGCCCAGGAGATGCGCGAGTTCTTCCCCGACAACCGGGTCGAGTACTTCGTCAGTTACTACGACTACTACCAGCCCGAGGCGTACATCCCGTCGAGCGACACCTACATCGAGAAGGACTCATCGATCAACGACGAGATCGATCGCCTGCGTCACTCGGCAACGGCAGCGCTGCTCACCCGCCGCGACGTGATCGTCGTTGCCTCGGTGTCGTGCATCTACGGCATGGGCAACCCCGAGGAGTACCGCGGCAACCTGCTCGATCTCTCCGTCGGCGTCGACTACGACATGCGCAACATCCTGCGCCGCCTGGTCGACATGCAGTACGGCCGCAACGACATGACGCTCGGCCGGGGCAACTTCCGCGTCCGCGGCGACACGATCGAGGTGCATCCCGCCTACGAGGAATCGGTGCTGCGCATCGAGATGTTCGGCGACACGGTCGACCGCATCACCACGATCGACCCGCTGACCGGCGAACAGCTGAGCGAGCTGCAGCGAGCCCACGTGTTCCCCGCCACGCACTACGTCACCGGTCCCGAGCGGTTGCGCACGGCGATGGTGGGCATCGAGGAGGAGCTCCAGGAGCGCCTGAAGTTCTTCGAGGAGAACGACAAACTCCTCGAAGCGCAACGCCTGCGGATGCGCACGCAGTACGACCTCGAGATGATGAGCGAGGTCGGGTACTGCAACGGCATCGAGAACTACTCGATGCACATGGACGGTCGCGTTCCCGGCCAGCCGCCGTTCACCCTGCTCGACTACTTTCCCGACGACTACCTGCTCGTGATCGACGAGAGCCACGTTGCCGTACCGCAGTTGCACGGTCAGTACGCCGGCGACCGCAGCCGCAAGGACATGCTCGTCGAGCACGGCTTCCGCCTGCCGTCGGCGCGCGACAACCGCCCACTCACCTTCGAAGAGGTGCTCGAGCGCGTCAACCAGTGCGTGTTCCTGTCGGCCACGCCGAGCGACTACGAGCTGCGGGTGTCGGGCGACAACATCGTCGAGCAGATCGTGCGGCCCGACCGGCCTGGTCGATCCCGAGGCGATCATCAAGCCCACCAAGGGCCAGATCGACGACCTGATGGAGATGGTCAACGACCGCATCGCCCGCGGCGACCGCGTGCTGGTCACCACGCTCACGAAGAAGATGGCCGAGGACCTCACCGACTACCTGCTCGAGCAGGGCCTGCGCGTGCGGTACCTGCACTCCAACATCGACACGATCCAGCGCATCGAGATCCTGCGCGGCTTGCGCCTCGGCGACTTCGACGTGCTCGTCGGCATCAACCTGCTGCGCGAGGGCCTCGACCTGCCCGAGGTGTCGCTGGTGTGCATCCTCGACGCCGACAAGGAGGGCTTCCTGCGTTCCGAGACCTCGCTGATCCAGACGATGGGTCGCGCCGCCCGCAACGTCGACGGCCAGGTCGTGATGTACGCCGACACGATCACCCGCTCGATGCAGGCCGCCATCGACGAGACGCAGCGCCGCCGCAAGGTACAGATCGCCTACAACCTCGAACACGGCATCAACCCGCAGACGATCCGCAAGGCCGTCGGCGACATCCTGTCGCTGCTGCGCCCCGATGACTCGGCGCCGATTCCCGGCAAGGACCGTCGTCGCCAGCGAGAGCGTGACAAGGTCCAACGCGACCTCAAGTCGCTGCCACAGCAGGAGCTCGCCCGCCTCATCCAGACCCTGGAAGAGGAGATGCACGAGGCATCGGCCGAGCTGAAGTTCGAGTACGCCGCCAAGCTGCGCGACGAGATCAACGATCTCCGGCGCGAGCTGCGCGACGCTCAGTAGCCGCCCGCCGGGCGGGTCAGCCGTATTCCTCGCAGAACCTTTCGAGCATCGATTTCTGCTGCTCGCCTCGGCGGCCGACGGGGAGCAGCGGACGCTCCGACCGCTCGATCAGCGCTGCGATCACGAGTAGGCCGATGCCGCCGAGAGCGATCCACGCCCACGTGGGTGCTGCCGCGAGGCGTTCACCGGCCGAGACCAGGATGGTGCCGACCACCATCAGCGTGCCGAGTACGAGTGGGGCACCGAGCCTGCGAACGCCACCGACCGCCAGGGCGATCGTTCCCATGGCCAGCGCTGCGAACGTCGCCCAGTCGGTTCCCGCCTGGAGCTGCGTGGCGATCAACCACGTGCCGGCCATACCGAGGCCAGGGGAGTAGGCGAGCCATGTCGAGACCGTGAACGTGCGACGCAGCAGCCAGCCGCCGATCAGCAGGGCGGCGACGACCGCTGTGATCGCCACGTCACTTCCGTCGGCGCCGTGCGGAGCGATCGCATCGATCACCCACTGGTTGGTGCCGGTCGTCCACCACAGGCTGAGGGTCGAACCGACCGTCAGCGCCGCGCCGGCTGAACGCAACCACCACGTGCTGGTCGTGATCCCGACGGCGATCAGCTGCGCTCCGAGAACGATCAGCGCGATCGAGGTGAAGACGGGACTCGCAGCGACGCTCATGGCGACCGCGATCGTCGAGGCGGTCACGCCCGCGGTCTGGCCGACGACCAGGCGTCGGTCGAGGGTCGCGAGCCCGCTGAGGCCGATCCCGACGAGGCTCGCGGCGACCACGCTGGTCCCGGCGTCGACGCTTGCGGCGGTGAGCGCGAGCCCGCCGGCCGCCGTTGTGATGCTCGCAGCAATGTGAGCCCTGACGCCGGTCAGCGAACGCGACGAGCCGGCCACTGCTGCGGCGTACGCCACCGTGGTCGCGACGGCGAACCAACTGATCGATCCATCCGGATCATCGGTGATCACGGTCAGTGTGAAGTACCCGGCGATCGCCAGGGGCCACGTCGAGCGCTCGGGACGAATGGCCGCCCCGAGGCCGATCAGGCCGACGAACACCAGCACGCCGATCTGGAACGGAGCCGCCTCGGCGACTGCTGTGATCTCGTCGACGACCAGGCCCGTGCCGAGCGCAGCGAGCGCGGCAGCTGCGATCGTGCGAAAGCCAGCGTCTCGGCGGCTGACGACCGAACAACTCACGACCGCGATGGCTCCGGTGGAGGCAAGTGCGATCGACCAGAAGACCGGCTGGCCCTCGTCGACGAACGATGCCAGAAGTACCCACACCGCCAGCGTGGAGGTCGTGATGTCCCACGTCGACCACGGCGTCACCACGCTGATCACGATCCATCCGAACAGAGCGGCGACAGCGAAACCCCACATCGGCGCGCCCGCCATCGCCAGTGTCGACATCGATGCAACGGTTGCGGCGAGCGGCGCGGCCGACAGCCAGCTGCCGCCCCTGCGCCGAGCGCTGGCGGCGGTGCACGCGATCAACGCTGCGCTCCACAGCGCGAGCGGGAAGTACCAACGATCGTCCGCGACCACGTCGGCCGGAGCATCCCATCGGGCGACCAACGTCACCAATGGCGAGATCAGTGCAGCGGTCGCCAGTCCCACGCCGATCGGCACGGTCGCCGTGCGAGCGAGTTGACGCCAGATCGAGTCGACCCGGGTCGCTGCGACGGCTTCGGTGGCGAGCAGGACGATCGCTGGAACACAGAACCAGACGACCCCATCGATGTCGCCGCTGATCAACGAGGTGAGCACGCCGGAGCCGAGCACGGCCATGCTGACGACGGCGAGTGGCGCGTTCCGAGCGCGCTGCGCGAGGGCGGCGATCACGGCGGCAGCGATCGCGCACGACAGCGGCGCCGACCACACGAGCACGTCGCCCGTCGCACCGATCCTCGCGAGCGTCCCCGTTCCGATGCCCGCATCGGAGAGCGCGACGAGGAGGGGCATGGCGCCGACCGCAACGGCGAGCGTCAGGGTCCGACGGGTCGAACCGAGCAGCAACCCGGCGACGGCGCCGACCGCGCCGATGACCGACACCGGGATTGCGGTCAACGCCGAGAGTCCGACCGCGGCCAACCCGAAGGCGATGACCGTGGCTGCCTTCAGCGGGGCGACGTTCCAACGACGAGATTGCACTTCGGTGGCAACCAGCGCAGCGACTCCGCCGACGAGCGTGCACACCGACCACGGCTGACCGAGCGTGGCCGCGGCAGCAATTCCGACCGGCGCGGTGAGGCACGCTGCGAGGGTGGCAAGCGCCGTGGCGGTGGTGGGGAACCGATGCCGACCGGCCTCCGCCGCGAAGTACACGCCGAACAGCGCCGCCACCAGTCCGGAGAAGCGGACCACGGGATCGATCGATTCCCAGTTCCCGGCGACGACGATGATCGATGCGACCAGGAGCAGTGACGCCCCGGTCGCCGCCAACCACCCCGCCGCCGAGAGACGTGGCAGGCGGTGTTCCGGTTCGGGTGAGGTCGATCCCGCGGGTGCGGGCCACGGCGAGCTCGGGGGTGGGAACGAGGTGGTGTCCATGCCTCCGATCGTGAACGTCGCCGCGGATCGGCGCCATCGGGTGAATCCCCCAGCCGGCCGTGGGGGATTCGCTCATCGCAGGCCGGTCCTCGCCGTCACCGATGAGCCAAACCGCCGTATGCGGTCGATTCGCTCATCGCAGGCCGGTCCTCGCCGTCACCGATGAGTGAAACCGCCGTATGCGGTCGATTCGCTCATCGCAGGCCGGTCCTCGCCGTCACCGATGAGTGAAACCGCCGTATGCGGTCGATTCGCTCATCGCAGGCCGGTCCTCGCCGTCACCGATGAGCCAAACCGCCGTATGCGGTCGATTCGCTCATCGCAGGCCGGTCCTCGCCGTCACCGATGAGCGAAACCGCCGTATGCGGTCGCTTCGCTCATCGCAGGCCGGTTCAGTCGAGGCCGTGTTCGACGGCGTAGCGCACGAGGTCGCTGCGGCGTGACAGGTGGAGCTTGCCGAGGATGTTGCGAACGTGGTTTTCCACGGTCTTCGGTGAGATGTCGAGTTCGGCGCCGATCTCTTTGTAGGTGTGCCCGCGGGCAACCAACTGCAGGACCTCGCGTTCGCGCTCGGAGAGCGGGTTCGTGTCGGCGGCTTTCGCCAGGCGACGGAACTCGCCGAGCACCAACGCGGCGAGCGACGGCGAGAAGACCGGTTCGCCCGCCGCTGCCGCCAGCAGGGCGGACCTGATCTCGGCGATCGGGGCGCTCTTGACGAGATATCCGGCCGCGCCCGTGGCCACGGCATCGAGGAGGTCGCTCTCGGCCTCGCTCACGGTGAGAATCACGATCGGACAGATCGTTGCGCACGCCTGCACCACAGCCAGCCCGCCACCGCGCGGCATGTGGAGATCGGAAACCACGAGGTCGGGTCGCCGTGCGGTGATCACGTCGATCGCGCCTTCGGCATCGTCGGCCTCGCCAACCACATCGAAGCGGTCGTCGAGTTCGTTCCGCAACCCTGATCGCATCAGTTCGTGATCGTCGGCCAACACCACCCGGATCTGGTCACCACTCATGTCGACCACACTCGCACTTCGGTCCCGGCGCCCGGTGTGCTGACCACCTCGGCCCGGCCGCCGACGTCGTGCATACGGCCGACGATCGACTGATCGACGCCGTGTCCGACGCGTTGCTCGCCGGTGTCGAAGCCGATCCCGTCGTCGCGCACCGAGGCGAAGACATCGCCGTCGTCGTCGGTCTCGACGAAGACGACGATGCGGTTCGGCGCTGCGTGCTCGAGCGCATTCGCGACGGCCTCGCCGATCGCCGCTGCCACCGCCTCGGCAATGGCCTCGGGGGGTGGGGGAGCGGTGTCGATCACGCTGACGCTGATCGGCACGCTGGCCGCCGAGTCGTGATGGCGAGCAGCACGTTCGACCGCCGCTCGCACACGCTGTTCGAGTGTGTCGTCGATTCGGGTGGCGCTCCCGAAGAGAAATCGGCGCAGCTCACGGTCGGCCGCACGCGCGGTCCGCGCCAGGTCGGGATCGCTGTCGGCGGTACGACGTTCGACGAGCGCCAGCGTCTGAAGCACCGTGTCGTGCAGCACCCTGGCCACGTCGTCGCGAGCCCGGCGGTCGGCGATGTCGACCTCGGCCTGTCGGAGAAGTTGAGCCTGCCAGCCGAAGACCGCACCGGCGGCGGCGTAGAACAACGACGTGGCCACCAACGACACGACGTGCCGGGCGCTCCAGCCGTCGAACTCGTTGAGGACCGCGCCGGCCCACTCGGCCGGCCCCATCAGCAGGCCGAACGCTCCCGCGACGATCGGACCGTGTGCGAGTCCGATCGAGACGACGGCGATCAACGGATACTGCGTGGCAAGGCTCTGGGAGACCTCGAAGACATGACCCGGCTCGAACACCCAGCCGTCGACGATGCTGAGGCCGATCGCCAGCGTTGCCTCGACGAGGAGAAAGCCGGTGGTGAAGAGGCGAACCGGAGCGGAGCGGACCGCCCAGGTCGTCCACGCCGCCACCACAGCGACCGCGGCCACGCACATCCACGAGACGAGCGGATGCTCGATCGCGTCGCGCTCGGACGACACGACCACCACCCCGACCATCCAGAGCAGGACGAGCCAGCGGGCGGCCACCAGCGCGCGAGCGACGGTGATCGCGGTCGGAAAGATCGTCCGCACGTCGGCTGGCACCGCACGACTGTGCCAGAGCCGGCGCGTCCGGTGGGGGACGGTGCGCCAGACCTCCTGTGACATCATCGGGTTCGGTGAGCTGCGCATGCTGAAATCGCTCGGGGCCACGATCGCCCAGGTCTCGCAGCGTGTCCGGGTCGGTGAACCGGACGACCGGGGACGATTGCTGCTGCACTACGAGCGGGCTCAGCGCGCCGCCGAGCAGGCCGAGCGCCGGCGTCGTCAGAAGACCTTCATGGTGCTCGCCGCCGTGTTCGTGGTGATGGTGGCGGTGTTCAGCACTGTCTTCCACACGCTGATGGAGTACGAGGACCGCCAGTACTCGTGGCCGACCAGCGTCTACTGGACGCTGACGACGATGACCACGCTCGGGTTCGGCGACATCACGTTCGAGTCCGACGCCGGACGCATCTTCTCGGTGGTCGTGCTGCTCGCCGGGTCGACGTTCCTGCTCGTGATGTTGCCCTTCGTGTTCATCCGGTTCGTGTTCATGCCGTGGATGACCGAACGCGAGCGGCGCCGGGCGCCGCGGGTGCTACCGGCGTCCACCTCTGGGCATCTCCTCCTCACCAAGCTCGGCCCGGTCGAGGCCGCGATCATCGAACGTGCCAATCAGGCCGAGGTGCCCTACGTGCTGATCGTGGACGATGTCGCCGAGGCGGGCCTGATCCACGACGAGGGTCGCAACGTGATGGTCGGCGCGCTCGACGACCCGGCGACCTACCGCAACGCACGCGTCGAGCAGGCCGCGCTCGTGATCGCCATACAGTCCGACCAGATCAACACGAACATAGCGTTCACGGTGCGGGAGATCGCCCCGGACGTCGAGATCGTGGCGAGCGCCAACTCGCCGGCATCGGTCGACATCCCCGGATCGCCGGCGCCGACCACATCGTGCAGCTTGGCGAGATACTCGGCTCGGCGATGGCGGCGCGCACGTTCGGACTGTCCGGTGACAGCCACGTGATCGGCGAGTTCGCCGGTCTGCGGATCGCCGAGGCCAGCCCGATGGGCACGGATCTGTTGGGCAGAACCCTGGCGGAGGTGCAGCTGCCCAAGCGGCTCGGGGTGAGCATCATCGGGATCTGGCGGCGCGGCGACTTCTCGATCGCGACGGCCGACTCGGTGTTGACCGATTCCTCGATGCTGATCCTGGCCGGCACCGCTGAACAGCTCGCGGCCTACGACGCCTGCTATTCGTCGAACTCGACAACGCCGAACCGCGCCGTGATTGTCGGTGGAGGACGGGTTGGGCGATCGGTCGGCGCCGCCTTCGCCGCCCAGGGCATCGAGTTCCTGATCGTCGAGCAGCTTCTGGAGCGTCAGCACGACGGCGCAACGTATGTGATCGGCGACGCTGCCGATCGTTCGGTGCTCGAAGCCGCGGGCATCGACGAGGCTGGTGCGATCCTGATCACGACCCACGACGACAACGTCAACGTGTACCTCACCCGGTACTGCCGTGGGCTGCGGCCCGATGCTCGAATCGTGTCGCGCTCGAAGCTGGACCGGAACGTGTCGACGCTCTACCGGGCGGGGGCCGACGCGGTGCTGTCCTACGCCGGTACCGGGTCCGCCGCAATCTGGAACCACCTGCGTGGCGACGAGACCGTGCTGGTTGCGCAAGGCCTCACCGTCTTCCGCACGCCGATCCCGAAGGAGCTCGCCGGCCGAACGCTCACCGACGCGCACGTGCACCGCCGCACGGCGTGCAACGTCGTCGCGGTCGAACGAAACGGCGTACTCGAGGGCAACCCCGATCCGAACGTCCCGCTGCCGACCACGGGCGAACTCGTGCTCGTCGGTACGGACGTCGCCGAGGCGCGGTTCTCGGAGGAGTTCCCCCACGCCCGCCGACGTCCATCGCTACGTCGCAGCGATCGCAGAGCACGCTGATGAACGGTTCCGCCCCGCCCGTGCTCTGGTGGCCACCTGCCGACGCATGGTCGACGACGGCGCTGGGTCGATTCGCCGAACGGTGTGCTGCACGTGCGCAGCGCACCTTCACGTCCTACGAGGAGCTCTGGGCCTGGTCGGTCAGCGATGGGCTCGAAGCCTGTTGGCAGACGGTGTGGGACTTCTTCGACGTGCAGTCCACGACGCCGTTCCGGCGCGTGCTCGCCGAGCGAACGATGCCGGGCGCCCGGTGGTTCGAAGGTGCTCGACTCAACTACGCCGAACATGCGTTGCGTTGCAGCAGCGGTTCCGAAACCGCGATCGTCGCCGTCTCCGAGTCGAGAGCGCGGGTCGAGTTGACCTGGGACGAGCTGCGGGCAGACGTTGCTCGGGTCCAGGCCGGGTTCCGGGCGCTCGGCGTCGGACCCGGCGACCGCGTGGCCGCGTATCTCCCCAACATCCCCGAAACGATCGTCGCGTTCCTTGCGACAGCGGGCCTCGGAGCGATTTGGGCGTCGTGTGCTCCCGAGTTCGGTGTTCGCGCTGTTGTCGACCGGTTCGGCCAGATCGAGCCGACGGTGTTGCTCGCCGTTGATGCATATCGCTATGGGGGCAAGCGGATCGACCGCTCCGAGGAACTCGCGCGCGATCCGCGCCGCGCTCCCCACAGTGCAAACCCTGGTGCTCGTGCCGTACCTGAGCGGAGACGGGGCAGATGACGATGTCGAACTCGACGACACGGACGACGATGTCGTGGCGTGGAGCTCGCTCGGCGATGAGGCGTTCGCGCCTGCGGAGGTCTCTTTCGAGCATGTCGCCGCCGATCATCCGCTCTACGTTCTCTTCTCGTCGGGGACGACCGGCCTGCCAAAGGCGATCGTCCACGGCCACGGGGGGATCCTCCTCGAGCACCTCAAGGCGATCGGCTTGCACGGCGACATGAATTCGGGAGACCGGTTCTTCTGGTTCACGACGACCGGCTGGATGATGTGGAACTACCTCGTGTCGGGATTGCTCGTCGGCGCACGCCTCGTGCTGTTCGACGGCGATCCGAACCACGACGGGCCCGACACGCTGTGGCGACTGGCGGCGGACGAGCGCATCACGTGGTTCGGTGTCGGAGCACCCTTCATCACGGCGTGCCGCTCGGCGGGG
Source organism: Ilumatobacteraceae bacterium (assembly GCA_963828415.1). Taxonomy (GTDB): domain Bacteria; phylum Actinomycetota; class Acidimicrobiia; order Acidimicrobiales; family Ilumatobacteraceae; genus Sva-07. Next base: position 457,530 of record CAWHEI010000009.1, read on the forward strand.
CTTCGACCCCGTGCAGCACTTGACCTGAGCGCCCTTCGCGCAGTCGGTTCGACTGGTGCTCCGCTGCCCGCCGATGGATTCCACTGGATCCATGAGCACGTCTCGGACACCGTCATGATCTCGCCGATCTCGGGTGGCACCGATGTGTGCTCGGCTTTCGTCGGCGGGAGTCCGCTCGTCGTGGTTCGAGCCGGCGAGATCCCGTGTCGATACCTGGGTGCAGCCGTGCACTCGTTCGATGAATTCGGTGCCGCGTTGATTGGCCGACAGGGCGAACTCGTGGTCACGCAACCGATGCCGTCGATGCCGGTCGGATTCTGGGGCGACGACAAGGGTGCTCGCTACGCGGCCGCGTACTTCGATCGGTTCCCCGGCGTGTGGTGTCACGGTGACTGGATCACGCTTGCCGAATCCGGCGGCTGCGTGATCAGCGGCCGCTCCGACGCCACGCTGAACCGGGGCGGCGTCCGCGTCGGCACCGCCGAGATCTACCGGGTCGTCGAAGCGGTCGACGGCGTGGTCGACAGCTTGGTGGTGCACCTCGAATCGGTGGACAGCGAGAGCGGCCGTCGCAGCGCCGGCTCCACGGGCGGATCGGACCGGCTCGTGCTGTTCGTCGTCGCCGACGGCGTGCGAGAGTTCGGCGTCGTGGCAGCGGACATCCGAGACATACTGCGCTCACAGGTTTCCCCGCGTCACGTCCCCGACGAGATTCACCGCATTGAAGCCATCCCCACGACGCTGAGCGGCAAGAAGCTGGAAGTACCGGTCAAGCGCATTCTGCTCGGCGCAGATCCGGCATCGGTGGCGAGCCCCGATTCCCTCAGAGATCCGACTGCGCTCGACCCGATCGTGGAGCTCGCCGCGCACGACCAACCGGGCCACGAACGGTTGCGGTAGTAGTGAGTCTCATGACTACTATGGCGGCACCGCCGGGCGAGTCCCGATGCAGCGGTACACAAACGCCGTCGGCACCGGTCGTCGGCATTCCTGAGGGGGAGATCATGAGTACTCGAGGACACACTCGTCAGCGTCGGCTGTTGGCAGCGCTGGTTGGGCTCGGACTGGCCGTCGCAGCGTGCGGCAGTGACAGTGACAGCACTGACGACTCGGCGTCGGCCACGACGGCCCAAGGCGGCGATGACACCGCGACGGACGACACTACGCCGGACGAGACCGCAACCGACGACACGATGGCGGAGGGTGACGCGGACAGCGATGGCGCAGCGCTGGCGGCGGAGCGCGTCGCTGCGTTCAGCCAGCCCGTTACCGAACTGCCCCTGACCACGCCCTTCGCCGTCGAGCCGGGCAAGAAGGTATTCTACGTCCAGTGCGGTGTGAGTGCCTGCTCGGAGATCGCCGTCGGCATCGAGGCGGCGGCGGAAGCTGCCGGCTGGGAGTACGAGACCGCCTCGCACCAGGACACTCCCGACACGGTCGCCTCGGCGTTCGACGCTGCAATCGCTGCCCAGCCTGACGTGGTGCTGACGAGCGGCAACCCGCGCGAGTGGTTCGAGTCGCAGCTGGCCACCCTCGAAGAGCAGGAGATTCCCGTCGTCGCGTGGTCGCTTCCCGAGTCCTACGAGCCCGGAGATGGCATCGCGGTGAACTTGCTCACCGGCGACGACTACTACTTCTACGGCGTACTGATGGCGGACTACGCCGCGGTCACGTCCGAGACCGGCAACATCTTGTTCGTCGGCCTGCCGACCTTCCCGGTGCTGTCGATCGTGCAGGAGGGTTTCGAGGCCGAGATCGCCGAGGCGTGTCCTGACTGCACGGTCGAGGTGACCGAAGTGGCAGTGACCGACATCGGCACCAACCTGCCCGGAACGATCGTGTCGGCGCTCCAGGCGAACCCCGACCTCGACATGATCGTGTACGCCTTCGGCGGCATGATGTTCGGTGTCCCAGAAGCCATCGAGGCGGCCGGACTCGGCGACCAAGCCGTCGCGATCTCGCAGGCCGGCGGACCCATGAACTTCACGTTCATCGCCGAGGGAACCCACCAGGTGGCGGAGATCGCACTCGCGTCGGAACTGTTCGGTTGGCGGGCGATCGACGCTGCCGCTCGAATCCTCGCGGGTGAAGGGCCAGGAATCGCCGTGACACCTGAGCTTGCGGTGATCGACGGCCATCCCGACATCCTGCTGGGCGGCTCGCCGTTGCAGATCCTGGAAGCCGACTCCATCGATGATCCATCAGCCTTGTGGCCCGGGGTCGAAGGGTTCCAGGACCAGTTCCTGACCCTCTGGGCAGGCTGACGAACACCGTGTCGACCATCACGCTGACCGCTCCCGCGTCAGGGGTGGGTCGGTGACGACCGAGTTGGTCGAACGAGAGGGGGCCCGGAGTGATCCGGGCCCCCCGCTCGTTCTCGACGTCGGCGAGCTCTCCAAGACGTACCCGGGGCAGGTCGCTCTCGACCGACGCTCATCTCCAGGTGCGCCCGGGTGAGGTCCACGCACTCGTCGGCCAGAACGGTTCCGGCAAGTCGACGTTGATCAAGCTGCTCGCCGGATACGTCAAGGCCGACCACGGCGCCGAGGTGCGCTTCGGCGGACGACACGGTCGACCTCTGGGCACTCGACAAGGACGATCGTCAACGCATCCGCATCGTTCATCAAGACCTCGGGCTCGTTCCCACCCTGTCGACGGTGGAGAACCTCGGTCTCGGCCATGGCTACCACACCGGAGTGGGCGGCCGCATCAAATGGCGCTCCGAGGTTCGCCGAGCTCAGGATCTGTTGCTTGCGTTCGGGCTGGCGCCCGATGTCCGCCAGCCCGTCGCCACCCTCTCGGCCGCTGAACGAGCCGCTGTGGCTATCGTGCGAGCCCTGCAGGACTGGGACACCGAGCGACCCGGACTGCTCGTGCTCGACGAGCCGACCGCTTCGCTCAACCGCGGAGAGGTCGACGCGCTCTTCCGGGAGGTTCGCCGGGTGGTCGAACAGGGCGCGGGTGTGCTGTTCGTGAGCCACATGCTCGACGAGGTGCTCGGTCTGGCCGACCGCGTCACCGTGCTGCGCGACGGCAGGGTGGTTGCTGCGGGCGAGCCCGTCGGCCGTCTCGACGAACAGCGGTTGGTCGAACTGATCGTCGGACGTTCCATGACCGAGCTGTATCCGGACAGCGATCACGTCGTGGGCCGACCGGTGCTCGAAGCCGACGCTGGTGTTCGGGATGACTCTGCGCGGTGTCACGTTGAAGATCCACGAGGGTGAAGTGCTCGGCGTCGCCGGACTCGTCGGATCCGGACGCGAGGAGATCGCCGGTGCGTTGTTCGGCGCGACGCCCGCGCTTCGCCGGTCGGGTCCGGGTGAACAAGCAGAAGGTGTTCGCGACCCCACTCGATTCCATCCGATGCCGGCATGGCCTACGTCCCGGCCGATCGCAAGACGGTCGGGCTCGACACCGCAGGAGCGCCTGTACGAGCACATCCCGCTGCCCCGACTCGGCCCGGTGCAACGCAAGCTGCGACTCGACCATCGAGCGATGCGGCGTACCACCGCACGAGTGGGCGCAGCGCCTCGACGTCCAACCGCTGATGCTCGATCGTCGCATGGAGAAGTTCTCCGGCGGGAATCAACAGAAGGCCGTGCTCGCCCGTTGGTTGCGCACAGATCCGGTCGTGCTGCTGCTCGACGAGCCGACCCAGGGTGTCGACGTGGGAGCCAAGGCAGCCGATCTACCAGCACGTTCGCGAGTCGGCGGACAATGGGATGGCGGTGCTCGTCGCTTCGTCCGACGCTGAGGAACTGGTCCATCTCTGCGATCGCGTACTTGTCTTCCGCTCGGGCAACGTGGCCGTCGAGCTGCGTGGCAACACGCTCACCGACGACCGTCTCGTCGCCGAGACGCTCGGTGCCACCTCGCATCGCAAGAACATGCGAATCGGCCGCGAGCCGATCCGGGTCAAGGTGATCCGCTCGGAGTCCGATGTGGCGCCGGACGACACAGCGGCGGGCGCGCCGCACGCGCCGAGAGACGAGGCCCCGACGGTATCTCGCGTCGGCGGCCGGTTCATGGGCCTCGTCCGTAACACGCTCGATCGTTGGAGGCGGCGATGACGGGAGTGGAGATCGACCCGAAGACCGGTGACGTCGTCCGCCGGCCGACGCTGAAGAAGCACAAACTGACCCGGCGTCATCGCGTGGTCACGGAGAAGGTCGATCGTACGAAGAAGATCGACAGCCGTTTCGACGAGCGGCGCTCGCCGATCAAGTGGAAGATCGTTCCACCCGCGCAACATCGGAGTCGTGTACCTCTACGCGCTGATCTGGGTGGTCTTCATGCTGTGGATCCCGGAGACGTGGATCACCTGGTTGACGCACCGCTCGGTCTTCAATGCCAACGCGATCCTGGTCGTGGTCGCGATCGGGTTGCTGGTGCCCTTGTCGGCCGGGGTGTTCGACCTGTCGATCGCCGGCACGATCTCGGCGAGCGCAGTGATGGTGTCGTGGGGGCTGGTGGAGGCCCAATGGTCGGTGCCCGTTGCGATTGCGGCGGCGATGCTCGTCGGCCTGATCGTGGGCAACATCAACGGGTTCCTCGTCGTGAAGATACGAATCGACTCGTTCATCGCGACGCTCGCGATGAGTTCGGCGCTGACGGCGTTCGCTGTGTGGCGGTCGAACAATCGGTCGATCCTCGGGTTCCCCGATTCGTTCAAGTCGCTCGCCACCGAGTTCGGATTCGGACTGAACAAGACGGTGATCATCGCGCTCGCCCTCGCCTTCGTGCTTTGGTTCGTCCTCGAACACACCGCCTTGGGCCGGTACCTGTTCGCTACTGGTGGTGCTCGCGAGGCCGCCCGCCTCGCCGGGGTGCAGACCGACCGGTACGTCTGGGGCTCGCTGGTGACCTCGGCGATGTTCGCCGCGCTCGGCGGTGTCCTGCTCGCCTCGCAGTTCGGATCGACCCAGGCCCAGTCCGGCTCGCCCTATCTGCTCCCCGCGTTCGCCGCCGCCTTCCTCGGCTCGACCCAGTTCAAGAACCGGTTCAACGTCTGGGGGACTGTGCTCGCCGTCGTCGTGCTGCAGTCGGGTGTCAAGGGTCTGCAACTCGCCGGCGTCGGCACGACCTGGATCGAGTCGCTGTTCTTCGCGGTGGCGCTGATCGTGGCGGTGGGGTTCTCGTCGTATCGCAAGCGGGTCCACGGCGGCGAGCGACGCTGGTGGCGACGAGAGGAGAGCGGTCCTGACTACTTCCTCGGACGCCTGCTGGGCTGGGGTCGGGTGTCGGGCGAGCAGTCCGAGCAGAATGCCGAGCAGTGGTGGTTCGATCCGAAGGACTCCGAGGGCCACCACATCAAACCCCAATGAGCAACGAAGGGAAGCGATGACACCATGAGCCTCGTTGGAGCCAGAGTGCTGCGCAAGGAGGATCCGCGTCTCCTCACGGGTTCGGGGCAGTTCGTCGACGACCTCGCGCCCACTGGGTGCCTCTTCGCATCGTTCGTCACGTCGACCGAAGCCCATGCTCGCATCACCGCGATCGACATCCGCGACGCGGTGGCGACCGATGGTGTCGTGGCCGTGTACACCGCCGAGGAGTTCGCCGACTACCCGGACCTTCCGGGTGGGCTGCCGGATCTCGAGCGGCCGGTCCTTGCCCGCAACACCGTGCGCTTCGTCGGCGAGCCGATCGCAATCGTCGTCGCCGAGGACCGCTACAGCGCCGCCGACGGCGTGCAGGCAGTGGTGGTCGACTACGAGACACTTCCGGTGATGACCACCATCGGGTCGGCCACGGCGCCGGGCGCTGTCGCCCTGCACCCAGCACATGGCTCGAACGTGGCGACCGTCGTCCCGATGCTCGACGATCTCGAGCGTGAGCTCGATCGCTGCGATCAACGCGCCAGCCTGCACATCGTGAACCAGCGCTGTGCTGCGGTCCCGATCGAGCCGATCGCATGTGTCGCCGACTGGACGCCGTCGGGGCTGACGATGTGGGCGACGTTCCAGGCACCCCATCACCTCCGCAACTACCTGGCGACGTTTCTCGACCTGCCGCAGTCGCGGTGCCGGGTGATCGCTCCGGACGTCGGCGGTGGATTCGGCGCCAAGATCGTCTGGTACCCGGAGCTGTTCGTCGCCCCGTTGCTGTCCAGGTGGCTTCGACGGCCTGTCAAGTTCGCCCAGACACGGTCGGAGGCGATGCTGCAGATGTCGGCCGGGCGCGACCAGGAGCACGACATCGACGTCGGCTTCGACCGCGATGGACGGATCAAGGCACTGCGCGTGGTCGTTACGCAGAACCTCGGCGCGTATCCGGACCCCACAGGACTCGGCCTGGCGGTGCTCACCACCTGGATGGCCGCCGGCGCCTACCGCATCGCTGACGTGCAGACCTCGTACCGAACGGTGACCACCAACACGACGCCGGTAGCGGCATATCGCGGCGCCGGGCGTCCCGAGGCCGCCTATTCGATCGAACGGATCGTCGACCTGGTGGCCCGCCGAACAGGCCTCGATCCGGCGGAGGTGCGACGCAAGAACTTCATCCCACCGTCGGCGTTCCCGTACGAGACCCACAACGAAGCCGTCGTGTACGACTCGGCCGACTTCCCGCGGGCGCTGGCCGAGTGTCAGCGCCTCATGAACTACGACGCAGTGCGCGCCGAACAGGCCGAGCGCCGGAACGATCCGTCGCGACCGTTGCTCGGCATCGGCCTCTCTTGCTGGCTCGAGATCGCCGGCTTCGGTCCCAACGGCTCGCTCGAGGGATTCGGACACCTCGCGTCGTGGGAGTCGGCGCAGGTTCGTGTCCAACCCGATGGATCGGCGATCGTCTTCGCCGGCTCGTCCCCGCACGGCCAAGGCCACGAAACGGTCTTCGCGCAGATCGCCTCGGACGAGCTCGGCATCTCGTTCGATCGCATCGAGGTGCGCACAGGCGACACCGCGACGGTGCTGCAGGGCATCGGCACGATGGGGTCGCGCGGCGTACCCACGAGCGGGTCGGCTGTGAAGGTCGCCTCGGCGCGGGTCCTGGACAAGGCGAAGAAGATCGCCGCGCATCTGCTCGAAGCCAGCGAACACGATCTCGAGGTGGTCGACGATGCCTTCAACGTGCGCGGCTCGCCCGGCAAGAAGGTCGGCTGGTCCGACGTGGCGTGGGCGTCGTTCCAGCCGCTGTCGATCCCGCCGGAGATGCAGGCGGGGAGCCTCGAGGAACGCCTGTTCCAGGAGTCGCCCAACTTCTCGTACCCCTCCGGTGCATACGGCTGCGTCGTCGAGATCGATCGCGAGACGGGCAAGGTGACGATTCGCGACATGGTGATCGTCGACGACTGCGGCACCGTGATCAATCCGCTGCTGGCCGAGGGGCAGGTGCATGGTGGTGTCGCCCAGGGCATCGCTCAGGCACTGTTCGAGGAGATCGTGTACGAACCCGACGGCGGCCAACCGGTGACCGCGAACCTGATGGACTACCTCGTGCCCGTCGTCGGCAGATCTGCCGGATTTCGTCTCCGGGCGCATCGACACGCCGTGTCCGAACAACCCGCTCGGTGCCAAGGGCATCGGCGAGTCGGGAGCGGTCGGCGCACCTCCGGCGGTGATCAATGCCGTGGTCGATGCGCTCGCCGAATTCGGAGTCGAGCACATCGACATGCCGGCCACGCCCGAGAAGGTGTGGGCGCTCATGAACGGAGGACGGACATGACCGAGCGCACCGCCACGACGTCGCCGCGCCGCCAGGTGGCTGTTCGACTCACGGTCAACGGTCGGCGCTTCGAGCACACCGTCGACGCCCGGACGCTCCTGGTGCACCACATCCGCGACAACCTTCGACTCACCGGGACCCACGTGGGTTGCGACACGTCGAACTGTGGTGCGTGCACCGTGTTGCTCGACGGCGAGTCGGTGAAGAGTTGCACGCTGCTCGCGGTGCAGGCCGACGGCGCGGAGATCACGACGGTCGAAGGTCTGAGCGGGCCGCACGACGGCTACACGGCAGTGCAGGAGGGATTCCGTCAGTGCCATGGTCTGCAGTGCGGCTTCTGTACGCCGGGGATGCTGATGGCGGCGACCGGGCTGCTGTCCGAGCGTGGACCGGACATCAGCGAACGCGAGATCCGTGAAGGCCTCGAGGGAAACCTGTGCCGCTGCACCGGCTACGAGATGATCGTGCGGTCGGTGCGTTGGGCTGCCGAGCACCCCGAGCCCGACTCGGCGTGAGCCGCGTGCGGTCGCGACTCACTCAGAAGTCGTGGCCGAGCAGTGCAACGGTCTGGTGGACGATGCGTCCGTTGGTGACCGTGAACGTGTCGATGCCGGTCGCCGCGTCGGCGGTCCCGGGGCTGTCACCGGAGATCCTCCAGCGAGTCTGAACGTCTCCGGTCGGCGTCGTGGACACGCGGTCGAACTCCACCCGACGTCCGCCCAGTCGGCCGGGCACACCCTCGAAGTAGTCGGCGATCGCCTGCCATCCGACGTGGCGGTCCTCACCTCTGACGAGGACGGCGTCGAGCGAGTAGTCGGCGGCCATCGACACCACGTCGCCGCTCCGAACCGCGCGGAGATGATGATCGACGACATCGGCGGGCACCCGCGTGGCGAGGCGGTCCAGAACGGGCTGCACCCGTGCCGCGCCACTCGCCGAGGTCGACGTAGTCGCGCACCGACTGGACGAGCCCGGCGTCGTCGACGTCGATGATGCCGTTGCACGACACACCGAACCACTCGCCGTCGAGGTGGAACCGGTCGATGCGTTCGAGCCATGCCCGGCGTCCGACGTAGCTCGACGACACGACATCCCAGCGAACCTCGTCCGCCCACGTGAGGATTCCGGCGAGGAACGCGACGACGTCGTCCCGGCCCGATGCCGATGCATGGGGAACGTTCTGCCAGGTGGCATCAGGGGCGAGCGTCCGACGCAGCGCCCGAACATCTCGCGACTCGATCGCCTCGAGGAACGCGGCGACCGCGCGCCGGGTCCGCGCCGTCTCGGGATCGTTCATCGATCCGGGACGTTGGCGACGATCGCGGCGGCCGAGGCGTCACGGAGCGCCTCGAGATCGGGATTGTGCGCCCAGAAGTCGTGGAGCCCTGCGGCCTCGAGGTGTTCAGCGGTGAGTTGGAGCGCGATGTCGTGGCGAACGTGTTCGGCAGCGAGCAGCGCGACGGCGCGATCGTCGCTCCACATTCCCCAGACTGCGTCGGTGGTGACGCCGCCGATCATCGCCTGATCGTGGTCGGCGACCACGATCGACAGGCGGCACTGCAGCCGTTGCTCGACGACAGAGGGTGAGCTGTACGAATGCGAGTAGACGCGACCCGGCAGTGCGCTCAGGTCGCCGTACGCGATCGTGAACACGTCGACCTCCCGATCGACCGCCGCCCTGACCGCATCGATCAGATCCGACCCCTCCTGTGGCCAGATCGACAACCACAGCGACCGACGGGCGCTCTCGATCACGTCGATGGCGCGGGAGATGACATCGGCACGACCCGTGAGGTGTTGGACGACGCGAGTCGCCAGTGCCGAGCCGATCGAAGGGAGGGCGGCCTCGAGCCCTGCGATCGTGTCGTGGGTGACGACGTCGGAGACGGCTGATCAGGGCGTCGGACGGGAGCGGGACGTACGACACCGAGTCGGTCGCGTCCGCGACTTCGAACGCGGCGCCGCGTGCGACGAGCTTGCCCAGCGTCTCGTACACCGTGCTGCGGGGGACGCCGGAGGCCTTGGCGACCTCGTAGCCGTTCAGCGGTTCGCCGGCGGCCAGAAGGGCGAGATACGCCTTCGCTTCGTACCCGGAGAGCCCTGCATCCTTCAGGAGTTGCAGCGCCCGAGTGGCGTGCTCGTTCGACACGGCGCTCACGTTACCGACGCGAGGTCGCAGCGCCGGGGGTCGGACAGTCTCCGTCGAAGCGGACGGGGTAGCGGGCCCAGACTGTCCGTGTGGTGTTCGGGTCGAGCGAGGCGGGGTCGTCCGTGTCCGGCCGGGCTCCTGCACGGAGCATGACCCCGGCCATGAGGGCGACCGATCCCAACAGGTGGTGGTCGAGGGCAACATCGGGTTCGAGCCCGCCGGCCAGTTCCTGGCCGAGGCAGGCATGCGTTCCGTGACCGAAGCTCAGACCCCATGGCGCAACCCCGTCCGCGACCTCACGGTAGGGATCGAATCGGTCGGGTGCGCCCGGGAACACCATCGGGTCGCGGTTGGCATCGTGCACGCTGATCGTCACCTCCTCACCCCTCGGCAGCACCCGACCCGACTTGAGCGTGACGTCCGAGACGGCGAGGCGCCGCGCGACCGGACTCGCTGGATGCAGTCGCATCGATTCGTGGACGAAACGCTGACGCAACTCGTCGTCGCGTTCCAGCGCGGATCGACTTGACGGTTCCGCGGCGATCCATTCGAAGACGTGGTGCATCGCGTGGACGAGTTGATGGGACGTCGAGTGCGATCCCACCCAGGGGAAGTAGGCGATCTCGCGCAGTACGGTCGCATCGGGGAGGTCCAGCCGATCCTGGTTGCGCAGCAGGGTGGTCAGGACGTCGCGAGGGAGATCGTCCTCGTCGATGTGACCGCTCTCGAACCGGTCGACGAGGCGTTGACGTCGTTGCAGTGAGGGTTCGAAGAACTCGCGTCGGAATGCGGCGAGTGCCTCGTCGCCCGCCTGGATGATCGCACGAGTGTCACCGACGGCGTGGGCGACGGTCGACGCGCGGGCGAGATCGTCCATCAGCTCGTAGCAGCGGTCGAATGCATCGGCGTCGGGAGGAAGGTCCACGCCGGCGACGTCCAGCGACAGCGTCATCATCGTCCGCCGTGCCAGGCCGAGCAGGTCGCCTCGTCCCTGCTGCACCGGGTCGCGGAGCACGACCTGGATGATCCGCGGGATGCGTTCGCGTTCGTACCATGCGAACGTGTCGCGGCGGAACAGCCGGTTCTCGAGACGTCGCCGCGCGAGGTGTTCGTCGCCGTGGAGATTCACGATGACGCCGTGCATCAGGCGGTCGCCCGCGTCGTACAGCGCCTGGCGTAGTTCGCGACTGCGGAAGGCGTCCCGAGCCTCGGCGTAGGTGGTCAGCGTGATCATCGGTCCCCGGGCCGACTGTAGTGAGTGGACGTCGTTAGTTCCATCACGACTACGATGGCGCCGTGATGGGGGAGCCACGATCGATGCTCGTGACCGGCGGTGCGCGTGGGTTGGGCGCGGCGATCGCCATGGCGGCTGCAACTGCGGGCTACCGCGTCGGCGTCATCGACGTGCTCGACTCGTCGGAGCCCGCGATCGGCGGGAACGGGCACGTGCCGGAACCGCCGATCGAGATGTTCTCGGCGTCGGTGGCCGACGATCGCGCGGTCGAGGCGGTGCTCGACGAGTTCGGCGTGCCCGACGTCGTCGTCAACAACGCCGGCATCGTCAGGTTCGGGCCGTTGGTCGACCTCGACGTCGCCGATTTCCGCGCCGTCGTCGACGTCAATCTCGTGGGTACCTTCGTCGTCGCGCGGGCAGTGGCCAGGCGCTGGATCGACGGCGACCGCCCAGGATGTGTCATCAACGTCACATCGATGAACGGCGTCGCCGCGGGTCCGAACGCCGGCGCCTACGGCGCCTCGAAGGCGGGCGTCGCCCTGCTGACCTCGCAGATGGCGCTCGAGTGGGGGAAGTCCGGGATCCGAGTCAACGCGATCGCGCCAGGCCTGATCGATGCCGGGATGTCCGAGCCGATCTATGCCGATCCCGTGGTTCGGGCGGCGCGTGAGTCCAAGGTGCCGCTGGGCCGCCTCGGCGTTGCGTCCGACATCACGGACGTCGTGCTCTTCCTCGCGTCCGAGCAGGCGGCATACATCCACGGCCAGAACATCGTGGTCGACGGTGGCGTCACGGGCTCGGTGATCGCCCACCTGCCACGACCCGCAGCCGTCGACTCGGTGGGTCCGACGACGTGACGCGCGTGTTGCTGCTCACCGGTGGATCGCCGCACGCTCACGACTTCGACGCGATCGGCGCCTCGCTCGACGAGGTGCTCACGGCGCACGGAGCCGACGTGACCCGTGCCGGCCATCCCGATGTCGCAGCCGAGCTGCTGACCGATGGCGATTTCGACGCGCTCGTCCTGCTCGGCCTGTGGTGGCGAATGCTCGACGATGCGTACGCGCCGTGGCGTGAGTTCGCGTACTCGACACCGTTGTCGACGCGGGCAGCGTTCGAAGGCTTCGTTCGTCTCGGCGGTGGCCTCGTTGCACTGCACACGGCACCGATCTGTTTCGACGACTGGCCAGGGTGGGGCGACGTGCTCGGTGGCTCGTGGCGCTGGGGAGTCTCGTCGCACCCACCGCTCGGACCGGTTTCGGCGCGGATCGTCGCGGATCATCCCGTGGTCGAAGGGCTCGGGCCGACGATCGAACTCGTCGACGAGGTCTACGGTGACCTGGATCTTCGTGTCGGGATCGAGCCGCTGGCGATGGCGCACCGCCACGAACTGGACGCCGAGCAACCGGTCGTCTGGGCATACCGGTTCGGCGAGGGTCGGGTCGTGTTCGACGGGTTCGGACACGACCCGGCATCGATCGCCCAGGTCGACAATGCGATGATGATCCTTCGAGCCGTCGACTGGGTGTCCGAACCCAGCACGGCACATGCGTTGACGGGTGGAGCATCGTGAGAGCGATCGAGTCGATGTCGGTGCTGGTGACCGGAGGCGGCTCCGGCATCGGTGAGGGGATCGCCCGGCACTTCGCCGAGCGCGGGGCGGCCGTGACGATCTCGGGTCGCCGCGCAGACAAGCTCACCGCCGTCGCCGAGTCGCTCGGGCCGAGCTGTCGCCCGGTGGTCGGCGACGTCACCGCCGCGGACGACCGCGACGCGATGGTCTCCGCTGCCGTCGAAAACGGGGGCGGTCGCCTCGACGTCCTCGTCAACAACGCCGGCAACATGTACCGAGGGCCGTTGGCCGAACTCGACGAGGCCCAGTTGCTCGAGGTGTTCCACTCGAACGTCGTGGCCGGCATGATGCTCGCGCAGCGCGCGCTCGACGACCTCGTGGCCGCAGCCGGCGCAGTCATCTTCATTGGTTCGGTGCATTCGCAGCGGGCCTTTCCCGGCGCCGCTCCGTACGCGGCCACGAAAGGGGCGGTCGAGACGCTCACCGGGGTGCTCGCCGCCGAGCTCGGCCCGCTCGGTGTGCGCGTGTCGTGCATCCGGCCGGGCGGGGTGTTCACCGAACTGAATCAGCGCGCCGGACTGTTCGACGACGACACGGCTCGCGAGCGGCTAGAAGGACTCGCTCCGGCGCACGCCCTCGGTCGGCTGGGCACGGTCGCCGAGATCGCCGAAGGAGTCGAGTACCTCGCCCGTGCCGAGTGGGTGACCGGCAACGTGTTGACCGTCGACGGCGGACTCGGACTCGGGGTGACCAACGCATGAAACGCCCAGCAACCGACGCGTGCGAGCATGCGGTTCATCAACACCGGAGGACACGGCAATGAGTGACCAAGCGACCGTCATCACGATCACAGGGTACGACGAGGCCAAGGAGGTGTACCGCCAGAAGGATCTCCGCCAGGCACTGTACGACGCGGGTGAGGTCGTGATGGCCGATGTGTTGGTCAACCTGCACGGCTCGGAGCACCGCGACCGTCGGCGACTCGAGAACCGCCTGTTCCGGCGGGAGACGTTCGAGCTCTACGAACGCGATCTCTTCCCGCCGATCATCGAAGCGACGCTGGCGCCGGACGTCGCTGCTGGACGATCCGAACTCGTCGATCTCGGCCATCGAATGATGATGAATCTCGCGGCGCTCACCGCAGGCGTCGATCGGCCGCTCAGCACCGTCGACGAGACCCGGCGTCTGTACCGGTATCTCATGACGTTCATCGAAGGCGCCACGCTGGCCCACTACACCGGTGACCGCGACGCCAAGCGCAACGAGGTGGCCGCCGAGTTGCACCTGTTCGACGAAGAGTTCGTGACGCCGTCGCTCGAGCGGCGAGCAGCGATTCGTGACGCCGGTGACGAGCTCCCGAAGGACGTCCTGTCGATCCTCCTCGCCAACGAGGACGCGCTGCACCTCCCGCACGACGTGATCGTCCGCGAGGTCGCGTTCTACCTGCTCGCCGGCGCCCACACCTCCGCCACCGCATTCACCCGGGTGTCGCACAACGTCCTCACGTGGTTGCAGGACCACCCCGAGGACGCCGACCTCGTGCGAACCGACCGACGGTTCGTCCAGCGATGCACCCACGAGACCGTCCGGCTGCAACCCTCGTCGCCCGTGGCGATGCGATGGGCGCTCGCGGACATCGAGTTGAAGTCCGGGCGCGAGATCCCGACCGGCGCGAAGGTGGTGATCGATCTGCTCGCGGTGAACCGCGACCCGAGCGTGTTCGGCGATCGCGCCGGCCAGTTCGACCCGCACCGCACGACGCCCGACGGGGTCCCCGCATACGGGTTGTCGTTCGGCTCCGGGATGCACGCCTGTATCGGGCAGGACCTCGCGGCCGGGCTGTTGTTCCACGAGGACTCGACGATGGACGATCATCTCTTCGGGCTGGTTCCCGAAGCGGTCCAGGTGCTCTTCGACGCGGGAGCGCGCCCGGACCCGGACGACGCGCCGGAGATGGACGAGTCGACTACCCGCCCGTACTTCGGGCGCTACCCCGTACTGCTCGGGAACTGAGACCGTCGTGTGTCAGGGAGCGGGGGGTTGCGCCCTCGAACCGCGTTCACCGCGCGGCGAGCAGCGAACGTGTGGCGTCGTGGAGCAGTCGAGCACGCTCGGTCGCTCCGAGGGTCAGCAACTCGTCGCTCTGCACCTCGACGCTGATCGTGACGTCGGGTCCGACACAGCGGAGCAGCTCGGTCAGCGGCAGCGCGCCGGCACCGGGGACGAGACGTCGGTGACGAGCTTCGTCGACGAGGTCGTCGGAGCCTGCCGCCGCGGCATCGCACACCTGCACCCAGCCGAGCGTGCCGGACTCGGCCACGGCCCGCAGGTCGGCCGCATCGGCGCCGACACGAACGTGGTGCAGCACATCGACGACGACCTGGCAGCCGGTCTCCTTGGCGATGGCGACCGCGTCGAGCGGCCCGCTGGGGTCGGTCCAGGCCATGTACTCCAGCGCGACGCGGATGCAGTGGCGGTTCGCCATTTCGACAAGTGCGGCCAAACCGGCCACCGTGTCGGTGCGGACCGGCGCGTCGGAGACAACCAGCAACGCGGCTGCGCCCACGGCCGATGCCCGCTCGACGAGCGGGCCCGGCTCGTCGTCGGATCCGATGCGGTAGACCTCGACGTCGTGTATCGAGATGCCGCGGGCGCTGGCGTGTCGTCGAACGGCGCGCGCGTCGGTCACGCAGTGAGCTGCGGTGTCCGGATTCGAGATGCGCAGTCCGACACCGTCGAATCCGGCCGCGGCCGCGGCGTCGATCAGCGCGGTAGGGGTCTGATCCAGCATGGATCCGGCGGCGAGGACGAGCGGCACCGGACCACGGTAGATCCGACGTGCATCGGCCGCCGAGCTGCAAGGATCACGACGTGATCGATGTCCACGCACACACCGTGCTCCCCGGAGTGATGGGATGCGCCGGAGAGTACGGGCCGGAGCTCGGCGTGGGCCCCGAGGGTCGACCGCGGTTCCGAGTAGGTACCTATGTGCTCGACGGAGTCGACTACCGCGGCACGCCGTTCATGGATCCCGGGGCCCGCCTCCAGCTCAACGACCACCTCGGCATCGACCTCCAGATGCTCTCACCCAACCCGATCACGTACTTCCACCACGTCGAGGCGGAGGTTGCGTCCGAGTTCTGTCGGTGGCACAACGACGAACTCGCGGCCCTGGTCGCCGGCCACCCCGACCGTTTCGTCGGTGCAGCGCAGTTGCCGATGCAGGACGTGGACGCGGCCGTCGCCGAGTTCCGCCGGGCGGTCGGCGATCTCGGATTGGTCGCAGCGTACATAGGGACCGATTTCGGGATCGGATTCGACGACGAGCGCCTCGATCCGTTCTGGTCGGCCGCCGTCGACCTGGACGTCCCAGTGTTCATCCACCCCGCGCCGTGGGGGATCGACGGACCGTTGCGAGACGAACGGATCCGCAAGTACGACCTGGACCTGTCGGTCGGGTTCATGTTCGAAGAGACGCTGGCGATGGCCCACTTGATCTACGGCGGGGTGCTCGATCGGCACCCGGGTCTCGACATCTGCATGTCGCACGGAGGGGGCGCGTGTGCATACATGCTCGGGCGGCTCGAACACCAGGGCCGCACCCGGCCATGGGCGGTCGGAAATCCGACCGACTTCCAGGGAGCGATGCAGCAGATGTGGTTCGACAACCACGTCCACGACGACGACTCGCTCGAGCTGCTCGAACGCAAGGTCGGCCGTGGCCGTCTCGTCGTCGGCACCAATCTGGCCGGCTGGGACGCGCCGAAGGAACCCGGGCAGATCCCGTTCGTCGACGCCTACGACGACAACGCGCGCCGGTTGCTCCGGCTCACCTGAGCGGCGGTCACAGTTCCACCTCGACGCCGTCCGCGAGAAGTTTGATCGCTCCGCTCGGACACGCCCGCGCGATCCGCACCAGCACGTCGTCAGCAGGCCTCGGGCCGTCCTGGTCGACCGTTCCGATCTCGTCCGCGTCGAAGACGAAGAAGCCTGGTGCCGAGGCCACGCACTTCCCGGCACTCACGCATTCGTCGCTGTCGAGCGCTACTTCATAGGCCATGTCGGTCGTGTCTCCTCTGGTCGTCGTTTCCCTGCCGGTCGTGATCGCTTCTCAGACCGCATTGGCTGCCCATCCGCCGTCGGCGTACAGCACCTCGCCGGAGATGTACGACGCCCGCTCGGACAACAGGAACTCGGCCACCTCGGCAATCTCGGACGCCTCACCGACTCGACCGAGCGGGACGCGGCCGGTGAGCCACCGGACTTGTTCGGGGTCGTCGAGACGTTCGCTGGCCATCGGGGTACGGATCGGGCCCGGCGCGATCGAGTTGACGCGAACGCCCAGGGGAGCGCCCTCGAGCGCTGCGGCCCGCGAGAGCGATGCGATCGCGCCCTTCGAGGCGACGTAGTGCGCCTGGCCGGGCACGGCGATGGTGGCGTTGACGGACGCGATGGTGACGATCGACCGTCGACGTCGGTCGTCGGGAGGGATCGCGCGGAGGAACGCACGAATCGCGAGCCACGTGCCGGTCACGTTGACCCTGAGGTGCCGTTCCCACTCGCCGAGGGTCGTGTCGACGATCATGCTGCGGGTGCGAATTCCGGCGCTGGTCACCAACCCGTCCAGCGGACCGATGTCGGCCATCAGTTGCTCCCAGCCGTCCTCGTCGGTCACATCGAGCGGCCGAACGGCGCCGCGGTCGGTGGTGGCCTCGGTGCGGGACGCCTCGAGATCGACGCGCACGACGTGCCAACCCTCACGTTCGAGCACATCGGCGCATGCAGCCCCGATGCCGGAGGCTCCGCCGGTGACCAACGCTCGTTTCACGAACCGAGCTTGGCACGCGTGCGGCGCCGCATCGGCACGCACCGGACCGTCGTCGCTAGAATTCTGACGACGCTTTCCACGATGTTCCGGACCCGGGGTGTTCGACATGCCAGCCACCATTGACGAGACCGCCGCCACGTCGGTGCTCCACATATCGAACGGATCGCTCATCGACGGCACGGGCGGCGCGCCCGTTCGAGGCACCGACGTGCTGATCGGGGGCGACAACATCACCGCCGTCGGGGCTCATGGCACGATCGACGTGCCGCCGGGAGCGCGCCACGTCGATGCCGCGGGCTGCACGATCATGCCGGGAATCATCGATGCGCACTGCCACATCACGTTCGACGACGTGCAGTCGAACGACGAGCTCTTCTTCCATCGGCCGGCGACGACCGCGGCGATGGTGACGTTGTTCAACCTGCCCAAGTTGTTGCTCGCGGGCGTCACCTCGTTGATGGACCCCGACACGATCATGGGCATCGGGCCCGAGATCCGCGAGGTCGTCGAGTCCGGGGCCTTTCCGGGCCCTCGCATCGCCACGGGCGTGCAAGCGCTGCTGACCTCGGTCGGTGGCACGGCGGGCCGTCTCATTCCCGACGACGGCAAGGTGGGGTACGCAGCGGTCGTCAACACGATCGACGAGATGGTCGTCGAGACCCGCCGTCAGATCAAGAATGGCGCCGACTGGATCAAGATCCACGCGACTGGCTCGATCCCGACGCATGCCGGCGAACTGCAGGTCTGGACGCTCGACGAGATGAAGGCGGTGTGCGACACCGCACACGCGCTCGGCGTTCCGGTCACGGCGCACTGTCGCAGTGCGTCGTCGACGCGAGACGCGGCGCGCGCCGGCGTGGACCTGATCCTGCACGCGTCCTTCCTCGACGATGAGGCGCTGCAAGCAGTCATCGACCAGGGAGCGGCCATCTGTCCCACATTCACCTTTCTCGCCAATCTGGCCGACTACGGCGAGCGCGTCGGCGCCGGCGTCGGCATGCAGGACATCTTCAGGGGGGAGATCAAGTCGACCGCAGCGATGATCCGAACGGCGTACGACGAGGGGGTGCCGATCCTGTGCGGCTCGGAGAGCGGATTCGCCCTCACGCCCTACGGTCACTGGCATGCCCGCGAAATGGAGGTGTTCGTGAACGAACTCGGTCTCAGTCCCGTCGAGGCGATCTCGTGTGCCACGCAGAGCAACGCGATTGCCATGCGAATGGAAGGCGAACTCGGCGTCGTTGCGGCCGGAGCCAGGGCCGACGTGCTGGTGGTCGACGGTGATCCATCGCTCGACGTCACCGTGCTCCAGGACCGCTCGCGCCTGCGTGCCGTGGTGAGCCGGGGCGGTCTGGTCGATCTCGACCAGCCCTGGCCGGAGCGGCGCACGATCGCCGGCGAGAAGGTGGGGAACTGGGCCGCCGAGACGCTGACGTACGAGCGCGCCGTCGCCGGCGCCGACGAGAGTGGGAGCTGACGTGTTCCGTCATGTGGTGATGTTCCGGTGGGCCGAGGGCGTGGATCAGACGCACGTCGACGAAGTGACCCGACGCCTCGACGAGTTGCCGCCAGCCATCGCGCTGATCCGTTCATACCTCCACGGCCCCGATGCTGGCGTGAACGATGGCAACTTCGACTACGTCGTCGTGGCCGATTTCGACTCGGTCGACGACTACATCGCGTACCGGGACCATCCGGCACACAGTGCGTTCGTCGGCGATTTGATCGCTGGGCGCGTCAGCGAGCGCTCGGCGATGCAGTACTCCATCTGAGTGCCTGGCCACCGTCGATCGCAGCAGCGGTCGAACAGAGAGCTGCGCTGTGGAACACATGTTCGGCGATAGGATCGTGCGCTGATGGCCGCCACCACCACCCGTCAGCGCTCCACGAAGTCGAAATCCGACGAGGCTCAGATCATCGTTCGCGGTGCCCGGGAGCACAACCTCAAGAACGTCAACGTCGAGCTGCCGCGCGACAAGCTGATCGTGTTCACCGGTCTGTCGGGCTCGGGAAAGTCGAGCTTGGCGTTCGACACCATCTACGCAGAGGGTCAGCGTCGCTACGTCGAGTCGCTGAGTTCCTACGCCCGTCAGTTCCTCGGGCAGATGGACAAGCCCGACGTCGACGTGATCGAAGGGTTGTCGCCGGCCATCTCGATCGACCAGAAGTCGGCGAGCCGCAACCCACGCTCCACCGTGGGCACGATCACCGAGGTCTACGACTACCTGCGCCTGCTGTACGCGCGCATCGGCATCCAGCACTGCCCGAACGACGGCACCCGGCTGCAGCGCCAGACGCCGCAGCAGATCGTCGACCGCATCCTCGACATGGACGACGGCATCCGCTTCCAGGTGCTCGCGCCGGTGGTGCGCGGTCGCAAGGGCGAGTACGACACCCTGCTGGCCGACATGTCCGGGCAGGGCTACGTGCGCGCCCGCATCGACGGCGAGACCGTCGACATCGACGAGTTCCTCAAGCGCGACGAACGGCTCGCCAAGTACGAGAACCACAAGATCGAAATCGTCGTCGACCGACTCGTGCTCAAGGAGGGCATCGAGCGTCGCCTCACCGAGTCGCTCGAACAGGCGCTCGGCCTGGCGGACGGTGTCGCTGAGATCGAGGTGGTGCCCCGCGAGGGCGAGGGCCAGCCCGAAACGCTCACGTTCAGCCAGCACCTCGCGTGTCCAGTGTGCGGAACCAGCTACGACGAGCCGGCGCCGCGCAACTTCTCGTTCAACTCCCCGTACGGAGCGTGTGCGGCGTGCGACGGGTTGGGCACCACGTTCGAGGTCGACCCCGAGCTGATCATCCCGGACCCCGAACTGTCGCTGCTCGACGGCGCGATTGCTCCGTGGCGCAGCGCGAATACGCAGTACTTCACGCGCATGCTCGAGTCGGTCGCCGAGGTGCACGACATCGACATGAATGCGCCGTGGGAGAAGCTCACCGCCAAGCAGCAGAAGGTCGTGCTGCACGGTGTGAAGGGCAAGATGACCGTGAAGTACAAGAACCGCTACGGGCGGTCGCGGTCGTACTCGACCGAGTACGAAGGCGTGATCCCGTGGATCAAGCGGCGTCACGAGGGAAGCGACAGCGAGTGGGCCCGCGACCAGTACGAGGGGTACATGCGCCTCGTGCCGTGCAGCACCTGCGACGGTGCCCGACTCAAGCCGTCGACGCTGGCGGTAACGATCGAGGGCAAGCACATCTCCGAAGTGTCCGACATGTCGATCGGCGAGTCGGCCAAGTTCCTCGCCGCACTCGAACTCTCCGAACGCGACCGGATGATCGCCGAGCGAGTCACCAAGGAGATCAATGCCCGCCTCGGGTTCCTGCTCGACGTCGGCCTCGACTACCTCACTCTGTCGCGGGCGGCTGGCACTTTGGCCGGCGGCGAGGCGCAGCGCATCCGGCTGGCGTCGCAGATCGGCTCCGGGCTGGTCGGCACGCTCTACGTGCTCGACGAGCCGTCGATCGGGCTGCATCAGCGCGACAACCGCCGGTTGATCGACACGCTCACACGGCTTCGCGACCTCGGCAACACGGTCATCGTGGTCGAGCACGACGAGGAGACGATCCGCGAGAGCGACTGGATCGTCGACATCGGTCCGGGCGCCGGCGAGCACGGGGGAGAGGTCGTCTACTCCGGCAAGGTGCCCGGGATTCTCAAGGTCAAGGAATCGGTGACGGGCCAGTACCTGTCGGGTCGCAAGTCGATCCCGGTGCCCGAGGCGCGCCGTCCGCAGGGCCTCGAGTCGCTGCGCATCGAGGGCGCCCGCGAGCACAACCTGCAGAACATCGACGTCGACATCCCGCTCGGCAACTTCGTGGCGGTCACCGGCGTGTCGGGGTCGGGCAAGTCCACGCTCGTGCGCGACATCCTGTTGCCGGTGCTGATGCAGCGGATCTACAAGTCGAAGATGTCGGCCGGCAAGCACAAGCGAATCACCGGCATCGAGTACCTCGACAAGGTGATCGACATGGACCAGTCGCCGATCGGTCGCACCCCGCGATCGAACCCGGCGACCTACACCGGCGTGTTCGACAACGTGCGCAAGCTGTTCGCCTCCACCAACGAGGCGAAGGTCCGCGGCTACATGCCGGGGCGGTTCTCGTTCAATGTCAAGGGCGGGCGCTGCGAGGCGTGTTCCGGCGACGGCACGTTGAAGATCGAGATGCACTTCCTGCCCGATGTGTACGTGCCGTGCGAGGTGTGTCACGGCGCCCGGTACAACCGCGACACGCTCGACATCGAGTTCAAGGGGAAGAACATCGCCGAGGTGCTCGACATGCCGGTCGCCGAGGCGGTCGACTTCTTCGCCAACCAGCCGGGGATCGCCCGCTACATGCAGACGCTGGTCGACGTCGGACTCGGGTACGTGCGTTTGGGTCAGTCGGCACCGACGCTGTCGGGCGGCGAAGCGCAGCGGGTGAAGCTGTCGGCAGAGCTGGCCAAACGGTCCACCGGCCACACGATCTACCTGCTCGACGAGCCGACCACCGGCTTGCACTTCGACGACGTCCGACGACTGCTCACCGTGCTGCAGCGTCTCGTCGATCAGGGCAACACGGTGCTGGTGATCGAGCACAGCCTGGACGTCATCAAGACCGCCGACTGGGTGATCGATCTCGGGCCGAACGGCGGCACCGGCGGCGGCATGATCGTCGGCGAAGGCCCGCCCGAACACATTGCCTCCCTCGACGCCAGCCACACCGGCCGCTTCCTCCGCGACGTGCTCTGACCCACCCGGTCCCGTGCGATGAGCGAAACCGCCGTATGCGGCCGGTTGGCTCATCGGTGGGTCGGGCTGGCTGGGTGTGATGAGCGAAACCGCCGCATGCGGTCGGTTGGCTCATCGGTGGAAGTGACAGACTGCCTGCGTGGTCGACGCACTGGCTGACACCGGCGTCGACCGGGAGGCGCTGCAACGCCGCACGCTGCGCTCGCTGCGGTTCGCTCAGGTCCCTGGCCAAGCGGCGGTGGCCGGGATGGTGGCCGTCGTGTCGCTGCTGGCGAGCGACCTGCTCGGCTCCGACCGCCTTGCGGGGATGGGCAGCGCCTCGTTCACCGTCGGCGCTGCGTTCACGGCCATCCCGCTCGCAGCATTCATGCGGCGGCGCGGCCGTCGAATCGGGCTCTGGCGGGTGCTGGCGATCGGTGCGCTCGGCGCGTCCGTTGCCGCCACCGGCGGACAGTTGCGGTGGTTCCCGCTCTTTCTGTTGGGAATGGTGGCGTTCGGTGCGGGCCAGGCGGCCACGCTGCAGCAGCGATACGTGGCCGCCGACCTGGCCGAACCCGACAAGCAGGGTGCATCGATCGCTGCCATCGTGTGGGTCGGCACGCTCGGCGCAGCCCTCGGTCCGCTGCTGACGCCGTTCGAGAAGGCGGTGGCGGAACGCCTCGGGCTCGACCCGCTGGTCGGTCCGTTCCTGTTTGCGGCGGCGTTCTTCGTCGTGGCGGCGACGGTCGTATGGGTTCGGCTGCGTCCAGATCCGCTCGAGGTGATCGGCGGAATCGATCCACACGCCGAGCGAACCAAACTCACTCGCGTCGTACGGTCGTCGGCCACGGTGATCTGGGCGTCGCCGGGGGCGCGTCTCGGCATTGCTGCGATGGCCATCTCGCAGGCGGCGATGGTTGGCGTGATGACGATGACCCCTCCGCACATGAAGGACCACGGCCAGGCCGACTTGTCGGCGTTCGTGATCGCGCTGCACATCGTGGGCATGTACGGGCTGGCTCCGTTCGTCGGTCGGTTCGTCGACCACCGCGGCCCGGTCCGTGCGATCCAGGTCGGTGCGATCATCCTCGGGGCGGGAACCATCACCACCGTGCTTGCGGGGTACGTGCCGGTGCTGATGTTCGTCGGGCTGTTCTTCCTCGGACTCGGATGGAGCTTCGGTCTCATCGGGGGCACGACGATCCTGACGGCGTCCGTGCCTGAGGCGTCACGCGTCGAGGTGCAGGGGACCGGTGATCTCACATTGAGCTTGTGCGGAGCCACGGCCGCGCTCAGCTCGGGGTTCGTGAAGGCATCGTTCGGGTTCCACCTTCTCGCCGACGGCGCAACCGTCCTCGCGGCTGTGCTGCTCGTGCTCGCCTGGTACACCGCGGCGACCTCTCCGAATCTCCGCCCAGCACCCTGATCGGGTGTGCGATGAGCGAAACCGCCGTATCCGGTCAGTTGGCTCATCGGTGGGTCGAGTCGGGGGTCATCCGGCGAGGCGGCGGCGGAGATCGGCGTGGAACGAGGCGACCTCGGCGATCGTCTCGTTGAATCGTTCGTCGTACTGGGACTTGGTGATGCGCGTGGTGGTCCACCCGACGGTGCGGGCGGCGCGATCGCGACGGGCATCCGCGGCGATTCCCATCGTCTCGCGATGGCGAGGATGCAGGTCGACCTCGATTGCCCACCGCAGGCCGGGAATGGCGAGATCGAAACGGATCTCGCCGTGGCCGGGGAGATCGATTCGATGTTGGCGAACCAGGCCGATCACGCCAGCGCTGGACAACGCATCGGCGACGCGGACCTCAGGATGCGACTCGGCCGGCCCGCCCGGCAATCGACGGTCGACGGCTTGGAGGAACGCTCTGGCCCATGGCCGTCGCGGCGACAGCCAGTCGGCGACCACATCCAGGAAGTCGTCGTCGACGAGCCGTCCGTCGTGCGCTGCCTGCTCGATCACCGACAGGAGGTCATCCGGCCCGAGCCAGCGAGCGAGGTCGTAGCTCGTCCGTGCTCTCGACGTGATCCTGATGCCGTCGTCGCGTTCGATCACGTCGTGGGCGTGCCGAGCGGCCGTGCGGTACGGGACGACCCAGCGGGCGATTGCCGGGTTGCTCGCCGGTGGTGCGAGCACGTGGATCCGTTGGTCGGGCGGCAGCCGGCGAAAGCCCCACAGACGGCCGGCGGTCGGACCGGCGATGGCGACATCAGGCCGCGCCGAACACACTGCTGCGCACTGGCTCAGCTCGGTGACCGGGGCACTGGGTGTCCGGTAGGCGCCCCGCAGCACGAGTTCGAGCCCACCGTCGTGCTGCAACCGCTGGAGTTGGCGCATCGACAGTCCGGCGTCGAGCAACTGTTGTGTCGACGCAACACCGTGCTGGCGTGCGAGCAGCGCGTGGGCGCTTGAGCTGAGAGTGGCCACTTCGAACCTCCAGGACGTGATGTCGTCGGAGAGAGTCGGTCCGGTCAAAGCTACCGAGGTCGCACCGCCGGAACCCCCTGCGATGAGTGAAACCGCCGTATTCGGTTGGTTCGCTCATCGGTGGGTCGGTCGGGCTGGGTGCGATGAGTGAAACCGCCGTATTCGGTTGGTTCGCTCATCGGTGGGTCGGTCGGGCTGGGTGCGATGAGTGAAACCGCCGTATTCGGTTGGTTCGCTCATCGGTGGGTCGGTCGGGCTGGCTGCGATGAGTGATACCGCCGTATTCGGTTGGTTCGCTCATCGGTGGGTCGGTCGGGCTGGCTGCGATGAGCGAAGCCGCCGTATTCGGTCGCTTCGCTCATCGCTGGGTCGGTCGGGCTGGCTGCGCTGAGCGAAGCCGCCGTATCGGTCGCTTCGCTCATCGCTCATCGCTCATCGCTCATCGCTCATCGCTCATCGCTCATCGCTCATCGCTCATCGCTGCGCTGTGCGGGGCGAGCGTGACGCGTCAGCGGTTGCGGAGGCGCTTGCTGAGGTCGTTGAGGCGCTTCTTCTCGTCGCCGGTGAGCGAGTCCATGCCGTTGGCGCCGATCTTGTCGAGCAGAGCATCGAGTTCGATCTGGTCGGCGGCCGAGGGAGCGTTCGGCGGCGGCATCGGCGCCGGTGCGTTCTTCCATGGCCCTTGCACGACACCGCCCGACTTCGACGGTCCGGAGCCACCCGAGGGCTTCGACTTGCGCTTCTTGGGCTTCGACGTCCCGACGCCGTCGAGCGGCAGATGCGGGATCGGCCAGCCAGTGGCGAGGCCGAGCGACCGACCG
Source organism: Ilumatobacteraceae bacterium (assembly GCA_963828415.1). GTDB lineage: Bacteria > Actinomycetota > Acidimicrobiia > Acidimicrobiales > Ilumatobacteraceae > Sva-07. Next base: position 482,955 of record CAWHEI010000009.1, read on the forward strand.
GCGAAGAGCGCCACGCCGATCGACACGAGCAGGAAGATCACCTGACCGGTCTGGTCGGTGCCGGTGAACTGCAGGAAGTTGAGCACCGTGAAGATCGCTGCGAGCGCCCACAGTGGGATCACGTCGAACCACTTGACGCCGGGATAGGTCGCCGCGTACACCCAGATGCCGCCCAGGAACAGCGTGTTCAGGCCGTACTGGATCATGAAGTCGATGCTGTCGGACAGCGGGCCGAGCATCGTGAGGATGAGTGCCGGCGCGATCGTGAGCGCAAGCACCCAGGCCAGGAACTTGCCGCGCCCGAACAGCGATTCGAGCTGTTGGCCGAACAGGTAGAAGAACACGATGCCGAGCAGTGGCCAGATCGCCGGCTCGGTGGCGACCGGCCAGGTGACCAGTCGCCAGACTTCGAAGTCCCGTACCAGCACGGGAGCGAACCACAGGCGGTCCCACGCGTCGCGGAAGAGTCCCCAGAGGAACATCGACACGATCGAGAGCCCACACAGAATGTCGGTGGTGGTGATGTCGAAGTTGCCCGCACGGAACCAGCCGTCGTTGGGTCGTCGGCGGAAGGCGGCGGCGAACTGGTCGGACATCGGGCATCACGGTATCTGGCCGTCCGTATGCTTGAGGCGTCATGGTGGCAGCGAGATGGTGAAGCGTCCCCCGGCGGGCACGATCCCCGAGGCGCCGGGCTCGTACCAGTTCAAGGACGTCCACGGTCGTGTGATCTACGTCGGCAAGGCGTCGAACCTCCGCCAGCGCCTGTCGAACTACTTCCAGGACCCGCGCAACCTGCATCCGCGCACCGCGCAGATGGTCGAGACCGCCGAGTCGGTCGAGTGGACGATCGTGCGCAATGAGGTCGAAGCGTTGATGCTCGAGTTCTCGCTCATCAAGCAGCACGATCCGCGCTTCAACGTGCGCCTGCGTGACGACAAGAGCTATCCGTTCCTCGCCGTGACGATCGACGAGCAGTGGCCGAGGGCGCTCGTGATGCGCGGCCGGAAACGCAAGGGCACCCGCTACTTCGGGCCCTACGCGCACGCCTACGCGATCCGCGACACCCTCGACCTCTTGTTGAGGTCGTTCCCGGTCCGCACGTGCAGTCAGGCCAAGTTCAACCAGCACGAGCGCCTCGGCCGTCCGTGTCTGCTGTTCCACATCGAGAAGTGCGCGGGCCCATGTGTCGGCGAGATCGACGAGATGCCGTACCGCCAACTCGTCACCGACCTGTGCGAGTTCCTCGACGGCGACACCGACGAGATCGTCGACCGTCTGGAATCCGACATGCAGTCGGCGGCGACCGACCTCGAATTCGAGCGCGCCGCCCGATTGCGCGACCGGTTGCTCGCGGTGCGCAAGGCGATCGAGAAACAGCAGATGGTCGCCGAGCGCAGCGAGGACCTCGACGTGATCGGCGTCGCGGAGGACGAACTCGAAGCCGCCGTGCAGGTGTTCTACGTCCGCAAGGGTCGCGTCGTCGGCCGCAAGGGGTTCATCCTCGACAAGGTCGAGGAGTTGACGCCCGGTCGCCTGATCGACCGCATCTTGGAGTCGATGTACGGCGACGATCCGATCCTGGGAGTGCCGAAACAGGTGCTCGTGCCGTACGAGGCGGAGGAACTCGCCACCTACGAGGAGTGGCTGTCGATGGGCCGCGGGTCGCGAGTCCAGGTTCGCGTGCCCCAGCGCGGCGACAAGCGGTCGCTGCTCGAGACGGTGACCCGCAACGCCGAGGGCGAGTTCACGCGGCACAGGATGAAGCGGGCGAGCGACCACAACTCGCGCAGCCGGGCGCTCACCGAGCTACAGGACCACCTGGGCCTCCCTGAAGCTCCACTTCGCATCGAGTGTTACGACATGGCCCACCTGCAGGGCAGCGACTACGTGGGCTCGATGGTGGTGTTGGAGGACGGGCTGCCGAACAAGCGCGAGTATCGGCGTTTCAAGGTGAACACGGTCGGCGGTGACGAGGTGAGTGCCAGCGACGACTACGCCGCCATGGCCGAGGTCGTGCGGCGCCGCCTCCAGGCGTACCTCGACGAACGCGACCGGCCGGTCAACGAGCGAGGCGACAAGCCGGGCAAGTTCGCCTACCCGCCGCAGCTGCTGCTGGTCGACGGCGGCAAGGGGCAACTCAGTGCAGCCAAACGCGTGATCGACGAACTCGACCTGACCGACGAGATCCCGGTGGCGGGTCTGGCCAAGCGATTCGAGGAGGTGTTCATCCCCGGACGGAGTGCCCCGGTGGAGATTCCGCGGGGGAGCGAGGCGCTGTTCATGTTGCAGCGGATTCGCGACGAGGCCCACCGATTCGCGAACACGTTCCACCGAGAGCGCCGGAGCAAACGCATGACCACGAGCGCGCTCGACGGGATCCCAGGACTCGGCGAGGTCCGCCAGAAGAAGCTGGTCAAGGCGCTCGGTGGCGTGAACGCCGTCAAGCGGGCGGATCTCGATGAGCTGAAGGGGTTGAGCTTCCTCCCCGATTCGGTCGCCGAAGCGGTGTTCGCCAAGTTCCACACCGTCTGAGGGGCCTACGCGGGGTGCTGATTGCCACCCGGAGAGCTGTTGAGCACAATCTCGGCGCTGGCGATCGTCACGTTAGTGTTCAAGCAATCACACGGGCGGGCCGATGGCACTTCCACGTGCCCAGGAGCAGGTCGCGCCATGGTTCAGACGTGAAGGCGGAACACTGAAGTGAAGACCAATCGACTGATCGCGATCGCGCTCGCGACGCTGTGCTCTGTGTTGGTCGTCGTGCCGCCGGTCGCGTCGCCGGTGCAGGCGGCAGCGAACCTGCAGACCACGAAGTCTGCTCCCGGTCAACTTCTCGCGGGCGATCCGCTCTCGTATTCGATCACCGCGTCGAACTCCGGAGCCGGTGCCGACCCGCTGTACAACCTGACCTTCCGCGACGTGCTGCCGCTCGGTGTCACGTACGCAGCGAACTCCACGGCGCCGGCCGAGGCCGGTGAACCGCAGGTGATCGTCAACCAAGTGCCGGACACGAACCCCGGGGCTTTGGTCGGCGACACGATCCCACAGACCACGTTGATCTGGTCGAACGTGACCGATCTGCAGGCGAACGACGACTTCACCGTCAGCTTCAGGGTCGACGTCGACTCGACGGGTGATCCCGTGCGCAACGACGTGCACGTGATCGGAGCACAGATCTCCAACACGGGTGAGTCGTACGGCGGCGTCGACCCTCGTCGACTCCCGACGTTCAATGCCAAGGGCGAGCCAACCAACGTGGGTCCGACGATCATCACCGATTCGTCCGACGCCGTCACCACCACGCTGACGGCGTTGCAGATCGAGAAGTCGGAGCCGAGCCCCGAGGGCGAGCTGCTTCGTGGCGTCCACGACGAGACCACCACGTTCACCCTGACCGTCGACGTCACCGATCTCGCACCCGTGAGTGGGATCACCGTCACCGACTACCTTCCCGCTGCACTGGAGTTCCTCGAGTGCGGGACGGTCGACAACAGCGCGCCGAACACCGAGGAGTATTCGGGTTCCGGACGTCTGACGACGGGCAACGGTGGCTCGAACTGCCTCACGCCCGACACGGTCGAGACGGTGGAGAATCCGCCCGCTGACGGGACGACCACGTACCCGGCCGGCGTGTACACGAAGGTGACCTGGACACTGCCGACGCTCGTTGCCGGTACGAACGTGCCCTACGTGATCACGTACGCGGCCGGTATCCCGCTGTTCGAGAACCGCCCCTTCACCGGCACGGTGCCGACGCCCGCGTCGCGTGAGCAGGGTTCGAACCTCGACAACAACACCGGTCCCTCGACCCGTGAACTGGCCCGTTCCGAACGGGCCGTCACGAACATCGCTCGAGCGAGCGGCACCTTCACCGACGGCAACTTGCTCGAGCCCGGCGTCCCCAGCGCCGACGTGGCCGACGACGACCGCCTGTCTCGCTCGGTGGAAGACCTCCGCGTCCGCAAGACGATCGTCCAGCCGACCGATGACCTCTTCAGCTCGGGCGCCGAGGCGGAGTTTCTCGTGTACGTGCAGACCAGCGAATACATGAGCGCGTCCGATGTCGTGCTCACGGACACGGTACCGAACGGTCTGTGCCCGATGCCGCAGAATGGTTTCACCTATCAGGTCAACGACCCGGCATGCCTGGTCCCTCGCGACCCGTCGCCCCCGTTCGCGTCCGTCGATCTCATCACCAGCGGCACCGGTGGCTACACGACGGTGTTCGAACCGATCCCGGTCGGGGCCTTGCCCGCCAGCGGCGAGTTCCAGGCGGTCTACCGGGCGTTCATGCGCGGATCGTACGAGGGCGGCAGCCTGAACGGCCGTCCAACCGTCAGCGGCGACTCGTTCACGAACACGATCAATGCCACCGGCACAACGACAGGCATCCCCGAGATCGGGACCGCGGAGGGGTTCGATCCGGAGATCGGCGACCCGCTCGACGGCGTCGAAGACGGCTCGTCGGCCACGCTCGCCACGACCTCATTGGGGCTGTCGAAGGAACTCCTTCCACGCAACGTGTCCCCTCGCCTCGATGGTGACCCGCTCCTTCCACTCGCTCAGCGATGCCCCGCGCAGAACACCGGCGAGCCGGGTGTGACCACCGATCAGTACATCTCGGCCGACGCCACACCGATCGCCGCCGATGTCGACGAGCTCGGCTTCCGGCTCGGCGACCAGATCTGCTTCCGCCTCCGAGTCGACTTCGACGAGGCGACGTTCAGCCGAAATGCGGTCGTCACCGACTTCGTGCCGCTCGGCACGAAGTACGTGAATGGAACGATCCGCGCCGTGGCCGGCGTCAACACGGTGCCGTTTGCGACGCCGAATCTGCCCGACCCGGTGACCGATCCGCTCGTCGACGGACCGATCACCTTCAACCTGGGTACCTCCGACGCCAACGGCGACCTGTATGTGAACAAGGGCGGTGTGTTCGAGGTCGTGTTCGCCGTCGAGGTCGTCGAGGTGCCGTTGAACGACAACGCCGTCATTACCGGCAACTTGATGAAGATGCGCACCGAGAACTCGCTCGGCCAGGCGCAGTCGTTCCGTGATGAGGCCAACTTCGGCATCGTGCCACCGCCGCCGGTCCAGGTGGTCAAGGGCGTCGCTTCGGTGAACGGTGATCCGGTTCCCGAGAACCCGGCGAACAGCGACATCGATGGCGTCCAGGTGCGACAAGCCGACCTGGTCACATTCCGCATCGACCTGACCAATCTCGGCACGGCAAGCGACTTCAACGAGTTCTCTGTCCGCGAACTCGACGTGCTCGACGTTCTGCCGAGTCAGGTCAGCTGCTCGGCGATCTCGAACATCGAGAACTTCGGACCGGCCAGTGTCGGCGAGTGTCTCAACCCGGGCCAGTCGTCGGCATCGACGACGAACCCCTACACGAACACCACCTCGACGAGCGTGATCCGCTGGTTCTTCGAGATCGCCCCCGGCGATGATCCTGACGACTACGGCCTGTTCCCGGGCGACGAGGTCGCCGGGACGCCGCCGGTGACCGAGTCCGTGACGTACTCGATGCGGATCCCGACGCCCACGAGCGTGTCGACGAGATTCGACAACGACGCAGGGCTCCGACGCTACGGCGGCTTCACCAACCTCGAGAACGTGGTGGCGTCGGGCTACGTACCGCAGAACAACATCGACCCGAGCCTGAACCCGGTCGCCAATACGCCAGAGGCGCGCGACGACTCGTGGGTGGAAACGCCTGGACCCGAGGTGTCGAAGTTCGTCACGTCGTGGATCGACGAGACGAACAACACCATCTCGGACGCCACGCCTGCTCCGACCACAGCACTCCCTGTCGTCGGCGAACGCGCGCAGGCTGTGATCGGCGAGTACGTCACCTACCGCTATTTCGTCGACATCCCCGCCCAGACCACGGTGATCGGTGCCACCCTCGCCGACACGCTCCCGGCCAATCTCGCGCTCGATCCAGCGCCGCCGGCGCCGGTCGTGAGTCCCTCGCTCACCTTCTATCCGAACGCGGAGTCGGCGACGACCGCTTCTGTCCCCGCGGGCGTGTCGTTCGACTCGGCGACCGGCACCGTCGACTTCACGGGAGGGGCGACACCCGGCGAGTACCGCAACATCACTGCGACGGATCAGCGCTTCGAAGTTCTGTTGACGGCCAGGGTGACAGCGTCGGGTCTGTTGTCGGAAGAGGAACCCAGCCGCGTCAACACGGTGCGGTTCCGATCGCTCGACGCGACGCTGTCACCGTTGCCGGTGGTGTCCGACACAGCGACGGTCGACATCCGCCAGCCGCTTCCGAACATCGACAAGGTGAGCGATGTCCCGGCCGGCGACGTGGTCACCGGTGGACAGACCGTCACCTACACGCTCACCGCAACGACCGACGCCACCCGTCCCCCATTGCATGACGGTTTCATCGAAGACTGCGTTCCGGCGGGTCTCGAGAGCGTCGCCCTCGTGTCGCCGGGGCCGAACGATCTGGTCCGGCCCGGGCCCGTCGCCGATTGCTCGAGTGGCGAAACCTACGTCCGATTCGCGCTGGGCACGATCCAGCCGGGCGTCGCCAACGCGGTGAGCCGCCAGTACACCGCCGTCGTGTCGCTGTCGTCGGTCGGCGGTGCCGAGTACGTCAACACGGCGGAACTCACCGGGAGCTCGTTGCAGACGGGCAACACGGTCCCGGGTCAGGACGATCCCAACGAAGGCGTCTACAGCGACACGAGCACCGCCGAGATCACCGTCGCCGGCGCCGGCGTCTTCGCCAAGACGGTGAGCCCCGGCACCGCCCGCATCGGTGAACGCGTGGACTACGGGCTGCAGATCACGGTGCCGCCGAACACGAACTTCTATCAGGCGGCTGTGCTCGACAAGCTGCCGCTCGGTCTCGCCGACGTGACGCTCGACTCCTGTCAGGTCTCCATCGGCGGCGGGCCCCGAGTCGACTGCACGGCCAGCTCCACGATCACGTTGAGCCCACTCGGGCCATCACCTGCCCCTGATGGTTCAGGAATCCTCTACGGGTTGTACTTCGGAGATGTCCTGTTCAACACCGCCGAGCGTCAGGTCTTCGTCTCGTACTCCGCACGCGTGGACGACGTGCCGGCCAACATCGCCGGACGCCGCCTCACGAACGTCGCACAGACGAACTGGGATCTCGAGAACTTCGACGATGAGGTCGTCGACGATCCGACGTACGACTGGCAGCAGCAGGGCCAGCAGAAGCAGGCCACGTTCGAGATCATCGAACCTGATGTCGTCGTCTCGAAGTCGGCGTCGGACGACACCCCCGAGCCGGGCGAGGAATTCACCTACACGCTGACGGTCCTCAACCAGGGCACCAGCGAGGCCTACAACGTGCACATCGTTGACACGCTGCCGCCTGGGGTCGAGATCGTGCTCGCTGCCGGTGTCTCGCCCAGCATTCCGGGTGTGTACGACGCTGCGGGCAGGACGATCACCTGGGACGCGGGCATGACGGTGATCCCCGCCGGTGAGTCCCGGACGTTGACATATCGGGCGAAACTCGCCCCGTCGCCAGCGATCGGCGTCGGATCCAACTTCACCAACTCGGCCACTGTCACCAACTTCGAGAGCCTGGCGTCGGGTGGGCGCGTCGACGTCGGGAACACGACCACGGAAACGGTGGCGCCGCAGTTCCCGCAGCTCGTGATCGACAAGACCGTCGTCGACACGCCGCCGGCGTACATCGATCAGGCCGTCACATGGCAGGTGCGGGTCACGAACACGGGCGGTGGATCCGCCTTCTCCGTCGATGTCGCCGACGTCCTCCCCGCGAACTGGACCTACGTCGCTGGTTCGAGCACGCTGGGCACGCCTGGAACTCCGATCGCTGATCCGACGCAGATCATCGCGGGAACGCGAGTGAGGCTCGCTTGGGACGACCTCGGCACGCTGGCCCCCGACGCCAGTCTCGTCGTGAGGTTCCAGGCCATCCCGCGAATCGGTGTCGTGTCCGCGCCATGGAACGGGTCGGCGACACCACAGATCAACGATGCCGCAGCACAAGCCATCGACAACTCGCTCGCCGGCGGCAACCTCGACGGCAGGTACGAGGCGGAGGACAGCGCGTCGACCACCGTCGACCGGGTCGACTTGGAGATCACCAAGGCGAGCACGGGCCAGGCGATCGCAGGCTCGAACTTCTCGTGGTCGATCGTCGTCCGCAACTTCGGCCCGGACACCGCAGTCGGTCCGTTCGTCGTGACCGACACGATCCCGACCCTGCCGGCCGGGGTGACGTTCGCGTCGGCCAGCGGCACCGGTTGGACCTGCACGCCGGCCACCGGTCCCGTCACTCCGCCGGCAACCGGCGATGTGACTTGTCGCAGAGCACTCCCGGACGACACGCTGGCGTCCGGAGCGCAGTTCCCGGCGATCACGTTCACGGTGCGAATCCCGTCGACCACACCCGACGGCACGCTGATCTCGAACACCGCATCTGTCGGAGGTCAGAAGACCTACGAACGCCCGACCGATCTGGCCAACAACACGGCGACCGACACCGACACGATCATCACGCGAGCAAATCTGCGCATCGTCAAGACGCTGGTGACGCCCCCCGGGCTGATCGCAGGCACCGACTCGACCTACAACCTCGCGATCACCAACCTCGGCCCTTCGACGTCGCGGGCGACCGTCGCCCAACCGATCGTGGTACGCGACACCTTGCCGCCGACCGTGTCGTTCGTCAGCGCCACCGACACCGCCGCCACACCGACGTTCACCTGCACGCACGACGGTGCGACGACGGGCGGGGTCGTCACGTGCAACCGAACCACCGACATGCTGCTCAACGCTGTCTTCGAACATTCGCGTCGTCGTGCGGGTGCCGAGCGGTCTCACCGGCAGCCTCACGAACACCGGCGCGGTGACGCCGGCGATCACCACCGACCCGACACCCGGTAACAACACCTCGACGATCACCAACCCGATCGTCGAGCGTGCCGATCTCGGGATCGCCAAGACGGCTCTCGGTCCGAACGTGCCGGGCGAGCCCACGACCTACCGGCTCAGCGTCACCAACAACGGCCCCGGCGACGCCACGGTTCGTATCCAGGACGCGCTGCCGGCCGGTCTCATGTACCGTTCGTTCTCGAACGTCACGGGGACGTGGACCTGTGCGGCGTCGGTCGCTCCGGACCCGGTGCCAGGGTTCCGTTGTGACCTCACCGGCAAACTGGCATTCACGCCGTCGCCGCTGAACGCCGTCACGGTCGACGTCGTCGTCGACACCGCGGCGAGCGTGACCGGCACGGTGGTCAACACCGCAGTGGTTTCGAGCACCGCCCAGGACACGAACCCCGACAACAACACCGCAACGGCACCGCTGACGTTCGTCGGCGTCGCCGACCTGGCGCTCGCAAAGACCTCGTCCGGCACTGCGCTGCCCGGCGGGCCGATCACGTGGACGATCAATGTCGCCAATCTCGGGCCGTCCGACTCGCAGGGTCCGATCGTCGTTCGCGACCAACTCCCTGACGGCGTGATCGGTGCGGTCACGGCGACCGGAACCGGTTGGAGCTGCACGACGAGCGCCACGTTGCTCGTCGAGTGCACGCGGGCCACGCTGCTCGCCTCCGGCGCGAACTCCGACATCGCCCTCACCGCCGTCGCCGACCCGACGACCGGCAAGCCGAACCCGATCGTCAACTCCGCGACCGTGTTTCCGACGAGCCTCGAGAGCAACGACCCGAACGATCCGAAGACGGCCAACAACACCGACACCGACACGGTCACCTTGGCCGATCCAGCCGTCACGTTGGCGAAGGGCGTCAGCAACACGACCCCGCAACCGGGCGATCGGTTCACCTACACGATGACGCTGACCAACGCCGCAGGTGCTGCGCCGGCGTACAACCTGCAGATCTCCGACGCGCTTCCGCAGGGCATCTCGTTCGTGAGCTCGCCTGACGGTGACTTCACCCCGAGCGGCAGCGGCTGCGCCACCGGCTCCGAGGGCACGGTCAACTGGACCGTCGACGGCCCGTTGGCGCCCGACACCAGTACCACGGTGTCCTTCGTCGCCGAGCTCTGCACGAGCGCCTCGATCGACCGCGCACCGATTACGAACACGGCCACGCTCGACAGCTTCGAGAGCCTGGCGTCGGGTGGCCGGGCCTATCCGGGCAACTCCGACATCGCCGACGTCACGCCACGGTTCCCGACGATCATTGCGGCCAAGGTGGCCCTCGGCGACAACCCCACCTACATCGACGACGAGTTCGCCTGGCAGATCACCGTCACCAACACCGGCGACGGCGACGCCAAGACCGTCGACGTGCAAGACATCCTGCCGCTGAACTGGGTCTACGTCGATGGATCGACCACCGTCGTCGCTCCGAGCGGGACCACGACCCCAGTCCCCACCTCCAGTGTCGGCCCGGGCGGGGAAGTGGCGCTTGCGTGGACCAACGTCGGGTCGCTCCGGCCCGGCCAGTCGCTCACCGTCTCGTTCCGGTCGATCCCGCTGCTCGAGGTCGCCACCGACCCGGGTGTCGGCAGCGACCAGGAACAGAGGAACACCGCATTCGCCCGTGCGACCGACAACTCCGACGCCAACGGCAACGGCGACGGACCGTACGTTGCTGGTCCGGTGTTCGCTGACGCGTTCATTCATTCCGCCGACCTCGAGATCATCAAGTCGAACGCTCCCACGCCGGCGATTGCCGGCGAGGAGTACACGTGGAGCATCGTCGTCCAGAACAATGCTGGCGACACCGCTGTCGGACCCTTCCGAGTGGTGGATCCACTGCCCGTGCTGACGCCTGACCCGCTGCGGTTCGTGTCGGCCGGCGGCGCCGGCTGGACCTGCACCGAGGCCGCAGGCACCGTGAGCTGCACGCGTCTGGATCCCGACGAGACACTGGCCGCCGGCGACGGTTTCGAGCCCATCTCGATCACCGTCGCCATCCCTGCCGACTTCGTGTCGAACGATCCCGACACGGGCGCGGTCATCGATGGCCCGATCGTGAACGCGGCCACCGTGACTGCGCGTACCTACGACCCCGATACGGCCAACAACCGTGACGAGGTCCAGACGTCCGTGGGCGGCGAAGCCGATCTCGTCATCGACAAGAAGCACACGCAGACCGACATCATCGCGGGACGCCCCGTTACCTACACGTTCGACGTCAGCAACAACGGACCCTCGACCGCGCGCGCCGACGTCGTCATCGTCGACACACTGCCTGAAGACCTGTTGTTCGTGAGTGCGCCAGCGGCAACCGCGGTGCCGTGGGGTTGCGTGTTCTTCGACTCCAACACCGCCACCTCCGGCGGCGGGACGGTGACCTGCACACTTCGCAACGCGGCGGGCCCGATCGACCTGCTCGCCGATGCTGCGGCGCCGCAGCTCTCGATCGTCACCCAGGTGCTGCCGAGCGCCGACCCTGGCGTGGCGATCGTCAACGGCGCCACCGTCACGTCGTCCACACCTGACCCGGTCACCGGCAACAATGCCGACACCGACTCGATCACGCCTCGTGCGCTCTCCGACCTGGCGATCAGCAAGGTGCTGTTGGACCCGGCCGACTTCACCGCAGGCGAAGAGGCGACCTTCCGTCTTGCTGTCACCAACTTCGGGCCGTCCGACGCCGAGTCGATCATCCGTGTGATCGACGATCTGCCCGACGGGCTCACGTACCGGCGGGCGACCAACGTCACCCGCGACTGGAACTGCACCTCACCCGACGACGACGTGGTCACCTGCGACCTCGTCGGCGGCCTCGCCCTCGGCGGCACCGCGGCGGTCGACATCACCGTGTTCGTCTCGCCCACGCTGCTCGGCAACGTCGAGAACATCGCCGAGGTCCAGTCGTTGACCACCACCGATCCGATCGACGACAACAACACCGACAACGAGATCGTCGGCCTCGGCACCGAGGCCGACCTCGGGATCGTCAAGACGAGCGTCGGCGACGAGTTCCGCGCCGGCGAAAACGTCACCTGGGAACTGGTCGTCACCAACGAGGGACCCTCGGATTCGCAACCGAACATCGTGGTCACCGACACCCTGCCCGACTCGTTGACGTACGACGATGCAACCGGCGACGGCTGGACCTGCGTCGCGGCGCCGAGCGGCCTTGCGGGATTCGGCGACACGGTGACCTGTACCCGCGATGCGGTGCTTCCTGCGCTCGACCCGAACGATGCAACGGTCTCCAACATCGCGCCCACGATCACGCTCGAGGCCACGATCAGCCCTGACGCTGGGCCTTCACAGATCTTCAACACCGCAGTCGTATCCGGTGTGACCGAGGACAACAACTCCGACAACGACACCAGTACCGACTCGGTGAACGTCATCGACGTCGCCGATCTCGCGATCGTCAAGACCCCCGGGACGCAGACGGTGCGTGCGGGCGAGAACGCCACCTTCACGCTCACCGTCACCAACTCGGGCCCATCGACGGCTGACAACGTGGCGGTCATCGACGATCTCCCGTCGGGGATGACGGTCGTCTCGGCGGCCGGGACCAACTGGACGTGTACAACGCCCACGGCGATTCGAGTTTCCTGTACCCGTCCGACGTTGCTCCCCGGCGTCGCCGAGGCGATCACCGTGGTTGCGAAGGTCGGCTCCGGCGTGCCCGATGCGACGACGCTCGTCAATGAGTCGGCAGTCAGCGCATCGACCACCGATGACGACCCCACCAACAACGACGACTCGGCCGATGTCGTGGTCCAGGCTCGCGCCGACCTCGGTATCACCAAGGTGCACCCGGTGTCTCCGGATCCCGTGCTCGCCGGTACCAATCTCGAGTTCACGATCGACGTGATCAACAACGGACCGAGCGACGCCGTCGCCCCGGTGACCGTCACCGACACCCTGCCGGTCGGATTCAACTACCTGTCGGTGCGTGGCCCGTGGAGGTGTACGCCGACGACTGCGGATCCGCAGGTCATCGAGTGCACCCACCTCGGCGGCGGACTCGTGTCCGGCCAGCGCGCTGGTTCGTTGCTGATGCTGGTCGCCATCGATGCAACCGTGGACAGTGGGGTCTACACCAACACCGCAACGGTCGCCTCGCCGACGGTCGACCCGGTTCCGGGCAACGACACCGCAACTGACGACGTCAACGTCGGTACGGTGGCCGACGTCTCGATCGTGAAGTCGCACGACCCCGACCAGGTCCGCATCGGCGAAAACCTCACGTTCACGCTCGCCGTGTCGAACGCCGGGCCGTCCGAGGCCCGCGATGTCGTGGTCACCGACACCCTGCCCGCCGAGTTGACGCTGGTCAGCGTGACGGGCGCCGTCGATCCGTCGACGTGGAGCTGTACGACGGTCGGCCAGGCCATTGAGTGTCTGCTCGCGGCGCCGCTGCCGCCCATGACCGATGCAGAGGACATCATCGTCACGGCACTGGTCGAACCCGAAGCCTTCCCGTCGATCTCCAACACCGCCGATGTCGTGTCGTCGACCAGCGACTCTGACACCGACAACAACTCCTCGACCGACGTCGTCGACGTGCCCCGCCTCGTCGACCTGTTCATCTCCAAGACGCACGCTGAGCCTGTCGCCGTCGGACAACCGATCGTGTACACGCTGACGGTCGGAAACAACGGCCCGATCGACGACGATGCCGTGATCACCGTGACCGATCCGATCCCATCGGGGCTCCGCGTGACCGAGGCGACTTCCGACACCGCCGACTGTTCGAGCGACGACGGGCTCGTCACCTGCACGAAGGACGACGGTCTCGCCGTCGGCGAGACGTTCACGATCACCGTCACCGCCGACGTGCTGCCCGGCGCCTACCCGTCGGTGACCAACACCGCTGAGGTGTCATCACCGACCGACGATGTCGACCCGTCGAACAACGCTGCGAGCGATTCTGCCGTGGTACCGCCGCTGGTCGACCTCGCCATCACGAAGACCCACGCCGAGCCGGTGCAGGTCGGCGGGCAGATCACCTACACGGTGACGGTGCGCAACAACGGCCCGACGCCGGATCCTGGTCCGGTGCGGATGCTCGACACACTGCCGGGTTCGCTGACCCCGGTGTCGGCGAGCGCCGACGGCATGACATGCGTCGTCACCGGCCAGACGGTTGCCTGTCAGGCGCTCGCTCCGCTCGGCGTGAACGCCGAACTGGTGATCACGATCGTTGCCGATGTCGGCCCGGCGGCCTACCCGTCGGTGGCGAACACGGCGATCGTCACCACGCCCGGCTGTTCGGTGGGCCCGGCAGCTGGGCCCGACACGCCATGCCCCGACACCGACCTCACGAACAACGAGGCGACCGACGTTGCGACGGTTACCCCGCTGATCCGGCTCGGCGTCGTCAAGACGCTGTCGTCGCTCGAAGCGGCGAACGCCACATGGAACATCGTGGTCACGAACCTCGGCTCGAACGCCACCGTCGACCCGATCCGGATGAGCGACAACCTCCCGAACACCCTGATCTACGTGTCGGCGAACGGCGACGGATGGGTCTGCACGAACATCGGCCAAACGGTCGGGTGCACCTACTCGGCTGCGCTCGCCCCTGGAGCGTCGGCGCCGCCGATCAGCATCGTCACCATCGTCAACGCGCCAGCGGGCACGTCGATCACGAACATCGCCACCGTCGACGGCGGCGGCCCGGACGTGCCCGAGGTGACCGACAATGGCAACGTCATCGCTCCGGTGCTGCCGCCGCTGCCGAACACCGGCGGCGGTCCCGGCATCCTCCTTCAGTGGGCGCCGCTGATGGTGCTGCTCGGTCTGGCGATGGTGTTCATCTCGAACCGCCGCCGCCAGGACCCCCTGGCAGCCTGAGGCAGGTTCCCCGAGGCCGGGTCTCCGGGAACCACGCTGGTTCCCCGAGACCCGGGCTCGGGGAACCGTTCAGGTGAGTTGTGCGAGCACGTCGGCCTGCAGGCGGCGGTAGGCGTCGATGCGCTCCTCGGGCGTGGCGCCGAGCGTGAAGTCGGGGATGATCAGCTCGTCGAATCCCAGCTCGACGTACCTGCCGATCTCGTCGACGAGTTGTTCGCTCGATCCGATGATCGACCGGGGGCCCATGTCGCCGCCCTTGATGTTCGCTGCGAGGTCGGAGTCGTCGGACATGAACACGAGCGCCTGGGTCGACTTCCAGATCGTCGCCGGGTCACGCTGCACCTGCTCGCAGGCCACGTGGAACTTGGCGAGTGCGCCGCCCGCCATCTCGGGAGCGCCCCACGTGTTCCATTCGTCAGCGTGAGTTGCCGTGATCCGCAACATGCGAGGGCTGCCCGTGCCGACGAGGATCGGGAGCGGCGACTGCACCGGCTTGGGGTTCGCCGGGGCGTCGGTGATGTCGTAGAAGTCACCGTGGAAGTCGGTTGTGTTCTCGTTCAGGAGCGATCGGATCACCTGGATCGCCTCCTCGAACCGGCTCACCCGTGTTGCCGGCTCCTCGAGGTCGATGCCGTAGGCCTGATGCTCGTTGATCTGCCAGCCCGCCCCGATGCCGAGCACCATGCGCCCGTTCGAGATCCGATCGATCGTGGCCGCACGATTTGCCAGAACGGCCGGATGATGGATCGAGGTCGGCGCGACGAGCGACCCGATCCTGATCCGCTCCGTGACCGCGGCGATGGCGGGCAGGATCGCCCAGCACTCGTGGACGTCACCGGGCAGTACGTCCTCGCTGCCGGAGTTCGGCATGTAGTGGTCGGCATACCAGAGGCAGTGCCATCCCTCGGCGTCGGCCACGCGGGCGAGATCGAGCACTTCGGCGGGTGGGCGTTCGGGGTTGGGCCAGATCGAGAACTTCATGGACGCCGACCGTAACCTCTGCCCCCGTGCCCAGCGACTCCGACCCGATCGAGGTTCCCCGAGCCCAGGGCTCCGGGAACCACGGTGGTTCCCCGGGGCCCGGGCTCCGGGAACCACGTGATCACGAGTTGTGGGAGGCGCACGCCGATTGGTGGATCGATGGCTTCACCGAGGGAGCGGATCCCGAGTACGTCGAGCAGATCCTGCCGCTGGCCGTCGCTGAACTCGACGGGTTCGAGCGTGTGCTCGATCTCGGCTGCGGCGACGGCCAGATCAGTCGGCTGCTCGCCGCGGCGGGATCTCGAGTGGTCGGCGTGGATCCCACATGGAATCAGATCCGGGTGGCCCACGAGCGCGGCGGGGGAGCGGTGTTCGCCCGATCGGAAGCCGCCGAGCTGCCGTTCACTGACGCCTCGTTCGATGCCGTCGTGGCGTGTCTCGTGTTCGAACACATCGACGACGTCGACGGCGCGATCGGCGAGGTCGCCCGAGTGCTGCGCCCCGGCGGCCAGTTCTCGTTCTTCCTCAATCATCCGCTCCTGCAGACACCGGGGAGCGGATGGATCGACGACCACACCGTCGATCCGCCGGAGCAGTACTGGCGGATCGGGCCGTACCTCGTCGAACAGGACTCGGTCGAACAGGTCGAACAGGGCGTGTTCATCCGCTTCGTGCACCGCCCGCTCTCGCGCTATCTCAACGCGCTCTCCGAGCGTGGCCTGGTGCTGGAACGCATGGTCGAGCCGGCGCCACCAGACGGTTTCCTCGATCGCGCCTTCGAATACGCCGAAGCCGCTGCCATCCCGCGCCTGCTCTACCTCCGCCTCCGTCGCTCCTGACATCGCCAGCCGGGCGACCTGCGATGAGCGAAACCGCCGTATCCGGTCGCTTCGCTCATGGGAGCCCGGTTGCGTCGGGTTGCGATGAGCGAAACCGCCGTATGCGGTCGGTTGGCTCATCGCTGCGAGGGGGTGACCGCAGGGGTGGCCGAAGGTGGTCGGGGCGGATCGGTAGGGTGGCGGAGTGGCCGACATCGTGCTGATCACCGGGCTGTCCGGCGCCGGCCGATCCGGTGTCGCCGACGTGTTGGAGGACCTCGGCTGGTTCGTGGTCGACAACCTGCCGACTGCGTTGATCGGCACGATCGTCGAACTCGCCGCCAAGCCAACCAGCGACATCGAGCGCCTGGCGCTCGTCGCCGGACGCCAACACGCCGAAGTGCTCACGAAGGTCGGTGAACTCCGCGCCGACGGCCATGACGTGCGCATGGTGTTCCTCGACGCGTCGACCCCCGAGCTCGTACGCCGCTACGACGCCACCCGCCGTCGCCACCCGCTCGCCGACGACACCGACGGCCTCGTCGAGTCGATCGAGCTGGAACGGTCGATGCTGGAGCCGGTTCGCGCTGCCGCCGACCTCGTCATCGACACGAGCGACCTCAACGTGCACCAACTCAAGGAGCGCATCGATCACGCCTTCGACACGGTCAGCGGATCGCGGTTGCAGGTCACCGTCGAGAGCTTCGGCTTCAAGCACGGCCTCCCGCTCGACGCCGACATCGTGATGGACCTGCGGTTCCTGCCCGAATCCGCACTGGGAAGACGACCTGCGCCCGCTCACCGGGCACGACCCGAAGGTGCGCGACTACGTCCTCGAGACTGCCGTCGGCTCCACCTTCGTCGACCAGTTCGACGAACTCCTCGCGAGCCTCGTGCCGCAGTACCAGGCAGAGGGTCGCACCTACCTCACCGTTGCGCTCGGATGTACGGGAGGTCGCCACCGTTCGGTCGCCGTCGCCGAGGAACTCGCCGCCCGGCTACGACAACGCGGCGTGCCGGTACGCACTTCGCACCGCGACGTCTCACGCTGACCGGCTCGTCGAATCGGCGGTGTCGTTTCCGGGCCTGCGCCGTGGGGGAACTACAGTCAGAGACGGACATCGACGTTCACCACCCCCATACGCCAGGAGGCACCAGCATGACCATTCGCGTCGGCATCAACGGTTTCGGACGCATCGGCCGCAACTTCTTCCGCGCTGCCAAGGCCAGCGGCGCAGACATCGACTTCGTGGCGGTGAACGACCTCGGGTCGATCGACACGATGGCCCACCTCCTCAAGTACGACTCGGTGCTCGGCCGCTTCCCCGAGAAGGTCACCGCCACCAAGTCGAGCATCAAGGTCGGCAATGACACGCTCAAGGTGCTCAGTGAGCGCAACCCCGCCGATCTGCCGTGGGGCGACCTCGGCGTCGACGTCGTGGTCGAGTCGACCGGCTTCTTCAACAGCCGCGAGGCGGCGAGCGCCCACCTCGACGGTGGCGCACCGCTCGTGATCGTGTCGGCGCCGGCCACGAACGCCGACATCACCATCGTGTACGGCGTCAACCACAAGGACTTCCGGATCAGCCAACACAAGGTGATCTCGAACGCCAGCTGCACCACCAACTGCTTCGTGCCGATGGTCAAGGTGCTCGACGACGCGTTCGGTGTCGAGCAGGGTCTGATGACCACCATCCACTCCTACACCGGCGACCAGAACCTCGTCGACGGTCCGCACAGCGACCTGCGCCGTGCCCGCGGCGCCGCGATCAACATCGTGCCGACCTCGACGGGTGCAGCACGTGCGACGTCGCTCGTGATGCAGTCGATGAAGGGCAAGCTCGACGGCACGGCGCTGCGAGTGCCCACGCCGACCGGTTCGCTCACCGACTTCACCGTCAACCTGAAGAAGGCCGCCAGCGTCGAGGAGATCAACGCGGCGTTCGAGGCGGCGAGCAAGAAGGCGCTGAAGGGGATCCTCAAGTACACCGAGGACCCGATCGTGTCGAGCGACATCGTCACCGATCCGCACTCGTGCGTCTTCGACGCCGGGCTCACGATGAGCATGGGCAAGATGGTGAAGATCAACGGCTGGTACGACAACGAATGGGGCTACTCGAACCGCCTCGTCGACCTGACGCTGTTCACCGGCGCCAAGGTCAAGCGCTGAGCGCCATGAGCGACACCTCCATCCCGACGTTGGAGGATCTGGAGACGGCGCTCGGGGGCCTCGACGGCAAGCGGATCCTCGTGCGCACCGACTTCAACGTCCCACTCGACGACGGTGCGATCGTCGACGACTTCCGGATCCGTGCGGCGCTGCCGACGATCGAATGGTTGACCGAGCGCGGCGCAAGCGTCGTGACGGCCAGCCATCTCGGTCGTCCGAAGGGTGCACCGGACCCGAAGTACTCGATGGACCCCGTGCGCGCCCGCCTCGCCGAGCTGGCGCCCGGTGTCGAGCTGCTCGAGAACCTGCGGTTCGATCCGGGAGAGACCGCGAACGACCCGGCGTTCGTCGCCACGCTCGTCGAGGGCATCGACGGCTACGTCAACGATGCGTTCGGCGCGTCGCACCGTGCCCACGCATCGATCGTCGGCCCGCCGCAGTTCGTGCCGTCGGCGATGGGTCGGTTGTTGCAGAAGGAGGTCGAGGTCCTCCTCGGTCTGCGCAACAAGCCCAAGCACCCGTTCGTCGCCGTGCTCGGCGGGGCCAAGATCTCCGACAAGCTCGGCGTCGTCGAGGCCTTGCTCGAGGTCGTCGACTCGCTCGTGATCGGCGGAGCGATGTGCTTCACGTTCTTCGCCGCGCAGGGCAAGCCCGATCGGCGACTCGCTCTTCGAGCCCGACCAGGTCGACACGTGCAAGCGCCTGCTCGCCGACGCCGGAGCCAAGGGCAAGACGATCCATCTGCCCGACGACATCACGGGCACCACCGCCGATGGTGAATACGCCACGTTCGGCACGCGACTGCCCGACGGCGCGAAGGGCTTCGACATCGGCCCGGGCTCCGCGGCGGCGTTCACCGACGTGATCATGGACGCCCGCATGGTCTTCTGGAACGGCCCGATGGGCATGTTCGAAGACGAACGGTTCGCGTCCGGCACACGCACCGTCGCCCAGGCGATGGCCGACACCAAGGCGTTCACCGTCGTCGGCGGCGGAGACTCCGCCGCCGCGCTCGCTCAGTTCGGCCTCGACGACGAGGTCGACCACGTGTCCACCGGTGGCGGCGCCAGCCTCGAACTCCTCGAGAACGGCGACCTGCCGGGCCTCGATGCTCTCGACGGAACGCAGTGACTCAGCGCGGAACGCAGTGACCCAGCGCGACACAGTGACCCACAGAACGGATCTCATGACCCGTCGACCGCTCATCTCCGGCAACTGGAAGATGAACCTGAACCACTTCGAGGCGATCCAGACCGTCCAGAAGCTCCACTACCTGGTGCCGAAAGAGACGCTGGAAGACGTCGACGTCAGCATCCACCCGCCGTTCACCGACATCCGCAGCATCCAGACGGTGATCGAGACCGAGGACTTCGACTTCCACCTCGGCGCCCAGCACTGCCACTGGGAGGACAGCGGCGCGTTCACCGGCGAGGTGTCGCCGGGGTTCCTCGAGAAGCTCAACGTCGTGTACGTGATCGTCGGACACTCCGAGCGCCGCGAGATCTTCGGCGAAACCGACGAGATGGTCAACAAGAAGGTGGCCGCGATCCAGGCGCATCACATGACGCCGATCATGTGCTGTGGCGAGACGTTGGCCGAGCGTGAAGCGGGCGAGACCGAATCGAAGGTGCTCGGCCAGATCGGGGCCGGCCTGGCCGGGCGAACGAACGAGCAGATCGCATCGCTGGTCATCGCCTATGAGCCGATCTGGGCGATCGGCACTGGCATGACCGCCACCGCCGAGGATGCGCAGGCGGTCTGCGCGTCGATCCGTGGCAGGCTCCGCGAACTCACCGACGACGCGACCGCGGACGCGGTGCGCATCCAGTACGGCGGCTCGGTGAAGGGCGCCAACGCGACCGAACTGATGGCGCAACCGGACATCGACGGCGCCCTCGTCGGCGGCGCCAGCCTCGATCCGGACGAATTCGCCAAGATCGTCCAGTTCGGAACGTGACTCGGATCGGTTGACATTTCACACAGGTGAAACACCGTTGGCTACCACTGGGTAAGGGGTACTGCTATGGTCGGGGCGTTCAAACCCAGGGAGGGGTTTGGAGACATTTGGTCGTAGTCGAACGCTGGCGGTGCCAGGCGGTTCCTGCGGCCGCTCACCTCCCTCAACCAACCATCCAGGAGGACCATACGTGAACACCACACGACGAGGCCGCAAGATCCTTGCGCTCGCCGCCGCCTCCGCAGTCATCTTCGCAGCCTGTGGCAGCGACGACGACGGCGGAGCCGAGACGAGCGACGCGGTCGAGACGACCGACGCGCCGGATTCGACCGAGGCGCCTGACGCCACGGACGCACCGGGCGACACCACCGAGACCACCGACGGCGGTGAGGAAGGCCCCGGGGAGGCGGCATTCCGTATCACCTATCCGTTGTCCGACACCGCAGTCTGGAACGACGGCTCGCCGATCACGGTCGCCGACTTCCAGTGCACCGCAGACGCCATCCTCAACACCCCGGGCTCACTGTCGACGACTGGCTACGACCAGATCACCTCGATCTCCGAGGGATCGTCCGACAAGGAAGTCGTCGTCGAGATGGCCGTCGTGTACGCGCCGTACAAGACGCTGTTTGCGACGATGCTCAAGGCCGACGAGTTCGAGGACTGCAACGACGTCTCCGAAGACTTCTCCGAGGGCATCAAGTTCTCGGGCCGTGAGTGGATGCTCGACAGCTGGACTCCAGAGCAGATCGTCATGGTCCCGAACGAGGGCTACACCGGCGAGAAGGTCCCGCAGGTCGAGCGCATGGTCATGGTGCCGGCTGAAGATGGCCCGACACTGCTGAAGAGCGGCGCGGTCGACTTCATCTTCCCGCAGGCCTACACCGGCATCGACGCCGAACTCGATGATCCGAACGTAGCCTTCGACGCCGCGCCGGGTGGCTCCTACGAGGCGCTCTACTTCCAGCAGGACCCCGCACTCGAAGGTCCGTTCTCGGACCCCGTGTACCGCGAGGCCTTCTTCAAGTCGATCGACGTCCAGGGTCTCTACGACCAGATCTATGCGCCGTTCGCGCAGGGCTTGCCGTTGCTGACCTGTGGCCCGATCGCCCCTGGTCCGTACTGTGACCCCGCGGCGTTCGCCGACACCTACGATCCCGAAGGCGCCGTTCAGGTACTGACCGACGCCGGTTGGACCCAGGATGCCGGTGGCAAGTGGGCCGATCCCGAGGGCAATGTCCCGCAGGTTCGCTGGATGGTCAACACGGGCAACACCCGCCGTGAGAGCGCCCAGGCCTACCTGATCCCGCTGATGGCGGAAGCCGGCTTCGACGTCGTCGCCGACAACTGTGAAGCTCTGCCCTGCGTGTTCGAGACCCGACTCCCGTCGCTCGACTACGACATGGCGATGTACATCAGCACCGTGGCACCGGACCCGACGTACCTCGTCGCAACGAACCTGTGCAGTCAGATCCCGAACGAGGAGAACGACTTCCAGGGCCAGAACAGCACCGGCTGGTGCAACCCGGAGGCCGACGAGCTGCTGCTCGCCTCGGACAACGAGCTCGACGAGTTGACTCGTGAGCAGGAGGTCAAGGACGCGATTGCGCTCATGGCCCAGGATCATGTCCTGATCCCGACCCTGCAGTTCCCGAACATCGGTGCCTACCGCACCGACAAGGTGGCGAACACGCAGGCCGAGCTCGCGAACTACCGTGCGGTCAACGACTGGTACCAGTGGGAAGACGTCGACGGAGACGGCCAGATCGTCTTCGGCGCCGAGCAGTTCCCAGGCCCCGATTGCCCGAACCCGATCACCGAGTGCTCCAACTCGTCGTGGTTCGTGTGGCTGACCTCGTTCGCGCTCCTCCCGAGCCCGTTCGACGCCACGGCCGACCAGACCTTCGAGATCTCCGAGATGCTGGCCAGCGAGCCGACCATCGAGGAACTCTGATCGGAAACGATCAGCTCGAAGTGAAATGACACGATGAGCATCTGCGTAGGGGCCGGACTGGCTCCGGCCTCTACGCTGCTCGTCGTTTCCTTCTGACGCAGTCCGGAAAGACGAACCATGCTTCGATTCATCGTCCGCCGTTTGCTCTGGATGATCCCGACGATTCTGCTGGTCACCTTCATGGTGTACTGCGCCGTCCGGATCGGCTGGAACCCGGTTGCCACCTACCAGCGGGCCAATCCGCGCGCGTCGGAAGAGAAGCTCCAGCAGTACAAAGAGGTCAACGGCCTGTACGAAGGCTTCGGTGGCTACATCCGCGGCTACTTCTCGTGGCTGTGGGCATTCGTGCAGGGCCCGGATCAGTGGCCCCGCTCGATCAAGGGCAGCGGCGAAGTCTGGCCGACCCTGCGGTACTCGCTCTTCAACACCCTCCGACTCGCCGGAACCGCAGCGTTCCTCGGCATCGGAATCGGTCTCTTCTTCGGCGTGGTCGCCGGCAAGCGCCCGGGCACCTGGATCGACAGCACGGTCAACTCGATCGCCTTCTTCGTCGGCTCGATCCCGCCGTTCGTCTCCGCCGTGATCCTGCAGCTCGCCTTCGCCGTGCAGCTCGGCTGGCTCCCCGCAGCGGGCATCTACCCTCCTGGCAACCAGGGATTCGATCCCTGGCTGATGGGCAAGCACATGATCCTGCCGGTGATCGTCGTCGCCGTCCAGACGATCGGCAACTATGCCGCGTTACATGCGAGCGTCGTTGCTCGACGTGTCATCGGCCGACTACCTGCGTACTGCTCGAGCCAAGGGGCTGAGCGAACGACAGGTCCTGAGGCGCCACACGATTCGCAACTCGCTGATCCCGATCGCCACCGTCGTGGCGATCGACATCGGCGCGATTCTCGGCGGATTGATCATCACCGAGAACATCTTCAACTATCCGGGCATGGGCGTGTTCTTCATCGAGGCGGCCACCACCGGTGACTTCCCCCGGCTGATGCCGTTCCTCGTGATCATCACGGTGTCGGTCCTGATCTTCAATCTGCTCGCCGACTTGTCGTACGCATATCTCGACCCGAGGATCAAACTTGACTAGTTATCAGCCGGTTCACGAAAGCCGAGAGTTCGAGTCGTTCGACGAGCTCTACGACGTCTCCGAGCAGGAGGGCCTCGACGTCCGGACGTTGACGCCGCGTCAACTCGCGTGGCGTCGATACCGGCGTCACAAGGCGGCCATGGTGTCGACCTTCGTGTTCGGAGCGCTCGTGATCATGGTCGTGTTCGCGCCGGTCTTCGCTCGGTATGGCGTCAACGAAGCAGTCTTTCCGATCTCCGAGGGTCCGAACCAATTTCTTGAACCGCAGTCGGTCGCCTGGTTCGGCACCGACGACATCGGACGCGACATCTACTCGCGACTGCTGTACGGCATGCGCACGTCGATCTTCATCGGCGTCGCCACCGGCATCATCGCAACGATCATCGGGGCTGCCGTGGGTTCGATCTCCGGCATGCGCGGCGGCAAGCTCGATGACGGGATGATGCGCGGCACCGACGTATTCCTCGCCTTCCCGTTCCTCGTCGCCATCATCGTGGTCCGCGAGTTCATCGGCGGGCTGAGCTTCCTCGAACCGGTGATCGGCGACAAGACGTCGGTGCGGTTCATCATCTTCTTGTTGGCGATCTTCGCCTGGATGGGTGTCGCACGTCTCGTGCGAGGACAGGTGCTCTCGCTGAAGGAGCGCGAGTTCATCGAGGCCGCTCGTGCGGTCGGGGCATCGGAGCGTCGGATCATCATGTCGCATCTGATCCCGAATTCGATCGGCCCGATCCTCGTCGCGCTGACGATCACGGTCATCGGTGCGATCGTTGCCGAATCGACGCTCGCCTTCTTCGGTTTCGGGCCGCAACCGGGCTCGGGCGGTACGTCGCTCGGCAATCTCGTGTTGCTGTCTCGTGGCGGAGCCACGCAGGGCAACTGGTGGCTGGTCGTGTTCCCCTGCGGTGCGCTCGTGCTCCTTGCGATCTGCATCAACTTCATCGGGGACGGACTGCGCGACGCCTTCGACCCGAAGATGGATGCAGCGAAGTGACCGCTGCGAAGGCGTCGGTGTTGACCCTGCGCGACCTGCGTGTCCAGTTCGACACGCCGAACGGTCCGGTCCAGGCGGTTCGAGGTGTCGATCTCGATCTGGCGCCAGGCGAAATCCTCGGTGTCGTCGGCGAGAGCGGGTCGGGAAAGTCCGTGACGTTCCTTGCCATGCTCGGGCTCCTGCCGAAATCCGCTCAGATCTCCGGATCGGCGAAGATCGAGGACACCGAACTCGTCGGCGCGGACACCAAGTCGATGCGATCGATCCGTGGTCAGCGGGTGTCGATGATCTTCCAGGATCCGTTGTCGGCGCTCAACCCCGTGCGGCGTGTCGGTGATCAGATCGTCGAGATGATCCGATCCCACCAGGACGTCTCGAAGAAGTCGGCGGCCGCCAGTGCCGTCGACCTGCTCGGTACCGTCGGCATCCCTCAGCCCAAGCAGCGCGCCGAGCAGTATCCGCACGAATTCTCGGGAGGCATGCGCCAACGCGTGATGATCGCCATGGCCATCGCAAACGACCCGCAGGTGCTGATCGCCGACGAGCCGACAACCGCACTCGATGTGACCGTTCAGGCGCAGATTCTCGAGGTGATCGACGATCTCCGCGCCCAGATGGGCATGGCGGTCGTGATGATCACGCACGACCTCGGCGTGATCGCTCGGGTCGCCGACCGCGTACAGGTCATGTATGCCGGTCGCGTCGTCGAGAGGACGAACGTCGAGTCGCTGTTCGCGAACCCGACGCACCCCTACACCGAAGGCTTGCTCAGGTCGATTCCGTTGCTCGGACACCAGCGACTCCTTCCGATTCCCGGATCACCGCCGAACATGTTGCGACCGCCGAGCGGTTGTGCCTTCCGCCCCCGCTGTCCATACGCACTCGAGGAGTGCGCCGGCGACGTTCCCGAGCTCGAGCCTGTCGGCCCGGCGGAGTCGGCCTGTGTGCGCGCAGCGACGCTGAACCTCGGAGTGCTGACGTGACCGACGCGAACAGCGAAACGCTGCTGCAGGTCCGCAACCTCACCAAGACCTTCGAAGTCAAGACGACGAAGGGCCTTCGGTCCATCAAGCTTCCCGTGCAAGCGGTGTCGCAGGTGTCGTTCGACATCGCTGCGGGCGAGACGTTCGGTCTCGTGGGCGAGAGCGGAAGTGGCAAGACGACGGTCGGCCGATGCCTGCTTCGACTGATCGAGCCCACATCCGGCTCGGTCGAGTTCAAGGGCGTCGACATCGCAGGCCTGAGCCGATCGCAGATGCGGCCGATTCGCCGCCAGATGCAGATCGTGTTCCAGGATCCGCAGGCTTCCCTCGATCCACGTCTCACGGTGGGTTCCGCGATCGCCGAGCCCCTACGAATCCAGAAGGTCGACGGCGATCACCGAGCCAAGGTGGCCGAACTGCTCGAACTGGTCGGTCTCTCGCCCGATCATGCGGGACGTTTCCCGCACGAGTTCTCCGGCGGCCAGCGCCAACGTGTGGGCATCGCACGAGCGCTCGCGCTCGATCCTGAGTTCGTGGTGCTCGACGAGCCGGTTTCCGCGCTCGACGTCAGCATCCAGGCCGGTGTCGTCAACCTCCTCCAGGACCTGCAGGAGCGCTTGGGGCTCAGCTACCTCTTCATCGCTCACGACCTCTCGATCGTTCGACACATCAGTCACCGTGTTGCGGTGATGTATCTCGGCAAGATCGTCGAGATCGCCAAGGCCGACGAGCTGTACCAACGCCCGTCGCATCCGTACACGGTGGCGCTGTTGTCGGCGGTTCCCGAGGCCGATCCGGAGATCGAACGCACGCGCCAACGGATCATGCTCGTGGGTGACGTCCCCTCACCGATCGATCCGCCGAGCGGCTGTCGCTTCCGCACGCGTTGTCCGAAGGCGCAGTCGTTGTGCGCCGAGGAAGAGCCGGAGCTCATCGACAGGGGAGCGGGCCATCCGGTCGCGTGTCACTTCCCCGAAGAAGTCGGCGTCGCAGTGGGCGAAGCGGTCAGCTTCGAACCTCCGAACTGACCGGTAGGCTTGTCGACCGTGCGTGACGTCATGCTCTACATCACTCTCGTGGTCAACGTGGTCGCGATGGGCGCCCTGATCGCTGGCATCTTGATGCACAGTGGTCGCGGTGGTGGCCTGTCCGACATGTTCGGTGGCGGTGGCGGCGCGGCACTCGGTTCGTCCGCTGCGGAGCGCAACCTCAACCGGATCACGTTCGTGTTCGCGCTCGTGTGGGTCTTCACCGTGTTGGCGTTGCCGTTCCTCATGGTCTGAGTGGAGTCGCCGCAACGGTCGGATACAGTCACTGACCCACAACCACGTCGGAGTGGCGGAATGGCAGACGCGCTAGCTTGAGGTGCTAGTGCCCTACTAATGGGCGTGGGGGTTCAAGTCCCCCCTCCGACACCAGCAATTTCAGCCGTTCTCGTGAACTCATCTGCGACTATGTGTGCAACGAGTTCACGAGAACGTTGTGCGATTCAGCTGTCGAGGACGCCGAGTTCCCGCGCAGTTCTCACGGCACCGGACCGCGAGGTCGTGCCGAGCTTGCGGTAGATCCGTCGCACGTGGGACTTCACCGTGTGTCGGGAGATGTGCAGCTCCATGCCGATCTCCGGCAGGCTCAGATGGCTGGCGAGGAGCTCGACGATGGTCGTCTCCCGACGAGTCAGCTGCTCGACCATGAGCCGAGACGTCCCTGCCGGGGTCGATGGTGCCGTCGCGTCGTCGCGCGGCTGGCGCAGAGCCACGTCGGTGCCTTCGAGTTCGAGACGAGCGGCATCCGCCCATTCGGCGAGGCGGGTCTCGGTGCCGGCGGTCCGGAGTTCCTCGGCGAGGCCCAGCAGCTCAGCACGCCAGGCGGAACCTCCACGCGCGTGTTCGATACGCGCGCGCTCGATGAGTGCGATAGCGAGCAGGAGGTGAGGGCCTGGCCGGGGCGGCGGGAGCAGCTCGGCCAGATCGACCAGTCCGGTGGCGGTGTCGAGGTCACCGTGGCGCCTGGCATCGCGAGCGGCGACCACCAGCGCATCGACCATGCCGGGGAGATCAGGCTCTCCGTCGGCGCGCCAACGCTCGATCGCCCGGTCGGCGACGGCGACAGCGCCGTCGGACTGCCCAGCAGCGTCGAGTGCGCCCGCCAGCACGCTGAGTGCAGACGAATCGGGCAGGAGCGACCGGGGTGCCGAGACCAGCGATCGTGCGACGTCGACCGCGCGGGCAGGATCTCCGAGTTGACTCTCGATCCTGACGTCCCAGTGAGCGATGATCTCGTCGAGCGGTTCGACCTGACCCTCCGGACGTAATCGCCGCGCAGTCTCCCAATGGGCGTGCATGCTGTCGGCGCGGGCGTTGACCGCGTCGTAGACGGCCAGGACACACTCCAGCCGACTCTGCAACCAGCCGTCGTCGTCTGCGACGCGTTCGGAGCAGAACTCCCACCATCTCGGGCCGTCCGGGTTGGCGATCAGCGTGAGTGCAACACAGTGATCCATCGCCCGATCGAGCGACTCGGCGATCACATCGTCCGGAATGGCGCCGAGCCAGACGTCGAGGTCACGTCGGTGCGGTCCGACGTACAACGACGGGAAGGAATCAACCACGAGGTCCTGGGCCTGTACGTGATCTCCTGCCGCGAGGAGGTGATCGATCGCGTCGATGCCGCGGTCGTGCGCGATGAGCCACTCGGCGGCGAGGCGGTGATGGCGACGTGCGACGTCGGGATCTCGGCGGCGCTGCTCGTGACGGAGCAGCTCGGCGAGCAGGGGATGGAATCGGTATTCGTCGGCACTGCGTTCGACTCGCGACACGAAGATGCCGTCCGCGGCGATCGTCCGGAGGACGTCAGCGCTGTCGGACCGCCCGGTGATCGCGTCGCATATCCCGGGCTCGAGCGTTCGCAAGACCGCCACGGCCGAGAGGAAGTCGCGCCGTTGCTCGCTCTGGCGGTCCAGCACCTCCTCGAGCAGGAACTCGGCGACCGACGTGTTCGTCACCGAGAAGCGCTCGAGCAGGTCAGCGGGTTCGGCACCGTCGTGGATGGCGAGGGCAGCCAGGCGGATACCGGCGACCCACCCCTCGGTGCGAGCTTGCAGCGCACGGGCCAGTTCGGGTGTCGGGTCGACCGAGACGGCGGCGAGCAGTTCCCTGGTCTCGTCGAGCCCGAATGCGAGATCTCGCTCCCGGACTTCGGCAACACGGCCCTGCGCGCGCTGGCGGCCGAGCGGAATCGGGGGATCGCTGCGGCTGATGACGACCGGGTGGACCGAGGGAGGAAGATTGGTGAGGAACCAATCCAGGAGCCGCCAGTCGTCCGACGACAACAGATGGGCATCGTCGAGAACCACCACCGTCGTGGGCGTCTCGGGGGCATCAGCCAGCAGCTCCTCGACGAGCTGGGTGAGGATCCACTGAGGATCGCCTTGATCCATGTCCAAGACGTCGAAGAGGTCGAGCGGTGATTCAGGACGCGCTCGCTGAACGGCACGGGCGAGCAGGTCAGCGAAGCCTGGGCGACGGATCCCGGCGCTCGTGAGACCCACCCACGTCCATGGTTCGCAACGGCCGTCGATCCATGTCCGCACGAGCGTGGTCTTGCCCGCTCCGGGGGGACCGACGACCAGCGTCCAGGCCGCGGCGGTGTCGGGACCGAGCCGCTGGTCGAGATCCGCTCGTCTCACTGCGTTCGGCGGAGCTTGAGGAGGTCGGAACGACACCTGCAGGGTTGGTTGGGCCCGAGCGTCCGGCTGAATGCGAGCCACACCAGGAACCTACCGGTGCCGTGTTGCGCCTGCGTGAACGTGCGTCGAGCAGAGGTCGCCCTGGCTCGTCGCGTCGAACCTCACGTGCCGGTTGTCGTAGGGGACTGTGGATGTGGGCTGTCGGAGACGTGGACATCGACCACCTGGAGTCCGAGGTCGCGAACACGGGCCAGGAGGCCGTGCAACGATGCGTCGTCCACGAGTGTGCCGGTGAGGACGGTCTCGCTGTGCACCTCGAGGTCGTCGAACGCCGCTGTCATGGTGGGGCCGATCGGTCCCTTGAGCCTGACGAGTACGTGTTTCACGACCGTGCGTCCGATGTCCGCGTCGAGGTGTCGCTCTGGTTGTGTGACGGGGTCGTTGGTGCCCACACGACCGCCATCGTGGACCACCCGCGGGCGATGCGTCATCCCCCCGATGGAGTGAATTTCCGACGTGGCGCCGGCACGAAAAGAGCCCCGATGGTGCGATGCGGCGACGTGGTGGCGTTGCGTAAGAACGTGGCATGACAGAAACCGAGATAGCTGGTTCGGTGCCGCTCCCGGCGCCGTCGGGTTCCGAACCCGTCCAACGCCCGCCCGAGGATCGAGTACCGGCCGATCAGCGAGTCGCCGGGCTCGACCGGCGGACGATCTGGCCGGGCGTGGTCCTGCTGATCGTGTGGGCGTTGTGGGCGCATGTGATGCCGTGGATCAACGACCAGATCGAGGTCGACAACCCGATCATCGCCGGTGACGTGATCAACCTCGGCTTCGGCGACGTGACGTTCGTGCCGGCGGTCGGCTGGCAGCTCGAGAGTGGTGTGCTGCTCACCGACGGCAACGAGGACGCCGCGTCGGTCCCGTCGAGTGCGAGGTTGTCGTCGGATGTCGTGTCCTACACCGCCAGTTCGGGGAACTGGGACGGGACGGCGGAGGAGCTGGTCGATCAGATGATCGATGTCAACGAGAACCTGGACCTGCTGCTGGCCAAGGACGAGCAGGGCAGTTCGGCGATCACGAATGCTGACGGTGTGCCGGGCGAGATCGTGTACATCGCCGGCGTGGACCAGGCTGCGTTGATCGCCGCGTTCGTGTTCGAACCGGTCGATGACGGGTCGGGTGGGACCACGGCACCGATCGGTGTCGAGATCGAAGTGGTGGGGACGCCGGAGAAGCTCGAAGATCTCGTCGAGGAGATCGCAACGATGATCGATTCGACCACGTATCGACCCGCAGGCCAGGAGGGCAACTGATGACCGACATCGCAACACGCGTCGACACCGATGCGGTGGTCGCCACGCGTCGAGCCGTGATCGACGAGAGCGGCTGGGCCGCAGGGTTCCGAGTGATCCAACCCCGCAACTTCACGTTCTGGGTGATGGTCCTGCTGTTCCTGTCCGGGGCGTCGCTCACCTACCAGGGCTTTCGCTCGGCTGCGGAGGCCTATCCCGAGTCGTTCGCGCAGGGATTCGCATGGTTCGGCCTGTTCGCACTGTTGTTCCTGTGGCTGTTCGCCCGCCTGGACCGCTACTCGTCGATTCCGGCGAAGGCCAAGCTCGTCGCGTTCCTGTTCGCCGGGCTGGTGACGACGTTCGCGATGGCGGGCATCAACAACAACGCGTTCCGCTCGATCCTCGCCAAGACCGTCAGCATCGACTTCATGCTCACATGGAGCGCCGGCCTGACCGCTCCGTGGTCTGAGGAGATCGTCAAGATGTTGCCGGTCGTGCTGTTGATCGGGCTCGCGCCCAAGGTGATGCGCTGCGCGTTCGATGGGTTCATCATCGGGGCGATCTCCGGGTTGGCGTTCCAGGTGTTCGAGAGCGTGTCGTACGTGTACGGGTCGGCAGCAGCCAACTTCGGGCAGGCCGAGTACGGCACACAGACGCTCGGCATCCGCACGGTCATGAGTACCGGGCACTGGACGTGGTCGGCGCTGTGCGGCGCCGGGCTCATCTACCTGATCGGCCGGCCGGCCGAGCAGCCACGCCGTGCACTCGGCGCCGGCCTGATTCTGTGGGCGATGTTCCTGCACTGGGTGTGGGACTCCGTGGCCGCGCTCACCGGCGGCGCCACGTGGTCGATCGGCATCTATCTCCCGCTGTCGATCGTCGGCGTGGGGAGCTTCATCTGGGTCTACCGCCGCACGGTGGTCAAGGAGCGTGCCTGGGCGCGGGCGCTGCTCGCCGGGGAGGTCGATCGCGGCACCATCACCGCCGAGGAGCTCGACGCCGTCGTCGGCACCCGCAAGGACCGCAAGCACTACGTCACGTCACAACCGCATCACCGGCGAGCCAAGCACGTACTCGAGGCGACCGGTGATCTCGCCGACGAGATCGCCAAGGCGTACGCCGTCGACACACCCGAGGTCGACCACGCCCGCGCCGAGATCGCCCGCGTGCGCTGACCGCATCCATCACATGTCCCGCGAACAATCCGCTCGTGACGCCGTCCAGGGGCTCATTCCCGAGGACACGATCATCGATGTCGCACTGACCTACCCGCGCGACTTCACGAAGGCGCAGGCCTACGGCATGGCAGCCGGCAGCCTGATCGGCGGTGACGACTTCGTTGGCATCGGCCTCGTCGCAGGCTCCGCGGTCGGCGGCAAGATCTTCACCAATCTGAAGGAGCTGCCGCCGACCATCGTGCTCGCCGTGTCCGACACCGCTGTCTACACGTTGGGTCGCAACAAGATGGGCCTTGTCGGCGGCTGGGACAAGCTCACGAAGATGGTCAAGTTCGACCGCAGCACGCTGAAGACCGACGTGCGTCAGCGAGCGGTGACGCTCGAGATCACGCTGACCGACACCGAGCACGACGTGTCCGTGGAACTGGAGGCCAAGCGCCTCGGCAATCTCGGCATCAAAACGATCACCGAACTGCTCACCTCCGCCTGATCAGGCATTCCCCTCCACCCGCGACGATCGGAACACTTCCATGACCACAACCGAACTCATGACACCTGCGGCGCGGGCGGTGAACGCCGTCAAGACGTACGGGTCGGGTGACACCGCCGTGCAGGCGCTCGACGGTGTGAGCGTCGATTTCCCGATGCACCAGTTCACGGCGATCATGGGTCCGTCGGGCTCGGGCAAGAGCACCCTCATGCAGTGCGTGGCCGGCCTCGACCGGCTGACCTCCGGGTCGGCGTTCGTCGGCGACACCGAACTGTCGACGCTCGACAAGACCGAACTCACGTTGCTGCGTCGTGACCGGCTCGGCTTCATCTTCCAGCAGTACAACCTGATCCCGACCCTGTCGGCCAAGGAGAACATCCTGCTGCCGCTGACGCTCGCCGGCGCGGACGAGGACAAGGCGTGGTTCGACACCATCGTGGAGACCGTCGGGCTCCGCAATCGACTCGACAACCTGCCCAGCCAACTGTCCGGCGGCCAGCAACAGCGAGTCGCCGTCGCCCGAGCGCTCGTGCCGAAGCCCGACATCGTCTTCGCAGACGAACCGACCGGCGCCCTCGACTCGCGCACCGGCATGGAGATCCTCGCGTTCATGCGCAATGCCGTCGACCAGTCCGGACAGACCATCGTCATGGTCACCCACGACCCCCACGCGGCGTCGTACGCGAACAATGTGTTGTTCCTCGCCGACGGCCAGATCATCGACCAG
Source organism: Ilumatobacteraceae bacterium (assembly GCA_963828415.1). GTDB lineage: Bacteria > Actinomycetota > Acidimicrobiia > Acidimicrobiales > Ilumatobacteraceae > Sva-07. The sequence continues at coordinate 516,052 of CAWHEI010000009.1, forward strand.
ATGCCGAACCCGACCACCGAGCGGGTCCTCGACCGCATGAAGCAGTTCGAGGGCTGATCCGACGTGATCAAGCTCGCACTGCGCGGCGTGCGCTACAACAGCGGGCGCTACATCGCCACGCTGGTCGCCATCATCACCGGCGTGGCGTTCTTCACCGCCGCCGGCTTCCTCTCCGACCGGGTGATCGATGCGCTCGAGGGCGACGTCAACCGCCAGTTCGCCGGCATCGAGGCGGCGATCGTTCCCGACGACGAGGGCACGGGTGCCCAGTTCTCCCAGGACCTCCGTATTGCGGGTGACGTGGCCGTTCAGATCGCCGCACGTCCCGAAGTCGATGCCGTGGCTGGTGAGCTGAGCGCACCGATCGCGTTCCTCGGCGACGACGGCAAACCGTTCGCCGACGGCGCCACGGGTCGGCTGTGGGTCGACGACGAGGAACTGAACCACGTCGATGTTGTCGAAGGAGTGGCGCCGAGCGCCGCCGGTGAGATCGCCGTCGACCGCGGGCTCGCCGAGGACGAAAGTCTGGCCGTCGGCGAACAGGTCGTGGTGCTCACCTCGGCCGGCCAGTTCGACGCCACCATCGCAGGCATCACGGCGTTCGGGGGTTCCGACGCCATCGATCAGAACGGCACCGTCTCGGTGTCGGAAGCCTCGGCCTTCGACTGGCTCAATGCCGGCGTGGTCGCCTACGAGGACCTGTACCTGCGAGGCAATGTCAGCGAGCCCGAGCTGGTCGCCGCGGTCCAACCGTTCGTTCCGGACGGCTTCCAGGTCCAGACCGGTGACGAGTTCCTCCAGGACAAGCGTGCCGAGGCGAGCGGATTCGGCAAGGCACTCAAGATCGGACTCCAAGCGTTCGCCGGTCTCGCGCTGTTCGTCGGCGCGTTCGTGATCTACAACACCTTCAGCGTCATCGTGGCGCAGCGGCTCCGCGAGCTGGCGGTGCTGGCGGCGATCGGCGCCACACCCAAGCAGATCAAGCGCTCGCTGCGCTTCGAGGGACTCGTCATCGGGCTCCTGGGTTCCACGCTCGGCGTCGTCGCCGGCTTCGCGCTGGCGTACCTCTTGGTGACCGTCGTCGCGGCGATCGGTGTGTCGCTGCCCGGCAGCGGCATCAGGGTCACCCCGATCGTGGTGTTCCAGGGGCTCCTCTCCGGCACGCTGATCACGTTCTTCTCGGTGATGATCCCCGCGCGACGTGCGGCGAAGACCGAACCGATCGAGGCGCTGCGACAGGCCGCCGTCGAGAGTTCGACGGTGTCGCGCAAGCGCACCGCCTTCGCCGCGGTGCTGATCGCGCTCGGCATCCTCGGCTTGCTCGATGGCAGCGGCGCCGGGCTCGGCTTCGGCGCGCTCGCGATCTTCATTGGTGTCATCGTCGCCGGCCCGCTCCTGGCGATCCTCGTCAGCAGACTCTCACGTCCCATCGCCTCCCGGTTCGGACTCGAAGGTCGCCTGGCATCCGACAACACCTCCCGCAACCCGCAACGCACGGCGACCACGGCGAACGCGCTCCTCATCGGCGTCTACCTGGTGACGCTCGTGACCGTGGCAGGGACGAGCATCAAGGACTTCGCCGTGGAGGAAATCGACAAGCTGACGGGCGCCGACTTCTTCATCGACAGTGCCGGTGGCACCATCGACGACGACCTCGTCGCCCAACTCGTGGCCATCGAGGACGTCGAGCAGGTCACCCCGTTCCGACGTGCGGCCGTCACCTTCGAGGGTGACGCGTCCGCGATCTCGACCGCCGACTTCGCCGCACTCGGCGAGTCCGCCGGCATCGACATCTCGGAGGGTTCGTTCGACGATCTCGGACCTGGCGGCATCGTGATCAGCGACGGTGCGGCTCTCGGTGGCTCGACCGACGAGGGCTCGGCACTGGGGTCGACCGTCACGATCGTCAACAGCGCCGGCGACAGCCTCGATCTCGAAGTGGTCGGGATCGTCGACGCCAACATCGACGTCGTGTTCACCGGGAACTTCGTCGCAGCCGAGACGTTCGACTCGTTCATCGGGGTCACCCAGCCGTCGTCTGCGTTCATCGACGTGGCGTCGGGTGCACAATCCGACGTGGAGGATGAGATCAACGAGGTCCTGTCATTGCGGCCGGACATCTCGCTGACCGCCGGCAGCGCCATCGGCGCGTCGATCGGCGGCATCTTCGACTTCCTCATCAACGCCGTCAACGGCCTGTTGCTGATGAGTGTCATCGTGGCACTCATCGGCATCGTCAACACGATGTCGCTGTCGATCCTCGAGCGGCGCCGGGAACTTGGTCTCTTGCGCGTGGTCGGCATGCTCGACCGACGGGTGCGACGGATGGTGCGCATCGAGTCGGTGATCATCGCGTCGCTCGGCACGATCGCCGGCATGGTCGTCGGAGCGTTCACCGGCTGGGCCCTCGTGAGGGCGATCAGCCAGTCGTCCGACACTGCGGTCCCGTTCAGCCCACCGCTGGGGCTGCTCGCCGTCGTGCTCTTCCTCGGCGTCGGGCTCGGATTCCTCGCGGCCCTGATCCCCGCACAGCGCTCGACCCGCCTCGAGGTCCTCGAGGCCATCCAGGCGACGTGATGGCCAGACGCCCCGAAGCGTCGCGCCGTGAGTGACCTCCGCGACGTCGGCGACGAGTCGCAGCGGTTGACGCCGGTCGGCTCGATCACGGAGTGGCTCCGTGAGACGTGGGCTCGCGAGCCGTCTGCCGACGAGCACGCTGCCATCGACGAGCTGATCCCCGAGGGTGGGGCCGAGCTCGCCGAGTACGTCGTTCGGTTCAGCTTCCTGATCGTGCTGTCGGCGTCCATCGCAGGATTCGGACTCCTGGCCGACTCGGCGGGGGTGGTGATCGGGGCGATGTTGGTGGCGCCGTTGATGACGCCGATCACCGCGGTCGCCGGAGCCATCGTCACCGCCCGGAACAGCCGCTTGTGGCGCGCGCTCGCCGTCATCGCGTGGGGGATCGTCCTCGCCGTCGCCGTCGGTTGGGTGGTGTCGCTCATCGCGGGCGGCAGCGTGACCGACGTGCGGGAACTCCCGAACGAGGTGCGAGCGCGCACCTTCCCGGGTCTGCTCGATCTCGGGATCGCGGTCGCAGCGGGTGCGGCGGCCGGCTACATCCTGCCGCGACGGTCGACCATCGGCGCATTGCCAGGCGTCGGCATCGCCGTCGCCCTCGTGCCGCCGCTGACCACGGTCGGCATCACCTTCGAACTCGGACTGTCGACCGAGGCGCGGAACGCATTCCTGCTCTTTCTCACGAACTTCGCTGCGATCGTCTTTGCGGCGGGCATCGCTCTGGCGCTGACCGGCTTCCGCCCGAGTCAGTACGCCGGTCCACGCACGCTCGGTATTCGGATCGCGGTCACGCTGGCGATCGTCATCGTCGTGGCCATCCCGCTCACGCTCCACACGATGACCACCCTGGAGGACGCTCGTCTCCGCCGTGCCGTCGTGGCATCGGTCGAGTCGTGGGACGACAACGTCCGGATCCTCGAACTGGACGCCGACGCGTCCGGCGACGGAGCGACCGTCGAGCTCCTGGTCGTCGGCAGCGGCGACGCACGCCCCGCGTGGCTGCTCGCGGAGGGGATCCGGGATCGGTTCGGCGGCCCGGTCGACCTGTCGCTGCGCTATCAGCGTGACCAGCTGTTCTCGGTGAGCGCCCGATGAGCCGACCGAATACCTTGCTGCTTGCGGTCGTGCTCGGCTGTTGGGCGCTGGCGGCATGTGATGATCCGGCGCCGACACCCGAGCGCGACGCGATCGAGATCTTCGGCCCGTACCGGGGCGCCGAAGCCGACAACTTCGCAGCGTCGCTGCGCGGATTCGAGGAGGAGACCGGCGTCGAGGTCAACTACACGGGCAGCGCCAACTTCGTGAGCGACCTACGTCAGCGGGTGGAGAGCGGGCTCGACTCACCCGACATCGCCGTGGTCCCGCAACCCGGGCTCATCGCCGATCTGGTCGATCGAGACCTCGTCGTCCCGCTGAGCGACGGCACGCTCGATGCGATCACCGAGAACTACGGTGAACGGGCGGGCGACGTGACCCAGGGCGCTGCCGGCTACGTCGCGCCGTACCGCATCGCACTGAAGTCGCTCGTGTGGTATCGCCCTGACGTGTTCGCCCAGTTCGGCTGGGAGGTGCCGACCACTGGCGACGAGCTCGACGAACTCGTGGACGACATCGGAGCCGCCGGGATCGACATGGCACCGTGGTGCTTCACGATGGCCTCGGGCACGGCGACCGGGTGGGCAGCCACCGACTGGGTCGAGGACCTCGTGCTGCACCGGGCGGGACTGGACGCATACGACCGATGGGTCGCCGGAACGCTCGAATGGAGCGATCCGACGATCCGTGAGGCGTTGGCGACGTTCGATGAGCTCGTGGTCAGGAGCGGCCGCAGCGTCGGCGGTCTGCAGAGCATCCTCCAGGTGGACGTCACCGAGGCGAGTGAGCCGATGTTCGACGATCCCGCCGGGTGTGCCATGTACAAGCAAGCGAGCTTCGCGCAGTCGTGGTTCCCCGATGATGTGGTGATCGGTGACGATGTCGACTTCTTCGCGATGCCAGCTCCAAACGCCGCCGAACCCTCGCCCGTGTTGATCGGGGCGGACGGGCTCGTGCAGTTCAGCGACGACCCACACGTCGACGAACTCATGGCGTACCTCGTCTCGCCCGACGGTGGTCGCGAGTGGGCGGAACGAGGCGGCTACCTCAGCGCCCGGAGCTCGGTCGACCTCGACACCTTCTACGGCGGGAGTGACCGCCGACTCGCCGCGCTGCTGCTCGACGGTCGCGAGCTCCGGTTCGACGCATCGGACCTCCTGCCGCCCGAGGTCGGTTCCGGCCTGCTCTGGGGCGAGATCACCGCGTGGATCGCGGGCACGTCGAGCCTCGACGACTTCGTGACCACGATCGACGACGCGATTGCGGCCTCCAGCGCATCGTGAGCGACGAGCCGAGGATCAGGCCGCAGCAGGCGATTCGCCCGGACCGGAACGACGCCCGCAATCTTCTCGCCGTCTGGTTCGTCCGTACGTCCTTCTACGGGCTCGTCGCGATCGGATTGCTCGGCGCCGTGATCTCGCGACGTGCGGTGGGTGACATCGGCGTCGACATCACGTCCTGGGAGTCGTTGAGTGCCGAGTTCGCCTCGCCGATGGCCGGTCTCGTGCTCGGGCTCCTCGCACGCCTCGGTTCGGGATTCGTGGCGTTGTGGCTGGCGTACCCGCTCGTGCGCTCCTACGAGGTGGGTTTGCCGGAGCGGACCGGCTTGGGGAGCGGTATCGGAACGTGGCTCGACCGGCTCCAGCTGACTCGGGGGTTCCGCTCCTTGCGCTGGACACATCATGTCCGCCAGGTCGCACTCCAGCGTCTCGGCCCGTCGAGGCGATGGGTGTTTGCGGGTCGACCCGATCATGGACTTGGCGAACATCACGCTCTGGGTGATCGCCGTAGCATCGCTCATCTTCTTGACGCCCCGCTCCCTTCCGTGAAGACACGTTCCCAGGGAGCCGGGGCCGCTCAATCCCGCCGTGGGGTGATGGTGCGACTCATCGCTCCCGCACCAGGATCTAGCCGTTCTCGTGAACAACTTCGCCTCCAGTGCGTTGACTTGTTCACGAGAACGCTGGAAGCCCGCCGGTGACGGGGACGAGGTCGCCAAGCGCTCCATTGCTGCCGCGGTTCCCGTCCGTTCGCGATGTGTTGCGATCGGTCGCTTCCACAGCCTGAGCAACAGTAATTCGCCGCCGACGGGATCGAAGCCGATCGCGGATGAGACATCAAGAGACCCCACGTCGCGGCCGATACCTCCACATGGCGTCACGCCCTCGGTTCTCGATCATCGTGCCCGCTCACAACGAGGAGACACTGCTCCCCAGGGGACTGGAGGCACTTCGTTGCGCGATTGCGCGTGCCGGTTCGAGCGCCGAGATCGTCGTCGTCGCCAACCGGTGCACCGACGCGACGCAGTCCATCGCCGAGGCAGCGGGTGCCATTGTCGTGGTGGACGATCATCGGAACATCTCGTCGACCCGCAATGCCGGCGTCGCCGCGTCAGTCGGTGAGATCGTGGTGACGATCGACGCCGACACGGTCATGCATCCCGATGCGCTCGCCGAGGTCGACCGCCTCGTCGACGCCGGCACCTTCGTGGGAGGAGGGTGCAGTGTGGTGATGGAGCGACGCTCGTTCGGCCTGGCGGTCACGGAAGTGGTCGGAAACATCGTCATGACCCTGATGAGATCCGGCGCGGCGATGTTCTGGTGCCGTCGAGAGGACTTCGACGCAATCGGTGGCTTCGATCAGAGCCTGCGGATCGCCGAAGATCTCGATTTTGCCCAACGGCTACGACGTCACGGGCGCACGACGAATCGCCGATTCCGCAACGTGCGTTCAGCGCCGGCGACCGTCTGCGTGCGCAAGTGGGACCGCTTCGGCGATTGGCACTACTTCGGCCGCTTCTCGGCGGCTGCGATGCGTGCGCGAAACCCCCGTGAGTCCGATGTGCGATTGATCGACGAGTATTTCTACGACTACAACGCGTGATCGCTGACGTCCTTCGAGCGAGTGGCGAGTCGTACACTTCGCTGCCGTGATCACATCATGAACGAGCCAACGTCCGGCCGAACCCGTGCGGTGGTACCGCACCTGACCGTGGCCGAGCGTGTCGCTCGTGGGAAGGCCGCCCGGCGCGAGGTGCCACGGTCATCGCACGCGACACTCGCAGACGGCCCGGTGCGCCCCGACCCCGTGGAGCTGCTCGAGAGCCAGTCGGCGTCGCGGGTCGCCGAACTCGTACCGATCCGTTACGGGCGCATGCTCGTGTCGGCGTTCACGTTCTACCGGGGCGCCGCGCTGGTCATGGCGTCCGACCTCGCCGGCACCCCACGTTCTGGTCTGAACGTCCAACTGTGCGGTGACACCCATCTCATGAACTTCGGCGCCTTCGGCTCGCCCGAGCGGCGCATGGTGTTCGACATCAACGACTTCGACGAGACCGCTCCCGGTCCGTTCGAGTGGGACGTCAAGCGTCTGGCCGCGAGCGTCGAGATCGCCGCGCGGGACAACGGCTTCAACGGCAAGGATCGAACCAAGGTGGTGCTCGCTGCGGTCGAGGGCTACCGCACAGCAATGGCCGAGTTCGCGGAGATGACCAACCTCGAGGTGTGGTACACCACGATCGACGTCGACGCGTGGTTGCAGCAGCTCGGCGCCGACCTCGGGGCGAAGGCGATCAAGCGGGCAGAAGCGAACGTGGCGAAGGCTCGAACGAAGGACAGTCATCAGGCGTACAACAAGTTGACGCGACTCGTCGACGGCGAGCCCGTCATCGTCAGCGACCCTCCATTGATCGAGCGGGTGGCCGACCTGTTCGGACCCCAGGAGCAGGAGGCAGTGCAGGCATCGATCCATGACATGTTCGTGCGGTACCGCGAGAGTCTGCAGAGCGACCGGCGACGCCTGCTCGAAGAGTTCCGCATCGTCGACGTGGCGCGCAAGGTGGTCGGCGTCGGCAGCGTCGGCACGCGAGCCTGGATCGTGCTGTTGCTCGGACGCGACGGCAACGACCCGCTCTTCCTGCAGGTCAAGGAGGCGCAGGCATCGGTGCTGACCGCGTTCGTCGGCCCCAAACGCCGCGTCGCCAATGGCAGGCGGGTCGTAGAGGGCCAACACCTCATGCAGGCGACCAGCGACATCTTCCTCGGTTACACGTCGGTCGTGGGAACCGACGACGTCAAGCGTGACTACTACTTCCGCCAGCTGCGCGACTGGAAGGGCTCCGCCGTCGTCGAGTCGATGAATCCCACGGGCCTCGCCGTGTACGCCGGTATGTGTGGCAAGGCATTGGCTCGGGCGCATGCCCGATCCGGTGACCGGGTCGCGATTGCGTCGTACCTCGGCTCGAGCGAGACGTTCGACAACGCGATCGCCGAATTCGCCGCGCTGTACGCCGACCGGAACCAACGCGACTACGAGATGCTCGTCGACGCCGAGGCAGGTGGACGCATCGAGGTCCGACGCGGTCTCTGACCCAGTCGCGTCAGACGGTGGCGCGTGCTCTGAACGCGTGCTCGGCGGCGGCGATCGTCGGGAAGATGTACTCCGCTCCGATCTCCTCGGTGAGGCCGTAGCGGTCGAGCTCCTCGCGGACCTCCGACATCACTTCGACCAGAACGAGCCTGACGCCCTGTTCCTGCAGATTGGTGTACACCGAACGCAGTGAGTCGGCGCCCGACAGGTCGATGTCGGGCATGGCCGCCGCATAGAGGCCGACCCAGTCCGGCGGATCGGCGGAGGTTCCGAACGCGAGGAGTTCCTCGCTGAGGTGCTCGGCGTTGGCGTAGTACAACGGTGCCGAGAACCGATAGACAACGAGGCCGGGCTCGGTCCGGTTGTCCGCCGTGACCTCGCTCGACGCCCAGTCGTCGCCGCCGACGGCCGTCATCGACGACAGCACCGCAGTGGGCGGGCGGTAGGAGCGACGCAGGTGATCGATGATCGACAGCACGATCGCCACGATGATGCCCTGCAGCACGCCGACGAGGACGACGGTGCCCGCCGTGATCGCCGCAACGACGAACTCGTTGCGTCGCAGCTTCCAGATCCGCTTCATGCCGGCCATGTCGACGAGTTCGATGCCGATCAGGAACACCACGGTCGACAGGACCGCTTCTGGCATGTACTGCAGCGGCGCCGTGAGCCACAGCAGCACGATCGCCACGATCACCACGGTGACCACCGAGGCGAACTGCGACTTGCCGCCGGCGCCGTCGACCATCTGGGTCTTCGTCGGGCTGCCGTTGACCACGAACGTGCCGGTGAAGGCCGCGCCGAGGTTGGCCGCGCCGAGGCCCACGAGGTCGACGTTCTCGTCGAACTTGTCGCTGTACTTGGCGGCATACGCCCGAGACGTCGCTGCGCTCTGAGCGAGGATCAGCACGAAGATCGACACGGCGGTTCCCGCAAGCGCCGGCACGTCACTCCACGGAACCGACGGGAAGGAGAGACTGGGCAGACCGCTCGGCACCTTGCCGAGCGTGGCCACGCCGTCGTCGGCCAGATCCATCTGCCAGCTGATGAACATCGAGCCGATCACGGCGATGAGCGCCCCGGGGATCTTCGGCGAGATCGCTTTGCCGCCGAGAATGACGATCATCACCCCGGCCGAGACGGCCACGGTCGACCAGCTCACGTCGCCGATGTTCTCGAGCGTGCTCCAGAACTTTCCGAGTGTGCCATCGAACGTGCGCCCGTCGATGGTGACGCCGTCACCGCTGGAGACGCCGAGCATGCCGCCGAACTGCCCGAACGCGACCTGGATTCCGACGCCGGTGAGGAAGCCGATGAGCACCGTGCGCGACATGAAGTCGGCGAGGAACCCGAGTCCGACGAGCCGGGCGATGATCAGCAGGACGGCGGCCATCAGCGCCACCATGCCGGCGAGCGCAATGTAGTCGGAGGACTGCGCCGTGGCGAGCCCGGCCAATCCAGCAGCCAGCACGGCGGCCGTCGCCGAGTCGGCACCCACGACCAGATGTCGCGACGACCCCAGGAGGGCGAACAACAGCAGTGGAATGAGGATCGTGTACAGCCCGGTGATCACCGGCATCCCGGCGATGGACGTGTAGCCCATGACTTCGGGGATCGCCAGCGCCGCCAGCGTGACGCCGGCGATGATGTCGGTCGGGATGCCCTTGCGGTCCAGAGGCAGGAGCCCCTGAAGGACCGCGATCCGGCGGCCTGGCTTCTCGAGAGTCTGGTCAGTCATGGAGGAGCCCTGCGTGCATTTCGTCAACGTAGCCCGCTCGACTTCGCGCAACCGTCATTCGCGTGCTCGCCGATCGGTCATGACAAGATCACAGACGAATCCTTCGATCCGAAGGCGCACCGAGAGGCAGCAGGCACATGTCCGATGACACGAGCGCACCCACCGGAGACGACGGCACCGAAACATCGAGCGGTAACACCAAGCTTGCGTTGCTGCTGGCGATGGCGATGTTCGTGCTCGTGGTCGACACCTCGATCATGAACGTGTCGATCACGGCAGTCGCGGAGGACCTCGACGCCACGGTCAGCGACGTCCAAGCGGCGATTGCCATCGAGGCGTTGGTGTCGGCGGCGTTCATCCTGATCGCCAGCAAGCTCGGCGACCTCATGGGGCGTAAACGGGCCTACGTCCTCGGCCTGCTGGCCTATGCGATCGGCGCACTGGCGATGGTGCTCGCCCAGAGCATGACGCCGGTCTTCATCTTCTGGGCGGTCATCGGTGGCCTCGGCGCCTCGCTGCTGCTGCCGGCCATGCAGTCGCTGATCCACGGCAACTTCGAGGGCGCAGCGATGAAGAAGACCTACGCCCTCGTCGGCGCTGCGGCGGCGGTCGGCGCCGCGATCGGCCCGCTGATCGGTGGATTCGTCACGACCTACCTCTCGTGGCGCGTCGGCTTCATGATGGAGGTGGTCATCATCGCCATCGTCCTGTTCAACATCGGCCTCGTCAAGGACGTCGCGTACACCGGCTTGCGCAAGATCGACACGGTCGGCGCCGGGCTGTCGATCGTCGGCATGGGCGGCGTCGTACTGGGGATCCTGGTGTGGCAGGAGGGGGGCGGATACGTGGGGCTGTTGATGGCGATCGGCGCCGTCGGCCTCGCATTGCTGGCGTGGTGGCTGGTCAAGCGCAAGCGCGAGGGCAAGGTCGCGCTGATCGACGCCGACCTGTTCAAGATCAAGAACTTCCGCGTCGGTGTGGCAGCGATGGTGCTGCAGCAGATCACGCTCGGCGGCGCCATGATCGCCCTGCCGCTGTACCTGCAGGTCACCTTGGAATACAACGCCATGCAGGCAGGCCTCTCGCTCGCCCCGTTGTCGCTGACGATGTTCGCCATCGCCGTGCTCGCAGGGAAGCGAACAGCGAAGCGGCGACCGGCGAGCATCATTCGTCTCGGTTTCGCGCTGGCCTTCGTCGGCATGGTCATCGTCGTTCCGGTCATCCCGCGCGGCGAATCCGGTTGGGCGTTGCTGATTCCACTGCTGATCGCCGGCGTCGGGCTCGGTCTCTTGGTGTCGCAGCTCAACAACTACATCCTCGGCCCGATCGAGGAGGAGCGAGTCAGCGAAGCCGCCGGCGTCAACTCGGCGGGGCAGTCCTTCGGCCTGTCGTTCGGGCTGGCGCTCGGTGGCGGCATCCTGCTCGCCACGCTGTCGTTCGGCTTCGTCTCGCTCACCGAGTCGAGCGATGTGATTCCACCGGCCGATCAAGAGCTGATCTCCACCGCCCTCGAGGACAACGCGCAGCTCGTCAGCACGACGCAACTCGAAGAACAGCTCGGCTCACAACCGAACGAGATCGTCGACGAGATCATCAGCATCAACACCGACGCCGGCAACCTGGCCCTCCAAGTGGCCATGCTCGTTCCGATCCTCGCGTGCCTGCTCGGCTTCGTGAACTCGTTCCGGATGATGCGCCTGCCCGACTTCACGCCATCGGAAGCCGCCGAAGGGCTCCTGGGCGGCTGACGTCGGATCATCCCGCACGCCCGTGGGCCGGACCGCTAGCTTCTGGCCAACGACGACGAGGGAGTCACGAACATGAACAGCACGATGGAATCCGGTACCGGCCTGGAAGGTCTGCGACTGGCACGAGAATGGCCGGCGGTCTTCGTGATGGGTCTGATCACACTCGCGCTCGGCGTCGTGGTGATCTCGTGGCCGCAGGAAACGCTCACGGTGATCTCCGTGCTGATCGGCCTGCAGATTCTGGTGTTCGGGATCTATCGCCTCGTCACGGCGTTCTCGCACGACACCGTGTCGCCCGGTTGGACGGGGTTCGTCGGTGTCTTCGGCATCATCGTCGGCATCGTCGTGCTGCGCAATCCGTTCGAGACGGTCGCCGTGCTCGCCGCGCTGCTCGGAGTGGTCTGGATCATCGGCGGCATCATCGAGTTCATCGGGTCGATCGCCGACGGAAGCGCTGAACACCGCTGGCTGGGAGTGTTCGGCGGGCTGCTCTCGATCGCAGCCGGCATCGTCGTGGTCGCATGGCCGGCGCCCACCGTGACCGTGATCGCCTGGATCTCCGGGCTCTACCTGATCGTGTTCGGGCTGTTCCTCTGCATCTCGGCCTTCCAGCTGCGCGGCCTCACCAAGTAGCTCGCACGCCGTTCTGCGAACGCACCGAACCGAGCACCTCCGAGGCCAACGCACCGAGGTACCCTCCCCGCGATGTGGAAGGTGCAGGCCAGACGGGTGCTCGAACGAGTTCTGGCCGTCGTGCTTCCAGCATCGGTCGCCGAACGCATCCGAACCTCGTATTCGACGGCAGGTCCGGCGACTCGGCGTGTGCTCGACCCGGTGCTCAGCGTCACACGTCACATGCCGGTCGGACACGTCGGTGAATTCGCATTGCCCGACCGACCCGACATCCGGATCCATGCGATGGAATCAGTACTGGTTCGACGTCTGTACTGGTACGGCCTCGACGGCTACGAGCCGGGGGAGGGGCGCTGGTGGCACGAATTCTGCGCTCGTTCGACGAACATCCTCGAGCTCGGTTGCAACATCGGCGTGTACGCCGTGGTCGGTGGGCTCGCTGCACCGACGGCGCGCTATCGCGCCGTCGACCCGCACCCCGATTCGATCGCTGCGGCGAGGCGCAACCTCGCGACCAACGGCGTCACGAACGTCGAGCTGATCCAAGCTGCGGCAGTCGGTGTTCGTGAGGGGGCGACGGCGACGTTGACCCTCCCCGCCGTCGAGCACTACGAGGCACCGACGGGCGCCTACCTCAGCGCTGCGGAAGGAGTGTCGCACCGCGGCTCGCAGGGTTCGATCGAGGTGCCGGTCGTCGCAGTCGTCGAGTTGCTCGACGGTGTCGATCTCATCAAGCTCGACATCGAAGGCCTCGAGGCCGAGGTGCTGTCGGCTGGCATGGAGATGATCCTGTCGAACCGACCGACCATCTTCGTGGAAGTACTGCGCAAGGCGGTTCGGTTGCGTGAGGTCATCCGCGAGCTGCACTCCCACGGGTATGTGGCGTGTTCGGTCGGCGAGTCCCTCCGGGTGTTGACCACCGACGAGATCGACAACGATGGAGTGCTAGCGCTCCATGGCAGTCGCGACGTCGTGCTCGTTCCCCGTGAGCGAATGGCCGACATCTGAACTCAACGACCGCTGCGCATCACTCTCGATCCATCGACACCGCCATGCCGGGCAGGTCGACCCAGGGCTGCTTGTGCTCGCACCAGGCTTCGACGTTCGGCGCGACGGCGGACTTGTCGTCGAGTGTGCCTGCCTTCACGGCGATCAGTCCGGCTGGCTCGATCATCGCCGAGTAGATCGGCGAGCCGCACGAGCCACAGAAGCGGCGGTACACGTACACCGCGTCGTCGTTCTCGCCGCGGTCCTCGAACGTGGTGAGTTCACCCGACACGGAGAGCTGGTTCTCCATCGCGATGAGGTTCACCGAGAACGCTCCGCCGCTCTGGCGCTGGCAGTGGTCGCAATGGCACACCGCCGTCGCGATCACGTCGCCCGTGAGTTCGTAGCTGATCTGACCACAGAGGCACCGTCCGGTTTGAGTCATGGCCCGACGCTAGTGCTCCGGGCGCGCTCGATTCGGAGGCGGACGCACCCGATATTTACCGTGAGTAGATATTGGGTCACCGGTGCACTACTGTTCGGTCCACTACACCATCCGAGGAGGGGACCCGAGATGACCACGATCGACGACACCACACCACTGCACCTGCAGGGCAACGGCAGGCCGGTGACCGAGGAGCTCACGCTCACCGACCTGCGAGTGACAGGAACGATTCCTGCCGAACTCGACGGTCGTTACGTCCGCAACGGCGCCAACCCCTTGACAGGGCTGAGCGACCACCCGTTCTTCGGCGATGGCATGGTCCACGGCGTCCGTCTGCGCGACGGGGCCGCCGAGTGGTACCGCAACAGGTACGTGCGCACACCGTTCATCGAGAATCCGGCGACCGACATCCTCGACCCGGCCGTGATGATGGACATGACCGCCTCGAAGGCGAACACCCACGTGTTCGGCCACGCTGGTCGGATCCTCGCCCTCGAAGAAGGCCACTTCCCCTACGTCCTCGATGGCGACCTCGACACGGTCGGACCGCTCGACTTCGGCGGCACCCTCGCCGGGTCGTTCACCGCCCACCCCAAGGTCTGCCCGGAGACCGGCGAGATGCTCGCGTTCGGCTACTCGGCGTTCGAGCCCTATCTCCGCTACCTGCGGGTGTCGGCCGATGGTCAACTCGTGCAGACCGAGAACATCACCGTCGGGGGGCCGACGATGATGCACGACTTCAACGTCACCCGCAACAACGTCGTGTTCATGGACCTTCCCGCGGTGTTCGACCTCGACATGGCGATGCGCGGCGAGATGCCGATCCACTGGGACGACAACTATCCGTCGCGTCTCGGCGTGATGCCTCGCACCGGCACCGACGCCGACGTGCGCTGGTACGACGTCGAGCCGGGCTACGTCTTCCATCCGATGAACTCCTACGAGGACGGCGACACGATCGTGCTCGACGTCGCGCGCCTGAGCCACATCTGGCGCGACTCGATGATGGACTTCCCGCCGCCGGAGCTGTGGCGTTGGACGATCGACACCACGACGGGCAAGGTGCGCGAGGAGCAGATCGATGACCGCCCCGCCGAGTTCCCGCGGGTCGCCGACTCGGTGGTCGGGCTGAAGCACCGCTTCGGCTACATGATGGCCATCCCCGACAATCCCGACTACACCGACCCGGCGAACCAGACCGGCGCCATCATCAAGTACGACCGCGAGACCGGCGAACGCAACGAGCACGTGCTCGGCCGCGGTCGTCTGCCGGGCGAGCCCGTGTTCGTGCCGGCCGACGGCGGGACGTCCGAGGACGACGGCTACCTGATGACGTTCGTCTACGAAGCCGACACCGACACGAGCAGCTTCATCGTGCTCGACGCCGCAACGATGGACCAGACGCCGGTTGCCTCGATCGATCTGCCACGCATCCCGTTCGGGTTCCACGGCAACTGGATCGACTCGTCGGTGGCGGGCGGGGCGTGACCATCACCGAGCCCGACACGTGGAATTCGCCCTACCTGCAGGGGGTGTTCGCTCCGGTGAGCGAGGAGCGAGACGACGACGCACTGAAGGTCGTCGGGGAGATTCCCGCCGCGCTCGACGGAATGTTCGTGCGCACGGGACCGAACCAGCAGTTCGCCCCGATCGGCGCGTATCACCCCTTCGATGGCGACGGCATGTTGCACGCCGTCTACATCGAAGGCGGCGTGGCCCGCTACCGGAACCGGTGGATCGAGTCGAAGGGGCTGCTCGCCGAGCGCGCCCGCGGGCGCGCCTGCTACGGCGGCATGACCAACTTCTCCTTCCCCGACGACGACGTGATGCAGGAGGGCGGCATGATGAAGAACACGGCCAACACGGCGACGGTGCGTCACGCCGGCCGGTACTTCAGCCTCATGGAGGCGGCGCTGCCGACCGAGTTCGACCGCGACCTGCGCACGCTCGGCGAGTGTGACTTCGGCGGCAGGCTCGACGGACCGTTCACCGCGCATCCCAAGGTCGACCCCGTCACCGGCGAGATGATCTTCTTCGGGTACAGCCCGATGGCGCCGTACCTGCGCTACCACGAGGTCGACGCGTCGGGCCAACTCGTCCACAGCGCCGACATCGACTTGCCTGCCGGCGTGATGATGCACGACTTCGCGATCACCGAGCGGTACGCCGTGTTCTTCGACGCTCCCTCGGTGTTCAACCTCGACGCGTTGTCGACTGGCGAATCGATGGTGAGCTGGCGCCCGGAGAACGGCACCCGCATCGGGATCATGCCGCGCCGCGGTACGTCGTCCGACATCCGCTGGTTCGAGATCCCCAACTGCTACGTCGTCCACTTCTCCAACGCATGGGACGATGGCGACACGATCGAGATCCGGGCGCCACGGATGGAGGACATGCCCGACGCGTTCGGCGCCGAACAGGGTGGTGCTCGCGAGCCGCTGCCGTGGCGCTGGGAACTCGACCTCGTCACGGGATCGGTCACTGACGAACAGACCGACGATGTGCCCGGCGAGTTCCCTCGCATCAACGACGCGATGCTCGGCCGGCGCAACCGATTCGGCTACGACAGCACCGCTCGCGGTTGGGAGACCAACTTCGACTTCAACGGCGTGATGCAGTACGACTACGAGCGCGGGAGCTCGGCGCACTACACCTACGGCCCGACCCAGGTCAGCGGTGAGCATGTCTTCGCGGCCGATCCGGACGGGTCCGCCGAGAACGACGGCTGGCTGATGACGTTCGTCACCGATGGCGAGACCGATGCGTCCGAGCTGGCGATCATCGACGCCCGCGACGTGGCGGCTGGTCCGGTTGCCCGGGTGCAGATGGCCGCTCGCGTGCCGGTCGGATTCCACGCCAACTGGTTCTCCGCCGACTGACCGGCCGGCGCACCGACGGCACCGGTACGGTTCGGAGGATGCGCGCCGTTCGAGTTCACGATGGACGGGTCATGGTCGACGACGTCCCCGCCGCCGACGGTCCCGGCATCCGTGTCCGGGTGCGTTCCGCGGGCATCTGTGGATCGGATCTGCACCTGATCGAAGCCGGTGTCATCGAGGCCGCGCAGGTGACGCTCGGCCACGAGGTCGCCGGGGTGACCGACGACGGAACCCCTGTGGCAATCGAACCGCTGGCTCCGTGCGGCTCCTGTGGGCCCTGCGTGGACGGTGACTACAACCTCTGCCGCACCAGCGGTGCGATGCTGTTCGGGATCGGACGCCACGGTGGGATGGCCGACGAGATCTGGGTACCGGCCCGGGCGCTCGTGCCGCTGCCATACGGCATCGACGTCCGCGATGCATCGCTCGTCGAGCCGCTGGCAGTGGTCGTCCACTCGTTCCGCCGCGCTGCCGTGCGGCCTGGTCAGCGCGTCGCCGTCATCGGTGGCGGCACGATCGGGCTCTGCGCCGTGGCGGTCGGCCGCGCGCTCGGGTGCGAGGTCGGGCTCGTCGCCCGACACGACCACCAACGAGCGGCGGGGGAGCGGCTCGGTGCCTCGGAGATCTCGGGCGACTACGACGTGGTCATCGAGGCAGCGGGTTCGCAGAGCGCGCTCGCCCAGGCTGTCGACCTCGCCAAGCCGTCAGCCCAGGTGGTGATCCCCGGGATCTACTGGGGTCCGGTTGCGTTGCCGGGTCTCACGATGTGTCTCAAGCAGGTGAGCCTGTGTCCGACGACGCTGTACGGGCGTCACGCCGGTGGTCGCGACGTCGACAACGCGGCAGCACTGTTGGCGACCACACCGGAGCTGCCGACGACCGTCGTCACCCATCGCTTTGCACTCGATGGCGCGGCCGAGGCGTTCGAGGCCGCGGCGAGCCGCTCGTCCGGCGCCATCAAGGTGATTCTGGAACCCTGACGAACCCTGACGAACCCTGACGAACCCTGCCGAACCCTGACGTTCAGTCGGTCAGGCGGACCACTCCGTCCACCGGGTCGACTTCGACCATCGCGCCGTCCGTGATCGTGAGTGCGCCGGATGCCCCGATCACGGCCGGGATGCCGAGTTCCCGGGCGAGCACGGCCGCATGCGACATCGCTCCGCCATCGACGGTGACCACCGCTCCGGCGATGCTCAGCACCAGATTGAACGCCGGCGACGTCGCTCGCACGACGAGGACGTCGCCGGGGGCGAGTCGCTCCATCGCGTCATCGGCCGAGTCGGCGACCACCGCTCGGCCCGTGTAGCTCGTCGAGCCGACGCCGGTGCCGCTGAGGGGAGGATCGGCGCGGTCGCCGGTCAATCCGGTGTACTTCATCGAGAACTGGACCATGGCAACGGTCGTCGCCAGCGCAGTGGGCAGCGAGCTCAGTGGGGGCTGTGGCTCGGGGTCGCCGAGTGTCAGAGGCGGTTCGAGCACAGCGTCGGCGACCCGCGTGGCGGCCCGCGACCGGAGTTCGTCGGCGCTGGGAGTGGTCGGGCTGAACAGTGCTCTGGCCTCGTCGGGGGTCAGTTCGAACGCGTGGTCGCCGACACCCAGGCGGGATCCGGCCTCGAGCAGTGCTCGGCGCAGCAGTCCGACCGGCCACTCGATCGTCATCGGTCCCTGGTCGTCGCGCATGTCCATCACGTTGCGTGCGTCGGCCAACACTCGATCGAACTCGTCACGATGTTCGGCCGGAATCTGGCTTCGGAGCCGTGCTGCGATGGCCGTGTCGTCGTATGCCGGCACCGGGTTGGCGGTCCGGATCGATTGCAGCACCAACTCGGGCAACTCGCCGAGCGTGGACGCTGTGATGTCGTAGCCGGTTGCGAGGACGTGGCCGTGCTCGCGGAGGTGTTCGTCGAGGAGTGCTGCGGCTTCATCGGAGACCGCACGGACGTCGTCGAGTGACTCCACCGGCGTGGGGGACTCCTCGATGAGCAGTCGGATGCGATGGAGCCGCTCGCGTGGTTGCACCGTCGAAGGTGACGCTCCCGCGAGCGCGGCGACGGCCTTCGTCGGATCGACGCCCCAACCGTCGCACGCGTACAGATACCGAGCGATCGGGCCGAGGTCGTGGCCGTGGAGCCAGAAATGCAGTTCGAAGTTCTCGTGCAGCTGGCCGAGCAGTGCTGTCACGTGCTCGCGCAGTTCGGCGTCGGTGAGCGCGGTCGGGTCGACGTCCTGGAAGCGCAGATTGGTCGTGCGCAGCGATGGCCGGATCTCGCGGTGCCAACGATCGACCACGGCAGTTGCCGGCGATGACGCAAGCGTCCTGGTGGCCGCTTTGGCGCGTCTGCGGAACTCGGGATGCAGCCGTGCTGCCGCCCACAGCACCGGAGTCGGCGGTGGCTTGCGGGAGGGCTTGTCGGCGCCGATCAGTGGCCGCAGGCGCGTGTAGTAGAAGCCGTTGACGAATCGAGCTTCGATCGTGTCGGCCGGGACCCCCAGCTCGGCGAAGACCCGCCGGAGGCCGTTCTGCATGCCGTCGATCATCAGCCACTGGCTGATCTGTGTGACTCCACCCGGGTAGTGCGACCGATCCACCTGCCACTCACCGGGCCCCGGCGCAACGAAGATGTCCCCCACGGAGGGAGATACTTCCACAGTTCGGCCGCACCACCGTTTGCGTTGCGGTTCCGGTGGAGCGGGTCACCGGAGTTGCAACGCAAACGAGGTGGGGGATCTCGATGGGAGATGGTGAGTATCTTCTTCATCTATGTGGGGGATGGGAATGCGGTGCCGATGAAGAGGTTGTAGCGGTCACTGTCATCGACAGCAGGAACAACACCTCCGGATTCGCCCCCCGAATTCGCACAGCAGAGAACCAGGAATGTCATGTTCACACGCAAGAGCACCATCCATCCCTCTCTTCTCGCCAGCGAGCTGGCGGTGACCGTTCCCGTATCCGAACTCGAGCAGCTCGATCGGCTCGCCACCACGCTCCACATCTCTGCCGGCGAAGAGATCGTGCATCTCGACGAATTCGGCCGCGAGTGCTTCGTCGTCATCGACGGTGAGTTCAGCGTGAACCTCGGCGACCACTCGATCCCGGTCGGACCGGGTGCTGTGATCGGTGAACTCGCGCTGCTGACGATGAAGCCGCGCACTGCGTCGGTGACCGCGAGCGTCGACTCCAGCGTCTACGTGCTCAACCGCGCCGAGTTCGCGACCGTCCTCGACACGTGCCCGAAGTTCTCGCGCTTCGTACTCGACGGAGCCGTCCGTCGCACTGCTGCCTGACCCAGCGACGGGCCGATGTGGTCTGATGGCGGGATGATCGACTCCACGTCTGCGCTGGTCGACCTGGTGGCCGCCCTCGATCGACGGGAGGTCTCTGCACGCGAACTGCTCGACCATCATCTCGATCGTGTCGAACGACTCGACGGCGCGATCAACTCGGTGATCACCATCGAACCCGAGCGCGCCCGCGCCGAAGCCGTCGTTGTCGACGATGCCCGAGCTGCAGGCAGACCGGTCGGCCGGCTCGCGGGAGTTCCCGTCACGATCAAAGACGCCATCGCGACCGCGGGCATCCGTTCGACCGGTGGAGCGACGGAGCTACGCGATCACGAACCCGCCGAGGACGCTGTCGCCGTGGCCGCCATCCGGTCCGCCGGAGCTGTGGTGTTCGGCAAGACCAACGTGCCGCGCTGGTCGGGTGACTACCAGACCACCAACGAGATGTTCGGCACGACGAACAACCCGTGGGACATCGAACGCACACCGGGCGGTTCGTCCGGTGGACCCGCTGCCGCAGTGGCGATGGGCTTCACCGGCTTCGAGATCGGGACCGACATCGGTGGATCGATCCGTGTGCCGTCGTCGTTCTGCGGGGTGTACGGCCACAAACCGAGCTTCGGGATCATCCCCACGTACGGCTACCTCGACAACCCCACCTCGCATCGCAACGTCGCCGACATCAACGTGTTCGGCCCGATCGCGCGATCCGTCGACGACCTCGAGCTCGTCCTCGACGTGCTCGCCGGCCCGAGCCCGGACGACGCCCCCGCTTGGCGCCTCGACCTCCCGGCGCCCCGGGCCACCGAACTCGGATCGTTCCGCATTGCGGCGTGGCTCGACGACGACTTCGCCCCGGTCGACCCGGCGGTTCGCGACGTGATGAGCGCTGCTGTCGATGCTCTGGAGCGTGCGGGTGCTCGCATCGACCACGACCGGCGCCCCCACATCGATCCTCGTGTTGCTGCGCGCGAGGGCCTGACGCTGATCTCGGCTGCCACGGCCATCTCCGACAGCGACGACGAGAACTCTGCAGCGAGCGCCGGTGGTCGTGGGCTCGATCATCGTGACTGGGACGTCCTGCATCGTCGCCGCGGGGAAACTCGTCAGCGATGGAGCGAGTTCTTCGCCGACGTCGATGTTCTGCTGTGTCCGGTCACCGTGGTGCCCCCGTTCCGTCACGTGCAAGCACCGGAGGGGCCGAACTGGGCCTACGCCACACTGCCCGACCACGACGACCGCCACTACAGCGACCTGATTGGCTGGAGTGCGCTGATCGGCAGCGCGTACCTGCCGGTGACGGTCCCTCCGATCGGTCGAACCGGCGACGGCCTGCCGGTCGGCATCCAGGTGGTTGCGCCGTATCTGCACGATCGCACGTCACTGGCGTTCGCCCGCTGCATGGCGGAGGTGCTCGGCGGCTACGAACCGCCCCCGGCCGCCAGATGATCTGCTCGCCTACGGATCAGGATTCGAGGGCGGCGCGTAGTTGTTCGTAGGCGTGATCGGGCATCGAGGTGTACAGCAGCTCGGCCCCGGCGAACCGCTTGGCCTCGGCGGCCAGGGCGGGGACGTAGACGTGCTCGGCGAGGATGACCACCGTCGACGTTCCGGGCTCGACCGCTTCGCGGAACCAGGCGACCCACTCGTCGGGAATGCCGAGATCGACGATCTTCGCCGTGATGGCTCCCGAGGCAGCGCCGATGCCGAGCCCGGCGATCCAGCCGACCGGCCCGCCGAGCACGAGTCCGAGCAGGCTCGTCCACATGGCGCCGTTCAGCGCAGCGCGCCCCGGCGTGGGGTCGATCGTCTCGACCACCTTCACCACGCCGTTCTCGCTCTTGTTGACCACCACGGCGTCCTGGAGATCGAGCGCTCCGGACTCCTTGAGCCCGCGCATCGCCAGCAAGTACTGCTGTGCGAGCACATGACGAGTGAACGAGACACCGATGATCACCGGAGCGCCCGGATCCGACACCACCCGTTCGTGAGGCTCGATGCCCGCCCGCAGGGCTGGGTCGGGCGGATCGAAGGGGCGAGGATCGTCGGTCACTTGCTCGTGATCGTAACGCCCGTGTTGACGACGGCCTCGTCGAGGCGGATCGGCTCGGTGGTCTCAGTTGTCATGTCGGGGATCTCGGCGGTGTCGACGTGACCGTCGGAGTCGGAGCATCGGCGGGGCGCGCAGAAGCCGCTACCCTCACGGTCCCACCCGATCAGAAGGAATTCGACTCATGGCCCAGGCCAAACTCACGCCGCTCCAGCAAGCCGAAGCCGACCGCAAGGCCGCTGAGGATGCACGCACCAACAAGGTGCAGAAGACCTACTCCGACGAGGAGAAGGCGACCCGCAAGGAGCGCGTCGCCAAGGCCAAGGACGCAATGACCCGGTCGGTGGGATTGAAGGGCGCACACGTACCGCCCGCCCGCGCCGCCATCAAGAAGTACCTCCAGAACCTCAACGACCCAAAGCAGCCCGACGATCAGCAGTTCGAAACGCTGATCGAAGCCCCGTTCAAGGCGCCGCCCAAGAAGCGGACCAACGACCGCGGTTTCTGATCGCCCTCAGACCCACCGCCGCGATGAGCGGAGCGACCGTATACGGCGGTTTGGCTCATCGGAGGTGAGCAGCCCGGGTCTGCGATGAGCGGAGCGACCGTATTCGGCGGTTTGGCTCATCGGAGTTGAGTCGCGCGGGTCGGTTACGTCGTGGCGGGTGGGAGGACGGCGTCCACCAGGGCCTGTTCGAGCTTCGTGACCTCGGTCGTGATCCGAGCGCGGGCCTTGCGACGATCGTTCAGCGGCATCGTGGCCGAGATCGACGTGGCGCGACGCAGCTCGTCGATCGCTTGCAGGATCACCGCGCCGTCAGCACTCGTCGGATCGGGGAACACCAATCGTGCGTTGCGATCGAGTGCAGCGATGCGGCGTTCGAGGCCCTTGTGGCCGAAGCGCTGCGTCGGGTCGAATCGCTCGCGTGTCGTGACCTGCAGCGCGGGTGTGCCGTCAGCTGCTCGCCGGTTCGCCGCCCACTCGCGGGCCGCGACGGGAGCCTTGCGCAGTTGTTCGCGCACCCGCTCGTCCTGCAACACCGACATTGCAAGCAGCAGGGCGCCCTGGGCGGCCTTGCGCCGCGAGGTGGGAAGCGGAATTGGTCGTTTGCCAGCCATCGAGAGTTGAGAGCCTAGGAGTTCCTCGTCGTCAGCCGGACACGCGTACACCACCGTGCACTCCGCGTCGGGCAGGTGTGCGGACATGTGATTGAGTGGATGCATGTCTTCCGACCTTCCTGCCACCGCCCTCGAACTCCGATCGACGCTGAGCGACGACGGCGTGGTCACGCTGGCCATTCGTGACACCGAGGTGGTCGAACCGACCGAGGATCAGGTCGTCGTGCGCGTCGAGGCCGCGCCGATCAATCCGTCCGATCTCGGGATGATGTTCGCCGGCGGTGACGCGAGCGCCGGGCTCCCAGCGGGCGACGGCATCCACGACGCGGTTGCCGTGCCGGTGACCGAGGCGGCTGTCGCTGCCCAACAGGCGCGCCTGGGCAAACCCATGCCGGTCGGCAACGAGGGAGGCGGCGTCGTGGTGGCTGCCGGTGCGTCACCGGCCGCGCAAGCACTGCTCGGCAAGACCGTCGGTTTCCTGTCCGGCAACGCGTACGCCCAGTACCGCACGTTGCACGTCAGTCAATGTCTCCAGATGGCCGACGGCACCGACCCGGCCGACGCTGCCGCTGCATTCGTCAATCCGCTGACCGCGCTCGGCATGGTCGAGACGATGAGATCCGAGGGACACACGGCGCTGATTCACACCGTTGGTGCCTCGAACCTCGGGTTGATGCTCAACCGCATCTGTCTCGATGACGGCGTCGGATTGGTCAACGTCGTCCGCAAGCCCGAGCACGTCGAGCAACTGCGCTCGTTGGGGGCCCGGCACGTCGTCGACTCGAGCGCCGACACGTTCATCGACGACCTCACCGACGCACTGAGGGCGACGGGCGCGACGATCGCCTTCGATGCAATCGGGGGTGGCGATCTGTGCAGCATCCTGCTGTCGCGGATGGAGAAGGTGGCGGGCGAGCAGGCGGGCGAGTTCAGTCGGTACGGATCCGACACGCACAAGCAGGTCTACATCTACGGTGGCCTCGACCGTGGACCGACCACCTTGCGGCGTGACTTCGGCATGTCGTGGGGTCTTGGCGGCTGGCTGCTCACGCCGTTCCTGATCAAGATCGGTCAGGAGGCCGCCGACCGCCTGCGCCAGCGCGTCGCCGACGAGATCACCACCACGTTCGCCAGCACGTACGGCACCCGCCTGTCGCTCACGGACGCCGTCGACCCCGACCAGGTCAAGCGCTACGCCCGCATGGCCACCGGCGACAAGGCCCTCGTCACACCGCACACCTGAGTCCAACCCTGGCTCTTCGGGTCGGGTCCGGAAAGACGGGTGGTCAGCGGCCGCCTTGGCCGTCGTCGACCTTGATGATCGTGCCGGTCACCATCTCCGACGCCGGGGAGACGAGGTAGAGCAGCGTGCTGTCGAGGTTCTCCGGCTGGCCGATTCGCTTGCGGGGAAACACCCGTGTGAGGTCGCCCATCCGCTCGATCATCCCGTCGGACATCTCCGATGCGAACAGCCCGGGAGCGATCGCGTTGACGTTGATGTTGAACCTCGACCATTCCACCGCCAACGTCTCGGTCAGCCGGTTCACACCCGCCTTCGTGATCGAGTACAGGGCCGCACCTCCTCCCGAGTAGTGGAATCCGCCGACCGACGAGATGTTGACGATCCGACCCGGCAGCTCGAGGTCGATCAATCGCCGGGCGACCTCGCACGACAGCACGTAGGGCGCCCGCAGGTTCGTGTCGAGGACGTTGTCGATCAACTCCAGCGGCATCTTGGTGGCGTACTGGGCATCGGGGATGCCGGCGTTGTTGACCAGGATCTGCACGGGGCCGAGCACCTCCTCGATCGTCGTGACGGCCTCGGCGAGCTGAGCAGCGTCGGTGACGTCGAGTTCGAGCGGTAGACACGTGCCGCCCGCGTCGGTGATCTCCCGGGCGACATCGGCGAGACGAGCCATGCGGCGTCCCGTGGCCACCACGCGGGCGCCGTTGGCAGCGAGCAGCACGGCGAAGCGCCGCCCGAGCCCCGACGAAGCGCCCGTGACCAGCGCGACCTGGCCGGCGAGATCGATGGTCGGTACGAGGGCAGTGGAAGCATCCATCCGGGCATGCAAGCACATCGCCGCCACATCGCCGAAGGTGAACGGTGGATGACGTTGGTGTCAGGCGGTCGAACGGGCTCGGCAAGGGGCGTACCCTGTCCGTCGTGTCAAATGTGTCGAAGATCGCAATCAGCACCGGTGGCGGCGACGCCCCCGGTCTCAACGCCGTCATCCGATCGGCCACCGTCGCGGCGCGCAACCGGGGGTGGGAGGTCGTCGGCATCCGCGACGGCTTCAACGGAATCATGCAACCCGAGGACTATCCCGACGGCGGATTGATCGAACTCGACCGCCAGGCGGTGCGCGGGATCTCGCACCTCGGCGGCACGATTCTGGGCTCGACCAACCGTGGCAATCCGACGTCGTATCCCGTGTTGCAGGACGATGGCACCTGGGGCACGGTCGACCGCACGCCGGAACTCGTGCAGCGCTTTCGCGACGAGGGCATCGACGCGTTGATCACCGTCGGCGGCGACGGATCGCTGCGCATCGGCAACCACATCCATCGGCACGGTCTCAGGGTGATCGGCGTGCCCAAGACGATCGACAACGACCTCGACAAGACCACGGCAACGTTCGGTTTCGACACTGCGGTCGACTTCGCCGCCGAGTGCATCGATCGGCTGTTCACCACAGCGACGTCGCACGGACGCGTGATGGTCGTCGAGGTGATGGGACGCGACGCCGGATGGATCGCACTGCACGCCGGAATGGCCGGGGGAGCGCACTGCATCCTGATCCCCGAGATTCCCTACCAGTTGGCACCCGTGGCCGAGACGATCCTGCAGCGCGACCGCAACGGCGCCCGATTCACCATCGTCGTCGTCGCCGAAGGTGCAAAGCCGGTCGACGGAGAGGTGTCGATCATCGGACACGCCGTCGGTCAGGCGGTCCAGCTCGGCGGCGTCGGCGGCAAGGTTGCCGCGCAGATCGCCGAACTCACCGGCAAGGAGACGCGCACGGTCGTGCTCGGCCACCTGTTGCGCGGTGGCTCGCCGACGGCGCTCGACCGACTGCTCGGCCTGCGATTCGGAGCGGCAGCGGTGCGAGCGCTCGAGGAGGGCCAGGACGGGATCATGGTCGGCCTGCAACCGCCCGAGGTCGTCTACGTGCCGCTCGAGGAAGCGACACGGCAGCTCAAGCTGGTGCCGCTCGAGGGTGACACGGTTCGAACCGCCCGCGACCTCGGCATCAACTTCGGCGATCAGATGCCCGGGGAACTCCTTGGACGCTGACCGCACGGGCGGTGAACGCGAACAGCTCCGGGCCGATCTGCTGAGTGCCACGGAGTTCCTCCGCCGCATCGGAGCGGACCGCGAGCTGCTGGTGACCCTGTCGCCCCAGGAGAAGCAGGATCTGCTCAATGCGGCCGGCGACGTGTTCTGCCCCGACCCCGAGGAACGCCGGATCAGAACGAAGGCCCTGAAGCGACAGCGCCGATCGCAGCGGGTGCGACGAGACGAGGACGTGCTGGCGGGAACGGGCATCCGCACACTGCGCGAGCAGCCGGTCTTCACCACGCCGAACGCGATCCCGCCCGATGCGTTCGAGCAGCGAGACGTCGACGACCCTCTGTATCGCGAGACGGTCGAGGACCAGCACTGCTACGTGTGCAAGGTCAAGTATCGCGAGATCCATCATTTCTACGACCAGCTCTGCCCGACCTGCGCCGAGTTCAACTTCGCCAAGCGCGGCGAACTCGCCGACCTGTCGGGAACGGTGGCGTTGCTGACCGGTGGGCGTGTCAAGATCGGCTACCAGGCCGGGATCAAGCTGTTGCGATGCGGCGCGTCGTTGATCGTCGTCACCCGCTTTCCCCGCGACGCTGCGGCCCGGTATGCCGCCGAACCTGACTTCGCTGAGTGGGCTGATCGCCTCGAGGTGTTCGGTCTCGACCTGCGCCACACGCCGAGCGTCGAAGCGTTCGCCCACCACGTTCTCGAGACGCGGGATCGGCTCGACTTCATCGTCAACAACGCCTGCCAGACCGTGCGGCGCCCGCCGGACTTCTACCGCCACATGATGGACGGCGAGGAGGCGGCGCTCGACACGCTCGCGCCCGAGGTGCTGCAGCTCGTCGGCGCGTACGAGGGCCTCCGCGGCTACCACCTGCTTCCCGGCAGCGACGCCGGCGAACCCGGGGGAGCGGACGTCGCGATGATCGAGGCAGCCCCGTTGCCGGGCCTGACCAGGGCAGCTGCGCTGTCACAGACCCCGCTGCTCCCCGACGAGCTCGAGGCGCAGGATGCGTTGTTCCCCGAGGGGCGCCTCGACCAGGATCTCCAGCAGATCGACCTCCGCGAGCGGAACTCGTGGCGGCTGCTGCTCCACGAGGTGTCGTCGGTCGAGTTGCTCGAGACGCAGCTGGTCAATGCGGTGGCGCCGTTCGTGCTCAACGCCCGGCTCAAACCGTTGATGGAAGCAACGCCTGGTAGGCACAAGCACGTCGTGAACGTGTCGGCGGTCGAAGGGCAGTTCTACCGGCTGTGCAAGACCACCCGCCATCCGCACACCAACATGGCCAAGGCGGCGCTCAACATGATGACGCGCACGTCGGCCACCGACTATCACGCATCGGGCATCCACATGAACAGCGTCGACACCGGCTGGGTGAGCGACGAGGACCCGGCGGCGATCGCCGAGCAGAAGCAGGCCGAACACCGTTTCCATCCGCCGCTCGACATCGTCGACGGAGCCGCCCGCATCGTCGACCCGATCATCGACGGCACCAACACCGGCACCCACATCTGGGGTCAGTTCCTCAAGGACTACCGCCCCACCGACTGGTGATTACATCAGGGGTCAGACCCGCGATGTAATCGCCGCGTCATTACATCGCGGGTCTGACCCCTGATGTAATCCGGTGGTGAAGAGCATCACGCCGTCGTCGACGGGCGCCTTGCGGAACATCTTCTTGTCCTTGCCGTAGTCCTGCGGATTGATCCACGGCTCGCGGTCACCCTGCTTCGGATAGCGATCGGCCGCTCGACGCATGTAGCCCGAGGTCAGGTCGTCGAGCAACGGCCGCAGCTTCATCGAGGCGTCGGATGCCCGCAGTCGCGGTGTGCAGACCTGGGTGCCGGTCTCGTCCATGTGGTTGAGCAGCCGGCAGACGTAGCGGGCGATGAGATCGGCGCGCAGCGTCCACGACGCGTTGACGTAGCCGAACGTCGACGCCAGGTTCGGCACGTCGGAATAGGCGAAGCCCTTGTACGACACCGTTTGGGCGAAATCGACGGACTCGCCGTCGACGACGAAGTCGACCTCGCCGAGCGTGACCATGTTGAGCCCGGTGGCGGTGACGATGATGTCGGCGTCGAGATGCTCGCCCGACTCGAGCAGGATCCCGGTCTCGGTGAACGTGTCGATGTGGTCGGTGACCACCGACGCCGAACCGTTGTTGATCGCATCGAACAGGTCGCCGTTCGGCACCAGGCACAGGCGCTGGTCCCACGGTGCGTAGGTCGGCGTGAAATGCGTCGCCACGTCGTAGTCGGGGCCCAATGACTCGCCGACCTTCGACACGAGGAAGTCCTTCGCCTTGTCGGGGTTCTTGCGCATCCGCTTGTACATCACCTGCTGCAGCACGGTGTTCTTCGTGCGGGTGACTCCGTAGGCGACCTTGTCCGGCAGCACCTTGCGCAGGTTGTTGGCGATGGCGTCGACATCGGGGCGGGCGACCACATAGGTCGGCGAGCGCTGCAACATCGTCACGTGGCCGGCCGTCGATGCCATCGCAGGAACCAGCGTCATCGCCGTCGCCCCTGACCCGATCACCACGACTCGCTTGTCGGCGTAGTCGAGATCCTCCGGCCACGCCTGGGGATGCACGATCTTGCCGCCGAACCGTTCGCGGCCGGCGAATTCGGGCGTGTAACCCTCCTTGTACGAGTAGTAGCCCGAGCACATCGACAAGAAGTTGCAGGTGTACGTCGCGTTGCCACCATCGGCCAGGTCGGCTTCGACGGTCCACGTCGCCGTCTCACTCGACCACTCGGCTCGCCGCACCATGTGACCGAACCGGATGTGACGGTCGATGCCGAACTCGGCGATCGTCTCGCGCAGGTACGCCATGATCGATGGCGCGTCCGCAATGGACTTGTCGGCGTTCCACGGCTTGAACTCGTAGCCGAGCGTGTGCATGTCGCTGTCGGAGCGGATGCCGGGATACCGGAACAGGTCCCAGGTGCCGCCGATGTCCGAGCGTCCTTCGAGGATGAGATAGGTGCGATTCGGCGACTCGACCTGCAGGTGATACGCGGCGCCGATACCGGAGATCCCGGCGCCGATCACGAGGACATCGACATGCTGAACGGTCATGGATCGACCGTAGTGCCGGGCTCGCGAGGCGGCGAACTCTTGACGCGACCGTGACGTGACCGGGCGACCGTGAGCCCGTACCCTTGATGCATGACCTCGACGTTCGCCCCTCCGACCGGTCCTGCAGTGACCGGATCGCCCGCGTCTGCGTTCCCCGAGACCGAACTCGTGCCCACCACCGCTCCTGCACCGGGTGGCCGCAGACGTCCTGTCGCGCTCATCGTTGCGGTCGTCGCGATGATGGCGCTCGGCATCGGGGCCGTCGTCGCGCTCGCAGGCAGCGGATCAGATGGCGGCGCTGATGTCGCCGAGCCCTACTCGCTGATCGCCGCGGCCGAGAGCACGATCACCGCGCGCACCATCGAGTTCGACCTGACCGTGTCGGCCTCCGACCTCGCCGAGGTCACGGTGTCCGGCGCCGTCGACAACGACTCGCAGCTGGTGTCGATCACCACGGACCTCTCGTCATTGCTGGCGCTCGGCGACGTGCCGCTGCCACTGGGTGGTGGCGACATGACGGTGCTCGTCGACGGAGCGACCGGGGTCGTCTATCTGGATGCCTCGGCGCTCGGCGGATTCCTCCCCGACAGCGCCGGTTGGGTCTCGATCGACCTCGGCGCGCTCGCCGAGCAGAGCGGTCAGGCCCTCGACGAACTCCAGGGCGAGTTTGCCTTCGACCCCGGCGACATCGCCCGCTCGCTGCTCGACACCGACAACGCGACCGAGATCGGCGTCGAGACGATCGACGGTGTCGAGGTGAAGCACTACGAGGTCAGCGTCGACATCGCTGCGGCCCTGGCGGCGGTGCCGCAGGCCGAACTCGACCCGGCGATCGCCGACATCGACCTCCCCGACACCGTGACCTACGACGTGTGGGTCACCGCCGACAACCAGCTTCGTCGGGTGTCGTTCGGCACCGAGATCGCCGGCCAGACGATCGGGATGCAGCTCGACATGACGACCAGCGATCAACCGCTCGGCGTGGAGCTGCCGGCCGACTCCGAGGTCTTCGACCTGACCGGCCTGCTCGGTTTCTGATCGGATCAGCAGCGACTGCGCAGCAGGCCTGCCGCCGCGCGGTGTCCTGACTCGCACGCGGTGCGCGGGTCACTGCTCCAACCCACTGCCGTGAGGAAGCCGGCGGCGAACGCATCGCCGGCGCCCGTGGTGTCGTTGACGCCGGGCACGGCGATGCCGTCGACCTCCATCACCGAGCCGTCGGGACAGCGCAGCAGTGCCGGACGAGGCCCCCGCTTGATCACCGTGACCGCGCCGGCAACTGGAGCATCGATGCCGAGCACCGCGGCCTCGTCGGCGTTCGCGAACACGACCGTCGGCGCCGTCTCCGTCAGGC
The DNA here is from genome assembly GCA_963828415.1 of Ilumatobacteraceae bacterium. GTDB lineage: Bacteria > Actinomycetota > Acidimicrobiia > Acidimicrobiales > Ilumatobacteraceae > Sva-07. The sequence goes on from CAWHEI010000009.1 coordinate 546,713, forward strand.
GTCTGTGCACCTCGACGATGCCGACCTCGACGAGGATCGCCGTCGACGACACGTCGATCGAAACCGGAATCGCACGTTCGTGCGCCCATCCGATCACCGTGGCCGCGGTCGCCGCGATCTGGCCGGTTGCCAACGAATAGAAGGGGACGTGGAGGACGTCGACGCCATCGAGCCACGATGGATCCGGTTCGGAGAGATCGACGCACGCCCGTCGATCGGTGAGCATCGATCGTTCGCCGAGATGATCGACGAGGGCGACGATCGTGCCGGTCGAGCCTGCCCGTCTGACCCCGGAGGTGTCGACGCCGTCGTCGGCGAGCTCTGCGAGTAGCGCAGTTCCGATCGCATCGGTGCCCACCTGGCCGAGGAAGCGACTGCGGTGCCCGAGCACCGCCGCACGGGCAGCGACGTTTGCGGCGCTACCACCGCGTCGCCGCGAGATGTGGGCGTGCGTGTCCGACGCGACGTTGACCGGTCCGTCGAGGCGCACGATCACGTCTTCCACGAGATCGCCGAGACAAGCGAGCATCAGGTCGTGTCAGCCGCCGTCGACGTCGTCGACTGCGACACCTGTCGTCGCCCCGTCGACGACCGCCATCACGTCGAGCCCGGAGAACCTGCCAGATGGATCGGCCACCTCAGCCACGGGGTCGTCGACGTCGTCGTACTCCAGCCGCAGTGCTTTGCTCATCGTCGCATGCATGGCGTAGGTGCAGGTGATGTAGGTGAACTCGAGGATCGCCTCGTCGGAGAGGTGTCGTTGCAGCTCGGCGAACAACGCGTCGGGTACCCGCCCCAACTGCAGCACGAGGCAGTCGGTGTACGCGAGCACCGCCCGTTCGGCCGGGCTCCAGCAGTCGGCCACCGACCAGGCGGGAATGGCAGTGACCTGCTCGTCGGTGAAGCCGACGTCACGCATCGCCTTGCAGTGCTGGCTGAAGACGAACCGGCTGCCGACGGCGAATCCGGCCCGCGTCTGGCCGAGTTCACGGAGTTGTGCGCTGATGTGGCGACCGGGGTCGCGGTAGAACTGGAACCCGGCGGTGGTGTGGTCGAACGCGTCAGGTACGAGGGCGAACACGGTCCACCAGTTGCCGGGGGTGCCCGATGCGGTGCCGGGCTCGGCGACCGGGTCGCGGTCGCCGAAGATCATCGAATAGACGGCCTTGCCGAGTGGATGGGCGTCGTCCTTCGAGACTTGCGCGAGGCGCGGCACGTCAGGCCTCCGCCGTGGCCGGGCGTCCGGGGGTGGACGCCTCGCGGGACGTTTCGACCAGTGGATCGACGCTCAGGAGGCGGTGCGCTTCGACCGGATTCGGCTCGAACCCCGGAGTGTCACGACACAACTCGACCATGATGCCGTTGGGGTCGAGGTAGTAGAGCGAATGGCACCAGCCGTGGTCCTGCTCCATCGCCGGCTCGATTCCGTCGGCGCTCATCCTCGATCGAACCGCTTCCTGCTGTTCGGCGGTAGCGCGGAAGGCGCAGTGGTTCACCCAGAACGGCAGGCCGACGCCGTCGGAGACGTCGGTGGTCCACTCGGGCTGTTCGCCCACCTGGTGGAACTGGAAGAACGCAATGCACTCGGCCTCGCCACGATCGTTCGGCCCGATGTCGTAGAACACGTGGCGCAGCCAGCTCTCGCCCATCGCTTGGACCTCGGTGTGCACCAAGGGGAACCCCATCAGGTCCTCGTAGAAGTGGGTCGTCGCGTCGACGTCCCGCGTGGCATAGGCAACGTGGTGCAGTGGCATCGGCTGAAGCGTAGATCCGGGTGTCGTTTCGGCTAGAGACGGGGGATGCCCTTCGCCGCGGTCAACGGGATCGACATCTATTTCGAACTCCACGGCGACGGTCCTCCGCTGCTCAACATCAGCGGGACCGGCAACGACCTTCGGCGCTCGCCGGCTTCGATCCTGCCCGTCAACAAGGCGTTCGAGACGCTGTCGTACGACCAGCGCGGCCTCGGCCAGACCTCGAAACCCGAGGCCGACTACACGATGGCCGACTACGCCGACGATGCCGCGGCGCTCATCCATTCGATGGGCTGGGCTAGCTGTCACGTGCTCGGCACCAGCTTCGGCGGGATGGTGGCGCTGAACCTCGCCGTCCGTCATCCCGGCGTCGTCGATCGGCTGGTGGTGTGTTGCACCTCACCCGGCGGCACGGCGCCGTCGTATCCGCTGCACGAACTCGGACGGCTCGAACCCGACGAGGCGTTCGCAGCGCGGATGCGTCTCACCGATCGACGGTGGGACCCCGAGGCCGACGAGCCGATGCCTGGGCTCAGCTCGTTCTACGACCAGATGGTCGCCGCCGCGACGGCGGTGCCGGAGCCCGAGCAACTTGCCGGGTTGGGGCGTCAACTCGCAGCGCGTGCGGGCCACGACGTCGTCGCAGAGCTGCCGACGATCACGCAGCCGACGCTGGTGTGCGCGGGTCGCTACGACGACATCGCACCGATGGAGAACTCCGAGCTGCTCGCTGCACGCATCCCGGGCGCGAGACTGCAGGTTTTCGAAGGAGGTCACATCTTCATGGTCCAGGACCGCACCGCCTTTCCCGCCATCATCGAGTTCCTGCGAGGCGACTCGTGATCCGCCTGCGGCAGGTGGCGATGATCGCCCCGGATCTCGATCCCGTCGTCGAGGAATTGTGTGACACGTTCGGGTTGCAGGTCTGCTTCCACGATCCCGGCGTTGCCGAATTCGGGCTCCGCAACGCGCTGCTGCTGGTCGGCGATCAGTTCATCGAGGTGCTGTCGCCGATTCGTGAGGGCACCACCGTGCAGCGACTGCTCGACAAACGAAACGGCGCCGGCGGTTACATGGCGATCTTCGAAGTCGACGATCTGGACGAACGGGTCGTACTGCTGGCCGAACGCGACGTTCGGGTGGTGTGGGCCGGAGACCTGAGCGACATTCGTGGTCGTCATCTCCACCCTGGCGACGTCGGTGGGACGTTGGTGTCGATCGATCAACCCGTCCCGAACGGAAGCTGGCGGTGGGGCGGGCCCGATTGGCAGGCCCGTTCCGACGAATTGCTCGCCAACGCCGTCGTCACCGGGATCGCCGGGGCGGTGGTGTCGGCGACCGATCCCGATGCGATGCGCTCCCGGTGGACACGGTTGGGGCTCGATCGCGACGTGACGTTCGCGCAGGCAGGCCCTCGCGGTGACGGCCTCGACGAGGTGATGCTCGTCTCGGCCGATCGGTCGCGCGTCGGTGAACGCACCGAGATCGGCGGCGTCGGCTTCACCCTCGTGTGAGCACCGTTCCAACTCGCACCCGCTTGCGATGAGCCAAGTGACCGTATGCGGTGGTTTCGCTCATCGTTGGGTCGATGATGTGGCCTGCGATGAGCCAACCGACCGTATGCGGTCGCTTCGCTCATCGGAGCGGGTCGGTCGGGGCCGACGGCGATGGGTGAGGCGGTAGACGGTTGCCCATGCGACCGCGATGATCGAGGCGACTGCGGTGCCCTGGTACAGCCAATGCGTGGTGTCGGTGCCGGCGAATGCGGCGTGCAGACTGACGAGCAGGAACACGGCGTAGCTCGACAGGTGGATCCAGCGCCACACCCGGCGGGGGAGTCGTTTCATGGCGAGCGAGGTCGCTTCGACGGCGACGAGCAACCACAGTGCGACCACACCGAGCGCGACGGCACCGGGCTGATACGACGATGCATAGGGCACGAGCAGGTCGGCCAGGCCGAAGTGGACGTAGTTGTCGGCGACGAGCGCACCGAGGTGTATCGCGGTGAACGCGACCGCGAGACCGCCGAGCCATCGGTGCAGGTCGAGCAGCCAGGCAGGTCGCCGGTGTTCGGGGAAGGCCTTCGTCGACAACACGATCCCCCAGATCACCGACGCGGTGAGCATCAACCAGGCAACGATGCCGGATGCTCGAGTGAGGTACCACCACACCTGTGGGTTCATGATCGGTCTCCTGTGGTCGTGGCGAGTTCGGCGAGTTCGGCGACGTCGTGCGTGGCGAGGACATCGCCGTCGATCGTGACGGCGACTCCAGTCAGTTCGTGGCGGTCGAGATGGTCGATCACCCGCTCGCTTCCGGCGAGGATCGCTGCGGTTGCGTGCGCTTCGGCGAGCCAGCCGGATCGCGCGATCACGGTGACCGATGCCAGGTCGGTCGTCGACATGGCGCCGGTCCACGGATCGATCAGGTGGTGGCGCTCGACACCGTCGTGGCGCCAGCGTCGTGATCGAGTACTCGATGTCGCCACACCCCCGCCGGTCACTGCGATGGTGCCGACAGGTTCCCGGTCGGTGTCCGGATGGGCGATCACGACCCGCCAGTCGCTCCCAGGAGGGCGCTGCGATGCTGCGATGTCACCGCCGATACTGACCATGGCGCCGTTGAAACCTGATCGCAGCGCGAGATCGACGGTGAGATCTGCTGCCAGCCCCTTGCCGATCCCGCCCGCGTCGATGGTCAAGCCGACCGGGAGGACGATGGTGCCTGCCTCGAGGTCGATGTCGATGTCGTCCAGCGTCGGCCCGTCGACGGCGCCGTCGTCGAAGTGGAGTGCGCCGGTCGGCAGGATCGTGATGCGTCGAGGGTCGTCGATGCTGGAGCTGTAGCCGGCTGCCATCAGCGCCGGCAGCGTGGTGGGATCGAACCGCTGCTCGGTCGCCCGCCACGCCTCGATCATCGTCGCGACCAGCGTGATCGTCGACGGATCGACCTGAACGGGGTGTCCACCTGCGAGGTTCAGTCGCGAGAGGTCACTGTCGGGAATGAACCGACTCCAGCAGGCCTCGAGATGGTCGAGCAGGTCCAGCAGGTCGAGTATCGCCTGACCATCAGGGGCCGACGTCGGATCGTCGCCGACCGTCACGATCTGCAGTTCGCTCGCCATCACGCGGCCGCGATGCTCAGCCACTGCCACTGGTGGTCGCCGCTGGAGCTGGTGCTGGTGCTGGTGCCGCCGCTGCAGCCGGAGCCGGAGTCACCACTCGAACCTCGGGACGGGCCGTGAGAGTCACCGGAGCAGGATCGGTCGCCAATGGCGTCGTCGCCGTGGGAGCTGCGGGAACCGTTGCAGCGGGGGCGGTCGGCGAGGGGGCGGCGGTCGGCAGCGGTGTGGTCGCCGCTGCCGTGGACGCTGCGTCGTCAGCGACGGCACTGGCGACGCCCATCGAGGCGACCAGACCCAACATCGTCGTGACCCCGAGACCGGCACTGGCGATCCGCGATCCGCGTGCTGCATGACGCCGGCGTGGTCGCCGCACTGGGGTGGCGGTGGAGCGCGACGGCGTCGGGCCAGCTGTGGGCGGAGGCAGCGGTCGCGTGTTGAGGAGGGGATCGAAATCAGTCATCGTCGTCGGCTCCTTCGTACTCGTGGTCGTCGTCCTCGTAGCGGTCGTCGTCGTCGTCGTCGTCGTCGTGGTCGTCGTCGTAGGTGCCGCCGGAACTCGGGGCCGTGGTCGGCGTCGCAGCGGAGGGTGCGGAGGACGCGGCCGGCGTTGCCGCAACGACGGTCGTCGGCTCGGTCACGTCGACGACGACGAGTCCGTCGTCGCCGATCGATGCGGTGAAGACGATCGTTCGGTCGCCGTTCACGAAGTCGACTCGGAGCGAGCGCAGGTCAGCCTGCGTCAGCGTGGAGATCCAGCCCGGTTCGGCCACGACGTGGTCGAGCGCCAGCCCGCTGGTCGTGGTCATCACCCACACCGTGCCCGTCCCTGCGATGTCGTACTGCTGGGCGGCGCCGGCGGCTGGTTCGCTGGCCAGCGTGGTCGACGGTGCCGTCTCGACGGTCACGATCGTCTGAGTGTCGACGTCGGACCCAGCCGTGGGCAGGAGTTCGTCGGTCGCCGCGAGATCGCCGATGGTGCTGCTGTCGGCGGCGTTGAGGATGCCGATGTTCGCAGCGACCGCTGCGGTGCCGGCCATGAGCACGCCGGCGACGGCAGCAGCGGTGAGGAGCGAGGTTCGGCTCGTCAGTGACCGGTTCGGGCGGCGGGGCTCGTGAGGTGCAAGGGGTGGGGTCGAGGTCATGTCAACGACCGTACGCAGATGCGTTCCAGCAGGGGGCAAGGCCAAGGCAAACGTTGGGTAAGCGATCCAGGGCCGGCTCGCCGGATGCGCGAACCTGATGGCGTGCGCCTCTTGCTCGTCGAAGATGATCCCACGATCTCGGATCCGTTGCTCGAAGGGCTGCGACGCGAGGGATTCGAGGTCGAGCTCGCAGCGACAGGTGCAGCAGCGCTCGCGGCGGGCCCCGTCGACCTGGTGCTGCTCGACCTCGGCCTGCCCGATCTCGAGGGGCGGGTCGTGTGCCAGGAGCTGCGAGCGTCGAGCAACGTGCCCATCATCGTGGTCACCGCTCGCAGCGACGAGATCGACCGGGTGGTCCTCTTGGAACTCGGCGCCGACGACTACGTGGTGAAGCCGTTCGGGTTCCGGGAGCTGGTCGCACGGATCCGTGCCGTCCTGCGCCGCGTCGGCCAGCCCGAGGCGGCGACGGGGGACACCGAGGCCGTGACCGTCGGGGCGCTCGTGATCGATCGCCGTCGACACGTCGTGTCGTTCGATGACGAACCGATTGCGGTCACGCCGAAGGAGTACGACCTGCTGTTGTGCCTCGCGCTCGACGCCGGGGCGGTCAAGACCGCGAGCAGCTGATGCGCGAGGTCTGGGACGAGCACTGGTGGGGATCGACCAAGACGCTCGACGTCCACATCGCCTCGCTGCGCCGCAAGCTCACTCCCGACGTGATCGAGACCGTGCGATCTGTCGGGTACCGCTACACCGCCCCCGACGACCTCACGTCCGTGCAGAGTTGACGCCACCATGACCCGCCGTTTGCTGGCCAGCTACCTGACGATCACGGTGATCGTGCTGGTCATGCTGATGGTTCCGCTCGGGATGTTCTACTCCCAGCGCGAACGTGAACGTCTCGCCGCCGATGTCGAGCACGATGCCAGCGTGATCGCGACGCTGTACGAGGACGACCTCGAAGCGGGGTTGCCGCTCGATCCGATTCCGGCCGACACCTACGAGGACCGAACCGGGGCCCGGGTCGTGGTGGTCGATGCCGATGGGATCTCCCAGGTAGACACCGGTGGTGTCATCGATCGAGACTTCTCGACTCGACCCGAGTTCGAGGCGGCACTCGATGGCGTGCGGACCTCCGGGACGCGCCGATCGGACACGCTCGGAACCGACCTGCTCTACGTCGCGGTGCCCGTCGCGTCGGGAGGAACGGTGCACGGCGCGCTTCGGGTCACCCTCGACACGAGCGACGTCGACCAACGGGTTCGCAACTTCTGGTTCGCTCTCGGAGCGATCGCCGCGGTGGTGCTGGCGACGGTGACACTGATCGGATGGGTGATCGCACGATCGGTGACGCGACCCTTGCGTGAGCTGACGGCGACCGCGGCGCGGTTCGCCGGCGGGGATCTCTCGGTGGCCGAGCACGACGCTCAGGGTCCTGCGGAGATCCGGGCGCTCGACACCACGATGACCACGATGGCGCAACGGCTCGACGCGGTGCTCAGCGATCAGCGACGGTTCGTTGCGGATGCGTCGCACCAGCTGCGCACACCGTTGACGGCGTTGCGGCTGCGGCTCGAGAACCTGCAGAGCGATCTGGCGGCGGAAGACCGTGGTCACAGGGAGGGCGACCCCGACGCTCATGCCGTCGAGGCGCTCGAACGTGCGATCGGCGAGACCGAGCGACTGACCGAGCTGGTGTCGAACCTCCTGCAGCTCGCACGTGCCGACGATCAACCGGTCACGTCGATCGCCGACCTCGGCGGACTGGTGCGCGACCGTGTCGACACGTGGACAGCGAGCGCCGATGAGCGAGGTGTCGAGCTCCGCCATCGCTCCGGCGACCAGTCGATACTCGTGCGGTGCATCCCGGGCGCCATCGAGCAGATCCTCGACAACCTGCTCGACAACGCGCTTGCGGTTGCGCCATCCGGATCGAGCATCGATGTCGTGATCGACCGGATCGCAACGGGATCTGTGGAGCTACGCGTCGTCGACCACGGTCCGGGGCTCGACGACGCAGCGAAGATCGATGCGATGCGACGGTTCTGGCGTGGCGACACGTCGCGTCCGGGCACAGGTCTGGGCCTCGCGATCGTCGACACGCTCGCCGTCGTCGTCGGGCGGACGTGTCGTGCTCGCTGATACTGTCGGCGGCGGGCTCACGGTGATCGTGGAACTGCCGTCGGGGGAGTAGCAATTCGCACTGGAGTCGTATACCCTTGGGGGTATGTGTAGACAGACGACCTGCAGGAAGTGCGATCGGCCGAGCTGGGCCGGCTGCGGAGCTCACGTCGAGCAGGTGCTCGGCCATGTGCCCCAGGGCGATCGCTGTCAGTGTGGCTCCGATGCCGCATCGTCGAGCGGACGCTCCAGCTGGTTCCGGCGCTGATCGGGCGCATTGCGGAGATCTCGCCAAGGGGTTTGATCCCGCATGCTCGCTTCCTGATGTGCGTGGTCCGCTGACAGACTGTGAGGCGAGGGCGAAGCGACGCCCCGCTGACACTGAACGGAGCCCCATGATCCCCACCAGCCGACCTCGTCGGCGTTCGCTCGGCCTTGCGGTCGGGGCGGCGCTCGCCCTCTCGTTGGTCGCCGGCTGCGGCAGCGACAGCGAGGAAGCATCTCCGGAAGAACAGTTCTGCGCCGCAGGCGAGGACCTGCAATCCGAGTTGTCGTCGCTGGCCAGCCTCGATGTGGTGCAAAGCGGCACTGACGGGCTGATGGCGAGCATCGATGCGATCAAAGGCGACCTCAGCGACATGAGGGAGTCGGGGAGCGAGGTCGCATCCAGTGAGATCGAAACGCTGCAGAGTTCGCTCGACGAGCTGAGTTCGAGCGTGGAGGCCCTCGGTGGCGACATCTCGGTCGCGAATGCCACGGCGGTCGTGACCGCCGTTGCGGCGGTCGGCACCTCGGCGGTCGGGGTGCTCGATGCGCTGTCGTCGACGTGTTCCTGATCGGCAGCACATCAATCTATTGCGATTTCGTCTCGCAATAGTTTAGAGTACGCCCCGTGCAGGGGGCCGACACACCGATCGACGGACGCCGCGGCGCGTCGCGAGCGCGGCCGGATCGCGGTCATCGACGCCATGTTCGAGCTGCTGCAGGAGGGCAAGGTCCCTCCCGGCCCCGACGCAATCGCTGAGCGTTCCGGCGTGTCGGTGGCATCGATCTTTCGCTACTTCGACGGGATCGACGATCTGCAGCTGCAGACGCTCGAGCGCTTTCGCTCGAGGTTCGAGCCGCTGATCTCGGCATCGATCGAGGGCGACGTGCACGCACGCATCGCCGGACTCGTCAGGGCCCGGCTCGACCTCTACGAGCAAGCAGGTGCGATCATGGCCGTAGGTCGGCTCCGAGCACTCGAACACCAGCCGCTTGTCGAAGCTGCGGCTCGGACTCGCGGGGCGCTCGCCGATCAGGTGCGCGCCACGTTCGCTGTCGAGACGGCGGGCCGGGCGCCCGCCCGAGTCGCCGACCTCGTCGCCGTCGTCGACGCGCTGACGTCGCTCGAATCGTGGGACGTCATGCGCAAGACCCACGCTCGATCACGGTCGCAGATCGCCAGGGCCTGGGGGCGAGGCATCACTGTGCTGGTCGTCGACTGGCAAACAGAGGGGAACATCACATGAGCAGACCATCCCGCTTCGACGGAACGATCGGGCGTACCGTCGCGGAGTCGACGCCGTACTACGACGAAGCGCCGCATCCGGGCGACGAGGCACCCAACGTGGTGGTCGTGCTGCTCGACGACACCGGATTCGCCCAGTTCGGGTGCTACGGCTCCGACATCGAGACACCGAACGTCGACGCGCTCGCCGCAGGCGGGCTGCAGTTCACGAACTTCCATGTGACCCCGTTGTGCTCGCCGACGCGAGCATCGCTGCTCACCGGCCGGTCACAACACGCCGTCGGCATGCGCGCGGTGTCGAACTTCCGTACCGGATTCCCGAACATGCTCGGCCACATCTCGAACCATGCCGCAACGATGGCCGAGGTGTTGCGCGATGCCGGCTACGCCACGTTCGCGGTCGGCAAGTGGCACCTGGCGCCCATGGAGCAGTGCTCGGCGGCCGGCCCGTTCGAACAGTGGCCGTTGGCGCGCGGCTTCGACCGGTTCTACGGGTTCATGGAGGGCGAGACCGATCAGTTCCATCCCGAGTTGGTCGCCGACAACCACCCGATCACGCCCCCCGCTGGGCCAGACGAGGGATATCACTTGTCGGAGGACCTCGTCGACCAGGCGCTGCGGATGATCTCCGACAGCGTCGGCGTGCGGCCCGACCGGCCGTTCTTCACCTATCTCGCTTTCGGTGCGACGCATGCACCGCACCAGGCGCCGCCCGACTACCTGGCCAAGTACCGCGGCAAGTTCGACGAAGGCTGGGATGTTGTCCGGAAGCGTTGGTTCGAGCGCCAGCTCGAGCGCGGCGTGATCCCTGCCGGTACCCAGTTGGCGCCACGTAATCCTGGTGTCGACGCGTGGGACGACCTCCCCGAGAACCAGCAGCGCTTGGCATGTCGACTCCAGGAGGCGTTCGCCGCGTTCCTCGATCACACCGATGTGCAGATCGGCCGCTTGGTCGATGGGCTCCGGCGCCTCGGTCAGCTCGACAACACGGTGCTCATCGTGCTCGCCGACAACGGCGCCTCGCAGGAGGGCGGCCCATTCGGTGTGATGCACGAGATGAAGTTCTTCAATGGAATCTTCGAGACGCCCGACCAGGCCGTCGAGCGCATCGACGACATCGGCGGCCCGCACAGCCACACCAACTATCCGTGGGGCTGGGCACAATGCGGCAACACCCCGTTCAAGTGGTACAAGCAGAACACCCACGAAGGTGGCGTCCACGTGCCGATGGTCGTGCACTGGCCCGATCGGATCGCGGGCGACACGGCCGGCACCCGGCGCGACCAGTTCACGTTCGTGGCCGACATCGCACCGACGATCTACGAGCTGGTCGGCGTCACGCCGCCCGAGGTGTACCGAGGCGTCGAGCAGTTGCCGGTCACCGGCCACTCGTTCGCCGCGGCACTCGATGACGCCGCTGCTCCCGCGACGAATCAGCTGCAGTACTTCGAGATGGGCGGCAGCCGGGCACTCGTGGCGGGGGAGTGGAAGGCGGTGTGCAAGCACGACAAGGGAGCCGACTACGACACCGAGCCGTGGGAGCTGTACCACCTGGCGGCCGACTTCTCGGAGTGCCGCGACCTGGCCGCCGACGAACCCGAGCGCCTCGCCGAGTTGCAGGCCCTGTGGTGGCAGGAGGCGGAGCGCCACGGAGTGCTGCCCCTCGACGACCGGATGTTCGAGCTGTTCGGCGCGCGGTTCCGCGACCATTCGCCGCATTCCACCGACCGGCGGTACGTGTATCGGCCGCCGATGTCGCCGTTGCCAGGTCAGGCGTCGGCGGCGATCGGGGGTCGAGCTTTCGATCTCACCGCCCGCCTCACGCGGTCGGCGGGCGACGACGGCGTGCTCTACGCAACGGGCACCGAGAACAGCGGTGTGTCGATCTTCGTGCAGCACGACCGGTTGGTCGTCGACTACAACGCGTTCGACGACCACACGATCCTCGAATCGGATGTGACATTGCCGGACGGAGATGTGATGGTGACCGTCAGCGTTCGTCGTGGTGCGTCGCGGACCGGGTCGATGCACGTTGCCATCGACGGCGCACCGGCGGGTGCAGTCGAACTGCCGCTGTTCATGTCGATGATGTCGTCGGTCGGGCCGAGCATCGGCGAAGACCACGGCTCGGCGGTGTCGCAGCGATACGAGGCGCCGTTCCCGTTCACTGGGACGCTGCACGAGATCGAGATCCAGCTGCTCTCACGCGAGGACGCCGAAGCCCGCGACGCCATCGCCCGAGCGGAGATGAGCCGCCAGTGACCATCGACATCACGCTCTTGGGAACCGGCAGCCCGATGGCCGACCCCAACCGCGCAGGGCCGGCGACCCTGGTGCAGGCCGGCGGCGAGCACTACCTCGTCGACTGCGGACGCGGCGTGCTGATGCGCCTCGCCGCTGCGGGCGTGCCGGTCGGGCAGCTGACGGCGGTGTGCATCACCCACCTGCACAGCGACCACATCACCGACCTCAACGACGTGATCACCTCGATGTGGATCACCACGTTCGAACCGACCCCGCTGCGGATCATCGGCCCGCCCGGCACGAGGGAGGTCGTCGGCCACATCCTCGCCTCGCTCGGCCCCGACATCGGCTACCGCCTCGCCCATCACGAGGATCTCGATCAACCGCCGCTGTTGGAGATCACCGAAACCGACGGCGCCGGGCAGCCCGACGTGAGCGTTGGGGGCGTTCGAGTGACGACGGCGCCGACCGATCACCGCCCGGTCGAGCCGAGCATCGCGTTTCGTTTCGACCACGACAGCGTGGCCGCCGTTGTCGCCGGTGACACCGTGCCGTGCGACGGGCTCGACCGGCTGTGTGCCGGAGCTCAGGTGCTTGTTCACACGGTCATCCGCAAGGACATCATCACCAACATCCCGGTACCTCGGCTGCAGGACACGCTCGACTACCACTCGTCACCCGAGGAGGCGGCCCAGACCGCGGCCCGGGCGGGCGTGGAGACCCTGGTGCTGACGCACTACGTCCCGGCGATCCCTCCTGGGGGTGGCGACGACTGGCGGGCGCTCGCCGCCGAACACTTCACCGGTCGCGTCGAACTCGGCGACGACCTCCACCGCATCACGGCGTGAACCACGACGAGAGGACATCATCATGGAGAAACTGCGCACACCTGACGAACGTTTTGAGGGCCTGGACGGATATCCGTTCGAGCCGCACTACGCCGACATCGCCGACGGCGACGGCGCAACGTTGCGCGTGCACTACCTCGACGAAGGCCCAGCCGACGCTGCGCCAGTGCTGCTGCTGCACGGCGAGCCGTCGTGGAGCTACCTGTACCGGCACATGATCCCGCCGCTGGTCGCCGCTGGGTGCCGGGTGATCGCCCCCGACCTCGTTGGCTTCGGACGAAGCGACAAGCCGACCGAGCAGAGCGACTACACCTACGCACGCCACGTCGAGTGGATGCACGAGTTGCTGTTCGACCATCTCGACCTGCGCGACATCACCTTCTTCGGCCAGGACTGGGGTGGGCTCGTCGGACTTCGGGTGCTCGCTCTCGACCCCGGCCGCTACGCCCGAGTGGCGATCGGCAACACCGGCTTGCCGACAGGCCACGGCCCCGCCAGCGATGCGTTCATGGCCTGGCAGAAGTTCTCCCAGGAGACGCCGGTGTTCGACATCGGGTTCCTGATCAACGCCGCCACCACCACCGACCTGTCGCCCGAGGTGATCGCCGGCTACGACGCACCGTTCCCCGACGACAGCTACAAGGCCGGCGCACGAATCTTCCCAACGCTCGTGCCGACGACCCCCGACGATCCGGCGAGCGCCGACAACGTTGCCGCATGGGACGTGCTGGAGCAGTTCGACAGGCCGTTCCTGTTGTGTTTCAGCGACAGCGACCCGGTCACCAAGGGCGGCGACGCTCCGTTCCTCGCAAAGGTGCCCGGGACGAAGGGCCAGCCGCACGTGACGATCGAGGGCGGCGGCCATTTCTTCCAGGAGGATCGCGGCCCTGAACTCGCCGACCTGCTGATCGGGTTCATCGGGTCCTGACGCCCGGGTACTGGGAGGTCTCCTGATGATCACCACTGAACGAACCCGGACGATCCCGGCCCACCTGACGCGAGTCTGGGACGTGCTCGCCGACTTCGATCGTCTCGCGGTGTGGGCCGACAACGCCGACCACACGTGTTGGCTCGACGAGCCGTCCGACGACGGCGAGATGATCGGCCGTGCGCGCCGGGTCCAGGCAGGGCGCGTCGTCCTCGTCGAACGAATCGAGGTGTGGGAACCGCCGGCGCGGCTCGCGTACGACCTCGGAGGGCTGCCGCCGGTGGTGAAGGCCGCGACCAACGAATGGCGACTGCGCGTCGATCCGGCGGACAGTGACCGCACCATCGTGACGCTGGCGACCCATGTCGACTGCGGACCTCGACCGCCACAACAACTCATCGCCCGCCTCGTCGGCAATCGACTCGCCAAGGCATCGGACGTGATGCTCGCGGGCCTCGCCGATCACCTGGCAGACCTGACGAGCACCGATCCGAAGGGAACACCGACATGAGTCAGAACCGACCCGACGTCATCGTCATCATGACCGACCAGGAGCGGGCGGCGCCGTCGTACGAATCCGACGAGTTGCGAAGGTGGCGAGACGACACGCTGACCGGCCGGAAGTGGTTCGCCGATCATGGCGTGTCGTTCGAGCGGCACTACACCGGCTCGCTGGCATGCGTCCCGAGCCGACCGACGCTGTTCACCGGGCACTATCCCGACCTGCACGGCGTGACCCAGACCGACGGCCTCGGCAAACAGTACGACGATTCACGGCTGCGCTGGCTGCCCGAGGGGGAGGTGCCGACACTCGGCAACTGGTTCCGTGCCGCCGGCTACGACACGCACTACGACGGCAAGTGGCACATCAGCCACGCCGACCTGACCGATGCCGCGACCGGCGAGATCGTCGCGACCAATGACGACGACGGCAACGTCGACGCTGCTGCAGTGCAGCGCTACCTGTCGGCCGATCCGCTCGGCCCCTACGGGTTCTCCGGCTGGGTCGGCCCCGAGCCCCACGGCGCGCCGCTCGCCAACGCCGGGGTGCGGCGCGATCCGCTGATCGCCGCTCGCGTCGTTGCCTGGTTGGAGGACCGCTACGCCCGTCGCCAGGCGGGCGACGTCGATGCACTGAAGCCGTTCCTGCTGGTGGCGAGCTTCGTCAACCCGCACGACATCGTGCTGTTCCCGGCGTGGATCCGCCAGGGCATGCCGATCGAACCCGGCCCGCTCGACCCTCCCGCTGTGGCACCGTCACCGACCGACGACGAGGATCTGGCCACGAAACCGGCGGCGCAGATCGCCTACCGAGAGTCGTATCCCACCGGGTACGGCCCGGTCGCACTGGTCGGCAAGTCCTACCGCGATCACGCGCAGGAGTATCGCGACCTCTACTACCGGCTGCACGCCGACGTCGACGGTCCGATCGATCAGGTGCGCCGAGCGATCACGACCGGTCACGAGAACGGGGCGTTCGACGAGGCCGTCATCGTGCGAACCGTCGACCACGGCGAATTGCTCGGCGCGCATGGCGGGCTGCATCAGAAGTGGTTCAACCTCTACGACGAGGCGACCAGGGTGCCCTTCGAGGTCGTCCGGCTCGGATCGAACCCGACCGAGGCGCGGGTGATCGACGATGCCCCGACCTCGCACGTCGATCTGGTCCCGACCCTGCTCGGCGCAGCGGGCATCGACGAGGCGGCGACCGCTCAGGCGCTGAGCGCCGAGTTCAGCGAGGTGCATCCACTGCCGGGTCGCAATCTGATGCCCGTCGTCGACGGTGCGCTGGCGCCCGACCGAAACCGCCCGGTGTATGTCCTGACCAGGGACAACATGCTCGAAGGCGACAGCGGGGCGTCGGGATTCGCCCGTCGGATCGGCCGTACGGTCAAGCCGCCCGCACCCTTGCGGATCAAAGTGCCAGCGCATGTCGGCGCCAACTTCGAGGGGGTCGTCGCGCGCGTCGAGGAGAAGGATGCCGCAGGCGGTGCGGGCCACCTGTGGAAGCTCGTCCGGACGTTCGACGACCCCGCCACATGGACCGAGCCCGGCGTGCGCCACCTGGCGGCGAACGGGCTGCGCGGCGAGGAGTACCGCACGGAGCCGCTCGCCGATCAATGGGAGCTCTACGACCTCACGGCCGATCCGATCGAACATGTCAACCACTGGCATGACGATCAGGCCCGTGCGGTGTGCGAGCACTTGAAGACGGTGTTGAAGCACGAGCGGGCTCGCTCGGTCCCGGAACGCAACGTTCCGTGGCCGTACGTGCGGCGTCGCGCCAGCGCACCCGCGACCAAGCGGGTGCCCCCGCCCGCCAGGCTGCTCCGCAAGGGCCTCCAGCGGCTGGGACTGCACCCGAATGATCCCGACGCCCGCGAGTTCGAACTCCTCGGCAAGCGAGCGCTGATCGTGTGCACCAATCACGGTGTGCTCGACATCGGCAAGGCGACTGGCGTCTTCGCCAGCGAGATGACCGTGCCGTACTACGCGTTCCTCGACGCCGGGATGTTCGTCGACCTCGCCAGCCCGAATGGGGGAGTGATCCCGGTCGATCCGCAGAGCGTCAAGCCGGTGATCCGCAGTTCGGAGGACGACCGGTTCCTCGCCGATGACGAGCTTCGGGCCAAGGTCTCGAACTCGCTCGCCATCGCCGACGTCGACATCGCGTCGTACGACATCGTGTTCCTCGCCGGCGGTTGGGGGGCTGCGTTCGACCTCGGGACGTCCGACGCGCTCGGCGAGAAGATCACGGAGGCGAACGCGCTCGGCAAGGTGATCGGCGGTGTGTGTCACGGTCCACTCGGGCTGCTCAAGGCCACGGCTGCCGACGGACGCCCGCTCGTCGAGGGTCGACGGGTCTCGGCGGTCACCGACAAGCAGGTGCGCGAGCTCGGCATCGAGTCGACGCCACAACACCCGGAGCGGGAACTGCGCGCCGCCGGTGCGGTGTTCGAGAGTGAGTCAGCTCGTCGAGATCCGCTCGCCAACCACTGGGTCGTCGACGGGAATCTCGTCACCGGCCAGAACCAGAACGCCGGGCCCATGGTGGCCCGGGAGATGATGCAGATCCTCACGGACGGTCCCACGACATGAGCGACAGGCCCCGCTACGGCACGATCGACACCGAGTACGCGATGAAGCTGGCGACCACAGCGCCGGAGGACGACGGCCCGGTGTGGATGGTCAACCTGATGAAGTACCGCGATGTCGCCGACTACACCGACGGGCGTCAGTCCGCGATCAGCGGTCGCGACGCCGACGATCTGTACACGCCACTCGGCCCGCTCGCTGCGGTCGGCGCCGAGATCGTGTTCGCCGGAGAGGTCGAGCAGCAGCTGCTCGGTGACTCGCCGATCTGGGATCGCGTCGGCGTGGTGAAGTACCCGACGCGCCGGTCGTTCATTGCGATGCAGTCACGGCCCGACTTCCAGGAACTGCACGCACACAAGGACGCCGGCATGGCGCAGACGATCGTCATCGGCTGTCAACCGATCGACGTGCCGACCGTGCCGGACGGCGATGAGGTGGAGTGGACGGAGGTGCCGCACCCGTCGACCGACGACGACGGCCCCGTCATGGTGATCCACGTCCTGAAGTACCACGACGCGGCCGCGGCGTCGATCACGCCCGACGACATGGCTGCCTATCAACGCGCCGCCGGCGAGATCGCCGTGCCGCATGGTGTGCGAATCTCGGGGTGGTTCGCTGCCGAGGGAACGATCCTGGGAGATGGCCGGAGTTGGGACCAGGTGCGGTTCAACCTGTTCCCCAGCAAGGCGGCGTTCATGGCGGTCGTGATGGACCCGGCCCGCCTGGCAGCCCAGACGTCGAGCCGTGAGCCGGCGATCGCCGACACCTACACGATGGTCGTGCGCCCGATGATCGATCGTGTGGCAGAGTCGGTGGGGTGAACGGTGATCGCTACTTCGCGTTCCTCCGGGCGATCAACACCGGCAACCGACGCCTGACGAACGACCGGCTGTTGGAGCCGTTCCAGCAGCTCGGTTTCGTCGACGTCGCGGCCTATCAGGCGGCCGGCAATGTGACGTTCCGGTCTGACGACCCCGGCCTCGTCGACGAACGCCGCATCGAGGCAGCACTTGCCGAGGCGTACGGGTTTCACGCTCCGACGTTCGTCCGGTCGGCAGCAGAGGTGCACGAGATCGCGAATGCCGAGCCGTTCGCGGCCGGCGATGTTGCCGGAACGGCAGGCAAGGTGCAGGTGGCGTTCCTGCGAATGGCCCCATCGCCCGAGTCGGTCGCTCAGGTTGCAGCGCTCGTGCCCGCGCCGGACCGTGTCGTCGTGGAGGCCCGCCACTGGTATTGGCTGCCGACGGGGGGCGTCAGCACGTCGGAGCTACCGGTGGGCCGGATCGAGTCGGTGCTCGGCGAGATGACGATGCGGACCCTCGGAACCATCACCCGGATGGCCGCCAGATTCGCCGACTGAACCGCCCACCGCCTGAAATCTGCCTCGTTTGTCGCGCTCAGCGCGCAGATCGAGGCATGTTTCGGGCTGGGTGGGTGTGGAAACCGATTGGCGAGGAGGTGTCGAGGGGCGGCAGGATTCGCGGGTGCCGTCGTGGAGTTCCTTCGCCGCCTTCGCTGCGGTGTCGTTTGCGATCATCATCATCCCCGGGCCGAGCGTGATGTTCGTGGTCGGTCGTGCGTTGTCGCTCGGTCGGCGCGCGGCGCTGGTGACGGTGGCCGGCAACGCCACGGGTTTCTACGTCCAGGTCGTGCTCGTGGCACTCGGTCTCGGCGCCATCGTCGAGCGGTCGGCGGCGGTGTTCACGGCAATCAAGCTGGTCGGTGCGCTCTATCTCGTCTGGGTCGGGGCTCAGGCGATCATCCACCGTCAGGCCAATGCCCAGCGTGCGGTCGTCGTGGACAGCGCCGACATCGTGCAACATCGGTCGTTGTTCATGGACGGATTCGTTGTAGGCGTGGCCAATCCCAAGACGATCGTCTTTTTCGCCGCAATCCTGCCCCAGTTCGTCGCCACCGGCGGCGCTCCGGCGGGAGTGCAGATGCTCGTGCTCGGTGTGCTCTTCGCCCTCATTGCCCTGATGTCGGACAGCGTCTGGGGGCTGGCTGCCGGCACGGCTCGCCAGTGGTTCGTCGGTTCTCCGAAGCGTCTCGAGTTGGTCGGTGCTGCCGGAGGGCTGGCGATTGTGGGCCTCGGCGTTCGATTGGCACTCACACGACGATCGGACTAGGTGGGAACAGCTGGCCGGCACGGGCCACCCCGACTGGAGGGTGCAGACGATCGGTTTCGAGCAGCTCTTCCCGCTCGACCTCGACCGGCCCGACACCGATCCCGACCCACCCTGAGCCGGCGACGATCTCAGGCGAGGTCGAACCAGGACACGAACTCGGCGACGGCGGTCGGATCCGATGCATCGGCCTGCGCGTCGTTGGTGGTCACGTCGTCGCTGAGCACGTCGTTCATCGTCCTGCGTCCGTTGAGCACGTCACCCCACGTTCGTCGGTCGATGGTCAGCACCACATCGGCGTCTGCGCCGTCGGTCGGTGCAGCCACACCGTTGCGAACGTGCAGGCCTGCCGCACCGTCGGGGAACTCGACACGGAGATGCCGGTCGATCCCGGCGCAGCGGGCCGGGTCGAGCATCACCCGCAGGATGTGCACCAGTTCGGTGACGTCGGCGCCGGCCATCTGGCCGCCGGGGAACCGGTGACGACGAAATCGAGATGTGTCGAGCTGGCCGTCGAGTTCGAGCGCCCGCGTGAGGCACCAGTTGCGGATGTTGGCAGCAGTCGTGCGTTGACCGATCGCCCGCAACGCCGACGCGAGACGTCGACGGTCCTCGTCGCACTCCTGATCGAGGCGGACGAGCCAGCTCGCCAGCTCGAGCGCCCAACGCAGGTCATCGCTCGCGAGCGCTGTGTCGACCTGAGCACGGACTTCGTCGACGCCGCCGAAACCATCGACCAACCGTTGGGCGCGCTCGACCGGTGGCACCGGGAACAGTAGGGCCGTGTCACCGTCGAACCATCCCCGCAGGCCGGTGTGGATCTGGCGGACGTGGTGCTCGACCAGCCCGTAGAACTGGGTCTGCAAGTACGAGTCGCCGTACGACTCGGGCAGCTGCACGAACTCGATCAGCTCGCCGTGGGTGAGTCCCTTGTTGACGCCTCGCACGGTCTGGTCCCACATGAACTGGATGGCGTCGCGGCTGCGGATCAGCTCGGTGCGGATCCGATCAGGACCGCTGATCGGCGGCCCGTGTGCACCGAGGAGGTGTTCCGCGCCCAGGCTGATCATGTGGTCGAGCCCGGCGAGCAGGATCCGCGGGTCCCGGTACTCCTCGCCGCGGATGGCGAACACGTTGAACAGCGCGGGCCAGGCCAGGTTGTTGACGCACACGCCCAGGTCGGGGAACCAGATCGTGATCGAGTCGGTGGCGTCCGACTCCGCTGGTGTCAGCTCCACCGTGAGGCCGGCGAGCGAGATGGTGGTCGGTTCGTCGAAGGTGTCGGTCGGCGGCAGGAAACCCTCGGTGTAAGGCGCATTCTCGGGAATACGGAACGCCGGCCCGATGCCACAACCGACCAGCGCATCGGGCCCTTCCGGTGGCAGCAGCATGCCGAACTGATGGACGAGTCCGTACTGTGATACCGGGCCAACCTCGCCGGCCTGGCGACTGCGGTTGGCCATCACTCCCGCGTGTGACCAGATCGTGAGCTCGGCGGATGCGCCGGCATCGACCAGCGCCCGGGTGCCACCGACGTAGTGGAAGTGGCTGTAGATCACCGCAGCCACCGGTGCGTCGGTGTGCTCGCGGACTTGTTCGAGCGCCCAGCCCATCTCCTCGATGGAGTCGCCGGTGTCGATGACGATCAAGCCATCTGGGCCCTCGACGAATGTCTGGTTCGAGAGCCCGTTGCCGACCGCACACCACACGCCGTCAGTGACGTGTTCCAATCGCCGTTCGAAGCGCCGTGCATGCTCGATGGCCTCGCGACGGGCGAGCGCACCGCGCGATGAGGTCGCGACTCGCGAATCGTCGGTGTCGAAACTGGCCGGAACGGCAGGTGCGTTCATGCGCCGAGCTTGTCAGAGAACCCCCATCGATGAGCGAAGCCGCCGTGTCCGGTCGGTTCGCTCATCGTGGAGCGCCGTTGCGGCGCTCCGTTCAGAGGGTGGAGATGCCGCCGTCGACGGGGATGACGGTGCCGGTCGTGTAGGCGCCGGCCCGACTCGCGAGAAAGATGACGGTGCCGGCGATGTCCTCGGGCGAACCGAGACGTTTGCGGGGCACGCTGGCCTCGACCATGCGGCGGCTGTCGGGGTCGTCGAGACGGTAGGCCATCATCTTCGATTCGAACGGCCCGGGCGCGATCGAGTTGATCGTGATGTGCTCGCCAACGAGGTGCGCCGCCATGTGCCTGGCCATCATGTGGATGCCGGCCTTCGACGCCGAGTACGAGTAGTTGTTGCCGACGGGCACCCGGATGCCGTCGATCGAGCCGATCATGATCACCCGCGCCGGATCCTCGGCGGTGGCGCCCGCCTTCAAGTGCGGCAGTAGCGCCTGGGTGAGCATGAACGGCGCCTTGACGTTCAGGTCGAGCACCTTGTCGAACCCGATCTCGGGGAACTCGCCGAGGTCGGCACCCCACGCGGCGCCAGCGTTGTTGACCAGGATGTCGAGCTGATCCTCGCGTTCGGTGAGCGACGACACGAACGATGCCACGCCCTCCTCGGTCGACAGGTCGGCGGGGAACGAGATGCATTCGCCGTGCTGCGACAACTCCGCGGCGGCCGCATTGCACGCCTCGGCGTTGCGGGCCGTGATGTAGACCCGCACGCCGTTGGCGACCAGGCCCGAGGCGATCATGAACCCGATGCCCCGTGAGCCGCCCGTGACGACAGCGACCTTGCCGTCGAGTCCGAACAGCGTGCTGAGGGCGAGCGGACCAGGTGCTGAGGTGACGGCGGGATCAGGCATGCTGGGCAGTATGGCCGAGAGCAACCATCACGATCACCACCGCGTCCTGGAGATCCGTCGGACCTCGATCGGCGACGCCGAGGTCCACGACGAACCGATCCTCGAACTCGCCGACGGCCAGATCCGCCTGCGCATCGACCGGTTCGCCGTCACCGCGAACAACGTCAGCTACGCCGGCGCCGGCGACATGCTCGGCTACTGGGACTTCTTCCCGTCCTCCGATCCGACCACCTGGGGCCGCGTCCCTGCGGTCGGCTACGCCGAAATCGTCGAGTCGCGCAACGCCGACCTCCCCGTCGGCGGCCGTTATCACGGCTGGTTCCCGATGGCCGAGACCGTCGTGTTCACCGCAACGGCCACCCGCGACGGCTTCCGCGACGACGGCGCGCACCGCCAGGCGCACGCGCCGATCTACCGGAGCTACACCCGCACCGACCTCGACCCGTTCCACGACGACCGTCCCGACGGCGAGGATCGCCACGCCCTCCTGCGCGTCCTGCTGCTCACCGGGTTCCTGGCGGACGAGTTCCTGGCCGAGTTCGACGTCGATCAGGTGATCGTGTTGTCCGCCTCGTCGAAGACCGCGATCGGATTCAGCCAGCGCGCTGCCAAGCGTGACGGGCTCGCCGTCGTCGGGCTCACCTCGGCGGCCAACGCCGAGTTCGTCCGCTCGCTCGGCTTCTACGACGCCGTGGTGACCTACGACGAGATCGACGACCCCGACACGGGGATCTCGGTCATCGACAGCGTCGTCATCGACATGGCCGGCAACCCGAACGTGCTCGCGGCCGTGCACCAACGCCTCGGCGAGCGGATCAAGCACTCGATGCTGATCGGCAGGAGTCATCACGATGCCGTCGCGAACGCTCAGCCAGGCGCGCTTCCTGGTCCGGCGCCGCAGTTCTTCTTCGCCCCGACGGAGCTCGATCGCCTGGTGGATGCCTGGGGCGCCGCGGAGTACCGCCGCCGAACCACCGAGGCGACCCACGAGTTCATCGACGCCAGCCGGGCCTGGATGTCGATCGACGAGCGCCGCGGTCCTGACGGACCGGCGTCGGCCTGGGCGTCTGTCTACGGAGGCGAGGTGACGCCCGACACTGGCGTCGTCGCGTCGTTCCAGCCGTGACGCGCCCCCGACTTCACCGACGGGTGCTTCGCGTCCCGCGGCCGAACGACAAGCGCCTTGCGGTGCGTGTGACGCCCGACGCGCTGCGCCACATCCGCGCCGGCCACCCCTGGGTGTTCGAGGAGTCGGTCACGTCGATCAGCCACGAGGCGAGCACCGGCGATCTCGCTGTGATCTTCGACAACGATCGCAAGTTCGTTGCAGTTGCGCTCTACGACCCCGACTCGCCGATTCAGTTCCGTGTGCTCCACGTCGGCAAGCCCACACCGATCGATGCCGATTGGTGGCGTTCGACCATCACGAGTGCGCTCGACGTTCGAGCCCCGTTCACCACCCCGCCCGACGCCGACCGCCTCGCGTATCGCGTCCTCAACGGCGAGAACGACGGTGTCTCCGGGCTGGTCGTCGACCGCTACGCCGGAGTGCTCGTGATCAAGTTGTACTCGGCGGTGTGGTTCCCGCACCTCGTCGCCATCGTGAACGCCCTGCTCGACCTCACGGGGTGCACGGCGGTCGTGCTGCGCCTCGCCCGCAACTTGCAGACGCGTGAGACGTTCGGGCTCTCCGACGGCGACGTCATCGCCGGCGACCTGGCCGACGGACCGGTTCGATTCGTCGAGGGTGGCCTGCAGTTCGACGCTGACGTTCGCGCCGGGCAGAAGACGGGCCACTTCCTCGACCAGCGTGCGAACCGCCTCCGTGTCGGTGAGATGGCGGCCGGACGTGACGTGCTCGACGTCTTCGCGTCGACCGGAGGTTTCAGCGTCCACGCCGCCGCCGGGGGAGCGCGTTCGGTGCACGCCGTCGATCTGTCGGCACCCACCCTTGATGCTGCCGAGCACAACATGGAACTCAACGCACACCTCGACGCCGTGCGCGCCTGCGCGTTCACGACCGAGGTCGGCGACGCGTTCGAGGTGATGGTGCAACTCGCCAGGGCGGGGACCACCTACGACCTCGTCGTCGTCGACCCGCCGTCGTTCGCTCAGCGTCAGGCGAACGTCGAGGGAGCGCTTCGTGCCTACACCCGTCTCACCCATCTGGCGCTGCGACTCGTCCGGCCCGGTGGAACGCTCGTCCAGGCGTCGTGTTCGAGCCGCGTGACCGACGAGCAGTTCTTCGACACCGTCCTCGACGCTGCGGTGGCTGCTGGACGCCCGCTGACCGAGATCATGCGAAGCGGCCACGACATCGATCACCCTGTGACGTTCCGAGAAGGCGCGTACCTCAAAGCGGGCTTCTGGCGCGTTGGCGGCGGTCGCTGACGCCGATTGGCGACTATTCGACGAGGACGTGACCGACGGGGCTCGTCCGGCGCACATACCCGAGCACGGGACTCGCGACGACCGTCGCGCGGGCGCCCTGTGGCACGGCGTGACGTTCGCCGGTCTTCCAGGCGCTGATCGTGTCCGAGTTCCCGTCGTCGACGGCGAGATAGACCCGGTAGCGGTCGCGTTCGAGCATCCGCTGGAGCCGCCTTGGCAACGGTGAGACTTCGGCGGGGCGGCGGGTACGGATCACCGCGCCGGTTCGCTCGTTCGAGTTGAACCCGTCGAACGCTCCTGCGAGTGCCATCCAGAGACCGAGCACGATCGGGATGTAGGCGAGGAACGTCACCGCCGTTGCGATGTCGGCGATCAGCCAGTCCTGCGCGGGGAACTGTTCGTAGGCCCAGTCGAATGCCTCGCCCCGTGCGACATCGCTCGACCAGGACCTCACTCGCAGCCCGATGAAACACGATGCGAGTCCGGCGCCGATCGCGACGAATGGCCTCGTGCCGTAGCCGACCCGTGCGGGGTAGGTCACCCGCACCAGCCGTGCGCGACCGCCGACGGTGCTCCACGCACGATGGTGGTCCTCGCGAGCGAGCGGGAGTTCGATCGCAGCTCCGTCGGCGAGACACATGGCACTCGCGTAGGCGAGTCGCCGATCGCCGGTCTCGACGGCGCTCGGCGCCAAGTCGGCGAATCCGCTCGACGCAAGTCGCCCGCGAACGGCGAGCCAGCGTCGTGTCGCGGTGATGCCATCGTCGGTGTGTGTGTACGACGGCTGCAGCCGAAGCCGAACTCCAACAGCGAGGCCGGCAGCCAACAGCACGACGAGCGTCCACCCGGCGATGCGCACGGTGACCGAGTCGATGACTGCCACGTCGGTGTCGCCGGTGCTGCGGGCGAGCAACCAGCACACGGCGCTGAGCGCCCAGAACGCCCCGGGCATGACGAGGTCCGACACGCCCCAACGGCGACGAACGAGGCCGGACTGCACCGCCTCGTCGAGCACCAGTCCGACGAATCGGCGCCACCAGGATCCCCGGATGTCCACGGCCAGATAACGCGCCGGGATGGCACGGTCGGTGGTGAACCGCGAGAGGACGTGCTGGAGGACGAGGCGCTCGTGGGGGCGCAGCGCGTCGCCGTGATAGGCCGTTGCTGCAGGCCGCACGCGGGCGAGTTCCTCGAGGTCGTCCTCGGGCGGCAGGATGCGCAGCCACCCGCGCGCCGCGAGGTCGATCATGGTGGCGCGGAAACCCGCTGCGGTCACGGTCGCGTCGTTGGTCAGGAGGTTGACGACGGCAGGGGTGTCGGCGCGGAGTGCTCCCGCCACGTCGTCGGGCTCGGGCCGAGGAGGCAGCAGGCGCTCGCGCGTGCGTGTGAACGTGAGCCACGCCGCGGCCAGGAACAGCGCGCTCAACCACAGCCAGGCAACGGTGAACGACGGTGCGAGGACTGCGACCACGCCCAACGTCATCGGGTCATCATGGCATCACGATGCGGTGCCGAAAGGATCGTCGCCCGACGAACCTGCGTTCACGGCGCCATCGTCGCGGCGTACCCAGATGGTTCGCTGGGGGAAGGGAATCTCGATGCCCGCACCGTCGAGTGCGGCCTTGAGCGCCTCGCGCAGTGCCCGTTGCAGGCCCCATTGCACTCCGGGTTGCACTTTGATCGTGACTCTGATCGTGATGCCATCGGCCCCCAGCGCTTCCACGCCGAGGAGTTGCGGAGGGTCGATCACCGCGTCGGCCCACTCGTCGCTCTCGATGAGCTGGGTCGCGCAGTCGAGGATCACCTGGCGCGCCGCGGCGAGATCGCTGTCGTAGGCCACGTCGACGTCGACGAGGGCCACCGACCACAGCTGCGATCTGTTGCCCACCCGGGTCACCTCGCCGTTCGGCACGTGCCACACCGTGCCGTCGACCCCGCGCAACACCGTCGTGCGCAACGAGATCTTCTCCACTACGCCGGTCGCCTCGTCGAGGTCGACGATGTCGCCGACGCCGTACTGATCCTCGAGGAGCATGAAGAGCCCCGAGATGCAGTCCTTGACCAGACTCTGGGCGCCGAAGCCGAGTGCGACGCCGGCGATGCCTGCGCCGGCGATCAGCGGGCCGAGGTTCACACCGATCTCGCCGAGGGCCATGATGATCGCGATCGACCAGATGATGACCGAGGCCGTGCTGCCGACAACGAGCGAGATCGACTGCAGCCGAGCCTGACGTCTCGGATCGTCGGTGGTGATGCCGATCGGCTCGGTCAGCGTCGTTGCGCGGTCGCCCAGCTTCTGGATCTGGCGTGCGGCCATCGCCTTGTCGGGTGCGACAACCCGCGCCACCATGCGGCCGAGGTAGCGACGTGCGACGTGCGACAGGATCCAGGCGACGACGAGGATCACGATGACCGAGACGAGCCAGTTCGCGGTCTCCGCGAGGAATCGGTTGCCGTTGGTGAGATCGAAGATGCTCTCGCAGACCCACGTGGGGTTCGATCCGCAGGCGTTCTCCAGGTCCGAGTCCACGACAGCGACGGTACCCAACCGCTCGGCCTCCACACGGGATGCCAGGCGGGATGCCAGACCGGTGGACCCCTCGCCTTGAACAAGCCTTGAATCAACTTTGCTCGGGGCTTGAGAGCACCGGAGGATAGTCTTTCCGAATGTCGAATCCCATTCGTCTCGGTGTCGTCGGTACCGGCTACGTCGGTTTGACCACCGGCGCCTGCTTCGCCCACCTCGGTCATCACGTCGTGTGCGGCGACGTCGACGAGCGCAAGGTGACGATGCTCAACGACGGCCACATCCCGATCGTCGAGGAGGGTCTCGAGGCCATCGTCAACGAGTCGCGTGCGGCAGGGCTCCTCGAATTCGTCCTCGGCGCCGAAGCAGCGGCCGAGGGTGCCGACATCGTCTTTCTCTGTGTGCCCACGCCGCAGGGCGACGACGGCAGCGCCGATCTGAGCTACATCGAAACGGCTGCTGCACAGATCGCACCGGTCCTCCGTCCGGGAGCCGTCGTGGTGAACAAGTCGACCGTGCCCGTCGGTTCGACGCTTGCTGTCGAACGGGTCCTGCAACGAGACGACGTGTTCGTCGTGTCCAACCCCGAGTTCCTGCGCGAAGGCACCGCTGTGCACGACTTCCTGCATCCCGACCGGGTCGTGATCGGCAGCGCCGACCGAGGCGCCGCCGAACGGGTGGCCGAGTTGTACGCCACGATCGACACGCCGATCCTGATCACCGATCCCGCGTCGGCCGAGACGATCAAGTACGCCGCGAACGGCTTCCTGGCGATGAAGATCAGCTTCGTGAACGCCGTCGCCGCGATGTGCGAGGCCGTCGGCGCCGATGTCGCTGCCGTCGTCGACGGGATCGGCTCCGATCAGCGCATCGGCAGCCAGTTCCTGCGGCCCGGCCCCGGGTGGGGCGGCAGTTGCTTCCCGAAGGATTCCCGGGCCCTCGTCAAGATCGCCGAGGATCACGGCTACAACTTCACGATGATGCGCGGCGTCATCGACGTCAACGACGAGCAACTCGAACGGATGGTCGCCAAGATCCGTTCTGCGACGGGCCGTCTCGACGGCGACCTCACCGGCGTCACCGTCGGCGCGCTCGGCTTGACGTTCAAGGCCGGCACCGACGACCTGCGCGAGTCACCTGCGCTCGCCATCATCGCCGAGTTGCGCTCGCTGGGTGCCGCCGTGCGCGCCTACGACCCGACCACGGTCGGTGAACTCACGCCGCACCAGACCGTGGTGCTCGACGGCATCGACCTGGTGTCCGACGCGCTCCACGTCGCCGATGGCGCTGATGTGGTGGTCGTGTTCACCGAGTGGCCGGATTTCGCCAAGATCGACCTTGCGGGCCTGGCAGCGCGGCTGCCTCGTGCGGTCACGATCGTCGACACCCGCAACCTGCTCGACCCCGTCCTCGTTCGTGAAGCCGGCCTCGAGTACGACGGCGTCGGTCGCCGCTGATCAGCCCAGCAGCGCGGCGAAGTAGGCGGCAGTCCGCTCGATTCCCTCACGCAGCTGCACCGTGGGTTCCCAACCGAGCAGAGTTCGGGCCTTCGTGAGGTCCGGCTTGCGTTGCATGGGGTCATCGACCGGCAGCGGCAGGTACACGAGCTCGGACGACGAGCCGGTCACCTCGATGATCAACTCGGCGAGCTGTGCGATCGTGAACTCGTTGTCGTTGCCGATGTTGATCGGGGTCGCCAGGTCCGAGTCGAGCAGCGCCAGGAACCCGCGGATCTCGTCGTCGACGTAGGTGAACGATCGCGTCTGCGAGCCGTCTCCGAAGATGGTGATCGGCTCACCGCGCAGCGCCTGCACGAGGAAGTTCGACACGGCGCGGCCGTCGTCGGGACGCATGCGCGGCCCGTAGGTGTTGAAGATGCGCACGATGCGCACATCCACGTGGTGATGACGGTGGTAGGCCATCGTCATCGCTTCGGCGTACCGCTTGGCTTCGTCGTACACGCCTCGGGGACCGATCGGATTGACGTTGCCCCAGTACTCCTCGGGCTGCGGATGCACCAACGGATCGCCGTAGACCTCCGACGTGGACGCGAGGAAGAACCGGGCGCCCTTGGCGAGAGCGAGGCCGAGTGCGTTGTGAGTGCCCAGCCCGCCGACCTTGAGGATCTGGATCGGGATGCGCTCGAAGTCGACCGGGCTGGCCGGGCTGGCGAGGTGCATCACCACGTCGACCGAGCCGGGGACCCAGACGTAGTTGCTGACGTCGTGCTCGACGAACGTGAATCCGCTACCGAACAGTTCCTCGATGTTGCCGACCGCACCGGTGACCAGGTTGTCGAGCGCGACCACCTCGTCGCCTCGTGCGAGCAGCGCACGGCAGAGGTGCGATCCCAGAAAGCCTGCTCCACCGGTGACGACGACTCGTGCCATGGCCACGAGCGTACGCGTCAGCGGGCCGGTTGGAGTTGTCGCTGTCTGGATACCTTCGTGGCCGAGCTTGCTCGCTGGTTGCGGTCGAGCAGGGTCAGCCACGCGCAGCACAGGAACCACCAGATCGCCATGACGTTCACGCCGGCGCCCAACCCTTCGCTCGTGATGCTGTTGATCAGCAGTGCGACGAAGACACCGGTCAGGATCAGGTGATCCGAACGCGCTGTTCCGGCGGCTCCGAGGAGCAGCACGTGTGAGCGCCGATCGAGTCGGCGGAGGCGTGCGAGGGTCACGATGGACCCGATGACGAGGGCAAGCCACCAGATCACGCCGACGACGCCGACGTCGGTCATCACGTTGATCAGGGAATTGTGGGCCCCGCCGAGGCCGGTCTCGTCGAAGAACACACCCTTTGCCGAGTTGAACCCGAGGCCGAACACGGGGTGATCGAGGAACGAGTCCCACGCCAACGACCAGATCTCGGTCCGACGATTGAACGTGCCGATCTGGTCGACGGTCTCGCCGCGGGTGAGGAACTCGAGCACCGACCGACCGAACGCCAAGGCGATGGCGCCGCCGGCGATGAGGCTGCCGAGGATCAGTTCGGGGCGGGCACGGCGGCCTGACGACAGCCATGCCATCACGGCGATCGCAACAGCGACGCCTCCGATCGATCCGCGCGTTCGTGTGAGCAGGAGGAACCCGATGTGAACGACGAACAGGCTGCCGTACACCCATCGCGGCCAGGGCAGCGAGCGTCTCCCACGCTCGAGCCACAGTCCGAACAGCACCGGTATCGATGTGGCGAACATCGAGCCGGCAGCCACACTGTGCACCGAGAACCACGTGAACCGGCCCTCCTGGGGTCCGGTCGTGGGAGCGACGTACAACAGACCCGCGACGATCGACGCACTGATCAGCACGATCCATCCGTGCAGGAATCGGCCGATCGTCGACAGCGTCCCCTGCGACGAGACCAACTGGATCACGGCCGCAATGACGATCAGTTCGACTGCTCGAGCGAGCGCCAGCATCGGGAACGCCGAGTACAGGGCGCTGACCGCCGTGGTGAGCACGTAGCCCCACATCACCATCATCAGCGGCTCGACGCGTGGGCGCGATGGGATCAGCCGCCAGAGCGCCCAGACGCCGATCGTCGCGACGACGAGCAGTTCGGCAGCGATCATCAGATCCACGGTTCCGGTGAGCGCCCCGTCGATGTCCCGGCGGCGCAGCTTGTACTCCGTGGCCGTGATGAGCAGCAACGGTGCGATCCACAGCAGTCGTCGTTGCAGTTCCACACGACGCTCGCGCGTGGTCGTCACCGCATGGCGTACCGGGACGGTGGCGTTCCTCACCGTCTTCGTCGCGGGTCGGCCCGTCCGCCCGCCGCTGGTGGGAGGCGGCGGAGGAAGCGGTGTCGCCGGCGCAACGCTCGGTGGCGGCGAAGATCGCACGGGCGCCCAACTCCAGTGCGCCGGCTCGAGTTCGACCTCGTCGGACGACTCCGGTGAGCTCGCCGATGCTGGGTCGTTCGTCGATGTGTCGATCGGCGCCACCGCCGGCGGGACGTCGTCCAACGAACGCAGGAGGAGGACAGCGCCGACGAAGGCGCCGGCCGCGAGCCCTGCGGGCACCGCGTCGATCCAGCCGAGCAGGGCGAACACCGTCGCGAGGGTGACACCGATCGCCGCGTCGATCACGCGCACGTTGAACGTCTGGCGTGAGCGCCCGAGGGCGATCGCAGCGACGCCCGCCGGCAGCCCGATGCCGAACGCGGTCGAGTACAGCACCCATGCGGCGATCGCCGCGGTACTGACGGGCGCCTC
Source organism: Ilumatobacteraceae bacterium (assembly GCA_963828415.1). GTDB lineage: Bacteria > Actinomycetota > Acidimicrobiia > Acidimicrobiales > Ilumatobacteraceae > Sva-07. The sequence goes on from CAWHEI010000009.1 coordinate 577,500, forward strand.
GCCACTGATGAGGAAGCCCTCGTTCAGGTTGTGGACGCCAAGGGCGATCACCCCGTAGCCGACGGTGCCGGCGGCGATCACGGTCATGGCCTTGGGCACCGAGGGGCGGAAGGCGGCGCCGCGCTTGACCTGGAGTGCATAGGTCGGCAGGAAGTACATCGCGGCGCCGTTCACGACGGTGAGGATGGGTGCAATCATCAGCCGGGCCGCCTCCAGCTGACCCACGGCCCCGAGTGACGCTGTGGTCGCGACGATCACACGCACGGCGGCCAGGCTTCCCGGTCGCAACCCGACCTGGATCGCCCGCCAGAACGCAAACGACGACAGATCGCGCATCCGCGATGCGGCGATGGGGCCTCGTACGAGTTCGATGCGTGGCAGCTGGAGCACCGCTGCACCGATGGCGATCGTCGACCCGGCCACCAGCGCGGCCACCAGCGTCGCGATCGTGATCGCACCGCCGGTGGCGACGACGACGACGAGCAGGCCGATCGCACCGATGGAGAATGACAAATCGTTCACGACCAGCGTCCAGAACTGGCGTCGGGCCAGCAGCAGGCGTCGCATCGTCTCCTCGACACCCCAGGCGGCCGATGCGACACCGAACAGCACCGCGGTGCTTGCTTCGACTCCGCCGAGCAAGCTCGCCAGCCAGGCGGTGACCGAGAAGACGACGACGATCGCGACGTACTGGGACTGGAAGAGTGACCGACGAATCCCGGGATCGAATCGGTCGAGCACCGTGAGCGAGTCGCCGATCCACCCCGTCTGCACCGCACTTGCGGTCAGCAGGATGCCGAACAGCAGGCTGAACGTGCCGAGCCCGGCCGTTCCCAGTTGGCGCAGTGCTATCAGCGACAGCAGCAGGCTGGTACCCGCAACGACGATCTGCGAGACGATTGCGCCGAGGGGCCGGGCGCGCACGGTCAGGACCCGTGGTCGGTCGATCGATGATCGAAGACGACGCCGATCAGGTTCGAGCGCAGCACGTCGAGACGTTGTCGGACGATCTCCAGATCGCCGGATTCGGTGCCTCGCTCGACGATGACCACGATGCCGTCGGCTTCACCAGCGAGCGCCGATCCGTCGGCAACCGCGAGCAGCGGTGGGACGTCGATCAGGACGAGCTCGTAGCGCCGGCGCAGCGTGCTCATCGTTGCCCGAGCGGCCTGCGACCGGAACAGGCCAGCAGGGTCGTCGACGGAGCGACCGCCGGTGACGAGGTCGAGCGATGCTTCGCCGCCGACGCCGACGTATCGGCGGACGTCGTCGAAGGACGAGAGGCCTGCCAGCAGTTCCGTGAGGCCGCCGAGGGCCTGTTCGAATCCGAACAGGCGGCTCACACGCCGTTCGCGAAGGTTTGCGTCGACGACCAGGACGCGGCGCCCTTCGCGAGCGGCTGCGACGGCGAGCCGAGCGACGGTCTCGGCGGCGTCATGACTCGGCACGGCGGTGGCCGTCAGAATGATGCCTCCATCGGGATGCACCGCCCCGAGGCTCGTGGCGAGCAGCTGGTAGGCAGCTCCAGGCGGAACGACCGGATCGAACAACTGGGCGGGTCCGACCGTCACCTCGCCGAGCAGCGGCACGTCGAGCACCGCTGTCGCGTCGGCGCTCGTGGTGATCACCGGCCGTCTGCCGGCTCGGAACCATGCGATGATCGCGAGCGCGAACGCCGCGAACAGTAGGGCGGCGATCGTGTACTGCAGTGCCGGAAGTACCCTGGCGTCCTGGTTGACCTCGGCTGGTTCGACGAACTCGACACCGCTGCCGAGCAGCGCCGCCTCGGAGCGGACCTCAGCGATCTGGAGATCGATCTGGTCGATCGTCGCCTGCCCACCACCCGTTGCGACGAGGCGCTCGCGCTCGAGCAGGAAAGCGTCGATCGTCGCCTGTGCCCGCGCCACCGTGTCCTGCTCGGTCAAGGTGAGATATGCCGCCACGATCTGATCGCAGACCAGCAACGAACGATCCGCGGAGTCCGACGTGCAGTCGATTCGGACATCGGAACTCGACGTCGTGCCCGTGGACACGATGTCATCGACGGAGTCCACCGTCTCGGCCTGCGGGAGTGGATCGACGTCACCGGCATCGCGGATCTCATCGATCGCCCTGACCACCTCAGCGTGCACGGCCGCCGAGTCGGCGAACTCCGCGCGCTGGCGGGCGTAGCGATTCAGGTCGGTCGGAGTGCTCGATCCGTCGCGGAAGACGGGCGTCCCGCGTGGGTCGGTGAGGTAGAGCGTCGTCGTAGCCGTCGACGTGCCGGACGTGGCGAGCACGAACACGCCGGCCAACACGCCGATCACGATCGTGATCGGCAATGTCCACGACCTGAAGCGCCAGAATGCCTCGACGGGTCCGACCGAGGCGCTGTCGCTGATCGGCGTGCTCACGCGCGCCTCGCTCGCACGGCGCCCGCCTCGGGATGCGAGGCGGAGCGCGCGCTCACCAGTTCCATGGTGGGTGTTTCGGCCCGGGTGCTCGTCAGCTTGAGTGATCGTTGACGATTCGGCCGCCTACGGCAGCCATGCCCACCGAGCGGCACGCCGGAACCACACAGAGTGTGGCATCGCGGGAAATCTTGACCACGTTTCGTGGTATCGGTCTCCGCCGGCGTCGTAGCGTCACCGGTACCAACCGGTGGAATCAGGGCGGAAAGAAGCACGTATGCGGCGGAACCATGAAGTCGAGAGTGGTCACCGGTTGTCATCGCGGATCGGGCGGCGGGCCCGGTCCCTGGTGGCGCTCGCGGTGGTGAGTGCGTTCGCGGCGGGCGGCGCACTCATCGCCGCAGCCACCGAAGCCGATGCCCAGTCGGTCCAGCCGGTGCCCGTGGTACTCGTGGCATCCGGAGCAACAGCCGGCGAGGCCGCTGCGTCGTGCTGGGAGATCAAGCAACTCCACCCGGCGAGTCGAGACGGCGTCTACTGGCTGCGCACGAGCCTGATCGAGCGGCCCGAACGTTTCTACTGCGACATGACCACCGACGGCGGTGGCTGGGTCCTGATCGGCCGCGGACGCGATGGATGGACGTTTCGGAATCAGGGGCAGTCGAGCATCGTCAACCTCGCCGACAGCATCTCGGGGCCCGAGGCATTCGCTCCTGCTGCGTTGTCCGCGGTGATGATCGATGGATTGCTCGACGGAGCGGCTGTTGCCTCGTTGCCCGACGGTCTGCGAGTTCGACGTGCGGTGAACAAGGACGGCTCACAGTGGCAGGAGATGCGTTGGAGCTTCCAGGACCTCGGTGCCTGGTCGTGGGCGCTCGACGGCGGTCACCGGCTCGCGTCGTTCTCGATCGACGGCAAGGTCGGCACCGGTTCGAACACTCGCGACTCCAGCACGACGATGTGGGGCGAGACGGGATCGGGCAACCGGTCGGCGACGGATCTCAACGGCTGGTACACCATCCCGTGGAGCGGCCACGGACGCCAAGCCGGATTCTCCTACCGGGGATCGGTAGACGGTGATCGCAATGACACCTCCTACCTCTGGGAGTACAACAACGAGAAGCAGGCACTCCCGTTCACGCAGCTGTTCATCCGCCCGCAGGTGACGTCACCGGTGTCCGCGCCGATCCCTGACGAGGGGTTGGGCGAACAGACCCTGACGCCGCAGCTCGACGAGCGACCGATGGAGATCGCCGGCGGTGTACGCAACGTGCTCAAGGTCGGTGACACCGAACCAGGACTCGACGCGCCGGTACTGGCCATCGAAACCGATGGCGACCGAGTGTTCGTCGGCGGGAAGTTCCGCGACACACGTGACACCTCGACCGGGGAACTGGTCGCGCAGTCCTACCTCGCCGCGTTCGACCGCGCGACCGGAGCGTGGATCCCGAGCTTCCGGCCGGTTCTCGATGGCACGGTGTGGGATCTCGAAGTCGTCGCCGGCCGTTTGATCGTTGCAGGGCAGTTCACGAACATCGACGGCGAGGCGGGGACCTCGGCGTTGGCGGCGCTCGATCCTGTCACCGGACGAGTCGACCCGACATGGCGGGCGTCGATGACCGTTACCGGCACGACCGCCCGACCCGTCGTGCGTTCGATCGATGCGGACGGTGGTTGGATCTACGTGGCCGGCAACTTCACCCGAATCGCCGGCCCGGCGAACGAGCGGTCGGTCGGGCGGCTCGCGCGAGTGTCGGTCGCCGATGGCGAGCCGGACACGGTCTTTCGTCCGAACGTCGACGGGGTGCCGTTCGACGTCGATGTCGCCGACGGCCTGGCACAGGTGGTCGGCAACTTCGCCAGCATCGGTGGCGTCGTCCGCCAGAGCGTCGGCACTGTCCGAACGAGCGACGGATCAGTCGTCACCGGGCTCGCCGACTCGGTCTGGACGAGCGGTGGCAAGCGCTACCAGTTCGCCGTGCTCCCGCTGGGCGACGAGATCTGGCAGGGCGGGTCCGAGCACAACACCCAGGTGTACCGCACGAGCGACCATTCGCTCCTGAAGTCCTACGTCACGTACGACCAGGGTGGCGACACCCAGGTGTTGGCGCTCGACAAGGGCAAGGTCATCCAGGGCAGCCACGCCAACGCGTTCATCTACGCCGATGCCACCACGTGGCCGGGCGTCACCGGCTATTCGCGAACCGATGTCTTCAACTGGATCGGCATGTTCGACGCCGAGACGCATGCCTACGAACGAGACTGGGTGCCGAGCGTCGCCTCGGCATACAGCGAGGGAACCTGGGCGGTCGACACCGACATCGAGGGATGCCTCTGGTTCGGTGGCGACCTGCTCGGCGGTCCGTGGGTCAAGGGACAGCGGCAATACCTCGAGAGCTTCTCGAAATTCTGCCCGCGCGACACCACGGCGCCGACCGTTCCGACGAATGCGGTGGCATCGGCGCGAGCCGAGGGTGGCATCACCGTGAAGTGGGCGTCGTCGACCGACGACGTGCCCGGCCCCATCGGCTACGAGGTCCTTCGCAACGACCGGGTCGTCAGCGCGCTCGTCTACGGCCGCAGCTTCGTCGATCCGACGGGGACGGTCGGCGACCGGTACTTCGTGCGTGCCGTCGATCCCACCGGAAACCGATCGGCGACGACGCCGCTGTTGCCGGTCGGCGACCTGCTCGCGCCGACCACGCCGCAGAACCTCCAGGCAGTGCTCAACGCCGATCAGTCGGTGACCTTGTCGTGGGGGGCCTCGAGTGACGACGTCTCCGTCGACGGCTACCGCGTCTTCTCCAACGGTGTCGAGGTGGTTCTCGTGCCGGGGTCCGAGAGCACCGCCACGCTGTCCGGTCTCGTCCGGGGTCGGTACTCGTTCCAGGTCCAAGCCGTTGACAACGCCGGCAACCTGTCGGCGAAGACCCCGTCGGCGGAGGTCGACGTCGCCGGCGACGACGTGAATGCGCCGTCGGTTCCGACTGCACTGTCGGCCACGGCGGTGCCCGAGACAGCGTCACTGTCGGCGGCATGGGAGGCCTCGACCGACGATGTGGGTGTGACGGCCTATGCCGTGTATCGCAACGGCGAGCTGGTGGCGACGGTTGGCGGCGACGTGGTGACGGTGCAGCTCGACGTCGGCTACGGCGACAGTCACATCCAGGTGGCTGCTCGCGATGCGGCGGGCAACGAGTCGGCCAAGACTTCGCCAGTGCTCGTGACGATCACACCGCCCGTGGTCGCGGACACGTCGAATCCGTCGACGCCGCGGGATCTGGCGGCGGTGGTGAATGCTGATGGTTCGGTGGCGTTGTCGTGGACGGCGTCTCGTGACAATGTCGGCGTGGCGTCGTATCGGATCACGCGCAACCGTACCGAGGTGATGGTGGTGGACGGGTCGCAGACCTCGGCGCTGGTCATCGGGTTGGGAGCGGGAAATCACTACCTGCAGGTGCAGGCGTTCGATGCGGCGGGCAACTCGTCGTGGAGGACACCGTCGGCGTTGGTGAAGATCGTCGCACCCCCGCCCGACGACACGTCCCCACCCGCCACCGACACGTCGACGCCGTCGACGCCGCGGGATCTGGCGGCGGTGGTGAATGCTGATGGTTCGGTGGCGTTGTCGTGGACGGCGTCTCGTGACAATGTCGGCGTGGCGTCGTATCGGATCACGCGCAATGGTGTCGAGGTGCTGGTGGTGCCGGGTTCGGAGACCGCGGCGTCGATCGTCGGGCTGGTTGCGGGGACGCACTACCTGCAGGTGCAGGCGTTCGATGCGGCGGGCAACTCGTCGTGGAGGACACCGTCCGTCGTGGTGTCGGTTGTCGGCGCGCCGGTCGCGGACACGTCGAATCCGTCGACGCCGCGGGATCTGGCGGCGGTGGTCAACGCTGATGGTTCGGTGGCGTTGTCGTGGACGGCGTCTCGTGACAACGTCGGCGTGGCGTCGTATCGGATCACGCGCAATGGTGTCGAGGTGCTGGTGGTGCCGGGTTCGGAGGTCACGGCGCTGATCGTCGGGTTGGGCCCGGGTCGGCATCACCTGCAGGTGCAGGCGTTCGATGCGGCGGGCAACTCGTCGTGGAAGACGCCCTCGGCGGTGGTCGATCTGCCGTAGCGGAGCAGGTGACGGTCAGCGAAGCCCAGCGCACGTGCGTCGGTAGTGATCGATGTCGGAGCCCGGTCGGCCCCATCCGGCCGACTCCCAGTCGAACAGCGCCAAGCCGTGAGCGGTGCGCCGTAGGTTCCACGGAGCGAGGTCGCCATGGATCGGAACCGCGCCGCGTTCGGCATCGGCAGGACGGGCAAGCGCTCCCAGGCGCTGAGCCACGTCGGCCTCGAACGTTCGCAGTGGTTCATCGAGCGCTGGACGCTGTCCGGACAGACCGAGCGCGTCCGTGGCGACGAAGGCGATCGACTCGATCGACCCGCTCGCCAGCAAGCGCGGCGTCGCGATGCAGGGCAGCGGATCGCGGTCGAGCAGCGCGAGTGCGGCGGCTTCGTTCTCGAGTCCGTCGCCGGTGTCGCCGATCTTGACGATCACGTCGGCGCCACCGTGCCGGCACAGCAGCGAAAGGCGATGGCGCCCTGGCTGGCGAGGTGCGGCGGCGGCGACGATCTCGAGGCCGGGCAGGTGCGCACCGAGCAGCTCGGTGAGTGCCTCGGGGCCGATCGTCGGCCACGGCCACGCGTCCGTCACCCGCCAGAGCTTGGTACCGAACGTCGCCACGGCGAGCGATCCGCCACGGTCGAGCAGCTCGCGCCGCACGTCGCTGGTCCCCGACAGCATCCGTACACGGCGCGCCGACCTCGGGGCGTCGGCGGCGATCGTGAATCGGGACGACAGCGGGAACGAGACGAATCGTCGACTCACGCTGACTCTCCAATGGCCGTGGCATAGGCAGCGAGGAGCTCGTCGAGGCCGCGCTGCTCGGTGTAGGTCGCTTCGTAGCGGGCTCGGTTCGCTGCACCCTCGGCGTCGACGGTCGTGTCGTCGAGCGCGTCGAGTGCTGCCGCGAGTGCGGCGGGTCGACGCGGCGGCACGACCAACTCGTCGCTCCCGCCGACGATCGCACGGGCGCCCGCCATGGTGGTGGTCACGATGGGGACTCCGGCGCTCATCGCCTCGATCAGCACCATGCCGAACGGCTCGTACCATTCGGTCGGCATCACGAGCGCCCGCGCCGACAGCATCCGTCGAGCGACGTCGTCACGCGAGAGCCAGCCGACGAAGTCGACCCTCGAAGGTGCTCCAGCGCGGAGTCGTTCGGCCAGTGGACCATCGCCGATGACCGTCAGGCGGCGCTCGCGAGCAGCGGAACTCAACCTCCAGGCGTCGAGCAGCGTGTCGATCCCCTTACCCGGTGCGAGCCGTCCGACGACCACGACATCGCCGGACCTCGACGGGGGAGCAGCGCGCGGGCCGACGTCGGCCGAGAAGTGCGCCTTGACGATGATGCGGTCGGCAGGCACTCCGATGTCGATCAGACGGTCCGCCATGAAACGTGAGGGAATGATGAACCGCCGGACTGATCGGTCGAGGACACGGCGCGATCGTGTGAGCATCACCTCGGTCGCCTGGACCGCCGACAGGGCTCGCGACCCGCGAGAGCAGCCGTGGATGACGCCTCGGGCAGGGGTTCGACCCACGCAGGCCGTGCACACCGTTTCATCGCGGAACAGGTCGGTACTGAGGCAGCCGAGGCGATAGTTGTGCAACGTCATGACGACCGGCACACCCGTCGACGCGGCCGCCGTCACGACCGACGACGACAGCGAGAACCACGTGTTGTGGACGTGTACGACGTCAGGCGCCACTGCCTCGATCGCCGAACGCACCCGCGCCGCCGCACCCCGATTGTGCAGGCTGCGAGCCAACGCCAGGCTGGATGCGAGTGCTCCGGTCGGGTTCTCGGCGAGCACCTGGTCGACGTCATGGCCGGCGCGTCGAAGTGCTGCGCCTTCGTTGTCGACCACGGAGTCCTCTCCAGCCCGAATCCGATAGCGAGCGTGGACCTGGAGCACCCTCATGGCGTGGCGAACCGGGCCCAAGGCGGGGCGAGACCGAATCGATCGGCGAGTTGACACACGTCGGCTCGGAAGCGTTCGGTGAGTTCGGCGTCGATGTCGGCATCGAGCGTGGATGGCCGAGGTGCGGCGTTGCGCCATTCGGATTCGTGGTCGGTCGGCATGGCGGGCTGTCCTGCCGCATCGAGCACGGCACCGATCACCCGCCGTGGATCGGCGTAATAGTCCTCGGAGAACACGACGACGAGGCGCTCGCTTCCGACGGCCTCGATCCAACGCCCCAGCGATGCGGCGTACTCGCTCTGGGCTGCGTAGCTCTGCTGTTCGTGAGCGTGGCTCGAGCCGATCGTGCCGGCCGCCAGCCGAGCTCCGGCGTCGCCGATCCGGTCGCGCTCGGCGGCGAGTGCGTCGCGCAGCGTCAGCGTTTCGACGCCGTTGCGGGTCTGTTCTGCCCAGTGCGACACGGTTCGCTCGACGGGGTCGCGCAACATCACGACGAATCGGGTCCGGGGGAGCAGGGTTGCGGCTCGCTGCGCAGCGAGCGGATGGAAGAAGTAGTACGGGCTCGCTTCGGCCGTGAACGCCGCTCCGGTGCGGTGCGTCCGCCGACGCTTGGTCGCGCTCGTCGCGAAGTGACTCCGGTACCACCGTGGCGATCGAGCCAGGTCACTGTCGAGCCAGTGGGCGCCCTTCATGTTCTCGCGCAACGGAAGACGTCGAGCCGATGGCACCATCGGGCACATCGACGGGTGCCGCTCGAGGTCTCGGAACAGCGAGGTCGTGCCACCGCGCTTCACGCCGATGATCACCAGATCGGGTGCCGGCCGCAGATCGGCGGTCGCCATCGCCGCCGCTCGGACCGCTCGGCGGCCGACGGAACGCACGACGTCCTGCATGGCGGCTGATCGTACCGTCACGGCCGAAATCTCACCTTGAGTGGTTGTCAAGTCTTGATCAAGTGGTTGCCTGGCGCAGTACCCCAGTGGGAGAATATCCAAGCCGTAAACGGGTCGGAGAGGGTCATGGCCCCCCGAATCGTGACCGGTGGCGGAGGAATCGCCACGGAGAGTGATCTCACGCTCCGTGGCTTGACGGAAGGCGGAAACATGACGAGCGAACTCATCGGCCTGGGCGCGGTGTCCCCGTGGTCGCACGAAGCGGTCCCGGCATCCCGACCCACGCTGACACCGCTGCCGGCGCTGCCGCGGGTCGACAGGCCCCGCGGGCTGTACGTGCGGATCGTCAAACCGTCGTTCGACCGGGCGTTTGCACTCGTCGCGCTGGGCGTCGCCGCGGTTCCGATGGCGGTGATCGCCGGGGTGGTCGCGTCGACGATCGGTCGGCCGGTGTTGTTCCGCCAGCGCCGAATCGGCGTCGACGGCGAACCGTTCGAGGTCCTCAAGTTCCGCACGATGCGTCCGGACCGTCGAGGTCAGCGACTCGACGTGATCCACGATCGTCGCCGAACGCACAAGTCCGATGACGACCCTCGCCACACCAGGATCGGTCGCGTGTTGCGCCGCCACAGCCTCGATGAGCTTCCGCAGCTGCTCAACGTGTTGCGCGGCGAGATGAGCGTGGTCGGTCCACGACCCGAACTCGACGGCGTCGTCGAGCAGTATCCGCCTGCGCTGCACCAACGTCACTATGTCAAGCCAGGCCTCACCGGCTTGTGGCAGGTGTCAGCTCGCGGGAGCGGCCCGATGCACGAGAACGGACAGTGGGATCTCGCCTACGTCGATCGGGTGTCCTTGCGTACCGACCTGCAGATCCTCGCGATGACCCCACGGGCGCTGCTCGGCGAGACTGCCGGCAGTTGAGGATCGACGGTCAGCTGAAGCCGATGTGCGGCGGAGGTCGCTCGCCGGGCGATGCGTATCGGCCGAGTCGCTGTGCGACCACACGACCGGCATACCGAGGATTGAGGATCACGTAGCGACGCCACAGCCGGCGTGGGCTGCGCATCAGGCGCTGCGCCCATTGCAAGCCGGCGCGCTGCACCCACGCCGGTGGCTCCTTGGCGAGACCGGCATGGAAGTCGAACGCCGCGCCGACAGCGAGACACGGCATCGAGAGCCGCTCGGCATTCTCGTACACGAACACCTCCTGCCGGGGGCAGCCGAGCCCGACGAAGCAGACCGACGCTCCCGTCGACCGGATCGTGGCCGCCAGTTGCTCGAGTTGCTCGGGAGTCGAGGTCCCGAACGACGAAGGGCTGGTGCCGGCGATGTGGATTCCCGGCACGAGCGTGGGCAGTCGACGTACGAGGTGTTCGAGGGTGTCCGGCGTGCTGCCGTGGAAGTACACCGACAGGTTCTTCTCGACGGCCGCCCGGCAGACCGCGAGCGTGAGATCAGGGCCGTAGACGCGGTCGGGCAGTCCGGTGTGGTGCAGCCAGTTCATCGCCCAGCGAACCGGTTGGCCGTCTGGCGTGATCAGATCGAAGGCGTTGAGCCGGGCGAGATGCTCGGGATCGTCGACGCCGGTCATCACGCCGTGCACCGCCAGCGCCGACACTCGGTAGGGCCGCTGTTCGATGGCGGCATCCATGATGCGATCGACGGCGGCCTCGTAGTCGACGGCGTCGACGCGCACACCGATCACGTCGACCTTGCCGGTATCGATCATGCGCGGTCGATCATGCCCAGCGTCGACGGTTGGCGTCGTGCATCTCGTTGAGGATTGCCGGCACGTCATAGGTCAGTTCCCACGACGGGTAGTGCTCGGCGAAACGGGCGTTGTCGCCGATCCACCAGATGTGATCGCCGACACGGTTGTCGTCGACATAGGTCCAGTCGAGCGTTCTGCCCGTGATCTCTTCGCACAGCGAGATCGCCTCGATCACGCTGCAGTTCGAGAATCGCCCGCCGCCGATGTTGTAGACCTCGCCAGAGCGTGGTGTTCCGTCCTGGGCGGCGCGGTACACGTGGTCGAAGCAGGAGATCAGGTCCGCCGAATGGATCGCATCGCGCACCTGCTTGCCCTGATAGCCGAACACCCGGTACGGCGTCGCGGTCATCGTGCACTGCATCACGTAGGCCAGGAACCCGTGGAGCTCCGCGGCGGCATGGTTCGGCCCGGTCAGCGTGCCGCCACGGAACACCGAGGTGTGCATGCCGAAGTACCGGCCGTACTCCTGCACCATCACGTCGGCGGCGACCTTGGACGCACCGAAGATCGAGTGCAGCGTGGTGTCGATCGACATGTCCTCGCGGATCCCGCCGACGTAGGTGTGCGACGGCTCGATCTCCCAGCGGGTGTCCTGCTCGACGAGCGGCAAGCGGTTCGGGGTGTCGCCGTAGACCTTGTTGGTCGAGGTGAAGATGAACGTCGCGTCGGGGGAGTGCTGACGGGTGGCCTCCAACACGTTGAGCGTGCCGACCGCGTTGACATCGAAGTCGGTGAACGGCTCGCGGGCGGCCCAGTCGTGCGACGGTTGCGCTGCGGCGTGGATCACGAGGGAGATGTCGGAGCCGTATTCGGCGAACAGTGCGTCGATGCCGGTGCGGTCGCGAATGTCGACGTCGGCGTGCCGATAGCGGTCACCGAGCATCTCTTCGAGTTCGCTGACCATCCATGCCGTCGACGAGTCGTCACCGAAGAACACGCGGCGCATGTCGTTGTCGACACCGACCACGTCGAGGCCGATCGACGAGAAGTGCCTCACCGCCTGCGAACCGATCAGACCCGCTGCACCTGTCACCACCGCCACCGACATGGTCATCGAGGGTACCGTCGAGCTGCTGGGGTCGTGCCTACACTGAGCCGTCGTGTGGAGCAGCCGGGTGAAGATGGGGTGGCGCCCATCCACCTTCGACATCCGCACCGGCGAGTTCCGTGACCTGGTCCGCCGTTCCCGCGAGGTCGTGCTGCTCGCAGCGATCACGGGCGCACTCACCGGACTGTTCGTCCGTTTCTTCGAGTTCATCGTGGTCGAGTTCGTCTACGAGAAGATCGTCCACGGACCGCTCTGGGTCGGCGCCATCGCTCCTGGCGTCGGCCTGTTGCTGTCGGCGATCCTGCTCAAGACCGTCGGCAACGGTGCGTCGTCGGCGACGTCGGACGAGTACCTGCGCGCGTTCCACGACCCGGAGTATCCGCTGCGTCCACGGGCGTTCATGGGCCGCATGACCGCCGCGATCACCACCCTCGGATTCGGCGGCGCAATGGGGCTCGAAGGCCCGTCGATGTACGGGGGGTCGGCGCTCGGCGCCATGATCCAGCGGCGTCTCCCGTCGGCGTTTCGCGGCGTCGATCACCGCACGCTCTTGGTTGCTGGCGCCGCGGCCGGTGTCGCCGCGATTTTCAAGGCGCCTGCCACGGGAGCGATCTTCGCGCTCGAGGTGCCGTTTCGTGACCAGATGGCGCGCCGAATGCTCCTGCCCGCGCTGGTGGCGAGTGCGTCCGGGTATCTCGTCTTCGTGGCGCTGAGCAACACCGATCCGATCTTCGTGTTCCAGACCGACCGGGTGGCGTCGTTCCAGTACCGCGACCTGGCCGGCGCGATCCTCATCGGCATCTGCTGTGCGATCGGCGCTCGTGCGTTCTCGCGGTTGATCCGCCACGCCAAGGCGTTCACGTACCGTCCTGTCGCTCTGAGGGTCCTGCTGGCCAGCATCACGTTGGTCGTGCTGTTCGTGATCAGCCGGCTGCTCACCGGTGAAAGCCTCACGATCGGAACCGGCTACGAAGTGATCCGATGGCTGTCGGAGGAGCATGCGCTCTGGCTGCTCGCCGTGGTGTTCGCCCTTCGATGTCTGGCGACGGCGACAACGCTCGCCGGCGGGGGAGTCGGGGGCTTGTTCGTGCCGTTGGTCGTCGGGGGAGCGATCGTCGGGCGTGGCGTCGGCGACATCGTCAATCCGCTCGACCCGACGCTGTACGTGCTGCTGGGAATCGCGGCGTTCCTGGGTGCTGGATACCGCGTTCCGCTCGCCGCCGTGGTGTTCGTCGCCGAGGCCACCGGGCAGCCGGGATTCATCGTCCCGGCGCTCTTCGCGGCCGTCGCGGCGGAGTTGGTGATGGGTGACCAGTCGATCACGACGTTCCAACGCTCGCCCGACCGCGTCAACTGACGAGACTGGCGCGATGTCGATCAGCAACCACGTCGTCGTGTCCGCAGAGCTGCAGGGAACGATCGTCGGATTGTTCGTCGAGGTCGGTGCATCGGTCGCCGCCGGTGAGGTCCTGGCACTCGTCGAGTCGATGAAGATGCACCACGAGGTGGTCGCCCCGGTGTCCGGCGTGATCGATGCGCTCCCAGTGCGCGACGGCGACACGATCGCGATCGGCCAGGAGTTCGCGCGGATCGCGCCCGGCGTTCACGATGCGCCAGGCACATCTCGTACGCCGACCACGGCTGCGTCGCCCGTCGGGTTGGAGCGCGACGACCTGCGCGAGGTGATCGAACGTCATGCGGTCGGGCTCGACGAGCAGCGCCCGCAGGCGGTCGAGCGGCGTCGGGCAAGGGGTCGGCGCACGACCCGGGAGAACATCGCCGACCTCGTCGACGACGGCACGTTCGTGGAGTACGGCCCACTCGTGATCGCCGCGCAGCGTCGTCGGCGCAGCGTCGACGAACTGATCACCGCAACGCCGGCCGACGGACTCGTCGGCGGAATCGGCGACGTGAACAGTGAGCTGTTCGGATCGGGACCGTCGAGTCGAGCCACCAAGGTCGTCGCCGTCTCGTACGACTACACCGTGCTCGCCGGAACACAGGGAACCCAGAACCATCGCAAGAAGGACCGCTTGTTCGAAGTTGCCGAACAGCTCCGCGTTCCGATCGTGTTCTTCACCGAGGGTGGTGGCGGTCGGCCGGGTGACACCGACGGCATCGGCGTCAGCGGCTTGGACTGTCTCGCTTTTCGCTGGTTCGCCGAGCTGTCGGGGACCGTGCCACTCGTCGGCGTGAACGCCGGATACTGCTTCGCCGGCAACGCCGCCATCCTCGGGTGTTGCGACGTCGTGATCGCCACCGAGGATTCGAACATCGGCATGGGCGGGCCCGCGATGATCGAAGGCGGCGGCCTCGGCGTGTTCGAACCCACCGAGATCGGACCGATCGACGTCCAGCGCACCAACGGTGTGATCGACATCGTCGTCGCCGACGAAGAGGAGGCGGTCCGGGTCGCCAAGCAGTACCTGTCGTACTTCCAGGGGCGCACCGCAACCTGGTCGGTCCCCGATCAGGAGGCGCTGCGTGACGTCGTGCCGGTCGATCGACTGCGCGCCTACGACATCCGCCGGGTGATCGACGGGCTCTTCGACGTCGACTCCGTGCTCGAACTGCGTCGCGAGTTCGGCATCGGCATGGTGACAGCGCTGGCTCGGATCGAGGGTCGGCCGGTCGGGGTGATCGCCAACGATCCCGGCCACCTCGCCGGCGCGATCGACTCCGACGGTGCGGACAAGGCCGCCAGATTCATGCAGTTGTGCGATGCGTTCGGGTTGCCGATCGTGACCTTGGTCGACACGCCCGGGATGATGGTCGGTCCCGACGTCGAGGCCACTGCCCTCGTGCGCCACTGCAGTCGACTGTTCGTGACCGGCGCGAACCTGTCGGTGCCGATGGTGTCGGTGGTGACCCGGAAGTCGTACGGGCTCGGGGCCCAGGCGATGATGGGCGGCACCACCAAGGCGCCGCTGGCCTGCCTGGCGTGGCCGACGGGCGAGTTCGGCGGGATGGGGCTCGAGGGAGCCGTTCGCCTGGGCTACCGCAAGGAACTCGAGGCGGTCGCGAGCGATGCCGAGCGCGAGGTGTTGTTCCGTGAGATGGTCGACCGGATGTACGCGCACGGCAAGGCGGTCAGCGTGGCGTCGTTCTTCGAGATCGACGACGTGATCGATCCTGCCGACACCCGTCGATGGATCACGACGATCTTCGACGCGGCACCGGACACGCACCGATCGGTGGCAGACCCGGCTGCGCCACCACGCCGCCCGAACATCGACACCTGGTGACGCTCACGCGCCGCAGCCGGCGGCGAGTACCTCGGTGAGTTCGGTTCCGTCGTAGGTGTAGGCGATCACGGCGGCACCTTCGTAGTACCAGGCATGCACCAGGACCTCCATGCGGCCGTCCCCGTTGAGGTCGGCCACATCGAGCACCCGGTAGCGCTCGATGATCGGGAACGACTCGTCGTCGAGATTCTCGTCGACCGCCGACAGCAGCACGGTCTCGGTGGCACGAGTCGTCGCGTCGATGATGAGCAGCGCAGCGAGATCGCCCGGGGCGCCGGGGCCGGCGCTCGGCTGGACGAACTCGAACGATGCGAGGGCCTCATCGTCGCCGTCGCCGTCGAGGTCGGTGACCACGAGTTGCTCGATCGCGCCCTGGGTCGCGTCGACCGGCTCGTCGGCGAAGGCCGCCTCGCCGAGTGCCTGATACGCCTCTGGTGCGGTCGAGGTGACGGCAACGGGCCGAGGCTTGAGCGCCCACGGCTGCTGGAACACCGCAACGGCGTTGTACCCGTATCCCGGCGGCTCGGGTGCTGCCACCTCGACGTCGATCGTGGGGCCGACCTGACCGTCGAAGCAGGCCTCGGTGTTCTCGCCGAGCGTGGCCGGTGTCTCGCCGTCGAGGTTGCTCACGACGAACGCCGTGCCCGCCTCGATGCCCGGGCGGATCGGATTGCCCGACGGGTCGGTCGACTCCTGCCAGCGGTCCTGTTGCCACGCTCCGAGGAACAGCCACCCGCCGTCGCTCGCGCCTCCGACCAGCAGCGGGACCAGTGCGTCGGCCGGGCCGGCCGGCGTGGTCGTGGACGTCGTTTCCGGCGGTGCTTCGGTCGTGGTCGTCTCGGGCGGCACTGTCGTGGTGGTCGTGGTCGTGGTCGTCGAGGTGGTCGACGTGAGCGTCGGCTCGGGGGTCGACTGCTGCTCCGTGGTGCATGCCGCAACCACCAGCGCAATCGACGCTGCCGCGGCGAGATGTCTGATGGTTCGATGCGTCACGGCACCGTCACCGATTCGCCCGGATGCAGCAGGTGGAGGAGGTCCGAGAGCCCGGCGTCGGTGAGCGCTGTCGTGAACTGCTCGGGTGGCGAGTCGAACCAGTGGGGCAGCTGACGACGACCATCCTCCGGAGCGTAGGTTCCCCAGTGGATCGGCACGACGATGCCCGGCCGGATCAGTCCCGTGGCGGTCGCTGCCCGCGTCGGATCGAGGTGACCGATGCCGAGCGACGACCCCCACCCCCAGATCGGCAACAGCGCAATGTCGATGTCGTGCAGGTCGGACATGGTGTCGAACAGGTCGGTGTCGCCCGGGAAGTAGACGCGGCGGCCCGCACCGCTGACGACGTAGCCGACCGGCGGTGCCGAGACGCGGCTGTGAGGTCCGCGCCCGTGCTTGTGCGCCGCGGGGACCACCTCGGCGGTCACGAGCGGCCCGTCGAGGTCGATCCGGTCGCCGACGCGCACCTCGGTGACGTCCTGGAAGCCGGCAGCGGTGAGCAGGCGTCCCGTGCCGACCGGCGTGATGAATCGGGCCGTCGGGCGGATCCGCTTGAGCGACGGCAGGTGGAGATGATCGAGATGCGCGTGCGACAACAGCACGGTGTCGACGTCGGCGACGTCCGGGGTCGGGAGCGGTCGGCGCCGTCGGAGGTGGGCGACGCGCCGGGTCAGCAACGGGTCGGTGAGGATGCGGTGCCCGCCGACCTCGACCAGCGCCGACGCGTGCCCGAGCCACTGCACCTTCATGTCGTTCACCACGCCCTCAGGCTAGGGGTTTGCTCAACCGAGGTCGGGCCAGCGGCGCTGTTGGCGGCGGCGAAGGCCGGCGGTGCCGAGTTTGCGCCGCTCGGCGAGCGCCCAGTCGCGTCGCCACCCGGTGTGGTCGGGACCGGTGAGTGTCGGGCTCGTGCCGGCGGCGGCGCGTTGACGGGCGGTCCAGAAGTCGGTGATCGCTTCGTCGCCGAGCGTGGTGACGGCGGCGTCGATCCGAGCGGTGAACCGGCGGGTCGACTCATCCGGTTCGGGCCGCAGCGGTGCCCCGAACACGACCTTCGCGCGGCCGGGCTTCGGGCGCTTCATCCCCTTGCCGAAGATGGCGCCCGTGCCGTCGATGAACACCGGCACGACCGGAGCACCGGTCCGCGCCGAGAGGTAGGCGGCGCCGCCCTTGAAGTCCTGCCCCCATCCGTCGGGGGAACGCCCACCTTCGGGGTAGATCACGAGGCTGTAGCCGTCGTCGACGAGACCCTTGATGAGGTCGGACGACTTGCGACCGGTGAGTTCACGGTCGATCGGGATCGCGTTGAGCGAGAGGGCAGACAGTGCGGCCTTCCACTTCTTGTCGAAGAAGTAGTCGGCAGCGGCGGCGACCACCAGCTTGTGGCGCCACATCGAGGGGACCGAACGGATCATCAATCCGGTGTCGAGATGGCTGTGGTGGTTGGGAGCGAAGATCACCGCAGGCGGATCCTCGAGCGCTGCGAGGTCGGCGAGCCGGTCGGTGCCGACGATCTCGGGCGACGCGAGCACGCGGGCGGCGAGACGCACCGGACCTTCGACCATCACGGTGCGGACCGATGACGCCAGGGGTCGGCGCGCCCACTCGGTGTCGTAGTGAGCGCCGAGCCCGGAGACCTCGGGCGGCACCTCGACGCCACGGGGGACCGTCGGCGCCCGGTACGGGAAACCGAAGTTGCGCAGCGGCATGGTGGCACGCCGCACGGCATCCTCGGCGACGCCTGCGGCCCGCTGAGCCCGCTGGAGGTTCCGGTCGACCATCGAGATCCCTACTTCACGTCCGCGATCATCAGCGGCGGTGTCTTGATGTGGGTGATCGTCGGGGAGCGGCCGACGGTGTCGGATGCGATCTCGAACGCGTCGTTCATCGTCGACGCCGGCGTGAAGCCGAGCTTGCGGACCGTGGCCGCGTCGCCGCCGACGATGATCACCTTGCCGACATGCTTCATGGCGTGGCTGCCCCAGTACCACATGTAGAACGGGTGCACGCCGTGGTAGGCGTTCGTGGTGCGGTACAGGTGGCGGTACCAGTCGTCCTCGGCGTACTGCTTCTCCCACTTCTGCGACATCACGTGCGGGTCGCGGGTGTCGGCGAGCACTTCCTCGAAGAAGTCGATGTAGCTGGGGTGATGCACCGGGTGGAACTCGTTGGTGGTCGGGTGGGTGAGGATCACGACGCCACCTTCACGCACGAGCGGCTTGCCTCGGTAGAGGTTGAAGAAGTACCCGAGCCCCGTGCACATCACGAGGATCGGGTTCATGATCGAGTGCACGTTGTAGGGGCAGATGTAGGGGATGCCCATCGTCAGGATGTCGGTCTGGCCTTCGACCTCGACGAGCTGCTGGTCGTACACGTTCTGCGTGGTCACCTTGTGGACCGCTTCGACCTCGCCGCACTGGATGCTGGTCATCTGGTGCGGCGCTTCGATGCCGTGGAAGATCTTGCGAGCGGTGCGCGCCGGCAGCTTTGCCACCGACTTGGCGGTGCCGAGGTAGAGCGCCCGGTCCTTGGCGTTCCACTCCCACTCGCGCTTCGACAGGAACTCGAACGGTTGCGGGAACGTGTCGGTGTTCAACGTCGTTTCGATCTGGAACACCTTGGGGCCGTGATCACGCATGACCTTGCCCATGCGCCACGTGCTCTTGTGGAGCTCGGACGCGTGCTGGTCCATGAACGAGTGCGACGCCTCCATCGTGGTCGGGTTGTGGTGGTGGCGGAGCGAGCGGTAGCTGGCGAGGCCCACGGCGGTCGACTTCCAGCCGCCGTCCATGGCGACGAGGTTGATGTTGACGTAGACGAGCAGATCCGACTCGGCGGCGCGCTTGTTGATCTCGATCTCTTCGCCCTGGTCGGTGGTGCCGAGGAACGCGAGGTTGTCGGGGTCCTCCGCGTCGTGCTGCGTGAGGAGGCCCCGTGGCTCGAACGCGTCGTAGACACGGTCGCCGAGGGCGTGGCGCAGTTCGAATTCGTGCATCCGGCGGTGCAGCGCCAATGCGGCGACGAGTTGCACGTCGTCGACGCCGGCGTCTGCGGCCATCGTCAGCACCTGCTCGATGATCCGTTGGCGGAGGTCGGGGCGGCGCATCTTCGGCAACGGCAGCGACACGTCGTCGAACGCGATCGTGAGCTTCATGCCGGGGAACAGCAGCGACGGCAGCGGGTCCATGTCGATCGGGTTCAGCAGCGAGGTGCGGATGGCGCCGTCGATGTCGTCGATCGCGTCGTGCGGCTCGGGTGCGTAGATGACCCGCGAGCGATCGGCGGGCAGCTTCTCGAGTCGGAAGCCCTCGCCGTGCCAGAACAGGGTGGGCGGCGTCGACTTGTCGACGTCGAGTACGAAACCTGGTCTAGGCATGAGCGAGCAACTCCTTGCGAGGGCAAACGATTACATCAGGGGTCAGACCCGCGATGTAATCCGCGGCGATCATCGGGCGACCTCGAAAGCGATCTTCACGGCACCGCGGCGGCCGGCGGTGGCGGCGTGGGCGATGGCGTCGACGTGGTCGGACAGGGGATAGGTGGCCGAGAGCAGCCGCTCGGCCCGCAGCTCCGTGGCGGTCTCGATGGCGAGGTCGAACGTGCGAACCGTGCGGCCATCCGGCAGGTGCTCGGTGCCGTAGGTGTAGGCACCCTTGAGTTCGGTCTCGCGGTGCCACAGGCCAGTGAGGTCGAGCGTGACGTCGGCCGGCATGCCGAGCAACACGACGCGTCCGCGGGGGCGGGTGATCCGGAGGCAGTCGGTGACCGTCGCACTGGTGCCGACGGCGTCGATGGTGACATGGGCACCCGATGACAGGTGGTCGCCGACCATGTGGCAGCCGGCGGCGCGGCGCACTGCGCGCGGGAGTTCGTCGGGGGCGACGACGACGTCGGCGCCGAACTCCTTGGCGAACTGGCGCTGGTGCGGGTATCGGGCGCCGGCGATGATGCGGACGTCGGGCACGTAGCGACGAAGGCCGGCGATCGCAGCCAGGCCCATCGTGCCGGCACCGAGCACGGCGACGATCGCCGGCTGGCTGGTGTCGTGACGAGCCGCGACGACCGGTGCCGCGAGCAGTGCGGCGTGGATGCCGCCGGCGAACGGCTCCACGAGCACGGCGCGCTCGTCGGGCATGTCGTCGCCGATGCGGTGGAGTTGTGACTCGTGGGCGACGAACTCGGGTGCCCATCCACCGCCGGTCGAGCAGCAGAACCCGGTCTGAATGCCTGGCTCGAGTGGACCCGTGGCGAGGTGGGCGTAGTCGTCGCCGTCGCCGGGCGCGGCGCCCTGAAACGGGGGAGCGAAGCCGCGGGCTTCGTGGCCGAGCACCGGTTCGAGGATCACGCGGGTGCCGTCATCGAGTTCGCCGACCACCTCGTGGCCGGGGACGAACGGGAACGACACCCAGTCCTCGAAGTACAGCGACGCGTGGCCTTCGACGAGCGACAGGTCCGAGCCGCAGATGCCGGCCAGCCGGGTGTGCACGCGGTGCCAATCCGGACCGGGCAACGCCGGCTCGTCGACCGAGGTGTATTCGAGCGGCCCGAGCTTGGTCGCGGTGACCGGCGAGATCGCGGAGGCGATGCGCGCCATGCCGAGCTTGCGCACCGACCGTGAGACCTGCAGCGCCCTCATGCCGCCACCCCCACATTCACGTTTGTGTTGCAGAAGTGGTGGACCGGGTCGCCGGAAACGTCACGCAAACGTGGGTGGCCCACCGCGTTCACGTTTGTGTTGCAGAAGTGGTGCACCGGGTCACCCGAAGTGTCACGCAAACGGAGATGGAGGGTCATGCGCGGGCTCCGAAGCGTTCGTTGCGTTGGCGTTCGGACAGCAGCGGGCCGATCGGCAGGCGAGGACGTGGTCCGCCGGGCGCCTTGCTCCAGTGTTCGACGAGCCAGCCGCGCTTGCGGGCGATCGCCGCGAGCCGGGTCTCGGGGTTGACCGCGACCGGGAAGCCGACCGCTTCGAACAGCGGCAGGTCCGACGACGAGTCGGCGTAGGCAACGCACTCATCGAGGTCGAATCCTTCGGCGTCGCAGTAGTCGGCCAGCACCTGGGCCCGGGCCTCGCCGGTCGGGGGCACGGTGTGCATCTCGCCGGAGTACGTGTTGTCCGGCTTGATCGACATCTCGGCGGCGACGATCTCGTCGAACAGCGGCCGCAGTCCCTCGACGTTGAAGCTCAGTGCGCCGGTGATCAGGATCGTCCGGTGGCCGAGCGCACGGTGCTGGCGGACCCGGCGCATGCCCTCCGGGAACGACTTCGTCATGATGATCTGGCCGAACATCTCACGGGCGTCGGCTTCGATCTGCTCGACCGGGGCGTCCTCGTAGCGTCGGTAGAAGTAGCGCAGGAAGTCGCTGCGGTCGGCGCGATCGAGCTTCAGTAGGCCCGGTCCCTCGACGAGGGTGCGCAGTGCGTATCGAATTCGTTCCGGGGTGTCGAGACGCCGGGTGGCGAGCCACGAGTAGCTCTCGACGACGTTCGAGGAGATCAGCGTGTTCTCGAGGTCGAAGGCAACGACCTGGCGCTTCGGGTCGAGTACCTGCTTGCGCAGCCGTGCCATCCGGTCCGACGACGGTGACGGACCGGGCGTGGTCTTGACCCGGGCGTGCTTGACGATCGACGGGAGGTGGATCTGGGTGATGTAGGTCGGCCAGTCGACCGAGCGTGGGTCGAAATTGAACGTCGCCCGGTCGGCGTCGTCGAGCTCGCCCCAGGTGAGCATCAGGTTGTCGACCTGGTAGATCGCCTCGCACTCGGTGTAGAGGCCATACAGCTCGACGTAGGTGAGCGCCCGCTCGACCTCGGTTCGTTTCGTCTCGACCTGGGCCGACCATTCGGCTTGGCGCCCGCGCAGTGGGAGGTTCTGCAGCACCTTCTCGCCGACGGTCAGGATCGTCTTGGCCCGGTTCAGTTGGCCCTGGACGCGGCCACGACCGGGGAACCGGAACTCGGGCACGACGATGGGCTGGCCCTTGGAGTCGTAGATCGGGTGTTCGAGGAACCAGCCGCTCACGTTGTCGACGAGCATCCGGTACTTCAGCGGGTTGATGCCGCCGGAGGCCACCTGGGTGATCTCAGGCGCTCGTTCGGGCCCGAGGGCGGCGACGGCGATGATCGCGGCGACGACGATGTCGACCGGGATGACGTCGACGGTCCCCTCGGGCACGCCGGGGAACTCGTCGAGCAGACCGCGGGCGTAGGAGATCAGCACCGGCTCGGCCATCCGGAACCCGCGGATCCAGCCGGGCTTCGGTTCGGCGAGCGCGGATTCGATGATCGACGGGCGGACGATCGACACCGGCACCGGGCCCTTGACGTCGGTGAGCGCCTGCTCGCCGAGTGCCTTGGTGAACGCGTAGGCATCGGGCCAGCCGACGCTGGCGGCGCGGGCCCGACCCGCTTCGACGAGTTGGTCCTTGACCCACTTCTCACGCAGCTGCTCGGTCTTCGAGGCGAGCGCAGGTGCGCCGGCCGCGCCGAGTTCGGTGCGGGCCTCCTTGCGGAACGCTTCGAGCTGTTCACGGCTGCGGCTCGCGGCGTCGGCGTCGGATCGCAGCCGGCGGCTGGCCTTCACCTCGTTGCGCCAGTCGATGCCGATGTCGAATGGGCCGTCGCTGACGAGCTTCTCCGGGGCGTTGCCGCGGCGGTTGCCTGCCACGTAGCACGTCGACACGGCCACGAGGTGCGGGGTGATGCCGATGGCGTTGCAGAGATCGGCGATGCGTGATGGGCCGAGCAGGTTGATCTCGACTGCCGAGTCGAGCGGCGAGTCGAACGACACCGCGGCGGCGGAGTGGATCACGGTGTCGCAACTGGCGAAGATCGCCCGGTCGGTGTCGCTCAGTCCCAGGCCATCGCGGGTGACGTCGCCGGCGATCGTGGTGACGCGACCGGCCACCGTCGCGAAGTCGACACCCTGTTCGGTGCACCGGGCACGCAGTCGATCGAACGCGTCGTTCTTGAAGATCTCACGGTCGGTCCGACGTGCGGCACTCGTTCGTTGGCCGTCGCGGACGAGCAACACGAGCTCGCAGTCGGGGACCGATCGGAGCAGGCGCTCGACGAGCGCCGTGCCGACGAACCCGGTCGCGCCGGTGATGGCGATCCGTTTCCCGGCGAGCGATTCGGCGATCACGGTTGACCTTTCTAGCACGATCGTCTACCAATTGGTAGAGATGAACGGTTCGGGAGACATCGGCGCCTCGACGCGAGACCGGATCCTCGCGGCCGCGCTCGATCTGTTCGGCACGCGAGGCGTCGATGCGGTGTCGCTCGACGAGATTGCTCGCACCGTCGGGGTGCGCAAGCAGACGGTGCTCTACTGGTTCGAGTCGAAGGACGCACTGGTCGACGAGGTGCTCGCGGTCGCCGCCGCCGAGTTGGTGATCGTGATCGATGCGGCACTGCGCGCCGCTCCGAACGATCCGCTCGATCGGATCGATGCCGTCGTGCGCGCGGTGTTCCGCCCCGCCGTGCGCCGGCCGGCGCTGCTCGGGTTGATCCGCGAGGTGAGCCGTCTCGACTCGGAACCAGCCGAGCGCCTACGGGCGCGCATCCAGTCGCTCGTCGATCGGGCGGTCGGCTACCTCGGCGCCGAGATGGACGCCGGTCGACTGCGCCGCGGTGACCCGAGACTGGTCGCCGCCCTGGGGTACGCAACCCTGACCGGGATCGCGACCGAGCCCGAGGCGCTGCGAGCCGTCGGCTGGCAGCCGACCCCTGCCGGTCTGCGCCACCTCCGCGACGAACTCCGAGCTTTCCTCCGCGCCGCACTCGGCCCGACCTGACCCGGCCTGGTTCCCGTTCCCCGCACCCAGGTCTCCGGGAACAAGCCTGGTTCCCCGGGCCCTGGGCTCCGGGAACCACCGTGTGGCCGGTCAGCGTTTGGTGTTGCGGCGCCTGCGGGCGTGGCGCTCGAGGGCGAGGTCGACGAGACGGTCGATCAGGTCGCTGTAGGTCATCCCCGAATGGACCCAGAGCTTCGGGTACATCGATATCGGTGTGAAGCCGGGCATCGTGTTGACCTCGTTGCACAGGAAGCCGCGACCGTTGCCGTCGTCGTCCATCTCGTAGAAGAAGTCGACGCGGGCCAGTCCGTCGCACCGCAGCGCCCGAAACGTGTCGGTCGCCAGCGCTCGCACTCGCTCGACCTCGCGGTCGGGCAGCGGCGCCGGGATCAGGAGCTGGGCGCCGTCGGTGACGTACTTGTCCTCGTAGCTGTAGAACTCCTCACCGGGCACGATCTCGCCGGGCAGTGACGCTTCGGGCTCGACACCGCCGAGCACGGCGACCTCGATCTCGCGTCCGACGATGGCTTCCTCGACGACGATCATCTCGTCGTAGGTCAGCGCATGGTCGATCGCCTCGCGCAGCCCCTCGACGGTGGTTGCCTTCGACACGCCGACCGACGAGCCCATGTTGGCAGGCTTCACGAACACCGGCAGGCCGAGGTCGTCGACCAACTGCATCGGGAGGCCTGGCGTCATCTCGTGCTCGGCGAAGGCTCGGTAGCGAGCCTGGGGGATTCCCGCGGCGGTCAGCACCTGCTTGGCCATCGCCTTGTCCATCGCCACCGCCGAGCCGAGCACGCCGCTGCCGACGTAGGCGACGTTGGCGAGGTCGAGCATTCCCTGCACCGTGCCGTCCTCGCCCATCGGTCCGTGGAGAAGCGGCAGCACAACGGTGACCTCGTCGGACGACGACGCGTCGGCGAGCATCGGCGTCGGTGACACGTCGGTGCCCGCGGGGTTCAGGCGCCCCGGGATCGCGTGTGGACCTTCGATCAGCGCGTCGACCGCCTCATGGGCGAGCGCCCACTGGCCCTCGGTGGAGATCCCGACCGGCGTGATGCGGTACCGCTCGGGATCAGCGGCTCGCAGGACATGCGCCGCGGTGGTGCACGACACATCGTGTTCGGCCGATTCGCCACCGAACAACACCACGAGATGAATGCGCTCATGCGGCTCTGCGACCATCGGCCCACGGTACCGTCGGCGCCTGTGAGGATTCGTGCATCCGAAGCCGCCGCCGGAATCGGTGGTCGACTGATCGGCCCCGACGTCGAGTTCGAGGGGGCATCGTTCGATTCGCGCTCAGCGCAGCCGGGTCAGCTGTTCGTGCCGATCGTCGCCGAACGCAACGGTCACGAGTTCATCGGCGCTGCCCGCGAGCGCGGTGCCACGGTGCATCTGACGAGCGAACCCGACCCGTATCGACGCGACGGCACGGCGATCGAGGTGGCCGACACCGCCCAGGCGCTGCTGGCGCTTGCGCAGTGGGCGAGGCCCCGCCTCGACGCGCGGGTTGTCGGCGTGACCGGCAGTGTGGGCAAGACCTCAGCGAAGGACCTGATGGCTGCCGCATGCAGCGCAGGCCGGCGAACCACTGCGAACGAACGCAGCTTCAACAACGAACAGGGTCTCCCGGTCACGATCCTCAACGCACCTGACGACACCGAGGTGTTGATCCTCGAGATGGGCATGCGCGGGTTCGGCCACATCAGCCAGTTGTGCGAGATCGCCCGCCCCGACATCGGCGTCGTCACCGTCGTCGGCCATGCCCACACCGAGTTGGTCGGCGGCCTCGACGGCGTCGCCATGGCCAAGGGCGAACTCGTCGCCGCGCTCCCCGCCACCGGGACCGCCGTGCTCAACGCAGACGACGAACGGGTTGCGGCGATGCGATCACGTACTCGTGCCGACGTGGTCACCTACGGGAGCATGCGGTGACGTACGGGTCAGTGACGTCGTCCTCGACGGGCAGGCGCGAGCAGCGTTCCGGGTCGAGACTCCCTGGGGAAGTGGCACGACGCAGCTCTCGATGCCCGGCGCACACATGGTCACCAACGCGGCGGCAGCGGTCGCTGTGGCCGGGGTCGTCGGCGTTGATCTCGAAGCCGTGTTGGCTGTACTCACGACGGCGACGGTCTCGGGCATGCGCATGGAGGTGCTCACCGCTCCGGGCGGGGCGACCATCGTCAACGACGCGTACAACGCCAACCCGACCTCGATGATCGCGGCACTCGACGCGCTCGCGGCGATGGACGCCGACCGCCGGATCGCCGTGCTCGGTCGGATGGCAGAGCTCGACGACCCGGAGGCCGGGCATCGTGAGGTCGCTGTCCACGCGCTCGAGCTCGATCTCGAACTCGTCGCGGTCGGTACCTCGGACTACGGCACGGAACCGTACGACGACCCGGTCGCAGCGATCGGGAGGCTCGGGCCGAGGGACGTCGTGCTCGTCAAGGCCAGCCGATCCGCAGGGCTCGAACGGGTGGTCGCCCAACTCACAGGCGCGTGATCTTGTGTCAGCGCCGAGCGCCGTCGCGGCACTTCGGGCTGACACAAACCGGATCGCAACGCTCTCTGTCAGCACGGAACGGTGAATCGTGCCTGTGTGCTGACTCAAAGGTCGGGGCGACTCAGAGCAGGCGGGTGGCGTTGGTCGGGGTGAACGGCTCGCCGCCGTCCTCGACCGGGAGGAAGGCCGACTCGGGCAGCCGTCGCAGGTCGACCCACCATGCGAGGAACAGGGCGACCACCGCACCGAAGCCGAGCACGGCGCGGGCGCCGATCCACTCGATCACGACACCGAACAGCAGGTTGCCGATCGGCACCGTGCCGCCGAACACCATGAACCACAGGGGCATCACGGTGGCGCGCTCGGTGTTCTTCATGTTCAGCTGGAACGTGGTGGTGATCGCCGTCGCGGTCATGAAGTAGAAGAACCCCAGGATGAACCCGACCGGGAAGGCCAGCTCTGGGCTTCGGATCTGCGAGAACAGGGCCAAGGCGACGGCGAAACCGGTGAACCCACGGACGATCAGCACCTTGCGGTCGATCGACGACAGGAACGTGCCGACCGACAGCGCGCCGAGGAAGGCGCCCGCACCCCACGTCGCGTACAGCCAGCGGTAGGTCGTGCTCGACGGTGCGATGTCGAAGTTCAGCCGGGCGACCGATGGGAACAGCCCGATGTACACGAGGCTGAAGAGCGAGAACAGGAACATGCCGAGCAGCAGCCGGTTCAGCACGAGGCGTTGCTTGGCCACCTTCAGCCCGACCGTGAGCGACCGGAATCCGCGGGCGGTGTTGCCGCTGCGGACGTCGGGCATCTTCACGATCAACAGTGCGCCGATGAAGAACAGGTACGTCGCTGCGTTGACGAGAAAGATGCTCGACACGCTCAACCCGGCCACAGCGAGGACGGCGGCGAGCACCGGCCCGACCACCCGGGTGCCGTTGATCATCGCCGAGTTCAGCGAGATCGCGCCGGGAAGGTCGCGACGATGCACCAGCAACGGCATCGACGCTTGAAACGCCGGCGCATTGAGCGCGTTGGCGATGCCGATGCCGAGCTGTGCGATGAAGATGGTCCACAGTGCGGTCTCGGCGGCGACGAAGTACGCGATCGCGATCGTGAGCACGACCGACGCCGACTGCATGGTCAACTGCAGCTTCTGTTTCGACACGCGGTCGGCGAGCACGCCACCAGGGATCGACAACACCAGCAACGGCCCGAGCTGAGCGAACACCATCAGGCCGACGAGCGCCGGTCGACCCGTGCGGTCGTCGATGTAGGCGGGCAACGTGAAGTTCTGCATCCACGTGCCGATGTTCGACAGCGCGAGGCCGATGAAGATGATCCGGAACTTGCGGTACGAGAACGCGGCCCGGGCAGTGCCGGCCTTGTGCCCGTGGTCGGGCGGGGTGTCGATCTCGGTCGGGGCGGTCATGCAGCGGTGGGGAAACGGGGCGGAGTCGTCTTGACCCGCGGGTCAAGTTACCCGACCGATCGGATCCTCAGCGGAACTGGCGGAAGCACGCCCGCAGGTCGTCGACGAAGAGCTCGGGGATCTCGAATGCGGCGAAGTGCCCGCCGCGGGGCTGCTCGTTCCAGTAGCGGATGTCCGTGAAAGTGTCTTCGACCCACCGCTGGACCGGCGGGAAGATCTCTTTCGGGTAGACCGTGAAGCCCGACGGAATGGTCACCGGAGCGGGCCGAGGCCCCCTGCCGAAGCTCTCCCAGTAGATCCGTGCCGACGATGCCCCGTTGCCGTTGATCCAGTACAACATCACGTTGTCGAGCATCTCGTCGCGCGTGAGCACGTTCTCCGGGTGGCCGTCGCAGTCGGTCCATGCCCAGAACTTCTCGAGGATCCACGCTGCCTGCGCAGCGGGCGAGTCGACGAGTCCGTAGCCGATCGATTGGGGCCGCGTCGACTGCTGCTTCGAGTACCCCGAGTCCCACTCGGCGTAGTACGTCATTCCGTCGATCGCTCGCTGTTCCTCCGGCGTCGGCTCCCCCTCGAGCTTCGGGCGGGCACCCATTGCGAGCGTGACGTGCACGGCGGCACAGTGGTCGACGTCGGTGCCGCCGATCACCGTGGTGACAGCGGATCCCCAGTCGCCGCCCTGGGCGACGTAACGGTCGTAGCCGAGCGCAGCCATGAGGTCGGTGAACAGCGCACCGATCTTGTGGATTCCCCAGCCGGTTCTGGTCGGCTTTCCGGAGAACCCGAAACCGGGCAGCGATGGTGCGACGACGTGGAACGCGTCGGCGGCGTCGCCACCATGTTTCGTCGGATCCGTCAACGGCTCGATCACCTTGTGGAACTCGACGATCGAGCCCGGCCACCCGTGGGTGATCAGCAACGGCATCGCATCGGGGTGCGGCGAGCGGACGTGTACGAAGTGCAACCCGGGATCACCCAACTCCTCGACCGGCATCGTGAACTGATCGAACCGGTTGAGCAGCGCTTCGCGAGCCCGCCAGTCGTACCCGTTCGTCCAGTACTCGCAGACCTCCCGCACGTAGGACAGCGGGGTGCCCTGCGACCAGTCGTCGACGAGTTCGCGTTCAGGCCAGCGCGTGTTGCGTAGTCGAGAACGCAGGTCGTCGAGCAACTCGTCGGAAACGGCGATCGTGAACGGCTGGATCGTGCTCATCGCGCGACCCTACGCCCACGTCCAGACCCCCCGACGAGCCCGAAACATGCCTGGATGTGCGCGCTCAGCGCGACCGTCCAGGCATGTTTCGGGCTGGGGGCGGGCCGTCGGAAGCGGGGCCTGCGAAGAGTTGAGCCTTCTCCATCCAGTCGCGAGCGGAGTCGCCGGTGACTACGAGGTCGGTGTCGTCGACGTGGCGTCGCTGCGTGGTCACGAGGCAGAAGTCGATCGCCGGCCCGACGATCGACTCGACTTCGATGTCGTCGGCCGGGTCGGGACCGAACGTCCACGTGTCGCCCGATGGCGAGGTGAGCTCGACGCGTACCGGGATGCTCGGGACGTCGAGGCCCCTGTTGAAGTACGTC
The DNA here is from genome assembly GCA_963828415.1 of Ilumatobacteraceae bacterium. GTDB lineage: Bacteria > Actinomycetota > Acidimicrobiia > Acidimicrobiales > Ilumatobacteraceae > Sva-07. The sequence continues at coordinate 607,204 of CAWHEI010000009.1, forward strand.
CAACCGCGAGTGATGAAGCCGAGCTGGGCGATGTGTTGCAGCCGATCGGTCGGCTCGCGAGTTGCCCCGACGGCATCGACGACGTCCTGGCCGTGTGCCCAGGCTTCCATCAGCCGCGCCGTGAGGAACGACTTCGATCCCATCGACGGTCCGTACCACGCGATCCGGGTGTCGTTGGCGAGTGTTGCCGCGGCAGACGCCAGCTCCTCGCGACCACAGCGCCAGGCCGCGAGCAGCTCGTCGGGCGACATCGCCCGGTACGGGCCGAGCGTCATGTCGTCGCCGCCCGAGTTGAGCAGGGCGTGCATCGCGTCCTGGAACGCGGCCGGATCGGTGATCGCGAGCGCGGCGTTGCGGTCGAAGTAGGTGAGGTGTCCGATCTGATCGGCGATCGTCCACCCCGGGCTCGGCGTCGCCAGCTGCCACTGGTCGGCGTCGAGGTTGGCGACGATGTCGTCGAGAACCTGTTGTTCTGCGAGGAGATCAGCGAGTACGTCGGCTACGTCCATGCTGAAGGTGTACCCGATCGGCGTGTTCGAGCGCGTCTCGGACGTTGCGCTTCGGAGCCGATCGAGGTCGCTCCACTACGGTGACCTTCGTGACCATCGGCACCGTGATCCGCAGTCGGCTCGACACACGATCGGCCGAGTACCAGGAGAATCTCGCAGCGATGCAACAGCTGTGGGACGGCGTCGCCGCTGAGCTGGCGAGCGTGCCGACGATCGGCGGGCAGCGCTACGTCGACCGCCACCGCAAGCGCGGCAAGATGCTGGTACGCGAACGCATCGAGGCGCTGGTCGACCCCGACACGCCGTTCCTGGAACTGAGCCCGCTCGCCGGGTGGGGCACTCAGGATCCGGTCGGCGTCGGCAGCTGTACTGGCATCGGCATCGTCGAGGGCGTCGAGTGTGCGATCAGTGGCTCGGACATGACCTACCGAGGTGGTTCGGGCAACCCGACCACCTGGAAGAAGGGGTCGCGATTCCATGAGATCGCTCGTGAGAACCGCCTGCCCGTGATCGTGCTCAACGAGTCAGCGGGAGCGGATCTGCCCCGACAGGCCGACCTGTTCATCCAGGGCGGTGCAAGCTTCAAGGACCTGACCCAGCTGTCGAAGATGGGGATCCCGTCGATCACGATGGCGTTCGGGCCGAACACCGCCGGCGGTGCCTACACGCCGGGAATGAGCGACTACACCGTGTTCGTCAAAGAGCGCGGCACCGCGTATCTCGGCGGGCCGCCGTTGGTGAAGATGGCGATCGACGAGATCGTCGACGAGGAGACGCTCGGAGGTGCCGAGATGCACTCGCGCACGAGCGGGCTGTCGGACTACCTCGCCGTCGACGAGCTCGATGCGATCCGGATCACCCGCGGCATCGTGCGTCACCTGCGTTGGAACAAGCTCGGACCCGGGGCCACCGAACCCGACGATCCACCGCTGTACGACCCTGCCGAGCTGCTCGGCTGTGCGTCCGCCGACGTCCGCATCCCGTTCGACATCCGTGAGGTGCTGGCCCGCTTGCTCGACGGCAGCCGGTTCGAGGAGTTCAAGCCGCTCTACGGCGACAAGCTCGTGTGCGGTTGGGGATCGATTCATGGCTTCCCGGTGGGCATTCTCGGCAACAACGGGATCCTGTTCTCGGAAGAGGCGTCGAAGGGTGCGCAGTTCATCCAGCTGTGCAACAAGCGCGACATCCCGCTGGCGTTCCTGCACAACATCACCGGGTTCATGGTCGGCTCGAAGGCCGAGCAGGGCGGCATCATCCGCAACGGGGCCAAGCTGATCAACGCCGTGTCGAACTCGACGGTGCCCCACTTCAACCTGATGGTCGGCGCCAGCTACGGGGCCGGCAACTACGGCATGGCCGGCAAGGCGTACAACCCCAGGTTCATCTTCTCCTGGCCGAACCACCGGGTTGCAGTGATGGGCCCCAAGCAGCTCGCCGGCGTGATGGAGATCGTCGCCCGCAACGCTGCGGCAGGTCGGGGGATGGAGGTCGATGAGGAGGCGCTCGCCGCGCAGACCGCCGGCCTCGAAGCACAGATCGAACACGAGTCGACCGCGCTCTACTCGACGGGACGGCTCTGGGACGACGGGATCATCCACCCCGCCGACAGCCGCACCGTGATGGGGATGGCGCTGTCGGCGGTGCACAGCAACGTCGTGCAGGGTGCGACCGAGTACGGCGTGTGGAGGCACTGATGAGCTCTCACCCAGACGCCATCTCCCGCTTGCTCATCGCCAACCGTGGCGAGATCGCCGTGCGCATCGCGCGGACGGCGCACCGCCTGGGCATTTCCACGGTCGGCGTGTACTCCGAGCCAGACGCCAACGCGTTGCACGTCGACTCGGTCGACATCGCGATCGCGCTCGGCGGCGCGACACCCGCGGAGTCGTATCTGCGTGGCGACGCGATCATCGCCGCGGCGCTCGCAACCGACGTCGACGCGATCCACCCCGGCTACGGCTTCCTGGCCGAGAACGCAGCGTTTGCGCAAGCCGTGATCGATGCCGGGTTGATCTGGGTCGGCCCGACGCCCGAGCAGGTCACGCTGTTGGGCGACAAGGTCGCTGCCAAGCGGGCGGCACTCGAGGCGGGAGTGCCGACCACGTCGATGATCGAGGTCGTCGACGGTCGGATCGCCGACCGAGCGACCGTCGGCTACCCGGCGCTCGTCAAAGCGGCCGCCGGCGGCGGTGGGCGCGGCATGCGCGTGGTGCGCGGCGCCGACGAACTCGACGACGCGGTGGCGGCAGCGTCACGCGAGGCGCTCGCAGCGTTCGGTGACGGTGCGGTGTTCATCGAGCCGTTCCTCGAACGGGGTCGACACGTCGAGGTGCAGGTGTTCGGCGACCGACACGGCAACGTCGTGCATCTGGGCGAACGCGAGTGCTCGATCCAACGTCGCAACCAGAAGGTGGTCGAGGAGTCGCCGTCGGCCGGCATCACGCCCGAGGTCCGAGCAGCGCTGTGCGACGGCGCGGTTGCGCTTGCGAAACACGTCGGTTACGAAGGTGCCGGCACCGTCGAGTTCATGGTCGGCGCCGACCAGACCATCACGTTCCTCGAGGTCAACACCCGGCTCCAGGTGGAGCACCCGGTGACCGAGGCGGTGACCGGGCTCGACCTCGTCGAGCTCCAACTCCGTGTCGCCGCCGGCGAGGCCCTCCCGATCACCCAGCACGACGTGACGATCACCGGGCATGCGATCGAGGTACGTGTCGTCGCCGAAGATCCGGCCGCCGGCTGGATGCCGTCGACGGGTCGAATCGGGCGCTTCGAGGTGGGCGATGACGGGCCGGATGGCGTGCGCGTCGACACTGGCGTACGCGACGGAGCCGAGATCTCCTCCGACTACGACTCGCTCGTCGCCAAGGTGATCGCTCACGCACCGACCCGGGTCGAGGCGGCCCGCCAACTCGCTCGTGCGTTGCGAGGATCCCAGATCACGGGTATCCGGACGAACGTCGACTCGCTGGTGGCGATCCTCGGCGAGGCCGACTATCTCGCCGCCGACACTCCGACGGCATACCTCGACGAGCACCCCGACGTGCTCACTCCGATCGGACCGGCCGGAGACGATCGGGTGGCCCTCCTGCTGGGAGCGGTCTTCGCACTGGAAGCAGAGCGACGTTCTTCCGACCGTGCGACGCCCTTCGCTCCATCGGGGTGGCGCAATCTGCGTACGCAGGGGCAGCGCCAGGTCTGGCTGGAGCCGACCGGCGAGCATCTCCACGTCGAGTACGTGATGCGACCGGAGCGACTGGCCGGTGGATCGACGCAATGGACGGCGTCGGCGTGGCTCGGGCCGTGGCCCGAACCTGACGACGAGGGAGTGCTGTCGGACGACGACCGCATCGAACGGCGCATCCGGCTGCTCGATCGACGCGCCGATGGTTCTGTCGGCCATCTCGCGATCGAGATCGACGGACGTCGCAGCGCGGTGAGCACCGAGATCGTGCATCACACGCTCGGGCTCGACGACGACGGCGTCGGTGCCGTGACGGTCCACACTCGCAGCGCCGCCGGTGCGGTGACGCTCACTCGTACGCCGCGCTTCGTGTTGCACGATGCGCAGGCCGAGGGCGGCGGCCCGATCTGTCCGCTGCCCGGCACGGTGATCGCCGTGCACGTCGCTGCGGGTGACGTCGTGGTCGATGGTCAGGTGCTGATGGTGGTCGAGGCGATGAAGATGGAGCACAAGATCCTTGCCGCCGGCGACGCCACCGTCAGCGAGGTGCGTTTCGCCGTCGGCGACCGCGTCGATCAGGGTGAGCTGCTCGTGGCGCTCGATCACGGAGACGACGCATGACTGTTGCAGCAGGCGAGCCGATTCGTATCGCCAACTGCTCGGGCTTCTTCGGCGATCGGCCGAGTGGGGCGCTCGAGATGGTCGAAGGCGGACCGATCGATGTTCTGACCGGAGACTGGCTCGCCGAGCTGACAATGTTGATCCTGAGCCGCATCCGCGCCAAGCAGGCGAAGGGTGGATTCGCCCGCACGTTCGTGAGCCAGATGGAACAGGTGATGGGCACCTGCCTCGACCAGGGCATCAAGGTGGTGTCCAATGCCGGCGGGCTCGACCCCGACGGCTGCGCCGATGCGGTGCATGAGGTCGCCGACCGGCTCGGGCTCTCGCCGACGATTGCCTACATCGACGGCGACGATCTGATGCCTCGAATCACGGAGCTTGCCGAGTCGGGCGCGCTCGCACCGTTCGGGTCGGCGACCAGCCTCGGCGATCCGTCGCGGTTCCTCACCGCCAACGCCTACCTCGGCTGCTTCGGCATCGTCGACGCTCTCGCCAAAGGCGCCGACATCGTGATCACGGGACGCGTCACCGACGCTGCTGTCACCTGTGGACCAGCCGCGTGGCACCACGGCTGGCAGCGCGACGATTTCGACCAGCTCGCCGGGGGAGTGGTTGCGGGCCACATCATCGAATGCAGCGCCCAGGTCACCGGCGGCAACTACTCGTTCTTCCACGAGATCGACGGTCGCAACGATGTCGGTGGCGGCGCGAGGTTCGGGTTCCCGTGGGCCGAGGTGGCAGCGGATGGGTCGTGCGTGATCGGCAAGCACGACGGAACCGGTGGTGTGGTCAACGTCGAGACCGTCACGTCGCAGCTGCTGTACGAGATCGGCGGGCCGGAGTACCTCGGACCTGACGTCACGGCGCGTTTCGACACGATCGAGGTCGAGCAGGTCGAACGTGATCGTGTTCGAGTGTCCGCCACGAAGGGCGCGGCGCCGCCGGCGACGCTGAAGGTCGCAATGAACGAGCTCGGCGGGTATCGCAACTCGTTCACGGTGGCGCTCACGGGACTTGACATCGAGGAGAAGGCGGCATTCGCCGAAGCGGCATTCTGGGATGCCTGCCCCTACGGGCCTGACGACTTCGGATTCATCGAGAACAAGGTGATCCACACGAACAAGCCGGATCCGGCGACGCAGGAAGAAGCGACCGCGATCTGGCGGGTCACGGTCAAAGACCCCGACGAACGCAAGGTCGGCCGCGCCTTCAACGACGCGATGGTGCACACCGTGCTCGCGGGCATCCCCGGCATGTACGGCCTCGGCGGCGGCCCGAGCGCCGCGTCCCCGTTCGGGGTGTACCGCCCAGCAACCGTGCCCGCCGACCTGGTCCCGCAGTACGTCCACATCAACGGCGCCACCACCCAGATCGACTCGGTCGTTCCCGCCGTCGCGGAACTTGGTTCCCCGAGCCCAGGTCTCCGGGAACCACGACCGGTCGGGGATGGCTCAGCGGGGCCGATGGTGGAGGTGCCGTTGGGATCGTTCGTCGGGACGCGCTCGGGCGACAAGGGCGGCGATGCGAACCTGGGCGTGTACGCCCGCACCGACGCCGGCTGGGCCTGGCTCGACGCTGAGCTGACGGTCGAACGACTCCAGCAACTGCTCCCGGAGACCGCTGCGCTCGCCGTCGATCGCTACCGGTTCCCGAATCTCCGCTCGCTCAACTTCGTGGTCCGTGGACTCCTGCAGGAAGGTGTCGCCGCCTCGACCCGCCAGGACGCGCAGGCGAAGGCCCTGGGCGAGTGGTTGCGAGCCCGCATCGTGTCCGTGCCGGGGTCCGTGTTGGCCTGAGCACCCCGCCGCGCTCGAGCGGAGGAGTCGCTCAGACGATTTCGTTGCCGTGGGGGTCGATGATGTGCCAGGTGCCGTGGTCGTCGCGGTAGACCTGGAAGCCTTGTTCTCAGCTGGCCGCGCCCACCACGGCTCAGGGCGTGATGACGACTTTGCCGACTGCGGTGCGGTCCATCAGCGAACGGAGCGCATCGCCTGCGCGCTCGAGCGGGTAGCGCGCCGACACGTGAGGTCGGAGTTCACCGGACGCGACCAGCCGGATCAACTCGTCGCTGATCTTGGCGTTCAGTTCCGGTTGGCGGGCGGTCATCGCGCCGTAGAAGACGCCGACGATCTGGCAGCCCTTGAGCAGCGTCAGGTTGAGCGGGATCGATGGGATGCCGCCCGTGAACCCGATCACGAGGAACCGGCCTTCCCAACCAATCGCCCTGAGCGCCTGCTCGGCCTTGTCGCCGCCCACCGCGTCGTAGACGACGTCGACGCCTTGACCGTTCGTCAGCTCTTTGGTGCGTTCCTTGAGGTTCTCGGTGGCGTAGTTGATGGTCTCGTCGGCGCCTCGCTCGCGGCACAGGTCGAGCTTCTCCTCGGTCGATGCTGCCGCGATCACCCGGGCACCCATGAGCTTGCCGAGCTCCACCGCAGATACCCCGAGTGCGCCGCCGGCACCGAGCACGAGCATCGACTCGCCCGGCTGGATGTTCGCCCGGTGCCTGAGTGCGTACAGCGTCGTGCCGTATGCGTAGTTCAGCCCGGTGGCGACAGCGAAGTCGACCGAACTCGGTAGCCGACGCGCGGTGGCAGCGGGAATCGCGAGTTGTTCGGCGTACCCGCCGGTTGTTCCGAGGCCACCGACGACACGGTCGCCAACCGACCAGTCCGCCACGCCGTCGCCAACGGCCACAACGATTCCCGCCGCCTCGCCGCCGGGGATGTAGGGCGGCGTCGGATGGAACTGGTACTTGTCCTCGAGCATGAGGGTGTCGGGGAACGTCACCGCCGACGCCTTCACTTCGATCAACAATTCGCCGTCACCGGCCGTCGGGTCATCCATCTCCTCGACGACCAGCGCCTCGGGCGGCCCGAACTCCTGACACACCACAGCCTTCATGACCAGCGACAGTAGACGGCGGACCCGGCCTCCGGTGGCGAGGCGTCGTCAGTCAGCGATCGTCAGACGATCGAGGAGCGGTCGTTGGCCGGCGACGATCACCAGCTGCGCCGACTCGAGGTCGAACCAGGCAGCACGGTCGATCTCCGGGAAGACTTGGATGCGCCCGGACTTCGGCGGCCACTCGAGCTCGAAAGTGTTGCTGACGATGGCGTCGGCGTTCAGATCTCCCTCCAATGCCCATGCCTGCACGACCTTGCCACCGGCCTGACGGATCTCGCCCAAATCGACCAGCTCTCCCTCGGGCATCGGCACCCCGAGCTCCTCGTGGAACTCACGTCGGGCCACGGCGAGCGGTTCCTCGCCTGGTTCGATTTCACCCTTGGGGATCGTCCAGGCGCCCTCGTGACGCCGCTGCCAGAACGGGCCGCCCATGTGCCCGAGCAACACCTCGACAGCACCGTCAGCCGTGTGCCGGAACAGCACGATGCCGGCGCTCCGCTTCACCGCAACGGCCCCAGCTCGACCAATCGCAACACCACCCGGTCGGTCTCGCGGGATCCGTCGAGGTCGACGATCGCCTCGATTCGCCACTCGTTGGAATCCTCCGGGTCGTGCAGGATCTGCGTCACCCGACCCGATGCCCGGTCGTAGCGGAACAACTCGCCCGATCGCGCCGTCGCGTCGTCGAGCACGTCGGTGAACTCGTCGCGATATGGAGCCATCGCAGCGATCACGTCCTCACCGGACTGCCACCGATCACGATCGGCAGCATCCGCGACGAGCTCGTCGTAGCCGTTGCGGCGCGCCAGGCGCTGCACCCAGTCGAACGCCCGGTTGCGCACCATCACCCGGAACGCCCGGTCGTCGTCGACGATCGAGCGCTCACCGGTCGGCAACGTCGGTCGTAGATCGTCGACCGACGCAGCATCCTCGGGATGCAGCAGCCGCTCCCATTCGTCGATCAGGCTCGAGTCGACGTGACGCACGACGGCGCCGAGCCACGCCACCATGTCGCCGAGCTCCGGCGTCGCCAGCTCCTCGGGCACGTTCTGCACGAGACCCTTGTAGACGTCCGACAGGTACCGCAGCACCACGCCTTCCGACCGCTTCAGCCCGTAGTCGTTGACGTACTCACCGAACGTCATCGCCCGCTCGTACATCTCGCGCACGATCGCCTTCGGGGCCACCGTGTCGCCGCCCACCCACGGATGCCGTGTTCGGAACTCGTTGAAGTTGCCGTAGATCCACGCCGAGTTCGGCTTCGGGTACTCCACCTGCGACAAGCGCTCCATGCGCTCCTCGTACTCGACGCCCGACGACTTCATCTCCGCCATCAACTCGTCCTTGGCCCGCTTCACCTGCGCAGCCAGCACCACGCCGGGGTTCTCCTGCACCGACTCGATGACCGTCAACATGTTCAACGCATGGTCGATCGCATCACCGGACCCTGCCTCGGCCCCGTCCGCGGCTTCCGCCTCGGCGGCGGGCAGTGCGTGCAGTGCCTCGACCGCCCACAGCGACAACGGCTGGTGCAGCGCGAACTGATCCTGCAGGTCGAAGTTGACCCGCACGCGCCGCCCGTACTCGTCGGGCTCGTCGGGGAACTCCAGCATCTCCGCCTCGACCAGCGATCGATAGATCGAGATCGCCCGGCGGATGTGTGCCCGCTGGCGCCTCCGCGGCTCGTGGTTGTCGGTCAACAGCGTCCGCACCGCCCGACACCCGTCGACTTCCGTCCCGTCGGGGTCGTGTACGACCGGTCGGTCGAGCAGGTTCATCACCATCTGGTGGCTCACCTGGAAGTGCGACTTCAACTCCTCGGGCTCGCCGCCGACCAACTTGTCGAACGTCTCCTGGGTCCAGTGCGCGTAACCCCGTTCGGGTTGCTTCTTCTTGACGACCTTCTTCTTGCCGCTCGCTGCCGCCTTCTCGCCGAGGCGTTGGTTCTCGACCACGTGTTCGGGTGCCTGCACCCACACGTCGCCGCGGTCGTCGAACCCCTTGCGGCCGGCCCGCCCGCCGATCTGCGCGAACTCACGGTTCGACAGGATCCGCACGCCGGACCCGTCGTACTTGCACAACTGCGTGAACAGCACCGACCGGATCGGCACGTTCACGCCCACCCCGAGCGTGTCGGTGCCGCAGATGATCTTGAGCAGCCCATCTTGTGCGAGCTTCTCCACCAGCAGGCGGTACTTGGGCAGCAAGCCGGCGTGGTGCACGCCGACGCCGGCGGTGATGAAGCGACGGAGGTCCTTGCCGATGGGCGAGTCGAACCGGAACCCGGCCAGCGCCTCCTTCACGGCGGCCTTCTCCGTCTTGCTCAGCGGGTCGAGCGCCAGGTAGTTCTGTGCCGCCTCGGTCGCGTCCTTCTGCGTGAAGTGCACCAGGTAGATCGGTGCTCGACCCGACTCCAGCAACGACGTGACGCTGTTGTGCAACGTCGTGGTGCGGTACTCGAAGTCGAGCGGCACCGGCCGCTGCACCGACTTGACGACGGTCGTGTCGCGCCCAGTGCGCTCGGTCAGGTCCTGGCGGAAGAACTCGACGTTGCCGAGCGTCGCCGACATCAACAGGAACTGGGTGTGTGGGAGTTCCAGCAACGGCACCTGCCACGCCCAGCCCCGCTGCGGGTCGCCGTAGTAGTGGAACTCGTCGACCACGGCGACATCGACCGGCGCATCACGCCCGTCGCGCAACGCCCAATTGGCGAGGATCTCCTGCGTGCAGCAGATGATCGGTGCGTCGGGGTTCACGGCGGCGTCGCCGGTGACCATCCCCACCCGGTCGGAACCGAACTCGCGGCACAACGCGAAGAACTTCTCGCTCACGAGCGCCTTGATCGGCGCCGTGTACACGCTCCGCTTGCCCTCGGCCAGCGCCGCGAAGTGAGCCGCCGCAGCGACGAGCGACTTCCCCGACCCGGTCGGCGTGTTGAGGATCACGTGGTTGCCGAGCACCACCTCGAAGATCGCTTCCTCCTGGGCCGGGTACAACTCGAGGCCGATCTCCTCGGCATAGCTGGTGAACCCGGCCAGGATCGCGTCGCCGTCGATCGTGCCGTCGACCGACCGCGCTCCCGGTCCCGGCAGGTGCCGGATCAGCGGCGGATCCGCGGCGTGTGGCGACGTCATGTCCGTTCGAGGGTACGCACGGATCGGTCAGGTGACTCGTTCGACGAGCGACCGCATCGTTGCCCGCTCGGCGTCGGACAGGTTTGCGTCGCGCAGACGCAGCTCCAGCGCTCTCGGCAACTCGCGCACGGCGGCGCTCCGGTCGATCGACGACACGAACCCGTGGACGAAGAAGCGCCGCCCGGCTGCGACCACGGAGTTCGTGAGCGCGGAACCGTCGGGCTGGCCTGCTGCGACCGTGAGCCAGGTGTTCGCAGCGTCGAGGCCGGCCACACCGCGGCGGGAATTGCTCCAGTCGATCACGACCGGGCCGGCGTCGGTGAGCACGACGTTGTCCGGATGGAGGTCGAGGTGGACGAGTCGGTCGCCGCCCACGACGGCAGTGGGGAGATCGTGATCGGGCAGTGGAATGCGCCCGAGCAGCTCGACCAACTCCGCGAGCTGCCGCGCCTTGCTCCTCATCGTCCACGGACGAGCGCTCATCTCGGCGAGCATCGTCGGCCCGTCGAGCCGTTGCATGACGATGTCCGGTCCATCGGCATCGAACACCTCGGGCACCGGATAGCCGTGCGCGCCGCAGTGTTGCATCGTCAGTGCTTCGACCTCGGTCGTTCGTCCACGGCGGTTCCGGCGCAGCACCCGTCCCGTCCCGGCCTCGAAGACGTCGCAGTCACGTCCCCGACCGATCAACTTGCCGGTCATGATCGGGATCGGTCAGTCGCCGAGGTCGATCAAGATGCCGAGGTCGATCGAGCCCTTGCACAGTTCGATGCCCATTGCGGAACCGTAGCCGTCACACTCGGACAGGCCGCCCGAAACGGGCGTCGATCGGTGCTGCGAGTCGGGCGATCGGGTCGCCCGTGGGAGCGCTCAGCCCCGTGGCGGTGATCGCCGAGTCGTCGAGTTCCACGATCGTCGCCGCTCGCAGCGTCCACGGTGGATGATCGACAGGATGGTGACGCAACTGCCCCCGCCACGCAGCCACAGTGCCCCACCGTGCGGTGAGGAACTCGTCGAGCGCTGTCGGTTCGACCACGGCCCCTGCCTCGATCACCAGCCTGGTCGCAGCAGCGGGAGACCGTGGCCACCGTCGTCGTGTCGTCTCGTAGGTCCACCGGTCGCCCGACCGTTCGATCGTCATCATCGACCACACGTACGGGAACCCGATCGTCCATCGTGCGAACGCCACGACGGGGAGCCGAGCGGCGTCGAGCGACAGGAACCACACCGCACGGTGTCCGGCTGCGTCGACGACATACGTGCGCACGTTCGTCTCGGCGAACGTCGAGATCCACGGCAGGGACGGCAGGACACTCGGGCCCGCCTGTCGCATCCGGAACGGCACGAGTGACACCCATGCTCTCGGTCCAGCTCCGTCGTCGAACGTGTCGACTCGAAGCCCGTGCGGCAACAATGCCTGTACGTCGTCAGGGTCATGGGCCCAGTGCACGAACGCGAGGTCGTCCCAGCGGTTGCTCAGCCACGGCCGGGCGATCGGCGTGGGGCACGTCGCCGACAGGGGCTGTGGTTCGGCCGCCGTCGGTACGCTCGTCACGTGGCCAAGCATGACATCGAATCCGTCGAAGTGGACCGTCAATCGCACGTCGAAGTCCTCTTCGAGGACGGCGTGCGGGCCCGCTTCGAACTTGCGCCGCTTCGCCAGGCCTGCCCCTGCGCCGACTGCAATGCGCGGCGCACCCGCGACCAGCCGGTGGCACCATGGATCGACGAGGGGCAGCCGATCACGATCACCGACGCCGAGCTGTCGGGCGCCTGGGGTCTCAGCCTCGATTGGAGCGACGGCCACTCGACCGGCATCTATGCCTGGGAGAAGCTCCGGTCGTGGGTCGACGCGGGCCAGGTCGGTGCCATCGCCGATCAGGGCAGCGATCCCGATTCGTGAACGCTCGATGACGTCGTCGGCGTGCCGAGTATCCGCCGTCACTCCCGGGTAGCTTCGCCGCGTGTCGACGTCGGAACTCGCGGTGCGCAACCAGGTGGGAGCGACCGATCGGTCGCGCCCCTCGGTTGCCGTGATCGTCGGACTCGTGGCCATCGTGGTGGCGTTCATCGGGATCGGTGCGCTCCACGCGCTCCAACAGCCGCCGTTTCTCCCGACGGATGAAACCGCCCACGTCGGCTACGCGCAGGAGATCGCATCGTTCCGACTTCCGCAGATCCGCGAGTTCCCCGAGGTGCCCGTCGAGGCCCGGCAGTGGCAGGCCGAGCGTTCGATGGCCAACGACATCCGCTACCGCGGGGTGTGGGTCGCCAACCATCCGCCGTTGCACTACATGGCAGTCGCGCCGCTCGTGTGGGCGAGTCGAGCGGTCGACGCACCCGATGGCGGCCTGATCCTCATGCGCTTCGCCAACGTCGCCTTCGCAGCGGTCGGGGTGATCTTCACGTTCCTGCTCGCGTCGGAGATCACCCGACGCAATCACCGGCTCGCGTTGCTTGCCGCGGCGCTCGCTGCGCTGGTGCCGCAGGGACACGCCGTCTTCTCACAGGGTCTGAACGATGGGTTGGGGTTCGCTGCCGGTACGGCTGTCGTGTGGGCCGGCGCTCGCTGCCTGCGGCGCATCGACGCCTTGACGAGACGTGATCTGGCGCTGCTCGCGGCAACGGCCGCCATCGCATTCGGTTCCCGAGCGGCCACGATGTTGCTTGCGATCGCTGTCGTCGGCATCGTCGCCTTGCGCCGATTCACTCGGCCTGCACCCACAGCGCGCGAGCAACTGCGACGCGCCGTTCGGGTCGCACTGATCGGGCTCGGTCCGGCCGTGGTGCTCTTCGGATGGTTCTACGCCCGCAACATGGTGCTCTACGGCGACGTCGGCGCGTCGCAGTATCTGCTCGAGATGTTCCGCCGCGAGCGCCGCGGGTCGGTGCTCGACATGATGGTGCGCTGGTCGATGTGGTCGGACGTGTACGAGGGGCTGATGTCGCCGACGACCCGACGCCGCATGGTCCCCCCAGGGTCGGTCGTGCTGACGATGATCGCCGCCGCCGGCGTCGGCATCGTGCTCGTCACCGGACGAATCGCGCGCCAGGTCGAAGTGGCGAAACCTCCGCAGCCGGACCTCGCTCGAGGCGACGCCTCGACGCTGCGCTGGCAGATCTCGCTGGGACTCGTCGCCATAGCACTCGTTGCGCTCACGATCGCCCAACATGCGAGCGGGGGTGGCAATGCGCACGCTCGCTACACGATGCCTGCGATCGGCGTTGCCGCCGTGCTGGTGATCATCGGCATGGAACGGATCTGGTCGCGCTGGGCGCCGCTCGGCCTCGTGGTGGTTGCCGGCTGGTGGGCGCTGGTCAACCTGCCGGTCGACGTCGATCCGACCACCTTGCGCCGCAACCGAGACGACGGTCAGCTTCCACCGTGGCCGCTGCGGGTCCTCCCCTTGAACGACGGTTGGCGCACTGGTGCCGGCGTGCTCATCGTGATCGGAGTCGTCACGGCCGTTGTGGTGTTGCTGGCAATGATGCGCTCATCTGCGCGTCCTGTCGGTGGGCCCGACACGCTCGGACCCATGTCGCCGGCGCCATCAGGCGATGGCGAGCTCGTCGAGGTCTAGCCCGCGTCGGCCAACGTACCGCCGATCACTCGCGCGGCGGCGGCAACACCAGACCCGCCTGTCGGCGCGCCGAGAGAGTGCAGCGCGGCCTCGATGGTCGCGAGGGTCCCCAACAACATCGGCGGGTTGAGGTGGCCCATGTGTCCGATTCGAAATCGTGCGTCGTCGCTCCCGATGCCGAGCCCGAGCGTCAGGCCCATCTCCCGCTCGCAGATCTCGCGGAGCATCGCTGCATCGATCGTCCCCGTACGTATCGTCGTCACGGCGTGCGAACGCGCCGCCGCATCGATGATGTTGCAACGCAGGCCGCCGTCGGTGTGCCACGCATCGATCGCCGCCCACACCGATCGGGCGAGCACCTCGTGTCGTCGCCACACATTCTCGAGCCCCTCCTCGTCGATCATGTCGAGCGCCTCTCGAAGCGCGTAGATCATCGGGATCGGCGGGGTGCCGTTGTAGAGCTGGTAGTGCGCCTCGACGTTGCGCCGCGAGGCCCAATCGAGGTAGCCGACTCGAGCGTCCGCGCGCTCGTGGGCCGCCAGCGCCTTGTCGTTGGCCCACACGAACCCCAGCCCGGGTGGGCACATCAAGCCCTTCTGGCTGGCGGCGACGGTCACATCGACGCCCCACTCGTCCATCTCGAAGCGATCGCAGCCGAGTGATGCGATCGCGTCCACCATCAACAGAGCGGGGTGGCCGGCAGCATCGATCGCCCGACGGATGGCCGCGATGTCGTTGCGGACTCCAGTGGCGGTGTCGGCGAGCACGACGAGGATGCTGCGGATCGTGTGGTCGTTGTCGGCGCGCAGCCGCTCCTCGACAGCCGCCGGATCGACCGGGCCATCGTCGGATCCGGGCAACACCTCGACGTCGGCGCCGCTCAACGCTGCCTGTTGACCCCAGATCACCGCAAACGTGCCCGATTCGAGCACGAGCAGACGATCGCCGCGACGGACGGTGTTGGACACCGCCATCTGCCACGCGGCGTGGCCGTTGCCGATGACGACGAACACCTCGCCATCGGTGCGCGCGATCGCCGGCAGATCGGCGAACAGGCTGTTGGAGACGTCGATCAGCGGCCCGTCGTAGATGTTCGGCATCGGCCGGTGCATGGCGGCGAGTACCCGGTCGGGGACGATGGACGGACCGGGGATCGCCACCTGCGAGCGGCCGTGGCGCAACGTCGGCGACACAGATCAGCCGAGTACGAGTTCGGCGAAGCTCGGCAGTGCGATCGCCGGTCCGCTGACGAGGAACTCGGTGATGCACGTCTCGCGCCACTTCGCGAGTTCGTCACGGATCTTGTCGGGCGGGCCGACGAGGGCGACATCTTCGACCATTGCCAAGGGAATGGCTGCGGCGGCCTCGGCCTTCTTGCCCTGCAGGTACAGGTCCTGGACCGTGTCGGCGACGTCGCCGTATCCCATCCGTGCGAAGACCTCGTAGTGGAAGTTGGCTCCCTTCGCTCCCATGCCGCCGGCGTACAACGCCAGGAACGGGCGCACCAGGTCGGCGCACTTCTCGGCGTCGTCGCCGGGGATGATCATGGCGGTCGCGGTCACCTCGAAGCGGTCCTTCTTCGTCGGGTCGCCCGATGCGTCGAATCCCTCCTGGAGGCAGTCGCGGTAGAACTTGTCGTCCTTCGGCGAGAAGAACAGCGGCAACCAGCCGTCGCAGATCTCGGCCGACAGCGCCACGTTCTTCGGACCTTCGGCGGCGAGGTAGATCGGGATGTCGTTGCGCAGCGGGTGCACGGTGGACTTGAGCGCCTTGCCGAGTCCAGCACCGCCGTCGTACGGCATGTCGTAGAACTCGCCGTGGAACTCGACGGGCTGTTCGCGAGCGACGATCGAGCGCACGATCTCGACGTACTCGCGGGTCCGCGCGAGCGGCTTCGGGTACGGCTGGCCGTACCACCCTTCGACCACCTGTGGACCTGAGGCGCCCAGGCCGAGGATGAACCGTCCGTTCGACAGGTGGTCCATCGTGATCGCCGCCATCGCGGTGGCGGCGGGGGTGCGCGCCGACATCTGCATGATCGCTGTTCCGAGCTGCAAGGTCTCGGTTGCCGCGCCCCACCAGGCCAGTGGGGTCAGCGCATCGGACCCGTATGCCTCGGCGGTCCACACCGAGTTGAACCCGAGTCGCTCGGCTTCCTTGACCGCTTCGAGCGCGCCCTTGGGTGGGCCCGCGGACCAGTAGCCAGTGTTGTAGCCGAGCTTGATGTCTCCCATCGCCTCACCGTACGCGACGAGGCGGCGGTGGGGCATGCTGGGGGAGTGGGAGCAGCCGACGATCGCCTCGTGGTGACCGACAGCGTGCGGATCCCGCGTCACGAACTCGTGGTGAGCTTCAGTCCGTCCGGCGGCCCCGGCGGCCAGCACGCGAACAAGGCAGCGACCCGAGCCGAGTTGACCTTCGAGGTCGAGGCGTCGTCGGCGTTCTCGGCGAGCGAACGCTCGCGGGTGCTGTCGAAGCTGGGCCCGACGGTCCGTGTCGTCGCCGACGACGAACGCTCGCAGCTCCGCAACCGTGCCCTCGCCGAGGAGCGCCTGGCCGCGAAGTTGCGCGATGCACTCCACGTGCCGCGTCGTCGGCGGGCGACGCAACCGACACGCGGGTCGCAACGGCGGCGGGTGGCGGCGAAGAAGCAACGCGGCGAGACGAAGCGTTACCGCCGCCCGCCGACGATCGACGACTGACCAGCGACCACCCGCGCGTCAGGTCGGGGTGAAGGTGACGGGGAGATGCGTCGGGCCGAAGATGGCGGTGGTGGCGGGCTTCCACTCGATTGTGCCGTCGACGGCCAGATCCGGCATCCGGCGAGCGAGGATCGGCAGCGCCTCTTGGAGCTCGGCACGCGCCAGCGCCGCACCGAGGCAGTAGTGGATGCCGGAGCCGAACGTCAGCTGCGGTTGACCAGACGGTTCGCGAGTGATGTCGAACGCACCCGGATCGTCGAACACGGTCGCATCGCGGTTCGCCATCGCCATCGACGTCATCACGATCGTCCCAGCAGGAAACAGCACGTCGCGATACTCGATGTCCTCGCTCGCGAAGCGGGCGGTCCCGCGGACGGCGCCGAAGTAACGCATCACCTCTTCGACTGCCCGCGGGGCGATGTCGGGATCATCGGCCAACAGCTTCCACTGATCCGGATGGTTCGACAGCAGCCCGACGGCACAACCCAGCTGGTTGCGGGTGGTGTCGGTGCCGCCGACGATCACGGCATCGACCATCATCACCAGCTCGTCGGTGCTGAGGCGGTCGCCTTCCTCCTCGGCCGCGATCAGGTCGGTGATCAGGTCGTCCTGGGGATCGTTGCGGCGATCTGCGATGAGACCGCGCGAGTACTCGTCGAGTTCGGCCTGAGCAGCCTTGATCACATCGAGTTCCTCGAGCACGTTGCCGTTGAAGATGCGCAGCACGTCTTCCGCGAGACGCGAGAAGAGCTGCCAGTCCCTCCGCGGTGCGCCGAGGAGCTCGCAGATGATCGGGATCGGGTACGGCTCGCAGATGTCGACGGCGATGTC
Organism: Ilumatobacteraceae bacterium; assembly: GCA_963828415.1. GTDB lineage: Bacteria > Actinomycetota > Acidimicrobiia > Acidimicrobiales > Ilumatobacteraceae > Sva-07. The sequence goes on from CAWHEI010000009.1 coordinate 624,673, forward strand.
GGCTCGGCCCGTCGGCGCTACTGCATCGACCAGTTCGTCGACCACCTCGCGCATGAACGGTCGCAGCCGGTCGGCCGACCGTGGTGAGAACGACTTCGCGACCAGGCGCCGCAACCGTGTGTGCACGTCGCCTTCCGCCGACAGGATCGACACTCGGCGATTGGCGAGGAAGTCCTCGTCGGTGATCCCCATCATCTCGGGGATCTTCGACGTGGCGCTGTGCCAACGCTTGTCGCGGAGTACTGCGACGACATCGGGGTACTGGAGGATCGAGTAGCCGATGGCGTTGCGGACCATCCAGTGGTTGCCGGCGAGCAACGCGATCAGTTCCTGTCGTTCCGTGTCGCTCAGGCTCGGATCGTCGATCGACGGCAGGTCCAGGTCAGCCACGTTGGTCATCGGCCCACCGTAGGTGAATGCTCGTACCGGTGATCAGCCTGCGGCCAGGGCATCGATCGCCGTCGCCCCGAGTGACTCGGCCACGACGGCATTGGCGTACTGGCCGTCGACGGTGTTGAGGCCGTGCGCGATCGCCGGGTCGCGTCGTGCGGCGCCGATCGCGCCGTGCACCGCCACGTCGAGCAGGTACGGCAGCGTCGCATTGGTGAGCGCGTAGGTGCTCGTGTGCGGAACGGCACCCGGCATGTTGCCGACGGCGTAGTGCACCACGCCGTGCTCGACATAGGTGGGCTCGTCGTGGGTGGTTTCGCGCGTCGTGGCGATGCAGCCGCCCTGGTCGACGGCGACGTCGACGATGACCGCTCGTGGCTTCATCGCCCGCACCATCTCGTCGCTGACCACGATCGGAGCCCGACCACCGGCCACGAGCACCGCACCGATCACCAGGTCGGCGTCGGCCACGGCCCGCTCGATGGCACCACGGTTCGACGCGGCCGTCATGATGCGACCCCGGTGGATCTGGTCGACGAAACGCAGCCGATCGAGGTTCTTGTCGATCAGCACCACCTCGGCCTCCATGCCGGCGGCGATCCACGCCGAGTTCCAGCCGACATTGCCCGCACCGAGAACGACGACCTTGGCGGGCCGCACGCCGGGTGCGCCACCCATCAGCACGCCCCGGCCGCCGTTGTGCCGTTCGAGGAAGTGCGCACCCATCTGTGGTGCGAGTCGACCGGCGACCTCGCTCATCGGAGCGAGCAGCGGGAGCGAGCCGTCGGCCGACTGGACCGTCTCGTAGGCGACCGACGTGGTGCCGGCCGCCAGCAACGCTGCAGCGACCGCAGGGTAGGCGGCGAGATGGAGATAGGTGAACAGCGTGAGGTCGGGGCGCAGGAAGCCGAACTCCTCGGGTTTCGGTTCTTTGACCTTGACGACCATCTCCTGCGACCACGCGTCGGCGGCGGTCGGCACGATGTCGGCGCCGGCGGCCACGTAGTCGGCGTCGGTGATCGATGCCCCTTCGCCCGCGCCGGTCTCGACCAGCACCTCGACGCCGAAACGTTCGAGCTCGCGCACGCCGTCGGGGGTCATCGCCACTCGGTGCTCGGCGGTCTTCACCTCGCGCGGGACGCCCACGGTGCGGATGGCGGGTGCGGAGTCAGTCATGGGCCTCATCATGCCTGATCGATCATGGCCGCCGTCGCGACCACTACCGTCGTGGCCAGATGACGAACACCGATGCACCACGAATCCACCTCGGCCCCACGGGCGGACCCGACTGGCTCGCCGATGCGGTGATCGCCGGCGGCGGCGAACTCGTCGGCCCAGAGCACGCGGAGGCGGTGGTCTGGGCCGATGCCCGAGCCGTGGGTTCGCTGCGCGAGGTCCTCGATGACGCCGACCACATCCGCTGGGTGCAGCTTCCCTTCGCAGGCATCGAGAACTTCGTCGAGCATCTCGACCACGACCGCACGTGGACGTGCGGCAAGGGCGTCTATGCCGAACCGGTCGCCGAGATGGCGCTCGCGCTCGGCATCGCAGGGCTTCGCCACGTCGGTGCGTACGCCCAGGCCACGGAGTGGTCCGGTCCCCACGGGCACAATCTGCTCGACGGGCGAGTCACGATCCTCGGTGGCGGTGGCATCACGGAATCGCTGGTTCGGCTGCTGCAACCCTGGCACTGCGACATCACGGTCGTGCGCAATCGGGCCGAGCCGATGGACGGCGTCGACGAGGTGCTCGAGGCCGACCGGTTCGCCGACGCTCTCCCCGGGGCCGACCTCGTGGTGCTCGCGCTCGCGCTGACACCGGACACCGAGGGGATGTTCTCCGCCGACGAGTTCGGCTTGATGGAGGAGCATGCGTGGATCGTCAACGTCGCTCGCGGCCGTCACATCGTGACCGACGATCTCGTCGACGCGCTCCGCAATGGTGTGATCGGCGGCGCAGGACTCGACGTCACCGACCCCGAACCGCTCCCCGCCGGCCACCCGCTGTGGTCGCTGCCGAACTGCATCATCACGCCGCACGTGGGCAACACACCCGAGATGGCCAAGCCGCTCCTGGCGCAACGGGTCACCGAGAACGTGCGGCGTTTCGCACGCGGCGAGGACCTCGTCGGACTCGTCGACGTCGACGCCGGCTATTGACCCGGCGGCACCCGTAGCGTGATCGGACCGTGTCCGGCCTGACCCACTACGACGTGCTCGGCGTTGCGTCGACCGCTCGCGTCGACGAGATCCGCGAGGCCTACCGGCGGCTCGCTCGCGAGCACCACCCCGACCGCACCGCCGCGACCGGCAGTGCCGTCGGGCCCGTCTCGATGTCGGCGATCAACGAGGCGTACCGGGTGCTGAACGATCCGGGGCGTCGAGCGGTCTACGACGCATCGCTTCGCCAAGGTCCGGCTCGCGGGCCGGCGGCACCGCCGTCTTCGACGCCTCCGACCCCGTCAACGGCGCCGACGATGCCGACGTTCCCGAGCCACCTCGGCCCGGCGCGGTTCCCGTGGCGATCCGTGTCCTTCGTCGCGTTGCTGGCGATCATCGGCATCGTCGTGATGGCCCAGTTCACCGAGCCCGGTGAGCCGCGAGGCCCCGACGGCATCATTCAGATCGGGTCGTGTGTCACGATCGAACCGAACGGTGATGCCCGCGAAGTCGCGTGTACCGCTGACCCCGCTGTCGACCTCGTCGTCGAAGCATTCGTCCCGTTCTCTGCGTCATGTCCTGGAGCGACCGTCGCTCACCGGGACCGCCAGGGGATGGGCGTCGCGTGCGTCGGCGTGACGGTCGACGCCGACGGTTGAGCCCGCTGCCGGTCTGGTGTGACATCCACAGTGCCGCTGCTAACTTGTGGGTTCCCTCAGGGGCGATTAGCTCAGCTGGAAGAGCGCCACGTTCACACCGTGGAGGTCGGGAGATCGAGACTCCCATCGCCCACCCTATAAGCCCTGGTCAGAGGCCATATCGCCCGACCAGGCCGGTTGCGACCAACCGCCAGGTGCACACCAGGTGCACAGGATTTCCCGCCATCAGTCGTGACGTGCCACCTTGCAACGGATGCGTCGGCACGAGTCGACACCAGACATCACGTCGTGACTCGGTGTTGTGGGCGCGTCGGAGCACGTTCCGAGCGGCCGTCCCGCGATCCCTCAACCTCGCCGATCGTCGCGTGGACGAAGGGCTAGCATCGACATCGTGACGTTGCTCGACCGGATCACCGTGAACCCGGAGATCTGTCACGGGTCGCCGACTATTCGAGGACTCCGCTATCCCGTGTCGATGATCATGGGCCTGCTGGCCAGTGGGATGACGACGGACGAAGTGTTGGCGGACTATGCCGACCTCGAGCGCGACGACGTACTTGCGGCGCTCGAGTACGCGGCGAAGGTCACTCAGACTCGCACCTCGGTACCGACGTCAGCGGCGTAGATGCGCCTGCTGGTCGACGCGCAGCTGCCCGTTCGTCTCGTCCCGCTGCTGATCGAGTTGGGCCACGACGTCGTGCACACTTCGGAATTGCCGAATGGCAACCGAACCCCGGATCGCGAGATCACCCGAATCGCCGAGGTTCAAGATCGGATCGTCGTCACGAAGGATCGTGACTTCGTCGATGGACATCTGCTGTCGGGGGCGCCCCGACGACTGCTCCTGGTGTCGACGGGCAACATCCGCAACGATGACTTGATGGACTTGTTCGCCGGGTACTCCGACGCCTTGGCGAGTGCGTTCGAGGACGTCGACTTCGTCGAACTGGACCGCGCCGTCCTCATCCTCCACGGGTGACGTCCGTGTCCCAATCTTCGGGACGGTGAGCGCGATGTGACATTCGTCACTGTCGAAGTGGTGCCTGGTGTCCGCTGGTGACCGTTGGTGTCCGCTCATGTCCGCTGGTGTCCGAATCGTCCGTCGGCGGAGGATTTGGGCCGCTTGTCAGTTGAATTTCATGGGTGTAAGTAGGACAGTCCCATGGATCCGATGGACGACATCGTGGAGTCGGCACCGCCTGAGCTCCTGACGGTCGAGGAAGCGTCGAAGGTGATGCGCATCGGCCGGCAGCTCGCGTACGACCTGGCGAACGACTACCTCGCGTCCGGTGGAACTCAGGGCTTGCCGGTGATCCGCTTCGGCGTCAAGTGCTTGCGCGTGCCCCGATGGGCGTTGCTCGAGCTGGTGTCGACCGGCAACGTCGTGCGCCTGTGCGACGGGCGAGTCTCCTCAGGAGTAGCCGGTGGCGACTGAACCATCCCGTCGTCCGGTGACCACAGGTCCCGATGCAGCGAAGCTGCGCCGGCAACTCGGTGCGACGTCGTGGGTGGTTCTCGAAGAGATGATGGAGCGCTCGACCGGCAACGGCGATCACGTCGTCGCCCAAGTGTCGATCCGTTCGCTCGCCTCCTCGCTCGGGTTCGCGAAGGACACTGTCGCCCGCGCCCTTCGCCGGCTCAGCGATCTCGGCGTGATCGAAGCGGTCCAGGTGCGTGCCTCGTCCGGAGTCTTCGAGGCCGGTTCGTATCGCCTCGCTGTCCCCGCCAGCTTCGTGTCCGTTGCCTGCCCGTCGCAGCCGCCTGCCGCTCCCTCGAGTTCTCGCTCGTCGGCCCGCTGCTCGTCCGGTCAGCTCTCGCTGCTCTCCGAGGTCTGAGGTCCCTTCCCGTGTCTGTTCGTCGCTTCGCTCCCGTTTCAAAGTTCAGACAGGTGCCCGCGCATAGGTGGGAGCGATCGTGATCCGGGTGACGACGCTGTACGCCTCGGGGGCGGGAGTGTCCGCTGCCTACTACACCGGCTACCTCACCAAGGCCGACGGCGAACAACCGGGTGTGTGGGCCGGGTCCCAAGCACCAGGACTCGGCCTGTCGGGCGAGGTGACGACCGAGGCCCTCGAAGCACTCTTGTCGGGTCATCACCCGACGACCGGTGTGCAGTTGGGTCGGGCGCTGGTCGATCGGGTGGACCGTCATGGGAACACGATCAAGGCGGTGGCGGGCTATGACGCGACGTTGTCAGCACCGAAGTCGTTGTCGGTGCTGTGGGCACTGACGGGTGACGAGGGGTTCGCCGAGTGTCACGACGTCGCCGTCAACGCGGTCGTGGCGATGGTGGAGAAGTACGGCTCGACGACACGGATCCGCTCGAACGGCTCCCGATTGCATCCGGAGACGGGTGGGTTGACGGTGGGGGTGTTTCGTCAGTCGACGAGCCGTGCGGATGATCCGCAGTTGCATACCCATGTGGTGATCTCGGCGAAGGTCCAAACCGCGGATGGTCGCTGGTATGCGTTGGATGCGTTGACGTTGAAGAAGTATCAGCAAGCCTTCGGCTACCTCTATCAGTCGGTGCTGCGCGCCGAGGTGACGGCCCGGTTCGGGGTGGTGTTCGATCCGATCGTGAACGGCCAAGCCGAGATCGGCGGCGTGCCGTCGGAGTTGCTCGATCAGTTCTCGAAGCGGGCCCGTGAGATCGATGTGGAGATGGGTGACAAGCTCGCCGACTTCTTCGATCGTGAGGGTCGTGATCCGTCGGGGTTCGAGTACGCGGCGATGGAACGCGAAGCCGCGGTCGACACCCGATCGAAGAAGACCGGGCTCGGCGTGCCGGATCTGCGGACACGCTGGCAACGCGAAGCCGCCAGCCTCGGCATCGACGCCGCCACGCTCACCTCTGCGGTCACCGATGCGGCGCGACAGCACCCGCTGGAGGTGTCGCCGCTCGACGTGTCGGAGGTGGTGGAGGTCGTTGGCGTCGCGGCAGTCGACGTGGAATCGGATGGACGTGCTGCGCACCATCTGCGACACCGTGACCCCACAACCCGGACACGACGGGACCAGCTGGGCGGCAGCACTCGACGCGTCGGTGAACACGGTGCTGGAGTCGTGTATCGATTTGGACCCGGTCGGCGACGCGCACGGCGCGACGGGACTCGGATGGTCGGTCGGTGTGGATCGAGCCGATCACGAACCAGGCCACCAGCGAACACATCCTCACCCAAGAAGAACACATCCTCACCTGGGCGCTCGACGCCCAATCCGACAACCCGGAACCGTCGGCCACGATCACCGACGTGGCGTTGGATGACGGCCAGTACGCATCGGCGAGTGCGGTTGCCGGTGATGATCGGTTGGTGTTGGTGGTGGGGCCGGCGGGGGCTGGCAAGACCCGCATGTTGCAGGCCGCCGTGTCCGATCTCCACGCACAGCAGCGGCCGGTGATGGGGTTGGCGCCCACGGCGAAGGCGGCCCGTGTCCTTCAAACCGAGACGGGCATGGTCGCTGACACGGTCGCCAAGCTCCTCTATGAACTCGACCGACCAGACAGCGACGACTCGTGGTGGGATGCCGGGCCGGGGATGACGGTGATCGTCGACGAGGCCGGCATGTTGAACACCTCCGACCTGTCGCGCCTCGTCACCCATGCCGAACAACGTCAGTGGCGACTCGCCCTGGTCGGTGACCCGCACCAGCTCCAAGCGGTCGGCCGTGGCGGCATGTTCCTCGAGTTGTGCGACACCGGCCGGACCGTCGAGCTGCAGCATCTCCACCGGTTCAGCAACCGGTGGGAAGCGGCTGCGTCGCTGGAGTTGCGTCGCGGGAACCCGTCCGCCCTCGACACGTACGCGGCGCACGGCCGGATTCGGGCGGGGACGTTCGCCGAGCATCTCGACACGATCGGCGAGCTCTGGCAGCAGTGTCGGAGCGAGGGGGAGTCGTTGTCGATCATCACGACACGCACCGAACACGTCAACGCGATCAACGACCACATCCAACAACGCAGACTCGACACCGGTGAACTCGACCAGTCAACTCTCGCCCAGGTCGACGATTCGTGGGTGATGGTCGGCGACGTGGTGGCGACCCGACGCAACGAACGCCGACTCCGCACCACGGTGGGTGAGCCGGTGCGGAATCGTGAACGCTGGACCGTCACCGCCACCGACACGGTCGAAGAGGGCGATGTGACCGTGACCCGACTCGACGGACACGGCACCATCACCCTGCCGCGTGACTACGTCCGCCAACACATGCAACTCGCCTACGCCACCACCGAACCCGGCGCCCAAGGCGACACCTCGCAACGGAGCCTCACCCTCGCCACCAACGCGACGACGAGACGCGGCCTGTACATGGCCATGACCCGCGGTCAACGCGAGAACCTCGCCTTGGTGGTCACCAACACCCACGACCTCGCCGAAGCACGAGCCGTGCTCGAAGCAGTCCTGTTCTCCGACCGCGCCGACATCCCCGCCACGGTGCAGCGCCGCAACCTGGCAGCGACCGTCCCCGCCAGCGTGCCGCAGCGGCGGGTCCGGGTACCTGACTGGTTCGACCAGATTCGCGCCGAGGCGGAAGAAGGTCGGCGCGTCGCACAGCAACGGCTCGACGAACGCAACGCCGAGCGCGCCGCCGTCCGAGAACGAGTTGCGTTGGCCCGTCAGGAGCTGCCGGCGGCGCAGGAGGCACACGCGCCGTTCGCCGAGCAGGTCGCCACTGCCGAACGCATCGTGAACCAAGCCCAGTCGGAGTTGCGTAAGGCCCAAGATGAACTGCGGCGTGCCGGTCGAGTACATCGCCGATCGGCTCGCCGCGACGTCGAGACTGCCGGCGACGTCCTCGCTGTCGCGACGGATCGACTCAACCGGGCCGAGGAGCTCGCGGCACCGACCCGGCGCCGGGTCAACGAACTCCACAACGTCATCGACGATCACCGCCGCATGGACTCGACTCGGCGGATGTTCGACCAATTCAACGACCTCGAAGGCGTCGCCCGAGACGCCGGGCGCCTCGGCCACGCCCTCGACCAATGGAAGCACTGGGCCAACGGCCGCAACCTCGACAACGCTGCGTTGGTCGAGATCGCCGCCGCGTTCGCTGACCACGACGACCGACCGGGCATCAGCCAACTCGCCGCACCGCTCACCCAATGGGCACAGCGACAAGGACTCAAACTCCAACCGACGACGCGATCGACACCGACCCGGTCGTCGATCGGAATCGAAATCGACTTCTGAAAGGACGCCAGCTCGCTCACGCAAACCAGTGATTATGCGGTGGGCCGATCAGCCTCAGAGGTCCAACACTTCGCCGGATATGTGGGTGTGGATGCGCCGTTGGTGACCGGTGTTATGCGGTGGTCGTGGAGGCTGTTCGTTCAACCGGCACGGAGGTATCGGCGAAGTGCTTCGCGGACGACGTCGGACGCGGTGGTGTGCTCTGCGGCAGCGCGTTCGTCCACTGCTCGTCGCAACTCGGGGTCGAGCCGGACGGGCAACGAATCGGCAGGTCCGGACCCCATCAACGGGCGTCCAGGACGTCGTCGCAGCTTGGTTACGTCGAGGCCGGCTTCGGCCTGTTCGGCGAGTTCGTCGAGCACGTCATCGGTGAGCTCGACTCCCGCCTTGGTTCGTCCGTGGGTCTTGTTCTCAGTCATCGGTCCCTCTCATTTCACGGAGTAGTGGTTCGTAGAGTCGGCGCATCCGCATGGCGTGAATCACGATCTCGGTGCCGTCGTCACGCTCGATCGCGATCACCTCGAGCATGTTGCCTGCTCGGTCCGCACCGAGGTAGAGCACCTTTCCGTCGTCTTGCTCGGCGGCGCCGAGTGCGTGGTCGACGGCATGCAAGATGTCGACGTCGGCGACGCCGTGCTTGCGAGCAGATCGGTAGATGTCCACGTGACGAGTATCGTATCGCGAAACTACGACACGCCGCCGGTGTTCAGTGGAACCGCTACCGAGCCCGAGCAGAGCGGCAGTTCGGGTCGCTCAGACTTCAAGCCGCGGCCAGGAGCGCCAGCACTGGCACGCGTCGCCCGCCGCTTCGCTTCCCACGGTGCAGTGCGCCCAGCCTTCGCAGATCGCGTCCGCTGGCCAGTGGACATGGTCGCGCTCTGCATGCCCACACTCGGGGCAAGGTGCGGCCGTTGCGGCGTCGGGTTGAGCTTCGGCCAAGCGCGCATAATGCCCGGTATGTGCGCCCGGCGCAAGCGTCGATCTCGGCGGCGAGACCGCTCGGTATCGGCACGCGTAATCACGGTGACGCCGCTTCCGATGGTGACCGACTGCGGCCCAAGTGCTGTGCTCGATAATCCCGACGTCGATTCGACGATCTGGCCGAACGCAACCGCACACCGCGTGGTCGACTCGTCGAGACCTGCTCGGGAGATAGAATGGAACGATGCCCGGGAAGGTCGTGACTGCCGCCGAACTCGAGAAGATGAGCCCGGCCGAGCAGCAAGCGCTCTTCGACGCAAGTGTCGTCACCGATCTGGACCAGGTCCCTGCCGAGTTCCTCGAGCGGGTGCGTCTTCGCCTCGAGCAGCACATCGAACAGACCGAGTCGGCTCCCAACCAGAAGTGAGTTCCCCGCGACGCGTCGTTCGCGCGACGCCGAGGTTCTTCGAGGACCTCGACCGCCAGCTGCGACCCGAGCGCGGACCGAACGGCGAACCGTCGACGAACGATTTCCAGGTGTTCGAGCTGATTCGGATCGTCGATCGCTTCGCCGTCGAGTTCGATGACTTGCCGCGGCTGATCGCAGAGCGTGACGACTACCGGATCCTGGTGATGTCCGGAACGCTTCTTGCCGGGTTCTCCGTGATCGGCCAGCTCGCCGCAGACGGCGCGGTCGAGCTCGTTCAACTCGACCTCGACACCGAACTCGACTGGTAGACGCTCGGTCAGGAATCCGGGGACTGCTTGGTGCGCTCGGTGGATTCGCCCGTGTCGACGATCTCGGCCCAGATGCTGTCCTGGATCTCGAAGAGCTTCTTGGCGTTGGCCTGGCACTCGCTGCAGATGAAGATGTCGCCCGCATCGCTGAACGAGCCCTCCACTCGCAAGTAGTGGCAGACGACGCAGGTGACCGCAGATCGAGGCACCGCGACATACTCGCACCCCACAGTCGAAACGGGCTGGAGGCCGCTTGAGCGCGTCCGGCCGGCCGAGCCCGTTCGTCACATCTGGCGACTGGACCGGTAGCCCTGTTCGGCAAGCCAGGAGCGTGCTCGGCCCAGGCGAGCATCGTCACGGAACCGGTGCCAGCGTGTGTACTCGTCTTCGTGCCGGCTGAGTTCGGTCTGGAACCGCCGGAACGCACCAGACCCCGCAAGCGCATCGCTGAGACGCGATGCGAGATCCGGTTGCTCGATCGTCGCGACGAATCGCTGCATCGTGTCGTACGCAGGTCCTGATCCGAGGCCGACCACGAGCAGCCACCGATCCGACTCTGGGTCGAAGTCGGCAGGGCCCTGATCGACATCGAACAGTTGCGCCGGCCACAACGTTCCGTCGGTCAGGTCGATGAAGGACTCGCTTCCGCCGGACTGGTCGAGTGCCTCGCCCAGTTCGTCGAGGGCGACGGGCAACGTCGTCAGATCCGACGCGGTGCGGTCGACGTAGTGCTCGAGCTCCACGATCAGCTCAGGGTCGCCGATCCAGTTGCGTTGGCCCAATACCTCGATCAGCCGATGAGCGATCGCGGCGAGGGCGTCCGAGCGTTCGACGCGCAGAAGTGCGCTGCCGGCGTGTTGGAGTCCATCGGCGGGAACATCGCCGGCCAGCACCTCCTCGACAGACCGGGTGTCAGCGCCAGCAATGCGGAGCTGTTTCAGCCACGGGTCACGACTCATCGTTGGTCCGGTTCATCCACGATCGACCGACGCAAGTTCATCCCCCGAGACCAACGTGCGGTACGCCGGCGCGAGACGCAAGTCGCCGCATCAGTTCGTCGTCCTGCTGCGGGTAGAGGTGGCCGTATCGATCCAACACGACAGAGACCGAGGTGTGGCCCGCCATCGCGGCGACGTGCTTGGGGTTGGCTCCCTCGGCGACCCAGAGCGAGACCGCGGTGTGTCGGAGATCGTGGATGCGGAATGGTTCGAGGCCGGCTGCGGCAACCGCAGGGCGCCACACGCGTCGGCGGAAGAGCGTCGCCCGCACCGGGAAACCCTCCGGCGACTCGAAGACCAGACCCTCGGGATCGACCGGCGGAACGGCGCGGCGAGACAGCTCGTCGCACACGAAGGAGGGGAGTGGCACGGTTCGGACGGCGGCCTTCGTCTTCGGTGGTCCGAAGGTGATGTGGCCGCCGATGCTGACCAACGTCTCAGCGACGTCGACTCGTCGTCGGAGAAGATCGACGCGCTTCCATCGCAGGCCGAGCATCTCGCCGAGTCGCAGGCCGCCGAACGCTCCGAGCAACACGAATGATCGGTACGCCTCGTCGATCTCGTCGGCGAGCTTCCAGATGTCGTCGGTGTCGAGGAATCGCATCTCGCGACGCTCGATGCGCGGGAGGGGGAGCTTGGCGACCGGGTTGTGGGCGATCAGGCGGTCCTCGAACGCGGCGTTCACGCACTTGTTCATGAGTTGCACGACGCGGTGGATGGTGGCGGGTGCGAGGTTGCTGCCATCGGGCGACCCGAGGTCGGCGACCCAGGCACGGAGCGCGGTTCGGTCGAGCTTGCCGAGCGGGGTCGATCCGAAGACGGGCCGGGCGTGCGTTCGGAAGAACTGTTCGTCTCGGGCCTTCGTGCTCGGGCGCAGGTTCGTGACCGTCGGCCACCACTGGTCCCACCACTCGCCGACGGTGATGCGACCGAGTCGTGGATCGACGAGGGTCCCGTGCTGGCGGTCGACCTCGGTCACGTTGGCGAATGCGAGGGCGTCACGGCGACGCTTGAACTGCTTCGATCGTTGCTTGCCGTCAGCGGTCCGGAATCGCACGAGGTAGGCCTTCGAGCCGTCGCTCAACTGCTTGTCGACGACCGATGCCATGGGTGAATTCTACTCGCCAGGTGCACACCAGGTGCACAGATGCTTCATCACGAGACGATACGAGACGACACTGAACGGACGTAAAACACCAGGTCAGGACTACTTTCCGGAGTCGGCCTCACGGGCGCCAAAGTGGCTGATTCGCTTTCACACCGTGGAGGTCGGGAGATCGAGACTCCCATCGCCCACTCGACACTAGCGATTCTCGCGGACGTTCTTGATGAACATCCGCAGCAGGATCCAGGTGGCCAGCGCTGTACACGCCCACACGATGAGCGTGGCGAGTATCCAGGTCGTTGCACCCGAGATGGTCAGCCCGTCCGAGACCAGGTCGGTGATCAGTAGCGCGAGGAAGGTGGTGATCAGCGAGCTGAAGGTGGCGATCAGAGAGATGTGTTCGTCGCCGATCTTCTCGATCAGCGGCTCGAGCACGGCGGTCAGCACGACGAAGATGACCAGTGCCAGCAGGAACGCCGGACCATCGAGCGACATGTCGTCGCCGAGAACGACCGCAGCGATGATCAGGCCGATCGCCGCTCCGAGCAGAGCGATTCCGACACGGATGAGCAGTCGAATCATGAGGTCCTCCCTGGGACGTAATGGTGTCGGCGCCAATCATGGCGCACTGGGCGTGGTGCGGCGCGCATCGTCACCCGCTGGCTAGTGTCGCCCTCGATGGAACGCCTCTGCGGACGCCCGGGTTGCTCCGACCGGGCGTCGGTGATCTACGGCATGCGTGCCGAGGATCTCGTCTTCTGGATCGATGCGTTGCCTGAGCCGGTCGATCAGGGCGCCTCGGTCCTGTGTCTCCGGCATGCGGATTCGATGGTCGTACCCCGCGGGTGGACGCTCGACGACCTCCGCGACCCGGAGCTGCATCTGTTCCGCCCACCGTTGCCGGCGCCGTCGCCACGTTCGCGGGTGCCGCGCCCCGCACGGGCGACACCGAGCAGCGAACAACTCGAGCTCGGGGCCGAGGTCGTCGCCTCCGACGATGCGCCGGTCGATGACGCAGCCGACATCGACGCACCCGGCCTGGACGACATCGACGTCGGTCCGTGGACGCCGTCGTTCGACGAAGCCGACGACCTCGATGGACTGCTCAGCGCTCGAGGCCCGCTGCTGTCGCGCGCGTTTCGCACAGCCGACCGCCCCACCGAGTGACCACGGCGCGCTGAGGCCATGCAGATCGAACGAGACACCCTGGTTCCGGGACCGCCGGAGCGAGCGTTCGCCCTGGTCGACGACCTCGCTGCGTATCCCGAGTGGATGGACCTCGTGCACGACGTCGAGGAGGTGTCGCCGACCGCCGGCGACCGGACCTGGAACGTCGAACTCCAGGCGCAGGTCGGGCCGTTCGCTCGGTCCAAGCGACTCCGGATGGTGCGCACGGTCCACGACCCCGAGCATCGGGTCGTGTTCGAACGTGCCGAGGTCGATGGCCGGCGCCATTCGCCGTGGATTCTGTCTGCGACGCTCGAACCGGACGGTGTCGACGGCGGCGAGGTCAGGCTCACGATGACGCTCACCTACGGCGGCAACCTGTGGACCGGAGCGGTGCTCCAACGGGTACTCGACGACCACGTCGACCGCGGCGCCGCCGCACTGCGTGACCTCCTGGCCCGGTCGGGGTAGCTCCACTTCTTCAACCAATGGTCAAGTGGTGACGATTCGGTGACGAAGAACGAGGTGGCCGGCTCGACACTGCCGGTGACCCAACGGCAATGCCCACTACCATCTCGCCCATCGCCACCTCGCACGACGTCTCTCACGCGCTGCCACGCTCGCCACCGGGTCCGTCTCGGTCGCCTTGGCCGCGTCGTGGCCGCGCTGATCGCGGCGTTCGCCGTCTCGGTGTCCGTGGCGACGGTCGTACCGACCGGGGCGACCGCGCAGACGACCGACGAGGCAGCCCGGGAGGCGGCTCGGCGAGATCCAAGCCGCTCGTGACCGTGCCAACGCGGCCGCCGAGGCCTACTTCCAGGCCCAGTCGGACCTCGAGGTGCTCGAAGATGAAGCCGTCGGGATGCAACGTCGAGCCGACGAACTCGAACAGCGAGTCGACAAGCTCCGTCGCGACGTCCAGTCGGTGGCGGTCGCTCGATTCGCCACGAGCGGCGCCGAAGGGATTCCGCTGCTCACTGGTTTGCAAGCCCCCAAAGACCAGGTGCAAGCCGACGTCTTGGTCGACGTCGTCACCAACGCCGGCAGTAGTTCGATCGACGAGTTCCAAGCGGCGCAGAAAGAGTTGAACGACCAGCAGGACGAACTCGCCCGCCAGCAACAGGCGATCGAGGATCAGCAGGACCTGTTCACGACGCTGCAGGACGAGGCGGAAGCCGAAGTACAGCGTCTGCGTGAGATCGAGGAGCAGCGGCTCACCGACGAGGCCGTTCGCCAGGCGCTCGCCGAACAACAGGCTGCCAACTTGGCGTTCCTCGCGGAGATCGAGTTGCGCAACGCAGAAGCGGCCGCTCGCGCTCAGCCGAACCCGGGCATCGCTGCCGCCCAGGCGGCCGCCGATGCTGTCGCTGCTGCCGACGCCGACCCCGATGGCAATCCGGATGGCAGTACCGATGGAGACCCCGCGATCGCTGCCGATGCAGGTTCGGGAAGTGCGCCCCGATCGTCGGGTGCCTCGGGCGGCACCAGCGGCGGTCGTACCGGGACTGGCGGCGCGGGCAGCGTTCCGATCGGCGTGGTCAACGGAGAGGTCTACATCGACGCGATCGTGTGCCCGATGAACGGTTCCGCCTACGGCGACAGCTGGGGGGCTCCGCGCTCGGGTGGTCGCAGCCATGAGGGCGTCGACATGCTCGCACCGATGGGAACGCCGATCTATGCCGTGGTGAGCGGCGTCGTGAACTTCAAGCAGAACCGCCTCGGCGGCAACGCAGCATCGCTCGTCGGTGACAACGGCAACCGCTACTACTACGCACACCTCTCCTCGTACGAGGGCGCCAGCCGACGGGTCACCCAAGGCGAGGTGATCGGCTACAACGGTGACACCGGCAACGCGACCGGCACACCGCACCTGCACTTCGAGGTCCACCCCGGTGGTGGACTGGCTGTGAACCCGACTCCGTCGGTACGCGTCGCCGGCTGCTGAGCGGCACGGCACCGCCGCGTAGCCTGCAGCCGATGGAGACCTCTGCGGTGGGCACCGAACTCTCGACGATGCTGTCGCAACTGCTCGACGACGCCGAGATTCGTGACCTGCATCGCCTGTCGGGTGGCGCGTCGCGGGAGACCTGGCGATTCACGGCGGACGATCGAGCGTTGATCCTGCAACGCCAACGCTCCGGCGACCAACGCAACATGCTCATCGAGGCCGGCGTCGTGCGCGCGCTGCCCGGCACGGTGGCGTTCCGGTGCCAGAGCTGATCGACGCCCGGCGGCGAGACGACGGCATGGCGTTCATGGTGCTCGAAGCGATCGACGGTGAGACCATCGCCCGAAAGATCCAGCGCGACGACGACTACGCCGGGGCACGGCCTCGACTGGCCGCCGACTTCGGGCGTGCGTTGGCGAGGATCCACGCCCTCGACACGTCGGGTGTCGAAGGTCTCGAGGCCACCGACCAACTCGCGGTACTACACGGGCGTTCTCGACTCGCTCGGCCAGGCGCATCCGGTGCTCGAACTGGTCCGCAATTGGCTGGTCGACGCCCGCCCGGCGTCCGAGCGCACGTGCGTGGTGCACGGCGACTTCCGACTCGGCAACGTCATCGTCGGCCCGGATGGGTTGCGGCGCCGTCATCGACTGGGAACTCGCTCACCTCGGCGACCCGATGGAGGACCTCGGTTGGTTGTGCGTGAAGGCATGGCGGTTCGGCGGTCGCGACCCGGTCGCCGGACTCGGTGAGTACGACGAGTTGTTCGCTGCATACGAAGCCGCGGGCGGCGCCACGATCGACCCGGTGGCCGTGCACTGGTGGGAGGTGCTCGGCACCTGGAAGCGTGGGCTGTCATGTGCATCCTGCAGGCGAGCGTTCACCTCAACGGGATGACACGGAGCCACGAACTGGCCGCCATCGGTCGTCGAGTGTGCGAGAACGAACACGACCTGTTGGTCTCGCTCGACGGGCGGTGGTGACGGTGGGTTCACCGCACGATGCACCGAGCGCGATCGAACTGCTCGAGTCGGTTCGGGAGTGGATGATCGCGAGGTGATTGCGTCCACCGACGGACGCCTGCGGTTCCATGCCAGGGTCGCGTCGAACGTGTTGGCCATGGTCGAACGCGAGATCGAACTCGGTCCTGGGCAGGCAGCGGCGCATGCCCGCCGCCTGGCGCAACTCGGTGTCGCCGACGACACCGAACTGGCGGTGGCGATCCGTGAACGGCGTTTCGACGACCGCGCCGAGGAACTTCGCACGCTCCTCGCCGAGGCGGTCGCCGACAAGCTGGCGGTCGCCAACCCCACCTACACCTGAGGACGCACCTGACGACGGCCGAGCGTGACCGGCTGGCCGGCGGCGAGCTGGCCGCAGGCGGCGTCGATGTCGGTGCCGCGGTTGCGGCGCACGGTGGCATTCGCCCCGAGCGACTCGAGCAGGTCGGCGGAACGCCTCGACCCGACGCAGTGGCGTGCCGGTGGTGGGGTAGCCGGGTGTGGGATTCAGCGGGATCAGGTTGACGTGCGCGTGCGGGGAGAGCCGGCGGCACAGCGTTGCCAGTTCGCGGGCGTCGCTGTCGCGATCGTTGACCCCGTCGATCATCGCCCACTCGAAGCTCACGCGACGGTGCTTCGCATCGAGGTAGCCCTCGCATGCGTTCATGAGGTCTGCGATCGGATACCGCTTGTTGATCGGCACCAGCTCGTCTCGCAGCGTGTCGTTGGCGGCGTGGAGCGACACCGCAAGGTTGACCGGCAGTGGACGATCCGCGAGCGAACGGATCCCCGGGAGGATGCCGACCGTCGAAATCGTGATGTGTCGTGCGGACAGCCCGAGATCGCCGTGGAAGCGCTCGGTTGCGGTCCACACCGCGTCGAGGTTGGCCATCGGCTCGCCCATGCCCATGAACACGATGTTGCTGACGCGACGCTCGAGCTGCCTGGCCCGTTGGGAGGCTCGCACGACCTGTTCGACGATCTCGCCGACGGTCAGGTGTCGCGTGAAGCCCGCCTGCCCCGTGGCGCAGAAACCACAGGCCATCGCGCAACCGGCCTGGCTGCTCACACAGACCGTTGCCCGATCGGCGTACAACATCAGCACGGTCTCGACTCGGCTCCCACCGTCAGTTCCCAGAGGAACTTGATGGTGTCGCCGCGTGGCTCACCGACTCGGTCACGGCGGTGAGCGACAGGGGGTTGTCGGCGTCGAGCCGGGCTCGCAACGCCTTGGGCAGGTTGGTGATGTCGGCTGGCTCGGCGAGCTGTGTGTACAGCCCTTCCCACAGCTGATCGAGGCGGTACCGAGGCTCGCCGTCGAGCACGGTCGCCAACTCGTCGCGCGTGAGGTCGTAGCGGGTGCTCACGCCGGCTCGATCCCGCCGACCTCGCTTGCAAGGGCGACGTAGTCGTCGATCCGCGCGCCGGATCACGTCGAGGCTGGCGGTCCAGAACGCGTCGTCGGCCACGTCGATGCCGAAGCGGGCGGCGAGGGTGGCGTCGCCCAGGCCGGTGGCCGACAGCAGGTCGTCGTAGCCGGCCCGGAAGCGCTCGGGGTCGCGCTGGAACTCGGCGTAGAGGCCGATGCCGAACAGCAGCCCGAACGTGTACGGCCAGTTGTAGTAGGCGGTGAAGTAGTGGCCCTTCACCGCCCACATGTAGGGGTGGCGGACGTGCGCGGGTCGACGCCGTCGCCGTAGGCCGCGGCCTGCGCGTCGAGCATGAGCTCGCGCAGCCGGTCGACCGACAGCACGCCCGCTCGACGCTCGGACGACAGCGCCCGCTCGAACAGGAACCGCGAGTGGATGTCGACCACCACCTGGCAGGCACCGGACGAGGTCGCCGTCGAGCAGGGCCAGGCGTCCGTCCGCATCGTCGCCCACGCCGCCAGGCCGGCCTGCGACCATGATCGTCTCGCAGAAGATGCTCGCCGTCTCGGCCAGCGCCATCGGGGTGTTGCGCTGCATCGGCGTGCGGTCGCCGAGGTTGACGTTGTGGTAGGCGTGGCCGAGCTCGTGGGCCAGGGTCTGCACCGAGTCGGCTGCCGTCGACAGTTCACAGCACCCGGCTGACGATCCTCGACGACGCGCATGCAGAACGCGCCGCCCACCTTGCCGTTGCGCGGCTCGGCGTCGATCCATCGCTCGTCGAGAGCGGTGACAAGAGCCCGCCCAGCCTGTCGCTGTAGCCCGAGAACGCCGAGCGAACCGCCTGATGCCGTCGTCCCACGACACCTCGCCGTGGATCGAGGGCAGTGGCACAGACAAGGTCCCACCAGGGAGACCATCGGCGGGATCGTGACCGTGCAGCGCCGCCTTGGTTCGCATCCAGCGCCGCAGGTCGGGCCGCGCGGCGACCGCCGCCGACTGCATCGCATCGAACGTCGCACGACTCACGCTGTTGGCGAACAACGATGCGTCGAGTGGCGACGACCATCGGCGTCGGCGGTTCAGCGCGTTCGCTTCCGCCCTTGATCGCGTTCATCGCGGCGGAGATCGGCACCTCGATCATCAGCCACGCGCGCAGTTCGGCGTCGTACGCAGCTCGTCGGGCTGCAGGGTCCGCGTCGGTGGCCAGACCACGGACCGCCGGCATTGGCAGCACCTCGTCGCCGGTCGGCAATTCGACACGGGTCGTGAGCTGCGACGTGACGTCGTTGTGCAGACGCCCCCAGGCGCTCGAGCCGGTGACCCCCAGCTCGGCGGCGAGGTGCTCCTCTGCTTCGCTCATCTGGTGCTCGGCGCGAGCGGCCAGGCGTGTCAACGGACCTCGGTGCTCGTCGACCTCAACGCTGAGGTCGGCGAGCCCATCGACGCCGAGGGCAGCCATCCAATCCGCGAGCCGCGCGGAGAGCGGTCGGAGCACCGCATCGATGCGTCGAGTCTCGCCGAGCGCCGATTGTGCCGGTGTGTTACCGCGAGTTGGCGGCAACGACGCAGTAGGCGTACGCCCGCAGGACCGCGACATCAGCCGACGCTGGGTTCATCGACGAGTGCGCGAGTTGCGGCGTCGCCGTCGACGCGGTTGGCGGGCGGGGTTCGATGGAGCGGATCCCCAGTTCGTCGAACAAGGCCACGAGTCGGTCGACATCGGCCGCCGATCGTTCGACGCGTCGGTGAACGAACGAGCATCGGTCGAGTCGTGCACGTCGGCGAGGCTCCACCGGGGGAGTTCGGTCGAGGTCATGGCGTTCCATTCTCGACGCATCGACGTCGGCAACGAACGCCGCGTTGGTGCAGTACACACTGAAGCCGAGACGCTCGTACAGACGGACCGCCGGTTCGTTGTCGGCGTCGACGTACAACATGCCCGTGGCGATGCCGCGCCGTGCAAGGTGGTCGAGACCTGCCAACGTGAGTTGACGGCCCAGTCCTCGGCCGTGGAAATCGGGATCGACGGCGATCACGTAGATCTAGCGACGTCCGCCTCGCCGGTGGCGGTCGCCTCGTGCACCTTGGTCCAGCAGAAGCCCGCCATCCGGTGGCGCCCCTCGTCGTCGACCGCGTCGAACACGCGGAACCCCTCGGCGTCGAACCACGATTCCTGCTGACGTTGGCGGAACGTGTCGAGCGTCCACCCGCCCTGCTCGCCGTGGTGTGCGAAGGCCCGGTTGTTGACCGCGAGCCACGCGTCATCGTCGTCGCCCGACACGAACGCCCGAGTCTCGATCGTCACGTCGAGACCGACTCGCGGAGCGGGCGGCGCATCTGGTACAGGATCCGGCCCCGCTGCATGCCGGCGTTGTCGGCGAGCGTCGTGTGGGCCGACGTCGGCTCGAACACCCACCAGTTCACATGGCCGCCACCGTCGGATGCCACGACCTCGATCGCCGCCTCGATCAGCTCGGGTCCGATGGTGGCCATCTCGTAGCGATGGTGGGGATGGATCACCAGTTCGAAGGCGTAGGCGTCGTTCCAGCGCGAGATCTGGGCATACGCAACAGGGTGGTCGTGGCCCGGCTCGGAGGCCAGAAACCCGGCGAACCCGTCGAGGCCACCGTCGAGGTCGAGGTAGAGGTGATCGGACAATGGTCGGCGACCGTCGGCCCGTGCAGCGGCGTCGAGCAGGTCGGTGACGCTGGCGATGTCGTCGCTCGCCATCTGGCGTTTGATCTCGAGGCACCGCATGGTGCGGGAAAAGATCTGCGTGTGACTTCGGTCGGGTGTATAGTTGCCGTCAACCAGGTTCCCGCCACCTGGTTGCTGCGACTGCGGATCCGCCTCCCGACCTCGCACCGAGCGACGGCCTCTCTCACGAGGGGCCGTCGCCACTTTCGGCTCCGACCAGGGGTGACGTTGGCTCGTAGGCGCATGCCTTTATCGCCCGCATCAGGGTGCGTTCGGCGTTGCGGAGCTGTCGTTCGGCCTCGTGGATCGCTGTGACCACGTCGTCACGCTCCGTGCCAATCCATGGTTCGGCGAGCCCGGCGACCCGGCTGCGGTACTCCGCGACGTTGTCGGCGATGGCGGCAAGTTCCGCAGCGGTCGACGCGGTGGATCCGGCCATGTCGCCAAACCCTACCGGGAGGCCAACGGGCCTCCCTCTACACTTCGCCCGGTGATTCCCGTCCGTGACGACTTCCGCGCCCTCGAGGGGTACCACTCTGCCCAGGTCGACGTACGCGTGCGGTTGAACACCAACGAGTCACCCGAACCACCGCCGGCGGCGTTCCGCGATGCGGTCGCCGCCGAGGTGCCGCGGATCGACTGGCACCGGTATCCCGACCGGGCAGCCGCGTTCTCCGAGCGGCGATCGCCGCCACCCATGGCGTGGATCCGTCACAGGTGTTCGCCAACGGCTCGAACGAGGTGTTGCAGCACGGTCCTGCTCGCATACGCCGGCCCGGGCCGCACCGTTCGCGACGTTCGAGCCGACGTATCAGATGCCGCCGCGCAGATCGCCCGGGTCACTGGCGCGACCGTCGTCGAGGGTGAGCGTGCTGCCGACTTCACGCTCGACCCTGCCGAGGTCGAGCGGGTGCTCGCCGAACACCGCCCGCATGTCGTGTTCCTCACGTCGCCGAACAATCCCACAGGACTCGTCGAGCCGGCCGAACGTGTCCGCCAGCTCCTCGACCTCGCGCCGGGGTTGGTCGTGGTCGACAGCGTACGCGCAGTTCGCCGACTGGTCGGCGCTCGACCTCGTCAGCGAGGACCTGCCGCTCGTGGTCACCCGAACGTTCTCGAAGACGTGGTCGATGGCCGGCGCACGTCTCGGCTACCTGATCGGTCCGTCGTGGCTGGTCGCCGAACTCGACAAGGTCGTGCTGCCCTACCACCTCGACGCGGTCAAACAGATCGCCGGGCGCCTGGCACTGCGGTTCTCCGACGACATGAACGACCGCGTCGACCACATCGTGGCCGAACGCACCCGCATCGTGGAGGTGATGAGCGACCTGCCGCTCGACGTGTTCCCGAGCGGCGCCAACTTCGTGCTGTTCCGTGTTCGGCCCGGTGCCCTCAGCGGCCGCGACGTGTGGCAGGGCCTCGTCGACCGCAGCGTGCTGATCCGCGACTGCTCCAGTTGGCCGCGACTCGACAACTGCCTCCGCGTCACGATCGGCACGCCAGCCGAGAACACCGAGTTCCTCACCGCGCTCGCCGACGTGCTGGCGCATGCCGACACCAGCACCCCGATCGCCTCACCCACCGGAGTGATGTCATGACCCGCACCGACCGCCAACGCACGGGGCAGCGCGCACGCGCCACCAAGGAGACGTGGATCGAGGTCGACGTCGAATTCAGGATGGCGCCAAGGGCACCACTGACATCTCCACCGGCATCCCGTTCTACGACCACATGCTCGACCAGATCGGCCGTCACGGCGGATTCGACCCTGCGGATCCACACCGACAGGCGACCTGCACATCGACACGCACCACACCGTCGAGGACGTGGCGATCACGCTCGGCGAGGCGTTCGCCGAGGCGCTGAGCAACAACCGCGGCATGCGCGGTTTCGCCAGCGGGCGCTATCCGCTCGACAAGGCACTGGTCGATGTTGCGCTCGACCTGTCCGGTCGACCTTGGGTCGAGTGGCATGTGCCGATGCCCGAGTCGTTGCCACTCGGCAACCCCGCGTTCGATCCGCAGCTCGCAGAACATGCCGTCCTGGTTCGCGACCGCAGCGAACATCACGTTGCACGTCGAACTCGTTCGCGGTCGCAACGTGCACCACATCATCGAAGCAACGTTCAAGGGGCTGGCGAGAACGTTCACGACGCCGTTCGCATCGACGACGCCGGTGGCGTGCCGTCGACCAAAGGTGTGTTGTGAGGGGCGTGCAGTGAGGGGCGTGTCGTGACGCGACCGCTGATCGCGGTGCTCGACTACGGCATCGGCAACCTCCACTCGGCGCAGAAGTCGCTCGAACGCGAGGGTGCCGATGCCCGCCTAGCCGCCGACCCGGGGTTGATCGCCGAGGCCGACGGTGTCGTGCTGCCCGGCATCGGCGCGTTCGGGGCGTGCATGGACACGTTGCGCGCAGCGGGGTTGGAAGACCCGACGCACGACGCCGTCGGCTCCGGCCGCCCGTTCCTGGGCATCTGCGTCGGGATGCAGATGCTGTTCACCAAGTCGCAGGAGAACGAGCACGCCGCCGGGCTCGACGTCATCCCCGGCACGGTCACGTGGATTCCGTCCGGCCCGAAGATCCCCCAAATGAAGATCCCGCAGATGCAGTGGAACCGACTCGACATCGTCGATCCGGCCGAGCCGATCCTCCGCGACCTCGGCGACGAGCCGTACGTGTACTTCGTCCACTCGTTGCACGGCGTGCCCGACGACCCGGCCGTCGTCGCCGCGACGGTCCAGTACGGCACGACGCTCAATGCAGCGTTCCGGCTCGACAACGTGTTCGCCGTCCAGTTCCACCCCGAGAAGTCGAGCCGACCGAGGCGTTCGGCTCCTGCGCAACTTCGTCGAGGAGTGCTTGCGCGCCGATGATCGACCTGTATCCGGCCATCGACCTGCTCGGCGGTCGTGTCGTGCGTCTGCGACAGGGCAGCTACGCCGACGAAACCGTCTACGGCGACGATCCGGTCGCGGTCGCGGCCCGCGACTTCGCGGCGTCAGGCGCCCGCTGGATCCATGTCGTCGATCTCGACGCCGCCCGGTCGGGTGATGCGGTCAATCGGCCGGTGGTGGCGGCGATCGCAGCGGCGCTCGCGGGCGTGGCCAAGGTGCAGACCGGGGGAGGGGTGCGCTCGGTCGACGATGCACGCGAACTCGCCGACGCCGGAGTCGCCCACGTCGTGATGGGTTCGGCGGCCGTCAGCAATCCGGCGCTGGTCGAGGCGGCATCCGAACTCGTCGCCGTGGCCGTCGGGCTCGACCACCACGACGGCGACGTCGCGGTCCACGGCTGGACCGAGGGAAGCGGTCTTGCGCTCGATGATGCCTACGCGCTGTTTCCCACCACGGACGTGTTCGTGATCACCGACATCGGGCGCAACGGGATGCTCGTCGGTCCCGACATCGACGGCCTCTCGCGTTCGGCCGAACTCGCCGGCGCCCCGGTGATCGCCAGCGGCGGGGTGTCGAGCCTCGACGATGTCGTAGCCCTGATGCGGATCGCGAACCTCGGTGGCGTCATCACCGGCAAGGCGCTGTACGAGGGCCGCTTCACGGTCGGCGAAGCGCTCGATGCGTTGAGCCAGGTGCAGTCGTGAAGGTCGCCCGTGTGATCCCGTGTCTCGACGTGACGACGGTCGCGTGGTCAAGGGCACGAACTTCGTCGATCTCCGTGACGCCGGTGATCCGGTCGAGCTCGCCACGCGTTACGACCTCGGGGGTGCCGACAAGTTCGTCTTCCTGGACATCACCGCGTCGCGTGACGATCGCGACACCATCGTCGACCTGGTTCGCCGTATCGCCGACGACGTCTTCATCCCGTTCACGGTCGGTGGCGGGATCCGCTCGGTCGAGGACGCCCAGGCCGCTGCTCGCGCCGGCGCCGACAAGGTCGCGGTCAACCCGCCGCGGTCGAGCCGCCCCGAACTGATCAGCGAGATCGCCGACCGACTTCGGTTCTCAGTGCGTGGTCATGCGCGATCGACGCAAACAGCGCGCTCGGAGGTGACCGTGAGGCGGGAGGTGTACCTCCACGGCGGCCGCACGCCGACGGGTCGGGATGCGGTCGACTGGGCGATCGAAGCCATGCGGCGTGGTGCCGGTGAGGTCCTGCTCACCCGATGGATCGTGACGGCACCCACGATCGGATTCGATCTCGATCTCACCGCAGCGAGTCGTCGATGCGGTCACTGCAGTACCGGTGATCGCATCAGGCGGTGGCGTGAGGCTCGATCGACCACCTGGTCGAGGCGATGGCGGTCGGCCGTGCCGACGCCGTGCTCGCGCCTCGATCTTCCACTTCCACAGCACACCGTCGCCGACGCCAAAGCGCGGGCTTCCACGTCCGCCCCGTCTGATTA
>CAWHEI010000010.1:0-26572 GCA_963828415.1 Ilumatobacteraceae bacterium
CGGAGCCGGTGGTTCGTGCACGATGGGCGACGGCACCAGTGCCGGGTCGATGGTGAGCACGACGAGCTGTTCCACGTCGCCGTAGAAACGATTCGCGGTGCCTTCGATCTGATCGCGCGTCGAACAGTGGATGAAGCCGACCTCGTCGAGCGTCATGCCTCTGGTCGAGATCCGGTACAGGCCGTCGGTGAACGCGGCGGCCCAGTCGTCGGGAAGCGCAAGGTGGAAGATCGGGTCGTCGTCGATCATGCGATCGTGGCCCGAACAGCGACCGCTCGGTCGAAGCGGGTGCGTTCGAGCCGTTCGCGGAGCGATGCCCGATTGCAGACCACCTCGAGGTCGCCGCCCGCCTGACGGGCCGCGGCGGCAGCGCCGAGGAGTACGCCCAGGCCGGCGTCGTCGAGCGCGTCGACGCCGTCGAGATCGACGATCACCGAGTCGCCGGGGTGGCGTCGGATGACGCGTGCGAGGTCGCCGTGGAGGGTTCCGACTGCGGCGAGGTCGACGCTGCCGTCGAGCGTGACCACGGTGGCGCCTCCCACCGCGGAGACCGTCGTACGCATCGTCATGGTGCTCAACTGTACGGGTCATGGTGGCTCGATGGCCATGGTGACCGAGGCGGTGTGTGTGATCGGACCGATCAAGTGCTCCGATGATTGCGACATCGACGGCGTCGATGTGCGTCACCGTCACGGTGACGGTCGCCGGCCCGCTCGAGGTGGCGACCTCGATGGGGAGATGCACTGCCCGGGTCGCAGCCGCCGACGCGGCGGTGGCGGGGCTCGCCGAGACCGCCGCGGCGCGCGCACCTTCACGGGCGGCGAGTTCGACGGCGAGTTCGTTCCGCACGGCGATGCCCACGACCACGAGCCCGAACGTCATGACGATCACGACGGGCAGCACGAGCGCGAACTCGACGGCAGCCTGGCCGCTCGTCGAGTGCCCTCGTCGTACTGCTCGCAGCAGGTGGCCCACGCTCACACCTTGTCGATGACAGAGTCGATCACACTGTTGAACAGCCTGCTGATCCGTGCGGCGCCGCCTCCCGCTGTGGCCCACGCGACGACCATCAGGCCGACGAGGGCTGCGGCAAGCAGTACCAGTGCGTACTCCGTCGTCGCCTGGCCACGGTCGTCGCCACGCCGCAGCCGGGTGCTCGACGTGAGGCTGCTCGCCGCCGTGTGCAGGTGGACGAACAGCATGAGGGTGAGGTTGGTGGGCATGAGGTGCTCCGTTCGATGTGTGGCATGGAAGGTCACCAGGCGGATCCACCGAGCGACGAGAGAGCGGCGATCACTGCAGGGGCGATCGCGAGCAGGACGAACGACGGCAGCGTGCACACGACCAGGGGGAACGACAGCCGCACCGGGAGCTTGCGGGCCTCGGCCTGGTCGAGTCGTCGGCGACTGTCGCGGGCCTCGGTCGTGAGCTGATCGAGCACGGGGCCGAGTGGCAGGCCGTAGCGGTCGCTCGTGGCGATCACGTCGGCCAGGCCGATGGCGCCGGGGCCGAGCGTCTCGGGGAGTGCGCTCAATGCGTCGGCGAACGACTGGCCACGCCCACAGCGGTGCACGGTCGACGCGAATGCGCTGCGCACGGGCTCGGGGGCGCTGACGGCGAGTTCGGCGATGGCCTGCTGCGGGGTGAGGCCGGTTTGGATGGCGAGGACGAGGAGGTCGAGTGCGTCCGGGAGCGCCCGTTCGGCGTCGGTGCGCCGACGACGTGCCGCACGGATCGGCCTGGTTCGATGAACGAGCACGATCACGCCGGCGACGATGTGCGGTGGGCACCGGCGTGAGGACCACCACACCGGCCACCACACCGGCGATCATGCCGGCGACCGACGTGACCACTCGAGCGTGTCGGCGCAACGCTGCGGGGTTCGGCTCGGGCGCCCGTGCGTCGGTGCGTCGCGGGAGGGTGCGTCGTGGGCCGATCACCGCGGGTCGGAGCGCGCCGCCGATCGAGGCCGCGACGAGGGCGACCGCGACGACGCCATTGGCCGTCACGGCGCGGTCCCGATGATTCGGCGCATCCATGTCGAGCCGATTGCGTTCAGCGACAGGCCGACGGCGATGCAGGTGGCACCGAGCGTGGAGGTTGCCGTCGCTCGTACGTCGTCGTCGGTGACGAGGAGGAGGAGGAGCATGGCGAGCGGGACGGCCGTCAGGACGTGCGCCGACAATCGGGCCTGGGCGGCGTGAACGGTGCGCTCGTCGGCGTCGACCGCGCGTTGACGCAGCGTGCAGGCCGTGCGGTCGATCGCCGGTGCAGGTGAACCTCCGAGGCGGGCGGCCGTGGTGATGACGATGATCGCAAGACCGAGGTGAGCGCCGGAATCGACGGGTGACCGGCACGCATCGGCCATCGACCGACCCCGGTCGAGGCGTCGCCGAAGCTCGTCGGTGGCGCGTCGAGTCGCCGGGTCGTTCGGCAGCGTGGTCGTCATCGCGTCGCGCAGGGTGGAGCCCGATCGGAGCTGGCGGGCGAGGTCGTCGCACCACTCGGCGACGGCTCTCGCCGACGGCGGGCGCCGCTCGGCGCGACGCGCCAGGAGTCTCGAGGGTGGTTGAACGCCACGTCCGCCCGGGTCGACCGGACGTGCGATGGGGCGGCCCGCGCTCGGTCGCAGACACCACGCACCGAACGCGACGAGTGCAACGACGATCGCCGCAACGACATCGTTCATGTGCGCCCTCGGCTCAGTTGAGCGCACGTCGCGAACGATCCGTCCGAGCGACGTTCGCCGAGCGTGCGCAGTGTCGGTGGCATCGTCGAGTCGGCGCCCGGTGCGACGACTTCACACACGGCACTGACGTGGCGGCCCGGCTCGCCCGGCACTCGATCGACGTGGATGACGACATCGATCGAACGGGCGAGCTGGTGGCGGATTGCCGCCAGGGGCCAGGTGGGCGATGCCTGGAGCACCAGGGTCTCGAGCCGCAGGAGGGCATCGAGTGGCCCGTTGGCATGACACGTCGACAGTGATCCGTCGTGGCCCGTGTTCATTGCCTGGACGAGCGCCAGGACCTCGTCGCCGCGCACCTCGCCGACCACGATGCGATCGGGTCGCAACCGCAGCGCCGTTCGTACCAGGTCGGCCACGGTGATCGGTGTGGGGCCATCGGCGAGCGCCGGTCGGGCTTCGAGCCGAACCACGTGACCATGCTCGATCGGCAGTTCTGTCGTGTCCTCCACGACGACGAGTCGCTCGGTGCGGGCCACGCTTGCGAGCAGAGCGGCGACGAGCGACGTCTTCCCCGACGACGTCGCTCCCGAGACGACGACATTGCACCGCTGATCGATCACGGAGCGCAGCAGCGTCGCACCGTCGACATCGACGAACGACTCGAGTGGTCGGACGTGGGGAGCGAACCGACGGATTGCCAGGCATGCGCCGTCGACGGCGATCGGTGGGAGTACGACGCAGACTCGCGCACCGCCCGGCAGGCGAGCGTCGACAATGGGCGACGACCGGTCGACGCGACGTCCGAGCGGGGCCAGCACCCGCTCGATCAGATGATCGACGCTGTCGGACTCGAGGGCGCCGACGTGGTGGAGGGCGCCGTGGCGCTCGATCCAGATCGACCGGCCGGCGTTGACCATCACCTCGTCGACGTGGGGATCGCGCAGGTACACGTCGAGTTCACCCAGTCCGCTCAGTCGGGCGAGCGCCGCGTCGGCGAGCAGTTCCTGGTCGGTCACCGTGCGCAAGGGCGCCAGATGACGCACCTCCTCGATCACCAACGCACGCGTGTCACCGGGCCGGTCGGCGACGCGCCGGCAGATCTCCGACACCGTGGCGATGTCGTCGTGGACGATGGCCGCTTGGACAGGTTCGACGAACTCGGTGGTGACGGTCATGCGGCGGCCCGACGGAGTTCCTTCGAGATCACGCGCGGTGGGCGAGTTGCGAGCAGCCCGGCGTCGACCGCTCGCGCCACCGCCGGATCGAAGCTGACCGTTGCCACCACCGGTACCCCGAGAGCGTGTTCGACGTCGCGTCGCGACAGTGCCCGTCCAGGTTCGGCGACGAGTACGACACCGGTCGGTCGTGTCTCGCCTCGCACCGCGCGTCGCAGTGCGAGGTAGCAGGGACGAGTGACCAGCAGCGATCGATCGACGCGCTCGACCAGCGGTGGTGGGGGTTGGCCGGTCCCGGCGTCGATCGTGATGTCGCATCCCCATTGCCGGGTCCAGTCGTTGAGCCAGTCGCCGAGTTGGCCCCAACGAAGAGCGGTCGGCTCGATCGGTGGTGCAGCTCGGTTCGCCCACGTCGCGCCGGACCGCCACGGCAGCAGCCAGCGGTGCGGGGCGATGTCGATCAACAGGTCGGCGAGCTGATCGGCGGGCGTGTCGGTGGCAAGCCACTCGGCGACACCGGGGCGGTCGGGCTCGGGGAGCCCGAGTGCGGCGGGGAGCTCGCCATCGAGATCGACGAGGAGGGATGGATGCGTCGAGTTCAACGCAAACGATGCAGCGACGACGGTGGTTCCGCTGCCGCCTTTGGCGGCCCAACAGAGAGTGACCATGACGTTCCCCCAATCGGCCAGAGGCCTCGGGTGAGTACATGGAGGGAGTCGGTGAGACGAGAGTACCGATCAGCGATGTCGTCCACAACGCACTGGGTTGGAACTGCGAGCGCTAGCGTCGCCGGCGGAGGTGTCCGAGCACCTGGTGGGCTCCGCCGCCTTCAAAGCGGTTGGGACGGGCGATCCCCGTCCGGCGGGTTCGATTCCCGTCCACCTCCGCCAACCGGTCCACGGGCGTCCACGGCGAACTGCAGAAATCGCTCTGACCAGGGCTTTTGTGCAGGGTCGTCGGTGGACGTTCGTGGACGTCCGTGGAGCGTTACTCTCAGGGTTACTCTCAAAACCGGTAGTCTGAGAGCAACGCAACAGGGGGTGCGGCATGCCGAAGACACCGCGGGGCAAGCGAGTGGTGGACGACTCGACGGGTCGATTCACGGTCGCGGGCAAGGCGCCGAACGGCCAGGCACAGCCGTACTTCGATCGGACCCGCGGCGTCTGGGTCGCCCCGTGGCGTCGACCGGACGGCAAGGTCGGCAAGCCGACGGGCAGGACGCGTGCGCTGGCCGAGGCATCGCGTGATCGCCACATCGAAGCATCGAAGGATGACGCTCGCCTCGTCCGGCTCACCGAGGGCTTCCACGCGCAATCGACCCTTGCCGAACTCATCCGATGGTGGCTCGATCACATCGCCCGCCATCGGGTGCGAATCACCACCTGGGCGACGTACTCGAAGCAGCTGAAGCTGGTCGAGGATCGACTCGGCGAGATCCCGGTTCGACAGCTCCGGCCCGAGCAGGTGACCACGTTCGTGTCCGAACTCGTCGACCGTGGTTCTGCGGCGCGTGCGAGGAACGTCCGGACGCTTCTCGTCCAAGTGCTCGATGAAGCAGTCACGCTCGGACTGACCACCGACAACGTCGCTCGCAAGGTTCGTCCGCCGCGGGTCCCGCGGGTCCAGCGCCGCACGCTGACGCCGGCGGAGGTGTCGCGACTGCTCGCAGCGTGCGACGAACGCTTCGCCGCCGCAGTCGCGCTCTGCTACGTGCAGGGCTGGCGGGTGAGCGAGGCGCTCGGTCTTGCGTGGCAGGACCTCGATCTCGACGCCGGCGTTGTCGCTGCTCCGACGTGGGAGCCACGTACGCGGACGGCGTCGGCATGATGCTCGGCCCGACAAAGACGCAGCGGACGGCCGGCCGCCAGCTGCTCGCGCCAACGGTCGTCGGGCACCTCCGTCGCCGCCGCGAGGATCAACAGTCCGACATCGAGAAGCTCCCGACCGCATGGCCCGAGGTCGTGTACGACGGCGAGCACCTCGACCTCGTGTTCACGACGCCGACCGGTCGTCCGGTGCTCCG
Organism: Ilumatobacteraceae bacterium; assembly: GCA_963828415.1. Taxonomy (GTDB): domain Bacteria; phylum Actinomycetota; class Acidimicrobiia; order Acidimicrobiales; family Ilumatobacteraceae; genus Sva-07. The sequence continues at coordinate 5,888 of CAWHEI010000010.1, forward strand.
CCAACACGTCGACCGCGCGATCCGCGCCGCTGCGTCAGGAGCCGGGCTCGATCCGTCCGGGCTCGGCACCCACGCCGGGCGGCGGTCGGTCGTCACCAACCTCTACGCCTCTGGCTCGCTCGACATCGCCGACGTCGCCCAGTTCGTCGGCCACACGGACGTCTCGACGACCCGGGGCTACGTGCAGCACGAAGGCGAGCGACCACGCCAGGTGAGCGAGAAGGCGTTCCTGCTGCTCGACCCCCGCCCGCCTCAGGACGCGGACGGCGACGACGACTGATCCGGATTCCGACTCGCTCAGGCTGCTCGCTTTCGCTGGACGTAGCCCTGGAGGTCGTCGATGGTGAGTCGGACGCTGCGGCCAATGCGGATCGGTGCGAGTTCGTCGTCCCAGATCAGTTGGTAGACGGTCGATCTGCTGACAGCGAGGAGTTCTGCCGCTTGCGGGATGGTGACGAGCAGCGGTGGTCGTGGTGTGTGAGCGTGTGGGGTGTTGTCCGTGGGTTCGTTCATGTCGGCGATCGTTCGACTGGGACGTCACGGATCACCGCCCGACTGGCTACCCGGATCACGGCCCGGGTACCTCGATCTCGATGACGGGTACCGGGCGGGTGGCTGGACGCAGCCCGAACTCGGCCCAGCCGTCGGGGAGGTGACCCGTGCCGGTCGAGGTGCACCGCGGCGTCCACGATCCGGGTAGCCAGAGCATCGATCCGGGTAGCGCCGAGGCGGCCGTCGTCGTGCAGTCGTCGCAGGTGTTCGACGACCCAGTCGGGTGGGTCGGTGAGGACGTCGTAGCCGACGGTGAGACGGCGTCGCTCGCATGGCGTCGTCGTGGGCGCTGCCGCCGTATCGGGCGAAGACGTCGTCGATGTGTTGCTCTCGGCGAGCTTGTCGAAGCTCGACTCGTGCCGCACGCAGTGCGTCGTCGACGGCCGCCCGTTCGGCGCTCGTCGCGACCCGGATGGCAAGTTGGTCGAGGTCGTGGATCTTTGCTTGGGCCTGTCGAACGGGGTCGTTGGCGGCCGCTTCCTGGTCGAGCGTGGCCAGTGTGCGTTGCTCACGCGATGGTGGCGGAGAAGCGGTACAAGCCATGGCGTCGAGTACGGCCTGGACCTGCTGGCGGTACCGCTGTCGGCCAGTGGGCGAACGCAGGTTGGGCGGCGATCAGTGCGTTGAGTTGCTCGAGTTCGACGACGTGGGGCCAGTTGGCGACGATCCAGTCGCGCCGCTCTTGTTGGGCGTTGACTGCGGCGATGAGGTGGTCGTGGACTTCCGTGGTGCCGGCGTTGCCGGTGGTGAGACGTTCGATGAGTTCGCGGTGGTCGGCCGGTGCGGTGTGCATCAGTGCTTGGAGTTCGGCTCGTCGTTCGTGCGTCGCCGTCGGCGACATCGTCGCGTGAATGGGCTGTGGTTCGGGTTGACGTTCGGTCAGCCAAATGCGATCGCGCAGCGTCCGCAGCATCGTCTCTTGCCAAGTCGCGGCCGCTCCCGCCTCGGGTGGCTCTGGGCCGAGTCCCGGTGTGGCGTCGTCGATCTCGTGGGCGGCTCGGTGACGGGCGATCCGAGCGACGGAGTCGTCCCACACGGCGGCTCCCGGACCGTCGGTCGGCCGTGGGCCGAGCCAGGTTGTGAGCCACTCGGGAGGGTCGGCGCGCATCAGGTGAGCCGCACGCTCAGCCGCGACGTTCGCGGCGCGCTGGAAGCGTTCTGCGTCACCGGGCTCGATGCCGTGGTGAGCGAGCGCGTCTGTCCAATCACGCACTGCCCGCTCGACATGGTCGGTGTTCCGCTGGAGTGTCGTCAATGCCTGCGGGGTGAGTGCGGTGGGCTCGGGTTGATCGATGGCCACGAGTTGGCTCCAGGCCATCGTCCGGGTTGCCGAGCGGCCCTGGTCGTTCACGAACAGGACGTCACAGGTGCCGTCGACGTCGTGGAGGGCGAGGAGGTGGCCGACGTTGTCTCGATCCAGTGCCCGCACCCGACGGCCGATCTTGGCGTGCGTCCGCAACGACACGGCCCGATCGAGGTCGACTTGCAGCTCGGCCGGGTCAGTGTGGCCCTCGCATACGGCGATGTGCTCGGCGTGCCGTGCCCGTTGTGCCAGGTCGAGCAGCGTGGCGACCGGGACCTCGGCGGCGAGATCGCTGATGCGTGCCGCCTCAGCGTCCCGAGTCGAGACGAGCTGCTTCGTACCGGACACGTGCATTCGCTCGATCAGCTCGTGCTCCGGGTTCTCGGCGCGTTCGCCCGGTAGCGGAATGCCGGTGGCGTGCCGCTCTGTCACGCCGATCACTTCTGTGGTGGTGCCATAGATCCACGCCGACAGCCGGGCCCGTGACATCGCAACGTAGACCGCTTCTCGGTACAGGCCGGCCGGGCCGACGACGAGAACGTGGTCGCACGTGACTCCTTGTGCGGTGTGGACCGTGGACGCGTAGCCGTAGTCGAGCCACCCCGCTGCGAGGTAGCCGCGGTCCAGCACGATCTCCTCACCGCTCGTCAACGTGACGTGGGCGCCGGCCGCGTCGATGCGGGTGAGGTGGCCGCGCATCCCGTTGTCGACCGCGAACGCGGTCCCGTCGGCGAGGTGTTGGCCTCGGTGGTTGCGGCGCAAGATGACGTGTTCGCCGGGTGCGTACGATCGTCCGCCGATCGTGACGGCTCGTTCGAGGTCGAGTTCACCGGTATCGGCGAGGACCTGTCGGGCGAGGGTGTTCAGTTGGTGCGCTTCGGCGCGGGTGCCGGCGAGCATCAGCGTGGCGCCGTCGGATCGGAGCGTGTTCCAGTCGGTGATCGCGCGCTGGCGGAGTGCGTGGCGGTCGTCGTCGAGCACGACCCGACCGTGCGCCTGGTAGGTGGCGAACGCTGCGGTGATGTCGCCGTGGCGGAGTTGACCGAGGGCTGCCTGTTCCCATGCGGCGTGTTGGCGGCGGTTGACGGTGAGCTCGGCGACGCGGTCACCGAGGACGTCGAGTGCAGCGCGGAAGCCTCCGCCGGCGGCGACTTCGGGGAGTTGGTGGTGATCACCGACGAGGACCAGCTTGGCGCCGATCCGTGTCACCTGATCCACGACACGGGCCAGGTCACGCACCGCGGCCATGCCGGCCTCGTCCACGACGACCACGGTGCCAGCGTCGATGTCGCGGTGCTCGACGAGGTGGCGAGCCAGCGTGGTCGAGTCGATCCCGGCGCCAGCTTCGAGCTCGCGGGCGGCCCGTGCCGACGGTGCCAAGCCGATGACGGTGAACCCGGCGTTCTCGTACAACCTTCGGACCGTGCCGAGGGTGTGCGTCTTGCCCGTGCCCGCCCGACCGACGAGCACCGAGATCCGATCACCCGACAAGGTCAGCGACCTCACCGCCGCTGCTTGGTCGTCGCCCAGCGTCGACGCAGCGACGGCGGCCTCGACACGTCCGTGTTCCAGCACGCCGACGCCGGCGTTGACGCCGCGGACGAGCTGCTCGACCAGTCGCTCCTCGAGCGCGAGCAGCGACCGCGAGGTGTAGGTCCGCACGCGATCGTCGGTGATCACTCGACAATCAGGACTTCCGACCATCAACTGGGGTGAGTGGTCGCCGAGTGGCACCACCGCCGGTGAACCCAGCGCTCGCTGCACGGTGGCCTCCGCAACCTCCATCGACGTCGACGCCGGTAGCGCTGACGTGACAGCTCGGGTGAGATCGTGGCGGGTGAACGTCCCGTCGTGGGCCGTGACTCGGTGATCGAGCAACCAGTCGAGCCACTCCTCGCACCCGACCAGCCGTGTCATCACCGACCGGACACCGTGACGCCACGACTCGTCCTCGACCACGAACCCACCGCGCACCGCTGCTGGGATTGCTGAGGCCAGGAGCTGCTCGAGCTGGACCGGCCCCCAACCTGCCGCCTCGGCCCGGGTCTGCCAGTCGGCCTCGACCGCCGAGAAGTCCGCCGGCATCTGCTTGCGGGCGCGAGTCGCGCGTTGCGCGACCGCCGCAGCCGCAGGGCCCGCCTCGCCGGCCTCCTCGAGCCACTCGGCGATCTGTTCATGCCGCCGTGAGAACTCGCGCAACACGGTGTGTGGGATGCCGGCGATCTCGGCCGCGTCCTCGTGCACCGGGCCCCACTCGACACCGAGCGCAGCGGTGAGCTGGCGGCGCATCGCCGCCTGGAACACCGCACCGCCGGTACGGGCAGTGTCATAGATCGCCCGCCCGTCCAACGCCGACCAACGACCGTCGATCCCCTGGGCGAGGTTGGCGACGAGCACATGCCAATGCAGATGCGGATCCCCGGCCCGCGAGGTCCGATGCCGATAGGCGGCACCGACGAACCCGCGCGCCACCATCCGACGTGTGCCCCACGCCTCACCCCACGTCCCGCGGTTCTCGGCCTTGTTCGTCCCGCGCCGCACGAAGCACGCCTCACGCTCCAACCAGCCCAACGTCTCGGCGAGTGCCGCCTCACACGCGGTGACGATCAGATGCTGCACCCGACGGTCGCCGAGCGCGTAGGCGACCGACACCGACTTCGGCACCGAGAACGTCAGATCGAACCCCGGCACCCGCCGAGGATGAGCACGCAGCGTCGTCCCGTTCGGCGTCAGCGCGGTACCCGGTGCCAGGCCGGCCAGCACCGCGCGAAGGTCAGCCGGCTCGACCTCGCCGACCAGCCCGAGTGACTCGACACCGTTGCCGACCCAGACACCCGGCGTCTCCCCAGCGCCCGTGTAGTACTCGTCGAGCCCGCTCGCCACCTGCGACAAGTAGTACGCCTCGGCACCCACCCGGAGCTTCCACACTGCCTCCACATAGACACATGCCTGTGGAACGCCGATTCTGTGACGCGATCCGGCCCGATTTCTTGAGTTTGGCACATATGCACCCCCAAGGGTGCCCGCGCCGATGGGGTCGCGTTGGACCGGGGGACCGGGCGATGGCGAGCGTTGTCGAGGAGAGCTGCATGGCCGGTGCGCGCGGCGAGTCCCGATTTGGACCAAGCCGTAGACCCGTTCGGCATCCGCCTTTATGGCGGAGGCGGGCGCGGTGAGATGGCCGTACGTTCGGAGTATCAACGCGAAGTTGTCGGCGACGGCGCACGTCGCCTCTGCGACTTCCTCAGAGACAGGAGAGTGTGATGAGTGAACGCAGCACATGGGCGGTCGGATACTCGATGTTCGCGGCAGTGATGTTGATGATGATCGGGGTGTTCCACTTCATTGCCGGCCTGGTCGGGATCGTCGACGACGAGTTCTACGTGGTGACCGGAAAGTGGGTGTTCGAGTTCGACGTGACCACGTGGGGATGGGTCCACTTGATCGGCGGCGTGCTGGTGGTGCTGGCGGGTCTGTCCGTCGTCAAGGGCCACATGTACGGGCGGATCATCGGGACGATCGTCGCGGCGATCAGCGCGATGGTGAACTTCGCATGGCTCCCGTACCAGCCGTGGTGGAGCATTCTGATGATCTTCCTGTCGGTCAGCGTCATCTGGGCGCTCACCGTCCACGGACGCGACATCGCCACGCCGGCGCAGTGATGTAGGCATCGGGCATCGGAGGAGCGGTGGTGACGACGGCGACCGCCTCTGAGCGAGATCCGGCGCATGAGGCCGCCCGTGTCCTACGGGGCGGGGGCCGTCTGGCCTGGGGTTTCGTCGGGATCGTGCTCGCCGCGTCGATCGTGCTCAGCGCGCTCGCGGTGGCGAGCTCGGTCGTGCTGCCGCTGTTCCTCGCCGTGGTGCTCGCCACCTTGTTCCGTCCCCTCGTCCGTTGGCTCGAGCGGTTCCGGCTGCCGGCGTCGCTCGCCTCGGGTGTCGTGGTCGTGTCGATCGTCCTTGCGGCGATCGGCTTCGTCTGGATGGTCGTCGTCGCGATCGTGCGGGAGGGCGAGGAGCTGCTGCGTCAGCTGGAGACAGCCCTCGGCGAACTCGGCATCGACGAGTCTGCGACGCAGAGCATCAGCGAGGCGATCGAGAGCCTCGTGCCGACCGTGCTCAGCGGTCTGGCCGAGGCGATCGTGTCGGGGATCGACACCTTGAGCGGCTTCATCGCAGGGGTCGTGCTCGGCATCTTGATCCTCTACTACATGCTGAAGGAGGGCGGGACGTTCCTCCGGGCGGCGGAGCAGCGCATGCTTCCCGGCCGCGCCGACCAGCTCGGCTCCTTCGCCACCGACGCCGCCACCGTGATGCGTCGCTACTACCTCGGCCGCACGATCGTGTCGGCCGTGGTCGCCGGCGTCGTCGCGTTGGCCGCGCTCGCGATGGGTCTGCCGATGGTCCCCACCCTGGCGATCGTGACGTTCGTCGGTGGGTACATCCCGTACATCGGTGCGTTCATCGGCGGCCTCTTGGCCGTCGTCGTGGCGATCGCCGAAGAGGGGCTCGGTGCCGGCGTCCTGATCCTGGTCGTGGTGCTCGTTGCGAACCTGCTGGTCGAGAACATGGTCGATCCGCACGTAACTGGTCGTACCCTGCGCATCCACCCGCTCGTCGTGTTGCTGGTCACGACGGTCGGCGGGGTGCTCGGGGGCCTGATCGGGCTGATGTTGGCGGTCCCGATGACCGTCATCGGGGTGCGAGCCGTCCGGTACCTGCGGGCGGCCTTCGGGGGCGATGACCGTCGTCGAGCGGCGATGCTCGCCGGCGGCCGGTTCCTGGATGGGGGCGAGCACGTCGGCACGTGACGGATCGGGCGCGGACCTTGTGGCAGCAACTACGCTGGCTCGACCATGCGGGCTGCCCGGAGCACGGACGCGACGAGCCGCAGCGCTCGCTTCGAACCACCGCGCCCCGCCGATGGGCTCGCCCTGCGCTCGAAGGTCCTCGAGCAGCTGTCCGACCCGACGGTCAGGGTCGCGGTGATCACGGCGCCGGCGGGCTACGGCAAGACGTCGCACGCCGCCGCGTTCGCCGCGCAGGAGCAACGGCCCGTCGCGTTCATCGATGTCGAGACGAGGCTCGACGAGGCCCCGGCACTGCTCGTCGAGCTGGTGGCTGCGCTCACCGAGGTCACCGCCCTCGATCGAACCGGTCTGGATGCCGCCGGCCTGTCGTCGGCGCAGCATCCGGCGGTGGGCGCGTCCGCGCTCGGTCGCGCCGTTCGCGCCTGCTCGGTGCCCTTCGTGCTCGTGCTCGACGACGCGCACCGGTTGACCGATCACGCCGCCCTCGATCTGGTCACCGCACTGGTCTCGAACGTCCCGCAGGACTCGACGGTGGTCCTCGTCGGACGTTCGTGCCAACTGAGCGTGCTCTCGCGCCTGCGCGTCGAGTCGAAGGTCGTCGAGATCGGCGTCGACGCCCTCTCGTTGGCGCCCGATGAGGTCGCCGCCGTCCTGGCCGACATGGGCGTGGACGCCTCTGTCGACCACGTGGATGCCGTGGCCGCGGCGACCGAGGGTTGGCCGGTCGGTGTCAGGCTCGCCGGCCTCGCATCGCTCGCCGGCGACGAGCGCCAACCGGTGGCACCGTCGGACGTCAGCCCACACGATCCGAACGTCGTCGGATACCTCGCCAGCGAATGGTTGGGAGATCTCGCCGAGGACGAGCGCGACTTCCTGCTCCGGGTGAGTGTGCTCGACTGGTTGACGGGGCCGTCCTGCGCGGCGGTGTCCGGCCGTCCGGACGCCGGTGAGGTGCTCCACCGACTCTGGAGCGAACGGCTGCTCCTCATCCCGTTAGATCGCCGCGAGGACGCGTACCGGATGCACGGGCTGCTCCAGGACGCCCTCGTCGCCCAGCTCGAGCGGTCCGACCTCGACAAGCTGCGCGACGCCCACCGGCGGGCGAGCACGTTCTTCGAGGAGGCCGGTGACGCCGACCGGGCGATCCGTCACGCGATCGAGGCGCTCGACGTCGAACGAGCCGAACGGCTCGTCGTCGAGCACACGCCGCTCGCGTACACGAACGGCCTCCACGCCACCATCGGCCGATGGATCGAATGGTTGCCGCGCGACCACGTCGTGCGCAGCCCTGCACTCTGCTTGAGCGCCGCTCTCGCCAGCTTCGGGCTCGGGAACGGGCCGGCGCTGTCGATCTGGTTGCGGCTCGGCGCCGAGGCGGTTGGGCCCACGCCCGACCCGACGTCGATGCACTGGCTCTGCCTGCTGGAACTCCGCTCGACGACGAACACGGGACTGGCCCGGCCTGCCCTGGAGGACGCCGCGATCGCCTACCGTGGTCTCCCGCCGGGCATCTGGCACGCCGCATCCTGCCTCGCCTACGGCGTCTGGTCCTGGACGGTCGGTGACGACGACGCCACCAAGGCGCTCACCGAGGGAGCCGAGGAGGCACGGGTGTTCGGCGCCGCCGCCCTCGAGGCCCTGTGCGCGGCGCTGCTGGGGATGATCGCGCACGCCGAGGGCGACATTGCAGCTGCTGCCCGCTGGGCGGCGCGGGCACGGCGGATCGTCGACGAGCACGACCTCGGCCGCACTCCGGGGATGCTCGTCGTCAGGGCCCTGTGTGCGCTCGTGTCGGCGGTGACGGGTGACGTCGACGCCGCCCGTGCCGACTGGCAGCTCGCCCGCACGCAACTCGCGCTCTTCAAGGGGGTGTCCGGTTGGGCGAACGTGTGGACGCGGGTGATGCTGGCCCACACGAGCCTGCTCCTGGGCGATCGGCTCGGTGCGGAGACGTTGCTGCGCGAGTCGCGTGACTACCTCGTTCTCCAACCCGATGCGGTGAGAGCCATCGCGCAGGTCGACAAGCTCACGCAGAACGTCCGTCACCTGCGCCGCCACACGACGATCGGATCGTCCGCCCTGACGACCGCGGAGCTCCGCGTGCTGCACTACCTGCCGACCAATCTGTCGCTCGCCGAGATCGGCAACCGGCTCTTCGTGTCGCGCTACACCGTCAAGACGCATTGTGAGTCGATCTACCGCAAGCTCAACGTCAGCTCGCGCTCCGACGCCGTGAACGCCGCCCGCACCGTCGGACTCCTCGAACCGGATCCCTGACCGGACCCGTCGGGCGGCTGCTCGGCGATCGCGCCACGGCGCGTCAGCCTCGGCGCCGACGTGACCGCCGCTGGGCTGCCAGCGTCGCCGTGCTGGCCAGGATCATCGTGACGACGTTGGCGAGCAGCACCCCGAGCGCACCCCACATCGGGTCGTCTCGGCCCATCGCCATCGCCGCTCCGACGTAGGCCGCAGCGGGGATGGTCGTCACCGAGATCGCCACACCGACCGCGGCGCCGCTCGGTCGCTCGAAGGCCATCATGCCCGCGACGCCGGCGACCGCCGCCACGATCAGACTGCCCGGGCCGATCTGGGTCAGCGCCTCCCCCATCATCGTGTCGGCGAGGCGGAGGTCGTCGTCGACCCGGTCGAACAGCCGGAGCAGTGCCGTTGCCCCGAACGCCCCCAGCGCCCCGCTGGCCAGACCGATCAGCAACACCCTGATCGCGCGCTGCGCCAGCTTCCAGCGGCGCTCGACGATCCCGATGGCGCTCGCCGAGACGGGAAGCAGGTCGGGGCTGATCGCCATCGCGCCGACGAGCAGCACCGCCGATCCGGTGATCACACCGATGCCGGCGATGATCCCGGCCGAGATCATGAACAACAGGTACCTCGACGCCAACGTGGCGTTCTCGTCGGCCCGCCCGACGATCTCGGCCCAGACCTCGCCGTCGGATTCCTCCGACCGGGTCCGTCGTTGCCAGCCGAGGGGCTGGACGCCCGGCACGCGCCACAGCGTCAGGTCATCCGACGCAATCCCGAGGTCGGCCAGCCGCTCGACGGCGGCGTCCGCATTCGCGACGCTGACCTCGGCCGACAACGTGACCATCCCGTCCGTGGTCGTGGCGCCTCTCGTCACGTGGCGGACGCCCGGGTGTGCGGAGAGGGTCGTCGTGACCTCGTCGACGAGTTCGGGAGCGACGAAGGAGTCCAAGCGCAACACAGCTCAGCCCTCGTTCCTCACGCACCGTCCGCGACGTCGATCGCCCGACGGCGTACCAGGATGAGGACGGACGAACCGGCCACCCAGGCGGGGAAGAGCAGGATCACTCCGGCGACGGCCCCGTACACCAGGAGCAGCGCGAGCGCGGCCACCAGGCTCAGGACCCCGTAGCTGCGCGGGAACAACCCGGAGCGCACCGCGCGCGTGGAACTGACACCCACGAACACCGCCGCCGAGCGCAGCGCCATGATGTCGGACGTCGACTCGCCGATCGCGAGGAGCGAGCGCGCCGTGTCGACGTCGAAGAGGTCGCCGGTCTCGGCGAGCCAGACCACGGCGAGCTCCACCGCCGCGACCGTGAACAGCGACGTCACCACGAGCGCACCGGCGACGACCTGAGCGGTCGACAGGATGGTGTTCTCCCTGGCCGCCGAGCGGAGGTAGCGATCGCGGAGTGCGGCCATGAACCAGATGAAGGCGATGCACGCCAGCGGGATCACGTACAGGCCGGCGATCGCCGAGCTGTGTCGCTGATCGGGGTCGAGGTAGTAGCTGGTCAGCTCGTCGTCGGTGGAGCTGAACGAGGGTGACGCACGCAACATCAGCCACGCGATGATGAACAGCACCGAGAACACGAACCCGGCGAGCGCGATACGCGAGCCCCGCGCCACGAGTGCCGCCTCGAGTTCACCTGGCAGCGTCGGATCCGGCAAAGCGGAACTCGACGACTCCGGGCCGACGTCAGGCCGGCCGGTCATCGTGCCCTCACGATGCGGGTGTTCACCCTTCGAGCATCCTCCGACCGTGGTCGGTCGGCATCCGCCAGAACAGCCGATTGCCCGCCACCCTGTCTCCGCCGCGGGACTCCGCCCATCTGGGGGATGTCGAGGGACGATCCGTTTCGTACGTTCGAAGCGTCAGGCAACCGCGAACGCGGCACGGTCGAATCGAACGGAACGACTCATGACGAGTGAGATCAACGAACTCACCGAGCTGGCCTCCGACGGCGCCACGATGCCCCTGACAACCACGCCCGTCATCGGAACCCCGGTCGGGCCGTACGCCGAGGTGCTCGAACCCGGCGCCGAATCCATCCGCCCCGACGAGATCCGTGTGACGATCCTCGGCAGCGGGGACCCGTTCGTGAAGAAGGGGCAGGCGGCGGCATCGCTGCTCATCGAGGTCGGCAACGCCGAGCAGGACTTCTTCTTCTTCGACCTCGGTTCCGGCGCTCTCGCCAACTTCAACGGCCTCGGACTGCCGGTGACGTCGACGACCAAGGTGTTCCTCTCCCACCTGCACGCCGACCACGTCGGCGACATGCCGACCCTGCTCTGGAGTCTCGCCAAGGCCGGCCGGCGCGACCCGGTGGAGGTCTGGGGACCGGCCGGTGAGCACGAGCGGTTCGGCACCCAGGCGTATGCCCGTCACCTCGAGATGGCCCACGCGTGGGACATGGAGTCGCTGTGCGGCCACCCCGGTCAGTCCGGGGCCCGCATGATCACCACGGAGGTGCCGTACGACCGTCCCGAGGTCGTGTACCAGCGCAACGGTGTGACAATCACCTCGTTCCCGGTGATCCACATCCACAACGGCGCCGTCGGCTACCGACTCGAATATGCGGGTCGCAGCGTCGTGTTCTCCGGTGACACGCGCCCGTGCCGGCACCTCGTCGAGGCATGCGACGGCGCCGACCTGTTGATCCACGAGACCTTCCCGACCGCGTCGGTGCTGTCGCAGAAGGCGGGGATGCCGCTGTCGGTTGCCGAGATGATCGTGAACGGGGCGCACACGAGCCCCGGCGCGGCAGGCATGGTCTTCGCGAAGGCCGGCGCGCGGATGTCGGCGATGTGGCACCTCGTGGTCGACCACCAGACGATCGGTCCGGTGTTCGAGCAGATGCGCACGAAGTTCGACGGCCCCGCAGTGATCAGTCAGGATCTCACGGTGTTCAACATCACCGAGGAGTCCATCGTCGTCCGCCAGCGCACGATCGATCCGTACCACTGGCCGGTCGTCGGCCCGACGCTCGTGTCGGGACCACCGATGTCGGCCCCACTCCCGCCGCCGGCGTGGTGGGCCGACGCCCTGGTCACGGATTGACCGAGGGAGGCTGGACATGAACGTGACCCATGAAGAACAGACCGAACGAGCCGTGCTGCCCCGACCGGGCGGCGTGCTGCTGCCCGGCACGCGCGCCTCGCTGATCACCGAGATCTTCGCCGGTGTCACGCTGGCGGCGCTGTCGTTGCCCTTGAACATCGGGTACGCGGAAACGGCCGGCCTGCCGGTGATCGTCGGCATCAACGCCGCGATCCTGCCCGCCATCGCCTTCGCGTTGTTCTCGGGCTCACGCCACCTCGTCACGGGGCCGGACGCGACGATCGCCGCACTGCTGGCCGGTGTCATCCCGTCGCTCGCCGCGGAGACCGGAGCGTTGCCCGAGGAGCTCGCGCTCGGTGTGGCGATGCTGACGGGCGCCGTGCTCATCCTGTTGTGGCTGGTGAAGGCCGGCTCCATGGTGCGGTTCATCTCGAAGTCGGTGCTGGTCGGCTTCCTCGCGGGTCTCGGCATCGAGATCCTGACCTCGCAGGTCGAGAAGATCATGAACATCTCGGTCGACACCGGCGAGTGGGTCACCGATGTCGGCGAGATCGTCACGAGCATCCCCGACGCATCGCTCGCCAGCGTGGTCGTCGGCGTCTCGACGATCGTGATCCTGCGATTGACGAAGCGCTACACCCCGAAGTTGCCCGGCCCGCTGATCGCGCTCGTGCTCGTCGGTGGCGTCGTGTACGCGTCCGAGCCGGATGGCGTCTCGGTCCTCGGTGAGATCCCGTCGGGTCTTCCCGGCCTGTCGTTCCCGACGCTCGACTTCTGGACGTGGGTCGACCTGTTCGGCACCGCAGTGGCGATCGCCGTCTTGTCGATCGCTGAGGGGCTCCTCGTCGCCAGCGCGGCGGCCCGGCGCCACGACGACGAATTGGAGGTGAACGGGGAGCTGGCGTCGATGGGCATCGCCAACGTCGCCGCGGCGGTCACCTCCGGTATGCCGATCGGCGCGAGCGCCTCGCGCAGCGCAGCCGTCGAGGCCGCCGGCAGCCGTTCCCAGGCGCCTGCGCTCGTGAGCGCCGTGATCGTCATGGTCGTCGCGCTGTACTTCACCGACCTCGTCGCCGAGATCCCGTCGGCGGCACTCGCCGGTCTGGTGGCCAACGCGGTCGTGTCGGTCATCGATGTGCGCTCGTTCCGTGAGTTCGCCCGTGTGCGCCGCAGCGAGTTCCTGATCGCACTCGGGTGCACGGCGGGCGTGCTGGTGCTCGGCCCGATCGGGGGACTCGTGCTCGCGGTGGTGGCCACGATGGTCGACATGGTCCGGCGCGTCGCCGGGTCGCCTTGGGTGACCTTGGAGCCGCCCGAGGGCGACTGGGAGATGGAGCGCTTCGCCGCCGTCGCCGATCCCGACACGCCGCCGTCCGATCTGGACGAGGTGAGCTTCGTACGCTTGACGGGCCCCCTGTTCTTCGCCAACGCCGACACGTTGCGCGACCGCGTCGAGGCCGCCGCTGCTGAGCCCGTCCGGTGGATCGTGCTCGACTTCGAGTCCGTCACCGACGTCGATCCCACCGCCAGCGAGGCCCTCGCCGACTCGGTGACCATGGCCCACGATCGCAGCCAGGTGCTCGCCGTAGCCCGCGCATCCGACGCCGTCAAGGACCTGCTCGACGGCTACGGCATCACCGCCAGCATCGGCGACGATCAGCTCTACGCGACCAACAGGGCGGCGCTCGGAGCGTTCCTCGCAACGGAGCGGCACGCCCCTGACGGGTGACGGGCGACGTCAATCGGTGGGGAGGCGTGACAGGACGACGGCATCCACGCGAGCGCCGTCGAGCTCCAGGTAGGCGCGGAGCACGCCTTCGCGCCGGAACCCGGCCCGCTCGGTGAGGGCAAGACCGGCGGGGTTGGTGACGGCGACGAACGCCTGGATGCGTGCGAGCCCGAGCGCCGTGAACGCCCACGGGACGACCAGGTCGAACGCCTCGGTGGCATGTCCGCGGCCGCGTGCGTCGGGTGCGAGGAGGCAGCCGATCTCGGCGACGGCGTGCTCTCCGACGGCGATCATCACCTCGCCGAGGTAGTCGTCGGTCGTTGCGTGAGCGATCACGAGATCGAGCAGGACGCCGTCGCGGCGGCACTCATCCAGGTAGGCGACGACCCCGGCCGCGTCGGTTGCCGGCATCGACGCGCCCCACTCGGTCGCCGCGTCGTCGCTGGCCGCCTGGGCCCGCTCGAAGTCGTCGACATGGAACGGACGCAGCACGATGCCGAAACGGGCGAGCGGCGGCGAGGGATGGACGATGGCCCGGGGAATGGACCGCAGGCTATCGATCCTGACGTTGCGCAACCGCCGTCGCGACGGCACGTCGACGCTCGACATCCGCCAGATCGGCGGACGCCGCGACGACCCCGGCGGCGTACGTTCGATCCCGAGGACGGCGATCGATCCGTCCGCGAACGAGGAGGAGGTCAACCATGTTCCGACGCAGAAGGCCGTTGCGGAACGCCGCCATCATCGGAGGGGTCGCCGCCGTGGCCCACCACGCAGGCACCAAGTCCGCACAGGAGCAGGTGGCCGAGGACCAGCAGAGCCGAGAGATCGCCGAGCTGCAGGCGCAGCAGGCCCAGCCGCAGTACGAAGCGGCCCCGCAGTACGCCGCGCCGAGTGCGCCGCCGATCACCGCCAGCGTGGTCGACCAGCTCACCAACCTGAAGCAACTGCTCGACTCCGGCGTGCTCTCGCAGTCCGAGTTCGACGCCCAGAAGCAGAGGATCCTGAACGGCTCATGAGCGACCACGCGAACACACGAGAACTCGGTCCCGTCCAGATGCTCGTGCTCGGCTTCGCCGAGCCGAACTTCACGGGTGCCATCGCTGCGGAACTCGATCGGCTCCGCCAGCTGGACTTCATCCGGATCGTCGACGCCCTCGTCGTCGAGAAGGACGACGCCGGCGACATCGCTGCGCTCCAGGTGAGCGACCTCGCGCCCGATGAGGCGACCGAGATGGGTGCGGTGATCGGAGCGCTCATCGGCTACGCCGAGGGCGGTGACGACGAGGCCGTGATCGAGGGTGCAGTGGCCGGGGCTGCCGCGATGGAGGACGGGCACCTGATCCCCGACGAGGAGGTCTGGTACGTCGCCGACGCCATCCCCGCCGGATCGGCGGCAGCGATCATCCTCATCGAACACCTGTGGGCCGTCCCGTTGCGCGACGCCATCGTGTCCGCAGCCGGCATGGCGCTCGCCGACCGGTGGATCCACGCGAGCGACCTGGTGGACCTGGCTCAGAGGTAGCGATTGCGCTGCAGCCACCGGAAGCACGGCAAGCCGGTGATCGGCGGTGTGTAGAACGTGCACAGCCTGGGGTGACTGGCCACCCGATCAGATGGCCCCGTTACCATGATCGATGCGAGGCTGACCCCGTGATCCCCGTCATGCAAAGCTCGGGCCGATGACCACGACCGCCCGCCTGCAGTTCCACCTGCTCGTCAAGCCGACGGGGCCGATCTGCAACCTCGACTGCGAGTACTGCTACTTCCTGTCGAAGGAGGCTCTCTACCCGGGTGATCGGTTCCGCATGTCGGATGACACGCTCGAGCGGTACATCACCCAGCTGCTCGATGCACAGCCCGACGGGGAGGTGACGATCGCGTGGCAGGGTGGCGAGCCGACCCTGATGGGCGTCGACTTCTTCCGCCGCGCCGTGGCGCTCGCGGAGCAGCGCCGCCGTCCCGGCCAGCAGCTCGCGCACACCATCCAGACCAACGCCACCCTCGTGACCGACGAGTGGGCGGCGTTCCTGGCCGAGCACCGGTTCCTCGTCGGCATCAGCATCGACGGACCGCCGGAGCTGCACGACCGGTACCGCGTCGACAAGAAGGGGCGACCGAGCTCGACGAAGGTGCTCGACGGGCTCGCCCGTCTCCGCGCCCACGACGTCGACGTGAACGCGCTCTGCACCGTGAACGCCGCCAACCAGCACGCGCCGCTGGAGGTGTACCGGTACCTGCGCGACGACCTCGGGTTCCGCCACATCCAGTTCATCCCGATCGTCGAGCGCGACAACGAGACGGGCTTCCAGGAGGGCGACGCCGTCACCGCCCGGTCGGTCGCCTCCGACGCGTGGGGCACGTTCCTGATCACGGTGTTCGACGAGTGGATCCGCCGCGACGTGGGCGAGGTGTTCGTGCAGATGTTCGACGCCGCCCTAGCCAGTTGGCTCGACCTGCCGACGACCATGTGCATCTTCAGCGAGACGTGCGGACAGGCGCTGGTGATGGAGCACAACGGCGATGTGTACTCCTGCGACCACTACGTCGAGCCCGCCCACCTGCTCGGCAACATCGCCCACATCCAGATGGTCGAGCTCGTCACGTCGCCGCAGCAGCGAGCCTTCGGCCAGGCCAAGCTCGACACCCTGCCCGCCTACTGTCGGGCGTGCGAGGTGCGCTTCGCCTGCCACGGCGAATGCCCGAAGAACCGCTTCATCCTCACGCCCGACGGCGAACCCGGCCTCAACTACCTGTGCGCCGGCTACCGCCGGTTCTTCAACCACGTCGACGGGCCGATGCGCCTCATGGCCGACCTGCTCCGCCAGGGCCGCTACGCCGACGAGATCACGGGCGTGTTCGCCGCCGCCGGCCGCAACGACCCCTGCCCCTGCGGGAGTGGTCGCAAGGCCAAGCATTGCCACCAGTCGCCGTCCCGGATCAGTTGACAGGCCCCAGGGTGCCCGGACGTCCGACGCTGGGCGACAATCCGCCGGTACGGCGGATGCGAGCGTGGCCGTCGACAGCCATCATGAGTGGCCTCAGGAGATCGAGGAACTGACATGGATGGCGTCGAAGGTGTTGGTCGCGTGCTGTGCGGACCGTGAACTCGCAATGAGCGACGTCGAAGAGGACCAGATGAACCCGAGTGACCTCATCGCACGAGGAGCGTGAATCATGACCAAGCAACCCAACATCCTGTTGATCGTGACCGATCAGGAGTATGCACATCAGCCGATGCCGGAGGATTTCGTCTTGCCGAGCAGGGACCGCATTCGCGGTCGGGGTGTGTCGTTCAACCATCACCACGCCACCACGACGGTGTGCACGCCTTCCCGCTCGGTGATGTACACCGGGCGGCATACGCCGCACACCCGTATGTTCGACAACACGAACTTCGCGTGGATCGATGACATGAGGGCCGATCCGGACACGTTGCCCACCATCGGCCACATGCTGCGCGAGTTGGGTTACCACACCGTGTACAAGGGCAAGTGGCACCTCTCGGAGTTCCCGACGGAGGGGACCCGCGATGCGATGGAGCCGTACGGCTTCTCCGAGTACCAGGACTTCGGTGATGTGCAGGGCGGCCCGTTGGATGGGGCGCTGAAGGATCCCAAGATTGCCGATGAGGCTGTCGACTGGCTGGCCACGCGCGCTGGCGAAGTGGCGGCTGCTGCACCGTGGTTCATGGCGGTGAACTTCGTCAACCCGCATGATGTGATGTTCTTCGACACCGACGCGGAAGAGATGGTGCAGGTCAAGGGTTTGTTCCCGATCTTCGGTGAGCCCGATACGCCGCTGTATCATCAGAAATGGCAGACGCCGTTGCCGGCCTCGTTCTTCGACGACCTGGAGGGGCAGCCGGCGGCGGTGCGCAGTTACAAGCGCCTGTGTGACATGTACTACGGCCGGATCCCGATGGATCGCCGGGACATGTGGCACAACCATGTCAACTACTATCTCAACTGCATTCTCGACGTGGACCGGCACATCGGAGCGGTGCTGGATGCGTTGGAAGCAAGCGGTCAGATCGAGGACACGATCGTCATCTTCACCGCGGATCACGGTGAGCAGGGTGGCGCCCATCACCTGCGCCAGAAGGGCAGTGTGGCGTTCAAGGAATCGGTGAACGTGCCGTTGGTGATCGCCGATCCGCGCCACCCGGGTGCGGGCAGGACCGATGCGGTCGGTTCCCATCTCGATCTGGTGCCCACGATCCTGGCCTATGCCGGCCTGTCGGAGGACGAACGACGCGAGCGCTACCCGCTGTTGAGCGGTCATGACCTCTCCGGTGTGGTTCGCGATCCTGCGTCGGTCGGGCCACGCGGCAGCAGCGCCGCACCCGGCAGGGGGAGCCTGATGACCTACGACATGATCGCCACCGTCGACGCGGAATGGTTCACCCGCAACGCCACCAAGGTGTTCGACGCGGCGGCCGCCGCCGCCGGAGAGGAGTTTCATCACGGCATGGATGCGTTCAAACTCCTCGTCAACGAGATCGGCGTGCCGGACCTCGAAAAGCGCGAGATGTTCCGTGCCGCCTTCGACGGCCGCTACAAGCTGGTCCGCTACTTCGGGATGGGCCACTACCACCTGCCGGCGTCGGTCCAGCAGCTTCTGGCAGACAACGACGTGGCCCTCTACGACCTGCAGTCGGATCCCGAGGAGATGGACAACCTGGCTGACCCGGCCCATCCCAAGTACGACGAAGCGCTGCTGTCGGCCATGAACCAGAAGCTCAATGCGCTGATTGCGGAGGAGATCGGCGAGGACACAGCCATGTTCACCCCGCCGGAAGCAGTTCCGCAGAAGTAGCAGGCTGATGCACAGCCCGTTGGTGTTCAACGCAGCAAGGGCGTAACGACGTGAAGTTGCGATCATCACGGGCGAGTTCGCTCATGTCGGCGATGTAGCGCCGGCGAAGTGTTCGGCTCCGCACGGCCGATCGAGGGCGCATATCACCTTTGTGCGGCTGGTCCCTACGAAAGCGGGGTGAGTGCAGAATGGCGGGCCGGACCTCCGTCCGAACTGGGGCGGCGCAGAGTCAGATGACTTCGACGCTGACGAGATTGGCGTGAGCGGCAAGTGCCTCGATGTCGGCTCGGTCTCCGGTGAGGACCGTGCCGCCGGGTTCGGCGATCGCGACGACGAGTGCATCGACGGCGGAGCCGGTGCGAGCGAGTCTGCGGAGCTCGGCGGCCCGGCGGGCGACGTCCACGCTGACGGTGGATTCGATGATGCACGTCTTCAGGAAGCGGTTGGTGTTGGCATCGCGGCCGGCATCGCCGTGCAGCGACTCGACGAGCACCATCGTGGGAACGAGTGGTGGCCACAACTCTTGCGCCGTCAATGCGCGGATCAGGGAGACCGACGTCTTCGTGCGCGCTGCGAGGCGCGAGAGTCCTCCGCCGTCGAGGACGAGCACGTTCAGCTGACTCGGTCGAGCGATCGATCCCGGATGCGTCGTGCGATGGCGTCGGCTTGCGACTGCTGTCGTGTGCTCGGTTCTCCGACCTCGGCCACGAGTTCCTCGAGATACCGCGCCGTCTCGTCGAGGGCGTCCTGGCGTTCGAGCTCTGCGCGCAGTGCGATCTGGAGGAGTTCCGACGCCGGCAAGCCGCGCTTCTTCAGCTCGTCGTGGAGGTCCTCGGGGAGGTACACCTGAACGCGAGGCATACGCCTAACCATACGCATATTGTGAGCGCCGGGCAAGCAATGCTCGCACCGGGTCGTGCCTTGGGCGCGCGTCGGCGCTCCTGCGCCTCAGCACACGCCGTTACTCTCAGGGTTACTCTCAACCGACTCTTTCGGGCCTCTTTTGATCCCACACGCTGGGGGAACGCGACGCCTTGCGGATTCCCGTCCACCTCCGCCAACTCGTTTCCGGGCGGGCTCTGCCGAGGACGGAGGCCGGTCGGTCAGGAACCGAACAGCGTCAGCAACATCACGGTCGGTTCGATCGCTTCGAGCGAATGGGGAGCGCCGGCGTCCATGCGCAACCAGGATCCCTCGCCGAGGTCGAGCTCGTCCCCGTCGACGACGAAGCGGAGCCGTCCGGACAGGACCTGCACCACGGCGGCGCGCGCTGCGGTGTGCTCGGTGAGTTGCTCACCGGTGTCGAAGCCGAACACCGTGACGTCCAACCCGTCGCCGCGATGCACGACCTTCGAGACCACCGCACCCTGCTGAACGGTCACCTCACCCGCGGGCCTGCTGATCAGACTGTGTGCCATCGCACGATCATGCCCCGTCGCGATCGAGGTGTTCCAAGCCGACGGCAGGGAGACCGGCCTCGGTGACGCTGAATTCGCCGGCGTCCGAGACCACTACGGTGACGGTCGCAAGCCGGAGGTGAGCGATGCCGATGCCATTGTGGTGGGGACAGATCAACAAGCGGGTGTTCAACCCGCGGTCGGTACGCAACGGCAAATGGCAGGTGATCCGTCATGTCGGTCGGTCATCGGGCCGGCCGTATCGCACGCCGCTCGAAGCGCTCGAGGTCGACGACGGGTTCGCCTTCATGTTGGTGTACGGGTCGCGGTCGGATTGGGTACAGAACGTCATGGCGGCCGGCACGGCAACGCTCGAGATCGACGGCGAAACCGTCGATCTCGTCGGCCCTGAGTTGATCACCGCTGACGAGGCATTCAAGCGCCTTCCCCCTGGAGCCAGACGTCCACCGAAGCTGTTGAAGATCGACGAGTTCCTCGCGATGCGCCGGGCCGACCCCCAGTAGCGGGATCCTGCGATCTCGGCTGAGTCGCCGCCGTGTGATGCGATGATTGTTCGATGGAACGTGCACGTCTCGACCAACTGGCCGAGCTGGGTGGATGGCTCGTCGGCGGGTCGGTGGACGTCGCGGGCACCGATCCGGTGCTGCCGACGCCGTGGCCGGTCGGTGAGATCGCAGCGGTGGCGCTCGCCCAGGTCGGCGTGGCAGCGAGCGTCCTCTCCTGTCGGGCGGA
>CAWHEI010000011.1:0-10476 GCA_963828415.1 Ilumatobacteraceae bacterium
GCCGTCGAGCACGTGGCCCTTCAGACCGAGCGACAATCACGGGCTCGCGTGGGCCACCTGGAGCTGTTCGATATGTGGCGGGGGCTTGTCAGAACATCCGCCAATGTGGCCGAGGCAACGGCGTGGGGATGATCGTACGTTCGAGTCATCAACGCGAAGTCGTCGGCGAGCGACGCCAGTCGCCGCGGCGGCTTCATGAGAGACAGGAGAAATGTGATGAGCGAACGCAGCGCATGGGCGGTCGGGTACTCGATGTTCGCCGCGATCATGCTGATGATGATCGGGGTGTTCCACTTCATGGCCGGCCTGGTGGGCATCATCGACGACGAGTTCTACGTGGTGACCGGGAACTGGGTTTTCGAGTTCGACGCGACCACGTGGGGTTGGATCCACCTGATCGGCGGTGTCTTGGTGGTGCTCGCCGGATTCTCGGTCGTCAAGGGCCACATGTACGGGCGGATCATCGGGACGATCGTCGCGGCGATCAGCGCGATCGTCAACTTCGCATGGCTCCCGTACCAGCCGTGGTGGAGCATCCTGATGATCGTCCTGTCGGTCAGCGTCATCTGGGCGCTTACCGTCCACGGACGCGACATCGCCACCCCGGCCGAGTAAGACGACGGTTTCGGGCATCGAAGTGAGCGATGATGGCCACGGCGACCGCCCCGAGGCGCGATCCGGCCCGTGAGGCCGCCCGTGCCCTCGTACAGGGCGGCCGCCTGGCCTGGGGGTTCGTCGGTCTCGTTCTCGCGGCAGCGATCGTGCTCAGCGCGCTCGCCGTGGCGAGCTCGGTCGTGCTGCCGCTGTTCCTCGCCGTGGTGCTCGCCACCTTGTTCCGTCCCCTCGTCCGTTGGCTCGAGCGGTTCCGGCTGCCGGCGTCGCTCGCCTCGGGCGTCGTGGTCGTGTCGATCGTCCTTGCGGCGATCGGCTTCGTCTGGATGGTCGTCGTCGCGATCGTGCGGGAGGGCGAGGAACTGCTGCGCCAGCTGGAGGCCGCCCTCGGCGAACTCGGCATCGACGAGGCCGCCGCGCAGAGCATCAGCGAGGCGATCGAGAGCCTCGTGCCGACCGTGCTCGCTGGTGTGGCCGAGGCGATCGTGTCGGGCATCGACACCCTCAGCGGCCTCATCGCCGGGACCGTGCTCGGGATCTTGATCCTCTACTACATGCTGAAGGAGGGCGCCGCGTTCCTCCGATCGGCCGAGGAGCGCATGCTGCCTGGTCGCGCCGACCAGCTCGGCTACTTCGCCACCGACGCCGCCACCGTGATGCGACGCTATTGGCTCGGCCGCACGATCGTGTCGGCCGTCGTCGCCGGCGTCGTCGCGGTGGCCGCGGCCGCAATGGGCCTGCCGATGGTCCTCACCCTGGCAGCGGTGACGTTCGTCGGCGGGTACATCCCGTACATCGGCGCGTTCATCGGCGGACTGTTGGCCGTCGTCGTGGCGATCGCCGAGGAGGGCCTCGGTGCCGGCCTGCTGATGCTGCTCGTCGTGCTCGTCGCGAACCTCGTGGTCGAGAACATGGTCGATCCCCACGTGACGGGTCGCACCCTGCGCATCCACCCGCTCGTCGTACTCCTGGTGACGACGATCGGCGGGGTGCTCGGGGGCCTGGTCGGGCTAATGATGGCGGTCCCGATGACGGTCATCGGCGTCCGAGCGGTCCGATACTTCCGCGCGGCGTTCGAGGTCGATGCGCACTTGCGGCCTTCGCTGTTCACGGATCACATCGTCGATCGGGGCGACAACGTCGGCACGTGACGGATCCGGCTCGGTTCTTGCGGCAACAACTACGCTGTCGGCATCATGCCGGCGTCCTGGGTACGAACGCGATGAACTGCGGCTCTCGCTACGAGCCGCCCCGGCCCGGCGACGGACTCGCCCTGCGCTCGAAGGTCCTCGAGCAGCTGTCCGGCCCGACGGTCAAGGTCGCGGTGATCACGGCACCCGCAGGTTACGGCAAGACATCACATGCAGCTGCGCTCGTGGCGCACGATTCGCGCCCCGCCGCATGGATCGATGTCGAGGCGAGGCTTGACATCGCGCCGGCCCTGCTGGCCGAACTGGTGGGGGCGCTCTGCCACGTCACCGACTTCGACCCTGCCGGGCTCGAGGCCGTGGGCGTCGCGTCGGCGGAGTATTCGACGATCATTGCACCCGCGCTTGGACGTGCCGCCCGCCGCTGTTCGGTGCCGTTCGTGCTCGTGCTCGACGACGTGCATCTCCTGTCCGACCACGCCGCGACGGATCTGATCACCGCACTGATCTCGAACGTCCCGGACGGCTCGAAGGTGCTGCTCGTCGGGCGCTCCTGCCAGCTCGACGTTCTCTCCCGCTTGCGCGTCCACTCGACGATCGCTGAGGTCGGCCTCGACGCTCTCGCGTTGGAACCCGACGGCGTCGCCCTCGTGCTCGCCGGCATGGGTGTGGACGCCGCCGATGCCGAGATCGACGCCGTCGCCACTGCGACCGAGGGCTGGCCGGTCGGCGTCCGGCTCGCCGGCCTCTCGTCGCTCGCCGACGATCAACAACGGGTGATGCCCCCACCTGCAGTCGACGGGCGCAACTCGAACATTCTCGAGTACATGGAGCACGAATGGCTGTGGGGACTCGACGACGATGAGCGTGAGTTCCTCATGCAGGTGAGCGTGCTCGACTGGTTGTCGGGGCCGTCGTGCGCGGCGGTTACCGGCCGGCACGATGCCGGCGAGGTGCTCCATCGTCTCTGGAACGAGCGACTTCTCCTGATCCCACTCGATCGCCGCGAAAGCGCATACCGGATGCACGCGCTGCTGCAGGATGCCCTCACCGCCCAGCTCGAGCGGTCCGACCTCGAGGCGCTGCACATCGCTCATCAGCGGGCGAGCACGTTCTTCGAAGCCACCGACGACGCAGACCGGGCGATCCGTCATGCGATCGCAGCACAGGATCTCGATCGCGCCGAGCGACTCGTCGCCGAGCACACGCCGTTCGCGTTCACGAACGGTCTGTACACAACGATCGGGAGATGGATCGAGGCGCTCCCGCGCGATCGGGTGCTCCGCAGCCCAGCGCTCTGTCTGAGCGGAGCCCTCGCCGCCCTCGGCCCCGGAGACGTCTCGGCGGTGTCGATCTGGGTGCGACTCGGAATCGAAGCGGCCGGGCCCATCCCTGACCCGGAGTCGATCCCGTGGCTGTGCCTGCTCGATCTCCGGTCGACGACGAACACGGGTCCGGCGCGGCCGGCCCTGCAGGATGCGGCAACCGCACACCGTGGTCTCCCGCCCGGCATCTGGCACGCCGCGTCGTGCCTGGCCTACGGTGCTTGGTCCTGGACGGTTGGCGACGACGACGCCGTCAAGGTGCTCTCCGAGGGAGCGGAGGAGGCACGGGTGTTCGGCGCTGCCTCCCTCGAGGCACAGTGCTCCGCACTGATGGGGGCGATCACCCACGCCGAGGGCGACGTCGCAGCTGCGGCCCTCCTCGCCTCCCGAGCACGGCGGATCGCTACCGAGCACGACCTGGGACGCACGCCGGGAATGGTCGTCGTCCACGCCCTGTGCGCGCTCGTGGCGGCGGCGACGGGCGAGGTGGACGACGCTCGCGCTGAATTGCAGGCCGCACGCGCCCAGCTCGCGCTCATCAAGGGCATATCCGGCTGGGCGAACGTCCAGGTACGCATCATGCTGGCGCACGCGAGCCTGCTGTTGGGGGATCGGGTCGGGGCGGAGACCCAGCTGCGCGAGGCGCGCGACTACCTCTCCGGTCAACCCGACGGTGTCCGAGCCATCGCTCAGGTGGACAAACTCAGCGAACTCGTTGGTCACCTGCGCCGTCACACGGCGATCGGATCATCGGCGTTGACGACCGCCGAACTCCGCGTCCTGCACTACCTGCCGACCAACCTGTCGCTCGCCGAGATCGGCAACCGGCTCTTCGTGTCCCGCTACACCGTCAAGACGCACTGCGAGTCGATCTACCGCAAGCTCAACGTCAACTCGCGCTCCGGCGCGGTGAGCGCGGCCCGCGACGTCGGTCTCCTCGAGCAGGATCCCTGACGCGACGGGTCGGCCGACCGCAGCGCCCGTCAGCTCCGTTGCCGGCGGGCGCGTCGCTGCGCCATCAAGGTCGCCGTGCTGGCCGCGACGAGCATGACGATGTTGGCGAGCAGCACGCCGAGCGCGCCCCACATCGGGTCGTCGCGGCCCATCGCCATCGCTGCACCCACGTAGGCCGCTGCCGGGATGGTCGTCACCGAGATCGCGACGCCGACCGCGGCGCCGCTCGGTCGCTCGAACGCCATCATGCCTGCGACACCAGCGACCGCCGCCACCATCAGGCTGCCGGGTCCGATCTCGGTCAGGGCCTCGCCCATCACCGTGTCGGCGAGGCGGAGGTCGTCCTCCACCCTGCCGAACAGCCGAAGCAGCGCCGTTGCGGCGAATGCCCCCAGCGCCCCGCTCGCCAGACCGATCAGCAACACCCTGATCGCCCGCAGCGCCAGGTGCCAGCGGCGCTCGACGATCCCGATCGCACTCGCGGAGATGGGGAGAAGGTCGGGGCTGATCGCCATTGCGCCGACGAGCAGCACCGCCGCTCCGGTGAGCACACCGATGCCGGCGATGATCCCGGCCGAGATCATGAACAACAGGTACCTCGACGCCAACGTGGCGTTCTCGTCGGCCCGCCCGACGATCTCTGCCCAGACCTCGACGTCGGATTCCTCCGACCGGGTCCGGCGTTGCCAGCCGAGCGGCTGGATGCCCGGCACGCGCCACAGCGTCAGATCATCCGATGCGATTCCCAGATCGGCCAGCCGCTCGATGACGGCATCCGCAGTGGCGGCGCTGACCTCAGCTGACAACGTGACGAGTCCCTCCGCGGTCGTCGCACCGGTCGTGACATGACGGACCCCCGGGTGCGCAGCGAGGGTCGCGGTCACCTCGTCCACGAGCTCGGGTGCCACGAAGGAGTCCAGCCGCAGCACGACTCACCGCCTCACTCACGCACCGTCAGCCACGTCGATTGCGCGACGACGCAACAGGATGAGGACGGACGACCCCGCCACCCAGGCGGGGAAGAGCAGCGCCACTCCGGGCAGCGCGCCGTACACCAGGAGGAGCGCAAGCGCGGTCACCATGCTCAAGACCCCGTAACTGCGCGGGAACAGACCCGAGCGCACCGCCCGCGTTGCACTCACCCCCACGAACACCGCCGCCGAGCGCAGTGCCATGATGTCGGACGTCGACTGACCGATCGCGAGGAGCGAGCGCGCCGAGTCGACGTCGAAGAGTTCACCGGTCTCGGCCAGCCAGACCACGGCCAACTCCACCGCAGCGATCGTGAACAGCGACGTCACCACGAGCGCACCGGCGACGACCTGGGCGGTCGACAAGATGGTGTTCTCCCGGGCTGTCGCACGGAGGTAGCGGTCGCGGAGTGCGGCCATGAACCAGATGAAGGCGATGCTCGCCAGCGGGATGATGTAGAGGCCGGCGATCGCCGAGTCGCGTCGCTGATCGGGGTCGAGGTAGTAGCGGGACAGCTCGTCGTCGGTGGAATCGAACGAGGGCGACGCCCGCAGCAGCAACCAAGCGATCACGAACAACACCGAGAACACGAAGCCGGCGAGCGCGATGCGTGAGCCCCGGGCGACGAGTGCCGCCTCGAGCTCACTCGACGGCTCCGGATCGGATGATGTGTGGTCGCTGTTCGTGTGCTCCGTCATCTCGACCCCGTAGTTCTTGTGGTCACCTGCTGAGCATGTCGCAAACGGCCGTCTCCAGCCTCCCCCAGAGCAGCGGATTCTCCCAGTCTCGGTCGCGGCGGGGGGACTCCGCCCATCTGGCGGATGCCGAGGGACGGTCCGTTCCGTACCTTCGAATCGTGAGGCAGCCGCGAACGCGGCACGGTCGAATCGAACGGAGCGAATCATGACGAGTGAGATCAACGAACTCACCGAGCTGGCCCATGACGGCGGCACGATGCCATTGACGACGACGCCGGTCGTCGGAACCCCGATCGGGCCGTACGCCGCGGTGCTGGAACCCGGCGCGGAGTCGGTCCGTCCCGACGAGATCCGCGTGACCATCCTCGGCAGCGGGGACCCGTTCGTCAAGAAGGGCCAGGCGGCGGCATCGCTGCTCATCGAGGTCGGCAACCCGGAACAGGACTTCTTCTTCTTCGACCTCGGCTCGGGCGCGCTGGCCAACTTCAACGGCCTCGGACTGCCGGTCACGGCGACGACGAAGGTGTTCCTCTCCCACCTGCACGCCGACCACGTCGGCGACATGCCGACCCTGCTGTGGAGCCTCGCCAAGGCCGGCCGGCGCGACCCGGTGGAGGTCTGGGGTCCCGCCGGTGAGCACGAGCGGTTCGGGACCCAGGCGTACGCCCGTCATCTCGAGATGGCCCACGCGTGGGACATGGAGTCGCTGTGCGGCCACCCCGGGCAGTCGGGAGCTCGCATGAGCACCACCGAGGTGCCGTACGACCGTCCCGAGGTCGTGTACCAGCGCAATGGCGTGACGATCACCTCGTTCCCGGTGATCCACATCCACAACGGCGCGGTCGGCTACCGGCTCGACTACGCGGGTCGCAGCGTCGTGTTCTCCGGCGACACACGCCCGTGCCGGCACCTCGTCGAGGCGTGCGACGGCGCCGACCTGCTGATCCACGAGACCTTCCCGACGGCATCGGTCCTGTCGCAGAAGGGGGGCATGCCACTGCCGGTGGCCGAAATGATCGTGAACGGTGCGCACACGAGCCCCGCTGCGGCAGGCATGGTGTTCGCGAAAGCCGGCGTCCGGATGTCCGCGATGTGGCACCTCGTGGTCGACCACCAGACGATCGGTCCGGTGTTCGAGGAGATGCGCACGAAGTACGACGGTCCTGCGGTGATCAGTCAGGACCTCACCGTGTTCAACGTCACGAAGGAGTCGATCGTCGTCCGCCAGCGCACGATCGACCCCTACCACTGGCCGGTCGTCGGCCCGACGCTCGTCACAGGCCCGCCGATGTCGGCGCCGCTCGCGCCGCCGGCGTGGTGGGCCGACGCGCTGATCACGGATTGACCGAGGGCAGCTGGACATGAGCGTCACCCAGGACGAGCCGGTCGCACGGTTGCGTTTCCCCCGGCCGGCTTCCGTGCTGCTCCCCGGCAAGCGCGCCAGCCTGATCACCGAGATCTTCGCCGGCGTCACGCTGGCAGCGCTGGCGTTGCCGTTGAACATCGGCTACGCCGAGGCCGCCGGGCTTCCCATCATCATCGGCATCAATGCCGCCATCCTGCCCGCGATCGCGTTCGCGTTGTTCTCGGGCTCACGACAACTGGTCACCGGACCCGACGCGACGATCGCCGCACTGCTGGCCGGCGTGATCCCCTCGCTCTCTGCGGAGACCGGTGCGATGCCCGAGGAACTGGCTCTGGGCGTGGCGATGCTCACCGGTGTCGTGCTGATCCTGTTGTGGCTCGTGAAGGCCGGATCGATGGTGCGGTTCATCTCGAAGTCGGTCCTCGTCGGGTTCCTCGCTGGCCTCGGTATCGAGATCATGACGTCGCAGGTCGAGAAGATCATGAACATCTCGGTCGACACCGGGGAGTGGGTCACCGATGTCGGTGAGATCGTCACGAGCATCCCCGACGCGTCGCTCGCAAGCGTGGTCGTCGGCGTCTCGACGATCGTGATCCTGAGGTTGACCAAGCGGTACACGCCGAGGCTCCCGGGACCGCTGATCGCGCTCGTGCTCGTCGGCGGCGTCGTGTACGTGTCCGAGCCGGAGGGTGTGTCGGTGCTCGGCGAGATCCCGTCCGGGCTTCCCAGCCTGTCGTTCCCGACACTCGATTTCTGGACGTGGGTCGATCTGTTCGGCACCGCCGTGGCGATCGCCGTGCTGAGCATCGCTGAAGGCCTGCTCGTCGCGAGTGCGGCCGCGCGGCGCAAAGGCGACGAACTCGAGGTGAACGGAGAGGTCGCATCGATGGGTCTCGCCAACATCGCCGCGGGACTTACCTCCGGCATGCCGGTCGGTGCGAGCGCCTCGCGCAGCGCAGCGGTCGAGGCCGCAGGAAGTCGTTCACAGATGCCGGCGCTCGTGAGCGCCGTGATCGTCATGGTCGTCGCTCTGTACCTCACCGATCTCGTGGCCGAGATCCCGTCGGCGGCGCTCGCCGGCCTCGTGGCCAACGCCACCGTGTCGATCGTCGATGTAGGGGCCTTCCGGGAGTTCGCCCGTGTGCGCCGCAGCGAGTTCCTCATCGCCCTCGGGTGCACGGCGGGCGTGCTCGTGCTCGGCCCGATCGGCGGGCTCGTGCTCGCCGTGGTGGCCACGATGGTCGACATGGTGCGCCGCGTCGCCGGGTCGCCGTGGGTGACCTTGGAGCCACCGGAGGGCGACTGGGAGATGGAGCGCTTCGCGGCGGTCGCGGATCCCGACACGCCGCCCTCCGATCTGGACGAGGTCAGCTTCGTACGCTTGACCGGTCCCCTGTTCTTCGCCAACGCCGACACGTTGCGCGACCGCGTCGAGGCCGCTGCTGCTGAGCCCGTTCGGTGGATCGTGCTCGACTTCGAGTCCGTCACCGACGTCGATCCCACCGCCAGCGAGGCCCTCGCGGACGCGGTGACCATGGCCCACGATCGCAGCCAGGTGCTCGCCGTCGCCCGCGCATCCGACGCCGTCAAGGACCTACTCGACGGGTACGGCATCACCGCCAGCATCGGTGACGATCACCTCTACGCGACCAACCGAGCTGCGCTTGCAGCGTTCCTCGCAACGGAGCGGCATGCCCCTGACGGGTGACGGGCGACATCAATCGGTGGGGAGGCGTGAGAGGACGACGGCATCCACGCGAGCGCCGTCGAGCTCCAGGTAGGCACGGAGCACGCCTTCGCGCCGGAACCCGGCCCGCTCGGTGAGTGCCAGACCGGCGGGGTTGGTGACGGCGACGAACGCCTGGATGCGTGCGAGCCCGAGCGCCTTGAATGCCCACGGGACGACCAGGTCGAACGCCTCGGTGGCATGTCCGCGGCCGCGTGCGTCGGGTGCGAGGAGGCAGCCGATCTCGGCGACGGCGTGCTCGCCGACGGCGATCGTCACCTCGCCGAGGTAGGCGTCGGTCGACGCGCTCGCGATCACGAGATCGAGCAGCACGCCATCACGCCGGCACTCCTCGAGGTAGGCGACGACCCAGGACGCGTCCGCGGCCGGCATCGACGCACCCCATTCTGTCGCCGCGTCCTCGCTGGCCTCCACGGCCCGCTCGAAGTCGTCAACGTGGAACCGGCGCAGCACGATGCCGTAACGGGCGAGCGGCGGCGAGGGATGGTCGATGGCCCGGGGAATGGACCGCAGGCTATCGATCCTGAAGCCGCGCAACCGCCGTCGCGACGGCGCGTCGAAGCACGACATCCGCCAGATCGGCCGACGCCACGACGACCCCGGCGGCGTATGTTCGATCCCGAGGACGGCGATCGATCCGTCCGCCAACGAGGAGGAGGTCAACCATGTTCCGACGCAGAAGGCCGTTGCGGAACGCCGCCATCATCGGAGGCGTCGCCGCCGTGGCCCACCACGCAGGCACCAAGTCCGCGCAGGAGCAGGCGGCCGAGGACCAGCAGAGCCAACAGATCGCCGAGCTGCAGGCGCAGCAGGCCCAGCCGCAGTACGCAGCGGCCCCGCAGTACGCCGCGCCGAGTGCGCCGCCGATCACCGACAGCGTGGTCGACCAGCTCACCAACCTGAAGCAACTGCTCGACTCCGGCGTGCTCTCGCAGGCCGAGTTCGACGCCCAGAAGCAGAGGATCCTGAACGGCTCATGAGCGACCACGCGAACACACGAGAACTCGGTCCCGTCCAGATGCTCGTGCTCGGCTTCGCCGAGCCGAACTTCACGGGTGCCATCGCTGCAGAGCTCGATCGGCTCCGCCAGCTGGACTTCATCCGGATCGTCGACGCCCTCGTCGTCGAGAAGGACGACGCCGGCGACATCGCTGCGCTCCAGGTGAGCGACCTCGCGCCCGATGAGGCGACCGAGATGGGTGCGGTGATCGGAGCGCTCATCGGCTATGCCGAGGGCGGTGACGACGAGGCCGTGATCGAGGGTGCAGTGGCCGGGGCTGCCGCGATGGAGGACGGGCACCTGATCCCCGACGAGGAGGTCTGGTACGTCGCCGACGCCATCCCCGCCGGATCGGCGGCAGCGATCATCCTCATCGAACACCTGTGGGCTGTCCCGTTGCGCGACGCCATCGTGTCCGCAGGCGGCATCGCGCTCGCCGACCGCTGGATCCACGCGAGCGACCTCGTGGGCCTGGCTCAGAGGTAGCAATTGCGCCGGCACCACGCGGTCCGCCGAATCGGCCGATGCCCGGGGAGCGTCACGGTCGCAAGATGGAGCGTGCAGCCGGACGGTGCCGCCCACGCGGCGCTGCGCCGGACACTTCGAGCAAGGACGGTGAGCGATGTTCGCAACGTGGCAGGTGGGTCAGGTGGT
>CAWHEI010000012.1:0-1176186 GCA_963828415.1 Ilumatobacteraceae bacterium
TCAAGTCCCGGTACCCGCCTGACACTTTGGCTCCGGTAGCTACCTGACAGTTCGGGTTGGGTTAGGCGGCGTTGATACGGCGGGGTCGGCCGCCGGGGTTGGCGAGGGCGCCGTGTTCGCGGGTGCGGTCGTGACGGATCGGGTGGCGCCGGATGAGCTCCTCGCCGATGGAGATCTCGACGTGATCACCAACGACGGCGACCTGGACCTGGCGGCGCCGATAGGCGTTGCCGACGCGGTAGTGAGACCCGGCGAAGGACACGTTGCCCGACGAGTCGACCTTGCGGGTCACCGACACCGCCGACGCCGTCGGACGCTGCGGCGCGGTGCTGCTCCTCGAGTCCGACGTTGCAGCCCAGCGGTCTGCTTGGCGAGGTCGTGACGGCGGGCGTGGGTGGCGATCACGACACCACGATGGTGCAACTGCACCAGCCCGCCGTCGCAGACGACCTGCACGGTCTCACCGGCCAACCAGACCCCGGCCTTGTAACGCACCGACGCGAAACTGATCGTGCCCGTCCGCCCGACCTTGCGGGTCGCCGCGATCGGCATCGCCGCTTCAGGATCCTCGACCGGCTTGGTGATCACCGGCTCGACCGGCACGGTGTCGGCGAGCCGGAACCGCTCCCACGGCGCCACCATCCCGATGCCCTGATGCGGTCGGTCGTGGTTGTAGTGCTCCACCCACGCATCCAGCTGGGCCTGCGCGTCGGCGATGTCGTTGAACACCTTGCCGGTGAGGAACTCGACGCGCAGCGTCTTGTGCCACCGCTCGACCTTGCCGGTCGTGGTCGGCGACCGCGGCTTGGTCAGACAGGTGCTTGATGCCGTTCTCCCGGCAGATCCGGTCGAACAACACCTCCCCGGTCCCCGGCCCGAACCGGCCGGTGAACACCTTGCCGTTGTCCGTCAGGATCTCCTTCGGACAGCCATAGCGGCGCATCGCCAACGCCAACGCCTCACACGTCGGGCCGCGCGGTCGCCCGCGCCACGACCTGCGCCGAGATCACGAACCGGGAGTGGTCATCGATCCCCGACACGATCTTGGCCTCGGACCCATCGGCGAGCTTCACCCCACCGACGATGTCCATCTGCCACAACTCCATCGACCGCGACCGCTCCCACCGGACGTAGTCCGACCGCTTCCGCTTACGCGCCTGCGGGCTGATCAGACCATGACGCACCAGACACCGATAGATCGACGACCGGCCCGGCAACGGAACCACACCCTCACGGTCGAGCTGATGACCGATCGAACGCGGACCCCACCCCGGATGCTCACGACGCAACTCCACGATCCGCGCCTCGACCTCCGGCGGCATCTGATGCGGACACGACAACGGCTTCGCCGAGCCGTCCACCAGCCCCGGCAACCCGTCGTTCGCGTACCGGCGCAACCACACATGCACCGTCTGACGCGACACCCCATTGCGGCGGGCCACATCAGTGACCGTCGCACCGTCGTTGATCACCTCGAGCACCGCCTGCAAGCGCTGTTCCACAACACCCAACTCCACGAGCACCACGGACCCCCTCGATCGAGACGATCACCAGCGACCGTCAACGAGAAGGCTGGCCCGACGAACCGAGGACGAAGTGTCAAGCAGCTACCGGAGCCAGTGTCGCCCAGCTACCGGAACCAGTCCCGAAACTGTCGCCCACCAACCGGAGCCACGGTGTCCATCATGAACCGGGACCGCACACCGTTTGCCGCCGGAAGCGGTTTCCACAAGGTGTCAGTTCGAGGGGCCGGGCTAAAGATGCCAACAACTTCGAGGCCTGTGACCTGGGGTTTTTTGTGGAGCTAAGGAGAATCGAACTCCTGACCTCTTCCATGCCATGGAAGCGCTCTACCAACTGAGCTATAGCCCCGCAATCGGGTGCCCTCGACGACGTGTATGCACGACAGTCGAGCGGCGCAGGCGGATGGTACTGCTCTCGGCGAGCGCCTCCAACACCGAGAGGGAGCGGCGATGAAAGCCGCAGCGTTCGTCGCCCCGCTCGGCAGCACCCCGACGTGGACGAGTTGGGCCGAAGGGCTCTCCCACATCGCTGGATGCCGGGCGGACACTGGACCTAGCGAAGTGCGGACAGCGATGGAACCAGGAGGTGTGCGATGGACTCTCCGAAGCGAAGGTTCATTCGACTTGCAATCGTCACAGCAACAGCAGCCGGGGTGGCGTTGGCCTCACCCGTCGTCGCCGTTGCAGACGAATCGGAGGTCATCGAGGCAGCGCCGATCGACGAGAACTCCGACCCACCGGTCGTGACGATCCCGACGACCGAACCGTTGGTCATCGAGCTGATCGTGGAGGGGGATCCCCCCACCGATTCGACCGAGCCGCCCGAAGGTGCCGAGTCCGAGCAACCGACCGAAGCAGAGGCGATTCCGACAGCGACGGATTCCCAACCCGTCGGCACGGACCCGACCCCACTGATCGCTGCCCTCGAGACCAGCAGTGGTGATGAGCACACCGGCGGAACCGGCGAAGAGCACACCGGCGGAACCGGCGGAAGACCACACCGGCGGAACCGGCGAAGACCACACCGGCGGAACCGGCGGAGAGCACACTGGAGGCGGCGGAACCGGAGATCCCTACCGAATGATCTTCGAGGTGTCGTGGCGGCTTCCGGACGGTTCGGTCATCACGGAGCTGCCCACCGACTGGCGATCGATGTTCGATCTCGCCGCGGCGAGCGCAACGGGCGGCGGCAAGCCGACCTCGGCGCACTGCACGTACCAACCAGGGAGCAGCGACCTCGTGTGCGAGTTCGAGAATCCCGGAAAGCACGCATCGGTCACCGACGGCATGATCGTGCCGGCCAAGCCGAGCGCCACGTACAGCGTCACGGTGCTCTGGCCCATCAGCGGCTGGACGATCGACGGCGCGAACGCCGGGCCGTACTCCGCACGCGACCTGTGCCCACGCGGTGGTGGCGGACACGGCGGCGGACACGACAGCGGACACGGCGAGACGGTCGAGGCCGCAGCGCTCGAGGAGACCGGGTCGGTGTGCCTCCACACCGTGGTGATGCGTCAACCCGCCCTCACCCCTGAGCCGCCGCCCGCCGAACCGCCCGCGCAGGACCCGCCTGTGAGCGAGGTGCCGGCAGCCGCGCCACCTCAGAGCCAGACGCCGGCGCCGCCAGAGGCCGCACCGACGCCGCCCGCCGTCGAGGCGCTGCCCGTCACCGTGACGCCGAGGGCTCTCCCTGCCACCGGCAACACCGCGACCACGACCCTGATGATCGGCACGATTGTCCTCGCCCTCGGAGGCTGCCTGTTCATGCTGGCCCGTCGCCGGAACGATCTGCCGCTCAGCTGAGCCGGCGAACCCAGAACAGCCCGGGGGTCAGCGCGTACAAACCGTGATCGGTGGATCCCCGGGCTGTCGCTGGTCGTGCGCCCGACGCCAGGTGGCGAACGCGGCGAGAATGTGCGGCGGCGACCCGTGGATCTCCGTGAAGCCCCCGGTCACCAGGCCCGACGAAGAAGGCGTGCTGGAAGAACTCGTACCGGTCGAGCGTCATTCCGAAGTCCGACCAGTGGCGACGCGATGAGCCGAGTTCGGCCCTCATCGCTCCACCTAGACTCCCGGCGAAAGGAGTGCATACATGAAGGTTGGCGTGCTCGTTGTCGCCTACAACGCTGAATCCACACTCGTCGACGTTCTCGACCGCATTCCCCAATCCGCCTCGCTGCAACTCGCCGAGGTGCTGGTGCGTGACGACCACTCGACCGACGAGACACACAGCGTCGCGAGCGCCTACCTCCAACGCGAAAGCCACCTGAACCTCACCGTCATCCGCCACGAGGAGAACCTCGGCTACGGCGGCAACCAGAAGGCCGGGTACCTGTACGCGCTCGATCACGGGTGGGACGTGGTGGTCCTCCTGCATGGTGACGGTCAGTACGCGCCGGAGATCATGGGCGACATCATCGAGCCAATCGTTCACGGCGACGCCGACGCCGTGTTCGGTTCGCGGATGATGGAACGCGGTCGGGCACGCGAAGGGGGCATGCCGATCTACAAGTACGTCGGCAACCGCATCTTGAGCACGGCCCAGAATGCCCTCACCGGGCTCGAGTTGTCGGAGTGGCACTCCGGGTACCGCGCCTACCGGGTGAGCGCACTCGCCGATCTCCCCTTCATCGCCAACTCCGACGGATTCGACTTCGACACCGAGATCATCCTGCAGCTCGCCGCTGCGAAGAAGAAGATCGTCGAGGTCCCGATTCCCACCTACTACGGCGACGAGATCTGCCGAGTCAACGGGATGCGATACGCGGCCGACGTCATCGTCGACACCATGCGTTACCGCCTGGGCCGTTCCGGCTTCGGTGCGGGCCAACTCGGCCACGTCACCGAGCCGTACGCGTTCAAACCGTCGCCGTACAGCTCGCATGGCCGGATCCTGCAGATGCTCGAGCACCGACCCCCGCAGCGAATCCTCGACGTCGGCTGTGGACCGGGTTGGCTGGCCGGCGCGCTGACCGCAGCCGGACACACGGTGACAGGCGTCGACCTCGCCGAGGCGCCGGGTGTCCGCGGGCGGATGGAGCGCTTCGTGCAGGCCGACCTGTCCGCCGGGCTGCCCGACGAACTCGACGACGACTACGACGTCGTGCTCGCTGCTGACGTCATCGAACACCTCGCGGACCCGTCGGTGCTGCTGCGCGACATGGCGAATCGAGTCACGCCCAGCGGCTCGGTCATCGCGAGTGTGCCCAACATCGGACACTGGTACCCGAGAGCCCGGGTCACCGCCGGCCGCTTCGACTACGACCAACGAGGCATCCTCGACTCGACGCACCTGCGCTTCTTCTCCCGCCGCTCGTTCCTTCGCACCACCGGTGAGGCAGGTCTGACACCGACCACTGGAGCACACACAGGGCTACCACTCGATGCGCTGGGCCTTTCCGATTCCGGCCGAAGCGTCCGAGCGGTCAGCTCGATCGATCGCACCCTCGTCAGGGCTTGGCCGACATTGTTCGCCTACCAGTTCGTGTTCGAGTTCTCGGTGCGCAGCCTCGAACCACTCGCCGACCTCCCACCGTCGACCTGACCGCGACCACCACCCATGTGGCGTCGGTCGTCGAACCTCTCAGCTGAGCAACGGCGTCCGGCCCAGATCGTCACGGTGGTCGGCGCCACCCTGTTCACACTGATCCTGTGCGAATGGAAGCCGTGGCAGCTGTTCGCTCGTGCCGGCTTCTCGGGCAACTTCTACGACGTCCAGGCCCAGGCATTCCTTCGCGCGAGGCTCGCCGTTCCCGCCGAGGTCGCCGGCATCGAGGGATTCCTGGTCGACGGCAAGACCTACCTCTACTACGGCCCGGTGCTCGCCGTCGCCCGGCTCCCGTTGGCGCTTTTCGGGTCGTGGACGGAGGGACGCATCACCCGAGTGTCCATGATCGTCGGATTCGTAGCGCTCTGCACGGTGACGTTCCACCTCGCCCGACGCATCAGCGCACTCATCGGAGCACCCGACCGCGCTCCATGGCGCCCAGCGCTGCTGGTCGGCGCCGTCGCGTGCTCGCCGGCCCTCGCGCTGGCCGCTGAGGCGAACGTCTACAACGAAACCGAGCTCTGGGCGTTCGTCCTCATCCTCGCGACATTCGTCGCCTCGATCGACCTCATGCTCACCCCATCTCGACGCGCCGCGGTGTTCGCCGGCGGGGCGGCGGCACTCACCGTGCTCACCCGCGTGTCCGTCGGCCTCGGAGCCGTGACCGCCCTGATCGTCTGCGCCGTCATCGTCTGGCGCCGAGAGCGAGGCGTTGCGGTCACCGCAATCGCCGTCGCCGTGAGCGGCGTGCTCGTGCACGCCATGTTGAACCTCGCACGGTTCGGCACGCTCTTCGACCTGCCCGGCGACCGCCAGATGCTCACCCTGTTGGACCCCGACCGCGCCGCCTGGTTCGAGGGCAACGGCAACACGTTCTTCGGGCTCGGATTCCTCCCCACCACGATCGTTCACTACCTCCGTCCCGACGCATTCGCGCTCGAACGACTCGCACCGTTCATCCGCTTCGGGCCTCGTGCGCACGAGTTCGGCTCCTACCCCCTCGAGAGCAACACGCCAGCCAGTTCGCTGACCGCATCGGCAACGCTGCTCGTGATCATGGCCGTCATCGGTGCCGTGATCGCCGTTCGTGGTCGCCACGTCCGGCTGCTCGCCCTCCTGGCCGGGGCCGCGATCGCTGCGGGACCGACGCTGGCGATCGGGTTCACGGCAAACCGCTACCTCGTCGACCTCCTGCCCGGTTTCGTCGTACTCGGTGCCGTTGCCGCCGCTGTCTTCACCACGCGTCGCAGGACCGTGGCGCTCGTCACGGTCGCCGCGCTGGCCTTCTGGGGTGCGTGGATCAACACGGCGCTCGCCACATGGCTGGGCCAGATCGATCGCCCCGGCTACACGGCGCTGCGCTACCGACTCGATGACGCCGTCTTCGGCGGATCGCCGCCGAGCGTCGTCCGCCTCGACCCGCAGCAGCCTGTTCCCCGCGACGGCATCATCGGGATCGACGGCGCGTGCGACGGCCTGTACATCGCGATCGAACAGAGCTGGATCGCGTTCGAGCTCGCCGAGGGCGTTCGACGAGTCGAAGGCTCATTCGATCCCACGATCGACGGCGTCGTGCTGTTCGGCCCCGGACGGGAACAGATCACGATCGAACCGACCAGCAGCGGCGACGCGCTCATTGCGACCTACCGGCCGGCGAGCGGAACGACGGTCGAGGGCCTGCCGCTCGACTGGGGCGGCGGTGACGTCGACGTCGAGATCGTCTCCGATCCCGTCGGTGGCGGACTCGGGCGGGGCCTCGACGTGCGGATCGATGGAGAGCCCGCGCTTCGCGACTTCTCCGCACCGGATCTCGCCGCGATGACCTCCGGTGACGGCTTCGATCCGCAGCAGTCCGACGATGGTGGTGTTCCGATCTGTGCAGACCTGGTCCGCCGCGGCGCGTGACGGTCAGTCGGCGTCGAGGACGGGCAACGCCCACTCGACGCGCGGGGCGTCCATGTACAGCCGCTCGATCTCGTAGAACTCGCGCACCGAGTCGAGGAACACGTGAACGACGACATCGCCGTAGTCGATCAGCGTCCACTGCTGTTCGCGGATGCCCTCGGTGCGAACCGGGGATCGATGGAGTTCGGCTTTCACCTTGGCCTCGATGTCGTCGACCACGGCACGCACCTGGCGCGGGTTCGACGCGCTCGCGATCACGAAGTAGCCGGTGATCGACAACAGCGTTCCGACGTCGAGGATGAGGATGTCGGTGGCCTTCAAGTCGGAGGCTGCCCGAGCAGCACAGATTGCGAGCGTCTGGCTCGCGTCGGCGTCGGTTGGTGCGTCGGCCTCAGCCATGTCGGTCATCCATCGTCAGGGACCGTAGCGGGGACATCGGTCGACGAGGTCACGGCGGGAGCCGTCGTGCCAGGCGCCACGTCCGCAGCACGCTCGAGTTCGCTGGCGAGGTACGACATTCCGAGTATCACTTCGACGTCGACGCCTTCGATCACCGTGTCGGCAACTCGAACCTCCGCGTCGCCGAAGAGCGCGCCAGCGAGCTCGACAGCCACGTCGAACTGGCTTTCGTTGGCCACCTCGAGGATCGTCACCGCCGGCGCTCCCGTCGGTGCCGTGTCGACAGACGGCACGTTGCCGCTGAGGAACAGCAGCCGACCGATCAATTCGACTGCCAGATCCGATGTCGAGTCGTAGAGGCCGTCGGCAGTCGACAGTTGGTCATCGGTGTAGTTGGCGACGATCCGGACCTTGAGGCCGGCGTTCGTCGTCGTCGTGAGTCCCGGCGACACCTGCGCGAACACCAGGTTCGAGTCGCGCCGGTCGATCAACACGACGTCGGCCTGGGTGGGATTCTCCGCGTCGACCACCGGAACGACGAGGAGATCACGCACCTCGACCTCTCCCTGCCACAACTGGGCCACCAACTCGCCGACGGTGGCGGGAGCGATCGGCCGTCCGAGACCGTCGAGCGGAACCGGCTCTGGCGGAACGGCCACCGGAGCCGTCTGCGCCAACGATTCCCAGACGGCCACGTCGTTCGGATGAGATGTGTCGACCTCGGCGTCGTCGTCGATGGCAGCGAGGATCGACACCATCTCGGAGAGCGTGAACGTCTGCGGCCCGGCAACCGAGATCACGCCTCCGCCGCCGCGGGTGTCCACCACGTCGTTCGGCACGACGATCTGGAACGCGTCGACGTCGGGAAGCAGCGCCTCGAGGCCGTCGGCGTCGACCACTTCGGCTCGTTGGACCGTGATGGCCAGCATCTCCTCGACCGACGCGATCAGACCGGGGAGATCGGTCGCATCGAACGATTCGTCGAGCGGTCGGCGCTGCTCGCCGAATCCCGCCGTGGCATCCGCATTGACCGGGACGGTGACGATGCTGCCGCCCTGCCCCTCGGGAAGCAGCGTCATCACGACGACCGACGCCAACCTGTCCGATTCGTCGGTGACGGCGAGGACGGCGTTGGGGGTCGCCGGGAACTGCACCCTCGGTCTCGCATCGACACCGACCGCCTCACCCTCCTGGGAGTTGGAGAGCGTGACGACACCGATCCCGAACATGACTGCGGCACCGATTGCGAGTACGACCGCCATCGCCGCTCCGGCGATCGTGCGTCGCGTCCGGCGACGAGCGATCGCAGTCACGCCGGCGCCCCGTAGAGGCCGCGAGCACGGATCACGTCGAGCACGGGATGCGTCACGAGATAGTCGAGTGGTCGACCGTCAGAGAACCGGGCGCGCAGATCGGTGCTCGACACCTCCAGACGCGGCACCTCGACACGGATCCACTCGATGTCGTCGGCGAGTTCGACGGGTTCACCCGGTCGGTCGACAACGACGAGCTGCGACCGGTCGACGACTTCTTCCCATCTTGTCCACGTGCGAAGTCCAGCTGCGGCATCGTCGCCGATGATCGTGAAGAACTCGGCATGCGGGTGCTCGCGAGCCATCACCGCGAGGGTGTCTGCGGTGTAGCTCGGGCCACCGTGATCGATCTCCTGGCGACCGGGCACGAGACCAGGAACGTCGCGGACAGCTGCCTCGACCATCGCCAAGCGGTCGGGCGCCGGCGTGATCATACGGCTCCCCTCCTTCTGCCACGGGACGTTGGCGACCATCAGCACCACCACGTCGAGAGCGAGGGCGTGTCGGACGTTGACGGCGGTCACCAGATGCCCCACGTGCGGTGGGTCGAACGTGCCCCCGAAGAGCCCGACGCGACGCAGCGATGGATCGGTTTCGGGCACGATGCCCCGATTTTATGGGTTCGTGACGAAAATCGGACGCAACCGACCCGACGAGGGGTTGACAGGTCTGTTACTGTAAATCGCTCCCCCATATACCCCCGAGTACACGGTTTACGACGGCTTCCCCCGGGAAGTCCCTCGTTATCGGCGTCTGCCGCTCTTCGATCACCTCGTTGGAAGCGCACGATCACGTGCGAGTCCGGCGACGCCTCGATCCGCATGGCCGATGCAGTGTGTCCGATGACACAGCCTGGCCCCGGAATCATCACGAATACGAACGGTTGTAGGAAACATCATGAACGACTCCATTGGTCTCTACTTGAACGACATCGGCAAGGTCCCCCTGTTGACCGCCGAAGACGAGCGCGAGCTGTCGCGCATCATCGAGGCAGGCCGCGAAGCACAAGAGCAGCTCGACGCCGGCAAGCGTGGGGTGGCCCTCAAGCGCCAGGTGCGCGAAGCCGCCAAGGCCAAGGATCGGTTCATCCGCTCGAACCTCCGTCTCGTGGTCTCGATCGCCCGTCGCTACCCCCTCCCGCAGGGCATGGATCTGCTCGACCTCATCCAGGAGGGCAACCTGGGCCTCGAGCACGCCGTCGACAAGTTCGACTGGCGCCGTGGTTTCAAGTTCTCCACCTACGCCACCTTCTGGATCCGCCAGGCCATCGGCCGTGCGCTCGACCAGAAGGCCAGCCTCATCCGCATCCCGGGCGACCGCTCGGCCAGCCTCCGCGCTGCGCTGCGTCAGGCCTCCGGCGACGGCGAGACCCTCGACCAGACCAACGCCGAACTGCACCGTCTCACCACTCCGGTCAGCCTCGACAAGACCGTCGGCGACGACGGCGACGCCACGCTCGGCGACCTGATGGCCAACGGAGACGGCACGCCGGAAGACCATGTGATGACGCTCGTCGACAGCGAGCTGCTGGACGAACTCCTCGGCACGCTCGACTCGCGGGCCCGCTTCGCGGTCGAGTCCCGGTTCGGTCTCGTCGACGGCGAGCGCAAGAGCTTCCGCGAAGTCGGCGAGCAGCTCGGCGTCACCGCCGAAGCCGCCCGTCGCCTGGTGTCCCGTGCGGTCGCTGGCCTCCGCGACGACGCCGAACGCATTCTCGCCGTCTGATTCGCCCGACGGCTGCGTTGCCGGGCCTCCTCGCTGACCGAAGTCAGCGTCGTCGGCCGGTGGCCTGGCACCGAACGAATCAGATCACCGAGAATCGATGAATGAATGACTTGCACGAGCGGCCCGTGAAAACGGGCCGCTCGTGTCGTTTTCGGCGCCGGTAGCCTTGCTGCATGCCTGACGCCCGTGGGACCTGGTCCCCCTCCTCCTGGCACGACCGTCCCGTTGGACAGCAGCCCGACTGGCCGGACTCGGGTGCGCTCGAGCAGGCCCTCAAGCAGATCTCCTCGATGCCGCCGCTCGTGTTCGCCGGTGAAGCCCGATCGCTACAGTCCGAGCTGGCACGTGTCGCCGCCGGGCGCGCCTTCCTGCTCCAGGCGGGCGACTGCGCCGAGAGCTTCGAAGAGTTCTCCGCCGACAACATCCGAGAGAAGCTGCGCGTCATTCTCCAGATGGCCGTCGTGCTCACGTACTCGGTCGGCGTTCCCATCGTGAAGGTCGGACGCATCGCCGGGCAGTTCGCCAAGCCCCGCTCCTCGCC
Organism: Ilumatobacteraceae bacterium; assembly: GCA_963828415.1. Classification (GTDB taxonomy): domain Bacteria; phylum Actinomycetota; class Acidimicrobiia; order Acidimicrobiales; family Ilumatobacteraceae; genus Sva-07. The sequence goes on from CAWHEI010000012.1 coordinate 10,954, forward strand.
CACCGAAACCGTCGGCGATCTCGAACTGCCGTCGTTCCGTGGCCACATCGTCAACGACGTCAATCCCTCGGAAGCAGCGCGGGTTCCCAACCCCGAGCGCCTCGTGCAGGCCTACCACCAGTCGGCGTCGACGCTGAACCTGCTGCGAGCATTCACCAAGGGCGGTTTCGCCGATCTGTCGCGGGTCCACGCCTGGACCCAGGAGTTCGTCGCATCCAGCCCCGAAGGGCAGCGCTACGAGACCGTCGCCGCCGAGATCGAGCGGGCACTTGCCTTCATGCGCGCCTGTGGCATCGACACCGAATCGAACCCGAACCTCGCCCAGGTCGACGTGTTCACCTCGCACGAAGCACTGATCCTCGGCTACGAGGAGGCGCTGACCCGCCAGGATTCGCTGACCGGAGGATGGTTCGACTGCTCGGCGCACATGCTGTGGATCGGCGAGCGCACCCGCGAACTCGACGGCGCCCACGTCGAGTTCCTCCGCGGCGTCGGCAACCCGATCGGCTGCAAGGTCGGCCCGACCACCAGTGCCGAGTACGTCCTCGAACTGTGCGAGGTGTTGAACCCGTCGCGCATCCCGGGACGCCTCACCCTCATCGTGCGCATGGGCGCCGACAAGGTCGAGGCCTCCCTGCGGCCACTGCTGCGTGCCGTCGCCGACGCCGGTCACCCGGTCGTCTGGGCCTGCGACCCGATGCACGCCAACACCTACACGGCGGCGAACGGCCTCAAGACCCGTCACTTCGACGACGTCGTTGCGGAGATCGGCGGCTTCGTTCGAGCCCACCGGGCAGAAGGCACGTGGCCGGGCGGCATCCACATCGAATTGACCGGCGAGAACGTCACCGAGTGCCTCGGTGGCGGCGACGCACTGTCCGACACCGACCTCGACCATCGCTACGAAACGATGTGCGATCCGAGGTTGAACGCCCGCCAGAGCGTCGATCTGTCCTTCCGAGTCGCCGAGCTGTTGCGCCAGTTCACCTGAGCGGGCCAGGGTCGACCGCCGTGGCCGCTCTCGACCTCACGGCCAAGTGGCCGGTGCCTCACGTTTCCGCTGCGGTCCTGTGTGCCGGAGCGGTCGTCGCCACCGTCGGCGATGTCGAGCGCGTGCAGCGGTTGGCCTCGATCTCCAAGCCGATGGCCGCGTGGGCGATGCTCGTCGCGGTCGAAGAAGGCGTGGTCGAGCTCGACCAGCCGGCCGGTCAACCCGGTTGTACGTTGCGCCATCTTCTCGCGCATGCCGGTGGGTATGCGTTCGACGGCGATGAACCGATCGCTCGCCCCGAGGCCACCCGGATGTACTCGAACACCGGCATCGAACTCGCCGCCAAGGCGGTCGAAGCGGCCACCGGCATCGCCTTCCCCGACTACCTGACCGAGGCGGTGTTCGCCCCGCTGGCGATGGGCTCGACCGTGCTGCGGGGCTCGCCTGCTCACGGCGTGCACTCGAATCTGGCCGACACATGCCGGTTCGTCGCCGAAGTCATGCGGCCGACGCTGATCCACGCGAACACCGCCGCTGACGCCGAACGCATCCACTACCCCACGCTCGCAGGTATCGTTCCCGGCGTGGGTCGCTACGAGCAGTGCCCTTGGGGGCTGGGGTTCGAGGTGCGTGGCACCAAGGAACCGCACTGGACTGGGACACTCAATTCACCGCGTACCTTCGGTCACTTCGGCGGTTCGGGCACGATGTTCTGGATCGACCCCGAGCGTGATCTCGCGTTGGTCGCGCTCGCCGATCGCGACTTCGATCAGTGGGCAGGTGACGCGCTGGCGATGTGGCCGGAACTCTCCGACGCCGTGATCAGCGAGTTCGTCGCCCCAGTTGGAGTGCCGGGGTGACCAGGTTCAACCACGGCGATCGGATCCGCTACGCCACGACCGGCGAAGACGGCCTGCCGTGGGTCCGCTACGGCTTCATCGGCGGCGTCAGCGGCGACGACGGCCCGATCGTGGTGATGCTCGACGGGGAATTGGGTGGCGACGTCGTCGATGCCGAACACGTCGAGCCGGTCCACATCTGCAACGTCACCCTCACGCTCGGCGGCTCCGACCTCCTCGACGACCCCTCGCTGCGCCAAGGCCTCGTCAACCTGTGGGCGGCCGAGGCCGAGAGCGCCGGGCTGCAACTCGCGGCACTTCACTGCATCGGTACCGGCGTGCGGGATTCGAGCGAGGGCTATGCACTCGCCGAGCTGTCGAGCGGTGGCGAGCAGTACGTGCTGCGAGCCACCCGGTGCATCAAGCAGTACGACGCCATCGTCGTGCACGCCGACCGCCCGAATCGCTGGGAAGTCCTGTAGCCAACTCGTTCAGTACTCGATGCGGAACGAGCGCTCCGCGGCCGGCACTTCGTCGGACACCGAGATTCGGGTGACGCTCGCTCGAGGTGGACCCTCACGGCACCAGGTCAAGAGGGCCTCCACTCGTTCGCGCTCCCCTTCGGCGACCACCTCGACCGAGCCATCCGGACGATTCCGTACCGAGCCGCGCACGCCGAGCCTCGTCGCTTCGCGCCGACAGCTGTCTCGGTAGAACACGCCCTGCACGCGTCCCTCGACGACGACACGGACCCGCACCACGCTCACGCATGCAGTCTTGCGCGACCCGGTGCGCCCGCGGACACGTCAATCGTGAGGCATCTCGTGAGGCTCGATCGAGTCGACCACAGCGGCATGTTCCGGATGGTCGTGCAGGATGTGGTCCTTGACCTCGTTGTGGTAGCTGAAGATCAGCTCGCAGTACGGGCAGGCGTGCGTCGTCGATCCACTCATGGCTCGATCATCCATCCGACTCGCGGTGTGCGCCAGGGTCCTTCGGTCCACGAGTCCGTCCGCCCGCGGACGGGTAGGTTCCATCCCGTGGGACATGTGATCGCGGTGATGGACGTGGGGGGAACGTCGATCAAGACGGGTGCCGTCCGCTTCGACGATGGCGGCGATGACCCTCGGATCGAGGTCGGAGCGGTTCTGCCGACCAACGCGAACGAGTCGGTCGACATCGTGCTCGACTCGCTCGCGGCGGGCGCCGACGCGGCGCTCGATCTCGCAGGACGTGACGTCGCAGGGCTGGCGATCGCCATCTGCGGGCCGTTCGACATCGAGGCCGGGGTCTCGCGGATGCGCGGTGTCCACAAGTTCGAGGAGATCTACGGCATCGACCTCCGAGCGATGCTGCGCGAGCGTTCGACGGCATCGGGACTCCCGATCCGTTTCGCCCGCGACGCCGAGTCGGCGGGAACGGGTGAATCGCTCGCCGGTGCGGGAGCCGGAGTCGACAGAGTACTGACGATGACCGTCGGGACCGGACTCGGCACCTGCCTCACCGAGCAGGCCCGTCCGATCGAGTTCGTCGACGACTTCGGCGTCGAACATCTCGCGATGCGCGACACACCGTGGGGTGGGCGAGCCGACGACGTGCTGTCGGCGCACGGCCTCGCCAACCGCCTGGGCGTCGAGATGACCGACCTGCGTGATGCCGTCGACGACCCAGCGAACGCTGCCGTCGTGCGCGACCACGGAACTCGACTGGGCACGTTCCTGGCTCCGGTGGTCGTCGAGTTCGACGCTCACCTCGTCGTCATCGGCGGTGGGTTCTCGGCCGCCTTCGACCGGTTCGGACCCGCCTTGCAAGCTGCGATCGGATCCGTCCCGGTGCGCCCCGCCGCGCTCGGCCCGGCCGGCCCCCTCCTCGGCGCCGCCCACCTGACCTTCCGCACCTGAGTCGACGCGGCGTCGGTCACCCCCACCGATGAGCAAGACGACCGCATACGGCGATTTGGCTCATCACAACACCGATTCGCGACCCACCGATGAGCAAGACGACCGCATACGGCGGTTTGGCTCATCGCGGCGGGATTGGGGTTGCGCGTCAGCGGGTGTCGCAGACGCGGAAGAGTTCAGCGCTGTGGCCTTCGGGGAGGCCGTGCTCGACGGCGAGCTGGCGGAAGCGAGCACCGACGCGTTCGATCATCGCGTCGGGATCGACGTGCTGGCTCACGTGGCAGCGCAACGCTCGGAACTTGCGGTCGACCTGGTCGGTGATGTCGATGACGGCCAGGTCCGGATTGCCGCCCATCGGTCCTGCCTGGATCCACACCTCCTGCACCTTCCAGTCCTCGACCTCCGCGCACGGAAGACCCGGGAACGCAAAGGGGTTGCGGGCGTCGGGATAGACGGCACACATCGTCGCTTCACCGGTCGCTGTGTGGTCGGGATGCGAGCCGTAGGTCGAGCCGAGGTTGCGCAGCGGCGACTGGGTGATCACCACTTGCGGACGCACCTGACGGATGATCAGGCTGATGTCGTGACGGAGTTCCATCGTGACTTCGACCGTGCCATCCATGAACCCGAGGAACCGGAGGTCGGTCACGCCGACCTCCGCCGCGGCCTTCGTCTGCTCCTCGCGACGGATCGACGCCATCTCCTTGCGCGGGATCGAGTGATCGAACCCACCCGCCTGCCCGTCGGTCACCAGGCAGTAGACGACTTCGACGCCGGCGTCGGTCAGCGCGGCGACCGTGCCGGCAGCACCGAAGTCGACGTCGTCGGGGTGGGCGGTGACGACCAGAACACGCTCGATCTCGGAGAACTGCAGCATCGACCCAGTCAACGCCGGATCGCGACAGTTCTCAACTCGGGGCCGAGATGGGCCGGGTGCACCACCGCCGCGAGCGCTCCCGTACAGTCGTCGCCATGACGACGATCGCCCCGTACGACGAAGTCGGCCTCGACGACTTCGACCTCTCCGACCCCGAGTTCTGGCTGCAGCCACGGACGTTCCGGGAGGGGGCCTTCAAGACGTTGCGTGACACGCCGGGCCTCGTTCACTTCGACGAGCGCGACATCCCGGACCTGCCGTTTCCTGCCGGGGCGGGCTACTGGGCAGTGACGCGCCACGACGACATCTGGCACGTCAGCCGCAACCCGAAGCTCTTCTGCTCCGGCCAGGGGGGATCGAACATCGGCGACCTCCCCCAGGAGATGGCCGAATTCTTCGGCTCGATGATCAGCATGGACGACCCGAAGCACTTCCGGCTCCGCTCGATCGTGTCGAGAGGCTTCACACCGAAGGAGATCACCGCCGTCGAGGACGTCGTGAAGGTCAAGGCGAACCAGATCATCGATCGCCTCCTCGCCGACTTCCCCGACAAGACGTGCGACTTCGTCGAGCACGTCGCCGCGGCCCTGCCGCTCGAGATCATCTGCGACATGATGGGCATCCCAGCTGCTGACTACGCCAAGGTCTTCAAGTGGACGAACACGATTCTCGGCGGCGGCGATCCCGACATGGCGACGTCGTACGAGGACTTCATGGCGCAGGTGCTCGAGATGTTCATGTACGCCCAGGCGCTCGGCGAGTCGCGCAAGGCCGATCCACAAGACGACATCACCAGCGTGATGATGGCCGCCGAGGTCGACGGCGAACAGTTGACCGCGCAGGAATTCGGCTCGTTCTTCATCCTGCTCGTCGTGGCCGGCAACGAGACGACGCGCAACGCGATCAGCCACGGAATGAAGGCGTTCACCGACTTCCCCGACCAGAAGGCGATCTGGTTCGACGACTTCGACGCGAACACGAAGACCGCCGTCGAGGAGATCGTTCGCTGGGGTACGCCGGTGATCCACTTCCGCCGCACCGTCACCGAGGACACCGAGCTGGGAGGCCAGGCGATCGCAGCCGGCGAGAAGGTGGTGATGTGGTACAACTCCGGCAACCGCGACGAGCGAGTGTTCGAGCACCCGTACACCTTCGACGTGCTCCGCCCGCCGAACCCCGCCCAGATCGGCTTCGGCGCAGGTGGCCCCCACTTCTGCCTCGGCGCCAACCTGGCCCGTCGCGAGATCGCCGTGATGTTCGACACCATCCGTCAACGACTTCCGTCGCTGCGGATCACCGGCGAACCCGACTACCTCCAGAGCGGATTCATCAACGGCATCAAGCGGATGCAGTGTGCCTGGGACTGAACTGACGCCCGAACGCCGGGTCGAACTCGTCCGCAACCTGACCATCGCCGGCTGGCTCCTGCTCGGCGGGCCGATCGGGTTCGTCGCGTTCCAGTTGGATCGCGTCCGCCGGATCGGCGACCAACCGTTCGCGAGCGTGTGGGATCAGCGGATCGAGGTGCTCAGCTTCCTGATGCTGCCGCCGAACCAGGTGGTGCTCGCCCCGATGGTGTTCGTCGCCGTCGCCGCGACCTGGTTGGCGGGGCCAGATCGCGACGTGTGGCTGACGACACTGCTGCGCCTGAGCGCAGCGCTGGCGATCACGTTCGTCGTGATCGGGGCGATCTCGATCGTGAGCATCCTGGCGCGCGACGACGCCGGAACGTTCGATACCGACAGCGTGTTCCTGCGCTTCGGCGGCATCGCCATGGCGGCCGGATTCGCCGTGATCTGCCGCACCGCCGACCGCCTCAATTCCTGACCCGGTTCCCCGAGCCCGGGCCTCCGGGAACCACGCTGGTTCCCCGAGCCCGGGCCTCCGGGAACCACGATCGTCGGGCCCCGCATCTCTGTCACAGCCCTTCGTCAAGCTGTTGGCATGTGCCTTCAATGTGACGGATACTCGTTCGAGCAGTCGATGCTCTCCCTCGATCTCACGATCCGCACCTACGGGTGGCAGCTCAACCAGATCACCGACACCAACCCGTGGTCGTACACGATCGGCCTCACCGAGAGCTACGGCCATCCCGAGCTGATGGTCTGCGGACTCGGACTCGACGTGCAGAACACGGTGATCCGCAAGATCGTCGACCCGATCGTGGAGACGGGCAGCGTCGACCGCGCGTTCCTCGACCGCGAAGGGGTCACGCTGGTCGAGGTGCACCGGAACCATCTGGCGGGCGACTGGTTCGGAACGTGGTCGAACTTCTACGAACGCACCCCGCCGCCGGGTTCCTTCCTCCAGATCGTTCCGCCCAACGACTGGTTCTGCGATTGCCACCAGCACTCGATGCCCCACTTCGAGCTGCCGGGTCCGATTCGCTTCGGCAATCGAGCCGAGCGGCGGCGGAAGGGTCCTCGATGAACGCGTACGCACATCTGGTTCATACGCGTACGTCCAGGCTGGGGAGACGGACATGACCGCGTCCGCGCTGCGCCGAGACTTCTCCCGAGTCCTCGACCGACTGATCGTTGCCGACGCGCTGGTCGCCGCCACCTCGCTACTGACAAAGGATCGAGCCATCCACGATCACACCACGATCGCCACATGGTGAGCGCCCACATCACCAAGGTGTGTGCTGACCGTGTCGTGGACCGCATCGGTGGTTCCCGGAGGCCTGGGCTCGGGGAACCTGCCTGTTGGGGTCGGGTCCACAAGGGCAGGGCGCTCAGGCGCCGAGGTCGCCGCGCAGGAAGTGGGCGCGGCAGAGCAGCTCGTAGCGCACGGTGTCGCCGAACAGCGGCGACTCATGCTGTTTCGTGTCGCCGACCATCACCGTGTCGCCTTCGTACACGACGTCGCCGTTGACGACACGGGCGTTGTGCGTGGCACGCGCACCGCACCAGCACCGGGCTTCCACCTGCAGAGGTATGTGCTCGTCAGCGATCTCCAACATGCGCGCCGTTCCCTCGAACAGACGGCCGCGGAAGTCGGTGAGCAGCCCGAATGCGTACACGTCGACGTCGAGTTCGTCCACGACCCGGGCGAGCTGGTCACACTGGGCCGGCGTGTAGAACTGGACCTCGTCGCAGATCAGGTAGTGAATCGGCCAGTACCGCACGGCGAGCGCATGGAGGTCGAGGTCCGGCGCCACCTCGATCGCCGGCGCGGCAACTCCCAGCCGACTCGTGACCTGACGGCCTTCACGGTCGAGCGTGGTCAACAGCAGCCCGTAGAGCTCGCGATTGGACAGGTTGTGATGGATCTGCAGCGCCACGGTGCTCTTGCCCGAGCCCATGGTGCCGAAGCTGAAACGAAGCGACGCCATGTGAGCGCCCGACCCTACCCGCCGTCGGTGGCAGGCGGCACAGACGGATCGGTGGCGAACGGGTCGAACGACGGGTCGACGACCGCCGGGCCGTTGATTCCCCCGATCGTCGGTGGCTCGTCGTCGTTCCCGTCCGAGCTACTGCACGAAGTGACGATCAGAGCCGTGAGTACGGCGATGACCAGCGCTGAGGGCAACCTCACGCCGTGGCCCCCAGGTTGCGGCGCCCGTAGAGGATCAGCTCGTCGCCCTCCAGCAGGTCGATGTCGGCTGGAGGTTCGCCCACGAACTCACTCCCCTTGCGGACAGCCAGCACGGTCACGCCGGGCAGCGCATGCGCCAGTCCCCGCAGGCTGCGCGCTTCGGCGACCGACGACGAAAGTCGAACGGACTGGATGGCGAAGTCATCCGACAACACGAGCAGCTCCCGACGCTCGCTGCCGAGCGCCGGGAGCAGGTGGCGCTGGATGTAGCGGTGCCCGACGCCCGTCAAGAAGCGTTGGACCGGCTTGTTCACGATCGCCATCACGATCAGGAACAATCCCGACAGGGTGACCAGGACCCGTTCCGTCGTCGATCCCGGACCGGGCGCGATCAGCCCGATCAGCACGGTCACCACGAGGGTCGGCGTCCCGAGACTCCCCACGAGCATCGTGGTCCCGATGATCTTGCGGCGCACGGGCTGGTTCACGACGTTCTCTGCTTCCGTCGTGGTGAAGCCCGCACCGCTGAACGCCGAGCGTGCCTGGAACGCAGCGAGTTCCGGTGGCATACCGGTGGCGATGAGCGCACCGGTCGCCAACTTGGTGAACGCAACCGTGATCACCGCGACGATCAGAAAGGTGGTGACGGCGTACATGCTCCGATCATCGCGCATCGACGATTACATCGGGGGTCTGACCCCTGATGTAATCGGGCGGGACGATGGTCACATTCGTCGCGCCGTCCCGCTCGCGGCGAACGTCGGCCACTACGGTGAATCATCGACAGGCCCGGCAACGGAGCCGGGGCGCTGACACTCCCGGGGGAGACAACATGACGGACACGATCGACCGGCCAGCGGCCGACGATGACGATCTCGGAGAACATGTCCTCGACCACCTCATCATCCGATTTGCCGGCGACTCCGGCGACGGGATGCAGCTCACCGGCGACCGCTTCACCTCGGTGAGCGCGTCGTTCGGCAACGACCTCTCGACGCTGCCGGACTTCCCCGCCGAGATCCGCGCGCCGGCGGGCACCGTCAACGGCGTGTCGGCGTTCCAGGTCAACATCGCCGACCACAAGATCACCACGCCCGGCGACGAACCGAACGTGCTCGTGGCCATGAACCCGGCGGCGCTGATGGCCGACCTGCATCGCTTGGAGCCCGGCGGCACCGTGATCGTCAACGAGGACGCATTCGAGGAACGCAACCTCGAGAAGGCCGGCTACAAGGCCAACCCGCTCGACGACGACTCGCTGGCCCACTACCGGGTGCTGCGCGTCCCGATGACCAGCCTGACCAAGGAGATCTGCGCGCCACTCGGGGTGAAGCCCCGCGACGCCGAGCGATCGAAGAACTTCTTCGCGCTCGGTCTCGTGTCGTTCATGTACACCCGCCCGGTCGACCCCACCCTCGACTGGATCACCGAGAAGTTCGGCGGGAACGAGCTGGTCGAGGCCGCGAACAAGGCGTCGTTCCTCGCCGGGTTCAACTTCGGCGAGACCACCGAGGCCGTCGGCCACCGCTACGAGGTCAAGCCGGCCAAACTGCCCGCCGGCGAGTACACGAGCATCACCGGCAACACGGCGCTTGCCTGGGGCATCGTCGCCGCAGGCCAACTCGCGAAGCTGCCGATCACGCTCGGCTCGTACCCGATCACACCAGCGTCCGACATCCTCCACGAGTTGTCGAAGCACAAGCACTTCGGGATCCGCACCGTGCAGGCCGAAGACGAGATCGCCGCCATCGGAATGGCGCTCGGCGCCGCGTTCGCCGGGCACCTCGGCGTCACCACCACCAGCGGGCCGGGCGTCGCGCTCAAGAGCGAGACGACGTCACTCGCAGTCTCGATCGAGCTGCCGCTGCTGCTCGTCGACATCCAACGCGGCGGCCCGTCCACCGGACTTCCGACCAAGACCGAGGCGTCCGACCTCAACATCGCGCTGTACGGCCGTCACGGCGAGGCGCCCCTGCCCGTCATCGCGGCGTACACCCCGGCGCAGTGCTTCCACGCGGCCATCGAAGCGGTGCGTATCGCCCTCAAGTACCGCACACCGGTGATTCTGCTGTCCGACGGCTACCTCGCCAACGGGTCCGAGCCGTGGAACCTTCCATCGGTCGACTCGCTGCCCGACATCTCCGTGCCGTTCACGACCGAGCCGAATCACGTCGACGAGGACGGCAACGACGTGTTCTGGCCGTACCTGCGTGACGAGACCACGCTCGCTCGACCGTGGGCGATCCCCGGCACGCCGGGCCTGATGCACCGCGTCGGCGGCCTCGAGAAGAAGGACGGCACCGGCAACATCGACTACACGCCCGCCAACCACGAACACATGGTGCACCTGCGTGCCGACAAGATCGCCGCCATCGCCGCCGACATCCCGCCGACCGAGATCAACGGCGATCCCGATGCCGACGTCCTCGTGCTCGGCTGGGGCTCGACGTGGGCGGCGATCGACGCGTCGATCCAGCGCAGCCGCCGCGCCGGCAAGAGCGTTGCGTCGGCGCACATCATGCACCTCAACCCGCTACCACCCGATCTCGGCGACATCTTGCGACGGTTCAAACGGGTGATCGTTCCCGAGCTGAACATGGGCCAGCTCACCACACTTGATCCGCGGCAAGTACCTCGTCGACGCCCAGTGCCTCAGCAAGGTGCAGGGCATGCCTTTCAAGTCCCGCGAGATCGAAGCCGCCATCGACGAGGCGCTCGCCTCGATCGCCAACTCGACCCCTCGCCGCCAACTCGACCGACAACTCGAACGGAGCAACGTCATGAGCACCGCCCAGGTCGCTGTCACCACGAAGAAGGACTGGTCGAGCGACCAGGAGGTCCGCTGGTGCCCGGGATGCGGCGACTACGGCATCCTGCTCGCCGTGCAGACCCTGATGCCCGAGCTCGGCATCGCCCCCGAGAACACCGTGTTCATCTCCGGCATCGGCTGCTCCAGCCGGTTCCCGTACTACATGAACACCTACGGCATGCACTCGATCCATGGTCGCGCCCCAGCGATCGCCACCGGTGTGGCCGTGGCGCGTCCCGATCTCGATGTCTGGGTGATCACCGGCGACGGTGATGGCCTGTCGATCGGTGGCAACCACCTGATCCATGCGCTGCGCCGCAACGTGAACCTCAACATCTTGTTGTTCAACAACCGGATCTACGGACTCACCAAGGGCCAGTTCTCGCCGACCTCGCCGGTCGGCAAGGTCACCAAGTCGACCCCGATGGGCTCGATCGACCCACCGTTCAACCCGCTCGCCGTTGCGCTCGGTGCCGAGGCGAGCTTCGTCGCTCGGACCCATGACCTCGACCGTCACCACATGATCGAGACGTTCCGAGCTGCGCATGCGCACCACGGCGCGTCGTTCGTCGAGATCTATCAGAACTGCAACGTGTTCAACGACGGCCAGTTCGACGAGGTGACCAAGAAGCAGGCCCGTGACGAGATGATGATCAACCTCGTGCACGGCGAGCCGATCACGTTCGGCGCCGAGCAGCAGCGAGCCGTCGCAATGGGTGTCGACGGCCAGCTCCGCCTCGTCGAACGCGCCGATGTCGCCGCCGACGAGATCCTGATCCACGACGAACACCGACACGATCCGTCACTGGCGTTCGCACTCGCCCGACTGAGCCACGACGACCACTCGCCCACGCCGTTCGGGGTGTTCCGCAACATCCAACGCCCCGAGTACAGCCACGCCGTCGCCGATCAGGTGATGGCCGCCAGCGAACGCAAGGGACCGGGCGACCTCGAGGCGCTTCTGCGGTCGAACGGCACCTGGACCGTCGACTGACGCTCGGACTCCGGCACGATCCGGAGATCACCGGATCGTTCGATCGTCGACACGATCGAACACCACGTGACGGTGGACCCTGAGTCGGACGGCGTTGCGCGCCGCCGGGATCGGTCCTTGCGGAACACTGGCAACGACGCGAACACCGGCCACCGAGCACAGGATTCCACCGACGCCGAGTCGAGCCGTCGACTCGACCGTCGCGGCCATCGTTCCCATCTCCGCGATCTCGACATCCTCGGGTCGCACACCCACGCTCACGCTCGTGCCGACGTGGGCGGCCAGGGCCGGCGACCACGAACGGATTCGAACCGGATGGCCTCCTGCCGGGTCCTCGCGCTGCAGCCAGAACCCCTCCCGTTCGGCCACGACGGTCATCTCGATCAACGACATCGGCCCGGTGGCCACCGCCGCCAGCAGGTTCGACGGCAGGCGCCGCACGACGTCGCGCTCGTCGAACTGCACGAGTCGTCCGCCGTCGAGCACGGCGACGAATCCGGCGAGTGCTTCGACATCGGCGCTGTCGTTGGTCGCCATCAGCGTCGTGACCCCATAGCCGGCCTGCAACGTCGCCAGTTCCGCCCTCATTCGACGACGCAGCTGATCGTCGAGTGACGCGAACGGCTCGTCGAGCAACAGCACCGCAGGAACGCGCACGAGCGATCGTGCGATCTGCACCATCTGCTGTTCGCCCACCGACAGCGTCGACGGATCGCGGCCCATCAGCCCTTCGATGCGCAACGCTCGTACCTCGGCATCGACGCGCTGGCGGATCTCCTCGGAGGCGACCCGCCGGACATCGAGCGGGAACGACACGTTGCGACGCGCCGACAGATGCCCGATCAGCGCCGGCGACTGGAACACCATGGACACGTCGCGATCACCTGGCGTCATGCGCGTGACGTCGCGTCCATCGAAGCGGAGCAGGCCGCTCTCGATCAGATCGAGGCCGGCAACTGCACGCAGCAACGACGTCTTGCCGCTCCCCGACCCGCCGACGACGGCGACGAGTGCGCCGTCGTCGATCGTCATCGAGACGTCGTCGAGTCGTGCGGTGCGTCCGCTTCGCACGATCACATGGTCGAGGTCGATCGCTGCCATCAGGGCATCGCTCCGAGCACCCAGCCCTCCTCGGCGACGACGTACTGAGCAACCGCGGACGACAGCGGCGGCGAGAACCACGCAGCGAGATCTCCGGATGAGTTCGCTGCTGCCAGCCAACCGGCGGTCGTGCGCACCTGGATCGCGTCACGAACGTGGCCCTCGACATCGACGACCGGGAGCATCGAGGGCCACACTTCCGCCACCACCACGGCGCCGACGGCGAGCGTCGGTGTCGTCAATCCGGTCGTGAATGGCCAGACCTGCGAACGATCTCCGAGTCGATGGCGCAACCCGTGCAGTCGAGCGATGCCGAGCAGGCTCTGGCTACCGACGGCCCCCGCGCCGAGAAGCTGCCAGCACGAGAACGGACGCAGACCTTGTTCCCGCAGCATCTCCTCCACCACCCGATACTCGCCCGGCGGTACCGGTGCTGGGGGCTTCGTGCTCGTCAAGTGCTCGGACCGAGCCGATGGCGGACAACCCCAGAACGGTGCAGCGTCGTTGGTGAGCTTGCGGTTGAGTTCGGCGGCCACGGCAAAGCGGTTGTTGACGTTGCGGTCGTCGTCACGGATGCGGTCGGCGAGCAACTGCCACATCGCCGTCCACCCGGCGCCCGTCAGCCCGAGCGCCGCTGCGGTGCCCACCGGATACCCGAGTGAGAAGTCGACACCGATCAGCGTCGTCGCATCCCGATCCGATTCGACGAGATCGACCAGGAACTCGATGGCGTCTGCTCGTGTCGGGAGGTTCGTGGTGGAGACGTCGCCATTGCCGTTCTGCACGGCGATCCAGATCGAATCACGCCCGAGTTTCGGGGCCGAGTTGGCGCTCCAGTCGACCACGGCGACACGGTCGAACACGGCCGTCCGTCTCGTTCCTAGGCGAGAACGTCAGCCACAGCGGCGAAGTGCAGCGCAGCGGCCACCACGGTCAGCAGGTGCCACACTTCGTGGTACCCGAATGTGGACGGCCATGGATTCGGTCGATGCGTGAGCAACACGGGGAACCCGACGGTGTAGGCGACGCCACCGGCGATGATGAGGGCGAGCTGCGTGCCCGTGAGGCTGGTGACGAGCACGGGTGTGGCCACGAGCGCGACCCACCCCATCACGATGTACAACGAGTACGAGACGTACCTGGCTCCGTGGAAGAACGCGAGCTTGAGCAGCATGCCGATGGCGGCGAGGCTGCCGACGATCGCGAGCATCGGGATACCCCATGCCGGGGGCAACGCCACCAGACACAACGGCACATACGTGCCGGCGATGAGGAGATAGATCATCGAGTGGTCGAGCCGCTGCATGATCGAGCGTGCTCGCTCGGATTGCGCGAGGCGGTGATATGCAGCGGACGTTCCGAAGAGCAACAGCAACGTTGCCGAGTAGATCGCCGCGCCGACCGTGCCGGCCGCGCCTTGCGCGACGGCGATCAGGGCGACACCAGCGGGGATCGATGCGAAGAACGCCCACGAATGCATCCTGCCGCGCCACACCGGTCTCGCCATTTCGAGATACGGGGTGGGGACTGCGCTCACGTCATTCACCGTACCCCCATTCGGACCGTCACCTTCCGCGGACCACCTGGTTCCCCGAGCCCAGGTCTCCGGGAACCACCGTGGTTCCCCGAGGCCCGGGCTCTGGGAACCACGATCAGGTCTGGCGTTGCATGAGCGCGATGACCGCGTCGCCGTAGCGTTCGAGCTTCGCAGGGCCGATGCCGGAGATCCGCCCGAGGTCGCGCAGCGTGGTCGGGGCCTGGCGGGCAATGGCAGCGAGCGTCTTGTTGTCGAAGACGACGTACGCAGGTTTTCCGTCTCGCAGCTCATTGCGGAGGTCACGCAGCGCGGCGAACCGTTGCTGGCCGGCCGCGTCGAGCTCGGCCGCCGGGTCGCCTGCAGTGGAGCCGGCCGTGCTGCGGGCGCGAGCGGCGACCGGCTCGGGACGGTGCGACGACACGACTCGAGCGGGCGACGGCTCGGTGGTGAGCTCGGCGACGAACGGGCTCGGGTGTGGACCGGTGACGATCGTGGCATGTCGGCTGGCGCGCGTGACGGCCACGTGGAACAGGCGGCGCTCCTCCTCGACGTCGTCGGCCAGCCGATGGGGATACTGCTCGGCGTCGGCCAGGTGCACGACCACGTGCGGCCACTCCTGGCCCTTCACCCGGTGCACGGTGGACAGCAGCACGCCTCCCGGTGCCCGCTTCACGGCGAGCTGACTTCGCATCCAACGCTCGAAGGTGCTCGGGTCGTCGTGCAACGCGGCAAGATGCGTCACTGCGGTGAGGTCGTCGCCCTGGGCAGAACGGTTCATGCCCCGTCGGTTGGCGTCGAGGGAAGCGACCGAACCCGCCAACCCGATGTCGTCGATCAGCGTCAGCACCAGGTCCGATGTCGTTGCGCCCGTGGCGACGAGCTTCTGGAGTTGCTGGACGTCGGCGGCGAAGTCGACGACGCGCTCGGCATCACGCTCATTGGTGAGGCGAGCGGCGAGCTTGTTGAGCTCGACGACGGACGACTGCTCGCTGACCCAGTCGGTGATACGCGGATGGAACGATCGCGACGGTCGCCGCAAAGCCTCACGAATGTCGTCGGGGGCGAACACACCTCCACGTCCCGCCGTGGCGAGCCGGAGCCAGGCGAGGACGGTGCGCACGGCTGTGCGATCGGCGAACTCGAGGCCCACGCCCCCGGCGATCGGCACACCCGCGACCACCAATGCCACCTGTACTGGTGCGAGCAACGCGTTGACCCGGGTGAGCACGGCGATGTCGGACGGCACGGCTCCGGCTGCAAGTGCCTCCTCGACCGCACGACGTGAGCCGCCGACCGCGTCGACGTTGGTGTCGACCGACCACCCGCCGTCGTCGGTCGATGCTGCTCGGATCGTCTTGGCGACTCGACGCTGGTTGTGCCGCAACAAGCGGTCGACGATGTCGACCACGCCGGCCGGGCAGCGATAGTTCACTTCGAGTGGGTGTTCGCCCGAACCGGGGAAGAGCTCGGCGAAGTCGATCAGCCAGGCCGGGTCGGCGCCGTTGTAGCCGTAGATCGTCTGGTCGTCGTCGCCCACCCCGAACACCGCTCCACCGGGCGCCGACAGCAGGCGAATCAGCAGCAAATGCGCCGGCGTGAGGTCCTGGAACTCGTCGACCAGCATGACTCGACACGCCCGCTGTGCCGTGCGGCGGGCGGTCGGGTCGCGCAGCAGCACGAGCAGCGCCCGGTAGATCTGGTCGTCGAAGTCGACCGCGCCTCGCCGTTCGAGCATCTTGCGGTACGCGGGCCACGCTGCGGCGAGCCCGTCGACGTCACCGTCGTAGCGACTTTCGGCTTCGTCGGGATCGACGAGCCCGAGGCGAATCACGGTGAGCGCTTCGATCCAGGGACCGATCGGGTCGCTGTTGCGGCGCCGAGGGAAGTCGACGAGGTCGCCGATGATGCGGCGCACATCGGGTTCGTCGATCGTGCGCCACGACTGGGCCTGCGGCGCAAACGGCGGCGAGCCGTTGACGATCGCCAGTGCGATCGCGTTGAGCGTGCGCACCTGCAGCCCGGGAAGGTCTCGGGTTCGCTCGACCATCTCCTCCTGGGCCCGCTTGTTGAACGCCACGAGACTGACGGCGCTGGGAGGAAGATTCCACGTGGTGAGCAGATGGCGGGCCCGCTCGGTGAGTACTCGGGTCTTCCCGGACCCGGCCGGGGCGATGATGCGCGCCCCGCCGCCGACGTGGGTGACCGCGGCGAGCTGGTCGGGAGCGAGGTCGGCGGCAGACACGTTTGCTGACGGAACGGCCATCGACCGGTGCTCGACGGCGACCAGGTGGATCACCGGCACACCGTCGATCGGGTCGACATGGCGAACGGGGCCACCGTCGAGCCACACCGTCGTGCCGTCGGGCAGCGTGATGTCGCCGATCGCGTCGGGATCCACCGCACGTGCGCCCGCCGCGACCGCCCGATCGAGCGCCAGCCACACCGAGCGTTCGCGGTCGCGAGCGTCGACGGTGTTCACCCAGATCAGGTGGTGGAGTTCTTCGAGTTCGAACTGGAACGTGGGGCCGAGTTCGTACGGCGCCGCCTCGGTCATCAACATCGGCTCGCGATCGAACGCTGCGCCGAGTTCGATCACCAGGCGAGTCGCCGAATGATGGGCGCGTCGCAAGCGGTCGAGCGCTCGGGCGGGTGCCGACAGTGTGGTCTCGTCGATCACGAGACGGTCGCAGCCTGCCCACGGTTCAGTGATGTCGCCGCCCGGATCGATCAGCAGATGGCGACCGAGCATGTCAGGGCCGGCACCAGCTACCGCCACGCCCCGCTCGATCGGTACGGAGACCCGAGGAGCAGCGCGGCGCGGAGCGACCGGCGCGCGCGTTGCGCTGGCGGGAGGTTCGGCGTCGAACAGCGAGTCGGCTGGATGCGGAATTGGGTCGTCTGCAACCGCCACCTCTTGGCGTCCGCCGTCGTTCCAACACTGGCGGACCTGGGCCGGGGTCTCGTGTTCCCCGTTGCAGTACGCACACGCGATCGCCATGCGGCGACCTTACCGAATGACCGTCCTCATCGCACACACGTTCGATCGCACGGCAATCGACCGGTCGTTCACCAGGCGATTTCCGGGAGGCCGTAGGTGACGCACAGGCCCGCGCCGTTGACCACGATCAGCGACACGATGATGCCGGCAACGACGACGCGACGGGTTCGAGTCCTTCGCACCGGCCCAGCGATCGGCATGTACCAGTCGGGCAGCAGACCACCGACCGGTGTCCCGCCGAACGGTTCGGCATCAGCGTCGATCGGGATGTCCGGATCGGCCGCGAGCGCCTCGGCCTCGAGCTCTTCGTCCGTGATCTCGACCACGGGTGCAACCTACGCCACTCCCGCAGCCGGCGCTCGTCGAGCGATAGCGAGCCCGGCAGATCTGGAGTGTTCGCTCATCGCAAGGCGTTCCGACCACCTTCGATGAGCCAAACCGCCGAATACGGTCGGTTCGCTCATCGCACCGTGAACCACCCGACCTTCGATGAGCCAAACCGCCGAATACGGTCGGTTCGCTCATCGCAAGCGTGGGGACGGGGTCGGTGACGTCAGCGGCCGGTGAACTCGGCGGGGCGACGTTCGAGGAACGACGCGACGCCCTCACGGTGGTCGTCGCTCTTGAAGCACGCCGCGAGCGCCGTGGTGTGACGTTCCATGTGCTCGCCGATCGGAGCGGTGAGGCCCTCGTGCACGAGCGACTTGATCAGGCCGAGGCTGTGCGGTGAGCCTGCCGCAATCGTGTTCGCCAGCTCCATTGCGGCCGGGAGCAGGTCGTCGCTCGGGAGTACGTCGACGACATAGCCGAGCGCGAACGCCGTGTCAGCGTCGATCATCTCACCGGTGTAGAGCAGCTTCAGCGCAGGTTGCAGGCCAACGATCCGCGGAAGCAGCCACGTGCCGGCCCCGGTGTCAGGGACCAGGCCGCGGTGGACGAAGTTCCAGGCGAAGCGTGCCTGCGTGCTCGCGAGCCGGATGTCGCACTGCGACGAGAACTCGGCGCCCATCCCCACGGCCGGACCGTCGATCGCCCCGATCGTCGGCTTGCGGGCCTGAGCGATCGGCCACCACTTGTGCTTCTCCTCAGCCGATCCTCGTAGGCCGCGCGTCTCACCGGGAACCGTGGCGAGATCGGCGAGATCCGTGCCGGCACAGAACGCGCCGGGCACGCCGGTGATCACGAGCACCACGGTGTCGGGATCAGCGTCGGCGCGTCCCACGGTCTCGATGAACTCGCCGAGCATCGCGTAGGTCATCGCGTTGCGCTTCTCGGGTCGGTCGATCGTGATCACGCCGACCTTGCCCTCGGCGTGATAACGAATCAGTTCACGTTCGGCATCGCTCATGCGCCGACGGTAGTGGTCGGCTCGTCGCCGAGCTCAGCTGCAGCCGCTGGTGCTGCCGCACGACGTGCAGACGTAGCAGCTTCCGGAACGCATCATGACAACGCCGCACTGCATGCACATCGGCGCATCGCTCGGCCTGACCATGCCCTGTGCGGGCGTCTCGTCGCGAGCCGTCGTGAACGACAGCTGGCCCGTGTCGTCCGACTTCGGGTCGGGCGCGAGATCGGAACCCTGGCTCGTCGGCGTCACCTGCTCCTCGACGCCGGGCAGGGTGGGCTGCAGCCGCTCGTCGACGGAGAAGATGCCGAGTTCGGCTCGCTCGTCGTAGGTCATGTACTCGATGGCCAACCGCCGGAACAGGTAGTCCATGATCGACGACGCGAAGCGGATGTCGGGGTCGTCCGTCATGCCGGCGGGCTCGAAGCGCATGTTGGTGAACGCCTCGACGAACGCCCGCAGCGGAACGCCGTACTGCAGGCCATACGAGACGGACTTGGCGAAGGCGTCCATCACGCCGGCCATGGTGGAACCCTGCTTCGACACGGTGAGGAAGATCTCGCCCGGCTGGCCGCTGTCGTACTCGCCGATGGTGGCGAAGCCTTTGCAGTCGGCGACCCGGAACTCGAACGTGCGCCCGCGACGCGTCCGCGGCATCTTCTGGCGCACCGGATGGTGCACGATGCGCTCGATCACCTGCTGCACACCGGCCTCGACCGCAGCGGGCGCTGCAAGTTCGGTCGATTTGCCCTTCGACGACGAGAGCGGCTGGCCGAGCTTGCAGTTGTCGCGATAGATCGCCACCGACTTCAGCCCGAGCTCCCACGCCAGCATGTGCAGCCCCTCGACGTCCTCGACCGTGACGTCCTCGGGCATGTTGGCGGTCTTCGAGATGCCTCCACTGAGGAAGGGCTGGACCGCGCCCATCATGCGGATGTGGCCCTCGTAGTGGATGGTGTTGTCACCCATCGAGCAAGCGAACACCGGGAGATGTTCGGCGGCGAGGTGGGGAGCGCCGATCACCGACATGTTGTCGTCGATGTAAGCGACGATGTCGTCGACCTGCTCAGGCGGGTAGCCGAGGCGGCGCAGCGCCCGCGGAATCGTCTGGTTGACGATCGACATCGTCCCGCCGCCGACCAGCTTCTTGGTCTTCACCAGCGCGAGGTCGGGCTCGATGCCGGTCGTGTCACAGTCCATGGCCAGGCCGATCGTGCCGGTCGGCGCCAGAACGGTCGCCTGGCTGTTGCGGACGCCGTGGCGGTTGGCGTCGAGGATGGCGCGTTCCCACGAGTCGGCCGCGGCATCGACCAGATCGTCGGGGAGGGCGTCGTTCTCGGCGAGCCGATCGTTGGCCTCCTGGTGCATCTCGAGCACACGGAGCATCGCATCGGAATCCTTGGCGAACCCGTCGAACGGGCCAACACGGGCGGCCGTTCGAGCGCTGGCGGCATACGCCGATCCAGTCATCAACGACGTGATCGCCGCCGCCCAGGCACGGCCGTCGTCGGAGTCGTAGGGCAACCCGAGCGCCATCAGCAGCGCCCCGAGGTTGGCGTACCCGAGCCCGAGCTGGCGCAGCGCTCGAGTGGTGTCGCCGATCTTCTCGGTCGGATAGTCCGCACGCCCGACGAGGATCTCCTGCGCCGTGAACACGGTGTCGACGGTGTGCGTGAACGCCCCGACGTCGAACCCCCCGTCGTCCTGCAGATACTTCAGCAGATTGATCGAAGCCAAATTGCACGCTGAATTTTCGACGTGAAAATATTCCGAGCAAGGGTTACTGGCGGTGATGCGGCCGTGGTTGGGGGCGGTGTGCCAGCGGTTGATCGTGGTGTCGAACTGCAGGCCCGGGTCGGCGCATTCCCAGGCGGCTTCGGCGATCTCGCGCCAGAGTCGACGGGCCTTCACCGTCCGCAGGACCTCGCCGGTGGTGACGGCGGTGAGGTCCCAGTCGGCGTCGTCGACGACGGCCTGCATGAACTCGTCGGACACCCGCACAGAGTTGTTCGCGTTCTGGTACTGCACCGAGAACGAGTCGGCGCCATCGAGACCCATGTCGAAGCCCGCCTCGGCGAGCACCCGCGCCTTGCGTTCCTCGATCGCCTTGGTCCACACGAACTGCTCGATGTCGGGGTGGCCGGCATCGAGGATCACCATCTTGGCCGCGCGTCGCGTCTTGCCGCCCGACTTGATCGTGCCCGCCGACGCATCGGCACCGCGCATGAAGCTCACCGGGCCCGACGCCGTGCCGCCGCCCTCGAGCGGCTCGAACGACGAGCGGATCCTCGACAGGTTGACCCCGGCGCCCGAGCCGCCCTTGAAGATCAGGCCCTCCTCGCGGTACCAGTTGAGGATCGACGGCATCTCGTCCTCGACGGCGAGGATGAAGCAGGCGCTCGCCTGCTGGGGTACACCGCGCACGCCGATGTTGAACCAGACCGGGCTGTTGAAGGCGGCTCGTTGCGTGACGAGGATGTACTTCAGCTCTGCGCGGAATGCCGCCGCCTCGTCACCGTCGAAGTAGCCGTCGGCGATGCCCCACTCGGTGATCGTGTCGACGATCCGGTCGACCACCTGCTTGAGCGACCATTCGCGCTCGGGTGCGCCGAGCGAGCCCCGGAAGTACTTCTGCGTGACGATGTTCGTGGCGTTCAACGACCAGGTCGCCGGGAACTCGACGCCGAGCTGCTCGAAGGCGACGGACCCGTCGAGCCAGTTCGTGATGCGAGCGTCACGCCGCTCCCAGACGACTTCGTCGTAGGGGTCGACCCCGGCCGAGGTGAACAGGCGCCCGAGTCCGATCGTGCCGTCAGCAGTGCGGTCGGGTGCGAGCGACATGGACGAACCTCCGGGGTCGAGAAGACTTCAAACTACAGCCGTGTCGCACCGGCCCCCACCAGCCGTGGTTCCCGGAGCCCGGGCCCGGGGGAACCAGCGTGGTTCCCGGAGACCCGGGCTCGGGGAACCAGGCCGGACGCGAATCGCCGACTGGGTGTGACGCACAGGTCGAGGGAGCTCCCCAAGCAGACGCCGACCACGACCTTCGTGGAGTCGGCGCCCGCCTTCTTATCCGTGCATCACGCCACAGTCGGCACTGGGAGGGCACTCTAGGAACAACGCCCTGTGGGGAGGAAGAGGGACAACGCTGTGAATTTCGGGAAACTGAATGTGGACAGCAGGTGAACAACTTCGAGTTGTCCACAGGTCCTCACGCCGAGTGGTCAGATGGCTGGACCCACCGTCACCGGGATCCCGTTGAGCACCGACGTTCCCGACAGTGGATCGAACGCTTCGTCGTCCGACAGCGTGTTGGAGTTGACCCCTGCGTGTTCGGCCGCGACACGCAGCTTGGCGCCGGGCAGGTCGTGGCCCCACCCGTGTGGCAGGCTCACGACACCGGGGCGGATCGCCTCGGTCACCTCGACCGGCGCCTGTACCGAACCGACACGTGACGTCACCTTCGCTGCGCCACCGTCGACCAATCCCAGTTCGACGGCATCGTCGGGATGCACCTGCAATGTGCAGCGTGGCTTGCCCTTCACGAGCACATGGACGTTGTGCATCCACGAGTTGTTGCTGCGCAGGTGCCGACGCCCGACCAGCACGAGCCCACGTGCGGCGAACTCGTCGGCGCTGGCGAGCAGCCGCTCGAGATCGGCCACCAACGGCTCGGGAGCCAGCTCGATCCGACCACTCGGCGTGCGAAGCACCTCGGGCACTCGGGGTACCAGCGGGCCGAAGTCGCGTCCGTGCGGGTTCGCCAGCAGATCGTCGAGCGATGTGCCATCCGGATCGGCACCGAAGCCGTCACCGAACGGACCGGTTCGCAGCATGAAGTCGAGCATCCGTTCCGGTCCTCGCCGCCCTGACACGTTCAGCTCGGCGAGGAGTTCGTCGGCGTCACGTCCGCCGACCGCCGAGTAGTCGTCCTTGACCGCACTCCGGACCAGGCCGTCGATCGCCAGGTCGTCGGCGACGCTCGGGTCGACGTCGACGCCGAAACCCTGCGCGATTGCCGTGAGCTTGGCGATGATCTCCCATTCGTCGGGCTGACCGTCATCGAGCGGCAGCACCGGCGGCGAGTAGTTCGCGACGTTGCGCACGGCGAACTGCAGCAACAACAGGTCGTAGTGGCCGCGCTGCAACTGCGAGGGCGGCGGCAGGATCACGTCGGCGTGACGAGTGGTCTCGTTCAGGTACAGATCGATGCTGACCATGAAGTCCAGCTGGTCGAGGGCACCGGCCAGCCGTTCGCTGTTCGGCGTCGACAGCACCGGATTGCCGGCGAGCGTCACGAGGGCCCGGATCTGACCGTCGCCCGGCGTCTCGATCTCCTCAGAGAGCACGCCGACCGGGTACTCCCCCATCACCTCGGGGTGGCCGCTCACCCGGGAATGACCCCGCCCCACGCTGAAGCCACGGCCCGACCCGGGCTTGCCCCGCGTCGTGCCGCCGCCGGCGACCGGGGTCGGGAACATCGAGCCACCCGGCCGATCGAGGTTGCCGCTGAGGATGTTGACGACGTCGATCAGCCACGACGCGGTCGAGCCGAATTCGGTGGTTGTGGTCCCGATGCGTCCGTACACCGCGGCCGATGGTGCCGTCGCCAACTCACGCGCCATCGTTCGGATCGTTGCGGCGTCGACACCAGTGACGGTTGCCGCGAACTCCGCCGTGAACGGCGCAAGCGCCGCCGCGATCTCGTCGAGGCCGCCGAGGTGTGCCGCAATGTGCTCACCCGGATCGGCGAGGCCATCGGTGAGCATCGTGTTCGCCATCGCGGCGAGGAGGAAGGCATCGGTGCCGGGCCGGATCGACACCCACTGGTCGGCTTGCTCCGCGGTGCGCGACAGCCGGGGATCGACGACGACGACCTTGCCACCGCGTGCCTGGATCGCCTCGATCCGTCCCGGGAAGTCCGGCGCCGTGCACACGCTGCCGTTGGAGGCGTACGGGTTGGCGCCGAGGATCACCAGGTGATCGGTTCGATCGAGATCGGGTACGGCGATCGCGACGGGCGAGCCGAACACGTACCCGGATGCCACGTGACGCGGCATCTGATCGACCGTCGAGGCGCTGAAACGGTGCCGGGTGCCGAGTCCCGTCAGCAGCACTCGGGAGAACAGCATCGCCGACAAGCTGTGTGCGGTCGGGTTTCCGACGTAGGCAGCCAAGGATTCGCGCCCGGTACGCTCGATCACGCCGCCCAGTCCGGCAGCCACCACCTCCCACGCCTCGTCCCAGCTGACCGGAACGTGCGTGCCATCGCGTTTCACCATCGGCGACCGCAGGCGATCGGGATCTTCGTGGAGGTGCTTGAGCGTGGATCCCTTCGGGCAGATGAAGCCCTTGGAGAACACATCGAG
Source organism: Ilumatobacteraceae bacterium (assembly GCA_963828415.1). Lineage (GTDB taxonomy): Bacteria > Actinomycetota > Acidimicrobiia > Acidimicrobiales > Ilumatobacteraceae > Sva-07. The sequence continues at coordinate 35,252 of CAWHEI010000012.1, forward strand.
CTGGTCACCGCGAATTCTCTGCACCTCCTCACCTCCTGCGCCGTCCGGGCGCAGCGTGATCTCGAGGCCGCAGCTGGCCTCGCACAGCGGACAGGTACGGAACGCAGTTCGGGTCGATGCCGTCGATGTCATGGATGCATCGTCGCAGATGCGAACCCGGCAGGCATGATGGGCGGATGCGCCGACTGCTCCCCGAGCCCGCCGACGACATCACCGTGGACGAGGCCTACGGCGCCGCCCTCGGGTCCCGACCCGACGGACCGTGGGTCGGACTGTGCATGGTCGCCTCGATCGACGGTTCGACGGCCGTCGACGGGACGTCGGCGAAACTGTCGAGCCCGACCGACACCGCGGTCCTCGCTCGACTCCGCCGGCTCGCTGATGTGGTCGTGGTCGGAGCGGGCACGATCCGCGAGGAGGGCTACGGAGTTCCCCGCAAGCAGGGCCAACGCATCGGAGTCGTCACGCAGTCCGGGCATCTCGACTTCACCAGCGACCTCTTCACGTCCGGGGCCGCGTTCCTGATCACGTGCAATGCCGGTGCACCCGATGCTCCACCCGGCATCGACGTGCTGCGCGCCGGCGACGACAGCATCGATTTCACGGCGGTGTTCCGACAGCTTGCTGCGTTCGTCGGTGGCGCCGACTACGTCCAGGTCGAGGGAGGAGCGTCGCTCAACGGCGCCGTCTTCGACGCCGACGTGATCGACGAGATCAACCTGACGACGTCTCCGGCCACCTTCGCCGGACCCGGTCCTCGGCTCGCAACGGATGCGGCGCCGCACAGCCACCGCTTCGACGTCGCACAACTGGCAATCGACGACGAGTCGTACGTCTACACCAGGTGGCTACGACGTCGCGATTGACTTCTCGAGCAACGCCAGCTCGCGATGGAAGTCAGCCGCAGCGTCGAAGTCCTTGTAGACGCTGGCAAAGCGGAGGTACGCCACCTCATCGACGATGCGGAGCTGGTCCAGCACCGCAAGTCCGACGTTGGCGCTCGTCACGGTCGAGCCGAGCAGTCGCATCGAATCCTCGACGACGGTGGCGATCGCTTCGAGTCGCTCCTCGCTGACGTTGCGACCCTTGGTTGCCGCGCTCAGGCCGCCGATCAGCTTCTTGCGGTCGAACGGCTCGACGCCGCCGTGCGACTTCGTGACCGACAGCGGCGCATGGTCGACACGCTCGAACGTGGTGAACCGATGCGCGCAGGCAAGACACTCGCGGCGACGGCGGATGGCCGTGCCTTCCTCGGCGACTCGGGAGTCGACGACCTTGGTGTCGTCGGCACGACAGACGGGACAGAACACGCCTGCAGGATACTGCGCGGCCACCGTCGGGCCCCGGCAGGACGGCCCGACGGCGGCACGCGAGTTCAGGGCAGGCGGATTGCCTGGCCGACCTGGATGACGGTCCCGCCGTTGGCGTCGATGAGCGCATCGACGTAGCGGCCGTGCGCAACGTCACCGCGGAACTGATTCGCAATCGACCACAGCGTGTCGCCCGGCTGAGCGACGTGCACCCGCGCCAACGGCGCAGTTGCGACGTCGGAGGCCACGGCAGGTGAGCCCCCGACGTCGAGCAACGCGCCGACCGAGACCGACGCAGCGACCACCATCAGTGCGACAGACACCACGGCGATCAGTCCGGCCACGACCCGACGGACCGCATAGTTCGCGGTGCGTTCGCCGCCGGCATTTGCGCAGGCGATCGGGCGAACGCTGTGGCTTCTGGTGGGATACAGGGTGGCGGTCATCGGATGCTCCGTCAGCTTCGGGGTAACGACTGTTCTACTGTCCGTTCGATTGGGAACCGGCGGCAAAACACCTGTTCGTTCGAACGACTGTTCGACAGTGAAGCATGACGAATGGGCGACGTCAACCCCTCCGGCAGGATTTCTCGAACAATCGTTCTGGGTACAGATGTTTGACCGAGCGCCCACCGATCAGTACGCTGTTCGCATGGCCCCCACGATCAGCACGCGTCAGCGAGACATTCTCGAGTTCATCGAACAACAGATCCGCGAGCGCGGCTATCCGCCATCGGTCCGCGAGATCGGCGATGCCGTGGGGCTCACGTCACCGTCAACGGTGCACAGCCACCTCAACACCTTGCAACGTCTCGGTTACCTGCGACGCGATCCGACCAAGCCTCGTGCCATCGAAGTGCGCTACGACGTCAACAGCGGCGCCATGATGGAGCGCCGACCGGTTCGCCACGTCCCGCTCGTCGGAGACGTTGCAGCCGGAACCGACGTCCTCGCCGAGGAGAACGTCGAGGAGTTGCTCCCCGTGCCGGTCGATTTCACCGGCGATGGTGAACTCTTCATGCTGCGGGTGCGCGGCGACTCGATGATCGAACTCGGCATCCTCGACGGTGATTTCGTGGTGGCCACGCAGATCGCCAATCCGAACAACGGTGACATCGTCGTTGCGGGGATCCCCGGCGGGGAGGCCACCATCAAGACCTACAGTCGCTCCGGCGCCGAGGTCACGCTCACTCCCGCGAACTCCACGATGGAGCCGATGCGGTTCAGTGCCGAAGACGTCGAGATCTACGGCAAGGTCGTCACGGTGATGCGCCGCTACTGAGGCGGCGTCGGCGGCGCCCAGGGCGACGGTCGATCCGTTGGAACCGTCGGTGTCGGTGGTTGTGGCGCCCACTGGGGCGGTGGTGGCGTGGCAAGAGGCGGACCGGCCGGACCGATGGCACCCGTCGTCGGCGGCGGCGCCGGGAATCCGGGCGGACTCGCCGGCCAACCGCGACCATCCGGTGTCCACGGTGCTGACGGAGTCGCTGGAACTGGGGGACGTCGGCTGCCGACAACCAGGAAGATGCCGCCGACGACCAGTCCCGCGATTGCAGCGGCGATGGCTCCCGCACGAAGCAACGCGACACCCTCGTCAGGTTGTCGACCGACCGCAACGGCGAACGCGTCACCACCGGTGGGCGACACCGTGAGCACGTGATCACCGGTGGTCTCGATCTGCACTTGGCCGACCGACGATCCGACGAAACCATCGACGTCATAGCTCACCGCAGCCGTGTCGTCGATGGCGATGTCGGCGCCGTCGACGTCGCGGAGGATCAACTCGACCGTCGGCACGTCATCGGGGTCACGGTCGTACTGCTGCGGGGCGTCGCACGCACCAGCGAGTCCGTCGAACTCACCACTCGTCTCGATGTAGAGCACGAATGTGCCGGTCGATTCGAAGTCGAGAGTGGTGTCGCACCCGACCGGGGCCCTCGCGAATCCGGCCACGTTGTCGGCTTCACGGTTGGCGCCGGCAATCCACAGCGCGACCGCCGCAACGAGGAAACCAACGAGTACGACGACGCCGACGACGAGCATCCACCCGCGGCGACGTGCGCGCTGGGTCATCGATCGTCCTGACATCCGGAGCAGTGGTGATGGTTCGTCATGCGTCAGCGTCGCGAGGCTGCGAGGCGCTCGGCCACCAGTTGCACGCGATCGTCTGGTTGTACCACGGCGACACGCACGAAACGGGCACCATCGGCGCCGTAGAACTCGCCGGGGCTCACCAGCGCACCGCCATCGCGGGCAAGGCGTTCGGTGTAGTCCCATCCGTCCTCGACAGGAATCCACAGGTAGAAGGCCCCATCGGGCATGGGAACGGATACGCCCGACCAGTCGGACAGCACCGAGGCGAGCAAATCGAGACGGGCGCGGTAGCGAGTGCGCTGGAGCTCGACGTGCTCATCATCGTCGAGCGCAGCGATCGCCGCGGCCTGTGCGGGACCGGGGACCATCATGCCGACGTGTTTGCGGATCTCCTGCAGATACGAGACGAGTTCGGCATCACCGGCGTAGAAGCCGACACGTACACCGGCAAGATTCGAGCGCTTCGACAGCGAGTGGACGGCGACGACACCGTTCAGACCGGACTCGAGGATCGTGCGAGCCGGGCCGCTCCAGGTGAACTCGACGTAACACTCGTCGGAGAACACGGGAACACCGCTGGCCCTCCCCCATCGGGCGGCAGCGTCGAGGTCGTCGAGCGCACCCGTGGGGTTGCCGGGGCTGTTCACCCACAGCAGCAACGCGCGCTCGGCATCGGCAGCATCGATCGAGTCGAGGTCCATCCGCCCGTCCGGCAACGTGGGCACCGGGACCGGCCGACAACCCGCCAGGATGGCGCCCATCTCGTAGCTCGGATACGAGATGGCGGGGTACAGCACCGTGTCGCGCGAGGGTGTGCGGAGCTGCATCCATTGCGGCAGCGTGGCGACGAATTCCTTCGAGCCGATGGTGGCGCCGATCTGGCCGACCGGCACCTCGACGCCGAATCGTCGTTGCATCCACCGGTGTGCCGCTTGGCGAAATGCCGCCGTGCCGATGCTCGGCGGATATGAGCGTTCGCTCCCGCTCGTCGACAGCGCGTCGATCACGGCGGCCGGCGGAGGATCGAACGGCGTGCCGATCGACAGGTCGACGGTGCCGCCGTCGTGGGCATCGGTGATGGGGAGCAGGCGGTTCAACCGGTCGTACGGGTACGGCGGTGGGACGAATCCACTCACGTGGGCGATCCTGACGCGAACTCGGAGAGCCGGCCGGCCGATGCGTCGGAGAGCCGCGCTCGGATCGTCCACGCTTCGGGACCATCCGCCACCGACACCACCTCACCCTCGCGATGGACGGCGGCAAGAATGTCGCCTCGGTCGTAGGGGACGACCAGTTCGTGCACGACGGTGAGCGTCCGCAGCCGGTCGGCAAGCGTCCGCAGGAACACGTCGACTCCCTCGCCGGTGATCGCCGAGATGGCCACCGATCCCTGGTGGTCCTCGACCAGTTGCTTCGCCACGTCCGGCGCGAGGTCAGCCTTGTTGAACACCAGCAGTTCGGGAACCGCGGTTGCATCGATCTCGCCGAGCACTTCACGAACGGCGTCGATCTGGCCTTCTGGGTCGGGAGCGCTCGAGTCGACGACGTGGACGAGGTAGTCGGCCTGCGCCGCCACCTCGAGCGTGCCCTTGAACGATTCGACCAGACCGTGCGGCAGGCGATTGATGAACCCGACCGTGTCGGACAGCAGTACTGGCTCACCACCCGGCAACGACAGTCGACGAGTCGTGGGATCCAGTGTGGCGAACAGTCGGTTCTCGACCAGGACGCCGGAGTCGGTCAACCGATTGAGCAACGAGGACTTGCCGGCGTTGGTGTAGCCCACGATGGCGACCGAGTCGAGGCCGCTTCGCCCGCGCCCTTTGCGTTGCAGTTCGCGGGTGTCGGCGAGCGAGTCGAGATCGCGTTCGAGTTTGTTGATGCGCCGCATGATGCGACGGCGATCGACCTCGATCTTGGTCTCGCCGCCACCGAATCTGGCGCCGACACCGCCGCGCTGCTGGGACAGTTTCGCGTCTGCGCCTCGCCGCAACCGCGGGAGTCGGTACCGCAGCAGGGCGAGTTCGACCTGCGCCTTGCCTTCGAGCGTGTGCGCGTTCTGGCCGAAGATGTCGAGGATGACGGCCGTGCGGTCGAGCGCAGTTCGACCGAGCAGCTTCTCGAGGTTGAACTGCTGGCCGGGCGAGAGTTCGTTGTCGAACACCACCGTGTCGGCGTCGACAGCGAGACACAGCTGTTTGAGTTCCTCGGCCTTGCCCTTGCCGATGTACCAGGTGTGATCCGGGCTGTCGCGGCGCTGCACCATACGCGCCACGACGTCGGCGCCGGCGGTGTCGACGAGCAGCTCGAGTTCGTCGAGGCTCGCATCGATTGCGTCGTCGGCCTCGCGTGGATCGGCGACAGTGACCAGCACGATCTTCTCCCTGATCGTGCGGTCGATCAGCGTGCCGGCGAGGGCCTCGTTGTAGGGGGTGTTGCTCATGCGATGTCCACCTCGATGTTGGCGATGAACGTCGCGGGACCGGTGAGGACCGCCCGTTCAGGTGCGTCGACAGAGAAGCTGACCGTGGCCGTTCCGCCGTCCATGTGCACGATCACGTCGCCGGCGTTGCGGGCGACCAGCCCCCATGACCGTGCGGCGTACGCCGCAGCACACGCTCCGGTCCCGCACGCTTCGGTGATGCCGGCGCCACGTTCGTGGACGCGCATCGTGATCGCGTTCGACTCGGGTCCCGGCTCGACGATCTCGAGGTTGACCTGCGGGACCTGCGTGCCGAGATGTGCGAGGTCGACCGCGGCCACTTCGTCGACGCCGACGACGCTGTGCGGATTGCCCAGGCTGAGGTGCGCCACCGGGCGATCCGGGTGGCAGCCGAGCGCCGCCCACCCGGACGGTTCGTCGAGCGGCGACACGTCACCCATTTCGACCCGAGCGGTGATCGTGGAGGGGTCGTCGGTGGCATCGAGCACCACCAACCGGTCGCCGGCATCGGTGAGAATCAGCTGGTCCGACAAGTCGCCACGCCGTTCGGCGAGCGCTTGGGCAAAGCAGCGGATGCCGTTGCCGCTCATCTCCGCCCGCGACCCGTCGGCGTTGTAGAGCGTCATTCGTGCCGCGTAGCCGTCGGCCGACTCGGCGACGAGCAGACCGTCGGCGCCGAGACCACGGCGACGATCGCACAACTGCCTCGCCAAGTCGGCGAGATCGTCGACCCGAGGATCGAACGCGACGAGGAAGTCGTTGCCCAAGCCGTGGTGTTTGGTGAGGTTCAGCGTGGTCATGCGGTCAGCGCGTCGATCACGATGGGCGTTGCCTCGGCCACGGCATCGTGTTCGACGTCGATCCAGCGTACGCGTGGATCACGGCGGAACCATCGCTCCTGGCGGACGGCGAACTGGCGGGTGCGGGTGACGATCATGGCGACCGCCTCATCCTGGTCGACGCGACCGTCGATCATCTCCAGGATTTCCTTGTAGCCGAGGGCCTGGGCGGCGGTTCGTGCGAATCCGGTGGCGGCGAGCGTCCTGACCTCATCGACCAGGCCGTCGGCGATCATCCGCTCGACGCGACGAGCGATCCGATCGGTGATCACCTCGCGGGGCCAGCGCAGCCCGATCTGGGCGACCGGCGACGGCGGGTAGTCGTCGACGCCGGGGCCGAACGAACTGAAGGCCCGTCCGCTGCCGAGTGTCACTTCGAGCGCGCGAACGATGCGTCGGCGGTTGCTCGGTTCCATCTTGGATGACGCTGCGGGGTCAAGGGTTCGCAGCTGTTCGAAGAGCGCCGCCGTGTCGAGTTCGGCGTCGAGGTCGGCGCGCACGTCGGGCCACTGTCCGGGCAGGTCGAAGTCGTCGATCACCACCCGGTGGTACAGGCCAGTGCCGCCGACGAGCAGTGCTCGGTGGTCGCGTCCGCCGATGTCGGCGAGCGCCTCAGCGTAGGCATCACGGAAATCGGCGACGGTGAACTCGTCGGTCGGTTCGACCAGGTCGAGCAGATGATGTGGAATCTCAGCTCGTTCCGCGGTCGTTGGCTTGGCCGTGCCGATGTCCATCCCCCGGTACACCTGCATGCTGTCGATCGAAACGAGTTCGACGTCGCCGAGCACTCGTGCCGCCGCCATCGCCACGGCTGACTTGCCCGAGGCGGTCGAGCCGACGATCGCAACCCGGGTCGGCGCTGGGGTTCTCAGAGTTGCTCGCCCTCGGCGATGCGCTGATGGTGGTGGATCACTTCGGCAACGATGAACCGCAGGAACTTCTCGGTGAATGCCGGATCGAGCCCGGACTGCTCGGCGAGCGCACGGAGTCGTTCGATCTGGATTCGCTCTCGGGCCTCGTCGGCCGCCGGGAGTTCGACGGTGGCCTTGTAGCGACCGACCGCCTTGGTGATCTTGAAGCGTTCGGCGAGGAGGTGGACCAAGGCCGCGTCGATGTTGTCGATGCTGGCGCGGTACTCGGCCAATTGCGGATCGACGCTCGCCTCACTCATCTCGCCGACGCTACTGCTCCGCCAAGCCCGAAATTTGCCTGGATCTGCGCGCTGAGCGCGACAAACCAGGCATGTTTCGGGCTCGAACCGAAGTTCAGAGGGCTGCGACCGGGATACGGAGCTTGTGGGTGGGCTCGGAGATGAACTCGACGAAGGTGCCCTCGAGGAAGTGCGGGGCCCCGCGGGTGATCTCGACGGTGGCGTAGCTTCCGGTGCGCAGCGGGCGTGGCGGCACGAAGTGCACCAGCTTGTTCTGGCGGGTCCGGCCGCTGGTGACCGCCGCGTCGCGCTTGCTCGGGCCTTCGACGAGCACTTCCTCGATCCGGCCGACTCGTGCCTGGTGGCGACGCAGCGCCGATCGCTCGACGACCAGGCGGAGCCGTTCGAATCGTTCGGTGACGACCGCCGGATCGATGAAGTCGGCCTCCATCGAGGCGGCCTCGGTCCCCTCGCGTGGCGAGAAGATGAACGTGTAGGCGTAGTCGTATTCGGCCTCGGCCGCGACGGCCAGGGTCTGTTCGAAGTCGGCCTCGGTTTCGCCGGGGAACCCGACGATGATGTCGGTCGAGACGGCCAGGTCGTCGATGGTCGCCCGGGCGTCGGCGAGACGGGCGAGGTATCGCTCGGCGGTGTAGCCGCGGTGCATCAACGCCAGCACACGGTCGCTGCCGGATTGCAGCGGGTAGTGCAGGTGCTCGCACACCGCAGTGGTCTCCGCCATCGCGGCGAACGTCTCGGGGCGCATGTCCTTGGGGTGTGGGCTCGTGTACCGCACGCGTCTGATGCCCTCGACGGCACCGACGTCGCGGAGCAGGTCGGCGAACAGCGGCCGCAGCCGTACCGCGTCGTCACCGGCCTGACGCGCCGCCACCTGGAGATCGCGCCCGTAGCTGTTGACGTTCTGGCCGAGCAGGGTCACCTCCGTGACGCCGTCGTCGCGCAGTTGGGCGACCTCGTCGAGGATCTCGTCGTAGGGGCGACTGATCTCGGTGCCGCGCACTGCGGGCACGATGCAGAACGCACAGTTGTTGTCGCAGCCGATCTGAATGGTGACCCAGGCGTTGTACGAGGTCTCGCGGCGTGCGGGAAGCGCTGAGGGAAACAGCGCCTGGTCGTCGATGACGGCTTCGGTGAGGATCTCGGTGATCGGGCGATCGGAGGTGGTTGCCTGCGCGAGCAGTTCGGCGGCGCGGTGCACGTTGTGGGTGCCCATCACCACGTCGACGTGCCCGGCGCGCTTGGCGACGAGTTCCTGGTCCTTCTGCGCCAGGCAACCCGATACGACGATCTGGCGACCCTCACGTTCACCCTTCCAGGTCTTGAGATGTCCCAGATTGCCGTAGAGCTTGTTGTCGGCGTTCTCGCGAATGCAGCATGTGTTGAGCACGACGACGTCGGCGTCGGCTTCGCTGTCGGCGCGAACCAGTCCATCGGCCTCCAGCAGCCCCGAGATCCGCTCGGAGTCGTGCTCGTTCATCTGGCACCCGTACGTGCGCACGATGTAACTGCGGGACATGGCGTCCGAGGCTACTGGCGCCAGATGACCCCCCGTTCGGCATCGGCGATTCACGAGTGGCGCTCGCTATCGTGCCGCTCGTGCTTGCCATCCTCGTTCCCGAGAACTACGACCTCTACCGGATTCTCTACTTCGTGCACCTGCTGTCGGCCATTGCCGCCTTCGGGCCGTTGTTTCTCTATCCACGTCTGCAGCGGGCGGGAGCGACCGCGGAGGTTGCACGACTGCACATGCGTCTCGTGTTCCCAGCGCTCGTGCTGCTGTGGGTCGCCGGCATGGGCATGGCCGGCGTCGGCAAGATCAGCCTGGTCGGAACACCGTTCGTCACCGCCACCATCGTGCTGTGGCTGACAGCGCTCGCGGTGAGCTGGTTCATGATCCGCCCGGCGCTCACCGACACCGCCGACGACGCCCGCAAGATCATGGCGGCCGGCATCGGCATCACCCACCTGATTCTGGTGGTGTCGTTGTACCTGATGATCTTCAAGCCGGGCGGCTACGAGTTCAACACCTGAGCCATTCGCTGCTCCTCGGAATCAGCTGCCACCCATGACGAGGCGGCCGTCCCCATCGAGTCGAGCGTACGGATTGTGAGCGATCTCCCACAGGTGCCCGTCGGGATCGGCGACGTACGACGAGTAACCGCCCCAGAACGCCGTGTGCGGCTCGACGACCGACGCAGCCCCAGCTGAGACCCACTGAGCGAACACATCGTCGACCTCCTCGATCGAGGCGAGATTCATGGCCAGCGTGACGCCACGGAAGCCGGACCCAACGGCCGGGACCTTGGCGTCGTCGGCGAGCGCCGACCACTCGTAGAGCGCGAACACCGGCCCGACCGTGTCGAAGAAGGTGATCGTCGGCATCGACGAGCTCGACTTCGTCCAGCCGAGCGATTCGTAGAACGCCGTCGACCTCGCGAGGTCGGCAACACCGAACGTGACGATGGAGATGCGATTGGGAACGGTCATGTGGGCCTCCTGGGTTGACGTCCCATCATGACCGAACCCGTCCGCTGCGGTCGCAGTCCGACCAGGACACTCAGCTGAGGTCGATCGGGGCCTCGTCGGCCTCGGAGAACTCGTCGGCGACGTCGGCAACCTCGGGTTCGTCGGACTTCTTGAGGCCCGACACCGTCAGCACCTTGTCGCTGATCTCCATCATGATCTCGGGGTTCTGCTTGAGGTAGTCCTTGGCCTTCTCACGACCCTGCCCCAACTGCTCACCCTCGTACGTGAACCAGGCGCCCGACTTCTTCACGATGCCGAGGTCGACCGACAGGTCGATCAACGAACCCTCACGGCTGATGCCCTGGCCGTACATGATGTCGAACTCGGCCTGACGGAACGGGGGCGACACCTTGTTCTTGACGACCTTGACGCGAGTGCGGTTGCCCACCACTTCGGCGCCATCCTTCAACGATTCGATCCGGCGGATGTCGAGACGCACCGACGAGTAGAACTTCAGCGCCCGACCGCCCGGGGTGGTCTCGGGCGAACCGAACATCACGCCGATCTTCTCGCGGAGCTGGTTGATGAAGATGACGATCGTGTTGGTCTTGTTGATGTTGCCCGTGAGCTTGCGCAACGCCTGGCTCATGAGCCTGGCCTGCAGACCAACGTGAGTGTCGCCCATCTCGCCTTCGATCTCGGCGCGGGGTGTGAGCGCCGCGACCGAGTCGACCACGATGACGTCGATGGCACCCGAACGGGTGAGCATGTCGCAGATCTCGAGCGCCTGCTCGCCCGTGTCTGGCTGGGAGATGAGGAGCTGATCGACATCGACGCCGATCGCCCGGGCGTACACGGGATCCATCGCGTGCTCGGCATCGATGTAGGCACACACACCGCCGTTGCGCTGGGCCTCGGCGACCACGTGCATGGCCAGCGTGGACTTACCCGACGACTCGGGGCCGTAGATCTCGGTGATGCGGCCGCGGGGCAGACCACCCACGCCGAGGGCCAGGTCGAGTGCCAACGCACCGGTCGGCACGACCTCGATGGCCATGTTGGTGCGCTCGCCCATCTTCATGATGGCGCCCTTGCCGAACTGCTTGTCGATCTGGGCCAGCGCCATCTCGAGTGCCTTGTCTCGGTCGTTACTCATGTCGTGTCTCGCTTTCGTGGTGCTGCGGGCGAACCCGGTGCGGTTGGTGATGTGCACCGTAGAGAGGGGGTGTCACAGAGTTCATCGGGATGCTTGGACAACCGAATGACAGCACTGTAACCAACGAACAGTCGTTCGGTCAAGCATCATGCGAACGAACGTCCAGCAGTGATGGGCCAGTCGTCGTTTGTGTTGCACTTCCGGTGGACAGGTCCACCGGAAGTGCAGCGCAAACGGTGGGTTCGACCGGTCAGTTGCCGAGGTCGGCGGCGGCGTCGGGCGTGATGTCGCCGACGATCTCGAAGTCGTCCGGTTCCGGCGGTCGAAGCAGGATGTCGACCGCCTGCCACATGCAGTACGCAGGCCCATACGTGAAGAAGGGCAACACCACCGCCAGCACGACGAGCACGACGAACATCGGAACGGTGTTCACCTCCGGCCAGGTGACCGCCACCATGGCGCCGAGGACGAGCATCAACGGCCCGAACGTGATGATTGCCGTCATCGCTGCCGCGCCGAGTTCGTAGCCGACGTCGTCGCGGCGCCACTTGAGCCCGCACGACTGGCAGTGCTCTGCTTTCTTGAACCAACCGATGAAGAACGCACCCCTCCCGCCACACCACGCGCAGTTCCTGAAAGCCCCTCGAAGGAGCATGCGGGGGATGCCAGGTCGCTTCACGATTCAAGGTTACGCGCGAGATTTGTCAGACTCTCAAAATGCGGAGATCGCTCGGGGGCCTGATGTTGATTGTCGCCGCCGCGCTCGTTGCGATCTCGGTGGGGGTCTGGTGGTTGCAGCGAGTCGCCTTCACACCGTCCAACGACTCGGATGTCGCCCACTCGATTCTGGGCGACGAGGAGATCCGTGGACAGATCGCAACGATCGTCGCCGGAGCCGATGCGCCGGTCCTCAGCCAGTCACCGGCGGAACTCAGGGAGTTCATCGAACAGATCGCACGCATCCCGGAGGGCGCTGCATTGATGAGCGACGTCGTCGGAGACGCACACGCACGACTGATCGGCTCGTTCGATCGACCCGTCGTGATCACGGCGCAGGAGCAGGTCAACATCGTGCGCAACGAACTCGTCGGCGAGGCACCGCCGCTGACATTGCCGGTCCAGCGAGTCGGGTCGGTGGCGTTCCTCGACGACTGGCTCGGCGTGGCTGGCACTCGGCACGTTGGGGATCGGGTTGCTCGTCGCGATCGCCGGCATCTTCCTTCGCCCAGAGCGCGGCGAGGGAACTTTCGCGCTCGGCGTGTTGTTCGCGGCCACGGCAGGATCACTGGTCGTCTTCGGCTACCTCGTGCCGCTGCTCATCGTTCCGGCGTTCTCCGACGACCTCTGGATGGGCGTGTTCGCACGCCTCGCAAACCATCACCGAAATCTGACCCTGCTGCTCGCCGTTGCCTGCCTGGTGGTCGCCGCGCTCATCGTGTTCGGCACCAGCAGCCGCCGCGAACGACGCCAGCACTCGACGCCCCTCAACGTCGGCCGATACCGCGACGAACGCAGCTGGAGCCGCTGAGCCCGCCCGGCGTTCAGGCTCCGGTGAGTTCTGCCAGTTGACGCTGGTAGCTCGCAAGATCGAAGTAGTCGCGCCAGAGCGTGATCAGGCCGTCAGCGTCGACCTCGAACACGCCGGCGAGTGGAAGCTCGAGCCATCCATTGCCGATCTGGAATCGATCGACGCGCTCGTTGAACACCACGTTGCCCACCTCGTGCTGACGCACGATCACCCAGTCGACCTCGTTTGCACTGCCGAGGAACATCTCCAACGTGGCGGCCATCGCCTCGCGACCGACAATCGGCTGCATCGGCATGTTCTCGTAGGAGATCGACGGCGACGCCATCGCCACCGCGGCCGCGACGTCCTTGCGCTCGATGGCTTCGATGAAGGCGGTGACGGTCGCGGACGGTGACATGCACCGATCGTAGTGATCGACCCAATCGCGGTCGTCCTCGTGAACAACTCCACCCCTGAGAGGTGAACTTGTTCACGAGAATCGTGCGTTTCGTGGTGAGCGCTGCAATCCGTACGATCGCATTGACGATTCGGGACCTGAGGAGGCCACACGATGTTCCAGTGGAGCGATGAACACCAGATGATCCGCGACGCGGTGAAGCGGTTCGTCGACGACGAGATCCGCCCACACGTCGACGAGCTCGAACACGGCGACCTGCCCCCGTACGACATCCTCCGCAAGCTGTTCGCGACGTTCGGGATGGATGCGATGGCTCGGGAAAGCTTCAAGAAGGGCATCGAGCGCGAGCGGGCGATCGCGGCCGGCGAGGAGGTGCCTGAGAAGACGTCCGGCGGCGACGGTGGCGGGATGTCGCTGATCCCGATCATCGAACTGTGCCGGGTGTGTCCGGGCATGGTGACCGCGATGGGCGTGTCGATGGGTCTCACGTCCGCGGCGATCATGTCGAAGGGCACGATCGCCCAGAAGGAGCGGTGGGCACTCGACCTGCTCACGATGGACAAGATCGGCGCGTGGGCGATCACCGAGCCGGGCAGCGGCTCCGATGCGTTCGGCTCGATGCGCTCGACGGCCCGACGCGACGGCGACGAGTACATCCTGAACGGATCGAAGACCTTCATCACGAACGGCCCGTACGCGGACACCACGGTCTTCATCTGCAAGCTCGACGACGGCGAGACGCCGCCGGACCAACGCAAGGTGCTGTCGTTCGTGCTCGACCGGGGCATGGCCGGGTTCGAGCAGTCCAAGCCGCTCCGCAAGATGGGGATGCACTCCTCCCCCACCGGCGAGCTGTTCCTCGACGACGTCCGCGTCGGGCGCGACCGGCTGATCGGCGAGACCGAGGATCTCCCTTCCGGTGGGCGCGACGGCGCGAAGGCCACCTTCCAGCAGGAACGCTCCGGCGTGGCGGCGATGGCGCTCGGCATCATCGAGGAGTGTCTGCAGCTGAGTGTGCAGTACGCCAAGGATCGCGTTCAGTTCGGCAAGCCGATCGGCGAGTTCCAGCTGATCCAGGACAAGCTCGCCCGCATGGAGGTCGCCCGGCTCAACGTGCAGAACCTGGTGTTCCGCACGATGGAGATGGGCGCCGCCGGCCAGACGATGACGCTCGCCGAGGCCTCGGCGATGAAGCTCTACTCGGCCCGCGCCGCCACCGAGGTCGCGCTCGAGGCCGTGCAGCTCTTCGGCGGCAACGGCTACATGAGTGAGTTTCGGGTGGAGCAGCTCGCCCGCGACGCCAAAGTGCTCCAGATCTACGCCGGCACCGACGAGATCCAGATCACCGCGATCGCCAAAGATCTACTGCGGGGCTGACCCCGATGCTGCTACCCGGGATCGACTCGGCGGTCGGGCTCGTGACCCGCCGTTGCCCGACACCGACCGACCTCGAGATCATCACCCGGTACGGCGACGAATCCGATGCGAGCGACCAGTCGGACGCCGTCTGGGCACTCGTCCAGGACGTCTACCGCACCGGCATGCATCCGGGAATCCAGATCTGCATCCGCCAGGGTGGCGAGGTCGTGCTCGACCGAGCGATCGGTCATGCTCGCGGCATCGTGCCCGGCAGGCGGTTCGATCGCAACCGAGCGGTGCCCCTCGAACTCGACACACCGATCAATCTCTTCTCAGCGGCCAAGGCGGTCACCGGGATGGTCATGCACAAATTGGAGGAGGCCGGCTCGCTCCGGCTGGACGACGAAGTCGCAGCGCACCTCCCCGGCTTCGAGCGCCACGGAAAGGGACGCATCACGATCCGACACGTGCTGACCCATCGCTCCGGGATCGCAGCGATGCCGCAGGAGGCCTTCGATCTCGATGTACTGAGCGACCCCAACGAGGTCGAACGAATCGTCTGCGAGTTGCGGCCGACGGCGCTGCCGGGCGCCACGCCGGAGTACCACGCTGTGACCGGCGGGCTCATCATGGAAGCGGTCACCCGACGCGCGGTCGGCCGCAGCCTGCGTGATGTGCTGGCGACCGAGATCAAGGCACCGCTCGGGCTCGAGTGGATGGACTACGGCGTGGCGCCGGAGGACATCGACCGTGTGGCACAGAACGTCGAGACCGGCGCGCCACTCGGACCCGTGACGAACCTGTTCATGAAGCGGGTGCTGGGCAAGCCGTGGAGCGAGGTGCTGCGCATGTCCAACGACCCCCGGTTCCTCGGTGCAGTCGTCCCCTCCGCCAACGTCATCGTCACCGCTCGCGACGTCGCCGTCTTCTACCAGTGCATCATGAACGGCGGGTCATACGAGGGCACGAGGGTCTTCGACGAGGACACCGTCACCAAAGCGCTCCAAGCCCCGCACGACGAACTCGTCATCGATCGGATGCTCGGCCTGCCGCTTCGCTACGGGAGCGGGTTCATGCTCGGCTCCGGATCGATCAGCCCGTACGGCTGGAACCGCCCACAGGCGTTCGGCCACGTCGGCATGTCGAACCTGTTCACGTGGGCCGACCGCGACCGGGATCTCGTCGTCGCGATTCTCACGACGGGCAAACCGGTCATCGGTCCGCACCTGGTGCCGCTCGTGAAGCTGCTCACGGGGATCAACCAGGTGTTCGCGACACCGTGATTACATCGCGGGTCTGACCCCTGATGTAATCCGTGCTTCCCCTGGGATTCGAACCCAGAACCAATGGATTAAGAGTCCACTGCTCTGCCATTGAGCTAGAGAAGCTTGCGGCGAGAGAGGGTACCGAGCGATTGCTCGCCCGACACCCTCTCAGCGCCTGCGTATGGGGTGGCCAAGGGGACTTGAACCCCCAACCGCCAGGATCACAACCTGGTGCTCTACCTGTTGAGCTATGACCACCATGTGGGCGAACAGTCTGCCAGGTCGGACTGCGATCGCCACCAGCCGTTCGTGACGGCGCTCAGGACCCGGCGACGAGGGCGACCTTGCCGGCGATCTTGCGGTCGGCGAGGTCACGAAGCGCTCGCGCCGCTTCGTGCAACGGGTACGCCACCGGTTCGACCGGTTCGAGAACGCCGGCACCGATCCGCTCGACGACTTCGGCGAGCAGTGCCCGATTTTCGTCCTGGTGACGCCCCACCCATGCGCCCCAGTCGACGCCGGTGACGCGCCGGTTGCGCAGGAGTACCTGATTGGCGGGGAGCTTCGGAATCCCGGCGACGAAGCCGATCACCAGATACTGGCCGTCCTCGCCGAGTGCTCGGAGCGCGACTTCGCCGACCTCGCCCCCGACCGGGTCGTACACGAGGTCGACCCCGCCGCGATCGGCACGATCGTCGAACGTCGCAGCGAACGCCTTGGCCGCGTCCTTGATCCCGGCGGCGTCGAGCGTCGAGTTGTCGATGGTCGCCATGGCGCCACGTGACTCGGCGAGCGCCCGCTTCTCGGGTGTCGACGCCGCGGCGATCACGCGCAGCCCGAGGGCCGCACCGATGTCGACCGCGGCGAGCCCGACGCCACTCCCGGCACCGATCACCAGCATCGTGTCGCCAGCGGACGCGCCGGCGCGGACGCGCAGGGCGTACCAACCCGTCAAGTAGCTCTGCATGAAGGTTGCGGCCTGACCATCGGTCAACGAATCGGGGATCGCCACGAGCTGTCTCGGCGACACGACAACTTCGCTCGCGAAGCCACCGAGTCCGAGGTTGGCAAACACCCGATCACCGACGGTGAGACCCTCGACGTCGTCGGACAACTCGGTGATCCGCCCCACGACCTCTCCCCCGGGCACGAACGGCACGGGTGGCTTGATCTGGTAGCGCCCCTCGACGAAGAGTCCGTCGACGAAGTTGACCCCGGACGCCGACACGGCCAGGCGGACCTGGCCCGGCCCCAACGGTTGCGGGTCGCGTTCGACGACGCGCAGGTCCTCGATCGGACCGAACGCGGCACACTCGACGACGGTGACCTTCACGTCGGTTGTCATGACGTCAGCCCTGCATCCGCTGACGCCAGGCATCGGGCTTGAGCCCGAGCTCCACCATTCGTTCGGTCGCCCAGATCGGTGGCTCGAAGTCGCCACCCGCCTGTAGCTGCTGCACCTGCTCGCCATCTTCGGCCCACACGTGACAGGTGTTCAGGTTGAACTGCCAGGCCATCTCGCGCTGCTCCGATGTCGGCGCCTGCGCCATGCCACCACCGCGCTTGGCCTGCGAAGCGCGCATCGACCACATGCACTGGATCGCCACGGGAGCCATCGCCTGCAGCAACGCAGTCGTGTGTGTGCACCCTCGCGGCCCGCCGAACAGTTCGCGCACCTTGTGGGTGAAACCTCGGGCGATCGACAGCCCGACGAGCTTGTCGTAGTGGCCCTCGATCTTGGTGCACGACGTGTGAGGGTGCGTCTCGATGCCCACCGTCGCGCCGACGATCTCGAGCGTCGGGAACGCGATCTCGAGGTCGATCTGCATGTGGTGGATCGTCATCGGGTTCGGGTCGATGTCGATGTACAGCCCCGGCGGTTTCTGGTCGCGCACCGCACCGCGGATGAGCAGCAGATCGTCGCGTTTACGGAATGCCCGCACCCGGTACTCACGGTCGTGCAGGACCTCCAACGCCTCGCCGTCGTCGCCCACGGGGTCGCTTGGCAGGATGGTGGAGGTGTCGAACAGGTCGTCGGTGACGGTCGGGTCGGCCATCGGTGCAAGGTAACCCTTCCCAATCGACGACCTCCGATCGGCCAGACTGACGTCGATGAGTCGCCTCGCCGTTGCAGCCCTGACCGGCCGGTACGTGTCACTGGAACCGCTCGCTCCCGATCACGTCGAGGCAATTGCGACCGCCGGCGCCGGCGACCGTTCGACGTTCGGCTACACCCAGGTGCCCGACGGCAGCGACGAGGCCGCTGCGTACGTCGAGTGGTTGCTCGACGATGCAGCGCACGACCGGGCGGCACCGTTCGTGCAGCGACGCCTCGACGACGGCGTCATCGTGGGCTGCACCCGCTACCTGAACCCGGCGTGGCCCCTCGGACGCGCCGATCCCGACGAGGTGGAGATCGGCGGCACCTGGTTGTCGCCGTCCGCGCAGCGGACCCCGATCAACACCGAGGCGAAGGTGCTGCTGCTCACGCAGGCATTCGAGGTCTGGTGTGTGCAGCGCGTCGCCATCTGCACCGATGCTCGAAACGAACAGAGCCGCCGCGCGATCGAACGACTCGGCGCACCGTTCGAAGGTGTGATGCGGCGCCATCGCCGCTCGACTCGCACCGGCGACGTCGACCGGCTGCGCGACACCGCCACCTACGCGATCACCATCGACGACTGGCCGACGGTCGAGGCCCGCCTTCGCGCCCACCTCGACATCTGACGGCCCGACTTCCCGTTCTCGTGAACAACTGCACGCGCACTGAGGTGAACGTGTTCACGAGTTGCTCGGGGCGTGAGAGCCTGCCCGCGATACTCAACACATCGCCCGAGAATGCGCGCCTCGGGCCGACGCCGCCTAACGTCGCTCCCGGTGCCGCTCTCCAACACTTCCGTCAAGTTCAGCCAGGCGGTCATCGTCGGTCTGGCCGCTGGACTACTCGGTGGACTGTTCGGCGTCGGCGGTGGCCTGATCATCGTGCCCGGGCTGGTCAGCCTGGCCGGGATGGACCGTCGGCTCGCCCACGGCACATCGCTCGCAGCCACGCTCCCCATCGCCGCGGCCAGCTTGATCACCTACGTCTCGCACGGCAACGTCGACTGGGCGGTGGCTTTCTTCCTCGCCATCGGCGCCATCGTCGGCGCCGTCGTCGGCACCACGCTGTTGCACGTCATCCCCAAGAACGTGCTGATCATCATCTTCGTCATCACCGTGCTCGCCACGGCCACACGTCTCGCGATCAGCACCGATTCGACAGGCCGCTCCGACCTCACCGTCGCGATGGCGTTGCTGTTGATCGTGGTCGGGCTGCTCACCGGCACTCTTGCCGGTCTGCTGGGCATCGGCGGCGGCGTGATCATGGTGCCGGCGATGGTCGTCCTCTTGGGCATGGTGCCCGTGGTGGCAAAGGGGACCTCGGTTGCGGTGATCGTGCCGACCGCGATCATGGGCACGATCCGCAACCGCAAGAACGCGAACGTCGACATCCGTGTGGCGGCGGTCGTCGGCGGGTTCGGTGCGCTCAGCGCTGTGGTGGGCGGCACCATCTCCGACCGGATGAGCGACCAGGTGTCGAACATCATGTTCGCGCTGCTGCTCGTGTTCGTGGCGATCACCCAGTTGCTGTCGCTGCGGTCGAAACCGGCCGTTGCCCAACCCGAACCAGCGCTGCCGGCGAACGATTGACGTGCTTGCACTGATCGTCGTCGCCCACCCGTCGACCGACAGCTACTGCCACGCCCTCGCTGCGCGTGCCGAGGCCGGCCTGAGCGCCGCCGGCCACGAAGTGATCGTGCTCGACTTGTACGCGATGGGGTTCCGAGTCGCGATGACGGCGGCGGAGCGCGCGGCGTACCACGGCGACTCACCGATCCTCGATCCAGTGGTCGCCGAACACGCCGCGCTCGTGCAGCGCGCCGAGGCGGTCGTGTTCGTGTACCCGACGTGGTGGAGCGGTCTGCCGGCGATCCTCAAGGGCTGGCTCGAGCGCGTGATGGTGCCCGGCGTCGGATTCGTCCTCGACGAGCGCACCAACAAGGTCCGCCCCGGCCTCGGGCAGATGCGGCGCCTGGTCGGGATCTCCACCTACGGCTCGCCCCGGTCCTACGTCCGGCTGATCAACGACAACGGCCGCCGGATCATCACCCGCGCCTTGCGGATGAGCTGCGGGTTGCGCGTCCGTACGACCTGGCTCGGTCTGTACGCGATCGACACGTCGACCCCAGCAGCGCGCGAAGAGTTCCTCGCCCGGGTCGAACGAGACATGGCAGAGCTGCGATGACCCGAGCACTCGTCGTGTACTGCCACCCCACGGAGGAGTCGTACGTCGCGGCGGTCCGTGATCGTGTCATTGCCGGACTCGCTGCCGGCGGCGCCGAGGTGCGATTGACCGACCTGTACGTGGACGGCTTCGATCCGGCCTTCAGCGCAGCCGAGCGGGCGAATCACCTGGTGGCGGGCAGCGATTCGTCGATCGTCGACTACGCCGACGATCTCCAGTGGTGCGACACGTTGGTGTTCGTCTACCCGACGTGGTGGTCGGGACAACCGGCGATGCTCAAGGGCTGGATCGACCGGGTGTGGGTGAACGGCGTCGCATGGACGCTGCCGGATGGCGCCAATCGGCTCCGGCCTGGCCTCCGAAACGTGCGCCGCCTTGTGGCGGTGACCACCCACGGGTCGTCGAAGTTCATCAACATGGTCGAGGGCGAGAGCGGCAAACGAACACTCACACGGAGCCTGCGCACGATGTGTCATCCGCTCGCTCGCACGACGTGGCTCGCGATGTACGGGATCGACAACGCGTCGGAACACGAACGCGCTGCCTTCCTCGACCGAGTCGAGCAGCGCATGTCCCGCCTCGCCTGACGCCACCCTGCACCTGCTTCGATGAGCCAAACCGCCGTATCCGGTCGCCTCGCTCATCGCAGAGGACACACCCGGCGCTGCGATGAGCCAAACCGCCGTATCCGGTCGCCTCGCTCATCGCAGGAGGTGTGCTGAGCTGCGCCCGCAGTAGCCCTTCAGGACGAGGCGAGGGCGAGGGCGACGACCGCGGCAACGGCGGCGTTGTTCTCGGCGAGGGCGAGGTTCGCCGGAACGCTGCGGCCTTCGGTGGCAGCACCGATTCGGCCCAACACGAACGGAGTGATCGCAGCACCGGTGATCCCGGCGCGCTCACACTCAGCGAGTGCGTCGCTGAGTACATCGTCGAGTTCGGCGGCATCGAGTTCCGCAGCCTCCGGGATGGGCACCGTCAGCAGCATGCCTGACGCGTCGCGGCTGCGGGAACCGAAGATGCGAGCGACCTCGTCGGCCGAGTCGACCCGGTGCGGAACCGGCAGGCCGGACGAGCGCGTGTAGAACGCAGGGAACCAGTCGTGCTGCCAGCCGAGCACCGGGGCGCCGGCGGTCTCGAGGAACTCCAGCGTTCGGGGCAGGTCGAGGAACGCCTTGGCGCCCGCTGACACCGTGATCACCGGATGCGAGGCGATCGCATCAAGGTCGGCGGAGATGTCGCCGGTGAGCTCACTGCCTCGATGTACGCCACCGATTCCACCTGTTGCGAACACGCTGACGCCGGCCGCCGCTGCGATCGCCACCGACGCCGACACGGTGGTCGCACCGACGTCCCATCGCTGTCCGACCGCCACCGCGACGTCACGTTCGGCGGCCTTGCGCGCCGGTCCGAGGATGCGTTCGTGCTCGATGTCGGTCAATCCGAGTCGCACAACGCCGTCGAGTACCGCGGTGACCGCAGGGATCGCGCCGCCGGCTCGCACCGCCGCGGTGCAACGTTCCAGCGCCTCACGATTGTGTGGCGACGGAAGCCCGAGGTGGGAGAAGATCGTCGACTCGAGCGCCACGATCGGGCGGCCCTCCTCGATCGCGACACGTACTTCCTCGGAAAAGACGGGCGTCAACACCCCGCCAGGCTACGCGTTCATGTCACGGTCGACCCGCCCACCGATGAGCCAAACCGCCGTATTCGGTCGGTTCGCTCATCGCAACCCGTCAACACGTCCCACCGATGAGCCAAACCGCCGTAGACGGTCACCTCGCTCATCGCTCGGCGGGACCGGGTCGCGTCAGAAGGCGCCGACGAAGGCGCCGTCGGGATTGCCGTTGCTGACGACGCCCGGGTACTGCTCGATCGTGATCGCCAGCGCATCGACAGTGCCTTCGACGGTGAAGGTCTCGACCTCGGGGTTCGGGCCGAAGATGCCGAGCGAGATGACGTCGCCACCCTCGACCACGCCCCAGAGTTGGTAGGTCTGACCCTCCGGCAGCGTCGGGAGGTCACGTGCCAGCACGAAGCCGTGGCCGTCCTGGTCGATGATCGCCTCGGCGGACGCATCGGAACCCTCGGCAACGAGCGTGGTGGTGAGCGAGTCGCGGTCGGCCTGTGCGATTTCGACGGCGCTGGCCAGCGGCTCGTTGGGAGCGTCGGCATTGTCGGCGAGGCCGACGGCCACGAAGATGATCACCGCAGCGGCAGCAGCCGACATCAGCCACGGAGCGACCGACGAGATGCGACGTCGGCGAGGATGATCGTCGAACGACATCACCTTGGCGAGTTCGGGACCGGGAGGAGGTGCCTGCTCGCCGATCTCGTCGGAGATCCGGCTCCACAGATCGTCCGGTGCGTCCATCCCGGTGAAGGCCAGCATGGTGGCAACCTCGCGGTGCGCCTGTACCTCGGCCGATGCCCGAGGGTTGACCTCGAGGTAGTCGTCGACACGGCGACGCTCGTCGACGTCGACGGCGTCGAGCGCATAGGCACCCAGCAGCTCGTCGAGTTCGTACGTGTCACCGGATTGACCGGTCATGTCGTCCATCGCTCCACCCATCTCACTCAGCCCCCACGGACACACCCGCTTGGACCAACTCGCCCCGCAGACGCTTCAAGCCGGATCGGATCCGACTCTTGACGGTGCCCTCGGCCTCACCCAAGCGCTCGGCCACTTCCTTGTACGTCAGACCGCCAAAGTACGCGAGCTCGATCGCCTCGCGCTCGCCCTGCTGCAAGGTTTCCATCGCTTCGCGCACGTGCCCCGCGAGCGCCATGTCCCACACCTCGTGGGCGACGTCGTACCCGCCGACGGCCTGCTCACGGGCCTCCTTCTCCTCACGATTGCGCCGCGAGACATCAGAGCGGATCATGTCGACCGACCGTCCGTGCGTGTGCGCGAGCAGGAAGCTTCGCAGCGTTCCGCGGTCGGGGTCGTAGCGACTCGGTTCGTTCCAGAGCCGGACGAACACCTCTTGCACGACTTCTTCGGCGCGAGCGTGATCGTTGAGCAGTCGCTTGGCCAATCCGAAGGTTGCGCCTGCGTGGCGACGGTAAGCCTCGGCGAGCGCGGCCTGCTGGTACCGACCGATCGATACGACGAGCGCCGCGTCAGAGGCTTCGGTGTACTCGCGTTTCACATCGTCTGTACGTTGCAGGGCGTCCTCCCGGATGACGTAGTGAACAGATTATTTCACGACGGGTCGCGAAACGAACCTGGTGACGGTCTCGACGTGGTGGGTGTTGGGGAACAGGTCGAACACCTCGACCCGCTCGGGTACGTACCCGGCGGCGGCGAGCAGCGAAACATCCCGAGCCAACGACACCGGGTCGCAGCTCACCAGTACGAGGACGCCCGCGCCGGCTGCAGCGAGCGCGGCGACGCCCGGCTTCGCAAGTCCTGGACGAGCGGGATCGGCGACGATGACCTCGACGGGAGGAGTCGGGCCATCACCCGTCGGAGGCGTCCAGCCGGAGACGTCGGCGCGGACGACGCTGGCGGAACGGCCTGCGAGATTGTGCTCGGCGTCGAGACACGCCGATTTCGACGACTCGATCACTGTGACATGGTGCGCCGACTCCATCGCAGTGACCGCGAACAGCCCGACTCCGCCGTATGCGTCCACAGCGTGACGAGCTGTCGCCAACTCCGGCGCAGCGCGCTTCACCGCAGCCACCAGCAGTTCGGCGGCCTGCGCTCCGGACTGGAAGAACGATCCCGCCGACACCCGCAGGTCGTGGTCTGCGATGCGTTCGGTGAGCCACGCCCGCTCGCCGATGTGCACCTTCGGCGGCACACCCCGGATGCTCTTGCGGTACTTCTTGTCCCAGATCGCCGTGATGGCTCCGGTCGCGACCGAGGTGCGCAACGTCAGTTCGGCGCCTTCGTCGGCCTCGATCTCCGACAGCAGTCGGGACAACTTCGATGCCGCGATCGGGCAGCTCGTGACCTCGACGACGTCGTTCGAGTCGGCGGCTCGATACCCCACCGCTCCGTTGGGTCCACCGACGATGCGGATCGTGGTGCGGTAACCGAACGGGCTCACGGCCCCGCCGCGCTCGACGAGGCCGTCGACGACCCCGGGATCGAGCCGCCCGATGCGCCTCAGCGACTCGCGCACGATCTCGACTTTGGCGTCCAGTTGGGCGTCGGGCTGGAAGTGCATCCAGTCACACCCCCCGCAGCCGTTGCGTCGATGCGAACACGACGGCGAGTCACGCAGCGGCGATGGCTCGATGATCTCGACGATGCGCCCCCGTGCGAAGTCCTTCTTCGCCAGCTCGATCTCGACCTCGACGACCTCGCCTGGCAGTGCACCGTCGATGAACACGACTCGGCCGTCGGCGTCACGGGCCATGGCGTCGCCGCCCGCGACGAGACGATCGGGAGTCAGCTGCATCCCCCCAGCGTACGGGCCAGCGCACGGGGGCGACCGTTTGATCCGCACGCGCGCGACACTGGGTGCATGAGCACAGACACCGAGTGGTACTGGGATCTCCACCGCAAGATCGCGGTTCCGGCATCCGAGCGTGGTGCCGGCGATCACGTCCTCGGCCCCTACCCGTCCCGGTTCGAGGCCGAGAACTGGAAAGCCAAGGTCGAGGAGCGCAACGAGGGCTGGGAACACGACGACGAAGCGTGGGAACGCGTCAGCGAATCCGACGACGACTGAAATCAGGGCGGCGGCGAGCTAGTTTCGCCCCCGATGAGTCGCCCCATCCAGATCGCGCCGTCCGTCCTGCCCGCCGATTTCTCCAAGCTCGGCGACGAGGTCGCGGCGCTCGAGGCGGCAGGCGTCGATCTGATCCAGTGGGACGTGATGGACGGCCAGTTCGTCCCGAACCTCACGTTCGGTCCCGACGTGATCGCATCGGCTCGCAAGCACACCTCGGTGCCGTTCGAGGCGCACCTGATGGTCTACACGCCCGACGTGATGGCCAAGCAGTACATCGACGCCGGCTGCTCGCGCCTGATCGTGCACGCCGAGGCCTGCACGCACCTGCACCGAACGCTCGGCAACATCAACGACCTCGGCGCCAACGCGGCGGTGGCACTCAACCCGGCGACGCCCGCATCGGCGATTTCTCACGTGCTCGACCTGGTCGACCTGGTGCTGGTGATGACGGTCAATCCTGGCTTCGGCGGCCAGGCCTACATCTCGACGATGGAACCGAAGATCGCCGAGATCCGGGCGATGATCGACGACGCCGGCCTCGCCGACACCGTCGATCTCGAAGTCGACGGCGGCATCGGTCCCTCGACGATCGCCGGAGCCGCTGCCGCCGGTGCCAACGTGCTGATCGCCGGCAGCGCCCTCTACAAGGACCCCGACGGCCTCGAACACGCCGTCACCGACCTCCGCGCCCGCGCCGAGGCCGCCCGCACCGCCTGAGTTCTCCGCTTCACGTGAACTCGTGCGGGAATAGTTCCCGCCTGAGTTCACGAGAACGGTCAGGTGCCGGACACGGTCAGTCCGCCGGGCGGTACATGCCCCACATGTGCGGTCCGGTGGGCACGTCCCACTCGGAGCGCACGTCGAAACCGTGGTGCCGGTAGTACGCGACGTTCTCGACGGTCTCGGTCTCGAGCCAGCACGGGAGCCCGTCGGCGTCGGCGCGCTCGAACATCACGTTCATCAGCGCCGCTCCGATGCCGCGACGCTGCCAGTCGGGATGCGTGGCGAGGAGTTGCAGGTACCAATGCGGCTCCGCAGGCGTGTGTTGCTCCATCAGCGGCCCCAGGATCGCGAAACGCTCCAGACGATCGGGTGGCGGTTCGGACGCCGGCGGGTCGACCGTGAAGTCGACCTCGGGACGACCCGGCGGGATCCAGATGGCGGCCCCTGCGCCGTCGTCGGTGCACCACACCTCGCCGAGCCCGATCCATCCGGTCATCGCCGGCCGGAACACCTCGCCGCCAGGAGCGAAGAAGACGTCGTCCTCGGGATACAGCCACCGCATCACCGGATCGTCGGCGAACGCTCGCATCGTGGTGACGCTGATCGCCATCCGATCGTCCAGAGTCGCACGACGCACACGCATGCAACGATCGTAGGCCCGCCCGGAGCACCGGGACGGAGGGACGCTCAGCCCATCGGCCCCGGGTTGATCCATGCGTACCTCGGCAACCGGCCCAGCTCGGCGACCGCGACGTCCTCACATCCCGCCGGCACGGGCTGCGACCGGTGCGGCGCATCACCCAACCGAGACTGTTCCCGCCACATCGCCGCCTTCAGCTCCTCGCGGATCTCGGCGTAGTCCGGATCCGCGTAGACGTTGTTCACTTCGGTCGGGTCGTCTCGCAGGTCGTAGAGCTCCCACTCGGGCGGGTAGGTCCAGAACCCAGTGAACGGAAGGCCGAACCCGTCGTTGTAGTAGTAGATGAGCTTGTATCGGTCGGTCCGGTAGCCGTAGTGGGCGGGCGCCTTGTGGATCACGTCGTCGTGCTCCCAGTACCGGTAGTAGAACCCGTCGACCGGAGGCTCGGACCGATGCTCGACCAGGTCGGGCCAGAAGCTGCGTCCCTGCATCCGGTCGTCGTGGCCGACACCTGCCGCGTCGAGGATGGTCTGGGCGATGTCGACGTTGGTGACGATGCCGTCGAAGGTCTTGCCGGCAGCGACCTGACGCGGGTAGCTCAGCACGAACGGCATCCGCAGCGACTCCTCGAACATGAGCCGCTTGTCGAACCAGCCGTGTTCGCCGAGGAAGAAGCCCTGGTCGGACGAGTACATCGTCAGCGTGTCGTCGAGCTCGCCGCGATCGCGGAGCCAGTCGGTCAACCGGCCGACGTTCTCGTCGACGGAGTGGACGCATGCCAGGTAGTCGCGCATGTACACCTGGTACTTCCACGCTGCTTGTTCCTCGTACGAGAGGCCGTCGGGCGGGTTCTCGCCCTTGAGGTCCTCGGAGTTGATGTTGTCGGCGATCCGCATCGCAGCGCGTCGGACCGAGGCACTGCGCGACGAGTAGTCGTCGTAGAACGTCTCGGGCAGCGGCCGCGGTTCGGCGAACATCTCGCGGTGCTCCGGCTTGGGCTCCCACGGCCGATGCGGCGCCTTGTGCCACACGAGCATGCACCACGGATCGTCACCCTCGAGCGACTCGACCCAGTCGGTGGCGAGGTCGGTGATGATGTCGGTCGCATAGCCCTCGACCGTGCGTCGCCCCTCCGGCGAGATGAACGTCGGGTTCCAGTAGTCGCCCTGACCGGGAAGGACATCCCAGTAGTCGAACCCCTCCGGGTCGTGGCCGTCACCGTGACCCATGTGCCACTTGCCGATCATTGCCGTTCGGTATCCGGCGTCACGCAACTGGGAGATGAACGTCGGTTGGCCGGCATCGATCGGCGTGAACAAGGAATAGACACCGTTGACGTGGCTGTAGGTGCCCGTGAGGATCGAGGCGCGCGACGGCGTGCACAGCGAGTTGGTCACGAAACAGCTGTCGAACCGCCAGCCATTGGCAGCGATCTCGTCGATGCGGGGCGTCGCGTTGACGACCGAGCCGTAGCAGCCGATCGAGTGAGCGGCGTGGTCGTCGGTCAGGACGAAGATGATGTTCGGTCGGCGGTCCATCGTGGTCGATGATGTCAGGCTTCGTGCGCGCCAATGAACATCCGCTCGTCGACGATCGCGTCCGAGCACATCATCTCTGAGACACCCCTTCTCTACGATCGGTTGCGTGCCGATCTCTGCAACCCTCGTGACCCCCGACCGTGCGCTCGGTGCGCTGGCTGCGGCGATCGCCGACGCCAAGGGCCCCGATCCGCTCGCTCCGGTCACCGTCGCGGTTCCCACGAACACCTGCGGGGTGATGACTCGACGGGCGCTTGGCCGCCAGCGCGGTATCGCCGGCGTCGACATGGTCACCCTCAACCGGCTCGCCGAGCTGATCGCCGGTCCGGTGCTGGCGGCTGCCGGCAGGTCGCCGATGTCGACCCCGGTGATCGACCTCACGATCGGGGCCGTGCTCGCCGACGATCCGGGTCCGTTCGGCGCCGTGGCCACCCACCCGTCAACCGTGGTGGCGCTGCGAGAACTCCATGCCGAACTCCGACTCGCCGATCCCGACGCCGTCGCGAGATTGCGCGACCAATCACTGCGCGGTCGCCAAGCGGTGCGGGTCAGCTCGGCGATCGGCATGTTGCTCGAATCGCAGTGGTACGACGAGGCCGACCTGTACGAGGCTGCCACCCGCTCGGTCGAGCACACGGTCCCCGACAGTTTGCGAGATCTGGTGCTGTACCTCCCGATGGAGCTGGCCGGTCGCGCGGTGGGCTTCGTCCGAGCGCTCGGCCAACGAATCGACGTTCGCGTCGTGGCGCAGCTCACCGGCGACCCGGCAGCGGATGCCGACACTCGTCACCTCGTCGACGCCATCGGCGCGGCCGTCATCGCCGAGGACGTTGTTGCGGACGCTCCACGAAGTCGTCCGGTTGCGATCGTCACCACCACCGACGCGGACGAGGAGGTGCGTGAGGCAACCCGACTCGTCGTCGAGTCTGCCCGAGGCGGCACGCCGTTCGAACGCATCGCCGTGCTCTGGCCGGCGCAGCGTCCCTATGCCCGGCTCGTCGAACATCACCTCACCGCTGCCGACATCCCGTGGAATGGCCGACCCGGAACCACCCTCGCCGAGCGCCTCGCGCCGCGCCTCGTCCTCGACCTCCTCGACGTCGATCGACGCGGCCTGCGCCGACGCAGCCTTTTCGACATGCTCGCCGACCTTCCCTTGCGCGGCAGCGACGGCGAATACCTTCCCACCGCCAGTTGGGAGCGGGTCAGCCGCGAGGCCGGTGTGGCACGAGACGACGACTGGGACCGCCGACTCGGTTCACTCAGCGCGAGCGAGCGGTGGGGAACGTCGGCGGAGTCGCTACGAGCATTCGTGGTCGAACTCCGCTCCCAGCTCGGGCATCCGGCGGCGACTCGCAGTTGGGAGGATTGGGCGTCGTGGTGCACCGAGCAGCTCGACCTCCGTCTGGGTCGGCACACGATCGAACGGCTGGCCGAACCCGAGTACCGCGCGTACGAGGCGCTGACCGCAGCCCTCGACCGGCTCGGCCACCTCGACCCGGTCAGCGAACCGGTGACCCGCCACCGTTTCCGCACCACGCTCGAGGCCGAACTCGACGCCGTCGCACCTCGACAGGGCCGCGTCGGCCAGGGCGTCACTGCGGCGCCGTTGGCCGGAGCGGTCGGCCTCGACGTCGACGTGGCGATCATCCTCGGCGCCGCGGAAGGGATGCTGCCACCGCGCCCCACCAGCGACCCGTTGCTCTCCGATGCCGACCGCACGCTCGCCGGGCTGCCCACCACCGACGCACGTGCGGTCCGGCTGCACCGGGTTCTGCTGTCCACGCTCGCCACCGCCGCTGTCACGCTCACCGCGCCACGCGGCGATCTGCGCTCGACGTCGTCGGTCGAGCTGTCGCGATGGATCACACCATGGGCTGACGAACACCGGGCCGTCGCGTCGCACCACGCCGGCGTCGAGTCGGTGACGTTCCCGGCCAGCGCCCTCGAACACCGGCTTCGCGGGCGCCTGCAACACGTCGGCGCCAACCAACTTCTCGCCGACGGTGCCACCGACGCGATCACACGACGTGGCGTCGAACTCATCGGGGCACGACACCGCGATGCGCTCACCGCATACGACGGCGATCTGTCGGCGATCGAGGTCCCCCGGCTCGACGACGTCGTCTCGCCCAGTCGACTCGAATCGTGGTCGGCGTGTCCGCACGCCTACTTCGACCACTACCTCCTCGACGTCGAGCCGGTCGAAGAACCGGGAGACTCGATCAGCATCACCGCCCGCGACCGGGGAACCGCGCACCACGCTGCGCTCGACCTGTTCCATCGGGCGGTCGTCGACGGCACACTCCCCCAGCCAGGGCGAGACGGATGGACCGCCGACCATCGCCAAGCGCTCGCCGGGTTCTTCGATCAGGTGTGCGAACGCACCGAGCGCCGCGGACGGACCGGCCGCCCAGCGTTCTGGGCCGACGAGCGGGCACGAATGCTCGACGACCTGCTCACCTGGCTCCGTCACGACAGCGAACTCGTGGTTACGCGCGGGTCGATCGTGCTCGCCTCCGAGATGCGCTTCGGCGCTGACGACGACGCATCGATTGCACTGCCCGACGGGCGTCACATTCGACTGAAGGGGTCGATCGACCGGGTCGACCAGACCAGCGACGGCGGCCTCGTGGTCACCGACCACAAGTCCGGCGGCAAGGACAAGTTCAAGGACATGACGGTCGACGACCCCACGGTTGGAGGCACCTTGTTCCAGCTCCCGAGCTACGCGGCGGCCGCCCGCGCCCGATTCGGCGAGCCGGACACCCCGGTCCTCGCCGAGTACGGATTGCTCCGCAAGGGCGACTACGCCCGACCCGGCTTCCCGATGACCCCCGAAGTCGATGCCCGGGTGAGCGAGTCCCTCGCGCTCGTCGTGGCGGGCATCGAGTCAGGGTTCTTCCCGAATCGCCCCGAACGGCCCGGCTGGCGCTTCTACGTCGGGTGCCACTACTGCGAGCCCGACGGACTCGGCACGGCTGAACGTTGGGCGGAATGGGACCGAAAGCACCATGATCCCCGCCTCGCTGCATGGTTCGGAACCGGCGAGGCGGCGACGTGACTGCCACCACCGTCCCCGCCGGCTCGGCGGCACCAGCGCCCGACGAGGCCGAACGCGAACGGATACGCACCGACCTCGGCTCGACGCTGTTCGTCGAGGCCGGCGCCGGCGCCGGAAAGACCAGCTCGCTGGTGGCCCGCATCGTCAACCTCGTCCACTCCGGAGTTCCGATCACCGGCATCGCGGCGATCACGTTCACCGAGAAGGCCGCCGCCGAGCTGCGTAGCCGCACACGCCAACGTCTCGAAGCCGAAGCCGGGCACGAGACCGACGCGGCGCTCGCCCGGCTCGATCATGCGCCGATCGGCACGTTGCATTCGTTCGCCGCGCCGCATCCTGTTCGACTTCCCGATCGAAGCTGGCCTACCACCTGGTTTCACCGTGCTCGACGAACTCGAGAGTGGGCTCGCGTTCGAGGAGCAGTGGAACGACCTGCTCGACGCGCTGCTCGACGACGCCGAGCCGGCGGGCGGTCTGATCGCCGGCGGACGCGCCTTCGTCGAGTTGTGCGAGTTCGACGGCTTCGGTGTCGACAAGGGCGCCCGCCGCATGGCCGAGGACTTCCGTGCGAACTGGGACCTGGTCCACGACCGCGTCGACCTGTCAGACCCCGGCCCGCTCGACCTCGACGTCGCCGCCATCGCCGCGCTCGCCGACCGCATCGGGTCGACCCCGATCCCCCACGACGACACGCAGATCGCGACCGTCGCCGAGCTCGTGGCACTGGCGTCGGGCCTGTCCAGCCAGAGTCTGCGCACCCGCCTCGAGGCCGTCTGGGCACTCGACGACAAGTACGGACACTGGGGAACGGAACGCAAGAGCTTCCCCGGTGCCAAGGGGAAGTGGACGAGCGCCTTCGGCCCCGGCGGCGCCGAGGCACTCGAGGCGCTCCGCGCCGACGAGATCGAACTCGGCCGGATCGCCCACGAGGCCCTCGAGGGCGTCAAACGACACCGTCGGCTACTGCTCGGGGCGATCGTCGGGCGGTTCGTCCTCGACGGGGCTGCCGAACGCGCCTCGTCGGGACAGCTCGAATTCCACGATCTGCTCGTGCTCGCCCGACGACTCGTCACCGATCACGACCACATTCGTCGACTGCTCCACGAACGCTACGAACGGGTCCTGCTCGACGAGTTCCAGGACACCGACCCGATTCAGCTCGAGATTGCCGTCCGCCTCACGTCGGATCCCGATGATCCGGCGCAGCGCCAATCGACCGAGCCCGCCGAACACCGATCGTGGCGAGATCTGCTCCCGCTGCCCGGCCGCCTGTTCATCGTCGGCGACCCGAAGCAGTCGATCTACCGGTTCCGTCGCGCCGACATCTCGCAGTATCTGCGCGCCGCCGACCAGGTCGGCGCCGACAACGTGCGGTTGTCGGCGAACTTCCGATCGACGCGTGCCGTGATCGACTTCGCCAACAACGTGTTCGGCGAGCTGATCAAGTACGAGGCCGACGCACAGCCTGAGTTCCAGCGGCTCGACGCGTGCCGGCCGGCACCACGGCTCGGCCACGGCACGGTCTCGTTGCTGGGCGTCGATCGTCACGACGACCTCGTGTCGAACCAACGCAACGCCGAGATCGGATCAGCCGACGCGCTTCGCCAGCGCGAAGCAGCCGACGTCGCCGCAGCGGTGTCGACCGCACTCGCCGACGGTTGGCCGGTGTTCGACGAGCGCATCGATGCGTTGCGCCCGTGCCGACCGGGTGACATCTGCATCCTGTTGCCCACCCGGATCTCGTTGCCGGCGCTCGAGGCCGAACTACGTCGCGCATCGCTGTCGTATCGAGCCGAGAACTCCTCGGTGGTCTACGCGACCGCCGAGATACGTCAACTCCTGCTCGCCCTGCGCTCCGCCGACGATCCGACCGACACCCTGGCGCTCGTCGAGGCATTGCGCAGCCCGCTCTACGGCTGCAGCGACGTCGAGCTGTGGGAATGGAAGTCGAGCGGCGGCTCGTGGAACCTGTGGTCGAGCGTGCCGGTCGCCCTGGCCGACCATCCTGTCGCCGACGCGCTGGCCCACGTCCGGTCGGTCGCCGAGCGCATCGGAAGCACCTCGGCAGCCGAGTTGCTCGCCGCGGTCGCCGACGAGCGTCGGGTCTTCGACCTCGCACTCGCCGGGCCTGACGCTCGCGACGTGTGGCGGCGGCTTCGCTTCGTGATCGAACAGGCGCGGGCCTGGGCCGATGCTGGCGGCCACGGCGTGCGGCGCTACCTGCAATGGGCCACCCTGCAGGCCTCCGAGAGCCGCGTCGCCGACACGATCCTGCCCGAGAACGACCACGACGCCGTCCGGGTGATGACGATCCACGCCGCCAAAGGCCTCGAGTTCCCGATCACGATCGTCGCTGGCCTCACCACGAAACCGCGTCGCACCGTCACCAACGGTGTCGTGTGGGCGAACGACACCTGGATGCTCGCCGGACGCGGCGACGACGGCGTGTTTGTTGCGCAGCAACCCATCGACGAACAGATGGGCGACGCCGAACGACGCCGGCTGCTGTACGTGGCATGCACCCGAGCCGTCGATCACCTCGTCGTGTCGTTGCATCGCGGTGCTCCAACGAAGAGCAACGCCGACTACGCCGACAGGGGCCCGCTGACGTCCGCCGAGCTGCTATGGGCGGCGGGCGCGGCCGAACCGGCGTCCGGCGCCCGCACGGCAGAGGTCGCGCTCCAACCGGTTTCCGAGGCGATCGTCGAGCAGCGCGCCATCGATTGGGCCGATCACGACGACTGGATCACCGAACGCAACCGAGTGTTCGCGACGGCGTCGCGACGCACCGGCATTGCCGCTACTCGGCTGTCAGAGGAGCTCGCCAGCGTCGGCGAGCGCGACGAGATCGACGACCCTGGCCTCGACAAACGCCCGGTCAATGTCGAGCTGCCGCCCTGGCAGCGGGGCCGGTACGGCACCAGCATCGGCCGAGCCGTACACGGTGTGCTCCAGTTCTGCGACCTGGCGACCGGCGCCGACATCGACAATCTCGCACGCTCCCAATGCGCTGCGGAGGGCGTGATCGGCCTCGAGACGCAGGTGGCAGCACTCGCCCGGTCGGCGCTCGCCACGCCGATCGTGCAGACCGTCGTCGCCGGGGCGGCACACTGGCGTGAGCTGTTCGTCGCTGCGCCGATCGGCGACCGCGTACTCGAGGGCTACGTGGACCTCCTCGTGCGAACCGCCGATGGGCTGATGATCGTCGATTACAAGACCGATCAGTGGTCGGGTCCGGTCCAATCAGCCGAACGAGTCGGGCGGTACCGCCTGCAACTCGCTGCCTACGGCGCCGCGCTCGGCACCGCACTCGACGAACCGATCGTCGGAGGCATCCTCGTGCGCTGCTCGCCGAACGGCGATGCCGACCAGATCACCGTCGAGGACTGGGACGGTGCACTCGATGAGGTTCGCCTCGCCGTGCGCTGACGCTCAGACGTCCGACGGCGCCGAGCCGGCCTCGACCTTCGACTCGGCCACGGCTCCGGCTTCGGCTTCGCGGGGCCGATGCGTTCGCACGCGGACCGCTCGGTGGTCGGGAACCGGCGTCACCGCAGCGCGACCGAGCTGGAAGACGCCACGGAACGCAAGGCCGCCGAACACTCGCAGGACGACGAGCGCCAGCAGCACCCCGAACACGATCATCACCGGCACGGCAATCGTGGCCAGGAGCAGCCGGCGGTCGTCGGTCATCAGACTGATCACACCCGAATCGACGCTCGTTCCGTCGACCTGCAGGGTGCGCACCGGGTCATCGATGGTCGGGCAGTCGACGGCGAGATCGTCGACGCCGACGACATCGTTTCCACCGAACGTCGGCTCTGGCGGCCGGACCGTGGAAGCCGGTACGCCATAGACAGGATCGAGCCCGATCCCGATGAGGTACTGGTCACCCTTCACCAGGAACCGGTAGTCCGGCCCGTAACGAACATCGATCAATCCGCTCACTGCCCACGGCTCGGCCGACCCGGCGCGCAGCTGGTCGATGCGGAAGCGCACGACCTCGGTGACGTCATCCTTGCCGATCATCGTGCCGGTGAACACCGCTGCTGCCGGATCGGGGACCGGGCAGCCGACGGGCACCGGGATCAGCGATCCCTGTTGTACACCTGGGTCGGGCAGGGTGTTGTCGGGCGGCAGGGTCGCTGGCGGGGCGTCATCCGGTGGCGGTGCGGCCGCCGCCGCACCGGCGTCGATCGCTAACCACATCGCCACCGCGCACAGCAGGCCGACGAGGCCCGTGCGTCGCAGCGGTGATGTCATCCGCGAAAGGCTAACGAACCGTAGTCAGTGACCGAGGTCAGTGACCGTGGTCAGTGACCGCCGTCGGCACGCCCGGTGGTGCTGCGATGCAGCCGCTCGGAGTGCTCGTTGAGCCCGACCAGCTCTGCGCTGATGCCACGTTGAGCGAACTTCTCGACGACCGCATCGAGTGCAACCACCGCCGAGGTGTCCCAGACCCGGGCATTGCTCAGGTCGATCTCGACCCGCTTGACCTCGACCGCGTCGTAGTCGAACGAGTGGATGAGGTCGTTCGTCGAGGCGAAGAACAGCTCGCCGCTCACGTCGTAGAGGCGCTCGACGTTGTCGGGGTCGACGACGCTCGTCACGTTCACCACGTGGGACACGTGACGCACGAAGAACACCGCCGACAGCGCCACACCTGCACCCACGCCATAGGCAAGGTTGTGGGTGAGCACGGTGATGGCCACGGTGGCAAGCATCACGATCGTCTCGGTGCGCGGCATGATGCGCAGCGTGTCGGGAGCGACACTGTGCCAGTCGAATGTGCTGATCGACACCATCACCATGACGGCGACGAGCGCTCCCATCGGGATCTGAGCCACGAAGTCGCCGAGGGCGAGAATCAGAATGATGAGGAACACGCCCGATGCGAGTGTCGACAGCCTCGTGCGACCACCTGTGCGATGGTTGATCATCGACTGACCGATCATGGCGCACCCCGCCATGCCACCGAGGAAGCCGGTCGCCACGTTGGCGATGCCCTGGCCACGCGACTCGCGGTTCTTGTCCGAGTCGCTGTCGGTGAGGTCGTCGAGGAGTTGAGCGGTCAGCAACGACTCGAGCAGACCGACGAGCGCCAAGGTGACCGAGAACGGAAGGATCACCAGCAGCATGTCGAGGTTGAACGGCACGTCGGGCAGCCCTGGCACGGGGAGCGACGTCGGGAGGGCGCCCATGTCGCCGACGGTCGGCAGTTGCAGGTCGAAGACGATCGCTCCCACGGCGAGCAGCACGATGGCCACGAGCGGCGACGGCACGACCGACGTGAGCCGGGGAAGTCCGTAGATGATCACCAATCCGACGACGATGAAGAGCAGATTCAGCCAGAACTGGCTCGAATCTGCGTCGTCGCCGTTCAGCAGGATGTGGGGCACCTGAGCGAGGAAGATCAAGATCGCAAGCGCGTTCACGAACCCGGTCATCACGGTGCGGGGGATGAACCGCATCAGTTCGCCGACGCCGAGGTAGCCGAATCCCACCTGCAGTATTCCTGCGAGCACGGTCGCGGCGAACAGGTAGCCGACGCCGTACTCCTCGACGAGCGGCACGATGACCAACGCCATGGCGCCGGTGGCGGCCGAGATCATCCCGGGGCGACCGCCCGAGAACGAGATGATGATCGCAATCGAGAACGAGGCGTACAGGCCGATCTTCGGGTCGACGCCGGCGATGATCGAGAACGAGATCGCCTCGGGGATCAGTGCAAGAGCGACGACGAGACCCGAGAGCAGGTTCGTCCTCGGGTCCGTGAGCCACTCGGAGCGGCCGCCGGGCAGGAACCGGGCGCGCGGCGAAGAGATCGTGGGGATGGACATGGCACCTCGGGGAAATCGGCGTACGACGCCGATTCACTCACAGCGCTCACCAGCCACCCTACCCATCAGCCCGAAAAATGCCTGGATGTGCGCGCTGAGCGCGACGAGCGAGGCATTTTTCGGGGTCAGATCGGGGTCGCGACGGTCAGCGGCCTTCGAAGACGGGGTCGCGCTTCTCCATGAAGGCCTTGATCGCCTCGATGGTGTCCTTGGTCCCGAAGTTGACGGTCTGCGAGAGGCCTTCATCGTCGAGGGCTTCCTCCAGCGTGACGTGCATCGAGTTGTTCAGCAGCCGCTTCGACATCGCCAGCGCGATCGGCGGGCCACCGGCCAGACGAGCGGCCCAATCGTCGACGAACGCATCCAGTTCGGCGTCCGGGAGCACCCGGTTGACGAGCCCCAATTCAGCGGCGCGCTCCGCGTCGATGATCTCGGCGAGCAGCGCAAGTTCCTTGGCTCGGTGCATACCGACGAGGCGCGGCAACAGCCATGAGCCACCGAAGTCGAGGCTGAGACCGCGCTTGGCGAAGATCTCCGAGAACCGAGCGTTGTCGGATGCGACGATCAGATCGCACGACAGCGCCATGTTGAGTCCCGCTCCGACGGCGACGCCGCGCACCTTGGCCACGGTCGGCTGCGGGATTCGGTGCAACGCGAGGCAGACGTCGGTGATGTGTCGCATCGCCGAGAGCTGGTGCGGGGGTGGCCCATCGCCCGAACCGGCCTGCCACAGATCGGCTCCGGAGCAGAAGTTGCCTCCGGCGCCGGTGAGCACGACGGCGCGGTCGGCCGGGTTCGATGCGATCGCGCGGAACTCGGCAAGCAGTTCGTTCCACATCGCGGCATCCGCGGCGTTCTTCTTCTCCGGTCGGCGAAGCGTGATCGTGACCACCCCATCGCTGCGTTCCACCGTGATCGATTCGAGCTCGCGAGTGTCAGAGGCCATGTCGGGCGACGATACTGACCGGCATGGGATTCAACCCGCACCAGAAGCACCGGGCGAGCCCAGCCGACTACGCGCTCGTCGCCTCGGCGCTGCTGATCTCGATCGCGCTGCTCGTCTGGGCCCTCGCCGGCTGACCGACGTCAGAACGCGTCGGTGATCAGTTCGAGTTCGGTGCCGGTGATCGCGACCACGTCGAAGCGGATCGACGGCGCGTGGACGTCGTTGGCTCGGAGCCACTCCACGGCCAGCTGACGAATCCGACGCTGTTTGGCGACCGTCACCGCGGCAGACGCCGGACCGAAGTCCGCAGTGCGCCGTGCCTTGACCTCGCTGAACACGTAGGTCGACCCGTCGAACAGCACCAGATCGAGTTCGCCGGTTGCTGAACGCCAGTTTCGATCGACGATGTCGTGGCCGAGACGGCGGTAGTGCGCCGCCGCAAGATCTTCGCCCCACTGCCCGCGGGCGCGGTTGGACAGATCAGGTGTGGTGGAACGGCGTTCGGGCATGGTTGACCTCCGTCGAATGGTTCGGCGGGGCCCACTGCCCGATGGAGGGACGCCCGCAGGCGTCGAGGGGGCTCGCTCAATGCGAGCCGGAACTCAGAAGTCGCGCTTCTCGCGGATCTTGGCTGCCTTGCCCTTGCGGTCGCGCAGGTAGTACAGCTTCGCCCGGCGAACGTCGCCGCGCTTGACGACCTCGATCTTCTGCACGGTTGGGGTGTGCAACGGGAACGTGCGCTCGACACCGACGCCGTAGCTGAGCTTGCGGACCGTGTAGGTCTCCTGCAGCCCGCCACCCTGGCGTCCGATGACGTCGCCCTGGAACACCTGGATGCGCTCCTTGCCGCCCTCGACGACGCGCACGTGCACCTTGAGTTCGTCACCCGCCTGGAAGTCGGGGATGTCGTCGCGGATCGAGTCGTTGTCGATGAGGTCAGTGGCTTTCATGGCGTCTACCTGCGTTGTCGGGGCTGCGAGTCTGGATGCGAGCCGGATGGCCGTTGCGAATTCTGTGCGCTGATCACCTACGCACGCTCGCGCCGATGGGGCCCGTCAATGATACGGGACGGCAGGGAACTCTTCCAACAGCCGCGCGTCATCTGTTGAAAGACCGCCGAGGACCTCGATCAGGTCGGGGCGGTCGCGCATGGTCCGGTGGAGGCGTTGCGCTCGCCGCCATCGTTCGATTCGGGCATGGTCGCCGCTGCGCAAGACGTCCGGCACCTCCCACCCTCGGAACTCGGCCGGACGGGTGAACTGCGGCTCCTCGAGTAGCCCCGATTCACCGAAGCTCTCGGTGACGGTGCTGACAGCGTTGCCCATCGCCCCGTCACGAAGTCGGGTGACGGCCTCGATCATCAAGCACGCAGCAACCTCTCCCCCGCTGAGCACCACGTCGCCGACGCTGACCTCACCGTCGACGAGATGCTGGCGCACCCGGTGATCGACGCCCTCGTACCGCCCGCACAGCAAGCTGAACCCGTCGCCAGCGGCGAGTTCGGCCGCCATCGTCTGGTCGAAACGTCGGCCACCAGGCCCGAGCAGGAGCAACGGTCGGGGCGGCTCGACCGCCTCGACGGCCTCGAAGATCGGTTGTGCCCGCATCACCATGCCGGCTCCCCCACCGAACGGCGCATCGTCGACGGTCCGGTGGACGTCCGTGGTCTGTTCGCGGATGTCGTGACAGCGCAGGTCGAGCAGCCCCTGACCGCGCGCCTTGCCGAGCAGGCTTTCCGAGCAGAAGTCGTCGACCAGCCGCGGAAACAGCGAGAACACATCGATCCGCAACCCGGTACCTGGTTCCCCGGGGCCCGGGCTGGGGGAACCGGGCATCAGGAGTCCAGGTCGAACAGGCCGTCGGGGGTGTCGACGTGGATCGTCTCGGCGTCGATCGACACCACGAAATTCGAGGGCACCAGTGCGCCCGAGTCGAGCTCGAGGAGATCGGCGGCGGGGTTCGCCAGTACCGAGACACACTTGCCACGGTCGGTGCCGTCGGCGTCGACGACGCGACGCCCGATCATCTCGTGTACCCAGAGCGCGTCCGGATCGTGGATCGGGTGGCCACGAAGGGCTCGGTTCGCATATCGCTCGGCCGCTGTGCGGTCCGGGATCTGCGCGAACTTCACGACACGGCGACCGTTGGAGGCAACCCGTGACGTTTCGACGACGAGTCGTTCACCGTTGGCGAACAATTCGCTTCCGGGCGCGACGCGAGCGTCGGAGTCGGAGAGCAGTTGCACGAACACGTCACCGCGCAACCCGTGCGCGCGGCGGATGTGACCGACTTCCAGCAAGCCGTCGTCGGTCAAGAGCGTCGCTCAGTCGTCGAGGAACTCGATGTCGATCTCGACATCGTCTTTGCTCGCAGCGGCGCGGGCGACGGTGCGGATGCTCGCCGCAGTGCGTCCACGTCGGCCGATGACTCGTCCGAGCTCGCCTTCGCCGACGCGTACGTTCAGCGTCAAACGACGACCGGAGTCGTCGGCCTCGACCGTGACGGAATCGGGATCGTCGACGAGCGACTTGACGATGTGCGTCAGGACGGCGACCGCGGTGGGGGCCGATTCGTCCGACGACTCGGGGGCGATGTCGGTGTCGACGTCGCTCACTTGCTCGCCTTGGCGGCCTCGAACTGCTCGATGGCGCCGCAGATCTGGAGCAGCTTGGCCACCCGCTCGGTGGGCTGTGCGCCGTCGGCGAGCCACTTCACGGCCTTGTCGTTGTCGACGGTGAGCACCGACGGATCCTGACGTGGGTCGTAGTGACCGAGGATCTCGATGAACCGACCGTCACGCGGCGAGCGGGCGTCGGCCGCGACGATGCGGTACTGGGGCTGCTTCTTCTTGCCGATGCGGGTGAGCCGCAACTTGACTGCCATGTGAAATCGATACTCCTGGGTGCAAATGAGAACGTTGCAAGGCTAGCGGCAGGCGCCGAAATCCCCTCGCCTGGTCAAGGCGACGATCAGCGGTTGGGAACTCCGGGCAGGCCGGGCATGTTCGGCATGCCCGGAAGGCCGGGGATGTCCATGCCGCCGACGGCGTTCGGATCGAGCAGACCGGGCGGCAGACCGCGGCCCTTCGGTGCCGACCCCGAGCGTCCCTTCTTGCCCTTCTTCCCCTTGCCTGGGCGCCCTCCGCCCGGGCCTCCCATGCCCATTTTCTTCATCATCTTCTGCATCTCGCCGAACTGCTTGACGAGACGGTTGACGTCGCCGACCTCGGTACCCGAACCGTTGGCGATGCGCTGGCGTCGGCTGCCGTTGATGATCACGGGAGTCGCACGCTCCTCGGCGGTCATCGAGCGGATGATCGCTTCGATCGGCTTGAGATCGTCGTCGTCGATCTTGGCGTTCTTCAGCTCCTTGGGCATGCCGGGCATCATTCCCATGAGGCTGCCGAGCGAGCCCATCTTCTTGATCTGCTGCATCTGCTCGAGGAAGTCGTCGAGGGTGAACTGCCCCTCCATCAGCTTCGCCGCCGCCTGCTCGGCCTGGTCGGCCTCGAAGGCCCGTTCGGCCTGCTCGATCAGCGTGAGCATGTCGCCCATGCCGAGGATGCGCCCGGCCATGCGGTCGGGGTGGAACTGTTCGAACTCGGTGAGCTTCTCGCCCGTGGACGCGAACGCGATCGGGCGGCCGATGACCTCCTTGACCGACAGCGCCGCACCACCGCGGGCATCGCCGTCCATCTTCGACATGATCACGCCGTCGATCTGGAGCGTCTCGTGGAATGCTTCCGCGGTCTGGACGGCGTCCTGGCCGGTCATCGCGTCGACGACGAGGAACGTGTAGTCGGGCTTGACCGCGGCGGAGATCTGGCGGACCTGCTCCATCATCTCGGCGTCGATCGACAAGCGTCCGGCGGTATCGACGATCACCACGTCGCGGCCGAGCCGCTTGGCCTCCTCGAGACCGGCGGCCGATGCCTTCACCGGGTCGGACGGATCGGAGAACACCGGCACGTCGATCTGGCGGCCGAGCGTGCGCAGCTGCTCGACGGCTGCCGGACGCTGGAGGTCGGCGCCGACGAGGAGCGGCTGGCGCCCCTGCCCCTTGAACCAGGTCGCCAACTTGGCCGAGTTGGTGGTCTTGCCCGAGCCCTGGAGGCCGGCCATGAGCACCACGGTCGGCGGCTTCGACGCGTAGGTGATCGCCAGCGTTTCGCCACCGAGGGCCCGGGTCAGCTCGTCGTTGACGGCCTTGACGACCTGCTGGGCGGGGTCGAGGGCGCCGGAGCGGGTCGCGCCGATCGCCGATTCGCGGATCCGATTGCACACCGAGCGGACGACGGTGACGTTGACGTCGGCTTCGAGGAGCGCCGTGCGGATCTCCTTCATCACCTCGTCGACGTCGGCCTCGGTGAGGCGACCCTTGCCGCGGATCTTCTTGACGATGCCTTCGAGTCGGGTGGACAGATTGTCGAACATCAGATGAACGAGGTTACCGGAGGGGTCCGAACCCAACTGCGACGACGAAGGAGTTGCAGTTGGGGTCTGACCCCTGGCAAGTGCGCAGACGCGTCAGCCAAGAGGAGCTGTCCCCAACTGATCCGCGAACACTCAATTACGCGGAACTTCGTTCCATGGCACGGACTTGTCGACGCGGGGCTCGCCGGGCAGACCGAGGACCTGCTCGCCGATGATGTTGCGGAGGATCTCCGACGTGCCACCTTCGATCGAGTTCGCCCGGACCCGCATGAACGAGTAGCGGGTGCCGTGCGTGCCGCCGGTGATGTCGAGATCGCCGGGACGGCGGAACGTGTAGTCGTAGCCGATCAGGGCGTCGGCACCCATCAGGTCGACGCAGAACTCGTACAGCGGCTTGTTCAGCTCGGAGAAGGCGAGCTTGGCGATCG
This sequence comes from Ilumatobacteraceae bacterium, assembly GCA_963828415.1. Classification (GTDB taxonomy): domain Bacteria; phylum Actinomycetota; class Acidimicrobiia; order Acidimicrobiales; family Ilumatobacteraceae; genus Sva-07. The sequence goes on from CAWHEI010000012.1 coordinate 77,861, forward strand.
TCATCTCGGGGCCGGGGTTGCCGGCCTTGGCGTTCTCGCCGGCGCGACGGTTGGTGAGTCGGTTGACCTCGGCCTGACACCACAGCTGCATCAGGCGGTCCTTGCGGGCGCCGTCCTGCTCGGACGGGTCGAGCTGCTTCCAGATCTCGACGGCGTCGTTGGCCGCTGCGCCGCGCCGGGCGACCGATCCGCTCCCCGCACCGCTGCCGGTGCCGATCGCGTTGCGCTCGTTCATCAGCGTGGTGAGGCTGGCCCGCCAACCCTCACCGACGTCACCGATGCGGTGGGCATCGGGGATGCGGGCGTCGGTCATGTAGACCTCGTTGAATTCGGCCTCACCGGTGATCTGGCGCAGTGGCCGCACCTCGACGCCATCGGCGTGCATGTCGAGCGCGAAGTAGGTCATGCCCTTGTGCTTGGGCGCGTCGGGGTCGGTGCGCGTCACGAGCATCCCGAAGTCGGCGAGGTGGGCCATCGTGTTCCACACCTTCTGGCCGTTGACGATCCACTCGTCGCCGTCGCGCTCGGCCTTGGTGGCGAGCCCTGCGAAGTCGGAACCGGCGCCGGGCTCGGAGAACAGCTGGCACCAGATCTCCTCGCCAGTGAACATCGGACGCAGGAACCGCTCCTTGGCCTCGTGGCTGCCGTGGGTGACGATCGTGGGACCGGCGAGCGCCATGAAGAAGCTGACCGGCTCGGTGGGCTTGGCACCCGCCTCCCTCATCCTGGTCTCGACGAGCTTGTTGAGCTCGGGACGAACCCCGAGGCCGCCGTAGCCCTTGGGGAAGTGCACCCACGCCAGCCCTGCGTCGTAACGAGCGCCGCGGAACGCAACGTTCTCCATCGCGGTCGGGTCGTTCGCGGCGAGCAGCGCATCGATCGCCTCGGTGACCTCACGGGTCTCGGGATCGGTACTGAGGGAGTCGGGGCGCGAGTCGAGGGTCGTCATGGGCGCCAGTCTGTCAGGCGCCCACCTTCCGCCCGAAGCCCGCGCACCGGCCGCCACCCCGAATTTCGGAGCTCATATCGCGTTCAGCGATCGTGGCTCCGAATTTCGGAGGGTGGGCCGTTCGGGGGTCAGGGGTTGACGAGGGCGGACACGAACTCGGCTGGATCGAACGGGATCAGGTCCTCGATCGTCTCACCGATGCCGACGAGCTTCACCGGAATGCCGAGCTCGGTCTCGATGGCGAACACGATGCCGCCCTTGGCCGAGCCGTCGAGCTTGGTCAACACGACACCGGTCACGTTGGTCGCCTCGCCGAACTCGCGAGCCTGCGTCAGCCCGTTCTGGCCTGTGGTCGCATCGATCACGAGCAACGTCTCGGTGACCCGACCCGCACCTTTCTCGGCGACGCGACGGACCTTCTTCAGCTCTTCCATCAGGTTCGACTTCGTGTGCAGTCGCCCGGCGGTGTCGGCCATCACGAGTTCGATGTTGCGCGCCGACGCACGTTCGACGCCGTCGTAGATCACGGCGCTCGGGTCGCTTCCTTCAGCGCCACGGACGATCTCGGCACCGGATCGTTCAGCCCACGTCGTGAGCTGCTCGGCGGCCGCCGCGCGGAAGGTGTCGCCCGCCGCCATCAGCACGGTGCGGCCGTCGCGAATCTGCTGGTTCGACAGCTTGCCGATGGTGGTGGTCTTGCCGACACCGTTGACGCCGACGAACATCCACACGTTCGGGCTGCCTGGGTCGCCGGGCTCGAATGTCAGCGAACGTTCGGAACCTTCGAGGCGCGACACCATCTCGGCTTCGAGTTCGTCGAGGAGGGCTTGGGGCTCGGTGATCTCCTTCGCCGCAACCTTGGCCCGCAATCCATCGATCAGCTCGGTGGTCACGCCGACACCGACATCGGCGCGCAGCAGCGCCTCTTCGAGGTCCTCGAAGCTCTCCTCGGTGATCGCGCTACGGCCGAGCACCCCAGCGAACGCTCCGGTGAAGGCGAGGCGAGCCTTGGACAGACGGTCGCGCAGCGAGGCCGGCTTGAGCGGCTCGGGCTCGACCTCGGGCTCGACGACTTCCTCGACCGGCGGCTCAGCGACGAGCACATTTCCGTCGGCGTCGGGTTCAGGTGGTGGTGTGGTCGGTCGTGCGGGCCGAGCCGGCGGCGCCGACGTCGAGGCCGAGTTGCGGCGGCTCACGACGATCACGCCGATGCCGAAGGCAACGACGGCGATCGCCAGGATCAGGAACAGGATCTCGATACCCATCGTGCACCGACGCTACCGGGCGCCTTGGCGTGGTTCCCGATGCCCGGGTCTCCGGGAACCACGGTGGTTCCTCGAGACCCGGGCTCGGGGAACTTCGATCGGGTCTAGGAGGCGGTGACGCGTTCGGTGACGACCTTGCTGGAGCCGCCAGGTTGCATGCTCACACCCAGCAGACAGTCGCCCGCTTCCATCGTGCGCTTCTGGTGCGACACCACGATCAGCTGGGCGTCCTTGCGGAATTCCTGGATCAGGCCGAGGAACCGGTGCAGGTTGACGTCGTCGAGCGCCGCCTCGACTTCGTCCATCACGTAGAACGGTGACGGTCGCGACCGGAACACGGCGAACAGGTACGCCAACGCCGTGAGGCTGCGCTCGCCGCCCGACAGCAGCGACAGCTTCTTGACGTTCTTGCCGCTCGGCTTCGCCTCGACCTCGATGCCCGTGTTGAGCATGTCGTCGGGGGTGGTGAGCTTGAGCTTGCCAACACCGCCAGGGAACAGCAGCCCGAACAGCTGCGTGAAGTTCTCGCTGACATCGGCGAACGCCGAGGCGAACACGTTCTGGATCTCGGTGTCGACCGCGGCGATCACCCGGGCGAGTTCGCGGCGGGTGGACCGAACATCTTCGAGTTGCTCCTCGAGGAACGTGTGCCGGGCCTGGAGCTCGTTGAACTCCTCGAGGGCGAGCGGATTGATCGGACCGAGCAGACGCAGCTCACGTTCCAGTTCGCGAACCCTGCCGGCCGGCGTCGCTCCGTCGGGCAGCACGGGCATCGGCGCCGCTTCGGCGACCGCCGGCTCGATGTCGAGCTCCCGGCGAAGCGTCTCGATGGCCGTCTCGAGGCGCAGCTTCGCCTCGGCCTCGCCCAGCTCGGCCTGTCGAGCGCGCTCCCGCGATGCGTCGAGTGCGTGTTCCTTGTCGCTGCGCTCCCGGCGGTGCTGGTCGAGCTCTGTGGTCAACCCGCGCACCTCGTCGCTCTGGCGGCGGCGCTGTTCGACGAGATCGGTGTGCAACACCTCGACGATGTCACGGTGAGCGGCGACGCGCTCGACCAGGCGGTCGATCGCGCCGATGTCACGCTCGATCGTGACCCGTCGGCCTTCCGCAGCGATGCGCGCTTCGGCATCGGCGGCGAGGCGACGTTCGGTCTCGTCGAGACGACGTTCCAGAAGTTGTTGGCGCTCGTGGAGCCCGGCGTTGTGGACCTCGAGGTCCTTGCGTCGCGACGCCAACGCTGCCGCCCGTGATTCGAGCTCGGCGCGCAGTTCGCCGCGGGCGCGTGCTGCGTCGGCTTCTGCCTGCTCGTCGGACTCCAGAGCGGGCAGCAATGCCTCGAGTTCGGCGATTCTCTGCTCGTCGCGAACGATGTTGGCGGTGACGTCGTCGATCGACCGTTCGAGGTTCTCGAGCTCGGCTTCTGCCTCGCGATGCTCGCGTTGCGCTTGCGCCAACCCCTCCGACGCCGCGCTGAAGCGGGCGTCGTTGGCATCGAGCCGACGCGCCAGCTCGGTCTCGGCGGTGCGAGCGGCCTGCAGCGCCCGCTCGGACGAGGCAACGGCCTCGGTGGCGCGTTCCAGAGCATCCGCAGCGGTACGCGACCGTTCCAGCGCATCGTCGAGGGCGGCCGCCGTGGCGCCACTGCCGGCGGCGCCGACCCGCCACCCGCTCAAGCCGAACCGGTCGCCGCCTTCGGTGACGACAACGGCATCCGGGTGGCTCAGCGCAGCATCGACCGCCGCCCCCAGACCATCGACCCGGACCGCCGATCCGAGCAGGCCGTCGAGCAGTGCGTCGACGCCGGGGCGTGACGATCGAGCGTGGGGCCGGACCGGATCGCCGACACCTGGTCGCGGCTGTCCGGCCGGACGTGTCCCGAGCGCGATCACCGCACCGCTCGTGTCGGAGCTGCGCAGCGCGTCGAGCGCACGGCGGCCTGCCGACGGGTCGTCGACGACGACGGCGGTCAACGACTCGCCGAGTGCGGCCTCGACGGCGGGTTCCCAGCCTTCATCGATCTCGATGAGGTCGAGCAGCGTGCCGAGCACTCCGTCGACCCCAGCCAGGCGTTCGGCTCCGGCCCTGGCCCTCGCTGCGTCGAGGGCGAGTTCGAGCGCCTCGACCCGCGCAGCGCACCGCGAGGCCTCTTCGGCAGCGTCGTTGCGCAGCGATTGGCGCGCTTCGTGGGCTGACACCGCGTCGGCGAGTGCTGCCTCGGCCAGTTCGACCTCGGCGACGAGTGGCTCCTCGATCGCACCGGCTTCGTCGCAATCGGTTCGGAACCGGACGGCCCGCTCGGTGCTGGCGTCGCGCTTGGCGGCCAGCGAGTCGAAACGCTCACGGAACCGCCGGAGATCTCCTGTGGAGCGTTCGAGCGACGAGCGCACGGAACGCAGCTCGCCACGCACCTCCGCAGCGGCGCTGGCCGCCTGAGATCCGGACTGATCCGAACTGACGGCGTCCATCATCTTCGTACGTTCGGCCCGGAAGGTCTCCTCGTCGGCGATCAGCGCCTCGGATGCGGGTTCGATCTCGGCCAGCGCCACCACCACGTCGTCGAGTTCGGACCGGAAGCGTGCCGCATCGGCTTCGAGGTTGGCGACGACACCGGCGTCGAGCAGTTGGCCCTTGTCACGTTCCAGCGAGCGGCGCCGCTCGACCAGCACCGCGGCAAGACCGCGCGCACGTTCTCTGAGTTGCTCGACGCGCACCAGTCGATCGCTCACATCGCTGGCGCCGCGAGCGGACAGTTGCGCCTCGATCGCCATCACCTGGGTGTCGAGTGCGGCGAGTGCCGACTTCAGCTCCGACTCGGCCGTGGCGCTCTCGAGTCGAGTGACCGCCAGCGATTCGAGTTTCGCCCGCCACGACGCGATCTCACGCCCGGACACGAAGGTCTTGACCTCGGTCAGCTCGGTGATGAGCGATCCGTGACGTTCCGCGGCCTGAGCCTGACGCTCCAACGGGCGCAGCTGGCGCCGAACCTCGCGCAACAGGTCCTGGACGCGCAGCAGGTTGGCTTCGGTCGCATCGAGGCGGCGCTCGGCCTTCTCCTTGCGCTTGCGGAACTTGAGGACACCGGCGGCCTCTTCGATGATCGCGCGACGTTCCTCCGGTCGAGCGTTGAGCACCGCATCGATCTGGCCCTGGCTGACGATCACGTGCTGCTGGCGGCCGACGCCGGCGTCGGACAGCAGCTCTTGGACGTCGAGCAGGCGACACGGGACGCCGTTGATCGCATACTCGGAGTCACCGGTGCGGAACAGCACGCGGGTGACGGTCACTTCATTGAACTCGACGCCGAGCGTGCCGTCGGAGTTGTCGATCGTGATGCTCACCTCGGCGCGCCCGAGCGCCGGGCGCGACGCCGTGCCGGCGAAGATCACGTCGTCCATCTTCTGCGAGCGCACGGCCTTGGGCGCCTGGGCGCCGAGCACCCAGGCAATGGCGTCGACGACGTTCGACTTGCCCGATCCATTGGGGCCGACGACGACGGTGACGCCGGGTTCGAGCACCATCGTGGTGCTGTCGGCGAACGACTTGAACCCCTTGAGGTTGAGACTCTTCAGGAACACAGCACCGGCGAAGCTACCCGGCGGAGTGGCCACACACCCGCACCCTCGCTGCTCAGCGGTCGAAGGCCGCGCCCAATCCGCCGAAGACCCACTCGAGCTCCTTCGGAATCGTCGGTTCGAGCGGGCAACGGAAGCTCAATGCTTCGAGCAGATCGACGGCGTCGCCGGTGAGCGCGAAGTCGGACCCCGACGTCGCTGTGGTGACCACCACGTCCGCGGACACGTCCACGTGAAAGCCGGCATCCGGCCCCGAAACGGCCACGTCGAATCCGCCCGCGCCGGTGGCGCCCCCGGCGAGCGCCAACGCAGGGGTGAGCGCAGCGACATATCGGAGCGCGGCGATCACTTCATCTGGCTCCACGACAGCAGCGTGGCCGAGCGGGAGTGCGATGTCGCGTTCGTGGATCCAGGAGTCCCACAGCGCGTGATGCGCCACCGCGCTGACGCTGACGTGCCCCGGCGGCGCCTCGGCCTGGACGGTCCAGCCGGTTGCATGAAGTTCGAGGAGCAGATCGGCGAGCGATGCCGACGAGGTCGCGAACGACTCCACGATCTCGTCGGTGGTCAGCGTCGAGGCCTCGACCATCCCGGCGGGGGTGGCGACCGGGTCGAATGCTGCCAGCATCTCAGTCGGCACACCGTCGATCCCCGACCGGATCGAGAGTTCCCAGAACGCGTTCGTCGAGGCGAGATGCACGGCAACGTCGCGCGCCGACCATCCCTCACATCGGCTCGGATGCAACCACTCGTCGTCGGTGAGTTGTTCGATCATCGTGAGGAACCGTCGCCGCTGCCGTATCGCCGGTTCCGCCACCGCTGCCGGATCACCGTCGAGCACGATGATCGGAGTCGGCCCATAGCGAGGTGTGAGAAGCACGGGGTCATGCTCGCAGCTCGCGGGGTGCGTGTCAGTGTTCGGGGTGTTCGTGTCAGTGTTGGCAGACCGGACACCAGTGGGTGCCCCGACCGCCGGTGACCGAGCGACGCACCCATCCTCGACCGCACGTGACACAGCGCTCTCCCCCACGCCCGTACACACAGTGCTCGTCCTGATAGGCGCCGCCCTCGCCCATCAGATCCACGTACTGGGCATCGCCGAGCGTCGAGCCGCCGGCGTCGATGGCGTCGGTGAGCACATCCAAGATCGAGCGGTGCAGTGCGGCCAGTCGCCGCCGGTCGAGGCTCGATGCCGGGCGATCCGGTCGAAGACGGGCCCGGTGGAGGATCTCGTCGGCGTAGATGTTGCCGATGCCCGCAACGACGTGTTGGTCGAGCAGGAGCGGCTTGAGCGCCCGTGAAGTCGTACCGAACGCGTCGCGGAGGATCGCCGTATCGAACGGCTCGGCGATCGGATCGACACCGAGGCGAGCGAGTTCGGGCAGCTCCGCCTCGACACGGTCGGGGTCGAACACGACGACTTCGCCGAATGTGCGCGGATCGACGAACCACGCCTCGTTGCCATCATCGAGGTGCAGCACGACGTGGGTGTGCGCCGGTCGTTGCGCTCCAGCGGCCGCCAGGAGGACCTGACCGCTCATCCGGAGGTGGATCATGCAGGTGTCGCCCGAGTCCAACGGGAGCAGCAGGTACTTGCCGCGGCGATCGGCGGCTTCGACCACGGTGTCGCTGAGTCCGGCGATCACTGCCTCGCGCGACGTGCGGCGAACCGAGCGCTCGCGCCCCACCTCGACGCGCTCGATCCGGCGCCCGACGAGGTGGCGTTGCAATCCGCGTCGGACCGTCTCGACTTCGGGAAGCTCAGGCATCGACGTTCACGGTGCAGCCGAGATGTCAGCCGAGCGCAAGGCAGGCTTCGGTGGCGGCGAGCTGCTCGGCGGCCTTCTTCGAGCGTCCGACGCCGACGCCGAGGACTTCGCCGTCGACGAGCACTCGAGCATGGAACGTCTTGGCATGATCGGGTCCGTTCGACGACAGCTCGTACACGGGAGCGCCGCGACCCAGGCGGGCGCTCAGCTCCTGCAGTTGCGTCTTCTGGTCGAACTGGCCCATCGAGTCGGCCGAGTCGGGCATGCGCGGCACGACGAGCCGCTGGACCATCTCATGGGCCGCCTCGGCTCCACCGTCGAGATACACGGCGCCGAGCACCGCCTCGAAGGCGTCAGACAGGATCGACGGCTTGTCGGCGCCACCGGCGGCAGACTCGCCTCGCCCGAGGAGCACGTGGTCGCCGAGACCGATCTCCTGGGCGACTTCGGCGAGCGCGATGGCGTTCACCACGCTCTTGCGCAGATCGGTCAGTTGGCCCTCGGCGACGGGATACCGGTGATACACGAGGTCGGCAATCGCCCAGCCGAGCACGGCGTCGCCGAGGAACTCGAGACGTTCGTTGCTGATCGTGCCGGGCGTTTCGGCACACCACGACCGGTGGGCGAGCGACCGTTCGAGCAAGCTCCAGTCGTCGAACCGGTACCCGATGCGTTCGGCCAGCTCAGCGAGATCGGGCGACGGTGGGTCGCTGGCGGTCACGTCGCGATCATCCGGTGAACATCCGGCGTTCAGCTCGCCGTGGCGCGTTCGTGGACGTAGTCGATCGCGTCGCGCACGGTCTTGAGGTCTTCCAGGTCTTCGTCCTCGATCCGGAAGTCGGGGATCCGGTCCCCCAGTTGCTCCTCGAGCGCCTCGACGAGTTCGATCAGCGCCAACGAGTCGGCGTCCAGGTCGTCGACGAACGACTGGCCCTCCGTGATCGTGGCCGGCTCGATCTCGAGGATGTCGGCGAGTCGGTCACGGACGATCTCGAAGATCTCGTCGCGTTCGAGTGGGGCGGAATCTGCTGGCACGGGCGCCGAGTGTAGTTGTCCGCGTGTTGTCGTCGGAGCGATCAGCCCGCGTTGCCGGCAATCGCGGTGCGGATCTCGCCGACCATGTCGTGCGCCACCATGTCGCGCGCGACGCCGATGCCATTGGCGATGGCGGTCTCACCGGACGAGCCGTGAGCGATGATGCAGACGCCGTCGACGCCCAGCAGCACAGCGCCGCCGTAGGTGTCCGGGCTCAGCGATTCGTAGAGCGGCAGCAGGGCGGGCATCAACGCATCCGCGTGCGGCTTGTAGTGCTCCTCGGCGGAGAACGCGTCGAGCAACGCCTTGATGACCACCTTCATGCCACCTTCGAGCGTCTTGAGCACGACGTTGCCGGTGAATCCATCGGTGACGCACACGTCGAGGTCGGCGCTCATCACGTCACGACCCTCGACGTTGCCGATGAAGTTGAGATGCGACGCGGCGCCGAGCAGTTCGTAGGCCTCCTTGCGGAGGCTGTCGCCCTTGCCCGGCTCCTCACCGATCGACAGCAGGCCAACTCGCGGCGTGGCGATGTCGAAGCGATGGCGTGCGTACACCGACCCCATCAACGCGAACTGCACGAGCCATTCGGCCTGCACTTCGGAGTTCGCGCCGGCATCGAGCAGGACAGTTGGCGTCGCTCCCGGCACAGGGATCGGCGTCGCGATCGCGGGGCGCTTCACACCGGAGATGCGGCCCATGCGCAGCAGTGCCGAGGCCATCGTCGCGCCGGTGTTGCCCGCTGAGATCATGGCGCTGGCCCGACCATCTCGGACCGCCTCGGCGGAGCGGACGAGCGTGGAGTCCTTCTTGCGACGGACACCCTGCGCGGGGTCGTCGTGCATGCCGATGATCTCGGTCGCCTCGATCAGATCGAGCACCGAGCCGTCAGGACCTTCGCGGCCGGCGAGGTCGGCGGGACCGACGAGTACGACGGGGATACCGGCGGCCGCAGCGCGGTGCGCTCCGGCCAGGATCGGCCCGGGAGCGTCATCGCCGCCCATGGCGTCGACGGCGACGGGGAGCATGGCGTTGCTCAGGAGATCAGCCGACGTCGACGACGACGCGATCGCGGTACCAGCCACACGACGGGCACACCACGTGCGGGGTCTTGGCGTTTCCGCAACGCGGGCACAGGCTGCGAGCCGGCGCGTCCAGCTTCCAGGCACTTGCCCGACGGCTGCGGGTCTTCGACTTCGAGGTCTTCTTCTTGGGAACGGCCATCGTTCGCTTCCTGGTTCTCGGGGACGGTCATCGTGCGACCGGTACTGGATTTCCGGGGCCCGTGTCGGGCGCACCGTGCCGCAACGGCCGCATCACGTTATCGGGGGGCAGCGCCATTGCCATCGGGCCCGACATCTGGCGGGCTCACTCGTCGGGAACGAATCCTTCGAGTCCGGCCCACCGGTCGTCCCTCACGGACGTGTCGCACGAGCACTCGTCGCTGTTGCGGTCGATGCCACAGATGGGACACAGCCCTGCGCAGTCGTCACGGCAGAGCCGCTCGGTCTCGAGTTCCAACAACACGGTTTCGCGGATGAGGGGGGCGAGATCGAGCTGGCCGTCCTCGATGAGGTAGGCATCGGGGTCGAGCGGTTCGATCTGGTACAGCTCGTCGACGACGCCGACCGCGGTGCCCGAGACATCGACGAGGCATCGACGACACACGGTGGCCCACTCGGCGCTGACGGTGCCGTCGACATCGATGCCGTCGTTGAGCGCCGTGAGCCGCAGTTCGACGTGGATGTCACCGACGAGGCGCTCGTGCTCGGCGTCGAGCGGGGCGGCTGCGATGTCAACGGTCACGTCACGAACGGCGCCGGGCTGGCGAAGCAGCTCGACGGCGTTGATCCGAAGTGGGCGCAGGAGGTCGGCCACGGGCCGATCAGTGATCCTGATCGAAGAATCCCTTGGTGGGATCGTCTTCCTCGATCACGTTCGTCTCGTCGACGCCGCCGCCGATCGACAGTCGTTGACGTCCGGCACCGACGGTCTTCTGCAGCTTGTCGAGCAGAATCTCGAACGAGCCGAGGCGCTGGTCGAGGAAGTCCTCGGTCTCGTGCTTGAGACGTCGCGAGTCCGCCTCGGCGGTCTCCATGACCTGGCGAGCTCGCTGCTCGGCGGCACGCACGACCTCGGTGCGCTGCACCATGCGCTCGGCGCGCACTCGGGCAGCTTCGAGGAGTTCGTCGGCCTCGCGACGGGTCTTGGCCACGAACTCCTGGCGTTCCTTGAGCATCCAGCGCGCTTGGCGAAGCTCCTCCGGAAGCCGGTGCAGCGATTCCTCGAGCAGCTCGATCATCTCGTCGCGGTCGATGCGCGGCGACGACGACAACGGCATGGTCGGCGCTGTGGCGACGATGTCGATCGCACGGCGCAGGAGGGTTTCGGCGTCACCGACGAAGCCACCAGCGGCCGCTGGATCGGGGTATTCGTCGTCGATGTCGTCGTAGGCGCCGTCGCCGTCGTCGTAGCTCATGATTGGCTCAGTTCTGTTCGCTGCCGTTCACACGGCGCAGTGCATCGGCGACATGTGCCGGGACGAGATGGTCGATGGATCCACCGTACTTCGCGATCTCGCGCACGAAGCGGCTGCTGATGTACCCGAGTTCGGGCCGGCAGGGAAGATACACCGTGCGCACCCCGGTCACTGCGTGGTTGTTGTGGGCCATCTGCTGCTCGATCTCGAAGTCACCGGAGGTACGCAGGCCCTTCACGATGAAGTCGACGTCGGCGCGCTGGGCCGCCTGGACGGCAAGGCCGGTCTGCGCCACCACGCTGACGCCGTCGAGGTGCGCCAGAGCGGCGGAGGCCATCTCGACGCGATCATCGACGCTGAAGAGCCCGGACGGTCTTCGCGTGGTTGTGCATGATCGCGACCACGACGGACCCGAAGAGCTCATGGGCCTGTTCGATGATGTCGACGTGTCCGAGGTGGATCGGATCGAAGCTCCCGGGATAGAGCACCCGCAGTGACGTGGTCATTCGGTGTCAGACCCTACTGGTGTGTCGTCCGCCGGCAGGTCGACCGTGCGCTCGAGGAAGGTCACACGTGTGCGCCCGTACTTCCGGTCCCGCAGCACGGTCCAGCCGGTCGGAGCCGCAATGGTCGATCCTGACTCGGCCACCACGAGGTCGGCGGTGACTCGGCTGAGCAGGCTGTCCCACGCGTCGAAGTCGTAGGGCGGGTCGGCGAACACGATGTCGGCGTCGACTGTGCCGACGACCGACAACGCATCGGCACCGAGCACCTTGGACCGGTCGAGCAGGTCGAGCGCGTCGAGGTTGTCGTTCAGGGCTCGCAACGCAGCTCGATCTCGTTCGACGAACACGCAACGTTCGGCACCGCGCGACAGCGCTTCGATCCCGATGGCCCCGCTGCCGGCGAAGAGGTCGGCCACGATGGCGCCTTCGAGCACTCCCGAGCTGCCGAGCGAGTTGAAGATCGCCTCGCGGACGCGGTCGGTGGTCGGACGCGTCGAGGTGCCATCGGGGGCGACCAGTCGACGTCCGCCCAGCTCTCCCGCCACAACGCGCATGCGAGCGAGGATACGCACAGATGCCGATCGGCCGTCGCCGACCGGCAAGACTGGTCACGTGCTCACGCCGACGCCCCAGATCACCTGCATCGACTGTGGTGGCCGCTGCTTCCTGCTCTCGCATCCGCCCGAGGACGGGATCTGGGAGCCCGGCGACGTGATCGCCTACCGCTGCGAGGACTGCCTCGACCGATGGGATCTCGTGATGTCCGACGAGGACGACGCCGAGATCGCCCGCGGGGACACCCCGTCCGCCTTCTCGTGAACAAATGGTCGCCCAGGGAGCACATGTGTTCACGAGAACGCTGGGACTCAGCTCTTGGCGAGGAACGCTTCGTCGGATTCGCTGAACACGAGCGCGAGTTCGTCGGCCAGTCCGAGGTGACCGGCGAGTTCGGGGTCGGCATCGACGATCTCGAACGCGGCCTCACGGGCGAGTTCGACCAGGTTGCGGTCGCGTCGCAGCGAAGCGAGTTTGAGGTCGCTGCGGCCTTTCTGTGACGTCGACATCAGCGTGCCCTCGCCGCGTAGGTCGAGGTCGATCTCGGCGAGTTCGAAACCGTCGGTGGTCGCCACGAGCGCCTCGACTCTCGGATTGCCGACCGGGTCGCCGCCCGCCTCGTTTTCACGGGCCGAGGGTTCGTTGCGCTGCTGGGTGACCAACCAGCACGTCGACGCGTGCTCGCCGCGACCGACGCGTCCGCGGAGCTGATGGAGCTGGGCGATGCCGAACCGGTCGGCGTCGAGGATCGCCATCACCGTGGCGTTCGGAACGTCGACGCCGACCTCGATCACCGTCGTGGCGACCAGGACGTCGAGATCGCCGACGCGGAACGAGTTCATCGTCGCTTCCTTCTCCGCCGAGGTGAGGCGACCGTGCAGCAATCCGAGCCGGAGACCGGACAGTTCGTCGTGGGCCAGCCGCTCGAAGGTCTCCTCGGCCGACGCAACTTCGAGCTTCTCGCTCTCGCCGATCAGCGGACACACGACGTAGGCCTGGCGACCCTCGGCCACCTGGTTGCGAACGTCGGCCCACACCTCGGCCTCGAGCAACGGACCGTCGGCCCACTTCGTGACGATCGGCGTGCGACCGGGCGGGAGTTCGTCGAGCACGCTGACGTCGAGGTCGCCGTACACGGTCATCGCAGCAGTACGGGGAATCGGCGTGGCGGTCATCACGAGCATGTCCGGCACCGCGCCGCCCACGGTCTTGGCCCGCAACGCAGCTCGCTGCTCGACGCCGAAGCGGTGCTGCTCGTCGACGACGACTGCGCCGAGGCTGGCGAAGTCGACCGCGTCCTGGATCAGCGCATGCGTGCCGATCACGATGTCGACCGACCCGTCGGCCAATCCGGCGAGGACGTCCTTGCGATCCGATCCGGTGACCCGGTTGGTCAACAACTCGACGCGCAGCGGTCGATCGCCGAAGAGGTTGCCCGGGTCGGGGACGCTGACCCCGGCCAGCAGCGCGCGAACGCCGGTGGCGTGCTGCTCGGCGAGCACCTCGGTCGGCGCCATCAGCGCCGCCTGGTGACCTCCCTGGACGGCGACCATCATCGTGTCGACCGCCACGACGGTCTTGCCGGAACCGACGTCGCCCTGCAGCAACCGGTGCATGGGGTGCGGTGCGGCGAGGTCGTGTTCGATCTCGGCGATCGCTCGCTGCTGAGCACCCGTCAACGGGTACGGCAGCGCGTCGTGGAACCGTTGGACGAGATCGCCGGACAGATCGTGGGCGATCCCTCGCTGGTCGCGCTCCATCGCCCGTTTGCGCAGCACCAACACCAGCTGCACTCGCAGGAGCTCGTCGAAGGCGAGCCGCCGCCGGGCTTGTTCCTTGTCGCGGATCGACTCGGGCAGGTGGATGTTCGACAACGAATCGAATCGGTTGAGCAGGCCGAGGCGTTGCAGGATCGATGGTGGTACCGGGTCGGCGATCCCTCGCTCGCGGCATCGTCGGAGTGCCTCCTCGACCCAGCCTGCGATTTCCCAGGTGTTGATCTGGGCCTTCTCGCTCTGCGGATAGATCGGCACGATCCGACCCGTGCGGTCGCCGATCAGGTCGACGACCGGGTTCGACATCTGCAGTCCACCGCGGTAGACGTCGGCCTTGCCGAACAGTGCGATCTGGAGCCCCTCTCGCAGTTGGCGTTCACGCCACGGCTGGTTGAAGAACACCACGTCCATGCGCCCCGATCCGTCGCCGACGTTGACGTTGACCATCGTGCGGCGGTTCCGCGTGACCCGCTTGGTCACCGACCGGACCGTTGCCAGCACCAGCGCCTCCTCGCCCGGTTCGAGGTCGGCGATGCGGGCCTCGTTCGACCGGTCGACCCAGCGGCGGGGATAGAAGGTGACCAGGTCGAGGAGATTGTCGACGCCGATCGCGGCGAGTGCCGAACGCTTCTTGTCGCCGACGCCCTTGAGCCGGCCGACGTCGATCTCGGCGAGGTCGCGGTACGACAGTGCGTTCACTCGACTCCTGACCTCACTCGACACCGAAGAGGTACGGGTAGAGCGGCTGGCCGCCATGGTGCACGTCGACCTGGATGTCGCCGCGGTGGTCACCGAGCCAGCCGACGATCTGATCGGTGACCGCAGGGTCGGCGTCGGCGCCGGTCACGAGCGTCACGAGCTCGGCATTCTCGTCGATGATCCGGTCGAGCAGCGCCATCGCCGCCCCTTCGGCCGTGGCGGCAACCGACGCGATGCCGTCGCCTCGAACGAGACCGATCCAGTCGCCCTTCACCACGTCGCCGACCGGCGACTTGCTGTCGCGGACCGCCTGGGTGACCTCACCCGTGATCACGGACTCGGCAGCGAGCGCCATGTCGGAGGCGGTGTCGACGGCATCGGCCTCCGGCGCGTACGCCACGAGCGCCGCCAACGCCTCGGGCATCGAGCGAGTGGGCACGACGACGACCGTCTTCTCGGTCAGCGCGCCGACCTGCTCGGCGACGGGAATGATGTTCTTGTTGTTCGGCAGGATCACGACCTGGTCGGCGTTGACACGCTGCACCGTTTCGAGCAGCTCCGCAGTCGACGGGTTCATCGTCTGTCCCCCTGTGACGACACCCTGGACACCGAGCTGGGCGAACAACTCGACGAGGCCGCTGCCCGAACACACCGCCACCACGGCGGTCGTGACGGCGGGAAGCTCCTCGGCAACGGGCGCATCGTGCGCCGTCGACGCGAGTTCGGCCTCGCGTCGCTCGTGTTCCTCGTCGACCTCTTCGAACAGGTCCGAGACCCGGATCGACTTCGGCCGGCCGCCCAGGTCGAGCGCCACTTCGATCGCCGCGCCGATCTCGTTGGTGTGGACGTGGCAGTTCCACAGACCGTCGCCGCCGACGACCACGATCGAGTCACCGATCTCACCCCAATGCTCCTTGAAGTCACGGATGCGTTCGTCGGGGAGGTCGAGGAAGTACATCACCTCGTAGCGCTGCTCGCTGACGTCGAGTTCCCCGGGCGCCGCCGCATGCCGATGCGCCACCGCGTCGAACACGGCACCAACAGCACCGGTCGTGCCATCGTCGGGCTCCGCCACGGGCAGCGGCTCGCCATCGACGACGAAGAGAACCGAGTCGAGCAGCAACAGGAAACCCGCACCGCCAGCGTCGACGACGCCGGCGTCTTTCAACACCTGCAGTTGCTCGGGGGTGTTGTCGAGGGCCAACTTGCCCGCAGCCCGTGCCGCTCGGGCGACTTCTACAAGTGACCCGCCGGCGTCGGCGGCCACCTTGGCACCCTCCGCGCTCTCGCGGCACACCGTGAGGATGGTTCCCTCGATCGGCTTGAGCACGGCGTCGTATGCCCCCGCGGCAGCGGCCTGCAACGCCTCGGCGAACTTGGCGCCCTGCACGTCGGCGTGCTCTTTCACGGTGCCGGCGAACCCGCGCATGATCTGGCTCAGGATCACGCCGCTGTTGCCGCGGGCGCCCATCAACGAACCGTGACTGATCGCATCACAGGTGGCGTCGTGGTCGTCGTGGGCGGCGTTGTCCATCTCGGCGACGACGGCATCGAGCGTGCGCGCCATGTTGGTGCCGGTGTCTCCGTCGGGGACCGGATACACGTTGAGCCGGTTCAAGCCGTGGGAATGTGCACGAACGGTGTCTCGAAAGGTGCGGACCGTGTCGCGCAGCGCAGCGGTGTTCAACCGTTCCAGAGTGGGCACGGCCGTCGAGCTTAGGGGGATTGCGTTGCAGCCACCGCGTGGGGCAGCGCAATCGACTTGGTAGCATTTCATGGCTGTCCCGGCAGGCGGAGTCGTTCGTCGGGCACCAACAACGTGATCGAGCCGGGCATCCGGCAGCTCTGCAGGAGAATCCAATGGCATCGAAATGTGAAGTGTGTGGCAAAGGCCCATCGTGGGGCATGTCGGTGTCGCACTCGCATCGCCGCACCAAGCGGCGCTGGAATCCGAACATCCAGCGGGTTCGCGCCAGCGTCAACGGCGCCTCCAAGCGGGTCAACGTCTGCACGGGCTGCATCAAGTCCGGCAAGATCGTCAAGGCGGGCTGAGTCCTCGTCATGCAGGGCGTCATCAAGGCTTATGACCCCGCAACCGGTGACGGACTCGTGATGTCCGACACCGATCTCAACGATTACGAACTGGCCGCCGATGCGCTGGCCGGTTCGATCTTCCGCATGCTGCGCCAAGGCCAGCGAGTGGTGTTCGATCTCGACGATGCCGGCTTCGCCACGCACCTGCGCCTCGGCTCCGAAGTCGACATGGCGACCCCCGGCGCCTGACGCCGCCCACTCACACCGTCTCGAACCGCCCTGCTCGCACGTCGCTGCGAGAACCTGACGAGAACGTGACCTTGTACTCCCCGCTGTGTTTCGTCGATCGACGTCGCACGCCCTACGCTTGATCTCGGAGATCGATGCCGTCGTCATACGACGCGCGGCCACACCCCCCGGAACTCAACGAGGAGTCACCAGATGAGCGGAACGACCACCAACCAGCGCCTGAAGGATTGGGTCACGGAATGGGCGGCGGTGATGCAGCCCGCCGACATCTACTGGTGCGACGGTTCCGCCGACGAGTACGAGCGTCTCTGCCAGGAACTCGTCGACTCCGGCACGTTCACCAAGCTCGACGAGGCCAAGCGCCCCAACAGCTACTGGGCGCACTCGGACCCGGGCGACGTCGCCCGCGTCGAGGACCGCACCTACATCTGCTCGGCCACCGAAGAAGAAGCGGGTCCGAACAACAACTGGCGTGATCCCGCCGAGATGCGCGCCGAGATGAAGCGCCTGTACACGGGCTCGATGAAGGGCCGCACGATGTATGTCGTGCCGTTCTCGATGGGCCCGCTCGGCTCACCGATCGCCCACATCGGCGTGCAGCTCACCGACTCGGCCTACGTGGCGGTCAACATGCGCATCATGACCCGGATGGGTCAGGGGGCCCTCGACGTCCTCGGCGACGACCAGTGGGTGCCCTGTCTCCACTCGGTCGGCGCGCCGCTCGAGAACGGCGCTACCGACGTGCCATGGCCGTGCGACGCCGAGAACAAGTACATCGTCCACTTCCCCGAGACCCGCGAGATCTGGTCGTACGGCTCGGGTTACGGCGGCAACGCCCTGTTGGGCAAGAAGTGCTTTGCCCTGCGCATCGCCTCGGTGATGGCCCGCGACGACGGCTGGCTCGCCGAGCACATGCTGATCCTCAAGCTCACCAATCCCGACGGCGAGTCGAAGTACATCGCCGGTGCGTTCCCGTCGGCGTGCGGCAAGACCAACCTCGCCATGCTCGTGCCGACGATCCCGGGCTGGAAGGCCGAGACGGTCGGCGACGACATCTGCTGGATGAAGTTCGGCGACGACGGCCGCCTCTGGGCGATCAATCCCGAGGCCGGGTTCTTCGGGGTGGCGCCGGGCACCAGCTACAAGACCAATGCGAACGCGATGGACACGCTGTGGGGCAATTGCGTCTACACCAACACAGCGCTCACCGACGATGGCGACATCTGGTGGGAGGAGATGAGCGACACTCCACCGGCGCGTGCCACCGACTGGAAGGGCAAGGCGTGGAACCCCGAGGTCGAGACGCCTGCCGCCCATCCCAACGCTCGCTTCACCGCTCCGGCGTCACAGTGCCCGTCGATCGCCTCCGAGTGGGAGGACCCCGCCGGCGTGCCGATCTCGGCGATCCTGTTCGGCGGTCGTCGCCGCACGACCGTGCCGCTGGTGACCGAGGCCAACGACTGGGAGCACGGCGTGTTTCTCGGCTCGATCATGGCGTCGGAGACCACGGCGGCCCAGCAGGGAGCCGTGGGCGCTCTGCGCTTCGACCCGATGGCGATGCTGCCGTTCTGCGGCTACAACTACGCCGACTACTTCGCTCACTGGTTGGGCATGGAGAAGGCGACCGACCCGGACAAGCTGCCGAAGATCTTCTTCGTCAACTGGTTCCGCCGCGACGACGACGGCCGCTACCTGTGGCCCGGCTTCGGCGAGAACAGCCGGGTGCTCAAGTGGGTGTTCGAGCGGGTGAACGGCACCGCCGACGCGATCGACACGCCGATCGGCAAGCTGCCGACGAAGGCGGCGCTCGACACCGACGGGCTCGAGATCGACGAGGCCGACCTCGACACGATCCTGTCGGTCGACATCGAGGGCTGGAAGTCGGCCATCCCGCAGATCCGCGAGCACTACGCCCGCTTCGGCGACAAGCTCCCGGCGACACTCAACGTCGAAGTCGACACCCTCGAAGCCAAACTCGCCGACGCCTGAGTCGTTCTCGTGAACAACTGTGCGCATGGAGCGTGCAGTTGTTCACGAGAAGCCGAGTGAGCACGCGAAACGGCCCGGTCTCCTTGCGGAGACCGGGCCGTTCGTCGTTCAGTGTGCGTCTGTGATCAGGCGTCGACGGGGAGCACGCTGACCGTCTTGCGGCCCTTCGTGTGCCCGAATTCGACCTTGCCGTCGACGAGGCTGAACAACGTGTCGTCCTTGCCCTTGCTGACGTTCTTGCCCGGGTGGAACTTGGTGCCACGCTGACGCACGAGGATGGTGCCGGCGGTGATCTCGCTGCCTCCGAATGCCTTCACGCCGAGGCGCTGGGCGTTGGAATCGCGGCCGTTGCGGGTTGAGCCGCCACCTTTGGTCTTTGACATGAGTGTTCTCCGTTCGAATCGGGCCGGTGCCGGTCAGACCGTGATCGAGGTGATCTCGACCAGGTGGTACTTCTGGCGATGGCCGTAACGACGATGTTGATTGGTGCGGCGTTTGTAGGTGTAGCCGTTGATCTTCGGACCCTTGACCTGGCCGATGATCTTGCCGGTGACCGACGCGCTCTTGAGCTCGTCCGGGGTCGCGAGCACGGTGCTGCCATCGACCACCATGACGGGGGTCAGCGACACGTCGCTGCCCTCATCGGCGTCGAGCAGTTCAACTCGTACCTGCTGGCCCGTGGCCACCTTTTCCTGCTTGCCGCCTGAGGCGATGACTGCGTACATAGCGTTGTCCGATGCTAGCGGCGGATCCTGCCGCCTCAACCCGCGCGGGTGGGTCAATCGTGTTCGGCGACCGCCTCGGACTCCCGAGCGGCCCCGGCGAAGATCCCCTTGGCCATCAGCGAGCTCTCGGCTGCCCGTCGTGCGCGGTACACGACCGCCCGGGCGGCGTGGACACCGGGATCGTCGGGAGCGGCCCAGCCGGCGAGATCGGCGAGGTGACAGGCGAGACGATGGTCGCCGGCGTCGGATCGGGTCACCGCGCGGTCGATCAGCACCGACGCTCCCCCGGCGAGATCTGCCAGCTCGGTCGCCAACACTGCGTCGGGCGACGGCTTCAGGCGACTGGGCGCACCGTCCCACCATCCACCGAACTGGCGCCAGATGTTGCGCACGACGAACTCGGGCTCGTCGTACAGCGGGCGCAGGTACGGCTTGGCCAGTACATCGTCGGGCACGTGGACACTGTGCACGATGGTGTCGAGCACCTCGCCGGCGTTCATCATGTCGACCACTTCGGCCACGAGCCGTTCGAGGGCGCCGGCGATGTCGCCGAGCACACGTGCAATGCGGTCTCGTCCCTCGATCGGGAGACCATGGGCAGGCAGGAGCAGTTCGGGACCGTGGGCGATCATGTCGCGCAAGGCGGCTGCCCACTCGATGGGGAATCGCTGGACCTTCTGTGGGTTGCCGGCGTTCGGGAAATTCCAGATCACGAAGTCGCCGACGAACGCCCACTTGCGGTCGGGCTCCCATCCCCACAGGTGGTCGTCGGTCTCGCCGCGGGCGTGGTGGAGTTCGATCGTGCGGCCACCGACCGTGATCGAGTCGTGGTCGTCGACGACGTGGGTGGGCCACAACGTCGTCGTGGGGATGAAGTCAGGCGTCTCGCCCATCCCGAAGTCGCCACGGACACCACCGAACTGGCGGGCGTTGATGCGCACGTTCCAGTCGTTGGTGTAGTTGTAGCGCTCGAAACGCGGGCCCACATTGGCGTGACCGACCACGGTCATCTCGCCGAATTCCTCGGCGAAGGCCGGGCTCCCGCCGACGTGGTCGGTGTGACCGTGGGTGTAGACGAGGTGGGTGACCGGCGTCGCGCTCCACCCGCTGATCGCGGCCGCCACGGCGGCGCCTGTCCGTTCGTGCGATGCATCGAAGGCGACGAGGCCCTCGCCGGCGTCGAGTACCACGGAGTGCGAGAAGCTCTCCACGACGGCCAGTCCATCGGCAACTTCCGACAGTTCGTTCGTGATGCGGTTGATCGGCTCGTCGACCACTCCCGAATCGATCACACGTGACGACAGCGCAAGCAGATCAGCCATGCCACGACCCTAGGTCGGTCACGCCGGCGTCATCGGCTCGGCCGTTCGCCGTGCTGCGAGCCTGGCCCTGCGCCGGAGCAGAGACGGGCTGGCAGGAGTGATCGTCATGGCTGACTCGACGTCGCGTATCCTTGCTGTTCATGCCGTTGGATGGTGGGCCCAGTGGGTTGATGTACATCCTGCGCGGCAGAGCGTTGGAGGTCCAGCGAGGCGACTCACCCGACCTGTCGGCGATCTACGCGCCTGGGACGTGGCGTCAGGCCCGAAGGCGGCTTCTCGCAGTCTGGGCATGCAGCGTCGCGTGGATCATCGGCGTCGCGCTCGGCGGCCTCGTTGCGCTTGTCGCCTTGGTGCTGACCTTCATCGGCCTCATCCTCGCTCTGTCGACGCAGTTCGAGGCTGCATGGATCGGTTCACCCGTCCGCCCATGGACACGGTACGCAATCCCGGTCGCCCTCGTGGGATTCGCTGTGATGTATGTCGCGCTGTAGCGCCACGGTCGAACGCCCACACCTGCGGTCAGCCGCCCACCTCGCGTTGCGGGGCGAGGGGCTAGATCTCGCAGGCGTCGTCGAGTTGGCCGCCGGCACGGAACTCGACGGCGAGCGACTTCGACAGGCGGCCCTTGGTGACCACCCGCATCGATTCGGCCATGCCGATGAGCGTCGGCGAGATCAGGATCTGGAAGCGCTCGTGGCGCAGCTTGCGGTATGCCGCAGTGTTCTTGCCTTTGACGTTGGTGTCGACCGACACCTCAGCGACCTTGCCTCAACCGGTGGGCCGGATGAAGTCGATCGACATCGTGCCGCCCTTGCGTTCGAGCAGGGCCCGGGCGTCGTCGGTGATCTCGATCTCCATCGTCACTCCAGCAGGCTGTAGTCGACCAGGACGCCACGACCTTCACAGTCGGGGCAGATCTCGGAGTACTCGGTGAGCAGCCCCTCACCGATGCGTTTGCGGGTCATCTCGACGAGGCCGAGCTCGGTGATGTCGAACACCTGGGACCGGGTCTTGTCACGTGCCAGCGCGTCGCGGAACTTCTCGATCACCTTGGCCCGGTTGCCCTTGACTTCCATGTCGATGAAGTCGATCACGATGATGCCGCCGATGTCGCGCAGCCGCAGCTGCTTCGCGATCTCCTCGGCGGCCTCCATGTTGTTGTGGAAGACCGTCTCTTCGAGGTTCGACTTGCCGACGTTCTTGCCGGTGTTGACGTCGATCACGGTCAGCGCTTCGGTGTGCTCGATGATCAACGAGCCACCCGATGGCAGCCACACCTTGCGATCGAGCGCCTTGTGGACCTGCTCGTGGATGTGGAACTTCTCGAAAACGGAGAGGCCGCCAGCGGAATCGCCGCCGTCGTAGTACTCGATCCGGTCAGCGAGTTCGGGATTGAATGCAGCCACATAGTCACGGATCTCGTGGAAGAGCCGTTCGTCGTCGATGACCACGCCGCGGTAGTCGGCGTTGAACTCCTCACGGATCACCCGCACGGCGAGCTCGGGCTCGCGATACAGCAGTGCCGGGCGCTGGGTCTTGGCGACCTTCGCCGCGATCTCGTCCCACTGACGCAGCAGGATGGTCATGTCGGCGACCAGCTCGTCCTCGGTCGCGGTCTCGGCGGCGGTGCGCACGATCAGGCCGTGCTGGTCGGGCTTCACGCGATCGAGGATTCCACGAAGGCGCTTGCGCACATCGTCGGGGAGCCGCTTCGAGATGCCGTAGGTGGTCGAGTTCGGGATCAGCACCACGAACCGCCCCGGCAGCGACACCTCCTGCGTGAGGCGGGCGCCCTTGTGGGCGATCGGGTTCTTCGTGACCTGGCAGGTGATCAACTGCTTGTTCTTGAGGATGTCCTCGATACGCGGATCCTTGCCGCCTTCCACGACGTCTTCGGGGTCGTACTGGACGTCGCCGCGGTACAGCACGGCGTTCTTGGGCGTCGCGATGTCGACGAACGCGGCCTCCATGCCGGGCAGCACGTTCTGGATTCGACCGACGTAGATGTTGCCGTGGATCTGGCTGACGTCATCGGCCGGCCGACTCACGTAGTGCTCGATCAGGCTGCGACCTTCCAGGACGGCCACCTGGGTCATGCCCGAACGCACCTGCACCGCCATGAAGTAGCGGCCGATCGGCTTGCCGTTGCGTTCGCGTCCGCGCCGTTGTTCGAGCGTCGCTGCATCGAGTTCGGGACCGTCGGAGCGGCCCCGCCCGCGGCCGCGACCACGCCGGCTCCTCGGCGAACCAGACGATCCGTCGTCGGACTGCGCGTCGCCAGTGGCGGCGCCGTCTCCCGACCGGACACCGGAGCCCGCCTTCGACCCCGACCGGCGCCGCCGCTTCTGGCCGCCACCCGAACGATCTGCGTCACCGTCGGCTGCCTGCTTGGCGGTCGCCGGGCCCGGCGGCGGCGAGGTCGGCATCGGCATGGTGTCGCCGATGCGGGGTTTGCGCACGAGCGCCTTCTCGGCCGCTTCGGCCGAGGGGCGACCCTCACTCATCGGTTTGGGCAGCTCGATGTCGTTGGGATCATCGACGTCCCCTGCGACAGGACCGCCGCTCGAGCCCTGTCCGCTGCCGCGGCGGCGTTGACCACCCCGCGAACCTCGGCGGCGCTTGGAACTGGATGAAGTCGCCGAGTCGTCGGCGGGTTCGTCAGTGGAGTTGTCGGCAGTGACGCTGTTGTCGTCGGTCGAACGCTCGGAGTCGGCGTGATCCATGGCTGGAGCGGTCCCTTCTGGGCTGAGCAGCCGAAACGGCGCTCTGCGTGGTTCGGACCGTCTGCATGGTGCAGTGGGGACGAACCGGTCGTGAACGTCGGATCCGCCGGTTGACGGACCCGTTGCATGCGCCGGAGGTCAGCGCAACGAGCAATCCGACGACCAGTGCAGCCGCCGGTGACCAGGCCACGACACGGCCCAGCATCACGGGCGCCGCGTCGCCGGAGGAGTCCGGTTCGGTGCTCGTGCTGAGGGGATGTCCGATGTCGATGGCCACTGGGTTGCAAATTCTACGCCGTCGCGGCGCCGGTGGCGGGATGGGCGGGAAATCGACGACGGCGGTCCGGGTTCAGCGCATCCGGCGCATGTGGACGGACTGCACGAGCCCGAACAACGCGAAGTACACGATCAGGCCGGACCCGCCATAGGAGATGAACGGCAGCGGGAGGCCCGTGACCGGCATGATCTGCACGGTCATCGCCACGTTCTGGAACGTCTGCCACAGCAGCATCGTGAACACGCCGGCGCAGAAGTAGGTACCCAGGAGATCGCGTGAGAGGTGGGCGATTCGCCAGATGCGCACGAGAGCGACCACGATCAGTCCGAGCACCACCGACGACCCGACGAGTCCGAACTGTTCACCGATCGCGGCGAACGGGAAGTCGGCCCACATCACGGGAATGTCGCGGCCGTTGGTGAGCGGGCCCTGCAACCAACCCTTGCCCCACACGCCCCCGGTCCCGATCGCGCGCATGGCGTTCTCGGCCTGGTACAGGTCGTCGGCGTCGGCAGCAGCGGGGTTCACGAGCGCTCGGATTCGAGCGGCCTGATAGCTGTTGACGAGGCGCCCGACGAACGCGGCGAGCACCGTGGCGACCGACAGCAGGGTGATCAGGGCGATGTAGCGTGCCTTGGCACCGGCGACGAGTAGGACGCCCATCGCCATCGACACCAACACCGACGCCGAGCCGAGATCGGGTTGGATGATGATGAGTACGGCGGGCGCTCCGACGATCATCAGCCCGCCGAGAAATCGGGCGTACGACACCTCGTCGCTGCGTTCCTCGGCCAGGTACGCCGCAAGCATCAGCAAGGTGGTGAACTTGGCCATTTCGGCCGGCTGGAAGTTGAACGGCCCGAGGTCGAACGAGATGCGGTCCTCGCCCGAGGCCACGCCGAGGAGGAACAACAACGTCAGGATCACCAAGGTGAGGCCGTACAGGAAGCGGGCTCGGTCCTTCCACCACTCGTAGTCGACCGACATCACCACCAACATCACGACAGTGGCGATGATCGCGAAGACCACCTGGCGTGTGGCGAAGGCATACGGATCGGCCGAGATACGCGTCCTCGACGCCGAGTACACGACGAAGAAGCCGATGATCGTGAGCGCGAACTGCACCGACATCAGCACCCAGTCGACGTTGCGACTGGGATCCGCGGGGCTGGCGCCGATGTTGCCGAGACCCGAGTCGGGTCTGCGGGACAGGAACGAGGTGGCCACGAACGGCTACTCGTTCGTGCGAACGCTCGAGAAGCGACCGTCGTAGCACCGGGTGTCGGCGAGTTGACGGGGTTGCGCCGCAACCAGCACGTCCTCGTCGAGCGTGTCCGACAGACGAACCGGGTCAGCCTGCGTGATGCCGGACATCTGCAGGAACATACACTTCACGACCGGCGCTGCAGCCTGTGAGCCGTAGCCGGCCTTCTCGAGATACGCGCTCACGGTGTACGGCCTCGACGGATCGCGGCTGTAGGCGGCGAAGGCTGACGAGTCGTTCCACGGATAGTTGCCGGCGCCCTGCGCTGTCCCCGTCTTGCCGGCGAGCGGGATGGCGTCGTCCGGGTAGTAGTAGAAGAGGTTCTCGCCGGTGGTCGAGTGGTAGAAGTCGCTCGTGGTGCCCGGGCCGGTGATCACTCGGGACAATCCGCGGTCGATCTCGTCCCACGATTCCTGAGCGAGCGGGAGCTGACGGACGATCTCGCCAGCCACGTTCGGTTCCGCGGCGAGCTTGGCCTGACTGATGTCGGCAAAGCCCTGGATCGCCGAGTCGGGAACACCCGGCTGGTACACGGCCTTGATGATTTCAGGCTTCATCACGTAGCCCTTGTTGGCGATCGTCGAGTACCCCACCGCCAGCTGCAACGGTGACGCCGACAACAGGCCCTGACCGATGGCCAGCTGCACGTTGTCGCCGGTGAAGTAGCCGGACGCCTCGGACTCGCTGATCACGCCACGCTCGCCGTACTCGGCCTTGAGTTCGGCATCGGGAACGGTGCCGTCGAACGCATACGGCAGATCGATGCCGGGGTCAGATCCGAAGCCGAACTTGCGGACCTCCTCCTGCAGGATCGGCTGATTGTTGTTGTTCCACATGATGAGTTCGCCGATGCGATAGAAGAACGCATCCGACGACACCGCCAGCGCCGTCTCGACATCGACGGAGCCGTACACGCACGGCCGACTGGTGCCGCTGCAAGTGGCGTTGCGATACACACAGCGCACGAGGCCGTCGTTGCACTTGTCCTCTTCGACCGACTCCATCCGGTACGAACCCTCGTCGCGGTAGTAGTCGTCGACGCCCATCAAGCCGGTGTCGAGGGCGGCGAATGCGACGAACGGCTTGAAGGTCGAGCCGAGGTTGTAGCGACCCTGGATCGCCCGGTTGACGAGGATCGACTCGTCGGGGTCGATCGGTTCGCCGTTGGCATCGACCGACGGGAAGATCTCGTCGAACTTGCCGCCGCCGAGGTCGGCCTCGAACCAGCGGTTGTCGAACGTGGGGTAGCTCGCGAGCGCGATGATCTGACCGTTCTGGTAGTTCTGCACGACGACCGATCCCGCCGGCGCCTTGTAGGGCACCTCACGCGGATACTCGGGGAACACCAACTCCTCGAAGTTCGTCTCGGGATCGAGCGGGTTGATCGCCACCTGCTGCTGGCGGTCGCGCAGCTTGGTCTCGAGCGCCTGCTCGGCGAACTGTTGCTGATCGAGATCGATCGTGAGCTGCACGTCGTTGCCGTTGATCGGCGGCACGCGGCGCACCTCACGCACGATGCGGCTGGCGTTGTCGACCTCGTAGGTGACGTAGCCCCACGTACCGTGGAGCTCCTCCTCCATGCTCAGCTCGATGCCGAACTGACCGACGCGCTCGTTGAGGTAGTACCCCTTGCCCTTGTAGAAGTCCTCCGTCTCGGCCGTGATCGAGCCCATGTAGCCGATGACATGGCTGGCGAGTGGCGCGTACGGATACACGCGTCGCGACTGTTCGAGGATCTGGACACCCGGGAGGTCTTCGACTCGTTCCTGGATGGCGATGGCGGTGCGCTCGTCGATGTCCTCGGCCACCGGCATGGGCAGGAACGGGCTGTACACCTGGCTCTTGAACCGAGCCTCCATCTCTTCGACCGGCACGTCGACCCACCCCGAGAGTCGACGGAAGATCTCGGCGCGATTGTCGCTCTTGCGGATCACTTCCCAGTCGACGCCGACGGTGAGCACGCGATCGTTGTCGGCGAGGATGCGTCCTTCGGCGTCGAAGACGCGACCACGTTCGGGAAGCAACGGAACCGTGCGGAGTTTCGTGGTGTCGACCTTCGCCTGGAGCGCCTCCTGCTCGACGGTCTGCAGGAACCAGAGCCGCGCGCCGACGAGTCCGAACAGCAGCATCCCGACGAGCGCGAGCATGCCCAGGCGGGCGGCGCGCTTGTCAGCGGCCACGCGACAACACCTCGTTCCTGGACACCACGATCAGCATGACGCCTCGTATGTTACAAACGTGTTGCAGCTGCTGTGGGTCAGCCAGCCCGAGAACTCGGTGAGAATTCACGCCCGGCCGCATCCGCAGCCGGTCACGAGGTCGGCTCGCTCCCGACCGGTTGCTTCCATTCCGGCCGTCGCATGCGCAAGCACCATCGTGCGAGCGGCACCAGCAGCGGACTCATCAGCGCTGCTGCGGCCGCCACGACGGCGAGAACGACGCCGAGTTCGCGTTGGAACGGCTCGGACTCGCCGATGAAGGCACGCAGGAGCGGGATCATCGCAACGCCGGCTGCGGTGCCGAGCGCGGTGAAGATCGCCTCGAGCCACCAGTGTGGGTCTGCGGCGATCAGGGCGAGCAGCCCACCCACGGCGCCGGCAATCGTCATCGCGGTCGCCGTCGAACCGAGCGGCGTTCCCTCGGCGAGATCGAACATCAGGCCGAGGGTGAATCCGACGACGGCGCCACGTTCGCTTCCGCCGGCGACACCAGCCGCTGCAGCCATCGCCATCATGATCTGGATGATCACGCCTCCGACCTGGATCTCGACGAACAGCGTGCGCTGGAGCGCGAGCAGGATCAGTCCGAGAGGGATCACCCGCACGAGCGGGCCCTGGACGAACGACGCGAACATCCGGGATTACTGATCGACTTCGGAGAGCGGCTTGTACAGCACCACTCGTACGAAGTTCAGCCGGGCCAGATCGGCATAGAGCTCGACGTCGAGCAACGGGCCGCCCGAACCCGGACGATCGGCCCGGTTGAGCACGCGGCCGACCGGGATCCCGGTCGGGGCCAGACTCTCGGACCCACCGGCCGTCTCCACGAGGTCGCCGGGAACCAGTTCGGACAGCGACGGCGAATCCTGGACGAACTTGATCTGCGGCAGCCGCTGGCGGCCGCGGCCCTCGAGTGCGCCGTACTCCTTCTCGATGATCTCGGCCAGCGTGGTCGTGGTCGTCGTCGCGGGCTCGGCAGCGAGGGTGGCATCGTCGGCCGCCACTGTTTCGGGCGCCGTGGTCGATGGCGCATTGGCCAACGCGTCGAGCAGAGCCGTGATCTGCTCCGCCGTGAGCGGTCGACCGGTGATCGGATCGAACACGGGCTGTCCGTCGGGTCCGACTGCGGTGCCCGGCAGCGTCGTGTCCGGCACCGGAGAGCCGTCGGGAAGTGTGAGTCCCGGCACGATCGGCCCGGTCAGGGAGGGCACGGTCGTCGACGTCGTGGTCGTGGTGCCCGCCGCAGCGATCTCGGACTCGCTCAGCCCGGATGGCGACGTGTTCGTGGGGACGTCGGCATCGGCGTCGGCCGACGACGTCACCTTCACCGCCACGCTGTAGCGCAGGTCGGTGACGAGCATGACGCGAGCCGACGTGCGCGTGACCTGTGTGACCTTGCCGACGAGGCCGGCCTGGTTGACCACCGCCATGCCGACTTCGATACCGCTCGAGCTGCCCTTGTTGATCTCGATCACCTGGTCGAGGTTGTTGGCCGCTCGACCGACGACGCGGGCGACCTCGGTGTCGATCCCCGACAGCGACGGGAGGCTGTAGAGCGCCTGCAGTTCCTTGCCTTCGATGACCGCTGCCTCGGCCGCTGCCTGTGTGCCGATGAGCCGGTCGACCTGTTCCTGCAGGGCGATGTTCTCCTGCTCGACGTCGTCGTAGTTGATGATGCCGTGCCAGACCCGCTCGATCGGGTTGGTCACCACGCCCGTCGCCGTCTCGACCGGCCGCATCACCTGCGTGAAGCCTTCTCGCGCGGCGTCGATGATCGGATTGCCGCGCAGGTCGAGCGTGAGCAGCAACGCGGTGGTGAGCAGCAACGCGAGGATCACTCGCTTGCGGCCGACGGAATAGATGGCCATGATCGTGACGAACGTCGTGGACGCGTCAGTCCTCGCCACCCAGAGACATCAGCCCGCGCATGGCGTCGATGTTCTCGAGCGCACGGCCGGACCCGATGACGACGCTGTAGAGCGGTTCGTCGGCGATGCGAATCGGCATGCCGGTCTCGTGGGCGAGTCGCTGGTCGAGCCCGCCGAGCAGTGCGCCACCACCGGTGATGGTGATGCCATCTTCCATGATGTCGGCAGCCAACTCTGGTGGCGTCTTGTCGAGAGTGGTCTTCACGGCGTCAACGATGGCAGAGATCGGCTCGGCAACGGCTTCACGGATCTGTTCGGTGGTGATCTCGATGGTGCGAGGCAGGCCGGAGATCAGGTCGCGCCCACGGATGTCGGCGGTGAGTTCCTCCTCCATCGGCCAGGCGGAACCCATCTGGATCTTGATCTCCTCGGCGGTGCGATCGCCGATCGCCAACGAGAACTCCTTCTTCACGTACTGCAGGATCGCTTCGTCGAGTTCGTCGCCGGCCACCCGGATCGACTGCGCGGTCACGATGCCGCCGAGCGAGATCACCGCGACTTCGGTGGTGCCGCCACCGATGTCGACGATCATGTTGCCGCTGGGCTCGTGCACCGGCATGTCGGCACCGATCGCTGCGGCCATCGGCTCTTCGATGATGTGCACGGGTTTGCGGGCACCTGCGTACTCGGCAGCATCCTGGACCGCGCGCTGCTCGACGCCGGTGATGCCCGACGGCACACAGATCACCATGCGCGGCTTGCTCCACTTCGAGCCGGCCACCTTCTGGATGAAGTAGCGCAACATCTTCTCGCAGACCTCGAAGTCCGCGATCACGCCGTCCTTGAGCGGCCGGATCACCTTGATGTGGTTCGGCGTGCGACCCATCATTCGCTTGGCTTCCATACCGACGGCGACGGGGCGGCCGTCGGTGGCATTGATCGCCACGACCGACGGCTCGTCGAGGACGACGCCATGGCCGCGCACGTACACCAGCGTGTTCGCCGTTCCGAGGTCGATGGCGAGGTCACGCCCGAGGCTGAGCGGATTGTTGCGGGCCATTGGCTGGCCACCTTTCGCGAGCTGTCACAAGATGCCTGATCCGGCACTCCAACCGTGCCAGCAACCGGAATCCCGAAATGTTACAGATTGGGGAAGAAAATCCCGATCTCGCGCTCGGCCGATGCCAGCGAATCGCTGCCATGAACCAGGTTCTCGGTGAACAGGATCCCCAGGTCACCACGGATGGTGCCCGGAGCTGCCGTGCGCGGGTTCGTCGCGCCCATCATTCCACGAACGACCTCCCAGGTGTCCTCGGGGCCTTCGATGACCATGGCGACGACGGGGCCACGGCTCATGAACTCGACGAGTTCGCCGTAGAAGCCCTTGCCGACGTGCTCCTCGTAGTGGCGCGCCAGCGTGTCCGCGTCGAGCGAGCGGATGTCCATGGCGACGATGTCGAGGTTCTTGGCCTCGAACCGCGAGACGATCTCGCCGACGAGCTTGCGCTCGACGGCATCGGGCTTCAACAGGACGAGTGTGCGATCAGACATATGCGAATCAAGCTATCGGCCCTCACCACGAGTCCTTGGGCGGAAGGTCTGGTCGGGCCGATTCCGGCTCGCTCACTGGCGCTTCACAGGCGCCGGCGTACACGCAGCCGGCGAGGGAAGCGCCAGCGACGAGGCCGGAGTCGGGCCGACCAGGCGTGGCCAACCACCGAGCTGCCGTGAGGCCCGACCAGGGATGGAGGCCCGACAGATCTAATTCGCGTAGCGCTGGAGCATGGGTCTCGCGGCGCCGGCGGTGTAGAGACTGCCGGTGGCGAGCACGGCGTCGTCGCCGTCGGCGTACTCCATGGCGCGTTGGCAGGCGGCCTCGACGGTGTCGAAGACGTAGACGTCGTCGCAACCGAGGCGCCGAGCCGCGTCGGCAACCGCCGTGGCGGGCACGCCGCGCGGCGACGGGGCGGTGCAGGCGAACACGATGTCGAACTCGTCGGCGCGCAGGGCGGCCAGCATCTCCTCGGGGTCGCGCAACGTGCCGACGATGAGGATGCGGCGACCTTCGGGGTCGAAGTCGTCGAAGAACACCTGCGCACATGTATCGGCGCCAGGAGGGTTGTGCGCGCCGTCGACGATCGTGAGCGGTTGGCGGCCCAGCACCTCGAAGCGGCCCGGCATCACCGTCTCGGCGAAGCCCTCGAGCACGACCTCCTCGGGCAGTGGCGCCGCGAAGAACGTCTCGACGGCCACCAACGCCACTGCGGCGTTGGCGCCCTGGTGCGTGCCGTGCAGGGGCACGTAGATGTCGGTGTAGATCGTGGTCGGTGTGCGGATGTCGATGAGACGACCGCCGACGGCCAGGCGATTGCCGACGACTTCGAAGTCGTCGTCGGCGACGAGCATGCTCGCTCCCCCGGCGCCGGCGAAGATCGACACCAGCTCGGGGCGCGTCTCGCCCACGACCGTCGCTGATCGGGGCTTGATGATGCCGGCCTTCTCACGTGCGATGTGTTCGAGCGTCGGTCCGGCGAACTCGGTGTGGTCCATGCCGATGTTGGTGATCACGGCGACGGTCGCGTCGACGACGTTGGTGGCATCCCACCGGCCGAGCAGGCCGACCTCGATCACCATCACGTCGACGGCGACATCGGCGAACCAGCGGAACGCAGCGGCGGTGACGATCTCGAAGTAACCCGGCCGTCGGCCGACGATTCCTTCGAGGTCGGCGATCGCGGCGATCTGCTCGGCGAACTCGTCGTCGGAGATCGGCTCGAGGTTGCGGCTGATGCGCTCGTTGATGCGTTCGAGGTGCGGGCTGGCATAGGTGCCGACCGTCAGTCCGCTCGACACGAGCAGCCGGGAGATCATCTGCGCCGTCGAGCCCTTGCCGTTCGTGCCGGTGATGTGGATCACGGGTGCCGCGTGCTGCGGGTCACCCATCGCGGCGCAGAGTGCGGCGATGGTGTCGGTGGACGGCGATGTGATGCGGCCGGTCTTCTCGTAGGTCGCGTGCTCGTTCAGGTAGGCGAGCGCGTCGTCGTAGGTCATGGATCGCTCAGGCTACGGCGCGGGCGCCGCGACGCTCAGGAAGCGGCTTTGCGCTGACGGCCCGTCGAACGGGGCACCAGCGTGGGGTTGACCTTGTCGATGACGGTCGATTCGTCGATGACGACCTTGCCGACGTCGGTTCGGCCGGGCAGGTCGTACATGGTGTTGAGGAGCACCTCTTCGAGGATGGCGCGCAATCCACGGGCGCCGGTTCCCCGCAGGATCGCCTGATCGGCGATCGCCTGGAGGCCGTCGGGGGTGAATTCGAGCTCGACGTCTTCGAAGCTGAACACCTTCTCGTACTGCTTGACGAGGCTGTTCTTCGGCTCGACGAGGATCTGCACGAGCGCGTCGCGATCGAGGCTGCCGACGGCACCGATCATCGGCAGGCGGCCGATGAACTCGGGGATCATCCCGAATTTGACGAGGTCTTCGGGCAGCACCTGGGCGAACAGCTCGCCCGGGTCACGGTCGACGGCTGAGCGCACCGTTCCGTGGAAGCCGACGCCCTTGTGGCCGATCCGTGACTCGATGATCTGTTCGAGCCCGGCGAACGCCCCTCCGAGGATGAACAACACATTGGTGGTGTCGATCTGGATGAACTCCTGGTGCGGATGCTTGCGGCCACCCTGCGGCGGGACCGACGCCTGCGTGCCCTCGAGGATCTTGAGCAGCGCCTGCTGGACACCCTCGCCCGAGACGTCGCGAGTGATCGACGGGTTCTCACTCTTGCGAGCGACCTTGTCGATCTCGTCGATGTAGACGATGCCGGTCTCGGCACGCTTCACGTCGAAGTCCGCGGCCTGGATCAGCTTGAGCAGGATGTTCTCGACGTCTTCGCCGACGTAGCCGGCTTCGGTGAGCGCCGTGGCGTCGGCGACGGCGAACGGCACGTTGAGTTGGCGGGCGAGCGTCTGGGCGAGGTGCGTCTTGCCGCACCCGGTGGGGCCGAGCAGCAGGATGTTCGACTTGGCGAGTTCGACCTCGTCACGCCGACCGACGGTGGTTGCCTGGTTCTGGTGCTGGATGCGCCGGTAGTGGTTGTACACGGCGACCGACAGGATCTTCTTGGCGGACTCCTGACCGACGACGTAGTCGTCGAGGAACGCACGCACCTCGCGCGGGTTCGGCAGGTTGTCGAAGCTCAGCTCGGCGGTCTCGGTGAGCTCCTCTTCGATGATCTCGTTGCAGAGATCGATGCACTCGTCGCAGATGTACACGCCCGGGCCCGCGATGAGCTTCTTGACCTGCTTCTGCGACTTGCCGCAGAACGAGCACTTCAACAATTCGCCGGTGTCGCCGAATTTCGCCACTTGTCGGTTCCCCTTCGAGTCGTTGCTGCGCCGTGTGATCCTGCGTTGCTCTCCATGGCCGACCGTATCAAGTCGGCCATCGGAGCCCGACAGTCTGGCGCGTCCACCGTCACGAATCGTGGACCCGCCCGAGAATCGGGCCGATCCCGCCCGATCAGCGGATGGGACCGGTGCGGTCCACCGCCTCGCGAGACGAGATCACTCTGTCGATGATGCCATATTCGAGCGCCTCGTCGGCCTCCATGACGAAGTCACGGTCGGTGTCGGCATGAATCCGCTCGATCGGCTGGCCGGTGTGTTCGGACAGGATGCCGTCGAGGAGCTCACGCATCCGCATGATCTCCTTGGCGGCGAGCTCGAGGTCGGTGACCTGGCCGTAGCCGACCTGACCGCTCGGCTGGTGCAACAGCACCCGGCTGTGCGGCAGTGCGAGGCGCTTGCCCTTGGTGCCCGCAGCGAGCAGGACCGCAGCCGCGGATGCCGCCTGGCCGAGGCAGATCGTGGCGATGTCGTTCTTGATGAACTGCATCGTGTCGTAGATCGCGAACAGCGCGGTGATGTCGCCACCGGGGCTGTTGATGTAGATGTTGATGTCCTTGTCGGGGTTCTCCGACTCGAGGTGGATCAACTGCGCACACAGCAGGCTGGCGATCTGGTCGTCGACCGGGGTCTGCAGGAAGATGATGTTGTCCTTCAGCATCCGGCTGTAGAGGTCGTAGGCACGCTCGCCGCGACTCGTCTGTTCGACGACGTTCGGAACGAGGTAGTTCACCGCATCGAGATTCATGACGTCTCCTCTTCGCTGTCGTCTTCGCTGGATTGGTCGTCGCCGGTCGTGGCCGCGGCGTCGGTGGCGGCGATCACTGCAGCGGCCGCCGACTGCACGTCGACCTCGCCGCCGTGGCCGCCGTGGTCATGGTGGTCATGGCCGTCGTGATCGTCGTCGTCGTGACTGTGGCCGAGCAGGGTGTCACGGTCGATCGGGTTGCCGTCGGGGTCGACGAAGTCGATGTTGTGCAGCAGCCAGTCGAACGCTTTCGACTTGCGGATCTGGGCCGCGAGTTCGGGCACAGCCTCGTTGTCCTCGTAGGCCTTGCGGATGTCCTTGGCCTTCTGGCCGTACTGCATCGCCATGCGTGCGTACTCGGCGTCGAAGTCGTGGGGCTCGACCTCGAGCGACTCCGCTTCGGCGACGGCACGCAGTGCGAGGTCGACCTTGACGGCCTCGATCGAGGCGCCGCGCATCGACTCGATGAACTCGTCGGGACCCTGACCGGTGGCGGCGAGCCACTGGCCGAGATCGATGCCCTGAGCCTGGAACTGCTGGACGATGCCCTGCACTCGCTGATTGAGGTCGGCGTCGACCATCGCGTCGGGCACCTCGTCGGTGACGAGTTCGGCAAGCGCCGCGTTCATTGCCTGCACGACACCCTGGCGGGCCTGGTTGAGTTTCTGGTCGACCTGCGACTCGCGCAGACTGGCGTTCCACTCGTCGACGGTGTCGAATTCGCCGATGTTGTCGGCGACCCAGTCGTCGGTGAGTTCGGGCACGACCGATTCCTGAACGGCGGTGACCTTGACCACGAAGTCGGCCGGCTCGTCGAGACCCTTCGGGGTGGAGGTGAAGGTGAGTTCGTCACCGGCGGACACGCCGGTGAGGTGCTCGTCGAAGTCCTCGGTCACCCAGCCCTGGCC
This sequence comes from Ilumatobacteraceae bacterium, assembly GCA_963828415.1. Classification (GTDB taxonomy): domain Bacteria; phylum Actinomycetota; class Acidimicrobiia; order Acidimicrobiales; family Ilumatobacteraceae; genus Sva-07. The sequence goes on from CAWHEI010000012.1 coordinate 113,194, forward strand.
GAGTTCGTAGTTCCAGTCCTCGGTGTTGAGGCCCGACAGCTCCTCGCCGTCACGGGTGGCCGCGAGGTCCATCGTGAGGAAGTCGCCCTCCACCGACGGTCGGTCGGCGTCGGTGAGCGAGGCCGTGCGCTTCAACTCCGCGGCGTGGATCTCGGCGAGGTCGTCGTCGGTGACCTCGAGCGACGGCAGCTCGACACGGAGTTCGGCGTAGCCCTCGACGGTGATCGTGGGACGCACTTCGCAGGTGGCGTCGAACTCGACCGGGCCGGACTCGGTGCCGTCGGTGATCTCGACCTCGGGGGTGGCGATCAGGTCGACCTGGTGCTCGCGCACCGCCTTGGCCAGGTACTGCGGGACGGCATCGCGCAGTGCCTGTTCGCGGGCGGCGCCGATGCCGATGCGGGCTTCGAGCACCTTGCGAGGCGCCTTGCCGGCACGGAATCCGGGGAGGTTCACCTCTTTGGCGATCAGCTTGAAGGCACGGTCGATGTCGTGATCGAACTCCGCCTCATCGACTTCGACGTACAGCTTGACTTTGTTGCCCTCGAGGGTCTCCACGGAACTCTTCACAGACGGGCGAGTGTATCGGTGGCCCCCGATTTCGGAACGAGGACGCAGGCCTCGCGTCCACGGAGTCGCGCGTTCTCGGTCGGAGCGGGCAGAATGGCGGCGATGGAGTACTGGAAGCCGCACGCTCTCGCCACCCCGCACGCAAACCAGATCGACCTGCGGATGAACGACAAGGTCCGCACCACGGTCGAGATCCACGGGGTTCCGGTCGGCACCGAGGGCAAGGTCATCCTCGCCAACGGCTTCAACTGGCAGCGCTATCGGGTGCTCTTCGAGAACGGCGCCGAGATCGGCGATCTCGACCACCGCCACCTCGAGCCGATCGGCAAGGCAGCGAAGCGTCTCGAAAAGGCCGCCAAGAAGAAGTAGCTCGCTCGAGCGTTGCGCGTCCGGGGCTGCGAGGCTCACGCCGTGCAACTCCCGAGAGCGATCGAGCTCGAACCGGACGCCCGACTGGCGCTGGGGCAGATCGTCGGGATCATGTCCGATCAGGCGATGTCGGGCGCGGTCGGTCGATGGGACGTCGAGCAGCTGATGGAACTCGAACTGCGTCTCGGCGTCGTTCCGGGCGGGTCCGGACTGGACGATCTCGCGAGACGCTCCGCCGAGACGATCACGGTGATGCTGGGCATCGACGACGCCGCCCTGCTCCTCGACGGGATGGCATTCACCGAGACCGCGTCGGCCGATCTGCCCTGGATCGACATGGTGCGCTGGACGTCCGACTTCGTGACCACCGAGCTCCGGCGCCACTGGACGTCAGAAGAATGGCTGGCCCGAGCCGCGAATTCGACCTGATCAGGCCCCATTTTCAGCTTTTCGGCAACAAACCATCAAGAAAAGGTAAAGGTCGAGGGTTGCGAGGCCGATGGACCTGGCATGACTCGAACCGCACGAATCATCCTTGCCGCGGGCGTGGCCATTGCCGTCGCCCTGCCACTGTTCGGAGGCGTTGCCTCGGCCGCTCCGACCACCAGCTCGACATCGGGCACCACGACCACGGTGGAGACGACGATCACGGTGCGCGATGGCGACAGCCTGGCGGGTCTGGCATGGCGCCATGGCGTGCGCCTCTCGGTGCTCCTACGGGCCAACTCGCTCGAACTGACGAGTGTCATCCATCCGGGCCAGACCCTGGTGATCCCAGCTGGCGCACAGATCACGAGCGCGCCCGCCGGCCGGCCGGCTGAGGTCGCCTCCACCTCGCCGGCGGCACCGACGGGATCCGGCACCGAGTACGTGGTGGTCGCCGGTGACGCCCTCGCCAGCATCGCGTGGCGCAACGGAGTGAGCCTGGGAGCACTGCTCAAGGCGAATTCGCTCGAGGTGACCAGCTTGATCATGCCGGGACGCCGCCTGCAGATTCCGCCCGCCACCCGTGCGATCCCCACCTCCATCACGAGTTCGGCCACCACACCGTCTGCTCCCGCTGCCGCCACGACGCCGGCTGCGGCGGCCGCTCCGGCCGCGGTGGGCAGTTCGCTCGACACCGTGTTGTCGTACGCAACGGCCCAGGTGGGCACGCCGTATCAGTTCTTCAGCGCCGGCCCGGAGACGTTCGACTGCTCCGGGTTGGTCGTTGCCGCATTCCGCCAGATCGGCATGAGCGTGCCGCACCAGAGCCGCGCACTTGCCCGCCTGGGCACCGCGGTGGACTGGCGGAGCGCTCCGATCGCCGCCGGTGACCTCGTCTTCACCTCATCGGTCGGCGATCCGGCACTGATCACCCACGTGGGCATCGCACTCGATTCGCGGCGCTGGGTTCACGCCGTTGGTGTCGGCCGCACGGTGAGCATCGGATCGCTGCCGGCGCCCGACCGCATCATGGCCGTGCAACGCATCGCCCTCCCCTGAACGGGCGGGTGTCCTGTCACTTCCTCCGGAGATCGCCGGACTGCATGAGGTCGGCCAGGGCAAGTTCCACCTCTTGGGCCAGGATCACACCCGTTGTCTCCCGGGCGATGGGGCGGAGCGCTCCGAGCGCTCTGGCGAGTTCGTCCGGGGTCGCGCTGCCGGCGAACCCGGCGCCGGCTCGTTCGACGAGCAGCTTGACCGTGTCGGCCACGACCCTGGAGAGTCGGCGTCGCAGCAGGTCGCGAATGAGCGCCGACACTTCGACGTCGATGCCCGCATCACGCAAACGCAGCGCGTGATCGAGCAGTGCCGGGCTGGGAACGATCCAGGTCTGCCCGGGCTGGGGCTCGACGTACCCGGCTTCGTGGAGTTCCGCGATGAGGCCCTTCGGGACGTCGCCATGGGCTGCGACGAGGTCCACCAGTTCGGCGTGCGAGACGGTGGTCGGGCGGTCGTCGGACCACGGCGCGCTCAGTGTCGCGTCGATCCCGAGCCACTCGGACACGGTGCGCGTCGGGAGCTTGCTCGATACCAGGTCACCGATGCTGTGCAGGGTGAGCCCGCGATCTCGCAATTCGGTGATGACCGCCAGGCGCTCGCGATGCTCAGCGTTGTAGACCGCGTCGCGGCCCTTCTTTGCCGGCTTCGGAAGCAACCGTTCGTTCTGGTAATAGCGAATGGTTCGCTCGCTGACGCCACTGATCTCCGCCAACTCGGCCAGCCCGTATTCCTCGGGTGGGACCGGGGGCTGCTCGTCGTGGCTCATGTGCACCATTCAATCACCTCCAACGCGACCGTGACAGTAGTCACTGACAATATACATTGACAGTAACAGCTGTCAATGTCATGGTGTGTGCGTGACACTCCTCCTCGACATGCCCGCAACCGCCACCCGTTCCGAACAGCTCATCGCAGCGTCGGAGCGAGCAACGCACGATCCATTTCGTGAGGTCGATTGGAACATCCCCATCGACGACTCCGCATTTCACCTGCCGCCGGAGCTCCTCTCGCTCTTCGGCACCGAGACGTGGGATGCCATGACCGAATCCGAACGGATCGCGTACAGCCGTCACGAGACGGCGGCGATGTTCGGCGCCGGGATCTGGTTCGAGAACGCACTCATGCAGATCGTGCTGAGCCACCTGACCGAGATCGACGTCCGAGACCCGATGCACCGCTACCTGCTCATCGAAGTCGCCGACGAGTGCCGGCATTCGATGATGTTCGGCGAGTACATCCGCCGGGCCGGAACGCCCGCCTACGGCCCCACGCGTGCCGTCGAATTCGAGCCCGGTCCGGGCGGGCGTGCCATGTCCTACCTTGCGATCCTCGCCATCGAGGAACTCCTCGACTACGCCAACCGCGCCACCATGCGAGACGAGCGACTTCATCCGGTCGTCCGTCAGATCAGCAAGCTCCACGTCCTCGAGGAGGCACGCCATGTGAGCTTCGCCAAGAGTTACCTGACAGAGAGCTGGCCCACGCTGAACGCCGACGAGCAAGCGTTCGTCAGATCCGTCGCTCCCGACCTCGTGACGGAAATCGTGGCGCTGAGCCTCGACCAAGCCGTGTTCGAGCACCTCGGAATCACCGACGGCATCGACATCGCACGAGACAACCCGGTGTATCAGGCGAATGTGGTCGTCGCGTTGGCCAAACTGACGTCGTTTCTCAGCGACGTCGGGGTGATCGACGACCGCGACGCCTGGATCGAACGTGGACTGATGGGAGAAGCGCCACTGCGCGAAACTGCATGAGCGCGATGAGTTTGCAACGGTTCGACCGTCAGTGATGGCATGGAACCTGTGGACACGAACGACCCCGAACTGGCCGACATGGCGGAGACCACGACAGCGGTGATCCGCCGTGTGGTGCCGATGGCAGAGATCGCCGACTTCTTCGACCAATCGTTCACCGAACTGGCAACCGTGCTCGCCCGGCAAGGAATCACGCCAGCGGGACCGGCGTTCGCCCGCTACGCCGGGCCACCCGACGCCACCGCCGACATCGAGGTCGGCTTCCCGGTACACGACCCGTTGGCGCCCGAGGGTCACGTCGAACGGAGCTCGCTCCCGGCTGGCCGCGTCGCCCGCGTTGTTCACGCCGGCGGCTACGACCAACTCGGCGAGACATGGGGTCGACTCGGCGCCTGGATCGCCGAGCGGGGTCTCACGGCGGGTGCTGACCTGTGGGAGGTCTACGTCACCGAGCCGAAGCCCGACATGGATCCCGGTGAGCTTCGCACCGAGCTGTTCTGGACGGTCGAGCAATGACCAAGTACCTCATCTCGTTTCCCGGCGACGCCATGGACCTCACCGAGGAGGAGTTCCCCGTCGTCGCCGCCGACGCCCACGCCGTCATCGACGAGGCGAAGGCTGCCGGCGTCTACGTGTTCGGCGGCGGAATCGACGAGGACGTCGCGCCGGTACTTGCGGCGTGAACTCAGGGTGCCAGCTGGGTCGGCCATTCTCCGGAGGCGGACCATTGCTGACCCGCCGCCTGCTGGCGGGTCTGGAAGTCCTCCAGGCACTTGCCCGACAGGAATGCATCGATCGAGCAGTTCTCGCCGGCCGGGGCGGTGAGCCCCATGCCGTTGGTCTGGTCGACCTGGGCGTCGGGCGGGTTCTGCGGCAGCGGCAGCGACGGATCCGTCGACTGCGGGCACGGCGCTCCCTGGGTCACCTCGTTGGCGCTGAGCGCGTTCTCCCAGTTCTGGTTCTGGCCCTTCTCGCGTATGACGAGCAGGTTCGGCGCAAGGTCGGTCTGCTTGCCACTCTTGAGCAGGTTCCAGCCGTTGGCCTCGACGACCGCGGCGATCTGGTCGATCTGGTCCTGCGTGGCCGTGTCCGGATAGAGCACCACAGTGGCGCTGCCGTCGGGGTTCTGGGCGATCTGGCTGTTGCCGAGCTGCGAGTTCTGCAGCGTGCCGAATGCGTCGAGCTGCTTCTCCGCTCCGTAGATGACAATGCTGTAGAAGCTGACGTCATAATCGTCGCCCGTGTTCAGGGTCGACTCGGTCGCGCCCGTGTAGTCGGGGAAGCTCGGAACCTGTGGGATGTGGACCAGCGACACCACGTCGTTCGGGAGGTTCGCCATGACGTACCCGCCACAGGCGTCGGGCGGGCTGCCCTTGGGCGGTGCCGAACTCACGTCGGCATAGGGCGCGTTGGCCGCGACGTTGCGGTAGAACTGCACCTCGTTCGGCACCGGCGACGGCGGGAACTCCTCCCCCATCGCCCCGGAGAACGACCCGGTCTGCACGAGGAACTTCGGCAGGTCGTCGAGGTCTTCCTTCGACGGTGGGTTGGCGTTGGCGAAGGTCACCAGTGGGCTGTTGGTTTCTGCGTTGAACCACAGCTCCTCGGGCAGCTGGCTCTGGGAGCCGCAGTCGTCGACCGGTGTCGACGTGAGTTCACCGGTGCTCGAATCGGTGAGGAACGCCGTCATCGTGGGGTACGGCGTGTCCGTCGGGCCGGAGAACCCGAACCGGTCGTAGTCGCCGAGGCCGTCGTTCGCGAACGACCAGTAGCTGCGCGACACGACCGAGACACCTTGCGTGTCGCCTTGCACCGGAAGCAGTGCGACGTTCTTGCCGTCTGCCTGCATGTCCGACACCACACTGGCCGGGGTCGTGCTCGGCATGAAGTAGAGCGTGAACGAGCGCTCAGGAGCGAGAATCGGATTGCCGTCGACGAACGGGTTGGTGGAACCCTCGTCGGGGATGATGTCCTGGTCGGACACCTTGTAGACCGGGACGCCGTTGGTGTCGTACAGGTACCAGGCCATCCAGTTCGAGTAGGGGAAGTCGCTCTCGACCACGTAGGCCCAGTCCGCCGTGTCGCTGTTCAGCTTCTGTCCCGCCGCGGTGTAGCCGGCCGAGAAGCTCGGCTGGATCGGGTAGAAGTCGGCGGACGATGCGTCGACGACCATCGGGCACTCGTTGCCGGTCACGGCCGGGTCGGCGTCACGCGGTGTCGAGGACGCCACAGACGACTCCGTCGTTGCCGGCTCCGACGTCGCCGACGTGGCAGCCGGGGACGTGTCGGGCTGCGACTCGGTGTTCGCCGAGTCGCCGTCGGACGAACAGGCGGCGATGAACAGTGCACCGGCGGCAACGCCGATCGCAATGGTTCGCGTGCGCCTGCGTCGGGTCTGGTGGTGCTTCATTGCTGTGGCTTCCTGTCTGTCGCCGGGCGCGTGGGCGAGCCCGAGTGTTCGGTGGGGGGAGATTCGTTCGTCACCTGGTGGCTCGATGCACGTGTTCGGCGATCAGCGCCGACACCGCGGGAGCCTGGTCCTCCTGGAGGAAGTGACGCGCCGGCACGATCGACATCGACGCCAGACCAGTGGCCTCGAGCGCTCGCCAGCCGAAACGCCGCATCGTCAGGATCGGATCCTTCGCGCCCCAGACGACCTGGACCGGATACGGGGCAGAGTCGACGTGCAGCAGCGGCCGGTAATCCTTCTTTTCGCCCCGGGCTGCGTGCAGGCCCCGCATGATCTGCAGGTACGCGGCGCCGTCGTCGGCGGCGAGGGCGAGGTCGCGGTAGGCATCGACCTCGGCCACCGGAACGGCCGACGGATCGAGGATGCCGACCCGGTACAACATCTTGCGCCAGACCGCCGGCGAACTCATCGGTCCACCGACCTTGCGGGTGAGCCGGGCCAGGAACTCGCCGGGGAACGGCGTGGCGTCGATCTCGGGGATCGTGTTCAGTACCGTCAGGGACTGCACCCGGTCCAGCAGTCGGGCAGCGGCCTCGAATCCGACCGGCCCGCCGGCGTCGTGAACGACGAGGTGGAACCGGTCGATGTCGAGTGCATCGATGGCGGCGGCGACGAACAGGCCGAGTCCGGACAGCGAGTAGTCGAAGTCCGTCGGGCGATCGGCGAGGCCCAGCCCCGGGAGGTCGAACGCAACGGGCCGGAGCCCCCGACCCGCGAGCTCTCCGATCACCTTGCGGTACAGGAACGACGAGGCCGGCAAACCGTGCAGCAGCACGACCGTCTCTCCCTCGCCCGCAGTGCGGACGAAGGAACGAACTCCCGCGACGTCGAAAAACGACCCTGCCGCCCGGTGGACGTCGATGACGGAGGCGACGTCTGTGGTCACGTTTCGATGGTACGAATCGACCCCGCCGGCCTCACCACCCGTTCGGGGTGAAACGCATCACCCCTGAGCGTTGATCGCTGTCGGTCCGAGAAGGCCGAGCTGCTCCGCGGCGCGTACCGCTCCGCCTCGCGACGTGGCGCCGAGTTTCCGGAAGATCGATGCCGTCTGCGACTTGATCGTGTTCCGGGACACGTAGAGACGCTCACCGATCTCGCTGTAGGTGAGATGGGTGGACAGCAGCGGCACGAGCCGAAGCTCGGCTGCCGTCAGCGACGATGCGCCCACGAGGGTTGGGCCGGCCCCGTGGAGCTTGCCACGCAGCACGTCGCAACGATCGATCACCACGTCGAGGCCGGACCGCGCGCCGAGGACGTCGTTGATCTGGCGGAACACCGCTTTGGCGCCTGCGGGGTCGGCGAGTGCGACGTACGCCTCGGCGAGTTCGACCAGAAAGACGGCGCTGAAGGGCACATCTGGAAAGCACAACGGTCGGTTGCGCACCGCCAACGCCAAGTGGCTGCGAGCTTGTTCGAGGTTCCCACGCCGAATTGCAACTCGTGCGGCAACTGCGTGGACGACCGTCAACTGCGCGTGCATGTCGAGGTGGGCTTCGGTGGCGATCGACACGGCGTCGTCGGACAGCGCGTACGCCGTGTTGGTGTCGCCGCGCCCCAGCGCACTCGAGGCACGCAGTGCCAGCGCAGCCAGCCCGGTCGGGATCCCCCCGTACCGGAAGCACGTTGCGGCGGCGGTGGTGAACAGAACATCGGCCGCGTCCGTCTCGTCCTGCAGTAGGGCGGCGACACCTTCCAGGAAGATCGCGGGTCCCTGGAACTGGCTGTCGTGCCGGAGCAGGCGCGTGGCCGTCGCCGCGCTGACCCTCATGCCCGGTGCACCGTCGCGGCACCGGCACGCGTCGACCAGTGCGAGCAGTCCGGCGACCGGGCTCCCGTCCGGGGTGAGCGCGGCGGGGTCGCCGGCGGCGGCTGCCGCGGCAAAGATGTCGGCGTTCGAACCGTTCCCGGCGAGCGCCTCCTTCAGCGCCCAGGTCGCCGCGACGTGCGGGAACCGTTCGAGGAGGCGACGCTCTTCGAACCAGGAGACCCAACGGGTCAACGTCTCGATTCGGCCGGCAGCGTAAGCCGGCTGACCGATGCGTCCGAACACCCGTGCCGCTCGATCAGGATCGTTCGCCGCGAGGGCGTGATCGATTGCCTTTTCGGGCTCGTCATGGGCCTCGAACCATGCGGCAGCGCGGTCATGGAGCGGCACGATCAGGTCGGGTTCGTTCCGTTCGAGGTCGGCGCGCAGCAGCTCCAGAAGGAGGTGGTGACAGCGATACCGGCGACGCTGTCGATCGAGCGGAATCAGCAGCAGATTCGAACGTTCGAGCGATTCGAGCAGTCGCTGGGAACCGGGGTTGGCGATGACGGCGTCACACAGCGGTCCGCTCAGCTCCGAGAGGATCGACGTGTGTGTGAGAAAGGTGACCTCAGCCGCGGACAGGTTTGCGAGGACCTCGCTGCGCAGATAGTCCGCGACCATCCGGTCGTCTCCCTGCACGGCGGCGCGGTGAGTGCTGGCGGCTCGTCCGGATCGGCTGGTCAAGGCGCCGAGGTACAGGCCGACGGGCCATCCCTCCGTGCGGTTCACCAGTTCGTGGATCTCCGTCGCCTCGATGCCCGCGTGTACTTCGCCGAGCAACGCAGTCGCCTCGGATTCGTCCATCGCCAACTGCTCGACGCCGATCTCCTCGACGGCGCCCTCGGCTCTGAGCCTGGCCATCGGGAGTGGCAGCTCAGCACGTGACGCGAAGGCGATTCGACACCCGGGCGGCAGGTTGAGTGCGACCGTGGCGAGCAAGTCGCCTGAGCGTGGGTCGGTCACCGATTCGGTGTGGTCCACGACGAGACCGAATCGACGTCGACGCGACGACACGAGCATCGCCAGGCGACGCAGGGACCAGTTCGTGTCGACGGCGGCCTCGGCCAAGAGCGATCGCCACAGCTGCGGGTCGGCTGGCTCGATGCGGTTCATGATGGCAACGAGGTACTCCAGCAGAATTGTCGGATCGTTGTCGTGAGCGTCGAGCGTGAGCCAGATGACGGGGACATCGCTCGTGGCGGCCCACTGACCGAGCAAGGTGGTCTTGCCGTAGCCGGCGGGTCCGACCACCGCAACGACGGGGCAGTGGGTACTCGTCAGTCGCTCGACGAGCGCAGGCCGACCGATGATTCCGGGACGGGTCCACGGCGCTTGGAACTTCGAATCGACGAGCCCGAGGTCCTCCCACGGAACCGCGCCCTCGATGACATCGGTCGGGGCAGCCAGGAAGCCGTCGCTCACCATGACAGCTGATCGTACAGACGGCCCGAGGACGTCCATGCGTGGCCGGGGCCACACCTGTCAGCTCACGATTCAGCGTCGTCGACTCCCAGCTCGGCGTCGGCACCGGTGCCTCGGCCCAGGCGAACGAGAAGATCATCGCGCTTCTTGCGCCCGCTCTCGGTGCCCAGGATGTAGCCGAACGCAACGGCAAGGAGCAGTGCTGCAAACGGCACGGTGACTTTCATGGCTGATCTCCTTGGTGCAGTGGCCACCAGTTGGAATGCGCGGTGGAAGAAGTCGGAATCATGCTGACGGGATCTCGAGCCGGCCGGAGTCGATGGCGTCCTCGAAGGCACGGAAGTCAGCAAGGTTCTGGGCGGCGTACGCCTCACAGAAGGCGGCGATGGCGCTTGCGAAGCGGCGGCCACCACCGAGGTAGGCCGCGATCGCTGCCGCGTCCCCGGTTCGAGCGTGAGCGCGTGCCAACGTCGTGCCACAGAGCTTGGCGTAGAAGCTGAGTTGGCGGGGGGTGGCACCCTCGACTTCGACCGACCCCTTCCAATCGCGCAATTGGCGGATGTAGAAGTGACGTTGCTCGAGTTCGCCGGTGGTCCATCCGAGAAAGATGTCCGACTGCGCCTGCGACAGACGCTGCCCCTCGACGATTCGCTGACCGTGGTTGTCGTACGGACTCGGTTCGAGGAACTCCTCGAGGACGGACGCCTGGGCCTCCTTGGCCTGGAGGAAGAACACATCATCCGGCGAGCGCCCCTCGAACAGCAGGATGAGGCATCGTGTACCGACGCTGCCGACACCCACCACCTTCAGCGCGACGTCGACGAGCCGGTAGCGAGCCAGGAGGAAGCGGCGCGCGTCGTTGAGCGTCGACAGGTACGAGTCGATTGCGGCGCGAGCGGTGGACTCGACCTCGATCGGGTCGTACCCGGTCGGCAACGATCTGATCGGGTACACGACGGGCGGCTGGTCGATGATCCGACGGCGACCGTCGACGATCTCGGTGAGCTTTCCCACCGCCTGGCGACCATCCTTCTTTCGGGCACGCTCCTCGAATCGATCGACCCGTCGAGCGAGATCCGCCTTGGTCATCCCCGCCTCTGCTCGGACGTCCTCGATGGTCAGCAGGCGATTCCACAGGTCGAGGAAACCCATCTGGCTGAACTGCGTCATTGCCTGCTGGTAGGCGCCGGTGGCGTCAGCGGTGAGCTCTTTCGACAGCTTGGCTCCGAATCCGAGGTGCTGGGCAGCGATGTAGACGCTGGCGGCAAGCCGCTTCACGTCCCACTCCCACGGCCCGCGAAGCGTCTCGTCGAAATCGTTGACGTCGATGACGAGCTGTCGCCCGGGAGATGCGTACGCGCCGAAGTTGGAGAGGTGCGCATCGCCGCCGAGTTGGACGCTCAACCCGCTGTTGGGAGTGGCAGCCAAGTCGGCCGCCATGATCCCTGCGGCTCCTCGGTAGAAGGTGAACGGCGACGCGCGCATCCGGTCGTGGCGTACCGGGACCAGCCACGGAACACGGGTCGCGTTCTGGGCCTCGATCATCGCGATCGGGTCGCGCCGCTGCGGGGCGGGCTGCCACTCGGCGTGCGTCGATCTCGGGACCGACTTGCGGGCGACGCGCCCGAGCTCTTCGGCCGCTGAGTGAGCGTTGCGCTCGGCGGGGGATTCGAGCGACACAGCCGTCAGTCGATGCTGAACCAGGCGCGAACCTGGCCCTCGTGGTCGACGTATCGGTCGCCGGAGACGTCGACGATGACCTTGTCGATCTCACCGCCGACGAACGCGAACGGCGCTTGGTAGTTCGGCGAGACCGCCGATGCGCTGTCGCGCCCGACGCAGATCCCGTCGCCTGTCAGGCAGAAGTAGCCAGGTTGGGTGACGATGGGAGCCGAACCGACGGCGCGGTCGTCGACGTACAGCGTGAGCGTGCCGGCCGTACCGGGCATCGCCGGGTCGGAACTCGGACCTTCGGCGACGAACTCGGCGATCAGCACATGGCTGCCCGGCGAGAGCTCGTCGTCGGCGACGACGTCCTGCAGGGTGGTGCCAATCCAGTTGAACGTGTAGTGCAACTTGCGATCCTTGACGTACAGCGAGTGCCCACCCGGAACGCCTCCGGCGGCCCAGACCACACCTTGCGCATCATCGGCGTCGATGCGGACGCCTGCGGCGATCGTGTAGGAACGCCCCGGAAGCGCCGGACCTGCGGACTCGGGAACGTCCGCACAGTTCGGGTAGAAGATGTAGCGGTCGCGATCAGGTGCGCCACGGGGACGCTCGGCGAGGACCTGTTCCAACGCACTGCGGTCGTCCAACGGCAGACCGTTGTAGATGCCGGCGTTGTAGAACCACAAGCCCTTGAGCGCCTCCAAGCGCTCCGGATGCTCGGCGGCGACGTTGTGGGTCTGCGAACGGTCGACCTCGAGATGGAACAGCTCCCATTCGTCATGGTCGAAGTTCCCCCAACTCGACAACGGCGGATGCACCGTCGATGCGAGCCAGCCCTCGTGGTAGATCGAACGTTGGCCGAGCATCGTGTAGAACTGCGTCGCTTTGCCGGGCGCGGACGAATCGGTGAGCGCTGCCGCGAAGCTCTCGCCCTCGATCGGGCTCTGCAGGTACCCGTTGATCGTCTCCGGTGGTTCGATGTCCAAGAGGTCGTAGATCGTGGGTACGACGTCGACGGCGTGGACGTACTGCGGCCTCGGACTGGTGTCGGCGGGGATCTTGGCCGGCCAGGACACCAGGCACATGTCGGCGACTCCACCCTCGGCACCCGCCCAGCGCTTCCAGTACGGGAAGGGCGTGTCGAACGCCCACGCCCAGCCCGTGTTGTAGTGGTTGTTCGACGCCGGCGTACCGAGTTCGTCGATGTGCGGCAGCGTCGTCGCGGCGGTGTCGGGGACGCCGTTGAAGAAGCGCCACTCGTTGAAGCTGCCGTTCGGGCCGCCCTCGCCACTCGCGCCGTTGTCGGACACGACGACGATCAGCGTGTTGTCGATCTCGCCCGATTCCTCGAGGTAGTCGAGCACGCGGCCCAACCGGTCGTCGTTGTACGAGATGTAGCCGGCGAACACTTCCGCCATCCGGCTGAACAGCCGACGTTCGTCGTCGGAGAGGCTGTCCCATGGGCGCACGGTGTCGAGCAACGGCCAGGGCTGCCCGTCGGGGCCGGTCCGGTTCGGCTCGCCGTGCGGGTTGATCGGTGAGAGTTCCGTGTCGGCGGGGAGGAGGCCGAGTTCGATCTGGCGTTGCAGGATCCCCGCACGAATGGCCTCGTAGCCCTCGTCGAAGACGCCCTTGTAGCGGTCGGCCCACTCCGTCGGAACGAGGTGGGGCGCATGACCTGCCTGAGGCGCCAGGTACATGAAGAACGGCTTGTCGGGATCGATCACCTTGGCGTCGCGAATGAACTCGACCGCCTTGTCGGCCATGTCGTCGGCGAGGTGGTAGCCGTCCTCGGGACGAGCGGGGGGCTCGATCGGATGGTTGTCGTACACGAGGTCGGGGAAGAACGAGTTCGTCTCGCCGCCGAGCCAGCCGTAGAACCGCTCGAAGCCGCGACCGAGCGGCCACCGCCCCTTGTAGGCCGCCAGGTTGCACTCCTCACCCGGCGTCAGGTGCCACTTGCCCACGCAGTAGGTGTTGTAGCCCCGCCCGGCAAGGACCTCGGAGATGAACCCGTTCTCGAAGGGGATCCGAGTGGAGATTCCGGGGAACCCCGATGCGAACTCGGCGATCGTCGCCATGCCGTTCGACGTCGCGTTCCGCCCCGTCAGGAGCGACGCTCGGGTGGGCGAGCACAGTGCGGTCGTGTGGAAGTTGGCGAACTTCACACCTCGTTCGGCGATGCGGGCCATGTTCGGACACTGGACCGGGCCGCCGAACATGTCCATGGTGGCGTAGCCGAGGTCGTCCCAGGCGAGGAACAGCACGTTCGGTGCGCCCTCGGGAGCCTTCGGAGCGAGAAACGGTTCCCAGTCGGGCTCCGAATCGCGGATGTCGAGGGCGATCTTGCCGTTGAAGTTCTTCGTCATCGTCGTGTCCGGCGCTCAGGCCAGCAACTTCGCCTTCTGTGCTGCGAACTCCTGCTCGGTGATCGCTCCGCTGTCGCGGAGGCCGGCGAGCTTCTCCAGTTCCCCGGCCGCACTGCCACTTCCAGCGGTCTCCTGAACGTAGGCACGGAACTGGGCGTCGCTCTCCTGAGCGGCTGCGATGTCACGCTGGGTCATCTCCTTGCCGTGGGCAATGACGTACACGAACACGCCGAGGAACGGCACGAGGATGACGAAGATCGACCAGAGTGCCTTGCCCCAACCACCCATGTCCCGGTTGCGGAAGATGTCGGCGAACACGCGAAACAGCAGCATCAGCCAGGCGAAGAACAGGAAGAAGACGAACATGGACCAGAACAGACCCAGCAGCGGGTAGTCGTAAGCAAGCATTTCTCAACCTCCGAAGTACGCGGGAGGCCCACTGCCGCCCGGTCGATATAGCAGGGTCCCACATTTGCTGTCGGGCATCGACACCCAGAAGGGGTGAAAACGCGTCTCGCCACTCCTCCGCCGCCACGTCAGCCGACCTTCGAGTGCAGCCACACCTGGTCGACGTGGTCGTCCCGAATCTGAATGAGCGCGAGATCGGTGAGGTCGGCCCGACACCTGCCCTCGAGCGCGCCAACGGCGTTCGTGCCCCGACACCTCGGGACACGAACGCCGTTCAGCGGCGGCATCGCGCAGGCAGGCAGCTCGGGATCGGGACTGCTAGATCAGGTCGAAACCGAGGTCCTGCCACGTGAGGTCGTGGGCGACCACGGCAAAGGAGACGACGCCGGTGACGTCGGCAATCGTGGCGCCTGCCGCCGCGAGAGCGGCCCGGTCGAATGCCCAGGACGTGTTCAATCCCCCGTACGGCTCGGGTGTCGCAAAGCGAAGGCCCTGCACGGCGACCGTGGCGCCGTTGCTCAGCGTCAGCGTTGCCAGCACCTCGGTCTCCGGACTGAACGTCAGCCGTTCTTCGCCGAGAGCATCGGAATTGCCGCGGACGTTGTCGGCGTCGTAGACCGTCGAGGTGATGATCGAGGTGGCGCCGGTGAACGCCGCGACCCGGAACATCGAACCCGTCCTGGGCTGTGCACCGACAGGTAGCAGCCCATATTGCGTCGTCGAGAGATCGCTGGCCATCGAAACAACGCGCGTCGTTGCGACCGTGCGGGTCACGCCGGGGACGAGGTCACCCTGACGGGGAATCGCATAGGTGACGCCACCGACCGTGAAGATCGCGGCACGGACCTCTCCCTGGTCGGTCTGCAGGGTGACGACCCGGAACTCGGGCACGCGACTGGCCACGGTCATGCCGTCGATGCGGAACGTTGCGTCCTCGCCGGCCGACGCAGGGATCACCACTCGCGACCTCGGGATCCGGACCTGCGGCCTCGGGATGATGAGATTGGCGCCGTCGTTGAAACTGGTCTCGGGGTCCGCCGTCGCGAGGTTGACCGGCGTCAGCGTCACGTCGGCAGGGATGACACCGCCGGCCGTGATCGGGCCGCCGGAGAGACGCAGTGCAGTCGTTTCGAGGTCGACGACTCCGGCGGTTGCCTGAACGCTTGGCGACCCGATGACCATGGGGGTGGCCAGCAGGACGCCGGCGGTGAGAAGAGCGCCGAGGCGTCGTCGGCGAGGGAGGGAAATTCGGAACATGAGCAACCTTTCGTAGGAGGGATGGTGTTGCCCAGCGATCATCCGCCCGGTCTCGTCAGAGCCCAAGAGCAGAAGGCGAAACAATGCTGACCGAACCGGAAACATTCGCGGCAGTCCGTTTCGACTCTGGATCGACTGGGCCCGGCTCGGTCCGATCAAGTCACCCAGCGTTTGCCGCTGGTCGTGCGGATGCGGCGCAACGTCGACGAGTCCGCACATGTCGCGCAACGCGCCTGTACTTCAATCGGACGGCCCGTCTGCCACGCCCACCTGTTGTGCTCGACGACGGTGCGACTCGCTCGACGACTCGTTCCTGAACTCGATGCCGCGTGCCCACGACTCGGCGAGATGATCGCTGATCACGCCGGCCGGGCCAGATCGTCTCCCACGGACTGAGCCCGACCGCAGAGTCCGAGCGATCCACCAGACAGCTCTTCAACGTCCACCGCTCACTTGTGCAGCTCGAACCTCCCCATTCCGATTTCACATCGACGCAGTTTCCCGGCCGCGAGCGTCACAGCAAGCGCTCGTCGTCGGCGCCTTGGCCCGGAGCGGTGGGAGGGCTGCTGACGATTGCCACCCTTGTCACTCGCCGAACAGAAGTGTACACTCTGTACACTTCATGACCAAGCGGGCCTACCTCAAGACCGACGACCGACGCCGTCAGCTGCTCGACGCCGCGGCGCGGCTGTTCGTCCGCGACGGATACGCAGGGCTGACGATGGTGGCGGTCGCCGCCGAGGCCGGGGTGAGTCGGCGGCTCGTGTACGACCACTTCGCCGATCTCGCGTCGCTGTACGCGGCGTTCTTCGACGATCGAGCGGCGCGCTACCTCGCCGTGATCGGTGTGGCGGTCGACGCTGCCGACGACACCGGCTCCGCCTTCGCTGCCGCGTTCACCCAGCTGTTGGCGATGCCGGCCGACGATCAGCGAGCGATCCGCGTCCTCATCACCGATCCCGGTCTCCCCGATCTCGAACCCGTGCGCGAGCGCTTCCGCCGACACGTCGAAGAGCAGTGGTTGGACAGCATCCCTGCGATCGAGGGCGACCACGCCCGTGCTGTGTTGTGGACGCTGGTCGCCGGCCTGTTCGGTCTGGCCGACCTCGTGTCGCGCGGCGAGGTGTCGACGGACGCTGCACTGACGATCGCGACGAACCTCGTGACCGCACTGCCCGCGTCGATGCGTGACAGCCACCTCGTACCAGCCCACTGAGAAGGAAGCACCGATGGCAACCTGGCCCACCCCCGAACAACTCGGGACATTCCTCGCCGGTCCTCCCGATCAGCCGGTCGTGATGTTGAACATGCTCACCTTCAAGAAGGAGGCCGACGCATCGCACGCCGGCCTGAGCGGGCAGGAGGCGGTGATGCAGTACTCGCGTGCGATGCGGACGTTCGTCGAATCGCACGGCGGCACGTTCGTACTCGGCGCCAACATCGACTCGCAGCTCATCGGCGACGGAGGCGAGCACTTCCAGTTCGTCGGCATCATGCGCTACCCGTCGCGCCGGGCGTACCTCGAGCTGGCCGGCGACCCGGAGGTCGCGAACACCATCGGCAAGCATCGCGAGGCCGGTCTCGAGAGCCAGTGGCTCTTCGCCATGACGGAGGTGACCGAATGACCCACGTGCACGACATCCCCACGGCCTACACGCCTCCCGGCGGGTACGGCGTCGAGATGCCACCGCCGATCCTCGCCGATTGCGACGATCCCCTCGTCGACGGCGCGCCGGATCTCCGGGGAGTCTGGAAGGTGGTGAGCGGCGAGTCGAACGGCGAGCCACTGGCCGCCGACAACCCGATCTGGGGGCACGTGGAGCGCATCGAACAAGCCGCCGATCGCGTCGTGGTCACGTCGTCCGGTGTCGTCCACGACATGGTGGCCAACGGCACCTTCGAGTCCGGGGTGAACGACGTGATGGCCGCCGACTTGACCACGCCGATCCGGGTTGCGGCGAGCTTCGAGGACGGCGTGCTGGTGCTCCGGCCCGACGGCATGCCCGGCGTCGAGGTCCGGCGTCGGCGCGACGGCGAGCAGCTCGTCTGGGCGTACCACACGATGTTCACCGTCCGCATGGAACGGCTCGACGGTGCGACGTCCGGCTGACCAGCCTGCTCGATCCCGCTGCGGGTCGCCGTGACCTCGCATCTGTGAGACATCGACGACCTCGTGCCACCGGCGGCGTGCGTCAGCCGTCGGCCTCGGCATCCTCCTGGATCTCGGCGGTGTCGGCCTCGAGTTGCTTCTTCCCGACCTTGTCGGCTTTGGCCATCGCCGCCTTGATCGGACGGTTCCTGGCCTGTCCGGACCACTCCGATGTGGATGCATCATCGACATGACGACCGGATTCATTGAGCAGTAACGTGCGCTGCGTGCATTTCCGCCAACACGAACCTGACGCGTGCTGGCGGCGCCTGCGGATCGATGTGGCCGGGTCCTTCCGGTGAGCGATCTCGTTGCGATCCGCGACCGTGCACGATTCACCGGACCGACCATGCGTGCGGGCGTCGTCGAGCGTTCTCGCCTGGACGACCGGTATGCGGCGGCGACCGGTCAGGTGCTGCGCGTCCTGGCACCAGCCGGCTACGGCAAATCGACACAGGTACTGCGTTGGGTCGTCGACGACGAGCGACGAGTGAGGTGGCTCGACCTCGAACCCATCGACAACGATCCACTCGTGCTCGCCCACGCGATCGCCAATGGACTCACCGATCGACCATGGAGCGACGTCGATCTCGGCGCCGGTGTCCGATTCGATGATGTCGCCCAGCTGATCGCGTCTCCCGACGAGCCGTTCGTCTTGGTCCTGGACGATGTCCATCACATCGTCAGCGAGGAGTCCGGCGATCTGATCGATCTCATCATCGACCGTCTCCCGCCGCGCTCGACGCTGATCCTCGTCGGCCGTTCGCAACCGCGCTCCGAATCGATTGCCCGCTACCGCCTCACCCCCGGTGTCATCGACGTCACCGCCGACGAACTCGCCTTTGACCTCGCCGAGACCGAGGAGATGCTGATGATGCTCGGTCTCCAGCCGGACATCGACATGGTCGCCGAGATCGCCGAGCAGTTCGAGGGATGGCCGGCCGGGCTCCGACTTGCCGGCCAGGTCCTGGCGACCCGCCGAACGGGCATCGACATCCCCGTGGACAAGCTCGGCGACCTCACCTACGTGACCGACTACGTGACCCAGGAGTGGTTCAGGGGCCTTGACACCGACGATCAGACCTTCCTCACCGAGATCGGATGTCTGGGACGCTTCACCGGGGCGCAGTGTGATGCGATCCTCGATCGAAACGACTCCGCGTCGACGCTGCGCAGGTTGTGCCGCGACGAGTTGATACTGATCGGACTCGACCAGCACGACGAGTGGTACCGCATGCATGCCGTTCTTTCACGGTGGCTGTCCGCTCGGCTCCGTAGCGTCGACCCCGACCGCTGGCGCACGATCCACGTGGCGGCCGCGACGTGGTGGTCGAACCAGGGCGACACCGACCTCGCCATCGAGCACGCCGCAGCGGCCGGCGACCTCGATCTCCTCGAGAACCTGGTGCTGCTGCAGTGTGGGCCATACGCGGCACGCGGCATGTACCGGACGCTCGAACGCTGGCTCGAGCACTTCAGCGAACCACTCGTTCTCCGATCGTTGCCGCTCAAACAGGTCCAGGCGGTGCTTGCCGTCGGCTTCGGCGACGGTGAGCGGGCGCTCGGTTGGGCGCGGCTCTGTCGGACCGATCAGGTCACGCTCGACCCCACGCCCGGGAGCATCGCCGAGCTGCTCGGCCACCAGACCGATGCGCTGTTGGCGACGCTCGAGAACCTCCCGGCGAACGAACTGATCCCCATCGCTCGCAGCGCCTACGGCCACTTGCCGAACGGTGAATGGCGAGCGCTGGCCTGCTTGGCCCTCGGCGCGAACATGTACCTCTGCGGCCAGAACGGCGCGATCGACCTGATGCGCGAAGCCCTGTTCGAGAACGAGATCGCCCGGGCCACCACACTGCAGGCAACCGCTGCCGCATCGCTCGCCATCGTGCTCGACCTCGAAGGCTCCGCCGACGAAGCGGCCGAGCTGAGCGAACGGGCGATCCGCTTACTCGCCACACCACTCGGCAAGGACGCGTCCGCGACCGCGGTGTCACTGGCAATCGCCTCGCTCGTGGACGCGCGATCAGGGCGTCACGACGACGCCGTCGAACGCCATGGTGCAGCTCGGCTCAAGCTGGCAAAGTACGACCGGTGCGCACCCTGGTTCAACATCCTCGGGCTCATCCCGCTCATCCGCACCAGCCTGCTCCTCGACGACGCGAGATCCGCGCTCAACCTCCTCCACGAGCTGGAGCGGAAGATGGAGATCCAAGACGACACCACGCCGCTCGCCAGACACATCGGTGAGCTGGGTGCCATGGTGCGGGTGGCCAATGACGTCTTCACCGATCGATCGTGGGCGCTCACCCCCGCCGAACTGCGCGTCGTGCAATACCTGCCGACCAACCTCAGCCTCGTGGACATTGCGAAACGGATGTACGTGTCGCGCAACACCGTCAAGAGCCACACGACCGCCATCTACCGAAAGCTCGGTACGACCTCGAGAGCCGAGGCCGTCGATCGCGCACGGGCGGCCGGCCTCATCACCAAGACACCCGCCTGAGGGTGAGGCTTCGCCGGCAGGCGAGTCACACCGAATCGAGCAGGTCGCGGCCGCGGCGAACTCCGGCATCGCGATCTGCACCCAAGTGCGGGTCGTGAGCGAGCACGTCATCGGAGCCGATCGCGTCGAGGAGGCCGGTCCGCTCGAGGGTGTCGCGCAGCGAACCGGAGACTCCGGTCAACACCAAGGCCTGTCCCGCCGCACGGAGGTCGACGTGATACTTCTGGATCGCTTTCAGACTGGTGGAGGAGAAGGTCTGCCGATCCGCCAGGTCGAGCACCAGCACGCCTCGGCCGGTGCCGTGCGGCGGCGGCGCCGGCAGTTCGCTGACGAGCGTCGGCACCTCGGCGAAGAAGTCGCCGCCCGAGAGGCGCACCACGGTGACTTCGTTGGCCGGGACCGTGGTTGGCACGTCGTCGCTGAGGAACCAGCCGGCGTCGTCTTGCCGGTACACCTGGATGCTCTCGCCTTTGGCACTGCTTCCGATGTAGGCGAGCAGCGACAGCGCCGCACCGACGACGATTCCCCACTGCAGCGGCACCGTCAACGTGAGTGCCAGCGTCACCACGAACAACAGCATCGAACGCCGACCATCGCGCCACGCGAGGCGGGCGTCGGGCATCCGGCCGATCACCAGCTCGACACCGATGACGAACAGCAGGCCGCCGATGACCGCTTCGGGGATCTCGGACACGACCGGTGCGAGCACCACGACCAACACCAGCACGGTGGCGGCGGCCACGTAGCCGGCCAGTCGTGAGCGGGCGCCACCGTCGGCGCTCACTGCTGTGCGCGAGAGCGAGCCACCCGTGGGCGCCGCCTGGAAGATCGCGCCGCCGATGTTTCCGATGCCCTGACCGAGGAAGTCGCGCGACGAACTCGACCGGCTGCCGTCGGGGTTCGGGAACGCCGGGCGGATGCCCGCACCCTGAGCCAGCGCCACCAGGGCAACCGCGAACGCTCCGGCGAGCAGACTGGGAATCATCGACAGATCCGGAAGATCGGCAGTGGAGGTCGGGATCGGGATCGCGTCGAGTCCCGACGGGATCGTGGCGACGTCGGCGATCGTCGTGGTGTCGATACCGAACACCCAGACCACGAGGGTCCCTGCAAGCACCACGATCACCAGCGCGTACCGCTCGATTGGCTTGATCGCCTTGAGCCCGAACGCTGCGACGATCGTCGCCAGGCCGACGGCGGTGGTCGTCAGGTTCCAGTCACCGGGGTGAACGAGTATGTCGAACGCCTCGACCACCTTGTTCGAGATACCGGTCGGCTTGTAGCCGAAGATGTCGTCGAACTTGCCAACCGTGATCAGGATTGCGACACCCATCACGAAACCGGTCATCACTGCGTTGGACACGAAGTTCACGATCTTGCCCAAGCCGAGCAGGCCGAGCGCGATCATCAGCACACCCGCGAGCAATGACAACGTGAACACTGCCTGCGGCACCTCGTCGGTGCTGAAGTTTCCGGAGGTCAGCACACCGGACATCGTGAGAGCGATCGCGGAGGTCAGGGTGCTCATCATCAGCACGCTCCCCGTGAACGCCGCGGCCAGCGCCACCGGGGCCATCCCGGCATAGATCCCGAACATCGGGTTGATGCCCGCCAACTGTGCGTAACCGATCCCCTCCGGCACGCTGTACAGCCCGGCGACGAACCCGCCGATCAATTCCCCGATCCGACCGCGTGTCTTGGGCGCAGCACTCGGGTCGGTGTTGTTCATCGGAACCTCGGGCGAATGTGGATGGAGGCGGACGCAGTGCCCACACTCAAGCTCGTACGCCCGATCGCGGTCATCCCCCAATCTGGGCGATCGCACGAGATCGGCCGCCGGCGTGCCGAGACGCCGCCATCCACCGGCACCGACAGGCGTCACGCATCGCGATGTGGCACCCGGCATGCGTCGACAGCTGCAGTCACGGTGGCATGGAAGTGATCCGCTCCGATCGCGTCGGTCAAGTCGACAACATCGAAGCGCGACTGCAGTTCCACTGTGGCTCTCGCGATGTGGAATTCGATGTTCCGCTCGCGCAGGCCGGCGATCACTTCTCGCAGAGCAACCTCGGCACTCGCGTCGATGTCGCTGATGAACGAGGCATCGAGGATCACGTGCCGCACGGGCTTCGGAGCGCCGTCAACAGCAGCCCAGAGTCGACGCTTGAAGAAGTGAGCGTTGGCAAAGAACATTCGATCCTGGATGCGATAGACGACCACCCCGGGGCTGACGCCGGCATCGACGTGGTCGCTGACATCGACATATCGGTCGTCCTCGGCAGACCACCCGAGCACCGCGTCCGCAGGCTGTGCCGCCCGCCGTACGACGTCGGCGATCGACAGCACAACGGCCACGATGATCGCCTGAAGGACACCGATTGTGATGACGAACACGGCCGTGATCGCGGCAATGACGACCTCCGCCCTGCTACTCCGAGCGAGCGATCGCCATTGCTCGGAGTTGATCAGTTTCGACGCTGCGAACACGATCACGGCGCCGAGGACAGCCGACGGCAGATACTCGATCGGAGCGGTCAGGAACAGCAGGATCACGGCGATCGCGCCCGCGGCGGCCAGACCACTGATCTGACTCGTCGCGTCCATGCCGTCGTTGACTGCTGTACGCGATCCGCTCGTGCCGACCGGAATGCCCTGGGTCACCCCTGAGGCCATCTGGGCGAATCCGAACGCGAGCAACTCCTGGTCGGCATCGACGACCTCGTGATGTCGGGCGGCGAAGGAACGGGCGGTGAGGATTGAATCGGAGAACGACACGAGGAAAATGGCCACCGCTGCGGTTGTGAGCGCCCCGAGGTCCGAACCCGAGACATCGGGCACAGCGAACGACGGCAACCCACTCGGCACCGGGCCGGTGACGGCCACGCCGCGGGCCGCAAGATCCAGCGCCCAGGACACCGCAATGCCGAGCACGACGACGACCAGTGCGCCAGGGATTCGTCTGCTGATCTTGTCAACGAGCACCAGGAGCCCAAGCGAGACCGCACCGACGATGACCGTCGCACCGTTGGCGTCACCGAGATTGCCCACGATGTCGACGGTCTCGCGGAGGACACCGTCTTGATCGCTCGAAACGCCGACCAGCTTGCTGATCTGGCCGAGAATGAGGACGACGGCAACTCCAGTGATGTACCCGACCAGGACTGCCTGTGAGAAGTAGTCGGCGATCCAACCCAGCCGAGCGAGGCGTGCAACGAAGAACACGAGCCCCACCAGCAGGGCGAGCATCGCTGCCAACGCGGCGTACTCGGCGCTCCCGGCGGAGGCGAGCGGCGCAAGAGCCGTCGCAACCAACAGCGCCACCGTGCCCTCTGGTCCGATGACGACCCGAGGCGCCGACCCGAACACGGCGTACGCCAGAACGGGAAGCAGGAGCGCGTAGAGCCCAGCGCTGACCGGCGCACCGGCCAACTCCGCAAACGCCATGGCCGACGGAAGGGCCAATGCAGCCACGGTTGTGCCAGCAAGAAGGTCGGTCCGCAGACGCGCTCCCGAATAGCCCGACATCGAACGGGCGAACGGAACGTACCGAGTCGTGATCGGCGCCCGACTCTCCGAGGCAAAGGCACCACGACCTTTGTAGACCTCCCGAAACGGCTGCATCAGCTCCACCCAAGCAGCCGAGCCGTTCGGGTTCATCCTCCAAGGAGGGTGAACCGAAGTGGCTGGGCCTCACTCATACCTCGCCCGCGAGCGCGCCTGAACATGTTCCTCTGCGACCATTCGCCGTGGCCGTCGCCGACGCTTTGGTTCGTCGATCTCGAGCTTCAGGTCGAAGCGCCAACGTCGGCACTATGTGGTGGGCCGATCGTGCCCCGAGGCCGCACAGTTCGCATGATCTGTGGAGCGAGCCTGAGCGTTCTTGGCCGCGATTATGCGTGGGTTGTCACGAGCGATTGGATGAATGGTGCCGACAGGGCGATCAGGAGCCGGACGTCAGATGGCGATGATGTCGACCAGGCCGTCCAACGCCGCAAAGTCGTTTGGGTTCCTCGTGTAGAGAGGAAGTTCGACTGAGCACGCGACTGCCGCAATCATGAGGTCGACCGCTCGTGCGCCTCGCGCTTTGCGGCCGGCAGCAACCACGGCTGCATAGATCCGCCCATACGCCCGGGCTGCGTCGGCATCGAACGGCAACGGAGAAAACGCTGCTTCGGTTCGCTGCAGTCGGTCCTGGCGTCGGGCTCGCTCCGCCGGATCAGCAGCAGCGTGAGGACCCGCTGCGAGTTCGGCCATGGTCATCGCTGTCACGGCAACTTTTGCGGGCAGCAGGCTCACATCGATGGAGTCGAGGTCGATGACCACCGACGTGTCGAGCACGCCTCGCTCGACGCGTTGGTCAGGCACGAGGTTCGATGCTCTGATCGGCGACGGCGTCGAGGTCTCGTCGGAACTGCTCGCCGTCGATGGGCGGAGCTGCTTGGAAGAGCTGTGCGATGGATTCTGCTGTTACGAAGCGAAGACGTCGCAGCGGGGTGAGTTCACCGACGGGTACGCCGTTGCGCGTCACGACGAAGGACTCGCCCTCGTCGAGGCGACGCATGATCTCCCCGCTGCCGTTGCGGAGTTCTCGTTGGGTGACGACCTGGCTCATCCCGACATCGTAGCACGCGGTGCTACGTCCGCTCGGAAATGTTCATCGAGGTACTGCGCGAGGTGACGACGATGGAGAACGGCAGAGAACGCTCGGTAATCCGGTCACGCACGGCGAGCACGCGCTGCATCGCGATGCCTCTTTGTGTCAAGCCCGGATTTCCGAGAGTGATTGGGTGCGGGAGGTGGAGCCTCTGGCGGTGCCGGAGGTGGCGTCGTAGGGTTGTTGTCGGGTCCGGGAAGTGACTTGTCCGAAGAGCCGGCTGTTCAGGATGTTGAGCCGGTCACGCTGGATTTGATGTCGTGCGTGAGTGTCCTTCCCGGGCCTGGTGTGACCAATGATGAGTGCGGCGGTGACGACACCGACACCGCGAATGTCGGTGAGCGACGTTCCCGACGCGGCGACCGCAGCACGAAGCCGCTTCATTGACGCCTTCATCTGGGCTTCGTAGTGAGCGACATCAGCGACGAACTCGCGGGCGACCTCGACACGATGCTGAGTGATCTGGTCTTGGTCGACGACTTGGTCCAACAGTTCGTTTGCCCTGGTCACGGTCATTTCCTTGGCCATCCCGCCCGGCAAGAGTTCCATCAGCAACGCACGCAGCCGACACGCTGCTTTGCTCTTGAGTTGGCCGAGGTCGCGAT
Organism: Ilumatobacteraceae bacterium; assembly: GCA_963828415.1. Classification (GTDB taxonomy): domain Bacteria; phylum Actinomycetota; class Acidimicrobiia; order Acidimicrobiales; family Ilumatobacteraceae; genus Sva-07. Next base: position 138,696 of record CAWHEI010000012.1, read on the forward strand.
GCCGTTTCGCCAGCAGCTTCAACACCTGAGCATGCTCATCAGCGCTCACGCGTTGGAGCCCATCGACGCGCATCGCGGTGATCGCCACCGAGCGGGCGTCGTTCGGGTCGTTCTTCTGGGCTCGACCCGAGCCCAACAATCGGGTCCGTGTCGACAACGCCGCCGGCACGTCGATCACGGTCTCGCCGGCGGCGACGAGCTGCTGGGCGAGCAGGTAGCCGAGACCGCGTGCGGACTCGATCGCCCACACCCGATCCGGGAACGGATCTGCCCACGACGTCAATCGCTTCACCTGTGAGCTGCACGCTCGAACCCGCAGTTCGTCGAGCATCATCTCGTTGCTGTCGATCGCCACGGCGGTGTGTGTCGCCTTGTGCGGATCGATCCCAATCATGACTTTCATCGGGAATGCCTCCTTGCCTCAGTGGGTGGGGAACCGAGGTGGGCACTCCTGATTTGGGTTCGTTGAGCTCGCGCCTCTTTCGAGCCACACCCCGGGTCAGAACACCGGCCGACAGACGGTTCGCGATCAGGTCAACCATGAAGGTGACAGGCCCTAAGAAGAGGCTGCCGACCGGCGCTCCGAACGCTACGACAACTGCCGCAACGCCTCTCGAGTATCAATCAGGCCCAAGTTCTGCACCACGTAGTCCCGTCGCGTACGGGCAACCGGACTCGTTCGGGTGGCGTCGCCCATGCCGGTACAGGGTCAGAGGAAGCGACGCATGACGGGACGGCTTGGGTAGGTGCGCCCGATCTCGGAGAATCCTTGGCTGAGAAAGGTTCGCATCGTTCCGGTGAACAGGGCCGAGCTCCCATCGAGAGGTACTCTCGTGGCATCGAGCGGTTGCGAAGGACCCATTCACGCCGACGCCTCCGAATCATCCGCCACGTAGAGTAATTACACATTGGAGGGCTACATGTACCAACCATGTACCACCATCACGGTAAACAGCGGTAAACAGCGGTAAACAGCGGTGAACAACGGGGACTCAGGGTCAACGACAAATCGGCCGTGAGCAGGGATGGAACTGAGCTACCAGGGACATCGCGAGGCTCTCGACGAGGTCTGATAACCCGAAGGTCGCAGGTTCAAATCCTGCCCCCGCCAATTGGAGGGCCCGAAAACATTGCGTTTCCGGGCCTTCTGCGTTCTCCGGACAGGTGGCCCGTCGGGTCTCTCCGTATCAAACATGCACCAAGCCACCGACATAGTGGGCAGCCTGGCGGGGGGAACTGGCTGTCTCCCCTCCACTCGCGAGGTAGGTGAAGTCAGCCACCCGACAGGGCCTGCATCAGCACCACCTCGTCGGTGGGAGCGAGCGGGTCGTCGAGACCGTGCCCCATCGCTCGGTTGACAAAAATTCGCATGTGTCGACGGAGTCGGCCCTGTTCGTCGACCACTCGGAAGCGGAGGCCGGGGTGCCGGCGATCGAGATCATCGAGCAACTCAGCCAGCGTCGCCCCGTCGGCGTCGACTTCGCTGGCACCATCGGTATAGGACCGCAGTGGTGTCGGGATCCGTACCCTCATCGCGATTCGCGATGGGACATGATCTCGACCGAGAAGATCTCGGGGAGGTGGCGTGCGAGGCAACGCCACGATTCGCCCTCGTTGACGCTGGCCCAGACCTCCCCGCCGGTCGTTCCGAAGTACACACCGACCGGGTCGGCCCGGTCGGTCGTCATCGCCTGACGTTTGACGGTGAGCCAGCCCCGTTCAGGGAGTCCGGTGTCTTGTCGCTGCCAGGATTCGCCGGCATCGCGGGTCACGTACACGGCCGGTCGGCCCTCGGGGCTCGTCCGAGGCCACACGTCGGTGCCGTCCATCGGGAACACCCACGCGATGTCGGGATCGCGGGGGTGCAATTCGATCGGGAAGCCGATGTCGCCGATTTCGGAGGGCATGTTGTCGCCGATCCTGGTCCACCGCTCGCCGGGTCTGTCGAGGCGGTAGATGCCACAGTGGTTCTGCTGGTAGAGCCGGTCGGGCATCGCCGGATGGATCCGGACGCAGTGGGGATCGTGGCCGAACTCCGTTGCGGGGTCGGGGAGGAACTCGCCGACGACCCCCTTGTTCAGCGGTCGCCAGTCGGCCCCGCCGTCGTTGCTCTCGAAGACGCCGCCGCTCGACAGTCCGATGTACAGGTGGTTGCGATCGCGAGGGTCCACGTTGATGGAGTGCAACATCGCACCATCGGGAGTGCCCTGGTACGGAAACTCGGCCCAGGTCTCCCATGCGGGGTGGTCGTTCCAGCCGTCGACCGACGACCACGTGGCGCCGTGGTCGGCGCTTCGGAACAAGCCCTGCGGCGTCGCACCCGCGTACCAGACCCCGGGTTCGTCGACGTGGCCGGGGGTGAGCCAGAACACTGCGTCGACCGCTCGCTCGAGACGGTCGCCGGACCGGAATGCCGGAGGACTCGACGCCTCGATCCAGGTGGCGCCGAGATCGGACGAGCGCAGCACGGTCGGCCCGAGGTGACCGGTTCGTGTCGCGGCGAGCAGGAAACCGCCATCGCGTTCGTCGGCGACGACGTGTTGCATCACGTGGCCGAGATACTGCGGTTCCGACGTCGTCCAGTGCCCTTCGCGTTGGTCGCACGTCAGGACGAAAAGCCCCTTGCGTGTTCCGACGAGCAGCCTTGCTGCATCGGGGGTGGAGATCGACATCTCGTGAGGCGTCCGACGCTCAAGACTGCACATGCACCGGCTCCTCAGCGGCAGTGGTGACTTCGCCGTGATGGCCCTCGACGTCGATGCGGGGCAGGATGCGATCGAGCCACGCGGGAATCCACCAGTTCTTGTCGCCGAGCAACTCCATGGTCGCCGGGACGAGGAGCATGCGGACGATCGTCGCGTCGATCAGTACGGCGATCGCGAGGCCGAAGCCGAACAGCTTCAGCGAACGGTCATCGCCGAGGACAAAGGCGAAGAAGACGCAGAACATGATCAACGCCGCCGCCGTGATCACACGTGCGGTCGCAGTGAGGCCGTCGGCAACCGCGGTCGAGTTGTTCTTGGTGCGCTCGTATTCCTCCTTGATCCGTGACAGGAGGAAGACCTCGTAGTCCATCGAGAGACCGAACACGATCGCGAACAGGAACATCGGGATCCACGCGTCGATCGGTCCTGGTTTGGCCACACCGATCAGGTCGCTCGCCCAGCCCCACTGGAAGATGGCCACGATCACGCCGTAGGCGGCACCGATCGACAGCAGGTTCATGATCACCGCTTTGAGCGGGACGAGGATGCTGCGGAACACGGCCATCAGCAACAGGAAGCTCAGCGTCAGCACGACACCAATCAGCAACGGCATCCGGCTTCCGAGGTAGGACGAGAAGTCGGTCGCCCCTGCGGTGAACCCGCCAACCTTTGCATCGAGACCACTCGCAGGAATCACGTCATCGCGAAGCGTGTCGACGAGCAACGAGGTCGCTGCATCTTGAGGTGCGCTGTCTGGATAGACGATCACGAGCGCGACGGAGTCGCTGATCGGGTTCGGTACGGCAAAGGCGACATCGTCGGTTGCCTCGAGGGAGGCGACGAACGAGCCGAGTGCAGCCTGGTCGGTGGCCGCGTCCCCTTCGACCGTCACGAACAGCGGGCCGTTGGAACCAGGGCCGAACCCGTCGGCGATCAGGTCGTATGCTTTACGCACCGTGGCATCCTCGGGGTAGTTGCCGTAGTCGCCGAACCCGAGCCGGATCGACAGCAGCGGGATTGCGAGCACGACGAGCACGACAACGGCGACGATCGCGCTCGGCCAGGGACGGCGCTGGATGAACCGACTCCAGCGATACCAGCCCTGTTCCTCACGCGGCTTCTCGTGGCGGTGCGGTACGAAGCGGCGCAGCGGCTTGACCGCGAAGCTCGCCGCGAACAGCACGATCGCCAGACCGAGCCCGGCGAGGAAGACACCCGACGTGCCCGAGACGATGCCGACGATCGCACCGATCACGACGAGCGCGACGGCCACAAGCGCCGCCCACGTCGTCTGGTCGATTCGGTGCCCGACCAAGCCGAGCAGCGCCGGCAGCAGGGTGAGCGAAGACGCCATCACCAACAGCACGCCGAGCGCGCTTGCGATGGCGACACCCTGCACGAACGCGAGGCCCATCAGGAACAGCCCCATCAGCGCGATGATCACGGTGATGCCGGCGAACAGCACGGCACGACCGCTCGTGTCCATCGCCGCAACGATCGCGTCCTCGACCGAAGCACCGGTGCGGAGGTGCTCGCGATAGCGGGTGACGATGAACAACGCGTAGTCGATCCCCACACCGATGCCGATCATCGCCACCATCGCCGTGGTGAAGTCGGGCATGGACAGGAGGTGGCTGCCGAGCGTGACGAGGGCTGAAGCAACACCGAGCCCGAACAGGGCAGTTCCGATCGGCAGGCCCATTGCGAGCACCGAACCGAACGCGAGAATCAGGATGATCACCGCTGCGATCAGGCCGTAGATCTCGCTTTCGGGCATGGAGAACTCGGCGAACAGATCGCCGCCGTACTCGATCTCCAAGCCGTCGACCGTGATCACGACCTCGGTGCCGTGGGCGATGATCTCGTTGCCGACGTCGGTGAGTTCGGTGAACGAGCGGGTGTCGGCGATGTCGAGTTGGGCGAATGCGATCGTGCCATCGGGGCTGATCTGTTGGGGACTGTCGTACGGACTGGTGACGGTGATGTCACCCTTGCTCGCGACAAATGCGAACAGGTCCTCGAGCGTCGCCTGAACAGCAGGGTCGTCGAAGCCGACGTCGCTGCGGGCGACGATCTGGGCGGTGAAACCCGCCCGATCGGGCGCGTTGGCCTCGAGCAGCTCCTGCACCTGTTTGGTCTCGCTCTCCGGGAACGAGAAGTCGGTCTTGAAGTCGGGTCCGACGGCGCCGGCGATGGCGTTGACGCCCACGAGGAGGACGACCCAGACGCCGATGACGATCCAGCGGTGTCGGGTGCATCCTCGAGCGAGCCGTTGGAGGAATCCTGCCTCGGTGTTCGGTCTGGCGGTGGCTTTCATGGTGGTTTCCCGATCGGGTCGAATCGCCGTGCGGTGGTGTATCGGCTACCAATGCAGACGGGCGGACGGCCGCGATCTCATCGGCCGACTGAACTGAAACGTACATCCGCTGGACGTGGCGGTCACGCTGTCGCCCAGCTACCGGAGCCAGTCCCCGAACTGGAACACACCAACCGGAGCCAACACGTCAAGCATGAACCGGATCAGCACACGTCGTGAGCGCTCAGGAGTCTGATACAACGCTGATACATCCTGGATTTCGGACGACCAGCAGACCGAATCACACCTGGTAGAAGTGGTCGGGATGGGGAGATTCGAACTCCCGGCCTCCTGCTCCCAAAGCAGGCGCGCTAACCAAGCTGCGCTACATCCCGTTGTGGGCCGTCATGCTATCCACCACCGGGGGCAGCGGGATGGCCCGGCCCGGCAGACCGGGATCGGGCCAGCGGCGTTGGCCGAGCTGCAGCCCCGCGGCATCGAACGCGCTGGCAAGGTGGTCGGCGTGCAGTCCGCCTCGCCGGTCGGTCGAGTCGAGGTTCGTCAACACGCCGACGACGTCGACGTATGCACGCCGAAAGACCGCGTCGTGTCCGGATGGGACACCAGCGAGCGCGTGCGCGAGTTCGTGTGCCGCGGTCATCAGGCTCGACTGCGGACCCGCGATGCGGATCTCGACAACGCCGTCCGAGCCCCGCTGGCGGGCACACGACGACCCGGCGTCGAGGCGCGCACCGACTACAGCGACGTGCAGACCGGGCCACCAGCGTTGCGCGACGACGAGTCGCACCCGTTCGCGGAGTTCGGTCAGTTCGACCGTCGCGTCGAGATCGGTGCCCTCGAAGGCCATCGCTTCAGCGGTGTACACGGCAGCGCGATCGACGTCACGGGTCGTCACCCGGAACCTCGCCCGATGGCTACCGTGCCGGCGATGCGCGTTCGACCGATGTCGGCCCGAGCGGCAGCCGAGGCGCCCGCGTTCCACCCGCGGGCCTCGGCGTTGCTCGCCGCACGAGCACGTCGCACCCGCCCGAACGTCACGGACGCGTAGTCCTGCACGCGTTGTCGGCGCTCGACGGTCGCGAGCGCAGCGGGTGTCTGCGATCCGCCTTCATCACGGAACACCCCGGCTTCGGCCTCGACCACCCGGCGCGACTCGCGCAGCAGATCTCCCAACCGTTCGGCGAAGCCGAAGAGAAACGAACGCCGAAAGCGCAGTGTCGAGGCCGGGGTGTCGCTCCGGATGCTCCCCACTTCTCGGGCCGCCTGCATCAGCAGCGAATTGTACAGGAGCTGAATCATCGCAATGTCGGTCGAATATCCTGCGACGTGAGCAACAGTGCCAGTGGGACCGGCAGAAAACACCACCTCGGCATCGTGCGCGTGCGCGATTGCCGAGAGCAACGCCAGCCGCGCCCGGACATAGGCGCCACGACCGAGCTCGATGTCCGATACAACCAGCTCAGGGGCATCTCTTTCGGCGGTCGCGACGAGGAGATCGGCATCGATCCGATGCCGCGCGATCAACTCTGCTGCTTTGCGTGAGAAGGCTTCGGCCTCGTGCGGATGGTCGGTCGCTTCAGCTTTCCGAAGAAGCTTGCGCACCCGATTGATCGTGATATCGTCCGGCTCATACGACGTCATATGATTATTTCAGTCATGTTCAACGACACATCCTGGTGGGTAGCCACATCTGATGACCATAGAAGAAACGCACACCCACTCCGACCAGGATGAGACCGTCGACGGGCGAACCCTCCGACGGTCCCGAAACCGAAATGCAGTCATCACGGCGCTGCTCCAGATGATCCGTGAAGGCAACCTACAGCCGGGAGCTGCCCAGATCGCCGAACGTGCCGGGGTGTCGCATCGCTCCATTTTCCGCTACTTCGACGACCTCGATGACCTGGTCCGCACAGCGGTCGATCAAGAACTGAACGACGCTCTCCACATCGCCGGCATCGACAACATCGCTCAGGGGACCGTGGTCGAGCGGGCGCAGTCGATGGTGCGCTCACGACTTCGTCTCTACCGCGAGGTCGACGGCACGATGCAGGTCGTGCGGATGCGTTCCTACTCGATTCCGAGAATCGAACGCGAGGCCTCGGCGATCTGGGAGCTGTTCCGAATCCAGGTTCGAGATCACTTCTCCGTGGAGCTGTCAGCACTGCCATATCCGCTGAACGACTACCTGATCGACGGCGTCCTGACGATGACCAGCTATGACTCGTATTCGACCCACCTCAGGACCCTCGGCCGCACCGACGACGAGATCGATGCGTCATGGACCGCATCGCTCGTTGCACTCATGCGCCCTTGACGTCACGTCTCCGATTGCGACGATAGGGTTTCGGCTCTTGCGGACGTAGTTCAACGGCTAGAACCTCAGCCTTCCAAGCTGATGATGCGGGTTCGATTCCCGTCGTCCGCTCCACGCGAAAGTCACTGAACGATGCGGCGCAGTGCACGACGGACTTCCGCCGTTGTGCAGACGTCGAGTGGTCTGTATCGCTCACGCACCATCACGAGCGCGGTCAGTCGTGATCGGGGTGGGGTACTTCGACGACCTCAAGTCCATCGATTCCGATGAAGTCGCTCGGATTGCAGGTGTACACCGGCAGGTCGGCTGAGACTGCAGTCGCGGCGAATCGCGTCGTAGGCCGACGGACAGCTCCGCCAAGGTCACCGCGGTGATGAATGCTGCATCGGGCGAGCATCGATTGCCGTGATCCGTCCCAGAAGGATCAGCGTGCTCGTGTCGAGAACGCCGGGCCTGTTCACAATGATGCGTCGATCACGGAATCGAGATCGCGACGCAGCGCGTCCGGGTCAACCAGAGGAAGGTGGGCACGCCGACGCATCAGCTCTGCGATGGGTACCGCGCTCGAGCGCAGCGGACGGAGTTCGGCAACCTGCTTGCCGCGGCGCGTCACCGTCATGCGTTCACCACGGGCCACGCGATCGACGACCTCACCGCCGTGGTTGCGCAGCCTCGAATCGACACATCAGCCACGCCCTCGATGTCTCACTGGTGATACATCGAGGACAGTCAAACCGCCCGGAAATGTCCCGTTGGTCGACAATCCGCGCGGTGGTCGCGGCTGTCGCTCCTGTCACGTCGCGGCGTCGAAGCAGCGTTGCACGACGTCCTCGAAGTCGGACGTGAGGTCGGCGACGTCGATCGCGACGGCCTCCGGTGCTGCGTCATCGACGGAGATGCTCAGATCGAGGCCGTACCGTTTCGTCACTTCGGCCAACGTGTGCGGGTCGCACCGGTTGACGACGAAGGTGATGGGGATCACCACACGTTCGCCGGCTGCCTCGAGCGACACACCGGTCGAGCCGTCGTCCGCCCGCACGCTCATCAAGATCGTCCCCGACGGCTCACCTACTGCGATCTTCGGATCGTCCGCGGTCTTCGTGATGACGAGGTTCGCGGTCACCGTGCCATCGACCATCGCGACATCGTCGAGCGAGGTCGTCGTTGCAGCTTCGAAGGCGATCGCGGTGCATCGCTCAGCGCGAATGCGATCGAGAATGTCGGTACCGCCGAGGTCGATGCGACCTCGACGAAATTCGGACACGGTGTCGGTCGCGTAGGTGAATTCGAGCACCGCAGTGACCGGGCTGTCGCTGACGCAGTCATCGACGACCCCAAAGGGAAGCTGAAGGGCCCTCTGGCGATCCGCACCGAGTCTGGCCGTGCGTGACTTCGCCGGTGGCGAGTCGAAATACGACGCAGTCAGTGTCCGGTCATGGATGACGACTGGGTGATCGGTGCCATTGTGGGTGAGCACGTTGATGAGACCGCGGTCGATCAGATCTCGCTGCCGGGTGAGCACCAGGTCGCCGGTGAGACCGTCGAGGTCGTCCGGAACCGCGTCATCGCCGACACCGACGTTCTCGACCGTCGTCTCGACCGTCGACCGGTCTGGCGGCGAGGGCGACGCCGTTTCCCCGTCTGCGCACGCCGCCACGACGATCGAGGCGCCGACGATGACCGCCGCGATCGTGCGTCGTCGACGCCCACACCTCGACGCCAACCACGGCGACACCTGCATTCAAATTATGCTAGTGACATGGCGAGCGGTCATCCAGTCGACGAACTCGGTCGCGTGCTCCCGGAATGCGGTTGGCCCACCGAAAAGGCTGCTCCCGGCGACCTCGAACTCGTCCGGCGGTTCTGCAACACGTGCAACAAGGAGAACGGCGCCGATCGACTCGAAAGCACAAGTGGGCTGGACAGGTGGTTGAGCTCACAGGGACTCGACGAGATTCGAGCGCCTGAGGACGGCCTGAAGCGGATCACCGAGTTTCGCGAGCTCCTTCGTTCCCATGCCATCGAACACAGCTCGAGGTCGCGCACCGCGCCGGGAGATCTCTCGACCGCCGTTGCCGACATCGACTTCGGGATGGTCGACCGCGACGGGCTCATCGACGTGGACGTCGCCTCGGGCGATCCGGTGCGGCGGTTCATCGGCACGTTGGCGCTGATCGTGATGCGCTCGCAGCACGACGGAACCTGGATTCGGATGAAAGCGTGTCGGCACTGTCGATGGGTCGTCTTCGACAGCAGCAAGAACCGTTCGGGGTTCTGGTGTTCGATGCGCGCCTGTGGCGGCCGCTCCAAGGTCAACGCGTATCGAACACGCCACGCCAGGTGATCGACGATCCGAAGGCGACGCGCACGTCAGGACGGGCGACCGTGTTCACCTGCCGTCACACCCAGCGCACGGATGACGACCGTGAAGCCAGCAAGCGCCATGAACGCGAGGAACGTCAACAGGACATTTCCGGGTGCTTGCCGATTCACCATCACGGCGACGATCAGCCACATGGACACGGTGGCAACCAGCACGAATCCACAGCGCCGCAGCCAACGCCACACGAGCAACCGATCGACAATGGCGGAGCTCGGCGTCACCGCCATCAGCGCGATCACGGTGTGGAACAAGAACAATGCCGACGCGACCACGACGACCATGGGGTCCGCAACGTCGTCGGTCCGCACGATCCACTGCCACACCACCACGATGACGACGAGCGCCGCCGTGTGAGAATCTGGGCGAACCACAGCGGCGATGGCCACACCGAGCACCAGCAACACGGCGACTCCAGAGGAACCCGCACTTGCGGCCGACGCGATGACCGCAGCGACCACGGCGATCACCCCGAACAGCCAGCGCTGCGACGACACCATTGCGAGCCGGTCGATCCCCTGCTGGAGTTCTCCGGCACTCATCGCTGCGCCATTCGTGGTCCGGTCGATCGGCGAGCGATGTCGCGGATCACGTGATCGAGACTGCCGGGTCCGCGCCACTCGACCACCGGGATCCCAGCGGCCAGCACCAGCCTGACCTCACGGCGCCGTTCGAGCAGGCGGATGCGCCATGCGAGCGCCGTGTACTCATCGTCGTCCTGGCTCACGTGCGCGGGCAGCGTGTCGACGACGATGACCGACTTGCCCTGACGACCGAGTGACACTGCGAGGTCGAGTGCGTCGGGCGAGACCAGCGGTGACAACATCACCGTGATCTGTCCACCGATCGCGCCAGGCTGCCGCGACGCCGGTGAGCGATACCCCGTTCTGCCAAGGTCGCCCGGATGGACTCGGGCCAGGGTGTCGAGGACGCGACGGAGCTGCGCCCGACCGGAACCCGGTGCCACCGTGTGCGCCATCGCCGTCCCGAACACTCGCAGCGACACTCGCTCACCGCGTGGCGCGTAGTGCTCGGCGATCGCCCCAGCAGCCCTCACCGAACCGTCCAGGCTCGACGCCAAGCCATCGATGCCCTCGCTCACTCCGAAGTCGTCGGACGCATCGACCACGAGAGCGATGTGCGTGTCGAGGTCGGCTCGGGTCGCATTCACCCGCAGCTCACCCGACCGCGCCGAACGCACCCAGTTGATCCGTCGAATTCGATCGCCGGCATGAAACGGTCGGATCCCCGCGAACTCGTTGCCCTCACCGGCGCGGGCAGATCGATGGATGCCCACGAGGCCGTCGCTCGGACGTGCGGACGCGTTCACGTCGAACACACTCGGCAACGGCAGCGTGGTCAGCGGGTGCCGAGATGTCCGGGTTCGCCAGCGGAATGCCCCCCACGACGTGGCGGCGTGGACTTCGACCGGCTCGATGGCCCGCGTGCCCCACCGCGTCGAACGGAGGTCGACGGCCAGCCGGACCGTTCCGTCGACGGCCGTGGAGGTGACCGCGCCGCCTGCGGGACGAGCCTCGATCCACGGCACCGGCGAGACGGCGGCAACCGCGAGATCGACCATCGGCTCGCCTGCGATCACCCCGTGCCAGGTCGTGGCGTCACCTTCGCGAATCGTCGGATGCGCGAGATGGTCGTCGAGTGTCGGGGCCGGACCGGGCCGGGTGATCACCGACCACGCCGTCACGGCGACCATCGGTGTCGCGATGACGAGGAGGTCAGGTCGCCGCCAGATCAGCGCGATTGCGACCAGAACCACCGCGCCGACGCTGGCACGCAGATGGGCCATCGTCGGCCGCCATCGGTCGACTCCCGACCACAACCCGGCCGACCTCGGGGTGTTCACGGGCGATCCGCGCCAGGCTCCAACGCGCCGGGCGTGGCAACGGAGGCCACGACCTCGGCAGCGACGGTGCGGCCCGACACCTGGCTCATCCACAACTCGGGCTTCACCGTGATGCGGTGAGCCAGCACGGATGGGGCCACGGCCTTGACGTCCTCCGGGGTGACATAGTCGCGACCGTCGATGATCGCCCAGGCCCGTGAGGCCAGCAGCAGACCCAGCGCTCCCCGCGGCGACGATCCCATCAGCACGTGAGGATGCGATCGTGTCGCTCGCGCCAACGCCACGCAGTAGCGACCCACGCTCTCGTCGACGGTCGCCCGCTCCACTGCCTGCTGCATCGCGAGCAGCGTCGACGCGTTCGTGATCTGACGAAGTGTCTGGTCCTCCTGACGGCGATCCATGCGTCGGTGCAGGACGTCCCACTCGTCGTCGACCGACGGGTAGCCGAACGAGGTCCGCATCATGAAGCGGTCGAGCTGCGCTTCGGGAAGCGGGTAGGTGCCCTCGTACTCGACCGGATTGGCGGTGGCCAGCACGTGGAACGGCGGCTCGAGCACGAAGGTCTCACCCTCGACGGTGATCTGGTGCTCTTGCATCGCCTCGAGCAGTGCTGCTTGGGTACGCGGCGGCGTTCGGTTGATCTCGTCGGCGAGCAACAGTCCGGTGAACAGCGGCCCGCGGCGGAACACGAACTCAGCGGCGCGCTGGTCGTACACGAACGATCCCGTCAGATCCGCCGGCAGCAGATCGGGTGTGAACTGGGCACGAGCGAAGTCGAGGCCGAGCGTCTGGGCGAACGATCGTGCCGCCAGCGTCTTGCCCAAGCCCGGGAAGTCCTCCAGCAGTACATGGCCGCCTGCCAGGATCGCAGCGAGCACCAGGGTGAGCGTTTCCCGCTTGCCGACCACTGCCACCTCGACCTCGTCGAGGACGTCGCCGGCGAGACGCGAGACGTCGTGAAGTTCGAGTTGTTCCATGGGACCTCCCGGTCAGAGCCGTTCGATGTGGGTGAGAATGCGGTCGAGCGATCGCGGTTTCAAGAGCACGGACGCAGCGTCTGGGTCGTTGACGAACGCATCGAGCTCGTCGCCGAGCACGACGCGGGCAGCGTCCGGATCGGCGCGACGATCGATCCGGTGCGCCGACCGGAGCTGATCGTCGATCAGTTCCACGAGACTCACCCGCAGACTCTCGAGCGAAACGCCATCGGCTCGCCCGTAGGCCAGGCCGCTGCGCAGCCGCATCACCCGACGATCGGGCCGTGCCTCGGGTTCGACGGGAAGCGCGGCGAACACGCCGCTCGAGCCCTCCGCCTCGCCGGCGAAATCGACGATGAGCCACACGATCACACCGACCATCGCACACAGTGCGGCGACGAGGACCACTCTGGGGCCCATGTCAGTCGCCAGCATGAACGCCTCGACGACCACCGTCACACCGACGATGATGGCGACGGGCCGCTTCCACCCCGTCACGAAATCACCCGCGGGCCGACATCGGCGCGCAGACCGACGTGGACGACGTCGAGGGCATCGATGGCCGAGCGCCGCGACTCCTCCCCCATCGGGTGCTCGGAGAACCGGGCCTCCCGGTACAGCGCTGCGAGCGTCGAGATCGCGGCGTTGTCGACCCGACAGCTGGCCAACACGCGCTCGGTCAGCTCTGCCGAGGTGTCCGACGGGGCGCGTTCGACACCGGCGGCGATCACGGCAGCTTCGAGGCGGAGCCAGCACTCGACGATGGCATTGCGCGGTGCGCCCCGGTCGAGGGCCGCCCGCTGCTCGTCGGCGTCGGCCGCGACGGAGGCGGCGACGTCGTCGAGGACATCGAAGTCGGCTCGCCCCGCTCGACGCCACCTCGGCCATCGAATCTCCGGACGGTGACGCCACAGGAACACTGACGCCATCACGGCGAACGCCGCGAGGCAGGCGAAGAACACGACGCGGGCGATCACTTCGATGAAGCCGGGCAGTTCGAGCGGCGTTCGACCGTCGGCTCGGGCGACGTCGACCTCGAGCGGTGGGATCGTGGCAATCGGTTCCGCCGTTGCGGGGTCGACGCCGATCTGGGGCCCCTGCTCGGCCAGTTGCACCTCACCGCCACCAGCGACCGCTGCAAGCAGCACGGCCACGATGACGCCGGCCAGAACGGCAGCCGCTGCTCTCCGGTCCACCGGTGCAGGCTACTTCGGCCACGATGAGCGACGGCGAGTGGGCCGCGCCGTCCGGCCCTCCGACCCACCCACCGATGAGCCAACCAACCGCATACGGCGGTTTCACTCATCGCGACCCCACCAACCCACCCACCGGTGAGCCAACCAACCGCATACGGCGGTTTCGCTCATCGCAACCCCACCGACCCACCCACCGATGAGCCAACCAACCGCATACGGCGGATTCGCTCATCGCAACCGAGGCGACAGGTCGCCCTCCCTGGCCGCGCTCAGTCGAACATGATGACGCTGCGAGCGACGTTGCCGGTCTTCATGTCGGCGAACCCGTCGTTGATCTGCTCGAGGGTGATCGTCTTCGACACCATCTCATCGAGCTGCAGCCGACCGTCGAGGTACATGTCGACGAAGCGAGGCATGTCGGTACGGAACTGGTTCGAGCCCATGTTCGACCCGGTGAGCTTCTTCTCGTAGAGCAGCTCCGGCCCGTGGATCTCGATCTTGGTGCCGACCGGGATCATGCCGATGACGGTGGCCTGTCCCCCGTTGCGCAGCATCTCATATGCCTGTTCGGCGGTCTGCTTGAGACCGACTGCTTCGAACGAATGGTGCACGCCGCCGCCGGTGAGATCCTTCACCGCTGCAACCACGTCGTCACTCGACGCGTTGACGACGTGCGTGGCGCCCATCTGTTGGGCGAGTTCGAGCTTCGACTCCGCCATGTCGATCGCGATGATCTTGTTCGCCCCAGCGATCCGGGCGCCCTGCACCGCCGACAGCCCGATACCGCCGCACCCGATGACGGCCACGGTCTCGCCCGGCGCCACACGCGCTGTGCGGAAGACCGCACCCAGACCGGTGGTGACACCACAGCCGATCAGCGCCGCCTTGTCGAGCGGCATGTCGCGGTCGATCTTCACGAGCGCCTGTTCGTGGATCAGCATCTGTTCGGCGAACGACGACAGGTGCAGGTACTGGTTGACCGTCTCGCCGCCCGCACGGCTCAGCCGGGGCGGCTCGCCCGGTTGGCGAACCAGTTCGGTGCCCTTGTTCTCGCACAGCGACAGGTGTCCGTCGGTGCATTGCGAACAGTGCCCGCAGAACGCCGAGAGACACGTGATGACATGGTCACCCGGCTGCACGTAGTGCACCATCGAGCCGACTGCTTCGACCACACCGGCTGATTCGTGACCGAGCACCGCTGGACAGGGGAACGGGTACTTGCCCTCCATGAAATGGAGGTCGCTGTGGCACAGCCCGGCGGCCACCGTTCGGATCAGCACCTCGCGTGGGCCTGGCGAACCGATGTCGATGTCCTCGATGTCGAGCTGTCCCGGAATCGAGTTGAGCACTGCTGCTTTCATGATCGCTCCCCATGCGTCGCGCTGATGTGGACGTGAAGGTAGTAGGTGTCGGAGCGCGAAGTGGGGTGGAGATCGCGTTCGCGCCCCGCGAGCAGGCAGAATCTCGACCGTGTCCGACGACCTGACCACGGAGAAGCACGAGCACACCATCGGCCCGGAGAGCGTGCCCCGGCCGTGGAGCGCTTCCGATCGTCGCGTGCCACGAACCGTCGTGCGTCCCCTGCGGCGTTTCGCCGACACGGAGGCCGCCGGCGGTGTCGCCATGCTTGCCATGGCGATCGTTGCGCTCGTGTGGGCGAACTCTCCGTTCGCGGACTCCTACGTCGAGTTGTGGGAGACCCTCATCTCGCTCCACATCGGCGACCTCATCCACATCGACCTCGACCTCCGCGGTTGGGTCAACGACCTCGCGATGGCGATCTTCTTCTTCGTGGTTGCGCTCGAGATCAAGCGTGAGCTCGTTCGCGGCGAGCTGCGCGATCCGCGCGCCGCTGCGCTCCCGGCGCTCGCCGCGATCGGCGGGATGATCGTTCCGGCCGCGATCTACGCCCTGTTCAACGCAGGAACCGCAGGAGCCGACGGTTGGGGCATTCCGATGGCAACCGACATCGCGTTCGCCGTCGGGGTCCTGTCGCTGGTCGGCAAACGGATCCCAACGTCGCTGGTCGTGTTCCTGCTCACGCTCGCGATCGTCGACGATCTCGGCGCCATCGTCGTGATTGCCGTGTTCTACACATCGGGCTTGTCGTTCGGTTGGCTCGCGGTCGGCATCGGCTGCATCCTCGGCGCCGTCGTGTTGAACCGCGCCGACGTCCGCGCGTTCGTGCCGTACTTCCTGCTCGCCGCGTTCTGTTGGCTGGCCCTCCACGAGTCGGGCGTGCATGCCACGCTCGCCGGCGTTGCGTTCGGCCTCATCACGCCGAGCCATGCATTCGTGCGAGCGACGCAGTTCGGTCCCAGCACGCGGGGTCTGGTGTCCCGAGTCGAAGTGGCCCAAGCCGCTGAGCTTCGCCCCGACGACGACAACGACGAAGAGGCGTTGGAGGCCGACGCGCTGAACGAGCTCATCACGTTGTCCGCCGAGAGTCAGCCGCCGCTCGACCGCCTCGAGCACCGACTGCTCCCGTGGACGACGTTCGTGATCGTGCCGATCTTTGCGTTGGCCAATGCCGGCGTGCGGGTCAGCTGGGATGACCTGACCAGCGCGTTCTCGGAGCCGGTCACGCTCGGGGTGCTGCTGGGCCTGGTTGTGGGCAAACCGATCGGCATCATGATCTTCTCGTTGCTTGCTGTCCGAGTCGGCATCGGCAAGCAGCCTGCCGGTGCGACGTGGTCGCAGATCTTCGGCGTTGCGATGCTGGGCGGGATCGGGTTCACCGTTGCGCTCTTCGTGACCGAACTCGCCTTCGGCCCAGGGTTGCTCGCCGACCAGGCCAAGATCGGCATTCTCGCGGCGTCGACGATCGCGGGAGTGGCAGGCTTCGTCTACCTGCGAACGGTCGGAGGGGCCGGCGACACCGACTGATTTCGGCCCTTGGGCCCTGGTCCTCGCCTCCGCTGTCGACGATCATGAGCTGACGTGGATGGCACGTCACCGCACGAGCGGCGCCGGACCGCGCTCGCAGTGTTCGCCGGGGCCAACGCTGTGGCAGCATGGGGCGGTGCGCTCGGCCTGATCTCCGGCGCTCTCAGCTTCGGCGACGACCTCGACGCCCGGCTCCCATTCGACAGCTTGGTGCTCGCAGGAATCGCACTCGGCCTGTTGGTCGCGGTGCCGCTGACGACGCTCACGGTTGCCGCCTGGGTCGGCGACCCTCGGACGGACACGCTGTCGACGGCAGTCGGCGCCATGCTGATCGGCTGGATCGGGATCCAGGTGGTCGTGCTCCACGCCTTCTCGTGGTTCCACCCGATCTACCTGGTCGTCGGTGTGGCCTTCGTGTTCATCGGCGGTCGACTCGGACGGCGGGCGAGCGGGTACCTCCTGATGGCAGGGGGCTCGATCGCGTGTGCAGCCGGCGTGGGGCTGCTCCCCCAGCTGATCGAGAACTCGCCGTCGCTGTCGGCAGCCGCGGCAATTGTCTTCACGGCCGGCGGAATCGTCCTCGTCGTGTTCGGTGCGCGTTGGACGTTGCACGACGCGCGGCGGGCGGTCAAGGTCGCCGGCGGGGTGGGGATCGTGCTGGGGCTCGCCGTCGTCACGTGGCTGATCGCCCCGGCGGTTGCCTCCACCAACGTGCCACCGACTCCGATCACAGCGACGCCGCCCGATCACGGACTCGACGCGGAGTCCGTCACGCTGACCACCGCCGACGGGGTTGATCTCGCTGCCTGGTACGTCGCTGGCGACACCGCCGCTGCAGTCGTGCTGCTCCACGGCGCCGGATCGACGAGGTCCGACGTACTGGACCAGGCCGTCGTGCTCGCGAGAAGCGGCTACGGGGTGCTGATGATCGATGCTCGCGGTCACGGCGACAGCAGCGGCGCGGCGATGGATTTCGGCTGGTACGGCGACCTCGACATCGCGGCGGGCACCGAGTTCTTGCTGACACGGTCGGACGTCGACCCTCGGCAGATTGCGTTGGTCGGAATGTCGATGGGCGGCGAGGAAGCCATCGGTGCGGCACCCGCGAACCCGGCCATCGCCGCCGTGGTGGCCGAGGGGGCGACCGGACGAACGTCGTCCGACAAGGCCTGGCTGTCGGAGGAGTACGGCTGGCGCGGCGCCGTGCAGGAGCAGTTCGAGAAGGCGCAGTTCTGGGTGGTCGACTACCTCACCGAGTCGGCGCCGCCGGTCTCGCTGCGCTCCGCCGTCGCCGGCAGCCGCGACACACGGTTTCTCATGATCACCGCCGGCGAGGTCCCCGACGAGGCAGCCGCTGCGGAGTTCATCGTGTCGGGCGCTCCTGATCGGGTCGAGACGTGGAACGTCGACGGCGCTCGCCACACAGGTGGGCTCACCACCGACCCGTTGGAGTGGGAAGCTCGGGTCGTCGGATTTCTCGACGAGCAACTCGGGGTGTCCCGTTGAGCCGACGGGCCATCGCTGGAGCGGTCGTCGGAGCCGTCGCCGGTGGTGTCGCTGCGCATCGTTGGTTCGCACGTGGACCGTCGAGTTTCCGAGCGGAGTTCGCGCGGTGTTCGGCGGGCCAACTCGCCGAGCCGATCGAGCAAGGTCTGGTCACGGAGGACGATCTGCGTTCACTTCCGTCACCGGTCGCCTCGTACCTCCGCGCAACCGGAGCAGTCGGGCAACCTCGCATCGCCAACTTCCACGCCACGATCCGCGGGCGGATCCGCAGCGGGCCAGGCCAGCGGTGGATGCCGTTCACCGGCGAGCAGGTCAACCGCTACGGACCCGAGCCCTCGCGGCTGTTCCACATCGTCGCATCGATGCGATGCATGCCGACCGACGTGTACCACGAGTTCGTCGGCGCCGAAGCCACCATGCGGGTGAGCGTGTTGTCGATGTTCCCGATCGTGAACGCCCACGGGCCCGAGATGAACCGGTCGGAGACCGTGACGATTCTCAACGACATGTGCGTGCTGGCGCCCGCTGCCCTCGTCGACGCCGTGATCGAGTGGGAGGCGATCGACGAGCAGACCGTGCGGGCAACGTTCACGCGACTCGACGAGACGGTCACCGCCACCTTGGTGTTCGGCGACGACGCACTCCTGGTCGACTTCATCTCCGACGACCGTTTCCGTTCGTCGAGTGATGGAACGACGTTCGAACGCCAACGCTGGTCGACCCCGTTGAGCGAGTACCGATCGATGAATGGCCGGCTGGTCTGCACCCACGGCGAAGGACGGTGGCACCCCGAGCCCTCCGGAAGCGGCTTCGCCTACCTCGAGTTCGAACTCGACGACATCGACGTCAACGCCACCCCGACTCGCTGATCCGGCCCGGCAACTCTGTGACACCCCCTCTCTATGGTTGTCGGTATGGAGATCGCAGGGGTGGTCGAGCGGGTCGGAGCGATTGCTTCGGTGCGTGCGAACACCGCAGCGACGGCCGATCTGATCGAGTCCGGCCTCGTCGCGGTACGTGAGGTGCAGGCATGGTGTGACGCCCAACACGCCGGGCTGGTCTCACAGTTGGCGGGTGTCGATTCGTTTCCTGAGCAGCGGATCGCGAAGGCGTCGAAGAACTCGTTGGCGCAGGCGGCGAAGACCACCGAACGTTCCACGACGTTGACGAAGACCCCGAAGTTGGCTGACGCGTTGGATGACGGTGCGATCACCGCCGATCATGTCGATGCGGTCACCCGAGCGTCGAAGAAACTCGACGCTGCCAAACGACCGGAGTTGTTGAAACGAGCGAACGCTCTGGTCGAGGTCGCGAAGGCTGGCACGGTCGAGCAGTTCACCCGACGACTGGACCTGGAATCCAAACGGTTGCAGGACGACGACGGCCTCGACCGCCTGGCCCGCCAGCGACGCAACGTACGAGCCCGTACCTGGGTCGATTCCGAAGGCATGTGGAACCTGGCGGTCAAGTTCGACCCGGTCACCGGTGTCAAGATCGCGGCGCGGATCGACGCGATGGTCCAAGCCTTGTTCGGTGAAGCAGTGCCCGATGAGTGTCCGGATGATCCGATCGAGAAACAGCGCTACCTCGCCGCCCACGCTGTCGCCCGACTCCTGCTCGACGAAGCGCTCGGCAACGAACCCGCCAATGACACAGATGTCGACACAGGTGCCGGCTCGGCCACCACCCCGCCACCGGCACGCCCGAGGCCGGGGCGGCCCGAGTTCGTCGTGGTCATCGACGCCGACGCTGAGAGTCAGGTGGGCCCGGTCGGTGAGTTCTCGATCCCTGTCGAGATCCCCACCCGCGTGCTCGCCACCCTCGCCGGTGACGCCGACATCCACGCCGTCGTCGTGCGCAACGGTGTCGTGCTGCACGCACCCGGCGAGTTGAACCTCGGGCGCACCACCCGGTTGGCGAACCGGGCGCAACGTCGCGCGTTGCGAGGCCTGTACCGGTGCTGTGCCATCCCCGGCTGCACGGTCGCCTACGACCGCTGCAAACTGCATCACGTCATCTGGTGGCGCAACCAGGGCCGCACCGATCTCGACAATCTGCTGCCGGTCTGCAGCATCCATCACACCAAAATCCACCACGACGGCTGGATCATCGAACTCGGACCCCACCGAGAACTCACCCTGCGGCTCCCCGACGGCAGGGTCCAGCACACGGGACCGCCGACACGCTCCGGGCGAAGTACCGCCGCCTGACCCACACCGGGCCAGGCCGGGCACCGAAATCGACGGAGAATCCGCAACCGACGCTCAGCGCTGGGCGTCCAGTGCTGCGACGTCACGGGCCGGCGCGGTCAGACGGTAGGACGCGTCGAGCAACTCCGCGATCTCGGCCCAGTCGGTGGCGTCGTCGAGATCGATCCCGATCCACCCCGACGGCCCCAGGTAGGCCGGCACGTACGTACGGTCGTCCTCGACGAGCGCTCGACGATCACTTTCGTCGGGTTGCACCACGATCGAGTGCGGGTGCTGAATCCACTCACCGTCGACCTTCAGCGAACCCCCGTAGTAGGCGAACACCTTCTTGGTGAAGAACGCCGGCCGACCGTGTGACACCTTCTCGTCGGCGTTGGGCAGCGGGGCAGCCAAACGCCGAACTCGTTCGAGGAACGGGTCGTCGTCATCGAACATCACAGGATGGGCCACGCCGGAATCGTAGGCGCGGAGTTCGCCGACGCCGGGCGAGGGTCGTTGCACCGAGCGCTTCTGACGGCGATCATGACGGCATGACGAGCGCCAACCAACAGTCCAAGATCACCCGGGCCTTCGTCCGCTTCCAGAACAACCCGTCGTCGGTGCGTTACGCCTCGGCCGCGATCATTTCGACCACCACAATTCTCGTCGTCGTCGGCGCCATCGTCATGCGCGTGTTGGACGGCAAGCAGTACAACACGTTCGGCGAATCGCTGTGGTTCACCCTCCAGACGGTCACCACCGTCGGCTACGGCGACAACACGCCCACGTCGGTCGTCGGTCGGGCTGTCGCATCGGTCGTGATGTTGGTGTCGATCGGCCTGATCAGCGTGATCACGGCCGCCGTCACGTCGATGTTCATTCGATCCGTCAGTCGTGACGAGCAGGAGAACGACCGTCGGGTGTTGGCCGAGGCGCTCGCTCGAATCGAGGCGAAGCTCGCCGAGGCCCACGAGCGCTTGGAGCGCATCGAACACGCACCGTCCGCAGGCGGCGACGACGCCTGAGTCCACGTCGCTGTCTGCTCGCCGCCCGCCCGTCAGCGGTTCAGTGCCGGTTCCGGGAGTCGCTCGACCAGGACCTCCGAGGCTGCGGGTACGTCGACGCCGTCGAGCCAGGCGAGCAACATTGCGTTCACGGTCTCGGGCGCCTCCTGCTGCACCCAGTGCGAGACGCCTGGCAGGAATCGCATCGTGAGGTCACTGACGTACTGATCCGTTCCGTTGGTCGTTTCCTTCGACAACGCCACGTCGTCCAGGCCCCAGACGAGCAGCGTGGGCGTCTCGATCGTCGCGAGATCCTCCGACGCTGACGCCCGAGCGCCACGAAATGCTGCCCGGTAGTAGTTGATCATCGAGCGCATGGCGCCGGGGCGCAACGCCGCCTGCCGGTACACGTCGACGACCTCGTCGGGAAATCTCGTGGGATCGACTGCGGACTTGGTGAACGCATCACCGACCGCCTTGGCACGTCGGGCGCACAACAGCTTCTCGGGCAACCACGGAATCTGGAAGAAGAAGATGTACCAGGACTTGAGCAGCTGGCGAATGCTGCGCAACTCGCGCTGCATGCACGCCGGGTGCGGCACGTTCATGACCACCAGGCGCTCCAACGGGCGAACGCGGCGAATCGCGAACATCCACGCCTGGGCCGCCCCCCAGTCGTGCCCGATCAGTGTGACGTCGGTCCGACCCGAGACGTCGATCAACCCACCGATATCGGCGAGCAGACGATCCATCGAATAGTCCGACACCTTCGGAGGCTTCGACGACTCGCCATAGCCCCGCAGGTTCGGCGCCCAGACTTCGTAGCCCGCATCGGCGAGCGCCGGGATCTGGTACCGCCACGAGAAGGCCGATTCCGGGAATCCGTGCAGGAGCAGCGCCAGGCCACGCTCACCTCCGTCGTTCGTGACCGAGACCTGCAGATCGACGTCGTTCACGGAGATGGTTCGGTAGGTCAACGGGTCCATCGGCACATGGTGCCATCCCGACCGACCGCCGGAATACGTGGGCGAACCGGCCGGTTGCACGACGAGTACAGATACCCCCACCAGTATTGGAGCAAGGACTCATGGCCGCCATCGAACTGACCATCGACAACTTCGAAGAGACGATCAACGACAACGACACCGTGTTCGTCGACTTCTGGGCCGAGTGGTGCGGTCCGTGCCGCCAGTTCGGACCGGTCTTCGAGGCTGCCGCCGAACAACACACCGACATCGTGTTCGGAAAGGTCGACGCCGACACGCAACAGGAACTCGCCGGCCACTTCAACGTCCGGTCGATTCCCACGCTGATGGCGATCCGCGACAACGTGGTGCTGTTCTCACAACCAGGCGCGCTCCCCGCCCACACGCTCGACGAACTGATCGGCCAGATCAAGGAGATCGACATGGACGAAGTACGCCGACAGATCGCCGAGCAGCAGGACTCAGCAGCCGACTGAACCGGAACCGGCCGGCGTCAGCTGGTGGGACCTCCTTCACGGTCGGACCCGCGCCGCCACGCTACGTTCGGACCATGAGCACATCGGCACCGATCGACACCTGTATCGCCAACTGGCACCGCCACATGCGCGGGGAACTCCCCGGCGGTCTCGATGCCATCCTGCACGAGGACTGCACGTTCCTGTCGCCGATCGTGTTCACCCCGCAGCAGGGCCGCGACATCACCAAGCTCTACCTGACAGCTGCAGGCAACACGCTCGGCGGCAGCGACGGCGACGTGACCGAGGCGATGAAGGCCGGTTCCTCCGATCGCGGATTCCGGTATGTCAAGGAGGTGCTCCAGGGCCACCACGCCGTGTTGGAGTTCGAAACGACCGTCGAGGGGAAGTACGCCAACGGCGTCGACATCATCACCTGCGACGACGACGGGATGATCACCGAGTTCAAGGTGATGATGCGGCCGCTGCAGGCGATCAATGCGGTCCACGCACAGATGAAGGCGATGCTGGAACAGCTTGCCGACTGAACCGACCGGCGGCGAGGATCAGTCGGTCGAACGAGCGGTCGGCGTGAAGCTGACCGGCAACCGCTTGATGCCACCGACGAGCGGCAGGCCGACGGTGTCGAGTGGCACGGCCGGGCCGGTCACCTCGAGGTCGGGCAAACGCTTGAAGAGCTCGCGGAAGACCACGGCCACTTCACGGCGCGCCAGGTTGGCACCGAGACAGAAGTGGGGACCCGGGCCACCGAAGCCCACGTGTGGGTTCGGTGAGCGTCGAACGTCGAAGCGCTCGGGATCGCTGAACACACGCGGGTCACGGTTGGCGGCGCCGTAGAACATCACGAACTTGTCGCCCTCGTGGAACTGCTCGCCGGCAAGGCTGACATCGCCGGTGGCGGTGCGACGCATGAATGTGACCGGCGAGGCAACACGCACGATCTCTTCGACGGCGCCCTGGGTGACGCCCTCGACGTCGGCCTGCCAGAGCGCGCGCTGGTCGGGATTCTTCGACAGCAGGCTCACGCCGTGGCTGATCGCCGTGCGCGTCGTGTCGTTGCCGGCGACGGCGAGCAGCACGAACAGCGACGTGATCTCCGCCGGCGTGAGCAGGTCTTCGGGAAGCTGGTTGTGGATCAGCTTCGACGTGAGGTCGTCGGTCGGATTCGATCGACGCTCCTCGATCAACTCGCCCATCAGCGCGGCCAGCGACATCCCGGCGTTCAGGAACGCCTCGATGCCACCGTCCTCGCCGACGAACTCGGGGTCGCCGCCGCTGAGAATGACGTTGGTGGCGTCGAGGACCGTCTTGAACTCACTGCGGGGGATGCCCATCATGTCGCAGATGATCAGCAACGGGAACGGCTGCGACAGCACCTCGACCAGATCGACCTCGCCGCGCTCGCAGAACCCGTCGATCACCTCGGTGCAGATCGCCTCGACCGAGGTGAACACCTTCTGCAACTCGGTCGGGGTGAAGCTGTAGGCGACGATGCGTCGCTGGTGCGCATGGCGCGGATTGTCCATGTTGATGAAGCCACCGAAGAATTCGAGCATCTCCATCGGCAGGTCGAACACCGAGGTGGCACCCTTGCCGGAGCAGAACTGGTCGGGATGCTTGCTGACCTGGACGACCTCGTCGAAGCGGGGCAGCGCGTAGATCGTCTCGGTCGTGTCGCCGTCGAGGGTGTTGGGCACCTCGATGGGGAGCACGGCACCGAGTTCACGGATGTCGGCGAATTCGGTCATCCGATCCTCCAGCGTCTGGGTCCAGAAGCTGGGCTCGATGAGGCGGGATGCGCTGGTGTTCATGGATCTCCTGAGACGTCCGAGCGGTGGGGGTGCCGCCGACCTCGTACGCTAGCGATCGAGCTCGCGTGGGCACCAGTCGCCGGGATCCAGGAGGGTCAGGCCGACCGAAGCGCTCGAACGAGTTCAGGTTTGCTCATCGAGCTGCGACCCTCGATCTCGAGTTCCTGCGCACGCTCGTACAGCTCCGGCTTCGTCCAGTCATCGAGCGATGCGGGTCGTCCGTCGCCGTCCGGGTCGATCGCCCACGCGGCATCGTCGAGCAGGGCGGTCGTCGCGGACTGAGCGGCCGCTCCTGTGCGCTTCGTCTGCGCTCGAGCCTGCCCGATCGTTTCCTTGCTGGTTCGGCGCGCCGTCGACGACGTGCGCTCGACGGCCGACCGTGCTTGACCGATGCTCGTCGACCACGCGGCGTTCGCCGTCGTCGTCAACTGATCCAGCTGGCGGCCGACGTCGGTGGCGACGTCGGTGGCGGTGCTGTTCACTCGATGGACAGCCGCTCGAGTCACCCCGATTGCCTTGGCAGGAATTGCCGGGAGGTCGGCTTCGAGGCGGTCGAGGCGTCGCGTCAGCTCGTCGAGTCGACGGGTGATCTCAGAATTGATGTCGAGGCTGGTCATGGTCCCAGCCTCCCCATCCGTTGCAGCGTCGAAACCGATCGATCATGCCGCGCTGGCTTCGGCTGCATGACGGGTCCGATGCTCGACGTCGGCCGACGAACGGCGACGCCGTGCGAACCAGACAACGGCAACGATCGCGCCGACGACGATTCCGCCGATCAGCAGCGGACGCCGCACGAGCGAGCGGCTCCCACCGACGACCCGATCGACGACATCGTCCGACCACTCGATGTTGGTTGGCCATTCGAGGTTGGAGGGCCATTCGAGGTTGGAGGCAAGCCGGGACGGCGTGACGCCCGACGGGAACTCGTTTGCCAGACGCCCTCCGACGTCTCGAAGTGCGTCGATCGCGTCGCTGGCGGTTTCGGTGACAGTGGACATGGTGACCTCCTGGTCGAGATGTTCTGCCGCAGTGCTTCCCAACGGGAGCAGAACGAAACCCGCTGCAACTCAGGCGGCGTCGTCGACGGCGCGCATCATGCGGCGAAGCATCGCCGGGAAGATGACCGCGTGGAACGGGACGAGCACCCACCAGTACGCCCTGCCGAAGATCCCCTTCGGCACGAACTGTGCCCGTTGCGTGACGACCGTACCCGAGCCGTCTCCGGCGGCCGTCGTGGTCCATTCGAGCCACGCGTCGCCCGGCACCTTCATCTCGGCGTGCAGGCGGAAGAGGTCGTCTCCGATCGCCTCGACCCGCCAGAAGTCGAGTGCTTCGCCGACGCCGATGTCGTCGGGGTGTCGGCGGCCACGGCGCAACCCGACGCCGCCGACCGCCTTGTCGACCGCGCCTCGAAGTGCCCACAATGGCCCGAAGCCGTACCAGCCTCTCGCTCCGCCGACGCCGCGCACGACACGCTGCACGTCCGCGCTCGCGGCGTCGACGGTCAGGGTGCGACAGTCCTCGTAGACCGTGCCACCCGCCCACGACGGATCCCACGGTGCCGGTCGGGCAGCAAGCTGACGCGACGAGTACCCCGACCACCGCGTGGGGATGTCGAGATCGTCCACGGCCGACAACGCTGCCTCGATCGCGGCGGCGACACCCAGCGGCTCGTGCGCAGACAACTGGCCTGCGCTGTCGTCGGTGACGACCACGTCGTTCTTCAAGCTGCCGATGAGACTGTCGGCGAGCGCCTTGGGCAGGGGCGTGACCAGGTTGACCCAGTGCGCCGACAGACGCGGCGTGAGAAACGGCACCGGCACGATCAGCCGTCGACGCACACCCGCCACGTCCGCGTAGATGTGCATCAGGTCGCGATATGTGAGTTGCTCGCGGGCGCCGATCTCGATGACGTCGTGGTGAGCGGCCGGCCCCCGTCGGACTGCCGCCACGAGATACGTGAGGAGGTCGACGATCGCGATCGGCTGGACACGGGTGGTGGTCACCCAGCGCGGCGCCAGCATCGCCGGCAACACCTCGACGAGACTGCGCAACATCTCGAACGACGCCGACCCGGCACCGAGAATGATCGCCGCACGGAGCTCGGTGACGGGAGTCGCACCCGCGGCGAGTTCGATGCCCACGTCATGGCGGGACTGGAGGTGCGGGGACAGTTCGTCGGAGTCGTCACCGAGTCCACCGACGTAGACGAGGTGGCGGACGCCGGCGCGTTCGGCGGCGAGGCGGGCATGGCGCGCGGTCAAGCGTTCCTGCTGCATGAAGTCGTCGCCGACGCCGAGCGAGTGGACGAGATACACCACCTGATCGACGCCGTCGAACGCTGCCTCGATCGATGACAGATCGGCGAGGTCGCCACCGACGACCTCGACATCTCGAGCCCACGGTGTCGCGGCCAGACCCTCGGGCGTGCGAGTGAGGCATCGAACGATGTATCCCGCTTCGATGAGCTGCGGCACGAGACGACCCCCGACGTAACCGGTCGCGCCGAGCACCAGCACCCGCCGAGGCTGATCGCGATCCATCTCCTCATCCTGCCCGCGTCGGCGGCGTTCCTGCGTCTCGTGCCTGTACGCGTCGTCACCCATGCCGGGTGCTACCCGCTCCGCCGGCGACGAACCTCGTCACCCGTCGCGTTCGTTGGTCACCGCGAGCGGTCGATTTTCGCTGGCGCTGCGGGCGTCGCTGACATAGTGTCAAGGCCCAATCAAGGCGAAGGCGGAGGTCGGGGATGCGGATCCCGAGAAGGACGCTGCGCTCACGCACTCTCGCGCAGCGTGAGGCCCGGCGCGGCAACACATGGTTGCGGGCGACGACAGCACTGCTGTGTCTCGGCCTCATGATGCCGCTGGCGGCGGCGTCCGAACCGACACGGGCGAACGCTGCGGGCGAATCGTCGTACTCCTCGGTTCCGATGCAGTCGTGGCGACTCAACGGCGTCGGACGATCGATATTGAAGGTCGGCAGCACCATCTACGTCGGCGGCACGTTCACCGAAGCGATCAGTCCCGACGGCACGCAGCGTGTCAGCCGACGCAACCTCGCCGCATTCGATGCGCGCACTGGGGCGCTCATCCCCTCGTTCCGCGCCGACGCCGACAACGCCGTCTACAACATTCAGATCGACGCCAACACGCTCTACGTCGGTGGCGTGTTCACCTCGATCGGCGGGGTCAGCCGGGCCCGACTCGCAGCGATCGACGCCACGACCGGAGCGGTGCGCTCCGGCTTCTCCGCCGACACGAACGGCAACGTCTACAACCTGTCGCTGGCGGGCGGGAAGCTCTACGTCGGCGGGGTGTTCACCACCATCGGCGGGCTGCCGCGCACGCGCGGCAGCCGTGTCGCCGACATCAGGTGCCGTCGACGCCGGGTTCCGTCCCACCGTCGACGGGTCGGTGTACGCCATCGCCGCCGCGCCGGACGCCTCGAAGGTGTACATCGGCGGCCCCTACAACAACGTCAACGGCCAAGCCGACACCGACATCAGCACGCTCGACGGCGCGACCGGCGCGACCGTGGGGCCTGAACTCACCGGTGTGACCGGCTACGTCGACGACCTCCAGGTCACTCCCGATGGTCGATCACTGATCGCTGCACACTCGGGCGTGCCAGGCGTCGGCAACCGCACGTCGCTGTTCGACACCGCGTCCGGTCGGCGAAGCTGGCTCCAGATGGTCGACGGCGACGTCCAGGGCGCGGCGTTGGTCGGCAACCAGGTGTTCACCGGGTTCCACGACGGCTCGAAGGGCGACGGAGCGACCCGAGTTGCGCTGTACGACCGGTCCACCGGTGCCGAAGACGCAACCTTCCGACCGAGCTTCGATCGTTTCATGGGGGCATGGGCCGTCGATGGCGACGACAACGCCCTGGTGATCGCCGGCAACTTCTCGACGATCTCGGGCGTTCGGGTCGAGGGGTTCGCCATCTTCCCCCGATCCGAACCCACGACGTTCGCGGCAAGCGTCTGGGGCCATGAACCCTGGCGCTACCTCGACACCGGCGCCGATCCCGGGCAGGCCTGGCGCCAGAACGGTTTCGACGACGCGGCGTGGAAGAGCGGCATCGGCGAGTTCGGCTACGGCGACGGCGACGAACGCACCCGCATCTCCTACGTCGGGTCGGCCGCGAACAAGAACACCACGTCGTGGTTCCGTCGGGAGTTCGACGCGACGAGTTCACCGACCTCAGCGGGCATCTACATGCGTGTCGACGACGGCGCCGTCGTCTACGTCAACGGCGTCGAGGTCGCCAGGGACAACATGCCGTCGGGTGCCATCACGCCCACGACGTTGGCGTTCGCGCGCGACGGGTACGGCGAAGATGACGTCAGATTCTTCCCCATCGATCCCACGCTGATCACCCAGGGGCGCAACACGATCGGCGTCGAGGTCCACCAGACGGATCCGGCGTCGGACGACCTGACGTTCTTTGCCACCGTGGTCGCATACGACGCCGCATCGCCCCCCCACCACCACCACCACCACCACCACCACCACGCCGGCGACAACGGTTCCGGGGACCACGGTTCCCGGGACCACGGCACCAACGACCACCGTCGTCGCGCCGCCGTCGGGCAGGATCGATGTCGCATCGGACGCCGTCTGGTCGTACCTCGACAATGGCAGCGATCAGGCAAGCAGCTGGACGTCGGCGACCTACGACGACTCGACGTGGAAGACAGGTGTCGGAGAATTCGGCTACGGCGACGGCGACGAACGCACGGTCGTGAGCTACGGCCCGTCCGCCAACCCGAAGTACACGACCACGTACTTCCGCCACCGCTTCGCCGCATCCGGCGTCCCCGACGACCTGACGTTGCGACTCCGGGTCGACGACGGCGCTGTTGCCTACCTCAATGGCGTGGAGGTCGCCCGGTTCAACCTCCCGAGCGGTCCCGTGAGCGTCCTGACACGGGCCCCTGACGCGATCTCCGGTCCCGATGAGCGGCTCGACCGCCCGTTCACCGTCGACCCGTCGCTGATCCGAGTCGGCACCAACGTGCTGAGCGTCGAGGTCCACCAGAACACGCTGGGTTCGTCCGACCTGTCGTTCCTCGCCAGCCTCTCCGGCAGCGGTTCCGTCGCAGCAACGACCACGGTGACACCGACCACCGCAGCGATGACCACCACCGCGACGACGACCGTCGCGCCGACCACCACCTCGACGACGACGACCATTGCGCCGACCACGACCTCGACGACGACGACCAGTGCGCCGACCACGACCTCGACGACGACGACCATTGCGCCGACCACGACCGTTGCCCCGACCACCACCGCTGCGCCCGCCACGGCTGCAACAACCATCGCCACACCGCCACCGCCACCGCCACCGCCACCGCCACCAGCAGGATTGGCCGCATCGATCGCACCGGACGCCGTCTGGTCGTACCTCGATGACGGCAGCGATCAGGGGGCAGGATGGAACTCCGTCCAGTTCGATGACGCGACCTGGATGACCGGTGTCGGCGAATTCGGCTACGGCGATGGAGACGAACGCACCGTTGTCACCTTCGGCCCGATGAACAGCCGGAAGTACCCGACGACGTATTTCCGCCATCGATTCACGGCGACGGGGACACCGACCGAGCTGACGCTCACAGTGCGGATCGACGACGGCGCCATCGTGCGAATCAACGGCGTCGAGGCCCATCGCTTCAACATGGCGGCCACCGGCGTCACCTACGAAACTCGGGCGCTCGATGCGATCTGGGGTGCCGCTGAGCGCCTCGATCGTGCGATCACGCTCGATCCCACGCTCGTTCGTGCGGGCACGAACGTCATCACCGTCGAGGTGCATCAGGACACCTACGGATCGTCCGACCTCACGTTCCTCGCCTCGTTGACCGGCCGCATCTGACCATCTCCGCCGAAGCGTGCCAGACTCCGTTCATGGCAACGCTCGTGCTCACCGTGATCGGCGACGACCGCGCCGGGCTCGTCGACACGCTCGCGGGGCCGATTGCCCGGCACGGCGGCAACTGGGACCGCAGTCACATGGCTCGACTCGCCGGCAAGTTCGCTGGGATCGTCGTGGTGTCCGTCCCCGACGAACGCACCGACGACCTCACCGCTGAACTCGACACGCTGACTGCGCAGGGACTGCTCGACGTCACCGTGGCCATCGCTGCGAACGATCGACAGGCGGACCACGACGAGTTCCTCCAGCTCCACCTCATCGGCCAGGACCGGCCGGGCATCATCCGCGAAGTGGCGGGCGCGCTCGCGCAGCGAAACGTGAGCATCGAGGAGCTCCAGACGTCGGCGTCGTCGGCGCCGATGTCGGGTGAGCTGCTCTTCGAGGCGACTGCGACGTTGCGGATGCCCGCCGGCGCCCACCCCGCCGATCTCCGTCTCGCCCTCGAAGCCATCGCCAACGAGCTGATGGTCGACCTCGAAGTGACCGACCAACGCAACGCAAGGGGGTGACGATGAGTGAAGTTGACGAGCCCGCAAACGCGCGCGACCGGATCCGGCTGACCCAGTTCAGCCACGGCGCCGGTTGAGGCTGCAAGCTCGCTCCCGGCGAGCTGGCGCACGTGGTGCGCCATCTGAACTCCGCCCATCCCGATCGGTTGCTCGTCGGGCCAGAGACCGGCGACGATGCCGCCGTCTGGCGACTCGACGACGAACGGGCCCTCGTGTCGACCGCCGACTTCATCACGCCGGTCGTCGATGACGCGCGCACGTGGGGCCGCGTTGCCGCAGCGAACAGCGTGTCGGACATCTATGCGATGGGCGGGCGACCGCTGTTCGCGCTCAACCTCGTCGGATGGAACACCGACAAGCTGCCGACCTCACTGCTCGGCGAAGTGCTCGCCGGTGGGCAGGACATCGCCGACGAGGCGGGCTTCGTGATCGCCGGCGGCCACACGATCGACGACCCCGAACCCAAGTACGGCATGGCCGTCACCGGCGAGGCACACCCCGACCGACTCCTCACCAACGCTGGGCTGCGCGCCGGCCAGGACATCGTGCTCACCAAGGCGCTCGGCGTCGGCGTGTTGACCACAGCGATCAAGAACGGTCGGGCAACACAGGCCCAGGCCACCGCCGCGGTTGCGTCGATGGTTCGACTCAACGACATCGCTGCCCGTCTGGCATTGGCCGCAGGGGTCACCGGGTGCACCGACGTGACCGGCTTCGGTCTGCTCGGCCACCTCGGCCGCATGGCGCTCGAGTCCGGCGTCTCGGTCGCCATCGAGTTCACAGCCGTGCCCTTTCTGCCGGGTGCCGTCGACTTGGCCGCTGACGGCGTGATGCCCGGCGGCAGCAGACGCAACCTGGCATGGGCGCTGGAATTCGTCGACGTCAGCGGCTTCGACGAGGTCCAACAGCTCCTCCTCGCTGACGCTCAGACCTCGGGCGGGCTCGTGTTCGGCGTCGACCCCAGCGAGACCCAGAGCATCATCTCCGAACTCGCGGCCACCGGCCACCAGGCGGCCCACATCGGTACCGTCAGCTCAGGTGCCCCGGGCATCACCCTCCACTGACCATCGCAACCCACGTTTGCGAGCAGATTCGGGTGCGACGGATCAACCGAATCTGCGCACAAACGTGGTGGCGCTGAGTTCGGCGCCGGGTCAGGGGCAGCAGGACGTGGTGACGGTGTTCTCGAGTTGCTCGGTGTCGCCGTGCTTCACGTACCACTCCCAGCGGTTGCCATCGGGTGCATGCACCCAGGTCTCGGTCTTCTCGGCGTAGCAGCACACGGTGTCGTCGACACCCGTCGTCTCGATGCCGTCGTCGCTCAGGCGGGCCTCGGCGGCGGTGACCTCGGCGGCGGTTTCGACCTCGACGCCGAGATGGTTGATCGAACCCGACGCGCCGGCGCCCTCGAAGAGCACGAGCTTCAGCGGAGGGTTCTCGATCGCGAAGTTGGCGTAGCCCTCACGAACCTTCGCCGGCGGGGTGGCAAACATCTTGCTGTAGAAGTCGATCGCCGTGTCGAGGTCGTCGACGTTGAGGGCGAGTTGGAGGCGCATGGTTGTTCTCCCAATTGTTGTATTGATGATGATCGATATGTTATCGTTCCAAATCGATGAACGTCAATACGAAAGTCGCGCCGGGCGGCGCAACCTGCTGCGGATCGGTGAGCGGCGACGCGCTGACCGACGAACAGGCCGACGAACTGGCGGCAGCGCTCAAGGCGCTGGCGGACCCGGTCCGCCTCCGCTTGGTCTCGATCATTGCGACATCGCCGAGCGGTGAGGTGTGCGCCTGCGACCTTCCCGACTCGGTCGATCGCAGCCAACCGACGGTGAGTCACCACCTCGGACTCCTGGTCACCGCCGGATTGCTCGAACGTGAGCAGCGCGGCAAGTGGGCCTGGTTCCGCCTCCGCTACGACCGCCTCGCCGAACTCAGTGCGCTGCTCGCTCCACCACTCCCCCCACCACCCACCGAAGGAGACCACTGATGACCGATCAGCGACCCGCCGTGTTGTTCCTCTGCGTGCACAACGCCGGACGATCCCAGATGGCAGCGGGTTGGCTGCGGCACCTGGCCGGAGATCGCGTCGAGGTGTACTCCGGTGGATCCGAACCCGCCGATCAGGTCAACCCGGCTGCGGTGGCGGCGATGGCCGAGGTCGGCATCGACATCGGGGGCCGGCAGCCGCAACGCTGGACCGACGAACAGGCCCGTGCCGCCGACGTCGTGATCACGATGGGCTGCGGCGACGTGTGCCCGGTGTACCCCGGCAAGCGGTACGAAGACTGGGAACTCACCGATCCGGCCGGCCAACCCGTCGAGTTCGTCCGGACCGTGCGTGACGAGATCCGCGACCGCGTCGAGTTGTTGATCAGCAGCCTGGAGGTGTGATGGCAACACCGGTCAGCTGGCGACCCAATGTGCGGCGCCTGACGGGCGAGTTCGTCGGCACGGCGTTCCTGCTCGCGGCCGTCGTCGGCTCGGGCATCATGGCCGAGAACCTCACCGACGACGTCGGGCTCCAGCTCCTCCAGAACGCGTTCGCCACCGCCGGCGTCCTCATTGCGCTGATCCTGGCGTTCGGCGCGGTGTCCGGCGCCCACTTCAACCCGGCGGTCACCATCACCGACCGGTGGTTCGGCGGCATCGACACGCCGACCGCCGTCTGGTACATCGCAGCGCAGACGCTCGGCGGCATCGTCGGCGTGATGGCAGCCAACCTCATGTTCGACCTGAACGCCGTGGAATGGTCGACGAAGGACCGATCCTCACTCAACCTCGTGTTCTCCGAGGGCGTGGCAACGCTCGGGCTGCTCCTCGTCATCTTCGGTGTCGTGCGAGCGGGCCGCGCCTCGGTGGTCGCCTTCGCGGTCGGCGGCTACATCGCCGGCGCCTACTACTTCACGTCGTCGACGAGCTTCGCCAACCCCGCCGTCACCGTGGCCCGGATGTTCTCCGACACCTTCGCCGGCATCGAACCCGCCAGCGCACCGGCATTCATCGCTGCCCAACTGGTCGCCGTCGGCATCGCCATCGCCATGATCGAGGTCCTGTGGCCCGACATGGGCGAGGTCGCTGATCGGGTCGTGCTCCCCCACGACGACGCACACCCGGTATCCGACATCTGATGTGCGTCGAGCGGTGCAGAGGATTGAGCGACGGGGCAGACTCTCCGCCATGACCGTCGACGAGAGCCCGACCGACACCCGACAGCCAGATGGTGATCTCACCGCCGCCGACGTGGCGTGGGACATCGACACGATCCTGCCCGACGGTGCAACGCCGGCGGATCTGTTCGATCGCGCCGACGCGCTCGCCGACGACCTGACCTCGCTGCGCGGGCGCATCGGCAGCCTCGATGCGAGCGAGTTGGCCGATGCGATGCACCGGTTGGCCGAGCTCCAGGATCTGATGTCACGAGCCGGCTACCACGCGATGCTGGCGTTCTCGACGGCCACCGACGACCCCGCCCGCGGTGCGGCGATGGCAGCGGCGCAGGAGCGCTCGACGGCGATCGGCACGAAGCTGATCTTCATCGACCTCGAATGGGCCGCAGCCGACGACGACCACGTCGCCGCCATCCTGGCCGATCCTCGTCTGGACTTCTGCCGGCACCATCTCGACAACCTCCGCCTGAGCCGGCCCTACCTGTTGTCGGAGGCCGAGGAGACGATCGTCGCCGAAAAGAGCCAGACCGGATTTTCCGCATGGACCCGGCTCTTCGACGAACTGACCTCGGCGATCACCGTCGACCTCCCCGACGAGTTCGGCGGTCCGGGTCGACCGCTGATGCAGGCCGCCTCGATCCTGCAGCACCCCGACCGGGCCGTGCGCAAGCAGGTCGCCGACGGCATCACCGCCGGTCTCGAGCCCGGTCTGCGTACCCGCGCCTTTCTGTTCAACACGCTGCTGCTCGACAAGTCGATCGACGACCGACTGCGCGGCTACCCGTCGTGGATCTCGTCACGCAACCTCGCCAACGAGGCTTCCGACGAGTCGGTGCAGGCCCTCGTCGACGCCGTCGTCGACAACTACTCGATCGCCCAGCGCTGGTACACGCTCAAAGCGCAGGTGCTCGGCCTCGACAGGCTCGCCGACTACGACCGCATGGCGTCGGTGGCCACCGCCGATCGTGACATCGGCTGGGCCGAGGGCACCCAGATCGTCCGCGATGCCTACGCCTCGTTCTCGCCCGAGTTGGCAGGGATCGTCGACCGCTTCATCGACGAGTCGTGGATCGATGCCCCCGTTCGCCCGGGCAAGCGCGGTGGCGCATTCGCAGCGGGCGTGTCACCGGACCACCACCCGTACGTCCTGCTCAACTGGACCTCGAAGTCACGAGACGTCGCCACGCTGGCGCACGAACTCGGCCACGGCGTGCACTTCTACCTGGCCCGCGAGCAGGGCATCTTCCACCAGAGCACCCCCTTGACGCTCGCCGAGACCGCGTCGGTGTTCGGTGAGACGGTCACCAGCAACCGGCTGCTGTCGATGATCGACGATCCCAACGAGCGCTTCGCACTGCTGGCGACGTCGCTCGAGGACTCGATCGCCACGGTGTTCCGCCAGATCGCCATGAACCGCTTCGAGCACTCCGTGCACACCGCTCGTCGCACCGAGGGCGAGCTGAGCGTCGAACGGTTCGGCGACCTGTGGGCCGAGAGCCAACACGCAATGCTCGGCGACTCGGTCGAGATCACGGACGGGTACCGCAACTGGTGGAGCTACGTTCCGCACTTCATGGGCTCCCCCGGCTACGTGTACGCCTACGCCTACGGCCAGTTGCTGGCATTGTCGGTGTACGCCCGCTACCAGGAAGAGGGCGATGCGTTCGTGCCCGCCTATCTCGACCTGCTGCGCGCCGGCGGGTCGGACACGCCCGAGAACCTCGCCCGCATCGTCGACTGCGATCTCGCCGATCCGAACTTCTGGCGCAACGGCCTGAAGATCGTCGAGGGCCAGTTGACCGCAGCCGAGGACGCTGCCCGTGCCGCGGGACGCCTGCCGTGACGTACTGCCTGGCGATCAAGCTCGACGAGGGGATCGTGTTCCTCTCCGACACCCGCACCAGCGCGGGTGTCGACAACATCAGCATCTACCGCAAGATGCACGTGCTGCAGCCTGCGGCGGACCGAGCGTTCGTGATCCAGTCAGCAGGGAACCTCGCCACCACCCAGGAAGTGCTCGACCGGATCAACCGCGACCTCGACGCCGACGACGGCCGCGAGACCCTTGCCACGGTCGATCGCCTCTTCGAAGCCGCCCTCTATCTCGGCCGCGTCAGCCGCGAGGTCGTGGCGAGTCACCGCGAGTCGCTCGCGACGTCCGGAGCGGACGGAACGGCGACGTTCATCCTCGGCGGCCAGATCCAGGGGGAAGCGCCCGAGATCTTCCTCGTCTACCCGGAGGGCAACTACATCCGGTCGTCCAAGACTCGCCCGTTCCTGCAGATCGGCGAGACGAAGTTCGGCAAGTTCTGGCTGGAACTCGTCACGCTGGTGCGGCCCGACCTCGGGGTCGGCATGAAGATCGCGCTGGGCTCGATGCTCAGCACCACGAGGGCCAACCTGTCGGTGGGACCGCCGTTCGACCTGGCGATCTACCGGAACGAGTCGCTGGTGTTCGACGAGCATCGCATAGAAGCGGACTCGGCCTATCTGGCCGACATCCAGCACCGATTCGTCAAGCATCTCATGGGTGCGCTCGATGAGCTGCCCGACGTCCCCTGGTCCGACGACTGACCGACGTCCGCAACCGCTTGGGGCATTCTGCCCAACGGTCTACGGTGGTCGGGTGACCGACGAACAGCGGCCCTACGGGTCCGACCAGGCCGATCCTGCCCTCAAACGTGTCCGTACGCGCCACTTCCAGCGGGCGAAGGAGCAGGGCATCAAGATCACCGGCCTGACGAGCTACGACTTCCTGTCGGCGTCGATCTTCGACGATGCCGGCATCGACTTCCTGCTCGTCGGCGACTCCGCCGGCAACACCGTGTTCGGCTACGACACGACGATCCCGGTCACCGTCGACGAACTGATTCCGCTGACCGCTGCGGTCGTCCGCGGTGCCAAGCGGGCGCTCGTGATCGCCGACATGCCGTTCGGTTCCTACGAGAACGGCCCCGACGATGCCCTCGCCACGGCGATCCGGTTCATGAAGGAGACGGGCGCCCACGCGGTCAAGCTCGAAGGCGGTGTGCGCAGCGCAAAACAGATCAAGCGGATCGTGCGCGCCGGGATTCCCGTGATGGCACACATCGGCTACACCCCCCAGAGCGAGCACGGCCTGGGGGGCCACATCATCCAAGGACGCGGCGAAGGCGCCGAGCAACTGCTGGCCGACGCCCACGCGGTCGAAGAAGCCGGAGCGTTCGCCGTCGTGCTCGAGATGGTGCCATCGGGGGTCGCTGCGCAGGTGACCAAGGAGCTCTCGATCCCGACGATCTCGGTCGGCGCCGGCCCGGAGTGCGACGGCCAGTTGCTGGTGTGGAGCGACTGGGCGGGGTTCACCCGCGGACGCATCCCGAAGTTCGTCAAGCAGTACGCATCGATCGGCCAGACGTTGCTCGACGCCGCCGTGTCGTTCCGCGAAGACGTCGAGTCCGGCGTGTACCCGGCACCCGAGCACGAGTACGGCGAGTGAGCAGCCGACTCCACGTCGTCGCCCGCGGCTCGGGCGCGCCGATCGTGTTCCTCCACGGCATGGGCACGTCGGCCGCGACCTGGAATCGGTGCATGGAACTGCTCGACGACCGCTTCACCGTCGTCGCACCAGACCTGCTCGGCCACGGTGACTCCCCCGTGCTCGATGACCCCTCCGAGTACACCCGAGACCGCACGCTCGTCGACGTCGATGACATCCTGGCCGACCTCGACGCTCCACCTGTGCTCGTCGGGCACTCGCTCGGCGGCTACCTTGCGCTCGCCTACGCAGCGACCCGCCCGCACGCCGTGAGCGGCGTCGTCGTACTCAACACCGGCCCCGGGTATCGAGACGACGCGAAGCGTGAGGAGTGGAATGCCCGCTCGCGACGCAACGCCCACCGATTCGGCGTGCCGGAGCAGGTGACGACCATGAACCTCCAGGAGGACTCGGTCGTGATGGACCGACTCGCCGACATGACGACACCGACGCTGGTGCTCGCCGGCGGCGACGACCGTCCGGAGTACACCGGCGCCGGGCAGTACCTCGAACGCAAGATGCCGCACGCTCGACTCGTCGTCGTCGACGGCGGCGGCCACTCGATGCACGAGGACAGCCACGCGGCCGAGGTCGCCGTGCTGATCGCCGCGTTCGTCGACGAACTCGAGCCCTGAGCGACCGTCAGCCGACGGTGATGCTGGCCGTCTGACCTCGGCTGAGGTGGTCGTCGACGTCACAGATCAGGCGGTAGACGCCGGCGTCGTCGAAGGTGACCGTGATGGTGGCAGTCGCACCCGGGGCGATCCGCTCGGTGCGCCCGAGTGAGCTCCCAGTCGACGAGAGAACTTCCAGCGAGTGGTCGACCTCGCCGACGTTCTCGACGTCGAACTCGATCGTGTCACCCGGCTCGATCGCGCCGGGATCGCCGTTGAACGCGTACTCGACGGCGGTGATCTCAATCGCGCGCGCAGCCGATGACGACTCGTCGCCGGCGGTCTCGTCGCTTCCACACGCAACGAGCAACCACGAGACGAGCACCAGGAGAGCACCCACGGACCGACGGGAGGACACGGGCCGAGCGTACCCGGCAGCGATCCGGCAGGATCGGGATCAACCGGTGGCTTGGTTCACCTGTGCGGCGAACTGCTCGGCGGAGGGCTTCTGGTCCTTCGGAAACATCACCATCACCGGCGATGTCCGCCAGATCGTGTGCAACTGCAGATACCCCTCCTTGCGGGTCTCGCCCACCTCGACGCGGTCGAGCGCAGCGCGATGGAGTCGACCGTTCGAATTCGCGGTGGCACCGAACGCCTCGACGATGGTCCCATCGAAGGTGAGCAACGAAGATCCGAGGAACACCTGCACGGTGCAGACCGTATCGAATCCTGTTCAGCCGTAGTGACGGATCTCCACCACGAGACCGTCTGGATCGCGCACGTAGAGCGACGTGCCGTCGCCGCGGGCGCCGAAGCGTCGGGCCGGGCCCTCGACGACATCGAACTCGCCCGAAGCGACAAGCGCTGCGAGGTCGACAGGCTCGACGACGATGCAGATGTGGTCGAGGCGACCGTCGGCGGTCGGACCGGGGACGAGGTCGATGATCGTGTCATCGTCGACACGCACCGACGGAAACGGCGCCTCGCCTCGGCGCCATTCATCGACACGCACCGGTTCCAACCCGATCAGATCGAGATACCAGGCCAGCGTCGACTCGACGTCGGCGCACCCCAACACCAGATGGTCGAACCCGATCACGCGCAGAATGGTCATCCGTTGACCGCCGCCAGGTCCTCGAGGCCCGGCGCGAAGTAGTACGAGCCGGTGACCGCACGCGTGAAGTCGAGCAACCGGTCGTGGACACCGTCGCCGGTGGTCCCGAACATCTGCGCCAACATGCCGTCGAACCGCTCCCGCTCGCAGCTGAATCCCAGGAAGTACAGACCCCGCTCCCCCACGCTTCCGAACGGCACGCTGCGACGATAGATCTCGCGCTCCGCGCCGGTGTCGTCGAGCAACTCGGCACGCATGATGTGAGCATCGGCCGGCCGGACCTCACGCGGCAGCGCAACGCTGTCGACCTTCGTGCGACCGAACACGCGCTGCTGCGACTCGACGTCGAGTTCGTTGAACGAGTCGAGATCGTGCACCCACCGCTGGGCGATCACGTGCGAGCCACCGGCGCCCGGGTGCCCGTCGGCGATCAGTGCCACGCCTGCAGCGGAGTTGGCGCCCGGATTTGCCGTGCCGTCGATGAATCCCGTGAGATCGCGACTGTCGTGGTACACGAAGCAGTCGGTCTCATCCACGAGGTCCCCGATCGACGCAAGGACTGCGGTGATCGCGGTGGCGGTGTCGAGCACTCCGTCGACGCCCGTGCCGTGGATCCACACCCAGATGTCGTGTTGGGTGCTCGGCGCACGATGGCCGTGAAGGCCCTCGATCGGCTCGAACACCCCGAGGTCGCTGGGAGTCGTCGTGCTGAGTCGCCGCCACAGGTCGGCGCCGAACCCGATCACGATGTTGCTCCCGCCGCCGGTGACGTGCGGCTCGCCGAGACGAGCCAGTGCGGTCGCGATGTCCGCTCGATCGACTCCCGCGCGGATGTCGTACTCGAGATGATGATGAGTACGAGTGCCGAGGGCGAAGATGCCCGCTTGCGGTGTGGCCATCGTGACATCATCGCCGCCACCATTCCGGTGACACAAACGGTTGCGCGACGTCCGTCGCGGGTAGAGCCGTCGAATCATGATCGACGTCCACATCGGTTGGTTCCTGTTGGCGGGCACGGCGCTGTTGGCGATGACCGTGCTGCCCGGGCTGTTCGCCGATCGCCCGCTCTCGCTGCCAATCGTGTACGTGGCCGGCGGCGCCGTGTTGTTCTGGGGGTCCGAGCAGCTCGCCGGACCGATGCCACTCACATCGTCGTCGGACTCGCTGGCGATCGAAGTCGTCACCGAGCTGGTGGTGATCATCTCGCTGGCAGGCGTGGGACTGAAACTGGAACGTCGTCCGGGTCTCGCCAGCTGGAGTTCGGTCTGGCGTCTGCTCGCGATCACGATGCCGCTCACGATCGCGGCGACCATTGCACTCGGGGTGTGGTGGCTCGGCCTCGGCCTCGCACCAGCGATCCTGCTCGGCGCCGTGCTCGCACCCACCGACCCGGTGCTCGCATCCGATGTCCAGGTCGGCGCTCCGAGATCACACGACGAGGACGAAGTGCGTTTCACCCTGACCGCAGAGGCCGGACTGAACGACGGCTTGGCATTCCCGTTCACCTATCTCGCGCTCGGCGTGGCGAGCGCCGGGTCGCTGGGCGCAGCGTTCGGGCGGTGGGTGACGCTCGACGTCGCCTACAGAATCGTGGCGGGCGTCGCAGCGGGATGGCTGCTGGGGCGTGGCCTCGCCTGGTTCGCGCAGCGCAGCGAACGCCAGCGGCGATCCGACGCCGTCCAGGGTCTGTTCTCGCTGGGCTCGATCCTGCTGGTGTACGGACTCACCGAGGCCATCGAGGGGTACGGATTCATCGCCGTGTTCGTCGCTGCGCTCACCCGCACCGACGATGACCATCGCGTGCGCATGCACGCCTTCACCGAGCAGTTCGAGGCGATGATGCTGGCACTCGTGCTGATCGGCTTCGG
Organism: Ilumatobacteraceae bacterium; assembly: GCA_963828415.1. Taxonomy (GTDB): domain Bacteria; phylum Actinomycetota; class Acidimicrobiia; order Acidimicrobiales; family Ilumatobacteraceae; genus Sva-07. The sequence continues at coordinate 180,042 of CAWHEI010000012.1, forward strand.
TGCGCTCATCGGCGATGGAATCCTCGCTGGACTGCGCTGGCGCGAGGTGGCCGTGGCGGTGGCGCTCGTCGCCGTCGTCAGGCCCGTCACCGGGTTGGTCGGCCTGTTCGGCTCGCCGGTGCACCGCTGGGAGCGCGCTGCCATCGCGTTCTTCGGCATCAGAGGCATGGGCAGCGTGTACTACCTCTCGTATGCCTTCAACAACGGCGACTTCGAGACCGGCGCCATGCAGACTCTCTGGGCGATCACCTCGCTGACGATTCTGATCTCGATCGCCCTCCACGGAGTCACTGCGACACCGTTCATGAACCGGCTCGACGAACGCGGGACGATTCCCGCTCGACTCCGACATCGACTCGAAAGGTCCTGACATGACGTCCTCACTGCCGTCCTCCCCACCGCCTCCCGACGCGCCGAACCGGAGGATCCACTACATCGGCCTCACCATCCTGGTCATCGTCCTGATCGCTGGACTGGCGGTGATTCTCTGACGGCGCTGCGCGTGTGCGTCAGGCCATGTCGCGGCGATCGAGCGCTGCGAGGCCGGCCGCGATCAATGCCACTGCCATCGCCGTGAGGACGATGACCGGCAGCCACGACATCGGGGATGCAGGGAGCGCCGGGACGTGCTGGAACGGCGAGAGGTTCAGCAACCACTGCGGCAGATCGAGCAGGCTGCCGAACATTGCCGCCACGAAGGCCCACACCACCAGCGCCCAGGCACCGAGCGACCAGCGCGGCAACAGGCCATAGATCAGCAACGTCGCTCCGGCGAGCAACCACATCGCCGGCACCATCACCAGGCCGGCCGCTGCCAGCTCGCTGACCCGGGCGGCCTCGCCGAGTACGAGCGCCGCGCCGGCGCCCATCGCCACGCCGCACACGAGTGCCACGGCGACTGTGCCCACCAACGCGACCGCGAGGTGGCTCCACGCCCAACGTCGTCGACCGATCGGCGCTGCGAGAACCGGGTCGACGCGACCCGCCACCTCCTCGGAACGCAGACGAAGCACCGATGACACGGTGAACCCGGTGGCGAACAGCGCCATGATGAGCATTGCGGTCGACAAGAAGGCGTCGGTCACCGACGCGACGCCGAGTTGCGCGAAGAAGTCGGCCATGTCCGGGTTGTCTTCGATGATCTGTTCGGCCTGATCGGCGACGAGCCCGTAGAAGAACGCGAGGGCTCCGAGCCCGGCCGCCCATCCGACGAGCGAACCTCGCTGGAGTCGCACCGCGAGTCCGAGTGCCGTCGACAACTGCGCGGTGGCCTCGGGACGCCCGCTGCGCTGTGCCACCAGTCCGCTGCCGTAGTCGCGGCGATCCTGCAGTGCTCGCGCGGCCACAACCAGCGCCACGGTGGCCGTGACGGGCAACACCAGCACCCACCAGCGTTCGTCGGCGTACGCGCGGATCGCCTGGGCCCAACCGATCGGCGATGCCCACGAGAGCAGGCCGTTGCCGACATCGCCGATCGCACGCAACACGAAGGCGATGCCGACGGCGAGTCCAGCGGCAGCGAGTGCGGTCCGCGAGCCGCTGGCTACCTGTGCGGTGACTGCCGCGACGCCCGCGAACACCATCCCGACGCCGATCATCGAAGCACCGAACGCGAGCGACCCGGCCGCCGGGAGCCCGAAGGCCAGCAGCGACACCACATTGCCCGCTGCAATCGCTGCGTTGACCACCAACGCTCCGATCATCGCCGAGGCGAGGGCGGCATGGCGCCCGACCGGCGCTGCTCGCACCAGCTCGGCCCGCTCGGCTTCTTCCTCGGTGCGGGTGTGTCGGACCACCATGAAGACGCTCATCACCGCGGCGGCGATGAACAGCCACAGCGACGTCTCGTTCATCACGACGGCGCCGAGCGTCGGATCGTCGAGGCCGTAGCCGGGCCCGGCCTGGATGATCAGCGCCGAGTTGCCTCGCACCGTGCGGGCGTAGCCCTCCAGAGCTTCCTGCGTCGTGTAGAGCGCCACGATGCTCGATGCCGACACCGTCATGAGACCGACGAGACCGAACATCCACATTGCGATCCGGAACCGGTCGCGACGAAGCACCAACCGCAACAGCCGGCGGGTGCCGGTGAACGACGAGCCCGGCGACGGATCGTCATGCGAGGCTCGCACTGCCGTGACTCCCGACAACGCATCGATCGCGACACCGGTCATGGCGCGGCTCGCTCGTGACGACCGTTCGCGGCGTCGAGTTCGTCGCCGTAGTGACGCAGGAACAACTCCTCGAGCGTCGGCGGTTGACTCACCAGCGAACGGATGCCGAAGCTCGACAGGTGACGGATCGTTCCATCGAGTGCGCCGGCATCGACGTCGAATCGAACCTGACCGTCGTCGACGGCCACGTCGTGAACGCCCTCGATCGTGTCGAGTCCGGTGATCGGGCGATCGGTGGCAACGGCGATACTCGTGCGTGTGAGGTGACGCATCTCGTCGAGCGTGCCGGTCTGCACCGTGCGTCCCTGGCGGATGATCGTGACGCGATCGCACAGCTTCTCGACCTCGGCGAGGATGTGACTCGACAGCAGAACAGTGCGACCTTCGGCCGTCGCTTCGATCACGCACTCCTGGAAGACTGACTCCATCAGCGGGTCGAGGCCCGAGGTCGGCTCGTCGAGCAGCAGCAGTTCGGCCCGCGACGACAGCCCGGCGATCAGCGCCACCTTCTGACGGTTGCCCTTGGAGTAGGTCCGGCTCTTCTTCGTCGGGTCGAGTGCGAGTCGCTCGATCAAGTCGTTTCGTTTGGCCAGGTCGACGGCCTGACGCCCGGTGGCCCCGCCGCCTTCGCGCAGGCGCGCCAGCAGGTCGATCGTCTCGCCGCCGGAGAGGTTCGGCCAGAGGTTGACGTCGCCGGGAACGTACGCGATGCGGCGATGCAGGTCGACGGCATCGCGCCACGGATCGCCATCGAGCAGGCTGACGGTCCCGCTGTCGGCGCGCAGCAGCCCGAGCAGGATGCGGATGGTGACGGTCTTGCCGGCGCCGTTCGGGCCGAGGAACCCGTGGACCTCACCGGTGCGCACCTCGAGGTCGAGCCCGTCGAGGGCTCGGGTGGAACCGAACGTCTTGACGAGTTGTTCGATCCGGATCGCTGAGGGCATGGCGTGTCCTTTCGGCCACGTCCAGTGTGCCAGTTCCCCCGTGGTTCACTCGGCCGCAAGCACGTACGTCGTCCCGACGACCGACGGCCCGTACCGACCCGGCGCGAAGCGGTCGGCGAGCGCTGCCTTTGCTCGCCATCCAGTGCAGTGGCCAGGGGCGACGATCCTGGGCTGGATGAGTGTGTCGAGATCGTCGACCGTCGGGCCGATGCGAGGTTCCATCGGGCCGCCCGCCAGGTGATATCCGCCCAGCACGACGTCGATCGGCGCTCCTGGATAGCGGGCCTTCGCTCCGAGGCAGGCGTTGACGATGCCCGCGTGCGAGCACGCCGACAGCACGGTCACGCCGCGTCCGCGCACGTCGGCGGCAACGAAACGTTCGTCCATGATCATCGGGTCGGCGACCACGAGATCGCCACCGTCCGCGCCCGCTCCGAATCGGAACGAGTGGTGACCGACGAGGCCGGCTTCGTAGGCCGTCGTGCGTTCGATGGTGCCGCTCCCGAGAAAGAACCCATCGGCGAGCAGGTGGTCGTCGCCATGCTGTTCGACGTTCGCTCCAGCCGACGAGAGCGCGTCGAGGCTCGGCTCCTCGGGCAACATCACGAACGTGCCACCGGGCGACTGAATGCCGCGCTGGTCGGGCCGATCGGGATGAACGTCGACGACGATCGGATCGTCGATGCCGGCGTGGCGTCTCGCTGCGGTGATCGCTTCGATCGCGACGGGAAGCCCTCCGCTGTGGTCCCAGTGCCAGTGCGACAGGAAGATCGTGTCGATCGAGGTGAGGTCGACCCCGAGGCGGTCGGCGTTGTCGACCCAGACGTCGCCGTACGGCCCGACGTCGAACAGCATCGTGTGTCGCTCGTCGCCGATGCGCCCGATCACCAGGACCGACAGACCGTGGCAGGCCACGCACAACTGGTCGAACACCGTGACGCAGTCGTGGCCGGCGTGTTCGCGTGCGGGTGGGCGACGTGCCAGGTGCGACGCCACTTCGGGCACCTGCGGAACTCCGAGATCGACGCTCGACAACGTGTCGGTCTCGTTGTCGACGACGACGGTCAGGCGCAGTTCGTCGAGTGGTCGGGATCTGGCTGCTTCGGTCGTCATCGTCGCCTCCGGTCGTCTCCGGTCGTCGCTCCAGTTGATCACGCCGTGACGAGCGCGGAGGACTCCGTCTGATCATCTGTTCGATGCTTGGCGATCTACCTACTGGTCGGTAGGCTGGGTTCCACCGCCACGAGGAGGGCCATGTCCACCGACATCAGCACCAGGGTCGCTCGCACCAGCAACACGACCGCCGCTCGCAGCGCCGACACGATGATCGACACGCCGACGGGTCTCAAGCCGGTCCTCGACGTCATCCCCGAGCACTGCTACGAACGCTCGACCGCCCGTGGTCTGTTGCTGTTCGCCCGCGACGTGGTGATCTTCGGTCTCGCCGTGTGGGGTCTGCTGTCGACGAACAATCCCCTCCTGCTCGTTCCGCTGTGGCTGCTCGCCGGGATCTCCACCGCCGGGTTGTTCGTGATCGGCCACGACGCCGCGCACGAGGCGCTGTTCGACTCCAAGCGTCTCAATGCCGTCGTCGCCCGGCTCTCGATGCTGCCGTCGCTGCATGCCGTCGAGGTGTGGGTGTTCGGGCACAACCGGGTCCATCACGGCCACACGCTCAAGCAGGGTCTCGACTTCGTGTGGCATCCGCTGACTGTCGAGCAGTACGAGCAACTCGGGCGTCTGGCCAAATGGCGCCACAAGCTCGAGTGGGGCCCGTTCGGCTCGGGCGCCTACTACCTCCGTGAAGTGTGGTGGAACAAGATGGTGCGATTCACGCCGCCCACCCGCTGGGCCAAGCAGATGCGCCGCGACCAGGCCATCGTTGCGGTGTACGCGATCGGCGCCCTGGTGGCACTCGTCGCGCTCGACGGTGCCGGTGGGATCTGGCAGTGGGCCAAGGTCGTCGTGATCCCCTTCCTGCTCTTCTGCCAGACGATCGGGTGGGTCGTGCACGTGCACCACATCTCCCCGAGCATCCGCTGGTGGCCGCGCCGCGAATGGAACCGCTTCCGCGGTCAGGTCGAGGGAACCACGATCCTGTGGGGTCCGCCGGGCTGGGACTTCTTCGTCCACTGGATCATGGTGCACCTTCCGCACCACGTCGACATGCGCATCCCGTGCTATCGGCTTCCCGAGGCCGCCCGAGCGATCTCCGAGGCGTTCCCCGACCAGGTCGACGAACGCAAGATCCGGGTGCGCGACTACCTCGCATCGACGAAGGCGTGCAAACTCCACGACTTCGAAACCGGCACCTGGTACCCCTACCCGGCCTGACGTCACGATTACATCGCGGGTCTGACCCCTGATGTAATCGGATGACAACAGGGGTCAGACCCGCGATGTGATTCCGGCGGCGAGGTCGATGCCGCCGAGGACGGTGCCGAGGAACTTCGGGTCGATCCACGCTGCGCACGAGTGGCCCATCGAGTTGTAGACGCTGCGGCCGCCACCGAACTCGCGCCACCACACGATCGGGTGGTCGGGTCCCATCTCGCCGAGGTACGGATCGTAGGTCGCCTCGTCGACCGTGGCCACCACGTTGACGTGCGGGCGGGGGTTGTCGTGGAATCCGTACCACTCGTCGACGAGCACGTCACCGTCGCCGATGCCCCGGGTTGCCGGGCAGGACGGATCCTCGACGCGCACCGTCGCCGCTTCGCAGCTCATGACCGCGAGCTCGTCGCTCCATCGATCGGCGTCGGCCGGCGCATCAGCTACACGGCCGGCGTAGATCACGCCGGGGCGTTCGGGTACCGGATCGTCGCTGAAGATGCGCGCCACCGTGTGTCCCTTGAAGGACGCTCCGACGAGATCGCGGAACCATGGCCAATCGATGTCGACACCGGGCGCCATCGACGAGGCCGCGTGGATTCCGAAGAAGCCGCCGCCGTTCGCGAGATACCGCTCGAGTGCCGAGCGCTGCGACAGCTCGGGCAACACGTTGCCGCTCGTGTGCACGAAAACCAGCGCGTCGTAGAAGCCGAGCTCGTCGGTGAACCGTGCGGGATCGTCGGTCGCGTCGACGCCGAAACCGTGCTCGTCGCCGAGGCGTTCGATCGCAGCGACAGCGTCCGGAATCGACAGGTGGACGAACCCGCCGGCGCGGTGGAACACCAGGATGCGCACACCGGAGCGATCGATGTTCACCGCAAGCGCTCCTTTGCCTCACGCTTGGCGCGAGTCAGCTCGACGCGCTGCGGATGCTCCTTGTAGAACGGGTCGAGGGGATAACAGCCCGACACGAGACCGTTGCGTGGCGCCGTGGTGCAGTCGCTGAACGTGCGACAGATGAGACCGCGTTCGAGGGGGCGGCCCGCCAACACGTCGGCGGCCAATTCGGGATACGACAGGATCATCCGACCGAGGCCGACCATCGTCGCTCCGCCGCCGGCAACGACCGCTTGGCCGACGTGCGCCAGCCAGTCCTGGACGTACGAGTAGCCGGAGCCGATGATGGCCACGTCGGGATGCGCAGCCGCGAGTTCTGCGGTGACCGCCAGCTGGCGAGCGACACCCACAAGTGGATCCTCCGGCGGCTGATACCCGTCCGAGGGCGGGAAGTAGGCAGGACGTTGGACGTGGGGGTTGTAGTACGGGCTGCCTGCGGTCGTGCTGACCAGCCCGATCCCCAGCTCCGCGAACCGGTCGAGCAGTGCATGGGTCTCCGCGAGATCGATGCCGAGCCCGGTCCCATCGCCACCGAACGCGAACCCGTAGGCCCCGTGCGTCTCCGGCTCCCCCACGCCGCCGTCGCCCGGCACGAACGGCGCCATGTCGAACGCCGACAGCCGAACCGCGATGGCGAGCCCGGGTGCCCGCTCGCGGATGCCTGCGACCACCGTGCGAAGGAACTCGGTGCGACCGGCGAGGTCGCCGCCGTAACGGCCGACACGGCCGTAGCCGGTCAGCAGTTCGTGGAGCAGGTAGCCGTGGCAGTGCTTGACGTCGACGAAGTCGAACCCGGCTTGGCGAGCGAGCACGGCCGCTGCGATGTAGTCCTCGGCGAGTTCGTCGAGTTCGTCGTCGCTGAACACCGCGCCGGCGTCGGCACCTGCGCGCCGGTCGAGCCACGGATGCTCGTAGGCCGTCCGCGGCAATGGCGTCCCTTCCGGGCGAGACCATCGACCGGAATGCGTCAGTTGCAGACCCGTGACCTGCGTCGGATCGAGCAGCGTTCTCAGCTCTGCGATCTCGTCGACGGTGCGGTCGTCGAGGATCAGCTGGTTCGGATTGGCGCGGCCCTCGGCTCGGACCGCGGTCGCCTCGCCCCACACGAGCCCGCACCCGCTCGCACCGAATCGCTTCCATCGCCGCCGGACGAGTTCCGTTGGTCGACCGTCGGTGGTGCCGTCCCAACCCTCCATCGGCAGTACAGCGAACCGGTTGGGTGCCGTCGTCGTCCCCGACGTCCCGTCGCTGATCACCACCGGATCGGCCAGCACACCGGCAGGATCGACGGTGTCGTCGATCGGGATCTCGACGCCGATCGACGCACAGTGCTCACGGAACGCGGCCACCGAGTCGAGCTTCTTGACCTGCGTCCACCGCACGCTCATGTTCGATCCTCCGATGTCCAGGCGTCGATGCGTTCGACGATGTCGGCGAGTACATCTCGATCCGACTGCGGCCGGTGCGGAGCCCCGCTCGGCGTGGTGCTCGACGACGCCCACCCGCGCAGCTCGAACGCCATCGCCGCATCGTGGCGATACCCGGGAACGGGCGCTCGGAATGTGAAGTGCCCGAGGTATTGCAGCAGGTCGTTGAGTTCGTGGAAGCGAGGATCCTCGTTCGCCCACATCCGATCGCGGAGTGCAAATGCCTCGGGCGCGAACGTCGACAGCCCCAGCAGGTAGTCGGACCCGTACATCACCATGTCGATCGCCAGGTCGTTTCCGGTGAACACCCGGAACTCCGGCCGCAGCCGGTCGCGCACGGCGAGCCGATCCCATTCGAGCTGGCGACTCAGTGACGAGTGCTTGGCCCCGACACACGAACCGATGCCCATCATCGCTTCGTACGCCTCGAGCGAGGGGATCCTGCCGTACGGCACGAACATCGCGCCGAGTTCGAAACCGATGAACCGATCGACGCGTGCGCCGATCGCTGTGAGCGCGTCGACCCACCCGTCGTCATCGAGCGAGTTGAGCCCATACGACGGGAAGATCACCGGAGTTCCGCCCCGGGTGGCGATCGCCTCGGATGCGGCGAGGTAGCCGTCGAGGTCGAACGCGGCGCCCGGCTGGTCGGCCACGTAGGCGCCGGCGACGAAATCACTCCCCGCGACGACGGCCGTCAGGTCGAGCACCTCGGTCTTCTGGTCGTCGGTCAGCAACTGCACGTAACCGGTGTCCATGTTGACCGCCGGCGTGAGACCCGCATCGACGGTGCGGTCGATGTGCGCCTCGGTGGCGTCCCAGTCGATCTCGCCGTCGGCGGTGTACGGCAACAACACCGCCGACATCCCGGTGATGGTTCGACCAGGCCGGATCCGCCCGATCACCTCGGTCTCGTTCATTGCGCCTCCTGGGTGGTGATTCGGTCGAGCAGTTCGAGCGACGCGTCCGGCGGCACGGTCGCGACCTCGTCGACGATCGCATCGAACCGCGGAGTGGCGTACACGAGGCACGCCATGGTGTGGTCGCCGGCGAGCAGCGGTGCGGACAGCGCGGGGACGGCGGTGCGGGGATGTACGAGGCTGGCGTTCACGGCCAGATTGCGCGCGATCGGCCGGCGCGCCATCGCTCCAGGTCCCGGTAGGTCGACGATCGCCGAGACGCCCATCGCTGTGGTGATCACCGATCGATCGCCGCCCGTGCGGTTCGCGTCACCCATGAGATCCCCAGGCGCGTCGAGCCCGATGGCGAACCCCGACTCGACGCTGTCGAGGTCGCGCCCGTTTCGGATGCGATGGATCCGTCCGTGACGGGACGCATCGATCGCCCAGCACACCGAGTCGACGCGGACGTCGGGCCACGGGTGCCAGGTGCTCCACGTCATGGCGTCCTCGACGCCGGCGGCCTCGATGCCGAGACGGACTCGACGATTGCCGTCGCCGTCGGTGAGCGCCAGCATCGAGTCGGTGTGGATCGAGCCGAACATGTCGGCGACGTCGCCGCTGAAGCCGAACACCGACGAGTAGGCGAACTTGCGGTACTTGGCAGCAGCCTGCTCCGGGAAGTCGAGGGCGACGGCCGGACGCCCGTTCAGGATCACGGCGTGGTTGGCGTCGCGGGCGATCACCTGCCCGACATCGGCGATCGTGATCGGCGCGGGCAGCAGATCGAGCGGCTCTTCGTCGCTCGTCCAGAACGGATGGTCGGCCGGTGCGGCGAGTGCACCGAAGGCCTTCATGCACCAGTACGGCGAACCGGCCGAACTGTAGGTCTCCGACAAGCGACGGTTGTCGTACGTGTATCCGATCGACAGCACGCCGTCGCGATCGCTGATCGGTTGGTCGGCCCACCACCGCAGGTGCCGCATCGACAGGCCGCGCACCGCACCCCACGACAGGTCGCTGTCGACGTCAGCCCACGCGAGCGCACCCCAGAACGACGACATCGCGAACCGGTAGGTGAGGCTGCGACCGAAGGGCACGGCCGCTCCATCGGGGGCGAACCAGTGTTGGATGTCGGCGGCGAACGTGCTCGCCCGCTCGCGGTACGCAGCCGCCCGCGTGTCGTCGCCGAGGCCGAGGTCGTTCGCCGCTGCGTACATCAAGCCGTAGGTGTGGAACGCGAACGGCACGTAGTAGTCGACGTTTGCGAGCGAGCCGTCCGCATACCAGTGGCGACCGACCCGATAGCTGTCGAGCAGGTCGAGCGAGGCCGTGACCTTCGCGCGTCGAACGGGGCGCCGACGCGTTCCAGGCCGAGCGCGACGAGCACCCTGAAGAACTGCCAGTTGTTCGGATTCGGATCGTGGTCGAAGATGCCGTGCAACCAGTCGACGAGGCGATCGCGTGCGGCCGACGACAGCGGATCCCAGGCCTGCTCGGGACAGAACGCGAGGGCCAGTCCGATCGCTGCCTGTTCGACCATTCGCTGGTCGTTGTCGCCCGGGACCGGCCCCCAGTACTCGGCCGAATCGGGGTCGGTGCCGGCGTCGAGACCGGAGGCGAAACGGTCCCAGTGCGCGAAGTCGTAGCCGCCGACGGTGAGCGGCACGATGCCGTAGAGCGGGCGGGCGAACCCTTCGAGTTCGGCCGTCGACTGTTCGAACACCGATGCGAAGCTGCCGAGCCGGACCCTCGCCCCGCCGGGGCTGACGTGTGGGAGCAGCGGCTCGTACAGATCGACCACCGCTCGGGCAATGTCGTCGCGGGTCGCCAGCGGACCGAGCGCGAGTGGGTTGGCTCGCGATGTGTCCCATCGATCCGTGTCGTTCACGGCCGCCATTGGAGTGCACACTGCCCTCGTATGCAAATGAGCGAACATCGCCCGGCGCTGTTGATCGCACACCATCCGTCGCTCGACCTCCTCGACCAGGAGGCGCTCGATCGGATCAGCGAGGTTGCCGACATCCTCGATCGTCAACCGTTGGGGGACTGGAACGAGCCACGTGCCGACGACCTGCTGGCTCGGGCCGAGGTGATCCTCGGTCATTGGGGCTGCGCCCCGCTCGATGCGGCGGTGATCGACCGGGCGCCGAACCTCGGCCTGTTCGCCTACGCGGCCGGCACGGTGAAACAGACGATCGGCGCTGACGTGTTCGACCGCGACATCCGAGTGACGTCGGGCGCTGACGCCAACGCCGAACCGGTCGCCGAGTTCACGTTGGCCACGATCCTCTTCGCGAACAAGGACGTGTTCTGGCAGCGCGACGTCCGCCGCACGCCGCGCGATGCGTCGCTGCGCGAGTTCCGCCAACCCCACGGCATCCCGGTCGGCAACTACGACAAGACGGTCGGCATCGTGGGGGCGTCGTTGATCGGTCGCCGCGTGATCGAGTTGCTCGGCGCGTTCCCCCATCTCCGCGTCGCGCTGTACGACCCGTTCGTCAGCGAGGCCGAGGCGGCGACCCTCGGAGTGACCAAGATGGAGCTCGACGAGCTGTGCGCGACCGTCGACATCCTGTCGATCCATGCGCCCGACCTGCCGAGCACCCGCCACATGATCGGCGCGCCCCAGCTCGCTGCGCTGCGCACGGGAGCGACGGTGATCAACACCGCACGCGGCGCGTTGCTCGACCACGACGCGCTGCTCGCCGAGGTCTCGATCGGGCGGCTCTCAGCAGTGCTCGACGTGACCTCCCCGGAGCCGCTGCCCGACGATCACCCGCTGTGGGGGTTGCCGAACGTGTTCATCACCCCGCACCTCGCCGGTTCGCTCGGCACCGAGCTGCGCCGCATGATCGATCACGCCGTCGACGAGATCGACCGCTGGCGCACCGGCCGCCCCGCCCGCAACGCGATCACCAAGGACATGCTCGACCGCCTCGCGTGACACGTCCACGACGTGCCAGGCACACGTGCGTGTCAGGTCGGCGGATTCGCGCGGCGTAGCGGCGCAGGATGCGGCGCCCGAGCGAGGTCTTGTGGACTTCGTCGGCACCGTCGTAGATCCGCGCGGCACGCTCGTGTCGATACCAGTAGGCGAGGACCGTGTCGTCGGTGACACCAAGCGCCCCGTGCACCTGGATTGCGGTGTCGACCGCCTTGAGCATCGTGTTGGCCACCGAGAACTTGATCGCCGCGATCTCGTCGCGTGCGGCCTTCGCGCCGTGCTGGTCGATCATCCACGCTGCGTGCAGCGTCTGGAGGCGGGCGCCGCGGATCTCGGCGTCGAGTTCGGCGGCCCAGTGCTGAATCACCTGACGGTCCGCCAGCGTGTCGCCGTTCGGATCGATCACCCGCTCGTTGGCGCGAGCACACATGAGGTCGAACGATCGACTGGCGATGCCGAGCCAGCGCATGCAGTGATGGATCCGGCCCGGGCCCAGACGTTCCTGGGCGATGGTGAATCCACCCCCACGCGGACCGAGCAGGTTGCTCATCGGCACCCGGCAGCTCTGGTAGATGACCTCGCCATGGCTGGCATGCCCGCTTCCGGCGTGACCCATCACGCTGACGTTGCGCACCAGGCCGAAGCCTGGCGTGTCGGTGGGCACCAGGATCATGCTGGTGCGCGCGTAGGGCGGGGCATCGGGATCGGTGACCGCCATCACGATCGCGAAGTCGGCGCCATCGGCCGAGCTGGTGAACCACTTCTGGCCATTGATCACCCAGTCGTCGCCATCCTCCGCCGCCGTGGTTTCGAGCAGGAGCGGATTCGAGCCGGCGGTCTCCGGCTCGGTCATCGAGAAGCAGCTGCGGATCTCGCCGGCCACCAGCGGACGCAGGTACCGCTCGCGCTGCTCGTCGGTGGCATGCATGTGGAGGATCTCGATGTTGCCGGCATCGGGCGCCTGCGTGCCGAACACCACATGGCCGAGCGGGCTGCGCCCGAGTGCCTCGCTGAGCAGGCCATGGTCGACCATGCTCAACCCGAGCCCACCGAACTCCACCGGATGGTTCGGCGCCCAGACGCCCATCTGGCGCACCTTGTCCTGCGCACCTCGGACCAGTTCCTCGAGCGTGGCCGGATCGCCGTGGAGCATCTCGCCCTCGAGCGGGATCACCTCGCGATCCATGAACTCGCGGACCATGTCGAGGATGGTCGTCATCTTTTCGGAGATCTCGAAGTCCATCAGGTTCCTCCTGCGACCACGTTGCCATGAACGCGCCCAGGCGGACGAGCCGTCAGGCGCGACGCGCCCGACGGCCGAGGACGATCCCGGCGCCGGCGAGGCCGAGCGCGGCGATCACGATGGCTCCGCCGATCCACACATCACCATCCAGCCACCATCGACCGTCAGTTCCGATCGCTGACGAGCCCGCTGCCGGCGCATCAGGAGTGCCGAAGCTCTCGGGGATCGGCAGACCACCGAGCGAACGAGGCCCCGGTCACCGCAAACACGAAGCGGGCCGGATCGTCCGACGACCAGGTCACGACGTCGTCCGGGACACGGATCTCCTGCAGCGTGCCGACGAATGCCACGTCGGCCTCGGCCAGCGCTTCGTCGTCGGTGTACGGCGCACACGAGCAGGCGGCCACCGAGCAGGCGGCCACCGAGCCGGCAGCGAACATCCACCACACCAGGCCGAACATCACCAGAGCGCCCAGTCCCCGCTGCGGCGTCGCAATGTTCGATCCAGGCCCACCACCAGATGGATGAAGGGTGGGCGATTGGCGACGGTAGCTCAGCGTTCTCCGTCGATTCGGGGCAGGCATCGTCCGCTCGTGATCCATAGAATTCGGGGCGTGCCCGACGACCTCCCGCTGCTTCCTGATCAGCCGAGCCCGACCGACCAGGTCCGTCGCTTCGGCCCGATCGCCGTCATCGCCATCGTCGCGCTGCTCTTCATCTTCCAGAACACCGAGAGCGCCAACTTCGACTTCTTGTGGTTCAACTTCCGCTGGCCGCTGTGGGCCATGCTGCTCGTGTTCATGGCCATCGGGGCAGCCGTTGCATGGGGTGTCGGTCGACGTCGTGCCCGTCGGTCTCGCAACGACTGAACCCAGCGCTGGATCGATCGCTGCGGGCGCGCGCCGTGTCATGATGCGCCGATGACCAACGACCAGGCGCACGATCGGTACCGCGAGGCGGCCCAGATCCTCCACGATGTCGCCAAGCCGATGCGGGTGCTGTCCGCGCTCGCTTGGCCCGCCGAACTCCGTGAGGAGTTCCTCTCCGGCGGTGCCGACAAGCTCCCCGAGCCCACCTACGCCGGCGTCGACCCGACCTCGGTCCTCGACGGCATCTCGGCCGTGCGCCGACTCCTGCGTCCCGGCAACGTCGTCGATGACTGGCTCGATCGCGAAGCCACGGCCATCGAGTCGACGGCCCTGATGCTGTCGACGGTCGGCACTCCCGCGTTCCACGCGTACAGCCGCAAGCTGTATGGAGTCCCGAGTCAACCCCTGCGCTACGACCCGGCCACCCCACTCGAACTCGCGCAGAAGGTCCACGAGTCGCTGGTCGATCTGCAAGCGGCGGCGCTGGTGCCTCCCGTCATCCGCAGTCGCACGGGCGAAGAGGTCGCGACGTTCATCAAGGAGGCCGTCACCGAACACTTCGGCGACTCGGCTCCCGAGGTGCTGCTGGTCGACGAGCTGTCCGCCAATGCCGTTGCGTCGACCAGCAAGATCAAGATCCGACGCGACGCGAAGTTCACGGCGAAGGACTCGGCGCAGCTCCTCAACCACGAGGCGTTCATCCACGTGGCAACCGGCCTCAACGGTCGGTCCCAGACCGACATTCCGATCCTGGCGATCGGCCACCCCGGAACCACCCGCACCCAGGAGGGACTCGCCGTCTACTCCGAGTACGTGTCGGGCACGCTCGGCATGGATCGGCTGCGGCGGCTCGCCGATCGGATCGTTGCCACCCAGCTGGTGATCGACGGCGCCGACTTCATCGAGCTGTACCGGTGGTTCCTCGAGCGCAGCCCCAACCCCGAGCAGGCATTCGAGTCGACCCGACGGATCTTCCGTGGTGCACCGATCACCGGCGGCGCCCCGTTCACCAAGGACTGCGCCTACCTGTCGGGCTACCTGTCGGTGGCGACATTCATCCGGGCGGCCTTCCGTGCGGGACGGGCCGACACATTGGGCCTGCTCTTCTCGGGAAAGCTCGACCTGTTCTCGATCCCTGCGCTCGGGGAGCTTCGCAGCCAAGGTCTCGTGAAGCGGGCCCAGTTCGTCCCGCCCTGGGCATCGGATCCGGGCTGGGTGCTCGCCCACCTCACGCTGAACACGTTCATGGCCGACATCGACCTGTCCGCAGTGACCGATGCGATCGCCGACGTGCTCGACCACTGCCCGCGTGTCGAGATCGAGCTGCCGTCGTGAGGCTTGCCGTGCGTGATCAGTCGCGGACGGTGTCGCGCAGGTGCTTGTTGCTGCGCGGTTCCGACTTGGTCTTCATGTCGGTGACCTGACGGATCATCTCGTCGCGCACCTCGTTGAACGCCCGATCGAGGTCGGTGTTCGACGACGTCGCGACGAGCGGCTCGTGTCCGTCGACCTTGAGGTCGAGGGTGACGTGCTGGCTCTTGGTGTCGCGCTCCTTCACGTAGAGCTGCATCGACACGGTTCCAGCGTCGAACGACCGCAGTCGTGCGTCGAGCTTCGACCAGTGGTCGACGAGCTTGTCGAGGTCGGCCTGGTGCAGGTCGCCGTGCACGGTGAGACTGTCGGCCACGGTGGCCGGATGCTGGTTCGTCATCACTTCTCCTTCGAAGCGGTGGGCAGGTCGCCCGTCCTCTGACTCCATTCAATCCGACTTCGTGCGATCACGCCCAAACCGACCGGCCACGTTCACCGATGGTCAGCCGAGATCGTGAGGGCCAGCGCCGAGATAGCCCTTGCCGGCGCGGATCGTCTCACCCCACGGGGCGAGGATGTCGAACAGCTCCTCGATGTCGTCGCCGAGTGCATCGAGGGCGGGCCGCATCTGGTCGTCCGTCATGACTTCGATCTGCTCTCGAGCATGTCGGCCCTGCTGGGACAGGTGGGTCTCGGTACCGGTCCCGTCGAGGTAGCCGAGATCGCGCAGATGATGCTCGGATCGATCGAACTCCTCGTCGCTCCAGCCACGGGTGCGGCTGTAGCTCCGGGTGGGCATCCCCCATGAGAGTTCGGTGAGCAGGCCGATGTCGGTGGCGGTCAAGCCCGCCGCGACCCAGGCGGCGTTGTGGCAGTCGCCGCGGTACTCGCGCAGGAAGTCGCCGAGGTGCCAGACGGCCGCAAGGTCATCGTCCGGCACCGTGCGTGCCGCGACGCCTGCAGCCAGATGGCGGCCGTTGATCGGCAACGGCACGGCGGCGATCTGCAACAACTCGCGAGCGCGGGCGAGGCCATCGGGTTGCTCGCCGATCAACCGACGCAGCTGCGCCACTGCACCGTCAGTGCGCGCTGCTCGGATCGTGTCGGCATCGGTGCGAGTCCAGGCCAACTGCACCATCGGTACGACGACGGCGGCGCTGAACACGCCGAACGCAGCGGCGATCACCTCGCCAGGGACCTGGCCGAGCAGACTCCCACGGCTCGCGAAGTATGCCGGACCATCCGGCAAGGCAACGCCGTTGGCATCACCGGGGCTGGCGTCGAAGCCGAGCGTGACGTAGTTGGCGTGGCATTCGGGCGAGAAGTACACCTGCCCCACCACCGGTTCGAGCACCGAGCCGAGGCGGCGGGCGAGATGGGACGTCGTCGAGATCTCCATGGCCCGCCACCGTACGCGGCAATCCGCCACCACTACGGTCTGGACGCATGACCGAACGCACCGTCGTCCTCGTCCACGGCAACCCGGAAACCGCTGCGATCTGGCGTCCGCTGACCGCTGCCCTCCACGAGCGAGGACGCGCCGGCGTGGTCGCGTTGTCGCCTCCCGGTTTCGGTGCGCCGGTACCGGACGACTTCGACCCCACGATGGACAACTACGCCGAGTGGCTGGTCGGCGAACTCGAGGTGATCCGAGCGAGTGGATCGGAGATCGACCTGCTCGGTCACGACTGGGGCGCCGGACACGTCTACGGTGCGCTCGCCCGCCGCCCCGACCTCGTACGGACGTGGACGGGCGACATCGCCGGCGTCCTCCACAGCAACTACGTGTGGCACGACATGGCGCAGGCATGGCAGACGCCCGAGATCGGCGAGCAGGTGATCGAGGCACTGACTGCGGGCAATCTCGACGACCGCGTGGCGATCTTCACCGGGCTCGGGCTGCCAGGCGACATCGCCGCCGAACTCGGCGCTGCCGCCGACGCCGCGATGGGTCGATGCATCCTGCGGCTCTACCGGACGGGCGCCCAGCCCATGGTCGGTGAACTCGGCGATCGCCTCGCCGCGATGGAGCTCCCGCCGGGCCTGATCGTCGATGCCGAACTCGACGAGTACGTGTCGTCGGCGTTGTCGAACGAGGTTGCCGTTCGTCTGGGCACCGAGGTGCTCCACCTCGACGGCCGCGGACACTGGTGGATGGTGTTCGACATCGATCCCGTCGCCGACGCCCTGGTCGACTTCTGGTCGACGCACTGAGCGTCACTCGACGGGGAGGCCGAGATTGCGGGCGATCACGAGGCGTTGGATCTCGCTCGTGCCCTCGCCCACTTCGAGAATCTTGGCGTCGCGGTAGAAGCGCACGATCGGCGTCTCCTCCATGAACCCCATACCGCCGAACACCTGCGTGGCCAGCCGGGCCGCGTCCATCGCCGCCTCGGTCGAGTACAGCTTGGCCATCGCCGCAGCCTGGCCGATCGGACGATCCTGATCCTTCAACCACGCCGCCTTGTAGGTCAGGTTGTGGGCGTTCTCGACCTGCACGGCGAGGTCCGACAGCTGGAATGCCAGCCCCTGGAAGCGGCCGATCGGGCCACCGAACGCATGCCGCTGTTTCGCGTACTCGACCGACGCCTCCAGACAGGCGCGAGCCGAGCCGAGCGCCAACGCAGAGATCGCAATGCGACCGTCGTCGAGGATCGAGAGGAAATTGCGAAAACCCTTGCCGGGTGCGCCGAGCAGGTTCTCGGCCGGGATCCGACAGTCGACGAACGTGATGCCGTGCGTGTCGCTCGCATGCCAGCCGAGCTTGTCGTACGCCGGCTCGATGATCATCCCCGCAGTACCCGCCGGAACGACGAACGCCGAGATGCCCTCGTCGGTGCGAGCGGTCGCCGTGACGATCGACGTGATGTCGGTTCCGCAGTTGGTGATGAACGCCTTCGACCCGTTGAGCACCCACTCGTGGCCGTCGAGCACCGCGCGGGTGCGTGTGGCTCCGGCATCGGACCCGCCGTCGGGCTCGGTGAGTCCGAACGCGCCGAGCGCACGACCGGCGACGAGATCAGGGAGCCACTGGTCGCGCTGGTCGTCGGTACCGAACCGGAAGATCGGGTTGGCGCCGAGCCCGACACCGGCCGACAGCGTGATGCCCATCGACTGGTCGACCCGACCGAGTTCCTCGATGGCGACACACAACGAGGCGAAGTCGCCGCCACCGCCTCCCCACCGTTCCGGGAACACGATGCCGAACAGGCCGAGATCTCCCATCGCCTGCACCACGTCGACCGGGAAGTGGCAGGTCCGATCCCACTCGGCTGCGTGCGGAGCGATCTGTTGCTCGGCGAACTCGCGCACGGTCGCCCGCAGCAGTTCATGGTCGTCGCTCAACTCCCAGCTCATCGTCGGCGACGCTAGTGGCACCACAGCGTCCGACGCGCTGCCTAACGTGAGCGTGTGCGAGCACGACCAGTCGTCCTGATGGTCGGCGCGCTCCTGATCGCCGCCGGATGCGCCGCCGAGTCCGCCGCGAGCTCCGAGTCGACGACGCCCTCATCATCCGCCACCCCGACCACCACCCCGACCACGACCACATCGACGACGACGTCGACGTCCACCACCACCTCGACGTCGACCACCACCTCGACGTCCACCTCCACGACGACCACCACCACGACGACCACCACCACGACGGTCGCGCCGCTGCCGGATCCGGCGCTGCCGCGTACCAATGCAGCCTTCGACGCTCTGGCGCGCCCGAATGCCGCCGCCACGATGACCGTCGTGCGCGACGGTCGAATGGTCCTGAACCGCGCGTCAGGCACCACGATCGATGGCGCAGCAGCGAGCTCCGACTCGCCGATGGTCGTGGCCAGCGTCAGCAAGCTCCTGACGGCGTTGATGATCGCCCGACTCGACGAGGCCGGCTCCATCGATGTCGATGCGCCGATGCCATGGTCCGACATCGTGCCGACGCATCCCGGCTGGGTCGACGTGACAGTGCGCGAGCTGTTGGTACACACGTCGGGGATGCCCGTCGTCCGGCGGGCATGGTTCGACGGCGGCATCAGCTGCGCCGATTTCCTCCCCACCCTGCTCGATCGCCCGCCGACGAACACCCGCGGCCGATGGACCTACTCGAACGGCAACTACTGCGCGCTCGGCCTCCTGGTGGAGCACATGACCGGACTCCCCCTCGACGCTGCGGCCCGATCCCTGCTGTTCGACCCGATTGGTTCGACCGGCATCCACCTCACGACTGACGGCCAGCTCCCGACCGACATCGCGTACGGCCTCGGCGTCGAACGGCTGTCACGACTCGGCGGCGCCGGCACGTTCATCGTGTCGACCGACGATGTCGCACTGGCGCTTGCAAACGCGACGCCGAACGATCTCGCCGTGCTCACCTGGCCGGGCGTCATGATCGATCAGTACGGCTGGGGCCACACCGGGACCGTCGACGGAGCACTCGCCTGCGCGTGGGTACTCGAGGGTGGCCGAACCGTGGTCGCCGCCACGCTGTCCG
The DNA here is from genome assembly GCA_963828415.1 of Ilumatobacteraceae bacterium. Classification (GTDB taxonomy): domain Bacteria; phylum Actinomycetota; class Acidimicrobiia; order Acidimicrobiales; family Ilumatobacteraceae; genus Sva-07. Next base: position 199,561 of record CAWHEI010000012.1, read on the forward strand.
GCGGCACTCCGTCGACCGGCGGCGTCGTGTGCGACCGGGTCGTTCCGGCCCTTGCGGACGACCTCGGAATCGGGCAGGGAAAACCGGACCGCTCCCCGCCGTGAGGGGAGCTGATTACATCAGGGGTCAGACCCGCGATGTAATCGTCAGGCGAGGTTCCAGCGTTGGCGCGCGGCGGTGACCGTCGGGAGGCCGACCTCGCCGGTCGACGCGTCCTCGGGGCGGTAGGACTCGCCGATCAGCGCCGACAACGTGGCGCCGGTCGACAACGCCAGCGCATCGAAGTCGTAGCCACCTTCCAGCACGACGACCGTGCGACGTGACGGCGCGAGCTGCTGGAGCCGGATCGCGAGGTCGGCATAGTCGGCCGACGTCAATTCCAGGCCGGCCAACGGGTCGTTGCGGTGCGCGTCGAAGCCGGCGGAGATGAACAGCCAATCCGGAGCGAAACGCTCGACGACCGGGGCGATCACCTCGTCGACCGCCCGTCGGTAGACATCACCACGAGTGCCTGCTGGGAACGGCAGATTGAGGTTCGACATCGGAGCGCCAGGTCCGCCGGTCTCGTCGGCACGCCCACTTCCCGGATACAGCGGGAACTCGTGGGTCGACACGTAGAGCACGTTCGGGTCGTCGTAGAAGATGTCCTGTGTCCCGTTGCCGTGGTGGACGTCCCAGTCGACGATCGCGACCCGCTGGCCGTCGGCCGCGAGCTTCGCCGCAGCGACAGCGACGTTGTTGACCAGGCAGAACCCCATCGCCCGGTCGGGCACGGCGTGATGGCCGGGCGGGCGGCCGGCGGCGAATGCCACGTCGCACGATCCGGCCTCGAGCGCGTCGACGGCGTCGAGCACGGCGCCCGCGGCGCGCAGCGCCGTGGTCCACGAACCTGGCGCGGCGAACGTGTCGGGATCGAGGTCGCCGCCACCGCGCTCGCAGAACCGTTCGAGCTGTGCCACATAGCTCGGCGCATGCACGCGCTCGAGTTCGGCCACCGTTGCCAGCCGGGGCTCGTGGAACTCGACCGCATCGAGCAGGCCGGCCCCCGAGATCCCTGCAAGCGACGCCCCGAGGCGTCCCGGTCGCTCCGGGTGCCAGTCGGGCGTGGTGTGCAGATCGAGTTCGGCGCTGGCGAAGACGGAGATGGGCGCTGCCACAAACCCCACCCTAGGCACTCGAACCGCTCACACAACAGACGTCACACCGGTACACGATTCGTCGCGGAGATGACATGCTGAGAGAGTGAGCACTTCGCCGGCCTCCGAATCTCCGTGGGCATCCACCGTCGTGCTCGGCAATGGCGACACCGTCTTCATCCGACCGCTGACCACCGACGATCGGCCCGCTCTCGCCGAGTTCCATCGCCTCCAGTCCCCCGAGAGCATCTACCGCCGGTTCTTCTCGCCGAAACCCGAACTCAGCGAGAAAGAGCTCCTGCACTTCACCGACATCGACATGGTCGACCGTGCGGCGCTCGCCGTCGAGTCGCACGACGAGTTCATTGCGTGGGCGAGCTACGAACGTTGGCCCGGACGCAACGAAGCCGAGGCAGCGTTCATGGTCGCCGACACTCACCAGGGCGCCGGCATCGCCACGTTGCTGTTGGAGCACCTCGCCGCCATCGCGCGCTCGAACGGCATCGAACGGTTCACCGCAGAGGTCCTCGGCGACAACCGGGCGATGCTCGCCGTGTTCGCCAAGGCCGGATGGCCACTCCAGCGACGGTTCGATTCCGGGGTCGTCGACCTCGACTGGGAGTTGGCCGACACCGACGAGTTCCTCGACAGTGTCGAGCGCCGCGAGCAGCGCGCCGACTCACGAGCGGTCGCCAGGATTCTGCTGCCACGTGCGATCGCTGTGATCGGCGCCTCGGAACGACCGGGCTCGGTCGGCGATGCCGTCTGGCGCAACGTCGCCAACAGCGTCGAGGTCCCCATTCACGCCGTCAACCCCCGCCACGACGAGATCCACGGCCATCGGTGCTGTCGGACCATCGACGAACTCCCCGACGAGGTCTCCCTCGCGATCATCGCGGTCCCGGCCGGCGACCTCGACGCCACCATCGACGGCTGCATTGCGAAGCGGATGCGAGGCGCTGTGATCGTGACGTCGGTCGACGGCACCGACATCGACGTCCCAGCCCTCGTCACCCGGGCCCGACGCAACGGATTGCGCATCATCGGTCCATCGAGCATGGGAATCGCCTCCCCGCGCCCCGAGACCCGCCTGCAGGCCGCACTCGTCGATGTCACCCTGCCCCCGGGCGGCGTGGCGATCTCGATGCAGTCGGGGTCACTCGGCGGTTCGTTCCTCCGCAAAGCGAGCGACGTGAGCCTCGGCGTCTCCTGGTTCGTGTCGCTCGGCGACAAGAGCGACATCTCCGGCAACGACCTCCTGCAGTTCTGGGAGCAGGACGACAACACCACCGTGATCGCGATGTACACCGAGTCGTTCGGCAACCCGCGCAAGTTCGCCCGCATCGCCCGACGCGTCTCGCGGACCAAGCCGATCGTCGCCGTGCGCACCGGCGCCGCCGCCACGGGAGAGATGGGCGGCGCGCTCTACCAGCAGGCCGGCCTCATCGAAGTCCCGACGGTGCCCGCCCTCCTCGAAACGGTGCGGGCCATGGCCACCCAGCCGGTTCTCGAAGGTCCCCGAATTGCCGTCGTCACCAACTCGCGTAGCCCGGGCACCCTGGCCCGCGCCGCCCTCGAGGTGGCCGGGCTGGTACCGGTCGACGGCCCGGTCACGCTCGATTGGAGCGCAACGGCATCGGACTACCCCGAAGCGATCGGCGCAGCGCTGGCCGACGACGACGTCGACGGCATCATGGTCATCTACGCCCCGGCCGTCGTCGAGGACGTCGACACCGCCGGCCGCGACGTCGACGCTGCCGCGGCAGGCGCAACGAAGCCCGTCATCGCCGTGATGCTCGGCGGGGCGGACGGGCCCGTCTCACCCGGCTCCCGAGTCCCGGCGTTCACGTTTCCCGAACAGGCCGCCGCTGTACTCGGCCGCTCGTACGCGTACGCGAAGTGGCGTCGCGACGAAGCCGACGCGCCACCCGAGATCGCCCGTCCGGTCAACCCGGCAGCGGCCCACTCGATCATCACCGACGCGGTCGCCGGCGCGACCGGCGAGGTCCGGATCGACCTGGCGACGAAGCGGCGCCTGCTCGCGGCCTACGGCATCGACATGGCAGCGGCAACCGAATCCGATCCCGAACGGGCAACTCGCGACGCTCACACCGTCGGCTTCCCCGTCGCCCTCAAGGCGGTCCATCGTCGTCCGGGCCGGTCGGCGCGCGCCGGCGTGGCGCTCGATCTCACGGGCGACGACGACATCGCCGAGGCGATCGAGGTGATGCGCGACTCGCTCGGCGACGACGCGAACCAACTCATCGTGCAGGCGATGACGTCGCCAGGTGTCGACGTGCGCATCCGCTGCGAGCACGACGATCGACTGGGAGCGATCGTGTCGGTCGGCCTCGGCGGTGCCCAGGCAGACGCGATCGACGACCGCACGAGCCGGTTGGCACCGGTGTCCCCGGCGAGCGCGGCAGCCATGCTCACCGAGACCCGCTTGACCGCCGCTCTCGACGGTGCCGGGTTCGACTCGTCCGCGCTCGTCGACGCCGTGGTGGCCGCCGCGCAGTTGGCGTCGGATCATCCCGAGATCGCCGAACTCGATCTGAACCCGGTGATCGTGTCCGAGGCCGGCGCCGTCGTCACCGACGCCGTGATCCGGTTGATCGCCCACGTCGTCGACGACGGTCCGTTGCGACGACTCGACTGAGCGCCACAATGGGCGGGTGAGCTTCGGCATCATCGTTCCGCTGATCCTCCTGCCGATCATCATCGTCGCCGTCTTCGCCTGGTACCGCCGATCGATGGCAGCCCTTGCGACCGTCGAGTCGAAGCCTGTGTCCGGCCTGCGCCTCACCGCCGAGACCCTCCATCGAGCACCGCCGCCGTGGCGGGTCGTCTACGAGGTCGGCGGCGCGCTCGGTGAGATCGACCACGTCGTCGTTGGCCCTGCCGGGGTGACCGCCATCACCACCGTCGTGGCCGACCGACCGGACCCCGACGTGCTGCGCGGCGCCCGGACCGAGGCCGTCCTCGTCGCCGAAGCAGCGATCGCACGCGGTCCGCTCGACGAGCTGTTGCGCGCCGCTGCCGCCTCGTGCGATCACTGGGCGCGGGTCTACTGGGGAACCCCCGACCCGAATCGGCCCGGAGCCGACAGCTTGGTGCACGGCAGCGTGCTGGTCGAAGGCCAACGCATCGACGAGTGGTTGTCGTCGTTGGTCGATCACGCGTCCGCGCCGATCGATGCCCAACGAATCGACGCGATCTGGAGCACGATCGTGACCGGCATCGGCCGGCCCGACCCGCTCAGATGAGGTGAACGTGCTCGACCGAACGCGCGACCTGTGGAACAAGACAGCACCAACTGGTCGGCGACCGGATCCAGCTGTTCACCGCCGTGGCCCAGGCCGTCGAAGCAACCACCGTCTTGTACCCGGGGTCGTACGTCGACCTGCCGTCGAGTTCCTCCACGCCGACTACACCGAGCCGCTCGACCTCGCCGACGACTCGTTCGACCTGTTGATCTCGTTGTACGCCGGATTCGTGTCGGAGCACTGCACGCGCCCGTGAATCACCTACACGAGGTCGCCGTTCGCCTATCTCTTCGAGCGCCGCTCCTGACCAAGCCAGGACAGCAGCGCGACGCAGCCCAGCACTAGCGTGCGGGCATGGCTTCCCCTGACGAGTTCACCGGCCCCACCACCGAGCTGCTGCAGGCGCTGATCCGCAACGCCTGCGTCAACGACGGGACGCCGGATTCGGGCAACGAGACCCGCAACTCCGATCTCCTCGTCACCTACCTCGAAGGCGCCGGTCTCGAGGTCGAGCGTTTCACGCCCCGAGAGGGACGCGACTCGATGGTGGCGCGCATCGAGGGATCCGATCCGGACGCGCCATCGCTGTGCCTGATGGCCCACACCGACGTGGTGCCGGTCAACCCCGACGGGTGGAGCGAAGACCCGTTCGGCGGCGAAGTGATCGACGGCGAGGTGTGGGGTCGCGGCGCCATCGACATGCTCAACCTCACGTCGTCGATGGCGGTTGCCTTCCGACGACTTGCCACCGAGGGATTCCGACCGAAGGGCGACCTGATCTACTTCGGTGTCGGCGACGAGGAAGCCGGCGGCGTGTGGGGCGCCGAGTGGATGGTCGAACATCACTGGGACGCCATCGCCGCCGACTACGTGCTGACCGAGCTGGGCGGCTGGTCGAGCACCGACGACCACGGCCACCGAACCGTGACGGTCAACGTCGGCGAGAAGGGCCTGGCCTGGCGACGGCTGCGCGTCCACGGCACGCCTGGCCACGGATCGATGCCGTTCGGGGCCGACAACGCGCTGATCAAGGCCGCCGAAGTCGTGCGGCGCCTGTCGCAGTACCAACCCGCCGCGCACATCGACGACATCTGGCGGGCCCAGGTCGCCACGATGAACGTGCCGGAAGAAGTCCGCGACGGCCTGCTGTCGAGCGACACGATCATGGCGACGATCGAGACGCTGCCGATTTCCGTCGCCCGAGGCTGCCACGCCGAAACCCACACCACGTTCTCCCCCAACGTCGTCCACGGCGGACAGAAGACGAACACGATCCCCGACGTCGTCGACATCGATGTCGACATTCGTACGGTGCCCGGCACGACCCGAGCCGACGTCGAGTCAATGCTGCGCGAGGCCCTCGGCGACATGTTCGACCACGTCGACATCACCGTCCTCCAGCACAGCGACCCCTCCTCCTGCGACTTCGGGCCGTCGAATCTGCTGTGGGAGACCGTCACCAAGCACACCCAGGTCGCCTACCCGGGCGCCACGCTCGTCCCGGGCATCATCGTCGGTGGCACCGACGCCCGCTTCTACCGCGATCGCGGCATCACCGCCTACGGCGCCGGGTTGTTCTCACCGAAGATGGACTTCTCCACGTTCGGCACCCGGTTCCACGGCAACGACGAGCGCATCGACGTCGACTCGCTCGGCCTGTCGGGCAACTACTTCTACGGCATCGCCAACGACCTCGTCGGCTGACCGAGCTGGGTCTGACGGTCAGCGGAAGAGGTCGCGTTCGGAGTCGCGCAGCACGGGCGCCATGGTGGCCGTGTCGTCCGTGGTCCAGTCGAAGCCTCGGATCACGGCGACCGGAACCCGACTCGTGTTGCCCTTGACGAGTTCGGCAGCGGCGGTCAACTCGTCCACCGTGCAGATCTCCTGCACACGGAACTCGTGGCCGTGCGGGTCGACCTCGCCGATGTAGCTGTGCAGCGGGTGGATGCCCGCAACGCCGATGGCGATGTCGGTCTGACCCTCCCGCCACGGACGCCCGAACGTGTCGCTGATGATCACCGCCACGTCGACGCCCAGGTCAGCGAAACGCTCCCGGAACCGGCGGGCCGACGCGTCGGAGTCCTTCGGTAACACGAGCACCCGGCCATGCGCGCCGCTCGAGGACTGATCGACGCCGGAGTTCGCGCAGCAGAACCCGTGGTGGGTCTCGGTGATCAGCACCGGGCCGATCTGGCGGATGATCCGCTTCGACTCTCGCAACACCACCTCGACAACTCGTGGGTCCTTCTCCCAACGTTCAGCCCACGACACGGCGAACGGCGACGGTTCGATGTCATCGAGTTCGACCGCACACGCTTCGGCCTTCGACACGATCTTCGACGTGATCACGACGATGTCGCGATCGACGATCGGGTCACCGCCTGCCAGGCCGGCCGCGATGATCTGTGCAGCGAGATCGTCACCGGCGGCGATCTCGGGCAGCCCCTCGACTCCGAAGACCTCGAGTCGGGACACGTCAGGCGGGCAGTCCGGCGAGGAACTCGCGGATCGCGGCGTTGACCGGCTCGGGGTTGGTCAGGTTCGCAGCGTGCGCCCCGCCGACCTCAACCACCGGACCCGAGCCGGAAAGACCGGCGGCGAGCGCCTCGGCCTTGTCCATCGAGATCGACACGTCCTCGGTGCCGTGCACCACGAGCGCCGGACAGGTGATTTCGCCGAGGCGGTCGGTGACGTCGTCACGTGACATCAGCGTGGCGAACGGTTGCTGGATGAAGTCGTTCGGCTGCTGCTTCCATTTGGCGATCCACACCGGGTTGACCGCAGGATCGGAGATGATCAGCCCGGCGACCGCCTCGACGAGGTCATCGACCGGGCCTGCGGCCAACCACGTGTCACGCATGCCTTCGTAACCCGGGACGACCTCGGGGTCCTCGACGCCGGCCTGGGTGTCGAGGAGGATCAACGCCCGCGCCCGCTCCGGGGCGGTGAGCGCCACCCGCAGCGAGAGGAATCCACCCTGGCTCATCCCACCGACGACGGCACGATCGATGCCGAGGTGATCGAGCAGGGCCAGGCAGTCGTTCGCCGAGTCCCAGTAGGTGAACGGCTCGCCGTCGTACTCGGTCTGCCCGAAGCCCCGCTCGTCCCACGTGATCACCCGGTAGTCGTCGCGTAGCGCTGCGACCTGATGGACGAACATCTCGTGGTCCATCAAGAAGCCATGCGCCAGGATCACGGGCGCACCGTCACCACCGGTGTCCTCGAAGTAGATCCGTTGTCCGTTGATGTCGGCGTGCGGCATGGGCGAACGGTACCCGATGGGCCAACATGGGGCGATGGCGAACGATGGCCCCCAGTCCTGGACCGTGTCCGAGATCTTCGACCCGACGGCGTGGACCGCCGTCGGCGGTTTCGAGTTCACCGACATCACCTATCACCGAGCCGTCGACGCAGGCGTCGTACGCATCGCGTTCGACCGTCCCGAGATCCGCAACGCGTTCCGGCCGCACACGGTCGACGAGCTGTACACGGCGCTCGATCACGCCCGCATGTCGACCGATGTCGGCTGTGTGCTGCTCACGGGCAACGGTCCATCGCCGAAGGACGGCGGCTGGGCCTTCTGCTCCGGCGGCGACCAGCGCATCCGCGGCAAGGACGGCTACAAGTACGCCGCCGACGAGACCGCCGACACGATCGAACCCGGCCGAGCAGGCCGGTTGCACATCCTCGAGGTGCAGCGCCTCATCCGCTTCATGCCGAAGGTGGTCATCTGCGTGGTGCCCGGCTGGGCAGCCGGTGGTGGCCATTCGTCTGCACGTCGTGTCCGATCTCACGCTCGCCTCGACCGAGCACGCCCGCTTCAAGCAGACCGACGCCGACGTGGCCAGCTTCGACGGCGGTTTCGGATCGGCCTACCTCGCCCGCCAGGTCGGCCAGAAGTTCGCCCGCGAGATCTTCTTCCTCGGGCGCGAGTACACCGCCGACGACATGGTGGCGATGGGCGCCGTCAACGCGTCGATCGCGCACGCCGAACTCGAGGCCACGGCGCTGCAATGGGGCCGCGAGATCTGCGCCAAGAGCCCGACCGCGCAGCGCATGCTCAAGTACTCGTTCAACCTGATCGACGACGGGCTGGTCGGCCAGCAGATCTTCGCCGGCGAGGCCACCCGACTCGCCTACGGCACCGACGAGGCGCAGGAAGGACGCGACAGCTTCCTCGAGAAGCGCCCCGCGGACTGGTCCGCGTACCCGTACCACTTCTGATGGACGTGATCCCTTGGACGTGATCCGGATCGAGGATCCGGACGATCCTCGATACCGCCAGTTCCGGCTCAACGAACGCGGCCTCGCGAGCCGAGCCGACAAGCGCGACGACGCCGGCGCCGGAATGTTCCTGGCCGAGGGCGACCTCGTGGTCGAGCGAGCGCTCGCCGCCGGCTGCCGGGCGGTTGCCGCCCTCGTCGACGCCGAGCGGGTACCCGACATCGCCACGTCACTCGACTGTCCCGTGTACGGCGGCGGCGACGAGGTACGCCGCGTGGTGTCGCAGCTCGGTATCCCGCTCTCGATCGTGACGCTGTTCGACCGGCCGCCGCGCCCGAGCGTGGCGGAGCTTGCGGCGAGTTCGAGTCGACTCGTGATCGTCGAGGCCGTCGACAACCCGTCCAACATCGGCTCGATCATCCGGAACGCTGCGGCCCTCGGCTGGGACGGACTGATCCTCGACCACACGAGCGCCGACCCGCTCGCCCGACGCTCGCTTCGGGTCGGGATGGGCACGGTGTTCGCGCTCCCCCACGCCCGCACGACCGACCTGGTCGGCGAACTCCGGTCGCTCAGCGGCATCGAGTTCTATGCGATGACACCCCACCCCGACGCCGTTTCGATCCGGTCGGTCACCCCTGGTGATCGTGTCGGCATCATGATCGGCTCCGAGCGGTCGGGCCTCAGCGACGAGCTCCTCGCCCTGGCGACACCCGTGCGTATCCCGATGGCGGCCGGCGTCGACTCGCTCAATGCTGCGGCCGCCACTGCCGTGGGGTGCTTCGCACTCGGTCCCCGCCTTGGTTGAGAACGCCGCTAGAACAAGGGCCGTGACCGCCGTCCTGTTGCTCTCGTGCCCTGACCAACCCGGTGTCGTCGCGGCGACGGCGCAGTTCCTCGCCGATCACGACGGCAACATCGTCCATGCCGAGCAGCACGTCGATCCCGGCACGGGTGCCGACGATGCTGTGTTCTTCCAGCGCATCGAGTTCGCCCTCGACGGGTTCGGCCTCCGTCGCGACGAGATCGTCGAAGCGTTTGCTCCGGTTGCTGATCGCCTCGACATGACCGTCGATCTGCGATTCACGGACACACCGACACCGACCGCAATCATGGCGTCACGCCAGCCGCACTGCCTCTACGACCTCCTCACCCGGTGGCGCAGCGGCGAGCTGCCGATGGATCTGCGGCTGGTGGTGTCGAACCATCCCGACCACGCCGGCATCGCCGATCACATGGGTGTGCCCCATCTCCACTTCCCGGTCACCCCCGACACCAAGCCCGAGCAGGAAGCCGCGGTCCTCGCTGCGCTCGAAGAGCACGGCGTCGAGTTGGTCGTGATGGCTCGCTACATGCAGATCCTGAGCGATCGGTTCGTGGCAGCGCATCCGAACCGGATCATCAACATCCACCACTCGTTTCTTCCCGCCTTCATCGGCGCCAACCCCTACCGTCAGGCCTACGAACGCGGCGTGAAGCTGATCGGCGCAACGGCCCACTATGCGACCGCGGACCTCGACGAGGGGCCGATCATCGAGCAGGACACGGTCCACGTCACCCACCGAGACGATGTCGCCCGGCTGACGTCGCGCGGCCGCGACCTCGAGACGATCGTGCTCGCTCGCGCCGTGCGCGCCCATCTCGAACACCGAGTCATCGTCCACGGTCGCAAGACCGTCGTGTTCTCCTGATCGGGGTTCTCCTCGGGTCAACCGGTGGCGTCGACCGCGGCGCGTCGCGAGCGGCGGCCACGTGGGGCGCTGCCGCTCGGCTCCCACGTGAAACGCCGCAGGGCCACGACGAGACCGAAGACGCCCCACAACGCAACGTATCCCATGCTCGCCCACTCGAACGCCGGTGGTTCGACGAACGGCGTGAAGCAATTCTGGAACGCCTCGGCGAAGTGCTTGAGCGGGAAGAAGTTGCCGAGCGCCACGATCCATTCGGGTGCGTCGTCGACCTGGATGAAGATGTTCGACACGAACGCCATCGGGAGGATGATCGCGTTGGCGGCGGCCGATGCGGAACTCGCCGACTTGACCACTGCGGCGAGCGCCATACCGAGCGCTGCAAACGAACCCACGCCGACGAGGAACGTCATGATGGCAGCGGGCATCTTGGCGGCCTCGATCTCGAGGTCGTAGACGACGACACCGAGGGTCAGCATCAGCACGACACCGACGAACGCGATGATCACCGCCGAGATGATGAATCCGGCGAGGTACACCCACGTCGGCAGCGGTGTGCCCCGCCAGCGCTTGAGCACCCCTTCGTCGCGTCGCAACGGCACCATGTTGGCCAAGTTGGTGAACGTCGCCGACACGGCGGTGAACGCCGCGAGGCCGCCGGTGTAGAACTGCTGCGCCGAAATCTCCCCCTCGGAGGTGGAGAACGTGCCGTCGCCGAAGAGTGCGTTGAACAGCACGAGCATGATCAGCGGCAGCCCCAGTGTGAAGAACACCGCCACCGGGATCCGCCAGAACGTGACGATCTGATAGCGGGTCTGCGCCACCAGAAGACTCCAGGTCGAGGGGAACGCCGTCACGAGTGCTCCTCGTCGGCCTCGTCGCCCGCGTGGTCGGTCAGTGACAGATAGACGTCCTCGAGCGACACACGACTCACCGACAGCGACTCGAGTTCGACCCCGGCGTCGATCGCCCACCCGGTGATCCGGTGCACGGCTGCCGTCGGCTGCTCGACACTCGCCTCGACCAGTCTGCCGGACATTCGGATGTCGACGCCGAGGAGATGGCCGAAGGTCGCCGACGCATCGCTGGTCGACACGCTGTCGGGCAGCATGAAGCTGATCACGGTGCCGCTGACCTGGCCGATCAGCTGATCGGGTGATCCCTCGGCGATCATCCGGCCCGACGACAACACGCCGACCCGGTCGGCGAGATGTTCGGCTTCATCGAGGTAGTGGGTGGTGAGCAGCACGGTGGTCCCGTCGTCGCCGAGCGCCTCGATCAGGTCCCACGACTTGCGCCGCGCCGACGGGTCGAACCCGGTGGTCGGTTCGTCGAGGAACAGCAGCTCCGGTCGCCCGACGATGCCGAGCGCGAGATCGACACGACGTCGCTGGCCGCCCGAGAGCGACGCGATGCGGGCGTCGACCTTCTCGTCGAGGCCGACCAACCCGACGACCTCGTCGAGCGGGCGGGGGTTGCGATAACTGCCCCCGTAGAGCCCGATCACCTCACGGACCGTGAATTCGGCTTCGACCCCGGACGACTGCAGGACGATGCCAATGCGGTCACGGAAGTCACGCCCGGCACGCGCAGGATCGACCCCGAGCACCTCGACCGTTCCGGACGTCGCTGTTCGGTGCCCTTCCAGGATCTCGACGGCGGTCGACTTGCCGGCACCGTTCTCACCCAGCAGGGCGTACACCTCGCCCGCATCGACGTGAAAGCTCAGACCATCGACCGCGACGACCTGGCCGTAGTCCTTGCGGAGATCGCGAACATCGATGGAGCGCATGTTGGAACGAACCTAGCCGCGGGTGCCAGGCGCCGAGATGGGCAGGCCCGAGTCGTTGCGCAGGTGCTCGGCTGCCGGCACGAAGTACGCCATCAGCTCGTCGGCGATGCCGTCGGGGGTCGATCGCTCGTCACAGACGTGTTCGACAGCTGCGGCCATGTGGACCAGCCATCGGTCGCGCTCGAGTGGACCGACGTGGAAGGGAAAGTGCCGCATTCGCAGCCTCGGATGGCCCCGTTCCTCCATGTAGGTGGTCGGCCCTCCCCAGTACTGGGCGAGGAACAGCGTGAGGCGGTGGCGGGCGCCGGTGAGGTCGGGCTGTTCCGGATACAGCGGGAGAAGCACCTCGTCGGTGACGACGCCGTCGTAGAACGCGTCGACCAGCGCCTCGAAGAACGGCATCCCGCCCACTCGAAAAACAACGTGGGCGCCGTGTCGTGCACGGCGCCCACGTTAGGGGGACTTCTCCGAGAAGCGGAAGGGGGACGCCTCCGGGAGATCTGGTGGCCGAGCGGACTCGGCCGATGCGTCAGCCGAACAGGGCTTCGGCGTCGAACTTGCGGTACTCGACGAGCTCTTCGGTGTTGAGTACGAACGGCGTGGCGCCGTCGCAGGGGTCGAGCACCAGCGCATCGTCGGTGGCGAGCAGCACGAGGACCGTGATCACGTCGTCACCCGACTTGATTTCGATCACATCGCCGGTCTGCAGCTTTTCCATCAACATCGTCGTCATGTCAGTTCCTCGGGAGATTTGGTGTGCCGTGCGGAGCCATCTTCGCCGGCGTGTTCAAGACATCGGTAAGAACCGCCGCCAGCTTGAGGAATTCCCGAAAGGCGACGTGTCAAACGTCACGCACCGAGCTCAGCCGCTGCCCGCAAGTTCATAGTGCCGAATCAAGTCGGCCTCGACGCTCCGGTCCAGGACATGGTCGCGGCGGACCTTCGGCGCCGCCTTGACCGTGCGCTTGTCGTACGGGACGACGAACTGACCGTTGTCGCTCAGGTAGCCCGCCGCGACCGGCACGTAGTGAGCCGCCCGGAGCAGCCCGAGTTCGACGACCGCCCAGATCGGTTCGCCGTCGTCGTCGTAGACGACGTCATCGATCGTGCCGATGAGGCGTTGTTCGGGGTCGATCACGTCGGACCCTCGGTACTGGATGGACATGGCATACCTCTGCGTTCTCCGCCCGCTGTGGGTTGGTGAACCGTCGATACCCGGCACCCGTTGTCATCAAACCGTAATATTTCTCACGGTTGCCGTCAAGGCCCACATGGGCTGGCGGTGGAGCGCGCGAGACGTCAGTGGAAGTCGGGCTCGACGTAGTCGACGAAGATGTCCGGGAGTCCGTCGGACACCTTGACCGGATAGACGGGGGGACGCTTCTCGAGGAAGCTCTCGACACCTTCTCTCGAATCGGCGCTGGCCCCGCGTGATTGGATGCCACGCGAATCGACGCGGTGGGCCTCCATCGGGTGATCAGCGCCGAGCATCCGCCACAGCATCTGACGGGTCAGTGCCACCGACACCGGAGCGGTGTTGTCGGCGATCTCGCGGGCGAGTTCGCGCGGCAGCGGGCAACAGATCGTCGGGCGCATGCACGCTGCGCACCAGTCCCCGCTCGAGTGCTTCACCGGCCGGGAACACACGGCCCGAGTAGCACCATTCGGCGGCGGTGCTGATGCCGACCAACCGGGGCAGGAACCACGACGAGCACGCCTCAGGGACGATCCCTCGCCGCGCGAACACGAACCCGAACCGAGCGTTGTCGGACGCGAGCCGGATGTCCATCGGCAACGTCATCGTCACCCCGACGCCGACGGCGGCGCCGTTGATCGCCCCGATGACCGGCTTCGTGCAGTCGAAGATCCGCAACGACACCATCCCACCGCCGTCGCGTGGCACCCCGACCGACGTCTGGATGTCGGAACCGCCCTTGGCGAAGGTCTCGCCGCCGCCGCCGAGGTCGGCGCCGGCGCAGAACGCCCGGTCCCCCGCTCCCGTCACGATCACCACTCGCACGTCGTCGTCCGCATCGACCTGATCGAACGCATCGATCACCTCGCGCATCATCACATCCGTGAACGCGTTCATCCGCTCCGGCCGCGACAAGGTGATCGTCGCGATCGAGTCGGCAACCTCGTAGGTGATCTGCGAATACTCCATGGCGCCAAGCTATGTCGCGAGCACGATCCGCACCGGGGTCAGACCCCAGATGCGACCAATCAGACGGTCGTCGCCGTCGCATCGCCTGTGGCGTTGCATCTGGGGTCTGACCCCTGGCGTGCAGCGATCGCGTCAGCGAGAGGAGCAACCCCGTCCGAACCGACGCGCGTCAGATGTCGAGGAAGCGGGAGGCTGCGATGCCGGAGCCGATGGCACCGGCCAGTGCGCCGATGACGAGCATGATCAGCATCACCGTCTGGTCATAGCCGTCGACGACGACGAGCGCGGAGAATCCGCTGTTGTCGGGGAAGCTCTCGACGCCGGACGTCCACTGCGAGTTCCACGCCCAGAGCCCGACGCTGGCGAGCACGCCGCCGATGATGCCGTGGAGGAGCCCTTCGAGCATGAAGGGGATCCGGATGAACCAGTCGGTCGCGCCGACGAGTTTCATCACTTCGATCTCGCGTCTTCGCGCGAAGATCGCCGTTCTGATCGTGTTCCAGATCAGCAAGATGGCGGCGAGCAGCAGGAAGACGGACAGCAGGAGCAGGCGGAAGCCGAAGAAACTCTGCAGCTGGCTGATCAGACTGATCTGGTCCTCCGCAAAACTCACGTCGTAGACGCCGGGGAGCTCAGCGAACTGGTCCGACACCTGCCGGAGGAGGTCGACATCGGTACCCTCGGTCGGCACCGCTTTGAACTGAGTGAGGATGGTGTCCTCGGTGAGCAGGTCGCGCACACCGGGTTCGCCGGCGAAGATCCGATCGGCTTCGGCGAGCGAGCAGATCTCGTCGCAGTATTCGAAGCTCTCGATGAACTGGTCGCTGGTGGTGAGCGCGTCGCCGACGAGGGTGAGCTGGTCCTCGGTCGCGGTCGGGTTCATGAACACGATCATCTCGACGCCGCCTTCCCAGCGGGCGAGGAGATTGTCGAAGGCGTGTTGGCTGAGCAAGGTGAGGCCGACACCGAGCAGCGAGATCGCTGCGGTGATGATCGACGCGACGGTGAGCGTGGCGTTGCGGCGGAAACTGTCGAAGGTTTCGCGCAGCGTGTATCGAAGTCGTGACAGCATCGGTTCAGCTCACTCGTAGACGCCGCGGGCCTGGTCGCGCACGATGACGCCTCGGTCGAGCTGGATCACACGTTTGCGCATCGTGTTGACGATCCGCTGGTCGTGGGTGGCCATGACCACGGTGGTGCCGGTCTTGTTGATTCGGTCGAGGAGTCGCATGATGCCTTCCCCGGTCGCCGGATCGAGGTTGCCGGTGGGCTCGTCGGCAAGCATGATCAGCGGCCGGTTCACGAACGCTCGGGCGACGGACACTCGTTGCTGCTCACCACCGGAGAGCTGGTGTGGGAGGCGGTCTTCCTTGCCGGCGAGGCCGACGAGTTCGAGCACGGCGGGCACCTGCTGTTTGATGACGTGGGACGGCCGCCCGATGACCTCCTGAGCGAAGGCGACGTTCTCGAAGACGTTCTTCTCGAGCAGCAACTTGTAGTCCTGGAAGATGTTGCCGATGTTGCGGCGCAGGTGCGGCACCCGGCTCGGCGGCATGTCGACGATGTTGCGGCCGGCGACCCAGACCGCGCCGCGCTCGGGCCGGTCCTGACGGTTGAGCATGCGCAACAGCGTGCTCTTGCCGGAGCCTGACGGCCCGACGAGGAACACGAACTCGCCCTTGGCGACGTCGAAGCTGGCGTCGCGGACCGCGACGATCTCGGTCGAATAGCTCTTGGTGACGTTCTCGAGTCGAATCATGATGAGTCTCCCCCGAAGGGCCCGCCAAGGGTACCGCTGCGCACGCGCCCGCAGGCGTCAGGCGTCCGCTTCGCCCTGGGCCCGGCGCATGCGCAGGAACCCCTCGACGAACTCGTCGATGTCGCCGTCGAGCACGCCGGACACGTCGCTGGTCTCGATCTCCGTTCGCAGGTCCTTGACCATCTGATAGGGCTGGAGCACGTAGCTGCGGATCTGGCTGCCCCAGCCGACCTGGGCCTGCTTGCCGCCGATCGCATCGAGTTCGGCGGCACGATCTTCCTCGGCTTTGGCGGCGATCATCGCGGTCAGTCTCCCCATCGCCCGCTCGCGGTTCTGCAGCTGGCTGCGTTCTTCCTGCGAGCTGGCCACCAGACCGGTCGGCTCGTGGATCAACCGAACGGCCGACGACGTCTTGTTGATGTGCTGGCCACCCGCACCGGACGCACGGAAGACCTCCATCCGGATGTCGGATTCGTCGATGTCGACTTCGACGTCTTCGAGCAGCGGCCAGACCTGTACGGCAGCGAACGACGTCTGGCGACGGCCCTGGTTGTCGAAGGGGCTGATCCGCACCAGGCGATGGGTGCCGCGCTCGGCGCTCATCAGTCCGTACGCATAGCGACCGGCAATGGTGACCTCGGCCGACATGATCCCGGCCTCGGCGCCCTCGGACACGTAGTTGAGGCTGATGGTGAAACCGCGACGCTCGCACCATCGTTCGTACATGCGCAGCAACATCTCGGAGAAGTCTTGGGCGTCGACGCCGCCGTCCTTGGCATTGATCTGCACGATGCAGTCGCTGTCGTCGTGCTCGCCGGTGAACAGACTGCGCAGCTCCAACTGATCGAGCATTGCGTTGATGGCGGCGATCGCCGCTTCGATGTCAGGCTCCTGCGATTCGTCGTCCTCGTCGCGTGCGAGTTCGTGGAGGACCTCGACGTCGGCGAGCTGCTCGGTGAGCGAGTCGAACACCGCGAGGTCGTCGCGGATGTTCGCATACTCGGTGTTCAGCTTCTTCGCACGATCCTGGTCGTCCCACAGCGCTGGGTCGGAGATCTCCGCTTCGAGCACCGCGAAGCGCTCACGGTTGTCGGAGATCGACAGGTACGACTCGGCTTCGTCGAGGCGTCGCCGCACGTCGCGGAGGTCGGAGGTGAAGTCGCGCATGAGTCCCGGGAGCGATCAGGCAGCGCCGTGGCACTGCTTGAACTTCTTGCCCGACCCACAAGGACAAGGAGCGTTGCGTGGCGTCTTGTCGAAGGCGTCCTTGACGACGGTCTGCTGCTTCGACGGCGTTGCCTGGGCAGGCACGGCATCGGGCGGCAGCGATCCCTCGGCCACCGCCGCTCGGGCTGCCTGGTCGAAGCCACCGATGTCGGCGTCGTCCGACGAACTGGTCTGCATGTTCTGCACTGCGGGCGCATCGCCGGCGACGGCGGGCACCTGGTTCTGCACGACCTGCACATTCATCACGTACTTGACGAAGTCCTGGGCAATGCCGGTCATCATGGCGCCGAACATCTCGAAGCCTTCACGCTGCCACTCGGTCAGCGGGTCCTTCTGGCCCATCGCTCGCAGGTTGATGCCACCCTGGAGGTAGTCCATCTCCTCGAGGTGTTCGCGCCAGCGTTGGTCGATGATGCGCAGCATCACCTGACGTTCGACCTGGCGCAGCACGTCGTTGCCGAGCTCCTGCTCACGACGCTCGTAGTGCTCCGTGGCCTGCCCCATGACGAGGTCGTAGATCTCGTCGGTGTCACCGCACTGGCGCAGATCGTCGTCGGTGATCGTGTTCGGGAAGTAGAGCGTCAACTCCTTGTTGAGCCCTTCGAGATCCCATTCGTCGTCGGCGGCCGACGCACAGTGTGTGGCGATCAGCGCGTCGACGGCCTCGGCGAGGTACTCCATTGCGGCCGAGCGCAGGTCTTCGCCGTCGAGGATCTGATCGCGGCGCGCGTAGATCACCTTGCGCTGCTCGTTCATCACCTCGTCGTACTTGAGGACGTTCTTGCGGATCTCGGCGTTCTTGGTCTCGACGGTGGTCTGGGCCCGTTCGATGGCCTTGGTGACCATCTTGGCTTCGATCGCTTCGTCGTCGGGCAGCGCTCGGCCCATCACGTAGTTGAGCGCGCCCGTGGCGAACAACCGCATGAGATCGTCGTCGAGGCTCAGGAAGAAGCGGCTCTCGCCGGGGTCGCCCTGACGCCCGGCGCGACCGCGGAGCTGGTTGTCGATCCGGCGACTGTCGTGCCGCTCGGAACCGATGACGTAGAGGCCACCGAGTTCGCGCACGATGTTGCCCTCGGCCTTGCACTCGGCCGAGTACTGGGCGAGCAACTCCTGGTACCGGGCGACCGCCTTGGTTCGAGCCTCTCGGAAGTCGTCGGGCATCTGGTCGATCGGCAGCGGCAGTTCGTACTCGTCGACGAGTAGGTCGGCCGTGTAGCCCTCCTTGAGCACGTCGTGCCGGGCGAGGCCTTCCGGATTGCCGCCGAGCAGGATGTCGACGCCACGGCCCGCCATGTTGGTGGCGACGGTGACCGCACCGAGGCGCCCGGCCTGGGTGACGATTTCGGCTTCACGCGTGTGCTGCTTGGCGTTCAACACCTCGTGGGCGATGCCGCGCTGGCTCATCAGGCGCCCGAGGATCTCGGAGCGAGCCACGCTCGCCGTGCCGACGAGGATCGGCTGGCCCTTCTCGTGTCGGGGCTCGATGTCGTTGATGATCGCGTCGAACTTCGCCTGCTCGGACTTGTAGATCAGGTCGGGCGCATCGATGCGGGCGAGCGCACGGTTCGTCGGGATCGGCACGACGCCGAGGCCGTAGGTGTTCATCAGCTCGGCCGCCTCGGTCTGGGCGGTACCGGTCATCCCGGCGAGCTTGTCGTACATGCGGAAGTAGTTCTGCAGCGTGATCGTGGCGAGGGTCTGGTTCTCCTCTTTGATCTTCACGCCCTCTTTGGCTTCGACGGCCTGGTGGATGCCCTCGGACCACCGGCGACCTTCGAGGATGCGACCCGTGAACTCGTCGACGATCTTCACCTCGCCGCCCTGCACGATGTAGTCCTTGTCGCGCTTGTACAGCTCCTTGGCCTTGAGCGCCACGGTGAACTGGTGCACGAGGTTGGCCTGGACGTTGTCGTAGATGTTCTCGACCTCGAGGGCGCGCTCGACCTTGTCGATGCCCGCCTCGAGTGGCACGACGACCCGCTTGTCCTCTTCGACCTCGTAGTCGACATCGGGCTGGAGACCGCGCACGATCGAGGCAAAGCGGTAGTACAGCTTGGCGGCGTCGCCGACACGGCCCGAGATGATCAGCGGCGTTCGGGCCTCGTCGATGAGGATCGAGTCGACCTCGTCGACGATGCAGTAGTTGTGGCCACGCTGCTGCACCTTGTCGGCCTTGGTCTGCGCCATGTTGTCGCGGAGATAGTCGAAACCCATCTCGTTGTTGGTGGCGTAGGTGATGTCGGACTCGTAGCTCGCGCGCTTCTCGGTCGGGCTGTTGCGGTACCCCGGGATGATCAGGCCGACGCTGAGGCCGAGCCAACGATGGATCTGGCCCATCCACTCGGCGTCGCGGCGCGCCAGGTAGTCGTTGACGGTGACGAGGTGCACTCCCTTGCCGGTGAGGCCGTTGAGATAGGCGGGGAGCGTCGACACGAGGGTCTTGCCTTCACCGGTCTTCATCTCGGCGACCCAGCCGAAGTGCAGCGCGGCGCCGCCCATCATCTGGACGTCGTAGTGACGCTGGCCGATGGTGCGCTTGGCGGCCTCTCGGCACACGGCGAACGCCTCGAGGAGCAAGTCGTCGAGGTCGGCACCGTTGTCGAGACGTTGGCGGAACTCGCCGGTCTTCGCCTTGAGTGCGTCATCGGACAATACGCTGATCTCGGGCTCGAAGGCGCTGATGTCGGGCACCATGCCCTCCAACGCCTTGATCTTCTTGCCTTCACCAGCGCGGAGGATGCGATCGAGAATTCCCATGCAGCTGTCCAGCCTACCGGCGCGGCGCGACCAGACAGGTCAGGCGACGAGGGTCGGCCGGAACGTGGTCGACCGCTCGCGACGCGCTGTGGTCGCTGTTCCTGATGGTGTGGACGCGATCGCGTAGAGGCGTGGATCGACAACGCCGGCGTGGCGCAGCGCGGCGGCAGCGGCGCGCATGGTGGCGCCCGTGGTGACGACGTCGTCGACGACGATCACCCGCTGGCCAGCGAGCCCCGGACGGGCAACGAACTCGGGGCCGTGGAGCCGCTCGATGCGGCTCCGGCCCGTCTGTGCGATCGCGGGACCGGACCGCTCGAGCAGCCGCCGGCTCGACACGCCGAGCTGGCGGGCGACATGACGCGCCACCAGCTCGCCTTGGTCGAAGCCACGCGACCGACGACGGGCGGCGCTGGTGGGCGCCCACGTGACCGCGTCGAGGTCGAGGTGGTCGCCATTGGCGACGATGGCGTTCACGACGAGGCCGGCGAGATGTCGGGCCACCTGACGTCGATTGCGGTACTTCAAGCCGAGCACGACACTGCGCGCCCGCCCGGTGAAGGGCAGTGCGGCATGGACGCCATGAGATCCCGGCCGCGGGCGGGGCCCGAGCAGCGCGAAACGGCAGGTGGTGCACACCGCGGCACCCGGGGCATCACATCCGGCACAACGAATCTGGAAGATCATGCACATCATCATGACGAGGGGCTGTCACAGAGTTCCCCGACCCGCGCCGCCGATCGCCCGTCCGGTGAGCCAAACCGCCGCATCCGGTCACTTCGCTCATCGCACGCACCTCCATCGCCCCACCGATGAGCCAAACCGCCGTATCCGGTCACTTCGCTCACCGCACGCACCTCCATCGCCCCACCGATGAGCCAAACCGCCGCATCCGGTCACTTCGCTCACCGCACGCACCTCCATCGCCCCCACCGGTGAGCCAAACCGCCGCATCCGGTCACTTCGCTCATCGCACGAACCTCCATCGCCCCACCGATGAGCCAAACCGCCGCATCCGGTCACTTCGCTCACCGCACGCACCTCCATCGCCCCACCGGTGAGCCAAACCGCCGCATCCGGTCACTTCGCTCATCGCAAGCGGAAAGGGCTGTGGTTAGCGTGCCCCGGTGCATCGATTCATTCCGACCGACCGGCCCGTGGAGCGCATCGCTCGGTGTGTCCTCGGACTCGCTGTCTTCGGTATCGGCATCGCCCTCTTGATCGACGCCAATCTCGGCGCGGCACCGTGGGACGTGTTCCACACCGGTGTCGCCGAGCTGACAGGGCTCGCCGTCGGCCAGGTGACGATCATCACCGGCGTCGTGTTGTTGCTGCTGTGGATCCCGCTCGGCGAGACGATGGGCCTCGGCACGATCCTCAATGCGATCGAGATCGGCCTCGTCGTCGATGTGCTGCTGCCGCTGCTGCCAGAACCCGACCTGCTCGTGGCCCGCACCGCCATGATGCTCGGTGGCGTCGTGGTGATCGCGATCGGTTCCGGCCTCTACATCGGCGCCGGACTCGGCCCCGGCCCCCGCGACGGGCTGATGACCGGGTTCGCCAAACGCGGGATCTCGATCCGCTTCGCCCGCACGTCCATCGAGGTGACCGTGCTGGCCATCGGCATCGCGCTCGGCGGCGCCATCGGCGTCGGTACCGCCGTCTTCGCAATCGGTATCGGGCCGCTCGTGCAGTACTTCCTGCCGCGCCTACGCATCCCCGAACGGACGACTCTGGCGGCTTGACCGGCGAGATCGGCTCAGAGCGACGAGCCGCGGAACGCGCTGCGACGCTGGAAGAAGTCGCCCACCTGGTTCAGCGCCAGCACGGTCAACGTCAGGATCATCGAGGGATACAGGATCTGGCCGAAGTTGATCTTGATGTCGCGTCGCGCCTGGTTGATCATGTTGCCCCACGACGACTGCGGAAGCTGCACACTGAGGCCGAGGAACGACAGCGACCCTTCGACCACCACGACCGCAGCCGCGGCGACCATCGCGTACGCGATGAGCGTCGGCATCACGTTCGGAATGATCTCGCGACGCAGGATCGTCCATCGCTTCGTGCCGATGGCCTGCGCGGCCAGCACGAACTCGCGGTTGGAGATCGCCAAACTGTTCGCACGCGACACGCGGGTGTAGGCCGGGATCGAGAGCAGTCCGATCACGAAGCTGATCACGAACAGGTCGCGCACTTCGAAGATCGAGATCAATGCCAGCAGCAGCACCAGAGCCGGGAAGGCGAGCAGCACGTCGATCAACGCCATGAAGGCGGTCTCCGTCTTGCCGCGGACGAACCCGACGAGCGAACCGATGAGCCCGCCCACGATGACCCCGCAGATCACCGACACGACCGCGACGGTGACGCTGACGTACGCGCCGTGCATGGCGCGAGAGAACGAGTCGCGTGCGAGGGCATCGGTGCCGAGCGGATGTGCCCACGACGGCGATTCGAGCGGCTCACCGGTCCCGAATTCGCCAGTGGCCGGGTTGAAGCCGTTCAACTGCAGGTTGGGATCGGCCAATGGCAACGACCCGTTGAAGACTCGTGTGTCGAGCTGCGCATAGATCGCCGAGAGCAGGACGAAGATCAGCCAGAGCGTCCCGAGCTTCACGAGGAATGGCATCTCACGGAAGACGCCCCACGGAGACTTGCGCTTCTGCTTGACGCCATCGGGAGCGACGAACGAGTCGAGCTGCATCACTTCGGCGCCGCCGAGCCCGATGACGACGGACTCGTCGGGGATGTTGTCGTGGGTCGTGGCCATGGTCACTTCCTCCGGATGCGCGGGTCGAGAACGGCGTAGAGCAGGTCGACGATGGTGTTGATGATGACGAACATCGCCGCGATGAACACCGTGATCCCCTGGATCACCAGGATGTCGCGACCGTTGATGGCGGCGATCAGGGAGAACCCGAGCCCGGGGATCGCGAAGAGCGACTCGATGATGACGGTGCCGCCGAGCAACGCTCCGAAGCTGATGCCGACGATGGTCATCAGGCTCAGTGAGCTGGGCCGCAGTGCATGGCGGAACAGGATGTAGCGATCGCTGAGGCCCTTGGCTCGGGCCGAGAGGATGTAGTTCTCGCGCAGCGTGGCCATCATGTCGGAACGCACGAGGCGTGAGAACAGCGCCATCTGTGCGAGCGCGAGCGCCAGCGCGGGCAGGATCGAGGTCTTCAGGTTGTCACCGACGCCGTCACTGAGACGGCTCCAGTTGGACGCAGGAAGCCAGTTGAGTTGCACGGCAAAGAGCCAGATGAGGAAAATGCCGAAGACGAAGTTCGGAATCGACAGCGCGACCTGTGCTGCTGCCGAGGTCGTGGTGTCTGCCCATTTCCCCTGTTTGTAGGCGCCGAGAACACCCACGGGGATGGCCACGACCACGGCGATGAAGATCGACATGAACGCGAGCTGGGCCGTCACGGGGAGCCGAGATTGAATAGTGTCGCTGACCGGTTGATCGGTGACGTAGGAGGTGCCGAGGTCGCCCGTGGCGGCGGCGCCCAGCCAGGCGAAGTAGCGGACGATGAACGGATCGTCGAGATTGAGATCCTCCCGGATCTGCTCTTCGATCCCGGGTGCCCGTGGGCCCGTGCCGAGGATGGTGTCCACCGGATCTCCGGGGAGCATCGCGACCATCAGGAAGGTCAAGAACGTGACCGCAAACAGTGTTGCAATCAATCGCAGAAGAACGAATGCGATGGTCTTGGCCATGATGATCGGTACTGCTCCCCGGAGTCGGTGTGTTCAGTAGGTGGTCAGTGGGTGCTCGGTGATCGTTCGATCACTCGCTGATGAAGACCTGGAACCAGCGGGCCTGCGCCTCGGGTGCGATGCCCGAGCCGAGTGTCCCGTCCGGGAAGGTCCAGGAATTGAAGCCCTTGACGGCCGGGTCCTTGGCGATCATGACGGCCGTACCACCGGAGTACCAGGTCAGGCCTTCGTTGTTGATCTTGGTCATGATCTTGCCGTAGAGCTCCTTGCGGGTCTCGAAGTCGTCCGTGGCGCTGGCCTCGGCGGCCCATGCCTGCATCTCGGCGTCGTCGAAGTTCGTGAAGTTGCCGATCGAGTCGGCCTTCGGTGCCACGAACGGGTTGACGGCCACCGACGGATCGTTCTCCGTGCCCCAGCGCCAGCAGTGTGCGGCGTGCGTGTCGCTGATGGCGTTGTTGATGTGGGTCGCCTGGTCGAACTGTGTCAGCGTGACGTTGACGAGTTCGGAGCCGGTCCACACCTGCTCGGCCACCTGCATCGCAGCGATGAGGGTGGGGTCGGGCGGGCAGGAGAGCTCGACGTCGATCTTCTCACCGGGCGCCTTGCCATCGGAGCGAGCTGGATCGTCCACGTACTCCTGGACGAGGGCCTTGCCGGCTTCGAAGTCGAACTTCTTGTAGGCGTCTTCGGCTTCCTGGGTCCACCAAGGGCTGTCGGCCGAGAAGAACTGCGACGTCGGCAACGAGATGCCGGCTCCACCGAGGGCCTCGATGACGTTCTCCTGGTTGTTCATGTAGACCAGGCCGGTGCGAACCCGGACGTCGTCGAACGGCACCTTCTCGGTGTTGAACATGCCGCCACCGGTGCTGTTGCCCTGGAACTCGATCAGTTCGATGCCGCTGGCTTCGCGGGCATCGCGGATCGTTCCCTGACGCAACGACTGCGCCGCGTTCGTCGTGCCCGACAGCAGTGCGTCGAGACGCGTGCCCTCGTCGGGGATCGGACGGAACGAGACCGAGTCGAGGAACGGCAGTTGGTTGCCGTCGGTATCGGTGTACCAGTAGTCGGGGTTGCGCTCGACGATGGTCTCGTTGTCCTGGTCGCGGTTGGCGATCACGAACGGACCGGTGCCGACCGGGTTGGTGCTGTAGCCCACCGGGTCGGCAGCAGCGGCGGCCGGATCGAACGGGAAGCCGATCGGGGCCGTTGCGAGGGCACCCGGGAAGGCGACGTTCGGTGCGCTGAGCGTGTACTCCACGGTCAGATCGTCGAGAGCGGCAACGCTGGCGAGGCTGGCGCCGGTGATCGCCGACTGGCCGGCGGAGCCGGCCTGCTGGATCGGGAACATGTCGGCAATGGTCTGCGCGGTGAGCGGCGTGCCGTTGTGGAACGTCACGTCGGGGCGCAGCGTCATCGTCCAGACGGTGAAGTCCTCGTTCGACTCGATGCTCTCGGCCAGGAACGGCTCGTAGGTGCCATCGGCGGTCTGATCGGTCAGCGGGTCGTAGATCGACCGCAAGATGGTGTAGCACGGCGACGAGCAGCTGTCCTCCCACGGGCGCAGGCCCGTGGCGTCGGCTTCGAGGCCGATGGTGACGGTGCCGCCGTAGACGGCTTCGTCGGTCTCCTCGGCGACCGAGGTGATGACTTCCTCCGGCGCCGTCGCCGGAGCGGCGTCCTCGCCGTCGGTGGACTCGGTGATTGCCTCTGTGGTGTCGCCGCCGGTGTCGGTCTCGCTGGAGCTGTCGTCGCTCCCGCACGATGCCGCCACGAACGCCAACGCCAACGGAATGGCGAGTGCAGTTACTACTCGTCGCTGTCGCATGGATCCCCCATCTGGATGGTGTGTGGTTGTTGTTGTTGAACTCGTGAGTCGTTCACGTTGCCGGCGCAGCAGTGCAGAAACCCACCCCACGAACGCCCCCCTCGCCGAGACGACTCCGGCCCAGCGAGAACATCGATTGTCTAGCACACATGACCGATGTCACACAGTCGGAGCGTCACCGGCTGTCGGCACACCGACGGACACGGCCGTCGGCGCCATCTGGTCGTCACTCCACGGTTCGATCAGCGGGTGGTGACAGGCGACGAAATGGTCCTCGCCGACTCGGCGCATCTGCGGTTCCTCGGCCGCGCAGACCTCGTCGGCCAAGGGGCAACGCGTCCGGAATCGGCACCCCGATGGCGGTGAGATCGGTGAGGGAAGCTCGCCTTCGATCACGCGCACCGAGTGGACGTCGATGTCCGGATCGGGAACCGGGCTCGAGCCGAGCAGGAGCTCCGTATAGGGGTGCGCCGGGCTGGCGTACAGCTCGTCGGCCTCGGAGATCTCGCACATCTTGCCGAGGTACATCACCGCGACACGGTCGCTGATGTTCTTGACGACCGCAAGGTCGTGGGCGATGAACACCAAGGTGAGACCGTGCTCGGTCTTGAGGTCGTCGAGCAGGTTCAGGATCTGAGCCTGGATCGACACGTCGAGCGCAGAGACCGGTTCGTCGCAGATGATCAGCTGTGGCTCCATGACGAGCGCGCGCGCGATCGAGATGCGCTGACACTGACCACCGGAGAACTCGTGCGGGCGCTTGTAACGCGCCGGCCCCGGATCGACGCCGACCTGGTCGAGGATCCGAGCCACGATCTTCCACTGCTCGTCTTTGTTCTTCGGACCCCACACGTTGAGCGGCTCGGCGACGACATCGCCAATGGTGCGCCGAGGGTTCAGCGACGAGATCGGGTCCTGGAAGATCATCTGCAACTGGGTGCGGCGCTTGCGCATCGTCTCCGCATCGAGGCCGGCGAGGTCCTCGCCGTCGAGCACGACCGAGCCGCTCGTCGGCTTCGGCAGCTGGAGCAGTGCTCGACCTGTCGTCGACTTGCCACATCCCGATTCGCCGACCAGCCCGAGTGTCTCGCCCGGCGCAATGTCGAAGCTGATACCGCTGACTGCCTTGACCGAGCGCCCTCGGCCGGCGGGGAACTCGACCACCAGATCGGTGACCTGCAGCAGCACCTCGTCGGCCGGGCGGAGGTGTGCGGTTCCGGAGCCGGCCATCAGCCCACCACCTCTTCGCTGGCACGCAGCTTGCCGACCGCCGCGAGTGCCGGTGGGAACTCTGCAGCGATGTTGGCCTGGAACGCGGCCTCGCCCTCGGGGGTACCCACCGGGAAGTGGCATGCGAACACGTGGTCGGGTGAATCGATCGAACGCAACTCGGGCTCCTCGGTACGGCAGATGTCCTGCGCGTACGCGCAGCGTGGTGCGAACTTGCAGCCCGGCGGCGGGTCGATCAGGTTCGCCGGGCGACCAGGGATCGCATTCAGGCGGGTGTGCTTGGGCTGGGTGACCTTGGGGATCGACCACAGCAGACCCTGGGTGTACGGATGACGGAGTTCGCTGAACAGCTTCGCCGTGGGCGCCTTCTCGACGGCTTTGCCGGCGTACATCACCATGATCTCGTCGGTGCGTCCGGCGACGACGCCGAGGTCGTGGGTGACGAGGATCATTGCCATGGCACGGTCGCTCTGCTGCTCGGCGAGCAGGTTGAGGATCTGGTGCTGCACGGTCACGTCGAGTGCGGTCGTGGGCTCGTCGGCGAACAACATGCGCGGACCGCAGGCGAGCGCGATCGCAATGCACACGCGCTGGCGCATACCGCCCGACATCTGGTGCGGATAGTTGTCGAGCCGTTTCTCGGCTTCGGGGATGTGGACCGACTTGAGCAGGGCGATGGCGACCTCCTCGCTCTCCCTCTTGCCCATGTCGAGGTGGTAGCGGACGTGTTCGGTGAGCTGACGTCCGATGGTGACCACCGGATTGAGCGACGTCATCGGGTCCTGGAAGACCATCGCCATCTCCGCGCCCCACAACGCCTTCTTCTGCTTGGACGACTTGCCGATCAGTTCCTCGCCCGCGTACCGGACCGACCCGGTCGTCGTGGCGTTGGTCGTGGTGTTGAGACCCATGATCGAGCGCGACAACACGGTCTTGCCGGAGCCGGATTCACCCACGACGCCGAGCGTGCGTCCGCGGGCCAGCGAGAACGACACGCCGTCGACGGCGCGCACCGATCCCGCCGCCACTGCGAAATGCGTCTTCAGGTCGTCGACGACCAGCAACGACTCGCCGTCGTCGACGTGCCGTGCGGGTGCTCGCCCAACGCGGATCTCGTTCTCCATGCTTCCCCTTTTCGTCGCCGATGCCACGAGTGGCGGGGGTCACACTAGGCGCAGGAGAACGTGCAGTTCGAACTCACCGCCATTCGCGGTTCCTCGAGCCCGGGTCTGCGGGAACCAGGCGTTGCCGACACCGGCGAGGGAAGCGCCAGCGACGAGCCGGCGTCGGGCCGACCGGTGCCCGGCATCGACGACGTGCCGTGAGGCCCGACCAATCAGTTCAGTACCGGTAGTTCTCGGGCTTGAACGGGCCGGACGGGTCGAGGCCGAGGTAGTCGGCCTGCTCGTCGGAGAGCTTGGTGAGCTTGACGCCCAATGCATCGAGGTGCAGACGGGCGACCTTCTCGTCGAGATGCTTGGGCAGGACGTAGACACCGAGCGGGTAGTTCTCGGTGTTGTTCCACAGCTCCATCTGCGCGATCACCTGGTTGGCGAACGAGCACGACATCACGAAGCTCGGGTGGCCGGTGGCGCATCCGAGGTTCACGAGGCGACCCTCGGCCAGGATGATCACCTGGTGGCCGTCATCGAATCGCCACACGTCGGTGCCGGGCTTCAGCTCGTCACGAACGGCGCCGGACCGGGCGAGGCCGGCCATGTCGATCTCGTTGTCGAAGTGGCCGATGTTGCAGACGATGGCGTTGTGCTTCATCTGCTGCATGTGCTCGATGGTGATGATGTCGGCGTTGCCGGTTGCCGACACGAAGATGTCAGCGGTGTCGACGACGTCCTCGATCGGGAGCACCTGGATGCCCTCCATCACGGCCTGCAGCGCGTTGATCGGATCGATTTCGGTGACGATCACTCGGGCGCCTTGGCCCTGCAGCGACTGCACGCAGCCCTTGCCGACGTCGCCGTAGCCGAGCACGACGGCGGTCTTGCCGCCGATCATCACGTCGGTCGCACGCGAGATCGAGTCGACGAGCGAGTGGCGACAGCCATAGAGGTTGTCGAACTTCGACTTGGTGACCGAGTCGTTGACGTTGATCGCCGGGAACAGCAGCTCGCCGTCGGCCATCATCTTGTAGAGCCGCTTGACGCCCGTCGTGGTCTCCTCGGTGACGCCCTTGATGTGCGAGGCCATACGCGTCCACTTGCCCGGGTCGGACTTCAGCGTGCGCTGGAGCAGGCCGAGCACGATCGCGAGTTCGGGGTTCGACGCTTCGGTCGGGTCGGGAACGATGCCGGACTTTTCGTACTCGACACCCTTGTGCAGCAGCATCGTGGCATCGCCGCCGTCGTCGAGGATCATGTTCGGGCCGTCATAGGTGGTGCCGTCGGCAGCGTCGGGCCAGGTCATCATCTGGTCGGTGCACCACCAGTACTCCTCGAGCGTCTCGCCCTTCCACGCGAACACGGGGACACCCTGGGGGTCCTCCGGCGTGCCGTTCGGGCCGACGACGACCGCAGCTGCGGCGTGGTCCTGGGTGGAGAAGATGTTGCAGCTGGCCCAGCGCACCTCGGCGCCGAGTTCGGTGAGCGTCTCGATGAGCACGGCGGTCTGGATCGTCATGTGCAGCGAGCCGGAGATGCGGGCGCCGGCGAGCGGCTTCGAGTCGCCGTACTCCTTGCGCAGCGCCATCAGGCCGGGCATCTCGTGCTCGGCGAGGATCATCTCCTTGCGACCGAATGGCGCCATCGAGAGATCGGCGACGCGGAAATCCTTGCGCGCAGCGAATGAGGACGTGGACGATGAGATGGTGTCGGTCATGAGAAAGCCTCCGTGGTTCGTGGGAACCGGGCAGGGGCCTTCAGGCACCGGTCGAATCAGCCCGGCGATTCGGTGCGACAGATCCTATCGGCGCCGTCAGTCGGCGAGGACGACCGCGTACACGTCGAGCAGGTAGTGAATCGAACCGTCGAAGTTGAATGCGGAGATCATGTACGGATCGGAACCCACCGTCCCGTAGCTCAGCATCGACGTGTTCGGCACCGAACGGCCGGGCGTGACGTTGATGTTCGAGCTGTTCGGCGGCGCTCCGTTGCCCGGGTAGACCGTCATGTAGGTGATGACCGGTTGACCCGCGACGAGCGGGGTGAGTCCGGTGCCGGTGAGGTTGCCGATCAGCGCCGACTGCGAGCCGATGGGCACGCCGTCCAAGCTGACCGACTCGGCGAAGCTCTTGAAGCTCCACTCCTCTTTCGTCGCGAAGCCGAGCGGGGTGTTGCCGAATGCGGTCTGGCGGGTGTCGAACGCTCGGAAGGGCGCGTCGAGCGGAATGACACGACCCGCGCGCGTGGTGTCGGCAGCTCCTCGTTCCAGGTAACCGACCACGTCGATGAGCACATGCGTTGCACCGGAGCGGTTGAAGATCCTGATCTGACCGTCGTCGCCAACGGGCACGATTGCCATGTTCGCCTTGACCTGTCCGGGGCTCACGTTGGTGACCGACGTCGACGGCTCGAGGCCCGGCGGCGTCGCCGACGGCGTCACCGACAGGAACGTCGGTTGGCTGCCCGGCAGGTTGTTGGCCGCGGTGACGTTGACCATCACCCCGGTGACATTGGCGCTGTTGGGCACCACACCGTTGGCTCCCCGAATCGGGAGCGTGAGCTGTTGCATCGTTCCGATCGGCTGGCCTCCCGGCCAGCCGGCGGGTGTCGGCGTGGAACGAGTGTCGAGCAGCCGTGACGGTGCAATCGGCTTGAAGCGTGCGCCGGAATCGGCACCGTCGACGAACTTCGACGTCGAGATCCATCCGAACACGTCGATCAGGACATGGGCCGAGCCGTTCCCCTGCGGGGTGACGATCGAGATGGTGGACTGTCCGCCAGCACCGATGCCGAGCACCGCCAGGTTGGGAACCGCTTCGGTCGGTCCGAAGTTGACCAGGGACGACTCACCGGGCGCGGCCCCGGTCGGGTAGATCGAGAGGTAGCCGTCGAGCGTCGCGCCCACCACGGTGACATTGGCGACCACGGCGAGCACGTCGTTGTTCACGCCGCCCACCTCAGCGGGGATGCCACCCTGACCGAGAACGTCGACGTCGAACGTCCGCCCTTGAGCACTGGTGGGCTTCGCGCCGAGCGGAGCCGAGTCGTTGACACCGGTTCGAGAATCGAAGATGCGGGCGGGGGCCAGCGGGTGGTACTCGCCACCGGCGCCGAGCGCCGAGGCCTGCGCCTCGACGCGTTCTCCCTGCGACGGTGTCGCAGCAGCAGCAGCGATCGAGGCCGCAGCGACGAGCGCGGCCGCAGCGATGCGTCGTGTCCAGCGCTGTTCCCTCATCGTCCCAACCGTACCCTTCCGATCATGTGCTGTGGCGGCGCAGCACAATTCTGATGTCGGCAAATGTCAGCTGCCGCTTGAGTCGGGCTCGAATGTCGGCGCGATCGAATTCGTCGCGACGATGGCCATCAGGCGTTCGTGTTCGGTGTCGTCGACGGTCGTCGCCTCCGGGATCAGCATCACCGGGATGTCGTCGCGAACGTCGTAGCGACGGTGCAGCCGAGGGTTGTAGAGCAACGCTTCGGACTCGATGTAGTAGAGCGGACCCTTGTCCTCGGGACAAGCGAGGATCTCGAGCAGTGCGGGCGACAGTGACATGGTCGTTCTCCAGGGTTCGTTTCAGCTGGTGATCTGGGCGAGGAGTGTGCCGACAGCATCGTCGCACGATGCCCGGTCGGCGGCTTCGAGATTCAGACGCAGCAACGGTTCGGTGTTCGACGGACGCAGATTGAACCACCACGACCCACAGTCGACGGTGAGCCCGTCGAGACGATCCTGGTCGAAATCTGCGTACTCGTCGCTGATGCGTTCGATCACGGCGAGGGCATCGTCGACCTGGGTGTTGATCTCCCCACTCGCCTCGTACCGCTCGTAGGGCCGGCGCACGACCGACAACGGCTGGCCGGACCGACCGACCTCGGCCATCACCATCAACGAGGCAATCAGTCCGCTGTCGGCGTTGAAGTTGCGGGCGAAGTAGTAGTGAGCCGAGTGTTCGCCGCCGAACACGGCGCCGGTCTCGGCCATGATCTGCTTGATGAACGAGTGACCGACCTTGGTGCGCACGGGTGTGCCGCCGAGCTCGCTCACCACCTCGGGAACGGTCTTCGAGCAGATCAGGTTGTGCAGAATCGTGGCGCCTGGATGCTGACGAAGCGTCGCTGCGGCGAGGATCGCCGTGGTCGTCGACCCGCTCAGCCCGTTGCCGGTCTCGTCGACGACGAACACTCGGTCGGCGTCGCCGTCGAAGGCCAGCCCGAGATCGAAACCGCCGGAGACCACCCGAGCGCGAAGGTCGCGTTGGTTGGCCGGCTGCAACGGGTCGGCCGGATGGTTCGGGAACGTGCCGTCGAGCTCGGGGAACATCACTTCCAATTCCACACCGGGGAGCCGCTCGAACACCGCGGGCACCACCAGGCCACCCATCCCGTTGGCCGTGTCGGCAACGACCTTCATCGTGCCGATCTCGGACGGGTCGATGAAGCTGATGACGTGATCCGCGAAGTCGCTGAGCAGGTCGCGCTCGGACCGTGTGCCGCACGTGGCGGCATGGAGCGGACCCTTGCCGTCGAGCACCTGTTGTGCCACGGCCTGCACGTCGACGAGACCCGTGTCGACACCGATCGGGCGAGCGCCGGCGAGGCACAGCTTGACGCCGTTGTAGCCGGCGGGATTGTGCGAGGCGGTGAACATGGCGCCCGGAACGTCGAGCACCCCCGCTGCGTAGTACATGAGGTCGGTCGAAGCCAGGCCGATGTCGATCACGTCGACACCCTGTTCGTTCACGCCGCGGGTGAACGCCTCGACCAAGGAGGGACCGGACGGTCGCATGTCGCGGCCGATGACGACCCGATCGGAGCGGACGAATGCGGCGAATCCGACGCCGAGTGCATGGGCCACGTCAGCATCGAGCTGATCGGGAACCGTGCCACGGATGTCGTACGCCTTGACGATGGAATCGAGCACAGACATGACCGACGCGAGGCTATCGGTCGTCTTCTGCAGGCGTGGTCGGCGCCTCGACGAGTGTGGGTTCGTCGGCGACCGTGTCGACGTCGATCACCGACCTCGCACCCCAATCCGGACGATCACTGGCGTAGACGATGTCGCCCTTGCGCCGCCAGTAGAAGCACAACGCGATGCCGAACAGCGTCAGCGAATAGAAGAACCAGTCGAGCGGCGTCTTGGAATACGTGAGCGTCACCTGGTTCTCGGTCGGGATGACGACCATGAAGTTCGGCGCGACGCGGTACGGGCCTTCGGCGCCTTCGACCTTCCACGTCGGGAAGTAGCTCACGCGCACCAGCACGGGCACGCCGACCTGGTCGACCTCGAAGCTGACCGACTGCTGCTGGATGTCGATGTTGCTCACGGTGACCGGATCGAGTTCGACGACGTCGATCGGCTCGGCGGGCACGACGTAGTCGACGTTGCGGCTGCGATCGCCCGGCTCGCCGACTCGAACGTCGAGATCGACTTCGACCGGGACGCGCTGCCACGAGTCGGGGCCGTCGTTCGCCGGCAGTGCCGCCCAGTCGTCCTGGCGTTGGAACCAGCTGGTGCCGACTTCGAGGTTGTTCTCGCGCTGATCGCCGCCGCGACCTTCGACCACCACCGGCTGAACGGTCAACGCCTCGACGATGCTGGCAGTGCGCAGCTCGTAGATGTCCCACGGTCCCGACGTGGTCACGAACTCGAGGTCGCTCTGCGCTTCGGCTTCGGCCTTGGCCTCCGGCGTACGGACCATCAGGTACCGAACGCCGAGGTCATGCATGTGCTGGACGCCAACGGTTGCATCGTTGTTCACGTAGCGCAGTTGACGAACGGGGTTCGACGACTGCTTCGACATCGCCGCGGCGGTGAGGAAGTGGTACGGCGTGGTGCCCGAGGCCTCGAAGAACAGACCTTCCATCGATCCGATGCACCCATCGGTCCAGTGCGGCAACAGCATCAGCGACATCGTCGTGCCGTACTCCCCGTTGTCGCCGCTGTTCTCCCAGAGCGCCCGGCCGCAGCCGCGCTCGTCACCGATGTCACCCATCGTGGAGACCAGCTCGTTGTACTCGGGGTACTTCGGGCGCCCTTCGTAGCCGCGCATGTTGTATCGGGTCCACCCGTCGGCGACGGCGCGCCCTGACTCCGGGCCTTTGCGGAACGGGCCCCAGGCGTACACCGACGTCTCGCCGTCGGCGACGCGGCCTCCTCCCGGCAGCGTCTCGTACATCCAGCCGAACACCAGCAGGCATGACAGCGTGATCGCTCCTGCGGCAACGGCGCCTTCCACAGCGGTGAGCTGCGACGAGGATCGTCGGTCTCGAGCGGCGTTGACGAGCCAGGTGATGAGCTCGAGCGCGCCGACAACCATCAGCAGGTACCTGGTGAGGTAGACGAACGGCAGCAGCCGCGGGTTCCACAGCAACCCGATGAGCGGGAGGCTGTCGCGGGTGAGATAGACGAGCGCGACGAACGACAGACAGATCAACCCGATCGCGGTCCCGGTGAGGTGACGTCGAAGCACCATCGCCAGGAACCCCACGATCGCCAGCGCCGTGATGATGAAGTCGAGTGGGGCGGCGAGCGGGAAGAACATGTCCCAGAACGAGTCGCTTGCGCCCTCGGGACGGAACCCGTACTTCATGTCGGTCATGAACTCGTGGCCGAACAGGAACGGCCCCACCCACCACGCCGACAACAGCAGCGTGGTCACACCGGTGGTCACGGCGAACACGAGTCGGAGCCGGTCGAGCCAGACGAGGCAGAGAATGATGGCGCTCACCGCCACGAAGATCAGCACGATGCCGTGCGACACTGCGGCGAGCGACAGCACGACTGCGGTCCACACACGGAACCTGCCGGTGCGCAGACCGTTCGCGAGCAGGCCGAGGCCGACCATCGCCAAGGTGAGCGCGATCGAGAACGAGTACTCCCCCGCCATCGTCGACTTCACGTTGCCGCCGTAGATCGAAAAGCTCTCGTCGAGCAGGAAACACAGCCCGGCGACAGCGAACAGCTCGGGAATCGGGTGACGGAATGCGGCGAGACGACCGAATGCCCAACACGCCAGCGGGAAGAACAGCAATCCCGAGACGGCGACCAGCTTGAACGCCACGCCGTAGGGCAGCATCACGTCGAGCGCCACGATCGCGAGCGCCGGGATCACCATGTAGAAGCGGTACAGCGGGAGCCCGCCGTACCAGTCCATGCTCCACCCGGACAGCTGGAAGTTCGTCAGGAAGTGATCACGCAGGAACGCCGGCGCCCAGACGTGGGCACCCATGTCACCGCCGGTCGGCGTGGTGTCGTCGAAGATCAGGTCGCGCGACGGCGACAGCGGATTGAGATGGACGACCATCATCATCACCACGGTGGTGGTGACCAGGACGGCCGAGGTCACCAGCACGCGAACGATCCGTTCGGTGCTCCACGGCCGCTGCCACCACGCAACCGGCCGCCGGAAGACGCGAGCGATCACCCGGCGGGCCAGCGACGGAGGTGCCGCAGCGACGACCGCGTCGTCGGATTCATCGATCGCCTGCTCGTCGGTCGGCTCGTCGTCGGCGAACTCGCGATCGAACCACTCGCCGAACTCGTCGCCGTGGGGTACCTGGGGCACGTCGGGCACGGCGCCGTCGACGGGGCGCGTGTCGTCGGTCATCGAGTGCGCTCACGGGTCGGCATCAGGTGGCCCATCATGGCAAACCCGTCGCAGCGGTCGACGTCACCGACCCAGGAGTTCACAGCACCAGGAGTTCACAGCACCAGGAGGAGCCCGGTCAGGTTGAACCCGATGTGGATCGTGATCGCCGGGCCGAGTCGTCTGGCCCGTAGCGCTGCGAAACCCAGGATGAGGCCGAACACGAACAGCCCGGGGAACTCGATCGGCCGGAAGTGCGCCATGGCGAAGATGGCGGCGACCCCGACCACGACGGCCCCCTCGTTGAAACGAGCGGCGAGCGATCGCTGCAGGAGACCGCGATAGAAGAGTTCCTCGACCACCGGCGCACCGATCACCACCACCAGAACGAGCAGCAGCGTCGACGCGCCGCCGGCCCGATCGACGAGGTCCTGAGCATTCTCGGTGAGCCGATCCTGAGTGAACGTGTCGGGCCACAGGGCTTCGAGCGGCAGGTAGACCACGCGAATCACGACGAGTTGCGAGCCGGCGCCGATCGCCAGTCCGACCAGGTCGATCCACCGGAATGCGACGCCGTAGTCGGCGATCATGCTGCCCGAACCCGCCCGTTGCGACGCGATCCACATCCCGATGAGATACGACGCCCAGGCGCCCATCAGCGCAACGGCGAGCACCCCGAACGATGCGTCGGTGACGGCATCCCCGTCGCCCAGCACCGCCAGGATCACCGAGGACACCAACTGGGCGACCACCCACGCACCGAGGAACGTGACGACGGCTGTCGACGCATCGATCGGCCGCGGAGCAGCGGACGGGAGGAACCCGCCGGAGAACCCGAATTCGGTGCGAGCGCGATCGTGCGCTGAGCCGGCCACGACGGACGACGTTACCCGCCTGCACCGGCACCGAACCCGCGCCGTCCGATGACGATCCGCAGTCGATCCGACGACGTTCGAATCCGACCAACGATGAGCGAACCCACCGCATACGGTCGTCTGGCTCATCGCAAGACGCGTCGGACGGTCACAGATGAGCGAACCGACCGAATACGGCGGTTTCACTCATCGCAACCGAGGGCCAACCACGTCTCAGACGGCGATCAGCGTGTGCTGACCGAAGCGCCGGTCGTCGAGGTACCACCCGGCGGGGACCGAGAGCCGGGCGCCGTGACGCTCGCACAGGTCGTAGGCGTGCGGGTCACGCTCCGCGGTGAGATCGTCGAGCCACACCTGGGAGCGACCGTAGTGATAGGTCAGCGTGACCTCGGCGCGTTCCGAACACCCGGTGCGTGAACACTGGCGGACCCCAACCGTCACCCGTTCGATGCGATGCATGATCCAACGCTAGATCGCCGGCGCGTACCCGGTGGCGGATGCTGGATGACTCTGGCGAGCACGACCTGGCATCGAGCCGGATCATGCGTAGCATGGATCCATGAACGATCTGCCCCCTCCCCCACCGCCGCCGCCCCCCGGTCGCGGTCGCGGATCGAAGCGTCCCGACGACTCCGCAGAACGTCGCCATGGCGAGCGTCCGCCTGCCAACAGCCCCAAGGGCAAGGGCACCGAGTTCAACGCCGACGGCACACCGTCGAGCGGGCGCGGTCCGGGCAGCTGGCCGCGTTGGACCATCTGGGTGCTCGTCGGCGTGCTCGCAGCGGCCTTCCTGGTGCCGAGTCTGTGGCCGAGCAGCAGCGGCGAATCGCTCGAGTACTCCGAATGGCGTACCCAGGTGATCGAGGGCAACATCGCAACGGCCGACATCAACGAGTCCGGCAAGATCACCGGAGAGTTCACCAACGGCGACAAGTACACGACGTCCGGCGGCGGCCCGCGAGGGGTCTCCGAAGCCGACGAGCAGCTGCTGATCGAGAACGACGTCGCCTACAAGTTCACACCGGCGAGCAACAACTGGTTGCTCGGGATCCTGTCGATCTTCCTGCCGGTGATGTTGATCATCGGGTTCTTCGTGTGGATGCAGCGACGCGCGCAGGGCCAGATGGGCGGCGTGATGTCGATTGGCAAGAGCAAGGCCAAGGCCTACGACGCCGACCGGCCCTCCACCACCTTCGACGACATCGCCGGCTACACCGGAGTGAAGCAGGAGATCACCGAGGTGGTCGACTTCCTGCGGATGCCGGAACGGTTCCGCGAGATCGGAGCCCGAGTTCCCAAGGGCATCTTGCTCGTCGGCCCTCCCGGCACCGGCAAGACCTTGTTCGCACGGGCGGTGGCCGGCGAGGCCGGCGTCGGCTTCCTGAGCGTCACCGGTTCCGACTTCATGGAGATGTTCGTGGGCGTCGGCGCCAGCCGCGTCCGCGACCTGTTCCAGCAGGCCCGCCGCATGGGCAAGGCGATCATCTTCGTCGACGAGATCGACTCGATCGGCCGCAAGCGTGGCGCAGGCCTCGGCGGCGGCCACGACGAACGTGAGCAGACGCTCAACCAGATGCTCGCCGAGATGGACGGCTTCGAGACCTCCGAGGGCATCGTGATCATGGCGGCCACCAACCGGCCCGACATCCTCGACCCCGCCCTGCTGCGCCCCGGCCGCTTCGACCGCCAGATCGTGGTGCCGTTGCCCGAGGCCACCGAGCGTCAGGCGATCCTCGAGGTGCACAGCCGCGACAAGCGGATGGGTCCCGACGTCGACATGGAGACCATGGCGCAAGCCACGCCAGGAATGTCCGGCGCCGACCTTGCCAACCTCGTCAACGAAGCGGCACTCGTCGCCGTGCGGCGTGGGTCGAAGGAGATCCAGCGCATCGACTTCGAGAACGCCCGCGACCGGGTGGTGCTGGGCGCGACGCGTGAGTCGATGATCTTGTCGGCCGAGGAGAAGCGAGCCACCGCGTACCACGAGGGCGGCCACGCCCTGCTCGCCACGGTGCTCCCCCACGGCGATCCCCTGCACAAGGTGACGATCCTGCCTCGCGGCATGGCGCTCGGCGTCACGTGGTCGCTCCCGCAGGAGCGACACACGTACTCGAAGGAGTTCTTCGAGGACACGATCTGCAAGGCGATGGGCGGCCGCGTCGCCGAGATGATCGTCTTCGGTCACCTCAACTCCGGCGCCGCCAACGACCTCGAGCAGGCCACCGGCATCGCACGCCGCATGGTGCGCGAGTGGGGCATGTCCGAGCGAGTCGGCCCGATGGCGTGGAGCAGCCAGCAGGCTGTGTTCCTGGGCGAGGACCTGATGTCGTCGCAGCGCGAATACTCCGACGACACGGCGAAGCTGCTCGACGAGGAGATCGCCCGCATCCTCACCACGCAGGAGAGCAGGGCCCGCGACGTGCTGAGCCGCCATCGGCGGGGCCTGGAATTGATCGCTGAAGCGCTGCTCGACCGCGAGACGATCGACGGGCCAGAAGTTGCCAAGCTGATCCAACAGGGCATGGCCGAGTCGGGTCAACCCGCGGACGAGAACGTTTCGCACTGACGAATCATCGAGCAAGCCACCGACTGCTGCCGCTCAGACGATTTCGTTGCCGTGGGGGTCGATGATGTGCCAGGTGCCGTGGTCGTCGCGGTAGACCTGGAAGCCTTGTTCTTTGAGGTTGTTGTGGCAGTCGCAGAGTCCGCCGCCGTTTCTGGGGACGGTGGCGCCGAATGCTTTCCAGGACACGGAGTGATCGGCGTCGCACCAGGCAATGGGACGGTCACAGCCGATCCAGACGCAGGTGGTGAGCAGCAGCATCACCGCCTCGCGTGATGATCCGCGGAACAGGCGTTGCCGGCGGCCGAGTTCGATGACGGTGCCCGAGCCGTCGTAGACGACACGGCGGATGTGGCCGATCAAAGCGGCGTTGACGGCGTCGTCGGGATGCAACCGCCGCCCGGTCTGGGTGCGCACCACGACATCGCGGTAGCGACGCGGGTCGACGCTCTCACCGCGCAGGCGTGTCTCGAAGGTTTCGTCGTCGATCAAGATGTTGACCGTCGTCTTGGGTGCCTTCGAGCCCGGTGCTGCCGCGGCGGCAGCTTTGGCCATCGCGACGAACGCGTCAGCGCGACGTTGTGCTTCGGTGCGGGCGAGGTCGTTGGTGGTGGCGGCGTCGCCCAACCGGCTGCGAGCGTCGGCCCAGTCGGTGTGCCATTGGGCGTCGATGAACCACGCAAAGATCTCATTGACCTCGCAGCCGTCCAACTCGGCCAGGTTCCCGGTGATCGTCCAGCCACCCTCGGGTCGGGGCCGGATACGCACGTCACGGTTGGCGTGCGCGCGTTCGTTGCGGTCACGATCACCATCAGGATCGGCCAACGCCTCCCAGGTGCGGGCGCGGCGTTCGAACTCGTCGAACGACAGGCCGATCCCGTCGTCCAACAGTGCCGGTGCATCACGCTCCAACACGCTGGCCGAGATGCGAGGGTTCGCAGCGATCCGGGCCATCAACTCGGACTGGGCGACACCGACACGACCGTCAGCCTCGGCATCAGCCCACTCGGGCAACGCCTGATGTAGACGGGCGGTCTGCACCCGGCGATGAGCTTCGGGTCCCGACAGTCGACACATGTGCTTCACGACCGTCCTCGCCGACAGGAAACCTTGCTTGCGGAACGGGTTCGACCTGTCCACCACACCTGCCGCTGCGATCGCGGCAGCCTCGACCATGCGACGCAACCCCTCGACCTCTTCCAGCCACACCCGCAGCTCGACGGCATCCAAACCCGACACATCGACATCGAACAACCCGGCCAACGCTGTCGACGCCCGACCGACCGCATCACGAGCCCGACCAGCCGCAGACTCCTCCACCGCCGAGCCGACGAGGCGCAACCGCACTGCGTCGAGGACGCCGTCGCCGACCTCCTGCCCGACAACGGCGACGACTGAACTCATACGTCCAATCATGACAAGGGGCTGTCACAGAGTTGCGGGGATCGGCCCGGAGGTCGTCCTCGTCGCCCATCGACATCCCGACTGAGCTCACACCGAGCCGATTCTGGTCGTCGCCACGCTGATTCCTACCGGCTTCCACATGGGCCATGATGGCAGTGCCGGCGAGGCGTACGTACCGGGCATTCGGGGCGGCATTCGACCGTTCCACAGGAGTCATGAGCGTGAGTTGACATCCGGTAGTCGATCGATGAGCCTTCGCCCATGACGGCCACCAGAATCGCGTTCGCGGTTGCTTTCTTGGCTGCGGTCTCGGCGACAGGAACGGCCTGCGGAGATTCTGACGGAACCACGAGTAGCGGTGTCGACTCATCGGTGCCCGTCGTCCCGCCCACGACTACGCAGAGCGAAGGCTCGGCTGTAGCGACTGCGCCGCCATCGGTTTCGGAGTCGCCGCCTTTGCCGCGGATGTTTGTTGACGAGGACGGCCTTCGATGCGTGGAGTACGAAACGTCGGCGGTGAACCTGGCAGTCAGTGGCGTGTGCTTCGATGACGAGTACGACGAGCTCGGTGTCCGGACAGTGGAAGGTGGAACGCACTACCCCAGCGCGACAATCCTCGGGGCCACAGACGACGCCGATGCAGTCCGCGTCGTCATCGTGGGCGATGGCGCGGAGCAGGACGTGGCGTTGACCTCTGTCGACGGTTGGCCCGAACGGATATTTGTCGCAGATCTTCCTTCCGGCGGCGCGGAGGTGCGTCTGATCGGTGCGGACGGACAAGTATTGGCGTCCGAGAGGTTGTAAGGCCTCGCACGTTCCTCCAGCCACCAGCCCGCGCCGAACTGCCGCTATGCCCGCTGGACTGGGAGGCGCGGTTGCGGCAATCTGCGCCCGTGAACGGTCCGACGCCTCCGAGCTTCGAGCGCTTGGCACCGCAGGCCGCGAGGCATACCAGCGGCTACCGCGTTCAGATTGGCGATCGATACAGCGTCGAGTATCTCGACGGGGATGAGGCGGCGTCCGTCGCAGCCGACTTGGAGGGAGCTGTGGTTGTGCTTCACCGCGACTCCATTCGCTGGACGAAGCCGCACGAGCATCCGCCTACCGAGGACGAGCGAACGATGCTGGTTGATCGAGCTCGAGCAGGCATCGAGGCGATGGGTGACACATGCGAGGTCCGGGCATAGCTGCCGCTCGGCTCGGTGCACATCCTTGTCGTGGCAGGCGGTCAGTTCCCGATCAACCCTGATTGAACGAGGAAATCGAGCCACTCTGTGGTTCTGTCGAGGTCGGCCTGGGGTGCCGCCGGCACGATCAGGTCGTCGTTGGGCTCGAATTCCATCCTGGTCTCCATCACCCAGATCGTGTCAGCGAACTGGGCCCGCGCTTCTCGGGCGTCACTTGCTGGAATTCCTAGAACGCTGGCATTGGCTTCGTCGAATATGTGTGTCCAGACGCCCGAAAGATCTGCCTCCGTGGAGATCACGTGTACAAAGCCGTCGTCGTCCAACTCAACCCCAACCTCAACGGGAACGGTCCGATAGAAGTCGACGTACACCTTTGTGAGGTCATCGACATCGACGCCGAGGTTCAGAGCCACCCCCGCGGCGACCGATCGAGCAGTCATTTCGATGTCGCCTCCCAGCGCCTCCTGGAAGGCCGCGAAGGTCGACGTGCCCCGGAATGACACAGGATCGTCGCCAACCTGAGCGACATCAGTGAGCGCTACCGGCAAGCTCGCAGCAAGTTCCGCCAGGTCCGGCAGCGGGGCCCCAGCGATGGCGGCAACGACCTGCGGACCATTGACTCCCGCCGCAGCGATATCAACGTACGCCAGTGCAGGGTCCATCGGCCCGAGCTGCGCATCTGGGCTGACGTCGAGGATCGTCTCGAACGATCTCGTGTCGACCACCAACCGAGAAGGCGTGGTCCAGAGTTCCATGCCAACCTCAAGGTCTGTCCCGACCAGCGGCTCGTACAGCGATCCGAGGTCCACACGCACATGACTCAGGTCCGAACCAACCTCTGCCACGACCGTCGGGCGATCAGGATTGA
This sequence comes from Ilumatobacteraceae bacterium, assembly GCA_963828415.1. Classification (GTDB taxonomy): domain Bacteria; phylum Actinomycetota; class Acidimicrobiia; order Acidimicrobiales; family Ilumatobacteraceae; genus Sva-07. The sequence goes on from CAWHEI010000012.1 coordinate 241,950, forward strand.
TCGCGGTGGAAGTGTCCACACCGAGGGCCGATGACGACAACGTCTGAGCGGTCCAGGTCTTGACTTCAATACCCGAGGAACTCGCAGTCTGATCGAGCGCCGCGCCAAGAACTTCGGCCTCGGGAAGCGCAACCGTGCCGTCCCCACAGCCAGAAGCAGCGACCATCAACGCGACAGCTCCCGCTACCGCCCACCGTGTCCGTCGTCTCGAATCTTGCCAAGTAGGTTCGCCCTCGTGGCGAAGTCCTGAACTGCCGCTCAGCATGACAGCTGAGTTCTTCGTAGGCCCCAGACGGCTACCACGAGCGCTCCAACGAGTACGAGAGCGACCGTATCCACATCGACGTATCGACCAGTTCACCGATCGGCTTGAGCGCCCGAACAGAACTGCCGCTCGGTGCTGGCAATCCCGTCCACTTCGGGAATGTGGCGCTGCTCGGGCCTGCCCTCGACTCCTGCGATAGGTGACAGACGGTCATTGCGACAGAGCGGCGTAGCGGGAAGTCTGCCTTCGTGAGCGATCCCGCCGACGACCAGAACGAGTATGAGCGGGCGTATCGAGCCTCGGTCCAGCGAGAGAGTAGGCGTCTCAAGGCTGAGGCAGCGGAGAACTTGCCCACGTTTCTTCTCTACGTGCTTGGCGGCGCGATTGGGCTCGGGTTGGTCGGGCTACTGGTGCCGTCAGGGGGCCTGTGGAGCAATCTTGGTGAGCGCTTGTCCATGGCGGCATTGTTTGCGGCCGGGGGTGCAGCCGGAGGCTTGAGGTTCTGGATGTTCCGCGAGAGGGACTAGCGCCTGGCGTGTGGCGCGTAACCCTCATGGCGGGTACTGAACGCGCCATATCTGCCGTTCGGAACTAGATCACGGGCCTTGTTTCGCCAGTGACTTCGTCGAAATAGGTCACGTTCCACACCTCACCCAGTTCGTCCGCGAGTCGACGAGCCAGCGCAAACGCCGCGCTCGTTCCAGGCGTCCTCAAGATGGGACCAGCGATCCGCGTCGACGGCGGCGGACTCCTACTCCGCGTTCCACATATGCAACGCCTCTGTCAGCTCGTCCGAAATCGGGAGCGCATCTGCCATCCACGTTTGAAACGGTCCGGCGGGCGCGTCAAGCCACACCGGGAATGCGCTTGTAGTCGGCCATGACCTACGCCGTGGGCTTCATCGGCGCAGCATAAGACGAAGGGCCTGCCCAGATCTGCCGTTAGGGCGTCACGTAGACGTTCACGACGTCATCAGCCCGAAACGGAATGCTTGAATGCGGTGGCACGCGGATGACTTCGGAGTGCCACGCGACCTCGACGTTCGGAAACACTCGACCATCGGCCAACTCCACGGTCACGCGATGAACTCCGTAATGGAACTCGGGCATATGCCGGCTATCCGCTCCTGGATGTGCTCCGGGAGAATCACGACGTCCATCGAAGGGAGTTTCTAGCGCGTGCAGACGCGTGCAGAACTGCCGCTCTGCTCGCCATGCACTGGTACCTGAGCAGCACATCGTCACACTTCGGAGCGTGCGGGGACGCGCCCCGATCGGCGAGGTTGCCGTGCCACGACACTCAGTCGGCAGCGGCGGCGTCGCGCTGACAGCTGCCGCCGCCGGGCGTCGAGCCGGGTTCGCGCGCTTCCGCGACCGCTGCCCACAGATCGGTTGCGGTCATCGGGCCCAAGAACGTGGCGACGGCGACGCCCTGAGAGTCAGCGATCACCACGGTCGGGACGGCATCGATCGAGTACTTCTCGTGCAGCGCGCGCGCTGTCGAGTACTCGACGTCCATGACGGCGACATCGGCGCACTCGAGCACCTCGGCCTTCGCGACGACCTGCGAACACACGTCGCACGTCGCCGACGAGAACACCGCCACCAGCCATGGAGCATCCGGGCGGGCGAAGTCGTTGCGATCGAGTTGCTCCGGCGCCGTGAATCGACGTTGGGTTGGCGCATCCGGTACACGGCGACGGCGGACCACCGCGGCGACGACGCCGACGACGATCACGATCACCGCGACGACGATCAAACGTTCCATCGCCACCGAGGCTACGGCGCGTCGGCCGAGGAGAGGTCAGTTGGCGGAGGCCGGCAGGGCCCAAGACCCGGACGTGCCGGCGAGGCCATTGCCCCGCGGCAGGGACCGCTCGACGAACACGCGATTGGTCGACTGCACGATCAGTTCGGCGTTCAACACGTCGGGATCGACCAGGTCGATGGTGATCACCTGTCCCGCCCCGATCGGCACGTCGGTGAGGGTCGGCACCGCCGACGGGCCACCCGGCCCCACCGCTTCGATCGTGATCGTGCCGTCGACGTTGTCGACGTTGTAGACCACCAGCGCCGCAGCGGCCGGATCGGAGGGGCCGATGCCGAGATGCCACCGCGAAGCGACGTAACCGTCACTGATGCGAGGCGGTGCACCCACGACCACGGACGTCGCCACCGAATCGCCGGCCGGCCGGGTGAGAATCCGCTCGACGACGATCGACTGCTCCGCCAGCGTCGAGAACACCGAGGCGTGCCGGCCAGCGGGAAGTCCGCCGGTCGTCTCGGCGTCAGCGGCCGGGTCGTAGACGACGACCTGGTGCGCCGCCACGTCGATGGGCTCGGTGTCTCCGTAGCCGGCATCGAGCGGAATCCCGAGGAACACCACGTCGACCTGCACATCGTCGTCGGTCGGGTTGTAGATCGCGAACGTCTCGGTGACCCCGTCGCCGGCCTCGCCATCGGCGAACCACCACTGGTCGCGCAGCGCAGGCGCGGCGAGCGACACGCCGTAGCCGAGACGTCCACCGCCGAGGTAGTGCTGAGCCCGGCCAACGACGAGCCGTCCTCGTTCGGCGGCGACCTTGACGGCGATCACGGGTTCGTCGCGAGCACCGAGCTCCGCGATCGGAATCGTCTCGACGGACTGAGGCAGGATCGTGAACCCCTGGAACGCCGCGGGGGTCGACTCTCCGGCCTCGGTGGCGAAGACCAGATCGACCACCGCTGCGTCGTCGTAGGGGTTGGTGAGCACGAGTGTCTCGACGCTGCCGTCGACCGTGAAGCCGTCGGCGAAGTACCACTCGTCGGACGTGTTGTCGGCGCATGGTGCAACCGAATCCCCGGCGGGGTGCTGTGCGCGCTGTTCGACGAACCCGCGGCCGCCGTCGATCTCGACCACGACGCTGGCGAATGGTGCGGTCACGAATGCGTCGACGTCGATCGTCGTGCGCGACCACGGATCGACCGTGAGCGACTCGGTCGCGCCGACGCCGTCCGGCGTGAGAATCGTGAAGCGCCCGACGAGTTGTTCGTCGTCTCGGTTTGCCACGACGACCTCGCCGCCGACGCCGTCTTCTCCCGATGCGGGAACTCCGGGACAGAACCAGCTGCCGGTGAGCGCCGCGTTGTCGCTGACGGCCGGCATCCACGCCCCGGCGGGCGCCGCGAAGAACGGGTCGACGGTCGTCGGTTCTTCCCGGCCGATTGCGATCAGTCCAGCGAAGCCGACCAGCAACACCACCAGCGCCGGTATCGCCCGGCGGTTCACGTCGTCACCTCGTCGTCGGAGTCCGGCGTGCCCGGTTCGTCGTCGACATCGGCGACCAGTCCCGGATCGAGCAGCGACGGAAGAGCGTCGTCGGTCAGGTCGATCAGCGTCTCGTCGGCGAGCAGCACCGAATCTCGTCGGCCGACCGACACTCGTACACGTGCGGCAATCACGATCGCAGCAAGCCACAGGACGGTCTGGCCGAGCACGGCCAACCAGCGCAACGCCGAGGTGTCGTAGCGGAGCGATCCCACCCCCGTCGACGCCGTGTCGTAGGCAGTGGTCTCACCGAATGCCCGGCGCGGCTCGACCGATGTCCCGTCGACCGAGAGCGTCCAACCGTCATCGAAGGGGATGCCCAGATGGACGACACCCGCCGACACGTCGGCGGTGGAGGTGCCGAGCTGGTCCGCACCGATGAAGAGGGGTATCGAGTCCGACATATCGGTCCGAACCAGGACTTCGGCACCAGCCGCGTCGCTCGCCGCAACGACCGTCGGATCGAGCTGCGCCCGCGTGGGGATCCACGCTCGGTTCTCGAACGCCTCGAGCGTCGGGAGCCCGGGTCGGAGCGCCACCAGATCGAGCTGATCCTCGAGCGCTGCCACGAGCCCGGTCGGCAGCGGCATCGGGTCGTTGACGGTCGATGCCACACCGTCGAACTCCGGTACGACGACGAATCGGATCGCCAGCGGCGCCAGCAGTCGGCCGGCGCGCAGTGTGGACGTCGAGGCCATCTCGTCGAGTGCGGTGGTCACGAGCGCTGAGGCGGCATTGGACGGTGGCATCCACCGATCTCGCACGTCGAGTGGACCGTCGTCGATGATCGCCCACGACACGCCGTCGCGGTACTCGGTCGACGGCACCGGCAACAGCCGTGCATCGCCGATCAACAAGACGTTGTAGTCGCCGTCGGGAGTGGCCGGCGGCAGTGACGCATCCAGCAGGCGTGCCAGCGGCGTGTTGGGGACATCGAACGAGCCGCTGGCGAGCGCAGCGATCCCCGGGGCGAGCCCGATCACCACGGCCACCGACGCCAAGATGCCCAGCGGCTGACGCCAACCGAAGTTCTCGCCACGAACGTCGAGGTCGAATGCGGCGAGGGCTGCCGCCGCGGAGATCGAGAGGCCGACGGCCACCGGTACGAGCAGCACACCGGCTTCGGGCATGGCGAGCGCGATCGACCCCCGGTCAGCAAGCACGGCGAGGCCGCCGAACACCAGCACCATCAGTCCCGAGCGGATCGCCCAGGTGAGACGCCACGCCCGGGCGAGCAGCACGGCTGCAATCACCGGCAGGTACAGCGCCAGCGCCAGCGCAGCGAAATCCGTGCGCCCGATCTCGAACGAGGCCAATGGAATCAGGCCGATCCCGGCTTCACCGATCGGCGGTGCTCCGACCACGCCTTCCCACGTCCACGAGGTGATCCACGGCAGGTTCAACACGGCGGCGCCGACGACGGCACCGAGGCCTGCGACCAATGACCACCCGGCGGTCGCCAGTGACCCGCGGGCCAGCACGGTCCCGAGAGCGAACACCACGGTGAGCGCCACGGCGAGTGGGAGCATCACCGGGGCGAGGGCCACCGCCAGCGCCAGCGCCAGCGCCGCGGCGAGAATCCGCCGGAACCGCTCGCCCGGCGCGAGCTCGATGACCCCGTCGGTTGTGTCGAGATCCGCGCTGGCCGGGTCCGCGGTCTCGATTCCGGCTGCTCGACGAATCAGGTGCAGCAGCCATGGTGTCGCTGCATACACGACGATCACGGTCAGTTGGCCGCTCGACATCGCACCACTGACGATCGGGATCAGCGAGTACACGAGCAGTGCCGCGATTCGCGCTCGCGTCGACGGGAAGACGGCCGCCAGCCTCCACACCCCGGCAGCGCCCACGAGCAGCAGGCCGAGGGTGAACAGGGTCTGCAACAGGCCCATGTGGAACAGCGTGAACACACTGAGACCGGACAGCGTCGCCCATCCGGTGGGATTCGGCGACGTGGCGCCGGCACCGTTCTGATTCCAGCCGGACAGGAACGTGTCGAGAAGTTGCCGCGGGCTCTCCGGGAACGCCAGGAACTCGCCAACAGGGGGAATTCCGCCGTCGAAGAACGATCTGCCACCGACGATCACGCCGGCGATCACGGCGATCCAGGCGACGACCGGCGCGGTCGTGCTCTGCCGCCAGCGGCGCACCTGGACACCAGAGCCGACATAGGTCGCCGTCTCACGACTGCGTAGGTACGAGTTCAGGCGGGCGCTGCCACGTTCCTGCAGGCTGTAGACCTCGCGTTCTGGCACGCGTCGGATCGGTTTCACCTCACGACGTCGAGCGAGCAGCGCCGGTGTGCGTGGGATCAGCCCGATCAGCGCCCGAAACGAATTCCATGCCTGACCGAAGCGGGCGGTGAACAGCCCGACGACCAGTTCGGTCAGGGTGAGCAGCACCATCTCGACGGACCGCACCGGCAACCGCGACGCTCCGGTCAGTGTGGCAACCGAGCGCATCCGGTGACGAGCACGCAACAAGCCGTGACGGAGATCCGGTCGGCGCTGGCGCAACCGACCGACGTGGCGCACTCGTGCGGAGGGGACCACGACGACGCGTGCCCCGCTGTGGTGGATGCGCCAACACAACTCGGTGTCTTCTCCGTAGAAGTCGATCGCCGGGTCGAAGCCGCCGAGTTCTCGGAACAGGTCGGCGCGCACCAGCAGGTAGGCCGACGGCAGGACGAACATGTCCCGCACACCGTCGTGTTGCTCCTGGTCGACCTCGCCCGCTTCGATGACCGGATCGATCTCGCCGAACCGGTCCATTCCGAGACCGACCGCCTGCAGCACGCTCGGATCGTCCCACTCGACGAGCTTCGGCCCGACGGCCCCGGCGTTCGACCGGTACAGCTCCTCGACCATGAGTCGCAGCGCGTCGGGCTCCGGGGCGACGTCGTCGTGGCAGAACAGGAAGAACCCGTTGTCACCCTCGACGAGTCGGAGCACTTCGTTGGCTGCCGAGCCGAATCCCACGTTGATCCCGATTGCTCGGACGAACGCTCCGGGCAGGCGATGCTGGATCCGTTCGTCGATCGTCTCCGCGCCGTCCACGGCTTCGCTCTCGGCGACGACGAGGAAGAGGATGCGCAGATTCGGGTAGTCCTGCCGGGCGAGCGCGTCGAGGGTGTCGTCGAACCATTCACCAGGGTCGTGCACGACGACGACCGCGACGACCGGCGGTGCTGAGAGGGTCTCCGGTTCCACGATGGGGCGAGGCTAGCGAGGCCGCTCGCTATCCTGCCGTCATGGCCTCGACGCGTCCCGCTGATCGCCGCTCGGTCGCTCGCTTCGACCCGACCAACATCGATCTCACCGATTTCGATGTCGCACGCGCTGTACGAGGGACCGTCGATGTCGGCGGCACACTTGCCGGGCGAGCAGCGGAGCTCGCCAAGGACGCCACGTACGTGACCGTCGGCCTCGGTCTGCTCGGCTTCCAACGAGCACAAGTGCGTCGGCGCGAACTCGAACGCAGCCTGCGGCGTTGACCGCTCGACGACGTCGGGGTCTCGCTAGGATTGCGTCCTCGTGTCGTCAGCAGAACTCCCGCGCGAGAGCGCACACCGCTGCCCGAGGGAACCATTCCCGTCGGCATCGCGCTGCTGATCGCCGGCGTCGCCACCTACGCCTTCTTCAAGGTCGGCACCGTCGCCGTCGGAGGCGCCGACGAGTTCGCACCGATCGCGTCCATGTGGTTCGCCGTGTTCGCGTTGGCACCTGGTTTCTTCCTGCCGCTGGAGCAGGAGCTGGGCCGGGCACTCTCGCATCGCCGGGCGATCGGCGAAGGTGGCCAACCGGTGGTCCAGAAGGTGGTGCGCCTCGGCGCCATCCTCGTCGCACTCGTGACGGTGGTCATCATCCTGCTCAGCCCGTTCATCACGTCGTCGTACTTCGATGGCGACTGGTTCATGGTCGTTGCGCTCATCACAGCGTTCGCGGCCTATGCACCGGCCCACATGACCCGCGGCATCGCCGCCGGCTCCGGCCGATTCCACGACTACGCGGTGGTGCTCGGAGCCGATGGCGTGGTGCGCATCATCCTGTGCATCGCGCTGGCCGTGGTGGGTATCACTGCGGCAGGCGCCTATGGCATGGCGGTTGCGGTCGCTCCGTTGTTCGCCGTTGCCTGGGTTGCGCGACGAGGTGCGTTGCGCACGGATCCGGGACCGCCCGCCGAGTGGAGCGAGGTCACACCGAACCTCGGCTGGCTGCTCGTCGGCTCGGTGTGCGCCGCCACACTGCTGAACGCCGGCCCGATCACGGCAAGCCTGCTGGCCTCCGACGACGAGGAAGCGCTGATCACGGCGTTTTCGTACGGTGTCCTGCTGTCGAGGATCCCGTTGTTCATGTTCCAGGCAGTCCAGGCGGCGCTGCTCCCGCGACTGAGTCGCCAGGCCGCCCAAGGCGCCTACGCAGAGTTCCGTTCCGGGTTGAAACGGTTGATGCTCCTCGTGCTCGCCGTCGGCGGCGTGGGCACGCTCGGTGCATTTCTCCTCGGGTCGTGGGCCCTGAAACTGGTGTACGACGCCGACCTCAGCGGCCGCACGCTGGCCATGCTGACCTTGAGCAGTGCGGTGTACATGTTGGCGCTCGCAACAGCGCAAGCCGTGATCGCACTGCAGGGCCATTCCCTCGTTGCGATCGGATGGGTCCTCGGACTGGCATCATTCGTGCTCACCACCTGGTTGTGGAGCGGCGAAGTGTTCCGGCGCATCGAGATCGGCCTGGTCGTGTCGTCGCTCGTCGCCCTGGCAGCGTTCGGCGTGGCTTTGCACCACCGACTGAGGGTCGGCGCGATGCCGACGCAGTCGTCGATGATGGATGCGATCACCGACATGCCGTTCGAGTCGTAGATCCTGGCGAGGCCTCACCGCAGGCGACTGATTGGACATGCGAGGTCGGCCTCGCTCCGGCTCGTCGCTGGCGCTTCCCTCGCCGGGCCTGCCACGTCGCTGGCGCCCAGGTCACTCCCGCGGCGCGTCAGTGGAGTTGGATGCCGGCTTTGGTGGCTTCGCGTTGCAGGTCGTGGGCGACCATCATCTTCACCAACGCCGGGAAGTCGACTTCGGGTTCCCAACCCAACTTCGTGCGCGCCTTGCTCGCGTCGCCGATCAACAGATCGACCTCGGCGGGACGCAGGAACTTGGGGTCTTGGCGCACATAGTCGGCCCAGTTCTCGATACCGACCTCACCGAACGCCCGACGCACCAGATCCTCGATCGAATGCGTCTCACCCGTCGCCAACACATAATCATCGGGCTGATCCTGCTGCAGCATCAACCACATGCCCTTCACATAATCCCCGGCGTAACCCCAATCACGCTTCGAATCCAAGTTGCCGAGCACCACCTCGTCCTGCAACCCCAACTTGATCCGAGCCACCGCGTTCGTCACCTTCCGCGTCACGAACTCCAAACCACGCCTCGGGCCCTCATGATTGAACAGAATCCCCGACGAGGCGTGCAGCCCATAGGACTCGCGATAGTTCACCACGATGTCATGACCGAACACCTTCGCACACCCATACGGGCTGCGAGGATGAAACGGTGTCAACTCGGTCTGCGGCGTCTCACGCACCTGACCGAACATCTCCGACGATGACGCCTGATAGAAGCGGATCGGATTGTTCTGCGAACCGCCCACCATGCGCACCGCCTCCAACATGCGCAACACACCCAACCCGGTGATGTTCGCCGTCAACTCCGCCTGGCTGAAGCTCAACGCCACAAATGAAATCGCCCCCAGGTTGTACACCTCATCAGGCTGACACGCCTCCATCGCACTGACGATCGACGGCAAATCAGCCAAATCACCACTGACGAGCTCGACGAACGGCAACTCGTGCTGCAACGCCTCCACCCGCGGATTGTTCTGCCCCTTCACCATCCCGAACACGTGATAACCCTGACCATGCAGGAACTCCGCCAAATGCTGACCATCCTGGCCAGTGATCCCGGTGACAAACGCTGTAGGCATGAGGCAGAGGAGTCTACGGCTCACTTCGCACACGCGCGGATACGATCGGCGCCCGCATGCTACGTGTGGCGATCGATGTCGGGCCGACCCATGGCAGGCGAACGGGCATCGGCAATGCCGTTGCGTGGACGGTCGATGCGCTGGCCGAACGCGATGACCTCGAGCTGCGACGGTACGTGACGAGCGCCAGGGCGCGGCTGCGTGGCTCAGAGCGCCGGATCCCGATGCCGGCAGCGGCGGCGTTGCGCCTCTGGGCTCATCGATCGGCGCCAATGGACCGATGGCTCGGTCGCCCCGACGTGGTGCACGGCACGAACTACGTGGTGCCGCCCGCCAACTGCCCTCGGGTGGTGTCGGTGTACGACTGCTGGTTCCTCGAACATCCCGAGGATGCGGAACCCGACGTGTTGCTCGCAGCCGCCGTGCTGCGCCGCGCCGTCGCCGATGGAGCCCACGTCGTGACGAGTTCGGACGCGACCACTCGCCGTGTCCGCGAACTGCTCGACACCGAACGCGTCCGAACGATCCTGCTCGGTGCTCCGCCGCCCGACGTCCACGAGCACGTGGACGACGCTCCCGCCGGGTTGCCGCAACTCTCCGAGTTCATCCTTGCGCTCGGCACGATCGAGCGCCGCAAGAACCTGCCGACCCTGGTCGACGCATTCGGCCGGCTCGCTCGCGAACAGCCGACCGTCCGGCTCGTCATCGCCGGGGCGGCGGGCAACGATGTCGCCGCCGTCGACCGCGCCATCGCGCGACTCGCACCGGAGATTGCTGAGCGCGTCGTGCGTACGGGCATCGTCGACCACGCCACGAAACGCTGGCTGCTCACTCACGCACGTGCGCTCGTGTACCCGTCGCTCGACGAGGGGTTCGGGTTCCCGATCCTCGAAGCGCAGCAGGCCGGCACGCCGGTGGTGGCGAGCACCGCCGGTTCGATCCCCCAGATCGCCGGGGCGGCTGCGTTGCTGAGCCCAGCGCGCGACGTCGAGGCGCTGGCTGCGAATCTCTACTGGATCGTCAGCAACGACGAGATGCACGCCAAGCTCATCCGGCGAGGCCACGCCAACGTGGCGCGGTTCTCCTGGGCCTCGACGGCCGCTCACTATCACGCGATGTACCAGGAACTGGCCGACCATGAGTGAGTCACGATCGGTCTGTGTCGTGTCAGGAGGCGTCGGTGCGGCCCGGTTCCTGCGAGGTGCGATCGCGGCCGTCGACGACCCGGCATCGATCACCGCCGTGGTCAACACCGGCGACGACTGCTCGCTGCACGGGCTGTCGATCTCGCCCGATCTCGACACGATCGTCTACACGCTCGCGGGGGCCATCGATCCTGATCGCGGGTGGGGACTCGTCGACGAGACCTGGCGGGCGATGGAGTCGCTGGAACGATTCGAGTCGGTCCGACCAGCGGGTTCGATGGCGGCGCCGCGTTGGTTCAACCTGGGAGACCGCGACCTCGCCACCCACTTCTACCGGACCGCTCGTCTCGCCGAGGGGGCGACGCTGACCGAGGTGACCGACGAGATCCGGCGCGCGTGGAACGTTCCGATCGCCGTGGTGCCGATGTCCGACGACCGAATCTCCACGTTGGTGACGATCGATCCCGACAGCGATGCCCCCGAGCACGGCCAGGAGATCTCGTTCCAGGACTACTTCGTGCGTCTGCGCCACGGCGTCCCGGTCAGCTCGATCCGCTTCGACGGGTCCGCACAGTTGACCAGCCAGGCGCGAGCCTCGCTCGCCGACTCGTCGTGCATCGTGATCGCCCCGTCCAACCCGCTGGTCTCGATCGGTCCGATCCGCTCGCTCCCTGGCGTCGACGACCTGTTGGCCGCCCGACGCAGCGACGTGGTGGCGATCTCGCCGATCGTGGGTGGCGCCGCGATCAAAGGCCCGGCGGACCGCATGCTCGTCGAACTCGGTCACGAGCCGAGCGTCGTCGGCGTCGCCGAGCTGTATGCGCCGATCGCCTCGACCCTGGTGATCGACATCGTCGATGCGCATCACGCTGGCGCCGTCGCCGCAACCGGTCTGCGGTGCGTGGTGACCGACACGGTCATGTCGACGCCCGCCATCGCTCGGCAGTTGGCCCTCGACACGCTCAGCGCCGTGTGACGGTCACTCGACGAGGCGGGCGAGACCGTCGTCGACACTCGTCCACGGCGACCACCCGAGGTGGATCCGGGCGCGCACCGGTGACACCGCGAAGCGCTGCACGTCGTGCAGACGGCCCGGCCCGCGTGTGGGTTCCAGGTCTGAACCTCCGGTGACCGTGGCGGCGACCCTCGACCACAGATCGGCAATCGAGGTCTGCTCGCCGGTGCCGATGTTGATCACCAGCCCGCTCCCGCGACCAGCGGATCGCACGAGTGCGTCGACGACGTCGTCGATGAACACGAGATCGCGGGTCTGGCGGCCGTCGCCGTGGATCTCTGGCGGCCGCCCGTTCGATGCGGCCTCGATGAACGCGGCGACCACGCCGCCGGTCGGCCGCTGACGCGGTCCGTACACGCTGCCGAGCGCCAGGGCCGTGAACTCGATGTCATGGAGGTCGCGATACGACACGAGGAGATCGACGATCGCCCTGGCCACCACACCACGGACACCGAGCGGTTCGAGGTGCGACGGTTCGCCTTCCTTCACGGGCAATGCCTTCGAGGTCGGATGGCCATAGATCGCCGACGCCGGAATCGCCACGACCACCTTCGCGATACCGTGACGCCTCGCCGCTTCGAGTGTCGCGAGCGCGGTGAGGAACGCCTCCCCCTGAGCCGCCGGATCCGAGGAGTGGCGCGGCAGCAGAGCGAGTTGGAAGATCACGTCGGGTCGCCGGCTCCCGATCGACGAGTCCGCTTCCGGCGACGCTGCGTCGAGGTGATGGATTCGCAGGGCCCCACCGGACGCTCTGGCCGCAGCGAGATTGGCCAGCGAGCCGACGGTGAGGTTGTCGATGACGTCGACCGTGTGGTCTTCGGCCAAGAGACGATCGACGAGATGGGAGCCGATGAAACCCGCTCCCCCGATGACGACGACGTTCACCAGATCGACCGTAGCGCCGCCGCCGAGGCGTCGGCATCTGTCACGATTGCAGCACAGGCGCGGTGGCGTCGACCAACGACTCGCCGGCGCCCACGCGGCCGTCGGCGCCAACCATCGAATCTTGCACGATTGCAGCAGAACCCACATCGCCCATCACGAGCGATCGTTCGACGCGCGCTCCGTTTCCGACCGAGGCTCCGGGCAGGAGCACCGAGTCGATCACCGTCGCGCCCGGGGCCACGTGTACGTGGGCTCCGACGATGCTGTGTTCGACGATGGCATCGGGCGCCACGTCCGCAGACGCGGCAACGGCGTCGCATCGCTCGGTGCGTCGTTTGCCGTCGAGCAGGTCCAAGTTGGCTGCCCGATACAGCGTCGGCACGCCCGCGTCGATCCAGTAGTCGTCGGTCGCGACGCCGTAGAGGCGTCCGTCGGCCACGAGGCGCTGGAACGTGTCGCGCTCGACCGACACCTTGGTCGCCGCAGGAATTCGGTCGAGCACCGACGGCTCGAAGACATAGGTCCCGGCGTTGATCAAATTGCTCGGCTCGGTTCCGGGCGCCGGCTTCTCGACGAACGCTCGCACCGATCCGTCGGCAGCGAGGTCGACCACGCCGAACGCCGACGGATCCTCGACGCCGATCAGGTGCAGCGTGGCCTCGGCACCGAACGAGCGATGGGCGGCAACGAGTGCTGACACGTCGAGATCGGTCATGACGTCGCCATTGGCAACGACGAAGGTGTCGTCGACACCGGCGAATTCGGCCGCGAACTTGATCGCCCCGGCGGTGTCGAGCGGCTCCGGCTCGACGGCGTAGGTCAGCGCCACATCACCACAGAATCCGTCGGGAAACGCGTCGATGAACGGCTCGGGCCGGAATCCCAGGGCGAGGACGACTTCGGTCACTCCCCCGCGGCCGAGTCGCTCGACGAGGCGAGCGATCATCGGGACGTGGCCGATGGGCAACATCGGCTTGGGGATGCTCAGCGTGAGCGGCCGCAGGCGCGTGCCGAACCCTCCAACGAGGACGACGGCGCGCATCAGCCCTCGGTGGTGGAGGGAACGTCAGCGATCGAGTCGTCAGGCGTGGTGCCCTCGGGGACGGAGTCGGCCGGCGCGAGCTGATCGTTCGGGTTGACGACACCACTGTCGATCTCGCCCAGGCTCGGCAGGTCAGGCGCCCACGGCGGCATGCTGACGTCGGTGTCGTCGGGCACGAATGCGATGGCGACCACCATCTGGTCCTGATCGAGTCGGATGTTGTCGAAGTCGGCGATGTAGGTGGTGCCGTCGTCGGTGTCGGTGAAGTTGTTCCAGACGACCACCTTCAACTCGGCGTTCTCGTCGGAGCCGTCGACGGTGCACTTGTCGCCGTCCTCCCACACCAAGATGTCGTCACGCGGCGGTTCCTGCGCGGCGAGTTGCGCCTCGAGGGCTGCTTGCTGCGATTCCGGGAACGTCAACTTGTCGTTTGTCAGCTCGACGCCGTAGGTGTCGAGGAACACGCCGAGCGTGGCGTTGCTGCCCACGGCCGCCGACGAGAACGGGTGCCAGTGGATCAGGCCGTCTTCGTGGCTGTGGATGCCGGTGCGCTGGTACTGGGTGAAGTCGTCGGTGCCGGGCTGTTCGGCATCACCTTCGAGCTTGAACCAGGTGTCGCAGAGATAGAAGCCGTAGGCGTGATGCCAGTGGTCGCTCTGTTGCGGAGCGCCCGAGGCGTCGACGGACGGCCGACTCTGACGGGCATAGACCACCAGCGCGAGCCCGAGGACGATGATGACGGTGACCACGACGGGGAACAATGTTCCGCCCTGGAACCGGACCTTCTTGCCTTGGCCGGACTTCGCCAGCTTGGCGGCTTTCTTGGTGGATGACGAGGAGGGTGCCACGACCACGAGAGGCTAGCGGCGCCCGGATCGGATGTGGGTTCAGGCCCGCTTCGGGATCAGCGACCGCACCAACTGGTCGTACGCGGCACCGACCGCCGCCGGCGACGCATTCGCCTCGACCCATGCCCTCCCGAGCGTGCCGAGACGCCGACCTCGTTCGGGCTCTGCCACCATCGCGCGGATCGCCTCGGTGAACGCCACAGCGTCGTCGGGCGCCACGGCGAGGCCGCCACCCGACTCGTCGAGGATCTGCGGCACGGCGGTGCCGGGATCGATCGAGGCGACGACCGGGCGCCCCGCGGCCATGATCGAGTAGGTCTTCGACGGGACGCTCACCCGGCCCAGCCCGCGGCGCAACGGCACCACGTGCACGTCGCCGGTCGCGAGCAGCTCCGACAGTCGTTCAGGTGCGATGTAGTCCGCGAAGCGCACGTTGGCGATGCCGGCAGCGGCCACCTCGAGCGAGGGGCGCGCCGCCCCGTTGCCGTTGATCAGGAAGACCACATCGGGCAACTCGCGAGCGGCGGCAAGGAGCAGCTCGAGCGATTGGGAGAACCCGACGTTGCCGGCGTAGAGCACGACGGGGCCATCGCCGAGGCCGAGTTCGGTTCGGTACGGCGTCGAGCGATCCGCCGGCACGATCGCCTCGGTGTCGACGAAGTTGGGGATGACGTGCACCGTGTCGCCGGAGCCGAGCTTGGCAACGACGTTGTCGCGCAGGTCGTCGGACAGCACGGTGACGGCATCGGCGGCGACGTAACTCACGCGTTCGAGCCACTGTGCTACGGCGATGATCGTGCGGTTGGAGATCGCTCCAGTCTCGACTGCCGCGTCGGGGAAGACGTCTTGGATGTTGAACACCAGCGGGCAGCGCCGCAGTCGGCTTGCGACCCATCCGGTGAGTCCGAGCGTGAGCGGCGGTGACATCGCGATCACCGCACCGGAGCGCCGGAACCAGCCGCCGACACGCAGGCAGTGGATGCCCGCGAGCAGCGAGTACGCAACGAAGCCGAGCGCTCGTCGAACGAGATTCGACTTGTCGCGGCCGGGAAACGGGTGGACACGCGTGATCGATCCCCACGGCGTCTGCTCGGTTCGGGCGAGCCGACCGTCCCACCCGGGTTCGATCCGATGCGAGCGGTACCAGGGCAGCGAGGTGACGACATGAACGGTGTGGCCGAGCGCGACGAGCTCGTCGACGATGCGGGTCATCACCACACCCGTGGGCGCCGTGTCCGGCGCGAAGTGCGGGCACAACACCACCAACGGCCGCACCGAGGTCATCGACCGACCCGGAACGCCAGGTCGTACGCCTCGACGAGCGCCGCCCCAGAACGTTCGGTGGTGAAGGCGCGGGCGCGGTTCCGACCGGCCGAGCGCATGGCGTCCGCCCGGGCGGCGACCGTCTCGAGCGCAGGCGCCCACGCGTCGATCTCCAGCGGGAGCACCAGTCCGGCGTCACCGACGACTTCGGCGAGCGCCGGCTGGTCGGAGCAGATCACCGGCGTACCGAGTGCCATGGCCTCCACCGCGGGCGCACCGAAGCCCTCGTACTCGCTCGGGAAGACGAGCGCGTCGGCGGCCGCGAGCAGACCGTCACGGTCTGCGTCGGACACCCGTCCAGGTCGAACGACTCGTTGTTCGAGCCCGAGCCGCGCGATGTCGGCGACCACGTCGGCCTCGGCGGTTCCCTTGCCGCCGAGCAGCACCAGGCGGAGGTCCGAGTCGGTCCAGTGCTCGGCCATCAGCTGCAAGAGGAAACGGTGATTCTTGTGCGGGTGGGTGATTGCCGGAAAGACGATCATCGGCCCCGCACCGAGCCCGTAGTCCCGGCGGAGATCGAAAGCCGAGGGTGCGTCCGCGCCGAGCGACGACTCGACCCCGTGCGGCACGACGATGACGCGGTCCGGTTCGACGCCGTAGGCGTCGATGACGGTGGAGCGGACGTACTCGGTCGGAACAGCGACGACGGCCGCGCGACCGACCGACTTCGGGATCGTGCGTTCGAGATACCGCCGCTTGGTCGAGGTGAGGTACTCCGGATGTGTGAGGTACTGCAGGTCGTGGATGGTGAGCACGATCGGACGACGACCGACCGACGGGGTGGTCCCGCCGCCGTGGTGCACGAGGTCGGCATCGCGGGTTCGTCGGCGCAACCACGTGTGTTCGGCAACGACCCGGCGGGGTCGACTCGTTCCTGTGATCGCCGCCGCTTCCATCGGGTACAACGGCGCCAGTTCCGGATGGGCATCGACGAACGACGGAAGGCAGTACAACGTCGGCACGAACGGCGACGGCTGTGACGCGACGCCGAGGAGCTGACGCACGAGGTACTGCTCGGAGCCGCCGACTTCACCCGGGACACACCACAGCAGGTTGACGGCCACGTCGATCGACGACCATCGCTGCGGTTCGGTGGCGGTGGGTTCGATGGCCGTGGCGGCGGCGGTGGCGGTGGGATCGTCGGTCATGCGGCGAGTTCACGGTAGACGGCGAGGGTGAGTTCGGCGGACCTCGCCCACGTCAACTCGCCCGCACGGGCGCGAGCGGGGGCATCCAGTTCGGCTCGCCGATCGGCTGCCTCGATGATGCCGCGAGCGATGTCGTCCACGTCGAACGGGTCGACGAGCACGGCAGCGCCTCCCGCCACCTCCTCGGTCGATGTGCCTGCGCTCGTGACCACGGCGGCTCCCTGCGCCATCGCCTCCGCGACCGGCAGACCGAACCCTTCACGTTCGCTGGGGTACGCGAACACCGTCGCGGCCGCGTAGAGCGGTGCAAGATCGGCATCGGGGATGAAGCCGAGAAATCGAGTGTCGCCCGGATCGGCGATGCCGACGTCGCCCCATCCGTCGGCGCCTGCCACGACCAGCGGGCCGGGCATGCCCGGGCGGCGCATCGCCTCGACCAGGCGGGCCAGGTTCTTGCGAGGCTCGAACGTGCCGACGAACAACACGAACTCGTCAGGCAGGAGATAGCGGCGGCGTATGCGTTCCGCGGCGTCGGTGGACACCTCGACGACGTCGACGCCGAGCGGCACCAGGCGGAGTCGGTCGGCAGCGATCCCGGCCGCCTCGCAGTCACGACGCGTCGCTTCGCTCGACACGATCACACGGTCGGCTCGTCGGATGATGGCGCTGAGACTGCGGTTCATCGTTCGGACGCCCTGGCGCGAGAACTTCGCCGGATCGTGCACGAACGCAAGGTCGTGCACGGTCACCGCGAGCGGCGCTGCAGTCCCACACGGCACGAGGCCGGTCGCATGGGCCACATCGATCTCACCGGTCACCGATTCGACCTTGGGCCAGTTGAGTCGCGTCCAGGCCTCGTACAGCGCAGGTCGAGCGAGTGGCAGCATCGCCACGGCACCGCTCGGCCGGAACTCGGCGACCGGCGCAATCGGGTGCTTCCCGGCGACGAAGTGGAGTTCGACGTCGTCGGTGAAGCTCGCGAGCTCGCGTGCGATCCGCAGCGCGGCGATGGCCGTGCCGCCCGGGCTCGGGTGCCAGCACTGTTCGACGGTGTAGGCGACTCGGATCTGCATGGCGACCCCATCATGGCGGCTCGGGATCGCACCGCGGCGACAACCGAGCGGGACCGTAGCCTGGGACCGATGTCGACGACTCCCCCGAACGACGGATCCGATGGCCCGTTGCGTGGACGACGTGTGCTCGTCACCGGTGGCGCCGGGTTCCTGGGTCGACGGGTCGTCGCCCGACTCACCGACCGCGGGGCCGTGGTGACCGCACCGCGATCGAGTGAGTTCGACCTCACCGTGCCCGGCGCCGCGGACGCGATGCTCGCGGAACACCCCCCATCGATCGTCGTGCACCTCGCCGCCGACGTCGGCGGCATCGGTTACAACCTCGACCACCCGGCCCGGCTGTACCTGTCGAATCTGCTGATGGGTACCAACGTGATCGAGGCCACCCGGCAGGCGAGCACCGTCGACAAGACGGTGTTGGTCGGCACGGTGTGCTCGTATCCGAAGTTCACCCCGGTGCCCTTCTCCGAGCGAGATCTGTGGGATGGCTATCCGGAGGAGACGAATGCTCCCTACGGCATCGCCAAGAAGGCCCACCTCGTCCACGCTCAGGTCAACGAGCTCGAGTACGGCCAGCGGTTCGCCTATCTGATCCCGACGAACCTGTACGGCCCTGGCGACAAGTTCCATCCGTCGGTGTCACATGTGATCCCAGCTCTGATCAAGAAGTGCGTCGAGGCCAAGGAAGCGGGGGCGCCGCAGGTCGACGTGTGGGGCACCGGATCCGCGA
The DNA here is from genome assembly GCA_963828415.1 of Ilumatobacteraceae bacterium. Classification (GTDB taxonomy): domain Bacteria; phylum Actinomycetota; class Acidimicrobiia; order Acidimicrobiales; family Ilumatobacteraceae; genus Sva-07. The sequence continues at coordinate 260,711 of CAWHEI010000012.1, forward strand.
GCCGCGAGTATCTCTTCGTCGATGATGCTGCCGAAGCGATCGTGCGAGCGGCCGAGGTCGACACGACCGCCGAGCCGGTCAACCTGGGCGCCGACCGCGAGGTCACGATCAAGGAGACCGTCGAGACCGTCGCTCGTCTGGTCGGGTTCGAGGGTGAACTGCGGTGGGACCCCTCGAAGCCGGATGGCCAACCTCGGCGGGCCGTCGACGGCGCCCGGGCCCGAGACCTGTTGGGATGGTCACCGACGATGGAGTTCGAGGACGGGCTACGCGCCACGATCGACTGGTACCTCGCCAACCGAGACGACGCCGAACGCGACCCTCACTGAGCGAGCAGACCTGCGGCCACCGCCGCTGTCCGATAGGCCGCTGCGAGCGTCGTCGTCGTCTCGTGGGCGTTGAGCCCGCTCGGGTTCGGCACCACGAACAGGCGTGACCCTTCGAACAGATCGGGCTGCTCCCCCGTCGTCGCCCTCGGTCGGGAGAACGCGGTGCGATACGCCGTGATCCCGGCCACCGCCACCACGACCGGATGGTGCTGACGAACGAAGGTGCGCAGCTGCTCGCCCCCGGAGCGCAGTTCGTCGGGGGTCAGCTCGGATGCCTTGGCGGTGGCGCGATGCACGACGTTCGTGATGCCGATGCCCCGATCGGTGAACGAGCGTCGGTCGTCGTCGGTCATGCCGACACCACGGTCGATCGGGGTCTGAATGATGCCCGCTTCGAACAACGCCGGGTAGAACCGGTTTCCGGGATGGGCGAAGTGTGTCTGCGTCGCTGCCGTCCACAGCCCGGGATTGATGCCGACGAACAGCAGCCGCACGTCTGGTCCGACCAGGTCGGGCACCGTCGCTCCCACGAACGATTCGAGTTCGGCTCGAGAAAACCCCACGGAGGCGAGCGTAGGGGTCTGCGACACTCGGTCGATGGCGAACGACCACTGGCCGCTGTTCGACCTCGAGGTCCGCACACCGAGGCTCACCCTGCGGTACCTGGACGACGAACTGGCCGCCGAACTCGTTGCTGTCGCGGCCCAAGGCGTGCACGACCCGGCGGTCATGCCGTTCTCGATCCCGTGGACCGACCTGCCGTCGCCGCAGATGGAGCAGGAAGCGATGCGCTTCTACGCCCGCAATCGGGCCGAGACCCGGGCGACCTCATGGACGTTGCAGTTCGCCGTGGTCGTCGACGGCGCCGTGGTCGGCGCGTGCGACCTGATGGCGCACGACTTCCCCGCGCTGCGCCAGTTCACCACCGGGTCGTGGCTGGGCCGCAGCGTACAGAGGCGAGGCCTCGGCAAGGAGATGCGGACCGCAGCACTGACGCTCGGATTCGACGGCCTCGGCGCCGAGTACGCACTCACCGACGTGTGGCACGACAACGCCGCGTCGAAGGGCGTCACCGAGTCGCTCGGCTACGAGCTCGAGGGACTGCGTCGAGCCCTGCGTCGAGGCATCCCCGACGAGATGCTGGACTACCGGATGCCTCGAGCGCACTGGAACACGATCCGACGCGACGACATCACGCTGGTCGGCGTCGACGCCGTGTGCGAGTTTCTCGACCTCGCGTGAACATGCAGGCCACTGCTCCTCATGCTCTGCCGGCTCCACTTTGGCCAGGGGTCTGACCGAGGTCAGACCCCGGTGCTGCGCGAGAATCGCGACGGGTCAGCCTGCTTGGAGATTGGCGACCAGTTCGGCGAGGGGTTCGCGGAAGTCGCGGAGCGGCTCGTAGCCGGCCGCTCGCCAGGCGATGTCGTCGAGGACGCTGTTGGCCGGGCGGGGCGCCGGGCGGGGCGGGTCGAGGTCGGACGTGGCGATCGGGCGCACGCGGTCGGGATCGTGGCCCGATGCGGTGAGGATCTCGCGGACGAACTCGTACCAGCTCACCGCACCCTGGTTCGTCACGTGATGGATGCCCGCCCGGCGGTCGACGGCGAGTCGGTGAAGCGCTGGCGCCAGGTCGGCGGTGAACGTGGGCTTGCCGCGTTGGTCGTCGACGAACGCAAGGGCCTGATCAGGATTCCCTGCGAGACGCAACACCAGCTTGACCATGTTGTTGCCGTGCTCGCCGCACACCCACGACGTGCGGGCGATCGCCGCACCCGGCCCCGCCGCCTGCTCGCCGGCGAGCTTGGAGCGGCCGTACACCGACTGCGGGTTGGTGCTGTCGTCCTCGCGATACGGGCGGTCGAGCGTGCCGTCGAACACATAGTCGGTGCTGACGTGCACGAGGTGCGCTCCCACGAGTTCGCAGGCCGCCGAGAGGTGCCCGACCGCGTCGGCGTTCACGGCAAAGGCCAGGGCCTCGTTGGTCTCGCAGGCGTCGACTGCGGTGTAAGCGGCAGCGTTGATCACCGCATCCGGGCGGACCTCGTCGAGGAGCCTGCGAACGGCGTCGGCATCGGTGATGTCGAGGTCGGCCTTGGCGACGGCGACGACCTCGTCGTCGAGCGAGCGGGCGTGGTCGACGACGTCGATGCCGAGTTGCCCGGCGGCGCCGGTGACGAGCAGCCTCACGGCTAGGGCTCCACGGGTGGCGGCGGGCCGATGCCGCGGAAGTAGTCGAGGATCGGTTCGGCAGCAGGGTCGAGGACCAGCACAGCGTTGCCATCCTTCGTCACACCCGACACGGGGAGCTGGTACTTGTTCAGACCGGTGCTGAACGCCTTGCGCAGCGTGCCGGCTGCCGCGACCGGGTCGAGGCCCGGGTCCATCCGGACGGCGGAGGTGCCGGCGGTGATCAGCTCGGAGGCGAGGAACGGGTCGGACTGGAGCTTGTCGATCGTGGAATTCGCCGTCTGCTGCAGGAAGTTCTGCTGGCGCTCGATGCGGCCGAGGTCGGAGCGAGGGTCGGTGCGCCACTCGCCATCGCGGAACTCCTCGTAGTAGCGGCTGCGGGCGTACTGGAGCGACTCCACACCATCGAGGACCTGGCATCCCGGTTGCTGGTCGAGGCCGGTGTTCTTGTCGCGTGTCGGATACAGGAAGCACACCTCGGTGCCTCCGACGGCGTCGACGAGATCCTTGAACCCGGTGAAGTCGATGTCGACGACGTGATTGATCGGGATGCCGAGTTCCTGCGTGATCGTGGCCGTCAACACGTCGGTGCCATCGCTGTAGGCGGAGTTGATCCGGTTGGGGCTGTCGCGACCGGCGATGTTCACCCACAGGTCACGCGGCAGGCTGACGATCGAGGCACCGTTGCCGTCTTCCTCCTGGCGCAGGATCATGATCGTGTCGGACCGGCGGCCCGACACGGCGTTGACGTCGCCGATGCCGCCGAAGTCGGCAGCGTTGGGGTCGGCGTTCTCGCGAGTGTCCGAGCCGATCAGGAGATAGTTCTGCGCCGGACCGTCCTGTGGTGTGAGCGCCAGTTCGAGGCCCTCGATGCGTTCGACGTCCGATGTTCTGGCATTCGCCGCGCGGATCACCCCGAACGCGCCGACCACACCGACGACGACCGCCAACAGCAGCGCGACGGGCGCGGAGCTGCGCCGACGATGGCGGACGGGGGAAGCCATCCGATCAACGCTACTGGCGGACCCTCCGACCGGGACGTCACCCCCTCCGCCACCGACAACACCCCGTTTGCGTTGCATTCCCGGCGGAGTGGGTCACCCGAATCTGCGCACAAACGTCAGAAATCGGGGTCGGCGCGAACGTGGACCACGTCGCCGACGTCGAGTGCGTGGCGTGCTCCGGAGCCGTCGACCACGATGAGGCGGCCCGCGTGATCGACGTCGACGGCCCTCCCGTGCAACTCACGTCCACCGGGCAGTTCGACGCGCACGTCTCGGCCGAGCGTCGCGAGTTCGCTGCGGTATCGGGCTGCGACGTCGACAGGGAGCGCGTCGAGCTCCTCGAGCAGCGCACACAGCAGCTGAGCTGGGCCGACGGCCTCGAACCCGAGTGCGGCGGCACTGTCGGGGGCCCAACCGACATTGAGGCCCATTCCGACGACGACGGCGTCGCGTCCGGGAACTCGTTGCGCCAGGATTCCTGCCAGCTTGCGGCCGTCGAGGAGGATGTCGTTCGGCCATTTCAACCCGATCAGCGCGGCGCGATCGGGGCCGACGAACCGTCTGGTGGCTGCCACGGCAGCGAGCGCGATCCGATGGGTCGCTTCCGCGGGCACGGCGGGAATCGGGGCAACCACGATCGACACCAGCAGGTTCGCTCCGGCGGGAGCCTCCCACCGCCGATCGAGACGCCCGCGGCCTGCGACCTGATGGCCGGCCGTCAGCACCGTGCGGTTCCTTGCGGTCCCGGCGAGCACGGCCTCGATCAGGTCGGTGTTCGTGCTGCCGGTCTCGGCGACATGGCGCACGTCCCAGCCTGCCGGCCAGTTCATCGAACCCCAGATGTCTCCGTCGGCGCCCACGGCCCCTACATTGGCACCCGTGCTCAAGAAGATCCTGATCGCCAACCGTGGCGAAATCGCTGTTCGAGTCATCCGCGCCGCCCGAGAGATGGGCATCCCCACCGTGGCGGTGTACTCCGAACTCGACCGTGACGCGCTCCACGTGCGACTCGCCGACGAGGCCTACGCGCTCGGCGGACAGACCGCAGCGGAGAGCTACATCAACACCGAGGTCATGCTCGACGTCATCGAGCGCAGTGGCGCTGACGCGGTGCACCCCGGGTACGGCTTCTTCTCCGAGAACGCCGACTTCGCACGGGCCATCGAGGCGATGGGGGTCGAGTTCATCGGACCTCCGGCCACGGCGATGGACGAGATGTCCGACAAGGTGTCGAGCCGACTCGCCGCCATCCGCGGTGGCGCACCGGTCGTGCCGGGCACCACCGAGTTCGCGCAGGGCCCCGACGAGATCAAGGCGTTCGGCAACGAGTTCGGTTGGCCGGTGTGCATCAAAGCCGCCTTCGGTGGCGGCGGGCGCGGCATGAAGGTCGTACAGGCCGAGGCCGACGTCGACGATGCCATGGCGAGCGCGCAGCGCGAGGCCAAAGCGTTCTTCGGGCGCGACGAGGTCTACGTCGAGCGCTACCTGACGTGGCCCCGCCACGTCGAGATCCAGCTGGTCGGCGACAAGCACGGCAACTGCGTGTGGATCTCGTCGCGTGACTGCTCGGCGCAGCGGCGCCACCAGAAGCTCGTCGAGGAAGCCCCGGCACCGAACCTGCCCGACGGCGTCGAGCAGGCGATGGGTGAAGCTGCCGTCAAGGCCGCGAAGGCGGTCGGGTACTACGGCGCCGGAACCGTCGAGTTCATCTTCCAGGACGGCGACTTCTTCTTCCTCGAGATGAACACCCGCCTCCAGGTCGAACACCCGGTGAGTGAGATGATCACCGACATCGACCTGGTCGAATGGCAGATCCGCGTCGCCGCCGGCGAGGAATTGCCGATGACCCAGGCCGAGGTCGACGCAGCTCGTCGCGGTCACTCGATCGAGATCCGCATCAACGCCGAAGACGTCGCCGAGGGCAAGTTCCTGCCCTCACCCGGTCCGATCACGAAGCTGCTGGCGCCCGACGGGTTCGGCGTGCGCTTCGACTCGGGCTACCACTCCGGCGACGAGATCAGCCAGTACTACGACAATCTGGTCGGCAAGCTCGTCGTGTGGGGGCGCGATCGCGATGTGGCGATCGCCCGCACGATCCGTGCGCTCGATGAACTCGTCGTCGAGGGTGTTGCCACCACCATCCCCGCCGACCTCGCCATCCTGAAGCACCCCGACTTCCAGGCGGTCACCCACTCGACCAAGTGGGTCGAGGAAGTGCTCGATCTCACCGGCATCGGCGGCAAGGCCGAGAGCAGCGCCCCGGATTCCGACAGCGACGACGCCGAACCGAAGGTCAAGCGCTCGACGACGGTCGAGGTCAACGGCAAGCGGTTCGACGTCAACATGTGGGTGCCCGAGACGCCCGCGTTCGCCGTTGCGGCCGGCGCAGCACCGAAGAAGAAGAAGCACAGCTCGGGAAGCGGCGGCGGCAGTGCGATTGCGTCCGGCTCGGTCGAAGCACCGATGCAGGGCACGATCGTCAAGGTGCTCGTCGAAGTCGGTCAGACCGTGGAGGTCGGCACCGGCATCGTGGTGCTCGAGGCCATGAAGATGGAGAACCAGATCAACGCCGAGAAAGCCGGCACGGTCAAGGAGATCAAGGTCACCGCCGGCGACACCGTCGGGGGCGGCGACATCCTCGCCGTCATTGAGTAGTCGGGCCTCACCGCGATTCGGTGGTGCGACCTTCAGGTCGGCCCGACTGCGGCTCGTCGCCTGGCGCTTCCCTCGCCGCCATTGAGTAGTCGGGCCTCACCGCGATTCGGTGGTGCGACCTTCAGGTCGGCCCGACTGCGGCTCGTCGCTGGCGCTTCCCTCGCCGCGCGTGACCTACTCCGCGGCTTCGGACAGCGCTTCGCTCAGTGCCGGGTGCACCAGGATGCTCTCGGCCAGATCGGTGACCGTGAGACCCGCCGTGACCGCAACTGCGATCACCGAGATCAGCTCGGCAGCCTGACGCCCGACGATCGACCCGCCGAGCACCTCTCCGGTGGCCGGATCGGAGATGATCTTCACGAACCCCTTGGTGTCGTTGTTGATCATCGCCTTCGCGGTCGACGAGAAGGGCACTTTGGTCACTCGGATCTTGCGACCCGAGCTGAACGCCTCGGCTTCGGCGAGGCCGACGTCGGCGATCTCCGGTTCGGTGAAGATGGCCGAGGCGGCCTTGTCGTAGTCGAGATGGCGGTGGCTGCGGGTGTGACCGCCCATGATGTGTTCGGCGATCTTGCGGCCCTGCATCGACGCCACCGACGACAACGGCAGCTTGCCGCTGATGTCACCCGCGGCGTAGATGTGCTCGACGTTGGTGACGCAGTGCTGGTTGATGTCGACGTAGCCCCACTGGTTGACCTCGACCCCGGCAGCGTCGAGGCCGACGTCTTCGGTGTTGGGGATCGAGCCGATGGCGAGCACGGCGTGCGTGGACGTGACCGATCGACCGTCGTCACAACGGACGGTGACGTCGTCGTCGGTGCGTTCGATCGATTCGGCACGGGCACCCATGAGGAGCTTGACGCCGCGCCGCATGAACTCCTCTTCGAGCACGGCGGCGACTTCGGGATCCTTGCCCGGCAGCACTTGTTGGCGGCTGACGACGAGCGTGACCTTCGACCCGAACGACGAGAACATGTGGACGAACTCGACGCCGGTGACGCCGGAGCCGACCACGGTGATGCTCTCCGGGAAGATGTTCGGCGGGTAGCAGTCGCGGGTGGTCAGGATGCGGTCGCCGTCGGGCTGGCACCACGCAGGAATTCGGGGACGTGATCCGGTGGAGACGAGCGCCGCGTCGAACTCGATCGTCTCGGTGCTGCCGTCGGGTCCGACGACCTCGGCGGCGCGCGGCCCGGTGAACCGTCCGGTGCCGCGCAGTATGCGTACGCCCTGACTTTCGAGCAGCCCGGTCGTGTTGTCGCGCATGGTGTTCTTGACCCACTCGATGCGATCGGTGAGCGTGCTGACATCGACGGTGGTGTCGACGTTCTCGAGCCCCATACCGCCGATTGCTCGCGTCCGACTGATCGCCCGACCGGTGGCGATCATCGACTTCGACGGGATGCAGTCCCACAGATGAGCGGCACCACCCACGACGTCTCGTTCGACCATCACCACCTCGGCACCGAGGCGCGCCGCGGTGGTCGCAGCGATGTTGCCGGCGGGGCCTCCGCCGATGATCAGGAAACGGGTGGCCATCAGTGCTCCCCGACGAAGAGACCGTCGTCGGCGTAGAGCCGGGCGGCACCGGATTCGGCGTTGTCGAGAGTGAGCGCGCCCGTGGCGACGTTCGGGCAGAACCGGGACGGATACGCAAGGAGGTCACGGCGTTCGCCGACCCATTCGAAGTGCATGCCGTCGGGTGTGAGGAAGTTCCCACCCCAGGCGAAGCCGTACTTGCGGAAGATGCGGACCGTGCGACAGTCGAGATCGGGTGGTGCACAGCCCTGGCACGATCCGACGGTGTTGGTGTCGAGCGCCATCCCCCACGAGTGGCGCGACAGGAATCCGAGCGCGCTGTCGGGTGTCAAACGGTTGAACCGGGCGAGGTGACAGCCGCCGGCGGTGTTGGCATCGGTGACGTTGATGGTGCCGGCGAGCCCCGCGGCGGCGACCTCGGCGAGAGCTGCCTGGATCGCCGGCTTCACCGTGTTGTGACACCTTGCGCGAATCGGGATCGAGCCGTTCAACAGCTCACGGCCCGCCGGCAGGTAGGCGTTCACCCAGGCGTCGTCCTGACTCACCGAGCCATTGGAGTTGACCCGGTAGGCGAACTCGCCGAGCGTCGCTTTGGTCTGTGCCATGCCGATCGTGTCGTCGGGGTCTGCGGGGTCCCAACTTCGACGGATCCGCACCGTTGTCGACACGAGGCCGTTGGCTGCGAGGGACGCGTCGATCGACTCTCGCGAGGGAAATCCCCACATCACCGCCCGACTCAGCCGGGCGATACCCAGACGATCGCCGGCTTGATCGGACATCAGGAATTCGGTGCCACCCACCTTTGCGTCCGGCAGGACGGCGGCGACGCGGAACCAGACGCCGGCGCCCGATCCCGAGACGAGCAGCACGGCATCGCCCGCCTGGGCGCCTCGCAGACTCGCCGACAGCGCACCCATCACCAGGGCGTCCGGAGCGAGATGTTGCGAGACGTCGCGACCCATCGTTCGGCCGACCACGTCGAGCGGCAGGACGGTGGTGCCCATCGGGTAGGCGAACCCTGACGGCGGAACCTGCACGGCGGTGTTTCCTCGATACAGCCCGAGCATGCCGACACTCGCGGAGCGGCCAAACGCAACGGACGCTCCGACAGCGCGTGCTGCCGCCACCGATCGTTCGGCGACATCGGCGCGGAGTTCGCCCGAGTTGTAGACGGTCACCACCTCGGATGCGACCGGGGTCGCCGGCACGGCGACCTGGGTTGCGGCGGCAGGACCGTTGATCGAATCCGACGACCCCAATGCCACGACGGGGAGCCCGATGCCGAGCGCGAGCAGCGCTCCGAGGACGATCTTGATCGGTGCGCGCACGCCTCAAGAGTACGGTCTGCATCGATCGATCGGACGGCACCGCAGAACCGAACGCGCAGCGGTCGGATCGTTTGGATACCGTCCTGTCACCGTGAGCACCGACGATTCGACCGACACATCACCGACCGGGAGCGGACTCGCCGCCGAGAAGACCAGGCGGTTGGCGCAGCTCGACGACCTGCGGGCCGCCGGCGTCACCCCGTACCCGTATCGGTTCGATCGCACCCACACGGTGGCTGATGTCCGTGCGGGATGGGGCGAACTCGACGATGGCACCGAGACCGACGACGCCGTGGCGGTGGCGGGGCGGATCATGCTGTTGCGTGATTCGGGCAAGCTGGTCTTCGCCACGATCCGCGACCGTTCGGGCGACCTGCAGCTGTTCATCTCGAAGGCGGTCGTCGGCGACGAAGCATTCGCCGCCATCAAGCGGCTCGACCTCGGTGACTGGGTCGGCGTCCACGGCACGGTGATGACCACTCGCAAGGGTGAGCTGTCGGTCAAGCCCGAGACGGTCGAACTGCTGGCGAAGGCGGTGCGGCCGCTGCCGGACAAGTGGCACGGACTCAGCGACGTCGACACCCGGTTCCGTCAGCGCTACGCCGACCTGATCATGAACCCCGAGGCGCAACGGGCGTTCGAGATCCGCCACGAGATCATCGCCAGCTTCCGACGCACGCTGCACGACCGCGGGTTCATCGAAGTCGAGACCCCGGTGCTGCACGCCGAAGCAGGCGGTGCGCATGCCCGTCCGTTCACCACGCACCACAACACACTCGACCTCCAGCTGTACCTGCGCATCGCGCTCGAGCTGCACCTCAAGCGGCTCATCGTCGGCGGGATGGAGCGGGTGTTCGAGATCGGACGGATCTTCCGCAACGAGGGCATCTCCACTCGCCACAACCCCGAGTTCACGATGATGGAGCTCTACCAGGCGCTCGGCGACTGGAACGACGTGATGGAGATCAGCGAAGTGCTGATCACCCAGGCGGCGCGGGATTCGATCGGCACGACGGTGATCTCGATCCGTGACCAGGACATCGATCTCGCCGAACCGTGGCCGCGGGTGCGCATGGTCGACGCGGTGTCCGAGAAGATCGGCCGCACCGTGCATCCCAGCCAGCCGATCGACGAGCTGCGCATGCTCGCCGAGGAGCACGGCATTCGCTGGGAGGCCCGCTGGGGCGGCGGCAAGCTCGTCGAGGAGCTCTTCGAAGCGGTGTGCGAGGCCGACATCGTTCGCCCGACCTTCGTGACCGGTCACCCGACCGAGATCTCGCCGCTGGCGCGGGTCGATCGGGACGATCCGTGGCTCACGGAACGCTTCGAGATCTTCGTGGATTCACGTGAGCTGGGCAACGGCTACTCCGAGTTGAACGATCCCGTCGAGCAACGGGCGCGCTTCGAGGACGAGCAGGCCTCCAAGGACGCAGGCGACCACGAGGCCGGCTCGGTCGACGAGGACTACATCCGTGCGCTCGAGTACGGCATGCCACCGACCGGAGGGTTGGGCATCGGGATGGACCGTGTGACCATGCTGTTGGCAGGGGTCGACTCGATCAAAGAAGTGATCCTGTTCCCGACACTGCGACCGGAGGTTTGGTAGATGACACGGATGGCATGGGGCGCTGGCCTCGCGACGATCGCTGCGGACGGCTCGGTGCTCGACACCTGGTTTCGGTGGCTCGGCTGGGGCGAGTACGGCGACGACGACTGCCCGACCGACGACATCGAGACGCAGCTCGGGATGCGCGACACGACCGACGAGGTCCGCAATGTCACCATCCGACCGGTGCGTCTGACGATCGATGTCGACGAGCAGCCGACCTCGGCGTCGGATGCGTACCTGCGACTGCATCTGCTGTCGCACCGGCTCGCGGCGCCGCGCACGCTCAACGTCGATGGCATCTTCGGCCAACTGACCAACGTCGCGTGGACCAGCATCGGCCCGGTCGCCGTGTCGGAGATCGACGACGTGCGGATGAAGCTGCGTACGGAGGGCCGCGTGATCACCGTGCACGGCCTCGACAAGTTCCCGCGGATGACCGACTACGTCATCCCGTCGGGAGTGCGCATCGCCGACGCCGACCGGGTACGCCTCGGGGCGCATCTGGCCGAGGGCACCACGGTGATGCACGAGGGGTTCTGCAACTTCAATGCCGGCACCCTGGGCGTGTCGATGGTCGAAGGGCGGATCTCCGCCGGCGTGATCGTCGGCGACGGCAGCGACATCGGTGGCGGCGCGTCGATCCAGGGCACCCTGTCCGGCGGCGGCACCGAACAGATCACGATCGGTGAGCGCTGTCTGCTCGGGGCCAACGCCGGGATCGGCATCAGCCTCGGTGACGACTGTGTGGTCGAAGCCGGCCTGTACGTCACGGCGAGCACGCCGGTGCTCACCCCGCAGGGTGTCGTCAAGGCCCGCGAGCTGTCGGGCCAGGATCGGATGATGTTCATCCGCGACGGCCAGAGCGGCAAGGTCGTCGCCCGCGCCCGCCTCGGCAGCTGGGGCGCCCTCAATACCGACCTCCACACCAGCCAGTGACGATTACATCAGGGGTCAGACCCGCGATGTAATCGCGGCGGGATTACATCGCGGGTCTGACCCCTGATGTAATCGGTAGCGTTCCGGTGATGGGGAAGGCCGACGAGTTCGGGGCACCGGTCGAGATCGACGCCGGTGCACGGACCGTGGCGATCACCAATCCGGACAAAGTGATGTTCCCGTCGGTCGGGCCAGCGAAGGAGCCCCGCACCAAGCTCGACTTGGCTCGCTACTACGTCGCTGTCGGCCACGCCTTGATGCCGACCGTGCTCGATCGGCCGGTGCTGTTGGAGCGCTACCCGAACGGGGTGCGCGAGAAGTCGTTCTTCCAGAAGCGGATCCCCGACTCGGCACCCGACTGGCTGGAGACCACCACGGTCGAGACGATCAACGGGACGCCGTCGCGGGCTCTGGTGATCGCTGATCTCGCCCACGTGCTGTGGGCGGCGAACATGGGCGTGCTCGGTCTGCACGTGTGGCCGTTCCGAGCGTCGACGCCGGAGGATCACGACGAGATGCGCATCGACCTCGACCCCTCCCCCGGCGTCACGTTCGACATGGTCCGCGAGTCCGCCGCCCACGTCCGCGACCTGCTCGCCGAGCTGGGGATGATCGGCTTCCCGAAGACGACCGGCAGCAAGGGCATCCACGTGTACGTGCGCGTCGAGCCGGGCTGGGACTCGTTCGCCGTACGCGGTGCCGTGATCGCACTGGGACGCGAGCTGTCCCGCCGCCACCCCGACCTGATCACCGACAAGTGGTGGAAGGAGGAGCGCGGCACGCGGGTCTTCGTCGACTTCAACCAGAACGCGCCGCACAAGAACATGTTCGGAGCTTGGGGGGCGCGCCCCCGTGTGGGCGCCCAGGTGTCGACGCCGTTCGGTTGGGACGAGCTCGACTTGATCGATCCGGAAGCGATGACGATCGACACCGTGCCGGCACGGCTCGCCGAACGAGGTGACCCCTGGGAGCTGATGGACGAGGCGCCGTGTTCGATCACGCCACTGGTCGAACGTTTCGCCGCCGACCTCGCCGACGGGATTCCCGACTCGCCCTGGCCACCCGTGTATCCGAAGATGCCGAACGAAGCACCCAGGGTGCAGCCGAGCCGGGCCCGTCAGCCCGAGGGCTGAGCGCTCCGGCCGACGGCCACGAGCCCGACCAGCACGACGCCGACGCCGACCCAGCCGACCCACGGGATGACCTCGTCGAGGACGACTGCGGCGAGGAGTGCCGCCGTCAGCGGTTCGGCGAGGACCAGGGTCACCGCGGTGGCGGAGGTGAGTCGGCGCAATCCGTAGCCGAACAGGACGTAGGCGAGGCCGGTGGCGACAATGCCCAGATACAGCGCCATCGCGACACCCTCTGGCGTACCGAGCCAGCTCGCCGACTCCGGAACCGACAAACCCAGCACGACCACGACGCCGATCGAGAAGGGGATCGCGAGCGCAGTCGTCGAGGCAAGCCCGCGTTCCATCGTCGCCTTCGAGGTCACCGAGTAGGTGGCGTAGCCGAAGCCCGCCGCCAGCGCCGCCGCCACACCGAGCAGATCGACTCCTGCACCATCGGCGTCGACGGCGACGATGAGCACGGTCACGCCGACCACGGTGAGGATCGTGCCGCGCAGCCAGGCGACGGTCGGACGCACCCGGCGGAACACCCAATCGAGTCCAGCGGCGAAGAACGGGCCGCTCGCGATGGCGACCACGGTCCCGATCGCGACGCCAGCGCGGTCGACGGCGACGAAGAACAGCGGTGTGTAGAGGGCAACCCCCAGGCCACCGATCACCAGGAGCGACCGCAGCGGCCGCAGGGTGGCCGCTGTCGGCAGCGCATCGCGTCGACGGTTCGCCAGCACGACAATCCACAGCACGACCGACCCGATCGTGATGCGCGCGGCGCCGACCGACAGCGAACTCGCAGAGTCGGGCCCCAGCTCGCGTGCGGTACCGCTGGTGCCGAACAACACCGCGGCCAGGACCACGGCGCCGATCGCCTGACCGGCGACAGGTGATGCGGGCCGTGCCACAGGGTCAGCCCATCGTGGGCGCGACGTTGCGCAGCGTTGCTGCTCGACCATCGGCGGTCTGCGCTTGGATCACGTAGAAGTCCGCCTCGCGGGCGAGACGTTGGGCCGGGTGCGAGAGATCCATGCCTCGTCCACCGACGGCCGCGAGCAGCGCCGTCGTCGATCGACGAGCGAGGTCGAGGCACGCTGCTCGGTGGTTGCTGGCATCGGTGATGGCGTCGTCGCCGCCGGCCAGTGCTCGCACCAATTCGTCATCGGCCCGCCAGCGTGATCCGAGTTCGGCGGCCAAGGCCTCGGCTGCGGCCATGGTGAGGTCGTCACCCTCGTCGGCGAGCAGGCGTTGCGCCCGATCGGCCACCCCGAGCACGGCTGGCTGGCCGAGCGAGGCGTGGCGTCGGTCGGCACGGCGCCACGCATCGCCAGATTCGACAGCGAGGACCCGCTCGTCGGGCACGAGGCAGCCGTCGAAGCGCAGCGCGACGGTGGCCGTCGCGCGGAACACGGGCAGGGCGAGCGCCGTCGCGGACACGCCCTGCGGCGATCGGCCGGGAAGCAGTGCCCACACCAACTCGCCGTCGTCGGACTCGGCGGCAACCGAGAACCAGTCGGCGAGACCCCACGATGTCGCCCACGGGGCGTTGCCGTCGAGTCTCCATCCCCCGTCGATCCTCGTGGCCCTGATCGCCGGTGGACCGGACCGACGGACGTGGGCGAACGCCGTGCCGGCGAGGCTGCGTCCGGCGCAGAAGGCCGCCAGGTGTTTCTCGACGAGCGCTGCGTTCTGCGACGCTCGCAGCCTTCCAACCACGCCATGATGCTGCACCCAGACGAAGAAGGTCGCTCCACAACCGGAGCCGACGTCGGCCATCGCTCGCCGTGCAGCGCTGGCGTCGAGATCGAGGCCACCGTGCAGGACGGGGCCCACGAGGCCGAACAATCCGGCGTCGGCGAGCGCCGCGAGATTGCGGTCGGGGATCCGATCGGCGCGGTCGACGTCCTGGGCGGCGGGGAACAGCACCTCGTCGGCGATGCGCGCTGCGGCAGTCGTCCGTGCAGTCATCCGTGCAGTCTGACGTCTCGGATCGCCGCCATTCGAACGAACGCCGACCAGGCTCGGAATATCATTGCGTACGCAATGGTTTGATGGTGTATGTCCGCTCCTCCCACCATCGACATCCGGCGAGCAACCGACCGTCCGCACACGAAGATCGGCTGGCTCGACTCGAAACACTCATTCAGCTTCGGACGCCACTACGACCCCGCCAACACCGGGCACGGACTGCTGCTCGTGAACAATGACGACGTCGTGCGCGGTGGCTCCGGGTTCGACACTCACCCGCATCGCGACATGGAGATCGTCACCTGGGTGTTGTCGGGTGAGCTGGAGCACAAGGACTCCGAGCGCAACCGGGGTGTGCTGTACCCCGGCCTGGCGCAACGGATGTCGGCCGGGACCGGCATCTGGCACAGCGAGATGAACAACTCGGGGACCGCCGACGTGCACTTCGTGCAGATGTGGGTCCCGCCGGACACCGAGTCGATCGACCCCGGCTACGAGCAACTCGACATCACTGCCGAACTCGCCCGGGGTGGTCTCGTGCCGATCGCCTCCGGCAAAGGCCACGACGCAGCGATCTCGATCCGCCAGCGGGGGGCCGTGCTGTGGGGCGGGCGCCTGCGTGCCGACGAGGCCGTCTGCGTTCCCGACGATCGTCATGTCCATGTGTTCGTACCGACGGGTTCGGCGACGCTGGACGGTGCGGGATCGCTGGCGACGGGAGACGCTGTTCGACTCACCGACGCCGGCTCGCCGACGCTCACCGCGGGCCACGACGGCGCCGAGGTGCTGATCTGGGCGACGGCGTGACATCCTGACGACATGGACGCCACGAACGACGACGCTCGCTCGCGGTTCGAAGACTTCTCCGAACTCGTGCGCTCACGGCGCACCTCGATGTTCGTCGACCACCAGCGCGAGGTACCGCTCGAGGTGATCGCCGAGCTGTGCGGGCTCGCGACGTGGGCGCCGAACCACAAGAAGACGTGGCCGTGGCGGTTCGCGGTGTTCACCGGCGACGGCCGCGGGCGGCTCGGCGACACGATGGCCGACGAGATGGCGCGACTCGATTTCGGCGACGACGTCAAGCGGGCGAAGACCCGCACGAAGTATCTGCGGACGCCCGCCACGCTCGTGGTCGGCTGCTCGCCGCACGACAACGACATGTTGCACGACGAGAACCGTGACGCCGTTGCTGCCGGCATCCAGAACCTGCTGCTCGGCGCCACCACGCTCGGACTTGCGAGCTTCTGGTCGACGCCGGCGATCACCCAGCCCGCGGCCGTCCTGGAGCTGTGCGGGTTCGAACCGGATGATCGCCTGGTTGGCGTGATCTACCTCGGCTGGGCAACGCAGCACTGTCCGACTCCCGAGCGCCCCCAGCTCCCCATCACCCACATCACGTCGTAGCCCACATCTCCGCAGAGCCCACGTTTGCGTTGCACTTCGGGTGACCCGGGTCACCCGAAGTGCAACGCAAACGTGGTTTGTTTTCGCCCGGGGTGCTGTTGGCGGCGACAATGAGAGCGTGAACACGCAGCAGACGATCGTGACGCTCGACGTCGAAGGTGTGCTCGTGCCGGAGATCTGGATCGCCGTCGCCGAACGCACCGGCATCGAGGGGCTGCGCCGCACCACCCGCGACGAGCCCGACTACGACGTGCTGATGCGGTACCGGCTCGACCTGCTCGCCGAGCACGGGCTCACGATGTCGCTCATCGAGGACGTGATCGCCGGACTGGAACCACTCGACGGCGCCCGGGCGTTCCTCGACGAATTGCGCGAGCGGACCCAGGTGATCCTGCTGTCGGACACGTTCGAGCAGTTCGCCCGACCGCTGATGCAGCAACTCGGCTGGCCGACCGTGCTGTGCCATCGCCTCGTCGTCGCAGACGATCGCATCATCGACTATCAGCTGCGCCAACCGAACCAGAAGCAGCACGCCGTCGAGGCGTTGCGGGCGTTGAACTACCGGGTGATCGCCGCCGGCGACAGCTACAACGACACCACGATGCTCGGCGCCGCCGACCACGGGTATCTGTTCCACGCTCCAGCGAACGTGATCGCGGAGTTCCCGCAGTTCCCGGCGCTCGACACCTACGACGACCTCCGCGCCGAAATCGGCACGCACCTCTGACCGACCCCCGCAGGGCACCTTGGCCCTGGCATCGGGCCGGCTCGGGGACGAGATTGGACTCGTGCCGCAGGTCGCCGAGCCGCTCGGGCTGACGTCGAATGATGCGGCGCGTCGACTCGCCGACGTCGGCCCCAACACACTGCCGGAGGCGGCCGCCACACCGGTGTGGCGGCATCTCGTCGACCAGCTGACGCACTTCTTCGCGGCGATGCTGTGGGTGGCGGGGGTCCTCGCCATCATCGGAGGCCTGCCCGTGTTGGGCGTTGCCATCTTCGTCGTCATCGTCGTCAATGGGTTGTTTGCGTTTGCCCAGGAGTACCGGGCGGAGCAGGCGGCGCAGAAGCTGCGCGATCTCCTGCCGCGCCAGGTGACGGTCGTGCGCGACGGGGTGCCGCTGCTGATCGACGCCGACGACGTGGTGCCCGATGACCTCGTGTTGCTCACCGACGGCGACCGTGTCGCAGCAGACATGCGATGCGTCGAGAGCCACGGCCTGCTGATCGACACCTCGACGCTGACCGGCGAGAGCGTGCCCGACGCCGTCGGTGTCGACGACGATCTCCGCGCCGGCACCTATGTCGTGGAGGGCGAGGGGCGCGCTGTCGTCCTGGCAACCGGAGCCGCTACCGAGTTCGCACGGATCGCAGTGCTGACGCAGGGAACGATCCGACCCGACACTCCTCTGACGAGAGAGTTGCACCGCCTCGTGCGGACGATTGCGATGATCGCGGTCGGAGCCGGCGCAGGATTCTTCCTACTCACGCTGCTGCTCGACACGCCGCCATCGGACGGCTTCCTGTTCGCCATCGGCATCACGGTCGCACTGGTCCCCGAGGGGCTGTTGCCCACCGTGACGCTGTCGTTGGCGATCGGCGCGCAACGCATGGCGGCCGAACATGCGCTGGTTCGCCGCCTCGAATCCGTCGAGACGCTCGGGTCGACCACCTTCATCTGCACCGACAAGACCGGCACGCTCACCCAGAACCGGATGCGCATCGTCGAGGTGTGGACGCCGAGCGGCAGTCTGCGGCGCGGCGGTGTCGGCTACGAACCCGACGGGGAGATCGAGCCACGTGACGGCGACCTCGTGGAACACGCGAGGAACGCTGCGCTGGTTGCACGCGAGTGTTCGCACGGACGAGCCGTCCGCGGCGATGACGGGAAATGGGTCCCCCGAGGCGACCCGATGGAAGCCGCGATCGACTCGCTGGCGACGCAACTCGTCGGTGGACCGATCGTTCGCGAGGAAGCGCTGACGCGGTTCGCGTTCGACCCTCGACGCCGACGATCGTCGGTCGTGACCGAACGCCGGGTCATGGTGAAAGGCGCTCCCGCTGCGGTGTTCGAGCGCTGCCGCCTGGATGGCGCCATCGGCGACGCGGCGGCCGTCGCACTCGGCGATCTCTCCGAGCGTGGCCTCCGTGTCCTGGCCGTTGCCACCCGTCCGGTGATCGGACCGAATCCGACCACCGCGGACGACGCCGAACGAGACCTGGAACTCCTCGCGCTGCTCGCCTTCGAGGACCCTCCGAGACCTGAGGCGCGCGATGCCCTCGCAGCGTGTCGGGTCGCGGGAATCAAGGTCGCGATGATCACGGGCGACAGCGCTCAGACCGCGACGGCGATCGCCGACGAGACCGGCCTTCGACCAGCGGATGGTCTCGTGTTGATCGGCGCCGACCTGCCCGACGACGAACAGCTGCTCGCCTCGCTCGTCGACCGCGACGGGGTCGTGATCGCACGCGTCACACCGGAGGACAAGTTGCGCATCGCTCGAGCGCTGCAGTCACGAGGTCACGTGATCGCCATGACCGGCGACGGGGTCAACGACGGCCCGGCGCTGCGCGAGGCCGACATCGGGATCGCAATGGGTGCGAGCGGGAGTGATGTGGCCCGGGAGGCAGCCGACCTCGTACTGCTCGACGACAACTTCGCCACGATCGTCGCTGCGGTCAAACAGGGTCGGGCCACGTTCGCCAACGCGCGTCGATTCCTGACCTATCACCTGACGGACAACGTGGCGGAGCTGACACCGTTCGCCATCTGGGCGCTGTCGGGCGGACGCTTCCCACTGGCACTCGGTGTGCTGCAGATCCTGGCGCTCGACATCGGCACCGACACGTTGTCGGCCGCAGCGCTCGGTGGTGAGCCGGCCGGTCCGCACGTGATGACGCAGGCGCCCAGCTCGGGTCGACTGCTGAATGGCACAGTCGCCCGCCGCGCGTTCGGTGTGCTCGGACCCACCGAGGCGTTGTTCGAGATGACTTCATTCGTGGTGGCGCTCTGGCTGGCCGGCTGGCGCATCGGCGACGCGTTCCCGACCGGAGCACCGCTGTATGCCGCATCTGGTGCGGCGTTCATGACGGTCGTGATCGCGCAGTCGGCAAATGCATTCGCATGCCGGAGCGTTCGCCGACCCGCGTGGAGGCTCGGCTGGTTCACGAACCGGTTCCTGATCGTGTCGGTACTGATCGAACTTGCCTTCGCCGTGGCGGTGATCGCCATTCCTGCAGCCGCTGAGCTTCTCGATCACCGATGGCCGCCCGCTGGCGCTTGGATCGTGATCGCGGCGTCCGCTCCCGCCGTCCTCCTCGTCGACGCCGCCTGGAAGCGGGCAGTTCGCAAGCATCACGACGATTGACCCGGCCGGTCGAGAAATCGTGGCAGGCTGTGCCACAGTTCGCCGTGGTGAGACGTCGTCGTGGGTGTGATGACAGATCCCGACTGCGACGTCGCGGCTGATCCTGGCGCAGCGCGCTGCGCTCTACGGGGCGGAGTGGCCCGGACTTCTTCGTGTCACGTACGTCCTGTCCGACTCGCTGCCGATGGCGGAGGAGATCGCAGGACGCGTTCGTTCGTCTCCAGTCGACCCGCAATCCGGTGTCCAATCCGGGCGGCTACCAGCGCACGACGGTGGTCAATGCGTGCCGCGACGCACCCGCATGAACTGCCGGACCCACCCGGTCTGCCAGATCTGATCGACGAAACCGCCGTCGAAGAACTCACTCGACTCGCCCGAGCACGAGTCGCTGCACTCCGTGCCGCCGAATGAACTGGCCGCCTACGCTCGGCGCATGACGCAGGATCGCTTCGACCCGGACGACGTGATCGAGCCGGACGGCAGCGCATCCACCGAGCAGGTCCAATACGCCGAAGCCACCCACAGCGTCCTCACCCCGATGGGCCAGGTCGAGAGCTACGGCGACTTCGCTCGAGGGCTCGGTGCTCGACGCATCAAGGTCCTCGGCGCGCTGTTCCTGCTCGTCGGCATTGCCGTGATCGTCGTCAGCGAGATCTGAGCCGGTCGCGGATCAACCGACGGCGGCGACCACGGCGGCGACCACGAGCGCCGGGTCAGCCATCGGGTTCGCCGCGACCGAGCGCAACCACGACTCGCCGTCGACCGTCGTGGTCGACACGAGCACCTCGGGTGGCAGGTGCGTGCGAATCTCCTCGACGGTGACGCTGCGGTGGCGCCAGCAGACGACACCACTGTGCGGTCGTGATCGTGCTTCGAGATCAGGGTGGGCGTCGACCAGGTGCCACAGTTCCTCGGCCAGATCCATCGTCGCGTCGATCCATTCGGCGACACCATCGCGGCCGTAGGCCAACAACGTCGCCAGCAATGGCACGGCGACCGCGCCGTGCGACCCGAGCACCCCGACGTTCGGCACGGCGAGGTACGACGCATCGACGCTGATCGAGGCGTTTGCCGACTCGACATCGGCGAACAGCACGAGCGCCGACTCCTTCGGCTGGAAGAGCCACTTGTGCGCGGACACCCCCACGCTGTCGGCGCGCTCGATCCCGTCGAGCAGCCCGGCGTGGCGGTCGCTCAAGCGAAGCGGACCCGCCCACGCGGCGTCGACATGACGCCATGCGGCACCCGGCGCAGCGTCGAGCGGCTCGATCTCGCCGGTGCTCGTTGCGCCAGCGGTGATCACCACGGCAGCCGATGACACATCGCCCGGCGATGACCAGTCGACGACCCGGTGCGGCATCGCCAGCAGGTGTGCCGCCTTCTTGACACTGAGATGCGCACCGGCACTGCTGACGACCTCGGCAGCGCCTGCCTCCCGTGCCGCCCACAGCGCCGTCAGATTGGCGATCGTCGAACCGGGCGTCATGTGGCCGCCGGACATGCCGAACGACGACGCCAGCCAGTCGACCGCTCGGCGCTCGAGATCGCGTGCGATCGGAGCAACATCGGGGTGGAGCAGATTCTGATTCCGGCTGGCGATCCACTGATGCGTGGCCCAGGTGATCCACGGCGTCGGAGGGTCCATGTGGGCGAAGAAGCCCGGCGCTCCCAGGTCCCGTCCATCATCGAGCACGGGACCCCGCAGGGCGTCGAGCGCACCGGTAGCGCCGATGCCCCGCTCGGGAAGTGACGTCGGCAGCACCGGCGCTGCGCCGTCCGCGGAGCCGAGCAACAGGTCGAGCGCATACTGCAGCCCGAGGCGGTCGGCTTCGAACGCATCGGTGGTCATCGCCGTGTTTCGTACTGCTCGACGCCGCGGAGCACCACCGGCAGGAGCAGGCCGACGAGCACCAGGATGCTGCCGCTGACGAAGATCGCCGAGCGCACACCGAACTGGTTGGCCAACAGACCACCGACGAGCGCACCGAAGGGCATGCCCAGGTACACGAGGAACCGGTAGCTGGCGCCGACACGACCGAGCATCTCGTCGGGGATCAACCGTTGGCGCAGCGCCAACGTCAAGACGTTCCACACCATCACCGACGCGAGCGACACTGCCGACAGCGCACCGACGACGATCGGCGAGGAGGTCAATGCCATCAACCACGTCGACGCGCCGGACCCGATCACCGAGGTCGGCAACGTGCGCCGGAGCGGGAAACGTTTGAACCGGGGGGCAATCAACGAGCCGGCGATGCCGCCGAGCGCGCCGGGCACGAGCAGTACGCCATAGCCGAAGTCGGACAGCTCGAGGGTGTCGGTGGCGAAGATGACGAAGACGGCGTTGCCGATGAACGACGCCGTGCCGAGCGCCGTCGACACCAGTGCAAGAGTGCGCAGCAACCGGTGGTTCCACAGCCAGCGGATCCCCTCGGCAAGACTCTCGCGCATCGAGGGACGATCCACGGTTGACGACGTCGATGCCGCTGTGGGCCGATAGCTCCCACTCATGAAACCCATCACCAACGCGGCGCCGGCGAACGTGACCGCGTCGACCCCGAACGGCACTGCGATGGCGAGACCGAACAGCAACCCGCCGAGCGGTGGACCAACCAGGTCGTTCATCGCCAGCTCGGTCGAGCCCAGGCGCCCGATCGCCCGTTCGAGATCGGGTCCGTCGACGGTTGCCGGCACCATCGCCATACTCGAGCTGTCGACCACCGCCTCCGCCGACGCCAGCATCATGGCCACGACGTAGATCACCACGATCGACGCCCGATCGAGCGCGATCGCACCGACGAGCACCGCCATCACCGCGGCACGAGCGATGTCCAATCGCATCCGCAGGAGTCGCCGGTCGAATCGGTCGGCCCAAGCGCCACCGGGCAGGATGAAGAACAGCCACGGCAGACGCTGAGCCACCGTGACGCCCGCGATCAATCGGGGATCGGATGTGACCGACGTGGCGAGCAAGGGCATCGCCACCAGGCGGAGGCCGTCACCGAGGTTCGACAGCGCCGTGGCCGCCCAGAGCAGCCGGAAGTTGCGAGTGAGCGGCGTCCCGAACCGTCCGCGACGAACGGCCGAGCGCACCGTTGCCGGCGACGGGCGCTCGAACCCGCCGGTGTCCACGCCGAGCGCCTCGAGTGCCTCGTCGATCTCGTCGAACGGGTCGGACGCCTTCCTCGGGCCGTCGCCCGGAACGGAGCTCGGGTCGCTCACGGGGTGTAGACGCCGAAGACCTCGCGCAACGCATCGCTGATCTCGCCGAGCGTGGCATCGACGCGCAGCGCATCCTTCATGCTGTACAGCAGGTTGTCGGTGCCCTGCGCAGCCGCCTTGACCGCCGCCAACGCCGACTCGACGGCAGCAGCGTCACGGTTGGCCTTGTAGGCCTTCAAGCGGGCGATCTGGTTGCCCTCGAGCTCGGGGTCGATCGGGAAGACCTTCGGCTCGGGCTCATCGTCCATCGTGAACTTGTTGACCCCGACGATGACGCGCTCGTCGTCGTCGATCGACTTGGTGTACTCGTAGGCGGCCTGCTCGATCTCGTCCATCTGGAAACCGGATTCGATCGCCGTGACGGCGCCACCCATCTCGTCGATTCGTTCGATGTACTCCCACGCCAGCCGCTCGACCTCGTCGGTGAGCGACTCGACGAAGTACGAGCCCGCCAACGGATCGGGGGTGTCGGCCACACCCGACTCGTAGCCGATGACCTGCTGGGTCCGCAGCGCCATGCGCGCCGCTTCCTCGGTCGGCAGGCTCAACGCTTCGTCGTAGCCGTTCGTGTGCAAGCTCTGCGTACCGCCGAGCACCGATGCCATCGCCTGCAGCGTGACGCGCATGATGTTGTTCATCGGCTGCTGCGCGGTCAGCGTCGAACCACCGGTCTGCGTGTGGAAGCGCAGCATCGACGACTTCGGATCCTTGGCGCCGAAACGCTCGGTCATGATCGTGTGCCACATGCGCCGGCTGGCGCGGAACTTGGCGACCTCTTCGAAGAAGTTGTTGTGCCCGTTCCAGAAGAAGCTGAGCCGCGGTGCGAAGTCGTCGACGTCGAGGCCCGCGTCGATCGCCGCCTGCACGTAGGCAATCGCATTGGCGAGCGTGAAGGCGATCTCCTGCACCGCCGTCGAGCCGGCCTCGCGGATGTGGTAGCCCGAGATCGAGATCGTGTTCCAGTTCGGAACGTGCTTCGAGCAGTAGGCGAAGATGTCGGTGATGATCCGCATCGATGGCCGCGGCGGATACACGTAGGTGCCGCGGGCGATGTACTCCTTGAGCAGATCGTTCTGGATGGTGCCGCCGATCTGGTCGCTCGACACGCCGTTCTCCTCGGCGACGAGTTCGTACATCAACAGCAGAATCGCCGCCGTCGAGTTGATCGTCATCGACGTGCTGACCTGGTCGAGTGGGAGGTCGGCGAGCAACAGCCGCATGTCCTCCATCGAGTCGATGGCCACACCGACCTTGCCGACCTCGCCCTCCGCCCGACCGGCGTCGGAGTCGTAGCCCATCTGCGTCGGCAGGTCGAACGCACACGACAGCCCGGTCTGGCCGGCGTTCAACAGGAACTTGAAGCGCTCGTTCGTTGCCTCGGCGTTGCCGAAGCCCGAGTACTGGCGCATCGTCCAGAGCCGCCCGGTGTACATCGAGCCGTAGACACCGCGGGTGTAGGGGGGCTTGCCGGGTGCGCCGAGCTGCGAGGCCGGGTCCCAGCCGTCGAGGTCGGCAGCGTCGTAGAGCCGCTTGATCGGGATGCCCGAGTCGGTCTGCGGCAGGTCGTTCGCATCAGCCATGGCGCCGATCGTATTGCAGGCCGGGCGGCGGCACCTGATCCCGGTGCCCGAACGCCTGTAGTGCCACGATGACGGCATGAAGCTGTACCTGGCCGGACCGATGTTCACCCCCGCCGAGCGCGCCTACATCGACGCGCTCGCCGATCGGCTCGAGGCAGCAGGGCACGAGTGCTTCGTTCCACACCGCCAGCAGTTCGCTCCACTCGACGCGGCGACCGTTTTCGCCGTCGACGGTGCCGGGCTCCGGGATGCGGACGTCGTCGTTGCGTGGCTCGACGGGCCGATGGTCGACGACGGCACCGCGTGCGAGATCGGCATCTTCACCGAACTCATCCGCAACGACCCCGAGGGCCACCGCGGCATCATCGGGTTGGCCACCGACTGGCGGATCTGGCGCAGCCGCGATTCAGGGGCCGCTGGGAGTGGCGTCAACTTCTTCGTCGGTGGAGCCATCGAGGCATACGGCACCCTGGTGTGGAGCGTCGCCGAGGTGGAGGCCACGTTGAGCGGCTGGAGCGATCGATCGACAGAGTGAACGACTCGCGATACGGTCGAACGCACCACCACCTGAGCGCACACCACGTGAGGAGTTCCCGATGGCATGGTTCGAACGATTCCGGCGGAAGCTGAAGAACTACACGTCCGACGGCGACTACGCGGGCAGTCACGGTGGCGGTGGCGGCAGTGCCGAGCGCGACACTCGCAACGCCACGGCGCAGGGCGAAGCGCACGCATATCGCCCAGACCGACAGGGCGGCGGCGGCTGGAGCGGCTGAATCGACGTCGTCAGCTCGCTGCGACGACGGCGATCTCCATGCGCCACTCGGGCCGTGCGAGCGCCGGCACGGTGACGAGCGTCGACGCGGCGCGGTGACCGCCGAGCGCGCTGTCCCGTGCAGCCATCACCGGAGCGAGGTCCTCGCCCGCGACGACGTAGGTCGTGACGGACACGATGTTCGACGGCCCCATGTCGGCGTCGCGCAGCATCGCCATGATGTTGGACCACACCACGACGGCCTGATCGGCGAGCGAATCGGGTGCCGATCCGTCCGGAGCGACCGGCACCACGCCCGAGGTGTGCAGCCATCGTGACGCGCCATCGGTGAGCACTGCGTGGGCGTAGTTGGCGGCAGGAGGGGCGATGTCGGCGGGGCGGATCTCGGCCATTCCGGCATCGTACGGCCCAAGACAGCGCCGGCCGCCGGGAGTACGGTGTCGCCATGGCCATCACCGAAGAGCACGCCACCCAATCCACCGCAGGGATGATCGACGGCATCGAGCTGACCCCCAAGACCGTCGGCCTCGACGGGATCCCCACGTTCGACAACGTCGAGGACGAGCGCCACTACCGCAAGTCGCACCTCGCCGGTGCGTTGCGCGTGTTCGGCAAGTTCGGCTTCGGCGAGGGCGTTGCCGGCCACATCACCGTGCGAGATCCCGAGTATCCCGACTGCTTCTGGGTGAACCCGTTCGGGATGAGCTTCCGACACATCAAGCAGAGCGACCTCATCCTCGTGAACCACCAGGGTGACGTCGTCTACGGCACCAAGCCCGTCAACCGCGCAGCGTTCGTGATCCATGCCGCCGTGCACGCCGCCCGGCCCGACGTCGTCGCCGCGGCACACGCCCACTCGCCGTACGGCAAGTCGTTCAGTTCGCTCGGCATTCCGCTGGCCCCGCTGACGCAGGACGCGTGCATCTTCTACAAGGACCACCACGTGATCTCCGAGCAGGGCGGCGCCGTCGTGTTCGACATCGAAGCCGGCCGCGAGCTCGCCTCGAAGTTCCCCGACGGCAAGGCCGCCATCCATCAGAACCACGGGCTGTTCACCGTCGGCGAGACCGTCGACGAGGCGGCCTTCTGGTTCATCTCGATGGAACGGTCCTGCCAGGCGCAATTGATGGCAATGGCAGCTGGCGACCCGATCGAGATCCGCGACGAGTACGCCACCTACACCCAGCAGAACACCGGGTTCCACGCTGCGGGATGGTTCAGCTTCCAGCCGCTGTGGGACGAGATCGCCATGAGCGATCCCGAACTCTTTGACTGAAACCCAACTGCCAGGGCGCTCCGGCCCGCTGACCAACTGGTTGAACACCGCTCAGCCCGAAGCGCTGTTCGTCCTCTCCGCGGTCGCCCAGTACGTGGGTGCCGTCATCGCCGTGGGCCTGTTCGACCAGGTCGAGCCGCGGACCGTCGCCTGGTTCCGGGTGATCGGCGCCGCCATTGCGTTGGTCGCCGTGTCACGGCCGTGGCGAGAACGCTGGAGCCGCTCGGACCTGCTCGCGGCCGCGGCGTTCGGCATCGCCACAGCGCTGATGAACCTGTTCTTCTACTTGGCGATCGATCGCATCGACCTCGGCAAAGCGGTGACGATCGAGTTCATCGGCCCGATCGCCGTCGCCGCCGTCGCCACCCGATCGGCGCGCAACGCGGTGGCGCTGCTGTTCGCCGTCGCCGGCGTCGTCGTGCTCGGCGGTGGCGAGATCGAGGGCAATGCGATCGGCCTGCTCTTCATCTTCCTCGCGTCGGCGATGTGGGCGGCCTACATCGTGATCGGGTCACGTGTCGCACGGCTCGACCGAGGCGTGGCGGGGCTCGGCATCGGTCTGGTGATCGGTGCGGTCGCGATCACCCCGGTGGGGGCACCGGGGAGCATCGACGTGTGGACCTCGGCGCGCCTGCTGGCGTTGTGCCTGTTGGTCGGCGTGTTCTCCAATGCCATCGGCTACGGCATCGATCAGTTCACGATGCGCCGGATCCCGATCCGCCGCTTCTCACTGCTGCTCGCCCTCCTGCCGGTGACCGCAGCGTTCATCGGATGGCTCGTGCTCGACCAGCAGCCGTCCTCCATCGAGATGATCGGCATCGGCCTCGTGCTGGTCGGCGTGATCGTCCAGGAACGCGAGGAGCTCGCCCCCCTCGAAGCCGAAGTGCTCACCGAGCCCAGCTGAGCGTCACACGGATGTCAGACTCGCCGGATGAACGACACCGGCTTCCCGTTCGACGACACGCAGGACTTCGATGACACCGAGCGTGGGTTCATCGCCAAGGCGACGACCCGGCAGATCACCGCCGCCGACGGTCGTGTCGTCTGGGATCTCGACGCCTACCGTTTCCTCGACGAACCTGCAGGAGACACCGCCCACCCGAGCTTGTGGCGTCAGGGGCAGCTGCTGATCCGTGATGGCCTGTTCGAGGTGGTGCCGGGCATCTACCAGTTGCGCGGGTTCGACCTGTCGGTGATGAGCGTGATCGAGGGCGAGACCGGTGTCATCGTGATCGACCCGCTCATCAGCAAAGAGACCGCTGCCGCGGCGTGGGCGCTGTACCAGGAGCATCGCGGACCGCGCGAGGTGGTGGCGATGATCTACACGCACTCGCACATCGACCACTTCGGTGGCGTCAAGGGCGTGATCGACGAGGCCGACGTCGACGCCGGGCGCATCTCGATCATCGCTCCCGAGGGCTTCATGGAGGAGGCCGTGGCCGAGAACGTGTTCGTGGGCACCGCGATGGGCCGCCGCTCCGACTTCATGTACGGCGCCGCGCTCCCGAAGGGGCCGGACGCCCAGATCGGCTGCGGGCTCGGCCAGACCACCTCGACCGGCGAACCGACGCTGATCCCACCGACGATCAACATCACCAGGACCGGCCAGGAGCTCACCATCGACGGTGTTCGGATCGTGTTCCAGGTGACGCCCGGGACCGAGGCGCCGGCGGAGATGAACTTCTACTTCCCCGACCACAAGGCGCTGTGCACGGCGGAGAACACGTCGCACACGCTGCACAACATCGTCACGTTGCGCGGCGCCCAAGTGCGCGACGCCCGACGGTGGGCGGCCTACCTGACCGAGACGATCGACCTGTGGGGCGACGACCTCGACGTGGTGTTCGCCTCCCACCACTGGCCCACCTGGGGCCGTGAGCGGGCGGTCGAGTTCCTGGCGATGCAGCGCGACATGTACGCCTACCTGCACGACCAGACGCTGCGGTTGATGAACCTCGGCTACGTCGGCGCCGAGATCGCCGAGATGCTCGAGATGCCGCCGGCGCTCGCCGAGCAGTGGCACACCCACGGCTACTACGGCTCGGTCAGCCACAACGTGAAGGCGGTCTACCAGCGCTACCTCGGCTGGTACGACGGCAACCCGGCGCACCTGTGGCCGCATCCCCCAGTGGCTGCGGCCGAGCGCTACGTCGCGGCGATGGGTGGAGCCGACGCCGCCGTCGCGCACGCTCGAGCTGCTTTCGACGAGGGTGATCTGCGGTGGACGGTCGAGGTGTTGAACCATGTGCTGTTCGCCGACGAGCACCACGCCAACGCTCGCGCACTCCAGGCCGACGCGTTCGAGAAGATCGCATTCGGCGCCGAGAACGGCACCTGGCGCAACGTGTTCCTCGTCGGCGCGAAGGAACTCCGCGACGGTGAGCCGGCGACGGCGGCGAACCGTGGCGCCCCCGACCTGCTCGGTGCGCTGACCGTCGAACAGATGCTGTCGAGCATCGCCATCCGCATCGATGGACCCCAGGCGTGGGACCTCCACGTGGTGTTGTCGTTCGTGATCACCGACCTCGACGAGACGTACGTGTTCGAACTCCGCAATGGCGTCGCCAACCACCGACGCACCACAGCACCCGCCGAGGGGAGCACGACGCTGGCGTTGGCGCGTCGGTCGCTGATCGAACTGTTCACGGGCCGACTCGACTTCGGCGAAGCGGTCGGCGACGGCCGAATCGTGCTCGACGGCGACGCGACCGCGTTGGGCGCGCTGGTGTCGGTGATCGGCAAGGTCGAACGAAACTTTCCGATCGTCACGCCCTGATCGGTCGGCGACGCGTCAGCGGCCGGTCAGTGCGACAGCCCTGGAGCGCAGAGCCCGTCGAGTTCCTTGATCTCGATGCGATCCCGGTTGGCGTAGGTGACCTCATTGGCCGGGTCGGGCTTCAGGTTGAAGACGCGGAACTCCATGTCGTTGGTGTCGACGGTGAGGATGCGCCCGATCAACGGTTCGCCGAGCCCGAGGATGACCTTGATCGTCTCGAGCGCCTGGATCGAGCCGATGATGCCGGGAAGCACGCCGAGCACGCCGGCCTCGGCGCAACTCGGAGCGAGTTCGGCCGGAGGCGGCTGCGGCACCATGTCGCGATAGGTCGGTCCCTGCGTGGGGTGGAACACACTGACCATGCCCTCGAAGCGGAAGATCGAGCCATGCACCACCGGGATGCCGAGCTTCACACTGGCATCGTTGAGCAGGTACCGGCTCGGGAAGTTGTCGGCGCCGTCGACGATCACGTCGTAGCCGGAGATGATGTCGATGATGTTCGACGCATCGAGGCGGGTGTCGTAGGTGACGACGTCGACATCGGGGTTGAGCATGGTCAGCGTCTTCTTCGCCGAGTCGACCTTGCGATCGCCGATGCGGTCGATGTTGTGCAGGATCTGGCGCTGCAAATTGGACGAGTCGACTTCGTCCATGTCGACGATGCCGATCGTGCCGACACCGGCGGCGGCCAGGTACAGCGCGGCGGGTGAGCCGAGGCCACCGGCGCCGAGCATCAGCACCTTGGCGCCGAGCAACTTCGTCTGCCCTTCGACGCCGACCTCGGGGAGCAGCAGGTGGCGCTTGTACCGGTTCGTCTGCTCCGGCGTGAGCGTCGCCGGCGTGGTCCACGCGCGGCCCTCGTCCTTCCAGCGGCCGAAGCCGCCGGCCATCGACTCGACGTCGGTGTAGCCGAGCTCGGCGAGCGTCTTCGCGGCGAACGCCGACCGCACTCCGCCGGCGCAATAGACGACGATCGGAGCCGACTTGTCGGCGATCCGGTTCTCGATCTGCGCTTCGAGGTGCCCACGCGGGATGTGGATCGCTCCCGGCAGCGCCCCCTCGTCGTATTCGTCGGGTTCGCGTACGTCGAGCACGAGTGCCCCCGCCTCGATCTGCGCTGCGGCGCCTTCGGGGTCGATCTCGCGGATCTCGGACTTCGCGGCGGCGAGCAGGTCTCGGAACGTTGCCATGTCGAAAGCCTACCGAGTCGGTCGGGATTCGAAACCGCCCCTAGCGACGCGCTGGCGGGACGGGAGGCGACGCGTCCCGACGGTCGAGGAACCTCGTGAGCGGCGCCGGCAGCGCAGCGGGCCGGTCACCCCAGTCGTACACCACTGCCGACTTGGCAGCGACGTCGTGGAGCGCACGCCGCCGACGATCGACCAGGGCCATCACCGCCCCGACGCCGAACAGCAGGAAACTGAAGGGCAGCACGAGCGTCCGGATCGCCGCAGCGCCAGGGCTGAGCGGTCGACCGTCGCTGTGGATCACCTTGATGCCGACGAGCGCTTGCGAGATCGTGCGACCGGTGAGCGACTGGGACAGCCAGAAGTAGACGAATCCGTAGAGCACGATCAGCACGGGAGCAACCCACGTTCCGCTGGGCTCGAGCGACGCCCCGAACAAGACGTCGAGGAGGTAGACGATGCCGGCAAGCAGGAGCGTGAACGTCGACGAGATCAGGAACAGGTCGAAGCCGAGGGCGCCCACACGTGAAATCGGTCCGGCATAGCGACCGCTCATGGTCGCGTCGCCTCCGTCGAGCACCTCGAGTTCGCCGCCGTCCAGCGGTGGTCCCGTCGGCAGCGAGGTGTAGTCACGCCGGAGCAGCCGGCTCGTGGCGCGCATCGAGATCTCGTCGACACCGACGACCTGGCGGCGAAGGAGATCGGTGAACCGCCCCATCACCCCCTTGGTGCTCTGGGCGACGATGGCGTCGATGTCGAGCGACGCTGCGATGGCGTCGACGTCGACCCGCGCAACCACGCGATCGACGTCGATCCGATCGGCGGCCGCGTCGAGGTCGACCCGCGCAACCACTCGCTCGACGTCGACCTGATCGACGATGGCATCCAGATCGACTCGGGCAATGATCCGATCGACGTCGATCCGATCGACGATTGCGTCGATGTCGAGCCGACCGATCAGGCGGTCGAGGTCGACGCGGTCGAGCACGGCGTCGAGGTCCAACCGGTCGAGTAGGGCGTCGACGTCGAGTCGCGCCACGAGCGCGTTCACGTCGATGCGATCGAGCAGCGCGTTCACATCGATGCGATCGACCAGCGCGTTCACATCGATGCGATCGACCAGATCGTCGGGATCGACGGCATCGGCCACCACGGGCACGAGCACGGACGCGATCGCGTCGATCGGGCGCTGCAAAACGCCACGACGCGGGTCGCGTTCGCCCATGACCTGAGCGTACCCACCGCTCTGCCGCCGAACGCGACGTCCGATTTCCACCAACGACGGACCCCCGCTCGTTGCTACCGTGCCGGCGTGTCATCGACGATTGCCACTCGGGCGGATCCAGCCGACGATCGGTTCACGTCGCAGGACTGGGGACTCTTCCTCGCCGTCGCGGGGATCTGGGGAGCTTCGTTCCTGTTCATCGACATCGGCCTCGATGCGCTCCCTCCGGGCGTGATCACCTTGATGCGTGTCGGACTCGGCGCCCTGGCGCTGGCCGTGCTCCCGCGCCGCCACCTCAGGATCCGCCCTGAGGACCGGCTGCGGCTGATCACGCTCTCGGTCGTGTGGGTTGCCGTGCCGTTCACGCTGTTCCCGATCGCCGAGCAGCACATCAGCTCGGCCGTCGCTGGGTTGCTCAACGGGGGCACGCCGATCTTCGCAGCGATCTTCGCCATGGTGCTGCTGCGCCAGCGGACCCGAGGCGCACAACTGCTCGGCATCGCGGTCGGTTTCATCGGCGTCGTCTTCGTGAGCCTTCCGTCGATCGGCGAGGGATCGAGCGAGACGTTCGGCGTCGTCCTGGTCGTGCTCGCGACCGTGTGCTACGGCTTCGCCGTCACGCTCGCCGGGCCGATGCAGCAGCGCTACGGGTCGGTCAACCTGATGGCGAAGGTGCTCGCGCTCGCCACCATCTGGACGGCACCCTACGGGCTCTGGCAGATCGACGATGCGAGCTGGGAGATCGGGCCCGTGCTCGCCGTGGTCGTGCTCGGTGTCGTCGGCACCGGCATCGCGTTCGCGCTGATGGGGACGCTCGTCGGCCGGGTCGGATCGACTCGAGCGTCGTTCATCACGTACCTCATTCCCGTCGTGGCGCTCGTGCTCGGCGTGGTGTTCCGCGACGACGAGGTGTTCGCCCTGGAGTTGATCGGCGTGGCCTTCGTGATCGGCGGGGCCATTCTCGCGAGCCGCCGAACCTCGATCAGGTCGACACCGTGATGTCACCTGCGATCGTGTCACCCTGATCGTCGACGGCGGTGACCGCGAACGTGAACTCGGTGCCGACGAACAGCGCCATGACACCAGTCGTCCCGTTCGGGTCGAGCGAGCCGTCGGCTTCCGCCACCAACACGACAGGGCCGACTTGGTCGTTCTCCATCCGCACTTCAGACCCGGGCTCCAACCCGCTGCCGCTGAACGTGATCTGACCGTCGCCACCCTCGGCGCAGACCTCACCCGCATCACTCGACAGGCACACCGCGTCGTCTCCCGATCCGCAGCCGGACGCGACGACCAGCGCCACGGCGCCGATCACCAACCGCCGACGCATCATGCGATCAGCGCCGGGAGGATCTCGCCGATCTGGCCGACGAGGAGCCAGTCGGCGTACCGGTCCATCGCCGTCTCGTCGCCGTTGACGATGATCACCCGCGCGCCGGCGGCCTTGGCTCGCGGCACGCAGTTGGCGGCGGGGAAGACACTGAGTGTCGATCCGACGGCGAGCATCACGTCGCATTCGTCGCTCACCGTCATTGCCCGGTCGATCACGTCGGGCACGAGCGACTGGCCGAAACTGATCGTGTCGCTCTTGAGGATCCCGCCGCACTCGAGACATGCCGGATCGGCGTCACCGGCGCGGACACGCTCGAGCGCCTGGTCCATCGGTCGCCGGTCGTCGCAGTCCCAGCACCGGGTGAACCACACCGTGCCGTGAACCTCGATCACCTTGTCCGGCGCGTTGCCCGCCTTCTGGTGGAGCCCGTCGATGTTCTGCGTGACCAACCCGTGCAACTGGCTTCGGCGTTCCAGTTCGACGATCGCGGCGTGGCCCCGGTTCGGCTCGGCGGTCCACGCCGGCGTGGTCAGCCGGTTCTGCCACGCCGCCCGGCGGACCTCAGGGTCGCCGAGGTAGAAGCGAATGTCCGACGCCTTCTCGGCCGCCGGATTCTTGGTCCACAGGCCGTTCGGGCCGCGGAAGTCCGGGATGCCGGAGTCCGTGGAGATCCCTGCACCCGTGAGCACCACGATGCGCTGGGCGTCGGCGATCACCTGGCGCGCAGCCTGCAGAAGATCCGGCGACATCCCCGCAACTGTGCAGGCAGCGAGGGTGTTTCGGCAAGTCGGATCGATATCATTCCCAGTAACCAACTCTCTAGAAAGGGTCTTTCACAATGGGTCTGTTTGATGCGATCAAGGGTCTTCTCGGTGGTGATGGCTTGCAGGGCGTCTTGGAGTCGACAGGTCTGAGCGAGCACGTCGAGGGCTTCCTCGGCGAGGGCAGCGCGCTGGCCGAGGACTTCGGCGTCGACCTGGGCCAGGCAACCGAGTCACTCGGCCTCGACGGCGTTGCCGACACTCTGCCGGGCCTCACCGACATCGCCCCCTGACCGCGGAAATGGGTTCAGTGATGAGCGAAACCGCCGAATACGGTCGGCTCGCTCATCGCAAACCGGTCACACACCCCAGCGATGAGCGAAACCGCCGTATCCGGTCGGTTCGCTCATCGCGGGCGGATCAGGTGAGGGCGGCCAGGGCGGCAGCGAAGACGTCGGTGTGACGGTCGACGTCGGTTTCGGTGTGCGCCGGCGACAGCAACGCCATGTTGTGGAACGGCGTCATCAGGATCCCCCGGTTGAGTGCCCACAGGTGCATGAACGCGTCGAGTTCGTCGTCGACCGCGGCAGCGGCGTCGGCTCCATTGGTCGGCAGCGGACAGAACCAGTACTCGGCACGACACCCGAGTTGCTGCACCGACCATGCCAGCCCGTGCTCCTCGATCGCCCCCGCCACCCCCTCCGTCCATCGAGTCGCGAGCGGGATCATCCGCTCGTAGTCCGCGTCGAGCAGCGTCGTCGACAGCGTGGCCCGGATCGCTGCGGTGGCCATCGCGCTGCCAGCGAGCGTTCCGCCCACTCCCCCGACGTCTGCATCGTGGCCGTGCAGCGCTGGATCCAGCATCGCCGCGATCTCCTCGGTCACGCCGTAGGTCGCCACCGGAAACCCGCCACCGATCGGCTTGCCGATCACGACCATGTCCGGGTCGAGTCCCCACGCCTGCGTGCATCCGCCGGGACCGGCCGAGATCGTGTGCGTCTCGTCGATGATCAACAGCACGCCGTGACGCCGGGTGATCTCGCGCACGGCATCGTGGTAGCCGGGCTGGGGCAGCACGATGCCGATGTTGGTGAGCGCCGGCTCGAGCAGCAGCGCCGCGACGTCGCCGTGGGCGAGCGCCGCATCGAGCGCGTCGAGATCGTTGAACGGAACCACGCGCGTCGTCACTGCCGGATCGACCTGCGGGCCGATCGCACCAGGGCGACTCGTCACCAGACCATTCGGACCGAGGATCGCCAGCGTCTCGTCGACGGTCCCGTGGTAGCACCAGTCCATCACGGCGATCTTGGGGCGGCCCGTCAGGTGGCGTGCGAAGCGCAACACGAACCGGTTGGCGTCGGTTGCCGAGGTGGTGAGCTGCCACTTGGCCATCCCAAAGCGGCGGTGGAGTTCGTCAGCGACCCACGCTGCGTCCTCGCTCGGCAACATCGTCGTCGACTGTCCAACAGCCGCCGCCAGTCCACCGCGACCGTGGCCGGTCATGGCGCCGGTGTCACCGAGGCAGAAATCGACGTACTCGATGCCGTCGACGTCGACGAAACCAGCGCCGTGCGCCGATGCGACGTGGACCGGGAATGCCCCCGGCCAGCGGGTCATCCACGGCATCGGCACACCCGCCAGCAGGTGTCGTCGACCCGACTCGGCAAGCTCCGCTGACCGAGGGTGCAGCTCGATGAAGCGCTGCTGCTCGCGTTCCATCTGCTGCGACAGGCGCTCTCGCTCGAAGTTCGGGTCACGGCTCACCACCCGACGGTAGCCTCGGCACCATGTCCGCACAGGTGCTCAGCGAAGCCGCGCGTCGTCGCACGTTCGCGATCATCAGCCACCCCGACGCGGGCAAGACCACGCTGACCGAGAAGTTCCTGCTCTATGCGGGCGCCATCACCTCCGGCGGGTCGGTCAAGGCCCACGAGGGACGGCGGGCGGCCACCTCCGACTGGATGGAGATGGAGCAGAAGCGCGGGATCTCGATCTCGTCGACGGCGCTCAACTTCCCGTACCGCGACCACGAACTCAACCTGCTCGACACCCCCGGCCACCGCGACTTCTCCGAGGACACCTACCGCGTGCTCGCCGCCGTCGACGCAGTGGTGATGGTGCTCGATTCGGCCAAGGGCATCGAGCCGCAGACGCTCAAGCTGTTCGAGGTCTGTCGCTCGCGCAACCTGCCGGTGATCACGTTTCTCAACAAGCTCGACCGACCTGGCATGGAGCCGCTCGAACTGCTCGACCAGATCGAGGCCCAGATCGGGCTCCGGCCCACGCCGGCCACCTGGCCCGTCGGTTCGTTCGGCGACCTGCGCGGCGTCATCGACCGCCGCACCGACGTCTTCACGCGGTTCACCCGCACCGCCCGCGGCAGTCAGATCGCCCCTGAGGAGGACGTGCCCGCCGATCGCGCCGCCTCCGAGGAGGGTTCGGCGTGGGTGAAGAGCACCGAGGAGACCGAGCTGCTCAGCGCGATGGAGGCCGACGTCGACATGCCGTCGTTCCTCGCCGGCGAGTCGACCCCGGTCTTCGCCGGTTCCGCACTGACGAACTTCGGCGTACGGCATCTGCTCGACGCGATCGTCGACCTCGCCCCCGCCCCGTCACCGCGTCTCGACGTCGACGACAAGCCCCGCCACCTCGACGAGCCGTGTTCGGCGTTCGTGTTCAAGGTGCAGGCCAACATGGACCGCAACCACCGCGACCGCATCGCCTTCGCCCGCATCTGCTCAGGCAAGTTCGACCGCGGCATGGTGATGACGTGCGAGCGCACCGCCAAACCGTTCGCAACCAAGTACGCGTCCACCGTGTTCGGCGCCGAGCGCACCACCGTCGACGAGGCCTTCCCCGGCGACGTGGTCGGCCTGGTGAACGCCACCGGCCTGAACCTGGGTGACACGCTGTACGACGAGACCGGCCCCACCGTGAAGTTCCCGCCGATCCCCACGTTCGCCCCTGAAGTGTTCGCCACCGCACGGCCACTCGACACCGGCAAGACGAAGCAGTTCCGCAAGGGCCTCGATCAGCTCAACGAAGAGGGCGTCGTCCAGGTTCTCAAGGACCCCGACTGGGGTGACGCTTCGCCGGTGCTCGCCGCCGTCGGTCAGCTGCAGTTCGACGTGTTCGCCAATCGCCTCGACATCGAGTTCAACGCACCGATCGAGATCCTGTCGGCGCCGTATCAGGCGATCCGGTTGACCGACAAGGCGTCCGCTGACGCACTGCGTGAGAAGCCCGGAGTCCGTATCCTCGCTCGACTCGACGGCCACCTCGTCGCGTTGTTCGAGAACAAGTACGCGCTGGCCCGCATCGAGCAGAACGAACCCGAACTCACCCTCGACCACATCATCGCCGGTTGACGTCAGCCCCCGATGGGGGTGAGGGTGATCTCCCCAGAGTTCGCTCGGCAGCCGCCGACGTTCGTGCAGCCCTCGTTCTCATAGGACAACAGCAGCGGACCGGGTTCGTCACCGCTGATCGTGTAGGTGCCGGTTCCCGACATCGTGGCTCCACCTCCTGCACCCGTGTACGACAACGAGCCAGAACGCGAGTCCGCGGGCACGAACGAGAACTCCACCGTGAATCCGGCACCCGTCCCGGCGAGATCGAACGGAGCAGCGAGGTCGGCAACCGCGCCTGAGAAGGTGACCGCTCCTCCACCGCTCGCTGTGTAGCCGGACTGCTTCGTGTCGAAGTCGATCGTCGCTCTTCCGACGCCCCGCCTCGACCGCGATTCGAGCGCCACCGTGCCCGTCTCGTCCTTCTGCCCAGGCGCGACGTAGGTGAAGGTGGCGTCGGCAGGCACCTTCGTCGCCGACGGCGTCACCGACGCACCTCCGTTCACCAGTTCGGCGGTCACGGAGCCACCGACGGCCTGTGCATCCATCTTGCTGCGCGGCGCAGCCGTGATCGTCACCGACGCATCGGGCATGAGGCCCTTGGGTCCGGCTGAGACGGTCGGCGTCAGCGCCACACATCGACCGGACTCCCACCCCTTCTTCGCGGCACGGACGAGCTCGTTGGCGACGAGCAACGAGACGACCTGGCCGAGCTTGACGGCGTTGGCGACGATGTCGTCGGTGATGGTTCCGCCACCCCGATTGACGACGACATCACCCGCGCCGTTTGCGGGCGACGTGCTGGTCACGTCGATGAATCCTCCGCGACTCGCGACGAAGTCGGCGTACTGGGCGCGGGTGGTGGTGTCGTAGCCGACGAGCGCTGCGTCGTCGTCGATGGTTCCCTCGACCGTGATCTCGAACGTCCCGCGACTGCCGGTCGCACCGTTGTCGATGGTGCTCGACGTGTCGATCGTCGCCGACGCCTCGAACGTCCCGTCCACCTTCGGACAAGGCGAACTGACGTTACACGTGTCCAGGGTGGTCGTCACACCCTTGCTGTCGGTGAACGAGTTCTTCGTCGTCAGTTCGACGGTGGTCGTCGTGGCGTTGAGGGTGACGCCTTCGGCAAGTTTCGCCTCGCCCGTCGTGCCATCGTTCGTTGCCGTGACGGCGCCCTCGCCGCCGAGGATCGCCACCATCAGCCCACCGAAAAGCCCCTCGCCGATGTTCGGCGGGGCCGTCTGCGCCTGGACGCGCCGCATTCCCTGCGGCTCGAGCTGGGCCGTCGACAAGTCATCCGACACCTGCTCACGAAGGCTCGCCATCCAGGCGGTCTTCTCGTCGATCGAGGCGTCGACGGCCTCGGCGCTGCCGAGTGCATCTGCAAGGCCGACGGCGACGTACAGCTGCCGTTCGAGGTCGCCGGAGAGAGCGCTCGCCGCCTCGTACCGTGCGGCCTCGCTGAGCAGCGCGAACTCGGCCACGACGGCGTCGGCGGCCTCGAGGTCGACCTGGCCGTCGACGATCACCGCTGCGGTCTGCGCTGCATCCGCGGAGTTGTCGGGCGACTCCGACCCCGACGTGTCACCTCCGCCGCCACACCCGACGACGGCGAGCGCCATCACCACGCAAGCACACACCACGCCCCGCCGTCGGTCTGACATTGCCGAACACTAGACGGCCCGGATGCACGGCGATTCGTAGATACCGTCGGACCGATGGAACCACGAGCCGTCCGTCTCCGAACCATCATCACCGCGGCAGTGATCGCGGTCGTGCTTGCGGGCTGCGGGAGCGACGGTCCGGCCGCCAACCTGACCTCCGCGAGCCTCGATGAAGACATCGCGGCCTCGCCGACTGACGCACCGGCGGCGCCCGAGGCACCGGTGGTCACCGAGGCACCCCCCGAGCCGGCAGAGCCGGCGGAACCGGAAGCTCCCGTCGAGCCCGAGGCTCCCGTGGCCACCGAACCCACGCCGGCGCCGGCGCCGAACCCGATCGTGCCCGATGAGGATGACTGGACCGACCGGCTGATCGCTCTGCTCGTCATCGGCGTGTTGATCACCGCCGTCGTCCTCGTCGGCACGGCCATCGCCAAGTCGAGGAAGAAGGCTCCCGCCGCCCCCGCCGCGGTTCCTGCTGCAACGCCGTCACCGCAGTCGTCGCTGCTCAGCACGTCGCAGTGGATCACCGATCAGCTGTCGTTGGAGTTGATGGCGGCACCGCCGACCGATGCACTCCAACGTTGGTCGGTGGAACGCAGCCGTCTCGACAACGTCGCGATCGGAGCGCAACAGCAGTACCTCGCCGGCCAGAACCCGAATTGGCAGCAGCTCGCACAGGCGATGTCCGCGCTCGCAGCGTCGGTCGACACGAGCCTCGCGCTGCGGGCCCAGGATCCACCGAATGCTCAGCTGATCAGCGAGTCGATCGGCGTCGTCAACGGCCATCGCACCAATCTGCATCAGCTGATCGCTGTGCTGCTCCCCACGATCAGTCGCTGAACGGTCGCCGATCGGTCACCACGAGCCGGAGCTCCCGCCGCCGCCTCCGCCACCGACGCCGCCACCCCCACCACCACTCGAACTCGACGGCGCCGTCCGCGACGACGAGAACGCCGAGCCGGCCGAGTACAGCACGAGTGGTCCGCTGAGCGCGGTCTGTGGGTCGGGGATGTTCGACGCCTTGACCGCCTTCGACCAGGCCTCGGCCGCGCCCAGCGCCACCGCCCACGCGCTGTACTCACGAACGAGGCCGTGCTCCCACGCCCAGTCGACGTGACGGCCCTCGCTGGCCGCGAGGAAGCGCCGGAACGACTCCGTCCGCAACGCCAGCGCCGACCCGGTCGCCGAGCGTGAGGCGAACATCGGCCGGTAGACGATGGCAGCGACCACGAGCGGAACGAGCAGGCCGGCGATCACAGCGAGCCCGGGCGACGCCAGCACCTGCCAGAACACCTCCGTCGTGGCCAGCACCACGACGGCGACGAGCGCCGCCGCGGCACACAG
The DNA here is from genome assembly GCA_963828415.1 of Ilumatobacteraceae bacterium. Taxonomy (GTDB): domain Bacteria; phylum Actinomycetota; class Acidimicrobiia; order Acidimicrobiales; family Ilumatobacteraceae; genus Sva-07. Next base: position 300,658 of record CAWHEI010000012.1, read on the forward strand.
CACGGCGACGGCGGCACCGATCACCTTCGATGGTGTCGTCACCCGTCCGCCGGGGCCGCCGCGTGTCCACCACCCGGCGTTCGACGCGAATCCCAACTGCTCGGCGCGGATCGCATTCCACGTGGCGGTGAACTCCTCGTCATAGGCCCCCAACTCGACGATCTCGCCCTGCGCGAACAGCCGATGGAGATGCCCGAGATCGACGGCACTGAGCCGCGACGTGTCCGGACCCCGAGTGAGTCGAACGGCCCCGTCGACATCGGTCGCGACGATCGCGCCGTCGGCGATCATTTCGGAGAACCAAGCGGCGACCGAGTCGTCATCGACTGCCTCGCGCAGGACCACCGCCGCCTGCCACGGTTCGAGTCCGCGCGGCGGGGCGAACTCGATGGTCGCCAACTCGGCGAGACGAGAGTCGGGCACGCGGTAGGTGGCCACGTCGAGCCGACGCGTGCGATCGCCGGGCACGGGCAGTTCTCCGAAGGCCGCGTCTGCGGCGCCGCCGGCGAGGACGGTGTTGCTTCCCGCTGCCCGACCGACCAGGAACACGAGCGCCGCTGAGGCCAGGCCGAGCGGGATCATCACGAACCCCAGCGGTCGGAATCCGCTCCAGATCGAACCGGGCGGGTCCGGAATCGTCGGCAGAGTCGGCGTCGACAGCGAGACGATCGCACCATTGACCGTGATGCCGTCACCCGGGGCGAGCGGTTCGATCACGGCGACGAGATTGTCCGACTTTCCACGCTCGAGCTCACAGTCGCCGAGTGCCTCGCGAGCCCCGGTCAGGCACACGATCGGGTCGAAGTCGAATCCGGTGAGGACGACCTCGAACCGTTGCGTCTCGAACGTCTCGTCGTTGCCGATGATGTCGAGGTCCAAACGTCCGCTCGTCACGTTGGCGTCCGGCAGCCGGTACTCGAGCACGTAGCGATGCCGCCCGGTGAACGTGACGTCGGGGTCGCCGATGCGAATCCTCGTGTCGTCGCCGATCACCACCACGTCGAGATCTGCGTTGGCATCCGGCGACGACGCGGTCACGTCGGTGGGCATCCCGAAGTCGTTCGGGATGATGCGCTGGTACCCGCGACGCTCGGTCACGCCGAAGTCGATGTCGACGACTTCGCGGATCCAGACACCATCCGAGCCATCGGGCCACACCGTGACCTGCTTCGCGTCGAAGTGCTCCGGGCGGATCAGCGATTCGTCGCCCGCACCGATCACCCCGAACCCGGCGAGCAGTGCCATGAACACGATCGACGCCCCGACGATCACATGTTGCCAAACGGACACCTTGCGCAGCATCGGGCCAGTCTGGTTCCTCTCCGGTCGATCCGGTGCCCACTGTTGCAGCACCGACTCCTCCCCAGCAGTTCCCATGTGAGGGAGGCCCCATGTCCGAGATCCCACCACCACCACCACCACCACCACCGGCGGCGGCACTCGTCGGTTCGATCACCGTGCGACCCTGGATCGACCCCGTGGTCGACGACGACGGGTTCGATCCGAGATCGAGATATGTCGAAGTCTTCTGGTTGGGCGTGCTCGGCCCGACTGCGACCTGGCTGCTCAGGCGACTCGTTGCCGGACTCGAACGATCACCGCAGGGCTACGACCTCGACCTGCACGCCACTGCACAGGCGATGGGTCTCAGCTACTCCAGTGGTCGGACGTCGCCGTTCAGCAAGGCCCTGCAACGCTGCGTGATGTTCGGTCTCGCCCACCCGATCGACGGCGGGCTGGCGGTGCGCCGACGTGTCCCGCCGATCAGTTTCCGCCACCTGCGACGAATGCCCGAGTCGGTACAGGCCGCCCACGCCGACTGGCTCGGCACCTCGATCGGGGTCGACGAACTGACGCGAGCACATCGACTGGCGACGACGATGCTCGACCTCGGCGACGACTCGACGGCGATCGAGCACCATCTCGTGGCGCTCGGCGTGTCCGACGCCGTCGCCGCGGAAGTCGCCGACAACGCTTTCCGGATCAACCAGGCCAGCTGAGCAGCCGTGTCACCACCGCGTCATTGCGGCGGGGTGAAGTTCGACGCGAGATCGATCAACAGGCGGGTGCCGAATCCGGTGGCGCCCTTCGCGTAGATCCCTTCGTCGGCAGCCACCATCATCGGGCCGGCGATGTCGAGGTGCGCCCACGGGATGTCGCCGACGAACTCGCTCAGGAAGATCGATGCGGTCATGGTGCCGCCGTACGGGCCACCGATGTTCTTCATGTCGGCAACGACCGAGTCGAGCAGCTTGCGGTAGCGCTTCGATGCCAGCGGCAGTTGCCAGATCGGCTCGTCGGTCGCGTCCGAACGCTCGATCAGCTGGTCGACCAACGGCTGGCTCGTGCCGAGCACCGGGGCGATGCTCTCGCCGAGTGCCACCAGCGCGGCGCCCGTGAGCGTGGCGATGTCGACGATGGCGTCAGGCGCTTCCTCCACCGCAAGCGACAGCCCGTCGGCGAGCACGAGGCGGCCCTCGGCATCGGTGTTGTGGATCTCGACGGTCTTGCCGTTGCGCATCGTCAACACGTCACCGAGCTTCAAGGCACTGCCCGACGGCATGTTGTCGGTGCACATCAGCCAGGCGGTCACCTTGGTCCTGACCCGGAGCTCCTTGAGGACGCTCATGGTGGCGAGCACTGCCGCGGCGCCCGACATGTCCATCTTCATGTTCTGGTGGAACACGTCATGGCCCTTGAGCGAGATGCCGCCCGAGTCGTACATGATCCCCTTGCCGACGAGCGCCAGGTGCCCGGTTGGGTTCTTCGGCGACCAGGTCAGCTTGACCATCCGCGGCGGCTCGGTCGATCCCCGGTTGACACCGAGGAGACCACCGCATCCCATCTGCTCGAGTTGATCCTTGTTGAACACCTCGACGTGCAGACCGGCCGCCGAGCCGATGTCGACGGCCTTGGCGGCGAGATCCTTCGCGTTGAGATATGTCGGCGGTGTGTTCGCGAGTTCGCGGGCGAACGCAGCGGCAGCAGCGACGACGGCGCCACGCTCGGCACCCCTCGCGGCGTCCTTGGCTCGTTTGTCACCGGCGATCAGTGTGAGGCCGACGAGTCGCGATGCGTTCGTCGGATCGTTCTTGAGTCCGGTGTACCGGTACGAGGCGAGCAGCACTCCCTCGGTCACCGCCTGTGCAGCGTCCTTGGCGTCGACTCCATCGACGTCGGCGAGGTTCGTGGCCAGGTGGGCGTGTTTCGACGCAGCCCGAGCGAACGCGGCTGCTGCGGACCGGAGTCCTGCGGCATCGATCGTTCCCGGGTCGCCGACACCGACCGCGATCGTCACCCCATCGCTGCCCGGGACGGCGAGCACCTGGCCTGCCTTCCCCTCGAAACCGTTCGCCTCCAGCGCTGCGCGACTGAGCCCGAGCTGACGCGCGACAGCACCTTTCGTCGCCACCGCCCAGGCCACGGCGGTGGCCTCCTTCGGAGCGGAGCGGGCCGTCGAGACGGCGACGGCGGACACGGTTGCACTGGCGTCGGTCATGTCGCACAGTCTGGCCGACATTTCATCGTCACGACACATGCACTGTTGCCCTCGACCGCGTGGCCGGTCTAGCTTCGAGGCCAGGCGACCACAAGGTTGCCGTCAGGTGAACAACAGCATCGCCGGGATCGGCGAAGCGGATGGGGGAACCTATGCGTACGACCACACGACGGGCATTCGTCCCACTGGTGGCGCTCGCGCTGCTGGGGGCGGCGTGCACGAGCGACGACAACGATTCAGGTGGCGACACGTCACCCGAGGCAACCGATGGGCCCGAGGAGACCACGGCGCCCGATGAAACGACCGCACCCGACGACACCGTCGAGGTCGTCCAGGCGGAGGAGTCGACCCTCGACGCCGTCCAGTCAGCAGGAGTGTTCCGGTGCGGCACCCGTAATGACCTGCCCGGCTTCGCCACGCTCGACGACGCCGGCGACCACGTGGGCTTCGACTCGGACTTCTGCCGGGTGATCGCCGCCGCCGTATTGGGTGATGCAACCGCGGTGGAGATGGTCGATCTCGAGACCGCCGACCGGTTCACCGCACTCCAGTCCGGCGAGGTGGATGCGCTCGTGCGCAACACCACCTGGACCGCGACCCGCGACGGAGCCGAAGGCGCCACCTTCATGCAGCCGAACTTCTACGACGGCCAGGGCATGATGGTCGCCGCCGACAGCGGGTTCACCTCGATCGCCGACATGGACGGCGTGATCGTCTGCGTCGCCCAGGGCACCACGACCGAGGGCAACGCTGCCGCCGAGGCCGCCCGCTTGGGTGTTGCCTGGGAGGTGCGTCCGTTCGAGAACGTCGACCTCATCCAGGAGGCGTTCATCGCCGGCCAGTGCGATGGTTGGTCGTCCGACACCAGCCAGTTGACCGGCCTCCGGTCGACCTACCCAGACGGTCCCGACGCCCTGACGATCCTGCCCGAGGTCTTCTCCAAGGAGCCCCTCGCTCCGGCAGTCGCCGACGGTGACACCGCGTGGGCGCAGGCAGTGAACTGGGCGATTCTCGCCACGATCGCTGCTGAGGAGTTCGGAATCACTTCGGAGAACATCGACACGTTTGCCGACACCGAGGACATCAACATCCAGCGATTCCTCGGCCTCACCGTCGACGGCGATGCCGTGCTCGATCCGGGTCTCGGACTGCCGACCGACTACGCCTACCAGGTGGTCAAGCAGGTCGGGAACTACGGCGAGATCTACGAGCGACACCTGGCGCCGCTCGGGCTCGAGCGTGGCGTCAACGCCCAGTGGACCGACGGCGGTCTGATGTACGCACCTCCGTACCGCTGAGCCAAATGCTCGTTGAGCACTTGCGGTCATGGGGCCGGCCTGATCACCGGTTGGCCCCGTGACCGCAACGGTCACGTCTCGGGTTCCGTTCTGGCGGAACGTCAACGTTCTCAAGTGGGTGGCCCAACTGGTCGTGGTGGCCGGCGCGGTCGCCATCGTCATCTGGTTGTACGGCAACTACACCGAGAACGCGTCCCGCCAGAACATCCCGACCAACCTCGACTTCCTCGACAATCCGGCGGCGTTCCAGATCACCGGGAACTCGCTGTCGCAGAGCGCACCGGTGCGCGATGCGCTCGTCCAGGGACTCCTGAACACGCTGCGGGTGTCGGTGGTGGCGATCGTCGCCGCCACGGTGCTCGGAACGCTGATCGGCATCGGCCGGCTGTCGTCGAACTGGATCGTCAAGAAGCTGGCGACGGTCTACGTCGAGGCGGTCCGCAACATCCCGCTCGCGCTCTTCCTCACCGCCAGTGTGCTCGTGGTGGTCCTGGGTGTGTTCCCACAGATCACTGATGCGTGGGAACTCGCCGGGCTCGCGATCATCTCCAACCGCGGTGTCGCTGTGGCGTGGTACCAGGGTTCTGGCACCGGGTTGCTCGTGATACTCGCCCTCGGCGCCCTCGCCTGGTACCTCGTGGCTCGATGGCGAGCCGGCGTGTCGGACAGGACAGGTGCGCTGCCGCGGTCCGGGCTCTGGGGCGGAGCGGCCTTCGTGATCGTGGTCGTGCTGGGCTGGACACTGTTCGGCTACTCCTACACCCTGCCGGCGGTGGAGGGACGAGCGACCGCCGGTGGCATCAGGATCGACCCGTCGTTCTTCGCGCTGTTCCTCGCACTGACGGTCTACACCGCGAGCCACATCGCGGAGATCGTGCGGGGGTCGATTCAGGCAGTCCCGCTCGGCCAGGGTGAAGCTGCAGATGCGGTCGCGCTGAGCGGCTTCCAACGCATGTGGTACATCATTCTCCCGCAAGCGATGCGGATCGGGATCCCACCGATCGGCAACCAGTACCTGAACCTGATCAAGAACTCCTCGCTCGGCGCCGCCATCGGCTACTACGACCTCACGCTCGTGGCGCAGACCTCCGTCGGCAACGGCTCACCGGCGGTGCCCGTCTTCTTCCTCACGATGACCGTGTACATCTGCATCTCGCTCGCGGTGTCCGCACTGGTCAACGTCGCCAACCGTCGCATGATGCTGGTGGAACGATGAACCGCGGCCCCATCGCAACGTGGCTTCACTACAACCTGTTCCGCACCAAGCGCGATGCCGTCTTGACCGTCGTGTTCGGCTCGTTGGCGATCTGGCTCCTGTACAAGACGATCAACTTCATCTTCGTCACCGGTCGTTGGACGATCATCGAAGTCAACCTGCGCCTGCTGATGATCGGTCGGTACCCGGAGGTGCACGAGCTGCGCCTCGCTGTCACCGTGGTCGTGCTTGCGGCGTGGGGCGGCCTGCTCGCCGGGTTCATGCGGGGCCGCCAGGTCCGGGCAGGGCGACTGAGCGCAGCCGACTCCGAACTCACCGCGACCCGAGTCCTCGACCTGGTCGAGCGACTGTGGCTCCCACTCGCGGTCGTGGTGCTGATCCTCGTGCTCGCCGGCACCTCGGGACCGTGGATCACCGCCGGCCTCGCTGTCGCTGCAGCGTTCGCCGGACGCCTGGTCGGCCCCTACGTCGGGCGCGTTCGAATGAACGCTGTGGGCGCCGCCATCACCGTCGTCGTCTTCGCCGCGATCCCGATCGGGATGTACTACTACGTCGTCACCGCCGTCGGGTTCGACGGGTGGGGCGGCTTCATGCTCAACCTGTTCCTGGCCATCTGCTCGATCGTGCTCTGTTACCCGTTCGGCGTGCTCTTGGCGCTGGGCCGACGGTCCGGTCTCCCGCTGGTCCGCCTCGTCTGCACGACCTACATCGAACTGATCCGCGGCGCACCGCTGTTCGTGCTGTTGCTGCTCGCCAACGTCGCGCTGGGCTTCTTCGTGCCCGACAGCCTCGCGCCGGCGACATCGACACGAGCGATCGTCGTGTTCACGTTCTTCACGGCGGCCTACATGGCCGAGATCATCCGCGGCGGGCTGCAGTCGATTCCCCGCGGCCAGATCGAAGCAGCGAAGGCCGTGGGACTCTCGCCGATCCGGCAGATGGGCTACATCGTGCTCCCGCAAGCGCTTCGCAACGTGATCCCGGCACAGATCGGTCAGCTGATCAGCCTGTTCAAGGACACGACGCTGGCCGGAATCGCGATGGGCCTGTTCGAACTGCTGCAGGTGTCGGGTGCCATCACCGCCCAGCCCGACTTCCGCGGCCAGGGACTGATCGCCGAGACGCTCACGTTCGCCGCGCTGATGTTCTGGGTGGTCTCGTACACGATGAGCCGAGAGAGCCAACGCCTCGAGAAACGACTGGGAGTGGGAAGCCGATGACCGAAGACCACGAGACGCCCTCGGACGCAACCGTGTTCGCCGACGCGACCGCCATCTCGGGCGACGCGATGATCGAGATCGTGGGTGTCGACAAGTTCTTCGGCGACTTCCAGGCGCTGAAGAACATCAACCTGCGCGTGGGCGCCCAGGAGGTGGTCGTCGTCATCGGGCCGTCGGGGTCGGGCAAGTCGACCCTGATCCGGTGCATCAATCGACTCGAGGAACACGATGCCGGCCGCATCGTCGTCGACGGCACCGAACTGTCGAACGACATCCGCAACATTCAGGAGATCCGGCGGGAGACCGGGATGGTGTTCCAGTCGTTCAACCTGTTCCCGCACCTCACTGTGCTCGACAACATCACGCTCGCTCCCCGCAAGGTGCGTCGCATGCCCAAGGCGAAGGCCGAAGCCCTTGGGATGGAGTTGCTCGAGATGGTGAAGATCCCGGAACAGGCGTCGAAGTACCCGGGGCAGCTCTCGGGCGGCCAGCAGCAACGAGTGGCGATTGCCCGTGCCCTCGCGATGAGTCCGAAGGTGATGCTCTTCGACGAGCCGACGTCGGCGCTCGATCCCGAGATGATCAACGAGGTGCTCGACACGATGAAGGAGCTGGCGGCCTCGGGTATGACGATGATCGTCGTCACCCACGAGATGGGGTTCGCTCGCGAAGTCGCCGATCGCGTCGTGTTCATGGCCGATGGCCAGATCGTCGAGGTCGGCACGCCGGAGCACTTCTTCGAGAATCCGAGCGAGGAGCGCACGAAGCTGTTCCTCTCGCAGATTCTCTGAGAGTTCACACCGCACGGTGCCGGCCTTCGTTGGCGCTCTGCCAGAATCTGCGCCGTGAGCGACACCGACGACACGCCCGAGGCCGCACCCGAGAACTCATCGAAGCCATGGATCAAGTGGGTGGTCATCGGCGTCGTGGCCGCCGTCGTGCTGTTCTTCGCCGGGATCTTCATCTACGCGAACTTCATCAATGACTCCCCCGATGCGCTCGACGAGTCGGACCTCTCGAGCGCGCTCGTCGCAACGACCGCGGCGTCGACGCCCGGAGCAACGACGCCCGACCCCACCACCGCGCCCACAGCCGACGAGTCGACCCCAGAGAACTTCGATGGCGACTGGGTGCCGACGACCGCGTCAGAGTTCGGCTATCGCGTCGAGGAGGTGCTGGCCGGCGTCAACACCACCGCGGTCGGGCGCAGCAACGAGATCGAGGGACTGCTCACGATCGATGGCACCACCGCAACCGTGGTCGACATCACCGTGCAGATCGAGAACATCACGAGCGACGACAGCCGGCGCGACAGCCAGTTCAGCGGACGCATCATGAACGCCGCCGAGTTCCCGACGGCCACCTTCGTGCTCACCGAGCCGATCGAGTTCGGCCGGATCCCGGTGGGTGACGAGCAGATCACCGCGACGGCCACGGGCGAGCTGACCTTGCGGGGGGTGACGAACCCCGTCACGTTCGACGTGACCGCCCAGACCACCGACGGTCGCATCGGTGTGCTCGGCTCGATCCCGGTGCTCTTCGAGGACTACGGCATCGAGAACCCGTCGTTCGGTGTCGTCGCGACCGAGGACAACGGCCTCGTCGAGTTCGTCCTGGTCTTCGAACGAGCCTGATCGGCAACCCTGTCTTTCCGGACCCCGGAGGAGACAGGGTGACAGGGTCAGGCGCCGGCGACGGGCTGGCTCTTCTGCCAGGCCGAGGCCAGAGCGGCGTAGCGGCCGCCGAGGGCGAGCAGCTCGTCGTGGTTGCCGAGTTCGACCAACCGGCCGCCGTCGATCACGCCGATGCGATCGGCGCGTTGGATCGTCGACAGGCGGTGTGCGACCACGATCGTGGTGCGGCCACTCATCAGTGAGTCGAGCGCGCGCTCGACGATGAACTCGGTGCCGGGGTCGAGGTTGCTGGTCGCCTCGTCGAGCACCAGGACTGCGGGGTCGACCAGTGCTGCGCGCGCCAGCGACACGAGCTGGCGTTCGCCGGCCGAGAGCCGTGAGCCACGCTCTCGTACTTCGGTGTGGATGCCGTCGGAGAACTCCTCGAATCGTTCGAGCGCACCGATCGCGGCGAACGCCTCGCGGACCTCGTCGTCGGTGGCGTCGGCTCGGGCGATGCGGACGTTGTCGGCGATCGTGCCACCGAACAGGAATCCCTCCTGCGGCACCACGACGACCCGGTGGCGCAATGAGGCGAGCGTCGCGTCGCGCAGGTCGATGCCACCGAAGGTGATCGTGCCCTCGGTGGGGTCGTAGAGCCGTGCCATCAGTTTGGCGAGCGTCGACTTGCCGGCACCGGTGGGGCCGACGAGCGCCAAGCGTTCACCGTCGGCGACCGTGATCGAGACGTCACTGAGCACGGGCGTCTCGGTGGCCGGGTAACGGAACCCGACGCCATCGACGACCATCGATCCGGTCCGTGGAAGCTCCCGGGCGCCGTCGTCGACATCGGGTTCGGTGTCGAGGATGCCGAACAACTTGTTGAGCGACGCCGCCGATGACTGCACCGTGTTGTAGAGCTGTGACAGCTGCTGGACCGGCTCGAAGAGCTGGGCGTACAGCAACACCACCGTCACTATTTGGCCGATCTCGACGTCGCCTCGCGAGTACAACCAGCCGCCGACGGCCACGATCAACGCAGTCGCCAGGACGCCGGCGGTCTCGACGAGACCGAAGTACCACGTCGACACCCGCACGCTGTGCACGTGCGAGTCGTACAGCTCGCGGTTCGACTCCTTGAAGCGACGCTGCTGCTCGGGTTCACGGGCGTAGGCCTGGATCACACGGACCCCGGCGATGCCCTCTTGGAGCGCCGACAGGTTCTGCCCGATGTTCTCGCGCACGTCGAGGTACGCCGCGTTCGAGTCGCGTTGGAACTTGCGTGACGCCACGATGATGACCGGCATCACCAGCAGCCCCGCCAGCGCCAGCTGCCATGACGTGAGGAACGCTGCGACCAGGGCGAAGCCGACCAGCAGGATCGCCGCCACGAACTGCAGCAGGCCCCATTGGACGAGTTCGCCCATCGACTCGATGTCGGCGGTCATTCGGGCAACGAGGACGCCGGACTTGTTGCGGTCGAAGAACGCCAGCGACTGCTTCTGGATGTGATCGAAGACCCTGATGCGCAGGGCACGCAGGAAGCCCTCACCGGCCCGGTTGATCAGGATGTACTGCTGACGCGCCGCCAGATAGGCCACCACGGTGAGTCCCATGTAGAAGATGACGGCGTTGCGCAGCACTTCGGTGTCGCCAGGCGGGGTGATGCCGTTGTCGATCGCCCACCCGAGGATCACCGGGCCGAGGACGACACCCAGGGTCGACACCGCCGTGAACGCCAATGCCCCGGCGATCGTCTTGCGGAACGGCAACGCCATGCGTCCCGCGCGCCGCAGGACCTTCTTGGCCTCGTCGGCGTCGAGTTTGTCCTCATCTGAGATGGCACCCATCGCGTGCATCAGTCACCCCCCACCGGAGACTGGGTCTCGGCGAGGCCGGCTCGGGCTTCGTCCTCGTCGGCTTCCATCGCGGCGAGTACCTCGCGATAACGGGGCTCGGTGTCGAGGAGTTCCTGGTGCGGGCCCGATGCGACCACGCGACCGCCGTCGAGCAGCACGACGGTGTCGGCGAGGGCGATCGTGCCCGGGCGGTGCGCGATCACGATCGTGGTGCGCCCATCCATCACCGTCGACATGGCCGATCGGATCTCGTGCTCCTTCGAGGGGTCGACCGCTGACGTGGCGTCGTCGAGCACGAGCACCCGCGGGTCGGCGAGGATCGCTCGTGCGATGGCGATGCGTTGGCGCTGGCCGCCCGAGAGCGAGAAGCCGCGCTCGCCGAGCTTGGTGTCGTAGGCCTCCGGCAACCCCATGATGAAGTCGTGGGCACCGGCGAGTCGGGCGGCGCGCTCGATCGACTCACGATCGGCGTCGGGTTCGGCAAACGCGATGTTCGCGGCAACCGAGTCGTGGAAGAGCAGCGTGTCCTCGAACACGATGCCGACGGCACGCCGGACGTCGTGGACCGCCAGATCCCGCACGTTGACGCCGTCGATCCGCACCCGGCCCTCGTCGACGTCGTAGAAGCGAACGAGCAGGCGGGCGACCGTCGACTTGCCCGAACCGGTCGCACCGACGAGCGCGACCGACGCACCGGGCGCGAGATCGAGGTCGAACCCGTCGAGCACCGGTGCTGCGGGGTCGTAGCCGAATCGGACCCCACGGAACTCGACGGCGCCGGCATGCTCGGCGGCGGGCAACGACAGCGGGCGATCGGGGTCGACGACGATGGGCGCCGTGTCGAGGATCTCGTTGACCCGCTCGAGCGCTGCGCCGGCCCGCTGCGCCCAGGCGATCGTCATGCCGAGCATTCGCAGCGGTCCCACCAACAGCGCGACGTAGAAGTTGAACTGCACCAACTGACCGACGCTGAGCTCGCCGTTGATCACCTGCATGCCGCCGACGGCGAGCACCGCGACGAGCCCGAGCTGCGGGAGCAGTTCGATGGCCGGCAGGTACTTCGCGCGGATCCGGGCCGCATCGATCGACGCCGCGCGGATGTCATCCGCCTCCGTCACGAGACGCTTGGATTGGACGGCTTCGGCGCCGAAGCCCTTGATGACGCGAACGCCGCCGACGGTCTCTTCGACCACGGTGGCCAACTCGGCCTGCTCGGCCTGCACGGCGAGCACCGCCGAGTGGATCGAGTGCGAGAACCGGCGCCCGGCGATGTTGACGAACGGCAGCGGCGCCAGTGCGATGAGTGCGAGCTTCCAATCGGTGGCGAACAGGATGACCGAGACGGCGATGATCATCGAGAAGTTCGACACGGTGATCGGAATCATCACGACGAACGACTGGATCTGGTTCAGGTCGCTCGACGAGCGGCTCATCAGCTGACCGGTCTGAGCCCGGTCGTGGTAGCCGATGTGCAGCGACAGGATGTGGTTGAACATCTGCTCGCGCAGCCGCGTCTCGGTCCAGCGGGCCTCGCGAAACGCGTAGAACCGCCGCAGCGCCGTGAAGACACCGATGGCGACGCCGGCGAGCGCGATCAGCGACACCCACAGCAGCAACATGTCGTCCTGCTCGATACCGCGGTCGATGCTGTAGCGCACCAGCATCGGTACCGAGACCTTGGCGACCATCCACAGCAGACCGACGGCACTGCCGATGATCAGGTTCTTGCGCTGCGCGCGCAACGTCGACGACAACAGCTTCCAACGCGAGGGCGGATCGTGCGCGTCGGCTCCCGCCGTGGGGACCTCGTTCAGCGTGGCGGTGTCAGCACTCACTCAGCCGGCATCGTTCCCCGACCGCGAGGCGAGCGGCGCGAGCAGCTCGGTCACGCGTTCCTTGGGCCGACCGATGATCGCGGTGTCGGCGGTGACCACCACCGGCCGTTGCAGCAATTGCTTGTGCTTGACGAGCAGTGCGACGATCTGATCCTCGGTGACAGCGTCGTCCTCGGTGAGGCCGAGCTTCTTCCACATGCTGTCGCGCCGAACCAGCGCCGTCGGCTCGTCCTCGAGCTTGGCGACGATCGAACGCAGCGTGGCTGCGTCCGGCGGTGTCTTGATGTAGTTCACGATGTCGACCTCGACTCCGAGTTCTTCGGCAATGCGCACGGCATTGACCGACGAGTTTCAATGCGTGTTGTGGAAGATGGTTGCGACGGCAGTGGTGCTGGCCATGCGGTCGAGGTTAGGACCTGATTGGAACGCTGCTCTCATCGGTTGTTCTTTCGTCTCGGTAGCGTCAGCGGTGCCGACTCCCTCCTTCGCAGATCATCTCGACCGAAGGAGACGCCATGTCTCGCAACCGCAAGTTCCACCCGGTGCCCCGAGGCGGCATCGACCCGATCCGCTCCGCCGAGGATGCCTTGGCCGTCCTCGCGCTCGCCGCTCCGTACGGCCACGACACGATCGTGATCCTGCTCGACGCCGAACGGCGTGGCACATCGGTGATGGTCGTCACCGACACCGTCGACCCCGACGCACTGTTCGGCGTGATCGACGTGTGCGTCGCGGCCGCCCCGCCCGACACGCGGATCGAGGCGATGGTCGTCGCGTCGAGCCGCCCCGACGGCGACGTCGAGCCCGATGACGTCCACCGCTGGTTGGAGGCCAGCGACCAGTGCCGCGCCGGCGGGCTCGAACTCGTCGAGTGGTTCGTCCTCGGCCGAACCGGTCCGAGGCGTCCACGCGAACTGTTCGGCGAACCCGAACGGTGGGCCGCATGAGTGGCAGCAATCCCCGACCCGGTTGCGATGAGCGAAACCGCCGTATCCGGTCGCCTCGCTCATCGGAGCGGCGGGTGCGCGGGTTGTGATGAGCGAAACCGCCGCATGCGGTCGCCTCGCTCATCGGAGCGACGGGGCCGGGCCCCGTGAGTGTCACCCGACCGTGCGAGCGCGGCGTTCGGCCGGGGTCAGCCGTAGGCCGGCCGAGCGAAGGCGGCGGACCAGCTCGCGGCTCTCGACCTGTTCGGCGCCGGCAGCGATCAACTCGTCCCGGTACTCCTCGGGGATGTCGTAGTGGTCGCCTTGGAAGCCTCGTCGGGGAATACCGGTGCGGTCGGCGAAGTCGTGGAGTTCGTCGTACGACGAGTCGCTGACGAGGTGGCACCACTTCTTGCCCCGCCACCACCAGCGGGCTTCGTCGATCAGGATCGTCACCGCACCACCCTGCCACGACGACTGGCACACTTGAACGATGAGCGATCGAGATCTCGAGCTGGAGGTCGCCTGGCAGCGACACGTCACGACCGACCCGAAGCTCCTCGACGGTCTGCTCGCACGTCATCGTGAGAAGCACCGGCGTTACCACACCGCGGTCCACGTGGCATGGGTGATCCGCCACATCGACGAACTCGCAACGACCGAACCGGTCGAGCACCTCGATGAGGTCGTGGCCGCCGCGTTCTACCACGACGCCGTCTACGAGGCGGCCTACCCGGCCAACGAACGGGCCAGCGCACGACTGGCGCGCCGCGACCTCGCGTCGATCGGTTGGAGCGACGACGCCGTCGACCGGGTCGGCTCGATGATCGAGGCGACCGAACACGGGGCGCCGGGCGCCGGTCATGTACTCGGCGACACTGCGATCCTGCTCGATGCCGACCTCGCGATCCTCGGCGCCGATCCGGCCGGCTACTCCGCGTACGTCGCCGGTGTGCGCTCCGAGTATCGACACGTCGACGATGACGACTGGCGAACCGGGCGGGCCGCGGTGCTCGGAGAGTTCCTGGAACGCCCGACGATCTACCTCACCGCAGGGGGCCAGGAGCGGTGGGAGGCGCGTGCCCGCGCCAACGTCGCTGCCGAGCTGGCGGCGCTGACGGACTGACTCAGGTCGACGTCGTCTCGGCGATCGTGGCGACTGCGGCGATCTCGTCGAGCGGGATGCCGTGTTCGATCTCGAGCTGCACGTCGCGTTCGAGGATCCCGTAGCCGACAACGGTGGCCAGCGTCACCGAGCCCATCACGACGATCGCACCGCGCAGACCGATCGCTTCTGCCAGCAGACCGAGCGGTGCGGCAGCGATGCCGAAACCGGCGAAGCTGAGCATCATCAAGGACTGCACCCGTCCCTGATGAGTGTCGCCGGTCATGTTCAGTGCGATCGCGTTCGAGAGCGACTGGTAGCCGGTGGTGCCGGCGCCGACGAACACGACGACGAGCACCGCGACACCGAACAGCGGTGACAGGCCGAGGGCGATGACCGCCAGACCGAAGACGATGCCCGAGCCGACCATGAGCCTCCAGACACCAGGCCCGTCGGCCCGGCCGGCAAGCGGCACTGCGACCGCGACGGCGCCGATCGAACTCGCCGACATGATGATGCCGACCCATCCGTCGCCGAGGTCGAACTCGCCCTTGACCAGGGCCGGGATGAACGCCACGTAGTTGAACCCGAACATGATGATCACGAACGAGCTGAGCACCAGCCGACGCAGGTGCGGTCGGGCCGCGACATACCGGACGCCGTCGACGATCTCCGCGAACGGACTGGCCGTCGACGTCGCCCGCGGCGTCGAACCGGGCGGACAGCGCAGCAGGAGCACGAACGAGAAGAACGAGAACACCGCCGACACGACGTACGCGCCGCCGATACCGATGAACACGATCCCCGCGAGCGCGCCGGCGAATGCCGGGGCGACGACGCGCGTGCCGTTCATGCTCAGCATCGACAGCGTGATCGCATTGCCGAGTTGATCCCGGCCGACGATCTCGGACGTGAACGCCACCCGGGTCGGGCCGTAGAAGCCGAAGGCGACCCCCTGCGTGACCGCCGCGACGAGCAGCATCCAGAACTGGACCACGTCGGTGAGCACGACGATGCCCATTGCGGCCGCCGCGATGAGCAGCGTCGCCTGGCTCACGATGAGCACGCGACGTTTGGGCAGCCGGTCGGCGGCGACGCCGCCGAGCGGCGTGCAGATCAGCAGGGCGATGCCGAAGCAGAGATAGACGAGCCCGAGCGCACCCTCGCGTTCGGTGAGATCCCACGCCAGCACGCCGCGCAGCAGGAACTGCATCTGCACCGCCATGAACGAGAACGTCCCCGCCCACCACAGCTTGCGATAGTCCAGGTTCTGGAGCGACGCGAACGAACGCTCGAATCTCGACATCCTCCTACCCTGCCCGATCCGGACCTGATTCCCCGAGCCCAGGTCTCCGGGAACCACGCTGGTTCCCCGAGCCCAGGTCTCCGGGAACCATGATTCGGTCAGCTGCGGACGTAGCCCTGCTGCAGCGCCATGGCCCGCACCGCGTCTGCGACCGCGTCAGCGACACCTGACTCGAAGGCGCCTGGGATGATCCGATCGGCGACCGGGTCGGTCACGAGCGAGGCGAGCGCGTCTGCGGCGGCGCGCTTGATCTCGATCGTGCAGCGGGTGGCCTGCACGTCGAGCAGGCCGCGGAACACGCCCGGGAACGCGAGCACGTTGTTGATCTGGTTCGGGTAGTCGCTGCGACCGGTGGCGATCACGGACACGTTGTCGGGCATCAGCTCGGGCATCACCTCAGGGGTCGGGTTGGCCATGGCGAACACGATCGCGTCGTCGGCCATCTCGGCCAGCCACTCGGGCTGGATGATGCCGGGGCCGGACAACCCGAGCAGTACATCGGCACCCTGGAGCGCCTCGCGGACGCCGCCTCGACGGTCGTCGCAGTTCCCGTTGTCGACGAACCACTGCTTGGTCGGTGTGAGGTTCTCGCGTTCACGGTGCAGGATGCCGGTGCTGTCGACGCCGATGATGTCGCCGGTTCCGTCCTGGCCGACGCGAGCGTCGTGCAACAACTCCGCCACGGCCACGCCCGCGGCGCCGGTGCCGACGATGACGACACGCAGCTCCTCGACGCGCTTGCCCACGACCTTGGCCGCATTGATCAACGCTGCGAGCGCCACGATCGCGGTGCCGTGCTGATCGTCGTGGAACACCGGGATGTCGAGCGCCTCTTGCAGACGACGTTCGATCTCGAAGCACTCGGGGGCCTTGATGTCCTCGAGATTGATTCCACCGAACGTCGGAGCGATCGCCGTACCGATGGCCACCATCTCGTCGACGGTGCGGGCGTTCACGCAGACCGGGTACGCGTCGACGCCGCCGAACTGCTTGAACAGGACCGCCTTGCCTTCCATGACCGCCATCGCCGCTTCGGGGCCGATGTCGCCGAGGCCGAGCACCGCGGTGCCGTTCGACAGCACGGCGACGGCGTTCGAGCGTCCGGTGAGTGTCCACACTCGGGCCGGCTCGTCGGCGATCGCCTGCGACACCCGACCGACGCCGGGTGTGTAGGCGAGCGAGAGATCCTCGGGGCCGTCGATGGGCACCCGCGAGGCGATCTCGAGCTTGCCGCCCTGGTGGAGCACGAACGCCGGGTCGTCGGCGTACGGGTCGGTCATGTCGACGCCATCAGGGATCGTGGTCTCGACGGTGTCACTCGGAGTCGTGGTCATGGTCAGTCCTTCGTGGGGAGATACAGAATGTCCCGAAGACCTGCAGCGGAGCCCGCCGCCGGTTTCCGGCTGGTCGGGCGAGTTCGACGAATGCTCAGCGCTGGCGCTGAACTCGTGTCCCCCGCCTGACCCGTACCGGAATGAGTACGGGTGCGGGGCCGCGTGCAGCCACTGCTGCGCCTGCTGCCGCTACAGCGGCGACAATGGCAACAACGGCGATGAGCACGTGGACCACCCTACCGGATCTGTTTGACTGGCACCATGACCGACCTCGAAACGATGCCCGTCGAACGGGTCGACGTCGACCTCGACGAGACCACCGAGACCGGCGAACCGACCGCTGCCCACATCGTCAAGACCAAGCGTGGTGAGAACGCCGCAGCAGTCGTGTTGGAAGCGCGGGTGATGGGGACGCCTGTCGAAGCCCTGTGCGGGTTCGTCTGGGTGCCGTCGCGCGATCCCAAACAGTTGCCCGTGTGCGAGAAGTGCAAGAGCGTCTACGGGATGTACAAGGCGTTCAACGACGGCCTGCGCGACACACCGAACGACTGAATTCGACCCATGGCCGACTTGCGCATCCGCCACGCCGTGCGCGCCCTGCTGGTGACCCCCGATCAGCACATCCTGCTCGTCCGGTTCGAGTTCCCCGATGCGACCGTCTGGTCGCTGCCCGGCGGCGGCCTCGATCCAGGCGAGACCCACCTCGAGGCGCTCCATCGTGAGCTGATCGAAGAGGTCGGCCTGCATGATCCCGTCGTCGGTGCGCACGTCTGGGATCGCGAGCACATCATTCCCCATCTCGACGGCGAGTGGGACGGCCAACGCGACCGGTACTACCTGGTCGAGGCGGCGGAGCGGTTCGAGCCGGCGCCGGCGCTGAGTTGGGAGCAACTTCGTGCCGAGCGCCTCCACGAACTGCGCTGGTGGCACCTCGACGACATCGAGGCCGCAACCGCCGACGGCGCGTGGTTCTCGCCCCGCTCACTCGGGCAGCACCTGCGCGCGTTGATCACCGACGGCCCTCCACCCACCCCACTCGACACCGGCATCTGACACGTCACCTCGGAACCCTCAGACCCCTGTGTGGTGGCTGGTGCGGATGATGCAGGTCTGCTGCGCGGTGCCGAGGAGGCGGCCGTCCTGGCTCCAGATCCGCAGGGAGCCATGGCCGATCGAACGGTGGAAACCCTCGGCGATGATGTCGAGCAGCACCCACTCCGACGGTTCGGTGTCGATGACACGCACCGTGTTGTCGAGGCTCGTGCCGCCGGGCATCACGCCAAGCGCAGCGCACACCGCGAGGGGGATGATGTCGGCGACGAACGCCTGCGTGGCCGGACTGCCGATTCGATGGTCGGGGATCCGACACCACATCGCCAAGGGGCCGGTCTGCGCGTTGTCGATCGCATCGATGGCGATCTTGCCCGCTGCGAGCCGGCGTTCGAGGTGATCGAAGAACGTTCCGGCGAGGACGGCGGCGAACGGCTCCGACATCGAGGGGCAGTCATCCGGCGGCGCAACCTCGGGCATCCGCAGGAAGTGCGCTCCGTCACCGCTCGGTCGTTCGGTGTGCGCGCACAACGAAGTGAACATCGGGCGTCCGTCGACGCTCGCCGTGACGTGGGCCTGTGTCGTGGCCCGGCCGTGCGCCGGCAAGGTCACCTCGAGATCGATGACGTCGTCGGGCACCGGGCTGCCGATGAACTGCGTCGTGATCCACTGCAGCGGACGCCCTGTAGCGCGCTCGGCCGCCTCGATCGACGCGGCGATACCCGATCCGCCGTAGAGGAACCCGAACGGCGTGCAGAGTCGCTTGCTTGCGTCGAGCCGGAACCGCAGAGGATCGTCGGTCGGCTGCAGGTCGAGCAGGTCGAACGTAGAGAGCACCCGCAGACGATTCCAGAGCGCGCGGCAACCCGGCAAACCGATGACGAGGTCTAGCGTGCATCCCGATGCACATCGTCGACTGCACCACGTTCGTGATCGCCAACCCGCCGCCGCACTTCGGTGGGCAGTACTTCATCGTCGTGAAGCTGACGACCGACACGGGCATCGTCGGCTACGGCGAGGTCTACGTGGCGACGTTCGGGCCGCACACGGTGGCGGCGATGATCGCCGATGTCGCCGACCGTTGGGTGATCGACGCCGATCCCAACCGCATCGAGCTGCTGTGGCGGCGGATGTACTCGAGCGGGTACGCGCTGCGTCCCGACCCGACGTTGGTCGGCGTGATGAGCGGCATCGAGATGGCGTGCTGGGACATCATCGGCAAGGATGCCGGCAAGCCGGTGTACGACCTGCTCGGCGGGCGCGTCCACGAACGGATCCGCACGTACACCTACTTGTATCCGGCGGATGGTCGGCCCGACGTCTACACCGACCCGGCCCAGGCTGCCGAGCAGGCGGCGTTCGAAGTGGCACGTGGTTTCACAGCGGTGAAGTTCGACCCGGCCGGGCCGTACACGGCCTTCGACGGGCACCAGCCGAGCCTCGAGGACATCGAGCGGTCGGTGGCGATCACCGGGGCGATACGCGAGGCGGTCGGGTCGCGAGCTGACCTGCTGTTCGGCACTCATGGCCAGTTCACGGCCGCCGGCGCGATCCGGTTGGCACAGCGGCTGGAGCCGTTCGACCCGCTGTGGTTCGAGGAGCCGACGCAACCCGACCAGCCCGAGGAGATGGCGCAGGTCGCCCGCCAGACGTCGATCCCGGTCGCGACCGGCGAGCGGCTGACGACGATCACCGAGTTCGCCGCGCTGGCGCGCCATCACGCCGCCGCGATCTGGCAGCCGAATCTGGGCCGCTGCGGTGGCGTGCTCGCGGGGAAGAAGATCGCGGCGATCGCTGAAGCGTCCGGCTGCCAGATCGCGCCACACCTGTACTCGGGTCCGATCCTCGGTGCGGCCAACGTCCAGCTCGCGGCAACACTGCCGAACCTGCTGATCGTCGAGGGAATCCAGGACTGGAGCGGCTTCCACGCCGATCTGTTGACCACACCGATCCAGTGGGAAGACGGGTACGTGATCCCGTCGCCCGAGCCCGGCCTCGGCGTCGAGCTGAACGAAGCGGTCGCCCTCGCCAACCCCTACCCCGCCGACGGCGAGCTGCACCTGACCATGGCGATTACAACAGGGGTCAGACCCGCGATGTAATCGGCGACGATGGCGTAGCGGATTACATCGCGGGTCTGACCCCTGTTGTAATCAGCGGAAGTCGCGAGACTTGACGTCGGCGGTCATCGGGAGGGGGGCGAGGTGGTCGGCGACGATGTTGACGACGCCTTCGGAGCGCTCCAGGCGGCCGCGGATCAGCATCGCCGGGGCTTCGCGGGCGACCTTACGGAACCTCGCCCAGCATCCCTTCGACACCACGACGTTGACCAGGCCGGTCTCGTCTTCGAGGTTGAGGAACGTGACGCCCTGAGCGGTCATCGGGCGCTGACGATGGGTGACCACCCCGGCGACCTGAACCGTCGAGCCGGGCGCCGGATCCCACAACTGCGACGACGTCAGCACGCCGAGTCGGGTCAGTTCCTCCCGTACGAAGATCGTCGGATGGCCGTCGGGTGACACACCGGTCGCCCACAGATCGGCGACCGCCTCCTCGACCGGCGTCATCCCCGGCAGGCGCGGCGCCGCATCGCCGGTGACCACGCCTGGCAATCGACCCGGGCGCGACTGGGCAGTGGCGCCGACGGTCCACAGCGCCATGCGACGGTCGAGGCCGAAGCACTCGCCGAACAGCCCGCCGGTGGCCATCGCCTCCAGCTGCACCAGTGTCAGCGACGGCACCCGCCGCACGAGGTCTTCGGTGTCGGTGAACCGCCCACCGGTTTTGCGGATCGCTTCGATCTCGTCGGCCAACTCCGAGCCGATCCCGCGCACCGACCCGATCCCCAGCCGCACCGCCACCCCGCCTTCGGAGCTGTCACATGGCTCCAACGTCGCTCCCGCCAGCGACGCGTTGAGGTCGGGGGTGTGCACCACCACCCCATGGCGGCGGGCGTCACGCACCAGCGTGTGCGGCGACCAGAACCCCATCGGCTGGGCGTTGAGCAGTGCCGCACAGAACGCGGCGGGCTCGTGGTACTTGATCCACGACGACGCGTACACGAGGTAGGCGAAGCTCACCGAGTGCGACTCGGGGAAGCCGTAGTTGGCGAACGCCTTCATCTTCATGAACAGCTCGTCGGCGATGTCGCCGGTGATCCCCCGCTCGGCCATGCCGGCGTAGAGCCGGTCCTTGAGCTGCTCCATCCGCCGGGCCGAGCGCTTCGACCCCATCGCCTGGCGCAGCTCGTCGGATTCGGCCGGGCTGAACCCCGCGACGTCGATCGCCATCTGCATCAACTGCTCCTGGAACAGCGGAATCCCCAACGTCTTGCCGAGCGAGTTCTCCAAGAGGGGATGCAGGTACGTGATCGGCTCGAGGCCGTTGCGGCGCCGGATGTACGGGTGCACCGACCCGCCCTGGATCGGCCCCGGCCGGATCAGTGCCACCTCGACCACCAGGTCGTAGAACCGGCGCGGTTTGAGTCGCGGCAGCGTGGCCATCTGAGCCCGTGATTCGATCTGGAACACCCCGACGGTGTCGGCGCGGCACAACATCCCGTACACGTCGTCGTCCTGCGGGATGGTCGCCAGGTCGACCTCGTAGCCACGGTGTTCGCGGATGAGGTCGATGGCGTAGTGGAGTGCGGACAGCATCCCGAGGCCGAGCAGATCGAACTTGACGAGGCCGGTGCGGGCGCAGTCGTCCTTGTCCCACTGCAGTACCGACCGCTTGTCCATCCGGCCCCACTCGACCGGGCACACCTCGATCACCGGCCGGTCGCAGATCACCATGCCGCCGGAATGGATGCCGAGGTGGCGTGGTGCGTCCTCGACCTCGAGCGCCAGCTCCAACACCGGCTCGGGGATCGAGCAGTCGGGCTGACTCGCCGTGGTCGCCACACCGCCCCAGCCGTCGACCTGCTTCGACCAGGCGTCCTGCTGGCCCGGCTCGAACCCGAGCGCCTTGGCCATGTCGCGCACCGCCGAGCGCGCCCGGTAGGTGATCACGTTCGCCACCTGCGCGGTGTGGTGACGCCCGTAGCGCTCGTAGACGTACTGGATCACCTCTTCTCGCCGGTCGCTCTCGATGTCGACGTCGATGTCGGGCGGGCCGTCACGCTCCGGCGACAGGAACCGCTCGAACAGCAACCCGAGCGACACCGCATCAGCCGCCGTGACGCCGATGGCGTAGCAGACCGCCGAGTTGGCAGCACTCCCCCGACCCTGACAGAAGATGTCGGAGCGCCGACAGAACTCGACGATGTCCCACACGATCAGGAAATAGCCGGCGAAGTCGAGCTGTTCGATCAGCGCCAGCTCGTGGTCGATCGTCTTCCACGCCCTCGCCCGCAGCGACAGGTCCTCCGCGTGCACCGGCCGATCGCCGTAGCGGTGGCGAGCGCCGTCCTCGGTCACCTGACGCAGGTACTGCATCTCGGTCAGTCCGGCTGGGCACGGGAACGGTGGGAGTTTCGGAGCAACGAGCGACAGGTCGAACGCCGCCGCCCGACCGATCTCCGCCGCCCGTTCGACGACACCGGGATAGCGCCGGAACCGTTTGGCCTGCTCGGCACCCGAGCGGAGGTGTGCCCCTGCCGCAGCAGGGAGCCACGGGTCGATCTGGTCGAGGCTGCGCCGCGACCGCACGGCCGCGAGCGCGGTCGCCAACCGGCGTTGGGCCGGAGTGGCGTAGTGGACGTTGTTGGTCGCGACGCACTCGACGCGCTCACGGCTGGCGAGTTCGGCGAGCGCGTCATTGCGGGCCGAATCGAGTGGGTCGCCGTGGTCCCACAGCTCCACCAGCACCCGATCGCGCCCGAACGCATCGACCAGTCGCAGCAGCTCTCTGCGCGCCGCCGCCGGGCCGTCGGCGACCAGCGCCGCCGGGACCGCCCCCTTGCGGCATCCGGTGAGCACCCAGCCGTGGCCCGCGACGGTGTCGGCGACGTCGCCGAACGTGAACTGCGGTGCCCCCTTCTCGCCGGCGAGGTGCCCGTTGCTCAACGCTCGTGAGAGCCTGGCGTATCCGGACGGGCCGTCGGCGAGCACGAGCAGGTGGGTGCCGGACGGATCTGGCGCGTGCGAATCGGGCACCATCCCGGTGTCGACCTGGCGGAGCGTGTCGGCCTCCGACCGAGCAACGCGGGCCTCATCCGCCGACCCCGCCGACCCCGCCGCGAGCGTGATCTCGGTGCCGAACACCGTCGGCAGCCCGACCGCCTTGGCTGCTTCGGCGAAGCGGACCACGCCGTAGAAGCCGTCGTGATCGGTGATCGCCAACGCCTCCAGCCCGAGGCGAGCCGCTTCGGTGGCCAGCTCCTCAGGGTGCGACGCCCCGTCGAGGAACGAGAAGTTCGAGTGGCAGTGCAACTCGGCGTACGGGACCGCGGGCGTCCGCACGGTGGGCTGTGTCAGATCGGTTGGCGCCTCGAACGGCTGGCGCTTGCGGCTCCACGCCGGCCCGTCGCCGCCGGAGTTCCACGACGGGCTCCCCGGCGCGCGCCCGTCACGGCCGGCCCTCGACGCCGGTTTGCCCGACAGCGTCGCCTCCAGTTCGCTCCATGACCACGACGGGTTGTTGAACCCCACCCGCCCAGTATCGAACACATGTTCGCACTCCGCAACCCGCACTCTCCCGAAAGATGCCTGGTTCGTCGCGCTCAGCGCAACAGACCAGGCAAATTTCGGGCTGGGTCAGGGTCGGAGGGACTCGAGGATGCCGCGGAGACCGGGGTCGGCACGGTTGACGGCGGCGTCCCAGGTGAACCAGTCGATCTGCTGGCTCTCGCCCTCAGGTGGATCGGGGTCGGCGTCACCGCCATCGATCAGGTACCGCAGGTCGAGGTGGGTGTGGCCCCGTCCACCCTCGTGGACGTCGACGTGGATCAACTCCGGAACACCCGCGTCGTCGAGCGGACCGACGAACGACACCTCCAGGCCGGTCTCCTCCCGGCTTTCGCGCAGCGCGGCATCCCACGGCGTCTCGTCGGGATCGATGTGCCCACCGGGTTGCAGCCAGATCCCCAAACGTTTGTGCTCGAGCAGCACCACGCCCCGCGGGCCCACGACGATGCCCGATCCGGTCACGTGGATCGGATCGGATCCCTGGTCGAGCGGTGCCTCCAGCGCGTCGAACGCGACGAGAAACCGCTCGATCGAGCGGGCCTCACGCTCATCGACGGCGCACCGTGCTGCCACGTCAGCTCGAATCCGCTGATGGAGCTGATCGGCGTGCATCCCTCAGATGTAGCAGGACCAACACAAATCACATGCATGTGATTTCCTTCGATTTCTTCTTGAGTTCGTCAGGTTCCTGCCGATACCTCATCCAGGCATACGACACACAACACCCCCCTCGTGGCGAACTGGCGGATTACTCAATGGACATCGACATCAACATCGCACCTCGGATCCTGATCGCCGTCGACGATCCGGATCTCCGACGGATCAGCGTCGCCGGGCTCCGCTCGGCCGGGTTCAGCGTGAGTGCACCGACCGACGGCGACGCGGCGATCATGCTCGCCGAGTCGTTCTCCCCCGACGTGTTGATCGTCTGCTCCAAGCTCCGTGCCCCCGATGGCCGTCCGCTCTACGAACGTCTGCGTGACTCGAGCCAGCAGTACCTGCTGTGCATCACCGACGAAGGCGCCCACCGCACCCGTGCCGCCATGCTGCACTCCGGCGCCGATGACGCTGTGTCCGTACCGGTCTCCCCCGAAGAGCTGTCGGCTCGCTGCCATGCGCTGCTGCGCCGTCCACGCCAGATGCAGGGCCGTCCCGACACCGCCCTGTCGTCGGTACTCACCCTCGGATTGCTCACGATCGACCTCGGCCGCCGCGAGGTCCGCGTCGACGACGAAGAGGTCGCCACGACCCGCATCGAGTTCTCGTTGCTCGAGCAGCTCTGCCGTCGCCCGACCGAAGTGTGCACCCGCGAGGATCTCCTCGATGCCGTGTGGGGCCCGACCTGGGTGGGCGACAACCACGTCGTCGACGTGCACCTGTCGAACCTGCGCCGCAAGCTCGACAAGGCCGCCCCGGAGATCAAGGTGATCCACACCGTTCGCGGCGTCGGCTTCCGCCTCGCCAACGACGTGACCGATCAGCTCGAGATCTCGCACCCCTTCGGGCTCGCCGCCGTCGTCTGACACACGCTCAGTCGTAGCGGGCGCTGATCCACCAGCGTCGGTGCTCGGCCACGACGAGGAACCCGTCGCCGTCATCGGTGACCATCTGGAACCTGGCAAGTCGACGCTGCTGACCCGGCTCCCACCAGCGCTCTTCGATCGGCCACGGACCCGCCCAGGCGATGATCCGTCGAGGACGTCCACGCTGCCAACCCGTCGCCTCACCGCCGGTCGACAGCAACAGGATCGCCGGTCGACCCGACAGCATGCCGCGGGCGCTCACCTGCACCGCCTCGCCGTGCTCGTCGAGCAACTCGGCGGGATGCGGCTCGACGAACACCGTGGCCGGCGATGGTGAGGGCAACGTGCCGGGCCAGGGGCCGGTGGGTCCGCTGCCGGTGCCGGCAGCCGACACCGACCTGGCTCGTCGATCGAGGTCGACCGTGGCCGCCGACACCCACCGGTAACGATCGGCGGGAAGCCGCCCTCCGTGCCAGACCGGAACGGTCACCGCATCGTCGGACGTGAGCGTGGTCAGGCGGGCGATCGCACGGGCAGCCTGCCGGTCGGCTTCGGACTGGCCGCCCCACAATCCGAGCTGCATGCCGTCGTCGGCGCGCACCTCGTCGGGGACGAGGCGCACCAATGCGACACCGCCGGTCAACTCCTGGTCGCTCCCCCGAGGCAGATCGATCCAGGCATCGAGCTGCCAGCGCACCCGCTCGACCATCGCCGCTGCCGACAACCCTGCCGATCGGTACCACGAGCGCTCCGATCGTTCACCGTGCTCGGATTCGAGCATCACGACCAGCCGCGTGCACACACGCCCGTCGGCGGCGAGCGTGCCGGCCAGCTCGTCGGCCAGTTGCTTGGCGATGAACACCACGGCGCTCGACTGCGCCGCCGGATCGTCGAGGACGTGATCGAGGCGTCGCTCGGGCGCCGGGTCGGTGGTGCTCGTCGGACGGATGTCCGTGCCCGAGGCCAACCGGTGAGCATGGACGCCGGGGTGTCCGAACCGACCGAGCACGTCAACGGCTGAGAGCGCTGCCAGATCGCCGAGGCGACGGAGGCCCAGGCGACCGAACAGCTCGACCAGTTCGGCGTCGCACTCGCCGAGCGTCTGCAGCCACCCGATCGGGAGGTCGGCGCAGAACGCCGGCGACGCGCCATGCTCGACGATCACCGCATCGGCCCGGCGGACCGCCAACCGTGCTGCCACGCTCGACGCGAACCGACCATCGGCGACGCCGATGCCGACAGCGGTTGTCGGCATGCCCGCTGCGGCGATCGCCTCGGTCAGTTGTCCGGACAGCCGTTCGGTGAGCGCCTGATCGCCGCCGAAGTAGCGGGCGGGTCCGCGTGCCAACAGGCTGATCCAGCCCGGCTCGATCACGTCGAGCCGCGGCGACAATTCGGCGACGCCGCGCACGATCGGTTCGAACTCGCGAGCGTCACGGTCGACATCACGATCGACCAGCGTCACGAGAGGACAACGTCGCTGGGCCTGGCGACGTCGCTGCCCGATGACGACACCCTCGGCGGCAGCAGCTGCCGTGCGGGCGATCACCCGGTTCGCCCCCATCACGGCGGCGGTCACGTCGGCCCCGAAGCCGGCAGCGGTCACCGGCCAGTCGGGGAACCAGATCGAGACGATCCGCGGTGGCAGTTCCACCGAATCGACAACAGCCACGACCTCACCCCGGCAGCGCGAGTCGGCAACGGCGACGACCGTGCAGGCGACGGCCCGATGCCTCGACGACGAGCCGACGATGTTGCAGGTGACCGTGGCCGTCGCCGAGGCCGACCCATTCCGCACCATCGGCGTCGAGCACCCCGTCACACGACAGCGCACCCGGGTCGCCGAGCACGAACATGACGACGTCACGCTGTCGCAGACGGGTGGCAACCTTGCGCATTGCGGAGGGCGTGACCTCGGCCGGAACTCGCGCGATCAAGAGGTCGAAGCCGTCAGCAGCCGCAGCGACGACGTCGGGCCATCGCGCTGCCTCGGCTCGCACGGCGACCACCCGCTCGAGCGCGATCCCGAACTCGCTGGCGGCGTCGAGGCCGATCGTGGGCACGTCGATCGTGGCCAGCCACGACCCAGCGGCCACCGCAGGTGCCGCCAGCGCCAACGCCAACGACGTGGCTGCTTGACCCGAACAGGCGAGCGTGCGCCCTCTGACGAGGCCACGCTCGGGGAAGAGTTCGGCGAACGCCTCGGCGACCGGCAAGGTTCGATCGCCAGCCAGGGCCAGAGGCGCCACACGCTCGGCCAGCGCCGACAGTTCGCTCGGGAGTTCGACAGCCAGTTCCATCGCGGCATGGTATCGAACACACGTTCGCACTTCCACCGCAACCGCGTGGTTCCCGGAGACCTGGGCTGGGGGAACCACGCTGGTTCCCGGAGACCTGGGCTGGAGGGAACCACGCTGGTTCCCGGAGACCTGGGCTGGGGGAACCAGGCGTCAGTGGGCGGCGGCGTGGGCGGCGAGGAGTTCGTGCATTGCGTCGCCGCCCGCAGCGCGGGCGTGCGCCCCGAGTGCCAACGCATGGTCGTCGTCGAGCACGGCATGACCGCCGACCACCACGAGCACATCGGGATCGGCCTCGCGCGCCACCGCGCACGCCTTGGCCAACGCCGGCAGGTTGTCCGTCGACATCGCCGACAACCCGACGGCGAGCAGGTCACTGGTCTCGCGGATCACGTGAGCGATCGACTCGCTCGGCACATCGACGCCGAAGTCGGACACCTCCCACCCTCGCAGCCGCAGCAGATCGCCGAGCATCGCCACCGGCAGGGCATGGAACTCACCGGCGGGCGCGCCGAGCGCCACCACCCCCCGCGACCGGCCCCGTCGGGTGAAGCGCGGTCCGATCCGCCCGACGATGCGCATCGCGATTCCCGTGGCTCGATGCTCGACCGAGATGTCGAGTTCACCTGCGGCCCATCGTTCGCCGATGCTCACCATCGCCGGTGTCAAGACGTCGAGATAGATCTCATCGAGTTCGGCCCCCGCCGCCATCGCCGCTTCGACGACGCTCCAGCTTCCTGGAGCATCACCGGCGACCAGTCGCGATTCGAGCCGGGCCGCCCAGGGGGCCTTGCGATTCCGTGCGCCACCCTTGCCCGACGAACCGGTTGTAGTCGATGCCTCCGCCGCCTGCTCGCGAAATCGATCGAGCGCCGAACGCTGCACCTGCCAGACGCCGCCGGACTTGGCGGCGTCCATCACACCGAGACGTACGTACCGATACGCGGTCATGTAGTGGACGCCGAGTTCATCGGCAACTTCCTGCAGCGTGAGTACAGCGTCGGTCATGTCAGGTCCCCAGCCATCACTGGCGAGCCGACGCTAGAGCCGACACACCCTGGCGCGCCCAACCCTGCTCTGAAGAGCAGGTGGACGTGCCGACACCGAATCGGCGTCAGCCCTGCTTCGCGTTCCAGCGTTCGCGGCCCAGCCGACCGCGCTCGAGCAGGTGGGCGGGCACCCGCTTGACCGCCTCGGAGAGCTCGGCGCCACCACTGTCGCCGCCACCGCTGGACGGTGCGGCCTCGGGCTCATCGGCCTGGAGGTCCTCGAAACTGGGCGGTTCGACCCCCGGCTTCCAGTACTGATACAGGTCGCGGACGATGTCGGACAGGCCTGCGGAGTCGTGGCCCTTCTCGAGGTCGACGGTGATGATGTTGCCGTACACATGGACCGCATCCACTTGGCCGGTGGCGAACATCCGCCGTGCCAGCTCGTCCGACGGCGTGTTGCCCCATGCATCGGACGCCGACGCAAAGTGCTCGTGGCCCATGCCGGACAGACTGCGATTGATCTCGAAGCGAACGACCCCGCGTGTCGAACTCGGCTTCTCGGTGACGGCGACCAACTGACCCATGAGAATCGAACGCTAGCGCCCAGGGACGGTCGCCGACCCCATCCACGACCCGTTCCATGACGCGCTCACGTCGACGACTCGACGACGTTTGCGAGCTGCACGGCGACCAGGCGGTCCTCGGAGGTCCCCCGTACGGCGATCACGGCGCCTTCTCGACGACTCACGAGTGCAATCGTGTAGCCGGTGCCGGGGTCAGAACCTGGCGCCAGGAATTCGGCGATCCCGACCGCATCGGGCGACACGTCACCGACGGGCTCGATCGCGTCCCGTCGGAACCAGTCCGACTCGATGACGTCCTCGGTGACGTAGTGGATCTCAGCCACGCTCGCCCCCGCAGTGAAGCGGCAGGCGCCATCATCGATCAGCTCGGCCGTTGCCACACCGGCACCCGCCGCGGCGCCGAACTGCTCGGCGACCTGGTATTCGCCGAGCCGGACGCAGGCATCGAATGGCGGCGCCTCGGGAAGCGGCGGGAGCGTTGCGGGGCTGTCCGGATCGGGCGCGGATCGCCGAGCTCCTCGGGCGGTACCGATTCGGACGGGTCCGCGGGCGCCACGGCGACCTCTTCACCCGGGGCGAGAGTCGGGGGGACGGTCGGGACCGGTCGCATCTCACCGCTCGACGACTCGTCGAGGCGACTCCAGCTGCATCCGGCCAGCACGGTGAAGGCGACGATGACCGCTGCCACCTGGGCACCGATTCGTGCGGATCGTCGGCGAGGCTCGACCATGATCCGCCACGGTACCGTCCGTGACCAGGTGCGATCCGTCGCTCCCGCGCCCCATCGCGTCAAGATTTCGTCTGCCGTCGACGCATCGATCGCGTCAGCGCAACGCGTCGGCCAGCACCGCCGGAAACTCGTCGGGCGTCGTCGCCAGCACACTCGCGCCGAGCGCGACGAGCGCCGCAGCGTGATCGTGATCGTGCGCCGGTGTGCCCTCGTCGCTGAGCGCGAGCAGCACGATGACCTGCACGCCCGACTCGACGAGTTCGCCGACACGACGCCGCATCACCTCGGCGTTGCCTCCCTCGTAGAGGTCGCTCACGACGAACAGCACCGTCTCGCGTGGCCGCTCGATCAGGTGTTGGCAGTACGTCAGCGCATTGGCGATGTCCGTGCCTCCGCCGAGCTGCACACCGAACAGCACCTCGACCGGGTCGTGGAGATACGCCGTGAGATCGGTGATCGCCGTGTCGAAGGCCACGAACGACGTACGCAGCGCCGGGAGTTGGGCGAGGACGCCGCCGAACAGTGACGCATACACGACGCTGTCGGCCATCGAGCCGGACTGGTCGACGGCGATGATCACATCACGGGCGAGGCTGCGCTGGCGGCGTCCATGGCCGACGAGGCGTTCGGGCACGACCGTGCGGTGTTCCGGAATCCAGTGCCGCAGGTTGGCGGTGATCGTGGTCGGCCAGTCGATGTCGCCTGGCCTGGGGCGCCGGGTGCGCGCCGACCGCGACAGGGCGCCGCGCACGGCTTGACGAGTGTGGTCGGCGAGGCGGCGTTCGAGGTCGGCGAGCACGTGGGCGATCACCTGGCGGGCGGTTGCCCGGGTCTCGTCGGGGAGGTGGCGGTTGAGTTCGACCAGCAGTGTGACCAGGTGGATGTCGGGTTCGACACTCTGGAGCAGTTCGGGCTCGAGAAGGAGCTGACGCAAGTCGAGTCGCTCGACGGCGTCACGTTGGAGGATCTGGACCACGGGCGTCGGGAAGTACCGGCGGATGTCGCCGAGCCACCGCATCACCGACGGTTTCGACCTGCTCAGCCCGCCGGCACGGTTGGTCCCGCGGGCGCCCTGCTCGCCGCGGTCGTACAGCGCGCCGAGCGCTGCATCTATACGGCGGTCGTCGCCACGCAACCCGGCCCCGGCCGACGGTCGGCCCGAGGCACCGGTGTCGTCGCCACCGCCACTGCCATCGTCTGTGACGGCCTGGTCAGCGAGCGCTGCCTGACTGTCGGCTTCGGTCCACACGTCGTCGACGGCAGCGCCGAGCAGGAGACGCCAGCGTCGCCGCCGTTCGGTTTCGGACACCGTCGGATTCACGAGACGCCCACCCCGAGCATGTGGCGCACCGTCGTCAACGCAGCGGCGGCCCGGGCAGGGTCGACGTCGACCCCGAACCCTTCGGAGCGTTCGACGCCGATGCCCATCAGGAGTCGCATCAACTGGCGTCGTTCGGCCGGCTCGAACGCACCGAACGTGCGGCGCAGCAGCGCGATCACCGCATCGAAGGCATCCGGTCGCAGCGATGCCACCCACCCGTCGAGCACCGCGAGGAGGTCGGCGTCGTGGATCAGCACCGATCCCGATCCGGCGAGGAACCCTTCGACGAACGCCGCACCACTGGCCGGCGGCGTGCCGGCGGACAGCGCCTGCGACAGACGACGTCGTACGGCGTCGATCGACCAGACGCCTGCGTCGTGGAGGAGTCGAGTGGAGCGGCCCTGCACCAAACCGTGGCCGCTCCCGGTGGCGAGTTCGACCAGAACGATGGGCAGGCCGTGCCGGCGGGCAGGGTGATCGAGCACGGCGAGCGCACCCTGCAGCCCGGCGAGGCGTTCGACCAGCACCGCCGCACCGTCGTCGTCGAGCGAGTGCGCCGACGCGACGAGGCCGGCGAGGATCCGCACGACGATGCCGTCGACGACCTCGCGGAGCGCGCCGGCGTCGGTCGAGCGGACGTCGCCATAGCGCAGTGCTGCGGCGAGCGGTGGGAGTGCATCGAGCAGACGGCCGACGTCCGGGTCGGTCGCCGCCCTGCTCGCGAGCCGGTGCACGGTCGGCTCGACCGCCTGCGGGAGGTCGGCGAACAGTGCCGAGCTGATGATGCCGACCAACTCGACGATGCCCGACGATGCGTCCGCCCGTTCGAGCAGCCGGGCCGTCGCCGCCGTTTCCAGCGTGGTGCCGTAGCCGGCGCGTTCGATCAGCCGCACCGACAGCTCGGGATCCCATCTCACCTCCCACGTCTCGCGGAACGTCCCGGACGACCCTCGACCGTCGACGACGGCGCCCCACGGCACACCGAGCGCCACCAGGCGGTGGAGGAGATGCGACTTGCGCAGTCCGGTGGGTGTGCGCAAGTCGACCTCGACGAGCGACGTCTCGGCACGGGGCGGCAGGCGCGCCGACTTCTGTGCCTTTGCGACGTCGCGGGCGAGGGGGACCTGCGGGGCGGCGTCGGGCACGGTGCCCAGTTCGTTGCCGATCACCAGCTCGCGCCGCACCAGGTCGAGCCCGCCCATGACCGCGTCGGCGGCGTCGAGCACTTCGGTCAGCCCGACCCTGGGTCGCCCGCGCATCGCCGCCAGCGACTCGGCGAGCCGGGTGCCGGCGATCAGGTGATCCGGCGATGCCGACCCGCCGCGCTCGCGCACGAGGCGTGCCGCATCGACGAAGAACCGTGCGACGCCGTCGCTGCCGGGGTGATCGAACACATGGCGATACCAACCGGGGCTGTCGACACCGGCGGCGTAGCCGGAACCCGCCGCGAGCCGGCGATGCGTCCACGGCACCCAGGCGACGGCGGTCTTGACCTTGGGCAACCCGCGCAGCGTGGCGCTGTCGGTGGCCACGTTCGGCGTGTCAGCGACGTCGATGTCGAGGGCAGGCACGTGCCACGCCCCGCACACGACGACGATCTGGTCGTGCCCGGCCCGGCGGGCGGCACGGATCGCCCGGCGCATGTGGGCTTCGCGTTGCAGTTCCCGTTGCGAGGGCACGAACCCGTCGCGAGCAGCGGCCATCGCGTCGGCGACGGCGTCGAACGCCGGAGCGCCGTCGCCACGGTGTTCGATGACGTCCTCCCACCACCGCTCGGGGTCGGGGTCGCCGGCCGCAGCAGCGAGCTCGCCCAGTGGGTCGGGTGGTGCCGATT
This sequence comes from Ilumatobacteraceae bacterium, assembly GCA_963828415.1. Classification (GTDB taxonomy): domain Bacteria; phylum Actinomycetota; class Acidimicrobiia; order Acidimicrobiales; family Ilumatobacteraceae; genus Sva-07. Next base: position 333,827 of record CAWHEI010000012.1, read on the forward strand.
CGGCGACGAGCGAGGCATCGTCATCGTCAGCGGTGGCGAGCGTGACCGCGAGCGGCAGGTCGATCGCGTGCACCTCGACGTCGTGCGCGTTGGCCCAGGCGATCGCCTGCCACTCCGGGCTGAACGTGGCGAACGGCGCGAACGCTGCCCTCCCCGGTTCCGCCGGGACGTAGGTGAGCAGCGCAACCGGCGGTACGAGGCCCGGCTCGCCGACCCACCGCAGCGCAGCGTCGACGTCGGCCGGTACCTCCACGAGCACGACGTCGGGCCGCAACTCGTCGAGCGCCCGCAGGACCGATCGCGCCGACCCGGGTCCGTGGTGACGGATGCCGAGCAGGTGGAGGCTCACGTGTCGAGGGCGCGGCAGGCGTTGTAGAAGTCGTCCCAGCCGGGACGTTCGCGGACGACGGCTTCGAGGTACTCGCGCCACGCGACCGCATCGTGGACCGGATCGCTGACGACGGCGCCGATGATGCCGGCGGCGACGTCGGTCGAGCGCAGTTCGCCGTCGCCGAAGTGGGCGGCGAGGGCGATGCCATTGGTGACGACCGAGATCGCCTCGGCGGTCGACAGGGTGCCGGTCGGGATCTTGACGCTGTTGCGTTGCGTCCTCGGTGAGCGCCGGAGCGCAGTTCGCGGAACACCGTGACGACACGGCGGATCTCGTCGGCCGCGGCCGGCACGTCGGGCAGTGCGAGTGCCACGCCGAGTTCGCCGACGCGGCGGCTGACGATGGCGATCTCCTCGTCGATCGTGGCAGGGCAGCGGCAGCACGACGGTGTTGAAACGGCGCCGCAGCGCGCTCGACAGATCGTTGACGCCACGGTCGCGGTCGTTGGCGGTGGCGATCACGTTGAACCCGCGGATCGCGGCGATCTCGGTGTCGAGTTCGGGGATCGGCAGCACCTTCTCGCGACAGCACCGTGATCAGCGCGTCCTGCACGTCGGGCGGCATGCGGGTGAGTTCCTCGACGCGCACGATGGCGCCGCGCTCCATGCGCCCGGTACATCGGGCCGGGCACCAGCGCCGCCGTGCTGCGGGCCCTCGGCGAGCAGGCGGGCGTAGTTCCAGCCGTAGCGCAGCGTCTCCTCGGTGGTGCCGGCGGTGCCCTGGACGAGCAGGGTCGAGTCGCCGCTGATCGCTGCCGCGAGGTGCTCGCTCACCCAGGTCTTGGCCGTGCCCGGCACGCCCAGCAGCAGCAGCGCCCGGTCGGTGGCGAGCGTGGCGACGGCGATCTCGATGAGCCGCCGCTGGCCGACGTACTTCGGCGAGATCACGGTGCCATCGGACAGTTCGCCGCCCAGCAGGTAGCGCACGACCGCCCACGGCGACAGCTGCCAGCCCGGCGGCCGTTCGCGATCGTCGAGTGCCGCGAGTGCGGCCAGCTCGTGCGCGTACTGCTGCTCGGCGTGCGGGCGCAGCACGTCACCCGAAGCTCCCGTTGTACTCATCGACGGTGACGCTACCGACCGACCATCGCTCTGGTCCTGCTGCCCGATCATCATCAGGCGGCGGTACTTCGCCCGGAGCGTGTCGGCGGTCCCGTGTGCTGGACCCTGCCGTCGGGGAGCCGCAGGGTGAGTTGTCGGTGGGGTCCGAGTTCGATGATCCAGCCGTCGTGGTGGATCTTGGTGTGATGCACGCTGCAGACCGGCAGGAGGTTGTCGAGATCGGTGCGGCCCTGGTTGCGCCACCAGATGACGTGATGCAGTTTGCAGCGGTCGTAGGCGACGGTGCAGCCGGGGATGGCACAGCACCGGTACAGGCCGCGCAACGCGCGACGTTGCGCCCGGTTCGCCAACCGGGTGGTGCGCCCGAGGTTCAACTCGCCGGGTGCGTGCAGCACGACACCGTTGCGCACGACGACGGCGTGGATGTCGGCGTCACCGGCGAGGGTGGCGAGCACGCGGGTGGGGATCTCGACAGGGATCGAGAACTCACCGACCGGGCCCACCTGACTCTCGGCGTCGGCGTCGATGACCACGACGAACTCGGGCCGCCCCGGCCTCGGGCGTGCCGGTGGCGGGGTGGTGGCCGAGCCGGCACCTGTGTCGACATCTGTGTCATTGGCGGGTTCGTTGCCGAGGGCTTCGTCGAGCAGGAGTCGGGCGACGGCGTGGGCGGCGAGGTAGCGCTGTTTCTCGATCGGATCATCCGGACACTCGATCGGGGACGGTCTCACCGAACAAGGCTTGGACCATCGCGTCGATCCGCGCCGCGATCTTGACACCGGTGACCGGGTCGAACTTGACCGCCAGGTTCCACATGCCTTCGGAATCGACCCAGGTACGGGCTCGTACGTTGCGTCGCTGGCGGGCCAGGCGGTCGAGGCCGTCGTCGTCCTGCAACCGTTTGGATTCCAGGTCCAGTCGTCGGGTGAACTGCTCGACCGTGCCCGCCTTCGCGACCTCGACCAGAGCGTTCGCTCGTTTCAACAACTCCGGTCGTTTGGCAGCGTCGAGTTTCTTCGACGCTCGGGTGACCGCATCGACATGATCGGCGGTGATCGCACCATCATCCAACGCGTCAGCCAACTTCGGGGTCTTCGTCAACGTGGTGGAACGTTCGGTGGTCTTCGCCGCCTGCGCCAACGAGTTCTTCGACGCCTTCGCGATCCGCTGCTCAGGAAACGAATCGACACCCGCCAACTGTGAGACGAGCCCGGCGTGTTGGGCATCACACCATGCCTGCACCTCGCGTACCGCGACGAGGCCGGACTCGATCAGATCGGCCGTCGCTGCGGTGTTCGCACGCACCGAAGCAATCGCCCCGACCCGCTCGACCACCCCTGCGATCTCCATACCGACAACCATAAACAGGGGCTGTCACAGAGTTCCCGGGGCCGCAAGACTTCACTCGATGAGCGACCCCGTCGACGAACTGCGATCGATCGCCCCTGGGCTGCTGGAGCGACTCGAACACGTCCGCAGCGTCGAGGGCATCGCCCTGGGCGGAGTCGCGCCCACGGCACACACCGCCCGACGTCCGACTACGACCTGGGGATCTACTACCGCGACGGCCTCGACATCGCAGGGCTTCAAGAGCTGGCCGACGAGTACAGCACCACTCCGGCGGAGGTCACGGAGCCGGGCGAGTGGGGTCCGTGGGTCGATGGCGGCGGCTGGCTCGTGATCGGCGACGTACACGTCGATTTCATCTACCGCAGCGTCGAGCGGGTGTCCACGGTGTGGGCCGACTGCTGCGAGGGCCGGTACGTCAATGCGATCCAAGCAGGACACCCGCTCGGGTTCTGGAGCCACGCCTACGCCGGCGAACTCGCCCTCTGCCGCCCGATCGGCAACTGGTCGACCCGGCTGTCCGAGCTCCACCAGGCAACGGCCGAGTATCCGGATGCGCTGTCGACCGCGCTCGCCGCCGCGATCTGGGAGTCGTCGTTCTCGATCGCAAACGCACGCAAGGCGACCGACCGTGCAGATGTGGCCTTCGTGGCCGGCTGTCTCTTCCGGGCCGCCGGCGTGATGGCGCAGGCGCTCCACGGCAGCGCCAAGCAGTGGCTGATCAACGAGAAGGGTGCAATCACGTCGGCGGCAGCGCTTCACAACGCACCAGCCGACCTCGAACGACGCATCGCCAGCGCATTCGCCCTCCTCCAAGCAGACGCCGGCAGCCTCACGGCGGCGTGCGACGAACTCCAGGCCGTGGTTGGCGAGGCGGCGGACCGCGTCAGCTGACCGACAACTCGTCGAGCATGCGTTGACGAGTGCGGGCAAGGTCGGCGAGTACCGAGGCGAGCGCGAAGCCGAGCGAGCCGCCGTCGATCGATTCGAGCGCTGATGCGACCTGACCGAGGGCGTCTGGTCGCATCCGCGCCACGAGGTTGACCAGGACGGCCCGGTGAGCGTGGACCAACATGCCGCCGTCGATCGCGCCCGCGAGTTGACGTGCGACAACGTCGCCATCAGCGTGGAGCAGCGGCTCGAGGTCCGGGGGGATCGGCAGCGGCGGCAACTCGGCGATGTCGTCGGCCGACGGATCGGGCTGTGCTCCGCCGGCGCCACGGGCAGCCAGCTCGGGGAGGTGATCGACGAGCCAACCGGCGAGAGGTCCACACGCCAACTCGGCACGGGAGCGGCGGATCGGATCGGTGCGGTGCCGGGTGAGCAGCTCGGGGACGAGGTCGGGTGGCACGCGCCAGCCGTTGGAGACCACGGTCAGCATCCACTCGTCCTCGAGCACCGGCCACGACGAGACGACGTGATGCCAGCGCTCGGAGGCGGCGGGCACACAGACCGGCCGATCGTCGGCGCCGGGACCATCAATCGCCGGCCGCACCGGACCCGGCAACACACCGGCGCGGCGCACGGCGACCATCGCCGCAACCTGGGCGAGCATCCGCTCCGACGGCGTCGAGCGGACCGTGTCGTCGACGAGGTCGGCGATCAGCCCCTCCGGCTCGGGCGGGTTGCGCCGATCCGTGCCGAGCATCGCCACCGACACCAACTCACGCCACTGCTCCGCCTCGGTCACGACCCGCACCCGCACAACCCACGTTTGCGCTCAGATTCGGGTGACCCGCCCCACCCAAATCTGAACGCAAACGTGGTGGGGGGCGTCATGCGGCGCTCACGAAGGAGTCGTCGGCTCGGGGGCCGATGTCGATCGAGCGGTCGTCGAGGTGCACGGTCAGCGGCACGACCCCGTGCGGCGTCCACTCGCACGTCACGTCGACGACACCACCGCCGGCGACGGCCAGCAGGGTCGCCAAGGGTCGGCCTCCGGCGATCAACGGCAACGTGCCGCCGCTGTCGGTGAGAACGAACCGCGTGCCGTCGACGGCGATCGCGGCCGTCACCGTGAACGGCACGCGGTCGAGCCACGGCTCGGCGGCGATCATCACCCCCACCTGATCGCACGCCGCGACGACATCGACGGCAGGCGGACGCGCCGACTCGATCAGCTCGCCATGCCGGGCGCCGACCAGCGCCCGCAGCGCTGGACCGGGATACCGGTGCAGGTCCGCGTCGACCGCAGTGCCCACCACGAGCGATGTATCGAGGCTCTGGCGATACGCCGCGAACGAGAGCACCAGCGCCCATCGTCCCGACGCCGACCCGCGTAGCCAGTGGCGGCGCACCTCGATGCGGTCCTCACGGGTGTCGCTGCGCGCCGCCACGACCCACGTGTCGGTGTCGGGGACACCGCCCAGCACGTCGGCCTGGCGCACCTGCCAACCGACCGTCGTCGCCACGGCGTCGGCGAGCGGGCCGGGCAATGAACCGAGTCGGCGACCCGCCTGCGCCAGCAAGTGCAGCAGCCCGAGTTCTGCGAGCACGTCACTGTGCCAGTCGGGTGAAGCACCCACGAGCCCAGCCAGGCGTCGAATCCGGTTCGCGAGACTTCCCGCCTGCGCATCGACGAGTCGCGCGGCCAATTCGTCCCACGTCGCGTACTTCGCCAGCACCGGATCGGCCAGCCCCGTTCGCATCCGGTCGTCGAGCCAGCGGTCGAGTTCGGTCAGCCCGGCCGACATCCGCTCGACGCGCTCGTCGCGAGCGCGGTCCCGATCGGGTTCCGGGCCCTCCTCCCCTGTGGGAGGCGGCGACGGATCAGCCGTCTCGCCAGCGGTCGGCAGCGTCGATGTCGAGGACGTGTCGGGAGCGGACGCAGTGCCGGTCTCCCGACGGGCGACCGCCGCATGTCGGGCCTCGACCCAACTCGCGACCTGTGGCGGGGTCGTCGTGTCGGCGATGTCGCCGTGCACCCACAGCAACAGGAGAGCGAGCACGTGCTTGCACGGATGACGCCGGCTCGGGCACGTGCACCGAAACCCCACGTCCACGTGATCGACCATCGTGTCGTACGGCTCCGCACCGCTGCCCCGGCACGACCCCCACACCGCCCGTTCGTCCGACCCGAGGCCTCCCCACTTCGCCACCGTGGTCAACGGCCGGGCAGCGCTCAGCGCAGCGGGAGTCGGGGCGATCGCCTCGACCTGCTCAGGTGACCATCGAGTCACGACCACTCCGGATCGGTTCTCGGTGGGCTGAGTTCCGGACTGCGGGACGCACACCGCCGAGATCGCCGACGGACACGGCGACCGGCACGGCCACCGACTCGGCGGCGCCCTTGGCGTGGTAGCTCGACCGGGTGAGCGGGCTCGCCTCGACGTGGCCGATGCCGTACGACTCACCGATCTGCTTCCAACGATCGAACTCGGCCGGCTCGGCATAGCGCACGATCGGTAGATGGTGCGAGGTCGGGCGCAGGTACTGGCCGACCGTGACGATGTCGACGCCGAGGTCGGCGAGGTCCGCGAGGAGACCTTCGATCTCGTCAACGGTCTCACCGAGGCCAACCATGAACCCGGTCTTCGTGGTGAGCCCGGTTGCCTTGGCGCGAGCGAGCACGCCGAGCGAACGGGCGTAGCCGGCCGATGGCCGCACGGCGCGCTGCAGGCGGGCGACGGTCTCGACGTTGTGGTTCAGCACGTCGGGGCGAACGGCGAGCAGCAGGTCGAGCGCCGCATCGTCGCCCTTCACATCGGAGATCAGCGTCTCGATCCGAGTCGCCGGACGGCGCAGACGGATCGCCTCGACACACGCAGCCACGTGGGCCATCCCGCCATCGGCGAGATCGTCGCGCGCCACCATCGTGAGCACGGCATGATCGAGGCCCATCCGGTCGATTGCCTCGGCGACCCGCGCCGGTTCGTCGGCCGCCGGTGCCAGCGGCTTGTTCGTGTCGACGAGACAGAACCCGCACGCCCGCGTGCACCGCTCGCCGAGCACCATGAACGTGGCGGTGCCGTCGGCCCAACACTCGGACAGGTTGGGGCAGCCGGCGTCCTCGCAGACCGTGACGAGGTCGAGCTCACGCACCGTCTTCTTGAGCGACATCACGTCCGCGCCGAGTTCGACCTTGGGCCGCAGCCAATCAGGCTTGCGCGTCTCGATCGACAGGCCTTCGGTGACTCCGGCGGCCTCGAGACGAGCAGCGGCCCGGTCGGACACCAGCTTCACCTGCTCTCCGGGGCCTTCACCCCGAGAGAACGCCGACAGGTCGCGCCCATCTGCGGCGTGCTTCCACGCGACGTCCTGCCGTTCGAGCACACCATCTGACCAACGCTCTGCGGCGAGGCGAGCGACGACATCGACGACGTCGCGCATCGACACGTCGATGCCCTCCTCGACGAGCGACGTGACCGGCTTGTCGCCGATCCCGCACGGCACGATGTGCTCGCGCAGGTACGTCATGTCCGTGGTGACGTTGAGGGCGAAGCCGTGCATCGTGCGCCCATGCGCCAGCCGCACGCCGATGGCGCAGATCTTGCGCGGCTGCACCGATGGATCGGGATGATCGACGTCGAGCCAGACGCCCGCAAAACCCTGGAGCCGCCCAGCGTTGGGCAAGCCGAGTTCGGCCAGGGCATCGATGACGAGACCTTCGACGTTGCACACGTGATCCGAAGCACCCAGCCGGTTGCCGACGTTGACGATCGGATAGCCGACGAGCTGTCCGGGGCCGTGGTACGTGATGTCGCCACCGCGCTTGACCGCGACCAGTTCGGCGCCGACCGCCGCGGGCTCGCTACGCAAGTTCGTGGCGAGGTCCGCCCGCTTGCCGTGGGTGAACACGTGCGGGTGTTCGAGCAGCAGCAGGTGCTGGCCGTCGCCGTGCTCGAACAGCGCCGTCTGCACCGCCAACGCCTCGCGATACGGCACCCGGCCCAACCACCGGACGCGCAACGGAGCGGCGGTCATGGCGCGCGGACAGACCCGAGCGTCAGAGCTCGGTCGACCAGTCCTTGGTCTCGAGGATCTCCTTCACCCGAGCGAGGAACCTCGCTGCGTAGGCACCGTCGAAGGCTCGGTGATCCCAACTCATTGCGAGGTTGCCCACCGGATGGATCGCAATCGCCTCGCCGCCGTCGGGACCAGTCGTGACGACCGGCTTGCGCACGATCGCATCGGTCGAGATGATCCCCACCTGGGGCTGGTTGATGATCGGCATCGTCAGCACCGACCCGGCCGAACCGTTGTTGCTGAGCGTGAACGTGCCGCCCGAGATCTCGTCGGGACTCAGCTTGCGGGTGCGTGCACGGTCCGCGAGGTCCGAGATCTCCGAGGCGATCGCCGCGAGCCGCTTGGTCTCGGCGTCGCGCACCACGGGGGCGAGCAGGCCGTCGTAGTCGAGGTCGACAGCGATGCCGAGGTCGACGAAGTTGTGCACGATCAGGTCGTTGTCGCTGACGCTGGCGTTGAGGTGCGGGAACTCGCTCAGGCCGTCGATGACGGCTCGGGCGATGAACGGCAGGTAGGTGAGGCCGAAGCCGTGGGTGGCCTTCCAGTCGTTCTTGACCTTCGTGCGCACGACGTCGACGTTCGCGAAGTCGACCTCGACCACGCTGAATGCGTGGGGGCTGGTCGCCTTGCTCATCACCATGTGATCGCCGGTGAGGCGACGGATCTTCGACAACGCAACGACCGTGTCACGCTCGCCGGCTGCCGCCTTCGGCGCCGGTGGGGCGGGCCGTGCGGCAGCAGGAGTGGGGGCAGGCGCAGCCGCGGGAGCGGCAGCGGGTGCCGGTGCGGCCGCCGCTGCCGGGTCCTGGCGGTTGGCGCCCGTGGCATCGATGTGGTCGAGCACGTCGTCGCGCGTGATGCGTCCACCGGGGCCCGAACCCGTGATTGCGTCAGGATCGAGGCCGTGCTCGTTGACGAGACGGCGAACGACCGGCGACAACAGCCGGTTGTCACCGGCCTGCGCGGTCTCCGCTGTGGCTGGTGCCGGCGGGACGGCAGGCGGGGGCGGCGGCGCGACCGGCGCTGCGGCGGGCGCGGGAGGAGGCGGCGGCGCTGGTGCCTGCGCAGGTTCCGGTTCCGGTTCCGGCGCCGGCTCGGCGGCGGGTGCCGGCGCTGCGGGCGCAGCTCCATCGGCGTCGCCGACCACCGCGATCACGGTGCCGACGTCGACGGTGTCGCCTTCTTGGACGCGGATCTCGGTGAGCACGCCGGACACCGGCGACGGCACTTCGGTGTCGACCTTGTCAGTGGACACCTCGAACAATGGCTCGTCGGCGGTGACGGTGTCACCGACGTTCTTGAACCACTGCGTGATGGTTCCCTCGGTGACCGTTTCGCCGAGTTGCGGGAGCGTGACGTCTGCCATGTGAGGAGTCTCTTCTTCTCGTGTTGGGCGTGGGGTCCGTGGGTGTTGCTGGTATCTGTCTAGCCGTTGAAGTTGCGGCCCGTGAGCGACATCACGGTCTCGCCGAACAACTCCGACAGGCTCGGGTGGGGCTGCAGGAACTCGGCGATCTCATCGACGGAGGCTTCCCAGTTGACCGCCAGATATCCGCCGCTGAGCTGCTCGGTGACCCAGGGGCCGACCATGTGGACGCCGAGGACCTGGCCGGCCGAACCGTCCGGCCGCTTCTTGGCGATGACCTTCACGAGACCTTCGGTTTCGCCGAGAATCATCGCCCTGCTGTTGAACTTGAAGGGGTGCTTGGCGACGACGACGTCGTGGCCGGCGGCACGAGCCTGCTCTTCGTCGGGGCCGGCCCATGCAACCTCGGGATGGCAGTAGATCGCCCACGGCACCCGGTCGTAGGCGACAGGCATCGGTGACTCGCCGAGCACCTGCTTCACCACGAGAATCGCTTCGGCATAGGCAACGTGTGCAAGTTGCGGCGTGGCGATCAGGTCGCCGACGGCGTACACGTCGGGCTCGCCGGTGCGGCAGTACTCGTCGACCTCGACGAAGCCACGCTGGTCGACGACCACGCCCGTGCCAACGAGGCCGAGCTGATCGGCGAACGGACGACGCCCGACCGACACGACGACCGCATCGACCTCGACCGACTCACCGTCGCCGAACGACACCGTGGTGCCACCGAACGCGTTCGGCGTGTGACCGTTCACCATCACGCCGGTGCGAATGGCGATCTTCTTCTTCTTGAACGACTTCTCGACGACCTTGGCCAGGTCGGCGTCGAGGCCGGGAAGGATCTTCGGCAGACCCTCGAGGATCGTCACCTCGCTCCCGAGGTCGGCGAACGTCGACGCGAACTCGCAGCCGATGGCGCCGCCACCGATGACCGCCACCCGTGGTGGGACCGTGGTGAGATCCAACACCTCGTCGCTGGTCATGATCGGACCACCGCGCTCGAAGTTGGGGATCAGCCGCGGCACCGAGCCCGAAGCGAGCATCACGGCATCGCCGGTGATCGTCGCCGACGAGCCGTCGGCCATCGACACGCTGACCGTGCGGTTCGCACCGAGTGCGCCGACACCGTTGAACACCTCGACCTTGCGGCCCTTGCACATCGCCGCGATGCCCTTGACGAGGCCGTCGACGATGCTCTGCTTGCGCGCCTGGGTGCGGGCGAAGTCGACGCTTGCGGGACCCCCCGACTCGATGCCGAAGTCGCTGGAATGGTCGACGTGGCGCTTCACGGCGGCGGTCTCGAGGAACGCCTTGGCCGGGATGCACCCGCGGTTGAGGCACGTCCCGCCGAGCGCATCCTTCTCGACCAGCGCGACGTTCAGTCCCGCCGAAGCTCCGTAGAGGGCGGCTGAATAGCCACCAGGTCCGCCACCGATCACCACCAGGTCGAAATGGTCACTCATCGTGGTTCACCGTAGCGTTCGATCGAGCGGTCGTCATCTGGCGCGGTCGAGATCATGGTGTTTGGAGCACCCAGTTGCGTTGCTGGTCGCCGCGACGCAGCACCAGGACGCGATTGGACCCGTCGGCCGCGCTGGTGTCGAACTCGATGCGGCACCGCTGCTCGACCACCGTGATCTCGGTGCAGCGGCCGTCGGCGGCGGCCGTCACCGGCTGGAGTCGCCGGTCGCCCGTCGCCAGGGAGAACCCCGACAGGTCATCGTCGACCCCACCGACCTCGACGTCGACGGAGAACAGCGTGGCGGTCTCGGCTGACCCGAGGACAGTGACCTCGACATCGCCGACGCGCACGACGTCGCCCACCTCGGCAGGTTCGACAGCGGCGGACTCGTTCGCGAGCTGCAACAGCAGCACACCACCCGCCAAGAGGATCATCAACCCGACGCCGACCGACAGCAGCAACAGCGTCCGGGTCTTCATCGCCGCCCGAGCCTACGGAGCGCCCGCGAACGTCACACCGTCAGCCCGTGATGCCGGCCGACGCGGACCGGAACCGAGGCGTGACAATTCGGGAAACACCGGCTGGGGCGCGCCTCGCCACCAGGGACGTCTCGCTACCGTCGCTGACGTGAGAACGACACGTCGCGCCGCACTGGGCGCCATCGGTGCATGTGCACTCCTGCTGGCTGCCACCGCATGCAGCTCCGAATCGAACGATGCGGGTGGCGAGACACTGCCCGACACGGCGGTCGAAGCGACGACCGGCCCGACCGAGGCGCCGACGGCCGAGGCCCCGACGACAGCGGAAACCGGCGATACGACACCGGGCGCAACCGACCCGTCCCCCACGGATCCTGCCGTCGTCGTACCCGAGGCGCTGCAGTTCACCGCTCCGCTGGTCGGAGGCGGCACCTTCGATGGTGCCGCCGCTGCCGGCAAGCCCACGGTGTTCTGGTTCTGGGCGCCCACTTGAAGCGTGTGCAACCGTGAAGCCCCCTCGGTCGAGGAGGCAGCAGTGCAGTTCCAGGATCAAGCCAATTTCTACGGCGTCGCATGGACCGGGAGCGAGGACTCGTTCCAAGGGTTCATCGACAAGCACGGCCTGACGTTCCCGCAGATCAGTGACGACCCCGGTGACGTGTTCGACCGGTTCGGCGTGTCGTATCAGCCGGCACTCGTCATCGTGAACACCGACGGATCGACCGAACTGGTTGCCGGTGCAGTCGACGAAGAACTGCTCGGCCAGATCATCTCCGAAGCCAACTGACCGCCATCCCCCATCTCGTGAACAACTTCACCTCGGAGAGGTGAAGTTGTTCACGAGATGGCAGCGCGACACGATCGCTCCTACGCTCGCCCCATGCGTGTTGCCATCACCGGATCGACGGGCCTGATCGGCTCCGCCCTCACACCTCATCTCGAGTCACTCGGTCACGACGTGATCCGAGTGGTGCGGAGCAACCCGTCCGCGACCGATGTCTCGTGGTCGCCGGCGCAGAACCGCATCGACCCGGGAGCGCTCGACGGCGTCGACGCCGTGGTCCACCTCGCCGGAGCGGGCATCGGCGACAAGCGCTGGACCGACGACTACAAGCGCGAGCTGCTCGAGAGCCGCACCAAGGGCACCACGCTCATATCCGAGGCGATTGCCGCCGCAACCGACGGACCCAAGGTGCTGCTGTCGGGCTCGGCGATCGGGATCTACGGCGCACGCGGCGACGAGGAACTCACGGAGACCTCGACGCCGGGTGACGGATTCCTCGCCGACATCTGCGTGCAGTGGGAACAGGCGACGGGAGCCGCCGAAGCCGCAGGCGCACGGGTGGTGCACCTGCGCACCGGCATCGTGTTGTCGGCCGAGGGCGGCGCGCTCAAGAAGCAGCTCCCGCTGTTCAAGTTCGGCCTCGGCGGCAAGATGGGCTCGGGCGACCAGTGGCAGAGCTGGATTTCGATCGACGACGAAGTCGCAGCGATCACGCACCTGCTCACCTCGGACACCACCGGCGCCGTCAACCTGACTGCCCCGAAGCCCGTCACCAACGCCGAGTTCGCCGACACGCTCGGCGACGTCCTGCACCGTCCGACGTTCCTACCGATCCCGAAGTTCGGGCCCAAGCTGCTGCTCGGCGGTGAACTCGCCGACAACCTGCTGTTCAGCGGACAGCGCGTCCTGCCGGCGGTGCTCGACGGCGATCGCAGCTTCACGTTCCAGCACCCGGATCTGGCCTCCGCGCTCCACGCGCTGCTCGGCAAGTGAGCACCGTCGCCCGACCCGATGAACCGGTGGTCGTCGTCGGTGCCGGGCTCGCCGGACTGTCGTGCGCGGTGGCACTCCACGACGCCGGGATCCCGGTCCAGGTCTACGAGGCGAGCGACGGCGTCGGCGGGCGTGTGCGCACCGACCACGTCGACGGCTTCCTCCTCGACCGCGGCTTCCAGGTCGCGCTCACGGCGTATCCCGAGATGCACCGCCAACTCGACATGACCGCGCTCGACCTCCAGGCCCTTCGATCCCGGCGCCCTCGTGTGGCGCAACGGCAAGGGCTCCGTCGTCGGCGACCCGTTCCGCCGCCCGACGACGGCACTGTCGACCCTGACGTCGCCGATCGGTTCACTGTTCGACAAGGCCCGCATCGCCGTGCTGCGTCATCGGCTGCGCAGCGTGCACCCGGTACGACTCCTCCAAGGCGACGACACCTCCACCCGTGCGGCACTCGCCGACGCCGGGTTCTCCGACACGATCATCGAGCGGTTCTTCCGTCCACTCGTCGGCGGCATCCAGCTCGATCCCGACCTGTCCGACAGCCGCCGCATGTTCGAGGTGATCTTCCGCATGCTCGCCGACGGCGATTCGGCCGTGCCCGCAGCCGGCATGCAGGCCATCCCGCAGCAGCTCGCCGACCGGTTGCCCGCCGGGACAATCCACGTCGGCGCCGCTGTGACGTCGACCACGCCGACCTCGATCACGGTCGATGGCACGACAATCGCTGCCGCCGCCGTGGTCGTCGCGACCGAGGGACCGGTCGCTGCCGAACTGCTCGGTCTCCCGCCGGTGGAATCGAAGTCGGTCGGCGCCGTCTACTTCGCCGCCCCGGCAGCGCCGATCGACGACAGACTCGTCGTGCTCGACGGCACCGGCCGGGGACCGGTGCTGAACGTCGCCGTGATGAGCAACGTCGCGCCGAGCTACGCGCCCGCCGGCTCGCATCTCGTCGTCGCTGCGCTTCCGGGCCACGACGGCCCGACGATCGAGGCCGATGCACGCGGACAACTGCGTGGCTGGTGGGGACCACAGGTCGACGCGTGGGACCATCTTGCGACGTATCGCATCGCGCACGGCCAGCCGCGCCAGCGACCGCCGTTCAACCCCAAGCGTCGGGTGCGCCTCGACGACGGGCGCTTCGTGTGCGGCGATCACCGCGACACCGCCTCGATCCAAGGGGCGATGTACTCGGGTCGCCGGTGCGCGCTGGCCATCGCCGACGAGATCGGCCAGACTGACCTCCATGGCTGACGGGACACCCGACGACAACGCATCGACCTCGAGCGACGACGACAAGGTGGTGCGAGGGATCCGGTTCGTGCCCGCCGAACCGCAGGCGATCTTCGATCTCCTGGCCGACCCCGCGAAACATCCGGAGATCGACGGTTCGGGATCGGTTCGAGGCAGCACCACGGAGGCGCCCGAACGTTTGACCCTGGGCTCGAAGTTCTCGATGTCGATGAAGCTCGGAGTGCCCTACAAGATCACCAACGAGGTCGTCGAGTTCGACGAACCGTCGTTGATCGCCTGGCAGCACATGGGCAAGCACATCTGGCGCTACCGGCTGCGCTCGGTCGAAGGCGGCACGGAGGTCACCGAGGAGTTCGACTTCCGTCCGGCACGCAGCGCCACCGCTCTCAAGTTGACCGGCGTTCCGAAGCGCAATGCGAAGGCAATCGAAGCCACCCTCGACCGCCTCGCCGCCCATTTCCAGACCGACTGACATCGCCTTCACGTCTCGCCCCCAACGCCACCACCCCGACGCCACCACCCCCGAAATTCGGAGCGGTCCTCGCGCCCCGCGCGATTCCAGCTCCACATTTCCGTGCGCACGCCATCCCAATCCGAAATTGACGGCTCGCCGCGAGTCGGGACCTTTGACCGGCGCAACAATTGCGGGGTAGGGGTACATTCGAGGTATGGGCACGACATGGCTGACCGCGAGCGAAATGACGGCGTGGCGCACGTACATCGAGACCTACGGCGATCTGATCGCCGCCATCGAGCGTGACCTCGCCGACCACAACCTGACACTCGGCGACTACCAGGTGTTCGTGTACTTGTCCGAGACACCGAACCGCTCGATGCGCATGTGCGATCTCGCCGACCTGCTGCAACTGTCGCCCAGCGGGTTGACCCGTCGCCTCGATGGCCTGGTCAAGGCCGGCTTCGTGACCCGCGAGGCCTCGACCGACGATCGGCGAGTGATGCTGGCGACGCTCACCCCGAGTGGCTTCAGCGCCCTCGAGGCCGCTGCACCCGATCATGTGGCGAGCGTTCGTCGGCACATCTTCGACCACCTCGACGACGACCAGGTCGATGCGCTGGCATCGATCTTCCAGTCGATCAAGCTCGGGTTGGAGAAGTGACCACCCTCCCCCAGGGGTTCCGCAGCCACGTTGCAAACATCGGTGTCAAGGACGACACCGACGATTTCGTGGTGATCACCGCCGAACAGGCCGTCCCCGTCGCCGGTGTGTTCACGAAGAGCCGGTTCGCTGGACCGAGCGTCACCCTCAGTCGCGCCCAGATCGCCGACGGACGGGCCCGTGCCGTCGTGGTCATCTCGAAGAACGCCAACGTCGCCACCGGCGCCCAGGGTCACGCCGACGCCCTCGAGGTCGCCCAGCGCGTCGCCGAGCGTCTCGGATGCGAGCCGACCGACGTGGTGGTCACGTCCACGGGCGTGATCGGGCGTCGCTATCCAATCGAGCGCATCCGAGTCGGGATCGATGCGCTGCCCGCAGAACTCACGTCCGACGATGCCGGCGGACCGGCGCGCGGCATGATGACCACCGACACGGTGCCCAAGCTCGCCGAAGCAGTCGTCGCAGGGAGCACGGCGCGGGTCGTCGGTATGGCCAAGGGCGTCGGGATGATCGAGCCGGACATGGCGACCCACATCTCACTGATCTTCACCGACGCAGAGATGTCGGCGATCGACCTCGACGCCGCCTTCCGCCGTGTGGTCGATCGCACGTTCAACTGCGTCAGCGTCGACACCGACACCTCCACGAGCGATTCCTCGGTGATCATGGCATCGGGGGCCGCCGGCCGCGTCGACCCCGACGCGTTCGAGGCGGCGCTGTACGAGGTGGCGCTCGACCTGACCAAGCAGATCGCCCGTGACGGCGAGGGTGCGCACTCGTTGATCGAAGTGCACGTCGACGAAGCCGCTGACGTCGTACAGGCCAAGCGGGTCGCCAAGGCGATCGTCAACTCGCCGCTCGTGAAGACCGCTGTGCACGGCGGCGACCCGAACTGGGGTCGTGTGGCGATGGCGATCGGCAAGTGCAGCGACGACACCGACATCGATCAGGACGCCGTGGTGATCCGCTTCGGCGGCACCGAGGTGTACCCACGCCTGCTCGACGACGATGCACTCGCCGCGCTGGCGGGCTACATGCGCAGCCCCGACGTGAGGATCCACGTGTCACTGAAGACCGGCAACGCCGACGCCACCGTCTGGGGCTGCGACCTCAGCGACGACTACGTCCGCTTCAACGCCGACTACACCACCTGAAAACTCCGTTTGCGTTGCACTTCCGGTGACCCGGGTCACCGGAAGTGCAACGCAAACGATGGACGGTCACTTCGGCGGCATGCGGATGCCGCCGTCGACGCGAATCGACTCGGCGTTCATGTAGCTGTTGGTGATGCACTCGATCACCATCGAGGCGAGCTGATCCGGGTCGCCGAGGCGCTTCGGGAACAGCACCCCCTTCTGGAGGTTCTCCTTGAACGCTTCGCTGGCATCGCCTTCGCCGTAGATCGGCGTGTCGATCAGGCCAGGAGCCACGGTGTTGACGCGGATGCCGACTGCCGACAGGTCGCGAGCGACCGGCAGGGTCATGCCGACGACGCCACCCTTCGACGCCGAGTAGCTCGCCTGGCCGATCTGGCCGTCGAATGCCGCCACCGATGCGATGTTGACGATGGCGCCACGCTCACCGTGCTCGAGCGGCTCGGTCGTGCTCATCGCCGTGGCCGCGACGCGAATGCAGTCGAACGTGCCGATCAGGTTGATGGCGATGACCTTCTTGAAGGCGTCGAGGTTGGCCGCAGAGTCGAGCGTGCCGTCCTTGCCGATCGTGCGCTGCGCCCAGCCGATGCCGGCGGAGTTGACCAGCACGCGGACCGGACCCATCGACTTCGCCATCTCGACGGCGTTGATGATGTCGTCGGTGTTGGTGACGTCGACCTTGCAGAACGCTCCACCGATCTCGTCGGCGAGTTCGTTGCCCTTGTCCTCCTGTAGATCGGCGATGACGACCTTGGCGCCGCGGGCGGCCAGCATGCGGGCGGAGGCCGCACCGATTCCCGATGCTCCACCCGTGACGATTGCGCTTGCTCCAGAAATGTCCATGGGGGCGAAAGCTATTCGCCCAGGCGCCTCGGCGAGGAATCGTGTCAGATCGGGGCGGGACCGATGTTGTTACGGGTGTCGACGAGACGGCGCGGGATGTTGCCGGTGAACGCCGGCGTGGCGCCGCCGGTGAACCAGCCCGAGATGTCGACGATCAGATGCGAATCCGCACTCGTGAAGATGCACACCGAGCCGTCGGCGCCGATCGGGGCGATCACGCCGTTGGCTGCGGTCCCTCCGCGCCCGAAGTTCACGTTCGACGCTTCGGGCATCGGGGATCCGCACGGCCACACCGTGGCGAAACCGGCCGCGCGGGCCTCGACGAGCGTGACGTTCAAGGCGACCGCCGAGGCGTCGGCCGGCACCTGCTGGGCAACGCCGTTGACGTTGACCGTGACGCCGCGCACCGGCACCGACTTCGGCGCTGCGGGCGTGACGACGCCTGCGGGTCCGCCGATCGCGTTGCGGGTGTCGACGAGTCGTGACGGCACTGCGCCGGTGAACGGCGGCTGGGCACCGCCACCGAACCAGCCCAACACGTCGACGAGCACGTCGGACTGCTGGTCGGAGTACAAACACACCGCACCGCCCGCACCAAGCGACGTGACCACGCCATTGGCGACGACCGAGCCTCTCGTGAAGTTCACGTTGGAGGCGACCGGCATCGGTGCTCCGCACGGCCACACGGTGAAGAACCCAGCCTGCGACGGCAGCACGGCGGTGACGTTGACGGCGACCGCGGTTGCATCGACGGGAACCGACGTCGGTGTGCCATCGGACAGCGCCATGGCGGCGCCGGCGAGCGGAATCGTGATCGTGCCGCCGGCCGGGATTCTGAGCTTCGGCCCACCGATCGCGTTGCGGGTGTCGACCACTCGCTGCGGTGTGGCGCCGACGAAGGTGGTGACCGTGTCGGTCGCGCCGGAGAACCAGCCGGTGATGTCGACGAGGAAGTCGGTGGCCTGGTTCGAGTAGAAGCAGACCTTGCCGCTCGATCCCAGCGGGGCGATCACACTGTTGGCCACCGCTCCACCGGCGACGAAGTTGAGATTGGAGGCGTCGGGCCGAGCAACATCGCACGGCCAGACCGTCACGAAGCCTGGCGATGCCGGGGTGACTGCGGTGATGTTCAAGGCCACCGCCGAGGCACCGGCCGGGATCGCTCGCGCCACGCCATCTGGTCCGACCACGTTCTCGCCGACCACTGACAGCTCGATGCGCTGGTTCGGCTGGAATCGTCGCGTCGATGGCGCATACGAGCCGCCGCCCGGTACCGAGCCGCCGGCGACCTGTCGTAGCCAAAGAGCGAACTGTGCCTGACCCGTCGACGTGAGGTGCACTCCGTCGGACGTGATCCAGCGAGCGCGCTCGATGCCCGTGGCGGCGCTCGCTGCGTTCCAGTCGGCGATCGAGAGGTTCGGCCAGCGACCGACGGCTTGCTGGAGCGCCGCGTTGGCCGCCGCATAGTTCCCCTTGACGTCGGCCATGTTCACCCAGATGACCCGTTTGGTGCCGCGCTGGTTCAGCGTGTTCATCATGGCGTCGATGTCGGCAGCCATGTTGGTCGACGGGTTGTAGCCGAGCTCGACGATGGCGAGGTCGAGGTTCATCGCGACGCCGGCAGCCACCTGGACGCCGCTGGGTGACGGCGGTGTCTTGGTGATGAACCGGCTGACCAGCGTGTCGACACCGAGGGAGGCGAACGTTCCGTCGGTGAGCGTGAGGAACTCGTTCTTCGCCGACTCCCCGACGGAGTCGCCGATCAACGCGACGTTCGTACCGATCGAGTCGCGGGTGACCACGCGCACCGTGAAGCCGGGCGAGAGAAGACCCTGTTCACCTCGGAAGTCCCAGGCGTTCATCCGCTTCGTCGTTCCGTTCGATCCGGTGAGCACGATGTCGTTGAACCAGATGCCGTCGTACTGCTGGTACTGGCTCGCTGCTGCCTCGACCATCGACGCCGAAGTCACCGAACCGAGTCCATACCTCGACGCAAGGTCGTCGGCGTCGAGCACCCGCGTCCATCTGTGGTTCAGGTTGTTCGTGATCGCATCGGCGGGATCGTCGACCGGGGGAAATGCGCCGCCGGCCGTGCGCGGGCCGTTCGACGCCGAGAACTCGGTGGCGACCACCGATCCGGAACGTGGTGTCCCGGGGTTCCAGCGCCGGATCACGCCCGCGGTGTCGGCAATGGCGGTGTCGGTGGTGGCGTACTCGCGTGGCGCCAGAGACCCACCGGCGATCGATCGGAACCCGGCCCCGCCGTACACCTGGCACGACTGGGTATCGCAGGTCTTGGCATACGAGTAGCGCCGCCCGCTGGAGTTCGAGAGCCCCTCGGACAGCGCGTACGAGCGTGCGGCGACGGCCTGGGCTCTCAGCGTATTCATCCCCGCTCCCCCGCCGGCGCTGCCCCAACTGGCCGACACCTCCTTCGGCACGACACCGCGAAGGTACTGTTCGACCGGCACGTCGTTGACGGTGCGGTTCTCGCCGTCCGTCCCGTTGGCTGCGTAGATGCTGCCCCGATAATGGACAACGCTGCCGTCGCTGTTGCACGCTCCGAGCACGTTGTCAGCAGCCGTAGCGGCATCGTCGCCGCCTGGCGTCGTGAACCGTACGGACACACTGCCGGCAGGGCCTCCACCCATCTCGCCGAGAGGCGCCCAACCCACAAGCGGGTCGGATGCAGCCGGGCAGCCGACACCAGCCGTCCCCCACACCTGGTAGACGCCGTTCGTCCCCGCCTTCTCACGCGCCACGATCGTGCCGTACGGGCCAACGCCGTTTGCGTAGACACCCGGTCCGCGGGAGATCACGGCAGTCTGGAGGTTGTCGAGAGCGACCAGCCGCACGGTCATGCGCCCTGGATCAACCCCCACGGAGTCACCAGCACCGGAAGGCGAATTCGAGGTTCCCCCGTAGTAGTGGTCGAGGATCTGAACCCACGTCTGGCCCTGCTCGACCGCGCGGCCGTACGCACCCCACTGGCTCAAGCCTCGACCGTGGCCGTTGCCAACACCGTCGATGACCACCGCGATCACGTCGCTCGGGCCTGCCGCCGCAGCAGTCGACCCGCCGGGGATCGGGAGCAGGCCGAGTCCGAGCGCCGCCGCCAGCGCAGCGACGATTCGTCGGCGGGAGTTCACGAACGACGTACTCACTGAGGGATCGGTCCGATGCTGTTGCGGGTGTCGACGAGGCGTCGCGGGACATTGCCGATGAAGCCCGAGTCGGCTCCTCCGGTGAACCAACCGGCGATGTCGACGAGGAGGTGCGCTCCAGCGCTCGTGGACACACAGATCGAACCATCGGGTCCGATCGGCGCGACGACACCGTTCGCGACGGTGGCTCCGGCGGCGAAGTTGACGTTCGATGCATCCGGCTGCGCGGTGCCGCACGGCCACACCGTGGCGAAACCGGCAGCACGAGCTTCGACCATCGTGACGTTGAGTGCGACGGCCGTCGCCTCGGCGGGAACCGAGCGAGCAGTGCCGTCGACCTCGACCGTCACACCTCGCACGACAACCGAACGCGTGGCCGACGGGGCGAGCACGCCGACTGGTCCGCCGATCGCATTGCGCGTGTCGACGATGCGCCGCGGCACCGCTCCGACGAACGACGGTTGCGCTCCGCCGCCGAACCAGCCGAGTACGTCGACGAGGACATCGGCTCCCTGGTCAGAGGAGATGCAGATTGCGCCGCCAGCGCCGAGGGGGGCGACGACGCCGTTGGCGACCGCGCCACCACGAGCGAAGTTCAGATTCGAGGTGACCGGCATCGATGCACCGCACGGCCACACGGTGAAGAACCCGGGATTCGACGGTTCGACGGCCGTCACGTTGACGGCAACCGCAGTGGCATCGGTCGGGATCGTCGCTGCCGAGCCGTCGGTCAGGCGAACCGCAGCGCCGGCCATCGGCACTGTGAGCGTTGCGCCCGGTTGGATCCGCACCTTCGGCCCGCCGATCGCGTTGCGAGTGTCGACCACCCGCAACGGTGTGGTGCCGACGAACGCCGGATTGGTGGAACCTCCGGAGAACCAGCCGGCGATGTCGACCAGGAAGTGGGTCGTGGCGTTGGAGAAGAAGCACACCCGACCGCTGGGGCCCACCGGGGCGACCACGCCGTTGGCGACGACGCCACCGGCCACGAAGTTCAGGTTCGACGCTTCCGGCCGGGCCACATCGCAGGGCCAGACGGTGGCGTAGCCAGCGGCGCTGGGGGTGACCGCCGTGATGTTCAGTGCCACCGCGGACACTCCGGATGGGATGACACTGACCGAACCGTCGGGTGCGGTGACGTTCGACCCGACGACCTGGAGCTCGATGCGCTGGTTCGCCGCCATTGGGCGCGCACCACGAGCTTCGCCGCGAAGCGTGAATCCCGGTGAGGGAAGACCGTTCTGGTTACGGAACGTCCACGCCGGGATCCGGACGCTGCCGCCCGTGCCGGTGAGGACGACGTCGTTGTACCAGATGCCGTCGTAGCGCGGATCACCTTCGACCATCGTGACCGACGTGAGTGTTCCGAGGCCGTGGCGTGCAGCGAGCGCGTCTCCGTCGAGCACGCGCGTCCAACGATGGTTGCGGTTCAGTGCGGTGCCATCGCCGAGCGCGTCATCGACCGCGGGGAACGGCCAGCCGGCCGTGCGTGGTCCGTTCGATCCGGAGAACTCCGTCGACACGATCGCTCCGACCGTTCCTTGCCCACCAGGCGCCCAGGTACGCACCTTGCCGACCGTCGCAGCGATCGCGTTGTCGCTGCGGGCGTCTTCGACCGGTGTCGCGGCCGAGCCGACCGATGCACGAGAAGCCGTTCCGAAGTAGACCTGACACGACTGGGTGTCGCAGATCCCGTTCGTCCACCGTCCAGGCTGCAGGGCGTACGAGCGGGCAGCGACGGCCTGCGCCATCACGGCGTTGATCCCGCGGCCTCCCCCGGCATCGGCCCAACTCGCAGAGATCTCCTTGGGAACGACGCCGCGCAGGTAGTCCTCGATCAGCACGCGGTTCATCACCCGGTTGCCATCCTCGAATCGCACCGAGCCTCGATAGTGGGTCACCTTGCCCGTCTGGTCACAGACCCCGAGCGCCGACGTGGCTGCTCCTGTGGTCATCCGATTGGCGTTCACTGCGCCGTTGGCGGTCGTCGTGAACTCGATCGGACCCGCGACGGGGGCCACCGTCAGTTTCGTCCAGGTGGTCGTGGGCGTCCCGATGGGAGCGCACGTGGGTGCGGACGCCGTCCAGATGTCGAACGCGTTCGGGGCGACCTCGGTCGCATACATCGCAGGGGCCACGTTGCCGGCCCACCTGACGTCGTTGACGTAGGACACCACGCCCAGTGTCGCCACGTTGTCGAGCGCCTTGAGTTGCACGTCGATCGTCGCGGAGGTGTCGACGTCGGCCATCTGGGTGGTGCCGTAGTAGTGGTCGAGGATCTGGATCCAGTTCCAGCCCTGGTCGACGGCCCAGCCGTACGCGCCCCATTGACTCATGCCTCGGCCGTGGCCGTTGCCAGTGCCTTCGACGATGATCGAACCGACTGCCGTCTGCGCCGACGCCGGAGGCGCGGGGGCGCGCACCAAGAGCGCTGCTCCCAGGCCGAGCACGGCCGCGCTGACGATCAGTGCTCGACGCATGTAACGCAACTGTAACGTTGCAGATCGGGGTGAGGCGGTCACCACGGGTGGTTCTTCGTCGCGAAATGGCGACGACTTGATGATTCCTTGCCGGAGGGCGAAGTGTCAGCGTGGAGGCACGGCGGCGACGGCGAGTCGGTCGACGAGGTCGTTCATCCGGTCACCACTGTGGCCCTTGACCCAGCGGAAGCTCACGTCGCCCGCCTCCACCAGTTCGATCAGCGGTTTCCACAGGTCGACGTTCGCGACCGGCTTCTTCTGGGAGTTCACCCATCCGTTGCGCTGCCATTTCACATACCACCGGTCGTTGAAGCACTTCACGACGTAGGTCGAGTCGGACACGATCTCGATCGGCATCGGCGCGCCGTGCTCGTCGGCGAGGGACGCGTGACGTTGCAGGGCATCGAGCACGGCATGGATCTCCATGCGCTGATTGGTCGTGTGGGCCTCGCCGCCCGCTCCGTGAGGCTCACCGGTCGGCGCCACCGCCCATCCCCAGCCGCCCGGGCCGGGATTTCCGCTGCAGGCACCGTCGGTGTAGATCACGAGTCGCTCCATGCGCGGCAACCTATCTGTGAGCGCCTGCGAGGGGCCGAATCCACCGATCCGGTGCGTACCGATCGGTAACACTGCGAGACTGGCCCTCATGATTTTCGACGGCCACGTGCACCAGCTGCCCGACATCGATCCGACCGAGACCAAGGAATGGCTGGACAGCCTCGATGCCGTGGTCGACACGCACGGCAAGACCCGGGCCCGCTACCTGCTGAGCCGATTGATGGAGCGGGCCACCGAGAGCCAGGTGTCGTTCCCGGCCACGGTGTCGACGCCGTACGTCAACACGATCCCCCGCGAGCAGGAGCCGTGGTTCCCCGGTGACGAACACATCGAGCGACGGATCCGGGCGTTCATCCGCTGGAACGCGG
The DNA here is from genome assembly GCA_963828415.1 of Ilumatobacteraceae bacterium. GTDB lineage: Bacteria > Actinomycetota > Acidimicrobiia > Acidimicrobiales > Ilumatobacteraceae > Sva-07. The sequence continues at coordinate 357,617 of CAWHEI010000012.1, forward strand.
CGATGATGGTCGTACGGGCGAACAAGTCGGCCGACGGCATCGGCGGGCACCTGTCGACGTTCGCCAGCTCCGCCTCGCTCTACGAGATCGGCTTCAACCACTTCTTCCGCGGCAAGGACGACGGCCGCCCGGGCGACCACGTCTACTACCAGGGCCACGCCGCCCCTGGCGTGTACGCCCGCGCGTTCCTCGAAGGACGCCTCACCGAGGACGACCTCGACCACTTCCGCCGCGAGATCGGCCGCGGCGGGCGCGGGCTGTCGTCGTATCCGCACCCACGCCTGATGCCCGACTTCTGGGAGTTCCCGACCGTGTCGATGGGCCTCGGGCCGATCTCGGCGCTCTACCAGGCCCGGTTCAACCGGTACCTCCAGAACCGACACATCGACGACACGTCCGACAGCCGGGTGTGGTGCTTCCTCGGCGACGGCGAGACCGACGAGCCCGAAACCCTCGGCGCCATCTCGCTCGCCTCGCGTGAACAGCTCGACAACCTCGTGTTCGTCGTCAACTGCAACCTGCAGCGCCTCGACGGTCCGGTGCGTGGCAACGGCAAGGTGATCCAGGAACTCGAAGCCACGTTCCGCGGTGCCGGCTGGAACGTGATCAAGGTCATCTGGGGCTCGAAGTGGGACGACCTGCTCGCCCAGGACAAGGACGGGGTGCTGCTCAACAAGATGAACACCACCGTCGACGGCGAGTTCCAGCGCTACGCCGTCGAGAACGGCGAGTTCATTCGCGACAGCTTCTTCGGCCCCGACGAGCGCCTGCGCAAGATGGTCGCCGACCTGTCCGACGACGAGCTGCGCAACCTCCCCCGTGGCGGCCACGACTACCGCAAGCTGTATGCGGCGTACAAGGCGGCCACCGAGAACCTCGGTTCGGGTCGCCCGACGGTGATCCTCGCCAAGACGGTCAAGGGCTGGACCCTCGGCCCGGGTTTCGAGGGTCGCAACTCGACGCACCAGATCAAGAAGATGACCAAGGACCAGATCCTCGCCATGCGCGACCGTCTGCACCTCGAAGACGTCATCAGCGACGAGGGCCTCGACGCCGAGCATCCCCCCTACGTCAAGCTCGGCAAGGACTCGATCGAGTACCAGTACATGATGGAGCGCCGCAAGGCGCTCGACGGGTCGATCCCCAAGCGCACCACGGTCGCACGGCGTCCCCTCGAGTTGCCCGCCGACGGTCCGTTCGCCGAGATGCGAGCGGGTTCGAGCGGTCAGGAGGTGTCGACCACGATGGCGTTCACCCGCCTGCTGCGAGGGCTGGCGCGTGACGAACACATCGGTCCGCGGGTGGTTCCGATCATTCCCGACGAGGCCCGCACGTTCGGCATGGACGCCCTGTTCCGCGAGTTGAACATCTACGCCTCGCAAGGCCAGAAGTACGAACCGGTCGACCACGACCTGCTGCTGTCGTACTCCGAGTCGAAGATGGGCCAGATCCTCGAGGAGGGCATCACCGAGGCGGGTTCGATGGCCAGCTTCATCGCCGCCGGTACCTCGTACGCAACGCGCGGGGTGCCGATGGTGCCGTTCTACACGTTCTATTCGATGTTCGGATTCCAGCGGATCGGTGACCTGATCTGGCAGGCCGCCGACATGCGCACCCGCGGGTTCCTGATGGCCGCCACGGCGGGCAGAACCACGTTGATGGGCGAAGGGCTCCAGCACCAGGACGGCCACAGCCTGGTGCTGGCGTCGACCGTGCCGTTCGTGCAGGCCTACGACCCGGCGTTCGCCTACGAGGTCGGCGCGATCGTGCAGGCGGGCATGAACCGCATGTTCGGGGGCGGCCCGCCCGAGGTCACCGACGTCTTCTACTACATCACCCTGTACAACGAGAACTACGAGATGCCGCCGATGCCCGACACGCCGGGCCTCGCCGAGGCGATCGTCGAAGGCCTCTACAAGTGGGCCGACGCGCCATCCGGCGCGTCGATTCCAGCGACGTTGCTGTTCTCGGGGTCTGCCCACACCGCTGCCCGCGAGGCTGCTGCCGAACTCGCCGAGCACTACGACGTCGGCGTCGAGTTGTGGTCGGCCACGTCGTACAAGTCGTTGCGCGAAGAGGCATTGGCGGCCGAGCGTTGGAACCGGCTGCATCCGTCGCAGGAGCCTCGGATTCCTCGGGTGGCGCAGATCCTCGGCGAGTCGCAGGGCCCGATCGTGGCCGTGTCCGACTTCATGAAGATCGTGCCCGAGCAGATCCAGCGCTTCGTGCACGACCGTACGTTCGTGCCGCTCGGCACCGACGGCATGGGCCGATCCGACACGCGCGAGGCGCTGCGTCGCCACTTCGAGGTCGACACCGGCCACGTCGTTCTGGCCGTGCTCGATGGCCTGCTCGCCGACGGCAAGGTCGACGAGTCGGTCGTCGCCGATGCCATCGCCCGCTACGACATCGACCCCGACGCCATCGACCCGTACCTGGCCTGATTACAACAGGGGTCAGACCCGCGATGTAATCGCTTGCGGTTACATCGCGGGTCTGACCCCTGTTGTCATCCCGTACTCGGCCTGACGGTAGGTTGGTCCGATGGCTGGCACGCTCTACATCACGGGTGACACGGCAGCTGACAAGCTGCTCAACACCAATGCCAATGCGCTCCTGCTCGGGATGCTGCTCGACCAACAGGTCCCGATGGAGTGGGCGTTCGCAGGACCGGCAACGCTGAAGAAGCGGCTGGGCCATCTCGACCCGAAGAAGATCGCGGCGATGGACGTCGACGAGTTCGTGTCGATCTGCTGCGAGAAGCCGGCGATCCACCGCTTCCCCGGCTCGATGGGCAAGCGCATCCACGCCGTCTGCGAGGCCCTCGTCGCCGACTACAACGGCAACGCTGCGAACATCTGGAAGGGCGTCGACGACGCCGGCGAGGTGTACCGGCGCCTGCGGGCGCTGCCCGGCTACGGCGACGAGAAGTCGAAGATCTTCATCGCCATCCTCGGCAAGTCACAGGGCGTGCAGCCCACCGGCTGGCAGACTGCGGCCGGCGTGTTCGGCGACGACGTCCCCCGATCGGTCGCCGACATCGATGGTCCGGAATCGCTGGGGAAGGTGCGGGAGTGGAAGCAGGCGCAGAAGGCAGCGAAGAAGGACAAGCAGGGTCGCACAACGGTCAGTTGACCGATCCCCCGACTCGCGTCCGCCTGACCTCGCTCGCTCCCTACGGCATCGTCGCCGTCGTCGGGCTGTTGCTGAGCCGTTCGTTCTGGGTGCCAGGGCGATACGTGGTCGGGTTCGACACCTATGCGTACTCCGGCCCAAACCTCGAGGTCACCGAACGGGCGCTGCGCCAGTGGCGCCTCCCGATCCTCAACGACCTGATCTTCGGAGGCGTCCCCCATCTCGGCAACCCGTCCGCAGCGGCGCTGTACCCACCGCAACTCCTCACGATGGTGATCAACACCAATCGAGCGATGGGGCTGATCGTCACCGCCCACGTCGTGCTCCTCGGCGTCGGGATGCTCGTGCTCGCCCGACGCCTCGGGCTGTCTGCCATCGGCGCCACGGCGGCGGGAATCATCGCCATGGCGGCCGGCTCGACGCTGACCAAGACCGTCCAGTTCGAGCAGATCCTCGTGCTGGCGTGGATCCCGATCCTGCTGGTCGCCGTGCACGCCGTGATCACGTCCGACCGGCCGTGGCGGGCGGTCGCTGCGATGGCGGCATCGACGGCGGCCATCCTGCTCGCCGGTCACCCACAACTGGTGTACCAGGCAGCGGTCCTGGCGGCCGCCGCCACGATCGGGTTCGCGATCGACGGCCGCCGGTGGCGCCGGCTCGGTCATGTGGCGATCGGCGGGGCGCTCGGCGTCGTGATCGCGCTCCCTCAACTGGTCGCGGTGCTGTACGCCACCGCCGACAGCGCCATCACCGGCGGACGCGATCTCGACGCGCTCCGATCGCCCGCGCTCTCCCTGCCGCGCGAGTACCTGGCTCGGGCCGTGCTCGGCACCGTCCAGAATCGCGACCCCGCGGCGTTCGCATCGGGATTCGAGAGCATCGTGTTCGTCGGCGTCGCCGTCATGGTGCTCGTCGTCGTCGGTGCCATCACGCTGCTCCGCGCTCGCTCGACCCGATCGTGGGCGATCGCGTTCGGCGCTGTCGCACTCCTCGCGCTGACCTGGGCGACCGGCCCCGACTCGCTGCTGTTCCGCATCGCGTTCGAGGTGGTGCCCGGTTTCGATCTCGCCCGCGCCTCGGCGCGCTGGCTCGTGATCGTGGTGCTGGTCGCCGCACTGTTCGCCGGTGCCGGAGCCGACACGGTGTGGAGCGGGGCGCGGCGGATTCATCTCGCGGGCGCCGGTGCTGCGACCGCCGTGATCATCGTGCTGCTCGCTGCAGGCTGGTTGCTCACCGCCGACCGGCGATCGGCCGCGATCTGGGCGGTCACGGCAGCGGTCGCCCTGGTGCTGCTGGCAGCCAATTCCCTTGCACCTCGCGCCGTGCGGGTCGCCGCCATCGCACTCCTGACACTCGCTGCACTCGAGCTCGGTGTCATGTCACTGCACTCGATACCGCAACAGCTGCGCGCCGACACGTCGTTCACGAGCCTGAGCACGGCGACCACCGAGTTCCTCGTCGAGTCGGATGCCGGATCCACCGTCGCACTCACCGACGACGGTCGAGGCGCCGACTACCAGGTGCCCGGGCTGCGACCGAACGCCAACGTCCTCCACGGGATCCCGTCGATCGACGGCTACGACGGTGGCGTCCAGATCACCGAGCGATGGGCCGACGCTCTCCGGCGCTTCCAGCCCGACCCGCCGACCGAACTCCCGCTGCGCAACAGCCTCACTCTGCCGATCGAGCCCGGGCCGCTCGGACGCCTCGGAGTGCGCTACATCCTGCTCGACCTCGCCCGTCCCGCCGCCGACTTCATTCCAGGCTGGTCCGGACCCGTTGCCTCCGACGACCTGTTCACCGTGTGGGAGAACCCGGACTGGCTCGGCGATGCCGTCGCATGGTCGTCGGCCGTCGTCTCCGAGGATCCCGCCGCGCAGTTGCGCAACGACCTCGACGGCCTCGCTCAGACAGCATTGGTGGCCGATGCCTCATGGGCGCTCGACTGCGTCATCGACTGTGCTCCGGCGGGCCTCGAGGTGCGGCGCCCACGTCCGGAGCACATCGAGGTGTCGGTCGACCTGGATCGGCCCACCGTGGTGAACGTGACGCAGCAGGCGCTGCCGGGTTGGACGCTGACGATCGACGGCGTCGATGCCGACGTGGTCGAGGTCGACGGCATCTTCCTCGGAGCGCTCGTGCCCGCCGGCGAACACGAGATCGTGTTCACGTATCGCTCGCCATGGTTGGGGGCCACCGTGGTGCTGTCGCTACTGGCGCTTGCCGCGACCATCGCGCTGGTCGTGGCCGATACGGTGCAGTTCCGGCGACGGACTCAAGCTGCGGGCGGCGACAACCGATAACCGGTTGACGTCCATCTCACTTTCGAAGGATTCCCCCACGTGCGCCTCCGCTCCGCCATCCCACTGCTCGGTACGTTGATCGGCGCCAGCGTCGTCGCCATCGGCGCGTCCACCCCGGTCGCTGCGGCGCAGTACAGCCTGTCGGTCAACACCCCGGTCCACATCGGCGTCGACGCCATCGGCGGGAGCAGCAGCCCCGGTTACGACATCACCCCGTGCCAACTGAGCGGCGGTCCGGGCAGGATCGCGTTCGGCGTCGGCGGCACCCCCGCCCAAGTCCGCCTCGAGATCTATCCCGGCACCGTGTGCGGCACCTACAACGGTTGGGAGAACGTCGGTGGCGTGCACGTCGAGGCCAGTGTCGGCGGCGGCGATCTCGGTGCGATCAACATGCCGGTCGACGGCCAGGGCGGCGCCTTCGCGATCCGAGCTCCGATCCTGTCGAGCTCACCGATCGGGGAAGGTCGTGTCGTCGTCGACACCTTCCAGATCGGCACGGCATACCCCGATCCACCGGCACCGTTGCAGAACAACGGCCGAGCCGAGTACGGCGCGTTCGCCTCGACCGCCAGTCGAGGAGCCACCTGGAGCGGCGGCATCGGATGGGCGGGCCGATACATCCTGTTCGTGACCGACACCGCGACGGGCACCAAGATCTCGGCGACTCCCGACATCGGTCCCGGGGCGATCCCGACGATCGACCTCGACGCCGTCTGCTTCGGGTTCGAGACGTGCAACTACCTCGCGGGCGGGCCTGGCGTCACTGCCGGCACGTTCCACGCGACGGCGCCGACACGAATTCTCGACACCCGCCGGTGGCTCGGGATCTGGGGGCCGGTGCGCAGCGGCGACGGCCGCCATCCCTCCCCGGACCCGATCACACGTCGCGACGAAGCGAACAACCACGAACTCCAGGTGACCGGTCGCTACGGCGTCCCGGCAAGCGGCGTGTCCGCCGTGCTGCTGAACGTCACCGCCATCAGCGCAGGAGCACCAGGGCCGGGTTTCATGTCGGTCGTGCCCAAGCCGCCGCGGGTCGGCGACATCTTCAACGATCAGGCGAGCTACGGCGCGTTCCCCGCCACGTCGAACCTGAACATCGACAACGGCGATCCGGTGCCGAACCTCGTGCTTGCGCGAGTCGGTGCCGGTGGCAAGATCCGCATCTCCAACTATCTGGGCCCGACCCACGTGATCGCCGACATCGCCGGGTGGTTCGGCACCGGTGGCGCCCACCTGAACGGCGCCGGATTCGCGGGTGTGGTCCCTGAGCGGTTGATGGACACCCGGAACGGGATCGGCGGGCCGGCAACGAAGTTCGCTGCGGGCGAGATCCGCAGCCTGCAGGTCGCCGGGGTTGCCGGTGTCCCGCGGGACGCGGAGAGCGTCGTGGTGAACATCACCTTGGCGACGGCCGATCGCGTCGGCTTCGTCACAGCGTTCCCCTCGGGGCAGCCCGTGCCCGATGCCTCCAACGGCAACATCGTGCCCGGCGGAGTGCGGGCGAACACTGCGGTGGTCAAGATCGGTGCCGGCGGACGGATCGACCTGCTGGTGGCCGAGACGAGCGCTGACGTGATCGTCGACGTGCTCGGCAGCTTCGGCCCCAACGGTGGCCGGGTCACCACGATCACCCCAGAGCGTGTCGTCGATTCCCGCAGCGGCGTCGGGACCCCGGCGCGGCCATGGGGCGAGGGCGAGGTTCGCAACGTCGCTGTCGCCGGTCGCGGAAGTGTGCCCGCCGGGGCGACCGCGGTGATCGCGAACTTGACCGCGACCAACACGACGTCGTGGGGATTCCTGTCGGCCTGGCCGGCGGGTGTCGCACAACCGGCGGCGTCGAACCTCAACTTCGTCGGTGGCCAGACGGTGCCGAACCTCGTGATGCTCAAGCTCGGTTCGGGCGGTCAGCTCTCGATCGCCAACGGCCTCGGTTCCGCCAACGTGATCCTCGACGTGATGGGCTACGTCAACTGACGCGCCCGGCAGACCGCGCCGTTTGAGTGAGCGACAAGGTCAACCCACCCGATCGTTGCTCACATGAACCGAACGACTCCTCACGCGTCCATCGAGAGGTAGCCGGTGAGGCGTTCGGCGAAGGCGGTGGCGGAGAAGTCACCGGCGCGCTGCACGGCGGCCGCGGACAGCTCGTTGCGGCGCTCGTCGTCGCCCACCAGTTCGACGGTGAGGTCCGCCAGTTCGTCGAGCGTCGTCCAGTGCAGACCGTTGCGACGATCGTCGACGATCTCGGCCGGGCCGGCGGCAGCGAACACCAGCGGAACCGCGCCGGCGGCCATGGCCTCGACGACGGAGATGCCGAAGTGCTCGAAGCGTTCGGGGTGTCGGGCGGGGTCCTCACCGAGGCCTGCACCGTGCCAGTACAGCGACGCCTCGCCGAGCAATTGCTCGACGACCGACCCCGGTGCATTGACGTGGACCTCGACCGGCAGGCCGCGAGCGGCACGCTTCACCGCCAACGCATAGTCGCGATTGGCACCGTCACAGCCGCCCACGATCGCCATGCGCCATCCCGGCAGACGTCCCGATCGATGGAGTTGGCGGAATTTCTCGAGCAGTTCGTGCTGCTTCTTGCTGTGCCCGAACGACGGGTCGAAGAACCGTCCGAGCACGAGGATCAGCGGCGCCTTGGCGCCTGGCTGCACGCTCGGCCGCACCGGCGGGTACAGCACATCGCTGGGTCGACCCCAGAGCTGCTCGACCCACGACGCGGTGAACTCCGAGTTCGACAGGTACCTCGTGTACGTGGGGACGAACTCGACGCGGGCCACGCGGCGATCGAACGCCGCCTGCACCTCGGTGAGGCGGTGGGGCAGTCGGGGCGCAAGCGACAGTGCCTTGACGCCGGCGACACCGAGCCGGCTGCGCATGTGGTCGGAGCGAGTCGGCACCTCTCCGGGGAAGTGCACGTAGTAGTAGCCAACCGGCGCCCGATTGATGGCCTTGCTGAGGTACGTCCCGTTCACGAACACGTCGAAGTCGGCGGAGGCCTCGCTGGCCTCCGCGTCGTCGACGACGCGTCGGTGACCGCAGGCCGACAGGTCGACGCCGAGCCGGCGCATCGTGGCGTCGACATCGGGCGCGTGCGGGCCGAGGAGCGTGACGTCGTGATCGCGGGCGAGCACCTGGGCGATGCTGCCGTCGACCTGCTCGCCGCCGCCGAGCGTCGCCCAGTAGAGGTCGTAGACGCCCACGCGCAGACGCCGAGTGGACGCGCCGGCCGCCGTCACGCCTGGGGCCATTTCACGACCTCCCACCGCATCACGTCGTCACGCGACACCGTGCGACCAGGCGACCATCGGTCGCGCAGCATCGCGGGCAGCAGCCGCAGGTAACTGGCACACACCTTCCACCGATGAGCGACCTCGGGGCGTGCAGGAAGCCGCAGGGTCAGCGGGCGCAGCACGTAGTGGCGGATCGTGGTCGACACGGCCCGCCGGACCTCGCCGAGCCCCGAACGCCACGCGAGTTTCGCCGGAGCATTCTTGGCCAGCATCAGGAGCCGGTTGCGTTCGGTGGAGAATCGGAACAGCGGGGATCCCACGCCGGATGACTGGGCGTGATGGTGACGCACCAACGCGCCAGGCTCGTACACGTAACGCCAGCCGCGCAGTTGGCCGCGCCACGACAGGTCGGTGTCCTCGTAGTAGAGGAAGAACCGTTCGTCGAACGTGCCGACCTCGTCGAGGTAGCGGCGCTTCAGCAGCACCGCTCCCCCGCACCAGGCGAAGACATCAGCGGGCTCGTCGTACTGACCTTCGTCGACTTCGAGGAAACCACGGTCGCCGCCGAAGCCACCGGCGAACAGGTTCGAGCCGACGTTGTTGATGACGTCGAACGGCTCGGGCGGGATCCGCACCTCGAACCACTGCGGCTCCCGGCCGACGGTGGCGTTGACCGAGTCGATTGCGGAACGCAACGTGAACGCCCGAGGTTCCAGGCACGACAGGCGCACCGAAATCGTCGACGGTGTGACACCGTCGGCGGCAGCGATGCGCATCGCGCCCGCAGCGCTCGACCAGCGGGCGAGTTCCTCCTCGTCTTTCAATGCCGGAGGTTCGGCGCCGTGGAAGCCCTCGTCGAAGGCGAGACGCTCGTCGACGCGCTCACCGTCGAGCCGCACACCCGACACACGCACGCCGAGCAGCCGGTGTTCGCCCTTGAGGATGTGGGATGCCTCGGGGACGTCGAACTCGATCCCGTGGAAGCGGTCGGCGAACAGCATCTTGGCGGCGACGGCACCGATGCGATCGTCGGACTCGGCGACCGGCACCATGGCCCGCAACCAGCCCGGGTCGACCGTCGCATCGTTGTTGAGCAGCGCGACGTACTCGTGGTTGCCGGCCACGCCGATGCCGAGGTTGCAGCCGCCGGCGAAGCCGAGGTTGGCGAGGGGCTCGAGGACCCGGATCGTGCGGTAGCGCTCGTCGGTGGTGACCCGTTCGACGACGTCGTCGAGCGAGCCGTTGTCGACCATCACGATGTCGAGCTTGTCGCTGGGCCAGTCGCTGGCGAGCAGCGAATCGAGGCACTCGAGGGTCATGTCGCCGCCGTCGAAGTTCAACACGACGACGCGAACGGTCGGCAGCTCGTGAGTGCTCATGAGTCGGGTGAGGCTACCGGTGGCGAGTGACGCCGGATGGTCGAGGCGTCGAGATCGTCGACGTCCGCAAGCCACGACGCAAGCGTCGCAGCGAGGTCGGTGATGTCGGTGTCGGGCGCCACGACGAGGATCGGACAGCTCCGGTCGGCGGCCCGACGGACGAGGTCGGCGGCCTCGTCGGAGTCGACGATCGCCGACCGGGCGATGTCGAGCGCCTGGAGGTTTGCGCCGAAGCGCACCCCGATCAGGGCGTCGTCGTGGATCCGCAGGTGGCAGGGCACGGTGCGGGCGAGTGCCGACGTGGCGACGTGCTGGGGCGCAGCGCCGAGGACGGCGACGATGTGGTCGAAGTCCCAGGGTTTGACGAACCGGCCGAGCGACCGCACCGGCCACCGATCGGCGGTTGCGTGCGTCGGAGCGGACGAGCCGGCGTTGTCGACGAGCACCGTGACGTCGGCACCCGAACCTCGCATCACCTCGACGACGCGCTCGTTGGCCGCTGCAATCGCCCCGGTCGAGGTCGCGCTGTCGTGGTCGTCGTCGAACGCCCCGGCGATGGCAATCCGCGGCGCCGGCCTGCGCACGCGCTGGGACCAGCGTGGCGTCATCTCGGTCAACGCATCGACGGTCGACGTCGCCACGTTCGTCCACGTCCAGCGTTCGACCGCCCGACGACCGGCAGCGAGCAGCACCGAGCGGTGTTCGTCGTCCGTGAGCGCCCGCACGATCGCGTCAGCGATCGCGTGCGGGTCGTGGGGGTCGAAACAGGCGGCGGGCTCGTCGAGCACTTCGGGCAACGACGACGCGTTCGACGCGATCGCCGGCACCCCGCACGCCGCTGCTTCGAGCACCGGGAGCCCGAATCCTTCCTCGAGCGACGGCGTAACGGCGAGCGCCGCCCCTTGCAGTACGGCGACCAGCTCGTCGTCGTCGAGGCGTCCGGTGAACACGACGCGGTCGAGGACACCGGCGTCGGTCGCCCAGCCCTGCCAGCGCTGCAGCAGTGCCGGATGGTGGGAGCCGGCGATCACGAGATGGTGCGTGTCGCCGATGGTGCCGCAGACGTGCGCCCACGCCCGCAGCAGGCCTTCGACGTTCTTGTGGTCGTCGCCGCCGGCAACGGTGACGACGTAGGCGCCGACGGCGGATGGCAACACTCGATCGCAGCCGCTCACGTGGATCGCCGACCGCTGGCGTGAACTTGCGGTCGACGCCGGCGCCGATCGTCGGGATCCGTTCGAGCGGGTACCGGAGTTCCTCCGCCGCCGTCGCCGCCGCGAAGTCGGAGATCGCGAGCATGGCGTCAACGGTCCGTGCGAGCGGGGCACGAAGGTCGGCCTGGCGACGGGCGTTCGCTTCGGCAAGGTAGAGCTCGGGATACCGGTACGGGATCACGTCGTACATCACCGCCGCAACCGGCAGGCGGGCATCGGTGATGCAGCGTGGGATCGGGTCGAGGGGGATCGGGTGCAACATCATCTGTGTCGCGACGTACCAGGTGCCGTCGACGGCGTGGTCTCGCACCACCTGCGGGCTCCAACGTGCCGACTCGAGGCCGGGGATCGTCTCGGCCAGGATGTCCGCCTCGGCGTCGGTGCCGTAGAGCGCGAGGACGGGAGCGTCGATGTCGCGCAGCCCGGTCAGCAGGCCGGTGACCCAGCGGCCGATGCCGCGCTGGCGGGCAGTTGGATGGTCGACCGGCCGGGCGTCGACCAGCAGCGTCGACAGGCTCAAGGTGCGTCGGGTCCGGACGTGGCGGCCAGGCGCTCGTCGAGGAGGGCGAGCTGTCGTTCGATCACATGCGTGGCGCCGATCGCCGTGTCGGCGTCGAGACGGAGTCGCTCGGAGTAGCCGAGGAACAGCGGCAGCGACTGCTCGGCGCCGGAGCGCACGTCGTGGTTCAACTCGTTGACGGTCTCGTGCAGTTGGGTGACGAGGTGGTTGATGTTGAGCACCACGTCACGTAGCGCCGCGACCTCGGCCGTCAACGCAGCGACCTGGTCTCCACGGATGCGACCCATCAATCCACTGAACGATGCCACGGCGCGAGGCTACCCGCCGCCCGCCACCGGGGCCGTCGACCGGGCCGCCCACCCGATCTGCGCCCGCTGCGTCTCGGAAACCGGGACGCCAGGGGCGCAGATCGTGCGCTGGGACCAAAGGGGCGCAGATCGGGACGTGCCGGGTCGGTAGCCTCTGGCGCCATGTCCGATGACGTCCCGGCCGCTTCCCCCTCACTTCGCGGTCGAGTCGCGGCGATCGTCCCCGACAGCGTCAAGGACGTCGCCCGGCCGGCAGCACGCAAGGTCGGCCTCGCAGCTCCTGTCGAGGGATGGTGGCAAGAGGCTGCTGCGGTGTGGAAGCGACCGAAGGGTCAGGAGTTGCGCGACCGGTGGTGCAACGTGTGTCGGTGGAGCGGATCGGCGTTCCTCGGCTCCGCTCACGTCGAGTCGGCGACCTGCCCCCAATGCGGTTCGATCGCCCGCGACCGCTTCCTGCTGTGGTGCTTCACCAGCCGGTCGGGAAAGCGGCGTCGCGCTCGCGTGATCGAGACGAGCCCTCGCCTCGGAGGCGAGTACCGCAGCTACATGCAGCGCTGGTTCTCGTATCGCACGAGCGATTTCGACCTCAGCGCGCACCGCGGCGACATCCAGCTCGACCTGCAGGCGATCGACCTGCCCGACGCCTCGGTCGACGTCGTGCTCACGCCCCACGTGCTCGAGCACGTCCCCGACACCGACCGCGCACTTGCCGAGCTGTTCCGTGTGATCGCACCCGGCGGGCGGATGTACCTCCAGGTGCCGTTGCTGCACGGCGTCACCGCAGCGCCGACGACGCCAGAGTTCCACGCCGACAACACGCCCGTGTTCTGGAACTTCGGTTGGGATCTCACCGACCGCCTGCGAGCCGCGGGATTCACGTCGACGGTGCTGGTCACCAACGAGTTCGCTCAGGTGTTGCGAGGCGAACTCGACCGCCCCGATGCGCACGGCGACATCTTCCAGATCGACTCGCTCGTCGATCACGCCCGGATCAGCGACCTCACCACGGTCGCCGACGACGAGGAAGCCCGCCGCATGGGCTTCGAACCGTGCTTCCAGTTCGCAACGTGGGAGTGCCTAGCGGCCGTAGCGCAGCTCCCAGCGCCACACCTGTCATCCCGTTTGCGTTGCAGAACCGGTGGGACGGGTCACCGAAATCTGTGCGCAAACGAAACGTGGTCGGCGGCCTGGACCGGTCACCCAGTTTGCGTTGCAGAACCTGCGGAGCGGGTCACCACAACCGCAACACAAACATGGTGGTCAGCGGCCGAGCACCCGGCGGCGAATGCACATCTTGATCATGTCGAGGCCGAGCCAGAACGCCTTGAGCTTGTCGCCGGTGACCGAGCTCTCCCCCACCCGCGGCTGATACTTCACCGGTACCTGGACGAGCGGGAGGCGCTGCTCGACGGTGAGCAACATCATCTCGTAGCCGAACGCCGATCCGGTCGAGCGGAATTCGGGACGCAGACGGTCGACGGCGTCGCGGGTGAGCACTCGGTAGGTACAGCCGACGTCGGAGAGGTAGACGGTGTTGAAGAGCACTTCGGTGAGTTTCGCGACCGCCCAGTTGCCCCACTTGAGGAACAGCCCCATGTTCGCTCCACTGAGGATGAAGATGCGCACGGTGCGCGAGCCGAACACGACGTCGACGTCGGCGGTGAACGGCAGGAGCTTCAGAATGTCGTCGGGGTCGAACGTGCCGTCGGGTTCGCAGATGCACACCAGGTCGGCGTCGAGCGTCTCGGCGATGCCGCGCTGGATGGCTGAGCCGTAACCCTGGACGACTTCCCGGACGACCCGAGCCGATGTGGTGGCGACTTCACCCGGGGTGTCGGGATGCGCGTTGTTGTCGACCACGACGATGTCGTCGACGATGCCGAGCGCCTCGAATCCGCGGATGCACTCGGCGATGCTCTCGGCTTCGTTGTACGTCGGCAGTACGACCGCGAGGGTGCGTCCGTTCCACATGGCGCCTCAGTCTGCCAGCTCAGTCGGTCGGCGCCGCGGCGGTTGCTCCGCGCAAGGGGAGATACACGACACGGTCACCGATGACGATCCGTTCGTACTGGTCGGCAGGCATGAGGAGGTAGGCAGTGTCCTCGTCGTTGGTCATGTAGATCACGGCGACGTCCTCGGATGGGGTGGCCCCGACGATGCGTTGGCGGTCGGGGAACCGGGTCGGCCAGAACGGGAACACGCCGCCGACGATGCGATTGTCGCCTGCGAAGTCGACCGGGAGCACCGCCCAGTAGCTGCCGTAGATCCGGTTGATGCCGCGTTCGTCGAGCACGTCGACGATCTGGTCGAGCTGAGCGTTCGGGTCGACCCCGCGGGCGTCGAGGAACGGTGCGTTGTTGGGTCGCACGAATCCGACGATCCAGATCGCAGCGACGAGCGTGAGCACTCCGATCACACGCCACGGCGGCGTCCGACCGGCGAGTTGGTCGATGCCGGCGGCGAGCGCGATCACCACGAACGGGAACGAGATCATGGCGTAACGACCGTCGTTCGCGTAGATCAGGTTCTGGAGGAATGCCATCAGGAAGAACACCGTGGCGAGCACGACGAACAGCACGACGCGTCCGCGGGCGCCCGAGCGCCGGGCAATCGTCCAGAGCCCGAACGCCACCGTTACGAGGAGCGCAACGTAGAGGACCGGCCCCCAGAACGAGTGGTACCAGGTCAGGCCGGAGTCGCGCAGCCCGAACGCTCGTGGCAGGAGGTCGACGGCGAACGTGCGGAGGCGGTCGGTGTACGTGCCCGGTACCTGGACAGGCGATTCCAGCGACGGCCAGCCGTTGGCGGCGTTCCACAGCAGCAGCGGCAGACAGCCGACCATGCCACCACCGATCACGCTGATCCAGCCGTCGACCCGACGACGGATCGTCCACAGCACGACGGCGGTCATCGGGACCATGACGGTGAGGAACATGGGGTGGAGCCAGAACGCGAACCCGGCGAGCACACCGAACGCGAACAGCAGACGACGCGACGGTTCGGCCCGGTCGAGCACCACGGTCGCAGTCAGGAAGGCGAGCGACGTGACGAACATCCCCGACGCGTAGGCGGGGTACGCCGTGATCGAGAGCACCATCAGCGCTCCGGGCGTGATCCAGGCCAGTGACGCAGCGATCACGCCCGCACGCTCGCTGATCAGCCGACGTCCGATGAAGAACAACGTGACCGCAGTGCCGACCCACGACAGCGTGCTGAGCAGCTTGAGCGGGACGACATTCGCGCCGTTGAAGAGGTAGGTGAACGGCGTGTAGAGGTACGCCTCGACCGGGAACGTGTAGACGGTGCCACCGAGCACGATCGGAAACTGCCCGCCGAGGATCTCGAACGTCTCCAGCCGGGTGTAGGCCTCATCTGCGTTGATCACCGCCGCCGGCGTGTCGAACAACAGCCACCGGATCACGACGCCGACGAGGAACACGATGGCACCGGCGATGAGTGTGGTCGTAACGATCCGACGCTGCCGACCGGATCCGAAGTCACCGACGCTGATGATGTCGTCGGCGACCGACGTTCGATCGGCATCGACGGCGTCGCGATCGGTCTCGGTTTCGCTGACCACGACGACCTCCAATCCGTTCACTCTCGCCTGATCGCTGTCGAGCAACGATGGTGGCACATCGGTCAGCAACGTCACGCGATCCCTCGGCGACCCCGCGGCAAGTGCACGTGCCTGCTCGAAAGCGTCGGTTCGATCGGATTCGGTCGATCGGTCCGACCAGGCGACGAACAGCGTGCTCTTCGAGCACATGCGGTCGCGGGCGACGAGTGCCTCGACCGTCGTCGCTGGCCGAGCGGGCCGGCCCGCCAACAACGCCTCCCACTTCCGCTTGAAGCGGGCGTGGGTCACCTGGCCGAGTGTTGCGTCCCGTTTGCCGGTGCCCTGGCCACGGAGGTGAACCAGCGGCACATCGGCGACGAGACGTGTCCGTTTCCCGCTCGCCTCGACGCGCAGTGCGTAGTCGGCGTCCTCGAAGTAGGCGGGGTGGTAATGGCGGTCGAAGCCACCGATCGCCAGGTGGTCGGCCCGCCTGACGAGCCAGCACGCGGCCGAGGCGTAGTCGATGTCACGGCTGAAGATGTTGGTGCAGTCGACGGGCATGACGTCGTCGCCGCCGATCGGCGCCGTGAACGTGTCGGCGAAAATCAGCTGTCCGGCTTCCTGCAACGAGCCGTCGCCGTTGAGGAACACCGGCGCTGCGATGCCGACGGCGGGATCGTCGAGTGCCGCCATCAACGGCTCGAGCCAACCGTGCCCGACGATGACGTCAGGGTTGAGGAAACAGAGGTAGTCGCCGCGCGACTGCTCGACGCCGAACTCGTTACCGCCGGCGAAGCCGAGGTTGTCGTCGACGGCGTGGAGGTCGACATCATCTCGGTCGGCGAGCAGGAGCGACGTCCGTGTTGCCGCATCAGGCGGCAGGCAGTCGACCACGATCACCTCATGGGCGATAGGCGTGTGCTGCGCGACGGCGTCGAGCATGTCGAGCACGACCGTGCCCGTGCCGTAGGTGACGACGATGATCGAGACGCGTGGGGTGGCCTCACTGGTCACCGGGGAATCACGATCCGCTCTGGACGACACCCCTCGCGCCGGTGATGGTCCATTCGGCGGGGATACTGACGAGACCGGTGTCGTACGACTTGAACTGGCGTACTTCGAAGCGGATTCGTCGTTCCCAGAAGTCGTACGGATGCACCTCGGTGTGGTCGGTCAGACCGACACGGTCAGGTCGTACACACCTTCGAGCAGCGGCAGGCTCGGGATGGCGATGTCGACCGATGGCCGGCCCATCGATGAGCCCGATCGTGCGACCGTTCCGACGGGTGCTCGTCCCCCACACTGGCCCGCCGGCCAGGCTGTCGATGCGCACGCACGACGACGGTGTCCTGCAGCGGAGTGTGGGCGGTGATGTCGACGTGGATGCGTCGCCGGCTCCGTGGGTGGTGAGCACGGACTGTGGCGTGCTGTAGCGGCATCGAGGAGCGTCACGTCGACGATCTGCGCTTCGCCGGTGCCCCACCTCGCTCCCCTGTTCGCCCTTCGACCCGTTCGGCCTGGTGGCTGTCGCCCTGATAGGCGGCGATGACCTCGGCGGCGGGGCCGAGCATCTTGCAGCTCGCCCTTCTCGATCCAGGCGACGTCCTGGCAGAGCTGTTCGACCTGACCGAGACCGTGGCTGACGAACACGATCGTGCGGCCGTCGCGACGGAACTCGTCGATCTTCTCGGCGCAGCGACGCTGGAAGCTCTCGTCGCCGACCGACAACACCTCGTCGATCAACAGCACGTCGGGTTCGACGTGCGCGGCAACGGCGAAGCCGAGCCGGACGAACATGCCTGACGAGTAGTTCTTGACGGGAGTGTCGATGAAGTCGGCGAGGCCAGCGAATTCGACGATGTCGTCGAACCGCGCGGTGATCTCCTTCTTCGACAAGCCGAGGATCGCACCGTTGAGGAACACGTTCTCGCGGCCGCTCAGCTCGGGGTGGAATCCGGCGCCGAGTTCGAGCAGGGCGGACACACGCCCGTCGATCAGCGACCTCGCCCTTGTCGGGAATCAGGATGCCGGCCATCGTCTTGAGCAGTGTGCTCTTGCCCGAACCGTTGGAGCCGATCACGCCGAACGTCGATCCCGTCGGCACCTCGAAGTTGATGTCCTTGAGCGCCCAGAACTCCTCGTAGCGCGACCGACGCATCTTGAGGATCGCCGCCTTCAGGTACTGGTTGCGCTCGTGGTAGAGCCGATAGCTCTTCCAGAGGTCGTTGACGGCGAGGGCGGTGGACATGGCGCACCGAGTCTTGCCGATCGCCGACGACAGAACCAACCACCCCGACACTTGCGCGGACGTGTGCCCAATGGCATGCCGAGGGCAGGGGTGTCGCGGCGATAACGTCGTTGCGCCCATGCATGCAGTCACCGACGTCTACCACTCGCGCGAGCTGCTGTGGAATCTCACCCTCCGAGAACTCCGCACGAAGTATCGTCGCTCGTTCCTCGGGTGGGCGTGGTCGATGCTCAACCCGCTGTCGCAGATCATCATCTACGGCTTCGTCTTCGGCACGCTGCTCGGTGCAATCGCTCCAGTCGGCGTGCCGTCTGGTCTCGACAACTTCGCACTGTGGCTCTTGTGCGGCCTGCTGCCGTGGAACTTCTTCTCGCTGATCACCTCCTTGGGTTCGGTGCCGTGTCGGCCAACGCCGGCCTCGTCCGCCGGGTCGCCTTTCCACGCGAGGTGCTCGTCTTCTCGAACGTCCTGCACGCCTGCGTGCAGTTCTCGATCGAGATGACGCTGCTGTTCATCGTGCTGCTCATCGCCGGCAGCCCGTTCCTGCCGTGGCTGCCAGTCGTCGTTCTCACGTCGGTGCTGCTCGCGGTGTTCGCAACCGGCATCGCCATGGCGCTGAGTGTGCTCGCCGTCTACTTCCGTGACGTCAGCTATCTGTGGGCAATCGTCATCCAGGTCTGGTTCTTCGCGACGCCGATCGTCTATCCACCCACGCTCCTGGAGACCGAAGCCCCACAGTGGGTCAACAACTTGCTGAAGCTCAACCCTATGAACGGCTTCGTCGAGGTGTACCGACGCTTGCTGTACGATGCGGCGGCTCCTGGCTGGAAGACAATGCTGGGCTTGGTCGTCATCTCATTGGTGAGCCTCACGATCGGTTGGGTGATCTTCTACCGGATGAGCCGACGACTTCCCGAAGAGGTGTAAGGGTGAGCAACGAACCGTCTGCAGAAAGATCCATCGATCCCGTCATCTCGCGAGAGACCGAGCCGCTGGTCCTCGAGGTCGTGGAGCTGAGAGATCTGCTGCGCGGTGCGGAGGCGAGGATCGGAGAGCTACAAACTCGGCTCGCACGACTCGATGCGCAACGCGCACGGTCAGAAGAACTCTGGGCTCATCGCATGGACCACACCGACCGACAACTTGCCGCAGCCGAGCGGCGGGTCGACATGCTCGAAACCTCTACGAGTTGGAGGATCGGTCAGTTCGTTCTCCGTCCTGTTGCGTTGTGGCGCCGGATCACCGCATGAGTGACAAGGTGGCAGCCGGTAGACCCCGTTTCTCCATCCTCACACCGGTTTTCGATCCTCGGCTCGATGACTTCCACGCGTGCGTGCAGTCGGTTCTGAAGCAGACGTTGGCGGACTGGGAGTGGATCCTGGCCGACGACGCATCAAGCGACGAGGCAGTCGTGCGTGTCCTGTTGGACTTGGCAACCGACCCAAAGGTCACGGTGTCGACCCTGACCCAGAATGTCGGTATCTCAGCTGCGACAAATGCTGCTCTCGAGCGGGCGAGAGGAGAGTACATCGTCTTCCTGGACCACGACGACGAACTGACCATCGATGCCCTCGACGTCGTCGCATCGGCGATCGACGCCGGGGATCGACCGGACATGTTGTATTCCGACGAGATCAAGATCGGCGACAACGGTGGACTGTACGACTGGTTCGCGAAGCCGGAGTGGTCACCGGAGCGCCTCCGGGGGCACAACTACTGCAACCACCTCACGGTGGCACGCACCGATCTGGTACGAGAACTCGGAGGGCTCAACAGCGAGTTGGATGGCGCCCAGGACCACGACCTCGTGCTCCGAATCGGCGAGCGCACCAATCGAGTCGTTCACATTCCGACGGTGCTGTATCGGTGGCGCGCAGCCGCTGGCTCCACAGCGAGCGATGCGATGGCGAAACCCCAGGCGAGCGTCGCCGGCTGCCGCGCGGTTCAGGACCATCTCCAGCGATCGGGTATCGACGCTGACGTGATCGCTCCCCACCCGGGCAGGTACCGCACGCTCCGCCGACTGCAGCGCCATCCGTCGGTGTCGATCGTCATTCCGACACGAGGGGACACGAAGAGAGTCGGTGGTCGACCCGTCGACCTCGTCCTCAATGCCGTGGAGAGCATCACATCCACCTGCCAGTATCCGGGCGTCCAATTCGTCGTCGTCCACGATCGGAACACACCTCACCACATCGTGAAGCGACTGATCGACGTCGCTGGCCCTTCGCTCGTCCTGGTGGAATGGGATGCACCGTTTCACTTCTCGAGGCAGGTCAACCTCGGTGCCGTTCGCGCGAACGGCGAGGTCCTGGTGCTCTTGAACGACGACACGGAAGTGATTACTCCCGACTGGCTGGAGACGCTCGTCGGGTTCCTCGAGGAACCCGACGTCGGTATGGTCGGACCGATGCTTCTGCTCGCTGACGGACGAATCCAGTCGGCAGGACACCACTACTCGCCCACCCCGCTTCACGTCGGCGCCGGCGCCGCTGCTGACGATCCTGGACCTCATGCGATGTTCACCGTCGCGGGAGAACGCTCCGGTGTGACGGCAGCATGTGCAGCGCTTCGCCGAGACGTCTTCTTCGAAGTCGGGGGTCTCTCGATCCGCTTTCCGAATTGCTACAACGACGTCGATCTCGGCTTCAAGTTGATCGAAGCCGGCTACCGCATCGTCTGGACTCCCCACGCCAAGCTCCATCACTTCGAGTCGCTCTCACGGGACCCACGACCGTCGGCGCATGAAGCGGATGAACTGGAGGACCGATGGGGACGATGGCTCGGCACAGACCGATATGCACGTCAGCTGGATCTTTGGTGGGCCGAGCTGCCATTCTTCCCACCGTCTGACGAAGGGATTGTCCAGTGAGTGTCGGGGCCGAGGACATGTTGCCGTGGCAATCCGATCTCTTTCAACGGTACGAACTACTGCGTCAGGTTGTCGAACGAGCCTCCATTGAGATCCCGTCGCGCCCCATCCGAATCATTGACGTCGGGTCTGGCCCGGAGCGACTGACGGAACGAGCACTTGGTCCCGACTACTCGGTGGTACGTACCGACGTCGGCAACTTCGATGACGTCGAGATCGTCAGGATCTATCCCGGCGCCCAGTTGCCATTCGAGGACTGCGCCGCCGACATCGTCATCGCAATGGACGTCCTCGAACACGTCGCCGAGCCCTTACGCCCGTCTTTTCTGGCCGAGTGCAAGCGCGTGGCCGACTCACTTGTCGTGGTGACATGTCCGACCGAAAGTGCGGCAGTTGTCGAGGTCGAGCGGGAACTTTCGAACCTGATGGTCGCACTCTCGAACAAGCCTGTCGACTTCCTCGACGAACACGCGGCATTCGGGCTACCGACCGCAGAGACGATCGTCGCCGAATTGGGGCAGGACAACTGGCACGTCGCCGTGCTGGACAATGCTCCGTTGCCTACCTGGTCCGGCACCAACCTGATCGACTTCGTGCTCAACCTGCGACTCGGACCCGACGCCGGGGCACGGGCGGCCCTCAACAGTGCACTCAACGACGAGGCCGTCGTCTGCCCGCGGGACGAGCGTGGATACCGCAAGTTCTTCATTGCGTCACCGATCGGCGGACTCGACACCGGGGCGATTGCTTCCGTACTCGTCGACGATCGGGCGGTGCCCTCGGTCTCTGCGATCGTCGCCACGGCGACCGATCGATTTGCGACGGAGCTTCTCTCGCTGACGAACGAAGCCGAACTGAAGTCCAAACAGCGCTCGCAGGCCGAGGACGCCGTCGAGGCGTTGAACCTGCGGATCGAAGCCCTCGACGCGGCAGTGCGAAACGCCCGGCGCTCGAGCGAATCTGTCAACAGGGCCCGCCTGTCCGCCGAAGAGCAGCTCCGTACAGCCAGACGCGAATTGGCTGCGGCGAACGTCGAGTACCTGAAACTCGCTCACGCAGTGCCAGCGGATGTTCCTCGCGAACCGGGAGAGCACCGTGAGGCCACCCAACCGTCACCGGCGCCGTCACCGACCGTTCGCTCGATCGCCGGGAAAGTACGCCGGTCGCCGCGGTGGGGTGCCCGAAAGGCGCGGCGGAGCGCTCCGCCGTGTCACTCGGCCGACAACGCCAGCGGCACCTACAGAAGTGCAGGCCGCCAGCGATCTACCGGTTCAACCGGAGCGGTTCGATCGACATTGGTACGTGATCGCCAACCCGGATGTGGCCGCAGCAGGCATGGATCCATGGCTGCATTACGTGCATCATGGTCAGCACGAGGGGCGGTCTGCGCATCCCCTGTTCGACCGAGTCTGGTATTTGAACGAGCATCCGGATGTGGCGGCTCTCGACGTGGATCCGTTTCTCGACTGGGCAACCAGCTCGATCGGACGAGATCCCAATGAATTTTTCGACTGCGAGTGGTACCTCGCGCGTCATCCCGAGGTGGCAGCTGCCAATCTCGACCCCGTCGAGCACTATCGACTCCACGGATGGCGGGAGGGCCGGTGCCCGGGACCCCTCTTCGATCCCAACTGGTACATCGGTACGTACCCGGACGTGGGCGATTCCGATATCGATCCGTTGACGCATTACCTCCAATACGGTCGGGCTGAAGGCCGCCACGCCAACCATCTCGAGCACGTTGCCTCATCGGGCTCATATCGACCCCCGCCGGGCCTGATTCCGTGGTTCAATCCCGTCACCTTCCGGATCTGCGACACGCTTGGCGCCCATCCCCGTCTCAACGTGCTCCTTCCTGGCATGGGCGTCCGCCACCTGACCGGCGGCCCGAACACGGCGATTCAGCTCGCGTACCGTCTTGCCGCCGAGGGCCAACCGATTCGGTTCATCGCCACCGACGCCGCACTCGACGAGGACACCTCAGCATTGTGGGAACACATGGCGACCATCAGCGACGTCGGACACCGACTTCCGAACGTCGAGGTGATCGATGGGTCGAATCGACATCGCCCTGTCGAGATCGGCGAGAACGATCTGTTCATGGCAACCGCATGGTGGACGGCCCAGTCGGTCAAGGCCGCTCTCCCCTTGGTTCGACAGCAGCGATTCCTCTATCTGATCCAGGATTTCGAGCCATTGTTCTTCGCATCGTCGAGTCAGTACGCGTTGGCGATCGAAACGTACGACCTCGACCACGTACCGATCGTGAACTCCCGGTTCCTCCTGGACCACCTCGCTGCGGAAGGTGTCGGGCGGTTCGCTGATCCGGGCTTCGTGGCCTCCGCGATCGTCTTCGAACCAACGGTGGATCGGACGCTCTTTCGTCCGGCGGTGCCGTCGAGCCATCACCCCAAACGTCGGCTGCTCTTCTATGCCCGGCCAGTCAACGGCTTGCGCAACCTGTTCGAGCTAGGTGTGGCAGCTGTCCAGCTCGCCGTTCAGCAGGGCATCTTCGATGAATCGGAGTGGGAGTTCTGCGGGATGGGCGAGCGGTTCGAGCCGGTGGCGGTGGGTCGACGCAGCGTCCTGCGCCCACTTCCGTGGAAGGACTTCGCTGGCTACGGCGAGCAGATGCGCGAGAGCGACATCCTGTTGTCGCTGATGCTCGCGCCGCACCCCAGCTATCCCCCGTTGGAGATGGCGGCGTGCGGCGGCGTTTCCGTGACCACCGAGTTCGGCCCGAAGACGAAGGAAGGCCTCGCCGGAATCTCGCGGAACATCATCGGCACCCCGGCCACGATCGAGGGCATTGCACAGGGCC
Organism: Ilumatobacteraceae bacterium; assembly: GCA_963828415.1. Classification (GTDB taxonomy): domain Bacteria; phylum Actinomycetota; class Acidimicrobiia; order Acidimicrobiales; family Ilumatobacteraceae; genus Sva-07. The sequence continues at coordinate 381,218 of CAWHEI010000012.1, forward strand.
TCGCTGACGCGGTCGAACGCCTCGACGACGTCGGTGATCGTCTCGCCGCATCGTCACTGGCTCTCCCGCAGACGTGGGACGAGGTGTTCGAGGACGTGCTACCAACCGTCCACGAGGTGCTTGTCGATCTCGGAGATCCCAAAGAGAGTTCGGGCGATCCAGCGCTGCTCTGCCCCCCGGACCGATACAACCGGTGGCGCACCAGAAGAATCGAAGATCGTCGCTCGGAGTATCCGGTCCCCGTGCTCCCCGACACGGTGACGTTCAGTCTTCTGACCGCGGTCTGGAACACGCCCGGCAACTACTTGCGAGCACTCGCCGACTCGGTACAGGCGCAGGAACTCATCGACGGTTGGGAGTGGGTGATCGCCGACAACGGCTCCACCAATCCCGACACGCTCGCCGTTCTCGACGAACTACGAGGCGACCCCCGCGTCAAGATCGAGACCCATCCGGCAAATCTCGGAATTCTCGGCGGGATGCGGTCGTGCCTCGACCGGGCCGTCGGGCGATACATCGTGCACCTCGACCACGACGACCTGCTGACGGCGGATGCTCTGAGGGTCGTCGCGTCGTCCCTCGACGAGCACGGCTGGCCGAGAGCGTTCTACAGCGACGAGGACAAGCTCGACCGTCAGTTCCTCGAGCCCTATCTCAAGCCCGACTGGGATCCCGTGCTCTTCGTGAACTCCTGCTACATCGCCCACCTCTGCGGCGTCGACCGGGAACTCGCGATCGCGGTGGGCGCGTATCTCGATCCCTATACCGAGGCCAGCCCGGACTGGGATCTGTTCATGCGCGTCTCCAACACCGGAGTCGTTCCGCATCACGTCCCGGAGATCGTCTACGCGTGGCGAATCCATTCGTCGTCGACCGCCGGCAATCCGAACGCGAAACCCTATGCCCTCGCCACCCACCGCAGGGTCTTGGAGCGATTCGTCGAGGCTCGGGCCGATTTCGAACACTTCACCGTCGAGGTGCATCCAGACAGTCCCGATCAACTGGACTGGTGGATACGACGCCGTCGTGTCGATCCTCGCCCGCTCGTGTCCGTCGTCATCGGAGACGGTCCGGCGAACCTCGATCCTCTTGCGCTCCTCGACCACTCGATCCATCACCTTGCTGTGTCGGATGTCGATCGGCTCCGCGAGATCGCAGCTGACGCCGTCGCTCGAGATGCGCTCATCCACATCCTCAACGCCTCCGCGCAACCGCTTCGGAGCGACTGGTACTGGGAAGCGTTGGGTCTCTTCGAGCTGCATCCGGACGTCGTCGGTCTCGGAGGCCCGATCGAACGTGACCAGCGAATCTCGAGTGCGGGGGACGTCTTCGGATTCGGGCCGACAGGGTGGGGCAGCCCCGAACACGGCGCAGCTCAAGACTCGCGCGGCTGGTTCAGCCAGAATCTCAAGCAGCGATCCGTCGACGGTCTGGCAGGAGACCACACGGTCTTCCTGGCCCGCAGCGTGCAGTCTGTCCTCGTCGCTGGCGACCTCGCCGATCTCTCGACTCTCGGGGCCTGGCTCTCGCTCGAGGCGGCCACCTCTGGGCATCGCATCGCCTACTCTCCGCTCCTGCGGGCTCGAGTCGAGCGACCGTTCCATGAACAGTGGGCGGAGACAACCCGTGTCGAGATCGGTCGTGTCGCTGCGACGCTGGCGAGCGGCCGCAACCGATCGCAGCACCTGTCGCTCGAGCCCAACGATCCGTCCCGCCCCACGACGAGAGCGAAGCGGGACCAGCATCTCCTCGAACTCGAGGAGCGTCCCGCCGTTCCCTCGATCACCTATCACGACTGGCTCGCGTGCGAGGTCGAGATCCGATCCCAGCGATTCCCCGCTCCGGCCAACCCTCCGTCACTCAGCGTGATCACGCCGGTGTACTCCGGGACCGACGCCGGCCTGCTCGCCGAACTTGGATCGTGTTTGGCAGATCAGACCGTCACACCAGTCGAATGGATCATCGGGATCGACGGCGAGATCTCGGCGGATCTCAGGCAGCTCATCGACACGTTGGTCGCGTCCCGTGCCGTCCGGACCACAGGTGGGCCCAAGGTGGGAATCCTGGGCACGATGCGAGCCTGCCTCGCCGAATGTTCCGGCGAGTACCTGGTTCCGGTCGATGCCGACGATCTCCTCACGCCGGACGCTCTTGCGATCCTGGCCTCCGTGGCTGCTTCGGAAGACCTTCCGGACCTCGTCCACTCGGACGAGGACGTCCTCGACGGTGACCGGCACCGTGACCCGTTCCTGCGGCCCGACTGGGATCCGGTCCTGCATCTTTCGGGTTCCTACGTCTGGCACGCCCTGTGCATCAAGCGCACCACAGCGGTGGACCTCGGCTTGTACGACGACCCGAGTTTCGAGTGGTGCCACGACTGGGACACCGTCGAACGCATCCGACGCGTCGGCGGACGCATCGTCCACGTGCCCGAAGTGTTGTATCACTGGCGACGTCACGCAGGCTCGAGCACGAACACCGATCGCCCGGAATCGGCGCAGCAGGATTCGGTGAAGGCCATGTTCACTCGCATGGCGGCCGACACGGGACACCCCGAGCGCTACGAGGTCACCGAGTTTCCGCTGTGGCGCGGCGCCACCGAATTCCATCTACGACGGAAGCACCTCGACGCTCCCAGCGTCGCGCTCGTGTCGCTCGGCGAGATGAGCAATTACACGCGATCGAGTGTCGCTGCGAACGGGACATTTCCATTCGAGTCGGTTCACACGGGCCCGTCAGGTTCGGCGTCGATCGAGGAGCTTGCGGCGGTGCTCGACGGAATCAGCTCACGCTTCGTCTGGATCCTCGACTCCCACGCGCTCGTCGGTGGTTCCGACACCACCTGGGAAGCGGTGAAGTGGTTCGAGCTTCTGTCCGACATCGGGGTGGTGTGCGGTCGGGCGGTCGATCTGGACGGACGGGAGCGTCGCTTCCGGAGCGGAGTTCGAGGATCCGGACGTACGCCGGGTTTCAGGTCACCGATGTCCGGACGATCGGCACAGGACCCAGGCCCGTATGCGATCGCATTCAAGCCGCATACGGTCCAGATGGTAGATGTTCGCTGCGTGATCTCAGACCGGGCTCGCCTGCTTCGGGCTCTGGACGGACTCCCCGCCTCCGTCTCGATCGACCGCAGCGGCCTCCTGCTGGCGAGATCGCTCGGAGCGGAGGGGTGGCGCGTGGTCTACTCCCCCCTGGTCAGCGCAGCGACGACGGAAATGCCGCATCCGGTCAAGCCCGAACAGCGCTGTCTCACGACCAGATCGCGGCCTCGGTCCCATGCTTGCAATGCAGGCCAGGCGATTCGTATGAGCGATCGTCCACCGACTGACCCGCTCGCGGGCACGACGAGCCCCGCAGCGTCCTCCGACCAGTCGACCGGCACTCACCCACCATCTCGTCGTAACTGGGGGTTCGCCGTGGGAGTCCTGGCATCTTCTCCTGCTGATCGTCGCCACCTACATTCCTGACCAGCCAGAACTCACATTGTTTGACGAATGGGTCTACCTGGACGCCATCGACCAAGCGACCGATTTCGGTGTTGCCCAACGTGGAGAGTCGGTCCTCGGCGAGACCCTTGAGGTCCTCTCGTGCCGTGGTGTGCAGGCTTACGGGCTCATGGGCTCTCCCTGCGGAGGACCGTACATCTCCGGGGAGTACCCCCAGGGCGGGATCACCGGCGCCGACATCCACCCACCGACGTACTTCGTGCTCACGGCGGGCGGTGCTGCGGTCATTCGTGCGGTGGGGCTGTCGGACGACCTTCTGACCTCCAGCAGGATGATGGGCGCAGTGTGGCTCTTCCTCGGGTTGGTCGGCATTGCGGTGCTCGGGGTGCAGCTTGGTGCGTCACTCGCGTCGGCAGTCGGCGCCGCCGGCGTAGTCGCCTCGCTCCCCTTGACCCGATACACGAACAGCTACCTGACCCCCGACAACCTCAACCTCGCGGTCGGAGCTCTCGTGATGCTTGCGGCACTCCGCTTCTCGAGCGGACGATGGCCCTGGTGGACGCTCGTCGTGGCTGGAGCAATCGGTGGCGCTGTCAAGACACAGAACGCCCTCGCGATCGGAGCGGCGATTGTCTTCCTGGCGTGGCATCTCGTCACGAACCGCAAGTCCGGCCCGCAGGCGCCGCGATCGGTACGTGCTCGGCGCAACAGGGTTGTTGCTCGGTTTCCTCGTCGTGCAGGCGATCTGGCAATTCGCACGATCACTCCTGGCCGTCGGCACTTCGCCTGATCAGGGCGTCTCGCAAACGCTCACCGCGAACCTGCTCGTTCGGGAGACCACCGCCTTCATTTTCCGGCTCGGCCAGAGTGTCACGAGCGACAGTGATCCGACGATCGCGTATTTCAGCGCGGCCCTGGTCGTCGCCGGCTGTTTCGGCGCTGCTGGTGTATCGGCAGTTCGATGACGAGAAGTGGGGCGTCGCAGCGGCGACCACGCTGCTCCTGGTGGTCGGGAGCCCTGCGCTCATTCTCGTCGTTCAGTTCGTCGTGGGCGAGGCGATCCCGTCCCCGGCGCGCTACGGCGGCTCGCTGCTTTCGCCGATGGCTGCCGTCACGGCTGCTGCGTTCGATACGCGGCGACGAGGTTTCGGTCTCGCTGCATTCGGCTCCTTCGTGAGTCGCAGTCATCGTCGCAGACAACCTGCTTCGTTGACCCACTCGACCGCGATACCGATCCCGAACCGAGACGCTCCCCGAGTCCACGGCAGGACTGCTCGGCGTGCACGAGTGCACCGATTCAGCGGTCTGCCGTCGGGCTTCCCGAGTACGAGGACGTCCTGACCGTCGAAACACACGGGGAAATGACCTGACCATGCACCCAGCCGAACGGGTCCACGCAACTCGAGACCCGCTCCACGTACGAACTGACCGAGACAATGGTCGTCGTACGCAACGGCACCGGTGAGATGCTCGAGTTCGTTCACGAAACAGCCAGGTTGGTGCTCGTGTTCGAAACGGAGATCGAACTGGGTGAGATTCGTCCGCCTGGCCGATTCCAGAATGTCGTCATTCACCCGAAAGCATGTTGCGTAGACCGTCCCGCCGGGCTTGACGATACGCGCTGCCTCTACGAGAAAGTGGGTGAACTGATCGGGAAGCATGTGTGTGAAGACCGACTGTGCGAACACAAGGTCGACCGACGCGTCGTCTGCAGGCAACCGGACCTCGTCTGGCTGCAAGGTGCCCGAAGGATTGTGCAGGCTGTCGTGGATGTCGTGCCACACGAATCGGAAGTTCTGGTGCAGCGCCGTGATGTTCTGCTGACACCAGTCGATGGACTCGCGAATGACGTCCGTACCCACGTACGAGCCGGTCGGACCGACGAGCTCGATCAGCGGTATGGCGTCCCTGCCGATCCCACATCCGATTTCGACGACGTGAAGCCCGGAGGTGAGCGGATGTTGGCTGCTCACGTTCCGAATGTGCTGATCGGAGATCAGCTCGAAGGTGTCAGGGCCCCCGCCGGTTTTCAGCATCAGATCGTTGGGGACGTCGAACCCGTGGAAGCGAGTGGTCAGCATGCTGCGACACCGTACTTGCGGACCTGGTCTCAGTTCACTCCCGCCAGACGACGCGGCGCACGTAGTCGGTGTAGCTGAGGATCAGCTTGCAGACCTTCCAGGACACGTCGAGCGGGCTGTAGTCCTCGGGTAGGGCGGGCGGACCGACCGTCTCGAACTGACGAACTGTCAGTTCGATTGCTTCGAGAAGTCGCTCCTGTCCCACGCCCGTCATCACGACGACGCCGTTGTCCATCCCCTCGGGTCGTTCATGCGCTTCGCGGACGGTGACTGCCGGGAATCCCAGCATCGAGGATTCCTCGGTGATCGTGCCGCTGTCGGAGATTGCACAGTAGGCGTGGAGCTGCAGGGCCAGATAGTCCGGCAGACCAAGCGGTGCCATGGCTCGGACTCGCGGATCGAAGTGGTGCCCAGCCGCCTCGAGCCGCAGACGCGTCCTGGGGTGGGTCGACAGGATGACCGGAAGGTCGTGTACCCGGGCCACCTCGTTGACGGAATCGACGAGCGCCGCCAGGTGGAGCGGGCTGTCGACGTTCTCCTCGCGGTGAATGCTGACGATGAAGTACCGGCGAGAATCGACCTCCAGGCGCTCGAGCACGTCGGATTCCTCGATCAGCGATCGATAGTGCTCGATGACCTCGCGCTGCGGCGACCCGGTCTTGATGGTGCGATCGGGCGGAAGTCCTTCGGCCAGAAGGTAGCGACGAGCATGTTCCGTGTACGGCAGGTTGATGTCACTGAGGTGATCGACAACCTTGCGATTGATCTCCTCCGGCACCCGTTGATCGAAGCATCGGTTCCCGGCCTCCATGTGGAAGATCGGGATACGGCGCCGCTTCGCCATCAGGACGCACAACGCACTGTTGGTGTCTCCCAACACCAGGAGCGCGTCCGGTGCCTCCTTCTCGAAGACCTCGTCCGTGCGCACAAGCACATTGGCGATCGTCGACGCGAGACCATCGCCGGCGACGTCGAGGAAGTAGTCGGGAGCACGGATCTGGAGTTCGTCGAAGAAGACCTGATTGAGCTCGTGGTCGAAGTTCTGGCCCGTGTGCACCAGCACGTGCTCACCCATTTCGTCGAGACGCGCGATCACCCGGCTCAACTTGATCAGTTCCGGGCGGGTGCCCACGACCGTCATGACCTTCACGTCGACGCCCCCAACCCACTGTACGAGGGCTCGTCGGCAACGAAATCGGCCAACATCTGATCCCAACTCGGAACCACGATTCCCGTGTGGTTCTCGAACCGGCTCCCGTCGAGACTGCGGTCGCACTCCATCTCAACGTCACGCTCGACATCGATCCCGAGCGCAAGCAACTCATTCAGCCGAACAATCAGTTCATACTTCGTGATCGGCGTCGAGGCGACCTGCCATACGCCCGAAAGGTCCGGGTGCTCGTCGATGATCCGGGAAACGATCCGAGCAAGCGCCATCGTCGTCACACCGCTGTAGACGGCGCGATCGAAGCCTTTCACCTGCTGGTCACGGCTGGAGAGGATCCACTCGAAGAAGCTCGTCGAACCGCTGATCTGGCGACCGACGATCGACGTGCGGATCGTCAGCCCCTCCTCGGTCGCAGTCTCGCCGAGCAACTTGCTTCGACCATACAGATCGACGGGATCGGGGATGTCGTCCTCCGTGTACATGCCTCGGTGTCCGGAGAACACGCAGTCAGTACTGAGGTGGATCAAGCGCGCGCCCCTGTCGGAGCACAGGACAGCCAACCGATGCGGGAGCAGCGAATTGCACTCGATGCTCTGCAGCGCATCCTTCGCAGCGCTCAGTTGCTTGACGATTCCCACGCAATTGAGCACCACGTCAGGCCCGACCGTGTCGAGGACCTGCTCGACTTGGCGGACGTCGAGGACATCGACGCCATCGATACAGAAGTCCCTCGACACGAACCGCGCGATGGCAGACCGATCAGTCCACTCGGAACGGATTGTTCCGACGACGTCGTGCGAGTCGGTCAGCAACCGGCATGCCATGTGACCCATCATCCCACCGGCGCCGAGTACCAGAACCCTCATGAACGACGACGGTCCGATTCGGAACCGGCGACGTCGGCGACATCAACGCAGGAGTTCATCGTCGAGTTCTTCCACGCGGTCGGACAGCAGCAGCTGGTTCTGTTCGAGCAAGGCTCTGGTGCCGTCCCGATCCATCACGAACCGGTCGGAGCTGAACTCGCCGACGAGCGCCGGTGGGGCCTGATCGCCGCGGTCCACCTCCGGGAGCATCGATCGGATCGCGAAGTACTCCCCACGCTCGACCGTTCTCGTTGCTTCCTCGTCGGAGATCAGGGACTCGTGGACCTTTTCGCCGGGCCGAATTCCGATGATCCTTGTCTCGATTGGCCGGTCGCCGATGAGGATCTCGGCAATGTCGGTCACCAGCGCAGCCGGCACCCTGGGAATGAATGTCTCCCCAGGTGCGGCGTACTCCACCGCAGCGACGATCGTGTCCACTGCCTGCTCCAGACTGAGGAGAAACCTGGTCATGTCCGGCGTGGTGATGGTGACGGGCCCACCGGCGCGGATCTGATCGTGGAACAGCGGGATCACCGATCCTCGCGAAGCGAGCACGTTTCCGTAGCGGGCGCACACGAAACGTGTGACCTCGGAGCGGAGATTCGCCGCAAGGAAGATTCGCTCCTGCAGGGCCTTGGTCATCCCCATGACGTTGACTGGTTTGCACGCCTTGTCGGTCGAGATTCCGACCACGGTCTCCACGGGGAGCCGAAGTTCGCTGATCGCCCGAACGATGTTCTCCGGGCCCTCGATGTTGGTTCGCACCGCCTCGTAGGGAAAGTATTCGCATGACGGCACCTGCTTCAGTGCTGCGGCATTGAACACGATGTCGGCCTGGGAGCACACTCGTGCGACCGACGCGAAGTCTCGAACGTCACCGATCGCGAACTCGAGCGTCCGCTCGAAGTTGTGGAAGATGACCTCATCGGTCGCCACTCTCCGCTGGAGGTACGACATCCGCATCTCGTGCTGCTTGGCCTCGTCGCGACTGAAGATGATGACACGCTCCGGAGTGCCATGACGTCCAGACAGAATTCTTTTCGTCAATGTCTTGCCGAGCGAGCCCGTGCCGCCCGTGATGAGGATGCGCTTGCCTCCGAAAATGTCAGTCATGCGCGGCCGATCGTACTCAGCGGTCGCCGCGCTTCTCGACCACCCGGAGGATCGCCTGCTCGAAGTTCTCGATCGCTCGATCCCAGCTGCACTCGTCCTCCATCGTCCGTCTCGCGAGCTGACCGGCAGTCCGACGTTCCTCGGGCTGATCGAGAAGCCGTATCACCGCTCCGACGAACGATGCTCCGGGTTCGCGGTACAGCGCACCGGCACCCTCGGGGATGAGTCCCTGGATCCCCTCGAGCCTCGTACTCACGGTGGGAAGCCCGCAGCCCGCGTATTGCAGCATCTTGCCGGGGAGCGCGCAGTGGGTCACCAACTCTTCCTCGAACGGCGTGATCGCGACATCACCGAGACGAAGGTGATCGGCGAGTTCGGGGTAGTCGATGAATCCGGTGAACACGACCTGCGACCCGAGACCCGAGTCCGCAACTCGCTGCCGGAGATCGCCATCCGCCTCGCCACCCCCGATGAGCAACAGCTTCACATCAGGTCGGCGCCGCAGCGTCTCGGCGATGCCATCGATGAACCAGTCGAGCCCACTGAACCGGTAGAACGTGCCCATGAACAGCACGACCCGGTCGGACTCGGCGATCCCGTAGCGCTCGGCAAGTCGGACCGGCCGCTCGCCGGGAGCGAACCGTTCGAGGTCGAGGCCGGGATAGTCGACCGAGACGTCCGGTCGCGCAGCGCCGTTGGCGATGGCGTAGCGCCGCATCGCCACGTTGTTCGCCGACACCCCGTCCACTCTTTCGAGGATGAAACGCTCGGCCCGTCGGATCGCGCGTCTGAACGTGCTGCTGCGCAGTTCATGCGACACGTCGATCGACCTGAAGAGCACCGGGACGCCGTAGTGATGAGCCAGCCAGACGGTCTGCCAGCCGTTCGTCGGCACGCCGTACAGGACGACGGCGTCGTAGCCACCGTCGCGCAGTTCCCGGCGAAGAGTCGGTACCTGGGCAACCGGTGCGATCAGGCGATCCAGTGGCGGCGGGGCGACACGCCCGGGCGTGACGACGCGCACGGAGGCTCCGTCGTGTGCTCGTGCCACGCCGGTCACCTCCCGAGTGCGCAGGTCGACGTACCGAGCCCAACCAGCCGGATCCTCGTCCTCGGCGAAATCGACGAACGACACCTCGTGCCCCCTCGACGAGAGCAACTCGGGGAAGTCGTGGATCTCGTAGACCACCTTGCGCATGTAGTTGACTTCGTGGACAAACAAAATGCGCATGGTGGCTCCGAGAGTGTTGACGGCGGTCAGAGTCGGGTCGTCCCGGTTCCGACCGGGCCGTCGGCCACGACCGTGGCGACCGGGCAGGGCGGAATGTTGAAGTGAAGCCGAGCACCGACGACGACGAGAGCTCGAATCGTCAATCGAGCTGCCGCAACCGGCGAGGCCGACGATTGACCGTGGGTTCGTGCTCGCATGCGAACGGGAAGCTCGACGACTGAGTAGCCGGCCCGACCGGCCGTTGCCACAGCTTCGTACGTGTCACCGAGGTAGTGCGCAGGGAACTCGGCTGCGAATGCGGACAAGAGCGGTTCGGCGAACAACCGGAATCCAGATGTGGCGTCGCTGATGGCGGTGCCGGTCGCTCGACTCGCCGATCGCGCGAGCAACCTCATCACGAACCGTCTGACAAGACCGACGTCGAACCCGTCAGCATCCGGATGGAATCGACTGCCGATGACGAGATGCGCGCCTGATGCGGCCTGAGCGGCGACGAGTGCGGCGATCTCGGACGGAATGTGCTGACCATCGGCATCGCATTGGACGACGGCGTCGTAGCCGCGCTCGACGGCGTACCTGAATCCGCAGCGGAGAGCACCACCGACACCGAGGTTGATGGGCAGTCGCATCACCGCTGCGCCGGCCACAGCAGCCGTCCTGCTCGTTGCATCCTTGGATCCGTCGTCCACCACCAGGACGTCGAACCCGGCCGACCGGATCCCGGCGACCACGTCGTGGACCGACCGTTCCTCGTTCCAGGCGGGAACGACGACGAGCAGGCGGCTCACGAGTCGTCCATCTGCCCGACGACGGTGTCCTCGAGCTGCCGTTCGAGCAGCGCGTGAGCCTCTGCCAGGTCACGCACCTGAGTCTGCAGGCCGGAGACGGAGATCGACAGGAGAATCGTGATGGACAGCAGAACGACACTTGCGGTAGCGAGCAGGAGGCCGGTTGGCGACATCCCGAAAAGTTCCGACAATGGTTCGACCAGCGGAGTCAGCAGTGCTCCTACTACGCCGAACAACGCGATCAGCGTCCATCCAATGGCATATCGCAGCGAGATGCGTTGTCTGCGTGCCAATAGGCCAGTGAGGGCGAGCAGGACGATTCCTCCTGCTGCGATGAGAAGCGCCTGTCGGAGTCCAAATGACACCGCGGTAGTGTAGAGCGACACTCCGTGGACACCAGCCCTGCCTCCCGGGCTCGCAGACAGCTCCGCCCACCACCGGATAGATTCCGAACTGCGCTCCGCATGTTCCGGCGCCGTCCCGCCATCATGCAACGAGTCGCTCGGTCCACCAACCCGCTCCCCACCGGCACCGCAACCGTTTTCGTCGGTCTCCTGGCAACCGGCGTGCTCACCTACGTGTACCTCGGAATTGCGCGCCGATCCCTCGATGAGACGGCGTACAGCGCGTTCGCAGTCGTGTGGGGTCTCACGTTCATCGTCGGCCCCGGCCTCTTCCAACCCCTCGAACAAGCCATCGGACACTCCACCGCCAAGCGCAACGCGGCTGGCCATGGGTCGAAGCCAGTGGTTTCGCGGGCCGCGCTTCTCGGTCTCGCCGGGCTCGTGGTCGTGAGTCTCGCCGCACTGGTCACCTGGCCGCTCGGACTCGACGAACTGCTGACCGACGATCCCGCACTCCTCGTTGCGCTGCTGTGCTGTTTCGGCGGCTTCATGTCGTTGTCGGTCGTGCGAGGGGTACTCGGTGGACACAAGCGGTTCCCAGCGTACTCACGCACGCTCGGCAGCGAAGGAGCAACGCGGCTGATCGGGGGAGTTGCCCTGGCGATAGCGGCGGCGACGGGCGCCGCAGCGTTTGGCTTCGTCATGGCGCTCAGCTTCCTCGTTGCTGCTGGTGTCGGTCTCGTCGGTGGGCGTCGACTGCTCGAGGCGGGGCCGCCTGCCAGGTGGGACGATCTCTCGCCGGCGGTTGGGCTGCTGATGGTGATGTCGCTCAGCGAGGCATTCCTGCTGAACATCGGCCCGGCGGCGGTTGCGGCGATCTCCGACGACAACGCGGCGGCGGGAACGTTCCTCAGCGCACTTGTGATCGCCCGCTTGCCGCTGTTCGCGTTTCAGGCGGTCAAGGTCTCGCTGCTCCCTGCGGTGACCACGTTCGCTGCGCTCGGCGAAATGGTGAAGGTGCGAACGACGCTGATCCGTCTGTTGAAGTTCACCGCGGCCCTTGGAGGTGCAGCAGTGATGGGATCATTCGTTGCTGGCCCGTTCTTCGTCGAGCTCTTCTTCGTGGACGTCGTAAGCCGACGGGATATCACAATTCTCGCAGCAGCGAACGCCCTTGCGATGATCGTCATAGCCCTGTCGGTCACCCTGATCGGAGTCAACCGTTCGAAGCAGGCGGCGATCTGTTGGCTCCTGGGAGTCGTGACTTTCGTGGCGATGCTGGCGGCTCCTTTCGAGCCACTGCTCCTGGTGGAGATCGCAACGCTTGTGGCCTTTGCGACCGTCCTGATCGCCATGACCGTTTCACTGCGGCCCGTATGGACGGCCTAGGACTTGAGCGGGTACGCGCTGTCATCAGGGGTCCCAGCGGACTCGCCAGGTGAGGAGTTTGCCGACGATGAGCAGGGTGGTGGCGACGCAGAGCGGGGCGTGACGGCGGCAGTTTGAACCGGCTTCGCCAGTACGATCTTCCGTCGTGCAACGCTGTCGCAGCATCCACTCGTGAGACCCGCATCGTGCCCGTTGTGAACATCAGAGGTGTGAATGTGCTCGGATATCACCACGTGACCAGCGGACTCGGCCAGGCCGCCCGTCAGATCACCAGATCGCTTCACGCCGCCGGCATTGAGACTCGAACGGTCGATGTGACCGGCACGAACAGCCCGCGACTTCGCGACCCTGCGCCGGTTCCGGACGACCTCTTCGAACACACCCTTGCCATCGTGACCGCGACAGAACTCCCTGCTGTCTGGGATGCGCTCCCCGCCGTCAGGGCCGTGACGGAGCGGATGATCGGATATTGGTTCTGGGAACTGGCCGAAGTACCAGCGTCTCATGAACCAGCGATCGACATCGTCGATGAGATCTGGGCGCCGACGCGATTCATCTTCGATGCGTATATCGGGAAGGACAAGCCCGTTCGCCTGCTTCCGACCTACCTGGCTGAGCCGACTTCGACCGAAGCAGGGGTGCATCGATGGCGGCACCGTCTCGGCCCGGAGTCGTTCCACTTCGTGTCGAGCCTCGATCTGTTCTCGATCATCCATCGGAAGAATCCTCTCGGCAGTATCACCTCGTTCGTCCGTGCATTCGGCGACGAACGCACGGTTCCAGTCCGGCTCACCTTGAAGGTCCTCAATGGTGAAGGCCTCCCCGACGACCTCGACCACATCGTCTCCGCTGCTGCCGCAGATTCACGCATCTCCGTTCTCAGCGAAAATCTCGGCGTCGAGGAGCACGCCGAGTTCCTCGCTGCAGCCGACTGCTTCGTGTCGCTCCATCGAAGTGAGGGACTCGGGCTGCAGCTTGCGGATTCGATGTGGCTGGGTACCCCCGTCCTCGCAACGAGATATGGCGGAAACCTCGACTTCATGGACGACTCGTGCGCCGCACTGGTTGACGCCGAACTCGTCCGCGTGGGCGACGGGCGCGGCGCATACCCGAACGATGCGCTGTGGGCTGATCCCGACCTCGAGGCTGCTGCGCACTGGATGCGTCGCCTCGTGCACGACGAGGCGCTCCGGGCAGCGTTGGCGTCGCAGGCCGGCGCACGTATGGCCCGGCAACCGTCCGAGCGCGAGTTCGGGACCATGTACGCGCAGAATCTCGCCGCCACGTGAACGTCCGTGATTCAGCGCCCCAGAATCGCTTCGACCACCGCATGAACCGGACGCGAGACACTCCGGACCATGCGCCAGGAACGTGACGATCGGATCGCATCAAGATCAGCGGTGACGGCCGTCAGCTGACGCGCGAGGTCTTCGTGCGTTCGATACAGACCGGTCTTGTCGCACTCCAGGCGACATCGGTCGGCCAGGACAGCCCGAGACGTCGCGGTCGGTCAAGCCACCCAGCAGTGCCGTCAAACGTTTGCCGAACGCTACTCATCCACCTCGCCGGGAGTCACCATCATGGAGCGCCTCTCTCATGCAGCCGGATGAAAGCGCGTCAGAGCGCAAACCGGAGACCCTCAGATCAACGTCGCATCGAAGAACAGCTGCGCCATCTTGTAGGCGACGGGCACGCACACGACGGCGAACACGGCGAGCACCGGTGGTCGCAGCCGCACGAGCAGGATCACGATGGGCAGCAGCAGTGACTCGGCGCGATACAGCGACAGATCGCTGCCGAGCGTGAGTGGGATGATCCAGAGGAATCCGCACAGGATGGCAGTGCCCCACTCGCCGAACGACAGGTCGTCTCCGTACCGCACGACCACCCAGCTGGCTGCCACCACCATCGCCAGCACGAGTGCGGTCTGGGCGCCGATTGCTCCGGGGAGCGCGTCGCTGCCCATCGTGGCGAACTGACGGCGGATCGTGGTGACCGGTGACGTGGGCGACAGGTTGTAGCTGGACTGAGTCTCGAACGAGGCGTTCCACGCTCCCACCTCGCGCTGGAAGTTGGCCATCACGGCCACGTAGGCGAGCGCCACCGGACCACCGACCGCAAGCGTCGCGCGCAACCGGGCACGCAGATCGCCGACCGACGGTGCGAGCAGCGGAACCAACGCGATCGTCCCGACGAGAAAGCCCGAGGTGTACATCGTCGCGGCCACTGCACCGCACATTCCCGCGAGCAACCAGCGGCGCCGGTCGAGACACCACAACGCAAGCAGCACAGCGACCAGCATCGACGAGACCGGGAAGACCGCCCCGTAGTACACGCTCGCCGGGAACGTCGCGGCGATCACCATGCCCAACGCGCCGACAACCAACGAGCGTCGCCGCAGGAAACCGAACCACAACGCCGTCCAGGCGCCGACCATCGCCACGAACGAGACGATCCGTCCGAACGTGTCGTAGCCGAAGCCGAGCCACGACCCGAACCGCATCATCCACGGATACGCCGGGAACCAACCGGAGTTCCCGCACCAGTCCTCCGGGCCACGATTCGCCACGTCCACGCACCGCTCGAAGATGTAACCGTCCTTCGCAATCGACAGGTACAGACCGCTGTCCCACCGGCCCCACGTGGACGTCGACAACACCGACAGCCCAACGGAGCGGGCTGCCAGCACCATCACGGCGGACCACAGCACGACCGTGCCGCCGAGCACTGCAACGTCACGGGCGTCGACAGGGAACGCTCGTCGAGTGCGCTCCGAAGCTGCAGCGTCAACCGGCGCCGTCACACTCGTTCCGCGCTGGGGTGCACGTGCGTCGACCGGATCCTGTCGAGCCAGCCGAGCAACACCGCCACCGCTCGCGGGTCGTGCCGCAGCCGGTGCCCGGCGCCTTCGAACAGGCTCAGCTCGGCGCTGCCGTGGGCGTTCACCAACTGGCGCGCATCGGACACGGGCACGCTGTCGTCCTCCTCGCCGTGCATCACCAGCAGCGGGCGCGGAGCGAATCGCCGCGCCGACGCCACCGGCCGGAACCGGCGGAACTCGCGAGTCCACTCCTCCACCGACGGCGGGAAGTCGCGATGGTGGATCGCCCCGATGTCGCGGGCGTGCTCGAGGAACCGTCGAGGATGCTCGGCCCAGTCATCGAAATCGGCGCGAGGACTCAACAGCCCGGCCGCCGACACACGCGGATCATCGGCAGCGACACAGATCGCGATCGATCCGCCCGTGTTCGTGCCCAGCAAGATGACGCCGGTCGGTTCGTGCACGGTGAGCACATGCGAGATCGCGTTGCGCAGATCGTCGACCCATCCCTGCAACGAGAAGTCACCCTCGCTGTTGCCGCACCCTCGGAAGTTGAACGTCATCGCAACGCATCCGAGTTCGTGGGCGGTGCGATCCATCAGCTGGGGAAACGTGCCGCCGGCGCGCTCGTGCGTCGAGCGACGCGATCGGGAACCCGTGGCACAGGATGACCGCCGGACCGCGCTCGATCGCTCCCGACGGGACGGCGATGTGACACGCGAGCTCCAGGCCGTTCGAGACGAACCGCTCGTTCATCCCCGGCATGTCACACGACCTCCTGATCCGGCCCGGTCAGGCCCGCGGCTTGCGGTGGCGGCGACGCATGCCCGGCTCGGCGAGCGTGTACCCGCGGTTGCGAGCTTCGGCGAGGGTGTCCGGGCCGAAGCTCAAACCCACGCCTTCGGCGACGATCTCGTCGATGATCGCCGGGTCGTCCCACGAATCGAGGTCGTAGACCAACTGCGTGCGCTTGTCGCCGACGAAGCGGCTGTGTTCGAACTTCGGGTGGTGCTCCATCGTGGGTCAACGGTAGTCCGCAGCACCCTCAGGGCACCCACCAACCATTGAGGTCGACGATCAGATCCCCGCCGCCGTACGTCCAGCCGCACGACTGCAGCGCCGACAACGGCACGATCGCCCCGTTCGCGGTCGCCTGACCGACTTGCTGGTTCAACGTCGACGTGTCGCGGCGAGTCACACAGTCATACGTCGTCACGTAGCCGGGTGCGACGTGATTGGCAGCCGTGACGTTGACGTACGCGGCGCCCGGCACCTGGCCGCCGAGGCCGGCCGCGCTCACGCTGTAGGCGACCGCCACGCCGGGACCGAGCGTTCCGGACCGCCTGGTGTCGAGTACCCGGACCGGCGGGGTGGGCAGATAGGCCAGGCCACCGGCGCCGAACGATCCGAGCAGGTCGACGAGCACGTCGGTAGCGGCGTCGCTGAAGATGCAGATCCGACCAGCGGACAGCCCGACGATCGTGTTGTTCGGCCGAGCCTCGTTGCCGACGAAGTTGACCGTCGACGTGTTCGGCCGCGCATCGCTGCAGGGGAAGACGGTGAGGTATCCCGGCGCCGCGGCGTTCACGGCGGTGACGTTGACGGCGACCGCGTTCGACCCACCGGGCACGACCCCGTTGAAGTCGACCGCCAAGGTCTGCCCAGCGGCGAGCCGCACGCCACCGACACCCGACCGGGTGTCGGTGACCCGTGTCGGCCCGATCGGCGTCAATCGTGAAGTACCGCTCGGGCTCAGCCAGCCGGTGATGTCGACGAGGATGTCGGTCTCCGAGTACGTCCACACGCACAACTGCCCCGCCGACGACAGCGCGGCGATGGTCGTGTTCGCCACGGTCTGGCCGGCCACGAAGTTGAGCGTGGACGTGTCGGGAACGCTGTGCCGAGCAGGGATAGACCGTGACGAACCCGGCGCGGACGGATTGACGGCGGCGACGTTGACCACCGCGGCGTTCGCGTCCGCGGGCACCACGACACCATCGGCGACCTGTACGACCACCTGACGTCCGCCGCCGACCCTGCCCGGCGGCACCGACGCCGTTGCGGGTGTCGACGAGCCGCGTCGGTGTGACCGGGCTGAACGCCGAGGTCCCGGGCGCCAAGCGGAGCGATGCCTTGCGGCGGCGCTGATTGCGAGCTCGTAGGCACCGAGCGACCCATAGGTGCGTGAACCCGGTGGACGCGGTGAGCCAACCCACCGGCGCCACCTCGATCGTGTACCTCCCCGTCGCCACCGACGGCGCCAGGTCGACGCGTCCAGCCGGACGGCACCCCGGGCCCACCCGATGCGACGACGGCACCGATGCTGTTGCGGATCGTGAGCGCAGCGGCCAGGTTCGACCAGTTGGCCTCGCCCGTCGGCGGGCGCAGCTGCACCGACAACGTGCCGTTCGTGACGTCGACGGCGAAGACGTCGCGGTCGCCGGTGCGTTCGATGTTGCCCGACGCCACGACGTTGCTCGCCACGACCGTCGGCGCCGACGTGGTGTTGCCGTGATCGTCGGGGCGATACCCGACTCCAGGCGTCAAACGGTCGCCGTTGGGAGCGAAGTGCCCATCAGCGATGATCGCCAGATCGTCCTCGAAGTTGTTCGCACCCGAATACTCCCCACGCGACCACTGGCTCACCGGTCGGGCCGGATCGATCGGACGGCCCATGATCGGCGCCCAGGCGCCGTGACCGTCGTAGTAGCTGGGGCTTGCCGGCCCGCCATCGTGACTCAGCCCAAACGTGTGGCCGGCCTCATGGGAGGCCGCTTCGCCCATCGTCTTGGCGGTCTGTTTGTAGCCGACGTCGGTGAACACGTACGCCGCATGGTCGGCGTTCGAGCCGAACACGTTCAGCAACGCGACGCCGATCACGCTGGAGCCCGCGAAGTTCGACGGGGTCACCACCATGCGTTGGCCGTACGCCGCATCGACGGACGAGGTCCGGCGGAGACCTTCCAGGCCAGGATCGCGGGTGGTGACGTTGATGTCGAAGGCCCGGTAGTCCTCCGCAACGCGCTGCCACACCTCGTAGATCAGCGTCTGTTCCGCGGTGGAGAAGGAGCCGGGAATGCCGTCGACGTCGAACGGTGCCGAAGCGATGATCGGCTGGCCCACGCTGGCCCACGACGAGTCCTCGGCGTAATGGCCGTTGAAATCGAGGTAGAGGACGCGGCTCGATGTCGGACGTGAGTTCAGGTCGAACACGTTGGCCGGAAGCGACGCCGCCGTCAGTGTGGCGACTGGCGTCGCGGGCGACCATTCCGACCGCGTCCGCGTACCCGACGATGCCGGAGTCGCTGACGAACAGCGACGAATCGTCGAGGAATTCGTCGCGCAGTTCCTCGGGTTCGAGACCGACGTCGCCAGCCACCTCATCGAGGGTGCCCGACTGCTCGAGTTGCTCGACGGCATCCCGTCCCTGCACAACATCGAGATCGGATCCCTCGAGCGTCGCTGGCTCCTCGACAGCGACGGCTCCCGGAGCGCCCGCGGCGTGATCGGTCTCCGAAGCAGCCAGCGCCTGCGATCCGCCGACGACCGCGAGACACAGCGCCAGGGCCACGACGACCGAGCCGATCCCGATCGCTCGCGTCGCCGCCGAATTGTCACATGGGAAAAGTACCCAACGAATGAGCGTTCCGCTCGGCAGGCCGTCGGATCCCGGCTCGGGCGCGACAGTGCCGGGACCGACGAGCGATCCCGGCACTGCACGGACTGTTGGGACTGACGCCATCACGACCGATTACATCGCGGGTCTGACCCGTGTTGTAATGCGGACACCGCGGGGACCAGCTGCGGCGATGACGGTCAGCGGGGGTTGGCGGAAATTCGCCAGGCGGTCCAGCCTGTCGGCCTAGCGGCCAACCACCTCCAGGGTCCCGTATGAATTCTCTGGCATGTGTTGGACCACCTCCTCTCTCTGGTCCCGACAGTTCAGCACATCGATTCAGATCGTGTACGACTGGTTTTCGAGAATTCTCGATGCCAGGTCTAACTCGCCGTCGATCGTCACCTGATCGAGCAGGTCATCGGGGCCGACGCGGCCGGCGCAACGCCGGGTCATCACCCCGATCGGCATCGTGAGGGTGACCGTGGCCAGGCCGCTCAGCACCGGAACGACGGCTGCTCGCTCCCCGACCTCGACGTGGAGTTCACGGACGACCGCTCCCCCGTCGGTGAGCGCGAAGGTCACCGACTGGCCCTCCGTTGCACCGGCCTTCTTGCCGACGACGAAGCCGAGCGCTGTCGCCATCTCGTCGAGGACGACGTCGACCGCGAGGCCGGTCTCGTGGCCAGGCCGACCGACGGCGTCACGGATGTCCTGTTCGTGCAACCAGCAGTCGAAGACCCGGATCTGCATGAACCGTCCGAACGTGTCCTTGCCTGCCGGGGTGAACGACTCGGCGTTCCAGTCGTCCTCGCTCATTGCGTTCAGCGTCGCAAGACGGGCGCCGGTCAGCTCGCGAAAGCGCACCAACACGGCAGCCGGCGGGACCGTGCGCAGCGATTCGACCCATTGCTCGTTGAAAGCGCCGATGTCGTTGCGGACGTGTTGATTGGCGTCGCGGTCGATCTCGAGGCTGGGCCCGGGTTCGCCGGCCAGCATCGCCTCGGTGCCGACGATGTGCGACACGTTGTCCTGCACGCTCCAGCCGGGCAACGGCGAGGGCAGTGCCCACTGCTCGTCGCTGAGTTCGCCGAGCAGATCGCTCAGGCTCGCCCACACCTCCCCAAGCGCCGCGACGGTCCGATCCTTCGGGATGTTCGATGCCATGCAGGCAGCTTGCCAGACGATGATGTCGACGGCGCTACGTGGCTGAGGGCGTTGGTGGGCCGCATCCTGCGATGTTCGCGAGAGCCGACGGCGCAGCCGCTGCTCAACGCGATTCGGACGCGGCCAGCGACGCCATGGACCGCGGCAGACGTCGGAGCTGCACGTCGCTCGTCCCATAGTTGGCTACTGCGACCCAACGAAGGTCCGGCGACACGTCGACGTCGTGCGGGAACGAGAAACCGACAAGGTCGGGTAGGCGAACGATGCCACCCCCGGACACATCGAACGCAAGCAGTGCGTCGTCGGACTGGCAGGCGACCAACACCAGATCGCCGCGCACGCAACAGCCGTCGACCGTTCGACCGAGAATGACGATTTCATCCAGGACACGAAGCGCCAGCGGACTCTGCTCGAACGAGAAGAGGGTCAGCTTGGCGACGTGTTCCGAGTCCGCCGCACGCCCGACGGGCGCATCCATCGAGCAGATGACCATCCTGCTCCGCCGACCGAAACCGACGCTCTTCGGCACCCAACCCTCCTCGTGAAACAATGACGAACGCAGATGGCCGTCGCGACTGATGATCGCCGTGTCGCATGGTCCCGTAATCGTCGCCATCACGGCAATGTCCGGTCGGCCCGGAACGAAGGTTGCGCCGTGGCAGTAGCCCCCGCCTCCGCAATCCGAACCCACCGACTCGACGAACTCGATTGATCGATCCGTCACCCGATACCAGGACAGGCTCGAGTTCTCGCAGTTCGCGGTGACCAGATGGCCCGATCCGTCGTGGTCGATGAGGTCGGTGGAGACGTCTCCGCGGCCATCGATCGTTGCAGTGGAATCCACGATCTCACCACTCTTGGATTCAGGATCGAACTCGATGAGGTGCAGTCGCCTGCCGAGAAGGGACGCACATACGAGGCGGGTCGTACCGACAAACGCCACCGATGTTGCTGTGGCGAACCGAGCGCGGTTTGCGATGAAGAAGGGTTTGTCGAAGTGCGTACGGTTGTCACTCGGAATCGGTATCCGAACGTCTGCGTTTCGCTGACGCTTCGTCGCGGGAGGCGGAAGGATGGCTCGATAGGCAACGGCAAGCCGTGCAGCGGCCGAATCCTTCGCGTACTTGTTGCTGGCGAGCAAACGGCCGGCCCGACCCATACGAAGGCGAAGATCGGCATCATCGATCAGCTGACCGACGCGAAGAGCGGAAAAGCGTGACGTCGCCGCTGGGAACAACGAAACCGGTCAGACCATCGCTGACCAATTCAGGCAGAGCTCCCCGTCCATAGACAACCACCGGGCGACCGGCCGCCATCGCTTCAAGAGTCGTCCGCCCGAAACCCTCGTCGACGGTCGACATGTTGACCACGATGTCAGCAGCGGACATTGCTTCCAACGGATCCGCAGCTCGTCCGGCGAAGCGGAGGTTCTGCGGTAGACCTCGACTCGACACCTGATGGACCAGCGGGGAGATCGGACCGATCACTCGGAACTCGGCGTCGGGGAACGAATCGAGCAGTCTGGCAACCTCGACGAAGTCGTGGACACCCTTCTTTGGGTGGACACTTCCGACCAATGCCACGCAAACCGAGTCGTTCAGCCTCTGCGGCAGCTCGAACAGCGCCTCATCGACGACGTTCGGCACCACTGCTGTTCTGCCCGACAGCGCAAACACATCAGCGATGGCTCTCGAGGTCGCAATGACGTAGTCGGCGTCCTGCAGGACTGATTGGACGATTTCAGCCGCCGACGCCTCGAGCCAGCGCTCCATGTCGGGGTCGCCGAAGGGAATCTCACGAGCGTGGACGACCGCAGGCACACCATGCCGGCGGGCAGCGACGAGCGGTTCGCGAGGGATCGTCGTGTTGACATGTACCGCATCCACGTCCGCGCCAGCGATCAGTTCGACGTACATGTCGACGACCTCGTCGTCGACAGCACGAAGGGGGCGTCGAGCCGGCACGGGCATGACGTGGACAGCGATGGCGCGCGCTCGTAGCTCGTCGATGTAGAAGTGGTTTTCATCCGTCGGGATGGCGACCAATACGTCGATGTTCGCGGCTGCAAGCTGGTCAAGCACATCGAGCAGGCTCCGCTCCGCTCCGAACAGCTCAGTTCCTGCCAGGTGGCCCACGACCAGGACGAGACGGCGATCGCGTCGACGGCGCAACCGGCCCGGATGAACGAGCCGCACTCGCGGATGCTCCGCCTGATCGACCGGAGGGGTTTTCCGGCCGTTCCGCTCACCCGCTCGTCGTATCGGACGACCCTCCGCCCTGCCGGTCGTCAGGTAGTGCACGCAGTGGATTGACGCCCGCCGCGGCTACATCGGGTGCATCGTGGAGATATCCGCTGGTATTGAACTCAGGCCCAGGATCATTGTTGAGCAACGCCCCGATTCTCAAGTAGTGCGCCGCCGGACTGAGGTCCAGACGAGCGACTTCACGATGTCTGCGCCGATACCAATCGCTGTCGAACAACTCGGACCGCTGAAGCAGTTCGACGTCCTCGGGCGTCATGAGCCGAGGTCGAAGAATCGTGCCATCGCTGCCACAAGCTGGTTGAGGAGTCCTCGAACTCGACCAGGAAGACGTCGCCACAGAGCCCTCAGACGAAGCATGTGGGGTGACCACGCCGTCGCACGAAGCGAACGGATCTCCTCTTGTGCTGACACCAGTTGTTCGTTGAGTAGATCGATCTCACGTTCATACTCGCTGATCCGGCCGTGGAGATTCGAGATTTCCGCGTTTCGTGCGACGAGCACTGCGTCGAGCGACTGAGCACCCTGAAGGTCAGCGAGCCGGCGTCGACGCTCCAGAGCGAGAAGAGAAGTCAATCGTTCTCGTTCGTCCTCCACCTCCAAGTACAGCCGGGAAAGGAGATAGACATCGTCGCGCGGCAGCTCGTCGAATCGGAGTGCGCCTCGTTCGTCGTCCGCCGGCGGCAGCGTCATCCTCTCCAAACTACCGGGACGCGGCTCGACGGAACCTGGCGCCGACCAAGTCTGCCACCGCCTCGATTCCGGCTTGGCTCAGAGGACGTCGTCGAGAGGAGCCGGCGGGCCGACGGCGCCGATCGCCTCGAAGTACTGCAGGTGCGCCTCGACGACGTTGACGGCGTCGACATCGTCGAGCAGCTCGATGTCGTTCGCCTCGGCCTCGCCGATCAGGTACGCAGTGAGCGCGTCCTCGGTCAGCACCACCGGTTCGGTGATCGACTGGGGTCGATCGACCACGCCATCGGGCTGCAGCCCCTGCTCGTGCAGCCACCGCATGTGGATCAGCAGCAACTGCTCGACCTCGCCGGGCGTCAAGCGGGCCTGGCTGTCTTCAGGCAGGCGGTCACACACGAAGTCGACCGCCTCGTCGAGTTGGTACACCGCTCGCGGGGCGACGGCGTCGAGGCGGTGCGCCTCACGACCGACGACGGCGGCAGCGATCGCGAAGACGAGCAGACCAGCCAGCACTGCGAACACGATCGTGATGCCGTCCATCAGCGGTGGAGTCTACGAACGCGAACGAGCCGCGCCCCGCACAGCGGAAACGCGGCTCGGTCAAGTCTGGTTCCCCGAGCCCGGGTCTTCGGGAACCAGCGTGGTTCCCGGAGACCTGGGCTCGGGGAACAAGCGTCAGATGCCGATGCGCTGGGCGAGCTGCTCGCGGTGATAGGTGGGATCACCGAAGAGGAGCTCGGAGCTCTTGGCCCGCTTGAAATACAGGTGGGCCGGGTGCTCCCAGGTGAAGCCGATGCCACCGTGGATCTGGATGTTCTCGGCGGCGGCGTGGAAGTACGCCTCAGAGCAGTAGGCCTTGGCGAGCGAGGCGGTCGAGGGCAGTTCGTCGTTCATCTCGCTGGCGCACCACATGCCGTAGTAGGCAGCGGACTTGGCCGACTCGACCTCGAGGAGCATGTCGGCGCACTTGTGCTTGATCGCCTGGAACGAACCGATCGGGCGGCCGAACTGAACGCGCACCTTGGCGTAGTCGACGGCCATCTCGAGCACCATCTGGGCGCCACCGACCTGCTCGGCGGCGAGCGCCACGGCGGCGAGGTCGAGCACGGTCTCGAGGGTGGTCCAGCCGGCGCCGTCGGTGCCGATGAGCTCGGCCGGCGTGTTGTCGAAATCGAGCTTCGACTGCTTGCGGGTCTGGTCCATCGTCGACAGGTTCGTCTTGGTGAGGCCCGAGGCGTCGCCGTCGACGGCGAACAGGCTGGTGCCCGCATCGGTCTTGGCGGCGACGAGGATCAGGCCGGCGGTGTTGCCGTCGAGCACGAACGACTTGGTGCCGCTGAGGGTGTAACCGTCGCCGGACTTGGTGGCCTGCATCGTGATGCCCGACTCGTCCCACTTGCCCGACGGCTCGACGTAGGCGAGCGTGGCGATGGTCTCGCCCGACGCGATGCCGGGGAGGTACTTCGCCTTGGCGGCGTCGTCACCCGATTGCAGCAGCGTGTTGGCGGCGAGCACGGCGGTCGAGAAGAACGGTGCGCACAGCAGCGCGCGGCCCATCTCCTCGAGCACGATGCCGAGTTCGACGAAGCCGTAGCCGGAGCCGCCGAACTCTTCGGGGATCGACAGGCCCTGGAGGCCCATCTGCTCACCCATCTGCGACCAGACGGCCGGGTCGAAGCCGGTCTCGGTCTCCATCATCTCGCGGACCGCTTCCTCGGAGCTCTTGTTCTCGAGGAACGAGCGCACGGTCTTGCGGAGTTCTTCCTGTTCATCGGTGAAGGCAAAGTTCATGGACGAGATCATTGCGGGGTTGCATGAGGCGGTGCAATTCTGCTTGTGTACACATGTGGACACACATTCGGCGCGAGCGGTCGGCATCCGGGAACTGCGTGCCGGCCTCGCCGAATCGGTTCGCGTGGCGGAGGCCGGCGAGCGCACCGTGGTGACGGTCGGCGGGCGACCCGTGGCACAGCTCGGCCCGCTCGACGCCGACGCACCCGACCTCGAACGCCTCATCGGCTCCGGCGCCGTCATCCCGCCGCGCCGCACCAGCGCATGGCGCGCACCCGAGCCCGTCCCGGTGTGGGCCGGCGTCCGCATCGACCAGGTCCTCCGAGAGCTCCGCGGCTGATGCACCGGCTTCTTGCCGTTTGGGTTGCACTTCCGGTGGACCGGTCCACCGGAAGTGCAACGCAAACGTGGTTGGCGCAGACGAGGTTGGGGGGCGGGCAGTGACGGTGGTGCTCGACACGAGCGCGCTGTTGGCGCTCGCAGTCGATGGGCCGCTGCGAGCGATCACGCTCACCGCGCTCGGCGACGATCCGGTGTGGTCGGCGTCGGCAATGGCGCTCACCGAGGCGCTCCCGGCAATCGATCGGCTCACCGATCAACCGATCCTGCGACTCGACCTGGAAGACGCCGTCCGCCTGGTCTGGGATCACCTCCACGTCGTCCCCGTCGATCAGCGCTGCCTCGACCGAGCTGCGACGCTCTCGCGGACGCAGCCCGTCCGATTGAGCGACGCGATCCACTTCGCGGCGGCCGAACGCATGCCGACGCCGATCAGGTTCGTCACCTTCGACGCCGCTCACATCGGCGTTGCGCTCGGCCTGGGCTTCGACGTCGTCAGCTCCTGACGCGCACCCTCCACCAGAGCGCGCCGAGTTGCTGAGCCGAGCGGGCGATGCGCGGGAGGCGGAAGAACTGCGATCGGCCGTGCGGGCGCCAGTGATGCGACACCCCGACCTCGACGAATTGCGCGTCGGCCTGCGTCAGGAAGTACATCAACTCGACACAGATGACGCCAGACGTCGACGTCAACTCGATCGCTTGCATCGTCGACGCTCGGATCAACCGGAAATCACAGTCCGTGTCGCGCACCGGCAGGCCGAACAACAACTTCACCGAATGGTGGTAGACCCGACCGATCAGACGCCGATACCACGCGTCACCGCGACCGATCTTGAAGCCCTGCACCACGTCGACCTCGTCCGTCGCGGCGCCAAGGCAGCGCACGATCTCGGTCGCGTCGTACTGCGCGTCGCCGTCGGTGTAGAAGATCCATTGCTTCGTCGCCGCGGCGAACCCCGACTGCAGCGCCCCGCCGTAGCCGCGATTCGTGTCGTGCACGATGATGCGCAGCTCGGGGACCTCGTCGCCGAGTTGTCGCAGCACGGCGAGCGACCCATCGCTGGAACCGTCGTCGATCACGATGATCTCGAAGTCGTCGACGGCGCCGACGAGTGCCTCCCGCACGTCGCGCACCATGCCGGCGATCGAGAACTCGTCGTTGTAACACGGGAAGAACGCCGACACCGACGACACCGCAGCGTTGCGCATCACGAAGCCGCCGCTGCGAGGGCGCCGGCGACGTGGTCGACCTCGGCGTCGGTCATCTCCGGGAAACAGGGCAGCGACACACATCGTGCCGCCCAGTCATCGGCCACCGGTGTGGCATCGCGAAGGAAGCCTCGGTATGCGGGTTGCTGGCCGATCGACAACGGATAGTGCACGGCCGTTGTAACGCCTGCCGCAGCGAGCGCCGAGCGGAACCCGTCTCGGTCGGGAACCCGTGCAACGCACAGGTGGTACACGTGGTCGTCGTGGTCGGACTGCCAGTCGAGCGCGGGAGCTGCCTCTCGGTAGTGCCGTGCGATCGACCGGCGTCGACGGGTCGCCACATCGAGGTCTGCGAGTTGCACGCGGAGCCACCCTGCTTCGATCTCGCTCATCCGGAAGTTCTGGCTGATCGTCTCGTGCACGTATTGCTCGACCATGCCGTGCTGGCGGCGACGCCTGATGTCGTCAGCCAACGATGCGTCGTTGGTCAAGACGGCGCCGCCATCACCGATCCCGCCGAGGTTCTTGGTCGGATAGAACGACAACGCTGCGGCCCTACCTACCACGCCAGACCTGGCGCCCTGGGCCTGCGCGGCGTCCTCGATGACCGGCAGCCCGAGCCGGACGAACGGGTCGACGTCGATGGGACGTCCGTACAGATGCACCGGCACGATCGCCGCGGTCCGCTCGGTGATCGCACGCTGCGTCGCCTCGACGTCGAGACAAGCCGTTGCCGCATCCACATCAACCGGCACCGGGATGGCTCCCACCGCGCACACGGCCGACGCCGTCGGCACCGCTGTGAGCGCCGGAACGATCACTTCGTCGCCAGGCTTCACACCACACGCGACGAGCGTCAGCTCGATCGCGGACGCTCCGCTCGACACGCCCACCACGTGGGCGACGCCCAATGCCGCCGCGAGTTCGCGCTCCAACGCATCGAGTTCGTCACCGAGCAACACCCGTCCGGAAGCCAACACTCGCCGTAGAACCTCGACCATCGAGGGCTCGTACTGTCGGTACCGGCGCGTCAGATCGATGAAGGGGACCACGTCACGCCGTCGATCGTCGCTCGGATCCCGTCGGCGAACGGCGTGCGCGGGATCCAGCCGAGCACCCGTTCGGACTTCGAGAAGTCGCCCTGATAGCTGCCGATGTCGATCCGTTCGAGATGGTCGGGCCACGGCACACACCGCACGGCACCACCACGGCCCGCCGCGTCCACGACGAGTTCGGCGATGTCCGCCAACGCCAGCACCTCGGAGTTGCCGAGGTTGAAGATCTCACCGATCGCCGCGGGATTGCTCGCGGCCGCCAGCATCGCACCGACCACGTCGTCGACATAGAGGCAGTCACGAGTCTGGGAGCCGTCGCCGAACAGCTCGATGTCGTCACCGCACAGCGCCCGCCTGATGAACACCGACAGAAAGCCCTGATCCAGTCGGTCGAGGTGCAGTCGTGGCCCATAGACGTTCGTGAGCCGGAGGATCGAGGATCGCAAGCCGTGGATACGCGAGTACAACAGGTGGAACTGTTCGCAGGCCAGCTTGTCGATGCCGTTGACATCGACGGGCGCCGTCGGATGCGCCTCATCGACGGGAAGGTACTGCGGACGCCCGTACACCTGACGGGTGGATGTCAACACGGTGACCGCCTGCCGCGCCTCCGACCCGCAACGTCTCGAGGAACGCAACATGGTCGCTGAGGTTGAGTTCCAGGTCGCGCAGCGGACGCTGCATCGACGCAAGATGACTGACCTGACCGGCGAGGTTGAACACGAACTCGCTTCCTCTCACCGCAACGGCGACCTCTGGAGCAGCGATGGAGCACTCCAACACCTCGACGTCGAGACCGTCGATGTTGCGACGGTCCCCGCCGTGTTCGGGTACGAGGGCGTCGATCACGACGACCTCGGCCCCCTCGGACACGAGCCGATGCACGAGCGTCGAGCCGATGAATCCGAGCCCGCCGGTCACCACACATCGAGCGCCGTCGAAGGACCCGTCATCGAAGGTTCGGGCATCCATGGCGAGCGAATCCTACGCACCCGACAGGGCCAGAAATCGCATTACGGCACCCAGGATCTGGCGATCATCAGTTGGGCGAAACCGGCCAGCACACAGCCGGACACGACGAGGTAGCCGATCACCCACTTTCGCCCGCGTGCTGCGAGGACATCGGCAACCGCCAGCTGCATCGGAAACGCCAGCACGGCGTAGCGAGCAAGGCCCACCACTCCGAGCAACATCGGCGGCGCAACGACGACGAACGTCAGCACCGCCCACGATGCCGGTTGGAATCGCGCGCGAGTCACATAGGCCGCGGCGGCGATCGCGAAGACGACCACGTGCGTGAGCGCTACGCCCGATGCGAGCGGATCGGTCAGAAAGTCGAGCACCGAGAGCTCGACCCACGCGTCCTTCGCGGACCAGAAAACGAGCGGGTCGCCGACGTGAGCCTCGAGGTACGCCAGCCAGCCGATCACGACGAGCGCAGATGGCACCGACACCGAGAGCGCCGCTCGCCACCCTGCACGGGCAACGAGCACGCCCACCAGCAACGCTGCGACGATGAGCACCCCGTTCGGACGACTGGCGGTCGCCACGACGGCGATCGTGCCGGCTAGCAACCATCGTCGGGAATCGGCAGCAACGAGGGCCCACGCGGCGCCCGCGAGGAACAGCGAGTCCGAATAGGCGAGCACCATGCTGAGCGCGCCCGGTGCCAGGGCGAACACCCACACCGACCATTGCGCAGCATTCGGCGCTAGATGCGTGGTGGCCAGCCGATACACACCAGCGCAGGCGATCAACGCGGCGATCCATGAAACGCCGATGAGCGCGATGAGATCAGACGACCCGAGACGCATCAGCGCGCCAGAGAGTCCAGGGAACAGCGGGAAGAACGGGTATTCGCTCCAGAGCCCGCGCACATACGGCGTGTCGTAACCGTCGAGCGCGATCAGACGGAACCATTGGCCGTCCATCGTCAGCAGCGCACGAGCATAGAACCGGTCGCCGCGGTAGCCGAGGCCCACCGCGGGAACCACGAGGAGGCGCGCCACGATCCACGGCAACACGACGTGACGGAACGGGAGCGTCGCTCGGAGCCGAGCGGTGGTCGACGCACGCTCGATGTTCGCTTCGACACCCGGCGCTAGCGTCACGAACTCGAACACTAGGAGGTACGAGACCCGTGGAGATGGCGGAGTATCGGCGGATGGCCGAGACCGAGGAGACGCACTGGTGGTATGCCGCCACGCGGGCGCTCCTTCGTGACCTCCTGGAGCCGAACCTCCAGTCCGACGGAACCTTCCTCGACGTCGGCGCAGGTACGGGCGCCACCGGCGCGTGGCTCGCGGATCTCGGCACGCTCACGGCCGTCGATTTCGAGTACGAGGCCTTGGCGATGGCCCGAGAACGGCATCCGATGCAACTCCCCGTCGCCGCCGACGCCGGCTGCCTGCCGGTCGCTGAGGCCAGCGTCGACGCAGTGCTCTGCGTGACCGTGCTCTGTCACCAGTCAATCCAATCGCCGACAGACGTCGTACGGGAGTTCGCTCGGGTGGTGCGCCCGGGCGGCATCGTGTGTCTCTGGGAACCGGGGGTCCGACGGCTCCGGCGAGCTCACGACCGCGTCACGCACACCGGGCGCCGGTTCTCCCGGAACGACCTCGCCGAGTGCGCGACCGACGCGGGTCTCGACGTGATCCGGTCAACAGGCGCACATGCGTACCTGGTGGCTCCGGCGATGGTGAAGGCATCGCTCGAGCGTGGCGAGGTGGCCAGCGATCTCGACCAGCACCCCGGCGGGCTCGGTGGCATCCTCCCGACGATGGCACGAGCCGAACGGGCGCTGCTCCGCCGGACCGATCTCCCGTTCGGACTGTCGGTGATCACCGTCGCCCGGCGTCCTCGATGAGACGACCACCCGGATCTTCCGGTCGAGCACACATCAGTCGGTAGTCTCGCGAACCGTGGCGACCGATCGATCGAACCAAACCGACGTGCTCTCGGTGGTCATCCCGTGCTTCAACGAGGAGAAGACCGTCAAGGAGATCCTCGACCGCGTCCTCGACTCGCCATTGGTCGGCGAGGTCATTGCGATCGACGATGCGTCGACCGATCGGACCCTGGAGATCCTCACCGGCTACTCGGATCCGCGTCTGCTCGTGCTCAGCCAGCCGGTCAACTGCGGCAAGGGCGCAGCACTGCGTCGGGGGTTCGCCGAGGCGACCAAGCCATACGTCATCGTGCAGGACGCCGACCTCGAATACGACCCGAGCGAGTACCCCCGCGTGCTCGCTCCACTGCTGTCCGACGAAGCCGATGTGGTGTACGGGTCGCGGTTCAGCGGCGGTGACGCCCGGCGGATTCTCTACTTCTGGCACACGCTCGGCAATCGGGCGCTCACGTTGGCCTCGAACATGGCGACCAACCTCAATCTGAGCGACATGGAGACCTGCTACAAGGCGTTCCGCCGCGAGATCATCCAACAGATCACGATCGAGGAGGACCGCTTCGGCTTCGAACCCGAGGTGACCGCCAAGATCGCTGCGATGCGCTGCCGGGTCTACGAGGTGGGCATCAGCTACTACGGCCGCACCTACGACGACGGCAAGAAGATCGGCTGGCGAGACGGCGTGCGAGCCGTGTTCTGCATCGTTGCGTACTCGCCGCCCGGCGTGCGCTTCGGGGTCCGGCGAGCGAGCCCCCTGATCGCTCGCCTCACCGGGTTCTGACCGGCACCGACCCTCGAGCTGCGCACATGAGCCGCTGGATGACGCACCGGGCGGCGATCGTCGTGGGCGCCCTCAGCGGAATCATCGCACTCATCGTCGTCGCGCTGCTCGTCGAGCCGGCGGCACGACTCGACTTCTACTTCGACGAGATGTGGCGCGTCGAACAGGTCCGCAGCAGTACGCCGATCTCCGCATACCTGGACGGACCGGCGCCGATCCCGCCGGGATGGGTGCTCGCGCTGTGGTCGGTGTTCGAAGTGGTCCCGCCACGTCGCCCGCTGCTTCGAGCCGGCGCCGCCATCTTCGCGGTTCCCGCGGCGATCGCGCTGGCACTCACGTTGCGCACGATGCTTCGTCGTCTCCTCGACGACCTGTCCGCTTCCATCGTCGCTGTTGGGGCGACGGTGATGGCGCTCACCACCACGGCCATCGCGGTTCACGCCGTCTACTTCAACAACTACCTCGCGGACTTGGCGGTGGCCGCAGCGATGCTGTTGCTGTTGGTGCGCATCGACCTCGAACGAGCCGGTGACACCACGACCTGGGTCGCCGTCGTCGTGCTGGCCATCGTTGCGCCGTGGTTCGCTCAGAGCGCGCTGTTCCTCGTGCCTGTCGCCGCGCTCATCATCGCCCGCCGGCGAGCCCTTCGCCCCCGTCTCGCGATGGCCAGTGGTGCCGGCCTGATCGTGTCGTCGGCACTCGTCGGAGTCGGGTTCCTGCTCCCGGTTGCCCGCAACGGGACGATCGAGGACTACTGGTTCTCCGAGACGCACCGAGTCGGGCTGAGCACGCTCGCACGACGGTACGGCTCGTCGTTCGTGGATGGCGCCTATCCGGGCTGGATCGGTGGCCGTCCACTGTTCACCATCGCGGCGCTGGCCACCACCGCAGCGGGGTTGGTCATCCTGCAGAGGTGCTGGAGATGGTGGATCCCGCTCGCTGCGAGCGCCCAGGTCGTCGCCATCGTCGCGTCGGTGGTCGTCGGCTGGCCCGCCACGTTCGTCCGAGTCAACACCGGATTCCAGCTGATGTTCTACGTTGCAGCGCCGGTCGCATTGGTCACCATGGCGATCGTTGCGCTGCGACATCTCTCGACGCGCACCCGCGTCGCCGTCGCAACGGCCCTCGCCGTCGGTCTCGTCGCAGGTGCAGCCATCGCCTGGTGGCCGTACGAGGTACGGCGCAACTCGACATCGACCGGGGTCTTCGCACGTGGCCTCAGCGACGACCTGCAACTCGTCGCGGACCAGGCCTCCGCTGGCGACGTCGTCGTCGCCTACCACCTCAGCGGACCGTACGTGCGGGACCGGCTCCTGAACGCCGACGACGTCGCTCGAGATGTTCAGGTCGTCGACGAAGTACGCGACCCGCGAGTGCTCGACGTACTCACGACCGTCGTGGCGACCGAAACGGACACCGTCTGGTGCGTCATCCCGTACGAAGCCGGACCTGAGGCCAGCATGCAGGCGTGCGACCTCGATGACAGTTGGGTCGAAACGCTGTCCGTGTCGCTCACACGGGCGGGAATCGTGCGGCTCGACCGACGGAGTTGACGGTCACCCTTGGCAGGGTCAGACCGGCTTACGGGCGACCAGGAACACCGACACCCCGAACGGCACGCGAATACGGCTCTCGATCCAGCGCACGACGGGCACGATCCACTTGTCGAAGATCTTCACCGTGATCGGCGATGTCGGCTCCTGGCGCAGCAGTCGGCACATGATCAGCCAGCTGAACCAACCCGGCAGATTGACGTGGCGCCCCTCGACGACCTCGAACCCAGCGCGCCGCACATCGGCTTCGAGTTGCCGCTTGCGATAGCGGCGGACGTGGCCGAGCTTGGCGTCGAACTCGCTGTAGAGGAACTCGTACGAGGGCACCCAGATGCACAGCTGGCCGCCCGGCTCGAGTCGGTCGAGGATGTCACGCAGCACGCCCTGGTCGTCGTCGATGTGTTCGAGCACGTTGATCATCACCGCCGAGCCGAACGACGGCTCGAGCGGCAGGTCTCCGACCAATCCGGCCACTGTCGTGATGCGTGCATCATCGGCGTAGCGCTCGACGAGCAGGTTGGCCGCGTACGGACCGGGTTCGACGGCGGTGACGTCGCCGAACGACGCGTAGCACTCGGTGAAGGTGCCGTGCCCGGCGCCGACTTCGAGGACCGGACCGGCAAGGTGTGGTGCGCACAGGTCGACGATCCAGTTCCGGTAGTTGAGCGCGTCGTCGAGCGAGTCGAGCGACGACGCCAACGTGGCGTCGACTTCAGCGACGTCGAACGAACGCGGTGACGGATCGGGGGCAGACACGCCCGGCAGGCTAACGAGCCGTCAGGGCCGACGGTCAGGCAGTCGCCACCATGAGCGATCGGATCGCGTGGGCGGCCATGCCAGACTGGGTCGATGGCTGCTCCCGACACGCTGCACTGGTCGAACGCTGACGTCGAGGTCCACAAGGTGGTGGTCGGGCCGTACGAGAACAACGTGTTCGTCGTTCGCTGCCTCGCGACGGGCGAGGCGGTGCTGCTCGATGCCGCCAACGAACACGAACAGCTCCTCGAACTGTGCCAGCGCCTCGGCGTCAGGCGCGTGCTCGAGACCCACGGTCACTGGGACCACATCCAGGCCGTCCCCGCCATGCGCGAGGCCGGCTACGAGGTCGCCGTCACGTCGCTCGACGCTCCCATGCTCAGCGAGGTCGGCTACGACGTCTTCATCGACGACGCCGAGGTGATCGAGGTCGGCCGGCTCCGGCTGCACGCGATCCACAATCCCGGCCACACCCCAGGTTCGATCTCATTCGCCCTGGCCGACACGCCGCTGCTCTTCACGGGTGACACGCTGTTCCCGGGCGGCCCGGGCAACACGTCGTTCGAGAACGCCGACTTCGACACGATCATCACCTCGATCACCTCGAAGCTCTTCACGTTCCCCGACGACACGATCGTGCTGCCCGGCCACGGCCTCGACACCACGATCGGCACCGAGCGCCCGCACCTCGAAGAGTGGATCGAACGAGGCTGGTGACGGTCACACCCCCGTTCTCGTGAACAAGGACGCGCACAGGGCGAGGAGTTGTTCACGAGAACGGCAGCAGGTCAGTCGCCGTTGTGGAGGCCCTTCACGTCGTCCTGGGTGACCTCGCCGGGATGCTTGCCCATGATGATCATGGCGAGTACCTCGTCCTTGGTCACGTCGGCCTTGTTGACCGTGCCGACGAGCTTGCCCTGCAGCATCACGCTGATCCGATCGGCGAGGTCGAACACGTCGTGGATGTCGTGGCTGATCAGGAAGATTCCGATGCCCTCCGACTTGAGCTGCATGACGAGGTCGCGCACTTCCGCGGTCTCCGCCGGCCCGAGCGCCGCCGTGGGCTCGTCCATGATCAGGATCTTCGCGTTGAAGTGCACCGCCCGAGCGATCGCCACCGACTGGCGCTGACCACCGGAGAGCGACTTCACGGCGGTGCGGAGGTTCTTGAACCGCGGGTTGAGCCTGGCCATCAGCTGCTGCGTCGCGGACAACATCGCCGAATCGTCGAGCGAACCGAAACGCGTCCGCAGCTCGCGTCCGAGGAACACGTTGCCCGCCGCGTCGAGATTGTCGGCCAACGCGAGCTTCTGGTAGATCGCCTCGACCCCGAGCGCCCGTGCATCGCGAGAGTTCTTGATGGTGACCGGCTGACCGCTGATGTAGATCTGGCCGGCATCGGCGGGGTGAGCGCCGGCCAGGGTGTGGATCAGCGTCGACTTTCCGGCGCCGTTGCCGCCGACGAGGGCCACCACTTCGCCGGGATACAGGTCGATCGTGACACCGTCGACGGCGTGGACCCCGCCGAACGACACGCGGATGTCACGCAGCTCGACGAGCGGCACACCCTCGTGCGGAGGTGCCGGGTTGGTGGTGATGGTCGTGTCGGTCATGTCGATACCTTTCCGCTCAGTCGCCTGCTCATGCCCGTCCGGTCTGGATGACCACTGCTGCGATGACGAGTCCGGTCGCCAGCGCGGCGAGAGCGACTCGCTTGCGTCCGAGCCGCAACGTGGAGTCGATGGCCACTGCGGTCACCAGAACCACACCCACGACGATGTCCTGCGACGGGGAATCGATGTTGAGCAACACCATGCCGGAACGCAGCGACTGCATGATGACCGCGCCGAGCACCGCACCGGCGATGGTGCCGATGCCGCCGGCGAACGATGTACCACCGATGACGGCGGCGGCGATGACGTCGAGTTCGTTCTGCACGCCGAGGTTGGTCACCGCAGCGTTGAGGCGAGCGGTCTGGATCGCTGCACTCACCCCGACGAGCACACCCATCAGGACGAACGTGAGCATCACCGTTCGACGGGTGTTGATGCCACCCAATTCAGCGGCCTCGGGGTTGCCGCCGTAGGCGTACACGTAGCGGCCGAAACGACGTTGACGCGCCAGGTAGCTCATCACGAGCGTTGCGATGATGAGGATCACGACCGGATACGCGATCCCGGTCGGATCACCGGTGATCGGCGAGATGTAGTTGTTGGCGATGCGTCCGACACCGGCCAGCACGACAGCGCATCCGACGACCCCGAAGGCGACGTCCATCCACAACGGGCGCACCCGGAGGTCGTATCGCTGGCGTCGACGTCGTGCGAGCCAGAGTGCGAGCACGATCAAGACGCAGCCGAGCGCTCCGAAGACCCAGCTCTTCCACTCCCCGAGCGACCCGTCGGGACCGCCACCGAACAGGCGGAAGGTCTTGTTGAGCGGCG
Source organism: Ilumatobacteraceae bacterium (assembly GCA_963828415.1). GTDB lineage: Bacteria > Actinomycetota > Acidimicrobiia > Acidimicrobiales > Ilumatobacteraceae > Sva-07. The sequence continues at coordinate 417,038 of CAWHEI010000012.1, forward strand.
CGAGTGTCTGGCCCTGTTTGTCGCCGGTGCGGAAGATCATGCCGCGCCAGACCAGGAAGCCACCGAGCGTGACGATGAATGCCGGCACGCCGCCGTAGGCGATGATGAAGCCTTGGACGGCGCCGACCAGGGCACCGAGCCCGATACCGAACGCGAGCGCGATCACCCAGATCCATGAGCTGTCGCCGATGCTCCCGAGGTCGATCTTGACGTTGAAGAAGGCGATGACACCGTCGGTTTGGATGAGCGCCATCGAGTAGCCGAGGAAGCCGAGCAACGATCCCACCGACAGGTCGATGTTCCGCGACACGATGATCAGCACCATGCCGGTCGCCATGATCGCGATCGAGGTGCTCTGCACCGACAGGTTCCACAGGTTGCGCGAGGTGAGGAACGCGCCACCCGACAAGATGTTGAACGCGAACCAGATGACGACAATTGCGGTGATCATCCCGAACAGCCGAGTGTCGACCTCGGCGAGACTCGCTCGCCACGACGACGCCGGCGGCGGTGCCGGTGTCGCTTCCGACGCACCTTCCTCGGCCGCGGCCGGAGGCGTCACGGAGGGCGGCGGCCCGCCGATGCTCGCGTCATCACTCATGTGTCATCCCCCTCGTCATTCGATCTCTGTTGTACACCAAACGTGCCCCCCGCCCATGGATCACGGACGGGGGGCACGTTCTTGTTCACTGTTCAGTTGTTCACTTCGGTGTCACTCCACCGAGGTTCAGGGGCAGGCCGCCACCGAGCCAGCGTCGACGCCCTTGCACAGGTCGTCGGTGCTGATCCATCCCGCGTCGACCACCACGTCGAGGTTGTCCTGCGTGATGGGGATCGGGGTCAGGAAGATGGCGCTGACATCGTTGCCACCCGGCGTGGTGAACGTCGACGCACCGGCCACTGCCGACGGGTCGGGGTTCCCACAGAGGGCGACTGCCGATTCACCAGCAGCGGTACCCAGTTCGCGAGCGTCCTTCCAGACGTCCACGGTCTGCGTGCCGAGCGCCACCCGGTTGAGGGCGGCGAGGTCGCCGTCCTGGCCGGACACGGGCACCTGGCCGGCGAGGCCCTGTGCTTCGAGTGCCGCGATGGCGCCACCGGCCATGCCGTCGTTCTGGACGAGGGCAACCTGAATGTCGTTGTCAGCGGCAGTCAGGAACTGCTCCATGGTGGTCTGGGCGTTTGCCGGGTCCCAGTTGTCGGTGTAGTCCTCGCCGACGATGGTGATGTCACCAGCGGCAACAGCGTCACCGATGACCTTCTCGGCACCACCGCGCAGGAAGTCTGCGTTGGCGTCAGCCGAGTTGCCCTTGATGATCACCCAGTTGCCGGTCGGCTGAACGTCGAACAGCGCCTGGGCCTGCATCTCGCCGACCTTCTCGTTGTCGAACGTGAGGTACAGGACATCCGGGTCCTCGATGAGGCGGTCATAGGCGATGACCGGGACGCCCTGTGCGATCGAGTCCTGAACGGCCGGAATGATGGCCGTTCCGTCCTGGGCGAGGACCACGAGCACGTTCGCGCCCTGCGAGATCAAGTTCTCGAGGTTGCTTGCCTGGGTCTCCGCAGAGGACTTGGCGTCGTTCGAGACGTACGTGCCGCCACCGGCTTCGATGGCCGCCTTGAGGGCCGGCTCGTCCCACTTGGCCCAGCGCTCTTCCTGGTAGTTGTTCCAGGAGACGCCGACGACACAGTCGCCGCCGCCGCCGGCGGTGGTTCCACCTGACGCCTCGGTGCCCGATGGGGCATCCGTGGCGCTCGACGATGAGTTGTCATCGCTGCCGCAAGCAGCGAGGGCGAGCCCCGCTATCACTGCGATTGACGCTACGCGTCGGATTCTCATTCTTGTTCTCCCCTCAATATGTGGACTCGCCGCCTATCGAACGGTGAGCGATGCGACCGTATACCCACGGGTAACCAGAAGAAAAGGACCCAAAGTCACATTTGTCCGCGACATCAACTTTCTCGGGTGCCGGCGAAGTACGTCTGCGCGAGGGCCCACGCGTCGACACCGACCTCCGAACCGATCCGCCGACCTTCGAGATCGTCGGCTTCGATGTGGATCCCGCCGTGCAAGCGTGAGATGCCCGCCTGATCCGCGGCGTCGTAGTAGGTGGCCCACAGCAGTTCGACGTCATCGGTGGGCCCGGCTTCGTGGATCAGGCCGCCTTGCGGCACCGTCGATTCGGCGAGCCCACCCGGGAAGTAGGGCGTGCCCGTGATGCCGGTGAGCACCTCGGCAGCGGCCCGGCTGAACGTGCTGTGCCCCGACACGTAGCCGGCGAACGACGGCGTCACGAACGTCGGCCGCTGATACGGCATCCACTCCACCGCACGGATCCAACCGACGCCGCTCGTCTCCGTCTCGGGATCCTCGGGCGGCCCCTGCCATGCGAACACCGCCACCTCGCCCACATGGTCCGCAAGCGCCTCGTGGCGTTCGCCCGGCGCACTCGACTCGGCAGTGACGACCTCGACGAGGCCGGGCTCGAGCGGCAGGCCATCGGGGTCGTATGCCGGCCCGGCAGGATCGCTCGATTGGCCGAGCCCGCCCATGTAGCGGATCATCGAGATCGGCCGCACCGAGTCGTAATAGGCCTTGAGGCCCCATGCGGCGATCGCCGCGTCGTGGACGGCCCCGTTGAGCGCGAAGTACGTCTTGACATCCCACTCCAGGGGATCGAGCTCTGGTCCCTCGCCGGCGAAGCGTCGTTCGAATCCCGGCGTGTCGGCGACTCGGTTGGCGAGCAGGTTCCAGTGACCCGGAGGTGTCTCCGACGTCGGCCCGTCGGCCCAGTACTCGGCGATCGCCCGATCGAAGTCCGCGCGCAACGAGGGTCGAGTCGCGTACGGCTCGCCCGTCACCGGATTCTCCGAGTAACCACCTCCGTCGTTGGTGCCCAACGTGTTGTTGCCGATCGCGCCTGGGCTGACGTCGATCTCGACGCCGTCGGCCGGGTCGAGCTGCGAGCTGTACCGCAGGACCTCGACCGCCGCCTGCTTGAAGTCGTCGTCAGTGGCCAGGTCACCGAGGCGTGGAGGCGCCCCCGGATTGATCGGCGTTCCCGTCGGCGAGCCCGCCTCGAGCGCGAACGGGGTGACGAATCCCCAATGCGGGCCGATGTAGGTCTGAACGTTCCCCGGGATCGGCAACCCGTTCTGGGACAGCTGCTGGCCGAGCGACAGCGGCTGCCACGAGTTCGGATCGCGCATCACCGTGCCGGGATCGCTCACCACCATCGCGTCGTTGGCGGGGCGGTACGTGCTGTCGACGTAGCGCTCCTCTTCGAGCGCACCGTCGGTCGCACCGAACGCGATGATCGTCTCGGCGATGCGATTGCCGAACGCGATCGGGTCGTCACCATCGGCGGATTCGTCGTCGGTGGGGTAACACAGGTCGGCCATCACCGCATCGAGTTGCTCCGCTGCGGCGGGAAGGTCCGACACGGTGGCATAGCGCCACAGCAGGATCCGGTAGGCCGCCGCGCTCATCGCGGCTTCGCGAGCAGCCTGCACGTCGTCGGCGGTGTGCTTCTCGGTCACGAAGTAGCCGTCGGCCGTCGTGTCGTACGCCGCCCACGCGTCCCACATCGCCGCCGACGTGTGGAACAGGTTGCGAGCGTGAACCGTCGGCGCCGGCACCACCTGGCGGATCAGCTCGAGCATCGTGTCGTCCCAGACACGAGCGACGCTGCGGCCTTCGAGGTCGGCACGGGTACACCCGTCGATCATGGTCGTCGCGGTGTCGTCGGCGCATCCGGCCAGCGCTCCGGCCACCATGGCGAACGTCGTCGCAGCGGCCAGCAAACGGTGGCGATGTGCTGGTCGAGGCATGCGGCGCGAGAATCTACAGCGATGACCGTGTCTGACCAGATCGCGCAACCCGATGTGGCCGCACGCGGTCGCCGCCGGTACGTCTGGTGGACCGTGGCGGCCGTGGTCATCGCAGTGGTCGGTGTCGGCGTGCTCGTCACCGTTGCCGCGTCCGGCGACGCGACCGCCACACCAGCGACCGCGGCACCGCCGCCCGAGTTCGTCGACGACACCGCGGTGTCCGGGATCGAACACTCCTACACCGGTGACTTCGCCCACTTCGTCGGTGGCGGTGTGGCGGTGTTCGACTGCGACAACGACGGACTTGGCGATCTGTACGTCGCCGGCGGGTCGTCGCCCGCGGCGTTGTACCGCAATCGGAGTGCTGTCGGCGGCGCCCTGCAGTTCGAGGCCGTGCCCTCAGAGGTCACCGACCTCGAGTCGGTGACCGGCGCCTATCCGATCGACGTCGACAGCGACGGTGTCGTCGACCTCGTCGTGCTCCGCAATGGCGCGAACGTGGTGCTGCGCGGCCTCGGGGAGTGCCGATTCGAGCCCGCCACCGAGCGCCTCGGCATCGACGGCGGCGATGACTGGACCACCGCGTTCAGCGCCACATGGGAGGGCGACAACTCGCTGCCGACACTTGCGTTCGGGACGTACCTCGAGGATGACTGGACGACGTGCGGCGACAGCTCGCTGGTGCGACCGGACGGTGACACCTATGGACCACCGTTCGCGCTCACCCCCGGCTACTGCACGCTGTCGATGCTGTTCAGCGACTGGAATCGCGCGGGCCAGCGCGATCTGCGCCTGGCCAACGATCGCCACTACTACACCGACGGCAGCGAACAGCTCTGGGCGATGCCGCCCGGCGAGGATCCCTCCCTGTACACCGACGCGGACGGCTGGCAACCCGTACAGGTCTGGGGCATGGGTCTGGCCAGCCAGGATCTGACGGGCGACGGTCGGCCCGAGGTGTTCATCACCAGCCAGGGCGACAACAAACTGCAGACCCTCGACGATGGTGCGACCGGTCCGTCGTACCGCGACATCGCATTGCGCGCCGGCGCCACCGCGCAGCGTCCGTACACGGGCGGCGACGTGTTGCCCTCGACTGCTTGGCATCCCCAGTTCGACGACGTCAACAATGACGGCTTCATCGACCTGTTCGTGTCGAAGGGCAACGTCGAAGGCCAGACCGACCACGCGATGCTCGATCCCAGCAACCTGCTGATCGGCCAGGCCGACGGCACCTTCGTCGAAGGGGCTGAGGCGGCGGGCATCGTGGAGTTCCAGCGGTCACGTGGTGCGGCGCTCGCCGACCTCAATGTCGACGGCCTCCTCGACCTCGTCGTGGTCCACCGTGAGGTGCCCCTCACACTCTGGCGCAACGTCGGCACGAGCCACGGCGACTCGTCCGGAGCGCCCGCGGCGGGCCACTGGCTGGCGATCGACATCTCACAGCCGGCGCCGAACGTCGATGCCGTCGGCGCGTGGGTCGACGTTCGCACCGACACCACCACGACGACCCGAGAGGTGACCGTGGGAGCCGGACACGCCGGAGGGATGAACGGTTGGATGCACGCCGGGCTGGGCAAGGCGGAACGCGCCGAGATCCGCGTGACCTGGCCGGACGGCGAGGTCGGGCCGTGGATCACCGTCGACGCCGATCAGTTCGTCGGCATCCAGCGCGGCAGCGACACCGCGACCGTGTGGCAGCCACCCGCTCGATAGCTCAGCGGATTGGGCCGACTCGGGAAGACCACTCAACCTCCCAACCCCAGAACCTCCCACCGATGAGCGAACCGACCGGATACGGCGGTTTCGCTCACCGCAACCCGGATCGCCACCCACCGATGAGCGAACCGACCGGATACGGCGGTTTCGCTCACCGCAACCCGGATCGCCATCTGCGCTGAGCCTGCCAGGTAGTCAGGCGACGTCGAGCGCCATCACGGCTGCCGGGTCGTCGAGCAGATCGGCGAATGCCAGCTCCGCCGCACCGATGAGCACCGCACGATCGCCGAGTCCGGCCCCGACGACGGCGACCTGCCGGCGCGCCGCCCGGTAGGACCGATCAGCCAACTCCGCGTCGAGCCGTTCACGAATGAACGGCAGGACGCGAGCGAAGAGCCCGCCGAGCACGACCGTGTCCACGTCGAGGACGTTCACCAGACCCGTGATGCCGATCGCCAGCCATCGGGCGTGCGACGACAGTGCGTCGAGCGCTGCGGGGTCTCCGCTCGCGGCGCGGTCGAGGACCTCGTCGACGGCGAGGCGTCCACCGTCGGGGTCGAGGCCGACGCCGCGCCAGCAGCGCCTGTTCGCCGACCTCGGTCTCCCAACAGCCGATCGACCCGCACCGACAGCGTCTCCCGTCGGGATTCACCGGCAGGTGACCGACCTCACCAGCGAACCCGAGGTGCCCTGACACCGGGCGACCGTCGACGATCAGTCCCCCGCCCACGCCGACCTCGCCCGACACGAAGATCATGTGGCTGGACCCCACGCCTGCGCCGAAGCGCGACTCGGCGAGCGCGCCCAGGTCGGCGTCGTTGCCGACGCGAACGTCCAGGTCCCCCACGAGCGGAACCAAGTCGTCGCCGAGGCCGACGTCGACCCAGCCGAGGTTCGGCGCGGCGACGATCACGCCGTCACGATCGCGGACCAGTCCGGGGACCGACACGCCGCAGCCGAGCAATCGGCCGACGCGCCCACTCGCTGCCTCCAGACGGTCGAGCAGATCACCGAGATCGACCAGGGTGTCGGCGACGGAGACCCGCGTGCGCGGCCGGGCAACACGAACTGCCTCGATGATCGTGCCGTCGAGTGCCACGACCGCCGCACCGATCTCGTCGACGAAGATCTCGACCGCGAGCACGGCCACCGAGCGATTGTCGACGCGCACCACCGGCGATGGCCGTCCGGGGCGGCCGTGCGACAACGACGGCTCCTCGACGACGAGTTGCAGCGCCTCGAGTTCGCCGACGAGTCCGGCGATCGCACTGCGAGTCAGCCCGGTCGCCGCCACCAGTTGCGAGCGCGTCGACGGACCCCGGCGACGGAGCTGATCGAGCACTTGGGTCAGATTCGAGCGACGCAGGTGCGGCGTCCGCGAGGCGATCGGCATGGGATTGCACTCTAGAACAGGGTTTGTCATACTTGTCGACAAACATCTGTCCGGCCGCGCCGGCCACTGCACCCGAGGACGTGTCCCCATGAGCAACGAATTCTTCGCCGACATCGACCGGATCGCCTACGCCGGCCCCGAGTCAGACAACCCGCTGGCGTTCCGGTGGTACGACGCCGATCGGGTCGTCGCCGGCAAGACGATGGCCGAGCACCTGCGTTTCGCCGTGTCGTACTGGCACTCGTTCAATTCCGAGGGCATCGACATCTTCGGCGCCGGGACCCTCGATCGGCCGTGGCTCGATCCGGCACGCGATCCGATGGATGCCGCCAAGGAGAAGATGGCCGTGGCGTTCGAGTTCGTCTCGAAGCTCGGCGCGCCGTTCTACTGCTTCCACGACCGCGACATCGCGCCCGAGGGCTCGACGTTCGCCGAGTCGTGTCGCAACTTCGACGAGATGGTCGACCTCGCCGCCGAGCACCAGGAGCGCACCGGTGTGAAGCTCCTGTGGGGCACCGCCAACCTGTTCTCGCACCCTCGTTTCCAGGCGGGCGCCGCCACGAATCCCGACCCCGACCTCTTCCGCTACGCCGCAGCCCAGGTCGCGCACTGCATGAACGCAACACATCGACTCGGCGGCGCCAACTACGTGCTGTGGGGCGGCCGCGAGGGCTACGACACGCTGCTCAACACCGACATGGGGCGTGAGCTCGACCAGCTCGGCCGGTTCTTCAACCTGGTCGTCGAGCACAAGCACGCCATCGGATTCGAGGGGCTCATCCTGATCGAGCCGAAGCCGTTCGAGCCGACCAAGCACCAGTACGACTACGACGTCGCGACCGTCCACTCGTTCCTCCAGAAGTACGGCCTGGAGAACGAGGTGAAGGTCAACATCGAGGTCAACCACGCCACCCTCGCCGGGCACGATTTCGCCCACGAGATCGCGACCGCGTTCACCGCGGGGATCTTCGGGTCGATCGATGCCAACGCCGGCGACGACCGCCTCGGCTGGGACCTCGACCGCTTCCCGGTGTCGGTCGAGCAGATGACGCTCGGCATGTTGGAGATCCTCCGCGGTGGCGGGTTCACGACGGGAGGGATGAACTTCGACGCCAAGCTCCGACGCCAGTCGAGCGATCGCAACGACTTGTTCCACGCCCACATCGGCGGTATGGACACGATGGCGCGAGCGCTGCTGGCCGCGCAGGCGATCATCGACGACGGCGAACTCGACCGCCGCCTCGCCGACCGCTACGCCGGCTGGGACACCGCCGCCGACATCACCGCAGGAGCCAGCCTCCAGGACCTCCACGACGCGCAGCTCGCGAACGACAAGGAGCCGACCCGTACGAGCGGCCGCCAGGAAGCCCTCGAGAACCTCGTCGCCAAGCACATCGAACGCACCCGCTGACCTCGGCCCACTTCGACCGTTCTCGTGAACAACTTCACCTCTGGGTGGTGAAGTTGTTCACGAGAAGCAGAGAGAACTACCGGACCGTTCGATTTCTCCTATGGGGATAGGGGGAATTGGTGAGGGCGGTAGAATCTCGACATGGCGTTCGATCTGGACACGGTGCGCAAGGAGTTTCCGATCCTCGCCCGTGAGATCGACGGCAAACCGCTCGTGTATCTCGATTCGGGGAACACGTCGCAGAAGCCACACCGCGTCATCGATGCGATGACCGAGTTCCTCGAGAACTCCTACGCCCCGATCAACCGCAGCTCGTATCGCCTCGCCGGCGAAGCCACCGACGCGTACGAAGGCGCCCGCCGTGCGGTTGCGCGGCTGATCAATGCGCCGTCGGCCGACGAGGTCGTGTTCACCAAGAACGCCACCGAGTCGATGAACCTGATCGCCCGTTCGTGGGGGGTCGCCAATCTCGGCGAGGGCGATGTCGTGGTACTCACCCACATGGAGCACCACGCCAACATCGTTCCGTGGCAGATGCTGCGCGACGAGATCGGCATCGAGATCCGCTGGGTCCCGCTCACCGCCGATGGCCAGCTCGACCTCACCGATCTCGACCGGCTCCTCGACGGCGCCAAGGTCTTCTCGTTCACCGCGATGAGCAACGTGCTCGGAACGCTCCCCCCGGTCGCCCGCCTCTGCGCCGCCGCCCACGATGCCGGCGCCCTCGCGGTCGTCGACGCCTGCCAGTACGTCCCGCACAACGCGACCGATGTGCAGGCGTGGGGCGCCGACCTCGTCGCGTTCTCGAGCCACAAGATGTGCGGGCCGTCGGGCATCGGGATGTTGTGGGGTCGCATGGAACTCCTCGATGCGATGCCGCCGTTCCTCGGTGGCGGCAACATGATCGACACGGTCACGCTCGACGGCTACACCACGGCGCCCGTGCCGGCGAAGTTCGAAGCCGGCACCCCGGCGATCGCCGAGGCGGTCGGGCTGCGTGCCGCCGTCGAGTTCCTCGAAGACCTCGGGATGGACGACATCCGCCAGCACGAGATCGACCTCACCCGCTACGCCCTCGACACGTTGAACGACCGGTTCGGCGACGACATCACGATCTACGGCCCCGACGACACCGCGGTCCGCGGCGGTGTGCTGAGCTTCGCGTTCCGGGACCTGCACCCCCACGACGTCAGCCAGATCCTCGACGAGCGCAACGTGTGCGTTCGCGCCGGACACCACTGCGCGAAGCCCCTGATGCAGGTACTCGGGGTGCAATCGACCACTCGAGCGAGCTTCTATCTGTACAACGGCACCGATGACGTCGACGCCCTGGCCGACGCCCTCGACAGCGCAACCGATATCTTCGGGTTCTGATGTCCGGCCTCGAAGACCTCTATCGCGAGATCATTCTCGACCACTACCGCACGCCGCGGAATCGTGGTGAGCTCGAGTCGCCCCCTGCCGTCGAGGCACGCGGTCACAACCCACTGTGCGGCGACGAGATCACGTTGTACCTCCTCGTCGACGGCGAGGGCGACGACGCGGTGGTCAGCGATGTGAAGATCGGTGGCCAGGGATGTTCGATCTCGCAGTCGTCGGCGTCGATGATGACCCAGGCCGTGATCGGCAAGACAGTCGGCGAAGCTCGGGCGATGATCCGCCGGTTCCGTTCGATGATGGGCATCGAGGGCATCGAGTCGCAGCCCGGCGACGACGACATCGACCTCGGCGACCTCGAAGCGCTCCAAGGTGTCGTGAAGTTCCCGGTGCGCATCAAGTGCGCCGTGCTCGGCTGGTCCACCCTCGCCGACGCCCTCGACCGCGCCTGACACTCAGCACCCGGCTGCGATGAGCGAGACCGCCGTATCCGGTCGCCTCGCTCATCGCTGAGCCCGTCACGCCAACTGCGATGAGCCAAACCGCCGTATCCGGTCGCCTCGCTCATCGCTGAACCCGTCAGACCAACTGCGATGAGCCAAACCGCCGTATCCGGTCGCCTCGCTCATCGCTGATCCCGTCAGACCAACTGCGATGAGCCAAACCGCCGTATCCGGTCGCCTCGCTCATCGCGGAGTCAGGGTTGAGGCGACGGGGTGAGGAGAAGATCCTCGATCCGCAGGAAGTCGCCCCAGTTGTCGAGCAGTCGATCGACCGAGTCGGCCCGCTGCGGCTCACCCGTGGATCGATCGATGACGGCGATCGAGTAGCCCCAATCCACGAAGCGGGCGAGGTGTTCGAGCGGGCTCCTTGCCGACACCCGCGTCGTCATCTCCTTCGAGAACTCCATCACGAAGCTCGGTCGGTGCCGTTCGATCGTGGCGGTCGCCCCGTCGATCACGATCCCTTCGGCGCCTTCGACGTCGATCTTCACCACGGACACCCGGTCGAGGCCGAGGTCGTCGAGCGCCAACGTCGGCACGATCGTGCCGCGACCGGATCCCGTCGTACTCGCCCCGTCAGGCAGGAATCCGCCGTTGGAGCCGACGTGAGTGCCGAAACTGACGTAGCCGCGACCCGCTGCCAGTGCGACGGGCACCAACTCGATGTTGCCGATGGCATTGGACTCGATCGTGTGGGCGATCAGCCGGGCGTTCTCCGGGTTCGCCTCGACCGCAACGACACGGCCGGTCGAGCCCACCCGAGCCGACGCACGGAACGTGTGATATCCGACGTTCGCTCCGACGTCGACGAACACGTCACCGTCGCCGAGCAGCCGGTCGAGCGTGGACGCGACATGGGGCTCGTACCCACCGTCGGCGATCTGGATCGAGACCGACGCGTCGGCGCGGTCGAGCGCCATGGCGATCCCGGCGACGTCGACCTCGACGAGATCGTCGACCGACCATCGGATCGTGACCGGCGACTCGGCCGTCTGCTGATCGAGGAGTCCCAACGCAACGCGGGCGGAAGCGAGCGACGGTGGCGCATCGCCGATGGCGTGGCGCACCCGATGGTTCTGGTCGGGATCGAGACCGCCGGGGAACAGCAGATCCAGCACCGACGCCCACTCGTCGTGCGGCTCGGGCAGGGAGCGAGCGCGTCGGAACATTCAGGTCCTCGCCAGTTCGACCACGGTGCCACCGCTGGCCGACACGAGTTGCTGCGGTGTCAGCGAGAACACATCGTGCCAGGTACCGGCGGCGGCCCACACCACGTCGTAGTCCAGCAGATCGGGGTCGACGAACACCCGGAGCTCGGTGTCGTGCCCGAACGGTGGCACGCCACCGATCGGGAATCCCGTCGCCGCGCGCACGGTGTCGGCATCGACCCGACCGCACGCCAGACCGCCTGCAGCGAGCGCGAGCTTCGCTTCGTCGAGTTGGTTGCGACCACTCACATAGGCGAGCACCACCTCACCGTCGACGGCGAAGATCAGACTCTTCACGATCTGGCCGACGTCGCACCCGATCGCGTTGGCCGCATCGACCGCGGTCTTGGTCCCCTCGGGGAATCGCACGGGCGCCACGTCGAGTCCGATGGCTGCTCCCGCCTCGACCACTCGGCTCACGTTGCGATGCAGCGCTTCAGTCATCGTGGCGAAGCTAGCGGACGTTCACATCATGCCGAGTTCGAGACGCGCCACGTCGGACAGCCGAGATGCGTCCCACGGCGGGTCGAACACCAGCTTGACCTCGACGTCGTCGACGCCGTTCAGCGCCGCGACGGCATCGTGCAGGTCCTGGCGCAGGATGTCGCCCATCCCGCAGAACGGTGCGGTGACCGACATGTCGACTTCGACGCGCCAGCCGCCGCTCGGCAGCTCATCGGCGTCGACCCGATACACGAGACCCAGCTCGACGATGTCGACGGGGATCTCAGGGTCGTAGACCGTGGTCGCCGCCTCCCACACCCGATCGACGCTGAACGGCGCGTCGGATTGCACGACGACCGTCTCGGTGTCGGGGGCATCGATGAAGCCGAACTCGATCGAGTCGCTGCGGCTGAGCCGAGCCATCTCGCCCTCACGGGTCTTGACCGTGGCGGTTCCGCCGAGCGCCTGCAACAGCGTGACCCGATCCCCCTTGGGCAACACGGTTCGATGTCCGGCCGGCACGATCGTGACCTCACAGTCGCGAGGAAGCGCGAAGCCCTTGCGGACTCCGACGCCGACGCCGACGGACTGATCGTCGTCGGGCTGACCGGTCGTGTCGTGGTCAGTCATGATCGTGTCCGAGACGGCGGGTGATCCAGGTGCGGACGGCGTCGACGCTGACGTCGTCGACGATCTGGTCGGCGAATCCGTTGATCAGGAGGCGACGAGCATCTTCGGCGTTGATGCCACGCGACCGCAGGTAGTAGAGCGCCGTGTCGTCGAGCTGGCCGACGGTGGCGCCGTGCTTGCATGCGACCTCATCGGCGAGGATCTCGAGACGAGGCTGCGTGTTGACCTCGGCCCGGTTCGACAGCAGCAGGTTGTCGTTCGACTGTTCGGCGTCGGTGCCATCCGCGCCCGGGCAGACGTCGATGCCGCCGTTGAACACGCCCGTGCTCGAGTCGTCGAGCAGTCCCCGGAACACCTGGCGGCTCGTGCAGTCCTTGGCGTTGTGCACGATCGTGATCTGCTGGTCGAGGATCTGCTCGCCGACACCGAAGAACAGCCCGGACATGTCGGCGAGGGCACCGGCGCCGCAGAGTTCGACGTCGTAGGCGAGTCGCCCGTACGACCCGCCGAGGTTGAACGAGCGAGTACGCAAGGTGCTGCGCTCACCCTGGGTGACCTCGACCCGACTGAGATGGATCTGCTCGGCCGGAAGATCCTGGACGAGGATGTGTTCGAGCGTTGCGTCATCGGCGAGCACGATGCTCGTGTGGACGTTCGAGCCGCCGAACTCGGAGCCGACACCGATCCGCGTTTCGACGACGGTGGCCGAACTGCCGACGCCGAGTCGGATCACCACCGCGCTGTTCGACGTGTTCGTCGACGGACCGGGCACCGCGACATCGACGAGGTGGATCGGCGCCTCGATCTGAGCGCCATCGTCGACGTCGACCACGACGCCGTCCGAGGTGTAGGTGACGTTGAGTGCTGTGTAGGCGTCGACGATCGTCACGTCGCCGCGACCGAAGCCGGCGTCGGCAAGCGACTGCACACGAAGGCCGTCGGGTGCAGACGAAGCGAGAATGCGCCTCGGACACGACGCCGTTGACCACGACGACGAGCGGCCCGTCGAGTGCCGGGACGAAGCGGTCGAGTTCGACCGGCGCCGAACTCGCGTCGCTCGGGCCGAACGTCAGCTCGGACAGTTGGCGGTGCGGCGCGTATCGCCACGCCTCGTCGCGCTTGGTGGGGAACCCGATGCCATCGAGCACGTCACCGGCAGGCACCGTGGGGCTCATCGTCACGAAGAGGCACCCGCGAGCGGGCGCTCCGGTGCGTCGTTGAGTGCGGTGTTCACGAAGTCTGCGTACCCGTGGTCTTCGAGGTGCAGCGCGAGCGTGTGATCGCCGGACTCGACGATGCGGCCGTCGACGAGCACATGCACGAAGTCGGGCTTGATGTAGTCGAGCAGGCGCTGGTAGTGCGTGATGACGATCATCGACCGCTCGGGTCCGCGCAGCGCGTTGACGCCACCGGCGATGATGCGCAGTGCATCGATGTCGAGGCCGGAGTCGGTCTCGTCGAGCACGGCGAGGCGGGGCTGCATCACCGCCATCTGGAGGATTTCGTTGCGCTTCTTCTCGCCACCGCTGAAGCCGGCGTTCACGGCCCGGTCGAGGAAGTCCTGCTTCATCTCGACGAGCGCCATCGCCTCCTTCGCGACCGCCAGGAAGTCGCGGGCACCGATCTCGGTCTCGCCTCGGGCGCGCCGCACCGAGTTGAGGGCGGTGCGCAGGAAGTACATGTTGTTGACGCCGGGGATCTCGACGGGGTACTGGAACCCCATGAAGATGCCGGCGGCCGCACGAGCTTCGGGCGACATCTCGAGCAGGTCGGCACCGTCGAGCGTGACGATGCCACCGATGTCGTAGCCATCCCGGCCGGCGAGCGTGTGGGCGAACGTGCTCTTGCCCGAGCCGTTCGGGCCCATGATCGCGTGCACCTCGCCGGCGCCGACATCGAGGTCGAGCCCCTTGAGGATCTGCTTGTCGCCGATGGCGGCGGTGAGGTTCTCGACGTGCAGCATCAGCCGACACTTCCTTCCAGGCTCACGCTCAGCAGGCGCTGAGCTTCGACGGCGAATTCCATCGGGAGTTCGTTGAACACCTCTCGGCAGAAGCCGTTGACGATCATCGACATCGCGTCTTCTTCGGACATGCCGCGCTGGCGGCAGTAGTACAGCTGGTCCTCGCCGACCGTCGAGGTGGACGCTTCGTGCTCGATCTGGGCACTCGGGTTCTTCACCTCGATGTACGGGATCGTGTGCGCGCCGCACTCCTTGCCCAGCAGCAGCGAGTCGCACTGGGTGTAGTTGCGGGCGTTCTCGGCCGAACGCATCACCTTGACGAGACCTCGGTAGGTGTTCTGGCCCTGCGCGGCGGAGATGCCCTTGGAGATGATCGTGCTCGTGGTGTCGCGCCCGATGTGGATCATCTTGGTGCCGGTGTCGGCCTGCTGGCGCTTGCTCGACAGTGCGACCGAGTAGAACTCACCGACGGAGCGGTCGCCTTGCAGGATCACACTCGGGTACTTCCACGTGATCGCCGAACCGGTCTCGACCTGCGTCCACGAGATCTTCGCGTCGGTGTGGGCGCGACCCCGCTTGGTGACGAAGTTGTAGATGCCGCCGACACCGTTCTCGTCGCCGGGGTACCAGTTCTGCACGGTCGAGTACTTGATCTCGGCGCGGTCCTTGGCGACCAACTCGACGACAGCGGCGTGCAGCTGATTCTCGTCGCGCTGCGGCGCCGTGCAGCCTTCGAGGTACGACACATGTGAGTCGTCCTCGGCGACGATCAGCGTGCGCTCGAACTGGCCGGTGTTCTGCGAGTTGATCCGGAAGTACGTCGACAGCTCCATCGGGCAGCGGACGCCCTTGGGGATGTAGCAGAACGATCCGTCGGAGAACACCGCCGAGTTGAGCGCGGCGAAGTAGTTGTCGCGAACGGGCACGACCGAGCCGAGGTGCTCACGCACCAACTCGGGATGGTCGTGCACGGCCTCGGAGAACGAACAGAAGATCACGCCCGCCTCGGCGAGCGTCTTCTTGAACGTGGTCGTCACCGACACCGAGTCGACGATGGCGTCGACGGCGACGTTGCTCATCATCTTCTGTTCGTGCAGCGGGATGCCGAGCTTGTCGAACATCTCGCGGATCTCGGGATCGACGTCGTCCATGCTGTCGAGCACCGGCTTCTTCTTCGGCGCCGCCCAGTAGCTGATCGACTGGTAGTCGATCGGCGCGATCTGCAGCTTGGCCCAGTCGGGCTCGTCCATCTTCGTCCAGGCGTCGTACGCGGCGAGGCGCCACTCGAGCAACCATTCGGGCTCGTTCTTCTTCGCCGAGATCAGGCGGACGACGTCTTCGTTCAGGCCCGGAGGTGCCACGTCGGTGTCGAGGTCCGTGCTGAAGCCGTACTGGTAGCCGGCGTTGGTCAGTTCCTCGATCTCGCGCAGGGTCTCGCTCATCGCAGTTCCTCTCGGTGGCCACACGTGGTTCGGACCGCAGGCAACGCTACCGAGGGTCGCCGCGGGTCGGTCGCCGATCGTGGGGTCCGGGTCGGTGATTGGATCGCCATCGCAATCCTTGCTACCAGCATGAACTCGATTCTACAAGTTGTTCCTTGCGAAAGTCTCGAAAGAGGCTACGATCTGCCCATGTCCGTGACCGACGCCGCGCCGTCGCCGACGCAACGACGCGTGCTCGAAGCGTTGAAACGTCAGGGCGAGGCGACGGCCGACGAGCTCGCCGCCACGCTCGCGGTCTCCTCCAGTGCCGTTCGCCAACACCTCTCGGCGTTGCGCGCAGCGGGGTTGATCGAGGCCCGCCCGGATCGCGGGAACGCGGGCCGACCCGCCGATCGATATCGCGCCACCGTGCGCGCCGAGCCATTGTTCGTCACCGCCGACGACCTGTCGATCGAACTGCTCGAACTCGTCGAGGACGAACATCCCGACCTCGTCGACCGAGTCTTCGACCGGCGACGTCAACGTCTCGTCGACGACGCCGAAGTGCGTCTTGCGGGTACCTCCACGGAGGATCGAATCGCCAAGGTCACCGAGTTGCTCGACGCGCAGGGCTACCTGTGCGACTGGGAGCAGCTGTCCGCCGACCACTTCCGGATCAACCTCCACAACTGTGCGATCTGGTCGGTCGCCAGCCGGTTCCGCAAGGCGTGTGCGAGCGAACTCGAGTTCCTCCAGGGCGTGCTCCCCGATGCCACCGTCGCCCGCATCACCCACAAGACCAGCGGCGCGCACACCTGCGGCTACGACATCACGGTCAATCGGTGACCAGCGCGGTGGCCGGGCCGCCGAGCGACAGCACGAAGGCACCGGCCAGGGAACATGCTGCGGCGACCGTGTAGGGCACCTCGTAGGAGCCGAACACGTCGTAGAGCGCACCGAGCAACAGCGGACCGCCCGCCGTGCCGATCACAGCGACGAGCTGTGCCCGGCTGAAGATGCGGGGATAGTCGCGCACGCCGAAGCGCTCGGCGATCACCAGCGGCTGCAGCATCAAGATGTTGCCGATCGTTGCTCCGAAGAGCACGATCGCGGCGAACAGCAGCCACGTCTGCATCGCGAATCCGATCACCACCAGCGCGGTCGCCTGCGCCACGACGAGGCCGACCGCGAGTCGCATCATCGGCACCCGCTGCACGACGCGACCACCGATCAATCGAGACACCACCGAGGTCGCAGCGATGGCGGTGAGCGCGAACTGTGCTGTGCGTTCGTCGGTACGGTCCTCGACGAGCTTGACCAGCTGTTGGATCCCACCGACCTGGGCTCCGAGCGCCAGCAGGAATCCGATGGTGACAGCGATGAAGAACCGGGTGTGGATCGCCTCGCCAAAGGGCGTGCCCGTCGGCGCGGGTGGGATCTCGCCGGCCTCACGTCGGATGCCATCAGGCGCCCAGCCCTCGGCCTCCGGGTCCCCACGAACGAGAAACCAGGCCACCGGGACGATGCCGACCACGAACAGCGCGCCGAGCCACGGCGTTCCGGCCGCCAGGCCCTTGCTGTCGAGCAGTTGTTTGGCGAACGGGGTGATCACGATGCCGCCAACGGACAGCCCCGTCGACGCCACCGACAACGCAACCGACCGTTTGACGTGGAACCACCGCGTGACCACCGTGGTCGCCGGCACGAGTCCGGCGGCCGCCCAACCCGCCGCGAACACGGCGTACACGACGAAGAGCTGCCACTGCTGCTCGACCTGGCCGAGCACGGCCAGCGCCGCGCCGCCCACCAACCCGCCGCCGACGATCACGATCCGCACGTCGATTCGCGCGATCCATCGTGCGACCCAGACACCGACGACACCGCCGACCACGAAGAACACCGTGGTCGCGAGTGAGATCGTGCTCAGCGGCCAATCACGTTCCTTGCTGAACGCGTTGAGATACACCGCCAATCCGTAGAAGCCGAGGCCCGACGACACGGTGAGCACCGTGAAGCACCCGGTGACGACCCACCACCCCGGGAACTTGCCGTGCTCGACCGACGGCGCGTCGAGAGCGTGCGTCACGTCGGACTCGGCACCGTGGGACGATCAGCGCTTGCGTTTGAAGATGCGCTTGAAGAAGCCGGCGTCGGCCGCTGCCTGCTCCGCCTCGACCTCGGCGCGCACCGTGGCGCCGACCGCATTCAAGATGTCCTCGGCCTCGTCGAGTACCGCTGCCGCGCTGCCGTCGTCGAGACCCTGCGGCTCCGGTGGTGTCGGTGGCACGATCAGACTGCCATGAGTCCACGCCACATCGGCGAGGCGACGCTCGTACTTCGGGCAGTTCTCCGGGCAGCGCCATGGCGCTTCGGGTGCGAGATCGAGGTTGCACTTCCTCACCGTGTCACCGTTGGGGTAGGTGCGGCTCTCGAAGTTCTTGCACTCCGTCTTCATCGGCATCACACGGATTCTACGACGCAGACGCCATCGGAGCCTGCCGTGAACGAGTTTCGAATTGGTGGCGCACGGAAAAGAATCGTGCCCGCCTTCACACGAGCCACCTCGAATGTTACATTTCCATGACGACGAGCCGACCGGACGTCGGATCGTCGCTCGCAACTCCCAACCGTGAATCCCGCCATCACCAGGAGCACCACCATGACCGACACCATCGACACCCCAGAAACCACCAACACCGCTGACCTTCCCGCCAGTGATCGACGCGCCCTGCTGCGCAAGATCGCCATCGGCGGTGCCGGCGCCGCCGCCGGCGCCGTGCTGCTGAACAACGGCCGCGTATCGGCCGCGGACGGAGATCCGGTCAACGCAGGCGAGACCGTCGAGTCGACCCTTCCGACCATCATCGATTTCACTCCGACGGCGACCCCGACAACTGGCCCGAGCACGTTCAGCGCCGGGGAGTTACGAGTTCGGCGCGCCGGCCGCCTCGCCGTTCCCGGCCCGGCGTTGGCGGCTACGGCGACTCGTCGATGCCGCCAACGGACTCCACGGCTCGACGACCGCCGCGGCCGGTTTCGGCGTCGTGGCCGCAAACCTCGCACCGGCCGCCGGTGCAGCCACCGACCCAGTGCCGACCGGTCTTGCCGTCGCCTCACTCGGCGGTGCACAGATGCGGTTCGTCCCCCTCGACGGCGCAGTCGTCGGCCCGACACCGGGCAAGCACGTCGCTGGTGAGCTGTACGTCGACAAGGACGGGACGTTGTGGTTCACCGTGCCGGTGCCCCCGCCCGCTGCTGCCGGAACGGTGCGCTTCGTCAAGCTGGCAGGGACGCCGACATCCGGTTCGTTCCACGCCATCGACCCGCAACGCGCCTACGACTCACGGCAGCCGAACTACGCCGTCAAGGGCGTGCTGGCCCCGAACACGAACCGCGTGATCAGTGTCGCCGACGGCCACAGCGCTAACGGCACGGTCACGTTGGCCAACGCGGTTCCCGCTGGGGCGACCGCCGTCCAGATCAACCTGACGGCGGCCAACATGACCGGCCCGAACTTCCTGTCGGTCACCGCCGGCGACAAGACGACGACAACGACGTCGTTGGTCAACTGGGGTCCTGGCGCCATCCAGATCGCCAACTCGATCACCGTGCCCCTCGACGCAACACGCCAGATCAAGGTGTTCTGCGGCGACCAGGCCGGCAGCACCGAATTCATCGTCGACGTCTTCGGCTACTACCTCTGACATCACGTCGTTGAGCGCGCTGCCTCGTTGGGCCGCTCGGGAACAGCCGGAGGTTCGCCTCCGGCTGTTTCGCGTCCGGGGCCCGGCGTCCGGGATCAGCTTGTCAGGCAGCGTCGTCGGCGAGGTCGACGAGATCGGGCATGTCGTCGCCCGCACCGACACCCACCGCCACGTCGACCTCGATGAAGATGCATTCGCCCGGGCAGAGCTCGGCGGCATGGATGGCGTCGGCGATGTTCCGCTCGCTCACCCAGGCCAAACTCCCCGATCCACCGGGGTCGTTGAGGACCTCGCCGCCTTCGACGACATAGGCGATGCCGTCCTCGAGCTGCACGAACACGTCGGGGCAGTGATCGACGCACAGCCCATCGCCGGTGCACAGGTCCTGGTCGATCCACACGCGCATGGTGGACGAACCGTACCGCTGGCTGTCTACATTGGCTCGACCGTGAGCGAACAAGCCGATCAGACATCCGACACACCACCGAGCGACGGCGCCGCCCCACGCGCACCGCGCCGCGACCACACATGGCACCGCCCGACCGGGGATGTCGACGACCCGTACGCATGGATGCGCGACGTCGACGACCCCGAGCTGCTCGACTACCTGCGCGCCGAGAACGGCGCCGCCGAGCGCTTCTTCGCGCCGCATGCCGACACGATCGAGACGTTGTTCGGCGAAATTCGATCACGTGTCCAGGAGACCGACATGTCGACGCCGGTCGAGTTCGGCCCCTGGTGGTACGTCACCTCCACGACCGAGGGCATGAACTATCCGGTCCATCATCGAGGCCCGAGCGCCGAGCGCGCCACCGACACGGTCCTGCTCGACGAGAACGTCGAAGCGGAGGGTCACGAGTTCTTCGAGCTCGGCGCGTTCGACGTGTCGATGGACCACGGCATCGTGGCGTGGTCGATGGACATCGCAGGCGACGAGCACTACACGCTGAGATTCCGCAACCTGACGACCGGCGCCGATCTTGCCGACACCATCGACGACACCTCCAACGCCGGCATCGCCTGGTCGCGCGACGGCCAATGGGTGTTCTACGTGACCCCCGACGAGCAGGAGCGCCCGGCGACGGTGTGGCGGCACCGACTCGGAACAGCGCGCGCCGAGGACGTCTGCGTGTTCGACGAGACCGACGAACGGTTCTACGTCGGCATCGGCTCGACCAGGTCCGAAGCCTGGATCGTCATCCACTCGGCCAGTCGCACCAGTGCCGACGCTCGGCTGATCTCCACCGATCGGCCGACAGACGACCCCGCCGTGGTGATGGCGAGGCGCGACGACGTCGAGTACGGCATCGACCACTGGGGCGACTCGTTCGTGATGCACACCAACGACGACGCTGTCGACTTCCGCCTGCTCGTCGCCGACGCCGACGCCGACATCCACGACCTCGCAGCATGGACCGAGCTCGTGGCACACCAGCCGGGTCGACGCATCCTGGGCGCCGATGCGTTCGAGGGCCACCTCGTGATCCACGAGTGGGTCGACGCGCAGCCGCGTTTGCGGCTGCTGTTCCGCGACCGTACCGAGCGTGTGATCGACCTCGGCTCCGAGCCTCACGATGTGGAGCCGACCGCCAATCCGCAGTGGACGACCGATGTCGTGCGGTACACCGTGCAGTCGCTGACGACGCCGACGTCGCTGTACGACGAGCACGTCGCGAGCGGCCAACGCACGCTGCTGCGCCGGATTCCCACGCCGAACGTCGACCTCGATGCGTACACCGCCGAGCGGGTCTGGGCGACCGCCCAGGATGGCACGCAGGTCCCGGTCGACATCGTGCGACGTACCGATACCGCGCTCGACGGCACGGCACCAGGCGTGCTCTACGGCTACGGCGCATACGAAGCGTCGTTGCCGCCGTGGTTCTCGGTGGCGCGACTGTCGCTGCTCGATCGCGGCTACGTGTGGGCACTCGCTCATCCGCGTGGTGGCGGCGAGCTGGGACGCAACTGGTATCTCGACGGCAAGCTGCTCGCGAAGCCGAACACCTTCGGCGACACGATCGCCAGCGCCGAGCATCTCATCGCAACGGGCGTGGTCGACCCCGACCGGTTGGCGATCCGGGGTGGGTCGGCGGGTGGGCTGCTCGTTGCCGCGTGCATGACACAGCGGCCCGATCTGTTCGCAAGCGTCGTGGCCGAGGTGCCGTTCGTCGACGTCGTGAGCACGATGAGCGATCCGACACTGCCGCTGACGGTGACCGAATGGGAGGAATGGGGCGACCCGCGAACCGAGCCCTACGCGTCGTGCATGCTCGCCTATTCGCCGTACGACAACACCGTTGCCGCCGACTACCCCGCCGTGTACGCCACCGCGGGTCTGAACGACCCTCGCGTCAGCGTGCACGAGCCCGCCAAGTGGGTCGCCCGGCTGCGCGACGTGTCGACGGGATCGGCGCCGATCGTGTTGCGGACCGAACTCGTCGCCGGCCACGGCGGACCGACCGGCCGCTACGAAGCTTGGCGCGACGAAGCCCGCACACTCGCCTTCATCCTCGCCACCACCTGACCCGATCGCCCCGCGATGAGCGAGACGACCGGATACGGCGGTGTCGCTCATCGCAACCGACCCCGATCGCCCCGCGATGAGCGAGACGACCGGATACGGCGGTTTCGCTCATCGCAACCGACCCCGATCGCCCCGCGATGAGCGAGACGACCGCATACGGCGGTTTCGCTCATCGCAACGGGCATCAGCGACGCGGCTCAGGCGACGAGTGCGGCGACGGCGAGCGCCATGAACGCGACGTTGCGCACCACGTGGCCGCGACCCAACGGTTTGGTCGAGAGGGTGCCGAAGCAGGCGCACGGCGGGTGCTGACCCTGGACGAGTCGGCGCGCGATCAGGGCGGTGAAGAGCACCAGCACCACCAGTGCCGTCGCGGCAGCCAGCACGGGCACCACCTGCATCACCAGCACTGCGCCGAGCACGATCTCGAACCACGGCAGCACCGGCACGACGAACGACGGTGCGCCGAGACCTCGAGCCTGTTCGGGCCAGGCCGGACCGGCCGCGATCTTGGAAGCGCCCGAGACGAGGAACACGAACCCGAGGACGATCGACGCCAGCAGCCCGACGGCGGCCATCGCGTCAGATGACGACGGACGTGCGCTCGCGAGCAGCGAACGCATCGACGCCGAGCTTTGCGGCGCACTCGATCACCGGTGCGAGGATTTCGTCGAGTTGATCGTCGTCGTGCGCGGGATCGTGGTGGAACAACGCGAGACGCTTCACGCCTGCCTTGCCGGCCAACCACACGGCGTACTCGGGCGTGCAATGACCCCAGTCGCGCTTGCCCTCGAACTCCTCGGGCGTGTACTGCGCGTCGTGGATCAGCAGGTCGGCGCCGTTGCACAGATCGAACACGCCGGGCCATGCCGAATGGGATCCGTCGGTCGGCATCTGGTGATCGCTCATGTACACCACCGACCGCCCGTGCCACTCGACTCGGTAGCCAACCGTGTGACCGACATGGGGAATCAATCGGGTCATCACGCGCACGTCGTCGCCGATCATGAACTCTTCGTCGCCCACCTCGTGGATGTCGACCATCCCGGGGAACATCGAGAAGTGGATGGGGAACAGTGGCGGCTTGATCGTGTCAGCGAACACGTCGGCGACGGTGATGTCGCCAGGTTGATTGGGCGCGTACAGCGTGACATTCGAGCCGGGACGCAGGAACGGTTTGAAGAACGGCAGTCCCTGGATGTGATCCCAGTGCAGATGACTCAGCAGGCATGTGCCGCGGAACGGTTCATCGACCGGTTGGGTGAGTCCGAAGTAACGAAGCCCAGTGCCGAGGTCGAACAGGATCGGGTCGTGATCTGGGACGTGGAGCGACACACAGGAGGTGTTGCCGCCGTACCGGGCGATCTCGTCACCGTGGCATGGGGTCGAACCGCGGACGCCATGAAACGTGATCGCCATGCCGTCCGCCGCGGCACCTGTGCTCTGTGAACCCCCGATGAACGCACGATAGATCGTTTTCCGGATCGTGACGCAACCCCAGCGACGTGACGTTCGTCGCCACGGCGCTCCATCACACATCGATCACCGACTGATCGCCGACCGGCGGGCGATTGCTACCGTCGCACCATGGCCACCTCGACCACCGCACCCGCACTCCCCGACGGCATCGTGGTGGTCGTCAAGGAGGAGTGCGCGACGTGCCACTCCGTGACATCGGTACTTCGCGACCTGGCCGACGCAACGCAGCTCACCGTGTACACCCAGGACGATCCCCGGTTCCCCGAGACACCCGCGCCGATCCACGATGCGGACCTCGCCGTCAGCTGGCATCACAACATCGAGACGGTGCCCACCGTGATTCGCGTCGTCGGCGGCGTCGAGGTCGAGCGCACCGTTGGGTGGCACCGCGACGAATGGGTACGGGTGACCGGCATCGAAGGGCTCGGTCAGGACCTGCCGGCCATGCGACCCGGCTGCGGGTCGATGAGCGTCGATCCGGACCTCGTCGACGAACTGAACGTGCGCTTCGGTGCGTCGACGCTCGCGTCTCGACGCATCGACGTCGCGGACGCGGAGGACGAGATGGAGATGATGTTCACGCGCGGCTGGACCGACGGTCTCCCGGTGGTTCCGCCGACCGAGGCTCGGGTGATGCGGATGCTCACCGGCACGACTCGGGCTCCGTCCGACATCGTCGCCACGGTGCCACCCGATCTGGTCGACGTCACCGTCGAGAAGGTGGCTGTCGCCGCCGTGATGGCGGGTTGCCTCCCCGAGTACCTGCCGTGGGTGCTGACGGCGGTCGAAGCGGCCTGCACGAACGAGTTCAACATGCATGGCCTGCTGGCCACCACCATGCCGGTCGGCCCCGTGATCGTGTGCAGCGGACCCGGCACTCGGGCGATCGGGATGAACTCCGGCGGCAACGCGCTCGGCCAGGGCAATCGCGCCAACTCGACGATCGGTCGAGCGTTGCAACTCGTGGTGCGCAATGTCGGCGGTGGGCGACCGGGCGAGGTCGACCGCGCCACCCACGGCAGCCCGGGCAAGATCGGGTTCTGCTTCGCGGAGAACGACGTCGAGTCGCCCTACGGCACGCTCGCCGTCGAGCACGGAATCGACCCGGGCGTCGATGCATTGACGTTGTTCGCCGGCGAAGGCACTCGGTGCGTCGTCGACCAGCTGTCACACGAGCCCGATTCGCTCGCCCGGTCGCTCGCCGCGAGTCTGCAGGCGATGCATCATCCGAAGCTTGTGCTGGGCTTCGACGCAATCCTCGTCATGGGACCCGAGCACGCCCGGGTGTTCGCGGATGCCGGATGGGATCGCCAACAGATCCTCGACGGGATCGCTCAGCACCTGAACCGGCCGGGCTCGGAACTGGTGCGCGGAGCCGACGGGATGGCCGAAGGCCTGCCGGAAGCGTTCGCCGATGCGCCGTCGCTTCCCAAGTTCCGCTCCGGCGGGCTGATGCTCACCTACGCGGGCAATGGCACCGGCCTGTTCTCCGAGATCATCGGCGGGTGGGCGAACGGCGACGTCGGCTCGAAGCCGGTCACACGGGCCGTGACATACTGACCGCCATGGCCGCCCGCACGATCCTCGACCCGACCAGCGAGCGCACGGTTGCCGAACGCGAGCGGCTCGCACGCCCGGCCACGCTGTCGGGTCTCACAGTCGGCCTGCTCGACATCTCCAAGCCGCGCGGTGACGTATTCCTCGATCGCCTCGAGGAACGGCTCGTCGGTGTCGGAGCGAACGTCAAGCGCTACAAGAAGCCGACGTTCACGAAGCCGGCGCCCGTCGATCTCCGCCATGAGATCTCGGTCGAGTGTCAGGTCGTGATCGAGGCGCTCGCCGATTGAGGCAGTTGCACGTCGTGCAGTGTGCACGACATCAGCGATCTCGAACTGCGTGGCATCCCCGGCGTCTTCGTCGCCTCGGAGGGTTTCGTCGATGCTGCCGTGGCGCAATCGACGTCACTCGGGTTCCCGTCGGTCGCGCGGGTGTTCACCCCGCACCCGATCCAGGACCGCACCGACGACGAAATGATCGCCTACGCCGACGCCGCCTTCGACCAGATCGTGGCCAGCCTCACATCCGGGACCTGAACCCGGACCTGCCGCGCTCAGTCGTCTGATCGATGGGTCGAGTGGAGGTCGAGCGGGACGTCGGTCGAGCCGGTCTCGATCGGTGAGATCGGCTGCATGATCCGTCGCCGCTCGGGTGTGAGCCGGTCGAGGAACTCCGTCGACAGCCGATAGCCGAACCGCGGCGTCGCCCACGGAGGGCCGTAGCGCAAGATGATCACCCGGCGCTCGCCGGCATTCGTTCGTGTACTGCCGCCGTGCATGCACGCGTCGACGAACACGAGCGCGTCACCGGCGCGACAGTGCACGGGCACCGCGTGCGGGAGCTCGTCCATCCGATCACCTCGTGCGTAGTCACCGGCCAGCGGGTGGACGAAGTTCGACTTGTGGCTACCGGGCACGATCATGGTCGGCCCATCGCCGAGACCGATGTCGGTCAGCGCGACGAGCACGTTGAGTTGGCCACAGCGGAATCGGCCGTTGCGGAACGAGTACTGCGTGCGCACCGACGCGTCGTGGCCGCCGGAGTGCACGGGATGGTGACCGCCGGCCTCGCGGATCGTGGCGATGTGTTCGTCGATCGTGACGCCTTGGACGTAGGTGCCGGACTCGCCGGCGTACCGCCGGGCGTGATCGATCCAACTCGGAGTGATCGATCAGGATGTCGAAGGCGGGGTCGCCGCAGTCGAGCAGGTTGTGCAGCTCGAATCCGGTGTCGGCGGTGTAGTCGCGGCGCTGGGCCTGGCCGTACCACTCGCCGTGGCCGAGCTAGGGGAATCGGTCGTACGCGCCGTTCAGGGCGCGGACCTCGTGAGCCGACAGCGCTCCGCGAATCACGAGGAAGCCCGCAGAGGTCGAACTCGTAGTCGTCGAGTGCCGTCGGCAACGTCATCGGTCCCAGACTAGCCATCGAATGCGAGCGTTTGGTGCACTGCTTGCTGCGTTTGCTTTCGACAATTGACACAGAACGAAAGATGATTGAAAGATATCGAAAGTGATGGGGAGCACGGAGGTCGAGGAGAACCTGCCCGCGGAAGTCCGCCAGCAGCGCACTCACGAGTACCTCAACGAGCGCGGCTTCGTCCGCGTCCGCGAACTCTCCGACCGGTTCGGTGTCAGCACGGTCACGGCTCGCAACGACCTCGATGCGCTCGCTCAGCGACGCCTCGGTGCAGCGCGTCCACGGTGGTGCGATGCCGATCAACCGTTCTCGCGGCGAGCAGTCGTTCGAAGAGGTGGCGACTCAGCGCGCCGACGAGAAGCAGCGCATCGCTCGCGCCGCGGCCGAGCTCGTCTCGACCGGTGAATCGATCCTGGTCGACGTCGGCACCACGGCGGCGGCGTTCGCGCGCACGTCTGGTCGCCCGACCCGACCTCGGCGAACTCAACGTGATCACCAACGGCATCAGCATCGCCCTCGCGCTCGAAGCGGCCCATCCGCGCTTCTCGATCGTGGTCACCGGCGGCACCTTGCGGCCGAAGCAGCACTCGCTCGTCGACCCGCTCGCCGGATCGTTCCTGAAGACACTCAGCGTCGACACGGTCTTTCTCGGCTGCAACGGCATCCACCCGAACGTCGGGATCACCAACATCAACCTGCCCGAGGCAACGTGAAGCGAGCGATGATCGAAGCGTCGCAGCGATGCGTGGTGATGGCCGACAGCACCAAGATCGGCACGCGGGCACTCGCAAGCGTCTGCTCGATCGACGACGTCGACGTCGTCGTCACCGACAGCGACGTACGAGACACCGACGTCGACTGGCTCAGGGAACGAGGTGTCGACGTCATCGTTGCGTGAGGTCGATACGAGAACGTCCGGAGCTCTCCGGATGACAGACCGGTTCGCTCGAGCGACCCGGACGGATGGGACGCACCAGGGTGTGTCCCAAGAGGGAGGAACAACGTGAGGAACCTACGAAGGGTGGCCGCAGCAGCGGTTGCGCTGTCGCTGGTCGCTGCCGCGTGCGGTAGCGACGACGATGGCGGGACCACCGAGGGCACCGACGCAGCGGGCACGACCGCCGAGACCACCGCCGGGGGCGGCGGCGACGGCAGCGGCGTCGAGGTCCGCTGGCGTACCCGGCCTGACAACGACGCCGAGGCGCAGCTCTACGCGGGCATCAGCGACGAGATCGACGCCGCCAACGACGGCTTCAGCCTCAGCTACGAACCCGGCACCAACGAGGGCTCGCCGTACCAGGACCAGCTGGTCACCGAGATCGCGAACGGCACCGCGCCCGACGTGTTCTGGATTCCCGGCACCGACATCGCCCGATTCCAGTCCGAGGGCCTGATCCTCGACCTCAACGAACTGGCGACGGCCGACGGGTTCGACACCGGCGAGTTCTACCCGGAGCCGATGTACCACTTGACCTACGATCCCGAGACCGGTGCGCCGGGCGACAAGCTGTGGGGCCTCCCCCGCGACGTGTCGACGTTCGCGCTGTACCTCAACAACGACCTCATCGCCGAGGCCGGCGCCGACGACCCGCGCGCACTCGCTGAAGCCGGCGAGTGGGACTGGGACGCGTTCGACGAGGTTGCCGAGAAGGTGACCGCGCTCGGTGGTGCGAACAAGGGCTTCGCGATGAACGGCTGGTGGGCCAACTACGGAGCGTTCATGAACGCCGCCGGCGGCGGCTTCTTCAACGAGGATCGCACCGAGTGCGCTCTCGACTCAGCAGAGTCCATCGCCGGCATGGAGCAGATCGTCAAGGTGTACGAGAACGGATGGCGCAGTTCCGTTCGGCGAAGACGGTGAGCCGCCGTGGAAGGCCGGCACCGTCGGCATGTTCACCAACGGCCGATGGGCAACGCCCGGCGCTCGCGCCGACGTCGACTTCAACTGGGACGTCGTCCAGCTGCCGACCGGTAGCGGTGGCACGCAGGGCAACTGGCTGTTCTGGGGCGCCTACGTCGTCAACGCCAACACCGAGCACCCGCAGGAAGCGTGGGAACTCGTTCAGGCACTGACGACCGCCGACACGCAGGCCCAGATCAGCGAACTCGGAGCCAACATCCCGAGCCGCCAGAGCCAGGACCGCGATCGACGCGTTCCTCACATTCACCCCGCCGGAGAACAACCAGGCGTTCATCAACGGTCTGCAGGACAGCGCCCACCGCCGAAGGCCCGCTGTGGGCCGGCGACTGGCCGACGTTCGACACTGCGATGAACGATGCAGTGACCGCCGTGATCAACGGCACCCGCACCTTGGATGACTACGCAGCCAAGGTCTGCGACGAGACGGCAGCTGCATTCGACAGCTGACGTCCAATGACTCGGCCGACGTACACGATGTGCCTGGCACGTCGTGTACGTCGGCTGGTCCGGTTCTGTGAGGGAGCACCTACGGTGTGGTCCCGGTTTCTCGATGAGGGGGTGATGATGGTCGATTCGACTGTGACGGACCGCGAGTCGCCGACCGTCCGACAACGCGACCGCGACCCGATGTCGAGCGGCATGCACCGCCGCTTGCAGTTGGTCGTGGTGTGGCACATCGCCGGCGCCGTCGGCGCGGTGGTCGATGATGGTGCTCGCGAGCCGCTCTGGCGACCAGGAACTCCCGGCCACCATCGGGGTGTTCCTGAGAGTGTTCGCGATGGCGACCTTCGTCGGCCACGCTGCGTCGGCGTTCGGCGTGCAGCAACGACGCCGATGGGGACGCACCGTCTCGCTCGTCGTGAGCTATCTCACCTTCGTCGTCACGATCGTGGCGTTCGTTCACCAGCTCGGCGGATTCACAGCGGTCGGCAAGCTCGGCGAAGGCTTGAGCAAGGCGTTCATCCCGTTCCTCGTCATCGCCGTCGGACTGATCTGGGTGCTCGTCGCCGGGCAGATCGCCGCGGACCGCCCGACGGCGCCGGGACCCCGACTGCTGCGACGGGCCGGTTGGGTCGTCGCTGCGATCGGGCTCGCCTGGTTCGTGGTGGCCGCGGATCCCGAGCGGGCATGATCTCCACGCGTGGCGGAACGCATCGTGCAACCCGTCACGCATCGCCACCTTGCTGTTGGCGGGGGCATCGCTCGCTGCGACCAGATTCATGTGGCAACGCGAGGTCGGACGGATCTTCGGGACGACGGCGAGCACCGAACGGACACTCACCGGTCTCGCGTTCCTGTCGCCGAACCTGCTCGGCTTCCTGTTCTTCTTCGCCGGTCCGGTGCTGTTCTCGCTGGTCGTCAGCTTCTTCGACTGGAAGACCACGGGCACGGGCCGGTCGTTCATCGGTCATCGACAACTACATCGAGGCGCTCAGTCCTCGACATCTCCAGCGCACCCACTGCGAACGCCGGCGTCGAGGTCCTGAAGGACGACTACCAGGTGCTGATGCACCTCGACGTGGTTCGGTCAGCACTGGGTGATCGGAGCGCGCGACGTCACGTTCTGGTTGTCGCTGCGCAACATCATGTTCTTCCTCGTGCTCGCAGTGCCGCTGTCGGTCCTGCCGGCGCTGTGCCTGTCGAGCATCCTGGCATCGCAACTGCGCGGGATGAAGGTCTTCCGGGCGATCTACTTCGTCCCGTCGGTCGCCGGCGTCATCGGTGTGGCGATCATCTGGGGGCAGCTGTTCCAGTCGACCGTCGGCTGGATCAACTACCTGATCAAACGCGGCGGCGAGATCCTGCCGTTCGTCGAGCCGCCCGACCAGGGCCAGGCCGTGGCTGAGCAGCAACTCGACGGCGCTGCTGGCGATGGTGATCGTGTTCGCCTGGATGAGCTTCGGGTTCAACACCGTGCTGTACCTCGCCGGCCACCAGAGCGATCCCCAAGGAGTTGTACGAGGCCGCCGAGATCGACGGTGCCCGCGCCTGGAAGATCTTCCGGCGGATCACGGTGCCGCAGCTGCGCAACACGACGTTCTACGTGCTGATCACCACGTCGATCCTCGCGCTGCAGCTGTTCGACATCGTGTGGATCCTGTCGCACGCCGCAACCCGGCGGCCCGGACAACGCCACGATGACCCCGGTGATCGCGCCTGTACAACGAGGCGTTCAAGCAACAACAACCGCGGCTACGCCTCGGCGCTCGCCTGGGTGCTGTTCGCCATCATCTTCGTGTTCACGTTCGCCCAGTTCCGGCGTGAACGCGACGAAGCGCACGGACAGGGAGGCGCTGACGATGAGCGTCAAGCGCAAGGGCCCTCGGGCGACCGCGATTCGGGTGGCCACGTACGCGTTGCTGGTCACCGTGGCGATCATCGTCCTGTTCCCGTTCGTGGTGGCGCTGTCGACGTCGATGAAGCGCAACGCCGACATCTTCACGTACCCGCCGTCGCTGATCCCCCGCACCGAGACGGACGGTCGACCGATCCCGACCGTGGGCTCGACGATGCCACGGTGTACGTCCTGCCGGACGCGACGGCAAGTTCGCGCTGGCCGACGACGACGTGCCGATCGCTGAGTTCCGCCCGCCTCGACGACCCGAGCGTGATCATCGCCCGCCCGCCGGCGGACGGCATCGAGACCGATCGCACCACGGTGATCGACGGCGAGGAGGAGACCGTCTACCTACTCGACGTCGACGGCGAAGAGGTCGAGGTGTACCGCGCCCGGCTGACCGTCGGCGGTCTGTTCGTTCCGGTCGACCGGCGACGGCGACTCGGTCGTAGAGCTCGTGAACCTCGCGACGCCGGACCGCATCTTCGGACCACGGTTCGAGAACTTCTCGCGAGGTCGTCACCGAGAAGAATCTCGGACGGTCGTTGACCAACACCGTGCTGGTCACGATCGCCGTGGTGGTCGGCCAGATCGTCACGTCCGTGCTCGGCGGCTACGCGTTTGCCCGCATCGACTTCAAGGGACGCGACCAACTGTTCCTGCTGTACCTCGGCTCGGTGATGATCCCGTTCGTGGTGCTGATCATCCCGCTGTTCCAGCTCATGCTCCAGCTGGGTTGGACCGACAACCTCGTCGCGCTGATCATCCCGTTCGTGTTCACTGCGTACGGCACGTTCCTGATGCGCCAGTTCTTCCTCGGCATCCCGAAGGAGATCGAGGAAGCCGCGCTGATCGACGGTGCGAGCCGCTCGACGATCCTGTGGAAGGTGATGGTGCCGCTCGCCCGGCCTGCGATCGCCACGTTGGCAACGTTCGGATTCCTCTACGCGTGGAACTCGTTCTTCTGGCCACTGGTCATCATCAATTCGGGCAACCCCGACAACGGGCTGCTCACGCTCACGCTCGCGACACTCGGCGGGCGTTCGAGCACCGACACCAACCTCGTCTTCGCCGGTGCCGTGCTCGCCATGGCACCACCGATCCTCGTGTTCCTGTTCGCCCAGCGCTACTTCGTCGAGAACTCCGCCTCCAGCGGACTCAAGTGAGGCCCCACCATGTCAGCAGTCACGTTCTCCCAGGTCACCAAGCGCTACAAGGACGGACCGAAGGCCGTCGACGGCCTCGACCTCGAGATCGACGACGGTGAGTTCATGGTCCTCGTCGGGCCGTCGGGCTGCGGAAAGTCGACGGCACTGCGGATGCTCGCCGGGCTCGAGGAGATCACCGACGGCGAACTCAGCATCGACGACCAGGTCGTCAACGACCTCCCGCCCGGCGACCGCGACATCGCGATGGTGTTCCAGAACTACGCGCTGTACCCGCACATGACCGTTCGCGAGAACATCGGCTTCGCGCTCGAGGTCGCCAAGATGGACAAGGCCGAGGCGAAACAGCGCATCGACGACGCGGCGGAGATGCTCGGACTCACCGAGTATCTCGATCGACTGCCCAAGGCGCTCTCGGGCGGCCAACGTCAGCGCGTCGCCATGGGTCGAGCGATCGTGCGGTCGCCCCGGGTGTTCCTGATGGATGAACCGCTGTCCAACCTCGACGCCAAGCTGCGCGTGCAGATGCGCTCCGACATCATCCAGCTGCAGGCGCGGCTCGGCACCACGATGGTGTACGTCACTCACGACCAGGTCGAGGCGATGACCATGGGACATCGCGTGGCGGTGATGCGCAACGGCCTCCTCCAGCAGGTCGCACCACCGCAGGAGCTGTATCTGACGCCGGCGAACCTGTTCGTGGCATCGTTCATCGGCAGCCCGGCGATGAACCTGATCGCGTCGGACGTCACCGTCGACGAGGGCACGGTGTTCGTGTCGTTCGCCGAGCATCGCGTCCGTCTCTCACCTGGTGCGGTCGAGCGCTACCCGGGGCTGCTGGAACGTGACGGCTCGCAGGTGATCTTCGGCATGCGACCCGAACACTTCGCGCTGGCCGGTGACATCGACGTCGCCGACGACCAGATCATCGAGGTCGACGTCGACCTCGCCGAGGCGATGGGCGCCGAGGTGCACGTCCACACCAGGTTCGACATCCCCCCTGTGTCGATCGACGGCGACATGGCCGACGCCGATCCCGACGCTGACGCGCCAGAACACGGCACGCCGATCATCGCCCGCATCGACGGCGTGCACGTCGTCGCGATGGGCGAGCACATCCGATTGGCGCTCAAGACCCACCTCGCCCACTTCTTCGACCCGACCGACGGTCGTCCACTGCGTTGACGGCGATGGCATCCGAGGATCTCCGCGTCGACCCCACCCTGGGCACCCGCGTCCACGTCGTTGGCGCCCGCCAGGGGCGGCCGAACCTGCCCGCGAGCGGCTGCCCGTTCTGCGTCGGTGGCGTCGAGGCGCCGGAACCGTACGTCGTTCGTTGGTTCCCGAACCGTTGGCCGGCGATGCCCGACGAACGCTGTGAGGTGGTCCTCTACACCTCCGATCACGACGCAACGTTCGCCTCGCTCGGTGTCGAGGGGGCGCGCCGGGTGGTCGACCTGTGGGCAGAACGAACCACGGAACTCGGGGCCAGGGACGACGTCGAGTACGTGCTCGTGTTCGAGAATCGGGGCCCGGAGATCGGGGCTACGATCACTCACCCGCACGGGCAGATCTACGCGTTCGACCACGTGCCGGAACGCCAGCTCGCGCTGCTGTCTGCCGGCTGGAAGCCCGACGTCGACCCGGGTGATCGCCTCGTGACCGCACGGGACGGGTGGACCGTCTCCGTCCCCGTCGCCAGCCCGTTCCCTGGTCGCGCTGTCGATTTCACCGGACACGCAGGTGCCCGACCTGGTGACGCTCGGCGTCGAAGCCCGGACCGCGCTGGCGTCGGTCCTCGTCGACACCTTCGGCCGCCTCGACCGGCTGTACGACCGGGCGCTGCCCTACATGATGTGGTTGCACCAGCGACCGACCGACGGCGACGAGTGGCCCCAAGCCTGGTTCAACATCGACATCGTGTCGCCCTGGCGTGCCGCCGGTGTGCAGCGGTTCATCGCCGCGGCGGAGGTCGCCACCGGCGAGTACTTCAACCCCGTCGTGCCCGAGGACCTCGCCGCGACGCTCCGGTCGCTCTGACCCGTCCACGGCGATCATCAGCCAGAAAAATGCCTGGATTGTCGCGCTCAGCGCGACGAACGAGGCATTTTTCGGGCTGATGAGGTCAGTCGAGGGCGGCGATCGCAGCGGCGGTGGCGAGCACGCGGCGGGCGTTGTCGACGTGAAGGTTCTCGATCATCCGGCCGTCGACCGTCACCACGCCACGTCCGTCGGCGACCGCCTCGTCGAACGCCGCGATCACCCGCTCGGCGTAGTCGATGTCGTCGGCCGACGGGGCCCAGGTGTCATTGGCCGGTTCGACCTGGCTCGGGTGGATCAGGGTCTTGCCGTCGAAGCCCATCTCCATGCCCTGGCGGCACTCGGCCTCGAATCCCTCGGCGTTCTTCACGTCGTTGTACACGCCGTCGAGGATCACTTTTCCAGCCTCACGAGCGGCGAGCAGCGCCGTGGCGAGGTGCGGAACCAGGGGATGCCGGCCCGGCACGAGCGGCGAGCGCAGTTCCTTGGCGAGGTCGTTGGTGCCCATCACCAACACCGCCACGCGAGGATGTGCGGCGATCTCGCGGACGTTGAACATCGCGGTCGGCGTCTCGATCATCGGCCAGATCATCACGTCGGCGGCACCGGCACCGTCGAGCAGCACGGCGACCCGATCGACGTACTCGACCGAGTCGACCTTGGGGATCACGACAGCTGACGGGTGCGCGCCCGCGGCTGCGGTGACGTCGTCGCTCCCCCACTGCGTGTCGAGCCCGTTGCAGCGGATCGTCAGCTCACGGTTGCCGTACAGACCGGACTCGACAGCGGCGACTGCCTTGCCTCGAGCATCGGGCTTGGCGTCGGGGGCGACGGCATCTTCGAGGTCGAAGATGATTGCGTCGGCCGGGATCGTCTGGGCCTTCTCGAGGGCACGATCGTTCGCCGCCGGCATGTACAGCACCGAGCGGCGGGGGCGGAGTTCGTCGGTCATCGGTGTCTCCTCAGAAGCCGTACGAGGCGGCGAGTTCGGGATCGCGTTCGGACAGCGCACGGGCGAGTTCGACGACGACGCGGCACTGCTTCACGCTGGCGTCATCCTCCATCTTGCCGTCGAGCATGATCGCTCCGGTGCCGTCACCCATCGCGTCGATCACACGTTGAGCGTGGGCGACATCGGCGACGTCGGGGCTGAAGACCTTCTTGGCGATCCCGATCTGCACCGGATGCAGGCTCCAGGCGCCGACGCAGCCGAGCAGGTAGGCGTTGCGGAACTGGTCCTCGCAGGCAACGGTGTCCTTGATGTCGCCGAATGGGCCGTAGAACGGCAGGATCCCGTTGGTGACGCAGGCGTCGACCATGCGGGCGATCGTGTAATGCCACAGATCCTGCTGGTAGGTGGTGCGGGGCGCCTCGACGTCGGTGTTGCCCTCGGCGTCGGCCTCCGGGTCGGCGCGAACCAGGTAGCCCGGGTGGCCACCGCCGACGCGCGTGGTCTTCATGCGACGGTTGGCGGCGAGGTCGGCGGGACCGAGCGAAAGACCCTGCATGCGAGGCGAGGCGGCGCAGATCTCCTCGACGTTGGCAACGCCGCGGGCGGTCTCGAGGATCGCATGCACGAGCAGCGGCTCCGTGAGACCGGCCTTCGCTTCGAGCTGAGCGAGCAGACGGTCGACGTAGTGGATGTCCTCGGGGCCTTCGACCTTCGGGATCATGATCACGTCGAGTGCCTCGCCCGCTTCGAGCACGGCGGCGGTCAGGTCGTCGAGCCCCCACGGCGAGTCGAGGCTGTTGACTCGAGTCCAGAACTGCGTGTCGCCGAAGTCGACCGAATTGGCCACCTCGACAAGACCGGCTCGTGCCGCTTCCTTCTGGTCGGCGGGGACACCGTCTTCGAGGTTCGCAAGGAGGATGTCGACGGTCGGGGCGATGTCGGGCACCTTCGAGCGCATCTTCTCGTTGGCGGCCGGGAAGAAGTGGATCATCCGGCTGGGCGGGAACGGGATCTCACGGACGGGCTCGGGGGCCCCGACAGCGAGCGGACGGAAGAAGTCTCTGGCTGGACGCACGTTGCAACCGTAGATCTGGGGGCCGACACCCACCAATCCCCGCGATTACATCGCGGGTCTGACCCCTGATGTAATCGTCGGTCACGACGGCAAGGAGAGTTGGCCGTCGTGGGGTTCGATGAGACCGTCGGCGACGAGGGACGCGACGATGCGGGCGTCGAAGTCGGCTGCAGGGCACGGTCCATCGCCCAGCGCCTTCAGGACACGGCCGCGGGCTTGGCGATCGCTGCCCTCGAATCGCGCCTGGCGGGTGCTGACGCCGGCGGAGCCCACCGCTGGATCGGGATCGGGACGGCCGGCGACGCGCCATGAGCACGACGCTGCCACCGGGCACACGTCGCACGTCGGCACCGGACGGCACACCGTGGCGCCGAGGTCCATGATCACCTGATTCCACACCCAGCCGTCACCGCTCGGTACGAGTTCGTCGGCCATCGCCTGGGCGCGTTTCGGCGTCAACCGCTCGCCGGCGGTTCGCGCCAGCACGCGGGCGATGTTGGTGTCGACGACGGCGGCATCGTGCTCGAACGCAAAGGCCAACACGGCGCGAGCCGTGTACGGACCGATCCCCGGGAGCGAGAGCAGCGCTTCGAGGTCGTCAGGCAGGCGGCCATGGTGTCGTTCGACGACCACACGAGCGGTCGCCTGCAGGTTCCGAGCGCGGCGCGGATACCCGAGGCCCTGCCACAAGCGCAGGACGTCACCCAACGATGCCGACGCACACGCGGCCGGGTCGGGGTAGGCCTCGAGGAACGCATGCCACTTCGGGATCACCCGGTCGGCCTGGGTCTGCTGCAGCATCACCTCGGCGACGAGGATCGTCCAGGGATCACGCTCGCGCCGCCACGGCAGGTCGCGCAGCTGT
Organism: Ilumatobacteraceae bacterium; assembly: GCA_963828415.1. GTDB lineage: Bacteria > Actinomycetota > Acidimicrobiia > Acidimicrobiales > Ilumatobacteraceae > Sva-07. Next base: position 453,978 of record CAWHEI010000012.1, read on the forward strand.
GCCACGCCCCACGCGAGGACGTCGCCCGGGTCGATCAAGCGCGGCGGCTCAGTCGGCCCAGACGTCGGTGCCGTCGTAGGGCCGTTTGCGATCGGGGGCGAACTCGCGCTTCCAGATCAACACCTTGCGCACGAAGTAACACACTTCCTTGCCGTCCTGGTTGAAGCCCTTGGTCTCGACCTTGACGATGCCGCGGTCGGGCTTCGACTTCGACTCGGTCACCTCGAGCACGCGGGTCTCCGCATGGATCGTGTCGCCGTGGAACGTCGGGAACTTGTGTTGCAGCGTCTCGACCTCGAGGTTCGCAATCGCAGCGCCGCTCACGTCGGGCACGCTCATCCCCAGGCACAGGCTGTAGACGAGGTTGCCGACGACGACGTTGCGACCCTGCACCGACTCGGCGGCGAACCAGTCGTTGGTGTGCAACGGGTGATGGTTCATCGTGATCATGCAGAACAGATGGTCGTCGTACTCGGTGATCGTCTTGCCGGGCCAGTGACGCAGGACGTCGCCGGGAGTGAAGTCCTCGAGGTACCGACCGAAGGGGCGTTCGTGCACTGTCATGATCGTGACGGTATCGCTGCACACACCGTCGTGCGAAAGCCGTCAGGTGTTGCGGGCGGAGGTGGCGTCGTCGCCGTTCTCGTCGCCGTGGTCATCGCCGTCCTCGCCCGCGTCCGGGTCAGGACGCAACGTGAGCGCGAACGCCGGGTCGGACTCCGGATCGGCCACCGGACGCTTCCCGCCGAACCGCAGTGCGAAGTCGATCTTGCTCTCACCGCGGGCCGACTCGGCGCGCGCGAGATCACGCAAGCCGACGAGTCGATCCCGTTTCTCGATCTTCCATGGACCGACGCGCAACGAGGCGTACGCGAGCGCACCGATCGCGATCGGCATCAGGTACTGAGCCGAGCGATAGGTGGCGATCGCCGGCGCCGCAACCCGTCGAGGGACACCGAAGCCGACCAGCGCGGTGAGATAGGTCGCCTCCACCACGCCGAGTCCTCCGGGCAGGATCGGGATCGCCGCCAGCACGTTTGCCAAGCCGAACGCAACGAGCAGCGCATCGACTGGCAGCGTCACGCCGTAGGCACGCAGGAACACCCACAGCGACGCCGCGTCGAGCAGCCAGTTCGCCGTGGCCCAGAACACGACGCGCCACAGCAGTTGGCGATCGCTGATGAGTTCTTCGAGCCGCTCGGCGACCTGATGGAGCACCGCAGCGAAGCGATCCTCGTCGAGGTGGACCTTTCGGGCGAACCACCGCACGAGCCGTTCGGCGCGGCCCGAGCCGTCCATCACGCCGACGACGAGCCCCGCGGCGAGACCCATGATCATGATGCCGAGCAGTGCAGCGAGCGCGTACCCCTCGTTGACACCGCGGAACGGGATCGACATCGTGAGCCCGGTCCAGAAGATGATGTTCAGCACGACCGCCGACCCGATCCCTGCGGTCGCAAGGGCAAAGCCTGCGTCGGGGCCGCTGATGCCCGACAACGTCAGGAGTCGATAGCCGAGCGCGGAGCTCGCGGCGTTGCCGCCGGGCACGATGTTCGACAGTGCCTTGGTGCTGAGCTGGATCCGGAAGATCCGAGCAAGCGACAGCCGCCGGCCCGCCGTTCCGAGCGTCGCCCGCGTCAGCAGCGAATACGCCATCAGGGCGAGGATCTGCAGCACGAACCCCGCGAACAGCAATCCGGGGTTGACGTCTCGCACGGTCTCGATCGCCTGCCGGAATCCACTGAGGACGCCCGGTCCGAGGAACACGGCGATCACGATCAACAGCAGCACCTTGATCGTGACGCGGATCGGCCGTATCCGTCGCCGGGGGGCGCTCTCGTCGCGGATCAGCGCCGGGAGCTCGCCGGTCGGCAGCACGTCGCGATCCATCTCGTGGGTGCGATCGTCGTCGATGTCCTCGAGGCCGCTGCGTGGTGCGCCGTCAGAGGGTCCGTGTTGATCGTCGCTCACCGTCGACACCGATACCGCATCGGTCAGACGACGTCGACCATCTGTCGCAGCCGCGCTCGCAGCAGCGGCGAGACGGTGGCATCGGTCTTGCCGAGGTGGACGATGACGAGCTCGCGGTCGGGCACCACGACGATGTACTGACCCTCGTGCCCGTGGCACGCGAGGCTGCCGGAGATCTCCGGCCACATCCACCAGTGCCGGCCGTAGTCGCAACCGTTCTCGTCGTCGTGAGAGATCGGGGTACGAGCATGGTCGACCCATCCCGACGGCAGGATTCGCTCACCTGCTGCGGTCACACCGTCGTGGCGGTACAGCTCGCCGAACTTGGCGAAGTCGAGCGCGGTCGCGAACACGTAGGACGAACCGACGAAATCGCCCGCTTCGTCGAACTTCGGGATCGCCGAGTCCATGCCGACCGGGCCGAAGAGCCGATCGCGCAGGAACGTCTCGACCATCTCGCGACGCCGTTGCGGATCACCACCGGATCCGCCGCTCACGATGTCGCCGATGATCCGAGCGATGATGTTCGTCGTCCCCGACGAGTAGCTGTAGAAACTGCCCGGAGTGTGATCGAGCGGCAACGCGGCGGCATAGGCAGCGTGACTCGGGCCACTCTCGCCGTACAACATCTCGATGCAGTGCGAGATCTCGTCGTCGACGTAGTCCTCGACGAAGCGGAGTCCCGATCGCATCTCCAACAGCTGCAACGTCGTGATCTCCCCCTTCGGTGACCCTGACCATTCCGGAACCGGAGCCGGTGCCTCGATGTCGAGCACGCCGTCACCGACCAGGATCCCGACGGCCGCCTGTGTGATCGACTTCGCCATGCTCCACGAGGTCAAGGTCGACTCGGCAGTGATCTCGATCGCCGGCTGGAAGATGTTCTCGGGCTGGATGCCATAGCGCTCCGCGACGACCTCGCCGCGGTGTTGCACCACGAGTGCGAGCGTCACACCCAGATCGGCGGGACGCTGGAACAGCTCGTCGACGAGGACAGACAGATCGGGCACGTCGCCGACGTTAGTTCCCGCCGACCAAGCGATCGGCCAGGCCGACGAGGCCCTCGACGTCGTGAACGTCGACGGCGAGCAACGGAAGCTCGACGACGACGACGTCTTCGGCGAGGTCGGCGAGCCCAGCGATCTCGTCGCGTTCGGCGGTCGCGAGTTCGGTGAGTTCGTCGTGCCAGGCGAGCTGCTCGGCGAGTGGCCCGTCGTCGAGGCCGTCGAGTGCGGCTCGGTCGGCGGCCGTGAGCTGCTCGGGCATCGGGTGGATCAGGTTCACGACGACACCTCCGAACGGGAACGAGCCGTCACGCAGCGCGCCGATCAGATGTTCCGCTTCGCCGATCGCTTCGGCCCGCGGACTCGACACGACGACGAACGATGCTGCGTCGGAACGCAGCAGCACCGAGACCTCCTTGGCGCGGGATCGCAGTCCTGGCTCGATGTTGGCGAGCGACCGGAAGAACTCGACGGTGTCCTCGACGATCTGCGGCCCTGCAAGACGGCGGACTGCCCACAGGAACATGGACGCCGCGGCGTTGGTGACCTTGGCGAACGCCCGTTGGCCGACGGTGAGCGCCCGGTACACGGGATGGCCGAGGAAGCCGATCAAGCGGTCAGGCGCCTCGAGGAGGTCGATGGCGTGACGGGACGGCGGCGTGTCGACGATGACGAGATCCCACTCGCCGCTGGTGTACAGCTGGTGCAGCCGCTCGATCGCCATGTACTCCTGCGCACCGGCGAGCGACCCGGAGATCGCCCGGTACACGGGGTTCTCGAGGATCGCGGCTGCCTGCTTCGGGTTGGCCGTCTGCTCGTGGACGAGGCGGTCGAACGTCGAGGCGGCGTCGAGCATCAACGCCCAGAGTTCGCCACCGGCCGCGCCCTTGCCGATACCGGGGATGCCGGTGACGCGGTGAGGGGCGTCGGCGGCCGCACCCGCTTCGAGGCCGAGCGCATCAGCGAGGCGACGGGCTGGGTCGACGGTGACGACGACCACCCGTCGACCGGCTCGTGCGGCTGCGACGCCCAGCGCCGCGGCCGTCGTGGTCTTGCCGACGCCGCCGGGACCACAGGTGACGATCAGTTCGGCGTTCGCGACTTCGTCCCGGAACGACTCGGCAACGCTGACGTCGGTCACGACGTCGCTCCGATCGTCGACTCGACGAGCGCGTCGGCGAGTTCTCCGAGCTGGTGCAGGGTCAGGCGCGGCGTGGCCAGACGCGGCAGCGACAGGAGCGGAACACCGATCCCGTCAGCGAGACGTTCGATCTGTTCGCGTTGGCGTACCAGGCGCTCGCGGCCGAAATCGGTCGATGAGGCGAGTGCCGACTTCGCCGATGCCGACAGCGTGATCTTCTGCGAACGCGCCGCCATCGCCGGCGTCTTGGCGAGACCAGGTCGATCGGGCCAGCACGAGTTGACGACGGCGGGCAGCAATGCCATGCCGATGTCGGTGCGGAGTTCCTCGCCCAACTCGAGCGCCTCGGTCACCGGGGTCTCTTCGGGGAGTGTGACGATCATCGCCTGGCAACGCGCCGGGTCGCGCAGCATGGCGTCGACCTCGACGGACTGCTCGCGTACGGGGCCCGACTGGACGACGTCGGAGAGTCCGGTCGCCGACCGCAGGAACGGAGCGGCATGTCCCGCCGGCGGCGCGTCGACGATGATCAGGTCGGCCGCTCGCTCCCGTTCGAGTTCCTTGATCTTGCCCAGCACGAGGAGATGTTCGAGGCCGGGCGTGGCGGCAGCGATCATCGGCAGCGATGCAGCAGATGCCGCTCGTCGCAGCATGCCGCCCACACCTTTGAGTTCGAGGTAGTCGCCGAAGGCCTGATCGGCCGGGATCGTGCGACCGCGCACCTGGCCGGCGCCCTTGATTCGCCGCAGGATCCGATCGCTGGAATCGAGTTCGCGTCCGCCGAGCAACGGACCCATGCCCGGTCGACCGTCGACCGCCACGAACAACACGTCGGCGCCTTCGCGAGCCGCCGCCAACGCGTACGCAGCGGCAACCGTCGACGAGCCGACGCCGCCCTTTCCGGCGACGACCGCAACTCGCGTGCTGGTGAGCCAATCCGGTGCAGCCATCACCCATCACGGTACCTGCGTCGCCCTGGGACAGGGCAGCACCGACGGCCCATCCGAGCGCCCCGCAAGCCGCTTCCCAACGACCGAAATTCGGAGCGAGCGTTGCGCTCAGCACAACGTCGGCACCGAATTGTCGAGGCGGATGTCCGCTCACAGACGTTGGCGTTCAGGCAAAGCGGGGTCCGGCGACGCCGATGTGGCTGCCGACGGGGCGGCGCACGGCCTCACAGGCCAGGTTGGCGGCGTCGACGAGGCCATCGAGCGACAACCCGGTCGCGACGCCCATGGCCTCCAACGCATGCGTCAGGTCCTCGATCGGGACGTTCCCGCTCGCGTTCGGCGCGAACGGGCAGCCGCCGAGACCACCGACGCTCGCGTCGAGGCGGGACGCGCCGTGTTCGAGAGCAGCGATCGCGTTCGCGATGGCCAGGCCGCGGGTGTCGTGCAGGTGGACACCGATCGGGACGTCGACGTTCGAGCGAACCAGCCCCACCAGCACGGCGACCTCGGTCGGTACGGCGACACCGATGGTGTCGGCCAGACCGATCGATGAAGCGCCGGCATCGACGGCTCGTCGTGCGATGTCGACGACCCGGGCGGGATCGACCTGGTGTTCGAACGGGCATCCCATCGCCGTCGCCAGCGTCGCCTCGACGACCGCACCCGCATTGGTCGCCTCGGCCGCGAACCGTGCGAACTCATCGAGCGACTCGTCGGTTCCAGCGCCGGCGTTGTGTCGACTGTGCGTGTCACTCACCGACACCACGTACTGCAAGTGCGTCAGGCCGGCGGCGAGCGCCCGCTGCGCACCGCGAGCGTTGAGTACCAGGCCCCACCGGGTCACTCCCACCTCATCGGCCTGGTCGGCTGTCGCAGAGCACAACGCCTCGGCATCCGCCATTGCAGGCACGCGGTCCGGGCGCACGAAGCTGGTCAGCTCGAGGTCGCGTACGCCGGCGGCGACGAGCGCTTGAAAGATGGCGACCTTGGCATCGGTGGCGATCGGCGTCTCGTCTTGGAGCCCGTCGCGCAGGCTGACGTCGCGAAGCGACACACGAGCTGGCAGACGATCTGCGACGGACACGGAGGCAGTCTCTCGCTTTCGCGGCGGCGCCGTCGACTCGGTAGACAACACCCATGGACGACGGCGACGCACGCACCCGAACCGGACCGCTGCTCGGCGTCAGAGTGCTCGAACTCGGCAACTTCATCGCCGGGCCGTTCGCCGGGCAGCTCTTCGGTGACTATGGCGCCGAGGTGATCAAGATCGAAGCGCCCGACGGCGGCGATCCGATGCGCCACTGGGGTGTGTGCGTCGACGACTCCAGCCTGTGGTGGCCGATCATCGCCCGCAACAAGCGCTCCGTCGTCGCCGACTTGAAGAATCCCGACGATCTTGCATTCGTGCAACGGCTCGCCGGCGAGTGCGACGTCGTCCTCGAGAACTTCCGGCCCGGCGTGCTCGCGAAGTTCGGCCTCGACTACGACACCCTGACGGCGAGCAACCCCGGCATCATCGTCACGCACGTCTCGGGGTTCGGCCAATCCGGACCTCGTGCCACCGAGGCCGGGTTCGGCTCGATCGGCGAGGCCGTCGGCGGCATCCGCCACACCACCGGTGATCCCGACCGCCCTCCGGCCCGATGCGGCATCAGCCTCGGCGACTCACTCGCCGCAATGTTCGCCGTGATCGGCACTCTCGCGGCGCTGCACGAGCGCACCACGAGCGGGCGGGGCCAGGAGGTCGACGTGGCGATCTACGAGGCGGTCGCAGCGCTGATGGAATCGTCGATGGTCGACTTCGAGGTTGGCGACGTCCTGCGCGGCCGATCGGGCGGCACCCTGCCCGGCGTGGCCCCGGCCAACGCCTACCCGACGAGCGACGGCTCCGAGGTGTTGATCGCTGGCAACGCCGACACCGTGTTCTCCCGGCTGTGCGACGCGATGGATCGACCGGACCTCGCCATCGACGTGCGGTACGCGACCCACGTCGCTCGCGGCGAGCATGAACGCCAACTCGACGGCATCGTCGGCGAGTGGACCTCGACGATGACATCCGACGAGTTGCTCGCGCTCCTGCGCGAACACACCGTGCCGGCCGGACGGGTGTACACCGCGGCTGACATGCTGCGCGACGAGCACTACGCGGCTCGCGAGATGGTCCAGCGCCGCATCGCTCGCACCGGCATCGACACCCCGATGGTCGGCGTGGTCCCGAAGTTCTCGCGCACACCCGGCAGCATCACCGACGTCGGCCCGACACTCGGCGAACACACCGATTACATCAGGGGTCAGACCCGCGATGTAATCAGCTAGCGATTACATCGCGGGTCTGACCCCTGATGTAATCCGGCTGGATCAGAAGTCTTCGTCGAAGCTGACGTTGCCTTCGACGCCGGTCTGGTAGCTGCTGACCGTGCGCTCGAAGAAGTTCGACAGACCTTGCACATCCTGCAGCTCCATGAAGCTGAACGGGTTCTTCGACCCGAACTCGGGGGCGTAGCCGAGCTGCGCGAGTCGCTGGTCGGCAACGAACTCGAGATAGGTGCGAGTGTCGCCGAGGCTCATGCCCGGCACGCCCTCACCGAGCACGTCGGCGGCGAACAGGTGCTCGCAATCGATCGCCTCGTTGAGCATCGCACGGATGTCGGCTTCGAGATCGGCGTCGAACAACTCGGGCTGTTCCTTGCGCACGGTGTCGACCACTTCAAACGCGAAGTTCATGTGGCAGCTCTCGTCGCGGAACACCCAGTTGGTGCCGTCGGCCAGGCCGTTGAGCAGACCCTTCGAGCGCAGGAAGTAGACGTAGGCGAACGCTGCGAAGAAGAACAGGCCCTCGATGCAGGTGGCGAAGCAGATCAGGTTGAGCAGGAACTGCTTGCGCTGTTCGGGCGTCTCGATCTTCTGCAGCCCCTGGATCGAGTCGATCCACTTGAAGCAGAACTCGGCCTTGGCGCGGATCGACGGGATGTTCTCGACCGCCGCGAACGCTGCCTCACGCTCGGCCATGTCGGGGATGTAGTTGTCGAGCAGCGTCAAGTAGAACTGCACGTGCAACGCCTCTTCGTAGAGCTGGCGCGACAGGTACATCCGGGCCTCGGGGGCGTTGATGTGCTGATACAGGTTGAGCACCAGGTTGTTCGACACGATCGAGTCGCCGGTGGCGAAGAACGCCACGAGTCGCCCGACGAGGTGCTTCTCGGCCGGCATCAACTTGCGTTGCAGGTCGACGAGGTCGTCGGAGAAGTCGATCTCCTCGACGGTCCAGGTGTTCTTGATGGCGTCGCGGTACATGTCGAAGAACTGCGGGTACCGCATCGGCCGCAACGTCAGGTCGTAGCCCGGGTCGAGGATGTTGGTCGGGCGGTTCGCGCCGACCGGTGAGGCCGACTCGAACTCGTCGGCAAGTGCTTCGCCCGGCGCGGCCGGGGCGTAGTCGGTGATCGGGTCGATGAGGGCCATCAGTCGCATGCCTCGCAGGATTCGGGGTTCTCGAGGCTGCACGCGATGGCTTCCTCGTCGGTGTAGGTCTTCTTGGTGGTCTCGTCGACGAGCGGCGCGATCGCCCCCTCGGTGGACGACGGCTTGCCACCACCGGTCGGCGGCGTGGGCGCTGCCGACTTGGTGGTCGTGGTGCTCTGGTTGATGCGCGTCGCAGGGCGGCTGCGCAAGTAGTAGGTGGTCTTGAGGCCGGCCTTCCAGGCGTGCAGGTACATCGACGACAGCTTGCCGATGGTCGGTGTTTCCATGAACAGGTTGAGCGACTGGCTCTGGTCGATGAACGCTCCGCGCTCGGCGGCCATGTCGATCAGCGCCCGCTGCGGGATCTCCCAGGCCGTGCGGAACACTTCCTTCAACTCGTCGGGGATGCGGTCGACGTCTTGCACCGAGCCCTCGGCGCGCTTGATGTCGTTGATCATCTGCTCGTCCCACAGGTTGCGGGCCTGGAGCTCGCGCACCAGGTAGCGGTTGATCTGCATGAACTCGCCCGACAGCGTCTCGCGCTTGAACAGGTTCGACACCTGCGGCTCGATGCACTCGTAGCAGCCGACGATCGAGGCAATGGTGGCGGTGGGTGCGATGGCGATCAGCAAGCTGTTGCGCAGCCCATGGGCAGCGATACGAGCACGCAGCGCGTCCCAGTCGAGTTCGGCGGGCGGCGTGACGCCGCCGTTGGAGCGATCCCACAGGTCGAACTGCAGGTCGCCCTTGGCAGCGCGGGTGCCCTCGTAGGCCTCGTGCGGCCCATTGACCTCGGCGAGTTCGGTGGACGCCCACAGCGCGTGGAAGTAGATGTGGGCGCTGATCGTGCGGCTGAGATCCTTGGCGTCGGCCGAATCGAAGGCGAGGCCGCGCTTGAAGAACACGTCCTGCAGGCCCATCAGGCCGAGGCCGACCGGGCGCCACTTGTGGTTCGAGAACTCGGCCTCGGACGTCGGGTAGTAGTTGATGTCGATCACCCGGTCGAGCAACGGCACGACCTGACGCACGACGGTGCCGAGCTTGGCGTAGTCGAACTGACCGTCGGCGTCGACGTAGGCGCCGAGGTTGAGCGAGCCGAGGTTGCAGACCGCGGTGTTGTCCTGGTCGGTGACCTCGAGGATCTCGGTGCACAGGTTCGACAGGTGCACGACGCGGGGCGAACCGTCCTCGTTCGTCTCGCCGGTCTGGTTGCACTTCTCGTTCGAGGCGTCCTTGAACGTGACCCAGCCGTTGCCGGTCTGCGCGAGCGTGCGCATCATCTTCGAGTAGAGCTGGCGGGCCGGGACCTGCTTCTCGTAGAGGCCGGCCTCTTCGGCGGCGACGTAGGCCCGCTCGAAGTCGTCACCGAACAGGTCGGTGAGGTGCGGCACCTGCTTGGGGTCGAACAGACTCCACTGCCAGTCCTTCTCGACGCGCTCCATGAACAAATCGGGGATCCAGTTGGCGATGTTGAGGTTGTGCGTACGCCGGGCGTGGTCGCCGGTGTTGTCGCGCAGCTCCAGGAAGTCTTCGATGTCGGCGTGCCACGACTCGAGGTACACGCACGCTGCACCCTTGCGGCGGCCTCCCTGGTTGACGGCAGCGACCGACGAGTCGAGCGTGCGCAGCCACGGCACGATGCCGTTCGACAGACCGTTGGTGCCCTGGATCAGGCTGCCCTTGGCGCGCACCCGGTGCCAAGCGACGCCGATGCCCCCGGCGAACTTCGACAGCTTGGCGATGTCGGTGTAGCGCTTGTAGATGCCTTCGAGGCTGTCCTCGGGCGAGTCGAGCAGGTAGCAGCTCGACATCTGGCTGTGGGCGGTGCCGGAGTTGAACAGCGTCGGGCTCGACGGCAGGTAGGCGAGCGACGACATCAGGTCGTAGAAGCGCACGGCCTCGTCGACGTCGGTGCACAACCCGCAGGCGACGCGCAAGAAGAAGTACTGCGGCGTCTCGATGACCTCACGACGCGACGGGTGGCGCAGCAGGTACCGGTCGTACACGGTGCGCAGACCGAAGAACTCGAAGCTGCGGTCGCGGTCGGAGTCGATGGCGGCATTGAGTGCCGGGGCGTTGGCGTTGACGAACGCGAGCACCTCGTCGGACACCAGACCCTCGGCGTGGCCGACGGCGATCGACTCGGAGAACCACGGGATGTTCTGGTTGCGAACTTCCTTGTCGATCACGACGGCGAGCAGGCGCGACGCCAGCTTGGAGTAGTTCGGCTCTTCGACGATGAGGCCGGCCGCGGTACGGATCGACAGGTCGTCGAGCTCGCGGGTGGTGGCGCCGTCGGCGAGCGCCGAGATCGTGCGGGTTGCCACACGCATCGGATCGACGCCGATCAGCCCTTCCGACGCCTTGGCGATCGCATTGACGATCTTGTTGACGTCGACCGGCTCGAGCGCTCCGCTGCGCTTCTTGACCCGCATCCCACCAGCGGTGGGTTGCGCTCCCGACGCGATTGCCGGCGTCTTGGCGGTGTCGGTCAGCGTGGGCGCAGTGGTCGTCGTGGTGCCCCCCGTGAGCGTTGCGTCGGTCGTTGCGGCATTGTCGTCGATCACTGTCACCGTGGGTTCTCCTGCTGATTCGTTGCGTCGTCGTCGGGTATTCGGGAAATGTCTGGGATCGGTCAAGACCTGCTGTCGACCACCAGATGTCGTGGTCATCCCCCGCCGTTGGCACCACATGTCGTGGCAACGGGTTCGTAATTACAGCAGTGAAACTACGGGTGTGTCAACCGTCTCGTCGAGAAAGGGTCAACTTGCCTGGACAGTGGGCATCTCTGTCCTGCGCGCAGCGGCCTGATCGGCGAACTCGGCTCGGCGCCGAACGTCGGCGAGTTCGGCTTGGCGGCGCAGCTTCGCCCACACTTCGTCGACCGACTCCGCAGTCGCATGCACGAAGTCGACGCCATCATCGACGTCTCGCCCGGGCCGGCCGACGGCATCGCGCTCGGCTTCTGCGTGCCAGATCTCCTCGACCTGCAACAACCGCCCGTCGCGTCCGCGCAGGTTGTTCTCGCGGAACTCGAGGGTCGTTCGCCACCCCGTCCGTTCGAGCTCGCGGCGGTCGGCCTGCTGCAAGATCGCGCCGTGTTGGCGCTGACGCAACAAGCGCTGACGAGGCGTGGGAAGAGCTCGAGCGGCCATGGGGCCATCTTGAACGACCGGCCCTGTGGAGCGTCAGTGCCGATTGCTTGTGAATTTCGTCGATGCTCTTGGGGACAACCCCTCAGAACTGTGTGCCACCTGTGGGCGACGCGCAACCGGCGCCACCGTCAGCGCTCGTGCGTCAGAGTTCCGGCGTTCCAGCGACCGGGTCTTCCTTGGCCCACGCGTAGTGCATCCGGCCATGATCGGCGTTGGCCGCCATGATCGCTCCCACGGTGCCGTCAGCCCACGGCGCGCCCGGAATCCGGGACGTGAGGTCGTCGTCCGACAATTCGGCGAGCAGGGCGAGTGTGTCGGCGCGGATCGCCTGGCCGATGCGCACCAACTCGATGAACGGCTTGCCGCTGTGCTCCGATTTCCACTCCTCGGTCCAGGAATGGATCGACGCCATGATCTCGTCCATCGACTGCGGCGAACCGTCGCCTCGCAACCGCGACTCGAGGCCCTGCTCGCCGGCCACATGACGGCGGAACATCGCATTCCAGTTCTGCTCGATCAACGCGGTGTGCACGAAGTGATCGGCGAACGACCAACGGCTGTCGGGGTCGTGCTCGCTGAACGTGCGCGGTGCCTCCAGCTCTTCGGCCGACATCGAACCGAGCCGTTCGAGCAACCAGGCGCGGTCACGATTGAGTTTGATCTCGATCTCGATTCGATCCATCGTGTGACCGTACCGATCGAGGGCGATCGGGGCCGATCCGAATGGCACCGGCCCCTGGCTGGACTCATCCACAACGGGTGATGACCCCAGCTGTGCTTGGATGGCACCATCATGGCAACGACATCGACGCGAGGAACCGCATGACCGACGACCAGAACACAGCGATCACCACCGACGGGAAGGGTCCTCGGTGGCTTCCGGCGCTGCTGGTCGTCTTGGCCACGATCCTGGCGGTCGTGAGCACGATGACGACGTGGGTTCGCTCGCAGGCGCTCGACACCGATCAGTGGGTCGAGGTCAGCAGTGACCTGCTCTCCGAACCCGAAGTGCAACAGGCGCTCGCGCTGTACATCTCCGACGAGTTGTTCACGACGGTCGACGTTGCCGGAGAGCTCGAGTCGGTGCTGCCCGACAACCTCACCGGGCTCGCCGGTCCGCTCGCCGGGGCGCTGCGCGGGCCGACGACCGATGCCATCGAACAGATCATCGCATCGAGCAGGTTCCAGGCCGTCTGGCAGAACGCGAACCGGGTCGCGCACGAGGCCGCCGTGCGGATCCTCCGCGACGACACCCCCGACAGCATCTCGACCGCGGACGGGACGATCGTGCTCGATCTCGGCACCGCCGTGCGCAACCTCGGCGAGCAGATCGGCATTCCGACCGCAGCACTCGACCGACTTCCCGACGACGTCGGTCAGATCACCGTCGTGCAGTCCGACGAGCTCTCCGACCTGCAGAACGCGGTGAAGCTGCTCGATTTCACGACCTGGTTCCTCTTCTTCTTGGTCGTGGTGATGTACGTCGCCGCGGTGTACCTCGCCGTCGGACGGCGACGCCAGATGCTGCGAACCGTCGGCATCTCGCTGGTCCTCGGCGGCCTCTCGCTCCTGCTCATTCGCGCCGTCGGCATCCGCACGTCCGTCGAAGCCTTCGTCCAGGACGCAACGAACAAGCAACTCGCCGAACTCGTCGGCTCCGTGATGACCGAGCTGCTCCGACAGATGGCCTGGACGGGCATCGTCTACGGAGTGCTCATCATCGCCTTCTCCGCTGTCCTCGGCCCCTACCGCTGGGCGGTCGCCGTCCGTCGCTGGGTCGCCGACATCGCCGAGTCCACGGCGGCGATCGTGGGCATCAGCGTCGGCGCGGTGCTCCTGCTGCTGTGGTGGAGCCCGGGCCGCGCGTTCGACCGTTGGATCACCGCACTCACCCTCGTCGGAATGGTCCTCGGCGCTATCGCTGCGCTCGTGATCACCGGACGCAAGGAGTTGGAGACCGACCACTCCGCCGACGAGACCACGCCGTCTGAGACCGACTCGACGCCGGTGAGCGAACCGGTCGGCTGATCGCGTTGGTCAGTCGTGCGCCAAGGCATCGACGGCCACGGTGACCGCCAGCAGGAGCACGACGTCATCGTCGGGGTCGACTTCGACGCCGTAGGTGTCGCGGACGCGGAACCACTTCTTGGAGATGTGGGCAACGGTGTCACCGTCACGTTCGATCTCGTACTCGTGGTCGACGATGTTGCCGTGGACCTTCAGGTCCTCGCCGTGCTCGACTTCGACGTGGAAGCGATCGCGGATACCGACGAGCGCCTTCTTGACTGTTGCCTCGCGACCGCCGACGTCGATCTTGATCGCATCGCGAACGGACAGCTTGCGTTCTCGAATCGTGGCCACCCTGCCGCCGTGTCGGTCCTCGAGGACCCACGTGTCGCGCACCCGGGCCGCCTTGCCGTTCACCTTGAACCGTCGCTCACCGGTGTGGTCTTCGATCCAGTAGTCGTCGCCGACGGAGACGAGGCGCTCGCGCATCTGGAATTGCTCCATCGTCTCGTTGTGCCGTCGTCTCCCGAGTGCCATCCGACCATCGTGGCTCGGTCGGCCGACTCCTGACTTCACCCGTTCTGGGCGATTGAGCCCGCATCGGGTGTCGGCTACGTTCGACAGCAACGCCCGCGCTTGCCGATTCCGGCAACCACTGCTCCCGAAGGACGTCCCCCTCATGGTCCACCGACACGTCGCCAACGACGAAGCACTCGATCCGGCCTACGCCGGCCGGTTCGCGGGCGCTCCGATTCCCAAGAACCACCTGCCGGAGGTCGAGTCGCTGCCGGGTGCGGTGTACCGGATGATCCACGACGAACTGCTGCTCGACGGCAGCTCGCGTCTGAACATGGCCACGTTCGTCACGACGTGGATGGAGCCCGAGGCCGAGAAGCTGATGGCCGAGACGTTCGACAAGAACATGATCGACAAGGACGAATACCCGCAGACCGCCGAGATCGAGCGGCGCTGCGTGAACATCGTTGCGGATCTGTTCCACGCTCCGCCGGCGGGCGACGCGATCGGCGTGTCGACGATCGGTTCGAGCGAGGCCGTGATGCTCGGCGGTCTGGCAATGAAATGGAAGTGGCGTCAGCGCCGAGAGGCAGCCGGGCTCCCCACCGACAAGCCGAACATGGTGATGGGTTCGAACGTCCAGGTCGTGTGGGAGAAGTTCTGCCGCTACTGGGACGTCGAGCCGCGATACGTGCCGCTCAGCCACGACCGGTTCACCGTGACGCCCGACGACGTGATGGAGTACGTCGACGAGAACACGATCGGCGTGATCCCGATCCTCGGCACCACCTACACCGGCGAGTTCGAGCCGATCAAGGAGATCCACGATCGCGTCGTCGCCTACAACGCCGAGCACGACCTCGACATCCCCATCCACGTCGACGCCGCCAGCGGCGGATTCGTGGCGCCGTTCCTCTGGCCCGATCTCGAATGGGACTTCCGGCTCCCGCAGGTCAAGTCGATCAACGTGTCCGGTCACAAGTACGGCCTGACCTATCCCGGCATCGGCTTCGTCGTGTGGCGCTCGGCCGACGAATTGCCCGACGACCTCGTGTTCCACGTCAACTACCTCGGCGGCGACATGCCGACGTTCACGCTCAACTTCTCGCGACCCGGCAACCAGATCGTCGGGCAGTACTACAACTTCGTCCGACTCGGTCGCGACGGCTACCGCCGGATCATGGAGTCGCTACGCGACACCGCCGTGCACATCTCCTCGGCGATCGCCGAGATGGGTCCGTTCGACGTCGTCAGCGACGGATCGGCGATCCCAGTACTCGCCTTCCGGGTGAAGGACCCCTCGAAGTTCACCGTGTTCCACGTGTCCGAACAACTCCGCACCGGCGGTTGGCAAGTGCCCGCGTACACGATGCCGGCCAACGCCGAGGACGTGGCCGTGCTGCGTATCGTGGTTCGCGAAGGATTCGGCATGGATCTTGCCGACATGCTGCTCGAAGCGATCGGCAAGGCGGTTGCGCACCTCGAGGCATTCCCGCCACCGCACCCGCCGACGGAATCCGGCTTCAGCCACACGTGACCCGCACGCAAGCATCCCCGTGATGCAGTGGCACCGACAGATCGGCTGGAGGTCGCACGATCGCGGGTGGCGCACCGCCCTGCTGTTCATCGTCGGCTCGTCGCTGTTCGCCATCGGATCGTTCCCGCCCTACGCGCAGTTCGTCGACGGCCGGGTGGTGGGCATCACCTTCGTCCTCGGGTCGCTGTTCTTCACCTCGGCCGGGTACAGCGCCTTCCTGCAGGTGATCAACGACGACCGGTCACCGACGAAGCACTGGGCCTGGTCGCCACGAGGTGCGCTCTGGTGGGCAGCGGTCACGCAGTCGGTCGGCACCCTGCTGTTCAACATCAACACCATCGACGCCATGATCACGACGTTCACCGTCGAGGAGACCAACCGCCTCGTGTGGGGACCGGACTTCCTCGGGTGCATCGCGTTCCTCGTCTCCAGCCACATCGCCTGGATGCACTTCAACGGCCGGTTCTGGCGCCGCGACACCGACGATGCCGAATGGTGGTCGGACTTCCTGCCCTATGTTGGCTCGGTGCTCTTCATGGCGTCGGCGATCGCGTCGTTCACGCTGACCACCACCGGCGAACCCATCAACATCGCCATCGTCAACACCGGCACGTTCCTCGGCGCCATCTGCTTCCTGCTTGCCGCCTACGTGACGCTGCCACCGTCCCATCACCACCGAAAGCAACTGACATGACCCGCACCAACGGCCGGGACGGCAATCCGATCGATGTGAGCCTTCGCGAGCGGTTCCGGTACCGCTTCGACAACGTGCTCGCCGCGGCACGACGGCGGCGCTTGCCTGGTTGGGGATCGTCACGTTCGCTGCCGTGCTGTTCAGCGCCGTACTGCTGACGCTGTTCGGCGTCACGTTCACCGGCACGGGTCGCAGCGGACTGGCCGAGGACACCTGGCAGAGCCTCCTGCGCATTCTCGACACCGGCACGATGGCGGGCGATGTCGGGTGGGGCCGACGAATCCTGGCGCTGATGATCACGCTGTTCGGGCTGCTCGTCGCCGGCACCCTGATCGGCATCATCGCCGCTGGTGTCGAGGATCGCATCGACAGCATGCGACGCGGCCGCAGCACCGTGATCGAGTCGGGGCACCTGGTCATCCTGGGCGGGTCGACCCGGCTCCCGGTGATCATCGAGCAGTTGGTCCTCGCCGCCTCGGAGCGGGACTCGAACACCATCGTCGTGCTCTCGCAGTCCGATCCCACCGAACTGCGACGGGCGGTCATCGATTCGGTGCCCGACCAGCACCGAACACGCATCGTCTACCGGTTCGGCGACCCGAGCGTCCGAGCCGACCTCGCCATCGCCCGCGTCGGCGAAGCCCGCGGTGTCGTCGTGTTGCCCGAGGACGGCGAGGACCACGACATCTCGGTCACCCGGACCGTGCTCGCGCTGAACGCCGAACTCGGCGGCCTGCGCGAACTTCCTGTCGTGGTCGAAGTGGCCGACCCGATCACCGCACAACGTCTGGTGCACGCCTGCGGGCCGACGATGCATCCGATCGTCACCGCCGAGGCCGTCACCAGGACCGGGGCGATGGCACTTCGCCAGCGCGGGCTGAGCAAGGTCATCAACGAACTCACCGACTTCCACGGGTGCGATCTCCACGTCACCGACCGTCCCGAACTGCTCGGCGTGCGCTTCGACCAGATCGTCGGCCGGTTCGTCAATGCTCGACCGCTCGGCATCGCTCGACGCGACGGCCATTTCGATCTGAACCCGCCTGCTGACTCGACGATGGAGACGGGCGACCGGCTCGTCGTCATCGCGCAGGATCTCGAAAACATCACTGCGGCTGACGAACCCCTGCGTCTACAGAAGGGCGGGCCATCCGACCTCGGCGCTGCCGAGGTCGAAGAACATGTGCTCGTGTTGGGATGGAATCCCCTCGCCACGCAACTGCTCAGCGGCTGGGCCTCGGCGACATCGACCGCCTCCATCGTCGACATCGCGTTCGACCCTCGCCTCATCGAGCCGAGCGACATCGTGATCCCTCCCGTCGACATCGACGTCCGACTCTGTCCCACCTTGGAGTCCTCGGCGCTCGTCCTCGATCACACGCCGACCACGATCGTGGTGCTCGGTTACAACTCGATCGACAGCGATGCGGCCGACGCACGGACGATGCTCGACGTCCTGCACCTCATGCGGCGCTATGAACAGGCAGAACATGCGCCGAGAATGGTGGTGCAACTCCTCGACGACGAGGTGGCCGACCTCGCCGTGCTGACCGGGCCCGATGACTTCCTGATCAGCCCAGCACTCGGAGGTCAGTTCATCGCGCAACTGATCGAGCAGCCCGAACGCCGAGCCGCGCTGCTGGCCCTCTACGGCGGCGACGACGCTTCGATCCGGATGATCGACTGCGATCGGCTCGGCCTCGTCGGAGCGTTCACCATGAACGAGCTCGTCACGTCGGCATACGAGCTCGGCGTACTGGCGATCGGGTGGAGGCACATCGTCGACGGCTCAGTCGTCCTCAACGCCGACGGGGGGACGTCCGTGACGCTGGCCCCCGACGACGAGCTCGTCGTCGTCGGCTGACCGGTCAGCCGGGCCTGGGCACGTCATCGCCCGCAATGAGCGAGTCCGAACCCGTCCCGGACAGCAGGAAGTGGATGCTCACGACGAGCACCCAGAACGGGAACACCAGCGTCATCCACAAACTGATGCCAGGACCGAAGACCTGCAGGATCGCGAGCACGTACGTGAAGCCGACCACCCATTGGGGCACTGCACCCGAACGCTTCCAGATCGTGCCGGTCGACAGCATGAACACGCCTGCCATCCGGACACCGAACGTGTTCGTCAGCGCGAAGATGGCCTCCCGAGCGAACTCGTAGCCACCGGATTCGAAGACCTGGTCGGGTGCAGCCTCGTAGGTCCGCACGAGCGCAACCGCCAACGCCGAAGCAGCGAAGGTCATCGCGAGGTACAGCAGCCCGCTGCCGAACATCACGCTCGCGAAGAACCGATCCTCACGATCTCCGAGCCGATCGCGGATGACGCCGATGAACCAGAGGAACGCGATCCCGGCAAAGGGCACCAGCCACAGCGCCACGTTGACAAGGTACCCATTCGAGTCGATCCACTCGCCCGAGTCACCGTCGACTGGCGGCACGGACAACCGGAGCATGACGGTCGACGTGCCGAGCAGTGCGGCGAACAGGACTCCTGCGATCGCCGCCGCGCGTGGCGTGGTCAATCGACCGCCGAGGTCGTCGGCAGGCGTCGTCACGCAGGCACCGGCTGGATCAAGTGGCAGGCCGTTGCACGCATTGTCGCAAATCGTACGACACCGGCGAGTCGCTCACATCCGCCGGTTCGGGTGATGACCCGATACCCGACGTCTGCGCCGACGGGGCGATCGGTATCCTTCCTGCGTGCCGCGCCGCAGCAACGAACGACGACCGGCCTGCAGGCACCTCACGAGCGCGGTGCGGGTCGATGTCACAGGGCCGCACGAGTGAGCGATCTCGTTGCGATTCGCGACCACGCACGGTTCAGCGGACCGACCATGCGATCTGGTGTCGTCGAGCGCACCCGCCTCGACGATCGGTATGCATCAGCGACCGGGCGGGTGCTGCGAGTGCTGGCGCCCGCCGGCTACGGCAAGTCGACACAGGTCCTGCGTTGGGTCGGCCACGACGAGCGCAAGGTGTGGTGGCTCGACCTCGAGCGGATCGACAACGATCCACTCGTCCTCGCCCATGTGGTCGCCAATGGCCTTGCGGACCGGCGACGTGACAACGTCGACACCGCAGGCGACGGCGCCCCATTTGCCGACGTCTCCCAGCTGATCGCGTACCCCGACGAGCCGTTCGTTCTGGTGATGGACGACATCCACCACATCGTCAGCGACGAATCCGCTGAACTGATCGATCTGATCATCGATCGACTCTCACCGGATTCGACCCTCGTCCTCATCGGTCGTTCGCAACATCACGTCGGAACGATCGCCCGCCATCGCCTCGACCCGGGGGTCATCGACGTCACCGCGGATGATCTGGCGTTCGACATCGCCGAGACCGAGGAGATGCTGACCTCACTCGGCCTCCAGCCGGACATCGACATGATCACCTCGATCGGCGAGCAATTCGAGGGATGGCCTGCAGGACTCCGCTTGGCCGGCCAGGTCCTGGCGACGCGACGAGCAGGCGTGGACGTGTCGATGAACAAGCTCGGCGACCTCGCCCACGTGACCGACTACCTCACGCAAGAATGGTTCGCCACGCTCGATGCGGACGATCAGACGTTCCTCGCCGAAGTCGGAGGACTGCGACGCTTCACCGGACGGCAGTGTGATGCGATTCTCGGCCGCCACGACTCGGCCTCGACGCTTCGACGGCTGTGTCGCGACGAGTTGATGCTGATCGGACTCGATCAGCACGACGAGTGGTATCGCATGCATGCCGTGCTGTCTCGTTGGCTGTCGAGCCGTCTCCGCAGCGCCGACCCCGAGCGGTGGCGTGAGATCCAGACGGCCGCTGCGACATGGTGGTCGGTCGAGGGCGACATCGACCTTGCCATCGAGCACGCTGCTGCAGCCGGGAATCTCGACCTCGTCGAAGCCCTCGTCCTGCAGCACTGCGCGCCATATGCGGCACGCGGCATGTACCGAACGCTCGAACGCTGGATGGAGCACTTCACCGAACAACGGGTGCGCAACTCGATGCCGCTCAAACAGGTCAACGCGGTGCTGAACGTCGGGTTCGGCAACGGTGAGCGCGCGCTGAGCTGGACGCGGCTGTGCCGTGCCGAACGGGTCCCCGTCGACGGAGCGCCGTCGAGTATCGACGACATCCTCGCGCTGCAGGCCGATGCGCTCTTCGCAACGCTCGAAAACCAACCGGCCAACGAACTGATACCGATCGCCCGCAACGCCTACGCCAACCTGCCGCCGGGCGAATGGCGCTCCCTCGCCTGCCTGGCTCTCGGGGCGAACGGGTATCTGTGCGGCCACGACGATGCGATCCATCTGTTGCGCGAGGCACTGTTCGAGAACGAGGTCGCTCACTCGACAACGCTGCAAGCCACCGCTGCGGCAACCCTCGCCATCGTGGTCGACCTCGAAGGCTCGGCCGCCGAAGCAGCCGAGCTGAGCAGCCGAGCGAACCGACTGCTCTCCACGCCGCTCGGCAAGGATGCGTCGGCAACGGCACTCTCGTTGGCGATCGCATCGCTCGTCGATGCCCGTTCGGGACGTCACGCCGACGCGATCACACGCCGTGACGGCGCGCGCAGGAAGCTGGCGAACTTCGATCGCTCGGCTCCGTGGTTCGGCATCCTCGGACTCATCCCGCTCATCCGAACGAGCTTGCTGCTCGACGACGCTCCGACGGCACTCGAACTCGTCCACGAACTGGATCGAAAGATCGAGATCCAGGACCGCACCACACCCCTCGCCCGACACATCGAGCAGTTGCGAGCCACGGTGCAGGCAGCGAACGACGTGTACAGCGATCGGTCGTGGGGCCTGACCCGCGCTGAGCTGCGCGTCGTGCAGTACCTGCCGACAAATCTGAGCCTCGCCGACATTGCCGGGAGGCTCTACGTGTCACGGAACACCGTCAAGAGCCAGGTGGCTGCGATCTACCGCAAGCTCGGCACGACGTCGAGAACCGAGGCGGTGGACCGTGCACGGACCGCCGGATTGATCACCGAGGCGCCCGCCGACGCGTGACACTCGACGAGCACTGACCCACGGGCAGTCGTCGACTCGCCCACATGAGGCCACGATCACACGGGTCGACGCGTGTAGGTTCGTCGGATCGACATCGAAGCGGGAGTCACAGCTGGCGAGGAGCCGCCTCACCACCGAGCCCATGCGTCCGATCTCCGATCGCGCCGACTCGGGGCCCGGGCATTCGCCGCTCCATCGACATCGAAACGATTCCGACGTCCGACCGACGTCGTCCTGCTGACCCTCTCGCTCGTCATCATCGTGATCACCGCCGCCCGGGCGAGCAACCCCGGCGACCTCGAGAGTGCATTCACGAGCTGGTTGGCCGAGCTGCCTGCACTGTTCGACTTCGTCTGGGAGGCCGCGTACGACCTGGCACAGATCTGGGTCGTCGTCATTGCGGTGTTCGCGCTCGTCCGCAGGCGCTGGGGGCTGCTGCGCGACTGGGCCGCGAGCATGGTGATCACCGGGCTCGGGGTGGCAGTCGCGGGATGGATCATCGAGGACACCGTCACAAATGTGTTCGACGGCCTCGGGCGCGCCGACACCACCGTACCGTTCCCGTCGCTCGCTCTCGCCGCCGGCGCTGCCGCGGTCACCGTGGCCAATCCGTACTTCGTCGACCCGTTGCGGAAATTCGGCCGCTGGCTCATCGGGGTCTCCTGGCTGTCGGCGCTGACGCTCGGCGTGGTCCCACCCAGCGAGGGTCTCGGGGCGTTGGCGATCGGCTGGGCCGCTGGAGCACTCGTGCACCTGGTGTTCGGTTCGCCGGATGCGACACCGTCACTCGCCGACCTCGAAGCGTCGCTGCGCTCGATCGGCGTCGACGCCACACCATCGGCCGTCACGGTTCGCAACGGGGCCACCACGGCGCGGGCACGCACCGCCGACGGACAGGACATCGACGTCCAGGTCCACGGGCGCGACTCGTGGGACAGCCAGTTCTTCGTCAAGCTCTGGCGACTGGTCTTCTACCGTTCCGGTGGCCGCAACGTCACCGTCAACCGCCAGCAACAGGTCGAACACCAGGCGTACCTGACGCTGTACGCCGAGCGAGAGGGCGCGTCCGTGGCCCCGTTCGTCGCCGCCGCCACCGACGCTCGCGGCAACGCACTGTTCGTGTCGCAACGCGTCGGGCCGGGATTCGATCACGGTCACGACGCCATCAGCGACGAACTGCTCGCCGACGCCTGGCAGTCGCTCGCGTGCCTGCACGAGGTCGGCATCCGCCACGGCGACATCACCCCCGACGACCTCCAGGTCGCCGACGGACGTGTCCACGTCGGAGGGTTCGACCGGGCAACGATCGACTGGGCCGACACATCGCGCCAACTCGACGAAGCGCAACTCCTTGCGTGCACAGCCGCCGCCGTCGGCGCCGACCGGGCTATCGAGGCTGCGTCCACCGCGTTGGGTGTCGAGCAGTTCACCGAGATGACCACGTTCCTCCAGCAGGCGGCGATGCCGACGGCGCTCCGTCGGGCATTGGACGACGCCGAACTCGACATCGACGACCTGCGCAAAGCTGCAGTCGCCCACGTTGACGCGGAGGACCAGGAGCTCCAGACGATCCGACGGTTCTCGGTCGGCAACGTCGTGATGTGGGTCCTGCTCGCGGTCGTCTTCTACGGGATCATCGCCGCAATCCAGAACGTGGGTCTGCAGTCGATCGTCGATGCGCTCACGTCCGCGACCCCTGCCATCTTGCTCCTCGCCTTCGTCCTCGGCCAGGTCCCGCGTGTCGCAAGCGCCTTCGCCGTCTCGCGGGCGGCTCCGATACCGGTGCCGCTCGGGCGTCTCACACTGCTCGAGTTCGCCATCACGTTCGTGAACCTCGCCGTGCCGTCGACTGCAGCTCGCGTTGCAGTCAACATCCGCTTCTTCCAGCGCAACGGACTCGACCGCACCACCGCCATCGGCGTCGGTGGGCTCGACAGTGTCGCCGGGTTCGTCGCCCAGGTCAGCCTCTTCGTCGGAATCGTCGCGTTGGGTCTCGGCAGCCTCAACCTGAACATCAGTGCCTCGGCTCCCAACTTGGATGGTCAGCTGATCCTGATCGCATTGGTCGCACTGGGGATCGGCATCGGCGTGGTGGCGTTCGTCCCGAAGTTCCGCGACCCAGTCGTCGCCGTCGCCAAGACCACGTGGACGAAGATCGGTCCGCTCCTGAATTCGCCGACCCGACTGATCTCCGTGTATCTGGCGAACGTGCTCGTGCAGCTGCTCTTCTCGCTCGCCATGTACACGGTGCTGCGAGCGTTCGGCCAGGACGTCGGATTCGCCGACGTCATCCTCGTCAACGTCTCGGTGGCCCTGTTCGCCGGACTGATGCCGGTACCCGGTGGCGTCGGCGTCACCGGCGCGGCGCTGACCGCCGGTTTCACCGCGATCGGCGTCGACAGTTCCACGGCGATGGCAGCAGCGATCGTCTACCGGCTGATCACGTTCTACACGCCACCGTGCTTCGGCTATTTCGCGATGCGTTCCTTGCGCAGGCAGCGCCTGCTCTGACGACCTTCCCGGTCAGAAGCCAGGGATCAGGTCCTGGCATGCCAGCGCTGCTTGCCCGAAGGCGGGATCGGTCGGGTCGAGAAGGTCGAGGAACTCCTCGCCGTTCGGGTCGGCCAGAAGGTCGCCGACGGTGATCTCGGGCAGGTCGACACCGTTGTCTCGCAGGCAGTCGAACAGCGCGATCACCTGATCGAGTTCACCCTCCCCCGGCGGCGCGAACACATCGTCGGACGAGTCGGCCGCACACCCGGCGTTGGCAGCGGGCAACTCCAGCTCGACCAAGTAGTCGATCACCACGTCGTCGACGCACGGCACCGACAGAAACGCCGTGTGACCGTCGGCCTCGACGGTGTACAGCACACCCGACGACAGGACGTCGGCCATCTCGACCGCCCACTGATACGGGGTCGCCGGGTCGCCCGTGGTACCGATGACCAGGATCGGTGCGGCACCATCGGCCGGACCGATCGCAATCGGATCGATCGGATCTGCGGTCCCGATACAGCCGGTGCTGGCACGCAGGAAGTCGGCGAAGTACACCGACGCCTGCGCCCCGAGATCTGCCTGGATCCGCACCTCGTCGCTCGGCGGTCGACGCGGGTCGTCGGCGCAGTTGATGGCGAGGCCGGCCAACTGGCTGTTGTCGTAGGTCCCGTCGGGTCGACGACCGAGGTAGGTGTCGGCGAGCACCTGCAGCAACGAGCCGTCCTGTTCGGTCTCGGCGGCGGACAGGGCGTCGGCGAGCACCGGCCACAGCTGCGTGCTGTAGAGCGCGGCTGCGACGCCGAGCGTCAGTTCGCCCGGGGTCAAGACGCGGTCGGCGTCGTCGGTCGGAAAGCTCCCGACGGTGGCGATCTCGTCGACGAGGCCGGTGTAGACGTCGAGCGTCGGGCCGACATCGGCGAGCGCACAGTCGGCGTCAGCATCACAGGCGTCAGCGAAACTCTCGAGTGCTGCGTCGAAGCCCGGGCCCTGTTCGAGACCGATGAGCGCGAGGTCGTCGGTCGGCTTGACAGCGCCGTCGAGCACGAGCGCCCGCACACGGTCGGGGAACAGCTCGGCGTACGTCGCGCCGAGCCGGGTGCCGTAGGAGAACCCGACGTAGCTGAGCTGGTCGTCGCCCAACGCCTCGCGGAGCGCATCGAGGTCGCGGGCTGCGTTGTTGGTGCCGACGTACGGCTCGAATGCCACCGAGTCGGCGGTACAGGTGTCGGTGCGGCCCTCGGCCTCGGCGACCAGTGCCTCCCATCCGGTGTCGTCACCGGCGGCCAGCAGCGTCACGTCGTCGTCGAAGTCGACCTCGCAGTCGATCGCTGTGCTCGAGGCCACACCTCGTGGATCGAACGACACCAGGTCGAACCGCTCGGCCAGCTCGGGCGGAACCGCAGCGGCGGCGTTGGCGAGGAATTCGATGCCCGAGCCGCCAGGGCCGCCCGGGTTGAACACCAGCGACCCGATGCGCAGGTCGTCGTCGGCCGTGGCGGCTCGGGCGACGGCGATGTCGATGGTGTCGCCATCGAGGGCGGCGTAGTCGCGTGGCACCGTCATCGTGGCGCACTGGAGGTCGGCCAGTTCCGCAGCCGCCCCGTCGCACGAGGTCCAGTCCAGGGTGCCGATGTCGGGATTGGCCGGGCCCGTGGTGGGCGTGGTCGACTCGGAACCACCGTCGGTCGTGGGTGGTGACGTGTCGTTCGAACCGACCGGGTCGGCGACCACCGTGACGACGTCCGGGGACGCCGAACACGCCGACAGAGCGACCAACGCCAGCAGAGCGAAGACACGACGCACGAGACGACGCTACCGCTGGCCCCGACGCCAGCTCGGTCAACGACATGCACCTGGTGTCTGGTGGCTCAGCGGATTGCGAACCGCTGGCGTGTCGCGAGCGAACGTCTCGCACCGATGAGCGAACCGACCGGATACGGCGGTCTCACTCATCGCAACCTGCGAGAGCCTCCCACCGATGAGCGAACCGACCGGATACGGCGGTCTCACTCATCGCAACCTGCGAGAGCCTCCCACCGATGAGCGAACCGACCGGATACGGCGGTCTCACTCATCGCAACCCGCGAGAGCCTCCCACCGATGAGCGAACCGACCGGATACGGCGGTCTCACTCATCGCAACCCCCGAGAGCCTCCCACCGATGAGCGAACCGACCGGATACGGCGGTCTCACTCATCGCAACCCCCGAGAGCCTCCCAACGATGAGCGAACCGACCGGATACGGCGGTTTGGCTCATCGCATGCTGCGAGAGCCGCCCACCGATGAGCGAACCGACCGGATACGGCGGTCTCACTCATCGCAACCCCCGAGAGCCGCCCACCGATGAGCGAACCGACCGGATACGGCGGTCTCACTCATCGCAACCCCCGAGAGCCTCCCAACGATGAGCGAACCGACCGGATACGGCGGTCTCACTCATCGCAACCCCTGTTTCCGACCACAGCCATCGCACGAGCCACTGAGCGCCCTGACACCAGATGTACGCCATGTCGCGCTTCAGTTCGGGGCCGTCCATGCCGATGCACAGCCATGCCGCAGCGCCGATTCGCCGCCCTCGTCCTCGCCATGGTCGCCACGCTCGCAGCGTGCGGATCGTCGGGCGACTCCGATGCGAGTTCCGCGTCGGCCACCGTCGATGGCGACGTGGTTGCCGTCGGCGACGCGCCCGCTCCGACACCCCCGTCTGACGACGGTGCAGGCGGCATCAGCGGTGCCATCGAGGTGATGGCCGGCGCGCCCGGTGACGCTGCGGTCGCTGCGTGCACGATCGATCGTCAGACGCTCGACACTGCCATCCAGGCGTACGAACTGCTCAACGGTGCTCTGCCGACCAGCCAGCAGGACCTGCTCGAGGCCCAGATGATCCGAGAACTCTCGGTGCGTTACGAGATCAGCGCCGATGGCGTCGTGGTGCCCGCTACGGGCAGCCCCTGCACCTGATCCGTCGCTGTGGTCACGCGAGCCACTTCGGCGTATAGCGATCGGGTGCCGAGATCGCGAGGCTGACCGCCGCGTCGACGGTCGAGGCTCGACGAGCGAGCGCCGCATTCGCCCGGCTGACGAAACCCGCCGACACCGACGCGTCGATGAACTCGAACAACGGCGCGAAGTAGTCGGCCACGTCGAGGAACACGACCGGCACCGAAACGAGGCCGAGTTGGTTCCAGGTGATCATCTCGAACGTCTCGTCGAGGGTGCCGAAACCGCCGGGGAGCACGATCACGCCATCGGACAGCTGGGCCATGCGCGCCTTGCGAGCATGCATCGACGGCGTGATCTCCAGCTCGGTCAAGCCCAGGTGGGCGACCTCGGCGGCCACGAGCTGTTCGGTCATCACGCCGGTGACTGATCCGCCGCCGGCGAGTGCTGCATCGGCAACCACACCCATCAAGCCGACATGGCCGCCTCCGTAGACGAGGCGGTGCCCGTCCGCGGCGATCGCTGACCCGAGCAGACGTGCCGTCTCGACGAACACCGGATTCGACCCGGAACTCGAACCACAGAACACGCAGATGACGGCCATCGCCACATCATGCGTCACACATGGCTCAAATGGCCGACGCGATTACCGGCCAGTAACGTCTGCTCCATGACTGCGATCGCCGCTCCCGACCTTCCTGCTGCCGCTGATGCCATCGATCTCGCCGACCGGGTCGTCGGCAAGGCCGTGCGTCAACTCGCTGGCGCAGGTGGGCCCGACGAGCACCAGGTGCTTGCCTACGACATCGCCCACGCGGCCTCCGGAGTGGCGACCGCCCGGTCGCTGCTCGACTACGGCGCAAAGGGCGAGGTCGAGGCGAAGATCACCTGCGCATTCGCGGCCGACATGCTCCACGACCTCGCCGGCAAGATCCTCGGCCGCGAAGACGCCTGGGGCGTGGAGCGCGATGCCCTCGGCAACACCCATGCGTTCGTCTCACAGTTCCGTGCGCCAGAGTTCCTTGCGTCGCTCGCCGACCAGGCGGGACCGAACCACCTCGACGACGACATGGAGATGGTGGCCGACACGTTCGGTGCATTCGCAGCGAACGTCATTGCCCCGCACGCCGAGCACGTGCACCGCACCAACGGCGACGTGCCCGAGGAGATCGTCAGCGGGATGGCCGAACTCGGCGCGTTCGGCCTGAGCGTGCCGGCGGAGTACGGCGGCTTCAGCGAAGGTGGCGACTCGGAGTACATCGCCATGGTCGTTGCGACCGAAGAGCTCTCGAAGGCCAGTCTCGGCATCGGCGGATCGTTGATCACCCGTCCCGAGATCCTGACGCGCGCCCTCGTCAAGGGTGGCACCGAGGAGCAGAAGCAGAAGTGGCTCCCCAAGTTGGCGTCCGCCGAGGTGATGCCCGCCGTCGCGGTCACCGAGCCCGACTACGGCAGCGACGTGGCCGGCATCAAGGTCACCGCGACGCGGGCGCCGGGCCCGAACGGCGAGGCCGGATGGGTGATCAACGGCGTGAAGACGTGGTGCACGTTCGGCGCCCGGGCCGACGCACTCACGCTGCTCGCCCGAACCGATCCCGACCGGTCGAAGACCCACCGTGGCCTGTCGCTGTTCATCGTGCCCAAGCCCCGTGGCGACAGTCACGGCTTCGAGCTCGCGCAGGACCCGATCGACGTCGACGGCGCGACACGGACCGGCAAGATGGAGGGTCGCCCGATCGACACGATCGGCTACCGCGGCATGCACTCCTACGAGATCGCCCTCGAGGACTGGTGGGTGCCCGCCGAGAACCAGGTCGGCATGGAGGACGGGCTCGGCAAGGGCTTCTACTACCAGATGGCCGGCTTCGAGAACGGCCGACTCCAGACCGCTGCCGCGTGCGGTTGGGGTGATGCAAGCCGCGTACGAGGCGGCACTCGACTACGCCGAGAACCGCAAGGTGTTCGGCGAGGCGATCATCGACTATCAGCTCACCCGCGCCAAGCTCGGCCGCATGGCCGTACTCACCCAGGCCGGCCGCCAGTTCTCCTACGCCGTGGCCACGTTGATGGCGAAGGGCGAAGGAGCGATGGAGGCCTCGATGGTGAAGGCCTACGTGTGCAAGGCCGCCGAATGGGTGAGCCGCGAGGCCATGCAGATCCACGGCGGCATGGGCTACGCCGAGGAGTTTCCGGTGAGCCGCCTGTTCGTCGACGCCCGCGTGCTGTCGATCTTCGAAGGCGCCGACGAAACCCTGTGCCTCAAGGTGATCGCCCGCCAACTGATCTCCGCAAGCACCTGACCGCCAACACCTGACCTCCAACACCTGACCTCAGCCCGAAAAATGCCTCGAACGTCGCGCTGGGCGCGACGTTCGAGGCAAATTTCCGGCCAGATCGACGACACGGGAGCCCGATGCTGATCGCACTCGACAACCTGATGGCAGCTCGGTATCAGATGGCGTTGTCGCTGGGGTTCCACATCGTGCTGTCGTGCTTCGGGGTGGCGTTCCCAGCACTGATCTACGTCCTGCATCGACGCGGCATCAAGTACGGCGACGCAGATGCGCTCGTGCTCGCTCGCAAGTGGGCGAAGGTCGCTGCGGTGCTGTTCGCCGTCGGTGCAGTGTCAGGCACGATCCTCAGCTTCGAGATGGGGCTGCTGTGGCCAGGCCTGATGTCGACATACGGCGACGTGATCGGCCTGCCGTTCGCGCTCGAGGGGATCGCCTTCTTCGTCGAGGCGATCTTCATCGGCATCTACCTCTACGGCTGGGGACGTCTGTCGCCGCGGGTCCATCTCAACACGCTGATCCCCATCATGATCTCGGGAGCGTTCGGGACATTCTGCATCATCTCGGTCAACGCCTGGATGAACGCTCCCGCCGGGTTCGACCTCGACGCGAACGGCGAAGTCGTCAACGTCCGGCCGCTCGAAGCGATGTTCAATTCGGCCGTGCTCGGCCAGTCGGTGCACATGTTCGTCGCCACCTACATGGTCACCGGGTTCCTGGTGGCGTCGGTCTACGCCGTCGGGATGTTGAAGGGCCGCGTCGACCACCGTCATCGGCTCGGGTTCAAGGTGGCGTTCGCATTCGCCGGGATCGCCGCGGTGATCCAGCCGTTCGTCGGGCACCTCACCGGCCAGCGGCTGGCCGACGAACAGCCGAGCAAGATCGCCGCGATCGAGTTGGCGACCGAGACGCAGACCCAGGCACCGCTGACGATCGGCGGGATCCTGATCGACGACGAGGTCCGCTTCGGCATCGAGATTCCGAGACTCGGATCGCTGGTGGTCACCGACTCGCTCAACGGCGAAGTGCCGGGCTTCGACCAGATCCCTCCCGACGAGCGACCACCGGCCAACGTCGTCCACCTCGCGTTCCAAGCGATGGTCGGCGCCGGCACCGTGATGGCGATGGTCGCCGTCTGGTACTGGTGGCGACGGCGGCGCCACGCCGATGATCCGCCGAGCATGTGGCTGTTGCGCTCCACCGTGGTGTGCGGCGGGCTCTCGGTGCTTGCGCTGCAGGCAGGCTGGGTGACCACGGAAGTCGGTCGCCAACCGTGGATCGTGTACCGCGTCATGCGCGTCGACGAGGCCGTCACGAGCAACGGAGGGATCTGGATCAGCCTGGCCGTCGTCATCGTGGTCTACGCCTCGATGGCGTACATGGCCGCACGCGTGATCCGCGGCATGGCGCGACGTTGGCGCGAGTCCGACGTGATCGACATCGCCACGCCGTACGGGCCGTCCGAGCAACTCGCTCCAGCGCGCACGGCACCACACGACGCCGACGGGGCCGACTGAGCGTGGGTCTCGCCGACCTCGTGGCCGTGCTGCTGTTCGTGGGCGTGATCGCCTACGCCCTGTTCGGCGGGGCCGACTTCGGCTGCGGATTCTGGGATCTCACGGCCGGCGACGCCGACCGCGGCGCTCACCTCCGCCACCAGATCGACAAGTCGATCGGCCCGGTGTGGGAGGCCAATCACGTCTGGCTGATCTACATCCTCGTGTTCTTGTGGACTGCGTTCCCGGAGCCGTTCGCCGCGATCATGACCACCCTGTTCGTCCCGTGGCTGCTGGTTGGCCTCGGGATCGTGCTGCGCGGTGGAGCGTTTGCGTTCCGCAAGTTCTCGACCTCGTTCGGCGAGGCACGAATGCACGGGATCATGTTCGCGACGGCGTCGGTGATCACGCCGTTCTTCCTCGGCATGATCGCGGGTGCGATCGCCAGCGGGCGCGTCCCCGCCGACGGCAACGGTGATCTGTGGAGCAGTTGGACGGGGCCGACGTCGTGGATCGGTGGGGCGCTCGCCGTGCTGACCACCACCTTTCTCGCCGGCACGTTCCTCGCCGCCGACGCTCGGCGAGGTGGCAACGAGGCGCTCGCGGCCGAGATGGGCCGCAAGTCGCTGATCGCCGGCGCGGTGACCGGCGCCGCCGCAATCGGCGCGGCAGTGACGATCGAACTCGATGCGCCGACCCTCGCGAGCGGACTGCACGGTCGCGGACTGCCGCTGATCATCATCTCGGCGCTTGCCGGGGCGGCAAGCATGTGGCGGCTGTGGCACGGCGACTTCGCACGGGCTCGCATCGGGGCAATCATCGCCGTCGCAGCGATCGTCGTCGGCTGGGGCGTCGGCCAGTACGACTGGATTCTGGTCGACGAGGTGACGATCGACGAGGGCATCGGCGCCCGCTCGACCCAGGTCGGCCTCGTGATCGTGTTCGCCTTCGCCGCAGTCACGGCGGTGCCGGCGCTGATCTGGCTCTACGTGCTGGTCAACTCCGACCGCTGGTCGAAGGACGACCCCGCGCCTGCGTGAGCCGTGTCCATCCCCGGCCGCGATGAGCGAACCGACCGGATACGGCGGTTTCGCTCATCACAACTCGTTCGGCACCCCTTCCGATGAGCGAACCGACCGGATACGGCGGTTTCGCTCATCGCAGTGAGGTGGGACGGCGAGTCAGGCGGCGCGGAGGTCGAGGAGCATCGCCCACAGCGGGTCGTCGAACGTCGACAGCGCGGGGCGGACCTCCGGCGATGCCTTGTCGCCCAGGCGTGCGACCACGAGATCGAGGTCTCGCGAGATGTACAGCTTCTGGTCGTCCTTGCCCAGTGCCGCGACCAGATCGGGTGGCGCACTCGGGATCAGCCAGCCGGGGCGAGAGACCTGCGCGCCGGGAAGGCGGAAGGTCTCCTGGCCGTTGAGCCACCAGAGGTAGCCGTAGGCCTCGTTGCTCGTTTGGCTCGGCACGAACGACTCGTCGAGCCAACCGGGGGCCAGACCTGGTTGGCTCGCGTCAATCACTGTCTGGCCGATCGCTGTCAGGTCGCTCGCCGAGGCGAACAGACCGATCGGCGCGAACTGTGCCGATCGGCGTTCGTAGAACACAGCCGTGTTTGCGCCCGCGGGCGCAAACAGCCACTCGTCGGCAAGGTCGTTGAGTTCGCGACCCGTGATGGTCGTGAGCACGTCGAACAGCGCGGCGAAGGCGCCGCTGTAGTTCCACTCGGCGCCCGGCGCGGCAACAACGGCGAACTGGTCGTCGAGCCCGCTCGTCATCGAGAGCAGATGTCGCACCGTGATGCCGGCGGTCTCGCCATGCGGAGTCCAACCAGTGCCCAACACGTCATCGATCTCCGTGTCGAGGCCGATCAGGTCACCACCGATCGCCCGTCCGAGGAGGAGGGACAGCACGCTCTTCTGCGCAGACGCAACGTCGCGACCAGCGGTCGAATCGGTGCGATACCACTCGTGGATGACGGTGCCCGCCTCGACGATGCGGAACGCATCCGTGTTCGCGTCGTCGAGGAAACGGTCGAGTTCGTCGAAGTCGGCGCCGGCCCAAGGTGCGGCCACGGGCGATGTCGTGACCGGCGATGTCGTGACCGGCGATGTCGTGACCGGCGATGTCGTGACCGGCGACGTGCCGAGCGCCGAGCTGGGCGTCGGGCGATCACCCGAACCGTTCGAGCACCCCGCGACGACGATCGCCGCGCCGGCGCCAAGCGCAGTGCCGATGAAGTCCCGACGTGTTCGCATTCGACAGTTGTAGACCAACCGACCAAGAACCAGTTGTGAATTCGGCGGTCAGTAGATCACCGAGGTCATCCCGTGCCGGCAGACGTCATCGCCAGCAGCTCGGCAACGCTCGAGATCCGTTCGAAATCGGCACCGACATGATCGTCGTAGGGGTCGAGCAGGATCGGATGGAGACCCGCGGCCGACGATGCGGCGATGTCCATCGTGACCGAGTCACCGACGTACGCGATCCGCGATCGTTCGAACTCGGCGAAGTACGGCAGGGCGTGATCGAAGATCGCCGGATCGGGTTTGGCGACGCCGACCACGTGACTGTCCACGATGCAACGCATCTCGACATGGACACCAGCGCCGATCTGAGCGATGTGACGCACCAGCATGCCCTCGATCTGGCCACTGGCGTTCGACACGACACCCATCGGAACGTTCGATGACGCGAGCGCATCGAGCGCTGCGCGAGTCTCCGGGATCACCCACCGCCACAGCGGTGCGTGGCGAGTCTGGTCGAGCAGCGCTGCGGCCTCACCGACCTCGTGGTCGGGCACTCCGACCGACCGGACGTAGGCCTCGTTGTAGACATCCCAACTCGCCTCGTCGGCAACGGCATCGGACTTCGCCTTCATCCCGGCGTAGTGGGCACGGCGATGCGCCTCGATCGCCAGGTCACCACCGAAGTAGGCCAGGAGTGGCCCGAGCACGGTCGGGTCGGGCAGGACCAGTACGCCGCCCGCGTCGAACAGGACGGCATCGAATCGTTTCGTCACGGACGACCGGGTCAGCCCAGCTTGTCGTGGAGGAACGCCGTGGCCTGCGGCCAGATCTCGTCGTACTTCGCCTGGTCCTGGGTCCCGAGCGCGTTGTGCGGCGCCATGAAGGCGTGGCCGGTGCCGAGATGCACGGTGATCGAAGCGTCCTTGCCGAGTGCCTTGAGTTCCTCTTCGAGGTGCATGGCTGCCGACGGCGGGAAGAAGTCGTCGTGCTCGGCCATGTGACCCTGGATCGCCGCCTCGATCTTCGAGTAGTCGGGCTGGTTGTCTCCCGACGGGAACCCGTAGAACGGCACCGCCGCTTTGACCTTGTCCGGCCGCAATGCGGCGAGCACGAACGTGAGCATGCCACCCATGCAGAACCCGACGACACCGATCCCGTTGTCGGTCGTCGCCTGATGGTCGGCGAGGAAGTCGACGGCCCCGCTCATGTCGCGCCCGGCGCGGTCGGCCGGCATTGCGCTCATCAGCTCGCCCGCCTTGTCCATCTCGGTGTGCCCGGCGAGTTCACCGTGGTACAGGTCGGGTGCGAGTGCCACGAAGCCGGCCGCGGCGAGCCGGTCCGCCATCTCCTTGATGCCGGAATCGAGACCCCACCATTCCTGGATCACGATGACCCCGGGACCCGTCCCGCTCTCGGGAAGCGCCAGGTACCCCGCCGCTTCGTTGCCGTTGCTCGGAAAATTGACGATGTCTCCCATGTGCCGAACCTTAGATGACCGTCTCACCCGTCGTCACGGGCGCCAAATCACTACCGTGACGTGATGCGAGGTGGCGGACTCCTTCCCTTCACAGGACGCGCCCGCGAAGCCGACCTCCTCCGAGGCAGAGCGGACGCGATCGGAACGAGTCGACACACCGTCCAACTCGTCAGAGGTCCCGCGGGGATCGGCAAGACACGCCTGCTCCGCGAAGCACTCGACCCCGACCAGCCGACGACGGTCTGGGTGCGATGTTGGGACGACAGTTCGCCGCTGTGGCCGTGGCATCAAGTGCTGCAGCAACTCGGATGCGACACCGATGGCCTCGTGACGCCTGATGCGGCACCGGACCGTCTGGCAACGTTCACCCGGATCCTCGAACAACTCGACCGCTGCGGCCCGGTCGTGGTCGTGATCGACGACATCCATCTCAGCGACCATTCCACGCTCCTCTTCACGAGATTTCTGGCGCGCTCCGAACCTCGACCGAACGTGCTGGTCGTCGTCACCGCGCGACTCGGTGACGAACTCGACGAGACACGCCGAACACAACTCGACGAACTGGCTCGCGATGCCGACGAGTTCCCTCTCGGCCACCTCGGCCACGACGATGTCGTGGCACTCCTGCAGGCGGGTGGAGTCGACCACCTCGACAGTTCACTGATCGACGCGCTCGTCAGCCTCACCCGGGGCCTCCCTCTGGCGATCGAACGAACCGTGCTTGCGCTCGACGACTCCGGGATACACCTTCCCGACCTCCGCGACAGCGTTGAGCATGCTGCACGGCCGCTGTCGGACGACCATCGATCGCTGCTGGCCGCAGCCGCCACCTACGGACCGACCGCCACGGTCAACGAACTCCGATCGGTTGCCGAATGCACCGAAACCGAGGCACTCGAAGCGCTCGACGCCGGCCGACAGGTTGGACTCGTTGCGGCCGGGCCCGGCGTCACATTCTCCCACGAACTCGTCCGCGAAGCCGTCGCCGAGTGGCTCGCGCCCGCAGACCGCATCCGCGTCCACCGCAACGCCGTCACCGCACTGCGAAGCGGACCCGCGCAGCAACTACCCCAAGCAGCCGCGCACGCAAGCGCCCTGGCGGGAGTCGATCCGGCCTTCACATCCGATGCCGCCGACCTCTCGGTCGACGCAGCCCGGTTCTTCGAAAGCGTGGGCTCGCTCGAATCGGCCTTGGACGCATACGACGAAGCAGCCCGGCTCAGCGAGCTGGCCGGGCGCGTGTTGCCGATCGATCTGCAACTGGCGCATGCCGATGCTGCACTCGGCGCCGGTCGACTCACTCGGGCGCGTGCGCTGTACCAGCGTGTCGCGACCTCTGCCGAACTCGCCGGCGACGCTGTCATCCTTGCTGACGCGGCTGCGGGCCTCGGAGGCATCTGGCTGGGCGAACACCGCTCGGAAGACGTCGCGGCGAGCGTCCAGGCACTCCAGACACGAGCGCTCGCTGCCGTGGCACCCCTCGACGCCAACCGAGCCCTTCGGCTGAAGGTGCGTCTCACCGGCGAGGCGTCGTATCAGAGTCGCGATGTCGATGAACTCGAACGGTTGCTCGACGAGATGCGTGCGTCAGGCACCGCCCGCATGCGCGCCGAGGCGCTGTCGATCATGATCCACGCCAAGCTCGGGCCTCAGTTCGCGCTGCACCGCCTCGAGTTGGCCGACGAGATGGCCAGCGCTGCAGCCGACTCGGGCGACCCGGTCCTCGCGCTACTGGCGCAGTGCTGGAAGGCCGTCTCGCTCGCCATGATCGCCGACGACAGAGCGCATCGTGCCCGCCGCACCTTGGAGCTGCGTGGTCTCACCATCCGTTGCGCCAGCATTCAGTTCATCGTCGAGGCAATGGCGGTGGGACGCCTCATCAACGCTGGCCGCTTCGACGAAGCCGAGGACGCGGCCGCGCGCTGCTTCGACTTCGGCCAGTCGGTCGGAGACGCCGACGCGTGGACGTACTACGCCGGCCACCTCGCCCACATCCGGTTCTCGCAGGGCCGCCATGCTGAGCTCGCCGAGTTCGCCACTGATGCATCTCAGTCGCCGGCGACGCTGCCGAGCGAACGAGCACTGGCCGCCACAGCTGCGATGTTCGCACTCCACGCCGGCGAGCGAGGCCCAGCCGACCGGGTCATCGCTGCCCATCGCGCCGCGCCCGACATGGCCTCGTACCACCCGTCGACGTGGCTGATCGCGATGCACGTGTTGGCACACATGGCATTCCAACTCGACGATGCCGAACTCGGTCGTGACATCGCGTCGCAACTCGAGCCGTTCCAGGGCCTTCCGCTGTCGATGTCGATGGCGGTCTCCGATCTCGGCCCGGTCGACTGGCCATACGGCATGGCGTTGGCTGCTTCTGGCGACCTCGTCGGCGCAGAGGCCGTGCTGGCGACCGCGATCGTGCTGGCTCACAACCGCGGCGACAGGCCGACTGCCGCAATCGTCACAGCGGATCGCGCCCTGCTGCTCCACCGAGGCGGCGAGTCGGTCGACGCCGATGCGCTGCTGTGTGACGCCATCGCTGTTGCCGAGGAGTTCGCCATGACCGGCTGGGTGTCGACATGGACCGGCTGGCGCGACGAGTGGAGTAGAGGCGCGGCCACCTCGGCGATTCCCGTCTTCGAGCGGATCGACCCAAGCCATTGGCAGTGCAGGTTCGGTGGGCGCACCTCGGTGTACGACGACACGGTCGGCCTGCGCTACCTCGCAACGCTGTGCTCGTCGCCGGGCGTCGACATCTCAGCGGCGCAGCTCGCGTACAACCTCGAGCCGCACGAGGCCGGCCAGTCGGTGCTCGACGCCGAGGCGGTCGATTCGCTGCGCGCTCGGGTCACCGAGCTGCGACGCGACCTCGACGACGGCGCAGTCGACCGCGAAGCGGCAGAGGACGAACTCGAGGCGGTCAGCTCACAGCTGCTCGAATCGTTGGGCCTGAGCGACAGCCGGCGGTTCAACGACGCCGGCGAACGCGCCCGCACGTCGGTGCGCAAGGCGATCACTCGGTCGATCGCCAAGATCTCGGCCGGCGACGCTGCATTGTCTGCCCACCTCGCACAGCACGTCCAGACCGGCTACATCTGTCGATACGACGCTTGATGGGAGCCTCGTCGGTCCGCAACGTGGAGTTCGGGGCGTACGTCGATGAACTGACGGCGACGACCGCTACGTCGTCGAAACGCAACCGCAGTGTCGACGCAGCGCTGCTGTTCGTCGATGTCTCGGGATACACAGCGCTCACCGAACGGCTCTCCGCCTTGGGCCGTGTCGGCTCGGAAACGCTGACCGACATCGTGAACTCCTGCTTCGAGCGTCTGATCGACAATGTGATCGCAGGCGGCGGGCACGTCTTGCGATTCGGCGGCGACGCACTGTTCGTCGCGTTCATCGGTCCGGGCCGAGTGGAGCAAGCGTCCGACACGGCACTGGCCATGCAGCGCACGATCGGCGGCGTGCCGGCAATTCAGGCCCCCGGGGGACGAGTGCGGCTGTCGCAATCGATCGGCCTCCACGAAGGAGAGCTGCTGCTTCATCGTTGGTCCGGGTCGTGGAACGAGGTCATCCCGTACGGCGCCGCCGTGACCGAGGTGTTGCGTTGCGAAGCGGCCGCTCACGCCGGCCAGATCGCCATCAGCGACAACGTCGTTGCTGCTCTGGCCCCAACCAGCGTGCGTCGACGAGCCGACGGTCTTGCGCTGCTGCGCAACCCGCACCGCCCGCTGCCCGAGCGGGAGCAACAGACATCAACCGATGATGCTGCTGCCTGGTCGCTTCGCTGCTCGGTCGGAGCGGGCCTGTTGTCGCCGGCGGTGAACAACGCGCTGCGTACCGGTGTCGAACCCGCACACCGACCCGCAGCGATCGGGTTCGTTGCAGTCAGCGGGCTCGACCGATTGGTGGGCAAGACCGCTGAGATCAAACGTGCGACCGACGCCTTGTTCGCCGCCGTCGACGAGGCATCGGACTCGCTCGGTGTGACGTTGATCAGTACCGACGTGGCGCCCGACGGGTTCAAGATGATCATCGCAGCCGGTGTGCCGTCCACGATCGGCGACGACGGCGAGCGGCTTGTCATCGCGCTCGAACGAATCGTGATCGCGACCGATCGGCTCGATGTTCGCGCCGGCGGCAACATCGGTGTGGTCTTCGCCGCCGATGTCGGCCATCCCCTGCGACGGACGTACACGGTGATGGGTGATGCCGTGAACCTGTCGGCGCGGCTCGCGTATCGAGCTCAGCGAGGTGAGGTGCTCGCAAGCGCGGCGCTCGTCGACACGCTGCCCAACCGGTTCCACGTCGGCTGGGTGCCGGCGTTCACCGTGAAGGGCAAGCGGGCAGCCCAGATGGCTGCGGTCGTGGCGTCGACGGGTTCCGACTCGGTGGACGTGGCCGCACCTGTCGTGGCGCCGTCGACGTTCCGCGGCCGTCGTGGCGACATGCGGCGCCTTCGTTCCGCAATCGAGACGTCGCCGGTGGTCGATGTGTTCGGGCCTGCGGGATTCGGATCGTCGCGGATCGTCAGCGAGGTCCTCCGAGACCGGCACACGGTGAGCGTCCTGCAGGTCGATGTCATCGACAGGTCCACCCCGCTGCTGGCGGCGCGACGACTCACCGAGATGCTCGGCGGTATCGGCGCGTGGGAACCGATCTCGACTGGAGCGTTCGGGCGACGCACGAAGCAAACGGCCGTTGCAACCGAGGCAGCAGGGGTCGAGGCAACGGCGAGTATCGCCGAGGCCGTGATGCGCCTGTGGCCGCCCGAGTTCGTCGTGGTGATCGACGGGCATCACCATCTCGATGAGGCATCGTGGAGCGTCATCAGAGCGATGGCGGCCACACTGCAGTCGAATCCACTGGGTCGGCGGCTCGTGACGACCGGGCGCCAACCGAGCGCCGGAACCAACGCATCGCAGGTCGAGCTCGCAGCACTCGACAGCAGCGACGTGCGACAGATCGTGATCGATGCGTCCGATCGACCGCTTTCGGACGCCGATCTCGAATCGATCGTCGCCGCCGCGGCCGGATCCCCACTCCTCGCCACCGAGTTGGCTCTGCTCGGGCCCCGATCAGATCTTCCTCCGACCCTCGAGGCGCTCGTAGCGAGTCGAGTCGACCAACTGCCTCCCGCTGTTGCACGGCTCGTTCGAACGGTGGCGGTGATCGGACCCTCGTGCACCATGGCCGATGCAGTGGTCATCGCCGAGATCACATCGCCCCAGATCCGGTCGATGGTGCAGCAGTCCAACGGAACCTTGGTGCTCGACGGCAACACGCTTCGGTTCCCCGACGAAGCGACCCGAGCCGTCGCGGCGGCCGGCCTTGCAGTTGCACGCCGTCGTGTCGTGCACGAGCGCGCAGCTCGCCGACTCGAACAGACCGATGCGCCTGCCCCAGCGATTGTGGCCGACCACTCGTACGAGGCCGGCGACCCCGCCGGCACGTTGCGATGGGCTCGGCTGGCGGGCGAAACGGCGTTCGGCGCAGGCGCCAGCGCGGAGGCGTCGCGCCACTTCGAGCGGGCGCTCCTGGCCGCGCAACGCCTCGAACGGCCCGACGCCGAAATCGTCGCCATCGCCGAACGACTCGCAACAGCCGCCCACGCCGCCCGCCTCGCCGACCTCGAAGCGTGGGCCCTCAAGCAGGCCGTTGCGGCCGCGGCGTCGCCGGACGCGGCGGCGACCTTGATGATTCGCCAAGCGACCTGCGCGCGCACGTCGGGGCGACTGCGTGCCGCATCCACCCACCTCGGACGAGCGCGCCGTGCCGCGTCGGCCGATGACCTGACCGTCCAGTGCGAACTGCTCATCGAGCAGGCCTGGATCGCGGTCTGGTCCGACCGCTGGGACCGAGCGCTCCGGCTGGCGATGAGCGCCAGTGGCGCTGCGGATGCGACCAACGATCCGAGCACTGCAGTTCCAGGCCTGGTCGCTGATCCAGCAAGTGCGCAGCGCCAAGGGACTCCCGGACGCCGACGCAGCAGGTCAGGAAGCGTTGCGAGCAGCGCACGCGAGTGGCGACGAACGCCTGATCGGGCTCGCCGAAGGAAACCTCGCGCTCATCGCCGACAATCGCGGACAGTGGAAGCAGGCGGTCAGACGGCTACGCACGAGCTCGGGACTGAGCCTTTCGCCGCTGCGGAGACATCGTCAATCTGGCAACAAGCGAGACTCAACCAGGCCACGATTCTGGTCGAACTCGGCGACGTGGAAACGGCCT
This sequence comes from Ilumatobacteraceae bacterium, assembly GCA_963828415.1. Lineage (GTDB taxonomy): Bacteria > Actinomycetota > Acidimicrobiia > Acidimicrobiales > Ilumatobacteraceae > Sva-07. The sequence goes on from CAWHEI010000012.1 coordinate 494,599, forward strand.
TCGCACTGGCGGTCGACGCAGCCCGGGTGCTCGCCGCAGCAGGCGATGCCGAGGGGGCCGCCTTTGCAACCGGCTTGAGCCTCCGAGCGATGGTCCGTGCGGGGCTCGGCGACGGCACACAGGTCGCCGGCATCGAGACCTGCGTCGCTGTGCTCGCTGCTGAGGGCAACGAGGAGGTCACCGCCTTCCAGGATGTCGGCCTGATCGAGTCGCTGCTCCTCACCGGCAACATCGGCGCTGCAACCCAACGCGCGTTGCGCTTGATCGATGTGGTTGACCAGTTCGGCGACGACCATCTGCTGCCCACCACCGTCCGGCGCATTGCTGGCCATCGCGGCCGAAGCCGCCGGCGACCGCTCGGCCAGCGAACAGTGGCTTCACGAGGCCCGGACCCGCGCCGACTGCCATCGAATCATGCCTGAGCAGGCGGCGATCGCTGTCGATCGACGCCCAACGTGCGGCTGACGATCGGGCACCGGACAGGGACCGTCGTGCCGACGAATCAGCACGACTCGACCAGCCACTCGGCGTGCTGTCTCGACCGTTGTTTCCGCACGGCCGAGACAGCGGCGAGTCGTGATCAGCGGAACGAACGTCCGCCAGGGCCGACGCCGATCGCTCGAACATCGCATCCAAGAGTCGGCGGTGAGACAGAAGACTGCCGGCCGTGTCGTCTGGGCGGCTCCGGTCGGTCACCGTGTGGAAGTTGAAGCCACTGCCGACCGTTGGATCCACCCACACCGTGGTCGAGCTCTTGACGATCCCGTTCGGGAACTGGCATCGAGCTTCCACGTCGGCGATCACGCTGATCGAGCTGTATCCCCATGCCACCTGCGCTGTGCCGGCGAGCTCCTCTTGCAGCGTGCCGACTGCATGGGACGCAGACTGCGGATCGACGATGCGCCGGGTGGCTTGATATGAACGCTCGAACGCGATGTCGTCCGCCGGGTTCGATATCGAGTCCGGAGCACCCTGTCGAGCCGCAAGCGCTTCGAGGCTGGCCCCCGCCGGGACGACGAGACCACCGGCCTGGCCGGGAGGGGTCACGCCGTAGCCCCACAGCACCCTCGGCCGAAGCGGGAATGCCACCGTTCGAGCAGGCGCTCACGACGCCGTTCGTCGAGAACTGGAGCGACGACCGCACGAGGAGTCCGTTCCGGACGCGCCCGTTGACGGGTGTCGCCGAGATCGTCGGAATCAGCGCACCAACGATCTGTGGCGTCGCCGATCGCACGCGGGCACTGGGGTCGCAGGGCGGCGTCTCGGCACTGTTCGTGGCCGACGACGACGGACCGGGCGCCCCGAGAATGTCCGCCGGTGTCGACCGTCCAGGTGGCAGTCGCGCCCTTCGGCACGGTGACGGCAAACGCTTCCTTCACGACGCCGGGCTGGAACTGCGTGACCTGGCCCTGGTTCAGACCGTCCAGGCTCTTGCTCGTCACGCGAGTTGGAGTCGCCGACGAGCGCCACGCGCCGTTCGGACGCCGTGTTGCTGTAGCCGAACCAGACAGTGGTTGTGTCCCGACGGGTCACCACGCACGACGCCGTCACGGTGACGCTCGAAGATGGCTTCGGGTCGACGTTCGGGACGGGGTCGAGCACGCCGCCGCCTCCCGATCCACCGACGTCGCTGCCGACTTGAGCTGCAGCGGTTGAGGTGAGCAGCATGACCGCTGCTGCCGCCATCAATGGGACTCGAACGAGTGAACGCATCTGATCTCTCCTGTTTCGTAGAACTGCCGGTCGTCGCGAAGAACCCGACTGAACGCCGCTGTCAATCATCGGACACTGTTGGTGCGTGACACCCATGTGCCATCCGGTGTCACATCAGTGGCTCGATGTCGGGGTCCTTTGCCTGACCGGTGTCGGACTTCACAGGATCGGGGGTGGGGTAAGACCGATCTTGTAGATCGTCATGTTGCCGAAGTAGTAGGCAAGGCCGGTCGTGCCTGCGAAGCATCGGAACTCGACAAGAATGTTCGAGGCCCTCGTGTCTTTCGAGAACGTGCCCGAAATGGCAAGATTTCCGAAAGCGCTCCCCGACGAATCTGGAGCCGGGATGGTCTGAATCGACGGTGTCGGCTGGACCTGACCATCGACGTACGTTGCACACGTGACGGTGGCCGAAGCGCCGGGAACAACACTGCGCACGGTCAGATCGCCAGTGACGACGTAGCGGCCCTGATCTATGTACGGGGCGGCCACGTAACCCGCCCCCGAGTCCGGCAGGTTGCTCGTGCCGATAGCCGTTGTGTTGGTGAAATTGTAGTCAGCAACGAAGAAGAGGCCCGATCGGGCGGGACCAGCCGGACCGGCTGGCCCGGCTGGCCCGGCAGGGCCGGTTCCTGCTCCACCGGCCACCATGTAGCCGACCACGTCGATCAAGACGTCCGTGGTCGGACCATTCACACCGTAGGCGTCATAGGTGATGTCGATCTGTCCGGCGTTGGCGCCTGCGGTCGGCAGCGCGACCTGAACCGAGTTCGGCACGGTCTGGCCGGCGTTGAAGTTGAGCGACGATGTCGACGCTGCACCGGTCGCGTTTCCAGGGCGGATTGACAAGAATCCGTTCGCTGACGGTGCCGTCACCGTCACGTTCAACAACACCCCCGTCGCTCCGGACGGCACCGCCGCACCGGTCACCTGCAACTTCTGCGACGCCGCCGACACGAACGGACCGGGCAAACCGATGTTCACCGGATCACGGGTGTCCAGGATACGAACGGGATCGATCGACACGACCGACGACGGTGCGCTCGACGCTGCGTTCGCGACGAACAGGCCGCCACCACCGAACGTCACCGCAACCGCAGCACCGATCGCTGCCCATCGAGACCGCCACAAGTGCCGCCGGCTGTCGACGAGAAAGTTTTCGCTCCGACCGCCCGCAACCACAGAATTTCGAAGAATTGAAGGCATGGGGTTCACTCCTTGTTGGTGGGATGGCCGGTCGCCGTGAAGACACCGGCTGAACGCCGCTGTCAGCTGTCGGGCACGGTTGGTGCGTGACATCGATGTGCCAGGGGTTGTCACACGCCGTCCACCGCTCTTGGGCTCGCCCACACATGAGCACCGGCTGCCCGATTACGATTCGTCAGATGACCGCCCTCGACAACGACCGTCGCATCTCGGCACCCTCCGCGCTGCTCGGCGACGCATACGCCAACGACCGGGCCCGCGTGTTCCATTCGTGGTCGGTACAGAGCGCCCTCGATCCGACCGTGATCGCCGGTGCACTCGGTTCGAAGTTCTGGGACGAGACGGGCCGCGAGTGGATCGACTTCACCTCGATGCTCGTCAACATGAACCTCGGGCACCAGCACCCGAAGATGATCCAGGCGATCAAGGATCAGGCCGACGTGTTGTGCATGGTGGCCCCGCCGTTCGCCAACGATCAGCGCAGCGAGGCTGCCCGTCTCATCGTCGAGAAGGCCAACTGTGACGGCACCGGCGGACACTTCGAGAAGGTGTTCTTCACGAACGCCGGCGCCGAGGCGGTCGAGAACGCCGTGCGTCTCGCCAAGGGCGTGACCGGGCGGATGAAAGTGCTGTCGGCCTACCGCAGCTACCACGGTGGCACCGCGCTGACCGTCGGGCTCACCGGCGAGCCGCGCCGCCTGGAGAACGAACCGTCGGTCCCTGGGCTGGTGAAGTTCTGGGGTCCGTACCCCTACCGTTCGGCGTTCCACTCCGAGTCACCCGAGCAGGAGACCGAGCGGGCGCTGCAGCACCTGCCGCGAAACAATCCTCGTCGAAGGCGCCGACAAGATTGCGGCGATCATCCTCGAGTCGGTCATCGGCACGAACGGCATCCTCGTGCCGCCGCCCGGCTACCTCGAGGGGTTGCGGGCGCTGTGCGACGAGTTCGGCATCGTGTGGATTGCGGACGAGGTGATGGCCGGGTTCGGTCGCACCGGCCAGTGGTTCGCCTGGCAGAACTGGGACGCCCAGCCCGACCTGATCTGCTTCGCCAAGGGTGTGAACTCCGGCTACATCCCGCTCGGCGGCGTCGTGATCTCCTCGGCGATCGCCCACGCCTACGACGACAAGATGTTCCCCGGCGGTCTCACCTATTCGGGCCACCCACTGGCGTGCTCGACGGCGGTGGCGAGCATCGGCATCTTCGAGGCGGAGGGTGTGCTCGCCCATTCCCGCCATCTCGGCGACGACATCATCGGCCCAGCGTTGCGCAAAATGGCCTCACGGCATGCGAGCGTTGGCGAGGTCCGTGGCCTGGGCGTGTTCTGGGCGGTCGAACTCGTCACCGATCCGGCCACCCGCGAGCCCGCTCCGCCTGCGACGGTGGGAGCCGTCGTCGCCGAGTGCAAGCGCAACGGCATGTGGCCGCTGTCGGCCGGCAACCGCATCCACGTGGTGCCGCCGTGCAACTCCCCCGACGATCTCGTCCGTGACGGCCTGGCCATCCTCGACGCGGCACTGACCGTCGCCGACAACGCCATGTCCTGACCCTTCTCGTGAACAACTCCGCGCCCTGTCCGCGCACTTGTTCACGAGAACGACCGGAAGCGGTCTAGCTTGCGCGCATGGCTGAATCGACCAGCGACCGACTGAGTCTCCATCTTCGCTCGTGGGTGGGTGCATGGCCGCCACCGTCGGCCGGGGTGAACGTCGTCGGAGATCCTGACGCGACTGGAGCCGACCTGGGACGGCGCAGTTCGGCCCCTGCAGGGCGTCGGCACATCTGACGGCGTCGTGATCTCGGTGCCGCCCGAGGCCGTCGATGCCGTCCGCAGCGGCGATCGGCAATGACCTCTTGCGGTCGGGACTCGGCAACGAACTGGGCGAGATCCTCGGCGTCGGGCCATCGGCGTTCGGGGCCGGGATCTTCCGCACGACCGACCGCGTCGATCCGGACATCGCTGATCTCGGCATGTGGTTCGAGCAGCAGACCGACGATCTTCCCGAGTGGCTCGCGCCGTTCAACGGGCCGCGCCTGGTCGCCTTCGACGACGACGGTCGAGCGATCGCCGGAGTCGGGATCAAGGTCCACGACGAGTGGGGCCAGGAACTGTCGGTCGTCACCGACGAAGCGGCGCGCGGCCTCGGTCTCGCTCGTGGTCTCGTGGCAGGCGCCGCCCGGCGCGTGCTCGACGAAGGTTCGGTGCCGACATACCTCCATGCGCCTGACAACGCCGCGAGCGCTCGCGTTGCCGACGCAGTCGGATTCGCCGACCGCGGGTGGAAGGTCTACGGGCTCTGGCCCCGGCGCTGACCGATTACATCGCGGGTCTGACCCGTGTTGTAACCCAACGCGTGAACACATGGTGCGCTCGCGGCACCATGTGTTCACGCGAACAGGCTCAGCGGGTGGTTACTCGCCGCCTTCGTTGAGGGTGACCTCGATGGGCTCGAAGCCGTCACCGAAGAGATCGAGGCCCTGATTGGTGAGCATCGCCCACGCGGCCTCGACGATCTCGTTGGTGTAGGCACCGTCGGTCGGCGGAGCGGTCAACACTGTTGCACCGTCGAGGTTCGGCGTGTTCTGGCTGATCTCGACCGTGCGGTCCCACGCGTTGGCGTCGATGTAGCCGATGCCATCGGGCGACGGCCAGATCAGCTTGTTGACCTCGTTGGTCTGCCACAGCTGATGGCTCGCACCGAGCGTCGAACCGGCGGCGACCACGATGTCGCGGCAGGCCTCGGGATTGTCACGGCAGTACACCCAACCCTGGATGGATGCTGCGACGAATCGCGTCGCCTGGTCCTTGTACTCGGCGTCGTCAGCGAGTCGACCCGCATCGGCCCAGATCGCGTCCTGCAGCATGCCGACACCGATCTCTTCGTAGCTGATCACGTTGAAGTCCTCGGGCTGATACAGCTCGCCGGTGTCGGGGTTGACCGTCTCGAGGACCTGGGCGTACTCGTTGTACGTCATCGCCTCGGCAGCATCGATCGAACCGTCGAGCAGTGCGACCATGTCGAACTGCTGACCCACGAGCGTCACGTCGGTGGCCGGGTCGAGACCGGCCTGGCCGATCGCGGCGAACACCTCGTACTCGTTGCCGAAGCCCCAGTTGCCGATGTTCTTGCCGGCGAAGTCCTCCGGGGTGGTGATGCCTGCGTCAGCGAAGCTCACCTGCAGGGTTCCCGAGCGCTGGTAGATCTGAGCGATGTTGGTGATGTCGGCACCGGCTTCGCGACTGGCGAGCGCCTTGGGCACCCACGCGAGCGCGAAGTCGACGTCGCCGTTGGCGAGCTGGGTCTGCGGCACGATCTCGACGCCACCCTCGACGATGGTCACGTCGAGGCACATGTCCTCGTAGAAACCCTGGTCCTGGGCGGCGTAGTAGCCGGCGAACTGAGCCTGGGTGAACCACTGCAGTTGCAGGCTGATCGGCTCGGGCGTCTCGCAGTCGGCGGCGGGTTCGCCGCCCCCGGTCGAGTCACCCGGCGCTTCGGTGCTCGCCGAGGTGTCGGACGGCTCGCTGGACGAGTCGTCGTCGCTGCCGCAGGCGGCACCGATCAGTGCAAAAGTGACGACGGCTGCTGCCGTCACACGGACACGTTGCTTGTTCATGCTGTTGCTCCCCCGGGGTCGAGGCCCCGACTGTGTTGGTTGGTCTGGTGTTGGTTGGTGGATCGTGGAGAACTGGTGGAACGAGGCGCCGGTCGCGCGGTCGGCGACGCGAACCGTTCGAGCATCACGGCGGCAAGGTAGAACGCCAGGCCGAGCAGGCACGCTCCGATGACGTAGCCCCACGACGCGGCGGTACGCGAGACCGCAGCATTCGACGTGATCCCGTAGCCCAACCCGTTCTGACTGCCGCCGAAGTACTCCGACACGAACGCTGTGATCACGGCCACCGGCGCGGCGATCTTCAGCGCCGTGAAGAGATAGGACGTCGCGTTCGGAATCCGGGCCTTGCGCAAGACCTCCGACTTCGATGCGGCATACGACTGCAACAGTTCCATGTGGATCGCACTGACCTGGCGCAGGCCCTTCGCCACGTTCAGCAGCACGATGAACGACACGATCAGCGTGACCATCAGGCGACGTGGGATTTCGGTCGTGCTGGCGAACATGTTGTTGAACACCGGCACCAGCACGATGATCGGGATCGCATTGAGGGCGACTGCAAGTGGCGTGACGAGTTCGTTGACCACGTTGAAGCGCATCAACACGAAGCTGAGCGCGACACCACAGATCACCCCGAAGAGCAACCCGACGAAGGCGTTGGCGCCGGTGACGACCATTGCGTCCCAGACCTTGGCCCAGTTGTCGCCGAGCGTCGACCAGATCGACGACGGTGCCGGCAACAGGAACGGCTGGATGTCGAATGCCCGCACGATGATTTCCCACGTACCGACGAAGAGCACGCCGACGATGAGCGGCGGCACCAGCACATTCCACACCGACCTGATGACCCTCATCGATCCTCCACGCCACGAGCGCCGCCGTGACCTGGCTGCCCCTCGGCACCGCGCAGCGCTTCTCGGACCTCGGTGATCTTCTTGTAGAAGAGGTCGTCTTCGCGCGTGTCGTCATCGCGCTCCGAGCCGAGGTCGACGTCGACGATCTCGGTGATGCGGCCGGGGCGCGGCGACATCACCACCACCCGGTTCGACAGGTACACCGCCTCGGGGATCGAGTGGGTGACGAACACCACGGTGGTCTCGGCCGCCGCACAGATCCGGAGGAGTTCGGCCTGCATGTGCTCGCGGGTCATCTCGTCGAGCGCGCCGAACGGCTCGTCCATCAACAACAGCGGCGGGTGCGATGCAAGCGCACGGGCGATCGCCACGCGCTGCTGCATGCCACCGGACAGCTGCCACGGCATGTGCGAGCCGAAGTCGGCGAGCTGGACGAGGTCGAGCATCTCATCGGCCCGCTTCGCCCGCTTCGCCTTGTCCCACCCCTTCAACTCGAGCGGCAGCTCGATGTTCTTGCGGACGGTCCGCCACTCGAAGAGACCCGACTGCTGGAACGCCATCCCGTAGTCCTGCTCGAGTCGGGCCTGCGTCGCCGACTTGCCGTTGACCAGCACGGTGCCAGAGGTCGGCTCGATCAGGTTCGCGATCAGTCGCAGCAGCGTCGACTTGCCACAGCCCGACGGCCCGATCAACGACACGAAGTCGCCGCGGTGGATCGACAGATCGATGTCCACCAGGGCGTCGACCTGATTCGATCGACCGGGGTTGAAGGCCATCGACACACCGTCGACGACGACCGCCGCGGACGCCGACAGCGAATCAACGGCGCTCATGCCCCCGCCTCCTGCGGTCGGTTGCGCATGGCGATTGCTTCGATGGCGACGACAAGACCGAACATCAGCAACCCGATCGTCGCGGCGCCGAAGACGGCCGTGTAGAGCTGCGCGGGATCGCTGGTCGCCTTCTGGCCGTACGTCAGCGACGCAAAGCCGATACCCCGCACGCCTGTTGAGATTTCCGAGACGATCACGCCGATCACCGCAGCCGTTGCCGCCAATTTCATGCCGGGGACCATCGTCGGCACCGCGGCCGGCAGCCGGAGCTTGAAGAGGGTGCGCCACCAGCCGGCGGCATAGCTGTCCATCAACTCGAGCGACGCGGCCGGCGCATTTCCCAGACCCTTCAGCGTGGCGACCGCGATCGGGAAGAACGCGAGGAACGCGCCGAGCGACGCGACCCAGGTCCACTTCGGCAGGTCCCAGTTCCCGCCGATCGCCGCAACCTGGGGTGCCAGCGCGATCAACGGCACGGTCTGCGATGCGATCACGTATGGCAGCAGGCCGCGCTCGAGCACCTTGAACCTCGCCATCACGATCGCCAGGCCGATGCCGAAGATGCCGCCGAGCAGCAACCCGACGAGCGCCATTCGGAACGTGTACCAGCTGTAGCCGAGCACGGCCACCCAGATCGGTGTGTCGCGTCCGCGGACCTCAGGGTCGAACAACCGCTGCACCATCTCCCACGTGTGCGGCATGGCTCGGTCGCTCGACCTCGGCACGAGCCGCCAGCCGAAGATCTCAGCACCCTCCTCGGGCCCGACGATCTTGTAGAGCTCCCACAGGGCGGCGACACAGAGGAGCGCGACAACGAAGAGTCCGGCCCGGCGCGCTCCTCGTGAGATCACGAACGCGCCAGCGCCTGTTCCCGAAGTGCAGGGATCACGTGCTCGCCGTACTGGGTGAGCGTGTGGTCCTTGCCGTCGTGTTGGAGGTAGATCGCGAACTGGTCGACTCCGAGCGCGGCGAGGGCGTGCAGTCGTTCGAGCTGCGCCTCGACCGGGCCGAGGATGCAGAAGCGGTCGACGATCTCGTCGGGCACGAAGGTCGTGTGGGTATTGCCGGCCTGGCCGTGCTGGTTGTAGTCGTAGGCCTCGCGGCCCTTGATGTAGTCGGTGAGCGCCGCCGGTACCGCCGCCGAATCCCCGTAGCGCTCGACGATGTCGGCGACGTGGTTGCCGACCATTCCACCGAACCACCGGCACTGGTCGCGCATGTAGGCGAGATCCTCCGTCGGGCCCACATAGGCGGGAGCGGCAACGCAGATCGTGATGTCGTCGGGATTGCGGCCGGCGTCGCTGGCTGCGGTGCGGACAGCGCCGATTGTCCACTCGGCGATCGAGAGGTCGGCGAGCTGCAGGATGAACCCGTCGCACGTCTCGCCGATCAGCTTGAGCGCCTTGGGGCCGTAGCCGGCGCCCCAGACTTCGAGTTCGCTCTTCGCTGCCCACGGCAACGTGATCGTCGAACCCTTGTACTCGACACTGCGACCATTCCCGAGTTCGCGGATCACGTGGATCGATTCGCGCATCGTTGCGAGAGTGGTCGGCTTGCCGTTCGTGACCCGCACTGCCGAGTCGCCTCGACCGATGCCGCAGACGGTGCGGTTGCCGTACATCTCGTTGAGCGTGGCGTAGGTCGACGCCGTGACCGTCCAGTCGCGTGTGGCGGGATTGGTCACCATCGGGCCGACGACGATGTTCCGGGTCTCGTCGAGGATCTTGGAGTAGATGACGTACGGCTCCTCCCACAGGATGTGCGAGTCGAACGTCCACACGTGTGAGAACCCGTAGGTCTCGGCACGCTTGGCCAGGTCGACGACCCGCGCGGCGGGCGGGGTCGTCTGGAGTACGACCCCGACGTCCATCAGCGTGTCTCCGGGAATCCCAGATCGACACTGCTGGTGGCGGGGTCGGGCCAGCGGCTCGTGACCACCTTTGCCTGGGTGTAGAAGTTGACGCCTTCGGGGCCGTACATGTGGGTGTCGCCGAACAGGCTCGACTTCCAACCGCCGAAGCTGTAGTAGCTGACAGGCACGGGCACGGGCACATTGATGCCGACCATGCCGACCTGGACGTCGAACTGGAACTGCCGGGCGGCGCCGCCGTCACGGGTGAAGATCGCCGTGCCGTTTGCGTAGGGATTGGCGTTGATCGTGTCGATGCCGTCCTGGTAGCCAGCGACCCGCATCACCGACAACACGGGGCCGAAGATCTCGTCGCGGTAGCAGGCCATGTCGGTCGTGACGTGGTCGAGCAGGGTCGGATTGAGGAAGTACCCGTCGGCCGGCACGTTCGCGCGCCCGTCGACGACGAGGGTTGCACCCTCCTCCGGTGCGTTGTTCACGTAGCCGCGCACCCGATCGCGATGTTCGGCGGTGACCAGTGGACCCATGTCGTTGCCGGGCTCGCTGCCGGGCCCGACCTTGATCGACGGGATCCGCTCGGCGATCTTCGCCACCAGCTCGTCGGCGATCGACTCGGCCGCGAGCACCACACTGATCGCCATGCACCGCTCGCCGGCCGATCCGTAGCCGGCTCCCACCGCAGCGTCCGCGGCCATGTCGACGTCGGCGTCGGCGAGCACGAGCATGTGGTTCTTCGCCCCACCGAGCGCCTGGACGCGCTTGCCGTTCGCGGTGCCGGTCTCGTAGATGTACTTCGCGATCGGCGTCGAGCCGACGAAGCTGACTGCGGCGATGTCGTCGTGGCCGAGGATCGCGTCGACGGCGACCTTGTCGCCCTGCACCACGTTGAAACAGCCGGCGGGCAGACCGGCCTGGGCGAGCAGTTCGGCCAGGAACAGCGCGACCGACGGGTCCTTCTCCGACGGCTTGAGCACGAATGTGTTACCGCACGCGAGGGCGTTGGCGAACATCCACATCGGGACCATCGCCGGGAAGTTGAACGGCGTGATGCCGGCCACGACCCCGAGGGGTTGGCGGATCGAATACACGTCGATGCCGCCGGCGGCCTGCTCGGAGTAGTCGCCCTTGATCAGCTGCGGGATGCCACAGGCGAACTCGATGTTCTCCAGCCCGCGGGCGACTTCGCCCATGGCGTCCGAGAGCACCTTGCCGTGCTCGGCGGTGACCAGCGAGGCGATCTCCTTGCGGTTCGCGTCGACCAGTTCGCGCATGCGGAACATCACCTCGGCTCGCTTCGACAACGACGCCGAACGCCATGCCGGGAAAGCAGCTTTCGCTGCGGCGACCGCAGCGTCGAGTTCGGCGACCGACGCCAGTGCGACCGCAGCGGTCTGATGACCGGTGGCGGGGTCGTACACCGGCGAGGTGTTGCCGGACGTCGACTCGACGATCCGCCCGTCGATCCAATGCGAAATGGTCTTCATGTGTTGCTCGCTTCGTGAGTGGATTACAACAGGGGTCAGACCCGCGATGTAATCGGCCGTGGATGAAAGGGTCTCGATCGTGCGATTACATCGCGGGTCTGACCCCTGTTGTAATCAGTGGAGGTAGGTGGAGAGGCCGCGCTTGACGTATTTGCCGTGGCCCTTGGCGCCGACGTAGGTGTCGTTCTCGACGACCACGGTGCCGCGGCTGATCACCGTGTCGACCTTTCCGTCGATCTCGAAGCCCTCGTAGGCACTGTGATCCATGTTCATGTGGTGCTTGTCGTTGACACCGATCCGGGTCTTCCGGTGCGGGTCCCAGACGAGCACGTCGGCGTCGGCGCCGGGCTCGATGACACCCTTGTTGTCGAGACCGAACATGCGAGCGGGACTCGTCGAGCAGGTCTCGACCCAGCGCTCGAGTGTCAGCTCACCCGCGACGACACCCTGGTAGATCAGTTCCATGCGGTGCTCGACGCCGCCGATGCCGTTGGGGATCGCCGAGAAGTTGCCCAGCCCCAGTTCCTTCTGGTCCTTCATGCAGAACGGGCAGTGATCAGTCGAGACCACGGCGAGTTCGTTCATGCGCAGGCCCTTCCAGAGATCGGCCTGATGATGCTCGTGCTTGGTGCGCAACGGCGTGGAGCACACCCACTTGGCACCCTCGAACCCGGGCTGCGCGAGCTGGTCTTCGAGCGTCAGGTACAGATACTGCGGGCATGTCTCGGCGAAGACGTTCATCCCTGCGTGTTGTGCGGCGGCGACCTCTTCGAGCGCCTCGGAGGCCGACATGTGCACGATGTACAACGGCACGTTGCCGGCGACCTTCGCCAATTGAATCGCACGGTGGGTGGCCTCGGACTCGAGCTCGGCCGGACGCGTCAGCGAGTGGAACTTCGGGTCGGTCTCGCCTCGGGCCAACGCCTGGGCCACGAGGACGTCGATCGCGATGCCGTTCTCGGCGTGCATCATGATCATCGCGCCCGACTCCGACGCGTTCTGCATCGCCCGCAGGATCTGGCCGTCGTCGGAGTAGAAGACGCCCGGATAGGCCATGAACATCTTGAAGCTGGTGATGCCCTCGTTGTCGACGAGGTACGTCATCGCCTTCAGCGACTCTTCGTCGACGCCGCCGATGATCTGGTGGAAGCCGTAGTCGATGGCGCATTCACCCGCCGCCTTGTCGTGCCAGGCGGCCAGCGTCTCCTGGACGCTCTCACCGGTCTTCTGGACGGCGAAGTCGACGATCGTGGTGACGCCGCCCCACGCGGCTGCCCGGGTCCCGGTCTCGAACGTGTCGGACGCCTCGGTGCCCCCGAACGGCAGCTGCATGTGCGTGTGGACATCGACGCCGCCGGGCACGACGTACTTGCCTGTCGCGTCGATCGTGCGGTCGGCGTTCACGCCCATCGCCGCGGCCTGACCAGGCGCGAGGATCGCGACGATCTTCTCGCCGTCGATCAGCACGTCGGCGTCGCGACGGCCGACCGCCGAGATGACCGTGCCGCCGGAGATCAATGTGACTGCCATGTCAGCCCTCCACCAGTTCGCCGTAAGCGTCGGGACGACGATCGCGGTAGAAGGCCCAACCGTCGCGGACCTCCTTGATCCGATCCATGTCGAGCTCGCGAATGATCAACTCCGGCTCGTACGGGTCGCCCTTGTCACCGACGTACTGCCCCCTCGGGTCGACGAAGTAGCTCTGGCCGTAGAAGTCGTTCTCGCCGAGCGGCTCGATGCCGACCCGGTTGATCGCCCCGACGTAGTACATGTTCGCCACGGCGGCGGCGGGCTGCTCGATCGACCACAGGTACTCGCTGAGGCCACGGTGGGTCGCTGACGGGTTGAACACGATCTCGGCGCCGTTGAGCCCGAGCGCCCTCCAGCCTTCCGGGAAGTGGCGGTCGTAACAGATGTACACGCCGACCTTGCCGACGGCGGTGTCGAAGATCGGATAGCCACCGTTGCCGGGCCGGAAGTAGAACTTCTCCCAGAAGCCCTTCACCTGCGGGATGTGCTGCTTGCGGAACTTGCCGAGATAGGTGCCGTCGGCGTCGATCACGGCCGCGGTGTTGTAGTAGACCCCCGGCTGCTCGATCTCGTACATCGGCAGCACCATCACCATGTTGAGTTCCTTCGCAAGCGCCTGGAACCGCTTGGTGGTGGGTCCATCGGGGATGTACTCGGTGTACTCGTAGTACTCGGCGTCTTGGACCTGGCAGAAGTACGGACCGTAGAAGAGCTCCTGGAAGCAGATGATCTGTGCACCCTGAGCTGCGGCCTCGCGGGCAGCGTCCTCGTGCTTGACGATCATCGACTCCTTGTCGCCGGTCCAGTCGGTCTGCAGCAACGCCGCTTTGATGATGTTGGCCATGGGGTCCTCTGGTGTTCGTCGGCGGTCCGGCGCAGTCGGTCGGATGTCCGCGTGACACTAACGACCCGCCGACGCGTGGACAAGGGCGCCGCGCTGCTCGTACATTCAGTTCACCGTGCGGAAACAACCGCCGTCCCCGATCGAGGAAGCACCGCGATGCCCACGTTCCGCAGCGCCTGGCACTGGGTGTTCGGCAAGCACGAACCCAAGCCACCGAATCCTGACCGAACGGTCGAGGCGGGATGGGTGCCGCAGTGGATGGCGCCGATGATCGTCGACGAACTGAACGCCCAGGGCATTCCTGCGGTGACCACCGATGACTTCAACCTCAATCCCTACATGAACAGCCGCGAGCCAATGGCGAGAGTGTTCGTCACCGAAGATCGCAAGGCCGAAGCCCGCGAGGTGATGACCGACATCCTCGGCCATCCCCCCGCCCAACGCCGCATCTGACACCACCCCCGGAAACCACGTTTGCGTTGCAGAACCGGTGGAGCGGGTCACCCGAAATTGTGCTCAAACGGGGGTTTCCGGTCTCGCCGGGTTGGCACCCACTGCCCGCACATGAACATCAGCGCGTCACTCAACGATCTCGCCGCCGACCAGGAGGGCCTGCTCACCTCGGACCAGCTCCGACTGCACGGCGTGTCGAGCTGGACCCGGCGTCGCTGGATCGCCGAGGGGTGGATCTTCCGGCTGGCACCACGCGTCTACGCCCTGCGCGGCTCGCCCGACACCCATCGTCGCCGCCTCCGTTGCGGTCTGTTGTGCCTCGGCGAGCGCAGCTGGGTGAGTTTCGAGGCCGCGGCCAGCCTCCACGGCCTCGATCGATCCCGTCCACACGCTGTCGAGTTCACCATCGAGCGTCCTCGTCGAGCGGCCGTGCTGCCATTCGCCGTGCACACCACCAAGCGGCTCGACCCGATCGATCATGTGGTCGTCGACGGCTTCCGGGTCACCTCCGCGACCCGCACAGTGTTCGACCTCGCCCTCGCCCGGGCGCACCCTCAGCGGATCGAAGCTGCGATCGACAGCGCCGTCCGGCTCCAACTCTCGTCGCCTGAGGTACTCGCCCGACGCCTGGAGGGGCTGCGCGGCTCCGGCCGTTGGGGGTGTCGCCTCGTCGAGGAGATGATCGTCGACTCGGGTGGTCACACCCACCTCGAGCGACGCTTCCTCGAGCTCGTGAGGGAGGCGGGATTGCCGACACCGAGAAAGCAGGTGGTGTTCCGCGCCGACGGTCGCCACGTCGCTCGAGTCGACTTCTTCTTCGACGCGTTCGGCGTGGTGGTCGAGGTCTCCGGCCAGAAAGGGCACGCCAGCCCCGCCGAACGAGCTCGGGATGCTCAGCGGCGCAACGAGCTCCAGGATCTCGGCGTACGGGTGTTCGAATACACCTTCGATGACGTGACCAAGCGTTCCGACATGGTCCGTCGCACCCTGCGCATTCGTCTCGCCTCGGCGGCCCTCCCCCAGCCCGCTGCCTGACTACCACCCGACAACCAGACGTTTGCGTTGCAGTTCCGGCGACCCGGTCCACTCGAGATGCAACGCAAACGGGATGCTGCCGGGAGCGCCACGTTTGGGCGCAGATTCCGGCGACCCGGTCCACCCGAAATGCAACGCAAACGGGGTTGTTGGGTAGGTCAGATGTGGCTGGGGCGGAGGAGTTCGTGGGCCATCGGGCACTCGGCGACGATCGCCGGTGGCCCCATCGGGACCTTGCCGTGCGGGCCGACGACGTGGGTGAACATCGACGTCGGGATGACCTCGACGTCGAGATCCCAGGCGTCGTGCTCGGCGGCGAGCGTGTCGACCTTGGTGGTCATCGCATCGAGGAAGCCCGCCGGCAGGCGCCGCCCGACGCCGGCCACGATCCACACCTCTCGGCCGAATGCCGCAGCCGCCGCCACGATCGTCGACGACCCGATGGGGACCACGGTGCGCTCAGAGTCGATGGCGAGTGCCTCGACCAACACCACGTCGGCATGGCGCACTGCGGCCCCTGCCACGCCGGCGTCGACCGCTTCCACTTCGACGTCGTAGCGCTCGAGGCGACGCACGAACGACGTCGCGGTGTACCCGGCATCGAGTGCGAGCACGCGAACGTCACCTCGCCGGATCAGGCCATCGCCGGTCACGTCCGGATCGCCGATCGTGACCACGATCGACTCGTCGGGAAGCACCGCGGCGAGTTCGGCGCCGGTGCGGTCGCTGCGGATCTCATCGGCGAGCTCCCACACCGCCTCGAACGGCTCGGCCGAGGTGGCCACGTTCGCGCACAACCACCACAGCGGCCCGGTGAATGGATGTCGCTCGACGATGCGCCGACAAGCGACGACCAGCCCCGACGGATCGAAGTGCAGCGATCCGAGCGCGTGGGCGGTCTCCTCGACCAACGACGAGGGATCGGCCCCCTGCGCCCTCGCCACGTAGCGGAGATGCTCGATCGGGTGCACGGCGCGACCGTACCCCGACTCCGCTGACCCTGTCGTGCGCAACCCCGACTCGACGGAGCGACACGCCGGCCCGGCCCCATGTGACGCCTGCCGGGCGACGGTGTGGATACCCCGATCGACGGCGCCAGTCGCTACGATCGCTGGCCGTGGCCGACACGACCCCCGACACCGCAGCACCGGCTCCGTCACGCCTGGGCGAGAAGCTTCCGGCCGAACTCGTCCTGACGCCCCTCGTCGACGGTGCCGCGGGCACCGGCCGCCCGATCATGGAATGGCTGACCACCTTCCATCTGGCCTCGGTCGTCCTCGACCCCTACACCAACGAGAGTTCCTGGGTGCTCAAGGCCGCAGCACGAGTGCTCGAACAGTTCCGAGGCTCGGACACTCGGATCAACCTGCTCGTCACCGCCAACGCCGTCGACGCCCGCACGTTCCTCGGCCCCTACGCCGACCGTTTCCTCGTGTTCTGCGACCCCGACCGCAACTTCGTGAAGGCCGCTGGTCTGACCGAGCTCCCGGCATTCGTCTTCACCCGTGTCGACGGCGTCGTCGCTGCGGCCGCCCAGGGCTGGAACCCGCCCGAGTGGGAAGCCGTCGCCGACGCCATCGCCGAGGTCTGCTGGTGGACTTCGATTCCCGTGCCCGGCCCCGGCGACCCGGGTCCGTTCCGCGGCTCGCCCGCGCTGGGCTGAACCGGTGCCCTCAGGGCCCGTCGAGCTTCCCGACCTTCCCGTCGTCGAGGCGATCCCCGCGGTCCGAACCGCCTTGGCCGAACGACGCCGCGCCGTCCTCGTGGCACCGCCCGGCGCCGGCAAGACGACGCTGATCCCGCTGGCACTGCTCGGTGAGCCGTGGCTCGACGGCCAGCGCATCGTGATGCTCGAACCGCGCCGACTGGCAACCCGCGCCGCTGCTCGTCGGATGGCCGGCACCACCCGCACCGAGGTGGGAGGGCTCGTCGGCTTCCAGACGCGAGACGAGCGCCACATCGGTGCGACCACCCGAATCGAGGTGGTGACCGAGGGCGTGCTCACCCGTCGGCTGCAGTCCGACCCCGAGCTGCCCGGCGTCGGTCTCGTCATCTTCGACGAGGTCCACGAGCGCAACCTCACCACCGACCTCGGCCTCGCACTCGCCCTCGACGTCGCCTCGACGATCCGACCCGACCTGCGGCTCCTGGCCATGTCGGCAACCCCCGACGTCGAAGGGCTCACTGCGCTCCTCGACGCGCCCGTCGTCGAGAGCGAGGGCCGCATGTTCGACGTCGACATGCACTGGCTGCCCCGTGCTCCATCAGGAGGCGGGCGGCGCTCGGGACCCAGCCGTGGGGGACGACCGGGCCGCAGGGCGGGCCCGGGCGGCGGCAACCGGATCGAACCCGACGTCGTCGCCGCAATCCTGCGGGCGCTGCGCGAACAGACCGGCGACATCCTGGTGTTCCTGCCGGGGATCGGAGAGATCCGCCGCACCGAATCGATGCTGCGCGACTCGGTGAGTGGCGATGTCGACGTGTTCCCGCTCGCGGGAGCGCTGTCGCTCGCCGAACAGGATGTTGCGCTCGCTCCATCGCTCCCAGGTCGGCGGCGAGTCGTGCTGTCGACCGACATCGCCGAGACGTCGTTGACGGTCGACGGTGTGCGGGTGGTCGTCGACAGCGGCCTCGCCCGCGAACCTCGGTTCGATGCCCGCACCGGAATGACGAGGCTCACCACCGTCTCGACGAGCCGAGCGTCAGCCGAGCAACGAGCCGGACGCGCCGGGCGCACCGAGCCGGGGGCGGCGTACCGACTCTGGAGCAAGCTCGAACACGGCACTCGGATCAAGCACCGCTCACCCGAGATCACCCAGGCCGATCTCGCCGGGTTCGCGCTCGAGCTCGCGGCGTGGGGCGGTGGGGACGATCTTCGTTTCATCGACCCTCCCCCGAGCGGCCCGCTCACCCAGGCCCGCGAGTTGCTCGTCGGTCTCCATGCGATCGACGACGACGGCTCGATCACTCCGCTCGGGCGAACCATGCTCGGCCTGCCGGTGCACCCGCGCCTCGCCAGGATGGTGGCCGTCGATCGCTCGTCGCTGGCGTGCGTGATCGCCACCTTGGTCGAGGAACGAGACATCTTCCGTGGCCGCCCCGACGACCTACCTGCCGACCTCGCGCTGCGAATCGCCGCGCTGACGGGCCGTCGCGGCCACGACGCCGCCGATCGAGGCGCGGTCCATCGATTGCGTGACCGTGCCGCCGACCTCGCGCGGCGAGCGCGGATCTCCTTCGATCTCGACGACGTCGATCCCGACCGATCGGGCGTCGTGCTCCTACTCGGATATCCCGATCGGTTGGCCGCCCGGCGACGACCCGGCCAGTTCCAACTCCGAGCGGGAGCGACCGCCTGGCTGCCCGACGCCGACCCGCTCGCCGACGAGTTGTTCGTCGTTGCTGCCGATCTCGACGGCCACCGCGAGCGAGCCCGTATCCGGCTCGCCGCCGTGGTCGACGCCGACGACGTCGTGGCCGAGTTCGGCAGCGAGATCGTCGAACGCCGGACGCTCGACTGGGACGCCGAACGCGACGACCTCGTGGAAACGGTCGACCGCCGGTTGGGATCGATCCAGCTCGGCCGACGTGTCGGTCGCCCCGAGCCAGGCGACGAGACGACTGCAGCGTTGATGACACGGGTCCGGGCGACGCAACTCGGCGTGTTGCGTTGGTCGGGGACCTCGAGGTCGCTGCGCGAGCGGGTGGCCTTCCTGCACCGCTCACTCGGCGATCCGTGGCCGGACTGGTCGACCGGGCACCTGATCGACACGGTCGACGAGTGGCTCGCTCCCTACCTGCCGGGGGCGACGGGACGCGCCGACCTGGAGCGAGTCGACATCGCGATGGTGTTGCGCAGCCAGCTTCCGTGGGAGGTCGGCGCGGAACTCGACGATGTTGCACCGCCGACGCTGACCCTGCCGTCAGGTCGGTCGGTGCCGATCGACTACGCCGGCGAGCAGCCCGACGCGTTCGTGCGGGTCCAGGACCTGTTCGGCGTCAACGTCCATCCCGTGGCCGGCGGTGTGCCGATCCGCTTGCACCTGTTGTCGCCCGCCGACCGACCGATCCAGGTGACCGCCGACCTCCCCGGTTTCTGGGCCGGTTCGTGGGCTGACGTCAAGAAGGACATGGCCGGGCGATATCCGAAGCACCAGTGGCCCGACGACCCGGCCAACGCCGATCCGAAACGCATGAAGGACCGCTGATGCTCGGCCTCTCGATGGGAATGGCGATCGCGTGTGTCGTCGTGGTCTACGTCGGCGCGACGGTGCAGGCGTCGATCGGTATCGGGCTGGGGATGATCGTGTCGCCGATGCTGTTGCTGGCCGATCCCGACTTCATCCCGGCAGCGATCATGCTGGCGGTGATTCCGCTGACGTTCACGATTGCGTGGATCGACCGCCAGCACATCGCGCCGCGCGACGTCGGCTTCGCGGTCGCTGGTCGCGTCCCGGGCACGATTGCCGGTGCGCTCGTCGTGGCGTCGATGTCCGACCGGGTGCTGGCCATCCTGGTGGCGAGTTCGGTCCTCCTGGCGGTCGTCGCGTCGATCACCGGTCGACTGTTCCGCCCGACCGATCGGGCGCTCGTGGTCGCCGGGATGGCGTCGGGTTTCGCCGGGACGACAACCGGAGTCGGCGGTCCACCGATGGCACTGACCTACCAGAACAGCGACCCCGCCACGATGCGGGCGACGATCTCCGCCTTCTTCGCGATCGGGTCAGTGATGTCGATCATCGCACTGTGGTTGGCGGGCGAGATCGGCGTGCGGCAGCTGCAGCTCACCGCGATGATCCTCCCTGGTGTCGTGCTCGGCGTCGTCACCGCCCGCTTCGTGAAGGACTACCTGAAGCCCGAAGTCGTCCGCCCCACGGTGCTCGTCATCTGCACCACCGCCGCCGTCGCCCTCCTCGTCGAGACCTTCACCTGACGCCAACCCACAATCTGGTTCTCGTGAACTCGTGCGGGAATGGTTCCCGCACGAGTTCACGAGCAGCTTGGCCGAGGACGGCTGGGCGCTGAGAGCGCAATCGCACTACGTTGCCGCCGTGCGCTCACCCCTGCTTGCCCTCACCCTCGTTTCCGCCCTCGCGATTGCCGCCTGCGGTAGTGACGACGCCGCCACGACCGGCACCGACCCCGCATCGCCGACCACCGAGATCGCTTCGGCCACGACAGAGGCCCCGGCCGAGACGGCGCCCACCACGGAGGCCGCACCCGAGACCACCGAGGCGCCACTGCCCGAATTGGAAGTGATCGGCCAGGGCCCGTACGACGTCGGTGTCCAGACGATCACCATCAACGAAGGCACCGAGCGCCCGCTGGTCGTCGACGTGTGGTTCCCCATCGACGACGCCGCCGGAGCACCACCCTACGAATACTCGCTGATTCCGGGCCTGTCCGACGTCTCCGACAACGCCGTCGACGCCGAGCCTGCCGCCATCTCGGCCGACGGTCCGTTCCCGCTGGTGATCTATTCCCATGGCAGCGGAGGCCTTCGCTACATCGCCTCCGACTACACCGAGGCGATCGCCAGCTACGGCTACATCGTTGCCTCCGCTGATCACACCGGCAACACGGCGCTCGACGATCTGCTCTGCAGCCGCACAACAGGTCCGGTGACCGCCCTGAATCGCGTGAATGACATTCAGGCGATGATCAACGCGATGGTCGACCCGACGAGCACCGAAGCCGCCGGATTCGTCGCCCACGTCGACCCGGAGAGCATCGCCGTGACCGGCCACTCGTTGGGGGGCTTCACGACCTTCGCCGCGGTCACCGGCTATGCGAACGACCTCGGATCGGTAGCTGCCGACGGCCGCATCGACGCCATCATCCCGCTCGCCCCGGCAATCGGCGGAGACCGCCCTCCGATCGACCAGAGCACCACGACCACCACAGATCCTGATCGTGTCGACCGTTGCGCCACCCCGGATGATCCGGCCACGCCTGAGCCCACCGCCGAGGAGATCGAGGCTGCCCGGAACCGCAAGTCGATCACCGACGAACAGCTCGCCTCGATCACCGTGCCGGCAATGATCATCGTCGGAACCGACGACATCGCGACTCCGGTGGAACCCAATGTCACGCGGGCGTGGGAATTCAGCAACAGCGATCCGCTCTACCGAGTCGAACTGGTCGCCGGCCAGCATCAGAGCTTCAGCAATGCATGCCGGTACGTCGAACTGCTCCCCACCTGGTCCGAGGACCTCCAAGCACTCGCCGGACCACTCCTCATTTCGCAGGCTGCGCAGGGATGCGGCGACGGCATCATGGACATTCAGCGCGCCCAGGACCTGACCAACACCTTCGCCATCACCTTCCTCGACTCGATCTTCCGCGGCGGCGAGATGATCGACCCGGAGACCACGGCCATCCCTGACGACGTCATTTTCATGTCGAAGTGAACCGCCCCAACGTGTGAACAGATGGCGCCGCAGGGACGCCATTTGTTCACGCGTTCGGACGCGGTCGTAGGCTCGACGGCATGGCTGAGGTCCCCCCGTTCTCCTACACCGAGCTGCTCCCGCTGGGCCCCGACGAAACCGAGTACCGACTCGTGTCGACCGAGGGTGTGTCCACCTTCGAGACGCCCGAGGGCACGTTCCTGAGGGTCGAGCCGGAAGCGATCCGCAAGCTCACCGCCGAGGCGATGCACGACATCGCGCACTACCTGCGATCTGCTCACCTCCAGCAGTTGCGCAACATCCTCGACGACCCCGAAGCGTCCGACAACGACCGCTTCGTGGCGCTCGACCTGCTCAAGAACGCGGCGATCGCTGCCGGCGGAGTGCTGCCGATGTGCCAGGACACCGGCACGGCGATCGTGAAGGGCAAGAAGGGCCAGTTCGTGTTCACCGGTGGCGGCGACGAGGAAGCCATCGCTCACGGGATCTACGACACGTACCAGACGTCGAACCTGCGCTACTCGCAGATGGCACCGCTCGACATGTACACCGAGAAGAACACCGGCACGAACCTGCCGGCGGAGATCAAGATCTCCGCAATCGACGGCGACGCGTACAAGTTCCTGTTCATGGCCAAGGGCGGCGGATCGGCCAACAAGAGCTACCTGTACCAAGAGACCAAGGCACTGCTCAACGAGGCCACGTTGCTGCCGTGGATCTTCGACAAGATGCAGTCGCTCGGCACGTCGGCTTGCCCGCCGTATCACCTCGCCGTCGTGATCGGCGGCACGTCGGCAGAGTTCGCCGTCGAGACCGCGAAACTCGCGTCGACGAAGTACCTCGATGCGCTCCCCACCTCCGGCTCGCCCGACGGACACGCCTTTCGCGACCTCGACCTCGAAGCGCAGGTGCTGAAGCTCAGCCAGACCACCGGCATCGGCGCCCAGTTCGGCGGGAAGTACTTCTGCCACGACGTTCGCATCGTCCGGCTGCCACGCCACGGCGCCTCGTGCCCGGTCGCGATCGCCGTGTCGTGCTCGGCCGATCGCCAGGCCGTCGGCAAGATCACCAAGGACGGCGTGTTCCTCGAGCAACTCGAGACCGACCCCGCCCGCTTCCTTCCCGAGGTCGGCGAGGAGCACCTCGACGGAACCGAGCCCGTTCGCATCGACCTCAACCGGCCGATGGCCGACATCCTCGCCGAGCTGACGCAGTACCCGGTGACGACCCGCGTGATGCTGACCGGTCCGATGGTGGTCGCCCGCGACATCGCCCACGCGAAGATCAAAGAACGCCTCGACGCCGGTGAGCCGATGCCGCAGTACCTGAAGGACCATGCGGTGTACTACGCCGGCCCGGCCAAGACGCCCGAGGGCTACGCCTCCGGGTCGTTCGGGCCGACCACCGCCGGCCGGATGGACAGCTACGTCGAGCAGTTCCAAGCGGCGGGCGGATCGATGATCATGCTCGCCAAGGGCAACCGATCGCTGCAGGTGACCGAGTCGTGCAATGAGCACGGCGGCTTCTACCTCGGCTCGATCGGTGGGCCGGCGGCACGGTTGGCGCTCGACAACATCCGCAAGGTCGACGTGCTCGAGTATCCGGAACTCGGCATGGAAGCGGTCTGGAAGATCGAGGTCGAGGACTTCCCCGCGTTCATCGTCGTCGACGACAAGGGCAACGACTTCTACGCCCAGGTCCGCGCCGAACACTCGATGCCCGTCGCGATTCGCTGATGACAGACACGCCCGGCTCGTCGTCGTTGACCGCCGATGAGCGGGCCGCTGCTCGCGCATTCGTCGCGCGTTGCGAGGTGCGGCTCTCGACGTTCCACCGAATTGCGGTGGGCATGTTGTCCGGCGCGGGCCTGCTCGTCGTGCTCCCGGTGGTGGCACGCGACTCCATCACCGGCATCCTCCGATCGTTGTTCTCGGGCGACATCGGGGTCGTCGAGATCGCACTGATCATCGCCATCGGCGCGATGCTCGCCGTGCCGGCGGTCGCTCTCTGGCTGCTCTTCGCCGATCTGACCCGCTTCTACTTCCACGCCAACCACATCGGCAGCGACGGCGGCGAGACCTTCACCCCCCGGTTCACCCTCACCTCGCTGCAACTGCCCTCCGACGAACTCGGCCCAGCGGCGACTGCGGAACTCGTGCGAACTCGGGAGGATCCCCGAATTGTCGAACTCCTCGTGCCCGCGAATGACGAATCACGTGAGCGCGTCGATCGTCAGCTCGATGTGTACGGCGGCCTCGGATCCGGGCACGACGATGCCGCTCGCGCAGCCGGCCTGTTCGAGCTCGCCGCTGCCCGGAGTCGGCCGTTGCTCGAGGAGGTGGCCAAGGTTGAGCACGGCATGGCTCGCCACGTGCTCCGCCTGCGCGGCCTCGTGCTCCGCTACGTCAAAGCATTGCTCGCTCTGTTGACGACCGCCGTTGCGGTGTACGTCGGCGACGCCGTCGTGAACGGATTCGACTCCGCCGACGGGATCAACGTGACGCAGG
The DNA here is from genome assembly GCA_963828415.1 of Ilumatobacteraceae bacterium. Lineage (GTDB taxonomy): Bacteria > Actinomycetota > Acidimicrobiia > Acidimicrobiales > Ilumatobacteraceae > Sva-07. The sequence continues at coordinate 518,957 of CAWHEI010000012.1, forward strand.
ACGCCTGGCTCGCGGCAGTGGTGCTCGCGTGGGCCCCGCTGGTGGTGCTCGCCGTGACGTCGCCGGTGCGATGGATCGAGAAGGCGATGCGTGACGAGGGCGCCCCGTCCACTGCCGTGGCCGACGATCCCGAGCTGACGTTCGTCGAACGGGTCTCGCTGCGAATCGCCGCCGTTGCCTGGGTCGCCGCTGCGATTGCGATGGTGGTCTCGATCGGCGACAGCGCGACACCGAACGACGCTCAGCGAATCGAGATCGCCGTGCTCGCGGTCTCGGTGATCGCCGTGGCGCTCGCGGCCGTCACGGGCCGCTTCCGCAGCCTCGTCGAGATCTCGTAGCGGGCTGCTACAGCTCGCCGGCAAGTTGACCGAGGCGACGTTCGCCCTCGGGAGTCTGGCCACCCGCGTCGAGGAACCGCTGCATCCGGTCGTGGGTCTCGTCGTGGGCGAGCGTCGCATTGAAACCGATGGTCTCGGCGAGCAGGTCCTCGACGACTCCGGTCTCCGAGCGCACGACGATCTCCTTCGCAGCAGCAACCGAGTGGCGTGGGAACGACGCGATTCGTCCGGCGAGCCGGTCGACGAACGCGTCGATCTCGTCGGCCGGCAACACCCGGTTGACCCATCCCCAACGCTCGGCGGTGTGCGCATCGATGTCGTCACAGCCGAGGACCACTTCGAGTGCACGGCTCCGTCCCACCAGGCGCGGCAAACGAACCGTGCCACCCGCGCCCGGGATGATGCCCAGCGCGACTTCGGGTTGGCTGAAGATCGCATCGGGCGTGGCGAAACGCATGTCGCATCCGAGCGCCAGTTCACTCCCACCGCCGCCGACCCGGCCGGCGATCACGGCGATCGTCGGCTTGGGCATCGTCCGCAGGGTCTCGCACATCACGTCGTATGGCCCGATCGCCGTCGGCTCGGGCTGTTCCCGAGGGAACTGCTGGATCGCTTCGACGTCGAAGTGGGCGAGGAACCACTCCGGGTTCGCCGACCGGATCACGACCGCCCGAACCGACTTGTCGTTCGCGAGTGCTTCGATTGCTGCGCCGAGTTCGAAGAACACCTCCATCGTCACGAGGTTGATCGGGGGATGGTCGACGGTGAGCGTTGCCACTCCCCGATCGTCGCTCTCGACGCGTACCGAGGTCATTGCATTGCGGCCTTCACGGCCGCTCGCGTCGCTGCGGCCTCATCGGGATTGCCGGGGAACTCGACGGCGGCGAAGTCGGTGACTCCGATGTCGGCGAGTGCACTGATGCGCTCGACCACTTCGTCATGCGAGCCGGTGATGGCGATGTCCTCGGCGCCGCCCGCACCCTCACGGTCGAGCATCGCCCGGTAGCTCGGCAGCGACCCGTAGATCTCGAACACCTTCGCGGCGCGACCCTTCGCTGCCTCGGTGTCGGTCGTCACGCACACGGGGAGCGCGGCGATCACCCGTGGGGCGGGTCGACCGGCGGCTTCGGCTGCGGCAGTGATCGTGGGCACGGTGTAGTCGGCGAGCGTATTCGGGCCGGTGCACCACGTGAGCGTGCCGTCAGCCAGCTCGGCGGTGGCCTTGAGCATCTGCGGGCCGAGCGCGGCGACGACGATGCCGAACGGCAGCGCACCCTTTGCGTTGATCGCAAGGTGCGTCGAGTAGTCCTCACCCTGATAGCTGACCGGTTCGTTGCGCGACAGCGGCCCGAGGATGCTCAGGTAGTCGCGGATGTGACGCACCGGCTTGTCGTAGCTCATGCCGAGCATGTTCTCGATCACGACCTTGTGACTGAGCCCGATCCCGAGCGTGAGCCGACCCTCACAGGCCGCGCTGACGGTGAGGCACTGCTGTGCGATCGCACTCGGGTGACGAGGGTAGGTCGGCACGACGGAGGTGCCGAGTTCGATGCGGGGCACCTCGCGCCCGACGATCGCCAGCGCCGTGAGCGCGTCGTGGCCGAAGATGTTCGGCGCCCAGTACGACGCGAAGCCGTCCGCCTCGGCCTGTCGGGCTTCGGCGACCACGTCGTCGATCGTGCCCTCGTTGATGGATCCACCGAACATTCCAATACGCATCCGACGACCGTACCGATCGCACCGACACGACCACGCAGCCGAGCCCGATCGACGTACGGACTTTCCCACCGATGAGCGAAGCGACCGTATACGGCGGTTTGCCTCATCACAGGCCCGGCCCACGTCCCACCGATGAGCGAACCGACCGGATACGGCGGTTTCGCTCATCGCGGCGGGACTCGGGCTCGTCGGGGGTGACCGCCGGGTGGTACGAACGCAGGCCATGGGGAACTGGAACTTTGCCGACATCTGGGAAGTGGCGGCTGACGAGCTGCCCGACGCGCCGTGCCTGATGCACGGCGATGACCATCGAACGTGGGCCGAGGTCGACCGCCGGGCCGACGGTGTCGCCCAGCTGCTGCTCGACGCCGGCCTCGAACGTCAGCAGGCGGTCGCACAGTACTTGTACAACTGCAATGAGTACATGGAGTCGATGTACGCCGCGTTCAAGGGTTCGTTCGTCCCGGTCAACACCAACTACCGCTACACCGCCGATGAACTGCTGTACCTCTGGGACAACGCCGACGCCGGAGCAGTCGTGTTCCACGGCTCGTTCGCCGACACGATCGAGGTGATCCGCGACCGCCTTCCGAAGGTCAAGCTCTGGTTGTGGGTCGATGATGCGAGCGGCGACTGCCCAGGCTGGGCGACTCCCTACGAGCAGGCCGCCACGAGTGGCGCCGGTCGAGTCGCCCCGGCCTGGGGGCGCAGCGGTGACGATCTGAACTTTCTCTACACCGGCGGAACCACGGGCATGCCGAAAGGCGTCATGTGGCGCCAGGACGACCTGGCGGTGGTCTTGACGGCCACGGCGGCATTTCCCCTGACCGACGACGGAACGCTCGCTGACGTGCGGGCCAGACTCACCGAGCCCGGCGCTCGTTTCCTCCCGGCCTGCCCGCAGATGCACGGCACCGGCAACTTCCCCGGGCTCGGCACGTTGTGCGGCGGAGGCAGCATCGTCACGCTCACCGGACGCAACTTCGATGCCGTCGAACTCCTCGACGGGATCGAACGCGAAGGAGTGACATCGCTGGCGATCGTCGGCGACGCGTTCGCGAAACCGATCCTGCGTGCGCTCGACGCCGAGCCCGGCCGATGGGATCTCTCCTCGCTCGTCGGCATCGTCTCGTCCGGCGTGATGTGGAGCCAGGAGACCAAGACCCGTCTCCTCGAGCACCATCCCGGCATGGTCCTGATGGATGCGTTCTCGTCGTCGGAGGCCCTGGGCATGGGTTCGTCGGTCTCGGCCGCTGGCGCCGCCGCTGAGACCGCCAAGTTCCAGCTGAGTCCCAACACGATCGTGATCGACGATCTCAACCGTCCGCTGGCGCCGGGCTCCGGAGAAATCGGACGACTCGCAGTCGGCGGGCGCCAACCGGTGGGCTACTACAAGGACCCCGAGAAGAGTGCCCGCACCTTCTTCGAGGTCGACGGCAAGCGGTACTCGTGCCCGGGAGACTTCGCAACGATCGACGCCGACGGTCGCATCACACTGCTCGGCCGTGGCTCGCAATGCATCAACACAGGCGGCGAGAAGGTGTTCCCCGAAGAGGTCGAGGAGGCGATGAAGACCCATCCCGACGTGCTCGACGCCGTGGCCGTCGGCATCCCCGACGAGAAGTTCGGCGAGGCGGTTACCGGCATGGTCGAGGCCCGTCCGGGCCATACGGTCGACGCCGCTTCGGTGATTGCGCATGTGAAGACGACCCTCGCGGCGTACAAGGCTCCCAAGCACATCGTGGTCGTCGACACGATCGGCCGCGCCGCCAACGGCAAGGTCGACTACAAGCGACTGCGCGGTGATGCCACCGCCGCGCTCGGCGTGAGCTGACGGTCGACCAGCACGTGTCTGCACCGGTCGACTCGATCGACGCTGCCATCGCAGCGATGGACCGCGAGGTCGACCGATGCCTGGAGTGCGGAGATGCGAGCGGCTACTTCACCGTCGTCTATCGGGCGGTCACCGAACGGGTACGCGACGGCATCGCCGCCGGGGATTTCGCCGACGGCGAGCAGATGGAGCACTTCGACGTCCTGTTCGCTCAGCGCTACCTCGACGCCCGCGACGCGTGGAACGCACACTCTGACGCGGTGCCCGAATCGTGGCGGCTCGCCTTCGAGACCGCCCAGCGCGGGCGCTGCCTCGTTGCGCAGCACCTGCTGTTGGGCATCAACGCGCACATCAACCTCGATCTCGGCGTCGCCGCGGCCGCAGCCGCGCCGCCGGGCGAGGTCGAGGCGCTGCGCGATGATTTCGAAACGATCAACGACGTGCTCGCCGAGCTCGTAGATCGGATGCAGGCATCGCTGGCATCGGTCTCACCGTGGACGCGCTGGGTCGACGTCGCGGGTCTGCGATTCGACGAGGCGGTCGTCACCTTCAGCCTTCGCCGTGCTCGCTCCGAAGCGTGGGACTTCGCGACCGCGCTCAGCTCGGCGTCACCGGACGAACGTCGCCGACTCGAAGTGCAGCGTGATGCCGACGTGGCAGCGCTCGGCGCTCGGATCGCACGTCCCGGCCGTCCAATGAAATGGCTCGTCGGCGCCGCCCAACGACGCGAGCACCACGATCTGAGCAGCGTCATCGACGAACTCGGGGTACGGTCGCAGCAATGAGCGACCACGTGATCCACATCACCTACTGCGTCCCTTGAGATTATTCTGACCGCGCCGTGAGCGCGGCGAACGATCTGCTGTCGACCTACCAGCACGTGATCGAATCGCTGACACTGGTGACGGGCTCGAAGGGCGTGTTCGACGTCGAGGTCGACGGGGACGTGTTGTACTCCAAGCACACCACCGGCCGCCACGCGGAGCCCGGCGAAGTGCTCGCATTGTTTCGCGACCGCTACGCGCAGGGCATCGCGCGATACGGCGAGTGAGCGATTACATCGCGGGTCTGACCCCTGTTGTAATCACTGGCGAAGTTCAGGACATGCTGACGAGATCGAGCCAGTCGTCGGAGAAGTAGTCGACGTCACCGTCGGGCATCAGCAGCACCTTGGTCGGGGCCAGTTCACGAACGAACTCCTCGTCGTGGCTCACGAGAATGATCGCCCCGGGCCAATCGACGAGCGCGTCGGCGACGGCTTGACGTGATGGTGGATCGAGGTTGTTGGTGGGCTCGTCGAGCAGCAGCAGGTTGTTGCGCCCGACCATCAACATGGCGAGCGCGAGCTTGGTCTTCTCGCCGCCCGACAACGTGCCGGACTCCTGGAACACCTTCTCGCCCGACAGTCCGAACATGCCGAGCAGACCCCGCAGTTGGGTCTCGCCGAGGTTGATGCCCTCCGGCACGGCGTCGCGGATGTTGGTGAGCAGCGACTCGTTCGTGCGCAGGTTGTCGTGCTCCTGCGCGTAGTAGCCGGCGTGCACCTGGTAGCCGAACTCGAAGTCGCCGAGGTCGGCCTCGGTCTCGCCCGCGAGGATGCGCAGCAGGCTGGTCTTGCCGGCGCCGTTCAGACCGAGCACCAGCAACCGTTCCCCGCGCCCGAGGTCGAAGTCGATGTCTTCGAAGATCGTCGGCCCGCCGTACGCCTTGCACATGCCCGACGCTCGGATGACCGTCTCGCCGCACTTCGGCGGGTCAGGGAAGCGGACCGTCATCGTCTTGCCCGACTGCGGGCCGCGGACGCGTTGCGTCTCGAGACGAGCGATGCGCTTCTCGACGCTGTGGGCCATCGCGGCCTTGGTCGCCTTCGCCCCGAAGCGGTCGACCACGGTCTGCAACCGATCGATCTCCTTCGCCTGCAGCACCGCCTTCTTCGCAAGACGAGCCTCGTCCTCGGCCCGAGCACGCTGGTACTGGCTGTAGGTGCCGCGGTACTCGACGATCTCGCCGACGTCGTGTTCGGTCGCACGGTCGAGGTGCAGCACACGCGTGATCGACTCGTCGAGCAGTTCCAAGTCGTGGCTGATCACGAGCAGGGCGCCCTTGTACTGACGAAGGAATCCGAGCAACCACGCCTTGGCGTCGACGTCGAGGTGGTTCGTCGGCTCGTCGAGGCACAGCACGTCGGAACCGGCGAACAGGATGCGCGCCAGTTCGACGCGGCGGCGCTCGCCACCCGACAGCGTGCTGATCGGCTGGTCGAGCCGCGCGTCGGGAATCCCGAGGCCGGCCGCCATCGCACGGGCCTCGCTCTCGGACGCATACCCGCCGGTGGTGCGGAACGCCTCCTCGGCTTCGCTGTAGCGGCTGACGTTGCGCTCGTCAGGATTCTCCTCCATCGCGATGCGGAGCTTCTCGATACGGGTGATCTCGTCGTCGATCCCCCGGCCCGACAGCACATGAGTGACGCAGCTGCGCCCGTCCAGTGCCGAGTCGATCTTCGGGTCCTGCGGGAGATACCCGAAGCCGCCCTTGCGTACGACCTTGCCGGACTTCGGCTCGTTGGCGCCGCCCAACACCTTGAACAGACTGGTCTTGCCGGCACCGTTGCGCCCGACGATCCCCACCTTGTCGCGGGCCATCACGGTGAAGCTGGCGGCGTCGACGAGCAGTCGACCACCCACTTCCACCGAGATCGCCTGAGCCTGGAGCACCCGTCCAGGCTAGGGGCAGATCAGGGAGTGGGTTCGTCGAGTCCACCCGGCGAAGGTCGTCGGCGGTCGCCGCCGTGGTAGTCGGCGCGGCAGTCGTCGGCGCAGTCGGCGGTTGGGACGGTCGTGGTCGGGGCGGCCGTGGTCGGCGCCGTACGTGGTCGACAGTCGTGGTCACCGGGGCGGTGCCGTTGTCGACGGCGAGGTGCCGTGGTCAGTCGGACACCGCCACCGCCGCCCGCTTGCGGCACGTCGTCGTGGTCGTCGAGGTGGTCGGCCGGACGGTGGTCGTCGTCGCTGCGGATCGCGGACGAACTCGATCCGGTCGAGGGGCGACCGAGCACCGTGGTGCTGTTGGTGCCGACGCGCGAATCGTCGCGGAACGTCGAGCGCAGGCAGTCGCCCTCGCCGTCGACCGGGCCGAGTGATGCGGCGATGGACTCGGCCAGGATGCGGCGGCCCGTGTCGGTCGGATGCAGACGATCGCTGCTCAGCACACCAGGAGCATCCGAGATGGTGCTCCAGTCGAGCACGGTGATGTTCTCACGTTCGGCACCGAGGCGATTGACGACCTCGTTGACCTCGACGTAGTCCGGTCGGTACTCGGTCACCGTGAGCAGCACGACCGGACGTGGCGCCAGCCGGTCGAGGATCTCGACGAGCTCGGCTTCGTACTTCGCCTGATCGCCGCCGTAGTTGCTCCCGAGAAAGACCACGGCTGCATCCCAGTCGTCCTCCGGGGCGGCATCGTCGACGAGCAGCTTGTCGAGGACGAGATTTCCGAAATCGACGAACCGGCTCGGTTCGGCCTCGACAGCGACCTGCCATCCGAGCGGGACCACCGCTTCGCACATGTGGTTGCCGTATCGAGATGCCGTCGACGCGAGGATCGAGTCGCCGATCATCAAGATCCGGTTTCCGTCGACGGTCTCACCGATCAACTGCGCTTCGGTGCCGTCCTCGTTGACCGGTGGCCGCACGACCACGATCGGTTCGCGCACGGCCGACGGAACGGCGGGGACCACCCCGACACCGGCGATCGTCGGAACGGGGGTGACCGGCGGGGTCGTGTCGTCGGCCCCACCGTCGGCGGCACCGCACCCGGCCACCAGCGCAGCGACCGCGAACACGGCAGCGAGCGATCGGCGGCGGGTCATCTGCACCATTGAAGCGTGTTCGCGACCGCGTGGGGCATCGCGGTCACCGTGCCGGGGCTCAGCGCGAGCGAAGTGCGTCGCGGATCTCGGTGAGCAACTCGACTTCGCTCGGCCCGGCATCGGCCTCGGCCTCCTCGGGCGTGCGCATCGAGTTGTAGGCCTTGACCACCAGGAAGCAGACGAACGCGATGATCAAGAAGTTGACGATCAGGGTCAGCGGGGTCCCGTAGTTGATCTCCGCCGAACCGATGTCGATGCTGAGCGAGCTGAAGTCGGGCTGCCCGATGATCGCCGCGATGATCGGCATGAAGATGTTGTCGACGATGCTGAGCACCACGGGCGCGAACGCCGTGGCGAGCACGAACGCGATCGCCAGTTCGACGAGGTTGCCTCGGTTGACGAAGTCCTTGAACTCCTTGAGCAGGTCTTTCACGTTCGATCTCCTTCAAATGGAGCGATCGGATCGATCGCCTCGTGACGTGATTGTTTTATCACTTCGGGAGGATGCGACCGGAACCGCTTCGGTCAGCGCGCCGTCCACCCGCCGTCGACGATGATGCTCTGTCCGGTCAGGAACGTGCCCGCAGGAGATGCCAGCAGGAGCAGCGCGCCGTCGAGTTCGTCGAGCTCGCCCATCCGGGGGATCGGCGAGTTGGCGGCGATGAAGCGTTGGCTGCCTTCGTCGGTGTCCATGCCGTCGGTCATCTCCGACGGGAACCACCCTGGACACAGCGCATTGACGCGAACGCCCTTGCGTGCCCATTGCAGTGCCAGCTCTCGCGTGAGGTTGATCACCGCACCTTTGCTCGCGCAGTAGTGCGCCTGCTTGACGGGAGTCGAGCCGACGTGGCCGAGCATCGATGCCACGTTGACGATCGATCCAGCGCCGCTGGCGATCATCGACGGCGCGCAGAGCTTGGACAAGTGCCACAGCGCCGTGACGTTGACCTCCATCGAGGTCCGGAAGCGGTCGAGTTCCTCGTGCTCGACGGCGACCGTTCCTCCGACCCCGGCGTTGTTGACCAGCACGTCGACACGGCCGAACCGGTCGACCACGTCGGCGACGAGGCGTTCTCGATCGGCGTCGTCAGCCATGTCGGCGACGAGCACGAACGCGCCCGGCAGGTCGGCAGCGAGTGCGTGGAGACGATCCGAGCGCCGCGCCGTCAGCACGACCTGCGCCCCCACGGCATGCAGCACCTTGGCGAAGTGGGCGCCGAGTCCCGACGACGCCCCGGTGACGATGGTGACCTGATCGTCGAGACGGAAGCGATCGAGCGGTGAAGCGGGAGGTGGGGCAGAGGTCGACATGGCTCCCGACCCTAGATTCCGTCGCCTGGTGGTCACCGTCTCGTCATCTCGCCGTCATCGACGACCGCGCGATTCGATGTCGAACACGTCGGTTGAGTGACAACTCCGCATCGAGGTGTCGACACACGAGACAGCGGGAACGTTGCGTTGTATGAATGACGTCGTGGAAGCCAATCGTCGCAGCTGGAAAGAAGCCATCAGGCTCGCCGTCGTGATCTCGATCATCGCTGCGTTCGCCGCCGTCATCGCATCGGTGGCAGGCGAGATACCGCAGGCGGCCATCGTGCTCCCTGTCATCGTGGTCGCTTTCGCCGCCAGCTGGATCCAGACCGGTCGCGCCCGTCACACCTGAACGCAGCCCGGGCTGACGTGCAGTCGATCGACTGTGCCACGATCGTTCGATGCAGCCAGCGAAGGTTCGAATCGGATTCGGCCTCGGAACCTCGACCACACTGCACGGTCCGTCCTACGGCACCGTCGTCGACTCGCTCGAAACGCTCGGATTCGATTCGCTGTGGTTGTCCGAGCGCATCAGCGGACCAGCACCGGATCCCCTGGTGGCGATGGCCTACGGCGCCGGCCGCACCGAGCGCCTGAAGTTCGGCATGTCGGTGATGGTGCTGCCCGGCCGCAACCCCGTGGTGCTCGCCAAGGAACTCGCCACGCTGGCGAACATGTCCGGTGGGCGACTCCTTCCGGCGTTCGGGCTCGGAGCGGTCGACCCCGTCGAGCAACAGGCCTTCGGCGTCGAACGCGGCGAACGAGCCAAGTTGTTCGACGAGATGTTGACCGTGATGCGCGAGTGCTGGACCGGCGAATCGTTCACCCACCACGGTGCTCGCTACGACTACGACGAGATCCGAGTGCTGCCTGCGGCAACGAAGATGGAGGTCTGGCTCGGCGGAATCGCTCCCTCGGAGCTGCGACGCATCGGTCGCATGGCCGATGGCTGGCTGCCGTCGTTCGTCACGCCGGCCGACGCCGCCGCAGGCCGGACGGTGATCGAGGACGTCTGTGCCGAACACAACCGCCAGATCGAGCACGACCACTTCGGCGTGCTCGTGCCGTACTCGTTCGGACCGATCCCCGATCGCCTGCTGGCGCTGCTGGCGAAACGTCGCCCCGATCTCGCTGATCCCTCCGAATTGGTACCCACCTCATGGGACGGACTCACCGACCTGATCCGCCGGTTCATCGACGTCGGCACGTCGAAGTTCGTCGTACTCCCGCTTGCCGAGCCCGACGGCGCCGACGCGTGGGTCGAGCACCTCGCCGAGGCAGCAGAGGTACTGCTCCCGCTCGAGACCCACTGACGACCATGGCAGCAACGGCCACTTCGCTCTTCGACCATGCCGGCGACGACCGATGGACACCGACCGAACTGGCGCGAGGGCCATGGGATCCGAGGGCATGCCACGGCGGCCCGGTCGGAGCGTTGATCGCCCGCGCGGTCGAGCACGCCGATCCCGACTCGCCGGTCGCGTGGCAGATCGCGCGCCTCACGATCGAGCTCACCCGTCCTGTTCCGGTCGGCAGAGCGCTCACGGTGTCGACCGAGATCGAACGCGACGGACGCAAGGTGTCGCTCGTCGCCGTTCGTGTTCACGACGGCGACACCGAAGTCGCTCGAGCACGAAGTCTGCGGATCCGAGCGAACGAGTTCGAACTGCCCGATGACGTCGTGCAGCCACCCCCCGATCCGCCTGGCACACCTGCCGACGGCATTGCGCAGCGGCCCGTGCGGGCGATGGATGACAGCGTCGCATTCCACCGCGATGCGTGCGAGCACCGGTTCACCGAGGGATCCTGGGACGAACCCGGCCCGGTCGGTGTGTGGGTCCGCCTCCGAGTCCCCGTCGTGCCTGATGAGGATCCCTCGGGTGCGCAACGGGCGGTGGCGGCGGCCGACTTCGGCAACGGCGTGAGCAGCGGGCTGCCGTTCGATCGGTTCACGTTCATCAATCCGGACCTCACGGTGCACCTGCTGCGGCCTCCGGTCGGAGACTGGATCGGGATGCGAACCGCCTCGCACTACGGATCGAATGCCGTGTGCTCGGGCGCGGGGTTCGCCGAATCGGCGCTGTTCGACGTCGACGGTCGTCTCGGACGCAGCGTTCAGAGCTTGATCGTCGACGAGCGTTGACGCCCCATTGACCACACCTCGAGAACTCGGTGGGAACCGAACGTCGCCGTGTGACGTCCAACACACATGATGCGTGAACGGCTCATTCCACTGGCACTCGCCACCAGCGCCCTCCTGGTCGCTGCCTCGTGCACGACCGACGACTCCGCAGGGTCATCCTCTTCGGGCGACGCAACCACCACGACGGAGCCGGGCGACGTCGCCTCGACCGAGCCGCCGGGCACCACGCGGCCGACCACCACCGGGTCGCGTCCACAAGGATTCGCCTCGGCGAACCTCGAGTTCTTCGGCGATTGCGACGCCTTGTTGAGCTACATGCAGACCGAGGCAAGCGAGCGGGTGACCGCGTGGGGCCTCGGCGGCGGGGGCATCTACTACGGCGACGGCCGTGTCATGGCCGAGGACGAGATGGCCGCGACCGACGTCGCCGGAAGTGCCGAGGTCGCACCGGACGTCGCCCCGGCGCCGGGCGCCGTCGAGGGCCAGGACTTCTCCGGCACGAACACCCAGGAGGTCGGCGTCGACGAAGGCGACATCGTCGAAACGGACGGCGAGTACGTGTACGTGGCCAACAGCGACGGCCTGCGGATCGTGTCCGTCGCCGACGCCGACGTCGTGGCGGAACCAGAACTCCCGGAGGGTTCGCATCAGCTGCTGCTCGACGGTGACCGCCTCGTGGTCGTGACGTCGAGCTGGAGCGGTGCCCCCGACACGATCGTGTCGCTGTTCGACGTGGCCGACCCGACGAATCCGGTGCTGCTGCGACGGTCGCACCTCGAGGGCGGCGTGGTTGCCACTCGGTCCGTCGACGGCGTCGCCCGACTCGTGATCACGACGTCGTTCGATCAGCGCCTCCCGTTCGTTCAGCCGAACCAGTTCGGCCTCGACGAGGACTCGGCGCTCGAGCGCAACAAGGAGATCATCGCCACCTCGACGGTGGAGGACTGGCTGCCGCGGTGGTTCGACGAGGACGCCAACGGCGCATTCGGTCCGATGTCGCAGGCACTGCCGTGCGAGACGGTCGCAGCGCCGGCGGAGTTCGCCGGGTTGGGCCTCACGTGGATCGGATCGATCGACGTCAACGGTGATGGCACGCCGGTCGGATCGGCGGGCATCGTGTCGACCGGTGACACCGTGTACGCCTCCACCGACAACCTCTACGTCGCAACGCAGAACTGGAATTGGCAGTGGGGCGGCCCGGTTCCGCTCGCCGTCGAGGAAGGGGCTCCCGACACGGCGCCGGAGGAGGACCCCGGCCCGCCGCCCACCTTGATCCATCAGTTCCGCCTCGACTCGGGGACCGGTGCCACGTACATCGCATCGGGACAGGTCGAAGGACGGCTGCTCAACCAGTTCGCGATGAGCGAGTACAACGGCGACCTACGGGTGGCGACCACCACCGACGACTGGGGCGAGTTCGGCGACCAGAGCGAGTCGACGGTGTTCGTGTTGCGCCCCGAGGGTGACGAGCTGCAACAGATCTCATCGGTCGGCGGTCTCGGCAAGGACGAACAGATCTACGCCGTGCGGTTCATCGACGACCTCGCCTACGTCGTCACGTTCCGCCAGACCGATCCGCTGTACGTGATCGACCTGACCGACCCGGCCAACCCGGTCGAGGCGGGCGAGCTGAAGATCCCTGGGTACTCGGCGTACCTGCATCCGGTCGGCGACGGCCTGCTGCTCGGAGTCGGCCAGGATGCCACCGACGAGGGCCGCACGACGGGCACCCAGCTCAGCTTGTTCGACGTCAGTGATCCGACGAATCCGCAGCGCATCAGCACGCTGCCGATCGGCGGGTACAGCGAGGTCGAGTGGGATCACAAGGCGTTCCTCTACTGGCCCGAAGATGGCACGATCGTGCTGCCGGTGTCGCCTGGTTGGAGCGACTGCGGGCCGGACGAGGACTGCCTGTCGAAGGAACTCGTCGGCGCCGGCGGCGGCGCCGTGGTGGCCGAACTCGACGGACGCGAGCTGAAGGCTCGCGGCGTGATCAGCCATTCGAGCCCGAGCCGGTCCGGGTGCTGGAACCCCCTGCAGCGCTCGATCGCCATCGGCAACGAGTTGGTGACGGTCGGCCTCGACCAGATGAAGTTCTCCGACCGCCAGAGCCTCGAGCCCCGCGACTCGGTGAGCTGGGGCGACCCCGAGCAGTACGGCTGCTACTGGTACGTCGACTGACCACGCCAACTCACGTTTGCGTTGCACTTCCGGTGGGGCGGGTCACCCGAAGTGCAACGCAAACGGGGGTGGATGTGACCTGTGCTCAGCTCAAGGCGAGGCGACGAAACCGCCGGCGGTGGATCGCAGCGCGTTGATGTCGAAGTCGGTCGGCAGGTACTTGATCGTGCGGTACGAGTTGCCGGAGTTCGGCAGGCCCACCGCCATGATCCGGGTGTAGCGGGTGCCGACGTACGCGAACTCCTCGAGGAACGGCTGCTGACCAGCGCCCCAGTTCACAACCACCGAATCGGCGGTCTGCTGTGTACTCCCGAGGGTGGCCCCGCCAGGCGCAGCGTTCGAGATCTGCCACAGCAGCGTCGCCGTCCCGGCTGCGACGTTGATCTCGTAGGCGACGGCGCGTGGGCTGCAACTCGCGCCGGGCTGGGCCTGGTTGTCCATCATCGTCAGCACGTTGCCGTTCAATCGAGCATCGTGTGGCCGCTTCGGTCCCCCGCATGTGTCACCGACGATCGCAAGTTGCGGTGCGAGCGGCCCTGCCGGTTGAAGGTTCCGTGCAGGCGGCGTGCCGAGCGTCCACTCCACGTTCTTGGTGGCATGGTCGACTCGGAAGACGCCGTCCATGTGGCGCGCCGTGACGACGTAGTCGCCATCGGATTGCCGGTCGATCGCATTGATGTGGAACACGTCCCAGGCATCGGGAAAACCGGAAACTCCAGCCGGCGGAGGCTGTGACTGGTCGAAGTTCAGCGGAAACGTCGACTGGGCCGGGTTGAAGTGGTCGCTCATCGTCCATGTCCAAGGCGTCACGCCCCCGACCTCTTGGATCACGCCGTCTGCGATCGTGTCGGGGTTCGTTCCACCAGGCATTCCGAACAGGTTCACGCCGGACTTGATCGGATAGCTGATCTGCGCCCGACCATTCGGAATTCCGGGAAGTTCGACGTAGTCGTGGTGATCGGTGAGCAGCGGGGTGATCGTCTGGTGCTTGACCGTGCCGGTGCCTTGCAGGTTGGTGAGCCAGTAGCCCTGGTCCGGGTCGATGCCGAACGGGCCGTACGACGGGGTGAATGCCAGGCGGCCGTCGGACAGCTTCTTTGCGTCCATCATCGCGGCTGTCGGCGTCTTCTTGTACCAGACCGGGGCGCCGTAGTGATCGAGAATCATCACGTACGGGCCATTGAGGGCCAGGTTCGGACTGGCGAATCCGGAGGTGGTCAGGTACCAGCCGGGGCTGGGATTGCCCGGGCGGAGCACTTCGAGGCGGGGGAAATCCGTCGGCACACACCGGAAGTGATAGCTCTGAGCGACGCCTTGGCGGGTGGTCGACAGCACGACCGGCTGGTCGGTGCGCAGCGGGAACGTCACCGTTCCCGTGCCGACCGGGGTCGCCGCGCCACCGGCGACCGACAGCGTGGCGGTCGTGAACGGCAGCAGGTCGACGCTCATCGCGACGTTCGCCGAGCCGGCACCGGCTCCGCACTCGATGACGTAGTCGGTGGCCGCAGGATTGAACGGCGGCCAGGCCGGCTTGTCGAACGAGAGCCGCTCGAGCGGCGACCCTGACGGCGCCGCCATCACGGCGAACACGTCGACGATCACGTTGGTCGGCACCGACGACACGATGCACACGCGTCGGTCGACGCCGAGTTCGATCGTTGCGAGGTTCGTCGCGGCTTCACCGGCGACGTAGTTGAGCGTCGAGACATTCGGCACCGTCCCACCGCACGGATACGCCGTCAGGAATCCAGCTCCCGCCGCGTCGGTCGACACGAAGTTGAGCATCACCGCTGCCGCGTCCGCGGCGCCGGCCTGACCGGCCACCGGGTCGAACGAGCGCACCTCGCCGGCGGCAAGTGGCTGCAGCGGACCGCCGATCCCGTTGCGACTGTCGACGACCCGCCGCCCCGCTGTGGGCGCGACGTTCGCGGTCGGCCCGAAGCCCGGCGCCGATGCGTAGAAACCGGTGACGTCGACGATCACGTGGACCGTGGTGTCGGCAATCACACACATCGTGTTGCCCGCTCCGAGCCCGACGATCGCGCCCACGGCGCGCGCTTCGCCAGTCTTGAAGTTCACGTTGGAGGCCGTGGGTGCCGGCTGTCCGCACGGAAACGCCGTCATGAAACCGGGCCGTACCGCATTGGCCGCCGTCAGGTTCACGACCGCGGCCGACGAGTTCGCAGGGATCACCGACGACGGGATCCGGACCTCACGAACCTGGAGCGGATCCAGCGCAGTGAGACCGGGTTGCCGGCTGTCGTAGACGCGTTGCGGGGCGATCGACCCGAACCGGTTCGGCCCTTCCGACCACCATCCGCTGAGGTCGATGATCAGGTCGGAGCGCCCGTGACTGAAGATGCAGACCTGGCGATTCGCGTCGGGGATCGCCACGACCAGGTTGGGAGTGGCGAATGCGCCGCGGGCATTGAGGTTCGACGTGTCCGGGCGGCCCGCCGCGCACGGGTACACCGTGAAGTAGTCGACGTCACTGTTGACCGCGGTCATCGAGAACGCCACCGCCTGAGCGGTCGAAGGGATGTCAGCGCCGATGTTGACGACCATCGTGCACCCGGCATCGATCGGCGCACGAACGCCACCGATGTTGTTGCGCGTGTCGACGAGCCGCACCGGATTGATCGGCGTGTAGCTCAGCAATGGAGATGTCGTGGCCGTTCCGCCCGTTGGCTGTGGCGCACACGTGACGGTGGCGCTGGCCGCCTGGGCGGGCGTCGCCGTGGCGATGACAACCGGTACGACCACTCCGAGCATGCTGGCGACCACGACGAGTGGCCCGACGATCCGTCTCATCGCGCCCGACCGTAGTCGCAACGACACCCGGATGGCAGTCGACGTACGGGATGTGGCGCAAGGCTCAACGGTTTGGGACGATTCCGAAGGAGCGATGACGCACCGCCGATCATCCGGAGCATCCGATTTGTGTGAGCGCAGATCGCCCGATGGGACATCGTCGCTCGCACAAATCGCGGGGTTCGGAGGTCGTTGGTGTTTGTGTGACCAACGATCGCCGACTCATTCGTTGTTGCTCACACAAACGCCGATCAGTCCAGGACCCGAGCTCTCTCCGAACACTCCGATGAGCCCCAGGCGCATCCTGTGCGTCAGCTTCGTTTCTGGATGTTGGCCCATTCGTCGCGCAGGCCGACGGTGCGATGGAACAGCATCGGTTGGTCGGGATCGGCGGCGAAGTAGCCGAGGCGCTCGAACTGGACGACCTGGCCCGGTTCGACGTCGGCCAGCGCCGGCTCCAGCTTGGCGCCGACGAGCAGTTCCCTCGAATCGGCGTTGAGGTCGTCGAGTGGATCACCGGTCGCCTCGCCCGGCACCTCGGGTGTGAAGAGCCGGTCGTAGAGCGCCACCGTTGCATCGACGGCGTGAGCGGCCGACACCCAGTGCATGGTCGATTTCACCTTGCGGCCATCAGGAGCGTTGCCACCCTGGGTCTCCGGGTCGTAGGTCACTTCGACGGTGACGACGTTGCCGGCAGCGTCCGTGTCGAACCCGGTTGCCGTCACGAAGTAGGCGCCGCGCAGGCGAACTTCCTTGCCCGGCGACAGCCGGAAGTACTTCGGTGCCGGCTCGGCCATGAAGTCCTCCTGCTCGATGTAGAGCACGCCGGTGAAGGGCACCGTGCGCGTCCCGTCATCGGGGTTCTCCGGATTGTTGTTCAGCTCGACGTACTCGACGACCGGCTCACCGTCGTCGTCGACCGGCCAGTTGGTGATCACGACCCGCAGCGGTCGGAGCACCGCCATCCGTCGCAACGCCACCCGGTTCAGGTCGGTGCGCACGAACGACTCCAACAGCTCGATCTGATGACGACTGTTGGTGCGCGACACACCGATGAACTCGCAGAACTCGCGGATCGCCGAGGCCGGGTAGCCGCGACGACGTAGGCCACGCAGGGTCGGCATGCGGGGATCGTCCCAGCCGTCGACGATGCCGTCGTCGACCAGCTTGGCGAGCTTGCGCTTGGACGTCACCGTGTGGGTCAGCTCGAGCCGGGCGAACTCGGTCTGGCGCGGTTGTTCGAATGGCAACGGCAGGTGTTCGAGGTACCAGTCGTAGAGCGCCCGATGGCTGTCGAACTCGAGTGTGCACAGCGAGTGGGTGACGCCCTCGATGGCGTCGCTCTGGCCGTGCGCCCAGTCGTAGGTGGGGTAGATGCTCCACAGCGCGCCGGTGCGGTGATGATGCACGCCGCGGATCCGGTACATCACCGGGTCGCGCAGCTGCATGTTCTCGTGCTGCATGTCGGCCTTGGCCCGCAGCACATGCGACCCCTCGGCGAACTCACCCGCCCGCATCCTGCGGAACAGGTCGAGGTTCTCCTCGACGGATCGTGTGCGGTACGGGCTCTCGATGCCCGGTTTGCCGTAGCCGCCTCGCTGCGCCGAAATCGTCTCGCCGTCCTGGTCGTCGACATAGGCCAGCCCCTTGGTGATCAGCAGTTCGGCCCAGTCGTAGAGTTGCTCGAAGTAGTCGCTGGCATACAACGGCTCGCCGTCGATCGGGAAGCCGAGCCAGGCGAGGTCGGCGATGATGCCGTCGACGTAGCTGGTGTCCTCGGTGTCGGGGTTGGTGTCGTCGAACCGCAGGTTGCACACACCGTCGAACTCGGCGGCGATACCGAAGTCGACGCGTGATCGCCTTGGCGTGGCCGATGTGCAGGTAGCCGTTCGGCTCGGGCGGGAACCGAGTCTGCACCCGTCCACCGAAGGTGCCCTGTTCGTTGTCGGAGCGCACCAGGTCGCGCGACGAAGTTGGAGGCGGCAGGGGGTCCGTCGGTGGCAGGCATGACGACGACCAGTATGGACGGCGCCGCCTCGTTCGCCGCAGGCAGTTCGGTCGGAGTACAACGTGGAGATGACTCCACTCGAGATCGTCCAGCAGACCTCTCCGACCATCAACCAGGCCGGCAATCGCTTCTACTTCGACGCCGACACTCTGGCGAAGGGCAAGGAGCTCGGCCTCGACGGCTTCCGGTTCTATTTCCTCGGCCGCGGCGGCGTGCTCGGCGATGTCGACCCGGCGGTGATCGTGTCAGCCTTCGGCTATTTCAGCCCAGGGGTCGTCGAACTCATGTGGGATTCGGCGAGGCAGATCATGGCCCCACGGGAAGCGGCGAGCGAGTACCTCGCCTGCGCTGATCGCTTCGGTATCGCCAAGCTCGACGGCATCGACGTCCTCGACGCGTTCAACGACGCCGCCGAGGCGATCGTCGCGTCGGTCGACCGATCGGCGCTGCCACTGTTCGCCGGCATCGCCGCCGAACCGCTCCCCGACCATCCGGCAGCACGCGCCTACCGCAACGTGTGCATCCTGCGAGAGCTGCGCGGCAGCATCCACCTCCTGGCGATCGTCGCCACGGGCGTCTCACCGTTGGTCGCCCACACGATCCGGCGCCCCGATGACGTCACGTCGTTCGGCTGGGAGTCCGCGCCCGACATCTCCGACGACGATCGCGCCCGCCTCGACGTCGCCGACGAACTCACCGATCGCCTGCTCGTCCGCTCGATCGAGGCCCTCAGCGACGCCCAGCGCGACGCGTTCGTCACCGGCGTCGAGGTCATCGGCGCCCATCTCGACTGCTGACCGGGCCACGGGCGGGATTCGAACCCGTGCCGCCACCTCGAGAGGGCGACTGAGACTGTCCGGCTCGTGTTGTCTGATGCCGTCTTGTGTGGCCTGAGCAGGGCTAACGCCACACGCCGTGTTGCCTCGTGTCGTCTGATATCGGCCAGTACCGCTGCGTGGAGTGGCAAGTGGATTGGCAAGACGTCCGGCCGGGGAGGGCTTGGGCGCCCGACCGACTGCCGATCGTGGGTTCAGGAGCGGTCGAGTGTGAGAGCGCGCACGTTCGCCGGGAATCCGGGCGAGTTGACGAGCCGGTGGTCGTCGGTGAGCAAGGCCCCGCCGAGTTCGGCAGCGAGCGCGACGCAGACGGCATCGGCCATCGTCATGTTGTGACGAAATCGCCACGCTGCGGCGATCAACGGTCCGGGTTGCGCTCGGCGCAGGTGCCATCGATCGAGCCGGCCCAACACTGTCGCGGCGCCCTCCTCGGTCAGCGTCCGAGCCACGACCGTCTGATGTCGCACGACCCCGGCGACTTCGACGTAGAAGTGCCCGGGCACCCAGCCGACGGCATCGGTCGGAAGCAGTCGTGCGAGACGCCGACCGTGGGCGGTGTTGGCGAGGATCTCGACGCCAGCGGACGCGTCGATGACAACGGGCGTCACGCGTGTTCGGACTCGGCGCGGATCGTCTCGAGTACGGCCGCTGCATCCAAGGATTCGAGCTCAGGTTCCGGTTCGATGGAGAGCTCGTCGATGAGCAAACGGAACGCGGCCGGGGAGCAGTCCTCCTCCGGATTCGCAACGACCACCCGGTCGTGCAACTCGTCAGCGCGTCGTGCGATGCAGAGCAGGGTACTCGCCACGAGCGACACCCCGCATGCGCCGAACGCTTGCGGAAGCCCCGATGCGACTGACTCAGCCGGGACGCCCGCGAAAGTGTTGCACTGCACTTGGGTCGATACCTGGCGACCGGGATCACCTGCGGACTGTGATTGTGCCTGACACCGACGGAGCATTGTCGGGCTTGGCCTTCGGCTGGGACCGACGCTTGAGTCGGCGCACGTACCGGGCACGTTTCGCCGGTACCGAAGCGAGCGGCGTTCGGTTTCTGATGGCGGTTGGCGCGGCTTGTGGCAACGTGTGGGTCGGATCGCCGAAGATCGCTGCGCCTCATGTACCCATCGACCCCATCCCCAGCAGATTGCGCCGCCACCGCGGTGCGCACGCGCGCGTGGCGAGCAGGCGAGCTGATCGCGGAGGGCTTCCCGGTTGCGGACGTCTCCGAGCATCTTGCTGCGGACCCGAACGTCGTTGTGTGGGTTGACATGTGCGAACCTGACCGCGAGAAACTCCTGGTCCTTGCTGATGAGTTGTCGTTGCACGACCTTGCGGTCGAGGATGCGCTCGGGCCGCATCAGCGCCCCAAGCTCGATCACTACGACACCCACCAGTTCCTGTCGATTCATGCCGTTCGCCTCGATCCCGACAGCGGGGAACTCGACGAGACCGAGATCGACGCGTTCATCAATCCCCGGTGGATGATCACGATCCGCAAGAACGACCGGTTCCCGATCGAACCGGTGATGCAACGCTGGGACCGTTCGACCGCCCTGACACACCACGGCGTCGCGTTCTTGCTGTACGGGCTGCTGGATCATGTCGTCGACCAGTACTTCGTCGCCGTTGATCGCTTCGACGAGTTCTACGACACGCTCAGCCAGGCGCTGTTCGACGAACGGCCACTCGATCCGACCGACCAACGGCACTGGTTCGCGATGCGTCGGTCACTCGTGCGGTTCCACCGGCTCGTGGTGTCGATGCGCGAAGCGGTGTCGGCGATCATGCGACGCGAGCAGAATCTTGCTGGCGATCTCTTCCCGTACTATCAGGACGTGTACGACCACGTGCTGCGGATCGGTGAGTCGTCCGACGCCTTGCGTGACCTCGGTGCGACGATCGTCGAGACCAACCTGACGTTGCGAGACTTCCGCCAGAACCAAGTCGTCAAGCGGGTCGGCAGCTGGGCAGCCATCATCGCAGTGCCGACGCTGATCACTGGCTACTACGGAATGAACGTCCCCTATCCCGGCTCGGGCACCACGGCCGGTGTCGTCGTGTCCGCTGCGCTCGCTCTCGGTCTCCCGGTCGGGCTCTTCGCGTACTTCCGCCATCGAGACTGGCTCTGACCCGTGCCACATCCCAAGCAACCGAGAATCCGGTCCCTCGTGCGGACCCGCCGGCCGACCCGCGAACGCGCCGCCAGCTTCGAACACCACGACGACGGACTCAATGCCGACACCTCGGCTCCACGGCAGGCATCACCCATTGTCGACAGTGCCATTTATCTCGACGGACAACGCGTCGCCACGATGGACACGATCGCCGACACCGTCGCCCAACTCGACCGCCGACCCGGCGGCTGTGCCTGGATCGGCCTGTACCGGCCCACCGACACCGAGGTCCACGCGCTCGCCGAACAGTTCGGGCTCCACCACCTTGCGGTCGAGGACGCCATCCACGCACACCAACGCCCCAAGCTCGAACGCTACGACGACACCCTGTTCGTCGTGCTCCGCCCGGCGCGCTACCGGGACGACCTCGAAGAGGTCGAGTTCGGTGAGGTCCACCTGTTCACCGGCGCCAACTTCGTCCTCACCGTCCGCCACAGCGAAGCTCCCGAGTTCACCAGCGTCCGGCGACGACTCGAGGATCAACCCGACCTGCTCCGCCAAGGCCCCGAAGCGGTCCTGTACGCCGTCATGGACCAAGTGGTCGACGGCTACTACCCGGTCGTCACCGGGCTCGGCAACGACATCGACGAAATCGAGATCGAGGTGTTCTCGGGCGCCCCCGAGGTCTCCCGCCGCATCTACGAACTGTCACGTGAAGTCGCCGACTTCCACCGCGCCGCCCGACCACTCGCACAGGTGATCGCCGACCTGCGATCCGGGTTCGACAAGTACGCGGTCGACGATGAACTCCAGCGTTACCTCCGCGACGTCGAGGACCATCTCACGCAGATCACCGAACGCATCGAGGAATACCGCACGGCGCTGCGCGACATGCTCACCGTCAACGCCACGCTCGTCGCTCAACGCCAGAACGACGAGATGCGACGCCTCACCGAGACCAGCAACGCCCAGAACGAGGAAGTCAAGAAGATCTCCGCCTGGGCAGCCATCCTGTTCGCGCCCACACTCATCGGAACCATCTACGGCATGAACTTCACCCACATGCCCGAACTCGACTGGCGATACGGGTACCCCGTCGCGCTCGGCCTCATGCTCCTCACTTGCGCCACGCTCTACTACGTGTTCAAACGCCGCGATTGGCTCTAGACATCGATGCGCAGCCAATAGTGCGACGTCCGCGACGTTGAACATCGAACACAGGAGATCACCCCGCGTGAAGCGCTGTATCGCAGGCCGGTCTGACGACTCCTCGAGCAGAACGGAGCCACGGTCATCACAGAGAAGCATCACCGGATCGGGGCCGTACCCGAGCGGTCTCCCATGCGCCGGGTTCGCGAGTGTCGACGACGGTGGGTCTCGCCGACTTCAGGTCCTTCGACGGCGAACCACGGTGACGACGGCGACGACCACCAGGCCGACGACGAGACCGATCAGGGCAGAGATCAACGTGTTGACCAACCATGCGGCGACCCCGCCGACGGCATCGAGATCGGCCACCGCGTTCTCGAGGTCGTGCACGAGGTCATAGGGGGTGTGCCAGCCGAGTTCTGCTGCGCCGACCAACAGGATGTGCCCACCCACCCACAGCATCGCCGCCATGCCGATCACCGACAGCGCCGCCAGCAACTTGGGCATCGCGTGGACCATGTAGCGCCCGACTCGCTGCGAACCCTCCGTGGGCCGCTGGCTGAGCATCAGGCCGACGTCGTCCATCTTGACGATGAGCGCGACCACCCCGTAGACGATCCCGGTGATCAGTACGGCGACGACGACGAGAATGATCGCGCGTTGCAGCAGACCCTCGTCGAGCACCTCCTTGAGGGCGATCACCATGATCTCCGCCGACAGGATGAAATCGGTTCGCACGGCACCGGCGACGACCTTCGCTTCGGCGTCGGCACCTTGGACGACCGCCGGCGCGTGCTCGTCACCGTGGTCGCGGTGAGTGAGGCGGTGGTGGATCTTCTCGGCACCTTCGAAGCAGAGGTACGTGCCGCCGATCATCAAGATGATTTCGACCAGCAGCGGTGCCACAGCGCTCAGGAGCAACGCCGCAGGAAGGATGAACAGCAGCTTGTTGCGCAGCGAACCCTTGGCGATCTTCCCGATGATCGGCAGCTCGCGATTGGCCGTGAGGCCCTGTACGTACGCCGGTGTGACGGCGGTGTCGTCCACGACCACACCTGCGGCCTTCACGCTCGCTCGACCGGCTGCCGCGCCGACGTCGTCAACCGACGATGCCGCCAACTTGGCGAGCGCAGCGACGTCGTCGAGTAGGGCCGCAAGCCCTCCTGCCATGTTGCTCCTTCGTGCCGGCGAAAGAAGTCGACGATACTTCGTCCCTGCTCGTCGTCGCAGCACTCGTCCGAGCGCCTCCGGCGAAGGCGGTGTGATGTCCGACGCCGGCATCAGCGAGCGATCGATGTGGCCCCGTGTCTCCTTGACCGTCTTCGGCGAGAAGTCAGGCGCTGCGAACTCGAACCAGGCCTCGAGCAGCTCCCCGACCGTCGCAGTCGTTCGAACCGTCAGGCCGCGCTCGGCCTCGGTGACCATCTCAGCGGGCGCCGTCTGCGCCTCGCGCTTCCGCCACGTACGGTCCGCGTGGCGTACCGCTTGTTGCCGGTGAGCGGATCGGGACCGAGGAAGACCCTCAGTCCCACGACACCCCTCGACACCGCTCGCTGCCGCATGAAACCCTTCATCCGACTTCTCCTTCCAGAGAGATTGGCCAGAGACGGCAACGAGTCCAGAAAACCAGGAGAGCCACTCTTCTAGAAATCGGAAGAGTGGCTCTGACCTGGTACTTTGCTTGGCAGCCCGTACGGGATTCGAACCCGTGCCGCCACCTTGAGAGGGTGGTGTCCTAGGCCACTAGACGAACGGGCCAAGTAGCGATCGGCAACGATATCAGCGGGCGCTGCGATCCCACCCACCGATCACAGCCAGGCCGTGACGAACGGTCCGAAAAGCGACGACGCCGACCTCGCACACGTGCGGGCCGGCGATCGATCAGAGCTGGGGTGCAGGGACTCGAACCCCGAATGACAGTACCAGAAACTGCTGTGTTACCAATTACACCACACCCCACGGTGTGACGGTCCACGACGAGTCGTCGACCGGTGCGGGACGGGATTGTATCGGCCTCAATCGGTGAGGCCACTCAACCGTTCGAACCCGATGATCCGACCGACGGCAACACCGGCGGCCTCGGCGAGTTCGCGTCGCAACTCCGTTGCGCCACGCACCACCGAGTCGGGTGCCGGCGACACGTATGCGGTGAAACCGACCTCCTCGGCCGTGAGTTGACTGCGCAGCGCATGGTACGGGTCGGTCACGACCACGATCGTCTCGACCGTGCCGCCGACGAGGATCTCGGCCCGCTCGAGCGAGTCGTGCGTGGTCGACCCCGCGTCCTCCTGCACGATCACCGACGACGGGACGCCACGATCGACCAGATACACAGCGGAGGCCGACGCTTCGGTGAAGCGATCGCCCTCCTGGTTGCCACCGGTCACGACGACGACTGGTGCGATCCCTTCATTCCAGAGGTCGACGGCGTGGTCGAGACGCGCCGCGAGCTGCGGCGACGGTCGACCGTCGTACTGCGCTGCCCCCATCACGACGATGGCATCGACGTTGCGGGCTTCGTCGGATCGGCCGCTGGACCACACCTGCCAGAACGACACGAGGTAGTAACCGACTGCGAGCAGGAGCAGGACGAGACAGATCTGCAGGATGCGGCGGCCGGTGAAACGCGGCGGGGACGGCAGTGGATGCACCGGTGTCGGGTCCCGAGTCAACTGGGAGTTCGCCGACGGCCCCATCGACGGTTCACGCTGCGTCGTGATCGGCACCTCACCGGTGCGCGCGTATTTCTCGCCCACCGACCGGTGTTGCTCGAGCGCCTCGAGCAGTTCGCGATCGCGTGCCACCTCCTCGTCGCTGGGGAGCTGGAACTCGCGGTCGGCCATTGTCGTCACCAACCGCCACCCGGCGCGGCCTCGGACGCAACCGCGACCGCCTTCGACAAACGCCGCAGCGTTTCGGCACGACCGAGTACCTCCATCGACTCGAACAGGGGAGGACCCACGGTGCGGCCGGTGACGGCGACTCGAACCGGCGCCTGCGCTTTGCCGAGCTTGAGTTCGTAGCGCGTCATGACGTCTTCCAGTACCACCTTGAGCCCGTCGGCAAACCAGTCGTCGAGGCGCTCGTATGCACCGATGACGTCCGCGAGCAACGGCGCAGCCCAGTCGGGCCCGAATGCCTTGGCCCACGAGTCGGCGTCGTAGTCGACGTCGACGCCGTCGGGCCAGAACAGGAAATCGATCTTCTCGGGCACCTCGCGCAGCGTGGTCAGGCGTTCCTGGATGTGCGGAGCGATCGCTGCGAACCGAGCGCGGTCCCAATCGGCCGGCAGTTCCTCGCCCGCACGTTCGACGAACTCGTCGAGCGGCATCATCCGGATGTAGTCCCCGTTGAAGGCCGCCAGCTTCTTCACGTCGAAGAACGCCGGCGAGTGTGTGACGTCGTCGAGCCGGAAGGCCGCCTCGATCTCCGGCCAGGCAACGATCTCGCTGCCGGCGGCCTCGGCGCCCGGGGGCGTCCAGCCGAGCGTCATCAGATAGTTGACCATCGCGTCCGCGAGGTAGCCCTCGTCGCGGTACTGCTCGAGCGCCACTTTGTCGCGCCGCTTCGAGAGCTTCTTGCGCTGCTCGTTGACCAGCACCGGCACGTGCGCCCAGCGTGGCGCCGAGTGCCCGAGCGCGGTCCACAACATCTGTTGTTTGGGAGTGTTCGGAAGGTGCTCCTCGGCGCGCACGACGTCGGTGATCGACATCTCGATGTCGTCGACGACGTTGGCGAGCAGGAACACCGGCGTGCCGTTGCCGCGCACGAGCACGAAGTCTTCGATCGTGCTGTTGTCGAACGAGACCTCGCCGCGCACGAGATCGTCGACCACGGTGGTGCCGTCGGGAACCCGGAACCGCAGCACGTGGCCAGGCCCTGGTCCGAGCCCGCGATCACGCGAGTAGCCGTCGTAGCCCGTGGTGCCGAGTTCCTTCGCGCGGGCCTGGATCTCGTCGCCGCTGAGATCGCAGTAGTACGCGTGGCCGTCGTCGAACAGGCGCGTTGCGGCGGCGAGGTGCGCAGCGGCGTACGCACTCTGGAAGTGCGGTCCCTCGAAGTGCGGATCGTCGGCGGAGATGCCGATCCATGCGAGCGCATCGATGATGCCCTGCGTCCACTCGGGCCGGTTGCGAGCCTCGTCGGTGTCTTCGATGCGCAGCACGAACGTCCCGCCGAGTCGCCGGGCGAGCGCCCAGTTCTGGAGGGCCGTGCGGGCGCCGCCGACGTGGAAGGACCCGGTCGGCGACGGCGCGAATCTGAATCGGGGACCAGTGGTCATGACAGGATCGACGCTACCTGTCGTCGAGCGCCGGCAAAGGGTGTTCTTCGACAAGTGGCGCCCAAGACTTCAACAAGATCGGTGCAAGACCGGTGCAACGTTTCCGCAAGGAGTTGCGGGTCAGTCGGTGGCGACGACGTCGGCGACCGCGGTGATCGTCAGGTTGCGGAGCTGGCGGATCGCCACCGACAGCGTGGTCAGATCGAAGCTCTCGGCCCGGCGGATCTCGGTGTGCATGGCCAACGCACGCCCCACCGCTCGCTCGTTGGCCTCGATCCATGCCGATGGCGAGCCGTCGGCCGAGCGCATCACGTGGCGGGTGAGATCTGCGAGCACCGTCAGCAGGTCGTCGCGTAGCGCCGAGCGGGCCTGTTCCTGCCACCGATCCGACCGCGGCAGGTTGCCGACTCCGTCCCACAACCATCCGAGTTCGAACGCACTGAATGTGGCCCAGTACGCGGTGGCTGCGTCAGCGACATTGCGCGCCTCGGTGTGAGCGATCTCGACGATGTCGAACCCCGTGTGGAGCCACGGCCACCTCGCCGACCGAGCGGCGAGTTCGGCCGGAACACCGGCCGCAAGGCGCTCGTTGCCGATGCGTGCCACGTCGCCGGCCACCCGCCCGCTGACGACCCGATCGAGCGACTCGGCGAGGAACGCCAAGCCAGCGGAGAACGTGTCGACGGCGTCGGCGATGTCGAGCGGCGGACGCCGATGGCGCAACAGCCACACCGCACCGCGTTCGGTCATGCGTCGAGCGGTCACGAAGAGGGCGATCTGGGTGTCGAGGTCGATCGTGCTCCCGAGGGCGTCGATCTCCCGCCAGAGGTCGGCGAACCCGAAGATCTCCCGAGCAGCCAGAAATGCTCGTGCGACATCGGACACCGACGCCCCGGAGTCCTCGGTCATCCGATGGTCGAACGAGATCCCGGCGAGGTTGACCATGTCGTTGACGATGGTCGTGGCGACGATCTCTCGCCGGAGGCGGTGCGAGCGGATCGCGTCGGGGAAGCGCTCTTGGATCTCGACCGGGAAGTACTCCATCAGATCGCGTTCGAGTGCCGGTTCATCGGGGAGGTCGGAGTCGAGCACTTCGACGACGTTGGCGTTCTTGGTATAGGCGATCATCACAGCGAACTCGGGCGCACGCAGGCCACTTCCCGCGCTCTGCCGCTCGGCGATCTGCTTGTCGGTCGGGAGGAACTCCAGCTGACGGTCGAGGTATCCCTCGGCTTCGAGCGTGTCGAGATACCTCGCGTGCACGTTGACCATCGCCAACGCTTGGGTCCGAGCGATCATCAACGCCAAGGTCTGGGCCCGGTTGTCGTCGAGCACCAATCGGGCGACTTCGTCGGTCATCTCGACGAGCAACTCGTTGCGTTGCTTCACGGTCAGTTCGCCGTCGCGTACGAGCTGGTCGAGCAGGATCTTGATGTTGACCTCGTGATCGCTGCAGTCGACGCCGGCCGAGTTGTCGATCGCATCGGTGTAGATCAGCCCACCGTTGATCGCGTACTCGGCACGAGCGAGCTGCGTCAGACCGAGGTTGCCACCCTCGCCGACGATGCGCGCCCGCAGGTCGCGACCGTCGACACGAAGCGAGTCGTTCGCCCGGTCGCCGACGTCGGCGTGGCTCTCGCTCGACGCCTTCACGTAGGTGCCGATACCACCGTTCCACAACAGGTCGACCGGGGCACACAGGATTGCCGAGATCAGGTCGTCGGGTCGCAGCTCGGTCACCGAACCGTCGATGCCGAGGACGGCGCGGATCTCGGGTGTGAGTGCAATCGACTTGAGCTGACGCGAATGCACACCGCCGCCCGCGGAGATCAGCCGACGGTCGTAGTCGGCCCAACTCGAACGAGGCAGTTCGAACAGGCGCTGGCGTTCGGCGTGTGCCGCCGCCGGCTCGGGATCCGGGTCGAGGAACACGTGACGATGATCGAACGCCGCCACGAGTTTCAGATGCGGCGAGAGCAGCATGCCGTTGCCGAACACGTCCCCCGACATGTCGCCGACACCGACGACGGTGAGTTCGTCGGTGTCGACGTCCTTGCCGATCACGCGGGCATGGCGCCGCACGCTCTCCCAGGCGCCGCGCGCCGTGATCCCCATCGCCTTGTGGTCGTAGCCGTGGCTTCCGCCGGACGCGAACGCGTCGCCGAGCCAGAAGTCGTACTCGGCGGCGATCTCGTTGGCGATGTCGCTGAACGTCGCTGTGCCCTTGTCGGCCGCCACCACCAGATACGGATCGTCGCCATCGTGGATCACGACGTCGGGAGGGTGCACGACGCGGTCGCCGACGACGTTGTCGGTGACGTCGAGCAGGCCGCGAACGAAGCGTCGGTACCGGTCGATGCCTTCGGCCCGCGCGGCATCGCGGTCAGCGGGTTCGGCGGTCGATGCCTTGATCACGAAGCCGCCCTTCGCTCCGGTCGGCACGATGACGGCGTTCTTGACCATCTGGGCCTTGACCAGGCCGAGCACCTCGGTACGGAAGTCCTCGGGGCGATCGCTCCATCGCAGACCGCCGCGAGCGATGCGACCGCCGCGAAGATGCACCCCTTCGACGTACGGCGAGCACACGAAGATCTCGAACTCGGGCCGAGGTTCGGGCAGGAAGCCGACTGCGTGTGGGCGGAACTTGACGGAGATCTCGTCTCGGCCGCGGAACGCATTGGTGCGGTCGGTGGCATCGATCAAGGTCAGGAATGCACGACAGATCCGGTCGTCGTCGAGCGACGGTACCGCGTCGAGGAGTTCGTGCAGTTCGCTGCGGCAGCGCTCGACCGCGGCGGCCCGATCCGTCGCCGTATCCGAGGCGGTCGGGTGCGGATCGAAGCGGGTGTCGAACAACTCGACGAGTTTCCGAGCGATGTCGGGATGACGCACGATCGCCTGCTCGACATACCGCGCACTGAACGGGAACGACGCCTGACGCAGGTACCGGTTGTACAGGCGCAGCACGGCGATCTGTCGACGATCGAGTCCCGCGGACAGCACCAATCGGTTGAGCCCGTCGAGTTCGATCGCTCCGGTCATCAGATCGACGAACGACCGCTGGACCTCGGCGTGTTGGGCATCGGTGATCGTGTGCGTCGGCATGCGCACGCCGATGTCGTCGAGGTGCACCGTGGCCGACTCACCGACGAACACCGACGGGTGTTCGTCGAGCGGTGACAGCCCGAGGTGCTCGAGCACCGGCACCAGCTCGGCGATGGTGGTCGGCCGATCGCGCAGGAACACGCGGAAGCGCCATTCGCCATCGACCGCGTCGATCGAACGCCCGAACGACGTCATGACGTCGTGTGTCCCCGACAACATCGCTTCGACGTTGACCAGGTCGCCGACGGCAGCCTCCGGGCGCACGCGGGCCTCGTAGTCGGCAGGTACCGACGCTGCGACCACCGACCACACGCGATGGCCCTCGACCTCGCCAAGGAGGTCGATCAGTGCGTCTCGGGCGCGCTCGCGCCACGTCCGCGAGGCACTGTCGATCGAGCTGACCAGCCGGGCCATGTCGTCGATCGGGTCCGCGCGGACGGTCATCGAGATGCGAGCGAGCGAACTCGATCCGACGAGCGTCTCGAGGTCGCGGACTTCACCGCCGTAGTACTCCGACACCAGCGCGCCGACCAGTTCGGGGAGTGCCGCTGTGAACCGCGACTGGGGAACGTAGGCAAGCACGGTGGTCCACGGCCCGACGGGCTCGGTGTGGTCGAACACTCTGACGATGCGGCGCTCCTGCAGCCCGGTGATCGCCGAGACCAGCTCGGTCAGGTCGTCGACACCGGACTCGAACACGACGTCGCGCGGCAATGTCTCGATCACGTTGCGAACTGCTCGCCCCATGTGGCTCTCGAGCGCCGCGCCGACCCGGGCGACGACCTCGTCGGCGCGATCGCCGATGCCAGGGATGGCGAACACGCTCTGGCGATAGCCAGCACTGCCGAGCAGGCCGACGAAGCGGACCTCTCGGGCGTCCGGGGAGCGAACCGCGATCGAGGTCATGCGCGCCGGGCGATGCACGGTGGCAACTGCGTCGGAGCGCGCGATCACGATGTCGGCGTCGCCGTCCTTCGACGGCGGATCGATTCGCTCGGGGTCGAGGAGCCGTGACCGGTACTGGCCGAGCAGGCTCGTCGGGTCGAGGCGGAGCCCGTCGGGCGTGCGCTCGTAGATCGCCGAGCCGAGGAACACGAAGTTCGTGTCGGCGAGCCACCTCATCAACGCGTCGTCGCCTGCGACATCGAGCAGACGTTTCTGCATCGGCGCGAAGTCGCGGACCACCGACTGAACGTCGTCGATCGCCGTGCGAACGTCGGCTTCGAGCTGCTCGCGCGCGCCGGACGGACACCGGTCGAGTTCGATCAACGTCCATGCCTCGACCCGACCGTCGGGTTCGTCCACGTCGACGAGCTCGTGGCGATCGTTGCGGCGCACGGAGATCATCGGATGGATCAGCAGGTGGATTCCGAGCTCGTAGCGGTCGAGCACCATGCGCACGCTGTCGACGAGGAACGGCACGTCGTCGGTGACGAACATCAGGATCGTGCGTTCGGTCTCCCAGCCGTCCCGTTCGAGGTCGGGCGACAGCACCTCGACCAACGTCTCGCCGACGCAGCGAACCCGGCCGAGCTGCAGGTGGGCAACGGCGGCTGCATACGCCGCGTTCAGTCGTCGACCGTCGGCGTCATCGCTCGGGATGTCCCGGTAGTAGATCCCGAGAAACGGCTGCAACAACGGGTCGGACGGTCGACGTGCGCCGGCGATCTCACACAGACTCTCGATGATGGCTGCCACGTCATTGTGAGCGCTCATGGTGTCCTCGCTGAAGTCGACCGACTACACCTCAACGTAGCCGCCGGTGCGCTACAGACCTCGGACAGGTCTGGGCGTCGCGTCGTCGGGGACGGCTAGCGTTGACGTCGATGACGCGGCCCGAGCTCTCCCCTCGAGATCTTGAACGTCCCGAGCTGCACGGCGGCCACCGGCCCGTGTCCGGCGGGCTCGCTCGAGCGGCGGTGTTCGGCATCAACGACGGCCTGGTCTCGAACGTGTCGTTGATTCTCGGTTTCGCCGGCTCGGGGGCCGACTCGTCGATCGTGCGTCTCGCTGGTCTCGCCGGAGCGATCGCCGGCGGGATCTCGATGGCCGCTGGCGAGTGGATCAGCGTGTCGGCACAGAACGAACTCGTCGAGCGAGAGGTTGCGGTCGAACGACGCGAACTCGCCCGCAACACGGTCGCCGAGACGGCGGAGCTCGCGGCGATGTACGAGGATCACGGGATCTCTCCCGACACGGCACGCGCTGCCGCAGAAGACGTGATGGCGTCGCCGGAGATCGCCTTGCGAGTACACACTCGCGAAGAACTCGGCGTCGATCCCCACGACCTGCCGTCGGCGTTCAACGCCGCTGCGATCTCACTCGTGTGTTTCCTCTTCGGCGCGCTGCTGCCGGTGATCCCGTGGTTCACCGGCGCATCCGGGTTCGCCCCGGCGGCGATCTCCGTGGCGATCGGCGTGATCGCCGCTGCGTTCGTCGGGGCCGCGATCGGGCGCTTCGCCGAACGGTCGATCCCGAAGTCGATCGCTCGGCAGGTGGCGATCGTGTTGGTCGCCTGTGCCGTCACGTACAGCATCGGCGAACTGGTCGGCGTCAATGTCTGAATCACCCGACCCGGCGACCGGGCAACGCAACGTGCTCGGCACCGACCTGCAGCCGTGCTCGTACGACCCGATGACCGGCTACTACCGAACCGGATGCTGCGAGCACCGGGGCGACGATCCGGGTGTGCACACCGTGTGTTGTCGGCTGACCGAGGACTTCCTCGCCTACTCGAAGGCACAGGGCAACGACCTCACGACGCCGATGCCCCAGTACGGCTTCGCCGGACTGTCGCCGGGCGACCAGTGGTGCGTGTGCGCCGAACGCTGGAAGGAGGCATTCGATGCCGGCCGCGCGTGTGGTGTGATCCTGGAGTCGACCCACATGTCGACGCTCGAGTACGTCGACCTCGCCGATCTCCAGGCGCACGCCATCATCCGCTGACGCACCACCGTGCCCGACGACCCCCACGCCTCGACGAGCGGTGATCGTCGGCCGCTGCCGGGTTGGCTGGCGGTCGCTCTCGTGGTCGGCACCTCGGCGGCGGTACTCGTGCTCGAGATCCTCGCCGGGCGACTGCTCGCCCCGTACGTGGGAGTGAGCCTGGAGACCTACACCGGCATCATCGGTACGGTGCTCGCCGGAATCGCCGTGGGCGCCTGGGTGGGCGGTCTCGCCGCCGACCGCGTCGATCCCCGACGTCTGATCCCGGTGCTGCTGGTGGTCGGCGGCGCGCTGGCGATCGCCACCGTGCCGACGGTCCGTGCGCTCGGCGGCGCCGGCGACGCGTCGAGCGTCGGCGTCACGCTCGTGCTCACGGCGATCGGCTTCCTGCCGTCGGCAACGGTGTTGAGCGCCATCCCGCCAGCGGTCGTCAAGCTGCAGCTGCGCGACCTCGACGACACCGGAGCGACCGTCGGCCGGCTCTCCGCCTACGGCACCGGCGGAGCGATCGTGGCAACGTTTCTCACCGGGTTCGTCCTCGTTGCGATCGCCGCGGTGACCACGATCATCATCTCGGTCGGCGTAGTGCTCGTCGTCAGCGGACTGGCGCTGTGGGCGGCCTCTCCAGGCGGTGTGCGACGGACGTCGCGAGCCGAGATCACCTCGGTGTCGGCGTTCGCCGGGCTCACCCTGATCGGCGCATGGGCACTCGGAAGCCCCTGCGACAGCGAGACCACCTACTACTGCGTGACGATCGAAACCGACAGCGATCGCTCGACCGGCCGCGTCCTCGTGCTCGACGATCTTCGCCACAGCTACGTCGACCTCGACGATCCGACATATCTCGACTTCTGGTACACCCGGCGGCTCGCCGAGGTGATCGACGAACTCTCACCCGACCGTCCGCTCGACGTCGTCCACGTCGGTGGCGGCGCACTCACCGTGCCGACCTGGGTGCAGACAACCCGCCCTGGGAGCGATCAGATCGTGTTCGAACTCGACGGCGAACTCGTCGAGTTGGTCACGGACGAGTTCGACCGGTCGACCGGTGCGGGCACCGGCTTGGAGGTCGTGGTGGGTGACGCACGACGGTCGCTGCGCAACCTGACCGACGACAGCGCCGACGTGCTGATCGGTGATGCCTTCGGCAGTCGTGCCGTGCCGTGGCACCTGGCGACCGAGGAGTTCACGCTCGATGTCGCCCGTGTGCTGCGACCCGGAGGTTTCTACGCACTGAATGTGATCGACGGCGCCGACCTCAGGTTCCTTCGGGCGGAGACTGCGACGATCGCCTCGGTGTTCACGCACGTGGCCGTCGTGCTGAGCGAGAGCGCCGACACGGGACGCCTCGGCAACTCCGTGATCGTCGCGTCCGACGAGCCGTTCGACGCCGTACGTCTGGACCCCGAGGTCGGTCGACTGGTCGTCGAGATCGACGAATTCATCGACGGTGCCGCCGTGCTCACCGA
Organism: Ilumatobacteraceae bacterium; assembly: GCA_963828415.1. Taxonomy (GTDB): domain Bacteria; phylum Actinomycetota; class Acidimicrobiia; order Acidimicrobiales; family Ilumatobacteraceae; genus Sva-07. The sequence goes on from CAWHEI010000012.1 coordinate 553,073, forward strand.
CGACTTCGCCCCTGTCGACCAGCTCCTGACACCCGCCAGCTGAGCCCGGCACGTCGACGCGGGCCGGTTGGTCGAGTTCTGCCCCATCTGCCGGAGTCGCGGCCCCGTGCGTACGTAGCGCTCGCCGTGCAGTCGTTCCGCCAGGCCCGCCTCGATCGCAGCAGTGCCCGAGCCGCGCCACCGGCATCAGCCCGGCGCGTCGCCGGCCTGCCGCGCCCGCACGAAGGCCAGAATCGCCTCGATCTGGATGTCGGTGATCGCGCCGTTGGCGGGCATCGGTCCGAACTCCCACCGCTTCTCGTCGACGCCGTTGCGGATCGCTCCGGCGAACTCGGCGTCCGACAACTCCTCAGGGCCGTAGATCGGATCGAGCAACGACGGCCCGCGTTCGGTTCCGGTCAGATCGCTGCCATGGCACTGGGCGCAGTTGGCGCCGTAGATCGCCTCGCCACGTTCGAGCGTCGTGGTGGGGCCGTCAGCGCCGCATGACGCAGCGATCGCCGCCAACAGAACCGTGGTCGCCGCACCGAGGAGAAGCCGACCGCCGACATCGCGCATGGCGCCAGTGTGGCACCGCGACGGTCAACTACGGTCGCTTCGATGAGATGTACGACGCTGCTCGCGGCCGCACTGGCCCTCGTTGCGGCGGCGTGCGGGTCGGGCACGCCGACGGCGGAGGTTGCGACGGTGTCCGTCGCCGCTCCGCAGACGGACGATTCCTCGACCACGACCCTCGCTGCCACGACCACCAGCACCACGACGACACCCACCACCACCAGCACCACGAGCACTACGACGACGTCGACGACGAGCACGACCACGAGCACCACGACGACGGTCCCGATCCCCACGACGATCGGTCCGCTCGATCTCGCCGCCGACCAGGTCGGCCTCGGACTCTCTGCCGGTGGCCGACCGATCGTTGCGGAGCGGTTCGGCAGCGTCGGTGGGCGTCGTGTCCTCGTGATCGGGGTCATCCACGGCGACGAGGACGACGGCGTCGCAATCGTCGACGAATTGCGTTCGGAGCCCGTCCCCGAGGGCGTCGAGCTGTGGATCGTCGAGTCGATGAACCCCGACGGTCAGGCCAATCAGGTGCGCTCGAACGACAATGGTGTCGACCTGAACCGGAACTTTCCGTACAAGTGGGGGCCGATCGGCGTGCCTGGCGACTCGCAGTACGCGGGCGCCGGCCCGGCGAGCGAGCCCGAAACGCAGGCGATGATCAACTTCATGAGCCAGCTGCGCCCTGACATCACGGTCTGGTATCACCAGGACCTGTTCGTGGTGAATCCGTCCGAGGGTCGCGAGGGCCGCGTGCGCGAACGGTACGCGCAACTGACCGGCCTGCCGATGGGCCAGATCACCGGTGGCACCTATACCGGCATCGCGGCCACATGGGCCCGCAACGAGTTCCGTCCCGACGACGGCGTTGCGTTCATCGTCGAGCTCGGCCCGACGTTGTCCCCCGTCGAGGCGATCATGCACGCCGACGCCGTGCGCACCATCGCCGTCGAAGGCTGATCACATCGCGGGTCTGACCCCTGTTGTCATCGATTACAACAGGGGTCAGACCCGCGATGTAATCAGGCCAGCCAGGCGATGATCGCGGCCGCGACGTCTTCGCCACGGTCGTCCTGGAGGAAGTGGCCTCCTGGTTCGAACGTCTGATGCGGTTCGCCGGCAGCGCCCGGGATGCGGTCGACGAATGTGCTCTGGAGATGACCGAGGACGATGTCGCCCGGCGTCCACAGCGTGAGCACGGGCGTGCTCCACTCTTCCCACACCGCCCAGGCGGCCCGATTGGCGGGCACGGCCGGATCGTCCGGCGAGGTCGGCACGAGCAGCGGGAACTCGCGGGCACCCGCGAGATACGACTCGTCGGGGAACGGCGCTCGGTAGGCATCCATCTCCGCCTCGGTGAGTTCGCGAGCGATGCAGGCACGACCGAGCAGGGCGCCGCAATCCATCGGGTCCATCGCCTGCGACATCTGCTGCCACATCATGAACCCGTCGCCCATCGGCTCGCCAGCGGGGAGTGCCGTGTTGCCGATCACCACACGATCGAACCAACCCGGGTTCTCGGCGATCATCCGCAGTCCGAGCAACCCGCCCCAGTCCTGGACGAACACGTGAAATCCAGCGGCTGGTCGATCGAGACCGCCGACGAACTCGGTCAGCCAGGCGACGTGGTTGGCGTACGTGTAGGTGGAGCGATCGGTCGGCTTGTCGGAGCGGCCGAACCCGATCAGGTCGGGAGCGATGATCCGATAGCCGGCATCGACGAGCGGCGGGATCATGCGGCGGTACAGGTAGCCCCAGGTCGGCTCGCCGTGCAGCAGCAGGAAGGTGCCCGCTTCGCCCGACCCCTGGTCGACGTACGCCATGCGGAGGCCATCGACCTCGACGTACCTCGGTTCGTACGGGAAGTCGGGCAGGTCGACGAATCGGTCCTCAGGCGTGCGGACGTACGGAACGGTCATCGTGCGAACCTCATCGGGCGAGCATGTCATGACGACGGCGACCCGGGCGACCGCTACTGTCCAGTGGCACCGTGACTCCCGACGATCTCCGCTCACTGGTCAGCTCCGGCGAGGTCGACACGGTGCTGGCCGCATTCACCGACAGCTACGGCCGCCTGCTCGGCAAGCGCATCGACGCCGCATTCTTCGTCGACCACACGATCGGGAACGGAACCCATGCGTGTGACTACCTGTTGACGGTCGACATGGAAATGGAACCCGTCGCCGGGTACGACTACGCCAGTTGGGAACTCGGCTACGGCGACTTCCACCTCGTCGCCGACCTCGCCACGCTCGCCCGCGCCGGGTGGACTGCCTCGTCGGCGATCGTGTTGTGCGACGTCGTGGACGTGCAGACGCACGCACCGGTGGCGGTTGCTCCCCGGTCGATGCTCGCGACTCAGGTCGAGCGCGCCGCCGCACTCGGCTTCAGCGTCAAGGCCGCGTCGGAGTTGGAGTTCTTCCTCTTCGAGGACTCCTACCGCGAGGCACATCGCAACGGGTATGCCGATCTCGAACCCGCCGGCTGGTACATCGAGGACTACCACCTTCTGCAGGGAGCGCGTGTCGAAGGGTACGTCGGCGCCGCCCGACGGGCGCTCACCGCGACCGGAATCCCGGTCGAGAGCTCCAAGGGCGAGTGGGGACGCGGCCAGCACGAGCTGAACATCCGCTACGCCGACGTGTCGACCATGGCCGACCGTCACAGCCTGATGAAGCACGCGATGAAGGAACTGGCGGAGTCCCAGCAACTCAGCGTCACGTTCATGGCCAAGCCGTCCACCGGCGAGGCGGGCAGCAGCAGCCATCTCCACCTCAGCCTGTGGGATGCCGACGCCGAGACCAACGTGTTCGACGTGGGCGGTGAACGCAGCGACGTCTTCCGCTGGTTCCTGGGCGGCTGGATGGCCGGCGCCGCCGACTTCATGGCGTTCTACGCACCGACGGTCAACTCGTACAAGCGCTACGTCGACGGGTCGTGGGCACCCACGCGCATCGCCTGGTCGCAGGACAACCGCACTGCGGGATTCCGGGTGGTCGGCGAGGGACCGAGCCTGCGGATCGAATGCAGGATCCCCGGCGCCGACTGCAACCCCTACCTCGCCTACACAGCCGCGCTCGCCAGCGGACTCCGCGGCATCGAGCAGCGCATCGAGCCGCCATCGGCGTTCGACGGTGATGTCTACGCGGCTGCGGATCTCCCACGAGTGCCCCGCACCCTCGAGCACGCGGCAGAGCGCTTCGCCGGCAGCACCCTGGTTCGCGAGACCCTCGGCGCGACCGTCACCGACCATTATCTCAAGTTCTTCCGGGTCGAGATCGAGGCCTTCCAGGCGTCGGTGACCGACTGGGAACGTCGGCGCTACTTCGAACGGATCTGATCAGGGGCGGCGCGGCGGCTGAGCACCACGGCCTCGTCCGCACCCAGGTGCGAACTCGGACCACTGCGACCGGGTGACGTCGAGAGCAGCACCTCGACGTCGTTGCCGGCGAGCTCCGCGGGCCAGGCCACCGGCGCCGACGTGACGTTCACGAGGGTCGTGACGACGTCGCCGTCCAGATGCCGATCGAATCTGATCGTGGCGCCGTCGACCGGCGCGATGTCCATGGACCCGCGACGCAACACGGCAAGCCGGCGACGCAGGTCGAGCAACCGGCGGTACAGCGCGTGCATCGAGTCGGCGTCGGCGACCTGGAGGTCAGCGGCGTGGGTCGCCGCGTTGACCGGGAACGGCAGCCAGGGTCGCGCCGGCCAGCCGTGACCGGTCTCTGCGTCGCCGTCGGCGGTCCACGGAATCGGCGCCCGGCATCCGTCACGGCCGTCGGGGTCGACGACGCGCTCGTCCGGCACGACGGCGTCCTCCAGCCCGAGTTCCTCGCCGGCATACAGGAACGGCGTCCCGCGGGCGGTCAGCGCCACGACCGCCGCCGTGCGAGCGCGCGCCTCGCTGCCGTAGCGGGAGCGATGTCGGACCTGGTCGTGATTCGACAAGACGAACGTCGGCCAACGCGGTTCGGCGAAGTCGTCCTCCATCTTCGCCAGCGCCTCCCTCATCCGATCCGCCTCCCATGGCGAGTGCAGCGGACGGAAATCGAACGACAAATGCAACTCCGGTGCGTCCACTGTGCCGACGTACGAGGCGCTCTCACCATCGCGCAACAGGTACACCTCGCCCACCATCATCGGCTCGTGGTCATAGCCGTCGAGGAGCGACCGGATGCGACGCAGCAATTCGTGGCCGAAGGGACGGTCGCACGCGAGCAGCGGGAACTTCCAGAAGGGGTCGGGGAGGTCGGGCACGTCGGTGCCCTTGCCGATCAGGTTGACGACATCGGAGCGGAAGCCGTCGACGCCACGGTCGAGCCAGTACCGCAGCGTGTCGTGCATCGCCGCTTCGACCTCGGGATTCGCCCAGTTGAGGTCGGGCTGCTCGGCGAGGAACAGGTGCAGGTACGACTGGTCGGTGGCGTCGTCGTGTGTCCACGCCGGCACCTGCTTGAACATCGCCTGCCAGTTGTTCGGCGGCGACCCGTCGGCCTGCGCGTCCGCCCACACGTACCAGTCGCGCTTGGGGTTGTCGCGCGACGAACGCGACTCGACGAACCACGGGTGCTGGTCGGAACTGTGGTTCGGTACCCAATCGAGCAGCAGCCGCATCTCACGGTCGTGAAGCCCGGCGATCAGGTCGTCGAAGTCGGCGTCGGTGCCGAACACCGGGTCGATGCCGCAGTAGTCGGCGACGTCGTAGCCGAAGTCGCGCATCGGCGACGTGAAGATCGGCGACAGCCACAGGGCGTCGACGCCGAGGTCGGCCAGGTAGTCGAGCTTCGACGTGATCCCGGCGAGGTCGCCGACTCCGTCCCCGTTCGAGTCGGCGAACGACCGCGGGTAGATCTGGTAGACGACGGCGTCGCGCCACCACGGTGTCGTGTCGGGCCGGTCGCTCATTCGACGCCGACCAGCGGGTTCAGATCGCTCGCAGCGAGTTCGCCAGGTTCGATGTTGCGCAACCACACGAGGCGGTCGAGGCGCTGGCCCTGGTTGGTCGGCTCGATCACTCGGGCACCGTCGGCGAACCAGATCACGGTCATCACCTCACGATCATGGTCGGTGCGGTTCGGGTTCGCCCGATGCAGCGTCCAGCCGAGGTGGAAGCTGGCGTCGCCGGCATGCATCGGACCGGTCGACTTGCGGGGGATGCCGGCCTCGACCAGATAGCGGCCGTAGAAGGCATCGGCCTCGTCGGAAATCGCCGCGTCGCCGATCGGGCCGCCGTGGGTGCCGACTGCGAACTCGAGGTCACCCATCTCGGGGTCGACATCGTGGAGCGGCAACCACATCGTGATCGTTCGATCGGTGTCGAGCGGCCAATACCACTGGTCCTGGTGCCACGGCGTGTGCCCGCCGCCGGCCACCTTGTAGAGCGCCTGATCGTGGTACACGCGCACGGCATCGACCCCGAGCAGGGCTGCGGCCGTGCGTGCGAGTTCCGGGTGCAGGGTGATCTCGCGGACCGCCGGATCGGACTGCCACAAGTTCATGTACTGATCGAAGGCCGCCTGGTACGTCTCGTTGCCTGGTGGGAGCTCGACCTTGAACGCCGTCGGCAGCGCTGCGTTGACGATCTCGCGCAAGTGCGCCACCTCCTGGGGCGCCAGGAGGCCGCGCACGGTCACATGACCGTCTCGCTCGAGTTCCGCCCGTTCTGCGTCCCACTCCCTCATCACGTCAGTGTCCCACTCTTCCCCAGCCCGAAATCTGCCTGGATTGTCGCGCTGAGCGCGCAGATCCAGGCAAATTTCGGACTTGTTGGGGGTGCTGCGGGTCAGACGAAGGTAGCGAAGACATCGAGGGGCTCGCGTGCGGTGGTCAGCGAGTTGATCGGCGCAGCGGGGTCGGCATGGCCGATGGCCACGCCGCAGAAGATGCGCTCCTCCGGCGGTGCGCCGACGAACTCGCTGACGGCGTGTTCGTAGACGGCCCACGCCTCCTGCGGGCACGTGTCGAGTCCCGCTTCCTGAGCGAGCAGCATGAACGTCTGCAGGTACATGCCGAGGTCCGACCATTGCGGCGGCCCCATGATCCGGTCGATGAAGCAGAAGATCGCTGCAGGAGCACCGAAGAAGTCGAGGTTCTTCGCGAACTGCGCGAGCCGTCCGGCCTTGTCGTCGCGCTCGATGCCGAGCGTGGCATACATGTCTTCACCGATCTTGAAACGCGACGACCGGTACGGCTCGTGGAGCGGCGAGGGATAGATGTCATAGGCCGGCGCCTCGACGGGCCGGTCGGTGAGGAACTCGCGAAAGCGCGTCATCGAGTCCCCGTTGACGACGTAGATGCGCCACGGCTGCACGTTGCCGCCCGACGGCGCCCGCGATGCGGTGGTGAGCAACTCGGCGATCACCTCGTTCGAGACGGGGTCGGGGAGAAAGGCCCGCACGGACTTCCTGGCGTTGACAGCATCGGTCACGTTCACCGCCGCAGTCTGGCCGTCGGTACAACGCGAGGCCGAACCGAGGAGGTGCAACCAGCGAAGACCATCGACGTCAGATCGGCCAGCGTCGTCGACATACAGTCGAGCCATGTCGACGATCAGGGAACTCGCGGAGGAGCACTGGCAGGGTCGGGGCGAACTGGTCCACACGCACCACCCCGTGCAACCCGTCCACGTCCACCACGACGACGGCACCACCGAGACCGCGAGCGAGGAGATCGACGACGGGCTGTTGACGCTGAAATCGATCGCCTCGGTCAATGCGCTCGACACGGGCGATGGCCTGGTGATGCTCGACACCGGCGGCGCCTTCGATCGACGGACCGTGTACAACGCCGTACGAGGCTGGCGACCGGACGCACCTGTGCGCGCCGCCGTGTACTCCCACCACCACATCGACCACGTGCTCGGCACCGCGCTGTTCGACGCCGAGGCCGCCGACAAGGGCTGGGAGCGACCGGTCGTGTACGCCCACGAGGATCTGCCCGCTCACTTCCGCCGCTACGAACAGACCGGGGGATGGAACACAGCAATCAACCGCCGCCAGTTCGCGATCGACGTTCCCCAGTTCTCGTGGCCGAGCGAGTACCGCGACCCCGACGTCACCTACGCCACGCACCTCACGTTCAATCGGGGCGACCTGACCTTCGAGTTGCACCACGCCCGGGGCGAGACCGACGATGCGACCTGGACCTGGGTACCCGAGCGCAAGGTGCTGCATCCCGGCGACCTGTTCATCTGGGCGCTGCCGAATGCCGGCAATCCGCAGAAGGTCCAGCGCTACCTGTCCGACTGGGGCGCCGCGCTGCGCCAGATGGCCGCGCTGCGCCCCGAGATCCTGCTCGCCGGGCACGGCCTGCCGATCTTCGGATCCGACCGCATCGTGATGGCGCTCACCGACACCGCCGAGCTGCTCGAGTCGATCGAGAGCCAGACATTGGCCATCATGAACCAGGGCAAGAGCCTCGACACCTGCCTGCACGAAGTGACCGTGCCGGCCCACCTCGCCGACAAGCCCTACCTGCAGGCGGTGTACGACCATCCGCAGTTCCTGATCCGCAACGTGTGGCGTCGATACGGAGGATGGTGGGACGGCGAGCCCGACAACCTCTTGCCGTCACCGCGTGCGCAGCAGGCGACGGAGTGGGTCGAACTGGCCGGCGGTGTCGACCGGGTGCTCGTGCGGGCACAGGAGGTGCTCGCCGCCGGCGATGCCCGCCTCGCGTGTCACCTCGTGGAGTTCGCCGCCCTGGCCGCTCCCGAGAACGCCGACGTCTGGAGCGTACGCGCCACCGTGTATGCCGCCCATTCGGCGCAGCACACCTCGTCGATGGCACGCAACCTGCTCGGCCACGCTGCGCTGGCCAGCGAACAGGGCAAGCGCGACCTCGCCGGCAACTACTGAGCCCCCGCTCAACCACGTTTGCGTTGCACTTCTGGTGAACCGGGTCACCAGAAGTGCAACGCAAACGTGGTGGTGGGTGGGTCAGCGGGCGATGTTCTTGACGGTGCCGACGAGCGGAGCGCCGTTGCCTTCGCCGATCACGCACACGATCTGGCGGTCGTCGTCGCGGTCCCACGAGTTGAGGGTTGGCACGAGCCACGAGAAGAACAGCTCGGAGTCGAACGCGCTCACACCGACGTAGTCCTCGAACGCCCCGAGGCACTTGGCCTGGGCGTCGGCTTCCAATGCTTCGAAACCGGGGTAGGTGGCTGCCTCGCTGAACTCGATCGCGTAGATCTCGTGCGTGTGCGGCTCGCCGCACGGCACGACTGGGAGCACGGTGATCTCGGCATCGATCGAGTCGCCGAAGTCCAAGCAGGTGCCGATCTCGCTGTCGGCCAGATCGATCACGGGCTCGCCGTCGTCACCGCCGGAACAGGCCGCGACGACGAGCGCGCCGAGCAGCACGACCGCAGCGATCCGCAACCGGGAGGACTCCAGTGACACCATGATGCGGCGACCGTAGCCCATCGACTCCGCCCGACCGTTTCGCGCATCGCACCCCTCCCCAGCGGCGACCGCCGCCCCACCCACGATCAGCTAGGGTCTGCCCTCGGAGCGCGGGACGAGGAGCGGGGTGGAGCAACGGTGCTGGAACTGATCGACGAGGGCCTCGAGGCCTTCTTCCGAGGCTCGGTTCCTCTCAGCGCCACCGACGTCGATGTGTCCTTCGAGGCGCCCGACAAGGACTGGAGCGCGAAACTCACGCGCCCGACTGTGAACCTCTTCCTGTGGGACATTCGCCGCTCGGTCAATTCCCGCAGCGGCATGCGCACGGTCGAGGTCGACGGCGCGATCGTCCACCAGCCGGCGCATCCCATCGTCGAGCTCCGCTACCTGATCACCGCGTGGACCTCCGATCACGGTGACGAACGCGGGCTGCTCGCCGGCATGATGCGGGCACTGCTCACGCACGGAGCGATCGCTCGCGAGTACCTCCCGTCTGCCTACGACAAACTCGAGGTGCCGATTCTGACGATGGCCAGGGTCGGCGAAGACCACATGGACGTGTTCAAAGCACTGCAGGGCCAGCTCAAGCCGGGTATCAACGTGGTGTTGACCACCCAGTTCGACACCGGGTTCTCGATCCCGGCCGGCCCCCCGGTCGGCGCACTCGAGACGGCACTCGGACGCCCGGGAAGCGAGATGGAACGGCGACGACGAGTGGCTGGCGAGGTCGTCGATGCAGTCGACCGCGGTCTCGTCGGGGCTGTCGTGCGTGCACCGTCCGACATGACCCAGGTGAACCCGCAGGGCCAGTTCCTGCTTCGCGCCAGCGCCGGTGACGAGATCGTGCTCGAGGGTGAACCCTCGCTCGTTGCGACGGTACCCGCCAACGGTGGGATCAGATTCGAGTGAGTCGATGAAGACCGATCTCGAGCTGAGTCACCTCACCGTCGAGCCGGGCCACAGCGGTCGAGTCGAGATCGCCGTCACCAACAATGCGGACGTGATCGACGGCATCACGGCGATCATCGACGGCATCAACCCTGACTGGATCCGGCTCGATCAGCCCCTGATCAGCCTGTTCCCCGAGGCGTCAGGCCAGCTGGCCTTGGTGTTCGACATCCCCAGGTCCTGCCCTGCCGGCGACTACCTGGTGATCGTGCGAATCGTGTCGACCCTCGACGCTGATCGTCAGACCGTCCACGACTTCTGGCTCACCGTCTCGCCGGCGCCTGCGCTCGCCGTCACGGTCACTCCGCGCATCGTCACCGGAGGCTCCGTTGCCCAGTTCACGGCGACGGTCGAGAACACGGGCAACACGACCGCTGATGTGATGATCGAGGCACTCGAGCCGACGCGCGAAATCGACTGCATCCCGGATCCGACGAGTCTCGTGATCCCGCAGGAGCAAGAGGCTCCCGTCGAGATCGAGCTGCGGGGCAAGCGGCCCTGGTTCGGTGACCCGGTCGTCCGCACGATCACGGTCACCGCCCGCACCGACGATGTGGCGGTCGAGGAACTCGTCACCTTCCGTCAGCGAGCCAGGATTCCCCGCGGACTGCTCACGGCGTTGATCCTCGCGTCGATCGTGCTGCTGTGGGCGTTCATCTTCCTGTTCGTCGTCACCGAACTCCGGCGCACCGAAGCAGCGGCGAAGGCGGTGGGCACCGACTTCCTGACCGGTCCCGAGAACATTCCGATCGCTCGCGTCGCAGCGACCATCGAGGGCATGGTGATCGCCACGACGACCGGCGACGGGATTCCTCGCATCACCGTCGAGGCGCTGCGACTGACGTCCGACGGCACCCTCGAATCCGTGGGATCCGCGGCCACCGGCGATGACGGCACCTACTCACTGCAGAGTCTGATCCCCGGCACCTACAAGGTCCGCTACAGCTCGACGGGCTACCAGACGGTGTGGTTCGAGGATGGCGGCGACCCCGCGACCGCCGAAGAGATCCTGCTCGACCCGCTCGAGGTCCTCGAGGATCTGAACGTGGAGATGGTCGGCGACCTCGGCGAGTTGTTCGGCGAGATCGCCGTGCCCCCGGACGCCATCGGTGTGCCACTCACGGTGACCGCGACGCAGGTCGTCGAACGCAGCGACGGCTCCACGGGCGGTGGAGCCGAGGTTGCGCCCGTGGTCACCACCGATGGCAAGTTCACGCTGACCGGACTGGCGACCCCCGCGACGTACTTGATCACGGTGACGGGCGACGGCTTCCAGACCCAGCAGTTCGAGCAGACACTCACGGGCGGCCAGGCAACGGTGCTGAACACCGTGCAGTTGTCTGCAGCGACAGGAACGATCAGCGGGACCGTACGTGACGGCAACGGGCTCCCACTGGGCGGAGTTGCGATCACGGCCCGCTCCGGCGACCTGGTGATCAGGTCGGTCACCCCGACCACAGGAAACGTCGGTCAGTTCCAGATCATCGGCCTACCGACGCCCCAGACGTATTCGATCACGTTCGAGTTCCCCGGCTACACCTCGAGCACGATCGCCCTCAGCCTCGAAGCCGGACAGAACCGCAGCGGCGTCGACGTGCGCCTCTTCGGTGGCAATGGCACGGTCACCGGCGTCGCCGTCGGCCAGGACGGCACCGCGATCGGAGGGGCCACGGTGACCGTGTTGGGTGACAACACCGAGTCGACCACCACCACGCTGACCACGGGCGGCATCGGCGGCGGTCCAGGGACGTTCACGGTGACCGACCTTCCGGTTCCGGGGAACTACACGATCAGCATCACGGCGTCAGGCTTCCAGACCGAGACGCTGAGTGCGTTCTTCCTGGGCGGCGCCGAACAGAACCTCGGCCAGGTCGTGCTGCTGCCCTCCACGTCGACCGTTCGAGGCACGGTGTCCGCTGGCGGCGCCGGGCTCGGCGAGGTCGAGATCACCTTGAGCGACGGCACGCCGCGAACGCGAGTGACGCGAAGTGCATCGAATCCGGCCGGTGCGTACTCATTCGCCGGGATCGCCCCGGGGTCGTACACCGTCCGCTTCACGAAGTCCGGCTACACCACGAAGGTGGTGTCCGTGCAGGTCGTGGCCGGCGTCAACGCAACGGTCAACACCTCGCTGGTGGCGAGCCCGTGAAGACACTTGCCTGGCCGGAGACAGTCGCAGTGGCGCCCGGTGAGTCCGGCCTGATCTCGGTGGCCGTCACGAACTCGTCGTCGGTCATCGACGCGTACCGCGTGCAGGTGTTCGGCCTCGACCCGAGCTGGGTCGAGATCGAACCGGCCCGGCTGTCGCTGTTCCCCGGCGAGACCGCGAACGTTGCCGTGAACCTCCGACTGCCGGCCGACTACCCGGCATCGCAGCGCACGCTCACCGTCAATGTCGCCTCCGACGACGACCCCGGCAGCTTCGCACTCAATCAGATCGAACTCGCCGTTCAGCCAAAGACCAAGACCTCACTGCAGATGGATCCGGTGATGATCACCGCCGGCCGGCGCGCGACCTTCGGAATGGTCATCGGTAACGAGGGCAATGCTCCGGTCACCGCAACTGCCTACGCGATCGACCCCGAGGATCTGGCCGAGTTCACCTTCGACCCGCCAGAGGTGGTCGTCGCACCGGGACGCGAACAGGTGATCCAGGTCACGGCCGAACGCGGTCGATCGTGGTTCGGTCCGCCACGACCGAGGACGTTCACCTTCGGCGTCGACGCCGAGACGCAGGTCGAGGCGCTCGCCACGTTCATCCAACGACCACGCATCGGACGCTGGATGCTCACGCTGCTCGGCCTGCTCACGGCGGCCGCCGTGTTCGCCGCGGTGCTGAGCCGGTCCTTCGACCAGGTGGTCGAGGAGGCACGGGTTTCGACCGGGGTGATCGATGCTGCACTCAGCACCGGCGGCGCCGGCGGCGCGGTCGTGCCCGCCAACCCCGGCACCGTCCGGGGCACCCTGGTGTCGCGCACGACTGGCACCGGATTCTCCGGTGCAACTGCGGAGCTCTACGTCGAGGGTGACGAGACGACGCCGGTGTCGTCGGCGGCGACCGACGACGACGGCGCGTTCACGTTCTCGAACCTCGGCGCCGGCACCTACCTCCTGCAGCTCAGCGGATCGGGCGTCAATCAGATCTGGTACGGCAACACCGCCACGTCGGACGGCTCGACGCCCATCGAAGTGGAGTTGGGAGAGATCACGCTGCTCGAGCCGATCCAGATCGGTGGGATCCCGGTTCCCGTGGAAGGCGTCGTCGCAATCGACGATCCGAGCGGCACCACCATCACGCTGCTCGCTCCCGGACAGTCCGATCCGAGCGCTCCGGGTGTAGTCGCCACCGTCGAGGTGGGACCAGATGGCATGTTCGTACTGCCCGACATCCCCTCGCCGGGCCAATATGAGATGGTCATCTCGAAGCCCGGGTTTGCAACCGAAACTCGAGCGGTCGTGCTCCAGCCGGGCCAGGGTCTTGGTGACATCGAAATCACGCTGCGGCCCGGCAACGGAGTCATCACGGGTACGGTCAGCGCGCCGGGACGCCCACTCGGTGGCGCCACCGTCATCGCCACCGACGGCACCAACCGGGTCGAAACCGTGTCGTTGACGGAAGGCGACGTCGGATCCTTCACCCTTCGTGACCTCGCAGTCCCCGGCCAGTACACCGTCACGATCAGCGCTCCCGGGTTCTCGACCGAGGCGCGCACCGTCGCGCTCGAGACGTCGGCGCCGAACGCCGAGTTCGGGGTCCAACTCATTCCAGCGACCGGATCGGTGACCGGCCGAGCACTCGTCAACGGCGCACCGGCCCGCGGACTCACCGTGAACATCACTGGCGGCGACATCAACCGAACTACCGCAGTGGTCAGCCAAGGAAGTGCTGCTGGCACGTATTCGTTCTTCAACCTTCCCGCACCGCGCACTTACACCCTCACGTTCTCCGGCGCCGACACGATCCCACAGGTTCGCGTGGTCGATCTCGACCCGTTGGCAGGCACGCAGAACCAGACGGGGGTCGACGTCAGCTTGTCGCCGGAACGCACTACCGTCGGCGGCGTGGTGCTGGACGTGGACGGGACTCCTGCGTCGCAGGCGACGGTGAGCTTGACGGATGGCGCGGACGCACTGGTGATGCTGACGGCCGACGAACCCACCCGGGGACGCTTCGAGTTCGCCAACATCGCCCCGGGGGCCTACACGCTCACGGCCAGCCGGGTGGGCACCGTCCCGGTCGTCATCCTGGTCAACGTCTCGTCGTCGAATCCCGTACCCGACCTCACCGTGCAACTCGGTCAGCAGGCCAGCGTGTCCGGCCGAGTGATCGCCACGGACGTGTCGGTACGCCAGTACACGATGAAGCTGTACGAGACGGCGCTGTTCCCGGTCACGCCGAAACTGGTCACGACCACCGACGCAACCGGTTCGTACCGCTTCAGTGCGCTCGATGCCCCCGTCGACTACGTCATCGCCGTGTTCGCCAGCCCTGACGCATCTGATCCTCTCGATTCCGAAGTGATTCGCACCCAGCCCGGCGCGAACATCACCGTCCCCGATTTCGTGATCAGACAATGAGTTTCCGCCTCGTCGCCCTCACGCCCACGATCGGCGCCTCACCCGGCGAATCCGTCGTGGGTCGCGTCGAGATCTTCAACGACGCCACCATCGACGCGATCTACACGATCTCCGTGGTCGGACTTGCCCACGAGGCGTTGAACGAAGTCGCCGAGCCGCCCCCCCTGAGGGTGCCCGTGCCCGCAGGCACCTCGGTGACGGCCGACGTCGTCGTCGTCGTGCCGCGATCGCTGGGCATCGGACAACACGCAGCCGCGTTCGAAGCCACGTCGAACCGACCGAACGATCGAGCGGCGTTGACGCCGTTCACCGTGTCGATCCAGTCCGTGGCTCGGGTCGAACTGGTACCGCAACCCTCGACGATCCGAGCTCGGCGCAAGGCCAAGTTCCACCTCGACGTCACCAACAACGAGGCGCTGCCGGTCGAGATCGCACTCTCCGGCGAAGCCCCCGACGTCGCCGTGTCGTTCACGCCGTCGGCGATCTCGCTGCTGCCTGGCCAACGTGTGGTTGCCCGAGGCGACGTCAAGGGTCCGCGCCACTGGTCAGGCGAGCGCACACAGCACAACATCCTGATCACCGCGCGGGGCCGGGCGTCGAGTACGTCCGTCACCGCTGCGTACGTGCAGCGCCCGCTGTTCGCACACCGCTTCCGAATGGTGCTCGCAGCAGTCACGGTGGTTGCGCTGTGGCTGGCAGCGATCGGCGGCGTTGCGCTGTGGCTGTCCAATCGCGACGATGGCACCGAAGCGTCGACCCAACTGGTCGGCATCGACACCAACGGCGACGGCATCCCCGACGCCTTCTTCGATGCGGACGGCAACCCGGTGACCGCCACGGACACCGACGGCGACGGCATCCCCGACAGCTTCGTCGACGCCGACGGCAACCCGATCTCCGGCACCGACACCGACGGCGACGGCATCCCCGACACGCTGGTCGACGCCGACGGCAACCCGATCACCGCCATCGACACCAACGGCGACGGCAAGCCGGACACCCTGTCGAACGGCGCGCCGCTGCCGGACGACGAGCAAGAGGTGTCGGCGCCCGAACCACAGGCAACGATCTTGCGAGGCACCGTCGAGATCGACGGCGATCCCAGCACCGTCGCCATTGCGCTGACCCCGATCGAGCTCGGTGCGCCGACGAGTCCTGAAGCTGCTCCGATCGGGCTGCGTGCCGCACAGCCGAGCGAACAATCCGGCAAGATCTGGTCCGCGCGGACGACCACGCTCAACGACATCGTCGGGTCACCGACGCGACGAACGGTGGCTATCGAACCCGATTCGACGGTCCCAGGCGCCGATGGCGTCTGGCTGTTCACCGATGTGTTGCAGGGTCAGAGTTACGAGGTCTCCTTCTCGAGTCCCGGCTACGACACGCAGTCGTTCGTGCTGACTCCGAGGGCCGACGGCGAACCGATCGATCTCGACGTCACCATGAAGCCGGCCAACGGTTCGCTCAGCGGATCGGTCGTCGGGCCGTCGGGTTCGCTCGGCGGGGCCGAGGTGCGCATCACCGACGGCACGCTCGAATTCGTGACGACGTCGGCGTCGGGCACGGGCGCCTGGTCGCTCCAGGGCGTGAGCACCCCGGGCGTGTACACCGTCACGGCGACGCTACGCGGGTACTCAACGGCAGTCCGCCAGGTGCGCCTCGAACCCGGCGACAAACCGACTGGCCTCGCACTCCAGATGGCGCCAGGTCTCGGCTCGATCACCGGCGTGATCACGTCGAACGCAACCGGCCTCGGCGGAGTCACCGTGACCGCATCGAACGGCGAAACCACGCTCACGACGACCACGCTCACCGAGGGCAACATCGGTTTCTACAGCCTGCCGCAGTTGGCGGTTCCGGCCGACTACACCGTTCAGGCAGAACTCGACGGCTACGTCACCAACAGCCGACGGGTGCCGCTGAACGGTTCGCTGGGCGGCGTCGACTTCTCGATGACCAGCACCACCAGCACGCTGACCGGACGGGTGCTGAGTTCCGGCGGGGGCGGGATCGAGAGCGCCGGCCTGATCGTGTCCACGGGCGACCTGCAGTTCCGCGCATCGACGTCACCCACCGGAGCCTTCGAGATCGACCGGTTGCCGCCTGGCGACTACACGATCACGGTCGAACACTTCCAACACGAGAGCGCCACCGAGTTCACCACGCTCACCGCCGGAGAGAGCCCCACTCCGCTCACGATCACGCTTCCGCTCAGCACCGGACCGCCGGCGGTCGGAGCGGGTTCGCTGGTCGTGTCGGTGATCAACGAGGACTCGACGATCGTCCCCGCGGGCATCAACAACGCCAAGGTCACGATCAGCCGCAACCGGACCGCCGATGTCCGGGTGTTGCAGGATCCCGATGCCTCGGCGGTCACCTTCGAGGACCTACCGATCGGTACCTGGACGATCAACGTGACCGCTGCCGGCTACAACGTGTCGGCCCCGGTGACCAGATCGGTCGGCCAGACACGCGAGCGCGCCGAGATCAGGCTGCAGAAGCTCGGTTCGGCTTCGGGGATCATGGTCAACTCGCTCGATCCGACGAAGACACCACTGACGGGGTACGCCGTCAACCTGTTCCGTCTCCAGACCGACACCGACACCGTCGGGGTGCCCGCCGGCAGCTACGTCGCCAACGCCGCAGGGACCTGGACGACTCCGCCTGCTGCTCTCGCCACCGGCGTGTACCGGATCCAGGCCACGTCGCCGCTCGGCTTCCTCGTGCGCAACGACCAGATCCTCGACACGTCACCGGAAGTCCGGGGACGAACGATGTCATTCCTCGTGCCGATCCTGACCAATGCCGAAGTCAAGCCACTCGAGATCCCACCAATCGAGGCCGACCCGTACCCGACGATCACCGGCAAGATCTACAAGCCTCGACTCAACGGAGTCACCGTCGAGTACGACGCGCTCGACGACTCGACGCTCAATGTCACCGGGGCGTGCAACACCAAGCCGGTTCCCGCTGCGGACATCAAGATCACCGATGCCTTCGGCAACTCGAATCCGCCGGACAACAACCTGCTCGACACGTTCACGATGTCGCCAACTGCCGTCGCCGCGTTGATCCCGACCAACGAGCTGCCTGGCAACTGCCAGTTCAGCGTCACCGCGAACGGACGGATCCAGAGCACCGTCCAATTCACGAACATCGTCGCCAGCAACGGATCGGTTTCCAGCGATCGACTCGCCGCCGCGGCGATGGTGAAGACGCCCGCCGCGCTCAACGGCACCGTGTTCTGGTTCGACACCGGCACGACCGCTGCCCCGAAGCGACCCTTGGGCAACGTGGCCATCTCGGCCACCAACGTCATCACCGGTTTCACGACGAACGAGGCAACAGCCACGATTCCCGATCCCCGACCGATCGCCAACGTCGGCCCGCTCAGCACCACCAGTGATGCCACGACCGGGGCGTGGACACTGAATGGCCAAGTGTTCGGCATTTCGGACTACGCGTTCGCGACACCGAACTTCACACCCGGTTCCGTCCCCGTCACGATCAATGAGACCAACAGGAACGTGACGAGCGGCACGAACACCGTCGTCACCCAGCCCGTCGACAGCACCGGTTTCGGTGTCGAGCTCAAACCACCGGCCCCCGGCACCATCAGCGGCACGGTGAAGATCCAGACCGCCGCGCCGACCAATCAGCTCGCCCAGGTGGTGGTGCGTGCCACCGACCCGATGGGCACAGCTCGCACAGCCACACCGAATGCAACGACGGGTGACTATTCGTTCGCCAACGCGCTGGCCGGAACGTGGAACATCGGTTTCGACGCACCGACCAACCATTTCCGAGAGCCGACACCCGCCGACTTCTCCGGTCGGCTCGAACCGGGCGGAACGATCACGGGCGTCAATGCAACCTTCACCGAACTCGCCACTGTCCGGGTCCGACTCTTCGACAAGACGTCCCCGACGACTCCGATCACCTTGCCGGCAGGTCTCGACCTCACGGCGCCGGCGACTCCCGACCTGACCGGCACCGTCACCGATCGACCGATCTCCGCACCCAACGCCGGCAACCGCTACGAGTTGGCTGGCATCCCGGTCGCCGCCGCTCTGCCGACCACGACTCCGGTCAACTACCGGTTGGCAGTCCAACTCGAGGACTTCGATCTCTCGACAGCGCGAACCGGGCCGTTGGTGACCGATCCGATCGTCGACGCCCGGAATCTCCTCGTTCCATTGGTCGCAGGGCAAGTCGCCGACATCGACCTCTACATCGACTCGTTCAAGTCGATCACCGGCTCGATCAAGGGCCGGCAGACTTCGGGCGCTCTCCTCGATCTCCCGCTGAGCGGACCTGCCGACCTGGCGGTCACGCGCCTCGGCGCCGTGGCGGGCGACCCAGCGCCGAAGCTGGAAGCCGGCCCGACGCCAGGCAGCTTCGTGGTCACCGGCCTTCCCGGCACCTACCAACTCACGCCGTCGCACCCCGAATACCAGGATTTCCCGACCCAGACCGTCGTGCTCGGCGCGTCGACGGGTACCGACGTCGCGGCGTATGAACTCGTCCTGCGACCGTCGGAGCTGTCAGTCGATGCGCTCACACAGCTCATCGGCGGCAGCGACGTTGACGGCGCTGTGTTCGACCGGTATCTCGGCACTGCACCGTGCACCGCCCCGTTCCCTGCAACTCCACGCGAGACCATCCCCACCGTCGGGGCCGCGGTCATCGGTATCGCCCCCGGCAGCTACTGCCTGAGGATCAGCAAGTTCGACACCCTCGACCCCACCAAGGAAATCGCCTTCCCGGCGATCGTGGCGGTCACCGTGCCCAACTCGACCGCGGGCGCAACACCGAGCAGGGCCACCGTCATCGCCCCGTTGCCTGCACTGCGCGCCAGCGTGGTCGGCAAGCTGGTCGCTCAGAACAACGCCGTACCCGCCGGAGTGGTCGAACTGTCCGCGTCCCCTGCACCGATCCTCACGAGCACGTACGAGACCGATGTCCGCACGAGTGTCAACGGCAGTCTCACCACCAACATCAACCCCGACAACGGGAGCCGCACGTCGCTGCCTGCCGTCAAGTCGCCGACGTGCACCACGCCCGCCAACTGCTTCTGGACCTACACGCTCGAGTCGATGCCGGTCGGGTCCCACCTCATCACCGCGCCGCCGATCGTTCCGGGCTACACACTGGTCCAGGCGACACAACCGGTCACCGTCGCTGCGGGAATCGGCCCCCAGGACGGGCCCACCTTCGTCTACCGAGTCGACCCATCACCCGTTGAGATCGATCTCGGCCCCGGCGCATACCCCGGCCTCGACCCGGCCTTCCCCGAGACGACCACGGTGACGCTGACGTCAGCGACGGGCGCCATCTCCACCGGCCACACCTTCGAGAAGCGTGCCGGCTCGAACATACTGATCATGAACTCGGTCGCTCCCGAGGTCGGCACCTACACGCTGGCGTTCACCGACCCACTGCACGGCACGATCGATCCGGCCAACGCATTGCCCGGAACCGTGAGCGTCGACGTGTCGATCGCGCTCCCGCTCGTGAGCGGACGCAGGATCGGTACACCAGCATCGCTTCCCACGCCCAGCCTCGTGCGTCTGCAAGGAACGGCGCAGCAGCGCACGGGGACGACCACTCGGATCGGCCTCCAGACCGGGGCCACGATGACACTGGTCGGCGGTGGCAAGACGTACACGATCACGGTGGGCACGCCGAACCCGCCCGAACTCCGTGCCGGTGTCAGCGGCAGCAACTACTGGTTCGACGTGCCGGCAAGCACCACGTACGCCCTCACGGTCGCGCAGACGGGGTACTTCCCGCTGCAGATCGACCCGTTGTCGGTCTCGCCGGTCGGCACTGCGGTCACTCAGAACGTCGAGATCGACAAGATCGCCGTGGTCACGGTGAACGTCACCAACCAGAACGGGTTGCCTGATCCTGCCGGTCTGTCGATCACGTTGGTGAACAAGGCCACGCTCGCGGTCGAGCCACCCCGTGGCGGCACGACGAACATCTTCGACGTCCGAGCCGGCACGTACTACGCACAAGCCACGGCCACCAACCCGTATCCGCCTCAGCAGTCGGCCGACACCACCGTCAATGTCGGCGACGTCAAGGGTGTCAACCTGGCGTTGCCTCGCTACGTCCGGGTGAACGTCTCCGGCCCGAGCACTGCAACCGTCACCCTCACCGGTGGGACAGTGCTCACGCAGTCGACCTCGACACCGTTCCAATTCAAGAACCCTGCGGTTCCCGCGTCGCCGACGCCGTTCGAGGCCACCGCCACGGCCACCGGGTATCGGGCCCAGAAGGTGACCATCCCCGCAGCGATCATCAACGACCCGCCGGTGTCGATCGCGCTCGCGTTGAAACCCACCGTCAGCGGCTCGATTCCCGGTGCACCCGTCGCCACCGACGTCATCACCGCCACGGCATCGGGAATGGCTGACGTCAAGGGATCGGTGACCGCCACCGGTGTCTACTCCATCGTGCTCGACGCCGGGCCGGGTGGCGAAACGAAGGTGTGGACGCTCTCATACGATCAGCTCGGCATCGGCGTCAGCACGGGATCTCCCACGGTCACCGTCGCCAGCACGGGAACCCCGACGGCCCCGACGATCAACCTCACGAAGCGCACCATCAACTACGAGTTCACCGTGACGAAGACGGGCACACCGGACAAGGTCAGCATGGCGACGACCGACATCTTGAACAACGTCGGCACGGTGATCAACTCCGACGACACCAACGGCACCGGAACGAGCACGGTCGGCGTCGCGGAAGACACAAAGCCGACCACATGGCGAGTCTCGCACCCCGATTTCCTGACGCAGTCCGGCCCCGTCGGTTCACTGCCGCCCACGTTGACGAAGGACATCGCGGTTCTGCTCCAGCCCGCCATCACCGGCACCGTGTTCGACAATGCCTCGACGCCAGCTGCTGTGGTCGGTGCCACCGTCGTCGTGTGCCCGTCGACCTCCACCTCGCCGTGCACGCCGACCGAATCAGACCGCACGACCACCTCGGTCGCCGGCGGCGCCTACAAGCTGAACAGCAACCTCTCCCCGAGCACGTCATACAAGATCTGGGCGACGACCGCGACCCAGACGGGTTCGATCACCGTTGCGCTCGACTCTGCCGGCAAGGCGACGACGACACCCGCCGACGGCAGAATCACCGTCGCACCGTGACCGAAGTCGTCGAGCGCGCCTGACGTTCATCCGGTGTCTGACACCGGATGTGTCTGGTCAGAGGGAGGCGAGGATGGGGATGGCGATTGCTGACGCGATGAGCGCGGCGGCGGGCCACCACCACCAGGGGGTGGTGATCAGCTCGGGCTCGGGTTCGGGTTCAGGCGGTGGCGGCAGGGGCGGAGGTGTAGCGACCACGACGGGCGGCGCGGCGGGCTTGGGGTCGAGTTCCGCGGTGCAACGGATGCAGTGCGTCTCGCCCAGCGGGTTCAGCTCGCCGCACTCGGGACACACCTTGGTGCCCACCCGATTGCGGCCACCGGCACCCGGGAGCCGCCGCAGCGTCGAGTCGCTGTTGGCTCCCTTCGTCGTGGTCGGCACGTTCGACGACACCCAGAACAGCGGGTAGTCGCACTGCGTGCAGAACTCCTCCGACGATCGGCGGATCGACACCAGGTCGGTCTGATGACCGCATTCGGGACAGGTGATCTCAGCCATCGGTGCGCTCCGTTGCGGACGATGCGTCATGGCCGGCAGGCACTGGCGACGTGCTCGCCTTCGGTGTGCGTCGCTGAGGCAGCTGACCGGTGCGGGCCGCGAGCTGCTCGTCGGTGGGCCAGACCCGGTCGCCCGCGATCCAGAGATCGAAGGTCACCGTCGCCGGAAGTTCGTCGCGGATGATCCGCACCAGGTCGGGCACCGAGTTCCAACCGGCCGACTCGACGTCGAGACGCACGTGCGGAGGTGCAGCAGGCGATTCGCCCTCCGGGAAGACACCGCCCGAGTCCCGCACCGTTGCCGGCGCACCGCTGAGCAGTTCCAGCAACTGCTCGAGGCCGCGTCTGGTGCCGCGCCACTGGATCATCTGCGCGTACTGCAGCACGATCTCACGCTGCAACCGCCCGTCGATCGACGAGTCGAGCCAGTCGACGCCGAGCCACTGCGCCATGGCCTGCACCATCGGCTCCGGGGCGACCGTCGGGTCGAACATGTGCGGCAGCGTGTCGATCTGGTGCACGACGGTGTCGCTGACACGTTGGAAGATCGACACGAACCGGAACAGGAAGTCGTCCTCGGCCATGCCGACCGGGAGTTGATGGAGGAGCCAGTCGTCGCGTCTCATGTCATCTCACGATCACTTGATGGTTCGTCGACAGGAACAGCGAATCCGGCGCGAGCTTGACCAGCTCCTTGCCGAAACCCATGCGCTCCTGGTTGCGCAGGTCGTACTCGAAGAACAGGACCTCATCGACGCGCTCGACACCTTCGACGGCTTCGAGCAGCTGGAAGATCGCCGCCGCATTCAGGTCGACGTCGAATGACCATCCGAGACCGTCCGGCCCACCGGTGAGCGGGTTGATGAAGTCGTACAGCGTGCGCATCGCCCGCTCCTGCACGAGTGAGTGCGGTCGGCCGGGTCGAGCCGACACGAGCGCTGCCACGGTGACACCTTGGTAATACGGCGTGCCCACTTCGATCTTGCTGCCCAGGATGCGGCGGTCGTCGAGATAGGCACCGATGCGTTGGATCATGTCGTCGGGCAGTGCGAAGTGATCGAGTTGCAGCATCTCGGGCGGCTGTTTGATCAACGGCACCACCAGCAACCGAACCGGGTCGCCCGGCTGCACCGGCGGCAGGCAACGGACCCGGCCGACACGACTGTCGGCCTGGGCGGTGAGTCGCTCG
Organism: Ilumatobacteraceae bacterium; assembly: GCA_963828415.1. Taxonomy (GTDB): domain Bacteria; phylum Actinomycetota; class Acidimicrobiia; order Acidimicrobiales; family Ilumatobacteraceae; genus Sva-07. The sequence continues at coordinate 576,420 of CAWHEI010000012.1, forward strand.
AAGTCGGACACGGTGACCGCTCGGCCACCGGCACGCAACGACTGCGGGCCGCGCCGTTTGACGTTCTCGACCGTCTCGGCGTCGACGCCGCCGCGGGCGGGCAGGAGGTTCTGGACACGAGCGATGTACGGCAGCGCCGTCTGCAGCGAGGTGAGCGTGTTGGCGCCGACGTTGCCAGCGGCCCCTCCCCCACTGCGGTACGTGTTCAAACGGATGCGCGCACCCTCGGCGGGCACGGCGCCGTGCTGGCGCATCGTGCCGTCCGGGTACCGGATCAATGGTCCGAACCGGATCTCGCCGGTGTAGGAGTCCCAGGCGAAGTGCTGATCATCGCGGTTCGAGTCGACGAAGTCGCTGACCTCGGTCCACTGCACGATGGTGCCGTCGTCGTCGACCTCGAGCGTCTCGTGCTCGTTTCGAGGAAGGACCGGAGTGTTGCTGCATCGGAAGACCTGGTCCGGCTTGCCGGTGCTCTTGCCGATCACGTCGTCGACGATGACGGCGCTGTGCTCGGCGACCACCGTTCCGCCCATGCTCTCCGCGGTGACTCGGCGCAGCTGCGGCGACGCACGATAGGCCGGGCGGTCTGCGCTGGCGGACAGGAGCCGTGCCCGCAGCCAATGGGCGCGTACACCGCCGAGCGTCAACGGTTGATGCTCGGCCGCCAACAGCAGGATCAGGCTGCCGTCGCGGTTGAGCCCGCCGGTCGTGTCGGCGACCTCACCGGGTCCGAGCAGTTCGGGAATCGTGGCGCCCACCCAGCCTTCGCCCTGCCACGTCTCCCACACCAGCGGCGGCCGGCCAGGATTGACGCCGATGCCTTCGACGGTTGCCTGGATGTTGAGGCGGATCGCATTGCCCGCCAGCGAATTCTCGAAGCCGATGTAGAACGCCTGACCGGGCGTCATCGGTTCCGACGGGAAGCACTTCACGCCGGTGAGGCCGGCACTCAGGTCGTCCCACACGTTGACGTAACGATCCTCGCCCTCGGACGTGAGCGCAGCGGTGATCCGAGGTGGGACGATCAGGGTGTCGGCGAGCGTGGTGAACACCTTGGTGTCGCCGATCGTGCCGGACGTGGAGACCTGGGTTCCGGCCGGGATCGCGATCGGCTCCGAGCGGCCACCGGTGTTCCAGAACGTCAGGTCGGCGCGCGCCGCAGCGGCGGGGAACTGCTCGAAACCCAACAGGTTGAGCATGCGCGTGTAGAACACGTCGGGCGCCTGGTTGAGCCGGTACAGCATCGTCTCGGTCATCCATGCAAACAACTCGATCAGCGCCACGCCGGGGTCGGACAGGTTGTGGTTCGTCCATTCGGGGCAGAGTTGCGGGATCATCCGCTTGGCTTCGTCGACCAGGTCCTGGAACTTGCGGTCGTCGAGGTTGGTGACGGGGAGACTCATGGCTCGTCCTCTCGGGGGATCACGTAGAACGGGTACACGAGGTTGCGACGGTCGTTGGTGGTGCGGATCAGGTAGTCGATCTCGATCAACACTTCACCCGCATGCTGGCCCGACGGGTCGAGACGCACGTCTTCGAGCGTGACGCGAGGCTCCCACCGGCCGATCGCTTCTTTCACGGCCTCGCTCATGAGACCGAGGGTGTTGGCGTTGATCGGTTCGAACAGCAGCTCCCAGATCTTGCAGCCGAACGCAGGGCGCATGAGCCGTTCCCCGGGCGCGGTGGTGAGGATCATGCGAATCGACGAGTCGATGTCGCTCGCCCCCGACGACGTGGCGATCGAGCCGGATTGGTCGACACGCATCGGGAAGGCGATTCCGCGGCCGATGAAGTCGGATGGATCGGACATCAGTTGATCTTCACCATTCCGCCCTTGACCTCGGCCATCCCGCCGCCATCGAACGATCCCTTGGCCGAGGCCTTGACGTCGACGGTGACCCCCTCGACCTTCGCTGCGGCGTTGGCCTTGATCGACACGTTCGCGCCTTCGATCTTGACGTCCTGGGCGGCCTTGATCGTGATGCTGTTCTTGCTGTCCATGGTGATCGCCCCGTTCTTTGCGATCTCGATCGACCCATCGCCGTTGAACACCTTGACCGGGATTCCCTCGGCTTGCAGGTCGATCTTCTCGACGCCGAGGAACAACGTCGCTTCCCGACCAGCGGTGATCAGCTTGATGTGCTGATCGGCTGCCTTCGAACCGTCGGCGACGTACATCTCGTGACCGAGCGACGACGTGAACGTGCGGGCAACGACTTTGCCATTGTCGAGCAGGCCACTGTTGTTGAGATAGGGCGGTTGATCCTTGCCGTTCACGAGCCCGCCCAGCACGAATGGCCGATCGATGCTGCCGTGCTCGAACCCGACGAGCACTTCGTCGTCGATCTCAGGAAGCACATTCCAGCCTCGGCCCTTGCCCGCCCCGGGTTGCAGCACTCGTGCCCAGCCGGTCTCCTGCTCCTGGGAGAGGTACGGCAACTTCAGCCTGACCCGGTTCAGCTTGTCGGGGTCGTCGTTGTTGGTGACGATTCCGATCGTGAGGCTGCCCAGCATCCGATCGAGGGACGGCGTGGCCGATCCGCCGAGGAGGTCGACGAGCGAGTCCGGTTCGCTGGAGCCCACCTCGAAGTAGGTGTCGAACGATGATGCCCCCCAGATGTGTTCGACCTCGGTGCAGTAGTAGGTGCCGTCCCAGTCGCCGACGAGTCCCTCGAACTCCAGCTTGGCGCCGGGCACGATCCCATCGTCCGGAATGGCACGCCCGCGGGCGCGCAACATGTCCGACTCCCGCCGATTCACGATGCCGGTGGCGAGGCGTTCCGCCTCCCCCTGATCGGCCACCGGTCGCGGAATCGACAACGCCGTGGTTCCCCCGACTCCCGACCTCTTCACCGCGGCTGCAGTCAGCACACTGTTCGCCGTCCCGGCCGACGTGCCCGTCGACGTTGCCTGGCCGACGATCGGCGCTTTCGTCTTGACGTCCCATCCGGTCACGGTGACCTTGTCGACGTGATCAACGCCACTGAACCTGGCCGAGAAGTCGAGCAGGTTCTGCCCCACCGTGAGCTTGACGGGCGCACCACTGGCCGACGCACGTGGACGGACGTGCAGCGAGGCCTGCTCGACGAACCACTCACAACCTTCGTTGCGCACCATGGCATCGATGTAGGCGTACGCCGTGCCGTACTGGTACGCAGCAACCGACTCGGCGGTCCCTCCGAACGAGCTGTGGACGTTCGCGCTCAAACCCGCTTCACGCGCGAGCTGTTTGACGATGTCAGCCGGCCGCTTGTTCAGGTACGACTTGGCGACGGTCTGACGCCCGAGCTTGTACAGCTTGTCGTAGGCCTCGATGATCAGCGTCTGCGTGGTGCCCGTCGCCAGCTCGATACCCACGCTCACGACGACACCATCGAACAGTTCCCAGTCGACGTTCGCGTCGGCGTTCTTGAGACCATCGGCACTGATCGTCAGCGAGCTTCCGAGTTTCGCGGAGATCGTGGGCGACTCCTTGGTCACGGTGAATGCGAGGCGGGCGTGCGCCGGGGTTCCGAGACCCTTCGTGACCCGCATGCTGGTGAGCGCCGAGTGCTGTTCCTCGCTGAGTTTCGAGCCGTCCGCCTTGACGATCGGGCGCAGCGACGTGAACGTCTTCGGCATCAGTTCTGCCGTTCGGGAATCGAGAGCAGGCGACCGGGGGTGAGATCGAGCGGATCCTGGATGCCGTTGAGCGACGCGATGTCACGCCAACGCGTCGAGTCGCCGAAGTAACGCGCCGAGATCCGATCGAGCGTGTCACCGACCTGCACCTGGTGCGTCCGGTGGGGCTTCGGTGTGCCCGAGGTGGGGTTCTGCGGTCCCCAGTTCGCGTCGGGTTCATATTGCTCGAGCGACAGGTCGGCGGTGGCGCGAAGCGGCAGGCCCTCGTTGGAGAAGTAGGTGAACGTGATGTTCGTCGAGGTGATCACGGCCTTGAACGAGTGCACGTGGGTGCCCCAGTGGAACTTCACCCACGGAGGACGCCCGTTGCCGATACTGGAGTCGAAGCCGGGCAGCGACGTGTCGACGTCCATCAGCTTGAGCAGCTTGTTGGTGAAGTTGCTGACCGGCCTGCCGGTGTCGGTGGTGTCGAAGATCAGGTTCAAGCTGAACGTGCCACCCGAGCCACCGGCGTAGCGCAACGTGGGCGTGGCCTTGCCGGGCACACTGTCCGACTCCCACCGGTTCTGCGTCGCGAACGAGAAGCTCGTCGGGTTGAACATGCAGTCGATGCGGGCGCCGGTCTCGACTTCGAGGTACGCCTTCTGCAGTTGATTCGACATCAGGATTGCCTCCAGGCTCGTCCACCACGACGTTCGAGTTCGACGATCATCCGGTCCTCGAGCAGCTTGACCACGTGGTCGAGGTTGGCGGCGAGCTGCTCACGGAACCACTCCGCCGACGGCGCAGGTTCCGACTTGGACTCGGTCGTCGCGCTGGTCGACGAGCCCGAGGTCGATGCGGAACGATGCGAACCGATCTGCGGCGCCTGCTTCGACGAGGACGAGGACGACGACCGAGATGGAGCGGCACTCTCCCAGCGTTGGACGACGTTCGAGGTGCCAGATGAGCGGTTGCGAGTGAGACTCGACGCGAGCGCCTGCGCCGACACCGTGCCCCCACTCGACGCCGGCTGCGGAGCGGATGCCGGGGAGCGCCGGATCGTCGCATCGTCCCGGCGACGGAGTGCGGGTGGAGCGCTGGTGGTGGCCGAGGGGGCGAGGGGTGAGCGGGACATCAACTTGGCGACCTGTTCGGCGCGCCGCTCCTCGGGACTGTCGTCGAGGTCGTCGAAGAACCGTGGCACAGGTGAGGAATGGGCGATGTGGGTGAGTTCGTGCGCCATCACCTCATCGAGCCGTGCCGACGAAACGGCCTGAGGGTCGAGGTGGATCGTGTCGCCAGTGGTGGCTGCGACCTTGCCGACCGACCGGAGCGCCTTGCGAGAAGCCGTGTCCGTCGAGAGCATGACCGGCCGCGGACCGGCAATCGCATCCGCCAACGGCCGATATGTCGTGGGCAACGGCGCGGGGCGACGCCGGACCGTCTCTGACAGTGCGGTCATGAACTGTTCGGCGACTCGCTCAGCCGGTCGGACGGGGCGCATCACTTCGGCGGAATCCTGGTCGACCGCCAGGCGACGCTCCCGGCGCTCGTCCACCGGCGATTCGTCCGACACGAGGGACCCTGCCGGACGTCCTTCGACGTCGGTGAACGGGGCCGACTGCAGCGAGGCCGTCCGTTCGCTCGATCGCTGCACGACCGGCGGCGCAGCCGTTGCCGTCAGCGGCAACGAAGTCCGTGTGACGGCGCGGTCCGCCACAGCGAATCGGCGAACGACGTCGAGCAGTGCGCCCGTTCTCGCCGGAGCAACCACCGCTGACCCCGGAGCCGTCGAAGCGTCTCCGGTGACTCCCATGGCGTTTGCCCCGACCGACATGACGGACTGGGTGGAGGAGCGGGCCGCGGAGTGAGTTGCGGACTGTGCCTCGCCAAGGCTGACCGCCGACACCCGTGCCGGTGCACGAACGGTGTCTGACACCGTTCGTACGTGTGAGACGGGGAGTTGGGAAGCAGGGCGGTGCGTGCTCGACAGCGCCCGCGGGAGTGTGACTCGGCGTACGACGGTCGCCGGTGAGGAGTCGACACGGGTGAGCGTCGGCTGATCGACACTGATTCCGTGCGCTGGCCGGGTCGTCACCCTCGGCACGGTGGCCGCGACGACGCGATCGATCGCGGTATTCGTCGGCACCACACCGACGCCACCGCGCTGGCCTGACGGTGCGTCGGCGAACTCAGTTACAGCGTCGGCGTCATTCGAGAACGACGGTTCGGCGGCGAGGCCCGACCGCAGGAGTCGCTGTGCCCGGAGCTGGTGAGCCGGACGCGATGTCACCGGCGCCGCACTGGCCAGCGAGGAGGGTGCCGCTGGCGAGTCGCCGGGGTTCGCGGTGACCGGGCGCGCTGTGTCAGGCGCCGGCGGGAATGCCTGCTCGGCGAGCGCCGTCGCGCTCGTCCGTTCGGCGAGCGCAACGGCGCCGACACCGCTCTCGCGTTCCCCGCTTCCTATGAACGTCGTCGTATCGAGTGAGGCCACCGACCCCGACTCCTGCGACGACAGGTCGGCGCGAGCGGTGCTCGGTCTGGGGCGCAGACCGGCGTCAGGTGCGGCGGGCGGCGCCGATCCGCCCGTTCGCGCCGGAGCACTGCGAGTCGGACGAGGGCCCTCGGTGGCAACTGAACGTTGCAGGTCGGCGACGGTGCTCGACGAACGTGACGTGTCGCTGCGATCATCGATGCGCGGTGAGACGTCGTCGTTCCCAGCCGGCGACTCGCCACCACCGTCATCAGGCCCGTCGGTCAGCAGCCCTTGCTGGATCAGCGCTGCCCGGAGCTGCTCGAGCCGGCTCGGCGGTTCGGCCGATCGCGTCGACCGGGTGGCGCGTCGACCGGGGGCGGCTGAACGTTCTGCCACCGAGGTGACCGGTCGCCCATCGGGCGAACGCGACGCTGAGCCCGCTGGTGCTGGCGACTCACCGAGCCGTGCCTGAGGAACGGTTGGTGCGAGCGCCGACTCGGGGCGCAACGCACGCGCCAGCCGGCCGGGTCCATCGGCGACGACCGACACCGTCGGCTCGGCCGCGGTCGTACGGCGAAGCACCGTCTGATACGCGCCGGCATCAGGCGCCGACGGGCCTGTCGGCGACGTCGCACGGTCAGCGGCCGCCGCCGCAGTCACTCGGTCGACGCCGCCCTCACGCTGACGCATGAGCAAACGGAGCTGATCCAGTTTCGCGTCGCCGCTCGGCACGAAGTCCGACGGAAGGGGTGAGACGGGCACGCCGTGCTTTGGGGCGGATGCGACGAATCCGATCGAGCTGCGTTGGATGATCTGATCTGTCCACGTCGGCCGAGGTCGACGCTGAGGATGGCGTCGAAGCCGTTCGGTCGAACGTCGAACTGCCGCATCCGGCGTGCGAACCGCTGCATCCGGCGTGCGAACCGTCGGGCGGTGCTCGATCGAGGCGCCCCGCACCACCGGCGTCATCTCTCCGGCTCGGCCGTCGTCGACCTCACCATCGCGGCTTCGCTGACGACGCCAGACGTCGAACGACGGTCGCAGCGCTGCAGAGTTCAGGTCGTCGAATCGCACCGTGGGACGGATCGAACGCGACCGACCGACCGCCAGGCCGAAGCCGACGCTGGCCCGGCCGACGGCGCCGACAACGCCCGACGGCGACCAGTGGCGGCCCAGCACTGATTGCGACCGGGCCCGGTGGGCCATGCCAGATCCGAGCTCCGAAGGTGCCGCGGCCTCGGCGCCATCCGACTCCGCCTCGGTGCTCGACTCGATCGTCGCGGTGTCAGACATCGTGTGCTCGGAATCCGTGGTGGGTGATCTCGAGTTCTTCGTCCGCAGCGTCGGTCGAACCGGCGGCGAACCGCGGGCCGGTCCATTTGACCGGATAGGCGTCGGTGAAATCCCACGACCGCAGACGTGTGCCAGCCCGATCGAGCAGGGTGATCGCTGCGCTCTTGCGCACGAGCTTGTTGCCGTTCGCCGAGAACTGCTCGCCCGACGACTCGTTGAGCCATTTGAGCAGGTTGTCCTGCTTGGTGACGCCTCGCTTCAGCACGATGTTCGGCCAGCTCATGCGGCCGGGCATCTTGTGGATGAAGCTGTTCTGTCCACCTTCGGGGATGTCCTCGGTCTCGATCGACACCTCGAGGCCGCTGACCTCCTCGAATCGTCCGATGTCGACGCCGTCGACCTCGAACAGGAACGTCGCGCTGTTCGCATCACCCAGTTCGTCTTCAGACATCGGTCAATGCGTCCCACGCTCGTTGGTTCATGTCGGCGACCAGTTCGATCAGTCGCGCCCGGTCAGGGTGCTCGAGGTCGAGCAGGTCGCCCAGGCTCCAGTGCAGGTGATACGCGAGATACGCGATCTCACTCCACAAGGAGGTCTCGGGATAGAGCTTCACCAGACGGTCGCCCCGCCTACGTCGACGCGCCCGAAGGGACTTCTTCCACCCGTGACCGCCGCGTCTGCCCGTGTGTTGGCTGTTCATCTGCCGGATCCGACACCGGGGTGTCGTCAGCGACCTCCACGACGTCCGTGATCTCCTCGACGTCGACCTCGACCGGCAACACGCTTGCCTGGAGCGCCTCGACATCGGCTTGGTCACCGAAGTTGATGATGCCGTAGAGGTCTTGGAGGAACGCGAGATCCGCGGCAAACAGCCCCTCGACCTCGGCGACGCCGACCTCGGGCAGCGAGCCGAGCGACGTGATGACCCGAGCGAGCACCAAGATGGTGAGGTACGGATCGTCGGGACCGTCGATGGTGCGGTTGCGCAACGGTTCGATCTCGTCGCGGGCGGTGGCCAACCGCATCGTGCCATCACGATGCAGCATGCCGTCGCTTCCGACGAACCCTTTCGGGAGAGTGAAGTCGAACTCGGTGCGCAACCCTGCCATCGTCAGGCCCAGGTGAGTTCGTCGTGGCGGATCGTGAGTTCTTCGACCATCGCCTCGCCGCTCGCCGCGTTCAGATCCGACACGGTGAGCTTCGAGGGGAAGCATCGGTCGAGGTTGAATCGGGCGAGTTCCTTGAACTCGCGGCTGAGGATCACGATCGAACCGGTCTTGCGGGTGACCTTGACCGCCGCATCGACCGTCTCGTCGAACCAGTCGTTGATCGCCCGATCCTTCGTGAAGCCACGCTTGAGCACCACTTCGGAGTACGTCCGGCTCGGGCCGGGCTGCTTGGTGGTGATCTTCTTGCCGGTGACGGTGATCTGGGTCTGCTCGATCACGTCGACTTCGGACGAGAGTCCGCTGCACGAGGTGAAGAAGCCGAGCGTCGTTCCGTCGATCTCGAATGAGAAGTAGCCACCTTGAGCGGCCGAGAAGTCAGTGCTCATTACTTGGCCCTTTCGAGGAATTCGATCTGCAGTTCGATCTCTTCGGTCATCACGTCATCGCTGCCGGCGTCGAGGTCCGAGACGGTCCACTTCGACGGCCACGCCTTCAAGATGTTCCACCGATCGACTTCGGAACCGTCGAGGTCGTACAGGACGATCGAGCCGTCGGTGTACTTGCGCAGGCCCTTGCACATCTGGTCGTGCCAGGTCCAGAACTCCTTGTCGCCGTTGAACTCGCGCTTCAAGTTGATCGTCTGGTACTTCACCGTGCCGGGGCTGAACCGGGTGACCGACTTGCCGAGTGCCGTGACCCTCGTGCTCTTGATCTCCTCGATGTCCATGCCGAGGCCGGTGACCTCGGTGAACATGCCGCTGGCAATCGTTCCGAATTCCACCGCGAAGGTGGAGGAGATGATCGCTGTATTGCTGTCATCGCTGGGGACGATGGTCGTCATCGGCTACTCCCTTCCTGTGTGCGTCGTGTCGTCATGGTCAGCTCTCGTCCTTGATCTGAGCGACGCGGAAGATGACGAACTCGGCCGGCTTCACCGGGGCGATGCCGACTTCGACGACGACCTTGCCCTGGTCGATCGAATCCGGCGGGTTCGTCTCGTCGTCGCACTTCACGTAGAAGGCCTGCTCGGCGGTGGCGCCGAACAGCGCACCGTCGCGCCAGAGGCCACGGAGGAACGAACCGACGGTGCGCTTCAGACCTTCCCACAGCTTCTGGTCGTTCGGCTCGAACACGGCGAACGACGTGCCGTTCATGATCGTGGTCTCGATCATGTTGAACAGGCGACGGACGTTGATGTAGGTCCAGTCGGTGTTCGACGACAGCGTGCGTGCACCCCACACCCGGATGCCCTGGGTGCCGAACGGGCGGATGCAGTTGATGCCGATCGGGTTCAGCAAGCCCTGCTCGGCCTTGGTGATGTTGGTCTCGACGTTCAGCGCACCGCGAACGATCTCGTTGGCGGGTGCCTTCCAGACACCGCGGGTGTCGTCCGTGCGTGCCCAGATGCCGGCGAGGTGGCCTGACGGCGGGACCATGATCTCGGTGTCGCCATTGGTGGCAGCCGGGTTCGACACTTCGATCCACGGGTAGTACAGCGCGGCGAATGCCGAGTCGTACATGGCCGTGTCGCTACGCCATTCCTTGATCTGCTGGGGGCTCATGCCGGGAGGGGCATCGAGGACCGCCATGCGGTTGGCCTGACCTTCGCAGTGGTTGATCAGCGCGAGCTGCACGGTCTTCCACATGCCGAGGTCGATCGAACCGTCGTCCTTGGTGGCCGCCGTCACGAGGTCGGGGACCATCACCATGGTGACGTCGTCGGCGATCGTGAGACCGCTGATTCCGGTGCGGGCCGACTCGGATCCGGCGAACGCCCGGCCCGGAACAGCGACCGGGGTCGGCTCGGCAGGCTCGATGGCGAAGCTGCCCGTCGGGATGGTCTGCAGGTCGGCAGCGAGCTGATCGACGTCGATCTTGGTCTCGACCTTCACCTTGGTGGAGGTACCGTTGATCGCCTTGTCGATGCCGCCCAGGGTGACGCCGGAGAAGACTTCGGGCTCGTCGTGGCCATCGCTGATCGTGACCTCGAAGGTCGGAGCGGCATCGTCGTCGGCACCATCGGCTGCCGGCTCCGGCGTGACGGTGACGGTGACGTCGGCGTTGGGCTCGACGGTCGTGAACTCGACAGCGGGGCCGAGCGCACGGTCACCCGAGGTGAGCGCGAGCTGACCCGGCTCGCTCGAGGGCTCGGTGTGCGGGATGCGAACGATGTAGGCCATCGCTCCACCGTTGTTGAAATAGCCATAGACCGAGTGCGGGAGCATGGCGCCCGGGACGAACCCGCCGTACAGGCCCTCGAACTGTGTCCAGTTGGTGACGAGACGAGGCTTGAGCCCATCGGGATCCGACGGGTCGTCCTTCGGCGCCTTGGCGGTGAAACCGACGAAAGCGGCGACGGCGGTGGCGCCGGCGGAGAGCGTGGCACTCGACGAGGCCACCTCCTCGACGTACACCCCAGGTGTCAAGTATGACGGCACTACGAACCTCCCGATCCGAACGTTGTGGCATTCACGGCGCCCCGCACGGTCGGAACGTCGCACGGACAGCGACCCAAGCCCTCGGCAGGAAGTCCCCGCCTCGATCCCCGCATGTCACTCCGTGCGACGAAGGTAGCACGCTGAGCGAAGTGCGCGCGTACCTGCCTTCGACATCACGGGATCTGCGCCGAAACGACGCGGTCAGGGCAACGCGATGGTGACCGCAGAGGGCACCGTGACGCTGATCACGCCGCCGTAGGTACACATGCACGTCGACGAAGCGGTCAATGCCGGAGCAGGTCCGACGAGGACCGTCGGAGCGCCCGGCATCCACGGCGCGGCGGTCATCGGAGTACAGGGTCCCGGCGTCAGCACACCGAGCGCGGCGGCCGTCAGCGCCGCCGTGACCGGGTTGGCCAGCGACATGCAGTTGCCGAACATCGGGATGTTGACGAACGGCTTGTTGTCGAGGATGTTCGCCTGCGGCTTGTTCACGCCCGTGACCTTGTTGGTCGGAAGGACGGTGAGGGTGCCCGGTGCCATCCCGAACGAGCACATGAGCATGTCGCCCATCACGACTGGCGGTGGCATGGAACGACCGTAGTCCACCCACGTGCGACGTGCTTGACTGGCCGGCGTGGCAGGCGATGCGCTGGGCGCAGAACAGGGTCCGGAATGGTTCCGATTCGGTCGATCGCTGCTCGTCGTTGCGGCCTCGACAGCGCTGCCCGAGTCGGCCGAGGGCGAGGCCTCCGCGTCGGCAACCGACGACGTCGAACGTACCCGCCGAGAGTTCAACGAATCACTCATCGGTGACGACGCCTTCGCCGTGCTCGTCGCCAACGCGCAGCTGAGCGACCTCGAGGCCGAAGTCCTCGCGCTGCTGGCAACCGCTGAGGTCGATGCGAGCTGCCGCCAGCTCGTCGCTGCGATCCAGGGGGATGCGCGGGCCGGGCAGCTGACGCTCGGCAGCCTCGCCGTCGTCATGCCGAACGGACATCCCGGGGCACTCACCGTCGCGAGCACGGCACGCCTGCGCCGCACGGGGTTCGTGGAGGTGGGTCGCGACGGACCGTGGGCCGACCGCGTCGTCGCGCTCGACGAAACCATCGTGTGGACGCTGCTCGGCGACGAGTCGCCCGAACCGCATCTGCCCGTCGGCATCGAGTTGGTCGACCTCGACCACGGCGACGGCGACGATGTCGCCACCCTCGTGGTGGTCGCCGGCGCCGACCGCATGCGACGACGCCAAGCAGCTGTCGCCCACGCGGTCGGGCGCCGATTCATGTGCTGCGACGTTCCGACGGCTGATGCGGAATGGTCGGCGCTCGTCCGAGAAGCGACCATCACCGGCAGAGGGATCGTACTCGAGGTGGGCGACACGCTCGACGTGACCACTCGGCGCTGGCTCGATCGGTCATCGCATCTGGTCTGGGCGCTCTCCGGGCGTGTGGCGCCGCCGATCGACCAGCTCCCTGCTCGACCGTGGCTGGAGGTACACGCCTCCTCGGACGACCCGAGTGATGAGGAGTGGTCCGCCACATTCGGCCCCGGCGTCGATCGGACCCACCGGCTGACCTACGACCAGATGCATCGCGTCCAGCGGTCTCGTGAGGCGGTCGGCGGCGACATCGATGCCGCGGTGCGCCGGCTGGCGAGTGGACCACTCGAACAGCTCACCCGCCGGATCTCGCCGACCCGCGGTTGGGACGACATCGTGCTGAGCCCCGAACGCAAGCGGCTGCTGCACACCGTTGTCGAGCGGTACCAGCATGCGAACCGGGTGTACGACACCTGGGGTTTCTCACCGAATCCGTCTCGTGGTCTGGTGGCGTTGTTCTCCGGCCCGTCGGGCACCGGCAAGACGTTGGCGTCGGAGATCATCGCGGGCGAACTGGGCCTCGACGTGTTCAAGCTCGACCTGTCGTCGGTGGTCAGCAAGTACATCGGCGAGACCGAGAAGAATCTCGAACAGATCTTCGATGCCGCCAGCGCCGGCAACATGGTGTTGTTCTTCGACGAGGCCGACTCGCTGTTCGGCAAGCGCTCCGAGGTCAAAGACGCTCGCGACCGTTACGCCAACATCGAGGTGTCGTATCTCCTCCAGCGGCTCGAGGCCTACGACGGGCTCGTGATCCTGGCGACCAACTTCGAGAAGAACGTCGACGAGGCGTTCCTGCGTCGCATTCACGTCCGCGTGGAATTCTCGATGCCCGGCGTCGAGGAGCGTCGGACGATCTGGTTGGCGAATCTGCCGGACCGCGCGCCGATCGACGAACTCGACATCGACTGGCTGGCCGAACGGTTCGAGCTGTCCGGCGCCTCGATCCGCAACGCAGCAATCCATGCGGCGTTCGCCGCTGCGGCGAACGGCACCCACATCACCATGGAGAGCGCCGTGCAGGGTGTCGCCCACGAGCTGCGCAAGATGGGTCGACTCCTCAAGGACAAGGACTTCGGCGACTACCACGCCCTCGTCTCCGAGTGACCCCGACCCTCCCCCACGTTTGCGTTGCACTTCGCGTGGGGCGGGTCACCCGAACTGCAACGCAAACGTGGTTGGGCGGGGTGGGATCACCAGTTGGCGGCGATGTACTGCGTCTCGCAGAACTCGTAGATGCCCTCGCTCGCGCCTTCGCGACCGAGGCCCGACTGCTTCATGCCACCGAACGGGGCGGCCGGATCGGAGACGGCGCCGCGGTTGAGGCCGATCATGCCCGCCTGGATGCGCTCGCTGACGGCCAACCCGCGACCCAGGTCCTGGGTGAAGACGTAGGCGGTCAAGCCCATCTCGGTGTCGTTGGCGACGTCGATCATCTCGTCGGTGTCGTCGAAGGAGATGATCGGCGCAACCGGCCCGAAGATCTCGTGGCGGGTGATCTCGTCGCCGGCTCGGACGTTGCCGAGCACGGTGGGCGGATAGAAGTGGCCCGGCCCGTCGACGGGCCCACCGCCGGTCTCGATTCGTGCGCCGTGGTCGGCCGCCGCGGTGACCAACTCGTTGATCGACGCAACGGCCTTCGCATTGATCATCGGACCGCACGTGACGCCGTCGTCGAATCCGCTGCCGATGCGCACGTCGGCCATGGCGGCGGCGAACATCCGCGTGAACTCGTCGGCCACCTTCTCGTGCACGAGGAACCGATTCGCGGCAGTGCACGTCTCAGCCGAGTGCCGCATCTTGGCCACCATCGCCCCTTGGACCGCCGCCTCGAGATCGGCATCGTCGAACACGATGAACGGCGCATTGCCGCCGAGTTCCATCACGGTCTTGAGCACCCGGTCGGCCGCCCGCTTCAACAGCACGATGCCGACTTCGGTCGACCCGGTGAACGACACCATGCGCGTGGCCTGGTGATCGACGGCGGCGTCGAACCATGCGCCCGACGACAGCGTCGGCACGATGTTGACGACACCAGCGGGAAGGCCCGCCTCGTGCAGGAGCTCGCCGATCCGCAGCGCCGTCAACGGTGTCTCGCGTGGCGGCTTGATCACCGCGGCGTTGCCGGCGGCGAGGGCCGGGGCAAGCTTGCGCGTGATCATCGCCGCGGGGAAGTTCCACGGCGTGACGATCACGACGACGCCGACGGGCGGGTGGTGCACGACGATCCGGTTGGTGCCCGCCGGAGCGACGCCGAGCGATCCGTGGATGCGAACGGCCTCCTCGGAGTTCCAGCGGAAGAACTCGGCGGCGTACGCAACCTCGCCACGGGCGTCGGCGAGCGGCTTGCCGTGTTCGAGCGTGATCAGCCTGGCGAGCTCGTCGGTGTGCTCGACCATCAACTCCCAGGTGCGCCTGAGGATCTCACCGCGCTCTCGCGGTGCGGTAGCGGCCCACGCCGTCTGCGCCTGGGCGGCAGCCTCACACGCCGCGGTGGCGTCCGTCGTCGTGCCTGCCGCGACGGACGCGATCACCTCCTCGTTCGCCGGATTCTCGACGTCGAACCGCTCCGCGCCCGAACCGTCGCACCACTCGCCACCGATCAACAACTGCGTCTGCATGCTCACATCATGCACCGTTGCGGCACCGGTCGATCAACAGCGCCACATCTGACCCGGCACCGTGTGACGCCGACTCAGGCGACGTCGTAGCCGGCGTCGTCGATCGCCGACCGGATGGCGGCATCGTCGCCGCCGACCACCGTGACCGACTTGGCGTCGATGTCGACGTCGACCGACTCGACCTCGGCGACGGTCGACACCTCGCCTTCGATGGCGCTCTTGCAGTGACCGCAGCTGATGCCGGGGACCGAATAGGTGCGGGTGACGCTCATGCGACGAGCTCCTGTTGTCTGGTTGGCGAGGTGGAGACGGGCTGATCGGTGCTTCGGCGGTATCCATGGAACCGGCGGAGCCGCAGGCTGTTCGACACGACGAACAACGACGACATGCCCATCGCCCCAGCAGCGATCATCGGATTGAGGAATCCGAGAGCGGCGAGCGGAATGGCAGCGCTGTTGTAGGCGAACGCCCAGAACAAGTTGCCCTTGATCGTTGCGAGCGTTCGCCGCGAGAGTGCCACCGCGTCGGCAGCAGCGCGGAGGTCGCCCGAGACGATCGTGAGATCCGACGCCTCGATCGCGACGTCGGTGCCGGTGCCGATGGCGATGCCGAGATCGGCCTGCGCGAGCGCCGGAGCGTCGTTGATCCCGTCGCCGACCATGGCGACGCGCCGCCCTTCGGCCTGGAGACGCACGATCTCGGCCGCCTTGGCGTCGGGGAGCACTTCGGAGATCACGGTGTCGACACCGACGTCGGCGCCCACGGAGCGGGCGGTGCGGTCGTTGTCGCCGGTGAGCAGCGTCACCGTGAGTCCCAGATCATGGAATGCAGCGACGGCCTCACGCGAGGTGGGCTTGACGGTGTCGGCGACGATCAGCACCGCTTCGGCAAGCCCTGCGCGACCGGCGAACACCGCCGTGTTGCCGGCGCGCTCGGCCGCAGCGCCCGCTCGCTCGACTGCTGTGGGCATCGTGTCGAACAACTGACGGCGACCGACGCGGACCTCGACACCGTCGACGGTCGCCACGACACCGAAGCCGGGGCGGTTGACGAATGCCTCGACCGGGCCGGGCAGCGCCGCTCGTTGCGACGCGGCGTCGGCGATCGACCTCGCGATCGGGTGCTCGGACCTCCCCTCCACGGCGCCGGCCAGCCCGAGCAGCAGATCCGCCGTGGCGTCGGGAGCGACGACGTCGACGAGGCTCATGCGACCCTCGGTGACGGTCCCGGTCTTGTCGAGCACGATCGTGTCGATTCGGCGAGTGTCCTCGAGGACCTCGCCGCCCTTGATGATCACGCCGAGCTGGGCTGCTCGACCGGTGCCGACCATGATCCCGAGCGGTGTGGCGAGTCCCAGCGCGCACGGACAGGCGATGATCAAGACAGCGACGGCAGCGGTGAACGCATCGTTGGCGTCACCGGTGATCGCGAGCCAGGCGAGCAGCGTGAGCACGGCGATACCGATGGCGGTCGGCACGAACACGGCCGCCACCCGGTCGGCGAGGCGTTGCACCTCGGCACGGCTGCCTTGCGCTTCGTCGACGAGCCGGATGATCTGGGCGAGTGCGGTGTCGGCACCGACGCGGGTCGCCTCGACGACCAGCGATCCGTTCGCGTTGACCGTGGAGCCGATCACCTCGTCGCCAGGGCCGACTTCGACGGGTACCGGTTCGCCGGTCACCATCGACGCATCGACACTCGACTGGCCGTCGACGACGACACCGTCGGTTGCGATCTTCTCGCCCGGTCGAACCAGGAATCGGGTGCCGATGGTCAGCTCGTCGAGCGGCACCTCGGTGCCGTCGACGAGTCGGGCTGAGCGCACGCCGAGATCGGCAAGCGCACGGATCGCGTCGCCCGAGCGGCGCTTGGCTCGGATCTCCAACCACTTGCCGATCAGGATCAGCGCCACGATCACCGCGCCGGTCTCGTAGTAGACGTGCATGCCTCCGCTGGAATTCGCCGACAGGGTCATCGACATCGAGCCCATGTCGTCCATGCCCGACGACTCGTCGCCGATGCTGCCGATGAGCACCACCGTCGACCACATCCACGCCGACAAGGTGCCCATCGACACCAGCGTGTCCATCGTGGTCGATCCGTGACGAAGGTTCATCCATGCCGCGTGGTGGAAGCCCCAACCGCACCAGAAGACGATCGGCGTGGCGAGGATCGCCACCACCCACTCCCAGCCGTCGAACTGCAGCGCGGGAACCATCGACAACAGCACGACGGGAATGCCGAGGACCACGGCGACGATCCACCGCCGTCGAAGGTCGGCCTCGCGCCGGCGCTCCGCGGCGTCGTGGTCGGCGGTGATCGGGGCGACGTAGCCGAGGCGCTCGACGACGGCGCGCATGTCGGCTTCGGGAGTTCCGTGGTGCAGCACCGTGGCTCGCCCGTTGGCGAAGTTGATGCGGACTTCGTCGATGCCGTCGAGCTTGTTGAGCCCGCGCTGGATTCGATTGGCGCACGCCGCGCACGTCATGCCCTCGATGGCGATGTCGGAGCGGACAGTGGCCGACCCGGTGTCGGAGTTCACCGCGGTCACGACGCGATCACCTGGCAACGGTTGGCGTCGGTGCAGTCCGCCGGATCGAGACCGCGAGCACGGGTTGCCAGTTCGAGCATCTCGGCCCGAGCTGCATGGAGTCGTTCGAGCTGCGCATCGATGTCGGCGATGTGCCGGTCGAGGAACGCCCGTGTGTGCTCGCACGTGGCGAGGCCGGCGTCCTTCATCGACAACAGGGTCTGCACTTCGTCGAGCGTCAGGCCGCACGCCTGGGCGTCGCGGATGAAACGGAGCCGTTCGGCGATGTCGGCGGTGTAGTCGCGGTAGCCCGACGGCGTCCGGTCGGGCTCGGGAAGCAGGTCGATCGACTCGTAGTACCTGATCGTCTGGGCGCTCAGCCCCGACAGTTCTGCCAGCGCTCCGATTCGCATGTCGACAACGCTACCGGACAACCTTGCAGTCGGCTGCAAGGTACGCGCATGTGGTGTCGGACACACCGCGGACTGGGCGCCAGATGCCGTGTTGGAGAAATCGGGTGCGATGAGCGAACGGCGGCACGAAGGGCACTGCGACGGCGCACGCGCGTCGTCGAGTTCACCCGCAGTAGCCGAGCGAGCAGCGATCTGCTTCTCGAAGGCGTTTCGGTGGCGCACCGATCGTGGCAAACGTCGGTCGGTACACCTCGGTGGCGATGCCGTCCCAGCGGTTGTGCGACAGCCCGTAGAGGAGCTGCCCCGGCGCGGTTGTCGGGATCCAGCTAGCAAAGTAGGTGTTGCAGTCGACGGCGCACTTCGTCGGTGCCACCCAACTGGCGACCACGGTGTACGGCCCGACAGGTCGCACGGCGTGTTCGACGACGATCCGATCCCCCCACCAATCCCCGACCTTGGTGATGGCCATCCACTGGTCGTTCACGATGGTGAACTGGCTCGCGTTGACAATGCGGCCCGTGTCGAGGATCGAGGCGGCGGACGCCGGATTCGCACTCCAGCCCCGGCCGGTCCAATACGTCGGTGTGGCGAGTAGCTGACCTTTCGGGACCCGAGCGACGGTGACACGTGGAGCACACGACAAATCGTGGATGAACACGTCGAAGAAGGGGTCGAAGCCGAACTGACGGTGGCAGTGGGCGAAGAGGTACGTCCACGTGCGGTCCGACTCGATCGAGAATCCGTACAGCGAGGCGGATGCATCGCCGGGTCGTGCCGTTGTGCGGACCTCGAGCGTGTTTGCGTCGACGACCGCGACGACGGTGGACGCCGGCTCGGTTCGGGTCAGGTAGCCAGGTCCTCGCTCGTACATCTCGGCGACGAAAACGTAGACATTCCCGTCGGCGCCCACCTCGGCACCCAGCGGCCAGAACCATCGCGAGAACGGCGTGGTGTCGTTCGCGAAGAGCCAGGGGCGAGGGTCGGCGTCGGTTCCACCCATCAGGACCTGGAAACAGGCGCCGTCCTGGACCATCCCGATGTTGTGAACGAGGCGCGTGCCCCCGCCGGGCAGGCGCACTTCGGCGTCCTGGAAGGTCCACAGGACCCGGCCGTCGGGGAGCAGCGTGGCGCGTTGATAATCGGCTCCGATGACGCCACCAGGTTCCCGGGCGAAGAGCCCGTCGAGTTGATCCGGAGCGGCCGACGCCAGGCAGGTCGGATCGGTCAGCGCCGAGACCGGATCTGACCGCTCGGCGCCCACCACGAGCGCCGCGCACAGTGCCAGAACGATGCCAACCCAGGCGACAGGACGCCGGGTCCGGCGACGCGGTCGCGTCGCAGGTTGTCGTGACCACTGCACCGCTTCATGGTCGCACATCCTCCGACCGACTCGCCATCGGTGCCGCAGCGATCACAGGCGGCGGATGTCAGGGTTGAACGACCGCGGTCCACGACGGGGGACCGACACGCCCACGGTGTACAGCAGGCGCACGATTCGTTGACGGTGCCCCGCCCACGGGGCCAGATGTCGGCACATGATCTCGTCGCCGCCCTCGTCGGCAGGTACGCGACGGGCTTCGCCGGTGAAGGCGTAGTTGACCATCGTCGGGAGTCCGTAGTCGCGCAGCACGATCGTGTCCGGGTCGCCGTGGGTGGCGGTGATCACCGACGTCGCCGTCCACGCGCCGAGGCCCGGGAGCGCCGACAGCCGGACGCGGGCGTCCGCCGGCGTCATCGCAGCGGCCTCCTCGAGCCGATCAGCTCGCCGCGCGGCGAGGAGGATCGCGTCGGCCCGGCGGCGTTCGACGTTGAAACGATGAAGTTCGACGTAGGTCTTCGACGCGATGATCTCGGGGGTTGGCGGCAGGCGCAGATCACAGGACCCCGGCGCCGGCTCGCCCCAGGCGTACACCATCCGGGCCCAACTCTTGACCGCTTCTTCGGTGGTGACCCGCTGGCCGAGCAGGACGAGCAGCAGCTCCTGCCAGATCACCCCGGCGGCCGGCAGCCTGATGCCGGAGTGACGACGCGACCATGCGGCGATCTTCGGGTGGAGCGAGGGATCGAATCCGTCGAGGTCATCGTGCAGGCCCACCCAGTGCGGGGCACGCTCGACGAGCCAGTCGGCCCCACCTCCCCAGGCTTCGACCGTCGTGGTCCCGTTGCCGTCCCACTCCAGCAGCATCGTGCCCGGCCCCTCGGGGGTCAGCACTGCTTTGGCGAAGCTGTTCGCAGTCCACCGGGTGGTCGGATCGCGCGGGTACACCCCGATCGGCTTCATCGTGGCCCGCAGATCGATGTCGCCGGTGTGCAGCACCCGACGTCCGGTCACGTTGTTCGTCGGCAGATCAGGCGCCGACGAGCGTGCGCCAGTCGGCCGGATACGCGTCGGCCACCTGCGATGGGGTCATCCGCAACGTGGCGTCGGGGGGCAGATCCGCGACGGCTCGGGCCTCCATGTAGTGGTGCCCGATGTGGCGGAGCCCTTCGAACATCGTGCGACGAAGCTGGACCAGCTCAACGGGCGGGTTGGGATCGTAGAACCCCCAGATCGTGAACGCGATCGTGAGGTCGTGCACGACCGGCGCACGCGAGAACATCGACGCCCTCCGCAGTGCAACGCCGAGACAGCCTCGGATCGCGTCGTCGATGTGCTCGCCCGCCTGCAACTGCACCTTCGGGCGCAGTTGCGCAGCGATGCGCAGGGCGAAGCCCTGGTCGGGACCCTGCTCGCCGAGACGCGGTCCATCCGGTTGAAACCCTTCGATGTCCCCGGGTCGATCGGGCATCCACGCATCCGGCACGTGCTCGGGCGACTCGTAGTGACGCGGACGATCGGTCGGGGAAACCGGGCTGAATCTGGGGGCGGCCATCGCTGCCCTTTCTATCAGTCGTCACCCGACGGGCGGCCAGCGCGCAGCGAGCGATGGAGCAGCCCATAGACGAGGCTGTCCTCGAGCGCCCGCCACGAGGCCTCGATGATGTTGGGGCTCACGCCGATCGTCGTCCAGTCGCGGGTGCCGTCGGTCGCCGACAGCAGGACCCTGGTCGTGGAACCCGTGGCGCTGGCGCCGTCGAGGATGCGCACCTTGTAGTCGGTCAGGTGGATGTCCGCGAGTTCCGGCAGCATCGTGCCGACCGCTTTGCGCAGCGCCGTGTCGATCGCGTTGACCGGGCCGTTGCCCTCTGCCACCCACACTCGGCGCTCGGCGTCGTCGCCCTCGCCGACCCACACCTTGACGGTCGCTTCGGTGGAGAACTCGCCACCCGGCAGCTCGTCGGTGATCACGCGCATCGACTCGACGCGGAAGAATTCGCGCACTTGGCCGGCGGCCCGACGCATCAACAACTCGAGCGACGCATCGGCCGCTTCGAAGTGATAGCCCTCGTGCTCGAGGCGCTTGAGTTCGTCGACGACCTCGTTGATCTGCGCGCCGTCGAGTTCGATGCCGATCTCGTCGGCCTTCATCTGAATCGTTGCGCGACCGGCCATCTCCGACACGACGAATCGGGTGCCGTTGCCGACCAGCTCGGGATTGACGTGCTCGTACGCATCCTTGGCGCGCACGATCGCCGACACGTGCAGACCTGCCTTGTGCGCGAAGGCCGACGAACCGACGTAGGGCGCTTGCGGGTTGACGGCACGGTTGAGCGTCTCGGCGACGTGGTGGCTGACCGCAGTGAGCCGCTCGATGCGACCGTCGGGAAGGCAGGTGTAGCCGAGCTTGAGTTGCAGGTTCGGGATCACCGTGGTCAGGTTGGTGTTGCCGGTGCGCTCGCCCAGTCCGTTCAGGGTGCCCTGCACATGCCCGGCGCCCGCCTCGACGGCCGCCATCGAGTTGGCGACCGCACATCCGGTGTCATCGTGACAGTGGATGCCGATGATCGCATCGTCGCCGACGTGAGCCTTGACGTCGGCGACGATGCGGTGGACCTCGCTCGGCAGGGTGCCGCCGTTCGTGTCACACAGCACGAGATGGCTCGCGCCGTTGACGACCGCAGCTTCGATGGCTCGCAGTGAGAACTCGGGGTTGGCCTTGTAGCCGTCGAAGAAGTGCTCGAGATCGACGAGCACCATGCGGCCCTGGCCGGTGAGGTAGTCGACCGAGTCGGCAATCATTGCGGTGCCCTCGTCGAGCGTCGTCTGCAGGGCCTCGACGACCTGGTACTCGGAGCTCTTGGCGACGATGCACACCGCTGACGTGTTCGCCTCGATCAGGTTGCGCAGCGTGGCATCGTCGTCGACCTTGCCGCGGGGACGTCGCGTCGAGCCGAACGCCACGAGCGTCGACGTCGCGAGCGCGAGCTCGTGCTGGGCACGGGCGAAGAACTCGATGTCCTTCGGGTTGGCGCCGGGCCAGCCGCCCTCGATGAAGTGCACGCCGAGCAGATCGAGCTGTTCGGCGATGCGCAGCTTGTCGTCTACCGTGGCCGAGACACCCTCGACCTGGAGGCCGTCTCGCAATGTGGTGTCGAAGATCTCGACGTCTCGCATGAATGCTCCCGAGAACGGAAAGAGCCGCCCGGAGGGGCGGCTCGACGAACACGTGGGGGCGCCACGTGTTCTACGGAATGATGATGATGGCGGCAACTGGATCGTTCGTCATCGGAGACCATTGAACCCCGTTCGGCGCCCGGATGCAATCCGTGCGCCTCGAAGCTCGCCGATCTGTGCACATCGTTGTGCATGAACGGTGGGCAACGAGTGGACGACGGAGGAAATCCTGGGGGTAACGGGAAAGTTTCGGGGATAACCCTGTGAATTCAAAAATACCTCTTGACCAGGGGTTATGCGGGGTATTTACTGATGCTCGTTCCGGAAGCGCACGCCGACCGGGGCGGTGAGGATGGGGCTTCGGCCCAGCCCACACCGCTCACGAGGTGACAGCGGATTCGGAGCACGGACAGTGTTCACGGCCACCTCGGACCGGGCTGTCGGACTCCTTCGGGGGCTCGAGAGCAACGACGAGTCGGCGAACGTCTCGGGAGATCGAGGCGGGCGTCGGGTCAGACCGGGCCGGCGCGACCTTCGGGTGGCGACGGAGACGGAGGCCTGCTGGAGCGTTCGGAGGGCACGGGGCAACCCGCGGCCGGCGAGCGATGCGGCGAGACGACCGGGCACGCCCATCGCCTTCGGGTGGCGGGCGACCTGACACCCTCGGGTGGAAGGTGGCACATCGCTTTTGGGCGAGGTGCAGGCAACGGAGTTGTGGTTGAGGAGCCGAAGGAACTGGGGCCACCCCAACTGGACTCAGCGAAGTCGGTTCCACATGGCGCCAGGACCGAGGGCTCGGGCAACCGGGTCAGCGTGAAGCGGTGCCAAGGGTTCGAGACCGGGAAACCGGTGTCGAGTCCGACACGCGGCATCGCCCGCCACGCCGCAAGGCGAGACGGGCGATGTGAACAGGTCGAGACGAAGGCTAACGCCCGACCATCGACCAGTGGTGGACCTGTCCACTCGAGCAGCCCCGGAAGGCGCGCAGGCGAGAGCCCGCAGCGCCGACCGGGGCGCTTTCGTTTTCCCCGCAGCCCAACGCCGGAACCACCGGTCGCGGTCCGAAACATGCCTGGATCTGCGCGCTCAGCGCGACAATCGAGGCATGTTTCGGGCACGGGTCACCCGGCACCGAGTCAGCGGAGTGCTGAGGCGAGGCGGATGACGTGGTCGAGGTCTTCTCGGGCGAGCTCGACGGTGGGACCGGGAAAGAACGTCACGTCGTGGGCACCGGCATCGGCGAGCGCTTCGGCGTGCCGTACGGCGTCGTCGAACGTGCCGATGGCTCCGAGCTCGATCCACCACGCAGCCGGCATGTCGGCAATACCGTCGACGCCGCGCGCCGCGTGACGTTCCCGGATCTCGTCGATGTGCGGGTGCGCATTCGGTGCCGGATTGACACCGTCGAGCAGACCGGCGACGAAGGGCGCCATGATCCGCCGCATCTCCCTCCCGTCATCGCCGATCGCCAGCGCGGTGAACACCGACACCCGGAACGGATCGGGCGACCGTGCGTGCTCGATCGACTCGCGAACGTAGGTCGGTCCCGCACCCTCGGCGAGGACCACGCCATCGGCCACGCGACCAGCAAGCGCCAACGACTTCGGTCCCCGGACACCGGCGAGCACCGGTGGCGGGTCGTTCGGTGGCGCGTCGAGTGCGACGTCATGCATCGTGAACACCGACCCGTCGAACGTCACGGTCTCGCCGTGCAGGAGGCGACGCACGATCGTGATCGCCTCCTCCAGCGTGGTGAGCGGCGACGGCGTGCGCTCCCCCATCTGCTCCATCCACTCCTGGACGCCATGCCCGATCCCGGCGAGTAGCCGACCCGGCGCGAGCTGTGCAAGCGTCGCGATCTCCATCGCCGTGACCGCCGGATTGCGGGCAACGGCCGGCAAGATCCCGAGCCCGACCGTCAGCGACTCGGTCCGCGCCAGCGCGGTCGCTGCGAGACCGATTCCCGCGGTGTAGAAGCAGTCCTCGATCACCCAGAGCTGATCGACACCCGCCGCCTCGAGCGCCTCGGCAACCTCGACCACGAACGGCGCCGGCAGCGACCGATCGAAGCACATCCCCACGTTCGCGGCCATGTGTCGGACAGTACCGCACGGGCCAATCGTCAGCGCTCAGCTGGTCCGAGCCCGAAACATGCCTCGATTGTCGCGCTGAGCGCGCGGATCCAGGCATGTTTCGGGCTGGGGCGGGTCGGTCAGCTGGCGTGTTCGCACCAGTGGGCGTAGCGGGGGTCCTTGCCGCGAATGGCCTGGTGGTACACCTCGGCGATCGCAGAGGTCATCGGGCCGGGGCAGGGGATGCTGCGGTCGTCGACCGAGTTGATCGAGCTGACCTCGGCCGCGGTGCCGCACACGAAGGCCTCCTCGGCGATGTAGAGGTCGCTGCGAGCGATGTTGTCGACGACCACCTCGTAGCCGAGATCGGCGGCGATCGTCGACACCGAGTTCTGCGTGATGCCTTCGAGCGCGCCCGCCGACAGCGGCGGCGTGAGCAGCTTGCCATGGCGGGCCACGAAGATGTTCTCGCCGGTGCATTCGGCGACCAGGCCATTGGGGGCGAGCATGATCGCCTCGTCGTAGCCGGCCTTCAACGCCTCGACCTTCGCGAGCGACGAGTTCACGTAGTTGCCGGTGGTCTTCGACGCCGGCGGCATCGTGTTGTGATCGTGGCGCGTCCACGACGAGATCTTCATGCGGACGCCCTTCTCGACGGCGTCGTCGCCCAGATACGCACCCCACGGCCAGCAGGCGATCGACACGTCGACGGTGCACGGCAGGGTGTTGAGTCCCATCTCGCCGTATCCGTAGTACGCGATCGGGCGGATGTAGCACGAGTCGAGACCGGTGGATGCCACGGTCTCCTTCGTCGCCGCAACCAGTTCATCGACGGTGTACGGGATCTCCATCCCCATGATCTGCGCCGAGCTGAACAGGCGCTCGATGTGATCGGTGAGGCGGAACACGGCCGGGCCGTCGGCGGTCTCGTAGGCACGGATGCCCTCGAACACTCCGGTGCCGTAGTGCAGCGTGTGGGTGAGCACGTGGACCTGGGCCTTGTCCCAGTCGACGAGGTCGCCGTTCATCCAGATCTTCGGGGTCGGTGTGATGGGCATGCGTCAGTTTCCCACGCGCGCTGCGATTGCGTCACCGATGTCGGTGGTGCTGCCGGTGCCAGGATCGGCGCGGCCGGTGACGACATCGGCGCACGCAGCTCGGATCCGCTCGGCGGCATCGTCCTCGCCGAGGAAGTCGAGCATCAACGCCGCGCTCGAGAATCGCGGCCGTCGGGTTCGCCTTGTTCTGGCCGACGATGTCGGGTGCGGAGCCGTGCACGGGCTCGAACATCGACGGACCCGTACGGGCCGGGTTGAGGTTGGCCGACGACGCCAGGCCGATGCCGCCGGACACCGCCCCGCCCAGATCGGTGAGGATGTCGCCGAAGAGGTTGTCGGTGACGATCACGTCGTAGCGGTGCGGGTCCTGCACGAAGAAGATGCACGCGGCGTCGACATGGTTGTACGCGGTCGTGACCTCGGGGTACTCGGCGGCGACCTCGTTGAACGTGCGCTCCCAGAGTCCACCGGCGAACACCAGGACGTTCGTCTTGTGCACGAGCGTGAGGTGCTTGCGGGGGCGGCTGTCGGCGAGTTCGAACGCGTACCGGATGCACCGCTCGACGCCGAGTCGCGTGTTCACCGATCCCTGAGTTGCCACCTCGTTCGGCGTGCCGACGCGCAGGGCGCCGCCCTCGCCGACATACGGGCCCTCGGTGTTCTCACGGATCACGACGAAGTCGTGCGGCGTGTCACCGCCGGGTGCCGTGCCGAGGAACGGGCGCTGGTTGATGTAGAGGTCGAGGTCGAAACGCATCTTCAGCAACAGGCCGCGCTCGATGATCCCCGGAGGGACCTCGGGGGTGCCGACCGCGCCGAGCAGGATGCAGTCGAACGCTCGCAGCTCGTCGAGCGTGGCGTCGGAGAGGATCTCACCGTCGCGCAGGTAGCGCTGGCCGCCCAGGTCGAACTCGGTGGTGGCGATGTCGACACCGGCGGCACGGACGACCTTGATGGCCTCGGCCGTCACCTCCGGGCCGATGCCGTCGCCGCCGATCACTGCGATGTTGTGCGTCATATGGCCGATGAGCCTAGGGCTGTGTCCCGCCGCGATCCCAGGGCGCCGGTATCCTTCGGTCACCATGGCAGCAGTGCAGTTGTCGGCAACGGCGTACGAACGCCTCAAGGCCGAGTTCGAAGATCTGACCACACGCGGACGTATCGAGGTGGCGAACAAGATCGAACGTGCTCGCGAGGAGGGCGATCTCAAGGAGAACGCCGGGTATCACGCCGCCAAGGACGAGCAGGGCCACATGGAGGGTCGCATCCGTCAGCTCGAACACCTCCTCGAGAACGCCGAGATCACCGAAGCCTCGATCGTGTACACCGTCGTCTACGAAGGTGACGACGAGGACGACGCCGAGCGCTACCTGCTCGGCAACATGGAAGAACACGTCGACGGTGCCGATGTCATCAGCCCGTCGTCACCGCTCGGTCAGGCACTCGACGGCGCCGAGGAAGGCGCGACCATCACGTATGAGGCACCCAACGGCGCGCTCACGGTGACGGTGCTCCGTGTCGAACAGCTCTGAGATCGTCCCGCCCGCCGACAGCGGCCACCACGAACTCGAGATCTTCGCGCCGGTGCTCCCGCCGGCTCGTTTCGTCGAACTCCCCGACCGCGGCACCGTCATGGTGCGAGACTTCGGTGCGGGTGCGGACGCTCCCACCATCGTGTTGCTGCACGGTTGGACGGCCACCGCGGACCTCAACTGGTTCCGCTGCTACGGCGCCCTCGCCGAGCACTACCGCGTCATCGCCTTCGACCACCGCGGGCACGGCACCGGTTTGCGCTCGAAGAAGCCCTTCCGGCTCGAGGACTGCGCCGACGATGCCGTCGACATCGCTGCTGCACTCGGCGTCGAACGTTTCATCCCCGTCGGCTACTCGATGGGCGGGCCGATCGCGCAGCTCGTGTGGCGGCGTCATCCCGACAACGTGATCGGCCTCGTGCTGTGTGCCACCGCGCCGTACTTCGCAGGACGCCGCGAGAAGCGCCTCGGCATGGTCGGCCTCACCGGGTTGGCCGCCGTCGCCCGGGTGACGCCCGAGCAGACCAAGACATGGCTGGTCGAACAGCTCTACCTGCAGCGTCGCACCGAGAAGTGGGAGCCGTGGGCCATGCGTGAAACCGCCGATCACGATTGGCGAGCGGTGCTCGAAGCGGGCAAGGCAATCGGCAGGTTCTCCTCGACCGACTGGCTTGGTGAGGTCGACGTGCCGGAGTCGTCGGTGCTCACGATGCGCGATCAGGTCGTCCCGTTGCGGCGCCAGGTGAAGCTGTTCGAACAGATCGCCGACAGCGAGGCCTTCCGAGTCGACGGCATGCACGACGCCGTCGTGGCGAACGCCGACCGGTTCGCACCCACGCTGGTCCGCGCCATCGATTCGGTGTTGCGGCGCGCATGAGGGTCCGTACCAAGGTCACCGGGGCGCTCGGTCTCGTCGGCACACTCGGTCTCGTCGTCGCTGTCGAAGCGTGGCGTCGGCGGGCGCAACCCGCCACCGGCCGGCATCTGCACCGCTCGCGTCTGAGACGAAACGGCCAACTCGCCCGCATGGGAGCGCGAGTCGGAACCACCTACGCCACCACGGCGGCCCGCAAGACGTTCGCCTCCGCCGAGCGTCGTGAGGAGCTCGACCGGCACCGCGAGCTGCGCTCCGCACAGCAGGTCGCCGACGAGCTCGGACACATGAAGGGCGCGCTGATGAAGCTCGGCCAGATGGCGAGCTACCTCGACGACGGGCTCCCCGAGCCGTTGCGGCTCGCGTTGTCGCAGCTACAGTCCGACGCTCCGCCGATGTCGGTCGGCCTCGCCCTCGACACAGTCGAGCGCGAACTCGGGCGGCCGATCGGCGAGGTCTTCGTCGAGTTCGATCCGACCCCGATCGCTGCGGCGTCGATCGGCCAGGTCCACCGCGCACTCTGGCGCGACCCTGCGACCGGCATCGAGCGTGCCGTCGCCGTGAAGGTCCAGTACCCCGGCGTCGGCGAGGCGATCGTGGCCGACCTGAAGAACGCGGACCTGCTCGGTGCGGTGCTCCGCCAGGGTTTCGGCGGGCTCGACCCGGCCGAGATGGTCGACGAGATCAAACTGCGCATCGCCGAGGAGGTCGACTACGAACTCGAAGCGCGCAACCAGCAGGCATTCGCCGACTACTACCGCGACCACCCGTTCATCAAGATCCCCGAGGTGGTGCCCGAACTCTCGACGACCCATGTGCTCACGACCGAACTCGCCGACGGTTTCGGCTGGGCCGAGCTGATGCGGCGCCCGCAGGCCGAGCGCGACCGCGCCGGTGAGGTGATCTTTCGCTTCGTGTTCCGCAGCCTGTATCGGATGGGGGCGTTCAACGGCGACCCGCATCCGGGCAACTACCTCTTCCACGACGACGGCACGGTCACGTTCCTCGACTTCGGCCTGGTCAAGCACTTCAGCGCTGAGGAGATGCACACATTCGGCTCGATGGTGAAAGCCGCCGCCGTCGATCACGACCACGCCGAGTTCCGGCGGATCGTCGAGGACGCCGGGATGCTCAAGCCCGATGCACCCGTGTCGACCGAGGCCGTCGGCGACTACTTCTCGCACTTCTACGACACGGTGCGCACCGACGCCGACATGACGTGGACCCGCCAGTACGCCAACTCGATCGTGCGCCACACGTTCGACCGGACGAGCCCGATCAGCCAGTACGCCACGGTTCCACGGGCGTTCGTGTTCATCCAACGGATCAACCTCGGCTTGTACGCACTGCTCGGCGAACTGAATGCGAGTGGCAACTATCGACGGATCGCGTCGGAGTTGTGGCCGTTCGTCGACGGGCCACCGTCGACCGAACTGGGCGAGGCCGAGGCGAACTGGCTCGCAGCTCGATCCTGACACCACCCCGCCGCTACCCGCCAGGTCAAGGTTCGGTGAGAGGTTGGATCGTTGCCGTGGGCCGGTCGAACTTCGCAAGTAGCGTCGTCGCAATGCGCCGGATCCTTCCCCTGCTCGTCACCGCCACCCTGCTCTTCGCCGCGTGCTCGGGCAGCGACGACAACGCCAGCGACAACTCGTCGAGCGAGACGGCCTCCACCGAGGAGCCGTCCGACACGAGCGAGTCGGCGACGGACACTTCGGACACGGGAACCGCCGACACCGTGGCACCGCCCGCCACGAACCCCAACAAGCCTGAGGTCGAAGTCCCCGACGAGATCCCGACCGAACTCCAGGTCACTGTGATCGACGAAGGAACGGGCCCAGCCGCCGAGGCCGGCGACACCGTGATCGTCGACTACGTCGGCGTGCGCACCCGCGACGGCGTCGAGTTCGACAACAGCTACGACCGGTTCGAGCCGTTCCCCGTCGTGCTCGGCCAGGGCGGCGTGATCGCCGGCTGGGACGAAGGCCTCGTCGGCGTGCAGGCCGGCGCCCGTGTCCGCCTCGACATCCCCAGCGATCTCGCCTACGGCGCGGAAGCTCGCGGTGAGATCATCGGCGAGAACGAAGCGCTGACGTTCCTGATCGACGTGCGCGCCGTGATCCAGCCGCCAGATCCGGCCGACGCGCCGACCGAGGCCGGTGTTCCGGCGTCGGAGGGCGCCACCGAGACCACGTTCGTCGACATCGTCGAGGGCGACGGCACCGAACTGCTGGCCGGTCAGACCGGCGTGATCAACTACGTGCTGTTCCGAGGCGACAACCTGGTTGTGCTCGAGAACGGCTGGGACGCAGACCCGGTGTCCGTGCCGACCGCCGAAGGAGGCTTCCCCGGCTTCGTCAAGGGCCTGCCCGGCATGAAGGTCGGCGGACGTCGTGCGATCATCGTTCCGCCCGAGGACGCGTTCGGACCTGAAGGCGATCCGCAGCTCGGCCTGCCTGCCGGCTCCGACATGATCATCGTCGTCGACCTGCTCGGCGTCTACGGCGAACCGACGAGCTGACGCACCCGATCGGCCCCGTCGCCGAGCGATTCAGTCGGGCACCCAACCGCCAGGCTGTCGATACTGCTCACCCGTCTTGCATCCTCCGAGTTGACGGAGCACGGGATACGGGTTGACCGCCCCGCCGCCGTTGGGGTGGATCTCGACGTGCAGATGCGGAAACGCCGAGTTGCCGGTGTTGCCCATGAACCCGATGATCTGGCCCGCCTCCACGCGTGAGCCGACGCCCAGTTCTGGTGCGAAGTCGGCGAGGTGGGCGTAGAAGTAGTACGTCCCCGAACCGTCGGCGGCCGTCAGCCACCAGGCGTTGCCGGAGCGACTGCCCGGCTGGTCCCAGGCGCGTCGGGTGAGCGTCCCATCGACCACGGCATACACGTAGCTCCCGAGCGCAGCGAACAGGTCGGTGCCCTCATGGCGACGGCCGCCGCCTCTGGGGTCGCCCCAGTCGTCACTGAACCAACACGGCCCGCGCATCGGCAGTGCCTCGATGCCACCTGTGGAGCGCGCGATCGACGACGACGCCGACGACGACCCGGTGTTCTGCCCCGAGGAGACGGACGTTCCTGGCGGGAGGCACACGGTGTCACCGGGACGGATCAGACGATCCTCGGATGCGGAGTTCGTCGAGAGCAGCGTGGACATCGAGACTCCAGCCCGCGCAGCGATCTCCCACCACGTATCGCCCGACTCGACCGCATACGTCGGTGCATTCGAGGGCGAACACGATGACGACGGCGTTGCACCCGACGGCAAGCACACCACGTCGCCCGGGTGGATGACCTGGTCGACGGTGGCGTCGTTGGCCTCCAGGACGGAACGCATCGACACCTGCGCATCTTGGGCGATCTCGAACCACGTGTCGCCGTCACCGACGAGATGACTGGCGAGGCCGGCGGCGTCGCACGTTGCGGTGGTCCGGCCGGCGGGCCCCGCCGAAACGACCGCAGGAGTCGCGACGACCGATCCGCACAGCATGACGCCCAGCGCGAACCGAGCGACGGTGGAGTGGACAGTGGACATGTGGAGCTCCCAACTCCGCCCGGCCGGCAACCTAGCGTGTGTCCGTCGAGGCCGCTCGTCGCGCGCCGCGAGCATTCGTCTCGCCGTCGCTGCAGCTCGGTCGCTGCACCAACTGCAAACGGGATCAGACGGCGCGGAGGTCGAGGCCGATGTCGAGCACTCTTGCTGAGTGCGTGAGTTCGCCCACGGCGATGAAGTCGACGCCTGTCGCGGCGACAGCTCGTGCCGAGTCGAGTGTGAGCCCGCCGCTCGCTTCGAGGCGAACCTCCGGGTTCATCTCGTTTCGAACCTCCACCGCCTCGCGGATCTCGTCGGGGGTGAAGTTGTCGATCAACACCTCGTCGGCTCCTGCGGCGATCGCCTCGCGCAGGCCGTCGAGTGTGTCGACTTCGATCTCGACCGGGATCGTGGCGGCGAGTTCGCGCACCCGCCGAAAGGCCTCGGTGACGCCACCGGCGGCAGCGACGTGATTGTCCTTGACGAGCGCCATGTCGGAGAGCCCCATCCGATGGTTCGAGCCACCACCGCAGCGCACGGCGTACTTCTCGAGCGCCCGAAGGCCCGGGGTGGTCTTGCGAGTGTCGCGCACGACCGCCGCCGTGCCCTCCAACGAGTTCGCCCAGCGACGGGTCGACGACGCCACGCCCGAGAGGTGACACAGGAGATTGAGTGCGGTCCGTTCGGCGGTGAGCAGGAGCCGCGTCGGTGCGGTCACCTCGGCGATCTTCGTGCCGGCCACGACGACGGCTCCATCGGCGACGGCGCTCGTGAAGTCGCTCGCCTCGTCGCCGCAGACGGTCTCGATCACGGCGGCGACCACGGGCAGTCCGGCGATCACACCGTCCTGGCGGGCCCCGAAGGTGGCGGTGCTGCGATGATCCGCCGGGATGGTCGCCGCCGAGGTGACGTCGATGCCACCCATGAGATCCTCGGTCACCGCATTGCGCACGATTCCGGCGACCGCGTCGGGGTCGAGACCACCGTCGATCAGCGTGCGGCGGGTCGCCTCCGACAACGGGTGGAACACGAACATGGCGGCGAGTGTACGGCCGAGCCGTCAGGCGGTGACGGTGACCGTGTCGCCCGGCGCGACCGTGCCCCCGCTGACCACCGATGCGTACCAGCGCGCCCAGCCGGGCCGTTCGATGTGGTCGATGCGGTTCCAGTACCGCTCGGTGAAGCAGTCGCCGATCTTGTGACATGGCGCAGCCGGGGCGCTCGTCCGCAGCACGACGTCGCCGACGGTGATCGTCAATCCCCCGCGCATCCGCGACCAGTCGATGCCCGAGAGGGTGAGGTTCTCCCCTGCGGCGCCGGCGACGATCGGATGGCCCTCGTCTCGGAGCACTCCGATCACGTCGCTGCTGTACACGCAGATCGCCTGCCAGGGCCGGCCATGGTTGCGCCGGTTTCCCTGGACGTCGCCGACCACCCCCGAAGGACCGATCTCGGCCTGCGGGATCGATGCCTTGGGCACGCCACCGCCGGACGCCTGCAATGAATCGATACGACCCACCATTGGTTCGAACACGCCGGCGGCACGACGTGCCATCGCGAGTTCGTGGAGTCGATGCATCACGCCATGAGCGGCCACGACCAGATCGCCGTCGATCTCGATGGGTTGCTCGATGGCAGCCGCGACGAACCCCTCGTCGGCACCTTCGAGCACGTACCCCATCAGGTCGTCGCTGTGAGCGAGCGTCCGTTCGAGGTCGTCGCTGCTCCAGCGGGATCCATCGAAGCCGCAGTCGCCGCAGTTGAGCGTGGTCATTGTCGATCCTCCACGTTGATGGTGCCGGTGGCATCGAGGGTGACCTCGAGGTGTCGTAGCCATTCGGGTCGACTGGTCGGATGATCGGACCGCCGGTGGCAACCGCGACTCTCGGTTCGCGCTGCCGCTGCCGCCACCATCGCGGTGGCGACCGTGAGGATGTTGGTGGCCTCCCACGTGCGACGCGACGGCTCGATCCGCGCCACGACGTCGTCGTCGATCTCGGCGACGACGACACGCTTCGCCGAGCTCATGTTGCGGGCGATCGAGCCGAGTGCGCCGGCCGCCGATGACAACGACAATTCGTCGCGCACCACGCCGACGTGGCGCGACATCACCGCTCGAACCTCGCGCAGGCGGGCGGGGTCGAGCAGACAGTGATCGAGTGGGTCGTCGACGTCGACGTCCATCTGCACGCGGTCGGGCACCTCCCACGCCAGATCGCGGCCCACCCAGGTTCCCGACACGACCGACTCGGTGAGACTGTTCGATGCCAGCCGGTTCGCTCCGTGCACCCCGGTCGCCGACACCTCACCGACCGCGAAGAGACCGCGCAGTGCGGTGCGGCCGTCGAGCCCGGCGCGGATACCGCCACACGCATAGTGCGCAGCAGGGGCAACCGGAATCCGGTCGACGGCCGGGTCGAGGCCGATCTCACGGCAGGCTTCCGTGATCGATGGGAACCGTTCGTAGAACCGCTCGCCCATGTGGGTGGCGTCGAGGTACACGTGGTCGTCGACACCCCCCGGCGCCTCGGCCATCCGACGGCTGATCGCTGCAGCGACGACATCTCGCGGTGCCAGGTCTTCGAGCGGGTGGACACCGACCATCACCCGTTCACCCGCTGCGTCGAACAGGATGGCCCCCTCGCCGCGGACGGCTTCGGACACGAGCGCCTGCTGGCCGAGTGCATCGGGGCCTCGCCACATCACGGTCGGGTGGAACTGGACGAACTCGACGTCGGTGACGGGAAGGCCGGCACGCAGCGCCATCGCGACACCGTCGCCGGTGACAGCGGGCGGATTCGATGTCGACGCGAAGACCTGGCCGTAGCCACCCGAGGCGATGACAACCGCCCGAGCCGTGACGATCCCGACCGATGCGAGGACGCCGTTCTCGTCGGTCTTGCCGATCCGGACACCGACGACCTGCGGTTCGCCTTCGGCGGTCGTGCCCATCACCAGGTCGAGCGCGAACGCGTGTCCCATCACCTCGACGCCAGCACCGACCGCCGATTCGTCGAGGGTTCGCTGTACCTCGGCACCCGACCGGTCGCCACCGGAGTGCACGATCCGGTTGTGGCTGTGGCCACCCTCGCGAGTGAGAGCGATGTCGGTGCCACCCTGCTCGGGATCGAACGCGGCGCCGAGACGCATCAGGTAGCGGATCGACTTCGGCGCTTCGGCGACCAGCTCGCGCACGACGGCTTCGTCGCAGAGTCCCGCACCGGCCTCGAGCGTGTCGCGGACGTGGTCTTCGATGGTGTCGCTCGGATCCAACACCCCGGCGAGGCCACCTTGGGCCCACTGCGTCGAACCCGCCGACAGGATGTCCTTGGTGACCACGAGCACGCTGCGCACCGGTCGCACGGCCAACGCCGCCGACAATCCCGCGGCGCCCGACCCGAGCACCACGACATCGACGTCGCGTTCCCAGGTTGCAGGTGGCGCCGCCAACCTCCTCGGCAGCCTCATCGTGGTTCCCCCGACCCGGGCCTCCGGGAACCACGATCGTCTCGGGCCGTTGTCTCTGGTTCCCGGCGCCCTGGGCACGGGGAACCAGAGTGGTGGGCTCTGGGCAATTTCACGTCACTCGCCAGTGGCGGACGGGGTGCCGATGGCGATCATGCGCTCGACGGACCGGCGGGCACGGTCGGCGATGTCGCGTTCGACGAACACCTCGTCGGTGCCATCGCGCAACGAGCGAAGGAGCTTGGCCGGGGTGATCATCTTCATGTACTTGCACACCGCCGCCCGATTGACCGGCACGAACTCGGTGGTCGAGTTGACCTTCTGCAGCTGGTGGATCATGCCTGTCTCGGTGGCCACGAGCACGGTGGCTGCCGTGGTTGCCCGAGCGGCGTCGACCATGCCCCCGGTCGACAAGATCTTGGCGCTCGTCTCGGGCACCACACCCGCACCGACGAGGTAGAGCGCACTCGTCGCGCAACCGCACTCCGGATGCACGAACAGTTCGGCGTCGGGCTCGGCGGCGACCTGCGCCTTGAGATCGGCGCCATTGATGCCGGCGTGGACGTGGCACTCGCCCAACCAGATGTGCATGTTGTCGCGTCCGGTCATCCGCTGCACGTGGGCACCGAGAAACTGGTCGGGGCAGAACAGGATCTCGGTGTCACGGGGGATCGACTCGACGACTTCGACGGCATTGGAGGAGGTACAGCAGATGTCGGTCTCGGCCTTCACCTCGGCGGTGGTGTTGACGTAGCTGACAACCACCGCGCCCGGGTGTTCCGCCTTCCATGCTCGGAGCTGGCGGGCGTCGATCGTCTCGGCCAGGCTGCAGCCCGCTGCGGCGTCGGGGATCAGCACGGTCTTGTCGTACGCCAGGATCTTGGCCGACTCGGCCATGAAGTGCACGCCACAGAACACGATCGTGGACTCCTCGACCTCGGCGGCCACACGTGACAGGCCGAGCGAATCGCCGACATGGTGGGCGATGTCCTGGATCTCGGGCACCTGATAGTTGTGCGCCAGGATCACCGCATCGCGTTCCTTCGCCAACGCCAGCACCTGTTCCTGCCAGTCGCTGGGCAACACCTCGACGTTGACGGCCGTATCGGTCACCTCGTCAGCGTACGCAGATCGGCTTCGGCTGCGACGAGCGGTTGCCCGGGCGGCTTGACTTGGGTCATGTCACGTTGGTCCCCTTACGCCGCCGGTGGCCTCTTCGTCTCCGCCGGGGTCATGCACTTCGCGAAACCCGACTTCTTCGAGTCGATCGTGCCCGACTGGTTCCCGAACGCGAAGCTCGCCAATCAACTCAGCGGCGCCGCCGAGATCGCCCTCGGGATCGGCATGTGGGTGCCGCAGACTCGACGAGCGTCGGCCCTCGGTCTGCTGGCGCTGACCGTTGCGGTCTTCCCGGCGAACATCGACATGGCGCTCAACAAGGTCGAGGTGAAACCCGTCGACGGCAAGATGGAGCGCAGCGTCGGCACCGTCACGGGTCCGCAGAACTGGATTCGCCTGCCGATGCAGCTCCCGCTCGCCTGGTGGTTGTGGCGCGAGGCGAACGCGGCTGCGTGAGCGCCGCTCGCTACACGTTCTACGGTTGAACCCATGGAAACGATCATCGATCGTATGATCGCCGCCGCTGGCCGCTACGACGGAACCGGTGACGGCAGCGAGAGCGGCCCGTTCGACGCCACGATCGAGATCGTCGCGCTCCTCGACGGAATGGGTGCCACGATCGACTACATCGCGACGGCGCCTGATGGCTCTGAACTCCACCGCGAACACACGATGCTGGCATTCGACATGTGGTCGGGTGAGGCGACGCTGTACGTACTGTGCGCCGAGTTGAACGGCATTGGTCAGCTCGTGCAGGCGAGCGGTTCGACGTTCACCAACGGGCAGGGCACCGAGGGCTTCGAGCTGCAGATCGAGATCGTGATCGACGACCAGCTCGAGTACATCTGGTCGTGGGGACAGCCGGGCGAGCCGCTCGTCGAGCAGTCACGGGCGACATTCCCGCTGCGGTGAGCTGGTGACGGCTGGCTCGTGGGGGAAGGTCAGTTGCGCTCGGAGCGATCGAGCGAGAGCACGTCGGGCCGTGAGTAGTGCCCGACCGGATCGAACATGCGGCGACCCGATGGGATCCGCGACAGGTCGAGCGTCGCGGAAACGACGCCGGCAGACCCGATGAGCGGGCCGGCGATCACCTCACCACCCGGAGCGACGATCGAACTGTTGCCGCGGGACATCAGATCGTCCTCACCGCCGTACAACTCATCAGCGTCGGGCAGGTCCCGCGGCACATCGCACCCTCGGAGATAGGCGGTGACACCGACGACGAACAACTGGCCCTCCTTCGCGATGTGGCGGAGCGTCGGGACCCACTCGTCGCTGTTGTCCCATGTCGGCGCGAGGAGCACATCGACCCCCCGCTCGTACATCGCCACTCGGGCGAGTGGCATGTAGTTCTCCCAACAGATCAGGGACCCCACTCGCACGTTGCCGATGTCGACGGTCGTCAGGACATCGTCGTACCCGTTGGCCCAGACCAGTCGCTCGGCGCCCGTCGGCACCAGCTTGCGATGGCGACCTGCGAGTTCGCCACGGTCGTTGACGTACACGACGGAGTTGTAGAGGCTGCCAGAGCGCACTCGCTCGGTGACTCCGAGCGCAACCCAGACGCCAGCCGCGCGTGCGGCTTCGAACACCGGCTCGAGATCCGGGCCGTCGACGTCAACCGCTTGGGCGCTGAACCGGTCGTACCAGTCGCCGTCGCTCATCGGCGGACGTCGCCATACCCAGTCGGGGTAGCCCGGTACGAAGGACTCGGGGAACACCACCAGGTCAGCACCGGCCCGAGCCGCGTCCGCGACGTGCGCGGCGACCAGTTCGAGCGTTGCCGCGCGATCGAGAAACGCCGGGGTCGCCTGGATGGCGGCGACCGTGAACGTTCCATCGGTGCCCGGCCGAGGGCCGACATCCCCTTCTCGGTTCGACATCTCGCCCCCTCTGCGCTTGCGGCGCAGCGACCCTAACACTCCAGTTCTGACCGCTGTGCCGGCCTCGACGAACGCGTTGGCGCGTTCCGGAACCGCACCCTCTCGGCCACATCGAGTTCCCGTACGTGTATCTCGACGCCACCTACGTCAACGTCCGCGATGACGCCTTGGGCCAGTGCGTCAGCCGAGCAGTCGTCGTCGCGACCGGGATCACCGCCCAAGGCAACCGCGAGATACTCGGTGTCGACATCGGCGACACCGAAGGCGAAACGTTCTGGACAGCGTTCCTGCGCTCGCGCAAGACCCGCGGACTCGGCGGGTGCGCCTGGTGATTCCGACGCTCATGACGGGCTGAAAGCGGCGATCCGCAAGATCATGTGATGCCGGGCGTAGCGGACCGCCTCGCCCATCTCCATGGCCGTCCCGGTTGCGACGCACTCGTCGAACCGTGAGTCCCCGAGCACTCGACGCTGGCGGTCGACCTGTTGGCCCGTCCGGCGACCATAACGCTGCTGCCGTACGGGATCGTGGCGTCATAGATGGTGGCGGCCACGTCGGGCTGTTCGTCGGTGTCGAAGAACAGCTCGAGGTCGGCGAACGTCACCGCAAGTTTGGCGGTGTCACCGGACTGTTGGAACCGGCCGCGAGCTCGGACGTTACGTCTGTGACGTACCGAACCATCCTGCGACGTCAGCGAGGAAGTGCGTGCTTGCAAACGAGGTCAGACAAACCGAGCCGTCGGCTGCCACCGGCACGGTCACCAAGTTCGGCACCGCCTGTCCGCGCACGTAGTTCAGGTTGGAGACGTCTGGGGGAGTTCCGCCGCACGGAAACACCGTCGCGAAGCCTGCTGCGTCCGGATCGACGACAGTCACGTTCATCGTCACGGCACTCACACCTGAGACTGGCACTCGACGCGTCCCGGTGACCTGCAGACGCAACACCGCCCCGGCGGCAACCTTGCCCGCAGGAGCGCCTACACCCACCCGCGTGTCCAACACTCGATCAGGACTCACCGGATTGAACCCAGCTCCCGTTTGACCGAACCATCCTGCGACGTCAGCGAGGAAGTGCGTGCTTGCAAACGAGGTCAGACAAACCGAGCCGTCGGCTGCCACCGGCACGGTCACCAAGTTCGGCACCGCCTGTCCGCGCACGTAGTTCAGGTTGGAGACGTCTGGGGGAGTTCCGCCGCACGGAAACACCGTCGCGAAACCTGCTGCGTCCGGATCGACGACAGTCACGTTCATCGTCACGGCACTCACACCTGAGACTGGCACTCGACGCGTCCCGGTGACCTGCAGACGCAACACCGCCCCGGCGGCAACCTTGCCCGCAGGAGCGCCTACACCCACCCGCGTGTCCAACACTCGATCAGGACTCACCGGATTGAACCCAGCTCCCGTTTGACCGAACCATCCTGCGACGTCAGCGAGGAAGTGCGTGCTTGCAAACGAGGTCAGACAAACCGAGCCGTCGGCTGCCACCGGCACGGTCACCAAGTTCGGCACCGCCTGTCCGCGCACGTAGTTCAGATTGGAGACGTCTGGGGGAGTTCCGCCGCACGGAAACACCGTCGCGAAACCTGCTGCGTCCGGATCGACGACAGTCACGTTCATCGTCACGGCACTCACACCTGAGACTGGCACTCGACGCGTCCCGGTGACCTGCAGACGCAACACCGCCCCGGCGGCAACCTTGCCCGCAGGAGCGCCTACACCCACCCGCGTGTCCAACACTCGATCAGGACTCACCGGATTGAACCCGGGCGTGAGATCGTCAGTCCCTGGTGCCCGCAAGCGGGCGAGATACGGCGAAGCTGCGTCTGCCCACAGCATGACGCGGCCGTCAGGTCCGAGCGCAGCGCCTTGCACGATCCCCGTACGCAGGTCGCCGAGCCCGACGACCTCGGTGACCCCGTCCACCGTGTTCGCCCATCCGAAGCCGCTGTCTGGAAGACCCGAGTCCTGCAACACGACCACGCCGGGGGCACCATCGGCTCCCGAGCCTGTGTCGGGAAGATTTCCGATCACGTACAACCTTCCCCCAGCTCCGGCGATCACCGTTCGTGGGCTCAGGAGTTTCCTCGTGGTGGGCCCGCTGACGGCAGCAAACGCCGAGTCGGCCAGGCCCGAGGAATCGAAACGAACCACAAAGGCTGGTCGGTCCTGAAAGGTCGGTCCGACACCCGCGCCGACCATCACGACACGGCCAAGTGAATCCTCGGTGGCGTGGAGCGGTGTCTCGTCTCCCGGCGCCCCATCGAATGCGGCGACGCCTGCGCCGAATCCTGGGCCAATTCCCGGGCCGAACGTCGAGTCACGCGCCCCCGACGCTGTGATGCGCATCACCAGCGAGCGCTGCGGCAACCCTGGGACGAACCCGATCACCACCACCCGGTCGCCGGAGATCACAATCGGAGCGGCCATGACCCGGAAGTCGACAGGCAACACACCAGGCGTCGCTGAGCCAGCCGCGAACGTGGCATCGAGATTGCCGGCAACGGTGTAGCGCGCCACAAAGTGCTGCTGCCCGGAGTAACCCCACACGACGACGCGTCCGATCGAGTCAGGAGTCGTCCCCCCGATACTGTCGAACGGCACTCCAGCGCCCGCCTCAATGGGTGCAAACGACAGGTCCACGCTGCCTGATGGCAGCACTCGATCCACCTGAGAATATCGAGTTGCGAGTAGCCGACGCGATCCGTCGATCGCCACGTCGACGATCGGTTCCTGACCCGCCGCAATGCTCGGCACCGTGACCAGACCGCCCGCTCCGAATGCCGGATCGAGAGAGCCATCTTGCCGGTACCGGGCGAGCCGGGACGGATCGATGGGGTTGAGAGGATCGAAGGATGCTCTGGCAGCGAGCACCACCGACCCGTCCACGTCGGTCACCGCATCGTAGACAGTTTCGAGGAAGGGGGGCTTCCCGTCCGTCGACACCGTGCCCGGCACCGCTGAAGTCGAGCCGAAGGACAGGTCCAACGGGCTCACGGGGCCGAGCGCCGATGTCACGGGCGGACTCGCCGTGACCACTCCGGCGAGCAACGCGATGATGCCAAAGACAACCGACCGCCGCCGTGCGTGAGATGCCGCCACCATCGTCCTTCCGTCGTGCAATCGAAAGACGGAAGATAGCCGACCGGTCAACTCCAAGGTTGCCGTGCGACTCCACGGCGAATTCAGACTCATCGCACACCTGAATTCAGACTCATCGCACACCAGTGGCCCGCACTGTTCGACTCGGTGACGGACTCACGATCACGGCCGTCGGTGTCCATAGCGGCCTCTCGCTTTCATCGTCCGCAGCGAGTAGTCCGTCGGTTGGAGCCAATCGTCCCGAGCTATCAGCGCGATCAACCCGTCACCACAATCGGCCCGCAGAGTGTCCGATAGTGGGACACCTACCGGACGTGGCCTGCCGCATTCGACACCGCGCGGGCTTGTTCGCCAGTTGTCTCAGTAGCCGGTCCCCATACGGAGGGTTCAGGCGTGTATGGACCGGCGGTCAGGGATGGATCAACTCGACATGGCGGCCCGAAGCTGCCGCCAGCGTCTCAAGATCGGAACGATCAACGGTGACGATGTCGTCGCCGTCGCTCGCGAGCAAGACAACGGCAGCGTCAATGACGTCGGATATGCCAGCTCGGCCGAGCAGTCGCCCTGCAGCTCGACCGAGCGGCTCATCAAGTGCGATGACCTCGATGCCCCCGAGCGCCTGGGACAGACGAGCCTGACGCGGGCCGCCGCGCCACACTTGCCCAAGAACTCCGGCATGGGTGATCGGAACTTCACCGCCTACCTGCGCAGCCTTCAGCCGGATCCACATCTGACGTTCGTTGCGTTCCAGCGCCACGAATGCTCCGCTGTCGAGCACAAGGGTCACGCCGACCTCGTCGTTCGCGTCGTGGGCAGACGCTGGCCACGCACGACGCGTGCGTTCTCGCGATCGGCTCGTCGCTGACGGGTGATCTCCTCCTCGGTGATTTCGCCGAACTCATCCTCGTAGTCCGCGACCGCTGCAGCCAGGAGGGCGAGCTTGCGGTCTCGCAGGATCCTGTCCTCGAGCGCAGTACTCACCCAACCACTGACCGATTCTGCTTGCCCAGCCGCCACAGCTCGCTGACCTGCCTCGAGGAGCGCCGGGTCGACCGTCACGGTGAGCCGTGTCTTTCTCGATGTCATACTCCGATACTACAAGAGTATGATCATGTGCGTATCACCGCGGGTGCCGTCGGGTCTGCGAGCCGTCTCAGTTGGCGGTGGTCAACCGGACGGAGTCCTCGCGAGTTGAACGTGCGATTGGGAAGACGCGGCACCCAGAGCGTTTCAGGATGCAGTATATCTCACGAACGACGAAGTATATACTCATGGCGTGACCAAGCGACTGATCGACGTCGATGACGAAGCGCTCGACGCCGCACGCGCACAACTCGGAACCCGCACCATCAAAGACACGGTCAACGAGGCGCTGCGCAGCGCCGCTCGCCAACGCAGCGCCCAGCTCGAAAGCGCGCTGTCCGTGCTCGGCGACGCAGATCTCGACGACCGTTCCGCGGCCTGGCGCTGATGTTCCTCCTGGACACGAGCGTTCTGACCAGACTCCGCGCCCCATCTGTTCGCCAGCGAATCGAAGAACTCGACGCAGCCGGACTCGCACGCACGTCCATGACCGACCTCGAGATCGGCTTCTCGGCACGCAACGCG
Organism: Ilumatobacteraceae bacterium; assembly: GCA_963828415.1. Taxonomy (GTDB): domain Bacteria; phylum Actinomycetota; class Acidimicrobiia; order Acidimicrobiales; family Ilumatobacteraceae; genus Sva-07. The sequence continues at coordinate 619,090 of CAWHEI010000012.1, forward strand.
GACGAATGGGATCGCCTCGCCGTTGCACTCGGAGCATTCCGACGAATCGAGGTCGAAGCACATCACTTCGATCGGGCGCAGCAGGTCCAACGCGACCTCGCCGCCGACGGACTCAAAGGACGCAAGGTCCCCGATCTCCTCATCGCTGCAGTCGCCGAGGCCACCTCGCGCACGGTCCTTCACTATGACGCAGACTTCGACCACATCGCAGCCGTCACCGGACAACCAACTCAGTGGATCGTCGAGCGCGGATCGATCGATTGACCAGTTCGTCAACGACCTCAGCCATCGGACCGACTACCGCCCGATGACCCCACATTCGACCGGCGTGTCCTGTTCCGAGGGACTTCCGGACGAGCGATAGAACTGCTCCGGCCGGACACGCTCGACCATCATGACTCGTGCGGGTGGGCCCGCTGGACGATCAGGGCGCGGACCAAGTGCCTCGTCGCCGACGGTCTGATCGCCCGTGGGGATGGTCGTGTCCCAGCTACATGTGTTCGCGTCACTCTGTGACCGGTGGGTCCCGCGCCGTTTTCGGACGACGTGTACGTTCTGCCGATGACCGCATCATCCGAAGCCACCTCCGTGCACGGCACCATCGAGCCCGGATTCGAAGGGGTGCTTGCGGCGTTCGAGGACAACTTCGCTGTTCATGGCGATGTCGGAGCATCGGTGGCGATCACGGTCGGCGGCCGAATGGTTGTGGACCTGTGGGGTGGCACTGCGACCTTCGACGGACCCGACGACGACGATGCGGGCGTCGAGGGCGATTGGCACGAGGACACGATCATCAACGTGTGGTCGATCACCAAGACGATGGCGGCTCTGGTGTGCCTCATACTGGCCGATCGGGGCCAGCTCGATCTGTACGAACCGATCGCCACCTACTGGCCTGAGTTCGCCGCCAACGGCAAGGACCAGATCGCCACCCGCCACGTCCTCTCCCACACCGCTGGACTCGCCGGCTGGGACGAACCGCTCGACGTCACCGACTACTTCGACCACGACAAGCTCGCCCGACTCCTCGCGGCCCAGGGGCCGTGGTGGGAACCGGGCACCCAATCCGGCTACCACGCCGACACCCAGGGGTATCTACTCGGCGAGATCGTCAAACGTGTCGACGGTCGCACACTCGGCGCGTTCTTCGCCGAGGAGGTCGCCGGACCGCTCGGCGCCGACTTCCACATCGGCACACCTGCGGAGTGCGACCCCCGGATCGCGCGGGTCATCCCCTTCGGCACGATCACCGCGGAGAGTGACCCCTCGTCGATTCCCCATCGCACGTTCACCAACCCTGCGATGACCGCCGAGTTCTCATGGCGCAAGGACTGGCGTCGCGCCGAGATCCCCGCCGCCGGCGGTCACGGCAACGCTCGATCCGTGGCGCTGTGTCACACACCGACCGCCTGCTGTGGCACCGCCAACGGCGTGACACTGCTGTCTGAGCAGGGTGTCACGCGGATTCTGGACGTGCAGTGCGAGGGACTCGACGTGAACCTGGGTTCGGAGCAGAAGTTCGGCATGGGATTCGGCCTGCTCCCGGGAGCGGGGCCGTACCTCCGCGAATTTGGCTGGGGTGGGTGGGGCGGCTCGCAGGCAATCATCAACCTCGATGCCCAGATGAGCTTCAGCTACGTCATGAACCGCATGGTTGGCGGTGATGGCGATGTGCGCAGCCAACTTCTGCTGGCCGCCGCCTACGACGCGCTCATGGCCTGAGCGGGGCTGCTCGAAGTGTCTCTGTCAGCGGTCGTCATCTGGACGCGTCGGGCGTCCATGAACCTGCGCTATGAGGCGGCCAGGGGACCAACCGAAGCCGAGGGGATCTCCACAGGCACGTTGAAGTGAAGGCGGTGGAGACTCGATGCGCCGGCCGCCGAAACGCGACCTCCGCCGAAGTGGCAAGAGCTCCGGGACGGGGAGAAACTCGACTGGGAGTGGTGCGTCGCATCGGAGCCACTCCGGGATGCCGGTCGGCCGGTCCATCGAGGCGCCAAACCGCAACGACGTCGTCATGTCGAACCTCGCTCAGTCCCACGGCTCGCGTCGCGTCATGGCTCGACTTCCGCTTTGTCTAATCTCTCCAACATGGACGCTGACACCGAGGACGGGTCCGGGCCCGGTGCCTCTTTGGCGGCCGGTTCTGAGCCCGAAACGCGGCTCTTGGCGACCGATGTGCTGGCAGCCGGAGGGATCGTGCGCCGGCGGATTCACGGTCGCGTCCGCATCGCTGTCGTGCATCGAGACCGTAACGGCGGCGACTGGACATTGCCGAAGGGGCATGTCGAACCGGGCGAAGCCCTTGAGGCTGCTGCGGTCCGCGAAGTGCGTGAGGAGACTGGATGGGAGGCCCGGCCGACAACATTCCACAGCGCGATCACCTACCCGACGAACGAGGGCCAGAAGTACGTACTTTTCTGGAACATGGACGCGATCACTGAACACGACCCACCGACCCGAGATGAGGTGGTGGAATGTCAATGGCTGAGTTGCGCCCAGGCCCGCGAGCGGTTGACCTATCCACGAGAGCGCGACGTCGTTGCGGGGCTCGAAGGTGCGACGGGCGAGGGGCAGCGCCGGCTGTCACCCGGCGCGTTGCGAGACCCTCAGCGTGATCGTCTGGCCGAGACGATCACGGTCACGAGGTTGCGGTTGCGTGCGAAGCGCGACGTGTCCCGCCCCTCGCCTCCCCGCTGGCAAATCGAAGCCATGGCCGCGCTCGACCTCGCCGCCGAAGCACTCGCAGACGGCGCCGTCGATCGCGGGTGGGCACTCATCCACTTAGCGCATGAGCTGGAGGTGGCTTCCTTCGACCACGTGGCCCTGACCGTCAAGGCGACAGCGTTCGGTGCCGAGATGTCGAGCCCGAAGTTCAGGGGCTGGCGCCGAGCAGCAATCTTGCGTCAGCTCGAGCCGGTGACGAGGGTCGACTCCAACGGCCTGCCCGCACTGAGCCTGGACGAACGCCGCGCCTGGTTTGTCCAAATCGAGCAGATCCGCAGCGAAGTGTTCTCGAACGAATACCGCAATGTTGCGATCACCCGCCGTTACCAGGCGATCCTGCTCCTCATTGCGATGGCAATCCTCGTGAGCACCCTCGTCGGCGCGGCATTCGCAAACCCGCAGTTCGAGGAGGGAGCCGATGCCTGGTGGGCGGCCATTGCGGCGGCACTGAGCGGTGCTCTGGGGGGTATCACGAGCGCGCTTCAGCGTACGTCGCGCCGCTCGGAAGATCGGATTCCCGAACGGCTCGGCTCACTCGTGTCATCGTTGTCGCGCCCCGCCATCGGTGCCATCGCAGGGGTCACCGTGTTCCTCGCGGTCCGGGCTGGGGTGACACAGACGGCCTCGCAGCAACAGGTCGCATACCTACTGTTGCTGGCCTTCGGTGCCGGCTTCACGGAACGTCTGGTCGTGCGGGACCCCCGAGAGGGGTCGGCCGACCACAGCGCTCAGCTGGACAACACAACGACTTCAAATTCGGGGCCAGTGACTCGGTCAACCGCGGCTCCACCAGCGAGCGAGAGCTCAACGGATCGACGGGAGCACGAGAGCCCACCCGAAGAGAACGCCAGCTCGATCACTCCGCGGACGTAGACCCAACTTTGTCGAGGGCTCTCATTGCCGATGATTCCAGGCCGCTAGCTCGGCATCCAGATCGAATCCAGCTTGGGATCTACGGCACCCACGAGTCAGCGAGCGTCCGCCGACGACCCGCGACGAGGCCCGAAAATCCGTGAGCTCCGGCACCCTCAGCGGCGTCCCGAATTTGAGGTGCAGGTTGAGCATCGTCTGCAGGTAGGCGTGGTAGATGACCTGGCTCATCAGCGTCGGCGAGAGCGGCCAGAATGCCGTCGCGACGCGAGAGTTGGCGGTGACCTGCTCTGCCCAGTTCTGGGCACCGAGCGCATCGAATGCCTGCATTGCGCTAGCACTCGGTCTTTCGTCAGATCGTTGCTGAACGGGTCGTCGCGTCTGGCGTTGAAGCGGTGGTCAATCTCGCAAAGGAGAACTGCTGAGTTCCTCCGATCGCCATGTGAAGTCGTCGCCGTTGCACGTCGGTACCGTGGGCTGTCCGATAGCGGGACGCCACAAGAGGAATTCCGTCGTCGCCGATGCCTCGAACGGGCTTGGTGCACCGGTCTCAGTTGGCGGTCCCCAACCGGACAGGTGTCACCGATCCGGCGCGGTCGGGGACGGTCTGTTCAGCAGTGCCGCCGCGTCGGGCTTCGGTTCTGCCCACGCACGTAAATTCTGGTGCGTCGTTCGCTCGGTCGGCGCGATGATGGTGCGATGTCGTGGATGGGGACGATGCGTTCACTGGGGGAAGCGTTCGGGATCGGACCGAACCGTGTGTCGTCGGTCGGATGCAACCTTGGTCGCGTCGTGTACAGCGAGACGCGTCGAGCAGCGCAGATCGCGAACATCACGCTGCCCCGCCGGTCGCTCACGCCCAAGACGCAGGCAATGTTGCGGTCGATCTTCCCCGATCTCGACGTCGGCGCGATCCGAGTCCGCACCAGGTGCCGCCTCCCGGCCAACCGCTTTCAGCCGTCGGGCTCGATCTACGCCATGACGTTCGGCAACACCATGTACTGGCGCGACGACCTCGACGAGTCTGATCCCGTCGATCTCGTGCGCCTCATCCACGAGACCACTCACGTCGAGCAGGTGCGTCGCTTCGGCAGCGAGGACAAGTTCGCGTGTGAGTACGGGATCGGCTACCTGAAAGGCGGCGGCGAGCTGCCGCCGCACATCGCCGAGCCATCCGACTACCACCGCAATCCGCTCGAGGCCGAGGCCTATCGCAAGGAATCGCCGTATCGAGATGAACTCGGCCGCGTCGTTCCCAGCCGCCTCCCCCACTGAGCCAACTTGGCCCCGCCGCCATCCGGCGTTCGGTGGCAATGTGGATCGGCCGGACTGTTCTCGGTGCCCGGCAGGCTCGACGGGAAATCTGCTCAGCTGATCGTCAGACGTCGGACGAAGTACATCGTCATCTCGCCTCTCACGGTGATGGTCCGCTCGGCGACCGTGGCGCTCAGGAGTCCGTTGGCGCTGATGCGCTCATCGAGATACTCGACGTCACCGCTCGTACCCAAGAACAGGAGCACCGCTCCGCCCGGTCGCAGCCGGACCGGCACGTCATGAAGGAACGCGGTGAGGGTCGCGTGTGCTGAACATCACGGTGGTGAACGCTCAGGCTCCCGGGTTCGCAACCGTGTATCCGTGTGGTCAGCCGCGTCCGGAGGCTTCGAACCTGAACTATGCCGCGGGACAGACGATTCCGAACTTGGTGATCGCCAAGCCCGGTGCGGGCGGCAAGGTATGCATCTACAGCTACGAAACCATTGACGTGCTCGCCGACGTGACAGGGTTCTTCCCGGCGGGATCCGGCTTCACCCCGGTCCCGAACCCCAGCCGTATTCTCGACACACGCAACGGCATCGGAACCTGACCCCGGATACCCAACCAGAACAGTCGTGCCGGAGAGTGTCCGATAGGGAGACCGTCATTGAAAATCGATACGTACCAGTCCATTGAGATACCCCAGGTCAGGTTGGGTGCGCCGTGCTCCGCCTGGAAAACGCGTCCGACTGGCGTCCGTCATTCGTCACACCAAGGCAGCGGGATCCTCGGTGACTTCGGCAGCATCATCGGCCTGAGCGAGGATCCATGTGTGGAGCCTGAGTTGCTCTCGAGCCATCAGGGAATGACCGCGTCGTTCGCCGCCCGGCGCGTCGTACCGTGGGTCGCGCTGGGTTGAACTCCTCTGCCGAACGCCCAGCGGTCTCAGCCGAGAAGGGACGACACTCGCTCAGCAGCGGCGACCACGGCGGGACCGAAGCGTCTGCCTGGCTGGCGTGTCAGCCGTTCGATCGGTCCGCTGACCGACAGCGCGGCCACTGTCGAACCGTCGGCGCCCGTCACCGGGGCGCTCACCGACGCGACTCCTGCCTCGCGCTCACCGACACTCTGCACCCATCCCTGCTTGGACACTTCGCCCGACAGCACCCGGCCCGCCGAGCCGACCTCGAGAGGCAGCACCGAACCCTGCAGAACGATCCACCGCAGGCCGTGTGGCGACTCGAGCGACACGACACAGCGGCGCTGCGCTCCCTCTCGCACGAAGAGCTGAACGCTCTCACCGGTGACGGTGCGGAGTTCGTCGAGTACCGGTCGAGCAAGTTCGACGAGCGGAAACCGCTCGGCCGCTTCCTGCCCGAGTGACACCAGACCGAGGCCGAGTTCGTAGCGTCCGGCGCCGTCCCGACGGAGTAGCCCATGCAGCTCCAGAGCAGCGCCGAGCCGGTGCACCGTGGCGCGGGGAAGGCCGGTGCGGGTCATCAGCTCGGCCAACGAGGCCGGCGACCCGGCAACCGCCTGGAGGATCGTGACGGCCTTGTCGAGCACTCCGACACCCGATACGCTTTCCATATTGCAAGAATCCTATCCCACATAGTGGGACACAGCAAGGAGCGCGACGATGGGAAAGACACTGCCGGAGAAGGTGTGGGAGCGCCACCTGGTGCATTCCGCACCGGACGAGCCCGACCTGCTGTACATCGACCTGCACCTCGTCCACGAGGTCACGAGCCCGCAGGCGTTCGACGGGCTCCGCCTCAGCGGTCGTACGGTTCGTCGACCGGAGCTGACGCTCGCCACCGAGGACCACAACGTCCCGACCGAGAACATCGACCAGCCGATCGCCGACCCGATTTCGGCCAAGCAGATCGACACGCTGCGGGCGAACGCCGCCGAGTTCGGCATCACCAACTTCCCGATGGGTGATCCGAACCAGGGCATCGTCCACGTGATCGGCCCCGAGCAGGGACGGACCCTGCCGGGAATGACCATCGTGTGCGGCGACTCGCACACCGCTACGCACGGCGCGTTCGGTGCGCTCGCGTTCGGGATCGGCACGAGCGAGGTCGAGCACGTCCTCGCCACCCAGACGCTTCCCCAGCAACGCCCGAAGTGGATGTCGGTCACCGTCAACGGCGAACTCCAATCCGGTGTGACGGCGAAGGACGTGATCCTTGCGATCCTCGGCGAGATCGGCACCGGCGGCGGCATCGGCCACGTGATCGAGTACCGGGGCTCGGCGATCCGTGCGCTGTCGATGGAGGGCCGCATGACCGTTTGCAACATGTCGATCGAGGCCGGCGCCAAGGCAGGCATGATCGCCCCCGACGACACCACGTTCGACTACCTGAAGGGTCGGGCGCAGGCGCCGAGCGGCGCGGCGTGGGACGCTGCCGTCGCGGACTGGGCGACGCTGTACAGCGACGACGATGCCGTTTGGGACAAGGAGGTCGTCCTCGACGCCACGAAGATCCGACCGCACGTCACCTGGGGAACCAACCCCGGCCAGGTGGCCCCGATCGACTCGGTCGTGCCGTCGCCCGACGACTACGACAACCCGACGACGAAGGAGACAGTCGCCCGGGCGCTCGAGTACATGGGCCTCGAGCCGGGCACGTCCATGCGCGACATCGCCGTCGACACCGTGTTCATCGGGTCGTGCACCAACAGCCGCATCGAGGACCTCCGCGCCGCCGCGGCCGTGATGGAGGGACGCACGGTCACCGTGCCGCGCGTGATGGTCGTTCCCGGCAGCCACGCCGTCAAGGCGCAGGCAATCGCCGAGGGACTCGACCAGATCTTCATCGCCGCCGGGGCCGACTGGCGCGAGCCGGGGTGCTCGATGTGTCTCGCGATGAACCCCGACAAGCTCGCCCCGGGTGAACGGGCGGCGAGCACCAGCAACCGCAACTTCGAGGGTCGACAGGGCCGTGGCGGCCGCACCCACCTCGTCTCGCCCGGCGTCGCTGCGGCAACGGCGATCAAGGGCACGTTCTGTACGCCTGCCGATCTGGAAGGAGCCTCGTCATGAAAGCAGTACACGTGATCACCGGCACCGGTGTGCCACTCAAGCGTTCCGACGTCGACACCGACCAGATCATCCCCGCCGACTGGCTCAAGCGGGTCGAGCGCACCGGCTTCGACAAAGGGCTGTTCTCCACGTGGCGCGACGACCGAGACTTCGTCCTCAACGACGAACGCTACGCGCAGGCCAACATCCTCGTGGCCGGGCCGGCGTTCGGTGTCGGCTCGTCACGTGAACATGCAGTGTGGGCGATCCAGCAGTACGGGTTCGACGCCGTGATCGCGCCGAGCTTCTCGGACATCTTCCGGAACAACTGCACCAAGAACGGCCTCGTCCCGGTCGTCGTCTCCGAGGCGACCGTCGAGGCCATCTGGGCAGCGGTCGAGGCCGATGCCTCGACACAGATCGTCGTCGACATGGAACGTCTCAAGGTCGAGGTGCCGGCAGCCGGGATCGACGAGGGATTCCCGATGGACCCGCAGACGCAGCACCGATTCCTCAACGGCCTCGACGACGTCGGCATCACCCTCACCCACGCCGACGCGATCGACAGCTACGAAGCGAGTCGCCCCGCCTGGCTGGCGTGATTACATCGCGGGTCTGACCCCTGATGTAATCCTGCCGCGTAGCCTGGCGCTCATGCCACTGACCGGAGAGTACGAACCGAGCACGTCTGCATGGGTCCGCGAACAGGTGGAGACCTACGAAGCCACGGATGGCCGCGAGGCCAACACGCTGCGCGAGACCGGGATCCCGGTGATCATCGTCACCTCGCGCGGCGCGAGCAGCGGCAAGATCCGAAAGTTCGCACTGATGCGCGTGGAACATGATGGCCAGTACGCCCTCGTCGCATCGATGGGAGGCGCGCCGAACAACCCCAGCTGGTATCACAACCTCGTCGCCGAACCGCTCGTCATGATCCAGGACGGCCCTGGGCCGCACGACTACGTCACGCACATCGCCGAGGGCGACGAACGAGCACTCTGGTGGGACCGCGCAGTCGAGGTGTTCGGAAACTATGCCGAGTACCAGACCAAGACCGACCGGGTCATCCCCGTGTTCGTGGCCACTCCCGTCTGATCGCTGCGAGCGACGGCCACCCGGGACGGCCACCCGGCGACGAGCTAGCGTTGCCCCGTGCATTCACGAGTTGCTCTTGCCGCTGCGATCATGATCGCACTCACCGCGTGCGGTAGCGACGACGCCCCCTCGGGAGTCGATGACGAAGCAGCCCCGTCGACCGAAACGTCGGCAGAGGCAACCGCACCACTCACTGCCACCGAGATCTGCGAACGCCTCACGGTTGCGTCGGTCGCCGCCGACACCGGCCTCGATGTGCTCCTGGCGAGCCCCGATGATTCCGCAACACCTCAGTGCGCATACGAGTACGCCAATGACACGGGCGCCGTGTCGAATCTGACGGTGGCCTCGATGCGACCCGAGGATGTCGGTGGCCTCACCGGAGGCGACGCCTTCGACTTCGTCGTACAGATCAACGAATCAGTGGCCGGTGACGGAGCCGACGTCCAGGAAGTGTCAGCAGGCGACGCAGCCATCCGGATCTCCGGGACATCGCTGCAACTCGGTGTGGTGCAGGTCGGCGACCAGGTCCTCACGGTGATCATCCCGACCGGCGACGTCGAGGCCGACGCGGTCGACCGCCTCATCGCCACGATGGCGACCGCCCTCGGCTGACCGTTTTCGACAGGGTTCTGCTTCGCGCCCGGGCAGGCGATACTGAGCAGATGCCCGATCTGCACACACCCGGTCAGTGGATCCGGTTCATCGCCCGCAACGCGAAGCGCTTGATGATCCTCATCCTCGGCGCAGCCGTGCTGCTTGCCGGCGTCGCCATGCTCGCCCTCCCCGGCCCCGGTGTGCTCGTGATCATCCTCGGCCTCGTCATCCTCGCCACCGAATTCGCATGGGCCGAGCGCATGCTCGATCGCACGACGGCCACCGCAGCCGGCGCGGCCGTTCGGGTCACCGACAACAACACCGGCCGAGCTGCGCTCGCATTGTCCGGGCTCGCGATGATCGTCGGCGGCATCGTCGTGGCGGTGATGTTCACCAACCTTCGGATCGTCGGCATCTCGGTGACGATCGCTGGCGTCATCGGTCTCGTCACGTTGCTGCCGCAGGTCCGCTCATGGATCGACGCCAAGGCAGCGAAGAACCCCGCCGAGCCGTCAGCCGGCTGACCGACGGCCGAACCCAGCGTCAGCGCGTGGCGTGTGCAGTGAGAAGGTGGGCCATCGCCATCGTGACCCGACGGGCGGTCGGGAGGTGCAGATACTCGTTGGGGCCGTGAGCGTTCGCGTCTGGGCCGAGCACGCCCGTGATGACGAACTGCGCCTCGGGGAACTTCTCGCCGAGCATCCCCATGAACGGGATCGATCCTCCCTCGCCGAACGTGCGCGCCGGCTGACCGAACACTGCGGTCGATGCCTCATCGAGCGCCGCGGCGAGCCACGGCGCCGTCGGGGGCGCGTTCCATCCCGGCCCGAACTCCCCGTCTGCGAACGAGACCCGGGAGCCGTACGGCGGATCGGCTTCGAGCACCGCCTTCACCGCTCCCCCGGCGCGAGACGGGTCGCACGTCGGCGGGATTCGAAACGACAGCTTCAACGACGTCCGGGGCCGCAGCACGTTGCCGGCGCGAGCGATCGGCGGCAGCCCGTCGGCGCCGACCACGGTGAGGCTGGGGCGCCATGTTCGTGCCAGCAGTTGCTCGGCGGGATCGTCCGTGGTCGGCCGTGCGCCCGCCACGAACGGGTACTGGTCGCCGATGCGTCCGATCTCGCCCGCCGTCTGCGCCGCCTCGTTCACCCGGTCGGGCGGAATCGTCACGTTCAATTCGGGCAGCAGCAACTCGCCGGTCGCTGCGTCTTCGACACGGTCGAGGAGCATTCGTGCAATGCGGAACGAGTCCGGCACCATGCCGCCGACGTCGCCGGAGTGGAGGCCGTCCGTGACGATGTCGACGGTGAGCGTGCCTGACACCAGGCCACGCAACGAGGTGGTCACCCACAGTCGGTCGTAGTCGATGCACCCGGAGTCGAGACAGATCACGAGGCTCGGGGATCCGATGCGGTCCGCGAGCCGCTCGACGTAGGCCGGCAGATCAGGGGAACCGGATTCTTCGCTCGCCTCGATCAGCACCACGCACCGAGCGTGGGATCCGCCGGCGACGTGCACCGATTCGATCGCCGTCAACGCGGCGAACGCCGAGTAGCCATCGTCGGCCCCACCTCGACCGTACAGACGGTCGCCCTCGATCACCGGCGTCCACGGACCGAGCCCGTCGCGCCACCCCTCCATCTCCGGCTGCTTGTCGAGGTGGCCGTACAACAACACCGTGTCGGTGTCCGAACCGGTGCCGACTGCAGGCACCTCGATCAGGATCACCGGCGAGCGACCGTCGAGCTCGACCACCTCGACCGTGAGCCCCGGGATCGTTCTGGCCCTGCACCACCCCGCGATCAGGTCGACCGCCGCTGCCATGTGGCCGTGTTCGCGCCATTCGGGGTCGAACACCATCGACACGTTGGGGATCGCGATGTACTCCTCGAGCACCGGGACGATCTGGTCCCAGGCGTCGTCGGTGTGCGCGGCGATGGTCGAAGCGGTGTCGGTCACGCCGCCGAGGCTAGGTCACACCCCAGGGTTGGACGGCGGCGACGGCGGAATCGGTGCCGGCGGCGTTGGCGCGACTGGAGCGGGTGCCGCAGTCGTCGGAGCAACGGCGGTTGCAGGCTGTCGCGCGGCCTGGGCTGCGGCCTGCTGCGCAGCGAGCATGCGCGCGTCGGCATCGGCCTGCTGCTGCGCAATCTCGGCCTGACGCTCGAGCTCGTCCTCGGCAGCGTGGATCTGATTGAGGCGAGACGACAGCCAGCCGATCAGTGCGCTGAAGAGCAGCGCCACGATGCCGTAGATGATCATGGCGAACAGCACCGACGTATCGAACGTGGCCGCAACATCGTTGCCGGTCGTGCCGAGTTCGATCGGCGAGAAGATGCCCCGGAACGGTGCCATCACGCGGTCGAGGTTGCGATACGCCCACTGCGTGAAGCCAGCGGTGGGGTTGGCGCCGAAGAGCAGCAGGAAGAACCCGATGACGAGGATGATCTCGACGACGATGAGATAGAAGTAGACGAGATAGCTGATCGCTCGGACCGCCCAGACGATCGCCTTGCGTTCGCTCAGTGCCTTGGATTCGGATGTGATCATCAGGACTCCTCCTCGATCGGGCCGGCGGCACTCCGGTGGAGCCGCGTACCCGGTCGCCACGGTAGCCACCGACGGCGGCCGACCTGGGGACCGGCGCTCACCGATGCGTGAGACGCTCGAGCAGGTGCGTCCCCATCCGCGTGAAGCGAGGGTTGTCGGCCGAGTGCAAGAGGTAGAGCACGGCGAAGTGCAGCCCCCACGCCTGTGCTCGGCTCCAGGTGGCGTCGTCGATCGCTCCCGCCGACGATCGGAACGCGTCCAGTGCCGCCGTGTCGAAGAGCATCCACCCGACCGCCAGGTCGACGGCGGGGTCGCCCGAGGTGATGTCTCCGAAGTCGATCACTGCGCAGATCGCACCGTCACGAACGAGCACGTTCGCCGAGTGCAGGTCGCCGTGCAGCCACACCGGCTCGCTCGACCAGTCGTCGACATCGGCCAGCTCGTCGAAGCGGGTCGCGACGGCTGCGCCATCGATCCAGGCGCCGAGCCGCTCGGTGTTCGCGGCGACCCGTGGGCGCAACTCACCGATCGGCTGCCCGCGAAAGGCGTTGAACGGCGCGTCGACAGGAGCCGGCGTGTGGAGTGCGGCAACGAACCTGCCGAGGCGGATCGCTTGCGCCACAGGGTCCGCGAACGCAACGTCTGCCGCTACCTCGCCGTCGAACCACGGCCCGATGGACCAACGCCACGGATAGCTGTCGTTCGGCAGCCCGAACCTGAGCGGTGCCGGAATCGGGATCGGGAGGGAAGGCGCGAGGTCGCCAAGCCATCGCTGCTCGTTCGCGACGAGTTCGGCCGCGAGCTGGCGGCGCGGGAGTCGAACCGTCAGGTCGGACCCGAGTCGGAAGATGACGTTGTCCCAACCGTTCGCGACGATCGTGAGCGGCAGGTGGGCGAGATCAGGGTGTTGATCGTCGAGCAATCGGCGAACGAGACCCTCGTCGATGTCGACGTCGGCGGCAGGCATGTTCTGCGCCGCCACGGGACCTACTCCGACTCGAACTCGGGGAGATGCAGCAGACGCGAGTCGTTCGAGAACACCTCGATCGGCTTCTCGGTCGGCAGGCGCATCCCGCGCTGCAGGATCCGCATCTGGGTGTGCTGGTTGTATTCGACGAGCGTCACCGCCCACCCGTCACGGCCGGCGCGTGCGGTGCGACCCGAGCGGTGCAGGTAGTCCTTGACGTCCTTGGCCGGCTCGTAGTGGATCACGGCGCCGATGTCGTCGATGTCGATGCCCCGAGCTGCGACGTCGGTGGCGACGAGAACGGCGAGCTTGCCTTCGGCGAACTTGCGCAGGACTCGCTCGCGAGCGCTCTGCTGCATGTCACCGTGCAACGGACCGGCGTCGACGCCGAGTTCCTCGAGGTTGCGCGCCACTCGGTCACAGTTGCGCTTGGTCTGACAGAACACGAGCACCTTGGGAATCGACTTCGCGACCGAGCCGATCACCTTGTCCTTGTCCATGTGGTGCACGGCGAGGAACAGGTGATGCATCGTGCCGACGGTGTCGGTCGCCTCGTCGATCGCCACGGTCACAGGATCGGTCTGATAGTGCTTGATCAGGTGACCGACGTCGCCGTCGAGCGTGGCCGAGAACAGCATCGTCTGGTTGCGGCTGCCGCAGTGGCGCAGAATCCACTCGACCTGCGGGGTGAATCCGTCGTCGGCCATGCGGTCGGCTTCGTCGAGCGTCACGATCTGCATGTCGTCGAGCGACACCTCGTTCGACTTGATCAGGTCGATCAGCCGCAGCGGTGTGGCGATGACGATCTCGACGCCCTTGGCCAGCTCATCGACCTGATGGTGACGAGAGGCGCCGCCGTACACCGGCAGCACTCGCATGCCGGCGTGGTGAGCGACGGGCTCGAGGACTTCGGCGACCTGTACGGCGAGCTCACGGGTGGGAACCAGCACGAGGCCGAGCGGACGTGACGGCGCGGCCTTGTCGGTGATTCGCGAGAGCATCGGGACGCCGAACGCCAGCGTCTTGCCGGAGCCGGTCTTGGCGCGCCCGCAGACGTCCTTGCCCAGGACGGCCACGGGGATGGCTTCGGTCTGGATCGCGAACGGCTGGGCGAAGCCGCACGCGGCGAGTCCGTTGTCGATTCGCTCGGGGACCCCGAGTTCGAAGAAGCCCGTGGGGGCCTCGACCGGCGGGAGGGCATTGATGGAGGTGAGGTTCGAGGTGTTGACGTGGCCACCGTCGTACGGCTGGTCCGACGTCTGCGGGCGAGAACGCCGGCCACGGGGCGCTCCTCGTCGCGCTGTTGATTCAGTCATGTTGCGCCCCAGCGTACCGGGCAGGTCAGCGACGAGCGCGAGTTGCCGGCACCCCTGCTAACATCGTCGGCGATGCTGCGTCACCGCCTCCTTCTGCTTATGTAGGGCGAGCGCCACATACTCGCGTTCGCCCGCAACCCCCCGCCTCCGGTCGGGGGGTTCTTGCTTTTTCGCACCCTGTCTTCCCGGACCCGACCCCGACGAACACCCTTTCCATTCGTACGAACACCAGGAGAATCCGATGCCTCCCCAGAACGTCACACCGACACCGATGCCCTTCGAGAAGTACGCCCCGTTCGTCCCGGTCGTCCTCACCGACCGCACGTGGCCGAACGTCACCATCGACACCGCCCCGCTGTGGTGTTCGGTCGACCTGCGCGACGGCAACCAGGCCCTCATCGATCCAATGGATCCCACCCGCAAGATGCGCATGTTCGAAGAACTCGTCGCGATGGGCTTCAAGGAGATCGAGGTCGGGTTCCCGTCGGCCAGCCAGCCCGACTTCGACTTCGTCCGCCAGCTGATCGAGGAGGACAGGATCCCCGACGACGTGACGATCCAGGTACTGGTGCAGTGCCGCCAGGAGTTGATCGAGCGCACCTACGAGTGCCTGCAAGGGGCACCCCGGGCCATCGTGCACTTCTACAACTCGACCAACCCGCTGCAGCGCGAGGTCGTGTTCGGCCTCGACAAGGCGGGCATCATCGACGTCGCCGTCAACGGCGCCAAGCTGTGCCGCAAGCTCGAGCACGCTGCCGGCGACACCCAGATCCGCTACGAGTACTCCCCCGAGAGCTTCACGCTCACCGAACCCGAGTTCGCCATCGAGGTGTGCGAGGCGGTGATGGACGTCATCGAGCCGACGCCCGACAACCCGATCGTGCTCAACCTGCCGGCCACCGTCGAGTGTTACTCCCCCAACGTCTACGGCGACGTGATCGAGTGGTTCGGCCGCACGATCAAGCAGCGCGACTCGGTGATCATCTCGCTGCATCCGCACAACGACCGCGGCTGCGCCGTGGCTGCCGCCGAGTTCGGCGTGATGGCGGGCGCCGACCGGGTCGAGGGCACGCTGTTCGGCAACGGCGAACGCACCGGCAACGTCGACATCGTCACGCTGGCGATGAACCTGTTCATGAACGGGGTCGACCCTCAACTGGACATCGGCGACATCGACAAGCTGCGTCGCACCGCCGAGTACTGCAACCGCCTGCCGGTGCACCCGCGCCATCCCTACGCCGGCGACCTGGTGTACACCGCGTTCTCCGGGAGCCACCAGGACGCGATCAAGAAGGGCTTCGAGGCGCTCGACGCCAAGCGCGACCAGGACGGCGAGTACCCCGAATGGGGCGTGCCGTACCTGCCGATCGATCCCGCCCACGTCGGCCGTTCCTACGAAGCCGTCATCCGGGTGAACAGCCAGTCCGGCAAGGGCGGCGTGGCCTACGTCATGAAGGCCGAGCACGGCTTCGACCTGCCCCGCCGCCTCCAGATCGAGTTCTCGAAGACGATCCAGCACATCACCGAGGACTCCGGCACCGAGATCGGCCCGGGCGTGATGTGGGACGCCTTCCAGGCCGAGTACCTGCCCGAGGCGCCCGGATACCGTCTGCGCAGCCACGAACTGCACACCCGCACCGGTGACGACGGCGGCAACACCTCGATCCAGGCTCAGCTCGAGATCGACGGTGTCGCCCACTCGATCTACGGCGAGGGTGACGGACCCGTCGAGGCGTTCGTCGCCGCGTTGATCGCCGAGTTCGGTGATCGTGTCGACGGACACTTCGACGTGCTCGACTACGCCGAGCACGCCATCGGCAAGGGAGCGAACGCCCAAGCGGCTGCGTACGTCGAGACCATCAGCGACGGAGGCAAGGTGCGTTGGGGCATCGGCGTCGATCCGAACATCACGACGGCCTCGCTGCGTGCGGTGCTCTGCGCCTTCGAGCGTCACCAACGCTGACCCGAACTACAGTCGAGCCGATGGAAGGCATCGGCACAGCGCTGCGTCGGACCCTGATGATCGTGCTGGTCGCCGCCGGCATCGGGGCCGTGCTGTCGTGGCAACGTCGCCAGCAAGCGGCGCCCACGGCGACAGCGCCACCGCAATGGCCGCCGTGGCCCGCACCACCCGACACCGACGCCTCACCGACCGGGGCGTCGATGGCGCCGGTCGACGAGCGGCGCTGGCTACCGGCACATGATGACGGCTCCACGCCCGACAGCCACCCGGTCAAGGCGAAGGAGTCGTCGGGCATCTTCCACGAGCCAGGTGGTCGCTTCTACGATCGCACCAAGGCAGACCGCTGCTACCCGACTGCCGCCGCCGCCGAAGCCGACGGCTACCGTCGGTCGAAGACGTGATCGACATCGACCACGACCGATCCCACAGGAGAACCACATGAAGGTGAGCGTCGACTTCGACGTGTGCGCGTCCACCGGAGCCTGCATGCAGGTGTGCCCGGAGGTGTTCGAGGTCCGCAGCGACGGCTACCTCTACATCCTGCAGGAGGAGCCCGGCGACGACGTCGCCGAGAAGGTACGCGAGGCGGCCGACCTGTGCCCCACGGCGGCCATCAGCATCGAGGAGTGACGCCGACTTGACGTTCCTCCGCCAACTCGATGCGTCGTGGAACGCATCGGGATCGATGCTGTGCGTCGGGCTCGACCCCGATCCGGCACGGATGCCACTGCCGCTCGACGGGGCACACGGTGCCACCGAGACGTTCTGCAAAGCGATCATCGACGCCACCGCCGACCTCGCCTGTGCGTTCAAACCGCAGATCGCGTACTTCGCCAGCCAGGGCGAGGAGGACGCCCTCGAGCGCATCTGCCGGTATGTGCGTGAGACCTACCCCGACGTCACGCTCATTCTCGACGCGAAGCGTGGCGACATCGGCTCGACCGCGGAGCACTACGCCCGCGAGGCGTTCGGGCGTTACGGCGCCCACGCCGTCACCGTCAATCCATACCTCGGCACCGACTCGGTCGCACCGTACTTCGAGCACGGCGGCGGTGTCATCGCGTTGTGCCGAACGAGCAATCCCGGCGGCGACGACATCCAGTCGCTCGTCGCCGACGGCTCACCGATCTACGCCCACGTCGCCCGGCTGGTGGCTGACGACTGGTCGACTCGCGGTGACTGCGGCCTCGTCGTCGGCGCCACGTACCCGACCGAACTCGCCGACGTCCGAGCGATCGCACCGAACGTCCCCATCCTCGTACCCGGCGTCGGCGCTCAGGGCGGCGACGCCGGCGAGGTCGTCGAGCACGGGGCCGCCGCCGACGGGCGTGGCCTGATCGTCAACTCCTCCCGAGCGATCCTGTACGCCAGCTCTGGCTCGGACTTCGCCGACGCCGCCCGGGCCGAAGCCGAACGCACCGCCGCCGCCCTCCGCCTCACGAACTGACTCACCCCAGCCCGAAACATGCCTGGCTTGTCGCGCCTGGCGCGACAAACGAGGCAGATTTCGGGCTCAGATTGGGGGTCAGAGGCTGGTGACCTGGACGATGCCGGGGGCGGAGCGGAGTTCGTCGAGCACCTCGGCGGGAACCGGAGCACTCGGGGCGATCAACATGACGGCCGTGTCGGATCCGGTGACGCGGCTGACGTCCATGTCGGAGATGTTGACCCCAGCGTTGCCGAGCAGTGTGCCGACGGTGCCGATGACGCCCGGACGGTCGTCGTTCTGGATCACGACCATGTTGTCGACGGGCGGCACGTCGAACGGCGTGTCGTCGATGTTGACGATGCGCTGAGCCGCCTTGGGTCCTGCGAGCGTGCCGGAGATCGAGTGCCCGCCACCGCGCAGCGACAGCAGGTTGACGAAGTCGGCCGACGTGGCCGAGCAGACGTCACGAACCTCGACGCCGTGCTGCTTCGCGAGCTGGGGTGCGTTGACGTAGGTGACCGGCTCGTCGGAGATCGCTCCGAAGAAGCCCTTCAGGACCGCCAACTCCAGGATGCGGGTGTCGTAGCCGGCGATCTCGCCCTCGCAGCAGATCTCCAACTCGGTCGGCAGCCCACCGACGAGCGACACGAACAAGCTGCCGAGTCGCTCGGCGAGCGGCAGGTACGGCCGGATCGTTTCGCTCGCCTCAGCAGCGTTGACGTTGACGGCGAACGGGACGAATTCGCCGGCGAGCGCGAGCTGCACCATCGAGGCGATCGTGTCGCCGGCTTTGTCCTGCGCTTCGCGAGTGCTCGCACCGAGGTGCGGCGTGACGATGACCGAGTCGAGTTCGAACAGCGGCGACTCCGTCATCGGTTCGGTCGAGAACACGTCGAGCGCAGCACCGGCGATGATTCCCTCGCGGAGGCACTCGGCGAGGTCGCCCTCGTGGACGATTCCACCGCGGGCAACGTTGACCACGCGCAGACTCGGCTTGGCCTTGAGGAGGAGGTCGCGGTTGATCAGCCCGAGCGTTTCGGGGGTCTTGGGAAGGTGCACCGTGAGGAAGTCGGACTCGGCGACGACCTGATCGAGCGCCATCAGCTCGACGCCCATCTTCTTGGCCCGGTCCTCCGACACGAACGGGTCGTAGGCGATGAGGCGCATCCCGAATCCCTTGGCGCGATCGCCGACGAGCTTGCCGATCCGTCCGAGGCCGACGATGCCGAGGGTCTTGTCGGCGAGTTCGACGCCCTCCCAACGGCTGCGCTCCCACCGTCCCTGCACCAGCGCAGCGTGCGCCTGGGGCACGTTGCGGGCCGATGCCATCAGCAGTGCCATCGTGTGCTCAGCGGCCGAGACGATGTTGCTCTGCGGTGCGTTGACGACCATCACACCTCGCGTCGTGGCGGAGTCGACATCGACGTTGTCGAGGCCGATGCCCGCACGACCCACGACCATCAGGTCGCTGCCGGCGGCGAACACGGCGTCGGTCACGTCGGTTGCCGACCGAATGATCAGGGCGTGAGCGCCCGGCACGACGTCGAGCAGTTCGTCGGCGGACAGCCCGAGCTGCACGTCGACGTCGTGGCCGGCGGCGCGGAGGCGGTCGAGGCCCCCGTCGGCGATTTCTTCGGTGACCAGGATGCGAGCCATAGGTCCTTCTGCTTATCGGGTTCGGCACGCCACTTCCACGGAGTTTGACGAACCGTTCACCCTCGGTTCGCGGCCACCCGGTACGTTCTGGGCGATGACGCCCGCCGAGCGCGCGAACGAGATCGAGCGGTGGTTCGTGCAACGTGGTGTTCCGCACCTCGTCGATGCCGATGACAACGCGTCGATCCTCGACACCTGGACCCGAGCGCTCCCACTCCTCGTGGCCGCCTACGTACTGCTCGGGCTCAATGCGCTGAACCTTCGCGACTGGTCGTTGGCCCAGAACCTCGTCACTGCAGCCGCGGTGATCGCCATGCTGCTCGCGGCGTGGGTGCTGTCGAATCGGCTGCGCGGCGAGGCCACATTCGCCCGGCCGACCGACATCGACGCACCCGAACTGCTGCTGTTCGTGTTCGGACCGGCCATTCCCGTGCTCGCGTTCGGACAGGTCCGCGACGCGATCGAGAGCGTCATCCTGGCGCTGACGTTGCTGGTGTTGATCTACCTCTGGTCCTCCTACGGAGTCGGAGCTCTGTTGCGGTGGGGTGCCCGCCGGTCGAGCGGCCAGCTGAACGGGCTCGGGCCGTTGGTGGCCAAGGCGCTGCCGCTGCTGCTCGTGTTCAACACGTTCCTGTTCGTGAACGCCGAGGTGTGGGAGATGGCGGGCACACTCGACGGTGCCGCGTACGTCGTGGTCGTGCTGACCTTCTTCTCACTCGGAGCGGTGTTCGCGGTCAGCCGGGTGCCGGGATTCATCCGCGACGAGAACCGGTTCGAGTCGTGGCGTGAGGTCGCTGAACTGCTCGAGGGGACTCCTGCGGCGACGGTCGAACTCCCGACCTCCGGGGCGACGCTCGACCCGCTGCGTCCGCGCCAACGTTTCAACATCGGGCTGATCGGGCTGTTCGGCCAGGCGCTCCAGATCACCCTGGTCGTCGCCGCGCTCACCGGCTTCTTCATCTTCTTCGGGTTCATGGCGATCACGGCGGAGACGATCACCAACTGGACCGGACTCGACGCAGTACGCGTGATCGCCGACGCGGGCCTCGGCGACCGGACGCTCGTTCTGACCGAACCGCTGATCCGAGTGTCGGTGTTCCTCGGAGCGTTCTCCGGCATGTACTTCACCGTCGTGCTCACGACCGACGAGACCTACCGGACCGAGTTCGCGAGCGACGTCGGCCCCGAGGTCCGCCAGATCCTCGCTGTGCGCACGGCGTACCACGTGGTCAAGGGCACCCATGGCGCTGCTCACCCTCCCGTCGACACGGTCGCACCATGACCGGTACGTCGATCACTGTCCGCACGATCTCGACGCGCGACGAACTCGTCACTCACGACCGACTCATGCAGGACGTGTGGGGGATGTCGGTCCCGCTGGTCAACCTCGAGCTCCTCACTGCCCTCGCACACGCCGGCGGCTACGTCGCTGCCGCGTTCGACGACGAGCGGATGGTCGGTGCCTCGGTCGGGTTCCTTGCGGATCATCACGGCGAGCGCGCACTGCACAGTCACATCACCGGCGTCGTCGAATCGGTTCGTCACACCGGGATCGGTCGAGCGATCAAGCTGCACCAGCGCGCCTGGGCAGAAGAGCACGGCCTCCGCTGGATCACGTGGACGTTCGACCCGCTGGTGCGCCGCAATGCCTGGTTCAACATTGCGATCCTCGGCGCCGACGTCGACTCCTACGCGGCATCCTTCTATGGCGAGATGACCGACGCGATCAACGCGGGCGACGACTCCGACCGGCTGGTCATGGCATGGGACGTCGCGGCGCCGATTCCCGTCGAGCCCCGCGACGGCAGCGATGTCGCCGAACGTGTGCTGGTGGCCACTCCGGCCGACATCGTCGTCCTCCGCCGCACCGATCCTGCGGCGGTGGCCACATGGCGCAGTACGACACGCGAGGCGTTGACCGCAGCGCTCGACTCGGGACACCGAGTGCTCGGATTCACCCGCGACGGCTCGTACGTGATCGGATCACCATCATGAGTGAGACGATCGCATGACCGGGAGCACGCAATGACCTGGACCATCGAGCGCGTCGAGCTGCGTCGCATCGCCATGCCGCTCGTGTCGCCGTTCCGAACGAGCTTCGGCAGCCAGACCGAGCGCGACATCCTGCTCGTGCGCGTCGAGCTCGCCGACGCATCGGGAGGCCCGACCGACACGATCGAGGGGTGGGGCGAGTGCGTGGCGCTGTCCGAGCCGAGCTATTCACCGGAATACGTCGACGGCGCCCAGCACGTGATCGTCCACCACCTGCTGCCACGGCTGATTGCCGCCGGACCGATCGACGCGGCCGACGTGGCACCTGCGCTCGCGAAGCTGCACGGGCACCCGATGGCGAAGGCGGCGTTGGAGATGGCGATCCTCGACGCCCAGCTCCGCGCCACAGGCCAGTCGTTCGCGGCGTTCCTGGGTGCCGAGCGCACCCGCATTCCGAGCGGCGTGAGCGTCGGTATCCACGACTCGACCGACGAGCTGCTCGCCGCGGTGCAGGGCTACGTCGACGACGGCTACGTGCGCATCAAGCTGAAGATCGAGCCGGGGTCGGACATCGACCAGGTGGCCGCCGTGCGCGAGCTGATCGGCCCGGGCACACCGTTCCAGGTCGACGCCAATACCGCCTACCGACGTACCGATGGCGCCCACCTCGCCCGGCTCGACGAGTTCGACCTGTTGCTGATCGAGCAGCCCCTGCCCGAGGACGACATCATCGGCCACGCTCGCCTCGCCGACGAGGTCGAGACACCGATCTGCCTCGACGAGTCGCTCGTCTCCGCTGCCGGCACCGCCGACGCCATCGAGCTCGGGGCGTGCGAGATCGCGAACATCAAGCCGGGACGCGTCGGCGGGTATCTCGAGGCGGTGCGCATCCACGACCTGTGTCTCGCGAAGGGAATCCCGGTGTGGTGCGGCGGCATGTTGGAGACCGGCATCGGTCGAGCTGCCAATGCGGCGCTCGCCGCGCTACCCGGGTTCACGCTGCCGGGCGACATCAGTGCGTCGACGCGGTTCTATGCGCAGGACATCGTCACCGATCCGATCACGATCACCGACGGCCACGTCACGGTGCCGACGACTCCAGGTCTCGGGTTCGACCTCGACCGCGAGTTCCTCGACTCGGTCACGACGAGCCGTCTGGGCATCGACCCGCGCGGTACAGTCACCGAACTATGACGCACCCGTTCCTGTCAGAAGAGTGGATGGCCGCAGCTCACGAGATCCGTGAAAAGTACGCCGACCAGGTTCCGCCGGTCACCACGGTGATCAAGATCAATCAGGTGATCGTCGACGTGCCGTTCGGCGACGGCGAGGTGAAGAGTTACCTCGACACGTCGTCGGGCCATCTCGTGATGGAACTCGGCGAGCTCGACGATGCCGACGCCACCGTCACGACCGACTATGCGACGGCCAAGGCGATGTTCGTCGACCAGGACCAGGCCATCGCCATGCAGGCGTTCATGTCCGGCAAGATCAAAGTGCAGGGCGACATGATGAAGATGATGGCGATGCAGACCGCGATCCCTTCGAACGACTTCACCGACACCATCGCCGACGAGATCAAGGCGATCACCGCCCCCTGATTACGTCAGGGGTCAGACCCGCGATGTAATCGTCACACCATGGTGGCGCAGATCGTGTCGCCGCGGGCGACGCTCGACTCGATCACGACATCGACGTTGATGTCGCCGCCGTCGTCGACGAGCGCGGCGAGCATTCCACGCACCATGCCACGGTCGACCGCGCAGATCACCGGGTGCTCGGTGGCGACGTCACCGAACGGACAGTGGTCGTTGATGATCCGGAGCTGACCGTTGCGGGCCTCGGTGTGCGCAGCGAACCCGTGAGCCGTGAGCGCGTCGGCCACGGATTGCATCGCTGAGCGCAACGAACGACGTCCGGCGTTGAGCGCATCGCCGGTGAGCCCTTCGGCCATCGCTCGCCCGTACTCGGCGCCAACCTCCTCGGCGATCATCTCGGCCTCGTCGTGCGGCAACCGGTCGAGTGCGCGACCGAGCAGCGACAGCACGAGGTCGTCACTGCGCATCGGGAACTCGTCGACGGTCGCGTCGCCCACGGCGACGTAGCGCTTCGACGGTCGTCCGGCGCCCGCTCCGGCCGCTCTGCCGGCGATGACCTCGAGGTACCCCCCGGCGGCCAACTTGTCGAGGTGATGGCGGGCAACGTTGGTGTGTACCCCCACCTCGGCCGCGACCATCGATGCCGTCGCCCCAGCTGCCTGGTCGGACGAGCTGTTGTCTTTGACGAACAGGTAGATCGCGCGGCGCGTCGGATCGCCGAAGGCGTCCGTGATTGCCGACACCGTGGCCGTGAACGACGGGCTCGTTCGCACGAGCCGGATTCTACCTATCCACGTAGTGCAAATTCGTAGTGCCCTCGCCACAATGAGCACATGGCCGTCGTGACCGAAGAACAGATCATCGAAGCCCTCCGCCCGGTCGAGGATCCGGAACTCCACCGCTCGATCGTCGACCTCGGCATGCTGCGTGGCGTCTCGATCCGCGACAACGGCGTGGTCGGCGTGCTCATCGCCCTCACCGTGCCGGGCTGTCCACTCAAGGGCGAGATCACCCGACGGGTGTCCGATGCGGCGACCGAACTCGACGGCGTCGAGTCGATCGATCTCGAGTTCACCGTGATGAGCGACGAGGATCGCGAGAACCTCCGCCGCACGCTGCACGGCGACGCCGGCGCCACCGCCGGCTCCAGCCAGGCGCACGGTCACGCCGAGGGCCGCGAGATCCCGTTCTCGAAGAACACCTCGAAGACTCGTCCGCTGTTGATCTCCTCGGGCAAGGGTGGCGTCGGCAAGTCGAGCGTCACCACCAACCTGGCAGTGGCGCTCGCGTCGCAGGGCTACTCCGTGGGCGTCGTCGACGCCGACATCTACGGCTACTCGATACCCCGCATGCTCGGCACCGACCGCGACCCGGTCGTGATCGACGAGATGCTCGTGCCGCCGGCGATGTGGGGTGTTCGCTGCATCTCGATCGGCTACTTCGTTCCCGAAGGCCAAGCTGTCATCTGGCGCGGCCCGATGCTGCACAAGGCGCTCGAGCAGTTCCTGACCGACGTGTTCTGGGACGAGCCTGACTTCCTGCTCGTCGACATGCCGCCCGGCACCGGCGACATCGCCCTGTCGCTCGCGCAGTACCTGCCACGCGGCGAGGTGTTCGTCGTGACCACCCCACAGCCCGCCGCTCAGAAGGTGGCGTCGCTGTCGGCGGCGATGGCAGCCAAGGTCAACCTGCCGGTGCGGGGCGTGATCGAGAACATGTCGTGGTTCACCGGCGACGACGGCAAGCGCTACGAGATCTTCGGCTCGGGCGGCGGCGAACTGCTCGCCCAGGAACTCGAAGTGCCGCTGCTCGGCCAGCTCCCGCTGGTGCCCGAGTTGCGAGAGGGCGGCGACATCGGCCGCCCCATCACTGCTGTCGATCCCGACTCGGAAGCCGCCCAGATGTTCCAGCAGATTGCCACGAAGATCGCCGTCGACATGAAGCCGAAGAAGGTCTTCTCCGACAAGCTCAAGATCCTCTGAGCCGGAATTACATCGCGGGTCTGACCCCTGATGTAACACTTCGGCCATGGACGTCGTACCCCGCTACAAGTTCGAGGCGATGGTCGCCGACGCGCTCGACGATCTCCCCGACGAACTGCTGCACGTGCTCGACAATGTCGTGGTGCAGGTGGTCGATCGACATCCCGACGAACCGGACCTGCTCGGGCTCTACGACGGGGTTCCGCACACCGCGCGCACCGGCAACGAAGGGCCTGACATCGTGTCGATCTACCGCGTGCCGTTGTGCGAGATGTGCGCAGACCTCGACGAGCTCGCCGAGGAGGTCTACGTGACCGTCATCCACGAGATCGCCCACGCCGCCGGCATCGACGACGATCGGCTCCACGAGCTCGGTTGGGCATGAACGCACGCTCAGATGAGAGCGTTCTCATCTGACTCTCATCGCGCTCCCCCTCGTCGCACGCAGACTCGTCGCATGACTGAACCGCGTGACGCCGCCACGAGCCGGGCGATCCGCGCCATCACGTTCGCGGTCGTGCTGGCCGGCTCGCTGGTGCTGGGTGTGGGGTTGGTGGTCGTGCTCGCCGACGCCATCTCCGACGAACCGGCCGACGTGACCCCGATCGAACTGGTGACCAACACGTCCTCGCTGCCCACCACCACGACGACCATGGGCGCCGAGACCTTCACCTCGTCGACCACGGTCCCCGTCACGGCCGAGCCCGAAGAATCGAACGTCGCAGTGCCTCCCCCGACCAGCGTCGCCGGCACTGCTGCCCCGGTTGTTCCGACGGCGCCGGCCCAACTCGCTCCGTCACCCCCGGCCCCAGTCCCGCCGCCACCCCCGGTCGCTCCGCCCGCCGCCGACGACGACGATGATGATGACGACGACGACGACGACGAAGATGACGATGACGACGATGACGATGACGATGACGACTGAGTCGAGCCAGCGCGGTCGCTGGTGGTCGTCGATCCGGCTGCGAATCGTGGTCGGCTACATCGTGCTCGTCGCTGCGGCACTGGCGATCTCGATCCTCGTCACACGCCAGGTGCTGCTGGGACGGCTCGAACGAGACATCGATCGCGCGCTCGTGCAGGAGGTCGAGGAGCTGAGGAACCTGGCCTCCGGCAACGATCCGGCGACCGGGGAGCCGTTCGGCGACGACACCGAGGCGATCCTCGACACGTTCCTGCGCCGTAACGTGCCGGGGGCGAGCGAGGCGTTCTACAGCTTCGTCGGCGGTCGCCGGCACCTCTCCAGCTTCGATGCACCACAAGAGGTGTGGAACGACGAGCCGCTGATCGGGCGCTGGGCGTCGGTCTCCGAACCTTCACAGGCGACGGTGGATGCCAATGTCGGCGAGATCAGATATCTGGCGGTTCCGCTCATCGCATCGGGCGCGACGACGGGCGTGCTCGTCGTCGCTCACTTCCCCGGACCGGACCGCGACGAGATCCTCGTCGTGGTGCGGGTCCTCACGATCGCCGGACTCGTCGTGCTGATCGCCTCGGCCGCGCTCGCATGGTCGATGGCCGGCCGCGTGCTGCGACCCGTGCGAGAGTTGACCGAGACAGCGCAGCGGATCTCCGAGACGGACCTGTCACAACGAATCGAGGTGAACGGCCGCGACGAACTGGCCGAGCTGGGCGAGACGTTCAACGCGATGGTCGAGCGTCTCGATGTGGGCTTCGCCCAGCAGCGCCAGTTCCTCGACGATGTGGCGCACGAGCTGCGGACCCCGATCACGATCGTGCAGGGGCACCTCGATCTGCTCGGCGACGACCCGGACGAACGGGCCGAGAGCATCGCCACCGTCAATGACGAGCTCGACCGGATGAACCGGTACGTGAACGACCTGCTCGTCCTCGCGAAGGCCGAGAGTGGCGAGTTCCTGCGCCTCGGCCCGGTCGATCTCGGCGAGCTCGCGGCGACGCTCGAGCAGCGCTTCATGCCACTCGGCGACCGGTCGTGGCAGCTCGACACAGCACCCGCTCCGGGCACGGTTGCGGTGCTCGCCGACCGCGACCGACTCGTCCAGGCCATGCTCAACCTGGCGACGAACGCGGTCCAACACACCGCGCCGGGCGACACCGTCGCCTTCGGGATCGACACGTCGACCGAGACGGCCCGGCTCTGGGTGCGTGACACCGGGCCCGGGCTCGACGACGAGGTGATCGACCAACTCTTCACCCGACGCTTCAGAGGGGCCGCAAGCCGCGTCCGACGGACCGAGGGCATGGGTATCGGCCTGTCGATCGTCGATGCCATCGCGCGCGGCCATGGTGGCCGGGCCACGGCGGCGAACGAACCGGGCGGCGGTGCGCGATTCACCATCGAACTCCCACTCGATCCCCCATCGGAGGACGTGCCATGACCCGCATCCTGATCGTCGAGGACGAGGAGCGCATCGTGTCGTTCCTCGAGAAGGGGCTGCGCTCCAACGGCTACACGACGGTCGCGGTCGGCGACGGCGACAGCGCCGTCGCGCTCGCACGCGACGATTCGTTCGATCTGCTGATCCTCGACCTCGGATTGCCCGGGCGCGACGGACGCGATGTGCTGCGCGCGGTCCGCGCACGCGGCGAGCGGCTGCCGATCCTGGTGCTCACCGCACGCGATGGCATCGACGACACGGTCGGCAGTCTCGAGCAGGGAGCCGACGACTACCTGACCAAGCCATTTCGGTTCGAGGAGCTGCTCGCTCGGATTCGTCTGCGGATCCGCACCGACGACCGATCGGCCGAGACCACCGTCCTGCAGGTCGGCTCGGTCCAGCTCGATCTCCGTTCTCGACGGGCGACCAGCCAGGATCGCACGGTCGAGCTGACGGCCCGCGAGTTCGCACTCCTCGAGACCTTCATGCGTCACCCCGACCAGGTGCTCTCGCGCGAACAACTGCTGTCGCACGTGTGGGGCTACGACTTCGATCCGGGCTCGAACGTGGTCGACGTCTACGTCCGCTACCTGCGGCGAAAGCTCGGCGAGACGGCCATCGAGACCGTCAGGGGCATGGGCTATCGCATGGAGCGATGACCGGTGCCGCGGATGAGAAACCTCTCATCCGCGCATCACGCCGTTCACATGTGGTGCTCACACGATCGTCACGTGACGATCGTCGATCAGCTGCTTCCCGCCGCTGCACACCTGACCGGCCCGGGCGCTGTCGACCTCCTGCGCCCTGCGGTGGCCGCTGAGGGTGGCGCACTCGTGTCGTGCCGAACCAGCCAGGTCCAGTACCGACCCGAGTCAGACCTCGTCGTGCGCTACCGATGCGAGATCCGTCGTAACGGCGTCATCGTGAACGACACGCTGCTCGCCGCCACGACGATCGGCGGCCCCTACCCGGGGACACTGCCGATCGAGGCGATGACGCCGGACGGGACCACCCTGTCGGTCGGGGTCTGGCGATGGCCCTTCGATCCGGTCCTGGCCGAGCTGCGCACGATGGTGACGCCACCGCTCGCCCGGGAGCGTGTCGGCGATCTCGTCGGCTCGGACATCCACATCGACGTCGTGGCGTATCGCCCGACCGAGCGCGCCGTCGTTCGACTGCAAGGCGACCGCGGCGAGATCTACGTGAAGGTCGTCGCCCCGGCGGCAACCACCTCGCTGATCGCACGCCACCGTGCCCTGGGCGAGGCCGGACTCCCTGTCCCGACGGTGCTCCGCAGTGGCCCCGGATGGATCGCCATGGAGACACTCGGCGGAACCACCCTGCGAGAACGCTTGAAGTCGGGCACCCAGCGCCTGCCGGCGCCAGATCGCTATCGCCGAACGCTCGAGGCGCTGTCGGCCGTCCACATCGAGGACGCTGCGCCGGTGCGCTCACGCATCGAGGACGCTCCTCACCATGCGGCGATGCTCGCCACCGTGTTACCGGACGCCGGTGGTCGGCTCGCCGAGATCGTCGGACGACTCTCGGCGCCGCCGATGCGCAGCGTGGCGGGGACCGTGCACGGCGATCTCCACGAGGGACAACTCGTCGTCGACGACGACGAGGTCACCGGCATCCTCGACATCGACGACGTCGGTCGCGGAGACCGGCTCGACGACGTCGCGACCCTCGTTGGCCACCTCAGGTTCCGGGCAGCGAGCAGCGCCGATCCTCGAGTCGACGACTACGCCGTCCGGGTTCGCGATGCACTCTCGCACGAGTTCGACGCCGCGGACGTCGACCGCCACGTCGCCGCGGTCCTGGTCGGCCTGGCCACCGGCCCGTTCCGAATCCAACAGGCGCGCTGGGAGGCCACGACCCTGCAGGTCCTGGACCTGATCGAGCACCACCTGGCGCTTGCCGACGCCACGGTCGGAGCCGGCGTTCGATGAGAGAACTCTCAGCGCGACCTCATCGGGGTCCCACCACCGTCTCGCACCATGGTCCCATCCCGGTCGACCCGGGCCATCGATACACAGGAGATCCGACATGACCACCCGCAGCAACCCCCTCAACTGGAAGATCGCCGCCACCGTCGGCACCATCGCCGGCGTCGCGATCGGCGGCTTCGCCTTCGCCGCTCCCGATGGCGGTGAGCCGATTCCCGACGGTGTGATCCTCCAGGATCAGACCGCGAGCGTCCCCCGACTGTCTGCCCCGGTGGTCGTGCCCACCACGGCAGCTCAGATCGCCTCGACCGCGACGGTCGTGGCACCCACGACGGTCCCCGCCGATCCGGTCCAGCTGTCGGCACCGTCGCCGGTCTCGCCGATCACGGCACCGCCCGCACCCGAGCCGGCGCCCGTCGCCGTCGAGATCGACTCGCCGATGTCGCCGATGTCGCCCGCCTCGCCGCCGCCAGCACCCGCGGAGATCGACTCGCCGATGTCGCCGCCGAGCCCCGTGAGCGTGCAGAGCCCCGTGAGCGTGCAGAGTCCGGCGTCACCGGTGAGCCCGGCGTCACCCGCGAGCAGCTGACCGACTCGACGAGAGCGCTGGAGGACCCCTGTGCAGGTGCACAGGGGTCCTGGCGCGTGCGGTGACGCCACCACGACGGCGCTCACCCGAGTCGACACCCATACTGGTAGACAGCGGAGGATGAATCCCGACGACATCGTTCATGACGACGTCGTCGCTGTGATCATCGATCCCGAACGGGGAGCGGTCGCCGTGGGAGCACGAGGGATCGAGCACCGCTGGCGACCCGCCGATGTGCGACACCGGCTCGCGTCGATCGAACACGACGTGGGACCGCGTTGGGTGTGGTGGACGTCGGACACGGAGCGTCAACTCGTGGACGCGGGAATCCGCCCGGCGCGCTGCTGGGACCTGGACGCAGTTCATCGGCTCATCCACGGCGGATGGCGCGCCGGGCCGGCGCGCACCTGGGCCGGGGCCCACGACCTCGACCTGGACGGACTTCCGGCGCTGGCCCCGATCGACCTGTTCACTGCTGCCACGGAGATCGACGGTGCAGATCCCGACGATCCGATCCGACGCGACGGCCACCTCGATCCCGCCTGGGTGGCCGACGGCTGGCACTCGAGCGTCGATCGAATGGCCACCTGGGCGCGTCTGGCGCTCGACGTGCACCGACGCCAACAGGAGCAGATCGACCAACTCGAGGATCGTCCAGCGGCACTCGCGACCGCACGCTCGGAATCCGCGGCGGCGGTACTCGCGGTCGAGCTCGGCCATGACGGCCTGCCGATCGACGTCGACGAAGGCGAACGGATCATCGCGTCGTTCATCGGACCGAGGCCCAGCGACGCCGCCGACGAGCGACGCCTGGCGGCCGAACGCGACGACCTCGTGCTGGCGCACCTGCCCCCGGACCTCCGAAGCGGAGTCGACCTCCGCAACCCGGCCAACGTCAAGTCGTTGCTGCGACGCGCCGGCATCGAGGTCGACGACACCCGGGCGTGGCGCCTCGAACGACTGCGCGACGAGCATCCGGTGGTCGACGCCCTCCTCGCATGGCGCAAGGCGGAGCGGATTGCGACCACCTTCGGCTACCGCTGGCTCGACGAGCACGTCGGCAGCGACGGTCGCCTGCGCGGCTCGTGGTCGTCGTCCGACGGCGCCGCCGGCCGCATGACCGCGACCGCCGGGCTGCACAACCTTCCGGCCGACCTCCGACCGGCTGTCGTCGCCGAGCTGGGTCATGCGTTCGTACGCGCCGACCTCGGCCAGATCGAGCCGCGCATTCTGGCTGCGGTCTCCGCCGACACGGCGTTGGCCATGGCCACCCGAGAGGCCGACATGTATGCACCGGTCGCGCAGCGACTCGGCGTGAGCCGTGAGATCGCGAAGGTCGCCGTGCTCGGGGCGATGTACGGCCAGACGACCGGCCACGGCGCCGCGGCACTGCGCGGGCTCGACTCGGCGTACCCGGTGGCGATGCGGTATCTCAGCGATGCCGCACGGTCGGCGGAGGCCGGCCACGACCTGCGCACGCGCGGAGGCCGTCGGGTGCGGATGTCGGGCGGCGGCGATCCCGACGCGGACGAGCGCGATCAACGTTCCCGTGCCGCCGCACGCGGCCGGTACGGCCGCAATGCGATGGTGCAGGGCGCCGCTGCGGAGTTCTTCAAGACGTGGGCGGTGATCGTTCGAGCCCGGCTCTCCGGCGACGCTCGGATCGTGCTGTGCCTCCACGACGAACTGCTCGTCCATGCGCCGCTCGCCGACGCCAACGACGTGGCCGCCATCGTCGACGATGCCCTCCAGGAGACCGCAGCCAGATGGCAACAACCCGAACTGCGTGGCGACGTGCACTTCGTTGCCGACACCAGCGTCATCGCCCGCTGGTCCGACGCCAAGTGACACCCGTCGTCCTCCGTCCAGCGATGAGCGAACCGACCGCATACGGCGATCTCACTCATCGCAACCAGCGCGATCCCCCCAGCGATGAGCGAACCGACCAAATACGGCGATCTCACTCATCGCAACCAGCGCGATCCCCCAGCGATGAGCGAACCGACCAAATACGGCGATCTCACTCATCGCAACCAGCGCGATCCCCCCACCGATGAGCGAACCGACCAAATACGGCGATCTCGCTCATCGCAACCAGCGCGATCCCCCAGCGATGAGCGAACCGACCAAATACGGCGATGTCGCTCATCGCAACCAGCGCGATCCTCCCACCGATGAGCGAAACGACCGCATACGGCGGTGTCGCTCATCGCGCGGCGTGCGTTCGCTGTGGCCGCGACCCCACTACGTTGGTACCAGTGAGTGATGTGCCTCCCCCGCCGAACCCCGAACCGTCGAGCGGTCCGACGCCCCCTCCACCACCGCCTCCTCCGAGCGGGTTGACACCGCCCCCCGGCTACGTCGCCTTCGACGGCCACCCCACGCCCACCGCCGGTGTGCGCCGGGTCGGAGGTTTCGCCACACCGATCATCGTGTCGACGATCGTCGTCGCGCTCGGCACGATGGTCTCGGCGTTCCTGTCGGCATCGATCGCCACGGACGCGGCAGAATTCCTCGCGGGGAGCACCAACCAGAGTGACTTCGAGGACGCCCTCGTCCCGCTCAACTCCGTCCAGATGCTGGTCAGCGTGGCCACCCTCGTGACCGGCGTGCTGACGATCGTCTGGATGTTCCGGATGGCGGGCAACGTGCGCGCCTTCGGACGCGCCACCACGTGGAGCCCACTGTTCGCGATCTTCGGGTGGTTCCTGCCGCCGCTCGTGCTCTACATCATCCCGTTCCTCGTGCTGCGCGAACTCTGGAAGGCGTCCGAGCCAGCCGGCGTCGACGGCACCGACGGTTGGAAACGGACCGCCGACAACCCCGTGCTCTGGGTCTGGTTCGTGGCGTTCGGCATCATTCCGGCGGTGCTGTTCGCGGTCCAGATCGGATCGTTCGCATCCAGTGGTCTCCCGACCGGCGACATCGAGTCCGTCGCCGAGAGCCTCGATGAATTCGGTGCGCTCGGATGGCTGACTGCAGTGCTGACTCTCGTGGCTGCCGTGGTCTGGGTTCGGTTCGTGCGCCAGTTGACACAACGCCACAAGCAGTTGACGAACGAGACCTGAGCGAGAAGTCCGTTGCACTCTCGATGAGCACCGCCGACGTGATCTACCTCGTTCGCCATGCCAAGGCTGGTGAGCGACGGGTCTGGGAGGGCAACGACGAGGCTCGCCCGTTGAGCAAGCACGGCTGGAGACAGTCGGAGGAGATTGCCGAGCGACTGCTCGACAAGGGCGCGACCACGTTGTTCTCGAGCCCATACGTCCGCTGCGTCCAGACGTTGGAGCCGCTGGCCGGTCGGCTCGGCGTCGAGATCCACATGGACAGCCGGCTCGCCGAGGCCGAGCCGTTCGAACCGGTGCTCGAGCTGCTCGGCGAAGTTGGCAATGGCGCCGTGCTGTGCAGCCACGGCGACATCATCCCCGAGACGATCCAGGCCCTCGTACGTCGCGGCATGGAAGTCCAGTCGACGGCCGACTGGCGCAAAGCCAGCATCTGGGTCCTCAAACGCAAGCGCGACCGCATCACCAAAGGCAAGGTCTGGCCACCGCCCACCTGAGATCGTGACCCCCACGGCGCTCGTTGCGATGAGCGAACCGACCGGATACGGCGGTTTGGCTCATCGCAGGCCGGTTCTTCACTTCACCGATGAGCGAACCGACCGGATACGGCGGTTTCGCTCATCGCAGGGCGGATCAGTTGGCAGCGCGGATCTCGTCGGCGAAGCTGGCCACGAGCGACGCGACCTCGCCAGGCGGGTTCGATGCCTCGCACCGCTCGATGTGCGGAAGCGCTGCGTCGGCGTCGCCACGGAACTGGAACTCGACGATCGCCAGGAAGCACTGCGGGTCGGCGTAATCGGGTTCGATCTCGGTGGCCTGGCCGAGTGCCAGCACCGCCGCTTCGTAGCGCTCGTCGGCGTTGGTCTGGTCGGGATTCTGACGGGTGAGCAGCGCCAGGGTCCACCCGAAGTAGGCCACCGCTTCGGCATTCTCGCGACCGCGGGCGCGCTCCATGTCGATCACCTCGGCGAAGAGCGAGTTCGCCGTCGCGAAATCGCCCGCACTCATGGCGTCGCGAGCGTTGGTGAGCACGATGCGTGATTCGTCGCCCGGCGTGAGCCCCGTGATCTCCTGGCCGGACGATCGTTCACCCCACGCCCCAGCCAGCACGAACCCGACACCGACCGACCCGACGATCACCGCCGCAGTGACCGCAACGATGCGACTCCACCGTCGAGGCGTGGGCGCCGGGAGTTCACCACGCCCCTGTTCGATCTCACGAAGCACCTTGGCGGCGCGCACCGTGTAGCCGTCCTTGAGCGTGTGATAGTCGAGGTCGTCGACGTCGCCTGCGTCGTGTTCACGCTCGAGATCGTTGATCGAACGCAACAGGAATCGCCGCTCCTCCTCGAGCCCAGCAAGCCGATCGAGCCTCGTGCCGCTGGCCGTCACCGTCCACCGTCCTCCAGATCGGCAGCGAGTGCGGCCTCGACGAGCGCTCGGTCGGCGTCGGTCGGCTCCGCGGTCTCGCCCGCCTCGCGCTTCCAACGACGGAACACGACGATCAGCGCCGCCAACCCGCAGGCGAACGCAACCGCCGGCAGCACCCACACGAGCGCATCGAAGCCGCTCGACTTGGGCACCAACAGCACCTGGGCGCCGTACCGGGTCTCGATGAACGCGATGATCTCGGCGTCGCTCAGGTCGTTGTCGGCGACGAGGTCGGCAATCTGGTTGCGCAGCGCAATCGACGCGTTGTTCTGTGACTCGAACACGCTCTCGCCATCGCAGATCGGGCAGGCGACACGCTTGGCCACCTCGTCGATGCGATCGCTCTGGCTCTCCGGGCCGGAGTCGCGGGTGGCTCCCACGGCCAGGAATCCGGCGATCACGAAGATCAGCGCGACCCAGCCCGGCCATCTCTTCACCCGACGGTTCAGTTCGCTCGCCATCAGCCGTACTGCTCGCGATACTGACGAAGGATCGAGTTGAGCTGCTCGGCGGTCACCGTGGAGATCAGCCGGAGCTGCACGACACCGCTCGGATCGACGATCCACGTCTCGGGAACCTGAGCGACACCGAAGGCCACCGGGAACTCGTCGGCCTCGGAGTAGATCGCCGGCCAGTCGCCGCCGTTGTCGGCGAAGAACGCCTCGATCTCGGCCTGGTCACCCCTGGTGATCACCGAGTACAACTCGGCGCCATCGGTGCCGAGCGTTGCTTGATCCTCGGAGAACGCCACCAGTTCGGGATGCTCACGGATGCACGGCACGCACGTGGGGTCGAAGAAGTTGAGCACGACCCAGCTGCCCTTGCGGCGCGACAGGTCGAACGACGTGCCATCGCCGAGGGTTCCGGTGGCTTCGGGAGCCGGACGGCCGATCAACGGCGAGTCGGCGCTGGTACCGCCGTCGTCGGGCGAGGCGCCGGCAAGCACCACGAACAGTCCGACCATCAGCACCGCAATCACGCCGACGACCAACGGGGCGAGCCGGCGGGCACGGCTGCGCGGGACGTCGACGTCGGGTGCGTCCGCGGGCGCGTGGTCGTCGGGCACGTCGCTCACACCGGCACCTCGGTCTGGCTGTCCTCGGTCTGGCTGTCCTCGGTCGGGCTGTCTGCGGTCTGGCTGTCCTCGCTCTGGCTGTCAGCGGTCTCCGCGGTGTCGCCATTCGGCTGATCTTGCGCAGCGCCGTCCGGGTCGGGACCGTCGAGCACGATCGGGGCTGACACCGGATCGATCGCAAGGCGCCGACGCGAACCAGGGAAGGCGGCCAACATCGTGCCGAGCGCCATGATGGCCCCACCGATCCACAGCCACAGGATCATCGGCTTGATGAACACACGGATCGTGGCCTCGGTGTCACCGGGCGACACACCCTGGCCGAGGGTCAGATAGATGTCCTCGTTCCACCCGGTGCGCACCGACGGCGTGCCGATGTCGGCACCCATGTTCAGGTAGCGCGTCGTGGCGGGCCGGTAGGTCTGTTCGCCGTCGAGGACGACGTTCGCGGCGATTCGCCGTTCGCTCTCGCGATCATTGGTGCGTTCGTCGACCGACAGCAGTTCGAAGCTGTGGCCGCCCCATTCGACGACCTCGCCAACGCGCAGGTCGAGCGTGGCCGAATGCGTGAAGCTGTTCGACGCCGCCAACGCCACGGCGATGACGATGACGCCGATGTGGACGACCATGCCACCGTTGGCACGCCCGACGAACCCGCGCCACCCCTGGCGGCGAGCGGCCAACGCCAGCTGGCGGACGGCGGAGCCCATCGCGAACCCGGCGAGGCCGAAGGCAACCAGCGGCGCCCAGCCGTCAGCACCGACGAACACGGCGACGGCAAGGCCGAGCGCGCCGGCCCAGGCAGGCCAGAACAGTCGGGTGCGCAACAGCTCGGCGGAGGCCTTGCGCCACGGGAGCACCGGTGCCACTCCCATCAGGAACAGCAGCATCAGCCCGATCGGCTGCGAGAGCCGGTCGAAGTACGGAGCGCCGACGAGCGTCTGGCGATCCTGGAGCGCTTCGACGAGCAGCGGGAACAACGTGCCGAGCAACACGATGAACGCCCACACCGTGAACAGAACGTTGTTCGCGAGGAACGAGCCTTCACGTGACAACGGCGAGTCGATCGAGCCCGGCGAGCGGAGCCGGTCGCCACGCCAGGCGATCAGCCCGAGCGAGACGACGACGACGACCCCGAAGAACGCGAGCAGCCAGTTGCCGACCGGACCGTCGCCGAACGCATGCACCGAACTGAGGATGCCGGACCGCGTGAGGAACGTGCCGAGAATGGTGAGCGCGAACGTGGCGACGAGCAGGCTGAGGTTCCAGACGCGCAGCATCCCGCGCCGCTCCTGGACGAGCACCGAGTGGATGTAGGCGGTGCCAGTGAGCCACGGCAGCAGCGAGGCGTTCTCGACCGGATCCCACGCCCACACACCCGACCAGCCGAGCACCTCGTAGCTCCACCACGCGCCGAGCAGGATCCCGATCGTGAGGAATGCCCACGAGAACAGCGCCCATCGGCGCGTCTCCATCAACCAGCCTTCGCCCAGACGACCGGTGACGAGCGCGGCGATGGCAAACGCGAAGGGCACGGTGAAGCCGACGTAGCCGAGGTAGAGGATCGGCGGGTGGAACAACACCAAGATGTGGTTCTGCAGCAGCGGGTTCGGGCCGGGTCCGCTCGTGACACCGACCGCACCGGCGGCGAACGGGTCGGCCGGGCCGAAGCTCAACATGGCGAAGAATGCCGACACCACGAACATCACGATCAGCGCCCAACCGACGAGCACATCGTCGGTCCGGTTCCTGAACCGCCAGGCGACCGCGGCGGTGAATCCGGCCAGGATCAGCGACCACAACAGGATCGAGCCCTCGAGCGCCGACCACATCGCCGCGATGTTGTACAACATCGGCGTGTCGGCCGAGCCGACTTGCTGCACGTACGCGAGCGAGAAGTCCCGGGTGATCAACGCACGCTGCATCATCACCACGGCGAGCACGATGCCGCCGAAGGCGATCCACGCGTAGAGCGGGCCCTGCTTGAGCAGCTTGCGGTCGCCCTTGCGGATGCCGTACAGCACGGCGAGCGCACCGAACACGGACGCCGCCAGCATGAGGAGCAGACCGGCGCGCCCGAGCGCAGAGTTGATGCTCGCGGCGAACAACATCACGTCGTGGGAGCGTCCGAGCAGCCGGCTGCTTCGGCGTCGGCCACTCGCTCGTCGTTGACGGCGACGTACTCATCGGAGTGCTTGACCTCGACCCGATCGCCGAGCAGCGTGCCCTCCTCGATCACACCGTGCACGACGACGGGGATGCATTCCTTGAAGATGCCACCGGGTTCGCCGTCGTAGCTGACCGGAATCGTCTCACCGTTGAACGAGATCGTGAAGACCGTCGTGTTGGCGACACGCTCGACGGAACCTTCGTCGACGGTGCCCTGCAGACGAATGCGTCGGTCCTCGTCGCACCCGCTGCGCTGGCCGATTTCGTCGACGTTGCAGTAGTAGTCGACCGCCTGGGTGAGGAACTGCGTGACGATCACGCCGCCGGCGACGACCACCAGGCCGAGGACCAGCAGCGGCAGCCAGTTGCGCTTCTTGCGCACGGGCGCCGCCGGGCCGACCGGCGTGCGGGGCGAGAGGTCCATGTCGATCGCGTCGTCGTTCATGTCTGGTTCATTCTGGTCGTTCAGAGCCAGGACTTGTCCGCGTCGGGGACCTGTTTTCCGAGCCGTTTGCCTGCGCGCACGACACGCCACGACATGAACGACACGGTGATGAACGTCAACACGTAGCCACCGATGATGAATCCTGCGTCCTCCATCAGGCCGTTCCTTCCTCGTTGCCACCGATGTCGACTGGTCGGGCTTCGGCGTGGCGCGCTGCGAGCGCGTCGTCGAGGTCTCGATCGTCGAGCAGGTCCTCCATCGCCATCACGCGCGTGCGATGCATGATCAGCCACACGTACAACAGCGAGAACGCGAGCACGCCGACGAACAGGCTGAACAGCATCAAACCGTCCATGCTGACGTCGCCGTCGGTGCCGAGCACGGTGGCCTCCTGGTGAAGGCTTCGCCACAGCCGGACACTCCAGTGCACGAGCGGGATCTCGAGGACGGCGAGCATGCCGATCACCGCGCTGCGACGAGCTCGCTGCTCGTGTGTACCGTCGAGACGCCGGACGGCCAGATACCCGATGTAGGTGACGAACAGCAGCGCCGTCGTGGTGAGTCGGGCATCCCACTGCCAGAACACACCCCAGGTGAGGCGGCCCCACATGGCGCCGATCACCAACGTGACCGCCACGAAGGCGGTGCCGATCTCGGCGCTGGCGCCGGCAAGACGATCCCACCCGAGCGACTTCTTCTTGCCGAAGAAGTACATCGCCGACGCGACGGCAGTGACGATGAAGGCCAGGTAGGCGATCCAGATGGTCGGCACGTGGACGTACAGCAGGCGGACGCTTTCGCGCTGGTCACGATCCTCGGGCGAGAAGCCGAGACCGAATGCCACCAGCCAGCCCATTGCGATGATCGTGGCGATCCCGATGATCCGGGTACCTCGAGTGCCGGTTCCGGCGCCGGTGTCCGGCCGGGCGCCATCCGGATCGGTCTGGCTGAGCGTGGGATCCGTCGTCGTCATGTCCGATTCCTACGATGGCTTGGAGGGCGGGTGGGGGCTGGGATTCGCATCATTCGTCGATCAGCGGTCCGAAGGCCAGCGCACCGCCGACACCGAAGGCAACGGCGAAGACAGCCAGCAGGCCCACCCAGGGCCAGCCGTCCGACACCACCGCACCTGCCGTGCCGAGCGCTGCTTCGACCGCTCGTGTTGCTCCGATCAGGACGGGCGCCACCGCGGGGAACGTGAGCAGCGGGAGCAATGTCTCGCGACCGGTGAACCCTGCGGCAAGGCCTCCGTACAGGGTACCGACCGCGGCGAGCCCGCACGTCGCGGAGATCAGAGTTGTGACGAGGAGCACCCAGCCGCCAGCGGGGATCGTCTGGCCGTACAGCACGACGGCAGCGAACAACAGCACGGCTTCCAGCACGAGCAGCTGCACGCCGAGGGCCGCGGCTTTCCCCAGATAGATCGCACGGGGATCGACGCCGGCGACGCGGAGTGCATCGAGTGCGCCATCGGCCGTTTCGACGGCGAATGCTCGCTGCACCAGCACGAGCATGGAAAACAGGGTGGCCAGCCACACCAACCCCGGCGCAACACGCTGCAGCACCGAGTCGGCGTCGAGCGCGAACGCGAAGATCACCATCGTGACGCCGGCGAAGGGCAACACCTGGTTGACGAACACGCGGCTGTTCCACTCGATGCGCAGGTCCTTCGCCGCCACCAGTCGAGCGATGCGCAGCGTGCTCATCGTCCACCCTCCTGATTTCCGGCGTGGTTCCCCGAGCCCGGGTCTCCGGGAACCACGTCGTGGACCCGACCGGCAATGACGTCGACCGAGCGCGTCGCCAACGAGCCGGCCCGTTCCAGTTCGTGACTGGCGACGAGGATCGTGGCGCCGGCAGCGGCTGCCTGACGCAGCGTGTCGTCGAGTTCGTCACGCGCCGATGCGTCGAGGCCCGCGTGGGGTTCGTCGAGCAGCCACAGCTGGGCACGTCTCGCAATGAGACAGGCGAGAGCCGCTCGGCGCTTCTGGCCGGCCGACAGCCTGCTGACCGCGACGTCGGCGAGACGGCCCGCCACGTCGAGGCGGCGCATCGCGACCCGCATCTCGTCGTCGGATGCACCCACCGTGGAGCCCCAGAACCGCACGTTCTCGGCGACGGTCAAGTCGAGGTACAGCCCGTTCTGATGTCCGAGGAGGCCGACCGTGCGTCGAATCGACTCGCGATGGGTCGTCAGATCGAGGCCAAGCACGGTTCCGGTACCGCGCACCAAGGGCAAGAGCCCGGCGCAGAGACGCAACAACGTGGTCTTGCCGGCTCCGTTCGGGCCACGCAACAGCACGATCTCACCCTGTTCGACCCGCAGCGTTGCGCCGGCGAGTGCCGGGAACTGTCCGAGCACGGCAACCGCGTCATCGAGTTCCACGACCGACATGGCCGACACGCTAGGTCGTGAAGTGTTGGTCAACTCGTGGCGCTGCGATCACGGCTCAGCGCCCTGGCGGTAGTTTCGTGGCCGTGTCGGACGCCGAACCAGCTGCGACGCACCCCAATCGGGTGCGCAAGTTCGATCGTCCTCCCCCACCTCACGACTGGCGTTGGTGGGTGGGCGGCGTCGGCAAGACACTGATCGCCACCGGACTCCTCCTGTTCGGGTTCGTCGCCTACCAGTTGTGGGGCACCGGAATCGAGACCGCTCGCGCTCAGAACTCGCTCGAGAACGAATTCGAAGAGCTCCTGGCAGGTACGCCGCCCACCACGGCGGCGCCCGTCGACACGACCCCCGACGAGTCGACGCCGGCAGCGTCGATCCCCGTGACCGAACCACCCCAACCAGTACCGGTCGCCAGTCTGCCCCCGGTCGCCGAGGGCGATCCGATCGCTCGCATCGAGCTCCCTCGCATCGGCGTCGACAAGATCGTGGTCGCCGGCGTCGAGAAGGACGACCTGAAGAAGGGTCCGGGCCACTATCCGGAGACGCCACTGCCAGGCCAGCTCGGCAACGCCGCTATCGCCGGCCACCGGACCACCTTCGGACAACCCTTCTTCGATGTCGACAAGCTCGACGTCGGCGACGAGATCATCGTCACGACCCTCGCTGGACGCTACGTGTATCGGGTGACGGGCCAACAGATCGTGTCGCCCAGCGACTACCAGGTGATCTCGACCACCGACCCGACCAAGGCGACGCTGACCCTCACCTCGTGCCACCCGAAGTACACCGCTCGTGAACGGATCATCATTTCCGCCGAACTCGACCCGGCTGCGTCGACCGGCGTGGTCGCCGAACCGACGATCAACTACGGCCGACCACTCGACGAATCCGAGCCGGCCGATCCCGACCCCACCAACACCGTCGTCGACCCGGAGACGAGCACCGTCGCCGAAGCTTCTCCGGCGACCAGCACCGCCGAGGATCCGACCCTGACGGCCGACCCGGAACCCCTCGACGAGGAACAGATCAGCGACGGAATCGCCGATGCGTTCTCCGAAGGGTGGTTCAGCGATCCCGGTGCGAACAGCCAGGTCCTGCTGTGGGGTCTGCTGCTCGCGGCGATCGGAGTCGTGTCGTACCTGCTGAGCAAGAAGGCCAAGCGTGACTGGGTCGGCTTGCTGGTCGGCATCGTCCCGTTCCTGATCGTGCTGTACTTCTTCTTCCAGAACGTCAACCGGTTGCTCCCCCCGAACCTGTGAGCGCACGACGGCTCGCCATCGCGTTGCTGGGAGTCGGCGCACTCGTCGGATGCGGGTCGTCGGGCGACGACAGCGCCGCCGTCGTCGCCACTCCGGAGTCCGAGGCCGTCGCCGAGCGAATCTCGAAGCTCGACGAGGCAGTCGACCGCTGGCGATCGGCCGCATCGATCGTCGAGGCGCAGGTCGCCGCCGAGACCGCTGCCAACCTGGTCGTCGGACCGAACGGTCCCGGCTACGGCGACCGCAACGGCGACGGCACCGTCGACGGTGATGCTGGGGCCGGCCTCCTCCCGGGACTCGATGGCACCCCCGACGGACTGGCCAACCCGCTCGTCGACAACACGTGCATCGAACGCGACGTCCTCGGCGGCTCGTGGGACGACCCGAGCGCCCGCTGGGCCGAGATGACGTCGGCGATCGAGGCGTGGCGCCCTGACGACAACACGATGCCGACGCTGGCGAGCCACCCGATGCGGGTGGTCGGATGGGCCACGTTCACGCTTGCCACCGACCCGGCTTCGCAGGACGCGCTCGACCTCGCCAAGGAGTACGCCGGTCATGCTGCTCTCCACGTCGCCATCTCGGCCGACGCGCTGACCTGTTGACCGCCCCCCAATCGGGGAAAGGGCGCGGCTACTGCCTCGCCATCGCGATGCGGAGACGTTCGTCGGGATCGATGAAGTGGTCGTGGTCGTCGTCACCGAGGTCGATCTGCACCCAGTGGATCTTTCCGGAGAACTTGCTCGTGTCGACGTCGTAGTCGGGCGTGACGCAGGTGCCCGACTCGTAGCCGATGTCGGTGGTCTCGTCGGCGGAGAAGACCATCGCCTGGGTGGCCTCGACACGACCGGTGCCGACGGCGTCGCCGTCGTGGTAGAGCGTCACACCGCCGCCCTTGGCGAGACCACCACCGTCGTATGCGAATTCCATCCGGACCTGGTGGGTGCCCTCGGGAACGGCGACGGTCGCCGATGTCGTGAACCACTGGATGCCGAGCAGGTTGTAGACGAACGTCAGCACGCCGTCCTTGCAGTAGACACCCCAGCCGCCGAAGCGGCCGCCCTGAGCGATGATCACACCGCTGGCACCGCCGGCGGGGACCTCGACCTCAGCGGTCACCGAGAACGACCGGTTCTTGATGCTCACGACACTGTTCTCCGACAGGCGTCCCATGCCGGGGAAGAACTGTTGCGAGGTGCCGTGGATAAGGGTCGGGCGACCTGCCAGATCGGGATTGAGCCGCTCCGCCCCGCGGTCATCGATCGGCAGCACGTTGTACTTCGTGGCCTCGATGATCCAGAGCCGCTGGAGCTTGGCCAGTCGCTCGGGGTCGGCCGCTGCGAGGTTCTCGGCCTGGCTGTAGTCCGCGCTGCCGTCGTACAGCTCCCAGGTGTCGTCGTCGAAGGCCGGCAGTACCGCGCCGACCATCTCCCACGGCGTGTGGTGCTTGGTGACCGCGCTCCAGCCCTTGTGGTAGATGCCGCGATTGCCGAACATCTCGAAGTACTGCAGGTCGTGACGCTCCGGCTCGTCGGGTTGGTTGAAGCTGTACAGCATGCTGGTGCCCTCCATCGGCGACTGCTGCACACCGTTGACCATCGTCGGCTCGGGCAGCCCGGCCGCCTCCAGGATCGTTGGCGCGATGTCGATCACGTGGGTGAACTGCTCGCGGAGACCGCCCTGCTCGTGGATGCCGTTCGGCCAGTGCACGATGGTTCCGTTGCGCGTGCCACCCCAGTGCGATGCCACCTGCTTGGTCCATTGGAACGGGGTGTTCATCGCGTGCGCCCAGCCGACCGAATAGTGGTTGTACGACGCTGGTGTCCCGAACTCGTCCATCTTCGAGAGCATGAACTCAGGCGTCTCCAACGCAGCCATCCCGTTGAAGTTGGCCATCTCGTTGAAGGCACCGTTCAGCGTTCCCTCGGCAGACGCGCCGTTGTCGCCGACGATGTAGTACACGAGGGTGTCGTCGAGTACGCCGAGGTCCTCGATGGCGTCGATCACTCGGCCGACGTGGTGGTCGGTGTGTTCCAGGAATCCGGCGTACACCTCCATCTGGCGTGCCAGAACCGGCTTCAACTCCTCCGGCATGTCGTCC
The DNA here is from genome assembly GCA_963828415.1 of Ilumatobacteraceae bacterium. Classification (GTDB taxonomy): domain Bacteria; phylum Actinomycetota; class Acidimicrobiia; order Acidimicrobiales; family Ilumatobacteraceae; genus Sva-07. Next base: position 662,952 of record CAWHEI010000012.1, read on the forward strand.
CACGCGGGGATCTCGTCGTGGCGGGCCGTGAGCTCTGCGTCGGCAGGCACCACGCCGAGCTGCTTCTGGCGGGCGAACGTGGCCTCGCGCAGGGCGTCCCAGCCGCCATCGAACTGTCCGGCGTAGCTTGTCGGCCCATTCGAGCGGAACGTGGTGCGGAGCGTGCGTTGCCCCGGGGGCGAAGTACACGAAGAACGGACGGTCGGGCATCAGAGCCTTCTGCTGGCGGATCCAGCTGATGGCGTGGTCGGCGAGGTCCTCGGTGAGGTGGTAGCCCTCCTCGGCCGTCGCGGGCGGCTCGACGGGCGTCGTCCCGTAGTACAGCGCCGGCTCGTACTGGTTGTTCTCGCCGCCGATGAAGCCGTAGAACGTCTCGAAGCCGCCACCGGCCGAGGGCCATGCGTCGAACGGGCCCATCGGCGACGACTGCCACACCGGCACCTCGTGGCACTTGCCGAACTGGGCGGTCGAGTAGCCGTTCAGCTTCAACGTCATCGCCAACGGCGCCTTCGTGTTCGGCCGCACCGAGCTGTTGCCCGGCGCCGACGTCGCGGTCTCGGTGATGCTGCCCATCCCGACCGAGTGGTGGTTGCGGCCGGTGAGCATCGCTTGGCGAGTCGGCGCACACAGCGCGGTCGTGTGGAAGCGGTTGTAGCGGAGGCCGGTCGCCGCGAGCCTTTCAGCGTTCGGCGTGTTGCAGGGTCCCCCGAATGCCGACGAGGCGCCGAACCCGACGTCGTCGAGCAGCACGATCAACACGTTCGGCGCGCCGTCTGGCGGCAACAGCGGTTCGATCGGCGGGTACGTCGTGTCGGGGTCCTTCGCGTCGTAGGTCGTCAGTCCCGGCGCCGGACGATCCGGGATCGGCAGCATCGAGCGGGCATGGCGATCGGGACGGTTGGACACGAAGACTCCTCGGGGCAGAACGGATTTCTACAGAACCTAGGTCATGTCGACCCCAGTCGTCATCGGCCAGAACGGGCGAATGTCGTCGCGGCAGACGCGAGAACTCACCGACCGCTGAAACGTGCCGGGCGTTTGTCGAGGAAGGCCGTTCGGCCTTCCTCAGCGTCGGAGCTCGCCCACGCCGCGGTGCGAGCGGTCTCGAACTCGTCGTCGGGGCCGGGTTCGGCGACAGCACGTTCCAAACCGAGCTTGTGACCGGCGATCGTGAGCGGCGCCAGACGCGAGAGGTCGTGGGCCCACGCGACGGCATCGTCGAGTGTTCCCAGGCGGTGGATGCCGCCCGCCGCATGGAGCTGCTCGGCGGTGTACGTCTGGGCGGCGAGCAGCATTGCCCGTGCGATCGGCGGTGAGAACTCCGAGGCCAGGCGGCGGATCGTCCAGTGGTCGACCACGAGGCCGAGCTTGGCTGCCGGGATCCCCAACACACTGCTCGGCGTTGCCACTCGCAGGTCGGTGGAGATGGCCAGCTGCGCTCCGGCGCCGAGCGCAGGGCCGTCGATCGCTGCGATCACCGGCACGGGCAGGTGGCCGAAACCGCGCAGCACCGAAGCGAGGTCAGTGGCGAACTGGCCCTCCTCGACGCCGTTGAGGTCGGCGCCGGCGCTGAACGCCGGCGGTTTGCCCGTGAGCACCACCGCTCGGATCGCATCGGGCGTGCGAGCGGCGATCGCAGCTTGGACGTCGAGGAGTTCCAACAGCGTGGCGTGGTCGACGGCGTTACGTCGCGACGGCCGGTCGAGCGTGACGATCGAGACGAATCCGTCGTGGGTGAGATCGACCGTCATGACCCGCAGCGTCTCGCTCGTAGCATGACCCGACTGTATGTCGAACCCTTCTGCCACGCCCGACGAGATCGATCCCATCCGCGCCAAGCGGGCCCAGATCGCCAAGTGGACGCTGCTCGCCAACCGCATCGGCTACCTCTTCGTGGCACTGGCGATGGCGTTGTTCTTCATCGCATTCGCCATCGGGTTCTCGCCGACGATGGCAACGCTCGTGATCGTCTCGTTCGTGATCGGCTGCGTCCTGCTGGCCCCCTCGATCATCGTCGGCTACGCCGTCAAAGCCGCCGAGCGCGACGACCGCGAACGCGGGTTCTGATTCGGCGCACGCTGAATTCCACCTTGCCGTGTCGGGCGTTACCATTGGGTAACCAATGTCCACTCGACTCACCGCACACGCCCGCCGGGAACAGATCCTCGACGTCGCCCTCGAGGTGTTCGCGACGCACGGCTTCCACGGCGCATCGATGAACGACGTCGCCGATGCCGTCGGTGTCACCAAGCCCGTGCTGTACCAGCACTTCGATTCCAAGCGCGACCTGTATCAGGCGCTGATCGACGAGGTCGGCGCCCGCCTTCTCGCCAACATCGCCAAAGCCGCCGCCGAAGCCACCGACGGCAAGAGCCAGACCGAACTCGGGTTCCGCGCGTACTTCCGATGGGTCGCCGACGACCACGACGGATTCCGGTTCCTGTTCGGGTCGGGAACGCGACGAGACGACGAGTTCAACGCCGCCGTCATTCGGATCACCGCCGAGGCCGCCAAGGCCGTCGCACCGCTGATCGCCGTCGACATCGACGAACGCCACCGAACCACGATCGCGCACTCGCTGGTGGGAATGGCCGAAGGAGCGAGCCGCCTCCTCGTCGAGCGCGGCGACGAGTTCGACCCCGACGAGATCGCCCAGGTCGTCGCCGATCTCGCCTGGGCCGGCCTCCGCGCCGTCCAACCCAAAGACTGACTCCGGGCAAAACCCCGTTTGCGTTGCAGTTCCGGTGGGGCGGGTCACCCGAAGTGCAACGCAAACGTGCTCGGGCACGTGCAGGGTTGACAGATGTTCACCCATCGGTCATGGTGGAGTACATGACTGACACCGTCGCTGCTGTCCGCGCACCTCGACCGAACGAGAACCCGTACCTCGCAGGCAACTACGCCCCGGTCGAGCAGGAGGTGACCGCGTTCGAGTTGCCCGTCACCGGCGAGATCCCCGCCGACCTGGAGGGTCGCTGGTTGCGCAACGGTCCGAATCCCGGCGCCGACATCGACCCTGCAGTACATCACTGGTTCATGGGTGCGGGCATGGTGCACGGCGTTCGCCTCCGCGGCGGAACGGCCGAGTGGTACCGGAACCGCTTCGTGGCGGGCGACGACGGGTTCTCGGCGAATACCAACGTCGGCGGGTTCGCGGGCACGACGTGGGCGATGGTCGAAGCCGGTTCACCGCCGGTCGAACTCGGCTACGAACTCGACTCGCTCGGCGCGAACCGCTTCTTCGGCACGCTGCCGAACGGCTTCAGCGCCCACCCGAAGTACGACCCTGCGACAGGTGAGCTGCACGCGATGGCGTACCACTGGCCCGACCTCGTCGACCACGTCCAGTACGTGGTCGTGGGCGCCGACGGCAAGGTCGCCAAGGTGACCGACGTGCCGGTGCCCGACATGCCGATGATCCACGACATGTCGCTCACGCCCACCTACGCGGTCGTGTACGACCTGCCGGTCACCGTCAACCTCGACGTCGTCGTCGCCGGCTCCCCGTGGCCGTTCACGTGGGCACCCGACCGTGCCGCTCGCGTGGGGCTGCTGCCACGCAACGGCACCGCCGACGACATCGTGTGGTGTGACGTCGAACCGTGTTACGTGTTCCACCCGCTCAACGCTTACGACGGCGATGACGGCACCGTCGTGGTCGACGTGTGCCGGTACGACCGAATGATGGACACCGATCGGCGTGGCCCGTTCACCGACTCGTTGCCGACGTTCGACCGGTGGGTGATCGACCCGACCGCACAGCGAGTGTTCGAGACCCGTCTCGACGATCGCCCGCAGGAGTTCCCGCGTCATCATCCCGGCGTCGGGCTCCAGCGCCACCGCTACGGCTACGCCTCGGAGATCTTCCAAGCGGGCCCGAACCTCCACGGCGCGATCATCAAACACGACCTCGATCGCGGAACAACCGAAGCTCACGAGTTCGGGGCGGACCGCGGCGGTGCCGAACCGGTCGTGGTACCGAAGGCCGACGGTGTTGCCGAAGACGACGTCTGGATTCTCACGGTCGTCTACGACCCGGCGAGCGATGCCAGCGAGCTGTGCATCCTCGACGGCCAGGACATCACCGGACCCGAAGTCGCCCGCATTCACCTCCCCCAACGTGTGCCATTCGGCTTCCACGGCAACTGGGTGTCCGACAACTCGGTCCCGCCACCATCGTGAGTGCTCGCTTCTCGTGAATTCGTGCGGGAACTGTTCCCGCACGAATTCACGAGAGCTCGAAGGGCGAGGCTCAGTCGGCGGGGACGATGACGAGGCTCGTTGCGCCGCTGGAGTCGGCTGCGGGTTCCTGCACGTCGATCTTCGCGGCGGCCAGAGCGTCGGAGACCTCGGGAGCGACGCAGTAGTCGAGCCCGTGGACGCTGGCGGTGTGGTCACCGTCCATCGGCTCGTCGACGAACCCGAGCGAGATTCCCTCCTGGCCGTCGGTTGCTCCTGCGACCCTCAGGAGCGCATCACCGGGGATCCCCTGTTGGGTTCGGACGTCGGTCAGCATCGTGGCCGCGGGTTGGGTCAGGGTCAGCATGGTCATCCTCCTCGGATGTCGGTTGCGTCCCTCCAGACCTACCCGCGCGCTCCGGCTCCGCCAACCTCGATCGCCCGAACGGCCGCTGACCAGGCGTCATACAGGATCAGGCGAGGGTCGCCGACGCCACCGAGGCCCGTTCCAGCCAACTGCGCGGTTCGGGTAGTCGTTGGGTGGCCACGTAGGCGACCACGACCGCCACGATCGCCAGCGGCATGACCGCATAGGCATCGCTCGACAACAGCACCGTTGCGAGCAGGACCGATGTGAACGGCAGCTTCAGCATGGTCGCGCACATCGCTCCGATGCCGATTGCGAGGCCAGGAACCAGCGACATGCCGGGCAGGTCGGCGGCGAGGACGCCGATCGCGCCGCCGATGAACAGGCTCGGGAAGATCGGCCCGCCGCGGAACGCACTGAGCGACAGCGCGTAGGCGAGCCCCTTGCACACGACCACGAGGAGCAGTGCGCCGGTCGACCAGGTGGCCGACTGCTCGACCAGGACCGGCAACTGCGCCTGCCCGGAGAACAGCACGTTCTCGGTGCCCTGGTCCGTCAGTTCGCCGAACACGACCGCGAGCAGTGCGATCGCAACGCCGAGCAGCGGGGTGACGACGAGGCGGCGGCCGTGCACCAGCGTGCGCACCGACAGCGCGATCGTGTAGACGAGCCAGCCGATCAGCGGACACAGCAGACCGATCACGAGCGCCCATGCGAAGATCGCCACCGTGGGCGTCGTGAACGCCGGGAGGTCGGGAATCGCCAGCGAGAAGGTGCCGAGACCCGTGAGCGAGTCGAGCCCGATGAACACCAGGTAGCCGAGTCCCGCCGCAAGCAGACCCGGGAGCAGGGCGACGGCGAGCATCGTTCCTCCGAGCCCGGCGACCTCGAGCATCAAGAACGCCGCCACCACCGGGGATCCGATCAACGTGCTGATCGCAGCGAAGCTCCCGGCGCTGGCAATCAGCGCGATGGCGGTCGGTTTGGAGTCGCGTTTGATGCTTCGGATCGCGAGCGCACCGAGCCCGCTGCCGATTGCGATCAGCGGTGCCTCGGGCCCGAGCACCGCACCGAATGCCAGGGTCGCCAGTGCGGCGAGCGCGACACCAGGAAGCTCGATCGGCATCGTCGGTCCGCTTTCGTGGAATCCCTCCGAGGGCGAGTGTCCGCAATTGCCCGGGAGTGACCGGACGCAGAGGGCGACGAGGAGGCCCGAGAGCGCAAGCAGTGGGACCGGCCACCAGAGCGGGGCCGAGTCGAAGCCCAAACCAGCTGGCAGATCGCTGTACAGGGCCTCCTGGAGCCAGTCGACGAGGGCGAGGAAGCCGTAGGCGATGATCGCGACCGGAAGGGCGATCAGTGCAGCCAGCACGAGCGCTCGGAGGTACTCGTTCGACTTGACGATCACCAGTGGGTCGACCGCCGCTGTTTGACCGTCGGATGGACCAGCCGTTGCGTTCACCAACACAACGTAGCCAGCACGCCATCCACCGGCACCAGCTGAGCAGGAAGGTGCGGTGTTCTCGGCCGTCGACCCCTCGAATCAACCCTTTCGGGGGGTGACTGTTCATCACCTCACCGTTTACGTTGCGAAGCTCGTTTCACCTCATGAGGAGGGCCCAGGTCGATGACGTCGAAAAAGCCCGTCACAGTCGCTGTTGCGACGTACAACAACAAGGCGTCGGCCGAGCAGGACTACGACGCGATCCGCGCCACCAAACACCACGGGCAGCTCGACCACCTCGCCATCGCGTTCGTCGAGAAGGACGCCGACGGTCGCCTCAGGATCCACCGTCACGACTCGACCGCCAAGCACCTGGCATGGGGCGGAGGAGTTCTCGGAGCGGCGCTGACGATCATCTCGGCACCGCTCGGCATCGTATTGCTCGGCCCGTTGGCCGCCTCGACTGCGGTCTGGGCGGGCGTCGGTGGCTTCGTCGGGCACTTCCATCAGAACATTTCGAACGACGAGGTCCGCAAGATGAGCGACGTACTGGAAACCGGGCAATTCGGGCTGGCGGTGGTTGCCGTCAATCCGAAGGGAACGAACGTCGAGGCCCTGCTCGCGAATGCGGTTGCCACGGTCGTTGCCGTGAACGTCTCCGATCCGACCGGCGCCCTCGCCGACGCCTTCGAAGCCGTGGAGGGCTGAACCCATGACCGACAGTCCCCCGACCGACAGCGCGACGGACACAACGAAGTCCGCGGTGGCGAGACAGTCGATCGTCGCGCTCGCGACCGTTGGCCTCCTGGTGCTGATCTTCGCGGTGTGCCTCGTCAGTGCCGTCCAGCTGCTCGCGCCTCGGGACATGCCGTTCGGCATCACCGAGTCGTCGCCGGTCGTCGACGCCGTGCAGCAGGAGTACAGCCTGGACCTGACGACGTACTCGAGTGAGGCCGACCTGATGGACGCCGCGGCGCGTGGCGACATCTACGGTGGTTACGTCGTCGGTTCGTCCACCGACCTGCTGGTGACGGTCCCGGCGAAGAGCTTCTTCGGCGAGGTGTACGTCTCGGCCGGATTCAAGGAGGCCGCGAAGTCCGAGAGTCGGACCTACACCACCACACCGGTGGCACCGCTGCCGACCGCCGACCGCACCGGCGCCCTGGTGGGACTGCTGCTGCTGCCCACCCTCGTCGGGGGGTACATGATCGCCTCGCTGATGTTCTCGACCAGCCAAGTCGCCGCCGCCCGAGGGCGGATCGCCATCGTCTTCGCGTTTGCCGCGGCGGTCGCACTGATCACGGGTGTCGCGGCCGGGCCGCTGATCGGGGCGTTCCCGACGAGCAACCTCTGGACCCTGATTCCCTGCTTCTTCCTGGTCACTGCGGTCGTCGGGCTCTCGGCCGTTGCCATCCAGGCGCTCGTGGGCAAGCTGGGCTCGCTCGTCGTCGCGCTGTTGTTCATCATCATCGGCGGCGCCGGTGCCGGCGGCACCGGAGTCGCGCTGCTCCCGACCTACTGGCAGTACATCGGTGCGCTGTTCCCGCCCCGCCACGCCATCGAGCTCTACCGCAACGTGCGGTACTTCGACGGCAACAACATTGGCACCCCGATCGCTGTCCTGCTGGCCTACGGCGTGGTCAGTCTCGTCGTGATCGTCGCCATGACCCGCCGGTCGACCCCAACCTCCGAACCCGCGCCCGCAGGTGCCGACGGCGTATCCGGCCAACACGAACGCCGCCGTCTCGTCCCCAAGAACTTGATCGCGCCGGTTGCGTTCTCGCTGATCCTGACGACCCTCTTCGCCGTCAACTACATGAGCTCGGGCCACGAACCGATCGCCAACGACATGCCGTTCGGGGTCGTGGGGCCGACCGAGCTGGCCGATGCCGCTCAGGGCGACCTGTTCGACCTCGACATCACCCAGTACGACGACCAGAGCGCCGCAACCGAGGCCATGGACCGCGGTGAGATCTACGGAGCGCTCATCACCAGCGACTCGTCGACCGAACTGATGGTCGTCAACACCATCAGTGACATCTCCCCGCTCGACATCGCCGGCAACTTCGAGAAGGCCGCCTCGGCGAGTGGTGAGACGATCAGCGTGAAGGCCTACGCCCCCACGCCGTTGGCAGCGAAGGACCCGTTCGCGCTGGTTCCGGCGACCCTGCTCGTGGTGCTGCTGATCGGCGGGTACATGTCCGCTGCACTGCTGACGACCTCCGTCGGCTCGGCGTCGGCACGGTGGCGAGGCGTGTGGCTCGCCGGGTTCTCGGTCGTCACGGGGTTGGTCCTGGACATCGTGACCACGTTCTGGCTCGACGGGTTCCCGGAGGATTCGTTCTGGGTGGCCTGGCCGATCCTGTCGCTGATCATCCTCGTCGTGGCGCTCTTCGCGGCCGTCATGCGCCGACTCCTCGGGCCCGCCGGCATCGTCGTCACGTTGATCGTCATCCTGCAGTTCGGCAACCCGTCGTCGGGCGGATCCAACGGCGCTGCGTACCTGACACCGTTCTGGAACGAACTCGGCCCGTTCCTGCCACCGCGCAACGCATTCTTGCTGCTGCGCAACACGCTGTACTTCGACGCCAACGGCATCACCCAACCGCTCTTCGTGTTGCTCGCCTACGCGATCATCGGCGCCGCGGTCCTCGGCTTCCTCGACTGGTACCGGTCTCCCGAGTTGTCGGTTCCCGGACTCCGCAGCGACGATGCGGCCCAGGCCGCAGGCGTTGCGATCCCGATCGGGCCGCTGCCGTAGGGACGTGCACGGCGGTCCCGTGCTCGTCGATTGCTAGTTTCCAAGCGTGCCGATCCCCCCGTCGACCACCGCGACGTTCGTCGCCCCGCTCTTCGGAGCGAGGTTCGACCCGCCGCGGCGCCGGCCGAGCGACATCGACAGGACCGCGCTGCTGCGTGCCGGTCATGACGGCATCGAGTCCCGCCTGGTCGTCATTGCAGCCCCGGCCGGTTACGGCAAGTCCACGCTCGCTGCCCAACTCGACGCTGCGGACACGGTCCGCAATCGGATGTGGCATCCCGTCGAACCCATCGACAACGACCCGGTTGCGTTCGTTGCGCGGCTGTTCGCCGGCCTCGAGCGTCTGGCACCGTTCTCACCCGAGGTGCGCGCAGCGGCCGAGGAGTCGACAGCTGGGGCAGGCGCCGAGATGGTCGAGATGCTGCTGTCGGTCATGCACCAACGCGAGCCGCTGCGCATCACGTTCGACGACGCTCACCACCTCGTGTCGCCGGCCAGCCTGTCGATTCTCCAACGGATCATCACCGCAGGCCGCGACGGTTCGCAGGTCGTGGTCGCCAGCCGCACCACCCCTGATCTCAGGCTGGCACGCCTCCGCGCGGCGGGCGACCTCGCCGAGATCGGGCCAGCCGAACTGGCGTTGGACCTCGACGCGACATCGACCGTGTTGGATCTGTTGGGCATCGAGCTGGACACCGCCGACGCCGACGCGCTGTGCCAGAAGACGGAGGGGTGGCCGGCGGGGATCGCGCTGGCCGGGATCGCCATCTCGAATTCGCCAGGATCGGGGTGGCCGGCCATTCCGTCGGGTCGTCGGCGGGAGATCGCCGATTACCTGGTCGATGAGGTGCTCTCCCAGCAGTCAGACGAGGTCCGCTCGTTTCTGGTCCGTATCGCCCTGCTGCGGCGGTTCAACGCGCAACTCTGTGATGCGATGCTCGCTCTCGAAGGGTCGCACGACGTCCTCGATCGGCTCGACCGGATCAACCTGTTCGTCGTGCCGCTCGACGACGAGCGTGGCTGGTACCGGTTCCACCACCTGTTCGGCGAGCTCCTCAACGACCAGTTCGAACGGATCGGTGCGCCCGAGCGCGATCTGTTGCTGAACCGAGCAGCGCACTGGCATCTCGAGCACGGCACCATCGACGAGGCCCTGCACTACGCCCAGCGCAGCGGCGACTTCGCACTCGCCGGCCGGATCGCTCTCGGCCATGGGCCGAGGCTGGTCCGAGCGGGGCAGATCGACACGCTCCGAGCCTGGATCGAGCGATCGACCAGCGACGAGATCACCTCCGACCCGGCATTCAGCATCGCCGCCGCTGGGGTGGCCGCCCTGCTGGGAGAGGCGAAGGCACAACGATTCGTGAACGCGGCCGAACAGTTCCCACTCGACGGGCCATCACCCGACGGCGCATCCTCACTTCGCTCCTCGTTGGCCAATGTGCGCTCGATGATCGGCCACGCCGGATTCGTCCAGATGCTGGCCGACGGTCGCCAGGTGTACGAACTCGAACGCGCAGCACACACCCCATGGATGACGGGCGGATGTCGGGCGATGGGACACGCGTTCGTCGGGCTCGGCCAACCCGGCGAGGCAATCCCCGTCCTCGAGGAAGGACTGCGGATCTGTGCGGAGTTCTCGATCCGCGGCTACCAGGAGGTCGTCTTCCTCGGCCACCTCGCACTTGCCTACATCGATCTCAGCGAGTTCACCGCAGCAAGCAACCACGTCGAGGAGGGCTCTGCCATCATGCGACGTACCGATGTCGCGCAGCCATTGCATGCGTTGGCGCTCTGGACGGCCGAGGCGAGCGTCGCGACCCGCCGCGGCGACCTCGATCGGGCGCAGCAAGCGCTCGCCCGGGTCGACCAGTACCTGGATCTGTGCGCAGCGATGGTGTGGCTCCAGGCGGAAGTCGCCGTTCGATGTGCGGAGACCTCCTGGGCGTCAGGGGACTGGGCCACAGCAACACGATTTGCCGACCGGGCCCGCGTCGCCCTCGAACGCGTCCCGGACTCGGAAACACTGACCGGGAGACTCACCAGCGCTTCGAGGACAGCGAGCGGCCTGGCGATGCTGACGACGATCGAACGCCAGATCCTCGACCAACTCGCGACACATCTCACCCTCGAGCAGATCGGTCGCAAGCGATACGTTTCGCGGTCGACCGTCAAGACTCACGTTGCGTCGATCTACTCGAAACTCGGCGTCGGGACCCGAGCCGGCGCCGTGGCGATCCTCCGAGCCGACCCGACGAGCAGCACCACGAGTCAATGAGGATTCCGACCACGGTTCTTCGCAGGACTTCGATGCCCCCCACTCTGGCCGATGCGTCCCGACGGCGGGCGACGTACGTTCGAGATCTTCGTCGGCGGCTCATCGGACTGTTCACCATCGACGCCGACGGCCGACGGCCCTGCTTCGGTGGGGTCGATCGGTTCCAGAACGATCCGCGCTGGTTCGACAACATTGCGTTCAACGAGTACTTCCACGGTGATAACGGCGCCGGCCTCGGCGCCACGCACCAGACCGGCTGGACGGGCCTCGTTGCCGATCTCATCCGCGGACGTCCGGGTGACGGCGTGTACTCGACCAGCGATCTTCCCGCCGTGCTGCGTGATCGGGCGGCGACGTGAGCTCCGAGCAGCGTCACCGAGTGGTCGTCGTGGGCGGTGGCTTCGGCGGGCTCTTCGCCGCCCGCCGGCTCGCCCACATGGACGTCGAGGTCACACTCGTCGACCGGCGCAACCACCATCTGTTCCAGCCGTTGCTGTACCAGGTGGCCACGGGCATGCTCTCGCCCGGACAGATCGCAATGCCGTTGCGCCACATCCTTCGCGGCGCGAAGAACACCAGGGTCCTGCTCGCCGAGGTGACGGGATTCGCTCTCGACGATCGCATCGTTCACGCGTCCGCGCCGGGAGACGTCGACTCCCTGGAGCTGCACTACGACTCGCTGATCGTCGCCGCCGGCGCCGGGCAGTCGTACTTCGGCCACGACGAACTGGCGCGGCATGCGCCGGGCATGAAGACCATCGATGACGCACTCGAACTGCGCCGCCGGTTCTTCGGTGCGTTCGAGATGGCCGAGCTGACGACCGACCCCGACGAGCGACGGCGGTGGCTGACCGTGGTGATCGTCGGTGGCGGCCCGACCGGCGTGGAACTGGCGGGTCAGGTGCGCGAGCTGGCGACACGTTCGCTCCGCAACGAGTTCAGGAGCATCGACCCGTCCTCGGTCCGCGTGATCGTCGTCGACGGCGGGGACGAACCGCTCGCGACGTTCGGCGACCGCTTGTCGCACGCCGCGAGGCGCGAACTCGAATCACTCGGCGTCGAGTTGCAGATGCACTCCCGGGTCGTCGGTGTCGACCCCGACGGCGTCGACGTGCTGGGCCCGGACGGCGCCGGGTCCAGGATCGAGGCCCACACCACCGTGTGGGCGGCCGGGGTGCAGGCGTCACCGCTCACGCAGCTGCTCGCCGACCAGAGCGGCGCCACACTCGACCGTTCCGGTCGGATCGAGGTGGCGCACGATCTCAGCCTTCCCGGCCACCCCGAGGTCTTCGCGATCGGCGACATGGCGACGTATCAGCACCTGCCCGGAGTCGCCGAGGTTGCCATGCAGGGTGGCCTGCATGCCGCAAACACGATCGCGCGACGCCTCGACGGCAAACCTTCGGCGACCTTCGCCTACCGTGACCTCGGTAGCGTCGCCGCAATCGGTCGGTTCCGGGCGATCGCCAGCGTCCGCGGGCTGCGCCTCAGCGGATTGCCCGGATGGTTCGTCTGGTTCTTCGTCCACCTCGCGTTCCTCAGCGGCTACGGCAACCGACTGTCCACCATGTTGCGCTGGATGCGCTCGATGGTCGGTCGCGGTCGTGCCGAGCGCCAGTTCAGCACCGCGCATGTCGGTGGCGACCTGAGCCTTCCGTCGAGTGTTCGATCGATCGTCCAGCCGACGCCGTTCCCCGACGCGCCCACGAAATCCGACGACCAGGAGGAGACCTGACCATGGCCGACACGAAGAACTGCGACACGCTGGTGATCTTCGGAATCACGGGCGATCTCGCGAAGGTGATGACCTTCCGCTCGCTCTATCGCCTCGAACGGCGCGGCCTCCTGCACTGTCCGATCGTCGGCGTTGCTGGTGACGATTGGACCGTCAACCAACTCGTCGAGCGCGCTCGCGAGTCGATCGCCGGGACCGGCGAGTCGCTCGACGACGCAGTGTTCGATCGCTTCGCCGCCCGGTTGTCGTACGTGCAGGGCGACTTCACCGACAGTGCCACCTACCAGCACGTTGCCGCCGCGATCACTGGAGCGTCGCTCCCGGTCTTCTACCTCGAGGTTCCACCGTTCTTGTTCTCGGCCGTCATCAAGGGTCTGCACGATGCTGATCTCACGGGGAACGCCCGAGTCGTCGTCGAGAAGCCGTTCGGTCACGATCTCGACTCGGCGCGAACGCTCGCCGCCGAACTCCACCAGTACATCGACGAATCCCAATTGCTCCGCATCGACCACTATCTCGGCAAGATGGGCCTCGAGGAGATCCTGTATCTGCGCTTCGCGAACACGATGCTCGAGCCGCTGTGGAACCGCAACTACATCGAGTCCGTGCAGATCACGATGGCCGAGGACTTCGGCGTCGCCGACCGCGGCCACTTCTACGACCCGGTCGGCGCGCTTCGCGACGTCGTGGTCAACCACATGATGCAGGTCGTTGCTGCCGCAGCGATGGAGCCGCCCGCCGGCGGGCGATCGGAGGACCTGAAAAACGCACTCGTCACTGCGTTCCGAGCGGTCAACACCGCCGACCCGTCCCACTACGTGCGCGGCCAGTACGAGGGGTACCTCGACGTCGACGGCGTCGCTCCCGGGTCCACGACCGAGACCTTCGCTGCGCTCCGGCTCGAGATCGACAATTGGCGCTGGTCCGGCGTACCGTTCTTCCTGCGCACCGGCAAGCTGCTCGCGGCAACCCAGACCGAGTTACGAGTGGTCTTCAAGCATCCGCCCAAGCTCGGCTTCGACGTGCTCGGACGGGGCCACTCCGAGCCGGACCAGTTCATCGTTCGCCTCGATCCGTCCACCGGTGTGCGCATCGTGATGGAAGCTCACCGCGCCGGCGCGCCACGAGCGGAGCCGGTCACGCTCGACATGAAGTTCTCCGACGAAGGCGGCGAAGGAGCGACGCCGTACGAGGTCCTGCTGCATGCGGCGATGGTCGGAGCGACCACACGATTCACGCGACAGGACGGTGTGGAGGAGACATGGCGCATCATGCAGCCGTTGGTCGACGCACCACCTCCGGTGCACCCGTACGCGCCCGGCTCGTGGGGGCCGAAGGAGGCCGACGCACTGGTCCTCGGCCACAGCAACTGGCACGAGCCGTGGATGGACGGCGCCTGAGCGAGCGTTGCCCGGTCGGCGCCGCTCACCCGAGGCGTTCGAGCAGGTGGTCTCCGACGCAGAGCGAATTGGCGATGATCGTCAGTGTCGAAGTTGACCGCGCCGATCGCGGTCAAGAAGCTCGAATCGACCACGTACAGGTTGTCGACGTCGTGCGTCCGGCAGTTGACGTCGAGCACCGCGGCGGCGACTTCAGGTTCGAATGGGGATCCGGAGAACTCGGCCGAGGATGCGCTCGGCGAGGAGAAGGATCACCTGAGCGGCAATGAGGGCGAGGAACGCTTCCATGTGAAGTACCTCCGAGTTGTCGATGTGCGTCTTGGAACCTATGAGACCCACATGACGCTCGCGGAACATCGCGGTGGCCACCGGATGAACTCTTGTCGAACCTTCCGGCGGTCAGTCGGTGGTCGCAGGGGCTGCCGACTTCTTGGCTGCCGACTTCTTGGCTGCCGTCTTCTTCGCTGCCGTCTTCTTCGCTGCCGTCTTCTTCGCGGCCGTCTTCTTCGCTGCCGTCTTCTTGGACGTCGGCGTGCTCGGGGCGGCCGTCGTCGGCGTTGCTGCTGGAGCGGCCTCTTCGCGACCGGGTACCACCTTGGACACGACAGCGCCGGCGGTGCGGACCGTCAGGCCCGCGCCTTTGGCAGCCAGCTCGCCACCGGTGCGAACGACACCGCCTGCGACGACTCCGGTCAACTCGGTCGCGCGACCCAGCTGGTTCGACACGCTGGTTCCGGTCCGGGCAATGGCATCGCCGGCACTGCTGCCGTCAGGGTTCCAGTCGTGCATCTTCTTCCATGCGAACCAGCCGCCGACTGCAGCCACGCCACCGATCAACGTCGTCTCGAGTGCTCCCATTGTCTTTCTCCCTCATTCGGTTGGTCTTGCTCATTCGGTTGGTCTTGCTCATTCGGTTCGTTTGGTGATCCTGCGTCGATGGCCTCGACGGCGCGAAGCATCCCAGCAGCGCTGTCGTGGTCAGCGATACGGCGTCCGACCTGTTCGACCAGGCGGGGCACGCCGACCGACAGGCCGGTCGCTCCAATGGCCGCCGAGGTGGCGGTGGCCCAGCCCACGGGACCGAGGGGGCGACATCCGAAGAACTGACTCAACCCGGGAGTCTGAATTGTCACGACGAGCGCCCCGATGCTGATCGCGGTCGCCCCGACGACGGTCGGGCTCCGACCGCCTGACACCAGCGTCTGGGCGAGCTGCGTGCCGACGAGCCCGGCGAGCGCAACGGTGCGGGCGCGTGTCGGCGTCCCGGTCATGCTCGCCACCGTCCACGCTGCCGCGGCGCCGGCGGCAGTCGTGCCGGCCCGCACCGCGATCTCGCGGATCAATGCGTCACCGAGCGACGCGTCCGGGCCCTCGTGCAGCAGTCGCTCCGGCGTCTTGTCAGGTGGTTCGCGCAGCGCGATCGCCAGCGCCGGCGCCATGTCGGTGAGCAGATTGACCAGGAGCAGCTGGCGCGCATTGACCGGCGAGGTGCCCGTGACCGCAGTTCCGGCGAGGATGAAGCCGATCTCGCCGAGGTTGCCACCCACGAGGATTGCCACTGCTGAGCGGACCGATTCCCACATCGCGCGCCCCTCGACGATCGCATCGATGATCGTCTCGATCCGATCGTCGGTGACGATGACGTCCGCGACCGCGCGCGCTGCTGCGTTGCCGTTGCCGCCGCCGAGCGCGATACCGGCATCGGCGAGGCGGATCGCGGCCGCGTCGTTTGCGCCGTCACCCGTCATGGCGACCGAGCGTCCTGTGCGCTGATAGGACTCGACGATGCGCACCTTCTGCGACGGGGTGACGCGGGCGAAGACGGAGACCTCGGTGATGATTGCGTCGAGAGCGTCGTCGTCCATCGCCTCGAGGTCGGCGCCGACGACGATGCGACCACCGTTCAACATGCCGAGTTCGGCTGCGATGGCCTCGGCGGTGCTTGCGTGGTCACCGGTGATCATGGCGATGTTGACGCCCGCCGCCCGAACGTCGCGGAGGGCTGCGGCCGCGCTCGGACGGATGGGGTCGGCGAGCGCGACGAACCCGATCAGCTCCAGGTCGGACGGCACCTCGTCGGCCGAGATCTCGGCGTTCGACTTCCCGGAGGCCTCGGCGACAGCGAGCACGCGGAGCCCTCGTCGTCCCAGTCGGTCGACGTCGTCGTGCAGGCGCTTCAGTGCCGCTTCACTCAGCGGCCCAGAGCGTCCGTTGCGTCGCCGAGTGGTGCACTGGGGCAGCACCACTTCGGGCGCACCCTTGACCGAGATCAAGCGACGCGACGTCCGCGTCGATCCGAGCACGACGTGGTAGCCGCGGCGTGACTCGAACGGGATCTCCTGGAGACGAGACCAACCGTCGATCCCGTCGGCGTCGGTGACGCCGCTCGACTCGGAGGCGGTCAGGATCGCTTGGTCGGTGGCGTGCGGCAGCGGACCGCTGCCGTTGGAGGCGGGCGTCGCCCGAGCTGCGGCGGCCACGAGTGCTCGACCGTCAGCGGACAGTTCGCCGACCAGTTCGTCGGTGCCGTCGATCGAGACGAGGACGAGGCTGATCGAGTTCTCGGTGAGTGTGCCGGTCTTGTCGAAACAGATCTGGTCGACACGTCCGAGCGCCTCGAGCGCTCTCGGGTTTCGGACCAGCGCATTGTTGCGGGCCAGCCGGCGAGCCGCTGCAACCTGCGACAAGGTGGCGAGGGCGGGCAGCCCCTCGGGCACGGCGGCGACCATCAGGCTCACGCCGGTGCCGACGGCGTCACGCATCGGCTGACCACGCATGAGGCCGAGACCGGTGACCGCAGCCCCGCCGGCGAGCGACACCGGCAGGGTCATCTTGGTGAGGTAGCCGAGCCGTTGTTCGACACCCGACGGTGGTGGGTCGCCGGCAGCCGCAGCGCTCCGGCCGGTCTCCGTGTCGTTGCCGATCGCCACGACCAGCGCTGTGACGCTGCCAGCCGCGATCGACGACCCCTCGAACAGCATCGAGGTCTGCTCCGGAATCGGGGCACCCGGGGTGGCGGTGGTCGACTTGGCGACGGGCAGCGACTCGCCGGTGATGCTCGACTCGTCGACCTCGAGATTCTCCGACGCCAGGATCCGACTGTCGGCCGGCACCGTGTCGCCTGCTCGGAGTTCGATGACGTCACCGACCACGAGCGTGTCGCTGGGAACCTGGGCGGTTGCACCGGCCATACGTACCGTCACCATCGAGTCGCCCGAGCGCTCCAAGCGTTGCAGCGACCGCTCGGTCTGCATCCGCTGTGCAGCGCCCACCAGTGCGTTCGTACCGACGACACCGCCGACCAGCGCGGCGTCGACGGCCGAGCCGACGGCGGCCGACAACGCGGCGCCGAGTCCGAGCAGCGGTGTGAGCGGGTTGGCGAGTTCTTCGGTGAGCGCCTGGACCAAACCGATCGGGCCCTTGACGACACGTGCCGAAGAGGCCGCATGCCGACGGTCGCGCTCGATTGCCTCCAAACCATCCGCCGTGGTGCCGAGCCGGGCGAGCGACTCGGACGCATCCAGCTCGTGCCAGGGGTCTCGTGGCGCCGCTCTCGGTGGCCGCTGACCACCGGCTCGGCGACCCGATGCGGCGCCGAGACCCACCGACACCAGTGCGGTGCCGTTGATGGGGAGCAGCGCCCGCTCGGTTGCCGTTCTGGGCGGGCCGAGAAGCGACCACAGGGCGCCGGTCGACGCCCCAGACAGCGCGAGGAGCGCACTGCGGCGGCTCACCTCGCGGGCGGTGCCGACCGCGCTGACGACCCGCCACGCGTTCTCGAGGCCCGTTCCCACCACGAGATGGGCGCCCCACGGGATGCGATGGCCCTCGCGCTCCACACCGAGGCTGATGTCAGCGCCTCTGAGAGCACCGGTGTACCTCGAACCGAGATACATGACGACGTGCCCGTCGCGTTGGAGGTCACCGATCTCGTCGACGAGCGCTGTTGCCGTGAGCTGACGCTCGATCCCGAGCCGGGCGGCGAGTGCATCGGTCCCGCCCGCAAGCAGTACCTCGACGTCGGCGTCACGGGCAGCGTCGACGATCTCGTCGGCGAGCGCCACGGGTTCGGGTTGGATGGCGACCAGGGCGAGCAGGGTGTCGTGCTTCCAGAGCCCGAGCACCTTGCGTCCGCCGGCCCCGAGAAGGCGAGCGCGATTCTTGGCGCCACGTGGGAGCACGTATCCGGTCTGCTCGAGCGGTTGGAGCCGCCAACTACGCCAACTCCGCTGCTCCGACGGATGGTCGCGGTCGAACAGTGTGTGAGTACGTCTCGCAGTCTCGACGGGATCGGTGTCGTGGCCGAAACCGACGATGTCGGCAATCGCCCAGATCTCCGAGGTGACTGTTCGAGCCTCGATCACGAGGGTGTCGACCCGGTCGAGCCGTCGGAGGGCCTGAGGATCCATCGTCAGCACGTCGTGCTGCGACAAGACCCGGTCGAACTCGGCGGCGAAGGCTTCGCGGCCGTGTGTTGCTGCCTTCGGGATGCCGGTGAGCAGCAGTTTCGAGGCTCGCCGTGGGTCCCTCGTCGCGCCGAGCACCACACTCATGGCTCCGAGCGACGCCAGCCCGGCGCGATCGGAGTATGTCTCGATCGGACCCTTCGGAAGCGGGACCGGCCGCGCTTCGAGGCGCTCGGCAGGATGGCCGACGCTGTGGCGTCCCTGGACCAACTCCGGCTCGCGCCGGTTCCAGGTGGCGTTGCGGGACTGCTGCTCGCCCAGCTTGATCGATCGGTGACCGATGTCGACGATGAGGCCGAGCGGACCCTGCCCGAGTGCCTGCGCCGCAGCGTTCGTCGTGGTCATGACGACCTCGGCGGCCGGCGGACCGAGCCGGCCTTCGAGGAACCGACGAACGCGCGGCGAATTGTCGGCAACGCTCACGAGCCCGGGGATCTCGGAGGGCAGACGCATGAAGTGCAGGGCCTGCGCAGCACCGGCGTAGCCGAGTCCGACGACATCGGCGACGATGCCGAACACGTTGAGTTGGACCGGCAGGCGATCCGCTGGATGGTCCGGTCGATCGTGGGGGAACCGCTCGTCGGCGACGTCGTGGAGCTCCTCGACCGTCTCGAGCGATTCGATCAGGTCATCTGCCTCGATCGCTTCCGGGTCGAAGACCACGATGAGGCGACCCACGACGGCGTCCACCTCGGCCCACTCGACACCGTCGAGTCGCTCGATGGCCGCCTTCGCGTCGGCGGCCAGCGCTGCATGCTCCGGCCGATCGGCGCCGCGCATCTCGATGTGGGCATGACCGTCGTCGGACACGTCCACACGGCGGTGCATACGGCCTTCGGCGTTGCCGAATACCCGCATGCCGGTCCGGAGTGCGGCGATGGGGTTGAGCAGTTGGGCGAGCGAGGATGAAGGTGGGGGCATGACCGAGGGGAAGTCTCTGCGACGTCACGTGGATCGTGGCCGATCCGGGCGGTGATGGCGCCCCCCAGACTGGGTGAACGTTCTGCCGCCGTCCCGAATCGCTGTTCGGCGACCTCAGCCTCGAACGACGAGACCCCGGTAGCCGTCAGCGAAACCGGCAGAGCGGAGCAGGTCGACCAGGCCCGCGGGCGCGTCGGCGAGACCATCGCCGTCGATCTTGCGGATCTCGACCGTCTTCGTGCGGCCGGACTTGACGAGGTCGATCAGTGCTCCCGTCCACGCCACGTCGAAGAGCGCATCAGGAAAGGTGACGAGATGATGGCCGCGCCGGTCGAACCACACCAGAGGCCGGCCAGCCCGCAGCACGACGATCGACGAGGCGTTGCGTGCCGGTCGGCCCGTGGTGGCAGGCCATTCGAGCGCCGCGCCGTAGGGCTGGGCCGGATCGGTCGCCGCGAGCACGACCGGATCGGGGACGTCGTCGGGGCGGATGATCGGGTCGGGCGTCTCGCGGGCGGCGCGGAGGCGGTCGACCGCGCCGGGCACGGCGAACTGGGCGGCGCCGAGCCCGTCGACGAAGTAGCCGCGGCGCACCTGGCCGCGTTCTTCCAACACCTTGAGCACCCCGTACACGGCGCTGAAGCCACCGACGAGCCCCTCGGCCATCACCGCCTCGCGGGTGACCACGCCGTAGCGCTCGACGAGTTGCATCGCCTGGGCGTGCGCGGCCTCTGTCGGCGTCGGCACCGGCCGCAACAGCGGGGCGACGAGGCTCCATCGACCCTGGCCGGCGGGCGGCCCGATGCGGGTGAGGCGACCCGGCCGGGGGCGGCTCCTGCCGTACGCGGCGCGGCCCTTGGCCGCCGACTTCACCTTGGCGCCGCCGATGACGGAGCGCAGGGGTGCGAGCGAGTCGTTGGTGACCTCGCCGGCCCACACGAGATCCCACAGTGCAGCGAGGAGTTCCTGGTCCTGCGCGCCGGGAGCGGCACTGCGGATCTGGCCCCAGAAGCTCGCGCCCTGTTCGGCGAGCAGCGTGCGGATCGCCTCCTGCAACGCACCCTCGGCCGGTTCCCGCTGCTCCCAGCCGGGAGCGAGGAGCGGCAGCTGGTCGGCGAAGCACAGCCGGATGCGGCCGTCGCGGGCACCGAGCGCTCCGGCGCCGATCCAGATCACCTCGCCCGCGGTGCACAACTCGTCGAGCATCGGCGGTCGGAATCCGGCCACTCGCACCGGCAGCACGTCCGTCTCGATCGTCGACGCCACGAGTGCCGTGCCGGACAACACGCCGAGGGTCTCGACCAGCGCGTCCATGCCACGGCGCCCGGCGGGGATGTCGTGCCACGCCGTGAGGAACCGCGCGAACGCCTCCTGCTCGACCGGCTCGACCTCCTTGCGGAGCGCGGCGAGCGATCGGCGGCGCAGCTGGCGAAGCACGTCGACGTCGCAGAACTCGCGCGACACGCCCTCCGGGCGGAACTCGCCGACGACCAGTCGTTCGTCGCCTTCCAGCGCCGCGAGCGCCCCGGCGATCCGCTCGGGCGGTGCACCGAAACGTCTGGCGACATCGGCGGTGAGGAACGGCCCGTGCGTGCGTGCGTAGCGGCCGACGATCTCCTCCAACGGTCGGGCGACCGGCTCGGTGAACGCCATCGGCAGGCCGAGCGGCAGCGAGCAGCCGAACGCATCGCGGTAGCGCGCAGCGTCCTCCGCGGCCGCGTAGCGGGTCTCGCCGCCGAGCGCGATCTCGATCACCCGTCGCTCGGCGACGAGCGTTGCCAGCCACTCGGCACCTCCCGGCTCGCTTCGCAGGTCGACCTCGTCGGAACTCAGGTCACCGACCTTGCGGAACACGTCGTGCAACTCGTCGGCCGAGCGGGCACGACGGCCGTCTGCGATGCACTGCAGCTCGAGTTCGATGTCGGCGAGCACCCCGGGGTCGAGCAGCTCGCGCAACTCCTCGGCACCGAGCAGGTCGCGCAGCAGGTCGCGGTCGAGTGCCAGGGCGGCGGCGCGCCGCTCGGCCAGCGGGGCGTCGCCCTCGTACATGTACGCGGCGATCCAGTTGAACAGCAGACTCGACGCCATCGGGCTGGCCTTGCCGGTGTCGACGGATCACCACCCGGATCGCCCGAGACCGCAGCAGTCCGAGCACCTCGCGCAGCGCCGGCACGTCGAACACGTCCTGCAGGCACTCACGCGACGTCTCGAGCAGGATCGGGAACGTCGGGTACTTCGCCGCCACGGCGAGCAGGTCGGCGGCGCGCTGACGCTGCTGCCACAGCGGAGTGCGGCGGTCGGGACGGCGGCGCGGCAGCAGCAGCGCCCGCCCGGCGCACTCGCGGAACCGCGCGGAGAACAGCGCCGTCTGCGGCAGCGTCTCGACGACGAGTTCGTCGATGTCCTCCGGGTCGATCATCAGCGCCTCGATCGGCAGCTCGACGGCCGACTCGGGCAGCCGGATCACGATGCCGTCGTCGCCCCACATCGACTCGACCGGGATGTCGTACCGGTCCATCAACCGGCGCTCGATCGCCATCGCCCACGGCGCGTGCACCGGCGTGCCGAACGGGCTGAGGATGCAGATGCGCCAGTCGCCGATCTCGTCCTGGAACCGCTCGACCACGACGGTGCGGTCGTCGGGCACTGCGCCGGTCGCTTCGACCTGCTCGGCGAGATACTGCGAGAGGTTGCCGGCCGCGAACGCATCGAGGTTGTAGTGCGTCATCAGCCGCTCGGTCGCGGCAGCGGCGTCGAGGTCGTGGATCTCGCGGACGAATGCACCGAGCGCCCGGCCCAACTCGAGCGGACGTCCCGGGCGGTCGCCGTGCCAGAACGGCATCTTCCCAGGCTGCCCCGGCGCCGGACTGACGGTGACTCGTTCGAACGTGATGTCCTCGATTCGCCACGTCGACGCGCCGAGCACGAACGTCTCGCCCGGGCGGCTCTCGTAGACCATCTCCTCGTCGAGTTCGCCGACGCGGGTGCCGTCGGGGAGGAACACGCCGAAGAGGCCCCGGTCGGGGATCGTGCCACCGCTGGTGACCGCGAGGCGCTTCGAGCCGTCGCGAGCGCGGAGACGGTCGTTGATGCGGTCCCACACGATGCGCGGGCGCAGCTCGGAGAACTCCTCGCTCGGGTAGCGGCCCGACAGCAGGTCGAGCACGTTCGACAGCAGGTCGTCGGAGATGTCGGCGAAGCTCGCGCACCGCCGCACCATCGCTGCAACCTCGCCGACCGAGCACTCCTCGACGATCGCCACGTGGGCCACGATCTGCTGGGCGAGCACATCGAGCGGGTTGCGCAGGTACCTGGTCGACTCGATCTCGCCGTCGATCATCCGGCGGGTGACCACTGCCGCTTCGAGCAGATCGCCGCGGTGCTTCGGGAAGATCGAACCTCGAGATGGCTCGCCCACCTGGTGACCGGCGCGGCCGATGCGCTGCAGCCCGCGGCTGACCGCGCCCGGCGACTCGACCTGTATCACCAGGTCGACCGCGCCCATGTCGATGCCCAACTCCAACGACGACGTGGCCACGATCGCCCGCAGGTCGCCACGCTTGAGGCGGTCCTCGATCACGACCCGCTGCTCGCGGGCGAGCGAACCGTGGTGGGCTCGCACGAGTTCGTCGAGAATCTCGCCGGTGACCGGATCGACGATGCCGGGCACGCCCTGCTCGATCGCCAGTTCGTTGAGCTTCGCCGCGAGGCGCTCCGCCGCCCGGCGGGCGTTGCAGAAGATGATCGTGGTGCGGTTGGCGAGGATCCGCTGGAGGATCTCGGGATAGATGCTCGGCCAGATCGACGTGCGCCGCTCGGTGAGCGCCGATGTCGCCGGGCCGGGCGTGAGTTCGACCGTGACCTGGCCGAGCGTCGACATGTCCTCGATCGGGATGACGACCTCGATCTCCAACTGCTTGCGGATACCGGCGTCGACGATCTGCACCGGCCGTCTGCGTCCCGGCTCCGCCCACCCACCGAGGAACTCGGCGACCTCCTCCAGCGGACGTTGCGTCGCCGACAGCCCGATGCGCTGCGGTGGCGTGTCGGTGACCTCCTCCAGCCGTTCCAACGTGAGCATGAGGTGCGCGCCGCGCTTGGTGGTCGCCATCGCATGGATCTCGTCGATGATCACCGTCTCGACACCGGCGAGCGTCTCGCGCGCCGACGACGTGAGCATCAGATACAGCGACTCCGGTGTCGTGATCAGCAGATCGGGCGGGCGACGGATCAGCTTCTGGCGATCGTTGGCGGCGGTGTCGCCGGTGCGCATGCCGACATCGGGGGCAACGAATCCCGACACGCTCGCCGGCCCCAGTCGCTCGGCGGCGAGCTCGATGCCCTTGAGCGGTGCCCGCAGGTTCTTCTCGATGTCGAACGCCAACGCCCGCAGCGGTGAGATGTAGAGCACCCGGGTGCGGTGCGAGCGCTCCTCGGGACGCGGCGTGGTGGTGAGCCGGTCGATCGACGCAAGGAACGCCGTGAGCGTCTTGCCCGAACCCGTCGGGGCGCAGATCAATGTGTGTTCGCCGGCCGCAATGTGCGGCCAGCCCTGCACCTGCGGCGGCGTCGGTTCGGGGAACGATGCCGCGAACCACTCGCGGACGGCCGGCGAGAACGCCTCCAGAACCGGGTGCGCAGCGATCACGCCACGCTACCCACCACCCCGACCAAGCAACCGTGGTTCCCCGAGCCCAGGGCTCGGGGAACCACGATCGGATCGGATCAGCCCTCGGTGGTCTCCGTCATGTCGCCGCTCATGTCGCCCATGTCTTCCATCGCCAACGCACGGACCGGAGCGCCGACGGTGACCTCGGTCCCGTCGTCGAACACCAGCGTCACGTCGATGGTGCCCGTGATGTCGGCCGGATCGATGTCGATGAACATGATGTGCGGCCCGCCCGGCTCGAGCGTGAAGGTGCCACCGGCGGGAACCACGAAGCCCTCGGGGACTTCCTGCATCTGCATCGCTCCGTCGTCACCCATGAGCGTCTCGTGGATCTCGACGGTTGCGTCGAACGGCACCGAGGCACTCACGAACGTGACGTCGGTGTCACCGTTGTTGGTGATCGTGCCGTAGGCCGCCGACAGGGTCTGACCCTCGGCCGGTTCGCGGATCCAGACATCGGCGACCGTGATGTCACCAACGGTGGCTTCGCCGCCGGCCATCTCGGCCATGTCGTCGCCGCTGTCGTCCATGTCGCCGGCCATCGTGGTCTCGCTCGACATGTCGTCGGCGGCCAGGGTGGTCTCCGCCGCCATCTCGGTGGTGTCGGACGAGCTGTCGTCGTCACTGCCGCACGCGGCCAATGACAGCACCAGCGCGGATGCGGCAAGAGGGGCAAGGATGAATTTGGTTCGGTTGTTGTTCACGACACGACAGGTCGCTGCTCGGCCCGACCCGGTTCCCACGCGCCCGAAAAATGCCTGGATCTGCGCGCTGAGCGCGACAGACGAGGCATTTTTCGGACTGGAGCGAGGATTTCAGCGCTCGGACACGGTGCCGTGGTCGACGTCGAGCGTTCTGGTGATGCGGACCCGGTCGAGCAGGTCCCGGTCGTGCGTCACGAGGATCACGGTGCCGGCGAACGTGTCGAGCGCCTGCTCGAGCTGTTCGATCGCCGGGAGATCGAGGTGGTTGGTGGGTTCGTCGAGCACGAGGAGGTTGGCGCCGTTGGCCATGAGCAAGGCGAGCGAGGCCCGGGTCCGTTCGCCCGGCGACAGCGTCGCGGCGCCGCGATGCACGTGTTCGGCCCCGAGCCCGAACTTGGCGAGCAGCGTGCGGGCCTCGCCGGCCTGCAGGCCGGTCGAGGCGGCGAACGCGTCGAGCAGCGACTCGTCGCCGAGCAGCGCCGAGCGGGCCTGCTCGATCTCACCGATCACGACGCTGGAGCCCAGTGACACAGTGCCCGCGTCGGGGTCCACCCGGCCGAGCAGCAGCGAGATCAGGGTGGACTTGCCACTGCCGTTCGCGCCAACCAACGCCACTCGGTCACCGACACGGAGGTCGAGGTCGACGGGGCCGAGTCGGAACGACCCACGCTCGACCACCGCGCCGCGAGCAGTAGCGACGACGTCGCCGCTGCGTCCGGCAGTCGGGATCGTCAGCCGGAGCTCCCATGGCTCTCTCGGCTCCTCGACGGCTTCCAGACGCTCCGCGGCCTTCTGCGTCCGCGCCGCCTTGCCGGCGAGCTGCTCGGTCTGATTGACCTTGAAATGACGGATGTGCTTGTCGTTCTCGCCCGACTTCCTCACCTTGGCCTGCCCCTGCGTCGCCCACTCCCGCTCCCGCTGCGCCCGCTGCTGGAGCGACGACCGCTTGGCGTCGTACTCCTCGAAGCGTTCGCGGGCGTGCTGCTTGGCCAACTCGCGCTCGGCCAGGAACGACTCCCACCCACCGGCGAACCAGGTCGCTCGGTGCGAGTGGTGATCGATCTCGACGACGTCGGTGATCGTGCGCCGCAGGAACGACCGGTCGTGACTCACGAGCAGCACGGGTGCGTCGACACCGAGAACCCAGCGCTCGAGACGTTCGAGGCCGTCGAGGTCGAGGTCGTTGGTCGGCTCGTCGAGCAGGAACACATCGAAGCGTGCGAGCAGCAACGAGGCGAGCGACGCACGCGCTGCCTCGCCTCCCGACAACGACATCGTCGGTTGGTCGAGGAGCCGTTCGGCGAGTCCCAGGTCACTCCACACTTCTCCGACTCGAGCGTCGAAGTCGGCGGCTCCGAGCGCCAGCCAGCTATCGAGCGCGTCCGAGTACCGATCGTCGGCACCCGTCTCAGCCGCTGCGAGTGCGCCGGTCGCTGCATCGAGCTCGACCTGCGCGGCAGCCACGCCGCTGCGCCGCGCCAAGAACTCACGGACGGTCTCGGTCGCAGAACGTTCCGGCTCCTGAGGAAGCAACCCGACGTTCGCAGTGCGAGGGGCAATCTCGACCGAGCCTCGGTCGAGCGCGACGCGTCCGGCCAGCGCGCCGAGCAGCGTCGACTTGCCGACACCATTGGGGCCGACCAGGCCGACCCGGCGGCCGGGTGCGAGCGTGAGGTCGACGTCGTCGAGCACGACGAGCGGACCTCGGACGACGGTGAGAGAACGGGCGATGAGCGATGCGGGCACGAAGGCACCTCCGAGAACAAGGAACGAACGGACGGTGGACGGCTCACTGATCGGTCATCGCCCCCGACCGTACCGCACCGCTTCCCCGAAAAATGCCTGGTTTGTCGCGCTCAGCGCGACGAGCGATGCATTTTTCGGGCTGGCTCGGGTTTTTCTCGGGGGTTGCGTTGGCGGCGGGGTCCGGCGAGGCAGACTCGACGGCTCCGATGCCGACCGTGATCCTCCGACCCTGGCAGCGTGCGGCGTACGAGGCGTTCCGCACGAGCCCCGACCCGGACTACCTCGCCGTCGCCACCCCTGGAGCCGGAAAGACGACGTTCGCCCTCACGTGCGCCCGTGCCAGTCTCGCCGACGAGCCGCGCACGCTGGTGGTGGTCGCTCCGACGAGCCACTTGAAGGTCCAGTGGTCGCTCGCCGCCCACCGCCTCGGCTTGCAGCTCGACCCCGACTGGAGCCCGGGCGACGGCCTCGCCCGCGATGTCCACGGCCTGGTGACCACCTACCAGCAGATCGCCACCGGCAACACGGCGGCGAAGCTCGCCGGACTGTCGGCCGACGGCTTCGTGATCCTCGACGAGATCCACCATGCCGGCCACGAACGGGCGTGGGGCGACGGGATCCGGGTGGCGTTCGGCCACGCCGCTCGACGCCTGTCGCTGTCGGGCACACCGTTCCGCAGCGACGCCGTCCCGATCCCGTTCGTGCGCTACGACGCCAGCGGCGGCGAGGGCGACATGGCCCACGCCGACTACACCTACGGCTACGCCGATGCCCTGCGTGACGGTGGTGTCGTGCGACCGGTCTACTTCCCCCGCGTCGACGGCGAGATGGAGTGGACGACGGCCTCCGGCGACGTGATCAACGCGAGCTTCCAGGACGAGTTGACCAAGGATCAGGTGTCGATGCGCCTGCGCACCGCGCTGAGCCTCGAAGGCGAGTGGATGCCGAGCGTGCTCGCCCGGGCGAACGAGCAGCTGCGGTCGATCCGTCGGGACCATCGCGACGCCGGCGGGCTGGTGATCGCCATCGACCAGGAGCACGCCCAGGGCATCGCCCGCCTCCTGCGTGACCGGTTCGGCACGCCGGCCGACATCGTGGTCAGCGACGATCCGACCGCCTCGAAGAAGATCGCCGAGTTCGCCCAGAACGACCGCCCCTGGCTTGTTGCGGTACGGATGGTGTCCGAAGGTGTCGACATCCCACGCTTGCGCGTCGGGGTGTTCGCCACCACCACGTCGACCGAGCTGTTCTTCCGTCAGGCGGTCGGCCGCTTCGTTCGATGGCAGGCCGGGCGACCGAGCCAGAAGGCGTACGTGTACATCCCCGACGACCCTCGCCTGCGTTCGCACGCCTTCGAGATCGCCGAGGCCCGCCGTCACGTGTTGCGCCCTCCGGGCTCCGAAGACGAGGACGAGTTCCAGCTCGACGGGGGCCTCGACGACCAGGTGCACCCCGACGATGCAGCAGAGCAGCTCACACTGTTCGCGGTCGTGTCGGCGACCGCCACCGACATCACGGTGCACACGGTGACCGAGGAGGGCGTCCGATTCGAGCCGCACTTCTCACCGGACGACCTCCAGGCCGCCCGCTACGACGACGATGTCGAGATCGCCGAGCCGTTGTTCGTCGCCGACCCGCTGCTGAGCATCGACCTCCCCGAGGTGCCCACGGCGGCAGGGCTCGTCCCCTCGGGTTCGCTCAGCGTCGCCGAGCGAAAGGACGACCTGCGCACCCGCAACGCCCACGTCGCCAAGCGGCTCGTCGACATCACCGGGTGGGGTCACGCCAAAGTGCAGGGCGAGATGAACCGTCTCGCAGGGGTCTCCCGTGTGGCGACGGCCACGACGGAGCAACTCGAACGACGCCTGCGCTATGCCGAGAGCTGGCTGCGCCGCCTCCAGCGCTGAACGCCACGTTGCGGAGCCCGGGGGGTCGGAGGCGCCGGTAGGATCGGGGGATGCCTGCGAGCGGTGAACACCATCCCGCCTTCGAGGAGTACTGCGAGTGCATCTTCGAGCTGCACGAGGACGACGTCGAGGTCATCCAGGCCCGCATCGCCGAACGCCTCCAAGTGTCTCGACCCGCCGTCAGCGAGATGATGAAGCGCCTCGAAGCCGAGGGACTCATCACGTCCGACGACGGGATCCGCCTCACCGATGCCGGGCGACGTCTCGGTGAGCGCGTCGTTCGCCGCCACCGACTCGCCGAGGTGTTCCTCACCGACGTGCTCAAGCTCAGCTGGGCCGAGGCACACCACGAGGCCGGCAAGTGGGAACACATCATGAGCGACTCGGTCGAACGAGCCCTCAACGACCTGCTGGGCTCGCCCACGACGTGCCCGCACGGCAACCCGATCCCCGGTTCCGGATACGAGGCCCCCGACTCGGGTCCGCTGTCCGCAGTCACCGTCGGGTCGCCGTTCACCGTGCGGCGAATCACCGAAGAACTCGAGTTCGAACCCGGCCTGCTCGAGTTCCTCGAGGAGTCGTCGATCCAGCCGGGGAATCGAGGCACGGTCACCGCATCCTCCCCCGACGGGACATTGACCGTCGAGATCGACGGTCGTCACGTCGGGGTCGGATCGTTCGCAAGCGAACGTATCTTGGTCACCTCGTGACCACTCGTCGCCGTCCACTCCGACTCGCCACCATTGCACTCGCCACCGTGCTGCTCGCCTCGTGCGCCGACACCGTCGTCGAGGTCGAGTCCGACAATGGAGAGGTCAACGTCGAGGGATCGTTCGAGACGGTCCCGACGACCACGCTGCCGATCGAGGGGACCACGGCCGAACTGCTCGCCGAGATGTCGGCGCAGATGAGCCAGCTGAGCTCGCAGATCGGCGACGACGGCGACGAGACGGCGACGCTGCAACGCATCGATGCGATCTGGGTGATCGCCCGCCCCGATGTCGAATCGTCACGACCGGAGCTGGTTGGCGGCATCGACACGACCGTCGACATGGCCAAGACCGCAGTCGTGCGCATCCGCCCCGCCGACGGGGACAAGGCGTTCCAGCTCCTCACCAACCTGGTCGACCGCTACACCAACGACGGCTGACTCGCCAGTTGCGGCTCCGGTCAGGCGACGGCGTCGGGGTGGTGGCGGGCGACGTTGTCGGGATAGCTGCGGCAGTAGTAGTTCCACAGCTGTTGGCCGTACACACCGGCTCCCTGCCGACTCTCGATCCCGTCGAGGCCGAACTCGATCTCGCCTCGCCGAGCCATGAATCCGGCCCCGGCGTGGTGCGGACTCGCCTCGACCGCCTCGACGAACGCCGAACCCAGCGGGAGCGGGTCGAGCCGGGTGGTGAGATCCGGACCGTGGAACCATGCCGACGACTGCCGATGCTGGTCGGCGATGACCCGGTGGGTCGTGGCGACGAAGTAGTTACCGGTCATCTCCTGGAGCATCTCGCCGATGTTGACGACGAAGGCGTCCTGACGCGGTGGCACGTCGATCCACGCACCATCCGGGTTGCTGACCTGGAGGCCGCCGGCGTCGTGCTGGAGCAACAACGTCAGGAATCCGGCGTCGTGATGCGCGTTGACGCCGGCGCCGTCCGGTGGCGTGGGCGGATAGTCGATCAGCTTGACGAACGACAACGGGCGAGCACCGAACACGTCGTGCAGATGGCTGCGGCCCAGACCGAGGCCGACCGAGAACACGGCGAGCATCGTGTCGGCGACCGCGGACATCCGGTCGAAGTACTCGGCCATGTGCGCTCGGAACCCAGGTAGCACGTCCTCCGCCAACCACTGATTCGGACCGTCGAGGCGGAGGTACGGCGGGTCGAGATCGAGGCCTCGAACCGGATGCTCCGTCGAGAGGTCGAGCTGCTCGCGCAGGTCGGGGCGGCCGCCGGTCAGCTCGGCGCCGACACGTTCCCAGCCGCGGAAGTGTGGCGACCGCGCCTTGTCGATCGACGCCTTGGCCGACTCCGGTAGTGCGAAGAAACGGCGCTGCATCTCGATGTGCCGCTCGATGAACTCGGCGTCGACGCCATGGCCGACCAGCTGGAAGAAGCCGATCGCATGGCACACCTCACGGACACGATCGGCGAACGCGCCGGGCTCGATCACCCACTCCGCGAGATCGAGCTCAGGAATCTCGGTGAACGTCTCAGTACCCATCGCCGTCAATCGTAGAGACGTCGATGCACCTGGGGACTCAGCGGATCGGACAGAAGCTGGCGTACCGCGTACACCTCACGCGATCGCGGGTTGCGATGAGCCAACCCGCCATATCCGGTCGGTTCGCTCATCGAAGGAAGGACATCGGGGATTGCGATGAGCGAAACCGCCATATCCGGTCGGTTGGCTCATCGGTGGGAACTACCGTCGCGGCCGTGCGTCCAATCCGTAGGCGCCCCGGGCACGACGTGTACGTCAGCGGAGGGGTTCGGGGAGGTCGTCGGCGTGGACGACGCTGAGGCGCTGGGTCGGGCGGGTCAACGCCACGTAGAGCGACCGCATCCCGTGTTCGTGGTCGTCGACGATGCGCGACGGTTCGACCACCACGACAGCGTCGAGTTCGAGCCCCTTGACCACGCTGACGGGGACCAGCGTGACTCCCTCGTCGAGCCCGGTACGAGTCGCTGTCCCGTGGTTCACGCCGGCAGCGGTGAGGTGCTCGGACAGGTCGTCGATCATCGAGTCGGGTGCGATCACACCCAGGCTCGCGTTGGGCAGCTCGGTCGTGAGCGAGCGAACAGCGTCGGCAACGGCGACACCGAGTGATCCGTCCGCCCGAACGAACACCGGCACGGCGTCGCCGACACGTACCGACTGCGGCGCTCGCAGCGTCGGGGTGGCGGCCGCCATCACCTTGTTCGCCAACTCCATGATCTGGCCGGGGATCCGATAGCCGACCGACAGTCCGATCACCCGTGACGGCTTGCGGTCGGGCAGGTGGTCGAGCACGTCCTGCCAGTCCGTCGGTGCGAGCGGGCCGGTCGCCTGGGCGAGATCGCCGACGATCGTCATCGCACCGTTCAGCGAACGACGCGTCGCCATCTTCAGTTGCATCGGCGTCAGGTCCTGGACCTCGTCGATGACGATGTGGCCATACGTCCGGATCTCGTCGGCGTCGTCGATCTTGCCGTTGCGGCCCGGCTTCGGGCCGAGCACGTCGCGGGCGTCGTCGAGCAACGCCACGTCGGCTGGGGTCCATCGGACGTCGTCGACGGATTCGGATCGCGGCCGGAACAGCGCCAACGCTTCGGCCTCGTCGAGCACCCCTCGCGTGGCGAGCTTGAGCAACCCCTTCGACCCGAACAGGTCGTGGAGCAGCTGCGCCGGCGTCAGCAACGGCCACATCCGATCGAGGGCCTCACGGATCTCTGGGGTGCCACGCAGCGTGTCCTTGACCTCGCGCGGCCCGATCTCGGGATCGCGGTACGTCGCTGCAAGCGCCGACCAGACCTCGTTCTCGACGAACTTGCGTCCGCTGTTGTGGCGACGGAACCGGCGACGTGCGTTCCGGACGATCCGCGCCGACTCGTCGACTCGCAAGCGCACGTAACCAGTGCGGAACGGGATCACGAGGTCGTCACGGATGGGCCGTTCGCGGTCGTTGACGGCCTGATCGATCACGTCGGACATGCGCGCATCGCCCTTGATCCGAGCGGCCAGCGGCGTGTCGGCGCCGGCGCGGTCATCGGGGCGCAGGAACTGGACACCGGGCACCAGATCGGACAGCACGACCTGCTCGACACCGGCCTCTCCCAACGACGGCAGGACCCGCTCGATGTACCGCAGGAACACCCGGTTCGGCCCGATCACGAGCACCCCCTGGTCTTCGAGCGGGAACCGGTGCGTGTACAGCAGGTACGCAGCGCGGTGCAGCGCGACGACGGTCTTGCCGGTGCCAGGACCACCCTGCACGACCAACACGCCGTGCTGCGGCGACCTGATGATCTCGTCCTGCTCACCCTGAATCGTTGCGACGATGTCGCCGAGCGTGCCAGTACGACCGCGTTCGAGCGCGGCGAGCAACGTGGAGTACCCCCGCAACCCCGAACCATCACCGTCGCCACCCGATCGGCCGACAGAGCCGTCGAGGCCCTCGTCGTGGCCGAGGCCGAGGTGGCCCTCGCCGAACAGCTCGTCTTCGAGGCCGAGCAGCTTGCGACCCTCGACGACGAAGTGACGCCGCCGCAGCAGGCCCATCGGGCTGCGACCGGTTGCGCGATAGAACGGCTCTGCCACCGGCGCCCGCCAGTCGACCACCACCGGTTCGCGATCCTCGTCGGCCACCGCGAGGCGACCGATGTGGAAGCTCTCGACGGCGTCGGGCGACTCGGCCGACCGGTCGATGCGTCCGAACACGAGCGAGGCATCGCCGAGGTCGAGATCGGCGAGTCGCTTGAGCAGCGCCTCGTCGAACGCATTGCGTTCGAAGCGCGCCTGGAAGGTGCCGCCGAGATCGGCTTCGGTCATGTCCCGCATGCGCCAGGCCGCCTCGCGGCTCGTGTCGAGACACTCGTACGCGTGGTCGATGTAGGCCTGTTCGTCAGCGAGATCGGGGTGCTGCTGGGTCATAACGGGTCACGAAATGCTATCGGCCGGGGCCGCACTCCCGACCCGGCGATAGCGTCGATCAGCGATGGATGCCCTCGCCGCACCCGACGACGCGCCACTCGCTCCGTCCACCACTCCCCTCCCGAACGAGGCGTTCCTCGACGCGGCCGCCGGTCGAGCCCGTCACCACACACCCGTGTGGTTCATGCGCCAGGCCGGCCGCTCGCTCCCCGAGTACCGCGCGGTGCGAGGCGACGGTTCGATCCTCGACGCGATCAAGCAGCCGGCACTGGCCGCCGAGATCACGATGCAGCCGGTTCGCCGCTACGGCGTCGACGCCGCGGTGCTCTACAGCGACATCGTCGTGGCACCGCACGCCGTCGGATTCGGCATCGACGTGGCACCCGGCACGGGTCCGGTCGCGGAGCGTCCGCTCCGATCGAGCAACGACGTCGAACGACTTCGGCCGCTCGAATTCGACGACATCTCGTACGTGATCGACACCGTCGACCTGCTCGTCGCCGAACTCGACGTGCCGCTCCTTGCGTTCGCCGGCGCGCCGTTCACCGTGGCGAGCTATCTGATCGAGGGGCGCCCGAGCAAGGACTATCGCCACACCAAGGCGCTGATCCACACCGACGAGGTGCTCTGGCACGAGGTGATGGAACGCCTCGCCGAATCCGCGATCACCTTCATCGACGCGCAGCTGTCACACGGTGCAGCCGCATACCAGCTCTTCGACTCGTGGGCGGGATCGTTGAGTCGTCGCGCCTACGATCGATACGTCCTGCCGCACTCTCGTCACGTGTTCCGCGAACTGCGACGGCGCCACCCCGACGCCCCCGCAATCCATTTCGGTATCGGCTGCGACCACTTGCTCGCATCGATGCTCGACGCCGGGCCGACGGTGCTCGGTCTCGATTGGCGTACCCCGATCGGCGATGCTCGCCGGCGCTTCGGCGACCACCTGGTCGTGCAGGGCAACCTCGATCCTGCGCTGGTGCTCGCCGGCCGCGAGCCCGCGCTCGATGGCGCCGCTCAGGTGTTGCGCGACAACGAACTCCCCGACGGTGGCCAGCATCCGGGTCACATCTTCAACCTCGGACACGGCGTGCAACCGGACACCGACCCAGCGGTCCTCCAGGCCGTGGTCGACTTCGTGCACGAGCGGACCACGATCACCCAGGGAACCGAGGACTCATGACAGCGGACCGAGTCGCAGTCGTCCTGATGGCCTATGGCACGCCGCGCACACCCGACGAGATCGAGCCGTACTACACCGACATCCGACGCGGCCGGCCGCCCACCCCCGAAGCGCTGGCCGATCTCACCGCCCGCTACGCCGCGATCGGCGGTGTGTCGCCTCTTGCGCAACTCACCGAAGCGCAGGCCGATGCGCTGCAAACCGCGCTCGACGCCGCCGAGCCGGGCCGCTTCGAGGTGTCGCTCGGCCTGAAGCACGCTGAGCCGAAGGTCGAAGACACCGCGAGGCGAGTCGCGGCCGACGGTGCCACGTCGGTCGTGGGCCTGGTGCTCGCGCCGCACTACTCGTCGTATTCGATCGGCCAGTACCTCGACCGCACCCGCCAGGGCGTCGCCGAGTCGGGCGTCGACATTCCCGTGTTCGGCGTCGAGAGCTGGGCGACCGAACCGGCCTTCGTCGAGTTCCTCGCGGCCGACCTCGGTGCCCGCGTCACCGCCATGCGCGAGCGCACCGGAGGTCGCGTCCGGGTGTTGTTCACGGCGCATTCGCTGCCGCAGCGGATCATCGACGCTGGCGACCCATATCCGGACGAGTTGCGCTCGACAGCCGAAGCGGTCGCCGCGAGCGTCGGTCTCGTCGAAGGTGACGACTGGCAGATCGCCTGGCAGTCGGCCGGACGGACCCCCGAGCCGTGGATCGGGCCCGACATCCTCGAGGTCATCGACTCGTTGGCGAATGAGGATGTGGCCGGCGTGATCGTGTCAGCGTGCGGCTTCGTCGCCGATCACCTCGAAGTGCTCTACGACCTCGACATCGAAGCATCCGGGCGGGCGACGTCGAACGGCCTTGCGTTCGACCGCACCGCCTGCGTCAACGACGACCCAGCGATCATGGCGGCGCTCGCCGAGCGGGTGCGCGCCGTCGTCCCATGACCCGCTCAGCCCGCGTCGCAGTCGTCGGTGCCGGCATCAGCGGCCTGGCCACCGCCCTCGCGCTCGCTGACACCGATGCCGTCGACGTCACCGTCTTCGAGACCGCAGAACGTGTCGGCGGCAAGATCGACACCTCACCGTTCGCCGGCGTCACGGGTGTCGACGAAGGCGCTGACGCATTTCTCGCTCGGGTGCCCGAGGCGGTCGCGCTCGCCACGCGGGTCGGGCTGGACGACGACCTCGTCTCGCCCGAACCGGTCGGCGCGGCGGTGTGGCACGACGGGTTGCATCCGATCCCCGATGGCCTGATGCTCGGCCTGCCCGGCAGACTTCTGCCCCTCGCGACCACTGGACTGCTGTCATGGCGCGGCAAGGCCCGTGCCGCGCTCGAGCCATTTCTGCCGCGCACCTCGACCGAGTCCGACTCGATCGGCGAGTTCGTCCGGGCCCGCTTCGGTGACGAGGTGCACGATCGCTTGGTCGATTCGCTCGTCGGCAGCATCTACGCCGCCGACACCGACCGTTTCAGCCTCGCCGAGGTGCCGCAACTCGCCGCACTCGCCAACGGTGACCGAAGTGTGCTGCTCGCAGCACGGCGGCAACGAAAGTCTCAGGCAGGCACCGCAACGGCGGCATCGAGTCCGATCTTCGCAACACCCCGCGGCGGTATCGGCGCGTTGGTCCGCGCGACGGCTGACGCTGTCGTCACCGCCGGCGGGCGGATCATCACCGACGCGGCGGTCACCGCGATCAGGCCCACCGGCGACGGCTCGTGGTCGCTCTCCCTGCCCGTCGGGGTCGGGTCAGAACGGACAGGTGACGCGCCCGGGCACGACAGCACCAGGTTCGACGCCGTCGTGTTCGCCACGCCCGCGGCCGCGACCGCGTCGGCCCTCGCTGAACATGCACCGGATGCCGCACGGCTGCTCGGTACAGCACAGACCGCCGACGTGATCATGGTGACGCTGCATGTTCGTGCAGACCAGTGGCCCACCCGCCTTCACGGTCTGAGCGGCTACCTCGTCCCCAAGCCGGACCAACGCTGGGTCACCGCAGCATCGTTCGCGTCCCAGAAGTGGGGACATTGGCGTCCGCCTGGCGGTGGTGAGATCCTGCGCGTGTCGATCGGGCGTGACGGGATGGCCGTGATGCACCTCGACGACGACGAGGTGCTGCGCGTG
This sequence comes from Ilumatobacteraceae bacterium, assembly GCA_963828415.1. Lineage (GTDB taxonomy): Bacteria > Actinomycetota > Acidimicrobiia > Acidimicrobiales > Ilumatobacteraceae > Sva-07. The sequence goes on from CAWHEI010000012.1 coordinate 699,457, forward strand.
GTGCTCGACGATCTGGAGCATCACCTCGGCATCCGGTTCGAACCCCGCGAGGTCCGCATCACACGCTGGCCGGCCGCCTTCGCGCAGTACCGTCCGCACCACAGCAGCTGGGTCGACGCCATCGAGGAGTCGCTGCCCGCAGGCGTCTTCGTGACCGGCGCCGGTTTCCGCGGCATCGGTATTCCGGCCTGCGTGCGAGCAGCCAACTCCGTGGCCGCTCGCGCGAGCGCAAGCGCTCAGCTTCTGGCAGAATCGCGCTGATGGGCCAAGCCAGCGACGCCGAACACCGTGGCCGACGCCGGATCGTAGCGCCGCTGATCGCAGCACTCCTGATCGTCGGTGCCGTCGGAACCGTCGTCGCCGTCGACCTCGACCGCTCGCCCGACACGGTTGCGTCGTTCAACGCCGACTCGACCACCACGACCACCACCACGACAGCGCCGACGTCCACGACGACCGCCACCACGACGACGACGACAACCACGACGACGACCACCTCGACGACGCTGCCGCTGCAGATGACCCAGCCGATCGCGCCGCCAAGCGACCAGCGCGGCAGCGAGAACAACCCGCAACTCGGCCGAATCGCCATCCCGACGATCGGGCTCGATTCGGAGTTGCACGAGGGGATCCGCCTCACCACGCTCGATCGCGGGCCGGGGCACTGGCCAGGGTCGGGCATGCCTGGCCAGATCGGCAATGTCGTCGTCGCCGGCCACCGCACGAGCCACGGAGCCGAATTCCGACACCTCGACGCGCTCGCGCCTGGCGACGAGGTGGTCTTCACCACGGCCGACGGCACCTTCACGTATCACGTGACCGGCACGCAGATCGTGACACCCGACTCGCTGTGGATCGTCGACCCGACCGATACGCCGACGGCCACGCTGTTTGCCTGCCATCCGCTCGGTTCGACGGCCAAGCGCATCGTCGTCAATCTGGCGCTGGCGACTTGACCGACGACACCTCCGAGTCACCGGCGCTCGACGAGCGCCCCGCGCGTTCCGTTCGTCAGCGCATCGCACGGCCCGCCCTCGCGCTCGGATCCGGCGTCCTCGTGGCGCTGTCGATGCCTCCGTGGGGGTTCTGGCCACTGGCGATCATCGGTGTCGTGCTCTTCGAGATCTCGCTCGGGCCGACACCCTCACGACGCGAGAGCTTCCGGCTCGGGCTGCTGTTCGGTGCCGGATGGATGTACCTCGGGATGGGTTGGATGGTCCAGCTGACGTTGCCGGGTTACCTCGTTGCCGGTCTCGTCTTCTCGCTGTTCCATGCCGGTGCGGCGGTGGTGGCGCCGATCGGGATCTGGCGCATCATCGGACGTCCGGCGGCACACACTCTGGTCGAAGCCGTACGGTTCTCGTTCCCGTTCGGCGGCATCCCGCTCGCGACGATGGGGATGTCGCAGGTCGGCGGGCCGCTCGTCGGTGTGGTTCGCGTTGGTGGTGTGATCCTGCTCACCTGGGTGGTCTTCCAGCTCGGAACCGCGCTGGCCTCATTGCCAGAATTCGCTCGTCGTGCGCGTCGCGGGTTGCAACGAGAACCTCAGGGACTGATCGCGCTCGGTACCGTCGGGGTGATCGTGCTGCTCAGCGTCGTCGCACCGCGCGGCACCGACACCGGCGAGCAGTTGGAGGTCGCTGCGGTACAAGGAGGCGGCGAGCAGGGTACGAGCGCCCTCGACGTGCCGTCGAGCCTGGTCACCGAACGCCATCTCGAGGCGACTCGCACGATTCCCGACGACGCCGACCTCGACCTCGTGTTGTGGCCCGAGAACACCGTGGACGTGCGCCGCGCCAGCATCCCGGGCGACCAGCTCTTCGACGGGTCCGACGCGTACGTCGCCATCGCGGCCGAAGCAGACCGCATCGGTGCGCCGTTCGCCGTCGGTGTCACCGAGGATCCCCGGATCAACTCCCAAATCGTCGTCGCCGAGAACGGCGACATCGTCGATCAGTACGTCAAGGTGCGCCGAGTACCCTTCGGCGAGTACGTGCCGTTGCGAGGGATCCTCGAAGCGTTCGGCGCTCCGATCGAACAGATCGGGCGTGACGCCAACGCCGGTACCGGTCCGGCCTACATCGACCTCCCCGACGGCACACGGCTGAGCGTGGTGATCTCGTGGGAGGTCTTCTTCGCCGGACGCGCCCGAGAGGGCGTGAAGGCCGGTGGCGAGGCGATCGTCAACCCAACGAATGGAGCGAGCTACACCGGCACGATCGTGCAGAGCCAGCAGGTCGCGTCGAGCCGCCTGCGAGCCATCGAGAACGGGCGCTGGGTCGTTCAGGCGGCGCCGACCGGCTTCACGGCGATCGTCGACGCCGACGGCAACGTGCTGCAGCGCACCGCCGTCAGCGAGCAACGAGTGCTCTACGCACCCGTCGAACTCCGCGAGGGTTTCACCTGGTACACGAACGTCGGCGACGGCCCGTTCATCGCGGCGCTGCTCGCGCTCTTGGGCATGTCGATCTGGTTCGCCCGCCGCTCCCGCGCCACCAACCCCGGGTGAACACGTCCGTCCCGAGTTTGTGTGAGCGACAACGTCAAGTTCGTAGATGCGTGGTCACACGAATCGAGCTCCCCGGATCCGTGGCCGCTCAGTCGACGTCGAGCATCAGGGTGACCGGGCCGTCGTTGACGAGCTCGACGCGCATGTCGGTGCGGAACCGGCCGGTCTCGACGGTGGCGCCGAGCGACCGGAGTCGTTCGACAACACGCTCGACGAGCGGCTCGGCCACCTCCGGGCGGGCCGCGGCAATCCAGCTCGGCCGACGTCCCTTGGCGGTGTCGCCGTAGAGGGTGAACTGACTCACGACGAGGAGCGACCCGCCGACGTCGGCAACGGAGCGGTTCATCACGCCGTCGTCGTCATCGAAGATGCGGAGTCCCCACAGTTTGTCAGCGAGTTTGTCGGCCTCGACGACCGTGTCGGAATGAGTGGCCCCGATCAGTACGCACAAGCCGGGGCCGATCGAGCCGGCGACCTCCCAGTCGACGTCGGGCGACGGCCGACTCGTCACCTCGGCGCGGATCACACGTTGCACGAGCGCTCGCATCGCGCCAGTATCGCCCGATGAGCGAACAGCCAGCGATCCTGCACGTCGGCGACGTCACCCTGACCGTCTTCGCCGAGTTCGGCGCACGACTCGGCCAGCTCACCGTGGAGGGCCAACCGCTCCTCGTCGACGTCCCACCGCTCGACGGCCCGCATCCGCTGATGTGGGGCTGCTACCCGATGGCACCCTGGGCTGGGCGGATCCGCCGCGGCCGATTCACGTTCGAAGGAACCGAGCATCTCCTCCCGATCAATCACCGTGACGCAGACGGACCAGAACGGTCCCATGCGATCCACGGGCTGGTCTACGACCGCAGCTGGCCCGACGTCGACGAGGTGTCGGACACCTCGTGGACGGCGACCAGGAGTCTCGAGTGGGGTTTCGGCGGCAGCGTCACGCAAGCGATCGAGCTGTTCGACGACCACGTCGAGCTGACGCTGACGGTCGTATCGTCCGGCAATTCATTCCCGGCCGAGGTCGGCTGGCACCCGTGGTTCCGCAAGCCCGACCGGCTCGAGTTCTCGCCGACCTCGATGTACGAGCGCGACGAATTCGGACTCCCGACCGGAGCGCTCGTCGACCCCGCCGATGGCCCCTGGGACGACTGCTTCCGCGCCGTCGGGCCCGTCGAGCTGCACTACCCGCGTCGCATCGCGCCGGTCGTGCGAGTCGACTCCGACTGCGATCACTGGGTCGTCTACGACCAGCCCGCCGATGCCACGTGCGTCGAGCCACAGTCAGGTCCACCCGACGCCTTCAACCTGTCACCCCACGTCGTCAGCGCCGAGCGCCCCCCTCGCCCGAACGATGACCATCTCCTGGTGAGACACCGGCATCGTTGCGTTACCGGGTGGTAATCGAGCGCCGATAGCCTCGCTCGGATGTCGCACGCCGGTCTCGATCCTGACGCACCGCTCAAGATCGCGTACCTCACCTACCGCGGCAAGCCGCATGTGGGCGGCCAGGGTGTCTACACCCGACACCTCACCAAGGCGCTCGTCGACCTGGGCCACACCGTCGAGGTGTTCGGTGGTCAGCCGTACCCGATCCTCGACGAGCGCATCACGCTGACCAAGCTGCCGAGCCTCGACACGTTCAACGACTACTTCCCCGGTCGATTCCCCGGATTCTGGGAGCTCAAGACCCGCGACGATGCCCTCGAGATGGCGTGGTTCATGACCGGCGTGTTCCCCGAGCCGCGTGCATTCAGCTCGCGCGCTGCGCGGGAACTCACGCCTCGCGCCGGCGAGTTCGACCTCGTCCACGACAATCAGTGCCTCGGCTACGGCATCTTGAAGATCGAGGAGAAGATCCCCACGATCGTCACGCTGCACCACCCGATCACGAAGGACCGCGAGCTCGAGATGAGCCACGCCAAGACCTTCCCACGGAAGATGTCGGTCGGGCGTTGGTACTCGTTCGTGAAGATGCAGGGCAAGGTCGCCTCGAAGATGCCGCGCATCGTCGTGGTGAGCCAGAACTCGATCGACGACATCCACACCGACATGGGCGTCGAGGTCGATCGGATGCGCCTGGTGCCCGTCGGTGTCGACCCCGACCTGTTCAAGCCGCTCGACCACGTCACCCGCCGACCGGGGCGCCTGATCACCACCGCCTCGGCCGATGTCGCCCTCAAGGGACTGTCGTACCTGCTCGAGGCGATGGCGAAGCTGCGCACCGAACGCGACGTCACCCTCACCATCATCGGCAAACCGCGGCCGGGCCACTCGATGGACCTGATCGACTCGTACGGTCTCGCCCCGCACATCGAGTTCGTGTCCGGCGTGACCGACGAGCGCATCGTCGAGCTCTACGCCGAGGCCGAGATGGCCGTCGTGCCGAGCCTGTACGAGGGCTTCAGCCTCCCCGCCATCGAGGCGATGTGCACCGGCACCCCGCTCGTTGCCACCGACGGGGGCGCGCTCCCCGAGGTCACGGGCGCCGACGGCGAGACCGTGCTGCAGTGCCCGGCCGGCGACAAGGACGCGCTCGCCGCAGCGATCGCCCGCGGTCTCGACGATGCCGAACTTCGTGCCCGCATCGGTGCCGCCGGCCGTCAGCGCGTGCTCGATCGCTGGACGTGGAAGCTGTGCGCCCTGCAGACTGTCGAGCAGTACCGCGAGGTCCTTGCGATGCCCCAGAACGTGGCCAAGCTGCGCGCCAACGGACGGATCTGAGATGTTGACGATCAAGTTCGACCAGCTCGGCCTTGCGCCCGGCGACCGTGTGCTCGATGTCGGCGCCGGTTTCGGCCGTCACGTGTTCGAATGTGCCCGTCGCGGCGCCGACGTCGTCGCACTCGACTACGCCGAGGACGAGGTCGTGCAGACCCGAGCAACGCTCGGCGGCATGGTCGACGCGGGCGAGATCGACATCGACCGTTTCAAAGGGGTGCTGCGTGGCGACGCCACGAAGCTGCCCTTCGCGGACGGGTCCTTCGACGTCGTGATCACCTCCGAAGTGCTCGAACACATCCAGGACGACGTCACCGCAATCGCCGAGATGGTCCGGGTCCTCAAGCCGGGCGGGCATTTCGCTGCGACCGTGCCGGCGTGGTTCCCCGAGAAGATCAACTGGATGTTGTCCGACGAGTACCACGCCCCGAAGAGCGAGGGTGGACACGTCCGGATCTACAGCGCCACCGAGCTGTCGGCGAAGCTGCGCACGGCCGGACTCGACCTGCAGGGACACCACCGCGCGCACGCGCTGCACTCGCCGTACTGGTGGCTCAAGTGCGCCGTCGGGCCTCGCAACGACGACAACCCGGCGGTGAAGAAGTACCGCGAGTTCCTCGAATGGGACATCATGGAGCAGCCGAAGCTCACCCAGGTCGCCGACCGGATGCTGTCACCGGTGCTGGGCAAGAGCATCGTCTTCTACGGCGTCAAGCAGGGTGCCGCCCAACCGAACATGCGGGAGTCCGCAGTCCGGTGAAGCACGTCGCACACCTCCCGGGCGTCCTGAGCGCCGACGAGCTGCAGGCCACCGGCGACCACCTGGCGTCGCTCCAGCTCGACACCGGGATGATCCCGTGGTTCCCCGGCGGTCACTGCGACCCGTGGAACCACGTCGAGTCGGCGATGGCGCTCGACGTCGCCGGGTTCCATGACGAGGCCGAACGCGCCTACGACTGGCTCGTCGACACGCAGCGCCCCGATGGTTCGTGGCACGCGTACTACCACTGCGACGGATCGGTCGAGGACGCCAAGCTCGACACCAACGTGTGCGCCTACATCGCCACCGGTGTCAGCCATCATCTGCGACTCACCTGGGATCGAGCCTTCGCCGAGCGCATCTGGCCGACCGTCGAACGAGCGCTCGAGTTCGTGCTCGGCCATCGACGAGACGACGGATTGCCGCTCTGGGCGGTCGAGCCGGACGCACGACCGTGGGACTACGCCTTGCTCACCGGAACGTCGAGCATTCAGCATTCGCTGCGCTGCGGTGCCCGCCTCGGCGAGCGCGTCGGCGAACCGCGGCCCGAGTGGATCGAGGCCGCCGACGTGATGGCCCACGCCGTGCGCACCCGCCCCGACGAGTTCGAACCGAAGACCCGCTGGGCGATGGACTGGTACTACCCGGTGCTCACCGGCGTGCTGACCGGCGAAGCCGCAAAGGCCCGCCTCGCCGAAGGGTGGGAGACCTTCGCGATGGAAGGCCTCGGCATTCGCTGCGTGAGCGACGAACCGTGGATCACCGCATCGGAGACCGCCGAGTGCGCGCTCGCGTACGCCTCGATGGGCGACATGTCGACCGCCACCGACCTGCTCATGTGGACCCGCACCCATCGACGCGACGACGGCTCGTACTGGACCGGCATCGTGTACCCCGAACCGGTGCTGTTCCCCTTCGACGAACACACCTCGTACACCGCGGCCGCCGTCGTGCTCGCCGTCGACGCCATCACCCGCGCCACCCCCGCCAGCGACGTCTTCGTACCGTTCTGAGCGGGGCGGGGTCGTTCCAGTCGGGGCGGGGTCGTTGACGGGCCCGCTTCCGCCCTCCGAGTTCGCCACCTTCGGCGGCTCACCCTGCTCGCACCGGTGAACACGCCCGGTCCTCCACCCCGCTGCGATGAGCGAGATCACCGCATGCGGTCGGTTCGCTCATCGCACACACCGGACCCAGCGCTGCGATGAGCCAACCGACCATATACGGCGGTTTCGCTCATCGCGGTGAGGATCCAGGACAGGAACCGTGCGGGTCGACTGTTACGTTGCGTTCTCGATGAAGTCGACGTTTGCACGCACGGTGTTCTCGATCTGGAGCTGGTTCGTGCTCGGGGTGGTGATCATCGTGTGGACGCCGATGGTCGCCATCGTCCGACTGGTCACCATGCCGTTCGACAAGGGCGCCTATGCGGCCGGCTACCTGTTCCGCAAACTCACCGTCGTCCACGAACGCCTCACCCCGCTGTGGAAGTTCCGCACGTCGGGCACGTTGCCCGACGACATGCGCCGCCCCTATGTCGTCGTGTCGAACCACGAGAGTTTCGTCGACATCCTGCTGATCTCGCATCTGCCCACCGAGATGAAGTGGATGTCGAAGATCGAGATCCTGCGCATCCCGCTCGTGGGCTGGATGATGAAGCTCGCACGCGACATCCCGCTCGAGCGCGGCGACGCCGAGTCGACCGCCAAGGCGCTGGCCGCATCGAGCGAACGCCTGAACTCGAAGGTGTCCGTGATGATCTTCCCGGAGGGGACCCGATCGAAGACCGGTGAACTGCGCGAGTTCAAGTCCGGTGCGTTCCGGCTCGCAATTGAACACCAGGTGCCGATCCTGCCGCTGGCCGTGTACGGCACCCGAGATGCGCTGCGCAAGCACGATTGGCGACTCGGGTATGCCGAGGCCGAAGTCCGCGTCCTCGACCCGATCAGCACCGACGGTCTCACGATGGACGACATGCCCGCCCTGCGAACGCAGGTGCGCGACCTGATCAGTGCCGCTCGCGACGACTTGCGTCGCGAGTTCGGCGAGTGACGATCGGGTAACACTCGGGCGTGGCATTCCAGGTACCGGTCCGAGTCCTCGCGGCGGCGCGCCCGTCGGTGCCTGCCGCGTTGTTGGTGGCAATCGCCTCGAGCACGGCCGTGTTCACCGCGACACCGTTCCTGCTGCCGGCGGTGTCCAACGAGTTCGACGTTGCGGTCAGCACCGCCGGATGGATGTCAACGGCGCAGCTCGCCGGCTTCGTGCTGGCATCATGGGTCGGCGGTCGATTTCTCCGCCCGGTGCGGTCGATATTCGTGATCGGCACACTCATCGGCGTCATCGCCAACCTCGGCTCGGCGGCCGCACCGACCTTCGAGATGCTGGCGTTCATGCGGTTCGGCAGCGGCCTGTCGCTCGGGTTCGCGGCGTGGATCGCGTGGCAGGCAGCGTTCGGCGACAGCGAGAAGACCGGTGACGTCGCCGTCGTCGGCCCCCTCGTCGGCGTGGTGATGTCGCCATTGATCGCCGTGATCCTGGAATCGGTCGGCCTGAGCTGGTTGTTCGTCCTGCTCGCCGTGATCACGGCGACACCGCTGATCTGGTTCCGCCAGGTTCCGCGCACCGATCGGCTCCGCCCGCACCGCACCCGACACACGCCGACACGCGCCGCACGTGCGATCCTGCTCGCGCTGGGCACGATCACGTTGGGTGGCTCATCGGTGTTCGTGTACAGCGCGGCGATCGGCAAGGACCTCGACGGGCTGTCGCCACTCACCGTCTCGTTGCTCTTCAGCGGCAACGCCCTCGCCGGGATCCCCTCGGCGCGCTGGACCGGTCGCCGCGGGCCGGCAGGTGTGTGGTTCCTCGCGACCGCCATGTGCGCGCTCGCGATCGCCGCCTCGCGCAGCGGGCTGATCTTCGGCGCTGCGATCATCGGCTGGGGCTTCGTGTTCTTCATGGGTGTCCCCGCAGCGTTCAACCTCCTCGCGGAACGTTCGAACTTCCCCGAGGAACGAGCGGGCGATGCACAAGCGGTGATGGCCCTCGGTCGGGTCTTCGGGCCGATCATGGGTGGCACGCTCATCGCGGCCGGTTCGGCGGTCACGCTCGGATTCGTCGCCGCCGGCGTGATGGCGGCGGGCTCGTTCCTGCTGCTCTACGTCGATCGGAAACGGTTCGTGGTGGTGCGCCAGTACGGCGCCTGGGCGAACGCGCGGGCGTCAGTCGACACGACGCAACACGCGTAGCGAACCGGTCGCCGACACCAACTGGAACCGACCCGACTCGAGCGCCGGCCGGAAGATCTGCTCGTAGGGCGGACGCCCACCGTCCGCGGGATCGGGGAACACGTCGTGGATCGCGAGCGTGCCACCGACGGCAACGTGCTGGGTCCACCCCTCGTAGTCGAGCCGTGCGGGTTCCTCGCCGTGGCCGCCATCGATGAAGAGGAACGACAGCGGCGTGGTCCACGTGGCAGCGACCGCCGGCGACTTGCCGACGACAGCGAACACCGAGTCCTCGAGCCCCGCGTCGTGGATCGCCGCCCGGAAGAACGGCAGGGTGTCCATCTTGCCGATCCGTGCGTCGACGACCTCGATGTCGTGGTGATCCCACCCCGCCTGGTTCTCCTCCGACCCCCGGTGATGATCGATCGCGAAGAGCACCACGCCGCAGCGTTCGGCGGCGTCGCCGAGCCAGATCGTCGAGCGGCCGCAGTACGAGCCGACCTCGAGCATCGGCGCGCCAGGCACTGCCTTGCTCGCAGCGACAGCCGCATCCCACAGCGCGTCGCCTTCGTCGGCGGGCATGAACCCCTTGGTCGCGAGCGCCAGTTCTCGACGCCCGGGTGTCACCAGGTGTCCCAGTGGATGATCGTGTCGGGATCGGGTCGCATCGCCGGCTTGAAATCGGTGCCGACGGTGTAGGCGAGCGGTGTGAGGCATGCTTGCTGGATGTCGTCGTACGGGATGCCGACGATGTCGGCGACCTCCTTCTCCATCATCAGTGAGATCGTCGTCCACGCGGTGCCGAGCCCGCGGGCGCGCGCTGCCAGCATGAAGCTCCACATGCCGGGCAGGATGTTGCCCATCGACGACGCCGACATCATTGCCGGCGCACCGTCGACACGGCCGGCGGTGCAGCCCAGCACGAGGGCGGGCGCTTCGGCCATGTGCTCGGACAGATACGTCGCGGAATCGACGACTCGATCCTGCTGGGCCTGCTCCGATTCGCCGTCCTTCTTGATCGCTCCAGCGAAGAACGGCATCGAGCTGTAGATCGCCCAGCACTGTTTGTAGATCTCGCCGATGGCGTGGCGCTTGTCGGCGTCTTTGACCACGACGAACTGCATGGTCATCAGGTTCGACCCCGACGGCGCCTGCATCGCAGTGGCGACACACTCGCGGATCACGTCGTCCTCGACCGGTCGTGAGAAGTCGAGTCGCTTGCGAACGGCACGCGTCGTGGTGAGTACTTCGTCGGCGGAGATGTCGAGCAACGTCATGCGACGACTGTACGACGTGCCAACATGGCGCCTGTCATGGAGAGCACCGCCCCCAACCAGTCGGCCCTGGACGACCTCGTCCGACTGCTCGATCTCGAAGCGATCGAGGTCAACCTCTTCCGCGGGAACTCCCCCGACGAGAACCGCCAACGCGTCTTCGGCGGCCAGGTTGCCGGCCAAGCGCTCGTCGCAGCAGCCCGCACGATCGACGAACGCGGCCGCCTCGTGCACTCCCTGCACGCGTACTTCCTGCGCCCGGGTGACCCGACGGTGCCGATCCTGTACGAGGTCGACCGCATCCGCGACGGTCGCAGCTTCTCCACGCGACGGGTGGTGGCGATCCAGCACGGTCGAGCGATCTTCAACCTCCAGGCGAGCTTCCACGACGACGAACCCGGCCCCGACCACCAGCTCGCGATGCCTGAAGGAATGGGCGATCCGCTCGATCTGGCGGACTTCCACACCCGGATGGCCCCGTACGCCGACCAGATCGGCGACTGGTATCACCGGCCCCGGCCGATCGACCTGCGCTACGTCGACGGCGATCCGACGAGCCGACGAGGCCAGTCGACGACGAAACAGCACGTGTGGTTACGCGCCGACGGCGTGCTGCCCGACGATCCCGTGCTGCACGCCTGCGTCGTCACCTACGCGAGCGACATGACCCTGCTCGACACGACGTTGCTGCCGTTCGGCCTCGACTGGGACACACCCGGCATGCAAATGGCGAGCGTCGACCATGCCATGTGGTTCCATCGACCGTTCCGAGCCGACGACTGGTTGCTGTACGCGCAGTCCGCGGTGTCGACGTCGTCAGCGCGAGGAATGGCCCAGGGATCGATCTTCACCAGCGACGGGCGGCTCGCGGTCAGCGTGGTCCAAGAAGGACTCACTCGCCTGACGAGCTGATGGCCGGCGATCGCGAGAGAATCGGGGGATGAAACGAATCCCGCTCGCCATCGCCGCCGCCACTGCTCTGATCCTCGTGGCGTGCGGATCCGATGGCGGCGGAGACTCGTTCGGGAGCGGCCAACCCGCTCCGACCGACTCGACAGCTCCGACGACGACTCCGGCGGAGGTCGAGCCGACCACGGCCCCGAGCACCGAACCGAGTGCTCCTGCATCGTCAGCGCCATCAGCGAGCACGACCACCGCGCCGACCGGGCCGTTGCCCGAGCCGGCGATCGGGCTGTTCGAGATCGGAAACTTCGATCAGCCCGTCGAGGTCGCCGCCCGGCCGGGCTTCGGAGACGTGTATGTCGTGGAACAACCCGGGCGCGTGGTTGCCGTGTCCGACCTGTCGACCGACATCGTGCTCGACATGACCGACCTCACCGACGCGAACGGCGAACGGGGCCTGCTGGGCTTGGCGTTCCACCCCACCGCCGAACTCGCATACGTGAACTTCACCGACGCCAACGGTGACACCGTGATCGCAGAGTTCACGATCGACCCGTCGAGCGGCCTCTTCGATCGAGACACCTACCGAGAAGTGCTCAGCATCGATCAGCCCTACAGCAACCACAACGGCGGTCAGCTCGCCTTCGGCCCCGACCAGTTGCTGTACATCGGCGTGGGCGATGGCGGCTCGGGCGGCGACCCCGAGCGTCACGCTCTCGATCTGTCGAGCCGCCTCGGCAAGATCCTGCGAATCGACCCGCTCGCCGACGGCGACGAGCCGTTCACCGTCCCCGCCGACAATCCGTTCGTTGGCGATGAGGCGGCCGACCCGGCGATCTGGGCGTACGGACTGCGCAATCCGTGGCGGTTCTCGTTCGATCCCGAGACCGGCGACCTCTGGATCGGTGATGTCGGCCAGGGCGATTTCGAGGAGATCAATCATGCGATCGCGGTCGACCGCGCCGATGCCGCCCGCGGTGCCAACTTCGGCTGGAGCGCCTTCGAAGGGTTCGAGCGCTTCAACGACGATCAACCCGTCGACGGTGCGCTGGCGCCGCTGTTCGTCTACGACCACGCCGACGGACGGTGCTCGGTGACCGGCGGTTCCGTTGCCCGCGGCGATGCCGTGCCAGACCTCGCCGGCTGGTATCTCTTCGGCGACTACTGCACCGGCCAGATCTGGGCGCTCGATCCCACCGCGCCACCGACCGAGCCCCGCGTCGTCGAGATCGCCGACCTGAACGGCCTCGCTGCCATCTCCCAGGGCCCCGAACGCGACCTGTTCGCCGTCTCGAATGGTGGCACGGTCTCCCGAATCATCGCCGGCTGACACCCGAGCACCTCCCGCGATGAGCGAAACCGCCGTATCCGGTCGGTTCGCTCATCGCAGGCCGAGATACCACCGTACCGATGAGCGAAACCGCCGTATCCGGTCGGTTCGCTCATCGCAGGCCGGGGTCGGGTCACAGGAAGCTGAGCAGGTCGGCGAACACCTCCTCGGCGTCGACGTCGAAACCTCGCCGGTCGAACCAGCCGCAGACGTTGAGCACGTCGCGGTGCAGGAAGTCGAGGCCCTGCAGGTTCGCGGCGATGTCGATCGACTGTGGGAAGTCGATGAACCACAGCCGCTCCTCCCACCACAGCAGGTTGTACGCCGACAGGTCGCCGTGGGCGATCCCCGCAGCGGTGATCGAGCGCAGGCCGACGAGCAGTTGCTCGAAGGCGCTGGCGAGTTGCGGCAAGGTGAGGCGGGCCGCCGACAGCTGCGGCGCCGCCATCTCCCAGCTGCCGACGTATTCGAGGTCGAAGACGTCGTCGGCGAAGCCGATCGGATACGGCACGGACACACCCGCGTGCCAGAGCTTCGACATCACGTCGTGCTCGGTGTCGGTCCAGCGATCTTGCAGCAGCTTCTTGCCGTAGGTCGACATCCGCTCGATCGCCCGCCGGTCGCGGGACTTGCGGAACTGTCGCCCTTCTCGGTACTGGACGTCGTGGCGGAAGGCGGACGATCGCTGGACGCCCATCGCCTCGAGCTGGCCCTTCTGGGTGACGTGGCGTGGCAGGTAACGCTTGCGGGCGATGAGGCACGAGCGGCCGTCGTCGCCGATGCGTTCGACGAGGTTGACCTGGGCCTCCTTCCCGCTCTTGACGACGCCGTGGTCGACGTCGGTGTACGGCTCGGCGACGAGCCAGGCTGGTTGACGAAAGGGTTGATCGGACAGGAATTCGGACACGGATGCACCTCGGGCGCGGGAGAACGACGACAGTTGACGAAGTTCGGTCGCGCCGCTCAGTGCAACACGAGGAGAAGCGAGGTGAGCGCAGGCTCAGGTCGGCTGGTTCAGCACGACGCGCGACCGAAGGTGGAAGCAGCAACGACAGTCATGTGCATTCCTCCTCTCGATCGACGGACAGGATCAACGTAGCGCATGCAGCGCGCCGTGTCGCACGAGTTTCGCAACGCGTCCACGTCGTGGACGGCTACCAGGTCTCGCCGTGGTCGGGAAGGGTGTCGGGGGTGCCGACGATCAACGGATCGGGCGGTACGACGACGTCGAGGTTCTTGCCCTCGTACGGCAGCGTGTTCAACACGTGACGCATCGCATTGATCCGGCCACGCTTCTTGTCGTTGCTGCGCACGATGTTCCACGGCGCTCGCTCGGTGGACGTGCGCTCGAACATGGTGAGCTTCGCCTGTGTGTAGTCGTCCCACCGATCGAGCGAGGCGATGTCGGTCGGGCTGAGCTTCCACTGCCGGACCGGGTCGATCCGGCGGATCGTGAACCGGGCGATCTGCTCACGTCGCGACACGGAGAACCACAGCTTGATCAACGTCGTGCCGGAATTCATGATCATGTCCTCGAACTGCGGCACCGTGCGCAGGAACTCCTCGTACTCGTCGGCAGTGCAGTAGCCCATCACTCGCTCGACGCCGGCGCGGTTGTACCACGATCGGTCGAAGAACCGCATCTCGCCGCGGGTCGGCAGGTGGCGGACGTAGCGCTGGAAGAACCACTCGCCCTGTTCTCGCTGCGAGGGCACGCTGAGCGCCACCACTTCGGCGCCACGCGGGTCGAGGTGCTCGAGGAAGCGCTTGATCGTGCCGCCCTTGCCCGCCGCGTCGCGACCCTCGAACACCATCACGAGCTTGTGACCGGTCGACTTGATCCAGTCCTGCGCCTTGAGCAGTTCGACCTGGAGATCGCGCTTCAACGACTCGTACTCGGAACGCGACATGCGTTCGGTGTACGGATAGCTCTCCTGCCAGGTGTTGACCGGCAGACCGTCGGGCCCGAGCAGGATCGGGTCGTCGACCTGGTCGAAGGTGCCCTCGACCGTGAACCCGCGCGCGGCGATCTCCTCGGCGGTCATCGAACGGAACTGCTCGATCAGGCTGTCGATGTCGGTGACCTGTCGACCGGTGGTCTCGCTCACGTCGTCTCTCCGTTCAGCGACGGGCACCCATGAACATGCCCTTCAGGGCCTCATAGTGCTCGATGACGTGCCCGGCGCCCAAGACGACCGCCTCGAGCGGCACATTGGACATCTTCACGGGGACCTCGGTCTCACGCTCGATGCGTTCGGCCAGACCGCGCAACAGTCCACCGCCGCCGACGAGGTACATCCCACGAACCAGGAAGTCCTGCGACAACTCCGGCGGGGCCTTCGAGAGACAGCGGATCACCGACGCGACGATCGACGACACGACATCTTCGATCGCGTAGCGAACCTCTTCGGGCGTCAGCAGCACGGTCTTCGGCAACCCGGTCATGAGGTCGCGGCCACGCACCTCGGCCTGGTGCTCGTCGGGTGTCGGATCGGCGGACCCGATGGCGACCTTGATCTCCTCGGCCGTGCGCTCGCCGATCGCGATGCCGTGCTCGCGCCGCACATAGTTCTGAATCGCAGCATCGATGTCGAACGAGCCGACTCGAACCGCTTCGAGCGCAACGATGCCGCCGAGGCTGATCACGGCGGTCTCGCTCGTGCCGCCACCGATGTCGATCACCATGTTGCCGACCGGTTCGTCGATCGGCAGGTCGGCGCCGATCGCGGCAGCCATCGGCTGTTCGATCAGGTTCGCGTCGGCAGCGCCGGCTCGGCGGGCGGCGTCGGTGACCGCCCGTCGCTCGACCTCGGTGATCGCCGACGGCACACAGATGACAACCTTCGGTCGGGTGAAGCGGCTGACACCGACGCGCTGCAGGAGCAGACGGATCATCCGCTCGGTGATCTCGAAATCGGTGATCGCGCCACCGCGCAACGGACGCACGGCCACGATGTAGCCCGGAGTGCGACCGATCATCTGCCACGCCTCGCGGCCCGTTGCGAGTACCTCGCCGGTCTGGCGATTGAGGGCGATCACCGACGGCTCGTTGAGCACGATGCCTCGGCCCTTCATGTAGACGAGCGTGTTCGCCGTGCCGAGGTCGATGGCGAGGTCACGCGCCATGCGCGCTCACCTGGGCTCGCCGAAGGCGGTATGCCGCGCCGGGCGCGGTGACGTCACGTGTCATCGCCACCATCATCGCTGCTCGCGGCACGCTCGGACGGTTTCATCCGACCCGACGTCTGGCGCCGAGCCTCCGGCGACAACGCGTCGATCTGGCGGCGGAACGACGCAATGTCGTCCGGCGGTTGTCGGCTGCGCCCCGCGGCTGTCGCAACGAACGCGACCACGACGGCAAGCACGACGAAGCCGATGATGACGGCAACGGTCATTCCGGCGACCCGACCGCACTGGCGTCACGGATCTCGTGCGCACCGGTTCCCCAGTCGGCACCGTCTGCCCACACTTCGTGCTTCCAGATCGGAGCGGACTCCTTGAGCGCATCGATGGCGAAGCGAGCGGCCTCGAACGCCTCGGCCCGATGTGGTGCAGACACCACGGCGATCACTGAGGACTCGCCGATCTCGAGGCGGCCGACGCGGTGCAGCAGCGCGAGCCGTCCGGTGTCGGGCCAACGACGACGCAACTCGGCGCCGATCTCGGCGAATCGAGGCACCACCTGTTCGGCGTACGCCTCGTAGGTCAGGTGTTCGACACCAGTGCGCCCATCGGCGTGATCGCGGATCGTGCCGCTGAACAACACGACCGCACCGCACTGCGACCGGATCGCCCAGTCGTAGGCCGCGCCGATCGGGAGTTCCGTCTCGCTGAGACCGAACCAGTCGTCGCCATCGAGAGGTTGATCCACGCTGGCAGCGTAGCGACGCCGACCCCCCGCCCGGCGGGCCCGCGGTCAGCGGGCCGACACAGCGTTGTACGATCTCGTGCTCGTGGAGCCTGGTCCCCTTCCCCCGCACGAGCGATCGTGGCGGCATCCCTCGGAACTCGGACCCACGCGCCTCGACGTCGACGACTCCACGCGGCGCTCCGACCTGAACCTGCTCGCCCTCGGCGGTGGAACCCTCGCCGTGTTGGCCGTCGCCGCGCTGGTCGTGGCGATGACACCGAGAACGTCGAGCGGCCCGGTCGCGTTGAGCGCAACGACCACGCCGATCACCGCTCGTGCGGTCGTTGAGCCTCCCGCCACGACAGCCGCAACGACCCCGGTGATGGCCCCAGCAACAGCGACCGAACCCGTTGCGATCCGCCCCGTGCTGACGACGTCGTTGGTGGCATTCCCACATGCGGTCACCCCTGGGCCGCAGCTCGATGTCGATGGCACCGACGTGGCCGACACCGCACCGGACGCCGACGAGACGGTGTTCGTGCGCACCGAAGCGGTGACCTACCAGGTCACCTGGGACGATGCGCAGCACATGCACGTTCCCGACGGTTCGGTCGTGTTCGACGACAGCGGTGACCTGGTCGCGCGCATGAGCGACGGCGATCTCCTCAGCCTCGTCGACGGCTGAACCAACGACCGCCGACGATCCCCGCGATCAGCGCCGCGACGGCGAACGCGACGACGCCTCCACCGAGCGCCAACTCCTGGCGACGCTTCGGCGAGACCATGGTCCACCACGGCGCCTCGGTGCTCTCGACGTAGGTCTGCTCGTTCGTGACGGTCGGCGTCCATCCAGCAGCGCGAAGGCGACCATTGGACACGACCCAGGGTTCGACGGTGTACGGCAGGAGCCCAGGCGGAATCGGCCCGCGGAGGAACCGCCAGCGCAGCCCGGCAACGAGCTCGCTGATCCGCTCGGGCAGCGGGAGTCGCGGCCGCTCGCCCGACAACGCACGCACGCGCTCGCCGGGCACCCATCCGTCCGGAGCCACGTTGAAGACCCCGTCGAGGCGCCGCTCGACGCCGACGCCAACCGCAGCAGCGAGGTCGTCGAGGTGCAGGAACTGCGACGGCGGATCGGCTTGGGCCAACCGGCGCCCGAATCCGTAGACGAGCGCGGTCGCCAGACGAGGGCTGTCGCCGGCCGCAAGCGACACCGCCGGCCGCAGGACGCACGTGGTCCGGCCGGGTTGCGCCGTGCGCCACTGCTCGACGAGTTCTTCGGCAGATGCGAGCTGCCGAGCGAACACGAACTCGACGTCAGGTCGCAACGTTGCGTCCTCGGTCAGCGGAACCGGGTTGTTCGCAGCGGCGCCATAGACGAGAGCGGACGAGACGAAGACGACGTGGCGAGCGCCGACTCGGTCGGCGATGGCCAGTGTGGACGCCGCCGACTCGGTTGCGCTCTCGCGCCGAGCCGCCCGGTTGTCGTAGTCGCTGCTGCCCAGGTCGACCACCGCCGCAATCCGCGCAGCGCAGCCAGACTCGCCGAGCGCCGGTCGGTCGAGGTCGTCGAGCGAGTCGGCGAGCAGGACCTCGTGTTCGTCGAGCACCCGGCCGACACGATGACCGAGCGAGCCGGCCGCACCCGTGAGCACGACCATGGCACGGTCGGCGGGGCCATCCATCGCTCGCACGATAGCCATCGTGTCCCCCAACCGGTGACGCCGGTGCCAAGCACTCGGTCGGGATGGCGCGGTGCCAGGCACCGGCGCAAGCCGTAGCATCGGGGCATGGCCGATGAGGACGATCCGGGCGAATCGATCGACCCGTTCGCCGGCATGCCGCTGTTCGGCGACTTGTCGAGAGCATTGTCGGGTCAAGGACCGCTGAACTGGGACGCCGCCCGCCAATTCGCGGTGCTTGCGGCCAACGGAGGCGGGTTGCTCTCCGGCACCGGAGTGTCGACGTCGGGCAACGTCGACCCGACCGTGAGGATCAAGTACCGCGAGCTCGCCGAGATCGCCCGACTGCACGTCGCCGACGTGATGGCGATCGAGGTTCCCGCCACCGAGCCCGATGTCGCGACGCCGGAACAATGGGCGCAGCAGACGCTCGAGGCGTACCGCCCGTTGTTCACCGATCTCGCGACGTCACTCGGCGGGACCGACGACCTTCCCGCCGAGATGACCGCGGATCCGATGGCCCAGATGATGGCCGGCCTCGGCAAGATGATGGCGCCGGCGATGATGGGGATGAGCGTCGGCTCGATGGTCGGCAACCTCGCCCGCCGGGCATTCGGCGTCTACGACCTCCCGATCCCACGTGCCACCCCTGCGCTCGTGGTCGTACCGGCCAACATCGACTCGTTCGCCGAGGCCTGGTCGATCGAACTCGACGAGATGCGGCTGTGGGTGCTCGCTCACGAGTTGGCCGGCCTGACGTTGTTCTCGGTCGGCCACATCGCCGATCACTTGCGATCGCTCGTGCAACGCCACGTCGGCGGATTCCGCCCCGACCCGTCCGCGCTGTCCGACAAGCTCACGTCGCTCGACATCGACCAGAGCGATCCGATGGCCGCCATGCAGCAGGCGTTCGGCGACCCCGAAGTGCTGCTCGGCGCCGTCCGATCGCCCGAGCAACTGGCGCTCGAACCGGAACTCGATGCGGCGGTCGCGGTCACGATCGGCGTCATCGACTGGGTCGTCGACGCCGTCGCCGTCCGCATCATCGGTGGCAGCGCACTTCAGATCGCCGAAGCCGCTCGCCGACGTCGCGCCGAGGCATCACCCGACGAGATCTTCGTCGAGCGGCTGCTCGGCATCCGTCTCGGTGCCGAGCAGACTGCACGCGGCAAGGCATTCGTGCAGGGCGTGGTCGATCGTGCCGGCGAACACGGCCTCGAGCCGCTGTTCAGCGATCCGACGGCCGTGCCGACCCCGAACGAGATCGAGGCACCTGGCCTCTGGCTCGCCCGGGTCGCCGACGACTGACCGACGAGGGGCGCTTGCCGTCCGTGCGGCCGCGGGTGAACAGGTGGATGCTTGCGGCCACCGCCACCGATCCCACGATCAGGAACCCGATCGATCCGGACACCTGGAGCGCAACGGCAATGAATGCGCCGATCGCCCACGCGAGCTGGAAGCGCGTTTCGAAGACCGCGAAGGCCCGGCCCTGGTTCGCGTCCGGCGCGTCGCGCTGCACGATGCTCTCGAAGTTGAGCCGTCCGAGTGCCGCCATCAGATTCAACACACCGGCGAGCACCACCGCACCGAGCGGTCCACCGAGCACGGAGACGAGGAGGCCAGCTCCTGCGCAGACGAGCAGTGCGGTGGTCAGCATCGTCTCTTCGCGTACACGTGCTCGAAGCATCGAGGCCACCGCATTGCCGAACATCGAGGCGAGCGCCGACACACCGACGACCGCAGCGAACCACAGCGTCCCCTGATCCTGCGAACGAAGCCAGAAGGCGAGATGGAAGAATGTGAAGCCCACGAGGCCGCGCAGCACCGTCATCGCAATCGCCCCGAGCTGGACGTTCGACGAGTGCAACTCCGTCGTTTCGGCAGCGTCGGCGGCGTCTGAGGCGACCACGTCCGGGGACAATCGAGTGGCGGCCACGAGCGCTCCGACGAAGAGCAATGCCCCGTAGACCAGCGTCGCCGGGGCTCCGATCACCTTGAGCAGGATGCCGGCCGGAATCACAGCGATTGCTCCGGTGATCCCAGCGATGAGACCCAGCTTCGAGTTCGCCTCGACGAGCTCCGTCTCGGAGCGAACGGTGGATGGAACGATCGCCGACTTCGAGACGGCGTACGTCTTCTGCAGGACCAGCGACGCGAACACCAGCGGGAACAACACGAGAGCATCGAGGTACTGCGCCATCAGCAACGTGAGGACCACTCGCGACAATGCGACGACCTGGATGACGAACTTCCGGCCACCGGCGACGCGGTCGATCAGCGGACCGATCAGCGGCGCCACGACCAGGAACGGGGCGAAACCGATCACCAGGAAGAGCAACACACGCGAGCGGGCGGCGTCGAGATCGATGTCGAAGAACAACGAGTCGGCCAGCGCGACCACCATGGCGGCGTCGCCGCCCACCATCAGGGCGTGGGTGATGGCGAGCCGACGGAACTTCGATGCGGTCGGTCGCTGCGCAGCATTGACCCGTTCCACCGAGCCGATGCTACGCGACCCGAGCCGGGCAGCTCGGCCGGCGAGAATCGGATGCGATCAGTTGCGCTCGTACTTGTAGCCGAGTCCACGGATCGTCACGATCCGCGTTGGCGTGGTCGGGTCGGCCTCGATCTTGCCGCGCAGGCGTTTCACGTGCACGTCGAGCGTCTTGGTGTCGCCGACGTAGTCGCTGCCCCACACTCGGTCGATCAGGGTCTCGCGCGGGAGCACTCGTCCGGCGTTGGCGAGCAGGATGTGCAGGAGCTCGAACTCCTTGAGCGGCAGCGCGAGATCGTGTCCGTTCACCGAGACGCGGTGTTCCTCGGGGTCGAGCGACACGTCACCGACCTGCACCACACCTGGCATGATCACCGCCGGCCCGCTGGAGCCGTTGAACTCGGATCGGCGAAGCACCGCACGCATCCTCGCCACCAACTCACGCAGGCGGTACGGCTTGGTCACGTAGTCGTCAGCACCCACCTCGAGGCCGACGACCGTGTCGATCTCTGCACCTTTCGCCGTCACCATGATGATCGGAATCTGCGTCCGCTTGCGGAGCTGTCGACAGACGTCGATGCCACTGATCTTCGGCAACATCACGTCGAGGAGCACGATGTCGGGCTGCGTCGCGTCGAAGAGTTCGAGCGCCTGTGCGCCATCGGTGGCGACCACGACCTCGAACCCCTCACGTCGCAGCCCGATGGTCAGCGCTTCGACGAAACTCGCTTCGTCCTCGACGACGAGGACCGTTGCCTCACTCATTCGGCAACCTCGTCGTCGGCTGGAAGCGGTCCGGCCGTGTTGCTGCCCAGGACGAGCGACGCCGGGAGCCGCAGGACGAAGGTCGAGCCCTCGCCCTCCTGTGACGACACGAGCACGTCGCCGCCATGATTCGTCGCCACGTGGCGAACGATGGACAGACCCAGTCCTGTTCCCCCCGTCTCGCGACTTCGGGCCCTGTCGACTCGATAGAAACGTTCGAAGATGCGGTCGAGATCGCGAGCCGGAATCCCGACCCCCTGATCAGCGACCATCACCTCGACGCCGAGATCGTTCACTCGTGTCCTCAGCTGGACCTTGTCACCCGGCGAGCTGTACTTGACGGCGTTCTCGACGAGATTCCCGATCGCGGACGCCAGCTGGAGTTCGTCGCCCTGGATCCAGAGCTCGTCGGGCATGTCGAGTGCGGTGATCTGCACACCGCGACCGGCGTCGACGGCGCGCCCGCGAGCAATTGCGTTGCGTACCACTGCGATGAGATCGACCGGTGTGTCACCAGGGCGGGTCGATTCGATCTGGGAGAGTTTCAGGAGATCGTCGATGGTCCTGACCGCTCGATGCGACTCGGCGACCAGGTGGTCGGCCAGACGGTGGACGATCTCGGGATCGTCCTCGTCGAGCAACGCCTCGGCGAGTACGGCCACGGCACCCACCGGTGTCTTGAGCTCGTGGGAGATGTTGGTGACGAAGTCGGTGCGCATTGCGTCAGTTCGCATCCGTTCGCTCACGTCTCGGAGCGTTGCGACCGCACCGCCGTCTGGCATCGGATCAGCGGTGACTTCCAACCTCGATCGAGGTGGACCGTGGAGATCGATCACACGCCGTACCCGTTGGCCGGCACGGGTCTCGTCGATGATCGACGCAAGCTGTTCGTCGACGAGCAGACCGACATGGGTCCCCTCGCTCGATCGAGCCGCAGCGTTTCGGTACACGACGGTGCCGGGTCCCGACGAGATCACGACACCGATCTCCAGGTGATCGACGGCCTCGCTCAGCCGGCCAGTGATGTCGTCGCCCGCGACCACCGGCGCTGGGACTGGGCGTGACGTCGGGGGTTGGCGCCGAGCTCCGATCGCCAGACCGATCATCGTTCCCACACCGACGCCGACCAGCAGGGCAACCGCCATGGGGAGCATGGGTCAGCCCGACTCGCCGGGCCCAGCCGCGGAACCGGGCGAGATCTCGTTCCCGCTCTCGGCGTACGGGTGGGTCGGGAGCCAGCCGCTCACGATGTAGCGGGTGTGGCCCGCGACGTTCACCGCGTGGTCGCCGATGCGTTCGTAGAAGCGGGCGACGAGGCCGAGCTGCACGCCGACCTGCAGATCGATTCGACTCGACGAGTGGCTCTCGAAGATGGACTGGATGAACTGGCGGTGGAGATCGTCGAGATACCCATCCATGTCGTAGAGCGCTGCTGCTCGTGTCTCGTCGCCGAGCAGGTACGCCTCGGTGGTCTCCTTGAAGAGCAACTGCGCCTGATTTCCCATCTTCTGGATCAGACCCCGCAGGTGACTGTCGAGTTCGTGGCTGTAGATCCGACGAGCTGCCTTTGCGATGTTGGCGCACAGGTCCGCCGAGCGCTCGACGTCCGCGACGATCTTGATCGCCGCCACCAGTTGGCGCAGGTCACTTGCGACCGGCTGTTGGAGCGCGATCAGGCGAAAGCAAGCTTCCTCCAGGTCGCGTGAGCGGCGGTCATAGTCGACGTCGCCGAGCACCAGGTATTCGGCGCCTTCGAGATCGGACGTGAGCAGGATCTCGGTCGCCCTCGGAACGAGTTCGGTGACACCGGCCGAGAGTTTCGCGATGCCGTCACGGATCTCCTCGAGCTGCTCATGGAACTCGGCGCGCAGTCCGTCGGGCATCAGCCGAACCTCCCGGTGACGTACCGTTCGGTACGTTCGTCTGCCGGATTGGAGAACATCTTCTCGGTCCGGTCGTACTCGACGAGAATTCCCGTGCGTGTGTCGGAGGTCTCGTTGACCTCGACGGAGTAGAAGGCGGTCATGTCGCTCACGCGAGCGGCCTGCTGCATGTTGTGCGTCACGATGACGATGGTGTACTCGGTCTTGATCTCCTCCATCAGTTCTTCGATCTTGCCGGTGGCGATCGGGTCGAGCGCCGAACACGGCTCGTCCATGAGGATCACGTCGGGTTCGACCGCGATCGCCCGGGCGATGCACAGTCGTTGCTGCTGGCCACCCGACATGCCCATGGCCGAGGCCTTGAGACGGTCCTTGACCTCGTCCCAGAGCGCCGCACGTCGAAGTGACGACTCGACGATGTCGTCGAGCTCCGACTTCTTCTTGACACCGCTGATCTTCGGCCCGAACGCGAGGTTGTCGTAGATGGACTTCGGGAAGGGGTTCGGCTTCTGGAACACCATCCCGATTCGTCGCCGCACCTCGACCGCATCGATGCCGGGGCCGTAGAGGTCGATGCCGTGGTACTCCACCGACCCTGCGACGCGAGCGGAGTCGATCAGATCGTTCATCCGGTTGAAGCACCGCAGCACCGTCGACTTGCCGCAGCCGGACGGACCGATGAAGGCCGTGATCTCGTTTTTCGCGATGTCGAGATCCACCTCGCGAACGGCGAGGAAGTCGCCGTAGTGGACGTGCAAGTCCCTCGTGACGAAGACGTTCTCCTTCGTGGCCGGTTCGACCACGGCCGTTGCCGGCGTCGCCGTGTCTGTTTCGATCTCCATGGTCGCTTCCTTTGTCACCGCGTTGTCGGTTGTCGACGATGTGTCACCCGATCGTTGCTGCATCACCAGTTCACCACTTCCGCTCGTACCTGTTGCGTAGCCAGATGGCAATCCCGTTCATCAGAAGCACCAACACGAGCAGCACGAGCGACGCTGCAGCAGTGACTTCCCGGAAGGCTTCTCCCGGTTGGCGGGCATACGAGAAGATCGCCACCGGTAGGGCGGTGAAGGCTGAGCCCAGCTGCTCGAAGAAGCTCTGCGATCCCGTCCGCAAGAGTCCAGTGGCGGCTCCGACGAGGAGAATCGGTGCCGCTTCGCCGGCCGCCCGGGCCAACGACAGCACGACGCCGGTGAGAATACCGGGCCCGGCGGCCGGGAGGACGTGACGACTCGTGGTCTCCCACCGCGTGGCGCCCACCCCGTAGGCACCCTCGCGGATGCTCTGGGGTACCGCGCGCAGAGCTTCGGACGCCGTGATCACCACGATCGGCAGCACCAGAGCCGACAAGGCGAGGCCACCGGCCCAGATCGACCGACCCAGCCCGAAGAACTGGACGAAGATCGCCAATCCGAGCAGGCCGTACACGATCGACGGCACACCGGCCAGGTTGCGAACGTTGAGACGGGTGAACGAGGCCAGCCTCGACTTGCTCGCATACTCCTCGAGATACACGGCGCAAGCCGTGCCGAGTGGGATCGCAACGATCGCCACGATGAGCGCGAGCTCGATGGTGCCCCGGATCGCCTGGCCGACGCCGGCATCGGCCGCATTGGCAGAGTTGAGCGGTCCGCGCAGGAAGTCTCCGGGGCGTTCGGTCCAGATGGGCCAGCTCCGCCGGAGGAGATCGACGATCAGGATCGCCAGGATCAAGAGCGATCCGGCGAGAGCGATGATCAGCATGCCCTCGAGCACCTTGCCCTTGATGTCGCGCCGACCCGAGGTGATGTCGGTGGTCAACGACGAGGCGGCGACGCCACCGACGGATTGTGGTGTGGACAGGGGCATCAGTACTCCTCTCGCAGGCGATTGACGAGCCGGTCACTGATGAAGTTGAGGAAGAGCGTCATGAAGAAGAGCAACAGGCCGATGAAGTAGAGGCTCTGGAAGGCGTTGTTGTCGCCGGCGACCTGGTCGCTGCCGAAGCCGAGAGCCGCCATCGCCGCGGTCATGGTCTGGCCGGGTTGGAGCGGGTCGACGCTGAAGAGACCGCCGCCGGTCGCGCCGGCGGCGATGGCCACGACCATTGTCTCGCCGACAGCACGCGACACGCCGAGGATCAGTGCGGCGATGATGCCGGAGATGGCGGCCGGGAACACGACTTTGAACGTCGACTGCCAACGGTTCGCACCGAGTCCGTAGGACGCCTCACGGAGTGCGAGCGGCACCGACGACAGCGCGTCCTCGGCAACCGAGGCGATGATGGGGATGGTCAGGATGCCCACGCCGATGCCGGCAGCGGCCAACGTGAACGCGGCGTTTGCGCCCGAGAACAGATTGGCGATGATGTTGGGGTTGATGTAGGCGATCGCAAAGTAGCCCAGCACGACGCTGGGGACGCCGGCGAGGATTTCGAGGATCGGCTTGATCGACTTGCGAACCTTCGGACGGGCGTACTCGGCCAGGTAGATGGCGGCGCCGAGCCCGAGCGGGACGGCGACGAGCATCGCGATTCCGGTCACGATGAAGGTGCCGACGACAAGCGTTCCGATGTCGAAGATGCCACGGCGGGGGAACCAACCGATCGAGAACAGCGCTCCGAGGCCGTCCTCGGTGTCATTGAGGCCCTGGAGGAACTGGATTGCGTCCACGACGAGCGTGGCGATGATCGCGATCGTCACGGCGAAGGTCGTGATGGCAGACGCGATGAAGAAGTACTTCATCAGTCGGTCGACGCGTTTGCGCCGTGGGGCGATGCGGAGATCGGCGGCGGAGCGGATCTCGATGTTGGAGACGGCCATGCGGTCCTTGCGTTCCTTGTCAGGCGGGGTAACGGGTGTGACGCACGGTGGGAACCTACCCGGGTTCGTGGCCACAAGCTGCGGCGCCGACCTCATTGCCGAGGTCGGCGCCGAACAGCCTCAGGGGGAACTCAGCCTTCGCGGGTGCCCGTCTCGCGTGCTTCCCAGACGCCCTGCGTCGTGGCGAGCAGCTCGTCGTTCAGCGCGACGTAGGGGACCTGGCCTTCGTCCGAACCGACGAGGGTGGTGATGGCCTCGTTGACGTAGAAGTCGACGAACGACTCGAGCGCGGCATTCTCCTCGAGGGCCGGGACGCTCACGTAGATGAACAGCGGACGGGCGATCGGGAACTCGCCTGAAGCGATCGTCTCCGGTGTCGGCTCGACGCATCCGGCGCCGCCATCGACCTGGAGCGGCTTGATCGTGTCGAGGTTCTCTTCGACGAATGCGAAGCCGACCCAGCCGAGCGAGGTCGGGTTGGCGGCGATGCCTTCGATGATCACGTTGTCGTTCGGGCTCGCGGTGTAGTCGGGACGCACATTGGCGTCTTCGACCCCGAGCTCCTCGCCAACGGGCTCGATGACGATCTCCACGAAGCTGTCGAACGTGCCCGACTCCTCGCCGGGTGCCGTGACGGTCAGTGACGCATCGGGATACGGGGTGTTGACAGCGCCGAGGTCGGTGACGGTTGCGGCGATCTCGTCCGCCGAGGCCGAGGCGTCAGCCCAGTTGTTGACGCCAGTCGCATCGGGGCCGAGCAGCGCGTACAGATCGACGAACGACAGGCATTCGACTGCCGAGTTCTCGACGGAAGTGATCACCGAGAGTCCGTCGACGGCCACCTGCAGTTCGATGAAGTCGATCCCTGCCGCTTCACAGTCGGCGATCTCTTCCTCGCTGATCGCTCGTGACGCGTCGGAGATGTCGGTCTCGCCGGCGCAGAACTTGGCGAAGCCGTCGCCGGTGCCGGGACCTTCGACGGTGATCGCCACGCCAGGGTTGGCGTCGGCGAAGGCGTTGCCGGCGGCGATCGAAATGGGTTCGACGGTCGACGAACCGGACACGAAGATGCTCCCGGAGACGTCGCCGCCTTCGGCGCCGGCATCGGTCGTCTCCGACATGTCGTCGGTGGTCTCGGTCATCTCGTCGGTCGTGGCGGGCGCGTCGGTGGCCGTGCTCGTGTCGTCGTCGCTGCCGCAGGCCGCGGCAACCAGGGTGAGTGCCAGGGCTCCAGCAAGGATCCGGCGTTTGGGAGTGTTCACGCTTCCAACTCCATTCAGGGGTGGTTGTTTGGTCATGTGGTGTTCACGTGGCACCGACGGTCGTCGGCGTCGGCGGGCACCGTAGACACCCCAGATGAACCACAACCCTGCTTCAGGTGAACGGGAGGTGAACAGCGGCCGTCATTCCGGCCAACTCTGGCCAGGAGCGCTCAAGAACGCCCGGCGAGCTGCTGGGCAACCGTCCAGCGGTACATCCGCTCCTGGCTGTGCGGCTCGAACGCGTTGGTCGGCCCCACGCGCGTCCAAGTGTCGTCGGGCTGCAACTCCCAGGCGACGACGTCGTCGGCCAGTGCGAACTCGAGCGCTTGATCGAGCGCGGCGGTGTGACGCGGATGCTCGATCGGCACCATCACCTCGACGCGGCGATGCAGGTTGCGCGGCATCAAGTCGGCCGAGCCGATGAGGAAGACCGCATCCGATGTCGCCGTTGGCAGGCGCTCGCCGTGCACCACGTTGCCGTGTGCGAACCGGTAGATGCGGCTGTGCTCGAGATACCGACCGAGGATGCTGCGGACCCGGATGGTCTCGGAGAGCCCCGGAACGCCGGCGCGCAGGCAACAGATCCCGCGCACGATCATGTCGATGCGCGTGCCCTCGGCGCTCGCTGCGTACAACGTCTCGATGAGCTCGTCGTCGGCCACCGAGTTGCACTTGAGGACGATGTGACCGTCGGGGCCGAACGATGCCTCGTGCTCGATCAGGTCGACGAGTTGTCGCCGTAGGTCACGTGGCGCCACGAGCAGGTTGCGGTAATCCTCGGAACGGCTGTAGCCGGTGAGGTGGTTGAACAGCTGGGTGGCGTCGTCGCCGATGTCGGGCGAGCAGGTGAGCACGCCGATGTCCTCGTAGATCCGCGAGGTCTTCGCGTTGTAGTTGCCGGTGCCGATGTGGACATAGCGCCGCAACATGTCGCCGTCGTTGCGCACGACCAAGGCGACCTTGCTGTGCGTCTTCAACCCGACCATGCCGTAGACGACGTGGACCCCGGAGCGTTCGAGCTGACGTGCCCACTGCACGTTGTTCGCCTCGTCGAAGCGAGCTTTGAGCTCGACGAGCACCGCGACCTGCACGCCGCGTTCCGCGGCACGGATCAGACTGCGGATGATCGCGCTGTCACCGCCGGCTCGGTACAGCGTCATCTTGATCGACTGGACCTTCGGGTCGACCGCCGCCTGCGAGATGAACGCTTCGACACTGGCCGAGAAGCTCTCGTACGGGTGGTGCACCATGACCGCTCGGTGTCGCATCACGTCGAAGATCGGGCGATCGGTCTCGTCGGCAGCGAGGATCCTGCCAGAGGTGACCGGCGGCCACGGCTCGTCTTTGAGGTCGGGTCGTTCGAGCTCGAGCAGCTGCCACAGGAAGCTCAGGTCGAGTGGCGCTCGATGGAAGGTGACGTCGTCCATCGTGAGTTCGAGCTCGCGAACGAGCAGTTCGAGCACTTCCGCGCCGATGTCGTGCGACACCTCGAGGCGAACCGCCTTGTTGAACCTCCGGCGTCGGAGCTCCATCTCGACAGCTTCGAGGAGATCGTCGGCCTCTTCCTCCTCGAGCGTCAGGTCGGCGTTGCGACTGACGCGAAATGGCGCCCAGTCTTCGACGATCATGCCCACGAAGAGCCGGTCGAGCTTGGCGGCGATCAGCTGCTCGACAGGGAGGTATCGGCCCGGAGCGACCGGCACGAGCCGCGGGAACAGCTGCGGCACCTTCAGACGGGCGAATCGTCGGTCGCCGGTCTCCGGATCTGCGACGTTGACCGCCAGCGAGAGCGCGAGATCCGAGATGTACGGAAACGGGTGTCCGGGGTCGACGGCGAGCGGAGTGAGCACGGGGAAGACCCGCTCGTCGAACCAGTCGTCGAGTTCGACACGTTCGTCGTCGGAGACGTCGTCCCACGAGATGATGTCGATGCCAGCGGCGCGCAGTTCGGGCACCAACCGATCGACGAACGTGGCGTCGAGGCGATCGACGAATTCGAGCACGCTGTGGCCGATCTCGCCGAGCGTGTGCGCCGGTGTCCGGCCGTCGGGCGACAGTCGGTCGATGCCGGCGATGATCTGGTCCTTGAGCGCCGCGACGCGAACCTGGAAGAACTCGTCGAGGTTGGTCGCTGCGATCGCGCAGAACTTCGCACGCTCGAGCAGCGGGATGCCCGACTCGCTCGCGAGCTCCAGGACGCGGTCGTTGAACCGCATCCAGCTCAGCTCCCGGTTCAAGAACCGTTCGTCGGTCATCGCAGCTGGCTCGTTCCCCCGTGGGCCGCCTCGAACTCGGCGAGGTCGATCAGCTGTCGTCCTCGGCGTAGCCGAGGTCCCATTCGATGGTGATCAACTCGCGCTCGGCATCGCGCACGATACGTTCACGATTGCGACGAAACTGCGGGTCGTCGCGAGGCAGCAGCACGAGCCGAGCGAGCACCCGAGCACGGAACTCGTCGAGCGTCTGACGGTCGCCCCAGTCGCCGTAGACCTCCCAGTGGGGCGCCACGGGACCGTGGTACACGATGCGGGCATGGGCCCGCGGGGCCTGGGTCTCGGCGAGGTCGGTCATGGCTGCCGACTCTATCGGCCCGAGTGGCATCCGGTCCGGTGCCCGATCCTCGCATTCACATTACGGATGTGTTACGGTTTACCGTCAGGAACGCAACAATGCGTCCCCAACCTCTTCTTACCTCCGAGCTCCACACTGAAGCGGTCCTCACAGAATTCCGGGGAACCGAATTGACGTGTCGAGCGTCCAATCAGTACTCCACACACGAACAATCCCCCGCAGGAAGGGTCATCATGGCCAAGCTCATCAGTCGTTCCAAGCAGATCCCCGTCGAGACGGCCCATGTTCCACACGACCCCGATTCGCCGACGGCCTGGATGGCCGACGGCAACTGCCGGCTGCATCCGCCGGCCACGTTCTTCCCGAGCGATGGCGTCGGCGTCGACCGCGCCCGCAAGATCTGCAGGGATTGCCCCGTCATCTCGACCTGTCTCGAGTTCGCGCTCGAGGAACGGATCGACCATGGCGTGTGGGGTGGCTGCAGCGAGCGCGAACGCCGCCGGATCCTCAAGCGGCGACGAGTCGACGCCACCGTCTGACGTTGCGGCTGCGATGAGCGGCGTCGCCACAAACGGTCGGCTCGCTCATCGGAGCTGGTGATTCACTCCCACCGATGAGCCAGATGACCGTATTCGGTCGGTTCGCTCATCGCTCAGCGGTCGATCGCGCCGGGACAACGCTGGCGTGTGGTCACCGCGCCGGGTCGGCGTGACTACTTGGAGTCGTCTGATGTGGTGCTCGACGCGGTCGAACCGGCGTCGTTCGGCTTGTCGGCGTCCGCCATGCCGTCCTTGAATTCCTTCTGAGCCTTGCCGAGGTTCTTCGCGAGCTTCGGCAGCTGCGAGCCGCCGAAAAGCACGAGAACCACGACCAGGATGATGATCAGTTCGGGGCCACCAGGCATGCCGACACGCTAGCCCATCACGGCGGGTACGCGCTGCGCGCCCTCGGAGGTTTGTGCCTGGCGGCGCAACTCAGGCGGTGATCGTGCTGCGGGCGACCTGCGCGCGCTGGCGGCGGATACGACGCCGTTCACGCTCGGACAGCCCACCCCAGATCCCGAACTTCTCACCGTTCTGCAATGCGAACTCGAGACAGTCGTGGCGGACCTCGCACCCGCGACACACCTCTTTGGCCTCACGAGTGGACGCGCCACGCTCGGGGAAGAACAGATCGGGATCGACGCCCAGGCAGTTCGCGTAGTCGTGCCAGTCGGGATCGGGTTCGACCGGGACGGCGCTGACCGTGATGCTGGATGTGGTGATGAACTGCATGTGGAGGATCTCCCTGCGGGCCCGGAGGCATCGAATGTGTCCGCAATCACCCGCCCCCAAACGAATGATCGACAGCGACGTAATTACAGTGGCGTCATTCTGCCATAGCACACAGGAATTTCGCAAGGGCGGATTTCCCGATATTCGCGCGGTCCGCGCGAATCAACCGGCGCGGCGACCGCGGCGGGCGAGCTCGCGCTTGCCCTGCATGAAATCGACCAGCACGTAGTCGCCGAGATCCTCCGGCGTCGTGAAGAACGCTCGTCCTCGATTGATCTGCGTCATCTGCTCGATGAAGTGCCGCAAGGAACCATCGGCCCCGAGGCCGAAGGTGTTGATCCGGATCTGTTCCTTGGTGCAGCGCACGACCTCACGCAGCGTGGCCTCGACGGTCTCACGCACGGGCGGGTAGTTGAAGAACGGCATCCCGTTGTCCATGATGTGCGCCGTCGGCTCGCCATCGGTGATCATGATGATCTGCTTGGTGCCCGATTCGCGGGCGAGCAGTTTGCGCGCCAACGTGAAGCCGTGGTGCATGTTCGTGCCGTACACGAAGTCCCAGGACACCTCGGGGAGCTGCTCGGCGGTGAGGATCCGGGCCGTCTCGGAGAATCCGACGATGCCCAGATAGTCCCGCGGGAACTGCGACGTGATCAGGCTGTGCAGTGCCATGGCGACCTTCTTGGCGGGCAAGAAGTTGTCGCGCATCGGCATCGACAGCGACAGGTCGAGCATCAACACCGTCGACGAGCGCGTCAGGTGCTCCATGCGCTCGATCTCGAAGTCCGAGGGGTCGAGCTGAATCGGAGTGCCACCGCCGCTGCGCCGCAACGCATTGCGGATGGTGCGGTTCAGATCGAGTTGGAACGGATCGCCGTACTCGTAGGGCTTGGTGTCGTAGGTGCGCTCGTGGCCTTGGCCGAGGTTGCTCGTCTCGTGCTGGCCCAACGTGTCCTTGGCCAGCTTCGAGAACAGGTCGCGCAGCGCGTTGGCGCCGATCTTGCGCAGGCCCTTGGGCGTCATTTCCAGACGCCCTTCCTTCTGCTCGATCAGGCCGGCTTCCTCGAGCATCTTGGTCAGCTCGGCCAGATCGCTCCAGCGACTTGGCGGCATCGTCGCCCATCAGGTCGCGCACGCGGTCCATGTCGGCCTCGGCGAGTGCGCCCGGGCTCGACGCATTGCGCAGGAGGTTCTCGAGTTGGTCGAGGTCGCCCATGTCCTGCATGGCCTGCATCGCCTGCTGGAAGCCCATCGGATCCTGGCCCTCGAAGTCGTAGCTCTGGTTCCAGTTGAGCTGCGGGAACATCTGCTGGAGGTTCCCTGACAGCTGCTGCATCTGCCACTGCAGGTCCATGTCCTCCATCAGCTGGTCGGACAGCTGCTGGAGCTGCGCCCGCTGCTCCGGGGTCATCGAGTTCATCATCGCCTGCATGGCCGCCATGCGCTTGGCCATCTGTTCGAGCAGTTCCTCGACGGTCTCGGGATTCTCGGGAAAGAAGTCGCCGTACTCCGCCATGAACTGCTCGAAGCCGGGATCGTCGCCGCGCTGGTGCTTCTCGAGCATCTCGTTGAGTGCCGCCATCATGTCCTTCATGCGGGCCATGTCCTCAGGGGTCATGTTCTGCATGGCACCGGACATCTGGTCGACCATCTGCTGCATCAGCTGCTCTTTGAGACGTTCCATCAGTTGGTCGAAGCGCGCCTTGGCCTCTTTCGACTCGAAGTTGTACGCGTCGAGTTCGCGGACCTTGCCGGCGAGGTCGTCGGGCATCAGATCGAGACGCATGTTGCGTTCCTCGGCTGCGGCGCGGGCGTTTTCGGCTCGCCGTTCGTCACCGGAGTTCTCGGCGTCGCGCCGGGCGTTGTCGATGGCGTGACGTTCCTCGTCGATGATGTCGTCGAGCTGGTCCTTGATCTCGTCGTAGACGCCGCCGAGATCGGAACTGTCCAACCGCTTCTGACGTTCGGCACGGAGCTGTTCGAGCAGCTCGCGTAGCCCTTGGAGCTGCTCGCCGTTGCGGTCGCGCAGTCCTTCCTGCATCATCCGACGAAGCGCCGCGTTCACGTCACCGTGGTAGAGCAGTTCGTCGGTGAGTTCGTCGAAGGCCGCGTCGGCGTCGAACTCGAAACCGGTCTGGGTTCCGTCCCACCGGGAGTACTCGAACCGCTTCGCCATGACTGGAACTTAACGGGTCGTCCCCCGCAACGCTGCTCGGAGCACGTAACATCGTCGCCATGCGTGTCCCCCGCACGTTCGTCTTCGTCGACCTGTCCGGTTTCACGAACTACACCGCCGCGTTCGGCGACGACGCCGCGGGCCGCATCCTCAGCACCTTCCGCGGCATCGTGCGGACGGTGGCCTCCGACCGCGGTGTGCGCATCGCGAAGTGGCTCGGCGACGGCTGCATGGTGGTCGCTGTCGACCAACGCGACGCCATCGACTTCGTGCTCGACCTCGAACAGCGCGCCACCGACGTGTGCACACCGTTGACCATCCGAGCGGGCTTGGCAACCGGCCACGCACTCTTGTTCGAGGGCGACGACTACATCGGGTCCGCGGTCAACATGGCGGCGCGCCTGTGCGACTACGCCCGAGGCGTGCAGGTGCTGATGCCCACGATGCAGCTCCAACGGCTGCCCGAGGGGGTCGTCGCCGAGCCGTACGGCGAGGTCGAACTGCGCGGATTTCCCGGCCCGATCGACGTCGTCAGCCTGACGGGCACGCCGCAGTCGGCGAACCTCGACTCGTCCGAACTCTGGACGCGCAGCCCGTTCATCTGACCGAGCGCCTCCCGTCGACCACACAGCACCGATGACGTTCCGCAGAGGCGCCGCCCTCACCACGTCCGCAACGCTCGGACACGCCGACACCGCCGATCGCGGTCCAACGGCAGGCAACGGCTTTCGCACACGCTGGCCCGACGACCTCGCAGCGTTGCAGGACCTCGGGATCACCGACGTGCGGATCGCGCTCGACTGGGCCCGGCTGCAACCGAAACCGGGAATGCTCGACTCGGATTGGGCGGAGCGGTTCGAGCAGATCCTGCTGGCCGCTGACGCGATCGGCGTGCGGCCGTGGGCGTGCCTGCACGAATCGTCGATCCCTCGCTGGTTCGACAACGACGGAGGATTCGGCAACGACGAGACGTTCATCACCTGGTGGCCACGCTGGGTCGAGCGTGCAGCGGACCGCTTCGGCGACCTCGTCGCAGGCTGGGTGCCGTTCGCTTGCATTCCCGCCGGAGCGCCCGAACGACCGTGGATCGACACGTGGGGCATCCTCGCTGGAGGACCGCCGGTTGTGGCCGCGGTCGACTTGCGCGAACGGGCCGACACGGTCGGCCGATACGCAGGCGCGACCGACCTGCTCGGCGCCGTCCTGACCGGCGAGTGGGAGGTCGACGATCCGGTGGATGCCGCCAAGCTCTCCCGCGCCGCCGACCGATGGGGTGGCGAGCTCCGCGAAGCTGCCGATGCCGCTGATGCCACGTTGGTCGTCAGCGGCTTCAGCGCCGGCCACGACGACGCCGACGCCGCTGGCGAGGTCGTGAGCACATTGCGAGCGGTGCTCGACGATGCCGTCGCCGACGGTGTTCCGATCGACGTCGCCTTCGTCGAGCCCGGCATCGCCGGCCCAGATTCTCCCGCCGGCCTGCTCGACGCAGACCGTGCCCCCACGCCGACCAGCGCCGCCTTCCTCGACTGACGATCTGCGCCCCGGGCGTCCCACCGCAGGATCTACGCCCGGGGCGTTCCGGATTCCGGGACGGGAGGGGCGCAGATCGGGGCGAGCGAAACGGTCAGGTGCGGCCGCGGTAGGTGGCGCTCGGGCCGGAGGCGTCCTTGTTGAGCCGCTTGCTGAGGTGGAGGCCTTCGAGCACGAACTCGACGGCACCACCGACCGCCGCCGGCGACTCGTCGCCACCGGTGAGGACCGCCACCGGAGCGCGCAATGCATCGACCTCCTCGACGAGACGAGCGAGTTCTTCGCTGGTCACGCCCTCGCCCGTGTGAGCAACCGCTCCGGCCTCGAAGGCGTCGACGACCGCCCGGGTCTGCTCGGGCGGCACCACGTCCTTGAAGACGCTGAGCACGGCGCCCTTGATCAGGTTCTCCATGATCGCACCCTCACGACCGTCCTCGATCGACTCGATCTCGATCTTGCCCATCGAGCTCGCCGCAAGCGCATCGAGGTCGTCGACCCGAGCGACGATGTGACGTTCGCCCGAGCGCAGGCCTCGCCGAAGTGCGTTCGCCGCGAGCGCTTCGTAGTTCGCCACGCTCAGGCGCACGCTCACCCCGGATCGCTGGTTGACATGGTTGCTCGCCCGCGCCAGGTGGCTGAAGGTTGCGACCACGTCCGCCAGGTACTCGGGCACGTCGACGGTGACGCGACCCTGCGCCGTGGTGATGTCGAGCGCCACCGCCTCCTGACGCATGATCGCGACCTCGGTGTGCACCTCGAGCGGGTAGTGGGTGCGGATCTGGCTCCCGAACCGGTCCTTGAGCGGCGTGATGATCCGACCGCGGTTCGTGTAGTCCTCGGGGTTGGCCGACGCCAGCAGCATCACGTCGAGCGGCAGGCGGATCTTGTACCCGCGGATCTGGACGTCGCGTTCTTCGAGCACGTTG
The DNA here is from genome assembly GCA_963828415.1 of Ilumatobacteraceae bacterium. Lineage (GTDB taxonomy): Bacteria > Actinomycetota > Acidimicrobiia > Acidimicrobiales > Ilumatobacteraceae > Sva-07. Next base: position 735,395 of record CAWHEI010000012.1, read on the forward strand.
AGCATGCCCACCTGGATGCGTTCGGCCAGGTCGGGCAACTCGTTGATCGCGAAGATGCCCCGGTTGGTCCTCGGGACGAGGCCGTAGTGAAGGGTCAGCTCGTCGGAGAGGTACCGCCCCTCGGCCACCTTGATCGGGTCGACCTCGCCGATCAGGTCGGCGATCGACGTGTCCGGCGTGGCCAGTTTCTCGCCGAAGCGTTCGCTGCGGTGGACCCAGTGGATCGGCGTGTCGTCGCCCAACTCCTCGACGAGGTCCCGAGCGTGCTTCGACACCGGCTGATAGGGATCGTCGTTGATCTCGCTGCCGGCGACGATCGGCATCCACTCGTCGAGCAGCCCGGTGAGCGAGCGGATCATGCGGGTCTTCGCCTGTCCCCGTTCGCCCAGGAAGATCACGTCGTGACCGGCCAGGAGTGCGTTCTCGAGTTGCGGCATCACCGTGTCCTCGTATCCCGCCACCCCGTCGAACAAGGGCTCACCGGCGGCGACCTTCTCGATCGCGTGTTCACGCACCTCCTGCTTCACGGGGCGCGACACCCAGCCCGAAGCACGCAGCTCCCCCAACGTCGTTGCCTGCGGTCGATCCGTGTCAGCCATGTGACGAACCTACCGCGGCCGACGCGACCGTGAGCATGCGAGCGTACGACTCGTTTCCGCCGCAGCCACGGCCATCGTTCCCATGAGCGAACCGACCGAATACGGCGGTTTGGCTCATCGGTGGAGCGGGTTCGCGCGTTGCGATGAGCGAACCGACCGTATACGGCGGTTTGGCTCATCGGTGGGCTGGCGGATGGGAGACGGCAGGCACCGATGTCCCGGCGTACGATCGGCTGATGCGATTGGAGGGCGTCTGGCTGGCTGCCGAAGCCGACGACGACGTCCGGCGCAACGGCATCGGCCTCGACACCGACGACGCTCACTGGGCCCGTGTCGCGGTGCCAGGGCACTGGCAGGATCAACCGGAGTTCGCCACGAGCGGCGGGCCGCTGATGTACCGCCACTCGTTCGCCGCCGCACCGCCGCCCGAGGGACGACGCCGATGGGTGACCCTCGACGGGATCTTCTACCAGGCCGACGTCTGGCTCGACGGCGCTTACCTGGGCGACCCCGAGGGCTACTTCTTCAGCCACAGCTTCGACGTGACGTCGCTGTCGCGATTCGGCGACGACCACGTGCTGGCCATCGAAGTGACCTGCTCGCCGCAGGCCGGGACCACCGGGCGTCGAAACATCACCGGCGTGTTCCAGAGCCCCGAAGGCATCGGCCCGAAGCGCAACCCCGGAGGGCTCTGGCGTCCGGTGTTCCTGTACGACACCGGACCGGTTCAGATCGATCGACTCCGAGTGCTGTGTCGCGATGCAGACGCCAGACGAGCGCATCTTCGGATCTCCACTCGCATCGACAGCGACCGGCTGACGCCGGTGACGATGCGCACCTACGTCGATGGCGAGCAGGTCGACGAACAGCTCCAGTCGATCGCTGCCGGCAAGAACGACTTCGAGTGGACGGTCGACATCACCGATCCCGCGCTGTGGTGGCCCAGGGCGCTCGGCGATCAACCGCTCATCGATGTCGCCGTCGAAGTCGTCGTCGACGGCGACGTCAGCGACCGTCGCGAGCGCCGTACGGGTCTCAGACAAGTGATCTGGGACGACTGGGTCTGCTCGGTGAACGGTGAGCGACTCTTCCTCAAGGGAGCAAACCTGCTTCCGACGGCGATCGGGCCCGCCAACGCGACGGCCGAGATGATCCGTGCCGACCTGCAGGCCGCGGTCGAGCTCGGCCTCGATGCGCTCCGTGTTCATGGACACATCGCCGACCGGGCGCTGTACCACGCGGCGGACGAAGCTGGAATCCTGCTGCTCCAGGACTTCCCACTGCAGTGGGGTCACGCTCGTTCGGTTCGCCAACAGGCAGTCGAACAGGCTCGGGCCGCGGTCGATTCGCTCGGTCACCACCCGTCGATCGCGATGTGGACCGCGCACGACGACCCGTCGGTCACCGATGCAGGAGTCGCTACGACCGGCTGGCGAGGAACCGCCCGCACGGTTGCCGCCAAGCAGTTGCCGTCGTGGAACAAGTCGGTGCTCGACCGTTGGGTGAAGCGGGCATTCGAGCGAGCGGACTCGAGCCGTCGAGTCGTTGCGCATTCCGGTGTCGTCCCGCACCTCCCGCAGCTCGACGGCACCGACAGTCATCTGTGGTTCGGGTGGCGTCACGGCGAATCGGAGGACCTCGCCGACTTCGCCGCTCGGCTCCCGCGGATGGTGCGGTTCGTCAGCGAGTTCGGGTCGGATTCGCCGCCGGCGGACGCGCCGTTCATCGACGAACAACTCGCCGTGTACGAGTGGCCCAGTCTCGACTGGGATCATGTGCAGCTCGAAACGGGGTACCAACGCGATGTGGTCGAGCGGAGCTTCCCACCGACGGATTTCGATGCGTTCGACGAGTGGCGCGACGCGTTGCAGTACTACCAAGCGCACGTGTTGAAGGTCCAGATCGAGACCTTGCGTCGGCTCAAGTACCGCCCGACCGGCGGGTTCTGTTTCTCGTCGCTCAACGATTCGGCAGCGTCGATCTCGTCGAGCGTCCTCGATCACGAACGCCGGCCAAAAGCCGCGCACGCCACGGTCGCTGCTGCATGCGCACCGGTGCTCGTCATCGCCGATCCGTTGCCTGCTGACGTCCGGCCCGGCGAACGAGTCGACCTGGATGTGCACGTGGTGAGCGATCTCCGTGAGCCGCTCGACTTCGCCGTGGTCGATGTCATCGCCTCGTGGTCCGGCGGCGAGCAACGCTGGCGATTCGGTGGCGCGATTCCTGCCGACGACGTCGTGAAGGTGGGCCGTGTCCGCCTCGAGATACCCGACACCAGTGGTCCGATGACCCTCAACCTGACACTGACGAGTGGTGACGTGACGAGCACCAACTGCTACACCACGACGGTCAACGCCGACTGACACCTCGAACTCGCGAGGACGGATTCCGGGTCACGCTGCGTGTGCGGTGACGACCCACGTCGACGCCGCCATCACGATGCGGCCGTCGACGACATGACGTGACATCACATCGGCCGCTGCGTCGATGGCCGCCTGACGCGTCGCGGGCAGCGCCGCAGCGAGGCCGGGCGCGATGCCCGGATTCTGTTCGAGCGCCCGGCGGGCCGTGGATTGGAGGTCGTCCGCTGGGCCGAGGTCCGCTGACGTCGGCCCCGACTCGATCACGATGTCGCCGAACCCGGCCGCTTGGAGCAACGACCTCACTCGTTCGGGATCGGCCAGCGAGAAGGGGCTGGGCTCGGTTGGGCCCGGCGGTGGCAGCATCTCTACATGAGCTGCCGCCGCCATCACGGGCCCCAGAATCATCGGATTGTCGAACGGACCCTGGAAACAGACGAACCCCAGCCGGCCCTGGTCCACGAGCGCGCGGCGTACGTGAGCGAATGCCCGCTCGGGCTCGGGAAAGAACATCACTCCGAATCGCGAGAACGCAACATCGAACGAGGTTGCTTCCAATGGTTCGTCCTGCACGTCGTGCAGCCGGAACTCCACGTTGGAGCATCCCACCGCTGCGGCACGCGTACGCGCTGCTGCGAGCATCGGCTCGGAGATGTCGACACCGACGACGAGCGCAGGCGCCACCGATGCGGCCATCGCCAACGACGTCGCACCGACGCCACACCCGATGTCGAGGACACGATCGCCCGTGCCGAGCTCGAGACGGTCGATGACCGCAAGGCCAAATGGCGCCAACATCGAGTCGAACTGATCGACGTGTTCGACCCACGCTCGACCGGACTCGCCGTTCCACGCTGCGATCTGCGGGTTCTCTGCCATGGCGCAAGGTACACCTGCCGTCGACAGGTGTATGACGGTAGGCGCTATCGAGCGAGCGACTTGCGGTTCTTGAACTTCGACTTGAGGTAGTCGATGTTCATCGTCGCGATGTTGTCGATCGAGATCTCCTTCGGGCACGCGGCCTGGCATTCGCCGTGGTTCGTACACGAACCGAAGTACTCGTCCATCGTCTCGACCATCGCCTCGGCGCGCTTGTAGCGCTCGGCCTGGCCTTGCGGCAACAGGTTCAGGTGGGCCAGCTTCGCCGACGTGAACAGGCTTGCCGCTCCGTTCGGGCACGCAGCGACACAGGCGCCGCAACCGATGCAGGCCGCGGCGTCCATCGACGCATCCGCGACCGGCTTGGGAATCGGGATCAGGTTGGCGTCGGGGGCACCGCCGGTGGGTGCGGTGATGTAGCCGCCGACCTCGATGATGCGGTCGAACGCGGCTCGGTCGACCATCAGATCCTTGATGATCGGGAACGCCGCCGCACGCCACGGTTCGACGACGATCTCGTCACCGCTGTTGAACACTCGCATGTGCACCTGGCAGGTTGCGGTGCCCTTCTGCGGGCCGTGGGCGCACCCGTCGATCATCAACGAACACGTCCCACAGATGCCCTCGCGACAGTCGTGGTCGAAGACGATGGCTTCCTTGCCTTCTTCGATGAGGCGCTCGTTCAGGATGTCGAGCAGTTCGAGGAACGATGCCTCGTCGCTGATCTCGGGGATCTGGTGGCTCTCGAAGCGGCCCTGCGCGTCGGGGCCGTCCTGGCGCCAGATCTTGAGGGTGAGGTTGGTCAGTGTGCTCACTTGTAGCTCCGGGTTGCGAACTTGACGACTTCGTACTCGAGTTGCTCTTTGTTCTCGATCGGGTTGGACGGGTCACCGGTCCACTCCCAGGCACTGACGTAGGCGAAGTCGTCGTCGTTGCGCAGCGCCTCACCCTCGTCGGTCTGGTGCTCGGAACGGAAGTGGCCGCCGCAGCTCTCCTCACGGTTCAGTGCGTCCTTGCACATCAACATGCCGAGTTCGAAGAAGTCGTCGACACGACCGGCCTTCTCGAGCGTCTGGTTGATGCTGGTGTCGGAACCGGTGACCCTGAGGTCCTTCTTGAATTCCTCGTGCAGCGCCGGAATTTCCGACAGCGCCTTCTCGAGACCGTTGGCGTTGCGGTCCATGCCGCAGTAGTCCCAGATGATCTGGCCGAGTTCGCGGTGGAAGTGGTCGGGTGTCTTGGTGCCGCCGATCGCCATGTACTGCTTGAACCGGTCGGTCGCCTCCTGCTGGATCTTGGCGAACTCGGGGTGGCTCGTGTCGGGCACCGGCTTGTTGAGGAGATCGGCCAAGTAGGGGGCGATCGTGTACGGCAGCACGAAGTAGCCATCCGACAGGCCCTGCATCAGCGCCGAGGCACCGAGGCGGTTGGCTCCGTGATCGGAGAAGTTGGCCTCACCGGCGCAGAACAGGCCGGGGATCGTGGTCTGCAGTTCGTAGTCGACCCACAAGCCGCCCATCGTGTAGTGGCTCGCCGGGTAGATACGCATCGGCACCACATACGGGCTCTCGCCGGTGATGCGTTCGTACATCTCGAACAGGTTGCCGTAGCGCTCTTCGATGACGTCCTTGCCGAGACGGCCGATCGCGTCGGCGAAGTCGAGGTACACACCGTTCTTGAGGGGCCCGACACCCTGGCCGGCATCGACCATGCGCTTGGCGGCGCGGGACGACACGTCGCGCGGCGCGAGGTTGCCGAAGCTCGGATAGATCCGCTCGAGGTAGTAGTCGCGGTCGGCCTCGGGGATCTGGTCGGCCGATCGGGTCTCGTCGGCGTTCTTGGGCACCCAGATGCGGCCGTCGTTGCGCAACGACTCGGACATCAGCGTGAGCTTCGACTGGAAGTCGTCGGCCTGCGGGATGCACGTGGGGTGGATCTGCGTGTAGCAGGGGTTGGCGAACGCCGCTCCGCGACGGTGGGCCCGCCAGGCGCCGGTGACGTTGCACGCCATGGCGTTGGTCGAGAGGAAGAACACGTTGCCGTATCCGCCCGTGGCGAGCACGACGGCGTGCGCCGAGTGGGACGAGAACTCGCCGGTCATCAGGTCGCGTGTGACGATGCCGGCGCACCGACCGTCGATGTTGACGACGTCGACCATCTCCATGCGGTTCCACAACTTCACGTTGCCGAGACCGATCTGACGGGCGAGCTGCTGGTACGCGCCGATCAGCAACTGCTGGCCGGTCTGGCCACGGGCGTAGAACGTGCGGCTCACCTGGGCGCCGCCGAAGCTGCGGTTGTCGAGCAGGCCGCCGTACTCGCGGGCGAACGGCACACCCTGGGCGACCATCTGGTCGATGATGTCGACCGACACCTCGGCGAGGCGGTGGACGTTGGCCTCGCGAGCGCGGAAGTCGCCACCCTTCACGGTGTCGTAGAACAGGCGATGGACGCTGTCGCCGTCGCCCTGGTAGTTCTTCGCCGCGTTGATGCCGCCCTGAGCGGCGATCGAGTGGGCCCGCCGTGGCGAGTCGTGGAACGTGAACGCTTCGACCTGGTAGCCGAGTTCACCGAACGTCGCTGCCGCCGATGCGCCGGCGAGGCCGGTGCCGACCACGATGATCTTGAACTTGCGTTTGTTGGCCGGGTTCACCAACTTCTGGTTGGCGATGTAGTTCTGCCATTTGTCGGCCAACGGGCCTTCGGGGATCTTGGAGTCGAGTGTCATACTCATTCGGCTGCCTCCTCGAGGCTGACGGTGACGGCGTTCGGGTCGTAGTCGATGATCCCGGCTTGCACGGCGATCGGGAACGAACAGTTGCCGACGACGACGATCGTCGCGACGCCGGTCGCGAGATATCGACGCCACATGTTGAAGCGGGGATTGCTCCACCCCATCGACTGGAACAACGACCACGTGCCGTGGAACAGGTGGATGCCGAGCGCGATGTTGGCCACGACGTACAGGATCGCAACGGGCAGGCGCGACAGCGAGGTGTCGATGTTGTAGTACACCGCGCCCTTCACGAAGTCGGGGTTCGCCCAACCCCACGTGAGGTCGGCGAGGTGCCACAGGATGAACAGCGCGACGATGATGCCGGTCCACCGCATCGTGCGACTCGCGAAGTTCGCCACCTGGTAGTCACGCGCCGACTGGTACTTGACCGGGCGGGCCTTGCGGTTGAGCACCGTGAGTGAATACGCGGCGTGGATGTGCAGGACGACGGCGCCGATCAGAACGATGCGCATGATCCACAGGAAGATGCCGTGCGGCAGGATCGGTACGAGCAGCTCGCGGAGGAACTCGCCGTAGATGTCGATGTCGTACAGACGCTCATCGCCCTCGGAGATGACGCCGAGGTACATCTTGAGGTTGCCGATCATGTGACCGATCACGAAGCCGATCCCGATGATTCCGGTGATCGCCATCACGTACTTCTTGCCGACGGCCGTGGAGTAGAAGTCGACGAGGAACGGCTTCTTCTTCGACGGCGGCTTGACTGCGGTACCCGAGACGGGCCCACGGTTCAACGTTTGTGCCATTGCCGCGACGCTACTCGCCGGTCGATGGAGCGAACCCAATCGATCGCCGAGTTGGTCGGTGTCACGAACGACACACCGATGCGTGGATTCCGTTCGGTTGGGATCTAACCTGCCCCGCCGACCATCATGGTCCGGTCCCTCGGATCGTTCCGACCAGGATCACTCTCGTACCGCCCTCAGGAGGCAAGAAGCACGTGGACGTCGTTCCTTATCTCGCAGCAGTGTCGGCCATCGCCGCACTCGTGCTCGCGTTCTACTACTACAAGTCCGTCGAGAAGGAGTCGCCCGGCAACGAGCGCATGGTCTTCTTGATGACCGAGATCCAGAACGGTGCGAAGGCCTTCTTGAAGAAGGAGTACCAGTGGGTCTCGGTGTTCGTCGTCGCGATGATGATCCTGCTGGCGGTCGTGATCAATCCGCTCGCCTCGGTGACCTACCTCCTCGGCGCAGTGCTCTCCGCGACCGCCGGCTACGCCGGCATGACGGTGGCGACCATGGCGAACGCTCGCACGACCGAGGCCGCCAAGTCCGGTCCTGCAGCGGCGTTGCCGGTCGCATTCCGCGGCGGCGCCGTCATGGGCTTCTCGGTGGCAGGTCTGGCGCTGCTCGGATTGATGATGACCTACCTCGTGTTCGTCGTGTGGATGGAGGTCGATGAGGCGTTCGAGATCTTCACCGCCTACGGCCTCGGTGCATCGTCGATCGCGCTTTTCGCTCGCGTTGGTGGCGGCATCTACACCAAGGCGGCCGACGTCGGAGCCGACCTCGTCGGCAAGGTCGAGGCCGGCATCCCCGAGGACGACCCGCGCAACCCGGCGACCATCGCCGACAACGTGGGCGACAACGTCGGCGACGTCGCCGGTATGGGCGCCGACCTCTTCGAGTCGTACGCCGGCTCGATCATCGCTCCGATCTCGCTGACCGCGTTCGCTCTCGCCCTGACCGCCGATCAGGCCGGCGAAACTGGCGTGATCAGCCTCCTCGTCTTCCCGATGGGGATCGCCTTCGTCGGCATGATCGCCTCGATCATCGGGTCGTTCTTCGTCAAGGGTGGCAATTCCACCGACTCGCACGCCCTGGCCCGGGCGCTCCACATGGGCACGAATGTCGCCATGGTGATCACCGCGCTCGGTACGGTCGGCATGGCCTATTGGCTGTTCTCCGGCGACGACTTCGATGCCCCGATCGGTCTGGCGATCTCCGTGATCGGCGGCCTGATCGTCGGCTGGGCACTCGGCAAGTGCGCCGAGTACTACACCTCCGACGGGTACGGACCGGTCAAGAAGATCGCTCGCCAGTCCGAGACCGGCCCCGCAACGACGATCCTCGCCGGCATCAGCGCCGGCATGGTGTCGGTCGCCGCATCGGTGGTGCTGATCCTGGTCGGTGTCGGCGTCGCCTACTGGGGTGGCCAGCTCGCCTTCAACCCGGAGGCCTTCGGCGGACTCGGTGAGGAGTTCGGCGGTATCTACGGCATCGCCGTCGCCGCCATCGGCATGCTCGCCACCACCGGCGTGGTCGTGTCCGTCGACGCCTACGGTCCCATCGCCGACAACGCGGGCGGCATCGCCGAGATGGCCGAACTCGACCCGTCGGTCCGCCAGGTGACCGACGCGCTCGACTCGCTCGGCAACACGACCGCCGCCATTGCCAAGGGCTTCGCCGTCGGCTCGGCGGCACTGACGGCGCTGGCGCTGTTCAAGAGCTTCGAGTTCGCGATCTTCGATGCCGACCCCACAGCGGCACTGGACCTCAACATCGGCAAGGTCGAGGTGTTCATCGGCCTGTTCATCGGTGCGGCACTGCCGTTCCTCTTCGCCGCGTTGACCATCGACGCCGTCGGTCGTGCCGCACAGAAGATGATCGAGGAAGTGCGCCGCCAGTTCCGCGAGATCCCCGGCCTTCGCGAAGGTCTGCCCGGCGTGGTGCCCGACTCGGCACGCTGTGTTGCGATCTCCACCGAGGCATCGTTGCGCGAGATGATCGCACCGGGCGCGCTCGCCGTGGTGGTGCCGCTGGTCGTCGGGTTCATCAGCGTCGATGCGCTCGGCGGACTGCTCGCAGGTGCACTCGTCACCGGCTTCGCGCTCGCCATCTTCATGGCCAACTCGGGCGGCGCGTGGGACAACGCCAAGAAGTACATCGAGGCCGGTGCCCACGGCGGCAAGGGCGGCGACCCGCACAAGGCCGCCGTCGTCGGCGACACCGTCGGAGACCCGTTCAAGGACACCTCCGGCCCGTCGATGAACATCCTCATCAAGGTGATGACGATCGTCAGCCTGGTGTTCGCCTCCGCATTCGTCTGATCTCGAATACCCGTTTGCGTTGCATTTCCGGTGGGGTGGCCCCCCGGAAATGCAACGCAAACGTGGGAACTACTCGCTGACGAAGTCGATCAGTTGCTCGACGGCGCCGACCAGTTCGGGACGGAGGTCGGCAAACGTGTTGACCCGGTTGCGCAGCTTCGGCCAGAAGCCGTCGAACGGCACTCCGAGCGCCGCGCACATCCCCTCCTTCCACGGTCGATCACTCTTCGGCACGTCTGGCCACTCGTCGAGGCCGAGCACCTTCGGGCGGATACCGGCCCACACGTCGACGAACGGATGTCCCGTGATGAGCACGTTCGGGTCGCGCACGGTCTGCGCGATCCGGGTCTCCTTCGAACCGGGTACGAGGTGATCGAGCAACACACCGAGGCGCCGCTGCGCTGACGGGCCGAACTCGACGACGGCGGCCGCGAGATCGTCGGCACCGTGTAGTGGCTCGACGACGATGCCGAGCTCGCGCAGATCGTCGCCCCAGACGTGTTCGAGCAATTCGGCGTCATGTTTGCCCTCGACCCAGATGCGACTGGCCGCCGCGACGCGGGCCCGCCCATCGCCGGCGACCGAGCCCGATGCGGTGATGCGCTGGGTTGCGGCCTTCGCCGTGGCGGGGCGCACCAGCGTGACGGGCCGCCCCTCGATCAGGAAGCCACCGGGCTTCCACGTGAAATGGCGGACGTAGTCGTTGCGGTCCTGCAGGGTGACCCCTTCGGCGCTCCACCGCACGACGTCACCACAGAAATGCGATGCGCGATCCTCGACCAGCATGCCCATTTCGACCGTCACGTCGGGATAGGTCGGGCCGCGCTTGGACGCTGCGAAGTCGTCGAGGATGTCGCCGGTGTACGCCACGTTCCCAGTGAAGCAGTCGACGAGGTCGCTGTGCGAGCATGCTCCGATGCAGAGCTTCGAAGGAAAGATCGCCGTCGTCACCGGAGGCGCCAGCGGAATGGGACGAGAACTCGTCCTGCAGTTGGCGGCCGAGGGATGCCACGTCGCCATGTGCGACATGTCGGTCGAGGAGATGGACGAGACCAAGCGGCTCGCGCTCGAGGTCGCGCCGTCGGGAACGGTGATCACCACCCACGTGTGCGACGTGTCGGACGAGTCGTCGGTTCTGGCATTCCGTGACGCCGTCGTCGCTCAGCACGACACCGACCACATCAACCTGCTGTTCAACAACGCAGGCATCGGCGGCGGCGGCTCCGTGATCACCGACGAGCGAGCGATCTGGGATCGCACGTTCGCGGTGTGCTGGGGCGGCGTGTACTTCGGCGTGCGCGCGTTCATGGCCCTGCTGATCGCATCGGACGAGGGCCACATCATCAACACCTCGAGCGTCAACGGGTTCTGGGCGAGCCTCGGCCCCGACCGGCCGCACACGGCGTACTCGGCGGCGAAGTTCGCCGTGAAGGGCTTCAGTGAGGCACTGATCACCGATCTGCGCGTCAACGCACCACACGTCAAGGTGTCGGTCGTGATGCCTGGCCACATCGGCACCTCGATCGTCGAGAACTCGCTGCGCCATGGCGGCCACGAGGTCGACATGGAGGCTGCCGAAATGGTCAAGCTCATGTCCGACATGTTCCGAGACCAGGCACCGATGTCGGCTGCGGAGGCCAGCACGGAGATCCTCGACGGCGTCCGCAATGGCCGGTGGAGAATCCTGGTCGGCGACGACGCCCGCAAACTCGACGAAGCCGTGCGCGCCAATCCCGAGATCGCCTACGAGTCGCTCACCCTCGGCGACCTCACGTCGGGCAACGCCGGTACCCCGTTCTCCCCCGACGCCTGAGCGTCACGCCTGGGGTCTGGCCCCAGGCGTGACACCGGCACTCGATGGAACCAGCCGACGTCGGTCGGCGTCGAAGGTCCATGGGGAGATACAACACAGCATTCACTGGGGTCACCTTGATGGTTCTCGTCGGGCTGGGGGTCTCGGCGTGTGGCAGCGACGACGACTCGAGCTCGACGGATCAGGCCTCACCGCAGATCGAGACCGAGGCACCGACCGTCGGCGAGGCGGCGCCGGGACGCTCCGAGGCAGTCGAGCAGACCGAGTCCGCCGGCGATGCGGCGGTGGAGCAAGCGCCGGGAACGCCGCTGCCCACCGGTCAGGCGCTCGCCACGACCGCCGGGGTGGTCGTGACCACACCGGACATCCGGACCGCCGTCGCCGACACGCTCGCGGCCGTGCAGCGCAACGGTGCGAGCGTCTTCACCGCCGACGTGAACATCGGTGACGAACTCGACGACGGCAGCGTCGACGGGTCGGGCTACCTCGTCGTCAAGGTGCCGCCCGCCGACCTCGAGCCGTTGATCACCGACCTCGGTGCGACGGTTGGTCGGCTCTCGGGCCGCACCCAGGACACGACCGATGTCACCGATCAACTCGTCGACCTCGACATCCGCATCGGTGTCGAGCGCGATGTGATCGCCCGCTTCCAGAACCTGCTCGTCGATGCCACCCAGTTCCAGGACATCGTCGAGATCGAACGAGTGATCAGCGAGCGGACCATCGCACTCGAACAACTGCTGGCGAGTCAGCGCAACCTCGACAATCGAGTCGACCGCTCGACGTTGACGATCCAACTGCAGTACGAAGCGCCCGTCGCGGAGGTCGCCACCGTCGATGACGACTCGATCGAAGGGATCGGCGATGCGTGGCGTGCAGGGTGGGACGTCTTCGTCGGTGCGTTGTTCGCGATCGGCTTCGTGCTCGCCGTGGCGGCACCGTTCCTCGTCACCGCCGCCGTCGTGCTCGCTCTGGTGTGGCTCGGGACCCGTCGCGTTCGGCGCAACGACCGACCGACGGTCGAGACGCCAGGAGCGGAGCGCCCCGCCGAAACGGTCACCCCGGACGAGCAGCTCGCCGGGCCCAGCCCGCAGAGGTGAGCACGAGATCGCTGACGCTGCCGTCGGGGAACGCGAACGGCGCCCGCACACCGGCGTGAGCACGCACCTCAGGCAGCGCCAGCGGCCCGAACCCGGTGGTGTCGGGAGTGGTGTCGGTGGTCCAGCGGTGCCATCGATGGGCGGGAATCTCGGCGAGCTCCAAGCGCGGCTCGCCGAGGATCTCGATGGCGCCGTGCACCACGCCGACCTGTTCGTAGCCGACATCGACGGCGGCCCGCTCACCGGCGGGTTCCAGCGGACTGGGCGGCCCGGTCGCGTACCACTCGAGGTCGAACGCGATCGGGGTGGGGTCGCCGTAGGCCCGCCCGAGCGCATCGTCGGCGTCGTCGATTGACGAGGCGTAGGTCTCGTTGCCGACGGACCACTGCGCCATCGGATCGTCGCAGGTGTGCTCCGCCCAGAGCGCCTCGCCCTTGACGATGAACGGGTCCGCTCGAACGGGCACCGAGAAGTCGGTGACGTGCAGAAGCGGGCGGCCCGCTCGCGCCAGCGCCGACCAGTACCACGCCGTTCGGCCGACGATCCGATGTCCGGAGATCACCCCCAGCGCCCCGTCGGCCGTCCACGCGGCGAAGACCCACTCCTCGATCGGTGCGTCGGCGTGTCGGCCTTCATCGTTGCGGTCGAGATGGTCGCTGTCACCGGACACATCAGGCAGACTACGGACCATGATCCGCTACCTCAGTCTCGACTGGATCACCGCGCTCACCACGGAGGTTGGCGCAAGCGATCACATGCGCGAGATCGCGGCGACACATCGCATCGGTGTCACGCAGGTGGTCAGCGACGGCCCCGAAGGCGATGTGATCTATCACCTCAGCGTCGGCGACGGGCAGGCGTCGTTCGGGGCCGGCCCAGCCGAGCCCGAGGACGTCAAGATGGAGCAGGACTGGGACACCGCGGTCGCAGTGGCGACCGGCGCTCTCAACGCGCAAGAGGCGTTCATCGGCGGTCGGATTCGGCTCTACGGCGACCAGCAGAAGTTGCTCGACTCGCAGCCGGTGTTCGGAGCGCTCGATGCCGTCTTCGCCACAGTCCGCGAGCGCACGACCTTCGAGTGACAGCCAGCTCGCCATGCCGGAGATGCCGGAGATCCAGGCCCACGCCGAACGCTTGACCGAGCAGTTCGCGGGACGCACGCTCACGGGATTCACGCCGTTCAACTTCACCGCGTTGAAGACGGCGGTGCCCGCACCCTCGGAGGCATTCGGAGCTCCGCTCGTGGACGTCGGGCGTCGAGGCAAGTACCTGCTGTTGCGGTTCGAGCCGATCACGTTCGTCTTGCACCTGATGCAGGGCGGCCGCCTCGTCCCCGACGACAAGCGGTCGGTGAAGCCCCGTGGCGGTCAGGCTCGCTTCACCTTCGAGCCGATCGAACGCGGTGATGGATCGATCGACGAAACGGCGCTGCTGCTCACCGAGCAGGGCAAGGAGCGGCGGGCCGGCGTCTGGTGCGCCCCGACCGCAACGGCGCTCACTTCACCGCCGCTCGACAAGCTCGGCCCCGAGGCCGCCGGAATCGAGGCCGAGCAACTCGCCGCACTGTTCGCGGCGAACTCGATGCGCGTCCATGGCTTCCTGCGCGATCAGCGAATGGTCGCCGGCATCGGACGACGCCTGGCAAACGAGATCTGCCATCGGGCGCGCGTCTCGCCGTTTGCGAACACCCGCAAGCTCGCGGCGGCGGGAGCGACCGACGTGGCGGCCGCGATCAACTCGTGCATCGCGGAAGGTCTCGATGCCGAGCGGAGCCGGAGCGACATGAGTTCGTCGAAGGACCGGCCGAGCGCGATGCACAGCCGAACCGGCGATCCGTGCCCCGACTGCGGCGACGTCGTGCGCGCCGTCGAGTACTCCGGCTACACGGTCAACTACTGCCCGACATGCCAGACCGGCGGCAAGGTGCTCGCCGACAACACGACCAGCAAATTCCTGAAATAGCCCGCGACGAATACGCTCGGGCGCATGCCGATCCATCTGCGAGCCGAGCCCGGTGACTACGCCCCCAACGTGTTGTGCCCCGGCGATCCTCTCCGGGCGAAGTACATCGCCGAGACCTTCTTCGACGAAGGCTTCCGACAGGTCAACGCCGAACGAGGAATGCTCGGTTTCACCGGCACATTCGAGGGCAAACCGATCAGCGTGCAGTCGACGGGTATGGGCTGCCCGAGCGCCGGCATCGTCTTCGAGGAACTGATCATGCTCGGCGCGACGCGCCTTGTGCGCGTCGGAACCTGCGGCGGGCTCGGCGACGGCATGGCGATGGGAGACACCGTGGTCGGCCTCGCCGCATCGAGCGACGACCAGACGCCGTTTCGCTACGCGGCGATGGAGGGCTACGCGCCGAGCGCCACCTTCTCGCTGGTCGAGACGGCGGCCCGGCTGAGCCGGGAGAGCTCCGCAGGCGCCGTGCACGTCGGACCTGTGGTCACGTCGGGGATCTTCTACGACCCGGACCCCACGACGTTCGCTCGTTGGAAGCGCCTCGGCCACATCGGCGTCGAGATGGAGGCGGCGATGATGTACACGATCGCGGCGGTCAAGGGCATCGAATCGCTGGCGATCATGACCGTCAGCGACCTGCTCGGCGAGAGCGGCGACACGGTTCGCATCAGCGACGCCGAACTGAAGGCGGGCGTCGACCAGATGATGCGCATTTCCTGCGCCGTCGCCGTGTCATGATCGGGTGACTCGGCGCTCGTCGAGGGAACCAACTTCGCCTCAGGAGCGTCGAATCGACATGAGAACTCGTACAACAATTGCCCTGTTCGCCCTTGCTGGCCTGACGATTGCTGCGTGTGGCAGCGACGAATCAGGAGGAACGTCCTCCGACGACACCCTGGCGGCCGCCGGCGGTCCTGTCACGGCCGAAGAACTCGACGGGCGCACGTTCGTGTCGACGGAGGTCACCGGGTACGACCTGGTCGAGGGGACCGAGATCAACATCATCTTCCTCGCCGACTTGATGAGCGCCAGCGGCGGCTGCAATTCGCTGAGCGGCGGCTTCGAGATCGGCGAGGTCCTGACGGCGGGACCCTTCGCGTCGACGATGATGGCCTGCGAGCCGGCCCTGATGGACCAGGACGTGTGGCTCAACGACTTCCTGTCGTCGCTGCCGACCATCGAGCTCGACGGCGAGACCCTCACGCTTGCGAGCGGCGACACCACGATGATCCTCGACGAACTCCAGCCGAGCGAGCTCGTCGACACCACCTGGACCGTGACCGGGACCGTTGCGAACGAGGCCATCAGCAGCGTTCCGGTGGACTCGACGGCGACAATCGAGATCGCTCCGGACAACACGGTGTCGGTGAACACGGGTTGCAACACGGGCTCCGGGTCCGTCGAGCTGACCGACACCACGCTGACATTCGGCCCGATCGCGATCACCAAGATGGCGTGCCCGCCGGAGCAGACGGCGCTCGAGGCGAGCGTCCTGTCGGTCCTGCAGGGCGAGGTGACCTACACGATCGACGGCAACAACCTGTCGCTGCGCTCGGGCGACGGGGCCGACGAAATCGGCCTCGAACTCACCGCCAGCTGATCACGACGCGAGCACGCTGATGCCGTCGCCGAGCACCTTGGCGCCGAGCACCACGAACAACACGGCCATCACGACGCTGTTGTTGACGAGCAACCAGGCCTTCATCGAATCGAGCGCGGGCCGCATGCGTTCGCCCGCAACGAGGTAGCCGACGACGGGCACCATCAACGTGCTCGACGCGATCAGGACATACACGGCGACGACAAATGCCTCTTCACTTCCCGTCAAGCCCGCCGCGCCGATCGAACTCGCGGCGGCGATGGTCAACCCGAGGTTCTTCGGGTTGACGCCTGACAGCAGCGCGGCGAGTCCGAACGACTTGGCGGCGGTGAAGTCGTCAATCGACGCCATCCATGCCGGCATCGGTGGTTCCTCGCCGTCGTGCGGACGGTTTCGCCACTGCTTGACGGCGAGCAGGAGGAACAAGACGCCGATGACGACCTTGATCCACCCGGTGACATCGCTGGTGCCGTCGGATCCCTCGAACTCGATCAGCAACACGATGGTGGCGACCGCAACGAGACCGACGATCCAGCCGGCGAGGAACGCGACGCTGTTGCTCTTCGCTCGGTTCGAGAAGAGCATGAGGATGGTCGCGATGATCGGAACCGGGCTGATCGCCACGCCCACTGCCATCCCGAGGATCTGTCCGATTGCTGCACCCATGTCGCCTCCAAGCGGCCCGTGGCACCATAGCGGAGCCGTTTCGTCGCGCCGAGAGGAGCATCAGATCAGGCCGAGCTCGGCAGCAAGGGGTGATGAACGAGACAACGCGGCGTGCGTTCTGCAACCGTCGTGTGGAACTAGCGGCGCCAGAACAGGTGGTGGATGACGCCGCTGGGGCTCGGAATCGTTTCGCGGTGGAAGCGCTCGAGCAGGTCGTCGGGTGATTCCCAGAGTCTGCCACCTCGGCCGATTTCCACCGGGGCGACGGCGACGTGCATGGTGTCGACGAGGTCAGCGTCGAGGAACTCGCGCACCGTGGCGACACCGCCGCCGAGTCGCACGTCCTTGCCGTCGGCGGCGGCTTTCGCCTGTCGCAGAGCCTCCGTCGGCGTTGCGTGGATGAAGTGGAACGTCGTGTCCGACAGCGAGATGGTCGGTCGCTCATGGTGGGTCAGCACGAAGACCGGGGTGTGGAACGGTGGGTTGTCGCCCCACCAGCCCTCCCACTCGAGATCCTCCCAGGGCCCTTGCTGTGGACCGAATTTGCCGCGTCCCATGATCTCGGCGCCGATGTTGTTCGTGTAGTCACGAGTGAAGTAGTCGTCGAGGCCACGGGTGCCGCCCGGATCGGTTCGATTGGGCCAGCTCGCCGTGGCGCCGGCCCACGCTGCGAGCGCTGCAGGATCAGCGTGGCCGAAGGGTCGCTCGAAGCTCTGCCCCTCGCCGGTGCCGTAGCCGTCGGCCGACAGCATGAAGTTCTGCACCCGAACGAGCTGTTCGCCCGAGCTGTTCACGATGCATCCACCGGGGCGACGAGGCCGAGGTCGGCGTCGTGGGTGACGTAGTGGGTGGCGATGTCGTCGGTCATCGGTCGTTCTTCCTGGCTCGTCGGTTTCGCGACGATCGCGTGCGAATCAGATCAGGCCGAGTTCTGCAACCGCATCGCGCTCGCTGACCAGCTCATCGGCGCTGGCATCGATCTTGGCGCGGCTGAAGTCGTCGATGTCGAGGCCCTGGACGATCTCGTAGTCGCCGTCCTTGCAGACACATGGGAACGACGAGATGATCCCCTCGGGAACGCCGTAGCTGCCGTCGCTGACGACCGACATCGACACCCAGTCACCTTCGGGGGTACCGAGCGTCCAGTCACGGATGTGATCGACCGCCGCCGACGCCGCCGACGCTGCCGACGACGACCCACGCGCATCGATGATGGCCGCCCCGCGCTTGGCGACGGTCGGGATGTAGGAGTTCTCGTACCAGTCGTGGTCGCCAACGGCGTCGAACGCGTTCTTGCCGTTGACCTCGCAGTGGAACAGATCGGGGTACTGCGTCGTGGAGTGGTTCCCCCAGATCGTCATCTTGGTGATGTCGTTCACCGAGGCGTCGAGGCGCTCGCGCGAGCTGAGCCTTCGCACGGTTGTGGTCGAGGCGGGTCATCGCCGTGAATCGCCGCGGATCGAGATCGGCGGAGTTGCGCTGTGCGATCAGTGCGTTCGTGTTCGCCGGGTTGCCGACGACGAGGATCTTCACCGCCGGCGTGGCCGAGCGCGACAGGGCCTCGCCCTGCGGCTTGAAGATCCCGCCATTGGCCGACAACAGGTCGGCACGCTCCATGCCTGCCTTGCGCGGCATCGAACCGACGAGGATGGCAACGTCAGCGTCACCGAACGCGACGTCGGCGTCGTCGGTGCACACGACACTGTCGAGCAGCGGGAAGGCGCAGTCGTCGAGTTCCATGCGGACACCTTCGAGCGCGCCGAGCGCGGGCGTGATCTCGAGCAACTGCAGCGAGATCGGGGTGTCGGGGCCGAGCATCGAGCCCGAGGCGATACGGAAGAGGATGCTGTAGCCGATCTGGCCAGCAGCACCGGTGACGGCAACACGAACAGGAGTGGTCATGGTTCGAGCGTACGCCCGCCACCGACCGCCGCCCAAGCGCACACCCGCCGGAAAATGCCCCGTTGGTTGCGCTCAGCGCGACCAACGAGGCATTTTTCGGGCTCAGGGTTGGGCGAGCACCTTGCCGATGACGTCGGCGTAGAAGTTCTGGCCGGACTGGGTGAGGTGGATGCCGTCGTCGTAGAAACAGCGACCTTCACACGTCGCCGAGAGGACCTCCCAGTCGACGACGGTGACGTTTGGATGTGTTGCCGGGACCGCACGGAGCTTGGCGTTGTTGTCGGCGATCCATCCGCGATCGGCCTTGCCGGTCAGCAACAGCACGACCGGGACATCGGCGACCGTGGCCAACATGGCGTCGAGCGTCTCCTGGCTGAACCCGCCGTTCGTTCCGAGGTGGACGACGACGACCGAGCCGAACGTGCCGTTGTCCTTCAGCGTCTGCATCGTGGGCACGAACGCATTCATCTGACGGCTCTGCAAGGCGTCGACCTGGAAGCCGCGAGCTTGGAGTTCCTCGGCCGCGCCGAGCATGACCGAGTCACCGAGCGCGACGAGGGGGAAGCCCGACACGGTCGGAGGGATCGCAAGCGGAGCGAGGCCCTCGAGGGAGGACACGACCCCGAGTTGACCGACCGCCACCGGCGGCGAGGTGGTCGACGGCTGGGTCGGGGGCGGCACCGTGGTCGCCGGCGCGGTGGTTGGCGGACTCGACGCGTCCGGGACGATCGAGCCGGAGGGATCGAGCGTCGGGACGAGGACGCTCGGCACCGTCGTCACGGGCGGCGAGGTCGTCGTGGTCGTGGTGGTGCTCGTCGTGGTGGTCGATGCGACCGGGATGTCGTCGACGGCGAGCAGGTCGGTGGTGAACTCCTCGCCGGCGTCGAGCGCCTGGGCGATCTCGTTCTGTTCGAGCGGCGCGGTCATCAGCACCGCCCCCACGAACAGGCCGACTGCGACCGCCATCGCCGCTGCACCGGTGGCCAGCACTTTGGGCGCGCGTCGTGTGCCAGCGAAGATCCGCCGCCAGCGCTGACCGAATCGCCCCTGGCGGATCGGCGTCTCCACGAAGTGGTACGACAACTCGGTCACGATGGTGGTCAGCAACAACGCGAAGACGAACTCACGCACCGTCAACTTGTTGCCCGCCACCCCGCGGATCATCTGGTAGATCGGCCAGTGGTACAGGTACAACCCGTACGACCTGGTGCCGATCCAGCGGAACACCGGGTTGCCGAGAACCCGGTTGGCGTACGCGCCCCGATGCGTGACCGCAGCGATGATGGCCAGTGTCGCCAGTCCTCCGAGGAACAGTCCGCCACGGAACACCAGGGGATCAGCGCCAGCCGGTGTCACCAGATAGGTGTTCCAACACAACCAACCGAAGCCGATGATCGCGACCAACGCCAGGCCGTCGAAGAGCCTGCCCTTCGAACGCAACGGTCCTCGCACGATCGCCAGCGGCCGCCACACCATGGCAAATGCCGAACCGAGCAGAATCCCACTCAACCGACTGATCGTGCCCAGGTACAGCGTGTCGATCTTGTTGATCGGTCGGTCGCCCAGCCACCAGTAGGCGTCGGGCGTGACGTTGGGATCAGCGATGGGGCCGGGATAGAAGAGCAGCGCGGTCGCGACGGTGAGCAGTACCGCAGCCACGAACAACCAGCGGCTGACGGCGGCAACCTGCCGAGTGCCGTTGCGGCCGAGCAGGAAGATCATGACGACCGGCCAGAAGAGGTAGAACTGCTCTTCGACCGCAAGGCTCCACAGGTGTCGCAGCGGTGCGAAGTCGCCTGCGGCGGTGTAGCCCAGGCCCTCCCAGATCTGGTAATAGTTCGAGACGTAGAAGACGCCGGCGATCACGTCGCCGCGAAGCGCACCGAGCGCTTCGGATTTGAAGATGGCCGTCCAGACGACGACGAAGAACATCATCGTGAAGAGCGCGGGGAGGAGCCGTCTCGCACGCCGCAGCCAGAAGTGGCGCAGCGAGATCCGGTATGTGCGCTCGCGTTCGGAGATCAGCAGCAACGTGATCAGATAGCCCGAGATCACGAAGAACATCTCGACGCCGAAGAAGCCACCCGGCAGCCAATCGCTGTTGGCGTGGTACACCATCACCGCCACGACGGCGAGCGCGCGCATGCCATCGAGACCCGGAAGATACGGGACCCGACTGATGTGAGCGCGGTCGTCAGGGACCGGTTTCACCCGGGGTGGGGCGAGCGTGGACATGGATCGTCCAGTATCGCCGAGCAGGTTGCGTCACCAGCGTCATGCCGCCGATCCCGCCGCCGACCCGCCAAAACCATGTTTGCGTTGCATTCCAGGTGGACCGGGTCACACAAACCCTCACACAAACGTGTGTTGTCGCCCGGTCAGGCGGGAGCTTGAAGGGCGCCGTCGATCAACGCGGCGTAATACTTCTGGCCATCAGGGCGCAGGTGGTAGCCATCGCTCTGGAAGCAATCACCAGGGCACGAGTCGGCGAGATCGGCCCAGTAGAGCACCGACGCGTTCGGGTACGTGCTCGCGGCGTTGAAGATCAAGTCGTTGTTGCCGGCGGTCCACTCACGATCGACGTCGATCGTCAGGAGGAGCACCTGGGGCACTCCGGCCAGGGCATCCATCATCGCGGTCAAGTCGTCGGGGTTGATGTTGCCGTTCGTGCCGAGATGGACGACGACCACATCGCCGAGGCGACCATCGGCACGCAGCTGCTCGATGATGGCGCGACCATCGGAGAACTGACGGCTCTCCTTGGCATCGACGGTGTAGCCCCGAGTCGCCAGTTCACCGGCGGCACCGAGCATCACCGAGTCGCCCAGTGCGAACTGGGCGATCGGAACGGGCGGTGCGGTGGTCGTCGTGGTCGTCTCGACGACGGCCGGCGGCACCGCGGAACCCGAGGGATCGGTCGAGTCCGCTGGCGCAGTCGACACGTCGGTGACAACCGCCGGGTCGGTGGCGTCGTCGCCCGAGCACGTCGGATCATTGACGACGTCGCAGGTGAACTCAGCCCCCTCGTCGAGTGTCTGGCGCACCTCGTTCTCTTCGACGGGTGCGGTTGCCAGACTCACACCGGCGAACACCGTGAGGGCCACGACGACAGCGCCGATGCTGTACAACGCCGTACGGGGCCCCGAGACGGGCGAGCGGCGGATGCGCGCGAGCGACGCGCCGAGGGTGCCCTTTCGGATTGGGGTCTCGATGAACCGATACGAGAGTTCGGTGATGATGCCGGTGAGGATCATGGCGAACACGAACTCGTAGAACTTCAGGTGGTTGCCCGCGATGCCGCGGATGATCTGATAGATCGGCCAGTGGTACAGATACAGCCCGTACGACCGCGTTCCGATCCACAGCAGCACCGGAATGCTGAGCACCTTCGAGGTGACAGCACGCTCGTGCGTGACGGCGGCCACCATCATCAACGTCGCGATCGCGCACAGCAGGAACCCTCCTCGGAAGAGGAACGGATTGCCACCGTCGGGGCCGATGAGCCACATGAACCATGCCATCGCGGCGAGAGCAACGAACCCGAACAGACCGACGAGATCGAGGAGTCGCCCCTTGGTGCGCAGCGGTCCGCGCATGACGGCAACCGGGCGCCACACCATGGCGAACGCAGCGCCGAGCAGCAGGCCCGCAGCGCGACTGAATGTGCCGAGGTAGGACCAGTCGAACTTCGAGATCTCACGGCCGAACACCGACCAGTAGGCGTCCGGGGTGACCTCCGGCGTTCCGATCGGGCCCGACGTGTAGACGAGCGCGGTCACGATCGTGATGCCGAGCGCCGCGAGCACGAGCCAGCGACTGATGTCGGCGATGCGCCGCGACCCGCCTCGCAACAGTGCGAACATCACGAGCGGCCACACCACATAGAACTGTTCCTCGACCGCGAGGCTCCAGAGGTGCCGCAGCGGAGCGAACTCGTTCGCCGCGGTGTACCCGGCGCCGGTCCAGATCTGGTACCAGTTCGACACGTACAGCAGCGCGGCGATCACGTCGCCGCGCAACTTTCCCAGGGCCGACCGATCGAACAGCGACGTCCAGATCGTGATGGCGATCAACATCGTGAACAGCGCCGGAAGCAGGCGCCACGCTCGCCGGAACCAGAACTGCTTCATGTCGACGGTCGACGTGCGTTCCTTCTCGGAGATCAACAGCAGCGTGATCAGGTACCCCGAGATCACGAAGAAGACCTCGACACCGAGGTAGCCGCCGGGCAGCCAATCGGGGTTGGCGTGGTACACCATCACCGCAGCGACGGCGAGCGCCCGCATGCCGTCGAGACCGGGAAGGTACGGGACCCGACTGATGTCGGCGGACCCCGACCGACGGCGCGCCCGTGCGGTTGGCCGCGTCGAGGTACGCGTCGGTGCGTCCGATGCGTCGGCGGCAGCAGTCATGTGGTGACCAGTATCGCTCAAGCGGTGGTCAGACCGAGGTTCAGGCAGATCTCGACGACCGACTCCGGCCGGTTGAGCGCGTAGAGGTGCAGACCCGGGGTGCCCGCGTCGATCAGATCGGCGCACAACTGTGTGGCGACATCGATCCCGATGCGACGAACCTCCTCGGGATCGTCGGTGGCGTCGAGGCGGTCGGCGAGCCAGCCCGGCAACGCCGCACCGCTCATCTCTGCCATCCGCTCGAGCATCGCCTTGTTGTTGATCGGCATGATGCCCGGCAGCACGGGCTTGTCGACACCCAGCGCGGACAGCTCCTCCACGAGGCGCACCCAATGCTCGGCGTCGAAGAAGAACTGGGTGAGTGCGAAGTCCGCGATCGAGAGCTTGGCGGCAAGATGTCGCCGGTCGGTCGCGCGATCCGGTGAACGAGGGTGAACCTGGGGATGTGCCGCGACGCCGACCGCAAACGTGCCCGCTGCCACCACGTCTTCGAGCAGATCCATCGCGTAGAGGTAGTCGCCCGGCTCCTCGACCCCACCGGCCGGTGGATCGCCACCGAGCGCGAGGATGTTCTCGATGCCGAGTTCCGCGTAGTGCTCGAGCAACGAACTCACGTCGTCACGTCGATGGCCACGACACGTCAGATGCGGCATCGGTGTCCATGTGGTCTCACCGATCATCCAGGCAACGACGTCGCCCGTGCGGTGGCGATCGGAGCCACCGGCGCCGTAGGTGATCGACACGAAGTCGGGATGCAGCGATTCGATCGCGGCCACGGTGCGCCCGAGGGTCATGTTCGCGGCGGGGGTCTTCGGTGGGAAGAACTCGAACGACAGTGTTCGCTTGCTCGCAAGGAGATCCGGGATCCGGGCCATTCGTACGAGGCTACCGAGCGCTCAGCGATGGACAGGCCTTCCGGCCGAGTGGGATCGTCATCGTGGAGGTTCGCGCTGTGTTACGTTCCGGCCGTCAATCACGAGCAAGGGGACATGAACATGCCGATCGTCGAAAACTGGAAACTGGTCGTACTGCAGCGCTACGCCAAGTTCGACGGACGAGCTGGCCGTGCGGAGTTCTGGTGGTACGTGCTGGCGAACTTCGCGATCTACATCGCGTTGCTCATCCTGGCGCAGATCTCCGGGATCTTCCTGGTCCTCTACTTCCTGTATGCGCTCGCCGTGATCGTGCCGAACATCGCCGTCGGAATCCGTCGGTTGCACGACACCGACAAGTCCGGCTGGCTGCTCCTGCTCGCGTTCATTCCGTTCGTCGGAGCGATCATCCTCCTCGTGTTCTGCGCGATGGAGGGCACCAACGGTCCGAACCAGTTCGGCGCCGCCCCGGAACCCGCCGCCGGCTGACAAAGGACACTCCAGCGCCCTGCACGCCCGCCGCCGGGAGCGCCAGCGACCAAGGCTGGCGTCCAGCCGACCTCGATCGCCAGGTTCCAGCGTGCCGTGAGGCCGGACCAATCGATCCGGACCAATCGATTCAGTGCCGGAAGTGGCGCTGGCCGGTGAAGACCATGGCGATGCCGTGTTCGTCGGCGGCGGCGATGACTTCTTCGTCGCGGACCGAGCCGCCTGGTTGGATCACGCAGGCAATGCCTGCTGCTGCGGCGGCGTCGAGGCCGTCACGGAACGGGAAGAACGCATCGCTCGCACAGGCACCACCGTCAGCCCTGCCGGCTGACCGTTCGGCGGCGATGCGAGCCGAATCGAGACGATTCTGCTGGCCGGCACCGATACCGAACGCCTGCAGGTCCTTGACGTAGACGATCGCGTTGCTGCTGACCGCTGCACAGACCTGCCACGCGAACTCGAGATCGGCCCATTGAGCGTCGGTCGGTTTGGCAGCGGTGACGACCCGCCACTCTTCGCTGCGCCCCGCAATCGGATCCGGCTGCTGAACGAGTAGACCACCGTCGACCGGGCGGACATCGAACGGCAGCGGCGATGCGGCGTTGGCCGACATCACACGCAGGTTCTTCTTGACGGCGAGGATCTCGAGCGCTTCCGGTTCGAAGTCCGGCGCAACGACGACCTCGGTGAACACGTCACCGATCGCCGTGGCCATCTCTGCAGTCACCGTGCGGTTCGCAGCGATGATGCCGCCGAACGCGCTGACGGGGTCGCAGGCGTTGGCGCGGATGTAGGCCTCGGTGATGTCGTCGGCGACTGCCACCCCGCATGGGTTGGCATGCTTGACGACCACCACCGCCGGCTCGTCGAAACGGTGGACGAGCCGCCACGCCGCCTCGGTGTCGAACACGTTGAGGTAGCTGAGTTCCTTGCCGCCGTGCTGGGTCATCGAGTCCCACCAACTGGTGGCGCCGGCCTGGCGGTATCGAGCGCCCTGCTGGTGGGGGTTCTCGCCGTATCGCAACGGCTGCGCGAGTTCGAGCGCGAGGTGGATCGACGATGGGAGCACAGCGTCGTCGTTGTCCCCAGCACTCGACTCGTCGAACCAGGTGACGATTGCGGCATCGTACGCAGCCGTGTGCGCGAACGCCGTGCGTGCGAGGCGACGCCGGGTCATGTCGGTGAGCGAGCCATCCTCTCGAAGCTCGGTCAGCACGGACTCGTAGTCGGCTGGGTCGACCAGGATGCCGACGTGTGCATGGTTCTTGGCAGCGGCACGGACCATGGCGGGCCCGCCGATGTCGATCAGCCCGATGCTCGGATCCGACGAGAACGGATACAGGTTGACCACGACGAGGTCGATCGGCGCGATGCCGTGGTGTTCCATGTCGGCGACGTGCTCGGCATCAGTGGGATCCGCGAGGATGCCGCCGTGGATCTTCGGGTGCAGCGTGACCACTCGATGCCCGAGAATGGCCGGCAGTCCCGTCAGCTCGGCCACATCGGTGACCGGAATGTCGGCCTCGGCGATGACTCGCGCGGTTCCGCCGCTCGACACGAGCGACCAGCCCAGGCCGTGGAGTGACTCGGCGAACTCGACGATGCCGGACTTGTCGTAGACGGAGAGAAGCGCGGTAGGCACGAACGCGACCGTAGCCAACGCGTCGCCGCAACGAGACATGTCAACGAAAGCGCCACTACCGGCGAGGTGCGCGGTCAGGATTGCCGACCGCACTACGGTCGCTCGGGGGAGAACCGCACACCAGCAATTCCGGAGGGGATTCACATGGACTTCAGCAAATTCAAGACACCCGACTGGCTCATGATCGGAGGTGGCATCGGCATCTTCATCTTCGGATTCTTCAACTGGGTGACCGTTTCCGGTTTCGGGTTCACCAGCTCCGGCGGCAACGTCTTCGACTTCTTCTTCACCGGCACGATCCCGTGGTTCCTGGTGATCGCCAGCGCGGTGATCACCGTCCTGCTCGTCCAAGGCATCCTCAAGACGGACCAGGCGCCGTGGCCGCTGATCCTGCTCGTTGCCACCGGGTTGGCGGCGCTGTTGCTCCTGCTGCGGATCATTTTCAACCCGATCGACGGCAAGGACCAGATCGAAGCCGCCGGCGGCGACGTCGGCCGCGGGATCGGCATGATCCTGTCGGTCCTCTCCGGTCTCGTGGCGGCCGCCGGGGCATACCTGAACTTTCAGGCATCCGGCGGCACCCTCAAGGACCTCACCGACGTCGACAAGCTCAAGTCGAGCTTCGCCAAGGCAGACGGACCAAAGGGCGACGATGCTCCCCCGCCGCCTCCGCCGATGGATCCCCCGCCGCCGGCACCACCCACTCCTCCAGCCCCTCCCACTCCTCCAGCCCCTCCCGCCCCTCCAACTCCTCCCGCCCCTCCCGCACCGCCTCAGGGCTGACGCGCCGAACGCGTGAACAGATGACCTCCTCAGGGCGCCATTTGTTCACGCGTTCGAACGGTCGAGCGTGGTGAAGCTGTCAGAGTGAGGCGACGATCTCCGCCATCAGTTCGCCGGCTTCGGTCGGGTTGAGGCCGACCTTCACACCAGCGGCGGCGAGCGCATCCATCTTGCCCTGGGCGGTGCCCTTGCCGCCCGAGACGATGGCGCCGGCGTGGCCCATCTTCTTGCCGGCCGGCGCGGTGACGCCGGCGATGTAGGCGCTCATCGGCTTGGTGACGTTGGCCTTGATGAACTCGGCGGCCTCTTCCTCTGCCGACCCACCGATCTCGCCGATCATCATGATCGCGTGCGTCTCGGGGTCGGCCTGGAACTCGGCGAGGCAATCGATGAAGTTCGTGCCGGGCACGGGGTCGCCGCCGATGCCGACACACGTCGATACGCCGATGCCCTTCTGCTTGAGTTCGTACAGCGCCTGATACGTCAGCGTGCCGGAGCGGCTCACGATGCCCACGTTGGGACCGTCAGCTGACGGCACCTGGGCGATCTCGCCGGCGGTGATGCCGATGTTGCACTTGCCGGGGCTGATGATGCCCGGGCAGTTCGGGCCGAGCAGACGCGTGTTCGGGAAGTCACGAACGAGCGTGTTGTAGACCTTGGCCTCGTCCTGGGCCGGGATGCCCTCGGTGATGCAGACGACGAAGCCGATGCCGGCGGCAGCCGCCTCGAGGATCGCGTCGGACGCGAACTTCGGCGGCACGGCGACGAACGACGCGGTGGCGCCGGTGGCGGCGACCGCATCGGCAACGGTGTCGAAGATCGGGATGCCGTCGACGTCTTGTCCGGCCTTGCCGGGGGTGACGCCGGCGACGATCTGGGTGCCGTAGTCGCGGTTGCGCAGGCCGTGGTACTTGCCCTGCCCGCCCGTCAGTCCTTGGACGATGACCTTGGTGTTCTCGTTGACGAAGATGGCCATGGCTATCTCACTTCGCTTTCGCAACGGCCGCACGGGCGGCGTCGAGCATGGTGGGTTCGGACTGGAGCTTGTCGGCGGAAATGCCGGCGTCGAGCAGGATCTGGCGACCCTCCTCGGCGTTGGTGCCGTCGAGGCGGATCACGATCGGTGCACGCAGATCGACGCGACTCATCGCCTCGACGATGCCCTTGGCGACCTCTTCGCCGCGGGTGATGCCACCGAAGATGTTGATCAGGATCGACTGGACCTTGTCGTCGAAGTTGATCACCTCGAGCGCACCGGCCATCACGTCGGCGTTGGCGCCGCCGCCGATGTCGAGGAAGTTGGCGGCGGATCCACCGACCTGATTGACCACGTCGAGCGTTGACATCGCGAGGCCGGCGCCGTTGGCGATGATGCCCACGGTGCCGTCGAGGCCGATGTACTGCAGGCCCTTCTCGGCAGCCATCTTCTCGCGCTCGTCCATCTCGGTGAGGCCGCGGAAGGCGTCCCACTCGGGGTGACGGAACTCGGCGTTCTCGTCGAGGGTGACCTTGGCGTCGAGGGCGTGCACCTCGCCGGTCGGCTTGAGGATCAGCGGGTTGATCTCTGCGAGGTCGCAGTCGCCCTCGGTGAAGCAGCGGTAGAGCTTCACGAGGATGTCTGCGGCGCCGTCGAGTGCCCGTTCGGGCAGCTTCGCGTCGACGCATGCCTGGCGGGCGGTGGCGGCATCGAGCCCATCGACGGGGTTGATGTGCAGCTTGACGATCGCATCGGGGTTCGACTCGGCGACCGCTTCGATCTCGACGCCACCTTCGGCCGACAGCATCAGGAGATGCTTCTTGGCGGCACGGTCGAGCGTGAAGCTGGCGTAGTACTCCTCGTCGATGTCGGAGGCGCTCTCGATCCAGAGGCGCTTGACGACGTGGCCCTTGATGTCCATGCCGAGGATGTTGCCGGCGTGCTCGCGCACCTCGGCCTCGTTGTCAGCGAGCTTGATGCCACCGGCCTTGCCGCGGCCACCGACCTGCACCTGTGCCTTGACCACCACGGGGTAGCCGGCCTGGTTGGCCTCCTTCACCGCCTCGTCGACCGTGTCGGCCGGCCCGCCCGGGCTGACCGGGATGTCGTAGCGGGCGAAGTACTGCTTGCCCTGGTACTCGAAGAGGTCCACGTCGGGGTCACTCGCTTTCTGGTTGCGTACGGTTGCGTACTGATGACCGACCGCGGCCGCGGTCAGTCGGATTCGGATTCGTCGAGCGTCGTCTCCAGCCACTGGCCGATCGCCTTCAGCGACGAACCGGGACCGAAGATCTCGGCCACGCCCTGTTCGCGGAGCGCTCTGGCGTCGGCATCGGGAATGACCCCGCCGCCGAACACGAGCACGTCACCCAGGTCACGGCTGCGCAGTTCCTCCATCACCCGGGGAAACAAGGTGAGATGTGCCCCGGAGAGCAGCGAGAGGCCAACGCCATCGGCGTCCTCCTGCAGGACGGTTTCGGCGATCTGCTCCGGGGTCTGGTGCAGACCGGTGTAGATGACCTCGAAGCCGTGATCGCGCAGCGCGCGTGTGATGGTCTTCGCGCCCCGATCGTGGCCATCGAGACCGGGTTTCGCCACGACGATGCGGTACGTGCGCTTCACGAGTGATGAACCATAGGGCACGTCGGCGCGATGCGCCGAAACGGCGGTCGACCCATCGAACCACCCGTTCCCCGGCAGACTGTGGCCGATGTCGAATTCCGCCGCTCGCCAATCGGTTCGGTTGAAGTCACCGTTCGCACGTGCGGTCGTGCCGGTCCTCGGTGGACTCGCATTTTTCGTCCTGCTCGCGCTCGTCACCTGGGGCATCGCCGCGTGGATTTCCGGCGGCGGCGTCGAGGTGACCGATCGTCTGGCCCCCAGTCGGTTCGAGGTCGGGTCCGTGCAGAACGCCGCCCAGATCGTCGAGGAGGAGGGCCCGATCATCTTTCCCGGGCTGAACACCACGACCGGCGAACGCACGCTGGTGCTCGACCACGAGGGCTCCGACCCGACGCGCGGTTGGCGGATCTTCTACGCATACCCGATCGGTCGACCGGACTGCCCCGTCGAGCAGGTCGAGGGCACCCGTGAGTTCATCGACTGCGACGGCGTCACGATCACCGTCGCCGACCTGTCTCCACCCGGGTCCGGGGTGTTCCCGGTGGTCGAGAACCAGCGGGTGCTCTACATCGACCTCGTCGGCGTCACCTCGACCACCACGCCCAGCTGAGCGGAAAACCCACGTTTGCGCTGCATTCCGGGTGGGACGGTCCTCCGGAATCTGCGCACAAACGTGGGTGCTACGTGCGAGTCGGAGTCAGCCGAGGGCCATGGCATCGACGAGGCGCTCGGCGAAGATCTCGGTGTGTTGGCCGAGCTTGCTGCGACTCATCGCCAGCCCGCCGATGACATAGGCGCCGGTGTCGCCGAGGGCACGATCGAGCTTGTCGAGCGACTTTCCCGGATCGAGCGCGAACGTACAGAACCCCGCCGCACGCTTTCCCCGCATCGTGGGCAGGTTGGCGATGTTCGACACGGCCCACGGTGCCTGACCGAACAGGAACGCTCCGTGCACCCACGTGCCGACCAGGATCAGATCGGCCTGCTGGATCGACGCGTAGTCCGGCTGCTTCACCTTCGACAATCCGGTGATGGTCCAGCGCTCCTGCGCCAGGAGGTCCGCGACCTTCTCGGCTGCCGTCCACGTGTTGCCCGTCAAGCTCTCGACCAAGATTGCTGCCTTCACGCCGACGATTCTTGCAGGTCGCGGGCCTGCGCAGCAGATCTCGTCACCAGGTGATCTGATCGCAGCCCTCGTGATCGTCGGGCTCGACCTGCAGCGTGGCGTGCGAGATGCCGTGGCGTGCGGCCAGACAGTGGCGAGCATCGTCGAGCACACCGTGCGAGTCGGCCGTCGAAGCCGTCACGAGGTGCGCCGACGCAGCGTCCATGTCGGACGTGAGGGTCCAGACGTGGAGGTCGTGCACATCGACGACCCCTTCGATCGAGGAGAGCTCGTCAGCGAGTCGGTCGAGGTCGATGTGGTTCGGCGCTGCCTGGAGCAGGATCGTCACGGCGACCCCACCCAGCCGCCAGGCTCGCGGCAGGATCCAGAGGCCGATCAGCACGCCGGCCACCGAGTCGACCCAGGTCCAGCCGAACACCGCCAAGAGCAGCGCGGCGATGATCACGCCGACCGAACCGACGGTGTCGGCGAGCACTTCGAGGTAGGCGCCCTCGACGTTGATCGACTCCTTCGCGCCCGACCGCAGCAGTGCGAAGGCGACGAGGTTGGCGATCAGACCGAGGACGGCAACGACGAGCATGGGCCCGCCGAGCACCACGGGCTCGCTGCCCAGTCGGCGGATTGCCTCGACGGCCACCCAGATGGCGACGGCGAACAGCAGTAGTGAGTTCACGAACGCAGCGAGGATCTCGAGTCGGTAGAGGCCGAACGTGTGCCTCGATGCGGTCGAGGCTCCGCGACGCTCGAAACGGGTGGCGAGGCCGATCGCAGCGAGCGCCATCCCGATGCCGACCACGTCGGTCAGCATGTGGCCGGCGTCCGACAACAACGCGAGCGAGTTCGTGGCAACCGCAGCCGTCGCCTGGACCACGAAGAACGCGGCGATGACGCTGAACGCGGCGACCAACCGGCCGCGGTGCCGCTCGCCAGCCCGCGCCTGGCCGAGACCGTGATCGTGACCGTGACCGTGAACGCCTGCGTTGGATGACGACATGGCTTCATTCTCACTGACTGAGAATCAAAGCGCAACCCTGTGTCAGTCCGAGACCGGGATCTCCACCACGAACACCACTTCGTCGAAGTCGCCGTAGCGGGCCGTGACCTCGAAGGTCCACAGGCCAGCGACCGGCAGGTTCAGATTGGCGCCGACCACGTGATTGGCACCGGCCGGGAAGACCTCGACGTCGAACGGCGGGATGTCGGCCTCCGGGAGCTCCGCTCGCACCGAGATCTCGTCGGCGCGGTCGAGCGCACCCGACGGTGACGTGATGTAGACGTGCATCTCGGTGCCCCCGGTGACCGCGGGCTCCAACTCGACCTGGGCGACGCGGGCACCCACCACCGCCGACACCGACACGATCTCGGGCACAGCGACCGGGGGCGGAGAATTCACGAGCCCGGCGGTCGCGCCGAGGATCAGCACGATTCCCGCGATCTCGAATCCGACGGAACGACGAACGAGCCCGCTGGCTTCGTCGCCACGAGTGTGAGCCATTCGCCGACTGAACGCGGCAACTCCGACGACGAGAACAACGAGCACCAGCTTGATCACCAGCCAGCGTCCGTAGCTCGACTCGGTGATGCCGGAGATCGTTCCGAGCTGACGCCACGCGTTGATGCCACCGGTGACGGCGAGCGCGACGACCGAGCCGAGCGCCCACGGGGAGAAGCGGATGACCGTGTCCCAGAACTCGCCTCGTGGCGGTGCGACCAACACGACGGCGAGGCCACCGAGCCAGATCGACATCGCGGCAAGGTGCACGAGTGTGGCCACGAACCCAACGACGATCGAGTCGCCGGAGATCCCGTGACCACCGGCGGCAACGACGCCCAACACGCCGAGCGCGAGCGCTGCCACCACGGCGAGGCCACCGCGTACCGCGAACCGTGATCGCAACGGGATGAGCACACAGAACAGCGCGATCACGACCAGCCGGGCGATCCACCACTGGCCGGACTGCGTGTCGGCGACCGACCCCCATGCCAGGAACGAGTCGCCGATCAGGTTCGCCTGCGCGGCGATCATCCACAGCGTGCCGACGAGCGCGACTTCGGCCGACACGACGAGCAGGATGCCCACACGGCGAGACCCGATCACCGAGGGGGTCAGCGCAAGGGCAAGCACCAGGCCCCCGACGAGCAGACCGACACCGGCGTAGCTGACGAACCGTCCGATGCCGAGCATGATGTCGTCGGAGCTGCTGTCGGCCCCACCGTCGAAGAGCCCGTCGACCACACCGGGCGTCACCGCCGACGGCACACCGACCGAGAACGTGAACGAGCCGCGCACGCGGTGCGAGTCGGCCGACACTCCCTGCCAGGCAACGACATAGGTGCCGTCGTCGAGGGTCGTCGGGATCGATGCCCGCATCCGATCGGAGCCGGCGGTCTGGTCGACAGCACCGATCTCCACATCGTCACCGTTCGCGTCGAGCAGCCGAATGCCGGGCTCGATGGGATCGACGGCCTCGGTGAACTGCAGGGCGATCTCGGTGGGCGCTTCCTCGAGGAGCTGCTGATTGGCCGGGAACGAAGACAGCAGTTCGGCATGGGCCGACGCCGTACCGGCGCCGAGCACGATGCCCAGCACCACGATCAGCGCACCCCAGAGTGCGGCGGACCGGCCACGGACCGACAACGGGAACTCAGAGGACGCCATGGTGGTTCGATTCAGTCGGCGTCCGGAGGGTTGCCGGCGCGGGCCTGTCGGGACCGGTGGACGACGAACGCTCCGAGCCCGACGACGGCGGCGATCGACACGATGAACATGATCGTGCCGGTTCGGGGGTCGCCGTCCTCGTCGATCCCAGTGGAGATCGGCTCGCTCGTGGCGGGCGCCGCGCTCGTCTCGGTCGATGCTTCGGTCGTGGTGGGAGCCTCGGTCGTCTCGGCGGCGGCCTCGGTGGTCTCCGGCGCGATGGCCTCAGGCTCGGTCGGCTCGGTGACCGGCACGGTGGTCGGGATGGTGGCGATCGGTCCGGTGAGCGCCATTGCGGGCGCCGGTTCGTCGAGTTCCTCACCAGGTTCCGTGGGGACGCCGATCCACCTGATCTCGCCGACTTCGCAGCGCTGCACGAACGGGAAGTAGATGGTCGTGTCGGGAGTCGGCGGCAGCGTCATCGTCACCGAGAACGTGCCCTCGACGTCGTCGGCGAGCGGTCCGCCCGCGAAGGTCACGATGACATCACCTTCGACGGTCTCGATCGAGCCGTCCCATCCGTCGACGGGCTCGGCGGCCGGGTCGGTGACACCCTCGGGCAGGCGCATGTCGAGCTGCACCGTCGGCGACCCCTCACAACCGTGCTCCACCGTGAAGCCAACGGTGAGACGCGACCCGGCTTGGGCCTCCGTCGGGTCCGGATCGATGTGCGCCGACGCAACACCGCCGATGGCGAGTACAGCCGCCGACACAACAGCAGCGGAGAAGACGAATCGACGCATCATGGCGCCGCAAGGTTACGGCGAGCGCTGCGGTTCGTCAGATCGGCTGGCTCCCTACACTGTGACGATGCGCTCGCCGACCCGACTCGAGGAACCCGACGGTGCCATCGTCGGCGCTGAGGCATCCATCGACGAGACACTGTCCGACGACAGCGCCCAGCGGTTGCTGCGGCTGGTCCTGATCGTGCTCGCGACGGCAGTGATCACCGGGTTGTTCGCAGGTGCGGCCATCTGGGCGCTCGGCGCCGACGACGAACCTCCGACACCGATGAACGCCGTCGACGTCGGGTTCCTCCAGGACATGCTCGACCACCACGACCAGGCCCTGCTGATCTCCAACATCTACCTCGACGCCCAGCCTCAAGGCGACGCAGCCCCGTACGCCCGCGAGGTGATCATGTTCCAGACCCGCGACATCGGCTGGATGGAGGACTGGCTCGCCGAGGAGGGTTACGCCCGCGGCGTCCCCGATCGCACCGCGATGGAGTGGATGGGCGAGCCGACCCCCGTGGCGGAGATGCCGGGCATGCAGACGCCCGAGCGGCTGCAGGAACTCGCCGACGCCACTGGCGCCGAGCAGGATCTGCTGTGGTTCGAGATCATGACCGACCACCACTTCGGTGGCGTCCACATGGGCGACCACGCTGCGGCCAACGGCGCCCGCGAGGAGATCACCGCCTTCGCCGAGTCGGTGTCACGCAACCAGCGCATCGAGGTCGTCGAGTACCAGCGGGCGATGGAACGCCTCGGACTCGTCTGAGCCACTCGTTCTCGTGAACAAGTGCGCGCTCAGAACGCGCACTAGTTCACGAGAAGCCGACCGACAGCACCTACCGTGAGCCGATGAGCGACGATCGTTCCGATCCTGTCGAGCGGGCGCGACTCGACAACGAGTTCTTCGGGCCGTTGATACCGGGTCAGATGGGATGCGTGTTCGACCATTCCGCGCCCGACCTGGTCGTCGGCCACATCGCGGTGACCGAGTCGCTGATCGCGGGGACCGGCTTCCTGTTCGCTCCGGCGGTGATCGCACTCGCCGACACGTGCGCCGCAATCGGATGCGGGCACAACCTCGGCCCCGGCGAGTCGTTCACCACGATCGAGCTGAAGTCGAACTTCCTGTCGAGCGCACGCGTCGGCGATCTCGTCGTGTGCCGCTGCACGCCCGTCCATCTCGGCCGCACCACGCACGTGTGGGACGCCGAGGTGACCAACGCCGGCACCGGGCGCACGATGGCGCTGTTCCGCTGCACCCAGATGATCCTCGCTCCGCGCGCCTGACCCGCCTCCCCGCCGTTCTCGTGAACAACTTCACCTCGGAGAGGTGAAGTTGTTCACGAGATGCGATCGGCGCGACGCAGCTTCAGAGCTTCTTGAGGGGGGCCCAGGCGAGCGCGAGGTGTTTGGTGCCGGCGCCGGGGAAGTTGATCGTGGCCTCGGCCTTCTCACCCGAGCCGGAGATGTCGATGATCACACCGGCACCGAACGCCGGATGCTCGACGTCGTCACCGATGCGCAGACCGAGTTCCTGGCTGTTCGTCGGCGTCGCCGCCGCCTTGGCGCCCGACCGGATGGCTGCCTCGACGACTCGATCTCGATGCTCCTCCTGGGCTGCTTTGGCGTCGAGGATGTCGGCGTTGATGTCGCGACCGCCGCCACCTCCACCTCGGCGGTACGGCGGCGGGTCGCCGTAGTCGGAGTCGCGACGCCGGTAGCTCTGGCGGCCGTACGTGGAGCGGCCGCTGATGTTGCCCTTCGACTCGATGAGCGCTGCGGGAATCTCGTCGAAGAAACGTGACGGCGGGTTGTACTGCGTGGAACCGAACAGCTGACGACTCCACGCGTGCGACATGTACAGCCGCTTCATCGCCCGGGTGATGCCGACGTACGCGAGGCGGCGTTCCTCCTCCATCTCGGCCGGCTCGGTGAGGGCCCGGATGTGCGGGAAGATCCCCTCCTCGCAACCGACGAGGAACACGACCGGGAACTCGAGGCCCTTCGCCGAGTGCAGCGTCATCAGCACCACCTGGTCCTCGATCTCGCCATCGGGGAGATCGTCGGTGTCGGCGACGAGTGCCACCTGTTCGAGGAACTCGTCCATCACCGTGAACTCGCGAGCCGAGCCGACCAGCTCGCCGAGGTTCTCGATGCGGGTGTGGGCCTCGATCGTGTCCTCGGCTTCGAGTTCGGCGAGATAGCCGGAACCGTCGATCGCCGCCTGCAGCACGTCGCCGGGGCCCTGGTCGGGGTCGGCGACGACGGTGGCCATCGTGTCGAGCAGATCGACGAACGACGCGATGCCGCGGACGGCCGGGCCGGTGATGCCCGCTTCGTCGGCACGACGCAGCGCCTCGACGAAAGCGATCCCTTCCGCTCCGGCGAACGAGTCGAGCTTCGCGACGCTGGCGTCGCCGATACCACGCTTGGGCACGTTGAGCACCCGCTTGACGCTCACCTCGTCGGCGGGGTTGATGACGGCCTTCAGGTACGCCATCGCGTCCTTGATCTCGCGCCGGTCGTAGAAGCGTGTGCCGCCAACGACCTTGTAGGGCACGCCGAGGCGCATGAAGGCTTCCTCGATCACCCGGCTCTGGGCGTTGGTGCGGTAGAGCACCGCCATCTCGCGGAAGTTGGTGGCGTCGTCGGCGTGCAACTGACGGGCGGTGCCGGCGACCCAGGTGGCCTCGTCGCCCTCGTCCTCGGCGTGGTAGCGGACGATCCGTTCGCCCATCCCGCTGTCGGTCCACAACGACTTCGGCTTGCGCTCGACGTTGTTGTCGATCACGGCGTTGGCGGCGTCCAGGATCGTCTGGGTGCTGCGGTAGTTCTGGTCGAGGATCACCGTGGTGACGTCGGGGAACGCCTCCTCGAACTCGAGGATGTTCCGGAAGTCGGCGCCGCGGAACTTGTAGACGCTGTTGTGCACGAGGAGCCCGTTGGCGTCGTAGGTGTGGGCGACATCGACGTCGAGGTCGTACACCGGGCCGCTGTACGGCACGAACTCGACGCTGTCGACATTCGCAGGTATCCACCGCCCGCCATCGCGAACGAGCACCTCCATGCCAGGGTGAACGTGAGCAAACGGAATCAGGTCGTAGGTGGTTCCGTCGTGAGCGAGTCGACGGCGGACGTCGAGGCCGCCGATAGCGGCCACGCGTTTCGCGTCGGCGAGCGCCTGCCGGTAGTCCTTCCACGACGTCTCGTAGCGCAGCGGACGGTGCTTGCTGGCCCTCAGCTTCACGCCGCCGCGCTCGAGCGCGTCGATCACATCGGCGCGGTTCGACGACCACTGGACTCGGTG
This sequence comes from Ilumatobacteraceae bacterium, assembly GCA_963828415.1. Classification (GTDB taxonomy): domain Bacteria; phylum Actinomycetota; class Acidimicrobiia; order Acidimicrobiales; family Ilumatobacteraceae; genus Sva-07. Next base: position 772,793 of record CAWHEI010000012.1, read on the forward strand.
GTAGCCGACGGTGGTGCGACGGTCGGAGAACATCGTGAGATTGATCGCCGACCGTCGGGCCCCGTTCTGGGGACGATGGTGGGGGAACTCGCGATGGAGCAGGCGATCCTCCATCAGCAGCTTGGCGCGCAGTTCGGTCTCGACCGACGAGTAGAGCCGCTGCAGCCAGACGTCGTCCATCGCGAGCGATCGGCCGGCGTCGTGAAAACACGCTGTCGGAAGCCCGTACTCTGCGGCGAAGTACGACTCGAAGTAGGCGGCCTCCGCCATCGAGTCGCACACCTTCAGGATCCACGCAGCGTCGGCGTGTTCCTGATTGGTGCGCACGACGAGACCGTGTTGCAGCTTGCCCTTCCCCGGCGGGCGAGCGCCGACGGTTCGACCGATCCGCCACCCCCGGTCGGCTCGGAACATCAGGTACACCAACCATTGGCCCTGTTGCGCCAGCAGACGGGCGGGCACCAGGTGGTGCGGCGTGGCCCGGACGGCGCAGCCGGCTGCGGTGATCTCGACCAGATGACCGTCGTAGCTGCCCTCGTGCACATGGGTCACGGTTCCCACCTGGACGTTCGCACGACCACCGGCGCCGTGCACGACGTCACCGATTGCGACCTCCTCGATCGGTCTCGGGCCTGCGGGACCGCCGATCAACGTGCCCGGCGGCAGACACTGGTCGGTGTCACCCACGACGCAGACGTTGCGGTGGCCGTCGGCGAGGAGGAGCACCAGTTCGTTCTGGGCTTGGTTCGTGTCCTGGTACTCGTCGACGAGGATGTGCTGGAACCGCTGGCGATAATGCTCGAGCACGTCGCCGTGCTCCCGGAACAGCTTCACGGTGTTGGTGAGCAGGTCGTCGAAGTCCATCGCCCCGGCCTTGAGCAGACGGGCCTGGTACTCGGCATAGACGTCGGCGTGCTTGCGGTCGAAGATGTTCTGCGCCCGGCGGTGCGCCTCGTCGGGGTCGATCAGCTCGTTCTTCCAGAGGCTGATGATCGCGTGCACGCCGCGTGGCGTGAACCGCTTTGCGTCGAGGCCGAGATCGCGGATGACGTAGCTGGTCAGGCGGTTCGAGTCGGCGGCGTCGTAGATCGAGAACTGGCGGGGATAGCCGAGCGCGTCGGCGTTGGCTCGCAGGATGCGCACGCACGCCGAGTGGAACGTCGACACCCACATCGTCTTCACGACCGGGCCGACGAGCGCGCCGACCCGCTCGCGCATTTCGGCAGCAGCCTTGTTCGTGAACGTGATCGCCAGGATCTTCGACGGGTGCACACCGTTGTGGATCAGGTGTGCGATTCGATGCGTCAAGACCCGTGTCTTGCCGGATCCAGCACCGGCGATCACCAGCAGCGGGCCGGTTTCGTGCGCCACGGCGTCGAGCTGGTCGGGGTTGAGGCCTTCGGCGAACGGCGACGGACCGTTGCCGCCGAACGGATCGGCCAGCGCATCGGGCGACGCTGCGTCGGCGGGATGCGGGATGTCGTCGGCGAACAGCTCGTCGTCAGTCATGTGCGGCCCACTCTAGAGAGCGGGTGTCATGGAGACAGAGGGATCATCGGCGTGCTTGACTCTCACGATGGAGTACACCGAGGTCTCAGCGGATCACTTTGCGGCACTCGATGGCATCGACGATTGGACGGTCGTCGACGGTCCCGCAATCGCTGCGGTGTTCCGTGCGCCCACCTACCTCGCCGGCGCCGACCTGGTGCGAGCGGTTGCGGTGATCGCTGAGGACAACCAGCATCACCCCGACATGGAGATCCGGTACCCCGGAACCGTCCACATCACGCTCACCACCCACGCCACCGGCGGGTTGACCACGCTCGACGTCGACATCGCCCGATTGATCTCGACCGCAGCGCGAGACGTCGCCGCCACACCGGAGCCGGCCGACAGCTGACGCCACCTTCGGGCCCTTGGTCGGTTGCCGCAGAGGATGTCCGAGGTGGAAACTGGTCGGGCACGAAAGGGGTCCCGATGCGGCCGACCGAACAGATCAGGAACGTGGTGCTCGTGGGGCACCAGGGCAGCGGCAAGACGAGCTTGGCAGAGGCCCTGCTCTTCCGAGCCGGGGTGATCGCCCGGGCCGGGGTGATCGAGAAGGGGTCGACCGTGATGGATGACGATCCCGACGAACGCGAGCGCCACCAGTCGATCTCGCTGTCGCTGGCATCGTTCGACTGGAACGAGCACCGCATCAACCTCATCGACACGCCCGGCTACCCCGACTTTCGTGGCGAGGCGTTGTTCGGGCTGGCCGCTGCCGACCTCGCCGTGTTCGTCATCGATGGCGTCGCCGGCGTCCAGTCACAGGATCTCGTACTGTGGCGCCACGCCGCCGAACTCGGTATCCCGCGGATGGTGTTCGTCAACAAGCTCGACCGAGAGCGCTCGTCGTTCGACCGCACACTCGCGCAGGTCCGTGACGCCTTCGGATCACATGCCGACCCGACCGAGCTGCCGATCGGCGCCGAGTCGAGCTTCCACGGCGTGACCGACCTGCTCACCCATCATGCGTTCGTCTACGACTCCGGGCATGCCGAGCCCACCGACGTTCCCGCCGATCTCGCCGAGATCGAGCGCGCCGAACACGAGCACCTCGTCGACGATGTGATCGAACTCGACGACGACCTCCTCGCGCAGTACCTCGAGGGCAACGAACCATCGCCCGATCAACTCGAGCGCCTCCTGCACGAAGCGGTGGATCAGGCGCTCGCGTTCCCGGTCCTGTGCGGTTCGGCCACCACACCGATCGGTGCCGACCAACTCGCCGACTTCATCTGTCGAGTCGGCCCGGCGCCCGGCGACGCGGGACCGGCCACCGTCGAGGCAGCCGGCGACATCGTCGAAGTCGTCCCCGACCCGACCGCAGCACCGCTCGTGCTCGTCTTCAAGACCACCGTCGACGAGTTCCTCGGCCAGATCTCCCTGCTCAAGGTGCTCTCCGGCACGCTCCGCGCCGACGACGTCCTCGTCAACTCCCGCACGGGCACCAAGGAACGCCTGCACAACCTCATCTCGCTCACCGGGAACTCGCAGACGCACGTCGACTCCGCGGGCGCCGGCGACATCGTGGCGGCGACCAAGCTCTCCGACACCCGCACCGGCGACACCCTGGCGCCCGACGGCATGCCGGTCACTGCGATGCTCCCCACGCTTCCCCGCCCGGTGTACGGCGTCGCGATCGCCGCCGCGAAGCAGTCCGACGAGGACCGCCTCGCCACGACACTGCACCGCCTCGTGATCGAAGACCCGACCCTCGCCGTCCGTCACGACGACTCGACGGGTCAGACCATCTTGAGCGGTGGCGGAGAAACGCACGTGCGCGTGGCGGTCGCACGCATCGAACGCGCGGGTGTCGAACTCCTGGTCGATGACGTTCGCGTTGCCTACCGAGCGACCCTGGCGGCGCCGATCGAAGTGGAAGGCAAACACAAGAAGCAGAGCGGCGGCCACGGCCAGTTCGGCGTGGCAACCGTGCGATTCGAGCCGCTCCCCGCCGGCGCCGGATTCGAGTTCGCGAGCGAGGTGACCGGTGGCGTCATCCCGAAGAACCTCGTGCCCGCAGTCGGTGCCGGCATCGAGGAGGCCATGACACGGGGCGGACGCGACGGATTCCCGATCGTCGATGTGCGGGCGGTGTGCACCGGTGGCAAGCACCATGCCGTCGACTCGTCGGAGATGAGTTTCAAGATGGCGGGCGCGATGGCGTTGCGCGAGGCCATCGACCAGGTCGGCGTCGACCTCCTGGAACCGATCAGCGAGATCCACGTCCAGGTGCCGGCCGTTCATCACGGCGACGTGCTCGGCGACCTCAACTCGCGTCGGGCGCAGGTGCAGGGCGCCGACACCGACGAATCCGGCATCACGACCATCCATGCGCTCGTGCCGACGTCGGAGATCCTGCGCTACGCCCTCGACCTGCGCTCGCTCAGCGGGGCCAGCGGCTCGTTCGAGATCGATCACCACGGCTATCAACCGCTGCCCAGCAACCTTGCCGACAAGGTCCGCAGCGCCGCCGACGCCTGAGCAGGCAGCGGCCCGATGGCCGACCCGTGCATTTCTCGGCGGATCTGGTCGCGGCAGTCGAAACCAGATCCGCTGAGATCCGCGCGTGCCGTGCCACGCGGGAGGCGCGGGACTCAGCCGCTCTGGAGTTCGGCGAGCTCCAACCAGCGCGACTCGAGCTCGTCGAGTTCGGATTGTGCGGTGGCGAGGTCGGAGCCGATCGTGTGGAGTTCGGTGTGATCGGTGGCCGTGGCGAGCCGTTCGGTGAGCTGATCGACGCGTTTCTGCGCCTTGGTCATCGCTTGCTCGGTCTCGCGGAGCTGGCGACCGACCGTGTATTGGCTCGGCGCACCCTTCGGCTTCGGCGCGACTGCCTGCTTCGGTGCGGACGTCGTGACGGTCGGCTTCTGCGAACTCCCGGACGACCGTTCGGCGAGCCAGCCGGCGACACCGCCGGGGACACGGCGGACCGTGCCGCCCGGATCGATCGCGAGAACGTGGTCGGCAACACGGTCGAGGAATGCTCGGTCGTGGCTGGCGACAACGAGCGCGCCGGGCCAGTCGTCGAGGAACGCCTCGAGCGACCGCAACGTGTCGAGATCGAGGTCGTTGGTGGGCTCGTCGAGGATCAGCAGGTTCGGCTCCGTCGCCAGCACCATCACCAGCTGGAGCCGCCGACGCTCGCCACCCGACAGCATCCGCACCGGCGCGTACTGAGCGGTGCTGTCGAACCAGAACCGCTCCAGCAGGGCGCGATCGCGGAAGTCCGGCTCGCGGTGCGGACCGGCGACCAGTTCTCGCACCACAGCGTTCTGATCGAGATCGGACGAGTGCTGGTCGGCGAATCCGACGACGACCGTCTTGCCTCGCTTGACGGTTCCGGCCGCTGGCTCAGCGCGCCCGGCGATGATGTCGAGCAGGGTCGACTTGCCCGACCCGTTCGGACCGACGACCGCCAAGCGTGCGCCCGGCTCGATCAACAGATCGACGTCCTCGAATACGGTCAGCTCGTCGGCGGCGCCAACGTTGAACCGTTGGGCGACACCTTCGAGTTCGACCACCTGGTTGCCGAGGCGAGCGGTGCCCGCCCCGAGCTGCAGGTCGTTGCCGCGGACACCAACCGGCGCTGGGCCACCGGACACGATCTCGTTTGCCGACCGCAGCCTCGCCTTCGGCTTGGTGGAGCGAGCGGGGGCGCCACGGCGCAGCCAGGCGAGCTCCTTGCGGGCGAGAATCTTTCGGGTCGACTCCTCTTGCGCTTCGCGGTCGATGCGCTCGGCTCGGGCGTCGAGGTAGGTCGCGTATGCACTGGAGCCCGCCGCGGCCTGGTGGACGAAGCAACGTCCACCATCGAGTTCCACGACCTTGCTCGGCCCGACGGCGGTGGTCAGCCGATCGAGAGCGTGGCGGTCGTGGGTGACGAGCACGAGCGCCGAGTTCATCTTCACCAGGCGCGACTCGAGCCATTCGATCGCTTCGAGGTCGAGGTGGTTGGTCGGCTCGTCGAGCACCACCATGTCGTGGTCGCCGTGCTCATCGTCGGCGAGCATCCTGGCGAGCGCCACTCTCTTCGCCTGGCCGCCGGACAGCTCGTCGGTGCGGCGATCGAGCAGTGGCTGGACACCGAGCTTCGTTGCGACGGCGGCGACCTCCCACGAGTCGCCGAGAAACTCCCGAACGGTGCCGGCCGGAAGCACCGGATCCTGCTCCAGCGAAGCAATCCTGACTCCTCGACCGAATCGGACATCGCCCTCGTCGGGTTCGAGCACTCCGGTCATGATCTTCAGCAGCGTCGTCTTGCCCGAACCGTTGACACCGACAACCGCGACGCGGTCACCGGTCGACACGGTGACCGCAACGTCCTCGAAGAGGACCTTGTCGGGTTGGGCCATGCCAACACCGGCGACGTCGACGCAGATCACATGATGAGACGCTACGGCCCCACGCCACGATCGACGTCCGCCTGCGGACGCGACGAAGCGCTACATCCAGGGTCTGAGCCCGGATGTAGCGCTTCGAACGGTCAGTCTTCGGTGTCGGGGGCGCCGCGCTCGGGGCGACCGTTGTTGACCATGTCGGTGATCTTGGCTTCGGCGTCGGCCAGCTTCTGGTCGGCCTCGGCCTGGTCGATGCGACCGTTCTCGACGGCGTTGGTGAGACGCTCGTCCAGCTCGGCGACGAGTTCGTCGACGACGGCCTGCACCTCGACGCCTTGCGCCGTTGCAATCTCGGCGAGCGTTGCGCCGGCACGGAGCTGCGTGCGCAGTTCCTGGGCGTCGATGCCGAGCAGATCGGTCAGTGCCTCGGAGGCCACACCGCCGGCGAACATGCCAGGGCCGCCGCGGTGACCGCCTGACCCACGCCCCTCGCCGAAGCCGCCCTCGCCGCGCTCGGGCCGGTTCTCGACCAGCTGTGCGGTGACGGCGTCAGCCTGTTCAGCGGTGATCGTGCCGTCGTCGACGAGCGGCTGCAGCGTCTCGCGGAGCCGTGTGCCCATCTCCGGCGCAGCGGCAGGATCAGCGGCCGGATCCTCGGCCGGGACCGTGGGATCGGTGTCGTCAACCTGTTGGACGAGAGCCGACTGAACCGCGACATCGCTCGACGCAGCGCTCGTCAGTCCAGGCACGCCGAACACCAAACCCGCGGCCGTGCCGGCGAGCAGTCCGCCCGCCACGCCGAGTGCCACGCCGCGCCGCTTGCCGGTGGAATCGGTGGTCGGCTTGGAGCTGGGGATGTTTTCGTTGGTCATGACCGTGCTTCCCTTCGAGTGGTGGAATCGACGAGCAACTCTCGACGACGAGGACATCGTGAACGCCGTCAGTGAGGATGATCATTGAGCTACGTAAGCGCGCGGTGAGATGTCTGTCAGGACGGACTCAAGCGCGAACGGCCAGCAGGTCGTTGGCGGCATGGAAACCGCCCATCCCGTGGACGCCGCCGCCCGGCGGGGTGGATGCGGAGCACAGCCACACTCCGTCCACGGGGGTCCGCCACGGGTGCACTCCCCACGTCGGGCGGGCGACGAACTGCCCGACGTCGCCTGCGCCGCCGTTGATGTCGCCACCGATGTAGTTCTCGTTGTACGCCTCCATCGCCGGGGCCGTCATCACGTGACGCCCCACGATGCGGTCACGAAATCCTGGCGCGAACCGCTCGACCTGCGCTTCGATTCGATCGGTCATGTCGAACGTCGACCCGTTGGGCACGTGGCAGTAGCCCCACACAGCATGCACACCGTCGGGTGCCCTGGTCGTATCGAACAGTGTCTGTTGTGCGATCAGCACGTACGGCCGATCGGGATGACGGCCACCGACCACGTCGGCCTCGGCGCCCGCGATCTCGTCGAACGTTCCACCGAGGTGCACCGTTCCCGCCTGTGCGCAGCGTGCGTTCGTCCACGGGATCGGCCCGTCGAGAACCCAATCGACCTTCACCACACCGGGCCCGTACCGATACCGGCGCAACGATTTCGCGTAGCGCGCCGGCACCCGATCACCCAGCACGTCGAGTACCTGGCGCGGTGTGAGGTCGAGAACAACATCACTCGAGGCCGGCAGTTCGGTGAGCGAGCCGACCCGACGATTGCACTCGATCGAACCGCCTGCGGACTCGATGATCCCCACGAGCGCATCTGCGATTCTTTGCGAGCCGCCGCGCGCCATCGGCCAGCCGACAATGTGGCCGAGCACGCCCAGCACCAGTCCGTACGCGGCCGTCGCGGGAGACCGCAAGGACAGCAACGAGTGAGCGGCGAGTCCGGCGAACAGCGCCTGCGCTTCGTCACCGTCGAATCGGGAGCGAACAAGCCCGCGGGCAGATCGGATGCCGCTCCACCCGAAGCGCGCCAGACGGACGGGATGCTGCGGGAGCTGCGTCGGTTGGAGCAGGCCATCGGTCAGTTCGAACCCGGCATCGACGAACGGGGTCATCAATCGGCGGTACGCAGCAGCGTCGGCGCCCAGCCCACTTGCGGTGTCGTCGACGGAGCGTTCGAGCACCGCGACGCGACCGCCGTCGAGCGGGTGGGCGACCGGCACGGTCGGATGCACCCAGTCGAGGCCGTGGGCGGCCAGTGATCCGTCGTCGGCGAATCGGCGGAACGCAGGCGACGCGAGCGCCAGCGGATGGATCGCCGAGCAGACGTCGTGGAGCACATCGGGTCGGAGCAGTGCCGCCGAGCGGGTGCCGCCGCCCGGAGTTCCCGACGCCTCGAGCACCATCACTCGACGTCCCGCCCGAGCCAGAACGGCAGCGGCCATCAATCCGTTCGGGCCGGAGCCAACGACGACGACGTCGGGTTCGCTCACCCCGTCACTGTGGCAGAGCCGTCGCCCTCGTTGTCGGCACGAGCTCCATCAGCGGAGCCCGCATCGCTGGGCCAGTCCGGCGACACCGGCAGCGTGAAGCCGATCGCCGCGCCGCCGCCGTCGCGGTTCGTCGCCACCACCGAACCCCCAGCCCTCACGACGACGTCGCGCACGATCGACAGTCCGAGGCCGGAACCGGGCATCGAGCGCGCCGACTCCGACCGATGGAAACGGTCGAAGATCCGCTCCTCGTCGCCCGCCTCGATCCCGAGTCCCCGATCGAGCACCGTGAGCGAACCGCCGTCGACGACCACGTCAATCCGTCCGCCGCTCATGTCGAACTTGCAGGCGTTGTCGACGAGATTGGTGATCGCCCGGTCGAGCGCCGATCGAGGGGCGTCGACGACCGCCCGGTTGCGAACGTCGACGACGATGTCACGCGACCGCCGCCGACCGACGCGTTCGGCCACGTCCTGAGCGAGCTCGGGGAGTTCGATCCGCTCGCTCGGCTGTTGTTCGAGCTCGCCCGAGGCAACCGCGACGAGTTCGTTCACGAGTTCGGTCAGCTCGCGTACCTCGGAATCGAGGTCATCGAGCACGCCGTCGCGCATCTCCGGCGACATCTCCGGATGGCGTCGCAACACCGACAGGTTGGTCGTCAAACTCGTCAGCGGTGTGCGCAGCTCGTGGCCGGCGTCCTGCACGAGCCGCCGCTGCTCGGCGCGTGACACGGCCAGGGCGCTGAGCATGTTGCGGAACGCCGAGCCGAGACGACCCACCTCGTCGGTGCCGGTTCCGGGAACCTCGACATCCAAGCGACCCGACGAGCCGACGTCTTCAGCCGCTCCGGTCAGGCGCCGGATCGGCGCTGCGACGGTCCCGGCGATCAGCCAACCGACCAACGCAGCAGCGATGGACACGAGCACCACGAGCAGGAGGGTGCGCTGGCGCAGGTCGCTCAGCACGCTGTGGACCTCGTCGAGGGGGCGGGCGACTTGCAGGGCGCCGTTGGCCAGGCCGATCGTGTGGACCCGCAGCGACTCGTCATCGACGGTGAGGGTCTCGCGATCGATCGAACGCTGCGTTCCGACCACGCTCAGTGCGCCGTCGTCGATCGGGGCGTCGTCGGGGAACGACGATGCGACCGACGCTCCGCTCGCATCGAGCACGCGCACGGCGTACACCTCGAGCAGGCTCCGCGTCGGCATCGTGATCCGACCATCGACCGCACGCCCGATCATCTGGCTGGTCGCCTGGGTGATCGAGCGATCGACCTCGTCGACGAGTCGGGCGCTCGTGGTGCGATACCCGATCAGGCCCACCGTGAAGGTGGCGATCATCGCCACCAGAGCGAGTGACAGCGCGATCTTCCAGCGCAGCCCCATCAGCCGTCGATCCGGGCGGTGTAGCCGACGCCGCGCACGGTGTGCACGATGCGCGGTTCGCCCTCGGCCTCGGTCTTGCGTCGGAGGTAGCCGATGTAGACCGCAAGGTTCTTCGAGTCGGGTCCGAAGTCGTAGTGCCAGATGCGGTCGTAGATCGTCGAGTGATCGAGCACGATGCCGCGGTTGGCGACGAGAAGTGCGAGCAGGTCGAACTCGGTCTTGGAGAGCTGGACCTCGCGCTCACCGCGGAACGCTCGGCGCCCCGAGGTGTCCAGGCGGAGATCGCCGAGGACCAGCTCGCCTTCGGGTTGCTCGGCATCGTCGGAGCCGTACCCCGAGCGGCGCAACAACGCTCGAATCCGAGCGAGCAGCTCATCGAGGTCGTACGGCTTGGGCAGGTAGTCGTCGGCACCGGCATCGAGACCCGCGACACGGTCGCTCGTCTCGGTACGCGCGGTCAGCATCAGGACGGGGAGCTTGCTGGACTCGGATCGCAGCACTCGACACACGGTGAGTCCGTCGACGATCGGCATCGACACGTCGAGCAGCAACACGTCGGGCTCGGCCTGGCGAATGGCTTCGAGGGCTTCGGCACCGTTGTTCGACGATGCGACCGTGTACCCCTCGAGTTGCAACGCACGCACGAGCGACTCGCGCACGGCGCGGTCGTCCTCGGCAACGAGGATTCGAGCAGTCGATGTGTCCGTCACGGGCGCCAGTCTGCTCGCACGCGGTGAGAATCCGGTGTGACCCCCAGCCCTGTCCTTCCGGACCCGACCCGAAAAGACAGGGTTGGCGGTGGGCGGTTTGCTACGAACGGAGGGTGCAGACCGCCGATCGTCCGTTCGCTCCGCGCATGACCGTTGCGATCGCTGCGGGTGGGGCGATCGGCGCCACGGGCCGTTGGGCCGTTGCCGAACTCGTCGCCACCGTCGATGGATCGCACGTTGCGGGAACCTGGCCGTGGGCGACACTGATCGTGAACGTTGTCGGCTGTCTGCTGATCGGCATCGCCGCACGGAACCTGGCGGTCGGCACGGTGGCGTGGGCGTTCGCCGTGACCGGCGTGCTCGGTGGGTTCACCACCTTCTCAGCGCTCGCGGTCGAACTGAACGACTTCGCCGACGCCGACCGGCTCCCGGTGGCCGTGCTCTACGGCGCTGTCACACTCGTTGCTGGCATCGCTGCGACGTTCGTCGCGCATCGACCCGTGGAGGTCGGCGAGTGACGCCGGTGCTGTTCGTCGTTGCGGCGGGGCTCGGCGCGCTCGGGCGTCACCTCGTCGCTCAGTTCGCGTGCTCGTGGGTGTCGCTGCTGTGGGTCAACTCGATCGGCGCCGGGCTGCTCGGCCTCGTCGCCGCCTCCGACCTGGGAGCCGACGCGCGGACGATCGTCGGCGTCGGCTTCTGCGGCGCGCTCACGACGTTCTCGTCGTTCGCATTGGAGACACGTGCGCTGGGCTGGCGATGGGGCAGCGTCTACGCCGGTGCCACCGTGATGTCGGCGTGCGCAGCAGCGTCGCTCGCCAGCACGTTCGCGTGAATTACATCAGGGGTCAGACCCGCGATGTAATCGACGATCGATTACATCGCGGGTCTGACCCCTGTTGTAATCAGGCGGTCTCGAGGATGCGGACCGGGATCTCGCGAGGACCGCGGACCATGCCGACACTCCACCGGGTGTCGCCGGCGAGTTCGAAGCGCGGGAAGCGCTTGATGAACTCCTCGATGGCGACCTTGAGCTCCAGGCGGGCGAGGTTCGAGCCCACGCAGCGGTGGATCCCGAGCCCGAACGCCGCGTGCCGATTCTCCTCACGATCGATGACGAACGCATCGGGATCCTCGAACTTCAGCGGATCGCGGTTGGCCGCCGGGAACGAGAGCAGCACCCAGTCGTCCTTCTTCATCGGGCAGCCGTGGAAGTCGAGGTCCTCCGTCACGAGTCGACCCATCGTGACGGGCGTGTACGCCCGCAGGAACTCCTCGAGAGCGAAGGTCATGACCTCGGGGTCGTCCAGCAGGCGCTGGTGATCCTCCGGATGCTGAGCGAGATGCCACAGCGACGATCCGATCGCCGACCAGGTCGTGTCGACGCCCGCGACGAGCAGCAGGATGATCATGCCCTCGACGACTTCGTCGTCGAGCTTGTTGCCATCGAGTTCCACGTTCATGAGGAAATCCGTGAGGTCATCGCGAGGGTTCTCACGATGGTCAGCGATCTGACCCTGGACGTAGGCGCCGAAGTCGTTCGAAGCCTGCCGCGTTCCCGGCTCCTCGTTGATGCGCTCGAGGACCTCATGGACCATCTCGCGGAACATCTCCTCGTCCTCCTGCGGGAAGCCGAGCATCCGACCGATCACGTTCACCGGGATGTGCTGGGCGTACTGGATCGCCGCGTCGATGACGGTCTCACCGGGCGTGATCTCTCCCATCTCGTCGAGCAACCTCTGGCACAGGAGTCGGATCTCGTTCTCCCATGGCTCGATCACCTTCGGCGCGAACGCCGGCAGGAGCAGTCGACGGGCGATGGCGTGGAAGGGAGGATCGCTGGTGATCGGCGGCGCGAGGCCGATCGGGGCGGGCAACGCCCGGTCGCCGGGTCGCCCGACGCCGGGCACGACTGCCCGACTCGAGAAATGCTCGGTGTCGTAAGCGATCTCGTGAACGGTGTCGTGCGTCAGCGGCACCCACATGCCGCCGTACCGATCGGAGTGAGCAATGGGGCACCCACCCTCGCGGACCGACTTCCACACCTCGGGAGCGTTGGGGTTGTAGGCAGGGTCGGCGTGGTCGAAGTCGGTCGCGAAGTCGGCCACCGGGCCGTAATCGGCGGCGTCGTACGGCACCCGTTGCCAGACATCCGTGCCTTCGGGGCGGCTGCCGACGATGAACTCCATGGTCTCGCCGTTGCGATCCCAGGAGATGATCTTGTTGCCGGTGTCCGGGTCGATCCGGACGTCCGGCGCCATCGTGTTCTCGTTGACGGTGCTCGTGCTCTCGTCGATGCTCATGTCAGCCGTTCTCCGTGATGGTGATCGCGTACTCGGGGCAGTTGGAGGCGGCCAGTCGGGCCTTGTCCTGCAACTCCGCGGGCACGTCACCCTCGACGAGCAACATGGCCTGGCCATAGTCGTCGACATCGAACAATTCCGGCGCCAACGCGTAGCAACGGTTGTGGCCCTGGCACTTCTCTGCATCGAGGTGTACACGCATATTTTCGACTGTAGAGGCCAGAGTGGGGCCGTGACCAGTGAGCGGGCAACTTTTTCGAACAATGTTCCAATGCTGCTGCTGCCACCCTCGGAGGGCAAGGCGGACGGCGGCAATCGACGACGGTCGCCGTGGACACCAGAGGCCGGTTCGTTCGGGTCCCGCCTCGGTGACCGGCGAGCGGAGATCGTGGCGGCGCTTGCCAGGGTCCACGGCGGCAGCGAGAAACTGCTCGGTGTGCGCGGCGACCATCTGCTGCGCGCCCAGTCGGCCAACACCTCGCTCCTGGGTGCTCCTGTGCTTCCGGCCTGGCAGCGCTACACCGGTGTCGTGTGGGATCACCTCGATCCGACGTCGATGCGCCCCGATGCCTACAAGCAGATCATCGTGGTGTCCGGCCTCCTGGGACTGGTGCGCGCCGACGATCCGGTGCCTGACTACCGCTTGAAGATGGGCGCCAACCTGACACCACTCGGCAAGCTCTCGACGTGGTGGCGCGACTCGTTGTCGGCCGAGCTCACCCGCACCGCACGGCGACGGTTCGTCGTCGATCTCCTCCCCCAGGAGCACCGCGCCGCGCTGGTGCTCGACGGGCTCGAGGGCGTGTCGCTCACGCTCGTCGATCCAACGGGCAAGCCCGGCGGGCACTTCGCCAAGGCCGCCAAGGGCGAGCTGGCGCGGGCCATCCTCACCGACGGCCTCGCCGCCATCGACTCGTGGCGCCACCCCCAGTTCGACCTCGTCGTCGAACCCCTCTGACCCGCCCCGCCCCACCCACGCGTCAGTCGGACTTGGCGTTGGGGACCAACGTGGTCAGGAACACCACGACGGCAGCGGGGACCGTGACGATCGCCATCGCTTGGCCGACATCGAGGGTTTCGGTGTCGGCAAGCCAGCCAACCACGAGGGGCGCTACCAGCGCGGCGCCGCGCTGGCCGATCAGCATCGACGCAAACCCTGAACCGGGCGGCCCGGGCGAGCGAGCGGCACGGTCGTAGAGCTGAGGGAACAGCACCGACGTCCCGAGGCCGGCGATCAGGAAGCCAACGATCGACACCGCCACGTTCGGAACCAGCGTGGCGAGCAACGAACCCGTTCCGGCGATCAGCGCGGACAGACGGAACAGATCGGTCGGGCCGACCCTGACCTGCAGCCAGTCGCCGCCGAGCCGACCGATCGTCATGCCGGACGTGAAGGCCAGGAACGCCAGACCGGCGAGGCTCGGTCGGGCTGTGAGGTCGTCGCCGAGACGGAACGACGCCCAGTCGCCGTTGGTGATCTCGATCGTCATCGCCATCGCTCCGCCGACGGCGAGCAACAGAGAGGCAGAGCTGAGCGCCCGTCTGAGCGGCGGGGTGTTCGACGCAGCCGCCGCCTCGGCGAGCTCGGGTGCCTCGTCGCGTCGCAACAGTCCGGGAGCGACGAAGGCGAGCGCGACGACGAGCAGGAGCGCGACCGTCGTCAGGTGCACCGGCGTGCTCACCCCAGCACGCAGGGTGAGCACCGTGACCACGCCACCGGTGACCGACCCCAGACTCCAGAATCCGTGCAGGCGATTCATCACCGGTGTGTGGCGTCTCGCGCTGAGCGCTGATCCCTGCACGTTCATCGCGACATCGATGAAGACGTCGAAGAACAGCAACCCGAACAGCGCCGCCACGAGCAGCACCGGCCCGGTCGAGAACCCGATCACCGGCAGGAACGCGATCGAACACGCGGCGCCGTAGATCATCACGTTTCGGCTGCCGAACCGAGCGATCACCCGACCGGTCAGCAACGAGCCGACCAGGCTGGCGACGCTGCCGAGCGTGAGAACGAGCCCGAGTGTGCCGATCGAGATGTCGACGCGCTCACGGATGTCGGGCAGTCGAGGAATGACCGTCGCGTACACGGTGCCGTTTGCGAAGAACTGCACTGCGACCGACCGCAACGCCCGCCGGTCAACGGCGTCGGCGGCCTCGGCGGCGCTCACTCGACGCGAACGGCGACGAGGCGTTCGTGGGCCTCGACACCCGTCACGTCGACGACGACGGTGATCGGTCCACCGTCGCCGACCACAGCGGCAAGGGGACCGCCACGGACCGAACCCGACGTGAGGACGACGAAGTCGGTCGCCGGGTTCGTCTCGCGGGCGATGGCGGCCTTGGCGATGGTGCGCCACACGACGTCGAGCCGCGAGAGGCCTGGGCGAGCGGGCGTGTGTGCGCCGGCGAGTTCGAAGAACCGAACGACGCCGTCCGGCCCGACCGCCCGGAAGCTCACGGTGACGCCCGGCGCGATGCGTGCGTTCTCTTCGATGTCGACGAAACCAGCCTCGTCGAGCAACGTGCGACCCATCTCCTTGAGCGTGCGGCGGTCGCGTGCGGCCACCGGCACCATCGAGGACACGCGCTCGCGGGCGCGACGCACGTACTCGGCGTCGGTGTCGTAACCGACGTAGTGGCGGTGGGTGTTCACCGCTGCCACCGCCGTCGTCCCGGACCCCATGAACGGGTCGAGCACGAGGTCACCGTCGTAGGTGAACAGCTGAATGCAACGTTCGACCAGCGCGACCGGGAACGGCGCCGGGTGGCCGACGCGTGTGGCGCTCTCGGCAGGGATCTCCCACACGTCGAGGGTGGCCTCCATGAACTCGTCGCCCGGAATCGTCGCGACGCCAGGCTCGCCGGACGGCGCAGCACCGCGTCCCACGCGATCGAAGCGACCCTTGCTGGCGATGATCACCCGCTCGGTCGTGTCGCGCAACACCGGATTCGCCGGCGACTGGTACGAGCCCCACGCACACGATCCGCTCGCGCCACGCTGCTTCTGCCAGATGACCTCGCCGCGCAGCAGCAGCCGCAGGTCGTCCTGGAGAATGGTCGTGACGTCGGCGGCCAGGCTGCGGTACGGGCGCCGGCCGAGGTTTGCGACGTTGACAGCGATGCGACCGCCGGGCTCCAAGGTGCGGACGCATTCTGCGAGCACGTCGCGCAGCATGGTGAGGTAGTCGATGTAGTCGCTGGGCACGTGGCCCTCGCCGAGGGCGGTCTCGTACTCCTTGCCGGCGAAGTAGGGCGGCGAGGTGACGACGAGCGCCACCGAAGCGTCGGGCACCGCCGACATGTCGCGGGCGTCGCCGACGTGGATGACGTCGAGTTGGCCGGGTTCGCCGAGCGTGTCGTCGTTGCTCACCTCGGGCGGCGCGAAGCGCGCGTAGAAGTCGGTCGAGTCGTGCGACTCGCGCTTGCCGACGCCGAACGAGGAGGTGGACGTGCCCATCGGAGTCCGTTCAGCTCTCGGGTGCAGCAGCGGGGTCGACGGGCAGGGCAATCGGCGGGTTCACACCGTCGGCAGCTCGCTGGACGCGCGCCACCGACGCCTCACGGGTCGAGTCGTGGGTGAGGATCCAGAATCGGTCGCCCTTGATCGCGGCGACCACAGCGTCAGCGACGTCACTCGCAGGAATGCCTCCCTCGACCCCGGCAGCGAGTGCCTGGTTGATGAACTGGGCCATCGGTGAGTCGACGGTCTCGGGCTCCTTGTCCTTGCTCATCAGGTCGGTCTTGACGAACTCCGGGCAGAGCACACTCGCACCGACTGGCGACCCCAGCAGTTCGAGCTCGAGGAACAGGCTCTCGCTGAGGCCGACGACCGCGTGCTTGCTCGCCACGTATGGCGCGATGCCCGGGGCGCCGTTGAGGCCGGCGTGCGAGGCGGTGCTCACGATGTGGCCGACGCCCTGCTGTTGCATCACCGGGAGCGCCGCGCGGATGCCGTGGACGACGCCGAGCACGTTGACGTCGAGGACGCGACGCCACAGGTCGATCGAATCGGTCCACGCGTCGCCGACACCGGCGATCCCGGCGTTGTTGAACATCACGTGGACCGCGCCGAACTGCTCGAGCGCGTACTCGATCAGCGCGTTGACCTCTTCCTCAGCCGTGGTGTTGCACACCATCGTCGCGACGGACGCGCCGTCCTCGCTGAGCCGCGCCTCGACGTCGCGCAGTTTCGGCGCGTCGATGTCGGCGAGCACCACACTCATCCCTTCAGCGATCATCGCCTCGGCGACCGCGAGACCGATGCCGCTCGCACCACCCGTGATCACCGCAACATGGCCGGGCACGATGGCGGGCGGGCGCGTCTGCGCGGACTGCGAGTCGGACATCGCCCAAATCTAGAACGCCGCCCCCCGCCCCCGACGCGATCCCCGCCTCGGCCCAATCACGTTTGCGTTGCAATTCCGGCGACCCGGGTCACACAAAACGCAACGCAAACGTGGGGGTGGGCGTGGGGTGGGCGTGGGGTGGGCGAGGGGTGGGCGAGGGGTGGGCGAGGGGTCGGGGCGGCTCCAGCCCGTTTGTGTTGCAGTTCCGGTGACCCGGGTCACCCGGAATGCAGCGCAAACGTGGGTGGGGCTTCGCGACGTCAGAAGGAGTGGTAGCCGCCGTCGATCGTGATCACGTCGCCGGTGTGGTAGCTGGATGCTCGGCTCGCGAGGTACACGGCGAGGCCGCCGAAGTCGTCGGCGGTGCCCCAGCGACGCATCGGGACGCGCGGCAGCACGTTGTCGACGAACTTGTCCCACCCGAATGCCCCGGAGGTCATGTCGGTTTCGATCCAGCCCGGCAGCACCGAGTTGCAACGGATGCCATGGCGGGCGTGCTGCACCGCAATCGCCTTCATCATCGAGTTCACACCCGCCTTGGACGCGCCGTAGTGCTGGCCCGACTGCTGGCCGAAGAATGCCGAGCCGGAGGTGGTGAAGACGATCGAGCCGCCCGCCTCGTCGCCGTCGCCGTGGCGCGACACCATGTGCTTCGCTGCTTCGCGCGCGGTGAAGAACGCGCCGTCGAGGTTCACCCGCATCACGCGGCGCCACTCGTCCGACGTCATTCCGACGAAACTCGACGCTTGCCCGCCGACCCCGGCGTTGACGAAGCACGAGTCGACACGACCGAGTTCGCCGATCGTGTCGGCCATTGCTTGTACCACCGCGTCTTCGTCGCCGACGTCACACACGATCGACAACAGCTCGACGTCGTGGCGACCGAGCTGCTCGATCGCGGCGTCGTTCTTGTCGGGATTCGTGCCCCAGATGGCGACATCGGCGCCGTGTGCGGCCAGCGCGTCGGCCATCCCGAGCCCGATGCCGCCGTTGCCGCCAGTCACCACTGCGACGTGGCCGGTGAGGTCGAACGGGGATCCAGCAGGAAGGGTCATGGGGCCGACTGTACGGGCCCGTCACGCACCGACGCGGCAGTGGAGATAGCGTCGCAGGAGCATGTATCTGGAGCGCGTCCGCCAACCCGCCGATCTGCGGGACCTGTCGTACGACGAGCTGCGCGATCTCGCCGGCGAGATCCGCGACTTCGTCGTGTCCGCGGTGTCGGACACCGGCGGCCATCTCGGTTCGAATCTCGGCGCGGTCGAACTCACGCTCGCACTGCACCGGGTGTTCGAGTCACCGACCGACGCCATCCTCTGGGACACCGGCCACCAGGCCTACATCCACAAGATCGTCACCGGCCGTCAGAAACAATTCGAGCAGTTGCGTCAACAGGGTGGACTGTCCGGCTATCCCAGCCGCGAGGAATCGGAACACGACTACATCGAGAACAGCCACGCCTCGACCGTGCTCTCGTACGCGTACGGCATGGCGGTCGCCCGCGACCTCGGCACCGACCCGCACCGCCACATCGTCGCGGTCATCGGCGACGGCTCGCTGACAGGCGGCATGGCCTACGAGGCGATCAACAACATCGGCCACGGCGACAAACAGGTCATCATCATCCTCAACGACAACGGCCGCTCGTACGCGCCGACGGTGTCGATGCTCTCGGCCAGCGCCCAGAGCCGCGACGAGCAGGCCAACCACCCGAGTGTCACCGACCGCGTCACCGACAAGCTGTCGCACGCGCTCACCGACATCCGCACCAACCCGGTGTACGTGCGCCGCCAACGTCGCCTCGAGGAGTTTCTCGGGCACCTCCCCGTCGTCGGCCACCAGGCCGGATCGGCGATGGACGCGTTCAAGGCCGGCGTCCGCGAGTTCCTCCAGCCGCCGTCGTTCTTCGAAGCGCTGGGCGTGCGTTATGTCGGCCCCTTCGACGGCCACAACATCGAAGAGATGGAGCACGCGCTCCACAACGCGATCGAGTTGTCCGAGGAAGGTCCGATCCTCGTGCACGTCCTCACCCAGAAGGGCCGCGGCTACTCCCCCGCCGAGGACGACGACGAGAAGCACCTCCACGATGCGCCGGTGTTCGATCCGCTCGTCGGACCTCCCAAGGCGGTGTCGACCGGATACACCCAGTCGTTCGCCGAAGCGATCCTCAAGGAGGCCGAAGCCGACAGCCGAATCGTGGCGATCACCGCGGCGATGCCCGGCCCGACCGGCCTTCTGCCATTCCAGGAGCGTTTCCCCGACCGCTTCTTCGACGTCGGGATCGCCGAACAGCACGCGGTCACCGGCGCCGCAGGCATGGCGATGGGCGGCCTCCGACCGATCGTGGCGATCTACTCGACGTTCCTCAATCGAGCGTGGGACCAGGTCGTCTACGACGTGGCGCTGCACCGCCTGCCGGTGATCTTCTGTCTCGACCGCGCCGGCGTCACGGGACCCGACGGCGCGAGCCATCACGGGGTGTACGACATGGCGCTGTTGTCGAAGGTGCCCGGAATGCGTGTCCTCGCTCCGTCGAGCGCTCAGGAGCTCGAACAGATGATGCACGACGCCGTGACGCTGGTCGACGCCGGGCCGATCGCGATCCGGTACCCACGCGGCGCTGCGCGCCAGGTGGGCGAAAACGAAGTCGGGTCGGGTCTGTCGGCGCGAAAGGCGATCGAGGGCTCGGGGACGTGCATCATCGCCGTCGGCAAGATGCTGGAGGTCGCCGAGAAGGCGGCCGCATCGTTGGCGGCCGATGGTCTCGATGTGAGCGTCTGGGATGCCCGGTGTTGCGCTCCGCTCGACCCGGAGATGATCGCTGATGCCGCTGCGCACGACCGGGTGATCACGATCGAGGACGGTGTTCGCGACGGCGGCATCGGCATGTCGATCGCCGATGCCATCTGTGCGGTCGACCACTCGACGCACGTCGACGTGCTGGGCCTGCCGATCAAGTTCATCCCGCACGACCCCAAATCCGACGCGATCCTGTCTCGGTTCGGCCTCGACGCCGCAAGCGTCGTCGCCCTCGCCCGAAACCGCTGACCCGCTCCGGCAGCGCCGGTTCTGGTTCCCCGAGCCCGGGCCTCCGGGAACCTCGGTGGTTCCGCGAGGCCCGGGCTGCGGGAACAACTGCTGATCGACGCTGTGGTGCGGCGGCGTACTCTCGCCGGATGAGCTTCGAGCCGCTGCGAACCGAGCGCTTGTTGTTGCGCCCGATGCGCACCGACGACGCCGGGCCGATCGCTGCTCGTCGAAGCGATCCGGACGTCGCCCGCTACCAGAACTGGACCACTCCGTATCCGCTCGAGCGAGCGCAGACGATGGTGGACGAGATCGTCGCGATGGACGGACCGACGGACGGGGAATGGTGGATGCTCACGATCGCCGACGCCGACGACTCGACCGTGCTCGGCGACCTCGTCGTGCACCTCACCTGGCAGGGACGCACTGCAGAGATCGGCTACACGCTCGCCCGCCACGCCTGGGGCAAGGGCTACGCGGTGGAGGCGGCAACCGAGCTGGTGCGGTACCTCTTCGAGGACCTCGAGGTCAGGCGCATCGAGGCGATGCTGCACCCGGACAATCCAGCGTCGGCGATGGTGCTCGAACGCGCCGGATTGGTCTTCGAGGGGCACACCAAGCTCTCGTTCTGGCTCGACGGGGAGGGTTCCGACGACTGGATCTACGGCGTAGTGCGCGACGACTGGGAGGCATGGAGGGATCGCCCGCGCCACCCACCGACGGCGGTTCGATTCGTCGAGATCACGGCCGACAACTACTCCGAGGTCGGGCGACTTTCGACCCACCGGAGCCAGCAACGGTTCGTGAGTCCTGTCCGCGCATCGTTCGCCGACGCCATGTTCCCGGAGGTCGTCGACGGCGCCCCACTGGTGCCGTGGATGCGGGCGATCGAGGCCGACGGTGCGCTGGTCGGCTTCGTGATGGTGGCACTGACCACCGAGGCGCACCCCGAGCCGTACCTGTGGAGGCTCCTCGTCGATCGGATGCACCAGCGTCGCTGGATCGGACGAGCCGCTCTCGACCTCGTCGTCGAGCAGTGCCGGGCCTGGGGCGACCGATCGCTGCTGACGTCGTGGACGCCAGGGAAGGGGTCACCCGAGCCGGTGTATCTCGGCTACGGGTTCGTCCCGACCGGCGAGATCGTCGACGACGAGACAGAGGCCCGTCTCACGTTCGAGTCGTAGGGTTGTCGGTGTGAGCGACCTGCCAGACCCGTACGCCGCCTACACCCACTTGCGGTTCGCGCGCCCGAGCGACGGTGTGTTGTTGATCACGCTCGATGACCCCGAGCGCCTCAACGCCACCGGGGCCGACATGCACCTCCAGCTGTCGCGGGTGTTCCGCACGGTCGACGACGATCCGACAGTACGCGCCGTCGTCGTCACCGGCGCCGGCACGGCATTCTCCGCCGGCGGCGACCTCGACTGGATCGCCGAGCAGGTCGGCGACTACGCCCAGACGATCCGAGTGATGCGCGAGGCCGGCGACATCGTGCGCACCATGATCGACTGCGACACGCCGATCGTGTCGGCGATCAATGGGGTGGCCGTCGGCGCCGGACTCGCGGTGGCGCTGATGGCCGACATCAGCATCATCAACGAAGACGCCAAGCTCACCGACGGTCACATCCGCCTCGGCGTTGCCGGCGGCGACCATGCGGTGGCGATCTGGCCGCTGCTGTGCGGCATGGCCAAGGCGAAGTACTACCTGCTGACCGCCGACTTCCTCGACGGGCGCGAGGCCGAACGAATCGGCCTGGTGTCGAAAGCCGTACCCGCCGACGAGGTGTACTCGACGGCGTTGGGAGTCGCTGAGAAGCTCGCCGCCGGACCGGTCGATGCGACACGGATGACCAAGCGGGCGCTCAACCACTGGCTGCGCCAGGCATTGCCGAACTTCGAGGCGTCGTTGGCCTATGAGATGCTGAACTTCCTCGGACCCGACGCTGCCGAAGGCCTGGCGGCACTGCAGGAGAAGCGGCGACCCGACTTCCGAGCGGCCGCCATCGGTGACCCTGGAGCGACGTCGTGAAGGACCTGGAGGAACTCGATCTCTCGCACGATCTCGCGCTCGCCCTCGACGTCGCCGATCTCGTTGACGCATTCACGCTGCCGCACTTCCACGAAGCCGACTTCACGATCGACTGGAAGCGCAACCAGACCGAGGTCACCGAGATCGACCGTCGGGCGGAGACGATGATCGTCGATCAACTGGTGCGCGAGCGGCCGGGCCACGGCGCGTTCGGCGAGGAACACGGGTTGGCCGGCGATCAGCAGTCGCCGTGGCGATGGGTGATCGACCCGATCGACGGCACCTCGGGATTCGTGCGCGGCATTCCGATCTGGGCGACGTTGATCGCGCTCACACACGTCGAACGCGGCGCCGTCATGGGTGTGGTGTCAGCGCCGGCACTCGGGCGCCGCTGGTGGGGCGGCCTCGGGCTCGGCGCAACGATGAGCGTGTTCGGCGACGAACGCCCCATCGTCGTGTCGACCGTCGACGATCTCGCCGAAGCGCAGGTGAGCATCACCCACAACCACGGCTGGGACGCGTTGGGGCTCACCGACGCACTCGTGCGCCTCCAACTGCGGGCGCGTCGTTCGCGTGGTGTCGGCGACTTCTGGCAGCACATGCTCGTCGCCGAGGGAGCGATGGACGTCGCGGTCGACGCGGTCGGGGTGGCGCCCTACGACATCGCAGCCGTGAAGCCGATCGTCGAGGCCGCCGGCGGAAGCCTGACCGATCGCTTCGGCAACCCGACCCACGAGCACGAGACCGCCATCAGCACCAACCGCCTCCTCCACGACGTCGTCCTCGCCGAACTCGCGACGTGACGGCCACGAGGTGCCTGGTGACTCAGCGGATCGGCATCAGGTGCTGTGTTGGGGAACGGAGTTGCGATGAGCGAAACCGCCGTATCCGGTCGGTTCGCTCATCGCGGGGAACTCTCGACGGCACTCGATTCGTCGGAGTCCCGACACGCTGCTTGCCGATCCGCTGAAACCGCAGGCACGTCGTGTACGCGGGCGCGGGTAGCGTCGTCAGCCATGTCGAGCGAGACACCATCGCCATACGAGACTCCGGCACGCTCCGATGTGGCGCCAGAGACACTGGCGATCACCGCAGGCCGGGCGGCGAGCGGATCGTCGCTCGCACCGGCGTTGTGGGCGTCGAGCACATGGGAGTCGGAGAGCCTCGACGACGCCCACCGCCGCGCCACCTCGCTGCGCCACGACGGCTTCTACTCGCGCTACTCGAACCCCACCGTCCGATCGTTCGAGCAGGCGATGTCCGAGCTGGAGGGCGCCGAGGAGTCACTCGCGTTCGCGTCCGGGATGGGTGCCATCGCGTCAACGGTCTTCGCGCTCTGTTCGTCGGGCAGCCACATCGTCGCCCAGCGCCAGCTCTACGCCGGAACGCTCGCCTTCCTCCAGGGCCCGTGTCGCCGGATGGGCATCGACGTCACCTACGTCGACGTTGCGACGCCGGGCGCATTCACGGAAGCCGTCGAGCCCGGCCGCACGATGCTGGTGCTCGCCGAGACGCCGTCGAATCCACTGCTCGAGTTGGCCGACCTCGACGAGCTCGGCTCGATCAGAGGCCCATTCACCGTGGTCGACTCGACGTTCGCCACGCCGCTCGGCCAGCAGCCGCTCGCCCACGGTGTCGACATCTCGCTGCACTCGGCCACCAAGGGGATCGCCGGTCACAACGACGCCACCCTCGGCGTGATCTCGGGCGACGCCGATCTGCTCGGTGAGATCTGGGCCTATTCGGTACTCCACGGGTCCACGCCGTCACCGTTCGACGCGCTCAACGCACTGCGCGGCCTGCGAACGATCGGCGTGCGCACACGCCAACAGAACGAGACGGCCCGCTCGTTGGCGATCACGTTGGCCGACCATCCCGAGGTCGTCGCCGTGCACTATCCCGGCCTCAGCGAGCATCCGCAGCACGCCCTGGCAACCAAGCAGCTCCGACAGTACGGGACGGTGTTGTCGTTCGAGGTCGCCGACCGCGAGACAGCGGCAGCGTTCCTCGGTCGGCTGCGGGTGGCGCGCGTCGCCACGTCCCTCGGAGGCCCAGAGACGATCGTGTGCCACCCGTCGACGTCGACGCACGCGAGCCTGACCGCGGACGAGAAACTCGCCGCCGGCGTCAGCGACGGCCTGTTGCGAGTGTCGATCGGGCTCGAGGACACCGGCGACATCGTCGCCGACTTCGAGCGGGCACTCGAAACGCCGGCCTGAGGTCGCCGACGGTCACTCGTCGATCGGCAGCGGCGATGGACCGAAGTTGAACCAGCGTCCGAGCACGGCGTCGATGTCGGCGTCGGAACCCGTCCAGTCATGGCTGCGGGCCTGTTCCAGGCTGCGACGTCCGAGCCGCGATCGGAACAACTCGAACACCGACACGCCGCGCAAGACGACGGCAGCGGTGCTGTCGGGATCGCCCGAGACGACGGTGCGGCCGTCGTCCAGCTCCACGGTGACCCGTACGTCGACGACGTCAACAGACGCCAACCCGAACCCCGCCGTCTCGACGATCACGCTCGATCGCTCCCCCGGACGACCGAGCGCGTGGCGCACGTCGTGTTCATGGCTGTGCAGATCGAAGGGCGGCCGCGTCTCGCTCATCGACTGGATGACGTCAGCAAAACCCGACGACTGTTCGGCCCAGCGATCGAGCAAGTCGTCGACGCGGGCGTGCCTGTTGCGTTCGACCTGCGCTGCCGTCCAGGCCTCACCCGGCGCCCCTTCCATGCGCCCGGCGAACGCGTCGTCAGGGATACCGGACACGTGCGACAACACGTCTCGCGCCGTCCACTCTGGAGTGCAGGGGACGGGTGTGCGCCAATCGTCGTCGGACAACGTCAGCGCAAAGTCGTTGAAGGACGCGTGAGCGAGCCGATACAGCTCGGCGGTGCCGGGAGTTTCGGACATCTCGCGAGCCTGCCACACGTTTGACCAGCGCCATGATGCGCGACACTCTCGCCATGGATTCCAGTACCGTCACGCGCCACGACGACCGTGGTCGCTACGAGCTCGATGTCGACGACGAGGTGGTCGCGTTTGCCGAGTTCTCCGCCAGCGGCGACACGATCACCATCCCCTACATCGAGACCGCGCAGCAGCATCGCGGCAAGGGCTACTCGTCGATGTTGATGGACGGAGTGATCGACGACCTCCGTGCCCACGACCTGCAGGTTCGGGCGACCTGTTCCGTCGCTCGTGCTCACCTCGCCGCCCACGCATCCGAACTGCTGGTGCACTGAGATGTGCCGCAACATCACCACCCTTCGGGGCCTGGAGCCGTCAGCGACGCCCGAGGAGATCGAGGCCGGTGCCCGTCAGTACGTCCGCAAGATCAGCGGCGTGCAGCAGACCTCCGCCGCCACCGAGGAAGCCTTCGAGCGAGCCGTGGCCGAGATCACCGCGATCACGACCCGCCTCCTCGCCGAACTCCCGCCTCGCAAGTCACCCCCGAAACAGGACCCACCACTGCGCCGCCTCGCCCGCCGCTGACCGCCAGTTGGGCCGCACCGTGTGACAGTGGAGGCCGGCCGGCGAGGGAAGCGCCAGCGACGAGCCGGAGCGAGGCCGACCGAGCTCGACGTTCACCAGCCTGCTGTGAGGCCTCGCAAACAGGAAGGGAAGCGCCAGCGACGAGCCGGGAGCGAGGCCGACCGCAATCGTGTTCCACCGACCCGCCGTGAGGCCTCGCAATCAGGAGTAGAAGGGGTTCTCGCCGGTCGAGTGGTCGGTGAGATCGCGGACGCTCTGGACGCCCTCGATTGCGTCGACGAGCATCGTCTGGACGCCGTCGAGCATCGTCTGCTTGCTCATCGAACAGCCGTGGCAGCCGCCGCCCATCGTGAGGTAGGCGGTGCCTTCACCGTCGTGGCCCACGTAGGTGACGAAGCCACCGTGGGCGGCGAGCGCCGGGTTGACCTCGGTCGCGACCAGTGCGTCGATCTCGGCAGACAGTTCGTCGTCGGCGGTCAGCCCCTCGACCGACGGCGCGAGCGGGCGGTTCGGATTGCGGATCACGAGACCCTGCGTGGTCGTGTAGTCGAGCGTGGCACCGGTGAGCAATGCCACGTCGTCGCCCGGGATGATCACCTTCATGCCGTCGTGAGTGCGCACCTCGTCGGTGAACGCTGCGGTCAGGTACTCCTCGAACGACAGGTCGTAGCGAAACTCCTGGCCCGGATCGGAGGCGATCGCGAGGCGCAGGCCCAGCTTGTCGCCATCGACTTCGTCATCTCGCAGCTCGCGCAGCTGCTCGAGCGCTTCGGGCGTCACCGTGATGATCGGTTCGCTGGCGCTCGCGGCACCGGTCTCCGCGGCCATGGCTTCGAGGGGACTCATCTGGTCGAGGCTACCGGCGCCCCTTGTCCGGAGGAACGCTGAGCACTTGGCGCCTCGTTTGCGAACGGCTCCGATCGCCTACTGTCGCCACGTGACCGACGGCAGCCGTAAGGCGATCTTTGCAGCGTTCTTCGCCAACCTCGGCATCGCCATCAGCAAGTTCATCGGCTTCCTGATCACGGGGTCGGCGAGCCTGTTGGCCGAGACCATTCACTCCGCGGCCGACACCGGAAACCAGTTGTTGCTGTTCTTCGGTGGCCAGCGCGCCCGGAAGTCGGCCACGCCGGAGCACCCGTTCGGCTACGGACGCGAGCGGTACTTCTGGTCGTTCGCCGTGGCCTTGGTGCTGTTCTCGATGGGCGGCATGTTCGCGCTGTACGAAGGGATCCAGAAGCTCCGTGATCCGCATGAGATCGAGAGTCTCGGCGTGGCCGTCGTCATCCTCCTGGTCGCCATCGGGCTGGAGTCGTTCTCGTTGCGCACCGCCGTCAAGGAGTCGAACCACGTCCGCCAACCCGGCACCAGCTGGTGGCGCTTCATCCGAGGTACGAAGCAGCCCGAGTTGCCGGTCGTGCTGCTGGAAGACGTCGGCGCACTCGTCGGTCTGTTCTTTGCGCTCGCCGGCGTGCTCACGGCGCACTTCACCGAGGACGCCCGCTGGGACGCAGTGGGCTCGATCAGCATCGGCATCTTGCTGATCGTCATCGCCATCGTGCTCGCCATCGAGATGAAGAGCCTGCTGATCGGCGAATCGGCGTCGACCGACGCCCGCGAGGCGATCGTCACGGCAATCGAGTCGAGCGCGCACGTCGACCGGCTGATCCACCTGCGAACCGAGCACATCGGCCCGGACGAGATCCTGGTCGGCGCGAAAGTCGAGTACGCCTCGACGT
Organism: Ilumatobacteraceae bacterium; assembly: GCA_963828415.1. Taxonomy (GTDB): domain Bacteria; phylum Actinomycetota; class Acidimicrobiia; order Acidimicrobiales; family Ilumatobacteraceae; genus Sva-07. Next base: position 800,143 of record CAWHEI010000012.1, read on the forward strand.
TGTCGGCCGACGAGCTCGTGGCAGCGATCAATGCGACCGAGGACGCGATTCGCTCGGCCGTGCCCGACGCGACTGTGATCTACCTCGAGCCCGATCTGCACCGCACCGACCACCCCGACCTGGTCGCGCCACCGGACGCCCACTGATGACGGAACGCCTCAGCGGGCGCTCGCTGGGACTGCTCGCAATGACCGTCGCCGTCGTGAGTTTCTCCACCAGTTCCGCGCTGATCAAATGGTCGGAGTCGACCGGGGCGGTCATCGCGTTCTGGCGCATGATCGGCGCGGTGATCGGCTGGTGGTTGATCGTCGCCGTCACCCGTGTGCGTTCGGGCCGACCGGCACCGACCGCGTCCACATGGAAACTGGCGCTCGCTCCAGGACTCGCGTTCGGAGCCAACATCGCCCTGTTCTTCACCGCGATCAACAAGACGAGCATCGCCCACGCCGAGTTCATCACCGCGCTGACGCCGCTCGTGTTGCTGCCGGCCGGAGCCTTCTTCTTCGGCGAACGGCCGAACTGGTCGGCACTTCGCTGGGGCCTGATCTCGATCGTAGGCGTGTCGTTGGTGTTGTTCTTCGGGCCGGCGCAGGGTGCGTCGTCGCTGTCGGGCGATCTGCTGATGATCGGCGTCATCTCGCTGTGGACGACGTACCTGTTGACCTCGAAGGCGGCCCGGGCGGCTGGTGTCGGCACGCTCGACTTCATGGCGTGCATGATGCCGATCGGGGTGCTCACCGCCGGTCCGATTGCAGCGATCATCGCCGGCTCGGGGGTGTTCGCCCTGACGGCCAAGGGTTGGCTCGTGGTGGCCATCCTCACGCTGCTGACCGGCATGCTCAGCCACGGCTGCATCGTGTTCGCCCAGCAACATCTCCCGGTGGCGACGATCAGCATCATGCAGACGGCACAACCTGCGCTGGCGGTGTTCTTCGCGTTCCTCATCCTCGGCGAGGAGGTGCGGCCACCGCAGGTGCTCGGCATGGCACTGGTGATCATCGGGCTGGCATTGTTCACACTCGCCAGTTCGCGGTCGGCGACGATCTCGACGCCGGCGACGCCAGTCGAAGCGATCTGATCGCGATCGTCAGCGGCCCCGCAGCGGTGCGAATCGACGGCTCCACTCGAGTGACAGCCGGTCGGCTCGCACGCTGACGAATCGGTGCGCAGTTCCATCCGGCGGGCGTACTGATCTGGTCCGGCGCCACCGGGTCCCGCCGTTCTCGTGAACAAGATCGCGTTCTGAGCGCGCCCTTGTTCACGTGAAGAGCGGTTGCCAGACCTCAGCGCCGATCGTTCATCTTCCGTTCAGTTGAATTTCGGGTGACGCTGCGAGGATGGAGCCCATGCGCATCCTGGTGACGAACGACGACGGCATCGACTCGATCGGACTGCACGTCCTGGCCCGAGCGATCTGCGAACTCGACGGCGACCACGAGGTCCACGTCGTGGCGCCCGATCAGGAGTTCTCCGGGGCTGGTGCCGCCCTCGGTGCGCTGCACCTCATCCAGCCGGAGGTCCGTCGGGCCCACATCGACGACTGCCCGGCTACGGCGGTCTGGAAGGTCAGCGGTCCGCCGGCGCTGTGCGTGATGTTCGCCCGCCTCGGTGCGTTCGGACCGCCGTTCGACCTGATCGTGAGCGGCATCAACCCCGGGGCGAACGTCGGCCGTGCCGTGTACCACTCGGGCACCGTCGGCGCCGCGCTGACCGGGCGCAACGGCGGCATCTCCGGCATCGCCGTCAGCCAGGCCGTCACCGGCTTCGGCGTCGAAGGACAGGGCTGGGACGAATCGATCGCCACGCAGCACTGGGACAGCGCGGCCACTGTCGCCAAGGTGGTCGCCCAGGCCTTGGTCGACGACATGCCGGTCGATCCCGTCGTCGTCAACATCAACGTGCCCGACGTCCCCGTCGAGGAGTTCGGCGCCTGGCAGTTCGCCGAGGTCGGCACCGCTCCCCCGCGCTCGATGGCCGACGCCAACCTGAAGCCCATCCCCGGCCACGAGGATGCGTTCACGGTCGAGATGGGTTGGGGCGACATGGTGCAACTGGCACCGGACACCGACGGCGGCGTCATCGAACGCAACGAGGTCGCGATCACCTACCTGACCCGACTCGCGCACCACGACCGAGCGGACCTCGGCACCATCTCCAAGTCGCTCGACGAACTCCTGTCGTCGTGAGTTCGACAGGAAGCTGAGAACCGGCGCCGGTCGCTCCGGCGCTCGGTGATTCTGCGTGTCGTAATGTGCGCGCTTCGTCGCAGATGATTGTCAGCTCGACCTCGAACCACCCTATGTGGGCGATTCGGCCGTTCGGCAGGCTCGCTACGGTCAGCTCATCAATTCACATCCGTCGGGCCGTGTGACCGGACGATGAACCACGACCCCCAGGGAGCACACCATGAAGCGTCATCTTGCTGTCACATCACTCGCCATCGCGGCCCTGCTCGGCGTTTCTGCGTGCGGAAGCGACGGCGATTCAACAGCGGACGAAGTCTCGGAACTGTGCACCGACATCACCACCCTTCAGGCCGAGATCGATCAGGTCGCCGGGGCATCGTTCGATCCCGCGACGACGACGGCCAACGGTGTGCAAGACCAGCTCGACACGCTGAAGACCGATATCCAGGCCGTGATCTCCGAGGCATCAGACGTCTCGGCATCGGTGAAGACGGAGCTGACGGATGCCATCGACGCATACAAGTCCGCGCTCCAGGCCATCCCGAGCGGGGGCGACACCACGCTCGAGGAGGCCGGCCAGGAGGTCGTCACGGCGAAGGAGAACCTGGCAACTGCTTGGCAGGCGACAGTCTCGGAATTGGACTGCCCGACAACAACCACGTGATGAACCTCCCGTGACATGAGTCGAGGGGAGTCCGTTGGGCCCCGGATCGGGTGATTGCAGCAATCGCGGCCGCATCGATGTCACTTCGCGGTCGCCTCACTCAAATGGTGCTCGGTCAATTCGTTGCCCAACGGGCACGTGTCGCTCGGCCGGGCCCATCAGTTCGAGTTGCGTGGCTCCGGACACGTCGAACGAGCGCTGACCTCAGGGAGCGATGACCCGAGTCGCGACGGTGCGAACGCGGTCGAGGTCCTCGATCGCCGTGACCGTGCCGTTCACGCGGTCGACGAACTGGACGAAGCGGTCGGTGAAGAAGAGCCCCGACGAATCTGCCGCCCATGAGTCCGGGTACACGACCTGGTTGATGCGGCCCGCCTGGATCGAGCTGCCGGTCGCGACGTCGAGGATCCGACGCTGCCCCGATCCGTCGGAGTCGCCCCGATACGCGATCGAGCGACCGTCCGGCGAGATGTGGGTCGACGGGTCGATGTACCCGAACTGATCGATCACGTCGAGGACTCCGGAGGTGACGGTCCCGGTGTCCCACTCGATGATCGAATACGCGCAACGCAGGGTCTCGTCGCACTCCTCGATCGCCCAGTGGCGCGAGCCCGTGGCCAGCAGCGTGCCTGGGCTGATTCGTCGGGCCTCGCCGTCAACGCCAGCTGCATAGACCCCACCGGGGGCGGTGAACAGCGCGTCACCGAACGGCGAGAACACACGCGAGAAGAAGCTGGTCTCGTCGACGAACGGGTTGTCGAGCAGCTCGACGCTGCCGTCGGCCTGCAACACCCAGTCCTGCTCGGGCGTACGATCACCGGCGCTCGGGACGGTGACGATGAAGCTCTCGGTGCCCGTCCACGGCTGCACGAAGATGATCCCGTCGCCCATCTCGGTCTCGATGACAGGCTCGCCGTCGCGGATCTGCAGCAACCTGGTGGAGTCGAACACCACGATGCTGCCGTCGCCGACCGACAGCTCCAGATTCGCGCCCAGACTCGACACGTCGATGCTGCGGGCACGGCCGCTCGGGAACTCGGTGACGTCGACGATGCCGGCCTGCGAGAGCGTGACGACCTCGATGGGAGCCATCGACGCCAGCGCCTCCGGGACAGCGATCGTGCGCTCCACCCATGCGGGTGGTTGACCGACGACGACCGGCGGGACCGGATCGGCGATCTCGACGGTCTGGCTCGGTTCCAGAGAACCGGGAATCGCCACTGCAAGGACGGTGGTTGGCGGGCTCGTGGTGTCGGGCGTCGTGGTGTCGGGCGTCGTGGTGTCGGGCGTCGTGGCCGCCGGTGGATCGTCGACCAACGACCGCTCTGCCGTGGTCGACGGTGGGACATCGGGTTCGCCGTCGTCGCGTAGCAACGCTCCGGCCGAACCGATCAAGAGCGCCACGACGATGAATCCGGCGACAACCTTGCGACCGGCGAACGATCTGGCCGTGGCGTGTCCCGGCACGGGGTCGTCGAAATCCTCGGGTGGCGGTTCGTGCAAATCGGCGTCCGGTCGGCGTTGCGCGCTCGACCCGAAGACGTCCGCATCGGGGACGGCACTGTCGGGAATCCAGTCGTCGCGAGTCCACGGCGAAGCGTCGTCGGGATCGTCGGTTGCCACGGTGTCATTCGACCACACCGACGCGCCGGTACCGTCGCGGAGATGGACACTCGTGGCGACATCGTGACCACCTACCTGGCGTCATTTGCGACCGGGAATGCCGATGCCGTTGCGCGGTGCGTCACCGACGACTTCGTCAACGAGCACTTGAGCGAACTCGGCTCGAGCTGCGAGGGCCGCGACGAGTACCGCCGACGCTTGCCCGGGTTCCTGGGGACGTTCGTCGGCGCTCGCTACACGGTCGTCGCGCTCGCCGAGGTTTCGTCACCCGACGATCACGACGTCGTCGTTCGCTACCGGTTCGAGGCGACCCACGAGGCCATGCCGATCTCCATCCCCGGCATCATGTGGTTCACGATTCGCGACGGTCTCATCGCCCGCCGCACCGACCTGTGGGACTCGCTCACGTTCCTGCGCCAGACCGGTCAGGCCGACTGACCCCGACCGGGCGTCGCCTCGGTCACGAAGCGCGATCGTTGCTGCAACGCGCGCTGCTCAGCGGAATGAGTCGCGACTGCCGGAACCAGATCCGTCGAGGACTGTGCGTCTCCATGCCCGACCGTCGGACTCAGGGCTCCCAGAGCTCTGTCGCCGGATGGAACTGGCTCCACGCGAACCAGAACGCCTCGTGCGATGCCAGCGGTTCGCCAGTCACTGCATCGACCGCGCGCAATCCGCCGCCGTCATCGACGAGTTCCACGCCGGCGGTCACTACCGCGTCGCCGGCCGCGAGTGCCACTCGAGCAGAGGCGGCAGGGAAGGCGACCGGGGTGCCACCGGCGGTGATCACGCCGACCACCAGTTCCTGGACGTCGAGGCGCTCGTCGGCGGGGCCGATCGGGAAGATCGGGCCGTTGTCGTCCCGGCCCTGCAGCGGGTCGAGCGAATAGCTGCGACCGATGCCGCCGTCCTCGGCGATGATCGCCGTGTCGGGATGCGCCGCCTTCCACGCACCCCAAGTCGTTCGCAACACGGTGGCCTCGTCGAGCACGAGGCCCTGGTCCTGTAGCGGTCCTGTCACGGCGGCGCCGGTGAACGTGTCGAACACCGACTGCGTGCGCAGGTCGTACATCACCTTGTTCGAACGCGACAGCAGGCCGGAGGTACGCAGGACGGGCACTTCGTCGGCTCCGCCGACTGTCACCGCATCGTCGGTGCGATACGCCTGTGCCGATCCGCACAGCGTGCAGTACGGGATCCCGAAGCGACGCCCGTCGAGCGTGAGGTTGAACATCTCGTGGATCTCGGCGATGTTCTTCGGGATCGCGAGCGCCTCGTCGCCTTCGACGAGCCCGAACACGATTGCATCGTCGGGATACCAATCGCCGCCCGCGGCGTCGGTGACCGCCGGGTCGTCGAGCGCCGGGATGCAGCCGCGTGCGCAGCCTTCGGTGTCGCCGAGTTGCCGATCGTCGATCAGCACGCCGCCCCAACTGAGATGGCGCCAGTCGATGTCGGCATCGGCGTCGGAGAAGAACGGCTCCCACCGCTCCTCGACCAGCAGGAAGAGATCGGCCTTGTCGAGTCGGTAGTCCGGGTAGTCCGGCGTGTCCCAGGCGATGAGATGGTTCGTGGCGCTGAGCCAGACGCTTTGTTCGCTGTCGGGATCGTCGGCGATCGACGTGCTCGTCAACGACTCGAAGGCATCGACGAGTTCGTTGCCGTTCTCGCCGGGGCCGAAGAAGCGCATGAGGTCGGCGACGTACCAGGCGTGACGGGCATCGCCGTGCTCGATGAGATCGGCGAGCGCGCCCTCGTCGACTTCCCCGACGGCCAACTGAGTGTCGAGGCGATCCATCGCGGCACGAACTTCCGAAGCGTCGGCGACCTCTGCGGGCGGAGCGACGGGAGCCGACGGGTAGCGAAAGACGGGCGGGCGCTCGGTGACGGCAGTGGTGCTCCCGGTGCCGGCGTCATCGGCGCCTCCCGCGCAAGCCGTGGCGAGCGTCGCGACCACGACGCCGAGGAGGAGTGCGGTCGGTCGTCGGCGCATGTGGTGAGGGTACGAACGCGGTGATTGCGAGGTTCGAACGGCGCTCGGAACATGCTCGAAACTCCGCGAACGGTACGAGTGGCTTCCAGCGTTTCGGGCATCCTTGGACTCATGGCTGATCGACCGATTCCCACCGACGACGAGTTGCGGCAGCGTCTGACCCCGATGCAGTACGAAGTCACGCAGCGCGCTGCCACCGAGCGGGCGTTCTCCGGCGAGTACTGGAACGTCGACGACGACGGCACGTACCACTGCATCGTGTGCGACGAGCCGCTGTTCTCGTCCGAGACGAAGTACGACGCCGGCTGCGGGTGGCCGAGCTTCACCGACCCGCTCGCACAGGAGAAGATCACGCGCAAGGAGGACCGCTCGCACGGGATGCTCCGTGTCGAGACGGTGTGCGCCAACTGCGGAGCCCACCTCGGCCACGTCTTCCCCGACGGACCCGGCCCCACCGGCGACCGATTCTGCATGAACTCCGCCAGCCTCGACCTCAAGCCCGCCGACTGATTACATCAGGGGTCAGACCCGCGATGTAATCACCTCGCTATGGTCAGGCGAATGACCGACTGGGGAGCCGACGAGCGACGATTGACCGACTCGGTGAGCGTGCTGGTCGGCGACGCGAACGGCGCGTACCCGTCGGGCAACACGTTGTTGGTGCGCGGTGCGGGCGAGTCGGTGCTGATCGATCCGTCGGTCACGGTCGTCGCCCGCGGTGGTGCACCGGTCGCCGTCGATGCGGTGATCAACAGCCACAGCCACGAGGACCACATGGCCGGCAACGGTTCGTTCCCCGACGCACGCCTACACATCCACACCGAGGATCTCCCGGGCGCCCAGTCGATGGAGGGCTTGATGGCGGTGTACGGCCTGACGGGCGCGGCTCGCGATGCGTTCGAGCGGGTCATCCTCGACGAGTTCCACTACGTGCCGCGGCCAGACGCGCATGGTTTCAGCGATGGCCACGTGTTCGATCTCGGCGGCGGCGTGACGGTCGAGGCCGTCCACCTTCCCGGCCACACCCGAGGCCACAGCGGGTTTCGTATCGACGGCGTGTTCTTCCTGTCCGACATCGACCTCACCGGATTCGGCCCGTACTACGGCGACGTGTGGAGCGACCTGGAGGACTTCGAAGCCAGCCTTGCAAAAGTGCGCGACGAGGACGCGGACTTCTACGTGACGTTCCATCACAAAGGGGTGATCGAGGGGCGTGAGACGTTCGTCGAGATGGTCGACGCGTTCACCGCGGTCATCGGGCGACGCCACGAAGCGATGCTCCAGTTTCTCCGCGAGCCTCACTCGATCGACGACATGCGGGCACACAGGTTCATCTACCGGCCACACGTCGAGATGGCGTTCGTCGAGTCGGTCGAGTCCCGCAGTGCCGAACTCCACGTGCAACGCATGCTCCGGCGTGGCGAAGCGGTCGAGGTCACCCCGGGCCGGTTCCAGACGACGTAACCCTGGTTCCCCGCGCCCAGGTCTCCGGGAACAAGCGTGGTTCCCGGGGACCTGGGCTGGGGGGACCGCGTGGCACGATGCGGGGATGACGGATGCTCCAGGGTTCTCCACGTTGCGGGTCGAGGTCGACGGCCCAATCGGCCGCATGACGCTCACGCAGGGCGACAAGCTCAACCCGCTCGGCACGGTCCCGCTGCGCGAGATCGCCACTGCGGCGCAGTGGTTCAACACGACCGACGCACACATCGTGATCGTCACCGGCGAGGGTCGCGGGTTCTCGTCGGGCTTCGACCTGCGGGAATTCGCTGGCGGCGACCGCGACAATCCGAGCACCACGTCGGGCCGCGACCAAGCTGACCTCGGACGGCTGATGGCCGAAGCGATGGACCGGATGTCGGCGCTCACAATTGCTGCGATCAAGGGTCCCTGCGTCGGCGGCGGTGTCGTGCTCGCGGGTGTCTGCGATCTCCGGATCGCTGCCGATGACACCGTGTTCTCGATCCCCGAGGTCGACCTCGGAATCCCGTTGGCGTGGGGCGGCATCCCGCGCCTGGTGCGCGAGATCGGCCCGGCGCTCACCCGCGAACTGGTCCTGACGTGCCGCCCGTTCACGCCGGACGAGGCGCTACGGATCGGCTTCATCAACCGTGTCGTGCCCCGCGCCGAACTCGAGTCAGCCGTTGACGAACTCGCCGAGCAGTTGGCGAAGAAGGCACCGAGCGTGGTGCGGGCGACCAAGCGTCAGGTGAACGAAGCATTGGAGGACGTCGCGTCGACGGCGGGGTCGTGGGCCGACGCCGACCAACTCGGCGCCGCCATGCGTGACCCCGAGGCCCGCGCCGCCGCCCGCGCCTACCTCGCATCCCGCACCAGACGCTGACCACATCCCGTTTGCGTTGCATTCCCGGTGGAACGGGTCTCCCGAAACGCAACCCAAACGGGGCGGGTTCGAGCCGGGTCCGCGTGTGCTTCATTCTCGGTGGACCGGGTCTCCCGAAGTGCAACGCAAACGTGAGTCGGTGGGGCCTCTGTCAGCCGAGGAGGTCGGTGGCGACGTGGTGGAAGAGGCGGGTGGTGAGCGTCAGCGACTCGATGTCGATGCGTTCGTTGTTCCCATGGAAGCGCGAGCCGTACTCGCTCGAGTCGAGCGACGGGCTGAACAACCCGGCCCCATAGGCCACCGCGCCCATCTCGCGATAGATGCGTGCATCGGTGAAGCCGACGACGAACTGGGGCGTGAGCCGAGCCGTCGGAAACGGCACGTTGACCGCCCGCTGCAGGGCGTCCCACAGCGGCGTGTCGAGCCGGCTGATCGACGCTGCGTCGTTCATCAGCGGCTCGACCTCCACCTCGTCGGCGAGTTCGCCGAGCGCCGCCCGCAGGTGCGCGGCCACCTCGTCGGGACCCTCCCCGGGCAGCGTGCGGATGTCGACGTCGATCACGACCGTGTCCGGGATCACGTTGACCTTCATTCGACCGCCACCCGACTCGCTGCCGTCGATGAGGTTCGGCGAGAACGTCGTGTGCGTGCAGGCGTGGAAGTGTGATGCCGCCGCAGCCGACGGGAACGTGTCGAGCAGGTCGTCGATCGCCGTCGGGTCGAGCAGCGTTGCCTTCATGTCGTCCGGCAGCCCCAGCGCCTCGACCTTCTGACCCCACAGCTCGTGGAATCGAGGTGCCGGTCGGTAGTCGTTCAGGCGCTGGATCACTCCGGCGGCCTTGACGAGCGCGTTGTCGCGACGGAACGGCGCCGACCCGTGACCCGGCGTGCCCTTCACTCGCAGCCGCCGCCACGCCACGCCCTTCTCGGCGATGTTGACGCCGATGAACGGCGCCTCGGCCGGGCCGGTGTGGAGGCCGCCGCTCTCGGTCAGCACGTAATCGGCCATGATCGCGTCGCGATGGTTGTCGGCCATCCAGCGGGCCCCATGCGCACTGCCCGCCTCCTCATCGGCCACCCCGAAGTAGATCAGGTCGCCGGTCGGCCGAAAGCCGCTCTCGGCGAGGCTCCGGAACGTCACCGCCATCGAGGCGGTCAGGTTGAGCATGTCGACCGCGCCGCGGCCCCACACCTCGGGTCCGTCCGGGCCGTCGAGGATCTCGCCGCCGAATGGGTCCTCGCTCCAGCCCGACTCGTTGACGGGCACCACGTCGGTGTGACCCATCAGGCACAGGCTCGGCGCGTTCGGGTCCGACCCGGCAATTCGCCCGACGATCGACACCCGTCCGGGCGCCGCCTCGTAGCGCTCCACGTCGACGCCTGGCCCCTCGATCACCTGCTGGAGCACGTCGGCGTTGCGGACCTCACCGCCCGATGCTTCGGTGCCGTCGTTCACGCACCGATTGCGGATCAACACCTGGAGGAGTTCAACCGTCGCGTCGGTCAGTCCGTCGAGTTGTTCGTCATCGATCCGTGGTGCCATCGCTCCAGCTTCCCACGTTTGTGCTGCATTCCTGGTGGGACGGGTCACCCGAGTTGCAACGCAAACGAGATGGGAGTGTGGGGTCGCGTGCAAAGATGCGGACGATCAAGACGACTCGATGCGAGGTGAGACATGTTCAACTTCTGGACGGTGATGTATCTGCTCTTCGTGGGCGTCGTCGCTGGCTTCGTCGCCCGGCTTCTCGTGCCAGGTCGAGATGCGATCGGCTTCTGGTGGACCATGCTGATCGGCATCGTCGGCTCGTTCGCCGGCGGATTCCTTGCCTGGGCACTGTTCGGCTGGGACGAGGACGAAGGAGCCCTCCAGCCCGGAGGCGTGATCTTCTCGATCATCGGGGCAGTGATCGTCCTGCTGATCTGGCGGGCGATCGACAAGCGCCGCACTCCCGCCGCCTGAGCCACCGCGCCACCACGTTTGCGTTGCACTTCGGGTGGGACGGGTCACCCGAAGCGCCACGCAAACGGGAATTTGGGGTGCAGGCGTCAGCGAGCGAGCGTGGCGGCGATGCGCTTGGCGCTGACGGCGGGTTGACCGGGGCGCTTGAGCATCAGCGGCTGAGCGAACGTCGCCACCCGCAGCTCTTCCAACTGCCAACGGACGTCGACCAGGTCGGCCGACAGCTTGCCGGGCCCTGCGGTGTCGACGATGTTCGCGTACCGCTGCTCCAGCGGGAGCACCTCGGCCATGCGGCGCTGGTCTCGTTCGCCGGCTCCGGCGAGGTGATCGAGGCGGTACACGATCGCTCGCACGTACCGCTCGATGTCCTCGAGGCGATCGATGCCCGCCCCGAGCACGAAGCCCGCATGCACGAGCCGACCGAGGTGCACGTTGGCGTCGTCGACCGACGGTCGCAGTGCTGCCGCGTGAAGACGCGCCAACCGGTCACGAGTCTCCGACGCAGCGGCAATCACCTTCGCGGCGTTGTGGAGTGCGTTCGCGGCGAGGCCGGGGGAGGCGTCGCGCACGGCTCGCCTGAGCGATTCGAATTCGGCCTCGTTCCACGGCAACGAGCCGTGGTCCGACATCACCCGGTCGACAGCGGCGGCCACGCAATCGCCGCTGACCTCGCCGAGATCGATGTCGCCGGCGGCAATCGCCAGACGGTCCGCGTTGTCGAGTTTGCGGACGATCGATGACCTCGTGGGCGCACCGTTCAGGAGGAGGAGGCGGCGCACTCCCCCGCGCATGATCCGCTGCTGGAGCTCCGGCGTCGTGACCACACGCAGGGCCACGCTGTCGCCGAGGTCGAGCAGCGCTGGATACGCCTTGACGTCCATCGCCCGATCGGTCGACTCGACCACTTGCGGGAGGTCGCCGACGTCCCACGACACGATCCCCCGGCGCTCCTCGATCGGCGCTGCCGCGGCGATCGATTCACGAACCGAACCGGCGAGCTGGGCTTTGATCGCGTCGAGGTCGTCGCCGACCGCGTGCACGGTGCCCTCGTCGTCGGACACCACGACGTGCACGCGGAGGTGGTCGGGCACCACCGACGTGACGAACGACGCACCGGTCACGTTGACGTGCGCGACGTCATTCACCGCCGCAGCGAGCGCATCGACGAGGGGGCCGGTCGTCGGATCGACGGTCGACATGCGTTCGAGCACGGCGTCGATCGTTTCGCCGAGCGGGATCAGCTGGCGCCTGACGTCCTTCGGCAGCGACTTGACGAGGGTGGTCACCAAGTCCGGGCGATGGCCCGGGATCTGCCAGTCGAAGCCGTCGGCACTCACCTGGTTGAGGCCCGACAGCGGGACGTGGACCGTCACGCCGTCGAGCGGTTCGCCCGGTGCAAAGCGATACGTGAGCGGCAGCTCGATCACGGCGCTCCCGCGACGCTGGGTCCACACGTCGGGATAGTCGGCGAGGCGGACGCCGTGACCTCGACCGCCGGCGACGAGCTCGTCGGTCAGGTCGAGCAGATCGGGGCGTCGCTGGCGTTCGGCCTTCCACCACTTGTCGAAGTGGCGCACCGAGGTGACCTCGGCGCCGACTCGGTCGGCATAGAAGTCGAACAGCATCTCGTCGTCGACCAACTCGAGGCGCCGCACCCGTGCCGCCATCCGCCGGAGGTGCTCGAGGAATTCGGCATTGCGAGCGAGGAACTTCTGGCGACCAATCCATGCGGTGTCCGCGACGTCGCGTTCGATCAACGCCTTCGTGATGAACCAGGCACGAGCCTGCGCCGCGTCGACGCGGTCGTAGCCGATGACCCGGTCACTGACGATCGGCAGGCCGTAGAGCGTGACCTGCTCGGTGGCGACAGCTCGACCGCCCTTCGGATCCCAGCGCACGTTGTCGTAGGCACGTTTCACGAGGTGGGCGCCGGCACGCTCGGCCCACTTCGGTTCGATCTTGGCCACCCGGCGTGCGTAGAGCTGGTTGGTCTCGACCAGTTCGGCCGCCATCACCCACGGCGGTGGGCGCCGAGTGAGCGCCGAACCCGGTGCAATGACGAACCGAGACTGGCGAGCACCGACAAACTCGCGTGTCTCGCGGTCGCGCATCCCGATGTGCGAGAGCAGGCCGGCGAGGACGGCCTGATGGATGTGGTCGGGGTGGCTCTCGTGGGTCGTGGGTCGGATCTTCAGCTGGCCGGCGATGCGGCGGAGTTGGCTGAACAGGTCCATCCACTCACGCACTCGCAGGTAGTTGAGGAACTCCTTGCGGCACATCCGCCGGAACTGGTTGCCCGACAGGTCGCGCTGCTGCGTGCGCAGGTAGTCCCACAGCGCGACGATCGACAGCAGGTCCGAGCCGTCGACCTTGAAGCGGTTGTGGAACTCGTTGGCCTGCTCGCGCTTGTCCTGCGGGCGCTCGCGCGGATCCTGGATCGACAGCGCCGACGCGATCACCAGCACCTCGCGCACACAGCCGAGCCGATCGGCTTCGAGCACCATCCGACCGAGCCGGGGGTCGACCGGAAGGCGGGCGAGCGAGCGGCCGACCTTCGTCAGCTTCCGCGGTCCGTCCTTCGCGCCATCGACCGGCGCCTGGAGCGCGGCGAGTTCGTCGAGCAGGCCGTAGCCGTCGCGGATCGCGTGGCGGTCGGGCGGCTCGACGAACGGGAACCGGGCGACGTCGCCGAGGCCGATCGCCGTCATCTGGAGGATGACCGACGCAAGGTTGGTGCGCAGGATCTCGGGGTCGGTGAACTCGGGCCGAGCGTCGAAGTCGTCCTCGCTGAACAGCCGGATGCAGATGCCAGGCGCGACGCGTCCGCAGCGACCGGAGCGTTGGTTGGCCGACGCCTGCGAGACCGCCTCGATCGGGAGTCGCTGCACCTTCAGTCGGCGGCTGTAGCGCGAGATGCGGGCGGTGCCGGTGTCGACGACATAGCGGACACCCGGCACGGTGAGCGACGTTTCCGCGACGTTGGTCGCAAGCACGATCCTGCGGCCGGGGCCACCAATCGGCGCTCGTTCGAAGATCTTGTGCTGCTCGGCCGACGACAGCCGGGCGTACAGCGGCAGCACCTCGGTGCTGCGCAGGTTCAGTTGGCGCAGCGCATCAGCGGTGTCATGGATCTCGCGCTCGCCCGACAGGAACACGAGCACGTCGCCGGGGCCCTCGTGCGAGAGCTCCTCGACCGCGTCGAGAATCCCCTGCACCTGATCACGATCCGGCTGATCCGACACATCGTCGACCAGTGGTCGGTATCGCAGCTCGACCGGAAAGGTCCGTCCCGTCACCTCGATCACCGGTGCCGGCACACCGGCGGTGGCGAAGTGCTCGGCGAAGCGCTCGGTGTCGATCGTGGCACTGGTGACGATCACCTTCAGGTCCGGGCGCTGCGGCAAGAGCTGCTTGAGGTAGCCGAGGATGAAATCGATGTTGAGACTGCGTTCGTGGGCCTCGTCGATGATCAGCGTGTCGTAGCGGCGCAGCATCCGGTCGCGCTGGATCTCGGCGAGCAGGATGCCGTCGGTCATCACCTTGACGAGCGTGGCCTCGCCGACCTGGTCGGTGAAGCGGACGGTGTAGCCGACGTCGTCGCCGAGCTTCGATCCGACCTCCTCGGCGACGCGCTCGGCGATCGTGCGCGCCGCCACACGCCGGGGCTGGGTGTGACCGATCATCCCGTCGACACCGCGACCGGCCTCCAGGCAGAACTTCGGCAGCTGGGTGCTCTTGCCCGATCCGGTCTCGCCGGCGACGATCACCACCTGGTGCTCGCGGATTGCAGCGAGGATCTCGTCGCGCCGCTCGGTGATCGGCAGTGTGTCCGGGTACGCGAGCCGGCCCTGGATCGCCCGCGCCGCCGTGGCGCGTGGATGCTCGGTCGTGGTGTCCGTCATGGCGTACTCGACCGATCAGCCTCGCAGGCGGCGACCGGCCTCACACACGGGATTGATCCGACGACCAGCCGAGCGATGAGCGAACACACCAGATCTGCGGGTTTCGCTCATAGCAACCGGACGGAACCTTCCAGCGATGAGCCAAACCGCCGCATACGGTCACCTCGCTCATCGCAGCCGGACCAAACCCCCCACCGATGAGCCAAACCGCCGCATACGGTCACCTCGCTCATCGCAGCCGGACCAAACCCCCCACCGATGAGCCAAACCGCCGCATACGGTCACCTCGCTCATCGCAGCCGGACCAACCCCCACCGATGAGCCAAACCGCCGCATACGGTCACCTCGCTCATCGCAGCCGGACCTAACCCCCACCGATGAGCCAAACCGCCGCATACGGTCACCTCGCTCATCGCTGGGGTCGGGGTGGCGACGCGGCGAGGCGTAGCGTCGGGCGGCAATGACGTATCCGGCCAAGGTGATGACCGTCTACATCCTCGGGTTGTTCATGACGATCATCGACGGGACGATGGTCAACGTCGCGCTGCCGACGATGGCGGACGACTTCGGTGTGCCGACCACCGACATCGAGTGGATCGCCGTTGGCTACCTCCTCACCTACGCAGCCGTGATCCCGGCGGCCGGTTGGCTCGGCGACCGCTTCGGCACCAAGCGTGTGTTCACGTTCGCGCTGATCGCGTTCGTGGCGACGTCGCTCGCGTGCGGGCTGTCGCAGACGCTCGACCAGCTGATCGTGTTCCGCGTGTTGCAGGGCGTCGGCGCCGGTCTCGTCACACCGGTCGGCGCAGCGATGCTCTACCGGGCGTACGCGATGGAGGATCGCGCAAAGGCGGCGATCGGCGTGCTGAGCGTGGCCGTGATCGCACCGGCGATCGGGCCGATGCTCGGCGGGATCCTGGTCGACACGGCGTCGTGGCACTGGATCTTCCTGATCAACGGACCGATCGGTGCCGTGGCGATCGTGTTGTCGTTCCTGTGGCTCGAGGAGACGAAGCACGAAGCGCCCGGGCGATTCGACCTCGCCGGTTTCGTACTCTCGGCGTCGTCGGTGGCCATCCTGCTGTACACGCTGTCGATCGGACCGGAGAAGGGATGGTTCTCCACCTACACGCTCACGCTCGCTTTCATTGGCATCGCGTGTCTGGTCGCGCTGATCGTGATCGAACTGCGCATCCCCAACCCGATTCTGCTGCTGCGGCTGTTCGAGGATCGGCTGTTCCGGACGATCAACATCTCCGCGGCGCTCACCTACGCCGGATTCTTCGGGATGATCTTCGTCCTGCCGCTCTACCTCCAGAGCCTGCGCGGCTACACGGCGTTCCAGAGCGGGCTCGCACAGTCGCCGCAGGCCATCGGCGTGTTCCTCGTGTCGAACCTGCTCGGTCGGCGGCTCTACCGCGTCGTCGGTCCGCGTCGCCTGATGGTGGTCGGTACCGCCGCCACCGCCGCGATCACCTGCCTGTACGCCACCGCCGACCTGACGACGCCGCTGTCGACAATCGCCGCGTTCTCCTTCATGCGAGGCCTCGCCGTCGGGATGGTGTTCGTGTCGATCCAGACAGCCGCATACGCGACGACGTCGATGGCCGACACCGGACGCGCAACCAGCTTGTTCAACACGCAGCGCCAGGTCGCCTACGCATCGGGTGTCGCACTCGCCGCCACCGTGATCGCCGCGATGCTCCCCGACGGCAGCGACGCTGCGTCGGACACCGAGCTGCTGTCGGCGTACCAGGCGGGGTTCCTCGCCGTCGGGCTGATCATGGCTCCTGCCGCGATCATCTCGTGGTTCATCCACGACGACGACGTCGCCGCGACCCGCGGCCTCACGCCGGCGCCACCGGCCGCTCAACCGGCCCGCGCCTGAGACCGCTCGCTCGACCCTGCGACAAGCGATTTGTGTGAGCGCACATCGCGGTTTCCGACGTAGTCGCTCACACAAATCCCGAACGGAAGCGGCGCGACGGTGGGTCAGTCGCCCGTGATCGTCACGACGTACTCGACGATCTGCGCTGCGACGACAGGGTCGTCGAACACACGGACGTACTCGAATCGCAGGATGCCGCTGCCCGGGCCCACCACGTCGAGGACGAAGACCTGCGTTCCCGCGGCACCCACCAGGCTGCCGCCAGGCTCCTCGAAGTCGCTGCTGACCAACTGCAGGCCGTCGGGCAGCGGACCCAACTCCCAGCTGTAGCCGGTGGTCGGGTTCGACTCGAGTTCGACGTCGAGCTGATCGCCGACATCGAGCGATACGTCGCTTCCCGAGTCCGCGGCGCTCAGCACGATCATCGAGCCCCCGTCGTCGCCGCACGCAGCGAGTGCGGTGATCGCGACCGCTGCGGCGATCCACTTCCTCATGTCCCCATCCTGCGCATGTGGCGGGCCGGGGCACCATGGGCCATGGTCCCCCGAAGCACAATCGGGGTTGGATCAGGTCAGGCGAACGCGTCGCCCGCGGTGCTGTCGATGTACTCGTCGATGCGGGTGATCTGATCGCCTGACACCTTCACCACGATGCACGCCGGGAGGTCGGCCGAGCGCCCGTCGGGCAACTCGAGGTGGAGGTCGTGTTGCTGCACGAACCCGTCGTCGATCTCGTACCGACGGATCGATCGGTACTCACGGCTCGTCGTGTTCCGCACCAGCCAGTCGAGCACCCGAAGGTTCTGTTCTTTGGTCTGTTCGACGCCGTCGTTGCTGTGCCACACCGCGATGTCGTCGGCGTAGATGGCCGCCACCACCGCGCCGTCCCCCGCCTCGATCGCGGCGAAGATCCGGTCGGCGACATCGTTGATGGAGGACATGCCACGAACGTAGACCACGCCTGTCCAGCGATTTGCGTGGGCACCACTCGTCACCGACCGGATTGTCGCTCACGAAGCCGGCGGGGTGGATTCTGTGTGACCGGAAATCGCTGTCGACTGCGTTGTCGCTCACACAAACCCAGACTGAGAGGCGGCGCAGGCAGTGAGGTTTCAGGTGGTGCGGCGTTCAGCGGAACGGACGGCGGCGGCGCCGAGGCGCAGCATCTTGGTGTCGCCGAAGGGGGTGCCGCCCACCTGGTTGAGGATCATGGCGATCGCAAGACCCGACTCGGGGTCGCCCCAGGCACCGGACCCGCCGAACCCGAAGTGCCCGAACGCCTTGGGAAGCACTCCCTTGGTGGTGCCGACCAGGTGGTAGCCGAGCCGCCAGCGCATATTGAAGCCAACGCCGGCGTCGCGGCCGACCTTCACGCCGCTGCGACCGTCACCGTTTGCACCGAGGGTCGTCTGGATCCGGGTCGCCTCGGCCAGCGTTTCGGCCGACACGAGCGGCGGGCCATCGAAGTCGCCGGGCGTCGCCAGCGCGGCGTACATCCGGGCAAGTGACCGAGCGGTGAACACACCGTTTGCGGCGGGGATCTCGCCGTCGTGGATGCGGTCGGTGGTCGCCACGTCGAGCATGTCGTCGACGACCAGCGCCTCGTACATCGGCTGGAAGCTCTTCGCCTTGGCGAGCGTCTTGGTCATCTTGAACAGCCGGGCCACCGCCTTCGGATCGACGAGCTGCTCGGCGATGTCACCGCGCACGCCTGCGGGCGCGCCGATGTACATCCCGCCGATCCCGAGCGGCTCGACGATCTCGCGCTGCAGCGCCTCGTTCACCGTGAGACCGGTCACCCGACGGATGACCTCACCGACGAGGTAGCCGTACGTGAGCGCGTGATAGGCGGAACGGGTCCCGATGTCCCACTTCGGCTCGGCCTCGGCAAGGAGCTTCGTCATGTGCTCCCAGTTGATGAGGTCCTCGGCCGAACCTGCGATCGCCCGGACGTCGTGGAGACCGGCCTGGTGGGTCAGCAGGTGTCGCAGGGTGATGGTGTCCTTGCCGGCGGCGGCGAACTCGGGCCAGTAGGTGGCGACGGGGACGTCGTAGTCGAGCATGACCCTGGTCGACGAGGCGCTGCACGATGGTGGCCACCACGCCCTTGGTCGTCGAGAAGCTCATCGACATCGTGTCGCGCAACCACGGGTCGCCAGCGATGTTGCGTACGCCGGTCCAGGCGTCGACGACGAGCTCACCGTGGTGGTACACGGCCACGGCCATGCCGCCGCGGGCGGACTTCTTCGCCATGATCGCCTGGACCTTCTCGGTCACCGGGGCGAAATCGGGATGTACGAAACCTTCCATGCCTCCTTCCTATCTGGCCGACGCCCCCAGGCGTTCTCGTGAACAAATGCGGGCTGTGGCTCCGTGCGGTTGCAGGTGCCTACCGAGATGCGCTCGCCGAACTCGCCCGAGTCTCCGGCCAACCCGTCACCCTGATCGATCCGCCGTCGACCTGACCGGCGCCGTGCATTTCTCAACGGAATGAGTTGCGAGGGCTGAGACGCATTCCGCAGAGAAGTGTGCGGTTGGCCGAACCGCTGCGATCCTCGCATCGCTCTGCGATGATTCGGCTGTGCAATCTGCCCACGAGAACCTCGCCACCCGGCGCTGCTACCGCAGCGGGCTGGTGCTGGTCGACGGCGGACTCGTTCGTGCCGATCTCGTGGTCGACGAGGGCCTGATCGCCGAGGTCGTGTTCGACCCGCCGCCCGACGAGCTCGGCTCTGGTGACGTCGACTGCGGTGGGCTCGTGATCGCTCCGGGGTTCATCGACCTGCAGTGCAACGGCGCCATCGGCGTCGACATCACCAGCGAACCCGACCGCATTCTCGACGTCGCGGCCGCCCTCCCACGCTTCGGGGTCACGGCGTTCCTGCCGACCGTGGTGACGGCGCCCGCTCGCACTCGTGCCGGCGCGATCACCGCCATGCAACGGGTGCAGGAGACCAACACGCAGCACCCGATCGCAACACCACTCGGGCTCCACTTCGAAGGCCCGATGATCTCGCGCAACCACCTCGGGGCGCACGTCCCCCGGTTCGCCGCCGACCCGAGCGCGCTGCTCGACGAGGTCGAGACGTGGGCATCGTCGGGTGTCGTCTCGCTCGTCACCCTGGCGCCCGAACTCGATGAAGCGCACTCGACGTCGTCGAGACGCTGGCCGCAGCCGGCGTGGTCGTCTCGGCCGGCCACACCGCGATGTCTCCATCCGACTTCGCCGCCGCCAGATCGGCTGGAGTGTCGTACGTGACCCATCTGTTCAACGCGATGGCACCGTTCGGTCACCGCTCTCCCGGTCCGATCGGGGCGGTGCTCGCCGACGAGTCGGTGACCGCCGGGGTGATCTGCGACGGCATCCACGTCGATCCGGTCGCCGTCACGATGGCGTGGCGGTCGCTCGGCCCTCATCGGATGTCGCTGGTGTCCGACGCCTCCCCCGCCCTCGGCGCGCCCTACGGCCGGTTCAACATCGGCGGGTTCGAGATCGTCCACGACGAGACCGGCGTGCGGACCCTCGATGGAGTGCTCGCCGGAAGCGCCCTCGAACTCGATCGCGCGGTCAGGAACCTGATGTCGTTCACCGGCTGCTCGCTCGCCGACGCCCTCGCCACGGTCACCACCACGCCGGCCGACCTCCTGGGCCTCACCGACCGGGGCCGCATCCGCACCGGTGCCAGAGCCGACCTGACGATCGTCGATCCGGCAGGCAACCTGCACCGCACGGTGATCGCCGGCGAGACGGCGTGGAAGCGCACCTGACCTGCCGTTGGACCCTGCCCAACACCCATCGCGATCGTTCACACTGACCATCGGGTCGACACGAAGGATGCCTCGATGACATACGAACGACTGACGGCCGCAGACGCGGTCTTCCTCCGGATCGAGACGCTGCACGAGCCGCAGCACGTCGGATCGTTGTCGGTGATCGAAGGCACGCAGCTGCGCGACATCGACGGGCGCGTCCGCTTCGACGAACTCAAGGCCCACGTCGAGCGGCGACTCCACCGGGTTCCGCGGATGCGCCAGCGGGTGATGGAGGTGCCGTACAACCAGGCCCGGCCGGTGTGGGTCGACGACGGCCACTTCGACATCGACCATCATGTGCGCCTCACTGCGCTCCCCCGACCCGGCGACGACGACCAACTCGCCACCCTCATGGGACGCCTCCAGGCGCTGCCGCTCGACCGGTCACGGCCGCTGTGGGAGTTGTGGTTCGTCGACGGGCTCGCCGATGACCACGTCGGGCTGATCATCAAGGTGCACCACGCGCTCGGCGACGGCATGGCCAACGTCGACCTCGCGATGGCGCTCGTCGATCTCGAGGCCGACCCACCGCCCGACAAGGCGCCGCCGGTCTGGCGACCTCGGCCCGCGCCGTCGCCGAACGAGCTGTTGCTTGCCTCCCTGCAGGAGCAGGCCGTCAGGCCGACGCACCTCGCCCAGGCTGCATACGACACCCTCCGCAACCCCCAGCCGATGATCGACGCAGCCACCAACGTCGGACGCACCGTGGCCAACTTCCTCACCAAGCCGCCGCCAGCGCCGTGGAACGTGCCGGTCGGTCAGCACCGTCGATGGGTCAACGCGTCGGTGCCGATGAAAGGCGTGCGCACCGTGCGCAAGCGCCACGGCGTGACGATCAACGACGTCGTGCTCGCCGCGTGCAGCGGTGCGTTGCGCACGTTCCTGCTCGACCACGGCGATGGCGACATCGAGCACCGCACGATCAAGGCGATGGTGCCCGTGTCGCTGCGGGGCAAGGAGGAGCACGGCGAGACGCTCGGCAACCTCGTGTCGCTGATCATCGTCGACCTGCCCGTGGACGAGCCCGACCCCGTCGAGCGGCTCAATCGGGTCCATGCGGTGACCTCGGAGCTGAAGGGGTCCGGACTCGTCGACGGCGCCCACCGCATCCTCGACATCGCCGACGCCATCACGCCGCTCGCCGGCCCCCTGACTCGCTACGTCAGCCGCACGATCCCGATGAACCTGGTGATCACCAACATCCCCGGCCCACCGATCCCGTTGTACCTGCGCGGCGCCAAGTTCCTGCGGGTGTTCCCCTACGTCGAGGTGATCGACAACGAAGGCCTCACCATCGCCGTCGTGTCGTACGAGGACGAACTCCACTTCGGCATCACCGCCGATCGCGACGTGATGCCGGACCTCGGCGACGTCGCCACAGCGATCGAGCACGAGTTCGCAGCGCTCGCGAAACGCCGCTGACCTCGACAGCCTGAGCCGATCTGCGCCTCCAGCGTCCCGGAATCCGGAACGTCAGGGGCGCAGATCCCGTCAGGGGTCGTCACGTCGACGGAAGGCGGTCGCTGAGGGAGTGTGACGTGGCCGACAAGGACTCGGCGAGACCCTCAGCGACCTTGCGGCCGCTCCAGAAGATCGATGGCCGGCCACCGGTGTCGAGCGCGGCGAACATCAGACCGCCGATCAGCGCGGCGTTCTTCAGGAACTGGATCTGCTGCTGCGCCCTGTCGCCTTCGTCGTCCACCTCCCAGAACCGGTGGCCGGCCAGCGTGGTCGGAACCAGCGACCCACCGAGCACGATCGCCATGACCCGTGGTGCGATGCCGAGCGCGAACAGACTGCCTGCGATCACCTGAACACCGGCGTTGACCTTCACCAACTGCTCGGCCGTCGGCGAGCCCGGGAGCACATCCTGCACGGGTTCGACGACGTCGGCGGCCGGCGTCGCGAGCTTCGCCGAGCGCTTCCACGCGCTCGCCCCGCCGACGACGAAGATCCCCGCGAGCAGGGTGCGGGCAAGGCCACGAAGTCCGAACATGCGATGGCAGTACCCCCACTGCAGCATCCTCACACCTGTGCAGTTCTCAGCGGAATGAGTCGCAACTGCTGCGACGCATTCCGTTCAGAAGTGCACGACCCTCGGCGTGCGACGAAGTCAGATGGTATTGCCGGCGAACTGGGCGTTGTAGAGGCGCCAGTAGGCGCCATGCGCTTCGAGGAGCGAGTCGTGGTTGCCCTGCTCGACGATCTGGCCGTCCTCCATCACGAGGATCACGTCGGCGCCACGGATGGTCGAGAGCCGGTGAGCGATCACGAAGCTCGTGCGGTTGGCGCGCAGGTTGTTCATCGCCTCCTGGATCAACACCTCGGTGCGGGTGTCGACCGAGCTGGTCGCCTCGTCGAGGATCAGGATCGCCGGATCGTTCAGGAACGCCCGGGCGATCGTCATCAGCTGCTTCTCGCCGGTGGAGATGTTGTCGCCCTCGTCGTTGATGATCGTGTCGTAGCCATCGGGCAACGAGTGCACGAACCGGTCGACGTAGGTGACCCGCGCCGCCTCGTAGATCTGCTCGTCGGTCGCGTCGGGGTTGCCGTAGCGCAGGTTCTCGCGGATCGTGCCGCCGAACAGCCACGTGTCCTGCAACACCATCCCGATGTCCGAGCGCAGCTCGCTGCGCGGGAAGCTCGCGATGTCGCGACCATCGAGCGTGATCCGCCCCGAGTCGATCTCGTAGAACCGCATGATCAGGTTGACGAGCGTCGTCTTGCCCGCACCGGTGGGGCCGACGATGGCGACGGTCTCGCCCGGCTCGGCGGTCACGTTCAGGCCGGTGATCAGCGGCTTGTCGGGGTCGTACGCGAAGTGCACGTCCTCGAACACCACGCGACCCTTCACCGGCAGCGGATCGGTGGTGAGTTCCTGCTCGGCCGACTGCTCGTCGGCATCGACGAGCTCCAGCACACGCTCGAGCGAGGCGATACCCGACTGGAACGTGGCCGCCATCGACGCCAGGTGGGTGAGCGGCTGGGAGAACTGGCGGGCGTACTGGATCATCGCCTGCATGTCGCCGATGCTCAGCGAGCCCGACGAGATCTGCAGGCCGCCGACGACCGCTATCAGGATGTACTGGATGTTCCCCATGAACAACATCGCCGGCTGGATCAGGTTGGCCATGAACTGCGCGGCGAAGCTCGCCTCGTAGAGCTTGTCGTTGTCGGCACGGAACCTGGCCTCGGCCTCGCGCTGACGACCGAAGCTCTTGACGATCGCATGACCGCTGAACACCTCCTCGGCCTGAGCGTTCAGATCGCCGGTGTGACGCCACTGATCCATGAAGCGCGGGCGCGCCTTGCCGCCGATCATCTTCATCAACCACACCGAGATCGGCACCGTCGTCAGCGCGATCAGCGCGAGCAGCGGCGAGATCGTGAACATCATGATCGTCACGCCGATGAGCGTCAGCAATGACGTGAGGATCTGACTCGTCGTCTGCTGCAGGCTCTGCGACAGGTTGTCGATGTCGTTGGTCACCCGGCTCAGCAGGTCGCCGCGAGGTTGGCGGTCGATGTAGCTCAGCGGCAGGTGGTTGAGCTTGCGCTCGACCTCTTCGCGCAGGCCGAACATCGATCGCTGCACCACGCCGGCGAGTACATACGACGACGTGTACGACAGCAGGAACGATCCCGCGTAGACCAACATCACGGTGATCAGCTGGCTGTGCAGCTCGTCGAAGTCGATGCCCTGACCGCTGACGACGCCCTGCACGATGATGTTCGTTGCGTCGCCCAGCAGCTTCGGCCCGATCACGACCAGGATGACGCTGACGACGGTGAGCACGAACACGGCGAACAACCGCGGCTTCTCGGTGCCGAGGATGTCGCCGAGCCGCTTGAGCGTCGAGCCGAACTTGTCGCTGCGCTCGGCGGGGATACCGATGCCGCCACCAGGTCCGAAGCTCGCTCGACGGGCCTCGGTGCCGGCGGTCGCCAGCAGCTTCTTGTCGTCGGCGTCGCCGGACCCGCTGGCGCTGCTGTTTCCGTTGGTGCCGTTCGTGTCGTTGGTGCTCATGCCACGGCCCCCTGTCCGATCTGCGATTCGACGATCTCGGCGTAGGTCGGGCACGTCTCGATCAGCTCGGCGTGTGTTCCACGCCCGATGATCTCGCCGTCTTCGAGCACGAGGATCTGGTCGGCGTCGACGATCGTCGACACGCGCTGGGCGACGATGAGGACCGCCGCATCGGCGGTGTGCGGTTTCAGTGCGGCTCGAAGTCGAGCGTCGGTGGCGAGGTCGAGCGCTGAGAACGAGTCGTCGAAGACGTAGATCTCGGGCTTCACCACGAGTGCCCTGGCGATGCACAACCGCTGGCGTTGGCCGCCGGACACGTTCGTGCCGCCCTGGGTGATCGGGCTCTCGACACCATCGGGCATCGCCTGCACGAAGCCACTCGCCTGAGAAACCTCGAGTGCCTCCCACAGCTCACCTTCGGTGGCGTCGGGCCGTCCGTAGCGCAGGTTCGATGCGACGGTTCCCGAGAACAGGAACGGCTTCTGGGGGACGTAACCGACCTTGCTCCACAGCAGGTCGAGGTCGAGTTCCCGGACGTCGACACCGTCGACGAGCACCGATCCCTCCGTGGCGTCCGACAACCGCGACACGAGGTTCATCAGCGTCGTCTTGCCGGCGCCCGTGCTCCCGATGATCGCCGTCGTCGTCCCGGCTTCGACCCGGAACGACAGGTTGCACAGCACCGGCCGGTCAGCGCCGGGATAGGCGAAGCCCACGTCACGGAATTCGAGCGTCCCGCGCTCCGACACCTCGGTCACCGGGTTCTCGGGCTGGCGAACCGTCGAGGGCGTGTCGAGCACTTCGGCCACGCGATCGGCCGCGACGCCGGCGCGCGGAATCATCGACACCATGAACGTCATCATCACGACGGCGAACAGGATCTGCATCAAGTAGCTCAGGTAGGCGACCAGCGAGCCGATCTCCATCTCACCGGCGCCGATGCGATCGCCGCCGATCCAGATCACCGCAACGCTCGACAGGTTGATGATCAACATCACCGTCGGGAACGTGGCGGCCATCAAGCGGCCGGCACGGAGCGACGTCTGCGTCAGTTCGTCGTTGGCCTGCGAGAACCGCTCGACCTCCTGCGGTTCGCGCACGAATGCCCGCACGACACGCATGCCCGTGATCTGCTCGCGCAGCACGAGGTTCACCCGGTCGATGCGGAACTGCATCGCCTGGAACGACGGCACCATGCGGTACACGATCGAGCCGAGTGCGATGACCGCTGCGGGGATCGCGAACACCAGGATCACCGAGAGGCCCGGATCCTCGCGGACCGCGAAGAAGATGCCGATCACCATCGTGATCGGTGCGGTGATCATCATCGTGCACGCCATGACCACGAGCATCTGGATCTGCTGGACGTCGTTGGTCGTGCGGGTGATCAGCGATGGGGCCCCGAACTGGCCGACCTCACGCGCCGAGTAGCCGGTGACGGTGTGGAAGAGGTCTCGGCGGATGTCGCGGCCGAAACCCATCGCCGCCCGCGACGCGTACCAGACCGCGCCGACGGTGAAGATGATCTGGATGACCGTGAAGGCCATCATCACCCCACCCATCGTCAAGATGTAGTCGTTGTCGCCCTGCAGCACACCGTTGTCGATCAACAGTGCATTGATCGTCGGCAGCGTGAGCGATGCGAACGTCGCGATCGACTGCAGGACCACGACCATCAGCAGGACGTTGCGATACGGGCCGAGGTGGCTCTTGATCAGTTGCCAGAGTTTCACGTGGGGTTTCCTGTTCCGACGCCGTGCAGCACGGTGTCGACGATCTCGGACGCAACGGACGCTTCCGCGGCGATCATCGGGTGGGTGAGTGACATGGTGAGCGCTCGCAGCAACCGAGCGGCGACGAGCGGTTCGACGCGTATGTGGTCGGGATGCGCGGCGAAGATCGCCGTGAGCGTGGGGCTGTCGGTCATCGGCCGGCGGACCTGGTCGTGACGCTTGGGCCCGAGGTGTGACAGCAACGTCCAGACGTCGACGACTCGCTGCTGGATCAACTCGGTGGCCTCGATCAACTGCTCCTCGAAGCCGAGGGTGGGATCGATCGCTCGCAACGCGCTCTCGAACGGCTCCTGGTCGAGCGCCGCTTCGAGCGTGGCGTCGAGCAGCTCGTCCTTGTCGGCGAACACCCGGAAGATCGTTCCCTCGGCGATGCCAGCAGCGCAGGCGATCTGCTTGGTCGTGATCGCCTCGCCGTGCTCGGCGAGCAATGGCCGCACTGCCTCGATGATCGCTGCACGACGCTCCTCTGGCGGCAGCGCCGACGCCCGCTTGGACAACGAAGGAGCACTCGCGGCGGGTGACATTCCCGGCACCCTAACTGAGTGAGCACTCACTCACACGCCCACCGATGAGCGAAGCGACCGGATACGGCGGTTTCGCTCATCGCAACCCACTCGATTCCGCCACCGATGAGCGAAGCGACCGAATACGGCGGTTTCGCTCATCGCGGCGGGTTGCGGCGGGACTCAGCGGGTGGGGAGGAGTTCCGGGGGGACGCTGGAGCGCAGTGCGCCGAGGAAGGCGTCGTAGCCCTTCGAGCTGGGGTGGAACGACGCGGTCGACACGTTGAGCGGACCGTCGGTCCAATGCTCCTGGATCGTGCCGTCGGCCAGTTGGCTGCGCCGGAACGTGTCGCCGAACACGGCGTCGTTCACGAACCGGTCGCGCTGCCAGAACCGGCACGCGCCGTGGTTGTCGAACTCGTCGACGACGTCGACGAAGCGGATGTCGGCGCCGGTCAGCCCGCGTGCGTGGGCGGTGGCGATCTCGATCTGATGGTTGAGCAGGTCGACCTGGTCGTCGATCCAGTCGGCTTCGTCGCCGCTGATCCCGGTGACACCGTCGCAACGACCGTTGCCCTGCATCAGCCGGGGGTAGCCGAGCACTCGAACGGTGATGTCGGGATACTG
Organism: Ilumatobacteraceae bacterium; assembly: GCA_963828415.1. Taxonomy (GTDB): domain Bacteria; phylum Actinomycetota; class Acidimicrobiia; order Acidimicrobiales; family Ilumatobacteraceae; genus Sva-07. The sequence goes on from CAWHEI010000012.1 coordinate 827,465, forward strand.
CTCGCCGACCGCACGGTACGTCTCGACGAGATCGTCGCGAATCTGATCGAGGTTGGCCAGCTGGTTCTTCGACGAGTCGTGGCAGCGCACCGAGGTGATGCAGCGCGTGAGCGCGTCCGGCCAGTTCTCGTCACGGACGGTGCGCAGGTCGTTGCCGCCGATCGTCAGTGTCACGAGCGTCCCGTCGCCATCACCGGGGATGTCGGCCGCACGCACCTGAGCGGGGATCTCGCGGATGACGGCGCCCGCACAGGCGATGAACACCGAGTCGGCGTCGAGTTGCGCGGCGAGGCGCGGGCCGGGGGTCTCGTCGAGTTCACGCTGGCAGGCGCTCGATCCCAATCGGGTGTTCGGGTCGAACGAGTGCGCCTCGGGACCGTGGTCGTCGTACGACGAGGCATTGCGGTGGATGCCACTGCCCGAGCTGTACGAATCGCCGAGCGTCACGACCCGCTCGATCCGCCCGAGCGATGACGCCGCCGTGGCCTCGGGTCGGGCCGACACCGTGGTACCGAGAGCGACGACGCCGACCGTTGCCGCGGCGCCAGCAACGAAGAGGGAGGTCGAACGGCGCATCGGTAGTCTGAGGCTAGATGCCGTGAAGATGGCGAGCGACGTCGCCACCAGACGTCACATCAGGTGTCACACTCACGCGTCGCGGCGACGCCGAACCAACACTTCCTGGGCGATCGTGGCCACCTGCAGCCCGTCGTGACGGATCACGTCGCCGGTCACGAGTCCGCGGCCCCGGTTGACGCCGTGCGACCGTGTGGCAAACCAGTGCCACTGCGACGGATCGGTCGGCCGTTCGAACCACACCGAATGGTCGAGGCTCGCGCCTTGGAACAGCTTGCGGTCGCCCGTGTCGCCGGCGAAGTCGGGATGCGAGGATCGCGCCGCGCGCGACGGCGCGGCATCCGACATGAACGCCAAAGCACACTGATGGTCGGCGGGGTCGTCACCCATGTCCGCGTCGAGGCGGATCCAGTAGCCCATCGTGCCGTCGTCGAGAAACGTCGCCTTGCGCATCAGCAGCCCCGCCCACGAGTGGTCGAGCAACGATGGATCGTCCGGGCCGGGAAGCCCGGACGGCAGCGTGGCGACCTGGACGTCCGCTTCGTCCTCGAGCACGTGGAACGACACCGACAGGTTGAGGATCGCTCCGGCCGACTGCCGGGCGACCACCTGGCGGGTGCTGAACGATCGACCGTCGCGAAGCCGCTCGACCTCGTAGCGGATCGGCTCCTCGGTGGCGCCCGGCCGGATGAAGTACGAGTGCAGCGAATGAGCAGCCCGGTCGGGATCGACGGTGCGCGCCGCAGCGCGCAGCGCCTGGGCCACCACCTGGCCGCCGAAGAGCCGACCGCCCCACGGATACCGAGCGGCGATGCCGACGTACGTGTCGGGCCCGTGCGGTTCCAGTTGCAGCAGTTCGCTGAACTCGATGTCGTGAATCTTCCGCGTCGGCATCCGCCCAGTGTGACAGGCCGAGCAATGATTACGTCAGGGATCAGGCGGTGGCCACGAGTTGGTTGAGACCGACGACGTCGAGCACGGTGATGCGCCCCCGACCGGTCTCGACGAGTCCGGCGTGCCGGAACCCGGCCAGTGCCCGCGCGGTCGACTCACGGGTTGCGCCGATCCAGCCCGCGAGATCGCTCTGCGTGAGGGCGAGTTCGAAGCTGCCATCCGCCCCACTGTGGCGCATTCGCATCGACGCGAGTTCGACCAGCATCCGCCCCGTGCGCACCACCGCGCTGTCGGAGTTGCGCGTCACGAGCCGTTCGTTCGCTCGCCGCAACTCTGCGCTCAGGCTCTGGCAGACCGCAACCGACAGGTGGGGTTCCTCGACGAGGAGTTCCATGAACCGATCGGCACGGATCTCGGCCACCAAGGTCCGACCGATCGAGGCCGCGCTGGCCGACCGCGGCCGACCGTCGAGCGCCGACAACTCGCCGAACTCCTCGCCTGGCATCTTGATCCCGACGAGGAGTTCCCGTCCTGATGGCATCGTGAGAAAGAGCCGAACTCGCCCCTCGAGACAGACGTACACACTGTGCGAGCGATCACCTTCGACGAACAGGAGATCACCGGGCGCGTACCGTCGGCGTTGGCCCAGAGCAGCGATCGCTGCTGCGACAGTCGAATGCTCGATGGTGCGCATCGCCCTCCAATCGCGCCCCCCGGAACACCAACCGCGTGGGTGTGTGATCCAGGTCATAGACCGTAGCGCAGCCGAAGCGCATGGTGGAACGGTCACTACAACCGCCACGACAGGAGCACATCATGTACATCTTCAGCCGCTCGACCATCGCCTCACTGGGGCGAGAGCTCGACGCAATGCCCGCCGCAGTCGGCATCGCCGAGATCGTCACCAAGGTGACCGGCCACGAGCTCAACGTGTTCGTGGCACGTTTCGGTGCCCCACAGGGCAGTGTGATGTGGAGCGCTCGGACCGAATCGATGGTCGAATTGCAGGGCATCACCGACAAGCTGATGGCCGATGCCGGCTACCTCGAGATGATCGAGTCGATGCAGGGTCTCTTCATGGCGCCCGCCGACGACAGGCTGGGCCGGGTGCTGACGGCCCCGATCCAAGGGGCACCGTCGAAGTACTACGGCGTCACCCGTGCGGCGATGGCCAACGGCAAGCAGGCCGAGGCCATTGCGTTCGGCATCAAGACCGCCGAGTACATCGGCAAGGCGATCGGCACCCAGGCGGCGTTCACGAAAGCCGCCTACGGTGGCTTCAACGACGTGACGTGGATCACCGGTTTCGACACGGAGGCCGACATCGACGCCTTCGACGACTGGCAGATGACCGACAGCGGCTACCACGACATCGTCGCCGAGGCCGGCGATCTCTTCGTCGAGAACAGCGGACACACCAGCCTGATCGAGAAGATCAACTGAGTCCTCGGCTCGGCTGTTGATGGGCGCGGGTCCGACGAGTCGTGGCGAACACCGAGTTCGCCACGACTCGCGGAATACTGGACTCATGACATCGATCGAGGTCTTCGCCGACATCACCTGCCCGTTCACCCACGTGGGCCTCAAGCGAGTGGTCCAGCACGTCGGTGAGATGGCGGAGCCGGCCGACGTGATCGTGCGGGCGTGGCCACTGGAATGGGTGAACGGCACGCCGCTCGCCGTCGACGCGGTCGTGGTCAAGGCCCACGCGCTCAGCGAGCAACTCGGCATCGACGACTTTGCCGGGCTGCGGGCCGATGCATGGCCGGCCACAACGATTCCGGCGCTCAACCTCGTCGCCGACGCCTACGACCGTGATGCCGCCACCGGACTGGCCGTCAGTCTCGAACTGCGGTCCGCACTGTTCGAGCACGGTGAGAACATCGACGATCCAGCGGTGCTCGCACGCATCGCCGCCGCCCACGAACTCGATCCGCCCGCCAGGGAGACGAGCCCTGCGGTCCAGGCCGACTACGACGGCGGCCGCGAACGCGGCGTCAAGGGGTCTCCGCACTTCTTCGTGGCGTCCGACGACTTCTTCTGCCCGGCGCTCGACCTCGGCCACGACGACGAAGGCCACCTCACGGCCCGCTTCGACGCCGACATGCTCGCCGACTTCTTCGCCCGCATCGACGCCTGAACTCGCCAACACGGTCTGTCAGACTGCCGAGATGAACACGCCAACCCAGGTTGCGCCCGGTCGGCACGGTCCGCTCAAGGTGATCGGCAACATCTTGTGGTTCATCCTCGCCGGGATCTGGATGGCGATCGGCTACGTGACCGCGGGCGTGCTGATGTGCATCACGATCATCGGGATCCCCTTCGGGCTGCAGTCGTTCAAGCTCGCGGGCTATGCCCTCTGGCCGTTCGGGCGAACGGTCGTCTACCGGACCGATCGAGACGAGTCACTGTCGTGCCTCGGCAACATCATCTGGCTGGTGCTCGCGGGCATCTGGCTGGCGATCGGCCATGTGATCACCGGGATGCTGCTGTGCATCACGATCATCGGCATCCCGTTCGGTGTCGCCTCGTTCAAACTTGCCGGCCTGGCGTTGGTCCCGTTCGGTAAGACCGTCGTGACAGCGGGGGCGCCGCTGCCCCCCGAAGCCCGGGTGTACCTGGCGCTCTGAGGCGACTTGCCGTCCGGGTGGGTGCCGTGTGGAGGGGGGGTCACGGCCGGCACCCACCGGACGTTGCCCCAGAGACGGTAGGCGTCGAATGTGTCGCCAAGATGTCCTGCGAGTTGCGGCTCGGTGATCAGTTGCCAAACGTTCCCCGGCGAGCACCGCGACCTACTCTGGGAAGCCACGACCGCAACACGAAACGGAGGGATACATGGAGATCGGAAGCCTGCTGGCCGCACTGGCACTCGGATTCGTCGCCGGTGTGATCGGCCGGGCCGTCGTGCCTGGCGACGCGTTCCGCTCGTTCAGCGGATGGCAGTCGTGGTTGATCTCGACTCTGCTCGGCCTCATCGGGTCGCTGATCGGATTCTGGATCTTCGCGGGCATCTTCGGAATCGGCGACGACGACAAGTTCGACTGGGGTGGCATCATCGGCGCGATCATCGGGGCGATCATCGTCGTCGCCGTGGGATCGTGGCTGTTCCGCAAGATCGCCAAGCGCGACACGGTGTGAGGCGCGCACCGGCCAGTCCGGCGTGATAGCACGTCCGAATGGGGAACAACGCTGATGACACGCGGTGGCTCGACGCCACTGCTCACGCCCAACTGGTGGCGAACCGCGAGGCGACCGCCACAGAACTCATCGATGCGGCGATCGCGCGGGTCGAACAACTCGACGAACCGATCAACGCCGTGATCATGCGATGGTTCGACCGTGCCCGCCGTCAGGCCGAGGCGTTCGACGAACTGCCGATCGCATCCGAGCAACGCCACGCGCCGTTTGCCGGTGTGCCATTCCTCCTCAAGGACCTCGGTAATCACGTCGCAGGACTGCCGCTCACCTCAGGCAGCCGCGCGGCCCGGGATGCGACACCGCTGTCGACGCACGATTCGAACCTCGTCGTGCACTTCCGCGATGCCGGGCTGATCACACTCGGGAGATCCAACAGCCCCGAGTTCGGCAGCCTCCCGGTCACGGAGCCGCTCGCATACGGCCCGACCCGGAATCCGTGGGACACCGGACACACGCCCGGCGGCTCGAGCGGCGGCGCCGCAGCGGCGGTGGCCGCCGGCATGGTCCCGATCGCGCACGCGAGCGACGGCGGCGGGTCGATCCGGATCCCGGCGTCGTGTTGCGGTCTGGTCGGGTTGAAGCCGTCGCAAGGCCGCGTGTCGATGGGGCCCGAGCGCGACGAGTCGGGTCTGTCGACGCAGTTGTGCGTCAGCCGCTCGGTGCGTGACACCGCCCGCATGCTCGACGCCGTTCATGGCCCAGGGGTGGGCGACAGTGTGATTGCGCCAGCGCCGACGCGCGCCTACGCCGACGAGTTGGGGGTGGACCCAGGCCGCCTGCGTATCGGTCTGCTCGATCGGCACCCGATCGGCGGCGACCTTCACCCGGACTGCGTCACAGCGGTTCGCTCCGCCGCGAACCTGCTCGAGGGTCTCGGGCACGACGTCGCCCTCGGCCATCCCACGATCCTCGAAGATGCCGAGTTCCCGCGTCGCTTCGCCGCGATGTGGGCGGCGCTGATGGCGGTCGGCATCGATGCACTCGGCCAGACGATCGGTCGCTCGTTGACCGCCGACGACGTCGAGCCGGTCAACTGGGCCCAGGGTCAGTACGCCGAGCAGCTCTCGGCGTCGCAGTATGCGATGGCACTTGCCGCGGTCGGCCAGTATCGCCGACACGTGCAGGGGTGGTGGGCCGAAGGTTGGGATCTCCTGCTCACGCCGACGCTGGCCGCTCCCCCGCTGGCGATCGGCGGTCTCGACGGCGACCAGGGCGACGGCGTCGATCCCGCCAATCCGATGGCGCCGTCGATTCGCGCCGGTCGGTTCGTGGCGTTCACCCCGCAGTTCAACGCGTCGGGACAGCCGGCGATCAACCTGCCGTTGCACTGGAACGACGCAGGGCTCCCGATCGGTGTGCAGCTCGTGGCCGCCTACGGCCGCGAAGACCTGCTGATCCGCATCGCCAGCCAACTCGAGGCCGCCGCCCCCTGGGCCGACCGCCACCCGACGTGACGATTACATCAGGGGTCAGACCCGCGATGTAATCAGCGGCCCACCCTGACCGGCAGCCGAGCGGGACTGCGACCCAGGATCATGCGCCACTCGATGCTGTCGGCGTCCATCGGCGCGTCGGCAACGATCGTGTCACCGAGGCCGGCGCGAGCCGCCGACAGCAGCACCTCCTCCATCGTCATCCGGGCGAGCGCGGCGCCGAGGCAGTAGTGCGGTCCCGAGCCGAACGACAGCAACTTCGGCGCATCGGGCTCGGTGAACCTCGTGGGACGGAACACGTCGGGATCACCCCAGATGGCTCGATCGCGGCTCGCCGAGACCGATGCCAGGAACACCATCGAACCGGTTGGCCGTTCGATGCCGCCGATCTCGAAGGGCTCCAGCACGGTCCGGGGAACGATGGTGATGCTCGGCTCGAACCGGATCGTCTCGTTCACCACCGCTGACGCCAGCGACGCGTCGGCGCGCAGCGCATCGAGTGCCTCCGGGTGACGCAGCAGCGTCAGCAATGAGCAGCTCACCTGCCCGGAAGTGGTGTCATGGCCACCCACGATCAGGTTGCCGACCATCGTGACGACCTCCTCGTGCGTCAGACGATCTCCCTGTTCCTCTGCGTCGAGCAACCCGCTGATCAGGTCGTCGCCTCGCTCCGCCAACCGCGAGTCGATCATCGCTTCGACGTCGCTCATCAGGTCGACCACGGCGCGTTCCGCGACTGCGATCTGATCGGGATCCATCAGCCCGAACACCGGACTGAGTGCGTCGCCGTATCCGACGAAGTCGGCGATCTGGTCGGCGGGCACGCCGATCAATGTGGAGATCACCGTGATCGGGACATCGACGAGTGCCGCAACCAGGTCGCCGCCCCCGTCCGCGACCAGCTTCGCCATGCGCTCTTCGGCGAGCCGTGCCGCGAGGGCGCGGTGACGCTCGATCGAACGCGGCGTGAACACACGCGCCGCAAGACGACGCAACCGATGGTGAGCGTCACCGTCGTTGGTGAACATCAGACTCGAGTACCAGCTGCGTAGCGGGCCGTCCTCGATACCCAGGAAATCGAAAATCGACAGACCGACACCCGACAGCCGGGGATCGTGCGAGAGCCGTTCGATGTCGTCGTACCGCAGCACGACCACCGCGCCGGTGTCGACGGCGATGCCGGTCGGGCCCGCCGTTCGGGCCGCCCGGTACTCGTCGTGCATTCCCTCGTCGAACGTCGGCTCGATCATCGTGTCGGTCATCTCGCCCCCTCTTCCCCGTCGCTGTGCCCATCACAGCCCCCGCTGCCGTGCTCGAATCATCGATGAGCGGTCAGTGGACCGCAACGGTCACCGGTCACACACCGCCGATTACATCGCGGGTCTGACCCCTGATGTAATCGGCGGTGGTGGCCGTAGCGTCCGGCGGATGACCAGGCCGAATCCCGACGTCGACGCCGTGATCTTCGACTTCGCCGGCGTGCTCAGCACCAGTCCGGGCGCGATGATGCGCCGTCAGATCGATGCGAGCGGGATCGACGTCGACATCGACATCATGTCGTTCGTCAACATCCTCATGGGCCCGTTCGCCGAGGAGGGCGACCACCCGTGGCACCTGCTCGAACGGGGTCGGATCGACTTCGACGCCTACGTCGCCGACATCGAACCATTGTGGAGAGCCGCTGGTTTCGACGCATTCCCGACACCACCCCGTGGAGACGATCTGCTCACCAGCATGTCGAAGATTCCCGAGATGATCGAGGCCGCGGAGGCGGTTCGCGCCGCCGGCTACCGAACCGCGATCCTCACCAACAACATCAAGGAATGGGGGTCCTGGCGGACGCTGTGGGACGCCGACAACCTCGTCGACGTCGTGGTCGACTCGTGCGAGGTCGACATGCGCAAACCGAACGCCGACATCTTCGAACTCACCGTCGAGCGGCTCGGCTCGCCGATGGAGCGCACCCTGTTCCTCGACGACTTCCCCTGGAACATCTCCGGCGCCGAGGCGGTCGGCCTGCAGACGATGCACGTCACCGACCCGGTCGGCGCCGCCGCAGCGCTCGTCGACCGTTTGCTCTGACCGACACGCCAGCGCCGCCCGAATCGGTCACGATGGGGCGATGACCGATGGTGGGGGCTCGAAGGCGCAACTGGCGATCGCCGGATTCTGCCTGGCGATGTTCACGATCGCCCTCAGCGCGCTCGTCAGCTCACAGCTGGCCCTGATGTCGGTGCTCGACACCGCACGGGCGGAGCGCGCCGCCGACCAGATCGCGACCTCACGGTTCACCGCCGACGTGATCGAGCAGACCGTCGAGCGAGCGGTCACACCGATCGCCGGTGCCGAGATTGCGTCGCAACTCGCGACCGCGACGAGCACCGACCCGCAGGTGACCGCGGTGGTCAGCTCATCGCTGATGGGAGCACATCGCCAGATCGTCGACGCGGATGTCGGAACGGTGCCCGACGGAAACGTGGCCGTACGAGCGGCGATCGCCCAGTCGGTGCTCGACACAGCGACGGCGGCCGGTTTCGACCCGGCGGCCGTCGGCATCGACGTGACGAGCCTCGACCAACTCGGCCTCGATTCCGCCGTCGAACAGGCGGGCGTGCCGTCGGTGGTGCCGACCGACGTCCCGAATCTCGGGCTCCTGCGCGTCGCTGAGACCACTCGGATCATCGCCGCGCTGGCGTTGTTCCTGTTCGGTTTCGTGGCAGTGATCGCTCACCCTCGACCCGGCCGCGGGCTGCGCCGGCTCGGTGTGGCCGCCGTGGTCATCAGCGGTGCATGGCTCGTCGGTCTCCTCGTCACGGGATGGATCATCGACCTCGCGGCCAACACACTGTTCGGCGAGATGCTGCAGACGGTGTGGACCGACGCGGTGCCCTCGATGCTCCTCTTGGTGGGCGCCGGCGTCGTGCTCGGCGCTGCAGTGGTCGTTGCCGGAATCGCCGCCGATGGCTGGGCACGACAGCGCGCTCAGCGAGAACCGTGGTGACGTCGTCACGATCTGTGCCCCCGCCGTCTCGGATTCCGGGACGCGGCGGGCGCAGATCGCGCTACATCACGCCGGCGGGCTCGTGGCGATCAGCGCTTGCAGCGGTGCAATCGGCGACGCCGACGACCAACTGCCACCGCTCCCTCGGCGTCGAGCAGCTCGGCAACGGCTGGGTGGCCAGCGATCCGGGTGCCGTCGCGCTGCTCCCCGGCACGATCGCTCCGCCGTGCCCGTTCGAGGGCGAGATCCCCGACGTCGAGGTCGCAGCCGCCGACAGCATCGAGTTCGGCGACGAATCTCGAGGGCTCGGGATCAATCACACCGTGGTCGAGTTGAACGATCGGGCCGACAACGCCCAAGCCGTTCTCGACACCTGGGCAACGATGGACTGTTCCGGATCCGATGCCGATCAGCGCCCTGTCGACGGCCTGCCCGACGGTGTGTTCGGCGTCGAGCTCGACACGATCGACAGCGACTTCACACAGGCAGTTCTCGTGCGAGTCGAGGGCTCGACGATGTCGTTCCTGGTCGTCACGGGCGAGGGCGGCGGAACGATCGATCTTGCACGCGACCTGGCGCCGCTGATTTGAGCCGGGTCATTCGCCCCACCGATGAGCCAACGGACCATATACCGCGGTTTCGCTCATCGCAGCCGGTTCGAGCGCCCCACCGATGAGCCAACCGACCGTATACGGCGGTTTCGCTCATCGCAGCCGGTTCGAGCGCTCCACCGATGAGCCAACCGACCGTATACGGCGGTCTCGCTCATCGCAGATCGGCGCCAGCTGAGCGGCGCGAGCGGGTCGCTCAGAGCAGGATCGGACGATCGTCGCGCACGAAGCCGCCGGAGGCATCGTTGATCGCCACGACGAGGTCCCACTCGACGCCGACGTCGGGCTCGAGTGCAGCGGCGTCGCTGTGCCAGCCGCGTTGCGTCATGAACAACGCGGTACGCAAGTCGTCGAGCTCGCAATCGGCGAGCGTCCCCGCTGCATGGGCATCCCACACACGGCTGGCGACGATCGAGATCCGCTCGAGACTTCCGTGGACTCCGTAGGCGTCGTAGGTGTGCGAGAACTCGCTGATCGCCTCGATGGAGGCCTCCGGGGCGGGAACCTGAACGATCGACGAGAAGTCGTCGGCGAGTGTCTCCGTCGTTGCGAGTTGCATGTCAAAGATCTCGGCGCCGCGACCCGTTTGCTTGACTCAAGAAACCGGCAGGTGAGTCAATTCCGCGTCAAGCCGAATGCCGGGATGACGGCTTCGACGGTTCGAGCAGGCGAGGTCCCATCAGCTTCGCCATGAGATGCTCTCCGGACGTGACCGGCGCATATCGGGGCGGATTGGTCTCGTCGGAACACGACGGAAGGCACTCGATCATGGCGTTCCAGTTCGGCTGCTGGAACCACGCCACGGAACGACGGCGAACGGCGCCATCAGCGGACGGCGGTGGCGGCACCACGCGGTGCAGCGTCGAGCGCCAACGGTCGTTGGACCATTCGGCCAGGAGGTCACCGACGTTCACGATGAACGATTCGGGCGACGGGACGACGTCGTGCCAGCGGCCGGCGTCGTCGCAGATCTGCAGGCCCGGGACAGGATCGGCGAGCAGCACCGTGATGCTGCCGTAGTCGGTGTGCGCACCCATCCGCATCTGGTTCGGGAGCGGCGCTCCCGCGCCCGGACGACGCTGATAGTTGTTCGCTCGAATCACCGTGGGACCTTTGTCGAGCAACGGCACGAAATGGTCAGCCGGCATCCCGAGCGCCAGTGCGGCAGCCGACATGATGTCGTTCGCCACTCGGTCGACTGCGCGGAGATAGGTGAGCCACGTCTCGCGGAACTCCGGCGGTTCTGATGGCCACACGTTCGCGGCGAACAGCGTGTTGCGTCGAGCTGCGTAGTACGGATCGGCGATCTGGTCGTCGGCGAGTTCGAGGCCACAGTTGAACGCTTCGAACAGGTCGGTCGGCAGATCTTCCTCGCCGAGCGAGTACGCCAGCGCCTCGGATCCCTCGGGCGCATACCCGCGGTTCGCGGCGCGGTCCTCGACGAAGTACGTCATCTTCTCGGCGGGCGGGCGATCGAAGAACTGCGCAGTGACATCGAGCATGTTCGTGAGCACGTCGGGATCGACGCCGTGGCCGCTGATCGACAGGAATCCCGAGGTGCGCGCGGCGTGGTCGAACTGCTCGGCGATCCGGCGGCGATCACCATCCGACCCCTCACGGAACGGACGCAGATCGATCGGTTCGACACGCACCGAACGACAGTACCCGAGCGGTCAGACGCGTTCACCGAGCGAGTCGAGCAGGCGTTGCATCCCGCCGAACGTGACCACTCGGAACTCCTCGGCGAAACCCACGCCATACGTTGCACCGAGCCCTTCACTTCCCGCGCGCAGCATCGACGCCAACACCGCCGACACGTCGTGGTCGGCGAGCGCTTGCTCGACCGCGGGAAGACGCCAGCCGCCCGTGTCGGCCTGCAGCCGCAACTGGTTGAAGAAGTTCCGCATCATCGTTCGATGACAGCAGGCGGCCTCGACCTTGCGATCGAGGGTGGCGGAGATGTCGATCACGTGGGTGACCTCGACGATCCGACGTCCGAAGTACCATCGCTCGAAGCAACCGTGCGGAGCGAGCGGCTCACCGGTGTGAGCGGAGACCTCGTCGAAGTGCTCGGGGTGGTGCAGATCGAACTGGCTGGTCCAGAACGACTCGTCGACGGCGCGGGCAACGGTGATGTGGTCGAGATTGTCCTCGCCGTACATCGCATACGGATCGAACGACACGAGCGCGTACGGGCGATACGTGCGAACCGCGTGGATGATCCGTTCACGCAATGCGATCGTCGAGACGTCGCCCAGCGTGTCCGTCGGGTAGCCCAACTCGACGATGTCATGGACCCCCAAGATCGTTGCTGCTTGCTCGAACTCCGAACGGTTCGCGGTCGCGGTCGACGCCTCGTCGGAGCCGACCGAATCCCACCGATCGTCGGTGGCTCGCACCACGACGACCCGCCAGCCGGCATCGACCCACGCGGCAACGGTCCCGCCGAGGAACAGCGCCACGTCGTCGGCGTGCGCCACCACCAGCAGCACCACCCGACCATCGCCCGGCTCGATCGTGCGCACCATCGCCGCCATCGCCCGGACCGTAGTTCCCCGTGCCCGGGCCTCCGGGAACCAGCGTGGTTCCCGGAGGCCCGGGCTGGGGGAACCACGATGCAAGGATGTGTGATGGCCGAGTTGGCGATTCACGGTGGGACGCCGGTGCGGACGGCGCCGTATCCCGAGTGGCCCGTGCACGACGATCACGAACGATCGAACCTGCTCGACGTGCTCGACTCGAACCAGTGGTGGTCGTCGCAGGGGGCGAAGGTACGAGAGTTCGAGGGCCGTTGGGGTGCGTTTCACGGAACGGGTCCCGCCGTCGCGGTCACGAACGGATCACATTCGATCGAGATCGCACTGCTCGCCACGGGCATCGGCGAGGGCGACGAGGTGATCCTGCCGAGTTGGACGTTCGTGGCGACCGCGGCGTCGGTGCTGATGGTCAACGCCCGCCCAGTGCTCGTCGATGTCGAACTGGGCACCGGCTGCATCGACGCCGATGCCGTCGAAGCCGCGATCACGCCGCGCACCCGTGCGGTGATCGCCGTCCACATCGCGGGCCACCCCGCCGACATGGACCGCCTCGTGGACGTCTGCGAACGCCACGACCTCGTGCTCATCGAGGACTGCGCACACGCCCACGGGTCGATGTTCAACGGGCAGATGGTCGGCACGTTCGGCGCGGCCGGCAGCTACTCGTTCCAAGCGTCGAAGCTGATGACAGGAGGCGAGGGCGGCGCCATCGTGTCGACCGATCCTGCGGTGATCGAACGAGCGGCGTCGTTCGCCAACTGCGGGCGGCGACCGGGCGAGTGGTTCTACTCGCACTACGTGCTTGGCGGGAACTACCGCATGACCGAATGGCAGGGGGCCGTTCTGCTCGCTCAGCTCGACCGGTTCGAGGAGCAACAGCAGCGCCGCGACCGTCACGCCTCACTCCTGAATGCCGAGCTCGCGGCGATCCCAGGCGTTCACCCCCAGACCCGCGACCCTCGCTGCGATCGCCAGGGCAACTACTGCTACGTCGTGCGTATCGATCCCGACGAGTTCGGCGCCGAGCGCGAGCCGATCCGTCTCGCCCTCGACGCCGAGGGAATGTCGTTGACGATGTCGTACCCGCCGGTCCATCATCTCGATGTGTTCCGCGACCCTGACGGCTTCGCCCCTCGCTACCGCGATCGGGCAGGAATGCAGGACTGGGCCTCGTTGTCGTTGCCGGTCACGGAGCTGCTCGCTTCCACCACCCTGTGGTTCACGACGTCGGTGCTGATGGGAACCGAGTCCGACGCACTCGACGTCGTCCGCGCGGTCGAGAAGGTACAGCACCAAGCCGGAGCGCTGTCGTGAGCGACGCACCCACCGAACTCGGCGAACCGTTCGAGTGCGTCGAGCGGAGTGCGATCGACACATTGGGCTCGCTCGGCCCGTACCTGATCGCCGCCAACGACCCGCCGTGGTCGTCGATCGCCGATCTGGTTCCAGCACCCGTGACCGTGGTGTCCGCCCACGACATGGAGGTCGCGAAACTCGATCGCGACGTCGACCACACCGCTGACGACGGCGCCGAGGTCGTCGTGGGCTTCGGCGGTGGAACCGCGCTCGACACCGCCAAGTATCTCGCCTGGAAGCGCGGGCTCCCGCTCGTGCAGATCCCCACGATCACCTCCGTCGACGCCGGATTCACCGACGCGATCGGAGTCCGAGCCGACGGCCGAGTTCGCTACGTCGGCACGATCGTGCCCGAGGAGGTCGTGCTCGACATCGACCTGATCCGCTCAGCTCCCGCCCACCTCAACCGGGCCGGCATCGGCGACGTGCTCTCGTGCCACACCGGCTTGCACGACTGGCGGGCGGCGGCTGACGCAGGCGAGGGCATCGCGTGGAATGCGGCGGCGGCCGAACTGGGCGAAGCGCTGCTGGCCGAGCTCGACTCGGTGATCGCCGACATCCGCGAGTGCACACCCGATGGGATTCGATGGCTGGCCGACTGTTACCGCCGTGTCGGGGCAGCGTGCGCGGCGCTCGGCCACAGTCGCTTCGAGGAGGGCTCCGAGCACTTCTGGGCCTACGCGTACGAACACGCCACCGGCGCCCACCACGTGCACGGCGAGCTCATCTCGTTTGCGGTCGTCGCCGTGGCCCACGTCCAGGACAACGACCCCGAGTTCGCTCACGGCGTCGTCTCACGTGCCGGCGTGCGAGCGCATCCCGACGATCTGAGCATCAGCCGGGCCGAGTTCGTCGACAACTTGGTGGGGCTGCGCGCTTACTCGCACGCCGAAGGCCTCGACGTCGGTGTCGCCGACCTGACCGACATCACGATCGACGAAGCGAACCAGGCGTTCGACTTCGCACTGACGCTGCCGCGGCAGTGAGTCTGGCCGAGCAGGCGTTCGTCAGCCGAGGCCGTATTCCGACAGTTCCACCGGTCGGCGTTCGTCGATCGATCGGTGGGCCGCCGACCCCATCGCGACCGCCCACATCCCCTCGGTCACCGTGACCGCCGCAGGCTTTCCGTTGCGGATCGCGTCAGCAAGCGCAATGTGCTCCATGTAACTCGCGCCCTGATGGAAGTCCGGGTACGGCACCCGTGGGTCCATCGGCGCGGGGATCTCGCGCACATGCTTGCCGATGTTGTGGCCGTGGCCTTCCGCGGCGGCGGGTTCGCGTTCGCCGAGCCACACGACGTCACCGGGAACGGTCGCTTCCATCTTGGCGAGGTCGCCGGTGATCGTGATCTCCTGTTCGAACCGACCACCCTCGGCGAACATGCACAGGTCGAGCGCTCCGCGGACGCCGTTCGCGAACTCGACGATCACGAACGCGTTGTCGAGGATGTCGGGCCGTTCCATCCGGCCGTCGATCTCGTACTCCTCGTCGAGGTGATTGACGTCCTGGCCGCCGCTCGCCATCACTCGCACCGGATGCGCACCAGCCGCGAGGTGCATCAGGTCGAAGAAGTGGCAGCACTTCTCGACCAGCGTGCCGCCGGTGTTGCGGGTGAAACGGTTCCAGTCGCCGACCTTCTTCAGGAACGGGTAGCGGTGTTCGCGGATCGACACCATCCGGGTGCTGCCGCACACTCCCGTCGCCAGCTGTTCGAGCAGCGCGGCCGGCGTCGGCATGAACCGGTACTGCAGTCCCATCCAGGTGATCGCATCACGATCGGCAGCAGCGTCGACGACGCGCTTGCAGTCGTCGACGGTGGTGCACAGCGGCTTCTCGATCAGCACGTGCTTGTCGGTGGCGAGCGCGTCAGCGAGCACCGCAGCGTGGGTGTAGTTCGGTGACGTGATCACCACCACGTCGACGTTCGAGTCGGCGAGCAGGTCGCGGTGGTCGCCGTAGACGGCGGTCTGCGCCGAAGCAGCCTCGCCGCCCGGACCTCGTGCGATGCAGCCGAGCGCCCACTCGATGCTCGTCGCCATCGGGTCGGCCAGTGCCACGACCTCGGCGCCGTCGACATGGTTGAGGTCGAGGATGTGCTCGCCGCCCATCATCCCGCTTCCGATCACGCCGTATCTGATGGTCTCACTCATGCGACGAACCGTACCTCCCCAGCCAGACCGCGCTCCGCCCCTCCCCCGATCTGCGCCCCTCGCGTCCCACGACCCGATCTGCGCCCGTGGCGTCCCGGAATCCGAGACGTCAGGGGCGCAGATCGAACACCCGGAGATCGAGCATCCGCTTGGAGCCGGTTGGCGCCCACTGCGAGGACGTGCAGCTGTCACGGCTCGATCGATTCGCCATCGCCAACCACGGCCTCGTGAGCCGCGAGTCGAGCGGGCTCACTCGATCGAGTTGGTACCGGGCGATCACGTCCGGTCAGATCGAGCAGCTGTACCCCCGGCGTCGCCCGACTCCACGGCACAGCGAACACACCCGAGCAGCGCATCGCGGCTGCGGTGCTGGCCACGGGTCCGGGATCGCTCGCGTCGCACCGCTCGGCAGCGCGCCTGTGGGGCATCCCACGACCGGACGACGACCCGGTCGACATCACCCTGGTCGGTACTCGACGCCGATTCGTCGGGCTCGACGACGTCGTGATCCACCGCCCACGCGACCTCGAGCGACTCACCCCACAACGCAGGCATGGCATCGCATGCACCAACGTGCTGCGCACGGTGCTCGACCTCGGCGCCGTCGACCGGCCGGCGGTGATGGACACCGTCGGCCACACCCTGACCAACCGGCTCGCAACGATTGCGGCGCTCGAGTCGGTCGTGATCCAGCACTCGAAGCACGGCCGTACCGGCATCGTCGCGCTGCGCGAGGCCGTTGCGGACTGGAGGATCGACGCCAAGCCGGCCGACTCGATGCTCGAACAGACGATGCACCGGTTGATCGACCGCTACCGACTTCCCCCTGTCGAGTTCCACCCGATCGTCGCGGGCTTCGAGGTCGACTTCCGCGTGATCGGCACACCGGTGATCCTCGAATGCGACGGCTGGATGTACCACGGCCTGCAGTCCAAGACGTTCGAGCGTGACCGCGACCGCGATGCCGAGCTGACCGCGGCGGGCTGGATCGTCGTTCGGTTCACCTACCGCGCGAATCACCACGCGCCCCGAACGCACCGCCGAGCGCATCGCGCGAGCAGTCGCCCGATGGAGCTGACGCACACCACTGCGCGAGACCCGATCGGCGCCCCCTGAGTTCCGGTTTCCGGAACGCGACGGGCGCAGTTCGAGTCGCGGAACGCCAGGGGCGGAGATCGAGAACGTCTGGCGGCGGTCAGATTCGGAGGGCGCGCGGCACTGATTCTCACGCCCAGCGCGCACACCATCACCGAACGGCGGAAAGCTCGGTGACGTGCGTCTCATGCCCTTGTCGTGACGGTCCGACGGACCTAAGTTCGCCCACCGGAGGTCCACGGGGGCTTCGTTGACGGGACTGTAGGGAACACATGGGTGACGTCTTGGTTCGAGGCCGCACATCGAGTCGCGCATCGCAGCGCTCGTTGGCAGCGTGTTGCATCGTTGCGCTCGTGATGTCTGCGTTGGTGGCCACCGGCACCGCTGATCGCGCAGTCGCAACCGCGGGTGGCCCCGTCACGGTGTCGAACACCGCCGAGCTCACCGCTGCGGTTGCGAATGGCGGCGTCATCAACATCCTGCCCGGCGACTACGACGTCACGAGCGAGCTGAGGATCAAGCGCTCGTCCACCGAACTCCGCGCGGTCACACCGGGGAGCGTCACGATCCGATACGTCGGAACTGCTGGC
This sequence comes from Ilumatobacteraceae bacterium, assembly GCA_963828415.1. GTDB lineage: Bacteria > Actinomycetota > Acidimicrobiia > Acidimicrobiales > Ilumatobacteraceae > Sva-07. Next base: position 844,906 of record CAWHEI010000012.1, read on the forward strand.
CGCCCGATCATGGTCGACGCCAAGAATGTCGTCATCGATGGGGTCATCGTCACCGGCGGCAACAATCCGTGGGACGACGGCGGTGGCGGCATCGAGGTCGAGGACGACGCCTCGCTGACGCTGAGCCGCTCGACAATCACCGGCAACTCCGACGATCTCGGTGGGGGCATTCTCAACGAGGGCACGATCACCGTCGTCGACTCGACGATCTCGAACAACACGGCTTCGATCAAGGGTGGCGGTCTCCTGAACGAGGGAACCGCGACCGTCACGAACTCGACCTTCGACGGGAACACGTCGTTCTGGGGTTCGGCCGTGGCGAGCTTCAGCACCATCAACCTCAACCACACGACGATCGTTCGCAATGTCACCACGACGTCGTCCACGTCGTACGGCGCACTGCAACGTTTGAGCGGCACCTTCAACGTGCGCTCCTCGATCGTGGGCGACAACCTGCGCACGAACGGCTCGGCCGCCCGCAACTGCGCCGGCACCGTGCGACTGCTCGATCGGAACCTGCTCACCAGCACCGCGGGCTGCACGACGAGCGGCACCGAGATCGTGAAGCCACTGCTCGTGGGCGCGACCGCGAACAACGGTGGGCCCACGCCGACCGCTGCACTGCTCGACGGCAGCCCCGCGATCGATGTCGTGAACGTCTCGACCGGCAAGTGCGTCTCGGGGGTCACATCCGATCAGCGCGGTACCGCTCGGCCGTTCGGAGCCAAGTGCGACCTGGGCGCCTTCGAGAAGGCCGCACTGGAACTCGCTGTACCAGTCCTGAGTGTCGACACCTCCAACTACGCAGACCTGCCGCCCGGCACGGTCGAGGTCGGAGCGACCTCGGTGCCGACCAATCTCATCGCCGGCGAGTTCGTCTCGGATGCCGCGACCAACGAGGACGGCACGCTCGACTCGGCCCGCCTCCGCTCGATCCGGCTCCGCTCGATCCGCCTGCGCAGCATCGAGCTCCAGGACATTCGTCTTCGATCGATCGATACCGGGTCACCGTCGTCGCCCGAGGCGGCGCGTCTGCGCTCAATCGAGGTCAAAGCGAACCGTCTCCGCTCGATCGCACTCGAGTCGATCCGACTCCGATCGATCGAACTCGACTCGGCGCGACTCCGTTCGATCGACGCCGCTTCGGCACGTCTGCGGTCGATCCGGCTGCGGTCGATCCCGTTGTCGGAGATCCCGCTGACCGAGGTGCCGGGCGGCTGGGAAGCTCAGCTCGCACCGACAGAGTTCGCCGACGTTCCGTTGCAATCGCTCACCCTCGACGAGGTCGCCGACTACGTGCCGGACAACTTCACTCTCGAAAGCATCGACCTGTCGAGCACCAGGCTGCGGTCGATCCGGCTGCGGTCGATCCTGTTGGAAGGCACGCGCCTGCGTTCCATCCCGCTCTCGAACGACCTGGTCGCACCCAGCCCGGAGAACGACCTCGCGTGGTGTGTCGCTCTGATCAGTGAAAGCGAATGCACCGCCGAACTCGTCGGCGCAGTGACCGACCTCGAACTGTGGGAAGCCCAGCTGGCCGGCGCCGACGTCGATCAGCCGACGGTCCTGGACGTGCCGCTCTCGGGACTCACGAGCGCCCGCTTGCGTTCGATCGACCCCTCCGCCACTGACATCGAGGACGCGCGGCTGCGCAGCATCCGGCTCCGGTCGATCTTCCTCGAGAACACCGCGCTGTCTGCCATTCGCCTGCGGAGCATCCGCCTGCGCAGCATTCCCGCCGACACCAACGGCCCAGCGATCACGCTCGAAACGATCATCGACTGCTCCAAGAACGCCGTCGCCTGTACCGACACCGACGCCAACACCCTCACGCTCCGCGACGTAGCCGCAACATGTCTGCCCGAGGGAGCGACGCCAGAAGACAACGCAGCGTGTCTCCTGCGCGATGACGCTGACTTCGGACAGCTCATCGATCTGCTCGGCGTCGAGGTCGCCGGTGTCTCGCTGCTGGAGGGCCTGACCCTCGGCGACATCCTGCTCGCGTTCAGTGCGCCCGAGGACATCCCGTGGGAGAGCGTCGACCTGCAGGCTTCTCCGTTGCAGAACATCGCGACACCACCGCAGCCCACGTTCGACTACGTCGTCGACGTCCAGATCAGCCAGGGCCCGGCGGCGATCACCGTCGACATGCGCCTGCCGCAAGGATTTGCGCTCGCAGGTGGCGCCGAGCCGAAGGCGGCCACCTTCTGCCCGACGGCCACGGGACCGTGCGACAACCCGATCGCACCGAGTGCGGACACGACGACCTTCGTCATTCCCGGCGTTGCGAGCGGCAGCTACAAGTTGCGCGTTCCGGTGCGGGCCGGGTCGATCGTTGGCGGCGAGGCGCAGTTCCAGGCGACGTCGACGGTCACAGCGACCGGAACGAGCGGTGCGAGCACGAAGGACTCCAACTCCGTCGGGGTCAACGTGGTGCAGGCCGGTACGACCGCACCCAGCGCGCCGAACCTCCGAGACGGCCAGCTCGAGCTGGGTTACATCGGCGGCAGCGGCGAACTCGACGTCTATTCGTTCGTCGCGCCGTCCGGGAGCACCGGCGCCTCGGCCCGGATCCTGCTGTCGAACGTCCCTGCCGACGTCGACTACGACCTCGCCGTCTACGGCCCTCGAGCCGTGTCGCTGCGCGGTGCACCCCTGCCGGATCGCCCCGCGATCGGCGACGATCGATTCGACCTCGACCCCGGCGACGACGTCCTGCCCACCGACGTCGTCGACGACATCGCGCTCGACATCACCGAGATCGCTCCGACGGTCGGACTCGACCTGCCTCCCGAGTCGAATGGCTACGCACTGCGCGACATCTCGAGCCGTCGCTCGAACACCGACGAAGAAGTCACCCTGCCCGCACTGGTGAGCGGAAAGACGTACGTCGTCGTCGTGTCGGGCTATTTCGGCGATGTCAGCCCTGAGCCGTACGGCCTCCGCGTGCGCCTCGACCGTCGCACCGCCATCCCGGCATGTGCCACGTCGACGTACCCCGGCACGACCACCGCGCCCGCCATCCCGGCCGGCTTGGAGATCACCGCGGGCACCAACACGCTCTACGTCACCAACGCAGCGCGTCTCGACCGCGAAGCAGGCGTGAACGGTACGACCAATGGTTCGGCCGAGGTGCTGACCGCCATCGCTGCCACCGATGACGTCAACGGCGTCGACGCCGGGTTGCTCCTGCTCGACGGACTCACGGAGTGGAACCAGTACAACGCCGGTGGCTGTGACCCCGACATCCGCAATGTGCTTGCGAAGGCGATCGGTGACGCCATCGACGGCGCCAACGGAGCGGGCGGCGCGAACGGCAACATCGAGAACATCGTTTTCGTGGGTGGCGACGGCGTCGTCCCGATGGCGGCCGTCCCCGACCTGGCCGAGTACTCGAACGAGTCGACGTTCGCGCTCAGCGTGCTCGACAGCAGCGCCGCCGGGACCCCGATCGCGGGCGCGCTGGCGAGCGGCTTCTTCCTCAGCGACGACCCGTACGCAACCGATGCGGGCATCTCGATCCTCGGCGGCGACCACGAGCTGTACGTACCCGACCGCAACGTCGGCCGAGTCGTCGAGACCGCCGACGAGATCGTTGCCCAACTCGAGAACTTCGTCACCTACGACGGCAAGGTCGACCCTCGCACATTCGATGCGGCCGTCACCGGCTACGACTTCCTCAACGACGGCGCGCAGGCGGTCATCGCCGAACTCGGCACAGAGTTCGCCATCGACGAGCCGCTCCTCGGCGACGGCTGGGACCGCGAGAACTACCTCGATCTGTTCCGTGACGGCACGGACTACCGGGTCTTCTCACCGAACGCGCACTACGACTTCGAGGCATTGCTGCCGGCACTGCCGGACAGCCTCGAGGTCTACGACGACAGCGACCTCGTCGGCACCTCCGACTTCGTGGCCGGCTCCCCGACGGGGGCTCAGGTTCCGCTGCGGGCGCTCGGCTTCACGGTGGGTTGTCACGCAGGACTGAACGTGTCCGACGTGCAGGTCGGCCCGACGCTCGACTGGGCGCAGCTGTACTCACAGAACCAGACCCAATGGGTCGCCCACACCACCTACGGATACGGCGACACCGAGATCGTCGCCTACTCAGAGCGTCTCGCCACGCTGTTCGCCGGCAACGTCGCCGCGATGACCGGAACGGACCCCGGCGCTCCCACGTCGCTCGGAGCGGCGGTGCGTGACGCGAAGCAGCGCTATCTGGCGAGCACCCTGGTGATCAGCCCGTACGACGAGAAGATCCTGCAGTCGTGGACGTACTACGGCCTGCCGATGTACTCGATCGGCGAGCCCCCGCCACCCGCGACCGAGACGACCCTCGATGCACCAGTCGATGAGCCCATCGTCGAGGAGACCGCCGTCGAAGAGCCACTCGCACAACCACAGGGGTTTGCCGGTGCGTTCGCCTCGTCGACGAGCGGACCGGCCACGTTCGCGACGCTCGGCAACGGAGCCCTCTCCGTCTCGTTCGACCTCGGCGCCAAGTTGGCGGAGCCGACGTTCATCGACCCCGCAACTGGTGCCTCCTACTACTCGATCGACGGCGACGTGATCAGCGCCCAGGACCGGCCGGTGCAACCGCTCGTCGACGTGGCGATCCCGGACTCGGGTTCCGATCAGTACGCCGGGTTCCTGATCACCGAACTCTCCAGCCGCGACCTTCCCGACGACTACGTGCCGTTCGTGTCACGACCGACCGTCGACAACGCCGTCGACGAGCCGCGTTTCCTCGCCGGCGACGTCGCCTTCCCCGCAACGTTGCAGCACGTGACCAACATCGGCAACAGCCAGCGGCTCCTCGTCGCCGCGGGCCAGTGGCAGAACGGGCAGCGGCTGTTCGACCGGATCGCGGGCGAACTGCTGCCGCGCACACCCAACGGCGACACCGACGCCCCCCGATTCCTCGACGTGACCGGCACCAACATCGCCGATGTCGGAGCCAGCGGTCGCGGCATCCGGTTCGATGTCGAGACCGAAGCAGATGCAACCCGCGTGGTCATCCTGTTCCGCGAGGAGGGCACGCTGAACTGGCGGACCCTCGAACTCTCCGGTTCGAACGGAACCTGGTTCGGTACGGCCGCACTCGTCGGCACCGCAGCGGGCACGAGAGCGGAGTTCTTCGCTCAGAGCGTCGATGCCGCCGGAAACGTCGGCATCACGAGCAACAAGATCGAGAACTTCTTGTCGGTCGACGACGTGCTCGACGCTCCAGACGGCTCGATCACGGCGACCATTCAGCCAGGTGGCAACCAGGCCGGCGGTCGCTTCTTCGGCGAGGGCGGAACCTTCATCATCCAGCCGAGCGCCAGCACCGAGACGCCCGCAACGTTCTCGATCAACTCCGGTGGACCCCTCGTCGTCGACGACAACGGCATCACGATCGACGTGCTCGCGGCAGGAGCCGAGAGCACATACGTCAACGGCGTGCTCGGGCTGGCGCCGGGCGACTACATCATCACCGCCCGATTCGAGGACGGCCCGCCGACCAACCGGTTCTTCATCGTCGACGCCGACGCGCCCGAAGTCAGCTACTCGCGCGACCTCACACTCTGGACGACGCCGTCTGCGTCAGGATTCGACGTGTCCGCAACCGACGCCTCCGGCGTCGCTCGTCTGACCGTGACGGTCACCGTCGGCGGCACCGAGGTCCAGCGGGTGGTACGCACCGGCACCGCGACCGACCCCAACCCGGGCATCCTCACGGCGTCGATCGCGGCCGTCGTCGTCGAGAACGGGGCTTCGGCACGGCCCACATTGACGGTCGAAGTCGAAGACGCCGTCGGCAACATCGAGACCTACGAGTCGACCCTGCTGGTCGACAACGCAGGCCCGGTCGTGTCGATCTCGCCGAAATCGAACGACTGGAGCAACACACCGGTGCTCGTCACCGTCACGGGTTCCGACCCCGATTCGGGAATCGCATCGGTGTGCCTCCAGCGCGATGCCGGAAGCTGCGAGCCGATCACACTCGTGAACGGTTCCTACAGCGACACGATCCTCGCCGAGGGGCTCACGGCGCTCCAGGTGAAGGCCACCGACAACGTCGGCAACGAAACCACCGACAGCACCCAGGTGCGAGTCGACACCGTCGCACCGACCGGAACCATCCAGCCCGACGACGACACCTGGCGAACCGGCACGGTCACTGCGGTCATCACCGCAGAAGACCCAGGCACAGCCTCCGCCTCCGGCATCGCTGCGGTCTGTGTCCAGCGCGGGAACGACTGCGATGAACTGACCGCCGATGCCGACGGCCTGTACAGGACCGACGTCACCGTTCCGGCCGGCGGTGATGGCACGCCCTCGATCACGGTCACGATCACCGATGTCGCAGGCAATCCCACCGACGTCGGCCCCGTGACGCTCAAGATCGACAACAAGGCCCCCGAACTGACGTTGGAGTCCGACCAGATCGGCACCTGGACCAACACCCCCGTCGCCGTCAGCGCATCCGCCGACGACGGCACCGGATCAGGCATCGCCGAACTGTGCTTGGCCAACGTCTGCGATCCGACCAACCCGAAGACGACAACCGTCGACCCAGGAATCGGAAACGTGATCGAGCGAACCTTCATCGCCTCGGCCACCGACGCCGTCGGCAACCTCGCCACCGCCGAACCCCTCACCGTGCGCGTCGACCGCGCCGTCCCGACCGTGAGCGTCACCCCGGACACCGACGCCGCCAGCAAGGGGCCCGTGGTGTTCACGATCGAAGCCGGCGATGAAGGATCAGGGCTCAGCAACGTCTGCGTGATCATCGACGACAGCGCGTGCACGACGATCGTGCTCGACGACAACGGCGAGTACACGACAGCGGCACTCGACATCGTCGACGGCAGCGGACAGATCACCGTCACCGCCAACGTCGCCGACGCCGCTGGCAACACCGGCACCGCGACCAGCACGGTCTCCATCGACAACATCGCTCCGGTCGTGTCGATCACCCCGAAGTCGAACTCCTGGAGCACCACACCGGTGCTGATCACCGTCGCAGCTTCCGACGGCGAGTCCGGAATCGAGACGGTCTGCCTCCAACGCAACGCCGGCAACTGCGAACCGATCACACTCGTGAACGGTTCCTACAGCGACACCATCACAACCGAAGGGCTCACAGCGCTCCAGGTGAGGGTCACCGACAACGTCGGCAACGAGTCGACCGACAACGCAACGGTCCGAGTCGACACCATCGCGCCGAACGTGACGATCACCCCGAACGACGCGCTCTGGCGTGCAGGAGTCGTGCAGGTCACGCTCGCGGTGTCCGACCCCGGCGTAGGAGCCTCGGGCGTCGCCTCGGTCTGCGTCACGACCACCGGTGGGTGCGTAGCGCTCGAACCCGGCACCAACGGCGAGTACGCGACGACGTTGACGGTTCCATCCGGGACGGACGGTGCCCCGACGATCAGCGCGACGGTCACCGACGTGGCCGGCAACTCGACGACCGTCGGTCCGGTCGCCCTGAAGATCGACCGCAAGGCCCCAGCGCTGACGTTGAGCACCGACCAGGTCGGCGCGTGGACCAACACCGCCGTCACCGTCACCGCAACGGCCGACGACGGCACGGGGTCCGGCATCGGCGAACTCTGCCTCGGCGATACCTGCGACACGGTCAACCCGAAGACGGCCACCGTTGACCCGCCACCCGGAACCTTCATCGAACGCACCTTCAACGCCTCGGCCACCGACAACGTCGGCAACACCACCACCGCCGGTCCCGTGACCGCCCGCGTCGACCGTGCCATCCCGACGGCCACGTTGTCGGTCACCCCCGACGCCAACGCCGATGGGATCTACAACGCCGGCGAGTCGGCAACAGCCACCTTCTCGTGCGCCGACGTCGGATCCGGAGTTGCGAGCTGCGCACTGTTCAACGGCGCGACCGAAGTCGCCACGTCGAGCCCGTTCACGATCAACACCTCGACCACCGGCACGGCATCGCTGACGGTGCAGGCCATCGACGCAGCCGGCAACACCTTCACGACACCGGCGACAACGTTGACCATCGGCCTCGGGACATGTGTGCTGAACACGTCGAGGCAGCTGTTCCTGCTGCCGATCTACACCATTCGACTCACGTTGTGCGACGCCGCGGGTAACAACCTGTCGGATCCGAATCTCGTACTGACGGCGCTGGCCATCAACGGCACGCGCGATCCGATCTTCAACTTCTCGGGACTCCCGCTGAACTATCGGTTCATCTACAACTCGGCCGGCAAGTTCTACGAGTACAGCTTCTTCATCGGCGGGCTGCCTCGAGGTGACAACACGCTGTCGTTCACGACGCAGCCGGTGCCGAGTCGGGGCATCGGAACGGTCGCACTGAACGAGTTGGCCACGAACACGGCCACCTTCCGACTCCGATGAGGATGTAGAACTAGCAGGTGACCCAAGGTTCGACAGCACAGATCGGGTCCTACCTCCCCGATCTTGTCCGTTCGTGGCCCATCGATCGCCCCGGCCACATCCGCGTCGCCGGGTCGTTGGTCTCCGCGGACATCTCCGGTTTCACGGCGCTCTCCGAGCGCCTGGCCGCCCACGGGCGAGAAGGCGCCGAGGAGCTCACCAACCTGTTGAATCAGTGCTTCGGCGGGATGATCGAGATCATCGACGCACACGACGGCGACGTACTCAAGTTCGGCGGTGATGCTCTGCTCGTCTTGTTCGAAGGCCCGCACCACACGGCCCGGGCCGCCACCGCGTGTATCGAGATGCGCGAACTCATCGAGCGGCGATGGTCGACCGGCCTCGTGAAGCGCATCGAGCTCGGCATTTCGCAGGGGATCCACAGCGGCACGTTCGACCTGCATCTCGTCGATGCGGGCCACCGCGAACTCCTCGTGGTCGGCCCAGGAATGTCGGCCACCGTCAACTGTGAAGGCGCTGCGGAACGAGGACAGATCTTGCTCAGCCACGATGCGGCTGCTCTGCTGGACGAACCAGACCTCGGTGATGTCACCACCGAGGGCCGAGCGCTCATCCGCGTGCCGCCGTTGCACGATTGGGTGCGGAGCGAACGGACGACCGTCGAAGCATCCGATACCACCTTCGTTCCGTCATGGCTGGCCGAACAGACAGCTGCCGGCGTGGTCGCCGAACACCGAACCGTCACCGTCGGCTTCGTCTTCTTCGGTGGTGTGGACGACCTCCTCACGACCGAAGGCCCCGATGTCGTCAACGAGCGACTTCAGGCACTCGCCACGGCGACCCGAGAAGCAGCCGACAAGTTCGGCGTGTTCTGGTTGGCGAGCGACGTGTACGCAGGTGGCGGAAAGATCATCCTCACCGCCGGCGCACCGCGATCGACAGGGCAAGATGAAGATGCCGCTGTACGCGCCGCCCGCGCGCTGATCGAAACCGATGTCGGGCTGCCGGTGCGCATCGGACTGAACCGGGGCCCTGTGTACATGGGAGACCTCGGGTCGTCGCGGCGGCGCACGTTCACGGTGATGGGAGATGCCGTCAACCTCGCGGCCCGGCTGATGCAGAAGTCGACGGCGGGCCAGGTTGTTGCGAGCCAGGCCGTGCTCGATCTGATTCCCACCCCGATGAAGAGCCAGACGCTCGAACCATTCCTGGTGAAGGGCAAGACCGAACCGATTAGAGCCTCGCTGGTCGGTGAGCTCCTCGTCGGCGAGACTCAGGAGTCGGAGGCCGCATCAGTTCCAACGGTCGGTTTCGCCGGCCGGAACGACGAACTGCGCAGGCTGGCCGCAGCAATCGAGCAGGCAGCCGACGGGAGAGGCCTCGTCGTCGACGTCGTCGGCGAGCCCGGGATCGGCAAATCCCGTCTGGTCGACGAAGCGATGCGTGACCTCGGCGATGGAATCACGATCGTGTCCGCCAAAGGTGGGCTGTACTCGCGGACCACCCCCTACTTTGCCGTGTCGACGATGCTGCGACGGCTCATCGGGATCGATCGGTCATCGACACCAGCCAGTGCCGGCCGACTGATGTCGCAGTGGGTGATGGAACGAGCACCAGCGATGGAACCGTGGATGCCGCTGCTCGCGATTGCCTTCGCCGCCGATGTCCCGAGCACTCCGGAGGTCGACCGGATCGATCCGGCGAACCGAGCCGGAAAGCTGCGAGAGGTCGTCGTCGACCTCCTGACTGCAGCGATTGACGGACCGTTGGTGTTCGTCGTGGACGATGCTCATCGGCTCGACGAAGCGTCCGACGAGGTGTTCGCTGCGGTCGCACGCCGGATCGCGAATCGACCATGGCTGCTGATCTCACTGCGCTGGCGCGATCACACCACGTTCATCGACGCGCTTGACGACCGCGTTCGCATCGACGTTGGGCCACTTGCACCAGCCGAGGCCGAGGCCGTCGCCCGGGCAGCGACGGCAGGTGATCCACGATTCGACCCCGACGATGTCGATGATCTCATCGCTCGTGGTGTGACCAACCCGCTGTTTCTGCTCGAACTCGCTCGGAGCGGAATCGAACGAGGCGCGGCGACTCCTGACTCGATCGAAACAGTGGTCACGGCCCGCATCGACACGCTGACGAGCGCCGATCGCTTGCTCCTGCGCGAGGCTTCCGTGCTCGGTTCGGTGATCGACACGCACTTGCTCGCGGAAGCTCTGGGCGATCAAGGTCTACGAGGACCCGAGCGATGGACCCGACTGTCGGGCTTCCTCTCCCCCGTCAACAGCAACGTCTTCAACTTCCAACAAGGCCTCTATCGCGAGGTGGCGTACGAGGGGTTGTCGTTCAAGCGACGCCGAGAGCTCCATGCCCAGTTCGGCCAGGCCTTCGAACGCCGAGCAGGTGAGGACTGGGCGTCGTCGTCGGAGTTGTTGTCGCTGCACTACCACGCCGCCCGGATCTGGCCGAAATCGTGGCGATACTCGATCATCGCCGGCGATCTCGCCAGCAGCAAGTACGCGCACACCGAGGCTGCGATCTTCTACCGTCGAGCGCTCGACGTGCCGCCGGCCCATCGCCCCGATCTGACTGCGGTCACCGCCGTCGCCGAATCATTGGCCGACGCATTGGAGCTGAGCGCCCAGTTCGACGAGGCGAGCCACGCGCTGCAACTCGCGCGGCGCACACGGAGTGACGTGGGTGGACTGATCCGCTTGATGCGCAAGTCCGGCGTGATCATGGAACGGTTGGGCAAGTACCGGCAGGCGCTGCGCTGGTACGGGCGAGGTCTCACCGCCGCGGTGCAACTCGAGGAGCCGACTGCTTCTCTGGCGGAGGGCGATCTCGCACTGGCCTACTCAGGGGTCCGGTTCCGTCAAGGTCGGCTTCACGAAGCCCTCAAATGGGCGCATCGAGCCGAGAGCATCGGGCGGCGACTCGACGACCCGAAGATCATCGCCCACAGTTCGTATCTGCTCACGGCCGGCTACGCCATGCTGCGGCGACCCGAAGTCGCCGAGTACGACCAGGTGTCGCTTCCGTTGTACGAGCAACTCGGCGACCTCGTGGGGCAGGGCAATGTGCTCAACAACCTGGGAGTCAATGCTCGCGATGACAGCCAATGGGACCAAGCGCTCGACTACTACGAGCGCAGCCGCATCGTGCGCAATGAGGCCGGCGATGTCATCGGTGCGGCCACGGCGATCATCAACATCGCCGAGATCCTGGCCTACCAAGGCCACATCGAACGCGCCGAGCAGCTCTTCACCGAGGCCACCCGTTCGTGTCGACGTACCGGCTACGAAATCGGGTACGCGCTTGCGGCCGGCAATCTCGGTCGACTGTACGCGCGCCTCGAGGACTACGACCGGGCCCGCGAACTGCAGACCGATGCGATCGAACGTATGGAACGCGTGGGCGCCACTGCCCAGGTGCTCGAGATTCGGGTCATGCGCGTCGAGTGCGAAACCCTCGCACGCAACGGCGCACTCGCGCTCACCATGGCACAGCCATTGCTGGAAGAGATCCGTGCGTGGGACGACCCGCTACTCGAACCGATCCTGCTGAGAATCGTCGCATGGGCACACATGGTCGAAGGCGACGCCGATCAGGCCGAGCAGGTAGCCATCGAGTGCATCGCGATGTGCCAGGAGGAGGGTTTGTTGTACGAAGAAGCGCTGTGTGAGGTGCTCGTCGGGCAGCTCTGTGCCAACTCAGGTCGCGACCGCACACCTCACCACCGGCGCGCCCGTGCGCTCCTCGGCCAGCTGGGCGTGGTGCAACTCCCGCATCTCGCCGAAGTGGCCATGCCACCGTCGGAGCTCGTTGCGGCTCAGGAATAGAGCGTGGCGAACACGGCGGAGTCGGCGTACTCGTCGAGACGGGTGATCAGACCCTCGTCGTCGAAGCGGAGCACGACACACACGTCCGTCGACGCCGACTTGCCATCGGGTCGCGTGAGCGTGACGAGGTGCTGCTCGACGACGAACCCATCGCCGACCGAGCGACGCACATCGGAGTAGTGCACGCTCACGCCCTCGGTCTTCAATCCGTGCACGAACGCCAGGAGGCCGGCCACGTCGTGCTCGGGATTGCCGTTCTGTTTCATGCGGGCGTCAGAAGCGAGCATCGATTCGAGACCATCGAATTCCTGCGACTCGAAGATGGCGAACAGCTGGGACGTTCGTGCTGCGATGTCCATACCCTCAACCGTATTCGTCCGGATGCCACGACGACGTAACCTGCAACGATGACCGACCTGCTGATCGAATCGACCGCACTCGAGGACCGGCTGCGATCCGTGTTGCCGAGCGACGTCGATTACGCATCGGCCCGCCTCGTCGACGAGCGCGCCGAGCACTTGAGCGTCCGCCGCAACCAGTTGGAGCCGATGTTCACCGAGTTCGACACCGGCGTGATGATCACGATCTGGAACGCCGGCGGGCTTGGCTATGCCGCCACGACCGACCTCAGCGAGCCGGGTTTGACCGCAGCCGTCGACCGGGCCCGGTACTGGGCGGGCGTCACCGCCGGGGCGATGGTCACCACCGCGGCACCCACGAGCCACGCGGTCGGCGCCTACGTGTCACCGGTCGAGGTCACGTGGGACACCCTGCCGTTGAACGACCGTCTCGAACTGCTCCAGCAGCAGTCGCGCTTGCTGGGCATCGACGACCGCATCGTGAACTGGGGCGCGTCGTTGGTGCGCCGTGACGTCGACCAACTGCTGTTGACCGCCTCGCGCAACGGCGACGCGGGACGCATCGAGCAGCGCTTCCGCTTCGTGTATCCGAGCCTCAACGCAACCGCAAACGAGGGCACGAACACCCAGACCCGAACGTTCGGCGGTCACGCGTTCTGCGGCCAGGGCGGCGCCGAGGTGCTCGGTCGGTACGGCTTCGGCGACGCTGCGTCGCGCATCGCCGACCAGGCGCTCGAGCTACTCACCGCCCCCAACTGCCCGACCGGCGTGATGGATGCGCTGCTCGCACCCGACCAGATGATCCTGCAGATCCATGAGTCGATCGGCCACCCGCTCGAACTCGACCGGATCCTCGGTGACGAGCGCAACTACGCCGGCACGAGCTTCGTCACGCCCGACATGTTCGGCACGTACCAGTACGGCTCCGAGCTGTTGAACGTCACGTTCGATCCCACCGTGCCCGGCCAGCTGGCGTCGTACGGCTTCGACGACGACGGCACACCGGCTGAGCGTCAGCACCTGATCGAGAACGGCATCTTGGTGCGCGGCCTCGGCGGTGCGGTGTCGCAGGAACGCAGCGGCCTGCCCGGCGTCGCGAACTCGCGTGCTCAGAACTGGAACCGTCCGCCGATCGATCGGATGGCGAACCTCAACGTCGAGCCGGGCGAGTCGACCGTCGCCGAGTTGATCGCTTCGATCGAGCACGGCGTCTACCTCCACACCAACAACTCGTGGTCGATCGACGACAGCCGCAACAAATTTCAGTTCGGCTGCGAGTACGGCCAACGCATCGAGAACGGCGAGATCGTGGGCGCCGTGCGCAACCCCGGCTACCGCGGGATCTCCTCGACGTTCTGGCGCAGCCTCACCGGGGTTGCCGACCGCGACAGCTTCACCGTGATGGGCACCCCGAACTGCGGCAAGGGCGAGCTCAACCAGGTGATCGGCACCGGACACGCGTCGCCGGCCTGCCTGTTCTCGAACATCGAGGTCTTCGGAGGCGAGCAGTGAGCGCCGGAACCGGCATGGTTCCCGGAGGCCCGGGCTCGGGGAACCAGGACCAGGCGTACTTCGACGAACTGATCACGGCGGCAACGGGAACGCTCGTCGGCGACGAGGTCCTGCTCGCCAACTTCTCCGGCGAGCGCACCGACTTCATCCGGCTCAACAACTCCGAGGTGCGCCAGGCCGGCAGCGTCGACCAGCGCTCGCTCGCCGTCGATCTCGTCGCCGGCCGACGCCACACGGGCGGCAGCATCCGACTGTCGGGCGATCGCAGCGTCGACGACGCCCGACTTGCCACGCTGCTCGGACAACTGCGCGAGCAGCGGGCGTTCGTCGCCGACGATCCGTTCCTGCTCTACAACACCGAGCCCACGTCCACCGAGCGAATCGAACGGGGCTCCATCCCCGAACCCGACGCGGCGCTCGCCGAGATCCGATCAGCTGGCAAGGGACGAGACCTCGTCGGGATCTACGCATCAGGTGACACGTTCCAGGGCTTCGCCAACAGCCTCGGGCAGCGCAACTGGTTCGAGTCCTCGACGTTCAACCTCGACTGGTGCTTCTACCTGCGCGCCGACAAGGCCGCCAAGAACCTGTACGCCGGATTCGACTGGGACGACGACGCATTCGCCGCCAAGGTCGACTGGTCCGCGCGACAGGTCAAGGCGCTCGAGCGCGAGCCGATCAGCCTGTCGCCAGGCGACTACCGCACGTACCTGGCGCCGCGGGCACTCGAAGAGCTGATGCAGCTCCTGTCCTACTACGGCGCCTTCGGCATCCGCGCGCACGAGACCAAGCAGACACCGTTGCTCAAGATGCTCGTCGAGGGCACGACGCTGTCGCCGCTCGTGAACATCAGCGAGGACACCGCCCACGGTGTCGCCCCGAACTTCCAGTCGGCCGGTTTCCTCCGCCCCGACGAGGTGCCCCTGATCGTCGATGGCGCCTACGCCCAGACGCTGGTGTCACCCCGCTCGGCCCAGGAATTCGGCGTGCCGACCAACGGCGCAGTCGGCCACGAATACCCGCAGTCGCTCGCCATCAAGCCGGGCACGGTCCCGACCGACTCGGTCGGCGAGGCACTCGGGAGCGGGCTCTTCGTCGGCAACCTCTGGTACACGAACTTCTCCGACCAGGCTGCCTGCCGAACGACGGGCATGACACGGTTCGCCACGTTCTGGATGGACGACGGCGAGATCGTCGCACCGGTCAACGTTCTGCGTTTCGACGACACCGCGTATCACCTCCTCGGTGACCAACTCGAGGGCCTGACCGACACCGCCGAGGTGTTGCTCGACACGTCCACCTACGAACGACGTTCCACCGACAGTGCCCGCCTCCCGGGCGCACTCGTGGGGGCCATGCGTTTCGTGCTCTGACCGACCGGGCCGTTGGGGTCTCGCGGTAGCAGCGGTACGGTCGTTGTCATGAAGAAGCTTCTCCTCATCATCGCCCTCATCGGTGCCGCCGCTGCCGCGGCCGCGGCGTTCCGTCGCGACGACGTCAAGGCCGGCGCCAAGAAGGCCACGTCGCAGGCGAGCTCCATGGCTCACCAGGCCAAGGACAAGGTCCAGCCGAGCGTCGACTCGGCGACCGCCAGCGTCAAGGACGCCGCATCTGACGCCGCCGACACCGCTGACAAGGCCGTCGACGCCGTCGCCGACGCCGCCTCCACCAACTGATCACCCCTGCGCCATGATGGGCGCATGACTATCCAGCTGGTCGGTGCCGGCCTCGGCCGTACCGGCACGATGTCGCTCAAGCTCGCTCTCGAGCGACTCCTCGGTGGCACCTGCCATCACATGATGGAGGTCTTCGGGCACCCCGGCGAGGTGCCCTTCTGGCACGCTGCGATGCTCGGTCAACCGGTCGACTTACCCGACCTGCTCGCCGACTACACGGCGATCGTCGACTATCCGGGTGCCGCGGTCTGGCGAGAGTTGGCTGCTGCGTTCCCCGATGCTCCCGTGCTGTTGTCGACCAGGTCGTCCGCCGACGAGTGGTGGCAGAGCGCGAGCAACACGATCCTGGTCCGGCGACCGGAGGAGACCGCAGACGATCGCCGACACATGGTCGACGCGCTGTTCGCCCGCAGCCTCGGTGACGACATCACCGATCGCGACGCTGTCATCGCCGCCTACGACGCTCACAATGCGGCGGTGCGCAGCGAGATCCCACCCGAGCGACTGTTCGAGTACCAACCCGGCGACGGCTGGGCGCCCTTGTGCGCTGCGTTGGGTCTGGCCGAGCCCGACGAGCCGTTCCCGCACACGAACACCCGCGAGCAATTCCGCGAGCGTGCCGGGCTCGACGATCCGGCGTGACCCGCCACCCGTTTCCGCCGGGATTCTTCGACCGCGCCGACGAATCGGGCGACGACCGGTTCTACGCCGTCGATCGCCTCCTCACCCACATCGACGATGGCGCCATCGCCGCGGTCACCGAGCTGTACGACGAACTCGGGTTGACCGGCGACGTGCTCGACTTGTGCTCGTCGTGGATCTCGCACTTCTCGACGCCGCCGCAGCGCCTGATTGCGCTCGGCATGAACGCCACCGAGCTCGCTGCCAACGACGCGGTAGCCGAGTGGCTCGTGCACGATCTGAACGTCGACCCGTCGCTCACGTTCGACGACGCCTCCTTCGACGCGGTCACGTGCTGCGTGTCGGTCGACTACCTGACGCGCCCGCTCGAGGTGTTCGCCGAGGCCGCACGCGTACTGCGACCGGGTGGGGTGTTCGCGTGCACGTTCTCGAACCGGTGTTTCCCCACGAAGGCAATCCGTGGGTGGCTGTCGACGAACGACGACGGACACTGCGCCATCGTGAGCGCCTACTTCGAACTCACCGATGGCTTCGGCGAGCCGGTCGTTCAACTCCGCAACCCCGGCGCCTCAGGCGATCCGCTCTTCGCCGTGTGGTCTCGGCGGACCTAGGCGCACGACCTGATCGGCTGTCAGACAGGTGGGGTCACCGCGGGCGAGCCACCGATCGTGCAGCCCGCGTGCGCACGCCGACGCGGAAGGTGATCACTCGGCCGGCGAAGGTGACCGTGATGGCCACGATGGCGGCCACCGCCGGTTGTGCACCGACGGCCTCGACGAGCAACAGGTAGGTCCCCACCCCGGCCACGGCAACCAGCGCGTAGGGAGGTCCGGGCCGCATGATCATCGGCCGCTCGCCTCGGAGCACGTCGGCGATCACGCCGCCACCGACCGATGCGAGCACGCCGACGAACAGGACCGAAATCGAGGGGAGTCCGGCCCCGAGCGCCTGCTGTGCGGCGATCACGCCGAACAGTCCGAGCACGGCGGCGTCGGCCACCAGCAGAACGGGCTCGATGACGTGAAGATGGCGTCCGGCAACGGCGACGAAGGCCACCGCGACGAGCGCGACCCCGATGAACCAGGCGTTGGTGAGGGCCGTCGGCGGGAACGTGCCGAGCAGCACGTCGCGGATGACCCCGCCACCGAATCCCAGACACACGGCGAGCGTGGCCATACCGACGAGGTCGAGATCGTCGTCGGAACGTGCGATCAGTGCTCCCTGCAGCGCACCGGCGCCAGTGGCCGCCACCGACAGTGCGAGCGGTGTCTCGGAGGCGAGGTCGGTGAGGGCGAGCATGGGATGGACAGCGGCGGACACGGTCGTCGGACCCGCCGACGCTACCGCCACGACCCCGTCAGGTGGTGACCGCGTCGAGTAGTTCGTCGGGCTGGTCGGTGCCGATGCGGAACACCCTGCCCGAGCGGAGCGACAACTCGATCGCGTCGCGACCCGCGTTGTTGTACATCCACCCTCGCGAGACCTTCCGGATGCCCCACCCATGACACCAGCTGTTGCGAACGGCAGCGGCTGAGTCGATCTCCGAACGGTCGATGGTACGGCGGGGCCACCCCCAGCCGAACGACGCCGTCACGGCCCGAGCGTCGACCACCACGGTCAGTCGAGCGCCCACCACGCCGGTCGCGGCCACGAGCAGCATCGCCGCCTGGAAGATCCAGAACCCGCCGCCGAGGCCAACGCGCACGACGACACCGACCGCGAGACCAACCACACCGAGCACGGCGATCAGGTACATGGAACGAGCCCGTTGGACGTGTCGATAGGGCATGGATCCAACTGTGCCACACCCCTCGTTCACACTGGTCCCACACCGCCACCCGCCGGGTGGCACGAGCATCACGAGGAGTACGCCGTGTTGGTATTGATCGCCACGAACGAACTGCAGGGGGCGGCCCCTGGCGACTACAGCTTCACCGTCGAAGGTGAGCTGGTCACGCCGCTCGCCGCCGAATGTGCGTCGGGGGAACGGTGCGGCTGCAACCGAGGGTTTCCGGGCTTGGCCAGCGGCTTCGCCACCACCACGGCGATGGTCGTCGACCGCCCTGGCGTCACCGAAGACGACCTCCGCGATGCCGTCTTCGACTGGCTCGACCGGTGCGGATGGATCGACCTGTTCGAGGACACCGCCGTCGAGCGAGCGGCATCGACGATCGACGACGACGAGTGCGATCTCGACGGAGACGTCGACGACCTGATCGAGTCGATCATCGACGAACACGTCGACTGCATCCACGAGATCTGCTCGACCCATCCCGTCGGCACCGTCGTGGTTCGCCTCGGCGACCTCGTGATGACCCGGGCATACCCCTCGGCTGCATGACGCCGGATCCACCTGGCCGCCAAACGAGGTACCATGCAACCCATGGTGTTGAGCATCAAGAGCGTCGAGGCCGACCAGCTCGCCCGCGAACTCGCCCAGCTGACCGGAGAATCATTGACCGACGCCATCACGAACGCACTCCGCGAGCGCCTCGAACGTGAGCGTCCCGACCGAACCGATCTGGTGAATCGGCTGCTGGCAATCGGCGAGTCAGCGCGGACGCTCCCTCGACTCGACGCCCGTTCCGACGACGAGATCCTGGGCTATGACGAGCACGGGCTGCCCTCGTGAGCCTGGTGGTCGACAGCTCGGCGGTCATGGCCATCGTGCTGGCCGAGCCCGACGCCGAGCGTCTCGCTGAACGGCTTGCCGCCTGCGACCAGGCGATCATGAGCGCCGTCACACTGGTCGAAACGACGATCGTGGCCGAAGCCAGGCTCGGAGCTGTCGGTACGACGCTGGTACAACGAGTCGTGCGCGAAGCCGACATCCGCACGGTCGACGTCACCACCGAGACAGCGCTGGACGCACTCGACGGCTGGCGCGCCTACGGCAAGGGACACCACCGTGCGGCGCTGAACCTCGGCGACTGCTTCACGTATGCACTCGCACGCCGTCGACGTGCGCCCATTCTGTGCGTCGGCGACGACTTCATCCACACCGACGCAGGGGTCGAGCCACTCGGTTGAGCTGGCGCCTGGAAGACTGAGCCGATGGGGATCTACGACACCTACGTGCTGCCCCACGTGGTCGCGGTCGCCTGCGGCACCGGAGACGTCGCACGGCAACGTCGCAAGGTCGTCCCACGAGCGACGGGGCGGGTGCTCGAGGTCGGCATGGGACCAGGCCTGAATCTGCCGTTCTACGACCGTGCGGCCGTCGAGTTCGTGTGGGGGCTGGAGCCGTCCGAGGGGATGCGACGCAAGGCGGCGCCCGCACTGGAGGCCACCGACCTCGACGTGCGGTGGCTCGATCTGCCGGGCGAGGAGATCCCGCTCGACGACAACAGCGCCGACACAGTCGTGCTCACCTACACGTTGTGCTCGATCGCCGACTGGGAACTCGCCCTCGCCCAGATGCGACGGGTGCTCAAGCCGGAGGGCCAGCTGCTGTTCTCCGAGCACGGCGAAGCCCCCGACGAGTCGGTGCGGAAATGGCAGCATCGAATCGACCCGGTCTGGACCCGCTTGGCCGGCGGTTGCCACATCACACGACCGATCCCGAGGCTGATCGAATCGGCCGGCTTCGAACTCGTCGAGGTCGAGTCGGGCTATCTCCCCGGCGCCAAGATCGCTTCGTACCACTCGTCCGGCATTGCCCGCCCCCGCTGAGATCGGTGGGTTCGACCACGCGAGGACCAACGTCCCTTGCCGTGGCCGGACAAGGGAGTACTGTCCAGCTCACATCAGCGGAGGGAGGATGCCATGCGGCGTTTCGGGTCACTAGTGATGGTCGGAGCGTTCGCGCTCGCAGCGTGCGGAGGTGGCGACTCCGATGTCTCGACCAATACCGCCGAGGACACCTCGGCTGATGCCACGGCATCGACGGCAACGGCGACGACCGACGCCGCAGACTTCGACATCGCTCAAGTGGAACCGTCGGTCGTCAAGATCGCCGCTGAGGGGACGTTCATCGATCCTGAGGTCGGTGAGCAACGCAACTCCGCCGGTGTGGGCAGCGGTGCGATCATCTCCGATGACGGCCTCATCGTCACCAACAACCACGTCGTCACCGGGGCTGCGCTGCTCCGCGTGTACCTGGCCGGAGAATCCGAACCGGTCAACGCCAAGGTGCTCGGCGTCAGCGAGTGCTCCGACCTCGCTGTGATCCAAATCGACGGCGAGGGCTACACCGCGCTGGAGTATCGAACCGACGAGGTCACACCCGGCCTCGAGGTCTACGCCGCCGGGTTCCCGGCCAGCGACGCCAACACCATCGACGACGTCGACTACACGTTGACTCGTGGCATCGTGAGTTCCACGACGGCGAGCGGCGAGACGTCGTGGGCGTCGGTCGACGAGGTTCTCGAACACGATGCCCGAATCCGTGGCGGGAACTCAGGTGGACCACTCCTCGACACCGATGGCCGCATCGTCGGCATCAACTACGCCGGAATCGACGAGAGCGACCAGAACTACGCCATCTCGGCCGCTGACGCCAAGCCGATCATCGAGCAGCTCGTAGCGGGCCAGGACGTGGAATCGATCGGCATCAACGGCCAAGCGGTCAACGATGGCGCCGGCACCAACGGCATCTGGGTCGCCAGCGTCGAGAGCGGCTCGCCGGCCGATGCTGCGGGCATCGAGCCTGGCGACATCATCACGCGACTGGAGGGGCTCGACCTCGCCCTCGATGGCACCATGAGCGACTACTGCGACGTGATCCGCACGAAGGGCTCCGATGCCACGATGAGCATCGAGGTCCTCCGCTTCGCCACCGAGGAGGTGTACGAGGGCCAGCTCAACGGCACACCGCTCGAGCTGTCGTTCTCGTTCGCTCAGGAATTCGAGGACGAGGTGGCTGTCGGGGACGATCCTGCCGTCGCCGCCGAGACCTACGGCGAGTTCGTCTCGATCAGCGACGACTCCGGTTCGATCACCGTGTCGGTGCCGATCGAGTGGAGCGACATCGACGGCACACCGAACGCTGAATTCGGGCCGAGCGTCTATGCCGCACCGAACCTCGACTCGTTCCTCAACACCTTCGACACGCCGGGAGTCATCATCGAGGCCACGGGGTCTCGCGGCGTCGCCGACATCGACTCGACACTCGACGAACTCGACCTCTCCGACCAGTGCACCTACGTCGGCCGGAGTCCGTACAGCGACGTGCTGTACACGGGGTCACTCGACGAGTACTCGAACTGCGGAGGCACCAGCACATCGATCTTCGTGGTTGCGGTGACCCCGGAGGACGGCACATTCCTCGCCCGGCTGCTGATCCAGGCCGTTGAACCCCGAGACCTCGATGCCGCCGACGAGATCTTTGCGTCGTTCGTGGCCAGTCCCTGAGCGCTCCGACGCTCAGACGAACGTCATGGCATCGCCCAACCGGACGGTTCCCGGTGTCACGATCGACGCGTAGACACCGAGGTTCTGGTCGAGGTCGCGCACGATGTGACGCAGCACGGCCCGATCGGCAGGGATCTGGTCGCTGATCTCGCGGGTCACCATCACGCACCGAGGGCACGGTGCGGCGAACTCGATGGTCGCTGTCCCGATCGTCGCCCGCCGTCCGGTCCAGTCGAACTCCGGGTGCCCGGGGGTCGACGCGTCCGCGGCGTCGCCGCCGGTGTCGACGACGAACGACGGCCGGAAACGGCGGACGTCGACGTTCGAATCGGGCAACGCCGCGGCGACCGCTGCGAGCGCGGCTTCGGTCATGACCATCAGCGGGAACGCGTCGTAGTACGTGCCGGGTGGCGACTCGAACTCGGAAATCGTCGGCGGGAAAATCGAGAAGTCGGGGAACGGCTCGTCGTCCTCTCGTCCGAAGATGCCGCGCAGCTCAGCCACGACGTCGTCGGAGTCTGGTGCACCGCGCCGGTAGTGGTCGAGGTCGTCGACGGGCCGGAGTCGTTCGAGCTGGACCCGATGGTCGAGTGCGGCACTGACCCGGTCGTCGACGTTGGCATCCGTCGTCCGCACCATCGATCCGTCCGGGAGCGTGATCTCGACCTGGCCATCGTCGACATCGGTCGCCGCAAGCCGCATCAGCGAGCCGATCTTCTTGGCGCCGCGAATTCCGCCGCGTTCGAGATCACGAACCGCCCACGTGCGATCACCCACGATGCCGACTTCGTCGAGTTCGAACGATTCGACGCGGCCACCGACCATCGACTTGACCGGATAGCGCCAGAGTTGGGAGACCTGCATCTCCCCGACCGTATTCGTCACATCGACAGCACGGCCGCACCGGAGACGTTGCCGGCGCCCAGGTCCGCGAGTGCCAGGTTCGCATCCTCCAACGAATACACGTCGGCAATGGTGCGGACCGGGATCTCTGCCGCGAGCGCCAGGAACTCCTCGGCGTCGAGCCGGGTGAAGTTGGCCACGCTGCGCAGCCCGCGTTCTCTCCAGAGCAGGTCGTAGTCGAACGCTGGGATCTCATCGAGGTGGATCGCATTGATCGCGACGGTGCCTCCCGGCGCCACCGCTCGCAGCGCGGCGACCACCACCGAGCCGACCGGCGCGAAGGTGACCGCCGCGTCGAGTTCGACCGGTGGGGTGTCGTCGTACCCGCCCGCCCACGCCGCCCCGAACTCGAGCGCCCGCTGACGCTCGGATGCCGAACGAGTGGCCACGTACACCTCGCAGCCCCAGTGGGTCGCGACCTGCAGCGCCAAGAGCGCGGACGCACCGAATCCGAAGAGACCGAGGCGACGACCGGGCCGGATCCCGGAAATCTTGAGCGATCGATAGCCGATGACGCCACCGCACAGCAACGGTGCGGCATCGATGTCGGAGAACGCGTCCGGGATCGGGAAGACGAAATCGGCTCGGGCCAGCATCGTGTCGGCGTAGCCCCCGTCGCGATCCCAGCCGGTGAACTCCGCGAGGTCGCACAGGTTCTCGTCACCGGAGCGACAACGCCGGCACTCGCCACACGACCCGGCAAGCCAGGCGACACCGACACGATCGCCGAGCGACCATCGCTGCACTCCGTCGCCGAGCGCAGCCACCCGACCGACCACCTGATGGCCCGGCACGATGGGGAGCCGACGCGCCGCCAGGTCACCCTCGACCAACTGCAGGTCGGTTCGACACACTCCGCACGCGGCCACCTCGATGACGATCTCGCCAGGCCCAGGGCTCGGCCCATCCTCGATGCGCAGCTCGAGTGGCCGCCCGGACATCGCGCCAGGGTGCGAGAGCACCTGCGATCGGCGGCGTGACGTCACATCAGCCCCCGCACCGTGTGACGCTACGCGAGCGTGAGAATGTCGCGGAACGCGGCGTCGACGGCGTCGCGGAAGTCGCCGGGAGCATCGATCGCCGTGGGGTCGATGAAGAGGCCGATGTCGAAGCCGTTCTCGTAGCTCAACGCCGTTGCATTGCAGGCCGTTCCGGCCACCGGGCCCATCGTGACGATGTACAGCACCTTGGCGCCCGACACGTACAGCGGAATCGGGGCACCCCGGAGATTCGATGTGGCGAAGTCGATCTTTGCTGCGGCGGCGCGAGCAGCACTCGTGATGACCGACGTGGGCAGCCAGTTGGCCACACCGGACAGCGCGCTCATGCCCCCACCACTGTGTTCCATCGCTTCACGTTTGGCGGCGAGACGCGTGTGGATGTCGGTGATCCGCTCGGCGAGCGGCATCGAGGTGCCGGGTACCTGCACCGGCACCGGGGTGAACGAGTTGCCGCCGATGGCGCTGTCGTGGCGAGTACTGAGCACGAAGCTCGTGTTGAAGGCATCGACCTCGACGTCGCGGTCGGCGTGGTAGCGCACGGCACCTTCGACCATGCCGGCCAGGAAGACGTCGTTGATGGTCACACCGTGTCGCTTGGCCGCATCCTTCAGTTCGTCGAGCGGCACCGAGACATGTTCGAGATGACGGTGACGCGACCGCTCCTTCCACAGCGGCGACCCGCCCGCGACCTCGTTGCCCGATCCGGTGAGCGCACCGAGCGTCGACGACACCATCTCGACGACACCATCGATCGAGTCCTTCGCCCGCTGCGGATCAGCCGGCCAGATCACGACTTCGCCCGCAACCCGACGGGCGACGCCCAGTTGGCGCCGCACGAGGTGGGCGAGCGACTGCCCGACCGCAGTTGGGAATCCGTCCGTCAGATCGCCACCGAGCTGCTTGGCATGGTGGCTCTCGACCGCCTCCGCGACGATCGATTCGAGGTCGATGTCGTCGGGCATCGGAGCGTCGGGTTCGAGCTGCTGGTACATCTCGGCCATCCGCAGCTGGCCGATCCCGTCACTGACCGCATGATGCACGATCGCCCAGATCGCCGACCGGCCCCCCTTGACCCCGTCGATCAGCACGAAACGCCACAGCGGGCGGGTGCGGTCGAGGGGTTCCTGGTAGAGCTGGGCGGCGAGGTCGAAGAGCTGGCGCTCGGTGCCCGGCTTGGGCAGGCGCACGTGGCGAACGTGGAAGTCGACGTCGAACTCGGGATCGGGCACCCATGCCGGCGGGGCAAGTCGGCCGATGCCGGGCACGACGCGCTCGTGCAGGCGCGGGATCTTGGCGACCGCCCGACGCATCGTGCGCCGGAAGTGCTCGGCGTCGATCCGCCCGTCGAGCAGGGTCAGTGACGCGCCACTCGGATTGAGCCACGGATCCTTCTCCACGTTCCACATCAAGGCTTCGTGATCCGACATGCGGTCGGTGAACCGTGTCTCGCGTTCTCGGGTTTCGGCCATGGTCGTCTCGCTTCGTGTCGGTGCGTCAGGTGTCGGTGCCGGGCCGGCGATCCAACTCGGCCTCGGGATCACCGTGATACCCGGGCGGGTAGGTCAGCGCCAACTCCTCGGCTGTCGGGGTCCGCTGCACCCGAGCCTCGGCCGGCAGCTGCGCGCTGAGTGCCTTCATGATCTTCTTGGTGTCAGCGTCGGGGCTGCGATGGTTCAACTTCACCGGCGGGCCGACCCTGACCGTCACCAAGGGGCGATCGGTCAGTGACATCTTGGGAAGCCGGGAACTCCGCGGCCACACCTTCTCGGTACCCCACAACCCGATCGGGATCACCGGAGCACCAGTCGCGGCCGCAATCCGGGCCGCACCCCAACGCCCCTTCAGGACGGGATCGAAGAACGCGGGGCCGCGTGGGATCGTCCCTTCGGGTGCGATCATCAGCAGTTCGCCGGCCTCGATCGCGGCGATCGCTGCATCGAGCGGCTCGTCGGAACCCGTGCCGCGATCGACTCGAATGCCACCGGAGGCCTTCATCAGACGCCCGACGATGGGGACGTCGAACACCTCCTTCTTGCCGAGCCCGCGGACGTTGCGTCCGGTCTTGGCGATCACGAGGCCCATCACGATCGGGTCGAAGTACGAACGATGATTGAACACCACGATCGCTGGGCCTGTCGCGGGGATGTTCTCGAGACCCTCGAACTCGATCCGGGCGTTCGGCGTGACGATCTCCTGGCGCATGAATGGGCGACCCCATTCCTGCAGTTCGCGCCCGAGGATCTTCGACACCCCGTCGGAGCGGTCGAAGTGGACGACTGGCCACCCGCGGATGGTCGCGGTGATCCGCAACTGCAGGTCGGGGTTGACGACGACCGGATGGCCGACGTTGGCGAGCAGCGGAGCGTCGAAGTAGCTGTCGCTGTAGGCCCACGACTCGGCGAGGTTCGCATCGTGTTCGTCGGCCCAGAGCGCTACGGCGTCGGCCTTCGAGCGCCCCCACACGAAGTCTCCGGTCATTCGGCCGGTGAACACCTCGTCGCCATCGGGCCCGACGGTGCGTTCCCACTGGGTCGCCACGACGTCGTCGAAGCCGAGGCGGTCGGCGAACGGTTTCACGAACACGAGCGGTGACGTGGTGGCCATCACGAGACGACGGCCGGCGGCCCGGTGCTCGTCGATCGCCTTGGCAGCGCCGGGCAGCAGCATGCCGACCAGCTCGTCGGCCGCCTCCTGCATGGCTGCGTCGACGGTGGCGACACTCCACCCGTTGGCGGCTCGGCTCGACAAACGGGCGGGCTGCATCATCAGCCAGGTCTCGCCGAATTGTTCGTAGAACTTGGTGAGCACGTCGACGAGCGGGAGGTCGTGGGCGCCGCCGAGACCGTGTTCCGCGAGATGTCTGCGGAACACGGTCGCGGACGACGACGTGATCAGTGTCCGATCGAGATCGAACACGGCAAGCGCACGGCGAGACATCACCGCGAGCCTAGGTGGTCGACGTCAGGGCGCGGGCGCCGGCAGTGTTGTCGCCGTCTCCGCTGGAGTCGGAAGGGTACTCACGCCCTGAATGACACCGTTACTCGCCTGACGATCAGGATCGGCGACCACAGCCCCGCCGATCGTGACCGGCGGGCCGGCGACCACGGTATAGAGCCCGACCCCGAGCGAGTCGAACGACCCGGCGGCCACGAGTTCGGCAAGGGAGATCCGGCCCTCCTCGAGCAATGCCACCACGAAGACCGCTGCTGCCTCGCGATCGTCGGGATCTGTCAGCGATGCGACCAGCGCGTCCTGGCCCTCGAACGCCGAATCGAGCGGGGCGAGCGCCGTGAAGGTGTCCAAGCCATCGAGGAAGTCCGGCAACACTGGCAGGGCGTTGTTGACGATCGCCACCAGCGTCGTGTACGTCCCGGTCTTCTCGAGTTCCTGGAGCAGCGTGCCCACCGGGGTCGGGTCAACCGTCGTGGGCGGAACCGTCTCGGGTGGCGCAGTCGTCGGCGGCACCGTGGTCGCAGGCGGCACCGTCGTGGCAGGCGGGACCGTCGTTGCGGGCGGGACCGTGGTGGCCGGAGTGCCGCTCTCGACGCCGAGGAGGTAGATCGCCTGCAGCGTGGCGGTGTCGATCACACCGGTTTCCGGCACGCCGAGCTCACGCTGGAGCGCCTTGACCGAATCGGTGAGCTCCTGTGTCCAGATGCCATCGATCGGGCCGGTGTAGAAGCCCAGTTCGGTCAACAGGATCTGGACCTCCATCGTGCTCTGCATCAGCGCATCGGCCTGATCGCCGAGCGCCTGACGCATGGCGGCATCGGTTGCGGCGTCCCAGATCCCGGTCGGCGGCAGGCCAACCGATGTCTGGAAGGCAGCGATCGCCGCGGTGAGTTCGGGGCTGTCGAGTCCGTCGATCGGGCCGGTGTAGAAGCCGAGGAAGCTGAGCGCCAACTGGATCTGCGTGTTCAGCGAAGCGGCCGCGTATGCCTCGTACTGGCGACGCAGCACGCTGATGTCGACGTCGGAGCTGTTGAGATCGGTGATGACGCCGCCTTCGAGACGAGCCGAGGTGTACCGGGCGAACGTGGGGTCGCCGTTGTCGTCGAGAGCGATCTGGCCACTCACGCCGTCGTAGTTGATGTCGTCGCCTGACTCGAGGTTGTCGAGGCAGTCGGCGTAGGTCGTGCACGTGACACCGTCGCCGGTGACGACGATCGCGGCCTCGGCGAGGCTGTCGGCGTCGCCGGCGTCGAGCACGGCGGTGGCCAACGAGAGCACCATGGCGCAGTCGTAGGCCTGCGGCGCGTTCGCAATCTGGCCGTTCGGGTCAGCCTCGTACAAGCGTTCCAGGAAGGCGCGGGTGCCCATCGTTCCGAGCATCTGGAACCCGTCGACGGCCGTTGCTTCGGTGCCAGCAGTCGCCAGCTCGGCGATGCGCGGTGAGAAGAAGGCGTCGAGACCGATCATGGTGGCGGGATCGAGCCCGGCGGAGACGAGCGCCGAGAGCAGGTTGGCGCCCTCTTCGTAGGTGACGAGGATCGACACGTCGGGCTGCAACGCCGCCACTTCCTGGGCGATGCCGGTGAACTGCACCCGTCGTGGGTTGTAGTCGACAACGCTCGGCACGAGGCCGGCGGACTGGAGCACGGCGGCCATCGTGTTGCCGATGGACTGGCCGTACGCGTCGCCACGAGCGACGATCGCCACCTTCCACGGCGCGTCGGGAGCGGTTGCGTCGCGCCGTTCGATGATCTGGCCGGCCAGGTAGGTGGCCGTGACATCATCGGGAACGGCAGTACGGAAGAGTGCGAGCGGATCCTGGCCCAGCGTCAAGCTGGGGACCGTTGCGGAAGCCGAGCAGATTGTGGAATCGAGGGCGACCACTTCGTCGCGCACCTCGCGGCCGCCCGACGAGCCAGCGGGACCGATCAGTGCCTGCGCGCCGCCATCGACGGCAGCCGTCACGTTGGCGGCCGGCTCGGCGCCGGCCTCGGCGACCGACGTGGTGATGGTGAGCGGGCCTTCGAGCACGCCGCCGCCATCGTTGACATCTTCGACGGCGAAGTCGGCACCGCGCTGTTGACCCTGGAACAGGGTGGCCAGCAGACCAGACGACGGGGCGAGCAGTCCAACGTCGAGACCCTCGCCGGTCAGCCCTGCCTCGGTGGTCTCCGGTGTCGCTTCGGTGGTCTCCGGTGACGCCTCCGTGGTGGGGCTGGCGTCGTCGTCGCTGCCACTGCACCCGGCGATCAGCACGGCGGCGGCGATCAATGCAGCGACCGAACGGTTCCGTCTACTACGAACCATGACTACTCCTCGAGAACACATTGGTGATCACCACGTCTGAACCATGGTTCGGAACGAGTGTTGTTGGCGGGGGAAACTCACGGCGATGGCCGACCGCATGGGAACGGTACTCGCCTATCGGCACCCGAGCCCGGCAACTTGAGGGCCGATTTGCAGGATCACCCAGAAGGGGTGACCTGGGCCGTTTCGCGTACGCTCGGCGAGTGTCTCAGCCCCGCATGCGGATCGGTGTCCAACTCCCGGAAGTCGAATGGGAGGTGCCGTTTCCCGAGCTCATTGCGATGGCCCGGACGGCCGAGGCAGTCGGGTTCGACTCCCTCTGGCTCGGCGATCATCTGCTCTACGAACTCGATGTCGGACGATCGTGGGACCATGGGAAGTGTGGACCTCGCTGGCGGCGATCGCCGCTTCGACGTCGACGATCCAGATCGGTCCACTCGTCGCATCGACCAGCTTCCACGCTCCCGCGATGCTCGCCAAGCAGGCGACCACCGTCGATGCCGCGTCCCAGGGGCGACTCATCCTCGGGCTGGGGGCCGGCTGGAACCAACGGGAATACGACGCGTTCGGGTTCTCCTTCGATCATCGCGTCAGTCGGTTCGCCGAGGCCTTCACCATCATCCGCACGTTGTTGCGCGAGGGCAGCATCGACTTCCACGGCGAGTACTACGACGTCGCCAACTGTCTCCTCCACCCGCGTTCGAGCCAAACCGGACCGCCCCTGATGGTCGGGTCGATCGGAGATCGAATGCTCGACATCACGCTCCCCCACGTCGATTCGTGGAACATGTGGTGGAGCCAGTACGGCAACACGGCCGAGGGATTCCGTCGCGAGAAGGAGCGAGTCGACTCGCTGATCGAGGCGCATGGGCGAACAGGCGAGGTCGAGGCGACCACGGCGGTGCTCGTCCAACTGGACGATGGCGTGGGTCGCGTGATGGGCGATTACGACGACTTCAACACCGTCCGCCCGCTCACGGGTTCACCATCAGGGCTCGCCGATCGACTCCGCGAGTTCGAAGCTGCAGGCGCGGCACACGTCCAACTCGTCGTCGACCCGATCACACGCCAGTCGATCGAGTGGCTCGGCGACGTCCTCACCGCATTTCGGCGCTGACCGTCAATCGGCGACGGCCATCGACCACCAGCTCCGCAAGCGACGCTCGTGGTGGCCGCTCGCCAGCACCAGGTGGTTGCCGAGCGGATGGGTGAGCAGATCGTCGACGTTGCCGCTCGACAACGACACCGTCACCTGCGTGCGACAGAGGTCGGCGTCGTCGCCGGTTGCGACGATGGCGCCCTCGACGATCCAGCACTCCTCGAGGTCGACCCCGCCGAGACGGATCAGGGTGACGGGCTGGGCGGCGAACTGAGCGCTGATCCCAACGCCCATCCCCGACTCGAAGTGCGTGTCGAGCGAGAAGCTCTCGACCATCGACGGTGCCACCGTGCAGTGTGCAAGCACGAGCTGGTTGCGCTCGACGTCGACGCTCGCCGGGTTGGCCATCCACGTGGGCTGGCCGAGCAGGTGGCGCACCCAGAGCATCGCCAAGGCGGACGGGACGTCGCCCTCACATCCGGCAACGATGCCGTCGTCGTTCAGGCTGGCGAGCGCGAGACACCCCGAGGTTCCCGGATCTCCCAGGAGATCGAAGCAACGCACCGTGACCGCATCGAGTGAGTCGTGGTCGAGCACGTCGACCAGCGCGGCACGCACGCCCATCGCATCGTCGACTGCCCGACGATCGACGGTCGAACGCACCGGGTCGGCCACCTTCGTGAAACGTTCAGCGAGCACGCCGGTCGGTGTGACGGGGGTTCGTGTCAACTCGATCATGCGGGTCGGTGCAACGGTGACGACCTCCGGCCCCCAGCGTCGCCGAACCACTTCGGCGTCGGGGCTGCTGGCCACCAGCCAGGACGACGGGCCGCCGATGACACCCAAGCGTGTCGACCGCATGGCCACGACGGCTTCGAGATCACCGATCGCCTCGTCGAGCGTCATGCGATCGGCAGCAGCGTCGCCGGTGACCGACACGATGCGCCCTCGACCCCCCGCTTGCTGGATCGCCGCCAAGGTCTCCAGCGCGGCCGGCAACGAGTTGTGGCCACGGTGAGCGACGAGCACCGTCGGTTCGGTGGCGTCTCCGTCCGACCCGGCTGCGATCGCGTCGAGGAGCAATCGCTCGGTGCCACCGGTGGCCACCACGAAGACGTGTGGTGACGCCGCCAGGTCAGCATCTGCGTCGGCGATGTCGACGACGGTCCCACCCAGGTCGTCGAGGAGACCTCGCACGGACGCCGTCACCGAGGCGACCGAGTGCGCATCGTGAAGTGCCGACGCGACGACGGAGTAGACGAAACGGTGGCCGGTCACGACAACTGCTCGATACGTGCTCGCAGCACATGCTCGGGTTGGGCACCCACAACGGTGTCGATCAGTTCGCCGTCGCGCATGAACAACAGCATCGGGATGCTGCGCGCCTGGTAGCGCTGCGCGGTGCGCGGCGACTCGTCGACGTTGACCTTGACGACCTTGAGCGTGGTGACGAATTCCTTCGAGAGCGCTTCGAGGACCGGCGCGACCATGCGGCACGGTCCACACCAGGGCGCCCACAGGTCGACGAGGACGAGACGATTGGTGTCGACGGCGTCGTGGAACTCGTCGTCGCCGGCCTCGACGAGCCAAGGCATCGAGGTCTGGCATTTCGCGCAGCGCGGGGACCCCGACGCCGACGTCGGCAGACGGTTCTTCGCTCCACAGGACGGACAGGCGGCGACGTTGTTCCCCACGGACCCCACGCTATGCAACATCCGCCACGTCGGTTAGGGCCGATCGTCCCCTCGATCGCCGGTACATTGACCTGGCCGACCGGACCGATTGACTGGATCACATGGGGTACGTACTCGAACCCGGACGACGACTGCAGCGAGAGGTGCGGCGCGTGGCCACCGAGCGTCTCGACGAGGCGATCGAGCACCTCGAACGCGCCCTCACCGAACCCGAGCGCACGGATCTCGAGGTCGCGGTCCACGAAGCACGCAAGCGATGCAAGTCGTCTCGCGGTCTCGCACGGCTCGTGCGGCCGGCGTTGGGTGACGGATTCAGATCGTTCGACCGCACAGTCCGCGACGCTGCGAACCAACTGTCGGCGCTGCGCGACGCCCACGCGATCGTCGCAACGTTCGACGCGCTGGTGGCCGCCCATCCCGGAGACGAGATCGTGAAAGCGGCCCGAGATCGCCAGGCCGAGATCTCCGCCGGAGCGACTCGGGACGCACTCGCGCATGGCGATGAACGGATCACGACCGCACTGGCATTGCTGGCCGCAGCGCGGGCCTCGGCCGGCGACTGGAAGATCCCGCGCCGATTCGACACGATCGAGGACGGAATCACGGCCACCTACCGACGCGGCCGCTCCGCGCTGCGCCACGTCCGCGCCGACCCGACCGACAGCGAACTCCACGAGTGGCGCAAAGCCGTCAAATACCTCTGGTACCAGGTGCAGTTGGTCCGCCAGGCCGCACCGAGCGTGCTCGGACCGCTCGCTGGACAACTCGACGACCTCGCCGAGACACTCGGCAACGACCACGACATCGCCGTGCTGGTCGAACTGCTCACCCGTGATTCCGACTCCTACGGCACGCCAAGCGAGGTCGATCACCTCCGCGACCTCGCCCGCAGCCGGCAGCGGGAGCTTCGAGCCACCGCGATCCGCGCGGGCACCACGATCTTCGCCGAGCCCGCCGCGGCGTTCGGCGATCGGATCGCCCGGTACTGGCGCCTCACCTGCGACCTCGGCCCGGAGCCCGATCCAGACGGCGCCGAACCGCCGACTCGCTCGATTGTCGAACGTGAGCGCAGGTTCCTCGTGGAGTCCACCCCGGACGGTCTGATCCCGTCGCGACCTGTTCCGCTCCGGCAGGGCTATCTCGCCGCCGGCGAACGTCGATCGGTGCGCGTTCGCGACGCAGGCGCTGAAGGTTGCACGCTCACGTTCAAGGCCGGCAGCGGTCTCGAACGAACCGAGCTCGAATGGTCGATCGCACGCCGCGAGTTCGAGGCGGCCTGGCCGCACACCGTCGGCCAGCGCATCGAGAAGACGCGCCACCGGATCCAGCTCGGCGACCACGTGATCGAGCTCGATGTCTTCACGGGAGCGCTCGACGGCTTGGTGATCGCCGAGGTCGAGTTCGACAGTCCCGAGGCGAGCGACACCTTCGAGCCACCTGCCTGGTTCGATCGTGAGGTCACCGACGATGGCCGCTACTCGAACGCATCATTGGCGCTCCACGGGCTGCCCGACGGTGACCTCGTCCAGCGCTGAGCGAGCGGTAGCTTGCCGCACGTGAAGCCGCTCGTCGCTGTTGCTGTGTTCGTGCTTGCACTCGCGGCCTGCGGCGGCGACTCCGACTCACCAACCGTCACCGGCACGGTGACAGCTCCGCTCGAGGGCCCACCGGCCGACCGGCTCCCGGCGAACGCGCTGCTCACCGTGACGCTCGAGGATGTCAGCCGCGCCGACGCACCGTCGACGGTGGTGTCGGTGCAGGAGATCGAGCTCGCCGGTGCGACGTTCCCCGTACCGTTCCAACTTCCGTACGACCTGGGCGACATTGCGGAGACCAACACCTATCGGGTCGCGGCGCGGGTCACCTCGAGCGGCGACCTGCTGATGATCAGCGACACGATCGTCCCCGTGATCACCCGCGACGCACCGACCACCGGCGTGGAGGTCTCGC
Source organism: Ilumatobacteraceae bacterium (assembly GCA_963828415.1). GTDB lineage: Bacteria > Actinomycetota > Acidimicrobiia > Acidimicrobiales > Ilumatobacteraceae > Sva-07. The sequence continues at coordinate 878,583 of CAWHEI010000012.1, forward strand.
TCGTCTCCATCGCCGACAACTGACCGCCGCCGCCCCGATCAACTCTCCGTTTGCGTTGCACTTCTGGTGGACCGCCCCACCCGAATCTGCTCGCAAACGTGGTTTTGGACGGTCGGGTCAGGAGAGGGTGACGTCGACGAGGGCTTTGTCGATGGCGGTCAGTGCGAGGTCGATCTCCTCGGCGCTCACCGTCAACGGCGGCATGAAGCGCAGCGTGGTTCCTGCCGCTCCGGCCGTCATCGTGATCAGCTTTCCCTCGCGCAAGCAGTGCGACACGATCGCCGACGTGCGGGTGGCCGTGTCGAACTGCGCGGCAACCATCAGCCCCAGCGCGCGCACCTGCACCAGCGCTGGATGCTGCTCCTGCAGTCGTCGCAACCCGTCAGCGAGTTGTTCGCCGCGTGCCTTGACGTGATCGAGGAACCCGTCGGCGCTGAGCACCTCGATCGTCGCCAACGCAGCGGCACAACCGATCGGGTTGCCGCCATAGGTGCCGCCATGGGAACCGGTCGGCCAGCGATCGTCGAGTTCTCGCCGGGTGCCGAGCGCCGAGAACGGAAAGCCCGAGGCGATGCCCTTGGCCATGCACACGATGTCGGGCGCGATGTCGTAGTGCTCGATTGCGAACATCTTGCCGGTGCGTCCGAAGCCGCATTGGACCTCGTCGGCGATGAACAGCATCCCGTGGTCCTTGCAGCGTCGATCGATCGCTTCGAGGAATTCGGCGGGTGCCGCGATGTAGCCGCCCTCGCCCAACACCGGCTCGATGATGACCGCCGCCGTCTCGCTCGGCGCCGTGACGCTCGTGAGCAGCTCGTCGAACCCCGCAAGGGCGCGGTCGATCTCGTCGTGGAGGTCGGCGGCGCGAACGTTCGGGTACGGCGCGATGAAGATCCCCGACGGCAGCGGCGCGTGGCCGGCCCGATACACGGTCTTCGACGTGGTCATCGCCATCGCCTGATGGGTGCGCCCGTGGAAGCTGCCCTGGAACACGATGATGTTCGGCCGGCCCGTGGCTTGCTTGGCGAGCTTCACGGCAGCCTCGGTGATCTCGGCGCCGGAGTTCGCGTAGAAGAACGTGTCGATGCCGCCCGGGCTGATCTCGGCGAGGCGCGCCGCGAGCGGCTGCATCAAGTCGTGGGTGTAGACGTTGGCTTGCGCATGTACGAACCGCTGCGCCTGGGCGGCAATGGCTGCGGTGACGTGGGGATGGCTGTGGCCTGTGGATGTGACAGCGATGCCGCCGCTGAAATCGAGATAGCGCTCGCCAGAGGTGGTGGTGACCCACGACCCCTCACCGGACGCGACCTCGAGATCGGTCACCTTGAACCACACATGCGACAAATGGTCGGCGCTCATGGCTGCATCATCCCACGATCCGGTCGAGAACAGAAGCGAGGCGAGGCGTTCGTCCGCGTCGTGATTCCTGGTCGTCGATCCATCCGGCCAGACGTCGAGCGCCGTTGATCGCTGCCCACCTCACCGGCTCGGGTTCCCACTGACGAGATTCGTGTTGTACCCACGGCAGCGCAGCGAGCGACGAGTCAGGCCGCAGCACGAGGTCGGCGATGGTTCGACCGGCGAGGTGGGCCGCGGCAACTCCCTCGCCGACGTAGCCGCCGGTCCATGCCAGCCCCGTCGACCGATCGAGTCCGACCGACGGCCGCCAGTCGCGCGGCACACCCAGCACCCCTCCCCAACGGTGGGTGACCTCGACACCATCGAGTTGCGGAAACAGTTCGACCAGCGTCGAAGCGATTCGATCATGGACATCGGACATCGACTCGGTCGCCGGATCGATGCCGGAGCCGAACCGGTAGGGAGCGCCGCGCCCACCGAAGGCGATGCGATCGTCGGTCGTTCGTTGGCCGTAGATCACCATGCGCCTGTCGTCGGCGAACGTCTCACGGTGCCGGAGGCCGATCGAGTCCCAGGTTGCCTCGTCGAGCGGCGCCGTGGCCACCATCAGCGAGTACAGGGGCACCAGTGCGCGCCGCAGCCCGGGGAGGTCGCGGGTGTAGGCCTCGGTCGCACGAACCACGACGTCGGCGCGCACGACGCCGCGCTGGGTGACCACCATCGGCCGAGTCGCTGCCGACCCACCGATCACGTCGAGGGCGGCGGTGTGCTCGACGATCGTTGCGCCCGCTCGCTCGACGACCTCGGCGAGACCCCGGGCGAGGCGGGCCGGTTGCACGCGGGCGCCGGGCGCGTAGTGGAGTCCACCGAGCACACCGGTGGCCGACACGCGATCGGTGGTCTCCGACGCGGTGAGCGAGCGCAGTACCTCGTCGCCGAATCCGTGATGGCGGTATTCGTCGACCTCGTCCTGCTGGCGGTGCACCTGGGGCCGGGTGCGGGCCATGCGAAGCACGCCGCCGGCCTCGAAACCGCAGTTGATTCCGTCGGCGACCACCGTCCGTCCGATCTCGTCGACGGTTTCGATGATCGCCCGAGTCATCGCCACGCCGGCCTCGCGACCCCAGGTGGCGACCGCGCCGCCGAGTCCGCCGGCGAGTTCGCCGACGCACCATCCGCCGTTGCGTCCCGATGCCCCGAAGCCGACCATCTCGCGTTCGATGACCAGGACCCGGAGCGACGGATCAGCTCGAAGGAGCGCGTGGGCGCTCCACAGTCCGCTGTAGCCGGCGCCGACGATCGCCACGTCGACGTCGCTGTCGCCGGACAGCGACGGACGTGCGGCCAGCGGTGCGACGAGTTGGTCGAGCCACAGCGACCTCGACCGCAGCGCCGGTTCGTCCACACGCCGATCGTACCGAGACGGGGTCGGGCACGCCCGTCCTGCGAGGCCGGAGGAGTACATTGCGATCATGCGAGTACTCGTGGTCGGTGCAGGTGGCGTGGGGTCGGCGTTCGTGGCGATCGCCTCGAAGCGGGCCGCCTACGAGCACATCACCGTCGCCGACATCGATGTCGGCAAGGCCGAAGGCGCCGTCGACACCGCCACCAACGCCGAAGGTGGCCGCGTCGTCGCTGCGCACATCGACGCCTCGTCGGAAGAGTCCGTTGCGGCGTTGGCCCGCGAGATGCGTGCCGATGTGGTCCTGAACGCATGCGACCCGCGCTTCAACCCGCCGATCTTCGAGGGGGCGTTCGACGCAGGTTGTCACTACGTCGACATGGCGATGAACCTGTCGGTGCCGCACGCCACCAAGCCCTACGAGAAGACGGGGATTCGCCTCGGCGACGGCCAGTTCGCCCAGTCGCCGATCTGGAAGGCCCGCGGGCTGATGGCGTTGTGCGGCATGGGTGTCGAGCCCGGCTTCTCCGACGTCGCCGCGCGTTACGCGGCCGACGAACTGTTCAGCGAGATACATGAAATCGGTGTCCGCGACGGTGCCGATCTGGTGGTCGACGGCTACGACTTCGCGCCGACGTTCTCGATCTGGACCACGATCGAGGAGTGTCTCAACCCGCCGGTCATCTACGAGCGCGAGCGCGGTTGGTTCACGACCGAGCCGTTCTCCGAGCCCGAGATCTTCACCTTCCCCGAAGGCATCGGGTCGCTGCAGTGCGTCAACGTCGAGCACGAGGAGGTCATCCTCATGCCGCGTTGGATCGACACGCAGCGGGTCACGTTCAAGTACGGCCTCGGCGAGGAGTTCATCGACGTCCTCAAGACGCTGCGCAAACTCGATCTCGACTCGACGAGAACGGTCGAGGTGAAGGGCGTGAGCGTGTCGCCGCGCGATGTGGTGGCTGCGTCCCTTCCCGACCCGGCCACGCTCGGTGACGTGATGCACGGTCGCACGTGTGCCGGCACCTGGGTGACCGGGCTGGGCAAGGACGGCGAGCCCCGCGAGGTCTACGTGTACCACGTCGTCGACAACGCATGGTCGATGAAGGAGTTCGGCCATCAGGCGGTCGTGTGGCAGACCGCGGTCATGCCCGCGGTCGCCATCGAGCTGATGGCGACCGGCGTGTGGCATCGATCTGGCGTCGTCGGGCCCGAGGCACTGCCGCCGATGCCGTTCCTCGATCTACTCGACGAATACGGCAGCGAGTGGGAGTGGGTCGACTACAAGAACCGCGCCCCCGTCGAAGAGCCCGCCGCCTGACGACGTCGATTACATCGCGGGTCTGACCCCTGATGTAATCGGATTACAACAGGGGTCAGACCCGCGATGTAATCGTCAGGCGTTGGTGTCGACCACCCAGCGACCGCGGACCTGGCCGTCGAGGATCGTCGGGCCCCGCTCGAGCAGCTCGGTGAGCGGCACCACCTCGGTGATCGTGTCGACGACGGAGGACGGCAGATCGGTGGCGAGGCGAGCCCAGGCCGCCTCGCGCATCGGGATCGGTGCCATCACTGCCTCGACGCCCTGGAGGCGCACCGCCCTGATGATGAACGGCATCACCGTCGTCGGCAGGTCGTGACCACCGGCGAGGCCGCAGGCGGCCACGGTCGAGCGGAACTTCATCTGTGCCAGCACCTTGGCGAGCATCGTCGAGCCGACCGTGTCGATGGCTCCCGCCCAGGTCTCCGATTCGAGCGGTCGAGGTGGTTCGCTCATCTCCTCGCGGGTCAGGAAGGCCGTCGCGCCGAGGCTGCGAAGGTAGTCCTGCGTCTCGGGCCGACCGGTCACAGCGGTGACGTCGAAGCCGAGCCCGGACAGCAACGCCACGGCGACGGAGCCGACGCCGCCTGCCGCTCCGGTGACCACGATCGGGCCGTCGCCCGGCTGCACGCCAGCGGTCTCGAGTTCCATCACGCACAACATCGCGGTGAGGCCGGCGGTGCCGATCGCCATCGCCGTCCGAGCGCTCATCGACTCGGGTCGGCGCACCAGCCACCCCGACTGCAGCCGCTGACGCTGCGTGTAGCCACCCCAGTACCGCTCGCCGACCTGGAAGCTGGTGGAGATCACCTCGTCGCCGACCTGCCAGTTCGGCGAGTCGCTGGAGATCACCGTGCCGGTCAGGTCGATGCCGGGGACCATCGGGTAGTTCCGCACGATGCGGTTCTTGCCGGCGAGCGCGAGCCCGTCCTTGTAATTGAGCGACGAGTACTCGACGGCGAGCGTGACGTCACCGTCGGGGAGGTCGGCATCGGTGAGTTGTTCGAGCGCGCCGACGTGTCCGTCGTCGGTCTCGCGCAGGACGAGGGCGGTGAAGGTGTCACTCATCGCCTCATGGTGGCAGACCCGATTGCGGAGCCGGACATCGGCCGCCCCGGCACCACCGCGGTGCCGGCGATGGCTGCGTGGCAGGCTGAGACCCATGCCCATCGTGGAGCGCACCGTGACCGTCCGAGGTCCCATCGACGACGTCTTCGACCTGTCGCAGTCGTACGAACTGCGGCTGGACTGGGATCCCTTCGTGCGGTCGCAGCGGCCGCTCTTCGGCGCACGACACGCGGCAAGAGGCGTGCACACCGAGACGATCTCACGACACCGGCTGCGCATGGTCACCGAATACCTCACGTACCGACCGCCGACGCTCGTCGGGATGAAGATGGTCGAGGGTCCCCGGATCTTCCGGACGTTCTCGGGCAGCTGGCGATTCTCCGAGCGAGACGACGACCGCGTCGACGTTGCGTTCCGGTACAACTTCGCGTGCGCCCCGAGGTGGCTCGCGCCGGTCATGGAACGGATCGGGTCGTGGTACCTGGGACGCGACATCGAGCGGCGGATCGAGGCGTTCCGCGCCGCGTGCGACGACACCGACCTGCTCGGGCAGGTGCGACGCCTCCGTGTCGCCGCCGAACCGGGTGAGAGCGGCGAGCCCGACGAACAGCCGGTTCCACCGATCGTCGACGTCGCGTGGCTCCGCGATCGCATCGCCCTCGATCCGATGCTCGTGATCTGCCACGTGGGCTCCACCATGGCCGGGCCCGACCCTGAGCAGGCCTACGCCGCCCGGCACCTTCCCGGTGCCCGATTCGTGTCGCTCGACGATGTCCTCGCTGCACCGGCGTCAGGGACCGCCGGCCGTCATCCTCTGCCCGCTCCGGATGCCTACGCGGCGTCTCTCGCCCAACTGGGGATCGGCCCCGACGCGACCGTCGTGGCCTACGACGAGCGCGGCGGCGCGTTCGCCGGCCGATCGGTCTGGATGCTGCGGATCCTCGGCCAAGGCGCGGCACTGCTCGACGGCGGGCTCATGGCATGGGAGGCCGCCGGCGAGAGCATCGACATCGAGCCGGTGAGCTGGGAGCCCGTCGAGCGTCCGGTGATCGACTGGCCGCTCGAGGCGCTCGCCGACGCACTCGATGTCGAGCGCCACATCGCCGACGGCGGCGTCGTCATCGACAGCCGCGACCCGGCCCGGTACGCCGGCGAACTCGAACCGATCGACGTCGCGGCCGGCCACGTACCCGGCGCGATCAATCTGCTGTTCACCGACAACCTCGACAGCGACGGCCGGTTCCTGCCCGCCGACGCGTTGCGCGCCCGGTTCGCGCCGGTGGTCGGCGACGACCACGATCCCATCGTGTACTGCGGCTCGGGCGTCACGGCGTGTCACAACGCACTGGCGATGGAACACGTCGGTGTCGTGCTGCCACGCGTCTACGTCGGATCGTGGTCGGGTTGGATCGCCGACCCCGACCGGCCGATCGCGACGGGTACCGCACCGTGAGCTGGCCTGCGTGAGCGGCACCGAACTCGCCATCGTGCTGGTGGCGGTGGTCATCGGAGCGATCGCCAAGGCGGTCACGGGCATGGGGCTGCCGTTGATCGCGATCCCGATCGCCTCGCTGTTCGTCGACGTCAACGATGCGATCGTGGTCATCGCGTTCCCGAACGTGCTCGCCAATGCGTTCCTCGCCGGTCGCGAACGGTTGAGCTATCGCGAGACCCGAGACCTCCCGATGCTGGCGATCACCGGCGTGATCGGTGCGGTCGTCGGCACGCTGCTGCTCGTCAACATTCCCGAAGAGCCGCTCGTGTTCGCCGTCATCGTGGCGATCGTCGGCTACGTCGTGCTGTTCTTCGCCCACCCCGAGCTCCGCGTTGGTCCGGCGCGGTCGAAGCAACTCGCCCCAGCCGTTGGCGGCGTCGCCGGCGTGTTCCAAGGGGGGGTCGGCATCTCCGGGCCGATCGTCGGCTCGTGGATCCACAGCTATCGGCTCCCACGTGGCGCCCACATCTTGTCGGTGACGTCGCTGTTCTTCATCACGGGTCTGGCGCAGCTGATCGTGCTGATTGCCTCCGGGGAACTGTCGGGTCGGGTCACCGCGACCCTGCTCGCGTGCATCCCGGTGCTCGCCGCGATTCCGATCGGGACACGATTGCGCAACTCGGTCTCCGGTCGCGGCTTCGATCTCGCAATCGTGGGCATGCTCACCGTCTCGGCGGTCGCCCTCCTGCTGCAGACGTTCTTCTAGTACCCTGGGCCGTCACAACAACCACATGGGGAGCTCGCTGGATCGGCGGGCTGAGAGGGTGACCGCCGTCATCGACCCGAGAACCTGATCCGGGTAATGCCGGCGGAGGAATCGTGAACGAACACATCGTCATCATCACCGGAGCATCACCACTCGATGCCCACGTCGTCGAACGCCTCACGTCAGATGCGACCGACCACACCATTTGGATCGCCGTCGACGGCGGACTCGACCACGCGCTCGCCGCCGGACTCGCACCGACGCACCTCGTCGGTGATCTCGACTCGGTCACCGAGGACGGCCTGGCGTGGGCGGCACGCAACGCCGACATCTCGCGTCATCCGGCCGACAAGGACCAGACCGACACCGAACTCGCCCTGGCGCTGGCTGCGAAGTTCGACCCCGAACGCATCACGCTCGTTGGCGGCGGCAACCGCCTGGATCACACCATTGCCGGCATCGGCGCGCTGGGTGCCCTCGAGCTCACGAGCGTGCCGATGCTCGATGGCTGGTGGGACGGTCAACACATTCGGGTTCTGCACGGTCCCGGGTCGGCGACGCTGCGCCTGGTGCCCGGCTCGACGCTGTCGCTGCTGGCGCTGCACGGTCCGTGCGTGCGCGTCACCCTGTCTGGGGCTCGATGGGACCTCGACCAGTTCGACCTCGAGCCACTGGTTGGCATGGGCGTCAGCAACGAGGTCCCCGCCTCCGACCGCCCGGTCGACGTCGACGTCACCCTGTCGGGCGGCGTCCTCACGATCTTCGACGACCCGGCCCCGGACCCAGCGATGAGCGAAACCGCCGCATCCGGTCAGTTGGCTCATCGCAGCGACGGCGACGCCGACGGATCGTCCGAGCGATGAGCGAAACCGCCGTATCCGGCCGGTTCGCTCATCGCAGGAGAAGTCGTCGGGCCGCACTCAGTCTCGCCGTCACGCTGGCCGTAGGCCTCGCAGCATGCGGGGGTGACGACGACGCGTCGACACCGACCGGGAGCTCGCCGGGAGTCGTCGAGTCCGTCACGTTGGTGACCTACGACTCGTTCCCCGAGGCCGACACGTCGCTCAACGACGCGCTCGCCGAGTTCACCGCCGAAACCGGCATCGACGTCGAGATCCTGGTCGCCGGTGACACCGGCACGATGCTGTCGAAGGCGTCGCTGACCGCCGGAAATCCGGAAGGCGACGTGATGTGGGGCATCGACAACACGCTGTTGTCCCGTGCGATCGACGACGAGGTGTTCGAGCCGTACGTTGCCGCCGGAATCGCCGACGGCTCGATCGACATCGCGCAAGAGTTCCTCGACCTCGTCCCGGACGGCGAGGCCACCCCGGTGGACTACGGCGACGTGTGTGTCAACTACGACATCGGCTGGTTCGCCGAGCGCGAGCTGGCCGCGCCGACGTCGTTCGAGGACCTCACCGATCCGGCCTACGCCGGCCAGCTCGTGGTGCAGAACCCGGCGACGTCGTCGCCAGGACTCGCCTTCCTCCTCGCCACGATCCACGAGTACGGCCTCGAGGGATGGCAGGACTACTGGAGTCGGCTCGGCGACAACGGCATCGAGGTCGTCGACAGTTGGACGCAGGCCTACTACGAGCGCTTCACGTGGGCCGGTGGCGGACCGACGCCGATGGTGGTCAGCTACGGATCGAGCCCACCCGCCGAGGTGATTTTCGCCGAACCGGCCCGCGACGACGCGCCGACCGGCGTGATCGAGGACACGTGCTTCCGTCAGGTCGAGTTCGCCGGCGTGTTGCGAGGAACCGATGCGCCCGACGCCGCCCGCCGCCTGGTCGACTTCCTGATCTCGGAGCGACTCCAGGGTGAACTCGCACTCAACCTCTTCGTGTATCCGTCCAACCAATCCGTCGAGTTGCCGCAGGAGTTCGTCGACTTCGCTGTCGTGCCCGAGGTCTCACGTTCCCTCGATCCGGCGGTGATCGACGCCGAGCGGTCGACGTGGATCGACGAATGGACGGAGCTGGTCCTCGGGTGAACCGCCTCCCGCGGTGGCTGCTGGTCGCGCTCGCGATCGGGCCGGCGGTCGGGCTCCTGGTGTTCTTCGCGTGGCCGTTCGTCACGCTCATGGTCGAGGCGGTGGACGCCACGTCGGTCGGCGACACGCTCGGGCGGGCGTCGACGTGGGAGGTGCTGTGGTTCACGGCGTGGCAGGCCGTCGCATCGACGGTGCTGACGATCGCGATCGGGTTGACGCCGGCGTACGTGCTTGCCCGTTTCGATTTCCGTGGGCGCACCGTGCTCGTCGGGTTGCTCACGGCGATGTTCGTACTGCCGACGGTCGTGATGGGCGCTGCGTTCCTCGCGTTGCTCCCCGACTCGCTCGACCGAACGGTGTGGGCGGTCCTCGGTGCGCACGTTGTGTTCAACCTCGCTGTCGTCGTTCGCGTTGTCGGGTCGTTGTGGGAGCACCTGCCTACCGACATGGAGGCCGCCGCTGCGACGCTGGGCGCTTCGCGATGGCAGGTGGCGACCCGGATCTCGCTGCCGCTCGTGCGTCCCGCGGTGACTGCGGCGGCAACGATCGTGTTCCTGTTCACCTTCACCTCCTACGGCGTGATCCGCATCCTCGCCGCGCCAGGGACCCGCACGATCGAAGTCGAGGTGTGGCGACGAGCGACACAACTTGGTGACATCGGCGGTGCCGCAGTGCTGGCACTGCTGCAACTCGGCGTACTTCTGGTTCTGGTGTGGTGGTCGACCATCGCCCAGCGTCGCCACGCCCAGGCGATCGGGCTGCTGCCGGTCGCTGCGCGCCGCCGCCCGCGTCGTGGCGGCGAACGACGCTTCGTGAGCATCGTCGCCGGCGCGACGCTGCTGATCGCGGCGACGCCGTTGGTCGCACTCGTCGTTCGCTCCTTCGCAACGCCGACGGGGTGGTCGACCGCGGCGTGGACGAGTCTTGGACGCGCCGAGATCCGACCGGGCATTCGCGTCGGCGTCGACCCCATCGATGCCATGGCCAACTCGCTGGTCAACGCCGCGTGGGCGACGTCGATCGCCGTCGTCATCGGCGCGCTCGCGAGCCTCGGAATCGTCGCCGCCGGTCGGGCGGGACGCGCACTCGACGGCGGGCTGATGTTGCCGCTTGCGACCTCTGCCGTCACGATCGGGTTCGGGATGCTGATCACGTTCGACACCGGCCCGGTCGATTGGCGGGCGTCGTGGTGGTTGGTGCCCGTCGGCCACGCACTGATCGCCGTGCCGTTCGTCGTGCGCACCTGCGTCGGCGTGCTCCGCTCGGTCGACCCCACGATGACGGACGCCGCCGCGACCCTCGGAGCCTCGCCGACGAAGGCATGGCGGGCCACGATCGTGCCGTTCCTGTGGAGGCCCCTCGCCGCCGGTGGCGCGTTGGCCGCCGCCATCTCGCTCGGCGAGTTCGGCGCGACGAGCCTCCTGTCACGCTCGGGCGGCGAGACCATGCCGATCGCGATCGAGCAACTGCTCGGCCGCACCGGTTCGATACTGCAGGCCCAGGGCTTCGTGCTCGCCACGTTGCTCGCGGCCACGACGGTGATCCTCGTGGTCGTGGTCGAACGCCTCCAATCACCTCACTCGCGTGTGGCGCGCCCGTGAACGACCACCCCGGACTCGATGTCCGCGACGTCCAGGTCACCTTCGCGGCCCCCCGAGCCCAGGTCTCCGGGAACCAGGATGCACCCGTGGTTCCCGGAGGCCCGGGTCGGGGGAACCGGGTGCTCGACGGGGTGTCGCTGTCGGTGGTGGCCGGTGACGTGGTGGCGTTGCTCGGGCCATCGGGGAGCGGCAAGAGCACGTTGCTCCGCGTCATCTCCGGGATCATCGTGCCCGATCGCGGTCGCGTGTTCGTCCACGGAGCAGACGTCACCGAACTCCCGACCCATCGGCGCGGTGTCGGGATGGTGTTCCAGGACAACCAGCTCTTCCCTCACATGTCCGTGCTCGACAACGTCGCGTTCGGACCGAAGATGTCCGGCGTCGCACGTTCGGAACGGACGGAGCGCGCGTCGAGATGGTTGCGCCGGGTCGGATTGAGTGGCTTCGACGATCGACGGGTGATGGAGCTGTCCGGTGGCGAAGCGAAGCGGGTGGCGCTCGCTCGAACCCTCGCCGCCGAGCCGGCCGTCGTGTTGCTCGACGAACCGCTCACCGGACTCGACCGCGAACTCCACGACCGGCTCGCAGTCGACCTCGCCGCACTCCTGCGTGACGCGCACGCAACGGCACTACTCGTCACGCACGACCATGACGAGGCAGCCACGATCGCCGACCGCACCGTGCAGCTCGCCGATCTCTGACGCCTTCCGTTTTCACTCCCGGCGCGCCCACTGCGGTGTGATGAACGCCACCGACCGAGCACACCAACTCCGACAACGCGCCCGGCACCTTCGCCGCCTCGCCGACACGATCGAGGCCTCGCCGGTGATGAGCCTCGACCGGTATGGCGACGTCGACACGTGGAGGGGCCGGCGCCCCGATCTGTGCCGCACGACGCTCGCCCACAACCAGCACCAACTCCATGGCGCCGCCGAAGATCTCCGGGAGCACGCCTGGCGTTTCGACCAGCAGGCCGAAGAACTCGAAGCGATCGCCCGCACGCAGATCGGATTGGCGGGCTGACATGGAGGCCGGGTACGAACCCGGACGTGTGCACCAGCTGCTGCGCCACACGTTGGAGTCGATCGACCAACTCGACGGCATCTCGTCGACAGACCCGGCGGCCGCCGACGCGCTGCGCACGGTCCGCCTCACCCGGGCGAATCTCGAAGACCATTGGATGCCCGCACTGCGCGACATCGAACGAAGTGCCCCGATGGTCCAGTGGCGAGCGAGTCAACTCGGGACGTTCGGGCTGCGACCGATGAAGGTTCTCGGCGGCTCGCTCCCCGACCATCTACGCGTCGGCGGCGTGGCACCAGTTCCGATCCCATCCGCACGGCGATCCGAGCTGCTCGGCCAACTCGACTGGCTCGACCGCAAGGCGCTGGGCGGCGATGCGTCGCCCGGCGCGCCGACTGCGGTCGAGCTGGCCGACCTCGCCGAGGACATTGCGTACTGGGTGGAACGAGACGGCGAGTTCGCCACCTCGATCGTCGAACTGTCGACCTCGAACATGACCATCGCGAGACTGCTCGGTGTCGGCAGTTTCCCGTCGGCGTTCAGCTCGTGCATCGTGAGACAGATGGCGGCTCCGAACGGGCCGGACACCGGCGTCGACCGCGAGCGGTATGCCAGGTCGCTGAGTACGGCGCTCGGCAGCCTCATCGACGACCCGGCGGCGTGTCTCGATCTGTTACTCGACGAACGCACCATGTACGCGCTCGCCGCATGGGACCTCCTCGATGCGACGGCGTTGCGCGAGTTCGTCAGCAGCGGCCTGATGGACAGCGTCCTGGCCGACTTGGCACGTCTGGCCGACGGCTTCGAGGTGCTGCAGATGCTGACCCGCATCGCCACCGGGCCGCTCGACAACGGGATGTCGGCCGGCATGGCCCGTGGGGTTGCACTGTCGATGCCCGTCTACTTTCCGCTGCTCGCCGGCGGCATCTTCCAGACCGGTGGCAAACCGGTGAGGGTGAGTGAGTTCGAGCTGACGATCGGGACCTACGACGAGGTCGCGAACCTGTTCGGTTCCGTGCTGCGCGACGATGACGCCGCCGGGGCACTCGGGGTCGCGCTCGGCACGTTCACCGATCACGAGCTGACCGGGGACGGTGTCGATCTCACTGCAGATGGCGCACTGACCGACGTCGTCCATCTCTCGTTGCTCCTCGACCAGGCAGCGATGACCGAGCAGGCGCAACTGATCATGGAAGCAGCAGCGGAGCAAGCACGCCGGAACGGTCTGGCGAGCGTGCTCGGCACCGGCACGAACGTCGCGCTGCTGGCGTCCGGGGTGGGCGCTGCGTGGCGGAGCGCCGCGTCGGTGGCGATTCGAACCGTGACCGATGCGATCGACGACGTCGAACCCGAGCAGTTGGCCGGCGCGTCCATCGCGTCACGCCAGTACGAGCGGATCTGGATGTCCGCCATGGCGAACGCGCTCGACCGTCCCGCCACGCTCAGCGCCGCGCGACGGGACCCGACCATCCGCTCGATGGTGGCCGACTTCCGTGAGCGCCTCGACGAGATCGAGCGCTGCGACGATCCACAGCGACGTTCGGAACTCGTGATCGACCTCCGCTCCGCAGCGGAGGGCACTGTCGTGGACGAGTACATGGACGAGGTCACCGCAACTGACGAGCTGCCGAGCATCAGATGATCGGTGAGGTGTATTGTTGGTGTATGTCACGCACCAACATCGACATCGACGACGATCTGTGCAGGCAGGTGATGGAACGCTTCCACCTCACGACCAAGCGCGATGCAGTGAATCTCGCGCTTCGACGGCTCGCCGGTGAACCGCTCGGACTCGATGACGCCCGAGCGCTACGAGGCAGCGGATGGGACGGCGACCTCGACGCAATGCGATCGAGTCGAGGGTGATCGTCGTCGACACGTCAGCCTGGGTCGAGTTCCTCCGCGACACCGGCTCGCCTGTGTGCGTCGCGGTCGGGGAACTCCTCGGCGACGACCTCGCCGTCTGCGACCCCATCTTCCTGGAGGTACTCGCCGGTGCTCGCAACGAGGCCCATCTCGCGCAGCTCCGCGGTCTCCTGGCGCGCGCCACCCTGCTGCCGACCACCTCCGCCGACTACGACGCCGCGGCCGCGCTGTACCGGGCCTGCCGGACGCAGGGAGCGACGGTTCGCCGGATGATCGACTGTCTGATCGCGGCTGTCACCATCGCCGCCGACGCCGAGGTGCTCCACGCCGACTCCGACTTCGTCGAGTTGGCCGCTCACACTCGACTTCGAGTACACGCGCGATCGATCTGAGCGAGGGCAGACCGTCGCCAGCGCAAACTCGATCGGCTCAGGCCTCGATCATCTGCGACACTCGTGCCATGATCACGATCGACGACCAGGGGCGGCCCGAACCACCCGTCGCATCCGGCGAGGTCGAGACGCTGCTCGGCTTCCTCGACTTCCAGCGGGCGACGCTCGACTGGCGGACGAGAGGCCTCGATGGACGCGGCCTCGCCGCCACGGTCGCGGCCTCGACGATGACGCTCGGCGGACTGCTGAAACACATGGCCTGGGTCGAGGAGTACTGGTTCGCGTGCCGCCTGCACGGCCACGATCCGAGCTCTACCTGGGCCGACGTCGACTGGGATGCCGATCCGGACTGGGAATGGAACTCGGCGGCCGACGACGAACCCGCCGCGCTTCGGGCCCTGTGGGATGACGCTGTGGCACGATCACGAGCGCTCACATCGGCGGCACTCGACGTCAGTGGCCTCGACCAGCTCGCTGCGACGCCCTGGGCGAACGGTGAGTCACCCTCGCTGCGATGGATCGTGGTGCACATGATCGAGGAGTACGCCCGCCACAACGGCCATGCCGATCTCCTGCGCGAATCAGTCGACGGCCAGACCGGCGAGTAGCCGACGCGGTGGCTTCGCAACGCCACAGGATGCCGGGCCCGATGTGACGTCGGGTCAGTAGATGTCGGCCGCGGCGATGCCGTCGACGACCGATCGGCCGAGCAGCCAGGCGAGACGATCGGGTGGTGGCAGTGCCAGCGCCGCCTGCGGGAGCGAGGCCGTCGAGGAGTGCCGGGCGAGCCACATCGCCTCCATTCGTTGCAGTTCCTCATCGAGATACGGCTCGGGGAGGTCGGCGAAGGAGTACCCGAGTCCGAGATCGGCGTGATGGATCGCCACCTCGCGGATGCGCAGGAACGGGAGGTCGGCGATGGCGACGTCGGCCTTGGGGGTGCGGCCTTCGCCGGCCCAGGTCGGCATCGTCGCCCACCGTTGCTCCAGCGCGTCGATCGATCGTCGGAGGTCGTCGACCTGCTCGCTCGCCGGACGACTCGCGCCGGCCTCGATCTCCGAGACGCGCTGCTCCATCCCGCCCGGGTACTGCACGCCGAACTCTCCGATCGCCGCCGCATCGAGCATGCGGATGTGGCCGTCGCCAGAGTGGGTGACGTGTGTGATCACGTGGCCGACCGTCCAGTCCGGCAGGTTCGACGGGGCTGCCACATCGAGCGCGTGATCCGCCACGAGGGCATCGAGGCGAGCGAGGAGCCGCACGTGTTCGGCGGTGGCGACCTCGACCCATCGTTCGATCACCGAAGGTTGATCTTCGTGGGCCATCAGCGGAGAGTAGCGGGGCCGAGTTCGTGGCAGTCTGGGGCGATGCAACTCGGGATGATCGGCCTCGGCCGGATGGGTGCCAACATGGTGCGCCGGCTCCACCACGACGGACACGACTGCGTCGTGCACGACGTCGACGAAGCAGCGATCGCGGGGCTCGAAGCCGAACTCGGCGTGGTCGGTGCTCGTTCACTGAGCGACCTCGTCGCAGCGATGGAACCGCCCAGGGCGATCTGGATCATGGTGCCCGCCGCGTTCGTCGGCTCCACGGTCGATTCGCTCGCACCGCTGCTCGATCCCGGTGACACGATCATCGACGGCGGCAACTCGTGGTACCGCCACGATGTCGACCGGTCCGAGGCGCTCGCACCTTCCGGGATCACGTACCTCGATGTCGGCACGAGCGGCGGCGTGTTCGGGCTCGAACGTGGCTACTGCCTGATGATCGGCGGCCAGACCGATGCCGTCGACCGGCTGACTCCGATCTTCGAAACACTCGCTCCCGGCATCGGCACCGGCGCTCGCACGCCCGGTCGGGTCGATCCCGAAGCACCGGAGGAGCACGGCTGGCTGCACTGCGGCCCGAGCGGCGCGGGGCACTTCGTGAAGATGGTCCACAACGGCATCGAGTACGGGCTGATGGCCGCCTACGCCGAGGGGCTCAACGTGCTGGCCAAGGCGAACATCGGCGCCGTCGATCATCCTGTCGACGCCGAAACCGCTCCGCTCGATGCGGCGCCCTACTACCGCTATGACATTGATCTCGCGAAGGTCACCGAGGTGTGGCGGCGCGGCTCGGTGATCAGTTCCTGGCTGCTCGACCTCACCGCCCAGGCACTCCACGCCGACCCCGAACTGAGCGCGTACGCCGGCGTGGTCAGCGACTCCGGGGAAGGCCGATGGACGATCAACGCAGCGATCGACGAGGGCGTGCCGGTTCCCGTGCTGTCGGCCGCTCTGTACCAACGGTTCTCGTCACGGGGTCGATCCGACGTTGCTGACCAGGTGTTGTCGGCGATGCGCGCCGGCTTCGGCGGCCACATCGAACGCACGGACACCACTCGATGAAGGGCTTCGACCGATGAGCGACACCCACACCGATCCCACGATGGTCACCGGCCACGTCGACTCGAGTCGGATGCAGACCACGCAGCCCGACGCCGATGCGCTCGTGCTGTTCGGCGCGACCGGCGATCTTGCGGTACGCAAGCTGTTCCCGGCGCTCTACCGACTGGAACGTTCCGGCGTGCTCAGCGTTCCGGTGATCGGCGTCGCTCGCAGCGACTGGACCGACGACGATTTCCGCCGCCACGCTCGCGAATCGATCGCCGAACACATCGACAACCCTGACACTGCCGTCGTCGACTCGCTCTGCGCGCGCCTCGACCTCGTGCAGGGCGACTACGCGGACGAGGCCACCTGGAACGAACTCCGAGCGACCCTCGACCGCCACAACTCACTGGTTGCCGTCTTCTACATGGCGATTCCGCCGAACATGTTCCCGATGGTCGCAACGAAGCTGGCGTCCGTCGATCTGCACCAGCGGGGCCGGATCGTCGTCGAGAAGCCGTTCGGCCGCGACCTCCAGTCGGCGATCGAGTTGAACAAGACCCTCCACGAGGTGTTCTCGGAGGACCACATCTTCCGCATCGACCACTACCTCGGCAAGGAGGCCGTCGAGGACCTCCTGGTGTTCCGGTTCGCCAACACACTGCTCGAGCCGGTGTGGAATCGCAACTACGTCCGCAGCGTGCAGGTCACGATGTCGGAGACGCTCGACGTCGAGGGTCGCGGGTCGTTCTACGAGGGCGTCGGCGCGATCCGCGACGTGCTGCAGAACCACGTCTTGCAGGTGGTGTCGCTGCTTGCGATGGAGCCTCCCGCCGGGGCCGACTCCGGCTTCCTGCAGGACGAGAAGGCCAAGGTGATCGCGGCAATGCGACCGATCGCTCCCGACGCGCTGGTTCGGGGCCAGTACGTCGGCTACCGCGACGAGCCCGGCGTCGACCCGAACTCCAACGTCGAGACATTCGCGGCCGTGCGACTGGAGATCGACTCGTGGCGCTGGGCCGGCGTGCCCTGGTACATCCGCGTCGGCAAGGCCCTGCCGCAGAACGCCACCGAGGCCGTGCTCGAGTTGCGCGAGCCGCCGCGGATGCTCTTCGACGAGTCGGGTGGTCCACCACCGGGACGGAACCTGATCCGGTTGCGGCTCGGCAAGAACGACGGTGTCACGTTCGCGCTCCAAGCGAAGACGCCCGGTCCGGATCTCGACAGCCAGGAGGTCGACGTCGACGTCGACTTCGCCGCTGCACTCGGCGAACGCCAGGACGCCTACGAGCGACTGCTGGGCGATGCGTTGATCGGCTCGCTGCGCCGATTCGCCCGCCAGGACATCGTGGAGGGGACCTGGCGCGTCGTGCAGCCGGCACTCGACGATCCCGGCGACGTCGTTCCGTACTTCCGCGGTTCGTGGGGCCCTGCCGACGCCGACGACATCCTGCTCAACGGCGACCACTGGTTCGAACCCTCACCGGCGTGAGCGAGGATTACATCAGGGGTCAGACCCGCGATGTAATCCAGCGTCGGCGAGACATCGATTACATCGCGGGTCTGACCCCTGATGTAACACTGCGGGCGCACCATGTGGATTCCCATCACGCTTGCAGCAGCGACGTTCCAGATCCTGCGGACGTCGCGGCAACATCAGCTGCGGTCGGTGCTGTCGGTCAACGGGGCGGGATTCGTGCGGTACGCCTACGGATTCCCGCTCGCGGTGCTCGTCGCGGTGGTCACGTTCGGCGTGTTCGGCGAACCCGTTCCGGACATCCCCTGGCGGTTCTGGCCGATCATCGCCGGAGCGGGCATCGCCCAGATCCTCGGCACGCTGGCGCTCCTTCGGGCATTCGATCTGCGCGACTTCGCGATCGGCACCGTCTACGCCAAGACCGAGGTCATCCTCGTCGCAGTCGTTGCAGCCGTTGCGCTCGGCGAACCGCTCGCCCCACTCGGCTGGGTCTCGGCGTTCGTCTGCATGGCCGGCGTGGCCTGGCTCGCGGCGCCGACCCGACTGCTCGACATCCTCGGCGACGCGCGGGACCCGGCGGCGCTGATGGGCGTCCTGGCGGCGGCCGGATTCGCTGTTGCGGCAGTCGGCATCCGTGGCGCGTCGACCTCGCTCGACGGCCCGACCTGGAACCGGGCGCTGCTGACGCTCACCGTGATGCTCGGGATCCAAACCATCGTGAACGGCACGCAGCTCGGGCTGACCGATCGGACAGAGCTCGGGCGCGTGGCCGGGGCCTGGCGGTTCGCGCTGCCGGTCGGGATCCTGAGCCTGTGCGGATCGATCGGATGGGCGGTCGCCGTCACCTTGACGAACGCCGCCAAGGTCCGCACGCTCGGTCAGGTCGAGATCGTCATCGCGTTCATGATCTCCGCCTGGGTGCTCCACGAACGTCATCGCCGCGCCGAGTATCTCGCCAGTGGGCTCGTGCTCGTCGGCGTCGTCGGCGTGGTCGTGTTCGGCTGACCGACCTCGACGCGAGGGCTAGCCTCCGGCCATGCGCGGACTCGAGATCCCGGAGCGAACCGCCGACTACAGCGCCGATCCGGTCGAGCTGTTCTTCGACCTCGTCTACGTCTTCGCGTTCTCACAGTTGGTGTCGCTGCTGCTCGACGATCACACATGGGGCGGGATCGGTGAAGCGACTCTGATCTTCCTGCTCATGTGGCTGCCCTGGACGCAGTTCACGTGGTCGGCGAACGCCGTCCCGGGCAACCAGCGCTCGGTCAGAGTGCTCTTTCTCGTCGCGACGGCCGCCAGCGTGCCCATGGCCGCGTCGGTGACGACGGCGCTCGAAGGCAGCGGCGCCCTCTTCGCTATCCCGTTGGCAATCATCTTCCTGACGGCGCTCGGGATGATGGTGATCGGACTCGACCGGACGAGCCCGGAGTTCGCTTCCGCGATCAAGTACGCCGGCCCGAACCTCCTCGCCATGGCGATCATCGTCGTGGGCGGTTTCGTCCACGATTCGGCCCGGATCACGCTGTGGCTGATCGGGATCGCCGTCTTCCTCGTCGCCACCCTCCGAGCGGGCAACGGGTCGTGGATCATCCGCTCCGGTCATTTCGCCGAACGACACGGGCTGATCACGATCATTGCCCTGGGTGAGGTGATCGTGGCGCTCGGCAACTCGATCGTGAGCGAACTCGACGACGGCCCCAGCGGTTTTGCTTCCGGCGCCGTGCTGGCACTCGCCGCCGCCGGGGCGTTCGCAGGATTGTTGTTCTGGTCCTACTTCGACCGCGTCGGTCCAGCCCTCGAACATCGCTCCGAACAACTGCCCGACGCGGAACGAGGACGGTTCGCACGAGACGTCTACACCTACCTTCACGCACCGATCGTCGCCGGGGTGCTGCTCACGGCGGTGGGGTTCGAGGAGATGGCCCTGCATCCGGACGAGCCGCCCGGCGACGCGTATCGGTTCATGGCCGCTGCCGGGCTCGCGCTGTTCCTCGGAGGCATCACGGCCGCCGTGTACCGGTCGTTCCAGCAAGTCGCGAAGGAGCGCCTCGCCGCTGCGGCGGCTGTGGCCCTGCTGATGGTGATCGGTCGAGACCTGAATGGGGTGTGGCTGATCGTCCTGATCGACGTGATCGTGTTCGTCATGCTCGCCGTCGAACACATCCGGATCGAGGGCCGACCGTCGACGAGCGAGTCAGTCCACGACGACCGGGTCCACCACACTGGGATCGTCGACGACGCTGCGCAGTAGCCACTGGAACAGCCGCCAGCCGGTCGGCGCCGGGGCGAGCGTTGCCGCGGCGACCGAGG
The DNA here is from genome assembly GCA_963828415.1 of Ilumatobacteraceae bacterium. GTDB lineage: Bacteria > Actinomycetota > Acidimicrobiia > Acidimicrobiales > Ilumatobacteraceae > Sva-07. Next base: position 898,974 of record CAWHEI010000012.1, read on the forward strand.
CGGCCTCGTCGGAGATCGCCTTGCCGGCGGGTGCCTTGACGTGCACCTCGGCGACGCGTTCAGCCATCACGAACCAGCCGACTGCCTCCTCGACCGATCCGCCGACGGTGAGCAGGCCGTGGTTGCGCAGAATGCAAAGCTTGTTGTCACCCAGCGACGTCGCAATGCGCTTGCCTCCGTCGTACGACAGCACCTCGACCTCCTCGTCGTCGAACAGCGCCTGGTCGAACACGAAGGCACATGACTCCTGGCTGAGCGCTCGGAACGGCTCGACGTTCGCAGCCCACGGCGTGCCGAACTGCGTGTGAGTGTGCGCGGCGCTCACGGCGTCTGGCCGAGCGGCGAGCACAGGAGCGTGAATGTTGTAGCCGGCGGTGTTGACGGCGCCGGTCGGGTTGCCGTCGGTGTCCGTCACCCGGCCGTCCGGACCGACGAGCACCAGCTGGTCGACGGTTGCCTGGTGGAACGGGACGCCCCAGTCGAGCAACCAGAAGTGGTCGGTGAGAATCGGATCCCGCGCCGACACGTGCCCGTCGCCCAGCTGCCCCCACCGCATCGCTGCGAAGATCCGGTACCCGAGCGCGCACATCCGCTTGCGGTGCGCACGCTCGTTCTCCAGCGTCCGGACTGCATCGAACGGCTCGACCCCAGGGAATGTCGGATACGGCGAGGTGCTCATCCCCCAACCCTACGTTTGCGCTGCATTCCGGGTGAGACGGGTCACCCGAAGTGCAACGCAAACGTGATGGGAACGGTGCGCGTCCACCGGGCTCACCCGAACCCCACGTTTGCGCTGCATTCCGGGTGAGGCGGGCCACCGGAAGTGCAACGCAAACGTGATGGGAACTGGGGCGCGTCCACCGGGCTCACCCGAACCCCACGTTTGCGCTGCATTCCGGGTGAGGCGGGCCACCGGAAGTGCAACGCAAACGTGGTTGTGCGGGGCGGGTCAGGAGGGGGCGGGGAAGCCGCGGCGGGGGACGACGATGACGGCGCCGTCGGTGGGGTCGATGTCGACGGTCACGCATACGTGGAACACCTCGCCGAGCCGCTCGGCGGTCAACACCTCGGCGGCCGAACCGTTCGCGACCACCACCCCATCGTCGAGCAGCACCAACCGGTCGGTGTAGGTCCCGGCGAGCGTCAGGTCGTGCATCGCCGACACGACGGTCAAACCGGAGTGCTCGCGCAGCTCGGTGATCAACTCGAGCGCTTGCTGTTGGTGGCCGATGTCGAGTGCGGAGGTGGGTTCGTCGAGCAGCAGCACCGGCGCCTCCTGCGCGAGCGCTCGCGCCAACACGGCGCGTTGGCGCTCGCCGCCACTCATCGATCCGAGCATTCGATCCGCGAACGGTCCGAGCCGCAACCGATCGATCACGTCGACGACCACCTCGCGATCGTGGATCGACTCGGTGCCGAAGTAGCCGACGTAGGGCGTGCGCCCGAGCAGCACGTAGTCGAAGACGCACATGTCGTCGGGGATCAACGGATCCTGTGCGACGTAGGCAACCTGCTGGGCACGGGCGGCGTCGGTGATCGGTGCCAACGAGTCGCCGCCCACCCGCACGTCGCCCTGGAAAGCAACCAGCCCGGCCGCCGCGCGCAGCAACGACGACTTGCCGGCCCCGTTCGGCCCGATGACCCCGAGCCACTCCCCCGACTCGACACGGTCGGTGAACTCGGTGACGACACGACGCTTGCCGTAACTCACGCTGACGGCGTCGAACTCGAGCGCGCTCACGTCATCCTCCGCGTGCGCAGCAGGTAGATGAAGAACGGCGCGCCGATGAACGCCGTCACCACGCCGATCGGCGTCTCGGCCGGGCTCGACAGCATGCGACCGGGGATGTCGGCGAGGATCAGGAACGAGGCTCCCAGCAGCATCGACAGCGGAATGAGCCGTCGGTAGCCGGCACCGGCCATCAATCGGATGGCATGCGGCACCACGAGGCCGACGAACCCGATCAGGCCACTGACCGACACCACCGCCGCCGTGCCCAACGTGGCCCCGATCACGATCACCAGTCGAGTCCGACTGACCGACACCCCGAGCGCCGCCGCCTCCTCGTCACCGACGCGGAACACGTCGAGATGGCGACGGTGCAGCATCAACACGATGCCGCTGATCGCCACGTAGGGCAGGACCAAGCGCACGTCGGACCACGTCGCGCCCGACAGCCGACCGAGAATCCACTGGAACACTTCGCGAACCACGTCCTGGTTGCGTTGCAGGATGAACGTCTGAACGGCGGTCACGAACGACACGACGGCGACGCCGGCCAACACGAGCGTCACGCCCGAACGCGCGCTCGGCCCCGACCCATGGAACGATGCCCCGACCAGGTACGTCACCGCCACCGTTGCGAGCGACGCCAGGAACGCGGCCCCGACGACCGGATCGACCGGCCACGACGCCGTGACACCACGACCGGCGGTGAGCGCAATCGTCGCACCGAGTCCGGCACCCGCGGCCGCACCGAGCAGGTAGGGGTCGACGAGCGGGTTGCGGAACACGCCCTGGTAGCCGGCCCCGGCCACCGACAACATGCCACCGACGAGCGCGGCGAGGATCACCCGCGGCATGCGGATGCGCCACACGATGTTCCACTCGGCGGTCGTCACGCCGGAGTCGACGGAGATCAGCGGCAGATGATCGAGCAGCGCCACCGGCACCCGCCACCAGTCCGGGCCGGCAGGCCCGATCGACGCGCCGAGCACGATCGCCCCGAGCAGCACCGCACCCGAGCCGAGGTACCACCGAACGTCATTCCGACGCGCTGTCGCCAGTGTCGAGCGGACCGACGGGTCGACCCGAGCGCCTTCCGCATCGAGACCGGCGACAGCCACGTCGGCTCCGATCAGCTCGCTGCGGTCACGGCATCGGAGACCGCCCGCAGGAAGTCGACGATGCGCGGACCCCAACGCGACGCGACGTCGTCGTCGAGTTCGATGACGTTGCCGGTCTGCACCGCCGTCATGTCGGCCCATCCATCACGGGCGGCGACGGTCTCCAACGACTGGCCGCAGCACTTGGTGTCAGCGAGGAAGATCAGGTCGGGGTCGGCCGACACGACGAACTCGGCGCTGAGCTGCGGGTAGCCGCCCGAGTCTCCTTCGGCGGTGTCGGCGATGTTCTGCAGGCCCAGCAAGCCATAGAGCTCACCGAACAACGTCGTCGAGTCGAGCGAGAACAGCGTGTCGTCGAGCTCGTGAAAGACGGTCAAGGGTTCGTCGGGTGTCGGCGTCGTCGCGACGATCTCGTCGATCTCGGTCTGCATCGATTCGACCAGCGCTGCTGCCTCTTCCTCGTGGCCCGTCGCGGCGCCGAGTTCCTCGATCTGACGGAACGTGTCGTCGATCGTGACCGCAGCGGGTCCGTCCCACCAGCCGATGTCGAGTTCGTCGAGCTGCGGTCCGAGGCCGTTGAAGTCACCGCCGATCAGCACCAGATCGGGTTCGTACGCAGCGATCGCTTCGACGTTGTTGTCGAATGCCGACAGCTCGTTCGGCAGCGCCTGTGCCTCTTCGGGGTAGTCGGAGAACTCGTCGACGGCCACCAGGAGATCGCCGGCACCGATGGCGAACATGATCTCGGTGTGCGTCGGGCTGAGCGAGACGACCCGTTCGACCTCGCCGCCGGTGTCGACCGACACGACGCTGTCATCCGTCGTCGGCGATTCCGGTGCGGTCGTCTCCGCAACGGATGCCGTGGCCGACACGTCGGACGTATCGGAACTCGATGCGTCATCGGATCCGCAGGCTGACGTCAGCAGCGTGAGCCCGGCAACGGCGCCGAGCAGTCGTCGGCCGAACCGGCCGGAGTGGGTGTTCATGGAATGCCTCCAATGTGAATGGAGGACAAGCTGGGTGCTGGTCGGATGTGTTCCGACCGGCGAGCCGTCCCTTGCCTCGAGGGTGTTGGTCGCGTCACAGGGCAGGCGACCGGGCTCGTCCCCGAAATGCTCGGGGAACCACCGTTGCGGGACAGCGCCGGGATCTCACCGGACTTCGCTGCGTCTGCGACAGTTCGACATCGTACTTCGCTGTGCGTACGCTCCCCAAGCTCATGACCGACCAGAATCAGGCAGACGCCATCCCCACAGAAGATCCGCGACCCGACGGGCTACGCGGCGCGGACTCGCTCGTCGTGCTCAACACCGGCAACGGCAAGGGCAAGTCGTCGTCAGCGTTCGGGATGATGATCCGCGGCGTCGCTCGCGGTTGGAACGTCGCGGTCGTCCAGTTCATCAAGTCGGGCGACTGGAAGGTCGGCGAGGAGAAGATCGGACGTCAGCTGGGCGTCGACTGGCATGCGTTCGGCGACGGATTCACCTGGGACTCCGAGGACCTCACCAACGATCGCGCCCACGCCGCCGCCGGGTGGGCCAAGGCCGCCGAACTCATGCAGGCGGGCGAGCATCAGCTGGTGATCTTCGACGAGCTCACCTACCTCCCCTCGTTCGGGTGGATCGACGTCGCGGAGATCGTCGAGGCGATCGAGGCGCGGCCACGCCACGTCAACGTGATCATCACCGGTCGAGACGCAGCGCCCGAGCTGATCGAGCTCGCCGACACCGTCACCGAGATGCGCGAGGTCAAACACGCCTACCAACAGGGCATCCGCGCGATGCGCGGGATCGACTACTGAGGTATCCCATGTCGTCGATGTTGCGCGATCGGTTGGTGGATCTGCCTGCCCACGACGCGGCCGCGTTCGACGCCATCCACCAGCGAGCAGCGCACCTGTTGCGCCCGAGCGGCGCGCTCGCCTGGCTCGACGAGATCGCCGCGTGGGTGGCGGGTTGGCAACGAACGACGTCGCCGGCGGTCGATCGACCGGCGGCGCTGGTGTTCGCCGCCGATCATGGCGTTGCCGCGGCGACCAAGGTCAGCGCCTATCCGACCGGGATCACCGAAGCACTCTTCGGAGCGTTCCAGCAGGGGCGCTCCACCATTGCTGCGTTCGCGCAGATCGCCGGCGCGTCGGTTCGTGCGATCGACGTGGGCATCGGGCAACCGACCGGCGACATCCGTTTCGAAGCGGCGATGACCGCCGAGCGCTTCGATGAGATCGTCGCGCTGGCCTTCGACGCGGTCGATGGGCTCGACTGCGACCTCCTGGTCCTCGGCGAGATCGGAATCGGCAACACCACGCCATCGGCGGCAATCGCCGCCGCACTCGCCGGGGGCGAGACCGCAGCGTGGGTGGGGCGGGGAACCGGCGTGGACGACGAGGGGTTGGCCCGCAAGCGGGCGGCCGTCCAGGAGTCGGTGCGCCGGATCGCCGGGATCACCGACCCGCTCGAGATCCTGCGCGAGGTCGGCGGGTCAGAGCTGGTCGCCGTCGCCGCCGCCTCGGTGGCGGCACGTCACCGTTCGATCCCGGTGGTGCTCGATGGCTACGTCGTCACGTCCGCCGTCCTGCCGCTGGTGATGGTCAACCCGGCCGCGATCGACCACTGCACGGTCGGGCACTGCTCGACCGAACCGGGGCACCGCAAACTGTTGGAGCGTCTCGACAAGCGACCACTGCTCGACCTCGACATGCGCCTGGGCGAAGGCTCGGGGGCGATGGCGGCAGTACCGCTCATCGCGATGGCGTGCGCCGGTGTCACGAAGGTGCCGACGTACGACGAGTGGTTCGGTCGCTAACCTCGCCACGTGCAAATTCCCACGCCTGTCGCCCAGGTCATCCGCGGTTTCACGATGGGCTCGGCCGACATCGTGCCGGGCGTGTCCGGAGGCACGGTTGCGCTCGTCCTCGGTATCTACGACCAACTGATCCACAACATCAGCCAGGGTGCGCACGCAATCAAGCAGTTGTTGACACGCGACGTCAGCGGCGCGATCGACACGCTCAAACGCATCGAATGGATCTGGCTGTTCACGTTGCTCGCCGGCATCCTCGCCGCGGTCTTTGCGTTGTCGTCAGTGATCGAGACGCTGCTCGACGAACAGCCGATCCGGATGTCCGCCCTGTTCTTCGGACTGATCCTGGGCTCGATCTGGGTCGCCGTGCGGATGCTCGACAAGATCGACGGCATCTCCATCGCCTTGATGCTCGGCATCGGAGGCGCGATGTTCCTGCTGCTCGGCCTGCGCTCCGACACCGCCGTGGCCGACTCCGCCGCCGAGGTCGTCACGAAGCCCTGGTGGGTCTTCTTCCTCGCCGGAGCGATCGCGATCTCCGCGATGATTCTGCCCGGCATCTCCGGCTCGTTCATCCTCGTGGTATTGGGCATGTACACCGAGGTGCTCGGCGCAGTGAACGACCGCGACTTCACGGTGCTGATCGCCTTCACGCTCGGCTGCGTGGTCGGCCTCGCTCTGTTCTCGACGTTGCTGAACTGGCTGCTCGAGCGGTATCACCGCTGGGTGCTGGCGGCGATGATCGGGTTGATGCTCGGTTCCATGCGCGTGCTCTGGCCGTGGCCGAACGGCACCAACACCACCACGATGACGTTGCCCCGCGACGACGTTGCCATCCCGCTCATGCTCATCATCGTCGGCGCTGCGGTCGTGGTGATCGTCGACCTCATCGCCGTCCGTTTCGTGCACGTGGAGCCGCTGCACGAACACGACGCCGCCGTCGACGCTGCTCGCTGAGCGTCGACGACGACGATGGTGGTGGTGGTGGTCGGAGAACTCACCGAAGTTCGCCGATGCACTCCGTTCGTCGACCGTGGTCAATCGGCGGATTCGAGACGGGGATGGACGGACGCGTCGAGGCGGAACCGGCCACGTCCGGTCTTCACGATTCGAATCGGCACGTCACGTTCCTCCAGACGGCGCTTGAGCAGGATCAGCCGACTCTCGAGGTTGTCCTTGAAGCCCGGGAGATCGAGGCTCGGGTCGAGACGCAGCTCGCGATTGGTGAAGTCGATCCGCCCGTCGGCGGCGTGTTGGCGCAGGAGGCTCCACAGGATGCGTCCGGCGACTCCCTTGATCAGGTAGTCGCCGCCCACGAACACGCTGCCATCGACGGGGAAGAAGCGGACGGCCAACTCGCCGTCCGGGATGGCGCCCGGAGCGGTTCGATCGATCGGAGGGCCGGCCGAGACTCCGTCGGGCCCTTCGCGCTCCGCAGCACGGACGTGCTCGATCGCGCTCGCCACCAGCGACGTGGTGATGCACAACAACTGCTCGTCGATGGCGTCGAACGCCACGGGTCGGCGGCTCTCGGCCACGAGCGCGCCGATCAGTTCACCACGCGCCATCGCCGGCACCACGATCCGGCTCTGCACGCCGTCGATCTCGACCACCGGCAGCTCGTGACCGGGGCCGATGCCCTGGTGCTCGTACTCCCGACGGATCGTTCGGGCGTACTTCCTCATCTGGTGCAGACCTCCGATGCGCATCGGTTCGCAGCGCGCAGCAGCGAGGCCGATCTGACCGCTCCCGAGGGCCACCTCCGCGCCCACACCCTGCGTGTCGAACCCGTGGCTACCGATCGCGTAGAGCCGAGTGCCGCTTTCGTCGAGCAGCATCAGCACGGTGTGGCGGTAGCCCAGGATCCGGTCGAGCCCCTCGAGCGTTGCATTGACGACCGCGTCGAGATCGCCGGCGCGAGCGATGCATCGGGCCAGTTCGGCGAGCCCTCCGAGCTCGGCCGACGAGCGACGCTCGGTCGGCACATCGCTCGGCAGCGAACCCGACGGGTTCGGCGGGTTCTGCTCGATCGCAACCACCCTGAACACGTCGGCAGCGCGCAACCGGTAGACGTCTTGCATGTTCTCCAACACGGCGAGCGCCTCGATGTCGGCTCGCAACCGATCGAACACCGGACCGCGCCGCTCGGTCCGTTCGTAGACCAACACCAGCCGGAACTCGTCGTGGGTCACCGGGTCCATCAGCAACAGGCTCGCTCTCGGGTTGTCGGCGAGGTTGCGCGATGTCTTCGACATGAACTGGTTCGACAGCGCCAGGCGTTCGTCATCGACGCGGTGCGCCCGCGAGATGTAGGTGACGTTGACGATGCCATCCGCTGACGCCGTCGCGAGCACCGCCGGAATGGCACCGCCGAAACAGCGTTCGATGTCGTTCAGCGTCAGTTCATCCACCGGCCGATCCTCCGATCGCGGACCCCGCCGACGGGCCCGGCGTCTGGTCGAACGACTCCTCGACGATCATCTCCACGACGACCATCCGCTGAGGCAACATCCGACGCAGTGACTCCAACGGGTTGCCGTCGGTGCGGTGCACCGCCTCGAAGAAGGTCTCGCTCTGCAATCGGGCGAGTTCGACATCGGCGGCGGTCGGCGCCTCGACCACCAGCGGCCGGCCTTTGAGCTGCACCGACTGGTAGGTGCTCACCTCGGCGCCGGTCAACGACACGGTTGCAGATTGCAGATTGTCGATGACCGCCTGATCGTCGGCGCTCATCACGAACCGGACACGACCGCTGTCGGCGTCGACGACCGTTGCAGCCCACGCTCGATCAGCGCGTGGTTCGCCGTCGGCCGAGACCGTGCCGACCACCAGGCCGGCACCCGTCTCGAGCATCTCCACCAACTCCGTTGCGAACGCCACCACAGCCTCCCTGAACGATCTCTGAGGATACGTGAGTGAACTCTTCAGATCGACATACGAACAGTTCAGCAACGGCGGCCCTGTCGAATCTTCACGATGGTTTCTGTCGACTCGACGGTCGAGTCGACGGAAAGGAACACATGACCACCATCAGCCACCCGATCGCCATCGTCGATCCGGACTTCCGGATCCCGGCCGTCGACCTGTACCGCGACATCCACAAGGGGATTCGTGCCGAGCTGTTCGCCGTCACGACGGCCGCCGGAAGCATCGATCCCTCGGACCGATGTGACCGAGCCGCACTGGCCGAACACGTTGCGTCGATTGCCGGCGTACTCGAGTCGCACGCCCACCACGAGGATGCCGTCATCGACCCGGTACTCGAACGCCACCTGCCGCAGCTGGCGAACGAGATCAACGCCGATCACGAGCGCTTGGAGGCGATGTTCGCATCGATCACCGATCTCGCCGGTGCCGCCATCGACGCGGCGGACCACGACGAGCGCCGTCTGCTGCAACTGCTCCACCTCGACCTCGCGAGTTTCACCAGCTCGTATCTCGACCACATCGACCTGGAGGAACGAGCCGTGATGCAACGACTCCCCCAGCTGATCGGCGTCGACGAGATCGCAGCGATGCATGGAGCAATCGTCAGCTCGATCCCGCCCGAAGAGATGGCGCAGAGCCTGTCGTTCATGCTGCCGGCGATGAACCTCGACGACCGCGCCGACCTGTTCATGGGCATGCGGACGGCCGCACCGCGCGAGGCATTCGATGCCACCGTCGGGCTGGCGAGGTCGGTGCTGCGACCCGCGGACTTTGCAGCGCTCGCCGACAAGATCGGGGTGGCACGATGAGACCGACCGCACTGGCTCTCTTCGTCTGCACACCGCTGCTGTTCGCTGCGTGTGGCGACGAACCCGATGCCGACACCTCCACTGGTGTGCTCGACGTGACACTCAGCGACTTCTCGTTCGGGGACCTCCCCGAGAACGTCGCGGCGGGCACCCGCCTTCAGATCGACAACACATCGACGGCCGAGTTGCACGAGCTGGTCGCCGTACGGTTGGCGGTCGGTGACGAGCGCTCGGTCGACGAGATCGTGGCCTCAGGTCTGGAGGACGTGTTGGCGGCCGGTCCACCGACGGCGGTGCTGCTGGCCGCGCCAGGCGGCGAGCAGATCGCCGCCGTCGGCGACGGCGTGCTCGCCGAACCGGGCCGCTACCTGCTGGTGTGCGCGATCCCGACCGGCGCGAACCCCGAGGAGTACCTGGAGGCCGCCGCGACCAGTGATGGCCCGCCGAACGTCGACGGCGGACCACCGCATTTCGTCAACGGCATGGCCGATGTCATCGACGTGACCGAGCGATGAGCACCGCATGCATGACCGGGACGTTGAACGGTGACCTGATCGAGGCTGCGCGAACGCGGTTCAGCCGTTGACGAGGGCAGCGAACCGGTCGATGCCCTCGACCAGGTCGTCGTCACCGAGGGCGAACGAGAAGCGGCCGTAGCCACCGAGCCCGAACGCCTCACCCGGCACGAACGCAACCTTGGCCTTGTCGAGCACCAGGTCGGCGAGCTCGAGCGTGTTGGTCGCCGTGGCACCGTCGATCGGTCGGTTGAGCAGGCCGGTGAGGTCCGGGTACGCGTAGAACGCACCCTGCGGCTCGAGGCAGGTGACGCCGTCGATCGCGTTGAGCTTGGTCCACATCGTCTGGGCCCGGCGGGCGAACGCTGTGCGCATCATCACCACGTCGTCGAGCGAACCCGACACCGCGGCGAGCGCTGCGCGCTGCGACACGTTGGCGACGTTCGACGTCGCGTGGCTCTGGAAGTTGGTCGAGGCCTTGATGACGTCGTCGGGGCCGATCATCCAGCCGACGCGCCAACCGGTCATCGCGTACGTCTTGGCGACGCCGTTGACGATGATGCACTGGTTGGCGAGTTCGGGAACGACCGTCGGCATCGACACGAAGGTGTTGTCGCCGTAGGTGAGGTGTTCGTAGATCTCGTCGGTGATCACCCAGACGCCCTTGTCGAGCGCCCACTCGCCGATCGCCTTGACCATGTCGGGCGGGCAGACCGAGCCCGACGGGTTGTCGGGGCTCACGAACAGCAGCACCTTGGTGCGTTCGGTGTAGGCGGCGTCGAGCTGTTCGATCGTGACCTGGAAGCCGCTGGCGGCATCGGTGTCGATGACCACCGGGACGCCACCGGCGAGCGTGATCGCTTCGGGGTACGTCGTCCAGAAGGGAGCGGGGCAGATGACCTCGTCGCCCGGATCGCAGAGCGCAGCGAAGGCGGTGTAGACGGCGTGCTTGCCGCCGTTGGTGACGAGCACTTGCGACGCGGTGCAGTCGAAGCCGGAGTCGCGCTCGGTCTTGTCGGCGATCGCCTGCTTCAGCTCGGGGAGCCCGCCGGCCGGCGAGTACTTGTGGTTCTTCGGGTCGCGGCACGCCTCGACGGCCGCTTCGACGATGTGGGCGGGGGTCGGGAAGTCGGGTTCGCCGGCCCCGAAGCCGATCACGTTCTCGCCGGCGGCCTGCAGTGCCTTGGCCTTGGCGTCGACCGCGAGGGTGGCGGAGGGGGCGATTGCGGCGAGTCGTTCGGAGGTGCGCTTCACGTCCGTCAGCCTGCCACAGCCGACCTCGCATCCCAACGAGGAAATGGACCCGAAACGGGCCGTGGGATCCGTCGATACCGGCGCCATGCTGGTGGCCGTGAGCGCCGACCCCGCATCCATCGTGATCCCCGCCGACCTGCTTCCCGCCGATGGACGCTTCGGATCCGGTCCCTCGAAGGTGCGCCCCGAGCAGCTCGCCGCGCTGGTCGCCGCTGGCGACACCGTGCTCGGCACGTCGCACCGCCAGCCCCCGGTCAAAGACCTCGTCGGCTCGGTTCGCACCGGCCTCACCGAGTTGTTCTCACTCCCCAATGGATGGGAGATCGTGCTGGGCAACGGTGGATCCACCGTCTTCTGGGACGTCGCCACGTTCGGCCTGATCTCGAACCGAAGCCAGCACCTCGTGTTCGGCGAGTTCTCCTCGAAGTTCGCCGAAGCCGCCGCAGCAGCACCTCATCTCGGCGAGCCGACCGTCGTGAAGTCCGACACCGGCAGCCATCCGGTAGCGGTCGCCGAGGAGGGCGTCGATCTCTACGCGCTCACGCACAACGAGACCTCGACCGGCGTGGCGATGGAGCTCCGACGCCCGGACGGCACCTCAGCTGACTCGGCGCTCGTCGCGGTCGACGCCACGTCGGCTGCGGGCGGTCTGCGCTGGGACCCGTCCGAGGTCGACGTCTACTACTTCGCGCCGCAGAAGTGCTTCGCCTCCGACGGCGGGCTGTGGCTCGCGGCCTGTTCGCCAGCGGCGCTCGAACGCATCCGCTCGATCGGAGCGAGCGACCGTTGGCGCCCGGCGTCGCTCGATCTGCAGATCGCGCTCGACAACTCGGTGCTGAACCAGACCTACAACACCCCGGCGCTCGCAACGCTCGTGATGCTCGATGCGCAGGTCCGTTGGATGCTCGACAACGGGGGCATGGACTTCGCCGCCGGACGCAGTGCCGAGTCGGCCGCGATCCTGTACGGATGGGCAGACGCCCGCGACTGGGCGAACCCGTTCGTGGCCGATCCCTCGATGCGCTCGAACGTGGTGGGAACCATCGACGTCGACGACACGATCGACGCCACCACGATCAACCAGGTCCTCGCAGCGAACGGCGTGCTCGACACCTTCGCCTACCGCAAACTGGGCCGCAACCAGTTGCGCATCGCCATGTTCCCGGCGATCGATCCATCCGACGTCGACGCCCTCACCCGCTCGATCGACCACGTCGTGGACGCATTGACCTGACCGTTCGGCTGGATCGACGTGGATGCGATGGAGGTTCTGGAGTTCGGCACCGGTGACATCGGCGCGCTCGAGCGTCCGGTGATGCTCGTGGGCCTCGAGGGATGGTTCGACGTGGCCAGTGCAGCGACGCAGGCCGTCAACGCGTTCATCAGCGACGACCACGCCGTCACGGTCGGATCGATCGATCCCGACCTCTTCTACGACTTCACGCAGCAGCGCCCGCACGTGTCGATCGACGACGACGTCCGTGAAATCGTGTGGCCGAGCAACGAGTTCGTGCTCCAGCGCAACCCCGGCCACCGCGACGTGGTGGGTCTGATCGGCGTCGAGCCGCACCTGTACTGGAAGACCTACGTCGAAGCGATCGTCGTGGTCGCCGAAGCGCTCGGGTGCGAGGCGGTCGTCACCGTCGGCTCCGGCGCCGAGGCCATCCCCCACAGTCGCACGCCGCCGGTCACCGGAAGCACGGCGAACGCCGACCTCGCTCGGCGGCTCGGCCTGGTGGCGCCGAGCTACCAGGGCATCACGGGTGTGGTCGGGGTACTGCAGGCCGAGCTCGAGGCTCGCAACATCCCGTCGGTGTCGTTGCGCGTCGGCATTCCGCACTACCTGATGAACGCCGAGCACCCGCAGGCCACGTCCGCACTGGTGCGACATCTGAGCCACGTGCTCGACGTGCCGAACACCACCGACTTCAGCGATCAGGTCGACAGCTGGCGCGACGTCCACGACGAGATCGCCGACAACGACGAGCAGCTCAAGATGTACGTCGCGCTTCTCGAAGCCGAATTCGACCGCCGCGCCGAAGCGCAGATCCCGTCAGCCGACGACCTCGGCAGTGCGTTCGAAGAGTTCCTCCGCGACCAACGCGACGACTGAACGTCAGCGTTGCCCCCCGAGCCCAGGTCTCCGGGAACCACGCTTGTTCCCGCAGCCCTGGGCTCGGGGAACCAGGTTCACGCCTTGGCGGCGGCGAAGGCCTTGTCGAGGTCGGCGATGATGTCGGCGACCGACTCGATGCCCACGCTGAGGCGGATCAGGCCTGGACCGACGGATGACGCGAGCTGTTCCTCGGGGGTCAGCTGGCTGTGGGTGGTGCTCGCCGGATGGATCACCAGGCTGCGTACGTCACCGATGTTGGCGACATGGCTGTGCAGCTCGGCGCCCTCGACGAACTTCTTGCCGGCCTCGAGGCCGCCCTTGATCTCGAACGCCAGCACCGAGCCGTAACCCTTGCCGCCGCCGAGCCTGGTGGCCCGTTCGTGCCAGGGGCTCGATGCGAGACCCGAGTAGTTGACCGACTCGACCTGGTCGTGCGCATCGAGATACTCGGCCACCTTCTGCGCGTTCGCGAAGTGGCGCTCCATGCGCAGGCTCAGTGTCTCGATTCCCTGCAGGATGAGGAAGGCGTTGAACGGCGAGATCGCGAGGCCGAGGTCACGCAGCATCTGCACGCGGGCCTTGAGGATGAACGCGCCGTGGCCGAGCGCCGGGAAGTATGCGAGACCGTGATAGCTGGGGTCGGGCTCGGTGAAGTTCGGGAAGCGGCCGGACGCGGCGTAGTCGAACGTGCCCCCATCGACGATCGCACCGGCGATCGACGTGCCGTGACCGCCGATGAACTTGGTGAGGCTGTGGATCACGATGTCGGCGCCCCATTCGAGCGGGCGGATCAGGTACGGCGTGGGCACGGTGTTGTCGACCATCAACGGAATCCCGTTGGCGTGGGCGACCCCGGCGATGCCCTCGATGTCGAGCACGTCGTTCTTCGGGTTCGGAATGACCTCGCCGAAGAACACCTTCGTGTTGGGCTTGACCGCTGCTTCCCACTGGGCGAGGTCGTCGGGGTCGTCGACGAACGTGACCTCGATGCCGAACTTCGGCAGCGTGTAGTGCAGCAGGTTGTACGTGCCGCCGTACAGCGACGGCGAGGCGACGACATGGTCGCCGGCCTCGCACAGCGTCATGAACGCCAAGGTCTCGGCGGCCTGGCCGGAAGCAACGGCGAGCGTGCCGGGGAGACCGACGGCCGTGGTGCAGCCTCCTTCGAGCGCGTTGACGCGGGCCTCGAGGGCCGCCTGCGTGGGGTTCATGATGCGGGTGTAGATGTTGCCGATCTCCGCGAGGCCGAACAGGTTGGCAGCGTGGTCGGTGTCGCGGAACTGGTACGACGTCGTCTGGTAGATCGGCACCGCCCGGGCGCCGGTGGTCGGGTCGGGCTCGCCGCCGACGTGGATCTGCTTGGTCTCGAAACCCCAGGAGTCACTCATAGGCGCCGCACGCTACCCGCCAATTCCCGACCCCACAAGTCGGGTTTACCGCGCTCCTCCCCCACCCAGCGGGGACTACAGGAGGCTGGCGACGAGGCCGGCTTGGCCGAGGTGATAGGTGACCATGATCGTGACCGGCATCCAGCGGGCGGCGACGACGAACTGGCGCCAGCCGAGCACCGAGTCGGACGCTACGAACAGCGCGGCGCCGATGATCGCCCAGGTGCTGCCCGTCGCCATCGCGGCGCAGAACATGAGCGAGATCGCCACGAGATAGCCGCTCACGGCGGGGCCGAGCACACGTTCCTGTCGCCGCGCCGCCGCGCACGATCCGGACCCCCGCCGCGACGGCGAGGACGGCCATCATCATCGCTCCGACGAGGAAGCCGGCCCACGACCAGCCATCACCGGCGAGGAACCCGAACGTGTACGCGAGGTGGGCGAACAAGAACGACACCAGCCCGAGCACGAAGTACTTCTCCCCATACAGCAGGAAGACGTCGCCGGCGAGCGAGCACACCAGCGCGACGACGAACCATGCCCGCACCAGTTGATCGACCGGCTCCAACGCCACCGCCACGACGATGAGGGCGGTCAGCGCAACCGGCTTGCTCCACAGTTCGGTCCGGCGGCGACCATCGCCGAGCCGACTCCACCAGTTGGCGACCGCCGCGACCGCGAAGATCGCCGCGAACGTCCACGCCGTGTCGTTCATCGAGTGGCCCTCCCGTACTCCAGCGATGAGCGAAACCACCGCATACGGTCAGTTCGCTCATCGCAACAGCACGACCTGATCCACCGATGAG
The DNA here is from genome assembly GCA_963828415.1 of Ilumatobacteraceae bacterium. Lineage (GTDB taxonomy): Bacteria > Actinomycetota > Acidimicrobiia > Acidimicrobiales > Ilumatobacteraceae > Sva-07. Next base: position 914,439 of record CAWHEI010000012.1, read on the forward strand.
CGAGACCACCGCATACGGTCAGTTCGCTCATCGCAGGGTGATCGGCACGGTCGCCGCCGAGAGCGCCAGCGACCAAGGCTGACGCTCGGCCGACCTCGATCGCCGCGCCCCGACCCGATGCGAGGCCGAGCACACCAGCATCAGCCGCCGGAGATGTCGGCGACCTTCTGCTTGCCGGCGCCGATGAACGGCATCATGTCGCGCAGTTCGCCGCCGATCTCCTCGATCGGGTGGGCCTTGCCCTCGTCCTGCATGCGCTTGTAGTTCGGGCGGCCGGCCTCGGACTCGGCGATCCATTCGGCGGCGAACTGACCGCTCTGGATCTCGCCGAGGATCTTCTTCATCTCAGCCTTCGTGGCCTCGGTGACGACCCGTGGGCCACGGGTGAGGTCGCCGTACTCGGCGGTGTCGGAGATCGAGTACCGCATGCCGGCGATGCCCTCTTCGTACATCAGGTCGACGATGAGCTTCACCTCGTGGAGGCACTCGAAGTACGCCATCTCCGGGGCGTAGCCCGCCTCGGTCAACGTCTCGAACCCGGCGCGCACGAGCGCGGTCACGCCACCACACAACACTGCCTGCTCACCGAACAGGTCGGTCTCGGTCTCGGCGGCGAAGGTGGTCTCGATGACGCCGGCGCGGGTGCCACCGATGGCATCGGCGTACGACATGGCGATGTCGCGGGCCTGGCCCGACGCGTCCTGCTCGACGGCGATGAGTGCCGGCACGCCGCCGCCCTCGGTGTAGGTACGGCGCACGAGGTGGCCGGGACCCTTCGGGGCGATCATGATCACGTCGCAGCCGGCGGGCGGCTGGATGCGATCGAACCGGATGTTGAATCCGTGGGCGAACGCGAGCGCCTTGCCCTCGCCCATGTGCGACGCGATGTGGGCGTCGTAGATCGCCTTCTGCTCGGTGTCGGGGGCGAGCAGCATGATGACGTCGGCCCAGCCGGCAGCTTCGTCGATGGTCATCACGGTGAGCCCGGCGGACTCCGCCTTGGCGACCGACGACGACTCGGGGCGCAGGCCGACGGCAACGTCGACCCCGGACTCCTTGAGGTTGAGCGCGTGGGCATGGCCCTGCGAGCCGTAGCCGATGACGGCGACCTTCTTGCCTCGGATGATCGAAGGATCTGCGTCCTCGGCGTAGTACACGGTGACAGCCATCTCAGCCGGCCTTTCCAGTTGTGGGAGTGGGATGCACGGCGCGCAGTCGTGCGCCGCGATCGAGTTTCGGCAGCGCCACCCGTCCGGTGCGCTGGAGCTCAACGATGCCATAACCGTCGAGCAAATCCTCAAAATCGTCGAGCTTGTCCGGATGACCCTCGAGGCTCACCGTGAGCACGGCCTCGGCAACGGCGATGATCTTGCCCTCGAAGATGTTGACCAACTCCACGACCTTGGCACGCTGCTCGTCCGGAGCCTTGACCGTTGCAATCAGCAGTTCGCGCTCGACCGAACGGCGCGGATCCAGTTCGGAGATCTTGACCACGTCGATGAGCTTGAACAGTTGCTTGGTGATCTGCTCGAGCGGGGTGGATTCGACGTCGACGACGATCGTGATCCGGCTCATTCCTTCGTCCTCGGCGGGAGCGACCGCCAAGGAGAAGATGTTGAAGCCGCGTCGGGCGAACAGGCCGGCCACCCGAGCGAGGACGCCCGGACGGTTCTGGACGAGCACCGACAGGATGTGGTGGTTGAGGGTCTGGCCCCCGTACTGGTTGATGGTGGTCATGAGATCTCCGAGATGCGAGTGAGTGAGCGCCAGCGAACGAACGGTCGAACGCGGCCTCCGTGGCCGGGGAACGGGATGACGGTCATGACTTCAAGCCTTCTGCGCGGTCCTGTTGTGTGGGGTGGAGGATCAGGTCGTCGTTGCTGGCGCCGGCGGGCACCATCGGGAACACCTTCTCGGAGGCGTCGGTGCGGAACTCGATGACGACCGAGCGGTCGCTGATCGAATTCGCCTTCTCGATGGCCGGGCCGACTTCTTCGGGCGACTCGACGAGGATGCCGACGCATCCCATCGACTCGGCCCACATCACGAAGTCGGGAACCTTGGCGTTGAGATACACCTCGGAGTAGCGCTCGTCGTAGAACATCTCCTGCCACTGACGCACCATGCCGAGGTAGCTGTTGTTGAGCAGCGCCACCTTGATCGGCAGCCCCTCGACCGTGGCGGTCACCAACTCCTGCGCGGTCATCTGGAAACAACCGTCACCGTCGACGGCCCACACGTCACACTCGGGCCGGGCGGCCTTCGCGCCGATGGCGGCCGGGATCGAGAAGCCCATCGTGCCGAGGCCACCGGAGTTGACCCAGGTGTACGGCTCGTTGAACTCGAAGAACTGCGAGGTGTACATCTGGTGCTGGCCGACGCCCGAGGCGACGATCGTGTGCGGGGATGCCAAGCGGTTCAGTTCCTCGATGCAGTACTGCGGCTTGAGCGCAGCGCCGGGCTCTGACTGCTCGTAGGTCATCGGGAACTGCTCGCGCCAACCCGACACCTTGCTCTTCCACGCCGACGTGTCGGCCTGCGCGGTGCCGGCGGCGATCATCGCCTTGATCTCGGCGATGATCTCCTCGATCACGTACTTGGCGTCGCCGACGATCGGCACGTCCGGGCGACGAACCTTGCCCTGCTCGGCGGGATCGATGTCGACATGGATGACCTTGGCCTCCTGGGCGAACGCGTCGACCTTGCCGGTGATGCGGTCGTCGAAACGGGCGCCGAGCGTGATCAACAGATCACTCTTCTGCATCGCCGTGATCGCCGTGGCATTGCCGTGCATCCCGGGCATCCCGAGACACAGCGGATGGTCGTCGGGGAACGCTCCTCTCGCCATCAGCGTGGTGACGACGTAACTGTCGATCAGCTCGGCCAACTCGCGCAGCGCCTCGGCGGCACGCGACTTGAGGATTCCGCCGCCCGCATAGATGATCGGACGCTCGGAGGCCATGATCAGGCGTGCGGCCTCCTTGATCATCCGCGGGTGGCCCTTGACGTTGGGCCGGTAGCCGGGGAGCGAATCGAGCACCTCCTGATCGGTGGGCCAGTACCACTCCATCTCGTCCTGCAGACAGTCTTTCGGAACATCGATCAGCGTCGGGCCGGGGCGACCGGTGGTGGCGATGTGGAACGCCTGGCGCACGGCCATCGGGATGTCCTGGGCCGACATGACGAGTTCGTTGTGCTTCGTGCACGACCGGGTGATGCCGACGGTGTCGCATTCCTGGAAGGCATCCGAGCCGATCGCTGCCGTCGGGACCTGACCGGTGATCGCGACCATCGGCACCGAATCCATGTAGGCGTCCATCAGCGGCGTGACGAGGTTCGTCGCCGCCGGACCCGACGTCACCATGGCGACGCCCGGCTTGCCGGAGACGTGCGCGTAGCCCTCGGCCATGTGGCCAGCGCCCTGCTCGTGGCGGACGAGCACGTGCCGGATTTGGCTGTCCATCAGGGGGTCGTAGGCCGGCAGGATGCAGCCGCCGGGGTAGCCGAAGATGAGTTCGACGTTCTCGTGCTCGAGTGCTCGGATCAGCGCCTCGGCGCCGGTGAGTCGTTCGGTCATGTCAGTGCCTTTGTGTCGAGTGTTCGTTGGGGAGTGTTCGGTCTGGAGTGGCGGTTGGGGGGAGTGGCGGCTAGGGAGTGGCGGTAGGGAGTTGATGGAAGTCGGGGCCGGGTCGCACACGGTGCCGAAAAAGCAAACGACCTCCCGTCTGGGAGGTCGGAGCACGCGCAGCGGGAGGCCGGGCGTGCTACTGGATGAGTACTACGAGCAGGCTCGGGAATGCGGGAGTGGTCGTAGACACGGTGAACATCATAGTCCTGATCGGCGCGTTGTTGGCAAGTCATGAACGGTGTCGCCACACGCAGCGGCACTGGAGACGACAGATCTTCGCGGTACGGTTCGAATCGTGGGTAGGCGCGACGACGTGATTGCGGCAGCGATGGACCTGCTGCGCGAGTCCGGGCCCGACGCGCTCACCTCGGTCAACGTCGCCAAGCGACTCGGCGTGACACAGTCGGCGATCTACCGCCACATCCGAGACATGGATGAGCTGACGACACTGGCCACCCATGGCATTGTGGGCGAACTCTCGGCGGTGGTGATGGAGGCCGTTGCCTCGCCCGACACGACCTGGGGCGACGGGACGCACATCGCGAATTTCGCCAACCGGATCGTCGAGATGATGGATGCACACCCGCGTGCGCTCGCCGAGATCGACCGCTGGCGCTACGACGACGGACCGCTCGGTGAGGGGATCCGTGCGATGCTCGAGGTCGGCGCACATCTGATCGCCGCCGAACTCGAGAAGGCGTGGAGGAAGGACTTCGGCGTCGACACCGCATTCGACGAGTTGACCAAGGCGGTCCAACTGGCCCACGCCCGCCTCGGGATCGACGATGTGATCGCGGTGACGCGGCCCACCTGCGCCGCGTCGCCGGCGCCACGCCAACTCGTCGCTCGGACACTCGCCCTCCGGTTGTTCGCCGGCTGGTGCGCCTACGTGCTCGAGATCAACAGTCGCACGGGTGTACGGATTCCCCAACTGGGTGAGCCCACCCTGTCGTCACCGGAGTACACACTCACGTGACCCGCACGGTGGGGTCGTCGGTGCCGACACGGCGCGAGCAGGCAGTAGCACACGCCGCCGATCTGTTGCGCGAGGGAGGCCCACGAGCACTGACATCGGTCGCAGTGGCAGAGCGCATGGGCGTCACACAATCAGCGGTCTACCGCCACGTCCGCAACATGGACGAACTGTCAGCGCTCGCCGCCGAGGCAGTCGTCTCGGACTTGAATCGATCGCTGCACGACATCATTCTCGATCCGAACATGGATTGGGAGGCGATCGACGACGTCAGCCGTCTGTGCCGCGACCTCATTCAGTCGGTGGTCCGCAACCAGCGGTCGTACGAGGTGATTGCGCGCTGGCGCTTCGTCGACGGCGCGCTCGGCGCAGGCATCCGAAAGGTCATCGACGAAGGCTGCGACCTGATCGCATCGTTGCTGGAAACACGTTGGCGCATCGAGTTCGGCCACGATGTACCGCTCACCGAGAACGACATGGCGTCGCTGCATGCGCACGCCCGAGCGATCCACGACGACGGTCACGCGGTCGCGCACCTCGCCTACGGGCCGACGTTGGCGCCGCTCGACCTCGACGATGCCGCGATGATCCTGCAGAACCGAATCCTCGGAGGATGGTCGGCATTTGTGATCGACATGAACGCGCGCGTCGGGTTGCCGTTCCCGCAGATCGATCTCGCGCTCGGCATCGTTGCCGACTGAGACACCCGATCCGGTAAGGTCCCGCGCCACATCGAGATGGGGGTCTTGAATCATGTTGAACGCGTGGAGATCGTTGGTGTGCGGGGTGGCGGTCCTGTCGCTGATCGCGGCGGGGTGTGGGAGCGACGGGGACAGTTCGGAGCCATCAGCGACCGCGCCGTCGGCCACCGAGGCACCTGAGGCGACCGACGCCCCGGAGCCGACCGACGCCCCAGCAGCGACCGACGCGCCGGCGGCAACGGATGCTCCGGCAACTTCCGCGCCTGAGTCGGAGGACGACTTCACGGCTCGTGTCGCCGAGATGGGGCCGCCCACGGGCGAACCGATGCGGATCGGCCTCGTCAACACCGAGGGTGTGCCCGGGCTCGATCTCGCCGACATTCGTGTGAACATCGAGGCGACGTTCGCCTACCTCAACGAACATGGCGGGATGGGCGGGCGCCCGGTGGAACTCGCAACGTGCGCCTCCAAGGGTTCTCCCGAGACATCGCAGGCGTGCGCGCAGGAGATCGTCGGGTCCGACGTGGAACTCGTGATGCTGGGCCTCGACCTGTTCCCCGGGTACCAGACCTTCGAAACTCAGGCGCTGCCGGTCGTCGGCCTGCTTCCCATCCTGCCCGGCGACTACACGGCGAACGCACTGTTCACCACGGGCGGCAACGCCACGCTTGCCGCCGGGATGGCAGGCGTCGCCAAGGAGCAGTTCGACGCAACCTCGATCGGGATCATCAGCGCCGACGCTCCGGGCTCCAACGGCACCGAGGCAGCGCTGACGGCCTCGCTCGACAAGCTCGGGATCTCCTACGTCTCGATCAAGGGTGGCGTCACGGAGACCGACGCCGGCTATCAGGGGCTGATGCAGCAGGCCAACCAGGGCGACCCTGATCTGCTGATCACGCTGTACGACGCTCCCGGCTGCATCGGGACGATACGAGGACGGGTGGCGCTGGGGATCGAGACACCGGTGCTGGCCTCCAGCGAGTGCGCCTCCAAGGAGGTCATCGAACAGGTCGGCGACGACGCGTTGGGCTGGACATTCCTCGGAGCGCAGACCAACGAGGAGACGCCGGACACTGCCCTGATCCGTGAGATCATGGCGCCGGTGCTCGGTGTGCCCGCCGACGAGGTCGATCCCAGTTCGCTCGGCCTCGGCGGGCTCGGTGTCATCCAGGCAATGACCCTGGCCAAGTTCGCCGACGCTGTCGCCACCGGCGGCACCGAGGTGACCGGTCAGTCGCTCTACGACTACTTCGCTACGACGAGGGAATCGATCTGGCCGTCGGGACTCCCGGTGGAGTGCGGCAAGGCGGCGGCCTATCCGTCGATCTGCACGTTCGAGTTCCCCGTCATCGAGTACACCGAGGACGGCACGTTGCAACCTGCGGAGGGCTTCGAGGTGGTCTCCGCATACGAATACCTGCCGTAGCCGGCAGGCCACCGCCGCTGCGCAGTCACGCTCTAGGGTTCACGTCATGACGGCAACGCTGATGGACGGAAACGCGCTACGAGACGAGTTGGTGGCCGCGATCCGCTCACGCATCGAAGGTGCCGGCTCGCCGGCGATCTGTCTGGCCACGGTGCTGGTCGGCGACGACGGCCCCAGCCAGCGGTACGTGAAGATGAAACATCAGAAGGCCGCGGAGGCAGGGCTGGCATCGCGGCACGTCGACCTCCCGGCGACGGCCACGCAGGCCGAGGTCGAGTCGGTGGTCCGGGACCTCGCGGTCGACGACGGCGTGCACGGGATCCTCGTGCAGTTGCCGCTGCCTGACGGCCTCGACCCAGAGCCGGTGATCGATCTGATCCCGCCGGAGAAGGATGTCGACGGGCTGACGGAACGATCGATGGGCCGGCTCGTGCGGGGGCGCCCGGGGCTCGTGGGATGCACGCCGCTCGGCGTGATGCGACTGTTGGAGCGCTACGACGTGGCGACGAGCGGCAAGCGAGCCGTGGTCATCGGCCGCTCGACGCTGGTGGGTTTGCCGCTGTCGTTGTTGCTCGCTCGCAAGGGTGTCGATGCCACCGTGACGCTCGCCCACTCGCGGACGCCTGACATGGCAGCGGTCGTGCGTGAGGCCGACATCGTCGTCGGCGCGGCGGGCCAGGCGCGGATGATCACCGCCGACATGGTGAAGCCGGGCGCGACGGTGATCGATGTCGGGGTGTCGCGCACTGAGTCGGGCATCGTCGGCGACGTCGACTTCGGCCCCGTCGCCGCGGTCGCCGGGTTCATCACCCCGATGCCCGGAGGCACCGGCCCGATGACGATCGCCTGCCTGCTCGAGAACACCCTCACCGCCGCCCAACTCCAAGGCGCCTTCCCCGCGTAACTCACCCCGCCTGTCGAAGTTCCCCGAGCCCGGGTCTCCCGGAACCACGCTGGTCCCCCCAGCCCGGGTCTCCGGGAACCACGATGTTCGCAGGCACCCGCTGGGCGTCGATGACAGCGGCCACCCTGCGTCGCAACGACGCAAACGCGACGGACTCCGCAGATCGAACTCTCCCCCGCCTCGCGATGCGCCGCACCGATCGCAGATCACTCAATCCGTAGCGCTGGGCAAGTGCCGAGCTCGTGTCGGCCCGGTAGTCGACCGCGAGCGTGATCATCAGCATGCGCGCCTCGTCGCTCACCCTGCCTCTCGGCGAACGGAGGTCGGTGACGTCGCGTCCGACAACGGCCGCAACGGCGGCCTCGATCTCGCTGCACGCAGTCGGGATCGACGGTGGCAGCCAACCGAACGGCAGGCGATCACCCGGTTGCGGCGTCAGGACAAATCGCTCGTAGGCGTCGGCGTCGGGCATCACCACGCCGGTCGTCAACCAGTCCGGCAGCGGTCGACACCCGATCAACGGCCCGAGACTCGACCAGGGATACGCGGAGAGACCATTCGAGCCGACGATGGCGATCGGATTGCGATGGATGTATCGGGCGGTCTGGATCAACTGCGCGTCAGACGTGATCGGCTCGCTGAAGTAGCGCGCCGTGAAGAGCGGCCCGGTGCGATTGGTCCATCCGTTGTACATCGACGCATAGCGGCTGCCGAGGCGGTGCATCGCCTCGGGCAGAACGCCGTGCGGCGCGTGAGCGAGGAGGTGGGTGTGGTTGGTCATCCACGCATAGGCGTGCAGGTCGACCTCGAACCGAGCGAACGACTCGGCGAGGAGTTCCTCGTACACGGTCCGATGGCTCGGAGAACTGAAGATGTCCTGGGCGTCGGCGCCCTTCTGGACGACGTGAAACCATTCGCTGCTGATGAGATCTCGGTGATGCGTCATGGTCACGATGTTGACCAAGCCGTGTCACAGAGTTGAGTGCGTGGTTCCCCGAGACCCGGGCTCGGGGAACCAGCGTGGTTCCCGGAGACCCGGGCTCGGGGAACCAGAGTGGTCAGCCGGCTTCGGAGTGGGTGACGGGCTGTTCGCCCATCCACTCGCGCAGGGTGTTCTTCAGCTTGGTCTGCTGGATGAAGAGGTCGCTCTCGGCAGGAGAGTCGCCGGCGGCCTGCGGCGCCTTGAGGTAGAAGCTCAGCCACTCCTGTACACCCGACTCGCCGGCGCGATGTGCAAGGTCCATGAAGATCGCCAGGTCGAGCACGATCGGCGCCGCGAGGATCGAGTCACGGCAGAGGAAGTCGACCTTGATCTGCATCGGGTAGCCGAGCCAACCGAAGATGTCGAGGTTGTCCCAGCCCTCCTTGTTGTCACCGCGGGGCGGGTAGTAGTTGATGCGCACGACGTGGTCGATGTTGCCGTACAGATCGGGGTATACCTCGGGCTGCAGAATTCCGTCGAGCACGCCGAGCTTCGAGACTTCCTTCGACTTGAAGTTCTCCGGATCGTCGAGCACCTCGCCGTCGCGATTACCCAGGATGTTGGTCGAATACCAGCCGCGCAAGCCGAGCATGCGGGCCTTGAGGCCGGGGGCGAGGATCGTCTTCATCCATGTCTGGCCGGTCTTGAAGTCCTTGCCGGCGATCGGCACGTTGCGGGTCTTCGACAGCTCGATCATGCACGGCAGGTCGACCGACAGGTTCGGTGCACCGTTGGCAAACGGCACGTCGGACTGCAGCGCGGCGTACACGTAGATCTGGCTCGGCGAGATGTTGGCGTCGTTGTCCTTGAGGCCCTGCTCGAAGGCGGCGACGTTCTCGTGGACAGCCGACGGTTCCTGGTAGGCCTCCGTCGAACCGCACCACACCATCACGAGGCGGTCGCAGCCGTTCGTCGACTTGAACGTGGCGATGTCGTCCATCAGGGCCATTGCCTGGTCCCACTTGTTGTCGATCTTCTTGACGCGGACGCCTTCGAGGCGCGACACCCAACGCTGGTCGAAGACGGCCTCCATCGGGACGATCGCTTCGAGTTCGCTCGAGATCGCGTTGAGGTCCTCGTTGTTCAAGACGCCGGCCGTGCGAGCCGCCTCGAGCGCGTTCGGCGAGATCGGATCCCAGCCGCCGAACACGATGTCGTCGAGGCCGGCCAGCGGCGCGAACTCCTTGATCATCGGGTTGCGGTTCTCGTCCTTGGTGCCGAGGCGGATGTGCGCCATCTGGCTGATCGAGCCGATCGGCGGATGCAGCCCCTTGCGGGCGGCGATGACGCCGGCGATGAAGGTGGAGGCCACGGCACCCATGCCGGGCGTGAGGACACCGAGCTTGCCGGTGGCGGGAGCGATCTGTCGTGCGGTCATTCCGACGATGATAAGGCATGTTTCACATCAGTGTCGGATTGTGAAGCAAATCCGATGTATCTTCACACTGGTGCGCCCGCTCCCCGATCTCTCGATTCGCCAACTCGAGTACCTCGTCGCCGTCGCCGACGCCCCGTCGTGGGCGCTGGCCGCCGAGCGTGTCGGCGTGAGTCCCTCCGCCCTGTCGCAGGGGCTCGCCGAACTCGAGCGGCGTGTCGGGGTTCCGCTGTTCGAGCGCGACGGACGGCGACGGCGAATTCGTGCGAGCGCCCAACCCGCCGTCGACCACGCCCGTCATGTTCTCGGCCTGACCGGCGACCTGGCCGACTGGGCCAGCCGACTGGCCCGAGGACGAGCGGGGCGCCTCCGCCTCGGCATGATCGACGCCGCTGCGGTCGGTCATCACTCCGAACTGGTTCGCGCCTTCCGGCTGGAACACCCCGACGTCGACCTGCTGCTGCGCGTGGCACCGTCGGCTCCGTTGCTCGATCTGCTGATCTCGGGCGAATTGGATCTCGTGGTGTGCGTCGAGCCTCCCGTGAGGATCGACAGCATCGACACCGAACCGTTGCTCACCGAGGAGCTCGCCGTGTACGGCCCCCCGGACGGCGACATCGACACGCCCACAGCGTGGGGGCCCTGGGTCCTGTTTCCCGCCGGCTCGCACACACGCGCCGTGGTCGTCGAGGCCCTCGGTCGACTCGGGGCGCCGCTCGACGTCGCCGCAGAGAGCCACCAACCCGAGGTGGTTCGCGAGATGGTCCGTCTGGGCTCCGGTTGGACCGTGCTGCCAACCATCCAGGCCGAACACGGAGATCGGGCGTTACCGCCGGGTCGACGACTGACCAGCCGCCAACTCGTGATCGCCATGCGTCGCGACTCGGTACGAGACCCCGTCGTCGACGAATTCGCCGACCGACTCAGGCAGGCGTCAACGTCACCGGCACCGTCACGGACGGGTCGGACGTCTGGAAATCGAGCACCGGTGTCGACCCATCGCAGGAGTACGTCACCCCGTTGACCGGCGAGCTGTTCAACAGACCATTGGCGAGATCGGCGCCGTCGAAGCTCACCCCGTTCACCGAGATCGACACCTCCAACGCGTTGAGGTCCGAGGACGTCGTGACCACCCCATCGACGGCCGTCCAGTTCCCGGTGATCGTTCCGGCGACGTCGCCGGTGCCACTCTGACCGGCAACCTCGACCGTGAGCGCGAACCCAGGCGCCCATGCGTACGTGCCGTCAGCTGCGAACGACAGCGGCGCCGAGCCGACCGTGTCGATGGTGAGCGGGGCGTCGAGCGTGCTCATCAGTCCGGCGTAGTAGGCGTCCATCTCCTGCTCGGTCACGACCCAGTTCCCGACGAGACACTCTCCGGCGTCGGGCGCAGGAGGGTCGGTCGCCGGGGGCTCGGTTGCGGCCGGAGCGTCCGTGGTCGGAGGATCTGTGACGTCCGACGATTCTGCGGCATCAGCGGTGGAGTCGGAGGAGACAGCGTCGGTCGTCGCGGTGGACGCAAGCGTCGACACCGACTCCAAGGACGACACGGCGGCGTCGTCGCTACCTCCACAGGCGACGAGCAAACCGGCGGCGGTCAGGGTCGCGACGAAACCAACGAAGATGGACGGTGATTGAGGCATCACTCTGAGCTTGCCAGATCCCGGCGCCGCGCAGACGTTCAACCAGCTCGGAGCTTCAGGCCGACGGTGTGGCGCCGCTGAGGACGTCACGGAACTGTGCGGTGTCGACGTTTCCTCCGCACAGCACGAAGGCACTGCGAGCACCACGCTGGTCGAGCCGTTCGCTGAGAAGACCGGCGAGAGCGATCGCTCCTGCCGATTCAGCGACGTTGTGCGTCGTTCGATAGATGATTCGCATCGCCTCGGCCGTCGCATCGTCGGCCACGGCGATGATCCGCGCCGCACCGGCAACGATGCCGGCGATCGCCTCCGCATCCGGCGACCGGGTGGCCACGCCGTCGACGAACGTCGAGGCGGATTCCGTGGGCACCACTTCCCCGCGCTGGAACGAGAGCAACGTCGACGGAGCAGCCTCCGACACGACACCGACGATGCTCGTGTCGAGGCCGAGCAGGTCGCGCACAGCGATCAGCGCGTTGATCCCCGACCCCATTCCGACCGGCACGTAGACGGTGTCGAGCGGGCCGGCGCCGTGGAACAGTTCGAGCGCATACGTCGCAACACCGAGCACCAAGTCACGGTGGAACGGCGGCACCGGTTCCAGGCCACGCTCGGCGGCAACCTCGAGGGAACGTTCGCGGGCCTCCTGGAAGTCGGCGCCGAACTCGACGACCTCGGCGCCGAGGGCACGCATCGCGGCGTTCTTCTCGACGCTGTTGCCGTGCGGCACGAAGATGGTGACCGATCGGCTGGCCTGCCGACCCGCAAACGCCAGGCTCTGGCCGTGGTTGCCGCGGGTCGCGCTGACCACCCCCGTCACGTCGGGACGCCCGGCCACCAGTCGGTCCATGTACACGAGCCCGCCACGAACCTTGAACGCACCGACGGGAGTGTGGTTCTCGTGTTTGACGATCACCCGAGACCCGGCAACCTCGTCGAGCAGCGGCCACGAGTATTGCGGCGTGGGCGGGACATGGCGTCGCACGATCGCCGTCGCTGCGTCGAGTTCGTGGCGTTCGAACCTCATCGGAGCACACCTCGATCGGTCACCACGACGTCCATCGAGATGTCGTGCGGTTCGGTCGGCAGCGCGTCGACGAGCTGCTCGATGAAGCAGACTCCGATCACCGTGCAGTCGGCGCGCGCGTCGGCGAGGAATCGGTCGTACCACCCACCACCCTGCCCCAGGCGCTCCCGCGCTGCCGTGAAGGCCAGACCTGGCGCGATCACGACGTCGGGCCAGCTCGGGTCGACGTTGGCCTCGGGTACGGCAGCGAGGCGTCCTGTGGCAGCGCACCACGCGAGCAGCGGTCGAGTGTCGGGCTCACCGGGCAGCGTGGCGAACACCAACAGTGTGTCGGCGAGGGCGAGCTCGGGAAGCGCAACCACGTGGCGCCACAACTCCTCCGAACGTTCGGGGACATCAGTGAGCGAACGTCGCAACGCACGCATCTGTGCCCGCAGGGTCGACTTCGCATCGGGCTCTGGAGTCGGCGCCGTGCGATCGGTCATCGGTCGGCAGCGTACAGTTGGCCCCGATGAGCGAACCGACGCAACTCCCCGATGCCGCTGCCGTCCCCTTCGATTCGAAGCACTTCCGTACCGTGCTCGGCCACTTCCCCACCGGGGTGACGGTCATCACCGGCATGGCCGAGGGCGACCGCCCACACGGATTCACCATCGGCTCGTTCACCTCCGTGTCCCTCGATCCGCCGCTGGTCGGCTTCCTGCCGCAAACGGACTCGGAGACGTGGGCCTTGATGGCCGACGCCGGCAGTTTCTGCGTCAATGTGCTCAGCGACAAGCAGAGCGACCTGTGCTGGAAGTTCGCGAAGAGCGGCACCGAGGCGGCCCGCTTCGATGGCGTCGAGTGGCACGCCGCACCGTCCGGCGCCCCGGTACTGGAGCGTGCTGTCGCGTGGATCGACTGCCAGGTCGAGCAGGTCTACGAGATGGGCGACCACTACTTCGTGCTCGGTCGCGTCACGTCGCTCGACGCCGACGCCGACCACGACGGCCTCCCGCCCCAACCGCTCGTGTTCTACCGCGGCACGATCGGCGGGTTCGCCGCCGAAGGCTGACGTCCCCACGTTCGCGTGAGCAAATGCACCCGCTGGGAGCACATTTGTTCACGAGATCGGAATCGGTGCGGCGGGTTGCGAGACTGGGCGCATGGATCGACGTGTGCCGCTCGCTGTCGGAATCGATGTCTTCTCTGTCACGCTCTTCGTCGCGATCGGACGACGAGAGCACGAACGTGACTCGGCGATCGCCGGCTTGATCGACACTGCCGCCCCGTTCCTGCTCGCACTCGCACTCGCGTGGCTGGTGTTGCGAGCGTGGCGGCGTCCCACCGAGTGGCGCACGGGCGTCGGTATCTGGGCGATCACCCTGGTGGGCGGGATGCTCCTGCGGAATCTGGTGTTCGCAGATGGAACGGCGACGTCGTTCGTGATCGTCGCCGCGTCGTTCCTGGCGCTGTTCCTCGTCGGATGGCGGGTTGCGTTCGCGCTGATCGAGCGACGCTCGACTCGAGCGTCAGCCCCTACCGCCTGAGGGCAGCGTGCTGGCCGGTCGACCCCGTCAGCTCAGATGGGAGCGACGCCGTGGGCGGTCCAGTAGTCGTTGATCGACTTCTGGATGCGCACGTACCAGATCAGGTTGCCGATCAACGGCAGTAGGAACCACAGACCCCAGATGGTGGTGATCGGCGGCTCTTTGCCCTCACGGCGGTAGAGCTGCTCGACTTCGCCGGCCATCAGGAACATCGTGACGGGGGCGATGAACAACGTGATGAGGAGGTAGGGCACGCCGCCGAGGCCGGTGTTGGCGTGGCGCTTGATCTCGTCGCCATTCTGGTACGACCACACGAGTGACCAGATCCCGAGGGTCACGATCGTGAGGAAGATGACCATGCCGATCGAACGTTGGGTACCGAGCGCTCCGGTCGCTGCCGAGGCGGCCTGGGGTGCTGGCGACGGTGTGGACACCTCGTTGCCTGGCAGGTTCTCGGACGGCGGGGGCATGTCGGTCATGTCCACAACGTACAGCCCGACGGTCGACTCGTCGGTGATGCCATGCGTACGTCAAGCTCGCCAGATGACCGCACTGAAGATCGAGATCGACCCCACCGACGTCGGCTTCGCGCCCGACCGCCTTGCGCGCATCGATCGGCACTTCCAGGGCTACATCGACCAGAAGAAGCTCGCCGGCTGGCACGTCGCCGTGAGCCGAAAAGGTCAGCTCGTCCACTCGTCGACCGCGGGCCATCGAGACATCGCAAGCGACGCTCCATTCACCGACGACACGGTCGTGCGCATGTTCTCGATGACCAAGCCGATCACGTCGGTCGCGGCGATGATGCTCTACGAAGAGGGCCTGCTCGAGCTCAAGTCACCGATCTCCAACTGGTTGCCAGAGTTCGCCGACACCCGGGTGTACCGCTCGGGATCGTTCCTGGCGCCCGTGACCGAACCGCAGATCGAACCGATCCGCGTCTGGCATCTGCTCACGCACACCTCTGGGCTCACCTACGGGTTCCACAACACGCACGTCACCGACGCGATCTATCGGCGCGGCGGCTTCGAGTGGGGCAATCCGCCCGGCGCCACGCTGGCCGAGTGCTGCGAGATGTGGGCGAAGATGCCGCTCGCGTTCCAGCCCGGCAGCGAATGGAACTACGGCGTGTCGACCGACGTGTTGGGCCGACTCGTCGAGGTCGTGTCGGGCATGACACTCGACCACTTCTTCCGGACCCGGATCTTCGAGCCGCTCGGCATGACCGACACCGGCTTCCACGTGCCCGACGAATCAATGGACCGACTTGCCACGCTCTACGTTCGCAACCCGGCCAACGGTGAGGCGGTCGCTGCGCCCGACGCCCTCGGCCGGGCATCGAACAAGCCGCCGGCCATGCTCGGTGGCGGCGGCGGGCTGGTCGGCACCGCACACGACTATCTGCGCTTCGCTCACATGCTGCTCAACCGGGGTGAGCTCGACGGCGTCCGCCTGCTCGGCAGCCGCACGGTCGACTACATGACACGCAACCACCTGCCCGGCAATGCCGACCTCGAGGCCTACGGTCGCCCACTGTTCGCCGAGACGAGCTTCGATGGTGTCGGCTTCGGGCTCGGCTTCTCGGTGGTCCTCGATGCCGCTGCGAACAAGGTGCTGCGGTCCGAAGGCGAGTACTCGTGGGGCGGCGCCGCCAGCACGATCTTCTGGGTCGACCCGGTGCAGGAGGTCGTGGCGTTGTTCCTCACCCAGCTCCTCCCGTCGAGCACCTATCCGATCCGCTCGCAACTGAACCAACTCGTCCAGCAAGCCCTCGTCGACTGACGATCACGCCAGGGTCAGACCCCAGGCGTGATGACAACAGGGTCAGACCGGTGATGAAACACTGAGCGCGCGGTCGCAGGTCGACTCGAACAGCGCATCGATGTCGTCGAGCCAGTCGAGGTGATGGTTCGCCTCCAGACTGACGAAGCCGTGGAGCTGCGACCAGGCAGCGATCGCCCGGGTGCGGGTGGCCGATGACCACGCGGCGATGTCGTCGGCCGGTTCACCGCTCAGCTCCGCCAGAGCCTTCGCCAGCGGAAGCATGACGCTGGTCTGCGCTCCGATCGTCGGACCACCCGCGGGCGCCACGTAACCCGGAAGCACGTCGGTGAACACGAGCGTGAAGCGCGCCGGGTGACGCAGCGCGAAGCGCCGGTATCCCGCCATCGCCTGGCGAGCACGATCTTCAGGTCCGGCGTCGACGTCGACGCCGGTCGCCACCTCCGCTGCCATCTCGCCGTAGATCTCCACGATCAGCTCGGTGTGCAAGGCATCGAGACTCTCGAAGTACGTGTAGAGCGTCGACGGGCTGACGCCGACGGAGCGTGCAAGTGCTCGCCAGTTGACCGACGACGGACCGCCCTCGTCGAGTTGGGCAAGCGCTGCGTCGAGGACGTCTCGACGCAGCGCTTGTTGCTGTTGCTCACGACGACTGAGAGCGGCCATGACTTCGAGCGTAGCCCGGTTGTCGAATGCTGTTCGATCTTCGAACGATGTGACGAGTGTCTCGTTGACCAGGGGCGGCCTGGACCGTATCTTGAACACTGTTCGGATTTAGATCATCGTTCGAGAGAGAGTCCTGTCATGACCAATTCCACCCCGGCAAACCCACCAGACCGTCAGCACCAGCGGCACCACGTGGTGCTCGGTGCCGGCCCGGTCGGCCGCGCCGTCGTCGCCCGACTCGTCGAGTCCGGGCTCACGCCGACGGTCGTCACGCGGTCGGGCACCGAACTTCCCGGCGCCACCGCTCGACGTGCCGACATCTCCGTGCCCACCGAACTCGACGCCGCAATCGTCGGTGCCGACGTCGTGTACCAGTGCGCCCAGCCCGAGTACCACCGCTGGCCACAGGAGTTCGCGCCGCTGCAGTCGGGCGTGATCGATGCGGTCGCCCGCTCGGGCTCACTGGTCGTGGTCGTCGAGAACCTGTACGGCTACGGACCGGTCGACGGAGCGCTCACCGAGACACTCCCACTGCGTGCGAGAACCAGGAAGGGCGCCGTCCGTGCTCGCATGTACCTCGATCTCGTCGAAGCACATCAGGCCGGTCGGATCCGGATGGTCGTGGCCCGTGCGTCGGACTTCTTCGGGCCGCACGTCGACGGCTCGGCCTTCGGCGAGCGGTTCGTGTCACAGGTCGCTGCCGGCAGGAAGGTCGACGTCCTCGGCGACCCGGACGCGCTCCACTCGGTGACCTACATCCCCGATCTCGCTGAGGCATTGGTCGAGTTGGCGCACACGCCAACGTCGTGGGGACGTGCGTGGCACGTCCCCAATGCTCCAGCGGTCACCCAACGCGAACTGGTCGCGACCGCAGCCCGGGCCGCGGGAACCGAACCGACCGTTCGGCGAGTCGCACGTTGGCAACTCAGGGCGCTCGGGATGTTCTCGGCGCCGATGCGCGAGACCGTCGAGATGGCCTACGAATTCGAGCACGACTTCGTCGTCGACCACAGCGACTACGCCCAGGTCTTCGGCGACCACGCAACGCCACTGGCAGCGGCGTTCGGCGCGACGATGCACGACTCCTCGATGGTCGGTGCGGCGTGAGTGCCGTCGTGGCGTCGCCGAGCCGTCGGGCGACGAGTCGCAGGGCAGCGGTGGCGGGCCGATGGATGGCGAGCTTCCTCGGCTTCCCGGTCGGTGGACTGCTCGCCCTGTCGATCGTCGGCGCGATCGACACGACTGCAGCAGCGCTCGTCGGTGGCGCGCTCACGGGCGCGGTCCTGGGCGCCGCGCAGTCACTGGGCTCGCCGGCACTTCCACGTCCACGGTGGATCGCTGCGACAGCGGCCGGGCTCTCGATCGGATTGGCGATCGGGAGCACCGTGGTCGGCTTCGACACGTCGCTCGGCGCGCTCGCCGCACAGGGAGCGATCTGCGGTGCGATGATCGGCGTCGTGCAGGCGTTCGTCCTCGCCCGCTCGACCTCCCTCGGTCGGTTGCGGTCGACGCTGTGGATCCCATTCCTCAGCCTGTGCTGGGCGCTCGGCTGGGTGATCACGACATCGGCTGGCGTCGACGTCGAACGTCAGTACACCGTGTTCGGAGCCACCGGCGCGATCGCGGCGACCGCCCTCACCTCGGTCCTGCCCCTGGCCCTGCGCCGCCGCTGATTACATCGCGGGTCTGACCCCTGTTGTAATCAGAGCGTGTTGGTGATGGCTCCGGTCTCGGCGCCTTGGACGAGCTTGGCGTACTTGCCCAACACGCCGGTTGTGTAGCGAGGCGGGTTCGGCCGCCAGCCGTCCATCCGGTTCGCCAGTTCGGCGGTGTCGACCAGCAGGTCGAGCGACTTGGTCGGCACGTCGATGCGGATCAGGTCGCCGTCGCGGACGTAGGCGATCGGGCCGCCGTCGGTGGCCTCCGGGGCGACGTGGCCGATGCAGAATCCCCACGTGCCGCCGGAGAAGCGGCCGTCGGTGATCAGCGCGCAGTCCGAACCACGCCCGGCGCCCTTCAGCGCGCCCGTGATGGCGAGCATCTCGCGCATACCCGGACCGCCCTTGGGGCCTTCGTAGCGGATCACGATCACGGTGCCGGGCTGAATCGAGCCGGCGAGGATCGCCTCCATCGCGAACGACTCGTCGTCGAACACGCGGGCCGGACCCTCGAACTGCATCTGGTGCTCGGACAGACCGGCGACCTTGACGACCGCTCCCTTCGGAGCGAGTGTGCCGGTGAGGATGTTGATGCCGCCGGCCTCGTGGATCGGCGCGTCGAGCGGATGCACGACGACGCCGTCGGCGGCCGGCGGATCGATCTCGGCGAGGTTCTCGGCCATCGTCTTGCCGGTCACCGTCATCACGTCGCCGTGCAGCAGTCCTGCGTCGAGCAGCAGCTTGAGCACGACGGGCACACCACCGACACGGTCGAGATCGCTCATGTGGAACTTGCCGCCTGGCTTCATGTCGGCGATGTGCGGCACGCGATCGGCGATGCGGTTGAAGTCGTCGAGGTCCAGCGCCACGTGCGCCTCGTTCGCGAGCGCCAGGAGGTGCAACACCGCGTTCGTCGACCCGCCGAGTGCCGACGTGACGGCGATCGCGTTCTCGAAGGCGTCCTTGGTCATGATCTGGCGGGGCGTGATCCCGAGGCGCAACAGGTTGACGACCGCCGCACCGGCGCGCTCGGCATCGCCCTCACGGCGGCCGTCGATCGCCGGCGGCGACGCGGTGCCGGGCAGGCTCATCCCGATCGCCTCGGCGATCGAACTCATCGTGTTGGCGGTGAACATGCCGCCGCACGCGCCCTCACCAGGACACGCGGTCGCCTCGATCTCGTGGAGCTCCTCCTCGGTCATCGTGCCCGCGGCACACGCCCCGACCGCCTCGAACACGCTGGTGATGTCGGTCGCCACGCCGTTGTGCTCACCGGGCATGGTCGATCCGTTGTAGACGAACACGCTCGGCAGGTCGAGGCGTGCCGCCGCCATCAGCATCGCCGGGATCGACTTGTCGCAGCCGGCGAGGCCGACGAATCCGTCGAAGCGCTCGGCGTGCATCACGGTTTCAACCGAGTCGCAGATCACCTCACGCGACACCAACGAGGCGCGCATGCCTTCGTGGCCCATCGAGATGCCGTCGCTGACCGTGATGGTGCCGAACTCGAGCGGGAAGCCGCCCGCCTCGCGCACGCCGACCTTGGCGTGCTCGGCGAGCTTGCGCAACGTCATGTTGCACGGTGTGACCTCGTTCCACGACGAGGCGATCGCCACCTGCGGCTTGTCCCAGTCGCCGTCGCCCATCCCGACGGCGCGGAGCATGGCCCGTGACGGCGCCTTCTGCATGCCGTCGGTGACGTCGCGCGACCGCGGCTTGACGTCGACCGGTGTTCCCGCTGTGTTCGAGGCGTCGCTCATGGCCTGCACGGTAGTGCCGACCACTGGCGCCGAGCCTGGTGCTCTGCCCACCACGCCGACGCCCGGGGTGCCAGGTCAGCCCAGCGCTGCCAGACTGCACCAATGGCCGACGTGCGCGAGACCAAGCTGCCGGGCGTCGGGGTGCGCCACGAGTTCACCACCGAGGACGGCGACGACATCGGGGTGCTCGTCCACCACGACGGGCGGCGCGAGATCCTGGTCTACGACTCGGACGACCCCGACAAGTGTTCGTCGCTCGTGAGCCTGTCGGCTGCTGACACCCGCACCGTGTCGGAACTCCTCGGCGCAAGTCGGGTCACCGAAGCGGTTGCGGCGGTCCAACAGGAGATCGAAGGGCTGGCGATCGAGTGGATCGAGTTGACCCCGTCCTCGCCGGCGGCGGGCGCCACGATCGGTGACGGCATGTACCGGACGAAGACCGGATCATCGATCGTCGCTGTCATCCGTGACAACCAGTCCATCCCCGCCCCGGGTCCGGAGTTCCCCCTGGCGGCCGGTGACGTCGTCGTGGCCGTCGGCACCGTCGAGGGTCTCGCCGCCATGCGCGACCTGATCCGTCACTGACACCGAGTTCGATGTTGTTCGCCGCTGGGACCAGCGAGACCGCCCTTGCGTTCGTTGAGATCGGCGCGCTCATCCTCGGCTTGGCCCTCCTGTCGCGGGCGGCGGGGCGCTTCGGCATCACGGCGGTGCCGCTCTACCTGATCGCCGGCCTGGCGATGGGTGAGGGTGGTGTCGTCCAACTCGACGTGTCCCGTGACTTCTTCGAGATCACCGCCGAGATCGGTGTGCTGCTGCTGCTGTTCGCGCTCGGTCTGGAGTACTCCGAAGGCGAACTGCGCGACGGACTGAAGACGGGCATCCCTCCCGGTCTGGTCGACATGACACTGAATGCCCTTCCCGGTCTGGCGCTCGGCCTGCTCCTCGGATGGGACCCACTGGCGGCCGTGCTGCTGGGCGGCGTCACGTGGATCTCATCGTCGGGCGTGGTCAGCAAGGCGCTGTCCGACTTCGGTCGACTCGGCTTTCGTGAGACGCCGGCCGTGCTGAACCTCCTCGTGATCGAGGACCTGGCGATGGCGGTGTATCTCCCCGTCGTGGCGGCCCTGATCGTCGGCGGCACCGTGGTGGCCACGTTGACGAGCGTCTCGATCGCACTGGTCGCCGTGTCGGTCATCCTCCTCGCCGCGCTGAAGTACGGTCGCCGGATCAGCAACCTGGTTGCCGGCGGCAGCGACGAGACGTTCCTGCTCACCGTGTTCGGCATCACATTGCTCGTTGCCGGCATCGCCCAGCAGCTCGAAGTGTCGGGAGCCATCGGCGCCTTCCTCGTCGGACTCGCATTGTCCGGACGCGCCGAGGAACGCGCCAACGAGCTGATCTCGCCACTGCGCGACCTGTTCGCCGCCACCTTCTTCCTGTTCTTCTCGTTCCAGATCGACCCCGCCGACCTGCTCGACGTCGCTGTCCCCGCCGTGCTGCTCGCCGTCGTCACCGCGTTCACGAAGGTCGCCACCGGCTGGTACGCCGCCGGGCGGGTCGGTGCCGCCCCGAAGGGCCGGCTACGAGCGGGCACCGTGCTGATCGCCCGAGGCGAGTTCTCCATCGTGATCGCCGCGCTCGGCTCGAGCCTGGTCAACGGCCCCGAACTCGGCGCGCTCGCTGCGGGCTACGTGCTGATCACGGCGATCGTCGGGCCGTTGGCCGCCAAGTTCGCCGACCAGATCCCGCTGCCGACCCGGCTGATGCGCCAGTCGGCTCCAGCTCGGGCCTGAACGCACCCGCGAGTAGCTTCGGGCGATGGACCGATCAGATCTCCTCGCCCTTCGCCGCTCGAACGGTGCGATCATCCTGATGACCTACCGCGGAGACTGGTGACCGTACTGTTGCGGTCAGCTCGTGAAGCTGGCATCCCAGTACGACCGGATCCATCAGGGCGGCGCTGAACTCGCTGCGGTCAGCGTCGACGACGACGTCCGCCAGGCCGGCATGGCCGAGCGGTGGGGGTTCACCCACACGACCCTCGTGTCCGACCCTGGCGGCGAGCGCTTCCTCCAACCGCTCGAGCTGTTCGACCCCGACGAACGCGGCGGCATCGCGCTGCCCGGCATGGTGATCGTCGACCCCGACGGCCGCGAGGTGTACCGGTACCAGGGCCGCGATTTCGCCGACCGCACCAACGACGACGACATCTGGGCGACGCTCGACGCGCTCGCGCTGGCGCCGATCGATCCCCCAGGGTGGACGTCCGATGTGAACGTGCCCGACGACCTTCGGGGCTACTTCCGTCCGGCCGACTTCGGCGCCTACTTCCGCGGCAACATGTTCGGCGCCGTGGCGATCGGTCGGCGTGTCCACGACGACGAGAGCCGGGCGCTCGCGAAGGAACACCGCGAGATGTCGAGATCGAACCTCGAAGCGTGGGAGACCTGGCAGCCCAACACGCGGTGACCCGGATTACATCAGGGGTCAGACCCGCGATGTAATCGCGTGGATCTCGAACACCGGGTGCTTCGGGGCGACGGCCGCGAGTTCGTCGTCGGTGCTGTCGGGACCGACGCCGTCGAAGAACTGGCCGACCTCCCACTTCCACCGGCGCAGGTATGGTCGCAACACCTGCGGCTTGTCACGATCGTCGAGTTCCTGCAGGCGGACCGTCTCGACGCGGCGACCGACGCGGAGCGAGCACTCGCCCGCCGCACGAACGTTGAGCACCCACTGCGTCTCGCCGCGTGGCGCCACGAGGAACCGACGATCGTCGATGTTGAGCACGTTCACCGGTGTCGAGCGGATCTCGCCGGAGACACGTCCCGGCACGGACAACACGCGGGAGCCCCACAGGCTGAGGCCCCAACGAGTGCATCGTGCGACCAGTGGATTGAAGACGTTCCGGGTGAATCCGTCGGGCGCCAGGTAGTGGGCATGCGGTGTGCGGTGGTCGATGGTCATGATGAACCTCCATTTGAGAGAGCACTGCTCTCGTTTGAGATCACCGTACACACCTTCCCACCATAAATCAAGAGCACTGCTCTCGTTTCTGGCAGACTGTGTTGATGCCAGATGCCGAACCGCTGCCCACAGGGATCCGCGCGCGCGCTCGGCTCGAGGTCCGCGCCGCGATCCTGGCCGCAGCAGCGAGACGTGTTGCTGAAGACGGGGCCAGCGATCTGTCCCTGCGTGCCGTCGCGCGCGACGTCGGGATGGTGTCGTCGGCGGTGTACCGATATTTCGACAGTCGAGATGCCCTGCTCACCGCGCTGATCATCGAGGCCTACGACTCGCTCGGGGACTTCGTCGAAGCACAGGTCGAGTCCACCCGTGGCCGACCGCCGGCCGAACGTTGGATCGACGCCGCTCTGGCAGTGCGGAGGTGGGCGCTCGAACATCCGAACGACTACGCGCTGGTCTACGGGACCCCGATCCCCGGCTACGCAGCTCCTGAAGACACCGTCGCCTCGGGCACCCGTGTGTCGCGCGCGCTCGTCGGGATCGTCCGAGAAGCAGAGCGTCTCGACCCAATCGTCGAACAGCGCGTGGAACCGGTTCTCGCCGAGTCGTTCGGCGCGCTCCGCGACGAGTTGGATCTGGACGTCGACGACACCAGAACGCTCGCCGTCATCACCGCCTGGTCACAGTTGTTCGGGCTGTTGACGTTCGAGCTGTTCGGCCAGACGCGCAACTTCGTGCGCGACGACGAGGCGCTTTTCCGTGCTGCTTCGGCGGCTATGGCGGCCTCGATCGGTCTGCCGACGACCTGATCACACGCTCCGACCCATCGGATTACATCGCGGGTCTGACCCCTGATGTAATCGTTACTTGCGGCCGAAGCCGAAGAGGTGCTGGCCGACCTTGCGCATCTGGATTTCTTCGGAGCCCTCCGTGATGCGGTAGCGCCGGTGGTGACGGTAGATGTGCTCGAACGGCATGTGGCGCGAATAGCCGACGCCACCGCAGGTCTGCATCGCCCGATCGGCCGCATCACACGCCAACCGGTTCGCGCGGTAGTTGCACATCGCCACGAGGTGAGTGACCTCCATGTGGTGTTTCTGATCGAGCATCGAGGCGGTGTAGCGCACGAGCTGGCGGAGCATCGCCGCCTCGGTGTGCAGCTCGACGAGCGGGAACTGGATGCCCTGGTTGACCGAGAGCTTCTTACCCCATGTGGTCCGGCTGTTGGCGTAGGCGACCGCTTCGTCGATGCAGTACTGCGCCGCGCCGAGCGACGACGCGGCCTGGCGGATGCGGTTCTCGTGCACGAAGTGCTGCGCCAACTCCAGGCCCCGGTCGACCTCACCGAACAACGCATCGGCGCCGACGCGCACATCGGTCATGCTGACCTCGGCGTGATCCGTCGGCATGTTGAACGTCCACCAGAAGAAGTCGACCTGGAAACCCGGCGCATCGGTCGGCACGAGGAACGCGCTGATGCCCTTGGGGCTGCCCGGCTCGCCCGAGGTGCGGGCGAAGATGATGTCGTGAGTGGCGTGATGGAGCCCCGAGTTCCACCGCTTCATGCCGTTGATGACCCACTCGTCGCCGTCGCGGACCGCCGTGGTCTCCATGTACGTGGCGTCGCTGCCGTGGTTCGGCTCGGTCAGCCCGAACGCGAGGCGGCGAGTGCCGTCGAGGAAACCGGGCATCCAGTCGGCCTTCTGCTGCTCGGTCCCGAAGTCGCGCATCATCAGCACCGTTGGGAAGTTTCCGACGATCGACGACTCGTTCTGCAGGTCGTTGTGCAGCCCGAGGCCCTTGTGGGCGAGGTGTTCGCGGATGATCGCCATCTTCAGGTTGCTGGCGTCCTGGCCTCCGAACTCGGACGGGAGCGCCAGCCGCAGCCAGCCGGCGGCGTCGGCACGTCGACGCATCTCGCGCAGCAGTTCCTCCCAGTCGGCACGGGGCACGCCGTCGTTGTCGAAGTCGGTGCGCGCCCACTCGCGACGGTGGTCGAAGAAGCGAATGTTGTCGTCGCTCTGTTCGAGCGGCTTGATCTCGGCATCGATGAACGCATCGAGCTGATCGAGGGTGTCCTGGATGTCGGCGGGGATCTCGAAGTCCATCGCCCGAGTGTGGCGAGGCCGCGACGCCGCGGACGAGTCAGGACGCCGCGAGCCCGCCGGAGACCTGGATGGTCTGCCCGGTCACCCAACGCGCCGCAGGCGAGGCAAGGTAGACCACCGCGGATCCCACATCGCTCGGCGTACCGAGGCCCAGCGGCACCCGCGCCGCGAGCTCGTCGATGGCGACGCCTCGCCGGTCGATGGCGTCGAAGAGCATCTTGGTCGGGATCATCCCGGGCGCGATCGCGTTCACCCTGATGTCCGGCGCCAGCTCGACCGCCATGGTCCGTGTGAGCGAGATCACCGCGGCCTTGCACGCGGCGTAGTGGCCGCCACCGGGCAGCGCCCCGAACGCGGCCATCGACGCGATGTTGATGATCGAACCCCACCTCATCTGTTCCGCCGCCGCCATCGAACCGTTCCAGACGGACGTGAAGTTGAGCTCGACACACCGGTCCCACTCGCTGCGCTTCAGTTCCGCCAGGGACTTGGTACCCACCGACCCACCAGCGTTGTTGACCCAGATGTCGAGATGGCCGAACTCGTCGAGCGCCGCGGTGGCGAGCGACCCGAGTGCGAAGGTGTCGGTCACGTCGGTCGGTACGGCAAGAGCCGCTCCGCCGGTGGCGCGGATCGTGGCCGCGACCTGCTCGATCTCCTCGATCGTTCGCGAGGCGAGAACGACCGACGCGCCCGCCTCGGCCAACGAATGGGCGATGCCGGCGCCGATCCCGCGACCAGCTCCCGTGACGACGGCCACCTGCCCGCTGAGATCGAAGTCCCCCACGCCTTCGAGTATGACAGTCAGGCGCCTGACAATCGGCAGGCCAGAAGTGACTTTGTCACTGCGACCGGCAGCGCCGTGTGCGGATCTGCGGAACGGTTCAACCGGCGCGGCGTTGTTCGAGGAGCGCAGTGACGGCCTTGCCGTCGGCTTGGCCCTTCGAGGCCTTCATCACGGCGCCGACCAGGGCACCCATCGCCTTGCCCTCGCCGGCGCAGAACTTCGCCCAAGCGTCGGGCTGCGCGGCGATCGCGTCGTCGACCATCGATTCGAGCTCGCTCGTGTCCATCGCCTCGAAGCCCTTGGCCGCCGCGATCGCCTCGGCATCGCCGCCACCTGCCGCGACGATCTCGGCCAACACCTGCTTGGCCTGCGTGGCGGTGAGCTTGCCGTCGACTTCGAGCCGCGTGAGCTTGGCGAGGTCGGCGGCGGGCACCGTCGGACGCTCTCCCTGCTCGGCGAACGCCTCCTTCACGTGCACGAGCGCACGTGCCGCGTCACCGCCTGCTTCGGCGACCGCGACGACGTAGGTGTCCTGATCGCGATCGGTGACGACGAGGATCGCCTCGGCGTCGGCTGGCTGACCGGTGGCTGCAGCGAGGTGCGCACGACGAGCCGCCGGGAGCACGGGCAGGCTCGCCCGCACCCGCTCGATCCATTCGGGATCGGGGTCGACGACGACGAGGTCGGGCTCCTGGAAGTACCGGTAGTCGTCGGCGTCTTCCTTCGAGCGCAGGGTGTGGGTGCGCCCGTCGTTCTCGTCCCAGTGACGGGTCTCCTGGCGGATCGACTCGCCGGCTTCGAGCATGCCGACCTGGCGCTGGGCCTCGTACTCGATCGCCCGACCGACCGAGCGGACCGAGTTGACGTTCTTGATCTCACACCGCGTGCCGAACTCGGCGCCGGGCAGTCGCACGCTGACGTTCGCGTCGACGCGCATCGAGCCCTCTTCCATCTTCGCGTCCGACGCGCCGACGGCGACGAGGATCGCTCGCAGCTCACTCACGTACGCCTTGGCCTGGTCGGGTGTACGGATGTCCGGTCGGCTCACGATCTCGACGAGTGGCACGCCGGCACGGTTGAAGTCGATCAGCGAGAAGTCGCTGCCATGGATGCGACCACCGCTGCCGCCGATGTGGGTCGACTTGCCGGTGTCCTCTTCGAGATGCGCCCGCTCGATGCCGACGCGAATGCTTCCGGGCAGGTCGAGCCAGCCGTCGATGCAGATCGGCTCGTCGTACTGGCTGATCTGGTACGCCTTGGGCATGTCCGGATAGAAGTAGTTCTTGCGGGCGAACGTCGACCGCTGCACGGTGCAGTCGAGCGCCAGCCCGAGCCGCATCGCCAGCTCCACCGCCTGCCGGTTGAGCACGGGAAGGGCGCCGGGCAGGCCGAGCGTGACCGGGTCGATGTTCGTGTTCGGTTCGTCACCGAAGCGGTTCGGCGATGCCGAGAACAGCTTCGTGCGGGTCGCGAGCTCCACGTGCACTTCGAGTCCGACCACCATCTCGTAGCCGCGGAACGTCCACGTCTCGACGCCTGCTTCTGCCGCGATCTCGCTCATCGGGGCGCCCTCCGTTCGAGCTCGGCGGCGGTACGGAACATTCGTGACTCCTCCAGTGCCGGCGCCAGCACCTGCACGCCGACGGGCAACCCGTCGTCACCGGTCCCGAACGGCACGCTCATCGCGGGGTCGCCGGTGAGGTTCGACGGGATCGTGTAGGTGTCGCAGAGGTACATCGACATCGGGTCGGACGTCTTGTCGCCCAGGTGGAACGCCACCGTTGGCGACGCCGGGGTGAGCAGCACGTCGGCCCGCTCGTACGCGGTGGCGAAGTCGGCGGCGATGCGCCGCCGGACCTTCAGCGCACGGCCGTAGTAGGCGTCGTAGTAGCCCGCCGACAGCGCGTAGGTACCGAGCATGATGCGCCGCTTGACCTCGGCGCCGAACCCGTCGGTACGAGTCGCCATGTACATGGCATTCGTGTCGGGCGCCTCGATCCGATGGCCGAACCGGACACCGTCGTAGCGGGCCAGGTTGCTCGAGGCCTCGGCCGGTGCGATCAAGTAGTACGCGGTGAGGCCGTAGCCGAACGCGGGGACCTCGACGTCGACGATCTCGGCGCCGGCGTCGCGGAGCGCGTCGAACGCCTCGTCGAGCCGGGCGGCGACGTCCGGGCTGGCGCCTTCAGGCAGGTCGGTGATGCGACCGATGCGGAGCCCGGCGACACCCATCTCGAGTTGGCGGGTGATGTCGAGCGGCCCCTGCCGGATCGACGTCGAGTCCATCTGGTCGTGACCGGAGATCGACTCGAGTACGAGCGCCGCGTCGGCGACGTCGTGAGCGAACGGACCGATCTGGTCGAGGCTCGATGCGAACGCAACGAGGCCATATCGGCTCACCGCTCCGTAGGTGGGCTTGACGCCGACGACGCCGCACAACGCGGCGGGTTGGCGGATCGAGCCGCCGGTGTCGGAGCCGAGGCTCACTGCGGCGAAGCCGGCGGCGACCGCCGCGGCTGATCCACCGCTCGACCCACCGGGCACGCGGCTCGTGTCATGCGGGTTGCGCGTGGGTCCGAATGCCGAGTTCTCGGTGCTCGAGCCCATCGCGAACTCGTCGAGGTTGGTCTTGCCGATCACGATCGCGCCCGCCTCGCGGAGCTTGGTGACGACGGTGGCGTCGTACGGCGGGCGCCAGCCGTCGAGGATCTTCGACGAGCACGTGGTGGGGATCCCGCGAGTGCACATGTTGTCCTTCAGCGCGATCGGCACACCGGCGAGCGGCCCCGGATCGCGACCGACCGAGACGGCGTCGTCGATCTCGGCGGCCCGAGTCCGGGCCTCGTCGGCAAGCACGAGGTTGAAGGCGTGGATGTCACCCTCACGATCGTCGATCGTCGAGAGATGGCGTTCGAGCACGTCGGCGGCGCTCGTGAGGTTGTTGCGGACGTTCCAGGCGATGTCCGCGGCGCTGGTCGGGAACTCGTCGCTCACGATCAATCCTCCAACCCGACGATCGGCGGCACGCGGAAGCGCCCGTCCTCGGCCGCGGGCGCGGCGGCGAGCACTTCGTCGCGGTCGAGGCAGTCCATCTCGATGTCCTCGCGCATCACGTTGGCGATCGGCGTCGGGTGCGTCATCGGCTCGACGCCGTCGAGATCGAGCGCATCGATGTCGGCGAAGTGGTCGAGCATGTCGCTCAGTTGGTGGGTCGCCTGATCGAGTTCGGCGTCGCTGAGCGACAGCCGAGCGAGCTTGGCCACCTTCGCCACGGCCTCTGGAGTGATGCGGTCGGACACGACACCCCACGCTACCGGCCCGTCGCGCGCCCTCAGCCCGAAAAATGCCTCGATCTGCGCGCTGAGCGCAACAAACGAGGCATTTTTCGGGCTCGATCGGGGATTGGCGGCGGCGAGCGGTTCGCGGTCAGTGGATGACCGGCGCGCCGACGTAGCGCGAGGACGGGCGGATGAGTTTGCCGGCGGCGGCCTGCTCGACAATGTGTGCACACCACCCGACGGTTCGACTGACCGCGAAGGTCGGGGTGAACATCGACCGCGGGAGGCCGGCGGTCTCCATCACGACGCCGGCGTAGAACTCGACGTTGCTCGGCAACGGGCGACCGGGTTTGAGTTCGGCGAGCGTGACGAGGATCTCGGCCTCGATCGCAGTGGCCAACTCGACGAGGTCGCCGCCGAGCCGCTCGGCGACCTCACGCAGCAGCGCCGATCGCGGGTCCGGCGCCCGGTAGACGGCGTGGCCGAAGCCCATGATGCGCCGACCGGCGGCTACCTCACCTCGCACCCAGTCGGCCGCCGCATCGACCGATCCGATCTCGTCGAGCGCGTCGAGCGCACGACTTGGCGCGCCGCCGTGCAACGGCCCGGCCAATGCTCCAAGTGCTGCGCACACGGCGTCCGCCGGGTCGGCACCCGTCGAGGCGACCACCCGCGCGGTGAACGTCGACGCGTTGAACCCGTGGTCGATCGTGAGGATCATGTACTGCTCGACTGCCCGCGCCGCCACCGGTGTCGGCACCACGCCGGTCGTCTGGTGCAGGTACGCCGCCGCATGACCGAGGGTCGGGTCAGCCTCGACAGGACGTTGTCCTGAGCCGACCCGGTAGAGGGCTGCAAGGATCGACGGCACGAGCGCGGCGAGCCGCAGTGTCTGCACTCGTCGGACGGTGTCGCCGACGTCGATCACCGGACTCAACCCGAGCGGGCCGGCGGCGACCGACAGCACCGATCGGAGCTTCGACAACATCGACGCATCCATTCGGCCGACCGTGTCGATCACCGGGACGAGACCAGCGGGGATGGAACGGAGCGCTGCGGTCTCCGTTCGGAACGCCGCGCCCTCCTCGGGATCGGGCAGGCGACCGTTGCGGACGAGGAACCAGACGTCCTCGAACGATCGGGTTCGGGCGAGGACTGTGGCGTCGTACGGCCCGTAGTGGAAGAATCCGCGGTCGCCGTCGACTGCGCCGATCGCCGTGTCGGCGGCGACCACCCCGTTGAGTCCGGCAGGTACATCGATCAGTTGTGTCATGGCCGCCAGTGTTCGACGATCAATGCCGTAGATCAACATTGATCGAATCAACGTTGACCAGATCAACGAATTCGACGACAGTGATTCCATGAGCACCCTGATCCGCTCGACCGAGGCCGCAGAAATCCTCGGCGTGTCGAAGCCGACCCTCTACGCCTACGTCAGCCGCGGCCGGTTGATGCGGACGACCGCCCCCGACGGCCGGACCTCACTGTTCGCGCGCGACGAGGTCGAACGCCTGAGCGCGCAGAGCCGCCGGTCGGCTCCCGGGCCACGCCCGACCATCGATGTCCAGGTCCGCTCGGACGTGACCACGATGCACGAGGCAGCGCTCGAGTTCCGCGGCCACGACGTGGTCGATCTGGTGCGCGGACACCGCTTCGAGGACGTCGCCGAACTTCTGTGGGCAACCGGTTCGATCGAGCCGGCGACGAGCACGTCGTGGCCCAAGGCAGCCGTCGCGGACCTGGAAGCGACCGCTCGCATCGCCGAACTCGACGCAACGGCGATCGGCCGACTGGCGATCGCTGCGCACGTGCTCGACGCACTCCACCGTGACGACGCCGCCTCGACCGCGGCGCGACGGCTGCTCCTCGCGACACCTGCCCTCTACGGATCTCGCCGACGGACCGGTGGCTTCGCGCTCCGCCTCGCGTCCGCCTGGGACGAGCAACCGTCGCCAGACCTCGTGGCCGCCATCGACACCGCCTTGGCGCTGCTCGCGGACCACGAGCTCGCGACCAGCACATTGGCCGTTCGAGTTGCCGCATCCACGCGCACATCCCCGTACGCAGCGTTTGCGGCGGGCCTCGCCTCGATCGAGGGGGTGCTGCACGGATCGGCAGCAGCCTCCGTCCACCGGTTCCTCGAGCTGAGCGCTGAGCGAGGGGCCGCTACGGCCGTCGCCGAGACCCGCGCGGCGCGACAACCAGTCCCTGGCTTCGGCCACAAGGTGTACCGCGGCGTCGACCCTCGATTCGGTCCGCTGATGGACGCGATTCGGCCCATCGACCGTGACGCACTGGCTCTCGTCGATGCAATCGTCGAGGAAGTCGGCCGCACGCTCCCCCACCAACCGAATGTCGACCTGGCACTGGGCGCGCTCACCTGGGCCGGAGGCCTGCACCCGGACACGCCACTGTTCGCCGTGGCGCGGATCGCCGGCTGGGCTGCGCACTACGACGAGGAGCTCGAGGAAGCACCGCTGCGATTCCGCGGCGTCGCCCGCCCCCGCTGATCGATCAGCCCTCCGGGCGTCCCGTTGGGCAGGCGATCGCACGATCGAGGGCCTCCGCCGCGAGTTCGCGGTCGAAGGTCAGGATCGCTTCGGCGCCGCCGACCAACGCCGTGTCGAGCACGATCGAGTCGGGGAGACGCAGCCCCGAGCCAGCGCGAAGCGCTGCCCACCGCAGCGGAGCGTCGGCGTCCACGCTGGCGATCTCGAAGGAGGACCGGAACGCACCGGCTGCGTGGTCCAACAGTCCACGCGACGCCGGGCCGATGAGACACTCGGCAAGCGTGACGGGATGCAACACCACGACTGCGTCGATCGTCATCCTGTTCAGCACGACGGCCGCGGCATGGTGTGGGTCATCGGGATCGCTGAGAGCGATGACCCAACTGGCGTCGGCGACGATCACGCCGGCCAGTCCTCGTGCCGGACATAGACGCCGGCTGTGCCCCGCATCGACCCCTCGAGCCGCGTTCGCGCCGCCGCCCTCGCTGCGGGCCCACTGCCGCCGCTCGCCCAGTCATCGAGGATCAGCTGGATCAGCTTGCTGCGTGGAAGGTTTCCCCATCGTCGAACGGCCTGATCGAGGATCTCGGCGACTTCGGGGGTCTCGGTGACCGGATGTCGCGGTCGAGCGGTCGGCATGAACAAAGTGTACCACCAGGTGCAACACCGCTCTCCGTGGTCCGACCGACGAGACGATCGAACAGCTCGGCAGTCGCCCGATCGTCGGCCGCCAGAACAGGCAGCGCATCGACCGCTGCTCCGACGAACGAGGCATTGCGGGCCGCCCGGCGGGTCCGACCAGTGTCGCGACGTCGACACCGCGGTGGAACACACAACGAACGTCATTCGCCGTCGCAGTGACGTGCAGCAACGACTGCTTCGACGCGATGTAGGGCTCGTCGATGCCGATGCGGATGGCGGATGGCGGATACCCGTCCTGTCGACCGCCGACCCGAACTCGCGCGAACGGTCGCCTCGTCGAGGCGAGCTTCGATGATCAACGCCTGCGCTCTGGCCGTGAACGCTCCGACCTCCGCTGGAAACTCGGTGGCCTCGGCTTTCGCCAGAAGGCCACGGATCGTGACCAGCTTCGGACTCACTCGGCGACGAGGAGGAGCCGATGCATCGACTCCTCATCGTCGACTCTGACGTGGGGCTGTCACAGAGTTGGTGTGAGATCCATACCAGCCCGAAAAGTGCCTCGTTTGTTGCGCTCAGCGCGCAGATCCAGGCATTTTTCGGGCTGGGTCGCGCCGATCAGGCATGGTGTCGGCGTTCGAGGATCGAGTCGATGTCGACCACCCAGACCGTGGATGGCGGGCCCGACACGGTGTGGCTGTTGATGTACCGGATGCGATCGTTGATCGCCTCGAGGATCTGGCGGGCCTCCGCATCGTCGGCTGCGGCCAGTGCTGCGGCCACGGCCCGGTCACGCTCACCCCGGATGGCGATCGTCGGTGGGAGGTAGTCGAATTCCTCGCGGCGGAGCTTCGCCTTGATCCACCAGTCGTCGTCGCGTTCGTCGAGCCCTTCGATCGGCTTGCCTTCACCGTCGAGCCCATCGAAGAGGCCGGCGCGACGTCCCGCTTCGATCTGCCGCTCGGTCCACGACTCCCAGCTCAGTCCGGTGGGCTTGCGTTCGGTCACGCTCGAACCTCGGATCGGTGACAGTTCGCCACGGACCCGAACGGTACCCGCCGCGCCACCTGCGTGCGATCAGGGGTCACGGACGAGCGAGATGAGCACGGCTGATTCGGGATGCATGACCGGTGGGCGGATGCCGTGGGCAGCCAGCTGGCGGCCGGTCAACTCGACGCCGTCGGTCAACCACGCGGGTTGCGTCAACGCCATCCCCCACCGCTCGTCGGGGAGTGCGATGTGTTCGACCCGGTATCGCCCGTCGGGGTCGAGGCCCGGCAACCGCAGCGGTGGTGGCGTGAGGCTGGGCGCCGTCGCGAGCTGCGCGAACGACACCAACGCCTCAGATCGGTCAGCCGCGTACACCCCGTGCGCGCGAGTACGCCGGCTCGGTGTCGAAGCGCACCACGTCACCGCTGTGCAGCAACGGCCGGAATCGCTTGTGCACGGCGACGACTTCGGCAAGCGCCGCCCGACGATCGTCGTCGAGCCGAGCAACGTTCCACTCGACACCCAGATGGCCGAACAGCGCTGTCGCCGCCCGGAACGCGAGCGTATGGACCCGGCCGGTGGTGTGCGCTCGGGTCGGCCCGATGTGAGCGCCCATCACCTCGGGAGGGAGCAACATCGACGCGCCACGCTGGATGGTCTGACGCTCGAGCGCGTCGTTGCAGTCGCTGGTCCAGACCCGCTCGACGCGGCGCAGGATCTCGTGGTCGATCCGGCCACCCCCACTTGCACACGACTCGAACTCGACATCGGGGTGACGCCGGCGCAGCTCGTCGAGCAGCGCGTACAGCGCTTTCGTCTGGAAGTGCGTGCCGGGTGCTCCGCGAGCACCTGACCCCTGGACGTGGTCGCGGTTCATGTCCCACTTGACGTAGGCGATGTCGTGGTCGCGAAGCAGTGCATCGAGCAGGCCGAGGACGTGTTCGAACGCCTCCGGTCGACCGAGATCGAGGACGAGTTGGTTGCGGCCGAGCACCGGGTCGTAGCCGTCGGTGGTGAGCGCCCACTCCGGATGGGCTCGGAACAGGTCGCTGTCCGGGTTGACCATCTCGGGCTCGACCCAGATGCCGAACTCCATCCCGAGACCGGTGACGTGCTCGATCAGCGGCGCAAGGCCGTCGGGATACACCTCGGGCGACACCCACCAGTCGCCGAGACCGGACGTGTCGTCGCGACGGGAACCGAACCATCCGTCGTCGAGCACGAACCGTTCGACCCCGACGTCAGCGGCGACGTCGGCCAGCTCACGCAGCGTCTCGAGATCGTGGTCGAAGTACACCGCCTCCCAGGTGTTGATCAGGACCGGGCGTGGTGATGTCGGGTGCGCCGGGCTCGACCGCACCGACCGATGAAACCCCCAGGTGGCGGGCGTCAATCCATCCGACGAGTAGACCGCGACGACCTCGGGCGTCGTGTACGACTGGCCCGACTCCAACACGACTTCGCCGGGATGCAGCAGCTCGCCGGCCTGCACGTACCGTCGGCCGTCGGCGAGACGCTCGGCGAGCATGGTGTGATTCCCGCTCCAGGCGAGGTGCACGCCGTGCACCTCACCGACCCATTCACCGAAACCGGAGGCGCCGGCGAACAACAGCGGCACGTGTTCGTGTGACGTACGGCCCCGGAGATGCTCCGACACGACTGCCCCGTCGTGCCACGCGTTGCGCACCGGGTGGAACTCGCGGGCCCAACGACCTTCGAAACGCAGGAGTTCGTCGGCGCTGTCGGGCAGCGGCACACTCACGGTCAGCGCATCGAGCGAGTAGCGGCGATCGCCGACGTTGGTGATCGTCACCCGCACCTCGAGGACCTCGGCGGCCGAGATCTCGGTCGTCAGCGCCAGACCGGCAAGTTCATCGCTCGACTCCACGGTGAGCGTGTCACCGTCGAGACGGTGCGCTGTCGGCACGAACCGAGGCGACCAGTCGCGACCGCCACCTCGCCGACCGGCCAGACCGGGTCGCCCCGCGAAGCCCTCCGCGTGCAGCGGCACGATGCTGATCGGGGCCACCGCGCCCAACGCGCCGGCAACCGCTGGTCGGCCGAGCGCCGCGTCGAGCGCATCGAGACTCGGCGCGTCACCCAACGATTGACCCCAGTGCACGATCGTCGGCGTCGCCGTCGCGACATCGACGACGAGATCGAACGAGCTGCCGCGTAGGTGAACGAGATCTGGCACGCCGACAGTTGACCACGCCGAGCTACCGCCGCCCACGATCAGCCCGCCGACCCCACCCTCCGACAGGACCCTGCGATGAGCCAAACCACCGAATACGGTCAGATCGCTCATCGCAACCGGCGAACACCAACCTGCGATGAGCCAAACCACCGAATACGGCCAGTTCGCTCATCGCAACCGGCGAACACCAACCTGCGATGAGCCAAACCGCCGAATACGGTCAGTTCGCTCATCGCAGCATCGATGAGTCCGGACGGGAAGAGTGCGGTCGGGGCGGAGCGCAGCGGCCATGATGATGGTCGCCACAGGGCATCACGACGTCCACGAGTTCAGGAGCATCGCTTGGCCACCGTCACGTTCCAGCACGCCAGCCGGACCTATCCGGGCACCGATGCGCCAGCGGTCGACGCACTCGACCTCGAGATCGGCGACGGCGAGTTCCTCGTGCTCGTCGGCCCGTCGGGCTGCGGCAAGTCGACGACGCTGCGGATGCTCGCCGGTCTCGAGCCGGTGGACGACGGCCACATCCTGATCGGCGATCGCGACGTCACCGACGTGGCGCCGAAGGACCGCGACATCGCGATGGTGTTCCAGTCGTACGCGCTCTACCCACACATGACGGTGGCGGAGAACATCGGCTTCCACCTCAAGGTGAAGAAGGTCAAGAAGAAGGAGCGCCGCACGCGGGTCGAAGAGGCGGCGCGGATCCTGGACCTCTACGAACTCCTCGATCGCAAGCCCGCCAAGCTCTCCGGCGGACAGCGCCAGCGCGTTGCGATGGGCCGTGCGATCGTGCGCGAGCCCCAGGTGTTCCTGATGGACGAGCCGCTGTCGAACCTCGACGCGAAGCTACGCGTCCAGACGCGCACGCAGATCGCCGCGCTGCAGCGAGAACTCGGCGTCACGACGGTGTACGTCACCCACGATCAGACCGAAGCGATGACCATGGGCGACCGCGTCGCCGTGATGAATGACGGCGTTCTCCAGCAGTGTGCGTCGCCGCGAGAGTTGTTCACCAACCCGGTGAACGAGTTCGTCGCCGGGTTCATCGGATCGCCGGCCATGAACCTGTTGGCGTCGACGATCGACGGCGCAGACGCCACCTACGGCACCCTGCGCGTGCCGTTGACCCCCGACCAACTCGAGGCGTTGACCTCGGGGGCGATCACCGTCGGGGTCCGGCCGAACGACTTCGAGATCGGCGCCGACGGCGGTCTGAACGCCACGGTCGAGTTCGTCGAGGAACTCGGCTCCGAGGCATTCCTCTACTGCATCGCCAGCGGCACCGACAAGGAAATCGTGGCTCGCACCGACGGGCTCAGCCCACTGCAGAGCGGCGACAAGGTGAGCTTGGTGCCCCGACCGGCGGGCCTCCACCTGTTCGACACGAAGTCAGGCGCTCGGCTCCCCGCCTGATCGCTCCGCGCGCTCGACCGAATCATCCGTCGACTCGGCCTCATCCATCGGCTCGACCTCATCCGTGGGCTCGCCCGAATCGTCCGTCGCCTGGACCTCGTCCGTGGGTTCGGCCTCATCGCCCGGCCCGACCTCGTCCGTCGACTCGTCCTCGTCCGTCGGCTCGTCCTCGTCCGTCGGCTCGTCCTCGTCCGTCGACTCGACCTCGTCGTGCACGTACCCCGTCGTGACCGGCTCGGGAATCGGATGGCGCCGCATCCAGGCGAGCACCACCGCGCCGCCGACGACCGCCATCAACGCCACCCACTGATTCCACCGCAGACCGATCATCTCGTCGGCACGATCGATTCGCATGCCCTCCACCCAGAAACGGCCGACGCCGTAGCCGATGATGTACATCACGAACAGCTGGCCGGGTGCCGGCCGGAACCGCTTGTCGATCCAGAGCAACAGCAGGCACAACGCCAGGCTCCACAGCGATTCGTAGAGGAACGTCGGGTGGAACGTGGTTCCGACTGCGTACACGGTGGTGTCGAAGTGCACGGCATCGATCTCGAGCCCCCACGGCAGGTCGGTCGGGCGACCGAACAGCTCCTGGTTGAAGTAGTTGCCCCACCGTCCGATCGCCTGCGCGAGCGGAATCGCCGGTGCCGCGCACGTTGCGGCGGCCGCGAGCGGGATCCCGCGCCGCTTGGCCATGTAGAGCCCGACCGGGATGCCGAGGAGCAGGCCTCCGGGAATGCCCAGGCCGCCCTTCCAGATCTGAGGGATCCGGCCGAGGTCGTCGGCGAACAGATCCCAGTCGGTGGCGACGTGATAGAGCCGAGCCCCGATGACGCCCGCAAGGACGGCCCAGATCGCGATCGAGCTGGCATCGTCGCGGGTGCCGATCTCGCGCTCCTCGAGTCGCCGTCCGAACAGCCAGACAGCGGCGACGACACCGAGCGCGATCATCAGCCCGTACATGTTCAGACTGAACGGCCCGATCTCGATCGAGTTGAACTCCGGGCTGGGGATCGAACCCAGCAGCGATGCAGTCATTGACGGCCGAGTCAGCTCGCCGTGACGCGTGCGACGAACTCGCCCGTCATGCGTTCGATGTCGGCGCGGTCGTAGTCCTGCGTTGCGACGTGGTAACTCCGTTCGAGCCAGACGTGCTCGACGTCACCGCCGTAGCTCGCCGCCAGGTGCTCGCTGTTCGCCGGTTCGACGACGTGGTCCTGTCGCGAGGTGATCAGCAGCAGTGGCATCTGCAGGTCTCCGTAGCGGTCGGCCATCGGCATCAGGCCCTCGCGCATGAACGACAGCAGCGGTCGCAATGGCGCACCGTCGTAGGAGCTCTCCTCGACATCGGGGTCGGCAATGTCTCCACCGATGGCCGGCGCGATCTCGGTTCCGTCGTCGACCATCTCCTGAAGCATCTCCAACACGGCGGGGTCCTGTGGCGTCGTTGCCGGATTGATGCACACGAGGCCGGCGACCTTCGACAGTTCGAATCCGGACCAGAGCGTCAACGACCCACCCATGCTCAGCCCGACCACGACGATCCGATCGACACGATCGGCCAGCCGACCGTGGGCGGCGCGAACCTCGCCGGTCCAGTCGACCCAGCCGGTGGTGACCATCTCCTCGACCGTCGTGCCATGGCCGGGCAGACGGGGCATTTCGACGTGGTGACCGAGCGCGACCATCGCCTCCGCGATCCCACGCATCGACGAGGGGTTGCCGGTGAAGCCGTGCACGACGAGCACCCCGACGTCGGATGTGCCCTCGCGGGACATCGGTTCGGCTTCAGGCAGGACGGGTGAGGTCGTCATGGTCACCGTTTCTACTCGCTGGAACACCCGTCCGGAACCTCGCCGAGCAAGTTCGAAACGGTGACGTCTGAGGTCTGACCCCGCTTGGGACACTCAGCAGTACGGGTCGTTGGGACTGAGGGGTTCGTCCCACCAGTCGTCCGGCACCGTCGTCGCCTGCCAATCGGGGTCGGGGTAGATGCAGTCGACCGGGCACACGGGCAGGCACTTGTCGCAGCCACTGCACAGCTCGGGAAGGATGATCACGTCGGCACCATGGTTGAAGATCGCCCCGAAGTGCGGCGGACAGTGACGCAGGCACGCATCACAGTTGATGCACTCGGCCATCTCGATGCGCAATGGCACGTTCTGCCACTTCTCGTTGCGCGTCCGGTTGGCGATCCGATCGTCACGGGTGGCGGCCATTGCACGAGAGGGTAGTTGCGCTCGCGCACCGCCTCCCGACCGGCCGGAACGCACGAACGGTGTCTGACACCGTTCGTACGTCTTGACCGGTGGGTCAAGTTTCGGTTGGACTGTCGCGGTGACAAGTGCCAGCACCGACGCGGAACGCATCGACCGCGCCGACGAGCGCCAACACACCGAGCACGGGCTCGAACGCAAACAGCAGCTCCTCGACGCAGCCGCCGAGTTGTTTGCCGCCCGCGGCTACTCGGCCACTCGCATCGCCGACATCTGCACCGCTGCGGGAGTCGCCAAGGGACTCTTCTACTGGTACTTCCCGACCAAGGGTGCGTTGTTCGCCGAGTTGGTCCGCACGATGCGCCTGCGCTTGCGTCGCGCCCAGGGCACCGCAATGGATCCCGACGCCAACGCCGTCACCCGCATCGCGGACGGCGCCGAGGCAAGTGTTCGCTTCATGGCCGATCACGCGGCGTACTTCGCGCTCCTCGACGTCGAGCGCAGCGACCCCGAGGTGGCCGACGTCCTCGCCGAAGGCGCCGGCGTCTACCTCGACGACGTCCGGCGTCTCGTCGAGGACGGCCAGCGAGCCGGAACGATCGCCGACGCCCCATCCGACCTGATCGCGGTCGGCGTGCTCGGCACCGTGTCGTCGTTCTCGAACTCGTACCGAAACGGCCGATTGGGCGACGACATCACCGTCGATGAACTCGCCGTGTTCGTTCGGCGTTGGGTGCTCAACGCGCTGCGCTGAACAAGAACTGCGCTCGCGTCACAACGCGTCGCCGGCGTCGGGGGCGCCGGCGTCGAGCGCTGGATAGCGCGCGACGAGCACCTTGACGAAGGCGTCGACGAGTTCGGGATCGAACTGCGTGCCCGAACCGGACACCACGAACCTGACGGCCTCGTCACGCGTCCACTCGCGTTTGTACACACGTCGCGTCGCCAGCGAGTCGAACACGTCGGCGATCGCGACGATTCGACCCGACAACGGAATCGCCCGGCCCTCGAGCCCGTTCGGGTAGCCCGACCCGTCCCACCACTCGTGATGCGACCAGGCCGCTTCGGCAGCGAGTGCGAACAGATCGGTCGACACGCCCGACAGCAGACGACGACCCAATACGGTGTGCTGCTTCACCTCGTCGAACTCCTCGACCGTCAATGGTCCCGGCTTCATCAGCACGTGATCGTTCACGGCCACCTTGCCGATGTCGTGGAGCCGAGCGGCGAGCCGGAGCCGTTCGCACCACTCAGGCTGTTGGCCGATGGCGTGGCCGATCTCGGCGGCGAGGTCGCCGACGCCGCTCGTGTGCCGAGTCGTGCTGCCCCCGCGCATCTCGGCCAGTGCTGCCAGGCGCTCGAACGCTTCGAGATGGTACGCATCCACATCGGCGTGACCGTGGGCGAAGTCGGCGACGAGGCCGGATGTCGTGAGTCTCGTGATCTGGCCGAGGTGCCGGGCGTTCTCATTGTCGTGCGCCACCCGCACGGTTCGCATGCGAAGGTCGGCCGCGTCGGTGAAGATCTCGCGGTGCAGCGCGAAGTGACGCTCGCGATGCTCGAGTGCCTCCGTCAACCGTCCCGCTTGCTTGTACGCCACGGCCAGGAGATCGTGGAGTTCGAGTTCCATCTCGCGGTGATCGGTCCGGTCGGCCAGGTCGAGCGCAGCGAGCAACAAGCCAATCGCCTGGTCGAGGCGCCCCGTGCGCAGGGCAACACGCCCCTCGGACACCATCACCCCCAGTTGCTCGGGAACCGGCAGTTCCTCCCCCGACTCGACCCGACCCATCCAAGCAGCGCGCGCCTCGGCGAAACACGCATCGGTCGCCGTGAAATCGCCGAGCGCAGCGTGCGCCTCGGCAAGATCAGCGAGCAGGCTCCCAACCAGATGCGGCGCGTCGCGTCGTGCGAGCGACATCGCTCGGTGACCGAGTTCGACGGCGACTTGATGCTCGCCACGGCGCCCGCGGATGCGGGCAAGGTTGCCGAGCACCATCGCATCGACGTCGGGCCGCGTCAGCGCCTCGTTGACGGCCAGGGCGGTCTCGTAGGTCGAGATCGCCCGGTCGTAGTCGGCCATCGACTGGTAGATCGCAGCAACCGTGTGCAGGATCCGCCCCTCGTCGACGCAGTGTTCAGTCGCGCGGTACACCTGCAGCGCCCGCAAGCAGTGCGACAGCGCCTCGGAGTAGTTGCTCGCCTGGTAGTGGACCACGCCGATCAAGTGCAGCGACCAGGCGAGTGTCAAGCTGACCTCGCTCGGCTCCGTCAACTCGACCGCTTCGGTCGCAAGCGCGAACGCGTACTCGGATCGGCCTCGCTGGTGGGCGATCGAGGCCAAGTGGTACAGCGCTTCGGCTTCGAGCGCCGGCTGCGCCGCAGTCCGTGCGAGCACCCGGGCGTCCAAGGCGAACTGCCGCGACTGCATCGGATCGAGCGTGCGGCAACGAGCAGCTTCGTCGAGCAGCGACCGAACAACCTGCTGTTCGCGCTCGTGCGCTGCTATCGCTGACTCCTGCACCCGTACTCCTTGTTGGCGGGTCCCCCGACGTTCCGTTGGGCGACTGATCCGACCGTAACGCGCACCATGGTGACGGTGCGAGAGCCAGAACA
Source organism: Ilumatobacteraceae bacterium (assembly GCA_963828415.1). Taxonomy (GTDB): domain Bacteria; phylum Actinomycetota; class Acidimicrobiia; order Acidimicrobiales; family Ilumatobacteraceae; genus Sva-07. The sequence goes on from CAWHEI010000012.1 coordinate 956,220, forward strand.
GATCTTGAACAAGTCCACACCGACACGAACGCTTGGTCACTATGCGTATCGTGACCACCGCGATGCGAGCACGTCAGGGCGCGAGGAGCGTCGAGCGAGGCGCGATCTGGGCGTTCATGCCTGTGGTTGCCATCCTGCCCTTCACGCTGCTCGCTGTGTTCCTCATCTGGTTGCCGTTCGGGCTGACCACAGATCTTCGCTACTGGTGGGTGGTGGTCGGCTTCTTCGCGGCGGGGCTGGCGCTGTTCGTGCGGCCGATTCAAGTGCTCGTGCTCACTCCGTTGCTGCGCGCCCGGCCCGCCACGACACACGAGGCGGAGATCATCGAGCCGCTGTGGGCGCAGATCGCGCAGGCCAACGGGCTGCCGGCGAACCGATACGTGGTACGCGTGCTTCCGACCGAGGAGTTGAACGCGTTCGCCTGCGGTGGGCACCTCGTGCTCGTCACCAGTTTCGCGGTGCACGAACTCACCCAATCGCAGCTGCGGGGCGTCCTTGCCCACGAGTTGAGCCATCACCTCGGGCTGCACACGGTGGCGATCACGATCGGGCACTGGCTCTCGGCACCCGTCGTGCTGCTGGCCCGTGTCGGGTTCTTCCTCGAGAACGTCGGGACCGCGGCCGCAGGCTCGTTCGGGCAGAAGTCGCCGGCGGTGAAGGCGGCCGGTTCGGTGGTCGCCGTCGCCATGCATGCACTGTCATGGGTGTTCACGGCGGCGCTGCGCAGCAGCGATGCCGTTGCGAACCTCGTCGGGCACTCGTCGGAGTTCGAAGCAGATCGCCGCGCCGTCCGGATGGGTTTCGGGCGCGAGCTCGCGAGTGCCCTGCGCGAGCTGTTGGCGCAGGGAACCGGCCGTCGACCGATCGGATGGCGGGCTCGACTCGCCGCCTCGCATCCGCCTGCGAGAACACGGGTGGCGCGCATCGAGGCGCTCATGCGTCATCCGGCGCGTTGAGCCCCCTACGCGGTGATCGGGGCGGCGATGGCGTCGAGGAACGTGATCAGATCGCTCGGGGCCAGCCCGATGTCCATCCCCCGCTTGCCACCGCTGACGTAGACGGTGTCGAAGAGCTCGGCCGTCTCGTCGATCACGGTGCGCAGTCGCTTGCGCTGACCGATCGGGCTGATACCGCCGACGATGTAGCCCGACGTTCGCTCGGCGACAGCGGGGTCACACATCGTCGCTCGCTTCGCGCCCACCGCCGCGGCCACGCGCTTCATCGAGAGTTGGCAGCTGACCGGGACGATCGCCACGACGAGCTCGTCGTCAGCGACGACCACCAGTGTCTTGAAGACCTGGTCGTGATCGAGCCCGAGCGAGTCGGCGGCCTCGCGTCCGAAGTCGTGGAGGTCGTCGCCGCGGTCGTACTCGTGGAGCGTGTGGGCGATGCCGGCCGCTTCGAGCGCAACGACAGCTGGGGTCACGCGTCCGACTGTAGAGCCGACACGGGCCCGACTTGTAGGGTCGCCGAGTGCGTTTGTCCGTCGATCCCTCGACCTCGCCCGACGACTACGAGTTCGCGCATCGGATCCGAGTGCGATTCGTGGAGACCGATGCGATGGGCATCGTCCATCACAGCAACTACCTCGCCTACTTCGAAGAGGCCCGCGTCGAGTACCTGCGTGCGATCGGCCATCCGTTCACCGAGTGGCGTGACGCCGGCCTCGAGTCGCCTGTGCTCGAATCGTTCGTGCAGTACCGCGTGCCGCTCGAGTTCGACGACGAGATCACGGTCCATCTCCTCCTCGCAGACGTCACGCGTGCGACGTTCCAGATGGCGTATCTGATCACCGTCGACGACGACACGGGCGTTTCGCGTCCGCGGGCGACCGGCGTGACCGTGCACGGTTGCGTCACCTCCGCCGGCCGACCGACGCGTCTACCGGCGTGGCTGGCCGCACTCGCCCCCGAGCGCTGATCCCGCCGGGTCGTCGCAGCGAGCGGACGGTGGGTACGTTCGCGGGCATGGCTGATACTGCAACCTCGAGCCGCGTGCCGCTCGTCGACTACCTGGTGCTCGACGACGGCGACCCTCACCTCGTCGCGAACGAGTGCACCAACTGCGGGGCCCGCTTCTTCGACCGCCGCAATGCCTGTGCGGCGTGCTTCGGCACCGAGTTCCATTCGACGAAGATCGCCACGACGGGCGTGCTGCGGACGTTCACGATCGTTGCGTTCGCCGCGCCCGGCGTCGAGGTGCCCTTCGTGTCCGGCGTGATCGACTGCGACGGCACGAGCGTGCGCGGCAATCTGCGCAACGTCGAACCCGACGCCGACCATGTCCACACCGGCATGCAGGTGAAGCTCACCACGTACTCACTGGGCACCGACGACCACGGAACCGAAGCCATCGGCTTCGCCTTCGAACCCGCCTGACACCACCAGCAATACCCACGTTTGCGTTGCATCTCTGGTGACCCGGGTCACCAGAAGTGCAACGCAAACGTGAATGACAACTGAAACGGAGCACGACATGAGCAGCGATGAGATCTGGATCCTCGGGATCAACATGACCAAGTTCGGCAAGCACACCGATCGCGATGTCGTCGATCTCGCGTCCGAGGCCGTGATGGCCGCGCTCGCCGACGGTGGCGTGACGATGGCCGACATGGGCGTGATGGCGGCCGGCAACCTGATGGGATCGGGTGGCATCGGCCAGCAGATCCAGAAGCAGGTCGGCCAGACGGGCATCCCCGTGTACAACGTGTCGAACGCGTGCGCCACCGGCGCCACGGCACTGCGCACGGCGATCATGTCGATCAAGGCCGGCGAGTCCGACATGGGCCTCGCCGTCGGCGTCGAGAAGCTCGCCGGGGTCGGCCTCCTCGGCGGTGGTGGCCGCGCGAAGAAGGACGGCAACGAGTGGGAACCGCAGGGCCGCTACGGTGCCATTGCCTCCACCGATGGCCGAATCGGTACCGACACGATGCCCGGCGTGTTCGCCCAGGTCGGCATGGAGTACGGCCACAAGTACGGCGGTGCCGACTTCGAGCTGTTCGCCAAGATCTCCGAGAAGAACCACGCTCACTCCACGCTCAATCCGCTAGCGGCCTACTCGAAGCGCTTCACGCTCGAGGAGATCATGGGCGACATGATGATCGCCTACCCGAACACCCGCCCGATGTGTTCCGCCAACTGCGACGGCGCAGCGGCGGCGGTCGTGGTCAGCGGCGCGAAGCTCAAGACGTTGTCGCTCGAGCAGCAGCGCCGTGCGGTCAAGGTGTCGGCGTCGGTGCTCACGTCCGATCCGTGGCAGGAGGCGTGCCAGGTGCTCCCCGACGTCAACACGCTCACCCGCAATGCGGCGAAGACGGCGTACGAAGCTGCCGGCATCGGTCCGCAGGACCTCGACCTCGTCGAACTCCACGACTGCTTCGCCACCGCTGAACTGGTCCACTACGACAACCTGGGGCTCTGCGAGGAAGGTGGCGCGGTCGACTTCTTCAACTCGGGTGCACCGTGGCGCGACGGCAGCGCTGCCGGTCAACGTGTCCGGCGGACTGCAGTCGAAGGGCCACCCGATCTCCGCTACCGGCATCGCCAACATCTGGGAGGTCTGCCATCACCTGCGCGGTGAGGCGGGCGACCGTCAGATCGAGGGCGCCAAGGTCGGCCTCGCCCACGTGATCGGCCTCGGCTCGGCCTGCGGCGTACACATCCTCGAGAAGTCCGCCGCCTGACGGCCAACCGGCGGCTGATTACATCGCGGGTCTGACCCCTGATGTAATCCTCACATCTTGAGGGTGGAGCCGCCGTCGACGACGAAGATCTCGCCGGTGGTGTACTTGTTGCGCAGCAACGCCAGCACGGCTTCGGCGCAATCGTCGGGCGTGGCTGAACGAGGAACCGGCGCGATCTTGGCGATCGCCGCGTGCATTGCATCCCAGTCCTCGGTCCACGGTGTCGCAACGAGACCGGGAGCGACCGCATTGACCCTGATCGGGCCGTAGCTCTTCGCCAGCAGCAGCGTCATCTGATTGAGTGCCGCCTTGGTCATCGAATACGCCATCGACGAGCCGACCGGTCGCAGCCCGGCAATCGAGGTGATGTTGACGATGTTCGCGTCGTCGGACTTTCGCAGGTGCGGGATCGCTCGCTTGGTGAGCCACCACGTGCCGAACACATTGACGTCGAACGTCTTGCGGAAGATCTCGTCGGTGAGGTCGTCGAGTTGGTCGTGTGGGATCGAGGTGGTCCAGCCGGCGTTGTTGATCAGGAAGTCGAGCTGCCCGTAGCGCTCGATGGTGGCGTCGATCAGTGCGTGGGCTTCGTCCTGATTGCTGATGTCGGCGCGCACGTAACACGACTCACCCGGCAGCGACGCGGAGACCGCCTCACCGGCCTCGACCGATGACGACGAGTTGACCACGACCGTGGCGCCGAGCGCCGAGAGCCGCCGCGCGGTCTCCTCGCCGATGCCGCTCGACGACCCGGTGATGATGGCGACACGGCCGCTGAACTCACTCATAGCTCGGACCGTACTTGGTGCGGGCCCGAACGCTCAGCCCGTGCGGTCGGCCGGAGGAACGACGACCACTGGACGGTCGCAATGGTGCACGACGTGATGGCTCGTGCTGCCGAGTGCCAATTCATCGCCGACACCGCGCGAGCCGACCACGACGAACGACGCATCGAGCCCGGCACCCATCTTCATCAGCACGTCCGCGGGGCTGCCGTACACCAGCTCGGCGCGCCAGCGCAGCTCGCGGTCGGCGGCGAGCGACGCGCACCACTCGAGTCGCAGCATGCGTTCGAGGTCGTCACGATGCCCCTCGGACGGAACGTGTCGACCCTCGATCACCGTCATCATCCCGATCGCGTGGAACACCGCGAGGTCGAGGTCGAAGCGGCGAGCGATCTCGGCGGCCATCGCCAGCGCCCGCTGCGCGTTGCTCGAGCCGTCGACACCCACGATCACGGGGCCCGAGCTGATGATGCTGCCGGGGGAAGGATCGGAGTCGGCCATCACCCATGATCCTAGAGTCGGTGTCATGACCACCCTGCAATTCCTCGGCGCCACGGGCACCGTGACCGGCAGCCGGTTCCTGGTGCGCACCGCGCAAGCCACCGTGCTCGTCGACGCCGGGCTGTTCCAGGGCGCCAAACGCGACCGTCTCGCCAACTGGGAGCCGTTCCCGATCGATCCGGCCGAGATCGACGCCGTGGTCGTGACCCACGGCCACATCGACCACAGCGGCTGGCTGCCCGGACTCGCCCGTGACGGGTTCACCGGCCCGATCTTCGCCACCACTGCCACCTGCAAGCTCTGCGAAATCCTCCTCCCGGACGCGGCGCACCTCCAGGAGGAAGAAGCCCGGTTCGCCAACGAGCGCGGCTTCAGCAAACACCATCCGGCACAGCCGCTCTACACCTCCGATGACGCAGACGCTGCGATTGCGCTGCTCGAAGGCGTCGAGTTCGACAGCCCGGTGGAGGTCGCCGCCGGCGTCGTCGCTCGATTCGTACCGGCCGGTCACATCCTCGGGTCGGCCAGCGTGCATCTGACGATCACCGACGACAACCGCACCACCACGCTGTTGGCCAGCGGCGACCTCGGTCGGGGCAACCATCCGCTGATCCCCGGCCCCGGCATCCCGCCCGCCGCACGAACCGTCCTGGTCGAGTCGACCTACGGCGATTCGCGGCATCCGGAGGAGTCCGCCGAGATCGACGAGTTCGCCGATGTCGTGAGTCGAACCGCCAAGCGCGGCGGGGTCGTGCTCATCCCGGCATTCGCCGTCGATCGCACCGAGGTGTTGCTCACCGTCCTGCGCGAGCTGATGACCGCGAGCCGCATTCCGACGCTTCCGGTGTACGTCGACAGCCCCATGGCGCTACGGGTTCTCGACGTCTACCGAGCAGCGATGCGCAAGGCGAATCCGCTCGAGTGTCATCCCGTTCCGGTCGACGCCCCGAATGACCTGTTCGATCCCGGCGGAGGACTTCACGAGTGCCCGTCGGTCGAGGACTCGAAGTCGCTGAACGAACTGACGGCACCCGCAATCATCATTTCCGCGTCGGGGATGGCCACCGGCGGCCGAGTGCTGCACCACCTGGCGCGACTGTTGCCGGACCATCGCAACAGCGTGGTGCTGTGCGGATTCCAGGCCGCCGGGACCCGAGGTCGCTCGCTCGCCGACGGGGTGCGCAGCGTCAAGATGCTCGGCCGCTACGTTCCGGTTCGAGCCGAGGTCGACGTCCTGCGGTCGTTGTCGGTACATGCCGATGCAGATGGCCTGCACGGCTGGATCACTGCACTCCCCGAGCGCCCGGACACCGTCTTCGTCATCCACGGCGAGCCGGATGCCAGTGCTGCGCTGGCCGCGCGTCTCGTCGACGACGACCTCAACGCCGTTGTGCCGACGCAGTTCGAGGTCGTCACGCTCGACTGAGCGACCTGCAGACAACCACGTTTGCGTTGCAGTCTTGGTGGGCCGCCCCGCTCAGAACTGCACACAAACGTCGTGAGGGCCGGGCCGGCTGCGTGACCTAGGGCCCTGCATGGGGTCGGGTCGGTCGTGTTGAATGGGTACATGGACGAACGCCAGGACGCCACCGAGATCCTCAGCGAATCGGAATGCTGGGAACTCCTCGACCACGCCGCCGTCGGACGCCTCGCCGTCGACATCGCCGGGCAGCCCGACATCTTCCCGATCAACTTCGTCGTCGACCAACACGGCATCGTCTTTCGGAGTGCAGCGGGCACCAAACTCGCCGGTGCGGTCCTCAACCGCCTGGTCGCGTTCGAGATCGACGGCTACGAACCGGGAGACCGCTCGGCATGGAGCGTCGTGGTCAAGGGCCAGGCCCGCCCGATCGAGCGGATGCAGGAGATGTTCGACGCCGAGGACCTCCCGCTGTTCCCGTGGCTCGCTTGGGACAAGCCCAATTTCGTGCGCATCGAACCAACCGTGGTGACGGGTCGGCGCTACCACATCGTCGATGAGGCCAGCCCCGACAGCTCGTTGGGATGGTCCCCGACCGACGTCGACCCGCACGCAGAATCGCTGGCGGCCGAGCCGACTCCCGGCGCACCGTTCCATCCTGGCGAACCCAAGCTGCACGCCGACTGAACCGGCGTCGTTGCCGCCGCTAGCGACTCGGGACGATCACGATCGGAATTGCCGCGTCGTGGAGGAGCCAGGCGCTCACCGAACCCAGGAGCCCAGCAGCGATCAGCCCATGTCCGCGAGTCCCGACAACCACCAGATCCGCTCCGGATTGCGCCTCGGCGAGCGCTTGGCGAGGCCCCTGCATCACGATCGAGCGCTCGGCGCGCCCATCCGGATCGATGGCGTCCAGCGCGTTGGTGATGCGCTGCTGCTCGGCCTCGATCTCCTCGCCGAATCGGTTGCGGCTCAGGTCCTCGTCGAGCCACGGCGCCACTTCGATCGCTGCGACGGCTTTGACGTGAGCGGTGTCGCCGGCGAACTCGAGCGCCCAACGCAACGCATCGCCAGCATGGTCGCTGCCGTCGAACCCCACGACGATGGAGGAGATCCGGTCGGGTGCAGCCCCGATCGGAACGACCACAACCGGCGCATGAGCGTGGGTGGCGCAGTATCGGCTCACCGAACCCAGCGGGTGATGACGCAACTCGCCAGCCCCGGTGCGCCCGATCACCAGCAGGTCGGCGTCGACGGTCGCGTCGATGAGCACGTGCGGAGCCTGACCCTCGACCACCAGCGGCTGCACCCTGGCGGCGTCGGGGAGCGACGCCGTGGCCGACTCGATCGCCACGTCGACATCATGTCCGGCCACGGCGGCCAGACCGAGTTCGTCGACGCCGAACCCTCGCTTGGCGGTGAACAACGCCATCATCGCCGACACGTGGAACGCGCCGAGCGCGGTGATCTCGACCTCACGACCAGCGCTGTGGACAACCGCCCACCGCAACGCGTCGATCGCAGCATCCGATCCGTCGATTCCAACGACCCAACGAGCGCCCATGGCACGAGTATCACCGGTACCCGACGGGCCGCCAAGGGTCCGAAGACTCACCGAGCACGGCGGCCGCATCCGCCTCGACGCGTGACCAACGGCCCTGGCACACCATCGGATCCACGACGGACGATCATCATGGAGGGATCACCGTGGACGACAAACCACTCGAAGAGCTGTCCGAGTCGGAGTGCTGGGCGCTGCTGCGCACTGTCGACGTCGGCCGACTGGCCACACCGACCGAGCGCGGTGGCGTGGATGTGTACCCCGTGAACCACGTCGTCGATCAGGGCTCGATCGTGTTCCGGACTGCGATGGGTTCCAAGGTGACCAACGCGATCGACGCAACCGAAGTCGCCTTCGAGGCCGACAATGCGGCGCGCGTCTACGACGAGCAGGTCGATGACCCGTGGAGCGTCGTCGTGCACGGCCGTGCCGAGCTGGTCACCATCGAGACCGAGCTGTTCGATACGGTCGAACTCGCCGTGCGCCCATGGCACGTGTCGAACAAGCCGTACTTCGTCCGCCTCGTACCGACTGCCGTCTCGGGCCGACGATTCCATCTGCAGCCCAACTCATGACCACACCGTCCGACACGTATCGCAAGGAGACACCATGGTTCAGCACTTGATCGTCCCGGTCGACGGCTCCGACGCCTCGTGGCGAGCAGTCGACGTCGCGGTCCAGCTCGCACGACGCAGCGACACCCCGGTCGATGTCATCGAGGTCGTGTTCGACGAACACGATGCCGGCGAAGCAGACGGGCGCCTGACCGAACGTCTCGAGCAGCACGACACCTCTGGGGTACAGGTGACGACCCATGTACACGTGGCCGCCGAAAGCGTCGCTCAGGTCATCGCCAGCGAGGTCGAACAGCACCCCGAGGTCACCGTCGTGATCGCGTCGCACGGCCGGGGCCGCTCGGCGGCCCTGCTCGGCAGCGTGACCGAGGAACTGCTCGAACGAATCTTCGGGCCGATCCTGGTGGTCGGACCACACGTCACCACCGGTGGCTTCGACGGGCCGATCATCGCAACGGTCGACGGTTCCCACGAGTCCGAGTCGGTCCTGCCGCTCGCCGCCGCCTGGGGCATCGAACTGGGCAGCGAACCGTGGATCATCGAGGTGGCCGAACCACAGTCGTCGATGTCGGCCGATGTGAACGAGTCCGCCTACCCCGCTCGACTGGCACGCAGACTCGCCAAGGACTCGGGCCACCCGGTCCAGTACGAGGTGCTGCACGGCGAACACGTCCACGACGAAGTCGCCGACTTCGCGTCGTCGATCGACGCCTCGCTGATCGTCGCCAGCACCCGCGGTCGGACCGGAATGTCGAGATTCGTGATCGGCAGCACCGCGGCAGCGATCGTTCGCCACGCACCGTGTCCGGTGCTGCTCGTGCGACCGCCCCACCTCGCTCCGTGAGGTGCACGATGTGCCTGGCGCATCCTGCACGTCGTTTGAAGCGTTGACCGGCAGCGCCAATAGCATGAGATTCGCCATGGACCGCGCCGAGCTCGCAGGAGCGTTGATCGACTCGTCCCCCGACGGACTGCTGCTCGTCGACGCCGGCGGGCTGATCCAGCTGGCGAACCCGATCGCCGAAACGCTGTTCGGACGGACCGAGGACGACCTGGTCGGATCGTCGATCGATGAGCTCGTTCCACCAGAGTTCCGAGCGACGCATCCTCAACGACGTGGCGCATACACCGCGGCGCCGACCAGTCGACCGATGGGGACGGGGTTGGAGCTGTTCGCCCAGCACTCCTCCGGCGAGATGTTCCCCGTCGAGATCAGTCTGAGCCCGTGCACGATCGACGATGCGGTCTTCACGATCGCCACGATCCGCGACGTGAGCGATCGCCAGGAGTCGGCGTCGCGGATGGCGATGCTGCAGGACCGCGAGCGCATCGCCCGCGACCTGCACGACATGGTGATCCAACGGCTCTTCGCCGCCGGGATGAATCTGCAGTCCGTGCAGTCGTCCGCGCAACCACCGATGGTGGCCGACCGCATTGCGTCGACGATCAACGAACTCGACGACACCATCCGCGAGCTCCGCTCGGCCATCTTCCGCCTGGGCCAGCACGACGAGCGCCGCACCCTCTCTGCCCAACTCACCGAGCTGGTGCACGAGCGGGCCCGTCACCTGGGGTTCGAACCGGTGCTCCGACTCGCAGGCGACGTCGACCAACTCCCCGACTTCATCGCCGACCAGTTGGTCGCGACGGTGACCGAGGGACTGTCGAACGTCGTTCGGCACGCAAACGCCACCACCGCTGAAGTTCGCATCGAGTGCGCCGGCACGACCTTGTCGCTCGTCATCAGCGACGACGGCGTCGGCCTCCCGAACGAGCCGAAACGGTCCGGCGGGCTGTCCAACATGATGTGGCGAGCCGCCGAACTCGGTGGGAGCTGCACCGTCGGCCCCAACGAGCCGGCCGGCACCCGCCTGCACTGGCACGTCCCGGTCTGACCCGGCGGTGCGCCGAGCTCACATCTCGTTGCGATGGCGTTCGACGAGCCGGGCGGCGAGCGCCGCTGCCTCGGTGCGTCGCGACATGCCGAGCTTCGCAAGGAGATTCGACACGTAGTTCTTGACGGTCTTCTCGGCGAGGTACATCTCCTGCGCGATCTGGCGGTTCGTGTAGCCCTCGCCGATCAGGTCGAAGATCCGTCGCTCCTGCGCCGTCAGATCGTCGAGCCGCCCCTCCTCGCTGTCGCGCAGTCGCCGACTCGCGAGCCGCACCTCGGCATCATCGAGGTAGCGGCGACCCTCGGCGACGCCGCGGATCGCGTCGACGAGTTCATTGCTGCGGATCTGTTTGAGGATGAAACCCGACGCACCGGCAAGCCCCGCGTCGACGATGGCCCGGTCGCTGTCGAACGACGTCAGGATCAACACCTTGACCAACGGGAACTCGGTGGTGATCTCACGACACACGTCGATCCCGTTGTGCTCGCCGTCGCCGAGGCGGACGTCGAGGACCGCGACGTCGGGGGTGTGTTCCCGAATTCCGGCGATCGCCTCCTCCGCAGTGCTGGCCTCGCCAACCACGCTGAGGTCGCCTTCGGCCTCGAGTGCGGCGGCGATGCCTCGTCGGACAACCTCGTGATCGTCGAGCAGGAAGACACGAATCATCGCGCCATCATCGCTCATCCGCCGCCACGTGACGCGCTCTGGCGCTTCACACCGTCAAAGGAACGACAGCGATCGGGCGATGGAGGTGGTGCAACAGCCACGTCGACACCGAACCGAGCAGCGCCGCGCCGACGGCCCCGTGCCCCCGCGCTCCGACCACGACGATGTCGGCGTTCTCGGCCTGCGAGGCGAGTGCCGAACGAGGGGTGCCGCGGACGAATTCGCGTTCGAGCGTGACGTCGCGGAGGCGTGCCTGGTCGGCGACGGAGTCGACGAGGTGGTGGAAACGGTCAGCTGCGAGGTCGCTCGCATCGGGGAAGAAGAACGCGTCGGCGCCGACGGCGAGCGGCGTGGCATCCCAGACCCATGCAACGACGACGGTGCCGCCGGGTGAGGCGAAGTCGATCGCCCAGCGCAGCGCCTCCATCGAGTTGGGCGACCCGTCACACCCGACCAACACCGTCTCGGCGCGTTTCGCTTCGGCATCTCCCGGCACCACGATCGTCGGCACCGATGCATGCGTGGCGCACTGGGTGCTCGTCGAGCCGAGCAGGAGTCGGGCAAAGCCCCCACGACCCCGGCTGCCGATCACCAACAGCGCCGCTGACTCGGAGGACTCGAGCAGCACCTGAGCGGGGCCTCCGTGACCGACCGACGCGACGACGGGGACGTCGAGACGTTCACCCAGTTGCGACGCGATCTCGGCGACGTCGTGGGCTGCCGCGTCGTGGAAGTCGGTGTCGTCGAGTTCCACCATCATCGGTGCCGACATCGGATACGCGCCGACCACCGGCGTCTGCCAGGCGGTGACCAACTCGACGGCAGTGGCGCGACCGGCGACGTTGACCGCAGCCCACTCCAGCGCGTTCGACGCGCACTCCGACCCGTCGAGACCGACGATCCAGGTTCCCTGATCGGCTCGATGAGACGAGTCCGAACCCACCACCTCGTGTGTCATCACCATGGGTTCACCTCCTTCCATCGGGGCATCCCCCATCCCCGTCGTCTGCGACGAATACACGTCCATTGCGATGATTGAACCGTCCGCAGCGCCTCATGGGCAGGGCCAAAGGTCACGCAAGCGAGCCTGCTCGCACCACATCACGACGCGGCTGACCTTGGCCCCTGGCAGACGTCCGGGCCCGGGCGTCACGATGGAGCCACTGATCCGACGACCCGTGGAGGCGCCATGACCGAAGACTTCCCCGCACTACGCAACGAACTACGTCAGGGCTATCGCGACCTGATGCAGGCGATTCCCGATCAGATGAAGGGCTTCGGCGACCTGCACCGTGCGGCCGTCAAGGATGGCGCCCTGCCTCAGGCCACCAAGGAACTGATGGCCGTCGCGATCGCCATCTGCACGCGGTGTGACGACTGCATCACCCTGCACATGCACGATGCGATTCGTGCCGGCGCAACACCGGAGATGGTGCACGAGGCGATCGGTGTCGCGCTGCTGATGGGCGGCGGCCCGGCGTCGACGTACGCAACCCACGCCATGCGCGCCCTCGCACAGTTCAGCGCCTAGCACGCTCCACCTGTTGACCTTGGCCCCTGGCGCCGGCGGACCGATCGGTGAATGCTCAACCATCATGTCGATCCATCCAGAACCGTGGCTGGTCGACTACGCCGCAACGGTGGCGTCGTTCGACTGGGATGTCGCATGGGCCGCGCTGCGCTCCGACGGAGCGACCGGACGACCCGACAGCGTCAACATCGCGGACCTGGCGGTCGATCGACACGTCCGCGAGGGCCGAGGCGATCGAGTGGCCCTCCGATTCATCGGCCGCGAGCCGAGCGACGTCGATGAGCCCGTCGACATCACCTATGCACGGCTCGCTGCGAGAACGAATCGTTTCGCCGACGCGATGGTTCGTCGAGGCTTCGGGTCGGGTACCGGCGTGGCAACCCTCGCCGGCCGCATCCCCGATCTGTACGTGGCCGCACTCGGCACGCTCAAGGCGCAGGGCACCTTCACGCCCCTGTTCTCGGCGTTCGGGCCCGATCCGATCGCGCAACGGATGAACCTCGGGCGCATCAAGATCCTGGTCACGACGCCGTTGCTGTACCGCCGCAAAGTGGCGCCGATTCTCGATCGTCTGGCTCACCTCGAACTCGTGCTGGTGAGCGGGAGCACCGAGGACGATGTCGGGGTCGTCCAGACGAACGCGATCGGGCCACAGGTGATGTCGGTCGGGGCGTTCCTCACCGAAGGCAGCGACACATTCCAGCTGGCTCCGACCGATCCCGAGACGCCGGCGCTCGTGCACTTCACGAGCGGAACGACCGGCCAACCGAAAGGCGCCGTCCACGTTCATGCCGCGGTCGTCACCCATCACATCACCGGCCGACTGGTACTCGACCTGCACGACGGCGACCGGTTCTGGTGCACGGCCGACCCAGGGTGGGTGACCGGGACGTCCTACGGCATCATCGCCCCGCTCACGAACGGTGTCACCAGCATCGTCGACGAGGCGGAGTTCGACGCTCGCCGCTGGTACGAGATTCTCGACCGCCACGAGGTCGACGTCTTCTACACCGCGCCGACGGCAATTCGCATGCTGCAACGAGCCGGCAACGATCTCGCCGCCGAGGTCGACCTCTCGCACCTGCGTCTGGTCGCCAGTGTCGGAGAACCGCTCGACCCCGACGCCGTGCACTGGTGTCAGCGGACGTTCGGCGTCCCGGTGATCGACACGTGGTGGCAGACCGAGACGGGCGGCATCATGATCTCGAATCATCGTTCGCAACCCGTTCGGCCCGGCTCGATGGGGCGGCCACTGCCGGGCATCGAGGTCGGACTGCTCGCTCGCGATGCCGACGGCGACGTGGTCCTCGACGAGACCGGCGCGCCCGTGCGGGTGACCGATCCGGAGCAGTCCGGCGAACTCGCCTTGCGCGCCGGTTGGCCGTCGATGTTCCGCACCTACCTCGACCAGGACGAGCGCTACCAGCGATCATTCGTCGACGGGTGGTATCGAACCGGCGACCTCGCTCGGTGCGACGCCGACGGGTACTACTGGTTCGTCGGTCGCGGCGACGACGTGATCAAGACCTCGGGGCACCTGATCGGTCCGTTCGAGGTCGAGTCCGCAATGAACGAGCACCCCGCCGTCGCGGAGACCGGGGTGATCGGCAAACCCGATGCCACGGCCGGCGCGATCGTGAAGGCGTTCGTCGTCCTCGCCAACGGGCACGAGCCGACCGACGAACTCCAGCGGGAACTGCTCGGCCACGCGCGGGCACGGTTGGGTGCCGCCGTGGCTCCCCGCGAGATCGAGTTCGTCGCCGACCTCCCGCACACCCGAAGCGGCAAGATCATGCGGCGCGTGCTCAAAGCGCGCGAGCTCGGCGAGGACGAAGGCGACACCTCGACACTGGAGGCCCCGCCATGACCACCGAAGTTCCCCGCGCCCAGGTCTCCGGGAACCACGATCTCGAGCGACGCCTGCTGGCCGACATGATCCGTATCCGGGTCTTCGAGGAACGGTGCGCCGAGCTGTACGGCGAGTCGAAGATCCGCGGGTTCCTCCACCTCTACATCGGCGAGGAGGCGGTGGCGTCGGGAGTGATGAGCTGCCTTCAACCCGACGACGCCGTGCTCGCCACCTATCGCGAGCACGGTCACGCCCTGCTGCGCGGGGTGTCGGCAGCGTCGATCATGAGCGAGATGTTCGGCAAGGCGACGGGGTGTTCGGGCGGCCGGGGCGGGTCGATGCACCTGTTCGACGCCCAGACGCGGTTCTTCGGCGGAAACGCGATCGTCGGCGGCCACCTCCCCTTGGCCGTCGGCCTCGGACTCGCAGATCAGATGCTCGGGCACGACGGTGCCGTGACGGTCTGCTTCTTCGGTGAAGGAGCGATGGCAGAGGGTGAATTCCACGAGGCGATGAACCTGGCGGCACTGTGGAACGTCCCGGTGCTGTTCTGCTGCGAGAACAACCGGTACGCAATGGGAACCTCGCTGAAGTCGAGCGAGTCGCAGGTCGATCTGGCGCTCAAGGCGGCGAGCTACGCATTGCCGGCCTGGAGCGTCGATGGCATGGACGTCATGGAAGTCCACCGGGCAACGACCAACGCATTGTCGGCGATTCGCTCGGGCGGCGGCCCGATGTTCCTCGAGTTCCAGACGTACCGGTTCCGGGCGCACTCGATGTTCGATCCCGATCTGTATCGCGATCCCGACGAGGTCGAGCGGTGGAAGCAACGCGATCCGATCACGGTCTTCGCGAGCCAGCTCACGGCGAACGGCGTGATCGACGACGCCGACCTCGAAGCCATGTTTGCGGCTGCTCGCGACGAGACCGAAGCCGCCGTGGTCGCCGCCGACGAGGCCCCGCTCGAGGCCGTCAGCACGTTGCTCGACCACGTCACCCGCCCGGTCGAGGCGACCGTGGTTCCCGACGCCCCGGGCCCGGGGAACCAGACGGTGGTTCCCGCAGACCTGGGCTCGGGGAACCACGACGACACAGACGAGGTGTGGCCGTGACCGCAACGGTGGAGATGACGTACCGGGAGGCGATGCGTGAGGCGCTGCGCGATGCGCTGGCCACCGACGAGCGCGTGTTCATCATGGGCGAGGACGTCGCCGACTACGGCGGCACGTACGCGGTCACGAAGGGGTTGTACGAGGAGTTCGGGCGCGACCGGGTACGCAACACGCCACTGTCGGAGTCGGGCTTCGTCGGCGCCGGCATCGGCGCTGCGCTCGGTGGGCTGCGTCCGATCGTGGAGATCATGACCGTCAACTTCAGCCTGCTGGCGCTCGACCAGCTGGTGAACACCGCGGCCACGCTGTTGCACATGTCCGGCGGCCAGTTCAACGTGCCGCTGGTGGTCCGCACGACCACCGGCGCCGGACGCCAGCTCGCCGCCCAGCACTCGCACAGCCTCGAGGTGTGGTTCGCCCACGTCCCCGGACTCAAGGTGATCGCGCCGGCCACGCCCACGGACGCGAGGTGGATGCTCCCCACCGCACTCGCCGATCCGAACCCGGTGATCATCTTCGAGCATTCGGGCCTGTACAACGACCGCGGTCAGGTCGACCCCGACAGCGGACCGGTCGACATCGATCGCGCCGTCGTCCGGCGTGCGGGCGACCAGATCACGATCGTCGCATGGGCGGGCATGGTGCCGAAGGCGCTCGACGCCGCCGAACGGCTCGCAGCGGCAGGGGTGTCTGCCGACGTGATCGACCTCCGCTCGCTGCGACCGATCGACCTGCCGACCGTGTCGGCCTCGGTTCAGCGCACCCACCGGGCGCTCGTCGTCGACGAGGGGTGGCGAACCGGAGGGCTGAGCGCCGAACTCGCGGCATCGATCACCGAGACCAGCTTCTGGACGCTCGACGCTCCTGTCGGCCGACTCGCCAGCCTCGAGGTGCCGATTCCCTACGCCAAACATCTGGAGACCGCAGCGATCCCGCAGGTCGACGACATCGTCGCGGCCGCGACCGAACTGGTGCGTGGCGCGTCGTGAGCGACACCGACAGGTTCGACTATGTGATGCCGTCACTCGGCGCCGACATGGACGAAGGGCGGGTGATCGAATGGCGTGTCGCAGCGGGCGACGCCGTCCATCGCGGCGACCTGATCGCCGTGGTCGAGACCGAGAAGTCCGACATCGACATCGAGATCTGGCACGACGGCATCATCGAGGAGTTCCTGGTCGATGTCGGCCAGCTGGTCGACGTCGGCACGCCGATCGCCCGACTGCGCTCCATCGGCGGCACCGCGCCCCGCCCCCGCTCCGCCCCTCGCAGTGGGCCGCTCCCGACGCCGCTCGATCGGTGGCCGACGAGCGTGTTCCGGCGTCACCGCTCGCTCGGTCGCCTGGCCACGGAACGCGGCATCGATCTCCGCACGCTACGAGGAACCGGACCTGGCGGCGCCGTGATCGAAGCCGACGTCGCTGTCGGTCTCGACCGGCACGCCGCCAGCCGATTACATCGCGGGTCTGACCCCTGATGTAACTCCGACGCGGAAGCGGTCGCCCGACACGATCCGCGCGTTGATCGCGGAACGCATGGCCACGGCCAACCGCGAGATTCCGCACTACCACCTGGCACGCGACCTCGACGTCGGCGAGCTCGACGTGTGGCTGGCCGAGCGCAATGCCCAACGGCCGATTGCCGAGCGGATCCTGCCGGCGGCCTGCTACATCCGAGCAGTCGCGCTCGCGGCTGCCCGCCACCGCGAACTCAACGGGTTCTGGATCGACGATCACTTCGAGCCCGCCGAATCGGTCAACGTGGCCATGGCGATCTCGCTGCGACGCGGCGGCCTGGTCACCCCACAGATCGAACGGGCCGACGAACGTTCCCTCGACGAGGTGATGGCCGCACTCAGCGAACTCGTCGCCGCCGCACGCGCGGGCAACCTCCGCGCGAGTTGGATGACCGGGGCGACGATCACGATCACCCACCTCGGCGACACCGGCGCCGACCTGGTGCACGGCGTGATCTCGCCACCGCAGGTCGCGCTCGTCGGTTTCGGCCGAGCCCGTCAGCGACCCTGGGTGATCGACGGCGAGGTCGTCGTGCGACCGATCGTGACCAGCACGCTCGCCGCCGACCACCGCGCCACCGACGGAGCGATCGGCAGTCGCTTCGTCGCCACACTCGCCGATCTGATCGACCGACCGGAGGAACTCCTGTGACCAACCAACTCCCCGCCAGCCATGACCACGTCGACATCTTGACGATGATCCTGTCGGCGATCGCCGACGTCGCTCCGGAGTTGGAGCCGGAACTGGCAGAGCTCGACCACGACGTCGACTTCTGGATGGAACTGCAACTCGACTCGATGGATCACCTGGCCGTCATGACACGGCTCTCGGAACAGACCGGCGTCGACATCGCAGAACGCGACTACCCCCGCCTCACGACCGTGAGTGCGCTCCGCGACTTCCTCGCTGCTGGGGGCACCTGATCCGGTGATCATCGTCTGGCTCCTCGTGCTCGTCGGCGGCCTCGCAGCCGCTGCGTACGGGAGCCGACGAGCGGTCAGCGCCGCGCTCGACGCGTCTCGAACGTCGAGCATCCCCCCGGGCATCATCGGGCTGACCGTGGTCGCCGTCGGCACCGACCTCCCGGAGATCGCGAACTCGATCGTCTCCGCGCTCAGCGGGCACGGCGACCTCATCATCGGCGACGCCGCGGGTTCAGCACTCACCCAGGTCACCTTCATCCTCGCCCTGCTGTGCCTCGGCGCAGGACCGATCCACGCCGACCGCACCACGGTGCTGACCACCGGGACGATGACGACCGTCGCGCTGCTCGTCGCCGCACTGTTGATTCGCGACGAACTCTTCGTGCGCTGGGAGGGAGCGTTGCTCGTTGCCGCCTGGGTGCTGGCGATCATCGCAATCCAACGGCAGCGGACACCCGACACGCCCGATCTCGGACCTCCCGAAACCGACGGCTCGACGAGCCGACACGTCGTCGTCGCGCTCGGCTGGTTGTTGTTGGTGGGGCTCGCGGCCACAGCGGTCGTCGAGAGCTTCATCGTCATCAGCGACCAGCTCGGGATCCCGCAGCTGATCGCCAGCGCGATCGTGCTGTCGCTCGGCACCTCACTGCCCGAGCTGGTCGTCGACTGGACGGCGATCCGCAGGGGGGCGGTGGCAATGGCGATCGGCGACCTGTTCGGCTCGTCGCTCCTCGACGCAACACTGGCGATGGGCATCGGGCCGGCACTTCGAGCGGTGACCGTGTCGCCGACGGCGGTCACCGCCTGCCTCATCGCCGCCATGGGCGTGATGGCGGCCACCGTGATCGCCGGGTCGCGCCCATCTCACGGTCGACCGTCGGCGACGCTGCTGTTTCTCGTCTACGGCGCCGCAACCGCAGCGCTCATCGTCGGAACCGGATGAACGGTTTCGGCCCTGCCATGACCTTGGGCCCTGTGAAACCAAACCAGCGTTGTCGACACTGGGGTCATGACGAAGACCGAGTCGGCCCGCGCCATGAACGAATTGACGGGAGTCGATGATGTAGCGGCACGCTACGAGCGACCGGGGCCACACGCCACCGTGATCATGCAGTTCCCGCCTCCGGGACAGACCGGCGACGATCGGATGGTGCGCTGGCACGTCCGACGATCCGAACTCGTCGACGCCGGCGCCGGCGACCGTGCACTCGGCCACCTCGACGCGCTCGTCGACGCGCTCGAGCCACGCGGGGAAACCGTGCTGTTGACGGCCGACGAGACCGACGCGACCTTCTGCTGGTTGAGCGACCACACCGTCGGCCACTCGGCGCACGTCGGGCCGCACCCGGCGCTGCTCGCAGCACTCGACGAACTCGCCGATCGGTCGCCCGTGATCGTCGCCGTCGTCGACCATCTCGGCGCCGAGCTGTTCGAACTGGATCACCTCGACCTCAGCGAGATCGGCTCGGTCAAGGGCGACCACGTGCAGACCCACCGACACACCGGGGGCGACCAAGCCGGGTACCAGCGCCGAGCCGAGGCGGTCTACGAACGAAACGCCGACACGATCGCCCGCCAGATCACCGAGCACGCGGCCCACGCAGGCGCGCGACTGGTCGTGCTGACCGGCGACGACCGTGAGGCAGCCGCCGTCACCGACCACCTCGACACTCACCGATTCGACGTGGTGACGATTCAGGCCGGCGCCCGCCATGACCCCCATGTCGCCGAGCGTGTCCGTCGGGCGGCCATCGAGCAGTCGCTGCACGATCGCCGGACGCGGCGCGCCACGGCCGTCGACCACCTCCGCGAGCAACTCGGACGTCACGCTCTCGGCGTGCAGGGCCGTGCGGCAACCGCTGCGGCGATCGCCGAAGGCAGGGTCGCCACCACCTTCCTCGACCGCGCCGCTCCGCCCGCCACCGACACCGACCTACTCGCCAGCGACACCCTGTTGTTCGGCGGCACCGTGGTCGTCGCCGACGATCTCGGTGTCACCGACGGCGTCGCCGCCATTGTCCGCTACGCCACCGAGTGACAC
The DNA here is from genome assembly GCA_963828415.1 of Ilumatobacteraceae bacterium. GTDB lineage: Bacteria > Actinomycetota > Acidimicrobiia > Acidimicrobiales > Ilumatobacteraceae > Sva-07. The sequence goes on from CAWHEI010000012.1 coordinate 976,278, forward strand.
GATCACCCGGTGGCTGAGCACTGACATCACCAGGAGGACACATGACCGACACACCCGACACACCCGAGACCGTGAGCGACGCAGTCGACTCCAACCCGAGTCGCTGGCCGCTCATCGCCGGAGCCGCGGTGATCGTGGCTGCGCTCATCGCCGCATTGGTGTTCATCAACAACGACGACGACAACGGCAGCAGCGACTCCGTCGCCACCAGCGGGTCCAGCCAGACCACCGAGGAGACCGAGACCACTCCGGCAACCACCGAGAGCACCGACACCACACAGGCACCCACGACGACCGTGGCCCCCACCACCGAGGTGGCCACCACCACCGAGGTGATCCCTCCCGCCGAAGATGTCAGCACGGCGATCTGGCCGTGGGTCGACACCGACCTCCGCTACGTCGACCCCGTCGAGGCAGCACTGGGCTTCGCGGCCGACTACCTCGGCTTCGTCGACCCGATCGCCGGCGACTTCATGGCCGGCGACAGCCGGTCAGGCGAGGTCGAGATCCGCACGTTCGAGAGCGGCCCTCCGACCGTGGTGTTCGTCCGTCAGCTCACCGCCGACGACAGCTGGTGGATTCTCGGCGCGGCAAGCGGGAACATCACCATCGACGAGCCCGCTGCACTGGCCGAGGTCACGAGCCCGCTGACGGTGTCGGGAACGGCGCTGGCATTCGAAGGCACCGTCGACGTCCAACTCCGCGCCGACGGCAATGGCGAGCCGATCTTCGAGGGCTTCGTCACCGGCAGCGGCGGTCCCGACCCAGGCCCCTACAGCGAGACCTTCGAGTTCACGAGCCCCGGTCAGACCAGTGGCGCACTCGTGATGTTGTCGCTCAGCTCGGAGGACGGCTCCACACTCGAGGCATCGGCGCTGCGGATCTTCTACCCCTGATCGTCGAGCGGCGGGCGACTGCCGACGAGCGCCAGTATCTGTGCCACGGCGTCCGCACCGTCGGGCTCGACATCGATGCAGCCCGTCACGTTCGTGGACTCGGCCCCCTGATCGAGGCTCGGCGAATGATGGCGCACGAGCACCGGGACTCCCGGCGACTGTTCTCGATGGGCGCGCACCAATTGGGCGGTTCGTTCGTCGTCGGGGTCGAGCAACACGATGATCGCGTCGGCCTCATCGGCGAGCGGGCACCGACCACCGTCGAGCACCGGACATCCATCGCTGCCACGTGCTCGTGGCCCGGCACACATGGCTGTGGCGAGCCCGGCCGCGTCGGCGACCTGTTCTCCCGCCCAGCGTCGGCCTGCGACCTCGACGAGCACGCGCGGTCGGCGTTCGCGTGGCGGCCACGTCGGGACCGGGCCAACGGTGCCGATGGTCAACCGGACGATCCCACTGTCGTGGCCCAACGCGATCGGGTCGCGCCTGCGCAGCAAGGAGAGCATCGGGCCGTTCTCGAGGAGTACTTCGGCTTGCAGGTTCGCGAGCCCCACCGCACCTGCGTGGCGCACGAGGATGTCGAGCAGGTACGGCCCCAGCCAACCCCGCCAGTTCGGCGCCACCGTGACCGCCAGGTCGCCATCGCCGTCGTCACGGATCGCGTACCCCGCCTCGCCCGCCACCTCGTCGGGTTGGCCATCGCGATGCACGATGGCGATCACCCCGAAGCCTCCTCGCGACGCCACGTCGGCCCACACCTGACACCATTCGAGGTGCGGCTTGAACGCACCGAAGAACCGCCGGTGACGATCGACGATCGACAGTGTCTCGTACAGCGCACAGATCCGCTCGCCGTCCGCGAACGAGGTCGGCCGCACCTCCATGCGCGCTCCGCCTGCGAGCTCGATGACCTCGGAGGGATCGATGTCGTCCATGCCATGACCATTCTGACGGATCAGGTGCGCTCCGGGGCGATGTACTACCCCTCGGGGTATCATGAACGCATGTCGATCACCCGCGGACTCCTCGCCGGCGTCGCCGGATTCAGCCTCCTGCTCGTGTCGTGCGGCGGCGACGAGCCCGCCGCGGACGTCGCCGCAACCGTGGCCGATGACGACGCCTCCGCCGGAGCGACCACGATCAGCGGGATCTCGACGATCTCCGTCGACGACGCCGCCCTGATCACCGACAATCCGCCCGACGACCTGGTGGTGCTCGACGTCCGAACGCCCGAGGAGTTCGCTGAAGGCCACCTCGACGGGGCGGTCCTGGTCGACTTCTACGACGCCGACTTCGCCGATCAGCTCGCTGCGCTCGACACCGATGTTCCGTACCTCGTGTACTGCCGCTCGGGGAACCGCAGCGGCCAGACCCTCGACGTGATGGAGCAGCTCGGGTTCACGTCAGCGGTCGACGTCGACGGCGGAATCGTCGCCTGGTCGAGCGCCGGGCTTCCCGTCACGACCGACTGACCCTCCGCCTGGATCCCGCTCGCCGACGCCCCGTAGGACGAGCACACGCGTGAACTCCGCTCCGACCAACACGATCTGGCCGACGTAGAAGATCCACAACAGCACCAGGAAGATGCTCCCGGTGACGCCGACCAACGACGACGCGGCGAATCGCTGGAGATAGGCGCCGACCAGCACCGTGCCGACCGCCAACATGGCTGCGGTCACTGCACCACCGGCGACCGCTGACGCCCACGGGATGTGCGCGTCGGTGAGATACCGGAAGAGCAGCGCAATCACGCCGACACCGAGCACCCACGAGGTTGCGACACCGAACAGCTCCTCCAACGACGCGACGAACGCCGCGTCCGGGATGACCCGCCCGAGCAGACCGGCCACGGCGTTGAGCACGAACGACGCGATCACGACGGCACCCGCCCCCACGATCACGGCGAAGGAGACGAGACGTCGAATCACCGTGTGGCGGAAACCCGGCCGAACCGGCCGCTCCCAGATCGTGTTGAACGCGTCCTGCACGGCGACCACGAGCACCGACGCCGTGAGGAACAACGAGACCGCACCGAGGACACCGAGCCCCCGGAGCGTTCCGGTTCCGTCGAGTGCGTCGGTGAGCGCTCGTGCGACGTTGTCGGCGTCGATTCCGAGCCATTCCGAGATCCGATCGGTGAGATAGGACTGGACGTCGCCGCGCGAGATCACGATGCCGGCGATGGCGAGCGCGAGCGCGAGCAAGGGGACGAGCGCGAACAACCCGTAGTAGGCGAGCCCGGCGCCGAGACGGATCGTTCGGTGATCACGCCAATGCTCGTAGGTGTCGATTCCGAGGGTCCAGGCGCCGCGAGCGGCACCACGAACCCGATCGACGATCACCGTGACGATGCTAGGGGTCGACGCCCGGCGCGGCGGCGATCAGATCGGGGCGGGCAGCGACGGTCCGGCGAACTCGAGCCAGGCCCCGTAGCCGCCGACGAGGTCCGACACGTCGCTGAATCCCGCTCGACGCAACACGCTGGCGGCGACCGACGACCGGTATCCGCCGGCGCAGTACACGACGGTCGGAGCATCGAGGTCGAGTTCGTCGAGCCGACCGGGGAGCTGTCCGACCGGCATCGCCACCGAGCCGGCGATGCTGCCGATCGCCACCTCGCCCGGGTTGCGAATGTCGACCAACTGCAACCCGCTGATCTCCACCCGACGGCGTTCGAACTCGGGAACGGTCAGGCGGGAAGCACGCGCCGTACGGTCGGGGTGCTCCGCCATCACCGCCAGCGGGTCGGCGACGTATCCGACGACTCGGTCGAAACCGATGCGGCCGAGCCGGTTGCGCGCCTCGATCTCGAATCCAGGGTCGGCAACGAGCACGATGTCGACGTCGCTCGGCACGACCGAGCCGGCGAACTCTGCGTAACGACCTTCCAGACCGACGTTCACCGAACCGATCAGGTGACCGCGAGCGAACTCCTCGGGTGACCGCCCGTCGAGCAGGATCGCGCCGGCGTCGACGAGGCGGGTGGCGGTGTCCAGATCGAGGGCTTCGAGCGATGCGGTCTCGTCGAGCAGCGGGCGGTCCTTGCGATTCAGGACGGCGTCGTAGACGAAGTAGGACGGTGCGGGCGGCTGACCCTCGGTGACCAACGCAACGAAGGTCTCCTTGTCGGGTGCGACGAGCGCGTAGTTGTTCACTCGCTGATCGCCGATCGTCGACCACGTCTCGGTCGACAGGTTCTTGCCGCACGCCGACCCGGCACCATGGGCCGGATAGACGCGAGTGGCATCGGGGAGCGTCAGCAGCTGGTTGTGGAGGCTGTCGTAGAGCTTGTCGGCCAGTTCGTCGCGAGTGAAGCCGAGCGAGGCGAGCAGGTCGGGACGCCCGACGTCACCGATGAAGAGGGCGTCACCGGTCAACACACCGTACGGCACCTCGTCGTCCGCGTGTTCCCAGACGACGATGCTGATCGACTCGGGCGTGTGCCCCGGAGTGTGACGGATCTCGAGCTGCACGTCACCAAGCGAGATGTGTTCTCCGTCGGCGAGCTTGCGCGAGGTGAACTCGGTCTCGGCGACCGCCGAGAAGCCGATCTCGGCGCCGGTCGCTGCGGCCAACTCCAGGTGGCCCGAGAGGAAGTCGGCATGGAAGTGCGTCTCGATGACCAACTCGATCGCGAGACCGGCCGCCTCGGCATCGCGCACGTACTCGTCGATGTCGCGGCGAGGGTCGACCACGACCGCACGCCCCGTCGTCTCGTCGCCGATCAGGTACGACGCCTGAGAGAGACAGTCGAGGTAGTACTGCGTGAAGATCATGCTGGTGCCTTTCGCCTGGAGGTCGACCGTGATCCCGTCGACCGTGGTGCATCTTGAAACATACCCCATGGGGTAACTATTCCCCGATGCCTCCACGTCGAAGAGTACGGTGGATCGAATGCAGGGTCGAACCATCCGGACCGCAGCGTCTGGCATCGCCATCGCGCTGACAAGTGCACTCCTCGCCGGGTGCTTCACCCTCGAGGCCACGTTCAGCATCAACGACGACGCCACCGCCGACCTCGACTATCTGATCCTGGTCGACACCGAGCAGCTCCAGGAGCTGTCCGGGCTGCTCGGCGAGGACGCCGGGAGCCTGGGAGACCTGTCAGGCGACGCACTCCTCGGCGAGCTGCTCGGTGGTGACGACCCGTGCGGCGACCTCACGTCGGAGCTCACCGACTACGAGGTCAGCACCCGCGAGATCGACGAGAACGGTGAAGTCGGCGTGGGCTGCACCGTCAGCGGCGTGCCGGTCGCTGAGCTGAACTCGCTCGGCGACGACACATCGTCGTTCTCGATCGAGCAGGACGACGCGGGCACTCGCTTCAACGCGGTGCTCGAAGGTGTCGACGAACTCGCCGGCGATCCGGCGGAAACGGACATGATCACCGAGATGCTCGGCGTGAGCCTCGACGACCTGTTCACGATCAGGTTCGTCGTCAGCGCTCCCGGGTCCCTCGGCGACAACAACGCATCGTCGACCGACGGCTCGACCGCCACCTGGGACGTCAAGCCCGACGCGGACTTCGTCACCAACGGCGACGCCACGATGACCGCGGAGTGGACACCCGGCGGCGGCAGCAGCAGCTCGTCGATCTGGATGATTCTGGCGATCATCGCCGCCCTCGCCGTGGTCGCTGCGGTCGTCATCGTCGTGGTCAAACGTTCGAAGGGTTCTTCCGCCGACGGACCGGACGTCGAAGCCGACGCGCCGACGGCGCCACCCGGCATGAGCCCGCCAGTTCCCGCTGGCACGCCGCCTCCACCGCCAGCCGGCATGGCCCCGCCCCCGGCGCCCGGCGCCCCGATCGCACCACCAGCACCCCCGACCGTGTCGGAACCACCCACTGCGCCGCCACCCTCGGCGACTCCACCACCTCCCCCGCCACCGAGCTGAGGTCGGCGCCGGCTCAGGCCTCGATCGGTGCCATCGCGCTCAGCAGGTCGCCAACGACGTGCTGGCGTTCGACGCGATGCCGCATCGGGCGGTCCGTGGCGATGTCGTACCGGTTGCGCCGCCCTTCGCGATGGCGCGTGAGGCATCCCGCCGCTTCGAGGTCGTTCACGATGCCCTGCACCGCACGCTCGGTGATGCCGACCTGCTCGGCGAGGTCTCGGAGACGGAGCTGCGGGTCACGGGCGAGGCAGATGAGCACGTGGCTGTGGTTGGTGAGGAACGTCCACGTCCCGTCATCGACGAGCGGACCCAGTGTTGTTCCGGCGGCGACGGTGCGTGGAGCCATGCCGACAGGATAGGAATGGCATTACCTGAACTCAACTTCCGTTGATTTGTTGTGGGTGTCGGGGAGTGTGTGTGGCAGGCTCTCGATGTGTCCACACCGACCTACGAGCAGCTGTTCGAGAACAACCGGCGGTGGGTGGCCAACGAGCTCGCCCATGATCCCGACCACTTCGAACGCCTCGCCGCGGGGCAGCATCCGAAGTACCTCTTCATCGGGTGTTCCGACAGCCGGGTGAACGCCAACGAGATGGTCGGCGTGCGCAGCGGCGAGATGTTCATCCACCGCAACATCGCCAACCTGGTCGTGCACACCGACATGAACCTCATGTCGGTACTGCAGTTCGCCGTCGAGGTGCTCGAGGTCGAACACGTCATCGTGTGCGGCCACTACGGGTGTGGTGGCGTCGCTGCGGCCGTCGATGGGTCGTACCACGGTCTGATCGACAAATGGCTGCGCACGATCAAGGACGTGTACCGGATCTACCACGACGAACTCGACGCCATCGCCGATCACGAGTTGCGCCATCAGCGCCTCGTCGAACTCAACGTGCGCGAGCAGGTGTACAGGTTGTGCTCGACGTCGTTCGTCCAGCGGCGCTGGGGCGACGACATGCGCGAGCACGTACACGGCTGGGCCTACGACCTGCGCCACGGGCTGCTCAAGGACCTCGAGATCGACCCGGCGGACGAACCGGCTCGCGGCATCTACGACCTCGACGGGCTCTGACCACGGGACGTTCGACACTGGCCCTGCGGTCGGAGGCACGAGATGCTGGGATCGGGTCGCAGGACGATCCTGCGATCCGTGTCGAGGGAGATGCCCATGTCGCCGGTGACCGCACAGCACACCACGGTTCGTCGAATCGTCGATCTCTCCGAGGTCGGCCTGAGCGACGTCGGACTCGTCGGCGGCAAGGGAGCGAACCTCGGCGAGATGATCGCTGCGGGGTTCCCGGTGCCGCCCGGGTTCGTCATCACCGCGGAGGCCTACCTCGATGCCATGGAGCACGCCGGCCTCCGCGACGAACTCGCCGAGCATGCACGCGACGCCAGCGCGCTGACGCCCGAGGCACTGGCCGAGGCCGCACACCGTCTGCGAGATGCTGTGCGCGAGTGCACACTGCCGGCCGGGCTCGCAGACGATGCGCTCGAACGTCTGAACGCACTCGGACCGGACATCAGGGTGGCCGTTCGATCGTCGGCCACCGCTGAAGACTCGACCGACACATCGTTCGCCGGGATGAACGAGACATTCACGAATGTCCGGGGACCCGAACTCCTCGCGCGGATCACCGACTGCTGGGCGTCACTGTTCGGCGAACGCGTCGCCTCGTACCGCGTCGATCGCGGGCTGGTCGACGAGCCGGCCATCGCCGTGGTCGTCCAACAGATGGTCGCCTCGGACCGATCCGGCGTGATGTTCACCGTGGATCCCGCCGAGCGCGAGCACGTCGTGATCGAGGCCGCCTTCGGCCTCGGCGAGGTGGTCGTGTCCGGTCGAGTCGAACCCGACACCTATCACGTCGATCGGGCAACGGTGGCGCTGCGGGACGTCCGGATCGGTTGTCAATCGGTGCGCATCACCACCGGTCCCGACGGCGACGTCGTCGAGGAACTCGATCCAACCGAGGGGTGGCGTCGGGTACTGACCGACGACGAGGTCGTGCGTGTCGCCCGTCTCGGTCTGGACGTCGAGCGCCACTACGGCAGTCCACAGGACATCGAATGGGCCTACGTCGGCGACGAGCTGTTCGTCGTCCAGTCGCGACCGCTCACCACGCTCGAGCCATCGGCGCTCGGCGACTCGGAGACCCCCATCCTGCAGGGTCTCGGGGTGGGCGACCGCCATGCCTCAGGGCGGGTCCGCATCCTGACGTCACCGAAGGATGGTCACCTGCTTGCCGACGGTGACGTCCTCGTCGCTGCGATGACCTCGCCCGACTGGGTCGCCACGATGCGACGCGCCTCCGCGCTCATCACCGACGCAGGCGGCAGCACCTGCCACGCTGCCATCGTCAGCCGCGAACTCGGGCTGCCGGCGATCGTCGGAACCCGCACGGCGACCACGACGCTGCGCAACGGCGACGTCGTGACCGTCGATGCGGCCGCGGGCCAGGTGTTCGCCGGTGACCGCTCGAGTCACCTCCCGGCGGTGATCACGAGCCGGGAAGTCGAGCGCTCCACCCCGACAACCGCAACCGTGTCCGAGGTGACGGCCACCAAGTTGTACGTCAACCTGGCCATGGCCGATCGGGCTGCGGAGGTCGCTGCGCTCGACGTCGACGGGGTCGGACTGTTGCGCGGCGAGTTCATGGTCGTCGACGCACTCGGCGGGCGTCACCCACGGGCGCTGATCGCCGACGGCCGCAGCGACGAGTTCATCAGTTCCATGTCGGCACAACTTGGACAGATCACCAGCGCGTTCGGGACGCGCCCGGTCGTCTACCGGACGATGGACTTCCGGTCGAACGAGTTCCGTGGCCTCACCGGCGGCGACCAGTTCGAGCCCGAGGAACAGAACCCGATGATCGGCTACCGAGGGTGCTACCGCTACATCAAGGATCCCGAGACCTTCGCGCTCGAGCTGGAGACGCTCGGGCGGGTCCGCGAGGAGTTCCCGAACCTGCAGGTGATGATCCCGTTCGTCAGAACCAAGTGGGAGCTGGAGGCGTGTCTCGAAGCGATCGACGCAAGTCGGCTCGGTCGACAGCGCGGGCTCGTGAAATGGGTGATGGCCGAAGTCCCGTCGGTCATCGCCCGGATCCCCGACTACGCCGAACTCGGCATCGCCGGCGTGTCGATCGGCAGCAACGACCTGACCCAGCTGATGCTCGGCGTCGATCGCGACTCCGAGATCCTCGCCGAGCTCTTCGACGAGAGCGACGCCGCCGTGCTCTGGGCGATCGAGCAGATCGTCACCGCATGCCGTGAGGTGGGAATCACGTCGTCGCTGTGCGGACTCGCCCCCTCGCGCAACCCGGCGTTCGCCGAACATCTAGTGCGGTTCGGCATCACGTCGATCTCGGTCGATCCCGATGCCGTCACTGCCGCTCGCCGGGTGCTCGCCACCGCAGAGCGCCGCATGCTGCTCGACGCCGTTCGAACCTGAGCGGCCGGGGCGAACGCCCCAACGGACATCTGGCACACTGGGACGGTGCAACCGCTGGGGGTTCATCACGTGTCGATCAACGTGCGCGACGCGGCCGAGAGCATCGAGTTCTACACCGATGTGCTCGGGCTCGCGGCTCGGACCGACCGTCCCGACTTCCCGTTCGGTGGGGCCTGGCTCGACATCGGCGGGCAACAGGTCCACCTGATCGAGGGTGAGGTCCCGAACAGCTGCGGCCAGCACTTCGCGATGCAGGTCGAGGATCTCGACGCCGCCGTCACCGAGCTGCGAGAGCGAGGCATCGACGTCCGCGATCCGAGCGGGGTCGGTTCCGCGCGTCAGACGTTCTTGTTCGACCCGTCGGGCAACATGATCGAATTGCACGAACCGGCGCCGACCCGGACGACGACACGGTGAAGGTCGACACGATCCCCGTCGCCAAATCGCTTCCCGACTGATCCGCTCGGGTCGCCCGACATGTCTCCACCGAAAGGAACCTGATGACCGACATCGACCTCGACCTGAACGCCGGTCCACCGTTGGCTCACCCGATCCAGGACTCGCTGTACCGGCGGATGCGCACGATGCACTCGCTCTACTACCAGGCCGTCGACACGATGGATCTCGAGCACGTCAACCACTTCGAACGCGAGGGCGTGCTGCCGATCGCGTTCTCGCTCTTCCACTACGTCAACGTCCACGACGGGTCGTTCATGATGATCACCGGTGAGCCACCGATCTGGAACGACGAGTGGCAGGAGCGGGTGCAGCTCACGATTGCCGACCACGGCAAACACAAGACCGTCGACGAGATGGTCGCGCAGCGCATCGGCGACTACGACGCGTACAAGGACTACCAGCGGGCGGTGTTCGACCGCACCGAGGCGTATCTCGCGACCATGGATCCCACCGACTTCACCCGGGTGCTGATCGCCAAGCCCTATCCGCCGATGATCGCCACCACCTACAGCGCCCGTTGCGCCGGGCCACAGGGCATCACCGTGCTCGACGCGTTCGAGTGCTGGTTGTATCAGCACGGCCTGCGGCACATGGGCGAGATCGAACTCGCCCGGGGCCTCGTCGGCCTCGGCGGCATGACGTCCTGAGCCCACGCGGAGCGGCCGGTGATGGGCTCCGTTCAACGGGGCCTCGGAGATCTGCTACAACGGTTGGTCTCCCGCCGCGTCGGGAAACCAACCGCCAACGACTGAAGAGAGGCCCGATGTCCGCCACACCGTCCCCAGTACGAGGCAGCCAGAGACGCCGCCAATTCCTCGCAATCGCGGGTGCTGTCGCCATTTCGATCAGCGCCGCGGCGTGCCGGCCGGGGCCGATCTTTCCCGGCGGCAATCCGAAGCCGCCCGGCAACCACGATCCCAAGGGCCAGCTGATCGACCTGCAGTTGCTCGGAATCAACGACTACCACGGCCACGTCCAGGGAGGATCGATTCCCGGTACCATCGACGGCGCGAACGCCGGTGGGTCGGAGTACCTGTCCGCCAAGCTCAACGAACTGCGACAGGGCAACAAGAACAGCCTGACCGTCGCCGCCGGCGACCTCATCGGCGGATCACCGGCGTTCTCCGGGCTCTTCCACGACGAGCCGTCGGTCGAGACGCTGAACGCCATGCAACTCGACGTGTCGAGCGTCGGCAATCACGAGTTCGACGAAGGCGTGACCGAACTGCTGCGCATGCAGAACGGTGGGTGCCATCCTGTCGACGGCTGCTACTTCCCCGACCAGCCGTACCCCGGCGCCGACTTCCAGTGGCTCGCCGCCAATGTCGTCAACGAGACGACCGGCAAGACGCCACTGCCGCCGTACTGGATCGAAAAGGTCAACAACGTCAAGGTCGGGTTCATCGGGATGACCCTCGAGGCCACCGACACCCTCGTCTCCGCTGAGGGCATCCAAGGATGGGACTTCCTCGACGAGGCCGAGACCGCCAACAAGCTCGTGCGGAAGCTGAAGAAGCAGGGCGTCGAGTCGATCATCGTGCTTCTGCACGAGGGCGGCTCCCAGACCCCGCCTCCGGGTGACGTCGACGCCTGCGTGGGCATCTCGGGGCCAATCGTGGCGATCAACAACGCGCTCGATCCCGAGATCGACGTCGTGATCACCGGCCACACCCACCTGCCGTACAACTGCGTCCTCGACGACCCGGCTGGCAAGCCTCGCATCGTGACGAGTGCCTACTCGTTCGGCCGTGTCGTCACCGAGGTCAACCTGGTCCTCGACAAGCGGACCAACGACGTACGTCGCGACCTCAGCACGTCGACCAACCACGCCGTGTTCCAAGCCGACCTCACGCCCGACCCGGTGATGACGGCGATCATCGCCAAATGGCAGCCGCTCTTCGACGTCAGTGGCAAGACGCCAGTCGGCACCATCACGGCGGACATCAACCGCGGCGGGGTCAACGGATCTGATCGTGGCGTCGAATCGGCAGCGGGCAATCTCGTCGCCGACGCGCAGCGCTGGGCGACGTCCTCGAATGGCGCTCAGCTCGCCTTGATGAATCCTGGCGGCGTCCGTTCCGACCTCACGTACGCCCAGTCGGATACAGAGGGCGACGGCGTCGTCACCTATGGCGAGGCGTTCACGTTCCAGTCGTTCGGCAACCCGCTGGTCACCCTCGCGATGACCGGGAACGAGATCGTCTCAGCCCTCGAGCAGCAGTGCCAGCCGGCAGGGTCGAGCCGGCCGTTCCTTCACCTCGGCGTGTCCGACGGGTTCACCTACGACCTCGCCAAGACGATCGTCGACGGCAACTGCACGTCGGTGACGATCTCCAACGTGAACCTGAATGGTGTGGCCCTCGATCCGGCTACGACCTACAACGTGACAGCGAACAAGTTCCTCGCCGACGGTGGCGACAACTTCACGGTGTTCGCCGGGATCACGACGCCGCGACTCGACGGGGGCATTGACCTGCAGGCGCTCACCGACTACCTCGGCACGTTCAGCCCGGTTGCTCCTCCGAGCATCGACCGGGTCAACGAGCTTCCCTGATGCGTCACCGGTTCCCCCCGATCACCGGGTCGGGGGGAACCGGCTCATCGTTCATTGAAGACCGCCCGGCTCCGCGAGGAGCCCAGCGGACACAACACATTCGTAGCGGGCGCTTCGGAAGGAACCACGATGACCCGCACGACCCGCCCCCGCCCGACCAAGCTCCTTCGGCGCACCCTGGCCGGGGTGTTGGCCGCCTCCTTCATCCCGATGCTGGCCGCCGGCTCACCGTCGGCAGCCGCGGCCGCCCCAACCGAGCTGTTCATGTCGGAGTACATCGAGGGGTCGTCGTTCAACAAGGCGATCGAGATCTACAACGGCACCGGCGGCGCGGTCGATGCCGGCGACTACACGCTCGAGCTCTACAGCAACGGTTCGGCGACCGCCAGCCAGAGCGTGGAGCTCAGCGGGACGATCGCCGACGGCGACGTGTACGTCCTGGCCAACTCGCAAGCCGACCAGGCGATCCTGGACGCCACGGATCTCATCAGCAATGCGGTCATCAACTTCAACGGCGACGACGCCGTGGTCCTGCGCAAGGGCGGTGCCGTCATCGACGCGTTCGGCCAGATCGGATTCGACCCCGGCAGCCAATGGACGGGCGGGGGCCAGGACGACACGCTGCGCCGCAACGAGTCCGTTTGCGCCGGCGACACCAATGCCGACGACGCGTTCGATGCCGCTGTCGAGTGGACCACCTTCGCGAACAACACCTTCGACGGGCTCGGCACCCACACCACCAGCTGCGGCGGCACCGGTGGCCCCGCCGACCCGACGATCAACGAGTTCTCGGCGAGCACGACGGGAAGCCCCGACGTCGAGTGGATCGAGATCCTCGGGTCACCCGACAGCGACTACTCCACGTACACGCTGCTCGAGATCGAGGGTGACACGACCAGGGGGACCATCGACCGGACGTTCCCGGTCGGCATCACCGACGGCGCAGGCTTCTGGACCACGACCGTCGGGAACCTGGCGATCGAGAACGGGACCATCACGCTGCTCCTCGTCGAGAACTTCACCGGCGCGGTCGGCGACGACATCGATGCCGACGACGACGGCGTGATCGACGTCGCACCGTGGGCACGGGTCGTCGATGACGTTGCGGTCGACGACGGCGGCGCCGGCGACGTCGCCTACTCCACGACCGTGCTCGGCCCGGACTACGACGGCGTGAGCTCCTTCGCGCCGGGCGGTGCGTCGCGCTTCCCTGACGGCACCGACACCGACGCCCCGACTGACTGGGTCCGCAACGACTTCGACCTTGCCGGCATCCCCGGCTTCAGCGGAACGGCGACGGTCGGTGAGGCGATCAACACGCCCGGCGCAACGAACGAGATCGTCGTGCCGCCGCCGACCGGCTTCTGCGGCGATCCCGCGACGCTGATCAGCGCCATCCAGGGCGACGGCGCAGCGAGCCCACTCGTGGGTCAGACCCACATCGTCGAGGCCGTGGTCGTCGGCGACTTCCAGGACGGCGCCGCCGGCACCAACGGCGACCTCAACGGCTTCCACCTCCAAGAAGAGGACGCCGATGCCGACGGCAACCCGCTGACGTCCGAGGGCATCTTCGTCTTCGACGGCTCCAACCCCGCTGTCGACGTCGGCATCGGCGATCGCGTCCGCGTCGTCGGTTCCGTCTCGGAGTTCAACGGCCTGACCGAGATCACCGCGACGGGCGTGCTCGTCTGCGACTCGGGCAACGTTGCTCCGACGCCGGCGGCTCTGGCGCTTCCGGTCGCCGCAGTCGACGACTTCGAGCCGGTCGAGGGCATGTCGATCACGTTCGCTCAGGCCCTCGTGATCTCCGAGTACTTCAACTTCGACCGGTTCGGCGAGATCGTGCTCACCTCCGAGCGCCGGCTCACCCCCACCGCCGAGTTCGAACCCGGACCGGACGCCATCGCGGCGGCCGCCGAGTTCCTGCTCGACCGGATCACGCTCGACGACGGCCGGACGAACCAGAATCCCGATCCGGCGATCCATCCGAACGGGGCGGTGTTCGACCTCGACAACCTGTTCCGGGGTGGCGACACCGTCGCCAACGTGACCGGCGTGATGGACTACGGGTTCGGCCTGTACCGGATCCAGCCGACCCAGGGCGCCGACTACACGTCCGTCAACCCCCGCACGGGCGAACCGGACGAGGTCGGCGGTGACGTCCGGGTGGCGTCGTTCAACGTCCTCAACTACTTCACCACGATCGACGACGGTGTCAACGACATCTGTGGCCCGGCGCAGAACCAGGAGTGCCGCGGAGCCGACGACGCAGAGGAGCTGACCAGGCAGCGCGACAAGATCGTCGCAGCGATCACGGCGATCGACGCCGATGTCGTCGGTCTCATCGAGATCGAGAACAACGTCGCCGACGACGCCGTCATCGACCTCGTCGACAGTCTGAACGCCGTCGTCGGACCGGGCACGTACGACTACGTCGCAACGGGGGCCGTCGGAACGGATGCGATCAAGGTCGCCATCATCTACCAGCCGAGCACGGTGTCGCCCGTAGGCACTCACGCGATCCTCGACAGCAGCGTCGATCCCCGCTTCATCGACACCAAGAGCCGTCCGGTGCTCGCCCAGAGCTTCACCGACTCGTCGGGCAGCGCGTTCACGGTGGCGGTCAACCATCTGAAGTCCAAGGGCTCCGACTGCGACGACGTCGGCGACCCTGACCTGGGTGACGGGGCCGGCAACTGCAACGTGACTCGGACATCCGCTGCCGAGGCCCTCGTCGACTGGCTCGCCACCGACCCGACCGGGAGTGGCGACAGCGACACGTTGATCATCGGCGATCTCAACTCCTACGACAAGGAAGACCCGATCGACGCGATCGTCGCCGGCTCCGACGACACCGCCGGTACCACCGACGACTACACCGATCTGATCCGGCTGTTCCAGGGCGAGGACGCCTACTCGTACGTGTTCGACGGCCAGATCGGCTACCTCGACCACGCCCTCGCAAGCACCGATCTCGTCGACCAGATCACGGGCGTCACCGTCTGGCACATCAACGCCGACGAGGCCGACCTGATCGACTACGACACGTCGTTCAAGCTGCCGGCACAGGATGCGATCTACGCGCCGGACCCATATCGATCCTCCGATCACGACCCGGTCGTGATCGGTCTGCAACTGGACACGCCGCGGTATCTGAAGGAGTCCGCTCGCACCGCCCTGATGTCGACACTGCCGACGGGCGATCGCAAGACTGACAGGTTCATCGAACGGGCGCTCGAACGGATCACCGAGAGCCTGGAGCCGGCCTGGTGGCTGGACGACATGACACTCGATCCGAAAAGGGCTCGCGCGTGTTCGACCGGGAACACCAGGCCGTCATTGCGCTGTCCAGGGTCGACTTGACCGTCGCCGTTGACGCGATCGACGACCTGGTGGAAGCGGACCGCCGTCTTGCCTCGGTGCAGCTCGAACTCGCCATCGAGGCCGGCGGCGACTCAAGGGACATCCGATCGGCCCAACGGTCGCTCGCCAAGGCGGGCACCTACGCTGCGACCGGCAGGCCGGCCAAGGCAGTCATGGAGTACAAGCAAGCATGGAAGCACGCTGTCAAGGCGCTCAGGTGACAGCGCTCCCTGGCTGAGTGTGTCAACTGGGGTCTGACCCCGGTTGACGCTACTCAGGCGGGAAAGCCGGGGACGCCGTCGTCGAGCTGCACACCGGCGGAGTTGAGGAAGCCCGACACCAACCGGTAGAAGCCAGCGACGACCAACAACTCGACCAACTCTGCCTCCGACCAACGCTCGGTCAGCGCGAGCCAGGTTCCGTCGCTGGCGCAGTCGTCGGTGGCGAGGTCGTCGGCGAGCGCGATCAGTGCACGATCGTCAGCACTCCACGGGTGGTCATGAGGCGACTTCGTGAGCGCGGCGATCTCGTCATCGGTGAGCCCACAGCGCTTGCCGATCACCGTGTGCTGGCCGAACTCGTAGACGGCCTGCGCGTTCCAGCCGACTCGGAGGATCACCAGCTCGCGTTCACGCTCGGGGATCAGCCCCTTGTTCAGGATGAACCCGCCGAGCAGGTTGAAGCGCTTCAGCAATTTCGGGTGGTGGCCGAGCACACCGAAGATGTTGAGCGGACGACCGTCGAGCGTGAGCGCGCCCGCCAGCGTGTCGCGCAGTTCGTCGTCGGTGACGTCGTCGAGATCGATCGGTTCGATGCGGGGTGCAGTAGGTCGCTTGGTCATCGATGCTCCCACGATTACAACAGGGGTCAGACCCGCGATGTAATCAGTTCAGGTGTGGGCGTGCTTGCCCGGTTCCCAGCCTCGCGCTGCGAGGTGGTCGAGGCCGAAGCCGAGCGGTTCGTCCTCGAGATCGGTGGCCATCGTGTCGTTCCATCGGTTGAGCCACCCGAACAGCGAGATCACCGCAACCAGTTCGATCACCTGGTTCTCGTCGAAGTGCGGGGCGAGGTCGGCGAAGTGCTCGGCGGTGGTGGCGTTCGGGACCGTTGCGGCATCACGGGCGAGGCGGAGTGCGGCGCGTTCGGCATCGCTGAAGCGATCGTCGGTCTCGAACGACCAGACCGCCTCGACCTTCTCGGCGTCGACGCCGTTGCGGGTCGCCGACGACGCGGTGTGCGCCTGGCAATAGCGGCAGCCGGCGGCCGTCGACGCGACGTGGGCGACCAACTGCTTGAGACCGCCATCGACGTCACCGGGTCCGAGCACGGTGAAAGAGAGCACTGTGAACGCCTCGAGGAGGCCGGGGTTTCGTCCCATCGTGAACATCGACCGCGGGACGAAACCCATCGCCGACTCGATGATCTCGAATCCGGCTTCGAACTCGGGAAGGTCGCTGCGGTCGAGCGGGGTGATGTGGCTCACGGCGACACGGGCTCCATGCGGGTGATGTCGTCGGCGCCGAGCATCAGGTCGAACATCGCGTCGAGGGCAACGACGCGGGCGGCGGGGTCGCGGCCGTCGGCGGCGAGATTCACGAGTTCATCGGGGTCGTCGACGAGGTCGTAGAGCATCTCGAAACCGTCGCTGTCGCGTGAATAGCGGTGCGTCGTCGTGACGGTGGTTCGGGTCTTGATCGGGAACGGGCTGCCGATCTCGGCGCTCGGGAAGTCGTCCTCGACGAGAACGGCGTCGCGCACCGAGGCATTCGGGTCGTCGAGAATCGGTACCAGGCTCGAGCCCTGCATCCCTTGGTACTCGGCGACTCCGCAGAGGTCGAGCAGGGTGTGCGGGAGGTCGATGCTGGCGGCGAGCGACGACGTGCGACCCCCCGCCCGGCCGGGCGTCTTGACGATCATCGGCACCCGCAGGCACCCCTGGAAGTGCATGATCAGCTTCAGCATGAGGCCGTGGTCGCCCATCATGTCGCCGTGGTCGCTGGTGAACACCACGATCGTCTCGTCGGTCGCGCCGAGCCGGTCCAGCGTGGCGAGGATGCGTCCGATGCCGGCGTCGATGTACTCGATCATCCCGTAGGTCACGGCGATCGCCGCGCGGGTCAGCTCAGGCGTGGCGCCGAACGGTTGCACCCATCCACGACGACCGGGCCGCAGTGATCGGATGAGGTGGAGATGTGCCGGCCAGTCGTCGCCGGGGTCGGCGAACGTCGACGGCAGCTCGATGTCGGCGGGGTCGTGGCGGGCGAACCACGGTTCCGGCGGCGCCAGCGGATGGTGCGGGTCGGGGAACGAACACCACGCCATCCACGGCTCGCCGTCGGCGTCGCAGCGCTCGATGAAGTCGATCGTGCGCTCGGTGACGTAGTTCGTGGAGTGGATCTCCTCCGGGTACGGCGCCGGGTGGAGCTGCCACCATTCCGGACGTCGCACGGGGATGTCGGAGTCGGGGTCGAGCCCAGCGCGCAGCACCTCGTGCGCGATGCCCTGCTCGCGGGCCCACTGGTAGTGATGGGCGCCGACCTGCGCACCATGACCGAGCGTGAGCTGGATCTCGCCGAAGCCGTAGAAGTCATCGGGTGCGATCACCTCTCCCCGTTCGTAGCGCTCGTCGTGTTCGATCGTGTCCCAGCCCTCGGCGAACGGCGACATCCGTCCCGGGGTCTTGCCGAGGTCGGCGACCGCGTTGCGGCTCTCGCCGTGCTGGAGGTGCGACTTGCCGATCAGCGCCGTTCGCCAACCGGCATCACGCAGCTGGGCAACGAAGGTGTTCGCGTCCGGCTCCAGCGATCGGTCGTTGAAGATCACGCCGTGCGCCGATGGCATCCGTCCGGTCATCATCGTCGACCGGTTCGGCATGCACACCGGGTTGTTGACGTACGCCCGGTCGAACACCGTGCCCGCTGCGGCGAGCGAGTCGATGTTCGGTGTTCGCACCACCGGGTTGCCGGCGTAGCCGAGGTGGTCGGCGCGCAGTTGATCGCAGATGACGAACAGCACGTTCGGCTTGCGATCGGGACCGGCGGCTCCCGGTTGATCGGCCATCGTCAGCCGCGGATCGGTCGGGGGTCGCTGATGCGGACCACCCGGTTGGTCATCGTGCCGATGCCGTCGATGGTGGTGGTGATCACATCGCCGTCGGCGAGGAATTTGCCCTGGGCGGCGCCGACGCCTTCGGGTGTGCCGGTGAAGATGATGTCGCCGGTGACGAGCGTGGTGATCGACGACAGGAAGCTGACGAGCGTGGGGACGTCGAAGATCAAGTCGGCCGTGGTGCCGTCCTGGCGGACCTCACCGTTGATCGAGCACACGATGTGCAAGGCGTCGCGATCGACGAGGTCGTCGGTGGACACGAGCACCGGGCCGATTGGGCCGAACGTGTCGAACGACTTGCCGAGGTCGAAGTGCGGTGGTGACGCGGCGAACTGGGCGGGGCGATCGGAGATGTCCTGGCCGATCGTGACGCCGACGACGTGCTTCCACGCATCGTCAATCGTGATGTCGCGCCCGCCCTCGCCGATCACCACGACCAGTTCGCCCTCGTAATCGCACCCACCGCTGCGGATCTCGACATCGGCGGTCGGACCGACGATGCACGACGGGAACTTGGTGAACACGAGCGGGCTGTCCATCGACGCACGTCCGGCTTCTGCAGCGTGCGAGGCGTAGTTGAGTCCGATACCGAACGATTTCTGCGGTCTCGGCACCGGCGGCCCGAGCACGACGTCGGCGAGCAGCCCGGTGACCGACGAGTCGTCGAGTGTTGCCGACAACTCGGACAGCAGGTCGGGTCGGGCGAGCGCCTCCATCGGGTCGGCGCCGAGCGCTCCCGAGGAGTGCGTGGCGATATCGGTGTAGTGCTCGCCGTGGACGAGCACCGCTCGGCCGTTGACGTTCGCAAGTCGGAATCCCATGTGTTGTTCCCTTTCGTTCGGTTCACATACATCTGGTGTCTGACACCAGATGTACGTCAGGTGCTGGCTGCGATGAGGTCGGCCATGTCGGCGGGCTCGAGGAACTCGCGTGGTGGTGGAGGACCGAAGGAGTACAGGTACTCGTGGCCCTGCCAGTCCTTCGGTTGGTACTTGTCCTGTTCGGAGATGCGGTCGATGTCGGAGGTGTACTCGATGAAGGTCCCGCCGGGCTCACGCAGGTACCAGAACCAGTTCGATCCGATGGCGTGGCGGCCGACACCCCACATGTGCCGGTCGGGGTCGGCGTCGATCATCGCTTGACCGCCGCGCACCACGTCGTCGACGTCGTCGACCTCGAAGGCGATGTGGTGAGGGAAGGCGACGGGTGCGGCCTGGATGGCGAAGTTGTGGTGCACGGGCCCACAGCGCGTGAAGGCGATGATGCCGGGCACCTGGTCGCTGATCTCGAAACCGACCACGTCGGTGAAGAACGCCAGCGTCGCCGGCTGATCAGGCGTGCCGTACACGACGTGGGTGAGGTTCGAGGGCCGCACCGGCTCGGCCGTGAGGACGCTTGCTGCAGGCACGTCGACGCGTTCGGGTTCGGTGCCCGGCCGGTTGAACGTGTGCTCGATCGGCGGCGCCGCATAGGGCTCGGCGACCGTGACCTCGACACGCAGCCCCGTCGCCAACTCGCGAAGCGCGAGAAGATCGGCAGCCGAGTCGATGATCTCGGCGTACTCCGAGTTCGCTGCGCGGTCGGCGATGCGAGCGAGGTCGTCGCCGTGGTCGGCACCGACCCCGACTCGGAGCAGTCGCCGGCTCGCTGCGCTGACCAGTTCGATCTGGTCACCGCCGTCGCGAGTGGCGAGCTGCGTCGGCTCCCCCGCCGGAGGCACCGATCCAGCGAGGCCGAAATCGCGGAAGAACGCCGCGGACGCGTCGACGTCAGGCACGCCCAAGGTGATCGATGTCAGTCGATGTAGCCCCATGGCTGGACAAATTAGATCGAATGATAGAGAATTGCAAGATGTCATCGCTTGCGAGTGCCACCGTCAACGCCACCGAGGTGCCACGCCGGCGCCAGGCGCGGTCGGAGGCGACCCGAACCGCACTGCTCGATGCCGCGCTGACCGAGTTCGCCGCTCACGGCTTCGAGGGCGCCTCGACGCGAGCGATCGCTGCGGCGGCCGGAACGCATCAGCCGCAGATCAACTATCACTTCGACTCGAAGGACGAGCTGTGGCGAGCCGCCGTCGACCATCTCTTCGCGCGCCTCGACGACACCGTCGGGAGCCATCTGCGAGACACGCCGTCGGCGACCGATGCCCGGACCAGGTTCGCTCGGGGAATCCAGGCGTTCGTCCGGGCCGCCGCCCAACTCCCGGAGTTGAACCGGATCATGGTGCAGGAAGCGACGATCGACTCCGACCGGCTGCACTGGATCGTCGAGCGTCACACCCGACCGCGGTTCGAGACACTGATCGCCGACTGGCGGGCGCTGCGCGACGCTCGTGAAGTCCCCGACGTCGACGAGGCCGTCCTCTACTACTCGCTCGTCGGTGCCGCCTCGCTCCCCTACGTCAACGCGCCCGAGGCCCGGCTGCTCGGCCACGACACCCTGAGCCCCGCGTTCATCGACGCGCATGCCGACGCCCTCGTCCTGCTGTTCCTCGGAGGAGCGAAGTGAGCCGCGAGCTGGACGTCCTGATCGTCGGTGGTGGCCCGGTCGGCGTGATGACGGCCCTCCTGCTCGCTCGCCGCGGCTTCGCCGTGCGGGTCCTCGAGCGCGACCCCGAGGTGTACGACCTGCCGCGGGCCATCGTGATGGACGACGAGATCCAGCGGGTGTTCCAGAACGCCGGGGTCATCGAGGGCCTCCGCGCCATCACCACGCCCCTGCAGGGTGCGGAGTTCGTGAAGCCGAACGGTGAGCGGATCATCGGCGTCGAGATTCCTGCCGACGCCACCTTCGCGCTCGGCCACCATCCGACCGTCTCCTACTACCAACCGCAGCTCGAGGCGTTCATGCGCGCCACCGCGATCGAGGCCGGCGTCGATCTCCGACTCGGCGTCGACGTCACCGGCATCGAGCAGGACAGCGACCGCGTGGTCGCTCACACGAGCACCGGCCCCCACACCGCCCGCTGGCTGGTCGCTGCCGACGGTGCCTCGAGCCCGATCCGCAAGGCGCTCGGCATCTCCTTCGTCGACCAGGGCTTCGACCAGGGCTGGTTGGTGCTCGACGTCCGGCTCCGACGGCCGGTGCCGACCTTGTCGCCTTTCGTCCAGCAGATCTGCGACCCCGATCGGCCGACCACGTACGTGGTCGGCCACGGCGACTACCGGCGTTGGGAGTTCCAGCTGCAGCCCGGCGAGTCGCGTGACGAGATGGTCACCGATGAGCGGGTGTGGGAACTGCTGGCGCCCTGGCTGACGACCGACGACGCCGAACTCGTGCGGGCCGTGGTGTATCGCTTCCACGCCACCGTCGCCGACTCGATGCGGTCCGGTCGAATCTTGCTCGCCGGTGATGCCGCGCACCAGATGCCGCCGTTCCTCGGTCAGGGCCTGTGCTCGGGAATCCGCGACTCGGCAAATCTCGCCTGGAAGCTCCGGATGGTCGACGACGGCCTTGCCGACGACACACTCCTCGACACGTACGGCGCCGAACGACTCCCGCATGCCGCCGGCGTGGTCGCCCACGCGGTGGACACGGGTCGGTTGATCGACGAGCTGTCCGGGCGGGCACCCGCAAGCACCGGTCTCGATGCTGCCTATGGCGGCGGCCGACCGTTCCCGATCCTCGAACACGGCATCCGGGTGGGCGACCATCCGGCGACCGGCCGCCAGCTCCCTCAGCCCACGATCGATGGACGTCCACTCGACGAGTCCCTGGGCACCGGGTTCGCCGTGGTCACCGACGACGAACGCATCGCCGATGCCGCCGAGGCTCGCTGGGGCGACCTCGCCTCGGTCGTCGTCGTCCCCGCTGGCACGATGCCGCTCGCGTTGCCTCCGGGCGGCGCGGTGATCGTTCGACCGGATCGCTATGTCGCCGCCGTCGCTCACGATGCGGTCGAGTTCGCAGCGTCGAGCGACGCACTGTTTCATCAGCTCGGCATCCGCCGCGCCACTTCCGAGAGGACCGCTACATGACGATCACCTGGGATCCCCAGCACCTCGAGTTCGCCCATGCTCACGTCTGGGCGGTGCTCGCCACCGGCCGCGCCGACGGGTCACCGCAGCAGTCGATGGTCGGCTACCTGGTCGACGACGAGGGTCGGATGCTCATCTCGGCCAAGGCCTACACGGCGAAGTGGAAGAACGCCGTGCGCCAACCGAGGGTGAGCGTGACGGTCCCCGACGGCCGGGTGCATCTCGTCGTGTACGGCGACGTCGAGGCGATCGACGCCGACCCGATGCGCGCCGAACTGTCAGCGCAGATCTTCGGCGCTCTGTCCGGCAACCCGACTCCCGACCCGGCGTCGATCATCCCGATGCTCGACGAACAACAGCGCGTCGTCCTGCGCATCACCCCGACCAAGTTCCTCTTCCAGGAGTGAGCGATTACAACACGGGTCAGACCCGCGATGTAATCGACGGGCACATCGCAGCGAGTTGCGTTCCTAGGCTGGTCGCATGACCGTTGCGGTGTTCGCTCTCGACGATTCGTTCGCCCGCGAGCTGGTCGGGTTGCACGAGCCGTGGCAGGCCGAGCCGGTGGCGGACCCGTCACTGGTGATCGTCAACGACTCGCTGGCAGGCGATCTCGGGCTCGATGTCGAGGCGCTGCGCTCGCCTGCCGGTGTGGCGATCCTCGCCGGGAACGAGGCGCCTGCGGACGTCACCACCGTCGCCCAGGCCTACGCCGGCCACCAGTTCGGTGGGTACTCGCCGCGACTCGGTGACGGGCGGGCGCTACTGCTCGGCGAGTTCGTCGACGGCGGCGGCGCCCGGCGCGACCTCCACCTCAAGGGCTCCGGACGTACCCCGTTCGCACGAGGCGGCGACGGCCGCGCTGCGCTCGGGCCGATGTTGCGTGAGTACGTGATCGCCGAGGCGATGCACGCACTCGGAATCCCCTCCACCCGTGCGCTCGCCGTCGTGGCCACTGGCGACACGATCCTGCGCGAGGTCGACGGTCGGCTCACCGACGTACCCGGTGCCGTCCTGGCCCGGGTGGCCTCGAGTCATCTGCGCGTCGGGACGTTCCAGTTCGCCGCGGCGACGGGCGATCGGCAGTTGCTCGGGAAGCTGACCGACTACGCGATCACACGTCATGCACCTCATGCCGCCGAGGCTGACAATCCTCCACTCGCACTCTTCGATCACGTCGTTGCGGTGCAGGCCTCACTTGTCGCGAAGTGGATGGCGGTCGGATTCATCCACGGCGTGATGAACACCGACAACACCACGATCTCGGGCGAGACGATCGACTACGGGCCGTGCGCGTTCATGGACGCGTACGACCCGGCCACCGTGTTCAGCTCGATCGACCACGGCGGCCGCTACGCCTACGGCAACCAGCCGGCGATCATCACCTGGAACCTCGCCCGCTTGGCCGAAGCGATGTTGCCGCTGTTCGACGACGACACCGACACGGCGATCGAGTCGGCGACCGCTGTGCTGCAGACATTCCCCGAGCGCTTCCAGTCGGCGTGGAGTGTCGAGATGCACGCCAAGCTCGGCCTCGATGCCGACGTGCCCGGCGGCGACCCTTCAAGCGGCGACCCTTCAAGCGGCGACCGAGTCATCGGCGACCTGCTGGCATTGATGGCCGAACAGCGCGTCGACTACACGATGTGCCTACGCGCGCTGTCGTCCGTCGTTCGTGGAGATGCCGCTCCTGCCCGCTCGCTGTTCGGTGAGCCCGAAGCGTTCGACACGTGGGCGTCGCGATGGCTGGCGCTCGTCGGCGACGACCGTCACGGCGTCGCCCAGCGGATGGATCGGGCGAATCCGATCTACATCCCCCGCAACCACATCGTCGAGGAGGTCCTGACGGCCGCGAGTTGGGGCGACCACGACGCACTCGACCAGTTGCTCGCCGTGATCACCCGCCCGTTCGACGAGCGGCCGGGCCTCGACCGCTACGCCCGCCCGGCACCCACCGACGGAGCCGACGGCTACCGCACGTTCTGCGGCACCTGATCTGCGCCCCGACCGTCCTCGACCCGATCTGGGCCCCTGGCATGCCGGAAACCGGGACCGGACGGGCGCAGATCGAGTCGCAGCGCCGACCCGACCCGTTTGTGCGCAGATTCGGGTGGAGCGGCCCACCGGAAATGCAACGCAAACGGGGTGGGGTGACGGTGTCAGTGGCGTGACGGTGTCAGTTGGGTGACGGCGTCAGCGGGCGACGCGGAAGCCGATGTTGCCGGTGGCGCTGTCGGGGGTGTTGGCACTGCGGGCGCCGACTCGGTAGCGGTTGCAGTACGAGTCGTGGCACAGGTACGACCCACCGCGCATCACCCGGTGCGTGCCGCCGGGCGGGCCTGCGGGATCGATGCGGGGTGAGCGTCGCTCGCTCTCGCGGTAGGTGTCGGGCGAGAACCAGTCGGCGCACCACTCCCACACGTTGCCCGAGGTCTCGTACAGCCCGTACGCATTGGGCGGGAACGAGCGCACCGGCGCTGTCCCGGCAAACCCATCGGCGACCGTGTTGACGCCGGGGAACTCGCCTTGGAACACGTTCATCCGGTGCTCGCCACCCGGCTCGAGGTCGTCACCCCACGGGAAGCGCTGACGGTCGAGGCCACCACGAGCGGCGAACTCCCACTCGGCCTCGGTCGGCAGCCGGGTGCCGCTCCACCGGCAGTAGGCCATCGCGTCGTCCCAAGTGACGTGCACCACGGGATGGTCGGCGATGTCGGCGAACGTGGTGTGCGGTCCGGCGGGGTGACGCCAATCAGCGCCCTCGATCTGACGCCACCATGGCGCGGCGGCCACACCGCGGGTCGGGGGGAAGTCGGCAGGGAGGAGGCCTCCGAACACGAACGACCAGCCGTCGGATTCGGCGAGCGTGACGTAGCCGGAGGCGTCGCAGAAGGCAGCGAACTCGGCGTTGGTGACCGTCGTCGGCGCGATCGAGAACGGCCGCAGCTGTACCTGGTGGACCGGACCCTCACCGTCGGAGCGATACCCATCCCCGTCCGGAGCACCCATCCAGAACTCGCCACCTGCCAGCTCGACGAGTTCCACATCGATGCGGCCGGCCTCGACGCCCGACTGCTCCGAACGTGAGGTCGGCGATTCGTTCGACGGAGAACAACATGCGCTCATCAACGCCAGCTTGGCACAGGTGGGGAAGAATGTGACCGGCGCGATCTGTTCGAGATCAGCGACGACGGGGAAGGTTCCGAAGATGCCCACCAAGATCAGCGACAGCGGCTACAACCCCCGCAAACCCGAGTCGGTCGACGACGGTCCGGTGGTGGCAACCGGAGTGACGCCGGAGCGGTTGGCCAATCTCCGCATCTGGAACATCGGGCTCACGGTCCTCCACGCCGTGCAGGCAGTGCTGATCGTGGTGTTGTCGGGCGACTTCGTGATTCAGGTCGTGTCGACGTTCCCCGAAGGCCCGCCGGGCACCCGCGTGCCGATCGCCGAGCCGCTGTTCGACGTGCGCGTCGGCTTCGCCATCGGGTTGTTCCTCGCCCTTGCCGCGATCGACCACCTGGTGACGTCGACGTTCGCCCGATCGACGTACGAGGACGACCTGCGCGGCGGCATCAACCGATTCCGGTGGGTCGAGTACTCGGTGAGCGCCACGATCATGATCCTGCTGATCGGGTTCTACAGCGGCATCACGAACATCACCGCCGTGGTTGCCGTGGTCGGCGCCAACGTGGCGATGATCCTGTTCGGCTGGCTCCAGGAACGCATGAACCCGCCGGGGCGTGCGACGACCACGATGATGCCGTTCTGGTTCGGCACGATCGCCGGCATCGCCCCCTGGGTCGGGATCCTGATCCAGATCGTCGGCTCGAAGACCGTGCCCGGCTTCGTGTACGGCATCGTGATCGTGCAGTTCGTGCTGTTCTTCACCTTCGCCGTCAACCAGTGGCTGCAGTACCGCGGCATCGGCAAGTGGACCGACTACATCTACGGCGAGAAGGTGTACCTCGTGCTGAGCCTCGCGGCAAAGTCGTTGCTCGCCTGGCAGATCTACTTCCCCAGCCTCGACTGACCGACCCACGTCTCCCGTTTGCGTGACGTTGCCGGCGGGGCGGGTCACCAGAAATGCAGCGCAAACGACGGTCGTCGTTCCCGTGATGGTCTCTGCGTCCTGTCGGGTCAGCCGACGAGCTGAGGCTGTCGCCGGTCGCTGTCGCTGTGATCGCGCGTGTCGTCGACCACGGCGGTTCCGTCACCGTCACGTGGTGAGTCGATGAACGGATTGTCGAGCGGATCAGCCCGACCGCGATTGCGGCGAACGCGCATGAGCAGGCGAACGGCGAGGATGAGCACGTCCACCGCGAGCACGACGACCAGGACCCACAACAACCACGCGCTGCGACTGGACGTGTCGGTTGCCGTGATCGACGGACCCACACCGGACGCTGTGACGCGCCATTGTGCTTCACCCAGACTGAGCGAGGGCAGTTCGACATCGAGGAGTTGTGTCACGGTCTGGCCGGGTTCGATGACCTCGATGTGGTCGGCGTCGATGGCGGCGAGTTCCTCGGTCGGAGTGCGGCCCACCTGGCCCGACAGCCGGACGTTCCGCACTGCGGTGTTCGAGCGGTTCTTGACGCTGACGTCGACCGTGTAGGTCTTCGGACCGCCGACGCTCGAACGGATCCCGTCCATCAATCCCGCTTCGGCAGGCTCCACCTTCACGTCGACCGTCAGGGGCTGGACGAAGCCGGTGGGCGCCACCGGCTGCGTGGTCGGGTGTCCGACGATCGTGATCGGCGTGGCGGCGACTTCGTCGTTGTTCGGACTCGAGACGCGCACGATGCACGGGCACGGCGCCGGAGGGACCGCCACCGGCGAGCGCGACGTGGTGGTCGCTGCGGTACGACTCAACGGCAGACCGTCGGATTCGGTCATGTTGCAGTCCATCGAGCCCCGCAGGCCGTCGTTGCCGCAGAACGCGACCACGACGCTGCGAGCCTCGAAGCCCTCGAGCGTGTAGACGGCGAAGTCTCCTGGCGAGAGCTGTGTGGTCTCGAGGGTGACCGACGGACCGGTGACGCTGGTCTGAGCAGCGACCGGGGCTCCGAGCGCGAGGGTCATCAGGCCGGCAAATCCGACCACGAGCCGTGCGAAGGTGCCCCTGTCCGATGTCATGTCGGCTGGTGCTCGACGACGGTGACGTCGATCTCGTACCGGTCCGAGTCGTCGTCGATCGGGCCATCGACGTCGGCGCGCTGATGGCGGCGGTATGCACGCAGGGCGAGCAGGCCGAACAGGATGGCGACGAGGACGAGCAGCACGCCGATCGGCAGCGCCAAGGTGGATCCGCTGGCGCTCACCGCGCTGACCTCGATGTCCTCGCTCGTCGGTTCGACATCGATGGTGGTGCGGGCCAGGCCGAGCGCCGGCACCGAGTCGAATTCGACGGTCAGGGTCACCGACGACCCCGGCAGCAGCTCAGGGACGTCAACCGCTGGCGCGGTCACTTCGCCGATACCGAACGGCCCGCCCACCGCCGCGGTGGCGGTGCCGCCGAGGCGGGTATTGCCGCGGTTCTCGACCACGTAGGTCACCGTGGCGCTTCCGGCGAGCGGGTTGAGAGCCGGGCTGTAGTCGGTGGAGACGTCGGTGACGGCGAGCTCAGCGGTCAGCGGTCCGTTGACACGGATGAGCAGACGGGTTCCGGTGCGGCGGTCGAGGCGCACGACCTGATCGCCGCCGGTACTGACCGCCTCGTTGGAGGCGAGCAGTGCCCCGGTGTAGTCGCCAGGCGCAGCGCCGTCGGGGATCGTGATCGTGATCGGGATGGTCGCCTGCTCGCCGGCGTTGACCGTGATGACGTGCTGCGGCAGGGCGACCCAGGCGCCCGCACCAGTGGGGGCATCGGCGCCGGGGAGGAAGTCGACTTCACCGGTCGGCGTGTTGAACGCGTCGGTGCCGTAGATCTGGAAGATCAACTGGGCGTTGCCGTAGTTGTAGAGCGTCACGGCGTCGTCGATGACGGTGCCGGGCTCGGCGGTGTACGACAGGTTCGGGCGGTTGCCGGCTTCGCTCGGATCGTCGGATCCTGCGGGCGCGAGTGCCCAGCTGTGCACGACCTCGCCGCCAGGTGGTTGCAGGACCGACCCGTCGTCGGGTGGGACCTGTTCATCGACCGGAGGGGTGGAGGTCGACGGGTCGTCGGTCTGTGCGATCGTTGCGCCGGGGGCAGCGGCGAGGAGCGCTGCGAGGAGGCCGGCGGTGACGGTGATTCGTCGCCAAGTCGTCATCGGTGGTGCTTTCGTGTCGGAACGCCGAGGGCGGTGCGGGGCGACAGAGCCGTCCCGCACCGCCTCACGGTGTGTCAGTGGTTGTTGTTCAGTCGGCTGATCCGAAGATCAGACGACCGTGAAGTTGAGCAGACCGACGTAATCGTCGGTCGGGGTGTCCGTGGGAATCAGGAGCTGGAGACGGGCGTCGAACTCGCTGATACCGAGGCCGGCACCGGCTGCAGCCGAACCCAGCACCGAACCGGAACCGAGGCCCGGTGTGGCGTTGGCGACGCCCGTACCGGGGGCCACTGCGGGACCGGTCGTGATCGTCTGGTTCGCGGTGTTGCTCTGCAGCTGCGGGATCCAGCCCATCCAGTCACCGTCGAAGGTGTTCGCCGGCGTGTTGATGCCGATGAAGTCCGTCATGGCGCCCGAGAGGGTCCAACCGCCGTCGCTGTCACGGGTGTCCGACACGGTCACTTCGTCGATGCGACCGTCGGCCTTGAAGTACAGGCCGGCGCCGTCACCAGTGGTGACGATCGACGAGGTGCCGAGTTCGATCCCGCACTCGGTCGGGTAGGTCGGAGGTGCCGGGAACGGGTAGTTGTCGAACTCCGGATCGACCTGGACGCCGGGCGTGGCCAGGTCGATGTCGGGCGACGCACCCGTCTGATCAGCGCTGGCAGCGATCGCCGGCAGGTCGGTCGGGAAGCCAGGGACCGTGTCGACACCCGTGTAGGCCGGGATGTCACCGTTCACGCCGCAACGCTGCGTGAGGATGAGCTGACCGACCGGGCGGGTGACGGTGATGCGCTGCTGGATGATCGACGTCGGGTTCACCGATCCCTGGACCGTCGACGCCGCTCCGGTGACCGGCGGGGCGTAGGCGGGCTGCAGAGTGAAGGTGTACAGCGTGCCGGGCTCGAGACCCGTCACGACCTGCGAACTCGCGCCGGCGCCAATCGCGTACGAGTCCGGGGCCGGAGCCGCCGGAGCCGGAGCCACGGTCAGGGTGTAGCCCGTCGGCACAACGACGGTCGGCGACGTCCAGCTGATGGTCGCCTCACCCGATCCACCGACACCAGCGGTGTAGGTGAGCGGGATCGCCGGCTGTGCACCGATCGCTGGGATGAAGCTCACGACGTTCGAGGCCGGACTGTCGCCCACCGAGTTCGTCGCGATCATCGACACCGAGTACTCCGTGCCTGTCGTCAGACTGCCGACCTCGAACGACGACGCTCCAGGTGCGACGGCAATCGGGGCGAAGGCCGGGCCAGCCGGGTTGAGCGGTGTCACCGTGGCCGTGTAACCGGTGACAGCAGGCGATGCCGCCGTCTGGGTGAAGTTCACCGTGGCCGACGTCGGCGCGACGTTGACCGCCCCGATCACCGGTGCCGAAGGAGCCTCCGAGAGGTCGGTCGTCCACGAGAACACGCCAGCCGACTCGGTGACCCGAATCTCCGTGTTCCAGTATCGAGCGTTTTCACGGACGGCCAAGCCGTTCACGGCGTTTGCGTTGTAGCACGCGATACCGACGTTGTAATCACCCGGAGCGAGCGGCGTCGTCGCAAACGTCTGCGCGAGTGACAGGTCGGGGAACGACACGATCAGGCCATCGACCAAGTTCGGGAAGATGTTCCGTTGCAGGTTCCCACCGGTATCACGCAGGGCTACCGTGCGCCCGGTACCCGCCGAAACCGGCGAACCGGCTGCCGAGAAGGTGAGCGCTGCGGGGTCGTCGGCGGTGAGATACGGCGAGAAGAACCAGCCCTGCGTGTTGTCGCCTGGGCAAGCCTGGTTCGGTGGGCTGAATGTGAAGTTGAATGGGGTCGCAAACGTGCCGCTGCCTGGCGTGAGCGCGACGGCACTTTGCGGCGGAGTGCCCGGTGGCAGGGCGTTGGCGACATCGGACACTGCCGATGCACCGAAGACCGTGCCCACAGCGAGAACCGCTGCGATGCCGGTCTTCCATCGTGAAGACATTTTCACTGGATGAATCCTTTCGAAGGGTGTTCAGGAAGAAGCGGGAGTTGGGTGTGGATCACGTGGTGCGGAACGCTCGCGGTTGGTGTTGGAGAGCACACCGCAGTCAGGAACCTGGAGGAACCCGTGCTTCTCGATGGTCGTGCCAGGGGCCTCGCCCTCCTCAGCGGCGGCGCAGAACTTGGCCGGGTCGCCCGGGGTCGACACGAACATGTCGCTGATCGCAGGGCTGGCTTCTTCACCGACGACCGCAGCGTGGTCGACGATGTAGAACACGGTCCGACCGAAGGTCGGATCGTTGTATGCCGCCGCCACAGGGGCGAGGTTCGGGGCGACGCCAGAAACCGCGGCGTTGCCGTTGATCGCACCCAGGCCACCGTTGGCACCGAGGTTCGAGTTGGGGGAACCGACGCCGTTACCGCGGGCGATGAACTGGCTCGCCGAGTAGCCGACCACGAGCTGTGCGTTCGTGCACGGGACGGCGGCGCCACCGGCGACTCCGTCACAGATCGGATCGCTCATCGACGCCAACAGGCCGCCCTTGGCCGTGAGGTCGGGGCTGTTGTTCTCCTGCAGGCGGCCAGCGGTGCCGGCGTTGTTGCAGATGTTGGTGCCGGGGTCGCCGGTGCCGTTCGTGGCCAGACCGAGGTTGCCCATCCACGAGGCGTAGGTGCCCGAGCCGGTCTGGATACCGCAAGCGATGACCGGAGTCGTGCCGACCAACTGCGGGCCGGTTGCGTGCAGTGCGGTGAGCTGAGCCGCCGTGAGGCTGGTGACGGGCGAGCCCGACGGGCGCAGGTAGGCGAACGCCAACGCATCCTTGAACGCGGGGATGTACTGGAGCGGGCCGTTGGTCACGCTCGTCGGCGCGCTCGACGAGCGGGCGAAGTCGACGATGCCGCCCATGGCGCGGGGGCCGCCGCACAACGAGCCGCTGAGCGGCCACTGTGTGCCGCCGACCGTCGCCGACAGCGCACGGAGACCGTTCGTCGAACCGTTGGGGCGGAGGATCTGGCCGGTGCCGACCTTCGTGGTGATGCAGCTGTTCGCTGGGAACGCATCCCACGACACGATCTGCTTGCCGTTGTCAGTACGAAGCGGCGTGAAGTCAACACCCTGGCTGAAGCCGGCGAACGCATTGGTGACGTCCTGGAGCGTGTCGGAACCAAACCCGAAGATGGGATCGGTGTACTGCTTGGGGTCGGCGCTGGCCGACGGTCCGCCAGCCAGTGCGACGACGGATGCCCCGATCGCCGCAGCTGCTACGAGGCCGAGACCGGCCTTCTTCTTCAAGGAGATCATGGTGAGTTGCTTGGTCCCTTCATATGACGGACGGCCGAATCGTGTTCGGCCGAGCGAGCCGTCGGGGCCCGCTGGTGCGCACTCTGGCAGGGCCATCTGACGCTCAGTTGGCCGCAAGATGAACGGTGGACGAGATCGTCGAGAGTTCATCTGGGTGTCGTCGCGGCGTCACCCGAAACGCCCATTGACGTAATCATCGGTGCGCGGATCCTGCGGCGAGGAGAACATCGCGTCGGTCGGTCCGTGCTCGACGATGTAGCCCGGTGTCCCCTGCTCAGCGAGGAAAAACGCACACAGGTCCGACACGCGCGCCGCCTGCTGCATGTTGTGGGTCACGATCACGATCGTCACCTCGTCGACCAGTTCGATGATCGTCTGCTCGATCCGACGCGTGGAGGTGGGGTCGAGAGCCGAGCACGGCTCGTCCATCAGCAACACCCGCGGCTTGATCGCCAGCGCACGAGCAATGCACAGGCGCTGTTGCTGTCCGCCCGACAATCCACCACCGGGCTGACGGAGCCGGTCCTTGACCTCGTTCCACAGGCCTGCCTTGCTGAGGCACGACTCGACGAGGGCATCCTTCTCGGACTGGCTGGCCTTGGTGCCGGTGAGGCGGAGGCTGGCGACGACGTTGTCGTAGATCGACATCGCCGGGAACGGGTTCGGCTTCTGGAACACCATCCCGATCTCGCGGCGGGCATCGGTGAGCTTGCGCGACGGGTCGTAGATGTCGTGACCGTCCAGGAACACTTCGCCCGCCATGGCCGCGGCCGGGATCATCTCGTGCATCCGGTTGAGGATTCGCAAGAACGTCGACTTCCCGCAGCCCGACGGCCCGATCAGCGCGGTCACGTGACCCGCCGGCATGTCGAGCGACACGCGATCGAGCACGTTGTGGTTGCCGAACCAGGCCGAGATGTTGCGGGCCTCGATTCCGGTCAGTTCCCCGCGCTGAGGTCGACTGCGGCGGGCCGAACCTCCGTGGTCGGGCCTGCGGGGTCGATGAACACCGGGATCGGCTCGGCGACGTCGATCGCCAGCGACGAACCGAGCGCTGCGGCCGGCGGTCCCCAGCTCGAGAGCGCGGATGGCTCGCCCGACTCGTCGCCGAAGGGGTCCGGCGGCTCGGATTCGAGGTGACCGTCCGGTCCATTCGCCAGAGGTGGTGCGAACGGATCGTCGCGCTCTTCGCGCTGTTGGGTGATGGCCGGCGGCCCCGCGAGCGAGTCGACGAGCGAGCGGAATTCGTCGACTCGGCCGATCGGCACCGACACCCCGAAGTCGGCGATGCCCGGCACCACCAGGACCGTCCACGGTTCGTCGGCACCGTGGATGACGGCAGTGAGATCGCCGATCATCCACGACCAGTCGAAGTCGCCGTCGATCGCGACGATCTTGGTCGAGCTGACGTTGACGGTCGCGCCGTGCAGCGGCGCAACCAGTGCTCCTGCCTGCTGTGGATCACCGCCCACGAGTTGCACGACGGAGGAATCGGGGAACGACGCCAGGTCGACGTCGTTGGCCGGAATGGAGTTGTTGTCGGTGGTCATAAGAGGTTGGGGAGCAATCGGGCAACCTGGCTGGAGGTTGCGAGGCCGACGAGAAGGAGGGGTGGCAGGAAGACGACCCACGCCTGAGCGTGTCCCCATCGATGCCAGGCCCAGACCGCACCGAGCGACAACGCGATCAACACCTGGATCCACAGCGCGAGCGCCCACAGCGTCGAGGTGTCCGTGCCCATGAACTGTTCCGACGACGGGAGCGTCGCCGCGCTGAATGCACGCCCCGGGCCGACCGCGGCGGTTCCGACGAGGTCGGCGTCGACGCGCAGCACGCCTTCGGGGAGGTAGGGCCGCCCGTCGGCGGTGGCGAGGACCAGCGCGATGAGCCGGCGGCCAGGGGCGCGGGACGGGATCGCCCTCGCGTCGCACTCCGATCACCTCGTACTCGTACTCGCCCTGCCCGGTCGTGACGACGATCTCGTCGCCCGCCTCGAGTTGGTCGATGTCCGCGAACGGACCACCGAATGCCGCAGCTCGCCCCATGATGATGGTTGCACCGACTTGTCCAGGCAGCACGGTGTCGCGCCGGTGCCCCGGCCCGGAGAACAACGCGCTGGACGTCGTGCCTTCGACGACCACCTCGCGAAGCCCGATCTCCGGGATCTCGAGATACGCGATCGGGGTACCGATCGCCAACGCGCGGTTCTGGTTGTCGGTCGGCCCGATCGGTGCAGTTCCCGTGGCGAGCAGCGACCGGAACTCGTCGAACTTGCGCTCCTGGGCCGCCGACTGCTGCAGCCGACCGATCACCGTCAGCTGCAGCAGCATGGTGATCGACACGATGAACACCATGATCAGCGCAGCTCGCGCCAGTTGCAGGCGCGGGCTGAGCGGCGGGATCTCGGTACTCGCCGGAGCAGTCGTGGTCGCCGTTGGCGCGTCGGGAGCCGAACCGGTCGCCGGCGTCGCCGAACGCGACCAGCGGGTCCGCCAGCGAGACGACGGCGACGCAGCGGCGGTGGCGGTCATCAGGTGCCCGTGAGCACCTTGGGCTTGCGGCCCAGCAGGATCGCCATGCGCCCGAACACCAGCAGCAGTACGCCCCACACGATCAGTGAGGTGGTCGACGAGCCGGTCGATGGAATCGTGCCGCTGGTGCTACCGCTCGTGCTGCCACCGGTGTTGACGTTCGAGTTCCCGCCCGTCACCGGCGTCGATGCGCCGACGATCACGAAGCTCACCGTGCGCTGAGCGCTGACCGTGCCCGTCATCGTGATCGTGTAGCTCCCCGCTGCCGTCGGCGCGGCCGTGAAGCTTCCAGTCGCCGTGCCGGTCGTCGCCTGTGCCGGCATCCGGATGCCGGCGATGCTGCCGGACGTGAGCGCCGAGGACGCCTCGCACACGTCGGTGACCGAACTCGGCGTCGATGCCGACTGCGAGAACGTGATCGTCTCGCCGACGGAGCAGTTCGGGAACGTGACCCGATACGACCCGCCCGGTGTTGGCGTGCTCGGCGACACGGTTGCGCCCGATGTCCCGCCTGCCACCGTCGTGGTTGCGCCAGCGACGGTGGAGGTCGTCGTGCCTCCGGCGACGGTCGTGGTCGTCGTGCCTCCGGCGACGGTGGTGGTCGTCGTCGAACCGTCGACCTCAGTGGTCGTCGTGGTGCTTTCGCCGGGATCAGCGGCGTCCGTCGCCCAAGCGAATCCGTGAGGCCCCGCTCCTGCCTGGGCGGTCACCGTGATCTTCGTTGCCCAGTATCGCTCGTTCGCCAAGCCGTCGGCGTTGTAACACGCGATCCCAACGAAGTACGAGCCCGGGTCGACCACGGGATTGCGCGAGAACGTCGTGTCGAACGAGAGCAAGGCCGGGGGATTGATGTTGAAGTTGTCCAGATCGGGGAACTCGCCGCGGACGAATTCATCAGTGGTGTCGCGGAACGCCGTCGTCCGCCCGATGGCCGTCGCCTGTGGTTGGCCGGTCGGCGCGAACGTGAGCAGAGCGGCGTCCTGTGCGACTGGCGTGATGAAGGTCGACCACGAGTAGCCCGCGTTGTTGTTGCCCGGACATGGCTGGTTGTCAGGGTCGAATCTCATGCTGAACGTGGTGCCGCTGTCGCCCGAAGCGGGAGTCAGGACGAGCCCGGACAATCCGTTGGTCGGCGGCGTCCCACCAGGGAGCGCTGCGGCAACGGTCGAGACGATCCCGAACAGGGACACGGCCACACCGACGAGTGCCACAGCGAATCCGGCTCGAGCGCGAACGGGGAGAGTGAAGTGCGGTCATTGGTACTCCTTGGTGGGGGTGACGTTCGACTTACTGGATCGCCGGAGCACGAGGACGATCGCTGCGATCGCAAGCGCCGAGCCGGCGAGAATGGCAACTACCGGGGGGTTGCCGTTCGACTGCGGCGGCCGAGCCTGCGTCCTCGGTCTGGACGACTCGGATCCGCAGACCGCCCGGCACGACGTCTGGCGCTGACTCGAGTTGCACCTCTGCGGCCCAGAACCTGTCCACGATCCAGTCCGCCGGTGTGCAGGCCACGCCGAGCTTCCATGACCCGGGTGGGAGGGAGTTCTCGCTGTAGAAGGCGAACGTGTATGGAAGCGCCGGCTCGACGATCAGTCCGGGCTGACCCGCCTCGGAGTTCTGATCCGTCGGCAACTGAATGGCGCTCTCGCCGTCGCTGTAGCGGAGCGCCCGATACAGGTCGCTGCCATCCGGGCTACGACTCCGGTATTTCATGCTCGACAGATCGGTGTCGGCGGGAACGAGGAAGGTCTGCACTCGGTAGTCGTCGTTGGCGGAGTCGCCCGCGCACGACGCTCCGTCCGGCAACCGCAGTCGGAATGCCGTCGTGCTGTCGAACTCGTCGAGCTCTCGACCGGTGTTCACCGCATCGACGACGACGGCGGCGCCGGCATCGTCGCCAGGAGATCCAATCTCGCCGAGAGCGGGTCCTGTGGAAAGTAGGACGGCGGGGATCGCCACGGCGAGCGTCGCGATTACCCGTCGAATCGGCGTCATGTCAGGTCAGTTCCTTCGCTTGGCGGGGACCGGTAACAGAGGGGAGGTTTGCGGCCCGTCGAGGACGTTTGGTGAGTTCGAGAGCGATCAACGCCGAGCCGAGCATCACTCCACCGAGCACGGGAACGGCGACTCGGCCCGGTCCGGTAGGGGTCGATGGCGTCGGCGCGGCGGGCGGTGACTCGGCCTCTACCGGCAGGGGCGATTCGGTCGTCTCCGTCACGCTGTCGTCGGTCACCGGTTCGGGCTCGGTCGATGCCGGAGCCGCTTCTGCTGGAGCAGCGTTGCCGTTGGAGCCCGACGACGCAGTCGTGGAGCGCCCACCACTCGAGGGCGTTGTCGGTCGCGGCGAGCCCGACACCACCGGCACGGTTGTCGCGGACGGCATCGGAGGCGCAACGGTCGACGGCGTGTCGGTGGTCGGAGGAGCGGTCGGAGCTGGAGGGGAGGGTGGCGGCGAGCCGGCTTCGAGCGAGCGCACGAGCTCACTCGCCACGAGTGTCTGTAGAACGAGGAGCGGCGGAAGCGGCACATAGCCACGTGGGAGTCGGCCGAGTTCGAGTCCGGGCAGCTGACCTGGTCCCGCTGCGTAGTCGAGGAACGCCGCGTACTCCTCGCGTGCGGTGTCGTCGAGGGCGAGCGGGGTGGCGGCAGCATAGGTGAGTGACGTGAGCGGGTACGCCCCCGGTGCCACCTCGGCGGGGTCCGGCTCCAGCACCTGTGGTTCGGAATCGGGCTTCATGGTGAACAGCCCGAGCGACAAGGATTCCTCGTCCGGGTAGACGAACTCCCGGTCATCGCTGTCGTCGCCCGCTCGGCTGAGGTGCGCGATCTGCAGCCCGTATCGGAGCGCAGACGACGTGTCGGTCAGCGCAAGGATCGCCCGCCTCCCGGGAACTTGCGGCGTCGTTCGACTCCAGACCGCGTCGGTCGTCAGCGCGAACGGGTTCGGCGCGATTCGGGCGAAGTCGGCTGCAGCTCGCACCCGCAGGGCCGCCTCGTCGAAGCTCCGTGCGTACGGCATCCAGTCGGTGCCACAGAGCTGTGGCGGAGTGAAACTGCCGGTGGACGGCGCCTGGTAGCAGTAGGGATCTGACTTCGGAAACAACTCGGGAGTGGGATCGCCGAACGGGAAGCCAGAGGAGTTCTTCTCGGCCACCGTTGCGTAACGAGGGTTGACTCTCATGTCCCACTGGTCGGGTTGACCCGACAGCCACTCCGCTGCTTCGGGGTCGGCCAGGATCCACTCCCACACCTGTCGAGCGGCGTCCGATGTTCCGGCCGGAAGTTGCAGGCCGCTGAACAGCCGGCCATCGAAGACCTGGAGTTCGGCGAACTCCGGATTGAAGCGCAGGAAGTCCGGATCGCGATGAAGTCCGATCGGATTGAGGTCGTCCCAGTCGTAGCCGGGCTGCTCGATGATGTTCACCTGCGCCGTGTACGACTGCGTGAGCAGCTTGGCGACGAGTCGCGGTGTCAAGTAGATGTCCCGAACACGGACACCCCGAAGACTCTCGCCTTCAGGCGTGCTGGTCAGGCTCGGGATCCGCTCGAGGTTGAAGCCGATGACCAGTCCCGACGCCGCGAGCGGCGCGTAGATGACCGGATTCGTCTCGTTGAGGCTCGAAGCGGGCAGCGGCCGCGAAACCGCGACCATTCCCGCTGCCCCCGGAAGCCCGCTGATGAGGATCTGGCGTGCGGTTGCGTCGTTCACCGGGGCGTAGGAGTACGGCGGCTTGCCGCCGCTGCACAAGAGTGGCTGCCAACTGGCGATGGCGGGCGCGACGAGTTCGTTACCCGCCAGTCGCCGGTCCTGGGCTGCGAGTTCGCAGGGCGAATCGACCGGGTTGAACTCGATCGGGATCGCAATCCGGTTCGCCCACGCCCGAGGGGCAAGCGGCGAAGTCGAGACACCACGCTCGTCGGCGTTCGGCTCCCACTGCGTTCCAGCGTTCTCATACTCCGGGGTGCCTCGGGGGACCACGACGATCCAGCACTTCGGGATCTCGAACGTGCCGTCCGCTGCTCGCTGCACCCGCTGCCCGCAACCGAGCCCGGTCGACTGCACTCCGGTGAGCACCTGGAACAGCTCGATCCCCGTCTTGTCAGCTCCCGTCGCCGACGCCGCCACCTCGTTGGTCGTGTTGATGTCGAAATACGGGTTGAGCCAGAAGTTTCCACCGGCCGACGGATTGAACGACTCGTTCACGTGCTCACCGATGACGGTGCCGTCGACGGCCCGGAATTCCCGCCAGACATTGCCGGACGAGTCCAGGTATCCGAGCGACGGATCGTAGGTGCTGTCACCGTTCAGTGAGACCTGACGTTGCGTCGAGAGATTTGCCGGAAAGCTGTTGCCGGCCCGGCCTTCGTACACAGCCGTCGTAGCGCCTGCAACGCACTGCTCGGGAGGCGGTCCAGGGTTGTCGGGGACCGTCGAGTCAGGCTCACCCCAGCACTGCATGATCTGGAGAAAGTTTCCGGCGAACGCAGTACGGCCATTCGCAAAAGTCGGTTCGGCGCCCTCCCACTTCAGCGAGACCGCCTGATTGGTGAGGTTCTTCGTTTGATTGACCGTGATCCGAAGATCGGCGAACTGTCCGCGGCCGCTCGCCGTCACCGCAGACTCGGTGAGCGGCAGCGACGTATCCGTTCCCTGACTTCCCGCAACATCGTCGGCGGCGTTCGTTGGAATGCCGAGGGCAACGGCGCCGAGCGCTACCGCGAGCACCGCCATCGACCAGTTGCGAACGGTCGGAGTCAGCCTCACACCGACACCTGCTGGCGTTCGGGCGCCGGAAGCGACGTCGATGGCGTCGCTTCAGCCGGCGTCGACATCTTGCGCCAGTAGTACGCGGGCGCGAACACGAGGCCCAGCGTCAGCAGCGCGACGACGAGGATCAGGGTCTCCTGGCCACCCCAGCCGGAGTCCTGGTCGAGGGTGGTGGGCACGATCGCGCCGACCGCCTGGCCACCGGTCTGCACCGCACCGCCCGTCGCCGACTGCTGCGCTGCGGCGTCACCGCAGATCCCGGTGTCGGGGTCGCAGGTCGTGTCGGTCGGCTCGCCCCCGGATGCTGTCGAGCGCGGTGGTTCCATCGCCGCTTCCGGTCGTCGCTCCGCCAGTGGTCGCACCACCAGCAGTCGCTCCACCAGTCGCCGTACCCCCGGTCGTCGCTCCGCCCGTTGCCGACGCCTCCCGTCGTCGCTCCACCAGTGGCCGCGCCACCCGTGGTCGCACCGCCCGTTGGTCCTCCCGCCGATGCGTCGCCGCCCCCGGCCGGGGTGCCCGGCGCAGCCGCGCCACCGCCACCACCCGCCGAAGGCGGGGCGGTTGGGGTCTCGACCGTCTTCACACCGCCCGTGCCGGTCGCGCACTGCGCCGGGCCTTGGCGGTCGCACTGCCTGCGGGCGCGGCGCGTTGGCCGCGAGCACGTTCTCACCGCTCGGCGAGAACGTCGGGTTGTTGCACGACTGCACGTTGATGTTCTGGACCTCGGCGCCCGGGATCTTCGCGATCTGGTCGAAGCTCGCGGTCACCAGGTTCACCGGCATCGGCGAGTAGCCGAGCGACGCGGACTGCTGCTGCGCCTGGCACATCGCGTAGTACGTGAACTCGGCGAGCGTGCGGCCCTTCGCCTCGTTGAACTGACCGCCGACCTTCGTCGGCAGGATGAAGTACGAGTACGACGACAGCTGGTAGTTGCGGGGATCGGTGTCGGTGTACACGCCGACTGAGGTCCTGCGTCAGATACGTCGCCGGATTGGACTCGTCGGTGTTGATCTTCGCCTGCAGCAGCGACACGGCCACGTTCTCCGGCGTCGGTTCGGTGTAGTAGCCGGCGGCGTTGAGCACCTTCGCGACCGGGAACTGCACGCCGAGGGCGTAGGAGTAGTTGACGTAGCCGATCGCGCCTTCGGCGAAGCCCTGGCTCACGTAACCGGCCACGCCGAGGTCGCCGCCCTGGGCGATCATGTTGCCCGACGTCGGGTAGAACGACGTCGAGCCGCACTTGTCGGCGCGGCCGGTCTTCGCGCAGTACGCCTCCCAGATCCCCTTGTGCTGGGCGATCATCCACAACGAGAACTGCGCGGTCGAGCCCGACCCGTCGGAGCGCACGACGGGCACGATCGCACGCGCCGGCATCGTCAGGCCGGGGTTGTCGGCGACGAGCGCCGGGTCGTTCCACTGCGTGATGACCCCGGTGAAGATCTTGGCGATGTTCTCGCCCGACAGCCGCAGGTTCGTCACCCGCTGGCCGTTGATCGTCAGGTTGTACATGAACGCCGTCCCGCCGGCGGTGACCGGGATGTAGGCGTAGCTGCCCCGGCGCCGGGTTCTCGGGGGCGGAGCCGTCCTCGGGCTCGAATTGGAACGGGATGTCCGACGCCGCGAAGTCGACGGTGCCGTTGAGGAAGTTCTTGCGGCCCGCGCTCGAACCGCTCGGGTTGTAGTCGACGGTGATGCCGAACTGGCGCACGTTGACGCGCATCGCGTCGATCGCGTTCGCCGACCACGACGATCCCTCGCCGGAGATGCGCTGGTAGCTCTGCGCGTCGGCCCGCTCGCCCGGGACGGACCCGACGATCATCGCGGTCGCGCACAGTGCGACCACGGCCACGACGAGTCGACGGTTCATGACGATGCTCCGTTCGGTGCGGGCGCCAGTGCCGCGTCTGCGCCACTGACGTAACGCTCGTGGTCGGCTGCCTCGATGCGTTCCATGTCCTTCAGCGACTTGGCCGCGGCACGCTTGCGTTGACGGTCCGACAACTGGCCCGCCTGCTTGCCGCCCAGCACTCGGGCGACGGCGAACAGGATCAAGACGAGGATCATCAGCACTGCGGCAGTGGCGAAGCCTCTGGCGATCAGTGTCGGCTGCGGCGAACGAACGAACTCGAACGTCGCGAGCGGCAGCGACATCATCGGGTTCTCGCGCGGGTTCGTGTTCATCGTGCCGGTGATGCCGGACACGAGCAGCACCGGGGCGGTCTCGCCGATGCCCCGCGCCACACCGAGGATCACCGAGGTGGCCAGCCCCGAGCGAGCAGTGGGCAGCACGACGTGCCCGACCGTGCGGTACTGGGGCGCGCCGAGCGCCGCGGACGCCTCGCGCAGGTTGCCCGGCACGAGGCGCAGTACGACGTCGGCCGACCGGATGATGATCGGCAGCATCATGATGCTGACCGCCAACGCTGCGGCGAGACCGGAACGCTGCTGGCCGAGGATCAGCACCCACGTGGCGAAGATGAACAAGCCGGCGACGATCGACGGCAGCGCGGTCATTGCCGTGACGACCGAGCGCACGAGTTCGGTGATCCGGCCGCGGGTTTCCGTGAGGTAGATGGCGCACGCGAGCGCGAGCGGCACCGTGAGGATCAGTGAGATCCCGATGATGATCAGCGTTCCGACGATGGCGTGGGAGATACCGCCGACGGTGAGCGGGTCGAGCGGCCCGGCTTCGCTCATGTCCTCGGTGTAGAGATTGATCTTCAGCAGCGCCGTCCGACCGCGCCACAACGTGAACAGGATCACCGAAATCAACGCGGCGCCGGCGGTGATCGCCGCCGCGGTCAGCGAGTGACGCCATCACCCGGTCGACCACGGCCGGCCGGTTGTCGACGATCGACACCGACAGCGCGTAGATCACGAGGAACATCACGAACCACACCACGGCGAACCCGAGCAGTCCGGACAGCGGGGTGAGCCTGCCGAACAGCAACAGCGTGATGCTGAGCGAACTGAACAGTGCGCCGGCCAACGTCAGCAGGTCGTCGCGCGACACCTGGCCGATCGGCCGTCGCATCGGCGGCGGGTTGTCCGGGCCGGGTCGTACGGGCAAGGTCGTCTGCGCTGGCGGCCGTCCGCTCGGGCCTGCCGGTGCCCACAGCTCGTCGACCGGCTGCTCGGGCGGAGCGGTCGCCTCCATCTCTGTGGTGACCGCCCACAGCTCGTCGGTCGTCGGAGCCCGCAGGTCAGCCCGAGGCTCGAGCACGTCGGTCACGCCTCGCTCCCCGCTCCGGATCGCGACCTTGCCACGAAGTACGACGCAATGAAGTTCACGATCAGCGTGATCCCGAACAGGGCGAGGCCGGCAGCCATCAGCGCCGACAGGCCGAATGGTGACGCCTCGCTGTAGCGCAACGCGATCAGGCTCGACACCGAGTTCGATCCGGCCTCGAGCGCGTGCAGCGTGAAGTCGAATCGCGGCGAGATGATCAGCAGCACCGCGATCGTCTCGCCGAGCGCTCGCCCGAGGCCGAGCATCGTCCCGCCGATCATGCCGCCGCGCCCGAACGGCAACGACACCACGCTGATCATCCCCCACCGGGTCGATCCGAGGGCGAACGCGCCCTCGCGTTCACCGATCGGAACCTGGCTGAACACCTCGCGCATCACCGAGCACTGGATCGGCATCACCATCATGGCGACGACGATCCCGGCGATGAAGCTCGACGCGGTGTACACGCTGGCGCTCGACAAGGGGCTGTTCGGGTCGGCACCGGTCACCGTGAAAAGCGGGAACCAGCCGAGCCAGGCGTTCAGCCAGCGCGACAGCCCGATGATCTGGCCCTGCAGCAGGAACAGGCCCCACAGTCCGTAGACGACGCTCGGCACGGCCGCCATCAGGTCGACCATGGCGACGAGCGTCGAGCGCAGCCAGGTCGGCGCGACCTCGGTGATGAACAGCGACGTCCCGATCGCGATCGGCGTCGCGATCGCCACGGCGATGAACGCGATGAGGATGGTGAACGGCATGACCGCAGCGATGCCGAAGCCGCTGCCGCCGGCGTCGGGTTGCCACTCGGACGTCGTGAGGAACGAGAAGCCGGATGCCTGCAGTGCCTGCAGCGCCTCCCAGGTGAGGAACACCCCGACCGATCCCATGATCGCCAGCACGAGGAATCCGCTGAGCCCCGCCCCGCGGAAGAACACCCGGTCGCCGGTGCCGCGCCGCGACACGAGCGAACGTGGTTCGGTGAGACTCTCGGTCTCCGAGCGGTCGGGGAGGACGGTGATCGTCATCGATTCAACCGGTCCACACGACGAGCACGATGATCACGATCACCATGGCGAGGCCTGAGAGCAGCACGTCGGGATGCCAGGCGTGCGCCCAGAACGATCGCTTCGGCGGTGGTGCCTGCGGCTGCAGGTAGGCCGCCGGTGGGAGCACGTAGTGCGGCGCCTGCTGCTCGAGGGCTTCGAGGATGGGCGTCATCGCCGCGGCGAAGGCGCGCGAAGGAGTCGGCGTCGAGCACGAGCTGCATCGTCGGCGGCGTCGCGGCGGGGTCGGATCGATCGACGGTCAGATCCCACACGTCATCGCTCGACGGCTCGACCGCGGGCAGGACAGCGTGTCGATGATCGGCGGCGGCAGCGGGGCGGAGCGAGGTGGCGGCGGCAGTGGTGAGGACTCGTGCACCGCCACCTCGGCGTGCCGCGACCGGCCCGTCGTCGGGCGCGACTGGCTCATCGAGGTTGGGATCCCAGTACTCGACCTGGTCGAGATGCGGCGGCGGCTCGGCGATCGCTTCCTGCTCCGCGATCGCTGCGTGCTCGGCGGCGCGACGGGCGAGTTCGACGGCGGCCCGTTCGGCCATCGCTCGGGCCGCTGCCGCTTCGATGGCGGCGGTCGTGATCCGTTCCGCCTCGGCGTGCGCTGCGGCGATCGCTTCCGCGGCACGGACTCGCTCCTGTGCGACCTCGTCGTCGAGTGCGCGGCGGCGCTCGTCGATCAGCGGTGTCAGTCGCGAGCGCAACTGCCAGAGTGCGCCGTCGACGTCGATGGCGTCGGCAGCCGCTTCGGCGTCGATCGCGTCCTGCACCGTCCTGCGCAGTTGCAACGACAGCACGGCGATGCCCGCACGCGGCGACAATTGCGTGGCGTCGGTCATGGGGGCCTCGTCGATCATCGGACGTCCGTCCCGGGTTCAGTCTGTTGATCGGTCGCCGAACCGGCACGGCGGTGCGCATCGGCCAGGATCCGATCGACCTCGGTCTGCGCATTGCGTCGCACCAGCGCGATCGTCTCGGCGTGTTGGCGTTCGATCTCGGCGAGTGTCTCGCGCGACGTGGCCAGCTCGACGCGGAGCAGCTCTTTGGCCTCGGCGTCGAGCTGAGCGGCGCGATGCTGAGCTGCCAGCTTGCGGGCGGTCGCTGCAGCGAGATCGGCTTCGAGCCGCGCCCGCTGCTCCTCGATCGCCTCGACGGAGACGCCGTTCGTC
Source organism: Ilumatobacteraceae bacterium (assembly GCA_963828415.1). GTDB lineage: Bacteria > Actinomycetota > Acidimicrobiia > Acidimicrobiales > Ilumatobacteraceae > Sva-07. The sequence continues at coordinate 1,021,264 of CAWHEI010000012.1, forward strand.
GAATGCTGATGCTGAACGCCAGCAGACAGGTCCATCAGCCGACCACCGCAAGCACGAACGCCAGCACGGCCACCACGGCGACGGCGGGAAGGAGCAGTTGGGGGAACATCCAGCGGCGGGCTCCTGCGACACCGAACCCGCCCCAGAAGCGGTCGAACGCCTCCTGTGGCTCAGCGGACCGGTCGTTCAGCGAGTCGACCGGGGTCGGCAACGTCGGTGTGGTGCCACCGGTGGAGGTGGGCGGCGGCAACACCGGTGGCGTCAACGCATCGAGCAGGACAGCGACCGCATCGTCGTCGGACCGCTCGGGGAGGTCGAGCGTCTTCGGGCCGACGTCGAGTTCGTCGAGCAGGTGCGCGAGGACGTCGTCGAGGTGCTCGTGATCGGTCTCGTCGAGCGCCGCCACCATCGGCGTGGGGAGCGCGGCGGGCGGCTGATAGCGGTAGACGGCAGGCGCCTGCGGCGAGTTCGAAGGCGGCACGAACCGGGCGATCTCACCGGCTTCGATCGTCGCCGTGTGCACTCGCATGGCGGCACGTGCAGCTGCGTCGTCAGCGGCGGCTTTCGCCTCCTGCTTCTCGGCCTCCCACCACGAGTCGAGCAGCTCTCGCAGTTGGCGTCGCGCAGCGACACCGTCTGGTTCACTCGGCTCGAACGCACCGTCGATGAGGCGAGCCAGTGACTCGCTGGCATCTCCGGGCGAGCCGGGAACGGAGGGAGTCACCGGGGGCGTCGGACGACCCAGGAGTGGAGCGGCCCACGACCCGGTGGCGGGCGGCGGGAGCGGTCGCCCCAGTGAGATCCGTGCCCGGGATCGTGCGGCGCTCAGCACGGCAGCGGCTTCAGCGTCGGCGCCGGCGCCGATGTCGGCGATGTCGGCGTCGGTCTCCGCCCGTCGCTTGAGGATGGCTCGTTGCGCGTCGAGGAACTCCTGCGTGAGCCGAGTCTGAATCGACGCGACCTTGGTGAGCTGGCCGGACGAGCTGAGATCGCGATTCGCATCGCTCAGCGCGCTCGAGGAACCGGCGGTGCTCCTTGCCGACCAGCGACAGATACCGATCGACGTCGGACGACAACGAACGCGACCCCAGGTTCGGTTCGCTCGGTGCGAGCGGAGGAGTCGCGTCCATGCCCTCGGGAATGTAAGAGGGCATGCTGACGGTCACCTGAACACGAGGTGGCGCGGAGGTGTCGGAATTGTGAAACCTCGGATTCGCCGTCAAGCGACTGGTCGGAGCGGCCGATTTGGACGACGCTCCGGGTTCCCTCGACCACGCATCGTCGACATACCATCCGGCCGTGCAGCCTTCCGATGTCCGCTCATCCGTCGAGCTCGTCAGCAACGGCACGGCGACCGCTCGCGAGTTGGTGCAGGTCGCTCTCGATCGCGTCGCCGACGAGCAGCAGCGACTCAACGCCTTCGTGTTCATCGACGCCGAGGGGGCGCTCGCATCAGCCGATGCCGTCGACCGGGCCCGCGCTGCCGGTGAGCCGCTCGGACCGTTGGCCGGGGTGCCGTTCGGGGTGAAGGACCTCGAGGACTGCATCGGGCTGCCGACCACTCGCGGCTCACGCTGGTACGCCGACGCTCCTCCGGCAACGCGCGACGACATCCACGTCGAGCGGTTCCGCGCCGCGGGCGCCATCCCGATCGGCAAGACGGCAACCCCCGAATTCGGCGCGTTCGGCTACACCGCCAGTCCGCTGCACGGCGTGACCCGAAACCCGTGGAACCCGGACCGCACACCGGGCGGATCGAGCGGTGGCACCGCAGCGGCGGTGTCGGTGGGGGCGATTCCGTTCGGGACGGCGAGCGACGGTGGTGGTTCGATCCGCGGGCCGGCGGCATCGTGCGGACTGCCGGGGTTCAAGCCCACGTTCGGGCGCGTGCCCACGTTCGGCGTCACCCGCCACGCCGGCAACGCGGTGAACTTCGCGCTCGCGACCACCGTGGCCGACACGGCGCTCCTGTTCGACATCGCTGCGGGGCCCGACATGCGCGACCGTACGAGCTTGCCGCCAGCGGGCACCTCATACCTCGACGCCATCGAACAGCTCGACGTTGCCGGGCTGCGAGCAGCCTGGTCGCCCGACCTCGGATTCGCGACCACCGACCCCGAGGTGGTGGCGATCGCCGAACGGGCGGCGACCACGCTGGTGGGCGCGGCAGGGCTCGTCGACTCGGGGATCGATGTCCAGATCGACGACTTCATCCGGATCTATGCGTTCATGGAGAGCGCCGATCAGTTCGTCGACGTCCCCGACGACTGGGAGGACCGCCTCGACGAACTCGACCCGCTGGTGGCGGGTGGCTGGCAGCGCAACCGCACGGTCACGCTGCCGCAGTTCGCGAAGGTCGAGAAGGCCCGACGAGGCCTCGAGCTCCAGGTCGCTTCGCTGTTCGAGGGCATCGACGTGCTGTTGACGCCGACCAATCCGTGCGCCCCATTCGCCGCCGAAGGACCGATGCCGACCGAGATCGCCGGACAGCGATGCCATGGCGGAAGCGCGGCGCTGCTCACGATGTTCGCAAACGTCGCCAACCTGCCATCGATCACCGTGCCCGCCGGCCTGACCGCGGACGGGTTGCCGATCGGGCTGATGATCACCACCGCCCGCCATCGTGACGACCAGTGCCTCCGTCTGGCACGCATCTTCGAGCAAGCCGCCCCCTGGCCCCTCCACGCCCCCATCCCGACCTGACCCGCGCCGACGAGTCGTTTGAGTTGCACTTCGGGTGGACCGGGTCACCCGAAGTGCAACGCAAGCGGGGAATCCCCGTGCGGTGTCAGGTGGGCTTGGCGTAGTCGACGGAGAACCAACGGTCGGGGCGAAGGCGGATCAGGATGTCGTCGGGACCGACGCTCGACGACGCGTATCCGCGGCCCAGCTCCTCGCCGAGGTAGCGGATGGCCATCGGCTCGACAGCGCCCCGTGACGCGTCGGCGTCGAGCACGACGATCTCGAGCGGACCTTCGACGCTGACGTACTTGTACGGCAGCTCTTCCTGCTGGGCGCACAGCGACGCACGGCCGGCCGCCGCCGCAAGGCGCCCCTTCAGCGACGATGCCGCAGTCAGCACTTCGACGTCACCGCCCGGCTCGTACGAGTACCAGACCGGCACCACGAGTGGCGGTCCGTCCGGGCGTTCGATCCCCAACACGCCGACGTGCAGTTCGGCGAGGAACTCCTGGCGTTCCGATTCGGTCATCTTCTGATCAGCCATGTCGGCATCCTTCCAGACGCCACGGTCACGGCGTGACGCAACCGCTGTGCTCAACTTGAGCGATGAGCATCACCGAGCAGCCGGCGCCGCATCTCACCCTGTACCGGGCGACCGGCGCCAAGCCCTCGCCGGACCTGCACCCCAACGGTGTGAACCATTTGGCGCTGTCCACCGCCGACATGAAGGCACAACTCACGTTCTTCGCCGAGGTGCTCGGCTGCCCGACGCGAGCGCTGTACTGGATGCACGGCGTGCCCAACACGTTCCACGGGTTCGTCGAGCTGTCCGGCGACAGCTACATCGCGTTCGTGCAGGCGCCCGGCAATCCGACCGAGCCGCTGTGGGGCGTCACGCATTCAGGCAACGCCGGCAATCCGGTGACCGCCGGCACCATGCAGCACGTGGCGTTCAACGTCGATTCGATCGACGACCTCCTCACGATGCGCGACCGCATCCGCAGCCACGGGATCCAGGTGATGGGTCCACTCGATCACGGCATGATCCAGTCGATCTACTTCGCCGGACCCGAGCACCTCAGCCTCGAGGTGTGCGTGGGCAGCGACATCGACGAACGCCAGTGGGTCGACCCCGAGGTGCAGGGCCTGTGTGGCATCTCGGACGACGAACTCGCTCGGCTCACGAACCCTGCCGGATTCGAACGTCCCGACGAGCCCGTCGCGCAGCCGCCGTACGACCCGTCGACGCCGAACCTCCGGTACCCCGACCCGATCCGCGAGGCGATCATGGGCATGCCCGACGCCGACCTGTGGACCAACCTCAGCGAGTCGACACCTCCGGTGACCCTCGACTGAACGCCACCGTGGGCCGGGCCCGATGTGGGCGCTGGGCCGTGCGCGACGTTGTCGTCGGGACTGACCGGGTGCACCATTTGTCGCTTGTCAGGACGGGGACTCGCGCCTACGGTCGACCACGCGGCTGGGACCGCATCGGCACCGATCGGGAGGGGACCTGATGACCACGATGACCGCGTATGCGCACGGCGTACCGAGTTGGATCGATCTGGCGACGCCGGATCCGACCGGCGCCAAAGCCTTCTATGGCGCGCTGTTCGGATGGCACTTCGACGACCAGCCCACCGACAACGACGGCGCTGACTACACGATGGCCGACCTCGACGGGCAGGCCACGGCCGGCATGATGCAGCTCTCGCCCGAGATGGCGGCGTCGGGGATGCCACCGGTGTGGACGACATACGTGACCGTCGACGACATCGACGCCGCTGTCGACACGGTCGGGTCGGCGGGCGGTTCGGTGATGCAGCCAGCGATGGATGCGATGGACGCCGGCCGCTTTGCGGTCGTCGCCGACCCCGCCGGCGCGGTGATCTGCCTCTGGGAGGCCAAGGAACACATCGGAGCCGGCGTCGTCAACGAGCACGGCGCGTTCTCCTGGAGTGAGCTGATCACGCCCGACCCCGCCGCGGTGACCCCGTTCTACAACGCCGTCTTCGGGTGGACAGCGCAGACTGCCCCGATGCCGACGGGCTCGTACACGCTCTTCACGGTCCCCGGCGGCAACGAGAACGGGATCGCCGGAGCGATGGCACCGCCCGTCGAGGGCATGCCGGCCCACTGGGGCGTGTACTTCACGGTGGACGATGCCGCAGCGACCGTTGCCACGGCGCGCACGCTCGGTGCACAAGTGCTGATGGACGCCACCGAGATGCCCGGCGTCGGGACGCTCGCAACACTCATGGATCCCCAGGGCGCTGCGTTCTCGATCATGCAGCCGGCGTCGTGAGTGACAGCGAGGGATCGTTCGATCCTGCGTCGATGCCGACGGTGCCGTCTTCGGATCGCTCCCTGCCGGGAACGCTCGAGTTGGGAGTGTTCTCGATGTCGCTGAACGTCGCCGACCTGGACGCATCGCGCGCGTTCTACGAGAAGCTCGGCTTCGCCGAGACCGGCGGCAGTGCTGACGACGGGTGGCTGATCCTCAAGAACGGCGAGACGACCCTCGGGCTGTTCCACGGCATGTTCGAACGGAACATGCTGACGTTCAACCCAGGGCTCACCTCCCGGATGGAGCGCATCGACACGTTCACCGATGTCCGCGACATCGAACGCACGCTCGACGATGCCGGCCTCACTGTCGACAGCGCGATCGAACCCGGGTCGATCGGGGCAGGCTCGATCACATTGATCGACCCCGACGGGAACCCGATCCTCATCGATCAGTTCTTCTGAGCTCCGCGTCGGCCAGACCGACCCGACGGTCAGCCTTCGTCGAGGAGATCCTCGCGGACCGCGGTGGTCTCCTCGATCTCGATCTCGTCCTCGGAGAACTGGCCGTCACCGTCGAGATCGACCGCGGTGATCGTGGTCTCGTCGATGATGTCGACCTCGCCGTCACCGTCGACGTCGATCGCGGTGATCGTGGTCTCCTGGACGATGTCGGCAACGCCGTCACCATCGACGTCGATGATCGTGGTGGTGGTCTCGACCACGGCGTCGGCAACGCCGTCACCGTCGAGGTCGATGACCTCGGTTTCGATGGTCATGTCGATCTCGCCGGTGTCTTCAGTGTCGCTCATTGCGTGAGTCAATCACACCGCACTCGTGCGCACCAGATCCTCGCGGAACTTCACCTACGGTCACTCCGACCTCGACAGCACGCCGTCCCGATCGGCGGACGCGAACGTGGGCCCCTCCGAGGAGAGGCCCACGTGGTCGGAGATCCGGTCAGGACCGGTGTTGGTTCAGACGGATTGTGTTGTGCCCGGTGAATCCGCCAGCATCGACTCGGGGATGGTGTCCGGAGCGGCAACCTTCATCTTCTTCTTGGTGTCCCAGATGAAGGCTGCCCCCGACACGGTGCTCACGACGCCGAGGCCGGCGAGCAGAGCGGCGACACCGAGGGCGAGCTGCAGGGTGCTGTGTGTTGCTGCACCCACACCGAGTTCTGCGACCAGCGCGTGCGCCGTGCCGCTCCAGGCCATGTCACGAGCCTGACCGTCGAGCAGATCCATCCGGTCGAATCCCGTCCAGTACCGACCGTCGACCGGCACCTCGTAGCTTCCGGGTTCGAGAACTTCACCCTGGTAGGCCTCGATGGAACCGTTGTAGGTGCCATCCGCATCGAGCTGCTCGGACGCGATCGCCGCGGCGATGTCATCCTCGGTGAGCACGATGACCTGCGTCCCGTTCAGCGTGTGAAACGCAATCGTGGCCATCTGGAACATGTACTCACTCGCACTGTTGACGAGTGGATCGTTGGGATCCATGTCGCCATCGACCACCGGGAAGCCCCAGTCGTCCTCGAGCAGCGACATGATCGCCTGGGCGCCTTCGACGGTGCCACGGTCGACGAGATCACCGTCTTCGTTGTAGGTGAGTTCGACGTTCTGCGCCTCGCTGAACGACTGCAGCGAGTCGTATCCGCCCTGGACCTTGCTGTAGGCGACACCAGCACCGATGAAGTATCCGATGCCAACGATGATGAGGAAGATTCCCAACAATCCGAGTGGCTTCTTGAACATGACAGACCCCTTTCACTGGTCTCGAGGACTCGTGAAGCAATTCACGAACTGACTTCATTTAAATGTGTGTGCACGCAAATGATCAGGGCCCTTGGACCCTCACCGACGGGGTCGAAGGTCCTGACACGCGAGTTCGGGCGCGCGCAGACAGGCGCGCGGCAATCTCCGGTGTGTCTTCGTGACGTCCGGGGCAGACCCCAGTCGTCCTCCGGGGTCAGACCCCCGACGACGTCCTCACTCAGCCCAGGACTTGATCTTTTCGATCGTCTCGAGCGGGTCGGGGCCGTGGGGAGTGATGTTGAGGTACGTGACACCGACGTCCTTGAACACCTGGATGCGTTCGCGCACATGGCCCTCGTCGCCAATCAGCGCGGACAGATCGATGTACTCGTCGGGCACCGCGGCGATCGCCTCGGCACGCTTGCCGGACAGGAACAGGTCCTGGATCTCGGCCGCTTCCTTCTCCCAGCCGTAGCGAACGAACAGGTCGTTGTAGAAGTTCTTCGACTTGGCACCCATACCGCCGACGTAGAAGCCGATCAGGCCACGAGCCGCCTCACGGGCTTCGTCGACGTGCGTACCGGAACCGAGAGCGACGGTGCCGCCGGCGATGATCTCCAGTGGCGCCTTGTTCGGATCACGCTTGGCGGTGCCGGCAGCGAGCGCGTCGCCCCACACCTGCTGGAAACGGTCGGGCACGAAGTGGATCGTCTGCCAGATGTCGGCCATCTCGGCGGTGAGTTCGACGTTCTTGGGGCCGATGGTGGCGAGTGCGATCGGGATGTCCTTGGCAGGCGGCCGGTTCATGAACTTGATCGGCTTGCCGAGGCCGGTGCCACCCTCGGCGAGCGGCAGCTGGTAGGTCGCACCGTCGTGTTCGACCTTGTCGCCGCTCCACACCTTGCGACAGATCTCGATCGTGTCACGGGTGCGTCCGATCGGCTTCTCGAACGGCACACCGTGCCAGCCTTCGATCACCTGTGGACCCGACGTGCCGAGGCCCAACACGAACCGACCATCGGACAGCGCATCGAGCGTCGCTGCCGTCTGTGCGATCAGCGCCGGGCTTCGGGAGTACAGCGGAATGATGCCCGTCATCAGCTGCACCGTCGAGGTCTGACCGGCGAGATAGCCGAGCGTGGAGATCAGGTCGTAGCCGTAGATCTCCGCTCCCCAAATGAGGTCGACGCCTGCGGACTCCAGATCACGCGCCTGCTGCGCGAGCTTCTTCGGGTCGCCGTTGAATCCAATGGTCGTGGAGATCTTCATCGCGCCGACCGTAGTGGCCGCGCCTTCGGTCAGCCGAAGGGACCGCCCGGCGAGAACGCGTACGTGGCGAACCGCTCGCCCATCCGCCGGTAGCCGGCGCTGTTCGGGTGCAGACCGTCGGGGAGATCGTCGACGTCGTCGGCGCCGAACAACTCGTGGCCGTGGAGGTAGTGCAGCTGCCCGTCGCCCGCGCTGCGGCGCTGTGCGACCACCCGCTCGAGGAGCGTGCGGATCCGGCCGAGCGACAGGGCGCCGACCATCAACTCGTCCGCCCGCTCGACGACATCGAAGCGCCCCTCGGCGTTCGGCAGCGTGGGGCCGGGATGATTCTCGGCGGCCGGGCAGATGATCGGGCTGATCACCACGATCGGCAGGTCGGGGTGCCGATCGCGGATCGTGTCGAGGAGGCCGTGGACGGCGGGAACGAACGCCCGCTCGCGGATCGAGTCGGCGTTGACGACGTTGATGCCGAGTTTCAGGCTGATCAGATCGGCCGGGAGGTCACGGATCGTGCGCGCCGTGAACTGGTCGAGCTGGCACTGGCCCGCGAGGCCGAGACTGTGGAGGTCCACTCGCGCCGACCGGGCCGCCACCGCCGGCCAGGTGCCCGTCGGCTGCTCGGCTTCCATGCAGTGGCTGATCGAGCTGCCGTAGTGGACCCAGCGGCGACGATCGGTCGCGGGCGGCGCTTCGATCGCTGCGGTGTCATCGAGGCGGAGCTCGCGCAGCATGGCCGTGGCGTTCTGCGCCAACCAGACTTCGATGTGCTTGGCGCCGGGAGCGAGACCGTCGAAGCGAATCACGCTCGGGTCATTGTGCACCATCTCGAAGTCGAGCGACCGACGGTCGGCGAACCGGATCACATCGGTGACCGTCAGCGCCTCGCTGTCGACGAGCTCGCCGTCGACGACGAGATCGATCGTGGCGGTGTGCGGGGTGACACCGCCGTACTCGAGTCGGGTGAACACCGCCTCCAACTCGATCGACGTCGAGTCGGTGACGAACTCGAGGCGCCCGCCTGACGGCATCGACGACACGAACGCGATCGCCGGATCGACGAGTTGCGCGCGCACCCAGGCGGGCAGTCGCTCGGTGAGCCCACCGCGCTCCATCGCGGTCACGTCGACGATCCCAGCGAGACGGACCCGAGGGTCGATGACGCGGAGATCGATCGATGTCATGCGCCGGGACGAGAGCGACCGGGGGCGACCGTACGGGCGAGGATGCCGAGCGTTGCGCGCAGGCTGGATTCGGCGATGATCGGGAAGCGGTCGGCGATGCCGGCGTAGGCCTCGTGGAGTTTCGACCAGTCGTAGTACGAGGTGACGAGCGTGCCACCGTCGATCGCCTCGAGTCGGTAGCCGTAGATGTGTCCGAGCGGGGGATCCATCGCCCCGTCGATGCTCCACGCGATCTCGGTGTCGGGCTCGAACGTCTCGATCACGACGGTGACGTCGTATTCGCCGAGGTCGAAGTCGCGAAGCGAGTCACGGTCCATGTGGACCACGAAGCGGTCGCCGACCGCAGCGGCCGGCTCGCCCTCGGCCGACATCAGCATGCCGGACGCGTCGATGGCGACGTGGCCCTCGGGGCTGCGCAGGATGTCGAAGATCGCAGCCGGTTCCGCGGCGATTGCACGGTCGACTTCGAGTCGGGTCACTGGTTCGGTCATCGACGAATCCTGGCATCGGCTCGTCGTCAGCGACGAGCCAGCACCTTGGCCAGACTGCGCAGGGCCAGCTGGAATCCGATGCGACCGACGAACGCCGCGATCGGAGCGAAGAACGTCGGGAGGTACGGCACGGTGACGTCTTCGCGCCACTCGATGACCGAACCGGCACCGTCGGCACGCACGGTGAAGCCGGCGCCACCGCCGAGCACCGGACCGAGCTTCTCGACATCGCAGATGCCCGTCTCGGTGCCGTCGTCCCAGTCGCATCGGATGACCCGCATCCGGTCTTCCAGCGCGACCGGCCGGAATCCGGTCCACGCGGTGAACGTGTAGCCGACCTCGTTGGGATCGCCGCCTTCACCCTCGATCTTCGTTGCCGGAATCCATGCGCCGTGGGCGGGCCAGTCCACGAGTTCGTCCCACAGCACCCGCACGGGTACGTCGAAGCGTCGGGAGAGTTCGAACCGTACGGGCGCCATCACCCGATGCTGCCACCAACTCCCCCAACAACCCCGTTTGTGCGCAGATTCGGGTGACCCGGCCCGCCCGGAATGCAACGCAAACGGAATCGGCCTGGCAACACCACGCTTGTGCGCAGATTTGGGTGACCCGCCTCGCCAAGTCTGCAACGCAAACGGAACGGGCGACGTCAGAGATGGCGGGCGACGAGTTGGTCGAGGAAGCGGAGCGCGGCGCTGGCGGTTTCCCGACGCCAGAGCACCACGACGTCGGTGGTGTCGTCCGGAGTGGTGTCGTCGGGAATGGTGTCTGTCGGGAATGGTGTCGTCGGGAATGGTGTCGTCGGGAATGGTGTCGTCGGGAATGGTGTCGTCGGTGGCCACGGCGACGGCGAGGTCGGCCACGATTGCACGCTGGCGCTCGAGCATCCCGCCGACGTCGACACCACATCGTTCGGCAACCACGAGCTTCAGCAGCAGCTCGCTGCGGAGATCGCGGAGATGAGGAACGGGCGTGGCCAGCCACCTGCGCAGCTCTGCCCGACCGGCGCGCGTCGCAGCGAGCACCGTGCGGTTGCCGCCGGCGATTCCCGGCTCCTCGCCGACCGATCGAACGAGCCCACGCTCGACGAGCTGGTCGAGTGACCGGTACGTCAGCGCCCGCGACAACGACCACACTCGACCCAACTCTCCGCCGGGCCGCAGCATCGAGGCGATGGCGAAGCCGTGCGTCGGGCGCTCGTAGAGCACCCCGAGGCACGCCCATTCACCCAACAGCAGGTCACGACGACGGCGGTCGCCCGACGACTGCGTCACGAGGGAGCAACCTCGATGTCGGTGGCCTTGACCGACGCGTGCACGAGATCGCCGACGCCGAGGTGCAACTCGTCGAGTGCCGCTGCGGTGATCTCGGCGGTGAGCGGCAACTCACCGTCGATCACCACCCGAACCCGCTCACCCAGGCGATCGACGTCGACGATCGTTCCTTCCCAGGTGTTGCGCGCGCTCGACCCGGATGCTTCGCCGCGGGCCACCAGCACCGAGTGCGGGCGGATGCTCGCGAGCGTGGGGCCGTCGGCGGCATCGGCGATCACGACGCGGGCGCCGCTCGCTGTCGTGAGCACGCCGTCAGCGACCTCGCCGGCGACGAGATTCACGCCGACGAGATCGGCGACGTAGCGCGTCCGCGGATGAGCGGTCACTTCGGCCAGCGTTCCTGCCTGCGCAACCCGACCTTCCTCGAGCACGATCACGCGGTCGGCCAGCGCGTGGGCATCGACCGGGTCGTGCGTGACGATCAGCCGCATCCCCTCGAACGTCTCGAGATGCTGACGCAGGTCCCGGCGCACGGTTGCTCGCGTGCCGACATCGAGCGCGGCGAGCGGCTCGTCGAGCAGCAGCAGGCGCGGGTTCGTCGCCAACGCTCGAGCCAGCGCGACGCGCTGGGCCTGCCCTCCGGACAACGACCCCGGACGTTCGGAGGCGTAACCCGCGATGCTCATCCGCTCGAGCCACTGCCCGGCTTGCTCGCGCGCGTCGGCCTTCGCAGCGCCGCGGGCGCGCAGTCCATAGGCGACGTTCTCGAGAATGCTGAGGTGTTCGAAGAGCACATAGTCCTGGAAGACGAAGCCGATCGGTCGTTGTTCCGGTTCGACGAACACGTCGACGTGGGGGTCGTCGATGACCGCACCGTCGAGCACGATCCGCCCGTCGTCGATCGGTTCGAGACCTGCCAGGCAGCGCAACACAGTGCTCTTGCCCGCACCGTTGGGACCGAGCAGCGCCACGATCTCACCCGGCTCGACGGTCAGCTCGATCTCGAGGTCGAGCGTCCCGAGGCGCAGTCCGATCCGGGCGACGAGGCTCACGGCGCAACCTGCACCGGTCCGTCGACCGAACCGAACCATCGATCGCGCAGGCCCACCAGCACGCCGAACGAGATGGCGATCATCACGAGCGCCAGCACGATCGCCTCCTCCGGGTTCGTTTCGAGCGAGAGGTACACGGCGAGTGGCATCGTCTGGGTGGTGCCGGGGAAGTTCCCGGCGAAGGTGATCGTGGCGCCGAACTCCCCGAGCGCCCGCGCCCACGCCAGCACGGCCCCGGCGACGAGCGCTGGGCGGATCGCTGGAAGGGTGACACGACGGAACGTGTACCAGCGCGAGGCGCCGAGCGTCCGTGACGCCTCCTCCAGCCGCGGGTCGAGGAGACGCAGCGCCGCTTCGACAGTGATCACGAGGAACGGCATCGACACGAATGTCTGGGCCACGACGACGCCTGCGGTGGTGAACGGCAGGGTGATGCCGAACCACTCGTCGAGGTACTGGCCGACGAGCCCGCGTCGTCCGAGCGCGAAGAACAACGCAACGCCGCCGACGACCGGCGGCAGCACCATCGACAGCAGGCACAACGCTCGCACGGCGCCGCGCCCGGGGAACTCGACGCGGGCGAGCAACCAGGCGAGCGGAACGCCGAACACGATCGACAGTGCCGTTGCGCACAGGGAGGTCACGACCGACAGGCGCAGCGCGGTGAGCGCCGTGTCGTCGGTGAGGTAGGTCCACGCGTTGCCCCACGGCGCCCGCCACAGAAGCCCGATGAGCGGCAGCGCGAAGAAGGCGACGGCGATGCCGGCGAGCACGAGGGCAGGAAACGGCATCGCCAGCCGACGGCCGCGAGATCCTCGACTCATGCCGGACCGAATCCGTAGGCGGCGAGGACGTCCTGCCCGGACGGGCTGAGGACGAAGTCGACGAACGCCTGCGCACCGGCAGCGTTCGGGGCGTCGGCGACGAGGGCGATCGGGTACTCGGCGACCACGTTGATGTCGTCGGGGATCGGCACCCCCTGGGCGGCGTCGCCCGCGGCGATCACATCGGTGCGATAGACGATGCCGGCGTCGGCCTCGCCGAGCGTCACCTTGGTGACGACCGCCTTCACGTTCTCCTCGTACGACGACGGCGTCACCGTGGTGCCTGCGTTGGCGACGACCCGTTCGGCATACGCGCCGCACGGCACCTCGGGTGCACACAGCACGACGATCAGGTCGCTGTCGGCCAGATCGGCCACGCTCGCGATGTCGAGCGGGTTGCCGGGCTCGACGATGATCTCGGCGACATTGGTGGCGAAGGTCGCCGGTTCGTCGGCGGCGAGGCCGGCGTCGGTGAGCTTGGACATGTTGGCGAGGTCGGCCGACGCGAACACGTCGACGGGCGCACCATCGGAGATCTGCGCGACGAGATCCGACGATCCGGCGAAGTTGAAGGTGACCTCGACGTCGGGGTTGGCCGCGGTGAAGGCATCGCCGAGTTCCGTGAAGGCTGCGGTCAGCGACGCCGCGGCGAACACCGTGACGTTCCCACCCGACGAGTCATCCGAGCCGCCATCTCCCGATCCGCATGACGCGGCCACGAGCCCTACGGCCACCATGGCGATCACGATCCTCCGGAGCATCCCGGGTGATATTAGTCAACCGATGACTATTCGACAGCGCCGAGGGCCGACGCTCCACATCGGCGCGGCGACGGCCTCCGCAGTACGTTCGCACGCATGTGGTCGTTCGAGACAGAGCCGGAATTCCAGAAGAAGCTCGACTGGGTCGAGCAGTTCTGCAAGGAGGAGGTCGAGCCGCTGCACTATGTGTTCCCGTACGCAGTCCGGTCGCCGGACCCCAAGGTGCGCGAGCTGGTCCGTGGCCTGCAGCAGCAGGTCAAGGATCAGGGGCTGTGGGCGATCTTCCTCGACGAAGAACTCGGCGGACCTGGCTTCGGTCAGCTCAAGCTGGGGCTGCTCAACGAAATCCTCGGCAAGTATCCGGCGGCACCGCAGCTGTTCGGCGCTGCCGCGCCGGACACCGGCAACATGGAGATGCTCGCCGCGTACGGCACCGACGAGCAGAAGGAGCGTTGGCTGACACCGCTGCTCAACCAGGAGATGTTCTCCGCCTACTCGATGACCGAGCCGCAGGGCGGCTCCGACCCGAACCTGTTCAAGACCCACGCGACTCGTGACGGCGAGGAGTGGGTGATCAACGGCGAGAAGTGGTTCACGAGCGCCGGCCGCGTCGCCGACATCCTGTTCGTGATGTGCACCAACGGCATGTACGTCGTGCCGCGCGACACGCCTGGCGTCGAGATCATGCCCGAGCCGCGCAACCACAACCACATCATCTACAAGGACGTGCGCGTGCCCCTCGACCACCTGCTCGGCCCCGAGGACGGCGCCAAGGTGCTCGCCCAGCGTCGGCTCGGCGGCGGACGCATCCACCACGCGATGCGCACCATTGCGCAGTGCAAGCTCGCCTTCGACATGATGTGCGAGCGGGCCCTCAGCCGCGAGTCGCACGGCAAGATCATCGCCGAGCACCAGATGGTGCAGGAGAAGATCGCCGACTCCTACGCCCAGATCCGCATGCTGCGCCTGCTCGTGCTCGAGACCGCGTGGAAGATCGATCAGAGCTCCACCCAGGAGGCCCGAACCGACATCGGTGTCGTCAAGTTCACGATGTCGCGGGTGCTGCGCGAGGTGTCGTTCAACGCGTTGCAGATCCACGGCTCGCTCGGCACCACGAACCTCACGCCGCTCCAGGACATGTATGCCGGCGCCCCGACCATGGGCTTGGCCGACGGCGCCGACGAGGTCCACAAGTCGACCGTCGCTCGTCGTGTGCTGAAGGACTACCGCCCGCACGAGGGCTACTTCCCGCGTGAGTACATCCCGTACAAGCGCGAGGCCGCCTGGGAGAGCTACGAGTCGAAGTTCGCTGCAGACCCCGAACTCAGAGAAGCCGCCGAGCGCTACCGCAAGTACTTCGCCAACCGCAGCTGACCCAGCCTCCGATCTGCGCCCCTGGCGTTCCAGCGCAGGATCTGCGCCCGTGGCGTCTCGGTAGCGGGGACTGGACGGGCACAGATCGGGTCGACGGACCGAGTCGGATAGTGTCCCGGCATGCCCAGCGGAGAGCACCAGGTCGCCGAGGACGCGCCGGTCGAGTTGGCCACCGTGCTCAGGTTCCCGTCGAACCCGCTGCGCACCGAGCGCGACCAGTCCGAGCACGACACCGCGACCCCGCTGCGCACCGTGATCGGCGAGGTGTTGCGCGACGAACGCCACACCCAGGAGCGCACGCTCGCCGACGTCGCCGGCGAGGCTGCGGTGTCGCTGCCGTACCTCTCCGAGATCGAACGGGGATGCAAGGAGGTCTCATCCGACCTCCTCGCGGCGGTCGGCGATGCACTCGATCTGAGCTTGGTGGAGATCCTCGAGCGTTGCGTCGACCGACTACGGGCGCAGAGCAGTTCGGGAATCCAGCTCCTGGCGGCCTGACACAGCGGCGATCGAGTCGGCCACGCCGTACTCGACCGCAGCCCCGCCGGCGAGCACCAGCGCTCGGTCCGTGTCGTTGCGAATCTCCTCCACGTCCCGACCGGTGTGCTGAGCGAGCAGCCCCTCGGCTTCCGCACGGACTCGGGCCAGTTCCGCCGCCTCGATCGCGAGGTCGCTCATCGAGCCACGGGCGCCCTCGCTGTGAGGCTGGTGCAGCAGCACCCGAGCGTGTGGCAGCACAGCCCGTTTCCCGGGAGCGCCCGCCGCCAGGAGGATCGCCGACGACGATGCCGCCTGACCGACGCAGAGGGTGGTGACGTCCGGCGACACGAACTGCATCGTGTCGTAGATCGCCATCATCGCGGTGAACGACCCGCCCGGAGAGTTGATGTACAGGTGCATGTCCGAACTCGGTTTGTCCGCGGCGAGATGGAGCAACTGCGCAACGACGACGTTGGCCACTCCGTCGTCGATCGGCGTGCCGAGGAACACGATCCGCTCGCCGAGCAGGCGACTGTAGATGTCGGTGACGCGCTCGCCCCGAGACGTCGTCTCGATGACCGACGGGATCGTGTAGCTGCTCACGCCGTCACCCCGATCGAGCGGGGGCGCACGAACGCGCCGATGTCGTCGAGCGACGACACGACGTGATCGACGAAGCCATAGTCGCGTGCACCCTCCGCGTCGAACCATCGGTCGCGGCCGACGTCGCGAATGATCTCGTCGATCGGACGGCCGGTGTGCCGCGAGATGATCGATCGCATTCGGTCGAGCGTCGCGATCAGGTTCGCCGCCTGGATCTCGACGTCGGACGCCGAACCTCCGAGTCCCGCCGAACCCTCGTGCATGAGCACCTGCGCGTTCGGGAGTGCGTAACGCTTTCCGGACGCGCCACCACACAGCAGCACTTGACCCATGCTGGCGGCCAGGCCGATGGCGACCGTACTGACGTCGTTCGGCACGAGCTGCATCACGTCGTAGATGGCGAGCCCGGCGAGCACCGACCCGCCGGGCGAGTTGACGAACAGACAGATGTCGGCGTCGGGATCGTCAACGGACAGCACCAGCAGTTGCGACACGATGCGGTTGGCGAGTTCGTCGGTCACCTCGTCGCCGAGCACGACGATCCGTCGGTCGAGCAGCCGATCCGCGAGTCGTTCATCGATGGATGTGGTCATCTCGCCAGCGTGGCGGACACAGCGCCGACATGCAGCCGGTTCTGCTGCAGGCAGAAGGCGCTGTCAGCGGATGAGCCGGGCGAGGCGCGGCAGCACACACGGTCGGCCCGAACAGGCGTCCCACGTGGCCAGTCCACCGCTGAGTTCCTTGAACCCGCCGAGGTCGCAGACCTCGGCTGCGAGCGCGAGCCGGGCGGCGAGTTCCTCCGGGCTGTACGGGGTCCACTGCGCGGGGTCGATGGCGTCGTCGTCGGAGACCGCAGCGCCGTCGGAGCAGTTCCAGCCATCATCCCCCGACGTCCGGGAGCGAAGGATGCGCACGCTGCCTGACGGACTCACCAAGATCGTCCCCGGGTGCAGCGCTGTTCGAAGATCGGACACGACACTTCATCGGCCGACGGAGGTGGAGAGTTGAGCCCGACGTCCCCACGCCACCCAACGATGAGCCGAACCGCCGCATACGGTCACTTCGCTCATCGCGGCGCCGGGCGTGGGCGTCAGGTCAGGCGGAAGGCCGGCTCGTACTCGCCGGCTGCCACGAGGTCGCGATAGCACTGCTCGAACTCGCGGGAGTACGCGCGGACCGGGCCGTTTCGGCGGTCGGGGTCGCCGGCAGGGTCGTGCGAGCGTGGGTAGTGGCTGTAGATCATGACCCTGCGCGGGAGGCCCGAACGGTTCGGTTCGGAGTCGTGGACCAGCTTGGCGTGAAACAGCATCACCGAGCCGGCGGGCACGTCGAGCGGCACCAGATCGTCGATCGAGAAGAAGTCATCGACGACGACGCCCGAGCCCGACGAGGGATCGTCATCGACCAGCGGTGCGTCGACGAGGTGCGAGCCGGGGATCACCCGCAGCGGGCCTCGGCCGGCGCAGGTGTCGATGGCGACGGCCGACGACAGCGTGTTCTCCGGATAGCCCTGTTGGCGGTAGTAGCCCCAGTCGTGGTGCAGGTGGAACCCTTCCAGGCCGATCTCTCGGTTGAACGACGACCCCGCGAGCACGCTCAGATCGAGTCCCCGAGTGTCGACGGTGTGCTTCGGGTTGAGCTTCTCCTCCATCAGGATCGGCTCGTCCCCCATCAGTTGTCGGAGCGGACCGAGGAGACGTTCGTCGGTCGCAATCCCCGCGAGTCGGTCGTCGAGGTCGTTGATCGGCTGGATCTTGCGCACGGTGACGCGTCCGTCGTCGTGCAGCTTCGCGTCGAGACGCGGGTGACGGCGCCCGAGTGCGATCGTCGAGCCGATCGACAACTCCAAGATGCGGTCGGACGCGTCTCGGAACGCTTCGAGTTCGGTGTCGGCGAACACGGACTCGACCAGCAGGTAGCCCTCTCGGCGGAACGTCTCGATGTCCGACTGGCTGAGCTCGACCGGCGCCACGTCCGGATCGTAGCGAAGCGCGTCCGACCCTTCGGCTACGGCCGTGGCGGCCTCGATCGAGGGTTGCGGGCGATGCGCGTCCGAGCGACGTCGAGTGGCAGACCCGTCGACTCGTCGACCACGATCGGACGGATCTCGTCGCCGGACTCGATGTGCCTGAGGATCACGGGGGGTTCATCCGAGTCCCACAGCCAGTCGCTTCCCCATCGCCACATCGCCGCCAGCACGTTCCAGAAGTCGCGCCCTTTGTCGGTGAGTCGGTACTCATGGCGGGGAGGATTCGACTGGTACTCGACCCGATCGAGCATCCCTTCGTCGACCAGTCGGTTCAACCGAGCGGCCAGCACGGCTCGCGGGATGTCCAGGCGCTCGGCAAAGTCGCCGAATCGTCGAACGCCCGAGAATGCCTCGCGGATCACGAGCGGGGTCCACCAGTCGCCGATCAGGTCGGCGGTCCGCGCAATTGGGCACGGCCATTCGTCGAATCGAGTCCGACGCATCAGGCACCCGCCACGGCGGCGGGCTCGACACGCTCGATGCGAGCTCGCACATGCTTGTGGAACGGTGTGCCGGCGAACCAGTCGCGGTCGTCGGATGCCGTCAGCTCGTTGGGTGCGATCCCGACCGAGTCGGATTCGCCGCTCGGCCAGGTGGCGAGTCCGAACCCGTTGGGCAGCGACACGTGGCCGTCGCGCATCACGTCGGTGACCTCGACGTGGGCGATGGCCTCGCCTCGTTTGGTGACGACCCGTGCCCTGTCGCCGTCAGCGAGACCGAGCCGCTCAGCGTCGCCGGACGACACACGCAGTGAGCCCTGCCGATCGTTCTTGCGCCACGACGGGTCGCGGTAGATCGTGTTGGCCGTCGACGAGCGGCGCTCGCCGGCGGCGAGCACGAAGGGAAACGCATCGTCACGAGCGAGCGGCTCGGACTCGTCGGCGAGTGCATCGAACTCGTCGAGCAACGAGGCGATGACCAGGTTGACCCTGCCGTCGGGGGTCAACAGCCGCTTCATCGTCTCGTCGTAGTCGTCGACCGAGAACACGACGCCGGACGGATTGGCGAGAATGTGATCGAACAGTGCGTCGCCGAGCGCATCGCCTCCGTCGGGATCACCGATGCCGGCGCGACGGATCGACGCGTCCCAGAAGCCCGCCGCCTGCTGGGCCAGTCCCCACACCGCAGCGGCGCCGGCGGCATCGACGCCGTCGGGCGTGACGAGCGTCGGGCCCAACGTTTCGTACAGCACGACCGGCAGCAGCTTGGCCAGCTGCGGTCGGTCGACCATGAACTGAAACAGCGCTGCGGTGTACTCCTGGCGCCCGGCCCGAGCGGCCTCGTGCAACGGGGTGAGCACGTCGTCGTCGTAGGCACCGAGCGCGCGGCACAGCCGGGCGTGAATCTCCGGTTCGGGCAACGTGCCCGGCATCGGATCGAAGACCGGTCGGCGCAGGTGGAAGTAGTTGCTCGGGAACTCGAGATTGAAGAACGTGCACTCCCACTTCTCGAACTGGGACGCAGCGGGCAGCACGTAGTCGGCTTCCCGTGCGGTCTCGGTCATCGCGACGTCGATCACGCACACGAAGTCCAACTGACGCAGTGCGGCGCGCATGGCTTGGCTGTCGGCGATCGAGTGAACCGGGTTGCCCGACTCGACGAGCAACGCCCGGAAGCGATCGGGGTGGTCGCCGAGGATTTCCTCGGGGATCACGTTGCACGGCACGAGCCCGGTGACGAGTCGGTGTCCGGTCACCGGGGTGGACGGCTCGGGTGCCCCCGGCTTGCGACCGCCACCCCCACCACTGCCGAGCGAGGCGAAACGCGTGTGCAGGTTCATCCCGCCACGAACACCGAAGTTGCCGGTCAGCAGCACGACGAGCTTCTCGAGGTAGCTGTTGAGCGTGGAGTGCGGCGCCATCTGAATACCGAGGTCCTCGAAGATCGAGACGCCATCTGTGGCCGTACCGATCATCTCGGCTGCCCGGCGAACATCCGCCTCCGGGACACCAGCCTTGTCACAGAACGTCGCGACGTCGACCCGGTCGAGATGGGCGCGGAGCTCGTCGAGCCCGTTGGCGTTCTCGTCGAGCCACGCCGTCGCGGCGTACTCGTCGACGATCACCTTGAGCAGCGCGGCCAGGAGGTGGGCATCGCCGCCCGGCGCGGGCCGCAGATGGAGATCGGCGAGGTCGGCCGATTCGGTGCGGCGCGGATCGACCACGATCATCTTGCGACCGGGGTCGTTTGCAATCGCCTTCAGCACGCGACGTGCCTGAGGGAAACCGTGCGACTGCCACGGGTTCTTGCCCCAGAACACCGACACCTCGGCGTGGTGGTAGTCACCCGTCGTGTGGCAGCTCGACCGCCCGAAGAGCTGACCGTCGACCCAGAACTCGCCGGTCTTCTCCTGCGCCAGAGCGTTCGACGTGTAGCGGATCCCGAGGGCGGCGCGTGTTGCCGATCCGTAGCCGCCCCCGAGGTGATTGCCCTGCCCGCCGCCGCCGTAGAACAGGATCTTCTCACCGCCGTGCTCGTCGATCACCTCACGGAATCGGGCAGCAACCTCGGCGATCGCCGTGTCCCAGTCGACCGCTTCGAACGTTCCGTCGGGTCGCCGGCGCATCGGAGTCGTGAGCCGATGCGGGCCGTTCTGGTAGTGGTCGAGACGGAGGGCCTTCTCGCACGTGTAGCCCTCGCTCGACGGGTGGGCCTTGTCGCCGCGGACACGCGCGATCGTGGGCCCGTCGACCTTCACCTCGATCCCGCAGTTGATCGAGCAGAGAATGCACGCCGACGGATGCCACGTCGCTTCCTCGCGGTGCACTGTCGTGGTGTCGGCGTCGAGATCGGTCATCGTCTGCTCCTCGTGTTGTACGGCTTCGCGAACCCTAGTTCAACAAGCGAACCAACTCGACCGTCGACGAGAAGCCGACGGAGCCCCGTGATCAGTCGGTGATCGCTCCGTACACCAGCGACCGGAGCTGACCTCGAAAATCGAACGCACCGCTCGGGATGAGTTGCGTCATGAACACCGCATACAGGTCCTCGACGGGATCGATCCAGAACGACGTCGACGCGGCGCCGCCCCACATGAAGTCGCCGGCCGGTCCGACACCTGCCGTCTCGGCCGGGCCGAGCCCGACCGCAACCTGCAGTCCGAACCCGTTGCCGTCGAAGCCGACCTCGCCGTAGCCACCCGGCATGGCGAAATCCCTGAGACTGCCCTGACCCGTCAGGTGGTTGGTGCGCATCAACTCGATCGTCGGTCGCGAGATCACCCTCGGGCCGTCGACCGTGCCACCCGACGTCAGCGACGAGCAGAAGCGCACGTAGTCGTCGAGTGTCCCGACGAGGCCACCGCCGCCCGACTGCAGCGCCGGCTCACGACACAGGCGGTTGCGTGACCGATCGTCGAGGAGCCGGATCTCCTTGCGGGCCGTCCGCGCGTACAGCGACGGCACACGATGCGCCTGACTCTCGGGCACGTGGAAGCCCGTGTCGACCATGCCGAGCGGTTCGAAGATCGCACGCTTCAGGTAGTCGCCGAACGGTTCTCCCGCGATCGCCTCGACGAGCCGGGCGCAGATGTCGGACGACCAGGAGTAGTACCAATGCGCGCCGGGCTGGAACCACAGCGGCTCGGTCGCCAGCAGGCGGCTGAGATCGGCGAGCGTCGCCGACGGGTCGAGCGATCGGGCCCCGCCACCGTCGACGAGCGCCTCCAGGTTCAGCCGCGCCTCCTTGGGGCCCGCGCCGATCCCGGTCATGTGCATCAACGTGTGCTTGACGCTGATCGGTCGATCGAGGTCGACGAGATCGGAGCTGCCGTCCTCACGCTTGACCCCGACCTTCACGTCGCGCCACTCCGGGAGGAACCGATGGATCGGATCGTTCAACTTCACCCGTGCCTGTTCCATCAACGACAACAACGCGACACCGGTGATCGGCTTGGTCATCGAGTACAGCCGCCAGATCGTCTGGTCGTCGAGCGGCGCGCCGGTCTCGAGGTCCATCGTGCCGACCGTGGTGCGATACGCGAGATGGCCTCGCCGCCCGACGGCGACCTGGAATCCTGCGATCTTGCCCGGCTCGACATAGGCCGATCGGAAGTGTTCTTCGATCCGGTCGAGTCGCTCGGCGTCGAGCCCGGCAGCATCGGGGTTCGGGATCATGTGCATCGGTGCCCTCTCATCGGTGGACGAGCGCGATCGGCCCGTTTCGCCGAAGGTACCCGTGTCGGGGTGAGCATTCCGGCGCCGGAGCGCTCCGAACCGGACCGATGACGACCCCGTCGCTACGCTCGGCCGTCTACCGACATGGGGGTGCCGTGGTGGCTGTGTCCGCTGATCAGTTCGTCGAGAAGTACCTCGCAGCGCCTGGAGCTGCGGATCAGGATCTCGATCGTGTCGTCACCGCTCCGAGCGGTCTCGACGCGCTCGGCATGCTGGAGGCGCTCGGCCACCCGTCGTTCACCGAACCCGGCCGCCAGGCCGTTGCGTTGCAGATGATGTCGGACTTCATGGCGCCGACCGGATCGATCTACTACGACGCCATCTACGGCGCGTTCGACGGTCAAGTGGCCGTTCGCAACTGGCTGATCCCGACGATGGCAACCATCGACTTCATCGAGTTCGTCCCCACCGCCCCGCCGGCGCTCATCGACGACGGACAGGGTGGTACCTCGGTCGACGAGTGGCAGATGTGGGCCGTGATCGGCGACGAACGCATGCCGTTGCCCAAGGGGGTCAGCGTGCGCCGTTACCGCGACGGTTGGATCACGTGGGCCTGCGACGTGTACGACACCGGCCCATTCCGCCAACCACCCCCACCGGAGGCAGGCGTCGAGGCAGCGCCGATGCCCGAGTGGCCACGCACCGTCTGGCGCCGCGACCCCGAGATTGCCGAGACGGTCGCCGCATCGACCGACTTCGCCGCGGAGGCGGACGAATTCCACCCGACCGAATCGGTGTACCACGACCCGATCTTCGGTGAGATCCAAGGACGCGAGGCGATCCGTGCCTGGCTCGGCGACATCATGGGCAAGGTCGGCAACGTCGTGTTCGAACCGCTCGGGCCGCAGCTCGACGACGGGACCACCTCGGTGCAGGAATGGCAACAGATGGCGATCCAGCCGGACGGCAGCCGGGTGTTCATGACGCGAGGAACCAGCGTGCGACGGCGCGACGCCGACGGGCTCATCACCTACGCCGCCGACTATTTCGACACCGCCTCGCTGATGGACCCCGACGTGCAGGCGGCCGCTCTCGCCGCTGGATCGACGATCACCGGCGACGACATCGCCCGCTACCGCACCGTCCCCTGAGCACGACTGCGCCGCGCAGCCTCGAATCGTTCGCCCCCCACGGCGAACCGACGGGTCATGACGTTCGGCTCTGGTGCGCGACCGTGCGTTGCGAGATGCTCGCGATGTCCAGAGATCACTTGATCGACGAACGATGTCGCGGAGGTGCTCATGGTCAGGGTGTTCCGAAACCGGGCGGAGGCAGGCACGGCGCTCGCCGCGCGCCTCGAGCACCTGCGTCGCGACGATGTCGTCGTGCTCGGGCTGCCACGAGGCGGCGTCCCGGTCGCATTCGAGATCGCCGAGGCGCTCGACGCACCCCTCGATGTGATCGTCGTGCGCAAGGTCGGAGTGCCGGGTCAGCCCGAGCTGGCGATGGGGGCGATCGGCGAGGACGGTGTCCGCGTCGTCAATCACGAGGTCGTCCGCCTCGTCGGCGCCTCCGAGGCCGACTTCATCAGGGTCGAGCAACGCGAGCGCGAGGAGTTGCGGCGGCGGGCCGAACGATTCCGCGGGGCCACGCCACGCGTCGACCTCGCCGGCCGCACCGCGGTGCTCGTCGACGACGGCATCGCCACCGGATCGACCGCGCTCGCCGCCTGCCGCGTCGCTCGAGCACACGGCGCGAAGCGGGTCGTGTTGGCGGTGCCCGTCGCTGCCCCGGAATCCGTGCACGCACTGTCGGAGGACGCCGATGAGATCATCTGCGTCGAGCAACCACGGTGGCTGCGCTCGGTCGGCGAGTCGTACGAGGACTTCCGACAGGTCGACGATCAGACGGTCGTCGACCTGCTCGAACGAGCACAGCGACGTGCTGCGACGACCACGTCACGCCCGGGTGCGGAGCAGGCACCGCCAGACGCTCCCGTCGGTGTGGACAGAGAGGTGGAGGTCGATGTCGGAGGGTTGGCGCTGCCTGGCCACCTGACCATCCCCCGGGGTGCGGTCGGCACCGTCGTCTTCGCCCACGGCAGCGGAAGCAGCCGCCACAGCCCGAGGAACCAGTTCGTGGCCGATCAGCTCAACGCCGCCGGCCTGGCGACGCTCACCTTCGACCTGCTCACCGATGCCGAGGCGAGCGATCGCCGCAACGTGTTCGACATCGGCCTCCTCGCATCGCGGCTCACCCACGCCACCGACTGGGTCCGCGACCAGCGCGCCGTCGCCGACCTGCCGGTCGCGCTGTTTGGCGCGAGTACGGGAGCCGCGGCCGCACTGGTCGCCGCGAGCGATCCATCACGTCCGGTCGCCGCGGTCGTCAGCCGAGGTGGACGACCGGACCTGGCGGGTGATCGCCTCGGCCATGTCACCGCGCCGACGCTGCTGATCGTCGGGGGCGACGACGTCACCGTGCTCGCACTCAACCGGGACGCCGCGCGGCAACTGCGGCGCGAGCACGAACTCAGGGTCGTGCCCGGCGCCACCCACCTCTTCGAGGAACCAGGCACGCTCGAAGCAGTCGCCTCGCTCGCCGCCGACTGGTTCGTCGACCACTGCCGCAGCACGGTGAGGAGCGACCGGTGAGCGCCGTGCCCGATCTGTATCGGACGGCCAACCGCGCGTCGCTGGCCGAGCTCGGGCGGGCAGCCCGACCGATCGAGGGGCGCGACGACGACTACGACGAGTTGCTCACTCTCGTCGCCGATCGCCGAGTCGTCCTGATCGGCGAAGCGTCCCACGGGTCCGGGGACTTCTACTGCGAGCGCGCCCGGATCACCCAACGGTTGATCGAGGAGCACGGGTTCACGGTCGTGGCAGTCGAGGCCGACTGGCCCGACGCCGACCGGGCCAACCGCTTCGTGATGGGCAGCTCCGACGACGTCACCGTGGGTGAGGCGCTGAGTGACTTCCGCCGGTTCCCGACCTGGATGTGGCGCAACACCGAGGTCGAGCGCTTCATCGGATGGCTCCGTGACCACAACGACCGATGTCGGGACCCTCGGCGCAAGGTGCGCTTCCAGGGCCTCGATCTCTACAGCCTCAGAGCATCGATGGATGCCGTGGTCGCCTATCTCGACCGTGTCGACCCCGACGAGGCCCACCGAGCCCGCGACCGCTATGCGTGCTTCGACCACGTCGGTGCGGAAGGTCAGGCCTACGGGTTCGCGTTGGCCCACGAGCGCGCTGTGCCGTGCGAGTCGGAAGTGGTCGCCCAACTCGTCGAGCTGCGCCGACACGCGTCGGAATATCTACGACGCGACGGGTGGATAGAAGAAGACGAGCTGTTCTCGGCCGAGCAGAACGCTGTCGTTGTTCGCGACGCCGAGGAGTACTACCAGCAGATGTACCGCGCCGAGGTCTCGTCGTGGAACCTGCGGGACCGACACATGGCTGCAACGCTCGATGCTCTGCTCGACCACTTCGACCACCGAGGTGGTCACACCAAGGTGGTGGTGTGGGAGCACAACTCTCACATCGGCGATGCCCGCGCCACGGCGATGAGCGGGCGTGGGGAACTCAACGTCGGCCAACTGGCACGCCAGCGGTACGGCAAGCACGCGGTGGCGCTCATCGGGCTGACCACCTACGACGGCGAGGTGACCGCAGCGACCGACTGGGGCCAACCCGCGCGGCGGCGCACCGTTCGCGCAGCACTGCCCGAGAGCTACGAGCACCTGCTGCACGAGTCGGTACTCGACGGGCTCGCCCCCGCTCGGTTCTGGATGCCGATGTCCGACGTCGGCGCGGCCCGTGTGCTCGAAACACCGCGGTTGGAGCGAGCGATCGGCGTCGTCTATCGACCGGAGACCGAGCGGGCCAGCCACTACTTTCAGGCTCGCCTCGACCAGCAGTTCGACATCGTCATCCATCTCGATCGGACATCGGCGCTGCAGCCGCTCGACGACATCGCTGCGTGGGATCCGCTCGAACCCCCGCAGACCTATCCGAGCGGGATCTGACGGCGCCGACGAGGCGAGCCGGGAACCACGACCTGTCGACGTCGCCGCTGGCTGGTTGACGCCCACAGGGCCGGCGTCCACTGATCGGTCTCGCCGGGCAGGAATCCGTCGTAGCGGTCGAATCCCTGACCGAGCGTCCACCGGTCGAAGGGCCCGGTCGGTCGGCGCTCAATCGTGGCGACACCGTACGCGGCGGGCAGGTGTGCATTCGGCTCGAGGAGAGGACCTCCGGCTCTGTTGCGCATGCGCCGGCGGCGGCAACGTCGAGGTGTATCGATCCCCACGAAAGGAAGCGACACATGGTGTTCGAAGAAACCGTGGTCCTCGACGGACCGTTCGACGAGGTGCTCGCAGCGACCAAGGCGGCGCTGGCCGCTCAAGGATTCGGTGTACTCACCGAGATCGACATGCAAGCAACGTTGCGGGCCAAGATCGACAAGGCGATCGATCGCTACGTCATCCTCGGCGCCTGCAATCCGAGGCTGGCCGGTGCCGCACTCGACATCGAGCCGCAGGTCGGCGCGTTGTTGCCGTGCAATGTCGTCGTCCACGAAGTCGACGGAACCGTCCACGTCGACGCCCTCGACCCCGGCCTGATGGTGTCGATGACGAGCGTCGACGACTTGGGGCCGATCGCCGCCGAGGCCCGCCGCCTCATCGGTGACGCCCTGGCCTCGCTCACCGCCAGCTGACCGCCCGCCGACCGCCCGCCGAGCCGTCCCGTTTGCGTTGCATTCCGGGTGGGGCGGGTCACCGAGTTCGCAACGCAAACGTGATGGTCCCGCGCGATGATGGTGGCGCCGGGGGTGTGAGCGATGACGAAGCATGTGGTGTCGGTGTCACTCGGGAGTTCGACGCGAGACAAGTCGGTGCTCGTCGAACTCGGAGGCGTGGAGATCCGAGCCGAGCGGCGAGGTGTCGACGGCGACCTCGTGGCGTTCAACCGGTTGATGCGCGAGCTCGACGGGTACGTCGATGTGCTCTCCGTCGGTGGGACCGAGATCGCCTTCCACGTCGACGGGGAGACCCTTCGATTCCGCTCGACCGACAAGCTGATCGACGGCGTCACGAAGACGCCGCTCGTCGACGGTGCGGGGGTGAAGATGACGCTCGAACGCCGAGTGTTCGACCTCGTGTCGGACGACCCCGCAATGGATGACGCGCCTCGCTTCGAGCAGGCCTTCCTCAACATCGCCCTCGACCGGTGGGGAATGGCCCTGGCCGTGGGCGAGGTCAGCGACGCCGTCGTGTACGGCGATCTCATGTTCAGTTTCGGCGTGCCGGTGGCGTTGCACAGCCTCGGGCAGGTGAAGAAGATGGCGCACATGCTCGTGCCGATCGCCGGCCGTCTTCCGCTGCGGTGGCTGTATCCGAGCGGAGAGAACCAGACCGTTCGTGACCCGAAGTTCGCGAAGCATTTCGAGCAGTCGGACCTGATCTGCGGCGACTTCCTCTACATCGCCAAGTACGCACCTGACGATCTGTCGGGCAAGACCGTGTTGACGAACACCACCACCGAAGAGAACGTCGAATGGCTGAGTGGAACGGGTGCAACGCGGCTGATCACCACGACTCCTCGGTTCGACGGCCGGACGTTCGGCACGAACCTGACCGAGGCGCTGATCACCGCCGCCGTCGGCGCCGACCGTCCGCTGACGATCGACGAGATGAACGCAGCAATCGACGACCTCGGCATCCGCCCGAGCGTCACCACGTTCTGACGCCTCGCAGCGCCGGGTACCACCGGTTTGCGTGCCACTTTCGGTGAGGCGGGCCACTGGTTCCGCAACGCAAACGGAACGTGGTGCGGGGTGTGTGCGACACTCGCCGCATGACGGGCAACCGCTGGATCCAGAAGCTGCAGCAGACCCCAGGGCATTCCGAGTGGTACGTCGAGCGGTTTCGCAGGATGGCCGCCGAGGGCGCTGACCTGCACGGCGAGGCACGGCTGGTCGACGCAATGGTCGGTCGGCGCGCACGAGTACTCGACGCGGGATGCGGCCCCGGCCGCGTCGGCGGACATCTCGCCGAGCTCGGACACGAGGTGGTCGGCGTCGACCTCGACCCCGTCCTGATCGCCGCCGCCGGACTCGATCATCCCGGCCCGACCTGGTTGGTGGCGGACCTGTCGGAACTCGACCTCGCTGCCCTCGGTGTCGAGCCCGGCTTCGATGTCGTGGTGTGCGCCGGCAATGTGATGGGGTTCCTCGATCCCGACACCCGTCACCGCGTCCTCGAACGGTTGGCCTCGACGCTCACCGGTGACGGCCGCATCGTCGTCGG
Source organism: Ilumatobacteraceae bacterium (assembly GCA_963828415.1). Lineage (GTDB taxonomy): Bacteria > Actinomycetota > Acidimicrobiia > Acidimicrobiales > Ilumatobacteraceae > Sva-07. Next base: position 1,049,755 of record CAWHEI010000012.1, read on the forward strand.
CTTCGGTTCAGGCGGCGACTACCCCTTCGACGAGTTCTTCACCGACGTCGAGGCGGCCGGTCTGCAGGTCGATCTCCGTTTGTCGACGTGGGACCTGCGGCCGTCCACACCGGACTCCGACTTTCTCGTCGCCGTACTTTCGACCAACTGACAACCGTCTGTGTTGCGCTTTCGGTGAGACGCCCCACCGAAAGCGCAACGCAAACGGACTGTCGGGTGATCAGCGGAGGTCGAAGCGGTCGAGCTCCATCACCTTGGTCCAGGCCTTCACGAAGTCGGCGACGAACTTGTCGCCGGCGTCGCTCGATCCGTAGACCTCGGCGATTGCCCGCAGCTGCGAGTTGGCACCGAAGATCAGGTCGCAACGGCTGCCCGTCCACTTGACCTCGCCGGTCGCCCGGCTCCGGCCTTCGAAGACCTCGGCGTCGGCGGACGTCGGCGCCCACTCGGTCGACAGGTCGATCACGTTGACGAAGAAGTCGTTCGTCAGCGAGCCGACACGGTCGGTGAACACGCCCCGGTCGGAGCCGTCGTAGTTGGCCCCGATCGCCCGCATGCCACCCACGAGCACTGCCATCTCCGGCGCGCTCAAGGTGAGCAGCTGGGCCTTGTCGACCATCAGCGCCTCGGCCGACAGCGCCGGAGCCTTGCCGACGTAGTTGCGGAATGCGTCGGCCTTCGGCTCGAGTGGAGCGAACGACTCGACATCGGTCATCTCCTCGGTGGCATCGGTGCGACCCGGCGTGAAGGGGACGGTGACGTCGTGGCCGCCAGCCTTGGCGGCAGCCTCGACGCCGGCGCACCCACCGAGCACGATCAGGTCGGCGAGCGAGACCGGCTTGGCGAAGCCCGCCTTGATCTCCTCGAGCTTGGCGAGCACCCGACGCAGCTGCGGCGGGTTGTTGACCGCCCAATCGTTCTGCGGAGCGAGTCGCACCCGAGCGCCGTTGGCGCCGCCACGCTTGTCGCTGTCGCGGTACGTCGAGGCCGAGGCCCATGCGGTGGACACCAGCTCGGAGACGGTGAGGCCCGAATCGAGGATCGACTGCTTGAGGGTGGCAATGTCGGCGTCACCGATCAGCTCGTGATCGACGGCCGGAACCGGGTCCTGCCAGATCAGCACTTCGGTCGGTACCTCGGGGCCGAGGTAGCGGGACACGGGACCCATGTCGCGGTGCAGCAACTTGAACCATGCACGGGCGTAGACGTCGGCGAACTCGTCGGGGTTCTCGTGGAAGCGGCGCGAGATCGGCTCATAGATCGGGTCCATCCGCAGCGCCATGTCGGCGGTGGTCATCATCGGGGCGTGACGGCGCGACGGGTCGTGCGCGTCGGGCACGATGTCCTGCGCCTCGGGGTTCGATGCCTTCCACTGCTTGGCGCCGGCGGGGCTCTCGGTGAGCTCCCACTCCCAGCCGAACAGCGTGTCGAAGTACGAGTTGTCCCAGGTGGTCGGCGTCGGCGTCCATGCGCCCTCGACGCCGCTGGTGGTGGTGTCGACGCCCTTGCCGGTGCCGAGCGCGTTCTTCCAGCCCATGCCCATCTGCTCGATCGGTGCGCCTTCCGGCTCGGGTCCGACGAGGTTCGGGTCGCCGGCGCCGTGCGCCTTGCCGAAGGTGTGACCGCCGGCGATGAGCGCAACGGTCTCTTCGTCGTTCATCGCCATGCGGGCGAACGTCTCACGGATGTCGCGGGCCGATGCCAGCGGGTCGGGGTTGCCGTTGGGGCCTTCCGGGTTGACGTAGATCAGTCCCATCTGGACGGCGCCGAGCGGGTTCTCGAGTTGGCGGTCACCGTGATAGCGCTCGTCGCCGAGCCACTCGGTTTCGGGCCCCCAGTAGATGTCCTCCTCGGGCGCGAACACATCGGCGCGACCGCCGGCGAAGCCGAACATCTTCAGCCCCATCGACTCCATCGCCACGTTGCCGGCGAGCAGCATCAGGTCGGCCCACGAGATCTTGTTGCCGTACTTCTGCTTGATCGGCTGCAACAGCATGCGCGCCTTGTCGAGGTTGCCGTTGTCGGGCCAGCTGTTGAGCGGGGCGAAACGCTGCGTGCCGTTGCCGCCACCGCCGCGACCGTCCTCGATGCGATAGGTGCCGGCGCTGTGCCACGCCATGCGGATGAACAACGGGCCGTAGTGGCCGTAGTCGGCGGGCCACCAGTCCTGCGAGTCGGTCATCAGCGCCGTGAGGTCTGCCTTGAGAGCGTCGTAGTCGAGGCCGGCGAACGCCTCTGCGTAGTCGAAGTCCTCGTCGAGCGGGCTCGATGCCGGCGAGTTCTGATGCAGCATGCGCAGGTTGAGTTGGTTCGGCCACCAGTGCTCGTTGGCGGTCGAGCCAACGGCCGTGTGGCCCATGTTCGGTCCGTGCATGACCGGACAGCCCTTCTCGCTGTCGTTGATCTGCCAGACGTCAGTGGTGTCGCTCATCAGGTGCTCCTTCTCAAGGGTTGGTTCGGTGGTTCAGTCGGTGGATCGGGTGAGGCAGTCGGGGCAACGGCCCCAATAGACGACCTCGGCTTCGTCGATCTCGAAGCCGTGATCGTCGGACGCGGTGAGGCACGGCGTGTAGGTCACCGCGCAGTCCACATCGAACATCGCACGACAACTACGACAAATCAAGTGGTGATGGTTGTCGCCGGTGCGGTTCTCGTAGCGAGCGGGAGAACCGGCGGGCTCGATTCGTCGGAGGAGTTGCTTGTCGACGAGTGCGCCGAGTGAGTCGTAGACCGCCTGGCGGGAGATCGACCCGATCGAAGCTCGCACAACGTCCGCGATGGTGTCGGCTGTCGCATGGGGATGATCGGACACCGCCCGCATGATCGCAAGGCGCTGTGCCGTGACGTGCATGCCGTTCTCGCGCAGGAGATCTCGAACATCACTGGACACGTCGATCAGACTATCACCAATTCTGGAGTGTGTACATATTTGATCCGAAACCCTTCCCTGATGAGCCAAACCGCCGCATACGGTCACTTCGCTCATCGCAGGGAAGGGTCCGCGGGAGCGCGCGATGATTTCCGGGCACGGGATCCGTCTCCATACTCGCCAACCCGCACACGACACGAGGAGGACGACATGTCCCTGTATCCCTACCTGTACTTCACGAACACCACCCGAGCGGCGATGACCCGCTACCACGAGATCTTCGGGGGCGACCTCGAGATCATGAGCGCCGCCGATCTGCCCGCCGGCGAAGCGACGCCGTTCGAGGCACCGAGCGATTTCGTGATCCACGCGGCGTTGACGTTCGGCGACGGCGACCTGCTCATGGCATCCGACGACCCGTCTGGCGACGGCTCCGGCGTCAAGGGCGCGGCGATCAACGTCACCATCGACGACGCCGCCGAGGCGCGCCGCATCTTCGAGGCGCTCGCCGACGCAGGACGGGTCGACATGCCGCTCGGCGAGACGTTCTGGTCGCCGCTGTTCGGTGCGTGCGTCGACCGATTCGGCGTCGCCTGGATGGTCAACGTGGCGCCGGGCGCCGAGAGCTGAGGCACGCGATGCCGCGCATCATCACCAACCTGTGGTTCGACACCGAGGCACTCGAGGCCGCCGAGTACTACTGCTCGGTCTTCCCGAACTCGTCGGTCGACCGGGTGGCCCACTACACCGAGGCCGGTCCCGGCGAGCCAGGCACGATCGTGACCGTCGACTTCCACCTCGACGGCGAGCCGTTCACCGCGATCAACGGTGGCCCCATGTTCCACTTCACCGAAGCGATCTCGCTCCTGATCGACTGCGCCGACCAGGCCGAGGTCGACTACTACTGGGAGACGTTGTCGGCCGGGGGCGAGACCTCGGTGTGCGGTTGGCTCAAGGATCGCTACGGACTGTCGTGGCAGGTGTGTCCTGACGAACTCGGCGCGATGATGGCCGACCCCGACCCGCAGCGAGCCGAGCGGGCGTTCGCCGCGATGCTGTCGATGACCAAGATCGACATCGCCGCGATCCGCGCTGCCGCCGACGCAAACGAACCGTGACCGCCCGATGACCGAACCGGACATGCAGGCCGTCGACGACCTCTGCCGGCTGGCCCACGCGGCGCGTCGACTCGGGTGCCGCGCCCACCTGGTCGGCGCACACGACGACCTGCACGCGCTGCTCGACCTCGCGGGCGTGGCCGACGTGCTCGGTGTCTGCCCGGCCGACCAGCACCCAACCGATTCACAACCCCCGAGACGGGATCTACGATGCATGCCGTGACCACTTCGACGACCCGTTCGGTGACCACACCGAGCGCCACCGACATCGAGACGTATCGCCGAGAGCTGATCGCACACTGCTACCGCATGCTCGGCTCGGGCTCGGAGGCCGAGGACGCCGTCCAGGAGACGATGTTGCGCGCCTGGCAGGCCGCCGACCGGTTCGAGGGCCGATCGAGCGTCAGGACCTGGCTGTATCGGATCGCCACGAACGTGTGCATCGACATGGGTCGCAGCCCGCAACGTCGGGCTCGCGCCATCGACCTCGGCCCGGCGCGGACCCCCGACCCGGTCCATCTGGCCGACGTGCTCCCCGAGGCCGCTTGGATCACCCCGATCCCCGACGCCGCCGTGATCGACCTCGGCGCCGACCCTGCCGACGTGGCGGCATCGCGCGACACGATCCGTCTCGCGTTCATCGCAGCGCTTCAGGCGCTTCCGGCACGACAGCGCGCAGCGCTCGTGCTGTGCGACGTGCTGCGTTGGCCCGCCGTCGAGGTCGCCGAGTTGCTCGACACGTCGACCGCGTCCGTCAACAGTGCGCTCCAGCGCGCACGGGCGACACTGGCCGAGCGACCGACCGCGACGCCGAGCATTCCGATGACCGACGAACAGCAGCGGCTGCTCGCCCGCTACGTCGACGCCTTCGAGCGCTACGACGCCGACGCCATCGCCACACTGCTGCACGACGACGTGATCCAGACCATGCCGCCCTATGCGATGTGGTTGCAGGGCCGCGACGACGTGCTCACCTGGTGGTTCGGGCCCGGCATCGGCTGCAGCGGCTCACGACTGCTGCCCGGCGAGGCCAACGGCTGCCCGGCATTCGCCCAGTACCGCATCGACCCCGACGGCGGGTACGCACCGTGGGCGTTGCAGGTGCTCGAGTTGCGCGGCGACCGCATCGCGGAGGTTCACGCCTTCCTCGACACCGAAGCCTTCGAACGGTTCGGGTTCCCCGCCCACCTCGCCTGACACCGCGCGATCGACCGGCCGCTTCCGGAGCGGGTAGAGGTCGGCCGTAAGGTCATCGCCGTGTCCGACGCCCACCTCGACCCGCTGGTTCACGTCGCCCAGGACGACCATCCCGACGTAGTCGGCGAGGCTCGAGCACGCGCCGGGCTGGCGATCCGCGACATCGGCCATGCCCTTGTTGGCCACCACGCCTCGATCGACACGCTCGAACACGTCGCACGCACGCTCGAACAACTCACGACCGAGCTCGACCACGGCGCGACCCGCTCGCGCGGCGAGGTGCGACGTGACGGCCAATTCGGCGAAGCCCCACCGGACGGATCCGTGATGACCACGTACGACGAGCGTCCGGTGTCCGGGCGCGCAAGTCCGTGGGGGCTCGACATCGAGGTCGTCCGCGACGGCGACGATGCAGTGGCCTCGCTCACGCTGCGAGCGGCTCACGAAGGGGCGCCGGGGCGAAGCCATGGCGGCATCGTCGCGGCACTGTTCGACGACGTGTACGGATTCGTCCTGCAGATCCACAGCCAGAGCGCGTTCACCGGCGAACTCTGGATGCGCTACGAGGCCGGAGTTCCGATCGGCGAGCCGGTGAGTTGCCGCGTCCGCCTCGATCGGCGCGAGGGACGCAAGATGTACATGACCGGCGAGTTGACCGTCGTCGCCACCGCTCAGGTACTCGCACACTCGACGGCGACCTTCATCGCGATCGAGCCGAGCCAGTTCAACGCGTGACCGCAGTGGCCGCGGCACCCACGTGTTCCGACACGGGAACGGTCAATCGGAACCGCGCTCCGGGGCCCTCCGAATCGACGACGACATCGCCGCCGTGCGCGCGAGCCAGACTCCGGGCGATCGTCAGCCCGATGCCACGCCCGGCGCCGCCCGTGCCCGTGCGACTGCCTCGATAGAACCGCTCGAAGATGCGTTCGGCCTCGTCGGCAGCGATGCCCGGGCCGTTGTCGATCACGTCCACGAACGCCAGCGAGTTCTGACGGCCGCAACGAATCGTCACCGTTGCGCCGGCCGGGGAATGGCCGAGCGCATTTCCCAACAGGTTCGACAACACCTGCGTCAGCCGACCGACGTCGCCACGAACCGGGATCGGCTCGGGCGGGTCGCCGACCTCGACGACGAGGGCGACATCGGCGTACTCGAACTGCGGTCGCAGCCGTTCGGCAGCGCCGGCCGCGACGGCACCGAGGTCGAGATCGGTCACCTCGATCTCGAGGGTGCCCTCGTCGGCGCGCGACAGCAGCGTGAGGTCATCGACGATGCGCTGCAGGCGCGCCGCCTCGTCGGCGAGACCTGCGAACACCTCGGCAGACGGTGTGATCACACCGTCGATCAGCCCCTCGGTCTGGCCACGAATCACCGTGATCGGCGTTCGCATCTCGTGGGTGACCTCGCCGAGCAACTGGGTGCGGCGCCGTTCGATGGTGGCGAGGTGTTCGCCGAGGTCGTTCACGTCGTTCGCGAGCGAGGCGAGTTCGACCTCGGCAGGTACGGGTACCGGTGTGGCGAAGTCGCCCGCCGCCATCCGACGAGTTGCGGCTCGTAGTTCGTCGATCGGCCGGAGCAGCCGGGCACCGATGATCCTCGCCACGATCGCCGCCACGACCAGGGCGGCAACGACACCGAAGGCGAACGCAGGGATCATTGAGTCGTCGAGCGCTGCGGTCAGCTGAGACTCGGTGGGTCCGACCGCGCGGCCCTGCCCGCGCCCGAGGCCGAACCCGCCCACTCGTCGTTCGTATGCCGTTCGGGTGACGGCCGCTCCGACCACCAGCATTGCGATCGCGCCGGCGGCGACAACCACCACGTAGGACAGGAACAGGCGTGTACGCAACCGGCGGGGGATCCATGCCCGGCTCACGCTGCACCCCCGACGCACTTGTAGCCGACCCCGCGTACGGTGCCGATGAACCGCGGGTCGTCGGCAGCGTCGCCGAGCGCTCTGCGAAGGTTGCCGATGTGAACATCGACGAGACGTTCGTCGCCGTAGAAGTCCCATCCCCACACACGCTCGATGAGCTGACGGCGGGTGAACACCCGACCCGGTGCCTCAGCGAGCGTGGCAAGGAGTTGGAACTCGAGACTCGTGAGTTCCACCGGCTCGTCGTCGACGCTCACCTCATGGCGTCCGGCGTCGATGGTGAGCCCGGCGAGCCGGGTCACGTCGTCGTCCGAGTGGTCCGAACTGCCGGCACCGAGGGGATCCTCGCGGCCCCGACGGAGCACGGCTCGGACTCGAGCGACGAGTTCGCGCGGACTGAACGGCTTGGTGATGTAGTCGTCGGCACCGAGCTCGAGCCCGATCAACTTGTCGGTCTCGTCCGCGCGTGCGGTGAGCACGATCACGTACACCGCCGAGGTGCGGCGGATCTCGCGCAGCACGTCGAGCCCGCTGATTCCCGGCAGCCGCAGGTCGAGCACGATCAGCTCAGGAGCACGCTGCGCGATCTGGGCGAGGGCGTCCTCGCCATCGACGGCCTCGACGACGTCGAATCCCTCGGTGCGCAGGTACGAGCCGACGAGCTCGCGGATCGCCTCCTCGTCATCCACCACCAGAATCCGTTGGTGCGGCACAGTGTTCATCGTAGAAGGCCTGTCGACGAGGACCGTGGTAGCGGGCCCGTTCCGTCGATCGTCGTCAGCCGCCAGAGCCACGCTCGGTGTCGCTCGACACGATCGCATCGAACGTGACGGAGTCGAGCTGGGTTGGCTCATACGTGACTCCGCGTGCGTCGAGCTGCGAGAAGAAGGCACGAAGATGGTTGCGCGAGCCCCGTTCGAGCGTCGCGTAGACCGCGGAGATCTCAGGGGTATCGGTGGCGGCCGCACGTGCGGCGAGGTCGACCAGGTCGAGCTCTTCGATGAACGCGCCGACCTCGAGTGCTTCCTCGAGCGAGCGACTGCCGTCTGCGACGAGCTGGTCGTAGAGGCGCTGCAGTACGGGTTCGGTGAAGGTGCCCGGGGCGTTTCCTGCGGCCGGGTCGTCGAGACCGAAGAGGTCGAGCAGGCCGGCCACCGCGTCGAGGTGAGTGGTCTCGGCGCGGCTGATGTTGTCGAAGATCCGCAGGTTCCAGGCATCGCCGAGCGCGATGTACACGTCGTGCGCGAGCTGTTCTTCCTCGCGCATCCACATCAACCCCGCGATCTCCTCATCGGTCAGCGCCGAGCCGGTCGGAGCGGAGGCAGTCGGAGGGGAAGCAGTCGGAACGGTGGCGGTCTCGGCGGGCTCAGCGCTCGGCGTCGACCCGACCGTCGTTGGCTCGACCGACGCCGGATCGTCGGCGCAGGACGCGCCGAACACGAGCAGCGCAGTCGCGGTGAGTGCGATCGCCCGGTTGCCCGCCCGCTTCGTGAGCGTGCTGTACATGGTGTTGTCCCTTCTGTCATGGTCGCCAACGCGACGCGAAGATGCCGGGACGACTCGTCCCGGCAGTTCGTCGATGTCAGCCGTTGCCGGCATTGCCCATGGGGCCCTGACGGTGCATGGCACCATCGGTGACCTGAGCCTGATCCTGCATCTGGTACTCGAACTGGTACTGGTGCTGCTGCTGGGCCTGGTCGCCCGTGCAGTCACCATCGCAGGTGCCATCGTGGAGTTGATCCTGTGTCCGCTGCTGAGTGCGCAGCTGATCCTGCGTCCCCGGCATCGCCTGATCAGCGGTGCGGTCGCGATCTCGATCCCGATCTTGTTCGTGATCGACACAGGTGGGAACCGGACCTGCCGGTTCGGGGGTGTCGGACTGGGCGAGGGCCATCCCTGCCGGGACGGCGAGCAGTCCGACCGTTGTGAGTGTCAACATCATCTTGCGCATGACCACTCCTTTCCGAGTGTCTCGAGCCGACGGCGTTGCCGGAACCTGTTTCCGGGTCTCCGCCGGTCCTTGTGCTTGCACCACCCATATGGCCGGAGCTGGATCAAGGACACATCGCGATCACGATGAAGATGAGATGAAGCCGACGAGGGCCGGCGACGCGACGCTTCAGCGGGCGTGCGGCACGACGATCGTCGGGACCGTCGGGTGGTGAGCGAACGCGCTCGCCACCGACCCCAGCAGGAGTCGCTCGAGAACACCATGACCTCGAGCACCGATCACGAGGAGATCGGCACCGTCGCTCGCTGCCCCCAGCACCACTCGCGGGTCGCCGGGCGCGACCGCCATCTCGACTGGGGCATGCCCAGGGAGGTCGTGGAGCACTGCAGCAACGCCGTCTTCGAGTTCAGCGACCGCGACGGACTGCGCAGAACCTGGCGACGGTGCCAGCGGTTCACCGGGCACTGCGTCGTCGGTGAACGCGTAGACGACCTTCACCCGCGCCGAGCGACGGAGATGCTCGAGCGTCCACCGCAACGCATTGCGTGCGTGGGACGAGCCGTCGAATCCGACGACGACGTCGAGGTGATCATGCAATGGCGGCGCATCGTGGGGAATCAACGCGACCGGCACCATGGCGTGGCGGGTGCAGTACGCGCCCACCGACCCGACCGACAGGTCGACGCGTCCGCCCCACCCTCGTGTCCCGACCACCAGCAGTTCCGACGCCTCTGCTGCGGTGACGAGGCCGGGCCCGGCCCGCTGTTCGATGACCACGGCATGCTCCTCCAGGAACGGTGCGTGCGACTCCAAGAACGTCTGCAGCCGATGCGCGGCGTCGCTCCGATACGGCTCGGCCGTCGGATCCGAGCCGCCGTCGCCGTACACGTACGGACCGGTGACGAAGGTCATCACGGGCTCGATCTCGCCGAGTTGGTCGGCGTGGTCGAGTGCCCATCGCAACGCCGCCGCTGAACCATCGGAACCGTCGATTCCCACGACCACGAAGCGTCTCGGTACGTCAGCCATACCTCCACCCTGCCCGACCGCCACGTCGACGGTCAGGGAACTTCGTCCCCATCTCCGCGGCGCACGTTGCGGCGTGATTCCTTCACGTGGTCGCCGTGACGCGCTGGGCTACTGTCCGGTTTCTTGATCGTCGGTCATTCGTTCCTGGAGAGCTGTGGTGTCGAGTGAGTCGATGACCGGGCCGAATGGATCGGGGTCGGGCCTCGATGCGACCGACGCGGTGACGGCGATGGCAAGTCGGATACGACGTGGGCTTCGTCTGTTCAGCAGCTCGGGTGATCAACCGAGGGCGAGGCGCGCCACCGACGTCGTGCTGCTCACGTTGTCGTTCGTCGGCATCGTGCTCGTCGGGCTCATCGCGGTCCCGGAGCCCGGATTCTCCCGGGCGATCAGCACCTTGCTCGCCGCACTCCCCACTGCACTGGACGGGATGTGGCAGATCCTCGGCGATCTCCCGGCACTGTGGGGGCTCGTCGTCCTCGTTGCCGCGTTGGCCCGCGGCAGGGCGAAGGTCGGACGCGACATGGTCCTCGCGATCGTCGTCGGAGTCGTCCTCTGGCTCGTCCTGGGCCGGATTGTCATCGGTTCCTGGCCGGAGGTGCACCGCTTGTTCGGCGACATCGCACCACCGCCGGTGTTCCCACCGGCACGGCTCGGAGTACCGGCCGCCCTGCTCATCACCGCCTCACCCCACCTCGTACGGCCGGCCCGGCGATTCGGTTACCTCGTCATCGCGCTCGGCGCGATCGCCACCGTGGCCCTCGGGGCGAGTTCCTCGCTCGGCGTGGCGGCGTCGCTCTTGTCGGCGGGAGGGGCCGCAGCGATCGTGCACCTGCTCGTCGGTTCGAGCGCCGGCCGGCCGAGCCTCGATGACGTCCGTTTCGCACTGGCCGACATGAAGATCGACATCACCGAGTTGGGCGTCGCGGACCGTCAAGATGCCGGCAACTTCGCCGTGGCCGCCCGGGCGGCCGACGGTGGCGAATTGATCGTCAAGCTCTACGGACGTGATGCCTACGACGCCGCCCTCGTGTCGACGGTGTGGCGGACGATCTGGCTGCGACAGCCCGGCTCACCTGTCGGTCTCGGTCGACTCCGACAGGTCGAGCACGAGGCGTTGCTGACACTCCTCGCGGCGCAGGCCGGGATCCCCACCGATTCCGTGGTGACCGCTGGAGCGACCGCCACCGACGACGCGTTGCTCGTGTTGCGCCGAACCGGCACGCCATTGGTCCCACCTGACCGCTTCCGCGATGTCGACGTCGCCCCCGAGCCCGTGTTCACCAACGGGGACGCTCGTCCGCGACTGCGTGAGCTGTGGCAACTGCTGACCACCCTGCACGACAACGGGCTCGTTCACGGCGTGCTCGACGAGGAACACCTCATCGTCGACGACGGCCGACTCGGCCTCGTCCAGTTCCGCGCCGCAGCCGTCGCACCGACCCCGGCCCAGTTGCGCAGCGACGATGCGCAGTTGTTCGTCACGTCGATCGGGCTCGTCGGCCCCGAACTCGCGCTCGAGATCCTGCTCGACCAACGCACCGTCGAAGAGATCGAGGATCTCCTCCCCTACCTGCAGCCGACGGCGCTCACCGCTGACCAGCGTCGGATGATGAAGGTGCTCGACATCGATCTCGACGACCTGCGCTCAGACGTGGCCGCAGCGGCAGGCGTGGAAGCGCCTCCGCTGATCCAGATGCGCCGGTTCACGTTCGGCACCGTGATGAAGGTGGCGCTGCCGGCACTCGCCGTCGTGATGCTGTTGTCGGCGCTGGCTGGATTCGACCTCGAGGAATTCGCCGACTCGCTACGCGAGGCCGCGTGGTGGCTCGTGATCATCGGGTTCGTCGTCGCGCAGCTTCCGCGTGTCGCTCAGGCGGTGTCGACGCTCGGCGCTGCCCCCGTGCCGTTGCCGCTCGGCCCCGTGTATGCGCTCCAGCTCGCGATCTCCTACGTCAACCTGGCGATCCCGACCGCGGCGGCACGCATCGCGGTCAATGTCCGGTTCTTCCAACGACAGGGTCTGCCTGCGACCACCGCCGTGGCAACCGGTGCACTCGACGGGGTGAGTGGCTTCATCGTCCAGGCAATGCTGCTCGGCTCGCTGCTGCTGTTCGGGGGCATGTCCCTCGATGTCGACGTCGCCGGCCCGGCATCGGCCGCGATCCGGATCGCGTGGATGGTGGCGGTGGTGCTGGCGATCGTGATCGTCGTGATCCTGGTGATCCCCCGCTTGCGCCGGTACGTCCTGGGCGGCGTCCGCAAGACGGTGAGCGAGGCCGTGGCCGTGCTCCGCGGTCTGCGCTCACCGCGACGGCTGGTGATGCTGTTCGGCGGCAACCTCGTCGCCGAGCTCTTGTTCGCTCTCGCGCTCGGGGTGTTCGTGCAGGCGTTCGGGTACTCGCTGGCGTTGCACGAACTGCTGTTCATCAACATGACGGTCTCGTTGCTCGCGGGCCTGCTCCCCGTCCCGGGCGGCGTCGGCGTCACCGAGGGAGGCCTGATCTTCGGGCTGACGTCGTTCGGCGTCCCCCAGGAGGTCGCGTTCGCCGCAGTGATCATGTATCGGATCTCGACGTTCTACACGCCACCGATCTGGGGCTTCTTCTCGCTGCGCTGGCTCGAGCGGAACCGCTATCTCTGATCACCGGGTGAGCGGCGTTGTTTGCGCTCGACTGATGACGGGTAACTGACGATTTCGTCGACCAGCGAGGTCGACACATTCGACCTCACTCGGCGTCGAGGCGTCGCTTGCACCCACGGAGAGCACGATGCTCACAACTCCTTCACGACCCATCGAGGGTGCGGCGTCGGACCAGGGCAGCTCGACGACGAGGCCCAGCCTCATGTTCGAGATCGCGGTGGTCCTGGTCGTGTACCTCGGGTATCGCCAGGTGCGCAGCGTGGCGCGGGACCAGGCAACCGAAGCATTCACGAATGCTCGCCGAATCGTCGACCTCGAGCGCCGGTTCAACGTGTTCACCGAGCGGACCGTGCAGGAGTTCGCGCTGCGCCACGAGGAGTTGCTGTGGTTCGCCAACCACTACTACGCCCGCGTGCACTTCCCGATCACGCTGGTGTTCCTGGTGTGGCTCCTCATTCGCCACCGCGAGATGTACCGCACCGTGAGGACTTGGCTGATCGGCGTCACCCTGGTGGCGCTCGTGCTCCATGTTGCGTTTCCGCTCGCCCCACCTCGCATGCTCCGCTCACTCGGGTTCGTCGACACCCTGCGAGCACATGGGTTGAGCGTGTACAGCGCGAATCCGAACCAGTCCGTGGCGAATCAGTTCGCGGCGATGCCATCGCTGCATTTCGGATGGGCGGTGATCGTGGCCACCGGATTCGTCGCCGTGAAGCGCACCTGGGCCAGCGCGGTCGCAATCGTCCACCCGTTCATCACGCTGGTGGCGATCGTCGCCACCGCCAATCACTTCTGGATCGATGCGGGTGTCGCCCTCTTGCTGGTGATCGGCATGGGTCGCCTCGTCATCCGTCGGGACCAGCGCCGGCGGCGTCGGGCTCCGATCGGTCGTCGATCGGCGGCATCACCGCCGTTTGCATCGGTGCCGCACGGGTACCACGAACACGACGAAGACGTCACAGAAGGAGTCGTCATGAGTACCGAACAACGCGAGTTCCGAGGACTCGAGGTCATCGACGCCGACGGGGAGGTGATCGGCACGGTGTCCGACGTGTTCTACGACGACCACGCCGATGCACCGACGTGGTTCGTCATCAAGTCGGGGTTGCTCCGCAAGAAGCGGCTGGTACCGGTCGAAGGTTCGCACGAGACCGATGACGGCAGACTCGTGCTGCCGTACGACAAGCAGTGGGTCACGAACGGCCCGACGGTGCGAAGCGAGTACTACCCCGACGCGGCCACCACGCAGCTCGCCGCTCAGCACTACCAGATCGAGGCCTGAGATGTACCCGTTGGCGTCTTGCACCCGACCGGAGGGAGGCGCATACTGAGCAAGGGCGACGGAACCACTGAGTCAGGCTGATCAGGAGATCCCCATGTCGCTCATCGACACCGACGAACCACCGCTCTTCGACATCGACGCCACCCACGAGCCGGACATCGGCACGGGTGGAGCCGACGACAAGGGTGGGGTCGGTCGACCCGAAGGCGTCACGATCCCGTTCGACGTCCTCGAATTCGGCAACGGACTGCTGCCCGACTCGGCGCTCGAACGCATCGGCATCGGTGGCCATCGCCTTCATCGCAACGCGGCAGCCGCGTTCGCACAGTGGCGAGCACTGGCAGCGAGCGACGCAGGCATCGACCTCACCTGCACCGACAGTTACCGGACCCTGGCTCAACAACAGCGGCTCAAGCAACTCAAGCCACAGTGGTCGGCCACGCCGGGACGAAGCGTGCACGGCTGGGGATTCGCCGTCGACGTGGCCATCGGCACACCGCCGAAGGGATTCGGCACGTCGGTGCTGACCTGGCTGAAGCGAAGCGGTCCGCCGATCGGCTGGCATCTGGGTCGACCGAAGGACGAGCCGTGGCACTGGGTCTTCCGCGGCGACGGGACCGGCGTTGCGGTTCCCGGTTCCGCATCGTCGGACACGACCACGACGACGGCGGTCCCGGCGGTGGGAGACGACGCCCAGCTGATCGCCAACACGGAGGTGAAACTCGGATCGAACGGGCTACTGGTGCGGATTGCGCGCGGACTGCTCGGCCTCACGTTCGGCGACGACTTCGATGCGCAGACGGACGCGGCCGCGCGCGAGTTCCAACAGTCGAACGGCCTGCTCGTCGATGGACGGATCGGCCCGAAGACCTGGGCCAAGCTGCGTTCGGTCACCGCTCCTGGGGAACGTCCGACCCTCGTGCAGGGGTCGACCGGTGACGCAGTGCGCTGGGTGCAACGACGACTCGGATGTGCGCCCGACGGCCAGTTCGGTCCGAAGACGAACGCGTCCGTACTCAGTTTCCAGCGCGCCGCGTCGCTGACCCCGGACGGAAGCATCGGCCCGATCACGTGGGGCGCGCTCACCCGATAGGTCAGCTCAGAATCGGGCCATCGCGTCGCGCAACACCGAGGCGTAGTCGGGAGCCATCGACCGGACCCTGGAGCGCCACGAGGCGTCGTGCCCGATCCGGTCGAAGGTCGGCATCACCAGCTGTTCGAGTTCGTCGTCGTCGAGCGCCCGTGCCTCGGCACCGGTGGGTGGGAACTCCGGGATGAACTCGAACGGCTCGACGCCGACCGCCCGTTGCGAACGCGCTCGCCGAACGGCACCCGCCGGGTCGTCCCACACGGCGCCGAGTTCCGCCAGCCCGTCGCTCCACGACTTGTTGGCCTGTGCCTGGAGGTCGGGAGCGCTGGGCTGGAGTTCGTCGGGCAGCGTCATCACGATCCCACGTCGCACGCCGGCGACGACGATCGGTTCGGGATCGGCGACGTCCGCGGCGGTGAGCAGCGACCTGTTGCCGTACGCGGGACGACCGCCGACCAGGACGAGACGGACATGGCGTTCCGTCGCTCGTAGGACGCTGCGCCACGGGTCGTCGTCGAGCAGCGAGAACACGGCGATGTCGGCGAGCGCGCCGGGAACGAGGCGCCCGATCTGCACGCCCCACGGGCGCGCCAGCGTGTCGCCGGGGTTGGCCGTGGCCATCTCGACGAGGTCGGCGTCGTCGAGAGCGCCACCGAGTCCGTGTTCGTTCCACGCCGCGGCGATCTTCAGTTCGCCGAGCACGTTGCGAGTGCCCGACGGGGTCCAGTCCGAACCGAGACAGACTCGGATGCCGGCCGCACGTGCGGCGAGCACGTCAGTGGTGCCGCCGTAGAGCCAGAGGTTGGAGAACGGCGACCACACGATCGCGCCACCGCCGATGGTGGCCCAGTCGTCGAAATCGGCGGCGGTCAGCGCCGTCGAGTGGATGCCGATCAGCCCAGCGCCCACGCAGTCGTGTGATCGCAACAACTGGTACTCCGAGCGCAGTTTCGGATCGACACCTTCGCTGAGGTGGTAGATGAACGACCGTTGCTGTGCGAGGCGCCCAGCGGTCTTGTCGAGCTGCGCTCCGGTCGCCGGAAGCACCGATTGGAAGATCGGCTGCTTGGTGCCGATCTCCTCCTTCTCGATGTTCCGGACCATCCAACCCGGGAACGCGCGGGTCATCGGTGGCGACCCCTGGATCGCGGTCACTCCCCCGACGACCGCCTTCACCTCGGCGTAGCGGAGCGCGGCGGCCGGAGCGGCGATGCCGAGCGCCTGAGCCGGGTTCGACACGTCGCTCTGGTAGGTCGGTGCACCGGGCCACTGATATCGCGTGGCATAGGCACGGTCGCGGCCCAGCCAGAGCGGCAGGGTGTTGTACGCCAAGTGGTTGTGCAGGTCGATCAGCCCCGGTGTGATCAGGCCGCCTGTTCGCACTCTGGCCGCCGTTCGAAAGCCAGCGGGTGGGGCCGACGACGCCGACTGGACCGCTTCGATGACCCCCTCGTGGATGTAGACGGCCCCGGACGATTCGACACGCCGGTCGGCGTCGACGGTCAGAACCCTGCCGGTGAGCACGAGATCCTTCATGACGCCGCCGCCGTCTCGGTCGGATCGAGCACCACCAGTGGATTCGTGACGACACCGCCGGACCCGCGGACACCGATGCGCACGACGTAGGAACCGGGCGGGACATCCTCGAAGCTCGTCGCGTAGGTGTTGTCGCCGCGATCCGTGGCGATCACCGACGAAACTGGCGCACCGCCCGGTGTGCACAGCACAGCGTCCACGACGAGATCCGACTCTGCCTCGATGGTCGCCTCGATCGCCTCGCCGGCCATCCAGATGTCGTCCATCACGACACCGACGTCGTAGCTCGTGTCGCGGGCGATCACGTCGGATGCGGTGAGCACCCCCTCGAGTTCGGTCAGCACCGGAGCGTTGGCGGGCAGCGCGCCGTGTTTGTCCTTGATGTAACGAATGATGGCATCGTCGGGCGCGACGCCGTAGGGAATCGCGGCCAACCGCGGCACCGTGCCGTCGCCGCCCTCGTCTCGGCCGTCGATCGTGCGCAGCGTCTCGACCCGATCGTTTCGGAGCCGCGCGGTCGTGCTCGTCGGTTGTGTCCGAGCGATGATCGGGTGTGAGTCGTAGCCGAGCGACGCCCCGGCCGTCGCGGTGCGGAGTTCCTCGTGGAAGCGCATCGCATCGGCAACGAGCGCTGCGTCGAGTTCGGGGAGTCGCACCTCGGTGGTCTTGCGCAGACCGCTGCCGGACTCGATACAGGCGTACTCGGGCAGCAGTTGATACAGCGACGGCAGGCTGCGCGACAACTTCGTCAGGTCGAGCTTGAACGGACCGAACCCCTTGGAAACACCGTTGATCAAGCTCTCGAGAGCGTTCAACGCACCACGATGCGGAGTGCCGAGCGTGATCACCTTGTCGGTGATCTCGTGCCCGCCGAGCACGTCGACGTAGTAGCGGGCGACGAGGCCCCCCATCGAGTGTCCGATGAAGACCACCTTCGCATCCGCCCGACCGGGTTGCGTCCGGAAGCGTTCGAGCAACGGCTCCACTCGGGCCTGCACCGCCACTGCACTGGCCCGGTTCGACAGCCGCCAGTCGTAGGGGAACTGGACGAAGTTCGAGATCCGGTCGGGGTGGGCGGCGTCGTGCTCGACGACGTCGAAGGTGTCGTGGAACCAGCGGACCATCGCCTCGTAGCCGATCGACACGGACCAGATTCCGGGGATCACGTGGATGTCGGGCATCAGCGATGTGGCGACCACGCCGTCGGGTGCCGGCTCGTCGCCGATTCCTTCGGGCAGTTCGAGACGTTTGATCGCCTTGCCCCGAGTCAGCACGCCCTTGACGATCGAGCCGAGGGACGTGCCCCACACCTCGGCGCCGTTCCGGTCGCGCAGGGTGCTCCCCATGATGCCGGGAAGGACGACGACGAGGTCGTCGAGTTGATGCTTCATCGTTTTCTCCTGTTCACATTGCTCCGTCGGAGCGCGACACTGTTGGGGTGACCCGGCGAGCACTGCTGATCGGGAGCGAGACCTACGGCTTGCAGGGATGCAACGCCGATGTCGCCCTGATGCGCGACATGCTCGGTTCTCGCGGGTTCGACGAGATCGTCGTGCGGACCGGTTCCGACGCCACCCGCTCCGGGATCATCGACGGACTCGACGACCTGGTCGCTTCGATTCGGGATCCGGCCGACGCCGTCGTGCTCTACTACTCGGGCCACGGCGGCCGGGTTGCACGGCCGGACTTCGCCGAGCGTCAGGCCACGGGAGCGAGCGTGCACTTCCAGTTCATCGTGCCGTTCGACATGGACGAGAGTGCTCCGGAAGACTTCCGTGGACTCTTGTCGGAGGAACTGAGCTGGAACCAGCGGCGACTGACCGACGCCTTCGTCGCCCTCGGCGCCGTTCCCAACGTGACGACGATCCTCGACTGCTGTCACTCGGGCTACATGGCGCGTGGGGCCGACACGGTGCCCAAGTCGGTCGATCTTGCCGACAAGATGTTCCGCATGCGGGGCATCCGTGAACATGCCCTCGCGCTCACCCACGAGATCCACGGCCTCGCCACCAACGCCGACGCCGTGCGCCTTGCGGCCTGCCAGCCGGAACAGTCCGCGTTCGAGTTCCCGTCCGCTCGCGGCGGCCGCCACGGTGCGCTGACCGACGCGCTCGCCACCGTGCTCGAACAGCTCGGCGACGCACCGGTGTCGTGGAGCGTCGTCGGCGATCTGGTACGTCGGCGCGTGAGGGCGCTCGTCCCCGAACAGCGACCCGACGTGGAGGGACCGTCGGACCGTCTGCTGTTCTCGGGTCGTTCGATGCCGTCGGGCAACGTGCTGTCGGTCTCGACGGTCGAGGATGATCTGCGTATCGAGGCCGCTGCGCTGCTGGGCATCGAGCTCGGCGACGGGTTCGACCTCGTAGCCGTCGCAAGCGGAGAATCGCTCGCCGCCGGCGAGGTCGTCCGCATCGACGGGGCTGACGCAGTCCTCCGCATCGACCCCGAGTCGGCGACCGATGCGGTCGGCCGTGGCGCTGTCGCCGTGCCGACGAAGCTCCGTCGTCCCCGAGCCCCGGTGCAGGTCGGGATTGCCGGTGGCGACGCCCTCAGGAACCGGCTCGCGGCGAGCACGCGCCTCGTCGAGGCAACGGACGAGACGACTGCGCTGGTGCGTATCGCCGACACGTCCAGCGGAGAGACGGCCGGCGGGCTCGTGTTGAACGACCACGCCGGCCAGCGGTGGCGGGTCGGGGTCTACCCGAACGACGACACGGGCATCGATCGTCTCGTGGAGGACATCGAGGCGATCGCCGTTGGTCATCGCCTGCTCGACCTCTCCTCCGGTGAGGGCCCGAACACGCTCGACCCCGTCGTCACGATCGACTTCGGGACGTACGAGGACGGCACGCGCCGACGGTTGGCGCTGCATGGCGAGCGACTCGCGGTCGGCTCCCCGCTGTATCTCACGGTGGCCAACACCGGGACCGACCCGGTGTTCGTGTGGGTCTTCGACGTCGGAGTTTCGGGAAGATCGAGCCTGCTCACCAATGCCGCACCGAGCGGCACCCTGCTCGGCGCGAGCGGAGCCGAGGACGACACCACCGATCTGTGGGACCTCGACGGCGAACCTCTGACCTGGCCAGCAGACGTGCCGACGACGGCGAGCGGTGGCACGGACCCGGCACGTTGGGAACGCTTCGTGGTCCTGGTCGCTGACCAGCGCGGCGACCTGTCGAGCCTCGCGAGTCGTCGCCCTTCGGCCCGATCGGTGTCGACCACCGAACTCGAGGCGCTGATCGACGAGGCGCGCACCGGGGTACGTGAGATCGCTCCACCCTCGGCCGATGCCGCCGCGCTCCGGTACCGGATCGAGATCATCGAATTCCTGCTCGCGCCCGCCTGACCGGCCATCACGCTGCCGTCGCCAGATCTCGACGTTGGGCAGTGCCCGCATCACCGAAGAACACCGCACCCAACGCCGTGAGATCGCCCTCGCTGTGGAATCTCCCGATCGCATGGTCGCGTGCGGTCTGAACTGCGAGTCCGACGTTCCGTTCGCGCAGCAGCGTCTCGTAGAAGACCCCACTGAACTCGGAGGCGGACACGTCGTCGACGAGGAAATAGTGCCCGAGATACGCCTCGACGCCCCGACTGAGGAAGGCGGCTGCCAGACCGTTGCTGCGCCGGCGGTTCGAGACGATGCGCACTCCCCCGGCCGAGCGGGCAGACTCGCAGCTGCTGTTGATCACGATGAACGGTGGTCGCGCCCAGGCCAGCGATGCGACCTCGTCGTCGACGAACGCACCGTCGGCGAGCACCACGGCGCCGTCAGCCGGCGCATCGATGTCGAACGCTCCGTGTCCGGCGAAGTGCACGATGTCGACGTCGCGATCGGCCAGCGCTGCGGCGAAACCTCGCTTCGTCGCCTTGCCACGCGCCAACGTCGTGACCTCGATCGTCAGGTCGTCGCTCCATTCGCGTAGCCCCTCGACCACTTCCATCACGCGTTCGGTTGCGGCGAGGTCCTCGGTCGGGTTCTCGACCGCCAGGATTCGTACCGTGGGATCCTCGGAGCGGGTGTCGCGCCCCGGCGAGGTCCTCAACCGTGTCGCCACGACGCGTCCGAACGGCCGCTCGATCAGCGGACGGTCGTCGGCGTCGAGCGCCATCTCCCACGGCAGGTGCAGGATCGTCTCGTCGACGATCATCACGAGCGCGGTGCGGTCGAGTTCGGTGAGCAATTCAGTGCCCGGCGCGCCGAGGAACACGTCGCGCAGCGTGCGTCCGACGGCGACCACGTCGTCGGCGGCGGTTGATCTCGTGAGTCCGACGCCGGCGCTCCAGCGGCGCAATCCTGCGATCGAGTGGAGCAGCAAGCGCTCGTCGTCGCGGGTGAGCACCGCGTTGCGTTGCCACGAGATCGCCGTGCCCTCGACGTGCACCGACACCAAGAATTCGAGCGGATCCTTCGCCCGCGGCAGCGCCCGCGTGTAGCGGCTGACATGCACCTGGACGACCCGAGGTTGGTCGCGGCCGCGTCCGTCGGTGCCCTGGCCGGTTCGGGTGTCGGTCAGTAGCACCTCGGTCGCCGCCTCATGTGAAGATCCGGCGCCGCTTGGCGGTGGCTCTACCCTCCACCTGGGGTTCCTGGTCGAATCCCTCGGCGTCGAGTCGGACGACGAGCTGGTCCCACAGCTCGCTGTAGGTGATGTCGTAGTCGGCCGCTTCGATGATCTCGAGCGCAAAGTGTGTCATCGCCCCGTGGTAGATCGTCCCGAAACGGGCGTCGTACGAGTACTGGTTGTCGCGGCAACCCGACACGAGAACTTCGCGCATCTTCGACTGCGGATACTTCTCGGTCGAACGAGGGACCGCCCGGCGGCGCACGCCGGCGATCTCCCGACGACCGATGACCGACGGGTTCACGAACCGCGGTCGTCGGTCGTCGGGAGTGGGCACCACATCGCCGCGTGTGACCGACCCGGAGAAGCACGAGTCGCTGATGACGGTGAGCCGCACCCCCGAGGGCATCGCCGCGAATCGCTGGCGTAGTTCGTCATCGACGATCAGCGCCCGCTTGGTGTCGTATGGGCACATCGCCTCGTCGTAGCGCGTCTCGTCACCGTCGTCGTCGGCAACGTAGGTGCCGTGGGAGCTGTTGGTGAACACGACGACGTCGCCTCGTTTCGAGTTCGCGATGAGCTTGTCGAGGCGGTTCAGGATCCGGCGTTTCGTCGCCTGGGCATCGAGGAGGACCGTGACGTTCCCGCGTGGAAAGTCGTAATGGTCGATCAGCAACGCCGCCCACGCCTTGGCGTCGTTGACACAGCCCTTGAGGTCCATGCCACGCGTCGGATAATCGTTGATCCCCACACACAGCGCGCTCTTCATCAGCCCTCCCGTTGTCGACCGTGTCGTGATGAACACGCACGATCATCCAGGTCGCCCAGAATCCGCTCGCTCGTCGCGACACTACTCCCGCGCGTACTACCGTGGACAGGGCCAATCTGCGGGCACGGAGAAGGGGATGATCATGACGATCACCGACCGGGTCGAGGTCGACCTCGCTCGCCGCATCTACGACTACGGCCTGACCGCAGACGACTACGGACCGCGCCGCCACGGGGTGAGGGCAACAACGAAGGCTCGGGCAGCGCTCGACATCGACTGGCCCACCGGCAAGGAACCCGTACCGTTCGAGTTGCCCGTCGAACCCGACCCGACCGACCCGCTGCCTCGCGCCGACGTACTGGTGATCACCTGGACGGCCGCCGAGATGCTGGCGCTGGCCGACGTTCTCACCCCCGGTGTCAACCCACGGACGCGCTGGTACCGATACGCACGGCACTTCGAGGAGTACCTGCCCGAGATACGCAGCGGCGCTCCGGCGCGAGCGGTGCGTCGGCTCGGGTCGTATCACCCCACGCGCATCGGGTCGAAGACGGTGCTGTGCGTGAAGTCCGAACTGCATCTGAACCAGGACGGCGTCACGACGGGCGCCGGAACAGCAACGCTGCCCGTCGCCCGATTCATCGAGCAGATGTACGACGAAGTGCAGCCCAAGCTCGTGATCACCGTCGGGACGGCCGGCGGCACGCTCGCCGACGCCGAACTCGGCGACGTGATGATCACACGGTCGGTGCAGTTCCGGTGCACCAAGGAGTTCCGCAACGAAGCGTTCAACGACCGCGTGTACACGTCGTCGGCGACGGTGCGCCGCAAGCACCTGGCGACCGCGCTCAGACTGATGCAGGCTCACGCCCACGAGCTCACCGAGCCGGACTTCGGACCGCCGACCGAGTTCTACGACTTCGGACCCAACCTCCCGGGCTACGTCAACACCCCGTCCATCCTCGTCGACGGCACCGACTTCGCGCGCCGACTGCCGATGCTCACGACCGATTTCTTCGAGTTCGGAACGTCGACCAACGGCCTCGACCAGATCGGCTGCGGCGTCGAGATGGGCGACGCAGTGTTCGGCCTCGTCGGCGAGCGTCGGGGACCGGCCGGTCCGAAGTGGCTCGTGATCCGCAACGCATCGGACCCGGCGATCAACGGGCACCTGCCCACCGGACCGCCGAGCGCATTGGACATGCAGGCGCACTGGGCGGTCTGGTACTACGAGGCTTTCGGCTACTGGACGAGCGTCAACAGCGCCATCGCGACGTGGTCACAGATCGCGACGTAATCGTCACTTTCAGCGCGAACGGTTCTGGACTAGCGTGACGATCGCGGGCGGCGACAGGGACGCGCATGCCGACATACGAATGCGATGACTTCCGGGTGACCTTCACCCGTACCGTCTCGGCTGACTCCGGCGCGGACCTGTACCGGGTCGAGGCGGAGTACGCCGGCGGTCGCACGGTGAGCTCCACATTCCGGCTGCCGATGTCGTCGACGCGGCTCGAGGAGTTGGTCGTCAACCTCGCTCGCTCGGGGCTGCGAGAGATCGCTCCCACCGACATGGCGCTCGTTCACACGGACGCCGAACAGCTCGGCTCCGAACTCGGGACGGCGCTGTTCGACGACGTGATCGGCGCCAGCTACATCGACGCACAGCGCGTGGCTGCCGCCGCGGGGCGTGGGCTGCGTCTGACGCTGTCGCTCGGCGCCACGCCGGAGTTGCTGAGTGTGCCGTGGGAGCTGCTGTACCGTCGGCCACGATTCCTCGCGAGCCAACGGCACACACCGATCGTGAGGTTTCTCGATGTCGGTGACGTGCCTGCGGCACTGCCGATCGACGGTCCTGTCAGGGTGCTCGGCGTCGTGTCGAGCCCGGCAGGTCTGGCGGCCCTCGACGTCGAGGACGAACGCGCGCGAGTCGAAGCCGCACTCGACAGCATGATCGACCGTGGGCTCGTCGAGCTGGAGTGGTGCGATCCGGCAACGCCGCGTTCGCTGCGTCACTGCCTGCGCGACGGGACGTTCCACATCCTGCACTTCGTCGGCCACAGCGACTTCGACGCCACCGGTGAAGGAGCGCTGTACCTCAGCGACGAAGACGGACAACCCACAGCGGTCACCGACGCGGTGCTGACCGCCCTGCTCGGCGATCAGACCTCGTTGCGTCTCGTCGTGCTCAACTCGTGCAAGGGAGCGCGGACCACACTGACCGATCCGTTCAGCGGCATTGCCACGAGCCTCGTGGCCCTGGGACTGCCAGCCGTCGTGGCGATGCAGTTCAGCATCAGCGACGACGCCGCCATCGTGTTCGCCGAGGAACTCTTCACGTCGCTCGTCGGGCGTCAGTACCCGATCGACGCCGCGGTTTCCGAGGCGCGCAAGGCGATCTTCGCCGAGGTGAGCGAGATCGAGTGGGCAACGCCGGTGCTGTTCCTGCGCGCCTTCGACGGTCGCCTGTTCGAGTTCGCCGCCGAGCCCACCGCCATTCCGTTGAAGGTCGCACCGATGACGGTCATCGCAGTCGACGAACCCCAGGTCACTTCGGCGTCATCGTCAGCGGATCCCGCCGACGCGCCACCGCTCGCCACGCCGCCTCCCCCACCGCCCTGGCAGACCCATTCGTCGACGCGGGATGGGCCTGATGACGCACCGGTGGGCCACCGCCGACGGCGATTCGCGATCGTTGCTGCCGTGGCGGTGGTGGCTGTGGGCGTCGCATCGCTGGTGCTGCTGCGCCTGCGCAACGACGACGACTCTGCCACCGTCGACGCCCGCCAGACCAACGCGCGCGAGGACGTGACGCCGATCGGCACGACCGTGACCGAACCGGCGTCAACGGACGCGGCGAACCCCACCCAACCAGCGACCACCCAACCAGCGACCACCACGCCGACATCGACGCCGACCACGACGCCGACATCGACGCCGACCTGCGCCGGCTCACCGCTGCCGCCACGGCCGGCACTCACCGGGCTCTCGCCCGAATTCGACGACGAGTTCAACACGGTCCAGCAGTGGCTCGACCTGCTGGCATCGGCGCAACCCGGTGCGGACAACACCGCCGTGGTCGACGCGATGACCGCCGTGTTTCCCACCTCGAACGTGACGGCATCGGGGAATCTCGACGGCTACGTCGGCATGGAAGCCTCCTACCTGTTGCCCGTCACGGCATCGACCGGCCGCGACGGCAACACCACGCTCGATGTCGCGGCCCTGATCTACGACAACGCGACGCGCACCACGCCGTGTCGTACCGGCTTTCTGTGCTCGAACTACACCGTCGGTCCCAACGGGATGATCCTCGACGCCCGTTCCGGCGCCGCCCCACCGATGACACTCGATGACCTCTACGTGGACAACGTCTGGCTGGCGTCGACCGACCTCGGCCCGTTCGCGGACCGTCTCACGGTCGCCGACTGGTTCACCTCGGCCTGCCGGTCGGCGGAGGCGTCATGACGATCATCCGGTCACGCGCCGTCGTCGCGGCTCACCCACATCCGGATCATCCGGCGCACCAGCGTCAACACCTCGTCTTCGGAACCAGCGACGCGCACCTCGCTGTCGCCGGCGACATCACTCCACACCGCGCGCGGATCGTTGCGTCGTCACGCCACACGGTCACCTGGATGACCAGCGAATCCATCGCACCCCCGATCGGGTCCACGGTGACCATCGTGCGCACCGACGCCGTGACCAACGCGTCCATCAGCCGTCGCGGCCGCATGCACCCGTTGACGCGACGGTGACGCGGCCGCGACGAGCGCCGATGCAACCTCGGGCAGTCCCAATCCATCCGCCCCAGGGAGTCGCGTCGACATGTCGGTTGTCACCATCGATGCAGTATCGGTTCACAGATCGGCCCGAGCGGCCATACGGACGAGGCGGCGCCCCATGAGCCGCCCGACCTCGCCGAGCATCGAGGTCCCGGCGCCGAGGATCCATGTGTCGGTGATGAGCGGATTCGACGCGAGGGTCGGCTCGAAACCGGTGTATCTGTCGGCGAACGTCGAGCGGGTGGTCGCCCTCCTGGCCGTGCGTGGACGACCGCAGTTGCGCATCACGGTGGCCTCGACACTGTGGATGGACACCACCACCGATCGGGCCGCTGCCAACCTTCGGACCGCATTGTGGCGGGCGCGACAGAGCACTGGTGACCTGCTCACCCTGGAAGGCCACTACGTGGCGCTCGCGTCGGGGGTGTCCGTCGATCTCACCGAACTGTTCGAGCGGGCCCGCCGACTGATCGACGACGACAGCCCACTCGGAGCCGACGACGGAGACCCCGGCAGCCTCGCCGGAGATCTGCTTCCCGGTTGGGACGAGGAGTGGATCACCTTCGAACGCGAACGTCTCCGTCAGTTGCGCATCCACGCGCTCGAATCGCTCTGCGCCAAGCTCTCACGCGCGGGGCGTCCGGGCGAAGCGATCGACGCCGGCCTCGCTGCCGTCGAGGCAGAACCGTTGCGCGAGAGCGCACAGCGGGCACTGGTGGCCGCGCACTTGGCCGAGGGAAACATCAGCGAAGCGCGCCGGCAGTACCACCTCTACCGCGAACTCCTGCGTGAAGCGCTCGGTATCGAGCCCTCCGAACAATTGCGCGCGATGGTCGACCTCAGCGCGGCACGTCGCTGACCGACGACCGGTGCCCGCCGGGTGCCTCAGGCGACGACGAACTCACGCAGCGCCGCGTTGGGATGTGCGAGGCAGAACGTGTGTGCATCGCCGAGCGAGGTGATGACACCCGCTGCGGTGGGATCGAGCGGCTCGGCGGTCGTGTCGGCGATGGCGAGCACGAACACGCGCGAGCCTGCGCCAACCGCGCCGACGTCCCAGCTCAACACGGCGACGCCGCTCTCGCCTGCGACGCGGGGCTCCGTCGCCGTCACCCCGACCGCGGCGACGCCGAATGGTTCCAACGTGACCTCGAACAGCCGGTGTCGCACCGCCGCGAGGTGGATGTTGCCGGTGTTCGCCGACCGCAGATAGAGGCGGTTCGTCGCCGACGGCGCGATCACATCGCGTCCCCAGGTCGTGATCACATCGAACAGCGCCTGGCGATCGGCACCCACCGCGACCTCCGCCCCGGGGACCACGACGAGATCGCCCAGCGCGAACCCTCCGGTGACCACACGGGTGCCGGCGGCCTCGGTCGACGTTCGTCGCACCGAGAGCCCGCGGCGGCGCGGTTCCGCGATCGCCGCGATGCCGGCTTCGCGACACTGCCGGTTGATCGCCGCGCGGACCTGGCGGGCAGTGGCGGTCGCTGGTGACGGGATCTCCTTCGTCGTCGGCGGAAATTGGATCAGACCGTTCACCACGACCGTGCACACCAACGTGCGAGGCACGCCCGAGCCCGGCGGCGTCAGGTTGAACGGGCCACGGCTCGCGAACGGGGTGATGAAGGACTGGCCGGCCGCTGCGGTGCGCGTCACTCCGGTTGCCATTCCGAGCCTGCCGGCCGCCGTGCTCGCAGCTGCGAAGGTGAGTTCGGCACCACCGATCGGTGTGACGGCGAGCGCGTCCTGGAAGTTGTTCGGGTACTGGCGTCCACTCGCTCGCACCGGAATGCCGGCGTCGATCATCGATCGGTTGATCACGGCCGCCACCTCGTCGGCGAACGCAGCGCCGATGTTCCGAATCGCCGGGTCACCGGGCGCGAACGAGATGGTGACGTTGTGGGTCGAGCGCAGCCGGAAGGCCCGCACCGGCGCCACGGAGAGGTTGTAGGGGCCGGGTCTGGCGAACTCGGAGAGCGTCGTCGGAGCGCCCGCTGCGGTGAGCCCGAACGGCGCTGCCCCATTCGCAGCGTTGCCGAGCCCGCCCCCGGGTGCTGCGATCGTGAATCCGGTGCGGTCGTCGGCGCGCAGCACGATGCGGTCGTCGTCGGCGGCGTCGACGACCTCGCACTCCCGGTACGCCACCTTGGGTTCGGTGTGGATCACGTCGAACACGCTCGACGGACCGCGGGCGAGCGGGTCCTCGGTCGATCTCGCCAGGGCGAGCAGTCCGATGCGTCGGTGCCCGGTGAGGTCGGCGGCGCTCCACTGGAAACCAGGTGCCCCGGTGCCGAAGATCACCGCACGCGGGTAGCCGGGGGCGACGACGTCGTGGTCGACGTTCTGAGGGTCGGCGACCGCCAGGTCGTCGATCGTCGTCCACGAACCGAACTTCGACGCTGCGGTGAGGGTGCCGGCGCCGAGCGCGTCCCAGAGTGCGTCCGGGAGTTCGGGTGGGCCGTTGTCGGCAGGCGCCCACAGCAACGCGACCCGTGCGGACGTGGTCGAGAACGCGCCCCGGTTGTTGATCTGGACCGTCACGAACGACGGACCCGGTCTGATCGGTTCGTTGACGACATCCTCGTCGAACTCGACGCCGTCGAGCACGAGACCGCGCCGTGGGTCGGTGGCGGTCTGCTTGATGTCCGGCGACGCGTCGAGCGTGACCGACGTGGGAACGACGGCGTCGACGGCCGGGCCGGGGACCGGCTGGTTCCATCCATCGTCGAGCGTGGAGGTGCGCACGTGCAACCTGACGTCCTTGGCCGTGGCCGCGCCGACATGACGTTCGTACACGCCGCGCCCCCACAGCCCGGCCCGCAGGAGTTGCCGGCGCGGTTCGTAGGTGAGATCGGCAACGCGGGCGTTCGGCAGCCCCTCGTTGAACACCGCCCAGGAGGTGCCGCCGTTCGTGCTCACCCACACCCCCACGTCGGTGCCGGCGAACAGCCGATCGGGGTTCATGCGGTCGAACTCGATGGCGCGGACACCGACACGGTTGCCTGCGGCGTCCTGGATGTCGGCGCCGATGTGGGTCCACGACACGCCGCTGTCGATCGTGCGGAAGAGCAGTTCGATCGGGGGCACGAACGCCCCCTGCGCATACACGCCGACGAGGACGGTGCCCGGTGTCGTCGGATGCACGGCGATGGCGTCGACCTCGCCGACGCCATCGACGCTCGGCAGCGGCGTCACCCGCCCCCAGGTGTCGCCGCCGTCGTCCGAGCGATACATCCGGCCAGCGAGATCGCCGACCCACGCCACGTTCGGGTCGCTCGGCGCGAACGCGACCTCCGTCGCGCGTCCTTCCGTGCTCCAACCCCAGTCTCCGGCGTGCGACGGGTTCACGTCGAGATCGACGCGCACCCGCACCGACGACGCCGCGGGGACCCCGGCGAGCAGCTGACGCAGGGAATGGATCAGCTCGACCGATGTCACCCCGGTTTCGCTCGCAGTGCCGAGCCCGGCAGCGGTGAGGTCGAGCAGCGGGGTCTGGCGGACCGGGGCCTGTTCGCGGATCCTGATCTGGTCGAGCGGCGGCGGGGGCGGGACGAAGTCGAACGTCTTGGATCGATTGAGCGAGAACGACCGTGCCGGGAATGCCGGCTGCGCAGTGAAGCTCGCGGCAGCCGAGCCGGCGATGTCGGCGGTGCGGTTGGCGGCCGTTGTCGTGAGTCGGATTCCCCAGTCGACCGGATTGGTCGAGACGAGGATCGACACGGGCAACGCGGCGCGCAACCGGATCGCGAGGGCATGGAGCCCCAACACCGATCCGGCAGCGAAGTCGATGTCGACCGGCCCACCAGCGTCATGGGTGACGGTCAATCGCGTGTTGCTCAGGTCGACGGTGCCGCTGAGATCGATGAACGTCACCGCCGGCAGCGCACCGCCACCGAACGCGTTGCCGACGTCCGCGCCGGCGCACACGCGCGGGGCCATGAAGAGCGGGCCGAGGGCGGTGCCGCTGAGCCCGATCGACCTGACCCGCCCGGTGGCTCGGGTGAACAACGTGATCTGGGTACTCGGCGGCCACATCACCGGCAAGGCGGTGAGCGCGACGGTCGGGCTGTGAGCAGTGATGTAGTCGGCGAGCTGAGCTGCGGTGGCGTTGGCGGGGAGGTCCGCGCCAACAGTCAGCGGGATCGAGATGGGTGGAGGCGCGGCGACGGTGGTGTTGTCGTGCAGCACGAACTGCAGGGTGTCGCCGTTGCGTATGTCGAATGGTTCGGCGAGCAGTGTGCGCACGCGGGCACCGAGCCGCCGATCCTCGGCTTGTCGGGTCTCGTTGCGTTGCGCGAGCAGCCCGATCGCCATGGCACCCGGTGTGTCGAGCACCTCGAGGCTGCCGGCGACTGCGCCGGTGGTGGTCGGTTCGTGGATGATCTCGACGCCACAACCCAGCGGTTCGGGTCGCCAGCGATCGCCCGTCGTGGCCCGCGTCGCGTAGAGCCGGTTGCGGCGCACGTTGAACACCCGACCGGGGCGTGTCGGGTGGAACACGGTCTCCGCGACGAATGAGGCGCGATCTGCCCCGCGGAATCCGTCGTCGAGTTCGCGGGGCCACGTGCCCGTCTGTACCCCGTCGCGCAACAGCGTCACCGCGTTGCGCAGATGGGCGGGGAAGCGCGTCTCGGTGACGCCGCCCTGCCAGGTGGCGATCAGGCGGTACGGGTCGTCGGGATCGAACGCCACGTACCCGCCGTCGGCGGTGATCACCAGGTCCCACGTCATCCCACCCGTCGACACGTAGGCGCCGTTGTCCTGATAGCCCGACCCGATGATCGAGGGCAGCCTCGGATGTTGCGTGAGGTCGTACATCTGGGAGGCGCTGATGCCGTGGCTCCGCTTGCGCCAGGTGGGCACGCCGGTCGGAATCGGCAGCGTCTGCTGCCCCGCCGCGTACTGGGCAGTTGCCGTGTCCCAGTCGCCACACACGGAGATGCCGCCGTCGTTGGCGTCCCACAGCCACACGGGCGCCGGTCCGACACCCTGGTCGAACGGGGCCACCGGACGGGGGGCGAACACGAACTGGTGGTGGTCGGCGTGGTGACCACGATCGGTGAGATACAGGAACTGGTTCTGAACCTGGCGCCAATGGCTCGCCTGTGACGAGCCCGCGTTCGCCGAGCGGTTGACGAAGATCTCCTGCATCCCGAACGCGATGTGCGCCGGGTTCTGCGGATTGACGGCGACCGCCAGGTTGTAGTTGCCCTGGCTGAGATCGGCGAAGTTCGGATGGTTCGCAAGTCGGTTGACGGCCATGTTCGGATTGCCGGCGCCGTTGCTGGCATCGAGGTTGGAGACGCGGAAGACGCGGTAGAGGGTGCGGTCGGCGCGCGCCCAGGCCGCGTAGATGAACGGGCCGACCCCACCCACGGCCGGCACCACCGCCAACTTGCCGTCGCGCGGCGGCGACGTGCTGAGTGGAGAACCACCGGGTCCGGCCGGCGCAGCGGGAATCGAGAACGTGTTCGCCGGGTTCGGTGGCGCGAAGGCGGGCAGGGCCGTCTGCAGCGTGCCGTGTGCGACCTGCGGGTCGGCGACGCGAACGATCACGGGGCGGTTGGCGATCTCACCGCTCATCGCGAGGAACACCCAGGTCGTGGCACCCAGGGTGACCATGCACACGTCGGAGTACGCCTGGCCATCGGCATAGTGCGTCCAGGCCGAGCCGCCGTCGACCGTGCGGAAGACGCCGTTGTCGGTCGCCGCCCAGCACACGTCGGGGTCGTTGGGATCGACGGCGAGTGCCGCGACCCGTGACGAGCCGAACACGGTGGTGCCGGTCGGGTTGGTCCAAGTCGCCCCCGAGTCGGTGCTGACCCAGACTCCCGACGGGCGGATCGACTCACCGCCACCGGTCGACGACTCGCCGGTGCCGGCCCACACGGTCGCCGGACGGCTCGGCGCGATCGCGATCGCGCCCATCGAGAGCGACGGTTCGTCGTGCCAGAGCGGGAACCAGGTCTCACCCGCGTCGATCGTCTTGAAGATGCCGCCCGACGCGGGGCCGGCGTACATCACCCGTTGGTCGCCGGTCGCCGCCTGGTCGACGGCGATGCATCGGACCCGGCCACCGACGTTGCGCGGACCGATCGGGACCCAGTTGTGCGCGCCCGCCACCGCCGTTCGTCCTCCGGCACCCACCGTCTCGGCAACGCCGGGCCGGGTGACAGCCGCGCCGATCGTGCCGACGCGGACACCGCCGAAGAACTCGGCCTTGACGTCGAGGTCGGCGTCGAACGGCATCGGGTCCACCAGGAACGCCGAGGCAGGGGCCACATCGTCCTCGGTCGGGTCCGGCGGGGTCTCGTCGTTGCTCATCGTCAGGCGGGGAGATCGAGGAGGTGGACGATGCCTGCGGTGAGTTCGGCATTGGTCGGGCGGAATCGGCGGCCGTCGTGGGCGATCACCGTAGGCGTGTACGCCATCGCGACCGGTGCGCTGGTGTCCGCGACGGTGTCGCTGGCGACACGGAGCCAGGCCCTCCACAGCGGCACCCATCCCATCGCCAGAGCGACGGCGCGTCCGTCCGGTGCGCCGGGTGCAAGGGGCGCACCAGCGAGCGCCTCTTCCGGCGACGCTCCACCGCTGACCACCTCGCGCCATTCGTTGACGCGCCGCTCGTCGAGATTCCAGCGGCGGAACACCTCGGTCACCGGATCCAGATTGCCCAACGGTGGCGGCGCCGGCGGCGCGTTCTGACCGAGGGGCGCGAGCGGGTTCGGCTGGGCCGGGACGACGTCGCGTAGGCGTGACGCCCCACCGAGACACAGCAACACGGCGAGATCGGCTGCGGTGCCGAGGGCCGTGTCGTCGACGTCGCCGAGACCGGCATGAGGGACGACACGAACACCGCGGAGCGCCGACGTCGCAGGCGCGGTCAGGTCGAAGCTCGTCGCAAGCGTCGAGCGAGGCGTGTGCCGGATCAGCGACGCACGCTCACGGCTGTCGCCAACGGCGACGAACGTCGCCTGGGCGCCAAGGTGATCGGCGTGGGTCGCGAGATCGTCGCCGGGATCGGCGAGCGTGGTCGGCCACGGCAGGTCGTAGTCGGGATCGGGGTCTGCTGCGTCGTCGGCGTCCGCGATCTCGGCGTGGAGGTCGCCGGGCAGCGCCGCGGTCAGCGCCGCGACGATCGAGGCCGCCGTGCGATCGCCGGGCCCGAGCACGATCGTGGTCGTGGTACCACCTGTGCGCAGCTGGATCTCGTGGCCGTCGTGGGCGATCTCGAGGGGTTGGGCACCGGTCCACCAGACGCGCACGAGCGGGCGCATTCCGCTCGGATAGTTCAGGTCGGCGCGGCCCGGCGCAGCGACGGCGGGATCGAACCACAGGGTCGAGTCATCGAACAGGTGCGCCAGAGCCGTCGGCTCGTGAATCGCCAGCGGAGGTGGTGGCGGCGATGACGGCGCCGGAGACGCGGGGGCGCGGGCGCGGGCGGGATCGGATCCGGCTGGCGGGTGAACCACGAGAGCCAGTGGCTTCCCGCCAGCGAGAACGCGACGGGGAGACCGGCGCCGAGCCAGAGCCCGAGTGTGGTGATGATCCACGTGACCCACGACGCCGTGTCCTCGTCGTCGGACCCCGCCGCCTCGACCATCGCTTTGATGATCGCCGCCTGGGTGAGCGCCGCGATCGACGTCATGGCCGGGATCGTCTGCAGCCCGAAGACGGCCGACGCTCCCGGGTCGCGTCCGCCCGTCGCGGCGATCGCACGGATCAGCGAGTAGACGTCCGCTCCGAGCAGTCCGGCCACGATCGCCCAACGCGCGGCGGGCGACGGATCGTCGTCATCGGAGCCGATCGTCGGGATCCAGCCGACGACGAGTCCGACACGGGCGAGGAACAGCGCGAGCGCGTTCCAGAACGCCTCGGAGTGATCGGGGACGTTCGACCACATGATCATCGAGTAGATGAACGGGCTGATCGAGCCGAGTCCGTTCGAGATCGTGATCAGCTCCGAGAACGAGCGGTCGGTCAGGACGTCGGTGGTGTTGAAGCGGTTGGCGTGCGGCAGGACCCGAGCCAACAACGTCGCCAGCGACGGTGCCAGCAGCAGCGGCGTCAGCACTCCGAACCACGGTCCAGCACCCCATGGTGTGATGCCCGAGATCATGCGTTCGTAGCCGGCGCTGACCCGATCGACGTCGATGTTGCGGGCCTCGGTCAGGCCCTGTTCGTACGCCGAGAAGCCATGCCGCAACGGTGCGGGCTCCTGCAGTCCATACGTTGCCTCGAGCGCGTCGACGTACTTCTGCCAGTAGGGCAGCGCATTGGCCATCGTCGGCCACGCGGCGTTCCACATCGCCACCGGATCGGCGGTTCCGAACAGACGGGTCAGGACCAGGTCGTCGACGGCGGCGACGAACGGGGCCGGGCGGTGCCGGTTCCACTCCTGGTTCGAGACCTGCGCCTGGGCGCCGCGCGCCACGGGTCCCATCACGACACCGTGGGCGATCGCGCCGTACATGCCGAGCGTGACGGACTCGCCACGGGCGCGCACGGCGGCGTCTGCCTCCGCGCGCACCGCTGCACCGAACGCATTGACGAAGTCGGTGCTCGGCACATCGACACGCGACCAGTTGGGATCTCGTGTGCCGCGTCGGACGACGTCGGCTCGCCACGGTCCTCCGGCACCGAACAGATCGATGAACGTGGGGAGCTCGAACCCTGCGGAGCCGAGCACGGCGAACCGGCTGGGACCCGGGGCCAGCGGACTCGTCGGATCGAGCGCTACCGGATCGGTGCCGCCGAGGATGTCGGACGCCGCGCGCACCAGCCCGAGAACACGTCGGTCGGTGGCGCCGAACGTCGACCGGCCGAGCCCACCCGACAGCGCGTTGACGGTGGTCGCGTCGAGCTTTCGTTCGAGGGCCTCGCGCGCGTCGCGGACGCGAGCGTTGGCGAGCGCGACGACAGCGGCCGGCTGGACGAGCGAGCTCACAGCCCGAACCCTCCTGGCACGTCGACCGACGCGGCGATCGAGAGATCGAGGCCGGGAATCGGCCCGCCGTCGGACTCGCACGCTTCTTGCAGCCGTTCGAGCGCGTCGATGACGCGGTTCATGCCGCCGTCGATGTCGGCGCCGATGGCCGCCAGCCGTGTGAACACCGGGTCGAGGAGTGCCCCGAGATCGAACGACCCGATCAGCGAACTCAACCGGTCGTACACCTCCAGCACGGGAGCGAGCACCACCGTCGGCGCGAACTGCTCGACGAACTCCTCGATCAGGGTGCGCAGCTCGTCGACCGCGGTCTGCACGGGCGCGAGCGGGTCGAAGGCGTCGAGGTTGCTGCGCAGGTCGTCGAAGAGCGCCAGTGGACCGGCGAGCACGACGTCGGGTCGCAGCGCGTCGACCTTCGCCGTGAGCTGGTCGTGCAGCGCGGTCAGGCCGGCGGTCAGCGTGGTCACAGAGAGCGCGTCGAGGAGCCCCTCGATCTCGTCGATGCCCTCGTGGAGCGGAGCGAACACTCCTTCACGGACGAGTTCGACGAGCCGTTGGAAGATCGAGTTGCCGACCGCCTCCATCGGACCGATCACGGACTCGGCGCCCGCCGCGGCCAGTGCGTCGAGCAGGGCCGTGCGCGGATCCTGGTCGGGGTCGGCGCCCGCCGCAGCGAGCAACTCGCGCACTTTGGCTGCGACCGGTGCGAGCGGCCCGAACGACGCGGCGAGTCCGGACGAGACCACGGCCACCTCGGACCGGTCGGGTGCCGTCGTCGCCGAGACGGTCGACGACGCCGACGCCATCAGCGACGACACCCGGTCGACGTTGCCGAGCACCAGCGCCAGCGACGCCGTGGGCGATGACGCAGCGAGGCTCGGGGCCAGTCGGGTGACGAGGAGACTGTCGGCTGGATGGGCCGACAGCGCTGTCTGCAACGCGCGGTGTCCCCCATCGAGCTCGACGGTGATGCCACGGACGTCGAGCTGCTGCATCGTTGTTGCTGCGGTGGCCAGCGCGGCGGACGCATGTGCGAGGCGTTCACGCACCACCATGGAACCGTCTCGCTCGCCGCGTATCCAGGCGAGCACCTCGGAGACACCTCCCGGGTTGACCTTGTAGGGCAGCGCCCCGAGTGCGGCGCCGGTGATGCCGGCGAGCAAGCCGGTGCCGGGCTCGGCCGGTCGCATCGAGTCGATCAGGTCGGACCAGTTCTCGCGGAGAGAGACGAACAGGGGTGCAGGATCGAAACGCCGTGCGTGATCGACGATGCTCTGCTCGACCTCGTCCAAACGCTCACTCCATGTCGCCAGGGCGAGCGTCGTGTCGACCTGCTCGCGCACGTCGTCGAGGAGTTCGGTGACGGGAGCGAGCAGTGCGTCAGGGCTCACCTGGTCCAGCGTGCTGACCACGGTGTCGAGCGCTTCGTCGATCGGACGCAGCATCGCACGCAGATCGATCGAACCGAGTGCGTTGCGCACCTCGTCGAGCACTTCGTCGATCGGCGCCAACAGCACGGCCGGGTCGAGCTGGTCGAGACCCTCGGCGAGCGCGCCGAAGGCCTGATCCTCCAAGTCGGTCAGGAGCGGACGCGGATCGATCGAAGCGACGAATGCGGTGACCTCCCGGTACCCGGCCTCCACCGCTTCGAGCACGGAGGCGTCGAGACCGTCGATGATCGCTTCGAGCCGAGTGTGGAGTTCTGCGCGCACCGGCTCGAGGTCGAGCGCCTCGACCGGCGCGCACGCGGCTTCGAGCGCCGCCTTGAGATCGTCGGGGAGCAGCGCCTTCGGAACCAGCCCCAGCGCGTCGGCCGTCGTCTCGATCACTCCGCTGGCCACGTCGAACACCGGGCGCACCGGAACCGAACCCAGGGCGTCGGCCACCGTGGTCAGCGTGTCGGTGATGGTCGCGAGGAGTGTGTCGAGATCGAGGTCGTCGAGCACGGACGACACCGACTCGAACGGCGCGGCAACCACTGCGGCCGCGTCGGTCAGTGCGTCGCGAATGGGGTCGAGCAGGTCGTCGATGCCGGCGACGAGGTCCTGTACCTCGGTGGTAGCACCCGCGATCGCGCCGCCGATGGTGTCCAAGACGTCCTGCAGCGGGGTGACGACCGTGTCGATCGCATCGGTGATCACCCCGAGGTCGACGGCGTCGATCGCTTCGGCGACCGGGTCGAGCACCGTGGCGAGAATCGCGCCGAGTTCGTCGAGTGCTTGGCGGACCGCGCGCAGCGGCGACAACAATGGATCGAGGATCGGATCGATCGCTCGGCGCAGTGCGGTGGGTTCGATCTCGGCGATCGCGTTCTCCATCTGCGATGCCAGCGCCGCGGTCGCGCCCCACACGGCGTCGGCGCCCAGTTCAGGAACGGAGACGTCGAGCAGCGGCTGGGCGTAGCCGCGCAGTGTGGCCACCAGCGCGTCGACGGGGACCAAGGCCGACGACGACAGCGCCACGCTCGCCAACGTCAAGCCTCCAACCAGCTCCGGGAGGTCGGCGTCGACGAGCGTTGCCTCGGTGTACGCGAGCCCGCGCACCAAGAGGTCGAGAAGTTCGCGAACGTCGGCGAGGTACGTCTCGATGGGGCGGGCGACGATGTCGACCAGGGCTGCGTCGCTCGGGTCGATCCCGTCGAGGAGGCCGGCCAGCCGCGCTGCGGTTGCCTGTCCGACGACGGCGACGAGTCCGGCGATTCGAGGTGCGGCGAGCAGACCGACGGCCAGTTCGGCGCGCTCGTCGATCTCGCGCGATGCGGTCTCGACACCGAGCAGTGCTCCGACGAGTTGGATCAGCGAGATCAACCCACCCGACGGACCGCCGACGAGCGCTCCGGGCGCCCGGAGATCGAGACCGAGCGGTTCGAGGAGGTCGATGGCGGGTTGGATGCCGGGGATGTCACCGATGCGACCGGCCGCTTCGAACAGAGCAGGCAGTCCCGTGCCAGTCGGCCCGATGGCCGTCTCGAACGACGCGACGAGGTCGGGAAGTTCACCCGACGCGACGAGGTCGAGCATGGCCAGCGCGGCGCGGAGTGGGCCGAGCACGACGTCGAGGTCCGGCAGCGCTCCGACCACCGACCCGAGCCCGCCGATCACGGTCGACATCGAGCCGGCCACATCGGAGAGATCGAATGACTCCAGATCGATCGCGTCGAGGTCGCCGGCGAACGACAGTGTCGGCAGGCCGACGCCCTGGAGGACGTCGGTCAGCCCGGAGAAGGTCGCGTCGAGCTGGAAGCCACCGGAACCGAAGCTCGCATCGAGTGTTGCGCTGAGCGGCACCGCGTCACCCCGGTGTGATCTCGAGCCAGGTACGCATGATGCCGCCCGGCCGGGGCAGGTGGGTTCCGAACAGCGATGTCCACGACGCCGACACCGGCTGGCCCTGATCGTCGAGCACGACGTCGCAGTTGAGATCGATCAC
Organism: Ilumatobacteraceae bacterium; assembly: GCA_963828415.1. Classification (GTDB taxonomy): domain Bacteria; phylum Actinomycetota; class Acidimicrobiia; order Acidimicrobiales; family Ilumatobacteraceae; genus Sva-07. Next base: position 1,087,845 of record CAWHEI010000012.1, read on the forward strand.
GAGACGACCACCCATCTGGGCGGTGAACTCCTGGACCATGCCTGCCGCGTTGTCGTCGACGGTCCAGATGACCTGTTCGCCGTCGGCCTGGGCGAGGCCGAGCACACCGCGTACGGGCGAGCCGGCCTCGTTCGTGCGCAGCCACACCTCGACCGCCGTCCGAGCGCATCGCTTGACCATCTCTGGCTGGATCGGACGGTCGAACGTGAACACCAGTCCCGAACGAAGTTGTCGCGCGGCGAGTCGGGCGGGGAGGTTCTCGAACGGATCCCAGCTCAACTCCTTCAGCACGGCTAGGTCGAAGTCGGCGCCCGCGGGGCCTGCGGGGCCCGTCTCACCCCGAGGCCCGGGCGGCCCGATGGGACCCGGCTCACCCTGCGGACCAGGTTCACCTGCGGGACCAGGTGCTCCAGCTGGTCCGGTGAGTCCAGGCTCTCCGGCGGGCCCAGGCTCACCTGCCGGACCGGGCTCACCCTGTGCACCGGGTTCCCCCTGCGGACCCGGCTCACCCGCAGGACCTGGGTCACCCGCAGGACCTGGGTCACCTTGTGGACCCGGTTCTCCCGCCGGACCGGGGTCTCCCGCCGGACCGGGGTCTCCCGCAGGACCGGGGTCTCCTGCAGGACCCGGTTCTCCCGCCGCACCCGGTTCTCCCGCCGCACCCGGTTCTCCCGCCGCACCCGGTTCTCCCGCCGCACCCGGTTCTCCCGCCGCACCCGGTTCTCCCGCCGGACCAGCCGGTCCTGGCTCGCCTTGGGGACCCGGCGGGCCGACCCCGGCAGCGTCGCCCGGTACGCCCTGCGGCCCGGGTTCGCCCTGCGGTCCAGGTTCGCCAACCGGACCAGGCTCACCCGCAGGACCAGGATCGCCCTGCGGACCCGGTTCACCAGCCGGACCCGGTTCACCAGCCGGACCCGGTTCACCAGCCGGACCCGGTTCACCAGCCGGACCCGGTTCACCCTGTGGTCCGGGGTCGCCCGCCGGTCCGGGGTCGCCTTGCGGTCCCGGCGGCCCAGCGGCGCCGCCGCCGGCACCGGACACGGCGGCGCCGTCCCAACGCCACACGCCACCCGCGTCCTGGAAGAACTCGCCACTGTGGCCGTGCCCGGCGGAGGCCATGAACAGTGAGGGGTCCTGGGTCACCTCGACCGCGCCAGCGGTGACGTCGAGTCGGCCGATCACCAGCACGTCCGGATCGTCGCTGGTCGCCGTCTCGACGACCTCGACCAGGGTGTCGTCGAAGATGATCGTCGGCTCGTCGTCGACACGCGCCCCTTCGAGATCGTGCGATGACGCCCGCAGCACCACGTCGAAGGCGCCGTCGCCCGACGTGGCCGGAATCGGGATGTTCTCGGCGATGCGCACCGCCGTACCGCCCGGCGTGAAACCGACACCCGCGGACACGGTCACTGATCCCGCGTCTTCGACCAGGCGCAGTCCCGCGCCGATGCGACCGTGACCGACGATCTCACGCAGGTCGGCCACCGCGCGCAGCGCAGCCCACTGCAGGTGGTTCAGGTGCAGCGCGGTGACGCGGAGACCATCGACGAATTGCGCACGTGGTGCGTCGGTCATGGTTGCACTCCTTGTTCGTCTTCGTACGCGACGACGACCGGCCCAACGGTCAGCCGGGTCGGCGCGGTCACGGTCACTCGAACGCGCAGTCCCTCGACACTGGACGGATCGTCGAGGGCGCGAACGAAACGGTCAGGCCCGTCGCTCGGTTCCTCGGTCGACGCGACATCCGCGATGGCCCCGTCCAGACCGCGAGCGGTCAGACCGACGTCGACGAGATCGATCGGCCGACCATCCAGCGCCGACCCGACGAGCCGCAGCGCGATCGCGTCCGTGCGCACTCCCACCGGGGTCGACAGTGCCTTGGCGACCCCGTTCGGGGCGATGCGACGAACCAGTGCGATCTCGTCGTCGTCGATCACGCGACCCGACGCTTCGGCGTCGGCTGCCACGTCTCGAAGACCGAGCGTCGCTCTCCCTCGGGTCGCCGCGATCGAGAGCCAGAACGTGCCGGTGGCGGGCAGCACGATGGGCTTGGCGAATCGCAGCGTCACCCAGGCGGGCGTTGCGGTCGACTCGACGGCGACCTCGACGATCTCGCCGCCGGGGATCGGAGCGCCAGGGGTGATCGGAGTCCCGTCCAGCAGTCCGCCGACGACGCCGATGCCACTCGCACCCGCGTGCAGACGGAGCCGAACTGCAGCCAACTGGGCGAAGCGGGTCGATGCATCGCTGGGGAGACGCACGACGAGACGCCGGTCGGCGTCGAGCGTGAGATCGGCCGCGGTCAGGATGGTGGGGCCCACCGCCGGGTCGATGCGTTCGGGTCCGGGATCGGCGGCGAGCACGGTGCCGACAACACGGTGGATCCTCCACTGCGCGCTCTCGGCGGGGAGCGGCAACTCGACGTCGACGACACCTTCCTCGGGCACGTCGATCGAGGTGGTCTCGCCCTGGTCGAACAGCACCACGTGGGTGTTGAGATATTTGACGTCGCCGACCGGTGTCAGTCCGAGGTCACCGGCGATGCGCGAGCGCAGCACGACGGGGACCGGCGTCGTTCCCGACGACACCGCCAGCTGCACGGCGTCGGTGATGTCGACCTCCTCGCTGAAACCCGCCGGCACGCTCCCCTGGCGGAACCACACCCGGGTGCCTGCAACCTGCAGCTCGAGGTCCGCTGGCGGCGTGGTCGTGACAATGCGCTTGTCGCCGACCGCCGCCGGGGTCACCGTGCTCGCGTAGGTGACCAACAGTCGCTCGGTCTGCAGCTCCTGGAGGGCGACGCTCGTCGATCCGCCGTCGCGCTGGTTGGTCGTGTCTCCGAATGAGGTGCCGAGCCACGGTGCGACGTGCGTGATCGACACAGGTCCCTCGAGCGCGGACACGTTGCGCATCACGCCGAAGTCGATGATCATGTCCGTGCTGGACAGACCAGGGTCTCCTGCCGCAGCGCGCACGGTTGCGATGTCGGCGATCATCGTCGAGTTCGGTGCCGACGCCGTCACCCGGACGATCGCCTGGTCGACCACGGCACCTGCCGGCACCAGCAGATTCGAGCTGGTCTCGAGTCCTGAGGTGACGGTGGCCGGGAAGGTCGCCTGGGTGCCGTAGTCGCCGATGAGCATCACCGTGAACACGGGGTTGAACCCGAGCGTCGCCCCCTGGATGATCTCGTTCACGGCCATGGCGCCACCATCACCCTTGGAACGTGAAGGCGGCCTGCAGTGCGGTGAATGCCGACGTCAGATCGTTGGAGGTGTCGGTGCCGATCTGCACTCCGCTGCCTTCGAGCGCCGTGGCGAGCTGGGTCTGCTCGGTGGCGGTGAGCTGCGAGGGATTCGTGCGACGCTTGACGATGTCGCGCACGACCGCGTTCTGTTCGAATTGACCGAACAGCGCCCCGACGGTGAGGTCGGTGAACGCTTCGTGGATGCCAGGGATGATCGTCAGCGGGAGGTCGTCGGTGCGGGTGATCACGATGTCGATCGCCGTGCCGCGCGCGACCGCCGTGCCTGCCACGATCGACTGGCTGACGACCTTCGTGCGCACGACGGGTCGGGTCCCGAGCACACCGTCGAGCACGTCGGGCCGCACCAGGATCTCGCCGACGTTGAACCCGGCACGAGACACCTGCGCCGTGGTGGCCTTCTCGGAGACGTCCACGAACACGGGTGTGGCGGTCGCTCGCGCCTCAGCGGCAGATCGCACGTTCTTCAACCCGGAGGCCGGGCCGGTGAAGAGCTCGAAGTTGGACATGTCACACGCTCCTGTGGGTTGGACTGTTCGTCGAGTGGGTCATCGCACCGTCACCTTGCCGAGGCGCAGACCGACGGCCGACAGAGCGGTGGCTGCCTCGGCCTGGGTGAGTCCGATCAGGCTCGGCAGGGCCACGATCGGCTCCTCGCGCACCGCCGCAGCCACGACCAGTCGCACGCGGGTGGTCGCCGGGTCGATCACCGCTCCGGCGTCCGGGAGTTGCATGAGGACCGCCGCGTTCTGGTATTCGGCAGGGACCTGCGTCCGCGAGATCTCCTTGCCGAGCGCGTCGATGATCACGTCGATCTCGACGTCGACCGCCCGCAACGCGTTGATGCCGCCCTGCAGTGGCATCCCGAAGAGGTCGGGGACCACGGCGCCGGCGTGTGCCAGGTTGACCGCGAGGGGTGCTGCCTCGGGGACATTGGTGTCGAGCACGACCGTCGTGTAACCGGGAGCGCTGACGTGCACCCGCCAGGCGCCGTCGCTGACCCCGGTCACCAGATAGGTGGTGCGGTCGCCGAACAGTGGGAGGCCGCGCACGGGTTGGCCTTCGCCGACCGGTTCGGCGATCACCGTTGCTCCTGTCACCGGTTGACCGTCGGCCTGGACGCTGACGGTCAGCGTTCCGCTGCCGATCGCCAGGACTGCGTCGTACAGCGCACCGATCGCGTCGACGATCGCGTTCCATCCCTGCGCCGTGATCGGGCGTCCGGGCTCCTCGTTCACGAGTGCTGGCTTCGTCAGTGGCATGTCGGCACGCTCCCTTCGGTTCTCATGTCGGCCCGTCTCCGGGCTGGTCGATGTCGTCTTCCCACGCCTCGGTGCCGGCGACCACGACGCCGAGCGCGTCGTCGGTGTCCAGCTCGCGCACGATGCCGGTACCGAGCGTCCAGCGGGGATCGGCGTACTCGGTGTAGACGTGCACGCCGGCCGCTCGGAACCGGTCGAGGCCACCCCGCACGACCTCACGCAGCGGTTCCAGGCCGCCCTCGTCGAGGTCCTGGAACTCGCGCGGCAACCAGACCTTGACGGCGTAGGCCTCGCGCTCGTCCCATTCGAACCCGATCTCGAACGCCGGGGCACCCGATGGCGGCGTCTCGGGCTGGAACACGCCGAGATCGAACCGGCCGGCCCACGGGTGCGGTGCGGCCTCGATCACGGACGCGTCGACGCCATCATTGGTGGCGAACGCCGCGACGCCGACGAATGCGGCAAACCGCGTCGACCGGCGATCGAGACGGACGGCGTCGAGCAAGGGGACCCCGTGCGGCAGCGATGGAGCAGGGTCGAACGCATCGTCGACCGGATGCGTCACGGCGAACACCGAGAGGCGAACGTCCGCGGTGTCACCGGCAGGGTTGTCGGGGGTGGCATCGACAGCGACGTCGGCGAAGACGAAGTCCTTGGGGTGATCGGTTGCTGCGTCGGCGAACACCGCGCCGACGAACGTGAAACACGAACGCACGACGCTGGTGCCGTCGACTTCGACCCGACCGTCGCGCTCGAAGCGCAGCACGGATCCGTCGGGCACGGCGATCGTCGCCGCGACCCCGAAACCCTCGTCGATGTTGACCACCATCGGTCGCATCGACCGATCCTCGACGCCCTTGACGATGACGGTCGCGGGCACGGTGTCGAAACCCTGGCGCATCACGGCGAACCGCGCCGAGTGGGCGAACGGGGACGGGCCGAGGTCGGCGAGCCGGGGCGGGTTCTCCTCGATTGCGAGCAGCACGTCGTCGTCGGTGCGCTCGTCGGCGAGCAGAAGATCGGTGCACTGCGCGAGGTGCCAATAGCCGTCGAGGTCGTGGTCGATGTCGGTCACACGGAGCCCGAGCGAGGCGGCCGTCGCTCCGAGCAGACCGGAGATCGTGCCGCTCTCCTCGCGTTGCAGCACGATCAGATCGGCGACCACTTGGCGGGCGACGTCGAGCCAGTCGTCGTAGCGAATCGGGGGGTCGGACCCCTGCACGCGGCGGAACAGGGCGTCGAACACCGCCAGCCCGAAACCGTGCAGGCCGATGACGCGGGCGAGGTCGGTGAGCTGGTCGAGTTCGGCCAGGCGCCGAGCGCGCCGCACCTGGCCGACCTGCACGATCTGCGTCTCGGCCGCGGTGGCGAGCGCACCGACGACGTCGCCGATGATCTTGCCCGGCGCGTCGGCGTCGAGGTGGCGCGGGAACCGCGACAGGACGAGGTCAGCCGTTGCCACCGAACGCATCCGTTTCGGTCACGGTCACCGTGCGGATCCACGGCACCTGGTCGGATGTGGGGACGATCTCGACGTCCTGGGTGTTGATCCGCAGCCCTTCCTCGATGAACTCGGCGTGGTACGACACCGACTCGACCTCGTAGGTCTCGGTCGCCGGGATCTGCGAGAGGAGCTTGGCCACGGTGATCCCATCGGTCAGCTGCGGGAGGACACCGGGAATCACCGACTGCAGTTCGACCTCGATGTCGTGCAGCGCGGTGGCCCGATCGGCTGCGGCGGCGAGACCCTTGCGCTCGACCGTCACCGTCACGTCGAGCGCGATCGGCGCCCCGCGCAGCGTGACGTCGTTGACGTCGAGTCGTGCCCGGGTGTTGGGTGGCTCGGGGTAGAGGTTCTGGCGTCCGAGCGTGTCGAGCGAGCCGAACCGGGTGATGTCGAGGATCACGTCCTGCACGCCGGCGACGGTCATGATCGCCGTGACCAGTTGGTTGTAGACGATCGGGTCGCCGACGCCGCGGGAGTCGACGAAAGTGGCGATGACGTTCTCGATCTCGTGGACGAGTGCCTCTCGTTCATCCGAACGAAGCGAGCTGCTCGTCGGCGTGACCGCAGCGGACACCGCCACGGGTGAGAACACGCCGTCGGGGTCGACCGACGCCAGAGGCGGGCCGGGCGTCGCGCCGCCGCCGAGGCCGGGGTCGCTGTCGGGTGGCGGCGGAGCGACGAGGTTGTGGAGCACTCTGACACCGGCGGGACGGGCCTGCTCGATGCGTTCGATCGCCTGGCGGGTGTGGGCCTCGTCGAGTTCGGCGGCCACGGTCACCTTCACCACGCCCGGGAAGCCGATGTGGTCCTCGACGATGTGGATGTCGAAATCACGGATGCCCTCGACGGTGGCGAGCGCTCCGACGATGGCGCCGTTGGTGGCTCGCCCTGCCGTCTGCAGGGCGAGCCGGGCGCGGCGCCGCAGCGCTACGTCGGTCTCGGTGCCGCCACGGAATGCTGTCGGCTCCGGATTCGCGACTCGGCTGATCCCCAGGATCGGCCGATGGATCACCGTCAGGGTGTTGGCAGCGGCGATTCCTGGCGCACCCGCGGTCGTCGCGACGATCGGGGCCGACACCGACAGCGTTCCGGTGCGCAATGTGCGGCTCTCTGCCGTCGCCACGGTCACGCCGGGTACGTCGGAGGTCGAGATGAGCGTGCCGACCTCGATCGTGATGTCGCCGGGCGCCGGCGTGCTGCGCGAGAACACGACCTCACCGACGGCGAACATCGAGGTGCGCCGTGCGAGTCCGAGGAGGACGGCGAGCTGGTCGAGGTCTCGGCCTTCGGCGGTGTCGAGGAACGCGCCGTCGTAGACCTGTTCGAGTTGGCGCGACAGCACGGCGTACTCGCGCGCGAAGCTCTCTGCGAGCGTGCGCAGGATGCTGCCGGGGTTCCGGTCGGTGAGTCGTGGGGGCGCCTGGGGGTCGGGCCGCCGTTCGTAGCTCGCGTAGAAGCGCGAGCCGTCGTCGGGAACGCTCCCCGGCGAGGGTCGCCACACGATGGTGCCGTCGACCACGTCGAAGTCGGTGCCGTTGACGAAGCGGTGATGCTCGTCGCGGAGCAGGCCGTGGACCCGGGTCGTCTCGGCGACGACGTCGGTCGGGGCGCCCAATCGGAACGGCTCGTTCTCCGGGAGGTACCGGAACGACTCGCGAGTGACCCCGCCCGTGAGGGCACTCACCATGTCGTCGACGAAGACGCCGTAGGGCTCCGCCCGGAACGTCACGAGCCACCTCCGACCGTCGCCTCGGACGCTGCGAGATCGACGTCGCTCTCGGCACCGACGGCCAACGAGAACGGGACGACGAGGTTGCGCCGATCGGGCTCGCCGACGATCTCGACCTCCATCGAGATCCGCACGATGTCGCGTGGCGGCTCGTGCGCAGCCACGACGTCGCACCTGTGGATCTCGGCGACTCGCGGTTCATGCGACATCGCCTCGAGCACGTACAGCTTGATCAGGGCGCGGGTCCGTTGCGTGTTGGGTTGGCCCATCAGTTCGTGATGACGTGAGCCGTAGTCGGGGTGGCCGAGCGAGGCGAGTTCACCCTGGTGGGTCTTCAACCGGTTGACCAGCAGTTGGTCGGCGGCGACCACGCCGGACACGAGGTCGAGGTCGATCGGACCAGCGTCGGCACGTTCGATGGCGGGGCGCAGGTCGGCGTCCTCCCACCACCCCGCCGGACCGGGATAGAACAACGCGAGGTCGCTGCCCAACTGCGTGAGGCGGCGATCGTTCTCGGCGGCGGTCCGGCGGGTCACGGCGAACTCGAGTCGTTGACGAACGGCGCCGCTGGCGGCCCGAGGATCAGCATCACGCCGGGTCCGGACGGGATCTGATCGCCGATCCGCACGAGCGCCTGGCCGTCGATGGTGACCCCACTCGATGCGCCGACCGAGCCGATCGGCAGTGGATAGGGCGCACCGGAGACGCTGTTGATCATCTGGCACAGCGATCCGGTGGTCGCCAGCGGCATGCCGCCGGCCGTCAGGGTGGCCTGCATGACGCCGACGACCAGCCCCGAGTCGGGGGGACCCGCGGCGCCCGGTGAGAGCAGGACGCTGCATCCGACGGTGACGGGTAGGCCGGGCATTGTCATCCCGCACTGAAGCTGGACATTCCAGCGATGGTGGTTGTGGCGCCCTTGAGTTTCGCGGCAGCGCTCGCTTCGACGGTTGCGTTGACCGCTGCCTTGAGCGTCGCATTGCGCTGCGCTTGCAGCGACAGGTTGCCGCCCGCCTCGATGTTGACGTCGCCGTCGGCGGTGAGATTGATGTCACCGGCCGCTTCGATCGACACCGCACCGTCGGATTCGACGGTGACGGTCGTCGAGCCCATCACGACCGAGAGCGTCTCGTCCTGGATGGTGACGACGTTGCCCCCGGCCAGGCGCAGCTCGAGCCGCTTCGCCGACGATCCGTCGTCCGGCACGGCGTAGACGACGTCGTCGGGGTTGGCTTCGGGGGGATGGCGCTGGTCGTCATGGACGAAGCCGAGCGCCACGGCACCGGCGAGATCGCCGCCCACGAAGGCGAGCACGGCTGTGTCGCCGACGCGGGGAGCGCACGACATCCCGACCCGCCCGGTCATCACCGGGACGCGCTGCAGTTCGAGATCGCTGCCGTGGATCCGGACGTTGATCTCGACGTTGCGGGCGCCGGATCCGTCCGCGTTCGTGACGACATCGGTGACCGCTGCGAGCGTCAAAGGTTGGACGTCGGCCAACTCGTCGCGCACGACCGATCGCAGCACCGGCATCACGAGGCTCACGACGCACCTTCCAGACGCATCGTCGTGACGAAGCCGTCGATGCCGATCTCGTGTCGAGAGGTCACCACCCGGTACGTCGCCGCGGCCCGTTCGATCGACTCCAACTCGACGAGGTCGCCGGCGCGGATCGCGGCGTCGCCCATCACGGTCGCCCAGCCCTCGTCGCCCGCCCGCGAACGAGCCACCGCGGTCGCGTCGTCGACGACCTGCGCGATGTCGCGGTCGCGCAAGAGCGGGTGCACGTGGTGTGCACCGGAGCCGCCGGGATCGTGATGGAGGAGCGACCACGCGTCCGCGCCCTGTTCGCTGGCCGCTGAGAACGGACCCACCGACGGCACCGCAGCCAACTCGTTGCGGCGACCCACCGCCCACGACAGCAGTTCTGCACCGGCGCGCAGCGTGTGATCAGCGGTCCCCGAGCGAGGCGGGCGGAAGTTCACGGCACCGGACGCGTCGCTCGTGAGTTCCGCCAGCACGAGGCCGGCCAGCCGACAGAGGTGACGCCATGCCGAGCGCCCCTCGTCGGCATAGAAGACCGGCAGCGTCGGACCGCCCTCGATCGCACCAGCGTTCACTCCACCTTCGGCAAGGAGGTTGCTCACGATGTCGCCGATGCTCTGGTCGCGAAAGGCGCGACCGACGCGGACGGCGTCGAGCGCGGCGCTCGCCGACAGCGCATGCACCTCCGTGCCCCACGGTTGGTGAGCGACGCGGGCAACGGCGCCTGTGAACACCGCGTCGAGGTCGGAGGTGCCGAGCGAGACCTCGACACGAGCCCCGGGTGCGACGGCAAGCACGGGCGAGCCGGGTCCGAGCGTCAGCGTCGCCCGGTCGTGCGCCAGGGTCGAGGTCGACACCACGAACAACGTGGCGGTCGCCGACTCGGCGAGCGACAGGTCCTGCCCGTCGATCGAGATCGTCGCATCCGGTCGCGAGATCGTCATGGCCTGACCTCGATGCCGTCAGCGCGCGCTTCGGTGAGCAGCGCCTCCTCGAGGAGCCCGTTGAAGACGGCGCGCAGGTCGTCGGGGCCCGTGGCGTCGAGCGAGGTCGCCCTCGGCGGTTGGCGTCGCGTGCTCGTTGACCCGGCAGCGGGCAGGTCCGGCGGCAGCGTCGGTACGTCGCGAGGCGGCGGCTCGACCGGTCCGTGCGTCTCGTTCCACCACTGCGCGAGACCGGCGAGCTGCGAACGGCCGACCGGCGCGGAGCGCGCCACCGATCGGTGTGTTCCGATCGCACTGGCGTCGTGCGCTGAACGTCGCACGTCTGGCTCGGACTCCGCGCCATCCAGTGGCACCACCCGATGGTGATCGTCCGCGGAACGTGCTGCGGGCCGCTGACGACCGGGAGCCAGATCCAGCGCCGGCGGTTGGTTCGTCGTGACGGGCTCGACGGCGACCGGTGTGGACGCGCCGAGTGCCGCAGCCCGCTTGATCCACGACACCGGCGACGCGCCAGGAGCCGGGGCCGCGACGACGCCGCTCGAAGCGACGGTCGCTGCAGCACCCTGTTGCGCGGCGATGACCGCAACGTCGGCCAGCGAGTCGACGAGAGCCGTGGCGACGAGCGGCCGACCGCGCGGAGTGTCGGCTGCCACCGTCCGGATTCCCGGCGCGGAGGTGTCGTGCGTGGCGTGCGACGAGGCGAACGGCCTCCTCGCGAACCCCGCAGACGTCGGTCGCGTCGGCGCTGACCTCGGACGGAGCGGTCTGCCCGCTCCCATCGACGCGCTCGGGGCGAACCGATCGATCGCCGCTTGCGGCACCGGTGAAGGCCGGCGGGGCCGAGCTGACTTCTGGCCGGTCGGGGCGATTTCGCCGGGCGTCGAGTGCAGTGCGTCGTCGAGCGCCTGGTCGATGAGCGCACCGACGGTCGTGGTGAATCGGTCGAGCGGTTCGGTGCCCAGCAGTCCGAACACCTCGAGGCGGGACAGGTCGAGGATCACCGCCGGCGAGAGGTGCCGACGCGCCCGGCGGAGCGTCGTCGCGCCGCGCAGCGCCCCGCTCGTGGTCATGGCAACGGCACCGGGCTGTCGGCGCCGGCCATCTCCAGGTACAGCAGCACCTGGCCGACGGTGAGCGCGGCGCATTCGTCGGGGGTCCAGCCGAACCGTCGGGCGAGTTCGAAGCAGGCGCGCGCCATCGGCTCGCGGATGATCTCGTCGATGTCCGCTCGTCCCAGGCTCAGCCCGCTGATACGGCTGACCTCGCCGAACAGGAACTCGACGAGGCCGCAGTGCATCTGGTTGACCTGGTCGATCGTGACGCTCGGTTGCACCAGAGCCTGCTGCACCATCAGCACCGTCGTCAACGCCTCGTCGTCGCGGGCTGCCTTCTGGATCCGGTGCACGTCGGCCAGCACGAGCGGGCGCAGCGTGACGCTGCCGGCCTCGACGTTCTCACCGTGCGGACCTCCGGGCGCGACGACGTCGGTGGGAACCTCGACGGTGAAGACATCGCTCCCGCCGACCAGCAGCTCGTCGACGCTGAGCACGGTCATTCTGATGCGGCGTCCTCTGCGCTCACCCACAGCGCCTTGTAGCTCACCGATTCCATCACGAAGTCGTCTTCGGGCATCGTGAAGGACCAGCCGTCGAGCTTCACGCCGTGCACCGTGACGGTCGACGAGTTGCCGGGGAAGCCGGCGTTCTCCATCAGCAGGCTGAGGTTGAAGCTCGGGCTGATGAACGCCCCTGCCGGCCGGCTGCCGTTCGCTCCTGCGTCACCGAGCATGAGCCGCAGGAGTGCCCCGTTGATGTGGGCCCGTCCGATCGTGCCGCTGACGTTGGTGTTCCCCTCGCGGAGTTCGGTCGCATATCGCTGGCCCATCTCGTGGAAGGGACGCATGGCCGAGGTCACCTCGATCGTGACACCGGTCGCGCGACCGATCGGCGTGAGCGCGTAGACATCGTTGACCGCCTTGGCGGCGTCGCCTGCGGCGCCGGTCTCGACGGCCACCGTGATCGCTCCGTCAAGTCCGGTGAAGACGTGTGTGTTGGGCATGGCGGGCTTCCTCTCACTCCAGATTCATGGTGACGCGGATGAAATCGATCGAGAACGTGGGTCGCAGCGTCATCGTCACCACGGCGACACCGGCGATCTCCTGTGCTCTCGTGGCGGTGACCGAGAGCTCGTAGCCGACGAGCATCTCGTCGAGCACCATCTGCGAGAGGAACCCGTCGAGCGTCGCCTTCAGCGCGGCGCGGACGCGGGCGTTGTTGAGCTTGCCGATGTAGGGGTTCGAACCGAGACGCACCCCGGCTTTCGCGTAGTCGACGGTGCGGCGGACGCTGATCTGCTTGAAGGCACCGGCGTCGGTGGTGATGCCGCGCACGATCTGGTGGCCGAACCGTCGCCGCACCGCCATCACGTTGTTCAACAACAGGTTCTTGTGGACCGGTGTCGTGTAGTTCACGTCGAGCGCGGCGATGGGCAGCACCTGGTTGGTCAGGCTGATGTGCGGTGCGATCGACCCGAGCCGACCCGCCACCAGCCCGGCGGTGTACGCCGGCGGCAGGTTCACGAGGTTGGTGACACCCGGCTCGCTCACCTTGATGCCCGGGGCCACCAGGATGACCCGGTCGTCGCCGAGGCCGCCGACGTCCGCGAGGACGGTGGCCGGGTCGCTACCGGACGCACCGACGACGGCGATGCGCTCCTTGCCGTCGTTCTCGGTCCGCTCGACGTGGGCGAGCAACGGCGCTCCCACGGTCGCCGCTCCCAGACCGGCCACCATCACGATGTTGACCGGCTGGTCCTCGAGCAGCGCCAGCCCCGCGATGACGTGCGATGCGTTGACCAGCGGTACCGACAGCCCGCCGGTGAGTTCGTAGGTGCCTGCGACCATGTTCGCGGTACCTCCCGCCGCGGTCCCCGGCGGGTCGCCGACGTCGACGAGGCGCGACTCGGCCAGCGCGGTTCGGAGTTGGCCGACGTTGTTGCCCTCGAACGTTTCACGTTGGTTGAGGTACGTGACCGACAGCCGGAACCGCGGGTCCACGGTGCTGCCCGCGTCGGCCACGGACACCCCGATGTCATTGCCCCAGGACCCGGGTTCGGTGGCGCTGAGGCGGAACGCCTCGTTCGTGCTGGCCTCGACGACGGCGGTGGCCGTGGCGGTGGTCCCACCGGCGATGCGGACCGCGTAGACAGTGCTGCCTCCGCCGGCGAACACCTGGTTCAGGCCTCGCACCAGGGTCAGCGGTGTCGCCGACTCGGCGGGGCTCGCGAACGAGTCGGGTGGACCGAAGACCTCGACGGTCTCCGCCGCGCTGCCGAGCGGCACGACCTGGTTGAGCGGTCCCTTCGCCGCGGTTCCGACGATGCCGATGTTGCCCGTGGCGATGCTGCCGACGGAGATCAGCCCTTCCGACCTGACCTCGATGTAGGTGCCTGGCAGCACCATCTCTGCGATGGACTCACTCATGGCTGGCTTGCCTCCGTGATCGTGAAGTTCTCCCCGAACGGGGTCTGGATGGTGACGTCGATGCGCCGGATCGGCCCACCGCTCGTCGGGATGATGGGCTCGATCAACTCGAAGTCGACCTGGTAGCTGAGTCGCTGGCGGCGCGCTGCTGTCGGCAGGCCGGAGATCGTCGTCGCGCTTGCGAATGCGATCGGTTCGATTCGCCGCACACCGCTCTGCGGCGTGAACGCCAGGGGATGCAGCGAGCGTTCGATCTCCGGAACCAGCGCATCGAGACTCGCCTGCGAGGCGGTCGCCACATCGAGATGCACGGTCGCAGCAAAGCGCTCGACGCGCACCTCCCACGTCCCCACGAAGTAGCCGAGTTCGATCGTGCCCGTCGCGGGGAGCGGGTTGGGGAACGTGAGGGCTCCCGAGGCGATGTCGAGCGCGACCTGCCCCGTCGACGGCGTGGCGTGCACCGGCGTGAACGTGGTGGCGCCGACACGAACGAGGAGGTCCGATCCCGAGAAGGGCGCGAGGTCGTCACCGCCGGCACGCACGATCGACCCGTGTGGGAGCTGAAACGTCCGACGGTTCGGCGAGAGCAGCGCGACGTCCTCGCCGCCCAGATGGAGCACCGGATCGGAGAGATCGATCTCGGTCTCGATCCGCAGTGCGCCTGTCTGGATCGGGCCGGGAACCTGGCCGACGCTGCGCATCGCGGCGGTCGCGGACTCGATCGAGACGCTGATGCGTGGTAGGTCGCCGACGGCGAGAGCCGGCGCGGTTCCGACCTCGGGTGGGTCGTCCACGCCAGAGGTGATCTGAGCAGCGAGGGCGGCGACGAGGTTGGACAGCGGCATCAGGAGAACACGCTTCCGAGTTCGTCGAGCAGGGCGTTCAAGGGAGCGACCGTCGCTTCGACGCTGTCGAGGGCGTCGCGCAGCGGCGGCGTCGGATCACCGATCGACGGGATGTCGCCGAGGAGGTTCGGCAGGTCGAGCGCCAGGTCACCCAGGGCTGCGAGGGCGTCGAGTTCCGCACCGAGTTCGGCGCCGAGCGAATCGATCGGCGTCGGGGGTTCCGGTGGTTCGACGTACTGGCGCAGGCGGATGGTGTAGGTGAACGCGTCGGAGTGGTCGTTGTGCTCCGCGACGTCGAGGTGTTCGATCAACACCTCTTCCAGCTCGGTGGCCGTGGTGATGTCGGCGACGAACGCGACCGGCGATCCGTCGTTGAACGGGCCGCGAACGCTGCCGAGGAATTCGTCGCGCTCAGCGTCGCTGTGCAGCGACCCGGTGATCTCGACGACGAGGCTGTGGTGGCCGAGATCCTGGTGCAGATCGCCTCGAAGACCGGGCACCGAGAGCCGGGCGAGACGACGCGATTCCAGGGTCTGGATCCGCTCGATGCGAGGCACCTCCCACTCACCGATCATCGGTCGCACGATCATTCGGGGGACTCTGCCGAGGCCCGCGTCACCGCGTCGTGACTGGCGCGTCGCGTGGCGCGCCGCGCCGGAGTTCGCCCTTGCCCGACCCGGCGTCGATACGTACGATCTGTCGAGCGGGCGTTTGAACGAAGGGGGATCGTGGTGAGCCTCTGGATGGCGCCGCTGATCTTGTTCCTGGTGTTCGGATCGTTCGTGATCTCGGCATCGGTCGGCCTCGGCGGATCACTCGTCATGGTCCCGACGCTCGTGCTGGCGGTGGGCACCAAGGAGGGCGTGGCACTGGCGGCGCTTCTGCTCGCCACCAACAACGTCTTCAAGGTGCTCACGTACCGGCGCACGATCCCGTGGGCAAAGTCGGCGGGTGTCGTGCTGTGCACGATCGCAGGCGCCGCCGTTGGCGCGCGGCTGCTCATCGACGCTCCCGAGGCACTCGTCGGCGTCGCGGTGCTCTGCTCGTTCGTGCTCACGCTGCTGCTGGAACAGGCCCACTTCGAGCCGGGTCGACGAGTGGCCGCTCCCGTTCTGGCGCTCGGCTCGGGCGCGACCTCCGGCTTCTCGGGAACGTCGGGCCCACTGAAGGGCGTCGCACTCCGCAACCTCGACCTCGACCGGCTGCACTTCGTCGGCGCCGCCTCGCTGGTGTCGTTCGCCGGCGACGCGACGAAGACGGCCATCTACACGGACGCGGCGCTGCTCGACGCCAACTCGTTCCTGCTCGCCGGGGTCGCCATACCGCTGATGGCAGCTGGGACTGCCGCCGGCCGCCTCCTCAACGAGCGGGTCGGTGAGCGGGGATTCGCCGTCCTGTTCTGGTCGGTGATGACGGGCTACAGCATTCGCATCGTGACTGCGATCATCTGAGGCGGAACACGGGCGCCGACGCGTTCAGCGACGGTCTCTCCGTTCGGTCGTCGTCATCGATCGAGCGAACCGTCCGGGGAGGGATCGGTCCGGGCGACCTCGGTGCCAGGTGATCTCGATCACAGCGCGGGAGTGAGCGAGTCGTCGTCGACGTCGACGTCGGAGCCTGTGCCCGAGTGCGCATCGTGATGCCCCTCGACGTCGATGCGCGGGAGGATCCGGTCGAGCCAACCCGGCAGCCACCAGTTCCGATCGCCAAGCAGTTCCATCGTCGCCGGCACGAGCAACATGCGCACGATGGTGGCGTCGATCAGGACGGCGATGGCGAGACCGAAACCGAACAGCTTGAGCGAGCGGTCGTCGCCGAGCACGAACGCGAAGAAGACACAGAACATGATCAGCGCCGCCGCTGTGATGACCCGGGCAGTTGCCGCGAGACCATCGGCCACCGCAGTGGCGTTGTCTCGAGTTCGGTCGTACTCCTCCTTGATCCGTGACAGCAGGAACACCTCGTAGTCCATGGACAACCCGAACACGATGGCAAAGAGGAACATCGGCACCCACGCCTCGATCGGGCCTGCCTTGTCGACTCCGATCAGGTCGCGGCCCCATCCCCACTGGAAGATCGCCACGAGCACCCCGTACGCGGCGCCAATCGACAGCAGGTTCATGATCACGGCCTTGAGCGGAACGAGCACACTGCGGAACACCGCCATGAGCAACAAGAAGCTGAGCAGCAACACCACCCCGATCAGCACGGGCATTCGTCCACCGAGGTAGCTCGCGAAGTCGGTCGATGCCGCCGTGAATCCACCGACGGCGGCATCGACGCCGCTGGCCGGGATCACCTCGTCGCGCAGTCGGTCGACCAATTCCGAGGTCGCAGCGTCCTGCGGCGCGCTCTGCGGATACACGACGACCAACGCGAGATCGTCGGTGATCGGCGTGGGAACAGTGAACGCGACATCGTCCGTCTGATCGATCGTCGCGACGAAGGAACCGAGAGCCCCCTGATCGCCGGCGGTCGGACCCTGCACGGTCACGAACAGCGGCCCGTTCGAGCCCGGTCCGAATCCGTCGGCGAGCAGGTCGTAGGCACGCCGCACCGTGGTGTCCTCCGGATAGTTGCCATAGTCACCGAATCCGAGCCGGATCGACAGCAACGGCAACGCGAGCAACAGCAACAGCAGGGTCGCGAAGATCGCCGCCGGCCAGGGGCGACGCTGGATGAACCGACTCCACCGGTACCAGACCTGTTCCTCGCGAGGCGGCTGTGCGCGTCGCGGTATGTGACGACGCAACGGACGTATCGCGAAGCTCAGCGCGAACAGCACGATCGCGACGACGAGTCCCGCGACGAACACGGCGCTCGTTCCGGTGAGGATGCCGACGATCGCGGCCACCACGACCAGCGCCACCGCTCCGAGCGCCGCCCATGTGGTGTTGTCGATGCGACGGCCCACCAGCCGCAGCAGCGCTGGTAGCAAGGTGAGGGAACCGAGCATCACCATGGCGACCCCGATCGCCGACGCGACCGCCACACCGCGGACGAACGACAGCCCGATGAGCAGCAGGCCCAGCAGCGAGATGATCACGGTCAATCCGGCGAACAACACGGCCCGGCCGCTCGTGTCGAGCGAATCGACGATCGCCTCATCGACGTCAGCGCCGTCGTGCAAGTTGTCGCGGTACCGGGTGACGATGAACAGCGCGTAGTCGATGCCGACACCGATCCCGATCATGGCCACCATCGCGGTGGTGAAATCAGGCATCGCGAGCACGTTGCTCAGCAGCGACACGAGCGCCGAAGCGACCCCGAGGCCGAACAGCGCCGTCCCGATCGGGAGGCCCATCGCGAGCACCGAACCGAACGCCAGGATCAGGATGATCACCGCGGCGATCAGCCCGTAGATCTCGCTCTCGGGCAGTTCGAACTCGGCGAAGAGATCGCCGCCGTACTCGACTTCCAGACCATCGGGCATGGCCACGGCCTCGCCGAACTCGCGGATCTCGTTGCCGACGTCCTGGAGCTCGGTGAACGTACGACTGTCACGGATGTCGAGCTGAGCGAAGGCGATCAGACCATCGACGCTCACCTGGCTGGGGCTGTCGTAGGGCGACGTCACGGTGATGTCGCCCTGCGCCTGCGAGAAATCGAAGATCTCCTCGAGCGCGCTCCGCACTTCCGGATCGTCGACACCGTTCTCACTTCGCGCCACGATCTGCGAGGTGAAGCCGGCCCGATCCGGGTTGTTGGCCTCGAGCAGCTCCTGGACCTGCTTCGCCTCGCCGTCGGGAAGCGTGAAATCGGTTCGATAGTCGGGTCCCACAGCGCCGGCGAACGCGTTGGACCCGATCAACAGCGCCACCCAGGCGCCGATCACGATCCAGCGGTGCCGCGCACACGTCGCCGCGAGGCGCGCAATGAACCCGCGCCGATGACGGGCGGCTGCATCGATGGGTTCGTCGACGTGTCCATTCGAGCGAAACGGTGCGGTCGTCATGTAGTCCCCTTCCATGCGGCCGACGGCCGGGCAATACGATCGTATGACACGTCGAGCTTACGACCGTACGAGGCGGGGATCAAGCGAATATGGTGCGTGTCATGGGCGCTGACACGACACGGGGCGGTGGTCCGTCCACCTTCGACCGTCTGGCCGACGCTGCGATCAGCCTCATCGCCCGCGACGGCTTGACTGCCCTCAGCGTTCGGCGAGTAGCAGCCGAGGCGTCACTCAGCGGTGGCACCGTGCAGCACCACTTCCCCACCAAGGACCACCTCACGGTGGCGGCCTTCGACCGGGCAGTGCGGCGACAGAGCGAACGCGTCGCTGACGTGCCGCGCAGCGAGCAACGAGTGGTCGAGCACTTCGTCGCCGAACTCTGTGCGATCCTGCCCGATTCGGATCCAAGCATCGAGGAGGCCATCGTGTGGATCGCAATGGCCGCCGCGGTGCCGACGCACCCGGTCGTCGCCGAACGCCAACGCCAGGCGGTCACCGCGACGCGGCAGTGGATGCAGGTCAGGATCGTCGAGGCTCAGGCGGCCGGAGAGCTCGCCGCGACACTCGATCCCATTCAGACTGCGCCGATGATCGAGGCGGCGCTCGACGGGATGATGCAGCAGATCATCGTGCAACCCGATCTACGCGGTGACCGGGGCTGCCGACGCCTCACGATCATGGTCGAGCGGCTTCTTCGAGTGGACGGGATGCTCGGCGCCGATGCGACGGCATGAGATCATCGGTCACCGGGAGATATCGACCAGCCAGGTCGCCGATCGACGTCGCTGAGGTCGCCAAAGCGAGCGTCGTCACCGCGACCAGCATCGGAACGAACGAGAGCATCAATGCGGGGTCGTCGATGACCTCGGCGGGATGGAGCGTCCGCGCGAACGGCAACGACGCAACTCCGACGATCACCCACAGAACGGCTCGGCGCTGGGCGATCCTCACCGGGATCGGACGACTCAACGCGAGCAGGAGTGCCGCCTCCATCACGAGGTAGAAGGCTGACGGATTCACCCGACCGGCCATCGTGAAGGAGACGTTGAGCAGGACCCCCGCCCACAACGCCGGGCGGACGTGACGATTGGCCAGCAGGCACACGCCGATGGCGAGCTGCATCATCGCGACGAGCCATGCGACGCCGCCGGCCAACGGCGTGACGACATGGTCGGCGAACGGGGTGAAATACGGCAACATCTCGAGCGCCTGCTCGTCGAGAAAGCCGAGCAGGCCGTCACCGGTCCACCAACGGGGATCGATCACCTTCTCGACGCCCGCTCGAAGCCAACCGGCAGCGAGGAACAACTGGAGCGGAAGCAGGAGGGCCATCGACCCCCGGGAAACGTTGACCCGTGCCATGCATCGAAGTCTTCGATCGCCTCGTAAGGCGCCGACGCCCACCGGGAAAGAGTTCTCGAAAGTCCCGAATCGCAGCGTGCTCCGGCTCACCGCTCTGTCTGGGGAACGGCCTCGGCCGGCATCACGGAGCGCGGGAGCCGCATGGTGACGGTGGCACCGCCCCCGGGTGTCTCGTCGACGCGGATCGTGCCGTGATGCGATGCCGCGATCTGGTTGGTGAGGGCGAGACCGAGACCGGCCCCACCGGTGCCGGTGCGTGTTCGAGACGCGTCGAGACGCACGAACGGGCGGAAGATCCGCTCTCGATCAGCCTCGTCGATGCCAGGTCCGTGGTCGACAACCGAGAGTTCCACGCACGTCGCGTCGGCCACCAGCGAGATGTGCACCTCGCCATCGGAGTATCCGCACGCGTTCGCTCCGAGGTTGAGCACCGCCTGATGGACCTGGCCGGGGACCCCAACGATGTGGCTCTCGACTCCGTTCGGGACAACGCAGTCGATCACTCGACCTGGATACGCGGATCGAAGGTCGTCGACGACATCGGCGATGACGTCGGCCACGTCGAACACCTCGGGATCGACGTCAGCGGAACCTTTGCGGGCGAGTTGCATCATGTCGTTCACCAGCGAGTTGAGACGAGCGCTCTCGCTGCCCATGCGTTGCATCGCCCGCTCGAGGCCGTCGTCGTCGAGCATCCCCTTGGCATGAAGATCGCTGTAGCCGTGCAGGGCGGTGAGCGGCGTGCGGAACTCGTGGGACACGTCGGCAAGGAACCGTTCCATCTGGTCCCGGGCGGTGCGGGCGTCCGCTGCCGAGGACTCGCTCGCCTCGAGCGTCGAACGGAGTTGGGTCAGCATGCGTTCGAGGTCGGTGGCCAACTGGGCGGTTTCACGCGAACCCGAAGGCGGCCCGACAGCGGTGTCGAGCTCACCGTCGGCGACGCGGGTCGCGGTGCCGGCCATGCGAACCACGGGGCGACTGACCGTCGTGGCAACGAGCCACACGACGAGCGCTTCCAGCGCAATGACAACGAGGCCTCCCGCGAGGAGCGCCCGGCGGAAATCGTCCACCGCGGCGTTGAAGCCGTCGAGTGGGAGCGCGGTCACCGACAGGGTCCCATCCGGCAACGCAGCGATGAGCGCTCGATACTGTCCATCATCGGCGGTGACCGTGCCGCGCTGCGTTGCGAGCACGGCCAGGTCCTCCGGGGCGAACGGATTGTCGGCGCCGGTGTCCCTCAGGATCGTTCCATCGGCGGCGAGCGTCAGCTCGACCGGTTGATCAACGGCAAGGTCGCTGTTCGCAACTGCCTCGTCAGGCGGGTTCGGCTCGCCGGGGTCCGGCGCGACCGGTCGTTGACCGGTCGCGGTGCCGGCTCGAGCGCGCGCGAGTTCATCATCGATGTCCGCGAGGCGGCTGCTCGACTCGATCCGCTCCACATACAGGCCGAAGCCGGCGAAGCCGACCGTGATCGTGAGCAACGTCGGCACGAGCATCATGGTGAGCAGTGTCGGACGCTTCATGCCAGGACCCTGGTCATCGATCGGAGCGGCGCATCACGTAGCCGTGCCCGCGGCGGGTGTGGATGAGCGCAGGTCGGTCCGCGTCGATCTTGCGGCGGAGATACCCGATGTACAACTCGACGACGTTGTCGCTTCCGTCGTAGTCGTAGTCCCAGACGTTGACGAGGATCTGCGCTTTCGAGAGCACGATGCCCGAGTTGACCATCAGGTAGTGGAGCAATCGGAACTCGGTGGGTGACAGCTCGATGTCGTCATCGCCTCGCCGAACCTGTTTGCCGGCGATGTCGAGGACCAGGTCATCGACCCTCAGCATTTCCGGGCTCCCGCTCCGACCGATCCGACGCAGGATCGCCGTCACGCGCAGGACCAGTTCGTCGACGCTGAACGGTTTCGTCAGGTAGTCGTCGCCGCCTGCGACAAACCCTTGGATGCGGTGCTCGGTCTGGTCGCGTGCCGTGAGGAACAGCACCGGACAGAAGCGGCCGCTGTCGCGCAGTTGGCGGCACACCTCGAACCCGTCGAGACCCGGAAGCATCACGTCCAGCACGATGAGATCGAACGCCGACTCGGTCGCCACGGTCAACGCTGCGTTGCCGTCTCCAACCTCGTCGACCACATGACCCGAGTAGCGAAGCGCGGTGGCGACGACGTCGCGGATCGCCGGATCGTCTTCGACGACGAGCACGCGGCTCGGTGCCGGAGCGGACGCGGGAACGGTCATCACCGAACAGTCAACTCCAAAACCCTGTGCGTTCGCTGTGAACCACGTGCCACAGAGGTCAGCCGTCGGCGGGCGGCGCTCCGCCGCCCGGCGGAGGTCCATCCGGACGACCTCCATCACCGCTGAAAGCGTCGGTCGTCGTGCCGCTGAAGCACGTCAGCACCGCGTTCTCTTCGACCTGGTTGGCGTGGTAGTGGTAGCCGAGCTCCGCGGTCTCATGCCCGTTGCAGGCGTCGAGGCCGGCACCGTCCTCGATGTCGGCGGCGTACGGGGCACGGATCGCGTAGCCGTCGAGGGCGTAACCGAACAGTGCGGTCTCGCCGTCGGGGACGTCGGCGGTGGAGTCAGAGCACCCCGTCGTCGCATGCATGTGGTAGCCCTCCTGCGGGTTGACGTGGCCACCGCAGGGGTCGAAGGCGCCGATCGTGTAGTTGCCGAGGATGAGGTCGATCGGAGCGCTGTTCTCGATGAGCACACCGTCGAGGGTGACCCCGAGCGTCCCACCGGCGCTGGTCGGGCTGGTGGCCATGACCGGGGTGACGGGTATCTGCACGGTTGCGGGGATCGGTCCGCCGCCATCGGCCCATTCGATCTCGCCGTAGACGCACAGGTTCACCGGGCCGGCGTCGGCGTCCGTCTGGGGCCCGCCGGTGACGAGGTCGTTGAACTTCTCGGAGGTATCGGTCGACAAGACGTTGCCCTCGTCGTCGTAGAGCTTCCAGGTCGGGTCGTCGTAGATCTCGGCGAGGTTCGAGATGAATTCGCCGCTGATCTCGTACACCGCATTGCCGTCGAACCAGATCCCGGCATCGCTCGCGTCGTCGGAGACCGTGTCGGGGCACCATGGCCCGATGGTGTCGCGGTTGGCTGGGAAGCCCGCGACCGTCAGCTCGTAACACGACGTGACGGTGCCATCAGCAAGCGTGCAGTCGGTGATCGCTGGCTCGGCGGTCAGCGCTCCATCGACGAACGCCGCCAGATCGACCGTCTCGCCGGCGCCAGCCGTCGGGACGGGTTCCTCAGTTGCGGGCGGCTCGGTTGCGGGCGGCTCGGTTGCGGCCGGCTCGGTTGCGGCCGGCTCGGTTGCAGTGTCGGTTGCGGTGTCGGCTGAGTCGCTGCTCGAATCGTCGTTCGCACAAGCAGACGCGGCGAGCAGCGCTGCAACAGCGACGGCGATCGCGAACGTTCGTCGGGAGGAGGTGGTCATGGATCTCTCGTTCTGACTGAGGGTGATGCGTTCAGAGTTGAACGCCGGTGACTCGCGAGGCCGTCCAGGCCAACCCGACCAGGCCGACGAAGGCGGCGGTGGGGATCGTGACCCAGGCAATGCGATTGGTCAGCGCCTTGCCCGACACCCACAGCACAGCGAGCACGAGGAGCACGACCACGGTCTGGGCGACGTCGATACCGAGGTTGAATGCGGCCAGCGCAGGCGCTCGCTGGGTCGTGGCGACACCGACGCTCGACAGACTCGAGGCGAAGCCGAGACCGTGTACGAGCCCGATGAGCCCCGCGATCCACGGTTTGGCGTCGGCCGATCGACCACGGATCGCCAGCACAGCCGCGGCAACGATCGACAACGAGATCGCCGGCTCGACAAGCGCAGCGGGCACCGTGATCACATCGAAGTAGGCGAGCCCCAAGCTGATCGCATGGCCGATCGTGAAGGCGGTGACGAGCTTGACGGCACGCCATGCGGTCCCTGAGTTGACGGACGCTCCGGCCACGGCCAACGTGAGCACCAGCAGGAACAACAGGTGATCGGGCCCACTTCGGATGTGGTCGATCCCGAGAGCGAAGAACGACGAAGCGCTCGACCATGCGCCGAGCGAGACCTCCACGATTCCGTCGTCGCCCAACGCCCCGGAGACGACGCCGTCTGGGTGCGCGAGCAGCACCTCCGTCGACGGTGACTCGAAGGTCCACTCGACTTCGACGTCGGACACGGCTCCGTCGTGCGGACCGGATGCCAGGAACAGCACGACGAACGGCGATGCCTCGGTGTCAGCGACGGCAGTGCCGATCGAAGGGACCCCGGCACCGATGATGAGGGTTTCCTCGCCGTCGATCGTCAGCCGAACACGGTCACGAACCGTGCCGACGATCGTGGGGGCGACGTCGGCCTCCTGCTCGCTGAGCTCGGTGGCGTCGATCAGACCATCGCCGGACGTGTCGTCGTAGCCGAGTTCGGCGAACGGGACGGGAGCGGCCGCGGTGATCCGCCGATCGTTCACCTCGATCGCGATGCTGTCGCCCGTGCTGTCGTGCGCGAGCGCCGCACCGGTGGGCACGAGCGCCATCAGGACGCCCACGCCGAGCCCGAGCAGGCACGCCAGCCGCGCGACTCCTCGCTGCCACTGCACCATGTCAGCCACCCCCGGGGGGAGGTCCACCCGGACCACCGTCGCCTGGTCCACCGCCGCCGGCGCCCTCGCCGTCGGGCAGAGCCGCCGCGCTGTTGTCCGGGCTGGTCAGCTTGCCGGTCGCAGCCGCGCCGACCCGACACCCGGGCAGGTTCGGCGAGTCGTAGGTGAGGTGGTAGTGGTAGATCTCACCGAACTCCGCGGTGTCGGAGACGTGACCGGAGCACTCGTCGAGGTCCGAGGGAATTGCCCGGTCCTCCTCCGGGCCGTAGATCCCGTAGCCGTCGAAGGCGAACCCGACGAGCGCCTCGGAATCCTGTTCGATCGTGCAGGTCACGTCGGCACCGGCTTCGTCGAGGTTGGTCTGGATCGACTCGGCACCGAAGTGCCAGTGGTAGTAGCCCGACGGGTCGATGTGGCCACCGCACGCGTCGAGGGCCGGGAGTCCGCCGCGGTCGGCGACCGACGGTGCGTCACCGAAGATCGTCACCCCGTCGACTGCGACGCCGATCTGGGCGATCGTCGACAGGTCGGTCGGTTCGTCGAGGAGTTCGGGTGAGGTCGGCAACAGCACCTGGAGGTGGAACGAGCCGTCCGCCGTCGCTTCGAGGCACGAATTCGCAGTGCCGGAAGAACTCGCCGCCCCGGCGCCGGGATCGGTGATCGAAATGTTGCCGTCGGCATCGACGAACTCGTATCCCTGGGCCGTCATCATCGCCCAGAAGTCGCCATCGAGGGCGTACAGACCCGGATCGGCGCCATCCCACACCCAGATCCCACCGACATCGTCGACCGTCTCGGGGCAGAACGGCCCATCGGTGTCGACCGTCGATGCCAGGCTCGCGACCTCGACCTGGTAGCAGGTCGTCTCGCTGCCGTTCTCGAGCGTGCACTCGACGATCGCTGCCTCGGAGGTCAACGCGCCGCTGGCGAACAGCGACGCGATGTCGACGTCGACGCCAGGGTCGGTGATCGACGACTCGGCCGTCGACGGTTCGGTGGTCGACGGTTCGGTGGTCGAGGTGTCGGTGTCACCCGTCGATCCAGCGGTTGGCGTGGTCGTCTCGTCGGCAGGCGCGGTCGAGGTGTCGTCCGCAGACGAGCCGCACGCGGCGAACGTGAGTGCCATCGGCACGAGGAATGCGGCGATGCGCCGCTTGGACATGATCATCGGTGGCTCCTTGGGATCGTGCATGTCGCTTGCTCAGCCGTCGCCGGGTGGTGGGCCGCCCGGGCGACCGCCACCGCCCGCACCGTCGGCGCCTGCAACCGTCTGGCCGATCAGACACTCGATGACCTGGTTCTCGGACGAACTGTTGGCGTGGTAGTGGTACCCGGCCGCCTCGGTGGTGTGGCCATTGCACTCGTCGAGGTCTGCAGCGGCTTCGGCGTCCGCGTCGTCGAATGGGCTGTGCACTGCGTAACCGTCCATCGCGTACCCGAACATCGCCGGGTCGCCGTCGACGGCTTCACCGACTTCGGAGCAGCCGACCGCTCCGTGCATGTGGTAGCCCTCGAACGGGTTGAAGTGGGCACCGCAATCGTCGAACGCCGCGATCGTGTAGGCGCTGAGGATCGCGTCCACCGGGGCGGATGCGGCGATCACGACACCGTCGAGGGTGATGCCGAGGTTGCCTTGCGGCGACGCCGCAGCGACCGCGGCGACCGGAACCGTCGGGATCAACACCGTGGTCGTGATCGGTTCACCGTTGTCCAACCAGTCGAGCTGGCCTTCGACGCAATGGTTCTCGAGAGCAGGATCGACGTCGGGTCGCGCCGCGGCCTCGAACTCCTCGGCGGTCTCGGTGACGAGGATGTTGCCGTCCTCGTCGTACATCTGCCAGTTGTCGTCGCCGTAGAGCGTCGGCAGGTCGACGAAGAACTGCCCGTCGAGGTCATAGGTGCCGTTGCCATCGAACCAGATGCCTCCGTTCTCGGCGGTGTCGGTGATCGTGCCCGGGCAGAATGGCCCGATGTCGTGGCTGGCGGGGTAACCCGCCACCGTGATGCGGTAGCAGGTGGTTTGCACACCACTGCTCAGGGTGCAGTCCTCCGTCGTCACCGCTTCGGCCAGCGCACCGTCGAAGAAGAGGCTCGTGTCGAGTCCGTCAGTCGTCGCCGTCGTGGCATCCGTAGCGACGGGATCGGTGGTCGCCGAGGCGCTGATGTCGGCGGATGTGCTCCCGCTCGAGACGTCCGGCGACACGACGGTGTCGGCGGCCGACGTGTCCGCCGACGTGTCCGCCGACGACGAGCCACACGAAGCGAGCAGCACCACGATGGGGATCGCAAGCAGACCGGCGAGTCGAGGTTTCGTCGGGGTCGCGAGAGTTCGTTGTCTGTTCATGGGAAGCGAACGTACGACGGTCGCCTGTGAAGAACCTGTGGAATCCCGACGTACGCGAGGCCCGCGCCGCACATCACTACACTGACGACCTCACGACCGGGAATCGAAAAGGGGATCTGACCGATGGGGCTCATTCAGGCGGCAGTAGGCGCAATCGGCGGCACGTTGGCCGATCAGTGGAAGGACTTCTTCACGGTGCCCGACGGCTTGGCACCAACGGCAGCGCTGTTCGCCGCCGTGAAGCAGGAGCAGAACGCCGGCCGCGGTTCGAACACCAAGGGTTCCGACAACATCATCACCAACGGCAGCCGCATCGTGGTGCCCGAGGGATACGGCCTCGTGCTGATGGAACAGGGCGCGATCACCGGCTTCGCCGCCGAGGCCGGCGCCTACGAGTGGAGCAGCGAGGATCAGAACTCGCAGTCGATCTTCGCCGGCGACGGCATCGTGAGCCCGCTGATCAAGACGTCGTGGGAACGCTTCAAGTTCGGTGGACAGCCTGGCGCCCAGCAGCGCGCCTACTTCGTGACGCTGAAGGAACTGCCGAACAACCGCTTCGGCACCCAGTCGGAGATCTACTGGGACGATGCGTACATGAACGCTCAGGTGGGTGCGGTCACCCGGGGCACCTACACGCTCAAGATCACCGACCCGATCCTGTTCGTCAAGGCGTGGGTGCCGGCGACCTACCTCGAGCCGGGCAAGGTGTTCGACTTCACCGACCTCGACAACGACGCCGCCTCGCAGCTGTTCAACGAGGTCGTCGGCTCACTCGCTCCGGCGTTCTCGATGTACACGAACGATCCGTCGAAGGGCAATCGCATCACCAAGATCCAGCAGGACTCGGTCGGCTTCGCCCAGAGCCTCTCGGCAGCGGTCGAGCAGAACTACCAGTGGGCAACCGGGCGCGGCCTGCAGATCGTGGCCACGGCGATCATTTCGATCGAGTACGACGAGATGACCCGCGAACTGCTCCGCAACGTGCAGCGCGCCGATGCGCTCTCGGGCGCCCGCGGCAACTCGAACCTGCAGGCGTCGGTCGCCGTCGGGCTTCGAGGCTGCGGGTCGAGAACACCGGCGCCGCCGGCCTGGTCGGCCTGGGCATCGCGTCGAGCGCCACCGGGCTCGGCGGGCTGCAGCAGCCGGTGCCGGGCATCGGCGGACAGAGCACACCGCCTGCCGCACCCGCCGGTGCGGCGCCTCCTCCACCGCCGCCAGCTCCGGCCGCGCCCGCAGCCGCAGCGCCCGCTGCCGAGGACCCGATGGCCCAGTTGTCCAAGTTCAAGGAGATGCTCGACAACGGTCTCATCACGCAGGAGGACTACGACGCCGCCAAGAACAAGGTGCTCGGACTCTGAGTCGAGCGGACGGACACTGACATGACCAGCCTGCCACCTCCGGGCGATGGCGACCCATCACCGACGACCGACACCCCGCTCGATTCGCTCGTCGATCCGGTCGCCGATCCGACCATCGACACGCGCGAACGAGCGCCTCGACGACGGTGTCAACCGCTGCCCCCAGTGCGGGGCGACCGAGATCCAGCTGCGGCCGTCGGCGGGCATGCTCGTCTGCCTGTTCTGCCGACACGAGTGGTCGGAGGCCCGCCTCGACGAGACGATCGCCAATGGCGACCTCACCGAACTGCGCGGCACGACGCTCGGCTCGGGCGCCTCGAACATCGACACCGGCGCCGACACGCTGATCACCATGAAGTGCGCCGGCTGCGGCGCCGAGGTCGTCGTCAACACCGACGAGCAGATGGGTGCTCGCTGCCACTGGTGTCGTCACGTGCTCACCGTCAACGAGCAGATCCCCAACGGCGCCGTGCCCGACGCCGTGCTTGCCCTTCAAGATCACCCACGACGATGCGGTCGCACGGATCGACGCGTTCGCCGGCAAGCGACGCATCTTCGCCGACCGAGGGTTCGTGCGCGACTTCAAGCCGTCCAACATCGTCGGGCGTCTACATGCCGTACATGGTCGTCGACGGCAACGCGAGCGCCGACGTCGCCGGCCAGGGCGAGGTCGAGACACGCAAGTACACCAAAGGTTCGGGTGACGACAAGGAGACCTACTACGACGCCGACGTGTACGAGGTGCAACGCCACGTCGACTTCACCGTCGACGACCTCACGATCGAGTCGTCGGCCGAGCGGGCGAACATGGACTCGTCGATCGAACACCAACAACATCATCAACACGATCCTGCCCTTCGACACCGAGAACGCCGTGAAGTGGAACGCCAGCTACCTCACCGGATTCACCTCGGAGAAGCGAGATCAGGACGTCGATCACCTCCAGCCGGCACTCGAGAACCAGTTGTTGTCGATCGCAAGGTCGCAGGTCGAGTCGAGTGTCGATCGCTACGACCGCGGCGTGCGCTGGGAGCGCGAGCGGCTCGATGTGCACGGCACGCGGTGGGTCGCGATGTACCTGCCGGTCTGGCTGTACTCCCACCACCACGGAGAGGGCGACGGGGATGGTGCACTACATCGCCGTCAACGGACGAACGGGCGAGGTCATGGGCAGTGTCCCGGTGTCGCATCGCCGGTTGCTCGCCGCGGCCCTCGGCGTCGGACTCACCATCGAGGCCTTTGCCATTGCGATCCTGGCGGCCGCCGGATGATCGCCGTGCTGTTGAACGACCTGACCTCGGCGTTGTCGTCCGCAACGATCGTCGCCGCCGAGGGCGACGGCGGTCCGGTCTGGCTGCTCCTCCTCGGGCCTGCGGGTGGCGCGGGCGGTCTACTTCCTGTCGTGGCGGTACTACCGCAACACGCATCAGTCGCACACGTTCGAACGCGAGACACGTATCGAGGCGCAGTCGGTCACCGGCAACGACGCCAAGGTCAACGAGATCAAGGGGACCAAGAAGTCGGGGATCGACGGCGACAACAGCTCGAACCACCGCCAACGCGTGCAACGTCTCGGCTGACGCGATCTGCGCCCCGCCCGTTCCGTAAACCGGG
The DNA here is from genome assembly GCA_963828415.1 of Ilumatobacteraceae bacterium. Taxonomy (GTDB): domain Bacteria; phylum Actinomycetota; class Acidimicrobiia; order Acidimicrobiales; family Ilumatobacteraceae; genus Sva-07. The sequence goes on from CAWHEI010000012.1 coordinate 1,117,666, forward strand.
ACGCCACGGGCGCAGATCCCGCGCCGGCTCAGGTGACGGAGATCGGGGCCCGACGAGCTCGCCCCGCAACCGGTCCGGTCGGGCCGGCGTCAGCGTTCGAAGCGCAGGCCGATCGCCTCGCCAACACGCTCGGCGAACACGCGCAGCGCCCGGTGGATCTCGCTTTCGGGCAGATCCACGTCAGGGTCGGGCAATGCGAGCCTCACCGACGCCACCCCTGGCTCGCTCGGTACGACCACGCCGCCGAAGGATCGGAGGCCGTCGAGCAGCGCCCGGTTCTCCCACATCACGCTCGCCGTGAACGTGGAGATGCCGTGTTGCCGAGCCTCGTCTGCGAGGCGGCGGAGCAACACGGTGGCGATCCCCCGATTCTGATGGGCGTCGAGCACCGTCACCGCAGCTTCGGCACAGTCACGCTCGTCCGGGCTGCGCGAGTAGCGGGCCAACCCGACGCCGGGTGCCCCGTCCTCGTCGATCGCGACAGCGACGAGCGCGCATCGCTCGACTCCGTCGACGTCCATCAGGTAGTCGAGCAGCCGGGTGGAGAGGTGATTCGGAGCGTTGAAGAAGCGCAACCGTCGCGCTTCCGGCGACAGCTCGAGGTACCGCTGCGCGAGTTCGTCGCGGTCGGTCGGCACCAGGGGGCGCACCAGGATCCGGCCGCCATCGGGCAACGTGAACAGGTCCGCGTCGGCAACGGTGGTGTCGGTGGTGTCGGTGGTGTCGGCCATGGCGCGCTGATCCTCGTCAGGTACCGTAGATCGACTCGATGGCCGCCGCGTAGCGGCCGAGCACGATCGATCGGCGCACCTTCAGCGTCGGGGTCAACTCATCGGCCTCGATCGTCAGGTCGCGCGGAAGGATCGCGAATTCACGGATCGACTCGGCCCGCGAGACCGAAGCGTTCGCCTCGTCGACCGCCACGCGGATCACCGCGCGGAGTTCGGCGCTCTCAGCCGACTCTGCGACGGTCGTTGCCGCCAGACCGGTTTCCCGGACCCACTGGACGAACTCGTCCTCGTCGATCGTGACGAGCGCGGCGATGAACGGGCGCTGGTCTCCCACGATCACCGCCTGGCTGACGAACGGGTGCGCTCGAAGCCGATCCTCCAGCGGGGCAGGGGCCACGTTCTTGCCCGCCGCCGTGACGAGGAGTTCCTTCTTTCGCCCAGTGATCGTCAGGAAGCCGTCGTCGTCGAACTCGCCGATGTCGCCGGTGTGGAACCAGCCGTCGTCGTCGAACACCTCCGCCGTCGCCTCGGGGTTGCGCCAGTATCCCGGGAACACCTGCGGCCCCGTTGCGAGGATCTCGCCGTCCGCCGCGATCCGGAGGGTGGTACCCGCCACCGGGCGACCGACCGATCCCGGTCGCCACGCGCCGGGCCGGTTGATGGTCAGCAGGGGGCTGGTCTCGGTGAGCCCGTACCCCTCGTAGATGCACACCCCGGCGCCGTCGAAGAAGTGGGTCAGGCGCACACCGAGCGGGCCGCCGCCGCTGAACGCGAACCTCATCGCCCCACCCAGCGCCTGACGGAGCTTGCCGTACACCAGCCGTTCGAACAGCCAGTGCTCGGCGGCGGTCCACGGCGCCACCGACCCGGCGTGGTGCTCCTTCGACCAGCGGACGGCGACCGCCTCGGCGCGGTCGAAGATCGGCCCCTTCCGGCTCGAGTGCGCGGAGCGATGGGCTGCGTTGTGGACCTTCTCGAAGATGCGCGGCACGGCAGCGATGATCGACGGACGCATCATCGAGAGCTCCTCAGGGAGGCGAGCGATGTCGGAGGTGAACCCGACCGCGACGCCCATCTCGAGGCAGAAGAGCAGGTTTCCCTTGGTGAGCGAGTGGGCGAGCGGCAAGAACAACAGCCCGGTGTCGTCCGCGCGGATCTCCGAGCCGATCGCATCGACGGTCTGCGCGACGTTCGAGCACAGGTTGCGATGCGTCAACATGCACCCCTTCGGGCGGCCGGTGGTCCCGGAGGTGTAGATGACCGTGGCCAGATCATCGGCGACGACCGCGTCCGCGCGACGTTCGATCTCGCCGTCGTCGACGTCGGCGCCGAGTTCTGCCAGACGGTCGAGGCCCCGCTGGCCGTCGACCGGCTCGATGGTCACGACCTCGCGGCAGTCGGGGCCCCGACCACGCACGCTGTCGAACAGCGAACGCATCTCGTCGTTCTCGACGATGGCAACGACCGCTCCGCTGTCTTCGAGGATCCAGGCGAGCTGTTCGCCGGAGGACGTCTCGTAGACGGGCACGGTGACCGCGCCTGCTGACATGATCGCCAGATCGGCGATCATCCAGTCGAGCCGGGTGTGCGACATGAGAACGACTCGGTCACCCGGTTCGACGCCGGCGGCGACGAACCCCTTCGCGACGGCGCGTACCTGCTCGGCGGTCTGCCGGGCAGTCCAGTCGACGACCCGGTCGCCGGAGCGTTCCATCGCGATGACGCGATCCGGGTCTCGCTCTGCCCACCGCCGCAGCGGTTGTAGCAGGTTCGCCTTCGCGTCGACTCCCTCGAACGTTGTTCCGGTCGCTTGCGCGCTCATGGCTCTCCTCGCGTGACCATCGGTATCCCTCACCGTCATCGCGCCACTTCTCACGTCACCCCGCCAGGGGCCAACGTCAGAATCACGCGCAGGCGGCGCTACGCCGCCGGACCATCGGGAGCGACACCCGACGCCATCAGACGCCGCAGGTCGGGGTAGGCGGTGTGTTCCCAACCACCGTCGACCAGCAGATTGACACCGGTGATGTAGGTCGCGTCGTCGCTGACGAGAAACAGCGCGGCACCGGCGACGTCGTCGGGTTGGGCCGGGCGGCGCAACGGGATCTGCTGCATGAACGCCCCCTCGGCACCGGGAATCGACATCATCGGGCCGATCAATGGCGTTGCCGTGAGGCCCGGCGACACCGTGTTGATGCGAATGCCGCTGTCGCCGAGTTCGATCGCTGCCGATTGGGTGAGGCTGGCAACACCGGCCTTTGCCGCGGAGTAGGCGGCGCCGAACACCATCGGCACACGGGAGTTGAGCGATGCGATGTTGACGATCGCTCCCGAGGTTCCCGCGGCGGTCATCGCACGGGCAGCATGCTTCACTCCGAAGAACACACTCTTCAGACAGAGGTCGACGGTGAAGTCCCAGTCCCCCTCGGTCATGTCGGTGATCAACCCCGGCCGGTTGCCGCCCGCGACGTTGAACATCGCGTCGAGACCACGTTCACGGGCGCGCTCGACCAGCGCTGCCACGTCGTCCTCCCTCGTGACGTCGCAACGGATGACGTCGACCCCGCTTCCGAGTTCTTCGTGCAGCGACCGGAGTCCGGCTTCATCGATGTCGCCGGCAACGACGGAACCGCCCTCGGAGTTGAAACGACGTGCGATCGCACGCCCGATTCCCGAGGCCGCTCCCGTGACGACGGCGGTCTTGCCTGCGAAGCGCTGGCTGATCATCGCAACTCCTCCTCCGAACGCTCACCGGTGGTGCAACCGTTCATGCCGGTGGCGCCGGCGAGTAGATGTTGAAGCCGGTGTCTCGGACGAAGCCCACCAGTGTCATGCCCGCTTGGCGCGCTGCTTCGACGGCGAGTGCCGTGGGTGCGCTGACGGCGATCAACGTGCCGAAGCCTGCTGCCCAGGCCTTCTGCACCATCTCGATGCTGGCGCGCCCGCTCACGAACAGACCCCAGTCGGGCGGCACCATCGTGTGGTCATCGAGGTGGAGCCGCCCGATCACCTTGTCGACGGCGTTGTGTCGGCCGACGTCCTCGCGCAGCACCACGATGTTGGCGTCGCTGTCGAACGCCGCGGCACCGTGTGATGCGCCGGTGTCGCGGAACAAGCCCTGTTGCGCCCGCGCTCGGTCGGCAACCGCCATCAGGGTGGCTCGATCCATCGTCGCCGCCACATCGACGGGTGCCAGTCGCGCCGCGAGGGCCTCGAGTTGCTCGCTGCCGCACCACCCGCAGCTCGACGACGTGGTTCCCAGCCGCGGCCTGGGTACGGGTGCTCGGCCGGCTGTCCGAACGACGACGGTGTTGCTGTTCGTCAGCTTGGCCTCGCTGGCCGATGCCATTGCAGGAGCGCTTCCGCATCGCCTTCCTGCGCAGTGAGCGACCTCGACGACGGGCGCGTCGTGCAGCAGCCCCTCGGTGAAGCAGAAGCCCACCGCGAGTTCCAGATCGTGTCCGGGTGTCCTCATCGTCGTGGTGACCAGGGTGTCGTCGAGCCGGATCGAGAGCGGTTCCTCGATGATCAACCGATCGGATGCCCCACGGTCGTGCAAGGTGCCGTCGAACGCCCGAACCTGCGTGACGAAGACATCGGCCACGCCGGTGGCCCGACCCGGTACCTCACTGTCCATGGTGGCTGCCTCGTCCTCCTCGTCGGGCGCCACACTACGCGACCCGCGGCCCGGACGTCGTGGGCTACCGTTTCGCCATGCCAGCGAGCACGCACCGTCGGCATCGCCACCGACCGCTCGACCGTCTGACCGAGCCCCTCGTACGAGACGGCGGTGTCCTGCGGCCGGCCACCTGGGACGAGGCCCTCGATCGAGCGACCGCCGGCTTCGCATCAGCGAGGGCCGCCGGCGGATCGTCGATCGGCGTGTTCTCGTGTTCGAAGTCGACCAACGAGATGAACTTCATCGCACAGAAACTCGCCCGCGTCGCGTTCGGCACGAACAACATCGACAGCTGCAACCGAACTTGACACGCTCCCTCCGTGGTCGGTCTGGCCACCGTGTTCGGAGCGGGTGGCGGTACCTCGTCGTATGCGGAGGCCGAGGCCGCTGACGTCATCGTGATGTGGGGGTCCAACGGCCGCAACGCTCACCCGATCTTCTTCCACCACGTCCTCCAAGCCGTGCGCGCCGGCGCCAAGTTGTACGTGGTCGATCCCCGTCGTACCGAGACCGCGCAGTTCGCCGACCGGTGGCTCGGCATCGAGGTCGGCACCGACATCGCGCTCGCGAACACCATCGCCCGTGAGATCGTCGCGTCCGGGCTCGCCCACCGCGACTTCATCGAGCGCGCCACCACCGGGTTCGACGAGTTCGCCGCGTCGGTCGACGAGTGGACGTTGGAGCGTGGCAGTGACGTGACGGGCGTGCCCGCCGACGCGATACGCGAACTCGCCCACGCCTACGCCGACGCGTCGGCCGCGCAGCTGTGTTGGACGCTCGGCATCACCGAGCATCACAACGGCGTCGACAACGTGCTGTCGTTGTGCAATCTGGCGCTGCTCGCCGGACAGGTCGGCCGCCACGGCGCAGGTCTGTCGCCGCTGCGGGGACAGAACAACGTGCAGGGCGGCGGCGACATGGGTGCGCTGCCCGACAAACTGCCCGGCTTCCAGGACGTCAGCGACGACGAGGCTCGCACGAAGTTCGACCGTGAATGGAACGCGACGGTTCCACCCGCCGACGGCTGGCACCTCACCGAGATGTTCGATGCGATGGAACGTCGCGACCTCCGCTCGCTGCTCGTCATCGGCGAGAATCCGGCGCAGTCCGAGGCCGACGTGAGCCGAGCGGTCGAACTCCTCGAAGGTCTCGAGCATCTCGTCGTGCTCGACATCCATCTGACCAAGACGGCACAACTCGCCGACGTCGTCCTGCCCGGTTCGGCGTCGTGGTGCGAGTCCAACGGCACGGTGACCAACTCCGAGCGTCGGGTGCAACGGGTCCGCAAGGCCCTCGACCCGCCGGGCTCGGCGCGTGACGACGTCGACATCCTGGTCGCACTCGCCCGGGGACTCGGGCACGACTGGAACTACGAGACCCACGAAGACGTGTGGGACGAGGTCCGACGACTCTCGCCTCTGCACGCCGGCATGTCGTGGAAGCGCATCGAGGAACTCGGCGGCATCCAGTGGCCGTGCCCGCACGAGGACTCACTCGAACCGCCGTTCTTGCACGGTCGGCTGTGGGCGAACGACCCTGCCGCACGCGGCAGGCCGGCGCCGTTCAGCGTCGTCGTGCACGACCCGCCCGCCGAATCCCTCAGCGAGGACTACCCGCTCCGACTCACCACTGGTCGACGCCTCGACTCCTACAACACCGGCGTGCAATCGGGCGGCTACCGAAGCCCGAACCGGGTGGGCGAGACGATCGACGTCTCCCCTGACGACGCCCGCTCGATCGGCGTCGTCGCCGGCGAGGTCGTCCGCGTCGCATCGCGCCGCGGTGCCGTCGAGGCTCCGGTACGCATCGACCCTGGGCTGCGCGCCGGGCTCGTGTTCATGTCGTTCCACTTTCCCGATGACGTCGACGTCAACCAACTCACGATCGACGCCACCGACCCACGGTCCGGCACGGCCGAGTTCAAGGCCTCAGCGGTGCGCATCGAGAAGCTCAGGACGCAATGGACCTGAAGACGCGCGGGATCGACCCCACCGCGCCCGAGCGCGAGGCGATCGAGTCGGTGCTCGGCCCGCCGGACGGGGACGCGACGCACGATCGCGTCGGCGGGGCAGCGCTGCGCGCCCGACGACATCTGCTGTTGCCGACCGTCCACGCGGTCAACGACCGGGTGGGTTGGATCAGTCCGGCGGCGATCGACCACATCGCCGAACGACTCGACGTGTCGCCCGCAGAGATCTACGGAGTCGTCACGTTCTACGGCCTGTTCTCCACCCACGAGCGACCACCGCGGCAGGTGCACGCCTGTGTCGACCTCGTGTGCCGGACCCGAGGCGTCTCCGAGGAGCGCTTGCCGGACGGGGTGCACCCGTCGCCGTGTCTCGGGATGTGCGACCAGGCGCCGGCGGCGTTCGTCACCGAAGCAGGCGCAAGGCCACGGCGGGTGTCGCTCGGCGACGTCTCCACGGACCGACTGGGTCGACTCACCGCTGACGCAACGCCTCGGCGCCCGATCCCCCAGGTCGGCCAGCCGGACCTGGTGTTGCTCGCGCGGGCCGGTCGCGTCGACCCGCTCGACTTCGACGCCTGGGTCGCGGACGGCGGTCTCCGCGCACTCGAACGGGCACGCCAGATCGGAGCCGACGGTGTGATCGAAGTGGTCGACGCTGCGGGCCTTGTCGGCCGGGGCGGAGCGGCGTTCCCGACGGCGCGCAAATGGCAGGCCGTGCGCAGCCAGGACGCGTCGCCACGTCACCTCGTGTGCAATGCAGACGAGTCCGAACCCGGAACGTTCAAGGACCGGGTGCTGATGGAGACCGACCCGTACGCACTGCTCGAGTCGATGACGATCGCCGCGCTCGCCGCGGAATGCACGCACGGGTGGATCTACCTCCGCGGCGAGTACCCGGAGGTCGAGGCGACGCTGACGTCGGCGATCGACCGGTTCCAACGCGAGGGGATCCTCGGCGATGGATTCGACATCACGCTGCGACGTGGCGCGGGCGCGTACATCTGCGGCGAGGAGACGGCGATCTTCAACTCGATCGAAGGGTTCCGCGGCGAGCCTCGGAACAAGCCTCCGTACCCCTTCGAGCAGGGCCTGTTCGAGTTGCCGACGGTCGTCAACAACGTCGAGACGCTGATGAACGTGCCGTCGATCGTCCTCGGTCGGACCACGTCGAACCGGCGCCTCTTCTGCCTCTCCGGTGCGATCGCTCGGCCGGGCGTCTACGAATTCGAACTCGGGCTGACGCTCGGCGAACTGATCGACAACGCCGGCGGTCTGCGCGCCGGTTCGGAACTCCGGGCCGTGCTTCTCGGGGGTGCCGCCGGCCGGTACGTCTCGCCGGAGTCGCTCGACCTCGTGCTCGATCACGAGTCGGTGCGCAGCGCCGGTCTCTCGCTCGGCTCCGGGGTCGTGATGGTGATCGACCAGCACGCCGACCTCGTCGACCAGATCCGCCGCATCGCTGCGTTCTTCCGCGACGAATCGTGCGGGCAGTGCGTGCCGTGCCGGGTGGGAACCGTCCGCCAGCAGGAGGTCCTCGAGCGACTCGCGAAGGGTGTCCGCGACGGACAACTCGAACTGCTCGCCGACATCGGACGGGCGATGACCGACGCCTCGATCTGCGGTCTCGGCCAGACCGCCCACCACGCGATCGAATCCGCCGTCGTCACACTCGGAGCGTTCGAGCGATGAGCGACGAGCCACCGATGCTCACCGCCACGATCGACGGTGCCGACGCGACCGTCATCGAGGGGACGACCATCCTGCAGGCGTGCGGAGGACGCGACGGCGAGATCCCGACGCTGTGTGTCGGTGACACGATCACCCCGAAGAATGCCTGCCGGCTCTGCGTCGTGGAAGTCGAGGGATCACGGGCGCTGGTGCCCGCGTGTTCGCGTCCGATCGAGGCCGACATGGTGGTGCACACACGGTCCGAACGTGTCGACCACGCCCGCCGGATGGTGTTGGAGTTCCTCGGCTCGTCGGTTGACCTGTCGCTGACGGCAAGGGTCGCCGAGTGGAACGCCGAGTACGGCGCCGATCCCGGTCGCTACGGCGCCGATGCGGCGACCGTCGCCCAGCCGGTCAAGGTCGACAACGACCTGTACGTCCGCGACTACGCGAAGTGCATCCTCTGCTACCAGTGCGTCGACGCCTGCGGCGAACAGTGGCAGCAGAGCTTCGTCATCGACATCGCCGGACGTGGGTTCGACGCCCACGTGTCCACCGAGCACGACGTCGCGCTCCCCGACTCGGCGTGCGTCTACTGCGGCAACTGCATCCAGGTGTGCCCCACCGGCGCGCTCATGGCGACGACCGAGTTCGACATGCGCGCGGCCGGGACCTGGGACGAGGATCGCCAGGTCGTCACCGACACGATCTGCGGATTCTGCGGCGTGGGTTGCACGTTGGGGCTCCACGTGCAGGACAACACGATCGTGAAGGTCACCTCACCGCCCGACAACCCGATCACGCACGGCAACCTGTGCATCAAAGGACGTTTCGGTTTCCAACACGCTCAGAACCGCCCCGAGGCGTACTGACCGGGTCAGGCCGCTTCAGACGGTGCGCCCGAGGAAGTTGAGGAACTGCGTCTGCGTGTCGGCTCCCGGCGCCGACTCGACCTTGGGTCCGAAGAAGCCGGGCTGGCGGATCATCGCATCCATCGGCTGCAGCCCGTCGAATGCGTGCTGCACATCGTCGGCGCCGAGCTGCTCGTCGCCCCCGACGGCGCGAGCGAGGTCCCAGGTGTGGACCAGCACATCGTTCGCCATCAGCCGCCCGAGTAACTGTTCGAGCGGCATCGGACCGAATGGCCCCGGCGCCGTCGCAGTCAGGTCGGCCTGGCCGAGCATGTCGAGGAACGCCGGCTTCGTTGCGTTCCACTCGGCGACGATGTCTGCGTCGTCGGCAATCGTGGCCGGCTCGCCGCCCTGCGCCAGCATTCGGTTCATCGAGCTGAGCACGTGAGCCACCACGTCGCGCGCCGTCCAGTCGTCGCACGGCGCCGGATTGCCCCACGCGTCCGGCGGCGCGGCCTGCACCCGCCGGTCGAAGTCGTTCACCAGTCGTGTGACCCGTTCGACGGTCGTCTCGCTCATGGTCGCAACGTACCCCATCACCTTTCGGAATGCCGGATCTGCTCGGACCGGTTCTCGACCCGCGTTTCGCATAATCTCGGACGAGTGGACGTGCGGGTTCTCGGCGATCTCGAGGTCGAGTTGGACGACGGGAGCGTCGCCGACCTGGGTGGCACGAAGCCGAGAACGCTGCTCGGCGTGCTGATCGCTGCGGCGGGCCACCCCGTTTCCGTGCCGCGCTTGATCGATCAGGTGTGGGATGACGACCCACCGGAACAAGTCGAGGCATCTCTGCAGACCTACGTCGCACGGCTGCGCAAGGCGCTTGGTGGACCAACGGGCGCCGGCGGGCGGCTGCGGACCCATACCGGCGGATACTCGTTCGACCTGGACCCCTTCGTCCTCGACGCCCACCGTTTCACGACCGGTCTCGCGAACGCTGCTGAGATGATGGCCTCAGGCGACGACACCACAGCCGATCAAACACTCGTCGAGTCGCTGGCACTGTGGCGCGGCGACGCCTATTCAGGGCTGCCGAGTCGACTCCTCGACGCAGAGGCGGCTCGACTGACTGAACTCCGACTCGGCGCCGAAGTCTCAATTTGGGAGATTCGGGTGCGCAACGGGCGCCACGTCGAGGCCGTCCCCGCGCTCGAGCAGCTGGTTCGGCTGCACCCCTTCGGCGAGCCCTTCTGGTACCTGCTCGCGCTTGCCCTCTACCGCACCGGCCGCCAGCGCGACGCCCTCGCCGCGCTCAGACGCGCACGGTCCACGCTCGCTGATGAACTCGGAATCGATCCAGGTCCCGAGCTGCAACAGCTGGAGCTGCAGGTGCTGCAGCAGGATCCGGCGTTGTCGAAGACCGGGCCGACGGCCGGCTCCCTGTCGACCACAGTCGTGGAACCGAACGAGCCGAGGGCGATACGCGACTTCGATCGTGACGTGCTCGTCGGGCGAAACGAAGAACTCGCGACGGCGCTCCGCTCGATCGACCAGACCATCGCCGGTCGGGGCGGCGTCCTCGTCGTGACGGGCCAGCCGGGCATCGGCAAGACGCGGCTCGTCAGCGAGGTGCTCGCCGCCGCCGCCCAACTCGGCGTGAGGACCGGCCGAGGCACCTGGGATCCAGATCCGGGGCCCCCACTGGCAGGATGGCGATCGGTGCTCAACGGCGCACTTGGCTCGGCGGAGGTGCTGGCCCCCGAGCCCGGCGACGGTGTGCGCGACGCGGCCTCGGAGATCTATCGGCTCGCCGACGCGCTGAGCGACTCGCTCGGCGATCGGCCGACCGTGCTGGTCTTCGACGATGTCCACTGGGCCGATCCCGACAGCGTTCGCCTGATCCGACGCTTCATCGCCCTCGTCGACGATCTGCCGGTCCTGGTGATCGTCGCGGGTCGGCCGCTCGGGCTCGACGCGCCTGCGCCGCTCGCCGAGCTGTTCGCCTCGCTGGCACGGGCGGGTGCGGTTCGTCTCGAGCTGGGCGGGATGCCTGCCGATTCGGTGCAGGACTTCGTGTTCACCCGATCGGGCATCGAGATCTCCGTCGACCTCGCAGCCGATCTCATGAGCCGGACCGGCGGCAACCCGTTCTTCCTCGCCGAGACGGTCCGAGCCCTCGCTGCCGCCGGCGCATTGTCCGATCGCGAGGCTGACGCATGGGCGACGGTGCCGACGGCCGTGCGCGACGTCGTCCGACACCGGCTCGCCGATGCACCATCGAGCACGACGTCGCTGTTGTGCGTCGCATCCGGTCTCGGGCGTTCGTTCGAGGGAACGATCTTGCGACAACCGCCACTCACCGAGCTGCTCAACAACGTCGAAGACCTCGATGAGGCCTTGGAATCGGCACTCGTGCTCGGGTTCCTCGAGTCCGATGGTCCTGGCCGGTACAGGTTCGTGCATGCACTCGTCCGCGATGCGATCTACGAGGCCCTGCCAGACACCAAGCGAGAGCGCATCCACGCACACGTCGCGGCCGCACTGGAACGCCGCCACGCCGGGCATTGGGATGACCACAGCGCGGAGCTCGCCGAGCACCATCGTCTCGCCGGCCCTGCCTATGCCCGACCGGCGTGGCTGTTCGCACACCGCACCGCCGAATCGGCGATCGCCCGGTCCTCGCACGAGGATGCCCTCCATTGGCTGTCGGTCGCGGGGGAACTCCAGGCGCTCGATCCGCTGACCACCGCCGAAGAGCGCGAGTCTCAGCACGTGATGCAGGCCCAGGCGCTGCGGATGCTCGGTCGGCCGGCCGAGGCGTGGCACCCCTTGGCGGCAGCCGCATCATCGGCGCTCGAACGCGGCGACACCGAGCGGGCAGCCCGGACGCTGCTCGCAGTGAACGACGGCGCGGTCTGGGGTTGGCGGTCCGTCGGCGAAGTCGACAGCGACGCGATCGCGCTCTGGCGCTCGATTCGACAGCGACTCGATGGTCGTCCGGTTGTCGCGGCGTCGGTGGAACTCGCGATCGAGGCCGAGCAGATCTATGCGCGTCGATCGGATGTCACCCGGGATTCGATCGACGAGTCCGTCGCAGCGGCACGTCGATCCACGTCCCCGTCCGAACTCATCGAGGTGCTCTTTCTCGCTTCACTCGCGCTGGCGGGTCCGCAACGACTTCTGCGTCGGGCAGCAGTCCACGACGAACTCGTCGAGTTGTGCGCGAGGGAGGGTGACGACCGTGCCCTCACGCGCGCGCTCACGGCGCGTGTGGCGACACGTGGTGAGCTCGGCCAGTTCGAGGGTCTTCGCTCGGATCTCGCCCGGGCAGTGACGCTGGCCGAGCGACACCACGCGATCCAGGAGCTGTACATCTGTCGATGGGCCGATGTCTGGCTCGCCTGCGTGCACGGCGAACTCGACCGTGCCGACGCTGCCATCGACGCCAATGAACGACTCGAACAGACGGTGAGCGGGCCGGGCGTCGGCGTTTCGGGCGGACAACGTGTGCACATCGCCTGGCTGCGCGGTCACGTCGACCATGCGAGCGCGGGGCTGGGCGAGCTCGCCGGGTGGGTCCCCGTGTGGTTTCGAGACCTCCACTTGCTGAGTGTCGCCGACTCCGGCCGGCTCGACGAGGTGCGCAAGCTCGTCGGAGGCTGGTCGGAGCAGCCGCCGTTGCTGCGGGACTACATGTGGACGAGCCTGGCGACGGCGCGGGCCCAGCTGTGGCTGCAACTCGGCGACCGACGAGCGCTGGCCGACCTTCGTCGACTGCTCGAGCCGTACGCCGATCGATTCGCAACGTTCGGGCTGACGGCGTTCTTCGGCGGGCAGATCGCGCATACCGTCGGGCAGCTCGCTCTTGCCCTCGGCGACGAGGCGGCCGGGCGCGCCCACGTCGACTTCGCCCGGCGCGCCTACGCCGAACGCGATCTCCACGAGTGGGTAGGGCGTGCCGACCGCACGCTGGTCGACCCGACCGCCTCGCTCTTCGGGCCGGTCGGCTGACGAAGCAACGTCACGGCGTCGGCGTGCCGTGCACGTACGCGGCGCGACGTCGAAAGGTGCGCCGAGCCCGAGCGAAGATGATCGGACGGATCGGGCGCGGGATCGACGCCGTCATCGTCTCGACCTCTTCCGGGTCGCCGTAGTGATCGAACATGCCCAGAGCGAGCGACCGATACCGCTTCGGTGAGCGGCGGTGGCCCTCGTCGCCGAGACGGTTCCACTCGGCGGGTTCCATTGCGCGGACCGCGATCGGCAACAGGCGTTGTTCTTCGGCGTCGAGGTGTTCGACGAGCAGCGGGTACAGCTCGTCGAGCAGCTCAGCGACCTCGTCCCGGTGCGCCGTGCTCGGCGACTCGCGCCAGGCCGTGGTCGACGCAGCGATCGACTCGAGGAGGTTCGACGTGGCCTCGTGCTGGCTCTCCATCAAGTCGACGATCCTGCGCTGATCGACGTCGAGTCGAGGCCGAAGCACCGGCCAGAGGAACTCGTCTTCGATCTCGTGGTGGTGTTCGATGAAGGTCACGAGGAAGTCGAGATGATCGGCGACATCGGCCCGGGCATCATCGTTGGTGGCTCGGCGCACCGCCCCGGGCGCTCGCCGAAGCTCCTGGCGCATGCATCGATGCAGCAGCACCATCGCTCGGGCGTCGATGTGCGAGTGATCGGGGCGGCGGGCGGGAGCCATCTCAGAGTCCCTTCGGATCGAATGCTGCGGCGGGAATCCTCGACTGGAGGAAGTCGCGGATCGCCACTCCAGCAGCGTTCGGGTCGTCCAACCAGGGCAGGTGACCGGCATCGGCGACCAGGTCGAGCTGAGCGTCGATCATCGTCTCGGCCATCGCCTCGGCGACGTCGGCACCACCGAAGGGATCATCGACACCCCAATAGAAGTACGTCGGCACGTCGGCACGTCGGAGCAGATCGGCAGGCAACGCCAGCTCGGAATGCACGGATCCCGTGACCGAGACGAGCGATCCGATCATCTGCATGTCGTTGCGCATCGTCGGGGTGTCGCGTTGCAGCGACAGGTACCACTGCATGAACGCGGGGTTGAATCGTCCGGCGTCGACCGACTTGCCATGACCGATCTGGCGCAACATCGAACGCGCCGCGCGCTCGTTTGGAGGGAGCGCTGTGATCAGCTTCCGCAGCGGTGGGACCGCGGCGGCGCGCATGAACGGTGGCACGGCCATGCCGGGCGCACCGGCGGGACACGCCATCTGCACCATGCGCTCGATTCGCCGGGGGGCGGTCGCCGCGGCGCGCAGGGCGAGGAATCCGCCGAAGCTGGAGGCAACGACATGGGCCCGTTCGAGTTCGAGCCCATCGAGCAGGTCGATGAGGAAGTCGTCGGCGAACGGACCGAGGTTCTTTGCGGTGATCGCGAGCGACGGCGACAGCCCGGTGCCTGGGCGGTCGACGATGATGGAGCGAAACCCGGTCATCTCGGCGACGAGGGGCGCCCAGGTCGTGCCTGCGCTCGGCCCACCGTGGACGAAGACCACCGGTTCGCCGTCGCCCACCTCCTGGATCCGCACGCGGGTGTCGAGACGGCGCAGGTCGACGGTACGTTCGCGAGTCTCGACGCCGAGCGAGGTCCACAGCTGGCGTTCGGCAGTGCGATACGCCGCCTCGTGACCGGATGCTCGTGGAGCCGGCGGCATCGGGTGAGCGGAGCTCGTCTCCGTACCCACGACGGAGTCGACCGTCGTTGCCGTACGCGGCGTCTGCTGCGGTGTCGTACCGACTCCGGTGATTCCGATCCCGAACGCCCAGACGGCGAAGAGCATGCCGGCGCCGGCGAACATCGGCGAGAGCTCGGCGTCGGGGAAGACGATGGTGAGCGGCACGGACGTGGCGTGCACCAGACCACCGACGACACCGAGGACCCCGAGCACCTTGACCGGCAGCGGGACAACACGCAGCAACTGGACGTTCAACCACGCGAACGCGAATCCACTGATCGGGTAGAGGATCAGCGCCAGGCCGACGTGGGTGAATGCCACTGGCGCCGAGCCGCCGTCGGCCAATGCGTCGGAGTCGATGACCGACGCCAGATGGAACAGGGTCTCGACGACGTACAGCGACATGGCGATCGTCGCGACCCGCAAGGCAGGGCGCGTGGTGGAAGGCCAGGTCCGGGAACGGTGGGCAATGAGCAGGCCGACCGCCAGCAGTGCCGTGCCGATCGCGATCATCGTGTGCGAGAACACCCAGGTGCTGCTCGACGTCATGGTGGCGAGCTCGTCGCGCAGTGAGTCCTCGGCGTCGGCTTCGGGGTGCTGGGAACCTCCGATCGCCATGGCGATGCCGGAGAGGACGAGAGGAATCCGCCACGTGGCGGAACGAGGGATGGACATGGGAGCGCCTCCGCTGGATTGGTGCACGGTCGAGATGACATCCCGACGACTGATTGGGAGCTCGACGATGACACCGACACCTTGCATTTCGCTCGACGTGGATGTCGACGGCATCGGTGACGAGTGCAAGTGGGTGTCCAGCGTGATGCAAGCGGTCGCGGGCCCAATGGGCGCATCACCGACAACCCGACGCAGGAGTTCCCATGTCGCGCTCGACCCACACCACCCACAACTCGCACCCGCCGATCCGACGTCGGATCGTGGCAACGCTGCTCGCCGCACCCGCTCTGCTGGCGTGCGTCGTCCTGCCGACATCGCCGAGTGCGGCTGCGGCGGAGTGCACGACGACGTTCCTCGACACCGCCGGCGATCAGCGGTGGGAGAACCCGACCAACTGGACCGAGCAGGAGACCCCGACCCATGACGACGTCGTCTGCGTGTCCGGTCTCTCCGTCGTCGTCTCATCGAGCACGGCGGTCGGATCGCTGCGCGGCGACGGCGAGGTCGACGTCGAAGCGGGTGCCGATCTCCGGGTGCTCGGCGAGGTCGACCTCGGATCGTTCCTCGTCACCGACGGGCGCCTCGAGATCGCCGGCGGCGGCACCGTCGACAACTTCGTGCAGGACGGCGGCACCGTGACGGGGACCGGCGTGCTCAGCGTGCTCGCGTCGTTCGAGATGACCGGAGGCCAACAGACGGGGTCGACGGGCGCCACGGCCATCAGCCCCGACGCCGAGACGTCGTTCACGCTCCACGGCGCACTGGTCTGGGGTGACCGGCCACTCGTCAGCGACGCAGGCGTCACCACGATCACCGGCGCGGGTCAGGTCGACTTCGGCTCGACCATCGTCACCATTCGCAACCTCAGCGTCCCCGCCGAGGCCGACGTGGCGCTCGCGGGCACCGCGATCGGCATCGATCGCACCGGTGTCGTCGCCGGATCGCTCACCATGCCGCGCTTCGCGACCGTGGCCGGGGCATGGACCGTCGTCGCCGATGGCTCGATGACCCTCGTCGAGAGCGTCGTGAGCGGGAGCATCGAAGTGCAGAGCGCCGGCATCGTCGACGTGGTCGCCGAGGAGAGTGCGGGAAGCGACGCAGCGGCCCAGATCGCCCCCAACGGGAACGTGCACGGCGAGGGCGACCTGGTCATCCACCCCGGCATCGAATTCTTCCAGTACGGGCTCCTCGACGTCGGCTCCCTCACCGTCGCCGGGACCGTCGATGCACAGGCCGCCACCACCGCAGGCTCGCTGTCGATCGAGGGAACGCTTCGTATCGTCCCCGACGTCGTGGTCACCGCCAACGGGACCGACGTCGACGGCGGAACGCTCGCGATCGAATCCGGCGCGACGTTGCGGACCACCTTGCTCGACACCGTGCTCCACGACGGCGTCATCGAACTCGCAGGCACCATCGACGGAGGCCTCGACCAACGCGGCGGCCGCCTCGCGACCGTGGGAACGCCGCGCATCGACGGCGGCGACTGGGTGCAGGCCGAGGACTCCATCCTGCGGGTGATCGTCACCGACGAGCAGCCGGCAGTGCTCGCCGTCGACGGCAAGGCCACGGTCGCCGGCAATCTCCAACTGGTCACCGAGGCCGACGACGTGGTCGAAGGGACCCTGCTCGCCGCCACTGGCGGCGTCGACGGGCGGTTCGCCGTGCTGTGGGCCGAGGGTGGCCAGTGCCCCGAGCTCGAGTATCAGCCCAACGACGTCGTCGTGCGCTCCGTCGGCTGCCTGCGGCGTCGATCCCGTGATCGTGGCCGAGGACGCCGGCTTGGCGTCGGTCGCGGTCCGCCTGCCGGACACACTCCCGATCGACTACCCGTTCACCTACGCTGCCGCGCACCACGGCACCGCCATCGCCGGCGAGGACTTCGAGGTGACCGAGGGAACCGCCACCATCCCGGCCGGCGAGACCACCGCCGTCATCGAGATCGCCATCATCGACGACGACAAGGTCGAGGACGACGAGTCCTTCCAGGTCGACATCGAAGGTGCGACCGCGTCCTCCAGCGCCTTCGGCACGGTGACGATCGTCGACGACGACGAGAACCTCGGCCTCGGCGCGGCGTACCACCTCGACGACATCGGCTCGCTTCCGAGCATGTCGATCATCGCCAGCAACGCCAACGGCGTCATCGGCAACTGGGCGTCGGACGCGGAGACCGGTGGCGCCTGGGGCTACCACTTCGATGAGCAGCGACGCTTCGACCTGCCCCAGTTCGTCAACAGCTCGGTCGGCGACGTGAACGAGGTCGGGCAGATTCTCGGCTTTCGTCGGGTGCTCGACCGCAACGGCGAGGTCACCGAGCTCCAGCAGCCGCCGGGTGCGTTCGCCTACGCAGCGGCGATCGACGACGATGGAGCGATCGGCGGCTACGCCGAGTTCGGCACCACCGACCGGCTGGTCCACTGGTCGTCGCCGACCGCAGCTCCCGAGGTGATCGACACGCCTCCCTTCTCCACGCTGGGCGTCGACGAGATGGCCAACGGAGTGATCGTCGGCAGCGTCAACGACGCCTCGCTCGGCTGGAAGGCCCAGGGATTCCGCTGGACGCGCGAGGAGGGATTCGAGTTGCTGCCGCGTCTCGCCGCCGGCGACAGCAGCCTGGCGATCTCGTTGAACCGCCACGGCACGATCGTCGGCTTCTCCGGCGACAACGCCGTCTCGTGGGACGCCGATGGCAACATCACCGATCTCGGGCTCGGGCGTGCGATCGACATCAACGATGCCGGCGTGATCGTCGGGCATGCGGCGGCCGAGCCTGGCTCCACCCTGCCGCAGCGAAGCCGTGGTCTGGTTCGAGGGGAACCGCTACGACCCGACCGATCTCGTGCCCGACCTCGACGGCTTCTACCTCGCCATGATCGAGGAGATCAACGATGACGGCGTGATGGTCGGCCATGGCGCGTGGGGCGGTTCGCGCCGATCGTTCGTCCTGCGCCCCTACGACTGCCTGGTGTGTGTCGAGGCTCGCTTCGAAGAAACACTGCCCGGCGACTCGACACCAACGACGATCGACACCGCGACGGTCGAGGGCAATCCGGTGCAGCTCGTGGCCACACTCGACAACTCGAGCAACCAGGACCTCGAGGTCCACGTCGACGTCGTCGACGGCGTCACCGGCGAGACTGGTCAACGACGAGCCGATCGAGGTCACCTTCGCCCCGAACGGGCGACGCACGATCGAGGTCGACGTCGACACCGACGGCATGGCGTGGAGCAACGGTCAGCCGGCCGACGCCCGGCCGTTCGACATCGTCATCTCCGACGCCGAATCCGGTCGAGACCTCGACACGGCGTCCACGGCGCTGCTCGTCGATCCTCGGCCGGTCGTGCTGGTCCACGGCCTGTGGAGCGACGCCAGCACCTGGGCCGCCTACGAGAACACGTTCCTCGCCGCCCACCCTCGTCTCGTGTTCGAGGCGATCGACACGATGGACACCTCGTCGAGCGAGCCGAACACGATTTCGCAGAACGCAGAGCTCCTTGCCGATTTCGTCGACGAGGTCCGCCTCGAGCAGGGAGCCTGGTCGGTCGACCTGGTGGGCCACTCGATGGGCGGCCTCATCAGCCGGAAGTACATCCACGCCGACATGCCGTCGTACGAGTACGGCGACGAGACCCGCCCGGTCGCCCGCAGACTCGTGATGCTCGGGACACCGAACGCCGGCTCGCCCTGCGCGTGGTTGGCGCCGCTGCGGGCGACCGCCGAGTTGCGTCCGGACGTGGTCGCCGACTTCAACGAGACCGTGACCGAACGTCGCGGTGTCGAGTTCAGCGTCGCCCACGGTCTGCACGTGCCGTTCACCTGCACCGCACTGTCCCCCGGTGACGACGTCGTGCCCACCTACAGCGCCGTGCGTGGCATGACCGACACGATGCAGTTCGCGCCGATGGCCCACACCGACATGACCGGCTCTGCGGAGCTGTTCGAGTCGTTCGTGCTGCCGCGCCTCAACGGAACGGCCATCGTCGCCGGCGACCAGTCCGGCCTGATGGCCGACCCGGCCGCGGCCGCCGGGGACGACGATGACGCCGGTCGGTCGGCGCAGGCTCTCTACCTCGACGATGTCGAGGTCGGTGCCGGCGTGACGACGTCGGTCGCCGTCAGCGTTCCGTCGGCGACGACCGACGTGGCCGTCACGATCACCGCGCCGGCGACCACCGGCGCTGAGCTCGTCGACCCGACCGGTGCGGTCGTCGCGTCGATCACGCCCGATCCTGACGCCGGGCCGTACCCGACGTTCCGCACCATGTGGGCTCCGGCGACCGCGGGACGTTGGATCCTGCGGCTCCACAATCCCACCGCCGACACCGTCGCCATGGGCGCGGGCGTTGCCGCCCTCGGTCTGCCGATCACACTCGCGGCGAGTGCCGAGCAGGTGCACTGGTCGGGACGCGTCGCGTTCGCCGTGGACTACAGCGCTCCGGCCGGGACCGCACAGCCGGCGACGATCGTCGGCCGGATCATCCACGCCGACGGCGCCAAGACGATCGAGGTGCGCGACGACGGTCGGAGCGGCGATGGCGCCGCCGGCGACAACCGCTACGGGGTCATCGTTCGCGACCTGGCGGCGGGCCCGGCCACGGCGGTGTTCTCGGTGATCACCCCCGGACACACGCTCGCCACGAGTGCGGCCGTCCTCGTCGACACCACGCCATCGTCCACCAACACGGCTCCCGTCGCCTCCGACCTCGCGGCCGACGTCGCCGCCGGCGACATCGTGACGGTGACGCTCCCTGCCGTCGATGCCGAAGCCGACGATCTCGACTTCACCATCATCGATCAGCCCGAACACGGCACGATCGAACTCGTCGGCGACCGTTTGTCGTACCAGTCGGCCGCCGACTACCGCGGCGTCGATCGCGTCACGTTCACCGCATCCGACGGACGGCTCGACAGCGCACCCGCGACGGTGACGTTCACCGTCGGCGACCCCGAGGCCGACATCCGCTACGTCTGGCCGATTCCGGCCGAAGCTGCCCAGGGCCAGCGGATCCTGCTGTCCGCCACGGTTCTCGACCGTCGAGGTGTCTCCGTGGTCGCCATGCCGGTCACGTTCGACCTCGGCGGCCAGCGGGTCGTCGGAACCACCGGAGCGGGTGGGGTGGCGAGCGTCGAGCTCGTCGTCGCCGCCGAGCCCGGCACCTACGACTTGGTCCTGACCACGCCGACAGCGGCCGGGTTGTCCGCCGGGCGTCAGGTCGCGCGCTTCACGGTGCTGCCCAACCGGGCACCCGCGCCCAGCCCCGCCACCGTCTACGGCGACGAGGCCGGGTACCCCGTCCGATTCGTCGTCGCAATGGGCGACCTCGACAAGGACGCCGTGTCGGCCGAGTGGGATCTCGACGGCGACGGCGAGGTCGACCTCGTCGGCGGCACCCTCGATCTCGGTCTCGACCGCGTGACCCTCGACCACGTCTACGACGACGAGTACGACGGTCCCGTGACGGTGACCATCGTCGACGCCGTCGGCAACCGCGGGTCGGCGACCTGGCAGGTCGACATCGGCCCGAATCGACCCGAGGGCGCCATGCGCCGACTGGCGATGCCCGACGGCACCCCGATCGAGCCGCTCGAGTGGGACCGAACCGGTCGCTACGTGCTCGGGCTCACCCCGATCCCCGGTTCCGCCAACCCCGTGCGCGACCAACTCGTCGTGCTCGACCGTCAGACGGGCGACGCCGAGGCGGCGTCGGTCGACGGGACCGGCTCCGTCGTCGAGTCGACCGCCGGGGCGCTCAGTCCGGACGGCCGGTTCGTCGCGTTCCGATCACGGGTCGACGGCTCCTCGACGGCCCAGGTGGTGCTGCGGGACCTCGACGCCGGTGCCAACACGTTGGTCAGCGCGACCAGTAGCGGCATGCCGGCGGGAGGCTCGAGCACGCCGCTCGCGGTAGCCGACGCCGGATCGGCCGTGCTGTTCGGCTCCGATGCCACAGATCTCGGGGCAGCCTGCGACGGGTGCAGCCGTCTGTACCGCTGGTCGCCAACCGGCCCTTCCGGTCCCTCGGTCGACGTCGTGTCGATCGGGCTCGACGGCGAGCCCACCTCGGCCTCACCGACCGCTGGCTCGATGAGCAGCGATGGCCGACGGGTTGCCTTCGTGACCGCAGTTCCGGGGACGGACGCGCAGGCGATCCTCGTCGACGTTGCATCCGGGGAGACCGAGTTGATCTCCGTCGACCGCGACGGCGGCCCCGGTGACCACGACAGTGGCGACGTCCACCTCGATGACGACGGAGACACGGTCGTGTTCGCGTCGTCGGCCGGCGACCTGGTCGCCGGCGACGCCGACGGCGGCCGAACGGATGTCTTCGTCCGTGATGTCGCCGCCGGGACGACGCGATCGATCACTGCGGTCGGTGGCCCTGCAGGTTCGACCGGCACCGCCGTCGCCATCAGCGGTGACGGCTCGCGGGTGGCCTTCTCGTCGTCGATGAGCACCCTCGTCGACGACGACACCAACAACGAGTCCGACGTCTTCGTCGCCGACGTCGAGACCGGCATCATCGTGCGTGTCAGCCACGACACGCGTGACGGTGAGCAGGCAGATGGCAACTCGACACTCTTCTTCGGCGGCCGCAAGCTCACCTGCGACGGTGCCAGCACCCTCTTCCGCAGCGGCGCCACCAACCTCGTCCCCGGTGACGTCATCCACGCCGACGATGCCTTCGCTTCCGGACCGACCGTCGACTGTGACCCCGATCCGGCCGACACGCCACCGCTGGTCGACGCCGGCGACGATGCCTCGTCACCCGAGGGAATCGCCGTTGCTGTGACCGGGTCGGTCGTCGACGACGGGGCGGTCGTGACCAAATGGACTGCGACACCCGGCACCGACGTGGATTCCGGAGCGACCTGCTCGTTCGCCGAACCGTCCGCTCCATCGACCACGGTCGTCTGCACCGACGACGGGACGTGGACCCTTCGCCTCTCCGCTGACGACGGTGTCAACGCACCTGTGTCTGCAACCGTCAGGCTCGACGTCGTCGGTGCCGCACCGACGGCAATCATCGTCGATCCACCGAACGGGGTCGTGGTGCCCGTGGGCATCGAGATCGGAGTTCTCGTCGACATCGAGGACTCCGGTGCCAACGACACGACGACATGCCGAATCGACTTCGGTGACGGGCGCGCCGTGACCGTCGATGTCGTCGACGGTTCGTGCAGCTCCACGCACGTCTGGAACACGGCGGCGACCCGCACGATCGTCGTCACCGCCACCGACGACGACTCGTTGGCGACGACGACGCAACGATCGGTCGCCGTCGCCGCGCAGTCGAGCGCCAAGGTCCTGGCGGCAGGCGCCGTGGTGTCCAAGCAACCAGCCGCTCTGGTGCTCTACGACCCCTCCACGTCGGGCAAGACCTGGATGCAGCTCAACGCCGCAGGAGGTCGATTCAGGGCACTGTCCGCCAACGACTGCTCGGTCGCCGGCAGGACGGCGACCTGTACGGGAATGGGCATGTGGAACGGCAAAATGGGCTATCGCTACGAAGTCGTGGTGACCGATGGCGGCGATCGCTGGCCGAATCTGCTGGTCAACAAGGTGTCGATCCGAATCGTGAACGCGGCAGGAAAGGCCGTGTACACGACCAACGGTTCAACACTCCTGGTCGGCGTTGTCGTTGCACGCTGACATGCTCACCGAGCACGCCGATCGGGTGTCGCTGCGTGGAGTACGAGCCGGTCATCCAGCGGCGAGCTCGTCAAGGACTGACCGGAACGTCCGATAGCGACGCTCACCCACCTCCGCGGCCAGCTCGGCCTCGAGCGCGGCCAACTCACGCAGCACGAGCGTCATGGCGCGATCGCCTTGCGCAGTGCGGCGCACGATGTTCGCCCGTCCGTCGTGTGGGTCGGGCTCGACAGCGACAAGTCCCGCTTCCAGCATTTCGCGGATGCGCTGGCCGACAGCCTGCTTGGAGATCCAACCTCGGGCGAGCTCGGACGGGCGGGCGCCGTCAGGCGGCACGAGTTGGAGCAGGCGGGCGTGCGAACCTCGCATCACCACACCGTGAGGGGCCATGCGCGCAGCCAGTGCCTCAGCGAATCGCCGTTCCACGGCCGTCATCGTCGCAAGGACATGGGCGCTGGGGTTCAGCCCATCAGGGTGGTAAATCATGTTGACATGATAGTCAATATGATTTACTATAGCAATCGTGGTTTCCGTCGCCTGCGATCAGTGGACCGACGACACGCTTGCGAAAGTTGTCCGTGTCGCCGCGGGGTCGGCCGCCACCATCACCATGTCGGCCTGTGAGCCGCTCGCACACCGCGTCGAGAACATGACCACCGCCCGGTTGGATCGTGTGCAGCTCACGCTCGACGACGGCACCACTCTGAGCTTGGTGGCCAAGACCCTGCGACCGGCGTCAGCCGCGCCGGCCTTCGAGTCGATCCCTGCGGAGCATCACCAGCAGGTGCTCGAGGACCTCCACTGGCTCGTCGAGCCCGACGTGTACCGCTCAGCTCTCGGGTCCTCACTGCCGGCTCCGATGCGGATGCCCACTGTGCACCTCGTCGACGACACTGCCGACGGCGTCGTCACCATCTGGATGGACGAGGTCGATGACGTGACCCCATGGACGCTCGACCGGTACCGGCGCACCGCAACAGCGCTCGGCTCGCTGGCCGCACGATGGACCGGCCCCGAGGCAGCCGCCGCGCTCGGACTGCGCGAGCGGAGGATCGAGCGTCTCTTCTTCGGCAAGATCACATTCCTGGACATGCCGCTGCAAGCCGACGACTCGTTCTGGGCCGACCCGCACGTGCAGTCAGCCGTCGACGACCGTCACCGAACCGACCTCGCCCGCCTCGCCGAGGCCGTTCCCGGACTGCTGGCAGGGCTCGCACGGCTGCCGAGCGGCGTCTGCCACGGTGACGCCACGCCGGACAACTTCCGCGAGCCCGGCGACGGCACCGTGGTCGCCCTCGACTGGAGCTACGCCCACGCCGGACAGATCGGCAGCGACCTCGCCCAGCTCCTCGTGGGACGTTTCGAAACCGGTGCCGCCGACATCGACGACATCCCCGCGATCGCAGCCACGATCCTCGACGGATACCTCGACGGGCTCAGCGCTGAGGGCTCGACGGTCACCATTGCGGACATTCGGGCCGCGTGGGCGACGCACCTCGCAGTGCGGTCGGTGTTCTCTGCATTGGTGCTCGACCATCGCCCCGACCTCGAGGGAGACGCCCGAGCCGAACTGCTGCACCGGCGGGCCGCTGTCGCTCGTTTCGGCATCGACCTCGCACTCGACGTCGCCCAGCCAAAACAGGTTCATCGAGTCGACCGACTCGGAAGCGCCTGCGTCGTTCACGGGTGAATCCATCGAGATCGGAGTTCGTCGGCAAACGCGGTCTCGGGTTCGCGTTCGAGCAGAAGAGCGCCGATCGCCGACGTCCAGACGATGAGATCGTCGAGACTGCCGGGTCGAAGTGTGGCGTACCGCTCGAGGTAGGTGTCCGCGATGCGCTGGCGCCGCCGGTGGGCATGGGCCGCGGACGGCCCATCGCGTAGGCCGCGGTAGCCGATGGCAAGAACGGAGCAAGCGACATCGGCGACCGCCGGTGCTCGATGTGCATTCGACCAGTCGACGACCAGCCAGTGGTCGTGGTGCGCGAGGACGTTTCCCGGATGGAAGTCGCCGTGGAAGATCCGATCGCCGTCAGGCAAGCCGTCGATGCCGAGATCGGCGAGCGTGTCGACCAGGCGTGGCAGCTCTGCCGGCGCAGTGAGGTCGTGGATGTCGGCGTGCAGGCGTGCGGTGATCGTTGCTGCGTCGGGCCAGTCGAGCGCCCACGGTCCGTCGGCGCGGTCGAAGACCAACCCCAGCCGGTTGTCGACGGTGGTGAGTTCGTGGACCGCAGGTGAGGGCACGCCTGCGGCGTGTACCGCGCTCGCTCGTACGGCCTCCACCCGCGCCTGGTCCTCGAAGCCAGGTTTGAAGACCTTGATCACGAGTCCGGGGCCCCATGCGTACACGTCGCCAGACCCTCCGCGGCCGAGTTGCTCACCCAACGTCATGAAACTGGACCTCCACTGCCATCGGAAGGAGATACGAGAAGCGAAACGATCCCTCGCCACGCTCGTTCGGCGTGAACGGTTCGAGGTGGACCTCGACGTGCCCGCAACCGTGCGTGATCATGCTGTCGGGCCGCTCATCGGATCCGCTGCGGCGGGATCATGGGCCGTTCGCCGCTGAGTCGACGGGCGATGACCTTCATCGCGAGGACCTCGTCGGCGCCTTCGAAGATCGACAGGACTCGGGCGTCGACGAAGTACCGGCTGACCGGATACTCCTCGGCGTAGCCCATGCCGCCGTGCAGTTGCATCGCCTCGCGGGTGACCCACTCGGCCGATCGGCACGTGTACGCCTTGACCATGGCCGCTTCCATCACACCCTCGCCCGTCTGGCGCCCGAGCATCCGGGCGACGGCGTACATGAACTGGCGTGACGCCTGGATCACCACCGCCATACGAGTGAGGCGGGCCTGCGTGAGCTGGAACTCGGCCAGGTGACGTCCGAACAGACGGCGCTCGCCGGCGTAGTCCCGAGCGGCCTCGTACGCGGCCTGCATCACACCGATCGCCCTCGCCGCCGTCTGCAGCCGACCGGTGTCGAATCCGGCCATCTGCAAGTAGAAGCCGTTGCCGACGCCCGACTCGCCACCGACGAGATGGTCCGCCCGCACACGCCATCCGTCGAAGGACACCTCGAACGAGTGCATGCCGCGGTAGCCGAGCGTGTCGATGGCTCGCCCTTCGAGGCGCCCGCCACCGGGCTGCTCGAGCCGGAAGTGGTGGCCGGCGGCGCGCTCTTTCGGGACGACGAACAGTGACAGGCCGCGATGGGCGAGGGACCGGTCGGGGTCGGTGCGGGCGAGCACCATCAGCAGGTCGGCTCGACCGGCGAAGGTGCACCACGTCTTGACGCCGTTGAGCACGTAGCTCTCGCCGTCGTCGGACCGGGTGGCGCCGGTGGTGACCGCTGCGCTGTCGGAGCCGGTGTCGGGCTCGGTGACCGCAACGGCGACCATCTGCTCACCGCTCGCCAGTCGCGGCAGCCACGTCTGCTTCTGCGTCACGGTGGCGCCATGCAACAGCGCCTGCGAGAGGATCTCCGGGCGTGTCACGAGCGAGCCGGCGACGCCGAGCGACGCGCGTGGACAGCTCCTCGGTGGCGATCACCATCGCGAGGAGTTCGCCTTCGCCACCTGTTGCGAGGCCGCCGTATTCCTCGGGGATCGACAGCCCGAACGTCCCGAGCTCGGCCAGGCCGGAGATGATCTCCTCGGGGATGTCGGCGTTGTCTCGGTGGACGTGCTCGGCGATCGGTCGCACCTGGTCGTCGGCGAAGCGGCGATACGTGTCGCGCACCATCTCGAAGTCGGTGTCGAGGTGCCGTGAGCCCTCCTGACCTGCGAGCGCGGTGAGGAACGAGGTGCTGCGGTGGGCGCGGACGAACACCATCGCGGGGTCGAGCACTCCAGGTTCGACGCCCCATTCTTCCTCGCGGGTGAGCAGGCGACAGGCGAGGTCGTGAACTGCCTCGGCGACGAAGGCGTCGGCGATGCGTCGTTCGATGTCGCCGTGGCTGCCGTAGTCGAGGACCGTCGCGGCGATCTCGACAGCGGCCGAGGCGTGACCGAGGTCGTACGCGACGAGTTGCTGATCGTCGACGTCCCCGCTCGCCGCGAGGCGTTCGGCAGCAGTGGCGATCACCTCTCGTGCGCGGCCAACGGCGGACGCGGCTGGGTCCTGCTCGTCGTTCATGGCTCCCCTTGTCGTGAGATCGGGTGGACGGGTTCGGCACCTGGGTGGCGGGGCGTGACGGTCATCGGTGCTCCGCCTCGGGTGGGTCGACGCCCTGTCACGCCGACGCCCCGAGCAGGACGTCCGCACTCAGCTCGGCATGCCCGAGGTGCTGGAACAACTCCTCGACCACATGCAAGACGATCGCGGCGTCGGACGTTTCGCCGCCCCACAAGGGCGGCCGACGCGTCGGAGCGGTACCGCTGCCTCGTTCGAGCCGATCGAGGCAGCGGACCACGACGACGCGCACCCCATCAACTCGCTCGCGCAATTCGGCAACCGACGCTCTTGCCGCGAACTCCGCATCGCGATCACGCTCGCTCGGGTCTCCCAGCGCCACATGGCCGAGCCAGTACTCGGCGACGCCGCAGCAGTGCACGACGAGCGCCGCGACCGACGTCGTGTCCGGGCCCACCGGCCTCAGATTCACCAAGTCGTTGCCAAGCCGATCGACGACGCGCAACATCCCATCCAGCGCATGATCGACGAAGACCCTCGCGGTGTCGGCGCCGAGCAGCATCACGAACTCGCCCACCCAACGACGACGAATTGGGTCAGCCCAACACCGCCGCAGGCGCTCTCCCCCACCAACATCATGATGCAATCCTGCGGGATGGCCCCGACCAGAACCTCCCCCACCTGGCGGATGTTCGTCCAGTCGCGTCGTCGCACGATGCGAGCATGTCCGTTCGCCATGTGATGCTCACCCTCGCTCTGCTGCAATTCGCCGCATGCAGCACACCCGAGGTGGCGACGCCAGGCTTCACGGACGAGTTGGCCGCACCGGCCGCACTGGCCGCCAGGCAGTCTTCGAACCTCGAATGCCCGGCCGGTCTGGGAACGGTGAACGCTCCGTGATCGACCGCGTCCACGGGGTCCGCGAGAATGAGTCGATGTTGCCCGACGCGGTGACGTCATCGATCGTGAGCGTCATGTGGAGCGATCCCGGCCGCCTCGGCGACGGGGCAGACTCCGAGCCCCGCCTCGAAGTCTTCGCGCGTGCGTCCGACGCGCTGCGCGCCGCCATCGAACTGCAGTCCTCGACACCGCGAGCGGAGCACGAGGACGGCCCGGCGGTCCGCGTCGCGATCGACACCGGGGAGACCGATTCGGACGACCTCGTTGCGACGGCAATCGCACAACGGTGTCGACGACTGCTTCGTGCCGGTCATCCGGGCCAGATCCTCGCGTCGTCGACCACCGTCGAGGTCGCCAGAGCGACGCTGGACGGCACCATCGAACTGCGCGACCTCGGCACCCATCACGTCCGCGGCATCTCGGCCCCGGTGTGGATCTGGCAAGTTCACGCCACCGGCGCCGACCCCTCGTTTCCGCCGCTGCGCACCCGGGAGGCGGCCGCCGCGCTGCTGCCCGTGCCGGACACCTCGTTCATCGGTCGCGACGCCGATCTCGCTGCACTGGTCGAGCTGATCGGACTCCACCGCGTCGTCAGCATCGTCGGCGCCGGCGGGTGCGGCAAGACCCGACTGGCGATCGAACTCGCGCTCGAGGTCATGGGTCGATTCCGGCACGGGATCTGCTGGGTCGATCTGGCGCCGGTGGTGGACGCGGCAGCGATCGTCGACGTCACTGCCAGCGCCGTCGGCCTGCGCACGGCCGCCGACATCACCGTCGATCGCATCGCCGCCCACGTCGGCCAGCGGTCCATGCTGCTGTTGTTCGACAATTGCGAGCACGTCGTCGACGATGCCGCGCACGTGATCGCCTCGATGTCTGCCGCGTGTCCGTCGGTCCGAATCGTCGCAACGAGCCGAGAGCCGCTCGCGCTGCACGATGAGGTCGTGTGGCGGATCCCGTCGCTCGGCGTGCCGCACGGTTCCGATCTCCTCGACGCCGACGCGGGACGACTCCTCCTCGACCGGATTCGTCGGGTTCGTCCTGGTTATGAACCCGACGCAACCGATCGCGCCGCGCTCGCAGCGATCTGCCGACGCCTCGACGGCATCCCGCTCGCCGTCGAGCTGGCAGCCGCGCGCACACCAACGATCAGCCCCACCGACCTCGCCGATCGACTGGAGGAGCGCTTCACCCTGCTCGCCGGTGGGCCACGCGACGCCGTTGCCCGACAACGCACGCTGGAGGCGTCGATCGCCTGGAGCTACCAGCTCCTCGACGACGACGAACAACGGGCGTTCCGCCGCTTGAGTGTGTGCACGGGTTCGTTCCCGATGACTGCCGCGATCCGCCTGTGTGACCACGTGAAGGATCCAGAACTGACCGTCATGCGTCTGCGTGACTGCTCGCTGCTCGCCGAACGACCCGGCGACCGGATGCAGATGCTCGAACCGGTCCGCTGGTTCGCCCGCGAGCGGCTCATCGACAGCGCAGAGGCCGATGCGATGCTCGGCCTTCATCTCGACTGGTGCCTCGACACCGCCCGTGCGCTCGGCGCCGAACTCGAAGGACCACGCGTTCAGGACGCACTCGCAGAGCTCGACGCCGACGTCGACAACCTTCGCACCGCAATGGACTGGGGCATCACTCACGGGCGCGGGCTCGATGCCGCGCGCATCGTCGCTGCCACGTCCTGGTACTGGGTGTGGCGCGGACGGATCGTCGAGACCGAACGGTGGCTGCACCGCTCCGGCATCGACGACAGCGCGCTCGACCCGGCGGATCGTCTGGCGCTGCTGTGGGCAAGGAGCGAGTTGATCGGAATTCGCTCCGGGGTCGAGGACATGCTGACCGACGGTCTCGAGATCGCCCGGGCGCAAGGCGACCAGCGCTCCGAAGCGCGGCTGCTCGTCTCGCGCAGCCGCTACCGGGCGTTCAGCTCACCTCAGGAGACGGTCAACGAGGCCCCGATCGAACGCGCGCTCTGCCGCGAGGTCGGCGACTCGTTCTGGGCGGCGACGAGCTACATCTCCGAGGCCCTCGCGCAGATCTCACTCGGCCGATTCGACCTCGCCGAACCGCTGCTCGATCAACTCCGGATCGAGGCCCGCGCACTGCGTCACCCGCAGCTCATCGCCGACGAGATCGCCCGACGGGCCCTGGTGGATCGACGGTTCGGTCGTTACGACGCCGTGCACCGCGCGGTCGTCGACATCGACCGGATCACCGCTGGGTTCACCAGCCTCAACTCCCAGGCGCTCGTACACGCCCAGGCAGCACTGGTCGACGTCGTCCAGGGTCGAGCCGAGACAGCGCTCGACACCATGGATGAGCTGTATCGCCGCTACCTGGTCGCCGGTGAACTCGGCTACCTCCCCTCGATCGCGCTCCCGATCATCGACGCCCTGATCGACCTCGGGCGAGCCAGCGAAGCACTCGACCGTTTCGAGCGACTGTGGGGCGGCTTCAGCAAGACGATCTCCTGGCGACTCCGACTCGGCAGCGTGCGAGGTACGGCGATGCTCGCCAGCGGTGACCTGGAAGCCGCTCGCACTGCGTTCACGGCCGTGCTCGACGAGGCCGTGACCACCCCCAACGACCACGAAGCGGCCATTGCCGAGCGCTACCTCGCCGCCATCGACCGCTCCGAGCAACGCGTCAACGACGCGGAAACACGACTCCATCGAGCGCTCGAGACCCAAGCTCGCTTCGGCTACCGGCAGTACATCGCCGACATCTTCGAGGAACTCGCCGGAATCGAACTCGAGCACCGCCGTCCCCGACCGGGTGCTGTCCTGCTCGGCGCGGCCGCCACCATCCGAACCGGCGCCGGCGTCACCAGACGCATCGGTCGCCAAGGCCAGTACGAGTCCGATCTCGAGAACGCTCACGATCAACTCGGCGACGACTTCACCGAACCATGGACACAGGGCAGCCTGCTCACCATCGAACAGGCAGTCGAATTCGCCCGCCGGGGTCGCGGTGAACGCCGCCGACCGGCCACCGGCTGGGACAGCCTCACGACGACCGAGAAGAAGGTGGCCGCACTCGTCGCCGACGGGCGAAGCAACCCCCAGATCGCCGCGGCGCTCATCATGGGACGAGCGACCGTCAAGACACACGTGAGCAACATCCTCGACAAGCTCGGCCTCGAGAACCGCACCCAGATCGCCACCGAGTCGGTCCGGCACCAGAACGTCTGACGCGCTGCTCACGACGACGGCACTGGCCCGACCGCGATGAGATCAGCGAGCGGACGGTCTCAGTCGACCGTGTGGAGTCAGGTGAATCGTTCGAGTGTGTCGACGAGGAGTCGGGCGCCGAATCCGCTCATGCCGCGGAACTTCCACCCTTTGGGGTTGGCGGTCGCGGCGACTCCGGTGATGTCGATGTGAACCCATGGCACCTCTTTGGCGAAGTGGGCGATGAACTCCGGTGCGGTGGACGCGCCGGCGTTCATGCCACCGAGGTTCTTGAGGTCGGCGACATCGGAGTCGAGTTCGGCTCGACAGTTGGCGCCGATCGGAAGTTGCCGAACTGGTTCGCCAGTTGCCTCGCCAGCGGACTTGATCAGCTCGACCAATGCCTGGTCGGTGCCCGTCACACCGGCGACCGCGCCACGTACCGGTCCCCATGCCCCGATCTGCCCGTGTCGGACTGACGGGCCACGTCAATCGAAGACTCGGTGAAGTCCGGGGCCGATTCTCAACGAGTTACTGCCTCCGGCGTCGCACCCGCCCGGCCACCGCCCGCGGACCTCCAGCTGGTCGATGATCTTCGGGTTGACGGCCCGAGGGATGGCGTTCGCACGCTGCAGCGATACCGCACTTCCACCGATGTCTTCCACCAGCCGGCTCCTGTCGGAAGGTGCCGGAACATCATGTCGACCCCTGTCAGCGTGTGCGAAGTGCCACGACGGCGGTGAGTGCGGATGCGACAGCCGTCGCTGGCCCGAACGCCCATCGCTCGACGCCGCTGGACGAAGCAAGGTTGCCGACCGTGTTGAGCGCGAGGTAGCCGGAGATCGCCCACGTGGCAGGCGAGAGCCAGCGGGCGGGTCGGCCGATCAGGCCGGCACGGCGGGCGACGGTGGCCGCCGCGACGGTCAGCGCGATGGCTGCCGCTCCGGCGACTGCTCGCATGCCGGTCGGGAGCACTCGGTCCTGCGTGCCGCCCCAGACGTGTTCGCCGAGCGGGGCACCGGCCGCGAGTGCGACTTGCAGCCCGGCGAATCCGAGCAGGATCCCGCTGGCACCGATGGCGGCGGTCCGGAGCGCTGCCGTGCTGGCCGGCCCGGAGGAGGTCGCTCGGGTGAGGGCAGTGGTCACGACGCCACCTCGGCGGTCCGACCGCCGCGCAGGAGGGTGACGCCGATACCGACGAACCAGACGATCGAGCCGAGTCCGAAGACCATCTCGATCGCTTCGAAGGCGGGGACGACGGTGAGCAGTCCGGCGACGGCGGTGACGATGCCGGTGATGTTCAGCCAGCGGGGAAGCCGTGCCGCGAGCAGTCCGGCGATCGAGACGAGCAGGATCCAGATGCCGCCGACGAGTTCGTTGCCGCCGCCGAGCCCGTTGGTGACGGTGTCGATCGTCGACCACACGGTCACGGCACGGTCGGGGTCTGTTTCGGTGAGGTCGGCGACCGCTTCGATCCCGATGTTCGAGATCATCCCAGTGGCGAACATGAGCGCCGCCCAGATCGCCGCGAAGACCATTCCGGCGTTCGCAAGCAGCGGTGTTGCGTCGGCGAGGCGTTGGCGCAGGGCGAGTCCCATCGGGACGAGCGCTGCCCCGAACACGATGAAGATGCCGATGTACCAGGCGAGCAGGGATCCTTGATGGTCGACGAGGAAGTCGACCGACTCGGCCGGGGTGGCGTCGGGGTCGGTGTAGTCGGCAAACATCGTTGCGAACATCGCGATGCCGTAGGCGAAGGTCGCGGCAGCGAGGAGTGCCGCGGCGCCGCCGATGCGTTGAAGTCGGGTGGTGGGGCTCTTCGATGAGCGATTCGGGGAGGAGAGTTGTGTCTGGGTGGTCATGGCTGGGTGCCTTTCTGTTGGGGGATGTATGAGATGGGTTCTGTGGTCGAGCAAGGGTCGGAGTCGGTCGAGCCGTCGTCGAGGCGGCGCAGGCCGACGACTTCGGCGTTCATGGAGGTGAAGTGGGCGAGGAGACCGTGAAGGTGTGACGGGTCACGGATCTCGCCCGTCAGTCGGGTGTTGCCGGCCGGGGTGTTCTCGATGGCGAAGTCGTCGGTGACGGGGCGGAGGAGTCGTCCCGTCGCCCGGCCCCGGATTTCGATCTGGTAGCGGTGGGCCATGACGCCATGATCGGTTCGAGTGGGGTGATGTCGCCTCGCTCGATTGGCGATCTCACCCGGGTGACCGCGCGGAGTTGTGCTCGTCGTCGACCGGGTCCCCTACTGTTGCGGTATGGCCGATGCTCCGGCGGCCGTGTCCGCGACCAAGTTCATTCCCCCGCGGCCACCACACCGCTACCTCTCACGTGGTCGTCTGATCGACGGCATCGAGACGTCGGTCGCAGTCGATCGGGGTTTCGTGTTGGTGAGCGCGCCGGCCGGTTCGGGGAAGTCGACGCTGGTCAACGGCTGGCTCGACGCGAACGATCGACGCAGTGGTTGGTTGCAGGTCGACGACGGCGACGACGATCCGATCCGCTTCTGGAGCGGGGTCGCTTCGTCGCTCCAGACGCACGTGCCGGGGATCCGTGAGGCGATCGGGTCGGCGATCGGCGACGGCCTGGATGCCGTGGTCGCTGCGGTGGTCAACGCGTTGTCGAGGGTCGATGGGGAGGTCGTGCTGGTGATCGACGACTACCACCTGATCAGCAACGACGACGTGCACGACAGCGTCGAACGACTCCTCACCCGACGACCGAGGAACTGCATCGTCGTCGTGTCGACACGTCTCGATCCGCCGTTCCGTCTCGGACGGCTCCGTGTCCGAGACCAGATCACCGAGGTCCGCGCGGCCGACCTGCGGTTCGAGATCGACGAGGCGGCGTGGTTGCTCGACGCCGACGTCGTGGGTCTCGACACCGACGACGTCACGCGACTCGCCGGCCGAACGGAGGGGTGGGCGGCGGGGTTGGTGCTGGCTGCGCTCTCGATGCGAGGCGACGGCGACGTGGCCCAGTTCGTCGCGTCGTTCCATGGCGACGATCATCTGGTCGCCGACTACCTGAGCGACGAGTTCCTCGACTCGGTCGACGCAGCTGAACGGCAGCGATTGCTCGACGTGTCGGTGCTCGAGCGACTCTCCGGGCCGCTCATCGACGAGGTGTGTGGCACCGACGACGGCACCGTCTGGCTCGACTCGCTCGCACGCAACAACCAACTCGTGATCTCGCTCGACCGAACCGGCACGTGGTACCGACTCCACCACCTGCTCCGAGATCTCCTGCGCGCCGAACTCGTCCGTGCTGCACCGGAGCGGTCAGCCGAGCTCCACGCTGCGGCCGGGCGCTGGCATGCGGAGTCGGGCGATCTGATGTCGGCCGTGGAGCATCTTCTCGAAGCCGGGTGCAGGGTCGAAGCCGCCGACATCGTGGCGGAGAACGCGACGACGCTGTTGAACGTCGGGCGCATCTACACCGTGACCCGATACATCGAACGCCTCGGCGACCTCGTCGACGTCCACGAAGGGCTGGCGATCGTGCACGGTTGGGTGTCGTTCGTGACCGGCCGCTTTGCCGAAGCCGAACGAGCGCTCGACGTCGCGCAACGCCTCGACGTCGACGGGGTCGACACCGGGCTGATCCAGTCGTTGTCGGCGATGATCCATCTCGCCGAAGGCGATGTTGCTGCCGGTCTCCGGGTCGTCGAAGCGCAGGCGCCGATGACCGAGCCGACGCACCCGATGGTGCTCGGAGGGGTGCGCGTGATGGGCGGCCGCTTCGACGAAGCCCGACCGTTCCTCGCTCGAGCGAACGAGATGGCAGCAAGCCGACCCGATCATTTCGTCGCGGCCGTCACTCCCGTCTTCGAAGCGATCGCCGAGATCGAAGAAGGCCGAGGGGCAGCTGCGCGCGACCTTGCTGACACCGCAATCGCCTACGCCGACGAGCACCGGATAGCGGAGGCGCCGCAGCTCGCCCTCGCGCACAGCGTCGTCGCCCGAACCACCGACGACGCCACCGCTGCAGTGCCCGCTGCGATGCGCGGCGTGCAACTCGCGCGGCGATCACCGGAGAACGTCATGCTGACCTATGCGCTCGCGAGCGCCGCCGACGTCGCCTTCGACCACGACCACTCCGATGCCGACAGGCTGCTGCTCGAAGCTCGGTCGATCGTCGATCGATGCGTCGACCCGGGTATCGCCGGCCGATACCTCGCTCGCGTCGAGTCCCGCCACGGCCACGCCGACCGGGTCGAGGCCGGCGAGTTGGTCGAGGAACTCACCGACCGCGAACTCGCCGTGCTGCGCTACCTGCCGTCCCGACTCTCGCAGCGGGAGATCGCGGGCGAGCTGTACGTGTCGCTCAACACCGTCAAGACGCATTGCAGGGCGATCTACCGCAAGCTCGCCGTCGACGGGCGCAAAGCTGCCGTACACGCCGCCCGCCAACACGGGCTGCTCTGACGTTCGTTCCTTCTTCGGCGGGGCATGGGCATCTCTCGGGGCGGCAGGAAGAGGCATGCGGAACATCAGCCTCTCCGTCAGCTCCGGGACTGCGGCTCTCTCGCCAGCTCCTTGTCGATGTGTTGCTGCGTCCAGCTCGATGAGGAACGCTGTGGTCGGTTCAGTCGGACGACGAGTCCGTGGACGGCGATGCCGAGGCCCCAGCCGATGAGGGCCCAGGCTGACCACCAAGCGGACCACTCGCCGGTGATGCCGGAGGCGACGTTGGTGGCCAGGTTGACCAGGAAGATGATGATCATGCCTCCGGCGAACACGCCCGCGTGGACGTAGAACGCCTGCAATTGCTGCACGTACAGCCGTGCCGCCTCGACGCGGTGCTGTTCGGCATGATCATCAGCCGGCTGATGGGGGATGCGGTCTGGGTGGGACATTCTGGATTTCCTTCGTTGTGAGGATCGGGCGTGCAGCGGCTCAGGCGGTCTGGCGGCGGTGGGCCCGGGTGAGGAGCCAGAGCCCGAACCATCCCTCGGCGACGACGGACGGCACGGCGACCATCACGAGGAATGCGTCGGCGTGGTCGGCGTAGTTGGCGAGGACGGTGTGGGCCGTGGTGTCGATGATGTAGGCGACGCCGGCCACGATCATCAGCTGTCCGAGCCATCGTGGCGTCTCGACTGATCGGGCGACGAGGAAGCCGAGCACGATGAGGTGGAGCCCGAATGCCGCGAGACCGATGAGCCAGGCGGAGTTGAAGAGCTCGAGTCCGATGAACGCCTGGGCGTTGCGTTCGGCGGCGCCCATCACGTCGGCCACTGCAGCGGAGTCGTAGAACGCGAGGGCTTGGAAGAAGAAGATGGCGGCGACACCGAGGAACACCGTGTAGACCAGTCGCGACCACGCTGCGACGAGTGACAGATCGTGGTGCTGGGCTCTGAACACGATGTAGAGCGCCCAGGCGACGACGATGTCGATGAGGAAAATGGCCAGGAACGCGACCAGGCCGAGCCGGAACAGCGTGCTCGATTCGGCGATGTTCGTCGCAGTCGTCTGGGCGTCGTCGGCCACGACGAGACCTTCTCGGACGAAGAAGTTGGCGAACACGGCAAGGCCGAACAGCAGCACGTAGCCGATGCCGGCGATCAGTGCGGCTCGTCGTGGCGAGGTATGTGTCCTTGTCGGATTGTCCTGCCTGATCTCAGGCGCCAGGATCGTGGTGGTCATCGGTTGCTCCTATGGGATGTGGGGTTCGGGTCGAGGCGGGCCTTCAGGGCGGTGAGCGGGCCGACGGTGGTGGCGATCCACAACGCGAGCGGCCACGAGAGCTGGTCGGTGACGAAGATGACGACGGCCCATACGGCGGACAGGCCGAGCCAGAGCCACGGCAAGGCGTTCAGGAGGTGGGTCCGGCGTCTCGCGTCGTCGACGGTCGGTTCATTCGACGCCGTCGGTTCATTCGACACGATCGTCTCCGTCGTCGCGGACGATGATGACGGTCTTGCCGGTGGCCTTGCCGGTGTCGAGCTGCTCGATGCCCGTGGCGGCATCGGCAAGCGGGAAACTGGCTTGCACTGCGGGCGTGACTGCTCCGGTGGTGATGTGGTCCGCGAGTCGCTCCATGAGGGAGTAGTGCTCAGTGCTCATGAACGTGGTGAGTCGCTGTTTGACGAACGGCGAGAGCATCAGCGCTCGGAGTTGGCGGCCGATGCCGCCGGTGATGCGGTTGCCGTTCTCGCCTCCGACGATGACGAGCGTGCCGGTCGTGGTCAGGACGCTGCGAAGGCGGGAGATGCTGTTGCGGCCTCCGATGTCGACGATGAGGTCGTAGCGCTGGTTGGTGGTGGTGAAGTCCGCTGCGGTGTAGTCGACGACATGGTCCGCGCCAAGGGAACGCAGGAAGTCGAGGTTTCGGGTGCTTGCGACGGCAGTGACGTCGGTGCCGAGGGCCTTGGCGAGCTGCACGGCGAAGCTGCCGACACCGCCGGAGGCGCCGACGATCAGGACTCGTTGACCAGGCTGAACGCCACCGACGTCGCTCAGCGCCTGGAGAGCGGTGATGCCGGACACGGCTGCGACTGCCGCCTGCGCGAAGCTCAGGTTGGCCGGCTTGGCCACCAGCTTGTCCTCGTTGGCGGTTGCGTACTCGGCCAGCGAGCCGTCGGCGATGCCGAGCACCTCGTCGCCCGGGGCGAATCGGGTGACGTCGGTGCCGACGGCCACCACGCGGCCGGCAACGTCGAGGCCGGGGACGCGGTTCTTCGGTTTGGTGAGTCCAAAGCCGGCGAGGCGGATCAGGTACGGGGTGCCGGTCATGAGATGGCAGGTACCGCGATCGACCCCTGCGGCAACGACTTCGATGAGGACCTCGTCGGGCTTCGGTGTGGGGCGGACGACACTCTTGACTTCGAGAACGTCGGCCGAGCCGTATCGGTCTTGGGTGATGGCGCGCATCTGTGCTTCGGTGGCTGCGGCGTGGCGGGCGGCGGTGGTCTGTTCCTGGGTGGTCATGCTGTTCCTTTGATGGTGGTGTCGGCATCCGTTGCTGACGCCGGGGCGATCGAGACGATTTCGAGGTTCACCGAGGTGAGGTGGGCCACGATTCCGTGGAGGTGAGCGGGGTCACCGATGTCGCCGACGAGACGGGTCAGGCATCGAGCCGCACCGTCAGGTGAGGCCTCGATCGTGAAGTCGTCGAGGAGCGGCCGCAGGAGACGGTGGCTCGGTCGGCCCCGCAGCACGATCTCGTAGGTGGTTGGTTCGGGCATGTCCCCATGCTGGAGGCGACCGGTACCAGGCGGCCTCGTACGATCGGTGATCTCACCCGGGTGAGATCACCCGCAGGCTCCGCATTTCGCCGACGACGTTAGGGTCGGGCCCATGACCGGGTACCCGGACAGCGGTTTGGCAGCGACGAAGCTGGTGCCACCGACGCTGCCCGATCGGCTCGTGCAGCGATCGAGGCTCCTCGACCGGCTCGATGCCGGCCTCGCCGGCCACGTCCGGTTGGTACTTGCGAGCGCACCGGCCGGTTCCGGCAAGTCGACGCTGCTGGCATCGTGGGTCGCCGAACGCCCTGAGGCCTTCGCCTGGCTCCAGGTCGAGGACTCCGACTCGGATCCGGCCCGGTTCTGGGCCTACCTCATCGCTTCCATCGGCGAGGTGGTTCCATCGTCGACGGGCTCGCTGAGGCAGCTCGTCAGCAGTTCGGACAGCGATGAGCAGACCTTGATCTCGGCCATCGTGAACGTCTTCGCCGAGCTTCCCGAGCCGCTGGTCGTCGTGATCGACGACTACCACCTGATCGACCATGCGTCGGTGCATCGCGGCATGGAGCGCCTGATCGACCTCTGTCCACCGACCGTCACGATCGTCGTGTCCACCCGGATCGATCCGCCGTTTCGGCTCGGGCGGCTCCGAGTCAGGAATCAGGTCACGGAGATACGGGGCAACGACTTCCGCTTCGAAACAGCGGAGGCCCCCGGTCTCCTCCTCCATCACGACGACCAGATCCTCGACGAGCGCGTCGTCGAGCGACTGTGTCGTCGGACGGAAGGGTGGGCGGCCGGCCTGGTGCTCGCCGGGTTGTCGCTGCAACGCTCCGGCGACCCCGAACGATTCGTCGAGTCGTTCCATGGCGACGATCAGCTCGTCGTCGACTACATGACCGAGGAGTTCCTCGCCGGGGAGAGCGACGAGCAACGCCGGCGTCTTCTCGAGACGTCCGTGCTGGAGCAGTTCAACGGCGCACTCGTCGACGCCGTCACCGCCAGCACGGGTGGCTCACACTGGCTGCTCGAGACGGCGAGGACCAACCAGCTCCTGATCGGGCTCGACCGCACCGGCTCGTGGTACCGCTACCACCACCTCTTCCGAGACCTCCTCAGGCTCGAAGCCGGACAGCTGCTGACCGCCGAGCATCTCGGCGAGCTCCACGGACGCGCGGCGGCCTGGTTCGAAGACGAGGGCGACCCGATGCGAGCGATCGGGCACCGTCTTGCAGCAGGTGAACACGAGGTGGCGGTCCGATTGATGTACGTGCTCGGGCCGCAGCTGATCTCCGATGGCCAGATCGACACGCTCCGCAGGCTGCTCGAACGGATCGGCGAACCAGCAACCAACGACCCGGCGTGCGCCCTGACGTGGGGCTGGTGCGACTACATCGGCGGCAACTACGCCCGCGCCCACGAGTGGGTCGACACCACCCACCGACTCGCACCGCCCGGCTTCGATCGCACCATCACCGCGCCGCTGCGCATGAATCTCGCCATCGCGGACGGCGATGTCGGCACCGCGCTGGAGCTTGCCCGCCAGATGAAGGCGACCGACCAGTTCGCGACCCACCGCCCTGAACTCGCCACATCTGCCGGCGGTGTCTTCATGTGGGCCGGCCAGGCCGGCGAGGCACGAGAGGTGCTCGAGATCGCCGTGCAACAGTCGGCGGCCGCCGACTTCCGAGCAACCCATGTGCTGAGCCGTATCTATCAAGCCATCAACGACTTCGACGACAGCGGAGACGCCTCGGGAGGCCAGCGGGCGCTCGACACCGCCGGAGAGTTGGCGATGAGTTCCTACTACCGGATCGCACCGGCCTACGCCCTCAGAGGGCGAGGCGCCGCCGACCCTGCGTCAGCTCGGGCCGATGCCAACAAGGCGGTCGATCTGGCCCGGCAGATCCCCGGTGATCTCGCCCTCGCCTACACCCTCACCATCTGCGGCGACACACTCCTCGATGCAGATGACCACACGGGAGAAGGACTGCTGACCGAGGCTCGGTCGATCATCGATCGCTGTCCCGACCCAGGGATCGCCGGCCGCTACCTGGCTCGCATCGAATCGCGCCACGCCCTCGGCGGCCGAACGCGATCGGTGAGCGGAGACGCAGCCCGAACCACCGACGCCCTGGTCGAGCAGTTGACCGAACGGGAGACCGCCGTCCTTCGATACCTCCCGACCAGGTTGTCGCAACGTGACATCGCTGTCCGAGCTGTACGTGTCGCCAAACACGGTCAAGACTCACTGCGCCGCCATCTACCGCAAACTCGGCGTCGGAGACCGCAAGGCCGCAGTCCAGACCGCCAGAGACCTCGGCATTCTCTGACGCCGGGTCCGCGCACCCGCTCAGAGGTTCGATGTCGCTGATCGACTCGGGAGACGCTCGGTGAGCAGCGCCACGGCGTCGGCGACAGCGGCCGGCTCGATCGCGGTGACGGGTGCACCGAGCGCGACGCGGACGATCGACAAGGTCAGGTGGTCGACGTCTTCTCCGTTGATGCGGATGACGCACGAGTCGGTCGCGGTTTCGACCACGTCGTGGTCGACCACGGACAGCAGCGGCTCGATCTGGGCAGAGTCAGCGTCGACGGTGATCACGGCCTGGACGTTGCGGGGTATCGACGCAATCGATGCGGTGAGGAAGGCTCCGGCATCGCCGCCCGGGATCTCGCGGGCCGCGAAGCGGCCGCCGGCCAGCGTGGTGGCGCTCAACCGGTCGACTCGGAAGGTCCTCCAGTCGTTGCGGCGGAGGTCGAACGCGACGAGATACCAGCGACGTTCGGCGGTGACGAGTTGATGCGGTTCGACGAGGCGTTGGCTGCGGTCGCCATCCCGGCGGCGGTAGTCGAAGCGGACCTCCTCGCGGTCGCGGCACGCAACGGCGAGGACGCCGAGTGCGTCGGGGTCGACGTCGGTGTCGGGGCCGGACCAGCGCAGTTCGACCACGCTGGAGTGCAGGGTTGAGACTCGGCGCCGCAGCCGGTCGGGAAGGAGTTGCTCGATCTTCGCCAAGGCGCGCAGCGAGGTGTCTTCGATGCCGCCGACGGCGGCGCTTGCCGCGGAGCGCAGCCCGAGAGCGACCGCGACGGCTTCGTCGTCATCGAGGACGAGCGGTGGCAGATGCGCGCCGACGGCAAGGCGGTATCCCCCGCCGGTCCCCGTGGTGGCGTCGACGGGATAGCCGAGGGTGCGGAGCCTGTCCACATCGCGCCGCACCGTGCGTTCGGTGACCTCC
Source organism: Ilumatobacteraceae bacterium (assembly GCA_963828415.1). GTDB lineage: Bacteria > Actinomycetota > Acidimicrobiia > Acidimicrobiales > Ilumatobacteraceae > Sva-07. Next base: position 1,159,234 of record CAWHEI010000012.1, read on the forward strand.
AGGCGCTCGGCGAGTTCTGCGGCCCGCCACAACCGATGGGTCTGCAGGAGCGACAGCAGGAGCAGCGCCCGGCCAGTCGGATCGTTCGTCACCTTCTCAGATTGCCACGCCTTGCGGACAGATGCTGTCCGCAACGGTTCCTACGGTGGTTTCCCATCACCCAGAACCCTCACCAGAAGGAGCGCACAACCATGTTCAACCCAACCGACTTTCCCGAGCCCACGATCATCCCGGTCAACGGCGTCGAACTCGAAGTCTTCGAGGCGGGCCGTGAGAACACCACGCCCATCGTGCTCTGCCACGGTTGGCCGGAGCACGCCTTCTCGTGGCGTCACCAGATGCCCGCGCTCGCCGCAGCGGGCTACCACGTGATCGTCCCCAACCAGCGGGGCTACGGCAACTCGTCCCGGCCGGTCGACGTCACCGACTACGACATCGCACACCTGACAGGTGACCTCGCCGCGCTGCTCGATCACTTCGGATACGACACCGCCACCTTCGTCGGTCACGACTGGGGAGCGAACGTCGTCTGGGGCATGGCGCTCCTGCACCCGGACCGGGTGGACGCCGTGATCAACCTGGCCCTGCCATACCAGGAGCGCGGCGAGCAGCCCTGGATCGAGATGATGGAACAGGTCTTCGGTGGTGACTTCTACTTCGTGCACTTCAACCGGCGGCCCGGCGTTGCCGACGCCGTACTCGACGACAACACCCACCAGTTCCTCCGCAACATGTACCGGAAGAACCTGCCGCTCGTCGCGCCGGAGCCGGGCATGATGATGATCAACATCGCACAGGCCGATGCGCCACTGGGAGACCCGATCATGAGCGAGAGCGAGCTCGCCGTGTTCGTCTCCGCATTCGAGAACTCAGGGTTCACCGGCAGCATCAACTGGTACAGGAACCTCGACCGCAACTGGCACCTGTTGGCCGATGTGGATCCGATCGTCCCCGCGCCGGCGCTCATGATCCGCGGCGAGCGTGACGCGATCCCGAAGTTCGAACGACTGTCGGAGTTCGTCCCCAACGTGGACGAGGTCACCCTCGATTGCGGTCACTGGATCCAGCAAGAACTGCCGGACGAAACAACGGACACCATCTTGAACTGGCTGGAACAGCAGGCCAGCGCCTAGGGCGCCCGTCTCCGACATGACAGCGCACCGATCTGAGCGGCGAGGCTCGACGGGCGAACGCTCACGCCTCGTCGGCGGTGACGAGCGCCGCCGCGGCTGCGAGTGCGAACGAACCAACGCTGGCAATCGTGCGCACGTGGTGCCATCGATTCCATGGCGTCTCGTAGGAGCCACGACGTTGATCGATTGCGTCGCCGGTCGACGCCCGCAGGTCGAACGCATCGAGGGCGTCGTTGAGCGGGACGTTGCGGCCGATCGTGACGCCGAGTACGCCGATGACGTAGGTCGCGGTTGCACCGGCGAGCAGCCATCCGCGGCGGTGGTCGCCCGTGCGGAACTGCAAGATGGCGGCGCCGCCGAGCACGAGCGGGATGCCCATGAACGGGACGACGAACGCCGGGTTGATGATGGCCCGGTTGATGTGTTGCATGGTGTCGACGTAGTTGGTCGCCGATACCCGGCGGGTGCCGGGGATCACCGATACCGACCACCCGTACAGCAGGCCGGACATGAGCCCGGTGGTGACGATGCCGCCACCGAGGAGTGCGGTCTTCAGATCCATGGAGAGTTCCTTTCGGGGTTGTGAGGTGAGATGGCGTATTCAGGCAGGTGTCGGTACGGACGTGTTCCAGGTGCCGGCGGCTGCAGCGGCGCCGGCGAACGTGGCGAAGTCGCGGGCGGGTCGGCCGAGGGAGCGCTGCACACCGTCGGCGGTGTAGGCATTGCGGCCGAAGACCTCCGAGAACAGGTAGGTGAGGAACCCGACGAGCTCTTCCGGCACGCCCTGCTGGGCTGCCGCGTCGGCGTAGTCATCGGCCGACATCGGGACGTACCGGATGGTCCTCCCGACGGCTCGACTGAGCTCGGCGGCGATGTCGGTCATCGTGTACAACCGCGGGCTGGTCAGCTCGTAGATCTGGCCGACGTGGCCTGGCTCGGTCAGCGCTGCGACCGCGACATCGGCGATGTCGTCTGCGTCCACCCAAGGTTCGAGTGCGTCGCCCCCTGGCAGCACGATCTCGCCCGACAGCACGGCGTCATACAGGAAGGCTTCGCTGAAGTTCTGCATGAACCACGTACACCGAACCACGGTCGCGTCCGCGCCGGAGTCGAACAGGACCTGCTCGGCCCGCTGCGCCTCGACCTCGCCGCGCCCCGAGAGGAGCACGAGCCGACGAACGCCCTGATCGAGTGCTGCGTCAGCGAGTGCTCGAACCGCTTCCGGTGCGCCTGTGGCTGCGAGGTCCGGGTAGTACGAGATGTAGGCGGCTGCGACTCCGTCGAGTGCGGCGTTCCACGTGGACGGGTCCTCCCAGTCGAACGGAGTGGCGCTGCTGCGTGATCCAATCCGGACGTGTACGCCGCGGTCGCGGAGACGTTCGGCGACTCGTCGTCCGGTCTTTCCCGTTCCGCCGATCACGAGGATGGGCTGGTGGATGTCGTGTGTGGTTGTCATGATTGCTCCTTGGGGTTTGGGTCGACACGCGTGACGGAGATGACGGTGAGTCCGAAGTCGCGTACACGGTCGAGCAGGCCGTGGAGCGCCGATTGATCGGCGACCTCGCCGGCGATCGTCGTGCCGTCGGGCCCGCTCGTGATGTGCATGCCGTCGAACCACTCGGACTGGCTTGCGCCGATGTGGCCTTCGACGTGGATCTCGTATTTCACCGTGGCTCCTCGTGTCGGATTTGCGTACCGACACCGTGCACAGCTGAGGTGGCTGTGGTCGCCACCCGAAGGTGGTATTCGGGGTGGAATCGTGCCGCGCTCACGTGACTCGTACCGGACCGGGGTCGGCCCTCCCGGCAGGCCTAAGAAGGGTCAGTGCTACCTTGGAATGCGTGCCGGGTAGGAGTCCCGGATGTGCCATGGCCGATCAGCCCGACGCTCTCGCCAACGACACTGCAGTCGACGACCGCGCCGTGCTGTCGACGAAGCTCCACATCCCGCGTCCACCACAGACGTTCGCCGAGCGACCACGACTCACTGAACGTCTCGACACAGCGGCCCCTGGGACCGTGGTGCTGGTGTGTGCGCCGGCCGGCTGTGGAAAGTCTGTCCTCGTGGCCGACTGGTGTCGCCGTCGCAAGCCCTCGGCTGCGTGGCTCTCGCTCGACGCCGACGACAACGACCCGATCCGATTCTGGCGACATGTCGCGGCCTCGCTCGACCGGTCCCGAAGCGACGATTCGACATCGCTCCGCATCGATGTCGATCGTCTGATCCGCCGATCGAGCGATCCGCCGGTCGATGAGATCGCTACGGCGATCGCGAACAGGATCAATGATGCGTTCGATGACGTGGTGCTGGTCCTCGACGACTACCACCTGATCGACGACGGCGACGTCCACGCCGGGGTCAGGCTCCTCGTCGAACACGCCCCCGAGCAGCTCCGCGTCATCGTGATCAGCAGGGCCGATCCGCCGCTGCTGCTGGCACGACGTCGGGCGCGCGGCGAGTTGACCGAGATCCGGGCAGCCGACTTGCGGTTCAGTTCTACCGAAGCGGCCAACTTCCTCGACGGGGCAACCGACATCCCTCTGTCCGTACACGCCGTGTCGACGCTCACCGAACGCACCGAGGGCTGGGCCGTCGGGCTCCAACTCGCGGCGTTGTCGCTCGACGGGCGCGACGACATCTCGACGTTCCTGTCGACGTTCTCTGGCAGCCACCGCTTCGTACTCGACTACCTCACCGAGGAGGTGCTCGATCGGCAACCCGTTCCGGTGCGCGAGTTCCTGCTGTCGACGTCGATCCTGCAGCGACTCTCTGGTCCGTTGTGCGACGCGGTCACCAGCGGCGACGACGGACAGGACCTACTCGAAGCGTGCGAACGAGCGAATCTTTTCATTGTCCCGCTCGACGACGAACGCCGCTGGTGGCGCTATCACCACCTCTTCGCCGAACTGCTTCGCGCCCGGCTGGACCGACACCCGCGGAAGCTCGTGAGCGACCTTCATCGACGAGCGGCAGGCTGGCACGAAGCGTACGGACTGATCGATCAGGCGATCGACCATGCCACTGCCGCAGGCGATCCAGCATCGGCCATGCGTCTGATCGAACGCCATGCCGACGAGCTGCTGCTCCAGCGAGAGGGTGCAACGCTGCGTCGGAAGTTGGCGGAGCTCCCGAACGGTGCCGAGGCCTCGCGACGGTTGTTGGTGGCGCACGCGCGGACTGCCGCTGTACGCGGGACGACCGACCGAGGCAGAGGCGCTGCTCGACGCCGCAGCGAAGGCGAGCACGGATCCCGACGAGCGGTTCGAACCGTCGATCGATCGTGTTGCAAGCCCCCTGGCCACCCTCGATCCGACGATCGCACTCGTGCGCGCCTTCGTCGCTCACCTCCGCGGTCAGAGCGACGCTGCGGTCACGCTGGCGCAACAGACCCTGTCGGGCCTCGACGACGACAGATCCGCGGTCGCGCTGATCGCGGAGTTGCACCTCGCGAGCGCTCCGTGGCTGCGTGGAGCGGTCACAGAGGCCGAGCCGGCCTTGAAGGCCAACGTCGATCGTTGGCGAGCGCTCGGCGAGCCCGACCGCGCTGCCTTCGGCTGCCACTACCTCGCGCGGACACAGCGCGCGCGAGGCGATCTCGTTGCTGCGATCGACACGTACCGCGGGGTGCTGTCACCCGAGGACGGACGTGCTGCGTCGGAGTCGCCCTCCGCTGGCGTCGCCCATGTCGGACTGGCCGAGGTCGCATACCAGCGCGACGACCTCGAAGCAGCGCGCCGACACGTCGAAGCCGGCATCGAAGCGTGTCGACAACTCGTGTACACCCAGGCGCTGTCATCGGGCCTCGCGACGCTGGCCCGGATCCGTCGTGCCGAAGGAGACCCGGGCGGGGCACGCGCCGCTCTCGACGAAGCGATCGACGTCGGCCCCGACGACGACGTCGTCGACCTCCTCAATCCCGTCCCGATCCAGCGGGCGCAGCTGATGCTCGCCGACGGCGACGACGGCCCGGCCGAGCAATGGACACAGCACCGCCATGTCGATGCGCACGACCAGCCGCACCACCCGCTCGAACCGGCCCACCTGCTCCTGGCCCGACTCATGATCCACCGCGGTCAGGAGGTCCAGGTGCTCCCGCTGCTCGACCGCCTCCTCGGTGCCGCAACCGCTGATCGCCGAATGGGGAGCGTGATCGAGATCGAGATGCTGCGCGCACTCGCCCTGGCCGACAGCGATCCCGCCGCTGCGGCGTCGACGCTCGCTCGAGCGGTCGCGCTCGCCGCACCACCGGGCTACGTCCGCATCTTCGTGGATGAAGGCGAACCCATGGCCGGTCTGCTCGCCAGGCTGATCGCAACGCCGCCGCCCGACGATCTCCACATTCTCGACATGCAACACGTTGCCCGCCTGGTCCGAGCCTTCGACCGCACCCCCGACAGAGCGACCGGCGATGGTCCCGCCCGGCAGCCACTCGTCGTTCCACTCACCGACCGTGAACTCGAGGTGCTCGACCAACTCGCGACCGGCAAGCCCAATCGGGAGATCGCCGACGAGCTCTACGTGTCGTTGAACACCGTCAAGAAGCACATCACCCACATCCTCGACAAGCTCGGTGTCGCGAATCGCACCGCCGCCGTCGAACGCGCCCGGGTTCTCGACCTCCTCAGCTGACACACGAACGCTGCGGTAGCGGGGCTTCTTGATGACGATGCCACCCTGGCTTCCACCTTTGGGTGACGACATCGCCGCTTGGAGTCCGGACACTGGGCGACATGACAACGACTCGCACCAACCATGCAGCATCCACCACCATCGCGAGCACGAGCAGCGCCGTCGTTCGACAGTTCGTCGACGACATCTTGAACCAGGGGCGCTTCGAGGTGCTGGACGAGATCGTTCATCCCGACTATTCCTACGAGGGACCTGACGGTGTCCAGCTCCACGGGCCAGACGAGCTCGAGCAGCTGATCGGCGGCTTCCGCACGGCGTTCTCCGACTTCCATGCGGCGATCACATCGGAGGTCGAGGACGGCGACCTCGTCGCCATGACAATGACGCTCACCGGCAGCCACGACGGGGATTTCGACGCCCTCCCGCCGACGGGCGCGCGCATGAGCCTCCCGATCGCCGTCTTCACTCGCGTCGAAGACGGCCGCATCATCGAGGACCGGGAGTTCTACGACACCGCCACCATGCTCGCCCAACTCGGCGTCGACACCGTCGCCGACGAACATACGTCGAACGCGCAACGATGAACTCGGCGCACGCGTCGCCTGGGACGACGGGGCCCGCAGTCGATGCCAACCGGCGACGGGTCGTCCGGGGCGGCCTCGTTGCGCTGGGAGCGCTGGTCTGGCTCGCTGGGCTCGCCGCCGTCGGCTTCATCAGCTCCCGGACCAATCCGATCATCGGCGAGTCGGCGCAGAACCTCGTCTTCACCCACCTTCTGCTGCTGCCGACCTTCGGGTGGCTTGCTCTCCACCTTCGGCGACGCCGAGTTGAGGCGCCGTCGGCGGAGGGGTACGCACCCGGGCGACGTCAGCTACTCATCGACGGCACCTCGTACGTCGGTGCCACCGTCATCGGCGCGGCGGCCGCTCGACCCGTGGTCTTCGCCGCCTCCGACCCGCAGACACCGACTCAGATGATCGCCGACGAACACGGCCTCAGCGGAGACCCACGGATCTTGGTCGCCTACGAGAGCCAGTACGGATCCACGGCCGAGGTCGCCGACGACATCGGCCGAACACTCGGCGACGCCGGGAATGATGTCGACGTCCGGCACGTCGGCGATGTCGACTCCGTCGCTGGCTACGACCTCGTCGTCGTCGGGGCTGCCATCCAGTACGACAACTGGATGCCCGGCGCCGCCGACTTCGTTCGGACGCATCGAGGCCAACTCGCCACCACACCGGTCGCGTTCTTCTTCACGTGCCTCGCCCTGTCGGAGCCGGGCGAAAGCGCCACGCAGTCGGCGAACTCGTACGAGCGGAAGATCAGATCGGTCGCTCCCGAGCTCGATCCGCTTGGCGTCGGACGATTCGCCGGCGTGCTCGACTACTCGCGAATGACTCCGGTCACCTGCATTTCGCGCGCATCCTGCTGACGTTGCGAGGAGCAGAGGCCGGCGACCACCGCGATTGGGGCCAGATCCGGTCGTGGACGAAGAATCTGACGGCATCTCGGACTCGCACCTGGGCGCTACGCCTCCACCGGGCACACTCGGACCACCACGATGATCGACGTCCGCCAAACCCGCTGCATCGAACACTGCTTCGGGCGCCCGACCCAAAGGTCACTGCGTTCCGCCGACCAGATGCCGGTCCTGTGAAGTAGACGCTTTCGCGAAACCCCAGGTGGCCTGCGCCATCAGCACCACTATGGCCGTCGGTGACGGCAGTGATCTCGGCGGGTGTCGGCGCTGTACAAGAGCTGGTGTTGTACAACGGGCCGGGAACGGCAAGAGACCCTCCCCGACGAAGATGTCGGAAAGGGCCTCTGACCTGGTATTCCGTTGGTGGCGGGGGCAGGATTTGAACCTGCGACCTTCGGGTTATGAGCCGTGGAAAGGCCATATCGACCAGTGTCGATTGGTGCCATTTCGTGCCATCTACCAGGACTTTCGCGACTTCGTCGTGTCGTTTGTTACCTGTGGATAACAGGCAGTTTCGACCGGTCCGTTAGATAAACCGTTAGATACGTCCCAGATTCTGCGCTGTTCCGGATCATCCGGAACAGCGCCCGTTCTGGACCACCGAGACTCACGGAATCCGGGCGCCTTGTCTCGTCAGCTCAGCCCCAGAAGATGCAGGTCGGGTCGGCGTCGATCTCCTCCAACAGGTCGGCAACGTGCACGCTCGGACCGCACTCCCAGTAGCGCTGGAACCGATCGTTGCGGTCGGCGTAGTACAGCGTCCATTCCCCCGCCTGCTTCGAGTAGGCGAGTCGGGCGATCGGCGCGCGCGTCCACCCGGAACCCATCGGCTCACTCCACGGCGGTCGGCACTCGAGGATCGTCAGCCCTCGCGGCGTCTCGTCGACCTCGACCCGCATGTCCTCGCGAAACTCGGGCGGCGTCTTGTCGTGCGCCCACCTGCGCACACGGTTGGCGTCCAGCTCGGGAACCATGCCGTCATCTTCGCATCGGCCACCGGGCGGCGTCAGCCCAACATGCCGGGCCACGATCGCCCAGCCGGCTCGGATTCACGCCGCGTTTGGGGTCGTGTGATCGGTCAGGATGAGCGGGTGGATCGTGTGGCGGTCGTCGGGTCGGGTGGTGCTGGCAAGTCCACGTTCGCGGCGGCGCTCGGTGAACGGACGGGGCTGCCGGTCGTGCATCTGGACCATCATTTCTGGCAGCCGGGCTGGGTGGAGACGCCTCGCGACGAGTGGCGGCGACGTCAGGCCGAGTTGTTCGCTGGTGAGCGTTGGATCGCCGACGGGAACTATGGCGGGACGTTCGACGAGCGGTTCTCGCGCGCGGACACCGTCATCGTGTTCGCATTGCCGCGCCTGACGTGCCTGACGGGTGCGGTGAAGCGCTCGGCGCTGAACCATGGGAAGGCGGTTCAGGCCGAAGGCTGTCCTGAACGATTCCAGCTGTCGTTCTTCCGTTGGATCTGGAACTACCAACGCGACAGCCGCTCCCGCCTCGATGCGGCCCTGGCAAGCCACCGTCACCTCGCCGTGGTGGAACTGACGTCGCGGCACGCCGTGCGCGACTTCCTCGACTCGACGCGACCAACGTGAGCAACGTGCAGGGACCTGGAACCACGCTGGGTGGACCAAAGCGTTGGAACTCGAACCTTCACGCGTTCGACGAGCTGTTGGCCGCCGTCCCGACCGGCGCCCGCCGCGGACTCGACGTCGGCTGCGGTGAGGGCGAGACCGCCCGCCGGCTCCGGCGTCGTGTGCCGTCCGTGGTCGGTCTCGACAGGGATCTGGCCAGCATCGAACTCGCCCGATCCCACGACGACGACATCGACTACCTGCACGGCGACCTCGAAGGTGTCGATCTCCCGACCGGGTCGTTCGACGTCGTCAGCGCCGTCGCCGTGCTGCACCACCTCGACCAGCGCGCCGGTCTCGAGAATCTGGTGGCGCTGGTCCGTCCAGGCGGCGTGCTGCTGGTCGTGGGACTGGCTCGAAGCCGCTCCGTGGCGGACTTCGCCCGAGATGCCCGGGATGCGCTCGCTGTCCGCCGGTACACCTTCACCAGAGACGTCTGGGAGACACCGGCACCCAAGCGGTGGCCGCCACCGTTGACCTACGCCGAGGCACGCGCCGCGTCACTGTCGGTCCTTCCCGACTGTCACTTCCGGCGTGTCGGCTACTTCCGCTACGGACTCACCTGGGTTCGCTCTGACGCCACCGACGGCCCGAGCTGAGCTGGTCGGCGTCGTGAAGAATCCTGCCGGCATGGGGTCGCTGTCGGGGCCCGGCTCCCTCGTGCTGGTTCGACATGCACGTCCCGACATGGCAGATCACCGGCCCGGGACCTGGCGGCTGGCCGACGACGCGACCGACGATGCGCGTCGAGTCGGGCTCGCCTTGCGAACCGTCGTCTCCGAACGAGCGTGCACCGTCGTCTGCAGTACCGAACCCAAGGCCGTCGAGACCGCCGTCGCGCTCGGCGTCGGCGCAGTCCGTTCCGATGAGCGCCTCCGCGAGGTCGAGCGACGCTGGTACGACGACCGGCGCGAATTCGAGGGTGCGGTTCACCGTTACCTGAGCGGTGCGGTGGTCCCCGGATGGGAGCCACTCGACGATGCGGTGGCACGGTTCGGATCCGTCATCACCGAGCTCGGCGACGACACCGTCGTGGTCTCGCACGGAACCGTCATGTCGGCATGGCTCGACCGACAGATCCCCGACCTCGACGCAGTGGCGTTCTGGGAGGACCTCGCCATGCCCGACGCCTGGCTCGTCGACCTCCACGCCCGATCGGTCCACCGGATCGCCGTCCACGAGGGTCCCGATCAACCAGACTGAACCGCATGCCGGCAGGGCTCGACGGACACCCGTCTCCGATTCGGACGGTCGATCGAGACGCCGTACTGCGTTCCGTCGCTGATCGGGTGTGCAGCGTCGATCGGCGTCGCGTGCTCGTCGGCATCGACGGCCGATCTGGGTCGGGCAAGTCCACCTTCGCGGACGAGCTGGCAGCCCATCTCGGCCAGCGAGGACGGGAAGTGATCCGATCGACGACCGATTCGTTCCACCGGCCGCGCGCGGAGCGACTCGCGCGCGGGACGACCTCGGCCGAGGGCTACTACCTCGACTCGCACGATCTCGATCGCATCGCAACCGAGCTCCTCAGCCCGTTCCGCGAGGGGGCCGACCGCGTCCTGGTCGCCGCGTTCGACGAACCCACCGACACCGCCTGCGAGGAGATCGTCGACGTCACCGCAGACGCCGTGCTCGTGTTCGACGGCCTGTTCCTCCATCGCCCGGAGTTCGCCGCGGTCTGGGACGTCTCGATTTATCTCGACGCCGACGAACGCTGCGACACGGACTGGCTGCAGTATCTGCTGGCGGACCTTTCCGACGACGTGTCCCAGCGTGCCGTCGAGCTCGATCGTCGGCTCGCGGCAGCCCGGTGGCCGCGCTACCGACACGGTTGGGACCGCTACACCAGCGACGTCGCACCGCGCAGCCATGCCACAGTCGTTGTCGATAACAACGACCTTGCACATCCGAGGATTCTCGAAGCGACCTGACCGGCGACGCCAGCACCGGGCGGCCTACGCGCCACGTGCTGTGGTCGGGCTACGAGATCTCGTGCCAGCCGTCGGGGAGCACCGGAGTCGCCCACGTCGGGTCGGGTCTCCAGTCGTGCCAGCGACTGTCGAACGGTGGCCGCCGATGCTCGATGTCGTCGATGGTGGCGAGCGCCTCGGCGAGGACCCGTTCTGCGAGTTCGGAGTGGAAGATCTTGCGGTGGACGATCTCGTCGAACTCCTCGCGGTCTTTCCATCTCCACGAGAGATCCGGCTCGGCGACGACATCGAGCATCAGATCCATCGCTTCGAACCCGACCCCGTTGCGACGCATCGGCCGCTGCAGATTGACGTACCAGCCCAGGTCGGAGCCGTCCGGCCGCCACGACACCAACGTGGAGTGCCAATCGCCCGGACGCAGAATCCACAGACTCGACACATCCCACACGTGTTCACCGAGTTCCCAGTCCCCGTGCACGAGATTCTCGATCGTCCGGCGATGGACATCCGATGGGTCGGAACGATGCGAAGGAGTCACCGGAACCTTGCGGACGGTGCCGTGCGGGATCCACAGCAGTGTCCGTTCGGTGGTGTCCTCCACGACGGTCAAGGGTCGCGCCGCCCACAGACGACCACCCCAGACTTCTTGATGGACAACCGTCTCACCGCGCTGCCACACCGACGAAGCATCGCAGACCCGACTCGGTCGACGGCCACGGACGGGCCGTTGCTCGGCGCAGCGCATCGACGGGCGTGCGCGACTTAGGTGGTGACTACTGCGGAAGTCCGAGCAGCTCGGCGACGTCGTGTCGCCAGGGTTGATCTGCTGACGCGTGGACCGCACGCCAGCCAGCTGATCGAGCCACCTCGACGTTGTGCATGACGTCGTCGACGAACACGACGCTCGAACGTTGGCCAGCGTCGAGGCCGAGGTGGTCGGATGCGATCTCGAAGAACCTCGGGTCGTGTTTCTGGCAGCCGACGTCGGCGGAGTAGACGACGGCGTCGAGTGGAACGGTCGCTCCGATTCGTCGATGGAGGTAGTCGGCGCGTCGGTGTTCCTGGTTGGTGGCGAGCACGACTCGGCATCCGGCTGCGGCGGCGCGGCGTGCGAGGTCGAACGTCTCGTCGATCGGGGCGTAGTCGGCATCGAACCAGCACGACAGCACCGACTCGACGTCCACCGTCGTGCCGATCAGTGCGAGTGCTTCACCGATGCCGTCTTCGACGCTGCGTCGGCCGTTGACGACGTCGTCCCAGCTGTTCATGAAGAACGACTCGCGGAGTTGGGCGCGTTCGATACCGAACCGGGTGGTGAGTTCGTTCGTCCAGTGACCAGCGCCATTGCGGTCGGGGTCGAGCAGCACACCGTCGACGTCGAGGGCGAGCGTGAGGATCTGGTTGCCCATGTTCAGGCGAGGTCCCACCAGTAGTTGACGTTGACGAGCGGCTTGCGGTCCCCTCCCAGCGACTCGTACAACGCCTGGGCGGGCTCGTTTCGGCCGTCCGTCGACAGCCAGAACTTCGTCGAGCCGCGACGGCGAGCGAGGTTCATTGCTTCGTTGACGAGGGCAGATCCGACACCCTTTCGGCGCCAGTCTTCGTGGACGTCGAGTTCGTGGAGGTAGGTGGCGAGCCGCCCGTTGGGTGAGCGCATCTGCATGCCCCAGGCCAGCCCAACCGGGGCACCGTCGGCGTAGGCACCGAGCGCAAAGCAGTGCGACTCCCGCAGGAACGCCGCAGGCTCGTCGAGACGATCAACCTGCGCCGTCGGCGAGCCGGGGAGCACCGCTGCGAACAGCGCTACCAACTCGACTTCTTCGCCGGCGACGAGTTCACGGATCTCCACCGGCCAAGTATGACCACGCCCGGATGAACGTCGTGGTGCTCAACGGCGTCGGGCCACGAAGACGTACTCGCAACTGTGACTGGGATTATGCGCCCTCGATCGGCCGCCAGAGACCGCACAGTTCGCCGGTACGCGAGCGCTCCGTCGATGGAATCGGTTGAGCGAAGTGTGCGACCAGATATGAGTCTTGACTCATGATGAGTGAGAGCTCATACTGGTGAGGTGTGGGAGGTCGAGGTCACCGACGAGTTCGTCGACTGGTGGTCGACACTGACCATCGAACAACAAGAGGCGGTCACCGATCGAGTCGACGTGCTTGCCGAGCGAGGACCAGACCTCGGTCGTCCGATCGTCGACAGAATCCATGCCTCGCGACATCAGTCGATGAAGGAACTCAGAGCGGCCCAGGGCGGTGCACTCCGGGTGCTGTTCAGCTTCGATCCACGTCGCCAAGCGATCCTGCTGCTCGGCGGTGACAAAACGGGCCAGTGGAATGACTGGTACGAGTGGGCAGTGCCGCTCGCCGATGACCTGTACGACCGCTACCTCGACGAACTCCGAAATGAAGGACTGATCTGATGGCCAGAACCAAATTCTCCGAACTCCGTGGCCAAGTCGTCGCCCGCCCCGGTGCGACCGAACGTCTCGCAGAGCTTCGCCGCGACACGCTCGAGGAGATCCGGCTGTACGAACTCCGTCACGGTGAGGCAATCAGCCAGGCAGAATTGGCCGGTCGACTCGACGTGACCCAGGGTGCGATCTCCAAGCTTGAGCACTCCGAGGACGTTCGCGTTTCGACGCTTCGCCAGTACCTCGAAGCCCTCGGTGCACGCCTCGAACTCGTCGCCGTGTTCGATGACGACGATCGACGAGTTCCGGTGCATCTCGGCAAGGACTCCGCTGCCTGAATCATCCGTGCTGATACCGGGCACTTCGGCCGCACGGTACGCCGGCGATGCGGCGCGGGCGAGAGCGTTTCGCGAGGGGATTATCGCTCGCGTAGTGGTGCCTCCGGGCACGGACTCGAGTGCCGTCGAGCCGTTGATAAGTTTGCTGACATCGGTATTGACAGCGCGGCCGACGGTCCGTACGGTTCGCTCGCATTCAGCGAGCGGGCGACTGCGGGCTGCGGTGTCTGTCGGGTCGTTGAGGTTGGGGGATGTCATGGTGGCGTGGGGTGCCGGTCTCCTCGTCAGCGTTCTGGCCATCGTTATAGGCGTATGGTGCTACTTCCGACCGGACAAGAACGGGAGGACGACAGCGCTCCCGCTGATCTACGCCGGAATCATCGTGGTGATCTGGATCATCTACCTACTCGGTTGGACATAGAATCGGGGGCCCGGTGTGGACCCACCGGCTGAGCTGGTCGACGCGTGGCAAACAAGGTCGAAGCGGGTCGCTCACCCGGGCACACCTTGGCGGCTGGCAATTGGCCATCGGCGTCGAAACAGGCGTGGGGTGCCGACCACGCCCGACGAGCGTGAGATTGCGCCGCGAGGGACGCCCGATAACGCGCCGCACAATCCCGGCCCACCCGTGATCCGGGCCACTCGAGTGCGTCCCAAGCAGCGCACTCGGTAATCACTGTCTTCAACCCGGCGGTCGAGGGGCGTCCGCGATCTGAGGGGTCTGGAGATCGACGCCGCTACTCGCCGTGAACGAACAAGCAGAAGGGGTGGCCTGCTGGATCGAGCATGATGCGAAGACGCGTGCGGTCGCGTTCCGCGGGCTGATGCAACGCTTCGGTGCCCCCACATTCGAGAACCACTCGAACGGCCGCGTCGAGGTCGGTCACGAGGACTTCGAAGTGCATCATCTTCGACTGCAGTCCGGGCTGCTCGGGCCAGACCGGTGGCTCGTAGGCGTCCTCTGCCTGGATGTTCAGGCTGATGCCGCCCTGAGGATTGCGAACCTGCAACCAACCGGCGCCATCGCGAGCTGTGACTTCCCAGCCGAGCAGCCGCGAGTAGAACGCGCCGAGCACTTCGGCGTCGGAGCAGTCGATTGTGAGCGTCGTCCAATGGATCAATGGCGTCGCGGTCATGACCTCAGTCTCGCGCCGACGGATTCGTCACCGGTTCGATGGGCGTTTCGGTGTACTGCCCCTGAGCCGGCTGACAGAGGTTCTGTGCGATCAGCGCAGGATCGCGACGACAACGGCAGCGAACGCTGTCACGAGCCCGGCCTGGAACAGCAGCCGAAGACGTCGCGATCCGATCCATCGCAAGATCGGTCCTGGCGGCCGGAACGGCGAGTCGTTGCTGTAGAGAGCTGGCCGCCGGATCAATTCGTCGAAGCGCGGTGGCTCGGGCCGGATGCCGTACACGTGGCCGTCCGCATCATCGTCATCGACAGTGCGGCTGTGTTCGAGACGTGGATGCCTACTTTGAGATTGTTTGGCGAAGCTCTGACATTCAGGATCTCGCCAAACTAGGATCAAAGCCGATGGATCAGGACATCGAGTTGCAGATCGGCCGCGTCATTGATGGCGCTACCGCCGCGGACGTCGAGTCGTACACGCTCGACTTCAAGGAGGTAGGCAACTCATCGAACACGGAGAAGCTGCTGGTCGATGCTGCGATCTGCTTCGCCAATGCCGAGGGTGGAACCATCGTGATCGGCGTCGACGACGATGCTGCCGGAGTGGAAGCGCTCGTCGGCACCGATCTTGATGTCCAGACGGTTCAGCGTCGGGTCTACGAACTCACACGTCCTGCACTTCTGGTGAAGGCCGAGGAGATCTGGATCGAGGGCTCGCGGTTAGTCATTCTGACGGTGCCTCGCAGCTTCGAAATCCACGCCGATACGCAAGGTCGGGCCAAACGTCGAGTGGGCACCGACTGTCTACCGATGAGCCCCCAAGATCAGGCGGCTCTGAGAGAGGAGCGGCGAGGGGTCGACTGGTCGGCCGAGCTCGCCGGCTCGTCAATCACGGACCTCGTCCCAGCGGCACTCGACGCAGCGCGGCGACGGCTTCGCCAGGGGTCGGATCAGATGAGTGAGCTCGCGAAGCTGTCCGATCTCGAAATGCTTCGCGGGCTCGGGGTCGTTGACGAACAGGATCGGCTGTTGCGCGCCGGCGAGGTGCTGTTCTGCAACCGTGCCGACGGGTCACCTTGGATCGTCTATCAACACCGTTCGACACCGGGCGGTGAAGCAACGATCGTCGAGCGACTCAGCGGTCCTCTACTCCTCGCGCTCGACCAACTCATCGAACTTTCGTGGGCACGGCGACATGTGACGCCACTGAATCTTCCTGACGGTAGTCAGATCGAGATCGCAGACTTCCCCCAGGCAGCGATCCGCGAGGTCATCGCAAACGCCGTTCTCCACCGCGAGTTCAGACTCGACGCTCCCGTCGCCATCGAACACTCATCAAGCGCATTCGTCGTCGAGTCGCCCGGGCCTCTGGTCGCCGGCGTGAACGAGCACAACATCCTCACACACCCTTCGAAGCCGAGAAACCGCTGCCTCTTCCAGGCAGCCCGCAAGCTGCGCATCGCCGAGGAGACCGGCCGAGGAGTCGATCGGATGTACAGGGAGCTCATTCGCTCTGGCCACGACACGCCGTCGATCCAACAGAGAGTCGACACCACGCGAGTGGCATTCGTCGGTGGGGCACCTCGAACTCAGGTCGTGCGCTATGTCGAGCATCTCGGTGAGGCCGAGAAGGAAGACGTGGACACGCTCTTGGTGATCTTCACGTTGCTCACGACTCGGACCATTGTCGCTTCAGACTTGGCGTCGATCATCCAGAAGAGCGAGGCAGAGGCCGAAGCAGTTCTGCAACGGCTCGCTCAAGACGTTCCCGGAATCCTCGAGGCAACGCGCGAGTCGGCGCGTCTGAAGCGATCGGAGTATCGCCTTCGAGCTTCGACTCTCGGTGCGCTGGGAAGTGCTGTCGGGTATCACCGGCGGACGATTGACGACACCGATCGAAAGGTGATCGCGCACATCACCGAGTACGGCCGCATCAGCAATCGCACTCTGCAGAACCTCTTCGACGTCGACGTCTATCGGGCCCGCGATCTGCTTCGCGACCTCCAGGAACGAGACATCATCGTCAAGGTCTCCAAACAACAACGGGGGACCGCAGTCGAGTACGGACCCGGACCGAAGTTCCCAAGGGGGAGGGCGCAGAGACGACGGCCGGACGCTGACGACGCCGACAATTCCCCCGATGACACGCTCTTCAGCTGACGCTCACCGCACAACCGGTTAGACAAACCGTTAGATAAACGGGTGGGGACGCGAGAAAGCCCTGGCGGATGTTGCCATCTACCAGGGCTTTCGT
>CAWHEI010000013.1:0-158585 GCA_963828415.1 Ilumatobacteraceae bacterium
CCCGCAGGTGATGAACGGCGCGGTCGTGCGGAACGTGTCCCCACCGGCGCGTTCGATGTGGATCACCTCGGCGCCGAACTCGGCCAGCTTCGTGCCGATGTATGGCTGAGCGATCAACACCCCAGTCCCTACTCGCGAATTCCAGCGAGAGGTCCGAGAGTCAGGGTCACCACCAGCGTGGCCGGACGCTCCAAGTTCTTGATCCACTCAGGCACCCGTTGCTCGTACTCGCCGATCACATCGTCGCCCGCTACCGGCCGTTCATCGTGCGTCATCACCGGCGCTCCTCAGCATGATCAATTCGGCGACCCACAGCCGCTCGCGTCGCAAGTTAGCCGACTCTCCCGCCTGGTAATCGCGGATCGAAGTCGCCCGCGACAAGGCGCTTCCGACGAGGTCAGTCACCTCTCCGACCCAAACGGCCACCGCATAATCACTGTCGTCGAAGGACTGTCGAATCGTGACAGCGTCCGGTTGAGGACCGCCTACTGAGATGGACGACGAGAAGTTCCGACCGTCTGTCGAACACGACACGCCACGTCCGTTGGCTATCGGGTCGGAGCATGCCGGCTAGCAACCGATCGACAACGGGTGGTCGAATGGCGATAGCGGACGAGTTCCGTCTTCGCTGGCATGTTTCGCCGAGGAGCGGTATCTGGGGCTGGCTCGCTTGGTGGTTCAGGTGTTGGTGGTGTGTTCGGCGCGTGCTTGGGCGATGAGTTGGTGGGCGAGTTCTCCGGCGGCTTGCGGGCTGAGCCGTGTGCCTGCTTGGTAGGCATCGTTGAAGCGCGTCGGGTCCCATCATCTCGCGCACCGGCCAGATGAGCGGCGACATTGTTGCAGCCATGTCGGGGTCTGCGTCGGGGTTGATGGCTCCGCATCGTTCGCGCGCTGCGCCGTCGGGGTAGCCGAGGCGAGCGAGCATGTTCGCGAGTTCGGTGACCCCCGCCAGTCGCGAAGGGGTCGCCCATGATCTGCCAAGTGTTGACTCGTTCGGTGAACATCGTGAACGCTGTGTCGAGGTCGATGGTCTCGGCCAGCAATCCCATTTGCATCCCGCGCAGGGTCTCTTCGAGCGTGCGATTCCCCGAGGCCACGCTCATGTCGATCGCTTGCTCGGTCGAGCCGGATCCCAGCAGAGGTGTCGTCGCCGACGCTGAGTGCCTGCACCCAGACACCGGCTGCCCGGATCGTCGGCATCGTGGATGTGGCGAGTCGGGCGATCGCGTCGTTGGTTTCCTCGACGGACAACCGCATGTCGGCCAGCCCGGCGAAGATGTGCAGAAATGCGAGGTTGCCGAAGACGGGTGGATCGGTCGGGTGTTCCGCTCCGGCACGGAAAATGCTCACTCCGCGACCGATGTCGCCGGTGCTCGACACTGCGAATCCCGCTCTGATGTATGCGGCGCTGGAAGGTTCGTAGCGGTCGTCGTCATTCAACTCGATCGCTTCCATTCCGAAGCGGATCGCATCGTCGATCCGACCGGCGGCGAGGGCGCTGTCGCACGCCTGGGCGAGTAGGAACGGCAGATAACGGTGTTGGTGTTGCCGGGCGAGTTCGAGAACCTCCTCGGCCCATCCGAACGTTTCGGTCCGCATATGGTTCCGGGCGTACTCGTGGGTGAAGCCGGCGAGCCGCACCGCCTGATCGACACGCTGCATGTCGGCAGCCCACCGGAACGCAGCTGCCAGGTTCGCGATCTCTATGTCGACGAACCGGTACACGAGCACCTCGTTCGGACTCGTGTAGATCTCCAGACGCGCGCTCTCGATCTGATCGGCGAAGTAGTGGGTGTGGCAGTCGCGGGTGTCGTCGCTGGAGCCGGTGGCGGCGAGGGCTTCCTCGGCGAACTGACGGATCGTCTCGAACATCGCCGTACCGGACTGTCGCTGCCGTCGCGGTCGACGTGCAGCAACGACTTCCGGACGAGCTAGTCGAGGATGTCGAGGATCTCGTACTCGTGGGGTCGGTGGTCGAACCGCGTCGCGGATGGAGGCTGAACCCGCCGACGAACACCGACACCTGCTGCAACACGGTTTGCTCGACGGGCTCCAGCAGGTCGTACGACCACTGCACCGCGTGGCGCAAGGTTTGGTGCCGTTCGATCGAACGTCGTGATCCGGTCAACAGTCGGAACCGTTCATCGAGACGGTCACGGATCTGGGTCGGGCTCATCGACCGCACCCGGGCCGCCGCCAACTCGATCGCCAACGCGATCCCGTCGAGGCGAGTCACAGATCTCACCAATCACTGGCAGATCGTTGTGATCAGGTCGAAAAGCCCAATGCGGCGGTGTCGGCACGTTCGATGAACAACTCGACGGCAGCGTCACCGGTGAGCGACGGCACCCGCCACGCCCACTCCCCATCGACCGCCAACGATTCACGACTCGTCACCAACACACGCACCGCCAGACACTCGGGCGGCGAGCGCTTCGACGAGGCGGCGGTTGTCGTCGAGGACGTGTTCGCAGTTGTCGATCACCAACAACACCTCACGAGCGGCCAAGCCGTCCACGACCACCTGCCGCCAGGTTCGGCCCGGTTGGGGCTGCAACATGAACACCGCCGCCACCGCCCCGTCCACACCATCACCGTCGGTCACCGGGGCCAGTTCGATCAGCCAGACACCGTCACGGAACCGTGGCGCCAGCATCGCCGCCGATTGCAGCGCGAGGCGGGTCTTGCCGACCCCACCCACCCCGATCAAGGTCACCACCGGATGATCACCGACGGCGTCGATGATCGTGTCCACGGCATCGGCACGGCCGACGAAACTCGACTTCCTGCACCGGCAGGTTCCCCGGCACCACATCCACCGTGCGCAGCGACGGGAACTCGGTGCGGAGACCGTCGGCGCGGACCTGGAACAACTGCACCGGCGCCGACAGGTCCCGCAGGCTCCGCACCCCCAGATCCACCACATCGACGTCGGATACCAAGCTGGCGGTGGAGGCGGCGATCAGGATCTGGCCGCCGTGACCAGCGGCCATTACCCGGGCCGCCGTGTTCAGCGTCGGCCCGAAATAGTCGTCACCGCGCAACTCGGCCTCACCCGACACGATCCCCATCCGCGCGGAAGCCCAACTCTACGTCGCACCGACCGCCGCGTCCACCGCCGTCCGGGCCGTCTGGAACACGGCGACCACCCCGTCACCGGTGTGCTTGAACAACCAGCCACCCTCGGCGTCGACCGTTGCCCGCAACACGTCGTCATGCGCAGCGAGTTCGACCCGCATGGCGTCGGGGTCGGCCTCCCACCGCTTCGTGGAACCCTCGATGTCGGTAAACAGAAACGTCACCGTCCCCGAAGGTTGATCCCCAGACATCACCAGACACTAGATGACCACGATCGAAGCCGAAGATGGGTCAATCACCCAGTCCATCGAGCGTCCGGTTGCGGACCGGCAACTGAGACGGCTCGCTTTGGGTCACCGCCACGGCGTGGCCCGATCGCACCCGATACACGCGGACGCCGTAATCCCGCAGCGGAGGTGCAACGACCACAACACGTACGGCCCTTACCGCGACCGCGAGATAGTCCCGTCCCGGACCCGGCGGTGTGGGATGCAGCGCCCGCGGAGGTGGGAGAGAACATGAGATGCTTCGCCGATGCCGAAGCGTCGTTCGGCATCGCTTGATGAACGTCCGGGGGTGGTTCTTCGTTGATGTCTTGTGTCCCATCTCGACGGGCTGATCGACTCGACTTGTGTGGATCGGACCTTTCCGATTCAGTTACCGTCGGCGGATGAGAACGCACGTGGCGACCGTCTGGGAGTCGATCGCCGATGCGATCCCTGAGGAATCCGCGATCACCCATGGCGACCTGAAGCGCACGTGGGCTGAATACGACGAACGTGCCGCGAGAATTGCCGGGGCGCTGGACGCAGCTGGGCTCGGCCCTGACTCCAAGACCGCGCTCTGCATGTACAACTGCAACGAGTACATGGAGGCCCAGTACGCGACGTTCAAGACCCGCGGCGTCTCCATCAACGTCAACTACCGCTACCTCGACGACGAGCTCTGGTACCTGCTCGACAACTCCGACTCCGAGGCGTTGTTCTTCCATTCGTCGCTCGGTGACCGGGTTGCCCGTGTCGTCGACCGTTTGCCGAACCTCAAGTTGATCGTCGAGATCGACGACGGCGAGGGCGCCGGTCGGGTGTCGGGCGCACAGCCATACGAAGACGTGCTCACGGGCCACCAACCCGCCCAGCGCATCGAGAGGTCCCCAGACGACATCTACATGCTCTACACCGGCGGCACGACCGGCATGCCCAAAGGCGTGATGTACACGATCGGTGACTTCAGCGGAAACCCTGACGCCGATGCCGATGAATCGAGTTCCCCAGGCGCACTCGCCCGCGCTGCAGCCAAGGAGGGGACCCGCAAGATCTCGCTGACCTGCCGCGCCGCTGATGCACGGCACCGGGATGTTGATCGGCTGCTTCGAGGCCCACCTCGTCGGTGGCCAGGTGATCACGCTCACCAATCGCAGCCTCGATCCCCATGAGGTGCTCGACACGATCGAGCGGCATCGCGTCACCATGCTCACCATCGTGGGCGACAGTTTCGCGAAGCCGCTGATCCGGGCGCTCGACGAGGGTCGGCCCGATGGATCGAAGTACGACACGTCGTCGATCGATGAGATCGTCTCGGCGGGAGTGATGTGGACCACCGAGGTGAAACAACAACTCCTCGACCGGATCGAGCAGGCCTCCCTCTACGACGCCATGGGCGCGTCGGAGGGCACTATGGGCTTCCAGATCTCCACGAAGGGAACGACGAACGAGACAGCCCGCTTCCAGGTCTCGCCAACCACGAAGGTGTTCACCGAGGACGACCGCGAAGTCCAGCCCGGGTCCGAGGAGGTCGGCATGGTCGCAGCCGGTGGCCGGGTCCCGCTCGGGTACTACAAAGATCCCGAGAAGTCGGCGCGTACCTTCCGGGTGGTCGACGGTGTCCGCTACTCCTTCCCTGGCGACTTCGCGAAGGTCGCCGAGGACGGCTCGCTCATCCTTCTCGGCCGAGGAAGTCAGGTGATCAACTCCGGTGGCGAGAAGATCTTCCCCGAAGAGGTCGAAGAAGCGGTCAAGCGTGTCGACGGGGTCGTCGACTGCCTCGTGGTCGGGATCGAGGACGATCGGTTCGGCCAGGCGGTCACCGCGGTCGTGCTCGGTCGCCGAGGGCATGACCGTCGACTCGGCAACGATCATCGCCTCGGTCAAACAGGACCTCGCCGGCTTCAAGGCACCACGGTCGGTCGTGTTCGTCGACCAGGTGCCCCGTGCCCCGAACGGCAAGGCCGACTACCGCCGCGCTCGGCGAGTACGCGGAGTCGCCAACTCCCTGATCGTCCCCGATCGGCGAACCCGCGAGGACCTCGGCCCTGAGGTGCGCCATGGCTGCCGCGATGACCGAGTGCGCCCGATAACTCCGCTTCGCGGTCGAGATCAAGTCAGCCGCTCCGCACCACGGCCCCAAGCAGTGCACTGCACTTTCCCGGGCGGATCGGCGCGTGGCTCCGGAGCGACAATGCTCGGTCCGTGTATCTCGATGAGCTCGTTGCTTCGATCATGGCGAGGCCCGGGCCGCTTCGACTCGTTGCGGTCGACGGACCGGGCGGTGCAGGCAAGTCCACCTTCCGCGAGCTGTCCGAGGCGGCCG
Source organism: Ilumatobacteraceae bacterium (assembly GCA_963828415.1). GTDB lineage: Bacteria > Actinomycetota > Acidimicrobiia > Acidimicrobiales > Ilumatobacteraceae > Sva-07. The sequence continues at coordinate 5,668 of CAWHEI010000013.1, forward strand.
GCGGAGCACCGGTGATTCACACCGACGACTTCGCAGCCGCTGACAACCCGATCGACTGGTGGCCACGGCTCCTCGAACAAGTCATCGAGCCGTTCGCCCGAGGTGACGCCGCGCACTATCAGCGCTACGACTGGCCTTCAGAGACGCTGGCCGAATGGCACACGATCGAACCGGCACCAATCGTCATCATCGAGGGCGTGTCGGCGGGTCGCTCCGAGTGGGCGGCGCACCTCAGCTATCTGATCTGGATCGAGACCCCTCGCGAGGAGCGCCTCCGCCGCGGTATCGAACGCGACGGCATCGCAGCACTCGACGACTGGGAGTCGTGGATGGCCGGCGAGGACGCTCACTACGAACGTGACCCGACGCGCGAGCGTGCCGACGTCGTGATCGACGGCACGCAACCAGTCGAGCGATCCCGCACAGATCGACACGCATAATCACACGACACGAAGCTGGCATCGCGCTGCAGTCCGGCCCTTCCGTGACACGAGATAATCCCGTCGCAAAGCCGACGTTCGGTGGCGTTCCGGGTGTTGGTGATTCGCTACCGCCGCCGTGCTCGACGACACGAACGGAACACGGTCGCAACTAGCCTCGCCACGTGACCGTCTTGGACGTCAAGGGTGATCTGCACGGCTACTTGCTGGGTGCGCGTGAGGTGCTGCTGTGGAAGCTGGACGGGCTCGGTGAGTACGACGTCCGTCGGCCGCTGACCCCAACGGGCACGAACCTGCTCGGTCTTGTCAAGCACAACGCGGGCACTCATCTCCGGTACTTCGGTGAAGTCTTCGACCGCGCGCACGAAGTGCGCCCACCTTGGCTGTCAGATGAGGCTGAGCCGAACGCAGAGATGTGGGCGAAACCGGACGAGGCGACGGCGGACATCGTGTCGTGGTACCGAACCACATGGCGAGTGGCCGACGAAACGATCAACGAGCTCGGGTTGAACGCCGTAGGGCGGGTGCCCTGGTGGGGAGACAGCCCGGTGACACTCCACCATGTCCTGGTCCATGTCACTTCCGAAACGCAACGTCACGCCGGCGACGCCGACATCGTCCGCGAGCTCATTGACGGTGCAGCTGGTCTCTCTTGACGGACACCACAATCTGCACATCCCCGAACGAGCCCTCCAGCGTGACTTGCCGCGATCGCGTCCAAGAAGCAGCCCGCCTCGCGGGCGGCGGGCGCTCGCACTCGGGCCGCTTTTTGGGAGGACGCGGGGCCATGACGGAGAATCCCGCCGGCGCCAGCGTGGACCGACCACAACACGTCCGATCCCGGGTTCACGGTCCTCGAAGTGTTGGCCTATTCCGTCGTGGCGTTGGTCGGAGTGGCGCTCGTTTCCGTGTGGTGGCGATGCGGCCGACGAACGCGGGAAGGCTCCTACGTCAGTACCGGCGGTTGATGAGCGGGCGATCGTGAACACTGACTTGTTGTAGTCCGATCCGTCAGCCGGATGGCAGGGGCCGTCTCTCCTTGGGGGCGGGAACAAGAAGCGCATGGACGCGCGCCAACCTGGCGGAACGACGACGAGATCAAAAGCCTGATACTGACGATCAAGCAGTCGGTGCACTTCGTTGGTGTTCGCCGCTACCCGATCAAGGGCGCCGTGGACCTCGCCAAGGTCGATGCTCTGCGCGGCCGGATGATCGACAATTGGATCGAGGTGAGCGATGCGCTTGTCCACGAATACCTTGACTCGCTCAGCGTCGTTGGCCAACGACGCCTGATAGAGGTCGATCTTGTCTCGATCGACGTGGGAACCGGTGCCGAATGATTCCGTGAAGTGGCGGTCTGACTGTGCCGCGGCGCTCGCTGCGTCGTGAGGCTCGACGAGGGCCACGGCACTAGCGATGTAATCAGCACGAGTCGCGCACTCGTTGTTCGCTCGGATCGCAGCCCACAGAGCCCAGAGTGAATCGGGTGTTGTCGTCAGTGTCGGCCAACCGACGAATGGTCAGCATGATCGACTCGGCGTAGACGCGGGTGCAGCTCTCGACGAATTGTCCATCCGAGGTGGGATTGACGTGGACGATCTCGTCGGCGCCCGGACTGCCAGATATGTCGATGTACGAACGCCTGTGTGATGTGGGAGTCGACACGTTTCAGACGCTCACGCCACCGGTTCCGTATCGCGTCCCGGTCTTTCGTCGGTGCTGTCATGCGTACCGGCCCTCCCCGCGATGAGACGTTAAACGGTCGCAAGGATCTTGAACCGGTGTTTGGGGCGCGTGGGCCAGTACTCGACCTGCGAGGGTTGCCTGACGTCGGTGGTCATCCCGCGATGATGGCCGACGTGGAGGAGGTCGAGGTCGTCGTCGCCCATCACGAGCGCGCGACCCTGCGCGTCGGCGACGTGTTCCTGAAGATCGACGCCGATCAGACGCGCACCGACGTCGAGGTCGAGGCGATGGCCATGGCGCCGATCCCGACTCCGGAGGTCCTGTGGCGGAAGCCGCCCGTGCTCGCGCTCGCCGCCCTCCCGGGGACGGCACTCGGCCGCCTCGGCGAGCCGTCGACCGCGTCGTCGGCGGCGTGGGCCGCGGCGGGTGCCGCCGTACGGATGCTGCACGACGCGCCGCTGCCGCCATGGCCCGGTCGGAGCCTCGACGAGATCGCATCGCACCTCGACGGCGAATGCGAGTGGCTCGTCACGAACGGCGTCCTTCCCACCGACCTGGTCACGCGCAACCGCCGGATCGCCGAGGCTGCGCTCCGACCGTGGACACCGGTGTTCACGCACGGCGACCTGCAGATCGCCCACGTGTTCGTCGACGGTGACGAGATCACCGGCGTGATCGACTGGTCCGAGGCGGGCCAGGGCGATGCCCTGTACGACCTCGCCATCTTGACGCTCGGACACGAGGAGCACCTCGGCGACGTCGTCGCCGGCTACGGCACCGACGTCGACCTCGACGTGATCCGCGCGTGGTGGTCGCTGCGAAGCCTGCTGGCGGTCCGCTGGCTGGTCGAGCACGGCTTCGACCCGTCGCCGTCGAGGTCGACGTGCTGAGATCCCGGATGTGAGGCTGCTTGCGTCGGTGTCCGCGACGGTGCATTGCGTGACGACATTGAGCCTGTCCACGAAGTGCCATTGGAGGGCGCTCGATAACGCTCCGGATAATCACGACCATCCAGGCGCGTGGGGTGCAGCATCGCGGCCCTACTGCGGCGTCACATAATCGCGTCGCGATCCGGCCGTGCGGCCCCCGATTCTCCCAGCCCTGCGATGGCCCGTGCGTCGTTCCGGGTTTCGGCAAGTAGTTCGGATCGACGACCGCCGCCGCCGTGTCCTGGATGCCGGTACAGTCCGGTTGCATGTGACTTTGGTCACAGATGGCCGTCCGTCTGGTGTCCTCTGATGTCCTCCTGTGTCCGTTGATGTCTTCTGGTCCGGATCGTCCGGAACGCCTGCAAGCACGGGGGTTGCGGGGTGAATGACATGCGTGTACTTCTGATGGTTCATGTCGTCGTTGGGGGATTTCGCTGAGCCGTTCGAGCACCAGTTGCTCACGCTTGGTGAGGCGGCGCAGGTGCTGCGGATCGGTCGTTCACTCGGCTACCAACTCGCACACGAGTACCTGAACTCAGGCGGCACCTCTGGTCTGCCGGTCGTGCGCCTCGGGGAGAAATGCCTGCGTGTACCGCGGTGGGCGTTGATGGAGTTGGCGACCACCGGCCGGGTGGTCCGACTGTGCGACGCGGAGGCACCCGTTGGCGGAGCCTCCGATGTCCGCTGACCCGATCCGCCGCACCATCAAGCTCGGGCCCGCGGCACACGAGCTTCGACGCCACGTCGGTCCCACGACCTGGGTGGTGCTCGAGGAGATGCTGCAACGCTCCACCGGCGACGACGACCACGTCGTCGCACAGGTGTCGATCCGTTCGCTGGCGTCATCGCTCGGACTCGCAAAAGACACCGTGACTCGCGCCGTCGGCCGCCTTCGCGATCTCGGTGTGATCGACGCATCCCAGGGCCGCTCCCGCTCCGGTGTCTTCGAGGCCGGTTCGTATCGCCTCGCCGTTCCTGCCGTCTGCCTCTCGCTCGCCTGCACGCAGCCCGCCGGCCCGTCGCAGCGCTCCGCCCTCTCGCCGGCTCCTCGCCCCTCGCGCGCTGCTCCTCCGTCTGCTCCTCGTTCGTCCTCTGCTGCTCGTCCGTCTCCGTCCGCCCGCCGCTCGTCCGGCCAGCTCTCCCTCCTTCCCGAGGTCTGAGGCCCGTTCCCGTGTCCGTCGCTCGCTTCGCTCGTTCTTCAATTTCCAGACAGGTGCCCGCGCACAGGTGGGAGTGGTCGTGATCCGTGTGACGACGCTGTTCGCGTCAGGGGCGGGAGCGTCAGCGGCCTACTACACCGGCTACCTCACGAAAGCTGACGGTGAGTTGCCGGGCGTGTGGGCCGGGTCCCAAGCCCCGGGACTCGGCTTGTCGGGCGAGGTGACGACCGAAGCTCTCGAAGCACTCCTGTCGGGCTACCACCCGTCCACCGGCATGCAGCTCGGTCGGGAGCTTGTCGATCGTGTCGACAAGCACGGCAACACGATCCGAGCGGTCGCCGGGTACGACGCCACGTTGTCGGCACCGAAGTCGCTTGTCGGTGCTGTGGGGCCTCACCGGTGACGAACGTTTCGCCGAGTGCCATGACGTGGCGGTGAACGCGACGGTGGCGATGATCGAGAAGTACGCGTCGACGACCCGTGTCCGCTCCAACGGCGCACGGTTGCATCCCGAGACGGGCGGGTTGTCGATGGCAGTGTTTCGCCAATCGACGAGCCGTGCCGATGACCCGCAGCTCCACACCCATGTGGTGATCTCCGCGAAGGTCCAGACCGCGGACGGGCGTTGGTTGGCGTTGGATGCATTGACGTTGAAGAAGTATCAGCAAGCCTTCGGCTACCTCTACCAGTCGGTGCTTCGAGCCGAGGTCACCGCACGGTTCGGAATGGTGTTCGAGCCGATCGTGAACGGCCAGGCCGAAATCGCCGGACTCGACGACGGTCTGTTGGAGCAGTTCTCGAAACGAGCGGACCAGATCGGAGTCGAGATGGGCGACAAGCTCGCCGACTTCCGCACCCGTGAGGGCGTGAGCCGACGACGTTCGAGTACGCGGCGATGGAACGCGAAGCCGCTGTCGACACCCGCAACCGAAAGACCGGCCTCGGCGTCACAGATCTGCGGACACGGTGGCACGTCGAGGCTCACTCGATCGGTGTCGACCCGGCCACCGTTGTCGAGTCCGCGGTCGACTACGCCCACCAACACCCACTGCAAGCCGTCGCCGGTCGCCGCGGGCGAGGTCGTCGAAGCATTGGCCGCCCGGCAGTCGGCATGGAACCGCATGGATGTCCTGCGCCAGCTCTGTGACACGGTGTCTCCACATCCGGGACACGACGCCACGACATGGGCGACAGCTCTGGATGCTGCGGTCGACACCGTGCTCGCCGAGTGTGTCGATCTCGACCCGACCGACACCACAGCGCACCGGCGCAGCGATGGGCGCTCGGTGTGGATCGAACCGATCGCCAAGCAATCCACCTCCGCCCATGTCCTCGCCCAGGAGGAACACATCATCAGCTTCGCTCTCGACGCCCAAGCACCCGAGGTGTCACCGTCGGCGACGATCGTCGGAGGGTCGACTCGATGACGCTCAGCGAACCGCTGCGAGCGCCGTCGCCGGCCACGACCGCCTCGTCGTGGTGGTCGGGTCCGGCGGGCGCAGGCAAGACCAACATGCTCGAAGCCGCCGTCGCCGACCTTCACGATCAGCGACCGCCACGTCCTCGGGCTGGCGCCGACGGCACGAGCTGCGTCGGTGTTGAAGCAGGAGACCGGGGCGGAGAGTGACACGGTCGCCAAGCTGCTCTACGAACTCGACCACCCGGACACGCAACTCGGCCGTGGCCGATCCCAGCTGGCCGGGATCGACGATCATCGTCGACGAGGCCGCCATGTTGAACACCTCGGATCTCTACCGGCTCGTCGTGCACACCGAGAAGCGACAGTGGCGCCTGGCGCTGGTCGGTGACCCGCAACAGCTGCAGGCGGTCGGTCGTGGCGGGATGTTCACCGAACTGTGCGACACCACCCGTACGGTCGAGCTCGAAGCAACTCCACCGATTCACCCACGCCTGGGAAGCCGCGACCACGCTGCGCCTCCGCGCCGGCGACCCCACCGCGACTCGACACGTACGCCGCGCACGGCCGAATCCGTGCCGGCAGCTTCGACGATCATCTCGACACGATCGCGGACATCTGGAGCCGGTGCCGGGATGCAGGTGAGTCGTTGTCGATCGTGACGACCCGCAACGAACACGTCGCCGCGATCAACACCCGAATCCAACAACACCGACTCGACAACGACGAACTCGAACCGACCACTGCTACCCGTATCGACGGATGACTGGGCGATGGTCGGCGACATCGTCGTCACCCGCCGCAACGACCGACAACTCCGCACGACGATCGGTGAACCCGTGCGAAACCGTGAACGTTGGACCATCACCAACACCTCGGAGCCGACGGCGACATGACCGTGTCCCGCATCGGCGGACACGGCACGATCACGCTGCCCGCCGACTACGTCCGCGACCACGTGCAACTCGCATACGCGAGCACCGAACACGGCGCCCAAGGCGACACCGCTGATCGCGCCATCACCCTCGCCACGACAGCGACCAGCGGCCGCGGGTCTGTATGTCGGCATGACCCGAGGACGCAACGACAACCTCACCCTCGTCGCCGACACCGACGACCTCGCCCACGCCATCAGCGTCCTCGAAGCAGCCATCGCCGTCGACCGAGCCGACATCCCCGCCACCGTGCAGCGACGAACGCTCGCCGCCGCCGTCCCACGATCCAGCCCACGGCCGAGAGTGCAGATCCCGGACTGGTTCCACGACCTTCGCGCCGACGCCGAACAACCACGCCCACGACAGCACGCCTCGCCGTCGATCGAACGCGACGAACAACGAGCTGCGAACCAACGCCGCTACCTCGACGCCTGTCGTGACCTTCCCGCAGCCGAGGCAGCGCACGCCCCCTTCCGCCAGCAGGTCGCCGACGCCAATGACGTCGTCACCGAAGCCCGATCGAATCTGTGGAACGCCGAACGCGACCTCCGCAACGCGCGCAAGCTCGAACGACGATCAGCTCGCTGCGGCGTCGAGGCTGCCAACGATGTGCTCGCCGTCGCCGACGGAACGCCTCGCCAGATGCGAGCAAGCTGCCGAGCCCACGAAACGGCCGCTCAGTGAGCTGCGTGACATCGTCGACTACCACGACCGCATCCAATCGACTCGCGACATGCTCGACGACTGGACCAACCTCGACGCACACGCCGACCGAGCCGAACGAGTCTGCGACTCCCTCGACCGATGGAGGTACTGGGCCAACGGACACAGCGTGCCGGTCGGGCAACTTCGCCATGTCATCGCCGTGCTCGAAGACGACCGAACCATCAACGGCACCAACCAACTCGCCGAGGCAACACGGCAATGGGCGCAAGAGGCAGGCGTCGACCTACCAGGACCCCAGTCGAGGCGACCCGACCGCTCGATCGAACTCGGAATCGAACTCTGAGCCGACGACCATGAGCACCTCGCTGACCGGTTGGCGCTCTCCTCGTCAGTCGACGATGCAGCCTGGTTCTGGCTGCACAAACCGGAGGACAGTGGTTACCGGGCCCAACCCGGGCACTCCGTCGTGTACTCGGTAGTCGGTTGGTCTCCGTTCATGGTCGCTAGGAGCGGTGCCGCGAGCGAGGTGGCTGCGCGTTCGAAGCCGGTCCCGGTTGCCGCTGCCACGGTCGCCGCCAAGGACGCTGTGAGTTCGGCCTGGGAGCGTTCGTCTCCTTCATTGACGGCGATCGACCAGTCGGCGAACACGACACAGGTGGCACCTTGGAAGAGTTCGAAGGCATAGCTGTCCAGTGACATCGCCAGCTCTGTCGTTGCGGCATCGAGCCGCGCAGCGTCCGTGAGTTCGACGAGAGACAGGACCTGGTTGGCGAGTTCAGGATGCTGGCCCGGCATGACGAGGTCGATGTCGCCTCCCGTCGCCTCGAATGTCGCCGGGTCGGCGAGCGTGAGCGACGAGAGCGCATCGAGGAAGCCGTCCTCGTCGGCGAAGCCACTCGCGATGACGTAGAACGACCAGTCGCCAGCCTGCCAGTCGACCCAGTACTCGCCCGGCAGATCGGGCAGCGGGCGGTAGGCGACCTCGGTGTCATCGACGACTCGGGTTGTTCGGACCTCGCCGGCGATCCGGCCGAGCAGGCTGGCCGCCCCGCGGTTCTCGCCGTTCAGTTCGAACTCGGTGTCGCCGTTGGAGAACTGGTAGCTGATGTGCCGGCGGTCGCCACCGACGGGCGTGTCGAGTTCCTGGTAGCCGTCCGGTGTCGTCATGGTGAGTGAACCGTCGACCAGTGCGAGTTGGTCTGCCATGGCGACCACGTCCGCAACGCTGAGTCGCACCGCGTTCACACGGGCCACGTGATTGTCATCGAGCGGCCAGAACAGCACCACGATCGGGCCGTCGAGACCGCTATCGCCGTCGGTTTCCGTGACGAGGACCGATCCAGTGGTGCCGGCCACCTCGATCGGCTCGCCAATCTCGAGCAGAGTGCTCGCAGACGGTGTGGTGACCTGAGTCGAGTCGCTCGACTCGGCGGTCTCGACGACGGTAGCGGCGAACAACGGTGCGTCGTATCGGGGTCCGTCTCCGACGAGCACCGTCGATCCCTCGAAGCCGCCGGTGAGTGTCGGGCCGACCTGGCCGAACGCGCCCGTCAAACTCCAGCCCGGCTGGTCGATCACGACCAGCGGCGCCGACATCATGCCCAGTGGGGTCGACAGCAGCGGTCCAGTGACCGCCTCCAACGCTGCCGCCGAATCTGCCGCTTGCGCCTGAGCCGCTGATGCCTGCGACTCCGCGTCCGACGCTTCAGCTGTCGATGCAGGACGCGAGCCTGACTCGCCGGCGGGCGCGTCGTTGCGCGCCGCTACAGCGACAAGTCCGCCGACACCGATCACGGCGACTGCCGCTGCCCCGATGAGCGGAACCAGCCGCGAGGTCGACGGTCGTCCGTAGTGATGAAGCTCGGCGAACGCCGGTGGGGCTGGTGTCGCTTGGTCGAGTTGATCGAGGAGGTCTCGGATCTTGTCGTCGAGGTCGATGGTGTGGGTCATGAGAGCATCGTCTCCAGTCGCGTGCGGGCGTTGGTCAGCTCGCGTTCCACGGTTCGAAGTGAGGTACCGATCGTGTCGGCGACCTGTTGGGGTGTGAGGTCGGCCCAGTAGGTGAGGTGGATGACGGCTCGTTGGCGAACGCTCAGTCGCTTCAGCGCGGCGAGCACGTCGGGGTCGAGTCCGCGTTCCATCTCGACGGCATCGCGGTGGACGACTCGAAGCTCTCGGTCGGACCGGCGTCGAGAGCCGCGTCGAGACTTGTGTGCCTCGTTGACGAGCATCCTGTACATGTAGGCGCGCTTGTTGTCGATGCGATCCCACCTCGTCGAGGCGATCGCTTTGGCGACGGTGGATCCGAGGAGATCCTCTGCTTGTGAGGGCCCGACCAGCGACGTCGCGAATCGGATCAACTCGGGCGCCAACCGCACGTACAACTCCTCAACGGTTTCATCCAACGTGACGACATGAACATCACGGTCGTCGGCACGCTCGCGGAACGCAGCGTCGGCGTCGACCGTCGCCGGAGCAGGCCCGAGGAGATTCGGTTCGCCGATGATCACATCACTATGACCCCGCCGAGGTCGACGTACCGCCACATTTCTGCGGCGCACACGATGCGCCTGCGGCGATCAATCGGAGAAGCCGATCTACCACAACGTCCGAGGTGTTACGAGAAACTTGCGGGCGGTCATTTGTCGTGGGCCTATTCGGTGAACGCTTGCATCACCTTCGGTGGGTGCAATCGTTGCAGGATGCTGGATCCGACGAGTGCGATCGCGCCAACCGCCACGGGTACGAACACGACGATGGAGACGATCGACAGCCACGGGAACGAGAGTCCAGTGGGGTACGTCTGCGCCTGGTTGACCACGACGACGGGAAGCAACCCGGCGGGGATCGCAAGCACGCCGCCAGTGACGGCGAGCAGTATCGCGGTGGTCGCGGACCGTCGTCGGAGTCGCGATGGTGAGGCGCCGACAGCGATGAGGGTGTTGCGTTCGTCGCGGCTCTCGACCGCTGCGAGCGACAACCCGATGCCCACGACGATCAGTACGAGCATCAAGGTCGCTGCGACGATCCCGGTTTGGACGAGCGTCGACGATGGCTGTGAGTCGACCCATTGGTAGCTGACCCAGTAAGGGGTGCGACCGGCGAGGTTGGTCGGGATGTCTGCGGACTCGTCGCCGACGATCCAGAGATCCTCGTACCCGCTCCCACTGAACTGGATCTTGTCGAGTCCGCGACGCTGTCCTTCGGTCAGGTCGTCGTCGCTCGTGAAGCGGATCCCTACCGGGATCACATCGAGTCCGGCGGCAGCAGCACCGTCGCGAGTCATCAGGATTCCGTTGGAGCCATTGCGGTTGCGGACCCCATCGAGCAGCGGTGCAGCGTCGACGATCACCTCGCGGTCTGCGCCGAGGAGCCGTATGGGTGAGCTGCGGGTCTCGGCCAGAGTTCGCCCATCCGCAACGTCGCCGTAGGAGTACAGCGTCATCGCACCGGCGCGGTTCAGGTTGGTGCGGTCGGTGCCGGACATACCCATGGCGTCGAGGTACTCGTCGTCGACGACGGTCACATCCGAGGCGGTGAAGATGGCCGGCGTGGTGACCGGGTCGCTCGGTGCGGCGTCTTCGGACGCTTGCCAAGCAGCAGCGAGTTGATCGTCGCTCGGGACGGGGAGATCGATGCCTTCGTCGATCGTCTCGGCGCTCGGATCCATCACGGCGCGGACATCGGCGAGCATGCCGGACCCGATGGCCTCCACGCCGCCTCCGTTGCTGGTCCGCAGGAGCGCCTCGTTGCGCGGGAGGTCGGTGGTTTCGCCGAGGTAGTCATCGTCGAGCCCGGTGGCGACGGTTGCCGCAGCGACCGCGAAGGCGCCGGTGACGGCGATCGCAGTGACCACGGCGGCCACATACAACTCTTCGACGGTTTCGGTCACGATGGGTCGATCGAGGTAGCGGCTGACCGAGCGTGTGTTGGCAGACAGCCCGTCGACCGGGGTCGGAGACGCCCTGAGGAGGTTCGGCTCGCCGATGATCACACCACTATGACCCCGCCGGCGCCGACCCACCGCCAGATTTGTTGCGCACGGGCCAGCCGCCGGGCAGCGATCTGCCGTGTTTCCATCGAACTGTCGGCGGTTGCCGATGCGTTCAGCCCGTGGGTTCGGGGCACGTGGTTCGACCGTCGCTCGACGGGATGGAGATCGGTACATCGGGGAACGGGAACTCCGAGATGTCACTCCACCCGTTGGCCTCGGCGAGTTCGGTGATCGTCACGCAGAACCGTTCGGCGATCATCACGGGGTAGTCGCCGGGGCTCACGATGTACTCGCACCCGTTGGTCACCATGCAGGCATCGGTGGGGCCGAGCAGGCTGGTGCTCGACTCGACGTCGGCCGGTGCAGCGTCGGCGATCGTGTCGCTCGGGATCGAGGCTGCTTCTCCGACCCTGTCGATGACGGCACCTTCGGGAATCGCGTAGCGGGCGACACCCCAGTTGATCGTGTCATTCCATTCGATGGGCGACACGAGCACCGCCCCGTCGTCGAGGACGACATCGAGAACCTCCCGGCGGGTGTCGCTCGCGATCATGACCACGAGTGTCTGCCCACCACCTGTCGGCACCACGAACACGCTCTCACCGGGGCGAGTGTTGTCGACCTGGCAGTCGGACCCGACCGGAGTTCGCCAGCACACCATCGGCTCCGCTGCGTTCATCTGGTCCTGATGCCAGGCGACGTCGAGGTCGGGTGACAGCCGGTACCACTCGGCGGGTGTCTCGGCGAGCACGGTGACCGGGACGTCGGTGAGATCGCCGGTGTCGGCGAGCGTGACGACTGGGGCGAGTGAACCCTGATCAGAATTCACATCGGTTGGACCCGCCGCAGGTGCCGGTTCGTCGTCGCCGGAGCGAAAGCCCGCAACGAGTACGAGCCCGACGATCATCGCCGCTGCGGCCGAGCCGATGATCCCCATGCGCCACCGCGATGCTCGGAGGTCGTTGTCGACCTCGAAGGACGAAAGTGACTGCGGCGCGTCGAGACCTGGTCCGCGATCCGGAACCGCGGCGGTGCGTTCGGCGTAGTGGTCGCGGAGTCGTTCTTCGAGCGTGATCATGAATCCAGTTCCTTTCGGAGTGCGGCGAGGGCACGAGAGATGATCGAGCGCACCGATGCCGGTCGGCACCCGATGGCCTCGGCGATGTCGGCCTCGCTCAAGTCGAGGTGGAAGCGCAACACCAACGCAGCTTGTTGTCGCCATGACAAGGTGGCGAGCGCATCGAAGAGTTCGTCGTACTCGGCGACGGCAGGCTCCGATCGCTGGAGTGGTGTACGGCGCACCACCGCACGGTGGCGCTGAACGTCGCGGCATCCGTTCACGACCGTCATACGCAGGTAGCCGCCCGGATTCCTCACCGACGCGTTCGTCGACTGCAACTTGACGAACGCGTCCTGGACAACCTCCTCGGCGATCGCCAACGAATCGGTGAGCACCAGCGCCACCTTCACCAGACGCGACCACTCCCGTTCGTAGAGCGCGGCAAGGTCGTCGCGGTTCGGCTCGCTCCACCGCAACGCGGTCGGCTCCGGTTTCTGCCATCACATCCTCTACGACGCCTGAACACCCCGAACCGTGGCACATCGGACACGATCTTTTCGAGATGCCGCGTCAACACACCCGGCTGTCTGCTCGTCAGGAGCATTGACTCGCCCGCCGCCAACGACAAGTGTTGGCCCATGGGCTCATGGGGTGAGAGCGAACGGCATCGGGTGTTCGTGCCGCAGGCACTGGGCTCGGACGAGTTCCTGAGGGTCACCTGGCACGCGTCGTCAGGTCTGGTCGTGTTCTCTCATTGGGACGGCGATCGTTGTGTCGCTGCGACACCCGTGAGGGCCGCCGACCTCGAAGAGCTCGCATCGCTGGTCCAGGCGGCTCTCACGCCAGAGGGGTCCACCCCCTCGACGCCGGCGTGGCCCGCGCCGAGGCAAAACGAACTCGTCGTGCCTGCTGACGGTCTCATGGTTCCGGATTCACAGCGTTGCGCCTGAGACATCACCGACGGATCCGATAGGGAACCATTGCTGTCACCCAGGCGTCGTCGGAACCCTCGTGGTCGGACCGGTAACGTTCACTCAGCCGAAGGAACGGCCGGGGTCAGGTCCGTGACCACGTCGCATTGCGTCCGGTCCCGTCGACGATGACGCTGCCGGCCGCCTTCAGTTCGGTGAGCACCAACCGGATCGTGTTGTCCGACACTCCGGGCACCGCACGACGGATGTCGGCGATCGCGAACTGGGCTGGTGCATGCAACAGCACGTAGTCGCGGATCCGGTCCTGTTTCGTACCTGCCGACGTGCCCGCTGCAACGCGAGCTGCGAATCGTTCGTACGCCTGAGCGATCCGGTCCAAGAAGTAGCCGGCCCACGGCCAGACGTCGTGGGTGCCGTCATCGAACCAGCCGGTCGTGGACGCAGCCAAGGTGACGTAGTAGTCGTCCTTCGTGTCGAAGATCAGCTGTTCGACTGACACATACCGGCCGACGCCGTACCCGACTCGTTGCATGAGATGCGCAGTCAACAGTCGGGTGACGCGCCCATTGCCGTCCGCGAACGGGTGGATACACAACACGTCAAGAGCGAACGCGGCGACGACGAGCAGCGGATGTATTCGACCTTCGTCGAGGGCGGTGTTGGTGCGGTCGACGAGCTCGACGATGTAGTTCTCCGTCTGCGCGGCGGGGACCGGCTCGAACCGAACCGTTTTCGTTCCGTCGGTGTTGCGCTCGACGACGAGATTGTCGTCGAGTTTGAATCGGCCGCCACCACCGTCGACGAAACTGAACAGCAGCCGATGCAGATGCAATATCAGCCCGACACTGAGTGGACCCGGGTCGTCATGTTGGAGGTAGTCCTGCGCAGCGGTGTACCCGGCGAACTCGGCTTCGGACCGGTTCTTGAACCGTGAGGGGTTTGCCGAGACGAGCCCGGCGACGCGTCGCTCGGCGACGATGACCCCCTCGATTGCGGATGACGCAGTGATCGACTCGATCCGGGCCTGTTCACGCAATGCGTCGAGGAGCTGGGGTAGTTGATCGGCATACCGTGCTTCGGCACCGGCTGCCAGATCGATCGTGCGAAGGGTCGCAACGATTGCGCCTGGGACCGGGTCGAGGGTGTCGGGTCGTTGGAAACTCCGCATAGAAACATCACAAACATACCAAATGTCCCGCGTATTGTGATGATTGTTGCTGTGGTTGGTAGGACCGCCTCACAGTCTGACGACGCTGCTACGGGTCGACACACGGCCAGACCACGGTCCACGAACACTCAGTTGGCCATCCACCTCACTGATACGGTCCGGAAATGGTTCGCACGCTCGATCTCGCCAACTGGGCGGGCCGTTGGATCGCCCTCGACGAGAGTGATCGCGTGGCGCGTGACGCCGAGACGCTCGAGAACCTGATGGCGATTCTCGACACCGAGGGGGTCGAGGGCGTCTCGATCATGCGCGCGCCCGTGCCGGGGGAACCGGTGCGGTACGGGCTCGGCTGAAGCCTGGCTCCCGAGAAGCACACGAGGGTCGGCCAGGCAACGCCGGCTGCAACGGGTACAGGCCGTAAAGGCCTGACGAGGCCCAGCCTCACGACGGCATCGACCACGAACACACGTTTGTCCCATATTTTGTCCCATATATGGGACGGCACTGATCAACACGCAACAACACGGGTCCGCACAAAAGCCCTGATCAGACGGCATCCAGCGGACGCAGCGATCCTGGCTGGACGTCTTTGAACGCATTCGTAATGCGTAGGTCGCGAGTTCGATTCTCGCTCTGGGCTCCAGGAAACACCAGGTAGATCGGCAACACCGGTGACCTGAGCGATGTGGCGCAAGCTGACGCCTCCGCAGGAGAGTTCGCTCGTCTCGCGGCCGGCGATTCGCGGCCGGCGAGGAACCGTCCGCGGTGCGCCGGATTTTGTGTTCTACGACTTCCCGAGGTTCGTGCGGGTCGAAGACGGCGCGGTCGTCGAGGCGAACCAGGTCTCCACGTCATGACATCGACGCTTCGTTGCGTCCCGGTCCGCGCCAGGTCGACCTGTGACACCAACCGTCCGGCCCGCTGACCACTCGGACTCCGCCTGGAATTGGAGTCGTCGCGCCACCTCGCCCTCCTGGCCGTCCACGTCCACGTCCACGTCCACGTAGAAGTCGACGCCGGCACGACAACGAAACAACCGCACCGCGAATTGAGTAGTCCTTCTTGCTGAACTTGCAGGTCATCATCCTCGCCAGCATCCACGTCCGCAAGCGGGTCAGTTGGCCATCCTGGGTTCCCACCCGACAACTCCGCTCGATAATCCGGGGATGCGGAGCTGGCTGCCGGCCCGCCGGTCGATCTCGATGCCCACGCCAGCCACCCTGCGCTCCGCCTCGCGGAGATCAGATCAGGCGGACAAGTCCGTGGATGGCGAGTGCCACGCCGAGACCCAGCGTGAGCCAGATGCGCACCAACGAAGTGTTCGTCTTCAGCCACGTCTCACCTCGAGCGACGATCGTGGCCGCACGGCTCCCGCCGAGGATCACGAGGCCGACCGGCACCGAGACCAGCAGTGTGGCCACCGCGACATAGAGAACGACCAGCGTGAGGTTCTCGACACCGCGGAGGTCGGCTTGGCTGAGCGCGGCCATGGCCAGGAAAGTGAGGATGAGCCGCTTTGGCCCGCCGAACCCGAGGAGGGCGGCCACCGACAAGGCCGCAGCGGGCCGGAGATGGCTCAGCCGCGCCATGAGGGCACCTCCGCGAGCAGTCTCGACCTCGGTCCGCGACGGGCTGTGACGTTCCCGAAGGCCGGCGCCGACCAGCGCGACACCGACGAGCAGCGCCAACACCCCGTTCAGGGTCTCGATCGAGTCGAGCCGTTCGACGGCGGCCTGGCCGAGCAACAACGCCAGGACCGCTGCGATCGTCGTGCCGAGCAGGAACCCGGTGAGGAAGGCGATGCTGTTCGTGCGTGGGCGCTCGCTTCGAATCACGACGAGCGTCGCTGTCAACACCAGCGGGCTGGCGGCCGCGATCAGCGCGTAGAAGAGTATGTAGCCGGTGGCGGAGATCACTCGGATCGGCGCTGAGGGGAGTCGACGGCATGGGCCAGCCGCTGAGTCGCTCGGCGCATGGGCTCGAAGATACCGCGGCGGGCGGTGGGCGAAGCTGATGACGAGACTCGGTGTGCTCGTGGCACGATCACCGAAGGTCGGTGCACGCCCGCGTAGCCTGCGTGACCGTGGCAGCAACCCTGGCGCTCGTGGCGGCATTTCTCTTCGCTCTGGCCGCCACGCTCCAGCAGAAGGGGGCGCTCAACCTGCCGGAGGTGTCGCTCCGCGAGCCGTCGTCGCTGCTGAAACTCCTCGGCCAGACAATGTGGTTGGTGGGCACCGGCGCCATGCTCATCGGCTACGTCGTGCAGGCCGTCGCACTCGACCGCGGGCAGGTCTCCATCGTGCAGCCGCTCCTCGTCACCACGGTCGTCTTCGCGCTGCCGCTCGGGCACTACCTCACACAGCAATACGTCGGTAGGCGAGAAATCGGCGGAGCGTTCGTGATCGTCGTCGGGCTCGCGCTGTTCACGATCTTCGGCCATCCCGCCGATGGCAACGGGAACGCGCCGAATTCGGACTGGCTGGTCGTGATCGTGCTCGTCGCCATCGTGTCGGGCGTGTTGCTCACTTTTGCCGGGCGTGGCGGCCCATCGATGAGAGCGGCCATGTACGGCTCCGCCGCCGGCGTACTCTTCGGCTTGTCGGCGTCGCTCACCAAGCCGACGCTCGACTACCTGAAAGATGGTGTCGGGGAGATGCTCTCGCACTGGGAACCGTACGTGCTCGCATTCGTCGGCATCCTCGGCTTCGTCCTGCAGCAGATCTCGCTCGGAACCGGCCGCCTCGCCCCGTCGGTCGCAACGGTGTCGACGGTCAACCCGTTCGTGTCGATCCTCATCGGGACCTTCCTGCTCGACGAACGGCTCAGCCGGCCGCCTTGGCACGTCGCGCTCGCCATCGTCGGACTGGTGCTCGCCCTCGGCGGTGCCGTCGTGGTCTCCATGGCCAAGTCCGAAGCGACGAGCGATCGAGTCGCGCCCGAACCTCCACCGGTACCGGCGATCGGGCTGACATGACAGGCTGCAGGTCCTTGGCCGACCTGCTCAGCTCGGTTCGAAGATCACGGTCGACTCGCTGAGATCCCCCTCGGTGACCGCCGAGACCGCGGTTCGGTTTCCCGACACGGCGACGATCCGAACAGGGACGAAAAGACGTGCACCTGCTGCGTCGACACTCTGGAGTGCATAGCTCCCGTCGAGGCGGGAGACCACGGCGTCGGTCGGCACGATCAGTTCGTCGGACGCGAGAACAGACGAGATCGTCACCGCGACCGTGGCGCCGGGCTCGACGTCGAGCACCGAGTCGGGGCTGATCAATGCCTGCACGGTGACATCACCCGCGACGTCGGCGCTGCGCAGTCGAGTGACCGTTCCCGGAACGTCGCCGATGTCGACGCCCATCGAGGGGGTGACGTCCGCCTGGAGTTCGACGGGGACTTCGATGACCACCTGCTGCACGGTGCCGGTCAACTCGAGCACCGTGTCGCCGTCGTGCACCTCATCGCCGACGACCACGGCGGTGGACGCCACGGCAGCGGTGTGCGGGATGAACACGATGCTGCCCAGCGTCACGACACCCGTGTCGTCCCCTCCGAGTCCGACCTGCCACCGCTCGACCATGGCGGTCGTGGCCGTGTCCCAGGTCGAGTCGATCGAGACGGTGGCGTCCGGGTCGTACCCGAGCGCCACGAGCGCCGCCTCCAGTTGTGCGATGTCCGTGCCGTCGTCGCTCGAGCTGCTCATGGTGCGCCACGCGGGGAGCTCTCCGGTGAGCGCCACGACCGGAAGGCTCTCGACGCTGTACAACACGTCGCCCGAGGTGATCAGCGAGCCGACGGTGGCCACGCCGGTGACCACCTCGCTCTCCGAGGTGGTCGTCGTGCTCGGCGCTGCCGACCCCGCGGAGGAGGCCGCTGCACCCGGCAAGGCGCCGCCCGCAGCCGACGACGGAGTCCGAGGCGCAACGGGAGTCGTGGTGGTCGGAGCGGTGTCGACCGGAGCCGTGTCGACCGGAGCGGTGTCGACCGGAGCGGTGTCGACCGGAGCGGTGTCGACCGGAGCGGTGTCGACCGGCGATGTTGGCGGGTCGACCGGGACGGTCGTCGACGTGTCAACCGGTGTCGTGGTCCCCGTGGTGTCGGTCGGAGCGCTGCCGGTCGGCGTGTTCGCCGCCGAGTCCTGGACACTGTCGACCGTCACCAACGATGCGAACGCCACCACAGGAACCGACATCCCCATGTCCACGGCATCGGTGGCGGTGAACTCCTGCGACACCAATCCAGCGGGCATGGCTGACGCCACGGTGGCCGACACCGCCGGGCTCGAGGCAGTCGTCTGGTTCGTGGGCGCCGAAGGAGTCTGGCCCTCGATGCGGTGCACGACCGTGATGGTGTCTGTCTCCTCGACCGTGCCGTCGACCGACTCGCTGACGCTCACATCACCGCGTTCGACGGCCACCGCGGAGGTGACCGCGACCGGTGCTGGTTCCGTAGCGCCTGCGTCGGCGCGCCGTGTCAGGACCACTCCGGCCCCAACGGCAACTGCCACGAGGGCAACGAGCGAGATGGTCGTTCTGGTCCATCGATTCATCAGCGTCCTTTCGGCGGGGGGTGAAGTTCTGTCGCTCATGTCAGCTCGACCGGAGGGCGACGGTTGGGGGCAGCCGGGCAGCCCGAGCTGCCGGGTACAGCCCGGCGATGGCACCGATGACGAGTGCCGAGACGACACCACCGACGACCGCGATCGGTGGCACGACGACCGGCCAGTCCTGGAGCGACGCGACGACCGCGCTGACACCGGCACCGAGCGCGACGCCGATGACGCCGCCCGCGCCTGCGAGCAGGAGTGCCTCGGTCAGGAACTGGCGTCGGAGGTGCGCCTTGGTCCCTCCGAGGGCGCGTCGCAGTCCGATTTCGATGCGCCGCTCGATGACCGCGATCACCATGACGTTGGCGATGCCGATGCCACCGACGAGGAGGGCCACTCCACCGAGCGCGAGGAGCAACGAGGTGAAGGCGGTGTCCGCCGCATCCTGAGCGGCGAGCGCATCGGAGGGTCGCGACACCTCGGCTTCCTCGGGTGCTTGCGGGTTGACGGTCGCGGGGAGCACGTTGCGCACGTCCTCGACAGCCCCGTCGTCGGTGCGGACGTAGAGGATCTCGGGGACGATGTCGTCGCCGACCACGTAGGTCTCGGCTGCGCCGTAGCCGACGAGCACACCACGATCGAGACCCTCGGCAGCGGCGACAGGATCCATGATGCCGACGACGTCGAACCACTGCCCGCCGATCATCACCCGGAACGCGTCGGCCACGTCATCGATCCCGAGCGTCTGCGCGGTCACTGCGCCGAGCACCACCGCCGGGTACTCAGTGGTGGCGTCGTTCAGGAAGACGCCGTCGCGCAGTTCGATGTTCAACGTCGACGCCAGATCTGCGTCGGCCGCGAACACCCCGATGCCACCGGTGATCCCTTCGGAGACCAGATCGGTGCGCCGAACCGTGGCATCGACCGTGGCAATCGAGCTCACCGCCGAGACGGGCGCGATCCGGCTGACCATCTCGGACGCGGTGTCGGGCAGCTCACCAGTGCCACGCCCGAAGCCTTCGCCCGCCTGCACCTGCAAGAGGTTCGTCCCGAGCGCCCGGATCTCCTGCTGGAGACCTTCGCGCGACGACGCCGAGATACCGAGCACTGCGACCATCGCGGCGATCCCGATGGCGACGCCGACCATCGACAGCGCGGTGCGCAGTGGTCGTGTGCGCAGGCCGAAGGACCCGACGCGGAGCAGATCCGCTGCTCGGAGTCTCGACGGGCGCAGCGACCCGGTCGACCGAGCGGGCGTCGGCGCGTCGACGGCCTCGACAGGCTCGACGGTGGTGGCGGTCATGCCGGCACCCGCAGTGCTGATTCGTCGCTGGCGACGATGCCATCGAGCATCGAGATCTGCCGGGGCAACGAGATCGCGAGTTCTCGGTCATGGGTGATCACCACGATCGTTCGTCCCTCGTCGTTCAGTTCCCGCAGGAGCTCCATCACCGAGGCGCCCGACTTCGAGTCGAGGTTGCCGGTCGGTTCGTCGGCGAGCACGATCGACGGTCGGTTGACGATCGCGCGCGCAATGGCAACACGTTGACGCTCGCCGCCGCTGAGATGGCTGGGGATGTGATCGACGCGATGGGCGAGCCCGACCCGGTGGAGCGCCTCGGTCGACCGGCGGCGGCGTTCGGCCGGGGCGACACCGCTGTACAGCAATCCCTGTGCCACGTTCTCCAGGGCGCTGAGGCCGTCGAGCAGGAAGAACTGCTGGAAGACGAAACCGATGAGCTGGGATCTGGCCGCCGACAACTGGCGGTCGTTCAGGGTCGACACCGGCACACCGGCGATGTGCACGTCGCCCGCACTCGGGCGATCCAGGGTGCCGATGATGTGCAGCAGCGTCGACTTGCCCGACCCGGATGGACCGACGATGGCGACGAATTCGCCGTCGTCGATGCGCAGGCTCACACCGTCGAGCGCCCGCACGGGCGGCGAGCCGGGGTAGTACTTCTCGACGTTCGCGACTTCGAGTGCTGCGCTCATGACGGCACCACGACGTCGGCGCCGACCGTCACGTCGGGCCCGGTCACGACGACCATCCCGTCGGAGTACAACGATGGCTCCACGGCGATCAGCACTGTCTGTGCGGGTTCGGTTGCCGTCGCCGGTGCCGTCACCACCTCGAGGGCGTAGCCGCCTTCGGCGAGCGCCACGAGCGCCGACGTGGGCACGACGAACGCATCGTCGATCTCGGTGTCGATCACGCGCAGGGTCACCGGAATCGAGACGAACGAGTCGACCGACGACGGAATGTCGGCGACGCGAATCGAGATGTCCACCGTGGGAGTGGTCCCCGGCGCGTCCGTCGGGTTGGTGGCGGCCGTTCCGACGGCGACGACCGTGCCGGTGGAGATCGTGCCGTCGGGGAATTCGACGTCGATCGGTGCGCCGAGCGCGAACGTGTCGTCGCCGATCGGTGCGGTGGTGGTGACCATGCGGGCCGGAGACGTGAGGTTCAACACGGGGACGTCTGCTGCGAGCGTCGTTGCATCTGCGACCAGGACGTCGCCGATCTCGAGCCCGCCCGGTACGACGACGAAGCTGCCACTCGGGACCACGAGATCGATCGGTTCGACCGTGATGGCGGGATCGATCGACTGCCACCAGGCGAGCACAGCGGTCGCTGTGGCTTCGTCGAACGTGTCGTCGACGACGAGCGTGCCGGCCGCATCGAACCCTTCGGTCGCCAGCATCTGTTCGAGCAGGCGTACGTCACCTCCCGCGCTGACGCCGACGTACAGCTCGCGGTCGAGCGCAGCGATGGCCGATGAGTCACCCTCGATCGCTGCAACGGGCAGGCCGCCGTTGCGGTACAACACGGTTGCGCTGTCGACCTCCGTCCCGGGCGCGGCGAGCGAGGTGATGACGGCTCCGGCCTGCGCGACGACGGGGAAGGCGCGCTTGGTCATGCGGGTGTCGAGGAGCGCCCCACCTTCGACCGTCGCGGCGCCGACCACGACGGAGGTGGTGTCGACCTGGAGCTCACCGGGCACGAATGTCACGAGGCTCTGGGCGACCTCACCATCGTCGTCGAGCCCGAGCGAGGCCTTCCAGAGGTCCACCGCAGCGGCGGTGGCGGTGTCGTACTCCGAGTCGATGGTGATGTCGCCGTCGGAGTCGTAGCCGAGCGCCACCAGGTTGGTCTCGAGTTGACGGATGTCGACACCGTCACTCGACGACGTCGACAGATCCCGCCAACCCGGCACGTCTCCGATCAGGGCAACCACCGGACTGCTGTCGACGGACGCCACGATGCTGCCTGCAACGAGTCGGTCACCCGCCGATGCGATCGACGTGACCGTGCCCGCCGTCGGCGACGACACCGTGATCGAGTCGGTGTACACCAGCGTTGCCGTCGTCTCGTCATAGGTGATCACGTCGCGCTGCTCGATGGTGGCGGTGCTGACGGTGGACGTGGCTGCAGCGGCCGCATCCGAGTCGTCGGACGTCGCGAGCCAGGCGACCGCACCCGCGCCGACGGCGAGAATCGCGACCGCGCCGACGGCGCCAACTCTGCGATTCATTGGCCGGGCTCAGTGGTGGGCGTTGCGCCATCGCGGTTGAAGGCGCCGTCGAGATTCGACGAGCAGGCGTCGATCGCCGCGGTGACCGCAGGGTCGGTGTCGTCGAGGCCGAGCTGTTCGATGATGCGCGCCGTCGGGTCGACGCCGGCGCCGTCGCCGCCCGCCTGATCCGGCGGCGGAGCTCCCTGGAATCCTCCGTCACCGCCGTCAGCCGGGGGCTCGGGAACATCGCCGTCCGCCGGTGGCCCATCGGGGCGGTCACCGCCAGGACCGGCGGCGAAGTCGATGTCGTCGACATCCAGACCCTCATCGCGCAAGCACGCCGTGAACGACGTCAGCGACTCCTGGATGGCCGTGCGATCGAAGTCGCCGCCATCACCCGGCCCACCGAGACCGCCTTCGGGCATGAGGTCGCCACACGCGTCGATCGCGGTACGGGTGTCGTCGGCTCGCATGTCGATGCCGGAGTCCGGCCCGAAGCCGCCCTCGACGTTGCCGTCGGCGTCGAATGTCGGGTCCTGCATGTCCACGCCGTTGTCACGCATGCACTGCGCGAACTCGATCCACTGTTCCTGCGAGTCGACGGCAACCGTCGATTCGCTCGCATCGGCCGCAGCGCCGTCGCCACTGAGTGACGCGACCTGGCTGGAGGCACCGTCACCACCACCGCACGCGGCGAGTGCCATGACGAGTGCCGTACCGGCGGCGGTGACTGCGAGACGCGGGGAGGAGTGGAGTTTCGTTCTCATGACCGCCGATACTCATCGCCCAAACTGGCAACTCGCAGTGAGTTGGGTGAGATCTCGACAAGAAGTGGCCGATCGGGCGACGAGGCGACGACGACGAGAGCACCGACGTCGGCAACTACCTTCGCGGCGTGCACCACCGATTCCGGCATCACCCGCTGCTCGGGACCGTCGTCGAGGTCACCGTGGCCGGCACATCGACGAGGGCCGGGCAGGTCGACGCGTTGGTCGTCGCGGAGATCGGTCGTCTCCAGCAGATCTTCAGCATCTTCGATTCGAGCAGCGAATTCGAGCGCTGGAAGCGCGGTGAGGTGTCCGACCCGTCCGAGGAGTTCCGGGAGTTGATGGCCGACGCGCTCGAGTGGCAGGTCCGCTCGGGCGGTTCGTTCAACACCGCCGCCGGGGTCGTCTCGGCGAGATGGCGCACTGCGGCCGCCGAAGGGCGCGAGCCGTCGCCGGACGAGCTGGCCTCGCTGGCCGCCTCGATCGCGCAGCCCCGTTTCCGCATCGACGATGGCGGGATTCCCGTCGCACTCGACGACTGCTCGGCGCTCGATCTGAACGCGATCGCCAAGGGTTGGATCGTCGACCGGGCACTGGAGGTCTCGCTGCGCCAACACCCTGACACGGCGATCGTGATCAACGCAGGTGGCGACCTCCTCCACCACGGACCCGAGCCCTTGCGTGTCGGCATCGAGAACCCGCTGCGGCCCTACGACAACGAGCCGCCCGTCGCCGAAGTCCAGCTGATCGATGCAGGCCTCGCAACGAGCGGCCGGGCCCGACGAGGGGTGCGGGTCGCTGGTCGATGGCACAGCCACGTGATCGACCCGCGTACGGCGAGCACGGTCGAGGCCGTCGCCTCGATCAGCGTGGTCGCCGACGATGCGTCCACTGCGGACGTCGTCGCCACCATCGTGGGCGTGATCGATCCTGGCGAGGCAACGACCCTCGCAACGACGTTCGGGGTCGCGTGTCTGATGATCGACGACCAGGGAACCCATCACGCCAACGAGGCTTGGACCGCTCTGCGTGTGTGATGACTGCTCGTTGCGTCGGCGCGCCGCTCAGGACAAGGTGAGCCAGATCAACGCGACCACGACGACGCCGCCTGCCGCAGCCGCTGTCAGAGCTGAACGGCGACGCTTGCGCAGGAAGAACTGCATCGTCAGCCCGGTGAGCGAGACGAGTACGAGGAAGCCGGCGGACAGGTCGATCACCCATTTCCACGCCGACCCGGTGTCGCGACCCTTGTGGAGGTCGTTCACGACGGCCACCCAGCCCTGCTGTTCGACGGTGAGGCTGAACTCGCCGGTGTCGACGTCGACGAAGAGGTCGGCGGCGTAGCCGGGGTTCCTGTAGGCGATGGATATCTCACCATTCGTCTCGGAGAACGAGTCGACGTCCCCGCTGACGCCATAGTTGTCACGGATGTACTCGGAGATCTCGAGGTAGTTGATCGAACCATCGTCGAGAGTCGTGTCGACGGCGAACTCGCCGGTGGTCGTCGTGGTGCTCACCTCGTCACCGAAGGTCCAGCCCGGATGGTTGAGGGTGATGCCGGTCAACCCGAAGAACAACACGATGACGAACGCCACCATGCTGGCGTAGACGTGAACCCAACGCGCCCACCGGTTCGTCGTGCGTTTGGCCACGTCGACACGGCCCGTGCCTCGTCGGCGCTGCACGGGATGCTCGCCGTCACCGTCGGGTGATCGCAGGTTGGTGTCGGGGGCTTCGGAGACGGTCATCGCCGATCTCAGACCGTCAGTGTCGCTGACAGGTCGGCGAGTTCGCCGTTGTCGGCGAGCGAGACGGTGAACCCGTCGTTGCCGATGGTGATCGGCGTGCTCGTGATCTCGTACGGGCCGTGTTCGCGGGCCGCCTCGACGAAGAGCACGTAGTCGCCCTGCGCGACCGGGTTGCCGTCGGCGTCGGTACCGTCCCACGCGACGCTGTAGGTGCCCGCGGCCCGCGTGGCACCGGACGTGGTCGAATCGATGTCGCCGCCACTCGCCGACGCCCACGCGCGCAGGTCGCTCAGGTACTTGGTGCCCTTGCCGGACTGGTACCAGAGGCTGATGGTCTGTACGAGGTTGCCGGCGCCGTCCTCGACCCAGACCGCCACATAGGGGTTCTTGACCTGCCCACCCGACGATGAGGCGAACGTGAAGTCGACGACCATCTCTGCACCCGTCGGGAACGTCGCCGAATCTGCCGGAACGACCCCGGTCGTCGGAGCCTCGGCGACCGGCGCCGCTGCGCTCGACGAGTCGGTTGTCGTTGTGTCCGTGGTCGTCGACTCGGCGGAGATCGTGTCACTCGACGCGGAGAAGGCGCCCGCGTCGTCGTTGCCGCACGCGACCGGCACGAGCGTGAGCGCACCGACGGCGACGGCGCGGGCGAGGGTCGAGCGCCGGACGGCCTGGAGATATCGAGACTGGGATGGCTTCGAGGGGAACATGTGGACGACGCTAGGAAACGAAGCTGAGAGTTTGCCGTGAGTGTGCACCGATCATGCTGAGTCCGATCGGCCGGTCCCGTCGTTCGGGGCGAAGCCGGCCACGAGCCCGAGCGCAGACACACCGCTCGGACGGCCCTGACCGGAAGCGATCGTCGTCAGCTCGGTGCGAGCTCCGCTGATGCGACAGCGCGGGCCGCGGCCTTGCTGCCCCGAAGCATGGCTGCGTGCAGTCCACTCCCCTCCAGCCAAGCTGTCGCGAACCCGGCGAAGAACGCGTCGCCTGCGCCATTGGTGTCGACCACGTCGACCGGCAGGGCCGGGACGTCGACCCATCCCTCGGCGGCGCTGAACCCGGAGGCTCCGACAGCTCCGTGCGTGCACACGGCCGTCGTCACCCCCGATGCCACGCGGTCCTCGAGAAACGAACGCCAGTCGGACATCGCGATCGAGCTCATCAGCAGATGATCGGCAGCGTCGATGAAGTCGGCGTGATACGGGTTGGCTCCGTCGTAGTCGTGGAGATCGACCCACACGTCACTCCCGACCCGTTCGAGCACGGGCAGGAATTGGCGGCAGTGCGGCAGGATCGTCACTGCCACGAAGTCGGCTCGACGAGCCGCCTGTTCCACGATGCCGACATCGACAGCAAGATCGTGCGAGCTCGCGTTGGCGAAGATCGAGAGACGGTCGCCGTTCACATCCATCAAGTTGACGTGGCGCATCGTGCCTGCCGGATCGATCACGGCGCACAGCTCGACACCGACAGCGTCCATCACCATGCGAATGCGCTCGCCCCACTCGTCCTCGCCGAGCAGCCCCCACAGCGTCACGTCGACGCCAAGCGAGTTCAGGTTCAGTGCCTTGCCGGCGCCGCTCGAGCCCACCGCGTCTCGACAGCCGCGGGCAAACACGGTTCCGGGCCGGGCCGGCGGGAACTCGTCGAGGTACACCATCGTGTTCCACGACACGCCGCCCACCACCAGGGCGCGAAGTCGACGATCCGTCGCCATGGATCCAACCCTACGGATGAGCACCGGCGCGATGTGCGGTCGACGAGCCTCGGGGGCGCCCCGAGCGATCGGGACGCCCCGCCGGCAGCTTCAGCCCTCGTCAGCGGCATCCTTCTCGAGTTCGACGGTGTCGGCCTCGAGTTGCTTCTCCTCCACCTTGTCCGCCTTCGCCATGGCGGCGGTGACCTTCGCTCCCATGTCGGAGACGCCCACGACGACGAGGCCGGCCTGGCCGTCGTCGAGATGCTCGCCGAGTTCCTTGAGGTCCTTGCGGCTCATGCCCGCTGCGGCATGCCCGGCGAGCGCTCCGAGCGCGGCGCCGCCACCCGTGGTGGCGGCAAGCAGTCCTCCGCCGATCGCAGCGGCGGGGAACAGCGCGATGACGAGGCCCGTCGCGAGTCCGACGGTTCCGCCGCCGACCGCTCCGACCCGTGTCGGCGTCTCGTGCTTCTTGACGATCTTGACCTTGCCGTTGTCCTTGCGCTCGATGACGGCGGCGTCGTAGGCGTCGATGAGGCCCGCTTTGGTGTGGAGGTCGTGAACGGCGTCATAGTCGGCCGTTGCGTCCTCGACGTTCGAGTACACCCCGACGTACGCCATGAATGTGTCCATTGCCATGTGCTGCTCCCTCGTTCGAATCGTTTGACGATGCGATCTTGTGCGACCGGAACGCAACTCGCATCACCCAACTTGGACGATGTCGTCGCACGCGGGACTTCGCCGACCGCCGTTCGCAGCACAGTCATCCGCGTGGGATGATGGAGAGTCATCGGCGCTGACCGATACTCGTTCCATGGGAGCGACTCGCCGCGACCCCGAGCGAAACGCCGATCTCGAAGGAGTCCTGATCATGGGCAAGAAGAAGCACTCGAAGAAGGCCAAGGAGCACGAATCCACCGATGGGGTGCTTCCCGCTGTCGGCGACGAACAGCCAGCAGAGCCGGGCGCGAAGCTCAAGCGCAGGGAGTACGAGGCCGAGCTCGAAGTACTGCAGGGCGAGCTCGTCGCAATGCAGGAATGGGTCAAGGCCACCGGCGCCAAGGTCTGCATCGTGTTCGAAGGGCGCGACACCGCCGGCAAGGGCGGCACGATCAAGCGCATCACCGAACGGGTGAGCCCACGCACCTTCCGCCTCGTCGCGCTTCCCGCCCCGACGGAACGCGAGAAGTCGCAGATGTACATCCAGCGGTACATCAAGCACTTCCCGGCCGCGGGTGAAGTCGTCATCTTCGACCGCAGTTGGTACAACCGTGCGGGGGTCGAACCCGTGATGGGCTTCTGCACCCCTGAGCAGACCGAGCGTTTCCTCGATCAGGCGCCGGGCGTCGAGAAGGCGATGGTCGAATCGGGCATCATCCTCATCAAGTACTGGCTCGAAGTGAGCGCCGACGAACAGACCCGTCGATTGACGGGCCGCATCGACGACCCCCGCAAGATCTGGAAGCTGTCGGACATGGACCTCAAGTCCTACAGCCGCTGGTACGACTACTCACGAGCCCGCGATGCCATGCTCGCCGCCACCGACACGTCGTGGGCTCCGTGGTTCATCGCCCACACCGATGACAAGAAGCGCGGCCGACTGAACATCATCTCGCACCTCCTCTCGCAGGTTCCGTACGAGAAGGTCGACCGGCCCGAGATCAAGCTGCCCCGACGACAGGCCGCCCGCGGTTACGTCGAACCCGACCTGCCGCTGCGGCACATCCCCGAGCGCTACTGAAGATCACCGAGGACACCACGATGACGATGACCGAAGAACCAACCCAGCAACCGGCGCCCGACAGCACACAGTGGTACTCGCTGTCCGTCGACGACGCCGTCTCCCGGCTCGGCGTGGACGCCACATCAGGGCTCAGCGCCTCCGAGGTGACCAGCAGGATCGCGAAGTACGGCAAGAACGAGGTGGCCACCGAGCCGCCGCCGACGCTGTGGCAGATCGCCAAGGGGCAGATCGCCAACCCGATGAACATCATGCTGCTGATCGTGAGCATCGCCAGCTTCGCGATCGAGCAGATCGCGACGGGCGCCATCGTGATGGCCCTGGTGCTGTTCAACGTGATCATGGGGACCAACCAGGAGCGCAAGGCGATGGCGAGTGTCGATGCGCTCGCCCAGCTCCAGGTACCGATGGCCCGCGTCCGACGCGACGGCTCGGTCGAGGAAGTCGACTCGGTCGGCCTGGTGCCCGGCGACATCCTGCTGGTCGAAGCCGGCGACCTCGTCCCCGCCGACGCCCGGATCATCTCCTCGGCGTCGCTCGAAGTCCAAGAAGCTGCGCTGACCGGTGAGTCGGCACCGATCGCCAAGGACAGCGTGCAGCTCGGCGACGAGGAACAACCGCTCGGCGACCGCACGAACCTGGTGTTCCAGAACACTCAGGTGACGCGCGGTTCGGCAGAACTCGTTGTCGTCGCCACCGGCCAGTCGACGCAGATGGGCCAGATCGCCAACATGGTGTCGGCGACGCAGCGCACCAAGTCGCCACTGCAGGTCGAGCTCGACGGGCTCACGAAGATCTTCGGCTTCCTCGCCTGGGGTGCCGTTGCGATCATCGCGATCGTCGGCATCGCACGCGACCAGGACTCCGAGACGCTGATCCTGCTCTGCGTGTCGACGGCGATCTCGGCGATCCCGACGGGCCTCCCGACGTTCGTGCAGCTGATGCTCTCGTCGGGAGCGCAACGACTCGCCGAGTCGAAAGCCGTGGTCAAGTCGCTCAACGACGTCGAGACGCTCGGCGGCACCACGGTGATCAACAGCGACAAGACCGGCACGCTCACGATGAACGCGATGACGTCGGTCACGATGATGACCGGCGGCTCGTGGTACAAGATCGAGGGCAGCGGCTACGCGACCTCCGGGGCCATTCTCGGCCCCGCCGGCGAACCAACCCCTGACTTCACCGGCCTCGCGCTCGGCCTGGCGCTCTGCAGCGACGCCACGGTCGCTGCCGACGAGTCGATCATCGGCGACCCCACCGAGGCCGCGCTCGTCGTCCTCGCTGCCAAGATCGGCATCGACGCCGAGGAGACCCGCCGATCGCTGCCGCGTGTTGCGCTCGTGCCGTTCGACTCCGAGTACAAGTTCATGGCCACGTTCCACGACCGGCCGGCCCACCTCGAACGTCCGCTGCTGACCGAGCCCCACTTCATGACCGTCAAGGGAGCACCCGACGTGGTGCTCGAGCGCTGTTCACAGGCGCTGTGGCATGGCGAGACGGTCCCGATGGACCAGGTTCGACAGGAGTTGATCGACGCCAACCAACACCTTTCCGAGAAGGGGCTGCGCGTCCTCGCGTTCGCCGCTCGGGCGCTGTCCGACGACACGATGAGTGCCGCCGCCGACGACCCGATGAGTGAGGTGCACGACCTCGTCATGATCTCGCTGGTCGGCATCATCGACCCGCTTCGCCCCTCCGCCGTCGAAGCGGTCCGCGTCGCCCACGGCGCCGGCATCGACGTGCGCATGATCACCGGCGACCACACCGTCACTGCCCGTGCAATCGCCGACCAGTTGGGCCTCGGCCCGGGTGTGATCACCGGCGCGGACCTCCAGAAGCTCAGCGACGACGAGGTCAAGGCGCAGCTGCCCCAGCTGCACGTGTTCG
Source organism: Ilumatobacteraceae bacterium (assembly GCA_963828415.1). Lineage (GTDB taxonomy): Bacteria > Actinomycetota > Acidimicrobiia > Acidimicrobiales > Ilumatobacteraceae > Sva-07. Next base: position 35,961 of record CAWHEI010000013.1, read on the forward strand.
GCCGGGTCGCTCCGGAGGACAAGGTGCGTCTCGCCCGCCTGATGCAGGAGAGCGGTGAGGTCGTCGCCATGACCGGCGACGCCGTCAACGACGCCGCAGCGCTCAAGCAGGCCGACGTCGGCGTGGCGATGGGCAGCGGCTCGGAAGTCACCAAGCAGGCCGGCAAGCTGATCCTGACCGACGACAACTTCGGCACGCTCGTGCACGCCGTCGACCTCGGTCGCGACATCTACCGGCGCATCTCGTCGTACGTGAAGCTGCAGTTGACGATCCTGTCGTCGGTGCTGCAGCTGATGCTGATCGCCACGATCCTCAACATCAACGAGGGTGTCGCGCTCTTCCCGATGCAGCTGCTGTTCGCGAAGTTCTTCGTGGTCGCCACCGTCGTCGTCGGCTTCATCGTCGACGTCCCCGACCCGGGCGTGATGGACCGGCCACCACGTGTTCCCGGTTCGCGAATCGCCACGGGGCCACAGACCGTGCGCTGGGTGATCAGCGGTTTCATCATCGCCGGCTCGGCGCTGGCGCTGCTGTCGTGGGGCCCGGGCGAACCGAGCACCACCGTCGGCTCGACCTCGATGACGATGGCCTTCGCCGTCGTCGCTCTGAGCGCCGTCAACATGGGCTTCGTGATGCGCCGCGAACGGCAGGTGCCGTGGTCGGCGCCGCTGTTCCCGTACATGGGCTGGATCATGCTCGGCTGGGCGCTCACCGTCTTTGCGGTCGAACTCGGAGTGTTCCAGCGCCTGCTGGACACGGTGTCGCTCACCGGCGCACAATGGGTCCTCGTGATCGCACTGTCACTCATCTCCCCGATCTTCGTCGCCATCGACAAGGTGCTGCAGATCCGCAAACTCGATCGGGAACAGCGCGAGCATCCGTTCGCCGGCATCGCCATCGGCGCGGGTGACTGACGTCCAGTCAGCGCCGAGCGGATGGCGGGGCCTCGTCCCCGGCATCACGGCGATCCGCACCTACGAACGGTCGTGGCTGCGGTTCGACCTGATCGCCGGCGTCGTGCTCGCCGCCATCCTCGTCCCCCAGGGGATGGCGTACGCAGAACTCGCTGGGCTCCCGCCGGTCACCGGTCTGTACACCACCATCGCGTGCCTCGTCGGCTACGCGCTGATGGGGCCGTCGCGGGTGCTCGTGCTCGGTCCCGACTCGTCGGTCTCGCCGCTGATCTTCGCAGCGATCGTGCCGCTCGTGGTCGTCGCCGACGACCCGGAGACGGCCATCGCGCTCGCAGGGATGATGGCGATCATGGTCGGCCTGATCCTGATCGGGCTCGGTGCCGGAAAGCTCGGATTCGTGGCCGACCTCCTGTCGAAGGAGGTCCAGGTCGGCTACATGAACGGCCTCGCGGTCACGATCTTCGTCGGCCAGCTGCCGAAGTTGGCGGGCTTCTCGACCGACGCCGATGGGTTCGTCGCCGAGATCGAGGCGTTCATCGACGGCTTCTCCGGACGCAACCAGACGGCGCTGTGGTTGGGCTTGGCGACGCTCGCCGTGCTGCTGCTTCTCCCCCGCTTCACGAAGACGATTCCCGCCGTACTCGTCGCCGTCATCGGCGCTACGGCCGTCACCGGGATCTTCGACCTCGACATCTCGACGGTCGGCACGCTGCCCGAGGGGCTGCCGCGGCCGTCGCTGCCGTGGACATCGGTGAGCGACGTTGCACCGATGCTGATCGCGGCAGTCGGCATCACCCTCGTCTCGCTCACCGACACGATCGCCACGTCGACGGCGTTCGCTGCACGACGCGGTGAGGAGGTCAAACCCGACCAGGAGATGATCGGCATCGGCTCGGCCAACATCGCCGCCGGGTTCTTCCAGGGCTTCGCCGTGTCGACCAGCAGCTCGCGCACCGCAGTGGCCGACCAGACCGGCGCCAAGAGCCAGTTGACGGGCCTGATCGGGGCGGGCATGGTCGCCCTGCTGCTGCTGTTCTTCAACGGGTTGTTGAAGTCGCTGCCGCAGACCGCGCTCGCTGCGGTCGTCATCGCCGCGGCGTTCTCGCTCGTCGACCTGAAGACGCTGCGCCGCTACCTGAGCGTGCGGCGCAGCTCGTTCGTGCTCTCGCTCGTCGCCAGCGCCGGCGTCGTGTTCTTCGGGGTGCTCCAAGGGATCCTCATCGCCGTCGTGCTGTCGATCCTGCTGTTCTTCAAGCGCAGCTGGTGGCCGCACGGCGAGGTGCTCGGCCAGATCGACGGCGAGGCAGGCTGGCACAGCAGCCACAACGGCGCCGTGGCCACAGAGCTGCCCGGCATCGTGGTGTTCCGGTGGGAAGCCCCCCTGTTCTTCGCCAATGCCGGCATGTTCCGCCAGCAGGTCCGCGAGCTCGTGCGTGAGCGCACGCCCCGATGGGTGATCCTGCAGTGTGAGGCGATCACCGACATCGACGTCACCGCCGCCGACGTACTCGAACAACTCGACCTCGAACTCAACGAGCAGGGTGTCAACATTGCCTTCGTCGAGCTCCGCAGCCGGCTCAAGGACCTCGTGTACGACTACGGCCTGTTCGCCACGCTCGACGCCGAGCACTTCTACGGCTCGATCGAAGAAGCCCTCGCCGACATCGAGCGCGAAACCGCAGCCGACACCGCCGACTGACCTGTCACGGCCCGACCGAGAACCCGACGGCCGCGCCGCCGTCGACCGACGAGCCGACGGTCACCGAGCCCCCATGCCGCTCGGCGATCTGACGAACGATCGCAAGCCCGAGCCCCGAACCCGGTTGGGATCGAGCCGACGACGACCGGAAGAAGCGATCGAACACGAATGGCCGGTCGACGTCGGCAATGCCGGGCCCGTGATCGCTCACGACGACGGTCCGTTCGGCGAGGACCACGTCGATCGGCGCCTCGGGCGGGCTGAACTTGTCGGCGTTGGCCAGCAGGTTGGTGACGGCACGATCCAACTGGCTGGACTCGCCGTGCACCGGGGTCGACTCGGTCGACAGAGTGACCTCCCGGCCGGTGCGTCGCCGGAACCGGTCCACCGCCTCCTCGACGACCTCGGCGAGATCGACATCGCGAGCCGTGCTGGTGTCGTCGGTCTCCGAGGCGAGCTGGATCAGTTCGTCGAACAGCGCTGACAGCTCGACGAGTTCCTCGTTCAGCCCACCGAGCACCGAGTCCAGTTCGTCGTCGGGCAGGTTGCGTGCTCGATCGAGGAACTCGATGTTCGCCCGCAGGCTCGTGAGCGGCGTGCGCAGTTCGTGCGCGGCGTCCTGCACCAGGCGCTGTTGCTGATCGCGGCTGAGCGCGAGCGCTCCGAGCATCCGATCGAAGCTGTCGGCGAGCCGGCCGACTTCGTCCGAACGGTCGAGGTCGAGCGGCGTCAGGTCCCGAGTCCGGGCCACCCGCTCGGTCGCTGCGGTCAGGTCCTCGAGCGGACGGGTCGTTCGGCGCATCAACAGCCACCCGAGCAAGGCAGCGGCGACCGCCACGACGATGGCGATGAGCGCAAGACGCACCCGGAGTCCGTCGAGCACATCCACCGTGGCCGACACGTCCCGGGCGACCTGGACGGCGCCGTCAGGTTCGTCGGGAGCGGTGATCATTCGATACGGCAGGTCGTCGAGGGTGATCTCGCGGATGATCGCGGACGCACCTGCGGCGACTGCCAGATCGGTGTCGTCAACCGGAAGGTCACGGTCACTCGTCGCGGTGATCGACCCGCTGCGATCGAGTGTCTGCGACAAGGCGTCCGGATCCGACGCGAGCCTGCGATCGTCGTCGGTGGTGTCGCGATCTCCCCGATCGTTGCTGTCACGTGGATTGGGCGGGGGCTGGCGTTGGCCGTCGACGAGTTCGTCGGCACGGGTGGTCAGGAATCGGTCGGTCTCGCTGACGAGTTCGCGCTGCGTCACCCGGTACGCGGCGATCGACGCCAGCCCGACGCCGACGACCACGAGCACCGTGACGATGGCGATGACGCGCGACCGAAGCGTCACGGCTCGTCCGATCGACGCAGCACGTAGCCCACGCCGTGAACGGTGTGGATGAGCCGGGCTTCGCCGCACTCCTCGAGCTTGCGGCGCACGTACCGAGTGTGCACGTCGAGCGCCTTCGACGACGTTTCACCGTCGTAGCCCCAAATCTCGGTGTACATCATCGAGCGGTCGAGCACCGTTCCTGGGTGTTGCATCAGGAGCCGCAGGATCTGGAACTCGGTGCGGGTCAGTTCGATCCGGCGGTCACCGCGGCGCACTTCGTGGCGTTCGTCGTCGAGTTCGAGGTCGTCGAACACCAGCGGACCGGCACCGTCCATGTCGGCACGACGTAGCAATGCCCGCAACCGGGCGAGTAGTTCGTCGAGGGCGAACGGCTTCGGCAGGTAGTCGTCGGCGCCCGCATCGAGACCGGCGACCCTGTCGTGGACCTCGTCGCGGGCGGTCAGCATCAACACCGGTGTTCGATCGCCGCGTGCCCGCAGACGGCGGCACACGCTGAGCCCGTCGACGAGCGGCATCATCACGTCGAGCACGATCGCCTGCGGTGAGTGCTCGTCGATCGCCTCCAGTGCGGCTGCGCCGTCGCTCACGCTGACGACCCCGTACCCCTCGAACCGCAGGATCCGCTCGAGTGCCTCGCGTACGTGTCGGTCGTCCTCGGCGACGAGGACCGTTGCGAACGGGGGATCAGACACCGGCCACATACTTACCCGTCCGCCACGACTCGACGGCACCACGCTCACGCGTCGCGACGACCGGGCCCGCCTCGGTGATTGGCCCGCTCGTCCCCGACCGGGCCTCGACGGCGTTCGTCGGCCGGTACCCGATCGTTGCTCGACGTGCCATCGTCGGCGGTGGCGTCGTCAAGCTGCGCGTCCGTACTGGGCACCGTGTCGACCGCTGCGGCGAGCAGGAAGACGTTGTCGGCCACGTCGTCGGGATCGACATCGGTGTTGGCGACGATCAGATCGGCGAGCGACGTCCGGAAGTCGACACCGAACTCCGAACCGATCGCGTCGAGCGCCGGATCGTTCGCGTAGAAGAACCGATCACCGTCGCGTAGTGCGGTGAACTGTCGCGTCCACATCGCCAACTGCAGCTCACCGAACTCGGTCCCGGCGACGTGCGGCTCGGACACCATGCCCGTGAAGGCGTCGACCTGGTCGACCCCGCCGAAGATCGCCTGCAACCGGGCGGCAGTCGTGGTGCGGCGCTCAGCGCTGATCACGGCGGTGCCGGCGAGGTCCGAGGTGGGATCGATCGGGTTCCCGGCACTGTCTGCGAGCGCCACCACGTCGAGGATGTCGGGGTCATCGATCGGGTTGTCGGCGTCGATGGTCGGGTCATCGGGGAACTCGTCGGTGGATTCGCCGGTGAGTTCGGCGAACGACTCGATGCGGTCGAGGCCGTACAGCTCGCGCAGGTCGTTGTACGAGGGCATCCCGTGGTCGTAGCTGCGCATCACGTCGAGTGCGCCGAGATCGTTGACGCCGCTGAAACAGCCGGCAATCTCGGTGCCGTCGAGGCAGTCGAGCGGGTTCTCGACCTCAGGGCCGGGCACCTGGAACAGCACGCTTCGGAGCTGGTTGTCGATCTGTTCGTCGTTGGCGTAGGCGGCTTCCGAGGCAAGTCCTGCAAGGACATTGCCGAGGCCGATGTCGACGAGCAGGCCCGGGTTGCCGAACGCAACGTTGAGCGGCACGGCGACCTCGACGACGTCGTCATCGACCGTCACTTCGACGCCACCGGCCTCGAGGGCCTCGATCTCGGCGTCGGTGATCGTCGAGCGATCGATCTCCGCTTCGTATTCGCCGTGGATCGCCGAGTGGGCGCGGTAGCCGACGGTTGCGAACTCGTTGGTGATCGACGGGTCGACGTTGGAGTCGTAGCCCGCGTACGCCGACAGCTCGACCCCCATCGCCGGGAGGAACTCGGTGTAGGTGATGTACTGCTGCTCGGCAACGACGATGCGGCGAGCGATGTCGAACTTGGTCTCTTCGTCGAGGTCGTCGGGGAGCGCCTCGACGATCCGGTTGTGCTCTCGCAGGAACAGTGTCTGCACCGCGGTCAACCCGATGTTCTCGTTGGCGCGAACGTCGCCGGCGATCACCGCGGCGCCGGGATCGGCGAACAGTCGGCCCATCAGGTCGACCGCGGGCGCCTCGGCGTCGGGCCGGGCCTCGGCGGTCGGCAGGTACCCGTCGACGTCGAGGAGTGTGGCGTCGTTGTTGGTCGGATCGCCATCGAGCACGCCATCCCGGAGCCAGTCGAGACGTTCATCGGTACCGCCATAGACCGCCCAGGCGTCGATGTACGAGCTGATCGTGTTGACCTGCTCACGTGGCGTGGTGTCGCCGGATCCGGTGGCGACCGCGGATCGAGTCATCATGATGTCACCCAGGTCGTTCGTGAACTCCTCCAGCGGGTCGTTCGGGTCGAACGCGATCGTGAAGTCCTCGTCGCCGGACTCGCGCAGCCCGATCGTGTGGTCGATGAATTGACCCCACACGAAACTCCAGTGGGTCACACCGTTCTCCGAGAAGACGTTCTGGTTCGAGTCGTTGAAGATCCGGTTGCTGAGGTACCGCGCCTCGGGTCCGTCGACTGGTTCGCCGAGGCCGTCGGCGTAGTTGGCCGCTCCCTCGCGGGGGTAGATGGTCCCGGCCTGCCCGAGCGTCGGGTCGGCCACGTTGTTGCCGGAGCCGTCGAGCGATGGTCCATCGGCGAGGAGGTCTCCCAACTGGCTCTCGACGAGCGCTGCCGCCATCGCATCGGCGGACTCGCCGACTGCGGCATCCTCGGCGCTCTCACCGTCACCGTCGGCGGCGGTGCATCCGACGAGGAGCGCTGGGATCGCCAGCGCAGCGAATCGGCGACGGGATCGGGCGGGCTGGGCAACGGATCGGGCAGACATGAGGAATCCTCCGGGGTCGTGGGACGTGTGAGAGCGCAAGGGCGTGGCGACCGTCGGCGGTGTTGCCAACGGTCGCCACGCCTGGGGTGGGTGGATGGATGGATGGATGGGTGGATGGATGGATGGATGGATGGGTGGATGGATGGATGGATGGATGGATGGATGGATGGATGGACGGTTGCCGATCAGTCGGCGTCGACGCCGTTGACGCGATCGGCCGTGCGGGCCTGGATCTCGGCGAGACGGGCGTCGGCCTCGGCCTGAGTGAGATCGCCCTCGGCGACCTCTTCGGCGAGGTGCTCGGCCTTCTCGTCGACGATGGCCTGGATGACCTCGTCGACGGCCACGCCCTGGCTCTCGGCGATGTCGGCGAGCGAGGAACCGGCTTCCTCGGCGTCGTGCAGTTCCTCGGGTGTCATCCCGAGGAGTTCGGCGACGGCCTCGTTGCCGCCACAGCCGCCGCGGCGCCCGTGACCTTCACGGCCAGGCCGCTCGCCGTCGGTGGCGTCCGGTGACGCCGGGGTGTGGTCTCGGTGTCCGTGTCGGTGTCGGTGTCCGTGTCGGTCTCGACCTGGGCGGTCAGCGCCTGCGGGACGCCGTCGTTGTCGACGGTGGTCTCGATGGTGGGCTCGACGGTGGGCTCGACGGTTGTGGTGTCGGCCGTTGGGTCGGTCGTGTCGTAGGCGTTGGCGACCAGGCTCCCTGCGGAGGCGATGCCGCCGCCGGCGACCAGTAGTGCCAGAACTGCGGTGGTGAGCTTCTTGTTCATGATCGTGGTCCTTTGCTTGGGTTGGTTGCGCCGGTTCTCGGCGGTGTCGTTGTCGACAGCAACCACGATCTCGATCGCGGGTAAGCGAGTTCGGCGACCGAACACAAGAACCTTCGAAAGATCTCCCCGCTCCCTCACCCGCCCCGCCCCACCGATGAGCCAACCGACCGCATACGGCGGTTTCACTCATCGCAACCGGCCCAACCCCCCACCGATGAGCCAACCGACCGCATACGGCGGTTTCACTCATCGCAACCGGCCCAACCCCCCACCCATGAGCCAACCGACCGCATACGGCGGTTTCACTCATCGCAACCGGCCCAACCCCCCACCCATGAGCCAACCGACCGCATACGGCGGTTTCACTCATCGCAACCGGCCCAACCCCCCCACCCATGAGCCAACCGACCGCATACGGCGGTTTCGCTCATCGCAGCGGCGATCGCGTGGCGTACGGTCGGGGGCCATGACACGGCTCACGGCAAGCGATGGACACGAACTCGATGCGTACGAGGTGCACCCGGACGGCGCAGCGGCGTCGATCGTGATCGTGCAGGAGATCTTCGGCGTGAACGCCCACATCCGATCGGTCGTCGACCGGTATGCGTCATTCGGCTATCGGGCGATCGCCCCGGCACTGTTCGATCGTGGTGAGCGCGGTGTGGAACTCGGCTACGACGACGCCGGCAAGACACGCGGTATCGAACTCGTGATGCCGATCGCGTTCGACGCCGCGATGCTCGACGTGGCCGCGGCGGTCGAGCACGTCAGCGACACCGGCCCCGTCGCGGTGATCGGCTACTGCTTCGGCGGAAGCGTCGCGTGGATCGCTGCGTGCGACCTCCCGATCGCCGCCGCGGTTGGCTACTACGGCGGCCAGGTCTTCGGGATGAAGGACCGCACGCCGACGGCGCCGACGATGCTCCACTTCGGCGAACTCGATCACGGCATCCCGCTCGACCAGGTGCAAGCGATCGCCGACGCCCACCCCGGTGTTCCCGTGCACGTCTACGACGGCGCCGACCACGGCTTCAACTGCGACGCCCGTCCGCAACACGACGCACGATCGGCGGCGATCGCCCTCGGGCGCACCCTCGAGTTCCTCGCCGCCAACGGCGTCACCCCCTGAACCCTGCCCGTCGGGGTCGGGTCCGGACGGACAGGTCGGCGGTTAGCAACCAGTTCAGGTGAGGTCGTAGACGAACCACGTGGAACCGTCCTGCACCAGCAGACGCTGGCCATTCGAGGCGACGGAGACGGGACCATCGGAGCCGTCTCCGTCGAGGTCGTCGATCACGAAGCGCTCGCCGTCGAGCGAGGCAACCAACCAGAAGTCCGGGTTGTACTCGCCACCGCCGTCATCGAAGTAACGGTTCTCGGCGGAGTCGAGGACGTCCTGTGGGAACACGACCACGACGTCTCCGGTGTCGGGGTCCGTGACGGTGACACCGGCCTCGTCGAACGAAATCGTCCCATCGTCCGTTCCCGGCCCGAACGGAATCTCGCTCACGATGACATCACCGCTCGCGACATCCACCACTTCGAAGACCCCACTCGGCTGGCGCACGGTCAGCCGATACCCATCGACCTCGACGCTCAGCAGATCCTCCTCGGGCACTGGTGGCATTGCGGACACGATCATGCCCGCCGTCGCGGAACCCGACATCGACGCGCTCGACACCAGCGAGCCCTCAGAACCGACGGGCAGGTCGAGCCGAACAGCGTCGCCGCCTCGTTCATCGACCTGGTGGAAGAGGTACTCACCGGTGTCCGAGCTCGACTGCACGATCAACCCGTCGTCGACGGTGAACGCTCCGCTGACCCACGAGGCTCCGATCGGCAGCGGACTCGCTGTCCAGGTGACGCCGTCGGGCGAGAACCAGGTCTGGTCGTTCCACAGGACGAACCCGGCAGGTGTCGCCACGATCGGCCCTTGCGCCGGCGGCGCATCGGCCGTCGCTGGAGTGCCCTCCCACGATGCTGTCCACATCGTCGGGGTGAAGCTCTGATCGGCGAGGAGGGCAGCGACATCGGGAGCGACGCCGAGTTCCTCCCACGAGTAGGTCATCGACGCCGAGGGGTCGGTGGTGTCGCTGTCGACGTCGGTCTGGATGGTGACACCGTCGCTGCTGGTGCCCACCGAGATCCCACGGGACTGATCGAGCTCGCTGCGGACATCCTCCGGAACGAGTGAGTACGCATCGATGTCGACGGACGAGTACACGGGGACCACCCATCCGGACTCGTTGGCCACGAGACCCTGCGCAAACACCGACCAGTTCACGCCCTCGGGGAGTTCGCCGGGTGACGGCAACACGATCTCCTGAGTGGTCCAGGTCGAGAGATCGGTCGTGGTGGCAACGACGACCCGGCCACCAGACGGCATGCCGGTCAGGGGATCGACGACGCTGTAGACGACTGCGAGGCGGTCACCGACGGTCGTGGCGCCGGAGAAGGACGTTGCGTCCGGTGGCAGCACCATCTCGCGTGGCTCCCACGTCTCGCCGTCGACGGTGAATCGAACGTCGAGCGTTGGCGCGACCTGCACGGGTGTGCCGTAGATGGCGTCGTACGCCTCCGGGTTGTTGCTGATGATCTCGCTCACCACGTCGAGCAGTCCAGCGTCGGACAGCATGGTGGTCGCTTCGGAGATCGTGGCCGGCAGCCCGCCGTCGAACAGGTCGAGCACTTCCTGCGGGAACAGGGCTCGGACCTCCTCGGGGAGTTCGTCGGGCAGCGGCTGCGGTGGAAAGTACGTCGAGCCGACGAGGAACCCGTCCTCCCACGGCACGGACCATTCGCCGTACTCCGGGGCACCGTTCGCGCCGGCCGAGGCGCCGACCTGTGCGACGCCGTCGATCACTTCGACTGACGGGATGACCGGGGCCACCGCGAGTGTCGGCTCCGGGGAGTCGACATCGTCGTCGGGGAGGCTGACCGTCACCTGAGTGTCGTCGGTGGTGACCAGGGTGTCGGGCTCGTCACCGCCAACGGTCAACACCGCGGTGGTCGCCGCGGCGATCACGGCGACCGCGCCGATCGTCACACCGATGCGCCGGCGGGTGCGGCGACGACCGACGCGATGGCCGACGTCTGCACGTGCGACCTCGAGATCGCCGACATCGACCACCGATGCGACGTCGTCGAGGCGACGGCGCATCTCCGCGTCGCCGGCCTCCGAGCCGTCTCGGGTTGGTTCATCGTGGTCAGCCATGGGATTCCTCCATCAGAGTCGCGAGTTTCGTGAGCGCCCGACTGAGGCGGCTCTTGATCGTGCCGGGCGCAACGTCGAGCGCATCGGCGAGTTCTGCTTCGGACCAGTCGAGGTAGTAGCGCCCGACCACCACGGTGCGGTGATCGATCGACAGGTGGCCGAGCGCATCGGTCAACGCTGCGTCGTGCGCCACGACGGGAGCACCAGGACTGTCGGCCAGCCGCATGCCCAGACGTTCACGGCGCAGTCGACGACGACCGGAGCGTGCCCAGTTGAGCGCCACCCGGTACACCCAGCCGCTGGGGTTGGAGTACGTCGCGACATCGGACCACCGTTCGAACGCCCGTGCGAACCCTTCGGCAGCGGCGTCACGCCCGAACTCGACGTCGCCGAGCGTGAGGGTCAGCGCTCGGACCATCGGAGCGTGTTGACCGGCGAAGAACTCGTCGAACGGCATCGGCAACGACGGCAGCTCGGACGAGGGCACGGCAGTCACCTGCGGGCGCTCGTTCGGTTCCACACCAATGATGGTCACACATACAAACGCATGAGCGAGCGATTCGGTTCCCTCCGTCGCAAGAATTCATCCGACCCTGTCCGTCGGGGTCGGGTCCGGACGGACCGGCTGGCGGTCAGGACGGGCGGGTGACGATCATGCCGTTGCCCGAGGTCGATCGAGTGTCGAGGGCCACCAGCACGCGGCCGTCGCCGAGCGCGGCAAGGCCCTCGGGCTTGACGGCACCGTTGGGAAGCTCCCAGATCTCGTCGAGGTCGCGCACCACGTCGTCGTCGGGGTCGAGCGGCACGTCGAGCCCGAGCCGTCCGACTCGCTGCGACTTGTCGCTGAGCAACCACAGGTTCCCCTCGGTGTCCGTCCCGATCGCACTGACGTCACCAAGTGCCTTCTTGGCCGCCGACTTCAACTCCCACATCGACAGCGGCACGAAGTCGACCTGACCGGTCGGCGCCTCCCACGATTCGCCCAGCGCCAAGAGGTCCTCGCTCGACAGTCCCTGCGGTTGGGTGCCGACCGGACCGAACTCGATCAGCGCCCGCGGACGCTTCTCCTGCGCCACCAGGAGCCGGCCTCCGCGTAGGAAGACGAGACCTTCACCACGCGACGATGCGTCGTCCCACTGGCCGTCGAGCACCGACCCCGCTGGTGCAGTGAGTCGGATCTCGGCGCAGAACTCGCGGGTGACGGTGTCGGCGACGAGTACGAGCGGCGGATCCTCGCTCATGAGGGCGACGACCGATCCGCCATCTGCGGCGATCGCCTCGAATTGGCTGTCGCCCGGCGGAAGCGGCCAGCCCGGCAGTTCGGCGAGGTCGATCGTCTCCCAGTCGCCCAACGCTCCGTCGGCGCCGATCACGCAGGCGCCAACCTCAGCGGTGCGGTCCCCGACCACCAGGATCACGGCGCCACGCTCGGTGTGCCGAACCGTGACCCCGGACGCTTCCACGACAGGAAGATCGATCAGTTCCGACAGGACGAGGCGAGGCAGCTTCTCGGACACCTCCCTCATCCTGGCAGGCGATGCGAGCAGGCACTCACCCCCAACAGTTGGGAACGAGCATGATCGATCGAGGTGCGGTCCGACTACGTTGTCAACAGACGTGCCAGGAGCGGCAAGCCCAGTGGAAACCCCGACCGACATCGACAATCAGGAGACACTGGCAGCGTTCGTTCCGCGCCTCGCCGTGGAACTCGGCCGTGGCGCGATTCCGTCATGGACGAGCGTCGCGGGATCGATGCTGTCGGCCGACATCTCGGGGTTCACCGCACTGTCGGAGAAGCTCGCCGGAAAGGGCAAGGCCGGCGCCGAGGAGATCACGTCGCTGATCAACACGTGCTTCACCGCCCTGATCGAGTCGGCCTACCAGTACGGCGGCGAGGTCATCAAGTTCGGCGGCGACGCCCTGCTGATCCTGTTCCGCAGTGACAACCACGAGCGACGAGCCGCCGACGCCGGTCTGTTGATGCAGCGAGCGCTGCACTCGTCACCTGCCGCGAAACGGGCGAACCTCACGATGACCGTCGGCGTGGCGGCAGGCCCGTTCGACGTGTTCCTCGTCGGGTCCGGCTACCGCGAGCTGCTGATCACCGGGCCCCGAGCGACCGAGGTGATCCGACTCGAGGGCGAGGCCGCCAAGGGCGACACGCTCGTCGACTCACTGATCGCCGACCACCTGCCCGACGACATGAAGCTGCGCGAGGAGCACGGTGGCTGGGTGATCACCGGTTCGACCGGCGACGAGCCGAGCGGGCCTGGTGAGCGCAACCTGGGGCACGACGACCTTTCGGCCTACGTGCCGGCCGCCGTGGTCGAGCAGTTGTCCGCCTTCTCGGGAACGGGCGGAGAACACCGTCTCGTGACGGTCGGCTTTCTCATGGTCGTCGGGGTCGAGGATCTTCTCGAGAAGCGCGGCCCGACCGCTGTAGCCGAAGCATTTCACGCACTCGTTGACGATGTCGAGCGAATCGGGGCGACGTTCGGAGTCACCGCGCTCCACACCGACATCGCCCCCGACGGCATCAAGTTCGTCCTGTGCGCCGGTGCGCCGGTGAATCGGGGAGACACCAGCGACGCGCTCCTCCACGCCTCGCTGCAGCTCGCCGCAGTCGACTCGCCGTTCGTCCTGCGACAGGGCGTCCAGACCGGCAGGGTGTTCGCAGGATTCCTCGGCAGCACTTTCCGCCGAACCTACACACTCATGGGTGACCCCGTGAACACGGCAGCCCGCATGCTCGGGAAGGCAGCGGACCGTGAGATCGTCGCCGTCGCCTCGGTTACTCGCGGGACAAGAACTGTCTATATCACGGAGATGCTCGAACCGTTCCTGGTGAAGGGCAAGACCGACCCGATCGTCGCGCACAAGGTCATCGCCGCCACGGACGAGGTTCGGCGCGACACCACTGGGACCGCGCTCGTCGGCCGTCAGCGCGAACTTGACGTGCTGACGCAGGCAATCGGCGAGTTGGGCGAAGTGGTGGTCCTCTCGGGTGGCGCGGGCGTCGGCAAGTCGCGGCTGCTCGATGCGGCATGGGCGGCCGCCGAGGGACTGCAGGTCTTCCAGGGCGCCTGCACGCCCTACGGGGCTACGTCGCCCTACAGCGTCTTCCGACCGCTGCTGCGCGTCGGTTCCGGGATCGACCTCCACGCCGATCCGGTCCACGCCGGTGAGCTGCTGGCCAAGATCGTGCGGCAGAACGCGCCGGATCTGGTGCCGATGCTGCCGCTCCTGGCCGTGCCGTTCGGTGTCACGGTTCCTCCGACGGCTGATGCCGATGCCGTCGACCCACAGTTCCGGCGCGCCCGGATCCATGACCTCGTCGTCGACTTCCTCGACTCCGTGCTCGAGGGGCCGGTGTTTCTCGTCGTGGAGGACGTCCACTGGATCGACGAGGCCTCGGGTGAACTCCTCAACCATCTCATCGCCGCGTCGGAGTCGCGGCCGTGGGCCGCTGTCCTCACGCGCCGCCCGATCGGTCCCTGGGCACCACCTGGGCACGCTTCCCACGTCCGCCGTCTCGATCTTGAACCGTTGACAGACGACGACATACGATCGATCGCCATCCAGGTGAGCGAACGGGCCCAATCCGATGCCGAGCTCGCGCTCATCGTGCGCCGATCGGGCGGGAACCCGCTGTTCACGATCGAACTGTGCCGTGCGCTCGAGCACGACACCATCGACGAGCTCCCCGAGTCGATCGAAGGTCTGATCTCGACGAGAATCGATGCGTTGCCGGGTCAGCAGCGTCACCTGCTGCGAGTGGCCGCCGTCTTCGGCCGCGAGTTCGACCTACTGCGAGTCTCGGCGGTCGCCGACGACGACCTGACCTTGACCGCAGGTCTCGACGAACTCATCGAGCACGATCGGGATCGGACCTTCCGGTTCCGGCACGCGATGTACCGCGACGTCGCCTACGAAGGTCTGCCGTTTCACGAGCGTCGACGCCTGCACGAGCGCACCGGCCGACTCCTGGAGAGCGAGCTCGACGACCCGAGCCAAATCGCTTCTCTCCTGTCCCTCCACTTCGCCGCCGCCGGCCGACATCCCGACGCGTATCGGTACGCGGTCCGCGCTGCGAACGACGCCGCGGGTGCCTATGCGCACGTGGAGGCGATCGAACAGTACGAGCGGGCGCTCCGGGCAGGACGACATTGCCATGACGTGGATGCCGAGGAGCGCGCTGCGCTGCACGAACAGTTGGGAAGGTCAAGGGAGTTCAGCGGCGACCTCGTCGGCGCCGAGAAGGCGTACCGGCGCGTCGGTCAGCTCACTGCCGATGTCGATCTCGCCGTCAACTGTCTACGGCGACGCGCCCGGGTCCGACAGAAGCAGAGCCGCCTCACTGCTGCGATCCGCTTGCTCCGTCAGGCAGAGCGACGTCTGGCAGGTCTCGAGTCGACGTCATGGGTGCATCGCAGACTCGCCGAGATCCACCTCAGCCTGTCCGGCCTGCGGATGGACCAGGGCGAGCTCACCGCAGCGCGCCGCGAGGGCGCGCTGGCGCAGACCCACGCCGAGGCTGCGGGCGACGAGCACCTGACGATCCAGGCCTACGGTGCGATCGTCGGAGCGATGACGGACTGGCGCGATGCCGAGCCGTACGTCGAGCTGGGCCTCGGTGCTCGTGCCCCGATCGACGCGTACGAGGCCCGCTCGATTCTCGCCATCAACCTGGGCATGGCCGCCTTCTTCGCCGGCCGCTGGATCGACGCCGTCGATCTGTACGAGCAGGGTCGTTCGAACGCACAGGCGATGGGCAACGTCACGGGAGCGGCCCTGGCGTCGATGAATGCGGCAGAAGTGCTGGTCGATCAAGGTCATCTCGATCGAGCGGCCGAGGCACTCACCGAAGTGCGCCGCGTGCTCGGCGCGGCCGGGTACGCCGCAGCGTTGTCGTATGCGGAACTCCTCACGGGCGTGGTGGCCCTTCGACGTGGTGATCTCGATACCGCACGCGGGATCTCTCGAGCAGTGCGTCACGGAGTTCCGCACCGGATCGATGCTCCTGTATGCGCTCGAGGCCGAGCTGCGCCTCGCCGAGGTGAGTGTTCGCGATGGTCATCTCGACGACGCTGCCGGTCTGAGCGAGCGGGCGCTGGCAGACGCGCAGAACCTCTCACGTCGCGGGGTCATCGTCGCCCGGGCCCATCGCGTGCTCGGGATGATCGCGTTGGCCCGCGACGACTCGGAGCGTTCCATCGATCACCTCCGCGAGGCCGCCGACACCTGCCGGAGCCACGAACTCCGATTCGAGCTGGCCGTGTCGTTGTACGCGCTCGCCGACGTCGCGCCACAACTCGTCGCCGACGCACCGCACGAGGCCGACCAGATCTTCGACGAACTCGGTGTCGTGCAGTCCGGCCGAGCCGTTGGGGTGGTGCGCCCGCTCGAGGGCGTCATCCCAACGGGCTGAGCGTCACGATCACCGTCGTTCCCGCGCTGCCGGGCGCCTCGCTGAGGGCCAGGTCCCCCTCCGAGTCCGTTCCGGTGAATGCAAGTGTCACGATGGCCGGGGTCGGCGCGCTGTCGTCGGTGATGTCGAACCCGGCCGCAGGAAGCGACGCCCGAAAGAAGTCGGCCAGTTCGTCGACGGGCTGGGCCGACACCCCGCTGAAGCCGGTGGCCGTCGACGTCTCCGACGCGAGCTGGAGCTCGAAGTCGTCCGGCAGAGGGAACGCCGATGCCGACTCGGGGATCTCCCCGCCACCGATCTGCAATTCGCCGTCGTCGGTCTCGATCTGGAGTTCCGTCTCACCGAGCGGACCCGTGCTCTCGCCCCCCGACGCAGGTTGTTGCGTGGGGCCGAGTTCGTCGAGCGCCTCGGGCGGCAGCTCACCCGGTTGCTGCACACTGGTCGTCGATTCGGCGACCTCGGGCCGTGACGTCGATGTCTGCGTGCCATCGGTGTCGCCATTGCACGACGTCACCGCGATCACGAGGAACCCGAGGAGGACGACCTTCACCTCTGGATCCTGATTGCCCCGAGCACGAGATCACCGCGGTCATCGCGCACGTCGTCAGGGACGCCTTCGTAGAGAACGCCGTTGTCGTAGATGACCTCATCGGTCGCGTCGTTCCAGATCGTGATCTGGAAGAAGTCGAAGATGCCGTTGTCGATGCCTTGCACCCGCATGCGGTAGCCACTCTGGCCGTTGAGCTTGCCGACGCCCTCGGCGACCGCCACCGTCTCGTTCACGATCAAGTAGTCGTACGCCGTCGACGCGAACTTGAACCCGCCGAGCAGGTGCAGGCTCGTCTTGCCGGTCGGCGTCGATGCGCCGCTGCGGTAGCGAGCCTCGTATCCGAACGCTGCGATCGTGCCGAAACGAGGCCCGTTGCCCATGGACGACTCGTTGTCACTCCAGTAGACGCCGGCGCCGGCGACTCGTCCACCGCCAGCGTCGAAGACGACCACGAACTCGTGCACGGCCTGCGCAACGAGGCCAGAGGCGTCCTCCACAGTGACCGTGACGGTGTACACCCCCGGCTCGGGATAGACGATCGTGCCGGTGGCCGAACCGTTGCCGGTGGCTGTGGGCTCGACGAGTGAACAGCTCGAGTCCGGGGTCGTGTCGGCCGCAGACGACGTCGCGATGCAGTCATCGGTGACGGTCTCGCCGAGCAGGTTCAGGCCCCAATCGAACGTGACGGTGTAGTCGTCGGCCGCACCTTCGTCATCGGCGAACTCGACGAAGACGTCCACCGGAGCCCCACGTGGGCCGGGAACCGTCGGGCCGCTGATCGCCGAGATCGTCGGAGCGACCGGCTCGACGACCGTGGGCTCGGCGTCGACCGTGGCCGACGCGACGGATGGTCCGGTCGTCGACACCGCGTCGTCGGAGGACACCGTGAGCAGGTACTCACCCTCGACTGCGGTGATCGACTGACCACTCGGGTACGCCGCCGTGGCGCCACCCGGTGACGTCAGTACCCCGTTGCAGGTGGTGAGGCTCGGATCGGTGCACGAGTACGTGAACACGAAGCTGGATCCCACATCGACGGGGTCGGGCGGCGCAACGATCGAGATCGTCGGCGCAGCAGCGGCCGCATCGATCCGGACGGTCTGCGTCGAGGTCGCCGTGCTGTTCGCCGCGCGGACCGTGAACGTGCGAATCCCGTCACCGGCGACCGTGAACGACTTCGACGCCGGCAGGGCGACCGACGCGGCTCCGTCGATGGAGTACGTCAGCCCTTCGAGGGTCGTGTCGACCGTGACCGTGACGGGACCGGTGTACCAGCCGGAGCTGTCCAGGTTGGTCGGCGCGATGCTGGTCGTCAACGTCGGGTCGGGTTCCGGCTCGACCTCCTCCTCACACGAAGTCGTGAAGCCGACGGCCTTGTTGCTCATCACGCGCACGTTGCCGGCCGTGTCGTAGATCTGCACCAGGTACTGCAACTCATCGCTGCAGGCGGCGAGCAGTGTCCCGCCACTCCAACGCCCATCGGCAGCAGCCTGGAGATCGAACGTGCGCCACACGGTCGGCGCAGTGCTGGTGGCCTCCGTGAGGTTCTCGACCACGGCGACGACCACACCGGCCACGTCGGTGGACGAAGTCGACACGGTGACGCTGAGCGCCCCGCCGGCGACCGACTGGATGACTGTGTCGATGGTCGGTGCGATCCAGTCGTCGGAGCTGCTGTGCAGTGTCTGCACGGTCAGGTCGTCGTACAGCACCTGGGTGCCCGTGCCGTCGGGTTGGGTTGCCGTGAACCGGCCCGGCTGAGCAACGACGAAGTCGCGTGGCCCGAACTCGGTGTCGGCCGCGCTGACCGCGACCGGCGAGATCGGGAAGACGGCGTCCAGTGGCTGGAGTTCGGGCTCGCGCTCGGATCCGTTGATGGTCGGCGTCTGGTAGACGGGATCGATCGTCCCCTCCGTGAACGCCGTCCCGGAGCGCAGCAGGGCACCGTGGAGACGGTCGTCGGGAACCCCGTCGTCGTCGGCGTCGGGCCCGGTCGCGTCGATGGTGGTGATCGGCTGGAGCGGATATCCCGCCGGAGCCGACGCGCGACCGTCGATCTCGAAGACCGTGCCACGACCGGCGACCTCACGCCGATCGATCTCGGCGACGATCTCGGCCGTTCCCGACAGCAGGTCGCCGGTGCCGTCGACGGCGGCCAACACGATCGACGGCGGCGCTACCGGAGGTGGTGGCGGCGACGCGACGTCGGGCGTGCTGAACGGCAGTCCGAACAGGATCGCTTGTTGCGACGACTTCTCGTCGTACACGCTGATCGACCCTGCCCCGACCCGTGCCAGGTACGAGTTCTTCGCGAGGCGGAGCGCGTCACCGATGGAGGCGTTGCCGTCGAGCCGCTCGCTGAAGTTGACGAGCAGGGCCTCGGTGAGTTGCACGCTGTCGCTCGATCCGTATCCGAATCCCGACTGCGCGATGTACGCACCGGCGCCGGCACGGGAGAACGCCTCGGCCCAGTCGGCCGCGAGGACCGCTGACACATCCTCCGCCACGGACAGGCCGGAGTGGCAGCCGAGGGTGAAGATCAACGAGCCGGTGAAGTCGGTGTCGCCGATGTCGTCGATGAACAGCGCATCGGCCTGATCGCCGAGGTCGGAACCACTCGCGGACTGGGTGCCCTGATGGCTGAAGTGTCCGTTGACGGCACCGATGCCGGTCGCCTGGCCAGCGGTCGGGAAGAGCACGTTGCGGAGGTCCGCTGCGTTCCACGTGTCGCTGATCAGCTCGATCGGCGCGGACGTGACAGGCCCTTGGAAACCATCGGTTGTGTCGAGGCTCAACCGGTCGCTGATCTGGCTGGACGAATCGCTCACGAAGTCGTAGCCGGTCACCAGTCCGGTGTCGGTGCGGATCTTGCCGTCGAGGTCGACGAACGACGTGAGCTGGCCGATGATCGACTGCGGATCTTCGACGAGCCGGCCGATGGCCCGCTCCGGAGCGTAGAGCAGCCGCTCGTTCACGAGTGTCGGCGTCATGTCGGCGTAGGGGTCGTCCGAGAAGTAGGTGCCGCCGCTCAGGGCTGCGTACAGCGCGGTCGACCGGTCGTCGGCGAACGTCAGCGCATAGTTCTGCTCGTTGCCGAGCAGCGTGCGATCGGACAAGCGGGCGAACGGGATGATCTTGTCGCTCCCCACCATCACCACGTTCTCGATGCCCGGATGGTTGCGGTACACCGCGGCGAGCGCTGCCGTGGTCGCGTCGACGACGTCGTCCGCCCGGTCCAGCCTGCACGGTTCGCCGTCCCAGTCGTCGTACGCGTCGCTGACTGCCTGAATCGAGCCGAGGTCGACGATCCCGGCGACGAGCTGTAGGTCGGCGAGTTCACCCTGGCCGAGTTCGTCGCCGAGCGACTCGATCGCGGCGAGCACGTCGTCGGCCGCATCAGTGCCGTACTGGTCACCGAAACGACGATGGTTGATGACGAACAGGGTGTTCGTGCCGGATGGGACGCTGACGTTCGCGTTCACACCGGCGCCGGCGAACGGGAAGGTCACACCACCGACCGGGCAGACCGGTTCCGGAAGCGTCGGGGTGTCCGTGTCGAGTTGTAGGGCGTACGACCGTCCGCTCGATGCGCCGTCGTAGCCGGTGACGGCGAGGTAGTAGGTGCCGAGCTGGAAGAGCGGTATCTGGTCGATCCGCTCGGTGGACGTCCCACGGCCCGTCGAACGAGCGATGACCGCCAAGTCAGAGCCTGCCGGTGGCTGATACTGGCCGGCGTCTGCCAGCGTCGACACCGCCGACGCGCCGGCCACGGCGAGTTGGCCGTCGCCGACGGATTCGACCACCCGACCACCGCTGGCAGCGACCGTGGTCGACTTGGGTCCGATGATGGCGAGGTCGTAGTCCGCGGGGAGGTTGGAGAGTGTGGCCCCGATCCGCGTGCCCGGAGTGTTGACGACGAACTCGTACAGGTCGACGTCGGTGGCCGTGGAGATCTGCGACAGGAAGATCTCGTCGGGCCCGATCGTCGCGACGTTCAGATCGGTCGGCAGGTCGTTGGGTTCGAATGCCTCACGGAACTCGATCACCGTGCTGGACGAGGCGAACACGTTGCGACGTTGGAGCTGCCCGCTGACGGACGCAATGACCGTTCCCGTCTCGGCCGGGGACCGGACCCCGAAGTCGAGGGTGTAGTCGACGCCCGGCTGCACGTTGGTGATCTGCCACACGAGCGTGTCACCGAACGCCGTCGGCTCGACGGCGGGGGCATCGTCATTGGTCGGCACGCCGGCGCCGGTGAGCACGGCGCTGCCCTCGATGTATCGACTGCCAGTCGGGAGCGTCGCCACCAGGCGAACCCCGTCGGGTCGGGCCGTGCCGTTGAGCGCGAAGTCGATGGAGAAATCGACCCCGGTGGCCGAGCTGTAGTCCGCGAGGTTCACCGAGCCGAGGTCGAGGACGGAGGGGTCCTGGTCGGAGATCGGCTGGGCAGCACGCAGGAACTCGCCCAGGGTCACCCCACGGAAGTTGTCGAGGATCGAAGCGATCGTGACGTTCTCCGCCGACGAAAGGGGCTCGGTGTCGGCACTGCCGATGATGTCGCCCCAGAGGAGACCTTCGAGTGCCTGTGCCGCAGGCAGTAGCGACGACACAGCCTGCACCTGGCCGAGCGTCCTGTTGGCGGCGGTTGCGCCGATCGTCGGCTCCGTGGTGCTTCCGACGAGGCGCAGGTGCTCGACGCGCAGTGGCGCGAGGAGCGACCAGACATCGTCGACCGTGAGCAGCGGCGCAGCCTTGGCGACGGTGGACAGTGCCAGTGTGTCGACGAAGAGATCGTCCCCGATGCCATCGACGTCGTCCAGTTCGATCTTGCGGGTGAGATCGCCGATCGTGAGTGGGTCGATCGACGTGTCTTGCGCGAGCGACCAACTGGCGACTGCCGCCTCGATGTCGGCGAGCTCGAGGCCGACCGCAAGGCCACCGAAGTCGACGAGGCGCCAACCGGAGAAGAGCAGACGAGCGTCCTCGATCGTGGCCGTGTGGTACGCGTCGAGCAACTGGATCGGGATCCCCTGCAGCTGCAGAACGGGATTCAGTTCGGCGTCGGCGAGCGTGGTCGTATTCGCCGCCATGAAGTCGGAGAGCGCCGTTGCGGTGAACGACCGATTCGCACCGATGAGGTCGGCGACGGTGAGACCGTACAGCCCGGGTTGGATGTCGCCGAGCCGCGCGGCGCGGTTCATCGTCTCGACGCCGTTGACGTCGTAGGTGACGGCGCGGAGGGCACCGGCATCGAACGCCGACCCGATGGTGAAGCCATTGGGCTGGCGGCAATCGATCAGGGTGCAGTCGATCAGGCTCGTTCCGACGAACGGTTGGAGTGGCAGATCGAACAGCAGATTGTCACGGTCGAGTTCGCCGAGCTCATACGAGCCCAGCGGCTTGTTGCCGACGACGCCATCGAGCGGGACGGCAACAATGGGAGCTGAGAGCCCGAGTTCGGACAACGGCGACGCACCGAACGGGCTCGCACCAAACGGCGACGCACCAAACGGAGATGCGCCGAAAGGACTGGCGCCGAACGGGCTGGCACCAAACGGCGACGCACCAAACGGACTGGCGCCAAACGGGGAAGCACCAAACGGGCTGGCGCCGAACGGGGAAGCACCAAACGGGCTGGCGCCGAACGGGCTGGCACCAAACGGGCTGGCGCCAAACGGCGACGCACCAAACGGGCTGGCGCCCAAACGGGCTGGCACCAAACGGCGACGCACCAAACGGCGACGCACCAAACGGACTGGCACCAAACGGCGACGCACCAAACGGCGACGCACCAAACGGCGACGCACCAAACGGCGACGCACCAAACGGGACTGGCACCAAACGGACTGCACCAAACGGCGACGCACCAAACGGGCTGGCACCAAACGGCGACGCACCAAACGGCGACGCACCAAACGGCGCCGTCTCCGCGAGGAGCTCACTCAGGCGGACGTCGCCGAGCGCGCGACCATCCGGAAGGATGAGTTCGTCGAGCGGAACAGAGAGGAGCGGTGCGTCGGTGCCGAGATTCGACACCTTCACACCGCTCACGGCAGGAGAGAGTGCGGCCTCCGAGGCGAGCAGCAGGCCGGCGCCCGGCGCAGGTTGCACCCACTGGTAGTCCGACAACGGCGAATCGGCGCGATGGTCGAGATCGAGCGCACTCTCACCCTGAGGAACCGGACGGTTGCCCGTCGACAGGAGGACTCCGCTCAGGCCGAGGTCGGCAGGAGTGAGCGCGCCGAGCGGCGTGGCGCCGGCGAGCTCCCCGAGCGTGATGTTCTCGAACGCCGCAGGGATCTGGGGCGTGACGGGCACGAAGGACGGCAGGCTCTTCGAGGGGACCAGCGGCTGCGACGCCAGCGGCACGACCCCGAGGTTCAACGAACCGAGGAACTGATCGCCGATCGGCGTGCCGGCGAGATTCACGACCACGTCACCGGTGCCATCGGCGTTCGGGCGCACCAGCGGGGTCCCCAACAGGTCCGCCTGTTCGATGTCGATTCCAGCGAAGCTCAGAACCGGCAAGGTGAGGTTCGCCCCTCCCGCTCCGGTCGACGGGTTGACGCCGAAGTCGGCGAGGCAGTCGAGACCTGCTGCGTCGACCTGACCACACCAGTAGTCGATCGCGCTGTTGGCGCCGGCCGGGAACGGAAGCTGTTCCACCGGAGCGCCGGCGAGCAGTGCGGCAAACGTGGAGATCGAGCCGAGGTTGCTCGCCTGCAGCGCCAGGTCTCCGAGCTCGATCCGCTCGGCGGCGCCGGGATACCGGCCTCCGCTCGCGCTCTCCTGGTAGACGTCGAGCAACGAGATCGTTTGCTCGACCAACAGCTCGGTCGTGTTCGGACGCAATGCGCGCGACCAACCACCCTCGATCGGGATCTCCGGTAGGAGGATTGTGTTCAACAGGCGCCGGGTGATCGGGGCACCGTCGAGACCGAGCTCGTCGAGCGTCACCGCAGCGACGGGCGTCGACGCAGCGTTCGGAGCGCCGAGATCGGCACGCAGGTCGAGCGTCTTGAGGTCGGAGGTCGCGTAGTCGGATGTGGTGCCGCCGTACCCCTGGAACACGGTGGCCGGAAGGTCCGAGAGCGCAATGGTGCCGACGCCGACCGCAGGAGTCGGGTTGCTCGGAGAGATCGCGAGCGCCAGCGACGGATCGCCGCCAGCCAAGCTGATCGAGCTGGTGGACTGGGCAAACTCCAGGTCGCCGACCTCGACGTTGGTGAATGTCCCACCTGCACAGTCGCCCGCCGTGCATTCGATCAACGCGTAGAGGTCGTCGCTGTCGGGCTCGTAGCCACCGACGAGCGAGGCGCGGAAGGTCCCGTTGGCCGTCAGCGACCCCGTCGGCAGTTCGATGCGGCCAGAATTGACCACGCTGCTCGACGGTCCGTCGATGCCGAACTCGAGCACCGACGAGGCACCGAGGGTCAGGTCGTCGGCGATCGAGACAATTGCGCCGGGGCCGACCTCGATCGTGCCGTCGGCGGTGAAGGAGCCGCTCGGAGGAGCGCTCTGGATGTCGAGCGTCCCGCCGGTGACCTCGAGCACGCCGCGAGTGTCGTTGCCCGCGCCGTAGACGAGGTTGACGTCGAGGTCGGGTCCGATCGTCACGGTGCCTGCGTCGCTCTTGGCCACGTCGGCGGACAGGAACACCGTGCCGCTCCCGCTGAGCGAGGCGCCGCCGTCGAGTTCGACCACCGGGTTCGACGTGATCTGGTACACGCCGTACGAAAGGACCTGCGTGGCCGCGGAGAGGTTTCCGTCGACGCGCAGGTCGGCGCTCAGCTGCAGGGTGGTCACGCTCGCAACGCATTCGTCGTCCGGAAAGCCCGGAACGACGGTCACGACTCCGTCCACCGTGCAGTCGGTCGAACCGCCGACGAACAGTCGACCGGACGACGTGACGACGGAGTCGCCGTTGATCTCGACTCTGACGCCCGGGTTCGCCGTGTTCGTGACAGGGAGCGGCAACACAGACAGATCGCCGGCGACGGTGAGCGACCCGACCCTGATCGGGCCGGGCGCCGCCATGCGGACGAACCGACCCGCGGGAATCGCAGCTTCGTCGGTGGCGCCGGGCACAACGCCGAAGTTCCAGGCGAACGGGGTGGCCCAGTTGCCCGGAGCGAGACTCGTGGCCGGTCCGGTGTAGGTGTTGACGAGTACGAAGGTGATCTCGTTCGCGGTCCGGCCGTCGATCCGGCCGCCGAAGAACACGTCGAAGGTGCCACCGAGACAACCGCCGGTCGCACACGTGATCAGCGGGTACGTGTCGCCAGTCGGTAGGTAACCGCCCACGGGCGTCGTGACCACGGTGCCATTGGCGGTGAAGGAACCGCCCTGCACCTCGAGGCGTCCGTAGTTCGCGTCATCCGACGCCGGACCGTCGACGAAGAACTCGAGGCTCGACGTGGCGGCCATCGTGAATCCGTCCTGCGCGCGCAACACCGCCCCCGGTGCGACCGAGATGATGCCTCGCGCATCGAACGCGTCAGTCTGGACGTCGACCGTGCCGCCGGTGATGTCGGTGAGGCTGTTGACCCCGCTGTTCCAGGTGAGACCGGGTCCGACGGGGATCACGCCGGATCCCGTGAATACGACGATGCCCGAGTTGGCGACAAGACCCGCTCCGGCGAAGCCTGCGCCGTCACGAGCCTCGATCAGACCGGGTGTCCCAACGCCTTCGTCCACGAACAGCTGGCCGGACGGACCGACCGTCAGCACGCTGTCGAGCACGAGCCGGCCACCGGTGATCACGTCGAACAGCCCGTTCGCCGTCGAGTCGTCGATGATCGTGAGGGTTCCTTCGACACGGACCTCGCCGTCGGCGGTG
Organism: Ilumatobacteraceae bacterium; assembly: GCA_963828415.1. GTDB lineage: Bacteria > Actinomycetota > Acidimicrobiia > Acidimicrobiales > Ilumatobacteraceae > Sva-07. Next base: position 61,633 of record CAWHEI010000013.1, read on the forward strand.
AGCGACCCGATCTCGACGTCGTCGCTTGCCGCGATCACGACGCCAGGTCCCGCCGGGATCACGGCCGCGTCACTGGGGCCGGGGACCACCCCCGTGTTCCAGTTGCCTGGCGTGGTCCACGAGTTGCCACCGGCAGCATTCGTGAACGTGGCCGTCATGGTCGTGGTGTCGACGCACGCACCGAACGTCGACGTCGACCCGGCGGAACTGGTGGCGGTCGCGGTGACGTTCGACCGCTCCGTCGGGGCGGCGATGACCGTCGCAAACGATGCGGTCCCCGCATCGAAGTCGCCGGCGGCGACATCGATGCTTCCAAGGAAGTATTGCCCCTCGCCAAAGCCGGAAGCGTCGCACAGGTCGTTGGCGAAGACCTCGACGCGGTAGTCGTCGATGGCCGCCGTGAGGGTGCCCGATACCGTGAGGTCGACTCCGTCAAAGTCAAGCTCGGTGATGACGGGAACAGGGAGCACCTGATCGAGCACGTTGATCCCGAGGCCCGCGCTCCCCGTGATCGAGTTCCCGAGAATCGACGTTCCGGTCGTCGCGACGCCCGAGACGAACACGCCCGTCGGATCGTTCGACGCGATGAGGTTGCCTGCACCCGCGGTCGTTCCACCGATCAACGTGTCGATGGCTCCCTGCTGGACCGCGATGCCCGCGGGGTCGAACGGGATACCGCTTTCGTTCGGAAGCGGGAGGGTGCCGGTGACGTCGGTCCCGATCCAGTTGCCCTGGATCTCGTTACCGACCGCACTGCTGAGGTACACCAACACGCCGCGACCGTTGCCCGAGATCAGGTTGCGGTCGGTGACGTCGGTGCCTCCCACGGTGTTGTCGACTCCGGAGATCCACACCCCGCCAGAACCGTTCGGCACCGCGATCGTCCCGGTCGGGTCGGTCCCGATGAAGTTCCCGCGGATCAGGTTCAGCGACGCGGCGGCTCCGGCCAACCAGATGCCGGCGTTCGCGTTCCCCGAGATCAGGTTCCGATCGGCAGGGTCGACGCCGCCGATGAGGTTGCCAGACGAGAGGACGAGCACACCTTCCGACTGGCTCGATACGCCGGGCGACCCGTCCGGTTCTACACCGATGTGGTTGCCGGCGATCGTTTGATCACCGTCGCCCGAAATCGCGATTGCAGTGAAGGAGAATCCGTTGATTGCCAATCCGCGGATGGTGCTCCCACCGCTGCCTGCACCGAGTTGGAGGCCCGCTCCGGTGGTCGACGCACCCGAGAGTTCGATCAGGACCACCGCGTCGATCGCCTCGTCGATCGCGGCCGTGTTGGGCGCGCTGCCCGGCTGTGAGAACCCGTCGATGAGCACGGGCCGCGTGATCTGGGGCAGCGCCGATGTCGGCGAGATGGTGTGCGTGCCCGGACCGGCGATGTCGAAGGTGATCTCAATCGGATTCGGTTCCGTGATCACCGACACGGCGTTCGCCGCCGTCAATGCCGCCCGCAGCGAACCCGGGCCCGCGTCGGCCGTCGTCGTGACGGTGAAGGGCGACGATGGGGGCGGCGGAGTGGTCTCGTAGAAGTAGAACGCGCCAGCGTCGGCGCCGTTGTCGTTCGCGTCACTCGGGGCGCCGATCAGAACCCGGTTGCCCGACACGGCGACGGCATCGCCAAAGCCCTCCTCGCTGTAACCGTCAGCGGCGCGCAGGGCGTCGGTCTCGACCCACGCCGTGCCGTTGTGCTGGAAGACGTAAGCGGCGCCGTCGCGCAATGGGAATGCGAACTTCTGGGCGATCGGCGCACCGACGACGATGACGTCGCCGTCGATGGCCACATCATCACCCAGGGTGTCGGAAACCTCGGCGTCTGACGCCTGGAGCTTGACCGGGGTGCTCGCGAACGTGGCGCCAGGCCCGGTCCGCTCGTACACCCACGCCGCACCGGCGCCCGGCACCGGGATCCCGTCGAACGGATCGCCCACGACGAGACGATCGGCGGACAGGGCAATCGAGCGACCGAAGCCATTGCCGCCCTGCACGAATCCTCGGGGCGTTGCCTCCATCGTGCCGGCCAGCTCGTTGTAGGCGATGTCGAAGAGGTACACCCGACCGCCGCCGGGCGCGGCGGGTGCCGCCACCGCCGCGATGGCAGCGCCGCCGCCCAGATCGACGACCGCCACATCCCGGAGGTAGTCGTACGGCTCGAGGGGAAAGACGAGGAGTCCCTCGGAACCGCTGGCCAGGAGCGAGACCACGACGTTCCCGACCCCCTCGTCCAGCCCGCTGGACCACGAGCCGGCCATCGACGTCGAACGTCACGCCGCCGATGACCTGGTCGGCGACGAACGGCGACCCCGGCGCGGGGCGGGTGTAGCGGATACCGTCTGCGAAGATCGTGTTGCCGTCGATGGCCACACGCTCGGACGTCCCTCCGGTCAGCGTCTGCCTCCATGTCCAGACGCCGGCCCCGAACTCGTACAACCGGGGTTCACCGCCATGCGATCCGACCACGGCCCAGTCCCCGTCCACGGAGACGTTTGCTCCGAAGCCGACACCCGGGTCGGGCGAGACGACCTTGTTGGCGACGGTGGCCAGGTCGATTCCGAGGCGCGTCTGGACCGGAGTGAGCCCACCGAGCGCCAGTTGATCGAACTCGACGCTCAGGACAACGTCGCCGCCTTCGCCGATGTCCGGCGCGCAGTCCGCCGAGCACGTGATGATGGGATACACATCCGACGCTTCGACGTCGATCGAAACGTTCGCTTGGAAGCCAACCAGGCCGGATCCGGGGTTCGGCACGATCCGATCGAAGCCGAGGCGGTCGGCGAAGAATCGCCCGTAGTTCGCCGGTGAGGAATCGTCGCCGGTGATCTCGGTGACGAACCGTGTTCCCGGGCCCACGATCAGGTCGCCGGCAAATGTGAGGCCGGAACCCGCCGCGACCCTGAACGTGCCGGCGGTGACATCGTCGGAGATTCCGGAACCCACGTTGTCGTCGAACAGTGGACCCTGGATCTCGACAGCGCCGGCGACCACGTTGAGTTCGCTGTAGGAGCGCGAGGTCCACACGACGCCCGGCCCGAGGGTGAGCGTGCCGGATCCGGTCTTGCGCAGTTCGTCGTCGTTGATGAATCGTCCCGTACCGCTGATCGTGCCGGGACCGTCGATCACGACGGGGCCGCCATTGTTCAGCAGCCCGTCGAGTGTCACGGTGCCCGACGGATCGAACCTCGCGGTGGACTGGAGGTCGACGGTTGCGCCTGATGCGATCGTGGTCGATGTCTCAACGCTCAGATCGCCCCGTATGCGCAACTGACCGGCCACCTCGAGCGTGTCGACTGTTGAAACGACACCTGCGCCGATTTCGGGGTACATCCCAGCCGGGACGATCGCCGCGTCGCCCGTACTCGGCACGACACCGCCGTCCCAGTTCGCGGGGTCGTTCCACGGCGCGTGCAGGGTCGGATCGATGAACGTTGCTGTCACCGGCTCCAACCGGTACGTGTAGACCACCCCGCTGTCGAAGAACTGGTTGATCGCGCCATCGTCGCCCGGCGCTCCCATCGTCAGCTCACCGTTGTCGAGCGCGAGCGCCCATCCGACGCGGTCACCCGCCTCTCGGCCGGTCGGCTCGACGGTGATCGCCGGACCCGCCGGCCAGGTCTCACCCACGATGTACGCCGAGACGCCTCCGCCATTTCCGCCGCGGCCAACGGCGAGAACGTCGCCGTCCAGCGCGAGGTAGTCGTTGACCTGACCGTCACCTACCCCTGGGACGTCGCCCGTGACGAACCGACCACCGAGGTCAGTCCCAGAGACCGCATAGGCATTGACCTCGAACGAGCCGCTCCCGAACCCACCGACGACGTAGCGGTCTCCCGACACGTCGACGGAGGTACCGACGCGCCGTCCGGGCAGGAATCCGCGACTGCCGGCATAGCCGAATGTGGAGCCAGCTCCGGAGAACCGGTAGGCCGCGCCATTGTCCATCTCGCTCGGGAACGACTGGTCGAAACCCGGAGATCCGACGATCAGCGCGCCGACGCCGGCTGCGGAGTCGTCGTAGCCGACGGCGTAGCCGAACTCGTCGCCCGTGTCCGGTTCCGCACCGAAGAAGTCGAGGACAGTGAACAGGTCGGAGTACGACCACGTGCCGAGACCCAGCTCATACTCGGCGATGAACACATTGCCGCGATCGGCGGCGGCACCCGGCGCCCCGATTGCCAACACGGTGTCGCTCACCCACTCGACGTCGGCCCCAAAACGGTCGCCGATCGTCGGGGTCGGTTGCGCGAGGGGCGAGCCGCCGAGTGGCTCCCAGACGAACCCGTCGTAGGAGTACACCCAGACCAGCCCGGATTCGGCCTCGTCACCGAGACGATCCGACTCGCCGATCGCGATCAGGTCGCCACGCACCGACACCGAGTCACCGAATCGACTTCCCGCTTCAGGTACGGGCCTCGTCAACGTCGCGCTGAGCACCCAGGGCGAAACGGCATTGGCACGGTCGTACACCAGGACCGCTCCCGCACCGTCGTCTCCGAACGGCTCCGCCACGACCATCCGGTTGCCGTCGACGTCGACGGCGAAGCCGAACCGGCCGCCGAGCACCTCGCACTGCAAACCCACCTCGGTGATGTCGTCGCCTGCCGTGCCCTGAAGTCCTGTTGCGAAGCTGGCGGCACAGTCGACCGCATCTCGCTGTGCAACGCCAAGGCTCGGCCCGCCGTAGAAGTCGGACTGAGAGATCGGTGATCCGACCGCACCCGGACCCAACAGCGGTGCGCAGCGGATCGCGACCCGGTCGATCGTCGACCCGACCTCGGCGTCGAGACCGGTCATCGCCGAGCCCTCGACACACTCTCGGGTCTGGCCCATCTGCACGTCGAAGCGCGTGCCGAAGTCCGCCGCGTCACTGGTAGGGCCGCCGAACGCGAGTGCGGCCGCAATCACCGAGAGCTCACGGCAACGCGGCACCATGACCCGCAACTGGTTGTCTTGGTCCGCACGCGGGTACACGGTCACCCCGGTCATCAGGCTGCCGTCCGGGCAGGACGACGAGACGTTCCCACCGGGGATTGCGACACCAGCGAGCCGGGAGGTGTCGGTGGTCGGCGTCAGGTCGGGTGTATCGACGTCCGGGCGGACCACCCCGGCGTCGGAGAAGATCGGGTCGATCGTGATCGGGTACACCGCGCCCGCCGTATCGACGGTGAGTTCGATCGAGCCGTCGACGACGGCCATCTCGGCGGGAAGGTCGGTACCGTTCGCGTCGAACGCGATGAGCCCCCGGTACCACACGACGCTCCCATCGCTGCGTGTGATCGTGATGGAATCGTCGTCGACCAGCTGCGGCGTGCCGTTGGAAACGTCAACCCTCACCATGAGGTCGTCGTTCGCCGACAGCGGCGCGTCGATCGTGTAGCCGTGCTCGATGCCCTCGGGCACCGTGCGGTACCACTCGGTGACGTCGCCCCAGTCGTAGGACACCTCGTTGTCCGTCTGCTCGATCACGACATCGGCGGCCGCTTCACCGAGGTCGAGATCGCCGACGGTCCTGGTGGCGAGTTCGATCGCCGGAGCATCGGTGCCGGTGGTGATGGTCGCCGCGCCGTCGGACAACGTGAGTGCCATCGTCCCACTCGGCAGCACGGCTGAGCTGGGCGTGGCATCGGGCGCGGACGGTACAGCCGACAGAACAGCATTCGAGGAGTCCGCCGCCGGGCTAGCCGTGATCGGAGCCTCGATCACGTGTTCCTCGACACGCTCTGCGACGCCCACCGCCGTCAAGGCGAGGACCGCAGCGAGCAGGACGCCCAACAGCGACGATCGTTGGCGTGGAGACGTGCCACGTGACGCGGCGATCGCGCGGGATGTGTCGACCATCGGACGACCCACGTCGATTCCCGCACCAGACAGACTCCGACCGACCACTCCGCTTGCCGCTTGCTGGCCCATACCCATCCCCATCCCCATCGCCATCGCCATCCCCATCCCCTGGCCAGGACCCGGCGTGGAGCCCCACATCGGCGACAACTGGCAGGCTTCTTGCTAACACATGTTCGTTTCCGACACCAGAGAAATCGGCCAGGTGTGTCCAATGACTCGTCGCAGCACGACGGACCGTGCGACACCGGACACTCTGAGCGTTGGTGCACGGTGTCAGCGGAACGATTCGCGACAGTCCGCGACGTGACGTCAGGTCTTGTGGAGGACCTTCTCGCGGAACACGCGGGGGCTGTAGGCCGTCAACACGACATCGCTCGTCGCACGCACCGATGCCGAACGCGGGAACCCGAGGAACGGGCCGAGTTCGCCGAAGTACTGGTCGGGACCGAGCGTGGTGAGCAGCTCCTCGCCACCGTCAGCGAGCACCCGCATCACCTCGACATTGCCCGACTTGATCACGTAGACCAGATCGGCGTTGTCGCCCTGTTCGAAGACCGAGTCACCGGCGGAATAGCTGACATCGTGGGTCGGGCGCTCCTCGTGCTGGTCCGGCGGCACCATGTGCACGATCCGGTCGGCGATCGGCACGAGCCGAGAGTCGTGCGTCGACACCACGATCATCCGCCCGTCGTCGCGCAGGGTCTGCAGCAACCGGATGATCGCCTCGGCCTGGATGTGGTCGAGGTTCGCCGTCGGTTCGTCAGCGAGCAACAGCGGCGGGTTGTGGCCCAGCCCGCGGGCGACCGCCACGCGCTGCATCTGGCCGCCCGACAGTCTGCTCGGCAGGTGGCCGGCGCGCTCGCTGAGGCCGACCTGTTCGAGCAGTTCGTCGGCGCGGGCGAACGACTCTTTGCGGCCGTGGCCGGTGAGGGTCAGTGGCACCGCGATGTTCTCGCGGGCAGTCAGCGACGGGATCAGGTTGAACGCCTGGAAGACGAAGCCGATCTCCTCGCGGCGGTACGTGTCGAGGGCGCCACCCTTCAGGCCGGTCACATCGGTCGGGCCGAGCTGGATGGTGCCGCTGGTCGGCGTGAGGATCCCGCCGAGACACGACAACAGCGTCGTCTTGCCGCACCCGGATGGGCCGAGCAGCACGACGAGTTCGCCGGCCTGCGCCTGGAACGACAAGTTGTCGAGCGGGCGGATGGCGTAGCCGTCGTGGATGAACTCGACGACCAGGTCGGTGACGGTGAGTGGTCCAACAGTCATGCTGCCCCCGAGAATGCTTGCGACGGATCGGATCTCAGCACCTTGCGCATGCCGATCGCACCAGCGGCGAGCGCCATCACCACCGCGAGGAGCGGAAGCTGCCAGAACGCTCGCGCCGGTACGGTCACCGGCAGCGGGAACTGCGGAGCGAGGAAGATCTGGATGATTGCCGCCAGCGCGACGGCGCCCAGTGCAATCAACACCGCCTGCAGCGCAAGGCTGCCGAGCAGCGCCTTGTTCGGGGCTCCAACGGCCTTGAGCACGGCGAAGTCGCGCTGACGGTCGAGCGCCGAAAGGTACACGACGGCGCCGACGATGATCGCCGCGACGAGCCACAACAACGCCCGCACGAGATCGATCGAGGCGATCGCCCCTTCGAGCGGCTGCAACGTCTGGTCGACCACCTCGTCGGACGTCAGCGAGGCCAGCCCGGGTGGGAGCTGGCCGAGTTCGCCGGAGACGAGCACGGAGCTGATCACCTCGGTCGTGGTGAACGCGAGCATCTGCGCCTCGGGCAGTCGAAGGTAGACGAACGGGATACCGGCGAGGACGGTCGTGTCCTCGGTCAACCCGACCACGGTGAACGGCGCCCCCGCCACGGTGACGTCGGCGCCGACGTCGATGCCGAGCGTGCGATCGATCGTCGCTTCGCCCTCGGCGTCGGGCACTCGACCTTCGACCACCTGCGGCTCGCCGAGCCCACCTGGCTCGAACCCGATGAGCACCACTTCCTCCGCCTCGTCGCCCTGCGCCAGGCTCGACCGAGTGATCACCACCGGTGACTTGTTCGACGCATCGACAGCACCGAACGCAGCGACCGGCATCACCGAGACCGACGTGAACGGCGCTGAGACTCCCTCGGGGAGCACCCACTCGTCGGCACCGAACTGCTCGACCGTCTCGGCCGGTTCGAGGTTGAACTGGTTCACGAGACCGGTCATGACGAACAGGAGTGCGAAGACGACCGCCCCGAGAATCGTGACCACGATGAACCGCGTCTTGCGGTACACGAGATCACGGAACGTCAGCAACAACATCAGGCAACTCCCAACTCGGTTCGCGTGGCTGCCCATGCCGCCACGGTGTCCTTCGACGCCTCGTAGCCGGCCTCGGCCACCTCGCCGCGTCCGCTCGAATTCGAGCATCCCGATCCCCGGCAGGTGCATCGTCACGAGCAGATCGACCGATCCGGCCTGCATCGACTCGCGTTGGTTGCGGACCGAGCCGGTCATCATGCTGCGCAACAGCACCGACGTGGCGCTCGGGAACTCGGAGCGGCCCGGGGTGACCGACGCCCACAGCGCCCGCACGCCCGACACCGACAGCCCGAAGTCGCTGTGCGCCCGCGGTCCGAGGTCTGGTGCCACATCGACCGCGACGACCGTGCCGACCGTGGTGTCGTCGCGCATCACTTCGAACGGCAGGTTGTTGAGCACGCCACCATCGACGAGCAGGTCACCGTCGTAGGGAACCGGTGGCAGCACGCCCGGAATGGCAAGGCTCGCTCGCACCGCCAGCGCCATGTTGCCGCGCCGGTGCACTTCCAGCCGCGACTTCGTCAGGTTCGTCGACACGCAGTAGAACGGCAGCCACAGATCCTCGATGTCGCGACCATCGAAGGTCGCTTCGATGTTGCGGCTGATGCGCCCGCCCTTCAGCAGCGACACGACCGGAATCGTGTAGTCGAGCAGCCGGTGCGACTGACGCTCGGCGAGCGCGAGGAGTTCCTCGCCGCGTGGCCCCAGCGCAATACCCGCCGCCATCACGGTGCCCATCGAGCATCCCGCCACCTTGTCGACCGGCACACCGTTCTCGAGGAGCGCTTTCAGGACACCGAGGTGTGCAAACCCGCGGGCTCCTCCCCCGCTGAGCACCAGTCCATAGCCGTGGCCGCTGGCGAGTCTGGCAAGGCGCTCGACATCATCGGCGGAACCGCTGCGAACGTGCACGACATCGTCGATCCGCCACGGCGCGATGAGCTGAGCCGTTCGTCGCGGACGCTCGGTCGACGACGGGTGGAGGACGGCAAGCATCCGCGCGACGTGGCCGGCGTCGGTGATCGTGGCGAAGATGTCGGAGATCAACGCCCGCTCTGCGGCGTCGGGATTCGGTGAGCACACCACGACGACCCGGTCGGCTTGGCGCAGCGCACGCCGGGTCCACGCCGTCATGCCGGCATCGGTCTGCAAGACGACGTGATCGTTGCCGACGTCGGCTTCGTGCATGAACTCGGCGAGGCGCGGCACTCCGACGTTGTCGGTCGAGGCTTGCGAGATCGCCGTGCGGTTGAGCACTCGATCGACGTGGTCGCTCGACAGGTGCTTGGTGGAGCCGAATCGAGCGATCTCCGCCGCCATCTGCGCCACCAACGCGTCGGCGTCGCACTTCGCGGTGACCGCAACGGTCAGCGACGACGCACGATCGAACCTGCGCTGCGACGGGCTGCGCAGTCGAAGCAGGATGCGCCGTGTGACGTTCAGCATCATCGCCGGTGAGAGGGAGACGAGTTCCTCGAAGGTGGCCGCCGAGAACGACGCGAGCGTGGTGTCCCGAACTGCACGAACGGTGGCCGACCTCGGTGCCCGGTCGAGGAGTCCCAACTCGCCCACGACTTCGCCGCGACCGAGTTCGGCGACGAGACGTTCATCGCCCTCGTCGACGACGTGAACCGACACGCGGCCGCCGACGACGAAGTAGGCCGCGTCGGCGACATCGCCCTGCTCGAACAGCACCTCGCCGGCCTCGAGACGGCGCCAACCGACCCGGTCGACGACCTGCTGCACGATCGACTGGTCGGTGCTGCCCATCAGCTCGGCGACCATGGTGGCCACGTTCGTGCGGTCGACCCGCTCCCGTGCCTCGTCCGAGACTCGGTCGGCCATCTCGGGATGGCCGTTCAGCCAGTCCTCGAACTCTGTCCGCTCGATCTCCAACACCTCGACGGGGCCGCTGGCGGTGAGCGTCGCGGTGCGCAATCCGCCGGCGACGACCGTGACCTCACCGATCACATGGCCCGCTTCGACCGTGCCGACGACGACGTCGCCCTGCGGGGTCGATTTCGATGCCGACATCCGGCCCGACTCGATGAAGTACACCTTGTCGGCGGCGTCGCCCTGCTCGACGAGCACCTCACCGTCGGCGAGCGACACGGAGCGGGCGCGCGGGGCCAGGCTCTCGACCAACTCAGCCTCCAGCGTCACCCCGTCCCCTCTCGATCGCGCCAGTGCTCCACCGGAAACACCCCGGCCGACAGTAGCCACACTGCGGCGATCTCCAGGAACCCCGCCAAGCCACCCCGCCATCCGTTCTCGTGAACAACATGCGGCCTGGGGGCGCACCTTGTTCACGAGATGCGCTCCGTCGTCGGGCGGTGACGGCCGCAGCGGTAGGTTCGGCGAGGTGACCGACACCGCAACACCCCGGCCCGGATCGATCCTCGGCACGAGAGTGTTGCGGACCGAGGACCCCGGCCTGCTCACGGGCAGCCGCAAGTACCTGGCCGATCTCGCCCTCGTCGGCAAGCTCCACGCCGTGTTCGTTCGCTCCGACGTTGCCCACGGTGAGATCCGTGCGATCCACACCGACGACGCGGTCGGGATGCCGGGCGTGGTCGAGATCCTGACCGCTGCCGAACTCGGCGTCGCCCCGCACCACGGATTCGCGACGGTGCATGCAGACTTCGCGCGGGCGCCACTGGCCGAGGGCCGGGTGCGGTTCGTCGGTGAACCGATCGCCGTGGTGTTGGCCGAGACGTTCGAGCAGGGCGAGGACGCCGCCGAACTCGTGTGGGCCGACATCGATCCACTCCCGACGTACGTCGACGCCGAGGCGGCGCTGGCCGCCGACGCCGAGGAGATCTTCCCCGGACACGGCTCGAACGAGGCGATGATGATCGCCGACAAGCCCCGCACCGACCTGTCGCTCGCGGAGGTCGTGGTGCGTGGCCGGTACGTCAATCAGCGCATGGCGGTCGTGCCGATGGAACCCGACTGCTGCGCGGCCGAAGTCGACGCCGACGGACGGCTCACGTTCTGGGCATCGACGCAGATGCCACACGGCCTGCACGGCCAGCTTGCCGGCGCGCTCGGGATGGAGCCCGCACAGATCCGGGTGATCACACCCCAGGTCGGGGGCGGGTTCGGCGGCAAGGCGGGCATCCACGCCGAGTACTCCGTGGTCGCTGCCGCCGCTCGCCGCACCGGTCGGCCCGTGGTGTGGGTGCCGCCGCGCAGCGACGACATGAAGGCACTCCCCCACAGCCGTGGGCAGATCCAGTACGCCGAACTCGGCTGCACGCGCGACGGTGACTTCACCGGGTTGCGTGTCCGGTTGGTCGGTGACGCCGGCGCGTACCCGAGCATCGGTGCGTTCCTTCCGGGCGGCACTCGACGAATGGCGCAGGGTACGTACGACTTCCCGACGATCGAGTTCGACGTGGCGGTGGCCGTCACCAACACGACACCGATGGGTGCCTACCGCGGCGCCGGCCGCCCCGAGGCGACAGCGCTGCTCGAGCGGCTCGTCGACCATGCTGCGCTCGAGTTGGGCATCGACCCGATCGAGATCCGCCGACGCAACTTCCTCGGCGACGACGTGTTCCCGTTCCTCACGCTCACCGGCAACACCTACGACTCGGGCCGGTACAACTTCCCCCTCGATCGTGCAGCCGAAGCGGCCGGCTACGACGAGCTGCGCACCGAACAGGCGCGGCGACGCGAGGCGGGCGACGAGGTGCTGCTCGGCATCGGGGTGGCGTCGTACGTCGAGATCACCGCCGGCGGCGGCAGCGACGAGTTCGGCGCCGTCGAGGTGAACGCCGACGGCACCGCCACGATCTATGCCGGTACGCAATCGCACGGCCAGGGTCACCAGACCGCCTACGCAATGCTCGTCGCCGATCAGACCGGTATTCCCGTCGAGCACATCACCTTGGTCGATGGCGACACCGACCGGGTGCGCACCGGCGGCGGGACCGGCGGTTCGAGGTCGCTGCAGCTCGGGGGGTCCGCCGTACGTGGCGCCACCGAGGCGATGGTGACCAAGGCCAAGCAGCTCGCCGCACGTCTGTTGGAGGCCGATGAAGCCGACATCGTGGTCGACACCGCGTCGGGCACCATCGGCGTGGCGGGCGTTCCGGCGCAGGCGCTCACCTGGGGCGAACTCGCCACCCGGGCACGCGAGGCCGGCGAACAACTCGACGGCGAGTTCGACTTCCACCAGGAGGGGGCGACGTTCCCGTTCGGTGCGCACATCGCCGTCGTCGAAGTCGACACCGGTACGGGCAAGGTGCGTCTCGTTCGGCACATCGCCGTCGACGACTGCGGCACCGTGCTCGCACCGTTGTTGGTCGAAGGCCAACAGCACGGGGGGATCGCTGCGGGCGTCGGCCAGGCGCTGTTCGAAGAGGTGTGTTTCGACGAGGACGGCAATCCGATCACGTCGAACCTCGCGGAGTACGCGATCCCGTCGGCGGCCGAGCTGCCGTCGTTCGAGGTGCACTCGACCGAGACGCCGACACCGCTCAACCCGCTCGGCGCAAAGGGCATCGGCGAGGCGGCCACGATCGGCGCCACCCCGGCGGTGCAGAACGCGGTCATCGACGCCGTCGCTCATCTCGGCGTGCGTCACATCGATCTGCCGTGTACCCCCGAGCGGGTGTGGCGGACGATTCGCGACGCTCGTGCCGGCACGTTGGCCGACCCGTGGAGTGAACCACCCGACGTGTTCGCCCGCCTCCGCGCCGACGTCGACGCTCCCGCCGAGGAAGACGCCGCCGGAGCAGCCGCGGCCGACGGAATCTGACGCACGAGATGTGTCTGGCAGGTCTCGTACGTCCGACTGGATTGGCTACCTACTGGTCGGTAGGGTGAGACGGGTGAACGAGTCCGAGATCCTGAACGAGCTGACGCCCGTCGCTGAATCGCTCCTCGAGCGTCACCTCGCGACGACCAAGGAGTGGTTTCCGCACGACTACGTCCCCTACGGCCGTGGCCGCGACCACGAAGCCGGCACGGCGTGGTCGCCCGACGACGCCGACCTCGGCGGCCACGAGATCGGTCCCGAAGTCCGCAGTGCACTGCTCGTCAACCTGCTCACCGAGGACAACCTCCCGTACTACTTCCGCACGGTCGAGCAGCTGTTCGGCAAGGACGGCGCGTGGGGCACGTGGGTGCGCCGATGGACCGCCGAGGAAGGCCGCCACTCGATGGCGATCTACGGCTACCTCATGACCACGCGCGCCATCGACCCCATCGAGTTGGAGCGTTCACGGATGGCGCAGGTGTCCGGCGGCCAGACGCCCGACCCACCACTGCACGAGGGGTTCATCTACCTCGCGTTGCAGGAGTTGGCCACCCGGATCTCGCACCGCAACACCGGCGCGCTGTTGGGTGACCCGGTCGGTTACGAAGTGATGAAGCGCGTCGGCAGCGACGAGAACCTCCATCAGCTCTTCTACCGCGATCTCGCCGCCGCGGCGATCGAGGTCGATCCGAACACGATGATGATCGCCATGGAGAAGCAGGTGCGGAGCTTCGCGATGCCCGGCACCGGCATCCCGGACTTCGATCGCCACGCTGCGCTGATCGCGAAGGCGGGCATCTACGACCTACAGATCCACCACGAGCAGATCCTCGCTCCGGTCGTGCTGCGCCAGTGGGGCGCCGACAAGATCACCGGGCTGACCGGCGACGGCGCCATCGCGCAGGAGCGCCTGATGAAGCGCCTCGCCACCAGCGAGAAGGTCGCCAAGCGCTTCGCCGAACGCCGCGACGCCGCCCTCGCCACCGCCTGACCACTCCCCACGATGAGCGAACCGACCGGATACGGCGGTTTCGCTCATCGCAACCCGAACGACCGCTCCGCAGATGAGCGAACCGACCGGATACGGCGGTTTCGCTCATCGCAACCCGAACGGCGGCGGCGTCAGGGGCGGGCAGCGAGGTAGGTGAGCACGGCCAGGACGCGTCGGTGGGCGGACTGTTCCTGATCGAGGTCGAGCTTGCTGAACACGTTCGAGATGTGCTTCTCGACGGCCCCCAGTGACACCACCAGGCGCTCGGCGATGCCGCCGTTCGACAGGCCCTGCGCCATCAGGCCGAGCACGTCGAGTTCACGCGGGGTCAGCCGGTCGAGCTCGGTGGTCCGCGAGCTGCGTCCGATGATCTGGCTCACGACCTCCGCGTCGACGGCACTGCCACCCGCCGCCACGCGACGAACGGACTGCACGAAGTCGTCGATGTCGACGACGCGGTCCTTGAGCAGGTAGCCGACGCCGGCGGTGTCGCCGCCGAGGAGGTCTGCCGCGTACCGCTCCTCGACGTACTGCGACAGCACCAGCACGGCCACGCCCGGATGTTCCCGCCGGATCTCGACCGCAGCTCGGATGCCTTCATCGGTGTGCGTCGGCGGCATGCGCACGTCGACCAGTGCGATGTCGGGCACCGTGTCGGCGACCACCCGCAGCAGCGCCTCGGCATCGCCGACCGCCCCGACGACGTCGATGCCGGCGTCCTCGAGCAGCCGCACGACCCCGTCCCGCAGCAGCACCGAATCGTCGGCGACGACCGCGCGGATCGCTCGCGAAGCATCGCTCACGGCGCCGGTGCCTCGGGCACGGTCGGAGTAACGGCGCGTACGGGAAGCACGGCCACCAGTGTGGTCGGTCCGCCGGACGGTGACTCGATCCGCAACGAACCATCGACGCCCTCGACCCGCGCCCTGATGCCGGCGAGTCCGGAGCCGGGGGTCGGCGCAGCACCGCCACCTCCGTCGTCGTGCACGATGATGCGGATCGAGCGGGGCAGGGCCGATTCCTCCGCCACGCGCACCGATGCCGCGCGGGCGTTCGCATGCTTCAGGATGTTCGCGATCGCCTCACTCACGACGTACCATGCCGTGGCAGCGGTGTCGTCGGGGAGGTCTCCGTCGAGATCCACGTCGACGGCGATCGGAATCGGGGAGGTCGCCACGATCGACGACAACGCGGCGTCGAGGCCCCGGTCCTCGAGCACCGCCGGATGCAGCCCTCGACCGATGACGCGCATCTCGCCGATGGCCGCCTGCAACGTGTGCCGGGCAGCTTCCAACAGTTCGGCCGCGGCGCGAGGGTCGGAGGTGAGCCGGGTCTGGGCTCGCCCGATGTCGATACCGATGGCGACGAGCTGCTGTTGCACTCCGTCGTGGAGATTTCGTTCGATCCGACGGCGTTCGGCGGCGACTGCGTCGAGGATCTCGTCGCGCTGGGCGGCCAGCTGCTCCACCCGACCGGCCAGTTCGACCGTCGGGTCGGGTCCGAGGAACCACGCAACGAACGTCGTCGACAATCGGGCGACAGAGATCGAGATCCGCGGCGCGAGTCCGAGAAGCCCGAGCGCGAACAGCACGTCGAGCACGTCGGCACCACCGAGGTCGCCCAGCACACCGAGGAGCGCGACGAGCACGAGCACCCATGGCACCACGGCCAGCGCGCACAGGATCGGAGCCACGAGCAGGAACGACACCACGAAACCTGCTTGCCGCCACCGTTCCGGATCGGACATCGCCGTCGTCATCGCCCGCCACCAGCCGCCCGTGTGCGCTCGGTGCGGCCTGGCCTCGATCGATCGTCCCACCCATTGCGCTCGCTGCCGTTCGACTCCGGTCATTGCATCGATGAGCGAGAACGTCGGCACGATCAACAACAACCCGACGAACACGAACACCAGACCGAAGGTGATCGACATCGCCACGACCATGGCGACGAACATCGCCAACGACCAGAGCACGCCGACTGCGAGGTACCACAGCGCGATCCAGTGTTCGCGTGCGACCAGTGGGCGATACCACCAGCCGAGCGCTCGACGAACGGATCCGAGTGCACCTTGCCCGTCCGTTCGATCCACGCGCACAGTGTCGCGCTCCCCCGTGCGCTCGCCGCGCGCATCGGGCGGATCCCACGTCGCGAACTCCTGCTTCACGCCGCACTCCGCAGTGTCTCGGCGAGCGACCGGTGGCCGATGCGGCGCACCATCGAACCGGCAATCACGATGCACCCGAGCAGGACGACCGCTACCGCAATCGGGATGGCGCCGGTGGCGAACACCAGGCCGATCTCGACGGCGTCGGCGTTCTCGAACGACCTCATGATGGCGTCGCTCCCGACGTAGCCGGCGATCACCCCGACGGCGAGCCCGGCCATGGCGAGCGGCAGCAGCTCCGCCGAGACGACGTGCATGACATCACGTGAGCGACCACCGATCGCGCGGATCGCTGCGAGTTCGTGGCGCCGCTCGAAGATGTTCACGGCGACAGCGGATGCGACGGCGAGACCGGCAACCGAGACGACGATCGCACCGATGGCACCGAAGATGAACAGAATCGCGGTACGTCCTGAATCGTCGGCCGCGTGGTCGGCCAGCAATGTCGTGGTGGTGAGTGCGCCGACCTCGAGCGCGGGAGACGTCGAGGTCGACAACACGACATTCGCTCGGCCTGGTTGACCGAGCACTGCCGCCAGTTCGTCGGTCGGATAGAACACCGTGCGGCCGCGCAACGGGTGGAGGCCGACGACGAGCGACGTGGTGGACCCGGTCGCCGTCTCGACGACCAGTTCGTCGCCGACACCGATCCCGAGGTGGTCGGCGAATCCGCTCGATACGACCACCTCGTCGATGCTCATCCCGGTCAACCAGGTCCCGCTGTCGACCGAGCGGTCGATCATCGCGGTGTCGGGTTCGAGCCCGACCAGGTCGACCTCCCACCCGTCGACGTCTCCGACCGACTCGATGGCGACCTCCGAGGCCGGATCCGAGGCAACCGCTGCCGCGTCGATGTCGAGCCCGCCACCGGCGACAACAGTTCGGCTCGTCCAGGTCCACGGTTCGTACTCGGCCTCGTTGAAGGCGTTGATGGTCGTGGCGAGCGACGCGATGATCAACAGCGCAGCGACCGCTGCGGTGATCTCGGCGAAGATCGCCAACGAGCGCGACCGTCGATGCACCAGGTTGCGCAACGCGGCGCGATCGAGCAGACCGCCGAGTCGGCTGTGGGCCACCAACCGCTCGCTGCGCCGCCGCCCGAACGGCTGCCCGTCACGGTCTCGGAGCGCCGCGGCAAGCGGGATGCGGGTGACGCGCCGGGCTGCTCCCCCGGCGACGAGTCGGGCGCCCACGAGCGCGAACGCCACGCTTGCGGCGACGACCGGCCATGACACGGAGATGGCCGGCGTGATGCCCACGAACTCCTCGAGCACGAGCCGTGCGATGAGGTTCGAGATTCCGATGCCGATCGGCACGCCCACGACCACGGCGGCCGCGGCGATGGCGACGGCGAGTCGTCGGAGCCGGCGACGCAACTCCCGCTGGCGGGCGCCGAGCGACCGCATGACGGCGACCTCCCTCGTACGTTCGGTGATCAGCGTGGTGGTGGTCGAGCCGAGCAGAACGAGCGCGACCAGTCCGGCCACGATGCCGAGGAAGCCGATCATGGTGCTCACCTGGCTGATGTCGGCCTCGATCGGGTGGGCCCCATCAGGCATCGCAACGGGCATCTCAGTGAAGGTGACGCCCCCGTCGGCCAACCGGCTGCGCAGATCGTCAGTGGTGCGGTCGAGCGCGTCCGGCGAGTCGTCGACAGCTCGCACCGCAATGCGATTGAACCCGTCCACAGCTGCGAGTTCTCGGGCGGTGTCCAAGGTGGTGAAGGCGACGTCGTCGCCCGACCAGTAGCTCGTACTCCCGATGCCGACGACGTCGAGGTCGACCGAGCGACCATCCGGCGCCGTTGCGGTGATCGAGTCGCCAACGGCGGCGACCCCGTCGGCGACGACGATCTCACCGGACTCGCCCGGCAAGCGACCTGAGGTGACCGACACGACATCCACGCGCTGGTCGACCGGGTCGAGACCGACCACCGGCAGGGTGACCGCGCCACCATCGCCGGCGGCCGACGCCGGGCCGACACCGACATCGACGATGACCTGGCCTTCGTGATCGGCCACGTTGCTCGTTTCGCCGACGACGACGTCGAGATCGATCGAGCCCGAGTCGGTCGTCGAGAACACGAGGTTCGACATCCGGTCGGCGTCGACGGACGCCCGCAGCGAACTCGAAGCGACCGACGGGATGGCGAACACTCCGATCGCTCCGACGGCCAGAGCGAGCGCGAACACGCTCGTGAGGATTCGCGCTGGTGCGCGTCTGATCTCCCGGAAGATCTGGCGCATCAGAACCCTCCGATGGTCGCGAGCGGACGGCCGGCGCTCGACGGCGAGCTGACCCGCCCGTCGAGCATGGCGATGACGCGGTCGGCCCGTTCGGCGAGTCGGTCGTCGTGGGTGATCAGCACCACGGTGGTTCCCGCGGCAGCAACTCGAACGAGCAGATCGAAGACGATCGCACCCGACTCCTGGTCGAGGCTTCCGGTCGGTTCATCGGCGACGATCAGCTTCGGCCGAGTGACGAGTGCACGGGCGACGGCGACGCGTTGCTGCTCGCCGCCGCTGAGTTGCGTCGGCAATCGGGTCGCCTTTGCATCGAGGCCGACGGTGCGAAGCGCTTCGAGGCTCTGAGTGCGTCGCTTGCGTCGCGACCCCGAGCGGTCGGCGAAGCGGAGCGCCAACTCCACGTTCTCACGAGCGTCGAGCGTCGGCAGGAGGTGGAAGTCCTGGAAGACGATCCCGACGTTGCCGCCGCGCCAGCGTGCGAGGCGGTCGTCGGAGAGTTGGTCGATGCGCTCACCGTCAACCACCAGCGATCCAGCCGTCGGACGGTCGATTCCTGCGATCAGAGCGCCGAGCGTCGACTTGCCTGACCCGGAGGGGCCGACGATCGCCACCAGCTCGCCGATGCCGATGTCGAGATCGACGCGATCCACGCCGAGTTGCGCGGTGGTGCCCTTGCCCCATCGACGGGTGAGGTCGACGGCGCGAACAAGTGGCGCGGGGGCCGAGTGATGGGCCGAGCGATGGGTCGGCGTGACGGTCGGGATCGGTGGCGCCAACGGCGAGACATGTGCGGTGAGTTCCATGGCTCGATCGTGCGCTCTCGCTCTCGCGACAACCATGGAGCCCGCTGGCGAATCACTGGTGGGGTTCTCCCCACCCCGTCCAGCGATGAGCGAGACGACCGGATACGGCGGTTTCGCTCATCGCAACCCGAACGACCGCCCCACCGATGAGCGAGACGACCGGATACGGCGGTTTCGCTCATCGCAACCCGAACGACCGCCCCACCGATGAGCGAGACGACCGGATACGGCGGTTTCGCTCATCGCAACCCGAACGACCGCCCCACCGATGAGCGAGACGACCGGATACGGCGGTTTCGCTCATCGCAACCCGAACGACCGCCCCACCGATGAGCGAGACGACCGGATACGGCGGTTTCGCTCATCGCAACCGGCGTAACCCACTGAGCGAGGGCAGACTGGCGGCGATGACCCGCCTGTTCGTCGCCGTGTGGCCACCCGATCACGTGATCGAGCAACTGGCCGACCTCGAGCGGCCGCGCGATCATGGCGTCAAGTGGGTCCCGATCGAGAACCTGCACATCACGCTGCGATTCCTCGGCGACGCCGACATCGACGAGGTGTCCGATCGGCTCGATCAGGTGCTGCTGCCCGCCGCGACGGCCGTGCTCGGTCCGGCGTTCGACCTCCTCGGTGAACGGTCGTTGATCACACCCGTCGCCGGCGTCGACGAGCTGGCTGCCGTCGTGCATCAGGCGGTGCGCGGGCTGGGCACCGAACGCGAGCGCAAACGCTTCCAGGGCCACATCACCGTCGCGCGGCTGGCTCGTCGCGCACGACCGACGCGGAGTGCGGGCCGACCCGTCGACGCCTCGTTCGACGTCGGCGAGGTGGCACTCGTCGCCAGCACGCTCACCGACGCCGGCGCCGTCTACGAAAACGTCGCCACGTGGCCCACCCGCTGAGTGCCAGGCTGGCGGCATGAGCCGTGAGCGCATCTCCCAGGGCAGTGAGTTCGAGCAGACGATCGGATACTCGCGAGCGGTGGTCGACGGACGGTGGGTGTTCGTCGCCGGCACCACCGGGTTCGACTACGCAACTATGACGATCTCGGACGACATCGTCGAGCAGGTCGACCAGACGCTCGCCAACATCGACGACGCGCTCACGCGAGCCGGATCGAGTGCCGCCGACGTCGTGCGGGTGCGCTATCTCCTCCCCGATGCCGACGACTTCGAGGCGTGCTGGCCGTCGCTGCGGCGCTACTTCGGCGACGCTCGACCCGCAGCGACGATGATGGTCGTCGGATTGTCCGACCCCCGCATGCGCATCGAGATCGAGGTCACCGCCCTCAAGCCGGCGTAACCATCCCGGGTCGCGAGGTGTTACAACTTGGCCATGGGGGATCTGCTCACTGCGCTCGCCGCAGCACAACCGGACAAGACGGCGATCATCGACGACCGGACGGGGGTGGCCGGCACAGACGATGTGCGCACGTGCACCTACGCCGAGTTCGAGGATCGAGCGAACCAACTCGTTCACGTGCTCGACGGGCTCGGCGTCGGGCCGGGCGACAAGATCGTGTGGTGCGGGCAGAACTCGACGGGCATCTTGGAGCTGACGAGCGCGTCGCGCAAGATCGGCTCCACTGCGGTCCCACTCAACTACCGGCTCTCCGACGAGGAGGCCGCGTACGTCGTCGACCACTGCGACGCGACGACCGTCTACGTCGACGCCGAGTTCGCTGAACTCTTCGTACGGATCCGCAACGAGATCCCGAAGGTCGTCAACCTGCTGGTGTTCGACGGTGACGCTCCCGACGGCATGACGGCCGTCGACCCGCTGATCGAAGCTGCGTCCACCGAGGTGATGGAGCGCACCGACGTCGACGAAGGTGGCGCGACGATGACCTACACGTCGGGCACCACCGGCAAGCCGAAGGGTGCCTTCCGGCGCACGGCGGCCGATCCTCGCGCTGGCGCGGCGTTGATGCAGCACATCGGTTACCGGCCCGACGACATCTATCTGACCACCGGTCCGCTGTACCACTCGGGTCCGGGCGGTTTCGCGGCCAGCGCAATCGCAATGGGCCAGACCGTGGTGCTGCAGCGCAAGTTCGATCCCGAGGACTGGTTGCGGATGCTGCAACTCCATCGGCCGACGTCGACGTTCTCGGCGCCGACGCCGATCCGGATGATCTGCAATCTCCCCGCCGAGGTGAAGGCGAAGTACGACACGTCGTCGATGCGGGTGATGATCGCCAACGCGGCGCCGTGGAGCTTCGCGCTCAAACAACAGTACGTGGCTGACTTCCCACCCGAGTCGCTGTTCGAGATCTACGGGTCGACCGAACTCGGCGTGAACACGGTCCTGCGACCCGAGGATCAGATGCGCAAGCCGGGCTCGTGTGGCAAGGAGGCGCCGATGGTCGAGATCCGCCTGTACGACGAACTCGGCGGCATCGTCACCGGAACAGGGCCGGACGCGACGGGCGAGGTGTTCGTGCGGTCGACGGCCGTGTTCGCCGACTACTACAAGCAGCACGACAAGTTCGAAGAAGACCATCGCGACGGCTTCCAGACCGTCGGCGACATCGCGTATCGCGACGACGAGGGGTTCCTCTACATCTGTGACCGCAAGAAGGACATGATCATCTCGGGCGGGATGAACATCTATCCGGCCGAGATCGAGGCGGCGCTCGAGTCGCACCCCGACATCTACGAAGCAGCCGTGTTCGGCATCCCGAGCGACGACTGGGGCGAGTTGGTCCATGCCGTCATCGTCAAGCGGGTGGGATCGAGACCTCGACGAGGACGGCGTGAAGGCACACTCGCGGGAGCACCTGGCCAGCTACAAGATCCCGCGGTCGATCTCGTGGATCGACGAACTCCCCAAGACCGGCTCCGGCAAGATCCTCAAACGCGACCTCCGCAAGCCGTACTGGGAAGGCCGCGCGAGCAACGTCTGACCTCGGGGCAGCACGGCGTTCAGACCAGCGACGGCGTCACTCCGCCAAGATGGCGTCGATCTGGCCGAGCGCGGCGCGCATGCCTTCCTCGGCACCCATCGACAGGGTCTGTTCCATCGCATCGAGCGTCGGGAACGTGCTGCGGATCGTCATACGCGTGGTCGAGCCCTCGCTGGCGAGATCGATTCGCATGACGTTGACGGGAAGATCCGGATTCGGTTCGCCATCGTCGTCGGCGAAACCGTCCTGCACCTCCAACAGGTTCGGTGCATCGACGACACGGACCAGCCACCAACCGTGGTACTGCTCGCCGTCCGGGCCGGTCATGAAGTACGCAACGGCGCCGTTCGGTGTGAGGTCGAAGTCGGTGAACGTTGCGGGATGAGTCGGCGGGCCCCACCACCGTTCGAGCTGACGCGGGTCGGCCAACAGTTGCCAGACCCGGTCGATCGGTGCGGAGAACTCCGAGACGATTTCCATCGTGAGTGCGGTGGGGTCCTTGCGGACGTCGGTGACGGTCATGGTTCGTGGTGCTCCGTTTCCAGGGTTGATGTGATGGCGTGTTGGTCGTCGATCAGGACCTGCTCGAAACGGTCGAGGCGCGCCCGCCAGATCGACTCGAGTTGATCGAGCAGCTGCTGCGCTCTGCGGACGGTGTCGACGTTGCACCGCACGAGTTGCTCGCGTCCACGCCGCCGCTTGACGACGAGGTCGGCGCGCTCGAGGACGGCGACGTGCTTCTGCACCGCTGCGAAGCTCATGTCATAGCTCCGAGCGAGCGCTGACACCGAGGCGTCGTCGACCATCGTTCGCCGCACGATGTCGCGGCGGGTTCGGTCAGCCAGGGCCTGGAACAGTCGGTCGACTTCCTCCTCGGTGAGCAGATCTACAACCATGTGGTTGTAGATTAGCTGGTGACCTGCCGACGCGCAACTTCTGATCCCTCCACCCGTCACGATGAGTAGCGTCCGGGCATGATCGAGCTGCCCGAGGTCGTGCGCAATCGGGCGATCACCGAGGGCCATTCGGAGTGGATCGACCATCTGACGGACATCGTTCGCGGGCTCGAGCGCGACTGGTCGATCGAGCTCGGCCAGACGTACGAGGAGGGCACCGAAGCGTTCGTCGCCGCGGCCGTGCTGGCCGACGGTACGCCCGCCGTGCTGAAGGTGCTCGTCCCCCGGCGAGGGGGTGGGTTCGACGATCACGAGGCCACCGTCCTGCGACTCGCTGCCGGTGACGGCTGCCCGATCCTCTATCGAGATGACCCGGCACGCGGCGCCCTGCTGATGGAGCGGCTCGGGCCCTCGATGTTCGCGCTCGGGCTCCCCTACGAGCAGCGACTTCCCGCGCTCTGTGATGCGGCGGCGAAGATCTGGCGGCCGGTGCTCGACGTCGACCTGCCCAGCGGGGCCGAGAAGGCGGAGTGGCTGTCAGCGTTCATCGCTACGGCGTGGTCGGACCTGGACGAACCGTGCGAGCGGCGCACGGTCGATCACACGCTCGCGTGTGCCGACCGGCGCCTCGCCGCCCACGACCCCGAGCGCTCGGTCCTGGTGCACGGCGACGCGCACCAGTGGAACGCGCTGCGGGCGGGTGACTCGTTCAAGCTCGTCGACCCCGACGGACTGGTGGCCGAAGCCGAATACGACCTCGGTGTGATCCTGCGTGAGGACCCCGAAGAAACTGCTGCTGCCGACACGATGGCCACCACACGGTGGATGGCGGCACGCCACGGCCTCGGAGCGACCGCCATCTGGGAGTGGGGAGTGGTCGAGCGGGTGTCGACCGGGCTCATGGCGACCAAGATCGACCTGCAGCCAGTGGGCCGCCAGATGCTCGCCCTCGCCGATCGCATCGCCGGCGAGCGATGACGCGATTACATCGCGGGTCTGACCCCTGATGTAATCAATGGAGGCAGAATTCGTTTCCTTCGGGGTCGAGCAAGGTGATCCAGTGACCCTCGGGTTCGTCGAACTCGCCCATGTGGGTCGCACCGAGCACGACCAACTCCGCTGCCCGTGAATGCAACTCGGAGGGATCGACGTGGACATCGAGATGCATCCGGTTCTTCGCCGTCTTCCCTTCCGGCACCTTCAGGAAGAACACGCGGGGACCGACGCCGTCGGGGTCGACGATGGCGAACGCCCGGTCGGGATCCGACTGATCGATGCCGAACGCGTCGAGCGCCGCTTCCCAGGTGTCGAAGCCCTCCGGCGGTGGCTGCTCGACGTAGCCGAGCACCTCGCACCAGAACTCGGCGAGCTTGCGGGGGCCAGCGGCGTCGACGGTGATCTGAATCGCACGGGCCATGGCCCCATCATGACGCACCTGAACTCGGGGAGTCGAGGGTCACCAGGTTCCCCCGACGGCGCCGAGCGCGTAGCGTCGGAGTCATGGGAGGAGTCAACGCCGTCGTCGAAACGGTCCTGAAGTCGCCATTGCACGGGATCGTGTCGGGCAAGATGGCCTTGATCCGCTACCAGGGCGTCCGCTCCGGCACCGAGCACACACTGCCGGTGCAGTACGCCGACGCTCACAACGGATTGGTTGTCGTCGTCGGTCAGCCGGACTCCAAGACGTGGTGGCGGAACTTCACCACGATGGGCCAGGCAAAGGTGTTGCTCGCAGGGACGTGGGTACCGATGACAGCGCACGCACTGCGCGGCAGCGAAGATCCCGAGGCGGTCACCCCATTGCTGCGCTCCTATGCCGCTCGGTTCCCGAAGATCGTCAAATCGCTCGAGGGCGACACGCTCGAAGCACGCGTGGAGGCCGCCGTGATCGTCTGGCTTCGACCTGCGGCGTGAGCGAGGTCTGCACCGTCACCGTTCGGTCGCACTGCCGACGACAATGACCGTCTTGCCGCAAGTTCGACCGTCGTGCATGGCTGCGATCGCATCCACAGCGCCGCTCAGCGCCACACGATCATCGACGGCTGCGACGACCTCGCCCGTGGCGAGCATGTCGACCAGGCCATCGATGTACGTCCGACTCTCCGAGCTGATGAAGAACGTCATCCGCTGACGGATGAACAGCGACAGCAGAACGGCGCGCAGATTCCTCCCCGTACCAGCAGCAAATCGCCCACCGTTGTCGCCGCCCACGATCACGTGGGTGCCGCGATCGGTCAACAGGCGCCGCACGGTGAACAGGGGCGTACGGCCGGCGATGTCGATGATCAGATCGAACCGATCGTCGAGGTCCCCGAGATCGGTCGCGGCGCGGTCGACGACTGAGTCGGCGCCGAGCGACGAGACGAAGTCGAGCTTCGCCGCGCTGGCGACACCCGTCACTGTCGCCCCGAGCGCCTTGGCGATCTGCACGGCGAACGAGCCGACGCCGCCGGACGCACCGATGACGAGGACGTTCAGGCCGGCCTCGACACGCCCGACGGTAGTGAGCGCCTGCAGTGCGGTGATGCCGGAGATCGTCGAGGAGGCAGCTTCGTCGAAGCTGATCGACGCAGGCTTCAGCGCGAGCTTCGCCTCGTCGCCGACCGCATACTCGGCGAACGAACCGCTTGCGATCCCCATCACCTCGTCGCCCGGCGCGAACTGCGTGACCGACGATCCGACAGCAACGACTCGCCCGGCGACATCGGTGCCGAGCACGGGCTCCTTCGGACGGATGACACCGAAGCCCGCCAGGCGAAGCAAGTAGGGCTTGCCGGTCATCAGATGCCACACCCCTCGGTCGAGCCCGGCGGCCACGACTTCGACGAGCACCTGGTTCGGACCCGGTTCCGGGACCGGAACCCGCTCGATCGTGACCGCGTCGGCCGGCCCGTATCGGTGCCGAACCGTGGCAGACATCGTCGCGGGTACCCCGCTCGGCGCCGAGCCCCGGTTGGCGCTGTCGGTCGTGTTCGCCGTGTCCGTCATCATCTCGTGTCCTTTGAGGTTCGATTTCGTACTTTGTACGGTGTGGACAGACGATACACGTACTTAGTACGATAGGCAACAGGAAACGCTCGAAAGGCTCCACGTGACCGCAACTACACACGCGACCGACACACCGGCCAAGCGAACGCGACTCAGTACTGAGCGCGTGCTGACGGGTGCGCTGGAGCTGGCCGACGAGATCGGGATCGAGGACCTCACGATCCGCCGTCTGGCCGACGCGTTGGACGTCAAGCCGATGACGATCTACCACCACGTCGCCAACAAGGAGGCGATCATCGATGGCATGGTCGACCTCGTGTTCGCCGAGATCGAACTCCCCGACCCCGATCTTCCCTGGAAGGACGCGATCCGCCGCCGGTGCGTGTCGGCCCGGGCCGCGCTCGTCCAGCACCGGTGGGCGGCGCCCTACATGGAGTCGCGCACGACACCCGGTCCGGCGCTGCTGACGCATCACGATGCGATGCTCGGGTGTCTGCGGCGGGCAATGTCGATCGAGATGACCGCTCACGCGTATGCCCTGCTCGATTCGTACGTGTATGGCTTCGCACTCGAGGAGGCGAACCTGCCAGCGACCGGTGGCGCCGAGATGGCGGATCTCGCAGCGGTGATGTTCGAGCAGTTCCCGACGGATCGATACCCACACCTCGCCGAGTTCACGACCGAGCACGTCATGCAGCCCGGCTACGACTTCTCGAGCGAGTTCGATTTCGGCCTCGACCTGATCCTCGACGGACTCGAACAGCGCGCGGCGCGTTGACCATCGACGGCTCCACCAGGATGTGGTTGAGTTCACGTTGATGGGTTCGAACGACACACCGAAGCTGCTCGCGGGCGGCAATCCCCAGATCCCCAAGGGCGACGGGCCCGGCCCGGTACGCGACTACATCGCCGCGATGCCCGGATGGAAACACGACGTCGGCGAGTTGCTCGACTCGATCGTCGAGCGCACGGTGCCGGGCGTGCGCAAGGCGGTGAAGTGGAACACGCCGTTCTACGGCGCCGCTGGCCAAGAGGGGTGGTTCCTGTCGTTCCACTGCTTCGACCGGTACGTCAAGGTGACGTTCTTCCGCGGGACCTCGCTCGCCCCCGTGCCGCCGGGGGCGTCCAAGACGCCGGACACCCGCTACCTCGACGTGTACGAGGATCTCGACGAGTTCGACGAAGCACAGTTCACCGACTGGGTGTCGCAGGCAGCCGGACTCCCCCACGAGACGCTGTAGCCAACGCCTCGACCGGCTGAGGGTCTCGAGCGATGAGCGAACCGACCGCATACGGTCGTTTCGCTCATCGCATCTCAGAAATCGGCCGGTTCGTGACACCCCTTGTTTAGGGTTGTCGACATGGAGATCGCGCGGGTGATCGAGCGGGCGGAACGCATCGCCGAAGTGCGGGCGAACCCGGTCGCAGCGGCCGGGCTGGTGCGTGACGGTCTGGTGGCGGTGCGGGAGATCGAAGCCTGGTGCGCCGCTCAGCATGCCGGTCTGGTCGCTCAGTTGCGGCGGGTCGAATCGTTTCCGGAGAAGACGATCGCCGACGCGGCGAAGACATCACTCGGTCAGGCATCGAAGAGAACGGAACGATCCGCGACACTCGACGCGACACCGGGTTTGGGTGCGGCGTTGGGCGACGGGGCGATCACCGCCGGCCACATCGACGCGGTCACCCGCACGTCGAAGCGGCTGGATCCGGCCAAGCGTGGCGCACTGTTCGAACGCGCTGACGCGTTGGCGGCGGTTGCGGCGGCGGCGACGGCTGACGAGTTCGCCCGCCGGCTCGAGTTGGAAGCAAAACGACTCGACGACCTCGACGGCGAGGATCGACTGGAACGCCAACGCCGCGCCGCACGCGCACGATCCTGGGTCGACGCCGAGGGCATGTGGAACATCTCGGCCCGGCTCGACCCGCTCACCGGGGTCAAAGTCGCCGCCCGGCTCGACGCCACCGTCGAGGCATTGTTCGCTGAGTCCGTTCCCGACGGATGCCCCGTCGATCCGATCGAGAAGCAGCGCTACCTGCTTGCGCAGGCCGTCACCCGGTTGCTCACCGACAGCAGCGGGGCCAGCTCGCGGCCAGGGAGACCCGAGTACCTCGTCGTCATCGACGCCGACGCTGAGGGTCAGGTGGGCCCAGTCGGCGAGTTCTCGATCCCCGTCGAGATCCCCGCCCGCGTGCTGGCCCCCCTCGCTGGTGACGCCGACCTCCACGCTGTGGTCGTGCGTAACGGTGTCGTGCTGCACGCGCCCGGTGAACTGAACCTCGGGCGCACCACCCGCCTCGCCAACCGGGCACAACGACGAGCATTGCGTGGGCTGTACCGGTGCTGCGCCATCCCCGGCTGCACGGTCGCCTACGACCGTTGCAAACTG
Organism: Ilumatobacteraceae bacterium; assembly: GCA_963828415.1. Lineage (GTDB taxonomy): Bacteria > Actinomycetota > Acidimicrobiia > Acidimicrobiales > Ilumatobacteraceae > Sva-07. The sequence continues at coordinate 89,931 of CAWHEI010000013.1, forward strand.
CATCACGTCATCTGGTGGCGCAACCAGGGCCGCACCGATCTCGACAATCTCCTGCCGGTGTGCTCGGTGCATCACACCAAGATCCACCACGACGGCTGGATCATCGAACTCGGACCCAACCGACAACTCAGCCTGCGCCTCCCCGACGGCACCATCCACACCACCGGACCACCCAACCGACGAACCGCCGCCTGACCGCAGCCGGTCGGGCTCCACTGACGAGCGCAACCCGAGCGACCGGTATCTGAGTCGTCAACGCCCCCCGTGCGCCGCTACTTGTGGCCACCCAATGGCCCCCGCTTGTCCACCAAGCAGAACGCTGCGGTGTGTGAAGGTGGTGATGATGGTGCACCCCGACGTGCAAGCCCCGACGTTCGACGAGTTCTTCCTCGCCGAGTTCCCGCGGCTGGTCTCGATGCTCACTGCGTGGAGCGGTGATCGCTCGGTGGCCCAGGAACTTGCACAGGACGCGCTCCTCCAGGCACACCGCAACTGGGCGACCGTCGCCACCCTCGAGCGGCCGGGCACCTGGGTACGGCGAGTGGCGCTGAACCGATCGTCGAACGAGGGCCGCAGACGCCGACGCGAGCGAGCGGCACTCTCCCGCCTTGGCACCGACGCCCCCACCGAAGTCGTGATCCCCACCGCCGACGATCTGCTCTGGAGCCGGGTCAGGGCGCTGCCGGCTTCCCAGCGCGACGCCACGATCATGCGCTACGTCGACGACCTCCCGCTCGCCGACATCGCCGCCGTGCTCGGCTGCAGCGAGGGCACCGTCAAGACCCACCTCCAGCGGGCACGGCGCACACTCGCCGACCACCTCTCCACCGAGACAGAGGCCCCACGATGACCGACCACGACGAGACCAACGAGCCGATCGACGCTGCCCTCGACCACGCCGGACAACGTCTGCGCCGACAAGCGCCCGACAGCGTTGCGTCCCGGCAGGCGCTGGCGCGTGTGACCGAGCGGGCCGACGCGCCGACACCTGGTCGGCGATCGTGGTGGCCGGCACTGATCGGCGCCGGCCTCACCGCTGCAGCGATCGTCGGCGTGATCGCCATCCGAGCCAACGACAACGAGACGCCGACACTGACGCCGGTGACCGAGCCGACGTCCACGAGCACACCGGTGCCCTCGACGAGCCTCGAGCCGAGCACCACCCTCGTCCCGAGCACGACCGGCCCCGGCCCAACCGGCGCCTCGCTGGTCGTCGACAGCGGCTGCATCACCGTCACCACTGCCGCGGCAAGTGCCACCGGCTGCCCGTTGGGCGACGAGGACCTCGACCATCTCGAACAGCGGGTCTTCGTCGCCGACCTCGACGGTCCCGTGTTGATCACGTCCGGCTCGGCCGATCCCCTCACCGATCTGACCTCCACCGTTGACACCGGTGACTTCGCGTCGCGATGCCGCTGGGACGACCTCCAACCCCGCATTCCCGATGGCAGACTCGTCGAGGTAGTGGTGTGCAACGACACCGGTGTGATGGGGCTCACGATGCCTGCCGGCCCATTCGGCGACACCGCAGCGTCGTACTTCACGCTGCCGACGCCGTACCTGCCAGATGGCACCGACCTCGGCCTCGGCACGCCGATCGAAGGCCTGCCGCGAGCTCGCGCGTTCACCGCTCCCGTCCAGGACGTCGTGACCTGCAGCATCCTGCTGCTGCCGGACCGCTCCGGTTGGAAGGAAACGTGCGGCGAGGTTCCCGGGGCCGATGTCGCAACAGCACTGGTGCGGCTCGATTCATCCGACCAGACGCTCCACGAGATCACCATCGACGACTCCGGCCTCGTCACCTCGGCCCGAGCGCTCGATGCGATGGCGCCGAGCAGCGGCTGCTCGATCGGCTCGGCAAACGACCTCATGCGAGCTGTCCCCGCGTCGAGCGTCGTGGTGGGCATCGGCTGCATCGACGACAAAGCCGCCCTCACCACCGGCTCGGTACTCACCCAGGACGGTCCACCCGACGGGTCGATCTGGACGGCGTTACGCGAGGACGGGATCTGGGCAATCACCGACAACGGCACTGGGATCGAGACGACGCTGTCGTTCCCGATCATGCCGATCGAGGTGTGGTCGACGTGGCCAGAATCGACGGTGCCGGGTTTCCGGGCGTACTGGTGGGAGCCGATCGTCGCCATTCCGAGGCAACCGACCGTCGACGCCTTCACCGACGAGCTCCTGGCGACGCTCGGAACCCTCGGCACCGACCCGGAGTTCCCGCTGAACGAACAGCTCGTTGCGGTCCAGCCGAACGGACTGCCGCTGATCGTCGCCCAGGTCGACATCGGCGGCGACGACTCGGTCGCCGGGGCGGTCATCTACGTCTGGCTCGACCAGGAGTTCGACGACACGGGCCCGATCGGCTGGCGAGCCGGCGAGGTGTTGGCCGGGGAGGTCTGCGCTCGGAGCGGGTCAGCCGGTCGCGACCTCTGCGTCTGAACGCGCCGGCCTTCAGCCCGACACGAGGAGGTCTGCGAGTCGGTCGGTGGCCTCGGGCGCCAGCTCGAAGGACAATTCGGGCTCGATCAACTCCAGCTCCATCAGGTGGAGCTCACCCTCGACGGTTGCACCGGCACATCCTCGACGTCGACGAGTCGACGAACGAGGGGGTTCGGCAGCCTCCTGGCCAGCCCGGTCGACTCGGAACCTCTGGCGCGCTGACGCGCCGATGGCCGGCTTGACCACGACCTGCCCCCAACCATTCGCTGCCATCACCTCGCCGAGCGTGCCGGTCGACCCGGCAGGGACCATCGCCGTCGGCACGCCCGACACGCCACGAGCGGCGAGTTCGGCGAGGTACCCCTTGTGCATGTTCCAGCGCAGCAGGGCCGTCGAGTCGACAACGGTGTTCCCTGCGGCATCGAGGTCATCGAGCCACGACCGGAACTCGTCCGGCCGCTCGACGTAGTCCCACGTCGAGCGGATCACCACCAGATCACGTGGATCACACGATGTCCCCGCACACCATCGGTCGCACATCGCCACCGCGCCGGCGAACGGCCTCCGCCAGGACCCGGTCGCCGGCTGTGTGGGCATCGACGGTGTGGGCATCGACGGTGTGGGCATCGACGGCAATCGCGACTGACCCGTGGTGATCCATCGCCAACGATCAGGATCCGGTCGCGACGGTGGCGAGATCGTCGACGAACTCGTAGCCGTCGAGGCCGACGAGTTGTGCCGGGTCGAAGCGGATCTTCGCCGAACGCGATCCCGCACCGACGACGATGCGTTCGCAGTCGAGCACCCGCGAGTCGAGCCACACCGCCAGACCGTCGGGCAGTCCGAAGATCGTCACCCCACCGATCTCCTGGCCGGTGAGTTCACGGGTGACCTCCGCCGGGGCGAAGCTCAGCTTGCGAACGCCGAGCTTGCGGCGCACAGCGCCGTTCACGTCGAGGCGAGTGTGAGCGAGGGCAACGCACACGGCATGGTGGCCCTCGGGCTTCTTGGACGCGACGAGAATCGCGTTCGCCGACTCCTCCAACGCCACGCCGTAGGCCTCACAGAACTGTGCGGTGTCGGCGAGGGCGGGATCGCAGTCCATCACCTCGTAGACCAACCCGTGGGCGTCGAGATCGGCGATCACGTCGGGGTGGGCGCTCACGTTGCCTCTCGCTCCGACAGCGCCGGCTGCAGCGAGTCGACCGGCGGCGCTACGAGCGCTCGCACCTCACCAGAGCGTGTCGCCCGGGCGACCCCGACGGCGCGGCGACCCAGGGTGTCGAGTTGCAGCGACGCCCACAGCAGCGCCAGGGCGACGATCCCGTCGAGCCACCAGTGATGCCCCGTTGCAGCGATCACCAGCATGGTCATCACGAGATGCACCATCCCGATCCACCGCCAGCGGCTCGTGCTCGCAGCGAGGGCGCCGAACGCAATGACTGCGGCCCAGGCGACGTGCAACGACGGCATCGCTGCGAACTGCGACGACACACCGGTTCCCGCCTCGCCGTAGACGTCCATTCCGTAGATCACCGACACGTCGACGAAGCCGAGTTCGGTCAGGTAGCGAGGCGGCGCGACCTTGACGAAGCGGATGAACAGACAGAACGCCGTGAGGATCGCCAGCGCGTTGCGCCAGTGCGGATAGACCTCACGATGGCGCGCGTAGAGCCAGACGAGGAAGATGATGATCCCCGGCACGTGCGCGCCGGCGTAGTAGTACGCCGAGAACCAGGCGAGCCAGTCGTGGTCGAGTACGAAGCGTTGCAGCGACAGTTCGCTCGGCAGCCGGAGGAATTCCTGCACGGCCACGATGTCGTAGGCCCGGTCGATCGCTCCGTCGGCCTGGGTGAGCGGCAGGTTCTTCGCCATCCGCCAGATCGAGTAGAGCGAGGCGACGAACGCGAACTCGAGCGCCGCCGGCCCGGCCACGTCGCCCAGCCGGGTGGGACGGGCGCGCCGCAGCGCCAGCGCGACGAGTCCAGCGATCATCGCGGCGATTGCCGCTTGACTCCACGTCGGCCACTTCACGAATGCTCAGCCTGCCGCCCGCGAGCCCGAACCGCAAACCGGGGCCCGGGCCGGTGTCAGCCCGGCGCTGCGAACACCTCGGTCCAGTACGGCCGGCCGTCAGCGCCGTAGGCGAGGCCCACGCCGAGGTCCACGTTCGCCGACAGAATGTTGCCACGGTGACCGTCGCTTGCCATCCACCCTGCCATCACCGCTGCCGCATCCGGGTAGCCGTAGGCGACGTTCTCGGCAACGCTGCGCCAGCCGTAGCCCACGCGGTCGACGCGCACTGCCAGCGTCGAGCCGTCACTCCCGGTATGACTCATGCGACCCGACCGTGCCTGGTCCTCGGAGTGGCGTTGCGCCGCGAGCACGAGACGATCGTCGAGGCGCATGGGCGCGAGCCCACGCGCCGCCCGTTCGGCGTTCACCCGGGCGAGGATGTCGCCCACCACCGGTGACACCGGTGAAACCGGTGGCGGTGGGTTCACTCGAACTGCTCGGGCGAGCGAGGCGGTCGGCGCCCCACCGGTGATCGCGGATGGAGCGGCGGCGATCACCGACGAGCCGGCGACGAGAACAGCGACCGCGGCGGTGGCGGCGACCCGGATCGGGCACATGAGCATCAGCTTTCTCGCCCGCTGTTCTGCCGCCGCTCGTACCACCGTAGACCGAACGCCGTACCAGTACCGATCAGGAGTGGTGAACCGCTGTCCGGGCCCACTCACTGGATGCACCCGCCACCGATGAGCCAACCGACCGTATACGGCGATTTCGCTCATCGCGGACCGGGAACGACCCTCTGCGATGAGCCAACCGACCGTATACGGCGATTTCGCTCATCGCGGACCGGGAACGACCCTCTGCGACGAGCCAACCGACCGTATACGGCGATTTCGCTCATCGCGGACCGGGAACGACCCTCTGCGACGAGCCAACCGACCGTATACGGCGACTTCGCTCATCGCGGAGCGGGATGAGTGGGGCCAAGGTCAGCGGGCGTAGGCGGTGACGGTGTCGGCGGCGTCGATCAGCCAGCCGGGGACGATGCCGACGATCAGCGTGAACGCAACCGCCGCCACGATGGCGACGCCGATCGAGAACGGAATCGCGACCGGTTCGGCGACGCCATCGGCATCGAGGGCCGGCTCGGCAGTCCACATCGTGACCATGATCCGCAGGTACAGGAACGCTGCAACAACGGCGGCGACCATGGCGATGATCGCAATCGCGTAGCTGTCGACCTCGACCGCCGCCTGGATCACACCGAACTTGGCGATGAAGCCGCTCGTGAACGGCACGCCGGCCTGGGCCAGCAGGAACACGGTGAACGCGAGCGCCAACATCGGCCGACGTCGCGAAAGACCCTTGAACGAGTCGAGGCTGGTGTCGCCACCGGAATTGCGTGACACGACGGTGACGACGGCGAACGATCCGATCACGAGCACCGAGTACAGGATCAGGTACAGCACGACTGCCGGCATGCCCGGCCCCGGGTCGGCATCGCCGGCGCCGTGCGCGGCCGCTTCGACGCCCACCAGGATGAAACCGGCGTGGCTGATCGAGGAGTAGGCCAGCATCCGCTTCACGTTGTTCTGGACGACGGCGAGGATCGAACCGACGAGCAGCGTGACGAGCGCGAGCGTCCAGATGATCGGACGCCAGTCGTCCTTGTAGAACGGCAGTGCGATCACCAGCACCCGAAGCATCGCGGCGAACGCAGCGGCCTTGCCGACCGATGCCATCAGCGCGGTCACAGGCGTCGGAGCGCCCTGGTACACGTCGGGCGCCCACACGTGGAACGGCACGGCGGCGACCTTGAACCCGAGCCCGACGATCAGCAAAGCGATGCCGGCGAGCGCCAGCGACTCGTTGCCGAACGGGTCGACGCCACCCTGGAGCGCGGCGACCATCTCGGAGATGTTGGTGCTCCCGGTCGCGCCGTAGACGAGGGCGATGCCGTAGAGGAAGAACGCCGACGCGAACCCGCCGAGCACGAAGTACTTGAGTCCCGACTCGGCGCTCTCGCTGCTGCGACGATTGCTCGACGCCAGGACGTACAACGCGAGTGACAACGTCTCGAGGCCCAAGAACAGCACGATCAGGTCGTTCGCCGACGCCATCACGACGCCGCCGATCGCTGCCACCAGGTAGAGCGCGTAGATCTCCGGACCGTCGTTCGGACCCCCGCGGAGGTACTCGTCGCTGACGAGCGCGACGAGGATCACGCCGATGCAGATCGTGATCGTGAGGAACATCGAGAGCGTGTCGTACGCGATCGCTCCGCCGACGAGCGTCGCGGTTCCGTTGTCGGTGATGTCGTCCCACTGGATCATCGCCAGCACGCCCGCCGCTCCGGCGATCGTGGCGGTGGCGAACGCATACAGACCCTTCGGCCACGTCGGCGTCAGCGCGCCGACCAGCATCAGCACCAGTGCGCCACCGAGCAGTGTGAGCATCGGCGACAGCGCGAACCAGTTGACCTCGGGGCCGACGAAGGTGTCGAGTTGCTGCAACATCACTCGCCTCCCTCCTCGTCACCGTGCGCGGGCTCGTCCGAGTCGTGCTCCCCGATCTGGATGGTCGGCTCGGGCTGGACGTAGTCGGTGTTCGCCTCGACTCGTGCAATCAACGCGTTGATGCTGGGCTCGATCCGATCGAGCACCGGCTTCGGATACACGCCCATGAACACGATCAGCCCGAGGAACGGCAGCAGGACCAGGCCCTCCTTCACCTTCAACTCGCCGAACTTCTTGTTCTCCTCGTCGGGCTCGCCGTGGAACACCCGCTGGTAGGCCCACAGGAGATACAACGCGGCGAGGATCACGCCGAAGGCGGCAACGACGGTCCACCAACGAGCGGTGAGGAACGACCCGGTGAGGATCAGGAACTCGCCGACGAACCCGTTGAGTCCAGGAACGCCGATCGACGACAGCATGACGACCATGAAGCCGGCGGCGAAGATCGGCGCAACCTTCTGCAGGCCGTTGAGGTCGGCGATCGAGCGGGTGTGGCGACGCTCGTAGATCATGCCGACGAGCAGGAACAGGGCGCCGGTCGAGACTCCGTGGTTGATCATCTGAAGTACGCCGCCCGACAACGACTGCGTCGTGAACGCGAACGTACCGAGCACGATGAAGCCCATGTGCGCCACCGAGGAGTAGGCCACGAGGCGCTTGAGGTCGGTCTGCATGGTGGCGGCGACGGCGCCGTAGATGATGCCGATCACCGCGAGGGTCAGCCAGAGCGGTCGACTCCAGAACGACGCCTCGGGGAACAGATACAGCCCGAAGCGCAGCATGCCGTAGGTGCCCAGCTTGAGCATCACGCCGGCGAGCACGACCGAGCCGGCCGTGGGTGCCTGCGTATGGGCGTCGGGGAGCCAGGTGTGCAGCGGCACGAGCGGCACCTTCACCGCGAAGGCGATCGCGAAGGCGAAGAACAACCAACGCCCGGTCGACGCGGCGAAGCTCGCTCCTTCGGCGATCTCGACGAGGTCGAACGTGGTGTAGCCGAGGTCCTTGCTGGCGATTGCGACCGTTGCGATGAGCCCGACCAGCATGAACGCCGAGCCGAGCATCGTGAACAGGAAGAACTTGGTCGCCGCGTAGACCCGCTTCTCGTAGCCCCAGCCGGCGATGAGGAAGTACATCGGCACGAGGACGATCTCGAAGAAGATGAAGAAGACGAACAGGTCGAGGCTGAGGAAACTGCCCATCACGCCGGCCTGCAGCAGCAACAGCCAGGCGAGGTAGGGCTTCTCGTCGTGATGCGGATCGATGCCGACGATGGCAAGCGGGAACAGCAGCCCGGTCAGCACGATGAGGAACAGCGAGATGCCGTCGACACCGAGGTGCCACGAGATGCCCCACGCTTCGATCCAGGTGTGCTTCGACACGAACTGGAAGCCGGCGTCACCGGTTTCGAACGACGCCATCAACCAGATCGACATCGCCAGGGTGCCGACGCTCGCCATGAGCGCCACCACCTTCGGCAGTTCGGGACGCGACTTCGGCAGGATGGCCACGAGCAGCGCTCCCAGCGCCGGCACCAGGATCAGTGCGGTGAGGATCGGGAACGCGATCGGTCCCGTTTCAGCTGCCAACATCACAGGATCCCTCGAATCACCACGAACCACCCGAGCAGCAGCACCACGCCGATGCCGATGATCCCCGCGTACTGGCGCACGTAGCCGGTCTGGCCCTTTCGTGCCTCGGTCGCCGTCGCCTTGACGGCAACTCCGACACCGTTGACGGCGCCGTCGACGATCTTGGCGTCGAAATCGGTCACCGCCTGGAAACCTTCACGGCCGGGCTTGCCCATGAACCACGAGATCGCAGCGTCGTAGTACCAGCCGTTCGCGAACAGGTTCGGCTCCCACGGCTTGATCCGCTTCTTCTCGTAGACCACCCAGGCAAGAGCGACGCCAATGAGGGCCGCAGCCACCGCAATGGCGACAAGGATGTACTTGTTGTCGTAGGCCCAGGTCCCGGTGATGTCGGCCTCGCCGAACTCGATCACCGGATGCAACCACTCCTCGAGCTTGTAGGAGACGCCCCCGGGGATACCGAACAACTTCGGAACGTTGATCAACCCACCCAGCGCTGCAACACCGGCGAGGGCGACCAGAGGGATCCACATGATCGGCGGCGACTCGTGCGGCTTGAACTCGCCATGCGCGTTGTGGGTCTCGACGGGGGCTTCGCCTTCGGCGACCTCGGGGGCTTCCTCGGCGTTGGCGAGGCTCGTCCAACGCGCCTCGCCGAAGAACACCATGATGACCTGACGGGTCATGTAGAACGCCGTGAGGATCGCCGTGATGATCCCGACCGCGTACAGCGCCGGGCTCTCGGCGAGCGAGAAGAGCAGGATCTCGTCCTTCGACCAGAAGCCCGAGAACGGCGGCACCCCGGCGATCGCCAGCCATCCGATGATGAACGTGCCCGCGGTGATCGGCATGAACTTGCGCAGGGCGCCCATGAAACGCATGTCCTGCTCTTCGTGCATGCCGTGGATGACCGAGCCGGCGCCGAGGAACAGCAGCGCCTTGAAGCCTGCGTGCGTGACCATGTGGAAGATCGCGGCGACATACCCGCCCGTGCCGACCGCGAGCATCATGTAGCCGATCTGCGACACCGTCGAGTAGGCCAACACCTTCTTGATGTCGTTCTGTGCGAGTGCGATCGTTGCGGCGAACAGCGCCGTGATCGCACCGACCCACGCAATGGTGGTCGGCACCCAGTCGTACGACGCGGCGATCACCGGGTTGATGCGCGTCAGCAGGAACACGCCGCCGGTCACCATGGTGGCCGCGTGGATCAGCGCCGACACCGGAGTTGGGCCTTCCATCGCGTCGGGCAACCAGATGTACAACGGCAGCTGTGCGCTCTTGCCGGCCGCACCGATCAACAACAGCAGCGCGATCGCCGAGGCGGTCGACGCGGCGAGTTCACCGGTCTCGGCGCTCTCGTTGATCACGGTGTACGACAATGAGCCGACCGCCGAGAACGCCAGGAACATCGCCAACATGACGCCCCAGTCACCGACGCGGTTGGTGACGAAGGCCTTCTTGCCGGCGGTCGCCGCCGACTCACGGGTGTGCCAGAAGGCGATCAACAGGTACGAACAGGTGCCGACGCCCTCCCAGCCCAGGAACGTCACCAGCAGGTTCTCGCCGAGCACCAGGATCGTCATCGAGAAGACGAACAAGTTGAGGTAGAGGAAGAACTTCGAGAACTTGGGGTCGCCGTGCATGTACCCGACGGCGAACATGTGGATCCATCCCGCGATGAACGTGACGAACAGACACATCGCGATCGACAGCGGGTCGACGAGGAAGGCGAGATCGACCTGGAGCGTGCCGACCGGCACCCACGAGAACAGCGTGACGACCGTCTGGCGTTCCTCCTCGGGTCGGCTGAGCAGATCGAAGTAGATGCCGGCCGCGACGGCGAACGATGCAAACACCATCGCCGTGGCGAGGTAGCCGGACTTGGGGTCGCCGAGGCGGCGTCCGAACAACAGGATCAGGAAGAATCCGGCCAGTGGGAAGGCAGGGATCAACCACACGAGGTCAGCCATGGCGTCAGCCCTTCAGTTCCGCGAGGTCGTCGGCGGTGGCGCCGGGGCGGCGGCGCAGGATCGAAACGAGGATGCCGAGGCCCACGACCACCTCGGCCGCTGCGACCACCATCACGAAGAACACGGCCGTCTGGCCGTTGATGTCGCCGAGCTGGGCGGCGAGCGCCACGAAGGTGAGGTTGGCCGCGTTCAGCATCAGCTCGATGCACATGAACATGATCAGCGGATTGCGCCGCACGAGCAGCCCGAACGCGCCGATCGAGAACAGCGCCGCCGCGAGCAACAGGTACGGCGTGGTGCCGATGGCTGCGATCACGCGTCGCTGCTCTCGGTGGTGGGGATGCTGCGTGGCCATTTGCGCGTGAGCAGCACCGTGCCGACGACGGCCACGATCAGCAGCACCGAGGTGAGCTGGAACGCGAACACGTGGTCGCCGTAGAGGTTGGCGGCGAGCTGTTGGATGTTGGCGTCGTTGTTGCCCGTCTCCTGGGCGGTGTCGATGCCGCTCCCCGGGTTGATCACCAATGCGTCCTCCGCCCGCACGATTGCCGCGCCGAGCAGGCCGAGGAGCCCAATGCCCATCACTGCGGCGAGCGGCCGCTGGATCGCGATCGGCTCGATCGACAGGTCGATCGATTCGTCGACGCCCAGCAGCATGATCACGAAGAGGAACAGCACGACGATCGCGCCGGCATACACGATCACCTGCACCGCTGCGAGGAAGTTGGCTTCCATCGCCACGAACTGGACCGCCACGCCGAAGAGGGTGAGGACCAGCCCGAGGGCCGCATGCACCGGATTCTTCAGCGTGATCACGCCGATCGCTCCGCCGAGGATCATGACCGCCGCCGAGAAGAAGACGACGTATTCGAGGAACGTGGCGTCAGTCACCGCTCGACCACCCTGACGGTCTTGGACGCATCGCGTACGTCCTGGGTCGGCTCGGGCTCGCGAACGCCGTAGCCGAGTTCACCGCTCCAGCCGACCTGACCTTCGAAGGTGGCATCACCCGACGGCGACGTGGCACGCATCCACCCACTGGTGAGCAGGTCGTCGCCCTCGCGCCAGTCCTCCCACGGCAGTTTCTTCGGCATGCCCTCGTCGTCGACGACGAGTTCCGCCTTGGTGTAGATCGCGTCCTGGCGATTGGTGAACGAGAACTCGAAGAGCTTCGATTCGGTGATCGCCTCGGTCGGGCACGCCTCGACGCACATGTCGCAGTGGATGCAGCGCAAGTAGTTGATCTCGTAGATCCACCCGAAACGCTCGCCCGGCGACGTCGGATTCTCCGGATCGTTGTCGGCGCCACGCACGTGGATGCAGTCAGCGGGACAGACACCTGCGCACAGCTCGCAGCCGATGCACTTCTCCATGCCGTCCTCGTACCGGTTCAGCACGTGGCGGCCATGCAGACGCTCCGGGCGCGGCAACTTCTCGTCGTGCTCGACGTCGCGCGCATCGTTCTGCTTCTTCTTGGCGCGGCGTCCGCCCGAGTACTCGGTCGTCACACGCTTGCCGCCGAACAGGCGGTGCTGGCGGATCGTGACGCCGAAGCCTTCGAGGTAACCCATCAGACGGTCGCTCCCTTCTGGGTGCTGCTCTGCGTGGTCGGAGTCGGCGTGTCGTCGCTGGGGTTCTCGGCGTCGTACGCGGCGCTTCGGTTGCGGGCACTCACGCGCAGAGCGGCGGTGAACATGGCGACGGCCACCACCGCGACCGCGAAGGAGATCAACACGACGCGGAGGCTGTCGCCGAGGTCGCCGTCGGGTGAGAACTCACGCAGTGCAGCGAGCAGCAGGAACCAGCCGAGGGCGATCGGGATCAGGATCTTCCAGCCGAAGTCCATCAGTTGGTCGTAGCGCAACCGTGGCAGCGTGGCGCGAAGCCACACGTAGAGATACAAGAAGCCCATCAGCTTCACGAAGAACCACAGCGTGCCTTCGATGGCGCCGGGGATCACCGGGATGTCGAACAGGCCCTGCGGTCCGCCGAAGAACAGCGTGACCATCACGGCGCTCATCGTGACCACGCCCATGAACTCGGCGAGGAAGAACAGCGCGAAGCGGATGCCGGAGTACTCGGTGTTGAACCCGCCGACGAGTTCCTGCTCGGCCTCGACGAGGTCGAACGGCGGTCGGTTCAGCTCGGCGGTGGCGGCGATCAGGAAGATCACGAACGGCACGATGCCTGTTGAGATCACGTTCCAGTCGACGAGGCTGTCCTGGCCGCGCACGATGCCGTTCGTCGACAGCGTCCCCGACGAGAGCAGTACGGCTGCGAGGCTGAGGCCGAGAGCGGCCTCGTAGGAGATCATCTGCGCCGATGCGCGCACCGAGCCGAGCAGTGGGTACTTCGATCCGCTCGACCAGCCGGCGAGCATGATGCCGTACACGGCAATGCCCGACAGGGCCAGCACGAGCAGGATGCCGATGGGCGGGTCGGCGAGCTGGACGAGGGTCGTCTCACCGAAGATCTCGACCGTGCCGTCCTGGCCGTCGGAGAAGTCGCCGCCGAGCGGGATCACGGACCAGATGAGGAACCCGGGAACGAACGACAGGAACGGGGCCAGGCGGAACACGATGCGGTCGGCACGCGTCGGAAGGAGGTCTTCCTTGAAGAACGCCTTGATGCCGTCGGCGAGGCTCTGCAGGATGCCCCACGGCCCGGCCTTGTTCGGGCCGATGCGGTTGTGCATCCCCGACACGACCTTGCGTTCGTACCAGATCATCAACATCGTCGACACGAGGCCGAGCACGAAGATCAACAGCACCTTGGCGATGATGATGAGCAGCGGCGTCCACAGCAGGCCACCGTCGAGCAACGGGTCGATCGCCAACATCAGACGCGCTCGATCCTCACGTCGGTGGTGGCAGCAGCGCCGTCGACGATGTCCTCGATCGTGCCGCCACCCTGGTTGAACGGCGACCACGCCACACCGCGCGGGACACGGTTGTCGGCGGTGATCGGCAGCACGCTGGCTGCTTTGGCACTGACGACCTTGACGTCGTCGCCTTCGGCCACGCCGAGGCTGTCGAGATCGAGCGGATGCACGTGCACCGCAGAACCGGGCGCCAGGTTCACGAGCGACCGTGACATCTGGGTTCCAACTGCTCGGTCGTACAACTTGCGACTCACCACCAACCGATAGTCATAGCTGTTCCGACCCGGCGCGGAGAAAGACACCTCGGGCAGCGCTGAGGGCTGCGGTGTCGTCAGCACCCCGTTGGGCTCGCCGCGCAGAGCGTCGAGGGTCACCGCGGCGAACGCCGGCACGGACGAGGCGATCAGTGCCGTGACGTCGTCGACGGTCGACACGCCGCGCAGCGGGTGGTCGGCGCCGAAGGAGTGATCGCCGATCATCAGCCCGAGTTCGACGGCGATCATCCAGTCGGGACGGCTCGTTCCGGTGGCGGTGACCTGCTGGCCGAGCGTGGTGACTCGGCCTTCGAGATTGGTGGTGGTGCCGGCCTTCTCGCCATAGGCCGAGGCGGCCAGCACGACGTCGGCGTGCTGCGTCGACTCGGACGGGAAGGTGTCGATGGCGAGCACTCGGCGAGCGCCGGCGATGGCGCGACGGGCGAGGTCGGCGTCGGGGCAGTCGTTGAGTGGGTCGGCGCCGAGCAGCACCAACAGCTCGAGCCGACCTTCGGCAGCCGCACGCAACGTGGCGAGGCCGTCGTGGTCGGCGTCGGCAGGAGCCAGACCGACCGACAGGGCGCCGACGACGTTGCCGCGCCGCAGCGCCGGCAGGACGGTGGCGCCGGCGCAGCCATCGAGGAGGGTCTGGAGTGCAGCGACCGTGGCCTCGGCCGACTCAGCGAGGTTCGCACGACCGGCGACCACGACGACGTTGCCGCTGGCGATCTGCGCGGCGATGTCGGCATCCGCGAGCGCCTTGGCGACCGCTGCCTGCTGCGAGCCGGGCTCGTAGCGCAGCGATTTCCAGGCATACGGCGACATCCCGGTCTCGAGCGTCGAGAACTCGATGATGCGCGTGCGCTTCTTCTCGGCGGCATCGCGAAGGCGCAGGTACAGCACCGGCAGTTCTTCCTTGAGATCCGGCCCGAGCAGGATGACCGTCGACGCGTTCGCGGCGTCGTCGATCGTGGCCCGATCGAGCCCGAGGATCTCGACGGGCAAGCCGTCGCCGAGCTGCGCATCGCGGTGTGAGATCCCGATCGAGTCGGCGAGTTGCGCCCAGGCGAACGCGTCCTCGTTCGAGCCGCGAGCACCACCGAGCAGGCCGATGCTGCCTGGGCCACCGTCGGCGAGCGCCTCGGTGATCAACGCAGCAGCCGCACGAAGCGCACCGTTCCAACTCGCCGGGACCAGACCGGTGTCGGTGTTGATCATCGGCGCGGCGAGGCGGTGATCGGAGTTGACGGCCTCGAAGTTGAAGCGGCCGCGGTCGCACAGCCAACCCCAGTTGACGGGGTCGGAGTCGACGCCCTGGTAGCGCAGGAGTTCGTCGCGGCTCGACTGGATGACCGTACGGCACCCGACCGAACAGGTGGTGCACGTCGACTCGCGCTGTCCGAGATCCCACGGACGGGCTTTGAAGCGGTACGGCTTGGCGGTCAGCGCTCCGACCGGGCAGATCTGCACCGTGTTGCCCGAGAAGTACGACACGAACGGCTCGTCGGGGAACGTCATCACCTGGGTGTCGTTGCCGCGACTGATGAAATGGATCAGCTTGTCGCCGGCGACCTCGTCGGCGAAGCGGGTGCAGCGGTCACACAGGATGCAGCGCTCACGGTCGAGGTAGACCAGGTCGCTGATCGGGATCGGCTTTTCGTAGTGGCGCTTCTCCTCGACGTACCGCGACTCGCCCGGCCCGTGGCTGAACGCCTGGTCCTGCAGCGGGCATTCGCCGCCCTTGTCGCAGACCGGGCAGTCGAGCGGGTGGTTCGCGAGCAGCAGTTCGAGCATGCCCTCCTGGGCGCGCTTGACCTGCGGGGTGTCGGTGCGAACGACCTGGCCGTCGGCGACCGGCGTCATGCACGACACCACCATCATCGGGCCGCGCGGGCCTTCGACTTCGACCATGCACTGGCGGCACATGCCGACGGGCGACATGCGCGGGTGGTAGCAGAAGTGCGGCACGTACTCGTCCGCGAGCAGCGCAGCTGAGATGACCATGTCACCCTTGCGGGCAGGCACGTCGCGACCGTTGATGTTGAGGGTCACCGCGTTCGGATCGGGCTCCGGCTCGACGGCAGCTTCGGCGTCGGCGAGTTCCTCGTGCGCATCCTCGACATCGGCGACCACCTCGTCGGTGATCACGTCGGCATCCGGCGTGGGGGTGTCGGGCGTGGTGTCGTCGCTCATTCGCCCGCTCCCACCATCACCGGGATGTGGCGACGTTCGGCTCGCTTGGTCACCAGTGCCTCGAACTCGTCACGGAACAAGGTGAGCGCCGAGTGGATCGGCACGTACGCCGACGGGCCGACGAAACAGATCGTGGTCATCTTGTACGGGAACGGCACCGCCTCGAGGCCGAGCCGTTCGCTGGACGCATGGGGCATCTCGCCGGGACAGATCGACTCGCCGACCTGCAGGATCGTGTCGAGGTCGGCGTCGGTGCCGTGGCCGTCGACGATGCGCTGTACCAACCGGTACAGCCAGGTACCACCTTCGCGACACGGGACGCACTTGCCGCAGGACTCGTGCGCGTAGAACCGCACCAGCGTGAGCGCCGCGGCGGGGATGTCGGTGGTGGAATCCATCACCATCACTGCGCCGGAGCCGAGCATCGAGCCGGCGGCACCGGCCTGCGGCCCTTCGAACGGGATGTCGAGTTGGTCGGCGGTGAACCACGGCGCGGAGCCGCCGCCGGGCACGAACGCCTTCAGGTCGTTGCCGTCGCGGATGCCCTGCGCGAAGTCGTCGCCGTAGAGCAGGTCGCGGAAGGTGGTCGAACCGTTCACGATCTCGTAGACGCCGGGCCGCTTGACGTGGCCGGACACGGCGATCATGCGGGTGCCCGGCGAGGTGGGCGTGCCGATCGCGGTGTAGGCGGCCGCGCCCTCCTTGGCGATGAACGGCAGGTTCGCGAGCGTCTCGACGTTGTTGACGATCGTCGGCTGGCCGTACAGGCCGACCGCGGCGGGGAAGTACGGCGGCTTGAGGCGAGGCATCCCGCGCTCGCCTTCGAGCGATTCGATCAGTGCGGTCTCCTCGCCCACGACGTACGCGCCCGCACCGAAATGCAGGACGATGTCGATGCTGAAGTCGGTGCCGAGGATGTTGGTGCCGATGTATCCGGCCGCATACGCGTCGTTCAACGCTTGCGCGACGCGCTCATGCGCGAGCGGCATCTCGCCGCGGATGTAGAGGAAACACTGTGACAGCCCCGCCGCGTACGACGCGATCAGACAGCCCTCGATCAGCTGATGCGGGTCGCACTCCATCAGCAGGCGGTCCTTGTAGGTGCCCGGCTCGGACTCGTCGCCGTTGACGACGAGGTAGCGCGGCCACACTCCCTGGGGCGTGAAGCCCCACTTGGTGCCGGCGGGGAATCCAGCGCCGCCGCGGCCGAGCAGGGTGGAGTTCTTGACCTCGTCGGCGACCTCGCTCGGGCTCTTGGCCAGTGCGGCGCGCAGACCCTCGTAGCCGCCGGTGGCGAGATACCGCTCGAGCGTGTGGCCGTCCTCGTACTGGAAGCGCGACGTGACAATCGCCGGGCGGTCACTCGGGTAGTAGCCGGGCGCCCACGGGTACGGGCTCACGACACGGTCGGTCGACTCGTTGAACGTGCTCATGCGGGGCTCACCATCATGTTGGGCTCACGGGGATCCAGGCCGGGCCGTCGGTGACGTCGTCGGGGTGACGGGCGCCCACCGCACGATCGGCGGGGATCTGCTGGCGGTTGCGCCCGAGCGTGCCGTGCGGCGGTACCTCGGCGTCGAGCTTGCCGGCGCGCAGGTCGGCAACCAGCTCGTCGAACGCCTCGGGCGTGACGCGGTAGCGGTGGCGGTAGTTCACCTGGAGCGTGGGTGCCTCGGTGCAAGCAGCCTGGCACTCGGCGTGCTGCAGCGTGATCAAGCCGTCGCTGGTGGTCGAGCCGGCCTTGATGCCGAGCGTGTGCTCGGCGTGGTGCATCAGGTCGTCGCCACCCATCAGCGCGCACGACATCGTGGCGCACATGTTGATCAGGTACTTGCCGGTCGGCTCGAAGCGGAACATCTCGTAGAACGACGCCGTGCCGTACACCTCGGCAGGCGTGACGTCGAGCAGCTCCGCGACGTGACGCATCGCGTCCTCGGTCACGTAGCCGTTCTGTTGCTGGCTCAGGTGCACGAGGGGAATCAACGCCGACTTCTTCTTCGGGTAGCGAGCGATGATCTCCTTGGCCACCACCACGTTGTGGTCACTCAACCGACTCACCTGTTCACTCCGTTCACCTGTCGACACCGCCGAGCACGGGGTCGACGCTACTGATCACGGCGACCGCATCGGCAACCAATCCGCCGCGCATCATGTGGGGCAGGCACTGGATGTTGACGAAGCTCGGCTCGCGCATGTGCATGCGATACGGCGTGGCGGAGCCATCGCTGACGATGTAGCACCCGATCTCGCCACGCGGACCTTCGAGGCCGACGTACACCTCGCCCTCGGGCACCTTGAATCCCTCGGTGAAGATCTTGAAGTGATGGATCAACGCTTCCATCGACTCGTCGATGCGCGCACGCGGCGGCGGCGTCACCTTCTTGTCCTGGATGCGGAAGTCGCCGCTCGGCATCCGATCGAGGATCTGGCGCACGATCTTCATCGACTCGCGGATCTCGGCGAGACGAATCGCGTAGCGGTCGAAGGCGTCGCCGTACGAGCCGACGATCACGTCGAACTCCATCTCGTCGTAGTGCATGTACGGCTGATCGCGGCGCAGATCCCACTCGACTCCGGTCGAACGCAGAATCGGTCCGGTGGCGCCGAGGGCAACCGCCTCTTGCGGTGTGATCACACCGACACCCTGGAGCCGTTCACGCCAGATCGGCTGGCCGGTCATCAGCGTGTCGTACTCGTCGAGGCGATCGGGCAGCATGTCGAGGATCGACAGCACACCGTCACGCCATCCGGCGGGCAGGTCGGCCGCAACGCCACCCGGGCGGATGTAGTTGTGGTTCATCCGCAGGCCGGTGACCTCCTGGAAGAACCGCAGCACTTCTTCGCGTTCGCGCCAGCCGTAGATCATCATCGACACGGCGCCGAGGTCCATGCCGTTGGTGGCCATGAACAGCAGATGACTGGCCATCCGGCTCATCTCGGCCATCAGCATGCGGATCCACACGGCACGATCGGGGAGGTCGCCATCGATGCCGAGCAGCTTCTCGGTCGCCATGGCGAAGGCCAGTTCGTTGGCGATCGGGCTGAGGTAGTCCATGCGGGTGACGTTCGTGCCGCCCTGCGCATAGGTCAAGTGCTCGCCGGTCTTCTCCATCCCGGTGTGCAGGTAGCCGACGATCGGCTTGCACCGCAGCACGGTCTCCCCCTGGAGTTCCAGCATCAACCGGAGCACGCCGTGCGTCGACGGGTGCTGCGGGCCCATGTTGATGATCATCGTCTGATCCTCGTCGGGATCGTCGGGCAGATCGCCGAGCATCGCGGCCTCGGCCTCGGACATCCGCAGCACCGAGCCGACCTCGCGCAACAGCTCCTTCGCGGACAGCTCGCTGCGCGGGCGGAGCTGCTGCTCTCCCTCGTCGGTGCCGGCGACGGAACGCTGGTAGAAGTCGGTGCCCGTCTCGTCGGTGCCCGTCTCGTCGGTGTCGGGCGCGTCGGTGTCGGGCGCGTCGGTGTCGGGAATGACGGTCTCGGACATCAGGTGTTCGCTCCCTTGAACTGCACGGGGATGCGCCCGATCTCGTAGTCCTTGCGCAGCGGGTGACCGACCCAGTCCTCGGGCATCAGAATGCGAGTGAGGTCGGGATGGTCGCTGAACTCGATGCCGAACATGTCGAACACCTCGCGTTCCATCGCCTCGGTGCCGGGGTGCACGTCGAACAGCGTCGGCAACGTCGCGTCGTCCTCGGGCACCTGCACGCGCAGGCGGAGCCGGCGGCGATTGCCGATGTCGAGCAGGTTGACGACCACCTCGAAGCGCTGCGGCGCCTCGGCATCGTCGGGCAGTTGGCGATCGGGACGCTCGAGATAGTCGACCGCCGTGAGATCGATACACATCGCGTATCCCTCGTCGGCGAGCGCTTTGACCACTGCGAGATACTCGTCGCGGGGAACGTGTCGCACCTCTTGCGGAGCACTCATTGCTTCGCTCCGAGCATGACGGGAGTGGGAGACGCACCCGGCTCGATGTATTCGACGTGCACGTTGGCGCCGGCGCCGGTTGCCTCGCGACGCTTCAGGATCTGGTTCGTCTCGATCAATCCGTGCAGCGTCTCGATCGCGTGGATGAGCGTCTCGGGAGTGGGCGGGCAGCCCGGTGCGTAGACGTCGATCGGCACGATCTGGTCGACACCCTGCACGATCGCGTAGTTGTTGAACATCCCACCCGACGACGCGCAGACACCCATCGAGATGACCCACTTCGGTTCCATCATCTGGTCGTACACCTGACGCAGCACCGGTGCCATCTTCTGGCTGACCCGGCCAGCGACGATCATGATGTCGGCCTGGCGCGGCGATGCACGGAACACCTCCATGCCGAAGCGGGAGATGTCGTAGTGCGCACCACCTGTCGCCATCATCTCGATGGCGCAACAGGCGAGACCGAACGATGCCGGCCACGACGAACGCGACCGAGACCAGTTGACGAGGTCTTCGAGCTTTCCGGTGATGACGTTGTGTGACAGCCCGCCGAGTCCGTCGTCGAGCACATCGTTGACGATGCCCATGGTGATGACTCCTTTGCGTCTCGTTACGCAGCCGCGCCGTCGCTGGCCGGCACGCGTCCTTCGGTGCCGACACGACGAACCGTGGTGGTGGCCGTGCGTTCGGGCGACACCATCGCAGCGTTGGCAGCCAAGCTGCGGTAGCGATGAATGGGACCCCAGTCGAGCCCGCCACGGGCGACTTCGTACACGAACGTGGCGAAGAAGACCGCCGAGAAGGCCAGGATCGCCCAGAACCCGTAGACGCCGAGCGTGGAGTGCGAGACGGCGTAGGGGTAGACGAAGATGATCTCGATGTCGAACATGATGAACAGCATCGCCACGATGTAGAAGCTCACCGGGAACCGCTCGGGCGGCTCGCGGCTCGGCACGATGCCGCACTCGTACGGGGCTTCCTTGGCCACCGACGGGCGGCGCGGTGCGAGCAGACGCGACGCCGCGAAGCTGAGCACACCGAAGACGACCGCGAGGATCAACAGGATGACGATGGGGAGATACTGCCCCACTATGACCTCACGACTGCCTCATCTCAGACGCCGGCTCCGACCTTCTCCTGCTCGGCGGAAGCGTCGGCGGGTGCATCGATCTTGACGGCGGGCAACGGCTGCTCGAGGTTGGACTTCAAGACACGGTCACGGCGGTGCAGCAGGTAGCACAGCGCGAAGAAGATCAGGCCGCCACCGACCATCAACACGGCAGCAGGCTGACGGCGGGCGCCGAGGTCACGGACCATGTAGACGTACTCGCGCTGGCGGCTCTCGTCGATCTCGGGGGTCGCAGGCGCTCGACCCGGCTCGGTGCGCACCGGCACGTAGGCGGCAGCCTCGGCGACCACATAGTGCGGGGTGTGGAAGAACGCGATGAAGTCGAGCGAATCGTTGATCTTCGGATACCGCTCGCCTCCGATGTCGAACACCTCGACGATCTCGAACTGACCCGCTGCGAATGCTCCCTCTTCGACGAGCAGTTCGGTGGCAGACGCCTGCGCCTGGCCGAATGCCGGCGACGCCTTGTCGAGTACGACCCAGCCCTGGTCGAGGAAGGTCTCGCGGACGATCTCGGCCGATTCGGTCGCCGAGGCGTCGAGAGGGACATCGGCGTTGGGGTTCAGCACTCCTGCGGCGCCGAGGGCGGTGACGTCCTGGAGCACGCTGGCACCCGGGACCGGCTGCCAGGTGGGATCAGGTCCGCGGAGACCGATGCCGTACACCATCCACACCGCACCCATCAGCATCATCCAGCCGGCGAGTCCCGTGACCGCAACCAGGAACGCGAGTCGCGATCCCATGTTCGTGGCCATGATGCCGTAGACGCTGCCACAGAGGATGACGAATCCGATGATGACGGTCAGGAGACCACGGAGTTCGGGCTCCCAGCCGATTGCCAACAAGGTCATGGTCACAAGCTCCGTACGTATTCGACGATGTCACGGATCTGCTCGTCGGTGAGCAGTGATCCGAATCCGGGCATCCGGCCGCTTCCCTGGCCGTTGAGACCATAGAGCTTGCCGAACTCCGAACCGTTCTTCAGGAAGGTGACCAGTTGCTCGTCATCGGCGAAATGCGAGTTGACCGAGCCGCCGGTGAGGTTCCAGCCGAACGCGCCCTGCCCAGAAACGCCGGGCTGGCCGTAGCTCCACCCGAGGGTGTGGCAACGAGCACAGCTGTACGCGCCGCTGGCGAGGTCGAGGTTGAAGAGTGCCTCGCCGATCGAGTCGGCATCGCCGTCTTCGACCGCCTTCTCGGCGGCGGTCTGGATGTCGGCCTGCAGCGATGCCGGCAGGTTGCCCGAATCGCAGATGCGAACGTCGTCCTCGCCCTCGCCGCACTGTTCGCGAGGGATCTGGATGCTCTTGATGTAGGCGATCAGATTGTCGATCTGCTGGGTGTTCATCGGTCCACCACCGACGAGGCCCCACGGCGACATCGGCGAGAACGGACGGCCGTAGTTGAGGATGAAGCGGATCTCGCTCTCGTCGAACTTGTACAGCGACGTGTTGAGCGCCGGCGCCTTCCAGTTGACGGCCTGCACTTCCTGGGTGATCGGGTCGGTGACCGTGAACGGTGCCTCGCCGCCGACGGCCTGCATGCCGCCGTGGCAGCCGGCACAGTTGAAGCCGCCTTCAGCGGTCGGAGCGAACAGCTGCGATCCCCAGCTCGCGAACCGGTTGTCCCAGCCTTCTTGCGCGCCCGCCTGGCGGCTGGGCTCGAAGACCCAGTAGAGCGGCAGGGCCACGACGATGATGCCGAGCATGATGACGCCGAGCAATTGCACGCGTTCGAGGCGTGGACCCTCGAGGGTCTCGTCGTCGTAGTACGGCTTGCGGTTGGCGGCGAGTTGGATCTCGGAGCCGACCTCGCGGCGACCTGCGACGACGTTGAAGATCCCGTAGATGATCCAGCCGCCGACGACGATGAGCAGCCCGATGACCCCGATGGTGGTCGTGGTCAAGGCGAACAACGGTGCCATCAGTGCTCCCCGCCGCTGGTGCAGTGCGGACCTTCGGCCTCCTGGCCAGTGGTGTTGGTGCCGATGGCCGGGCCGGGGATGGTGGTGCCGGTGTCGACCGTGACGTCGCCGTTGCTGGCGACGGTGGCCGGGTGACGATCCATACCGCGAGGTGCCGGGCCGGCCTTCTTCTCGCCCGCACGGTTGTACTGCGAGCCGTGGCACTGGCACTCGAACCACTGGCTGGTGGCGCATTCGGGGACGCGGCAACCGAGGTGCGGGCACTTCTGGCTGAGGATCACCAGACCCTCACGCATGGTCACGAGGAGGCTCTCGGGGTAGACGGTCTCGGCGAGGGGGAGCGCCTCGGCCGGATACTCGGTGATCCACGAGCGGGCCTCGGCGGCGTAGAAGAAGCCTCCGCCCTGCTTGATGCCGTCCTTGATGTTGCCGATCTTGCCGACGGTGATCTGGCCACCGAAGCCGCCGGTGCCGCTCGGCCACAGGAACGCCACGAACGCTGCAGCGGCGAAGCCGGCGAGGCTCACGCTCATCAGCGACACCGTGGCCCGGTTGAAGAACTGACGGCGGGAGACACCGATGATCTCCGGGTCGGGCGGTGTCCACTGGACGATCTCCGGCTCGGGGCGCTTCTCGATCTCGGTGCCTGCGCTGCGCGCAGCGACCCCGGCGGCCTCGACCTCGGACGCGGTGGTCTGCGTGACGGCGGGTTCGGCGCTCTTGCGCGCCGCCTTGTCTCGCTGGACGGTCTCTCCTGACAACGCGCCCGCACCACGGACGTCGCTGCGACGAGCGAGGGTGAAGAACGAAATCGCGCCGAGGACGACGACGACTCCGATCGCGATGGCGATGATTGCTGCAGTACTCATGACTGGGGGGTCTCCTTTCGCAATCTCACAACTCGAAGAACAGGCCTTCGACCCACGGTAGGACGAAGTTGAAGCCGGGGCCTCGGAAGAACGAACCGATCAGAACCAGTACCGCCCAGAACATCAGGTGCACCGTCATCAGTCCGGTCAGGAATTTGCGATCTTCGGGCTTGTTCGAGGGGTTCCGGTCGAGGTACGGCGCCAGGACGAGGGCGATCAGCCCGACGCCGGGCAGCGTCACGCCGGCGACCATCGGGTGGAAGTAGGTCAGCAGTTCCTGGAGGCCGAGGAAGTACCACGGCGCCTTCGACGGGTTGGGGGTCTGGTTGGTGTTGGCGAGCTGCAGCAGCGGAGCGTGCACGAACACCGAGAAGATGAACACGAAGACCGTCATCGCCAGCGCCGAGACGAACTCGGCAGCGAGCAGGTGCGGCCAGGTGTGGACCTTGTCGACCGGGGTGGCCTTGACGTCCTGGATCGATCCGGACTTGACCACGGTCAGCAAGCGCTGCGTGTGGCCACCCGGTCCGGCGCCAACCGGGACGCCGCCGCCCGCAGCGGGAGCGGCGACCACGGCGCCGACCTTCTCGGCCACCGCGACGGCGCCGCCGCCGGCGGGTGCTTCGTCGGGTGTCCCACCGGCTTTGGCGGCCTTGGCCGCCTTGCTGCGCTGCAACAGTGCTTCGGGGATGCGCGAGTCGGCAGGCGCCGCAGCCGCAGCGGGCTCGGCGGCTTCCGTCGCGGCAGGTGCCTCGTCGGCCGACTTCTCGCGCGCGGCCTGCGCCCGCTTGAGGAGGTGCTCTGGGATCTCGGTCATGGGGTTACCTCATGCTCCAGTCAACAGGGCGAATCACAACGGACCCGAAATTCCGCCGTCCTTGCGGACCCGCCAGAAGTGGATCGCCATGAAGATCACGATCACGAACGGCAGGAACAACACGTGCAGGACGTACCACCGCAACAGGGTCTCCGAGCCGATCTCGGCGCCACCCAGCAAGACGAATCTGACCTCTTCACCGAACACCGGCGTGTAGCCCATCATGTTGGTGCCCACGGTGACGGCCCACAGTGCCAACTGGTCCCACGGGAGCAGGTAGCCGGTGAACGACAGCAGCAGGGTGAGGGTGAGCAGGATCACGCCGATCACCCAGTTGAACTCGCGCGGCGGCTTGTAGGCGCCGTGGTAGAACACGCGGGCCATGTGCAAGAACACGGTGAGCACCATCAGGTGCGCACCCCATCGGTGCATGTTCCTGACCAACAACCCGAACGTCACCGAGGTCTGCAGGTTCTGGATGTCGTTCCACGCCGCGGTCGCTTCGGGTCGGTAGAAGAACATCAGGAAGATGCCGGTGACGGTGAGCAGGATGAACAGGAAGAAGCTCAACCCACCGAGACAGAGCGTGTAGCTGACCTTGACCGCGTGGCGCTTCACCTTCACCGGGTGCAGGTGGTACAGCACCGAGTTCATGATGACGTAGCTGCGGTTGCGCGGGCTGTCGGTGTAGCCCTTGCGGAAGATCGAGCCGGGCCGGAAGATCGAGCTCCAGGCCTGGCTGCCCTGCACGTCGCCGACCGCGGTGTTCACGCGGTCCTTGACCGTGGGGCGGGGTTTGTCGTCGATGTTTGTTGCCATGGTTCTCTCAGAGCCTCATGCCGTAGCCGTAGCCGTGGTTGTTGGTTCGAACATGTGAGTTGCCGGCGGCGGTGGCAGTGCCCACCTTGCCGAGGATGATGACGCCCGTCGGGCAGCGGTCGACGCACAACGCACAGCGGGTGCAGATGTCGTCGTCGATGGTGAACATGAAGGCATCGGAGGGGTCGGTGCCCGGCTGCTCGGTGCCGTCGGCCTCGACGACCGCGTCCACCGACACCATGTGGATGCACTTCCACGGGCAGATGTCGACACAGCCCTCGCATGCGATGCACTCGGTCTGGTCGATGTGGATGAACTGCTTCGGCTTGACGGCCTTGGTCAGGTAGTCCGCGTCGACCTCCACCAACGTGTACGCGTCGGTGTACGGCATCAATGGAGGGTTGGCGTCGGTACGTGCCATCATCAGCGTTCCCCGGCCACGACATCAGCAGCGCAGCGTCTGGACGCTCGCTCGCTGGCGCTCGCAGCGCTCGCATCGGCGTACGGGTCATCATCGTCGTCACGCCTTGACCAACGGACGACCGTAGGTGGAGACGGGGAGTTCCTTCGGCTTGACGTCGCCACGCTTCTGCCACCAGACCGCGAGGTAGATGTAGAGCACGAAGAGCACCGCGTGGATCAGCACGGCGACGATGTCTCGGACCGCTTCGTACTGCAGCGTGATCGGGTTCCATCCGCCGGCCGACTCCGGCTTCAGGATCCCCCACGGGCCGTAGATGATCTTGTCCTTCGACCAGCCGAGGTCCTTGTCCGCATGGTCGATCCACTGGTGGGGCAGGATGCCGAAGGCGAGGAAGAGCACGCCGAAGATGTACGTGGACCCGAGCATCGCCTCACCCCACGAGAACGGCGCACCGACGGGGCGGCGCTTGCCGTAAGGGATGATCGCGAGCGACAACACGAGGGTCGCGATGAGCGCCGTCAGGAAGGCCTGGTTCATCCCTGGCCATTCGAGTGGGGCGATTGCGATCATGGGTGCGGAAATCCTGTCGTGGTCGATCTGTCTACGGGACCCGGACGACTGCGGAGATCGGAGAAACCGATCGGCCACCGACGAGCCGGGACATTCGCCAACGAACTGTAGTCGTCAGCGCCAGATGTGCGAAGTCTGGCACGCAAGTCTCGCGAGCGCGCCAGGTTGTGCGTAAGTGCATCGCGATCGATCCGGCTGCAGATTCCCGGATCGCGGCGACGGGCATCTATCATCTCCGAAGTGACCGAGATCCCCGAACATCTCCTGAAGCGGTCGCGCGAGCGGCGCTCCGCGATCGGCCAGGGCGGCGACGCCGCCGATGCGCCGAGCGACGCCGCTGCCGCCTCGAACGCACCGGCCACCACGCCTGCGACCACTGCGCCCGCTGCTGCACCGGCAGCGTCGGGGCCGCCGGCACGCACGGCCGCTCCCGCGCCTGCAGCGCCGCCTCCGCCCAAGCCCGACCCCGTGTACGTGCAGGCCGCCAAGCAGCGCCGCAAGATCCCGTTCTGGGCAATGGCCACCCTCAGCCTGATGCCGGTGTGGGCGTTCATGTACGTGCGCGCCGTCACCGAACCGCCCGAGGTCGTCGAAGGCCCGCTCGGCATCGGCGCCGAGATGTACAGCAGCTGCGCCAGCTGCCACGGCGCCGACGGCGGCGGTGGCGTCGGCTACCCGTTCTCCGGCGGTGAAGTGCTGAAGACCTTCCCGCACATCGAAGACCAGATTCGTTACGTGTACTACGGCACCGAGGGCTACAACGCTGCGGGCGTCGAGATCTACGGCAACCCCGACCGTGAGGGTGGCGCGCACGTCACCGGCAATCGTGGCGTGATGCCCGCCTTCGGTGGCCAGCTCACCCAGTACGAGATCGTCGCTGTCGTCTGCCACGAGCGCTACGCCCTCGGTGGCGCCGACCCGACGAGCGAGGAATACGCCGAGGAGTACGAGACCTGGTGCTCGGAAGAGTCGGCCGTGTTCGCCGAACTCGAAGCCGGCACCTACGACTACACCTCGCCCGAGGCGCCCGACATGGGCCCCGCCGAGATCACGCCGATCGGCCCCGAGGCCGTCCCCGGCTCGCCCCCCTCGGCCGGCTGACGGGAACCGCCCTGGACACCGACGTCCTCGTCGTCGGCGGTGGTCCTGCCGGAGCATCGGTCGCCACCTGGTTGGCCCGAGCGGGACATCACGTCACGGTCGTCGAAAAGCGCCCCGTTGCGCGCCACAAGGCATGCGGCGACGCGATCACGCCTCGCGCGTTCGCGCGAGTTGACGTTGCTCGACGTCGACCCGATGTCGCTCGGCGGGCACCGCCTCGCCGGAGTTCGACTCGTCCACGGCGCGCGCAGCGTCACGGCGCCGTGGCCGCGCCACGTCGACGTGCCGGACCACGCGACCGCACTTCGCCGCGACCTGCTCGATGGGCACCTTCGTTCTCGTGCTGCTGATTCGGGAGCCGCCGTCTTGATGGGACACCAGGCAACGGCACCGATCGTCGAGCGCGGTTTCGTCCGCGGCGCCACGCTGGCAACCGATCCCGAACTCGACGCGAACGCCGAGCGCCACGAGGTCGTGCGCGCCCGGTTCGTCGTGGTCGCCGACGGCGCGAACAGCAGCTTCGGGCGCGACCTCGGCACCACTCGACAACGCCACTGGCCCTACGGCATCGCCACTCGGACCTACTTCCGCAGTGATCGGGCGGCCGAGTCGTGGATCGAGTCCGACCTGGGCATCGCTGATGCCGCCGGTCACCCGATCGCCGGGTACGGCTGGGTGATCCCGCTCGGCGACGGCACGGTCAACGTCGGCGTCGGCGTGTTGTCGACCTACCGAGACGTGCGCGGCATCAACGCACTCAAGCTGCTCGACTCGTTCGCCCAGCAGATCGCCGAGCGTTGGCACCTCGACCCCGCGGCGCCGCTCAAGGCCCCCACCCGATTCCGTGTGCCGTTGGCCGGTTCGGTGGGCCCGAAGATGGGGCCGACGTTCCTCGTCGTGGGCGACGCGGCGGGTGCGGCGAGCCCGTTCAACGGTGACGGCGTCGATGCGGCGTTGATGAGCGGCCGTCTCGCCGCCGAAGTGCTCGACGCAGCATTGTCGACGGGCAACTCCACGACACTGCAGCGCTACCCGACGATGCTCGCCGACGAAGTCGGTCGTTACCACCAGGTGGGGCGCCTGACGGCCCGCTTCCTCGGCCGGCCCGCCGTCTTGCGCCCGACGCTGCGTCTCGGCGTGCGCAGCGATCGCATCGCCGGTGCCGTGCTGCGCATCGCCACGAACGAGCTCCGCGACGGCCACCCCGGCGGCGCCGAGCGCGCCTACGCCCTCGCCAGCGCCATCAGCAAGTTCGCCCCGAGCTGGTAGTCGGGGCCTCACCACACTCCGGTGGTGGGCAACGGTTGGTCGGACTCGACGCCAGGCTCGTCGCTGGCGCTTCCCTCGCCGGCCCGCCCCACCGATGAGCGAAGCGACCGAATACGGCGGTTTCACTCATCACAGACCCGTCACGGCACCCACCGATGAGCGAAGCGACCGCATACGGCGGTTTCGCTCATCGCTGCGAGGGTGGTCAGTCGAAGCGGCGGCGGCGGTGGAACGCTCTCGGGAGGCGCAGCGTGACCACCGAGAGCGCCAGGATCACCGGGTAGATCTCGAGGCGCCCGAGCAGCATCTGGGCCATCGCGATCGCCCGGCCCGGAGCGGGGATCGAGAGGAAGTCGTTCGCATGATCGAGCGTGCCGAGGCCAGGGCCGACGTTGCCGAACGCGGTCGCCGACGACGACAACGACGTGATCATGTCGGGACCGGTTGCGGAGATCAGCACAGCGCCACCGCCGAAGATCGCCAACGCGAGGATCATGAAACCGACCACCCGGCGAGCAACATCGTCGGGAAGGATGCCATTGCCCACCCGCACGGGCCGCACGAGATGGGGGTGAAGATTTCGCAGTCCCTCCCGATGAGCGAAGCTGGCAATCGCCATCACCCGGACCAGCTTCACGCCACCCGCCGTCGAGCCCGCCATCGCACCAATCGGCATCGCCAGGAGCAGCACCAACTGCGTCGTCTGGCTCCACAGGCCGTACTCGGTGGTGACGTACCCGGTGGTGGTCACCGTCGAGACCGTCGTGAACAGTGCATCGCGGAAGCCGGCGGCCTGTCCACCGTCGTTGCCGGATGCGACGAACGCCCACAGCGTGATGCCGGTGACGACCAGCAGGTACACCTTGAACTCCGACGATCGCAGCAACGGCTTGGGATCCCGTTTGAGCGCCCGGTAGTAGAGCGTGAAGCTGCCACCCGCCAGCAACATCGCGACGATGCAGATCCACTCGATGGCCGCTGAGTCGAACGCCCCGATCGAGTCCTGATACGGCGAGAAGCCACCGGTCGACACCGTGGTGAAGCTGTGCGAGACCGCGTCGTAGATGCTCATTCCGGCAACCGCGTAGAGCAGTGCGAGCACGACGGTGAAGCCGACGTACACCGCCCAGAGGCGCCGGGCGGTCTCGCGCACCCGCGGCGTCAGCCGCTCGCCGGTCGGCCCCGGCGCCTCCGCCGCGAGCAGGCTCATCCCACCCGAGCCGACGGTCGGCAGCACGGCGACCACGAGCACGATCACGCCCATGCCGCCCAGCCACTGCGTGGTCGAACGCCAGAACAGCAGCCCTTTCGACGTCGCTTCGATGTCCGGTATGACCGTGGCGCCGGTGGTGGTGAAGCCCGAGATCGACTCGAACAAGGCGTCGTCGATTCGATCGAAGTGTCCCGTGAGCAGGTAGGGGATCGCTCCGGCGATCGCCATCGCAAGCCACGCGACGGTGACCGTGGTGAACACGTCGAGGATACGGATCTGCTTCGGCACGATCGTGATCCGCCACATCACCGACCCGATCGCCCAGACCACCACTCCGGTGAGGAGCAGCACGACGACGTCGGGCCCACCGTCGACGGCGTCGACGATGCCAGACACCGCGATTCCCACCCCGACGACAGCGATGGCCAGGCCAACCACGTTCGCCACGAGCGACGAGTGCCGCCCGGGCGACAGCAGCCGCTCACCGCGACCGCCGAACCACGAGACGCGGCCGGTCGAGTGGGTTGCCAGCGTCACGCGGAGAACGCCTTGCGCGTGACGGCGAGCGCGTCGGGCCGGGAGAACACGACCACGTTGTCGCCGGCGTGCAGCAGCGTGTGCCCCCGAACGATCTCAGCGGAGCCGTCCTGGCGGGTGACCGCACCGAGCAGCACGGAGTGCCGGAGGTGCAGGTCGGCGACGACCGCGCCGTCGGCAGCGCTTCCCGCCTCGATCTCGAATTCGTTGACCTCGACGTCGCTCTCGAGGAACGTCGCGACCGATGCAGTGCCGCCGCGGATGTGGCGCAGCACTGCGTTCGCCGACGCCGTCCGCGGGCTGAGCGCAGCATCGATCCCGAACTGTCGAACCAGCGGGAGCAGCGACAGACGGTGCAACACGGCAACCGTGAACGCATCGCCCTCGGCTGCCGCGTAGGCGCATGCCAACACGTTCGAAGCGTCGTCACCGGTCGCCGCGATCACCAGGTCCATGCGCGCAACCGACTCCTCGAGCAACAGCTCGGTGTCGGCGATGTCGCCCTGCACGATCGTCACTCGGGTCAGCCGCTCGCTGAGCGCCTTGGCGCGCACCGGATCGTTCTCGACGAGCACCACCGTTGCGCCCTCGCTCTGCAATCGCTCGGCGACACGGGCACCGACCGCACCACCACCGAGCACCATCACTCGGCGGGCCTGACGGGTTGCAGCGCCGAGTAGCTCCATGATCTCGCGACGCGCCGCACGTGTGGTGAGGACGCGCACGTGATCGCCGGCCTGCAGCACCTGGTCGCCGCGAGGGATCACGGTCTCACCGTCGCGGGTCAACGCGCCGAACAGGAACTTCCAGTTCGGCTCGAACGACTGGCCGATCTCGGCGAGGTCGTGCCCGACGAACGCGGACGTCTTGCCGATCACAGCGCCGAGCACGAGCAACTCGCCGTTCGACATCGGGTAGACCTCGTCGGCACCGGAGACGTGGGCGAGTTCCATGATCTCGTCGGCGGTGTCGGCGTCGGGGTCGATGATCACGTCGGCACCCATCGCCGCCAGCAACTTCTCGCCCATCGGGCCGCGCAGCTCTTCGGTCTGGATGCGCACGACCGTCTGCTCCACGCCGAATTCCTTGGCGAGCAACGACGCCAGGAGATTGACCTCGTCGTTCTGGGTGACCCCGGCGAGCAGGTCGGCGCGTTCGATGCCGGCGGCCCGCAACGTCGACGGCACGGTCGCGCTTCCGACCACCACTTGCACGTCGAGTTCGGCGCCGATCGCCGCGGCGATCACCTCGTTCTGTTCGACGACCACCACGTCGTGGCCTTCGGCTCCCAGTCGCTGGGCGAGGTACCACCCGACCTCACCGGCACCGACGATCACGACATGCATCGTCCCAGCCTGCCCCATCGACCCGACCGATCGCGAACGTTACCGATCAGGCGGTGACGGAGACCGAGTCGAGCAGTGCGCGCGGCGCGGAGCGCAACGCAGCGGTCGCTTCGGACTCGGGGAAATCGTCGCAACACGCCTCGGCTCGCTCGACATAGTCTCGGGCCGTGTCGACGGCCGACGCCAGTCCATCGTTCGAGCGCACGATCGACAACGCCTTGTCCTGCGCTGCGGCATCGAGAGGGGAGCCGAGCAGGTCGGCCAGCTCCGAGGCCGCCGGAGTGCCGAGCGCGAGCGTTCGCAGCACCGGAAGCGTGTAGACGCCCTCCACCATGTCGTGGCCGGCCGGCTTGCCGAGTTGGGCATCGGTGGCGGTGATGTCCAAGATGTCGTCGACGATCTGGAACACGGTCCCGTAGGCGTTGCCGTACTCGGTGAGCGCGTCGATCACGGGTCGGTCGTGACCGGCGACGATGCCGCCGATCCGGGCGGCCGTGCCGTAGAGCGACGCCGTCTTGCCGTGGATGGACCTCAGATAGCTGGCCTCGCTACGCGACATGTCGTAGGTGTGGCGCAACTCCTCGATCTGGCCCTCGCACAGCCAACCGATGGTCCGAGCGAGCAGACCGGCGACCTCGGTGCCGAGCGATGCAGCGATCTCGGATGCCCGCGACAGCAGGAAGTCGCCGGCGAGGATGGCTTGGAGGTTGCCCCACTTGGCATTGACCGTCTCGACGCCGCGACGCGTGTCGGCCTCGTCCATCACGTCGTCGTGGTAGAGCGATCCGAGGTGCACGAGTTCGCACGAGACACCGCCACGCACCACGTCGTGATGGGCCGGCACCCCGAAGATCTGTGCGCCGGCAACCGCCAAGACCGGACGCAGACGCTTGCCGCCGGCGACGATCAAGTGCGACGCGATCTCGTTGAGATAGGCGTCGGGGGTGACGACGGCGGCATGCATCGCATCTTCGATGCGCGCACGATCGGCGCCCATCGACGGAAGGGTCAACAGCGGCGACATGCCGTTGGGGGCCAGCACCTCTTCCTGGGACACGCCCGACAGGCTAGGCGCGCCCGGCGGAGGACGCACGAACGAGCACCGACCCGCCGATGCCCGCCATCTCACCGCACGGGTCGCCGTGCCTTCACCGCGCCTCTATCCTGGCGTTCATGTCTGTGACGGCAACCGCGCCCGCCATCTTGCCGAAGGCGAACGAATCGTGCTGGTGCGGCAGCGGCCGCAAGTACAAGCGATGCCACAAGAAGTCCGAGGGACGGGTGCTCCCAGGGCTCGTCACCCCGATTCGCAGCGTCCCCGACTCGATCGCCAGGCCCTCCTACGCCGACACCGGCGAGGTCGTTGCCTGGGACGAGCCCCGTGTGAAGAGCGCCGAGATCATCGAGGCGATGCGCCACTCCGGCAAGGTCGCCGCCGAGGTCCTGCGACTCGCCGGCGAGATGGTGGCGCCAGGGGTCACCACCGAGGAGATCGACATCTACGTGCACGACCTGTTCGTCGAGCGCGGCGCCTACCCGTCGACGATCAACTATCACGGCTACCCGAAGGCGTGCTGTACCTCGGTGAACGAGGTCATCTGCCACGGCATCCCCGATTCGCGGCCGCTCCAGGACGGTGACATCTGCAACATCGACGTCACGGGCTGGATCGGCGGCGTGCACGGCGACACCAACGCCACGTTCTTCGTCGGCGACGTCGATCCCGAGAGCCGCCAGCTCGTCCAGGTCACCGAAGAGTGCACCTGGTACGGCATCGAAGCGGTGCGCCCGGGTCGCCCGCTCAGCGACATCGGCCGGGCGATCGAGGACCACGCCAAGCAGTACCGCTACGGCGTCGTCCGAGCGTTCGTCGGCCACGGCATCGGCGAGCAGTTCCACACCGACATCCAGGTGCTGCACTACTACGACTCGCGGGCCTCCACGATCATGCGGCCCGGCATGACGTTCACGATCGAGCCGATGATCACCCTCGGCACCGTCAACTACAAGGTGTGGGACGACGACTGGACCGCAGTGACCGCCGACGGTCGGCGCACCGCCCAGTTCGAGCACACCATCCTCGTCACCGACGACGGCTACGACGTGCTCACGGGTGGGCCGGGCGCGGTGAGCCCGACGGCTCCCTGGAATCGCTGAGCGAGCCCGACGAGCCGTCCAGCGCGGTGGCCGACGTCGGCACGGCGAAGAGCCACCAGAGCGCGATCGCTGCGAGCAGCACGCCCCCGACGAGAGCTGCGGCCGTTGCGAACCGGTCGAGCCAGAACGGCGCATCGGTGGGAATGATCGCCGCCGTGAGTCCGTCTCGCTTGAGGAACCCCCACACGGCGAGTTCGACGCCCACGAGCAACATCGCCGCATCGGCCGCGAACCGCTTGCCACGCTTGGCGAGTAGCACGCCGACGGAGGCAGAGATCACGGCAATCATCGGCAGGACGATCCAGATCGGGCGAGGCCCCGTCTCGCTGGGCAGCGAGGTGTACTGAGCGGCTCCGACGACGAGGGCGAGCACGACGAGCGGGATCGTCGCCGTGATGGGAGGGAACCGCCGATCCCGCAGGAGCCATGCACCTGCAGCGACGGCGCCGCCTGCCACGGCACCGAGCCACATGGCCAGCGGCGATGGTTCGGGCTGCCACGTGCTGATCACGGTGACCTCGACGGTCTCGCCGTCGACCACGATCGGGATCACCGCTTCGAGGATCTGGTCGCCGGCCTCGAGGCCGAAGGGCCGGGCGCTCTGCATCCAGTGCGCACGGTGGTCGTGCCACGCCCAATAGCCGCCGGTGGCAACCTGCTTCCAGTCCGGCTCGGCGTCGGCGCTCGCGTTCGACGGCACGCCGTCGTTGCCATACCGATTGGCGTTCAGGTACGTCGCCGGCGAGTTCTGGTTCTCGAGGACGACACCGTCAGGCCGGAACCACAGGTAGTCCTCCGCCTGATAGCCGACCACGACCGCCTCGACGCCCGGCTCGACTCGCATCTCGAAGAACGAGTCGCCGCCGATGATCCCGACCTCGATCGTCGGCGTCGCGGGCTCGACCGACCGCACTTCCGATTGGTAGTCGGTCGGGCCGGGCGGATCCGCAAACGCGGGAGCCGCCAGTGCGCCCGCCAGTCCCAGACCGGCGATCATTCCGATCACCAGGCGTCCGACCTGGCGGCGCAGCGGTTCGATCATGCGTTCACGATCAACACGAGCTGCCCGCTGGGGTGAACCGTGCACACCCCTTCGAACTCTCCGGGCGTCGAGAACCGCTGCGAGAGGGTCTCGTTCGCTCCGACGAAGAACGGCCCGACCGTGTGACCGCGATCGTCCTGGTTCTCGATCCGGATCGTGTCACCGACATCGACCTGCAGTTCGGCGGGAAGGATCTCCAGCGGCGTACCGGCATCGAGGGCTTCGCCCGCACCGACGGGAATCACGTACTCGAACGTCGCGGCTTCGCTGTCGCTCACCGCTTCGGTACCGGGCTGTGAGCTCTCGTCGCCGCAGCCGGCGAACACGCCGCCGAGCAGCAGCACACCGACGACCGGGCGGACCCATGTACGCCGCCGCGCCGCCACACGGTTCACGAGGGCTCCTGCGCTGCGAACAGTTGCTCGATGTCGGCAGCCATCTCGGTCGACGAGGTCCCGAACGGCCAGGTGACGACGAGTCGACCCTGATCGTCGACGAGGTAGAGGAATCCGCTGTGCGACACCTCGATGTCACCCTCGTCGTTGGTGGTGACGTCGTAGCTCACACCGAAGGGCTCGGCAGCAGCAGCGAGCACGTCGGCATCGGTGGTTCCGGCGGCCTCGGCGTCGGCGACAAAGCTCTCGATGTAGCCGGGCAGGATGTCGTTGTCACGGTCGGGATCGACAGTGACCATCACGGTGCCGACCTGGGCAGCGAGGTCCTCGGGTAGACGGCGCAGCGTGACAGCCCAGTCGGCCATCGTCGTCGGGCACACGTCCGGGCAGTTGGTGTAGCCGAAGTACACCGCCTGGAAGCCCCCGGGTTCGGCGCGGAACACGACGTCGGTGCCGGGGTTGGTGAGCGAGGGCACGGGCGTGGCGTCGACCGCCGGAGCGGGCTCGCGCACGATGCCCGCGAGTTCGCGCTCGCCAGTGGTCACTTCGACGGGGATCGTGGTCGGCTCCGTCGATCCACCGTCGCTGCCGCAGCCGACGAACAGCAACGCTGCCGCGGCAAGCATCACCGATGGGACCGCGCGGCGACCGAGGGAGTGCATGGGTCGGTCACCCATCGGCGAGCGTCTCGATGTAGGCGACGATGTCGGCGATCTCGGCGTCGGACAAGTTGTTGGCCGGCATCTTCAGCGTGTAGTCCGCGACGAGTTCGGCCGACGGATCGGCGATGGCTCGGATCAGGTAGTCGGTGTCGGCGACCACGACGGTGCCATCGGCCAGCTCGACGTCGGAGCCGGCCAGGCCGATCCAGCCGGGGCCCGCACCACCCTCGAAGTCCTGGCCGTGGCAACCTGCGCAGCCCTTGCTACGCGACAGCTGCTCGCCGTTGACGGGGTCGCCGGCACCCGCCACTGTCGGGCCGGCCGCATCGGTTGCGGTCGCAGCGCCTGATTCGGTGCCGCCATCGTCGCTGCACGACACCGCCGCGAATGCCATCACCAGCGTGACGGCCGACCCGACAGCGACTCGAGCGACCCTCGACCGCTGTCTCACTCGCCGCTCACGCACGTTTGCTTCTCCTGTTCGAGTTCCTGATGTGTCGATCGTGCCCGCTCGGGGGTGGCCCTGCGCCCAGCACTCCCGTGCACAGTCGTTCGCCGGGTGCTCGGAGTTCCCGGCACCCGACTCGTCGGCGTCGTCATCGAGCGATCACTCCGTCGGCGTCGGCTTCAGGTTCGCGCATCATGGCCACCAGGTCGCCGCGGGCTCGCGCAACCCGCGATCGAATGGTGCCGATCGGACAATCGAGTACCTCGGCGGCCTCGTCGTACTGGAGGCCCAACACCTGGGTCAGGACGAAGGCACTACGACGATCGGGGTCGAGGTGCGCCAGGACGTCGTCGAGGTCGACGCGGCCTGACATGTCCGGGGCGACGAGGACCCCATCGGCCGATCCTGCGGTGGTGTTGTCGAGCACTGCACGATCGAGTCGACGTCGGCGGCTGGCGCGACGGGTGTGGTCGACGCACGTCCGGCGGGCAATCGTGAGCAGCCAGCCACGCGCCGAGCCGTCGGCACGGAAGCGGTGAATCGATCCGATTGCGCGCTCGTAGGTCTCCTGCGCGAGATCGTCGGCGTAGACGACGTCGCCGAGGTAGCGGCACAGCTTCCACACGTCGGCCTGCGTCTCCGCCACGAAGCGCTCGAGCGCGACCCGGTCACCGTCGCGCGCAGCAACGAGCAGTCGGGTCAGATGGTCCATTTCGCCAGTTTCGCAGCGCATGACGCGTCTCGTGCAGTGACCAACGTCAGTTTCTCCGAGCGGCCCGGGAACCATCTGGATCCGACTGACGACTGTCACCACCATGGAGTCGATCGATTGTGAGGCCATCCGCGAGGCGTTGTCCGCTCGGGCCGACGGTGAGGCCACGAGCGACGATCTCGCAGTCGCGGATGCCCATCTCGTGCACTGCGTCACCTGTCGGCGATACGCAGCCGACGTGGAACGCATCGATCGGCTGATCCGCATCCGTCCGGCCGAATCGGTGCCGAGCCTCGTCGCATCGGTCACCACCCGCGCCCGCCCGGCCCGACTCGGAAGAGGAGGCTGGCTGCGCCCGGCGCTCGCCTGGGTCGCCGTGGTGATGTTGGTCCAGAGCCTGCCGGCACTGGTACTCGGCGAAGCGTCGGGCACGAGCCCGCACCTCGCTCGACATCTCGGAGCGTTCGGTGCAGCGCTCGCCATCGGCTTCGCCTATGCGGCGTGGAAGCCCCATCGTGCGTTCGGGCTGCTGCCGTTCACCGCAGCGTTGGTGGCGACGACCACGGTGAGCATCGTCGCCGACATCGCGACGGGATCGCGGACACCGCTCGGGGAATTGATCCACGTGACCGAACTCGCGGGACTCGCACTGCTGTGGATGGTCGCCGGGTCACCCGGATGGCGCAACCGGCGACACTCACGTCGTGGGCGGCTGCCGCGACTCGATCCGCTCCAGTAGGGCCGTCCACCAGTCGGCCAACGCTTCATCGTCGGCGACGCCGTACGCGTCCGCAATCGCCGCGGCGCAACCACGCACGTCGCCGCTGCGCAGTGCGTCGACCGCTGCATCGAGTTCACCGGCGGGCCACGGCAGGTCGGCGAGGGTCACCGGTGACAGCCGGATGCTGTCGGCCGACAAGCCCGTCCCGGCTCCCCGATGCCAGAGCCACGCCGAAGCGACCGCCGAGGTCAGCACCGCAGCGATCTCCCAGGCTGCCGCGGCGAGTTCGTCTGAGGTTCGTCGACCATCGTCGTCCCAGTGGGCTCCCGTCGGATACACGCCGAGCACCGGCACTCCCGGCAGCCATTCGCCACCGGGATCGCACACCGCTTCGACGATCCGGGTCTGGTTCGCCACGACCACCTTCGGGACGAGGCGCCGTCGGGCCCAGCGCACCATGTCGCCGTCGAGTCGGTCGAGATCGACCCGCGGTCGTTCGTAGCGTTGCTTGGCGAACGTGATCGGGCGCTCCCCCCACCACGAGCGTCCGGGGTCGACGAGACCGGACGTGATGAGCGGCGGGCCCATTGCATGGTCGCCGACCGCTGGGATCATGCCGTAGTACTCGTCGCGGAAGTTCGCGTTCAACCGCGCTCGATCACCGAGACAGCCGTCGACCTCCAGTTCGCCCGGAACCGCCGGGACGCCTTGACGACTGGTGGCGACGTGTGACCAGTTCGTTCGGCGTTCCGCGTCCAGCTCCGGGCGTCCGAACTCGAAGGCGAGCACGCACACATGCACCTGTGCGTCGAACACGCGGCGATCCGACCACCACGACCAGATCATCCGGGCGCGAGCTCCGATCGATCCGCGGATGTTCGCTGCATCTCGCGCCGCCAGCAGCGACTGCGGCAGGACGAGGGCGATGCGTCCGCCGTCGGGATCGACGAGTTCGCCCGCCAGTGCAAGGAACTCTGCAGCCGCATCGGCATAGGGACCACCGCCGTGGCGACTCGTTCCACCGCGGGTGGTGGCGGACGCCATCTGCGACAGGAACGGAGGGTTCCCGATCACGAGGTCGAACCGATGAGGGGGCCAATCGGCCGCCAATGCGTCAGCTCGGCGCAGGTCCGCCGACGCCGGCAGCGCGGCCCGTGCCGACTCGATGGCGGCGGCGGCGATGTCGCACCCGACCACGGCCGAGGTGGTGCCCAGTTCGGCGATACGTCGCTGGGCAGCGGCGAGGAACCGTCCGTCGCCGCACGCCGGGTCGAGCACGGTGATCGGCTGCGACCGCGCAGCGACGAACTCGGTGGTGATCACCGCCTCGACGACGGTGTCCACCAGGTCGAGCGGCGTGTACCAGGCACCGAGTTGCTTGCGAGTGCCGACCACGAGCGCACACTACGTCCGACACGTCTCCCCCGGTTCGACCCACACCAGCCCGAAACATGCCTGGATCGTCGCGCGCAGCGCGACGATCCAGGCATGTTTCGGGCTGATCGTGGTCGAACGTCGCCGAGCCCTTGGAGCAGACTGCATCGGGCGATCTAGTGTCCTCGCCGTGACGACGACCGCGAGCGGCGGCTCTCCCTCGGCGGCCAACGGGACCAGTCGCTACCTCGACTTCGACCGCCAGGCGTGGTCGGATCTGCGCGCCGCCACGCCGCTCACGCTGGCCCAACCGGAACTCGACCGGCTCCGCGGCATCAACGAGCGCATCGACCTCGACGAGGTCGCCTCCGTGTACCTCCCGTTGAGTCGACTGCTGAACCTGTACATCAGCGCGACGCAGGACCTTCACCGCGTGTCTGCGACCTTCCTCGGTGCGATCGCGCCGAAGGTGCCGTACGTCATCGGCATCGCCGGCAGCGTCGCCGTCGGCAAGAGCACCTTCGCCCGCATCCTGCAGGCGTTGCTCGAACAGTGGCCCGACCACCCCAAGGTCGACCTGATCACCACCGACGGGTTTCTCTATCCCAACCACGTGCTCGAGGAACGCGGGATCATGAACCGCAAGGGCTTCCCCGAGTCGTACGACACCAAGGCGCTGCTGCAGGTGCTCCGCCAGATCAAGAGCGGCTACGACGTGGTCGAGGCGCCGGTGTACAGCCACGTCGTGTACGACATCGTGCCCGACGAACGGGTCGTCGTCAGTGGGGCCGACATCGTGATCATCGAAGGCCTCAACGTGCTCCAGACCCGCAGCGGTGCGCCAGAGTTCGTCAGCGACTACTTCGATTTCTCGATCTTCGTCGACGCCGACGAGCCCGACATCGAGCAGTGGTACGTCGACCGGTTCCTCGCGCTTCGCGCATCCGTGTTCCAGAATCCCGAGTCGTTCTTCCGGTTCTACGCCGAACTGAGCGACGACGAGGCGGTCGAGACGGCACGTCGGATCTGGCGCGAGATCAACGGTCGAAACCTACGCGAGAACATCGAACCGACCCGCGAGCGCGCCTCGCTGATCGTGCACAAGACTGGCGACCACCGCGTCGACCGGGTGCAACTGTTGCGGCTGTAGCAGGATCTCGGAGATGAGCAACGTCTCCGACCTCGACATCATGATGATGGCCGCAGACCTCGCCGATCGCGAGTCGATGTCAACGTGGCGAAGCGACGACCTCGAGGTCGAGATCAAGCCGGATGGCTCACCGGTGTCGGCCACCGACAAGCTGATCGAGCGGCTGCTGCGAGAACTGATCGCCCAGCATCGCCCCGACGACCGCATCATCGGTGAGGAGGAAGGTCAGACGGGTTCGGGCCCACGCGCCTGGGTCCTCGATCCGATCGACGGCACGGGCAGCTTCGTCACCGGGCGACGGGCGTGGGGATCACTGATCGCGCTCGAACTCGATGGCCGACCGATCGCCGGGATGGTCACGATGCCCGCACTCGGTCGACGCTGGTGGGGCACCGTCGAGGGTGGTGCGTTCGTGGTCGACGAGCCCGGATCGACGCCTCGCTCGATCGCGGTGAGTTCGGGTTCCTCCATCGAGCGCTGGTCGAGCGGACCGATCGTCGACGAGTTGGCGGGCACCGAACGTGACCGGATCACTCGCTTCGACGGCCGCGGCCGGTACGTCCCGATGGCGGAGTGGACCACGTATCCGGCCCTGATGGTCGCCGACGGTTCGCTCGACCTCGCTGTGCACTTCGGCCAACACTGGGACCATGCCGCGCTCGCTGGTGTGGTCGTTTCGGCGGGCGGCACGACCGTCTACGACGACCGGCCAGCCGACGGATCCCGCTTCGCCGCGACGTACACGAACGGACGTCTCGACCGAACCGAGCGGTGAGCGAACCCACCACGCGGGCGGGTTTGGCTCATCGAAACCCAGGTGACGGGCGCTGGCCACACCCGAAACGGGTCGAGATATTCTCCTGCCATGGCGCACCTCGACCTTTCGATCGTTGACGAACACACCACCGAGTTGTGGGACGGTCTCGTTCCGATCCTGTCGGAGTACATCGCAATCCCGGCGCTGTCGCCGAGCTTCGACGGCGACTGGGCTGCGAACGGTCATCTCGACCGCGCTGCCGACATGATCTCCGCATGGTGCCGGGATCGACCGATCCCCGGCATGACGGTGGAGGTGCATCGGCTCGAAGGTCGCACTCCGACGATCGTGTGCGAGATCCCGGCGACGGCCGGCGCAGAGGATGTGGCCCCGGTGCTCCTCTACGGCCACCTCGACAAGCAACCCGAGATGGATGGCTGGCGCGACGATCTCGGGCCGTGGAAGCCCGTGGTCGAAGGTGATCGGCTGTACGGGCGCGGTGGTGCAGACGACGGCTATTCGGCCTTCGCTGCGCTGGGCGCGATCGAAGCGGTGCACGCTGCGGGCGGTTCGCACCCGAGGTGTGTGGTGCTCATCGAAGGCAGCGAGGAATCCGGTAGTCCCGATCTCCCCGCCTACATCGACGCTCTGGCTCACGTCATCGGAACACCCCAACTCGTGGTGTGTCTCGATTCCGGCGCCGCCGACTACGAGCACCTGTGGATCACCACGTCGCTGCGCGGGATGGCCGCCGGCAACCTCACGGTGCGGGTGGTCGAAGAGGGACTGCACTCCGGCGGATACGGCGGCGTGGTGGTCGACACGTTCCGGCTGCTGCGCCAACTCCTCGATCGCATCGAGGACAGCGGTGACGGGCGTGTGCTGCTCGAGGAGGCGTGGGTGGAGATTCCGCCCGAGACGAAGGAAGCGCTCAGCCGAGCAGCGGAGTTGGTGGGTGCCGGACGTGTCGCGGAGGTGCCGTGGACGCCGGGGGTGGAAGCGGTCACCGGTGACGATGCGTTGGAGGCGTTGCTCGCCACCACGTGGCGGCCGCAGCTCACGGTGGTCGGCCAGGACGGTCTGCCGCCGACGGCACGGGCGGGCAACGTACTGCGCCCGGAGACGACGTTGAAGCTGTCGTTGCGTCTGCCACCCCACGTGGACCCCGATGTCGTGTTGCCGGCGTTGGAACGCGCCCTCACCGCCGACCCGCCGTACGGTGCTCAGGTGTCCTTCGACCCCGAGGGCGGCGCGTGGGGATGGGCCGCCCCACCCACCGCAGCGTGGCTCGACGCTGCACTCCAGGTGGCATCGGAGCGGTTCTTCGGGGCCTCGGCGCTGCAGTTCGGTGAAGGGGGCACGATCCCGTTCATGGCGATGCTCGGCCAACGGTTCCCGGGCACGCAGTTCCTGGTGACCGGCGTGCTCGGCCCGCACAGCAACGCGCACGGCCCGAACGAGTTCCTCCATCTCCCGACGGGACGCAAGGTCACCGCAACCGTCGCCGCTGTCCTCGACGCGGCGGCCCAGCCGCGCTGAGTCGCGAACCTCCGAGCTCGACCTGGGCCGATGAGGCCGGTCAGGGTCCCCAGGGGATGCCGAGCAGGTACCAGCCGGAGAAGAACGCCGTCCACACCACGGTGAGCGCCACGAAGTACGGCAGCATGAGCGCGATCACCGTGCCGATGCCGGCGCGCTTGTCGTATCGCAACGCGAACACGACGATCAGCGGGAAGTACGCCATGATCGGCGTCACGATGTTCATCGGCGAGTCGGCCACGCGGTAGGCAGCCAGCACCACCTCGGGCTCGATGCCGAGACGCAGGAACAACGGGATGAAGATGGGTGCCAGCAGCGCCCACTTGGCGATCGCCTGGGGCATGATGATGCCGACCACCAGCGTGATCAGGATCGCTGCGAGCAGCAGTCCGAGCGAGCCGATGCTCCAGTTCTCGATGAGATCGCCCAGCTTCACCGCAGCGATCTGGGGGATGTTGGAGTAGTTGAAGTAGGCGATGAACTGAGCGATCAGCAGGAACAAGAACAGCAGCCCCGCCATACCCGCCCACGACTTCGTGACAGCGTCGATCGCCTCCGTGCTCGTCGTCAGCGTGCGCGCACCGCGGCCATAGCCGAGACCAGCGGCGAGGAACAGCAGGGCGATGATCACGATCAGGCTGTCCATGAACGGCGACGTCCCGATGATGCTGCCGGTGACAGGGTCCCGCAACGGCGCACCCGACGGCAGCGTGAGCAGGAGCACCACGGCGAGGGCGCCGAAGAATCCGATGGCGGCCCCGCGCAACCCGCGGGAGTCGAGCTCGGGGGTCACGCCCTCGAAGGTGTCGGGCTGGTCGCGCAACTCGTCTCCCGACGGGGCGAAGGCCGGATCGTAGGCGCCGAGGCGCGGCTCGACGACCCGGCGGCTCACGACCGCCAACAGCACCGTGAGCATGATGGTGGACGCGATACCGAAGTACAGGTTGGCGGTGATGTCGATCGTCCGCCCGGGTTCGACCAGGCCGATCGCCTCGTTGGTGATCTCGGTCAGCACGGCATCGGTCGGCGTGATCAGCAGATTGACGCCGAACCCGCCGGCGACACCCGCGAACGCCGCCGCCATGCCGGCCAGCGGGTTGCGACCGACGCTGTGGAACGCCGCAGCACCGAGCGGGATGAGCACGAGATAGCCCGCATCGGAGGCGATGCTCGAGACGACGCCCAATCCGACGATGATGTAGGTCAATGTGGCCGGCGAGGAGATGTCGACCAGCTTTCGGATCAGCGACGCGATCAACCCCGACAGCTCCGAGACGCCGACGCCGATCATCACGATCAGGATGATC
This sequence comes from Ilumatobacteraceae bacterium, assembly GCA_963828415.1. Lineage (GTDB taxonomy): Bacteria > Actinomycetota > Acidimicrobiia > Acidimicrobiales > Ilumatobacteraceae > Sva-07. The sequence goes on from CAWHEI010000013.1 coordinate 134,019, forward strand.
CCCATCGCGGTGAAGGCCATGAAATTCGACACGAACGACGTGAACAAGAAGCGGATGCCGTCCGACGACAGCAGACTCTCGACCTCGGCGGTCTCGACGACGACCTCGTACGACTCGGCGTCCGCGCGCTCCGCGGGGACCGCCTCGGCGGGCAGCATCGACCCACCGATGTCGATCTCCTCCACCACGGCGGGCGGGGGCTTGACCACCTCATAGGTCGCACTCCAGCCCGTCCACGCAAGTACCTGCGACAACACGACCAGCCCGACACAGAGTCCGAGGAACAACACCGCAGGATGAGGCACCTTGTTGCCGACCCGCTCGATGAACCCCAGCATCCGTTGGAGGGGCCCGCTCCCGCCTCGTCCTCGCCAACGACCTCGACATCGCTCACGTCACACCCACTTCCGGTCTTCTCCATCCCCGGCTACCCGATACCGCAGTGACTCGCCGAGCGGACGATAGCTCCCGCCCGCCGGGGCGATCGGCACGCTCAGAGTTCGGTGAGGCCGAGCCAGATCGGCACGTCGGCGATCGACGCGAGTTCGACGACGTCTTCACCGTGGTCGTCGACGCGCTCGTGTTCCCACGTGATGTGGTACGGGACGTGGATCGCGTGCCCACCGAGGGCGAGCACCGGCAGCACGTCGCTTCGTACCGAATTGCCGATCATCAGGAACCGGTCGGGTTGCACGTCGAGCCGTTGCAGGATCTTGGCGTAGGTGTCCGGGTCCTTCTCGAGCACGATCTCGATGTCGGTGAAGTGGTGTTCGATCCCCGACGTGGTGACCTTGCGGGTCTGGTGCACGAGGTCGCCCTTGGTGATCAACACGGTACGCACGCTCGACGACACCGCTGCGAGCACCTCGCTCACGTGCGCAAGGAGGTGGACGTCCTCGACGAGCATCGACCGGCCGAGGTCGGCCAGTTCGCCGATGACCAGGCTCGGGATCCGGCCCTCGGTCACGTTGATCGCGGCACGCACCATCGACAGCGTGAATGCCTTGACGCCGTAGCCGGTGACCGAGATGTCGGCGCGTTCGACAGCCTTCAGTGCATCCTCGACATCGACACCAGTGGGGGCATACGGCGAGACCAGTTGGACGAAACGGTGCTCGGCGTGTCGGAACGAGTCCTCGCTGCGCCACAGCGTGTCGTCGGCGTCGAACGCGACGACGTCGAACTGGTCGATGCGTCGACTCACCGGTGGATCGCGTTGAGGTAGTTGTAGACGGTGATGCGGCTCACACCCATCGCGTCGGCGACGTCCTCGACGGCGCGTCGCAGGATGAACGCACCACGCTCGTCGAGCAGGCGCACTGCCCGCTGCTTGTCCTCGCGTGACAGCAACGGCAACCTGCCGCCCAGTTCGGCCTCGACGGCGTCGATCAATCGATCGAGCGCGCCGTGCAGTGGCGGCATGCGGACGCCGGCGACCGTGCGACCCTCCCACACCAGCGCCACGTCGCTGGCCTCCATGTCGTCAGCGGCAACGAACGACGCGCCGAGTGCGTCGACCACGGGTTTCACCGATCTCAGCAGGGGATGCACCGCTGGGCGGCCATCGACTCCCGCCGGCCGGTCAGCCGATCGAGGCGTTCTCGTGTCGCTCATTCGTCGCCGCCGTGCGGAATCTCGAACGCTGGCGGGCCGGTCGGTACCTCGCGGGCAACGTGGACGCTGACATGGGTGGCACCGTTGGCCATCGCCGCATCGGAGATGACACCGATCACCGCGCCGACCTCGGCGAGTTCGACGACGACCGATGAACCGAACGGACCAACCTCGACGTCGAGGCCACGCGCCGCGGCAGCATCGATCGCGGCGGTCACGTGCGGGCCGGGTCGTCCCTCGACGAACGGCTCGATCGTGAACTCGACATATGCCACCCGAGCCAGCGTAGAGGCTCACGGATCAGCCGCGAGCCCCGAGCAACCGCCGCAGCTCTTCGGACATCGCAATGCAGTCGCGTCCGGCAAGTCCGAATGCCTCGTTGAGCTTGCCGAGCGCCTGCTTGAAGCTGCCGTTCCAGTCCTCGACGAACTGCTCACGCGCGGGGCCGGTCCATGCGGTGCCGTTGAGCACCCCGTCGACGGTCGACATCACCTGGGTGATCGTGTCGATCTGTCGGTTGAGGGTGCTCCCCAAGTTGGTGAGCTGCTCGGGGTTTGCGCCGTACATCGTCATGGTCGTCTCCAGTCAGTCGATCGAGCAGCGACCCGATGTCGCCGCTCGTCATCGCAGTGGGCGGTGACAGCGGCGGAAGGGAATGCCTACGATGCGTCGATGACCGACGGTGCGCACGGCTCTCAACACGACATCGACCCGATGATCGGTTCGGTGAAGGCCCACGCTCAGGATCTCCTCGGCGACACGATCGCGCTGCGCCGCACCCTGCACGAGTGGCCGGAGCTGGGCAACGACTTGCCGATCACTCGCGACCGGGTGCTGGAGTCGTTGGAGGGCCTGCCGCTGTCGATCACGACGCACGAGTCGACGAGCGGCATCGTGGCCCTGCTCGAAGGATCGAAGCCCGGCCCCACGATGCTGCTGCGCGGTGACATGGACGCGCTGCCGATGCCGGAGGACACCGGGCTCGACTTCGCATCACACGTCGACGGATGCATGCACGCCTGCGGACACGACACGCACACCGCCATGCTGTCGAGCGCTGCCCACCTGCTGAGCGGCCGACGCGACGACATCGCCGGCCGGGTGCTGTTCATGTTCCAGCCCGGCGAGGAGGGCCATCACGGCGCCCGGTTCATGCTCGACGAGGGTCTTCTCGACGTGCCGAAGCGCTCCGACGGCACCGATTCGCCGGTCGACGCCGCGTTCGCACTGCACATCACCTCGGCGCTGCCGAGTGGTTGGGTCAGCAGTCGGCGGGGTCCGATCATGGCGTCGGCCGACACGATGACGATCCGGGTGGTGGGACGCGGCGGCCATGCGAGCGAGCCGCACCGAGCGCTCGACCCGATCCCGGTCGCATGTGAGATCGTGATGGCACTGCAGACGATGATCACCCGCTCGATCGACGTCTTCGACCCGTCGGTCGTCACCGTGGGGCGCATCACGGCGGGCACGACGAACAACGTCATCCCCGAGGTGGCCGAGATCGAAGGAACGATTCGGGCCACGAGCGAACGGACGCGAGCCAAGGTCCACGACGGCATCCGCCGTGTCGCCGAGGGCGTCGCCGCCGCCCACGACTGCGGCTGCGACGTCGAGGTGATCTTCGGCTACCCGGTGACCAGCAACGACGACCGATTTGCCGATTGGGCGCTCGATCTCGCCGGTGACGTCGCCGGTGCCGACCATGTCGTGAAGCTGCCGCATCCGGTGATGGGAGCCGAGGACTTCAGCTACGTGCTGCAGAATCTGCCGGGAGCAATGATGTTCCTCGGCGGCACCCCGCAGGGCGAGAATCCCGCCACCGCCGCACCGAACCACTCGAACCGTGTGATGTTCGACGAACCCGCCATGGCGACCGGCACGGCGCTCTACGCGGCCGCCGCCCTCCGCCACCTGGCACCCGCCTGATCCGACGCGGCGGTCGGATCAGCTGTCGCTGCTGAGCTCGTGGATCAGTTCCGACAGCGAACGCATCACATCGATCGCGAACGTCGGAGTCTCGTGGACGAGAAAGAGAAAGTCGCGATGGTTGATCACCGCGATCTCGGTCGGCTCGACCGCGATCGCCGTGAGCGATCGGGGGCTGGCGTCGATGATGGCGAGTTCACCGAAGGTCCCGTCGGGCCCGATCCGCAGTACGACCTTCTCGCCACGCCGGAGCTCCACTGCACCGGAGATGACGCCATACATGTCGTCACCGGCATCACCCTCGCGGAACAGAACCTCGTCCTGACTCAACGAGCGCGTCGTCCTGGCATTGTTGAAGACACCTTTGATCGTCACGGGCGAGATCATGGCATCGGCATCGAACCGCTCACGGTGCGGTCACCAAGAGTTCACGCCTCGTCCACCGAAGGTTCACGCAGCTGGGAGGAGGTCAGCGGGTGCGGCCGTCGTCGCCGATGGTGCTGCGCAAGCGGAGCGTGACGATCTGGAACGGGCGCAGCGTGAGAGTGACCACCCCGTCGCCGACCTCCTCGCCGGAGTGGGGCTCCTCGAGCAGGTTGCATCGCCACGCCTCGGCGATCCGGCCGGTGGCGGCGACCGTGAGACGCGAGCGGTTGCCGACCGCTTCGTGGATCCTCACGATCAGGTCGCCCGAGTCGTCGTCGGCGAGTTTCACCGCATCGACCTCGACGCCCACTGCTGGTGCGCCGTCCGCCCCGGTGATTCGAATGACCGGCGCCGTGAACGGGGTGCTGCCGCCAGCGGTGACCACGCGGACTGGGGCGTTCAATCGAGCGGCGCGAGCTCGCACCTCGGTCAGTCCAGGACCGTGGGGCAGGATCGCCAGCGTCACCTCGTGGTGGCCACGGTCGGCGTTCGGGTCGGGGTAGTTGGCCGCCTTGGCCAGGCTGACGCGGACCGCTCCGTCGAACACGCCGTGGCCGTAACGACCGTCGTTGAGGACGGCGACACCGAAGTCGGGTTCGGCAACATCGACGAAGCGGTGGGCGCAGACCTCGAACTTTGCGGCATCCCAGGGGCTCGACGGATGGGTCGGTCGACCGACGACCCCGAACTGGATGTCACACATCGCGGTGTCGCTGCGCACATCGAGCGGGAACGCCATCGACAGCAGATGCTCGTCGTGGTGCCAATCGAGTTCGACATGCACCAGCAACTGCGGGCTGTCGGCTCGGAGTTCGTAGACGACGACCGATCGCGACGGCCCGAACGTTCGCTCGACACGTACGCGACCGACGAGCGGGCCGGCGTCGACGATCGACACCTCGACGGTGTCGCGGCCCCCACCCGGTCCCGTCAACGGCACACCCGATGAGCGCGTCCACGATTCGAGATCCCAGGCGTCGTATTCGACCGGCTGGTCGACGGCGAGTTCGAGCGCAGCCGCGAACTGCCCGACCGGGACGATGTCGCGGGCACGGGCGAGGTCGATGATCGAGGTGACGTTGCCGAGGCCGTCCCAGCGCACGGCGAGATGGCCGTTGGTCATCGACGTGTCCGACAGCACGACCCGGTCGGTCATCGGCTGCGGATCGAGCGCTGCGACACCGAGTGCTGGCACCGTGACACGCACCGCGGTCCGACCGTCCTCGAGGGTTTGGCAGAGCTCGTCGCCCACGCCGACCACATCGACATCGAGCAGGACGACCTCGTCGAGCGGGGCGTCGGCGGGATTGGAGAGCCAGATGCCCGGCCCCGCAACCTCGGCGAGCAGCGCGCCGATGCGGGTCTCCAACTCGGCACTCACCTCGGCGAAGACGGCCTCGGCGTCGGCGTGCACCCAGGCGATCGACGAGCCGGGGAGGATGTCGTGGAACTGCTGGGTCAACACCTCCTTCCAGAGGTGATCGACGTCGGCACGACGTCCGAGCGTCGCGGCCCACAGCTCGGCTTCGACCAGCAGCCGCTCACATCGGCGGTTGCCGAGCTTCGTCTTCAGCTGGCTGGTCAGCGTGCCACGATGGGTCTCGAAGTAGAGCTCACCGCGCCACACCGGCGCGACAGCACCACCACGTTCGATGCGCTCGAACATTGCGTTCGGCGTACCGACCTCGAGGGTGGCACGCGAATCGATGTGAGCGAGACGCCGCGCGCGTTCGAGCATCTCCCGGGTCGGCCCACCACCGCCGTCGCCGTGGCCGAACGGCATCAGGGAGTCGGTGCTCCAGGCGTGATCCTTGAAGTTCGTGATCGAGAAACCGAACTCGTCCGGTGTGATCTCGGCGTTGTAGGTGTCGACCGGCGGGAAATGGGTGAGCACTCGCGAGCCGTCGAGGCCCTCCCACCAGAACGTGCTGTGGGGGAACGTGTTCTGCTTGTTCCAGCTCAGCTTCTGGGTGACGAACCGGTCCATCCCACCGGCGGCGAACACCTGCGGCAGGCCGGCCGGGTAGCCGAACACGTCGGGGATCCAGACCTCGGTACATCGGCGGCCGAACTTCTCCTCGAAGTAGCGCTGGCCGAACACGATCTGGCGAACGAGGCTCTCGCCCGATGGCAGGTTCATGTCGGCCTCGACCCACATGCCTCCCACCGGCTCCCACTGGCCCCGCTCGACCCGCTCGGCGATCCTCGTGAACAGCTCGGGATGGCGCTCCTCGATCCAGGTGTAGTGCTGCGCCGACGATGCGGCGAACACGTACTCGGGGTAGTCGTCCATCAGCGCGACCGCTGATGCGAACGTGCGGATGCACTTCCGCTTGGTCTCACGGATCGGCCAGAGCCAGGCGGTGTCGATGTGAGCGTGGCCGACGGCGACGGAACGGTGGCGGACTGCGTCGCCGAAGTCCTCTGCCATGGCGGGGCCGATGACGCGGCGGGCGGCAGCGACGTCGGGGATGCGATCGAGCGTGTCCGCGAGCGTGCGGAGCAACCGGGCGCGGCGAGGATCGGCGAGCGCCAGCGACCGCATGACACCGTCGAGTACCTCGATGTCGTAGGCCAGCGCTTCAGCCTCGGGGTCGACGACGACCAGCGACGCGCGACGGAATCGATAGAGCGTGCGATCGCCGGCGGTGTCGATCGACCCGAGCGGCGAGGGCGTGAACTGAGGAAACATCGGGTTCGACGCCGCCTCGACGTGCAGCGTGACGGGGCCGGCGACCGCGTCGACCGCGTAGTTCGTACGGCGCGGGTGGATGCCCTGCAGCGGGGAGAACGTTCCGTCGTCGTGGAGGTCGACGACCAATCCCTCGCACTGGAATCCGGCAGCCCGATCGTGGAATCCGAGGTCGATGACGGCCTCGATGCGCCGACCGGCCCAGTCGGTCGGGATCTCACCCGTGAGACGGAACCATGTCGTTCCCCATGGCGCGCCCCACGACGTCCCGACTTCGAACGTTTCGAGATGGTCGACGTCGGGCCCGGCCTCGATCGTCAGGAGTCGCCGGTCGGGATGGACCAACGGGAGCACGCGCTCCCACAGCTCGCGCTGGATCCGCTTCTCGACCAGGTCACGATTGGCGTGCACCGCCCGACCCTATTCCGACGGGTATCCGCATCGAGTGCGGAGCCCGTCGGAACGGGTATCAGCGGGTCAGTTGAAGGGGACGACGCGGACGTCGAACGCTTCGTGACCGTTGCGACCTTCACGCACCGCGTAGTCGACGCGGGCACCGTTGTCGAGCGTCTTGAATCCCTCGTTGATGATCGCCGAGAAGTGCACGAACAGATCCTTCGCGCCGTCGTCAGGGGTGATGAAGCCGTAGCCGCGGCCGGAGTTGAAGAACTTGACCGTGCCCTTGGCATCAGCAGCGTCGCCGCTCGGGACCGGTCGGCTCGTGTCGCTCTTCGCCGCGCGCTGGGGCTGTTCGGCAGCCTTCGACTGACGAGCGATCCGTGTCTGGCGGTGCTCGTCGTCGAGCGCCTCGGTGCGAGCCTGCTTGGCAACCGCTGGGGCCGGATGGATCACGAGGTCGTGCACTGCGGCCTTGGTGACCGGCTCGTCGATGCCGATGCCGCGCTGCAGCTTGAGCGCGTCCTTCTTCTGGCTGTGGTCGAGCAGCGACACGACCGTGCCGGTGGCGCCGGCGCGAGCGGTACGGCCCGAGCGGTGCAGGTAGGTGGCGTCTTCGGCCGGCGGGTCGTAGTGGACGACGGCGTTCACGCCGTTGACGTGAATGCCGCGAGCTGCGACGTCGGTGGCGATCAGCGCCGAGGCCTGACCCTTCTTGAACGCGGCGAGGGCGCGGTCGCGCTGGCCCTGGCTGCGCCCGCCGTGGATCGGCTCGGCGGTGACGCCATTGCGACCGAGTTGCTTGGCGAGACGGTCCGCGCCGTGGCGGGTGCGGGTGAACACGATCGTCGAGCCGAGACGCTGGATCACGTCGGCCGTGGTGGACACGCGGTCTTCGCGGTCGACCAGCCAGAAGTGGTGCTTTGCGGCGTGCACGTCGGGACCCTTGGGGCCGACCTCATGGCGCACCGGATTGTGCTGGAAGTCGGCGACGAGCTTGGCCACCGGTCCGTCGAGCGTGGCGGAGAACAACAGCACCTGGCGGTCGTTCGATGTCTGCTCGACGATGCGGCGGACGGCGGGCAGGAAGCCCATGTCGGCCATCTGGTCGGCTTCGTCGATCACGACGGTGGTGACGTCACGCAGATCGATCGCTCGCATCTGCATCAGGTCCTCGAGACGGCCAGGGCAGGCAACGACGAGCTCGACACCGCGGTCGAGTGCCTTGCGCTGTCCGCCGTAGCCGACGCCGCCGTAGATCGAGGCGGCGTCGTGCCCGGCGGCCTTCGCGAACGGGGTCAGCTCGGCCATGATCTGCTCGGCGAGTTCGCGGGTCGGGGCGAGCACGAGCGCGACGGGGCGCTTCGGGCGGGCGTCGATGAGACCGGCGACGAGCGGGAGCCCGAAGCCGAGGGTCTTGCCGGAACCGGTCGGCGCACGTCCGGCGACGTCGCGGCCGGCGAGCGCGTCGGGAATGACGGCGGCCTGGATCGGGAAGGCGGTGTGCTTGCCCTGGCTCTCGAGCCGATGCACGATCACATCGGGCAGGCCGAGGTCGCGGAAGGCAACTGCGTCGTCGGCAGCGTCGGGGGACATGACGCGCGGGGCGTCGTCGATGATGGTCATTGGGGGGACTCCTATGTAGCTCAACAGCGCAAGACCGGAGCAACAAAGAATCCGAATGCGCTCGTTGTTCGGGAATTCGAACAACGCCAGGTGACAACCCTAGCGGGGCATCGGCCGATTGGGGTGTGACGCCGGGCGCACCGCCCGGCGTCGACGGGCTCAGGCGCCGAGCACCTTGGCCTTGGCCTGGGCGAATTCCTCATCGGAGAGGATGCCGTTGGCGTGGAGTTCGCCGAGCTGCTTGAGCTGCTCGATGTCGACGTCGGCCGCAGCGGGAGCGGGAGCCGGAGCCGCGTACTGCGGCTGGGGCGCCGGGGCGTACTGCGGCGGTGCGGGGGCGTACTGCTGGGGCGGCGGCTGGTTGTAGCCCATGTCGCGCTCGTAGGCCGCCGTACGGTCGGCGGCGACCTGGGCGTCCTTCTCGGCGTAGCGCCCGGCCTGTCGGCGAGCGACGCGACCGGACACCGCGGTGGCGGTTCCGGCGACGACAGCGGTGCGGGCGATTCCTCTGGCGAGTCCTGGCATGGTCGTTCCTCTCGGTCGTGCGGTGCAGTTCGGGTTCGGTGCGGGTGCGGCGGGTCAGTCGGACGCTTCGAGTTCGTCGAGCACGGCGATGACTTCCTCGGCGGGGATGCGCTTCGAGGCGATCATCGTGCCGCCGGCATCGAGCGCCGCGCTCACGAAGGGAACCGCCCAGGTGTTCTCGTACATCAGCAAGACGCCGGTGGTTCCGGGCAGCATCGTGTCGGCTGCGGCTTGCATGTCGTCGTCGCCGAGCAGACCCGACCGGGCGCCGGAGAGCACGAAGACGTCACCGCCGAGCGCGTCGAGTTCGACGACCGTGAACGTGCCGTCGTCCTCCTTGCGGATCGCGACGAGGTCGTAGAGGCTGACGATGCCGCGGCCGATGAGATCCATCAGCGCTGTTGCGGTCGTCGAGAGATCGTGATCTCCGGTGAACTCGAGGAGGACGAAGTCGATCGGGCCGTGAGTATCGGTCATGTCGTGTGCCGTGGCGCTTCCTGTGGTCGGGACGTTCTGACGAACAGAGTATGGCCTCGCCGAGCGACCGGCGTCACCACCCAGTTCGGATGATTCTGCGCTTCATTCCGACGGCCCGGGTGGAGCGACAGCGTCGCCGAGCACCGCTCGCATGACCGGGTCGAGATTCGGGCCACGACGCAGATGGTGGCCGCCGTCGGCGCTGATGCAGACCCCGGTGATCCACGAGCTCTCGGGTCCAGCCAGGAACCGGACCGCCGCTGCGATGTCGTCGGTGGTGCCGAGCCGGTGCAGCGGCATCTGTTCGAGGTAGTCCTCGACGATGTCCGGGACACCGGTGAGACCTGCCGAGATGTCGGTCGGCACCAGGCTCGGGCGCACGGCGTTGGCTCGAATGCCCATCGAGCCGAGTTCGTCGGCGACCTGGCGAACCAGCATCTCGAGTCCGGCTTTCGACACGTTGTACGGGGTCATGTAGCGGTGCGTCGCGGTGGCCGCGATCGACGACATCGCGACGATCGAACCGCCTCCGTTCGCTGCGAGGTGCGGGACCGAGTGCTTCATGGTGAGGAACGCGCCGGTGAGGTTCGTCGCGAGCACCGCGTTCCAGTCGTCGAGCGTGGTGAGGTGAAACGGTCCGGCCGACCCGGTGCCGGCGTTGGCGACGACGATTCGCAACGCACCGACGTCGGCCGCTGCGGCACACGCGGCCTCGACGCTCGCCTCGTCGGTCACGTCGCAGCCGACCGTGGCGATCACCGCGCCGGGGAACTCGTCGCGCAGGGCGTCCGCCGACGCGGCCAACCGCTCGACGTTGCGGGCGGCGAGCATCAGGTCGGCGCCGTCGGCAACGAGGGCCCGAGCGCAGGCCAGGCCGATGCCCGACCCTCCCCCGGTCACGAGTGCGAGTTGCCCGGCCAGTGGTGCATCCATCGCTGCAGTGTGGCGCATCAGCCCCAGCACGATGCGAGCCAGACCCATCGTGGTCCCCCGAGCCCGGGTCTCCGGGGACCAGGCTGGTTCCCGGAGACCCGGGCTCGGGGAACCAGCGCTCGTGCGGGCACGATGGGAGCGTGACGACGTCCTCGACCTCCACTCGACCGCTGTCGGGGATCCGCGTGCTCGACCTGAGCCGCGTCCTCTCAGGGCCGCACTGCACCCGGATGCTGGCCGACATGGGCGCCGAGGTGATCAAGATCGAGCCACCGGCCGGCGACCTCACCCGGTTCGCCACGCCGAGACGCCACGGGTTGTCGAGCTACTTCGTGCAGCAGAACGTGGGCAAGCGCAACCTCAGCCTCGACCTCGCCAAGCCCGACGGCGCCGAGATCCTGCTCGCACTCGCCGAGCACGCCGACGTGCTCGTCGAGAACTATCGCCCAGGTGTGATGGCCAGGCTCGGGCTCGACGCCGACACGATGCGAGCCCGCAACCCGCGCCTGATCTACGCGTCGATCTCCGGCTACGGCCAAACCGGACCGTGGGTCAAGCGTCGAGCGTACGCGCCGGTCGTCGAAGCCGAGTCCGGCATCGTTGCCTCGCAGGGCAACGCACGCGGGGGTGAACTCGCCAAGGATCCGCACAGCCATGCCGACCTCTACACGTCGCTCGAGACGGCCTCGGCGATTCTCGCCGCGCTCTACCAACGCGAACACACGGGCCAAGGCCAGTGGATCGACGTGTCGATGGCCGAGACGATGCTGTACGTCAACGAACACCTCCATGACGCACTTTGGGACGGACACGACGACCCACAGTGGATTCGCAGCTTCCGCCCGGGCGACTACCTCGTGCTGACGGTCGAAAACGGCGAGTCGCTCGTGGTCAGCGGGCATCCCGCCGAGCGCGGCACGTTCGACTTCTTCATCGCAGCGATGGGGCGGCCGGAACTCGCGGACGACCCGCGCTTCGCCGACGTGGCCTCCCGCCTCGCCAATTTCGACGCGCTCCGCACGATCATCCGCGATCACGCCGCGACGGTCCCCGATGCCGCCACGTTCGAGGAGCACTTCTCGAAGCACCAACTCGCTGTCGGTCGGGTCCGCCAGCCCGGCGAACTGACCGACACCGACTGGGCCCGCGAGCGTGGCGCCGTCGTCGGGGTGGACGACCGCGGCGGCGGCACGATCCGCGTTCCGAATGTGCCATGGCGTTTCAGCGCCTCACCCGACGTCGGCGTGTCGGGCGTGCCGAAGTACCGCGGCGAGGACAACCGCACGCTGCTCGGCGAGCTGCTCGGCTACGACGACGAACGACTCGACGCGCTCGAAGCCGACGGGGTGCTGTCGAGTCGGCTCCCCGACGGCTGAGTCACCGATGTCACTCGGGTTCCCTGTCCTGCCGATGAAGGCGACGATGGGCTCGACCGGCGCGGTGCCCGACGGCGACGAGTGGGCCTTCGAGATCAAATGGGACGGCTACCGCACGATCGTCCACGTCGCCGACGGTCGAGTGCGACTCCAGAGCACGGCAGGCCACGACGTCACCGAGCGCTGGCCGGAGATCGCAGACCTCGCCGACTCCGTCAACGCCCGGTCGGCGGTGCTCGACGGCGAACTGGTCGTGTTCGACGACGGTGGGCGACCGCGTTTCGAACTCGTGCAACGCAGCGGCGTCGGCTCCGAACGCCAAGCGGTGATCCAGTTCTTCGATGTGCTCCAGGTCGACGGCAACGACACGGTCGACCTCCCGTACCTCGATCGGCGGCGCTTGCTCGACCAGCTCATCGAGCCGGGCGACAACTGGACGGTTCCGTCGTATCGCATCGGCGACGGGCCCGCCCTGCTCGCAGCGACCGCCGAGCAGGGCCTGGAGGGAGTGATCGCCAAGCGGATCGACTCTCGCTATCGACCCGGCACCCGAGCGAAGGACTGGCGCAAGATCAAGAACCGCACCTCGGTCGAGCTGACGATCGGCGGCCTCACCGCCGGCACCGGCAACCGATCCGACACGTTCGGCGCGCTCCTGGTCGGACGACCATCGCCGGAGGGGCTGCAGTTCGCCGGCGGCGTCGGCACCGGCTTCGACCAGCGAACACTGCGAACGCTCACCGACCAGCTCCGCGAACTCGCCATCGACGAGTGTCCGTTCCAACCTCCACCACCCCCATCGGTGGTCCGCACGGCCACGTGGGTCGAACCGGTGTTGCGAGCCACGATCGAAATCGCCGAGTTCACCAACGACGGCCTCGTCCGCCACGCCACGTTCATCGCCCTCACCAGCTGACGAGACCACCCGAGCCGGAAAATGCCTCGTTTGTTGCGCTGAGCGCGACAAACGAGGCATTTTCGGGCTGGGTCGAATGGCAGGTGACAGAGTGGGGGCGATGATCGGCCGGGACGATGCACGACGACTCGACGCCGCCGACCCGCTCGCCCGCTGGCGCGACGAGTTCGTCATTCCGGATCCCGAGTTGATCTATCTCGACGGCAACTCGCTCGGCCGAACTCCAAAGCGCACCGTCGAGGCATTGCATCGGGCCGTCGAGCAGTGGTCCGGAGACTTGATCGCCTCGTGGTGGGAACACGATTGGCTGAATCTCGCACTGACCGTCGGCGACGAGCTCGCCCCGCTCCTCGGCGCCGGATCGGGCGAGGTGGCGGTGCACGAGTCGACGACGGTCGCACTGTTCCAGCAGGTGAACGTCGCGCTCGACCTCGCGCCGGATGGTCGCGTCATCGCGATCGACGACGGCGACTTCCCGACCGATCGCTACGTCGTCGAGGGCGTGGCCCGACTCCGCGGCGTCGAGGTGCGAGCAGGTCTCGATGACCTGGACGGCGTCGATGTCGTGGTTCGCTCGCTCGTCGACTACCGCACCGCTGAGGTGGCCGATCTGTCTGGGGAGACAGCGCGAGCCCACGCCGCTGGCGCTGTCACGGTGTGGGATCTGTCCCACGCAGCAGGTGTGCTCGACCTCGATCTGCCCGCTGCCGGCGTCGAGCTCGCCGTCGGTTGCACCTACAAGTTCCTCAACGGCGGTCCGGGCGCGCCGGCCTTCGTGTTCGTGTCGCGAGGTGTCCAGGAACGAGTGACACAGCCGATCTGGGGCTGGTTCGCGCAGTCGGATCAGTTCGCGATGGAGCGCCCGTTCGACCCTCGGCCCGGCGTCGGCCGGATGCTCAACGGCACACCGCCGGTGCTCGGCCTCACCGCTGCTCGCGAGGGCATCGGGGTCACGGTCGAAGCCGGTATCGCCCGGATCGCGTCGAAAGCGCGCGAGCTCACCGGGTTCTGCATCGACCTCGCGGACGAACTCGGCCTCGCGACCGACACGCCTCGCAACCCCCTGCGACGCGGCGGCCACGTCGCGATCCGACATCCTGACGCTCGCGATCTCCAGCAGGCATTAGCCGATCGCAAGGTGATCGTCGACTACCGCGACCCCGACGTCCTGCGCTTCGGACTCTCCCCGCTCACCACCAGCTTCACCGACGTCTTCGACGCGATGTCGACCCTCGCCCAACTCCAGAATTCGGAGCCACCGTCGCGCTGAGCGCGCTCACGGCTCCGAATTTCGGGGTCAGGGCAGCGATTACGAGTCGTCGTCGGCATGCTGGGACCATGAGCGTCGTCAAGATCAATGCCATCACGATCCCCGAGGGCATGGGCCCGCAGCTCGAAGGTCGCTTCGCCGGACGGGCGAAGATGGTCGAGCAGTTCGACGGGTTCGAGGACTTCCAGCTCCTGCGACCCACCGAGGGCGAGAGCCGCTACTTCGTCTACACGCGCTGGGCGTCCGAGGAGCACTTCCAAGCCTGGATGAACAGCCAGGACTTCGCCCACGGTCACGCCAGCGGCCAGGCCGACGGCAACCAGCCCGCCGAAGGCGAAGCGCCGCGCCAGCCGGTCGCCCAGGGCGCCGACCTCATGTCGTTCGAGGTCGTCGAACACGTCGTCAAGGGCTCCTGAGCCCGACCATCCGGTCGCTCCACCCGAACGCATGAACCGATGGCCTCTTCAGGTCGCCATTTGTTCACGCGTTGGCGTGGGGCGCACTTGTAGCCTGCGATACCCGTGGCACTGATCGTCCAGAAGTACGGCGGCACGTCCGTCGCCGACCCCGATCGCATCAACGCGGTCGCCGACAACGTCGCCTTCACGAAGAAGCGCGGCAACGACGTGATCGTCGTCGTGTCCGCCATGGGCAAGGCCACCGACAACCTGATCGCCCTCGCCGACTCGGTCTCTCGCACGCAGCCCGGCCGCGAGATGGACATGCTGCTGACCACCGGCGAACGAGTCACCGCCGCACTGATGACGATGGCGCTGATCGACCGCGGCATCGAAGCGATCAGCTTCACGGGCAGCCAGGTCGGCATCATCACCGACACCGCACACCGCAAGGCGAAGATCATCGAGGTGAAGGGTGATCGCGTCCGCCAGTCGCTCAGCGAAGGCAAGGTCTGCGTGATCGCCGGCTTCCAGGGCGTCAGCACCGACAAGGAGGTCACGACGATGGGTCGTGGCGCCTCCGACCTCACCGCCTCGGCGCTCGCACAGGCGATGGGCGCCGACGCCTGCGAGATCTACACCGACGTCACCGGCGTCTTCACCGCTGACCCGCGCATCGTTCCGCAAGCGCGCAAGCTCGCCAAGGTGCACTTCGACGAGATGCTCGAGATGGCCGGCGCCGGCTCGAAGGTCCTCGCGCTGCGCTCGGTCGAGTTCGCCCGCAATCACGACGTACCGCTCCACGTCCGTTCCGCATTCACCT
Source organism: Ilumatobacteraceae bacterium (assembly GCA_963828415.1). Taxonomy (GTDB): domain Bacteria; phylum Actinomycetota; class Acidimicrobiia; order Acidimicrobiales; family Ilumatobacteraceae; genus Sva-07. The sequence continues at coordinate 149,420 of CAWHEI010000013.1, forward strand.
GGGAACCTGGCACGTGGGTCACCAACGAGGAGGCTTCCGTGGAAGATCCGATCATCTCCGGTGTCGTCACCGACATGTCCGAAGCAAAGGTCACCGTGTTCGGGGTGCCCGACCGGCCGGGCATTTCGGCGGCACTGTTCGAGCCGCTCGCCGACGCCAACGTGAACGTCGACATGATCGTGCAGAACACCTCCACCCAGGGCACCACCGACATCAGCTTCACGATGCCGATGGCCGACATGGGCGAGGCCGAGCAGATCGTGTCCCGCGTCGCCAGCGAGATGGGCGCGACGGGCGTGTCACACGACAACGACATCGCCAAGGTGTCGTTGGTCGGCGCCGGCATGAAGTCCGCCCCTGGCATCGCCGCCAAGATGTTCCGGGTGCTCGCGGACGAGGGCGTCAACATCGAGATGATCTCCACCTCGACGATCCGCGTGTCGGTCGTGTGTTCCGCGGGTGACATGGAACGCGCCGCGCGGGCACTCCACACGGCGTTCGGCCTCGATTCAGGCGCCGACTACTCCGCACCCCTCCCCGAACGCAAGTAGCCGGGACCGCTGGGGTCTGGCCCCAGAAGTCCCAACGGTCTTTTCGGGTCCGGTCCGGAAAGACAGGTGACACAGGCGCTTGAATGAGATCCACATGGGTGACGTCTGGCCGCAACTGCTTCTCGTCGTGGTTCTCGTGCTGGTGAACGCCGCCTTCGCCGGCACCGAACTCGCGCTCGTGTCGCTGCGTGAGAGCCAGCTCCAGCGGCTCGAAGAAGGGTCGGCGACCGGAGGCGTTCTCGCTCGGCTGGCGCGTCAACCGAACCAGTTCCTCGCCACGATCCAAATCGGCATCACGCTCGCCGGCTTTCTCGCTTCCGCGGCGGCCGCGGTGTCGCTCGCCGAACCCCTGGAAGCGCATCTCGGCTTCCTCGGCGGGGCGGCCGGGCCGGTGTCGGTGATCATCGTCACGCTCGTGCTCGCCTACTTCACGCTCGTGTTCGGCGAGCTCGCCCCGAAGCGAATCGCGATGCAGCGCGCCGAGAAATGGGGCATGGTGATGGCCCGCCCCCTCGATCTGCTTGTCGACGTTGACCAAACCGATCGTGTGGCTGCTCTCGAAGTCCACCGACCTCGCGGTTCGGCTGCTCGGCGGCGACCCGACCCGCCAACGCGAGGAAGTCAGCGGCGAGGAGCTGCGCGACATGGTCGCGATCCATGAAACGTTCACGCCCGAGCAGCGCCAGATCATCGACGGAGCGTTCGAAATCGCCGAACGCACACTGGACGAAGTGATGGTGCCGCGCACCGACGTCGTCGTCATCGATGCGGATGCCACGTGCGACGAAGCGCTCGCGCTGCTCATCGAGACCGGACACTCCCGTGCCCCTGTCGCCGAGAAGCGCAACCTCGACCGCCCGGTCGGCATGGTCCGCCTACGCAGCCTGCTCGACCGCGGCGACGAGCCTGTCAGATCGGTGATGTGGGACATCCCGGCGTTCCCCGACGCAGCCCGGGTCCTGACAGCACTACGCGAATTCCAGGCGCGTCGCACCCAGATGGCAGTCGTCGTCGACGAGTATGCCCGCACCATCGGCATCGTCACCGTCGAAGATCTCGTCGAGGAACTGGTCGGTGAGATCTGGGACGAGACCGACCCCGACCTCGCGACCGTGTTCCACGAGGCCGACGGTGCGATCGTGGTGCCCGGTTCGTTCCCGGTGCACGACCTCGTCGACCTCGACGTCGAGCTGCCGGAGGGCGACTACACGACGATCGCCGGGCTGGTGCTCGATCAGATGAACCGGTTCCCACGCCCCGGTGAGACCATCGACATCGACGACTGGCGCGTCGAGATCCGCACCGTCGGTCGGCACCGGATCACGCAGGTCGCGCTCCGGCCGCTCGCCGACGGCGGCGATCAGCGGACGGTGGCGATCAGCCAGTAGTGGTGCGGGTTGATGCCGTCGAACTCCTGGTTGACTGCGCCGCGACCAGTGATCTTGCTCTTCGAGTTGCGCCAGATCTCGATGTCGGTGAGCAGCGGCGAGAGCGGGCCGATCAGCTCGTCGGGCTGCAGCCGGTTGGCCTGCCACCCGAGCCGCGCGGCCGTGCGGCGCTGTGAGAGCCACGGCCCGAACTTCGGCACTCGGAAGAGCCCTCGAGTGGCCGCGCCGAGCGGGAGCAGCACGATGTCCTGGGCGCTGCGCGCCCGATAGTTGAGCACGATCTTGCCGCCCGGCTTGGTGATGCGCACCGCCTCGGAGGTCAGCTCCAGCGCATCGTCGGAGTCGCAGTGCTGCAGTGTGATGTAGCTGAAAGCGACATCGGTGGAGTTCGGTGGCAGGTCGAGCGTGTGGCCGTCGATCACATGACTCGTTCGCAGACGGTCGATCTTGCCGAACCGGCCGACGGTTTCGATGCACCGTTCGAGAAACCCGGCGTCGAGGTCGCAGGCGGTCACCGATGCGTACTCGCGGGTGAACGCGCACGTCATCCGACCGATACCGGATCCGATCTCGACGATCGACTTCTCGTCGGGGGTGCGCCCCTCAGCATCCGGGGTCCGCAGCCCGAAGATGGTCAGGTAGGCGGGAACTTCGCTGTCGCCGGTGGCCACGAACTGCTCGAGCGTGAGCTCGCTTCCTGTTTCGTTGTTGAACACCCACCCGGTGGTGCGCACGACATCGTCGCCACTCGCCTGACGTTCACTCGTCTGGCCAGCGGCCTTCCACGGCACCAGTTGGGGGCGACGACGCATCCCACGAGTGTGCCAGAGCAATCGACGATCCACCCAGCACGTCGAGGTTGGAGACGAAACCCGCCGCGGGCAGGAGTGCGACGACCGTTATCGTTTCGGTCATGTCTGCAGCACTTCGCGTCGGTGTCGTCGGAGCAACGGGTCAGGTCGGCAGCGTCATGCGCCGGCTGCTCGACGAGCGCAATTTCCCGGTGAGCGAGATGCGGTACTTCGCGTCCGCCCGGTCGGCCGGGACCACCTTGCCCTGGAAGGGCACCGACATCGTCGTCGAGGATGCCGAGACCGCGGATCCGACCGGGCTCGACATCGCCCTGTTCTCTGCCGGTGCCACCTCGTCGCGGGCATTCGCCGCGAAGTTCGCTGACGCCGGCGCGATCGTGATCGACAACTCGTCGGCGTTCCGGATGGATCCTGACGTTCCGCTGATCGTCGCCGAGGTCAACGGGCACCTCGCCACCAACCCGCCGAAGGGGATCATCGCCAACCCGAACTGCACCACGATGGCCTTCATGCCGGTGATGAAACCATTGCACGAGGCAGCCGGGCTGACCCGCTTGATCGTCTCCACCTACCAGGCCGTGTCCGGTGGAGGGCTCGCAGGCGTCGACGAACTCGACAAGCAGGTACGCGAGGTCGTCGACCGCGCCGCGGAGCTCACCCACGACGGCGCCGCGGTCGAGTTCCCGACACCGACGAAGTTCGTGAAGCCGATTGCGTTCAACGTGTTGCCGATGGCCGGTTCGATCGTCGACGACGGGCTGTTCGAGACCGACGAGGAACAGAAGCTGCGCAACGAGAGCCGCAAGATCCTCGACATCCCCGAGCTGCTCGTGTCGGGCACGTGCGTTCGCGTCCCGGTGTTCACCGGCCACTCGTTGTCGATCAACGCCGAGTTCGAGCGGCCGATCTCGGTGGAGCGAGGCGACCGAACTCCTCGGCCGCAGCGACCGGCGTCGTGCTCTCCGACGTGCCGACACCGCTGGAGGCCGCCGGACAGGACCCGTGCTACGTGGGCCGCATCCGCGTCGACGAAGGCGCCCCCGGCGGTCGTGGCCTGGCGATGTTCGTCAGCAACGACAACCTGCGCAAGGGCGCTGCCCTCAACGCCATCCAAATCGCGGAGTTGGTCCAGGCCCGGCGATGACTGCGTTGCGAGGACTCGTCGCTGCCTTGAGGCAGCTTCCTCGTCTCGCGCCTTGTCCTCCCCGACCCTGAATCCAACTCCGAAGCCGAAGGATTGTTCTCAGCGCGGCAATCTCCTGACGGGTCGGTTTGCTCCGCTGTCCCCCGTCAGCAACTGCAGGGGATCGAACCGCACTTGGGGCAGCCGTCGGCGTAGCGCTGGACCGCCTCGTTCAGGTCGACGCCCTGCTGGTTGGCGAGGGTCGCCACCCAGGCAACGACATCGCCGAACTCGTGCACCCGATCTTCGTGGGTTCCCTTTCGCACGGCCTGGGCGAGTTCGCCGATCTCCTCGGTGAGCCAGGCGACGGTCGCGGACACGCCTCGTTCACGATCTCGATCGCCGTACGTGCGCTCGATGACGTCCTGCAGTTCGGCGAAGTCCACGAGCGCCGACCGTAGCGCCGTCAGGTCCCCGCAGCCAGCGCCGCACCGAGTTCGAATGTCGGCTGGAAGTCGGCCATTCGGGGATCGGCGTTCACCACCGAGAGATACGACATTTCGGCGCCGGCCGTCGACGAGACCCGTGTCATCGACGCGTAGGCGAGGCGCCGCGAGCGCTCTTCCATGGCGATGCCCACCACGACCGCAGGGCTGTCCCATCCTTTGAAGCTGTGCACCGTGCAGCCTTTGACCGCATCGGCGTCGGGCCAGAACCGACCCTTGCTGCGGTGCCGCTCATCGGGGTCACGGCTGTAGACGTGGTGCACCGAATGGCCGGCCGCCTCGATCTCCTGGGCAGCCGCCAATCCGTCGTGGTGGTACTCGCACAGATAGACGACATCGCGGGGTGCGAGCTCTGGGTTCTCGCGTAGCAGCCGGACAACCTCGCGGCCGACAGCGACGCCAAGATCCGCAACGCGTTCGACAGTGCGCCACGAGCGGACCGCTTCCGACACATGGCCCACGACGACGCCCTGGTCGTCGGCAACCTCAGGGACCACGGCGTCCTCGGCGATGAACGCCCTCGCGAACTCGTTGGTCGAACGAATGAGTTCTGGTGCCATCCGGTACGAGGTGGTCATCCGGATCCACGGATCGGTGAAGCCGGCAGCGGCGAGTTCGTCCGGGTCGTCCCACGTCGACTTGCCGTACAGATCGACGGTCGAGTCGGCAACGAGCAGCATCTCCCCTTCGGGGCGCACCACGTGGTCGCGCAACAGATTCCACCACTCGACGGTGAAGTCCTGGCCCTCGTCGACGAGCACCGCATCGAACCGGCGCTCGAAGCCGGACTCGAACACATCGCGAGCCTTGACCACGATCTTGACCGGCCAGGTGCCGCGCACTGGCTCGGCAGCGATGATCCCCGCTTGAGCGGCATCGTCGACGACCCGCGAACAGAACGTGTGGAAGCTGGTGCACGTGACGCGGGCCGGATTGGCGCCGAGCTCCGCGCAGCGCTCGACGACCAGCCGGCGGAGATGGTTCGCGAGCGTCAGGTTGAAGCAGAGCACGAGCACGCTTCTGCCCTCGGCAGCCAGGCGCGCGGCCCGCGCGGTGAGTGCGAACGACTTGCCACTGCCAGCGGTACCCGCCACACCCCGAATGTGGGCGCCGCCGGGGTTCGCCGCCACGCGACGGGCGTTGTCGCTGAGCTGTACCGGGGCGACAGCGTGGTGAACCATGCCGTCGATGACGAGTTCTCGGCGCAGACGTTGGATCGACGCGGCCGGCGCCGGCATCGAGCCAGGTCCGTCGACGAGGAACTGCAGTCGGTCCGCGAGATCGTCGGCCGACCACACGAGCACGGCGTTGGCCGGGTCGCCGAGACCCGAGGCCAGCAGCGCTCCTGCCTCGGCGCCGGAGCACCACGGCATCACGACGACGGAACGAACCAGCGCACCCGGCTCCCGGGCATCGCCAGGAAATGCGAAGAACTGCTCGTAGACCGTGCCGCGATGGCGGCGAGCGACAGCGAGCGGACGCTCAGCGCTCGGCCGCCAGATGCCGTCGGCGTCGAGCTGCTCGATGTCGCCGTCGTCGATGCGACGATGGTCCGTCGAGCGCCAATCGACCACATCGACGGTCAACGCGCCGCGAAAGTCGTGGACCAGCACCAGGTCCGGCACGTCCTGGCCCACCTTGGGTCGGACGTAGATCGTCCAGTCGTCACCGAGCGCGGCGAACGCATCGAAGACGACGCGCTCGGCGTCGCCCAGCGGTTCCTGGAGATCGTCGAGGTGATCGATGGATGGTCGGATGATGGCCACGGCAGCGCTCCGTTCGGACAGGCGGACGGGCTGTCATCGGCACGACCTGACGTCGTCTTGAGGATCTCGGGGTGGATCGGTGCCTCGGGTGATGCCGGCGGACGGTCGCCGAAGCGCGACGGGGCTGCTCGAGAACTTCTACCGGCCGATGGTCTCGAGGATTCCGAGCAGGTCGTTCGCGTGTTCCTCTTCCATGGCGAGGATGTCCTCCAGCATTCGTCTGGTGGTCGAGTCGTTCGAACCCAGCCAGGCGATCATCTCGCTGTAGCTCTCGATGGCGACCCGTTCGGCGACCAGGTCCTCGCGCACCATGTCGAGGAGGTCCAGGCTCGCGTCGTACTCGGCGTGCGAACGGGTGGCCAAGCCCTCCGGATCGAAGTTCGGTTCACCCTGCAATTGCGTGATCCGCAATGCGATCTGGTCGGCGTGCATCTGTTCTTCGTTGGCGTGCTGGAGAAACTCGGCAGCAACCGGTCCAGCGTTGAGGCCGGTGGCTGTGTAGTAGTGCCGCTTGTAGCGCAGGATGCACACGAGTTCGGTCGCGAGCGCTTCGTTGAGCACGGCGATCACTCGTTCTCGATCGGCGCCGTATGCGGAGGTGATCGGGCCCTGCTCGATGTTGGCCCGCGCTCGTTCGCGCAGTGTTTCCACGTCTGTCAGGAAGTCGGCCATTGGTCTCCTTGTCGAGGTTGCAGGTGCCCGAGCACCTCTGGCTTCGGGTGCATCGTGTCATACCCACGCCACCGCGTACATCTGGTGTCGCGGACCGGCTCCGCCGGCCTGGCCCGAACCGGCAGCGGACGTGTCGTGGCCTGATCATCGAGCGATCGACGAGAGGAGCGGCTCGACGTCGAGGATCGGCCCCCGTCGATTGCCTCCATGTCGCGCACGAGGACCCGTGTGCCCTCGATGACGACGATCTGGACCGGATGGAGAACGATCGGGTCGAGAGCGGCCACGCTCGTTGCCGACAGTCACGATCCGCCCGATCCGCCGCGGTGCCGGCGACGTCTGCGGCGTCCACCACCGTCGTCGAGCTCGGGTTGGTCGTCTCTGTTCGCGCAACGCCTGAACGCTTCGAGATGGTTCTCCTGTGAGGCCCGTCGCAGGTTCTCGAACACCTCGACGATGTCGGCGTGAGTCGTCGTCTCGATCAGCCGGTCGTACATCGCGGCGTTGTCGATCTCACTCGCGATGCCTGCGAGACAGGCCTCGCGGATCGACGAGAACTGCGTCACCACGTCGGGACCGAGCTCGTCGGGTACCGCAACGTCGTAGCGCGCGAAGACCGATCGGAGTGCGTCTGCGTGCCGGCGCTCGGCCTCCACGATGTTGACGAACGGTCGGATCGCACCGAAGTCCGCAATCACCTGGTCGTAGATCGCGATGGCCGTGAGCTCGTCGTCGAGGGCCTCGCACAGTGCGGCCACCTCGGCATCGCTCAAGACCTGATCCGATGAGCTCACACCGACGACCGTAGCCACGGTCCCGGGACGCCCTCAGGGCCCAAAGTCATGTGTTCGAACGCGACGCTGTGGCCGGGGCCATTCGACTCTGGCCACGGCGTCGGTCCTCAGCGACCGTTGAGTCGACCTTCGACGCGTGAGGAGCACAGCATGGACACCCAGGAACTCGACGCCCATCTCAGCCACGATCACATCGCCGCGGTCTTTGCCGACCGTACTGCCGCCGAGCGCGCCGTTGCGGGGCTGCGCGCCGTGGGTCTCGGCAGCGAACATCTCGGCGTGGTCGTTCACGACGACGACCCGATCCACTTCGAACACGACGCCGACACTGAAATGATGCACGACACCAAGGTCGGCATCGAGGCGGGAACACCGCTCGGCGCGCTCGCGGGCCTGGCCGTAGCCGCCCTCGCCGCGACCGGTGTCGGGGTGATCGGCGTCGGCGGCCTGCTCGCAATCGCCGGCGCATCAGCAGTGTGGGGCGCCATGTTGGGCGGCTTCATCGGCACCACCGTTGGTGCCGTCAGTTGGGATGAGCATGAGGACTTCCGCTTTCTCGCGCTCGAGCCTGGCGAAGTTCTCCTCGTCGTCTGCAGCCACGATCAGCCGGACGTCGTGCGTGGAGCGTTGACCGACGCCGGCGGACGACTGGTCTCTGCGAACACGAGTTCGAGCCACCACTCAACGAGTTGATCCCGCCGGTCTCCGATCGCGAGCCGCGGCCATGTGATGACGACACTCTCGTGGATCCTGATCGCCGGCATCGCAATGAGTTCGCTGGCGCTGGTGGGTGCCGTGACCACCAAGCTGTCCGAGGCGACCCTCGCAAGAGTGGTCATGCCGACCGTCGCACTCGCAGCGGGTTCGCTGTTGGGCGGAGCGTTCTTCCACATGCTGCCCGAAGCCGTCAGAGCGCTCGGCAACAACCTCGTGGTCTACGTGTGGCTCGTCGCCGGCTTTCTCGTCTTCTTCACGCTCGAGCAGTTCCTCCACTGGCATCACTGCCACCGTTCACCGGGGTCGGAGCATCGTCCGCTCGGCCATCTCATCTTGATCGCCGACGGAGGCCACAACTTCATCGGTGGCCTCGCTGTCGGCGGCGCCTTCGTGGTCGACATCCGCGTGGGGATCGTGACCTGGCTCGTTGCCGCGTTGCACGAGATCCCGCAGGAGTTCGGCGACTTCGGCATCCTCATCCACAGCGGATGGTCGCGTCGGTCCGCGTTGGTATGGAACTTCGCGTCGGCCCTGACGTTTCTCGTCGGGGCCCTCGTCGCCTATGCGGTCTCGGGGAGCGTCGAGGTGGGCTATCTCCTCCCGTTCGCAGCGGGGAACTTCATCTACATCGCGGCAGCAGACCTGCTGCCCGAGATCGCCCATGAAACGCGAACCCGAGACAAGCTCGAAACGACGCTCGCGTTCGTCGCCGGACTCGGACTGCTGCTGGCAGTCACGCAGATCCACCCCTGACGGCAATCAGTCGACGGGCGGCCGCTGGAGAATTGGTGGCCACACGGCTGCGGACATCGAGATGCCCGCCGTACGGACACCTCG
>CAWHEI010000014.1:0-35115 GCA_963828415.1 Ilumatobacteraceae bacterium
CCGAGTTCGACACGAAGCGCAGGAACGAACCGAAGTGCAGTACCCCGGCCATGATCATCACGGCCCCGGTGACGATCGACAACGTGAACAACGACTTCGCCGGGTCGTCACGACTTGCCAGATCCACGTCGGCGACAATGATCGCCATCGCCCCGGTGCCCTGCACCGCCATGAACGCCGTGCTGGTGAACAGCGTTGCGCCCACCATGCCGTAGAGGTAGGCGTACAGGCCGGCGAGCGGATTGACCCCGGCGAGCAGGCCGCTGGCCAGACCGTCAGGGACGCTCTCGATGCCGAGCACCAGCCCGGCCATCGCATCCTCCCGCGGATGCTTTCGCTGGAACAGCGAACGCGGGCGTAGGAGCGGGAACACCATACGATCCTAATCTTGCTCGCTGCGACGCTGGGTCACGCGGCCAGGCAGGGGGCGCCGAGGCCGCGGCCCTTCCAGCCAGCCGGTCGACGGAGGCTAGTATCGTCCGAAGTGCAGGAGGTGGCGATCATCTCGGTGACGGATGCTGACATCATGACCGCCACCGATCGGAGGCGCTGATGGCAGCACAACGGTCCCCGACCGTGAGCCGGCAACCGTCGACGACGTCATCGTCGGCGCGCGAGGCTCGCGAGTCGTGATCGCCGGGTTGGTGTTCTCCGCGTCGTTCGTGATCGTGTGGCTCCTGCTACGCGAGTCACCGAGCTACACCGCGACCGATCAGGAGTTGCTCGACTACTACGGCGACCCGGACCGGCGACGCAATTCGGTGATAGCCGGGTTGTACGTCATCCCGTTCGCCGGCATCGCTTTCATCTGGTTCATGGCTGCGCTGCGGGATCGGTACCTGCACTTTGCGACGCGGGAGAACACGATCCTGTCCACAGCGCACGTCGTCGCCGGCGCTCTGGTCGTCACCTCACTGTTCACACTGGCCGGAGTGGAACTCGCCGTCTCCTGGCTCGCGGAGGCCGGCGACTCGTTCGATGCCTCCAGTGCGCGGTCACTCCTCGCCCTCGGCGAATCCATCTCCGACATCATGGCGCTGCGCTCCGCAGCCGTGTTCGTGGGCGTCAGTGCGACACGAGCGATCCGGTCCGGGCTCTTCCCCCGCAGTTACGGCGTGCTGAGTCTTGTCACGGCACTGGCGCTCCTACTCGTCTACGAGGCCGTGCCCGGAATTGGTCTGGCCTTCCCGGCGTGGGTCGCCGGGACGTCGGTGCTGATCCTCGTGCGCCGCCGCGCCGCACAGAACACCGACGGTGCCTGAGCATGCTCCGCCTGGACGTGTTCGTGCCCGCCGCACTCGCCGACGACGTCAGTTCCACGCTCATCTCGCTACCCGGCGTGCGCCACGTGACCGTCGGCGTCCCGACAGCCGACGGAGCCATTGCACTGTCCGCTGAGATCGACGCCGCCAGCGCCGACGCCGTCATCGAACGGTTGGCGTCCTTCGGCATTGCCTCGAACGACCTGACGCTGTGGCGAGTACCCGGCATCCGACCGCTCGGATGGCAGCGCCGAACGCGGTCGGAGGAGTCCGATGTCCAGGTGTGGGCCGAGATCGTGGGCCGGGCCGACGAGAACGCCAAGATCGCCTCGACCTACCTCGTCTTCATGGTGTCGGCGGGGATCATCGCAGGCATCGGCGTGCTCACGGGGTCGGCCGTGCTCCTCGTCGGGGCGATGGCGATCAGCCCCGACCTGCTCCCGATCTCGGCGACTGCCATCGGCGTGGTGGAGCGTCGGTGGCAACTCGCGATCAGAGCGTTCCGAGTCCTGTGGATCGGCCTCGCCACCGGCGCGCTCGGCGCGTTCGCCGCGACGGCGGTACTGCGACTGTTCAACCGGGTTCCCGACGATCTGCGGCTCGCCGACACCACAATGGGCGAGGCCCTCACGGAACTGGGCCCGGGGAGTTTGATCGTGGCCGCCGTCGCAGGCGTCGCGGGGATGATGGCGTTCGAGCGACCGGGAGGCGCAGCGGTCGGTGTCGCGATCTCGGTGACCACGATCCCCGCGGCCGCGTACGTCGGTGCCGTGATGGCGATGGGCCGTGACGACCCGATGTGGGGAGCGCTGGGGGTGCTCGTCGCCAACGTGATCATGCTGGTCATCGCCAGTACCACGACGCTGAAGGTGCAGCGCCGGTCCAGACAGCGCCGCGCCGCTCGTGCGCTCGCTTCCTCGAAGGCGAGCTGACTCCGGGCTGCGGCAGCTCGACTCGCGCTGGTCGTGACGAGCAGCCGGTCGGCGCGGAACGCTCAGGCGTCTGCGACGCCGACGCCCACCTCGATCAGGTCGCTGGCGTGGATCCAGCCGTCGGCGAGGGCGATGCCCCCAGCGGAGACAATGGCGTCACGCAGGGGGATTGCCCAGAGGTGCTCGATCAGGATGATCGCTGCCGCCGACCCGTTCGGGATCATGTCGGCGACGTACCAGGCCTCCTCGTCCGAGATGAGGTGCCCGTCGACCATTGCTTCCTCGCCGGCGAGCGCACCCTCGAGCGCGCCGTCCTCGCCCCCGTAGCCGAACCCGATCAGGGCGCCGATGATCGTGCCCATCTGGGTGGCCTCGTCAGCGCTGAGGTCGCTCACCTGCACTGAGGTGGTGTCGCCGTCGTCGTCCTTGTTCACGACCATTGCGTCGACGATCCTGATGAAGTCGAGACTGCGGAGGCGGTCGAGTTCTGCCGCGATCTGTCCGGTGAAGTTCGGCTCGGCGAAGCCGAGCACGAGCATCTGGACCGGACCGATCTCCGATCCGATCGGCGAGATGTACGACGCCTTCGTCCGACTCCTCGACCAGCGACCTGTCACGCGAACGGTCGAGGTCATCCCGGGCGACATCGACCAAACCTTCGCACGCTTCGAGGACGCACTCGATATCAGCCCGCGGTAATCCGCTGCACAGTGGCCGATCAGCCGCACGCTTCTACCCATACCGAGCACCACATAATCACTGGTCGCGAGTGTCCGTAAGGGGGACGACGATCGGACGCGTCACCGAAGCGCAGCGCTCGGTCCAGTGGCCTGACCTGCGAAGTCTCATTCGGGTGGTACGAATCGATTCTCGATGAGGGCTCACTATTCGTTACACCCGTGGACAGGTCCGCGACGACCTCGGCAACATCGGCCCGCTTGTGCGACGACCAACGGGCAAGCCTGGGAGCCGGTCGCGAACCCACTCGGTAATGCCGGCCTCGTTCACCGCTCGTCGCGCTGCAGTACCGGCGAAGTCGGTCGCCTGTAGGTGCTTGCGGGGCACCGCATAACGCGACCACCGTTCGTGAGGCACATCGTCATGCGCACCAGCGCGTGTCTCCGTTCGGTAACGCTCCACGACCAATCGTCAGAGGGGCTCGTTCACGCCGTCGAATAGGACACCCTGCGTCGGTCCCAGGCTGAGGCTCGCAGCGAGAGCGGGTGCTGCGGCTTCCGACACGTGAGCCAGTTCGGCGAGTTGGTCGATTGCTTGCACGGTGCGACGGCCAGCCGGATCGGGGTCGGTCGAGAACATGGCGTTCGTGTTTGCCGCCAACGCACCTTGCATCTGCTTGCGGTTACGACTCATGTTCCGGATCGCTGCGTCGAAGCGCAACAGGTGCGCCGTCGTCAGGTCATCGATGTTGTGGCGGGCATGCACGAGCACGGCGATGGCGCAGCGCAGCCCGTAGAGGTCGACGACGGTTGATTCCATGTCCACGTAAAGGCTGACCGCTCGCACGGGCGCGACAAATTGTCGCGCCTTGGCGCAGTCAGTGCCTTTACACGGTTGAAGGTGAGCACCCCGCTCTCCTCCAATCGTTCAAGGAGACGCCATGACACTCGTGGAAGCGGCTGTTGCCGTCGTGCAGCAGGTACCGAACCCGACCGGCCCGGATGCCCCGCCCGAGGTCGTCGCACTGGTGACCAGGGGTCTGAACTTCATCTGGTTCGCCGTGCTTGCTGGCGCATTCGCGACCGCGTCGTGGGGGCTGGGCACGCTGGCGTGGGCGGCCAAGAAGCAGCAGTTTGGTGGGGTCAACGAGGGCAAGCAACTCGTTGCGCTCTCGCTCATCGGGGCCGCTGGCATGACGGTGCTCCGAAGCGTCTTTCTGTTCTTCGGCATCTGATCGTGCTGCACTTCGTCAACGCACACCGTGTCGCTTCGGTCGGTCTCCTCGCTGCACTCGTGCTCGTCGTCGTCACGATGTCGACTCGGCTCGGCACCGACGCCCGCTCGAACGCGACGACGGACGATGTACAACCGACCATCGCTGGTTCATCGATTCCGGCCAGCGGTGAGGTACCGGGTTCAGACTCTTCGGTCACGAACGGCCAGCCCGCAGCCGTCGATGAAGTCGTGGGCGATGATCCGCGCCGTCTCGACATGCCGGTCGATCCGTCCGGCTCTCGGTTGGACCGCTCGGAGGCTGGTGCCCGTCAGTCGGCACTGGACTTTGCCGGGACGGTTCAGCAACGTCTGCTCTATCTCACCGATGACGCCGCACGCAGCGTCCTGGACGACTGGTCGGCTGCGTCGTTCGACCCGGCAACTCTCGAGGCGAACATCGCGGAGTTGTCGGTGCTGCGGTCGACATTGACCGGCAGCGGTGGAGGGATCTGGTGGTCGGTGACACCGATCGCCTCGAAGGTCGAGGCCCACGACGCTGATCGGGCACGGGTGTCGGTCTGGGTGTGTCAGATCGTGGGGTCGACGGTCGATCCCGCTCGAGGCGGCGACGCGATCGCACCGACTGTCGACTTTCGAACAGCGACGATCGACATGGTGTGGACCGCCGGATCGGGCTGGTCGATCTGGGCGACGGCGGCCACCGACGGGCCGGTTCCGATGATGGCGGCAACGTCGACAATGACGTCACCGATCGAGTTCATGGACACTCTCGGATCGTTCACGCTCGTGAAGGAACACTCGTGATCCCGATCCTGCCGGTCATCGGGTACCTGGTGCGGCTGCCGTTCAAGGTTGCGGAGTCGGTTGCGACGAAAGCGGCCAAGGAGATCTTCGAGATGATCGCCAACCTGCTTCTCGCAGGCGTCGGCTGGCTGTTCTCGATCGTCTGGAACTTCATCGACGACACGACGACACCAGACCTGTACGCAACGTGGTTCGCCGGCGGTCCGTTCGCCATCGTCATCAAGCTCGCCTCGATGCTGCTCATGCTCGCGGTGGCGTTGGCGACCGCCGAGGCGATCTGGAACCGCGATGGCACCGAACTCGCACGCGCTGTCATCCAACACTTCCCGAAGGCGTTGTTCATGTTGACGGGGTTGTTGTTCGTGACCACGATCGGTCTGGCGCTCGCCGACGCGGTCACGGCGTGGCTGCTCGACACGGTCGCTTACGGTGCCAACGACTTCGCCGACGCACTCCTCGGAGTCGACAACGCCTTCACGTTCGGGTTCGGGCTGATCGTCATCATCATCGCTGCGCTCCTGATGATCTTCGTGCTGCTGATCGTGGCCCTGGAGTTGATCGTGCGCGAAGCGTTCATCTTCGTACTCGTCGCGATCACGGCGTTGGCGCTCGTCGCCGATGTCTACCGCCCAGCTCGAGGAGCCGGTGGACGAGCCGGGCGACTCCTCGCCGGGGTCATCGCCATGAAACCAATCATCGCCTTGTGTTTCGCCATCGGTGCTGCCGCCTTGGGAACAGTTGGTGGCAGCAACCCCGCTGTATCTGCGGTTCCGGAACCGGGCGAGACCGTCGAGGAGGGCGCGCTCGATCCGCAGGACGCCGCCGATCAGGACACCTTGGCGATCATGCTCGCAGGGCTTGCCACGATTGCGTTGGCTGCCGTCACACCGTTCACGGTCCTGCGTCTGTTCCCGTGGGAGGGAACCGAAGCAACCGAGGGAACCCGATCTGCCGTCGGCGCTCCGGCGAAATCCGCGATGGCAATGGGCGCCATGGCAGCGAGCGGAGGAACAAGCGCAGCGGCCGGCGCGGCAGGTGCCGGGGCTGGGGCTGGTGGCGCCGCTGCTGGGCAAGCGGGCGGAGGTGCCGCCGCCGGTGCGAGCGCAGCGGCTGGTGCCGCTGCTTCGAGGAGCACGTGATGAGCGCGACGACGGCAGCGCCCGGCTACCGACTCGACCCGCTGGACCGTGGGTTGGTCGGCAGGCTCGGACGCCGCCAGCTGGTGATCCTCGGTGTCGGCGCGACCTGTTGGCTGTTGGCGTCGATCAGCGGAGCCGGTTTCGTTCCCGGTGTCATCACCTTCGGTGCGAGCTGGGTCGTGAGCGTTCCCCGCTTCGGCGGCCAGGTCATCGCCGAGTGGCTGCCGATCTGGTGCGGATGGACCTTGCGCGGCCGATGGTCACGCCACTGGGTACGACCGCTCCACCTCACGAGCGCTGGTCTCGTCGACGACGCTCCTTCGCTACCGCCGTGGCTCGGTGGGTTGCGCATCCTCGCGCATCCGACCGAGAAGTGGGCTGCGATCCACGACGCGCCGGCACAGACCCTGACCGTGCACCTTCAGATCTGCGGCACCGGGTTCACGACGCTGTCAGCAGATCAGATGTCGATGTTGCTGACCGGGTGGGGCTCGGTCTTCCAGGCCGTCCCCGCCGACGACGGCGTCGTTCGGATCACCTGGTCCGACATCGCCCGCCGCATGCCGCTCGTCGGTCATCAGGAATGGGTCGACGAGACCGGCGCCGACCACGACGCGATCGACGACTACCGCCGATTCGTGGACGCATCAAGTCACATGCGTCACGACATCGTGCTCACCGTCACGATGCGCGTCGGTTCGCTCAAGTCCGCCCCGGCAGAACAGGCAGCGTTCGAACGCGTCGCCGAAGCAGCCAGGATCGTTCGCGACTCGCTCGGCGAGGCCCGACTCGATTCGCACGGTCCGCTCCAAGCCGGCGAGATCGCCTACCTCCTCCGCGCCGGGCTGTCCCCGCAGAGCGTCGAGCCGGCCGGTGGGACCGTCGCCGGCTCGCTCGTTCAACGGTTGGGATTGACACCGACCGCATCGGCCGGGCCCATGAGTGTCGACGCGACCTCGAAACAGGTGAGCATCGACGACGTCATCCACCGGTGCTTCTGGGTCGAGTCGTGGCCAGAACGATTGCAGAGCGCCGACTGGTTCGACTCGGTCATCAGCTCCGACGTAGCCGGGGTGGTGCAACGGATCTTCACCTTGATCGTCGAACCGCTCGACGACGCCAAAGCAATGAGCGAAATCCGGATGGCGTCGTCACGCCACGGCGGCGAACAACTCGCCGCCGCTGAGGGTCGCACTCGCTGGGACAGCTTCAAAGCCATCAAGGCAAGTGCGGTCAACGAACGCGAACGCGAAATGGCATCGGGCCACTCACCGGTGGCCTACACGGCGCTCGTGACGGTCACCGTTGGCGACCCCGACGAACTCAACCGCGCCGCGCAGGCCATGCGACGACGCTGCGAACGACACCGAGTCATGTTGCGCCCCCTGTGGGGGCGCATGGATGTCGGCGTCGCTGCTGCGTTGCCGCTCGGACTTGGGCTCTCTCGGGAACCGTTCTGATGAGCGCCCGAGTGCAATCACGAACAACTCCCAATGCCGCCTCGACGAGCCGACGGCGACTCGGCGTTCTGCGTCATCGGTCGACGACGGCAAACGTGTGCTCGCTGTACCCGGCCACCATCCAAGCGCCGCTGCCAGCGGTCGGTCCACTCCTCGGGTCCGACCTGTCCGCCGGTGAGGGACCGCTGTGCTGGGATCCGTTCGAGGTCTACAACGAAGGCCTCGTCACCAACCCCAACGTATTCGTGATGGGCGAGCCCGGCTTCGCGAAGTCATCGCTCATCAAGTGCTGGGCCTACTGGCAGCACTGCCTCTACGGGCCGAGCCGATGGTTGACGTTCACCGACCCGAAAGGCGAATACCAACGTCTCGCCGAGCGGATGGGAATGAGCGTCGTCAGGCTCGTTCCCGGCGGCGAGGTGTGCATCAACCCGCTCGACGTCCCGGTCCGGCTCAGCGGTGACGCGTTGGCCGACGAACAAGACGTGCAGACCAGCCTCGTCGTCGGGCTCGCGGGCACGCTGCTCGGTCGATCACTGAGTCAGATCGAACGCAAGGTCATCCGCTCGATCGTCGTCATCACAACCGAACGGATGGCGCAACGCTCGCCGACCCTCCACGACGTCATCGACCTGTTGGCCTCACCAACCGCCGAAATGTGCGCAGTCACCCGGCGGGAACCTGACGAGTTCGTCCGCAGCCTCGAAGACCTCCGCTACGCCCTCGACGAACTCTGCACCGGACCATTGCGCGGCATGTTCGACGGACACTCGACCGTCGACGTCGACTGGAACGGCCCCGGCATGGTGCTCGACCTGTCCGGCGTGATCGACGACGAACGCGCGATGTCCCTCGTCATGGTCTCGGCAATGGGATGGTCACGCCAACAACGCCACCGACTCACCGGGCGTCAAGTCACCAACGTCAACGACGAGTCGTACTACATGTACAAACGCGCTGAGACCGTCGAGTTCGCGCAAGCACGCCGCAAGCTCGGCCGCCAGTTCGGCGAAGCGAACATCGACATCTGCCACCGGCCATCCGACCTCGACGCACAAGCCGACGACGGCTCCAAGATCGCCAAGATCGCCCACGGGCTCCTCAAAGACAGCTCGATGAAGATCGTCTTCCGACAGTCCGCCGGCGAACTCGACTTAGCGACCACCATGCTCGGCCTCACCGACACCGAACGGTCCTGCCTCGCCCTGTTCGGCCGCGGCAAGGCCCTCTGGAAGATCGGCGACCGATCACTCATCGCCCGCCACCACCGACCCGCAACGCTTACAGCCGAAACCGACACCGACACGATGATGCGACGGACGAGTCGACTCACCGAAGTCGAGCAACACGAAGCGGCAGACCATGCCGCAGCATGATCTCGACGACATCCTCAACCGGATCGACCTCGAAGCACTCGCCGACCAACTCTGCGGTCCACATCGAGGCCACGGCAGCGGCGCGCGGTGGCCATCGCCCGTACCTGAACATCCGCAGACCGGTAAGACCCCACCGATGTCGATCTTCACCGACCGACGCGGACGACAACGATGGACATGCTGGGCCACCGGCACTTCGGGCACCGCCATCGACCTCGTCACGGTGAGCCGTCGGATGAGCGTCGCCGACGCGATCCATTGGCTCGCTGACCGAGCCGGAAGCGAGTCGACCCGACCTGTTCCGAAACCTCGCCCGCAGGCACCAATACGCACCGGACCCAGCGACGCGCTCCGAGAGTACGTGCGAGCGTGCGTCGAGCAACTCCGAAAGCCATCCGGCGCTGTCGCCCGTGACTGGCTGGCTGACCGCCAACTGAACCCTGACGTCCTCGACATCAACGAGGTCGGCTACGACCCCGGCCAATCCCGACTTCGGCGGCCACGCGGTCTCCCCTTCCGAGGACCTGGAATCGTGCTGCCAACTTTCGACCGAAAGGGCTCACTCGTCTACGCACAAACCCGTTACCTCGACGTCGAGGACGCCGGACGGAAGTATGACAACCCATCCAGCGGCCACGCCACAAAGCCGGCGCTGTCATGGCCGCGGATGCTGTGCGACGACGGTGAGTGCACTCTCATCTGTGAAGGCGTCATTGACGCCCTGACCGTTGCCGGCATCCGAATCCGATCGGTAGCACTCCTGTCCGCCGGGGACGCCGGCAACGGTCTCGGCGAGTTGACCGTTCTCGACGGGCGAGTCGTGATTGCGACCGATCCGGACGAAGCCGGGCGGGCGTCGGCAGATTCGCTACGACGCTCGCTTGCGGAGTCGGGCACAAAAATGGTGCACCAACTCAATCTCCCGGCCGACGTCAACGACTTCGCGCGTCGACTCGGCGACCGATTCGAGGAACAGTTTCGATCGACCGTGCGAGAGTTGGCCGTCAAGCCCGAGAACTCCGCGAGCCTCGGCCGCTGACGGCGATCGAATCGCATTCCAGTGGGATTATGCGGTGCCCCTCCGACGCCAGCAGGCGACCGACTTCGCCGGCACTGCAGTGCTGGTCACTTCGGCGCGGCTGAGCGAAGTGTGCGCGTGGCCGGCGCCTCTGTCGGGCGCCCCAGTTCGCGATCACGACGGTCGACTGAAGGGTGGTTAGAGGTGTCGGGGTCGCCTCCTCAAGAGCAAGGGGGATGAGCGCCAAATGTCGTGCCTCTCGGCGTGAGCCCGAAACTCGGTTCCGTCCCGGCGAGCACCGCACGAAGTTCTGTCGGCTCGACTTCGCTCACAGGTCCGGGCGAGTCCACGCCGCCGCCGACCCACACACCCGGGCCTCGCCCTCACCCGTGTAGTACTCCTCGAGTCTGTCTGCGGCCTGTGACAACCAATACGCCTCGGCCGCGACCCGAGCTTCGAGGTTGCCTCCATGTACACATGCCTATGAAAGTGGGAGTCTGTGACGCGAGCCGACACGATTCCTCCAGTTGGCACAGGTGCACCCGAAGGGAATGACCGGATCGGTCCCGGGGCCGTGAGCCCCGGACGCGACCAGTCGGTCGAATGGATGTGGGTGGTAACTACCCGATCGAGGGTGATGCGAAGGCCGAAGGCACGATGGATGCTGGAGTGATGAGTTCGGACGTGGTGTGGATATCTGCTGGTCGGGCGTTCGACGTCGACGACATCGTCTACTACGAAGCCAAGGGACGACGCCCTCTCGATGACGTGCTCGCCGAGATCGATCTCGTGGTGACGGGGCCGCACGCCTCTGCGGCGTTTCCGGAGGAGATGGCGCCGTTCGTCGACAAAGGGCTGACCCGGCGTCTCCAGTTCGACTTCACGGACGTATCGACGAGTCCTGTCGGACAACGCTGGGCGAGTATCGATCCGCACGTGTTGTACGTCGAGAATCCGCACCCTCGGGCTGTCCGTGACGCCAACCGTCCCCGGCCCGCCGACCTCGGCGCAGTTCTGCGAGAGGCGTTCGGCCGTCTGCGATCCGCCGGCGAGACACAGCGGCCGTCGCTCACAGGTGTCGATGCGGTACGCCCCGTGACGTTCGGTTACCTCCCTGTGTTCGATGAGCCACGAGACGAGGCGAGTTGGTCGGCGCTCGTCGATGCACTGACGACGGCAGGCTCGTTCGGCGTTGACGTGTACGAACGCGTCCGCGACGAACTGATTGCCAGGACGCTGGATGCCAAGCTCGGGCGGCTTGCGTCGCTCGATCCATCGAGCATGACGGTGAGCGAGTGGCGTTCCGCGACGTCGCTGTTCGTGCTGTCGTTGCACGACACGATGAACCACACCGCTCGGTCAGACGGCGCGATCTGCCTCGAGCGTCCGCCGGCGGATCGCCTCCCCAACGTGGTTGCCATGTCCAATCGTGGTGGTCCAGACGGCTCCATCCGCCCCAGCGCCACCTCGACGCTGCTCGACGATGCGGGTCTCCCCTCCATGGACGCTCCGACGCTTCGAGCGCTCGGCCGCGCCTACCGGTGGGCGTTCGACGCCCACGAGCCCGAGGACGTGGCGTTCAACCGGCCGTACCTCGGCGGACACGAGACCACGACCGTCGGGCCGTGGCTGAGGGAGCGGGCCGCCCGTGCCGTGGTGGCCGGAGTGGACGGTGTTGGCGTCGAATTGCATCTCGGCGCCTGGCAGAACGAGTTCCTCCGCGAGTTCCTCTTGGGACCGGATGCGGTCGCCCACCTCATGGAGCCCGGTGGCGACTGGGTGATGCCGCCCGACGATCGCGTGGACTGGCTGGCCGGTCGGCTCAAGGCGGCACACGATCACTATCGCCGCTGGGGCACTGCTGTCGCCTGACGCCGTGCCCTTGGCCGCTCAGCGGTTGCGCCACGGCGTGAGCGGTGGCGGCAGTGTGGTGACCACCCGGTGGACCCCGGCGGTCGCAGTCTTGTAGGCCGCCGAACCGATCAGCACGCCCAGCGCAATGCTCGCGATGGTCGTGGCCGTGTTCCGCAGGTCCTCGCCTCCGAGCTGCTGGTTCTCCGAGACCAATTCCGTGATGCCGATCAGGCCCAGCGCCCCGGGCACGAGCAGCCAGAATGCCGGCAGGAACGTCACCATCGACGGTGTCCCGTAACTCCTGCTGTCGATCCAGAGCACGAGTGGCGTCATCGCCAGACCACCGAAGAAGCCGCTCAACTCGGCGCCGAATACGGCGCCACCGAGCGTCTGCCCGCCGTACGCCGCTAACAGCACGAGCAAGATCCACGGCACCGCACGCGTCGGTGCCGAGAAGTGGAGATAGTCACCCAGCGCGATCAGCACCACGCCCACCCACGGCGCCCACCACCCCAACCGGCTGAACGGATCGTCCACGAGTGCGTCGTCGCCGATGCCGACGAGCGATGCAGCGGCGATGATGCCGAACGCGAGCAGACCGAGCTGGACCACGCCGTTCACGAGTCGACTGGATCCGGCGATCACCTCGCCGGCCGCCAGTTCGACCGTCGCGATCGTCAACAGTCCGCCGGGGAGGAATGTGGCGAGCGGCGCGATGAGCACCCGCATCGGGTTGTCGCCGACACCCGTCCAGTGGGTGAAGGCGAACACGATCAGCGCGACGGCGAACGCCGCGACGACCGGAAAGATCAGCTCGAGCGTTGCCAGGCGGGGGAGCTTCATCAGGCCGACCACGACACCGAGTGCGATCGCTGCGCCCAGGCCGCCGAGCGTCGGTTGGAGCAGCAGCGCCAATCCGGCCGTCAACACGGCGTGCCCCGCGACCCTGACGATACGCCCTCTTGGCGGTGGCAGCTCGCTGATCTCGACCAACTCGGCGAGTCCGGCCGTCGGAGTGACCGACGCTGCTTCGGCCCGGCTCACCAGGTCGTAGAGCGCCGAGATCTGGTCGAACCGCGGAAGGGAACGCATCCTGTCCGAACTCAACAGGACTCGGGCCGAGTCCGCCGTACCGCTCTCGACGAACAGCCCAGTGGGGAGCACGAAGAACTCGAAGTCGTCCCGACCGTAGGCGCGCACGATTCGGTGCAGCGTGCGTTGGATGCTGTCGATCGAGTCGCCGGACGCAACCATCGCACCGCCGATGCGGACGACGAACTCGCGCAGGTAGGGGAGTTCGTCCTCGACCCTCACCTCTCGATCGTCCGCCACTGCGCGATGTCAGAGTTCGCCGGCTGCTGCCGCCTGGGCGTGGTCGCGGAGCACGTTGGCGATCACCGCTGTCACCTTGCGGGCGGTCGGCACGTGGAGGAACTCGTTCGGGCCATGGGCGTTGCTGCCCGGACCGAGCACACCGGTGACGACGAACTGCGCTTGCGGGAAGCGGTGTCCGAGCATGCCCATGAAGCTGATCGATCCGCCCTCGCCCATCGCTCGCGCCGGGTTGCCGAACGCTGCGGTCGACGCAGCATCGAGCGACGCAGCGAGCCATGGCGCAGTCGCGGGCGCGTCCCACCCGGTCGACTTCTTGTCGGCGCGGTAGGTGACCTGCGCGCCGTGGGGTGGGCGCTCGGTGAGGATACGCGTGAGGTCGTCGCTGGCCGCGACGGGGTCGAGCGTCGGCGGGATCCGCATCGAGAGGTACAGCGACGTCGAGGATCGCAGGACGTTGCCGGCGCGGTCGCACGGCGGGAGGCCGTCGGCGCCGGTGATCTCGAGTTGACTGCGCCAGGTCCGGTTGAGCAGCTGCTCGGTCGGGTCGGCGGTCACCGGCTGGACACCGTCGAGGAACGGGAACTTCTCGGCCAGTGTGCCGGTCATCTCGATCGCTGTCTCGGCGGCCTGCTGAATGCGCTCGGGTGGGATGGAGACCTTGAACTCGGAGGGCTCGATTTGTCCGCTCGTCTCGTCTTCGACCCGCGACAGCAGCTCTCGGGCGATCCGGAACGTCGAGGGAATCACACCGCCGGCGTCGCCGGAGTGCACGCCCTCGGTTGCAACGGCGACTTCGAGCTCTCCGGCGAGGAGACCGCGCAGTGACGTGGTGAGCCACAACCGGTCGTAGTCGAGACAACCGGAGTCCAGGCACACGATGAGACTCGGGGTGCCGATCCGGTCCGCGAGCGCCTCGACGTGGAACGGGAGGTCGCGGCTACCGCTCTCCTCGCTCGCCTCGATCAGCACGACGAGGCGAGCGTGTGGGTACCCCGCTTCCTGGGCGGCCTGCACTGCGGTCAGGGCGGCGAAGATGGCGTAGCCGTCGTCGGCGCCGCCGCGGCCGTACAGCCGGTCGCCGTCCATCACCGGTGTCCACGGGCCGAGGCCGTCGCGCCAGCCGGCGACCTCGGGCTGCTTGTCGAGATGGCCGTAGAGGAACACCGTGGTGTCGTCCGGTCCGCCGTTGGCGGGTGGGATCTCCGCGAAGAGCACCGGCGTCCGGCCGTCGAGGCGGTGGATCGAGAACTCCATCCCGGCGATCGGTCGTGACCTTGCCCAGTCGCCGAGCAGGTTCGCAGCGCGTTCCATGTGGCCGAGTTCCTCCCAGTCGGCCTCGAACACGGCCGAGACGTTGGGAATGGTGATGTACTCGAGCAGCGTCGGCATCACGTCGCGCTGCCAGACCTCGTCGACGAAGTCATTGACCGAGCTGGTGGTGTTCATGGGGACCTCCGAGAGGGTGTTGTGGTTCAGGTGCCGACGATTACAGGACCGTCGGCAGAGGAAACGGTATGGGCGATCGACGCGGCGCTCGCTACGGCGTCGGTCGCGGTGTCGACCGGTCGGTGTCGGCCGGCGAGCAGCGCGAGGGCGATTCCGCTCGCCGACACGACCGTCATCACGACGGCCGACCAGGCGAATGCCGAGGCGAGCGCGTCGCCCGTCGATTCGCCATCGTCGACTCGATCGGCACTGACGGTGCCGTACACCGATGCAACGACAGCGGTCATCACCGCGGCGCCCACGTACCGTGCCATGTTCGAGATGCCCGATGCGGCACCGACCTGCGCCGTCGGTACGGAACTCGTGGCAAGCGACGAGCACGGTCCGTTGGACAGCGCCAGGCCGGCGGCAACCAGCACCAGCGGCAACACGAAGGCGGCGTAGCGCCACGACGCCTGTGTCGCGATCAGCATTGCAAAGCCGGCGGTCATAAGGGCAAAGCCGCCCGCGATGACCGGGCGGCTGCCCCACTTCTTGGCGAGGTTGGGAACGACCGGCGCGAGCACCACGAGGCCGACCGTCGCGGGCAGCGTCGCCAGTCCCGTCTCGAGCGCGTTCAGCCCGAGTGTGTCCGGGCTCTGGAAGTACAGGCTGAGCACGAACATCAGGCCGTTGATGGTGCCGGCGCCGATCAGGATGCCGACGGTCGATGCGATCAGCAGGCGGTTTCGCAGGAGGTCCAGGTCGACGAGTGGAGCGGAGGAGCGGCGCTCGACGTACACGAACGCCACGCCTGCGAGCACCGCGATGATGAAGCATGCGAGCGTTGCGGGCGAGGTCCATCCCCAGTCGGCTCCTTCGCTGACGCCGAGAATGAACGGCGCGAGGACCGCTGCCACCAGCACTGTCCCGAGCCAGTCGATCGAACGAGGTCGATCGGGATCGCGTGACTCCTCGACGGCGCGCAGGGTGATGGGAATGCACACCGCTGCGATCACGGCGTCGATCCAGAACAACGCCTGCCAGCTCACCGACTCGACGAGCAGACCTCCCACGAGCGGACCGGCCGCCGCGCCGATCGCGGTCGCGGCGCCCCAGTACGAAACCGCTCGGAGACGTTCGTTGCCCGTCGATGCCAGCGTCAGCACGCTGAGCCCGCCGGCAACGATGGTGGAGCCCGCTGCGCCTTGGATCATCCGCCCGGCGATCACGCCGGCGCCGCTGGTCGACAGGGCGATGAGGATGCACGAGGCGATGAACAGCACGAGGCCGCCGATGAACGTCTTGCGGCGTCCGAAGACGTCGCCCAACGCACCGGCGGTGATGATGAACGCCGCGCCGACCAGCATGTAACCGGTGACGGCCCACTGCAGGGTGCTGATCGGTGAGCCGGTGTCCTCGGCGATCGACGGCAACAGGATCGCCACCGCGGACGTGTTGGCGTTGACGACGAATGTCGACACGCACGCCGCCACGAGGACACCCATCCCCGCCGCGCGGTCGGCGACGGCGGGTTCGGCGGTGGAGGACACGTCAGTAGAAGAGGTTGCCGATGATCACGCCGGGGATCGCCGTGGCGGCGCCCATGATGAGCACGGGGATGAAGAAAGAATGGTCGAGCAGCTTGGTGCCGAGCTTGGTCGTGCCCGTTTCGTCGAAGTTGGCTGCTGCGATCTGCGAGCCGTTCGTCGGCAGGGTGAACACGCCGGCGAAGCCGCCGGCCCACATGCCGCTGATGACGGCAGGGGAGAGACCGACGGCGAGACCGATCGGCACGATCGTGCGGGTTGCGGTCGACTGGCTCGTCGTGAGGGCGGCGACCAGGAACACGCCGAAGAAGAACACCGCCTGGTAGTCGTTCACCCATCCGCCGACTGTGTCGACGATCTCGGTCTCCCAGGCGGCGATGAACGTGTCGGTGAGCCAGGCGAGGCCGAAGAGGGCGATGGCCGAGACGATGCCCGCCTTGAACACGGATGATTCCGGGATCTCCTTTGCTTCGGGTCGGCAGAGCAGCAGGATCGCTGCGGCGACCACGAACATGACCATCTGGATGATCGGCGTTACGCCGATCGGTTCGCTGCCGAGCTCGGTGGAGATCGTGCGGACGGATGTCGGGGAAGAGACCGAAGATGACGATGACGATGACGCCGGTGAGGAAGATGTAGGCGGCGTTGCGACCCTCCTTGGTGAAGGTCAGATCGTCCACCTCCGTGCCCCCGGTCGGAGCGAGCGCCCCGCTCGCGAGACGAGCCTGGTATTCGGGGTCGTCCTCGAGTTCCTGACCCATCCGGTTCAGGACGATCGACGACACGACGATGCCGATGAGCGCCGCAGGAATCGTCACCGACAGCACCTGGACCATGTTGAAGTTGTACGGCGCCACGTCGGTCAGGGTGATCATCGCCGCCATGGCGGCCGAGACGGGGCTACAGGCCAAGGCGATGCCCGATGCGACGACCGTCAACGACAACGGACGGGAGGGGCGGACCTTGGCCTGATACGAGACGTCGTAGATGACGGGGAGCAGCGGATAGACGATGTTGCCCGTCCCAGCTCCGAGACAGAACAAGAACGACATCAGCGGTGCGATCAGCGTCACCTGTTTCGGATGGCTGCGGATCGCCCGTGCGGCCATCGCCACCATCCACTCGATGCCACCGGCGACCTGCATCGTCGCCGCAGCGAGGATGACGGCCAGGATGATCAGAATGGCGTCGACGGGCGGCGAGCCTGGTTCGAGTCCGAAGACGAAGACCAGAACAGCAACACCGACGCCACCCCAGATGCCGAGCGCTACCCCGCTCGATCGGGTGCCCATGACGATCGCGCCGATGACGACGAGCGCCTCGATCGCGAACAAGAATCCGTCCATACCCTCTTCTTTCTCTGTGTCCGGTGGGTCGGTGGTCGATCAGGTGCTCATGATTGGTGTCGGTCGACGACGTGTCGTGGTCAGTCCCGCGACTCGCACACGGGAACGATCAGCTCGGTGACCACCGAGGCTGCATGCTGTGCGTCCTCGACGGAGTCGGCCACGAGCGGCTCCCAGGTGTCACTCCCGGCGTCTTCTTGAATCGACTCGAGGGTCCGCAACAGGTCGTCGAGCGCGTCTTCGAGCTGGTTGATCTGCGAGCTGTATCTCGTGTCTGCGACTGCATCGAGGTTCCGAACCTCACCCAGCACGGCTTCCACGGAGTCCCCGGCCTCACCGGCGGTTGCTCCGTCGAGCGACACCTCCTGGAGGGAGTCCGCCGACTCCTGGAACCGTTCGAAGGCGGTGCACAAGGATCGCTCCTCCGGGTCGGCGCAGCCGACGAGCGAGGCGACCGCGACCGCGGCGACCAGGCCAGCCCTGGCGCATCCCTTCTTCATGGAGGTGACATTGCCAGTTCCGGGTGCGTCTTGGCACCACCCTTCCACGGGTAGTCGTGGAAAGATGGTCCCGAGCACGTCATGGAACCATCCCGAGGTTTCTGGCGCCCATCGCGGTCGTCGAGATCGCGCTGACTCACCATCTCCGACGCGAGGAGGCCGCGGTCGTAGAACCACCTCCTCGGGGGTGATGCCGAGCCTGCACCACCGCTGGCACCATGACTGCTTCCAGGCCGTTCGCAGAGGGAACGACACCGAATGAAGGCTCCGCACCCAACACGACGCGAGATCGACACCGAACTCGTCGAGTATCTCGTCGTCGTCGTGCCCGACGAAGCCGCGGCCGAAGTCGTCCTCGAGTCGGCAGCGGAACTCGAGCGACGCGGACTGCTCTCGATTCTCGACGCGGCATTGGTGTCGAACTACGAAGGTGACGTGAACTTCGCCGATCCGATCGGGGCCGCTCCGGAACCACGGGTGCTCTTGACGGCGCGAGATCTGACATTGGTGGCCGAGGCGGTCGAGGATGGACGTATCGGCGTGGTGCTCTTGGTCGAGGACATGTGGGCGGCGCCGCTCGCCCGCGTAGCGCGAGGCGTCGGTGGGTACATCGCCGGTGGCGAGCGGATTCCGGTGCGTCGATTGCAGCCCATCGTCTTCTCCGACGCAACCTCGCGGATGGATTTGTGATGGCACGGCGCAGGTCGGGACTGTCCGAGGGGCTGCTCGTACGTCGACCGCTGCTGGCGCGCTCGCCGCCGCGATCCACTTCGGTCGTCGATGTGGCGAGCCAGCTGGAGGAGTTGGCGACGCTGTTCGGGCGAGGTCTGCTGTCGCGGTCGGAGTTCGAACGTCAGAAGCGCAAGGTCCTCGAGGACTGACACCTTCTCGACGATTCCGATCGGACCGCGAACGATCAGCCGTGTTCGATCCGACTCCACGTGCGCGCGATCTCGGCGGCCTCGGAGCGCGAGTTGACGCCGAGTTTGCGGTAGATGACCTTGAGGTGGAACTTGAGCGTGTTGACCGACACGTACAGTTCGTCGGCGATCTCCTTGAGCGTGAGGCGGCTCGGCAGGAATCGCAGCACGTCACGCTCTCGCTGCGTGAGCGGTTCGACGAGCGGGGTCGCCATCGGCACATCGGGCCGTGAGTTGAGCATGGTGCGTCGCAGGCGGTCCATCCACGCCGGCGGAAGCCTCCACGCAACCCGCTCGATGAGGTCGAGCTGACCAGTTGAGCCGAGTGACTGGAGCATGCCGTTTGTCGTGGCGATCGACACCGCATGCGCGGCGAGTACCAGTGACTCGTCTCGATTCCGGGTCGTCGCGGCCTGCAGCATTGTCCGCACGAGATCGTGGCGAGGGCATCGAGGCACCGCTTCGTCGAGGTGTGCGGTGACGTCACCAACGCCCGTCACCAAGGCGACCCGAGCCCTGCTGAACGGACCCCAGAACGGGTCATCGATCGACTCGGCGCGACGGCTGGCATCGAGGTGGTCGCCCAGTTCGAGGGCGAGCACGGTCCCAATCGTCGCCACCCAGCGTCGCCCGGCGGGGCCAGGTAGTTGATCGGCGACGAGCTGCTCGAGGACGCCGAACGCCCGGCTTGCCTCGTCGACTGCGCCCCGGTCGAGGTGGAGCTGCACCAGCTCGCGGGCAGCGAGTCCGCGGACAAAGGTGAGCGGCTCGAGATCGATTTCGAGCAGTCGTTGCAGGTCTTGGTGTGCGTCCGGAGCGTCGCCGAGTTCACGGCGGGCGATCACGTCCGCGAGCTGCAGCTCCGCTCTGGACATGACCAGGCGATCGAGATCCGGCGAGGACTTCACGCCGGCCGCAACCCGGAGTGCATCGATCGGGCGTCCTGCGAGCGCCTCACCGAGCGCACGTGTGGCCTGCAGTACGAGCCCGCGTAAGGGCTCGCGACGGAGCCGTACCGTGACTTCGCGAACGACGTCGTCGGCGTCGTCCCATCGCTCATCCAGGGCGACGCAGCGGGCCGCGTCGTTCCACATGGTCTTGACGATCGTGTCCTCCCACCACACAGGGCAGGTGTGCAGCGCCAGCGATGCCTCGGTTCGGCCACGTTCGAAGTCGCCGTCGATCAGCGCGGCGATCGCCTGGAGCCCGTGCAGCTGGCCTCGTTGTCGGTCGCTGATCTCGCCTTCGCGTTCGGCCAACCACACCGACTCTCCGACGCCGCGCAGGAACGTCATCCGATCGGTGAAGAACGACGACCAGGTGAGATCGATCATGCCGGCGACATCGCCCGGCCCGCCGTCGCGCGCGATTCGTTCGGCGAAGTCGCAGATCGTCTGCTTGAGGCCCGCATCGTAGAGCTCGACGTGGCGCTCGGAGAGCAGTCGGAGCGCTGCTCTGGGGTCGCGGACGTACAGCCACAAGTCCAGTGCGGCGAGTGTCTCGTCATGCTTCTCGAGCCACGCAGCGGCGATCCGGCGGCGGTCCATCGCCCGGTCGCAGTCGCGGCGGTCTGCTTCGTATGCGAGCGCGAGACGGAACGTCGGCTGGAACTCGTACCAGCCGTGCACCCCGACCCGCCTGACGAACGCGATGCGTTCTTCGGCTCGATCGAGCATCGCAGCGGCGGGGTGTCGGTTGGTGATCGCGTCCGCCAGTGTTCCTGTCACCCGTTCGACGATTGCGATGTCGAGCAGGAACTCGACGAGCGATTGGTCCTCCGCCGCCAGGACCTCGTGGCAGATGTAGTCGCGCAGGAGGAGGAGGACGGTGTCGAGCTCGGGATGTCGGTTCCGATGATCGCGACCGATCGTTGCGCCGAGTGCGAGCGGTGCGACCCAGCCGTCGGCCCAGATGGCGAGCGCCTCGAGGAAGCCGGTGTCGACGCCGGGAGCGAGTTGGGCGAGCACGGCCGCCGACTCGTTCGATGTGAATCGGAGTTCGTCGTATCCCATCTCGGACAGGTCGCCGCGCATGCGGAGTCCGTCCAAGGGGAGCGGCAGATGGCGGCGTGCTGCGATGACCACGCGGAGGTTCGAGGGAAGTCGTTGCAGGAACAGCCCCACGGCGGCCACCGAGTCTGCGTCATCGCTGTCGAACCCATCGATGACGAGCACGTGCTCGCGATCGAGCGTCTGCTCCAGCGCCTCGGTCAGACCGATGACCACGTCGCCGATTGGCGCGAAGTGGGCCGGTACGCCCTCGCCTGCGGAGGGCAGACTTACACCGAACCCGTGGGCGATCTCCTGCCACAGCGCATCCGGTCGCGCGTCCCGTGCGAAGTCGATCCAGCGTGTGGGATCCGTACACGTCGCAATCCACCCTGCGAGCGCTGTGGTCTTGCCTGTACCCGCGGGCGCAACGACCAGCACGACCGGAGCCGCCGAGTCGAACCGCTCGTACAGACGCTCCCGGTGGACGTGTCCACGCGAGAGCCGCGGTGATCTTGGGCGGTAATCGTTGTCGTCTCGGCCCGGCTCGGTGATGACGATGCTCATGTGCGAGTCCCCGCGTCCCCCGTCAGGTCCATCTACATGTGGACGCTTCGAAGCGACGACGACACATCATGACGGCTCGTCGACACGATAACCGTCGTCGTTGCGTCCGGCCGTGAACCGTCGTTGGCTGTTCACCTGTCGTTCACCTCGTCGTGCGCGTCGAACCGGTCGCCGAGCGGACCGAACTGCCCCGCTCAGCCGGGCCGGAAGGCGTCACAGGCCTCGACGAGGGCACTGGTGTTCTCCGGGTCGAACATCGAATGCCCCGCGTGAGGGCTGATGCGCAGGTCGGCCTCGGGCCACGACCGGTGCAGGTCCCACGCCGATCGGATCGGGCAGACGACGTCGTAGCGTCCCTGGACGATGACGGTCGGGATGTGCCTGATCCGGTCGACGTCGTCGAGGAGTTGATCTGGCGTTCGCATGAAGCCGCCGTTCACGAAGTAGTGATTCTCGATGCGGGCGAACGCGATCACCTTCTCGTCGGAGTCGTCGGGCTCTCGCATGTCGAGGTAGCTCACGCGGTGTTCCCACTCGGTCCACGCCCGTGCGCAGCGGAGCCGCTCGGCGTCGTCGTCACCGAAGAGGCGGCGGTGGTAGGCGGCCATGAGATCGTCGCGTTCGTCCTCTGGGATGGGTTCGAGGTACTGCTCCCACACATCGGGAAAGATGTGGGAGGCGCCGTCCTGGTACATCCAGTAGAGCTCCGACGGACGCAGCAGGAAGATCCCGCGGAGCACCATCTCGGTGACTCGTTCCGGGTGGGCTTGCGAGTAGGCGAGTGCCAGCGTCGATCCCCACGATCCCCCGAAGACCATCCACTGCTCGATGCCGAGCTGCGCACGGATCCTCTCGATGTCGGCCACGAGGTGCCAGGTGGTGTTGGCCTCGACGGATGCGTGCGGCGTGCTGCGGCCCGCTCCTCGCTGGTCGACGAGCACAGCCCGGTATGCGTCGGCGTCGAAGAACTGGCGCATCTTCGGCGAGATGCCACCTCCCGGGCCGCCGTGCAGCACGACGACCGGTTTGCCGTCGGGATTGCCCGACTCCTCGACGTGCAGGATATGGCCGTCACCGACGTCCACTGCATGCTCGGCGTAGGGCTCACGTTCGGGGTGGAGTTCAGCCATAGCGGCAACGTACGCCCGGACGACCGACGACGACCAAGTCCTGCTGACCGTGGGCCCGCCGATCGGTCAGGGCGAGCGGGCTAGCGTGCCACTGCGGGACCTTCCCGGTGGGACTGAACTCGCCTGGATCGCGAGGAACGAAAGGAGCGAACAGCAGATGCTCGAGGAACTGCACGACCTGCCGGCGGGAGTCATCGGATTCGAGGCCGTGGGCACGATCCACTCGGATGACTACGACACTGTCCTTCGGCCGGCTGTGGAGGCTGCCGCTGCACAAGGGGGCATCCGAATGGTGTACGTGTTCGGTGACCGCTTCGAGGGTTACTCGTCGGGGGCGACCTGGGAGGACGCAAAACTCGGGCTCGGCAACGCCCGCTCATGGGAGCGCACCGCAATCGTGTCGGACCACGAGTGGGCCGAGCACTTGGTCAAGGCGCTCGGGTGGCTGATCCCCGGCAAAGTCCGCCACTTCGAACAGGTCGCACTGCCCGAAGCCGTCACTTGGGCGGGCGACGACGCGACAGCCTGACAGCACGAGCAACCCGAACTCCGCTGAGCGCCACGCGAGACGCGGGTCGCAGTCGTCTGGCAGCCCTACACCTTGTCGGAAGGATCACGCTGCTTCGG
The DNA here is from genome assembly GCA_963828415.1 of Ilumatobacteraceae bacterium. Lineage (GTDB taxonomy): Bacteria > Actinomycetota > Acidimicrobiia > Acidimicrobiales > Ilumatobacteraceae > Sva-07. Next base: position 23,148 of record CAWHEI010000014.1, read on the forward strand.
CGAGCTAACGCCTGTTGGTTGGCGTGGTCAGTCGCCGTCGATCGGGTTGCCGGTCGGGTCGACCGTGTACCACACGCCACCCTGACCTTGGCCGTTGGTGTCTCCTGGGGCGGAGTCGCCTGCGAACGAGTAGAGCGGCCAGCCGTTGTAGGTGACCTGGACGCCCTCCGGGTGCTCGACAGAGTCGAGCAGTGACGCATCGAGGCCGTCGCCCGCGCTGATCTGGCTGGCGTCGTCGACGGTCACCGGCGGCCATTGCTCGGCGCACGAATCGGTACAGGTCGGGGTGCCCTGGGCGTCCGGCACGAACAGGTACACGGTCATGCCATCAGTCGCAGTGAGGATCGGGCCGAGATCGGAGTCCGCGACGAGGACCGTTGCCTCATCGGTGTCAGGCACCGTGGCCACCGGCGCATCGGTCGTGACCGGAACGCCCGATCGATCGGCGATCGCCTGCTCGAAGGCGGCGAGTGTGGCGGTGTCCACCACCCCGGTCGGTTCGACGCCGAGCGCGATCTGGAACTCCTGGAGGGCAGCCGTCAGTTCGTCGGTCCACACGCCATCAACGGGACCCTGCCAGAAGCCGGTCACGCTGAGCACGGTCTGGACAGCGGCGGTGCTGGTCAGATCGGCGGCTGCTGTCTGCAGGTCGAGCGCAGCCAAGAGCTCATCGAGCGCAGCTGCGGTCGCCATGTCGACGAACCCGGTCTCGGGAAGCCCGCTGTCCGCCTGCAGCCGCTTCACGCCCTCGACGGTGGCCGGACCATAGATGCCATCGATCGCGCCGTCGTAGTAACCCACCAGTTGCAGCTCGGTCTGCAGTGTCGTCGTGTACGCGGTCACCTGCTCGAGCCCTTCGGCCTGCTGTTCATCGGTGAAGCAGCCGGCGTCGGCGAGCAACTGCAGCCAGACGATCTGGAGTGCGAAGGCTGCCGAGTTGTACTCCGCTGTCGCCTCCGCGAGCGGCGTTGCCTCCGTGATCCCCTCGGCGGTCCGGGCGAAATCAGCTTCTGCCTGTTCGACCCGCTCGATCACGACCGGCGCGACAATCGTCGTGGTCGTCGCTGTCTGCGGCTCGGTCGAGCTGACCGGCACGCTGGACGCGGTTGCGATCGCCTCCGCCAGCGCCGCCTGGGCGTCGATCAGTTCCTGCTCGGCCTCGACCGATGCAGCCTTCGCCAGTTCATAATCCTCGATTGCATCCGCGACCGTCTCGCGTGGCTCCACCAGGTCAGCGCCGGCGGTGTTCACGTCACCGACGGTGGCGGCATCGTCGGTGAACAGCTTGCCGTAGCGGTCGAGCGCTTCGACATACCCCTCGGCGTCGCCGCAGAACTGCTCGCCCGCCTCGGCGAGCGCATCGTCCGCGTCGGAGGTCCCCGACTCAGCGGCCTCGACGCGAGCCTCAGCCGCCGCCACCGGATCCGACGGAGCTGTCGTCTCCTGGATCGCGCCATCGTCACCGCTGCCACATGCGGACGCAAGAATGACGATCGAGACCAACGAGGCAGCGAACCGCCGCCTTGTCGTGCTCGACATGGACGGGCGGTCGGTGGGTTCGCTTCGGTGAATCGTCACGAATTCCATGATCGCGCCGATGCGCGCGGGCGACAGGTGATACCAGTCGAGTCGAGTTGGACTCTGGACGCATCGAACTCACACCGCCCGCGGCGGCGCTCGGTGAGTCGGTGCCGCGGTTGGCACGTGCGACCTTGATCGAGGTATCTCCACGGTTCAGCAAGGAAGCTTGCTCAACCGCGGATCGATGCCTCACCGGGCGTTGTCCGAGAGGGACACCATCCGGCGTCTGGACCACTGCCGGACGTTGTCGAGATCGAGCTTGGCTCCGGTCACCACGAGATCCACGAGGTTCGACGCGCTTGCCGGGACCGTCGGGACCGTCGCCTGCGTCGACGTGTCAAGCACGTTCTGAGCACCCGGTTCCGCTGGGACGTACGTTCCACCACGGCGTCGCCACCGCTCCACGAGCACAACTCCAGCGATCATCCCTGACAACCACAACGCCAGATACATCTTCATCGAGTTCATCGACATCCCCCCGATCGTCGGCCGTCCAGCGACATTAGTCAGCGAATGAAAGCGAGCGATGCGCCGAACTGTCCCGTGCCGGGAAAGCCTGGCGGGCGTGTTTCAGCCTGGGCGACGCCACCCGACGCGATGGTGTGCGAGTGGCTGCCGCCGGGTGCGCGGTGACCATTGAGCGGGGAGCGTCGTTCGAACGCGCCCCACTCAGGTCAGCTGAGCACCTTGGCCTTTGCGGTGTCGTATTCGGCTTGTGTGATCGCGCCGCTGTTCATCAGATCGGCGAGCTTCGCCAGTTCGTCGGCGGTTCCACCGGTGCCCGCGGTCTGCTGGACGTAGCTCTTGAACGCCTCCTGCTGCGCCTGTGCCTGCGCCATGTCGCGCTCACCCATCGACTTGCCGCGGGCGATGATGTAGATGAACACGCCGAGGAACGGCGCAACGATCACGAAGAGGACCCAGAGGGTCTTCGCGAAGCCACCCATGTCATGGCTGCGGAAGATGTCCGCGAAGACGCGGAACAGCAGCATGATCCAGATGAAGAACAGGAAGAAGTAGAGCATCGACCAGAAGACACCCATCACGGGATAGTCGTACGCGAGCATGTGCGGTTCCTTTCGGTCCACCGGCGGTGGTTTGGGCGAGGTGCTGTTGCCGAGCGAACGCTTGATCCGTTCAGTCGCCCGAAGTCTGGCCGATCAGGCAGATTGCGGGAGGGATGGTGCCTCTCACTCGTCATTGCTCGCCAACGTCGAACCGAGCGTCGCCCTTCGCCCCACATTCAAGGCAGGGCCGCATTTGGCACCGCGTTAACGACGACCACCCAACGGGCTGAGCGCGTGTCGGGATGTCACGCTGCGGGGCGAGGTGGCGACGCCTGCATCTCCGGGCGGCTGAGGATGTAGATCAACGCACCGAACAACGGCAGCACGATGATGAACAGCGCCCATCCGGCTTTCGCCGCACCGCTGTGGTCCGGGCGACGGAAGTTGTCGACGAACGTGTAGATGACGACGAAACCGATCATCACGAACATGAACAGCAACGTGAACGACCAGAACAGCCCCAGCAGCGGAAAGTCGTACGCAAGCATCACAGTCTCCTTTGCAGCAGTGAACGGTCGAATATCACCATCCAGGCTCGTCACCGAGTTCAACAGCGGCGGCGAGACGGCGGCGACGACGTTTCGATCATGCCATAACCGACTCATCGAGCTTCGGTGACACCGCCGAACCCGCACCGGCCTCGCCCTCGCACCGGGCTGGCGATTGCCCGCGGCGACGGTCCCGCCGCGTGGCTGAGTGCAGGTCGGACGGCTCTCCTCGCCTGAGACGACGCCCGCCCTTTGGAGAGCCGGAATATTTCAGTCCGAGCGATACTCCGCTCCTCGCGCAGCTCCCGCCGACGTCAGCAGTCGATCGCTACGAGGTGAGGGAGATCCGGTGGCGCCGCGATCGTGGTGAGCCATCCCGGGTAACTGGCGGAGCTCGACGCAGTGAGGACGAGCGACGCTGGAGTCGTGCTGGCGAGCACGGTCTTGCAGCAAGCAGCGATCGCGGCGCACCTCTCCGAGGAGGGGCCGTACGCAGCGAACGCGAACGACCACATCTCGACGTCACCCATCGTGACTGCCACGATCTCCACGTCGGTCCCCGCTTCGAGGACGAGTGGCTCCGTCATCACCACCTCTTGGCCTTCGGCGCTGAAGCGCCGCTTCGTGATGGTCTTGTGGACCTCGACCCACCGGTTGCCGACGGAGTCGACCAGCTGATCGGCCGGGCTCCACTTGCGCCATGTCTCGAGTCGCCCCGCGAGACGGAGTTCCTCCACCGCGACAGCTTCGGTCGACAGACGCTCCTTGACCTCAGGCACGGTTCCGAAGCGGTACTTGACGCCGAGGTCATCTCGGTCGTCGACGCGGTACGTATCGCATCGCTGTTCGACTGCTCCGGTCCGGCCGTGGTCAGTGAACCACTCCACGACGTCGGCCGGAAGGGCCCCTGATGTGAACCATCTCAGCTCGATGGTGTCGAACGGCTGTGCACGGCCGCCGGTCGGAGTGGGCACGTCCAGGTCGCGACACCTTCTCGAGGTCTCGGAGGGTCGAGGGTCGAGGTGACTCTGCACCTGTTGATCCGTCATTTCGAGGTGTTCTTGTTGCGGGGCATCCCAACGCGCTCCAGCCTGGTCCGGCGGGCAGCCGTACCATGCCCCAATCTAGGTGCGCCCCGACGTAACTGCCAGATGTGCCAGGGTGAAGTTCCACGCACCCCGTGAGTAGCCGCCTGGATTCTCCGTGGGGTCTCCGACGCCATGATGTGGGAGAGGACGTCGGTCAATCCCGCCGTCGGGTGATGGTGCAACCCATCCCACCGATCCGAAGCACCGCGGTCGAACCGGCCCGCACGTAATCGCGCACAAGCCCCTGACCGTCGCGCCACAGTGCGGCCCAAGCCGAGCGCTGGATAGTCCCATCGAGGGGTCAGCTCAGTCGACGTTGACCTCCACCACGACCTTGCCGAGGGCGCGGCCCTCGCCCACGTAACGCAGTGCTTCGGGAACCTTCTCCAGAGCGAACGTGCGGTCGATGTGAATCCCGACATGTCCGGCGACGGAGAGTGCGGCGAGCGGCTCGAAATGCGACGGCCCCTCGCGCACCGCCAGCATGCCGATCCGTCGACCAGTGAGTCGACCGGCGATCGCGCCGACCGTGGCGACTCGAATCAGTGTCGGCACCGACCCGCCGACACAGCGATAGCGGCCACCGCGAGCGAGCGCTCTCCGGTAGGCGAACACCGAGCGATGGGCGACGAGATCGAGGATCCGGTCGTACGGCTCGGCGCCGTGGGTGAAGTCTTCGCGGCGGTAGTCGATCACCTCGTCGGCGCCAAGCGACCGCATGAAGTCGAGCTTGCCGGCGCTGTCGACAGCGGTCACGTGGGCACCGGACCGCTTCGCCAGCTGGATCGCGAACGAGCCCGAGCCACCGCCCGCCCCGTTGATGAGGACCCGCATCCCTGGCACTACATCGGCGGTTCCCTGCAGTGCGATCGCTCCGGCTTGTGGGACCGTCGACGCCTCGCTGAACGTCAGTTGCTCCGGCTTGGGGGCGAGGGCCGATTCGGGCGCGACGGCGTACTCGGCGAAGCCGCCTTTCAGCTCGAGGTTGTCGCCGTACACCTCGTCACCCGGTCGGAACCGGGTGACGTCGGCGCCGACCGCCTCGACTCGCCCGGCGATGTCCGAGCCGAGCGTCGAGCGAGCCGGCGTTCGAAGTCCTCCGATGCGGGCGTAGAACGGCGAGCCGCGCAGGCATTCCCAGTCACTCAGGTTGAGCGACGTCGAGGCAACCCGCACGAGCACCTGGTCGGCGCCCGGCACCGGCCTCGGCACGTCATCGACCCGAAGCAACTCTGGCGGGCCGTATCGGTCGTAGACGACTGCCCTCACACCGGCCCGCGATCGGATCGGCCCACGACATGCCGGTCGGTGTTCTCGAACTCGTTCACACCGTCGAGTCTCGCGGATTCGTCAACGGACCAGCCCACCGTTCGGGGGAGATCTCAGCCGGGCGACCGACCGGTATCGGCACGCATAATCACTGTTACATCTCCCCCGATGGTGACCGAGTTCGGCCCAACTCGTGGCACCCGATAATCGCTCCGCCAGCGGCGTCTGATCGGCGCGAGCGTGGTTGGTCCCGTCTCCTCGGGAGGCTGGGTCACCCAAGGAGGCCCCATGGCCGACACCGAAACCACCACTGTCCTCACTGCTGAGGTCGTCCGCTACGACGACCCAGTGATCATCACCGAACGGGTTGCCGTTGCGGCGTTCATCGCCGGCTACACGGATCCAACTCGTCGGAGCTATGCAACCGATCTGCGGATCTTCGCCGGCTGGTGCCACGATCACGGCATCAATCTGCTGAGCGTCAAGCGACCTCATCTCGAGACGTTCGCCCGGTGGATGGAACAAGAGGGCCGAATGGCGTCGACGATCGGGCGACGGTTGTCGACGTTGTCGTCGTTCTATCGGTACTGCCAAACCGAGGACATCCTCGACAAGAACCCCGCACTCAACGTTCGACGTCCGAAGGTCCACGACGAATCACGGACCCTCGGCCTCGACCGCAACGAACTCGGCGCGCTGCTCGTTCAGGCAGGCCTCGGTGATTTTCGAGACGGCGCGCTGATCACGCTGCTCGCGTTGAACGGGCTGCGGATCTCCGAAGCGTTGAACGCTGACATCGAGGACTTGTCGACCGAGCGCGGCCATCGCACGTCGGCGATCGTGCGCAAGGGTGGCAAGCACGTCATCATCCCCATGGCTCCACGTACCGGCCGGGCACTCGATCTGTACATCGGTGAGCGGACGATGGGCCGATCTTCCTCGGTGTCGAAGGCGGTCGGATGGACCGCTACTGCGCGGATCGGATGGTGAAGCGGCTGGTGAAGCGTGCCGGGATCGACAAGCGGATCTCGCCGCACAGTCTCCGCCATTCGTTCATCACCGCGGCCCTCGACGCCGGTGTTCCACTCCGCGATGTTCAGGAAGCGGCCAGCCACGCCGACCCGAGAACAACGATGCGATACGACCGAGCCCGACGCAGCCTCGACCGCCACGCCACCTACATCGTGTCCACATTCATCGCAGGTGCAACCCGGCCGGCTTGATCATCACCCACCGCACAAACGAGCGATACCGAGCAGCCAGATCGCTCGTAACGCCGGTACTGCCACGCGGACCAAAGCGTTCGGGCCCGGGATTATCGAGTGGGGTTCAGCCACTGGCCGCCGATCGAAAGTGAGGATCTCGTAGCAGAAGATCCTCCAGCCGAGCTCACATGTCGTCTTCCTCTCGTCTTCCGGTCGACCTGAGTGTCGAGTTCAGATGAGCTGGCCGACGCCGCTGTGTCGGGTTTCCGGCGTACTCCGGTCACCCCCGTTGGTGGTGCGGGCGCTGCGCTTCGCGACGACCAACGCCCGGATTGCTTCGACGTTGCCGTCACGCGATTTGGCTCGGCCAGTTGCTCGACCTGATTGTGCAGGACGCGCCGCCTCGATGGCATCCAAGGTGTCGGTCTTGCCCTGGCGTCGGCGCACCTGCCGGTTCGGGCGATCGACCTCGACGACGTCAACGCCTGATGCTGCGAGGAGGCGAGCGAGGCCGGCGCCGTAGGCGCCGGTGCCCTCGACACCCACACGCGTCGAGCTTCGGTGTGGTCGCCCGAGGCGTCGCAGACGGTCCGGGCGATTGCGATCGACCCTCACAAATTTTCGGTGCCCGGCCAGCTTGTTACCGGTGGGGATGCTGCGTCCTTGATTTGCACAGCCATTTTGGCGTGCTCACCCTCAGGTGCTCTGGATGGTGGATCTTGACTGCGATTCTGGCTAGACGTACCGTCTCCGACATGAAGACAGCCCACTTGCGCGTAGCAAAGCGCCTCATCCCAGCGTTGCTTGCGGCTGCAGTAACCACGTTCGCCTTCAGCTCCTCAGCTGTTGCAGCGTGCCCATTTCTCGCCCACAACACCCCGTACGCCACAACCATCTACGGAGGCTCGCACACGATCCAGCACGGCAACTTCTGTCTGGGTGGGCAGTGCATAGCGTATACCTTCGGCAAAAAGAACTCAGCGGGCGCCTGCTACGCAAACTACGTCACGTCAGCGCAGAACGGAGTGCTGAGAGAAGACGGGTCTCCGAACTCAACCTGCCAAGTAGGGGTCAGCATCCAGGCCACGCCGCCGTCGAATGGCTGGCTGATCGTTGGTAGCAGGCACTTCGCCTTCTCGACGTCGAACGGAGAGAGCAAGTGTTTCCTCGGTATTTAGCGGCACTCGCTGCAGCTGTTCTATTCGCCGCAGGATGCGGTGAATCGGCGCTCGACCAACCGGCAGGAGCGGCCACCCTGCCCGGGGCTCAATCGCTTGAGCCAGCACCAGAAGTAGCGTCACCATCGACAGTTGCCTTCGAGTCTCCAACAGAAGCGCGCACATTGGGGCTCGAAGAAGCCGTGCAACTCCTCCCCGCACTCGCCGTTGAACGCGCCCAGGTCGGAGGCCCCGGTCTTCGTTTCGCCAAGGGGCTGAGTTTCGAGCTGGAGTACCCCAACCACGGACCAGGCACTAGTGAGACCGACTTCTGTATCCGAACGCTGTACGACGGGATTGCGCGCGGTGCGGTGTGCGCAGATGCAACAATCGGTGGAATCGTCTCGTTCGGCTTTGGCGGAGACGATGTGAATCCTCCTATGGCGATGCTGGTGACGTCTAGCGATGTGGGAGTCAAGGCGCCAGCGGACGTATGCGAGTCGACGTCATCGGCGTCATTTGGAACGATTGACCTCCATTCGTGCGTAGTGTCAAATGGCTCAGTTTCCAATGGCTCAATTGATGACGAGTTCTCAATACGTTACGAGCTGACGACGCCGAGTGGATCCACGCTGATCGTCGGGGTTCCCTACGCGCAGCCTCCACAGCGCCCGGCACCCTCCGACTGATCCTCTTGGCAGCTCGTTCGACGAGATCGCTCGCGGGTGTCGTCAAGCAGCTCGAGGACCCTCAGCACTTCGGGACACTGAAACTCTCAGCCGGGCGACCGCCTGATATCGGTACCCATAATCTCTGTGACGTCGCCTCCGATGATGACCGAGTCCAACCGTGACGAGCACATAATGCGAGCGCCATAACCCGCTCGTCGTCGGGATCAGCGCGCTGCACTGCGGCCCTTATGCCGGTGATCGAAGTCACCCGTCCGAGCCGACCGGCTCGGACTCGGCACGAGGGCAGACCATGCATGTGATCGACGCGAGCGAGGTCTCGGCAAGTCGGTGTGTCGATCACATCCATATCAATCCTTGCGTGACGCGAGATAATCACGGCGGTGGTCGAAGATCCGATGCTCGCATCTGCTGTCGATATGCGTGGCCGCAGTGAGGGGGACTCGTCACAGGCGACCGCGAAGTGCCGTACTCGGAAGGTTCAGCCCAGTTCGATCGGGTGTTCGATATGCGTGGGTCTCTGACAAGGTCATCTCTGCCCTTGGACGTCATGTTCGACGAGGCGTCGAACTGTCCACGACACGTCTATGCACGATCCACGGATCGCGCAGTCGTTGTCTGTCAGTCTGTTTGCGGGCTAGTGGCCGGTGTCGCCTCAGCCAAGAGTTCTTTCGGTGCTTGGGGCATGTCTCGGAGCAGTAGTTGACCGGTGCCGGCTCGCACGGGAGGACCAGATGTGTCGAGCGTCAGAGCGGCGACTTCACCGGTCTCGTTTAGGGCTGAAACCTCGATGCTGTTGGGGGCGGCTGGGAAGGGGATAACGACGAGTCGTCGACCCGACGGAAGGCCAACATCGCGCGCCTCGAGCTGGACCTCATGATCACCGTCCAATGTTGCTGTGGCCGATGAGATTCCCACGTCAACCAGGAGAACAGTTCCGCGGTCGCCGAAAAGTAGCTGCTTGACCGGGTTTTCCATAGCCTCACCGTCGGCGCGGCAGGTGATGCCGTTCGGGAGCCCGAGGCAGTAGATCTCCGGCCGGTCGACGCTGCTCCCGTTCCACGACGTAACCCACCACTCGTCCTCAGGAGTCGTTCCGGGTAGATCTGTCAGTGTGACCCGGTCGCCGATCGCATTGTCGATGACGTAGTCGAAGTCGACTTGCTCTACCACAACGTCGGCCTCCGGAACCGGGGACTCGTATTGCGTGCTCGTCGCCTGCTCGGCCGCTGGTGGAGTCGCCTGCTCGGCCGCTGGTGGAAGAGATACTGCCGCCGAAGAACTGCCGGGATTACCGCAGGAACTCAGCACTACTGTAAAGACAGCAAACGAGATTGCGATCGGTACATATGACTTTGCTCGGCATCGCGGCGTCATCGTTCCTCTCTTACGCATACACGAATTTGGTGGTGTGCCAGCAGCTCCCGGGAACGCTGCGTGGATTCACCGTGCCCATTACGTAGGTTGGATTGCCGTACGCCTGCGCAATTGAGGTCGCACCAGAACTCGCACCGGCGACGCACGGCCCGTAGCCGATGAGAGGACTACCGAATAGGTTCGCAAGCACGTTCCCCTGCGCTCTATCGCAGTAGTTTGTGCCTCCGGTCGACGTGGAGCCCTGGGAAATATTTGGGTTTAGATTGACGAGGGCGACGAGTAAAGAGAAGTAGCAGGGTGAACTCCAACTCTGGGAGGCGGCATCGACAGGTTTCGCTGGCGTAGCGACACCGGCAGTTACTGAAACAATGAGTGTCGTAGCGGCGAGCCAAAACCCAATGCGTCGGAAGGGACTCGACGTGGAAACGTCCATTGAATGGTCCTCCTACTCGGTTCGACCACCGCTTCGGCGGACTGTAGCACTACTTAGGGACCGGTGCGACCCCTTGGCATCTACGACACTTGGATGAGTGACGGTCACGGTGGCACCCACCCGAACCACAACTAGCAGGCTCGGGTGCGCCAAGGCGCGGTATCGCTTCGAGGGCGCAAGCCGCTCGATATTGCTCAGAGCCCGAGTCGCCCACACCCGCTCGGGAACCGGCAGGATGCTCACCGCCGCCCCACGCATAATGTGTGCCCCGTAATCCGGTCGATGCGTGGGCTGGCGCGCTGCATCACGAGGGTCAGGATGCGGCTTCAGTTGCGGTCGACACCGAACTCGATGCGTGGGAACGGAGGCGTTGCAGGACGAGCTTGGTTTCGTTGCTGGCTCCGCCGAGGTCGGACATGTCGAGTTGACGATCGTGCGATTCATAGACTCGTTGCGCCGCTTCCAGGGCGCCGAGGTTTGCGTAGGCCTCCATCAGCACTTCGGTGAGTGCAGCATTAAGCGGGTCGGCGATCAGTCCGCGTCGGCGACGTCTCGGGCAGCGGCGGGGTCGGCCCGTTCCAGGTAGTTGCGGGCGAGTGTTTCGGCGGCCGTCGTGGTCTTGGCGGTCCAGTCGGTCATGCCGAATGCGATCTCGGACCATCGCCGCCACCAGGTCTGATCGACGCTGGAGTAGTTGAAAAGGCGGCCGGTGACGAGGTCGAGCATCTCGTGGAGCCTGGTCGATCAGCTCATCGGGTGTCGTGCGTGCTCTCGTCGCGAGCGCTGTCGAAGACGAGAACATCGCTGCCGAGATCGGGGCCGGCGCAGACGAGTCCATCTTCGCGCTCAGGGATCACGCTCAGCCCGCCGACCTTCTTGCGAAGTACGGACAGCATGTCTCGGACTCGCTCTGCGCTGACGTCATCCTCGTCGCCCCAGATCGTGCGGTTGAAATCGTGTGAGCGGGGATCTCACGGCGTGTCGCGATCAGTGCAAGAGCCGAGAGTTGTTGTGGCGTGAGCTTGATGTGGTCGCCGTTCTTCGTCGCCGCCGGCGTGCCGAGCACGTTGATCATGACCGGCCACGATGGTGGCTTCCAGTCATCGGCGGCCTTGTCGAATTCTTCGATCGGCTCGCCGGCTGGCGCGTCGAACTGGAGGGTGGGTTGGTCGATCGGCTCGGCGTCGATCTCGTCCAGCACCGTTCGGATCGTGGACTGCTCGATGTCGGTGAGCTGGGAAACGGACGCTGTGATTTCGAGGGTGGGAACGCTGAGCACTCCGTTCTTGATTTCGATGTCGAGCCCGGTGGCGAAGCGTCGATTCATCGACATCAACGCCGCTGACGGTGCCGACGCGATGACGTCCCAACGATCATCCTGGGTCTCGCCGACGATCACCATGATCGTCGTCGGCCACGCCTCCCACCGGCTGGCACGGCGAGAGAGCATCGATGCCTCGGCCCCAGCCGATGAATCAAGCAGCGACTCATCCAACAGCTCAATGGCGGTGCTCTCCGAGATCAGTTCGACGCCGTCGGGTAGTGCGAACGCCAGGGGCAGGTCATTGCCAACAACTCGGATCTGCTCCTTCGCCGATCGCTTCGCCAGCGACT
>CAWHEI010000015.1:0-351108 GCA_963828415.1 Ilumatobacteraceae bacterium
GGTGGCGGGGGCAGGATTTGAACCTGCGACCTTCGGGTTATGAGCCCGACGAGCTACCGAACTGCTCCACCCCGCGGCGTGGACCACAAGTATGCCGAGGTGAACGGTCGATGGCAACACCTCGACCCGATCGGATGATCGATCCCGTCACAGATGCTTGGAGGCCTCTCGCACCGTGAGCGGGGACAACACGTCGCCATGGTCGGCGAGGAACGCTCGGATCGTGTCGGGATCGGTCCGGGCGTACTGGCGCAGCGCCCAGCCGATCGCCTTGCGAGCGAAGAAGTCCGGGTGATCTGCCCAGGCGAGCGAGTAGCGCAGCAGCCGATCGACGTCGGTGTCGGCCTTGTACGCGAGTTGGTGCAGGATCGCCGTGCGAGCGAGCCAGAGTTCGTCGCCCTCGATCCAGCCGTCCAATGTCGCTACCAACTCGGGGTACCGGCGCACGAGCGGACCCACCACGCTCGCCGCGAGCGCGTCGACGGTGTCCCACCAGCTCTTGGTGGTCACCAGTGCGCTCACGGTGTCGAGCAGTTCCGGACGGGCAAGACGAACATCGCGGACCAACACGTCGACGGCTGCGTACTGGGTCTCGCGTTCGTCGGCGAGCCAGGCGATTGGTCCGATCTCCTCGAGGTCCGTCGGCAGCGGCGCTGCCAGCGGGGCAAGCACCTGCTTCGTGATCGCCCGCCGCTGCGGTGTCGGTACCCCGAAGAACACGAACTGGTCACGCATGTACCGCCTCATCGCATCGGCCCGATCGGCGTCACCTACCGCAGCCAGCGCGACACGCACTTCCCGAACCGCGACGGCCGACCAACTCTCGCCCGATGGATCGCTCACGTACATCATCATCGCCGCTGACACGGTCACGCGACGGTGTGCGCTGTCTCGACCAGGGCTGAAACACGTGCCGATCTCGGCTACATGCCGTACACCGGAGGTCTGTCCGCACGACCCCGTCCGTTCACCTAGTGTTCACTTTGCCGCACGGCGACCAGGGGGTGGTCCGCTGCTGGCGACGGGAGGAGCACAGTTCATGGACACCATCACATCGGAGCCCACGTGGGAACCGCCGGGGCCGGGACCGTGGCAGCAGGACAGCGCCCACAACCCGGTCTCCCAGACCAGATTGATGCAGGACATCTATCCCGCGGGGTTCAACCGGGGATTCGAGGAGGCGTTCGCTGGATACGGCGTGCTGCTCGACGTTCTGGCGATGGGTGTCGTGAACGGTTTCACCTACCACCAGCCGCAACCGTTCGACCTGCCCGGCCCGGACGGACCCAAGGACCCCGAATGGATCGGCGCCGAGATCGGCCGGCGCGCCGACGTCGCAGCGCGGGCGATGTCCGAGCGCATCTGGCGCGACGCGATCCGGGAGTGGGACAACGAGGCGAAGCCCACCTCGCAAGCGCGACATCGCCAACTCGGGTCGGTCGACCTGGCCTCCCTCGACGACGAAGCGCTGCTCGCGCACGTGCACACCTGCCTCGAGAACGTCGAAGCCATGGTCTACCAACACCATCGGAACAACTGTCACGCGCTCGTTCCGGTCGGCGATTTCATCCTCCAGACCGCTGCATGGACCAAGCGCGACCCGCTGTCGCTCTACGGCGTGCTCGACGGCTACTCACCGGTCTCGAACGTCCTGTCGCCCGACGTCCAGCCCGCCGTGACGGCGGTGCGCGCCGACGAGGCAGCGCTCGAGTTGCTGACGTCGTCGAGAGACGCTGCGGACGTTCTCGACGAGCTCCGTCGCCGCATTCCCGAGGTCGACGACCTTGCAGCCAACGTGCACTTCCGGGTCATCGAAGGGTTCGACATCGACAACCCGACCATCGGTGAGCGGCCCGACTGCATCGTCGGACGACTCCGTGCTGCGGTCGGCATGCACGGCTCGCCGGCGACCGGTCGTGCCGATGCGCTCGCGGCTGCAGTACGCGCCGACGTCCCCACCGAGCACCAGGACCAGTTCGACGATCTGCTCGCCGAAGCGCGACTCGTGTATCGACTGCGCGACGAGCGCGGCATCTACAGCGACATCTCCGCGGTCGGTCTCCTCCGTCTCGCAATGCTCGAGCTCGGGCGGCGACTGGTGGCCCGCGGTCGGCTCGACGAACCGGCGCAGGCCCTCGAGCTCGGCGCCGATGAGATCGCGCAGCTCGTCGCGGGATCGGCCACGCCGTCCGCCGAGGAACTCGAACAGCGACGACGGACGCGGCGCCGACTCACGATCGAAGGTCCGCCACGATTCCTCGGGCCGCCGCCCCCACCACCTCCCCCGCTGGAGATGCTTCCGCCGCCGCTCGCACGCGTGATGGGCGCAATCGGATTCTCGATCGACGGAGTCCTCGGCCAACTCGACGAGCCGGCCGGCACGGCGACGACCGTCGTCGGCATCCCCGGGGCGTCCGGCACGTACGAGGGCACGGCACGGTTGGTGCGCTCCGTCGACGACCTCCTCCTGCTCGAACCGGGCGACGTCCTCGTTGCGCCGACCACCGGCGAGGCGTTCAACTCGATGCTGCACCTGGTGGGGGCCATCGTCACCGACCACGGCAGCTTTGCGTCCCACGCCGCCATCGTGTCGCGCGAGATGGGGATCCCGTCCGTCGTCGGCACCGTCGACGGCACGCAGCGGATCAGCGACGGCGACCGTGTGCGCGTCGACGGGACCAACGGATCCGTCGACATCCTCTGATGCCGCAACGGGGTGCGAGTGCGTCGACGACGACCGTCGTCGGCATCGCACTCGCCTCGGCACTGGTTCCCCTCAACTCGACGATGATCGCCGTTGCGCTGCCGACGCTCGCGGACGAGTTCGACATCACCAAGGGACACTCCGCGATCCTGATCACGATCTACCTCGTTGCGATGCTGATCGGTCAGCCGACGGCTGGTCGCATCGCGGACGTGATCGGCGCTCGTCGGCTGGCCATCATCGCGGTCGCCGGCTTCGGTGTCTGCTCGGGCCTGGCGATGTTCGCCGGGACATTCGCACTGCTCGTCGCCAGCCGGACCGCGCAGGCGGTGTTTGCGTCGGCGCTCTCGCCAAGTGTGCAGGCGATCCTCCGCAAGGTCACCGACTCGACGACGCGCGGCAGGGCCTTCGGGCTCCAGGGGTCCGTGATCGGCGTCGGTGCCGGACTCGGACCCGTGATCGGTGGGGTGTTGCTCGCAGCGTTCGGGTGGCGAGCGCTGTTCGCCATCAACATCCCGATCGTTCTCGTCGTGCTCGTCGTGCTCCAACGCTCGGTTCCGTCGACGATCGACGACCCGACCGAGCCGAGCGCGGCCGGGGCCGGCTTCGACGAGCCGTCCACGCCGCAGACGCCGCTGGCCAACACTGCGTTCCTCGCCGCATTCTCCACCCAGGCGCTGGCGGTGCTCGCGCAGTACTCGCTGCTCCTCGTGGCGCCGATGTTGCTCGACGACCGAGGGTGGCGCAGTGGGGCGATCGGCGTCGCACTGTCGGCCCTCACACTCGGCATGATCGTGATGAGCCCCACCGGCGGCCGGCTCGGCGATGAGTGGGGTCGGCGTCGACCGGTGATGCTCGGCCTGATCGTCGCCACTGCCGGCGTTGCGGTCAGCGCCGCGTTCGGCTCGACGGTGACCTCGGCCGTGCTGGTGGCCACGCTGCTCGTGTTCGGGCTGGGATATGGCGTCGCATCACCCGGCATCCTCACCGCCGGCATGGAAGCAGCACCCGAGGACCGTGTCGGCCTCGCCGCAGGCCTGCTGTCGATGAGCCGCTACGTCGGCAGCATCGTGGCCAGCGTTGTGCTGACGATCGTGGTCGCGGACGGCGTCGCGGGCATCGGCACGATGCTCATGCTCTCGACGGTGGCGCTCGGAGTCGCTCTGCTCACCGCCTCGCGTTTGCCCAACACCACCGCCGCGTCGCCCGAGCCGGCGATCGTTGGCTGATCCGGCAGGTCGTCTTGCGCGTAGTCTGCCCCGATGGGCGGAGACACCTCAGACATCGCAGTGTTCCTCGTCGTACTGGCGCTGCGGTTCATCATCCCGCTGTTCATCCCGCGGTTCCCACTGCCCGCGATCCTGCTCGCACTCGTCCTCGACGCTGCGGACCAGACGATCTTCCAGCAGTTCACCAACCTGAACCTCGACGGCTACCAGAACTACGACAAGGCCCTCGACATCTTCTACCTCACGATCGCCTTCCTGGCCGTCTACCGCAACTGGACCAACACCAGCGCCATCAACGTCGCACGCTTCCTCTGGTACTACCGGCTCATCGGCGTGTGGCTCTTCGAGGTCTTCCAGGAGCGATGGATCCTGTTCGTCTTCCCCAACACGTTCGAGTACTTCTTCATCGCCTACGCCGCAATCCGTACCCAGTGGGACCCGCGCCGCCTCACCCACCGGACGGTCATCGGGCTCGCCGCCTTCATCTGGATCTTCATCAAGCTGCCTCAGGAATGGTGGATCCACATTGCGCAGAACGACTTCACCGACTTCATGAAGGTCGATGTGTTCGGCACCACCCCCACCACCTCCTGGGCCGACGCGATCACCAACCGGCCGGCCGTGACCATCGCGCTGATCGCCGCGATCGCCATCCTGATCGGAGTGGCCGTGTGGCTGTACCGCAAGGCGCCGCCGAAGGATTGGTCGTTCCGCGTCGACGTCGACAAGCCGGTCCCCGACATCGACCTCCCCGAACGAGCGCAGGCGCCGCTCTGGATCGCCCCGCCCTTCGCCGAGAAGCTCTTGCTCGTCGGCCTGATCGCAGCGATCTATGTGAGCGTGCTCGACGTCGACACCACGATCATTCGGATCATCATCGCCACGGCGTTGATCATCGGCGCCAGCATCGCCGTCAGCGAGTTCCTCTCCCGGCGAGGCATCGAGTGGTCGTCGATCGGCGTCGAGTTCATCGTGCTCGCCGCCGTGAACAGCGCGCTGCTCGGCATCTACGCCGCACTGCTCGGCAACGACGTCAATCGCTCACTGGTGCTGTTCTTCGGCCTGTTGCTCACGATGGTCATCGTGCTCTACGACCGCTTCCTCGGCGAGCGTTCCGCCGAGCCCGCGATCTCGTGAACAAGTGCGCGCTCTGAGCGCACAGTTGTTCACGAGAACGCGAGGGCCGGCGCGTTACTCGACGGGGGCCTTCCACCGGTTGAGGTACGTCACCTCGCGCGCCGGTCGGCGCGGAGCCGGACTGAACGAGTCGCCGGTGTAGTAGCCGACGGGGAGCAGGCACACCTGCGTGACCGTCGGCGGGATGCCGAGCAGTTCGGCGACCTCGGCCTCGTGTTCGAGATGGAACGTGGTCCACGCCGAGCCGATACCCCGTGATCGAGCGGCGAGCTGGAAGCTCCACACACCGGGCACCACCGAGCCCCAGTAGCCGGCGTACGCGCCCGTCGACGCGCCATCGGGAACCCGGTCGAGCCGCATCGCCAGCACCAGGGCCGGCACCTCGTGGAGATGATCCACGAGGAACGTCGCCGAGTCGATGACCTTGCCGCTGCGATCGTCGGTGCGCACCTCGGTGTTCGCTGCCAGATAGGGACGACCGACGGCAGCGAAGTACTCGGCGATCCTGGCCTTGGTGTCGGCGTCATCGATGATCATCCACCGGTTCCGCTCCAGGTTGCCGCCCATCGGCGCATGGCTGGCGATGTCGATGCACTCCAGCAACACCTCGTACGGAACGGGCCGAGTGAGGTCGAGCCGTTTGCGGACCTGCTTGGTCGTCTTCAGGAGCAGGTCGGTCTGATCGAGATCGAAGCCGGTGGTCGGGTGTGTTGCCATCGACCCAGAATGGCATCACTGCCCCGCTGTGGCGCTACGTTGCGCGCGTGACCACCAGCCCCGCCGAAACGGCGATCACCGACGCCGCCGCGGCAAAGGATCTGTCGCGGGGGCTGATCGGTGCCGGCATCGCCGTGTGCGCCTGGTCGAGCGGCACGATCCTGGCCAAGTACATCGACATGGGCAGCCTGGCGATCGGCTTCTACCGTTTCGCGTTCTTCTCGCTGGTGCTGATCGTCTGGATGGGCGTCCGCGGCACGCCGTTCCGGCTGCGAGTCATCCGCGACGCGATGTGGGGCGGGATCGCACTCGGCGCGGACATTGCCCTGTTCTTCTCCGCCGTGAAGCTGACCAGCATCGTCAACGCCACGATCATCGGTTCGATGCAACCGATCGTCGTCGGCGTCATCGCGGCGAAGTTCTTCGGAGAGAAGATCGGCCTGCGCAACGTCGCGTGGTCGGGCGTGGCGCTGGCCGGGACGGTCGTCGTCGTGGCCACCGGCGCCGACAACGGCACGACCGACCTGCGCGGCGACCTGCTCGCACTCGCCGCAATGCTGTCGTGGAGCGCGTACTTCATCACCTCGAAGAACTCGAAGAAGAAGATGACCTCCACCGAGTTCACCGCCGGAACCGCCCTGTGGACCATGGCGATCTGCGCTCCGCTCGGTTTCGCCTTCGGCCAGGACATGTCCTGGCCGTCTGCGACCAACTGGGGATGGCTCGTCCTGATGGCGGCGACGTCAGGGCTGATCGGCCACGCCATGATGAACTGGTCGCTCGTGCGGATCCCGCTGTGGGTCGGCTCGACCTTCACGCTGCTGATCCCCGTCTTCTCCGCGCTGTTGGCGTGGATCGTGCTCGGCGAAACCGTCACCGCGTCGCAAGCGGTGGCGATGGCCGTCGTGATCGGGGCACTCGCCGTCGTCGTGCGGAACCAGTCGAGCCCCCCACTTCCCGGCCACCCACCGGACGCCACCCCGGCCATCTGACCGCGGCCGGTCGTGCCTCAGCGCGCGACTTGACACCTCGGAGCATGCCCCTCGACATGACGAAGTCGGCGGGAACGATCACGAGCCGACCACCGACGGTCAACCACCACGGGCGTGTCACCCACCTCGATCGGAAGTGAAACCGCGTGCGACGCCCCTCGTCGAGCGGCGCGAGCGAGAAGGCCCACGACCAGTCGAGGGTCGCGTGCGACCGCCAACTCCTGGGGAGGTGGCTGTTCGAGTGCAATACCAGTGCTCGATCCGGTTCGATCTCCTCGACGTAGAGACCGCACTCGGTCTCGGGCGGGCCGTCCGGGATGAACGTGCCGACGCCGACGTCCTGGAGGTCGGGCACGATCCGATCAGCGCTCGCCCGGTTGGCGGGAAACAACAGGCGGTCCACCCATCGCGCCGTGTACCAGCCTCCGCGTCCCCATCCCATCTGCACGAGCCACGGCCACACCACCGCGGGAGGGGCCTCGATCGTGATCGCGTGGTCGGTCACCACGTCGGGATCGCGCGACGATGTCGTCGCCCGGCAGTCGCGCTGCCCGTTCGACCCCGGTCGACCCGTACGTGCGACCCAAATGGATCAACACGGCCTCGGCGGCGACGACCGCCGCCACCGCGCCGACGACCCCCGTTCGCCTGCCGATCATCACGACCTCCTCCGCCGCGCTCTCCTCCGCCGCCTCCACTGTTCGTCGCACCCGAGCCCGGCAACAGAGCCGATGGTCACCGAGCACGGGGAGTGGAGCATCTGCCTGCTGGTCATCTGACACGACGAATCGGCCCGGCGTCGGCAACAATCGGCGTCCATGACGATCAGCGACGCACCGATCCACACCCTCCAAGGCGAGCCGACCTCGCTCGACGCGTATGCAGGCAACACCATCCTCGCGGTCAACGTCGCGTCGAAGTGCGGGCTGACACCGCAGTACGCCGGCCTCGAGGAACTCCAGAAGACGTTCGGAGCCAGGGGGTTCACCGTGATCGGCTTTCCCTGCAACCAGTTCCTCGGACAGGAACCCGGCACCGCCGAGGAGATCGAGACCTTCTGCTCGACCACCTACGGGGTCACGTTCCCACTGATGGAGAAGATCGACGTCAACGGCGACGACCGCCACCCGATCTACGCGGAGCTGACAGAGGTCGCCGACGCCGAAGGCCACAGCGGCGACATCCGGTGGAACTTCGAGAAGTTCCTGATCACCCGCGACGGCACGATCACGAGGTACGCGCCCACCGTCGCACCCGACGACCCTGCGCTCGTCGCCGCCATCGAAGCGAGCCTGTAGCTCTCACTCCGCTCGGCCGGCGGGTCGCGGACCCCGACCCGCTGCCATGAGTGACCTACGGTGCCAGGGTGTTCGAAATGTCCTCCACCGCGATGGTCGGCTACGTGGCGTCCGCATTGGTGGTGCTGTCGCTCACGATGACCTCGGTCGTCCGACTGCGAATGGTGTCGCTCGCCGGTTCGATCACGTTCTTCCTGTACGGCTCGCTGATCGACTCCGTCCCCATCATGATCACCAATGGATCCATCGCCGCGATCAACGTGTGGTTCCTCCGCAAGGAGTTCGCATCCGGTGGCCCTCACGGTCGCGACCTCGGCGTGTCGCACATCCGGCCCGACTCGCCATTCCTCGCCGACTTCGTCGCGTTCCACCTGATCGACATCCACCGGTTCCAACCGGATTTCCACCTGCCGGCGGGCGACGACATCGTCACGCTGTTGCTCAACCGTGACGGTCTCCCCGCCGGACTGCTGATCGGGCGCCGGCAGGAATCGACACTCACGATCGATCTCGACTACGTGCTCGGCCCCTACCGCGACTCTCGCCTCGGTCGTTGGCTCTACGGGCCAGGCGCCGACGTGTTCCGCGCCGACGGGATCGATCAACTGCGCAGTGCCGGCACCACCGACACCCACCGCAAATACCTCGAGCGCGTCGGCTTCCGACCGTCGCCGGCCGATCCAGATCTCTACGAACTCACCCTCTGACACCCCGTTTGTGTTGCATTCTGGGTGACCCGCCCCACCCGAAGTGCAACGCAAACGTGGTTGGCTGGTGCAACCGGTCAGGCGATGACGGGGACGGACGCCATGGCGTCGGCGATCACCGAATCCGGCAGGTCGTAGTCGACCATGTCGCCGGACAGGTACTTCTCGTAGCTCGCCAGGTCGAGGTGCCCGTGGCCGCACAGTGCGGTGAGGATCACCTTGTCCTCGCCGGACTCCTTGCACGCCAACGCCTCGCGAATTGCGGCGGCGATCGCGTGCGTCGGCTCCGGCGCGGGCACGATCCCTTCGGTGCGTGCGAACTGCAGCGCACCGGCGAAGCACTCGCGCTGCGGGATCGCAATTGCCTCGACGAGACCCTCGTTGTAGACGTGTGACACCAGCGGGCTCATGCCGTGATAGCGCAGGCCACCGGCGTGGATCGGCTCGGGGATGAAAGTGTGTCCGAGCGTGTGCATCTTCATCAGCGGGGTCATGCCGGCGGTGTCACCGAAGTCGTAGCGGTACTCGCCCTTGGTGAGCGTGGGACACGCCGCAGGCTCGACGCAACGGATCGTCGGGTTCATCTTCCCCGCCAGCTTCTCGCGCAGGAAGGGGAACGCCAGTCCGCCGAAGTTCGAGCCGCCACCGGTGCAGCCGACGAGCACGTCGGGCACCTCGTCGACCTTCGCCAACTGCAGCAACGCCTCCTCGCCGATGATCGTCTGGTGCAGCAGGACGTGGTTGAGCACCGAACCGAGCGCATACCGCGCGTTGGGATCGGCGACGCACATCGCCACCGCTTCGGAGATCGCAATGCCGAGCGAACCCGGATGGTCCGGGTCCTGCGCCAGCAGCGACCGGCCGAACTCGGTGAGCTCCGACGGGCTGGAGTGCAGCGTTGCGCCCCAGATCTCCATCATCGTCTTGCGGTACGGCTTCTGCTTGTACGACGCCGCCACCTGCCAGATCTCGCACTCCATGCCGTACTGCGCCGTTGCGAACGCCAAGGCGGTCCCCCACTGACCGGCGCCGGTCTCGGTGGTGAGCTTCGTGATGCCTTCCTGATGGTTGTAGTACGCCTGCGGCACGGCGGTGTTCGGCTTGTGGGAGCCGGCCGGACTGACGCCTTCGTACTTGTAGTAGATGCGCGCCGGCGTGTCGAGCAGCGCCTCGAGCCGATGGGCTCGGAACAACGGGCTCGGGCGCCACAGCTTGTAGACGTCGAGCACGCCGCCGGGAATGTCCACGTAGCGCTCGGTGGTGACCTCCTGCTCGATCAACGCCATCGGGAACAAAGGGGCGAAATCGTCGGGACCGGCCGGTTGATGGGTGCCGGGATGCAGCGCCGGGGGTGGTGGCGTGGGCAGATCGGCGATCAGGTTGTACCACTGCGTGGGCATCTCTGATTCGCCGAGGTGGATCTGGTGCGGGACGGTGGAAGCCATGATCGGCTCACCGTAGTCAGGTACGGTTCGCTCACGCCCACACGAACGAGGACGATCCGTTGTTCAACCGCAAGAAGAAGAAAGTGGCGGCTGCCGAAGCCGAGCAGACCGCTGCGCTGCAGGCCCGACTCGACTCGTCACTGGCGGAGCGGGCAACGCTCGAGGAACGCATCGCCGTGCTCGACCAGGCGAATGCACAGCTCGACTCACGCCTGGCGGCACTCGACCAGGGCATCGGCGCCATCAGTGAAGAGCTCGTCCGGTTGTCGTCGGCCGGTGCCGCCACCACGCAGCACCTGCACTCGATCGACGAACGGGTCAGTGCGGCCGATGTACGCGTCGACGCGATCAACCACCGGCTCGACGACGTCGAACTGCGCACTGAGGACCTCGACCAGATCAACACCCGCCTCGAATCATTCACGGCACCGCCACTTCTGTCGACGCCCGACGATGCCGCGGCGGCACCACCTCCTCCACCGCCCGTCGCCGACGCCGCCTCGCCGGACCACGACGAACGGATCGCGCAACTTCGCGCTCAGCTCGACGCACTCACCGAACAGACCTCGGCGATCGACGCACGGGTCACCAGCGTGTCGATGGAGCTCGCCAACCAGCTCACGGAATTGGGCAACGACATCGACGAGCTGAACCGGCGCAGCGGCACACCGACGGCGCCCGGAGCGGCCGGCGACATCGACACCACCGAGCTCGAGGCCCGGATCGCCGAGCGCCTCGACGCTGCCATGGACGACGTACTCGATTCCACCGAACGCCTCGCCGCCGAGCAGGCTCGCTACGAAATCCAGTTCCGCGCCGACCTCGCGGAACTCGCGGAACGTCTCCGCCGCCCCAACAGCTGACGGTCGAGCGGCGTCTGGCACCGGCGTCAGCTCAGGGTTCGTTGATGATCGCGAACGCGTCGTCGATCAGCCCGCGGGCTTCGTCGACCTTCTCCTGATACAGGCCGAGATCGCCGGCCTCCAGGGCCGCGTCGGCCTCGGCGAACGCCACATTCGCCTGCTCGAGCAGGGCGACCGGGTCGTCGCTCGACGTGCCGGGTTCGGGATCGGGAGGCGGGTCTTCCGTGTCGTCGCCGCCGGCACCGGGCTCGGTCGGCTCGTCGATGGCGTCACCGATGTCGCCCTCGAAGCCGGGGAACAACGCAGCGAGCGCCTCGCTCACCGTGGCTTCCAACACCGAGCGATCGTTGTACGACACGATGACGGCGCGGTACTCGGTCACCGACGAGACCTGTGCGGACGCCTGCGGAACCGACACGTAGTACGGCCGCACGTAGATCAAGCCGTCAGCAACCGGGATCAGCTGGAGATCGCCGAACGCGACCTGGGTGCCACCATCGCCGACGTTGTCGAGTGAGATGCGTCTCGAGATCTCCTCGGTCGACTCAGCCTGGCCGGCCACCCGCAGCGGACCGTCGGGAAGACGACCGTCGACCTCTTCGACGATGTACGTCGTGAGTTGGCCGTAGGTGTCGCGAGCGCTCGACGCCGTCATGTAGGCCTGCAGTTCGGTGCGTTGATCGTTCGTCGAGAACGGCACGAACGGACGCAGGATCACGAAGTTCTCGTCCTCGGGCTGACCCGGCGTCGCCGTGTTGAACATGGTGTAGTACGGGATGAACCGGCCGGCGTTCGACTCGTCGGCGAACGTGCTCTGCGCCGCGGTCTGCGTGGCATCAGCGCTGGCCGAGGCAGACGGAGTCGCCGACTGCGTCGGCTCGGTGCCGGGAGCCTGTGCCACCGACCACGCCCCGACGCGCTGGAAGAACAGGTCGGGCGCGATGCGGTACTTGGAGTAGACGTCGGTCTGGATGCGGAACAGGTCCTCCGGATAACGGAGGTTGTCGACGAGTTCCTCGGGCATCTCGGCGAACGACGTGAACAGGTCGGGGAAGGCACCGCGCCAGGCCCGCAGGATCGGGTCCTGCTCGTCGACCACATAGAACGTGACGTCGCCGGTGTAGGCGTCGACGACCGCCTTGACGCTGTTGCGCACATAGTTGTCGTTGTCGTCGAGGCCGGACTGCGGTGAGCGCTGCACGTCGCCGATGCGCTGACCGTAGGGGTACCGCGACGTGGTCGTGTATGCGTCGGTGACCCACACGACGCGCCCGTCGACTGCGACCGGATAGGGGTCGGCGTCGTAGGAGAGGAACGGAGCGAGCTTCTCGAGGCGGTCGTTGATGCCGCGCACCCACAGCATCTGCGAGTCGTCGTTGATGCCGCCGAACCCGAGCACGTTGTAGTCGAGGAACGCCAGCGCGAACGCGGCTCGCCGGGTGAACGAGCTCATCTCGACACCCATGGTGCCCTCATACTGGTGCGGCTCGTCGCATTCGCGCTCGGTCGAGCTGGTGTTGGCGATCGCGTACCCGGTGAGGATCTCGCTGAAGTACAGCTCAGGGCGTTCGAGTTCGACGGTGCGGTAGTCGGGGCGTTGGCTCTCGAGCACCCGACCGGCCGGAGCGAGGACCAGGCCGCAGCCGCGAGTGTTGATCAGATGCAGGCCCTGCCAGCTCTTGTTGGTCACCCCGGCGAGGTCGAGCTCTCGGGCCGCGACCAGCACCTCCTCGGGATCGCCATCGCGCGAGTCCTCGAGTATGTAGCGGTCGACGTCGAGGTCGTCGATCGTGAGGCCGGCGACCTCTCCCCGATCGACGAGGAATCGGGACTGCATCTGTCCGGGATTGAGCAGACGCACGTTCTCCACCGGCGACAGATCGTCCTCGACATCGGTGGCGTTGAGCGAGCCGAAACTGATCGTTCGGACATCGACGTCGGTGAGGTTCAACGCTTCGCGGGTGGCATCGACGTTGCGTTCGATGTACGGCTGTTCCCGTTCCTGCTGGTTCGGATTGACCACCAGAGCCTGCACGACGGCGGGATAGATCACGCCGCCGACGAGTGCCACGACGAGCCACAGCGCCGACGCGATCAACGGCATCCGGAACGACCCGGTCTTGACGACCGACAGGTAGAGCCCCGCGGTGAGCAGCGCGATCAGGATCAGCAACATGATCGCCGGCAGCTGGGCGTTGACGACCGAGTACGTGGCGCCCTGCACGATGCCGGTCTGGTTGTTGGTCACGTCGTAGCGGTCGAGCCAGTAGTCGCCGGCCTTGACCACGGCAAGCACCGCAAGCAGCACGGCGAGATGTGCCTTGGTCGCCTGGCGCACCACCGGGACCGGCGACACGAACACCACCCCTCCGTTGAGGATGTGAGCCGCGGCGGTCAGCAGCAACACGACGATCAACGCTGCGAACATCCAGTTCAGCACGAACGACAGGAACGGCAACTGGAACACGTAGAAGCCGACGTCGGCATTGAACTGGGCGTCGGCGATCCCGAACTCGCGTGCGTTACGGAACAGGAGCCAGTCCTGCCACAGCGCCACTGCCGGCAACGCGAGCAACAGCGCGAACAGCACCGCGATGCCGTAGCGAACGATGCGGAGCCGATGTCCGAACAGCTCGTGGAATCGCTCGACGTACGGATGCACGTTCGCCGGGAAGTGCGTCGGTGCCGCCCGGTCCGCAATGAACAAGTTGAGCCCCGCGATCACCACGAACGCGAGAAAGAACACCGCGAACAACGTGAGCTTGGCCCCGAGCACACCCCAGAACACGTCGTTGCGACCGAGGGCATCGTGCCAGAGGTAGTCGACGTAGAACCGGGCGATCGCCCGGCCGAAGATCAGCACGAAGAGAAACAGACCGCCGATCGTGATGAGGATCCCGCGCCCGCTGATTCGACGGCGTGGGCGGTCGACCGACAGGTCAGATGAGCGCCGCATTGGCGCCGAGACTAACGGTCAGCCGGGAGCAAGATGCATCGGCACCCGAGGTGTGCCGGTGGGAAGCGATGGCCGGTCGGGAAGGCCTCACCAGCGCCGACAGAGCCGCCCAAGGTGTTGTCGTCGCAGTCCGAACACACGGCGTGCGCCGGATCGGCGACCCACTCGACAGCGACCCCCGACTCGATCGCGGCGAAGACCCCGTGACCGTGCGACGCCCGGATCACGTCGTCGAGCTGCTCGTCGATGTGCTGCGTCTTCCACTCGCGGTACACGGCACGCACCCGCTTGGCGATGCCGGCATTGTCACCGTCACCATCGACCACGCAGCGCTCGAGACGCTCGCGCAGCGGCACGATCAGCCATTCGTCGAGGACGGCTTCGCCCGCCGCCGTGGCCTGGGTGGCGTCGGCCTTCTTGATGCGCGCCACGTGCCCGGGGGTCACGAGCGATGCGCCGGCGTTGGCTGCCGCCAACAGGTCGTCGACGATGGCCACCCGGTACCGCCCGAGATGCTCAGCCGGCGCCGGGAGGAGGTCGGACAGCGACCGGACCGGCTCACGACGGCGCAGCGCGTCGAGCACCTCGTTCTGTTCGTCGGCGAGCACTCGCTTGAGCTTCTTGGCGCTCGCCACGATCAACGGGGTGAGATCGGCGTCGCGCTGGTCGAACGACGTCGCCTCGCCGAGCTCGCCGCCGGTGCTCGCAACGTCCTCGGTGTCGTCGGATTCGGTGTCGTCGGATTCGGTGTCGTCGGATTCGGTGTCGTCGGATTCGGTCGTCGGATTCGGTGACGGCGACCAGTGACGCATCGGCTCGAAGACGGGCGAACAGATCGACGACGACATCGTCACGAATCACGTCCAGCTCCGCCTCGTCGACCGATTCGTCGAGCAGTTCCTCGTCGACCGGTTCCTCGTCGACCGATTCGTCGAGCAGTTCCTCGACGACCGGTTCCTCGTCGATCTCCTCCACGACGTCGACCGCATCGGACTCGGTCGCAACGTCGGCGTCGGTGACGTCGACGTCGTCGGCAACGCCCGCGTCGTCGGCAACGCCCGCGTCGTCAACGTCCGCGACCTCGGCAAGGTTCGTCTCGTCGGCGACGTCGACCGGCTCGTCGTGCAACGGCACGTCCCTCGATGGCGAATCGGCGGGTCGGGGGCTGTTCGGCACCATCACCGGCACGGGGCCCGTCGTCGGTGACAGGTTGACGTACTCGTCGGGCTCCCCGAGCGGCTGCAGTTCGGCAACGACGTCGACTGCGACGAGCCGGGCCCGCTCGAACGACTGCATCAGACGGTCACGCCCGTGCAACAACTGCTCGATCTGCTCGCGCGCCAGTTCACGTCGCCGTGCGAGCTCGCTGAGCACGCGTTCGCGGTAGGCACGCGCCTCGTTGACCATCTCGCGGCCTTGCTGCTTGGCCATCGACAGCTCGGCTTCGGCGTCGGCTGCCGCATCGGAGCGGCGGCGCGACGCCTCGATCTCGGCCTCCTCGCGCATGCGCGCGGCCTCGTCGCCCGCTTCGCTCAGCAGTTGCGCGGCGCTCTGTTCGGCCTTCTGGCGGATCTCGGCGGCGCTCTCGCGCGCCGTGGTCAGCACCCGTGCCGTCTCCTCACCGAGCAACCGGGTCAGCGATTGTTCGTCCATCTGCACCGAGGTCAGGTCGGGATTGGACTGCGCCGTACGGAGCTCACGTTCGAGAAAACGTTCGCGTTCCTGCAGACGCCCGAGTTCGGCCGCCACCATGCGCAGGAAGTCGCGGACCTCGCCCTGGTCGAAACCACGGCGACCGGTACCGAATGCGGCGTCGGCAACCGACGCCGGTGACGACGGATCGGGGCGAGCGAAGGACATGGCCATGGCGCAACGCTACGCACCCTGCGCGCGCAGATGGTGGCAATCAGTCAGCTCACGGTGACGAGCGGGTCGCCGCCCAGGTCTTCGAGCGCCGCCAGGGCCTCGTCGAGGGTTGCCACGGGGATGATCTCCACCTCGCCACGGCCGGCATCCTTCAGTCGCTGCAACCGTTCGGGATCGTCGAGTTCGGCCTGCGATGCCGGCACCAGGAACACCTTCACACCGTTCTGGTGAACCGCGGACACCTTCTGCGTGAGCCCACCGATGGCCCCGACGCTGCCATCGAGCGAGATGGTCCCCGTCACCGCCACCTCCTGTGGGCCGGTCAGGTCACCAGGCGACAGTTCGTCGATCATCGCGAGGGTGAACGCGAGGCCTGCCGATGGGCCACCGATGTCGTCGGTGCGGATGTCGACCTCGAACGGGAGCGTGATCGCACGGGTGTCGAACGGCACGAATCCGATGATCGTGCGGTCGGGATCGTCGGGCGACGCCGACAGCTCGACGGTCACCGTCTGCTCGCCGTCGCCCGGACGGTCGATCAGCAATTCGACCGTGTCGCCCGGCTCCTTGTCGGCGAGCACCGCACTGAGATCCTCGACGGAATCGAGGGTCACGCCGTCGGCTTCGAGAATCCGGTCGGCGGGATCGATCTGCTCGTCGGATGGAAACCACTCGGCGCACTCCCCGTCGTCGCCGGGCGTCTTGCACAACACATCCTGCACGATCACCTCGCCCGGCGTGATCTCGACGTCGAAACCGAGCGTGGTCAGCGCAACGTATTGCGCCTCCTGCTCGGCGGTTCGCATCATCTGCAGGTTGAACTCGCGCCGCTGGCTCGGCGTGCGAACTCCGAACTTGTCCTCCTCCGTGAGGAAGTCGATCGCCGGGTCGTCGCGACCAGCGAACCACGACAGCACGGACTGGCTCGGCGAGGTGACCGTGACGAAGTGGAAGTCGTTCGACGTCTCGTACCGCTCGATGCCATCGGGCAGCTCGCCGAATTCGATCCGATCGTTCACCGGGTCGGCCGACGCGGGTGTGAGCGCATAGGGCGTCGGTTCCAGTTCGCCCGTGCGCCGGTTCTCCTTCTCGGACACCAACGTCGACGGCAACAACGACGCCACCCCGATCACCGCGAGGATCACCACGCCGCCTCCGGCCATCGCCCACGCCCACCACCTGTTGCGCGGAGCCATCGGGTCATCGTCCCTCGGTACGATGTCGGTTGTCGTGTCGGTCACTGATCTCACCACTCAGGCTGCCTGGATGGCCGGACTCGCGATACTCGCGCTCGTCCTGGCGGGCTGGCGCAAGAATGCCAGAGCTGCACCCCGAATCCCACGCGGCGAGCCGATTCTCCGCCGACCGTGGGAACCGATCCCCGTCGCCGAGACCACCACGTCGTTGTACAAGCGGCCCGGGCTGCTGCGTCGACTGTGGGCGGCTGTGGCCGGCTCGGCGATCGCCGTCGTCATCGGCGCCGTACTGGCCGTCGTCATCGCGTTCGGTACCGGCTGGCTCGTCATCACCCTCACCGACCTGCTGAAGCAATGAGCGACCCCGACCTTCGCGCGGTCGCTGTCGCCGGTCACACCGACGACGCGGCGACCGCCCACGCGGGTGTCGCAGCGGCCGACCCAGCGGTGCGAGCGGCAGCACTCGGCGCCTTGCAGCGGTTGCGGGCACTCGACGTCGACACACTCGCCACCGCGTTGCGCGACGCTGACGTCGTCGTTCGTCGACGCGCTGCTGAGCTCGCCGCGACTCATCCGTCGGTCGACCTGCTCGCCAGCCTCGATGATCCAGACGATCGCGTGGTCGAGGTCGCAGCATGGGCATGCGGCGAACACGAGTCGCGCCGCGACGAGATCGTCGAACGTCTCGTCGAGTTGGCCGGCGCCGCGACCGATCCGATCGTTCGCGAGTCCGCAGTCGCTGCGCTCGGCGCGATCGGCGACGAACGCGGCCTCGCCTCGATCATCGCCGCGTGCAGCGACAAGCCAGCGGTTCGCCGTCGGGCCGTGCTCGCCCTGGCTCCCTTCGAGGGACCCGAGGTCGAAGCTGCGATCGACCGGGCGTTGAACGATCGCGACTGGCAGGTCCGCCAAGCAGCCGAGGACCTCCGCCGCTGACCGACCAGCACCACCGTTTGCGTGACGTTCTCGGTGGGTCGCCCCACCGAAATCCGCTCACAAACGGAAGAAGGGAACGCTCGGGTTCAGAACTTGTAGCGGTAGACGTTCGTCTCGCGGGCCTCGAAGCCGAGCCGTTGGTACAGCCGGTTGGCCACCTCGCGGAATGGCCGACTGGTCAGGCTGACGTCCTTGGCACCGCGGGAACGGGCCTCATCGAGCGCTGCACGGCTGAGCAGCTCACCGAGACCGTGCCCTCGTGCGTCGGCGTCGACGACCACGTCCTCGATCCACGCCTTCGTGCCGGTCGGGATCCGATAGAACGCCAGCGTCAGGCTGCCGAGGATCCGACCGTCGACGCGTGCGACGAACAGCACGGTGTCCTCACTCCCGACGAGCGCGACCAGATGGTCGCGTGACGGTGGTGGCGACGACGACGACAACTGCGGAATCAGCCGATCGAACGCCTCGACCAATTCGTCGTCGACCGCGTGCACGGCGACGATGACGGCGGCCTCGTCGGGACCTCGGGTTGAACTCGTCTGGTCACTCACCTCCTCCGACGCTAGTGCGTGGCGCCGATAGCGTGACGGCCGTGGGAACCGAGCACGTCCGCTGGTTGGCGGAACCGAACCTCAATCGCCCGGTGCTCGTCGCTGCGTTCACCGGTTGGAACGATGCGGGTGACTCGGCGTCGATCGCGTTGCGCACGATGATCGAATCGTGGGGCGCCCAAGCGCTCGCCGAGATCGACCCGGAGGCCTTCACCGACTTCGCCACGGTGCGCCCGCACGTCCGCCTCGACGAACACCAGCACCGATCGATCGTGTGGCCCACCGTGGGCGTCTGGTCGGTCTCGCTGCCGGGTACGGATGTCATCATGGTGCTCGGCCCGGAGCCGGCCCTGCGGTGGCGTCTGTTCTGCGAGCAGATCGAAGGAATCGCAGAGGCATTCGACGTCACGATGGCCATCTCACTCGGGGCGTTGCTGGCCGACGTGCCGCACTCGCGGCCGGTGCCGCTGATCGGCACGGCGACCGACGACTCGCTCATCGAGCGGTTCGAACTCCGCCGGTCGCAGTACGAAGGTCCGACCGGCATCGTCGGCGTACTCCATGACGCGCTGCACACCAGCGGCATGGCGACCGCGTCGCTGTGGGCCGCGGTGCCCGGCTACGCCTCGCAGATCCCATCGCCGAAAGCGGCGATGGCACTCGTCGAGCGGGCCTGCTCCATGATCGGTACACCGGCACCGCTCTCGCACCTTGCCGCCGAGGCTGCCGCGTACGACGCCCAGGTGGCGGCGATGATCGGCGACGACGACGACATGATCGAGTACCTGTCTCGGCTCGAGCAGCTCACCGACGATGAAGCCGACGACGATGACGACATGGCCGCTGACGCGCCGCTCGACCCGGATGCACTGGTCGAAGAAGTCGAGCAGTTCCTGCGCGACCGGGACTCCGACTGACGAGCGTCAGTCGGTTCGCCAGACCGGCGAGCGCACGGCGTCGAAGGTGGCGGGCGACTCCACTCCGTCGATCGCCTCGAACGCCATCGGACCCCACCACTGGGCGCCGGCGGTCGCCTCGGGCAGTGCGTCGTGTGCGAACCAGCCGACGTCAGCGGTCTCGAGCGGATGCGGCAGCAGAGCACCGCCGGTGGCGCGGCAGTGGAACAGCAGCATGTACATGCCGAAGCGGCTGAACCCCATTCGTTGTCCGTCGACCACGCCGAGCAGGCGCAGCGGTTCGCACTCGATCCCGGTCTCCTCGCTGACCTCCTTGACCGCCACTTCGGCCGGCGAGTAACCGACGTCGGCCCAGCCCGTCGGATACAGCCAGATCCCCGAGTCCTTGCGCTGCACGAGCAGGATCTCACCCGCCTCGTTGCCGACGATCGCACCGACCGCAACCTTGGGCGTGACGTAGCCCGGCACGCCTTCACCGATCGACTCCATCCACTCCTGCACGAAGTGGTCGGTCTCGCGTTGCACGGCGATCGCCTCGTCCGCGGCCTCGCGTTCCTGGTCGATCTCGATGGCCGCTGCTTTGATGTCGGCGGCGATGTGGAGGACCTCCTCGTACCGCTCACGCTCGTAGAGGTTCTCGGTGAACCCCATGCCGGTGCGGGCGATCGCTGCCAGCGACTCGCTCCATCTCGCCAGATCGCGTGCGCTCGCCGTCACAGCGCTCACGTTAGGGCATCGACGATCACGTCACAGCGTGGAGCAGCGCACGGTGGATCTCCTTGCGGTACGTCGCATCGGTCACGAGCTTGCCGTCGGCGCGAACGTAGAACGTGTCGACGACCTCCATCCCGATCGTCTGCACGGTGGCGTGGCGGATGTCGAGACCCAACTCGCCGAGCGCCTTGGAGATGCGGTGCAGGATCCCGATCTTGGTGACGGCCCGAACGACGATCACCGTGGCGTTGCTCGATGCGCCATCGTCGAACACCACCGACGGCGGCCCCGGAGCGGCCGCCTGGGTTCGACGCCGACGTCGATAGGTCGCAGCGCGCTCGGCCAGTCGGGCCTCGATGGCCAACCGATGTTCCAGCGAGCGCACCAGGTCGGCCTTGACCGCGCGCCAGTTGATCCCACCGTCGGGCACCACGATGCGGAACTGCGATGCCGCCATGCCGCCCTCGTCGGAGTGCGCCTGGGCGGTGACGACGTCGAGGCCGTACAGCGACAGCACCCCGGCAATCCGACTGAACGTGCCCGAAGCGTCGGGGCTGACCACCGTGATCACGTCGGCGACGCGCGAGATGTCGAGTTCGCCGGCCGCCATGATGGCCAACGTCTCGGCGTCCGGGAACAGCCGCCAGGTCACCTCGGCCACGTCGCCGCCGCCCAGGACATGGCGGACCCGAGCAGCGAGTTCGTTGACCAACCCTTCTTTCCAGTCGCCCCACGCCGACGGACCCGTGGCCAGCGAGTCGGCCTCGGTCAGGGCGTGGAGCAGGTCGAGCACTTCGACGGTGCCCACGGCGTCGGCTACGTGTCCGATCGTGGCCGGATCGGTGAGGTCGCGACGCATCGCCACGTCGGGCAGCAACAGGTGTTGCTCGACCATGGTCACCAGGATCTCGACGTCGGCCGGCACGAGACCGAGCTTCGGGCCGACGGTGCGGATCAACTCCATTCCGACCACGGTGTGATCGCCGGGGTACCCCTTGCCGAGGTCGTGGAACAACGCGCCGAGTACGAGGAGGTCGGGTCGGCTCACGCGGTGAGCGAGCCCGGCCGCATTCGCCGCGGCCTCCCAGAGATGACGGTCGACCGTGAAGCGGTGGTAGGCGTTGCGTTGCGGGCGCGAACGGACCGGAGCCCATTCGGGGAGCAGGCGCGCAACGAGGTCGCGCTGATCGAGGGACTCCAGCACGGGGATTGCCTGATGCCCCTCGAGCAGGAGTGCGATGAGATCGTCGGTGGCGCCCACCGGCCAGGTGCCCGGCCAACCTGCGACATCGTCGTGAAGCCGGTCGAGTGTTGCACGACCGATGCGGCATCGGTGCCGGGCAGCGGCGACTGCGGTCTGCAGCACCAGCGTGGCATCGCTCGCCGGGTCAGCGTCGGCGGCCAGTTCGATCTCACCGGCGCGCAGGATCACCCCGGGAGCCACGGCTCGATCGGGTTCGGACACGACCCTCGCAACGGCGCGGCCCCAGTTCTCGTCACACAACCAGGCAATCGTTCGCCCGGCGGCAGCCACGTCGGCCATCAACTCGTCGGCATCGCGCCAGCCACCTGTTGCCGCAGCCGCATCCTGATCCTCCAGTCGGAGCACGTCGCCCGCACGATCGGTCGCCAAGTGCAGCGCGACACGAGCGCGCAGCAGGACGTCGTAGGAACGATCGAGGTCGATCAGATCCTCGGCGATCAGATTGAGTCCCGCGTCCTGCGCCCACCACAACGACTGGACGTCGCGGAGGCCACCGTGGCCGTCCTTCAGATCGGGCTCGAGGTGGTACGCGACATTGCCGGCCGACTCCTCGCGCACACGCACCCGATCACGCAGCTCCGCAAGGTGCCGGCTGCTGTTGCTGCGCCACGACGCCAGACCCTCCGCGATCACTTGCGAGGTCAGTTCGTCGTCACCGGCGAGCGGTCGAGCGGACACGAGCGCCGTGGCCGAGTCGAGATCGGTCCTGGCGAGGTCGAGCTGCTCGTCGATCCGTCGCACGGCATGGCCGAGCTTCACACCCGAGTCCCACAGCGGGTACCAGATGGCACTCGCAATCGGTTCGACCTCTTTGGCGACCTTCTTCGGTTTGACGTCGTGGACGAGCAGCAGGTCGAGGTCGCTCTGCGGGGCGAGCTCGCCGCGCCCGTAGCCGCCGATCGCCAACAGCGCGACACGCCCAGACGGGCGGTCGGTCCGTGCGATCGCCTCGTCGAAGATGGAGATCACCCAGTCGTCGGTGATCTCCGCAAGCGTCCGGCAGTAGACGCGACCCAGCTGCGCAGCCGAGTCGGCAGCTTGTGCGAGGTGACCCGAACGAACTGCGGATGTCACGGAACGATGTCGGCGGCCAGTCCGATCGACACCAGACGCAGCGCGTCGGCGGATGTGGAGGCAACGAGTGAGAGGACATCCTCGGTGGAGTCGATCTCGAGATCATAGATGACCGTGGCTGCTGCCCCGACGGTGGAGACGGCGTTCCCGTCACCGAGGGCAATGGCCTCGCCGTTGACCGTGACTTCGCTGGTTCCTGTCCCCCTCGTTGCTGCTTGCAGGAAAAGGCTCAGCGGTCGTCGCGGCGTCTGGGGCGTCACCGAACCGCCGATCGGGATGTCCACGCTCAGCGGCATGTCGGCAGTGACGGCCCGATCGGGGCGTACGACGACAAAGAGTCGGGGCAGTCCGGCGTTCGACTCGGTGATCACCGTCATGGTCCACGACCCGTCACCGGCATCGTCGCCGCTTGGCGCTCGAACCACGGTGTAGGTGCCGCCGCCGCCCGCACGAACGAGGTCGGTGACGTCGGCAACCGATCGGAATCCCGAGGCGTCCGGCGTCTCGGACGTGTCGACACCGGCCCCGGTGGTGAGTGCGCCACTCGGAGGCGCGAGGTCGCCGGCCGACACGCTGATCGCGGTCGACGAACCGGCGGGAATCAACCCGATCGAGTCCGCCCACGCTGCACCGGCGCGATCGCCTTCCCACACCAGCAGGGCCCGTTCGATGGTGTCGTTCGCTGGGAGATCGAACACCGCCGACGATGCGTTTCGCTCCCCGTCGGCACACGTCGGCGACGGGGTACACGAACCGAGCGTGTCGCCGCCGGTTCGGAGTTCGCCACGGCCGACCTGCCCGACGAGCAGTCCCGGCACGAACTCGACGGGCACTTCGAGGACGTTGGAGCGGATACTCGGCACCACCACCAGCCGATCGGGCACATCGAGGTCGACGATGAATCGCAGCGACATCCCCGCCGTGGTACCCGCCGGCAGCGCCAGCGTGCAGCGTGCACCATCGCCCTGGTCGCCGATGCACGATCCGACGCCGCCCAGAAGCCGATCGAACGCAACGCCCGGCGAGGAGCGCACGAGGAACCTGACCGACGCGTCTTCGGTGTCGTTGTTGGTGATCGCCACATCGACCGTGCCAGTGGCTCCTGCATAGACAGGAGCCGGCGTCGACAGCGAGAGCCCCAGGTCGAGCGCCCGACCGCCGGGCACGTAGACGGCGCCTTGCGGCGCGCCGGGAAAGATCAGTTCGATGCGATTCGGCAGCGCCTCGGGCGTCCCGTCCGAGCCGCCAGGCACGGTGGTCGCGCTGGATGGATCCGTCGTGGGCGTGACGCGTTCGAGCAGGTCGGCCAACTCGGAGTCGAGATCCCCGAACGGCGCTCGCACGAAGAATGCCGCCGCCAGGAGAGCGAGGACGACGGCCGCAACCGCCCCCACGCGAGCGAACCGCCGATCCCGGTCGGATCGCCGCGTGGCCAACGCGGCAGTGCCGATGGCAACCGCTCCGACGCCGATGATCTCGCGATACCGGTCGCCCTCGACACCAACGAGGCCCGGCGTGATGGCGGCAGGTGTCAGGTCGGCCAGACGGTCGATCGTGTCGAGGCGTCGACCACAGGCGCTGCACCCTGCGGACGCTGACCCCGATCCACTGAGGTGGGCGTCGACAACACGCCGCTGCGTGTCCGGAAGCGTGCCTCGCCGATAGGCGCCGAGCTGAGGAATCACCGGGATGCACAACGGGTCGGGCCCAGGATCGGCGCCCAATGTCACCTCCGCGTATGCGTCGACGAGGCCGCGGCGAGCAGTCTGTTCCAGTGCGACGACGTCGGCGGCCGGACGTCCGAGAATCGCCGTCAACTCCGCGGCCGGGGCCCGTTCGACCCAGCGGTGCCACAGCACCGCCTGCCACAGCGTCGGCAGCCGACCGAATGCCGCTGCCAGCACGACGAGCTCGTCACGAGCGGGCAGTTCGGTCGATCGTTGGTCGGACTGCGCCATCGTGTCGGAACCCGGCGGCGGCGGAATGATCCATGCCGGCCCATACGCACCACCGGTCAGCAGCGCCACCGCCCGTGGTCGAATCGGTGGGTTCGGTTGGCCGTCGGGGCGTTGGCGGACCTCGACGATGCCGGTGCGCAACTCCTCGAACACCGCGTCCACCGAATGCTCGACCCCTCGGTTCGCTCGCGAACGGGCGAGCGCCTCGATCGCATCACGGTGGCGATCACGCAGTTCGTTCCAGGCCGCCTCCGAACCGGCGCGCGTCTGTTCCTCGAGTGCAATGTCACTGGGGAGCTGGAAATGGTCGGTCATGTGTTCTCGTGCGTCGGCGAGCCATCGGCGCGCGCGAGTCGAGATGACCCGGGCCCGCCGTACCAGTGCCAGATTCTCACCGATGCATCCTCATCGGGTCCTGAATCGGCAGATCCAGACGAAAACTTGAACCTCCGAACGCGGGGTGGCCGGCAGGCGGGCGACGCCTCTCCTACGCTGGGCGGTCGTGATGAGGTCTCACCGCCAACGATCAACGGTCGGGTTCGCCGTCGCGTTGGCGCTCGCGGCAGCACTCGCTGCATGTTCCCCCGGCGACGAGAGCGTCGTCGACGAGACCGTCGCCGACACGACCACCACCACGGTGAGAGCGCAGGTGACGGGCGACGGCCAGCTGATCATCGGCGCGCTGCTTCCGCTCACCGACACCTTGCTCGGCGAGCCGATGGCGGCGGCCGTCGAGACCGCAGTCGATCGGATCAACGATGCGGGCGGCGTGCTCGACCAACAGGTGCGGCTGGTGGTCGCCGATGAAGGCAGCAGCACCGCAACGGCGACCGCGTCGATCCAGACGCTGCTCGACAGCGACGTCGATGCGATCATCGGGCCCGCCTCGTCGCTCGTCGCGCTGAGCACGCTCGACGAACTCGTCGCCGCGGGCAAGGTCGTGTGTTCCCCGACGGCGAGCGCCCTGGCACTCGACGACTTCCCCGACGACGACCTGTTCTTCCGCACGGTACCGAGCGACTCGTTGCAGGCTCGGGCGATCGGTGCCGCTGCCGATCAGACCGGGGCGCAGCGCGTCACGATCGTCTACGTCGACGACTCCTATGGCCGTCCGTTCGCGAACGCGGTCGAGGCATCGTTGGCCAACGAGACAATTGCGGTCGTCGGTCGCATTGCGTTCGCAGCCGACGACGACGACCTGTCCGACGAAGCGGCACTGCTCGCCGACTCCGACACTCAGGTGCTCATCCTGCTCGCCGGCGGCGAGGACGGGACGAGATTCCTGGAAGCGCTCGACGACGACGACACGAGCGGCCTGTCCACGATCGTCGTCAACGACGCGCTCCGCAACCCGGCCGCTCCGCAACGAATTCAAGGCCTCGACAGCGAGCTGCGCGAGAAGATCGTCGGCCTCGCCCCGCAGGCCGATTCCGGCGACATCGACGCACCGTTCGACCCGCCGGGACTGTTCGCCGCCAACGCCTTCGACTGCGCCAACCTGATCGCGCTGGCGAGCGTCCGCGCCGACTCCGACGCCCCGCGTGAGATCGCCCGTCAGCTCGCCCAGGTCAGCGTGAGCGGGTCGGTCTGCATGGCGTTCGCAACGTGTGTCGACACGATCGAGTCGGGACTGCAGATCGACTACAACGGTCCGTCCGGCGTCACCGATCTCCTCGTTCGAACCGGCGATCCGTCGCGCAGCATCTTCGACCAGTTCGAGTTCGACGAGACAGGTCGAGACGTCCTGCAGCGCACCGTCGTCGTCGGCAGCTGAGGACGGCCGCAGCGCCGGTCGTCAGAGGATGTTCTCGATGAAGTCGAGATACCCCACGTAGAAGGCCCCGAATTCGCCGTAGAGGGCCGAACCCTTGTCGAAGCGCATCGTGTACACGACGTCCTTGAGCACGTCGGGGCTCACGGCGAACAGCGTGACTCCCCATTCGAAGTCATCGAGCCCCGTCGAGCCGGTGACGAGCTGGGCGACACGACCGGCGAAGGTGCGACCGCTCTTGCCGTGCTCCATCATCATGTCGTTGCGATCGTCGTACGGGGTGGCGAACCAGTTGGCGTGGGCCTCGCGCTTCTTGCTCATCGGGTAGAAGCAGAACGCGTTCATCCCTTCGGGCGGGATCTCGGGATGCAGCCGCGCCTGCAGCATGTGCTCGGGCATCCCCTTCGCGTACTCGCTGACCTCGGTGATCGAGACGTAGCTGTCGACGATGTCGATGCCGGCGCGCTGCAGTGCTGACTGCAGGGTGCGCAGGGTTCGCCAGTCCGCGGCCAACGCCATGAACGAGATGTCGGCTTTGTGGCCGAGCATCGCAGCGGTGATCACCTGACACTCTTCGGCCTCGGCGGCCTTGACCGCAGCGACCACGGCCTCGCGATCGAGTCGACGCGTCGGTTTGCCGAACAAGTGGACGACGGTCAGGCCAGCTTCCATACGCATGGCGTCAGGCTACGGGAGAAGAAAAGAGGTCAGACCCCAGTTGCGACGCCGAACGCGTTGAGGGGTCAGAACGAGGAGCTGTCCACGTTCCGGCACGCGATCCAACCGCGCGCCCCCGAAAACAGAACAAGCGTGGTTCCCCGAGCCCAGGGCTCCGGGAACCACGCTCGGTTCAGTGCGGGTGAGGTCGGATCAGAAGTCCATGTCGCCGCCGCCCATGGGCATGGCGGGAGCCTTCTCGGGCTTGTCGACGATGACGACTTCGGTGGTGAGGAACAGCGCCGCGATCGAGCCGGCGTTCTGCAACGCTGAACGCGTGACCTTGGCAGCGTCGATGACGCCGATCTTCACGAGGTCCTCGTAGGTGTCGGTGGCGGCGTTGTAGCCCTCGTTGCCGGACAGTTCGAGCACCTTGGCGATCACGACGCCACCGTTGACGCCGGCGTTCTCGGCAATCTGCTTGATCGGACCAACGAGCGATGTTGCGACGAGGCGAGCGCCCGTTGCTTCGTCACCTTCGAGGGTGTCGGCGACCTTGGTGACCGCCTCGACCGCACGCAGCAGCGTGACGCCACCGCCGGCGACGACGCCTTCTTCGATCGCTGCCTTGGTGGTGGAGACCGCGTCTTCGATGCGGTGCTTCTTCTCCTTGAGCTCGACCTCGGTGGCCGCGCCGACCTTGAGCACCGCAACGCCGCCGGTCAACTTGGCGAGGCGCTCCTGGAGCTTCTCGCGGTCGTAGTCGGAGTCGGTGTTCTCGATCTCGGCCTTGATCTGGTTGATCCGGCCCTTGATGTCGTCCTCGGCGCCTGCGCCCTCGACGATGGTCGTCTCGTCCTTGGTGATGATGACCCGCTTGGCCTCACCGAGCAGGTCGAGCGTGACGTTCTCCATCTTGAGACCGACCTCTTCGCTGATGACCTGCGCACCGGTGATGGTCGCCATGTCCTGCAGCATCGCCTTGCGACGTTCGCCGAAGCCGGGAGCCTTGACGGCGGCCGACTTGAACGTGCCGCGGATCTTGTTGACGACGAGCGTGGCCAGGGCCTCACCGTCGACGTCCTCGGCGACGATCACGAGTGGACGGCCGGTCTGCATGATCTTCTCGAGGATCGGCACGAGGTCGCGGATCGTGGAGATCTTCGACGACACGAACAGCAGGTACGGGTCGTCGAACGACGCCTCCATGCGCTCGGTGTCGGTGACCATGTACGGCGACAGGTAGCCCTTGTCGAAGCGCATGCCCTCGACGAGGTCCATCTCCATGCCGAACGTCTGGCCCTCTTCGACGGTGATGACGCCATCCTTGCCGACCTTGTCGATCGCCTGGGCGATCATGTCACCGATCTCCTGATCGGCCGACGAGATCGCCGCGACCTGTGAGATCTGCTGGGTCGAGTCGACCTCGATCGAGTTCGCCTTGATCGATTCGACTGCGGCGGCCACACCTTGCTCGATGCCGCGCTTGAGCCCCATGGGGTTCGCGCCGGCGGCGAGGTTGCGAAGACCTTCGCGGACCATCGTCCATGCGAGGACCGTGGCCGTGGTGGTGCCGTCACCGGCGACGTCGTCGGTCTTCTTGGCGACTTCCTTGACGAGCTCGGCACCGATTCGCTCGTAGGGGTCCTTGAGCTCGATGTCCTTGGCGATCGACACGCCGTCGTTCGTGATCGTGGGAGCACCCCACTTCTTGTCGAGCACTACGTTGCGACCCTTGGGGCCGAGCGTGACGCGCACGGCATCGGCCAACTGGTTCATCCCGGCCTCGAGGGCTCGGCGAGCCTCGGAGTCGAATGCGATCATCTTCGCCATCTTGTGTGTCCTCCGTTGGACGTGTTTCGAAGCTGTGAGGTTTCGTTGCGGTGAGTGTCGTTGCGCCGCCGGAGAACCCGGCGGACGCCGGTTAGCACTCTACGGCTTCGACTGCTAAGCCCGCAACCGCCAGACCTTCTCCGTTTGCGTTGCACTTCGGGTGACCCGGGTCACCCGAAGTGCAACGCAAACGTGGTCGGTGCGGACGGTCAGGCGGAAGCGCCGTGGCGGCCTTCACCGCTCGCGAATCGGGCGGCGCCGGCGAGGGTCTCACCGGAGGCGATCGTGGCTCGCCCGAGGCGGGTCTCGCGTGAGAGCGCACCACCGAGGTCGAGCGACCACTGGTCGTAGCTCGAGGCTCGGTCCGATTGCAGACAGCGTTGCGGGAGCGCGGCGATCTCGGCAGCGAGTACCACGGCGGCGTCGAGCGCCTGGCCAGGTTCGACCACCCGGTTGGCGAGCCCGATGCGCTCGGCCTCGACACCGTCGACGCCGCGGCCCGTCAGGATCAGATCGAGGGCACGGCTGTGGCCGATCAGTCGCGGCAACCGTACGGTGCCGCCGTCGACCAGCGGCACGCCCCAGCGCCGGCAGTACACGCCGAAGATTGCGTCAGTCGCGGCGACGCGCAAGTCAGCCCAGCAGGCGAGTTCGAGCCCGCCGGCGACGGCATGTCCTTCGACGGCAGCGATCACCGGCTTCGACAACTGGAGGCGCGTCGGGCCCATCGGTCCGAGCGAACCGACGATCTCGTCGGGATCGACGTCGAGGACCGAGTTGCCCCGGCCATCGGAGATCGCCGTCAGGTCAGCACCCGAACAGAAGGCGCCGGCCGCGCCCGTGAGCACCGCGACGGACACCGAGTCGTCGGCGTCGAAGTCGACGAACACGTCGTAGAGCAGTTGCGCGGTCGGTCCGTCGACCGCATTGCGAACCTCGGGTCGGTCGATCGTGACCACCCGGACCGCTCCCCGATCCTCCACTCGCGCCGTCATCGCCCCAGCCTCGCGCACCCTGCCCGCCGCCCGCACTCTCCGTTTGCGTCAGTTCCGGTGGACCCGGATCACCCGAAGTGCAACGCAAACGGGTGGGCGGGGCCCGAAACGTTTGCGCTCAGTTCTCGGTGACCCGGATCACCAGAAGTGCAACGCAAACGTGGTTGGCGTCGGCGACTCGGTCGGTGCTCAGCCGCCGGCGACGGCGGGGATGATCGACACGGTCAGGCCGTCGTCGACCTTGGTGTCGAGCCCATCGAGGTAGCGCACGTCGTCGTCGTCGACGAACACGTTGACGAACTTGCGCAGCGCGCCGTCCTCGTCGACGAGGCGCTCACCCATCCCCGGGTGCGCAGCTTCGAGTGCCGCCACGATGTCGTTGAGCGTGCCCGGCTCGACGGCGACCTGCTTGTCGCCACCCGTCAACGGGCGCATGGTGGTCGGAATGCGAACGGTCACTGCCATGGCCGGGAGGCTACCGGCGCCATTCCCGACTCATGCGGTCGACAATCAGCCCGATCGGGCGACGGACGCCGCGGGTATGGTCGCCGTCGTGTCCACCCGCCGACCGATCCGCCGTGTGGTCGCAGCGCCCGACAAGTTCAAGGGCACCCTCAGTGCCGCCGAGGTCGCCGCTGCGATCGGGCACGCCTGCTGGGAGATGGGAATCGATTGCAGTGAGGTGCCGATGGCCGATGGTGGCGACGGCCTGCTCGACGCCCTCGGCGGGGCGAACCGCACGTCGACCGTCACGGGCCCGCTCGGCGACACGGTCCGCGCCGACTGGCGACTGTCGAAGGGCACCGCCGTCATCGAGATGGCCAGGGCCAGCGGCCTCACCCTGATCGGCGGCGCCGCGGGCAACGACCCACTGAACGCCACGACCACCGGTACGGGCGAGCTGATCGACCATGCCCTCGATGCCGGTGCCCGCCGGATCATCGTCGGACTCGGCGGCTCGGCGACCACCGACGGCGGCTTCGGCGCGATCCGGGCGATCACCGCCATCGCCCGGCTGAAACAGGTCGAGTTGCTCGTCGCGTGCGACGTGACCACCACCTTCACCGACGCCGCGGCGGTGTTCGGCCCACAGAAGGGCGCTTCACGAGCGCAGGTGACGATGCTCACACGTCGCCTCGAACGGATGACCCAGATGTTCCTCGACGACTTCGGCGTCGAT
Organism: Ilumatobacteraceae bacterium; assembly: GCA_963828415.1. Taxonomy (GTDB): domain Bacteria; phylum Actinomycetota; class Acidimicrobiia; order Acidimicrobiales; family Ilumatobacteraceae; genus Sva-07. The sequence continues at coordinate 30,964 of CAWHEI010000015.1, forward strand.
GTCACCTCGATTCCCGGCGGCGGCGCCGCAGGCGGTCTCGGCGGAGCGCTCGCCGCGCTCGGCGGGACGCTGCTTCCCGGCTTCGAACTCGTCGCCGACGAACTCGATCTCTACGACCACCTCGAGGGCGCCGACCTCGTGATCACCGGCGAGGGCTGCCTGGACGACACCAGCTCGGCCGGCAAGGTCGTCGGCGGCATCGCGTCGGTTGCCGTCGAGTACGCGATCCCCGTGCTCGCGATCGTGGGGTCGGACGTTCGATCCGACCGATCGGTACCGGCGGGGATCGACGTGGTGTCGCTCGTCGACGCCTTCGGCGAGGAGGCGGCTTTCGCCGAACCCAAGCGCCTGATCGAGAACGCCGCTGCAGCCTGGTTGGCCGCCCGACGCTGAGGAGCGATCAGCCGGTGGTGTCGGTGGTGGTGTCGGACGTGTCGGTCGTGGTGCCGCCCGACGGATCGGGGGCGGGGGTCACTTCTGCGGTCGGTGCCGAGAGTTGGGCGATCGTCTTGTCGGCCTGATCGGTGCCGAGCAGGACGAGCACGCCGGCACCGTTCAACGACCCACCTTCGACCGGTGCGGGCGTTGGCACGACCTCGACGGTGAGGCCGCCCATGCTGCGCGCGACCGACTCGGCGACCGCCAGTGCGGCGGTGTTGCTCGGGTCGTACTGGACGATCGAGGCGGTCAGCCCGGACTGCGTGGAGTTGGTCGCCTCGGCCATCGTGAAACCGACCGCTGCGAGTTCGGTGGACATGCGCCCGGCCGAACCCGGCACGCCGCTGGCGTTCGCGACCACGACGGTGGCGCCTTCGGTGACGAGTGCCGGCACGGTCGTGGTGGTCGAAGAGGTCTCGACGACCGAGTCCGGCGTGGTGTCGACGACGGAGTCGACGGGCGCCGATACATCACCCGACGATCCGTCGTCGGTGATGTTGTTGAGGATGAGGAAGCCGACGATGACGGCCACGACGGCCAGCACGATGCTGATGGTGGACCCCATCGGCGATCCGCCGACACCTTGGCGGGGCGAACGTCGACTGGGCGTGGGTGTCACCGGTGCGTCGGGGTCTTCGTTGCTCATGCGTGCGCTCCCTCTCCTGCCGCTACCGACGAACCGTCGAGGCGGGCCTTGCGGGCTCGGAGACGCAACCGCTTGAGTCGACGCACCACGAGCGGGTCGTGGTCCATCGCGGCCGGGTCGTCGAGCACCTTGGTCAGTTCCGCATGGTATTCCTCCGGCGAACACTGGAACCGCGCGCGGATGACCTGGTCACGCGGGTCGTCGTTGTTCCACCAGGCGCGTTCGAAATCGAGCATGGCGGCGGAGCGTTCGTCGAGCATCACCGCACAGGTTGGCCGCAAATGGTCGCGGAATACAAGCACCCCACGAAGTTCAGCTCAGCGGGAGGGCAAATCCGAGTCGTTTCTCCGGTGTGTCGACATAGCCCGGCAGCACCGCTGCCATGTTGCCGGTGGCCAGTCGGTACTGGAGGATGTCAGCGAGCACCGAGCGGTAGTCGACCGTGACGCGCAGTGCATTTCCGTCGATGTCGGCGGGAGCGAGGCCGGGCCAGTTGCCGTACAGGCCACCGCGGATGCCGCCGCCCATCACCATCATCGTGCTCGCTCGACCATGATCGACGCCGGCGCCGCCGTTCTCTCGGAACGTGCGCCCGAACTCGGTCATCAACACCACCGTCACTCGGTTGATGTCGTCGCCGAGATCCAGCGCGAAGGTTGCCAACACATCAGCGAGGGCAGCCAGGTTCTCGGCCTGACGGCCGGTGGTCGGATCTCCGAAGCCTTCGTGCAGATCCCATCCGAGCGACGCTTCGGTCGCGACGGCTTCGATCCCCACATCCGCACGGATGAGTTGCGCCACCTGCGCGAGCACGCGACCGAAGTTCCGGCCACGACCACCTGTCGGGTAGACCGCGCCGTTGGCGGGTGGAGTCACCGGCGCGTTGTTGACGATGTCGAGCGCCGCCAGCGCCTCACGGGCTCGCTGGTTGACGACCTTGGTGTCGTCGACGGTGTGAAGGTCCTGCATCGCTGCCCTGATTGCGCCACCGTTGCCGCGGAATCCGTTCACCCGGAAGGAATCGACGCTGCCCATCGTCACCGACACCGACGAGCCGGCCATGCTCCGCTGACCGAATGGAAGCGTCGCTGCGCGCAACCCAGTTGGTGGCGGGGTCGGGGTGGCATCGAGGTGGCGTGCAAGCCATCCCGAGCCGACCACACCGTTGTCGAGTCCTTCGTCCATCTTGCGCTGAACAGCGAAATGGCTGCGGTCGCCGTTCGGGAAACCGGCAGCAGGGATCAGCGCGAGTCGACCTGCGTTCCAGACCGACATCAACGGCGCCATGATCGGATGCAGCCCGAAGTTCTGGTGGACCGGCAGCAGGCTGGCGGGGTCGAGAGCAATGGTGGGCCGGGCCGCCAGGAGGTGGCTCGCCCCGGCCTCGTCGTTCAGCGGACCGACCACCGAGAGGCCGTCCATGCCGCCGCGAAGGAAGACGTTGACGATCACGTCCCCCACCCGGTTGGCATTGTTCGACGCAAAGGCAACGCCGCCGAATCCGGGCAGGGTGACGGCGACGGTGGCGACCGCCCCTCCTCCGAGGCCTTTGACGACGCTGCGTCGCGAGATCCGTTTGTGCGGCGACGGCGGTGCGGTCGTCGAACGATTGTCGAAGGTGGCAGTCATGATGCTCCCGAGTTCAGCGATACTGATTGGAGGGGACGGACAACAGCAGGCCGACGATGTCGCCGGCCACCCGATCGAGACGGAGCCCGTCGATCGGGGCGTCGGTGGCAACCTCGAGGAAGGTCGCGATCGCCGTCACCTCGGTCTCTGCGATCGTCACACCGATGCGGGATGCGACTCCGTAGATCAGCTGGTCGACCGTCGCCGGCAAGGGGGACGGGAGCAGGGACAGGGCATCGACGCCGATGCCGGCCAGTGACGAGTTCCCGACGCGACCGGCCAGTTCCCAGCGGCGCAGCATCGTGTTCGTGGTGATCCAGAAGTTGCGAGTGTCGGCGAAGCCGTCGGGCGTTGGCCACGCCCACATCTCGTGGCCGAGACGGACGAGCTGGTCGCTGATCGAACGAGCAGCAGGGCCGTCGTCGACGGGATCGATCGAGGCATTCGTCACCCGAAGCATCGACACGAGCAGCTCGAAGGGCGAGCGAACCTTGGGTCCACGGCCCGTGATGAACTCGGTGCTCGTCAGGATGTGGCGCAGCACGGGGACGATGTTGGTGTCGTTGGCCAGATAGACCAGCGCCGCCGACGCCACGAGCGAGGCCGGAGGATCGTCGCCGACGAATCGACGCACGAGCTTGGTGGCGAGGTAGTTGGCCGTGTTCGGGAGACGGGCGAGGAAGTTGAGCAGATCGATGCCGTCCTGCTCGCTCTCGGGCCCCGAACGCCCCGGCGTCGACCATGTGTTGACCGTGCCATCGGGCGCAACGATGGTCACATCGACAGGCCCGGTGAAGTGACGGGCAGGCTGGTACTCGTAGCGCAGCTCGTTCCCGGTCTCGCCGAGCTTGCCGGCAAGACCCCAACCGGTGAACACCCGAGCGACCTGCTCCACGTCAGCTTCGTCGTATCCGTTCGAGGCGCCCATGGTGTGGAGTTCCATCACTTCGCGGGCGTAGTTCTGATTCGGTCGCGAGCCGGTGGATCGATAGTTGTCCAAGTACAGCTGCATGCTGACGCTGCGGGCGCTGGCGAGCAGCAGGTCCGAGAACCGTCCCATCGCATGAACCCGAAACACGTCGCGGTCGTCCGACGCGGCCGCAAAGCGAACGTTCTTGTCGTCCTCGCCCGAGTAGGTCGAGAAGTGATTCGTCCAGAACTCCACCATCCGCTCGGCCAACTGACCGGGATGACGGACTGCACGAATCACGGCGGCGTGGCGGAGCTCGCGCGCCGGTTGCTGATCACTGAGGTTCTTGTACCGCTGGAATCGAGTTTCGATGCCATCGGCGAGCGTGTGAGCTCCGGCGAGGACGTCGCCGACACCAGCGGGCGCCGTGGTGAGTTGCTGCTCGAGAAATCCGGCGGCACCGAGCGAAGCAACCTCGGCGGCGCCGGCTGGCGTCGGCCCGAAGGTCACGCTGCTCAAGAGCGCTGCGCGGTGCATCGTTTCGAGCTCGGCGGCGGTCGGTCCTGCGGGTGGTGGTGGCGGCGGTGAAGGAGCTGGACCGGGAGACGGGGCGGGATCGGGTGGCGGCACCGCCGGAGGGAGCGACGGATCGGGGGCGGGTGTGTTCGGTTGTGGAGGGGGCAGCGCAGGAGCCGGGGCCGGACGTGGCGCCGGCGCGCTCGGTGTCGCCGCCGATGGAGGCGCCGAGGCCCCTGCGTCCGAGCCGGGCGTTCCAGCTCGTGGGGCGTCCGAGGGCGGTGAGCCGTCGGGCTTCGTGTTCGATGCGGTGACCTCCCGAGGGACGCGAGCGGAGAGATCCGCAGCGTCGCCCGGCACCGCCGCATCAGCGGGTGATGCCTCCGCGACCGCCACCTGGGGCTGGGTGGGAGTGAATTTCGGGACCGGCGTGTCTCCGGCCTGGCGCTGCGCGTTCTGTACCACTTGCTCGGCGCCGTCACCACCGCAGCCCGCAACGAGCACCGCGAGGCCGACGCTCGATCCGGCGATCGCCGCCAGGGCGCCTCGTCGGCCGATCGGCCCCGACATCGCGGTCGATTCAGCAGCGTCGAGGTCGGCGAGCGTCAGCAGCGGTGCGACCGGAACGGTCGGCGCTGGGCCGAGCCGTGGCACGGTCATCGACGGCGGCGCCCATGGGTGCGGCGAGATGTCCGGATCCGAGGTTTCGAGCACCACGTCGCTCACGATTCCGCCTTCGTCGTCGGGCTCGTTCCCTTCACGAACCACTCACCGCACCGTAGAGACGAGAAACCACTCAGCGCAAGCGAACGATCACTCTTTGTGGTCAAGTGTTGGTCAAGTTGTTGCACAGCAGCGGCACGTGCAGTCACCGCACCTCACTGGCCTATCGTGCGGGGGTGTCGCAGCGCCCGTTCATGATCGGCATCGCGGGCGGAAGCAGCTCGGGCAAGACCACCGTCACCGAGCGGCTGGTGTCGATGACAGGAGCCGACCATCTGTCGTTGATCGAGCTCGACTCGTACTACCTCGACCTCGGTGACACGCCGATCGAGGAACGACGGGCGGTGAACTACGACCATCCCGACGCCTTCGACTGGGCCCTGCTGAACGATCACCTCGCCGCCCTTGCGAACGGCGCCTCGGTACCGGTTCCGGTGTACGACTACACCGAGCACAACCGCACCGACCGGGTGCGCATCGTCGAGCCGGCACGCATCGTCGTCGTCGACGGGATCCTGGTGTTGTGGGATCGCGCGCTGCGCGAGCGGTTCGACCTCAAAATCTTCGTCGACACCGCCGCAGACATCCGCCTGATCCGACGCCTACGTCGCGACGTCGCCGAACGAGGTCGCACCCCCGACTTCGTGATCGAGCAGTACCTCGACAAGGTGCGGCCGGCACACGAACGCTTCATCGAACCCTCCAAACGCCACGCCGATGTGATCATCCCTGAGGGTGGCCTCAACCGGCCCGCGCTCGAAGTGCTGCTCGCACGCGTCCGCGAGCTCGCTGTCGCCGACGACTGAACGAGTACGGCGGTTCGCGCAACCACCGGTCAGTGTGCGTGGTGGCTACCGATGCGGCGGATGCTGCGCTGGATCAACTCACTCACCGTGTTGGGGTCACGACTGCGCAGCAACTCCCGGTTCTCGCCGTCGGTCAACCCGTTGCGCAGCACGCCCGGCGAGCCCAAGGCCTCGATCATCTCAGCGAACGACACCGCCCGTTCGCCATTCGATGCCCACGGCGTCGCGAACCGACCAGCCAGTTCGTCGATCTGTGCCGGGTCGGCAGTTCCCAGGATCACCTCGGCGATCAACCCGGCCGCCCCACCGAATCCACCGGCCACGATCAGGGGCTTGCCGGCCCGCGCGGCGAGGTACGCCTCCTCGACGGTGCCAGGGGCGAGGCGTTCGCCTGGTCGGCCCGGACGGAGCGCCCCACCGATCACCACACGAACATCGGCCCGTCGCGTCATGTGCTGGCGCATCGCCGTCAGGTCGCCGATGATCCGGTCCACCGCGGATTCGCCGTCGGCGTGGACGCGCATGACTCGAACCGTGCGGATCCACTGGTTGATCTCCTCGCCCGGATCCGGGTCCGGCCACAGGTAGTCGGGCACGTAGTTGATCTGATGTCGTTCCGCATTGGGGTTGTCGGCGTGACGAGCCTCCTCGATCCGACGAAGGTGTTCGGTGTAGCCCGCATCGACCCATCCGCCATACATCAACGTGTGTCCGGCATCGACGAGGATCCCGCACACCTGCAGGAACGCGTCGGTCACGTTGATCACGCTGCCATCGTCGGGTTCCGAGATCGACACCGCGATGTCGAGCGGCACAGGCCGGAACTTCGGATACGTCTTGCCCCAGACGTAGTGGATCCTCGGGGCACCGGCGCGGTCGTACGGCGGCACGCTTCGAGCGTTCGTCATCGCCTCGTACCACCCCTCACCAACCGGGTCCATGCCGACCACATGGACGGTGAGATCACCGTTTCGATCGATCCGGCATCGCAGGAAGTGCTTGAACCTCGTCGAGTACGCAGGGGAGAAGGCCATCGTGTCGGCCGCCTTGATGCGCGAGTTGGTCCACCGGATGCCGGACAGGAACACGACGAGCGCAAGGAAACCGCCCACGACGGTGGCGATGACCACGCCGACCGACTTGTCGGGAACGAGGAGGTACCGAAGCGACTCGACGACCACGAGCGTCGCTCCGACCGCTGCACCGACGAGCAACCCATAGCCGCGCGCCGCAGAGGTCAACTTCGGTTCGACGCTGTTGCCGCGGAGCGCAATGACACCGGCATAGGCCACCGGAAGCAGCAGGAGCCACGGCCACACGGACCCGAGAGTCTCGCCGATCGCGTCCTTCCACCCGACACCGCTCCCACTGTCGAACCAGGTCCACACCTTGTTGCGCCACCCATCTCCACCCCCGTTCGTCGCGAGTTCGGAACCCGTCGACTTCGCGGGTGCCGGGTCGTTCACCCAACCCGGAAGCGCTGCGAGGGCGATGAACGCCAGCTGCAGCAGCATGAACACCCCGATCATCGGCCAGTACTGGCGATCGAAGATCCGCTTGGCTCCGGGTGCAATCGCCCGACTGTCCGCCGGGAGCGGCCAGCGAGCGGTCATCCGGAACTCGGCATTGCCTTCTTCGAGCGGGATCCGCTCAGGCAGATTGTGCGTCGGTTGCAGGAATGCTCCGCCACCGCCGGCGGTGATGTGGTCCTCGTCGAAATCGGTGTCGAGACGTTCCAGATGAGCGAAGTAGTGGGAATCGCCGGACAGGCACAGTGGCATCGTTGCGCCCCGGCCGATGATCAACGGATCGAAGACGCTGCGGAGTTTGGCGTAACTCTGGCGGTCCTTCTGGCGAAGCTGCCAGAGGGGGACCGGAGTGCACAAGATCACCCGGTCGCCGGAACGAAGGCGTTCGGCAGCTTCTCTGAAGTACTCGACCTGGGTGCCGACGAGCTCGTTTTCGAGGGCGGTGTCGATCCCCCACAGCCACCAACCCTGCGGCAGCTGGACGTGCCACCAGTTCTCGGTCTGCGGCACCTTCCACTGGCCGGCGAACGTACGGCCCGAACGGAAGAAGCGCTGGAAGTGCTCGATGCCGCCGAGCCAGTCGTGGTTTCCCGGGATCGCCACGAGCGTCGGCTCGGTGCCGTCGGGACCGTCTTGCAGGCCCATCGCATACGGCAACTCGGTCTGCGCTTCGTAGACGCCCGGCTTGGCGAACGGGTAGACCTCGTCGCCGCCGAACACCAGCAGTTGCGCACGCGGGAGTCGGGCCGGTGGTGTCGGCACGTCGCCGAAACGATCGTCCGGGAGGTCGATCTCGTGGCGGCCGATCAGCCACGCCACCGGGGCGGTGCCGTCGAATCCGTCGCCCATGTCGGCGACGTAGTCGAACCAGAAGTCCTCTCCCTCCACCGCGGGGAACGAGGCCTCGGGACCGGTGGTGGGTTGATGGGGCTGCTGCTCGAGGGCCTCCAGCGAGTTCTGGGCCGGGCGGAACGACCGCCAGGTGTGCCACCCCTCGACCGGCGAGAGCCAGCGAACCATCTGCTCTCGCGGTTGCACCGTTTCCGGAATCGACAGCGGCCGCGGCGATCCGTCGAGTGTCTGGTGCGGGATCGTGGCCGACTTGGGTGCGCTCAGAACGGCGTCGGCGATCGCCGATGCGCCGGCGATCCGGCTCAGCGTGTCGATGTAGGCGCGCACCGACGACCGCATCTGGTTCAGTTCCGCCCGACACTGGGCGCCGCGATCCCATCGACGCTCCCAATCGATCGCCGTCACGCTCGGGTCGTCGAGCGGACGACGAGCCTCGTAGTCGGCCAACATCGGCTCCCAGCGCGACAGCACCGGGCGGAACACCTCGTTCATCACCCGAATCGCGACGACCGCGAGACTCAGGTTGCCGGCACTCCCCTTCGACGCATCGGCGCCGTGACGGCGGAGGATCTCACGCGTGAGGCCGAACATCTCGTCGATGCTCGTGAGCACCTCGCGGATCGTTCCTTCGGTCGAGGCAAGGTGCGCGCTGGACGTGCGCGTCGACAACTCGATCAGGATCTCGTACGCGGCTGCCTGCTCAGCCTTGCTCGGATAGACGTACCCCTTGACCTGGGCAACGGCGACTTCGACGGCCTCAGCTTGAAACATCGAGATGGGTCCTTTCGAGACGACTCGGAATCATGTCCAGACCCATCCGACGATCGCCACGACCAGGGCGGCAACGAACGGGACCGTCGCGATCCACACCAGGGGAAGCCGAACGTCGAGACCTCGATCGACCAACACCTCATCGACGTACCGGCGGTACGTAGGAGCCAGGTCGGCGATCTCGAGACGGATCAGATCGGACTCGTGCTTCAACGCGCCGAGCGAGAACTGCAATGCCGCCACCAGGATCAGCGTGAGGAACAAACCGAACGCAATGAGCGACCAAGCTTCGACCGGAGTCAGGTCGACCTTCCATCGCGTTGCACCCTCGGGCAGGCCCTCACGAAACGTCCACGCCGCCGTCGTGGGCACCGTGAGGGCGAGGACGCCGCTGAGCACCGGCGTCGCCAGTCGGAGCCCACGGCGATGAATGGCGACGACCTCGGCGCGGTCTCGCACCGATCGAGCTGTCGTGATCGACCAACTCGCACCCAGCATCATCACGATCCACGGCGACATGAGCGCGACGGCGAGGGCTCCTTGCAACAGGGTCAACGCGAGCTCACCACCATCTCCAGGGGCGAAGGCCACGACGGTGAGCGCGAGCAGCGCCAGAGCCAGTGCACCGGTCTTGACAACGGTCGGCCAACGAATCTGGATCACGCCGGCGAGCACCCGGTGGAAGTACGACAACCCGATCACGCAGAGCCCAGACCACACGCCGATCTCCACCGCAGACAACAGGCGCCACGCTTCGTTTGACTGCTCGGACAGGTCCATCGTGACGTACCCGAGCACCCCGGCCACACCGGCGACAACGAACGCAGAGAACCAGACCCACGACGGCTGGCGGGCCGACGGCAGCACGATCGGCTCGTCGAGGCCACGAAGCCTCGCCCGTTCGTGATCGAGTTCGTCGAGGTACTCGGCCAGGTCGTGTTCGAGCCGGTCGAGGTCATCCATCGCATCGAACCGGACGGCAAGGAGATCAGCGAACGGGCGCAACGATTCAGGAAGATCCGTCGCCTGCAAGGGTTCGGCGCCGCCGATCAGGACGGGGATGATCCGTTTGCCCTCGCCCAACGCGCTGATGATCTCCCGGCCCACCCAGTCGATGGACTCGTCGATTCGGGCCGACCCATCGTTGCGCACGCCGCGCCAATTCGGCCCGATCACGGCGATCAGTACGTCACAATCGCGCACCTCATCGGCAAGGCGGTCGCTCAGGTCGTCGCCGAGTCGGAGGCTGTTGTCGCGAAACGCCGTGCGCAGATGCGTGACTTCGTCGAGGCGCCGGAGTCGTTCCTCGATCCAGCCGACCGCGTACTGGCCGTCCGCTCGCCGGTAGCTGATGAAGACCCGCGCCATCGCCGACAGGCCCTACCCGGGGGTCCGTTCGTCGAGGAGCACGGTGAGGCGCTCACATCGCTGCGCCCACCGGTACGACCGGACGCCGGACGTGATCAATCCGAACGCGAGCACCCACAGCACCACCGCTGTTGCGAACAGCCGATCATCGAGGGCACCGACGAGTTTGCCGGTCGTCGTGTCGACGAACACGTGCTCGCCCAGTCGAAGATGTCGCTCGGTGGTCACCGGCACTCGGGCGAACGTCGGAGGATCGACGTCCTTCTCGTACTCGACGAGGTAGCGATTCGAGTCGGTGCCGGGGACCTGCCGCGCGGTCACGACCTCGGCGTCGACCGTCGCGGGCGAGCGGTCGGCCATGGCCGATGCCGACAGCACGAGGCCCACGAGCAGGAGCCCGCATCCGCCCACGATGACCAGGCGGGCGCTCCGCTTCGACGGTGGCGGCCCGGGTCCGACGCCTGTCGTCGAACGACCAGCGGCGCGGCGTGCCGCGCGACCTCCGACATACCAGACCGCCGCAACGACGGCCCCCAGCGCTGCTGCGACCGCCGCCAATGTCCACTCGATCCTGTCGGTGGCGGCCAGGTTCGTCGCCAGCCAGGCAGCAGCGCCGACCACGACCGCCGCGGCCACGAGCGCCACGATCTCTCCGATCGAGGCTCGCTCGTCGAACGGTGGCACCGCCTCGGCACGTTCACCAGGTCGATACGGCGGCACCTCTGGCTCGTCGCCACGCAACAGCGCATCGAGTCGTCGCTGAACGATCGGATCATCGAGTTGTCGGGCCACACCCACGCGGGCACGCTCGATCGCTTCGGCGCAGAACTCGGGGGTGACGTCGAACGCCACGGTGTGGAGGCCGTCGTCGGGGACGTGCACGACCACGCTGTCCTCACCCATCCCGAGCCACGGCGGTCCGTCGAGCGGGACGCCGAGCACCGCTTTGAGCGTTGGCAGGATCGTGTCGGCCACGATGCGCCCGGCGAGAAGTGCGAGCGTGATGACGGCGATCGTCGACATCATCGCCACCACCACGACCGACAGTGCTCCCACCAGAATGAACGGGTACAGCATGTCGAGCGGATCGGGCAGTACACCCACGAGCCATTCGGAGAACCGGCGGAATGCGATGGGGACCGTCGCAATGCTCAAGGCCAGCCACACCACGAGCGCGACCCCGAAGATCAGTCGAGCCCAGTCGCTCGCCAGCACCGCCCCGAACAGATAGTTGAACCGCTTCGGCGACGTGAACGTCGGGCCTCGATCGAACCGACGGCTGATGTCCGGGCCGTCATCGGGAACGAAGGTGACAGGTTCGAGGCGCTCGAGTGGCTCGATGTCGCCGAGCGTGAAGCCCATCAGCGGTCGCTGGTCTTCGACGGCGATGTCGGCGTCATCGGTCGGCCCCGCAACGCCGACCAGTTGTGCTTCGCTCCGCAACCATGCCCGGAACGATCGGTCCTGGAACACGAACGAGGGATAGTTCGCCCACGCGGATCCGTCGATGAGTGCGTGGACCACTGCGCCCTCGTCGCCGCGCCGGACGACCGCACGACCGGCCGGGAATGCCCCGGGGATCGCCCCCGACGCAACCACCGCGCCGGCCACGTCGACGCCGGGCGTCGACCGTCGACAGAAGACGATCGGGAGTCCGTTGGCCAGGTCGACAGCAACGACGTACAACTCGATGCCGGTCGAGCGGTGCAGTTCGGCGAACGTCACCGGCGTCCCGTCGACCTTGCCGATCTTGGTGGCCATCGTCGCGTCGAGCCAGGCGCGCAGTCCGCGACCTTCGAACACCGAATGGGCATGGCCGATGATCACCTTGCCGGCGCGTGCCGGCAGCGACGCTCGGGCTGCGGCGAGCCCGGCGGGAATCGCCGCCTCGAGTTCATCGAGCTCCAACCCCGACGCGATGAGCGCCGACACGATCGCGCCGGCCGACGAACCGGCGACCGAGCCGAACCAGAGTCCGCGTTCGTGGACGGCGCGCAGCGCACCGCCGTAGGCGATCGACTTGGCGCCTCCCCCCATGAACACACCGTTCACGAGCTGCGCGGTCGACAGCTCACTCACATCGAGTGTGGCGTCCATCCCGATCAAGGTTCTAGCAGACCTCTGTCGGGGTGTCGGGCGCCAGGCTGAACGGCCACGGCAGGCGGTCGCGGCGGCGGAGCAGATCGCAGATGCGCACCGCCGCGTCGGTCTGTGGACCGAACACCCCGTCGACGACGAGGCGCGCGCCGAGGTCGTTCAGATGCATCTGCAACACCGCGATCTCCGGACCGCGCTCCCATCTCGAACGCCAGGCATCGACCGATTCGGTCCGTCCGCGCACCACCAGACCGGGAGGAACACACGCCCGCGCGACCCTCGGCACCGGACGAACCCGATGCCTGCCTGGCCCACCGCGGTCCGACGGCGACGAGCGCACTCCGGCGACGGTGGCATCGAATGCGGTGAGCGCCTCTGTGCCGGAATCCCACCAACGTGGTCGACCCGGATCGTCGAAGCCGACATGACGACGCCAGAACTCCGGCGTCGAGAAGACGCCGACGTGCCCATCGAGCATCTCATCGGCGCGCCGGAGAAACGCGGAGACGAAACGGCTGAGGTCTGCTCGTCGGAAGCCGTCGCTGGTCGAGATGTCGGCCCAATGGCCGTTCTCGAACGGCACGTCGGCCCCACGGATCGCCGCCACCCACAGTTCGGCTTGGTGGTGCGCCTCGGCCCGCGACGGATACACATGCCAGTACGAGCCAACAGCGAGCCCGCTCCGATCGGCCGCTTCGACATGCTCGATCCAGCGTGCGTCCTGGCGTGTTCCCCGACCAGCACGCACGATCGCCACCTCGACGCCCTGGGCGACGACTCCGTCGAAGTCGATGCAGTGATGCTCGAACACGTCGATGCCATCGACCCAGCTCGACGTGGCCACGAGGCCCGACGGAACGCTGTTGACCGGATCGGAGTTCATGGTCCGATCTTCGGGCACCCGATCGCCGTGCGCCATGGCCCGCGGGCCACGCTTGCCCGTCGTCGAGGTCAGCTCGAGCTGTCCACAAGGGAAGCGAGCGCGGTCTCGGCGAGCCGGGTCCATGGCACAGCCGACTGGGACGTCGCCGCTTCGAGTGCCGAGGTCAGCAGCTCCTCGGCGCCGTCGAGTTCGCCCACCGCACCTCGGGCGAGTCCCAGGACGCGATCGACGGGGCCCATGCACACCAGCTCGCCCGTGGCCATCGCCCAGTGGCCCGAGTATCGGTTCAGCACCGCCGCATACCTCCGGGTCATGTCGGCCTCGCCGATGAGCACGGCCGCCTCGAGTGCGGCCGTGGTCGTGGCGAGCCAGACCCAGTTGCGGGGCCATGGTGCCATCTCCGCGAGAACGCCGAGCATCCGTCGAGCATCGTCGACCCTGCCCGACTCGGCATGGACGAGGGCGAAGGGTGCGACGAGCATCGGGTTCGCGTCGACCAGCTCGCCGAGCTGGCGTTCGAGGCCGGCCAACTCGGCCTGCTGACCGCGGTTGCGGCCGACCGCGTAGGTGACCGCCATCTGACCGAGCACCAGGTTGTGTCGGTTCGACATCGCGACGGCGTCGTGAGCCAACCGCTCGGCCTGCTCGTCGTCGCCCAACGTGGCGTGGATCATCGCCTGACCCATCATCACCCTGCTGAGGAGGAACGTGGTCCCCGACTGATCGGCGACGCGGGCGGCAGTGTTCGCATCTTCGAGCGCGCCGCGGACGTCGCCGAGTTGGATCCGAGCCGCCCAGCGCAGATTGAGCGCTTCGATGAGTACTCCGGTCCACCGCGAGGGTCCGCCACCGACGAGCTGCAGCGTTGCGTCATCGACGAGCCGCGTCGCCAGGTCGAGGCGGGACGGCGCATCGTCAGGTCCCCAGCACGCCCGCGCGACCTCGGTTTCGACGGTCGCCCGGTCGACCGGATCCATCAGGTCGAGGTCGACGAGCCCAAGCCGCGCCATCGCCGAACGGTGCTCGTGGCGCACGGTCGTCGGAAGCAGACGGGACTGACGGATGTGGAGCATCGCGCGGAGCACCGCCGGCTCGACCGGGCACCGCAGGCTGGCCCGCTCCAAGAGTCGCAGCAGCTCGGGGTCGTCGAGCCCGTGACGGCGATTGAGCGACGCGACGAGCGCGGACTCGGCAAGCGTGACGGGGTCGTTGGCCCCCTCGGCCAACGCCGCCGCTCGATACAGCTGCACGATGCCATCGCTGTTGCGCGACGCCACGAAATCGGCGCGACCGTGCGCGAGACGAAGCCGCGCCTCGACGCGGTCGCGTTCGGTCGTCGCCTTTGCCGTCGCCAGGACCTCGAGCGCACGGTCGATGATCGACACCGCTCGCTCGTGGGCGAGTCGCTCGGTCGCCCGGGTCGCAACTTCGGCAGCGACGTCACCCGCATGGAGTGGATCGCCGAGACGGTCTGCTTCGAACCAGTGGTGCATCGCCGCTTCGACATGATCGAGGTCGTCGCCGATCTCCTCCAGTCGTCGCGCGACGGCGGCATGCAGCAGACCGCGACGAGTCGCCGACAGGCTCGCCTCCAGCGTCGACTGCACGATGGCGTGGACGAACCTGAACTCGCCCGCATGCTCGCCGTCGACGAGGAGACCGGCGGCAGCGGCCGCGTCGAGCCCTTCCAGGATCTCCAGCGGGCTCACGTCCAGCACATCGGCGAGCAACACGACGTCGAAGCTTCGGCCGACCACTGCGGCAGGGCCCAGTGCATCTCTGATGCGGTCGCCGAGCCGATCGACCCGTTGGAGGATCCACTCACGAATGCCGACCGGAAGGCTGCCGTTGGCGATCTCGTGCGTGGGGTCGTCGGCGAGATGGCCGAGCAACTGCAATGCGAAGAAGGGATTGCCGGCGCTGAGCGCGTGGAGCCCGTCGATCGTGTCGGGACGCAGGTGCAGACCACTCGATTCGGCGAGTGATGAGAGATCCTCTCGCCCGAGCGGCTTCATCGACACCACGGTGGTGCCGGGCCGTCCGGTCAACTCGTCGAGCACCGGCGCCTGCGTGCCGGGTCGGCACCCAGCGATGACCACGAGCTGGTCACCGAGATCGTCGAGGAGTTGCTCGAGCAGCGCAAGCGAGGAGCCATCGATCCACTGGACGTCGTCGAGCACGAACGTGACGGGCCGCGCCAGATCCGAGAGCACGGAGGTGATGCGACCGAAGAATCGGCGCCGGTCGATCCAGCCCTCCTCGTCGCGTTCGAGTTGACCGGCCTCGAACCCGAACACGTCGTGGCCGAGCGCGTCGAGGAACGGTTCGAAGGCGCCGCCCGACTCGGTGCAGCGGCCGACAACCACGAGATCACCATCGTCGGCGCGCCGACCTGCAATCTCGGCGGCGAAGCGGGTCTTGCCGGAGCCGGCTTCGCCCAGCGCCACCACCAGGGCAGCTGCACCGCGTTCGCCCGCACGTTCGATCGCCGTTGCCACCAGTTCCAGTTCGTCGACACGCCCTGCCATGTCGGTCATGCGGCGGGCGGCCAACCAGGTCACGGCTCGCTGGCCGAGCGACGTGTGGTCGGCCGCGAGCGCCTCGGGGCCCGACGAGGCGGAACGTCGAACGAGCGCACAGCTGTCCGCAACCGAGTCGAACACCAGATCACTCGCCGCGCCGAGCAGCATGCGCACCGGCATCGAGCACACCACCGAATCGGTCGCCCCGTGGCGCAGCACGCCCGCTGTGTCGTTGGCGAGCTGCTGCACGGTGGTGCCGTGCCAGCCTCCGAGATCGCCGGCATGCAACGCGATCTCCACGCCGCCACCGGCGACGTCGAGCGCCGCGGCCGCAGCGTCGCCGGCACGAGCAAACGCGAAGAGGGCTTGGCCCGTTGGGAGACGTACCGAGCTCACCTGGCGTCCGCCCGCATGCTCGAAAACGGCAACGGCGCGACCGACCTCGGCGCGCGCGTCGCCGTCGGTCGATCCACCGACGAGCGCGAACGTGATCGTGCCGGTGGGAACCTCCATCTCGGCCGCTTCGCGCAGGCGCGCCGCGAACTCCGACGTGCTCCAGGGTCGACCGAGCGGGTCCCAGGTGAGCCCGCGACGAACGATTCGTTCGAGTCGCGCGAGATCGTGGTCGGCAAATGCGGTCGGCCAGGACGTTCCGAGTTTCGGAGCGACACCGGTGAGCAGGAACACCGTGAGCGCGGCCAACGAGTAGACGTCGGCAGCGGGTGTCAATGCTTCGCCGGCGAGCACCTCCGGAGCAGAGAATCCGGGCGTGCCGAGCCGTTCTCGATCGTCGCCGACCCGCATCGCTGCGCCGAAGTCGACGAGCACCACGCGACCATCCCCGGTGACGACCACGTTCTCGGGTTTCACGTCGCCGTGCACGACCGGCGGCGCGTGGCCGTGCAGGTGGTCGAGTGTCTGCGCCAATTGATCGACGAGATCGAGCACCGTCGCCAGCGCGAGGCCCGTGCCATCGCCCGCGGCCACCAGCGAGTGGAGGTCGTTGCCGTCGACGAAGTCGCTGATCATGTAGTACCGGTCGCCGTCGACGAGATCGCTGCGCACGGTCGGCAATCCCCGATGTGCGACCAGTCGCATCAGCAGGCCGGCCTCGCGGCGAAGTCGGTCGAGATCCGCGGCGTCGACGACGCGTCGGGTCTTGAGCACGACGTCCAGACCCAAGTCGAGGTCGCGCGCCCGGTGCACTTCTGCTTCGCTGCCAGCGGCGAGGAGCTCGGCGAGTTGGAATCGGCCGCCGACGAGCGCCGGCAGGTCACGAGCTGCGGTGTCCGGTTCCATCACGGCGACTCTCTGATCGCCTGCAGGTCGGCCAAGCGAACCGCACCACAGGTGAGCGCCTCGTTCGCAAGACGGACACGCCGGTCGGCGCCTTCTTCGACTCCGAACTTGAGATAGAGCCGACCGAGCTGCTGTTTGACCGCGCTCTCGGTGACGCACAACACGTCGGCGATCGTCGCCACCGCAGCCGGCGGCGTGAAGGCATCCCCGTCGAGCACCGGCGAACACAACGCCAACAGCACACGTCGTTCTCCCGCGGTGAGCTCCGGCCGTGGCCGCGCAACTTCGGTCAACGAACGGTCCATCGCAGAAGCGCCGAGCGAATGAAAAATCAGCGACGTCCGCTCGCCGAGGCGGAGCTCATCGCCAGTCGACAGCAGATGAACTGCGCCGGGCGCGAGTCGGGCGCCGTTGACGAACAGGCCGTTGACCGCCGCGGTGGCCTGGACACACCAGCCCGCCGGTTTGCGTTGCAGCACGGCGTGCAAACGCGAGACACCAGCGTCGCCGAGTGTGGTCACGTGACCGGCGACGGGCGGATGTCCGACGTCGCGTCCGATCGTGAGTTCGCGGTCGAGCTCGACGGTCAGAGGTGCCTGGCCCGGCTGGCTGAGGACCAACCATGCCCGTGGCCCACCTGGCCGGTCCTCGTCACTCATCGCGCCAGTCTCCATCAGGTCATGGCCGATCGGCCATGTCCCCGCGGACAGATCTCGCTGTCGCCGCCTCACCGGCCGTGTGTTGCGCCGGTGACAGCCAGCGGGGCGACTCGACGTCGCCGACCATTTCGGCGATTGCCACGGCCTCCTCGGCGAACTGGTGAATCGGCGAGTCGGGGTCGCCTGATCGTTCGAAGCACGCTCGTGCCACCGCCGCGGCCCACATCTCCTCGCCATCGCTCGGCGAACGCGTGCTCAACCAGTTCGCCGCCTGCTCGCCGACCTCGGGGTGTCCGATCGAACTCCACTTGGCGCCGAGTGCGACGAGGATCCGGTAGGCGACCGTTGGGCGGTCGGACTCGATCGATGCGTCGAGGGCGGCGAGCACGTCGCCTTCGTCGGGGGCAAGCAACGACATCGGCAGCTCCTGTTCGACGCCGGGCTCGTCACCGAAGCGCTCGGCGACGGCGGCAAACCACTCGCCGTGGCGCGCGGTCACCGCGTCGACGTCCTCGGAGGCCAGCAGGCGTTCTCGGGCGAACGCTCGTACCGCCGCCGACACACCGGCGCGCCCCGAGGCGTCGTCGAAGCTCAGCAACTGCTGATCGAACAGCCGACGCAGCGCAACCGCCGCGGCGCGATCATCGAGGTCTCCCCCACGCACGACCGAGGTGGCGGCATCGATCTCGATGTCGCCACGGAACACACCGAGCCGACGCAGCGCTGCCTGGGCGTCCACGTCGAGCAACTGGTACGTCCACTCGATCGACGAAGCGAGCGTTCTCGCCACGTCGATCGGTCCGTCCGAATCGACCAACGCACCGAGACTCTCGATCAGATCCGAAATCGGCGTGGAACGCACCCGAGCTGCGGCGAGCTCGATCGCCAGTGGCGCCCCGTGCAGATCTCGACACAACTCGACGATGTCGGATGCATCGGCATCGTCGAACTGCCGACCGGACGTCGTCGCGGCCCGTTCGATGAACAAGCGGGTCGCATCGAACACTTCCAGCTCGTCGAGGCGCATCACCCCGTCGCCCGCGGGCATCGCCATCGGTGGCACCACCTGCACCACTTCTCCCGGCAGGTTGAGCGGCTCGATCCCCGTCGCGAGCACCTGGGTGTCCGGGCACTGGCCGAGCAGCCGGCTGATCACCGCGGCGGCGGCGTCGCTGGCGCCGCCGAGTCCGTCGACGACCACCAGCGAATGGGCGATCGATCCGAAGTGGTCGATCAGCCCCTCGACCGGGTCGACCGAGGGACGCGACAGCGAACACGAGTGCAGCATCCACGCCGCAACGGCATCGGTGTCATCGGCCGGGAGATCGGCGAGCGGGACCCACCAGACACCCCCCGGCTTCGAGTCGGCGGCTGCAGCCGCCGCGGCCATGGCCAGGCGGGTCTTGCCGATGCCGACGTCGCCGACCAGCGTGATGAGGCGATTCGCGGCGAGCGCCTCACCGACGGCCACCAGCTCGACGCGCCGGCCGACGAACGAGCTGAAGTGAGCCGGAAGGTTTCCGGTGGCCGATGCTCCGGCGTTCAGCGGCGGGAACTCGACGGGCAGGCGCGAGTCGGTGACCTGCCAGATCCGTTCGCGCCCGTGGAGACCCTTCAGCCCGTACTGGCCCAGGTCGAGCAGCCCGAGCGAGCCGTCGAGAGCGTCTCGGGTGGCCCGTGCGGTGTCGTCCGACACCAGGATCTGGCCGCCGTGCCCGCACGACCGGATGCGTGCGCAGCGGATGATCGTGAGCCCGACGTAGTTGTCTTCGTTGCGCAACGTGGCATCTCCGGTGTGCAGCGCGATGCGCACGGGGAGATCGGGGACGGCATCGCGAAGTGCGCCCTGCGCGTCGACCGCAGCCTTGACCGCGGCGACCGGATCGACGAAGACCGCCACCACGCTGTCGCCCTCGCCCTGCTCCTGGGGTCGGGCGCCGCCGTGGGAGGCGATGATCGAATCGAGGATCTCGTAATGCCTCGACACGCGGGCGGTCATGTCACCGGGTGAGGCCTGCCACGCCTGCGTCGAGCCCTCGATGTCGGTCAGCAGGAACGTGACCACGCCCGTCGGAAGGGGCTCCCCTGCGCTCACCACCCGAACATCTTGACGCGAATGGTGAGGCAGCGCGGAGCCAAGTCCGAAAATCGGGCCCACCGCGCGAAGCGGCCTGCCTCGGACGTCATCCAACCGGCCCGAACCAGCTTGCGACAAACGTGAGAGCGCTGCCGTCGGCGGCAACCGATCGCGCGTCGATCAGGAGATGCGGTCGAGCAACGTTGCCGACCAGGCCACGTAGCCGTCCGGTCCGTGCATGTCGCGGCCCTCGGCGAGGTCGGCCACCTCGGCGAGCATCGGCTTGGCGCGTTCCGTGTCTCCCCGGTCGACGAGTGCCCGAGCCCACTCGTAGCGATAGTGGGCGCCATAGGGGATGGCCCGGGCTCGGTCGGCGAGGGCGATCGCGTCGCGGTAGTGGCCATCGGCGACCTCGTGGCGACCGAGGTGGTCGGCGAGGCACGCAAGCGCGACGTCGTTGGCATCGGAAATGCTCGTACCGGTGTAGTTCATGGTCCCGGCGAACGGAACGAGTGTTGCGTAGATGAACTCGCACGTCTCGGCGTCGAGGTCGGCGTACGGCGCGAGCCGGCCGAGACCGCACAGCGTTACGGGATACTCGAGATCGAGCGGGACTCGGGCACAGCGGTCGGTGCTCAACCATTCGACCTGCTCGCGCAGTTGGTCGTTCCGCCCAGCGAAGTAGCTGGCCCCGGCGAGTGCGATCCTCCACACCGGCAGGGTGGGTTGCGACTCGACGAGCCCTTCGAGCAGCGGGAGCAGCTCGACGCCACGTCCCTGCGCCCGCCGGACGTTGTAGATGACGCCGCCGTAGTTGCTGATGGCCCGGTCGCCCTGGGCATGTTGATTGCCGTACTCCAACGCTGCGAGCGCCTCGGACTCGGCGCGCTCGATCTCACCGACGTGCACGGCGAGCAACGCCGAGAAGTTCATCGACCGGAAGATCGCCGCCGACAGGCGAGTCTCGCGGGCCATGGTCGAGAGCCGGTCGAGATACTCGAGCGCGGCGTCGGTGTCACCGCTCGCCGCCGCGGCGGCACTGAGATTCTCGAGTGCGCTCATGTAGGCACCGGTTCCCGGTCGCGCGAGTGCCAGCGTCTCGCTCGAGTAGGTGGCGACCTCGTGCATGTTCGGCCGCGACGCGTCGAGGAATGCCCAGCTGCGAGCCAGGATCCGCGACATCGACACAGCGCTCCCCACCTCGCGTGCCATGGCGAGGGCTTCGAGCCCGGCCCCGATGCGCACGTCTCGCTCGGGCGACCAATACATGCGGACAGCCAGCATTCCGAGAAGTCCCGCCCGCAGTTCGGACGGCTCGATGTCGAGCGCGGCGATCGCCTCGGCGATGAGCTCCAGCAGTGCGTCCCCGGGCTCCACTGCGCCCGGCGGGTTGTCCTCGTCCATGGCCAGAACTGCCCGAGCCACGCGCTCGGCGTCGCCAGCGCGTCGAGCGGTAGCAGCAGCTCGGAACCCGGCGTCCAGGAACCCTTCGTCACCGGCGGTGCGCAACATGTCGGCCAACGCGATCTCGATGTCGGCCTGCACCGTGAGGTCAGGATCCTCGACGAGTTCGAGCACGGCGAGCGCTCGCTCGTAGGACCGGATCGCTGCCTCGAACGCGAGGTCGCCAGCAGCACGCTCCGCCGCCTTCACACACCACTCGAGCGCCACCATCGGATCGCCGGCCATCGCCCCTTCCGCGAAGTGATGGGCGAGTTGGTCGACGTACTGCTCCTCGGCGCCGTGACGCGCAGCGAGCGCTTCGCCCACCTTCCAGTGAAGGCGCACTCGGCGTGTCGTCGAAAGTTCGTCATACAGCGTCGAGCGAACCAACGCGTGCGCGAACGCGTAGCGCCCGTAGCTTCCGGCGACCTCGCGGACCACCGATGCGCGTACCGCGTCGTCGAGGGCATCGAAGAGATCATCACCCGACGGACCACCGGCGGCCTCGATCGTCGCGACGTCGAATTCCGGGCCGATCGCACACGCGATCGAGAGCGCCGCATTGACCGTCGACGACAACGCAGACAGGCGACGGCCGACCACTTCGCGGATGCCCTCGGGGATACCGACCTGGTCGAGCGTGTAGTCGCTGACCCACTGGCCGTCGCGCTGCACGATGTACCCGGACTCGGCGAGGTGGCGGATCATCTCACTGAGGAAGAACGGATTGCCCTCGGTCTCGCGGTGCACCGCCTTGGCCAGTTCGATACCGGGTGTGTCGAGGTCGTGGCCGGCAGCGAGTTCCATGAAGGTGG
This sequence comes from Ilumatobacteraceae bacterium, assembly GCA_963828415.1. Classification (GTDB taxonomy): domain Bacteria; phylum Actinomycetota; class Acidimicrobiia; order Acidimicrobiales; family Ilumatobacteraceae; genus Sva-07. The sequence goes on from CAWHEI010000015.1 coordinate 52,947, forward strand.
TGATCTCGTCGAGGCCCAGCCCCACGAGGTCGACCCGTTCGACGCACGGTTCGCGTCGCAGGTCGGCCAGCACATCGGCCAGAGGATGTGACCGGTCGAGGTCGGTGTCGCGGTAGGTGCCGAGGATCAACAGCCGGATCGGCTCGCCCCGACGCAGGAGAAACCGCAACAGCAGCAGTGACGGCTTGTCTGCCCAGTGAATGTCGTCGAGCACGAGCACGACGGCATCGGTGCGCGCGATCACGGAGAACGCCTCGCCGACCGCCTCGAACAGCCGGTGACGTTCCGCATCAGGATCTCCGACCGGCTGGATCGTCAACCCCGGAATTCGTTTGGCGAGATCGGGCACGAGCAACGAGAGATCCGCCGCGTACGGGCCGAGATCACTCCGCAACCGCTCGTCGGTGATCGACGCCACGAACAACCTCAACGCCTCGGCGAACGGCTGATAGGGAACCTCGAGCTCTTCGTCACAGCGCCCCCAGAGCACGACGCCACCGTCGTCGTGAGCGGTGCGCACGAACTCCGTCACCAGTCGGGTCTTGCCGACTCCCGGCTCACCGGAGATCAGCACCGCCCGGCACCGCTGCTCGATGGCGTCCTTCCACGCCATCCGAACAGCCTCGAGCTGCGCTGACCGACCGGCGAACGCGAACGAGGGATTGGTGTCGACGAACCCTGGCAGGGGCACGCTTGCCGCATCGACATCCTCGGAGCGCCATTCGACCTCCGACACGCCGATCGGCGATGGCAGACCCTTCAGCTCGCGCGGTCCGAGCGACGTGATCGCATGGTCGACCCGACTCCCGGCGAGTGCACCGACGAGGTCACTGATCAGGATCTGGTCCGAGGCTGCCGCCGAACACAACCGTGATGCCTCGACCACCGGCGTGCCGAACCAATCCTCGTCCTCGAACGTGGCGTCACCGGCGCTCACACCGATCCTGACGTGGAGGTCCTGGCCCGACGCCCGCCGATTGCGCCGATCGACCGCCCGCTGCATCTCGACCGCGCCGTGCAACGCGTCGGCGGCGCTCGCGTACGACGCCATCACCGCGTCACCGATGGTCTTGACGAGTGTTCCGTTCGTGGCGGCGATCGCCTCGTTGAGGTCGTCGAAGTGCAGTCGGCGGAGCTCGTCGGCGGCCCGATCGCCGATCGCCGAGTTGATCTCCGTCGAGCCGACGACATCGGTGAACAGGATGGTCACCAGCCCCGATGCGCTCACAACCCGCTCCCCCGTCTCGAATCCGGACTGCAGCGTAGAGCACCGCACGCATCCGAGCGAGCGAAGGAGCGGTACTCGGCACCCTGGAGCTCCGAGGAGAACCGGGCCGGCAGACCACGGACAACCGCGTCAATCTCCGACGGTCTGGGCCGAGCGGATCGATCCGGATTCGTCGGCGAAGCAGGGTCCGTAGATCGGAAAGCCGTCGCGTGCGAAGCCGATCACCGGTGATTCGGCAATCCCGTTGCACTCGATTTCGTACAGCGCGTGGGGCGTCGAGTGGTAGTGGTACAGCCCCGAAGGCTGCGCGTGGGCGGAGTAGGCGTCGAGTCGGAACGCGTTGTCCGGCGAACCCACGTTGTAGCGCCACGGATGGTCGAGCATGTTCCCTCCGCAGCCGATTGCCTCGCGACCGATCGGGTCGGGGCCCTCGTCGAAGCACGCTGCCGGGTAGGCCTCCCAGATCACCCCGTTGAGCATCACTGCGTGAGCGGAGAAACCCAGGTCGGTCGGCTCGGAATTCACGACGGGATCAACGGTGATGACGAAGGTTCCGGCAACCGCTGCGGTCTCGTTTGCGAAATCGGCTCCGATGCTGATGTCGTGGTTCGGGATCTGGTTCGACACGAGCGAGCACATGCCATCCGCTGCGGTGATCGTCAAGGCGCCGAGGAAGTCGTTGCCGTTGCTGACGTCGGTCACCATCGACGAGTACTCGCCGGCGCGGGTCGAGCAGTCGGCGTCGGTCGATGTCAGTGTGGCTCCGGTGATGTCGACAACCGCGGGGTCGAGCGTCGTCGGTGTCGACGGGTCCGTGGTGGCCGGTGGCTCCGTGGACGCTGGCGGTTGCGGATCCCGGTCGACGGTGTCGCTGGCGATGGCGCCGTCGCTGTCGTCAGTTGCTGCGGCGGGGAGAGGGGCACTGGCATCAGTGTCCGAGTCAGCACCCGAGCCGCAACCCGCAAGGAGGACGGCGATCAGCGCGACGAGCGAGCGGCGACTGATGCGCGGCGTTGATGGCATGCGTCGACTGAACCACGGCTGAGTAGAGGCTCCGTGTGGGCACTCCGTGGGCACGGATCAGGTTTGCTGGTCCGTCACTGGAGCCGGGTGCGAGGATCGAACTCGCCACCTCATGATTACAAATCAAGTGCTCTACCAACTGAGCTAACCCGGCGTGGCCGCTCAGGTTATCCAGGCAGCGGTCAGCCGAGGTCTTCCCAACCGACCAGTGAGAACGTGCTGATCAGCCGGTGCTCGAGACTCGTCGGCAGTCGGTTCGTCTTGGAGCATGCGACCAGCGACAGGGTCTCGCCACCGATGCGACGAGTGGTACCCAGGATGTCATTGGCGTACTTGCTCGTGATGAACTCCGCCACCATCCGATACCGGTACTGGCGCTGGTCCGCCGTGAGGACGATCAAGTCGTCGCCGCCGCGCAACAAGTGCTGGTTGCGGTACGGCCCACCGTGCTCGGTGCGGTGACCGAACAACACGGAGTTCCCGCCTTGGCCGACGAGGCCCGTCCCCGTCCAGTGCCACGTGTGGCCGGCGTCGACCACCCGCTTCGCGTCGCCGTCGTACACCCAGTGGGTGACGCCGATACGGGGGATGCTGATCAGCCACGGGATCGGACCCCCTGGAGGTGGAGGATTCGTCGGAGGCCCGATGACCGCGGGCTCCGGACTCCCGGTGAACCAGCCCATCACGTCACAGATGATGTGCGCCGCACCGTACGAATAGCAGGCAACGCCGACGTTGCTGATTCGACAGATGGCGTGGTTCGCCACGGTCTGTCCAGTCCCGGTGACGTTGAGGTTGGAGACTTCACGACGCGGCGTCTGTGCCGCATACACCGTGAAGAACCCTGCGTCGACCGTGCTCGCCACCGTCAGGTTCATGGCGATCGCTTGCGCTCGAGTGTTGATCGGCGCTGGGAGGCCGAACTGCTTGGTACCGCCGTGCCAGGAACGCATCTTCTCGCGTCGGGTGTCGAGCATCCGGGTCGGGGTGATCGGCACGAAGAGGCCGTCTGACGACGTGCCGCTCTGCGTGGCACCGGTCATGTACCCGACGACGTCGAACAACAGGTGAGCCCCGCAGAAGTTGTACAGGTCGACGCCGACCGCGCCTCCTTCGGCCCCGATCCTGGTGATCACGCCGACGGCTCTCGTTTCACCTGCGCCGACGTTCAGGTTGGAGGTGTCGGGCACGCCGCTGCCACGCGGGAACGCCGTCACGTACCCGGCGGCGCCGGCGGTGACCGCCGTCAAGGTCCCGACCACCGCAGTGGCGTCGGAGGGGACCAGGCCGTTGAGGTTGACGCGAGAGATCGAGCCGAGACCGGGCTGGGGGCCCGAGCGCGTGTCGAGCGCACGTACCGCCGACGGGAACGCAACGAGGCGCCCGGCTCGCACCGGGGCCGCCGTGGGGCGGTAGACGCCGATCAGGTCGACGATCAGGTCACAGCCGACGTAGGACACGAGGTCGACGGCGCCCGCCCCGAGCTTGATCGTGACCAGGTTGGCCACCGCACCGTCGAACGCCGACATGTTGAGACTCGACGTGTCCGGAAGCGGTTCGCCCGCCGGGAACACGGTGACGAAGTTCCATCCAGCGCCCCGGCTGACCGCCGTGACGCTGAGCACTGCGGCAACCGCATCGGTGGGCACCCCGGGTTGGTTCGTGATACCGATGCGAATCCACTTGTCACCGAGGCGTTGGTATCCGAAGCCGGCAGGCGCTCCCGGCCGGTTTCGGGTGTCGCACAGACGTCGTTGTTCGACCACTTCGAAGAAGCTGGCCCCCGGTTCGACGGCGTGGGCCTGCCCGGACAGCAACGTGGCACCAGCAACTGCCCCCGCAGTACCGGCGAGCAGAGCGCGACGGCCGAACGGTCGCGAGGAGACGCTGCCACTCGACGACTGCTCGGCCGACGTCGCCATGTCGCGGTGGCCCATCAGAACAAATTACGGCAGGTCATGACGCAGCCTCGAGACCTCGTACAAAGCAATCGCCGCTGCGGTGGAAACATTCAGCGAACTGACTCGACCCGCCATCGGGATGCTCACGATCGAGTCGCATCGCTCGCGCACCAGCCGCGAGAGGCCGGCGCCCTCGGCGCCGAGCACCACGCAGATCGGCTCGGTGGCGAGCGGCCCGATTTCGTAGAGCGACCGATCGGCTCCGTCGTCGAGGCCGACCACCCAGACGCCGCGCTCGGAGAGCTGTCTGAGCGCAGCGGGAAGACCCGGAACAAGGGCCATCGGCACGTACTCGACCGCGCCCGCGGACGCCTTGGCGACCGTGGGCGTGACGTGGACCGAGCGGTGGCGGGGCAGCAGCACGCCGCTCACACCCGCCCCGTCGCAACTCCTGATGATCGCGCCGAGGTTGCCGGGATCGGTGACGCCGTCGACGGCGACCAGGAACGGCGCCGCGGTTCCTTTGCCGCCCCGCGCGCCCATCAGATCACCGAGGTCGGCCTCCGGAATCTCTGCGGCATGCGCCAACACGCCTTGAGGAGCTTCGCTGCGCGCTTCGCGTTCGAGCCGGGCCCGGGCCACGTGGAGCAGCGGCACACGTCGGGCCGCCGCGATCTCGACGATGTCCGCGACGCCGGGGTCGCCTTCGAGTTCGGCGCTGATCCAGATCTCGTGGACTTTGCGCCGCTCGGCGATCAGCAGTTCGCGCACCGCTTGACGACCCTCGACCTGACGTCCACCGAGTCCCTTGGCTGCCCCAGCAGAACCTCCCGGGCGCGCAGGACCACGCGACGGGCCGGCGGATCCACGGCTCGTTCCAGATCTGCTGGTCGGCTTCGATCCTGGCTTGCCGCTGCGGCCGGCAGGCTTTCCGCCGGGCTTTCCGCCGGGCTTGCCGGACGACGCACCTTTCGAGTTGGCGCTCCGTCGACCGGACGGTGGGCGTCCGCTCACGTCGCCACCGTCCCGGGTGCACGATGGATGAGCGCGGTGGCGAAGCACACGACACCCTCGGCTCGCCCGATGGCCCCGAGCTGTTCGGCACGATTGCCTTTCACGGTGACCGGAGCGCCGACTGCTGCGGTGAGGTTCCGTTGCATCTCGTCACGGTACGGGGCGATCTTCGGCTGTTCGCAGACGATCGCGCAATCGACGTTCGACGCCCGCCAGCCGTCCTCGGCGAGCATGGCGGTGACATGGCGGAGCAGCGCCATCGAGTCGGCACCGCGCCAGCGATCGTCGGTGTCGGGGAAATGCATCCCGATGTCGCCGAGCCCGGCAGCACCGAGCAACGCATCGGCACAGGCGTGAGCGACGGCATCGGCGTCGCTGTGGCCTTCGAGTCCGATCACGCCGTCGAAGTGGCATCCACCGAGCACCATCACCCGCCCGGGGTCGGTGCTGAATCGATGGACATCGAAACCTTGGCCGACTCGAAATTCGGGAATGGTCACCGGTGGTCTCCTTCGTGGTCGTTCGCGATCTGATCGCGGGCCCACACGAGATCGTCGAGCACGGTGATCTTGCGGTTGGCCATCTCTCCGTCGACGACCGCCACCACGCCGCCGAGACCCTCGACCAACGCCGCATCGTCGGTGGCGTCGCTGCCCGATTCGTGAGCCGCCCGCAGGACACCGGCGCGAAACGCCTGCGGTGTCTGGACCGCGACGAGCGACGCACGGTCGGGCGTCGACACGACGACCCCGTCGGCCACGATCTTGATCGTGTCGGCCACGGCGACCGCCGGAATCGCCCCGTCGGCTCCGTCGCGGACAGCGGCAATCGCACGCTGGTAGAGCTCGACGGTCGCCAGCGGGCGAGCGGCGTCGTGCACGCAGATGATCGTGGCATCGGGTGGCACCGCAGCCAGGCCGGCGCGGACCGAATCGCTGCGTGTGGCTCCCCCAGCGATCGCCCCTTCGCGTTCGGCGTCGTCGGGCGGCACCACCACGACGACCCCGTCGGACGCCTCACGAGCAATGGCGACCGATCGATCGATCACCCGGACCTCGCCGAGCGCCTCGTACTGCTTGGCCAGTCCGAACCGTCGACCACTGCCTCCACCGACCACGATCGTCCATATCTGCTCGGCAGCGGGCACACCGGCGCAGGGTAGTACCGTGACCGATGTCATGGCTCACGAAGAGATCCTCGCCCGAACCAACTTCTTCGCCGATGCCACTCCGGACGCGCTCGACGCTGTTGCCAAGTCCGGCCACGAGCTGCACCTGATCCGCGGCGACGTGTTGTTCAACGAGGGCGATCCACCTGAATCGCTGTATCTCGTGCTGAGCGGTCGGCTGGCGATCGCTCTGGCGAACCCGATCGACAAACGCGAGAGCGTGGTTGCCTTGATGGAGAGCGGAGACCTCTTCGGCGAGATGGGCATGCTCGACGACGGCCCTCGTTCGGCGATGGCCCGAGCGCTCGAGCCCACCACCGTGCTGTCGATTCCCTACGCCCAGGTACTCGCGATGTTCGACGAGAATCCGAAGCTGCTGTGGAACGTGGCGCGCCTGTTGGCGCAACGCATGCGCGTCACCGACGAGGCGCTGGCCGACTCGGTGTTCCTCGACGTCACCGGGCGCACGGCGAAGCGTCTCCTCGAGCTGGCCGACGGCACCGACGAGTTCACGCTGCCGGTCACCCAGGAGGAACTCGCCGGGATGGTGGGTGCTTCCCGCGAACGGGTGAACAAGGCCATCGCGAGCTTCATCCGCCTCGGCTGGCTCGAGCAGAACGACCGCACCTACCGCATCACCCAGCGCGACCGCCTCGAGCTCCGCGCCCGCTGATTACAACAGGGGTCAGACCCGCGATGTAATCGCTTGCGTTGTCGCCCCGGATTACATCGCGGGTCTGACCCCTGTTGTAACTACGAGGTGAGCCAGGTGTGGGCGCGTTGGAAGGCGTCCGCGGCGTCGGCCGGGCGGTGTGCCGGACGCTCGGGTGCGTGGGCGAATCCGTGCTCGGCGTCGGGGTAGCGCACCACGTTCACGCCGGCGGCTTCGAGCGCGACGACATCGGCCGGCGGTGTGTAGCTGTCGAGTTCACCGATGATCGCCAGCACCCGACCGGGATGGCCGGCCGCAAGGTGGTCGAGCGGTTCGCCCTGGCCAGGACCCTTCCACGCATCGGGCAACTGGATCATCCCGTAGAAGCTGGCGATCTTCGCGAACCGGTCACTGCGCGCCGCCTTGAAGCAGTACATGCCGCCCATGCAGAAGCCGAGCAGGCCGACCCGTTCGCACCCGGTCGCGTCGGCCGCCTCGACGAGATCGCGAAGGTGGACGTCGTCGTCGAGGTTCGGCACGGCAGCGAACCTCGGCTCGACGTCGTCACCGAGCTCGAGACCGGGGAACGGCTCGACCGCGACCACGTTCATCGACCACACCGACGACAGGCGTCCGACCATGTCGTCGAACAGCGGTCGCAGACCGAAGATGTCCGGTGCGATCACCAGGCCCATCGTCGCGACGTCGTCGGTGTCGGACGGCTCGGCGATCTCGGCCGCGGTCCCGGATGGCAACGTGATGCGCATCGACTCGAACCTAGTTGCGAGCGAAGGTGTCGATCATCAGCCGAACGTCGTCGGCGAGCGGATAGAGGATCGGACAGGTGCAGCCCGACGCCACGTACTCGTCGACCTTCGCACGCACCTCGTCAGGCGTGCCCGACGCGGTGATCATCTGCACGATCTCGTCGGGAACGAGCTTGCTCGCCGCCACCACCTGATCGTGCGTGGCCGGCCAGGTGAGGACCTCACCGATCTCGTCGAGCAGCGCTTGGGGAACACCCGACGCCTTCATGATGTGGGGCTGCTGGCCGAGATACTGCGTCACGAGCAGACGGGCGCCGTCGAGCGCCGCATCTCGATCCTCGTCGACGGAGCACACGACGAGCTGTGGCCGGTCGATGTCGTCGAGCGTGCGCCCGACCTTTGCCGCGCCGCGCTGGAGCGCCTCGAGTGCACCGACGTTGTAGCTCGGTGACACGAGGTAGTTCAGGACGGCGCCGTCGGCGATCTCGCCGGTGAGTTCCATCATCTGCATGCCGGTGGCTCCGATGTAGATCGGGACGTCCTTCGGGCGGCGCTCCTGGTACACGTAGTCGAGTTCGACACCGTCGAGCTGCACATGGAAGCCGTCGATCGACACGGTTTCGTTGTTCAGCAGGCCTCGCACGGCGTCGACGACCTCACGCATCACCTTCAACGGACGGGCCCGATCGATGCCCACCTTCGCCGCGAGCGGATCCCACCAGGCGCCGAGCCCGCAGATCATCCGACCCGGAGCGAGGTCGTCGAGCGTCGAGAACGTCGAGGCGAGTCGCGCCGCATTGCGGGTCCAGATGTCGATGACCCCCGAGCCGATCTTGATCCGATCGGTGTTCGCAGCAAACGCCGCCATCGGCACCACCGCATCACGAACCAATCGGCTGTCGGCCTGCCAGACGGCGTCGAAGCCCTTGGCCTCGGCGTACTGGACGAGTTCGATGCCCTGGCGGATGTCGTGGGCGTCCTGGAGATACAGCGCAACCGGATACGTCATGAGCGCAGCTTCCCACGGCGCGCACGACGTCGCCAACGACGGGCGCTTCGACCGGATCGTCGCTAGCGTCCTGCGACGAGGTCCCCCCGACGATGTTTCTCGCTTTCAAGGAAATGGCACGCGCCAAGGTGCGCTTCGCGCTGCTGATCGCAGCGATCGCGCTCCTGGTGTTCCTGATCCTGTTCCAGCAGTCGCTGCAGAACGGGCTGATCACCGGCTTCATCGGGGCGATCCGCGAGCAGAACGCACCGGTGCTCGTCTACAGCGTCGACGGCCAGCGCGTGCTCCAGGGCAGCGTGATCACCCCCGACATGGAGGCCGACATCCTCGCCGCGCCCGGCACCGGCGAGGCCGGCCCGATCGGACAGGGCACGTTCACCGGCCTGCCGAGCGGCAACGCCGACGGCGAGACGTTCGACACCACGTTGATCGGCTACGAACTCGGCCCCGACGGCAACGGGATCGGCGCGCCGACCACGGTCGTCGAGGGTCGCCTGCCGACCGCCGCCAACGAGGGCGTCGTGAGCGACGCCGACGTCCAGCTCGGCTACGGCATCGACGACACCGTCACGCTCCTGCCGGGTGGCAAGGAGATCACCATCGTCGGCGTGGCCGAGAACGCTCAGCTCAACGTGTCGCCGACCCTCTTCGTCTCGTACGACACCTACCTCGATGCGGTCAAGAGCGTGAACCCGGATGCCGGCACGCCGTTACCCAACGTGCTCGGGGTGATCCCCGCCGACGGCTTCACCCCCGACGAAGCGGTCGCCTCGATCAACGAGCAGTCACTGGCGCTCGACGCCTTGACCAAGGAGGATGCGGCGGCGGAGACGCCGGGTGTCGCCCAGGTGCAGCAGTCGTTCAACATCATCTTCCTGCTCTACGGCCTGGTGGTGCCGTGCGTGACCGGCCTGTTCTTCCTGATCGTCACGTTCCAGAAGGCCAACTCGCTCACCTTGCTGCGGGCGATCGGCGCGCCCGCGGGCCGCCTGGTGTCATCGCTGTTGATCCAGGTGGTGGTGATCATCGGCGTCGGTCTGCTGATCGGCACGCTGCTCTACTACCCCGTGTCGCAGCAGGCGTTGGGAGGTATCGCGCTCCAGTTCGAGACCGCTGCGGTGATCTTCTGGTCCGTGCTGCTGCTGTCGCTCGGCGTACTGAGTTCGCTCGTCGCAGCTCGACGCGTGCTGAAGATCGATCCGATCGAAGCGACGACCGGTCAAGGGGTGGGGTCATGAAGCTCGCCCTGAAGGAACTGCGCCGACGACCCGGCCGCTTCGCCACGGCCACGGTGATCCTGACGCTGATCGCCATCCTGCTGATGTTCCTCGGCGGGCTGCTCGACGGGCTGATTGCATCGTCGACCGGTGCCATCCGCGCCCAGAACGCCGAAGCGATCGTGTACTCCGACACCGCGCAGGCGTCGTTCGTGCGCAGCCGCATCGACCCCGAACTCCGCGCACAGGTCGAAGCGGTCGACGGCGTCACCGAGGTCGGCGGGATCGGCAATGTGCAGCTCGGGGCCCGCGTGCCGGGCAACGGACCGCGCGACCTCGCGAGTGTTGCGCTGTTCGGCTACGAGCTCGCACCGGACGGTGTGCCCGACGCGCCCCCGTACGGCCAGGCCTGGGCGGACGAGAGCATCAAGGCCGACGGCGTCGAGGAGGGCATGATCATCGAGGTCGGTCCGGCCCGTACACCGATCACGATCATCGGGTTCGTGGAGGACACCAACTTCAACGGACAATCGAGCCTGTGGGCATCTCCCGACACCTGGCGCGACACGTTGAGCGCCAACCGTCCCGACGCGCAGCTCGGCGCGGACGTGTTCCAAGCGTTGGTCGTGCGCGGCGACGGCGCCGATCTTCCCGACGCGATCGATGCCGCGACCGACGGAGCGACGGACTCCTACACCGTCGACGAGGCCGTCGCTGCGATCCCCGGCGTCACCGAACAGCAGGGGACCTTCAACCAGATCATCGGCGTGACCGTTGCGATCGCCCTCGTCGTGATCGGGCTGTTCTTCGCCTTGCTGACCGTCGAACGGACGAGTCTCTACGGTGTACTCAAGGCACTCGGTGCCAAGTCGTCGACGATCTTCGCGGGCCTCGTCGCGCAGGCGGTGGTCGTCACCGCGATCGCGTCGCTCGTCGCCGGCACTCTCGTGGTGTTGCTCGACGTGCTGCTGCCACCGGGCTCGATCCCGCTGCTGATCACACCGGCGCGCATCATCCTCAGCGTCGTGCTGCTGCTCGTCGCCGCCGTCCTCGGCTGTTCGTTCTCCCTGCGCCGCGTGCTGCGCATCGACCCCGCCTCAGCGATCGGAACCACCTCATGACCACTGCGCCCGCTGCCGTGTCGACGGCACTCCAACTCAGCAACGTCCGCAAGGTGTACACGATGGGCGACGGCTCCGAGGTCGTCGCGCTCGACCACGCCACACTCACCCTGGCGAGCGACGAGATGGTTGCGCTCGTCGGGCCGTCCGGTTCGGGCAAGACCACCCTGTGCTCGATCGCCGGCGGCATCCTGTCGGCGACCGAGGGAACCATCGTGGTCGGCGGCGAAGACATCTCGGACCACAGCGCCAAGGAACTCACGAAGTTCCGCCAGGACAAGGTCGGCTTCGTGTTCCAGTCGGTCAACCTCGTCCCGTTCCTCAATGCCCGCGAGAACCTGCTGGTCGTCGACGAACTCGGCAAGCGCACGGGCGCCCCGGCCAAGGCCCGCGCCGATCAGCTGCTGGACGAGTTGGGACTCGCCGACCGCGCCAAGAACCTGCCGTCGCAGCTGTCGGGCGGCCAGCGCCAGCGTGTTGCGATCGGGCGGGCGCTGATGAACGACCCCGCGCTCGTACTGTTCGACGAGCCGACCTCGGCGCTCGACACCAAACTCGGCGAGCAGGTGATGGAGCTGATCCAGGGCGAGATGAAGTCGCGTGGCATCGCAGCGATCGTGGTGACCCACGACGAGCGCATCACGCACTACTGCGACCGCAGCGTCCACATCGTCGACGGCCGCCTCGAAGCCTGAAGTCCCCCGAGCCCAGGGCTCCGGGAACCAGCCTGGTCCCCGGAGACCCGGGCTCCGGGAACCAGCCTGGGACATTTCCTTGCGGCGTGCATGATCGTCGCCGCAACGAGGCATCCTGGCGCCCATGGCTGCAGCGATACAGGCACGGTCCCTCCGACGAGCGTTCGGCGACTTCGAAGCGGTCGCCGGCATCGACCTCGAGGTCGGTGAGAGCGAGATCTACGGGTTCCTCGGACCCAACGGTGCGGGTAAGTCCACCACCGTCAAGATGCTGTGCACGCTGCTCGGCATCACGTCGGGATCGGCGGCCGTCGCCGGGTTCGACGTCGCCACGCAGCCGGACGACATCCGACTGCGGATCGGCGTGGCGCTGCAGGACTCGTCGATCGACGGCAAGCAGACCGGCCGCGAGATGCTGGCGCTCCAGGGTCGTCTGTACGGCTTGAACAAGCACGACATCACCCGGCGCATGGACGACGTGATCGGCCTCGTCGACATCGGCGACGCCATCGACAACCGGGTCGAGTCGTATTCCGGCGGCATGAAGCGCCGCCTCGACCTCGCCCTGGCCCTGATCCACCGACCGCAGGTGCTGTTCCTCGACGAGCCGACCACCGGGCTCGATCCGGTGAGCCGATCGTCGGTGTGGGCGGAGGTGCGCCGACTCAACCGCGACTACGGCATCACCATCTTCCTCACCACCCAGTACCTCGAGGAGGCCGACGAACTGGCCGACCGCGTCGGCATCATCGCCAACGGCCTGATCAAGGCCGAAGGTGAGCCCGATGCGCTCAAGCGTGAGATCGGCGCCGACCTCATCCAGGCCGAGGTCGACGGCGACGTTGCCGCAGCAGCCGACGCCGTACGTTCGATCGAGGGCATCGACGACGTCCAGATCCACAACAATGAACTCGCCGTCGTCACCACCGACGGCGCCGGGTTGATCGCTCAGGTTGCGGTGGCACTCAACGGATGCGGCGTGCCCGTTCGGTCGCTCACACTTCGCACACCGACGCTCGACGACGTCTACCTGCACGTCACCGGCAGCCACTTCGCCGACAGCGACGACCCCACCGACACGAACCTGGAGACAGCGTCATGACCACCACGTCGACCGCCACACCGACGGCCGTCCACGACTCAGCACCGCTGGCGCGCCGTTCGTCAGCACTGCACGACTTCCTCACGATCGCCGGCCGCGCGATCCGCGGCGCCTTCCGCGAGCCCGAGTTCTTCATCCCCGCCCTGATCACGCCGGTGTTCTTCTACGTCGTCAATGTCGGCGCGCTGCAGGACTTCGCGCAGAGCAGCGGCGCCGTCGACGACTTCAAGGCGTTCCAGCTCCCTGTCGCGATCATCTTCGCGGTCACCGGCATCTCCCGGGCGGGTGCGCTCGTCACCGACATCCAGAGCGGCTACTTCGACCGGCTGCTGCTCACGCCGATCCGGCGTCCGATGCTGCTGCTCGGCCTGATGGCAGCCGACGTGGTGTCGATCATCGCACTCACGATTCCCGTGATCCTGCTCGGCCTCGCCTTCGGGGTCACGTTCGTCACCGGGATCCTCGGCCTGCTCGTGTTCATCATGTACGGCGCGCTGTGGGGGCTGGCGTTCGCCGGGTTCCCGTACGCGATCGCGCTGAAGACCGGCAACCCCGCGGCGGTCAACTCGAGTTTCATCCTCTTCTTCCCGTTTGCATTTCTCACCACGTCGTTCCTCCCAGAGGAGGCCTTGACCGGCTGGCTGCAGACCATCGCCAAGTTCAACCCGGTCACGTACGTGCTCGAAGGACTGCGCAGCCTGATCACCGTGGGATGGGACTGGAGCGCGCTCGCCGCCGGAGCCGTTGCGTCGCTGGGGCTGATGGTGGTGAGCTTCGGACTCGCATCGCTGGCGATGAAGGGCCGAGTTTCCCGCAACTGAGAGAATGTTGAGTCGAGTGTTGTCAAGCGATCTGATGGTTGCTACCTTCACAGGTGCAACACGTCCACACTCACCTTCGATCAGGAGGCACACCAATGCTCTTGCAGAACTCTCCCTTCCGTGAACTCGATGCGCTCTTCAACCAGCGCACCCCGACCCGCTCGGCCTGGGTCACCGGACGCCCGATGCCGATGGACGCGTACCGACGCGGCGACAACGTGTGGGTCCACCTCGACCTGCCCGGCGTGGCTGCCGACTCGATCGACATCTCGGTCGAGCGCAACGTGCTCACCGTGTCGGCCGAGCGCAACTACCAGAGCCAAGAGGGCGACCGCGTCTACTTCGACGAGCGCCACGAGGGCACCTTCCGCCGCCAGGTCAGCCTCGGTGAGGGGCTCGACGCCGACGGCATCGAGGCCGACTACACCGACGGCGTCCTGAGCTTGCGCATCCCTGTCGCCCCCCAGGCACAGCCCCGCAAGATCAACGTCGGCACCGGCCAACTCGCGGTCGACGCCACCGCCAGCGACGCCAGCTGACCCACCCCAACTCACCCACACCCACCCACACCCACACCCACACCCACACCCAACCACGTTTGCGTTGCGTTTCCGGTGGGCCGCCTCACCGGAAACGCATCACAAACGGAATTTTGTCCGGGTTTCATGGATCATTCGAGACTTCTCGGATAATCTGCCGGGATGGTTCCCGACTACGAGCTGGCGCCGACGGTCAACGCCGACACCCCGCGACAGCTCAAGGCGGTCGCCGAGCCGGTGCGAAGCCTGATCCTCGACCTCGTGCTCGAGCGAGCGGCGACCGTCACCGAGCTGGCGGTTGCACTCGACCGTCCGAAGTCGTCCGTCGCCTACCACGTCGACGTCCTCGTCGACGTGGGCCTGCTCCAGGTCGTGCGGACCCGCAAGGTACGCGCCATCGAGGAACGCTTCTACGGCCGTACCGGACGCACGATCATCTTCGGCGACAGTCCGACCCCGATCGGCGCGGTGCAACAGAACTTTCTCGCTGCCGCGCAGTCGGAGGCCGCGGTCTCCGAATCCCGCCGTATGCGCTCCACCCTGCGTCACGCACGGATTCCCGACGATCGCGCCGAGGAGTTCTTCACCCGAGTCGTCGCGCTCGCCGAGGAATTCACCACGCTGCCCCGTGACGGCGACGTGGTCTTCGGTTTCGTCGCCGCCCTGTACCCCACCGACCATCCCGTGCTCCCGGAGCCGTCGTGACCGACATCGCGTCGGACCGCACCGGCAACCAACTCGACCGGACAGCGGCTCGGGAGCAACTACGTCAAGCTCTTCTGGGCGAGCACGATCTCGAACCTCGGCGACGGCATCGGCATCATCGCCTACCCGTGGCTGGCATCGGCCGTCACCCGCAATCCGCTGCTGATCTCGCTCGTCGTCGTGGTACAGCGCCTGCCGTGGCTGCTGTTCAGCCTGCCCGCCGGCGTGATCACCGATCGCCACGACCGCAAGCGCTTGATGGTCACCTCGAACACCATCCGTGCGATCGTCACGATCGGCATCGCGCTCGTCGTGATGAGCCGCCAGGGCGGTCTCCCGAGCCCCGACATCGTCTCGGACGCCGCGACGGTGATCACGACCGACACCGCGCTGTATCTCATGATCCTCGTCGCCACCCTGCTGCTCGGGATCGCCGAGGTGCTCTACGACAACTCGGCGCAGACGTTCCTGCCCTCGATCGTGCACAGCGACAATCTGGAGAAGGCGAACGGTCGCCTGTGGAGCGGCGAACTCGTCGCCAATACCTTCGCCGGTCCACCGCTCGCCGCACTGCTGATCGCCGTGTCGTTCGCCCTGCCGTTCTACGCCGACGCTGCCACCTTCGCTGCCTCTGCGTTGCTGATCGCGTTCATCCACCCGGCTGCACGCAAGGCGCCGACCGGCGGCGCCGCGACCGGTGCGAATGACCCGGCAGCGACCTCGTGGCGCGCCGAGCTGGCGGAGGGCTTCCGGTGGCTGTGGGGCCACGACCTGCTCCGCTCGCTGGCCGTCACCCTCGGCGCGCTCAATCTGATCGGCGCGCTGTCCGCCGCCACGTTCGTGCTGTACGGCCAGGAGGTCCTCGACACCAGCCCGACCGAGTTCGCCATTCTCGGCACCGGAGGGGCCGTCGGCGGAATCGTCGGCGGGTGGACTGCGTCGGGTGTGGCGAAGCGCATCGGCGCCGGGCCATCGCTGATGCTGACGTTGGTCGGCGGAGGCCTGTGCTCGCTGCTGATCGGGCTGACGAGCTGGTGGCCGTGGGTGTGGCTGTTGATGGTTGCGTTCATGTTCGTCGGCACGCTCTGGAACGTCATCACGGTGAGCTTCCGCCAGTCGGTGATCCCCGACCACCTCCTCGGCCGGGTCAACAGCGTCTACCGGTTCTTCGGATGGGGCATGATGCCGATCGGCGCTGCGCTGGGTGGCTTGATCGTCGTGATCGTGGACCAGTTCGCGTCGCGTGACCTGGCCCTGCGGATGCCATGGCTCGTCGCCGGTGTCCTCTCGCTGCTGCTGTTCGTCGTCGCCGGGCCTCGCCTGACCACGGCCAAGTTCGCAGCGGCTCGAGCAGCAGCAGCCAGGGACGACCACTCCGACGAGGAGTGAACTGGAACGAGCGAGGCGGGAACAGCTCGTAATGCGCACTGGTTGCAGCGCTCATGGACATCTCCGACGCACTCGACTTCATCCGCGACAAGCGCAACGGCATGTTGATCGCTCTGAAGTCCGATGGACGGCCCCAGTCGTCGAACATTGCCTACGCCGTCGGTGCCGACGACGTCATCCGGATCTCGGTCACCGACGGTCGAGCGAAGACGGCGAACCTGCGACGCGACCCGCGAGCCTCGCTCCACGTGAACCGCGACGACTTCTGGGCCTATGCCGTGATCGAGGCCGACGTGACGATGCTGCCGGTGGCGCAGTCACCCGACGACGCCACGGTCGACGCGCTCGTCGAGTACTACCGCACCGTGGTCGGCGAGCACGACGACTGGGACGAGTACCGCCAGGCGATGGTCGACGACCGCCGCCTGCTGCTCGAACTCCACCCCACCCACGCGTACGGCATGCTCAACCGCTGATTACATCGCGGGTCTGACCCGTGTTGTAATGCGATTACATCAGGGGTCAGACCCGCGATGTAATCGTCAGACGTTCTTGGGGAGTTCGGAGAAGGGGACGACCTTGTCCTGGTTCGGCTCCTTCGGCAGGCCGAGCACGCGCTCGCCGATGATGTTCTTCTGCACCTGATCGGTGCCGCCGTAGATCGGCGGAGCCTGCGCGAACAGCGCCATCTCGGTGACGAAGCCAAGGAACGGATTGCCGGTGGCCGCGTCGAGCGCCCTGCGGTCGTCGGTGTTGTAGGCGTGCAACATGCCCTGCGGTCCGGAGATGCGCAGACCGAGGTCACGCTGCAGACGCACCATGTCGCTCATCGACAGCTTGGCGATGTTGCCCATCCCCGCGATCTCCTCACCCTTGGCCTTCGCCGCCTTGACCCGGAGGTTGTTGATGCGGCCGAGCTGGCTCATCGTGTAGAGCCGGACGAGGTCCTGGCGGATCGTTGGATCGTTCGCGACGCCCGCGCCCTCCGCGAGGTTGATCATCATCTTCGAGGTGTCGCGGAACGCTGCGCCACCGCCGGCGGTCGACGGCTTGCCCGGGTCGCGGACGTAGTCGCCCGCACGAGTCTCGAGCTGTCCGCCGACGGTCCCCGGGATCGCGGCACTCGCCGAGCTGCTCCCGCCGCCCGAACCCAACCCGGCGCGCTCGTGAGCGAGCGTGGTGTTGGCGACCGCCCAACCGTTGTTGAGCCCACCGATCACGGCGTCGGCCGGCACGCGGGCGTCGGACATGAACACCTCGTTGAACAGCGCCCGCCCGGTCAGCTCACGCAGCGGTCGCACGTCGACGCCGTCCTGGTGCATGTCCATGGCGAAGTAGGTGATGCCCTGGTGCTTGGGCACGTCGGAATTCGTGCGGGCGATCAGCATGCCCATGTCGGCGAAGTGGCCGCCCGACGTCCACACCTTCTGGCCGTTGACGATGTACTCCTCACCGTCGAGCATCGCTTTGGCCTGCAGGCCGGCGAGGTCGGAACCGGCGCCCGGCTCGCTGAAGAGCTGACACCAGGCCTGCTGCCCGGTGACGATGGGGCGCACGTACTTCTCGATCTGTTCGGGGGTGCCGTGCGTCGCGATCGTCGGGGCCGCGAGCAACAACCCGAGTCCGCCCGGTGCGCCGAGGGCACCGAACTCGGCGATCGCGTTCGAGACCAGCACCGAGTCGCCGCGTGACAGACCGCGTCCGTAGGCGTTCTCGGGCAGCGTCGGAGCCGACCAACCGGCGAGACCCAGTCGTTGCCACCAGTCGGCCACGGTGAGATCGGGGTCCCAGTTCTCCTCGAGCCAGGCGCGGACTTCGTCGACGACGTCATTGGTGGTCGAGGCAGGGCGTTCGGTGGTGTCCGTCATGCGCACCAGCATCGCCGATTCGCCAGCCGGGATCCGCACCGAACCGCGCGAGCGCGTCGAAAGGTTGCAACAAGAACGATATGTCGCTACAGTAGCGACATATCGGTAGTAGTACCGTAGCAATGTTGAGAAGCACAGGAGTTCCATGAACAACGACCACACCACCAACACCACCAGCACCAACACCGACAGCCCGACCCCAACCGACGACCGGCGTTCGCGTCGCGGCGGACGCATGGGGCGCCGAGGAGGCCACATGCACGATCACCACGACCACCACCAGGCCGAGCACGACCGGGGAGGTCGGGGCGGCCGCCACCGAGCTCGCCGAGGCGCAGTCCCGCTCGCCATCTTCACGCTGCTCGACGAGCGACCGATGCACGGCTACGAGATCATCACCGAACTCGAGTCGCGCAGTGACGGGCGCTGGCGTCCGAGTCCGGGCTCGATCTACCCGACGCTCGATCGCCTGGAAGAACGCGGCGCACTCTCCTCGACCGAGGTCGACGGCAAGCGTCAGTTCAGCCTCACCGATCGCGGGCGCCAGATGCTGGCCGAGCTCCGCGAGGCACAGGGAGACGACGCCGACGCGCCGTGGAACCAATCCGGTACCGGAGGGCGCGGCGACATGAGGCGGCTGATGTCGGAGCTCGGTGGCCAGGTCCGACAGATCGCCCGGTTCGGCTCGACCGAACAGCGCGACGCCGCCACCAAGGTGCTCGAGGACACCAAGCGCCAGCTCTACGAAATCCTCGCCCGCCCAGCGAGCGACCCTCGCAAGTAGCCGTTTGCGTGACGCTTTCGGCGACTCGGCTCACCAGAAGTGTCACGCAAACGGTGTTCAGTCGCGCTGGGTTCGGCCGTTGAGGAAGTCGATCGAGCGGGATACCGTCGCCGCGACGAAGCGTTCGAGCTTGGGCGCCGCCATGAATCGTGCGGTCGCGTCGAGCGCGAGCGTCGAACCCGATCGCGCCGACTCGATCGCCGCAGCTCGCGACGTCTTGACAGCGTGCGCGTGGACGATGAACGCCGTCGTCCCGTCGAGCAGCGACTGGCGCTGCAGCTCGGCGCCATAGTCGGCGAGCTCCGGCGCGAGCGGCTCGACCTCGTGGCGCTCGCCGACCCGCGTATGCCATTCGTGGCGTCCGGTCCACTGCGCGAGGAACGTTGCGAACAGCACCAGACGCAGGAGGTCCGGTGAGCAAACGCCTCCGACGTCAACGGCGTTGGCGTGATGCCAGCGCACCGCGTTGGCGTAGGTCAATCCGTGGGTGATGTCGAGCCAGCCGAAGTCGTCGGCGAAGTCGAACTCGCCCGCGACGTCGTAGCGCAACATCCGCTCGCTCACCGCCTGCACCACGACGTCGAGCACGTCGTCGACCGACGCGCCTGAGCAGAGCGCGGCCACCGTTGCCTCGACGGGCGCCGCACGGCGGTCACCGAGCAGCGCGGCGAGCAATGTCCCATCGTCGGCCCACCCATCAGCCGGCGCGACCTCGGCGACGGCGACCAGATCGACACCCGCGAGCGCCTTCATGAACGGGCGCATGTATGGCAGCTTGTCCTCGCGGGTTCCGTACACGAGCGTCGGAACAAGATGCGGCAGCACGGTCGCCGACCGCTCCCAGCCGATCATGTCGAGCAGCTCGAACGCCTTCTGCGTGTAGATCGCTCCGTGGCCGTAGGAGAGGTGGTGGTCGCTGACGACGTCGGTGAACCACGGCCGGAGGTCGTCGGGGCCGTCACCGCGTTCGATGGCGGCCAGAACGTACGCCTGCGCGTCGGCGGTCTGTTCGGCTTCGATCGCCGTTCGAAATGCCGCATCTGTCGACTCGGACGAGGACGCCGGGTCGGGCAGTGGATTCACGAGTCGACCTCGTTCCGACTCTGCGATGCCCATGATCCCCTGCACGATCGGAAGGGCGCGCTGGTCGCCCTCGTAGAGGTCGATCATCGCCAGGCAGTCGGTCGCGGATGCGATCGAGTGCCCCCACCCGAACTCGGCCCGGGGAGCACCGTGGGCGATCGCTTCCCAGATCAGCTCGCCGGGATTGGCGTCGGCGTGAAGGAGCCGCACGACGTCGCGTGCGACCTGGCCCGTGTACTCGCGCTCGATGCCCTGCCGCAGGCTGGTGAGGAGCTGCGGTCGGCGCTCGGCGGGATCGGGCCGGTTGATCGACACCTGTACGGCGCCGTCGTCGGCCACCGCGACGTGGTGGGTCTGGACCGCCTCCTCGCCCTGCACGCAGGCACCATCGGTGACCCGGAACTTCCAGTTGTGCCACGCACAGGTGACCAGGTCGCCGTCGAGCTCGCCCTGGGTGAGGCCATAGCCCTCGTGGGGACAGGCGTGGTCGATGGCGTGCAGGCCATCGACGGTGCGCACGAGGCACACGCGGTGCCCGTCGACCTTCATCATCTTCATGGTGCCGACAGCGATGTCCTCGAGCCGGAGGTCGATCTGATGGGGGAGGTCCGGAGTGAGGGTTGCGTCCATGAACGTGCAACGTAAGACTTCAACAATGATTGAAGTCAAGGATGAATCCCGACGAATGTTCTCCGTCGGTGATGTCGCCGCCCGATCAGGCGTGGCGACGTCGGCGCTCCGCTTCTACGAGGCCAACGGATTGATCGTCAGCGAGCGCACCGCGTCCGGCCATCGCCGGTACGCGGCAGATGTGATGCGGCGGGTCGGCTTCATCAAGGTCGCCCAGCGGGTCGGGCTGAGCCTCGGCGAGATCAAGGCCGCACTCGACTCGCTGCCGTCCGGTCGCACGCCGAATCGCCGGGAGTGGGCGAGGCTCGCCGCGTCGTGGCAACCGATCCTCGATGAGCGCATCGCACTGCTCGAGTCGATGAAGGAGCAGCTCGACGGGTGCATCGGCTGCGGCTGCCTCAGCCTCGACACCTGCGCCCTCTACAACCCCGACGACATCGCCGCATCCCGCGGAGTCGGCCCCCGCTATCTCCTCGGCGACCCTCCCGCCATCTGACACCCCGTGACACCTCGTGACACCCCGTGACACCCCGTTTGCGTTGGAGAACGGGTGAGTCGGTCCACCCAAACCGTCACGCAAACGGGATGAGAGCAGAGGTCAGGTTCGGCGCATGGGGAGGCCCATCGGCAGGACGGTGCGCCACTCGCCGTCGACGGCGTGCAGTGCGGCAGCGACCGCCGGGGCGGTGGGCACCAGGCCGATCTCGCCGACGCCTTTGATGCCGTAGGGCGACCGCGGCTGGGGCACCTCGACGAGTTGCACTTCGATCTCGGGCACGTCCTTCGCTCGCAGAATGCCGAGCGACCGCAGCGTCATGTTGGTCGGGAACCCGGTCTCCGGGTCGGTCGGGAAGTCCTCGGTGAGCGCGTACCCGAGCCCCATGTGCACCGAGCCCTCCACCTGGCCCTCGACGAGCGTCGGGTTGACCGCCTTGCCCACATCGTGCACGGCCACAACCTTCTCGATGTCGCCGGTCTCGGGGTCGGCGATCACCATCTGGGCGGCGAAGCTGAACACCGCGTGGATCGTCGGGTTGATCACCGACGGGTCGCCCAACTTCTGGGTCCAGTCGACGACGTACTCGCCCTCGTAGTCGACATCGATCTCGCAGCCGCCCGCCAGCGCTGCTGACGCGGCGTCGCTCACCGACCCTGCCACCATCAAGGTGCCACGTGACCCGGTCGTCTGCCCGAAGCCCAGCTCGCGGGTCGTGTCGACGATCACGTCGATGCGGTCGGGGTCGACTGCCAACTCCTGGGCTGCGACCTGCAACGCCACGGTGTGTACGCCCTGGCCCATCTCGGTCCAACCGTGGCGCACCTCGATGCGGCCAGCCTCGTCGCCGACGGGCGCGAGGAACCGGATGACCGCCTTGGACACCTCGCGGAACCCGTTGCCGAGCCCCGAGTTCTTCAGTCCGAGCCCGAGCCCGACCGCCTTGCCCGAGGCGATCGCCTCGTCGTACGACATCTTGATCTGGTCGAGACACGCCTCGGCACCGCCGGCGCCGTCGTCCATGATCTGGCCCGGACCCCACTCGTCGCCGGGCTTGATCACGTTACGCTTGCGGATCTCCCAGCCCGAGATGCCGACCTGCTCGGCGAGCCGGTCGAGCACACCTTCCATCGCGAACTGCGCCTGATTCGCACCGAACCCACGGAACGCACCACACACGAGGTTGTTCGTTCGGACGGCGATCGTCTCGATGTCGATCGACGGCCACCGGTACGGCCCGCACGCATGTCCGGCCGCCCGCTCCAACACCTTCATCCCGACGCTCGCATACGCGCCCGAGTCGCCGATGCCGCGCACCTTGAGGGCGGTCACCCTGCCGTCGGCGTCGCAGCCGGCCCAGTACTCGAGCTCGATCGGATGCCGCTTGGCGTGCATCCGGAAACTCTCCTCGCGCGACAGCGTGCACTTGACGGGACGCCCGAGCTTCCAGGCGGCGAGCGCTGTCTGCGCCTGGTTGCTCATGTCCTCCTTGCCGCCGAATGCGCCTCCGTTGGACACCAACTCGACCGTCACCCGCGACGGGTCGACATCGAGCACCGACGCGATGTCGTTGCGGTCGTCCCACACCCCCTGGCCACCGGAGTAGACGTGCAGCGTGCGGTCGCCGCCGTCACCGGTGGGAACGGCCACGGTCGACTCGGGTTCGAGGAAGGCGTGCTCGATCCGTTGGGTCTGGAACGTCTCGTGCACGGTGAAGGCGCTCGCAGCGAAGGCCGATTCGAAGTCCGCGCCCCGGGTGTACGCGCTGGTCGACAGCACATTCGAGTCGGTTCCCCACACCGACAGTGGTGCGTGGTCGTCGAGCGCGGCGCGGGCGTCGGTGTTGGGGGTGTGGACGTCATAGGTGACCTCGACCAACGCGGCGGCCGCTCGGGCGCGATCACGGGTGTCGGCGACGACGACGGCGAGCACGTCGCCTGCGTACGACGTGCGGCCGCCGACGGGGATCATCACCGGCCAGTCCTTGTAGATGATCCCGACGCGCAACTCACCCGGCAGATCATCAGCGGTGAACACCGCTTCGACGCCGGGCGCTGCGAGCGCCGCCGATGCGTCGATCGCCACGATGTCGGCGCGGGCGTGATCGGTCAGATGGAGCGCAGCGTGGAGCAGCCCAGGCACCCGGATGTCGTCGACGTATCCACGATCGCCGAGCGTGAGTGGCGCCGCTTCGTACTTCGCTCCCCCGCCGCCGACGGTGGCCGAGAGCATCGGCGTGCACACCTGGCCTCGAGCGACCGCTTCGATCGCGTCGAGCACCTTCACATAGCCGGTGCAGCGACACAGGTGGGCGCCGAGGTGTGGCGCCATCTTCTCGCGGGTCAGGGCGGCACCCTTCTTGTCGATCTGCGATTTCGCCCGCATGACGATGCCGGGGATGCAGAATCCGCACTGCAGGCCGCCGCACGCGGCGAACGCGTCGGCGAAGGTCTGACGCTCCGCATCGTCGACACCTTCGAGCGTGACCACCGACGACCCCTCGACCTTGTCCATGTCGCACTGGCACGCGACGATGGCTTTACCGTCGACGAACACGGTGCAGCAACCACACTGCCCCGACGGCGAGCAGCCATCCTTCGGTGAGGTGATGTCGAGTTCCTCGCGCAGGGCGGCGAGCAGGTGCGGATGCGAGCGCCGAACCGTGACCGGCGTGCCGTTGACGACGAACGCGACGCGATCGTCGTCGCCTCCGGCGGTGGCGTCGGGCGCGTCGGCGAGTTCGGTCACGCTTTACAGTTTGTCAAAGCTCCAGCGAGAGTGAAAGCCACCGGCATGAACGCTGTGTGACGGACCTCGATTACATCGCGGGTCTGACCCCTGATGTAATCGTCAGCGGCAGGTGGGGCAGCGCACGGACAGGGCGAAATGGCCGAGTTCGAGATGGAGTCCGTAGCGGTGCTCGAGGCGGTCGGCGAGCGCTGAGAGTTCGTCGGTCGGGATGTCGGTGACCACGCCACACCCGTCGCAGACTGCGGCCACCGTGCGAGCCCCGGCCCACCGATACGCCGCCGGGCCGTGGCCGAGATGGACATGTTCGATCACGCCGACCTCCTCGAAGTGCGAGAGCGATCGGTACACGGTGGCGAGGTCGATGTCGTCGTGGCGCTCGGCCAATTCCTCGGCGGTCACCCGTCCGCTGGTGGTGAAGAGGTCCTCGAGCAACGTGCGGCGCGCTCGGGTGAGCCGTCCACCGCCGGTGCGCACCTGATCGAGGGCGTCGTCGAAGGCCGGGCTGTTCACGACGCTCACCGTAGGGCGATCGGGCCGTACAGCTCGGGGCGGCGATACTTCTCGAAGTCGAACAGCGTCTCGGTGTACTGCTTGCACCAGTCGAGGTCGCACTCGGCGACGATCACTTCGTCGCCATTCGTCGTGGCCTTCGCCAGCAGCTCACCCGAGGGCGCGAAGATCGACGAGTCGGCGAGCGAATCGACGCCCTCCTCCAACCCGCCCTTCGCAACACCGACGACGAACGTGCCGTTCTGATAGGCGCCCGACGACATCACGAGCTGGTTGTGGAACCCCTGCAACGGATCCTGACTCGGATCGGGGGCGTAGTGCAGCGGGGTGTTGTAGCCGCACAGGATCAGCTCGACGCCCTGGAGCCCCATCAGCCGATAGCTCTCGGGCCAACGGCGGTCGTTGCAGATCATCATTCCGACTCGACCACCGAACGCATCCCACACACCGAAGCCCTCGGGCGACGGCTCGAAGTAGTACCGCTCGGCGTGCTGGAACGCCCGGTCGGGTTCGTTGCCGGCATGACCGGGGATGTGGACCTTCTTGAACGTCGCCACGATCCGACCGTCACGTTCGACCAGGGTCTGCACGTTCCAGCGGTGTTGCACTCCGTCGGCGTCGTCCTCCAAGAGCGCGTAGCCGAGCGAGAAGCCGATCTGCAGATGCTTCGCCTCGTCGAACAGCGGCCGGGTCGCATCGTTCGGCATCGATCGTTCGTAGAAGTGGTCGGTGGTGCTGATGTCGTCGGCGAACCAGCGAGGGAAGAACGTCGTGAGCGCGAGCTCGGGGAACACCACCAGATCGCTGCCTTGGCTGGCGGCCTCTTGCAGCAGCACGATCATCCGCTCGACGACGTCGGCGCGGTCGTCGGCGAGTTGGACCGGGCCGAGTTGGGCGCCGGCGACGGTGACGATGCGGGTCATGGAGGCATTCTGGCAGCGACCTGCACCAGGCGGTGGCCGTCATGGTCGATGATCCACGCGAGGCCCGGCCGAGGCGGGACCATCGACCGACGAGGCAACGTCGCGCCCAGCAGCTCGCCGTCGATGTCGCCCATCGACGTCATGATCAACCCGCAGCGACTCCGGGCAACCTCGCGGGTCCAGTGCCCGTACGCGACCCGCACCGCTTCGAGGCGCGCCGCGACCGCGAACGTCACACCGGACCGCGTGAGGAACCCGGCCAGAACCCCGGCCGGATCATCCACGCGCTCGGCATCGTCGACGACGACGAGTACCGCCGGGTGTCCAGCGGTCGCGCCGAGGTCTTCCTCGCCGATCGGCCGACCACGATCGAGGTGCACCACCGAACCACATGGATGCGCTCGACGCCACGCTGATTCGACCTGGCGCAATGCCGTCGAGCGTCCGGTGCGCGCCGCGCCGCCGATGAGGATGTGGTCGCCGACGGGGACCCGCAGGACCGCCGGTTCGAGGTCGTCGGAACCGAGCCCGATCAGCAGTTCCACCGGACGGCCGTCAGCCGGAGTCGACGGACACGACGGTGGAAATCGAACGTCGAGCGCGTCGGCGTCGACGACGTCGGGAAGCACCTCCACCGGCTCGGCGCGGCCGTCGACATCGACGACGTCGTCGTGCTCGCCGCTGGCCGATGCTTCGAAGCCGAACACGACCTGGCCCTCCAATCCGGACTCGACGATTCGCAGCCGGCCAGGCACACCGGCGCCCACTGGCGGCGCGCGCAACCCTGCCGTACGGGCAACTCCCGCATCGCCGACGTGAAACACCCACGTCGCAGCGCGCTGCACCGCAAGCCCCGCCGACGACGAACCATCGGTGGTGACGACGGCGACGACTCCTACCGCCGGACCATCGCGAAGCAGTCGATCGAGGCGTCGCGCCGTCTCACCGTGGGCAACGTCACCCAGGGCGTCGCGCACGGCACCGAAGCCGTCGATCACGACGACGATCACCGGTTCATTGGTGCCGTCGGTCGATCGGCGATCGATGGTCTCGGCGAGGCGGGCGAGCAAGCGGATGATCCGCTCGGTCTCCGCGACGCGCACCACCGCACCGCAGTGCGCGCTCGCCTCGAACGCCGTCCACGCCGCATCGCCTCGGGCATCGATGACATACAGGTGCAGTGCATCCGGCGCGCAGCGTCGTATGCACATGGTGGCGACAGCGCTCGCCGCCGTGGTCGTGCCCGATCCGAGTGCGCCGACGAGCAGCAGCGTGCCGTC
Source organism: Ilumatobacteraceae bacterium (assembly GCA_963828415.1). Lineage (GTDB taxonomy): Bacteria > Actinomycetota > Acidimicrobiia > Acidimicrobiales > Ilumatobacteraceae > Sva-07. The sequence goes on from CAWHEI010000015.1 coordinate 79,623, forward strand.
GCCCGGTTCCCACGACAGCGGTCGTCGGCACTGTTCCGCTGGATCATCGAGCAGGCCGACCGCACCGTCGAACTCGCCGAGATCGCGCTGGCGGATCACGTCGGGCAGCGCATCGATCCACGGGCGATGCGGGGTCGCAATCGCGACCATCGCTGCTGCCTGGCAGATCGAGTCGACCAGTTGTTCGAGCACACTCGGTTCGTCGACCGTCGGCGGCCCGTGGCACGCACGGGTGGCGTCACCGCGCTCGATGCGTTCGATCCACAGTCGGGGCCGGTGCCTCGGCGGCGGGCTGGACGATGCTGCGGTCTGGAACACCACGAGTTCCTCGGGGCCGAGTCGCAGCGCCGCCCGACCAGGGATGCCGACCGGGAAGCGCGACGGCGTCGCAGCACCGACGACATCGTCGGCATCGGAGCGGTCCTGCAGCCGCAACGCGATCCGCAGGTTCGTGTTCGCACGGATGTCGTCGGTGACCACGCCCGCCGGACGTTGCGTCGCGAGCAACAGGTGAACGCCGAGACTGCGACCGCGCTGGGCGATCGACACCAGCGCGCCGAGGAAGTCGGGAAGCTCCTTGGCGAGCGAGGCGAACTCGTCGATCACCACCACGAGGCGCGGCAACGGTTGCCCATCCGTGCGTCGATACGCGGTCAGGTCGTCGACGCGGGCAGTTCGCAAGAGGCGTTCGCGGCGGCGCACCTCGGCGTCGAGGCTGACCAGCACGCGCTCGGCGAGGCCGTCGTCGAGGTCGGTCACCACGCCGACGGTGTGCGGAAGCCGGGCGCAGGCGTCGAACGTCGAGCCGCCCTTGTAGTCGACGAGGATCAGGGTGACGTGGTCCGGGCTCGACTGTGCTGCAAGCGACACGACGAGCGTCCGCAGCAGTTCGCTCTTGCCCGAACCGGTCGTGCCGGCGACGAGGCCGTGCGGCCCGTCGCGCACGAGGTCGATGTCGACGACGCCGTCGGCGGACGCGCCGAGCAGCGCGATCGGTGCCGGATCGGGTCCGGCACGCTTCCAGCGCCGCGCGATCGTTGTTGCGGTCTCGGCGCCGGTCGATTCGAGCTCGGCGAGCGAGACGCGCGCCGGGACACCACCCGTTCCGTCGTCGTCCTCGGGATCGAGCAGCGGCGCCAACCGTCGTGCGGCGGCCTCCGCCGTCGAACGCGAGATGCCGGCGATCACGATGTCGCGGTCGAGTGCGGTCCACGAGGCTCCCGTCGTCTCGATCCATCGCGCGGCGCCGGTGTCGCCGACCTCGAGGATCCGATCGACGACGGCGGGCACCGACACATCCGGCGCGACGAGCGCAATGCAACAGACATCTCCACGGTCGAGCCGCCGACGCAGCGGACTGGTGCGAGCACTCAGCAACGCCGGCGCATCGACCACGATCACGGTCCGGCGCCGGTGGCCGTCGTCGACGTTCTCCATCGCCTCGGCGAGCGCAACCCCGTCGGCAGCGTCGACGAGGCACCGACGGTCGCGGGCCTGCGGCAACCAGCCGACCCAGCTCCAGCCTGCAGGGTCGTTGGTGATCACCTGCAGTTCCCAGTCGGCCGGGCCGTAGTCAGCCGCCAGCTGGACGATGATCGAGCGGCAGAGACCCGCCACGACGGTCGGCGCGCCGCGCATGGCCATGATCGACGACGCCTCGAGCGCCAGCGGCACGGCGACGTCGTCGAGGCGTTCGCAGCGATCGAGCGCGACCAGCAGTTCTGCGCTCAGCCGCCGACGGTCGTCGGTTGCGATCGGCGGCGACCACCGGCAGGTGCCGCGACCGATGATGACCGACACTGCGTCGCCGCGCCTGCACCGACGCGACCACACGCTGCTGCCGTCGCCGTGGATCTGGTCGAGTGCGTCGACGATGCCGCGATGACGGGCCCGATGGTCACGATCGGCGGCGACGTGCGCGGCCCGGAGGGTCTGTTCGAAGTCGGCGACGGCCCGGCGATGAGCGGTGTCGGCGCGACGGCGATCGCGACGGGCCACGAGTGCGCCGATGGCCCAGGTGGCCAGCGAAGCGACGGCACCGACGGCGGCGAACATGGCGAAGAGCAGTTGCCCGAGCACCGCAGCGAGCACGCCGGCGCCGAATGCTGCGATGCCGGCGCCAACCAGCGTGGTGAGCGGCGGAGCACGATGCTCGGTCGGTGGCTCGGGCACCTCGAGCCGTACGGCCGACTGGTCGCCCGGACCAATCGGTCCGCGCCGCACCGTGCTTCGCCACGGGTCGCGTTCCGCGGGCACGATGCTGCCGGTCGGGGCGAGATCTGCATCGACGCTCGGACGGAGCACGAGCCGGCTGTTGCCGATCGTGAAGCTGCCGGCAATCGGGTGGGCAGGGCGACACGGGTCGCCATCGACCGTGGCGGGGAAGGTGCCGGTCAGCTGCGTGAAGGTGACCGTCCCGTCGGCGGCAACGTCGACGACGCCGTGGTGCAGCTCGACCGCCGGGTCGTCGACGCGGATCGCGGCGGTTGCCGCCCGCCCGAGCGTGTGCCGGCCGGGGGGCAGCGTGATCGACGGCGTACATGCCGGGCCGACCGAGACGGCGATCCGAATGCCGTCGCCTGGCGGTTTCCGACCGCCGACCGGTGCGGCGGGCCGTGCGACGGTCACGGACGATCCAACCCGCAATCCGGTGTTGACGAGGCGGTCGTGCGCTTCGACCGGGCGGCCGTCGATCGCCAGCGTCGTGGTCGCCGGAAGGTCGAGCGCCCGCGCCAGGTCGGCGACCGAATCGGTCGCAGCGTGGGGGTGGACGACGAGGCGCGCCCCATCGGGACCGGTCGCCTCGCAGGTCGGGAGTTGCTCCATACCCGCCCAGTGGGCGCCCGGACCCCACTTCCGGAACCTCCGTCTTCCCGCCCCACCGATGAGCCAACCAACCGCATACGGCGGCTTCGCTCATCACAACCAGATTTCCCGCCCCACCGATGAGCCAACCAACCGCATACGGCGGTTTCACTCATCACAACCAGATTTCCCGCCCCACCGATGAGCCAACCAACCGCATACGGCGGTTTCACTCATCACAACCAGATTTCCCGCCCCACCGATGAGCCAACCAACCGCATACGGCGGTTTCGCTCATCACAACCAGATTTCCCGCCCCACCGATGAGCCAACCAACCGCATACGGCGGTTTCGCTCATCACAACCAGATTTCCCGCCCCACCGATGAGCCAACCAACCGCATACGGTGGTTTCACTCATCGCGGGGAGGACACCAGGCGAAAATGGGCGTTGAGCTGGTGCTGTGAGTCGGCGAGAGCCGGCGGTGAGGGTGCTGTGAGGGCGACCGCACGGAGAATGACGCGGTGGGGAGGGGCGCGGTGAGGCCTGCGGTGAGGGTGTGCGTTCACGGTGGCGGCCATGACCATGACACCTTGGATCCCGTCCCACCGACCAGTCGCCTTCGGCAGCCCCGAACGCTCGAACCTGCCGGAACGCCTCGACGCCGAATGGGCCCACCTGCGCACCTCACGGCGTGCGTTGCGCACCGCCCGATCCTGGGCATCGCGCTACCCCGACCATCCGCTGGGCACGGTCGTCGGCGATGTCGCCGACCTCGAGCAGATTCGACGGGCCACGCAGCGACCCGACGACGCCGAGCGCGCCGACGATGCGATCCTGCTCGCCCTCATCGAGCTGTCACGCGAGGAGGAACTCGCCGGCCGGATCGTCCTCCAGCACCTGCTGCCGGCCTTGATCTCCAACGCACGCCGCTACCGCTCGTTCACGGATCGAACCGACCCGGTCGTACAGGTGATTCCGGCCGCATGGCTGGCGATCCGCAGCTACGACGTCGAGCGGCGCCGCTGCCATGTCGCGTCGTCGCTGATCTCCGACGCTGTGTTCCAAGCGTTTCGTCGCCCGCTGCGGGCCCGATCGGCGACCGAACAGGTCACGTCGCCGACCGCATTCACCGCAACCGTGTGCGAGGACGGTCCGCGCACTGCGCTCGACGAGTTCGTCACGATGTTGCGCGAGGCCGGACGCGCCGGCGTGGCCGCAGACGACCTCGACCTCTTGCGTCAGCTGGTGCGCGTGGGCTCACCGAGCATCGTCGCGCGGCAGCGCAACGTCACATCGCGAACGGTCCGCAACCATCGCGATCGCGCCGTCGACCACGTGCGCACCGCACTCGCGGTCGCGGCGTGAGCAGCGAGCGCTCAGGAACGTTGGGTGAAGTTGGGGTGCCGTTTCTCGAGGAATGCCCGGAAGCCCTCCTGGGCGTCGGGGATCATCGCCGCGCTGGCCATCGCGTCGATCGCCACCTCGTAGGCATCGGGCTGGTCGAGGCCGACCTGCGCATAGAAGCTGCGTTTGCCGAGCGACTTCGACAGCGCGCTGCCGCGGGTGGCACGTCCGATGAGGTCCGCGACGGCAGCGTCGAGCTGGTCGTCGGGGACCGCGCGGTTGATCAGCCCCCAGTCGGCGGCGGTCGCTGCGTCGATCGGGTCGCCGGTCAACGCCATCTCGAGCGCCCGTTTGCGTCCGATGTTGCGGGAGACGGCGACCACCGGCGTATGGCAGAAGAGCCCGCCCTTGCCGCCCGGGATCGCGAACCCCGCGGATTCGGCGGCGACAGCGAGGTCGCAGGTCGCCACGAGCTGGCAGCCAGCCGCGGTGGCGAGCGCATGCACACGAGCGATCACCGGCTGGGGGATCCCCTGCACGGTGTCCATCATGTCGGTGCACACCTCGAACAGGCGGCGGGCGTCGTCGAGGCTCGCGTCGACCATGTCGCCGAAGTTGTGACCGGCGGAGAACACCGGACCGTTGGCAGCGAGCACCACGCCGAGAGTGTCGGTGGCGCCGACCTCCTGCAGCGTCTCGGTGAGTTCGATCATCACGTCGAGCGCGAGCGCGTTGCGCTTCTCGGGCCGGTTCAGCGTGATGGTGGTGATGTCGCCGTCGCGGTCGACCAACAGATGCGAGTACGTCATGGCCCGAGTCTCGCGCCGGGCGCACCCTATGGTCGCCACCATGAAGTTCGGAATCATGTTCGCCAACACCGGCCACGGCTCGTCACCCGAGGGGGCGACCGCCGTCGCGACCGCGGCCGAAGCCGGAGGTTTCGAAGCGATCTGGACCGTCGAGCACGTCGTCGTGCCGTCGGGCTACGAGTCGAAGTATCCGTACGACCCGAGCGGGAAGATGGCCGGCGGCGCCGAGGAGTTCGATCTGCCGGATCCCTTGATCTGGCTCACCTGGGTGGCGGCGCACACCACGCGCATCAAGCTGGCGACCGGCATTCTGATCGTGCCGCAGCGCAACCCGGTGATCACCGCCAAGGAGTTGGCGACGCTCGACCATCTGTCCGGCGGGCGCATGGTGCTCGGCGTCGGCGCCGGCTGGTTGGCCGAGGAGTTCGCCGCACTCGACGTGCCGTTCCACGACCGAGGCAAACGCCTCGACGAGTACATCGCCGTCATGCGGGCGTTGTGGTCCGGCGAGAAGACGACGTTCTCCGGCGACTACTTCGACTTCGAGAATTGCATCTCGCTGCCGCGACCGACCAATGGCACGATCCCGGTGATCGTCGGCGGCCACAGCACCGCTGCGGCGAAGCGGGCGGGTCGGATCGGCGACGGCTTCTTCCCCGGCAGCGCGTCGGCGACGGAGATCGGCGAGCTGATCACGCTCGTGCGACAGACTGCCGAGGACCACGGTCGCGACCCCGACTCGATCGAGATGATCGCCGGCGCCGGCGCGCCCCCGGGCCCCAAGCTCGACGCCCGGATCGAAGAGCTCGCGGCGATCGGCGTGACCCATGCGATCGTGCCGACGTTCCGGCCCGACGCGCTCGCCGAGATCGGCGAAACGCTCAACGCGACCTACGCGCAGGCCTGAGCATCACCGGTCCGAGCGCCGGTACGGTGCGGGGATGGCCAGCGACACGATTCCTGCCCGCCGCGAACGGGCTGCGCTCTGCGACCTGTTCGTCGAACTCGGTCCTGATCAGCCGACGCTGTGCGGCGACTGGACGACTCGCGATCTGGCCGCCCACCTCGTGGTCCGCGAGCGGCGCCCGGACGCCGCGATCGGGATCATCGTGTCGAAGGCGGCCGGCTACACCGACAAGGTGCAGTCCGGTGTCGCGGCGGGCGAGTGGGGCAAACTCGTCGACACCGTCCGCTCGGGTCCGCCGGCGTGGTCGCCGACGAAGATCGGCAAGATCGACGAGCTCGCGAACACCGTCGAGTTCTTCGTCCACCTCGAAGACGTCCGCCGCGCCCAGCCGACCTGGGAGCCGCGCGATCTCGACGACGACCTCACCACGGCGCTGTACGGCGTGCTCGGCAAGATGGCCAAGCGACTGGTGAAGAGCTCGCCGGTCGGCATCGTCCTCGAACCCGACGACGACCACGAACCGATCGTCGCCAAGCAGGCCGAGCCGTCGGTCACCGTGCGTGGCCCGGTCGGCGAGCTCGTGATGTTCGTCTACGGGCGCCAAGCGCACAGCCGTGTCGAGGTGTCGGGCGACGCCGACTCGGTGGCAGCCGTCAACGCGGCGTCGTTCGGGATCTGAGCGTTCGATCGTGCCCTCACGTGATCTGAACGGAGCGGTCGTCGCGGTCATCGGCTCCAACGGTGGGCTCGGTCGCGAGATCGTCGCCGCGTTGGTCAGCCGGGGCGCCACTGTCGTGCGCTGCACCCGCTCGAGCGGTGGCGACAGCGACGTCACCATCGATCTGCGCGACTCCCGAGCCGGCGACGCGCTCGTCGATCACATCGACACGGCGGCAGGGCGTCTCGACGGCGTGATCGTCGCTGCGGGCATCGTCGCGTTCGGCGACCTCGTCGACACCGACGACGTCGTGATCGAGGAGCTGTTCCTCACGAACTCGATGGGGCCGATGTGGTTGGCCAAGCGCGTCGCTCCGGCGCTGGCGTCGTCGCAGGGATTTTTCGTCAACCTGTCCGGTGTCGTCGCCGAGACGCCGATGCCGGGCATGGCTGCCTACTCAGCGTCGAAGGCCGCCGCTGCGTCAGCGACCGAAGCGATCCGTCGCGAGTTCCGCCGGATGAAGGTGACCGTGATCGACGTCCGCCCGCCGCACACCGAAACCGGTCTGGCGACACGTCCGCTTGCCGGCGCGGCGCCGAAGATGCCCACGGGGCTCGAGCCGGCTGCAGTCGCTCGACGAGTGGTCACCGCCATCGAGCGTGGCGACACCGCCGTCGCGTCGACGGACTTCTGACCGGCAGCGCCGCGGTCAGCCGACTGCGAGGTGCGCGCGGATGTGGCGGGCGAGCACTCGCGTCATGGCTTCATCGTCCATTCCGTCGTGCTTGGCCAGGTAGTCGAGCGCCTCGAACTGGAACATCACGTCGAGCGACGCGAGCACCAGTTCTCGCTCACTCTCGACCATCACCGACAGTTCCGGGGCGAGCTGCTGCGCCAACTGATCGCGCAGATAGTCGCGGACATGGTCGTAGCCCTCCGCAACCGCGGGCTCGTTCGCACGGAGGTGGACAGCGGCACGCGTCAACGGAGCGAGCTGACGGTACGCAGTGAGCCGAACCGAGATCAGGCGATCGATGCGCTCGTCGAGCGGGCCTTCGCCGAGTTGTTCGATGTCGAAGATGGGCCACATGTCGCCCATCACTCGGGCGATCGCCGACAGCATCAGATCGGTTCGGTCGTCGAAGTAGCGGTAGACCGATCGGTACGACACGCCGGCACGCTCGGCGATGTCCTCGATCGGAGGCTCGGCACGGCCTTCGCTGGCCATCTCGATGAGGGCATCGAGCACGGCGTCCTTGTTGCGGTTGCGACGGGCGGTGCGCCCATCGACTGCGTCCACAGTCGGCATTGACAAATTGTACAACTTCAGGACGCGACGTGACAGCGCGAGTGCCTCCCCAGGGGCTCGAACCCTGAACCAATGGATTAAAAGTCCACTGCTCTACCATTGAGCTAGAGAGGCGTGGGCGAGACTTCTCGCCGATGCAGCTGGTCATCGTACGGGCCGCGAGCGGGTGCTCCGACCTTCGTACTCACCGGGCTGTTGCGGTGCGAGTCGTCACGGCGCACCCGGCGCAGGATCGTCCTCGGCGTGCAGCCCGTCGACGCTCGCGAGCACGTCCTGCGAGTCGTTGTGCGAGTGGGTGAATCCGAGTTCGCGCTCGCGGCGCACGGTGTCGACCGAGCGGAACGCGTTGATGTAGGCGCGCCGCCAGCTCGATGCGGTCGTGTTGCCGCCCGAACCGTGCAACACGCCTTCGTTGTGGACGGTGATGTCGCCACGGCGGATCGGGACCGGCACGAGGTGGTCGTCGGGACGCAGGTCGGTGACCAGCGTGTGCTGTTCCTCGCGGCTCGCCCCGGCCGGCCGGTGGGGTCGGACGGGTTCGCGGTGACTGCCCGGCAGGAACTGCATGCAGCCGTTCTCGATCGTCGAGTCGTCCATCGCCAGCCAGCACGTCGCGGTGCGGCGGTCGTCGGTGTTGATCCAGTACGCCTGGTCCTGGTGCCACGCGAACACAGCGTCAGTACGGCCCGGCTGCTTGGCGAGCAACTGGTCGAAATCGAGCGTCATCCCCTCGCCGCAGAGCTGCTCGGCGATCGAGTGCCCGACCCGCTCGAACGTGTTGCCCTGCCACTCCGGGAAGTACACGCGCGGCAGCATCACGTTGAAGATCGCGTACGTCGTCGGATCGGTGCCGAACTCACCCGTGACCATGTCGTAGAGATCACGCCCCTCGACGCTGATCTCCCCGCGCATGAACGCGTCGTACACCGGGTCGAGCTCGACGAGCTCGTCGTCGCTCAGCACGTCCGGAAGATGGACGAAGCCATCGCGTTCGAATCGTTCCCGTTCATCGTCGGTGACGATGTACCGATCACCCGCTCGCGTTCCCATGCGAACGAGCGTATGCGACCACTACTGTCGGCTCCCCACCACCCGATTACAACAGGGGTCAGACCCGCGTTGTCATCGATCCACCGATTACATCGCGGGTCTGACCCCTGTTGTAATCGCCAGCGAGGAGTGTTCAGTGGATTCGAATCCGGTCATCGACATGCTCGGACGTCGGCTGCGGTTGGCCGTCGTCGGCGGCGGCCCGGGAAGCTTCATCGGGGCGATGCATCGAACCGCTGCCCGCCTCGACGACCGGTACGAACTCGTCGCCGGCGTGCTCTCGTCGGATGCCGAGCGGTCGCGCACCGCGGCGGCAGGGATCGGCATCGCCGCCGACCGCGCCTACGCCGATGCCGACGAGCTGTTCACGACGGAGGCTGCCCGGGCGGACGGGGCCGACGTCGTGGCGATCATGACCCCGAACGACAGCCACCATGCCTACGCGCTCGTCGGCGTTGCGGCACGGCTTCGACGTGATCTGCGACAAGCCGATCACCAACACGCTCGCCGAGGCTCGAGAGGTGCTCGCCGCCGTCGAGGAGACCGGCCTCGTCCTCTGTCTCACCCACAACTACACCGGCTATCCGATGGTCCGCCAGGCCCGCGCGATGGTCGCCGCCGGCCAACTCGGCGACATCCAGTTGGTGCAGGTCGAGTACGTGCAGGGCGGCAAGGCGGCCGAGCGCGACCCCGACCCCGTCGGCGAACTCCCGTGGCGATACGACCCGGTTCGTGGCGGACCGTCGCTCGTGCTCGGCGACATCGGCACCCACGCGCACAACATCGTGCGGTTCGTGACCGGCCGGGAGGTCACCGAGGTCGCCGCCGACGTCGGCCACATCGTCGCCAACCGGCTCGTCGACGACTACGCCGGAGCGATGCTGCGATTCGACAACGGTGCCCGCGGTTCGTTCTGGGCGACGCAGGCCGCGACCGGCGTCGAGAACTGCCTGCGCCTGCGAGCGTCGGGCACTCGCGGCACCGTCGAGTGGATGCAGGAGCTGCCCACGCAGCTGGTGTTCCGACCCGCCGGCGCGCCCGTCGAGATCCGGACCCCCAACGGGCCCGGCACGCTGCCACTGGCCGCCCGAGCGAGTCGGATCGTCGCCGGACACCCCGAAGGGTTCCACGAGGGGTTCGCCAACGTGTACTCCGACGCCGCCGAGGCGATCGCCGCGCGCCGCGCGGGCCGCACCCCCGACCCGTTGGCGATGCACTTCCCGAACGCGCACGACGGGCTGATGGGCGTCGCATTCGTCGACGCCGCCATCCGCTCGAGCACCGACAACGGCGCCTGGACCTCCATCGACGGCTGAGGCACCCGCTGCGCCGAGCCGGTTCCGTCGAGCGAAGCTCGGATGCGTAGCCTGCGCTCCCATGACGGACGGTGACGAAGCAGTCGGCGGGTTCCCGTTGCAGCGGTTTCTCGGCATGGAACTCACTGGCGACGAGCCCGGGGTCGGCCACGCTCACGTCGATGTCGGTCCCGATCACCTCAACCCGAACGGTGTCGTCCACGGCGCAGTGCTGTTCGCACTCGTCGACACGGCGATGGGCAAGTCGACGATGAGCGTGATCGACGAACCCGACCGGTACTGCGCCAGCATCGAGGTGTCGCTGCGGTTCATCCGTCCCGCGGTCGCCGGTCGGCTGACCGCCGAGGCAACGGTGGTGAAGCGTGGGCGGAACATCGTCCACCTCGACGGCCGGGTCGTCGACGCCGACGATCGACTGATCGCAACGGCGGCCGGCACGTTCGCGATCCTGGGCGACCAGCGATGACCACCGACGCGCAGCGGGTCCGATCGCCCGCCGACTTCCTCCGCCTGGCGGTCGCCGCCGCCGCACTCGTCGTCATCCTGCTGCTCGAGTGGCTGTTCGGCGACACGCTCGTCGCCTTCGCCTCCGACCTGCTGCGAGGACTCGACGCACTCCCGAGCTGGCTGCTGACGGCCATCGTCGCCGGAACGCGCGTCCTCACCGTCGTGGTGCTGGTCGGCGGGCTCGCGTGGACGGCCATCCGGCAGCCGGCATCGATCATCACGATGGCGCTGGGCGGGGCGATCGCTGCAGTGCTCATCGCGCTCCTCTCCCAGCTCGTCGACGACAGCAGTGGTGCTGCAGTCGCCGCTCCCAACAGCGACCTCGGGGCACTGACCTCCGGGTGGTTCCCGACCGCCATCGGCATCGGCGTGCTCGCCGCAGCGCTGACCAGCGGCGCCCCATGGCTCGGCCGTCGATGGCGGCAGGCCGGCTGGGTCGCCGTGATCGGGCTCGACGTCACGCGGACGCTCACGTCGGACATGTCGTTCGGCTCGCTGCTCGCCCTGGTGATCGGTTGGTTCGCCGGTGCCGTCGCCCTCGTGGCGCTCGGCGCACCAGCTCGGCGGGCCGATGCAGCGTCGATCGCTGCCGGCCTCGCCCGCGTCGGACTCCCCGTCGCGTCGATCAAGCCCGCGAGCGTCGACGCCCGCGGGTCGACGCCGTACTTCGCAACCACACCCGACGGCGGCCGACTCTTCGTGAAGGTGCTCGGCCGTGACGAGCGCAGCGCCGACCTCATGTTCCGCGTCTACCGTCGCCTGCAGCCGCGGGACCTCGGCGACGAACGCTCCTTCTCGTCGCTGCGCCGAGCGATCGAGCACGAAGCGCTGCTCGCTCTGGCAGCACGCGACCTCGGGATACGCACGCCTCGTCTGCGCACGGTGGCGTCCGCGGAGCCGAACTCGTTCGTGCTCGCGTACGACGCGGTCGATGGCAAATCGCTCGATCAGCTCGATCCCGAGGAAGTGACCGACGAGATCCTGCTTGCGATCTGGCAGGCGATCTCCGACTTGCGCCGCCACGGCATCGCTCATCGCGACCTCCGCCTCGCGAACGTGTTCCTCGGCGCCGACGGGGCGGTGTGGATCATCGACTTCGGCTTCAGCGAGCTGGCCGCGTCCGATCTGCTGCTCGCCAACGACGTGGTCGAACTCGCCGCCTCGTCGAGCGCCTACGTGGGCGCCGAGCGCGCGATTGCGCCGGCCCTGGCCACCGTCGACGACGACACACTGGCTCGCGCAGCCGGCCGGATGCAGACGTGGGCGCTCAGCGGAGCGACTCGCACCGCGATGAAACAACAGCCAGGCCTTCTCGACGATCTCCGTCGGCGGCTCACGCCATGAATCTGTGGTGGCTCGTCGTGTCCGGCATCGGGTTCGCGATCCTCGCCGCATCAGCGAACGAGGCGCGGCGTCCGGCGATCAGCCACAGCGAGGCCCAGGTCTTCCACGCGGTCAACGGCTTACCGAACTGGCTGTACTGGCCCCTGTGGCTGCCGATGCAACTCGGCAACCTGGTGGTCGGAACGCTCGTCGGCCTCGCCATTGCCTGGGCGTACGGCGACTGGTGGATGGCCGCCGGCGTCGTGGTCGCCACGATCAGCAAGCTCGGCACGGAGAAACTGGTGCGACGCGAGATGGCCGACTACCTCGTGATCCGCCAGCGCCCCGGCACGAGCCAGGTCGATGCAATCGTTCGCGGCGCCGACGTGCCGACGTCGGGCGCCAGCTTCCCGTCGGGCCACGTGATCCTCGTCGCAGCGATCGCCACGGTCGTCGCGCCGGCCCTGCCGGTCGGCTGGTGGTGGGTGCCGCTGCTCGTGACGCTGCTGGTGATGTTCGGGCGGGTCTTCGTCGGGGCGCACAACCCTCTCGACGTCACCGCCGGCTTCGGAACCGGCCTGGTGGTCGGCGGCATCGTGGCCGTCTTCGTCCGCTGAAGCTGGCTGAGGAACGACGCCCGATCAGGTGCATGATGAGCATGTATGGACGATTCCCCGGCTGAGGAGCACGCTCCGAAGGCGTGGCAGCGGGCGAACGCTTGGGGTCGCGAACAGGCTGGCCGAGCGAAGGACTGGTTCGAGACGTTGCGCGAGAACGTCGAGATCGTCGACGTCGGCGCCCGCGTGTACGAACGGGACAAGGAAGCGGGCGGCACGCTGCTGGGCAGTGCGCTGGCGTTGCGTCTCTTCCTGTTCTTCGTGCCGTTCGTGCTGCTGATCGTCGGACTCGCCGGCGTGTTGGGCGGACCGACCGATGGTTCGGCAACGGCACGAAGCGCCGGGCTCGGGGGAACGCTCAAGAACTACGTCGACGATGCCTTCGCACAGAGCGGCCGGACACCCTGGATCGCGCTCGCCGTCGGACTCTCGGGTGTGGTGACCACCGGGTGGTCGCTGACGAAGGCGATGGTGCTGTCGAGTGCGCTGTCGTGGCGCATGGGCGGAAAGCAGAAGATGCCGATCCGCGCCCTCGGCATGGTCGTGGGGTTGGTCGTCAGCCTGTCGCTGTCGGCCGCGATCGTCAATCGGATCAACCAGGCGACCGGGGCGGCGGTCGCCTCGGTGTCACTGCTCGGCATGACAGCGATCTACGCCGTGTTGTGGCTGCTGCTGTTCCAGGCGCTCCCACGAACGACCACCGATCCGGGCGCATCGCTGCCCGGCGCCGCACTCGTCGGCGTGGTCCTCGCACTCCTCCAGACGATCACGCAGTTCTACCTCCCGCATCAGGTCAGCAGCTCCACGCAGCTGTACGGGCAGCTCGGTGTGCTGGTGGCATTCCTCGGTTGGTTCTTCTTCCTCGGACGAGCGATCGCGTTCGCCTGCGCGCTCAACGCCGTGATCTACGAGCAGGTCGGCAGCGTGTCGACGCTGTTCTTCGCGCTGCCGGTGATCCGGGTCATCCCCCGCAAGGTGCCAGCAGTGGGGCGCTACTTCGCGCTCGATCACGTTGCCGACGGCGACGAGGACGAACCGACAGAGTTGCCGGTGGCGGATCTGGGCTGACGCCCCACGGGATCGACCGGGTCCCTCGTGGGCAGCCGACGAGCCCTGCCGTGTCATGCTGACGTGATGGCACGATCGATCGACACCGGCACGAATGACCTGCTCGCCCACGTCGATGGACACCTCGGCGTGATCACGTTCAACCGACCCGAGCGTCGCAACGCGCTGTCCAACCCGATGTACGCCGGGTTCGACCACGCACTTCCGATCATGGCCGCCGACCCGGACGTCCGGGTGCTGGTGGTGACCGGCGCCGGCGGGGCGTTCTGCGCGGGCGGAGACGTCAAGGGCATGAACGAATCGCATCGCAGCGGGACACCACGCCCCGGTCGCGGAGACGGCCGAGACGAGCAGGTCGCCAACTTGCAGCAACTCCAACGCCAAGTGTCGTTGGCGCTCCACGAGTTCCCGGCGCCGGTCGTCGCGGTCCTACCGGGCGCCGCCGCGGGCGCGGGCCTGTCGATCGCTCTCGCGGCCGACCTCCGGATCGCTGCCGAACGTGCCGTGCTGGTCACCGCGTTCGCGAACGTCGGCGCCTCCGGCGACTTCGGTGGATCATGGTTCCTCACCCAACTCGTCGGCAGCGCCAAGGCGAAGGAGCTCTACTTCATGTCGCCCCGGCTCAGCGCTCGCGAGGCCGTGGATCTCGGCATCGTCAACCAGGTGCTGCCTGACGAGGGGTTCGACGAGGCCGCGCTCGACTGGTGCCGCACGCTCGCCGAGGGCGCGCCGATCGCACTGCGGCTCATGAAGCAGAACCTCAACCGAGCGCTCACCGCCGACCTTGCGACCGCGCTCGACGCAGAGGCGCCGAACATGGTCGAGTCGATGTCGACCGCCGACCATCGTGAGGCCGCCGCTGCGTTCGTCGAGAAGCGCCGTCCGGTCTTCGGCGGCAGCTGACGAATCAAGCGTCGGAGCCAAGCTCCGCCGTCGGCTCTCTGGCGGAACGATGCGGCGGTATCGGCGCATAGTCGTCGACGTAGCGCTCGCCGCAGAGCCGGGCGATGTCGGCCATGAATCGGTCGGTGACCTCGCGCCGAGAGCGGTTGGTGCTCCTCGTGTAGCCGAGTGCACCCGCGTCGATCGGTTCGCCGAGTGTGATCGTGGCCTGCTGGAACGGGCGCACGATCCGAGCGCCGGTGGGCAACGCCCGATCGGTGCCGACGATGCCGACCGGCACGAGCGGTGCACCGGTGGTCAGCGCCAGGTGCGCAGCACCGACGTGTCCACGATGCAGGAGGCCATCGCGCGAACGTGTGCCTTCCGGGAACACGCCGATCACCTCACCGCGTTCCAGCACCTCGGCGACCTCGTCGAACACGTGCGCCAGATCGCCCGGATTCTCGCGCCGTACCGGGATCATCCCCGCGCCGCAGAAGAGCCAGTTGGTGATCGGGTTGTCGGTGTACTCGGCCTTGCCGATGAACGCCACCGGACGCGGCAGCGAGAACATCAGCAGGACCGAGTCGAAGAACGACACATGGTTGGCGACCAGAATCGCCGGGCCATCGGCGGGAAGGTGCTCGGCGCCGTCGACGCGCAACCTCACCAGGCCGCGACGCGCCGGAGCGGTCAACACGCGGACGAGTTCGTACGCCGTCCCGTGGGCCCGCCAGTCCCCCTCGGCCCGGGAGGCCCACTGACGGACGGCGTCGAACACCCTTCGATCGTCGGCCGTGCGGTTCGGCATCACCAGGGCCGGACGTCCCTGTCAGCGACGACGCACGAGCAACACGAGCGTGGTGCACACCGCGAGGATGCCGGCGAGGACCTGGCCACCCTTGAGCAGCCGATTGACGTCGACGGTCGGCTTCCACACGACCGAGCCATTGCTCACCTCGTAGACGCCGATCGGGTTCACTTTCAATCCGAACCCCGTGCCGAAGCCTCCACCGCCGACCTCGTTCTCGTCCGTTCCCTCGCCTCCACCGCCGCCGGCCCCACCGGAGACGCGGGCGACCGGGATCACGGTCACGCCGTCGAGTTCGACCGGGTCGCCGTAACACCTCTGCACCGACAGCGAGTCGTGCGTCCCCTTGATCGACTCGAGCACCTCGTCCTTCGACATCCGGTCCGGCATCACCATCTCCTCTGTGTGGGCCTCTCCATCGACCGTACGTGACCCTTCGCACCACCTCAAGGGCCGATCGTCACCGCCCGCCCGCGCTCGCAGCGATCATCGCCGACCCGTCGTTGCGCGACGCAGGCCCCACCTAGGGTTGCGCCCATGGGACGCCACTACGCCGACGCCGACCAGCTCGAGGCTGTGTACACCGCCATGTTCGACGCCGTCGCCGACGACGACTCGATGGACTCGCTCGTCGCGGCCCAGATGGTGATCAACTTCCGGCTCCACGACCCCGATGCCGACATCTGGGTCGACGGACGATCGCGTCCGGTGGTGACGACGTTCGAGCCGATCGACGGCGTCGACGCCACGCTCACGGCGACGTTGAGCGCCGACTCGATGCACGAACTGCTCCTCGGCTCGCTCCCACTCGGCAAGGCGTTGCTGTTCCGCAAACTGAAGGTGTCCGGCTCGAAATCGAAGGCGATGGGACTCGAACCGCTCCTCCACGCCTGCCAGGACGTGTATCCCGACATCGCCGCCGACGCGCTCGGCTGAACCCGGGCCGATTTCGCAGCCGGAGCGCGACGGGCGTCAGGCCGAGACGCTGCGGAGGTTCGACTCGATCACCGTGACGATGATCTCGGCGCTGAGCCGGGCGACGTCCTCGAGCGACTGGCCGAGATCGACGATCAACGACTGGGTCGTGTAGCTCGACATGGCGAGCGCCAACGCCTCGGCGACCACGTCGGGTGCGTCGCCGGTCCCGCCCGCGGCGCTCCACGCCTGATCGGTGAGTTGCCGAGTGGCGCGGCGCCGCATCGTCCGGCGACGCTCGTTCACCGTGCGCAGTTCGGGCGCGAGCTGATCGGCAGAACCACTGGTGAGCTGCCAGATCGCACGACCCGCCGCGAGGTGACTGCGGTGCGTGTGCTCGATGATCCTCGTCAGCCACACGTCGAGCGCGCCGTCGACCGCGGCCACCGAGGCGAGTTGCGCCTCGTACTCGACAAGGGCGGATTCGATCGCCGCCTGCACGAGCGCGTCGCGCGATTCGAAGTAGCGGAACAGTGAACGACGTGAGATGCCCGAGCCAGTGGCGATCTGGTCCATCGTGAGTGAGAGCCCGTGGGTCGCCAGCAACGATCGGGTGGCCTCGACAGCCTGCGATCGAATGAAGTCGGTCCGGCTGGCGAACACCTCCGTCGTCGACATGCCGGGCACCGTAGCAGGAATCGGCGCGGTTGGCACTTGACGGTGCCAGATTGGCACCCTACGATGCCACGAGGTCGGTCGATACCCGTCACCTTCCCGCACGAAGCCAGACCAGCAACCAGGAGCCCAACGATGAGCAACGACGTGATGTCCGACACGAGGTCGACCCCGGTCGACTCACCCGCTGCCTGGTACGGGCGCGACCTGCAGGATCGAGACGACTGGGTCGAGATGCTCGCGCCGGCCGAAGTCGACGAGTTGCTCGCCGCGGTCGCCGACGTCGCGGAGCGGGACATCTCCCTGCTGGACATGAGCCGCGACGACTTCGTCCTGCCGACACTGAACGACCGCCTCCAGACCCTCGCCGACGAACTCGATCGCGGACGAGGATTCTGGCTGCTGCGGGGACTGCCGAGCGAGCAGATGTCGCAGCACGATGCGGCTGTCGCGTACTGGGGCATCGGGCTGCACATGGGAGTGCCCGTGTCGCAGAACTCGCGCTGGCCACCTGCTCGGCCACGTCACCGACGAGGGCGTCGACATCCGCGAACCGGGTTCACGCGGCTACCAGACAAGGGTGCGGCTGCCGTACCACACCGACAGCTCCGACACGGTCGGACTGCTGTGCCTGCAACCGTCGAAGTCCGGTGGGCTCAGCTCGGTCGTGTCGTCGACCACGGTGTTCAACGAGACGTTGATGCGCCGTCCCGACCTCGCCCACCTGTGGTTCCAGGACTGGTACTACGACCGCCGCAACGAGCAACGCCCGGGCGAAGCGCCGTACTTCACGTCGCCGCTCGCCTGCTGGCACGAAGGTCTGCTGTCGGTGCGTTACATCCGTGGCTTCCTCGACTCGGCCCAACGCCACGACGACGTTCCTCGCCGCACCGACGACGAGGCAGCGTTCCTGGATCTGATCGACGAGATCTCCACCGAGGACGGCGTCGCTCTGCACATGGACTTCCGCCCGGGCGACATCCAGTTCCTCTGCAACTACACCACGCTGCACTCGCGTACCGAGTACGAGGACTGGGCCGAGCCCGAGCGCAAGCGGCACCTCCTGCGGTTGTGGATCAGCCTCGATGACGGGCGCCCGTTGCCGACGAGCTTCGGTCGTGGGGTCACCGCCGGCATGGCCGGGCGCGGCGGCATTCCGCCGGTGCCCGAGCTCGCCGACCCGCTTGCCGGCACCGACATCTGATCGTCGATCGATGACCCTCACCGACCACGGCGTGGCCGCGCTCCGCTCCGCCCGATTCGCGACCGACGACATCGACGCGGCCCACAGCAGCGTGGCCGGGCTCGACACCCGAACGATCGAGGCGATGCTCGATCACCGGACCTGCCGCAGGTTCACCGACCGCCCGGTCGACGACGACCTGTTCGACCTCCTGCTTGCGGCGACGTTCAGCACACCCTCGAAGAGCGATCTGCAACAGTGCTCGGTGATCGTGGTCGACGATCCTGCGAGCCGCTCGGCGATCGCCGAGCTGATCCCCTCGATGCCGTGGGTGGCCGACGCACCGCGGTTCCTGGTGTTCTGCGGTGACAGCCGACGGATCCGCGGAGTGGCCGACGCTGTTGGTGTCGAGTTCGGCAACGATCACCTCGATGCCTTCCTCAATGCCGCGGCCGACGCAGCGATGCACTTGTCGACGTTCGTGTGGGCAGCTGAGTCGGTCGGCCTCGGCACCTGCCCGATCAGCGTGGTGCGCAACCACATCGACGAGGTGTCGGCGATCCTCGGCCTGCCCGATCACACTTTTCCACTCGCCGGAATGTGTGTCGGCTGGCCCGAACGGGAGGAGCGCTTGTCGCCGCGTCTGCCGCTCCGCGTCACCGTCCACCACGATCGCTACGACGACACCGACGCCCTCGAGCTGATCGCCGACTACGACCGCCGCCGTCACGACGCGCAACCGAAAGGCGATGTCTGGTCGGTGGCCAAGGCAACGATGGTGTCGCAACCCGAGCGGGCGCAGCTCGCCCATTTCCTTCGCGAGCAAGGGTTCCGCCTCGATTGATTCCGGGCATCTGGTCCGGCCCTGCATGCAAGGATGGCCCCGTGGGGGAACTCGTGTTGTACCGGGGGGTGATGGTCGACAGCGAACGGTGGGAACGTTTCGAGCACCGACCCGGCGACATCGTGATCTCGACACCTCCGAAGGCCGGCACGACGTGGACGCAGATGCTGTGTGCGCTGATGATCTTCGACGGGCCGACGTTCCCGGCGAAGCTCGACGCGATCTCGCCGTGGCTCGACATGCGGATCCGCTCCGAGGACGAGGTCTTCGCCATGTACGACCGCCAGACGCACCGGCGGTTCATCAAGACGCACACTCCGCTCGACGGCCTGCCGCTGCACGATGACGTGCACTACGTCGTCGTCGGGCGCGATCCTCGTGACGTGATGGTGTCGTGGGAGCACCACATGGCGAACATGGACCTCGGGGTGCTGATCCAGGACCGCTCCGACGCGATCGGCCTCGACGACCTCGTCGGCTTCGAGCCACCGCCCCCGCCCGATCCTGACCCGGGCGTGCGATTCCGAGTGTTCGTCGAGGCCGAGTGGTCGCCGGCAGATCTGGTGTCGCTGGCCACCGTGCTCCATCACCTCGACACGGGGTGGGAGCACCGCAACGACGCCAATGTCGGGCTGTTCCACTTCCTCGACTATCGACGCGATCTCGTCGGCGAGATGGTTCGGCTCGCCGAGTTGTGCGCGATCGACCTCGATCGCGACCGCCTCGCCGCGCTGGCCCCCGAGGCCGGCATCGATCGGATGCGCGACCGCGCCCACGAGATCGTGCCGGGCCTCGACAAGTCCGAGCACTGGAACGACCCGTCGGGTTTCTTCCGCACCGGTGGGGCGGGAGAATGGATCGAACGCACGACGCCCGACGACCGGAGGCGCTACGAAGCACGGGTCGCCGAACTGGTGCCCGCCGACCTCGCCCGGTGGGCGCATGAAGGAGGCCACGATGAGCGTGCTCGATGAGCTCGGCTACGTACTCGAGCCGGCCAACGCCGCCCAACGGGTGACGCAACGGATCGCCGCGACCAGTCCCGGCGCATGGGTGTTCCAGCGGACGCTGTATCCGCTCGACAAGGTGCTCTACAAGCGCACCGGCGGACGGCGGACCGTCGCCAGCCTGATGGCCGGCCTGCCGGTGATCATGCTGACGACCACCGGCGCGAAGAGTGGCGAGCCGCGGTCGATGCCGTTGGTGGGCATCCCGATCGACGGTGATCTCGCGATCATCGGGTCGAATTACGGCCAGCAGCGAACGCCTGGCTGGGTCTACAACCTCGGCGCCGATCCTGCCGCCACCGTGTCGTACGGCGACCGGACGGTCGACGTCACCGCGAGGGCGGCGAGCGCCACCGAAGCCGACCGTGCCTTCGAAATCGCCGCGACGTTCTACCCCGGCTACGGCAAGTACCGAGCCCGAGCGAGCCACCGCACGATCAGCGTCTTCGTGCTCGAACACCCTCGGTGAGTTCGCGAGGCGAACCGACTTGGTTCGTCAGACGAACTCACTCTAGGGTCGAGCGATGGTCGAGCCCGATCCCACGCCCTGCTCGATCCAGCGCAGCCTCGAGATCCTCGGCGACCGCTGGACGATCCTCATCATGCGCGACGCCTTCCGGGGCATCCGCCGATTCGACGATCTGCGTCGCGACCTCGGCATCGCCCGGCCGGTGCTCGCCGACCGGTTGAAGCACCTCGTCGATGCGGGCGTGCTCGAGCGGCGCCGCTACTGCGAGCACCCGCCGCGCGACGAGTACCGCCTCACGGCGATGGGCGCAGCATTGTCACCCACCCTCGTTGCGCTCATGCGCTGGGGCGACGAGTGGCTGTCCGACGACGGGCCACCGACGACGCTGATCCACGAGGCCTGCGGCGAACCGCTCGACCAGGCGTTCGTCTGCTGGCACTGCAACGAAACCTTCGGCAGCGGCGCCATCGCCAGCCGCCCCGGCCATCTCACCACCACGACACGAGGATCCGCATGACCACCACCGAGCCCGCACCCACGGTCACCGATCACCGCCTGTTGCACTCGTCGACCGAGACCCTCATGGCCGAAGCCGCGGCAATCCGCGACCGAGCGCACGGCACGCGGATCACGTTCAGTCCGAAGGTGTTCATTCCGCTCACGTTCCTGTGCAACGACACGTGCGGCTATTGCACGTTCGCTCAGCCGCCGGCTCGCGTCGACAAGGCCTACCTCGATCCCGACGACGTGTTGCGCATCGCTCGGCAGGGGGCACGCAACGGCTGTCACGAGGCGTTGTTCACGCTCGGCGAGCGGCCCGAGGACCGGTACGAGGTCGCCCGCGACTGGCTCCGCGAACGGGGCTACGACTCGACGGTGCACTACGTCGCCGAGATGGCCCAGCTCGTGCTCGCCGAGACCGGGCTGCTCCCCCATGCCAACGCTGGCGCGCTGCACGCCGATGAGCTTGCCCAACTCCGACCCGTCAGCGCCAGCCAGGGGATGATGATCGAGTCGCTGAACCCCGACCTCGACGCCCACCGCAACGCACCCGACAAGACTCCGGCCCGCCGCCTCGAGACGCTGGAGGCCGCCGGCGAACTCTCGATCCCGTTCACCACCGGGATCCTCGTGGGCATCGGTGAGAGCCGCAGCGATCAACTCGTCGCGCTCGAAGCGATCGCCGACAGTCACCGCCGCCACGGCCATGTGCAGGAGGTGATCGTCCAGAACTTCCTGCCCAAGCAGCGCACGGCGATGCGCGGCACCAAGCCGTGCCCGAGCGACGACTACCTGTGGGCGATTGCGGCCGCCCGGCTGATCCTGCCGGCCGACATCCACCTGCAGGCGCCGCCCAACTTGTCGGACGACTTCGGCGTACTGCTCGACGCCGGCATCGACGACTGGGGAGGCGTCTCGCCGGTGACCGCCGACCACGTGAACCCCGAGCGCCCGTGGCCGGATCTCGACGTGCTGCGCGACGTGACCGCCGACCGCGGGTTCACCTTGGCACCCCGACTGACGATCTACCCCGAGTTCGCGGCCGACCGTGACCGGTGGCTCGACCCCGCACTGCACTTCCGGGTGATGGACCGAGCCGACGCCGAGTGGCTCGGGCGCGACGACCCGGGCCAGGTGTGGCCGGAGAAGACGACCGCCGCCGACACGGTCGCCGACGGCGCCGAGTTCGTGCTCGTCGGCCACCGCTCGACCGCGTGGTACTCGGGTTCCGACCAGCAGCCACCGGCGCTCGTCCCCGGCGTTGCTACGCCGATCCGCGGTGCGGTGGCCGAGGTGCTCGCCGGCATCGACGCCGGCGAGGAACCGGGCATCGACGAGATCGTCAGCCTGTTCCGCGCCCGCGGTGCCGAGGTGGTTGCGGTCGCCGACGCCGCAGACCGGATGCGCCAGGCACTGGTTGGCGACACGCTCACGTGGGTCGCCAACCGCAACATCAACTACACGAACGTGTGCACGTTCAAGTGCAAGTTCTGCGGCTTCTCGAAGGGTCCACTGTCACTGAACCTGCGCGGCACGCCGTACCTGTTGACGCTCGACGACATCGCCGAGCGCGCCCGCGAGGGATGGGAACTCGGCGCCACCGAGGTCACGTTGCAGGGTGGCATCCATCCCGACTTCGACGGCGACTACTACATCGACGTCACCCGCGCCGTGAAGGACGCCGTGCCCGACATGCACGTCCACGGCTTCACCGCGCTCGAGGTCACCGAGGGCGCCAAACGTCTCGGCGAGGATCTCACCACGTACCTCGGTCGGCTGAAGGAGGCCGGGCTCGCGTCGCTGCCCGGCACCGCCGCGGAGATCCTCGACGACGAGATCCGTGCGGTGTTGTGCCCGGACAAGATCGACACCGACGAGTGGCTGGACGCGCACCGCGCCGCGCACGCAGTGGGGTTGCACTCGAACGTCACGATCATGTTCGGCGCCGTCGAGCAGCCCGTGCACTGGGCGCGTCACATCGTGCGCACCCGCGACCTACAGAAGGAGACCGGCGGGTTCACCGAGTTCGTCGGCCTGCCGTTCGTGCACATGGCATCGCCGATCTACCTCCAGCGCAAGGCGCGGCGCGGGCCGACGTTCCGCGAGAACCTGCTGATGCACGCCGTCGCGCGCCTCGCCTACGGCGAGCTGATCCCCAACATCCAGGCGAGCTGGGTGAAGGTCGGCCTCGATGGCGTGGCGCAGATGATGCAGGCGGGCTGCAACGACCTCGGCGGGACGCTGATCAACGAGAACATCTCGCGTGCGGCCGGGGCGAGCCACGGCCAGGAGATGACCGGCGACCGCTTCGCCGAGTTCGCCGCCTCGATCGGACGTCCCCTCGAACAGCGAACGACCAGCTACGGGCGGGTCGCCGTCTGACGGTTCGGTCACGTCTCCCGGCAAGCCGATGAGCGAACCCACCAGATCTGCGGGTTTCGCTCATCGCCTCGTCGATCGGGCGGGTCAGCCGATCGAGTCGATCACAGCGAGCGTCTCGAGCGCGGCCAGCGCGGCCTGAGCGCCCTTGTTGTCGTCGTTGTCGCCCGACCGCGCGATCGCCTGTGCCTCGTCGTCGACGGTGAGGATGCCGTTGGTGATCACGACGTCGGAGTCGAGCGACAAGCGCATCAGGCCGGCAGCGCTCGCGTCGGACACCACTTCGAAATGGTAGGTGTCGCCGCGCACCACGGCACCGAGCGCGACGACGGCGTCGAAGCGGCCCGACGCGACGACAGCCTTGGCCACCTGCGGCACCTCGAGCGCACCGGGCACCCACCAGGTGGCGATCGAATCGGTCGCGACACCGTGTTCGGTGAGCGCGCGTCGTGCGCCCTGTTCCAACTGTTCGACGATGCGGTCGTTGAACCGGCCGCACACGAGGGCGACCGAACGACCGGTGCCATCGTTGGTGGGGGCCGAAGCGTTGGCGGCGCGCAGGTTGGTGCTCATGACGCCTCGCCCGCCAGGACGGCGCCGAGGTCGTCGGGCAGCAGATGCCCCATCCGGTCACGCTTCGTGCGGAGGTAGTGCGCAGACTCGGGGTGGACCGGGAGGTGCAGGCCGACGCGTTCGGTGATCGTGAGGCCGAACCCTTCGAGGCCCCGGTACTTCGCCGGGTTGTTGGTGAGCAGCCGCAGATTGCGCACGCCGAGGTCGGCGAGGATCTGTGCGCCGATGCCGTACTCGCGGGTGTCGACCGGCAGGCCGAGTTCGAGGTTGGCGTCGACGGTGTCGAGCCCGGCGTCTTGGAGTTCGTAGGCGCGCAACTTGTGGCTCAGCCCGATGCCGCGGCCCTCGTGCCCGCGCAGGTACACCACCACCCCGCGCCCCGCCTCGGCGACCAACCGCATCGACTCGTGCAACTGCGGCCCGCAGTCGCACTTGACGCTGCCGAACACGTCGCCGGTCAGGCATTCGCTGTGCACACGCACGAGCACAGGTTCGTCGCCGGTCACATCGCCGGCGACGAAGGCGAGGTGGGTTTCACCGTCGAGGACGCTCTCGTAGGCGTGACACCGGAACTCGCCCCACTCGGTCGGCAGGCGAGCGTCGGCGGTCTGCTCGATCAGCTTCTCGTGGCGGTGCCGGTAGCGCACGAGGTCGGCGATCGACACGAACGCGAGTCCGTGCTCGTCCGCAAAGCGCCGCAGGTCGGTTCCGCGGGCCATCTCGCCGCCCTCGAGCACGAGTTCACAGAGCACGCCCGCGGGGGCGCGACCGGCGAGCCGGGCGAGGTCGACCGATGCCTCGGTGTGGCCGACTCGCTTGAGCACGCCGCCGGGCCGGGCGCGCAGCGGGAAGATGTGGCCGGGCCGATTGAACGAAGACGAGCCGACTGTCGAGTCGGCGAGCGCCCGCAGCGTTGTCGCGCGGTCCGCAGCGGAGATGCCGGTGGTGGTGCCCTCGGCAAGGTCGACGGTGACGGTGAACGCCGTGCCGTGCGACTCGGTGTTCTGGTTGGCGACGACCATCGGGGCGAGGTCGAGGTCGTCGCACCGTTCGCCGGTCAGGCCGACGCAGATCACGCCCGAGGTGTGACGGACGAAGAAGGCGATCGCCTCAGGGGTGGCGGCGTCGGCGGCCATGATCAGGTCGCCTTCGTTCTCGCGGTCCTCGTCGTCGGCAACGACGACGATCTCGCCACGGGCGATCGCAGCGATCGCGTCCTCGATCGGGTCGAAGATGGTGGTGGTCATGTTGGTGCTCCGTTTGCCGGTGGGAGGTACGCCGTGACGAGTCGTTCGACGTACTTGGCCATCACGTCGACCTCGATGTTGACGAGGTCGCCGGGCTGTTTGGCGCCGAGGGTGGTGACGTCGGCGGTGTGCGGGATGATCGCCACGGTGAAGCCGTCGTCGAGCGGCTGCACGACGGTGAGGCTGACGCCGTCGACGGTGACCGAGCCCTTCTCGACGAGATAGCGCAGCAGCCCGGCGGGAACGCGCACCCTGAGGTCGGGAACGGGGTGGACGACCTCGCCGACCGCGTCGACATGGCCTTGCACGACGTGGCCGCCGAGGCGATCGTTCGCCCGCACCGCCCGTTCGAGGTTGACGCCGTCGCCGTTGCTCAGCCTGGCAAGGCTGGTGCGCGAGATCGTCTCGTCGGAGACGTCGGCCTCCCACCATCCGTCGCCGAACGCGACGACGGTCAGACAGCAGCCGTTGACGGCGATCGACTCGCCGATCTCGACGCCGTCGATGACGCGCGTGGCGGCGATGCGGAGGCGACCGCCGTTCAGTGATTGCAGTCGGCCGAGTTCTTCGACGATTCCGGTGAACATCAGGTTCCTTCCCGTTGGGTCTCGTGCAGGGGGACGATCTCGAGTCGCACGTCGTCGCCGACGCGCTCGACGCGGTCGAATCGACCCCGCCAGAGATCGCCGATCGTTGGTGCGGTGGCACCCGCGATGGCGGGGGTCGCATCGGATCCGGCGAACAGCGCCGGCGCGACGTAGAGGACGTAGCGGTCGACGAGGCCGGTGGCGTGGAACGATCCGATCACCCGGGCGCCGCCTTCCACCATCAGCTGCACGATGCCGCGCCGGCCGAGTTCGTCGAGCAGATCGTCGATCGTCCCGCTCCATTCGAGACACGGATGCACCTTGGCGTCGGCCGGGGCCGAGCCGAGCACGACGCGCAGTGGGTCGGCGCCGTCGACGTGGCGAACGGTGAGCGACGGGTCGTCGGCGCGGACGGTGCCGGCACCGACCAGGATCGCATCGCTCTCGGCGCGCAGTCGGTGGGCGTCGCGCCGGGCGGCCTCGCCGGTGATCCACTGCGACGTGCCATCCGGGGCGGCGGTGCCACCGTCGACGGAGGTCGCGAGCTTGCACATCACGTAGGGCCGACCCGTGCGGCGATGGTGCAGATAGGGGGCGAGCTGCGCTTGCACCTCGGCGGCCGACACGCCGACGTCGACGATGATGCCTGCCTGGCGGAGGGCGTCGAGGCCAGCGCCGGCGACGCGTTCGTCGGGGTCGGTGATGCCGACCACCACGCGAGCGACGCCGGCGGCGATGATCGCATCGGTGCACGGCGGCGTGCGCCCATGGTGCGAGCACGGCTCGAGGGTGCACACGAGCGTCGCACCGCGGGCCGCCGCGCCGGCGTGGTCGAGGGCGACGATCTCGGCGTGGCGACCACCGGGGGGTTCGGTTGCGCCGGTGGCGATGAGCGCACCGTCGGGAGACAGCAGCGCGGCGCCCACCCACGGGTTCGGCGACGTGCGCGCCCGGACCGCTGCCGCTGCGGTGATCGCCGTGCTCATCGCTGTCGTGTCGTCCATGTCGGTGCCGTTCCGTGGTGTGCGTGAGGGGAGGCGCGGGCAACGGGAGCAGCACGACAACCACTCGCGTCCGATCGAGGACGCGAGCCGATGTCGACGCGCACCTGCTCCCATCCGGACTGTGACCGTCGGCCCCGGAGTTCCACCGGATCGGCCCACCGCCGAAACGACGATGGGTTCGCGGGCTTTCACCGCCGGTCGGGACTTTCACCCAACCCCGCAGGTATTCAGTTGTGCACCTGACGCTAGCGGCGAGGCCACAGCGGTCGCTGGTCGAGCCGGACGTCGGGGCGCCGGATCTACGCTCGGGGCGATGGACCTCGAGTTCCGCGGTGAGATCTTCCACTGGAGGGGCCCGTCGCCGTTCCACTTCGTTGCCGTGCCGGACGACCCGAGCGCCGCCATCGAGGCGGTCGCGTCGATGGTCACCTACGGGTGGGGTGTCATCCCCGTCGAGGTGCGCATCGGGACCACCGACTTCACGACGTCGCTGTTCCCCAAGGACGGCGGGTACCTGGTGCCGGTCAAGCTGGCGGTGCGGACCGCCGAGCACCTGTCTCTCGGCGACGAAGTCACGATCCACCTGCACCTCGACGTGTGATGCGGGTGCGGGTGTGACCGTCGAGTGCTCACGCCATGATGAGCACGATGGCGGCCGACTCCCCCACGTTGCGTGACGAGTGGCGCCACGTGCCGCACCCGCGCCGGTTGTCCGAGCAGCATCCGCACCGCGGGGAGATCCTCGCTCGCCACGACGACGCAATGGCGAACGGGCTGCCGGTCTACAGCGATCCGGTGAGCGGCCTCAGCGTGTTCACGGCCGACTACCTCGCCCGGCGCGGCTACTGCTGCGAGAGCGGCTGTCGCCACTGCCCGTTCGTCGAGTGAACCGGTTCAGTCGAGGCGGGTGAGCCCGTCGAGGATGAGGTCGAGCACGAGTTCGAAGCTGCTGGCGGTGTCGCCGTCGAGGTGCTGTTGGACGTGGGTGATCGTGTGCGGATGCTCGTCGGCGGAGATGCCCTCGATGAACGACCGGGCCAGCGCGTCGGCGTCGCCGTCGGGCGGCACGACGTAGGCCATCGCCTGCTCCTGGAGGGTGTAGCCGATGACGTGGTTGTTGACGGCGTGAAAGGCGAGGTGGGCGACGCGCGGGTCCAGGTCGGTGGCGGCGAGCGCTGCGAGGTGCTGCTCCATGTGGTCGACACGGGCGGGGCCGGGCATCTGGCGCAGCCACAGCCCAGCGGCCCACGGATGGCGAACGAGCGCCGCACGGGTGTCGACGGCGAGGGTGCGTACGGCGACGATCGGGTCGACGGCGGGGTCGGGCGGTGGAATCTCGGCGGCGACGGCGTCGACCATCAGCGAGAGCACCTCGGCCTTGTTGGCGACGTGGTTGTAGAGCGACATGACCTCGTAGCCGAGTTCGGCGGCGAGCTTGCGCATCGACAGCGCGTCGGTGCCGTACTCATCGGCGAAGGCGACCGCTCGGGCGACGATCGCATCGCGATCGAGGGCGTCGCGCTCAGTCGGGGCCGCACTCACGCTTGACAACGTACACTGTACGCAGTACAACGTACAGTGTACGTCACCTCACGAACCGGAGATCCCCATGTCGTCCCCCGCCACCGCCCACGAGTCCACCGTCCCTCGACTGCCGGCCACGATGACCGCGGTCACCGCCCGCGCCTACGGCGGACCGGAGGTCCTCGCCACCGAGGAACTCCCGGTGCCGACGCCGCAGGCCGGTGAGTTGCTGGTCGAGGTTCGAGCGTCGTCGCTCAACGCGCTCGATTGGCACTTCCTCACGGGCACGCCGTACCTGATGCGCTTGATGTTCGGGATACGACGCCCGAAGCGATTCGTGCGTGGCGCTGATGTCGCCGGCGTGGTGGTCGCCGTCGGCGAGGGCGTGACCCGATTCGCGGTCGGCGACTCGGTGTTCGGCGAGGGTCCCGGCGGTGGGTGCGGGCAATACCTCACGGTGAAGGCGACGAGCGTCGTTGCGATCCCCGACGGCGTGTCGTTCGAGAACGCCGGCGCCACACCGGTCGCCGGGCTGACCGCCGTGCAGGGTTTGCGGACGCATGGCGACCTGCAGGTGGGCGAGCGGGCGCTCATCAACGGTGCGGCCGGTGGTGTCGGCACGATGGCGGTGCAGGTCGCCAAGGCGCTCGGTGCGCACGTGACGGCGGTGTGCAGTACCCGCAACGTCGAGATGGTCCGCTCACTCGGCGCCGACGAGGTGATCGACTACACCTGCGACGATTTCGTCGCCGGTGGCGCCCGCTTCGATGTCATGCTCGACAACGTCGGCAACCGCCACCCGCGGGAGGTGCGCAGCGTGATGCTCGCCGGCGGACGGTACGTCGCGGTCAGTGGTCCGAAGGCAAACAAGTGGGTCGACCCGCTCCCCTATCTCGCTCGGGCGAAGCTGGCGTTCGTGCGATCCGAGGCGTCGTTCCACCAGTTCACCGCCGAGGCCGACCACGACGACCTCACGTTCCTCGGCGAACTGCTCGCGACGGGCCGCCTGGTGCCGCAGATCGACCGGGTCGTCGGCCTCGATGGCGTCGCCGACGCACTGGCCGAGATCGGCTCCGGCCACGCCCGCGCCAAGATCGTCATCACCCCCTGAAAATCCCCGTTTGCGCTGCGGTTCCGGTGGACCGGGTCTCCCGAAGTGCAACACAAACAGAGATGGGGGACCACCAATCACGTTTGCGTTGCGGTTCCGGTGAGCCGGGTCACCAGAAGTGCAACGCAAACGGGATGGGACGGGTGTGGGTGGGTTGGGAGTGGGGGGTGGCTGGGGGTGGGTCTGGGGGTGGGGTGGGTCAGATGCCGGCGTGGTCGAGGATGTTGGCGGTCACTCGGGCGACGGCGGCGTCGGACGCCAGGCCGAAGACCCAGTCGGTCGTGCCGACGGTGACGACCTCGCCACCGCTGGGCCCGAACGGGCGACAGGTGAGCATCACCGCGTTGCCGTGGCGGACGCGGGCGAGGTTCGTGTCGCCGGCATCGCCGTACAGCCGGGTGGCGATGAACTCGGCGTCGCCCTGGTCGCTGAGCGCCGAGATCGACGTCGGATACTCACCGACGACGAGATTGCTCGACGGGGTGAACGCGACGATCTCGACCTCGGCGGGCAGCCCCGGATGCGGCCGTGCGACGGGGAGCTGGAACTCGTCGAACGTGAGCGGGCATCCCAGCGTCTCGTAGCCGACGATGCCGTCGTCGGCGCCGAGCACGTCTCCGTAGCCCAGTCCGGTGCCGTCGAGCATCCAGTGATCGTTGCGGTACACGACGAAGCCACCGACACCCCGAGGGGTCGCCCGACCGAAGCGGTGGTAGAGCCCGAACGCCGAGCCGGCACCGAGCAGTTCCCACTCTGGCCGACCCACCACCGGGTCGGCCCACATGCCTGACATCTCGCCGCTTCGACCATCGGCGACCACCGGGTCGCCGAGGTGCGCGGCGTACTTGTGGCACACCATGCTGATGCCATCGGGTGTCTGCTCGAGGCGGACCTGCCAGAACATCGTGTTGCCCGAGAAGCTGACGAAGCTCCCACCGCCGCTCACATGGTCTTCGACCGCTCGACGTTGCCCGGCCGACCAGTATTCGTCGTGGCCGACGCTGATCACGGTGTCGTACCCGGCGAGCGCATCGGGGTCGAGTTCGACGTCGGACGACACGGCGTAGTCGAAGCGGTAGCCGGCGCGCTCGGCCCACTCGACGAAACGGCGGGCGTGCGTGAACCAGCCGGCCGAGCCGATGGCTGCGGGGTAGTCGTGCTCGGTGCGGTAGCGCTGGAAGATCGTGCCGTCGACGTCGGGCTCCTCGCCCCAGCGGACGGGGCGGGCCTTGCGATCGTCGCGGTCCACCTCGGGGCGAGACAGGATTCCCCTCCCGAACGGGCGCGCGTGCGAGACCGTGTGGCCACCGGTGTAGAGGCTGCGACCGCCCCACGTGTTGTACGCGTGCCAGGTGTTGGTGTCGAGCACGAGCAGCGCACGGGGGCGAGCGGGATCGTCGGGGCGACCGCGCACCACGAAGCAGGCGTGGCCGATTTCGCGGCCGGCGGGCGTGCCGTGGGCGGTGAGGGTGACCAGGTGGAAACCCGACGGCCAGTCGTCGCCGATCGTGAACTCGATCGTCGCCGGCCAGCCACAACCAGCGGAGTCGGCGTCGGTGGGCGGCTCGATGAAGGTGCCCTCGACGTCGGCGGCGTGCCAGCGCAGCTCGCGTGTCGCACCCCACCGTTCGATGGCGACGTCGAAGCGGGCGGCGCGGGTGGAGATGTGGAGCGTCACCGTGTCGCCAGGGCGATAGCTGAGCCGGCCCGCGTACCCCTCGATGTCGTCGTGGAAGGTCTGGTCGTCAGCCACCCTCAGAACCTACCGATCGCCGGTGACACCCGTTTGCGTTGCGGTTTCGGCGGGACGGGTCACCCGGAACGCAACACAAACGGGGTGCCATAGGTCCCTGGTGGGCGTCGGCTCGTCGGCGCACGATGCGGGTATGGACGATTCAATGATCGTTGAACGGTTCAAGGCGCTGGGCGATCCGGTGCGCCTCACGATCGTCCGGGAACTTCGCCACGGCCAGCGGTGCGCTTGCGAACTCGCCGAGCGCGCGGACGTGACCGCACCGCTGCTCTCCCACCATCTCAAAGTGCTGCGCGAAGCGGGCCTGATCACCGGCACCAAGCGCGGCCGGTGGATCGACTACGACCTCGACCACGACGCCGTCGATGAACTGCTCGCCGGGTTCGACCGGGAGGCGGTGACGGGATGACCACGTCGGCAGTCGTCGAGCATCCGGTGCGATCCTCCGCCCGCCGACCGCTGCTGCTCGCCGGCGCCACCGTGCTCTGGGCCGTCGCCTACCGGATGAATCTGCGGTGGTGGAACTGGGTCGTCTACGACGTCGTCGGGCTCGACCCCGACACCCGGCTCGGCAGCGCCGTCCACTTCTTCCTCTACGACATCACCAAGATCGCGCTGCTGCTGACCGGGGTGATCTTCGTCGTCACCATCGCCCGCAGCTTCATGTCGGTCGAACGAACCCGGGCATTGCTGGGCGGACGCCGCGAAGGCATCGGCAACGTCGTGGCCGCGGGGATGGGAATCGTGACGCCGTTCTGTTCGTGCTCGGCCGTGCCGGCGTTCATCGGATTCGTCGCCGCTGGCGTTCCGCTCGGTGTGACGATGAGCTTCCTGATCGCCAGCCCACTCGTCAACGAGATCGCCATCGTGATGCTGCTCGGCCTGTTCGGCTGGCAGATCACCGTGCTCTACATCCTGGGCGGCACGACCATCGCCATCGTCGCCGGGTATGTGATCGGCCGGATGCATCTCGAGAAGTGGGTGGAGCCGTTCGTGTTCGAGACCCGTCTCCACGGCGCACCGGTCGACTCGTCGATGCATCTCACCTGGAACGACCGCATCGACATGGGGATCGAGGAGGTGCGCACGATCCTGCACAAGATCTGGCCCTACCTGCTCGTCGGCATCGGGCTCGGCGCCGCGATCCACGGCTGGGTTCCCGACCAGTGGATCGCCGACCACGCGACGAACGGCTTCTGGGGCGTGCTCGTGGCCGTCGGCCTCGGCGTACCGCTGTACTCGAACGCCGCGGGCATCCTCCCACTCGTCGAGACGTTGCACGACAAGGGCCTCCCGATGGGCACCGTGCTGGCGTTCATGATGAGCGTCATTGCGCTGTCGATGCCCGAGATGGTGCTGCTGCGACGGGTCCTCAAGAAGCCGCTCATCGCCACGTACTTCGCCGTCGTCTCCACCGGCATCCTCGCCATCGGCTACCTCTTCAACCTCGTTCTGTGAAAGGACGTCCCATGGACATCAAGATCCTCGGCACCGGGTGCGCCAAGTGCCAGAAGCTCGAACAGCTCACCCGCGAGGCCGTTGCATCGCTCGGCCTCGATGCCACCATCGACAAGGTGACCGACCCGGGCGAGATCGCTGGGTGGGGTGTGATGTCCACGCCGGCGCTGGTGGTCGACGATCGGGTCGTCACCGTCGGCCGCGTGCCGAGCGAGGCCGACCTGACCGCACTGCTGGCCGGAACCACCTGACGCATCACGCGAGATCACCCGTTTGTACGCAAATTCCGGGTGGGACGGGTCACCCAAAACGCAACGCAAACGGTCTCGGACCGGCGCACCCGGAGCTGCCCCCCGTTTGTGCGCAAATTCCGGGTGGGACGGGTCACCCAGAAATGCAACGCAAACGGTCTCGGACCGGCGCACCTGGAGCTGCCCCCCGTTTGTGCGCAAGTTTCGGGTGGGACGGGTCACCAGAAATGCAACGCAAACGGTCTAGAAGAGTGAGTTCTGCTCGGGGTCGGGCGGCGTTGGGCCGAGGTCGTCGATGTCGAACGGTTGTGTGAGGTCGGTGATCGGGATGGCACCGCGGCGGACGAGTGCGGGGTTTCCGCCCGTCGCTCCGTCGCCCATCCAGACAGCGACCGGGCAGTACCGGCGCTCGAGCGCCTCCTTCGCTCCGGCCCACGTGCCGCCTGATCCATCCTCGGCGGCGACGACGAACGTCACCTTCGACAGTCCGTAGACGATCTTGTTGCGACCGAGCGCGCTCGCTGCGCTGAATCGGGCGTCGGGGGCGTACGGGCTGGCGAGGCACAGCTCGCCGGCGTGCACCCGGCGGCGGACGGCGGCGCTGCGGGACGCCAGGGAGATCCCCTCCGCCGGCACGCCCACCACGGCGCCGCCCACGTCGTGCGCACCATCCATCGCCGCCTGGTCGACGCCGCGGGCAAGGCCGCTGACGACGGACCAGCCGTGCTGCACCGCGAGCTCGGCCGCGCTGTGCGCAACGTCGAGCGCGGCCTGCTCGGCGTTGCGGGAACCGACGACGCCGAGGCTCGGGCCCGCGAGCCAGTCGACCGGCCCCGCCGTCAGCAGGAACGGCGGGCATCCGTCGCCGAGACGCTCGCGCAGGCGGGCCGGGAACGACTCGTCGAGTGCGCACATCAGCGACACGCCGCCGTCGGCGAGGCGTTCCTGTTCGAAGCCCATCGCCGTGGCGGCGTCGAGGAGCGTGCGGTAGCGGGCGGCCTCGTCGTTGTCGACAGCCGCGAGTTCAGCGATCGCTGCGACGTCGGCGTGGAGCAGGTCGGCCGGATCGATGCGTTCGACGAGGTGCCAGAACTCGCGTGCGGTCAGCGGCTTCGCGCCGAGCCGGACGAGCCGGTTGGTCAGCAGCAGTGCAGCTCGGGTGCGATCTGCCGGGAGGGACATCAGATGAACAACATCAGCAGGTCGACGTCAGCGCTGCGACATCAGAACGTCGACGACAGGGCGACCGGATGGACGAGCGGGACGCCGGCGCGACGCAGGAGGCGCCCAACTTCGGTCATGGTCCAGCCCGAGTCGACGAGGTCGTCGACGAGCAGGACCGGAGCGTCGACGACCGCGCCCGTGACCGCGAACGCGCCGTCGACGTTGGCCTGCTGGTGCGCCGAATTGCGCTGCTCCTTCTGGGTCGGTCGCTCGACGATGCGTTCGAGTACGGGATGGAACGGCAGACCGAGCCGGACGGCGAGACGTTCGGCGAAGTCGGGGACCAGCGTCGGGTAGCGGGTCGATGGCACCGAGGTGACCCACTCGGGGCTGGGGGTCGGTGCCCAGTCGGCGATCAGTTCGGCGAGCGCTTCGACGAGGCGGTCGTCGAAGCGAGCGGCGCTGAGCTTGCCGTCGCGCACCAGTTGACCCCAGCCGGCGTCGCCCCACATCGCCAGCGCCCGGCCGTCGGCGAGCTGTTGCTCGACCGGGATCTTCTTGCGGCCGCCGGTGTCGATGTCGAGATACATCTTCTTCGGGTTGATCTCGATCGGGCGGGTGAGCAGGAATCGCTCGGCCGCAGCCGCCAGCTCGACCGACGGCTGACGAACCGCCGTGTCACCGGTGCAGTTGTCGCAGATACCGCAGTCGTCGGCGGCGGGGTCGTCGAGCAGGTTGGCGATGAACCGCATCCGGCAGCCGGTGGTGTGGAAGTAGTCGACCATCGCCTGCTGTTCGAGCCGGCGCTCCATCGTGACCGCCTCGACACGACTCGCCGGGTACGTCCATGGCGCGAGGGTGCGCTGGTAGCTGGTGCCGGCGACCCGTTCGAGCACACCGTCGACGTCGAGTTGCTTGACGACGAGTTCGAGCGTGCCGATCTTCACGTTGAGCTTCACCTGGATCGCCATGAGGGACACCGGCCCGTCGAACGAGTCGAACGCGTTGACGATGTCGTTGACGAGATGCTCCTCGGCGAATGCCTGCTCGATGAACCAGTCCTGGATCTGTTCGTCCTCCTGACCGCGCAGCAGGATGCCGCGGCTGGTCTCGAGCGCACGGCCGGCGCGGCCGACCTGCTGGTAGTAGGCGACGGGCGAGCCGGGCGACTGGAAGTGGACGACGAAGCTGAGGTCGGGTTTGTCGTAGCCCATCCCGAGGGCAGTGGTCGCGACGAGGGCCTTGATCTCGTTGGTCTGCAGCTTGCGTTCGGCTTCGATGCGAGCGTTGTTGTCGAGCGACCCGAAGTAGGCCTCGACCTCGATGCCCTGCGACGTGAGCCAGGCCGCGACGTTCTCGACGTCGCGGACCGTGAGGCAGTAGACGATGCCCGAGCCCTCGAGTCGGGGAAGCGTGTCGGCCAGCCACGCGAGGCGTTCGGCCTGGCGGTCGAGGCGGATCGTGCTGAGCGCCAGGCCCTCGCGGCGCAGCGGCCCGCGGAACGTGGTGAGCTCGGCGCCGAGCTGGTCGGCGACGTCGTTGACGACGCGGTCGTTGGCCGTGGCGGTGCAGCCGAGGATCGGCACCGACGACCCGGCGAGACGGTCGACGATGCGCCCGATGCGGCGGTAGTCGGGCCGGAAGTCGTGGCCCCAGTCGGAGATGCAGTGCACCTCGTCGATCACGATCAGCCCCGGCCGGGCACCGACGATCGGCATGATCTTGTTCCCGAACTCGGGGTTGGCGAGCCGCTCGGGCGAGATCAGCAGCAGGTCGACCTCGTCGGCGCGCAGCTGGCGTTCGAGTTCGGCGACGGTAGTGGCCGACGCACTGTTGATCGTCTCGCAGCGCAACCCCAGCCGGCGGGCCGCGTCGATCTGGTTGCGCATCAAGGCCAGCAGCGGCGAGATCAGCAGCGTCGGGCCGGCGCCCTGCGCACGCAGGAGATGGGTGGTGAGGAAGTAGACGGCACTCTTGCCCCAGCCGGTGCGCTGCACCACGAGCACCCGTCCGCGGTCGTCGACCAGCGCCGAAATCGCTTCGCGCTGGCCGTCACGGAAGTCGGCGTCGGGACGCCCGGTCAACGTGCGGAGCGCTTCGAGCAGTGGGTCGGGTTCCGCCATGAACTCCATCATGGCGGAGGGGTGTCGCTGAGTTCGCGGGGACACCCGCGGCCGTCGCCGATCAGAGCTGGGCGGTGAGTCGCTGGCGCTTGGCCTCGTACTCGGCGTCGGTCAGGAATCCGGCGACCCACAAGGCGCTCACCGCACTGAGCAGCACATCCGCCTCGATGCTGCGCAACCACGACACACCGGCCGATCGTTCGGTGGTGGCCATCATCGAGCTGTCGGTTGTTGCGAGCACACCCTTGTATCGGCGAGAAGATCAGCCGGCTTGACCGAGTTCCGACCGCGTTTCGGCGGGCTGTTTCAATGTGACACCAGTTGTCACGCCTCATGGGTGACGCCGACCTCCGGCGCCAACACATCAGATCAAGAAACGGGGCAACACCTATGGGGCCGATCGAACAGCTCTCCTACATCCTTCCCACCTGCAGCTCGGTGGTCGACCGCATCCAGGTGATGCAGATGGACGACCCGACACCGTGCGAGAAGTTCACGGTGCGCCAGATCCTCGAACACATGATGGTGCCGGCAGCCACCTTCACGTACATGTTCCGGGGGCTGGAGGCAGCCGAGCTCACACTGCCCAACTTCGCCGGTCGGGTCCCAGCGGCGGAGTTCCGCGAGGTGATGGACGACCTGCTCGACGCGGTCACGTCACCGGGCGCGCTCGACCGCACGATCGATTCGCCGTTCGGCACGATGGACGGCGACACGTTCGCTCGACTGGTTGCGTTCGACGGGCTCGTTCACAGCTGGGACCTGGCGACGGCGACCGGCCAACAACTGGCCTTGCCGCCCGCAGTGGTCGATGCCGTATCGAACTTCGCTCGTGGCGCTCTCACCGACGAGATGCGTGACGGCGACACGTTCAAGCAGCCGACCAACGTCGATGCGGCCGTCGGCGCGATCGAGCAGCTCGCAGCGTTCAGCGGCCGAAAGGTGCCCGTCGCCGCCTGATCTCACGGAGTTATACTTCACAGTATGACTCATCGAGTGGGCACGAAAGGCCAGGTCGTCATCCCCAAAGAACTGCGCGACGAGCTCGGCATCGAGCCTGGCGACGAAGTCAGTTTCTGGCGTGACGGCGACCACGTGGCGATTCGGTCGGCACGGCATCGGCCTCCCCTCCGAGGTCGCTTCGAGGGGTCCGGCCTCACCGACGACCTCGTCGTTCAGCGGCGCGCCGACCGCGAACGCGAAGCACGCAGGTGACCATCGTCCTCGATTCCTGGGCGGTGCTGCGATACCTCGAGGACGCTCAACCAGCCGCCGATCTCGTGGCTGCTTTGCTCGACGAGCAAGAACCGTTGATGTCGTGGATCAACCTCGGCGAGGTGCACTACGTGCTCCGCCGCGCACACGGCGAGCACGCAGCGACGGAAACGGTCCGCGATCTTCGGGAGGTCATCGACGTCCGCCTGCCCGATGAACGACTGGTGCTCGACGCAGCTCGGATCAAGGCCGACAATCCGATGGCCTTCGCCGACGCGTTCGGCGCGGCACTCACGGTTGCCGAGCGGGCGATCCTGTGGACCGGCGACCCGGAGTTGCTCGTCGACGGCGCTGCGTGGCTGTGGCGAGATCTCCGCAGCGCCGAGTGAACGCTGCAGCGCCCGGGCCCGTCGCGAGCTTCAGCCGTCGGCGCGTGGAGGCGTGGAGGGCCAGGTGCCACTACGGAACGCGTGCCACGCACCGGTCGAACCCAACGCCCACACCACCAAGACGGGCTGGAAGAACAGCCGGACGAATCGCTTCGCGTCGGTGTCGAGCCCAAACGCATCGACGCCCTCGACCCACTGCGCAATGTTGCCGGGGAAGATGACGACGAAGAACGCTGCCACGATCGTGCCGACGATCACGCGGTGTCGAGGCAACGCGATCAGTGCGAGGCCCAGTGCGATCTCGACGACGCCGGACGCGAGCACCACGATGTCCTCGTCGATCGGGAACCAGCTCGGCACCTGTGCCTGGAACTCGGTGCGCTGGTTGGTGAGGTGGCCGATGCCGGCACCGATCAGTGCGGCGCCGAGCACCCAGCGAAGGACCGCACGGAGGTCGACCCCGCCGAATCGTCGTGAGGTCTCGGACACGGTGTGATGGTACGGCGGGACCGGTCGATCAGCCCGGCTCGATGAACGTGCGCACCAGGTTGGCGACCGTGCTCCGCTCGTGGGCGGCGTCGGTGCTGCCGCCGCACATGCGCCGCGATGCCTTCGCCGGCCGGTCGTCGAGCATGTCGCCGTGGCCCATCGAGGCGATCACGGTGTGCGTCGACCCGGGTGGCGCCGCAGCTGCGAAGTGTCGATGGTTGACCACGTCGGGTGCGCACTTCCCGCCGACGCCAGCGCCGATCACCAGCGTCCTGGAGCCGAACGTCGCCGGCTCGGCGGCCGCGGCCAACGCGGTGGGTCGTCGTCCGGCGCCATCGACCGGGTCGATCGCGATGACACCGTCGGGTCCGACGTGTTCGGCGACGCGCCAGGCGACCTGGCCGCCGCGGGAGTGGCCGGCGAGCCACACCTCGTCGGGATGGCGGGTGGCGATGACGTGGTCGACGACCTGGACCCCGTGCTCGGCCTCCTGGATCGCGGACGGACGCCCGATGAGTGGGCCGGGACCCCGGCGATACATCTGCGGCGCCACGATCGAGGTCTGGTCGGAGACGATCGAGGCGAACAACGATCGGTAGCTCCACGGTGACACCATGAACCCGGCGAAGAAGACCACCACCCGACCGCCGTGTGCCTCGGGGCTACCGGAGTCGACCAACAGGGCGCGCACAGCGCCGGGAAAGACCGTGGCGGTGGCGAACACGAATCGACGGGGCGGGCTCAGGAGCCCGAGCGGCTCGCTACGCAGATCGGGATGTCGCAGTCGGCCGACTTGCACGGCCGCCGCGCCCGGTGGCGCCGAGCGCGCTCTTGCGCGAAGCCTTCGACGCACATGTGGTTGCCGCAGGTCTCGAGCCCACACGCCAGGCCGGCCGGTGCTTCTCGGTCTGTCGACGAAGCGCGGTGGCAGCGTCATCGGTCGACTCGTCGGCGCCCTGCACGTCCGGAGCAGCGGTCGCCGGATCGGCGTGCTTCGCTTGCACGCACACCGGGACCGGGCAGTTGCTCCGGCCGCACGGTGCGCCCTTCGCGTGCGCCTGAGTTTGGGCGTCGGCTTTGCGTTGGGCCTTGCTCAGACGACGCTTCTCGCGTAGCGGCGCGCAGACCTTGCAGGTGCGCACCTTGCAGATCCGGCCACGCGAGTGGGCAGTCGCCTGCAGCTGCTTCGGCGTCGGAGCGGGCGCGTCCGCTGGCGCGTCGGCAGGGCGATTCGCCGTGTTGCCTCGTGGTGCTTGCGGAACCGGATGTTCACCCATCGTGCATCCGAGTATCGCCGCGCAGATGCTCAGACCCTCATGATGGGTGGAACGTCGTCGGCGTCGGAACCGGCCAGGCGTTCGTGGAGCTGTCGCACCAGGTCGAGTTGCGTGCCGACCTCGGGGCCGGCAGCGGGACGGTGGCGGCGCACGTGGACGAGTGCCTCGTCGAGCGGGACCGCCAACGACACCAACATCGCCACGGCCACGGTGCCCGCCCGGCCGACCCCGCCAGCACAGTGGACGATGAGCCGCTCGCCTGCCGCGACCCGATCGACGAGCCGGGTCAGCACGGGAGCAAACTCCTCGAGTGTGGGCGCGTGCATGTCGGGGATCGGATGCCAGAGCGCCCGGGTCGGCGGCTGGGCGCGCAACCACGCGAGATAGGTGGGGTAGCGCTCGGCGAGCTCGTGCTCCTGGGTCAGACACACCACACCGTCGGCCCCGACGCGCGTCATCAAGCCCTCGGGATCAGGCCCGATCGCGTGCTTGCCGCACAGCCACAGCCGACCCTGCGCCGCCGGGGGCAGCGGGATCTCGTGGATGCCACCGTCGAGGTTCACGCAGTCGCCTGGCGTCCGGTGACGAGTCGGTGCACGGGCATCGCCGCAGCGTGTCGCACGAGGTGCAGCCCGCGCAACCCGGCCGGTGCGAGGCTGGAGGGGATGCTGGTGATCGATGCCGCCAATGTGATCGGGTCGCGGCCGACGGGTTGGTGGCGCGATCGGCCGGCAGCGGCGCTTCGGTTCGTCGAACAGGTTCGGGCGACGGTGATCGCCGGCGCGCTGGAGTCGCCCGTGACCGTCGTGCTCGAAGGTCAGTTCCGACGGGGAGCCGCCGAGTCGGACATCGATGGCGTTGTCGTGGTGCACGCATCCGGCGAGGGCGACGACACGATCGCTGCCGTTGCCGCCGCTCACGACGGAGCGGTCGTCGTCACCGCCGACCGCGGATTGGCCGAGCGGGTGCGAGCGGCCGGCGGCACGGTCGTCGGGCCGAACTGGTTGCTCGACCGACTGGTCGAGGTGGCCTGATCTCCGGACAGTCCGGTCACATCAGCGCTGGTTCAGAGACCACCCGCGGCGCATCACTCGTCCGAGGTTGTCGAGTCCCAGGCGTCGCCGTCGGCGGACCACTCGGTGAAAGCGGCTGCGTAGGAGTCGGACAGCTCGGATGCACGGCGCGGGCGGATCGCCCGCAGGAACGCCAAGGGCCGACGGACCCTCACCAGTCGACGGACCCTTACCAGTCGACGGCGGGGGTCGGCGGGAACAGGGTGTCGCGTTCGGCGGCGAGGCGTTCGCAGTCCCAGGTGTCGTCGACGCGCCGCAGGATGATCGGGCTCTTCGAGAGGTCGGGGTACTGACCCCAGTTGGCCGGCGACATCTCGAAGACCGGGTCGCTCGCACCGATCACCAGCTGCTCGGAGTCGTCGGTGACCTGTCCGGTCAGGAGGTCGGGCTCAGTGAGGAACGCTTCGAAGGCGAAGATCTCCCGACGGGCGATGTACAGCTCGCCGATGAACTCGGGCGTGACCTCGATCGTGACGGTGAGGCCCGGCTTGCCGTCGCCGTCGTCGTCGACGATCCGCGGATCGTTCGGATCGGTCGGGAGCGGTTCGTTGAACGGATCCTCGAGCCGGATGCCCACCGGCGTCGGCGTCGGCGGACGCTTGACGCGCAGCACCCCGTCGACGGTGTCGATCTCGAGCACGGCGGGCGGCGGTTGGATCGCCTGGGTGGCGGCGTCGGACAGTGAGGTCGTGATCGGCTGGTCGGTGCGCTGCTCCGAGAAGCAGAACGACGACTGGTCGACGATCTGCCCGTCGACCTCGGTGAAGTCGTTGAACCCGTAGCTGATGATCAGCGTCTTGAGCACGTCGTCTTCGTAGGCAACCACGTCGTAGTGCGCCCACCGGCCGACCAGTTCCTGACCGAGCACGGGCTCCGGCTCGGCGACCGACGGCTGGGTCGTCGCGGCCTCGCTCGTCGGCGGCTGGGTCGTCGCTGCCTCGGTTGTCGGCGGTTCCGTGGGCACGGCACTTGGGTCACTCGACGTCACGGCCTCGCTCCCGCATGCGGCGATCGCCCCAACGGCAAACACGGTCAGGACAAGGCGCCACACCCATGACACGGTAGCGCTGCGCAGCCGGCGAGTCCGAGCGACCAAGTCTGGCGCGATTGTTGCGTCCAATCGGTCACGGCGATCTCGAGGTGAGATCACACAACGCCGTCGAGGGAGTTGTAGTAGGACTGGTATGATTCCTACATGAGAGTGTCCGAGAAGGGGCAGATCACGATCCCGAAGGAACTGCGTGACGCGCTGGGAATCGGAGGCGGCACCCAAGTTGACGTCGAGCGGCGCGGCGACACGATTGTCGTGCGCAAGGCAGAGCGAGGTCCAACGCGAGGACAGCAGCTCGCCGACCGACTCCGCGGGCGCGGCGACGTGGCCATGACCACCGATGAGATCATGGCCCTCACCCGAGGAGACTGAGGTGGCGGAGGGGACGCTCATCGACAGCAACGTGTTGCTCGACGTCCTGACCGAAGATCCGAACTGGTCCAACTGGTCGGCGGACTCGCTGGCCGAGGCGGCCGAGGCCGGCCCGCTGTTCATCAACCCGATCATCTTCTCGGAGGTCTCGGTCAGGTTCTCGTCCGTCGAGGCACTCGACGATGCGTTGCCGCCTCGCGACTACCGACGCGAGCCGCTCCCGTGGGCTGCAGCATTTCTGGCCGGCAAGGTCTTCATGGCATACCGGCACAATCGGGGCACACCGTCGACGACGCTGCCCGACTTCTTCATCGGCGCCCACGCCGCGGTTGCCGAGCTCCATCTGCTGACGCGGGACGTCGGGCGCTATCGCACCTACTTCCCCACCGTCCACCTGCTCGCACCGACCTCGTAGTTCGTGGCGGACGAGGAGCGGACCTCGGCCCCTGCCACTCCCCGCCGAGCAGGCGAAGACTGATGGGTGAAGGGAGGACGACATGGACGTTCAGACGAAGGAGCCGCCGAAGTTGCCGCCGGTGTGGTTCAAGCATCTCTTCTGGCGGGTCCACCGGTTCGCGTACCGCGTCCTCGGCACACGCGTGTTGTGGACCCCGCAGAGCAAGCGCGGGTGGGGAGCGATGCTCCTGACGACGGTCGGCCGGAAGTCGGGTGAACGACGCGAGGTGATCGTCGGCTACATCGAGGACGACTCGTCACCCGTCGTGCTGGCGATGAACGGCTGGGACGAGGGCCTGCCGGCGTGGTGGTTGAACCTCGAGGCACACCCCGACGCGGTCATCCGGCAGAAGGGCCAGCCGCTTCGCCGGGTGCGTGGCCGCAGGGTCGAGGGCGACGAGCGCGATCGCCTGTGGCGCCGCTGGGCCGACATCGACGAGGGGCTCGACGCCTACGCCGCGTCCCGCCAGGCCGACACGCCCGTCGTGATCTTCGAACCCCACGAGCCTTCTGCGACGCCGACCTGACACTTCTCGGCGGACTACGTCCCGGAACGCGGGACCCATTCCGTTCGGAAATGCACGGTTGCGCGACGCGTGACACACTCGCGCCATGGCCGACCTGGAGGTGTTCCCCGAGGATTGGAACCGGGCGCTCGCCGTCGTCGCCCATCCCGACGACATGGAGTACGGCGCCGCCGCCGCGGTCGCTCGTTGGACGGCGCAGGGCAAGCACATCGCCTACGTGCTGGTGTCCGACGGCGAGGCCGGGATCTCGACGATGCCACCGAGCGAGGTCGGTCCGCTGCGTCGGGAGGAACAGATCGCCAGCTGCCGCATCGTCGGGGTCGACGACGTCGAGTTCCTCGGCTGGCCCGACGGCTCGATCGTCGAGGGGCTGGAGTTGCGCGCCGATCTCGCCGAGGTGATCCGACACCACCGGCCCGAGGTGGTGCTGTCGATCAACTTCCGCGACAGCTGGGGCGGACCGAGCTGGAACCATCCCGACCATCGAGCGGTCGGCCGGTCGCTGCTCGACGCCGTCCGCGACGCGGCAAACCCCTGGATGTTCGGCGATCGGGGCGACGCGTGGGACGGCGTGCGGTTCGTGGCCTTCGGCGGCAGCCCGCAACCCACTCACGGCGTCGACACCACCGACACCTTCGATGCCGGTGTCGCGTCGCTCGCCGCCCACCATCTGTACCTCGAGAATCTCGGCGGCGACATGGCCTCGCCCGACGAGTTCCTACGTGGCGCGGCCACCGCCGCCGGCGAACGGATGGGCACGCCGCTCGCCGCGACGTTCGAGATCATCGGCTGAGCGATCTCAGCCGGAGGTGCCGACCGGGAGTTCAGGCCGGCATCGGTATCCGAACGGATACCGGATGTCGATCAGGTCAGCAGGTCGAGCACCAGGCGAAGCCCCGCATCGATCTGGCCGAGCGTGTCGTGGTCGACTGCTCCGACCCGCTCGGAGAGCTGCCGCTTGTCGAGGGTGATGATCTGCGACACGTTGACCGCCGAGTCCTTCGCCAGCCCCGACCGTGCCGCCGGGATGGCGACGTTGCCCGGCGCAGTGGCCAAGCCGACGTTGCTGCTGATCGCCGCAGCAACGATCGTGCCGATCCGGCTGAGGTTGAACGAGTCGGCCGAGACGACGATCACCGGCCGACGCTTGCCGGGTCCTGATCCGGTGGGTGCTGGCAACTCGGCCCACCAGATCTCGCCGCGCGAGATCACCAGTCCTCGTCGATCGCGAGGGACTGTGCCGCCGCGAGGCCGGCGTCGAGCGTGGACGGCCGCTCGCCGTACAGGTCGTCGAGCCGTTCGGTGACCCGGGCGGATTCGTCGGCGTCGAGCAGTTGCGCCAACGCCTCGGCATACAGCTCCGACCG
Organism: Ilumatobacteraceae bacterium; assembly: GCA_963828415.1. Classification (GTDB taxonomy): domain Bacteria; phylum Actinomycetota; class Acidimicrobiia; order Acidimicrobiales; family Ilumatobacteraceae; genus Sva-07. The sequence goes on from CAWHEI010000015.1 coordinate 124,016, forward strand.
CGAGATCCGCCGCCGCCGGGCGAGCCGATCAGCTGCTTCGAAGATCGGATCCGGAATCGACACAGCGGTCTTCATGCGGGATGAGTATAACTCGGTCATACCCACCGCCGCCTGAGCTCCGGTGCCGCGCCTCGGGCGAGGAGCCGGGTCAGCCAGTCCTCGATCGACAAGCCGGATCGACGGGCTGCGGAGACCAGGTCATCGAGCACCTCAGGCGGCATGTGGATCTGGATCGAGACGAAACCTTCGGGGATGTCCATGATGCGCCCTTTCGACAACGCTCATGGGGGAGTCGGCAGAGACCACCGTACGGAACCGGTGTCACAGGGTTGATGGCACACCGGCGGCCGACCGCCCTCAGTCGTGGAGGCGGGAGGCCGGTTGGTAGTTCGGGCCGGCCGTCGTGTCGACCCGCTTCAGCAGGGCCTCGCACGGGGGCTCGAACTGTTCGGCGAACCGGATCGATCGTTCCTCACCGAGCAGTTCCCACGGCAGGGTGGTGAGGCGGTCGGTGTCGTCCTCGATCCGTGCACGCAATTCCAGTCCGTCGGGCGTCACGCGTCGACCGCCGTCGGCGTCGATCTCGGCGAGGCCCTTGCCGGCGAGCGCGTTCCAGCCGCCCTCGATCTCCTCCGGGGTGGCGCCTCGCGACTTCGGCATCCAGTCGGTCTCGTAGTGCACGTGGGCGTTGTGCAGGATCGACGCTTCGGGATGGGTGAGCCCGGCCGCAACCACGATCGCCCAGTGCGTGTCGCCGCGCCACTCGCGGATGCAGTTGACCGCGTGCCAGCCGGACAGGAGCGGATCGTCGGGCCGCGGCAACGCGAGGTGCGCGGCCATGAAGACCCGACCCATGACGGGCAGTTGCTCGACGACGGGCCAGAGTTCGGGGCCGAGTTCGATCAGCGGATCGACGATCGACGGTGCGAACTCGCGGAGACCCTCGACGACGGCCTCGTCGCGGGCGAGCCGGCACGCTTCGAACCGGGCGGGGTCGTGGCCGAGCACGTCGAACGCCGCCCGGATGCCGATGGGGCTGATCGACCCGAACGCAGCGATCACCGCATCGGGCCCGGCGGCGGCGATCGGCGCGCAGCGGGCGGCCATGTAGCCGAGCGGTCCCGCGAAGTCCTTCGGGATGCCGAGTTCGGCGTAGCGGGCCACCGCACCCGGGTCCCAGAAGATCCAGCCGATCGTCGTCTGCACCGAACGCGCATTTCGGCGCGTGATCTCGAACCAGTCCGGTGAGTCACCCATCGGAGGAGTCTCGCATCCGGCCGCAGCGAGGGCACGGTGCGGAAGCGGCGGGCTACTCGGCGTCGGAAGCGTCGAGTGCTTCGAGGAAGCTGATCGATGCGTCGGCGATCTGGCCTTGGGCGTCGGCCCGGGTGGTGCCGGGCGTTCCGTCGCCGTTCTGCAGGCCGTAGTCGCCGAAGAAGGAGTGGATGGCGCCGTCGATCGGGACGTACTCGGTCGACGCCGGAAGGTCGGGTTTGCGTTCGTCGATGTCGGCCGGCGTGGCGAGGCCGTCGTTGGTGCCGGACACCGACATCACGGCGAGACCGGCGCGTTCGGACATGTCGTTGACCGGGTAGGCGGCCCAGAGCAGCAGGCCGACCAGTTCGTCGCGGTCGGTCTCGGCGTAGCTGGAGGCCATCGCACCGCCGAGCGAGTGGCCGCCGATCGCCCACCGGTCGACGCTGTCGTCGGGGTCGCCGATCACGGCGTTGGCGGCGTTCGAGTCGAGGACCGCCAGGTTGTAGGGCTGCTTGAAGATGACGACCGGGAAGCCCGCTTCGGCGATCGGCCGCAGCACGTGGGCGTAGGCCTGCGGGTCGACCAACGCTCCGGGATAGAAGGCGAGCCCGGCCGACCGGGGGTCGTCGGTCGGGGTGAGCCGGATCGACGATCTCGAGACGTCGACGGTCACCCCGTTGCCGTCGTCGAGCGCGTCCAGAGCGATCTGTTGCGCCGATGCCGGCTTGAGGTAGACGAGCAGTCCGAGCAGCACCGCACCGGCGACCAGCAGCCCGGCGCGCGCCGACCAGACCTTCCACGCCGACCGCTGCGGAGGCGGACCAACAAGCAGCGCCCACGTGACGAGTCCGACGGCGACCGCCAGCGACAGCAGCAGCGTGATCAGGTACGCCGGACTCGACCCCCAGATGCCGACCCACGCGGTCGCGAACGCCCACACGACCACCAGCACGATGGCTGACTCCCACCCCGATCGGCCACCACCGGGGACGCCGGCCCGGCGGTTGTGGGGGTTGCGGTTGCGAGTCGTCAGGTGCGTCGGTCGGCTGGTCCGCCACGCCGGTGAGTCTCGCACGGTGGCCATGGGTACGGGCGGAGGTACGGGAGGTGGCGCGGCAAGACTGTGGAGATGACGGGGTTCGACGTCATCGGCGACGTGCACGGCCACGCCGACCGCGTGCGGAGCCTGCTCGCCCGGATGGGCTACGCGGAGCGCCACGGCGTGTGGGCGCACCCGCGACGGACGGCGGTGTTCGTCGGTGACCTGATCGATCGTGGGCCAGGCCAGCTCCAGACGTTGCGGCTCGTGCGGTCGATGGTCGAGGCCGGCTCGGCGCAGATCGTGCTCGGCAACCACGAGTTCAACGCGGTCGCCTACGCCACGCTCGACCCGGTGCGCCGCGACTACTGCCGTCCGCACAGCGAGAAGAACAGCGGCCAGCACGAGGCGTTCCTGTCCGACGTGCCCTTCGGGTCGCCGTTGCACCGCGAGATCATCGACTGGTTCATGACGATCCCGATGTGGCTCGACCTCGACGGCGTGCGCGTGGTGCACGCCTGCTGGAGTGCGGACCACATCGATCACCTCGCCGCAGTGGCCGGCCCGGGCAACACCCTGACCGAGCAGGCCGTGATCGACGGCACGACGAAGGGTACGCCGACCTACGACGCGATCGAGACGGTGCTGAAGGGGCCCGAGGTCGACCTCGACGGCGTGTGGTACCGGGACAAGGACGGCCATCCGCGACGCCACGCCCGGCTGCGCTGGTGGGACAGCACGGCGACGACCCTGACCTCGTCGGTGTTGATCGGCTCCGGGGACGCAGCTGTACGACCCCGACGACCAACCGATCGACGAACTCCCCGATCGCGAGCTGCACGACAACGAGATGCTGTCCTACACCGGGCCGGACCCGGTGCTGTTCGGCCACTACTGGTGGCGCAAGGAGTCGGCCGAACCGGTCAATCCGCTGGCGACCTGCCTCGACTACAGCGTCGCGAAGGGTGGCGTCCTGCGCGCCTATCGCTGGGACGGCGAGACCGAGATCGACGAGACCAAGTTCGTCGACGACTGAGCGGGCACGACAGGGGACGGCCTGCTGAATCCAGGGTTGCGGGATGGGCCGCATCGATGACGACTCAGGGCAACTCGAGCGGGTCTACACCACGATGTTCGATGCGGTCGCCGACGACTGTCGGATCGAGTCGAGGCCTGCGAAGATGGTGGCGTGACCACGCTCGGACACTGCGAGGTGCGCATCACGTGCGGCACGCGGGAGGAGGCCGACATCATCGCCGACGCGCTGGTCGAGGCCCATCTGGTGGCGTGCGCTCACCTCGTGCCGATCTCGAGCGTCTACGAGTGGAAGCACGTCATCGAACACGACGACGAGGTGCTGATCACCGCGGCGACCCGCGTGGATCGCTTCGACTCGATCGTCGAGACGGTGCGCTCACTGCACTCGTACGAACTGCCTGCGGTCACCGCAGTGGCGCTCGACGGTTCCCACGACTACCTCGCGTGGATCGACGACCAGACCCGGCGCTGATGGCGAGGCGGAGCCACCCTCGTCGGGTGGCGGCAGCTTGGCTAAGCTAGGACCATGGTGTCACGAGTCGTCAACACGCACGAAGCGAAATCGCGCCTGTCGGAGTTGATCCGTGAGGCCGAACAGGGCCACGACGTGATCGTTGCACGCAACGGCCAGCCCGTCGCGAAGATCATTCCGTGGCCTCCTGCTCGACCGGATCGTGCCGCCGGCGCGTGGCAGGGCCGAGTCGAGTACCACGCCGATGAAGTCGGAAGCGACGCCGACGTCGTCGAACTGTTCGACCGGTCGGCGTCGGCCCCGTCGCCGTGAGGTTGCTGGTCGACAGCCATGTTGCGCTCTGGTGGCTGGAGGGAAACGACAAGCTCGGCCCGGAGACTCGACGCCTGCTCGAGTCGGCCGACGAGGTGTTCTTCTCGGCAGCGACTCCGTGGGAGCTCGGCATCAAGCGGGCGCTCGGCAAGCTCGACTTCCCGGACGGCCTCGCCGACGCACTGGTGACGGGTGGCTTCACGGAGCTGCCGGTGTCCGCAGCCCACGGCGACTTGGCCGCGAGCCTCCCGCCGCATCATCACGACCCGTTCGACCGCGTGTTGATCGCGCAGGCGAGGGCCGAGGCACTGGTGCTGGTCACCGCCGATCGGGCCATGCAGCCCTACGACCTGGATCTCATCGACGCTCGGGGTTGACCGATTCCGCCGAGCACTGTCGGTAACGCTTGATTTCCACCACCGCGCACAACGTCGCCGCACGTGCAGTAAGCATCGAAGTGTCGGCGGCCGGGCGTCACCGCCACCATGTGGTCCAGCTCGCAGCCCTCGTCGCCGACCTCCAGTCGTCCAGTCCTTCGATCGAACCGTCCAGCACACCGTCAAAGAAACCGCACCAGTCGTTGTCGAACACCAGGTGACGGACGGCGAACCACTCCCCTCGCTTCTGGTAAGGCCGAAGCCGCCGGTGGACAAGCCATTCGCTCCACCGGAGCGCTCGAAGCTCGAATCGTCGGCGACACAGCACCTCCAGCTCCCGCCAGTTGCCCGTACCGAGACCCGCACGGCCCGAGGCCGAGTCCGATCCTGCGTTCAACCCGATCTTGACCGGCCCATCCACCCCGACTTCTCCGAGAACTAGAGATGCGGGCGTCTTGGTCTAGACGTCATCCTTCACCAACGTCCCGAGCGGCTCTGAATTGATCTCGCGGGCAGTAGCGACCATCGCTGTCCAAAGCTCATCGAGGTCGAGGTTGGCGAGCGGAACGCTCGACGCAGGTCCCGTCTCGGATTGGCCCAGGATCGACGCGACGTGCCGAAAGCCCCCATGCCCGGCAACGCTGCTAAAGAGATTCCACGCGCCATTCACCGTCGCTCGCCCGGCACTGTTCACCCACAGCTGAACCGGCGGAAACCGAAGGCCGTGGGGGTGGGGCTGAACGCCACCGCCCGGCGACGTGCCGAACCAGAAAGCTTTGCGTTCGCCTTCAGGCGTTGCGAGGCTCGCCTCTACACGCTCCAACAACGCCTCGGCTCGGCGGCGGTCGTCGGGATCCACCATCGATTCCAGATAGCTGAGCCGAGTCCAGTGCTCGTTGCTCTGCCCGCTCTGCGCGCCTTGACGGCAGCTATCTCTCCGCCGAAGGTCGTCGGCACGAGGATCTCGGCGTCGCCATGGCGGGCGTACTCGAGCTGGATTGCCGTGACACCGACGTCCGGACGGCTGATCTCGTTGAGGTATTCGATGAGGCGTCGAAGGTCGTCGTCGATCCGGTCGACTGCCACGCAGAGATGGATTCGGGCTGACTCGATGTTCGCCTGCAGTGCTTGGAGCGCTTCAGCATCGAGTCGATCCGCCAGCGGCACACCACTTCGAGCGGCCCAGCTCTGCGCGAACCCGTCGAAGCCTGTCTGCCAAACTGCGGACGCATAGTCCTGCACTTGGCCGATCACCTTTCGGCGCTCGTCGCGGTTCGATCCGAGTTTGCACTCGACCACTGTGATGGTGCCGTCCTCGTCGACGGCCGTGACGTCGATGTAGCCAGCGCTGGTCGGAAGCTCGCGAACGGTCAGAGCACCGTCGCTGACCCCCGGGATGCGGCTCGGGTCGGATGCCAGCAAATCGCGGCAAGTGGCCTCGTCGGTGTAGGCGACCGTCTCCGGACTGGACCACCCGCCGGTACCGCCTACCCTCACCAAGATCTCGGTCCGTGCGACCATGAGCTCCTCCTCGTTCAGGGAGCTATCGAACCGGTAGGTCCTCAACTCGAGTGGTGAGCCGGAGGGCCCCGAGGAGAAGCCTCATCCGCCTGCGAGAACGGAACCGGCGCTGTGTCGCTCACTACTGTCGGCAAGGCATGTCGGTCTTCCTCGACCTGGATCCCAGTGACTGGGTCGGAAGCAACGAACTGGCCTTCGCGATCCGCGACGGGTTCCCGGTCAGCCCCGGCCACACCCTGGTGATCCCCCGCCGGCTCATCGCCGAATGGTGGGAGGCGACGCCAGCCGAGCGACTGGCGATGTTCGAACTCGTCGATGACATCAAGCGACGGCTCGACGCGGAGTACGCGCCGGATGGGTACAACGTCGGCTTCAACGCCGGCGCAGCCGCGGGCCAGACGGTGGGGCATCTCCACCTCCATGTCATCCCCCGGTTCGACGGTGACGTGCGCAGACCCACGCGGCGGCGTGCGGCACGTCATCCCGGAGCGAGGCAACTACCTGGCGCCAACTGGTCCACGGGCCCGAGCCGGCTCCGACGCTGGTCACGCAGTTCGACGGGCACCTGCGAGCTGGAACTGCTCCGCTGTCTGATCCGCGAGGATCTCGACCGGATCGATCTCCTGGTCAGCTTCGTCATGCGGTCCGGCATCGACATCGTCGAAGGGCCGGCTCGACGATGCGCTCGCCCGAGGCGCCCACGTCCGGCTCCTGACGACCGACTACCTACAGAGTCACCGACTCCAGCGCACTCGGCTTCTTCCTCGATCGACTCGACAGCGACGGTCCCGGCAGACTCGAGGCGCGGGTCTTCAGCGACCCGTCAACGAGCTTCCATCCGAAGGCGTACATCTTCTCGTCATCGGAGTCGGGCGCAGGCGTCGCCTTCGTCGGCAGCAGCAACCTCAGCTACTCGGGCATCAGCACAGGCGTCGAGTGGAACATCGAGACTCGAGAGGTCGACAACCTGCTCGGTCAGTTCGAGTCGGCTCTGGGCAGACGAGCGATCACTTCCTCTGACCGCGGCCTGGCTGGCCGGCGTACGAGCAGTCGACGGACCGCCGGCAGACTCGCTATCGGCGGACGGCGCCCAGGCCACATCGGACGACCTTCCGGCAGTCGCCGAGCTGGAGGCCGAAGCCGAGCAGCCGATCCAGCCGTGGAGCGTGCAGGCCGAAGCGCTTGAGCGCACTCGACAGCGACCCGGCTCGACGGGCACCGCGCCGGACTCGTCGTCATGGCCACCGGCCTCGGCAAGACGTGGCTCGCCGCGTTCGACTCGACGACGGCCGCGAGTTCCGACGAGTGCTCTTCGTCGCCCACCGCGAGGAGATCCTCAAGCAGGCCCGCGACGTGTACCGCCAGATCCGGCCCGGCGGCCAGCTCACGCTCTTCACCGGCGACGAGCGCGACGCTGACGGCGACGTGGTGTTCGCCAGCGTGCAGTCGCTGCATCGCAACCTCGGCCGCTTCGACGCCTGACGACGTTCGACTACATCGTCGTCGACGAGTTCCACCACGCCGCGGCGCACGACCTACCGCAAGCGTGATCGCCCACTTCCGCCCGGAGTTCCTCCTCGGCCTGACCGCGACGCCGTCAGCGAGCCGACAACGCCGACCTCCTGGCGCTCTGCGCGACAACCTCGTCTACGACTGCGGGCTGGTCGAGGGCGTCGAACCGCCGACTGCTCAGCCCGTTCCGCTACCGGGCGATCCCCGACGTCGCCGACTACGAGCACATCCCGTGGCGCAACGGCCGCTTCGACGCCGAGGAACTCACCGCGCAGATCGACACCCAGCAGCGCGCGCAACAGGTGCTCGACGAGTGGGCGGCGCTGGAGGTCCGGCGCGGCGTGCACTCGGGTTCTGCTGCACGATCGCCCACGCCGACTTCATGGCCGACTTCTTCCGCCGCAACGGGGTCGCTGCGGTCGCGGTTCACTCGGGAGCGGAGTTCATCGCCCCGCGCCGAGTCGCTCGACCGCTCGAAGACGGGCAGCGTCTCGGTGATCTTCACCGTCGACCTCTTCAACGAAGGTGTCGACGTTCCCTCGATCGACCTGGTGATGATGCTGCGACCGACCGAGTCGGGCGTGGTGTTCCTCCAGCAGCTCGGCCGTGGCCTCCGCCGGAGCGAGGGCAAGCAGGCACTCGAGGTCATCGACCTCGTCGGCAACCACCGCAGCTTCCTGCTCAAGGCTCGGCTGCTCGCCGAACTCGCTGGGTATCGCAATCTCACCGATCGAGAGGCCGTCCGACTCTCTCGCCGGCGAGGATGACACGGCCGTCGACTGGACGACCGACCTGCCGGACGGATGCTCGATCGTCATCGAGCCGGAGGTCGTCGACCTACTTCAACAGCTGGTCGGGCCGGCGAGTGCCAGCGACCGACTGGTCGAGCTTGCACGCCAGTGGATCGACGAGCACGAAGGCCGTCGACCCACGGCGCTCGAACTCACCATGATCTCCGGCGAGCCGTTCAAGCTGAAACAGCAGGGTGGCTGGTTCGGATTGATGCGACGGCTGGGCGTGCTCTCCTCCGAGGAGGAACGAGTCGTCGACCTGGCCGGTGACTTCCTGCTGTCGATCGAACACGGCAGCTACACCAAGAGCTACAAGCTGATCACGCTGTTGTCATGTCTCCAGTTGGAGCAGCTGCGATCGGGTGCACTGGTTCCGGACCTGGCCCGGGTGTCGAGATGGATGATCTTCCGCGACAGCGATCTCGTCGCCGACGTGGCCGACGCCGGCTCGGCGTTCGCTGACGTCACGCAACCGACCGCTGCCGAGTGGGAGTCGTACTGGCGCCGGAACCCGATTGCGGCCTACACGACGAGCAACAACAGGGCCCCTGCCTGGTTCTCGCTCGTCGAGGACCGGTTCACACTGAGTCTCGACGTGCCGGCAAGAGCTTGGACCGATCGTTCGATGCACTGGTCGAGGAGATCACCGAGTACCGACTCCACCGGTATCTCGTCGGTCAGAAGGCCCGGCGCGTGGGCGAATCACGCCGACCACTTCGAGACGGCCGGGAACTCGACGCCGACGCTTCGTCGTCGAGACCACCGGCGGCGTTCCGACCTCGATCGTCATCGAGTCGGCAGGCGGAACTGCTGGTTCGAAGGACGCCCGCAACACCGACTACGTCGCCGGCTTCGACGTGGTACTCGAACGCCTTCGAGACAATCGGCGCCCGACTCGCCGACGCGTACATCGACACTCGCTCGACAGCCAACCTGAGCGTGGCCGACCGACGTCTCGACCCTGGGGAAGGCATGCGGTACCCGACTAGATCTGGCCAGATGCCAAGACCTCCAGGCTGTCCGCCGCTCCCTGCTTCGATCGATGGGTAAGGCAGGACGAGCTCCGGGCGTGAAAGGAGGCGGCAATTCGCGCAAGCGGACTCGGCTGGTGATCGCCCTAGATGACACATGGACAGCGGCAGCGTCTCGCCGACGCGATCGCCAATGGGAGTCTCCCAACCCAGCGGCTTTCTCGAGGCGAGAGCGATGAAGCCGGCTGAGGTCTACTCTCCGCCGACCTGGGACTCGACCCGAGCGGCGAGCTGACGCAGGGTTCGAATCTGCTCGATTGCGTGCTCTTCGTCGCTCCCGGCAGCAACTTCACCCCACCACGACCCATCATCTTCGGGGAGAAAGACCTGTCCGTTCCGGCGCGGCAGATCGAGCTCTGTCGCGTAGTCCCAATACTCCATGCTGCGCAGACCGTCAGCGAGCAGAAGCGCCTCGCCGCGACTAACCCTAAGCAGAACCATCTCGGACGGGTCCTGATCTTCGGAAACGTCGTACATCCGAACACGCTCTCGAGGAATCGCGCACCTTGTCAAGCATGCTCGTAGGAGGCATTCGGACCACCGACGATCGCGCCGAACGCGACTCATGTGACCCTAGCCAGGCCACGCCTGAGTACTCAGGTCAGGGCGCGACGTGTCGAGCGACGCTGACTCGTCAGGCGGCGATCATCCAGATCCTCAATTCACGACGCGGATAGGGCTTCGACGTAGGCACCGACACCAGGGAGCAACCGAACCTCAACCTCGTCGGCGTTGAAGATCTCGTTGTGACGAGCCACACAAGCGCTGGAAGCACTCGACGGGTCTACGTACCAGACCGCACGCTGTTTGCCGGCACAGGCGCTCTGAAACGGCCGCGCGACATCCAAATCAGCGGTCGCAAACTGCTTTCCCACGAGATGAATTTCGTCAGCCTCCGACACCGCCGCCAGTGCTCGAGCGATCTCGGCCCGAAACTGCGGGAATGCTTCCATCAGCCTTGTCTTCGCTGTCAGTGGGAGGAGCGTTGTCGTCTCGCCCATCGAGCCGAACTGGTCTGATGCAGGACGCACCGTTGCCCTCGTGAGGCGACGATGGCATGATCGTGGCATGGCTCGGGCACGGATCAGCACCACGGTCGACGCGGCGCTCCTCGACAACGCACGACGGTCACGCGCATCGAGCACCGACGCAGAACTCATCGACGAGGCGCTGACCGCACTGCTCGCCCGCGATCGCGCCGCTGAGATCGATGCCGCCTACGCGACCGCCTATTCCGAGCATCCACTCGACGAACCCGACGAATGGGGAGATCTGGCGTCGTTCCGCGAAGCCGCCGGCCGATGAATGATCTGCCCCTCCGAGGTGAGCTCTGGTGGTGCGAACCACCCGAGATCGGCCGTCGGCCTGTCGTGGTGCTCTCGCGTGATGCGGCCATTCCGCGGCTGCGCCGGGTGCTCATCGCACCGTGCACGACCACCATCCGCGGCTTGGCGAGCGAAGTCGTGCTCGAACCCGGAGACGACCCGGTGCCACGCCAGAGCGCCGTCAACCTCGACTCGGTCGAGTCCGTTTCGGTCGGCCTGCTCGTCGAACGCCTCGGTCGCCTCAGCGACGCACGCATGCGGGAGATCTGCGCTGCGCTCGCAGTCGCAGCCGACTGCCGATGAGGTCTCGACCACGAGACGTTCCCGTGAACCATGGCGTGTCTCTTGCCAGCGAGACGGCCGCGCTTCGGCGGGCCCGCAGGGTCCGCGCCATCGACGACCGCAACGTGGCCATCACCGCCATGTGAAGATGGCGCCATGGAGCGAGAGATCTGCGGGCCGGTCGATCTGTGTGATCAGCGTGGGCGCCTGAATCCCGACGCTCGCGGCTGGTCACGTCAGCCTGCACTCCGAGCGAATCTGAGCCGGGCGTACGGGCGCAAGAAGCGTTGGGACTACTGGTGTGTGATCGCCCCTGACGTCATCGTGTCGTTCGTGTACGCCGACATCGACTACGCCGGGTTGTCGAGCGTGTGGATCCTCGACCGCACCGACTGGGCGCAGGCCGACGCCGGGACGCTCGTGCCGTTCGGCCGGGGCTTCTCGCTTCCCGAGCAGGTGTGTACGGGGACGGTCGCCGCGTCGCGGAACGGGTTCGAGCTCGCGATCGAGGAGCGCTCCGACGCCACCCGGCTCAGGGCGTCGGCGCCGTCATCTCGGCTCGGTGCGATCGATGTCGACATCTCCGTGGCGAAGCCGCCGGGTCACGAGTCACTCAACGTCGTGATCCCGTGGAGCGACCGGCGTTTCCAGTTCACGTCGAAGCAGAACACGCGGCCCGCGTCGGGATCGATCCGCGCGGGCGAGCGGAGCTGGGAGATCGGCGACACGCCGGCGTGGGGGGTACAGGATCTGGGTCGCGGCGTCTGGCCGTACTCGAACCGGTGGAACTGGGCGGCGGCGTCGGGTGTGGCGGGCGACGGTCGAACGATCGGACTCCAGTTCGGTGGCAAGTGGACCGAAGGCACCGGCTACACGGAGAACGCGCTGTGCATCGACGGGCGGCTCACCAAGATCCACGAGGAACTCGAGTGGACGTACGACTGGGACGAGCCGATGCGACCCTGGCGGGTGCGCACTCCGGGGACGACGCAGGTCGACGTCGAACTCACGCCGTTCTTCGATCGATACGACTCGACCGACCTCAAGGCGCTGAAGATGGAGGTGCACCAGTGTTTCGGCACCTGGGCCGGCACCGTCTGCGGCGACGATGGTGTGCCTGCGACGCTCGAGGGGATCGACGGCTTCGCCGAGGAGGCCCGCAACCGCTGGTGACCGATGCGCGTGCGGTGCTGCAGACTGTCGTGATGCCTGATGTCGTCGTGATCGGTGCGGGAATGGCGGGAGCCGCGACGACGTGGGCACTGGCTCGCCGGGGCAGGTCGGTGGTGCTCCTCGACCGCTTCGCTCGGGGTCACGATCGCGGCTCGTCGCACGGGGCGGAACGCATCTTCCGATTCGGGTACACCGACCCGGCCTACGTGACCCTGGCACAGGAATCGTTGGCCGGGTGGCATCTGCTGCAGGCGGGTGCCGGGCAGCCCCTGCTCGACGCGAACGGGGTCGTCGATCACGGCGACGACGCCGAACTCGATGCGGTGGAATCGGCGTGTACTGCGGCCGGAGTGCGTACCGAGATGATGACGCCTCAGGAAGCAGCGGCGCGATGGCCAGGAGTGCGATTCGACGGGCCCGTGCTCCATCAGCCCGACGGCGGCCGGGTGCGCTCAGATCTCACACTCGAGGCCTGCTGGGACCAAGCGGTCGATGCCGGAGCGGAGATTCGCTTCGAAGCACCGGTGCGCGCGGTCCGGCGGGCGGTCTCGGGAGTGGAGGTCACCATCGGCGACGACGTCGTGACGGCCCCTGTTGCGGTGGTCGCCGCCGCAGGCTGGTCGAGCGGGCTGCTGGAACCGGACGTCGCTGCCAAGTTGGTGCCGCCCATCACGGTGACCGCGGAAACGGTGGCGTTCTTCCAACCGACTCGCGGGCCGTGGCCGAGCTTCATCCAGCGCGGTGACACGTTGGCATATGGGCTCGGCACACCGGATGGGCTCGTCAAGGCCGGCCTGCACGGCGTCGGGCCGGAGATCGATCCGGACGATCGCCCGTCGCAGGTTCCCGGCGCCGTGGAGGCGCTCGAGGAGTACGCCCGCGAGTGGCTGCCCGGCGTCGAACCCACGGCGTTGCGGAGCACCGTGTGCCTGTACGCGTCGAGCGCCACCGACGACTTCGTGCTCGATCGCGACGGCCCCATCGTGGTCGGCGTCGGCTTCGGTGGTCACGGCTTCAAGTTCACCCCTGCGATCGGTGAACGTCTCGCCGACCTGGCGGACGAAGCGCTCGGCCTGCGCCCGGCCGGCACGAATCCCTTCACCGCCGCCCGCCTCGCGGGGATCACCGGCCAGCCACACTCCTGGCGCTGAAGTACACGCCCGCGACGAGCGTCCTCACCGTTCGATCGATCCCCACGAGATCGCGCTCGGCAGCGGTCTCCCAACTCTGTGACACCGGCGTGCGCATGATCACGTCACCGACTCCCTCCTCCGTCGACGTCATCAACCGAGGAGTCACCATGAAGACCCAACCGCCATCGCCGGTCCCCGATCGTCTGACGCGCCTCACCTTCGATGTGCCGCCACGATTGTTGCGGGAACTCGAACAAGCGAGTCGACGCCGCGGTGTGCCGCTCGACCAACTGGTGGTTGCGGCGTTCTACCTCGTCGCGACATCCTGAGACCGGGCGGCGTATGACGCGATACGATTATCGTATGACGATGCTCAGCTTCCGCATCGACGACGATGACGCAGCGGCGATCCAGCGGTGGGCGGACGAACTCGGTGTCGACCGATCGGCGCTCCTGCGCAACGCCGTCCGCCGGCACCTGAACCAACTGGCAGCCGAACACGACGCCGACCGGTGGGAGGCACTGCCGCTCACCGAGGGCGAGTCGGCGCTGGCGCCGATCGCCGACTGGGGTCCCGCCGAGGGCTGGGAGGACTGGGCCGATGCAGCGCGGTGAGATCTGGTTCGCGGCCACGCCCGGCGGCGACCGCCCGGTTCTGGTGCTCACCCGGGACCCAGTCGCCGACCGGATCGCCTCGGTCGTCGTGGCAGCCCTCACCCGAACCGAGCGGGGCGTGGTGTCCGAGTTCGCGCTCTCCCCGGCCGACGGTGTGCCGACTGCGTGCGTGGTCAACTTCGACAACATCCACACCATCCCCCGGGCCATCTTCCGGCGACGCGTGACCACACTGCCGGCACACCGGATGGCGCAAGCCTGTCGGGCACTCCAGGCCGCCACAGGCTGCTGACGATCTCGCCTGATTCGCCGGAGGGGGAGCCACCGGTCCGCCCACCGGTCAACTCGGCGGCTCGAACAGGTGGCGGTGCATCCCGTTGTGCATGACGTCTTGTTATGCTGATCTCGTGCCGCAGCTGGTGACCCGCATCGACGACGAGACCGCCGCAGCCATCGATGCGCTCGTCGCCGCCGGCGACTTCGCATCTCGCTCCGACGTCGTGCGCGCTGGTGTGCTCCGGCTGATCGACGAGCGACGACGACAGGCGATCGGCGACGAGATCATCGCCGGCTACCAGCGAACACCCGAGACCGTCGAGGAACTCGCCGCCGCCGAGGCGAACGCCCGAGCGATGATCGCCGACGAGCCGTGGTGAACCCTCGGCCCCGTCAGGGTGACATCTGGTGGGCCGAAGCCGAGGACAAGCGTCGGCCGGTGCTGGTCGTCAGTCGCGACCTCGCCGCCGCACACCTCAACCGGGTCGTCGTCGCTCCGGTCACCCGCACCGTTCGGTCGATTCCCACCGAGATCGCGCTCGGCACGGATGAAGGTCTCGACGCCGAGTGCGCCGCATCGTTCGACAACCTCGGCCCCCAGCCCGTCTCGATGCTCACACGACGCATCGGACGTCTGCACGATGCGCGCAGTCGGATCTGCCACGCACTCGCCGCACTCGCTGACTGCTGAACACGTCTCGGCACGGTTCGCGTCACTCGAGGGCGGCGTGCCACTGCAGGAAGCGGTCGATCCACGTGTCGGACGGCAGGTGCTGGACCCGCATCCCGAAGCCGTGGCCACCACGGGCATACGCGTGGAACTCCACGGGCAGGCCCGCCGCCCGCCACCGCTGGTACAGCTCGATCGAATCGGTGGTGAGCCCGAGCGTGTCGTCGGTGGCCACCGCGAGGAACATCGGGCCGCTGCCCGCCGGCGGTTCGGTCACGTCGACGCCCCGGGTGGTCGCGTAGATCGGTGCGACGAAGTCGGGGCGAGCGGCCGGGTCCGGCGAGTAGGCGACGCGCACGGCGACGTTCCCGCCGGCGGAGAACCCCATGAACCCCACCTTCGACGGGTCGAAGGAGAACTCGTCGGCGCGACTGCGTACCAGCCGGACCGCCGCCTCGCCGTCGGCGCCGCCCAGCGGTGCAACCGCGGTCATGTCGTCGAGCGCACCGCTCAGGTCGGTCATCGTCTTGTGGACCAGCTCGGCCACCGTGTCGTCGCCGCCCTGCACCAGCCGGTACTTCAACACGAACACGGTGAATCCGGCCGCGGCCAGACGATCGGCGACGGCGAAGCCCTCGCTGTCGATCGACAACGCATGGAACCCGCCACCCGGCGCCACGATCACCGCGTGGCCGTCACCCTGACCGGCGGCGGTCGGCAGCACCGGCACGAGCGACGGGGCGCTGACGTTCGTGACGACCTCGGTGTCCCACAACTCGCTGTGGTACCGGCGCTCGATGCCGGTCCAGCTCTCGCTGCCCGGGGCCGGCCCGTCGTACAGATCGATCGGCGTTGCTCGCATCTCCGCAGCCTGTCCCAACTGATGTCCTCACGTCGAGTGGATCGCCGCCTGTGCCCGCCGATCTCGGTGCCATGAGTCCCGGCAACCGGGACTGGAGCGACCGAGATCGCAGGGTTCGCCACGCGACGTGGGCGGGCCGACGGGTACGTTGCGGACACCACCAGTCCGGCGCCGACAGCGAGGAGCACCATGTCAACCGAACCCCTGATCGTGACCAAGCGTGACGACGGCGTCGCGATCATCTCGACCAACGACGACCCGCTGAACCGGATGTCGGTCGCCTACATCGACCTGCTCGAGGAGGTGATCGACGACATCGCCACCGACGACTCGGTGCGGGCGTTCGTGCTCACCGCCGAGGGCACCACCAACTTCTCGGTCGGCATGAACCTCAAAGAACTCGGCGGCGCGATGAACGAACGGGGAGTCGACGCCTTCTTCGACCAGCGCTGGAATCTCATCTCGCGCATCGAGACGATGGGCAAGCCGTCGGTCGCCACACTGTTCGGCTACTGCCTCGGCGGCGGGCTCGAACTCCCACTCGGCTGCACGTTCCGGCTGGCCGCCGGCGAAGGCGCCTCGATCGGACTGCCCGAGATGGACCTCGGCACCACGCCGGCCTGGGGCGGATCGGCGCGTCCGCGAAGTGCGTCGGCCGGAACCACGCGCTCGACATGATCCTGCGGGCGAAGAAGATCACCGGCCCCCAAGCGCTGGCGATCGGCCTGGTCACCGAGGTGTGGCCGCTCGACGAACTCAAGGACCGAGCGATCGCCCTCGCGGTAGAACTCGCCGCCCAGCCTCGCCTCGCCGTCAAGGCGATGCTCGATTCGCTCCACGACAGCGAGGACAAGACCCTCGACGAGTTGCTCGCCGCCGAACGAGCAGCCGTCCACGCCACCCGGGGAACACCGGACGCCCGCGAAGGCATCCTCGCCTTCCTCGAGAAACGACGGCCGGTCTTCAACCAACCGTCGTGACGCTCGGCTCACCGAGGCTTCGATGATGGCGACGGTGCAGCACGTCGAACCCCGGATCGAGAAGATCGAGGGATTCCGAGTCCAGATCGGAATGGCGGGACCCGTCCGACGGTTGACTTCCTTGTGAGCGCAACTACTTTGTCCGCTGAGACTCCCACGGTCGAACTCGGCCTCGACACCTTTGGTGACGTCACCGTGGATGCCGACGGCCACCGCCTGAGCGAGGCCGAGGTGATCCGCAACGTGGTCGACGAGGCTGTCCTCGCTGACCGCCTCGGTCTCGACTTCTTCGGCGTCGGCGAACACCATCGCGCCGACTTCGCGATCTCCTCCCCCGAGACCGTGCTCGCTGCCATCGCCGCCCGCACCGAACGGATCCGCCTCGGCTCCGCGGTCACCGTGCTCAGCTCCGACGACCCGATCCGGGTGTTCCAACGCTTCGCCACCGTCGACGCCGTGTCGAACGGGCGCGCCGAGGTCATCCTCGGACGCGGCTCGTTCACCGAGTCGTTCCCGCTGTTCGGCTATCCGCTCGAGCGCTACGAGGAGCTGTTCGAGGAGAAGCTCGACCTGTTCACCCACCTGCTCCGCGAGGAACCCGTCACCTGGAGCGGCACGACCCGAGCCTCGGTGCCAGGCCTCCAGGTGTACCCCCGCACCGAGGGCGGCCTGCGGGCGTGGGTCGGCGTCGGCGGCAGCCCCGAGTCGATCGTGCGCGCCGCCCGCCACGGCCTACCGCTCATGCTCGCCATCATCGGTGGGTCACCGGCACGTTTCGCCCCGTTCGTCGACCTCTACCACCGTGCCCTCGAACAGTACGGTCACGGACCCCTGCCCGTCGGCGTCCACTCACCCGGGCACGTCGCACCGACCGACGAGCAGGCGCTCGACGAACTGTGGCCCCACTGGAAGCCGATGCGCGACCGCATCGGCGCCGAGCGCGGATGGCCACCATCGACACGAGCCGAGTTCGAGCAGGCCGCAGGACCCGACGGTGCGCTGCACGCCGGTTCGCCCGAGACCGTCGCCCGCAAGATCGCCGCCACCGTCGACGCGCTCGGCGCCGGCCGGTTCGACATGAAGTACTCCGCCGGCACGCTGCCGCACGAAACGATGATGCGCAGCATCGAGCTGTACGCCACTGAGGTTGCCCCACGCGTCCGCGAGCTGTTGGCGTCGCGGACGGCCGCGACGAGCTGACGCGTCCGCGAGCGAACTCACGCTGGGCTCGAGGCTCACCCCTACGAGCCTGCACGGGCGGCGATGCCGGCGATGATCGTGTCGAGACCGACGTTGAACGCCGCCCGCAGGCGCGCCAGCTCCCTGTTGCGAGTGCGGAGGCTGCCGGCCGGGACGCCGCCGAGCGCGGAGCCGTGTACTGCGTCCACGACGATGAAGGCAGTGGGCTCCACCAGCTCAGCCCGGAGGCCGCTGTCGGCGATCGCGGCCACGAGCGCTTCGGTCGACGGCAGTCCCCCAGCGGCGATCCCCGGGTCCGCCAGCCCGGCGAGCGTCAGGTCCCGGTGCCGGGCGACGACGTCCCAGTAGTTCGTCGCCCACTGCCGTACCCGTTCGTCCCACGACGCCGAGGGATCGGGCGGCTCCATCGCGCCGATCGTGCGGGCGGTGACCAGCGCCAGCAGCTCGCGCTTGTCGGCCACGTGGTGGTACACGGCCATCGGATCGACGTCGAGTTCGGCGCCGAGCTTGCGCATCGACAACCCCGACAGACCATCCCGTTCGACGATCCGAGACGCAGCATCGACGATCCGCTCGACGCTCAGCGGCGCCGGGCCAGGGGACGTTGAAGCAGCCATCTCTACAGCGTAGAGTATCCGGTCTACACCGTAGAACCAGGAGCGCACCATGAACGAACGACCCGAGGACCTCGACGAGCTACAAATCGTCCTCGACCGCAGCTACGAGGCGGCCGGAGCGCACCTGCGCGACGTCACCACGCCGGACCGGCGCCTCGACGCCGCCCAACTCGCCGAGCAACTCACCGGCATGCGGCTGCTCGTGCTCGCCACCTCGACCCGCGACGGCCGCCCAATCAATGGCCCCGTCGACGGCATCTTCCACCGCGGCCGGTTCCACTTCGGGTCGTCTCCCGAGTCGGTGCGCTTCCGCCACCTGCGCGACCGCCCGGCGGTCAGCGCCACCCACCTCCCCGGCGAATACCTCGCCGTCACCGTGCACGGCGACGCGGAGCTGATCGACGTCCACGCCCCCGAGCACGCCGAGTTCAAGCAGACCCTGCTCGAGATCTACGTCCCCCGCTACGGCGAGCAGTGGACCCAGATGCTCGACGGCGGCGCCCAGTACGCCCGCATCCATCCCCGCCGCATGTTCACCTTCTGGATGCCGGACGCCTGAACCCGACTGCGACCTGCGGCTCGCTGACGGCGGTCCCCACCATCGCGCCGCTCGTGATGGTGGGATACTCACGGGTGCTGCGGTACCGACGACCGCGTCCGACCTCTCGGCAGAGCCGAAACGGTCCTGTGGCTTCCACTCGTACTCTGGCGCCATGGTGAGCACCGGCGTCTTTCCTCAGATTCGTGCCCGGAATCTCGAGGGTCTCGATGTCGACTTGCCGGACGGGTTCGTCGGCGACCGCAACGTCGTCGCCATCGCCTTTCAACGCCAGCACCAGAGCCTGGTCGACTCGTGGGTTCCGTGGTTCGAGGAACACGCGGCCGCTGATCCCGGGCTGCGCTTCTACGAGCTTCCGACGATCGGACGCATCTGGGCCCCGGTCCGCAACTTCATCGATGGCGGAATGGCTGCGGCCATCCGTGAGCCGGTGATCCTCCAGCGCACCCTCACGATCTACGGCGACGTCAACCGGGTGACCCGGCCGCTCGGCATCGACGACCGGTCGACGATCGCACTCCTCCTCGTGGACGGGTCAGGCCACGTGCGCTGGCGCGGCGCCGGCGGTTTCACCCCACTGCTCGCCGACGAACTCGAGACGGCCTTGGCCGACGACCGCGGCGATTGATCGGGCTCGGTCGGCCAGCTCGTCGAAGGGCTCAGTCGCCGCCGGAGGCCTCGGTCGCGAACGACACGAACACGTTCTCGCCGTCGGTGTCGACGCCGGTCATGCGCAGACCCACGTCCTCCATCTCCTCGGCGGGGTAGTCGGTGCTCCACAGCAGCTCCCCGTCCGCCGTCGAGCGGACCTGGAGGTTGGACCACAGGGTGTACACCCGACTGTCGACGGCGTAGAAGGGCCACAGTCCCTCCCGGTACGGATCACCCTCCTGGGACCATCGCACATCGCCAGTGTCGACCTCGTAGGCCACCAAGCGGGAGGCCTCGTGTTCGAAGGCGAACACGGCACCGTCGTCGATCGCCCAGACGTTGTCGTAGGCCCAAACACCCCGGGTTGTGACCACGAGGTGCCGTCGGCCGAGGTGGCCCGGACCGCGTCGTCCTGGCCACCGATGACGGTGATGTCGCCCACCTCCACCCGCGCCGGCTGACCGGTGTACTGCTGGCCCTCGACAGTCCCTCGTGCCGGCGGTGGCGGCGGCGCATCGTCGATCGGCTCACCGGTCGCCGCATCGAGCGCAGTCACGTTCGACGCGACGCCCTGGCTGTAGGTGGCGACGTAGACAACACCGTCGGCCACCGGGAGCAGACTCCAATAGCCGATCTCGTCGGTGCACGACACCCACTCGACGCCGCCATCGAACCCGTACGCCACGACCTGCGGGGCCGAACCCTCGGGACACATCGAACTCGGCATCGGGTCGTCGGAGGAACCGCACGCCGACACCAATGCGGCGAACGCGAGCGACACGACCGCGATCCAACGCCGACCGATCCGACTTCCACCATCACCGGCTTCCATCGCGCCTCCCGTTGTCACAGAGCCTCTCCCACCGAGCGAAGCACCCGGCCCATCCGCCGTCAACGGGCCGGAGGTCCCATCGTGAGCACGACGGTCCCTCGATCTGGGCGGCCTGCGTCCCGGAATCCGGGACCGACGGCACCGAGATCGTCAGAGAACAGCGTGCCCGCTCGACCTCGACGCTCAGCCCGAGTCGCCGTACGACAGCGAGGCGACGATGTTGCCGTTCCGATCGCGGAGGAACACGGTGTCGCCGCTGTTGTTCCACACCGCACTGCCCGAGACACACCAGTAGCGGTGGTGTCGTCGTCGGGGCCGCAGCCACTGAACAGGGTCACCTCTGCGCCGGGCTCCAGGCGCAGATCGCTGAACGTGTAGCGGTTCGACGACGATTCGTCGGCGACCTCCCAGCCGTCGAGATCGATCGCCTCGGCACCGGCGTTGGTGAACCTCACCCACTCGCCGTTCAGATTCGCGCCGTCGTCGCCGGGCGCGTCGGCGTTGACGTCGATGACGATCTCGACCCCGTCGAGATCACTCGCCCCGCACGCGTCCGCCGCCCACAGACCACGACCCGCTGCCTGCGCCTCGCGTTGCAGGGCCGCGTAGCGATCGGCACGGGCGTCGTCGGGCGGATAGCGCCGGGCGATCGCGAAGCCGTTGGCGACCAGCTCGGCGCCGACGTCGACGCCATCGGCGGTCTCGACGTAGCGCAACGCTCGTCCGAACTGATCGACATCGGACCGATCGACGACGAGCACCAGGTCGTTCCCGGCCACCAGCTCGCCGAGCGCATCGGTCGCCTCCTCACTGAAGCACTCGCCCGACTCGGGTGTGTTGATCCCGATGATCCGCACCTCCAACTCCCCCGCCGGACCGGACACGTACAACGTGTCGCCGTCGACGATCTCGGCGCTCCGCCAGGCGTCGCCGTCCGCCGCTGCGCTCGCCGGGGGGACAGTCGGTGTGCCGGACTCAACCGGGGATGTTCCCCCGCCGGCGTCGCCATCCGAGCTCCCCGACGTGCAACCGGCCAGCACCACCGCGACGATCAGCCCGACCAGCGCAGCGCAGCGCACGTCGTGTCGTCGCACCCTGATCGCTCCCGCCCGCTCGAGTTGTGGCACCTCCGCCACCTTTCCACCGGTCGAGCGCAAATCACAAGCCGTCCGGACGAAGGCCTGCCGGCAGGTCCCACCCAGAGCCCGGAGCGATCCCTTGCCGAATTCTTTGCAGAGATCGAGGAGGGCGCCGGACCGAGCCTGACGGCGGACGATCATCGCGCACTCGTCGCCGCGGCGAGATCGAACCGCGAACGCCTTAACGACAGCTGACGTACACCTGAATCGTCACAAGGCAGCGGCCAGCGGTCGTCGAGCAGCAACGACATGCGATCCATGAACTCGTCAGGCTCCACCGCGCACACGCCGTCTCAATCATCGGTTCGGTCGCGCAAGGCGACGACACGCCCACGAGCGACATCGGCTTTCTGGTCGAGCTCGACGAAGCGATCCCGATCTGATCGATCAGACTCCAACCCTGTGACACCGGTGTGCGCATACTGATCGCACCGTCTCCCTCCTCCGCCAGTGCGATCACCGAGGAGAACACCATGCATGCCAGCCACCAGCCGACACCGCTCTGCGGACCGGTCCCCGACGGCCTGATGCGAGTCAGCGCCGACATCCCGATCGAGATGTTCGCGGCGCTCTGTTTCGCCGCAACGCACCCATGAGCGGCGTCAAACCGCTGGCACTTGCCAACGAACGCGAACAGCTGCAAAATGCATGCATGCCGGCGATCACGATCCGAGACGTCCCGAACGAGACCCGAGACCAGCTGGCGGAGCGAGCGGCGGCATCGGGTCGCTCACTCCAGCAATACCTCCGGGCCGAACTCATCCGACTCGCCGGACGCCCCGACAACCTGGCCATCGTCACCCGGGCTCAGGCCCGTGTTCGCGAGACCGGTGAGGGATTGACGGGTGACCAGATCCTGGAACTGCTCGACGCCGGCCGCGCCGAGCGCGAGTGACCGGCCCGCTCGTCGTCGACGCCTCGTTCGTCATGGTGCTGCTGTCGAACGGCAGCGACGTCACAACGACGTGGGCGAACGACGTGATCCGTGGAGCCGACCTCGTCGCGCCACATCTCATGCCGGTCGAGGTGACCAGTGCGCTGCGGACCGGCGAGCGACGGGAGATCATCACGCACGAGCAGACCGCACTCACCTACCAGGATCTGGTCGACCTCGACGTCGAGCTGTATCCATTCGAGCCGTTCGCTTCGCGAGTCTGGGAACTTCGCTTCTCAGTGTCGCCATACGACGCGTGGTACGTCGCCCTCGCCGAGCGCCTCGAGGTTCCGCTCGTCACACTCGATCGTCGACTCGCCCGCACCGCCGACGGCCGATGCGAATTCACGCTCCCTCCATCGTCGTGACCGCAGCAGCTGTTGCCGCCCTGACACGACAGTGGCATGATCATGGCATGACTCGGGCACGCATCAGCACCACGGTCGACAAGGACCTGCTCGACAACGCTCGACGAGCCCGCGCCACCGCCAACGACGCAGAACTCATCGACGAGGCATTGGCGGCGCTCCTCGCCCGCGACCGCGCCGCGGAGATCGACGCCGCCTACGCCGCGGCGTACGCCGAGCATCCACTCGACGAACCAGACGAGTGGGGGGATCTCGAGTCGTTCCGTCAGGCCGCCGGGCGATGACCGATCTGCCTCGCCGCGGCGAACTCTGGTGGTGCGAGCCACCGGAGATCGGTCGACGACCGGTCGTGGTGCTGTCTCGTGATGCAGCCATCCCGAGGCTGCGCCGGACGCTCGTCGCGCCATGCACGACGACCATTCGTGGCCTGGCAAGCGAGGTGGTGCTCGAACCCGGCGACGACCCCGTGCCACGACAAACCGCCGTCAATCTCGACTCGGTCGAGTCGGTCTCCGTAGCGTTGCTCGTCGAGCGCCTCGGTCGGCTCAGCGACGCTCGCATGCGCGAGATCTGCGCGGCGCTCGAGGTGGCCACCGACTGCCGCTGACGCTGGTCGGACTCCCGTGAGCGGCCCGAGCCCGAGCGCACGACGCCTGGAACGCGCTCGTCGCCGTCTGAGCACGCGACTCGCTCGCCATCGTCACCTCACGTCACGTCACGATCGGCTGAGCCGGTCGCGGGCGGCGAGCAGCGACGAGATCGCAGCGTCGATCGCTTCCTCGGTCGACGAGGGCTGCGCCAACCCGTCGAGCAGCATGCGGCGTGCGGTCTGCGAGACCGACTCATTCCTCGCCGCCGCGACGATCTCGAGTTGGCTGAACAACTCCTCGGGTACCCGGATCGAGACATGACGCGACTTCGCGGCGCCCGGTGCCGGACGATCGAGCTGCTGCCCGGTCTCGCTCTCCAACCATTCGATCAACTGCGGCCTGCTCATGGTGTTCCTCCGGTTCGTTCGATTGCGTCGGCGACCACGTACGCGATCGTCACCGCGTGGGCCCGATTCGGCTCGTCTGGCTCAGTTCCGTCGATGAGGGCCCGAAGCGCGACGACGACGCGTGCGAGGTCGCTTCGATCGAGGTGGATTCCTTCGTCGGGGAGCCAGTCCAGGTCCCCGACCTCATTTGTCACACATCGTAACACGATTGAAGCGGTGTTGTCCGGATGGCATTTCGATCTCCTCGTCGCTGTCATTCGAGGAGGGAGTCGGCTCCACGAACCATACGCAGACGGTGTCACGGAGTCGCCGTGCGCCGGTCGGTGCAGTACCTCAGGGTCCCGACGATCGGGACCAGTGAGCTTCGCGACCGCTCGGTATACTGCCGGTATGGCCTCGACGACGATCAAGTTGAGCGTCGAGACCCGGGAACGACTTCGGGCCCTCGGCGGCGAGACCTACGAGCACACCGTCATCGAGGCGCTCGACGCCCTCGAGGCCAACCGCTTCTGGTCCGAAGCCGAAGCTGCCGCGGCCTGGCAATCCCAGCTCTCGGAGGCCGAACGACAACGGCGCGACGACGTCCTCCGCGACATCGACCGAGCGTTCGACAGCATCGAGTGATCGAGTCCGGCGACATCCACCTGGCCGACCTGAACCAGGGGCATCGCATCCCGGTTTTGGTCGTCTCCACCGGCCGATTCACCCGACTGTCCGGCCGAGCACTCGTCGCGCCGGCGATCCCGGGCGAGCCCGACCAGGTGCCGTTCCCCTGGAGAGTCGAAGCCGAGGGACACGTCTTTGCCATCGACGCGCTCCGTTCGATCCCGGCCGAGCGTCTCGTCGAGTTCACCGGCCGCGTCACCCCAACGGTCGCAGCGTCCGTCCAGCGCGTGATCCGTCACATCACCTGAGCCACTGCCGCTGACGGCTGTCTTCGCCGTCGCGTGGCGATCCTGGCGAGCGCGGTGGTCAGGCCACGAACGGCCGGCGTGGTCGACCGGAGCGTACCGGAGCGTCATGGACGCGGGCCGAGGAGGTCCCAACGGTTGCCGGCGACGTCGACGAACACCACGACGCTGCCGTACACCTCGTGACGCGGCTCGCCGACGAACTCGACGCCATGACGACGCAGCCGCTCGACCGCCAGATCGAAATCGTCGACCCGCAGGAACAGGCCCACCCGACCGGCGAACTGCCCGCCCACTGCAGCGCGCTGCTCGTCGCCGTCAGCCTGAGCGAGCAGGAGCCCGGTTGCCGCGCCGGGCGGGCGGACCACCACCCACCGCTTGGGTCGGCCGTCGTTGGTCGTCGCCGGCGAATCCTCCACCAGCTCGAAACCCAGCGCGTCGACGAAGAACCGGATCGCCTCGTCGTAGTCGTCGACGAGAAGTGCGCTGTGCTCGATGTGCATCGGCTCATCCTGCCCGCCCACCTGCAGCGCCGTGCAACAGTGTGGTGATGGCAACCATCGCGACACGCCCGACCGGCGAGGACGTCACTGCCTTCCTCGACGCGGTCCCCAACGAACAGCGACGCGCCGACGGCCACGCGATGCGTTTGCTCCTCGAGCGGGTCACCGGCGCACCCGCCACGATGTGGGGCCCGTCGATCGTCGGCTTCGGCGACACGACGTACACCAACACCACCGGCACCAACGAATGGTTCGTCGTCGGCTTCTCCCCGCGCAAGCAGGCGCTGACGATCTACGGGATCCACAACGGCTACGAGGCACCGGATCCGCTGCTCGAGACACTCGGACCGCACTCGACGGGCACGGGATGCCTCTACCTCAAGAAGCTGGCAGACGCCGACCCGGCAGTGCTCGAACAACTCGTGCGCAGCGCCTGGGAATCCGCCGCGCTGACCGCCTCGACGCAGACCGAGGCGTTGTCGTGACCGACCATCCACTCGTCCTCGCCGGCCAGTACGGCTCGCCGTACACGCTCAAGATGCGCGGCGTGCTCCGCTACCGCCAGATCCCGTTCCGGTGGGTGCTGCGCGACTCGAAGTGGGACGACATCCCGACGCCCCCGGTGGCGATCATCCCGGTGATCGTCTACCCGAACGCCGACGGCAGCCACGGCGAGGCGACCGTCGATTCGTCGCCGCAGATCATGCGCCTCGAGAGCGAGTTCTCCGGTCGCAGCCTCGTGCCGGTCGACCCGGCGACCGCGTTCATCGATGCACTGATCGAGGACTACGGCGACGAGTGGATCACCAAGGCGATGTACCACTACCGCTGGGCCTACCCGGCCGACGTCGACAAGGCCGGCCGACTGCTTCCGCTGTCGCGCGACCTGCAGGCCAACAGCGACCAGCTGCAGCAGGCCCAGGACTTCGTCACCGGCCGCCAGATCGGCCGGCGGGCGATGGTCGGCTCGACCGACGAGAACCAGCCGATCATCGAGAGTTCCTACGAGCGCCTGCTCGACATCCTCACCCAGCTGTTCTCCACCCACGACTTCCTGCTCGGCGACCGCCCAGGCCGCGGCGACTTCGGGCTCTTCGGTCAGCTGACGCAACTGACGAAGTGGGACCCCACCCCGATGGCGATCGCCGCAACACGCGCTCCGAAGGTGATCAATTGGGTCGACCGCATGGACGACCTGTCGTGGCTACCGGTCGACGGCGACACGGGCTGGGCGCCATTCGACTCGATGCCGCCCGCCACCATCCGCCTGCTGCACGAGATCGGCCAGACCTACGCGCCGTTCATGGTGGCCAACGCCCAGGCGCTGATGTCGGGCGCCGACGAAGTCGTTTGCGCGCTCGAAGGCGGCACCTACCGTCAGGCCCCGTTCAAGTATCAGGCCAAGTGCCTGCAGTGGCTGCGCGAGGGCTACGACGCACTGAGCGACGGCGACCGCTCGCGCGTCGACGCCGTCCTCGCCGGCACCGGCTGCGAGGTCCTCGTCGCCTGACGCCGCGCGGCCGCGGCCGCGTCGCCGTCAGGACGTCAGGACGTCGTCAGAGTTCGTCGAGGCGGGTGAGGCCAGTTCGCAGCGCGATCACGACCAGCTGCGCGCGGTCACGGGCGTGGAGCTTGGTCATCGCCCGACTCACGTGGGTCTTCGCCGTGAGCGGCGAGAGATAGAGCGTGTCGGCGATCTCGTCGTTGGAGAGGCCACGGCCAACGAGCGCAACAACCTCTCGCTCGCGAGCGGTCAGGTGCTGGATCGCTTCCTCGTCGACGACCGTCGGCGCCGGGTAGTCCGTGATCGAGGCGAGCAGCGCGCGGGTTGCGTTGGGGGTCAGAAGCGCATCGCCACCGGCGACGATACGGATCGCGTCGAGCAGCGTGTGCGGGGCCACGCCTTTGTCGAGGAACCCGCTCGCACCGGCGCGCATCGCGCCGACGACGTACTCGTCGAGCTCGAAGGTGGTGAGCACGATCACCCTGACGCCGACGAGATCGTCGTCGGCGGTGATCGCCCGGGTGGTGGCAATGCCGTCGCGACCCGGCATGCGGATGTCCATCAACACCACGTCGGCACGGCAGGCCCGGATCACGTCGATGGCCGTCGACCCGTCATCGGCCTCGCCGACCACCTCGAGGTCGGCAGCGGAGTCGATGATCGCCTTGAAGCCCGCTCGGATGAGCGCCTGATCGTCGACCAGGACCACGCGGATCGTCATCGACCGGCCTCGCGTTCGGTCGGCAGCCACGCCTCGACGACGAACCGGTCGTCGCGCACGTCGGCCGTCAGCCGACCACCGTTCACCGCGGCGCGTTCACGCATACCGATGAGCCCGAGCCCAGCGCCGGTCGAGTCGGCCGCGGCGGCCGCGGCGTTGGCGATCACGATCGTGAGTCCGCCGTCGTCCCAGGTGGTGATGAGCTCGACGTTGCCGTCGCCATGCTTCGCGGCGTTGGTGAGACCCTCCTGCACGATGCGGTACGCGGCGAGCGATGCCACCGGCGACAGCGACCGTGGCGCACCGCTCGAGTTCCAGGTGACGTTCGATCCGGCGGCCCGCATCGTGTCGACCAGACCGCTGATGTCGTCGGACGACGGCAGCGACGACGTCGGTGCCGCATCGTCGCCGTCGCGTCGCAGGACGGCCAACAGCTCGCGCAGTTCGTCGAGCACGGTGCCTCCGGCGTCGCGCGCCGTCAGCAACGACGCCTCGGCCCGATCAGGGTCGCTGCGCAGAAGGTGGAGCGCGGCGCCGGTCTGCACGTTCATCACCGAGAGGTTGTGGGCGAGCAGGTCGTGGAGCTCGCGGGCGATCACCAGCCGCTCTTCGGAGACTTGACGGCTCGCGTCGGCTTCAGCAGCCGTCACCGCCGTCCGCACCTGCTCCTCCGCGGTCTCCTTGTAGCTGCGCCACGATCGGATGGCGTCGGCAACGCCAACGGCGACGGCGGCCCACGTGATCCCGATCACGGCCCTGGCATCGCCGAACTCGGTACTGCTGGTCACGAGCCCGATCGTGTAGAGCCACGCCGCAACGATCGCCCCGAGGCCGATCGCCGGCCACCGATCGAGGCCGATACAGGCGGTGAGGAGCAGCACCGGGATCGCCAACACCATCGGCGTCGGGCGATCCCACACGGCGACGTGGACCGAGGTCCACACGAGCGCAATGGCAAGCAGGACGAGCGTGTGGCGACGTCGGAATGCGAGCAGCACGAACGCGCCGACGCCGGCGGCCACCTCGGGCCAGCCGACGTCGTAGTCATCCGGTGCGCCGACCACGAGCAGGGTGCCGATCAACGTGGTCACCGCGGCGATCGCCAGGTCGAGGCGGCGCTGATCCGCCCGCAGCCAGACGATCGCTGCCATGTCAGGCGTCCCGCCCCCGGACGAGGTACCCGGCGACGCCAAGCAGGCCGAACACCCAGGCTGCAAACACCGCATACGCCGCACCGCTGCTCAGGAGGTCGGGATCGGACACCTGGGTCATCATCGCAGAGCCGGCCTCGGAGGGCAGGTACTTCATGAACAGGTCGGTGATGCTCTCGGGCAGCAGGTTCAGCAGGTTCGGGCCGATGAACACAGCCCCGACCAGCGTGGCGATGCCGGCGGCCGTGGAACGGAGGATGAACCCGAGCGCCACACCGATCAGTGCGATGCCGGTGAGATAGACCGTCGCCCCGACGATCACGTCGAGTGCGTCGGCGAGCGGCACCGTGGGCAGGTCACCGGCGTAGACGGCCTGGCCGGCGACGACTGCCGCACTGACCGCGACGGCCGCCACAGCGAACACCGATGCTGCGACCACGGCGGCCTTCGCCCAGAGCACCCGGGTCCGGCGTCCGACGGCAGCGAAGGCGCTGCGGATCAGACCGGTCGAATACTCCCCGGCCACCACGAGGACGCCGACCACACCGACGATCATCGCGCTGAGCCCGAGGCCGGCGAGGGCGATGTCGAGCGGATCGGAGAGGAGTGCGGCCGGGCCGGTGGCCTCACCGGAGTCGGCGACCGCCGAGAAGATCATTCCGAACACGACGGTGACGACGCCGGCGGCGAGCAGCGTCATCCACGTCGAGCGGACCGACCAGAGCTTGATCCACTCGCTACGGATCACGTCTCGGGTGCGCACCCGACGAGTGGAGGTCGTGGGATTGGAGGTCGTGGGATTGGAGGTGGTGCTGGGTCGGGAGGGAGTAGAGGCGGGGATGGCGGTGAGGGTCATGTCGTGTCCTGGTTCGAGTGGGTGGATGCGAGTGGGTGGGTTGCCGGGTCAGGCAGCGAAGGGGGTCGAGCCCGTGCCGTGGTACTGGACGGCGTCGGCGGTGAGTTCCATGAACACGTCCTCGAGAGATCGCCGTTCGGGGACCAGCCCGGTCAGCGCGATGCCGTGGTCGCGGGCGACGATCCCGATCTCCTCGGCGCTTCGGCCGGTCACGTCGACGGCCCCGCGCTGGGTGGTCTCGATGGTGACGCCGTCGGCCTGGAGCAGGGCGACGAGGTCGTCGAGCCGGTCGGCGCGGACGTGGGTGGTCGCGCTCGCGGCCATTGCCCGCAGGCCGTCGGCAGAGACGTCCTGGATGAGGCGGCCGCGGCCGACGATCACGAAGTGCTCGGCCATCAACTCCATCTCGCTCATCAGATGCGACGACACGAAGACCGTCCGACCCTCTCGGGCGAGGTCCTGGAGCAGGTTTCGGATCCACTGGATGCCTTCCGGGTCGAGGCCGTTGACCGGCTCGTCGAGCATCACCACCGACGGGTCGCCGAGCAGCGCCGCCGCGATGCCGAGGCGCTGCCCCATACCGAGCGAGAAGCCGCCACTGCGGCGACGGGCGACATCTCCGAGACCGACGATGTCGAGGACCTCGTCGACGCGGGCGGTGCCGATGCCGTTGGTCACGGCGAGAGCGCGCAGATGGTCGTACGCCGACCGGCTCGGATGGACCGCGCCGGCTTCGAGCAACGCGCCGAGCGACGCAAGCGGAAGTGGATGCTCGGCAAGCGGTCGGCCGTCGATGGTCGCGGTGCCCGACGTGGGGGCGTCGAGGCCAAGGATCATGCGCATCGTGGTCGACTTGCCGGCGCCGTTCGGGCCGAGGAAGCCGGTCACGATGCCGGGGCGCACCGTGAAGCTGAGCTCGTCGACGGCGAGGGTGTCGCCGTAGGCCTTTGTGAGGTTGGTGACTTGGATCATGTCTCCATCCTGCGGACTCCGCCGGTGTGGCGAATCCGCCAACGGGAGGCTTGTCGCCTACTCCCCTGGGAGTAGGCGACATCGCTCGTGATGCACTCGAACCCGACCATGGGCGAGACTGGTCCCATGCTCGCCCGCGTCGCCATCGTGGTCGTTGTCATCGGGGCCACGGCCATCGCCGGCTGTGGTGACGACGATGCCGCGTCGGAGTCAGCGCCATCCTCCGTCGACACGACGCCACCGAGAGGGGGGTCCGACAGCGACGAGCAGGCGTTCCCCGACATCGTCGACGTCGCCGTCACCGCACAGGGCGACACGTACCGGTTCGACGTCACGGTCTCGTCGCCCTACGACACACCCGAGCGCTACGCCGACGCGTGGCGGATCGTCGCCCCGGACGGCACCGAAGTTGGCGTGCGCGAACTCACCCACGACCACGCCACCGAGCAGCCGTTCACCCGGTCGCTCAGCGATGTCGTGATCCCGCCCGACGTGACGTCGGTGACCGTCGAGGGCCGCGACCTCGTCAACGGTTGGGGTGGCGCCACGATGACCGTCACGATCGAGCGCTGACGATCGAACGTCAGGCGTCGACTACCTGGCGTCTGCTACCTGGCGTCGGCTACCGGGCGTCGTCGCGCGGCGTCGCACCTTCCGGAATGCGGATCGCGGTCATCTGGGTCGACTGCATCACGAGACGGTCCTCGCTGTCCCACGCCTCACAGATCTCGTCGGCGTAGCCGTCGTGGATCACCTGGACGCGGAACCGGATGCGCAACGGCCCCGGCGCCGGCACCGCCCGGTTGTAGACGGTGATCGCCAGCGTCGGCACCCACCCTGTCTGCACCACACCGAACGTCGCCGGCGGCATCACGTCGGAGGCGTAGAGCAGTCCGACGGTGTCGAACACGTCGTCGACCTCGTCGCGCAGGTATGCCCGGAACTCGCCACCGCCGACAGCGACGGGCCCGTCGCCGGTCAGCTTGAAACCCGCGGCGGGGTCGAACTGCAGTGAGTTGCCGCGCTGGCCGGCCATCGGCGACGGCGGCAGGTCCTCGAGCGCCGGGAACGGGCACGGAGGTATCTCGCCCCAGAACGGCGCGGTCCCATCGTGCAGCGTCCCGAGCGTGAACTGGGCGCGCACACCCAGGATTCCGCCGACGCCGATCGTGGCGCTGACCTGGCTGGCGGTCTTGCCGACCCGGTCGACCTCGGCGACGATCTGCGCCGGCCCGAGGTCGGGCGACGACAGGAACTGCGCCGACGCGGAGATGACGTGCTCGTGCGTCGCTCCGGCCTCCTGTGCAGCGTGGAGTGCGGCACGACCGAGGCAGGCGAGCATGTAGCCACCGTTCGGCTTGGAACCCATGATCGCGTACTCGTTCACGAGATCGACGTCGTACTGGTGGCGACCCGCGGGGTCGTGGCCGCGCGGAACCACCGTGGTCGCTGCATCGAAAGTGGTGGTCATCGGAATCCTCGGGGGGTGGGGTTCGATCGTGCGCGGCTGCGCGACGAACGCCCGAGGATAGCGACGAGCCGCCGAAGGGGTGGCGTGTGACCGCCAGGCGCAGGCGCCGTTCGCCGCCTGACCGGCAGTGTCAGTCGGCGTCGCCGTAGGTCGTCAGGCGAAGCCCGGCGGCACCCGCCGCAGCGCGCACGACGATCCGGTCGCCGACGATCACCGGTTCCGCGCCGAGGATCGACCATCGCTCGGTGCCGTCGAGGTCGACACCAGCGACTCTCGTGCCGAGCGCGGCACGGCGCAGCACGACGACACCATCACCGGCGACCACGAGCGCCTGCAGCACGCCGGGCACCATCACCAACTGTTCGATCGTGTCACCGCTCGCGGCATCGACGAGCTCGATCGCCGCACCGCCACGGGTCGCCACCTGCAGCAGCGTCCCACCCTCGATCGGGTGGTAGCCGACCTCAGCACCGCCGGCGCGTTGCCAGGCGACGGTCACCGCATCGCCATCGACGACGACACCGGCGATGGCCCCGGGCGCGGTGACGACGAAGTCGGAGCCCGACACGGGTGTGAGCGAGCGCGCCGGCGACGGCACGGACGAACCCATGACCGACCGTCGACCATCCGGCTCGACGAGCACGATCGAGCCGGCGTCGTCGACGGCGACGATGCGATCGCCGACCACGACCGGCGTCACCGGGCCGGCATCCAACTCGCCGACGGTCGTCGGCGACACCAACTCGGACGTCAGGTCGAGGGCGAGTATCTCGCCGTCGACGATCGAGTACCAGATGCCCCCGCCGTCGGTGATCCAGCCTCCGGGGTGGCCATCGGCGGCGGGGTCACTGGCAATCTCGCCGACCTCGTTCCCCGACGACGCGTCGATCAGCGAGACGAACCGGTCCGGTGGCGACGGGAGACGAGCGACGAATCGGGTCCCGCGCAGCCCGACATGGCCGAGGTTCGGCCGAGCGTTGGTCGTCCAGCGCGCCTCGCCGGTGGCCATGTCGACTCCGATGACGGTCGGCCCCGGGTCGCCGGGTTGCTCGACCACCAGCAGGTCATCGACCGATCCGACGACCGCCACCTCGCTCGGGCCGGCCGACAGGGGCAGCGTCCACCGCTGCGCGCCCGTGAGCGCGTCCAGCGCCAGAAGTGCGGCGTTCGATTCCTCGCTGCCCGCTGCGCCCGAGCGCTCGACGGCCACGACGACGAGTTCGCGCCCGATCACCTCGGCCCAGTGATCGCCCACGTCGTCGAGGTCGACCGTCCAGAGTTCCGTCGCGGTACGCGGCAGGCGACGATCCTCGGTGCCGCCGAACACCGAACGGTCGGGCGGCCCAACGACGTCCGCCCCGCCGTCGGTGCCCTGACCCGGCGCGCTGGACGCGAACGGGTCGAGCACCACCAGTGCGCCGGCGACCACCACGACCGCTGCGACGGCCGCCGCAACGGCGAAGGTGGGAACCGCGCCGCGCCGCCGGACCGTGTGGTCGTCCCGCGGGTCGTCCTGAGTTTCGACCGGCGGTTCGACCGGCGGTTCGTCGAGAGATTCGACCGGCGGGCTCGGCTCAGGCGGCGGGCCGTCGTAGCCGGGCTTCCAGATCGCGTCGTGATCGTCCACCACGCCGGACCATACGGCCAGTTCGGACTCGATGCTGGACCGTGGTGCCACCTACATCCGCATCGGTCCGATGTCGTCGACCTCGTAGCCTCGGCCCATGCGGATCATCGTTGTCGGAGCCGGAGCGGTCGGTGGCGTCGTCGCCGCCAACCTCGCGATGGCGGGCACGCCGGTGATCGCCGTTGCCCGCGGCGAGCACGGTCGGGTGATGCGCGAGTCGGGGTTGCGCTACGAGTCACCCACCGGAACCACGATCGTCGAGCTGCCGGTCGCCGCGTCGGTCGGCGAGATCGACATCACGGATGACGACGTGTTCCTGCTCGGCGTCAAGGGCCAGGACACCATCGGCGTGCTCAACGACCTTCGCGCCGCCGGCGTCACCGACCAGCCGATCGTGTGCATGCAGAACGGCGTCGAGAACGAACGCCAGGCACTGCGCCTGTTCCCCAACGTGTACGGCATGGTCGTCATGCTCCCCGCCGACCACCTCGCCCCTGGCGTGGTGCGGGTCTGGACCGCGCCGAGCTCCGGCCTCCTCGACGTCGGGCGCTACCCCCACGGCGTCGACGACCTCAGCGTGCGGCTCGCCGCCACGCTCGAAGCGGCGACGTTCGGCTCGATCCCCCGTGACGACATCATGAGCTGGAAGTACCGCAAGCTGCTGATGAACCTCAACAACGCCATCGAAGCGGTGTGCGGTCGCAAGGCCGCAGCCGGACGCCTCGGCGAGATGGTCCAGACCGAAGGCGAGGCCGCACTCGCCGCGGCGGGAATCGCCGTGGTCAGCGCCGAGGACGACCAGGCCCGCCGCGGCAACGCCCTCCAGATCCAGCCGGTCGGCGACCAGCAACGTCGCGCCGGAGGGTCGACGTGGCAGAGCCTGCAACGCGGCACCGGCGCGATCGAGACCGACCACCTCACCGGCGAGATCGTGCTGCTCGGCCGACTCCACGGCGTGCCGACCCCGGCCAACCACGCGCTGCAGGTCCTCGCCGCCGAGATGGCCCGCACCGGCGAAGCTCCGGCCTCACGCAACGTCGACGACGTCCTGCGAGCCATCGACGCCACCTGACCGCGCGCCTCCTCCAGGGCGACCGGCGACCCGATCTGTGGCACGTGCGTCCCGCAATGCGGGACACCAGGAGCGCAGATCGGGTCAGGGGCGCAGATCAGCGCAGTGCGGTGTGCCAGTCGAGGAAGCGATCGATCCAGGTGTCCGACGGAAGGTGCTGCACGCGCATCCCGAATCCATGACCGCCGCGAGCGTAGGCGTGCAGCTCCACCGGAGTTTCGCTACACGCCACCGCTCGTACAGCTGCACCGAATCGTCGGTGAGGCCGAGTTCATCGTCCGTCGCCACCACCAGGAACATCGGCCCACTGCCGTCGGGCGGATCGGCGGATTCGATGCCGCGCAACGTGGCGTAGATCGGAGCCACGAAGTCCGGGCGGCCGGTGAGATCGGGCGAGAAGGCTGCCCGCAGCGCCACGTTGCCGCCCGCGGAGAAGCCCATGAAACCGATCCGATCGGGCTCGACGCCGAACTCCGCAGCTCGCGCCCGCACCAGCCGCACTGCGGCCTCGCCGCAGCCTGCCCGATCAGCCCCGCCCAGACCCGTTTGTGAGCAGATTCTGGTGACCCGCTCCACCCGGAATGCAACGCAAACGGGGTTGTTCAGCGGGTGGCGACGATGGCGGCGGTCTGCTCGGCGATGGCGTGCTCTTCGTCGGTGGGAACGACGAGCACCTTCGTGGTGGCGTCGTCGGTGGAGATCACCGCCTCGGAGCGTTCGTTGAGGTCGTGATCGATGGCGATGCCGAACACGCCGAGGCCCGCACACACCCGAGCACGCACCAGCGCGCTGTGCTCACCAATGCCCGCCGTGAACACCAGTGCGTCGCACCCCCCGAGCACCGCGACGTAGGCACCGACATACTTGCGGATCCGGTGGCAGAACACGTCGAGCGCCAAGTCGGCCACCTCGTCGCCGGCGTCGATGCGCTCCGTGATCTCGCGCACGTCGGAGTCGCCACACAACCCGAGCAGACCGCTCGACCGGTTCAGCTCGGTCAGCACCTCCGCCTCGCTGCGCCCGCTCGCCTCGGCCACGTACCCGACGACCGCGGGATCGATGTCGCCCGAACGCGTCCCCATCACGAGGCCCTCGAGCGGCGACAGACCCCATCGACGTCTCGACGCTGCGTCCACCCTGCACCGCCGTCATCGACGCACCGTTCCCGAGATGCGCCACGATCAGATCGAGTTCGCTGAGCGGCCTCCCGAGCACGTCGGCCGCACGCGCCGACACGTACTCGTGCGACGTCCCGTGGAAGCCGTAGCGCCGCACACCGAACTCCTCGTACCACGCCGTCGGCACCGCATAGCGGTACGCGGCGGACGGCAACGTGCGGTGGAACGCCGTGTCGAACACGGCCACCTGCGGCACCGCCGGCCACGCCACCCGGGCCGCTTCGATGCCCGCCAGGTTCGCCGGGTTGTGCAGCGGCGCGAGCGGCACCAGCCGGCGGATCACCTCGACCAGGTCGTCGTCGACCAGCGTCGGCGCCGACACCACGTCGCCGCCGTGCACCACCCGATGGCCGATCGCGTCGACCGCCAGATCGAGCAGTCCCACCGCCGCAACCACCTCGCGCAGCGCGGCAGCGTGGTCGACGACCTCCTCGACGATCCCGCCTGCCAATCGCTCGCCAGTGGTGGAGTCGACCAGCTGGTACTTCACCGACGAGCTGCCGGAGTTGAGCACGAGCACCCGCATCGCTACGTCCTCAGGCGCCGGCCCGGCCGGCGCCCACCTGGACGGCGGTGATCGCGATCGTGTTCACGATGTCGGTCACGGTCGCACCCCGCGACAGGTCGTTGATCGGCTTGTTGAGCCCTTGTAGCACCGGCCCGATCGCAACAGCGTCGGCCGAGCGCTGCACCGCCTTGTAGGTGTTGTTGCCCGTGTTGAGGTCGGGGAACACGAACACCGTCGCATGCCCGGCGACGGCACTGTCGGGCAGCTTGCTGCGTGCGACGTCGAGGTCGACCGCGGCGTCGTACTGGATCGGACCTTCCACCTTCAGGTCCGGTCGCAGCTGGCGCACCCGCTCGGTGGCGGCGCGCACCTTCTCGACCTCGGCGCCGGCACCGGACGCTCCCGTCGACCAGCTCAGCATCGCCACTCGCGGCTCGATGCCGAACATCGCCGCCGTCTCGGCCGACGAGATGGCGATGTCGGCGAGCTGCTCGGCGTTCGGGTCGGGGTTGACCGCACAGTCGCCGTAGACGAGCACCCGATCGGCGAGCAGCATCAGGAACACGCTCGACACGATCGACGTGCCCGGCCGGGTCTTGATGAACTCGAGGGACGGCCGGATCGTGTGCGCCGTGGTGTGCGCGGCGCCGGACACCATCGCGTCGACCAGTCCCTCACGCACCATCATCGTGCCGAAGTAGCTGACGTCGGTCATGATGTCGTGCGCTCGGAGCCGGTCGATCCCCTTGTGGCCGCGCAGCTCGAAGTAGCGATCGCCGAACCGGCCGAGCAGCTCGCTGTCGAGTGGGTCGATCACCGCCACGTCGTCGAGATGGAGGCCCAGTTCGGCGATCCGGTTGCGCACCGCCTCGACCGGCCCGAGCAACGTGAGGTCGCACACCTGCCGACGGCGGATGCGATCGGCGGCGTGCAGGATCCGGTCGTCCGTGCCCTCGGGCAGCACGATGTGGGCGTGGGCGGCCCGGGCGCGCTCGATCAGCTCGTACTGGAACGTGACCGGCGTCATCACCTCGCTGCGGCCGACCTCGATCCGCTCCTCCAGCGCGTCGAGATCGACGTGCGCCTCGAAGTGACCGAGCGCCACGTCGATCTTGCGCTGATCGCCCGCCGTGATGGCTCCCTCGACCTGGCTGGCGGCGATCGCCGTGTCGAACGTGTCGCTGTCGACCGCCAGCAGCGGCATCGAGGTGCCACCCGAGAGCGTGCCGATCAGCTCGATGACGCGCGGGTCGGGCCGCAGGCCCCCACTGAGCAACAGCCCCGACACGCTGGGATACGCGGACGACAACCGCGTCATGGCAGCGGCGATGATCACGTCGGGCCGGTCACCCGGCACGATGAAGACCGTGCCGTCGACGACGTGGTCGAGCACGTTCGGCACCGACATCGCAGCCACCTTGATCCGCCCGACCGGGCGCGCAAGGTCGTCGGGGTCTCCGCCGACGAGCTCAGCCCCGAGCGCCGAACGGAGCTGATCGAGCGACGGCCGCCGCAGCCGTGGCTCCTCCGGAATCGCCCACACCGGATCGCCGAGTTCGATTCGGGCGAGTGCCTCGTCGAGCGGTTGGAGGACCGTCGGGTCGACCCGATTGACGATGATCGCCGTGATCGCGTCATCGCCGAGCGAGTCGCGACCCACGGCGATCCGCTCGATGATGGTCGGGGCGCTGCACCGGTAGCCGTCGACGACGGCGACGATCGGCGCGCCGAGGTGTTCGGCGATCCGAGCGTTCACCTCCAACTCGACCGGCGATGACGCGCCCGTGAAATCGGTCCCCTCGACGACCACGAACTCGCTGGCGGCCTCGATCTCCTTGAAGCGTTCGACGATCCGTTCCATGCCGGCACTGGTCGCGCCGCCGGCCCGGGTGCGCTCCTCCGCCGTGAACGCGTAGCCGA
Organism: Ilumatobacteraceae bacterium; assembly: GCA_963828415.1. Lineage (GTDB taxonomy): Bacteria > Actinomycetota > Acidimicrobiia > Acidimicrobiales > Ilumatobacteraceae > Sva-07. Next base: position 162,373 of record CAWHEI010000015.1, read on the forward strand.
TCCGCTCGTCGGGCATCTCGTACCGCGTCCCGATGAGATCCAGGTCGTTGTCGGGCAGTCGCTGCACGATCGGCCGGTAGAAACCCACCCGCGACACTCGCCGCGAGAGGAGTTCGACCAGACCCAGCGCAACGATGGACTTCCCGCTCGCCGGCCCCATCGCCGTCAGGTAGACCGCGCGTGCCACCCGACTGACAGTAGCTGCCGAGCGTCCGATCGACCTGGCGCACGATCTGTGGCACGAGCGTCCCGAAATCCGGGACGCCAGGGGCGCAGATCGTGTCGGGGGACGTGGGGGGCGCAGATCGGGGTCCGTGCGGCGAGACTGGGCGGATGGCCTTCGGACAAGCGTCGGGTCCACCGGCGACACACAGCCAGATGCGCGAGCTCACCGAGCTGCTGCAGGCCGCCGGACACTCGGACTTCCGAGACGCCCGCGGGCCGATGGGGTTCACACAACGCCAGGCCAGTGGCAAGTTCACACGCGACGAGGCCGACGAGTTCATCGCCGCACTGCAGGAAGCCGCAGAGGAGGCGGCCGATGCCCCACCGGACTCGCCGCCACCGGTCACCTCGAGGGCGGCCACGCCGAAGCCGGTCCAGCGCACCCGGCGCGAGGCTCCGCTGGACAAGTTCTCCGACGAACAACTGGCCGCCGAACTCCAACGCCGCGGCTGGGTGGTGATGGAACCCTGACATCGGTCGGCGCACCCCCGACGGTTACCCTGCTGGCTCGACCCTGAGGGACCATGGCCACCCCCGACCCCACCTCCACCGGCGCCACACGCGCACGCGGCGCCGATCCCGACCGGATCATCGTCAACGGGCTCGTTGTCGACGCGCCCATCGGCGTCCACGACTTCGAGCGCGAGGCTCTCCAGCGCGTCCGGTTCGACATCGCCATCGTGACCGTCGACGACTACGCCGACCGCGTTCGCACGACCGGGGCCTACGTCTCCTACGCCGACGTCGTCGAGTACGTCATGGCACGAGCGGCGAGCGGCGAGCACGTCGAACTCGTCGAGACCTGGGCCGAAGACGTCGCCGCCTTCGCACTGCGCAACGAACTGACCCAGGCAGTCCACGTGACCGTCCAGAAGCTCGACATCTTCGACGCCGCCGACGGCGTCGGCATCTCGATCGAACGACGACGACCGGTACCGGATCAGGATCCGACCTGATCGCCATGAGCCCCACCACGACACCGCCACCAACACGTTGCGTGATCGCGCTCGGCTCGAACCTCGGCGACCGCCTCGAGAACGTGCGCGCCGGCGCCACCAGACTCCGCGACACCGACGGCATCGACGTCGTCGCGTTCTCGACCCTGTACGAGACGGCCCCGGTCGGCGGCCCCGACAACCAGGGCCCGTATCTCAACGCGGCGCTCGCCGCCGACACCACACTGGCCGCCGACGACCTCCTCGCCCTGCTGCACCGGATCGAAGCCGACCGCGAACGTCAACGCCTCGTGCACTGGGGCCCGCGCACCCTCGACCTCGACCTGCTCGTCCACGGCGACCTCGTCACCGACACCGACGAGCTCGAGGTCCCCCATCCCCGCATGCACGAGCGCCGGTTCGTGATGGTGCCCGTGTGCGACGTCGCACCCGACCTCGTCCATCCCCGCCTGGGCCGGACCATGCGCGACCTCCTCGCCGACCTGCCCATCGAACCCGGCGACCTGACCGCACTCACCGACAACTGGCACACGGAGACCACCGCATGATCACCCCCGACCACCTCTTGCCCCTCTGGGATGCCAACCGAGAGGCGATCGCCCACCCGATCCGCACCTTCGAGCTGGCCGGGCGAACCTTCGACGACCGCCCGTACCAGCTCGGCGTGATCAACCTGTCGCGCCACTCGACGTATCGCGAGAGCATCGCCCACGACGTCCCCGCCGCGCTCTACCGGGCCCGCCGCATGACGGTCGAAGGTGCCGTGATGATCGACATCGGAGCGGAGGCGACCGGTGACAACGCCGATCTCATCGACGTCGACGGCCAGCTCCGCACGCTCCTCCCCGTCATCGACGCGCTCGTCGGCGAGGGGCTGCTCGTGTCGGTCGAGACGTACCACACCGACGTGGCGGTCGCCGCGCTCGACGCCGGCGCTCAGGTGATCAACCTCACCGGCCGCGTCGACGACCCGGCGCTCTACGAGGCGATCGGGCGCCACGACGCCGGGCTGATCCTCTGTTACACGCCCGGCGACACCGCCCGCTCCGACGACGACGTCCCGCCTGTCGACACGATGATCGACGAGCAGATGGCGTTCTTCCGTGACCGGCTCGACCTGATCACCGACTCGGGCGTCGACAAGCTGTGGATCGACCCCGGTTTCGGGTTCGCACTCAATCTCCCCGACGGCCCCGACCGGGTTCGCTACCAGACCGACAACCTGCTGCAGTCGTTCCGCTTCCGCGAACTGGGCTGGCCGGTGTGCGTGACGATGGCGTCGGCCGTCTACCTGTTCCACGACGAGGTCAGGGTCGCCGAGACCGCCATGGCGGTACTCGCCCTGCTCGCCAAGGCGAACCTGCTTCGCAGCCACGAGGTCGCCCGCGTCCAGCCGGTCCTCGACATGCTCGACATCTGCGCACGCTGAGCGTGCTGGCCGGCGCGCTCAGTAGTTGACGACTGTGCCCATGAAGGGCAACCGTGCGAGGTGCGGCGCTCGAACGACCCGATCGACGGCCTGCGTGGCGGTGCATCCGGTGGTGACGATCTCGCGGGCCAACGCGGCGACGACCACGGGCGCCGCGAACGAGGTGCCGGTCCACGTCGCCCATTGGTCGAAGTCGTCGGCGTCGATGCCGTTGATCGGCGGCAGCGCACCGTTGAACTTCGCGAAGAACGAACTCACGAGATCGGTGCCCGGCGCACAGGCATCGACCCAATCGCCGTAATTCGACCACTCCGCCGGCCCGGTCGGGCCGAGCCCGGCCACGCCGATCACCGACGACAGCGCTGCGGGATACTGCTCGACACACGAACCCTCGTTGCCGGCAGCCGCCACGAAGACGACACCCTTCGCGGCGTACCGGTTGATCACGGACTCGAACGGCGAGCTCCGGCCAGTGCCGCCGAACGAGAAGTTGACGATCTTCGGGCGGACCTTTCTCATCATGCGATCGAGCGTTCGGGCAAGCCTCGACACGCTGACGTCACCCTGCGGCTGGAACACCCGCTCGACTCGGATCGTGCAGCCCGGGGTGAGCTGCTCGATGATGCCGGCGATGAACGTGCCGTGCCCCGCCACCGGATCGAGGTAGTCGTCGGCCGCTCGGCCGCCCATCGGACGCGACGGCAGATCCTCCGGGCCGGAGATGCGTTCGAGGTCGGTCTTGGCGAGCCCGAGCAGGTCGGGCCGGTAGTGGTCGGCGTTGTCCCAGCCGCCCGCGAGCCCGCTGTCGAGCACACCGATCACGACGCTGTTGGCCGGCGCCCCGCCGGTGTGTGGGCGCAGTGGTTCGGCGCCGATCGGTGCGGGCATCACGGAGCTCATCGGCGCCCTGCCGGTGACCAACAGGTTCAACGATTCGGCATTGGCCTTCCAGGGATTGGCCGTCCACGGATTGGCCTTCCACGGGTTCGCTTTCCACGGGTTCGCCTTCCACGGATTGGCGGTCCACGGGTTGGCGGCCATCTCGGCGGCGAGCGCGGGATGCGGCGGGCAGCCGCAACAATCGGCGCCGTTCGCGAAGTACACGATGTCGAGCTCCGCTCGGTGTCCCCGAGCCACCAGTTCGTCGACCTCGGCCGCCGCGTCGGCGACCCCGTCGACCAGGTGCCACTGGCCGACCGCCGGCCCGGTGCCGTCGCCGTCGGCCTCATCACCGACGTTGTCGTCGACCTCGTCGAAAACCGGTCTGGTCGTGTAGTCGTTGTCGGCGAAGTAGCCGGCGTCGGTCAACGACCTGAACGACTCGTCGTCGAGGAGGAATCGACCGGGGCGATAGGCGACGGGTGGGTCACCGGGGAGCATGGCGATCCGATTGCGGTAGTCGCGGCGGCCGATGTCGGGTTCGGCGGCGTCGTCGTAGGACATGGTCAACCTCCTGTTGTCGATGGCGACGCAGCTCGGCGTCGCAGGATTGCTTCGGTCTGGTCAGCGAGCTGATCGGCGGGGGTCGACTCACCTTCGAGGCGGGCCCGTTCGAAGTCGGCTGCACCCAACACCCCGCGAGCGGCGTCGAGCAGCACCTGGCGCTGCTCGGCATCGACGAGGTAGAGCGACATCCCCTGGCTCGCGAGGATCACGTCGGCTGCCGATTGCATCTTCACCGCATCAGCGGTCGCACCATCGTCGAAGGCAAACCGCGCGGCGATCATCTGCGAGTACGCGACCAGCGTCAGGTCGACCATCGCTCGGGCCCACTCGAACGCAGCGAGTTGGTGCATCGCCGCCCCGATGGGATCGCCCAACGCCAGCAGCACCTCGGCGTAGTTGCCGTGCGTGTTCGCGAGGAACGTCTCGAGACCGGCCGCTTCCTCCGCCTGCAGACAGTGATCGAGCGCGTCGGCAGCAGCAGTGGGGTCACCCAGGATGTTGTGGGCGATCGCTGCAAGGTTCCACAGACGAGCCTCACCGCGCGGCGTCACCGGGCGGTGATCGAGCGCCGTTTTCCGCAAGCTGCAACGCGGTCACGGGATCATCCGACCGCAGCGCCAGCTCTCCCCTCGTGCGCACGACGCCCATGTCGTCGAAGGCCGGGACCCCGACCTCGTCGACGAGCGCGGCCGCGCGCTCGACGAGTCGCTCGGCCTCGGCCAACTCACCCAGGCGAAGGTGGAGATCGGCCTGCAGCGTGAGCAGCGCCACGAGGTCCGACCCCGGATCCGGACGTTGGTCGATGCACCGCGCCACCTCGGTGATCCCCGAGCGGTACGACGCCGTGACGTCGTGGTACTGACCGATCGACCAGGCCAACGACCGCGCGATCGGGTCGGAAATCGTCGGATGCGCGACCACACCGCGCACATTCTCGAGTTCGACGCCGAACGCAGTGACCCATCGACTCGACAACGTGCGGTCGGGGCCGAGCCGCTCGATGAGCGCGTCGGCAAGCCGGTTGCGGGCAACATCGAGCTCGGCCTCGTCGGCGCCCTCCAACACGTACGACCGCACCGTCGACGGCAGCGTGTACCGAGAACTTCCTGACGCAACCTCGCGCACCACGAGCGACCAGTCGATGAGCGACCAGACGAGCTCCGGAATTCGAGCAGCCGGCACGAGGTCGTCGCCCGCAACCGCCTCGGCGAGCGACACGTCGAACCCGTCGGCGCACACCGCCAGGCGGGTGAGCACGCGGAGCTCGTCGGGGTTCAACAGATCGAGGCTCCAGTCGAGCAGGCGATCCAGGCTTCGCTGGCGGTCGGGCACGGTGGGGTCGCGTGTCGACACGACCGCCACACCGGTGCGCATCCGTTCGGTCATCTCGGCCGGCGAGAGGAGGTGCGCCCTCGTGGCGGCGAGTTCGATCGCGAGCGGGAGGCCGTCGATCGCCCGACACAACCCGACCACGTCACTCAGATCCACGTCGGCCCCGAGCCCGCTGCGCTCGACGAACAGCCGAACTGCATCCGACTCGACATCGGCGACGCCGAGGGGCTCGAGTCGGTACAGCGACTCGCCGATCAGACCGAGCGGGACCCGGCTGGTGGCGACCACGCCGAGTCGGGGACACTGCTCGCGTAGCACGGCGACGAGCCGTGAAACCGGCCCGATCAGGTGCTCGCAGTTGTCGAGCACGAGGAGCATCGAGCGCTCGGCGAGGTGCGCCACGATGTCGGACTGCGCATCGTTGCCGCGCACCGACGGCGCGTTGACAGCTTTCGCGATCGCCATCGGCACGACGTCACCGTCGGACAGCGGTGCCAGGTCGACGAACCACACGCCGTCGGACCACTGCTCGACCACCTTCAGACCGACCTCGATCGACAGTCTCGTCTTGCCAGCCCCTCCGGGCCCGAGGAGCGTGACCACGCGACCGGGCCGCAGCATCTCGGCGAGGTCGACCTGTTCGGTGACGCGGTTGACCATCGAGGTGACCGGCCGCACGAGGTTGTGGCTGTCGGCGGGCCGCACTCGCGGCAGCCGCTCATCGCTGTCGAAGTCGGCCGCCGAGATGCGATACAGCGCGATCGGCTCGTCGAAATCGCGCACGCGAAATCGGCCGAGTGCGGTGGCCAGGATCTTCCCGTCGCTGGCGCCGGCGAGCGCGATCACCTCGGTGGTCGCCAGGATCTGCCCACCGTTCGCGGCGTCGACGACGCGCGCCGCCTGGTGCACGGCGAGCGCCCGGTAGTCGCCGTCGACCGGCCGGGCATATCCGGTGTGGATGCCCATCCGAACCTGCACCGGATCGTCGGTTGGCCAGTCGGCACCGGCGAGCGCTCGTTGGCCGTCGACCGCCGCCGCGATGGCGTCTGATGCATTGGCGAACGCGACGAAGAACGCATCGCCCTCGGTCAACACCTCGACACCTCGATGCCGGGTCCACACGTCACGCAGGAGTCGGTGGTGCACATCCAGCAGGTCGTTGTAGCGGTCACCCAGGTCGCGCAGGATCCGGGTGCTCCCCTCGATGTCGGTGAACAGGAACGTGACCGTTCCCGACGGCAACCCTTTGACCATCGATGTGCTCCTCAACGGATCCATCTGAATCCGTTCACCCGACAGTAGCCGCGGCCCGAATGCGCCCTCTCCGGTGTTCTGCCGCTCAGCCCGCCCGCTCGACGAACGAGCACAGAGCGGAGATCAACTCCATCTCGTCGACGTCGCGGGCCCGCGTGTCGAGCAACTCGTCGGTGCACACGAGGTGGGCCAGGCACCTCGCCCGGCTGATCGCCACGTTCAGTCGGTTCTTCGAGAACAGGAAGTCGGCCGTGCGGGGCATGAACTCGGCCGACGACGTGGTCATCGAGAACAGCACCACGGCGGCCTCGCGACCCTGGAACTTGTCGACGGTGCCGACCTCGACACTTCTCGTCGCCGGGTCGACCCGCAATGCCTCCGTGATGCAGCGCCGCTGATCGTTGTACGGCGCGACCACCATGAAGTCGTCGACCGTCAACGGACGCGTCGTGCCGTGCTGATCGGTCCACGGCTGGCCGAGCAACTCCATCACCTTGGCAACGACGATCGCCGCCTCTTCCGGCGACTCGGTGGAGCGCCCCGTGTGCACCGCGCGCAACCAGCGCAGGCCGGTCTGGCCCGCGGCCGACTGGCCGGCACACGACTCGTGGCTGTGCAGCTTGCCGCCGTACATCACCTCGGAGATGAACCCGCACACGTCGGGGTGCATCCGCCACGTGGTGTCCAGCAGCACGCCACGATCGGCGGGCACGGTCAGCTCGCCGGCGAGCAGATGCTCGAGCACGCTCGCGCCGGCGCCTCCCGGATGGCTCGCCTGCGACACCTGCGGCAACTGCTGGGGATCGCCGAGCAGGATCACGTTGGTCGCCGAGATGGAGGCGGCCAGGGTGTCGGCCAGACCGAGCTGGCCCGCCTCGTCGACCACCAGCACGTCGACCGGGTTCTCGCGCATCGGCTTGCTCGCGAACAGCCACGTCGTGCCGGCGACCACGTTGAAGTCGCCGCGCGCCACGCTGGCGTTGTCGTCGACGTAGCGGATGCCACGGACCGAGCCCTCCTTCGCCTTGCGCACCGCGCGCAGCGTGTCGCGCTCGCCCTCCTCTCGGAACCGGTCGACCACGGCCTGCATCAGGTTGTCGATCGCGGCGTGGCTCATCGCCGTCACGCCGACGCGCAGACCGGCGTTCACGAGCGTGCGGATCATGTGGGCTCCGGTGTACGTCTTGCCGGTGCCCGGCGGGCCCTGGATCGGCACGTAGCTCCGGTCGAGCCCCGTCACCCACCCACAGATCGCTGGCACCTCGCCGGAGAACACCCCACCGTCAGGACCCCGACCCGCTTGGAATGCGGGGAGGTCGCGGCGCAACATCGCATGGCCCACCCGGGCGGCGCGACCAGCCAACATCTCGTCGGCCAGGTCCTCGAGCGCCGTCAACTTCGCGCCCTCCTCGAACTGCTCGTAGTGCACGAGCGACGTGGGAGTCACGCCGGCCTCGGCGGCGGAGTCGTCCCACGTGACCCACAACTCGCCGGCGGCGACGTCGATCTGCTCGAGCTTGAAGAACAGCCACTCCTGCTCGTTGATCGCCGCGATCAACTTCTTGCCCTTCTGGATCTCGACGTCGATCGGTTGCGGCGGGAACGTGAAGCGCGCCCACGGCCACTTCAACGGCTTGCCCGTCTTCGCGCTGACCTGCGGCTTCGTGCCCCGGAACGTCAACCGCGTGATCACCGCCAGCGAGTCCATCTGGTCGACCTCGTCAGCGATCGACCGTCGGTAGGCATCCGCGCTCACCACCCGACGCTCGCGGCGCCAGTAGCCGAGCAGGTCGCCCATCAGATGCTCGACCGTGCCCGGCCCGACGGCGTGGAGCGCCTCGATGCGGGCGTCGAGATCGCCGGCGGGTTCCTCCCGGCCGAGCACCGCCTCGCGCCACGCGACGTCGGCGGGGCGTTGGGTCACCAACCAGTCGCGCAGCGCGCCGGTGGCGCGCACGTCGTCTTCGTTGTAGGCGGCGATCTTCATGAGGCTCGCCTCATCGCGCGACCCCATCCAGCGCTCGTACTCGACGACCGCGCCGGCGCCCTGGTCGATCTCGTGGCCGCGTTCGTAGTCGGTGAGGCGCTCGATGTGCTTCAGGCCGTAGCCCTCCACGCCGACCTGCATCGCGCCCTTCACGATCGGGAGCAGGTCGACGAACAGCCCCGTGCTGATCAGCTGTTCGAGCGCGAGTTCGCGCGACGCCGTGCTCGGTCACCAGCCGTTCGAGCGACGACCGTTCGGTGTGGTTGTAGTGGTACACGTGCATGGCGGGGAACTGCGCCCGGCGGGCGGCGAGGTGGTCGACGAGCCCCTGCACCGCGGCGGCCTCCTCCACCTTGTCGTGGGCCCAGAACGCACGGAACTCCCACGCGCCCGCGGGTGACTTCTCGATCAGGCCGAACAGGAAGAACAGCTCGGCGTCGGCGTGCCAGAACGGGTGGCCCTCGAAGTCGAGGAACACGTCGCCGTCGTCGGGCGCCGGAAGCGCGGCGAACCCGATCGGGTCAGGAGCATCCGCAACGACTGGCGCGGCGAGCAGTTCGAACGGCGGCTTGGCGTCGGGCGCGTTGCGCGCCTCCACCTGGAGTCGGGCCTGGCGGACGAACGTGTCGCGGCGGGCGTCGTCGATGTCGGCCACCTCATGATCGACACCGGCCAGAGCGGCGATCGTGGTGACACCGTTCTGCTGGAGCGTGAGGCGGTCCGCGGTGCGTAGACCGGCCACGTGCACGAGCGAATCGGCCGCACGCCACGCGGCGTCGCACACCGTCTCGAAGTCGCAGAACTGGCAGTGGTCGCACGGCTTGGCTCGGGTGTCGGTGGGCGCGTCGTCGGCGAGGAGCTTCGCGAGTTGGCCGCGCAGTCGACGCCAGTAGGCGAGCACATCGGCGACGAGGATCGGCTCGGAGCGCCCCGAGCCCAGTTCGATGTGCACCCGTTCGGGCAGCACACCGGTGGCCGCTTCGATCGCCTCGGCGTAGAAGCAGAGCTGCAGCACGTGGCCGGGCTTGGCCTCCTTGCGGGCAAGCTTGGCGTCGATCGGCTCGTAGGTGAACGTCGCGGTGTCGGGGTCGTCGACGCGGCGCAGGAAGTCGGCGACGCCGCGGATGCCGTCGTGCACGAACGGCATCTGGAACACGATGTCGTGGCCCTCGGCGAGCACGTCGCCGACCCGCTCGACCCACTGCTGGAACGTCTCACCGTCGGCCGTGTCGTGGGCCGGCACCTCGAACACCGACAGCCCCTCGGCTCGGTAGCGCTCGAGCACGGCGGCCTCGTGTTCGAGGCCTTTGGCCATCAGCATCTGGGCCATCTCACCGAACGGGCTCGACGGTTTCGCACGGGCGCCGGCCTCGACCTCGTGCTGCAACGTGAGGAAGTGCGCGCAGTCGAGCCACGCAGTGATCTTCGAGGGAGTGAGGAGCCGTTCCGCCATCAGCCCATCATGACCCCGCCCCTTCCGTTTGCGTTGCATTCCGGGTGACCCGGTCCACCCGGAATGCAACGCAAACGATGGTGATGCGTGGGTGGCGGTGAGTCAGGCGACGAGTTCGGCGCGGAGGCGTTCGATGGTCGACGCCGAGATCGGGAACGACGCCACCCACGCCTCGAGCGATCCGTGCTCGTCGACGGCTCGGTCGAGCACCAACTCGATGGTCTCCGCCGGTGCCCGGAACAGGTTGGCGGGCAGCCTGGCGACGGGCGGATCATCCGGGCTCGGGTCGTCGATCAGCGTGACGCGGCGCCGTTGGGCCGGCTCGTCGGAACGCACGTAGTCGGCCACGATGTCGTCGCGTCGCACGCCGATCGCTGCGTGGATGAGCGCCGTGATCAGACCTGCCGCGATCCTTGCCGAACGCGCAGTGCACGAGCACCGGCCCGTCCGGAAGGGTGGCGGCGATGCGGTCGAGCACCCGGCCGACCTGCTCGCGGCTCTCGCCGAGCATTCCGACGTAGAGATCAGCGATGTCGGTCGGCGTGTCGAGCGGCGGTGGGTCCTCGTGATCGACCACCTGGTCGACGAGCGGCAGGTGCGCAGTTTGCGACGCCTCGACGAACCCGGGGCTCCGGCTGAACTGCGACTGCTGTCGCAGATCGACCACCAGCGCCAGGTCGAGCGCCTCGACCACCTTGCGTCCCGCAGGTGTGATCCGGATCGGATCGTCCGACCTGAACAGACGTCCCCGACGTACCGTGCGCCCGTCGGTCGTCGCCCATCCGCCGGCGTCACGGAAGTTGACACAGCCGTCGACATCGACGTGTCCGGGAGCAGTCATCCTGATCACTCTACGGACGGGACTGTCGACCATCCCCGACCGATCGCCTACCCTGTGCGCAGAGCGGGGGACCCTTGACCGAACGAATCGAAAAAGCCGCAGAATCGTCGGCGCCGGAGCTGCAGGTCGTCACGCCAGCGCCGACCGCCGCACCATCAGCGACTGCGGGCCCGACACTGGCGCGGCGTTCCCCGGCGACACCTCCTCTCGTCGCAGGCCCCATCGGCGCCGCCAGCAGAGTCCAACGCAGCGCCACGGGCGCACCAGGGCTGACCGCACCGCCCGTCGCTCGCATCCAGCCCAGCGCGCCGACCGATGATCCGACGCACCCTTGGTGCCACGGCGACCCAGGAGCCCGGGGCCGACGTCGACAGCTCGGCGACCAGGGAGCCGGCCGCCGAGACCGGCAGTTCGGCCACGGGACTGCTCGCGCTCGTGGGCGCCGACACCAGCCTTGCCGGCCTCGCCAAGGCACTCACCGCACACGGACCGGTCGCTGCGAAGTCGGTGCCGGACGACGATCTGTTGCGCATCCTGATCACCACATTCGAGGCCAACTGGTTCAAGGCCAAGTCGTCGCTCACCGCCGACAACTGGCCTGGCGTGGCAGCACCTCCCCACGAGGCCAGCATCTCGCTGATGGCAGCGATGGTCGAGATGCGCGGACGGGTGTGGAGCCGCTTCGTGTCGACGTTGCAACCAGCGATCCTCGAAGAGGTCATCCGCGTTCGCAACAGCAACCAGGATTTCGAGGGCCTCGAATCGAACCCGACCGACGCGTCGAAACACTTCGGGCTCAAGGATTCCGTCGGGTCCGAGTCGGTCACCTCTGACATCGACCTGTCCGCTCGCGGCGACGACACCGAGATCGGCCTGGCGCTCATCAACCGGATGTTCCCGATCTACTTCAAGGTCAAGGTCGAGCCGGGCGCGCTGTTCGACATCAACGTGTACTCGTCCGACTGGATGTTCGGCGGCAAGGAGGTGTCGGGTGCGAAGGGCGTCTACACGCTGCAGCCGAACGAGGAGTCGGTCACCGGCGACGTCACCCCGGGCGGCGGGCTGTCGCCAGAGGGCCGTCAGAAGAAGGACGACCAGAACGAGATCTGGTCGATGGTCAAGACGCGCCGCAACATGACCGAGGGCGAGTGGACGCTGTTCGGCAACACGATGCTCGCCGGCATCGAGGAACCCGGCCAGCGCAAGGACATGCTCAAGAAGTTCGCACTGGCGGACAGCGAGTACCGCACGTTCCGCAACGACGTGCTCGCCAGGGTCGCCGAGCTGGAAGCCGGCGTCGACTACGAGGAACGCAAGCAGGCGAGCGCGTTCGCCGACAGCCACGGCCATGATCACTTCGAGGACGAGTCCAAGGAGATGACGGCATCGAACCGCCGGTACGAGGAGATCGTGCTGCGCGTCAAGGCGCTGCGTCTCAAGATCGCGAAGCTCAAGGAGACCAACGTCGACAAGACCTCACCACTGGTGGTCGAGAAGCTGCTACTCGAACTGCACAACGAGATCGCCCGGGGACTCACCTACGCGAACGAGGTCTACGCCACCCAGGGCGCCGTGCTGCACACGGTGTACGGCAAGCAGGGCGCGACGAAGAAGCTCGCGGAACTCCAAGCGGAGAACGAGAAGGACCCGTCCAAAGGGCTCACCAAGGACGGCGACAAGATCACCAAGGTCGAGTACGCACTCACCAAGGAGATGTACGTCCAGTCGGTCAACGAGAACGTCGGCGACACGCTGCACTCACTGAACCACAACGCCGACGACCCGCAGTACGCGGTCTATCGGGCCGGCAAGTACATCAACCGGCTCTGTGAAGCGGTCGTCGAGCTGATCGGCGCCACCGAGGCCGCCAAGATCGCGTCGTACAAGCCGCTCCAGAAGATCGGCTCGACGTCGGTCGACGAGAAGGGTGGCAAGGCCGGCGAAGACCCCGACGCCGTCCACCACAAGACGTCGTACTTCTCGAAGTTCAACGCCGTCAGCATGCTCGCGGTGAAGTCGCAGGCCATCGAACTCGGCGCCATGTCCGTGGCCACGCACAAGCGCCAGAAGGCGGGCGGGGTCGGATGACCGACTGGCGGACACTTCTGCTCGACGACCCCGACGCGTTCAATGCGGCGATCGACGGCGTCGCCGTCACCGACCGCACCATGTTCGTCGGCGCGGACCTCACCGATGTCGACCTCAGCGGCGCACGACTCGATGCGCTCGACCTGACCGACGCCGACCTGTCGGGCTCGACGCTGCCGGGCTACTGGTTGTCGACGTGCCGACTCGAACGTACGCGGCTCGACTCGATCGTGCTCGACGACGACGACTGGCTTGCGCCGATCGCCGAGATCCAGGCGCTCTGGGCCGGCGGCAGCGCCTGGACGGAAGCCCGATCACAGCCGGCCACGATGATCCTCAACCAGGCGCACTTCGCTCGCGCCCGCTTCGACGGCATCGACCTGAGCGACATCACGTTCCCGTCGGGTGAACTCACCGGCGCCGGGTTCGTCGGAGCGCACCTCGACCGCACCCAGTTCCGTGGCGCCCGCCTCGACGCCGCCTCGTTCTCCGATCTCGAATGTCGCGGCCTCTCGATCGAGCAAGCCCATGCATCAGACAGCTCGTGGACCGGCGCGACCATTCGCGACGCCCGCTTCAACGACGCTGAACTTCGTGAGTGCACGTTCATTCGATGCCAGTTCGAGAACGTGAACTTCAACGACTCCGACCTACGCGGTTCCCGCTTCGACACCTGCGTGCTGGTCGACTGTCTGTTCTTCGACACCGACGTCACGTCGACCACGTTCACGGGCTGCGACCTGGTGAACACGTCGTTGGAACACGCCGTCGGTCACGTCCTCTGAGCAGCCGTCGCGCGCCGCGCGAAGTGAGTAGCGTCCGGACGTGAGCAATGTCAGTTCCAAGCGTCGGGCCGCTGCGGTTGCCGTCGCCCCGTTGTTCCTGTTGGTGGTCGCGTTGGTCGTGCAGGCCGTTTTCCGACAGTCGTCGTCGATCGTCATCGGACTGCTCGGCATCGCGATGTTGTCCGCCGGGGCGTGGTGGGTCGTCACCGAGGTCGGTGTCGTCAAACTCGTGGCCGCGCTCACCGGCATCATCGGCCTCGCCCTCGTCGCCGCCGCGCTCGTTCGGGCGCTCTCGAAGTTCGAACACATCGTGCTGCGACTCCTGGTGATCATCGCCGTCGTCTACCTGATGGTCTTCCTCGCCAACTACGCGTTGAAGCGACCGGTTCCGAAGTCCTCGGCACGCGTCACGGCCGAGCCGTCCAAGGCCGTGTTGATGTGCAATCCGTGGTCCGGAGGCGGCAAGGTCGAGAAGTTCGGACTCCTCGAACTGGCCGACGAATTGGGCATCGAGACCGTGCTGCTCGCCGAAGGACTCGACTTGGAGCAGCTCACGCTCGACGCCGTCGCCCGCGGCGCCGACTGCATCGGGATGGCGGGAGGCGACGGATCGCAAGCTCTCGTTGCGTCGGTCGCGGTGAAGCACGATCTTCCCTTCGTGTGCATTCCGGCGGGCACGCGCAACCACTTCGCGCTCGACCTCGGCCTCGACCGTGAGGACCCCCGCAAGGCAATGGTGGCCTACCGCGATGCCATCGAGCGCCGGGTCGACTACGCAACGGTCAACGGCAGGCTGTTCGTCAACAACGTGTCGCTCGGGATCTACGCGACCATCGTGCAGTCCGAGGACTACCGCAACAACAAGGTCGAGGTCAGCAGCAAGATGGCCGCCGAGCTCCTCGGACGCCAGGCCGAGACGTTCGACCTGCAGTACACGACGCCCAGCGGCGACGGCGTCGAGGGCGCATTCGTCATCATGGTGTCGAACAACAGCTACGTCCTCGGAGCGAAGCGCGACGTCGCGCAACGCCGACGCCTCGACGGCGGCGAACTCGGCGTGTTCGCACTGTCGCCGCAAACCGGCGCCCAGGCAGCGCGTCTGATGACGATGGCGATGCTCGGCATGCCCGACTACTCCAAGTACTGGTGGCAGTTCCACGCGACCGAGTTCGAGGTGCGGTCGAAGTCGGGGTCGGCCTACATGGGCGTCGACGGCGAGGCACTCGAGGCCGACACGCCCCTGCGGTTCGAGATCCATCCGTTGGGTCTGCGCATGTATGTGCCTGAAGGCAACCTCGACGAGGTGGAACGGCGACGCGCCCGGAGTCTCCGTCTCGCCGATCTGACCGAGATCGCACGCGGGCGGGAGCCCGGCTCGACCCCTCCGCGGTGACCACCGCCCAGTTGGCCTAGCATCGGCGAATGGCCACCTACGCTTGCCCCACCTGTGGAATGTCCGTCAATGCGACCTGTGGCGAATGTGACGCCCCGCTCGTGAACGACACGATCCAGCGCGACGACGGATCATCGGTCCAGGTCTCCAAGTGCCCGAACGGCCACGGCAAGATCAAGTCGCCGATGTGCTGCGGCGCCGACATGTCCTGCTCGATCGCCTGACGAAACCGGGGCTTTTCAGGTCACACCCTTTCGGACACGCAGCCGCGCAGTGCTCGACTCGGCGACGGGAACGAGCGTCGTCGCCTTGCCAAGTCCAATCGCCGGCATGTTGCCGTAGATCGCCTCGTACTCGCCGGCGCGCACGAGATACGTCTCGTGCCAGATCCCCGTGCGATCCGACTTGCCGACGCGCCGCCAGTAGTTGCGCCACGGCTCGAGATGCGGGTCGTCCTGATCGCGGGCGAAGGCCTCGAGGTGCTCGAACGACCGCCAATACTGCACGATCGTCGGGAAGCCGTTCTCATACCCCAGCAGTCCCTTCTCGGGATGTTCGGTCAGGTACTTCAGCATGTGGTTCATCCCGCGCCTGCCCCCGAGATCAGCGAATGATCGGAGCAGGTGAAAGAAGTTGTTCGGTCTCGCCCCGATGAGGAAGACCACGAAGTCCCCCTCGATCTCGGCGGTCCATCGTCCCTTGCGTACCTGTGCCATCTCGCGAGTCTCGCGCAGGTTCGGAGAGTCGGTGACCGGCGCACCCGTGGGATGATCTGTCAACTGCAACCAGGGGAGGACGACATGGCCGACAACATCGGAGCGGTGACGCCAGGGCAACTGTACGGCGACGGCGCCCGAGGGTTCCAGCAAGCGTTCGACTCCGAACGCCTCGCCGACACGCTCTCGGCCGTGGCAGTGCACGACGAACTCTCGGACGACGACATCGCCCTGATCCGTCGACAATCGACCGTCTGGATCTCGACCGTCGACGCCGACGGGTGGCCTGACGTGTCGTACAAGGGTGGCGACGTCGGATTCGTCGAGGTGATCGATGCGGGCGAAGTGCGGATCCCCATCTACGACGGCAACGGGATGTGGCGCACGCTCGGAAACATCGCCGACGACGGTCGCGTCGCGTTGCTGTTCATCGACCTCGACCGACCGTGGCGCATGCGCGTCCACGGTGTCGCCAGCGTCTCGACCGAGGCCACCGACGTCGGACGACACCACGGCGCGCAGGCGGTGGTCATCGTGCACGTCAAGCGGGCATTCCCGAACTGCGGGCGGTACATCCACCGCAACGGCGAGATCTCCAAGTTCGTCCCACGCGCCGACCACGCACCGCCGATTCCCGACTGGAAACGAACCGAGGGTCTCCGACCGATGCTCCCCGCGCGCGATCAGGATGCGCTCGAGCGGAACAACCCGTCGGAGGACGGCGCCGACGGGTCGAGCGGCTGACGATCGTCAGCGCATGACGGTTCAGTCGGCGGGTTCGACACGCCAGACGTCGCCGTCGGAGCGGACGTGGCCGGCGCACGGTTCCCAGTGGGTGCCGAGCACCAGTTCGTCGGTGTCGGCTCGCCCGGCGAAGAACGCCCGGCGGGTCGCTTCGGCCTCGACGGGGTCGACATCGAACGAGCTCCCCCATTCAGGGTGCGCCGCCTGGCACACCATGTGCGACAGATCACCGGTGATCACCGCGCGCTGCCCGTCGCTCTCGATCGACACGCTGACGTGGCCCGGAGTGTGGCCGGGTGTCGGTGTCAGCGTGACGTGCTCGGTGAGCTGTGCGTCGGTTGCCACGAGGTCGACGAGGCCGGCGTCGATCACCGGCTGGATCGAATCGGCTCGCAGCACGGCGTCCATCCCCGAGTCGTCACGCTGCCAGTGCTCCCACTCGACATCGGCGAAGAGGTAGCGGGCATTCGGGAACGTCGGCACCCAGTGGCCCTCGACCAGGCGTGTGTTCCAGCCGACGTGGTCGACGTGGAGGTGCGTGCACAACACCGTGTCGATCGACTCGGGAGCGAAGCCGGCGGCGGTGAGGTCGTCGAGGAACGGGCCCGCCCGCATGCTCCACGCCTCGACCGGTCGCTGCTTGTCGTTGCCGAGACACGTGTCGACCAGGATGCGTCGCCCAGCGCTTTCGATCACCAGTGCCCGGATCGTCATGTGGACCTTGCCGTCAGGGGTCGCATAGTGCGGCACCATCCAGCCGATCTCCTGAATCCGTTCCGCCGTCGCGTCGGGCAGCAGCCAGTGCGCCGCCGACGTCGTGGTCAGCTCGGCGATCTCCGTGATCCGTACGTCCCCAATCGTCCACATGACACAGAGCCAACCACGTTTGCGTTGCATTCCGGGTGACCCGGTCCACCCGGAATGCAACGCAAACGTCGGTTTCGGGCGCGCTGTGTCAGTCGGTGGTGGCCGGTCGGACGCCGGCGTCGCGGCGGCGGGCGGCGATGTCAGGGTCGACGCCGGAGCTTCGCCACGCGTCGGCGTCGGCCGGCGAGAAGCCGTTCGCTGCCCATCGGGCTGCCTCGCCGGGGCGGAAGTCGAGCGTCAACCACGCTGCTGCGTCGCCGGGCCGCACGTCGGCAGCAACCCACTTGGCGAGCTTGCGATCGGGCAGCGTCGTCGCCGCCCACTCGTCGGCCGACTCCTCCGCCGCGCCCGCGTCGAGCGCGACGCGGCGGCGAACCACCCGTGTGGTCCAACCCTCCTCGGGGCGCTGCTCGCGTGCGCTGTCGACGTCGAAACCGACTGACTCGAGCAAGCGCGCCACCTCCGGGTCGGCGACCACTTCGGCCCATTCGGCTGCGCTCGACGCCGAGAAACCGGCCGACGACCAGGTCGCTGCAGCCTCGGCCGACAGTCCCCGATCAATCCATTCCAACGCCTTCTTGACCTTGACCCCGGCCGCTTCGGCATAGGCGATCTCGGCCGGGCTCCGCCCCGATCGCAAGTACGCCAGCGCCTTGGACGGCTTGAGGCCGCCCTCGGTGACGTCCGCGAGTTGGGCAGCCTCGGCAACGTCCGCGTCGGTCTTCGCCCACGGAGCAAACTGCTTGCCCGACGTGAAGCCACGATCGATGGCGCGCAGAATCGTCGCCGCGTCGAAGCCCTCCCAGGTCTCGACGAACGCGGTGTCAGTCGGCAGCCCACGCGCCTCGAGCGAGGCAGCGAACGCAGCGTCGGGGGCCGGGCGTCCCGAGCGGCGGAACTCGGTGATCTCGTCGGTGGTGAGCGACGAGTCGTACCAGCGCGCCGCATGCGGTGGCGGGAGTGTCGCATCGCGGAACATGATCGTGACGACTGCATCTGGCAATCCCGACGCGATCCAGCGTTCCCGGTCCTGGCGATCAGCGTGCGTCATCGCGCCATGATCCCCGTTCGGGGCCGCCGACCGCAAACAGCCCGCCCGCCACCACCCCGACTCCACCCCGTCACACCCCGTTTGTGCGCAGATTCGGGTGACCCGCCCCACCCGGAATGCAACGCAAACGGGAGAGACCCCGCGCTGCACCGTTTGTGCGCAGATTCGGGTGACCCGTCCCACCCGGAATGCAACGCAAACGGGAGAGACCCCGCGCTGCACCGTTGGTGCGCAGATTCGGGTGAGCCGTCCCACCCGGAATGCAACGCAAACGGGATGGGGGGTTGGCGAGGCTCAGCGGAGGGGGGCGATGACCTGTTCGGAGAAGCGCAGAATCGGATCGGTCGACGGTGGGTTGCCGAAGTCCATCACCACGTGGTCGACGCCGACCTCGTGCCAGCGGGCGATCAGCTCGTGCAACTCGGCCGACTCGGCGTCGGTCTCGGGTAGCGCACGCTCGATCGTGATGCCGGTCTCGATGTCGACCGGATCCCGTCCCGCGGCGGTGGCGGCACGCTTGACGATGTCGTACTTGCGCAGCCAGTCGTCCTCCTTGCGGGACATGTTGTGCCACATGTCGGCGATCCGTCCCGCCAGCGGCAGGCCGACCTGCTCGCCGTTCGCGCCGATGCACACCGGCGGCACCACCTCAGGCAAGGGCGGAGCGGCTGCGCCGTCGATCGAGAAGTACGTGCCCTCGAAGCTGGGATCGTCCTCGGTCCACATCAGCCGACAGATCGTCACGACCTCCTCGAGTTGCGCGTATCGCACCGACGGCGACGGGAACTCGTAGCCATACGCCGTGTACTCGTCGCCGCGCCAGCCGGCACCGATGCCGAGCATGAATCGGTTCTCGGAGAACACCTGCAACGTGGCGGCCATCTTGGCGGTGAGCGCCGGCGGCCGGTAGCCCTGGCCGAGCACGTGGTGGCACAGCTGCACATCGGGGAACTTCGCGGCCAACCAGGTGAGCGACGTCCACGCTTCGACGAACGGATCGGTCTTCGCGTCGAATCCCCAGAAGTGATCGGCCACCCACATCGAGTCGAAGTGGTCGTTGACGGTCGGCAGGATGTACTTCGCCTGCTCGACGACGATCGGCTTGTGATCGCTCCAGCGGTTGCCGATGCACGGCGAGAGCCAACCGAATCGGAGCGGACGTCGTTGTGCTGCAGCCATGCGGCGAACCTACCGTGTCGAGCGCTGCGGGAACTCGGGTCGGAGGCCCCTACCCCAACCGAAGGCCCCCTGCGAACGTTGTTGTCGTGGGAAGCGCGTCGCTGATCGACGCGGCCGCGTCCGGCCGGGTGTTGACCGACGGGCTCGGACCGCTCGTCGCTCGCCTGCGTGAGCGCGGCTGCACCGTCGTCGCTCCCGTCGCCAAGGATCGAGTGGTCGCCCTCGGCGAGATCGAGTCGGCGGACGAACTCGCCACGGGCTGGGTCGACGTCCAGGAGCCGGGCCACTACTGCGCCGAGTCGAGCACCACCGGTCCGTTCCGACACGCCGCGCCCGCCGCACCATGGAAACGATGGCTGCACCCCGAACAGCGCCTCGTCGTGCGGATGCGATCGGGCAGTGCTCGACCGGATCTCGACACGACCGACCGCACCGGTCGCACCACTCGCCTTCCTCGGCATCCAGTCCTGCGACCTCGCCGCGATCGGACGGCTCGACGTGGTGCTGGCAAACGACGAGGACTACTGCACACGACGCGAGTCGCTCGTGATCGTCGCCGTCGCATGCACCGACCCTGCCGCTGACTGCTTCTGTGTGTCGGCCGGAACGGGCCCATGGCCCGGCCCGGGCGCCGACATCGTGTTGCGAATGCTCGACGACGACACGCTGCTCGCGACCCCCATCACCACCAGCGGCGCCGACCTGCTCGACGAGATCGGCCCACTCCGCGATGCGACGCCCGCCGAGATCGCCGCCGCCGACCAACACATCGCCACCGGTGCGGCCCGCCAGACCCGGCGGCTCGACCCCTCGGCGATCGCCGCCGCAGCGGCCGCTCCCGACGGCCCGGGCTGGGAGGCGGTGGCCGAGCGCTGCCTGACCTGCGGCAACTGCACGTTCGTCTGCCCCACCTGCTTCTGCACCTCGGTGGTCGACTCGGCTGCGCTGGACGGCAGCGCCTTCGAACGCCACGAGCGATGGGACAGCTGCTTCTCGCTCGACTTCGCCCACGTCCACGGCGGTTCGGTCCGCACGTCGGCCGCCTCGCGCTACCGCCAGTGGTACCTGCACAAGCTCGTCACCTGGCACGACCAGTTCGGCGAGTCCGGCTGCGTGGGCTGCGGGCGATGCATCACCTGGTGCCCGACCGGCATCGACATCACGGAGGCGATCGACCATGGCTGACCATCACCTCACCCGCGACCTCACCCACGACCTCACCCACCGGGACCTGACGATCCACGACCTGACGGCGGAGCTCGCCGCCAACCCGCTGCTGGGCGATCTCCGCCCCGACTTCCTCGAACTGATCGCCGGATGCTGCGTGAACATCGCGTTCGCCACGGGGCAACGGCTGATCACGGTCGGCGACCCTGCCGACCACTTCTGGATCATCCGCCACGGTCGGGTCGACGTCGAGCTGCACGGCGCCGCACGCGGCACGATCACGATCGACCGGTTGGAGCCAGGTGAGATCCTCGGCGTCTCGTGGATCGCCGCGCCGTACGTCAGCGAGTTCGATGCCACCGCGGTGGAACACGGCAGCGCCATCGAGGTCGACGCGGCGTGTCTGCGAGGCAAGTGCACCGACGATCCCGAGCTCGGCCACGAGCTCTACCGGCGCTTCGCCACCATGCTCAAGTCGCGGCTGCACGCGACACGGCTGCAGCTCCTCGATCTCTACGGACCCGGCGATGCGCGCTGAGTCGCCCTCGTGCACGCTGACCCCGGCGATGGCTGCGGTCGAGGCGGCGGTCGACGAGCTTGCCGACACGGTCACGATCTCGCTGACGATGCCCGACGAACTCGCCATGCCGCTGCCCGGCCAGTTCGCGATGCTCTGGGTTCCCGGCATCGGCGAGATCCCGATCTCGTACAGCGGCATCGGGCCGGGTCGGCGGGTCGACCACACCGTGCGCGCCGTCGGCGCCGCCAGCGCGGCGCTCTGCGAGCGGGCACCAGGCGACCTGGTCGGCGTGCGCGGCCCCTTCGGGAAGGGCTGGGAACTCGACGCGCTGTCCGGCGCCGACGTGTTGATCATCGCCGGCGGGCTCGGCCTCGCTCCGCTTCGACCGGTGATCGAGGCTGCCGCCGCGGGCAGGCTGGGCGCCCGGTCGGTGCAGTTGCTCGTCGGTGCCCGAAGCCCCGACGCGATCCCCTACGCCGACCAGATCGACGAGCGCTGGCAGACACTTCGGCCCAGGGTGACCGTCGACCGCGCCGACTCGTCGTGGACAGGCCCGG
The DNA here is from genome assembly GCA_963828415.1 of Ilumatobacteraceae bacterium. GTDB lineage: Bacteria > Actinomycetota > Acidimicrobiia > Acidimicrobiales > Ilumatobacteraceae > Sva-07. Next base: position 184,363 of record CAWHEI010000015.1, read on the forward strand.
TCGGTCCGCTGCACGTCGGCCTCGCCGAACGTTTCGAGAACCCCATCGAGCGTCCCGACGAGGTCGCCGCGCTGGTCTGCGGTCCGGAGATCATGATGCAGGTGCTGAGCCGACAACTCGACATCGCCGGGGTCCCGAGAAGCCGTATCCAGGTCTCACTCGAACGCAACATGCAGTGCGGATTCGGGCAGTGCGGCCACTGCCAACTCGGCGCGCTGTTCACCTGCGTCGACGGGCCGGTCGTCGACTGGGCCATCGCCGCCCCCCTGCTCGCGGTACGGGAGCGATGACATGAGCAGCGACCTCACCACCGACCTGGCGACCGGCACCACCGACCCGACCATCACCACCGGCCGCCCGCGTGTCGCCGTCTGGAAGTTCTCCAGCTGCGACGGGTGCCAGCTGACGCTGCTCGACTGCGAGGACGAACTGCTCGCGTTGACCGAGGTCGTCGACCTCGTCCACTTCCTCGAGGCGGGGCCGTCGGGTGACGAGGGCCCGTTCGACCTGTCGCTCGTCGAAGGCTCGATCTCGACACCCGAGGAGATCGATCGGATCCACCACGTGCGCGACGTCTCGCGCCATCTCGTGACGATCGGCGCGTGCGCCACCGCCGGAGGCATCCAGGCCCTGCGCAACTTCGGCGACGTCGACGAACTCCTGCGGATCGTCTACGCCCGACCGGACTTCCTCTCGACCCTGGCGAACGTGTCGCCGATCAGCGAACACGTCGAGGTCGACTTCGAGCTGCGCGGCTGCCCGATCGACAAGCGCCAACTCCTCGAGGTGATCTCGGCGTTCGTGGTCGGTCGCCGACCCGAGGTGCCGAGCCACGACGTGTGCTTCGAGTGCAAGGCCGCCGGCACGGTGTGCGTGCTGGTCGCCGGCGACACGCCGTGTCTCGGGCCGGTCACCCACGCCGGCTGTGGGGCGCTGTGCCCGCGTTTCGGTCGCGGTTGCTACGGGTGCTTCGGCCCGATGGATTCCGCCCGGCCGGAACCGCTGATCGCCACACTGCGCGCACGCGGCGTGAGCGAGGAGGAACTGACCCGTCTGTTCCACACCTTCAACGCGTGGTCCGAACCGTTCCGGGACCAGCCAGGCCCGGTGCCCGTCGAGATCGGAGCAACACGATGACCCACCGTGCCGGAGCCGGGCCGCTCGGCGCCGGCCCACTCGACAGCGGGGCGCTCACCCGCGTCGAGGGCGAGGGAGCGATGCACGTCGAGATCGTCGACGGCCGCCTCGTCGGCGTGACGTTGCAGATCTACGAGCCCCCGCGGTTCTACGAGGGCTTCCTGCGCGGGCGCGGCCACACCGAACCGCCCGACATCACGGCTCGCATCTGCGGCATCTGCCCGGTCGCCTATCAGATGTCGGCGTGTCTGGCGATCGAGCAGGCGTGCGGGGTCGAGGTCACCGACGGCATCGCCGAGCTGCGCCGACTGCTCTACTGCGGCGAGTGGATCGAGAGTCACACGCTGCACATCCACATGCTGCACGCCCCCGACTTCCTCGGCGTCGACAGCGTCGTCGATCTCGTCGCGCTCGACCGGGCGGCGGTCGAGCGTGGGCTCGAACTGAAGAAGATCGGCAACGAGCTGCTCGAACTGATCGGCGGCCGAGCGATCCACCCGGTGAACGTGCGGGTGGGCGGCTTCTACCGTCCCCCGACTCGCGAGGCGTTGCGAGCGTTCCGGCCACGGCTCGCCCGAGCGTTGGAGCTGGCGGTCGAGGTGTGCGAGTGGGTCGCCGGCTTCGACTTTCCCGACCTCGACACCGACCACGAGCTCGTCGCGCTCGACGATGGCGACCACTACCCGGTGTTCGGCGATCGGATCGTGTCCGATCGTGGCCTCGACATCACCGTCGACGAGTTCGCACGCCACTTCGAGGAGTTCCAGGTGCCGCATTCGACGGCGAAGCACGCCCGGCTCCTCTCGCGCAGCAACTACCTCGTCGGCCCACTCGCCCGCTACCGCCTGGCCCGCGAGAAGCTCCTGCCGGCGGCCGCTGCCGCGGCGAGCGCCGCCGGTCTGGGCGCCACGTGCCCGAACCCGTTCCGCAGCATCATCGTGCGTGCGGTCGAGGTGGTCCACGCCTGTGAGGAGGCGCTGCGCATCACCGACGGCCTGATCGACACCAGCATCGACGTCGACCCCGGATCGGTCGAGGTGCCGGCCCGGGCGGGCACCGGCCACGGCGCCACCGAGGCGCCGCGGGGTCTGCTGTACCACCGCTACACCCTCGACGAGGCCGGGACGATCACCGACGCCGAGATCGTCCCGCCGACGTCGCAGAACCAGCCGACGATCGAGCACGACCTGTTCCACTTCGTCGAGTCGCGCCTCGACATGACCGACGACGCACTGGCCCGAGCCGCCGAGGTGACGATCCGCAACCACGATCCGTGCATCTCGTGCGCAACCCACTTCCTCGACCTCACCGTCGACCGCCGCGGGGGGACGTCATGAGGCCCCTGGTGATCGGCGTGGGCAATCGCTGGCGCGGCGACGACGGCATCGGTCCGAAGACGATCGAGGCGCTCGCCGCGCTCGGCGCCGACGGCCCTGAGGCTGATCTGGTTGCACTCGACGGCGAGCCGGGCCGGTTGGTCGCCGTCTGGGAGGGCCGGTCGCGCGTCGTGATCGTCGACGCCATTGTCACCGGTGACGCGTCGGGAACGGTCCATTGCATTGCGGCGCACCCCGGTGCCGGCCCCGACCGGATCGATGGTTGGCAGACAGCAACCGGCTCGCACGGCAACGGCATCGCCGCGGCGATCGCTCTGGGCCGCGCGCTCGACAGGCTTCCCGAACAGCTGGTGGTGGTCGGCGTCGAACCCGGCTGCCTCGATCACGGCGACGAGTTGTCGCCCGCGGTCGCCGCCGCGATCGACATCGTCACCGAGCTGGTCACCCACGTCGTCAACGAGGACCTCGATTCCCCATGTGCCTGAGCGATCTCGGTCGAGTCGTCGATGTCGACGAGGCGCGCCACAGCGTGTCCGTCGACGTCGGCGATCGCGTCATCCAGGTGTCGACGGTGACGCTCGGGCTCGACGGTCCCTCGCCGGCCATCGGTGACTGGCTCGTCGTCCACACCGGATTCGCCGTCGAACGCCTCACCGAAGCGGCAGCCGACGAGATTCAGCAAGCGCGACGCGGGCTCGCCCCGTCGACGCTCGAACTCGACCCGAAGGAGCGGTCATGACGAACACCATGCGCAACACCGGCCTCGCCCTCGCGGGCGTGACCGCCGTCGTCTCCGGTCTCTCCGTCTTCGTGAACGGCTACGGCGTCGCCCACTTCGACGATGCCACCACGTACACCACCGCCAAGAACCTCGTCACCGCCGTGGTCCTGATGGTGGCCGTCGTCGTGATGCGCGGGCGACGGGCGCCCGACGCTGCGGCACCTCCGACCGCGAGCGCGGCGACGCGCACGCGTCGCGACACCGCAACGCTGGCCGCGATCGCGGTCATCGGAGGCAGCGTGCCGTTCGTGTTGTTCTTCGAGGGCCTGGCTCAGGTCTCGTCGACCAACGCAGCGTTCATCCACAAGACGCTGGTCGCGTGGGTGGCGATCATGGCGGTGGCGTTCCTGGGCGAACGCGTCACGGTCTGGCACGTGACGGCGATCGCGCTGATCCTGCTCGGCTATGCGCAACTGGCTGGAGGAGTCGGGTTCCCCGACGTCGGCACCGGCGAGGCGCTGCTCCTGGCCGCCACACTGTGCTGGTCGGTCGAGGTGATCCTCTCCCGCTCGCTGCTGCGGCGCGGCGTGGCCCCCATGGTCGTCAGCACGTGGCGGATGGCGGGCGGCATCGTGCTGTTGCTCGCCTGGGCGATCGTCCGCGGGGCGCTCGGCGACCTGCTCGGGCTGTCGGCCACCCAGTGGGCGTGGGCCGTGCTCACCGGCTTGTTCCTCACCGCGTACGTCGTCAGCTGGCACCACGCGCTCGCTCGGGCACCGGCGGTCGACGTGACCGCCGTGCTCAGCATCGGCGCGGTGATCACCGCGGCGCTGAACGCAGGAGTGCGCGGGGCCGTCATCGAACCGGTCGGGCTGATCCTGCTGCTCACCGGCGGGCTGCTCGTTGCGTGGGCCTCGATCGTCGGGCGCCGGACACCGCAGCAGGCGGCGGCGTTGTGAGCGTCGATGGCGCCGTCCGGTTCGCCCGCTTCGCGGTGCCGCCGAACCAGCGCGGCTTCTGCGGCCCGGCCCGCGAGGGCGAGCTCGCCGCCTACCGAGCCGAAGAGCTGCGTGTCGATGCGGGACTGCACGAGTTGGCGTCGGGGTTCGAGGGTGCGTGGCCGTACCTCGAGTTGCTGGCGGGCGCGGCGGGCGTCGACGATCCGCTGGATGATCGGGTCGTGCAGGCCTACTGGATCGGCAACGATCTCTGCTCGCGGGTGACGCACAACGACTGGGGTTGGCACCTCGTCGATCGATTCGGTCCGCGCGCCGGCGGCGACGTCGATCGGCTCACCGCCAGGGTCGGCAACGGCGCGGTGCCGCACCACTCGTTCCACGTGTTCTGCGTGTATCCCTGGGTGGGGCTGCTGCGCGAGGGACTCGGCGGTGTCGAGCCGCTGCGGATCCTGGGCCAGTGTCATGTGAGCTGGGCGACGGTGATCGGTCGCAACGGCGACGACCTGCTCGTGGAGGGTCCCGAGTTGACCTGGGACGGACACGCGCTCGCGCTCGGCGGCGCCGAGCGGCGATCAGTGTGGCTCGATCCGCGTCTCGTTCGCCTCGGACACGAGATCGACGACGGCTCGGTGGTGGCGATCCACTGGAACGAGGTCGTCGACGTGCTCGATCACGGTCAACAGCGCTGGCTCGAACGGCTCACGCGCAGTCAGATCGAGGTCGCCAACGACCTCGGCGTCCCCGTGCTCTGACCGCCCGCGCCGACCGCGACCACGCCGTACGCTGGTGCCGTGACCGAACTGGCCGGGCAGCTGCGCGTCGTGATGATCGTCATCGACGCGATGCCGCACCGACACGTGAGCCCGGCCCTGACGCCCAACCTGTGGGGCCAGGCGTCGACCGGCGGGCGGGCACCGATGGGTGCGCTGTCGCTGCCGGTGTCGGTCACCTATGCGAACCACGCTGCGTTCGTCACGGGCGTCGACCCGACGATCACCGGCGTGCACGGCAACCACACCTGGACCGACGAGGGCTGGACGCCGGCTCCGAAACTGGGGCCGCGCGCGACGACCCTGTTCGAGCGGGTCCGAGCCGCAGGTGGGACATCGGCGATGGTCGTCGGCGACCAGAAACTGGTCGGCCAGATGGGCGGGTCGAGCGCCGACGTGTGTTGGCCGCCCGCCGGTCGCCTCCCTGACGGCACCGAGCGCTGCCTGTTCGGCTACGCCTCCGATGCGGCGGTTCTCGCGGCACTCGATGGCATCGACCTCGACGTCGACGTCGCCGTGATCCACCTCAACGAACCCGACACCACGTCGCACCTGTTCGGACCGGACTCGCCGGAGGCGTTCGAGCAGTACCGAGCGACCGACGCTGCATACGGCGAGGTGATCTCCCGGCTCGCCGATGCGTGGGACAGCACGCTGGTGCTGACCGTGTCGGATCACGACCAGGAGACGATCACCGACTTCACCCCGGTCGAACTGGCCGAAGCGTTCGCCACCATCGAGGGCGTGGACGTCGCCGACGAGGGGACGGCCGCACTCGTGCACCGGGCGCCCGGCAGCATCGACGACGACCGGCTGGCCGACCTCATCCGATCGGTCGACGGTGTCGAGGCGGCGGTGGCGCTCACACCGGAGATCTGGATGGCGTGGACGGAACCCGGCCGAGCGTTCGGGACCACGCCGATTCCGATTCATGGCCAGCACGGCAGCCCGCGCTGTCGCACGCAGATGGCGATCGTGTCCGGCGGCGACGGGCGCGTCGGCGGCGTCGCACGACAGCTCGAACGCCGCCAGCCATCGGTGCTCGACTGGGCACCGATGATCGCCCGGCTCCTCCAGCTCGACGAGGGCTCGACGTGAGCGGCGGTGTCGATCGGGTCGACGTGGCAGCGTTCCGGCGCGACGGCTGGCTCATGCTTCCCCAGGCGCTGTCGTCGGTGCAACTCGACGCGCTCGACACGGCGGTCACACGACTGCAGGGGTGGGCCGAGACCGGCGGGCCGGGTCTGCACCACTTCGAACAGACCGACACGGGCGCGGTGCTGGCACGCAGCGAAGACTTCGTCGACGCCGACCCGGTCTTCCACGACGTCATCCGAAGCGGCATCGTCGTCGACGTCCTCGCCCAACTGTTCGGCGACGAGCCGGTGCTGTTCAAGGAGAAGATCAACTACAAGCAGCCGGGCGGTGGCGGCTTCGCTCCGCACCAGGACGCGACGGCGTACCGCTTCGTCGACCATCACATCTCGTGCATGGTGCCGCTCGACCCGGCGACCCCCGAGAGCGGCTGTCTGTACGTGGCGCCCGGCTACGAGGCGGGTCGTCTGCCGACCGACGAGCGAGGTCGGGTCGAGGAGTCGACCGCTGCAGGGCTCGGCTGGCAGCCGGTGCCGCTCGAGCCGGGGGACCTGTTGTTCTTCGACTCGTACACGCCGCACTACAGCGACACGAACACCACGACCCGGGCACGGCGGGCGGCGTACCTCACCTACAACGCGACGTCGCTCGGCGATCACCGCGACCGCTACTACGCCGACAAACGCGCCGAGTTCGAACGGGCAGGCGGTGACTTCGAGGGCGAACGAGTCCGGATCAGCATCAGCGACGACTTCCTCGGACGACCGGTGCAGCGGTGAACGAACTCGCCGCGCTCTACGCCTCGCCGGCCGCGCTGCGGATGTACGACGAGGCGGTCACCGAACTCGACCATGCACTGCAGGCAGCAGCGCTCGCGCGATCCGAGGGTGCGCCCGACCACCTGGTGGCTGCGGCGCTGCTCCACGACGTCGGCCATCTCGTGTCGGACGACAACGTCACGCTCGACGACGACCTCACCGACGACTTCCACCACGAGCGGGTGGGCGCCCAGTACCTCGCCCGCTGGTTCGGACCGGAGGTCACCGCGCCCGTCGCGCTCCACGTGGCCGCGAAGCGCTATCTCTGTGCGGTCGAGCCCGGCTACCTCGACGGCCTGTCGCCGTCGTCAGCCCGAAGCCTCGCGCTCCAGGGCGGGCCGATGTCGGCTGACGAGGTGACACGGTTCGAACAGCTCCCCCATCACGACGCCGCGGTACGGGTTCGTCGCTGGGACGACCAGGCCAAGGTCGCCGGTCTCGACGTCGGCGTCTTCGCCGACCACCAACTGCTCCTCGACACGCTGGCCTGAGCCCGCGCCGGAAACCACGTTTGCGTTGCGGTTCGGGTGACCCGCCCCACCCGAAACCGCACACAAACGTGGTCGGAGGGCGCGGTTCGGGGAGTTCGGGTCAGGTGAGGTGGCGGCCGCAGTGGGGCCAGGGGCGGGCGCCGCGCTCGCTGTAGAGGGCGAGGGCCATCGCGTCCTGATCCGCGGGCGCCGCGGCGGCCGGGTCGACGCCGACGAGCTGCGGCGCGTGACGCTCGGCGACGGAGTTCCACGTCGAACGATCGAACTGGTAGGCGCCGCGGTACTTGCCGGATCGGCTGGTGATCGCATAGTTGCCGTGCGACTCGCACTCGCGCAGCGCGGCCCACTCGGCCGGGTCCGGCCCGGGTGGCAGGACGGGCACGGGCAACGTGTCGATCGGCATTCCGAGGAACTCGAGTGCATTGCGGTGCGCTCGTTGCGTGGCGCTGCCGTACCAGCCATCGGTCGCCACGCCCAGCGCTTCTTGGAGTGCGGCGACTCGGGGACCTCGTTCGTCCCACGCGTAGGTGTCGGCGACGATGACGATCACGGGATCCACCGTCGGTGCCGCAGCAGGCTCCCGGACGGGCTCCGGGGCGCGAGCGACGTCGCGTTCGGCAACCGGAACGGATCCGGAACTGGTGCACTCGGTGGAGCGGTTCGTTCCGCGAGTCGCGGTGTGGCGGGTGCAGCGACCCGCGAAGCGTCGTCGCCGAGTGCTCGTGCGACGACGGGTGTGCCTCCGATCACGAGGACCGCCGCGATCAACGCCGCGGACCGGCGAATGGTCCGAGTCGGCACGTGGACGCGCGAGGAAGGGTGGTGGGGGTGGGGGGTCATGACGCTCCTTGGCAGCGGGGACCAACGTGGGTCCGCACGGCGTGTCGGCGCGTGATCGCGCCGGGCCTGGTGTTCGTGACCCGCAATGTTACGGAATCATGACGAAACACCTCGCGGCGCGGGTGGGTCATCGGTCACATCAGTCGGCGCCGGTGAGTACGGTCTCACAGATGGAACCGGTGATCGCCGAGGTGCTCGACGCCAACCGTGCGTTCTACGACGCACACGAGGCGCGCGACCTCGATGCGATGCGGGCGGTGTGGGAGCACCACGACCATGTCGTGTGCGTGCATCCGGGGTGGCCGATCCTGCGCACCTGGGCCCACGTCGAAGAGTCGTGGCGGCGAATCTTCGACGGGCCGGGCCGCAACCAGTTCATCCTCACCAACGAGGCCGTTGCCGTGCACGGCGACACCGCGTGGGTGACGCTCGACGAGAACCTCGTCGATGCCGGCGGTACCGGCACCGTCGCAGCCACGAACCTCTACGTCCGCCGCGACGGTCGCTGGCTGCTCGTCGCGCACCACGGCTCGCCGGTCATCGCGAGCTGAACCGGACGACGGCGTCGGTGTCAGCCGGATCGATCCGGGATGCCGAGTGTGACATCCATCGAGATCCGGTACGAGAACGTCGCCGCCGTCGGCCCATCGAGGCCCAGCAGGGCGGCAACGTCGAGGGTCGGGTGACGCGGGAAGTCGACGGTCCACTCACCGTCGAGCGGGCCTCCGTCGTGGAACACGATGTCGCCCACGGAACTCACCAGTACTTCTTGCACCTCGGTGGACGACGGCTCGCCCGGGGCACGCAGTTGTCGCAGCAGGAACACCTGGTGGGGTGCATACTTCAGGACCGACGTCAGATCGATCGCCGACGCGACGCCGTCGATGCGATGCTCGGTGGCGTCGTCGAGCAGCCGATCGAGCACCGCATCGACCACTTCCTGACCCGTGCTCCACGCGGAACGAGCGACAGCCTGCCCAGCGGTGAGTTCGACGGTGTTGATCACTTCCTCGGTCACACGCTGGTCGGGAGCGCCGGGGAACACCGCGGCGGTCGTCGAGAACCGGGGCGCCGACTGCTCCAGGTCGGCCATCTCGATGGTGCCGAGATTCTTCGGGTAGCCGAACCCCTCGCGACCTTCGATCACCGCGATCGCCTGATCGACCCACACGAGCGGCACGTACCACCCGATCCGCGGGAGTTCGAGACCACCGGGCAGTTCGGCCACCAGCATCCAGACCATCAGGTCGTTCTCGGCGTAATACCCCTGGCGCGACGACGGCGCGTCGGGCGACGAGCTGCGTTCGATCGCCACATAGGTCACCACGACGAACGGCAGCACGGGCACGAATCGGCGGCCGCCTCCGGCCTGGTTCAACTCGGCGTCGAGCAACCGCTGCAACGCCGAATATCTCGTCTCGACGACGAAGCCGTGGAACGACGACCCCTCGGCGCGATACGGCGGCGGGGCGAATGGGTCGGAGTCTCGATAGATGTATGGGCTCATGTCGTCTCCGTGACTGCCTGGGTGGGGTCGATCAGTGAATGCGACACGCATCGCATCGGTTCGACGCCGACGCGGCGCACCGCCCGCCCGAGGCGGCGTTCGTCGAGCCGGCGCCGCAGGCGACCCGCGACCTGGGGTCGGCGAAGCTCGTCGGCGCGCACGAGCGCTGCGTGATAGCTCGGTCGACCGACCGGGAACAGCATCCGGAACACGCCGAACGACACGAGCACCCGCCGATGCAGCACCCGCAACGACCGTGCCCGCAACGGCGCCTCGCGCTGGGCGCGTTCGCGCATGATCGCCACGGCTTCGTCGAGAAACACGTATTGACAGAGTAGGTAGAAGAAGCTCGGCGGCGTGGCCAGGAGCGAATCAGACGCCGCCCGAACTGCGCGCTCGGCCGCGGCGAAGTCGGGCTCGGTACGAGCGGCGATCAGCCCTCGACAAACCGACCGGAACAGGATCGACACGCCGTCGGCCGGCAGATCGTTGCCTGCGTCGAGGCGACCCTGCGCCTCGGCATCGCGACCCATCGCGAGCAACGCCATCGCCTCGCCGTTGTAGCCCCACGCGCTCATTCGGGGATCACCACGCGACGAGGCGCTCACCCCCAGCCGCCCATAGCGGTCGAGTGCAGTCTCGAGGTCATTGGCGTAACAGTCGGCGTACCCGGCCGATGATTCGACAACTTCAGCGATGTACGGCGACCCCCACGTGTCGCAGGCAGCACTCGCCTCGGCCAGCAGTCGAGATGCCGTCTCGAGATCCCCGTCACCGATCAGACGCATGCCGCGGAACACCTTGGCTTCCGCGACGCCGCTGGGTCCAGCGTCGGCGACGGCGCGGTCCAGGAGGCGGGCGTACACGTCGGCGACGCGCCGCAGACCGAGGCTGCGCGAGCCCACCTCGGCCATGCCATACGTCGAGGTCAGCTCGCTGCTGACAGCGCCCTCCTCCGCGAGGTTCAGCGACGTCAGCGCCACGAACAGCGTGAGCACCGCATCGTCGTCGTCCGACGCCATCAGATTGACCACCCGGAGCGCCGTCAATGCGGCAGTGGCGCGTTCGCGGGCGTGTTCACTCACGTCGACGCGAGCCCCCCAGAGGCGATGTCGGATCTGACGGACCACCCCCTCGGCGATCACCCGGAACCACTCGCCGACCGTCTCCGGAATGGCCACGTCGAGCAGGACGAGCGCCTGGGCGAGTTCCTGACGGTGCTGCTCGAGTGCCCCAGCGCTCCGCGCCGCTTCGGCAAGCGCGATGTGCCATCGGGCGCGGGTGACGTGATCGACTGCGAGGCCGTGTCGCGCCGCCAGGTCCTGAGCAGAACTCACGTAGCGTGCCGTCTGCGGACCAGCGAAGATCGGACCAGAACGAAGCGCCGCGTCGGACAGATACGGAAGCGCCCTCGCCGCGTCGTCGGCCTCGCTCCAATGGTGGGCGAGCAGCTCGACTGCGTCGGGATCATCGGGCCGTTCGGCCTCGATCATCTCGGCGGCTCGACGATGCAGCGACCGGTGCTGGGCCGGCGTCAACAGGGATGCGGCGACGTCGCGGGTGATCGAGTGCTGGAACCGGAAACGATCCCCGTCGACGACGAGCAACCCGCGAGCAACCAGTTCGGTGAGAGCTGCGTCGGCTTGTTCGACCGTCGGTGCCATCGGATGCAGCTCGCGCGCCTGGCCGGCGGTGAATCTCGATCCGAGGATGGCTGCCGCCTTCAGCGTCAGGGCAGTGAGTGGTTCGAGACAGTCGACGGTGCCCGCGACCACGCGATGCACATCGGTCGGCACGACGACCGGTTGCATCGCGGCGGTGATCGCGTGGACCCGAACGAGGTCGCCGACCGGTTCGATCTCGCCGGCGACCACCGCTGCGTCGACGAGCTGTTCGACCAGGAACGGGTTCCCAGCGGCGTGGCGATGGATTCGATCGACCACCGACTCCGGCACCGCCCGCACCCCGAGACGTCGGCGGATGACCTCGGCGACGCCCTCGCGGTCCAAACCCTCCAACTCGATGACCTCGGCGTCGTCCCGACCGACCAGTGCCAACCACATCACGACCTCGGGGGCCGAACGACTCTCGACGATCACGGCGGCACCCTCCCGATCGGCGAGCACCGACCCGACCACCTCGAGCGAGGCCGGGTCGAACCAGTGGGCGTCGTGGATGACGACGATCATCGGGCCGTCCGGCAACGCTTCGCGCAAGTCGCGCTGCAACCCAGCCGAAGCTGCGGAGCGAATCGGTCCGGGCGCGATGGCCGAGGTGCTGTCCCCGTAGAGCGAGTCGAGCGTGTGCCCAGCCGCCTCGGGCCGCACCTGCCGGAGGAACTGGCTGACGCCACGCAACGGGGTGTCCCCGAGGATCGGGTGGCCCCGGAACTCGACCAACTCGAGCCCCATCGACGCCGCCTCCGCGATGCCGGCGGCGATCAGTGTCGACTTGCCGGCGCCCGGGGGACCTTCGAGCACGAGCACCCGGGGACGTTCACCGCGGCGAGCAGCATCCAGGTTCCTGCGGATCTGTTCGAGTTCCCCGCGACGCGCGACGATTCCCGCTCCCATCGCGGTGCCACCAGGAGTGCCCCCGGCGGCGACGCCGCTGGCACGAGTCGGCACCGACACGGCCACCTCGCCCAAGCCCTTCAGGTCGTAGTGGACGGTGCGATAGTCGAGACCGGTGTCTGCCAGCCGTGCGGTCTCGGCGTCGACTCGAACCTGTCCGCGTTCGAGTCCGGCGAGCCGCGCAGCGAGGTTCACGGTGGGCCCGAGACAGGTGAACGTGCGATGGCGGTCGTCGCCGAACGCACCGATGACGGTGGTTCCGGTGGCGATGCCGATCGTCAGCGACAGCCGCAGCTCCGCCGCCGCCTCGATCGAGCGCAGCGCGGTGTCGACGGCACGCAGCGGTGCATGTTCGGGCGATCGGTCGGCCTGCGTGCCGAACATCGCCGCGATCTGCAAGCCCTTCTCGTCCCAGATCAGCTGGTCGATCGGGGCGTCGCCGAGCACGAACAGGCGATGCAGGCCGGCGACCGCGTCGACGATCCGTCCGGAATCGGTGAGGTGCGACCCGTGCTCGTCGGAGAGCTGGCAGAACAAGACGGTCAGCGGTCGGACCTCGCCGAGCCAGTCGGTCGATGCCGTCTCGCCCGCCAAGGTCCTCGGCAGCAGGTCGCTCAGCCCCGACGTCGACGTGTCGACCGGCCACGTCGCTGCCGGGCCGCGCCACCCGGCGACCGACTCGTGCTCGTACACCGAATCCGGTGCCACGTGCGTCTGAGCTTGCGCCGCCAACGCCGGCGGATCGCCGATCAGCGTCCACACCCGCCGTTCGCCGACGGGGACGAGCAGCAGCTGGCTGAGACCGGCGGCCAAGCCCACGCGCAGCGACGGCAGGTCGGGCTGATCGCCTCGGAGTTGCGAGATCGAACGGGCAGCCTGCCGGGCACGCCGACGGACGTCGTCCGGATCGTCGCCGGGGAACACCGCCACCGTGGCGTCGCCGATCCGGACGAGCGTCTGGCCACCGAAGCTGCCGATGATCGAGTCCATCGCCGAGTAGCTCCGATCGAGCAGTTCGGTGAGCGAGGCGTGGCCTCGACGACCCAAGCCATCGAGACGCACGACCGTGGGCGTGAACCCGACGAGGTCGGCGACCAGCGCGATCCCCGGGAGGTCCACCGACGCGGGACCGACGGGATGCTCCGATGCGAGCGCCCTGACCGCGGCGGGAAGGAACCGGCGTTCGGCGGCAACGATGACGTCGGAGTTCGCTGTCGCCGGCGGCTTCACCGTGACCCTCCGCTCGCCCATGGTCCTCGGAACGGCGCGAAGTCGGTCTCGCCGTAGATGGCGATGTCGTCGCCGGTGATCGCCCGAGCGCCGGCGAGACCACCCATCACGGCCGCTTCGATACAGCCGTACCCGAGGCCGGTACGCACCCAGTCGCCGACCACGACGAGGCCGTCGAGGCCGGTACCGCCGGGCGTCGGACGCGCGTCCATCGAACCGACGGGCGACTGGCAGTACCGAGCGGTCGGGTCGATGTTGGTGGACCAGAACTGATCGTCGAGCGCGTCCGCGCTCGACGCGGGATACAACACAGCGTCGTCGAAGCCCGACGCCACCGCATCGGCCGCCGCCGGCCAGAGCGTGGCCCCGTGCTGGTCGAGCCAGCGCCGCAGATCGTCACCGGCGCGGTCGTGCACGGCAGCCGGGATGCTCGGATCCGGCACCGGCGGCCCGGCCGGAGCTGCTGGTAGGACGCCGCACAGGTACTGCAACGACTCGGGCGGATCGCCGGGTGTCCAGTGCTCGGCGGCGAGCAGATGGCTCATGTCGGCCCAGGTGTCGATCGGTGGCGCGAACGCCGTTGCGATCGTGGCGGGCTGCGCGGCGCCCAGATCGCCCGACGTCGGGTTCATCCAGAGTTGGACCCCCTGCGTCGCAACGGTGGGAATGGCGTCGACCGCAGCGCGTAGCGACGCCGACGAGGCGAGCACGTCGGGCGCCACCATGGGCAGGCACGACGGCGGCAGCCCGAGCACCAGCGTGTCGAAGTCGCGACCGCGTTCGAGTCGCAGTGTCGACACGTCGGGCCAATCGTTCCACGCCGACTCGAGATCGACGCCCTGCTGTTGCAGCTCCGCGCCCTGCACGAGCTGGTCGTATCGAGGTGTGGTGGGCCACACCTCCAGGCCGTCCAGATCGACCAGCGGCGAGTAGCGACCGTCGGGCGCCGTGACGGCGACGGTGGCCTGGACGCCGAACTCGATGGCGAGCACCTGCTTGCTGTCCGGGTCGACTTCGACGCTGCGCAGGACGTGGAAGAACTCGATGGCGACGCCTCGCCGTTCCAGGGCCTGATGGATGGGGGCGACGACCGTGTCGCCGGCGCCGGCGTTCATCCGCCAGAACACTGCGCCGCTGGAAGCGAGGAGCAGTCGCAACAACATGCGCAGCCCGGTGCCGGCCTCGAGGTCGGGGCGCGCCGGATCGCCGTCGATGAAGGCGAAGATGTACGAGTAGGCGCCGCGCACGAATCCGGACCCGAGCGTGAGATCGTGCGCGCCGGCGCCACGGAGATACGTGGTCAGCTCGGTGTGGTTGATCACGTCGAAACCGTGAGCGAAGACGCCATCTCTCGCGAATCCCCGCAGGTAGGCGAGACCCAGGTCGACCAGCGCGATGACTTCGAGCAACTCGGAGTCAGCCTCGATCAGGTCATCGAGCCACCCATGCGTGAGTCGTTGGACGGCGGATGCCGCGGCCTCGAGCTCGGCACACAGCGCCACCGCGCCCGCGTCGAGCAGATGGGCGATCTCGTGGAATCCGGCGAACAGCCAACGGATCCCCTCGCTGACGTGCCCGGACGTCGGTGGCGGCGCCGAGAGTCCGGTGACCCCCGGCAGTGTCACGTCCGAGGTGTCGGCCATCGAATGCCCCAAGACCGCGTCCGAGGGTTCGTAGCCCTCGAGCAGCTCCAGGCCGAAGCTCACCATCCGGGCCATCAGGTCGGCCGGCGAACCCAACCGTCCGGCTTCGCCGGGAAGTTGGTCGTTGCTCGGCACGTTGTCGGTGACGCGCACCCAGTGCTGATCGATCGAACTGAACCACGAGACATCGCTCCACGGACTGAACGCGTCCTGCCAGGTCGCCAGCGGATGCGTCGGCGGCCGGTCGAGTTCGCCGTAGACCTCTCTGATCATCCAGAAGGCGTTCTCGTAGAAGCCCGACCAGACGTGCAGTCCGTGCTCTTCGATGCGTCCGTGCCGGTCGAGATTGCGGCCGCTGGCCAGCTTTCCTCCGAGGCGCCATCCCTGCTGGTGGATGGTGACGTCGTACCGTTCCGGTTGGCGGGAGAGCCAGTAGGCACACGACAACGACGACATGCCGCCACCGACGACGAGCACCCGCTGGGACGTCGCTGGTTGCGTGGCGGACATCGGGCTCCTGAATCGTTCGATACTGACCTCGACAACGTACTCCCCCGTACGGCGCGCCGATCCGCCGGCCAACGCGGACCGGGTGGCCGATCTCGCCACCCTGCGACCCAGTCGACAAGGATGTCGACATGTCGACACTGCCCACGGTTCCGCAGTTCGGTGCGCTCCTGCGGTCACACATCGCGAGCGTCCCCGACGCTGCACGCCCCGCGTTCCTGTCCGGGCTCGAGCGTTCGGCAGCGGCGCGCTACCGGGAGTGGGCCGACGCCGCTGCGGAGCACTCCGCCGTGCTCCTCGACTGCGCCGCCCGCGAAGACGAGATCGCCGAACTGGTCGCCGGGTTGTTCCCGCTCGACGCCGAGATGCAGCAGGCGGTCGACGACGCGCTCCCGGCCGCCGTCGCCGTGTACTACGAGGTGTTCGCCCCGTACGACGTGCTCGATCAGCTCTACCTGCAGTCCGAGGCCGAACTGCAAGGTGCGCAGGCATGGGTCGGCATCGCCGCCGGCATCGACGACGACGCGACTCGTGACGTGCTGGCGCGCTGCACCGCGCTCGAACAAGAGAGCGCCGCTGCCGTGAAGGACCTCCTGGCGACCGTTCGCGTCTGACGTCGCCGTCGCCGCATCACATCAGGCTCGGCACGGCGTGCCCCTCGGGAACGCCCCATCCAGGTTCGTAGCCGAACACCTCGCGGGCTCCCGTTGCGCCGAAGCGGTCGTCGAGCACGTCGACGTGGTCGAGTGAGATCAGTGCGGGATGCACCACACCGCACGCCCGGCTCAGCGCGAGCAGATCCTTGCGCAGGGTGATCACGTAGTTCGCGAGCCGAGCAGCCTTCAGCTCCGGATCGAGTCCACGAACCAGCCACGGGTTCTGGGTCGCCACCCCGGTCGGGCACCGTCCGGTGTGACAACGCTGGGCCTGGATGCACCCGATCGCCATCATCGCCTCGCGGGCGACGTTCACCATGTCGCACCCGAGCCCGAACGCGAGCGTCGACTCGTGTGGGAAGCCGAGCTTGCCCGACCCGATGAAGACCACTCGATCGGTGATCCCCCGCCGTGCGAACTCGCTGTAGACGCGGCTGAAGCCGACCTTGAACGGCAGTGCCACCTGGTCGGTGAACACGAGCGGGCCGGCGCCGGTGCCGCCTTCGCCCCCGTCGACAGTGATGAAGTCGACACCCCGTTCGCCCGACACCATCGCCTCGGCGAGGTCGCTCCAGATGTTCGGCTCGCCGATCGCCGACTTGATCCCCACCGGCAGCCCGGTCGCGTCCGCGATGCGTTCGACGAAGTCGAGCAACGAGTCGACGTCGTGGAACTCGGGATGGGCGGCCGGGCTGATGCAGTCCTCTCCCTGAGGCACTCCACGGATCCGACTGATCTCCGCAGTGACCTTCGCGGCAGGGAGCACTCCGCCCAAGCCGGGCTTGGCGCCCTGACTCAACTTGATCTCGATCGCCCGCACCGGGTTGGTACCGACCGTCTCGACGAGGCGATCGAGGTCGAATCGGCCGTGGTCGTCGCGGGCGCCGAAGTAGCCGCTGCCCAACTGCCAGATCAGCTCACCGCCGTGCTGGTGGTGCGGCGAGATTCCGCCTTCGCCGGTGTTGTGTAGGCAGCCGGCGATCTGCGCGCCCTCGTTGAGCGCGGCGATCGCATTCGACGAGAGCGCTCCGTAGCTCATGGCCGACACGTTGATGACCGACGACGGCTGGAACGCCTTCGTCCGGCCGCGGGCGGCGCCCATCACCTTCGCAGCGGGAATTCGGTACTGGTCGTCGTAGTCGAGCGCGCCCGGCAGCGGCGCCGGGATCGGGAACGGCGAGTGCTTGATGATGAAGTAGTTGGGCGAGGTCTCCAGGTCCTTGCTGGTGCCGAACGCGAAGTAGTTGTTCTCCTGCTTCGACGATGCGTAGATCCAGCGTCGTTGTTCGCGGTTGAACGGCCGCTCTTCGGTGTTGCTGGTCACGATGTACTGGCGCAGCTCGGGGCCGACCTCTTCGAGGAAATAGCGGGCGTGACCCAACAGTGGGAAGTTGCGCAGGATGGCGTGACGTCGCTGGGTCAGGTCGTAGGCGGTCACCACAGCCGCCGCACCTGCCGCCACCGCGCCCGCCACCCTGAGTCGCCTCACCATGCCTGAACCGTACGGAGTCGATCCGCCCCGGGTGAAGGGTCTTCGGTCATCGCCGTCTCCGCATCACATCAGGCCCGGCGCGGTGTGACGCCTGTGGTACACACGCGCGATGGCAGGCCCGAACGACATCATCGAGTACGACCCGGCCGACGCGTTTCCCGGCGTGATCGGACGCACGCTCGACGAGTCGACGCCCGCGTGGCCCGCCCCGAAGCGTGCCGCCGCCGGCACGCCGAACGTGATCGTGATGCTGTGGGACGACGTGGGCTTCGGGCAGTTCTCCGCCTACGGCGGGCTGTGCGAGACGCCGACGCTCGACCGCCTCGCCGACCGCGGGCTGCGCTACGCGAACTTCCATACGACCGCGCTGTGCACGCCGACGCGTGGCTCGCTGCTGACCGGGCGCAACCATCACACGATCGGGCTGTCGGCGATCACCGAGACCTCGCTCGGATTCCCCGCTCACAACTGTTTCGTCGGCCACGAGCACGGCTTCCTGTCCGAGATGCTGCTCGAGCACGGTTACAACACCTTCGCTGTCGGCAAGTGGCACCTCACCGCGCCGACCGAGTCGACCACGGCCGGTCCGTTCAACCGGTGGCCGCTCGGCCGTGGGTTCGAGCGGTTCTACGGGTTCATGCCGGGCTCGACCGACCAGTGGTTTCCCGACCTCACCTACGACAACCATCCGGTCAGCCCGCCGTCGACGCCCGAGGAGGGTTACCACCTCAACATCGACCTCGCCGACCGTGCGATCCAGTTCGTCAAGGACGCCCACGTCCACGCACCGGACAAGCCGTTCTTCCTCTACTACACGCCTGGCGCCGGCCACTCGCCCCACCAGGTCGAGCCCGAATGGAGCGACAAGTACCGAGGCCGCTTCGACGGCGGTTGGGACGAGTACCGGCGTGTCGTGTTCGAACGCCAGCGAGTGCTCGGCATCGTCGAGGAGCACGCCGAGCTGTCCGAACGCGACCCCGACGTGGCCGCGTGGGACTCGCTGTCCGACGACGCGAAGCGGATGTACGCCCGCCAGATGGAGGTGTACGCCGGGTTCATCGAGCAGACCGATCACCACTTCGGACGGGTGATCGACTTCGTCGAAGAACTCGGCGAACTCGACAACACGATCGTGGTGGTGATGTCCGACAACGGCGCCAGCGCAGAGGGCGGCGAGCACGGCACGTTCAACGAGGCGATGTTCTTCAACGGAGCAGAGGAGACCCTGGAGGACAACCTCGAGCACTTCGACGAGTGGGGCGGACCGGACACCTACGCGCACTACTCGTGGGGCTGGACGTGGGCGGGCAACACCCCGTTCCGACGCTGGAAACGCGAGACGTACCGCGGCGGTGTGACCGACCCGTGCATCGTGTCGTGGCCGGCCGGGATCGCCGCCCGCGGCGAGGTTCGCCATCAGTACGCGCACCTCGTCGACATCGTGCCGACGCTGCTCGACACGCTCGGGATCACACCTCCGGCGACCATCGGCGGCGTCGAGCAGTCACCGATCCACGGAACGAGCTTCGCCCACACCTTCGGCGACGCCGACGCGGCGACCGAGCACACCACGCAGTACTTCGAGATGTTCGGCAGCCGGTCGATCTACCACGACGGTTGGAAGGCCAACTGTCCGTGGCCGGGTCCGAGCTTCGTGGAGGCGGCGCTGAAGAACCGTCGGTTCGGCTCGGCGCTGACAGCCGACGACCTCGTCGACCTCGACGCGACCGGGTGGGAGCTGTACCACCTGACCGACGACCCGACCGAGACCCGCAACCTCGCCGCCGACGACCCTGCCAAGCTCGCCGAGATGATCGAGCGGTGGTACACCGAGGCGGAGACGTACGGCGTGTTCCCGTTGGCGTCCGCCGGGGCGAGTCGGCTGCTGACACCGCGACCGGTGCTCTCGTCGAACCGCAACGTGCAGGTCTGGTACCCCGACGCAGCTCCCGTGTACTTCGGGGCCGGACCCAAACCGTACAACCGGGCCTACAGCATCACCGCCGACGTCACGATCCCCGATGACGGCGCCGAGGGCATCATCGTGTCGCACGGCAGCCGTCACGGCGGCTACGTCCTGTTCGTGCAGGACGGGCGGCTGCACCACGTGTACAACTACCTCGCAGCGGATCGCTTCGACGTGTCGTCGAACGTTGCCGTGCCGGTCGGCGACGTCACGCTGCGCTACGAGTTCGTGCCGACGGGCCCGGTTCGGTTCGGCGAGGGCAAGGGTCCGGCCGGCAACGGTCTGCTGTACATCGACGACACGCTCGTCGGCGCGATCGAGATGTCGCACACCACCCCGAACCGGATCGGCCCCGTCGGCTTCAGCTGCGGGTACGCCGCCTACGACACCGTCGATCCGACCCGGTACTCGATCCCGTTCCGCTTCACCGGCACGATCCACCGCGTCACCTACGACCTCTCCGGCGACGGCATGCTCCACGACGCCGCCGAGATGCAGCGCCTCATGTCCCAGCAGTAGCCGCCCGACATCCCTCCCCGCACCCAACCAGCACCGCCCACCGATGAGCCGAACAACCGCATACGGCGGTCTCGCTCATCACAACCGGACCCAATCTCCCCGCG
Organism: Ilumatobacteraceae bacterium; assembly: GCA_963828415.1. Lineage (GTDB taxonomy): Bacteria > Actinomycetota > Acidimicrobiia > Acidimicrobiales > Ilumatobacteraceae > Sva-07. Next base: position 204,728 of record CAWHEI010000015.1, read on the forward strand.
ATGAGCCAAGCGACCGCATACGGCGGTCTCGCTCATCACAACCGGACCCGAATCTCCCCGCGATGAGCGAACCGACCGCATACGGCGGTCTCGCTCATCACAACCGGACCCAATCTCCCCGCGATGAGCGAACCGACCGCATACGGCGGTCTCGCTCATCACAACCGGACCCAATCTCCCCGCGATGAGCCAAGCGACCGCATACGGCGGTTTCGCTCATCACAACTCAGAGGTGGAGGACGTCGGGGAGCCAGGTGTCGAGGCGTTCGGTGATGATGTCGTCACTCTTGGCGAGCAGGTGGCCGTCGCCGGGGAGGATCTCGACGTCGCCGTACCCGGCGATCGCGGCCACCACGTGGCTCGCCTCAGGAGGAAGCAACTCGTCGCGATCGCCGTGGAACAACAACAACGGCCTGCCGCCCAACGCCCCGGCGACCTCACATCCGGCCGACTGCGTGGCGAACGTGACGACGCCCACGACCGACACCGGCATGATCACCGCGGTACGAACGGCGACGGCGCCACCGAAGCTGTGCCCCATCACCACCACACGGTCGGCGCCGGCATCGCGGGCGAGCTCCACTCCGCATGCGAGGTCGTGTGCGCACAGATCGAGGTTGTTCGGCTCGCGGTAGCCGACTCGCACGAACTCGACGCCGCGCTCGGCCCACCGCTCACCGAGGCGCTGGTACAACGCGTGACCCGGCCCGAGCACGCCACCCAACGCGCCGCCGCACGCCACGATCGCCGCCGGCTGCGGCGACACACCCTCGGGCGGTCGATGCCGGAACACGGTCAAGAGGCCTCGCGACGTGTACACCTCGCGATGCGACAACGACGGTGTGAGAGCAACCTCGGACGACGCCAACGGGCGCAGCGCCTCGAGCGCCGTCGGGTCGGACGGGTCGGCAAGTGGGGCCTCGGCTGGCCGTTCGTCCGCTCCGCCGCCGTCGACCATGGCTGATTAGCGTACAAACGCACATGCCCAGGTCAGCCACCGGAACCAGCACCGTCGACTTCCGCAACCGAACCGATCGCGAGCACGCTCGCCGCATCGGCCGAGCCTGGATCGAACTCCGCCGGGGCGCCGCGGCGTCGGCACTGCGCTCGTACCTGTTCGGCACCGAGAAGCAGCTCGAGCAGGGTCAGATGGATGCGCTCGACCTGCTCACACGGCGAGACGAGCGCCCGATGAAGGAACTCGCCGCACGCCTACGTGTCGAGCCGTCCACGGCAACGCGAGCAGTGCAACGACTGGAGAACGACGGCCTGGTCGAGCGGTTCACCTCGCCGGAGGACGGCCGAGTCGTCCTCGTGCGAATCACCGACGAGGGCCGCCGCCGCCACGACAGCGTCGCCGCGCGCCGATCGACCGCGATGATGCACATCCTCAGCGAGTTCGAGCCGGACGAACGGGCGCAGCTCGCCGATCTGCTGGACCGGTTGATCGCCTCGATCGACGACGTCGTCGAACGTCTCGACGCCACCGCCGACACCGCGTCCGACACCGGTTCCGACTCCGAAACGAACTGACAACCGCCGACACGGCGACGTTCGCACGCGGGGCCGACGGGTACAGTCGCCGCCATGGCCGATCAGGCAACGTTCGCCGACGAGGCGATGCAGTACGCACCTCAGCTCTATTCCGGCGCCATGCGCATGACGCGCAACCGCAGTGACGCCGAGGATCTCGTCCAGGAGACCTACCTCAAGGGCTACCGGAGCTACCACACCTTCACCGAGGGCACGAACCTGCGGGCGTGGCTGTTCCGGATCATGACCAACACCTACATCAACTCCTACCGGGCCAAGCAACGCCGCCCGGACGAGACCGAACTGGGCGAGTTCGAGGACCTGTACCTGTACAAGAACCTCGGTGCACTGCAGGACGCCAGCGTCGGCCGCTCCGCCGAGGAGTCGCTGATGGAGTTGCTCCCTGACGACGAGGTGAAGCAAGCGCTCGAAGACCTCCCGGACAACTTCCGCCTGCCGGTGATCCTCGCCGACGTCGAGGGGTTCTCGTACAAGGAGATCGCCGAGATGCTCGACATCCCGATCGGTACCGTGATGTCGCGGCTGCATCGGGGAAGAAAAGCGATGCAGAAGGCGTTGTACGACTTTGCCCTCGAACGGGGGCTCGTCACTGCCCAGCCAGCAGCGGCGGCTGACGGCACCTTCGGACAGGACAACGGACGATGAGCGACGACGCAACGACGACCGACACACCGGTGATCTCCGACTGCGCGCAGACGCTGCAGGAGCTCGACGTGTTCCTCGACGGCGAACTCTCCGATCACCAACACGCCGCGATCCGCCACCACCTCGAAGGCTGCATGGACTGTCTCGGCGCCTTCGACTTCCATGCCGAACTCAAGATCGTGGTCGCCCAGAAGTGCAACAACGACGAGATGCCACCCGAACTGCTCGGCAAGATCGAACGCTGCTTCGGCACCGATTTCGACGGCGACGGCAAGATCGGGTGACGGTTTCGCCCGATTCCGACCCCGCGGGTTAGCCTCACGGAATGCTCGCAGCCAACGTCTGGCACTGGTGGATCGGTATCGCCCTCGTACTCCTCGCTGTCATCTCGGTCGTCGCGCTCATTGCGTCCTACGTGGCCTACGTGCGAGCCAAGAGTTACCCCAGCAAGGCGCAGCAGTCGCACCATCACACCGACCTCTAGGGGTCGCTGACCGAGGCGTTGCACTGAACGACACCGCCGACCTCCTCGACCGGTGCACCTTTCCGCCGCCGGGCACCGCGGTGACGTGCGGCCTCTCCGGAGGCGCCGACTCCACCGCGTTGGTCGCGCTCGCCGTCGCCGCTGGGTGTGACGTCGCGGCGGTCCACGTCCACCACGGCCTGCGAGCCTCCGCCGACGACGACGCCGAGATCGCCCGCCACAGCGCCACCAACCTCGGGGCCAGTTTCCGCATGACCCGCGTCGATGTCTCCGCCGGACCCAACCTCGAGGCACGGGCACGGAGCGCTCGCCGAGCGGCACTCGGGCCCGACGCCATGACCGGACACACCGCCGACGATCAGGCCGAGACCCTGCTGCTCGCCTTGCTGCGTGGCGCAGGAGCGACCGGCCTCGGTGCGATCGGGCCGGGAAGACGCCACCCGATCCTGGCGCTGCGGCGCGCCGAGACGCGCTCGTTGTGTGACCAACTCGGTCTCGTCGTCGCCGAGGACCCGAGCAACGACGACCGTCGCTTCCGCCGAAACCGGATCCGCCACGAGTTGTTGCCACTGCTCGACGACATCGCCGAACGTGACGTGACCGTGCTGCTCGCACGCACCGCCGACCTGCTGCGCTCCGACGACCAGTTCCTCGACGAACTCGCCGCAGGCATCGACCCGACCGACGCCGACGCGCTCAGCGCTGCGCCCAGGGTGCTCAGCGCTCGTGCGATTCGACAGTGGCTCGAACACGAGGGATACCCGCCCGATGCCGACACGGTGCGACGGGTGCTCGCCGTCGCCGGCGGCGCTGCTGCCGCCTGCGAACTCGTCGGAGGACGACGCATCGAACGCCACAGCAACCGCCTCGTCCTTGCCACGACGCCAGCACCGAACCGGTAGCCTGGCCATCCGTCATGTCAAGTCGCGTCCGTCCAGAAGCTGCCAACTGATGCCACCGCGTCTTCGTGGAAAGTGGGCACTCGGCATCACGCCACGGAACTTCACCTGGATCCTCAAGGACAAGCTGGCGATCTGTGAACGTCCTGGCGGTGTCGGCGACAGTCACCGCCGAGTCCGGCGTCAAGAAGAGATCATCTGGCTGCGCGAGAACGGCTTCGGCTGCGTGATCTCGATCATCGTGGCCCCTCACAACCTGCACAACTACGACGAACTGCAGCTGCCGTATCGGCATCGCCCGTTCAACGCCGAGCACACCGATCAGTACCTGACGGCGCTCTACACCGAGATCCGCGAGCTCCTCAAGCACGGTACGAAGGTGCTCGTCCACGGCGACGAGGTCGGCGACCGCATCATCGGGATCATGGGCGGCTACATCCGCTGGGCCGGACTCATCGAAGAGCCGACCAAGGCAATCCAGGTCACCGAACGGCTCGCCGGGCGCCAGCTCGACCCGTTCGCACGTGAGATCATCCTGCGCGCCGACACGCTGCGCTGAACGGGCGGGTCAGGCTCGGATCGGCGGCGACACGCCGCAGGCCTTGCGGTCGACGACGAGCAGCGGCAATGGATCGATGGCGACGTTGTTCGGCCTGACCTCGAAGTGCAGGTGGAAGTTGTTCTCGCCCGCCGTGCCGCTGTTGCCGACGTACCCGATCGTCTGCCCGGCGCTCACCGAACTGCCCTCGACCAGGCCGACAGCGTCCTCGGCGAGGTGGAAGTACTTGTAGGTCGTCTTCGTCGAGGCGTCGTACAGCGTCCAGCCCCACCCCGCGGTGCCCGTGTTCGTGTAGCGCTGCGTGAGCACGCCGGCGACCACGGCGAACACGGGAAGCCCGGCCGACCCCATGATGTCGACGCCCTCGTGGAGGCGCGTGGAGCCGCGTGCGTCACCGAAGTTGTCGAGCACGTAGCAGTCGGATCCGGGTGACACCGGAAACAGCAGCTTGCCGGCAGGAACCGGCGACGGACGCAGCGCCAGTCGTTCCGCCGTCTTCAGCGCCGTGCCGGGCTCGTCGAGTCGGGCGATCGATCCTTCGGCACGAGCGCGCGGTGTCGCCGTTGCTGCCAGCCCGCACGCACAGGCTGCGCCGAGCATCGTGCCCAGGAACCGGCGGCGACTCGAACGAGGTTCGCGCTCGCGTGCCATGTGTGTGTCATCGGCGCCGGAGTGCGTCGACTTGACCCCGTCAGCTCCCACGGCCACACCTTCCGCTCGTCCCCAACGATGAGCGAAACGACCGGATACGGCGGTTTCGCTCATCGCGAACCTCCGCGCGTGCCCAACGATGAGCGAAACGACCGGATACGGCGGTTTCGCTCATCGCAATCCGGGACGGAGTCGGGGCGGGCGAACCGATCGGCTGGGGGTGTGTGGGACTAGCGTTCATGGTGATGGGTGGAAAAAGGGTCTTCGTGAGTGGCGTGGGCGGGGAACTCGGCACCACGATCGCCGGCTTGCTCGAGAGCGAGACCTGGGTCGGGGAGCTGTCGGGTATCGACGCCGATCCGCCTCGGCACCGCCTACATCGTACGGTCTTTCACCGAATTCATCCCGACGAGCACGATCGAATCGTCGACACCGTCGCCCGGTTCAATCCACACGTACTCGTCCACGTTGGGGTCTGGGAGCCCGACGCACGCGCCGCTCCGAGCGCCGCGGCGACGCTGACGGACCAGGCAGCCACGTCGATCCTGGGTGCTGCTGCCGAGTGCTCGGCGCTCGAACACGTCGTCGTGCGCAGTGGTATCGAGATCTACGGACGGGGACGAGGCGCGCTCGACACGCCCCAGCGAGTCGGCGCCGATCGCACCCACGAGCGACTGGGGTCGCACCGTCGCAGCAATCGAGCACACCGCCGCCAAAGTGGGCCAGCGCGTCGGCGTCACCGTCGGAGCCGTTCGTCTCGCGCCCGTGCTCGGCCCCCACGTGCCGTCACCGCTCGGGCGGCTGCTGCGTCAACCGGGCGTGCCGTTCAGCGTGCTCGCCGACCCTCCGTTCGCCGTGATCGAAGACCGCGACGCCGCCAGGGCGATCGTGGCCGCCGCCCGGGTCGGACTCGCAGAACCCGTCAACGTCGTGGCCGCCGGTGCGATCACGGCACTCCAGGCCGCTCGACGCGGCGGACGGATCCCGATTCCACTGGTCGGTCCCGACTGGCGCGTCGCCCGCGCGCTCAGCTTCCTGCTCGGCGCGCCGATTCCCGACCATGTTTCCGAGGCACTGCATCGCGGACGCCTCGCCGACAACGGCCGCATGCGCGAACTTCTCGGGGTGATGCCCGAACACGGCACCGTCGACGTGATCGACCGGCTGTACCACTGGCCGAGCATCATCCATCAACCCGCACGAGTACAGGTGGCCTGATGACCTCGACCCTCGGACGCGTCGTGAACTTCCCGGTGCGTGGCACCGCCTCGCGAGCAGGAGCAGTCGTCTCACGCGCCGCCGCCGACGTCGGCTCGTCGGTCACCCGGTTCACCGATGAGCAGACCGGTCTGGTCGACGACTGGGGCCGCGATCCGGGTCTCGTGCGCACGATGATCACCGCATCACGGCTGCGGTGGGACGTCACCGTGGGCGGCGACCAGCGCCTGCCGCGGCGCAAGGGAGCGCTGATCGTCGTCAACGCCCGCACCTTTGCGCTGGCTCCCATCTACGCCGCGTTGGCGCTCAGCGAGGTCGTCGACCGACCGGTTCGCTTCGTCGGTCGACCCGACACGGCACCGGTGGGCGCCTTCGTGCGTCGAATCGGTGGGTTGCTCGACCACCCCGACGAAGTGGCCGGCGCACTTGCCGCCGGGCAACTCGTGATCATGGGCGCAGCACACAACGAACGGCTCCGTAAGGTCGGCCGTGTCGATCACGCCCTCGTCGGCGGCGCGCTCGCGGCCGGCGTCCAGGTGTTCCCGGCGGCCACATCGTCGAGCCCGATCGGTCGGGCCGCCCGCCTCGAGATCGGCCCGGCGTCAAAGGCACCGCGCCGCCGACGCGGCCCGCTGAGCGAGCTCGAACTCGCCGATCAGTTGGCCCGCGACATCGAACTGCTGCTGTCGGAGCTGGGCAACATCCGCACCGGGACGCCGATCGACTGGCTCCCGATCGGTGGGGCGGGAGGCGCCTGATGACCTACGTCCGAAGTACTGACGGCACACGAATCCACTACCGGATCACCGGGCGGCCAAACGGCGCCCCGATCCTGTTCATCCAGGGCCTCGGTGCCGACAAGCACGGCTGGGACCTGCAGCGGCTCGCGACCGCCCCCTGGTACCGCGGTATCGCCCTCGACAACCGAGGCGCCGGCCGCAGCGACAAGCCACACGGGGCGTACTCGCTCGAACAGATGGCCGACGACGCGATCGCTGTGCTCGATCACGCCGGCGAAGCGACCGCCCACGTCGTTGGCGCGTCGATGGGTGGCGCCATCAGCCAGATCATCGCGGTCAAGTATCCCGAGCGGACCCGGTCGGTCACGCTCGCGTGCACCGCCGGCAGAAACCACCCCTGGCGCGAGGAACTGCTCGCCAGCTGGCGCGACGCAGCGCTCGAACGGGGCATCGGGTCGATGGGCTCCGACGCGGCGCGCTGGATGATCGGGCCACGCTCGTTCCGTCGGCTCCTGCCGGCCATCGGTTGGCTCGGACCGCTTGCGCTCGGCGGACCGTCCCACGCATTCGCCGCCCAGTGCGATGCGATCCTGGCCGCCGGCGACTCCCACCAGGAACTGATCGAGCTGCTGCCCACGATCGCCGTCCCGACGCTGGTCATGGTCGGCAACCAGGACATCCTCACGCCGAGAGGCGACAGCGAGGACCTCGCCGCGACGATCCCCACGGCCGAACTCGTCGTGATCAGCGGGGCTGCACACGGGTTCATGGTCGAACACGCCACCACGTTCAACCGGGTGCTGCTGGAGTTCCTCGGTCGCGCCGAGCGCGCCTACCAGGCCCGTCGGGCCGAACACGACGAGCTCGACGCTGCACTCGCCGGCTGAGGCCGCTAGACCCTGCGCATGCGAGTCGTCGTGGTCGGTGCGGGGATCAGTGGGCTCGTGGCGGGGCGACGTCTCGTCGATGCCGGCGCCGAAGTGGTGCTCGTCGACAAGGGACGTTCACCGGGCGGTCGCCTGGCAACCCGCCGAATCGGCACGGCCACCGTCGACCACGGCGCCCAGTTCTTCACGGTGCGCACACCGGCGTTCCAACGACAGGTCGACGACTGGGTCGAGCGTGGGCTCGTGGCGATCTGGTCACACGGCTTCACGTCCGACGACGGGCATCCCCGTTACGCGGCCACCTCGGGCATGAACTCGTTGGCGAAGGAACTCGCTGTCGGCCTCGATGTGCGCTGTTCGACCATGGCGTTCGGCATCCGTCCCGCCCCCGAGGATTCGGGCGCGCCGTGGCAGGTCGCGATCGATGACGGCACCGTGCACCACGCCGACGCCGTCATCGTCACCACGCCGCTCCCCCAGGCGTTCGCGCTGCTCGCCGACTCGGGGATCAACCTCGACGAATCGCTGATGCGAACCGACTACGAGCGCACGATCGCGCTGTTGGCCACGCTCGACCGTGCTCCAGCGATCGCAGCGCCGGGCGGTGTGCAGGTCCCGACACCGGAGCTGAGCTTCATCGCCGACAACATGGCCAAAGGAGTGAGCGCCACACCGGCGATCACGGTGCACGCATCGGCGACGTGGAGCGAGGAGCGCTGGGACGAGGACGTCGACGCGCTCCGCGACGCCCTGATCGGTCTCGTCGCACCCTGGCTCGGCGAGGCAGCGGTCACCGAGGCGCACGTGAAGAAGTGGAGGTTCGCGACGCCACGAACGCCATGGCCCGAGCCGTGCTGGGTCGCACACGGTGGCACCATCGTGCTCGCCGGTGATGCCTTCGACGGGCCACGCGTCGAAGCCGCACACAACTCCGGCCTGGCCGCTGCGCACGCCCTCGTCGGCTGAGCAGGTTCAGCCGACGACGACGTCAGCCCGCGTCGGCCTCGCCGCAACGCACGGCGGTCACCTGACGCGACTCGAGGTCGACGATCGTCACGCTGTCGGGTCCGAAGCGGCGAAGGAAGTCGCTGAACGTGGGAATGTCCTCACCCTCACACTCGCGCTCGATCACCGGCGCATACGGAATGCGCCAGCCGCTGTCGAACTCAGCGAGGCCGTCGTTGAGATCGACGATCGGTGGCAGCTCGACGGTCGCCCGGGGCGCCTGCGGCAGGATGGCGAACCAGACGACGGCGTCGCCGAGCATGTCGGCGAAGACGGCACACCGGTTCGGAATCTCGAGTTCGTCGCAGTCGATCTCGCCGAGCGTGCCGGGAACGATGCGCACGACTCGTTCGGCATCGACCGCCAGGTCGAGGAATCCAGTGGTGACACCGGACGGCGTCACCGAGAACGCGTCCGTCTGTGTCGCCGACACGATCGGTTCGATCAGATCGATCTTGCGCTCGATGACCTCGGGTTCGATCACGGCCTCGATCGAGGCGTCGTCGGTGAGGATCGCTCGGGCGAGCAGGGCCAGCGCAGCGAGCGCGCCGAGCGCCGCCACGAAGCGCCAGTTGAAGATCTGCCTCACGTGTCCCCGGTTGCCGGGTCCGTGGCGAGGTCGGCGCGAGCCGCGGCGGCGGCGCGGTGGGCGGCCTCACCGATGGCCGCCAGCACCTGATCGGTGTGGCCGAGCCCGACGAACAGGGCTTCGTACGCACCCGGCGCCAGCGCCACACCTTCAGCGAGCATCGCCCGGAAGAACGCGGCGTAGGCACGCTCATCGGTCCGCTTGGCATCGTCGAAGTTCTCGACGGTGCCCGCCTCGGACCCGCACACGATCCCGAGCAGCGTGCCGACCACCGGGAAACTGGCATCGAATCCGGCCGCCTCGCAGGCGTCGCGCAGCAGCGCCGAGAGGTGGCGGGCTCGCGCCATCAGCTCGATGTAGACATCCGAGGTCAACGTGTCGAGGGCGGCCAGTCCAGCGGCCGTGGCGATCGGGTTGCCCGACAGCGTGCCGGCGTGGAACACCGGACCGATCGGTGACAGATGTTCCATCACGGCCACCGAGCCGCCGATCGCCCCGATCGGCAGACCGCCCCCGATCACCTTGCCGAAGCAGGTGATGTCGGGACGGACATCGAACCGCGCCTGCGCGCCACCCGCGCCCAGACGGAATCCGGTGATGACCTCGTCGAAGATCAGCAGCGCGCCGACACGGTCGCACTCGGCACGCAGCCCGTCGAGGAATCCCGGCGCCGGTGCGACGACCCCCATGTTGGCGGCGACCGGTTCGACGATGACCGCGGCCACGCGGTCGTCGAGTTCCGGGACCACGTTGTACGGCGCCACGATCGTGTTGGCGACCGCGGCGTCGGGAACCCCGGCGGTTCCCGGCAGCCCAAGTGTGGCCACCCCACTGCCGCCGGTGACCAGCAATGCGTCGGTCGCTCCGTGGAAGTTCCCGGCGAACGTGACGATCCGGTCGCGTCCCGTGACGCCGCGGGCGAGTCGAATCGCCGTGCTCGTGGCCTCGGTGCCGGAGTTCATCAAGCGCACGCGCTCGCAGCTCGGCACCCGATCGGCGATGGCCTCGGCGAGCTTCATCTCGCGTGGTGTCGGCGCTCCGTACGAGGTGCCGTCGACCACGGCCGCCGACACCGCTGCGGTGATCGCCGGGTGAGCGTGGCCCAAGATGACAGCGCCATAGCTCTGGACGAGGTCGTAGTACGTGGTGCCTTCGACGTCGGTGATCGTTGCGCCCGAAGCCCGCGCGACCACGTAGGGCTCGCCACCGACGGCCTTGAACGCCCGGATCGACGAGTTCACACCACCGGGGATCGCCCGACGGGAACGTTCGAACAGCACCGCATTCGACGGGACGCCGGCACCGGTGCACACCGTGGGCGTGCACCCAGCGAGCTCGCAGCCCGCCGGATCACACGGAGCGATGCCACTCGCCGTTGCGCTGGTCACGGTGCAATCCCTCCGTTCGCCACGGACTCTGCGAACCATCGGGCAAAGTAGGTGAGCACGATGTCGGCCCCCGCCCGCTTGATCGCGGTGAGGTGTTCGAGGGCGACGGCGTCACCATCGATCCACCCACGTTCTGCCGCGGCGTGGATCATCGAATACTCGCCACTGACGTGATACGCCGCCAGCGGGACGTCGACACGTGCCGACGCTTCGGCGATCACGTCGAGATACGCGAGCGCCGGCTTGACCATCACGATGTCGGCACCTTCGGCGACATCGAGTTCGATCTCGAGTTGCGCCTCGCGGGCATTGCGCCAATCCTGCTGGTATCCCTTGCGGTCGCCCCCACCGACGATCGACACGTCGACGGCGTCACGGAACGGGCCATACAGAGCGCTGGCGAACTTCGCGGCGTACGCCATCACGGCGACGTCGGTGAACCCGGCGCCGTCGAGCGCGTCGCGGATCACGGCAACCTGACCGTCCATCATGCCGCTCGGAGCAACGACCTGTGCTCCGGCCGCGGCCTGCGCCAACGCTGCCTTCGCATAGATCGCCAGGGTGGCGTCGTTGTCGACCGCGCCGTTCGAGTCGACAATGCCGCAGTGGCCGTGATCGGTGTACTCGTCGACGCACAGGTCGGCCATCACGACGATGTCGTCGCCCAGGTCGTCGCGCAGGTCTCGTAGCGCCACCTGCACGATGCCGTCAGGGTCGTAGGCGCCGCTGCCGGTGGCATCCTTCGACGCCGGTACGCCGAACAGGATCACCGCACGCACGCCGAGTTCGGCCAGCGCGGCGACCTCGGCTCGCAGCGATGCTCGAGTGTGTTGGACCACGCCCGGCAACGACGCAATCGGCTGCGGCTCGTCGATGCCCTCACGCACGAACAGTGGAGCCACGAGGTCGCTGACGCGGAGATGGTGCTCGGCGACGAGTTCGCGCATCGCAGGACTCCGTCGAAGTCGGCGTGGACGGACCGATGGGGTCAGCATCTCGGGGCTGGGCACGCCGCCGAGCCTAACGGTGGCGTCCTGCAGCGCCGAGTTCGCCGACCGACCACGCGGTAGCGTGCTCGGCGTGTCGGTCCACGCTTGGTTCTCCAACGACGAGCTGTTTCTTGCGCCAGGCGACACGATGACCCTGCCCCTCACCGTGCACAATCTCGGCGACGAGACCGAGTCGTACACGATCGTGCCGGCAGGCCTCACGGCGAGCTGGACGGCGATCACGCCCGGCAACCTGACGTTGTTCGGTGGCTCCCAGGACGTGATCGACGTCACGATCGCACCGCCGGCGCTCCCCTCGACGACCGCGGGTCCGACGGCGATCTCCATCCGCGTGATCCCCCTCGGTGATTCCGACGATGCCGTCGTCGCCGAAGCCACCCTGGTGATCGAGCCGTTCGACGACTGCCGGATCGTGGCGCTCCAGCCGATCCAGCGGACGCGTCACCGCGCGACGTACGAGTTCATGGTCGAGAACCACGGCAACACCGTGGCCAGCTGTCGGCTTCATCTGGTCGACCCGACCGAACGCGTCGACGGCGACTTCGACCCGCCGGCCGTCGGCGTCGGGCCCGGCGCGGCCACGCTCGTTCGGCTCAAAGCGCGCGCTCATCGCGGCGGTTTCCGTCGTTCGACGCGCACGCTCGACTTCGAGGTCGAAGCCGGCCGCCAAGGGCTTCCTCCAGTCGTGGCGCCGATGTCGCTGGTGCACTCGCCGACGATTCCGGGTGCAGCACTCTGGCGCATCGCCGCGGTCATCGCACTGGTCGGCGCTGCCGCGCTGGCATGGTTCGCGGTGGTCGAACCGGCCATCGAGGAAGCTGCTGCCGACCAGGTCGACAGCATCGTCGCCGACCTCGACACGTCGAGCGCCGGCGACGGTGGGCCGAACACGACGACTCCGTCGACGACCCCGACCGAGGCCGACGTCGCACAGACATCCGGCACGTCCACCTTCATCCGCCTCGCCGTCGACGCACCACTCACGCAGACCGCCGATCAGTCGACGACTCTGGCCGACGGTGCCGTGTTCGACATGACCGACATTCGCATCGAGAACCCGTACAACGACCGCGGCGTCGCCACCCTGCTGGTCAACAGCGAACCGATGTTCATCTGGTCGCTCGAGAACATCCGAGGTTCGTTCTTCGAGCCGCGGATCACGCCGATCAGGCTCAACCCCGGCGACAACCTCACGTTCTCGGTGCGCTGCGACGAGATCGGCGACACGAGCCGCTCGACCTGCACGAACGCGCTCAACATCGTCGGCGTGAGCGTCGACGATCAGCCCGGCTGAACTCCGACCGAGGCGCGGATCAGCCGCCGAGGCCGAAGCCCGGCACGCCGGTCATTGCGCTGGGTTGCTCGATGACGAGCAGCGGAGCAGACGCTGTCGTTCCGTCGGCGGCCTGCGCGACCACGGTCCGGATGCCACCGTGTTCGCTGGTACGAGTGGGGATCGTGGCCACGAAGGCGCCCTCAGCCGTGGTCACGGTGTCGACGCGGCTCGACGGATCGTCACCGAACAGGACCGACACGGGCGTCGACGGTGGAAAACCGGCGCCGCCGACACCGAACTCGCGACCGGCTTCGACTTCAATTCGATCGACGAGGAATTGGGGTTCGTAGCGACCGAGACCGTCGGGGACCATCACGGTGTACTGCCCCGTCGGCGTGGCCACCTCGATCACGGCCGTGCGCTGGCCCGACGCTGTCGGCGCGAACGTGACGCCAATCGAGCAGGTCGACCGAGGATTCAACGAACGTCCTTCGCAGCTGTTCGATGAGATCACGAAGTCGAAGGGGTGCGGGCCGACCACGCGGACCGACGCCACCGAGGTGGGCACGAGCGAGATGTTCTCGACGTCGAAGAGGAACTCGGGTCCGGTCTGACCGACGACGACGGAGCCGAGCGCCTGGCCCGCTGGGTCGGTGCGCAGCATCGGGTCGCCGCCAGCACCGCGGACCGTGGTCGACACCGACACCGCTTGGAACCCGGTCTCGGCAACGGTCAACTGCGCCGTGACCGGCCCCGGTGCGTTCGGCGTGAACGTGAGGCGAACCGTGCAGTCTCCGCCAGGCGGAACGGGGACGCCGAGCGCACACGTGCTCTGTTCCTGGTTGACCGTGAAGCGACCGTCGGACACCGTCACCTTCGATGGGATGAACGTGGTGGGGCCGTCGTTGTTGACCGCGACGTACCACTCGTCGCTCGAGAAGCCGACCAGGGTGGTCCCGAGGTCGCCCTCGGCCAGCGACAGGGTGGGCGGACTCACCGTGGTGACGATCTGGCGTCCCGGCGGGCTCCCCGGAACGAGTTGGGCCGCCGCGAGCGAGTCGAACACGACCGTGCGACCCGTGTCGCTGAGCTGCGGACCCGAGTGCGCGCCGACGGCGGGTCGAACGCTGTCGTCGATCATGGTCACGCGACGCAACGTGTTGCGGGCGACATCGGCAACGAGCAGGTCGCCGTCGGTGGCCGCACCACCACCGGCGGATTTGACCACCTGGAGGTTCGTGGCCTTCGTGATGAACGCGACCAGTTGCCCGTCGGCGCTGAGCGATGGTTGCGACGACGGAGCAGTTCCGGCGACGACCGGGGCGGTGGCTGGTTCGCTGCTCACCAACGTCATGGTGGTGCGGTCCGGCTCGTCGTAGCGACCGTTGACGTCGATGTCGCGGTCGAGGTGGTACACCTGCGTCGGACAGCCGTCTGCGCACGGCGGAAACACCGCCGGGGTCAGGCCGACGTCGCTGCTCGTGAATGCCACGACCCGCCCGTCTCGCGACAGCACGGGCTCGGAAGCACCCGCCAACGTGGGGAGTCCGTCGACGCGCTTCGACACCAGTTTGACGGCTTCGAACGGATCGCCCTGCCCGCGATCCCACACGAAGATCTGTGGAGTTGCCGGGCCACCTTCGACAGCGCCGTAGCCCCACCCGGGAACGGCGTCGGTCGAGGCCGCGTCAGAGCGGTACGCGACGAAGCGGCCGTCGCCCGAGATCGCCGGTTGATCGAGTCCGACGTGGACGTACTGCGTGTCCGGCGAGACGATCGGCATACCCGCCACCAGGCGGGAACGGCCCGGGCTCCCGATCGGCTGACCGAGGTCGACCAGGCTGACCGTGGTGATCTCCTCGCCGTCGAGCAACTCGGTGGCGGGGTGGGTGTACGCGATGGCGTTGCCGGCGCGAGCCACCGCCGGTGGATCGGAGATGTCGACGTCGTCACGAGCGATCGCTGAGCCGTCGAGCTGACTCGACACGAGCTCCCAATCGCCCGGTGTACCGCCACAGTGTTCGAGCCGCTGGCGGTAGACGTCCCAGCGCAGTCCGGTGTCGTCGTCGCGGAACACGTCCAGCGCCAGTTCGGTGACCACGACGATGCTGCAACCGTCGCCGGACAGCACCGGATGGATCGAGTTGCCCGGGCGAAGGCCGGCGGGGACCACGGTGACCTCGTTGGTCGTCTGCGTGTCGCGGTCGGTGAGGTACACCGTGGAGGTACGGGGATCGGTTGCCGCGACGGCTGGATCGCCGGCACCCGGTATGCCTTCGTAGGCAACGAATCGACCGTCACCCGACACGGTCGCTCGAGCTCCGAGCCCCTGGCCGCCGGGTGCCACGGTGGCAACGGACGTGCCGAGGGTTGCCTGATCGAGCACGACGATGGGGCGCGCAGAGACGGCGCTGGCGCCCAGGACGAACCCAGCACACAGCACACCCGACAGGGCGCCGACGACACGTCTGCGCCCGCTGCGTTCGGTCACCTCGCTCCTCACCTCGTGTCTCGTCCTCGAACCGGTTCCAATTCTGGCAGGTCTGAGTTCATTGCGGACGCGGCGACCGTAGCCGCGCTGCCCACCCCGAGTCGGCAAGCAGACGTTCGAGTTCGGTCACGAGTCCGTCAAGAGAATGATCGGCCGCAACACCCGACACCTTGAGCCCCAATCGGTCCGCGGTCGCGGCCGTCGTCGGCCCGATCGCGACGACGATCGGAGGCGCACTGGTCCCGAACGCGCGGCACCAGCCCTCGACGGCCGAACCGCTCGCGAAGAGCACGGCGTCGGCGTCGACCAGTGCCGTCCGATCCGGCTCGAGGGTGACCGTTCGGTACGCCGTGACGACGGTGACGTCGTGGCCCGCTCGGCGGAGTTCGTCGGCCAGGGTCGGTGCCGCGATGTCGGCTTGGGCGACGAGGACACGCTGGGGTGATGCAGCCTGGGTGACGAATGCGTCGGCGAGATCCAGCGCCCGTTGCACCGACGGCGTGAGGTCGACTGATCGACCCGAGCGGGCCTCCAGCACGCCGGCGGTGGCCGTCCCCACGGCAGCGAGTCGAACGCCCGGCGCAGTGCTTGCTGCTGCAGCCACTCGTTCCGCGCCGGCCGCCGACGTGACGACGAGCCAGTCGAACTCGTCCAGCCGCGACAGCGCGTCGTTCACAGCGGCGCCTCCGTCGACCGGTTCGGCGACGGCGATCAACGGAACGTGGACGACACTCGCGCCACGCTCGGTGAGCTTCACGGCGAGCTCACCGGGGCGTTCCCGAGTGAGAACCACACGGCAACCCTCCAGCGGATCGCGAGTGGCGCTCACGTCACCGCGGCTCGTGCTGCCCGTGCTGCGCTTCGGGCGATCTCGATGTCAGCGGTGCCGCCCGGGAGTTCGATTTCGTCGGAGACCGAGACCCCGGAGTCGAGGTCGGCGAGGAACGTCCACAGCGTGCCGTCCGAGACGTGTGCCCCGACGGGAAGTGAACATCCGCTGCCGAGTTCGGCCAGGAAGGCTCGTTCGGCCTCGACACTCTGGCGGGTGCCGGCATGGTCGATCGCGGACAGCACGGCGAGCGTGGCCTGGTCGTCGGCTCGGCACTCGACAGCGACGCAACCCTGGCCGACAGCCGGGACGAACTCGTCGACGGCGAGGGTCTCGGCGATCCGCTCGGTGAGGCCCAAGATGTCGAGCGCCGCGACGGCCATCACGATCGCGCCGCCGTCGGGAATCTTCGAGAGACGGCTGTCGATGTTGCCGCGCAACTCGGCGAACTGCAGGTCGGGGCGGACCCTGCGCAGCTGCGCACGGCGACGGACCGAGCCGGTGGCCACCGTGGATCCGTGGGCGAGCGAGGCGAGGTCGGCTCCGACGAGGGCGTCGCGGGGATCCCGGCGCTCGCAGAACGCGGCGAGGACGAGCCCGTCTGCCGGCGCCGACGGCAGATCCTTCGCCGAGTGCACAGCAAGGTCGGCTCGCCCGTCGAGCACGGCGCGTTGCACCTCCTTGACGAACACGCCTTGGCCGCCGATCTCGTGGAGCGGGACGTCGAGACGCACGTCACCGGTCGTCTCGACGGTCACCAGTTCGACCGACCGGCCGGTGGCGGCGGTGATCGCCGATGCAACGGACCCTGACTGGCCGAGTGCTTGTCGCGAGCCCCTGGTGGCGAGTCGCAACGGCGACGGTTCGCTCACGGTGTGGTCACCCGAGGTCGAAGAGGTCACGCATCGCTGCTGCGTTGCGCTCGCCCTGCGGCGTGCCGGCTTGAGCCTTGAGACGTACCGACGGCTCGTGCAGCAACTTCGCGATGATCGCCTTGGTCAACGAATCGAGTGCGTCGCGCTGGGCATCGTCGAGATCTCCGAGCCGGGCGGCGAACCGGTCGAGCTCGGCGAGTCGCACCCGTTCGGCAGCGCCGTGCATCGATGCCACCAACGGTGCGGCCTGACGTGCGGTGGACTCGACGAGGAACTGTTCGACTTCGTCGCCGACGATCACCCTGACGCGTTCGGCCTCGGCGGCACGATGCGACAAACCGCGATCGGCCCAGTCGCGGAGATCGTCGAGGTCGGCCAGGGTGACTCCAGCGAGCTGCGCGACCGATGGATCGACGTTGCGCGGAACACCGATGTCGACGATGTGCAGCGGGCGCGTACTCACTCGCGCCGCACGCGCGTCGGCGACCAGCGAATGAGTGAGCACCGCTTGGTCCGCTCCGGTACCGACGATGATCACGTCGGCAGCGGCGACGGCCTCGGGGAGACGATCGAACCCGACGGCCACACCCTCGACCCGCTCGGCGAGTGCCGAGCCGCGATCGGGTGTGCGATTGGCGACCAGAATCTCCGCACCACCAGCGCGTCGAAGCGCCACGGCGACACCTTCGCCCATCGATCCGGCACCGACGACCAGTACCCGCCGTCCCGAGAGCTCGCCGACCACGTCGGAGATCATCTCGACCGCGGCATGGCTGATCGATGCAGTACCGCGGGCGATGCCCGTCTCGTTGCGAGCCCGTTTGCCCGTGGCCAGCGCGCTTCTGAACAGCTGGTTGAGCGTCGATCGTGACGCCCCTTCGCGCTGGGCGACGTCCCAGGCCGTGCGCACCTGGCCGAGGATCTCGCTCTCGCCGAGGACGGCAGAGTCGAGCCCGGCGGCCACCTCGAAGAGATGGGTCACCGCAGCGGTGTCGTGCTGGCTGTACAGGTGCGGAGTGAGTTCGTCGACACCGAGATCACCCAACTCACACAGCAGGTCGCGGACGTCGCCGTAGGCGCCGTGGAACAGCTCGGCGACGACGTACACCTCGGTGCGATTGCAGGTGGACAGGATCACTGCTTCGCGCACGTTGTCGCGTTGGGCGAGGCCGCTCACCGCTTTGGCGAGATGGTCGGGCGAGATCGTGACGCGCTCGAGCAACGCCAGTGGACCACTGCGGTGGTTGACGCCGACGACGAGAATGGACATTCGACGCCAGCCTAGGCCGTGACCCCGCGCCGTGGCTCGCCGGGCACCGCACGTAATCCGGGAGCTGGAGCCGCCGTGGCCCGGCGCTGCTCGTAGTAGCTGAGGATCTGCAGCTCGACGGCGAGATCGACCTTGCGCACGCTGACGCCGTGCGGAACGCCGATGACGATCGGAGCGAAGTTCAACAAGCTGGTGACGCCTGCTGCGACGAGTGCGTCGGCGGCCTGTTGGGCAGCCGAGCCCGGCGTGGCGATGACGCCGATCGAGATCTTCTTCGCGTGCACCACCTGGGCGAGTTCGTCGAGGTGACGCACACGCACACCGCCCACCAGCGAGCCGACCTTGGTCTCGTCGACGTCGACCATGGCCCCGACCGGGAACCCACGATCGCCGAACCCGTTGTAGCCGGCGAGGGCCTGACCGAGGTTGCCGGCGCCGACGATGACGACGGGCCAATCGTGGGTGAGGCCGAGTTCGCGCCGGATCTGATACACGAGGAACTCGACGTCGTAGCCGACGCCGCGGGTGCCGTAGCTCCCGAGGTAGCTCAGATCCTTGCGGACCTTCGCAGCGTTGAGGCCCGCGAACTCGGCGAGTTCCTCAGACGAGATGTTGGTGACGCCCGCCTCGAACTGCTCGGAGAGGATCCGCAGGTAGACCGGTAGCCGAGCGACCGTTGCCTCGGGTATCCGCCGTCGTGTGCGCTGACCTGCCATGGTTCGACCACGTTAGGGCGCTCGTGCACGTTTTCACAAAGCGCCGACGCGGAGCGCGTCGTCGAGGTTCCGACGCACCAACTTGCCGGACGCATTGCGGGGCAGCGCATCGACGAAGATGACCTTGCTCGGGCACTTGTACCGGGCGAGGTGGTCGAGGGAGTACTCGATCAGCGTCTCTTCGTCGACATCCGAATCCGGCGTGGTGACCACGTAGGCCTTGACCGCCTCGCCGGTGTGCGGATGGGCAACCCCGACCACAGCGGCCTCGGCGACGGCTGGGTGCATCGTGAGCATCTCTTCGACCTCGGCGGGGAACACGTTGAATCCCGACACGATGATCAGGTCCTTCGAACGGTCGACGAGGTACAGGTAGCCATCGTCGTCGGTGGTGGCCATGTCGCCGGTGTGCAGCCAGCCGTCGGCGTCGAGCACGTCAGCGGTCGCCTCGGGGTCGCCGTAATAACCGGAGAAGACGTTCGCACCCCGAACCAGGACTTCGCCGACATCGCCGACGAGGGCATCGCCATTGACGTTGACCAAGCGGATCTCGACGCCGGCAAGTGCGCGACCGACCGATCCGAATCGCGGTGTGACACCGGTCGAGGTGGTGACGATCGGCGACGCCTCGGTGAGGCCGTAGCCCTCGCGGATCTCGATGTCGAACCGCTCGTGCATGGTGCGAGCAACGCTGATCGGCAGGCGCGACGCCCCGGACAGCGCCAGCCGCACGGTCGAGAAGGCGTCGGCTTCGAGTTCGTCGAAGTGGGCAAAGGCACCCCACAGTGCCGGGGCGCCGGGAATGACCGTGACGCCGCGGTCGCGGATCGACTGGACGGCAGTGGCGGGGTCGAAGCGCTGCACCAACACGAGGGTGGCGCCGACGCACAACCCCAGGCCGATCACCACGTTCAGCCCGAAGATGTGGAACAGGGGCAGCACGCCGTAGATCACGTCGTCGGCGCTGATGTGGCCCTGTGCCGACCGACTCTGATCGAGGTTGGCCTGCAGGTTCATGTGGCTGAGCATCGCGGCGCGAGGCGACCCGGCCGTGCCGCTGGTGAACATCAGGACCGCCAGCTGCGACTCGTCGACCTCGACCACGTCGACCGCTGCGGCGGCGAGGAGGTCGTCGAATGCGACCACGCCGTCAGCCGCTGCCGTCGGTTCGGTGAGCACGGCGACCTCGATCGATGGCACCGCGGCACGATCGACGTTCGACCAGTTCCCCGCACCGATCTGATCGACGACGACCACGCGTGGCGCGACGACGGTGAGTTCGGACTGCAATTCGGGGCCGGGGCTCGAGGGGTTGAGTGGCACCGCCACGGCGCCGAGGCCGATCGTGGCGAGATACGCGATCACGAAGTGCGGCGAGTTGCCGAGGAGGAGAGCGACGCGATCATCGGCGACGACTCCGCTGGCCGCGAGGCCGCCGCGGAACGCTGCGACCTGCTCGCGGAGCTCGCCGTACGTCGTGACGCGGTTGCGCCAGATCAGTGCGACCGAGTCGGCGTCGTGGCCATCGATGATGTGCGCGAGATTCACGGAGTCCCCCTGCGCAGCCCACTGCTGCGATCGAAGCGAATCGTACTCAGGTTGTGCGGTCCTGGCACAGCGTGACCGGTGATGAGGTGGCCGGCGGCTCAGCGGATTGGTCAGGGGCCGCTCGATCCCAGGTGGATCGGCGTTTGTGTGAGCGACAACGCAGACGTCGACCCAGCGTGACCGTCAGAGGTTGACGAGGGAGATCACCCCGGCGACGAGGATGACCAGGAGCAACAATCCGAGCGTCAACGTGGTGGCGGGGCGCATACGGCGAGGCTATCCGGACGAACCGGACAGTCTCAGGGCTGACGGCGCAGCGTGACCGGCTGGGTGATCCCGGCGTCGTCGGACGCTGTCAGGGTGACCTGGTCGCCGACGTCCAGTCCGAGCTCCTCGGCCGCCGACCGTTGATCCATCGACACGGCGAGCAGACCCGACGAATCGAGCACGAGCCCGACGGCGCCGCCACCGAGTTCGGCGTACGAACTCGCCCGCATCGCACTACGGCGCACCCCACCCGTCGGATCCGTCGGTGAGCTGAACCGAAGGTCGATGCGGGCGCCGAACCCACCGGGCAGATCATCGGGGCCGACGTTCAGCTGCGCATTTCCGTAGCGATCGACCCAGAGCACCTGCGCGATGACGGTGTCGTCGTCGGCTTGCGGGAGCGCCACCACTCCCGGCAGCAGCAGATCGGCGTCGATCGACTCGCCGAGGTCGGTGATGTCGACGCCGTTGCAGAGTTGCGCCGCCGCCGGAGCGAACACGTCGCGTCCGGCGAAGGTGGCACCGGGCGACGGCAGGTGCCAGGTGGTGTCGGACAACTCGACGGCACGCTCGGCGCCACCCGCCAACGCCACCGCCGGAGCGAGCAGACCGTTGTCCGGGCCCGACGAGCACACCTTCACCTCCGGCGACCTCGACGGCGATCGCCCGGCGAGACGTGGCGACGCCGGGGTCGACAACCGCGAGCACCACACCCGACGCGACGTAGCTGATGCTGCGGGCGAGCGCGAGTGAGCCCGCTCGGACATCGAATGGTGCGACGCCATGGGTGAGATCGATCACGCGAGCGTGCGGGGCGAGCTCGCGGATCACCGAGTGGACCACCCCGACGAACTCGTCGGCGGTGCCGTAGTCCGACAGGAACGACACGGTCTCGTAGCGGCGGCCCATGCGGCGAACCTACAGCGAAGCCGGGCCCATCGGGGCCCCGGACGCGACAAGGGCCGGTGCCAACCCCCCGATGGCACCAGCCCTGTCGGCGCTGCCCGCCGTTTCCGGCGGACGCGTCTCCACAGCCGTCACCATACGGCACGCGCGGCCATGTGAAAAGTGGCACATGGGAAAAACAACAATGAAATTCTTGACGTGTTCAGTCGGATTTCCGTTGGCGAGCTCAACCGAGTTCGCGACTTCGATGGGTGGCGGCTTCGACAGCCGCCGCGAAGGCACCGCGCAGATCGCGTTCGGCGAGTGCGGCGAGGCCGGCCGCGGTGGTCCCGTTCGGGGAGGTGACCATCTCGCGTAGCCGCGTCGGGTCTCCTTCTCGATCGAGCAGCGTCGCCGAACCGAGCAACAGTTGACGCACGACGCGCTGGGCCATGTCCGGTTCGAGACCTTCGGCGACGGCCGCGTCGATGAGCGCTTCGGCAACGAGGAACACATAGGCAGGTCCCGACCCGGCGACCCCGGTGAATGCGTCCAACGCCGGCTCGTCGACCTCGTCGACCGTGCCGACCGCCTCGAGGATCCGCCGGGCCCACGACACGTCGTCGCGGTCTGCCGTTGCGCCCGCCGCAATCGCGCACGCGCCGAGCCGCACGAGCGCCGGCGTGTTGGGCATCGCTCGGATCACGGCAACATCGGGACCAGCGGCGGCTTCGATCGTGGCGAGGCGCACACCGGCAGCGATCGAGAGCACCCGCGTGGCGCCGCTCGCACCGGCCGCCGATGCCGCTGCGGGCGTGTCGGCCGGTTTCACGGCGACGACCGCGCCGACGCAGGGTGGCACCGCGACCTCGATGCGCACACCGGGAAACTGCGACGCCAGAACGTCTCGTCGGGCCGCCACGACCTCGACCACGGCGATCGCCGATGCGTCGAACGCTCCCGAGTCGAGGAGTCCTCCGAGCAAGGCAGCGCCCATGTTTCCGCCGCCGATGATCACCAACTCGATCGGAGTGCTGTCGTCGTCCACGCGCCGAACCTAGTGCCTCGAAGTTCGCCGCTCCCCGGACCAACATCCGAGTTGCGATGAGCGAACCGACCACATACGGCGCTTTGGCTCATCGCAGCCAGGCCGAACACGGCTGCGATGAGCGAACCGACCGCATACGGCGGTTTCGCTCATCGCTGGCGGTGGTGGGCCGGTTGTCCGGATGGGTGAGAGTGGGACCGACTCCCCCGAGCACACCCATCCGGACACCCGACAGTGGGCGACGACCACCCGAGAAGGGAACCGGAGCGGGGAACGGGAGAACGGAACGGGAGAACGGAAACGAGCGTGCGGCGACGATCAGGCGAAGCGGCTGCGGAAGCCGATGCGCAGCAGCGCCTGGAAGCACTGTTCGACCTGCGCGTACAGCGTGCCGAGGGCACGATCCAGTTCGGCGAGGCTCACATGCGCGACCGGCATCTCGCCGCGCAGGAACACCGCATCTTCGATCCCGATCGAGAAGTGTGCGCCGACGATGGTGTTGTTGCGGCGCAGGAGGTGCTCGTACAGCTCACCGTCGTTCTCCTCCGGTGCCGGCATCACGTAGGTCTCGTACCGCAGTGTCCGCTGGCCCAGGGTGAGCCACACGGTGGTGAACTCCTTGTCGTCGCCGCGCATCCGCACGTACCACCGAACTGCACCGTCGTCGGTGCGATCGACGGCGAGGATGTGATCGTGTTCGTCGGCCAACTCGGCGAGCCACCCGTCGATCCGACCATCGAGGTCGGCGAGCTGATCGGCGTCGTAGGCGTCGGTCATCGACAGGTGACCAACTCGCGCACCGTGAGATCTCCGTAGAGACGCCGCAGACGGGCCGCTGCGAAGCTCCACGTGTAGCGGCGCGCCCGCTCGACGGCAGCACGTGACATTCGCGTCCGGACCGCGTCGTCGCCGAGGATTCCGGCGATCGCCGCGGCGTAATCGCCCGGGTCACGACCTTCGATCAACCGTCCGGTGCGTCCGTCGTCGACGAGGCTGAGCAGGCCGCCGACCGCGCTCGCCACCACCGGGATGCCGCACGCAGCGGCCTCGAGGGCGACGAGGCCGAAGCTCTCGCTGCGACTCGGGGCGACCACGACGTCAGCCGCGCGGTAGTACGTCGACAGGATGTGGTGCGGTTGCGGCTCGACGAATCGGACCCGATCGTGCAGGCCCAGTTCGTCGACCAGTGCGTGAGCGCGCATCGTCTCCACGTCGCCCTCGGTGCCGCTTGCACCTCCGACGATCACCAACTGCGCTCGAGCGTCGCCGAGCGCGGCCAGTGCTCGGATCGCCACGTCGGGACCCTTGAGCGGTTGGATGCGGCCGACGAACAGCAGCAGCGGACGGTCGATGTCGAACCCGAGGGCGCGGCGGGCGCCGGCTTGATCGCCGGGAGCGAAGAACGCGTGCTCGACGCCGGGGGCGATGATCTCGAGCCGGCCTTGCGGATCGCCGTAGTGGAGACGGAACTGGTCGGCCTCCTCCTCGCAACTCACGCAGATCGCGTCGGCGCAGTGGACGATCTCGGCTTCCGCACGATCACGCCAGTCGGGTTCGGGGTCGCCGTGGGCAGCCTTGACGCGAGCAAGCGTGTGGAACGTCGACACGAACGGCACGTCGAGTTCGTGCTTGAGTCGGTGGCCCACGAGGCCGCTGAGCCAGTAGTTGCCGTGGATCACATCGGGTCGGTCGTTGCGGGCGAACCAGTCGAGCATCCCTCGGCGGAACTCGTCGGTCACCTCGGGCAGGGCCTCTTTCGGCAGGTGGTGCGGACCGGCCTGGATGTGGACGACGCGATGGCCCGGCTCGACCACGATCTCGTCGGGCAGTCCGTCACGATCGGCGCGAGTGAACGTGGTGGTCTCGACGCCGGCCTGGGCGAGCGCCGATCCGAGTTCGCGCACATACACGTTCATCCCGCCACTGTCGCCGGATCCCGGCTGGAGGAGCGGAGACGTGTGGAGTGAGATCACCGCGGCACGTTGCACAACCCGCCAGACGATAACAACGCTTCGCAAGTTCCCCGAGCCCAGGGCTCCGGGAACCACGCTTGTTCCCCGGGGCCCGGGCTCGGGGAACCTCAACCCTTCTGAGGTCAGTCGGGGAGGCTGTCGACGTCGGCTTCACCGTCGCGGTAGCGACGAACGAGCTCGGCGCTGAGGGCATCGAGCTGATCGAAGCGAGCGCGACGATCGGTCGAGACCTTCTCCTCGAACTCGGCGATGGCCGCCGTCAAGGTGACCAGCTGCGCGTCGTCGAGCGACTTGAGGCGACCCAGGCCGTTTGCGGCACAGAGTTCGTCGAGTTCGACAGCCAGCGGATGATCGCTCAGATCCTCGGTCGGCCGAGGCGGACGCGCCGGGCCACCGGTGAGATGGCTCGACAGCACAGTGCGAAGTTCCTCGTCGACGACGACTTCCGCCCCGGCGACTCGGTGTTCGGCTTCGGCCTTGACGAGGTCGAGGCGGGCCTGGGCGACGCGGCGGGCATAGGACACGGCGTCGTCTTCGAGTTGGAGCTGGTTGCGCAGACCGCGCAGTTCGTCCAACGAGAGACTCGCGGGGTCGGGCAGCTGGATGGTGGTCACGTGGATCCTCCGGACACGGGTGGCAGAACTGCCACCTCGTCATATTGGCCGACTGGGGCGTCGATCGAGATGTCCTCGCCGTTCACCCACACCCGGCAGGTACCGAGCACCTCGGCGAACCGAGCGCCGTAACGGGCTTCAGCCGCGGCGAGCACCTCGCGAACGGTGTCGCCGTCGACGACGTCGGTCCCGGTTCCGGCAGCCTCACGGGCCGAAGCGAACAGGCGAAGTCGTGGCACGGCCTTCAATCTACAAGCGTCGTCTGCGCCAGACCGGGTTCGCGCCGTGTCGCGCACCGAGGCGAGGTCGGTCACGCCGGCAGCCCACCGGGAAGCACGCCGGCGACGAACCCGACGAGCGCTACCGCGAGCGTGGCGCCGAGCGCCAGGCGGCGAGTCGACGTCTCCTCGAGTCGACGCGTCGCGCCGTAGAAACCCAGCGACGGTTGCGCCAGAATTCGCAACGCTGCGAAGCCGACCACGACCATCCATCCCGAGGTGACCATGGCGAGCACTCGCTCGTCGTGAGGCATCGCGCCGAGACCGTGGGTCCACCGATCGCTCACACCTCGCAGGGCCACTGCGAGATTGAGCACGACCATCGTCGCGAGCGTGGCCGTCCACCGGATCGGCAAGCCGGTACGCGATGTTCCGTCTCCGAGTCCGGCGCCCACGGAGGCCATCGACCATCGCAGTCGTACACCGGGCCACAGCACGCCGCCGGAGAGCAGCCAATGGCTGATCGAGAAGAACGCCTGCGCCAACACGAGCGCGGCGAACGTGCTCCATGCCGGCATCTCGAACGGAAAACGACCGCTCAGCAGCACGGCGACCAGCACGGTCACGAACAGCATCCGGCGAATGCCCTCGACCGCGACGAGCGCCCAGGCGGTCACGGCCGAACGAGGACCTATGGTCGGATGAGACCCGCGAGGATCGAGCAGTTCGAGGCCACGTCGCGCCCGGGCGACCTCACCCGTGTCGTCGGCGCCGTGCGCGTCGACCGAGACGAGAGTGCCGACACCGAGCAGGTCACCGAACACGTCGACGAACGACGCAGACCGCGTCAGCTTGCGACCACGTTCGGGCAGCGACCACAGCGCGGCGCTGATCACCACCGCCACGAGCAGCGCCGCCACCTCCAGTACGAGCACGACGACGCTCATCGCTCCGGTCGACGTCGAGACCCGCCAAGCGAGCCAGAACGACCAGGCGACGAAGCCGACAACGGACGCGAACCGACCCGCCCACCGCACGGCCGTGTTCACCGTTGCGCGCTCTGCCGCCGTCCGCTCCATTTCACAGGGCTCATCGGCTGCCGATGCGGCCGACTTGAGGCGACCTGGACCGATAGCCTGCCGCTCCTGTGGGTACCGAGAAACGTGAACGTCAGAAGGCCAACCGTGCGCTGAAGCACCAGCAGGAGCAGCAGGCACAGAGCCGCCGCAAGCTCCTGCGCAAGGTCGCGATCGGCGTTGCTGCCGTCGCTGGCCTGGTGCTGTTCGTCTGGATCGCGAGCAACGTGGTCGGAAGCGACGACGAACCGAGCACGCCGGTCACTCCGGTCACGCTCCCTGCCACGATCGACACGATCGGCGACAGCGTGCCCGCCACGACGGAGGGCTGATCGCAATGGCCGCCACGAGATTCTTGGCCGCATTGGCGGCAACGGCGATCTTTGCTGCCGGTTGTGGCAGCGACGACGCTGCGTCAGAACCGGCCACCAGCGAGGTCACGGTGTCGGACACCACTGACGCAGCGGTCGACGAAACGATCGACGCGCCGCCGAGCGACAGCGACTGCCCGCCCGCCGAGGGCGCCGACACGCAAACCCAGCAGTTCGACGCCGCACCGCCGATGTGTCTCGAGGCCGGAGTGTCGTACGAAGCGATCGTGACGACCAACATGGGCGAGTTCACCATCGCCATCGATCAGGAATCGGCACCGGTGGCAGCGAACAACTTCGTGTTCCTCGCTCGGAACCTGTACTTCGACGACACCGAATGCCATCGCATCATCCCGAACTTCGTGGTGCAGTGCGGCGATCCGACCGCGACCGGCACCGGCGGGCCCGGCTACACGATCGTCGACGAGCCACCGGCTCCGGGCCAGTACCAGATCGGTTCGATCGCGATGGCCAAGACGCAGGCGCCCGACAGCGCCGGCAGCCAGTTCTTCATCATCACCGGCTCCGACGGCGCGGCGCTCCCACCGGAGTACGCACTGTTCGGTCAAGTGGTCGACGGCCTCGACACCACCGTCGAGACCATGGCGGCCGCCGGTTCCCCCGACGGCGTCCCGACCGAACCCGTCGAGATCCAGTCGATCCGCATCGTCGAAGCCTGACCGGCCGGGCCCCTGCGCCCCGCCCGCGATGAGCCAAACCGCCGTATACGGTCGGTTCGCTCATCGCGGAGCCGATTGCGCTGCCTGCGATGAGCCAGATGACCGTATACGGTCGGTTCGCTCATCGCGGCGGAGCAGTCGGTCGGGTCAGTCGGTGGGGTCAGTCGGTGGGGTCGGCGGCGCTGGGCGCAGCGGCTTCATCGCGGGTCAGGTGGTCCGGACCGTCGAGGGCCACGGGGGTCTGGCGGCGCGACGCCCGGCTGAGGGCGTGTGCACCGACGGGCGACGACAGCAACTGGAGGATCACCACCAGCAGCAGCGTCGTGTAGGCGAGCAGCGTGTCGATGGCGATCGCTGCGCCGATCGCTACGAGCACCAGACCGAGCGTGGGCGCCTTGGCTGCGGCGTGCATGCGCGAATACAGGTCGCGGAACTTGACGGCGCCGATCCCGCCGATCATGGCCAGTGCCGCGCCGGCGATGATCAACACGCCGCTGACGACGTTCATCAGTTGCCCCGCCGTTCGATGAAGCGCGAGAGCGCTGTGGTCCCGACGAACCCGACGAGCACGGCGACGAGGACGGTCTCGATCGTGATGCCGCTGTCGCTGCGAGCCGCGGCGACGATGATGGCGATCACCACGATCGACTGCAGCCCGTCGAGGCCGACCACTCGGTCGGACAAGCTCGGCCCCCGCAGCAGCCGGAACAGGAATCCGGCGGCACCGACCGCCAACAACACGAGCGCGAACGCAGTCACCGCGAAACTCCCTGCGGCCATGCGGCAACGACTCGATCGAGTTCGACCCGTTGCTCCTTGGTGCCGAACGCTCGCACGGCGAGACGCTCGAGTCGCAGGACATCGCGCCGCAGCGACTCGACGTCGGTGAAGTGCAGCGCATGGACGTACAGCACCGGTGGCCGATCGGGATCATCGGCACGGACGTCGACGGTGAGCGTGCCGGGGGTCAACGTGATCGCGTTGCCGACCAAGGTGACGAGCCCATCGGTCGTCACGTGGAGCGGCACGGCGATGATCGCCCGGTTGACGTTCGAACCCGGCGTGATCACCTCCCAGGCGACCTGGAAGTTCGACTTGACCAGCTGCACCAGGAAGTAGACGAGGAACACGACCGCCGACAGAGGGTGGAACGATGTGAGCTGGATGCCGTGCACGCCGGTCGGCCGGGCGATGAACACCACGAACACGGCGACGCCGAGCCCGGACAGCAGGCTCGCCAGGCCGAGGTCGCCCCACAGCAGTGCCCACACGAGCGTGAGCCAGATCACCAGTGCGGGAAGGCGGACCGACGGAGTCACTGGTGGTCTCCGATCACGGCCTCGACGTAGCGATCCGGATCGAGGAGGTCTTCGGCGGTGCGCTTGGAGTAGTCGTACAGCGGTCCGGCGAAGATCATCAGCGCCACGGACAGCGCCACCACGGTCGTCGCCGCGCCGGTCATCAGATGCGGCACCCGTGACTCGTCCGATGCGATCCACGACGCGATCGCCGGATCCTCGGGTTCACCCCAGAACACACCGGACCAGATCCGCACCATCACGTACATCGTCAGGAGGCTGACGATGAGGCTGACCGCAACGATCGCCCACTCGTCGGACTCGATACCCGAGCCGACCAGTGCGAACTTGCCGACGAAACCGGAGAACGGCGGGAGTCCGGCAATGCTGAGCGCTGGCAGCGCGAACAGCACGGCGATCATCGGCGCGCTGCGCACGAGACCACCGATGCGCGACAAGCGGTCGGAGCCGGCGCGCCGCTCGACGAGGCCGGCGACGAGGAACAGCGCCGTCTTCACCACGATGTGGTGCACCACGTAGAACACCGCGGCGGCGATGCCGGCGAGCGTGAACAGGGCGAGCCCGAAGATCATGTAGCCGATGTGGCTGACGATGTGGAACGACAGCATGCGGCGCAGGTCGTCCTGCGCGAGCGCACCCAGCACGCCGATCACCATCGTGAATCCGGCGAGCACGAGCAGGAACGATCCCTGCTGCGCCTCAGGTGGGAAGAGCAGCGTCTGCGAGCGGATGATCGCGTACACGCCGACCTTGGTGAGCAGCCCGGCGAACACCGCCGTGATCGCCCCTGGCGCAGTGGGGTAGCTGTCCGGCAACCAGAAGAACAGCGGGAACAGCCCGGCCTTGATGCCGAACACGAGGATCAACAGCAGCGAGAATCCGGTCCGGACACCCGCCGACAGCTCAGGGATGCGCTGGCTGAGCTCAGCCATGTTGACCGTGCCCGTCGCCGCGTAGATGAGGGCGAGCGCGGTGATGAAGAACGTCGATGCCACCAGGCTGATCACGACGTAGGACATGCCGGAGCGGACCTGCCCGGGGCGACCGCCGAGCGTGAGCAGGACGTAGCTGGCCACGAGCATCATCTCGAACGCGACGAACAGGTTGAACAGGTCGCCGGTGACGAAGCTCGCCGAGACCCCGGCCGCCAGCACCAGGTACACCGGGTTGAACGAGGCGTACCGCGACTCCTCGGCGCCCTGGCCGATGGCGTAGATCAGCACCGACAGCAGCATCAGTGACGACACGACCAGCATCACCGCCGACAGGCGGTCGACCACCAGGGTGATGCCGAGCGGAACCTTCCAGCCGCCCGCCTGCATCACGAGGATGTCGCCATCGTCGACCTCGGTGAGCATCAGCACGCTGACGATCACGTTGACGGTCAGTGCGAGTAGGGAAATGATGCGCTGCGCCCAACGCCACGGCGAGGTGAGCACGGCCAACGACGCGCCGAGCAGCGGCACGATGACGGGGAGGGGGACGAGGGCGTTCACCGACGATCCTCGTCTCGCGCTTGCTCGCGTTCGGCCAGCACCTCTTCTTCGACCATCTGGTCGCCGTCGCGGCGACGAGCGATGAACCGGTCCTCGACATCGTCCTCGACGACGTCGTCGTGGGTGATCCGCCAGCTGCGGTAGCCGAGCGCGAGGAGGAACGCGGTGACGCCGAACGTGATCACGATCGAGGTGAGCGCAAGGGCCTGCGGAAGCGGGTCGGCGAAGTCGGTGGGGTCGGCGGTGCCGATGATCGGCGCCACCCCGCGCCCCGTGCCCGAGGTGAGCAGCAGGATGTTCGAGCCGTGCCCGATGAGGCCCACCCCGATCAGGATGCGCGACAGCCGTCGCTGCAGCAGGAGGTACGTGCCGGAGGCGAACAGGAACGCCGCCGCGAAGGCGAGGAGCACGCTCATGGTTGCACCTGTCCGCGGGCACGCCCTGTCGATCCGGTCGGGTCGTCGCTGCCGTCGTCGCTCGCATCGGGAGCGTTCGGAAGGTCCTCACCGAATGCGGCGAACGCCATCAGGATCAGACCGATGACGACGAAGTCCACGCCGAGGTCGAACGTGAGCGCACTGGTGACCTTCACCTTGTCGAACACCGGCAGGTGGAACTCGACGTCGCCGTGTTCGAGGATCGTGCCGCCGAAGAGCAGCGGCAGGAACGCGGTGAACGCAGACAGGAACAGGCCGGTTCCGAGGATCACGTGTGGCGGAAGACGGAACGTCGAGCGAACGGCGGCTGCACCGCCGGACACGTACCGCAGCGCGAGCGCTGCTCCGACGACGAGGCCGCCGACGAATCCGCCACCCGGCCGGTTGTGGCCGGAGAACACGAAGTAGATGGCGAGCACCAGGATCGACGGATAGAGGATTCGGATCGACGTGTCGAGGATGAGGATCCGCCGGTCGCGGGTGGCGCCGGTCGGCGACATGGTGCGGCTCATCGCAACGCCTCGGGCAGCTTGGTGTCGTCGCCAACGTCGAGGATCTCCTCGAACACCGGTGCGTCGACGTCGTTGCGGCGTCGTCCCGGTCGGGCAAGGCTGACCGCGCCGATCGCCGCCACCAGCAGCACCGTGATCTCGCCCATCGTGTCCCAACCGCGGAAGTCGACGAGGATCACGTTGACGACGTTGGCCCCCTTGCCCTTCGGCAACGAGTTCTCGATCATCACCTCGGACATCGACGGCTCGTCGACGTCGGAGCGCGCGTTGCTCGCCGATAGGGCGAACACGAACACCGCCACCCCGATGGCGCCGGCGACCGCGATCCGCATCGGCGCCGCGATCGCCGGGGCACGGTGCCGCCACGAACGCGGCAGGAACCGAAGGACCAACACGAACAGCACGGTGCTGAGCGTCTCGATCGAGAACTGGGTGAGCGCGAGGTCTGGCGCTCCCTGCGCGACGTAGAGCCCCGCCATCGCATAGCCGACCGCTCCGAGCATCAGCGCGGCGGCGATGCGGTGTCGAACGATGCATGCGCCGAGTCCTGCGGCCACCATGATCGCCACCAGTGCGACGTGGGCGGGCGTCTCGACGAACTGCGGAAGGGCGTCGAGTTCGGAGGCGAACGCGGCGAGTGGCACGATCGTGACGGTCAGCATGATGACGGCGAGGTAGATCGGCAGCGACCCGTTCTGCACGGTGGCGGTGACCCGGGTCGAGACCACCGAGATCGAACGGAGCACGGCGAGGAATCCCTGCTCGGTCGAGGGGACGGCTCGCAGCCCGTCCGATGCGCGGGTCTGCAGATCGGCGACGGGAGCGCGCAGCACGGTGAGCGCGATGCCGCACGCAATGATCACCGCCGACAACAGCAGCGCCGTGTTGAAGCCGGCGAACAGCTCGACCGGTTTGGGCTCCGAGCCCGGATACAGCGTGATCGTCGCCGCTTCGATCAAGCCGTCGACGAGGACCGGCGCGACTCCGAACAGCACCGTCGCGATCGACAGCACGACGGACGGGCCGACGAACACCGCCGAGGGTGCGTGAGCATCGAGGGACACGACCGTGCGATCGCCTTCCCCGAATGACCCGAAGATGCCCAAGACGAAGCGAGCCGAGTAGGCGAACGTGAGGATCGACGCCAGCACGATCACGACGAGCGTCGCGGAGCCGCCGGCGAAATCGGCGTACTCGAGGTAGCCGTCGAGCGCCTTCTCCTTCGCGATGAAGCCGAACAATGGCGGAAGTCCGGCCATCGACGCCGCGCTGATCACGGCGACGACCTTGAGGACACGCCACCCGGGTGCCGACGAGAACCCGTGGAGCTCGCGGATGTCGCGGGTGCCGGTCTCGTGATCGACGATGCCGACCACCATGAACAGCGCCGCCTTGAACGCGCCGTGGGCGAGGATCAGCACGATGCCGGCCTCAGCGATGTGATAGTCGCCGACGCCGAAGAGCAACATCATGAACCCGAGCTGACTGACGGTGCCGTAGGCGAGCAGCAGCTTCAGGTCGTGCTGACGAAGCGCACGAAGGCCGCCGACGAGCATCGTGGTGGCCCCGACGATCAGCACGAGCGCCCGCCAGCTGCCGGTGAGGGCGAACATCGGTGCGAGGCGCGCCACGAGGTAGACGCCCGCCTTCACCATCGTGGCCGAGTGCAGGTACGCACTCACCGGCGTCGGGGCGACCATGGCCGCCGGCAGCCAGCTGCTGAACGGGGCCTGCGCCGACTTGGTGAACGCGCCGATCAGCACCAGCACCAGGCCGGCATTGACCACCCCACCCGAGGGTGGATCGACCAGCAGTTCGGAGATCCGATAGGTGCCACCGGCCTGGCCGATGATGATCAGCCCGGCGAGCATCGCCAACCCGCCGGCGCCGGTGATGAAGATCGCCTGCAGGGCGGCGGCACGCGCTCGCGGATTGGTGTCGTCGTTGCCGATGAGGAGGTACGACGTGACCGACGTGAGTTCCCAGAAGATGAACAGCGCGATGAGCTGATCAGACAGGACCACGCCGAGCATGGCCCCGGCGAACAGCGTGAGCACGCCGGCGAGGCGAGCGAGTCCGGGCTTGTCGTGACTGAAGTAGCCGAGCGAGTACACGCAGATCAACAGGCCGATGCCGGACACGAGCGCCACCATGACGAGCGCGAACGCATCGAGACGGAGGTCGATCGTGATGCCGAGTTGCTCGACCCAGGCGAACGACTCGGTCACCGGTTCGCCGTCGATGACCGCGCTCGCTCGGGCCGCAGCCCAGATCACCGTCGCCAACGGCGCGACCGCGGCGACCAGGAACGCCCGCCGTCCGAGCGCGCGGCCGGCGGCGACGATGCCGATGCCGACGACGAGGTGGAGGGTGAGGAGGAAGAACATCTGGCCGGGCCGACGATACGCGTTGCGTCGGCGAGCAGCCGCACTTCGCGACCGTGCTGTGCGTCGTGGTCGCTTTGGCCGGGTTACCGGTCGGTAGCTAGCTTGCGCGTATGGGAACGATCAGCACCGTTGGAATCATCGGATCCGGGATCATGGGCTCGGGCCTCGCCGAAGTCGCCGCCCGAGCAGGCTTCGACGTCGTCGTGCGCTCGCGCACACAAGCCGGCGCCGACGCCGTGTTGCACGGCATCGATGCGGGACTCACCAAGCAGGTGGCTCGCGAGCGCCTGACCGAGGACGAGCGTCAGGCCATCCTCGGGCGGATCTCGGTGACCGACGACCTGCACGGGCTCAAGGACTGCGACCTCGTGATCGAGAGCATCGTCGAGGACATGGCGACCAAGCGCGAACTGTTCGAACACCTCGACCGCATCGTGAAGCCCGAGGCGATCATCGCCACCAACACCTCGACGCTCGCCGTCGTCGAGTTGGCGATGACCACCGAGCGGCCCGACAAGGTCTGCGGCATCCACTTCTTCAACCCGGCTCCGATGATGAAGCTCGTCGAGGTGATCAAGCCGCTGACGGCGTCGGACGACACGATCACGACGGCGCTCGAGTTCGCCGCCGCTTGCGGCAAGGACGCCGTGCAGGTCGAGGATCGCGCCGGCTTCATCGTCAACGCGCTGCTCTTCCCGTACCTCAACAACGCGATCCGCATGTGGGAGAACGGGACCGCCTCGATGGACGACATCGACACGGCGATGATGGGCGGCTGCAACTTCCCGATGGGGCCGTTCGCGCTGCTCGACCTCGTCGGCCTCGACACGTCGCTGGCGATCCTCGACGCCCTGTATGCCGAGTTCCGCGACCCGAACTTCGCCGCCGCCCCGGCATTGCGCCGCATGGTCGCAGCGGGCCAGCTCGGCCGCAAGACCAAGCACGGCTTCCGCTCCTACTGAACCCGCCGTGCGCCACACGGTGCCGGGCGCGACGTGACGCTGCAACACTGAGGCGCGTGAGTCCGATCGAGCCGCAGCCGTCGAGATTCGCGATGCCCGATCCACTGGAGATCGAGCCTGGCGAGGACCTCGTCGCGATCGGCGCCGACCTCGAGCCGGGCACTCTGCTGACCGCCTACCGCAACGGGCTGTTCCCGATGCCGGTCGACCCGGGCCGACGGCGCAGCAAGATGGCGTGGTTCTCGCCCGACCCACGCGGCATCATCCCGCTCGACGGGCTGCACGTGAGCCGGTCGCTGCGGCGGAGCATGCGGCGGTTCGACGTGACGATGGACACGAGGTTCACCGACGTCGTGCGCGGCATGCGCCGACCCGCAGCGGCCGGGCCGTTGGATCACAGGCCCGATCGTCGACGCGTACACAGCGCTGTTCGAACTCGGTTGGGGCCACTCGGTCGAAGTGTTCGACGACGGCGAGCTGGTCGGCGGGTTGTACGGATTGCGCATCGAGCGGTTCTTTGCCGGCGAGGCGATGTTCCACACCGGGACCGACGCGTCGAAGGCGGCGCTCGTCGCCCTCGTGGACTGGCTGAACGACACCGGCGCCGAACTGCTCGACGTCCAGTGGGTCACCGACCACCTCGCGACGCTCGGAGCCGTGGGAATCCCCCGCGCTGAATACCTGGAGCGCTTGCGGTCCGCGGTCGTCGCCGCGGGCTGAAAAATACACGGAGCGGGTGGTCCGCCACCACCCGCTCCGAGAGCTTCGCCGGCCGAATCCGCCATTCGGCCGGCGGGGTTCCCGCCAGAGGGGAAACCTCATGGGAGCGGATCTCCCAA
Organism: Ilumatobacteraceae bacterium; assembly: GCA_963828415.1. GTDB lineage: Bacteria > Actinomycetota > Acidimicrobiia > Acidimicrobiales > Ilumatobacteraceae > Sva-07. The sequence continues at coordinate 240,446 of CAWHEI010000015.1, forward strand.
AGGGGGAGGGAGGAGATCCGGTCCGTTTGTCGTCCCGTGGGACGTTCAATTCTTCGGTCCGGACCGCCGTTGACTTGAGGACTTCTTCGATGACCGAGCACACTCTCATCATGAGTTCATCGAACGCCGGCGCCGAGGGCGCGTCCACCCAGCCAGCGCGTACGAAGGACCGTCCGTGGATGATGCGGACCTACTCGGGCCATTCGAGTGCCGAGGCGTCGAACGAGCTGTACCGAACGAACCTCGCCAAGGGACAGACCGGTCTGTCGATTGCGTTCGACCTGCCGACCCAGACCGGCTACGACCCGGACTCGCCCATGTCGAAGGGCGAGGTCGGCAAGGTCGGCGTGCCGGTCGCTCACCTCGGTCACATGCGCACGCTGCTCGCCCAGATCCCGCCCGGCCAGATGAACACGTCGATGACGATCAACGCGACGGCGGCGTGGTTGCTGGCGCTGTACGTCGCCAACGCCGAGGAGCAGGGCACTGCGTCGAACGAACTGCGCGGCACGACGCAGAACGACATCGTCAAGGAGTACCTGTCACGCGGCACCTACATCTTCCCGCCGGGGCCGTCGCGTCGTCTGATCGTCGACATGGTGGCGTGGTGCTCCGAACACGCTCCGCTGTGGAACCCGATGAACGTGTGCTCGTACCACCTCCAAGAGGCAGGCGCGACGCCCGAGCAGGAGATCGCCTACTCGATGGCGACGGCGATCGGCGTGCTCGACGCGGTGCGCGATTCGGGCCAGGTGTCGCCCGAGCAGTTCAGCCAGGTGTTCGGGTCGATCTCGTTCTTCGTCAACGCGGGGATCCGCTTCGTCGAGGAGGTCTGCAAGCTGCGGGCGATGACCGACATGTGGGAGCAGATCGGTCGCGAGCGCTACGGCGTCACCGACGACAAGGCGCTGCGGTTCCGTTACGGCGTGCAGGTCAACTCGCTCGGCCTCACCGAGGCGCAGCCGGAGAACAACGTGCAGCGCATCGTGCTGGAGATGCTGGCGGTCACACTGTCGAAGCGAGCCCGGGCACGCTCGGTGCAGCTGCCGGCGTGGAACGAAGCGCTGGGGCTCCCCCGACCGTGGGATCAGCAGTGGTCGCTGCGGATGCAGCAGGTGCTGGCCTTCGAGACCGACCTGCTGGAGTACGACGACATCTTCGACGGCTCGACGGTGATCGAGGGACGCACCGAGGAACTGCGCGCGGCGGCGCAGGCCGAGCTCGATGACGTGTTGGAGATGGGCGGCGCCTTCGAGGCGGTCGAGACGTTGAAGTCGCGATTGGTCACGTCGATGGCGGCGCGAACGCGTCGGATCGAGGCCGGCGAGCAGATCGTCGTCGGCGTCAACGACTTCGTCGAGGCGGCCGAGTCCCCGCTCGGCGGCGACGGCGCGATCCTCAAGGTCGACCCGGCGATCGAACGACAGCTGGTCGGCGACCTCGCCGAGTGGCGATCGGTGCGAGATCAGGCTGCGGTCGATGCGGCGCTCGCCGAGCTCCGGGCGGCGGCCGAATCCGGCGACAACGTGATGCCACCGTCGATCGCGCTCGCCCGTGCAGGGGGCACGACCGGCGAATGGGGCGACGTGATGCGCTCGGTGTTCGGCGAGTACCGGGCACCGACCGGCGTCAGCGGCGCCACTGGGTCGGCGCAGGGCCTCGGCGAGGTCGTCGAGTTCGTGAAGTCGATGGCGGGCGGACCGCCGAAGTTCCTCGTCGCCAAACCCGGCCTCGACGGACATTCGAACGGCGCCGAGCAGATCGCCGTGGCGGCCCGCGACTCGGGGATGGAGGTCGTGTACTCGGGCATCCGGTCGACCCCGGAACAGATCGCCGCGTCGGCGCGCGACGAGGATCCAGATGTGATCGGGTTGTCGATCCTGTCGGGCTCGCACCTCGACCTGGTCCCCGACGTGCTCGGCCACCTGAAGGCGATGGGCGTGGAAGCCCCGGTGATCGTCGGCGGGATCATCCCGGAGGACGACCGTCCCCGCCTGGCGGAGCTCGGCATCGCTGCGGTCTACACCCCGAAAGACTTCCAACTCGCCAAGATCATGCGCGACGTCGCCGACCTCGCCGTCGCCCACCGCACCCCCTGACGTCGACGTTTCTGTCAGCACCCAGCGCCGCTCTTCCTCTCGGCGCTGACACAAACCCTGACGATCGATCTGTGTCAGCACTGAGGGCTCCGTGGGGCCTGCAAGCTGACACAGATTCGACGACAGGTCGGGTGCGGTCGGTCAGGTGCAGCGGGCGAGCGCGGCCCTGGTCTCCGCGATCACCGCCTCCGGACCCTGCACGATGTCGTCGTAGGTGAACTGGTACGGCAGTCGCCCCTCCGCGAGCAGCGCGTTCGTCCGAGCAGTGTCGCGACCGAGTTGCTCTTTGGTGCGGTGGTAGCGGTAGCCGAGGACCTCCACCACCACGGGGGTTCCCGGAAACTCGAAGTCGACGCGGACGAGGTGGCCTCTCGCCGAGGTGACCACCTGCTGGAGTTGCGGAAGCGGGAGGCCCGCACCTCGCAGGAGCCGGATGTATTCGCGTTCGAGCCAGCTGTGCGCGCCCTCGGCGTTCTCGATCGCTTCGAGGAGCCGGGGAACACCGTGACGGCCGGAGTTGCGCAACGCCACGATCCGACGGTGCAGCAACTCGGGGCTGAACCTGCCGTCACGCAGCCCGCTCTCGTACGACGCAGCCAGTCGTTCGATGGGTTCGCGGCGAGCCAGGTCGATCAGGGTTCGGGCACCCGACAGTGCAGGTACGTCGCCGACGACGCACCGATCGATGATGTCAAGACGTGTGGTGGTGTGGATGCGATGGCCGATCCGTTGCACGTCGCGACCGCGCAGAATCGTGACATCGAACGGAACGCGGAGTCGGTAGCCGTCGAATCCATGGAGCGCTGCAGCGGTGGGTCCGCTCGCCCACGCATCACCGCCGATGTCGAGCAGCAACGCCCGGAGGTCGGCGATCGCAGTGGTCGGTGCGCCGGGCAACCGGAAGGTGTCCGTTCCGACTTGGACGAGGGAGCCGCTCGTGACTCGGCTCCGAAGCTGTGCGTTGGTCACCCCAACGCCGTTCGCCTGCCGCCGTGACAGCAGGCCCAGCTGACCAGTCGCGACCGCCACGATTCGGCGGTAGGTGTTGGTCATCCCCCCATCGTGACGAGGGGGTGTCACAGCGCGTGATCGATCCCGCAGACAGCGAGGAAATCCGACGCTCAGACCGAACCCGTTTGTGTCAGCACGGAGAGTCATTGGGGCGCTTGGTGCTGACACAGATCACACGGCTGAATTTGTGTCAGCGCCGAGCGATGCTCTGAGCCTCGGGGCTGACAGAAATCGGTCAGACGGTGGCGGGGTGGCGCTGTTCGCGCTCGATCCACGAGTCGAGGGCGTCACTCGACTCGAAGCTCGTGATCAACGCGTAGCGCGAGGCAGTGCCGTTGTGGACCACCACATGCCAGAGACGCTGGGTGTCGACCACGAACCGGGCGCCCTTGTGCAGCGGCACGCGCTGCTCGGTCGACGGGTCGGGCAGACCGTCGGGGCCGTTGTCCATCAACAGCATGTAGCTGTCGGGGTTGTCGGTGAGTTCGATCCACGAACGCACGACCCAACCCTCGTCGTCGGGATTGAAGCGGTTGTTGTCGTCGCGGTGGATCGACTTCATCGCTTCCTCTCGGTCCTGGGGCTCGAGCTTGATGATGCGCACGCGACCGAAGTTCGCGCCGACGTCGTCGACGTAGTGGCGGATCGTCGGCGCGATCTCGGCGTTCGAGGTCCACAGGGCGTCCTTGTCGGTCTTGCCCTTGTCCCAGAACCCGCGGCAGTCGAGTTCACCATCGGCCGATGCCAGGGGTGCGAAGTTGGTGTCGCCGCCGGACTTCCAGTCCAGGTACTCGAGGTTCACGAACTCGGCGTCGGGGATCTCGTACGGCAGGTCGCGAAGGGCGACGAATCCGGTGTCGGCGAGTGCGTCGAGGCGACGGTGCGGGGTGTCGAGCGGGATCGCCACGCTCCAGTGATCGAGGGTCGGCCAGAAGCTCATGACGCCAAGTCTACGAATCCGACCCAGCGCAACCAGGGCACTGTGACCCTTGACGCCCGGACGATCGTGGACCGTCAGGGCTCGGTTGTGTCGGAAGTCTGGCCGTCATTGATGACGAGCAGCCCTTCCGGGATCTCGAGCGACTGACCGGCCTGGATGTCGTCGGCGCTCGACAGACCGTTGGCTTCGACGATCGCGACGATGGTGACGCTGAAGCGTTCGGCGATCTTGCCCAGCGTGTCGCCGGACTGCACGACGTACAGGAAATCGGCCGGAGCGACCGTGGTGGTCGTGCTGGTCGTGGTCGGCGTGGTGGTCTGGATCGGCGGAAGCCGCTCCTGCGATGCCGGATCGGTGGTTCCGCAGGCAACGACGAGCACAGCGAGCACGGCGGCGATGGCTGCAGTCACGGTGCGATCGGGACGCTTCATGGCGACGGATGCTAGGCCTCGGACGGCGGCGGCGGCACGCGCCCACCCTCCGGCACCCTTCGGGATCCGCCGTGATGGCGACGAATCACGAGCTGCCACGTACTCTCGGATGCCGTGACGAGTACCCCCTCCCCGATCAGGACCGACCGTTCGTTCGGCGATCCGACCGCAGAGTTCGACTACCCCGATGCGGTCCACCCCGCACGCGAGTACCACCTGAACGCCAACGGTCTCCAGATCGCTGTGCACGAGTGGGGCGACGCCGATGCGCCGCCGATGTTGCTCGTGCACGGTGGTTTCGACTTCGCGCGGACCTTCGACGTGTTCGCACCGAAGCTCGCGGCCGGTGGGTGGCGCATCGTGAGCTGGGACCAGCGTGGCCACGGCGACAGCGAGCATCCCGAGCTGTACTCGTGGGACGCCGACATGCGAGATGCCCTCACCGTGTTCGATCACGTCAGCCCCGGTCGCCCGCTGCCGGTCGTCGGGCACTCCAAGGGTGGCGCGTTGATGACGCAGCTCGCGGACGCTCAGCCGTTCCGTTTCACCCACCTGATCAACATGGACGGCATCCCGTACAACCGACGCATCCCCGACGTCGCCGAACACGAACGCACCAAGATGGTGTCAGCCGAGATCGCCGGTTGGCTCGACCATCGCCGATCCACGGCCACCGCCCAACGCAAGCCCGGCACGGTCGAGGAGCTCGCGAAGCGCCGGGGCCGGATGAACCCCCGGCTCGACCCTGACTGGCTCAAGCGTCTCGTCACGACCGGCGGGTTCGAGTCCGACGACGGATGGCGATGGAAGATCGACCCATCGATGCGTTTCGGAGGTTTCGGCCCGTGGCGACCCGAGTGGACGCTGATGCGGCTGCCCGGGTTACCGATGCCGTTCCTCGGCATCCTCGGTCGCGAGATGGAGGAGATGGGATGGGGAACGCCACCCGAGAAGGTGCTGCCCTACATGCCCTTCGACGGCCGGTGCGAGATTCTCGAAGACGTCGGCCACTTCGTCCACATCGAACGGCCAGGCTTCGTCGCTGAGATCGTGCTCGATTTCGTCGGATCTCCCGATGCCGCAACAGGAGCAGACGCATGAGCCTCGACACCGTCACGATGCTGCGCCACGGCAAGGTCGAGTTGGCCCTGCACCACCTGCGCGACGCGACCGCCGCCGGCGGCCGACCGCTGCTGATCCTGCACGGGCTCGGCGAAGCCGCGCCGCGGAGCTCTCCGCGCTGGGCCGACCTTTGGCCCGGGCCGGTGGCGGCGCTCGATTTCACGGGACACGGCGCATCGACGATCCCGCGTGGCGGTGGCTACACCGCGGAGTTGTTGTTGGGCGACGCCGACGCCGCGCTCAACTCGTTGACCGATGGCGACTCGAACCGCACGATCACCGTTGTGGGACGCGGTCTCGGCGCGTACGTGGCACTGCAGATCGCCGGCGCTCGCGCCTCGCAGGTCCACGGCGCGATCCTCGTCGACGGACCCGGGCTGGCGGGCGGGCCGACCGGGCCGACGTCGCAGAGCTTCTTCTCGCTGCCCGCCAGTTCCGCCACGCCTGACCCGTACGCGCTCGTCGAGTTGGGCCGCGACCTCCGCCCGCCCGACTACGCCACGTTGTTCGTGCGACTCGCACTCGCCGGGTCACAGCTCGACGAACCGATCGCCGTCGCCAGCGTGTTCCGACCCGAGTGGTTGGACGCTGTGGCGCGGGAACACGGCGTGATGCAGGCAACGCTGGCCGAGGCGTTGGCCACCTACGCAGGCTGATCGCGGCGTGCGCGAGTAGCCTTTCCGGCGTGTCGCCAACAATGTTCGCGCTGATCCTGATCGGTGGGTTCGTGCTCATGGAGCCGTTGACGGCGGCCACGCACCGTTGGGTGATGCACGGCATCGGCGAGTGGTTCCACCGCAGCCACCACCGTGCGGTGCGCACACCGGGCTGGGAGCGAAACGACTGGTTTCCCGTTGCGTTCGCCTCGATCGTGATGTTCGGATTCTGGCTCGGGTTCAACACATCGCTCACCGCGCTGATCCCACTCGGTATCGGCATCACGCTCTACGGCATCGCGTACGCGCTCGTGCACGACGGGTACATCCATCGCCGCCTCGGGGCGTTCGGCAACCGCCGGATTGCCACACTCGACCGGCTCGCCGACGCTCACCGAATCCACCATCTGTACAACGCGGCGCCGTACGGGATGCTCGTTCCGGTCGTGCCGAGCGAGCTGCGCGCACGTGCGGCCACCACCGATCGGGATCCGTTCGCTGCGAGCGCCCCCTCGGTCGTCGGCTGACTCGCCGACCGTCTCCGATTGTCTGGTGGATTGTCGGAGCGGGGCTGTTAGATTCGTGTCGCTCTCAACGAGACAAGGCCATTGCCTTCAGGCCCCCATCGTCTAGTGGCCTAGGACACCACCCTTTCAAGGTGGCGGCACGGGTTCGAATCCCGTTGGGGGTGCGGCGCGAGAGCGTCATACATATCTGGTCCCGTGGTGAAGTCTGGAGTTCACGCCGGCCTGTCAAGCCGGAGGTCGCGGGTTCAAGTCCCGTCGGGACCGCAGCAGGGGGCCACTCGTCATCGCAAGATGGCGAGTGGCTTTTCTGTAGGAACACCGGTGTCGAACGCCAGATTCGACGCCAACACGGTCGAGCCGAAGGGCTCGCCAGCAACACGGTCGAGCCGAAGGGCTCGCCAGCAACACGGTCGAGTAGCTCAGTTGGCAGAGCACACGCCTGAAAAGCGTGGGGTCACCGGATCGACGCCGGTCTCGACCACCATCATCCAGCGCCCGGTCGGGTCTCCACTCAGATCGCGCCGCGATGAGCCAGACCACCACATACGGTCGCCTCGCTCATCGCAACCCGGTGACCCGTCCCACCGATGAGCCAAACCACCACATACGGTCGCCTCGCTCATCGCAACCCGGCGACCCGTCCCACCGATGAGCCAAACCACCACATACGGTCGCCTCGCTCATCGCAACCCGGCGACCCGTCCCACCGATGAGCCAAACCACCACATACGGTCGCCTCGCTCATCGCAACCCGGTGACCCGTCCCACCGATGAGCCAGACCACCACATACGGTCGCTTCGCTCATCGCAACCCGGGTGGGGTGGTGAATGGAACGTTCGGTGGGCGCCGGTAAGACTTCGGGTGTGCGGCGTGTCCATCGGTGGGGTCTCCTCGTCTCGGCAGTGTGCGCAGTGCTCGCCGCGACGGCCGTTGCGCCCGATCGTGCCGACGCGCAGAGCGCCGGCAACGGGCTGGAGGAGGCGTCGGTCAACTCGTTCGAGTTCGATCCGGGCCGGGGTGTCGTGCGGGCGACGATCGACATCGACCTGCGCAACGTGACCACCGACCAGGTCGACGGCGACACCATCCGACGCTCGTTCTTCGACAGCTACTACGTGGCGGTGCCGCTCGGCGCCGAGAACATCGTCGCCACACGAAACGGCACCGTGCTCGAGGGCACGCTGGTGTCCGACCCTGAGTTCCCGGCCTTCTCGACGTACCGATTCCCGCTCGGCACCCAGCTGTTCAGCGGACAGTCGACCAGCGTCGAGGTCACCTACGACCATCTGGGTGCTCCACCACGCGATCCGGTGCCGTGGCGGGTCAACGAGGCCTACGCCGGATTCGTGGCGTTCGGAATCGGCGACGAAGGCATGGTCACGCTGCGGATCTCGCAACCGTTCGGCTACGAGTTCGACGAGTTCACCGACCTGACGGGATTCGAGGTCGGCGAACCCGACCAGTTCGCCACGGTCGTGCACACCCGCGCCGGGGCGAACGAGGACACTCGGATCACCGTCGGGTTGTCGAACGACGACCGGCTCATCACCACCCCGCTCGACGTCGAGGGCGTCGACATCGACCTGCGCTCGTGGCCCGACGATCCCGAGTGGGCCGACTTCGCGAGCGCCAAGGTCGAAGCGGGCATCCCGGCGTTGGAAGAGCTGATCGGTACCCCGTGGCCGGTGGAGGGAAGCTTCGCTGTGCGCCAGACGGTCGAGCCGAGTCGGTCGGGCTATGCCGGATGGTTCGATGCGAAGAGCAGCGAGATCGCCGTCGGCGAGGCACTCGACGCCGACACGATCTACCACGAGCTGTCGCATGCGTGGGTCAACGGGCGCTTGACGAGCGAGCGCTGGTTCACCGAGGGCCTCCCCCAGGTGTACGCCGCGGAACTGGTACGTGGCGACGGCGACGAGCCGCGTACTCCCACAGCACCAGTCGCCGACGACCCAGCGGCACGCCCGCTCACCGAATGGACGGCCGCCGACGAGGAGCGATCGGTCGAGGAGTACGGCTATGCCACGTCGTTCTGGGTGGTCGATGCGCTCGTCGACGAGATCGGCTTCGATCGGACGCGCGATGTGGTCGCTGCCCTCGGCAGCAGTGCGAGCCCGTACGGCGCGACGAGCGACGTCGAGCGGCCGGAGCTCGATTGGAAGCGGGTGTACGACGTGCTGGTCGAGGTCGGTGGCTCCACCACGGCCGGCGAGGCATTCCGATCCCATGTGGTGAGCGCCGCGGACGCGCCGTTGATCGAGCAGCGAGATCGCGCCGCCTCTGACGTGGTCGCCCTCGCAGAGCGCAGCGCCCCGTGGGACCTTCCCGTCGGCGTACGCAACCGTCTCGAACGCTGGGAGGCCGACGACGTGACCGCAGCCATCGTCGATGCCGACACGGTGTTGGAGCAGCGCGCCGAGCTGGAGACGATCGAGGAAACCGTCGGCATCGACGAGCCCGAAGATGCCGATGTCGCCTACGCCGCAGCCCCGATGCGATCGACCGGCGGTGTCGACTTCAGCCGGGCGACGGCGATGCTCGATGAGGCGATCGCACTCGGCGAGCAGCTCGACGAGCTGCTCCAGGAGGTCGCCCTGGTCGCCGATCAGGCCGACGTGAACCCGCCCGCACTGTCCGACGTCGAGGGGGTCGACGACTTCGCCAGCGGGATCGCTGCGACCGAGGATCAGCTCGAAGCGACGGAGCGCATCATCGAAGTCGACGACGAACTCGATGCGGCGTCCGGCCTCCTGGTGTCGATCGGTCGATGGGGCTCCGACATCGAAGGCGATCTCGATGCGGCTCGCGCTCAGGTCGAGGACGGCGACAGCGAGGCAGCGCTCGCAACGCTGGCTTCGGCCGAATCGCAGATCGACGATCTCGCTGCAGCCGGCAGAACGCGCCTCGGGATCGCGGGAGCGTTACTCATCGCCGCGTTGCTGCTGTTCGCGCTCGTCCGGTGGCGCCGGCGCCGTGCCCCACAGACGTGCGATACCACCTGAGACCGATGCGTCACATCAGTCACGCCACGGTGTGACGGCGGGTCAGGCGGACGTGACCGGCACCAATCGTTCGGCGCCGCGCTCGATCTCCTTGTGGAGGTCGGTGCAGTAGGTGTTGAAGTCGACCTGCATGCGATGGCGGGGGCTGTCGTAGAAGTGGCCGAGGTGGACCTTCTCGTCGGCGGCCGTGATCTCGTGCATCTCGCTCGCGGACGGGAACGCATAGCTCCCCGAGATCGCTGCGGCGACGAGCTTCGACTGCTGTTCGGCGAAATTGACCAGCGTCGGCAGCGGCTGGGCGAGGCCCAGGAAGAACAGGTTCTCGAAGCCCGGCTTCACCATCCGCTTGAACAGCGGGAACGTGTTGTCCTTCGGGGTCAAGTCGGGCTGGCGGAAGAACGGGAACGTCACGTTGTAGCCAGTCGCCCACACGATGGCGTCGACCTGCTCGCGTGAGCCGTCGGTGAACACCACGCCGTCACCGTCGAGGCGGTCGATCGCACCCTTCGGCGTGATGTCGCCGCAGCCGACCCGCGTGAGGAACTCGCCGGACACCGATGGGTGAGCGTCGAGCGGACGGTGATCGGGCTTGGGGAGGCCGTAGTCCTCCATGTTGCCGACGGTCTTGCGGATCTTCTTGCGCGCCAGCGCCCGGCCGACCTTCGCCGGCATCCACGGCGGCAGCGACGCCTTGTCGGCCGGCTTGCCGTCGAAGTACTTCGGCAGCACCCACACTCCGTGGCGCATCGAGATGAAGAGCTGCTCGGCGACCGGGCGTTGCGACAGCTCGGAGGAGATGTCCATGGCCGAGTTCCCGGCGCCGACGACCAGCACCCGCTTGCCCCGGAAGTCGTACGGCTCGAACGGGTCGCGGTAGTGGTGCGAGTGCACCTGGTAACCGTCGAACGTTCCCTGATAGGTGGGCGTGCGGGCGTCCCAATGATGGCCGTTGCCGACCACCAGATTGTCGTACTCACGTGACTCGCCGGTCGACAGCGTCACCTTCCAACGGCGGTCGTCGAGACGTTCGCAGTCGGTGACCGCTGTGTTGAATGTGATCGTCTCGCGCAGGCCGAAGTGGTCGACATAGTCGTGGAAGTACTGCAGGATCTGGCTGTGGTGCGGGAAGTCGGGCCAGTCGCTCGGCACCGGGTAGTCCTCGAAGGCCAGGCGCCACTTCGAGGTGTCGATGTGCAGGCTCTGGTAACACGACGACATCCCGTTCGGGTTGCCGAAGTACCAGTTGCCGCCGATGTCGTCCGACATCTCGAAGCAGTCGTAGGCCAGCCCAGCATCCTTCAGGCGCTTGGCCATCGTGAAGCCGGAACACCCGGCACCGATGATGCACGTCCGCGGCGCCTGTTCCGATGTCGACATGTCGTCCCTCCCGTCGGACGAGGCGCGGAGCCCGCGCCTCGTCCGGAGAGACTAGCGATCAGCCCTCGGCGGTCTCGAAGGCCTTGTCGAGGTCGCCGTCGGTGTCCTCGACGTTGTCGACGACGACCGTGTTGACGGCATTCGTGAGCAGCGCGCCGACATCGGTTCCCTTGGGATTCACCGCCACGACCACGAGGCCGTACTGACCGGTCTCGAGCAGGTCGCTCATCTTGCGGACCTCGTCCTTGGGGATGTTGTGCCAGAAGTGACCGACCAGACCGCCGGCGCCGGCGTAGATCGCCGTGTTGGCCACGAGCGGGCCGAGGAACACGATGCCGAGGGGTGCGGCGACGACGGTGAGCGCGGCGCCGAGGATGCCACCACCCCAGGCCAGGTGCTTGGCGGTGCTGTCGTGGCGGTCGATCTTCAGCTTGCCGTCGGCGCCCTTGGTGACCATCGAGATGGCGATGTGGTCGAGCTGGCCATCGGACTTGACGCTGCGTAGCGCGTCGTAGTCGAGTTCGGCGTTGGCCTCGTTGGTGTACGTGGCGACGGCGATCGTGGTGGGCTTGTCGGACATGCTTGCTCCTTGCTCGATGGCGACCCAGGAGCGGGTCGATGAGCACACGGTACGAACAGCCGCAGCGGGCGACATCGCCCACTGTGGGTGATCGGCGCGAGGTCAGCCTCCTCGGATGGCGGTGATCGTTGCGTCGATCGTCGCCTGGTCGATGCCGCAGTCGAGGCCCGCCTGCACCACCGGGGCGGCTGCCGCGTCGTCGCCGGCGAGCACGGCACCTGCATCGACGTTGTCGATGCCACCCTCGACCGACTCGATGGCACAGTTCGCCTGGTTCGGCGGTACGCCCTGGGCGATGAGGTTGTCGAAGACGATGCCACCGACCGCCGACGTCGGACGCTCGGTGCCGAAGTCGTTCGGATCGATCTTCGGACCCTCCGGCACCGTGTCACCCGGCACCGTGGACGGCGGCACCGTCGACGTGGTGGTCGTCGTGGTCGTGGTGGTCGTCGGCAACGCGGTGGCCTCGTAGGAGATCTCGCTCGCCTCACCGGTACTGGTGTCGGCGGTCGCGTACACGGCGACGCCGGCCGCGGCGAACCCGACGGCCCCGACGACCGCTCCCACGGTCTGCGGGCCCGGGATCGGAGCGGCCAGGCGGACCGAGCCCAGCGGATCGGCACCTTGCGACTGCGTACCGAGCCAACCCTTCTCGTCGACCCACACCGACAGCGGCGGCATCACCACGAGCGCAGCAAGCAGGGCGATCGCCACATTGAGCGTGACGATCAGGCCGAAGTCACGCAGCAACGGCAGCGCCGATCCGATCAACACGGCGAAGCCGCAGATCGTCGTGACCGCCGAGGTGAAGAACGCTCGACCGGTTCGACTGGCCGCGGTGTCGGACGCCTCTCTCGGCGCGAGCCCACGCTGGCGTTCCTCCAGATACCGACCGAGGATCAGCACCGAGAACTCGGCGCAGCTCGCGATCACCAGCGGGCCGCTGACGGTGGTCAGTGGGCTGAGCGTGAAGCCCAGCAGCCCGACCACCAGCGACGACACGCCGACGGCCAGCAGCACGGGCACCAGCGCCAGCAGCGTGCGGGTCAGGCTGCGGAATCGCAACACCAGGAACAACCCGGCGAGGCTCAGTGCCAGATAGGTGAGGTTGGCCCGGTTGGCCGACAGGTTCTCGAGCAGACCGATGCCCACCGTTGCGAGGCCGGCAGGCGTCGCTCGCACGGGATCCTGACCCTCGGGCAGGTCGACCAGCAGAATGCTGTCTGCCGGCAGATCGAGGGCGTCGATTCGCGACTGCAGGTCGGCTTCGAGTTCCTCGACCAGGACGGCTCGATCGTCGAGGCTCGCCGGGGCGAGTCGAAGGTTGAGCTGTGTCGCCGTCGGGTCGTCCTTCGACCGCAGCAACGCCTTGGCGATGTCGTCGGGCATCATCGGATCGGGCCCGTCGACGCCGGGAATCCCGTACACCGAAGCGAGGACGTCGTCGCTCGTCGGCGAGATCGGCGTCGCATCGTCGATCATGATGATCTTGCCCATCGTGTTGACCATGCTCGAACTCGACACGACTTCGTCGCGTGCCTCGGCGTCGAGCGTGAAGTCCCAGATGAGGTCGATGACTTCCTGGTCGTAGATGTTGTTGGCGGCAACGAGGATGCCGAGCGTCGAAGAGAACCCGGTCTCGTCCTCGAGTTTCTCGATGTCCTTCACGACCTGGCTGTCCTGGTCGATCCATTTGATGGGATCGGACTCGATCTGGGCCCGACCCTCGGCCAGCACGCCGCCGATGAACAACACGCCAGCGAGAATCACCAGCGGGAGGCCATAGCGGGTGGGCAGGCCACCGAGCTTCACCACGATGCGCTCGACCATCGATGGAGGTCGAACTTCGGTGGGCTTGGTCCATTCCCGGATGCCGAGCGCCGACGCGGTGATGACGATGCCGACGATGACGAGCACCGTGATGCCGATCGCCAGCAGGATGCCGAAGTCGCGGATCATCGGCACCTTCGAGATGCGCAATGCGAGGAACGCCACCACACCGGTGAGCGTCGCGGCGAACAGCGGCGGCGCCAGGTTGGCGAGCGTCTCGGCGATCGGGTGGTCCTCCTTGTCGAGCACCACCTCTTCCTCGACGCGGTTGTGAACCTGGATGGCGAAGTCGATGCCGACACCGATCAGGATCGGCAGACCGGAGATCGTCACCAGTGACAGGTCGATGCCGATGATGCCCAGGATCGAGAACGCCCACAGCACGCCGACGAGGACCGACAGCAGGGGGAGCAGACGCCAGCGGACCCGGAACATGATGGCGAGCACGACCGCCATCAACCCGAGCGCAGCTGCGCCGAGCGTGAGCATGCCGCCCTTCAGATAGTCGTTGATCTCGGCGAGATACACCGGCGAACCGGTGACGGTGAGGTCGAACCCCTCGAACGTGGCGCCGTCGAGCACCTCGACCACCTGCTTGGTGGCGGCGGTCTGCTCGTCGAGCGTGGCGTTGCCGGTGAGCACGACGCCGCCCACGGCGGTGCCGTTGATGGCACCGCCCTCGACGTTCGGGAACGTACCCTGCAGCGACTTGCGGACCCGGAGGTCGGTGACCGCCGGCGCCGTGACCGTCGTCCCATCGGCAGTGAAGCCACCGTTGTCGTAGATCAGCAGCTGGTTGTACGCCGGTTCGCCGATCACCCGCTGTTCTTCGGGGATCGCTCCCAGACGGGCGAGCGACACCGTGACGTCGGCCTGGCGGGCGGCGGCCCCCGCTTCGTCGCGTGACAGCGCCGAGAGCAACGCCTTGGAGCCGACCGACGAGGCACCGCCGGACAACAGATTTGCACTGAACTGCAGCGACGTCAGCGGCGTGACGATCGCGTACGCGCCGTCGACGCTGTGGAGCTCCTCGGTGATCCGTTCGAGTTCGGCGAGGTTCGCCCCCTCGTAGAGCTTGCTGACGTCGGAGCCATCGTTCGATGAGAACAGCAGGATCACGGTCTCGCCGCCGAAGTCGTCCTGGAACGCCACATTGTCGATGGCGATCTGCGAGTCGGGGTTCAGATAGCTGTCCTGGCCGGTCGCGAACTCGACGTTGCGGCCGCCGAGACCGAGAACGACCGTGATCAGGACCACGGCGGCCACGACGACCTTCCAGTGCTTACCGAGCGCTACGCCGAGCCAGCGCCAGAACGATTCCATCCGCATGATCCCTCCCCCTGAGTTGTGCTCCGATCGTAGACCTCCGGCCGGGTCAGCGACCCAAACTCACCGGGCCGTGCAACACTTCGGCCGTGGCCAGTGTCGAGATCGTGAGCGCATTGTCGGCGATCGTCGGCGGCGAGCACGTACTCGTGGACCCCGATCAACGCGGGAGCTACGAGACCGATTGGACGGGGCGCTACACCGGCGCGTGTGCCGCCGTCGTGCGACCCGCGACCAACGATCAGGTCGCCGCAGTGCTGAGTGCGTGCTCCGACATCGGTGTCGCTGTGGTCACCCAGGCGGGCAACACCGGGTTGGTGGGCGGTGGCGTCCCACGACCTGACGACGCCGAGCACCGTCCGACGATCGTGCTGTCGATGCGACGCTTCGATGCCATCTCCGAGCCCGACGCGTCGTCGATGCAGATCACCTGCGGCGCTGGGGTCACCCTGGCCGACTGGCGACGGGCGGCCCATGCGGGAGGTCTCGACACCCCGATCGACTTCGCGGCGCGCGATACGGCCACGGTCGGCGGAGCGATCGCCACGAACGCCGGCGGTTCGCGAGTCGTGCGATTCGGCACCATGCGCCAACAGCTCGTCGGCGTCGAAGCGGTGCTCGCCGACGGCAGCGTCGTCGGGTCGCTCGCCGGACTGGCGAAGGAGACGGTCGGTCTCCACTGGCCGTCACTGCTCGCCGGCTCCGAGGGCACACTCGCTGTCGTCACCGCCGCACGCCTGCGCCTCGTTCCCCACTTCGATCAGGTCACGACCGCGTTGGTCGCGTTCGACGATCTCGACGCAGCGTTGGCGCTGCTCGCCACGGCCCGACGACGGCTACGGTCGCTCGACTCGATCGAGATCATCTGGCCCGAGGCGCTCGACCTGGTGACTGCCCACCTCGGGACCACGGCGCCGATCGATCTCCCGACCGGAGGCGTCGCCGTCGTGATCGAGTGCGCCGACCACACCGACCCCTCGACCGACCTGCTCGAGGTGCTCGCCGACGTCGATGGTGTCGCCGCGACGGCGATCGCCACCGACGGCCCCCGCCGCCAGCACCTGCTGTCATTCCGCGACCGCATCACCGAGGCGATCGCCGCCGCGGCCACCGCCGCGAGCACACCGACCTACAAGCTCGACGTCGCCGTTCCCGTCGCGTCGATCGATCTGGTCCTCGACGTGGCGCGGACTGCCGCCCACCGCCAGCGAGCGCTTCTGATCCCGTTCGGACATCTCGCCGAGGGGAACCTGCACCTCAACTTCCTCGACTCGTCAGCGCCCAACGCACTCGCGGAGGCGGTGTTGCCCGTGGTCGCCGCGCTCGGCGGCACGATCTCGGCCGAGCACGGCATCGGCATCGCCAAGACGCCGTGGCTCCATCTCGTGCGCAACGCCGGCGAACTCGCGGCGATGGCGTCGATCAAACGGGCCCTCGACCCGCTCGACATCTTGAATCCCGGCGTGCTCCAGCCGCTGCGGTGAGCGGATGTCGCCGCCCGCAGGCGCTCAGGTGCCGTAGCCGAAACCGAGGTCGGGGGCACCGAGCAACGGGCGATAGTCGATGTCGTGCTCGGCCGCCATCGCCGCGCACGTGCCGCCGCGGTCGACGATCACCGTCATCCACACCGGGATCGCCCCGAATGCTGCGATCTGCTCGGCCGCTTCGATCAACGACGTGCCGCGCGTCGTGGTGTCCTCGGTGACGAGTACCCGGTCGCCGGGACGCAGCGCGCCGGCGATGCGGCCGGTGATCCCACCCTGCTTCGGTTCCTTGCGCACGCTGAAGCTGCGCATGTGATGGCCTCGTGTGGCAGCGACTGCGGCCACGCCATAGGCGACCGGATCGCCACCCATCGTCAAGCCGCCGATCGCATCGATCTGGTCGATGACGTCACCGAACACCTCGAACACCGCATCGGCCACGGCGACGATTCCGTCGGGCAGGCAGGCGGTCTGCTTCGTGTCGAGGAACCAGGTGCTCGTGGCACCGGACTTCAGCGTGAACTCGCCGTGCTTGACCGAGTGCTCCATCACGTGCGCCCGCAGGATCTCGAGCGTCGGAGACAGCGGGCGGGGCGTCGGCGCGTCGTTCATCCGGGCCGACGGTAGCGGGCCACCGGCTGTGGTTCAGCTCCGGTCTCGAGCGTCACGCACGAGCACCTCCTGGGCGACCGTCGCAACGTGGGTGCCATCGGCCTCGAAGACGTGACCGACCGAGAGGCCACGGCCGCCGACGTAGTGATGACAGGAGAAGTCGTACAGGTGCCAGCGGTCGGCGCGCAGCGAACGGTGGAACCAGATGGTGTGGTCGAGGCTCGCACAGAACAGGCTGTCACGCGCTTCGGGATCGTCGGCGACCGGGTGCGCTCGGATCACCGAGTCGGTCGGCATGTCATCGGACAGGAAGGCCAACCAACAGCGGTGGAGCAGCTGGGCGCTCGCGTCGAGCGGGTCGCCCAGATCGTGGTTGACGCGCATCCAGGCGACTGCCCGACCGGTGCCGTCGCGCGCCCCACCGGTGACCTGGTCGGCGGGCACGACCACACGAGCGAACGTGGGCGTCCACGAATCCTCGACCAACGACTCGGCTGCCGGCACCTCCGGCATCGTCACCGTCTGAAAGGCGGCCGCCCGCTCGGGCCGTTGGAACGAACTCTCCGCGTTCAGGATGGCGCCTATTGCCTGACGGGCCACCACACGGCGGGTGGCGAAACTCCGACCATTTCGAATCCGGTCGACCTCGTAGCGCACGGGTTCGGTGTGATCCCCTCGTCGGATGAAATAGGCCCGGATCGAGTGTGGTTCGAGTTCGGGATCGACCGAGATCGCCGCGGCGCGGAGTGCTTGCGCGACGATCTGGCCACCATAGAGACCACCCCACGGATATCGGGGCCCCTCACCAACGTGGACATCGGTCCCGTGAGCTGACAATTCGAACATCGATTTCCAGGCTATTGCATCCCCCGGAATTCTCCATAAGATTGGCCGCCATGGCAGGCAAAAGAGGACCTCGAACACCAATGAGCGAAGCCCACAAGGCGGCGCTCGCCAAAGGCCGTATGGAGGGTCGAGTGGTTCGCGACTACCTCGAAGGACTTCGCGCCACCAAGCCGAAGCGAGGGCGCAAGCGCACACCCGACACCATCCGTAAGCGCCTCGATGCCATCGACGTCGAACTCGCCAGTGCGAGCCCGCTCGACGAGCTCCTCCTGGTCCAGGAGCGCCGCGATCTCGAGGCCGAACTGGCGGCCAAGTCCGACGCCATCGACATGGATGCGCTCGAAGCCGAGTTCGTCAAGGTGGCCAAGAGCTACTCCGACAGCAAGTCGATCTCGTACGCCTCGTGGCGCGACGTCGGCGTCCCCGCCAGCGCGCTCAAACAGGCCGGCATCTCCCGCGCCGACTGACGTACACGATGCGCCATGGGCGTCATCGGATTGGGAACTGCTGGTGTTCGCGACCTGCGTCTCTCACCGATGAGCCAACCGACCGGATACGGCGGCTCCGCTCATCGCAACCCCCGACAACCACCCTCCGATGAGCCAACCGACCGGATACGGCGGCTTCGCTCATCGCAACCCCCGACAACCACCCTCCGATGAGCCAACCGACCGGATACGGCGGCTTCGCTCATCGCAACCCCCATTTCCCAGCACAGCGCCTGGCGCGCACTCAGCGCGTGCCACCAGACACATCATGTTCGTGGCCCGATCAGGCCTCGAGGTCGTCGAGC
Organism: Ilumatobacteraceae bacterium; assembly: GCA_963828415.1. GTDB lineage: Bacteria > Actinomycetota > Acidimicrobiia > Acidimicrobiales > Ilumatobacteraceae > Sva-07. Next base: position 259,083 of record CAWHEI010000015.1, read on the forward strand.
TGTTCGAGGACGTGATCGAGGTTGCGCAGCGATCGGCGCAGATCGAACGCCTCGTCGAGCACCGCATTGTCGACGTCGTCGTCGGCTTCGAGCAGTGAACGGAAATCGACACCGTCGTCCCACGCCTGCATCGCGTTGCGTTGCACGATCCGATATGCGTCATCACGTGTCGCGCCGGCCTGCACCAATGCGAGCAGAACGGGCTGGCTGAACACCAGGCCATAGCTGGCGTCGAGGTTCGCCTGCATGCGCTCGGGGAACACCATCAATCCGTCGAGCAGCCGTCGCAGGCGCCGCATCACATAGAACGCCAGCTGCGACGAATCCGGCAGGATCACGCGTTCGACCGACGAGTGCGAGATGTCGCGTTCATGCCACAGCGCCACGTCCTGCATGCCCGCCGACAGATTGCCACGCAGCACTCGGGCGAGTCCTGAGATCGTCTCGGCGGAGATCGGGTTGCGCTTGTGGGGCATCGCGGACGAGCCCTTCTGCCCCGGCTTGAACCCCTCCTGCACCTCACGCACCTCGGTGCGCTGCAAGTGTCGGAGTTCGACCGCCATCAACTCGCACGTTGCACCGACCGACGCACACGCGTACAGGAACTCGGCGTGGCGGTCGCGGGCGATCACCTGAGTCGCCGGCACCGGCTTCAACCCGAGCGCGTCACCGACGTGTCGTTCGACCTCGGGCGGGATGTTCGAGTACGTCCCCACCGCACCGCTGAGCTTCATCACCGCGACGTTGTCGCGGGCGGCCCGCAACCTCGTGCGGTCACGGTCGACCTGCAGTGCCCACAAGGCGACCTTGGCTCCGAACGTGGTCGGCTCGGCGTGGATGCCGTGCGTTCGTCCGATCATCACCGTGTCGCGGTGCTCGCGGGCGATACGCACGAGCGTGGCGAGCAGCTCGCTCGACGCGTCGATCAGCAGGTCGGCGGCGTCGCGCAGCGCCCAGCACAGCGCGGTGTCGACCACGTCGGATGACGTGAGCCCGTAGTGGATCCACGACGACGCGGGCGGCCCGATCGCCGCCTGCACGACGTCGACGAACGCGGCGACATCGTGATCGGTGACCGCCTCGCGGTCGAGCACCTGCTGCACGAACGCCTCGTCGGTCGCCGGTGCCAGTTCACGGCACGTCACCGCATCATCTGCGGGGACGATCCCGAGGGCTGCGTGGCCCTCGGTCGCGAGCAACTCCACTTCGAGCCAGCGACCGAAGCGGACCGTGTCGGCCCAGACGGCGTCCATCTCGGGCGTGGAATAGCGGGGGATCATGAGGCCCAGACGAGGTAGTCGTCGCGCTCGGCGCCGACGCCGACCACCTTGACCGGCACCCCGACCTGCTCCTCGACGATCTCGATGAAACGCTTCGCTTCCGGCGGCAGCTGGCCGGGTTCGCGCTTGTCGCTCAACACGCTGCCCCAACCGGGCAGGGTCACGTAGACGGGTTCGACGTCGGCGATCAGCTCGGAGCGATCCGGGTAGTGCTCGAGCAGTTCCCCATCGAGGCGGTAGCCGGTGCAGATCTTGATCGTCTCGAATCCGTCGAGGATGTCGAGCTTGGTGAGGGCCAGCTCGGTGAGGCTGTTGAGGCGTACGGCCTGGCGCAGCATCACGCAGTCGAGCCAGCCGGCGCGACGACGTCGACCTGTGACCGTGCCGAACTCCTTGCCGACATCGACGAGCGTGTCGCCGTCGACGTCGAAGAGCTCGGTGGGGAACGGGCCGGCACCGACTCGAGTCGTGTAGGCCTTGGTGATCCCGACGATGCGGTCGATGTCGCGCGGACCGAGGCCTGTGCCGACGCAGGCGCCACCCGCCGTCGGGTTCGACGACGTGACGTAGGGATACGTGCCGTGGTCGAGGTCGAGGAACGTGGCCTGGGCCCCTTCGAGCAACACATGCGTGCCAGCGGCAAGCGCACTGTGGAGCAGACCGACCGTGTCGCACACGAACGGAGCGACCCGCGCGCCGAGTTCGCCGAACCGCTCGACGATCTCGTCGACGTCGAGGGTTTCGCCACCGGCCTGCTCGATCAAGGTGTTCTCGGCGACGGCGCGCTCGCGGACCAGACCGGCGAAACGATCGGCGTCGAGGACGTCACCGACCCGAATGCCCACACGGCGCGACTTGTCGGCGTAAGCGGGGCCGATGCCCTTGAGCGTGGTGCCGATCTTGTCGTCGCCGCGCATCGCCTCGGCGATCGCGTCGTGGGCCTGGTGCCACGGGAAGATCAGGTGCGCCCGACTCGACACCTTCAGCTCGGCACACGAGATGCCGCGCGCCTCGAGCATGTCGACCTCGTTGAAGAGCGTCGGCAGGTCGACGACGACGCCGTTCGCGATCACGGGGATCACATGGTCGTAGAGGATCCCGGAGGGAACGAGCTGCAGGGCGTAGCGCTCGCCATCGACGACAACGGTGTGGCCGGCGTTGTGCCCACCCTGGTAGCGCACGACGTACGTGTGCTCTTTCGACAGCAGGTCGATGACCTTGGCTTTGCCCTCATCGCCCCACTGGGCTCCGACGACGACGGTGACGGGCATGCACGCTCCCCTGGAATGGTGATTGGAACGTGTCGAGATGGTACTAGTTTCCCGTGGCTCCCTCGTTGTCCGTTCCGGTGGCTCCCTCGCTCGGTGCGGAACAAGTCGAGCGCGTGAGAGCACCACTGCCTGGCGCGTGGACACTGCCGCCTGCCGCGTACACCGATCCAACCGTGTGGGAACGCGAGGTCCACACCATCTTCCGGCACGAGTGGATCTGCGTCGCTCGTTCGTCGCAGGTGGCCCAGCCCGGCGACTACGTGGCGGTCGACGTCGTCGACCAACCGGTGATCGTGATCCGAGGCGACGACGGGGCCGTGCGGGCGATGTCGAACGTGTGCCTGCACCGGTCGATGCCGCTCGTGTCCGAACCCGGATCAGCCCGGTGGATCGTGTGCCCCTACCACCAGTGGTCATACGGACGTGACGGATCCCTGCACACCGCACCGATGATGGACGGCGCCGAGGGGTTCGATCCGGCCTCGTGCCAGCTCCCCCAGCTTGCGGTGGAAGAATGGGAGGGCTTCGTGTTCGTCTCGATGAACGACGATCCCGCCCCGCTGGCTCCGCAACTGGAACCGCTTGCGGCCACCCTCGAACAGTACGGATTGGGCGATCTCGTCATCGTCGACACGATCGAGTTCGACTCGCCATGGAACTGGAAGCTGCTCGTCGAGAACTTCATGGAGGCGTACCACCACATCGGCCCGCACCGCGACACGTTCCAGCAGAGCAACCCGGCAGCGGCGTCGTTCGTCGTCGACAACGACGGTGCACCGTGGTCGCTGCTGCACATGCCCGGCGTGACCGGCCTCGACGAGAGCCCGGACCTGCCGTTCCTGTCGGGGCTCGACCGCGAACGACGAGCCGACCTGCTCGCCATCTGCGTGTACCCGACGTTGCTGTTCGCGGTGACCGGCACGCTGGCGACCTGGTACGAGGTGGTGCCACACGCCCACGACCGGATGACGCTGCGCATCCACCTGCTGCTCGAGCCACACGTCGCGATCGACCCCGAGGTGATCGCAGCGCTGCCCGCGATCCACGAGGGCCTCGCCTGGATCCACGGCGAGGACATCCCGGTCAACGAAGGACCGTGGCGCGGCCTGCATGCACCGCTCGCCGCGCAGGGCCGCCTGTCGCCCTACGAAGCAGCCATCTGGCAGTTCAACCAGTACTGGCTGCAACGGATCGGCGCCTGACGGCGGATTACATCAGGGGTCAGACCCGCGATGTAATCCTTCGGCACCGGTGGCAGCCTCGCCGGTAGCGTCGGCGTGGTGACGGTGATGCGCAGACAGGTCTGGAACGACATGAACGTCGGCGCTCGCGATGCGCTGATGCGCCGCGGGATCGACGACATCTTCGAGCCTGGCCTGAGGCGCTCGATCGGTGACCTGATCGACGACGTGCGTGAGCGGGGTGACATCGCCGTGTGCGAAGCGCTCGGCCGGTTCGACGGCATCGAGGTGTCGCCCGACGGGCTGCGGGTGAGCGCCGACGAGTTCGAGCGGGCGTCAGTGTCGGCCGAGGTCGACGCGGCGCTCGACGATGCGATCGCCCACCTTCGAGCGTTCAACGAGGCGCAGATGGAGCAGGCCCAGGACTGGTCGTTCGAGAGCGAGCCGGGCCTGATCGTCGGCGAGAAGATCAGCCCGATCACGTCGGCTGGTCTGTTCACGCCGTCCGGCAAGGCGAGCTATCCGAGCGTTGCCTACCAGCTGGCCGTGCCGGCCGTGGTTGCGGGGGTGCCGTCGGTGTCGCTCGTCGTCCCACCAATTCCCGGCGGCAGCGGCGAGGTCGACCCAGCCGTGTTGGTGGTGTGCCGCAAGCTCGGCATCGCCGACGTGTTCCGGGTGAACGGCCCGGCCGGTATCGCGGCGCTCGGTTTCGGTACGGACACGATTCCCAAGGTCCGCAAGATCGTCGGGCCCGGATCGCCCGCGGTCACGATCGCCCAGGTCGAGATGCAACGCCACGGCGTGGCGACGATGATGCTGCTCGGCCCGACCGAGAGCCTCGTGATCGCCGACGACAGCGCCGACCCCGCGCTGCTGGCGGCTGACCTGCTGATCGAAGCCGAACACGGCACCGACAGCACCGTGGTACTGCTCACCGACTCGGCCGCGCTCGCGGACGCCGTCGATGCGGAACTCGAACGGCAGTTGGCCGGACTCGCCGACGTGCGCGCCACGGCAGCGCGAGCCTCGCTGGGCCCGAACGGGGGCTGCGTGCTCGTTGATTCCCTTGTTGTCGCGGTCGGCATCGCCAACGAGTTCGCACCCGAGCACCTCCAGGTCGCCGTCGCCGACGCGGTCGTCGACGAGGTCGTCGATGCGCTCGTCAACGCCGGCGAAATCCTCATCGGTCAACACACGCCATTCAGCGCCGCCAACTTCGTCATCGGGTGCCCGGCGTCGCTGCCGACGTCGGGATTCGCCCACGTGTCGTCCGGCATCACCGCCGACACGTTCCTCAAGCGCACCGCCATCGCCCGCGCCGACGCCGCGGCGCTCGCCCGAATGGCTCCGTCGGTGTTGGCGCTCGCCGACCACGAAGGCTTCCCCGCCCACGGCGACGCCCTCCGCCTGCGTCAACGTTGACGCGGGTCCGCCGGGTCGCCGTCGGTCAGGAGCCTTCCTGGCACGCGGCCTCGGCCGCCTCTTGAGACGAGCTCTCCACCTGGTCGATCAATCGATCGACCCAACGTTCGGAGAACCCGCCGAGCACCGCCCAGAAGTACGCCGACTGGGCGCTCACGCTCACGAGGTCCTGCACCCCGGCCTGCAGGAGCACCACGAGCAACAACCCGACGACCCCACCGAACGCAAGCCGGAGCAAGACGAGTTGCAGCGGGTTGACCACTTCGGAGATCGACGCCGCTCGCGAGGAGTTCCGCGTGAACAACACGTACGACACCGCTGCCCCGGTCATGGCCAACCCCACGATGGTCAGGTAGTTGCCGATCCCACCGAGCGCGTCGTCGGGATTCGACGACGGTGTCGTCACCAACACTCCGATCGCCCCGAGGACCAACGCGCCGAACAGCGTGAAGCCCCGGTAGAGCAGCCCCCGACCGCCTTCGACCAATCGTCGGTCGAGTTCGGCGAGATACCGGTTCTTGGTCTGGCGCATCGCCCAGACCTCGCTGCGGAGTTCCTCGATGTTCGTCGACTCGTCCTCGGTGAGCTCGCGACCGCTGATGTTCGCCCGTTCGACCAGCAGGCTCCGCCGGTCGAGGCCCTCGAGCAGCTCGGTCTGCGCCGCCCGCAGGAGCTGCCAACCGTCGGAGATCCTGCGTTGCTCGAGCGCGAAGCCGGCATCGTGGATCAGTCCCATCGCGGCGATCGCCCAACCCTCGTCGTATGCGTTGCTGTCGCGAACCACGGAATCGATGCGACGTGCAGCGATCGTCAACTCGGTACGGAGGTGGCCTTCGGAGGCAGACGGACGCACCAGGTGCCGCCCCGCCCCCCGCAGGCCGCTGATCAACTCGGTGCCGACCAGCGTCGTCGTCGCAGCGACTGAACTGACGGTACGAGCGCCGTCACGGTCCGCGGGCGCGATCTCGGCGACGTTCTCGAGGTCGACACCGCGTATGGCATCGGTTGCTGACGCCGGCTCGTCGACCTTCGCCGGAGTGACCGCAACGTTCGGCACTTGTTCGTCAGGCGACGCCTCACCGTCCGATGCGATCTCATCCGATGACCCGGCACCTGGCACGACCTCCTCCGATGTCTCCGCTGCCGCGACTTCGTGTTCCACCTTCGGACTCGTGCCCACGATCGGGATCTGTTGAGTGCGACCGACCGTGTCGATGACGTCGGAATCGGCGCTGCCGTCCTTCGGATCGGAGCGACCAGGCGTCACGACGGTGCGACGAGGGGACAACCTGGTTCTGATACGAGCGAATTCCACGGGCCGACTTCCTTCTTGCACGATTCGAGTGTGTGTTTCAGACTTTTCAGATGGGGGCGAGGACGAGGCAGAACGGGTGCCCGGCAGGGTCGATCATCACCCGGAACCGATCAGGTCGCGGTTGCGTCGTGGCCTTCTGCGCCCCGAGTCGGAGGACCGCCACCTCGGCGCCGTCGAGGTTCGCCACGTCGATGTCGATGTGCGCCTGCTGGGGTACGTCGCCACCCGGCCAGGTCGGTCGACGATGATCGTCGATCTGCTGGAACGCCAGGCGACCGTTCGGGGTGTGGACCTCGACCCAATCGTCGTCATCGCCAGGCACGAGGTCGCCGCCCACGATCGAGTTGTAGAAGTCCGCAAGGGCGAGTGCGTCGGGACAATCCAACGCCATCACGCCGAGGCGCCCGATCGAGGTCGGGAAATCGCTGTCCATTCGAGCACCTTACGAGACAGTGCCGATCAGATCGCCCCGACCGACGCTCGCAAACGCGAGAACGGCGTCAAGTCGGCACTGGCCGCTGCCGATGAGCTGGTGATGGAATCGACGTCTCGCGCACCAGGCGACACCGCCGTGCTCGGCATGAGCACGGCCGTTCTGCTGGTCGAGGACGACGACCGCATCAGCGAACCGTTGATCCGTGTTCTCCGATCGGAAGGCTTCGAGGTCGAACACGTCGATGCAGGCCTTCCGGCGATCGCTTCCGTCGTCGCCGCATGCCCCGACCTCGTGCTGCTCGACCTGACGCTGCCCGACATCGACGGCCTCGACGTGTGCCGCAAGATCCGAGCGGTGCATCCAGAACTCCCGATCATCATGCTGACGGCTCGTGCCGAAGAGATGGACGTCATCGTCGGACTCAATGCCGGCGCCGACGACTACGTTGCCAAGCCGTTCCGACTCGCCGAACTCGTGGCTCGGATCCGGGCCCGCTTGCGCGTGATCGAACACTCGACAAGCTTCCGACAGACCGGACCGCTGACCGGGGCGGGCATCGAACTGCACACCGACGCCCGGCGGTGCTTCGTCACCGACACCCACGGCAGGCGCGGAGAGATCGAATTGACCACCAAGGAGTTCGATCTCCTCGAACTGCTGATGAGCCAGCCGGGCGTGACGCTGAAACGCGAGCAGATCATGAGCGAAGTGTGGGACGAGAACTGGTGGGGCTCGACGCGCACGCTCGACACACACACCTCGACGCTGCGTCGCAAGATCCTCGACGACAGCGATCCCCCGTCGAAGATCGTGACCGTGCGCGGCGTCGGGTTCCGCTTCGACCCCGCTGCGGCTTCGATCAACCCACCGTCGTCGAGGAGCTGAACGGCGTGCGCCGCCGCCTCGTCCTGTCGACGATTGCTGTGGTCGTCGTGGTGATCTTGGTGCTGACGATCCCGGTGCTGCTGATCGTGCGCGACGCCGAGGGCGGCGAACTGCCGGGCGACGTCGTGACGCGACTTGCGGTGATCGCTCTCGCCGCCGTCGCCGCCGCTGCCTTGCTCGCCGGGGTGCAGGCGCGCCAGCTGGCGCGGCCGCTGGAGCGGCTGGCCCGCAGCGCCTCGCGTGTCGGCGACGGTGATTTCAGTGCAGCGGCTCCACCACCGTCGGGCATCGAGGAGATCGATGCGATCGCCCGATCGCTGCGGCTCAGCGCCAACCGGGTCGACCGGATGCTCGAATCCGAGCGCGGCTTCACCGCAGACGCCACGCATCAGCTCCGCACCGGCCTGACCGGCATTGCGATGCGCCTCGAACTCCTCGAACGGTCGAGCGACACCGACGTGTCCGCGGAGGCCGCCGCCGCACTGGCGCAGACCCACGAACTGAACACGACGCTCGACGAACTCCTGAGCGTCGCCCGCACCGGCAGCACGAAGGAGCGGACCGATCTCGTGCTGACGACACTGGTCGACCACCAGGTCGCCGACTGGCAACAGCGCTTCGCCGAGAAGCGACGCCAAGTGGTGGTGACCACCGGCGCAACCCAACACGTCATGGCCACGCCAGGGCTGATCGGACAGGTGTTGAACGTCCTGCTCGAGAACTCGCTACGCCACGGCCGTGGCACGGTGGCGATCCTCGTGCAGGACACGAGCGTGACCATCGAGGACGAGGGTCCGGGCATTCCCGACGATCGTGTCGCCACGCTGTTCGACCGCCCGAGCGATCACCGAGCCGCGCACGGCCGTGGCCTTCCGCTCGCCCGGCGGCTCGCCGAGTCGGACGGCGGTCGCCTCGACCTCGTCCACTCGCGCCCGCCGGCCTTCCGCCTCACGCTCGTGCCGGCGGCGATTACAGCAGGGGTCAGACCCGCGATGTAATCGGCGGCTGATTACATCGCGGGTCTGACCCCTGATGTAATCAGCGCGCTGAGACGATCAGGCCGGCGTCGGGGCCTCCGGCGCGAACGGCGATCGTGCCGCCTTCGGCGACGTCGCCACCGAGGATCAGCATCGACGCCTTGTCGCCGATCTCTCGTTGGATCACGCGCTTGAGCGGACGTGCGCCGAACGCCGGGTCGAAGCCTTCGCGGGCGAGTTGCGCCATGGCACCCTCGTCGACGTCGAGGGTGATGCGTCGATCAGCGAGACGCTTGCGGACCGATTCGAGCTGGATCTTCACGATGTGTTCGAGGTCGGCCTCGGTGAGCGCCCGGAAACGGATGATGTCGTCGACGCGGTTGATGAACTCCGGCTTGAAGAACTCGCTCGGTTCTCCACGCAGGTTCGACGTCATGATCAGCACCACGTTGGTGAAGTCGACCGTGCGACCCTGCCCATCGGTGAGGCGACCGTCGTCGAGCAACTGCAGCAGCGTGTTGAACACGTCAGGGTGGGCCTTCTCGATCTCGTCGAGCAGCACCACCGAATACGGGCGACGCCGCACCGCTTCGGTCAGCTGGCCGCCCTCGTCGTAGCCGACGTAGCCGGGGGGTGCACCGATCAGGCGCGACACGGAGAACTTCTCCATGTACTCACCCATGTCGATGCGCACCATCGACTTCTCGTCGTCGAACAGGAACTCGGCCAGCGCGCGAGCGAGTTCGGTCTTGCCGACGCCGGTGGGGCCGAGGAACATGAACGATCCGATCGGACGGTTCGGGTCGGACAGCCCGGCGCGGCTGCGACGGATCGCGTTGGCGACCGACGTGACCGCCTGGTCCTGGCCGATCACGCGCTCGTGGAGCAACTCTTCGAGGTGCACGAGCTTGGAGGTCTCGGACTCCATCAGACGGTTGAGCGGGATGCCGGTCGATCGGGCGACGACCTCGGCGATGTCCTCGGCGTCGACCTCCTCCTTGAGCATCGCGCCGGACTCCTGGATCGATGCCAAGTGCGCCGTGGCGTCCTCGATCCGCCGCTCGAGTTCAGGGATGCGGCCGTAGCGGATCTCGGCAGCAGCGGCGAGGTCGGTCTCGCGATCGACCTGCGTGCGGAGGCCCTCCAGTTCCTCCTTCAGTGAGCGGATGGCATCGATCGCCTGCTTCTCGCGCTCCCACACCTGCTTCATCTCACCGACGCGGACGTTCAACTCGGCGAGCTCTTCGTGGAGCGCGTCGAGACGCTCCTTCGACCGCTCGTCGGTCTCCTTCTCGAGTGCGACCTGCTCGATCTCGAGCTGGAAGATGCGGCGCTGGACGACGTCGATCTCGGTCGGCAGCGAATCGATCTCGATGCGCAGCTTCGAGGCCGCCTCGTCCATCAGGTCGATGGCCTTGTCGGGCAGGAACCGGCTGGTGATGTATCGGTCGGAGAGCACGGCAGCGCTGACGAGCGCCGAGTCCTGGATGCGCACGCCGTGGTGCACCTCGTAGCGCTCCTTGAGGCCGCGCAGGATGCCGATCGTGTCCTCGACCGACGGCTCGCCGACGTACACCTGCTGGAAACGTCGTTCGAGGGCGGGGTCCTTCTCGACGTGCTTGCGGTACTCGTCGAGCGTGGTGGCGCCGATCATGCGCAGCTCGCCGCGCGCCAGCATGGGCTTGATCATGTTGCCCGCATCCATGGCCCCTTCGGCGCCGCCGGCGCCGACGATCGTGTGCAGTTCGTCGACGAAGGTGATGATCTCGCCCTCGGCGTCGGTGATCTCCTTGAGGACGGCCTTGAGCCGCTCCTCGAACTCGCCGCGGTACTTCGCGCCGGCGAGCATCGAGGCGATGTCGAGCGAGATCAACCGCTTGTTCTTGAGCCCTTCGGGCACGTCGCCGTCAGCGATGCGCGAGGCGAGGCCTTCGACGATGGCGGTCTTGCCGACGCCCGGTTCGCCGATCAGCACCGGGTTGTTCTTGCTGCGGCGCGACAGCACCTGGATACAGCGGCGGATCTCCTCGTCACGGCCGATGACCGGGTCGATCTTGCCGCTCTCGGCGAGGGCGGTGAGATCCTGGCCGTACTTCTCGAGCGCGGCGAACTTGTCCTCGGGACTCTGGTCGGTCACGCGGTGCGAACCGCGGACGTCCTTGAGCGCGCCGAGCAGCTCCTCGGAGCCCACGTCGAGGCGGGCATTCATCGCGAGCAGCAGGTGCTCGACGGACAAGAAGTCGTCGCGGAGGTCCTTGCGGTACGTCTCCGCGTTCTCGACGACGTTGTTGAGCTCCTTGCTCATGCGCGGCTCGGCGCCGCCGTACGCCTTGGGGAGCTTCTGGACCGCCTCGTCGGCACGGTTGCGCACCATCAACGGCGCCTGGCCGAGCTTGGCGAGCACCGCCGGCACGATCGTTCCTTCCTGGCGCATCATCGCACTGAGCACGTGGTCGGGCGTCAACTCCGGGTTGGAGAGCTCCTTGGCCTGATCGATGGCGGCCGAGAACGCCTCCTGGGTCTTGAGGGTCCACTTCTTCGGATCGATCGCCATGACTTCCTTCTCTCGCGTTCAGAAAACTTGAGTGTAAGTGTATCAGGAAATTGGGTTATCCACAGTGTGCGCGTAGCACGTCCGCCACCGCGTCGCTCGTCGTCACGAGATCCTTGTAGTCGCGAACGTCGGCGGGGAGTGAGTCGAGCGCCGCGGCGAGCCGGGCAGCCACCTCCACGGACGGTGCCGAGCGCAGGATGGGGGTGACGTAGGTGCGGATCGTGAACAGCACGCAGCGAGTGACGGGGAACCGACGAAGGGTCTCCCGTTCGACGCGCAGGTACATCTGATCCGGCGCCGGCTCGCTGGGGCGGGGCGCCGCGGTGCCGTCGACAGGCGTGTACCAGTCGGGCGTGTCGAGCACTCCCCATCCGAGGCGCCAGAAGCTGCGCTCGGGCGTGAGCCGGTCGAAGAAGCTGTCGATCGGTGCCTCGAGTTGGTCGTTGAGCCGATCGACCGGTGCGTGTACACCGGCCATCGTCAGACCGAGCTTCGAACGAAGGTCCCAGCGGTTCGGGAAACACACCGACCCGCCACCGAAGACGAGTTGTCCGTCGCGCTCGACGAGGAGCACGAGATCCTCCGGTACCAGCCGTGCCGCGGCATCGAGCGGGTGCAGCGTCGAGTCGAGTGCGGCCTCGCCGTAGGTTTCGGGCCACCGCTGACGCAGGTGGGTCACCAAGGCGTCCGCGACCTCGTGTGATTCGGGTTCGACGTTTTCGTCGAGCACGGCGAACACCGTGTCCGGGAACTGCTCCATCAGGCGCGGTTTCGCCTCGATCGCTGCATCGGCGTCGGGTCCGAGTTCGATCCAGTCGTGGAGGTCGAGGGGTCGCACGCCGAGACGCCATCGGAACGCATCGGGTCCAGCGGGCGCGGGGCCGTCCATGAACGGCAGATACGGAATCGGGTCGACCGTCGTCCCCACACGCTCCATGCTCCGAACGCTAACCGGCCTCCGAACGTCCAAGCGATGAGCGAACACGCCACGTCTGCGGGTCTCGCTCATCGCAGCCGGGTTGCACGACCTTGCGATGAGCCAACACGCCGTATCCGGTCGCTTCGCTCATCGCTGGGGGTGCGCGGAGGTCGGCTGGCGGGGCATGCTGGGTCGGTGACGAACTCGATCCCGTTGTCGATCCTCGACCTGGCGATCATCGGCAAGGGACAGACCGCCGCCGATGCGTTCGCCAACAGCGTGGCACTCGCGCAGCGTGCCGAGGCCCGGGGCTACGAACGGGTCTGGTACGCGGAGCACCACAACATGGCGTCGATCGCATCGTCGGCCACGAGTGTGCTGATCGCCCACGTCGCCGCGCACACCTCCACCATCCGCCTCGGCGCCGGCGGCGTGATGCTGCCCAACCACTCGCCGCTCGTGATCGCCGAGCAGTTCGGCACGCTCGCCACACTGCACCCGGGTCGCATCGACCTCGGCCTCGGGCGGGCGCCGGGCAGCGACCAGAACACGATGCGGGCGATGCGACGCGATGCCCAGTCGTCCGACCGGTTCCCCGACGACGTGCTCGAGTTGCAGGGCTACCTGCGCGGCGAATCGACGATCCCCGGCGTGGTCGCAGTACCTGGCGCCGGCACCAACGTGCCGCTCTACATCCTCGGCTCGTCGCTGTTCGGCGCCCGGCTCGCCGCGATGCTCGGACTGCCGTACGCGTTCGCCTCGCACTTCGCGCCCGCCGCGCTCCTCGACGCGATCGCGATCTATCGGCGCGAGTTCCGACCGTCGGAGCAACTCGCCGAGCCGTACGCGATCGCGGGCGTGAACGTGATCGCCGCGGACACCGACGACGCGGCGCAGGAGCAGTGGACGACCGTGCGCCGCTACCGCATCGCTCGGTTCGTGGCGCCCGGGCGCGATCTCTCCGACGACGAGGCCGACGCGATCCTGGCGTCACCGCAGGGCCAGCAGATCGCCCAGATGATGCACTACTCCGCCGTCGGCACACCCGACCACGTCAAGGCCTACCTCGACGAGTTCGCGGCACTCGCCGGCGTCGACGAGTTGATCACCGCTCACTCGTCGCCGACGATCGACCAGCGCCTCCGCTCGGTCGACCTCGTCGCCGACGCCATGGACCCGGTCACCGTCTGAGCCAGCACCCGTTTGCGTTGCACGTTTGGGTTGCAGTTTCGGTGACCCGGGTCACCGAAACTGCAACGCAAACGTGATGGGTGGTGGGGTCGGTCCGGGTCGAAGCGGGCGATGCCGGGCGCGACACTGACGACCGGGTATCGATCGAAGGGGACGAGATGACCGAGAGCAACACCGACGTCGACGTGGTGATCGTGGGGGCCGGGTTCGCCGGGATGTACGAGTTGGTGCGGATGCGGCGCGCCGGGTTCAGCGCCGTCGTGCTCGAGACGGCCGACGACGTCGGCGGCACCTGGTACTGGAACCGCTACCCGGGTGCCCGCTGCGACATCCTCTCGGTCGACTACTCCTACAGCTGGGACCCCGACCTCCAGCAGGAGTGGACCTGGTCGGAGCGTTATGCGGCCCAGCCCGAGATCCTCCGCTACGCCCAGTTCGTCGCCGACAAGCACGACCTGCGGCGCGACATCCGCTTCAACACCCGCGTCGAGTCCGCCGAGTGGAACGACGACACGAGCCGCTGGACGATCCACACCGACAACGGCGCCGACGTCACAGCGACGCACTACGTCATGGCCACCGGATGCCTGTCGATGCCGAAGGTCCCCGACATCGAGGGCACCGACCGCTTCGGCGGCGAGGTGTACTTCACCAGCACGTGGCCGCACGACGGCGTCGACTTCACCGGCAAGCGCGTCGCGGTGATCGGCACCGGGTCGTCGGCGGTGCAGTCGATCCCGCTGATCGCTGCCGAGGCCGAACAGCTCACCGTGTTCCAGCGCACGCCGAACTTCTCGATCCCGGCACGCAACGGCCCCATCTCCGACGAGCGCATGGCGGCCTTCCGCGCCGACCCCGATGCCTACCGTGCCGAGGCGCGGCTGTCGGCTGCCGGGGTTCCCCGCGAGACACCGTTGGAGGGAGCGCTGATGGTGTCCGACGAGGAGCGGGCCGCCCGCTACGAGGCGATGTGGGCGGCCGGCGAACTCCTCGGTGTCACCGGCACGTTCAACGACACGCTCGCCAACGCCGACTCGAACGACACGCTGCGCCAGTTCATCCACGACAAGATCCGTTCCACGGTGAACGATCCCGACGTCGCCGAGGCCCTGTGCCCGACGAACCACTACGTCGGTACCAAGCGGGCCTGTCTCGACACCAACTACTACGAGACCTACAACCTGCCGCACGTGCGTCTCGTCGACCTCCGCAAGGATCCGATCTCCACCATCACCGAGACCGGCATCGACACGGCCGACGAGTCCTTCGAGTTCGATGCGATCGTGTTCGCCACCGGCTTCGACGCGATGACCGGCGCGATCGTCGGCGTCGACATCACCGGCCGCAACGGCGTGACGCTGAAGGAGAAGTGGGCCGACGGTCCGGTCACCTACCTCGGCCTGATGACGTCGGGGTTCCCGAACCTGTACATGATCACCGGACCCGGCAGCCCGTCGGTGCTGTCGAACATGATGGTGTCGATCGAGCAGCACGTCGACTGGATCGCCGACGCGATGATCCACCTCCGCGACAACGATCTGGTCACGATCGAGCCGACCGAACTCGCCGAGACCCGGTGGGTGCAACACAGCAACGAGTTCGCCGACCTCACCCTGATGCCCACCGCGAACTCGTGGTACATGGGCGTGAACGTGCCCGGCAAGCCGCAGGTGTTCCTGCCCTACCCGGGCGGCGTCGGCCGCTATCGCAGCACCTGCGACGAGGTGGTCGAGCGCAGCTATCTCGGCTTCGCGCTCGACGGTCCTGGGGGCCGCAGGGTCAACGACGGGATCATCCGCGAGCTGAAGCCCGATGTCCAGGTACTGCTCGAGACGATGGCCGAGCTGCAGTTGCCACCGCTGGAGACGATGGGGGTCGACGGTGCCCGCGCGTTCATGGAGGCGTCCGGCGCGATGATGCCGCCGGGACCCGACGTCGGCGAGATCGTCGACGGCACACTCCCCGGTGCCGACGGCGCGACCCTCGAGTACCGCCTCTACCGGCCCGCCACCGACGGCCCGCATCCGATCGCGGTGTACTTCCACGGCGGCGGCTGGGTGCTCGGCAGCGCCACGTCCGACGATCCGCTGTGCCGTCACCTGTGCGTCAACTCCAACTCGATCATCGTGTCCGTCAACTATCGCCATGCGCCCGAGGCGCGATTCCCGGCCGCTGCCGACGACGGCCTCGCCGCCGCGACCTGGATCGCCGACCACGCCACAGAACTCGGCGGGGTGTCGGGTCCGATCGCAGTCGCCGGATGGAGCGCCGGCGCGAACGTCGCTGCGGTCACCGCCCAGCAGGCGAAGCTCGCCGGCGGGCCGAGCATCTCGGGCCAGGTGCTGCTGTGCCCGGTCACCGACGGCACCACGGAACGTCCATCGCACACCGAGAACGCCGAGGGCTATGCACTGACGATGTCGGTGATGAACTGGTTCTGGGATCACTACTGCGACCCCGCCGACCGTTCCGATCCGAAGGCCTCGCCGCTCCTCGGCGACCTTGCAGGTCTCCCGCCCGCGCTCGTGATCACGTGCCAGTTCGACCCGCTGCGTGACGAGGGGGACGCCTATGCCGGGGCA
The DNA here is from genome assembly GCA_963828415.1 of Ilumatobacteraceae bacterium. GTDB lineage: Bacteria > Actinomycetota > Acidimicrobiia > Acidimicrobiales > Ilumatobacteraceae > Sva-07. Next base: position 275,096 of record CAWHEI010000015.1, read on the forward strand.
CTCGCCGACGCCGGTGTCGAAGTCGAGCACCTGCAGTGTGCCGGCCAGACCCACACGGCCATCCCCGCCGTCGATGCGATGGTGACCTCCGAGTACGCCCGTGAGGCGATGGCCAACGCGCTCCGGTCGTTCTCCGGCGTCAACATCATGTCGGGGGGCTGACCCCAGGCGTGATCGAGCGCCGTACACGATGCGCCTGGCACATCGTGTACGTCAACTCGGTGACAGGCCCTCGGTAGCGTCGTGGGGATGGCCTCGCTGACGCGTCACCGGCCTGCGCACGTGGCGCAGGGGACGTGGCGCAGCGGCGCGCTGCACGTGTGGGGCTGGAACGGCATCGACACGGCGCCGATGGCGTGGCTCTACGGCGGGTTCCGCCATCTCGACTCCGACGGCCTGCGCACCGGTTGGCACGACACGCCGGTGTCGTACGGAGCGATCGGCCGGATCAGCCTCGACATCGACGGTCGACCCTCGCTGCACGCCTCGTCGGTGCAGCTCGATGCGATGGGCACCACCGTCTGGCTGTCCGAGCTACCGGGGGCCGAGTTCCTGTCCGACTCGCTCGCCTGGTTCGCGCGCGTCGCCGAACTCGCTCGTCGCACCGTGTCGGCGGGACGTATCACCCCCGTGATCGTTGACGAAGGCCCGTTCACGGTCGCTCGCTGGAGGCCGGTCACGTCCGAGTCGATCGAGGCGACCGTCGCCGCGCTCGGCACATCGATGCCGCCGATCTGCACCGCCGGCTCGGGTGTCGAAGCGTCGACGATCTACGCCCAGCTGGTCGACGGCATCGCCCGATCGTTCCTGTTCCAGTACGGCTGGAAGGCCGACCTCGGCCGCCAACGCAAGCCCGAGATCCAGGCCCTGCGTGCGACGTTTGGCGCGCTCGCCAAACCCGACCACGTCGTTCGCGGCGGCACCGACGAGTTCGACGACGCGGTCCAGCACCTGCGCGACGACCTCGATCGACATCAGCGTCGCCTCGCCGGCGAACCGGTCGTGATCCCGCGGATTCGCCTCGTGATCTCCGACGACCCGCTCGATCCGTGGATCGTGCGTCTCGAACTCGTCGACGACAGCGACAGTGCACGCTGGTGCAGCGCCAACGACGTGTGGGACGCCAACGACACCGCGATCGAAGTCGCCAAGGGCGCCCAACACCTCGATCGTCTCCGCGAGCTGATCGGTGCCACCGCCGAGCAGGTCAAGGCCATTCCCGGCCTCGCCGACCTCGCGCTCGAACACGAACCGACCCAGGTCGAACTCGAGCTCGACGTCGCCGAGGACTTCCTCGACATCGCTCCGGTCGAGCTGCAACGGATGGGTATCGAGCTGATCGGACCGGAACGACTGATCCGCACCCGCGTCAGCATCAACGGCGAGGCAACGCCGTCACCCGCCGACGACCGCAAGAAGCAGTTCGGTGCCGAGGCGCTCGTCGAGTGGAAGATGGTGATCGGCGACGAGGAGATCTCCGAGGCCGAGATCGCGCGTGCCGAGGAGGCGGGTGCCACGCTGCTGCACACCGGCCACCGCTGGGTGCGCATCGACGCCGACGAGCTACGCCGCAAGCGAGCCAAACTCAACGAACTGCAGACCACGAAGGCCGTCGTCACTCCGATCGAGTTGCTGCGCCTGGCGAACGACGAAAGCCTCGGTGGCGGTCCCGACCACGCAGACGGCGACGAACCCGCACCGTTGATCACACTGGGCGACGGATTCGACGAGTCGAGCTCCGCCGACGCCGACTGGGTGCGCAACCTGCTCGCCGGGCTGCCCGACGAGCGCCTCGACGAGACCCACGAGTCGACCGAGTTCGTCGGCGAGCTGCGCCACTATCAGCGACGGGCACTGTCGTGGCTGCAGTTCCTCGCCAAGCTCGGCCTCGGCGGCTGCCTTGCCGACGACATGGGCCTCGGCAAGACGGCGACGACCCTCGCCCACCTGCTCGAACGCCCGGGTCCGCACCTCGTGGTATGTCCCCTCAGCGTGGTGCGCAACTGGAGCCAGGAGGCCGCCCGCTTCACCCCGAAGCTCGATGTCACGATCCACCACGGCGCCAACCGCACGCAGGGCCTCGGCGACGACTCGCTGTTCGAGACCGACCCCGAACGCCAACTCGTCATCACCACCTACGGGCTGTTGCCGCGCGACCTCGAGCACCTCGGCGAGGTCGAGTGGTCGACCGTGGTGCTCGACGAAGCCCAGATGGTCAAGAATCCGAACACGAAGGCTGCCCGCGCGGTGCGTCAGCTGCGCGCCGGCCAGAAGCTCGCCCTCACCGGCACCCCGGTCGAGAACCGGCTGAGCGAACTGTGGTCGATCCTCGACGCCGTCAACCCCGGGCTGCTCGGCAGCCTGCAGAAGTTCCGTGAGCGCTTCGGCACACCGATCGAACGTCACGGCGACGCCGACGCCGCCGCCCGGCTGCGCCACATCACCCAGCCGTTCATCCTGCGGCGCACCAAGGCCGACAAGCGCCTGCTCCCCGACCTGCCGGACAAGATCGAACAGATCGCCTACGCCAAGCTCACCCGCGAACAGGCGACGCTGTACCAGCAGGTGGTCGACCAGCTGCTGGCCGACGCCGAACAGGCCAAGGGCATGCGCCGACGCGGCCTCGTCCTCGCCGCGCTGATGCGCCTCAAGCAGATCTGCAACCACCCCGCCCATGCCCTCGGCGACGGGTCACGCCTCGCCGGTCGCTCGGGCAAGCTCACCCGCTTCGACGAACTCGTCACCGAACTCCTCGACGCCGACGAACGCGCCCTCGTGTTCACCCAGTTCCGCGAGATGGGCGAGCTGCTACGCACCCACGTCAGCGATCAATTCCACTTCGACGCGCCGTTCCTGCACGGAGGCGTCACCCGCAACGGACGCGACCGGATGGTCGACGCGTTCCAGGACGGCACCGGCCCGCCGCTGCTCCTGGTGTCGCTCAAGGCCGGCGGCACCGGCCTCAACCTGACCGCCGCCAGCCAGGTCATCCACTACGACCGCTGGTGGAACCCCGCGGTCGAGGACCAGGCAACCGACCGGGCGTGGCGCATCGGCCAGAACCGCACCGTCAACGTCCACAAACTCGTGTGCGAGGGCACGGTCGAAGAGCGCATCGGCGTGATCATCGACGACAAGCGCAAGCTCGCCGAGTCGGTCGTCGGAACGGGTGAGGCGTGGCTGTCGGAGCTGTCGACCGACGAACTCCGCGACCTCGTCGTGTTGGAGATGGACTCGTGAGCCGCCCACGCAAGCCCTTCGGCGCCAACCATCCAGGCCGACTCCCCGCCACGATGATGAAGGTGCTCGCTGCCGAGATGAGCGATCCGTCCCGCCTGCGTCGCGGCAAGCAGTACGCGAAGGACGGCTCGGTCCTCGACATCGTGATCGATCCGGGCACCGTCACGTGCGAGATCCAGGGATCGCGGTCCACGCCGTACATCGCCGTTGTCACCGTCAGCCCGGGCGATGGCATGCCGTTGCGTCGTGATGTGAACTACACGTGCACGTGCCCCGACGACAGCAACTGGGACAACTACGCCTGCAAGCACGTCGTCGCCACGCTGTTCACACTCAGCGACGAGTTCCTCCTCGAACCCGAACTCCTCGATCTCTGGCGCAACCGCGCCGCCGACGACGAGGATCGCAACGACCCCCGCGAGACCGACGACGAGGACGAGACCGAAGACCACGACGACGGCACCCTGTCCAGTCGGGTCGGGTCCGGAAGGACAGGGAGGCATCTGCGGCTGGTGCGGCCCGGCGAGAGGTCCAGCGAGGGTGCGGTTCCGGCACGCGAGGCGCAGCGACCGGTGGTCGATCCGCTCGCTGATCTCCTGAGCATCCCCGAGGGAGCCGAACTCCCCGACGTGAGCGACATCGAGCGGATCGAGCCGCAGCTGCCACGGTCGCGCGACCTCGCCGGCGTCCTGCGTGACGCGTTGGGTCATCTGCGCATCGAATGGGACTGACCCAGGTCAGCTCAGGCTGCGCATGCCCTCCACCCAGCGTGGGCGCACACCTACACTCGGCGCATGGCCACCACTGCTGCCCAGGTCGCCGACGCGCTGCTCGACAATGTCGACCAGGTCGTGCGCGGCAAGCGCGACGAGATCCGACTGGCGCTGTGCTGCCTCTTGACCGAAGGGCACCTGCTGCTCGACGACGTGCCGGGCACCGGCAAGACCAGCCTCGCGAAGGCGATCGCCAACTCGATCGCCGGCACGTGGACACGCGTGCAGTTCACCCCCGACCTCCTGCCGACCGACATCACCGGTGTGATGGTGTTCGACCAGAAGACCAGCACGTTCGCATTCCGCGAAGGCCCGGTGTTCACCAATGTCTTGATCGGTGACGAGATCAACCGCGGTAGCCCAAAGACCCAGTCAGCCCTGCTCGAAGTGATGGAGGAACGCCAGGTCACCGCGGACGGCGTCAGCCGGCTGGTCCCGCGCCCGTTCTTCGTGATCGCAACCCAGAACCCCCGCGACTTCCAAGGCACGTTCCCCTTGCCCGACGTCCAACTCGACCGGTTCGCCATGCGACTCACGCTCGGCTACGCCGATCCCGACACCGAGGTGTCGATCCTCGAAGGGTTCCATCGTCACCGCGCCGGCGACGACCTCGAACCGGTCACCGACCCGGCCGAACTCGACCGGGCGATCGCCGAGATCGACGAACTGAGCGTGGTCACGTCGATCCACGACTACATCGTGAAGATCGCCAACGCCACACGCATCCACCCCGACCTTCGTCTCGGCGTGTCCACACGCGGCACGCTGACGATGCTGCGTGTCGCCCGAGCGTTCGCCGCCACCGACGGACGCGATCACGTGACGCCCGACGACGTCAAGTCGGTCGCCGCGCCTGTGTTCGCACACCGCATGGCACTCACCGCAGAAGCCGAACTGCGAGGCGCCAGGCTCGAGACCGTGCTGGCCGACATCATCGACGACGTCCCGGTGCCCCGTACCCGAGAAGGCTGAGCGTGCTCACCAGGTCGGGCCTCGGTGCGGTGATCACCGCCGTGGTGCTGACGATCACCGGTTGGTGGTGGAACTACGAGGAGTTGGTGGTCGCCGCGTTTGCGATCGGCGCGGTACTGCTGATGGCGATCTGGGTGTCGCAGCGACCCCTGCGCGCCGAGGTGACCCGTCGCCTCCAGGCGGTGCGGGTGCCCCGCGGCGACCCGGTTCTGGTCCACTACCGCGTTCGCAATGCCACGCGGTTCCGTTCCGGGCGCGCCACGATCATCGATCGGTGTGACGACGCCGAGGCCAGAGTGGACGTGGTGTCGGTGGCATCCAACTCCGAACAGACGGTCGCAGGTGGGATCCCGACGCGCCGCCGCGGCGTGTTCGATGTCGGCCCGTTCGAGATCGAACGCATCGACCCGTTCTGGCTCACTGTCGGTCGACGGCGTGACAGCTCGACGACCTCGGTGATCGTCCACCCCAAGATCTACGACCTCGTCGGCCCTCACGGCGCCGTTCGCGTCGTCGAGAACGAATCGGTCCTGCGGCGTGCGACAGCCGATCCGATGTCGGGGTTCGTGTCGATGCGCGAGTACGTCGCTGGTGACGATCCGCGCATGATCCACTGGCCGACGACGGCCCGAACGGGCACGCTGATGGTCCGCGAGCACGTCGAGGTCCGTCGACCCGAGTTCACGGTCGTGCTCGACACCGCGCCGTCTGCGGGCACCGCCGACGACTTCGAGGAAGCGGTCGACGTCGCCGCAACCCTTGCCGTGCATGCGATCCGTACCGGACTCGACGTGGTGGTGCGCACGACCGACCGTGACCATGCCGGACGTCCGACGCCGCTCGTCACCGACTCATCCGTGCTCGACCTGCTGACGCCGGTCCAGCAGTCCAGCGACTTCACGCTGCTGCCGATCGCCGCCCTGTTCACGGGAGGATTCGATCAGACCTCGGTGGTTCTCGTCACGGGCCCGACGGGACCGTCGAGTCGATTCGCATCGTCGGAGCGGATGTCGATCGTGCGCATCGGTGACGGCGCGCAGAGCGGTCCTGGCATCGTCCTGGCTGCGAACGACGCATCAGAGTTCGTCCGCCTCTGGCGTGCGTGGGGCGGGTGATCACACCACGATGACTGAGACGGACACGATGATCGAGACGGACGCGACGACGGCCCGCGACGCCTGGCTCGTGCGCGCCCGGATCGCCGTGATTGCTGTCGGCTTCGCTCTCGTCGGTGCCGCAGCCGGCGACATCTTCGACCAGCCCGATTGGACCCTCGTGGTTGCCCCGCTGCCGGCAGCTGTGGTGGCGATGGCCCTCATGGGCCGATCGGTGCTCGCTCGACTCGCCGGAGCGTGCGTCGCCGTTCTCCTCGCCGTCGTGGTCACCGTCACCGTGGCCGGTGGATCAGCGAGCGACGTCGCGAGCGCGTTCACGTCGGGCGTGCAGGGACTGCTGTCGACCGACTGGCCCAGTCCGTTGCGGCCGGATCTCCTCGGAAGCGTCGCAGCAGTGCTCGCCACGTTGGCGGCGATCAGCGCTGAGATCGTCACCCGTCGTCGCTTCCACCTGCTCGGACTCCTGCCGATGCTGCTCGCGTACATCGGGGTCGTGGCGCTCAGCGCTCCACATGGGGTGACCTGGATCTGGTTGATCGGTCTCGCCGTGGTGTCGATCGTCTTCGCGCTGTTGCGCAATGACGGCACACTCGCCGAGCGGCTCGTCCTGCTGCGCGGCGAGCGGCGCCTGGTTCCGCTGTTGATCGCTGCGACGGTCCTGGTCGTACTCGTTGCGGTCCCCCTGTCGCTCGACGCCCGCGCCGACCCGAGGCGCAACGACCCGGCAGAGCAGACCGCGCCACTGCTCGATCCGATCGAGGCCACCTTGGCGCTGCGCGACCTCGACCCAGTCGAGGAACTGCACGTGGTGACGGCCGGCGACTCCGATGTGCTCCCCCTGCGATGGCGGACCGCAGCACTGACGAACTACGACGGTCGACGGTGGTCACCGAGCCTGACGCTGCGCCCCATCGGCTCCACGCTCGGCCCGGCAATCGAGCCGACGATCGCTGCCGACGTCAGTTTCCTCGACGACAACCTGAGCCTGGTTCCACTCCCTGGCCCTGCGGTGTCCGTCGACACCGCGGTCGAGACCGACGCCGAGCGCACGGTGGTCCGTCTCGCCGAGCGTCCGACTCCCGGCGAGGTCGTCAGCGTGGTGGCCAACGCGCCGGCGACGGTGAGCGACGCCGTCGATCTCGGTGCGGCCCCTCGACTGGTCGACGAGAGCACGGCAGGATTCACGCAGCTCGCAGAAGGGCTGGCAGGTGACGGCACCCCGCTCGAACAGCTGCGTCAGCTGGAAGCGACGATGCGCGAGGACTTCGTGCTCGACAGCGAGGTACAGGGCGGCGGGCTCGAGCAAGCGCTGATCGACCGCTTCCTCCGCGACACCCAGCGCGGCACGAACGAGCAGTTCGCGACGTCGTTCGTGTTGCTCGCACGCTCACTCGGCATCGAGGCTCGCGTCGCGACCGGGTTCGTCGCGGGCGGAGACAGCGCCGTCGCGGTCGGTGCTCCCGGAGAACCCGTCGTGTTGACGTCTGCCGACGCCGACGTGTGGCCGGAGATCCAGCTCGCCGACGGCAGTTGGCTCGCCTACGACCCCGTGCCCGAGGAGGAAGCGAACGACGGTGCCCCGCCTCCCCCGGAGCCTCAGGTGCAGACCCCGGCTGCACCACAACCGCCGATCGTGCCGCCGCCCGAGACCGACAGCGAAACCACCGACGACGACGAGGTGGCCGACACAGCGTCGGTGGGTGCGCTGTCGACGGTGCTCACGTTGATCATCCGCGGATCGGTTGCGTTGGGGGTGATCCTGCTGCCGATACTGATCGCGGCGGGAGCGATCATCGGAGCGAAACACCTCCGCCGTCGGCGCCGGCTGCACGCCCACGATCCGATCGATCGGATCCGAGGTGCGTGGGCCTCCGCAACGGATGCGCTCGTCGATGCCGGCCTCGACATCGGCAGATCGACCACGAACTCCGAGATCGTTGCCAGCGGCACACCGGTGGTTCCCGATGCCGAGACACAGCTCCGGAGGCTGGCGTCGCTGTCGAGTTCCGCGACGTTCGGCACGCCGCGGCATCCGGACATCCTCGCCGAGGACGCCGTCGCCTGCCTCAGCACGGTCGAGGAGGCAGTTGTCGCGGTCCGAACCCGATGGGAGCGTCTTCGCTGGCGGCTGAGTCTGCGTTCGCTTCGTCCGTCGACCCGCTCACCGGTCACCGAGTGACGAGCGGCGACCTCACGGCGGGGTGGTGGTGGTCGTCGGGATCGACGCCGTGACCGTCACGGTCGCTGGTGGCGACGTCGCCTCGCCGTCGGTCACCTGATAGGTGACCACGAAGGTGCCCGGCGTCGAGGCCAGCACCGTCAACTGCAGACCGCTGCGGCCGGTGACGATCCCGCTCGGGTCCGAGAACGTTGCATCGACGACGCTCAGTGGCTGGCCATCCGGATCGCTCACCTGCAGATCGACACTCGCCGACGTTCCGACCGTCACGGAGATCGACTGGTTCGTGGCGATCGGCGGCTGGTTCGCCGGTGGACCGTTCACGGTCACCGTGGCGGGTTCCGAGACCCCGCCGTCGACGTCGCGGATGCGATAGGTGAACGTGGCGACACCTCTGGCGTCACTGAGAGCGACGGTGACCTCGCCGCTCGACACGAGCGTGACGGTTCCGCTCCCGCCACCGGAGAAGCTCAAGGTGGTCGGCAGCAGCTCGGTGATCACCAGCTCGCCGCCTGAGTCGGCATCGGTGTCGTTGCTCACGAGGTTGACCGTGCGCGTGAGGCCGTCTCGTGCGTCGACGGTGTCGCCGACCGCAACCGGCGGCCGGTTGACGATCGCGACCGACACGTTGACCACGGTGGTCAGTCCGCCGGGATCGGCCACGGTCACCGAGAAACTCGAGGCTCCCAACGCAGTGCCCAGCGCAGGACCGATCACGAGGCGAGACGGTTCCTGCGTCACCCACGCCGGCGCACCGGAGAGCGCCGTGATCGTGAGGGCTTCGGCGTCGGAGGCGAGGTCCGTGACAGGGACCACGACCGGTTCGCCACGGAACACGTTGATCGACGTCGCTGCACCGACCGGTTCCTGGTTGACGTCGATCGTGACGGTGCCGCTCGCGGGAGCCGACAGGTGTTCACGACCGAGTAGCTGATCGTCACGTTGCCGTTCTCGCCTTCCGGCGGCGTGTAGATCCCGTCGACGAATCCGGGCGGTCCGACGACATCGACGATCGTGCCGTTCGAGCCGTACGCGGCCAGATCGACACCGATCGGTTGCCGGTAGCCGGTCTGCAGGAAGCCACTCTGAGCAATCGGCGACGACTCGGAACACGGTCGCACGTCGATGCGCAGCACGGCGGTGTCGGTGAGTTCACCGTCGCTCACCTGGTACGTGATCACAGCCACCCCCGACGCGCCCGGAGTGGCGGTGAAGCTGATCGACTTGTTCGCGTTCAGCGATGTCGAACCGAGTGAGCCATCGGCGGCCGAGACGATCGACACCGACAGTGGGTCGCCGTCGGGATCGTTGTCGTTCAGCAGCACCGATGTCGTCACCGAGCCACCGTTGACGACGTCGGCGCCGTCATCGCGCGGATCGGGAGGCCGATTGAGCGGCGGCTGCACGGTCAGGAGGATGTTCGACGTCGCCGTGAGTCCCTCGCCGTCGCGAATCGTGTACGTCGCAACCACCTGGCCCACGAAGTTGGCCGGCGGCGAGATCGTGACGACCGACCCGGAGAGTGACACGGTTGCATCGCCGGACACTCTCGTCGCCGAGACCACGGACAGCCCACCCGACGTCTCGTCCGGATCGGTGTCGTTGGCGAGCACGCTGAACTGCTGCGGCGTGGCCGGCCCGAAGATCGTGAGGGAATCCGGCACAGCGATCGGCGCCTGGTTCGCCCGCTCGGTGATCGTGACGCGCAGGCGGCCGAGCGAGGTGGCGCCGCCGGCGTCCACGACCTGGTAGTTGATCGTTGCGTTCCCGGTCTGGGCCCCGGCGACGAACGTGATGATGCGGCCCGCACGGGTCGCCGTGCCGATCACCGGCGCCGTCGACGACACGAGTTCGAGTGCGGCATTGGGGCCATCAGGGTCGGTGTCGTTCGCGAGCACGTCGATCGACGCGGTCTGGCCGACCTCGACGGTCAGCGAGTCGAGGTTGGCTTCGGGCGACACGTTCGTGATCGCCGGTTCGCGGACCGAGACGATGATCGACGCCGATGCCGTGAGCCCGCCTGTGTTCCTCACCTCGTAGGTGCATCGGAAGGCTCCGGACTGCCCGACCGGTGGGTCGAAGCGCACCTGCGCGTTCGCGGTGATGGTGGCGTTGCCGCCCGATGGGCACCCCGGCCGACCAACGAGTATCGGACGGCCGCCGGACGGGTCGCCATCGTTGCGCAACACGTCGACGGTCACCGGCACGTCGACGTAGGTGAACGTCGAATCGTCGCGGGCATAGGGCGGCGCGGCCAGCGGCTCGGGAAGGACCGTGATCGTCACCTCGCCGACGACTTCGTGGCCGTTGCCGTCGCTGACGGTGTAGGTGAAGCGCGCGGTCTCCTGGCCCTCCTCGTCGACGAGCGGCGCCGGCGAGAACTGGATCTTCTCCCGACTGAACACGATCGCCTGTCCACCGGAATCGGCGGGCTGGCTGACGGAGGTGACCGTCAACGGGTCGCCATCGGGATCGACGTCGTTGGCGGTGACGTCGACGACCACCGCTTGGCCGACGACGACCTTGTCGGTGTCGGCGGTGACGACCGGCGGGCGGTTGGGCTCGATGTCGTCGATCACGCCGACGAGCACGGAGCCGCGCACCAGGTGACCGTTGCCGTCGTCGACCGAGTAGGTGAACGGGACCAGAGATGCAGCACCGGCCCGGGCCGTGACGGCCAGTTCCGCGCCTTCGACGACGACCTCGAGTCCGTCAGGGAGCGGCTCGATGACCGACAGTGTCAGCGGGTCGCCATCAGGATCGGAATCGTTGACCAGCACAGGAATCTGCGTGGTGACGTCACGGCGCAGGCGAACCGCATCGGGGCGAACCAGCGGTGGGCGGTTGGGATCGCCGGCTCGGGCCACCTCGACACGCACCTCGACGTCCTCCCCGACGGCCTCGAGCGCATCGACGGGCCGGTAGGTGAAGGTCGCCGTGCCCTCGAAGCCCTCCGTCGGGGCGAAGCGGAGTGCGGGCAGTCCCGACGGGCCGAGTGACTCCGTGACCTCGCCCAGCGCGGCCTGCGGAGGCGAGAACCCACCGAGTCGCAACGCATCGCGCTCGGGATCGACGTCGTTGAGCAACACGTCGATCACGACCGGGACACCAGCGCCGGTTTCGGCGGTGTCCGCAACACCGACCGGCGCCTTGTTCGTCGAACCGGGTGCCAGCAGGTCGATGATCACCGACGCGGTGGCCGACGTACCGTTGCCGTCGACGATCGTGTAGTCGAACTCGTCGATGCCCACGTACCCGGGTTCCGGTGTGTACACGACGGTGGTCGCGGTGCCGATGTCGACCGAACCGTGACCGGGCGTGCCGACCGCCGAGACAGCGATCGCTTCGCCGTCGGGGTCGTAGTCGTTGACGGTCACCTGGACCGGAACCGACGCGCCGGAACGAGCGGTCACCGGGTCGTCGACCGCGACCGGTGGATCGTCGATGCCGTTGTCGTCGGGTTCGCGGATGTCGGGCTCGCTGGCGGGCCGGTCGTCGGTGCCGGTGGCGGCTTGGCCCGGCTCGCCGGATTCGACCAATTCGCCGTCCTCGCCGAGCACCAGGATGCCCTGCGGGTTCTTGTCGATGGCCTGGACGCCCCACGGGTTCACGCCCCACACGAAGTCGCCGGTGACGTCATCGACCCAGACGAGATCGACCGTCGCCGTGACGGCGAGCTGGGCGTCGGCGTCGACCGACACCGGGTCACCGACGGTCCGCCCCTCGCGCCAGTCGAAGCGCACGACCGCGCTCGGACCGCGACGTACGACCACGGCCGCCTCGCCGGCGATCGCCAGGAAGTCGCCACCGTCGAGGTCGAGCCCTGCTACGTCCGAGGTCTCGTCGATTCCACCCGCCGACACGCACCACAGCTCGTCGTTCGCTCCGACCCACCCACAGTCGTTGGGCGGCCCAGGCACCTGAGCGAGGATCTCGCTGGAGTCGGCATCGGTGTCGAGCGTGTGCCAGCCACCGTCGCCGAGGCGAGCCCGGCCAGCCGACACGTCGACCACGAACGGCACGTTGCCGACCAGTGTCAGCAGCGCCCGGTCGTCGACGCCGAGTCGGGTCCGTTCGGCATTCAGCGACGTGGTGCGAACGAGATCGCCGTCGACCAACGACCAGATCGAACCGTCGGGGGCCACCTGTGTGGCGTCGCCCGCCTCGACCGCGAACGAAATCGGCTCGGCATCGGCGGGCACCACGTTGGCCTCGTCCTCGTCCGGATTGACCACGACGAGCCCGGCCTGACCGACGCCCGACAACGCGCGCCCGGCACCGAGCGCCGACAGAACGAACGGCGCGCCCAGACGGAGTTCGACCGAATCGATGGCGCGAGCCTCCGCGGTCGTGTCGTTGAGTACGAACGCTCCCGGCCGACCCTCGGCGACCGACAGTTGCTCCGTGCTGCTTCCCGCCTCGAGGCTGGCGAGCGCTCGACCGCCATAGCCGTCGATCAGCACCACACGTCCCGTGGGCTGGTGCACGAACCAACCGGTTGCTCTCGCCGTTGCTGCATCGACAGCCGGCAGGCCGTCCGAACGCACGACGACCAGCACTGCGAACAGCGTCAAGAACGTCGCGGCGATTGCAGCAACGGCTTGGCGCCAGGTCACGGTTGACAGAGTCACGAGAACCTCAACGGTACGGCGAGTGGCGGAAACTCACCCTTGGGTATCGACACCAAACCGGGCGACCTTGAGCCCGACGTGTGTCACCTCGCCAATCGGCGTGCTCCGACGCGCAGTCGCGCCCATTTCGATGGCTTGGTCGGCTTCGGTCGGTCGGCAACATCGGCCAGACGCTCCACCGCCCACGGTCGATCGACGATGTCTGCCGTCGGGCGAAGCGGTGTCAGCACGTCGACCTCACGGAGCCGGCCTGCCAGGCCGGCGGCGCCGATCGCGGCTCCGAGCGCCACGGCGACGCGCTGTGGCGCACGCAGGTCATGGCTCGGGAACGGGGGGTACGGTTCGTCGAGGACGCGCAGCCGGGCGTCGAGTTCGGTGGTGCGCTCGACCGATGCGAGACCCTGGGCGGCGACACGTGCCACTTCCTGGGCCAGGGTCTGCTCGTCGAGGACCTCGTCGAGATCGGTCACGCCGGGTGGCAGCATGGTCGCCGCCAGGCCGGGATGCTCACGGCCATCGGCCTCGACGGTGGCTGCGGCGACGGGCAGACGATCGAAGACCGAGACCCAGCATCGATCGGCGGATGCATCACGCCGGGCGATCGTGACGTCCCGATCGAGGGTGCGTTCGAGCGACAGCGGTGCCGGCTCGACCGTCACGTCGACGAAGCCCGCTCGCTCGACGAGTTCCTGGAGCCACCAAGCTCGTTGATGATCCCAACGAAGCGCCAGCATCCATCGGCGGGCTTCGAGGTCGACCAGCATCGTGGAGGTGACACCGAGATTGTCGGCCAGTCGATGTCGGAGTTGGTTGAGTTCGGCGCCGGACCGACCGGTGACGTCGGTGCGCTGCAGCGTCGACCCCGGTGGGAACCAGGCAACTCGGGTCGGCAGCGCCGCGTCACCGAGACGCCCACGGGCTCGCACCAGTGCGTCCAGCACGTCGGCGGCATCCTCGAACCTCGTGATCGGTACCTCGCACACCGCGGCCACTCGCCCCGGTTCGTCCTGAGCAAGCCGCACACCGCGGACCACCGTGGAGGTGATCTCCAGACCGAGCCCGTCGCCGCGACGTACCGTCATGACACGTCCCCCGTCGCGGCGACGGACCCGGTCGTCGCGGCCTCGGCCGGCGGTCCTGCGGTTGCAGCCAACAGCGGCACGACCTCACCGTCGACGACGAGCAGCCCGCGATGAGGCGCGAAGTTCGCCATGCGCAGCCCCAACGAGACCCGCACGAGGTCACCGTCGGACGACTCGGGGCGCAGCAGGACGGCGTGGCGGAACCGCAGCAGGGGACGCGACCAGTGGCCGGGCGCGCGGAGATCGTCGGCCCGTCCGGCCACGACGACGATCACGCCGTCGTCGCGAAGCGCAGCGAGCCGCTCGAAGTTGGGGCCGCCGACTCGGTCGGCGTCGTCGACGAGCACGAGACGGCGGCCGGGCGCGGCGATGATCCGATCGACCCAGTCGCTCACGTCGGCAGGCTCAGTGGGGCGATCGAGCCCGTCGATCTCCGACAATGGACCTCCACGCGGCGCGACCGCGAAGACGGCCAGATCCGCAGCGACGCCGACTGCAGCGCGGGCGAACGCCGTGAGGACCGACGAGCGTCCGGTTCCAGCAGCCCCTGCCACGATGACGTTCTCGCCGAACGGCACGACGCTCAACGCCGGGCTCGCAGTGCGGACGTCGAGCCCGACGGGAATCGAGATGGCACGGTCGACGACCACCGCGGCCCCGACCACCTCGTCGATGCTGATGACCGCGGGCAGCGCGTCGATGCGCGGGACCGGTCGATGGCGCGCAGGTTCGACGCCGAGTTCGACAACGGCGGCGTCGACCGATGCCGGTGGCGCAGCGATCTGCAGTTCGGTCGCATCGTCGGGGCGCATGGCCCGACCGGGCACGAACGCGGGGATGTCGGACGCCTTGAGGCCGAATGCCGCATAGGCCATCGGGTCGCCGAGGCGCATCACGAGCCGGTCGGGGATCTGGGTCGCCAACGATCCCGGCACCGCTCGGTCCTGTTTGGCAGTCAGCACGGCACAGATCCCGAGTGATCGGCCATCACGGATCACCCGTTCGAGGTCCGGCCACACACCTTCGAGGTCACGACGTTCGTCGAGTCGCTCGCGCACGGCGCCGACGTTGTCGATCAGGATCACGATCGCAGGTTCGGATGTCAGCACCGCAGCGGGACCTCCGGGTTCGAGGGCTCGCCCCTTTCGCCGTTCCAGCTCGGTCGACAGATGCGCGACGAGCCGTGCCAGGCGGTCGAGTTCGTCGACGCGCACCACGGCACCCACATGCGCCAAGCCATCGAGCGGCGCCAACAGGTTGGCGTCGGCGTCGATGGCGTAGATGTGGACATCGTCGGGCGAGAATCGCTGCGCCACGCCCAGCGCGAGCGTGACGAGCAGCGACGACGTTCCCGCACCCGAGATGCCGTACACGAGCAGGCTGCCCTCGCGCCCGGGCGTCCACCAGATCGGCACCTGTCGTTGCTCGTCGGGGAGGTCGAGCAACCCGAACGGGACGGCATCACCGGGGTGGGCCGCCATGAACTCGTCCCATGCCAGCTCGGCAGGGAGCGGGTCGGGGTAGGGCTGGCGCTGTTCGCTCTGGCCGAGCGCTCGCGCAGCACCGGCGACGGCCGACACGAGCCGAACGAGATCGCTCGTGTCGGCGGCGCCACCGTCCGAGGCGTCGACGTCGTCGGAGGCGTGACGCAGGAGGCGCTGCTCCAGCGGCCACATCTCCCGGGCCACGACGTACGGTCGGACATCGACGCGATGAACGTTGCCGGAGCTGGCATCGGCGGCCGAATGCCCCGTCGAGTACGCCGATTGGAACGCGATCAGCTCGCCGGCACCGAGGCGAGCGTACGCACGGCCCGGAATCCGGCGCGGGAGCAGCGCTGCATCCTTCGTGCCGATGACGTCGAGTGAGTCGCCGTCGTCCTGTACGCGCAGCGCGATGCGCAAGTTGGTGTTGGCCTTGATCTTGTTGTCGACGACCCCAGCGGGTCGCTGCGTCGCGAGGACCAGGTGCAGACCGAGGCTGCGACCGCGTTGGGCGATGTCGACGAGCGACGGCAGGAACTCGGGAAGTTCCGCCGCAACCGATGCGAACTCGTCGACCACGAGCACCAGGCGCGGCAGCGGCGGTCGGTCGTCGAGCTGCTGGTAGTCGTCGAGCGACGAGGAACCGGCATCACGCAGAACGTGCTCTCGGTGGCGCAATTCCGCTCGCAGGCAGCGCAGCACACGGCCCGCCAGGTGCTCGTCGAGGTCGGTGACGAGGCCGACGGTGTGAGGAAGCGCAGCGCACGCATCGAACGCCGACCCGCCCTTGAAGTCGACGAGCACGAAGTTGATGTCGTCGGGCGGCATCTCGGCTGCGAGGCCGACGACGAGGCTTCGCAGCAGCTCCGACTTGCCCGCGCCGGTGGTCCCGGCAATCAGCGCGTGCGGGCCATCGGCGACGAGGTCGAGCCCGAGCGGCCCGCGTTCCTCCATGCCGATCATCACCGTCGCGTCGTGACCACGGCGGCGGCTCCATCGATCGAGGATGTCATCGGTCGACGGGTCGTCGAGGCCGAGCAACGACAGCACCGGCACCGTCGTCGGCAGCGACGTGTCCGACACGATCGGGACGTCGGGATCGTCGAGCGATGCCAGCCGTCGAGCAGCCGCGCCGCGAGTGGCTCGGCGAGTCGGAACGGCACGACGCCGTCGATTCGGCGACGATCCAACAGGTGATCGACTGCGGCGACGCCGTCCGGATGCTCGGTCATCACGGTGGTGCAGACCGCTGGCACATCAGCGGCGTCGGACGTGATCGCCACGAAACGCAACGGGATCGACGGATCGGAGAACAGGACCCGCAACGGTGCGTTGCGTTCACGCCACCAGGCGGGTTCGTCGACCACGACGAGCGTGACATGGCTCGGCGTGGTCGGCCGGTCCGGGCGCTCCCACCCGCGCCGCACCGCCGCCGCCCATCCCGACACCTGCTCGTCGGTCTGGAAGATGCGGGCGTCGCCGCCGACGCGCGTGTGCGGCAACCACTTCGCCCACTCCCACTGGTGGACGCGCTGTGCCGACGACAGCACGACGATGTCGAGGTCGGCGGGGCCGTGGGTCACGGCCGCCTCGACGAGCAGCGCGCTCACCACTGCCCGGGCGAACTCGGTGCTGCCCACGATTCCGATGCCGCGCTCGCCGAGGAGGTCGGCGACGGCAGGAACCATGATGGTCGGGCCGATCTCATTGACGATCGACTGCGCCGTCGAGAGTGCGTTGGTCGATCGATGAAGCTCCGGCGACCACGCCAGGTCGGCGAGCCCGAGCGGGAGTTGGAAGACGTCGGGATGACCAGGTCGGCGCTGCCAGAGTTCGGTCGAAGAGGTGTCGGCGAGTTCGATCGCGGCGGCGATGTCGGGATGAGCACCTCGACGACGCGCCTGGGTCTCGAGGTGCCGTTCTCGGGCGGCGGCAGCGAACTGGTCGGTCGCCTGGCGGTCGGCGCGGCTCGAGTCGTCGACGTCGCGGCGACGGTTGCGGCGCTCAGACATCCAGTTCGCCCCCGCCATCACGGGCGACATCAATCCGAAGAGCAAGAAGGTCGGGCTGGTCAGCACGACTGCCATGACGACGGCGATCGGGATCGGGGCGAGCATGGTCAGCAACGGAAACCGCCGGGCGTCGCGCACCGCTGCAGCGCCCTCGGGCACAGCGAGCGGCTCGAAGTCGGCCGGCGCAGCCAGACGAGGTGGCCGGTTGAACGCCGCCGCACCGTCGACGGCGACGCCGACGAAGCGGTGGCCGCCCGCCGACGCAGTGCGGGGGTCACGTCGACCGAGCGCGAACACTCGGCCACCGACGTCGACCACACCGCTCTCCCAGCGCGTCGGCGAGGTGACCGGCACACCGTCCAGACGAGCGCCGGCCGACGATCGCACGGCGATCGAGCCATCGCTTTCGACGTCGAGCTCCAACAGGGCGGTGTCGACCGGCGCGAGATCGAGTTCGACGGCGTTGAGGCGCCGACCGATGCCGATGCGGTAGCGGCCCGGCGTCAGCCAACGTCGTGCGCCGGAGCCGACGCCGGCGATCTGGACCAACTCGACGACGCCATCGATCGGAGCGGGTTCGAGATCGTCGACCGTCGAGATGACCGAACCGATGAGCACCCCGGCGGTGCCGATCGCTGTCACTGCGGGAACCGCACGGTCGTCGACGTAGACGACCGCAGGAGCGGCGCGGCCGGTGACCGTCTCGACGAGGTCGGCGAGCGTCACCGCCTGTTGATGTGATCCGATCGACAGCTCTGCGTCGCCGTTGGGGGTGCGCAGGACGACATCCATGTGGCGCCGACAATAGAGCCCTTCCCGCTGCCGTGCGCCGATCTCCTCATCGACGGGGCCGGTGGCGAGCTACACGGTCGTCTGCCACCGGTCGACAGCGAAACGCCATCGGGATAGGGTCCACGCCGATCCCTCTCCCGCTGCATGCGGTTGGGGCGACCAACTCGGAGGTGCGCAGACATGGCAGTCATCGGTGGTGACCTGGGCGCGATGAGCGCGCTCGCCCAGCGATTCGGCGGGGCCGGCGAGACATTCGTGTCCCAATCGAACGCGATCGCCGGTTCGGTCGACCGAGCTCTCCAGGCGTTCGTCGAGCAGATGCGGGTCCTCGACGCGGAGGCGCGCGGCCTCGCCGAGGAGATCAACGGCGAGATGGCCCGTTTGAACGGCCAAGCGCGGAACACCACGTGGACCGGCTCCAACCGCGTGAAGATGGACGGCATCGTCGCTGGGCTCGACGACGACATCGTGCGCATCAGATCGGCGATCGACCGGTTCGTCGACGAGGCGACCACGGTCGTGAATGGTTCGTTGACCACCTCGATGAGCGAGTTGCGAGCGAACGTCGAGCGCTCCGGCGCTCATGCCGGCGAGGTCGCCGGTGGATTCTCACGATCCATCGAGTCGCAACGCGCCTCGTTCGACCAGGTCATGAACGGCTGAGGGGGAGCAACCACATGAGCAACATCACCGGAGCCGACCTCGACCAACTCGATCAACTCGCCGCCGCGTTCACCACCGCCGGCACCGAGATCTCGGCACGGGCCGCCGCGCTGCAATCGAAGATCCACACCGCGGTGTCGAACTTCGAACACACGCTGTCGACGATGCAGAGCGAGACCACCACGTTGGCGTCGCAGATGAACGACGAGATGGCTGCAATCCGCGGGCATGCAGCCGGGGTGTCGTGGAGCGGCAACAACCGCGCGGCATTCGACGGTGACCTGAGCAGTTTCAGCGGCGTCGTACAACGAGGCACCAGCCAGATCGCATCCGACATCAGCTCGATCACGGGTCAGGTCGATTCGCGGTTCACTCCGGTGCTCACCGAGTTCGCCAGCGCGCTTCGAGCGAGCGCCGACGACGTGGGTTCGGCGACGACCACGATGAAGACCGCCGTCGACACCCAGCGCAGCAACCTCGATCAGGCGGCGAACGTCGGGTGGACCTCGGCTTGAGGCCCGATGCCGACGGCCATCGAGTTCCGAGCCGCAGCACTTCGGCTGCGAGCAGCAGCTGACGACGCCACCCTGGTGGGCGACCGGATGTGGTCGATCGGCGCGGACCACGGCATCCGCGGCGGCCGACTCGAGACGCTCGTCGACAACGCCGTGGCTGCGAACGCGATCGGAGCCGGCACCTTGGCGCGCCAGTGCGAGGGGCTCGCCGAGCTGTGTCTGCAGCGAGCGACGGTCTGCGACGACTACGCGATGCAACTGGTGACGTGGCAGCGGTCGGTCGACGCCTGGCAGCTGCGTCGAGATGCCTGGCTCGACCGGTCGGATCCCCACCGCGCGCCACGGGCCGTGGGACCGAGACCTCGACGCCCCGACCCGCCGTTCTCCTGGGTCGAGGTCGGCTGATGCCCCTGCATCAACTCGACACCTCGACGGTGCGCACGGCGGCGTTCCGCTTGCGAAGCTCGCAGACCACGCTCGCCACCGTGCTCGGCGATGTCGACGAGGCGGTGCGATTGGCGGCGATCGGCGCCGAGGCCGCGCAGACGAGGGGACTGCTCGCCGAACTCGACGAGGAGATCGACCTCCTCCAACGGCTGCTCGACGCCCGAGCAACCGCGATGGAACTGGCCGATTCGGGCTTCTCGACCGGCGGCGCCTGGTTGATGTCCGAGGTGCGTCGCCTCTCCGGTGCGCTGCAGGCATCGCTCGACGACGCGGTCGGCTTCCACGGAAGCAGCGACGACGTCCGCGCGTTCTACGAGGCCGAGGCGTTCGCTGCTGCCGGCATCGATCGCGACTCGTGGAATCCCGAACTCGGCCTCGACGCCAACCGTGGCAACGTCGAAGCGGTCTACGAGTACTACGCCGACCTGTACCGCTCCGACCCCGACGTCTTCTGGTGGGCCGGCATGGCCGCGGTGATCGGCCCGAGCTTCATGGGCGGCTTCAGCGACCTCGAGATGTTCGCGGACGTTCTCGGTGACATCGGCGCCGTCGCCGATCAACTCGAACCGCTCGGTGTTCCGACGCACGGCATCGCACAACTGTCGGAGATGTCCGCAGACGGTCTCGAGGGCGAACTGCGTTGGTACCAGAGTCGCCTGCTGCGAATGCAGCGGGAGATCTTTCTCGACATGGCCACCGCCCACGAGGCGTACCGCGACGGTGGACTCGCGGCGATCGAGCTGCTGTACGAGCACGACGACTACCTCTTCGGGACCAAGACCATCGAGGCGTGGCACCAGATCGACGAGGGCGCCCGCACCGGGAACGTCGAGCACATCGCGACCGGCAACGCAACGCTGCTGCTGCGCGAACAGAAATTCGTCATCGACGACGACTACGCCGAAATGCGCGGTCGTCCACTGACCGGTGATGCAATGACCTACGCCATGACGGCGTTCGGGGCACCGTCGATTCCGGGAGCCCGCCCGTTCGCCCAGGTCTTCCCGGTGTCGATCGATGCCGCCCGATACGTCGGGTCACCCCGTGAAGTCACCGTGATTCCGGGACTCTGGCAGCAGTCGGTGCCGCACGCAGGCGTCGAGACGACCGTCACCGTCGACACGCCGTTGCCGGACGGGAACATCGCCGACTTCGACGACCGATGGAGTCTCATCGCCGAGGACACCCTGCCGGTCTGGGTGGACCTCGCCCGGCGACACCCCGACCATGTACTCGCCCTCCTCGACGTTCCCATCGGCGAACGAGCCGGCGAGTTCGACCTGATCTCGCGCAGTGGTGAACTCGCTGCGTGGAATCTTCGCGACGGCTGGGCAGCCGACGTCGATCTTCGCCCCGAGGTCGGCTGGTGAAGAGGGCATGGACGATCATCCTCGGAGTGGCGCTCATGGCCGGATGCACGCCGAGCAGCAGTGAAGGCAACAATGGAAGCGAGCGTCCCATGCCGACCAACGACACCGGTGCCATCGTGTGGGACTTCCGCACACCGCTCACCACCATCGACCTCGGATCGCAGTTCGACGAGGTCTTGAAGCTCGAGGGACGCACCGATGTCACGGTGGTCTTCCCCAGTGGCAGAACACTCTCAGGCATCTGGGAGCGCGGCGCCTTCGCGCTCGCGCAGGGTGGCGCAAATCTTGGCAACGAGCCCCCCCAACCCGTCGACCAGATCGAATTGCTCGAGGACGAGGCCGATGATGTCGCAGCCGTTCGAGCATCCGCCGAGCGGTTCATCGCCGAGTTCGGGACCGGCATCCGCGGCCGGGACGGGATGTCGATCGAGGAGTGGCTCGACGAATTCGAAGCCACCGTCGCCGCCGATGGCGGCAAGATCGTCGCCAACAGCCACGGCGACGGGCCAGACAGCAACGGCTCCACCATCCGCGGCTTCGAAGCCGCCGAACAGGACGGCATCACCCCTGGTTGGCTCACCCGTGTCGTCGACGGCGGTGTCACGCTGCGCACCGTCATCGGATTCGAGCCAGCCCCCGACCCGTGACCCGCGCGGCGACTGATGCTGTCCCCGACCCGGCGTTCGGGGAAGCCGTCACCGAGTTCATCAACTCATTCGCACGGTGGAATCGGTGTGAGCGTGTACTGCTCGGTTCCGGAATTCGAGGCTTGTCCCATCGGCGTTTCGACCGTTCCGTCTCCGCTGCCGACCATGGTTCCGGCTTGCCCCGTCCCGTTGGGGAACGCGATCTCGTACGTGCCCGTTCCGGCGGCACCGAAGGGGCCACCCGAATACTCGTAGGTACCCGACATACCGCCGGACATCGTCATCGTCAAGATGCCGGTCAATGTGAACGGCTTCATGATGTCGCACACCGCCGTGTTGGTCTGCCAGTCATCGAGCCCGCCCACGACCTGATACGCGGCCGGCTGATTGGTGTCGAAGTCGATGCTGGCCCTGCCGACTCCACGCTTGGATCGGGCCTCGAGCGAGACGGTGCCCGTCTTGTCGGGTTCGCCGGGTGCGTTGTACTCGAACGTGGCGTCTGCCGGCAGTGGGGTGCTCGACGGGTCCACTGCCTTCTCACCGCCGGTCAGCAGCGCCGTGACGTTTCCACCCGTGGACGTGCCGTCCTGCTTGCTCTTCGGTGTGGCAGTGATCGTGACCGAGCTCCCCGGGGCGAGCCCTGACGGTCCTGCCGACAGCGCGTACGCGAGCCGGACGCATCGTCCCGACTCGTAGCCGGACTTGGCGGCATCGAGGAGGAAATGCTCGACCAGAACGCCGAAGATCGAGGCAAGCACGACGTTGCTCTCGACGTGTTCCGGTTTGGTCGTGAACCAGTTGAAGTCGTTGACCTTCACCGAACCTGCTCCTCCGGTGCTCAACGCCACCGACGTGTCGACGAATGCACCCATGCCGAGGCCGTCGCGGCGGAGACGGAAGTCGGATTGCTTGTCGATCACGTCGGCGTTGTCATCCAGTCGGATTTTCGTCCTGACCTCGAGCTTGCCGTTCTGGGTCGTGCCGCGCGCCGATGCGGACACGTCGACGATGGCCTCGACGGTCAGCTCGCCGTTGGCATCGGGGCACGGCACCACCGTCACGTTGGTCTTGAGCTTGGTGGTCACGCCACCAGCGTCATGGGTGAGGTCCATGGCGAGTTTCACCGACGTGTCCGTTGCCTCAGCGGTCATCGTTCCATCGTCGGATGCGAACGTTCCGGTTTCGCCACCGTTGCTGCGCTCGACCAACGTCCTCGATCCCAATGCCACCAACATGTATCCACCGAACAGCCCCGCACCGACGTCCGGACCGTCGGCTTGGGCCCGCCGGAATCCGAACGTCATCGGCGCTTCCAGCGTTGATGCCGCTGGTGCGTACAGAGCGTCGTGCGCTTCGAACGCGGCTGCGGTCGCTTCTGGTCCCCCGAGGGCGTCCTCGAGGCCCGACCACTCGGCCATCTCCAAATCGATCTGTCGGTCGAGCGCGGCGGCCTCGGCGATCATCGGCTCGAGGTTCTCCGGATCGAACGACGCGATCGTCTCCTCCAGAATCGCCACGGCCTCTGCGTTCGACGGGTCCGTCGACACGTCGGATGGAGTCGCCGACTCCGAAGGGGAGGTCGGCTCACCGGTGGCGTCAGGCGTCCCGCTCCCACAGGCTCCTGCGACCAGCGCAATCACCACCATGACGACCACCGTGCGGTGGGAACTGCTCATGTGCGCCAGTCTTCACCACCCAGCAGCTCCTGACGACCGAAATGTGGCAACTGTCGGTCTCCCTGGTGTGATGACGAGCGAGCCCCGCCCATGTGGTGGTTCGCTCATCGCCTTGCTCGAATCCGGTGCTGGGGGGCGCCGGATCGACCGTCAGTCGTCGAAAATCGACGGGCGCTGGCCGAAGACGGCGACCGCTTGGCGCAGCGGCACCAGGTCACCGCCACCTCGTCGACCTTCCGCCGCAGCGATCGCGTGCTTGGCGATCTCGCGGGCGTGGTCGAGTTCGGCGCGCAGCCGAGCGTTCTCGATCTCGAGGTGCATCACACGACGGATGCCCTCGAGGTTCATCCCCTCGTCGGTGAGTTCGGAGATGCGCTTCAAGATGGCGATGTCGGCATCGCTGTAGCGCCGGTTACCGCCCTCGGTACGTGCGGGCGTGACCAAGCCGCGCCGTTCGTAGATGCGCAACGTCTGAGGATGCATTCCGGCGAGTTCGGCGGCCACCGAGATCACGTAGACCGCTCTCGTGTGGGAACGCTCGTGCTCGGGTGTGCTCATGTCAGCGAACTCCTCGGGTTCACCGTAGTCGCCGCGGCAAGCTGCTCGATCGCCTCGCGCTGCGCGTCGGTGAGATCGGTCGGGATGTGCACGTTGACGGTGACGATCAGGTCGCCGGTGTGCTTCGCCGTCTCGATGCCCTTGCCGCGCACGCGGTGCCGGCTCCCGGTCTGCGTGCCGGGCTTGAGTCGCAGCGTGACGCGGGACCCGTCGAGCGTGGGGACGTCGATCTCGCCGCCGAGCGCCGCCTCTGCGACGGTGACGGGGACCGACACGGTGAGGTTGTCGCCGCTGCGTCCGAAGATCGGATGCGGCATCACCTTGAGTTCGACGAGCAGATCGCCGGCAGGACCGCCGTTGCGCCCTGGGGCGCCCCGCCCCTTGAGGCGGATCGTCTGACCGTCTTTCACGCCCGCAGGGATTCGTGTCTTCACCTCACGCTGGCGTTGCTCGACACCGCTGCCTCGACACGTCGGGCACGGATCTTCGATCCGGCTGCCCTGGCCGCCGCAGACGCGACACGGCGACGAGAACGAGAACATGCCCTGGTTGTCGTCGACGGCCCCCCGACCACCGCATGCCGAGCACATCACCGGCGACGTACCGGGCTTTGCGCCGGTCCCGTTGCAGGTCGAGCACTGGGCGTCGGTGGTGAGATACAGCGTGGTCGTGATGCCGTGCACGGCGTCCTTGAAGTCGACCGTCAGCTGGGCGGTGATGTCCGTGCCCCGGCGCGGACCGACTCCCGAGGCGCCACCCGGGCGGCCACGGCCCTGACCACCGCGTCCGAACATCGAGCCGAACAGGTCGCCGAGGCCACCCGCGCCGCCCATGTCCTCGACGTTGAACGTGAAGCCGCCAGGGCCGCCCCGCCCGCCCATCGCCGCGGGGCCCATCGCCCGGACCTCGTCGTACTCCTTGCGCTTGGCCTCGTCGCCCAGCACGTCGTAGGCGGCGGCGACCTCCTTGAACTTCTCCTCGGCAACGTCGTCGCCGGGGTTCTGATCGGGGTGCAGCCCGCGAGCGAGCTTGCGGTACGCCTTGGTGATCTCCTTGGCCGTCGCACCCTGGTCGACGCCGAGCGTGCGGTAGTAGTCCTTCTCGAACCATTCACGTTGCGCTGCCATCTGAGATCACCTCCTCTCGGATTACAACAGGGGTCAGACCCGCGTTGTAATCGATCACTTCTTTCGTCCTCGATCTTCCGTCGATTACAACGCGGGTCTGACCCCTGTTGTAATCAGTCTTTCGTCTTGACCATGGCGGCTCGCAGGATCCTGCCCTTCCAGGTGTAGCCGCTGCGCAACACCTCGGACACGATCGGCTCGCCGCCATCGCCGGGCTCATGGGCGACGGCCTCGGCGAACTCGGGATCGAAGGGCTTGCCCTCGAGGTCGAGCGTTTCGAGGCCGTGCTTCTTCAGCTCGACCAGCATCTGGTTGAGCAGTGGGCCGACCTCGTCGGGGTGGCGCACGAACGCCGCCTCGGCGGCATCGAGCACCGGCAGCAGCGCTTCGGCGAGCCGACCCGAAGCCCGGTCGGCCTCGGCGAGCGACTGGGCGGCCGACCGTTTGCGGTAGTTGTCGAAGTCGGCCTGGATGCGCTGCGCCATCCCCTTGTACTCCTCGCGCTCGGCGAGCAGTGCGGGAACGTCGACGTCGGAGAAGTCGATGTCGCCGACGATCGCATCGAAGTCGTCGGTGTCATCGCCGACGGTCCCGTCGGGTCGGAGCAGCGAGTCGGTGATGTCGTCGATCTCGCTGGCGCGTTCGGGTTCGTCGTCGCCGACCGGCGCCCCCGTCGGCACCGCAGCACCGTGGGGGACGTCGGTCGTGGACTCGGGATCACGCGGCTCGGGCGGGTCGACCATGTCGCCGTCCATCGCCGGGTCAGGCCTTCTCGTCGTCGTCGACGATCTCGGCATCGACGATGTCGTCGTCGTTGACGGCACCGGCGCCGCTGTCCTGGCCCGACGCCGACGTTCCCTCGGCGCCCGAATCGCGGGCGGCGGCTTCGTACAGCTTCTGACTGAACGCCTGGCTCGCCGACATCAGGGTGTCGGTCGCCGCCTTGATGGCGGCGGTGTCGTTGCCCTCCATCGCCTTCTTGAGGTCGCTGAGAGGCTGCTCGACGGCGTCCTTCTCCTCGGCCGACACCTTGTCGCCCTGCTCACGCAGCACCTTTTCGGTCTGGTACACGATCGAGTCGGCGTTGTTGCGGACCTCGGCCTCGTCGCGTCGCTTGCGGTCGTCCTCGGCGTGAGCTTCGGCGTCCTTGACCATCTGCTCGATGTCGTTCTTGTCGAGCGTGGACTGCCCGGTGATGGTCATCGACTGTTCCTTGTTCGTCGCCCGATCCTTGGCCGACACGTGCACGATGCCGTTGGCGTCGATGTCGAAGGTGACCTCGATCTGCGGAACGCCGCGAGGGGCAGGCGGCAGGTCGACGAGCTGGAACTTGCCGAGCGTCTTGTTGTAGCTCGCCATCTCGCGCTCGCCCTGGATCACGTGGATCTCGACCGACGGCTGGCTGTCCTCGGCGGTCGTGAACACCTCGGTGCGCTTGGTGGGGATCGTGGTGTTGCGCTCGATGAGCTTGGTCATCACGCCGCCCTTGGTCTCGATGCCGAGGCTCAGCGGGGTGACGTCGAGCAGCAGCACGTCCTTGACGTCACCGCGCAACACACCGGCCTGGACAGCAGCGCCGATGGCGACCACCTCGTCGGGGTTGACCGTCTTGTTCGGCTCCTTGCCCGTGAGGCTCTGGACCAGTTCGGTGACCGCCGGCATGCGGGTGGAGCCGCCGACGAGGATCACATGGTGCAGGTCGCCCTTCGAGACGCCGGCGTCCTTCAACGCCTGCTCGAAGGGGATGCGACAACGCTCCATCAGATCAGAGGTCATCTCCTGGAACTTCGAGCGTGACAGCGATTCGTCGAGATGGAGCGGGCCGTCGGCGGTGGCGGTGATGAACGGCAGGTTGATCTGAGTCTGCTGGACCTGGCTGAGTTCGATCTTGGCCTTCTCGGCAGCTTCCTTCAGGCGCTGGGCGGCCATGCGGTCGGCGGCGAGGTCGACGCCGTGGGCCGCCTTGAACTGCTGGACGAGCCAGTCGATGATGCGCTGGTCCCAGTCGTCGCCTCCCAGGACGGTGTCGCCATGGGTGGACTTGACTTCGAACACGCCATCGCCGATCTCGAGCACCGACACGTCGAAGGTGCCGCCGCCGAGGTCGAACACGAGGATCGTCTCGTCCTCGGAGCCCTTGTCGAGACCGTACGCGAGCGCTGCGGCGGTCGGCTCGTTGATGATGCGGAGTACCTCGAGGCCGGCGATCGTGCCGGCCTCCTTGGTGGCGGTGCGCTGGGCGTCGTCGAAGTACGCAGGAACGGTGATGACCGCCTGGGTGACGGTGTCGCCGAGGTACGCCTCGGCGTCGCGCTTCAGCTTCATCAGCGTGCGTGCCGAGATCTCCTGCGGGGTGTACGTCTTGCCGTCGATGTCGTCGGACTTCCAGCTCTCGCCCATGTGGCGCTTGATCGAGCGGAACGTGCGATCGGGGTTGGTGATCGCCTGACGCTTGGCGACTTCGCCGACGAGGACCTCGCCGGACTTCGAGAAGGCCACGACCGACGGGGTGGTACGGGCACCTTCAGAGTTGGGGATGACGACGGGTTCGCCACCTTCGAGGACGGCGACCACCGAGTTGGTGGTTCCGAGGTCGATGCCGACTGCCTTGGCCATGGTGTTGCTCCTCTTCCTGGCGGTTGCCGGGGATGATGGGGGTTGATGGGGGATGAACGAACGGTGTTCCGGTCCCCCACGATACGGACGCCTCAATCCGATCGCAACATTCGAGTGAGATAAGTTGAGTCACTTCGACTCAACTTGTCGACAGAGCGTCAGTCGATGAGGAATTCGGGGCCGAACGAGTGCGGCAACAGCGTGGCAACCGTCGTCGACCACGTCGCGCCGGACACCGACACCGAGTGCACAGCGACGTCGGGACCAGCGAACTCGCGGATCCGCTGGCGACACCCACCGCACGGGGTTCCGGGCTCGTCGCCGTCGGTCACGACCACGATCTCGGCGATCTCGCGTTCTCCCCGCGCGATCATCGCGGCGATGGCGCCCGCCTCGGCACACGACCCGAGTGGATAGGCAGCGTTCTCGACGTTGCAGCCGACGATCACCGTTCCCGACACCGTGCGGATCGCGGCGCCGACGCGGTAGTTCGAGTACGGGCAGTACGCGAGCAGGTGGACCTCCCTGGCCGCGGCCACCAGTTGCGGATCGGGCTCGAGCATGCTCATCACCCCATCATCGCGCCCGCCGGCCTCGCCACCAGCCCGAAACATGCCTGGATCTGCGCGCTGAGCGCGACAAACGAGGCATGTTTCGGGCTGGTGGCGCTCGATCAGGCGGGAAAACCGTCGGGATGCGTGCGCTGCCACTCCCAGTGATCGACGCACATGTTGTCGATCGTGCGCTCCGCTCGCCAGCCGAGTTCACGCTCAGCCTTCGACACGTCGGCGAACGACACGGCCTGGTCACCAGGCCGACGTCCGACCACGCGCCGAGGGATGGCGTGGCCGACGGCGCGCTCGACGGCGTCGATCATCTCGAAGACCGACGTGCCGCGACCGGTGCCGAGGTTCCACGTGTGGACGCCCGGCTCCTCGGCGAGGCAACGCAACGCGGCGACGTGTCCACGGGCGAGATCGACGACGTGGATGTAGTCGCGTATGCAGGTGCCGTCGGGCGTGTCGTAGTCGTCGCCGAACACCGACAGTTCGGCGAGCTTGCCCACGGCGACCTGCATGACGAACGGCATCAGATTGTTCGGGATGCCGGCGGGATCCTCACCGATGCGGCCGCTCTCGTGGGCACCGACCGGGTTGAAGTAGCGCAGCAGCGCAACCGCCAACTCCGGGTCTGCATGACCGGCGGCGGTCAGCATCTGCTCGATCATGAACTTGGTCATGCCGTAGGGATTGGTCGGCCCGGCCACCGCGTCTTCGTGCAGTGGAGCCTGGGCGACTGGGCTGTACACCGTTGCGGACGACGAGAAGACGAGACGCTTCACCCCGTACTGCGCCATCGTTTCGGCCAGTGTCAAGGTGGTGCCGAGGTTGACCCGGAAGTACCGCAACGGTTCGGAGACGGATTCACCGACGGCCTTCAGGCCGGCGAAGTGGATGGCACCGTCGATCGGCTGCGCCGCGAACACCGCGCTCAGAGCGTCACGGTCGGCAACGTCGATGCGATGGAATGCGATCGTGCGACCGGCGATCGCTGCGGCCTCGGCGACGGCGTGCTCGGAGCCGTTCGACAGGTCGTCGACGACAACCACGTCGTAGCCGACCTCCAACAGCGCAATGCACGTGTGGCTGCCGATGTAGCCGGCGCCGCCGGTGACCAGGATCGTCTCCATTCGGCCATTCGACCACACCGGAACTGCCGGGCGTCACATCGTCAGATGTCGGCGAGGCGGTGCAGCAATCCGGTCAGCGACATCCCGTCGCGGATCCTGCCCGCGTGGATCTCGGCGCGAACCGTGTCCCACGAGACCCACTCGACTCGTTCAGCCTCGTCGCCGTCGGTGGGATCGCCCACGTGTGTCGCGGAGGTGGCGAGGAACAGATGGAACGTCGCGTCGCTCGTGCCGTTGTGGGGGAAGTACGAGAACAGCGGCGCGAGCGGGCCGGGCTGCCAGCCGGTTTCCTCCAACGTCTCGCGGGCACCGGCCTCGATCGGAGTCTCGCCGGCATCGACGCGGCCGGCGGGCACCTCCCAGCCCCACGTGTCGGTGGTGAACCGGTGACGCCACAGCAACAGGACGCCGCGGTCCGGATCGTCGACGACCACCCCTGCGGCTTCGGCCGGCATTCGCAGCACATGGTGTTCGAAGCGGGCGCCGCTGGGCAGTTCGACGTCGACGAGCGCCAGTCGCATCCACTCGCTGTCGTAGATCGTCCGCTCGCCGTGCACCGTCCACTCCATCGCCAGCACCCTACGACCGCGACCCACCCTTGTTCCCGGAGCCCGGGTCTGTTCCCGGAGCCCGGGTCTGCGGGAACCAGCGTGGTTCCCGGAGCCCGGGTCTGCGGGAACCAGCGTGGTTCCCCGGGACCTGGGCTGGGGGAACCAGCGGAGTGGTCAGATGCCGAGAACGAGGGGGACGACGATCGGGGTCACGACGAGCGTGACGAGACTCAGTGGCGCACCGACGATCGTGAAGTCGCGGAACTTGTAGCCGCCGAGGCCGTAGACCATCAGGTTGGTCTGGTAGCCGATCGGCGACAGGAACGAACACGAGGCGCCGATCAACACGACGATCGCGAACGACCGGGGATCGAGCCCGGCCTCGACGGCGGTCGCCATCGCGACCGGCAGCATCAGCGCCGCGGCAGCGTTGTTCGACAGCAGCTCGGTGAGGATCATCGTGGCGACCAGCACGGCGACCAAGCGGCCGATGTCACCGAACGGGTCGCCGAGATTCCCGAGGACCGTCGCCATCTCACCCGCGAGTCCGCTGACGGCGACGGCGGTGCCGAGGCTGATCGACATCGCAATGGTGAGTACGACGTTCAGATTGACCGCCCGTCGGGCCTCGGTGGCGCTGATCACCTTCGTGACGATCAGCGCGACCGCGGCGAGCAGCGACGCCTCCATCAGGTCGAGCAGATCCGTGACGACCGCAGCGATCATCGCCACGATGGCAACGATGACGATGCTGGCGCGGGCCCGGCGCACTGGTGGCGCTGCGTCGAGTGACGCGATGACACTGAAGTCGCCGTGGCCGCGCCACTGGCGTTCGAACTCGGGCGTGGCCAGCACGAGCAGCACGTCGCCAGGCCGGAGCACTGCGGTGCCGAGCTTGCCGGGCAGGTCGTCGTCGTGGCGGCGGATCGCCAGGACCGCCGCGTCGTAGCGCGCTCGGAAGCCGGCGTCGCGCAACGTGGCGCCGGCCAGTTCCGATCGCTCCGACACGACCGCCTCGAACAACCCAGCGTCGGGGCGGTCGCCCGCACCGACAAGGTGAGCGTCTTCGGCGCTCGACAGGCCCCGAATCTCGAGCAGGTCGACCACGTCGACCACATCGCCGGCGAAGTAGCAGACATCACCGGCAGTCAGCATCGTGCCGGGCCGCGCAGGAACGACCGTGCCCGCTCGTTCCACGCCGGCGAGGAACACCCCATGCAGGTGCCGCAGGCCCGCGGCGTCGACGGTCTGGCCGACCAGCGGGCCGTCGGCGTCCACTCGCAAGGCAATCGTGTACGGCTGTGCAACGACGGTGGCGTCGGTTCCAACTCCTCGGCGATCGCGAAGCAGCCCTGGCGCCGTGAGCACGAGCACCGCGATGCCGACCGCCGCAACTGGCAGGCCGACGCCGGTGATCTCGAACACGCCGAGCGGCGCACCGCCCTGCGCAACGAGCAGGTCGGAGACGACCAGGTTCGTCGACGTGCCGATCACGGTGACAACGCCGCCGAACACCGCCGCGTACGACAGCGGGATCAGATACGGCGACGCCGACACCCCGGAGCGACGGCACCACGTGACGACGCGCGGCGCAGCGAGCGCCACCAGCGGCGTGTTGGGCAGTACCGCGGACAGGGCGCCGCTGGCGACCGCCAGCCGGCCGAGGCGGGCCCGGCTTCGCTCGGCGTTCGCGGCCCCGTCGTCGCGTTTCGGCGACCCATCGAGCACTCGATCGATCACCGGCGACAACGCACCGGTGACCGTGGCCGCGCCCGCGAGCACGTAGAGCGCGGCGATCGTGATCGGTGCGGACGACGACAGACCGGACAGCGCCTCGCTCTGGTCGACGACATTGGTGAGCAGCAGCACGCCGACGGCGGCGCCCATCGCCGCAGCGGCTGGCAGCCGATCGAATGCGAGGACACCGAAAGTGGCGATCAACACCACCAGCGTGATCCAGGCGTCGGTCGTCATCCCGGTTCGAGAACGAGCTCGACCGAGTCGGAACCCGCCCGCTGGTGCCGCACGGTCACCGACACCGTCGTGCCAGGCACTGCCCGGACGAGCCACGAGCAGCTCGCTCGATCCGGCGTGCTCTCGGCGCCATTGGTGAACCGCGCCGACGACGACCCGGCGAGTTGGCCGAGCGTTCGACGGACCGCACCGTCCAGCACCTCGACAACACCGTCACCGTCGATCTCGACATCGGCGATCACCGGCCGGACGAGGTTGTCCTGGCGCGCCTTCGAGCTGACGGTGGTGGGCAGCCATCCCGTGTTGGCCACGCCGATGACGATGCGCCAGGTGTCCGCTCCGACCGGCTCGGCCCGAGCGTGGCGGATCTCGACGCAGGGAGCGGCGAGCGCCTGGGCAACGGCGAAGTCGGCGTGGCCGTCGACCTCGGCGAGGAGACGCGACGGCGGCGGGTTGGTCCACGAGTAGAGGCCGTTCCAGCCACCGAGTTCGACCGGGCCGAGCTGCGGATGCTCGAACGGGTACCAGTCGACGAAGCCGCGAGTCGCGTCGTCGGTCGAATACTCGTCGAGCCAGCGCAGCACGGCGAGGCGCTCGGCGTCGGTCGGGCCGGTGTACCAGAAGTGCGTCGACTGCTTCTCGCCGGTTGCGGCGTGGACGATGTCCCAGAACTCGGTCGTCCAGCCGAAGATGCCGAGGTGTTCGTACGCCCAGTCGTCGGACGCACCGCTCATCGTCTCGGTCGGATCCCAGGTGAAGTCCTCGTACACCGAATGCGAGGGATATCCGGTGACCGCGGTGCCGATCTCCGCGAACTGCTTCCACGTCCACACGTCCGCGGGCGGGAGCTTCGAGTCGGGCTGGGTCGACGACGGGCGCAGGATCACGCCACCGCTGGTGTGGAATGCGTTGAACCCGCAGATGTTCGGCCGGGCGACGATCGCTCGGACGAGCGCGTCGATCTCCGGCTCCGACAACGGGTGGTCACCCGAACCCGGGACGCTCGTGCCCCAGCCCGCCGGGAAGTTGCGGTTGAGGTCGAGTCCCTCGGGGGCGGGCGCGGACGGGATGTCGAAACCGTCGAAGTCCTCGATGGTCCCCTCGTCGAGCACTCGGTACCGGACGACGTCGTTGCCGACTCCGGTGAGCGGCACGGGAACGAGGAGGCGTTCGTCGTCCGGGTGCACGATCCACGGACCGTCGGGATCGCGGAACCGCATCTGCAGGATGCGCCCGTCGCCGTCGACGTCCTCCTCGTGCAGGCCCGGCCACCGGTGGGCATCGGCCAACGGCCAGGGCCGAACGCTCGAGCGCCGGAACCGCGGGCGGTCGGCGAGCACCCACTCGGCGCCATCGGGATTGACGCGCGGCACCACGTAGAACGTGCGCGTGCCAAGCGCTCGCACGATCGTCTCGTCGCCGGCGACATGGCCGTCGACCAGGCGTTGGAGCAGGCGGCACGCCGCCACGGTGGCGGTGAGCTCGACGGCGTGGATGCTGGCGTCGACCCAGTGTGCGGGCTTCGTGTGGTGTGTTCCCGTCGAGGTGTCCGTGACGGTCACGAGCACCAGATCGCGCCCTTCGAACGATCGGCCGTACGTCTCGACGGACACCAGGTCGGGGTGCGACGCGGCGAGTTGCTCGAGCCACTCGACCAACTCGGGGTAGCGCAGGAACCGGTCGAAGGCGTACTGGATCACGTCGGCAGACTACGCGCCGGGTCCGACGTTCACGAGGTGCCCCGGGCGTCCACCGATTGGGAACCCCGCGGGCGTGTTGCGACCTGCAGCTCTCACCGATGAGCGAACCGACCGCATACGGCGGTTTGGCTCATCGCGACCCGATTTCCCACCACGCACCTGGCGTCACCAATCCGCGCGCGCCAAGGCACGTCGTGAACATGGGCTCCGGGCAATGTGTCTAACGTCCGGGAGATGAACGACTCCACGATGGTGTTGGCGGACGGGCGGACGCTGACATTCACCGACATCGGCGCGGCCGGCGGTCAGGTCGCGTTCTACTTCCACGGAGCGCCCGGGGGACGGCTCGAACTGGCGTCGCTCGACGACGCGTTCGCTGCTGTCGGCGTCAGGGTGATCACTGCGGACCGACCCGGCTACGGCGGTTCGTCGCCACTCGCGGGTCGCACCACGGCCGACTGGGCCGACGACGTCGGTGCGCTCGCGGACCATCTCAGCATCGACCGTTTTGCGGTCATGGGGCTCTCGTCGGGTGGCCCGTACACGGTGGCGTGCGCGTCGCTGCTCGACGAGCGCGTGATCGGGGCGATCGTCGCTGCCGGCAACACCGACATGTCGTGGCCGGGATCGAGCGATGGCTACATGCAGTCGGAACTCGACATCATGGCGATGGACGACGAGCTCGCCGCTGTCGCCTGGTGTGAGGAGCACTACGGCGTGGACGGGTCTGGGTTCTTCGGTGGGGAGATGGACCTCGGTCCAACCGACAACGCCTGGCTGTCCGACGAGGCAAACCTGCTGTCGCTGATGGCAACCATGGGCGAAGCATTCGAGCAGGGCGTCGTCGGATACGCCCACGACATCACCGTCCAAGGACGAGCATGGACGTTCGACCCGGCGACGATCACCTGCCCGACAATCGTCGTCCACGGCGCCGACGACCACCTCGTGCCGCGCTCGCACAGCGAGCACACCGCATCGATGATCCCCGGCGCCGAGCTACGAGTGCTTCCGGACTGCGGCCACCTCAGCCTCGGCGATCACCTGCCGTCGCTCGCCGCGGAGATCACGCGCTCCGGACCGAGCGCGTGATCCCTGCTGCGTTGGTGGGCTCAATACCTCATTCAGAACCGGACACCGGTCCGTCGGCTGGGTTCTGATCGGAGGAGTCGGTGAGCAGCACGCTCTGACCGGACGGAATCGTGTACTCGATCTCGACTCCACAGATCTGATGCGACGCCGTGCCATCGCCGCCTGTGTACTCGATGTAGAAGACCTCGTTCGGGTCCACCACCTCCGGCGTCGCGAGCGTCACCGACCGGGGCTGAACCCCGCCACTGCTGGTCGACGTCGTCACTGTGGCAATCGTCGACACGACCGCCGTCGTTCGCTTCAAGCTCAACGAACCGTTCGCTGCGTTACTGTCGATGATCTGTCCGGTCAGTTTTGTGATGGTCACTCCGACAGGGAGCTGCAGACCGGCGACAAGCCTGTGAGGAACGTTGTCCTGGCGCGAACATCCGCCGGTGAAGTTCACAAATGCGTTGTCGGCAGTGAGCGAAGCAGCTCCGACGGTGAGACGGCCCGTTGTTGCGAACTTCGCATCGACCTGCGCCTTCGTGTAGACGTCAGCGACGAGTTGCTGCAAGCCGATGTTGGTCGTGTAACCGACGACGTCGATCAAGATGTCCGTCGTACGCCCAGCCACGCCGTACGCGTCGAAGGTGATGTCGATCTGGCCGGCATTCGCACCAGCCGTCGGCATCGACACCTGCACCGAGTTCGGCACCACCGAACCAGCGTCGAAGTTCAGCGACGACGTCGTCGGCGTCCCGGCCGCGTCACCAGGACGAACCGAGATGAAGCCGTTCGCATTCGCACCCACCGCCGTCACGTTCAACAACACACCAGTGGCACCCGCGGGCACCACCGTCTTGGTGCCCGTCGCCGTCGGGATCGAACCGGTCACCTTCAGCTTCTGACTCACCGGCGACACGAATGGCCCCGCCAACCCCAGATTCACGGGATCACGCGTGTCCAGGATGCGCTCCGGCGTCACCGACACGATCGTCGACTCCGCAGGACCCGGCGCCGCTTGCGCGACCATCAGGCCGCCGGCTCCCAGACTGACCGCAACCGCAGCACCGATCGCCGCCCATCGCGACCTCCACAGGCCCGTACGTGCCGGATCGGGTGAGTGTGGTGAACGTCTGAACATCGGAGCCCCCTCGGTTCGATGCCGCCCGAGCGACGGCTCCGCCGATCGTCCTCCTCTCCCGAGCCCCCGTCAACCCGATCGGACACATAGTCATCAGGAACGCCAGAACCAGCGGCGTCTGGCCGTCACCCATCGACGCGCCGCGGCCCGATGGGCCGGAAAACCTCCGGACGGTACGATCTTGAGCATGAGCGGCACCCTCGTCATCCTCCGCCACGGCCAGTCCGAGTGGAACCTCGCCAACCTCTTCACCGGGTGGCACGACGTGCCGCTGACCGAGAAGGGCCGGATCGAGGCAACCGCCGCCGGGGTCACCATGGCCGACGCCGGCATCCGGTTCGACACCTCACACACGTCACTGCAGACCCGCGCGGTGGTCACCCAGAACCTGGCGCTCGACGCGATGGACCAGGCGTGGCTGCCCGTCGAGCGCAACTGGCGTCTCAACGAACGCCACTACGGCGCGCTGCAGGGCCTCGACAAGAAGCAGACCACTGAACGCCATGGAGCCGAACAGGTGCACGCGTGGCGGCGCGGCTACGACACGCCGCCACCACCCGTCGAGCTCGACAGCCCCGAGCATCCGGCCAACGACCCCCGATACGCGCATCTGCCACCCGACGTGCTCCCGGCGAGCGAGTGCTTGAAGGATGTCGTCGACCGGGTGCTGCCCTACTGGTACGACCGGATCGCACCGCAGCTCCTCGACGGGCTGAACGTGCTGGTCACAGCTCACGGCAACTCGTTGCGGGCGCTGCTGAAGCATCTCGAGGACGTGAGTGACGCCGACATCGCCGGGATCAACATCCCGACGGGAGCACCTCGGCGATACACCTTCGACGACCGGTTGCAGGTCGTCGGGGCCGAGTATCTCGGCGACGCGGAGGCAGTCGCCGCGGCGGCAGCCGCGGTTGCTGCGCAGGCCGGCACCGTTCACTGAACGGCCGAGTCTGCTCCACTGCTCACTCGGGGTGACAGAAAGGTTTAAGGTTCCGCTCATGGCGAGCAAGAAACAACATCTGGACACGCTCCGTGAGGTCTCACTCTTCAGCGGGTGCAACAACAAGGAACTCGAGAAGGTGGCCAAGGCCAGCGACGAGATCCGCATGACTGCAGGGACGTTGATCGTCGATCAGGGCCAGACGGGACGCGAAGCGTTCGTCGTGCTCGACGGCGACATCGAGATCAAGCGCAACGGCCGCAAGGTCGCCACGCTCGGTCCGGGTGCGGTCGTCGGCGAACTCTCACTGCTCGACCACGGCCCGCGCACCGCAACGGCGGTGTGCGCAACCGACTGCACGCTGCTCGTCATCGACCAACGCCGCTTCCTCGGCGTTATCGACTCGGTGCCGGCGATCTCGCACAAGCTGCTCTCGAGCCTCGCGGCCCGTATCCGCGACCTCGACCGCCAGTACTTCGGCTGAGGTTCAGCCCGGCGTACATCCGGTGCCTGACACCAGATGTGCGCCTTGCGGACATGACCGCCAGCGGGGTCAACGGCTAGCGTTGCGCCCGTCATGAGCAGCGAACCCGCCAACAACGCGTCCGGCGAACCGAAGCCGCCCGCCCGCGTCAAGCCCCATCAGCTCGCCCTGGTGCTCGGCATCGCAATGGGCATCTTCATCGTCGTCTCCGGCATCCTGCCGCAGATCACCGGTTGGGAGAACGACAACGCCATCCATCGGACGGTGTTCGTCAACATCCCGGGTCCGATGCAGATCGCGTTCTACACCGTCATTCCGGTGATGGTCATCTGGGGGGCGTTCATGTTCGCCAACCGGATGAAGAACTGGGAGCGTGGCACTCCCGCCCAGCGTCACACCACCAGGAAGAACGCCGCTCAGCGACTGAAGGACTTCCGCGCCGGCGCGTACATGCAGACGCTGTTGCGAGATGCCGGCGCCGGCCTGATGCACTCGATGATCTACTTCGGTTTCCTCGTGCTGCTCGGCGTCACCACCGTGCTCGAGATCGACCACCAGCTGCCCGAGGAACTGAAGTTCCTCCACGGCACCACGTACCAGGCCTACTCGTTCGTCGGCGACACGGCCGGGCTCGTGTTCCTCGCCGGCATCGTCTGGGCGATCATCCGCCGCTACGTGCAACGCCCGTACCGCATCCGCATCAAGTCGAAGCCGGAGCACGCAGCGATCCTCGCCACGTTCTTCGCCGTCGGTGTGACCGGCTTCGGCGCCGAGATGTTCCGCATCGCCGAAGAGGGCATGCCCGACTACGAGAAGTGGTCCTTCATCGGTTACCCGCTCGCCACCCTCGTCGACGGCTGGTCGGCCGACAGCCTCAGCACCTGGCACCAGTGGATGTGGGTCGTCCACGTCGCCAGCTTCGTGGCATTCCTCGCGCTCTTGCCGTTGACGATGCTGCGCCACATCTTCACCTCGCCGATGAACATGTACCTGAAGGACAAGGACCGTCCGAAGGGTGCGATGCGGCCGATGCCGAACCTCGAGGAGACCGAGCTCGAGAGCTTCGGCGCCTCGACCGTCGAGGACTTCACGTGGAAGCAGTTGCTCGACCTCGACGCCTGCACGATGTGCGGCCGCTGCACCAGTGTGTGCCCCGCCCACGCCACCGGCAAGCCGCTCGACCCTCGCGAGATCGTGTTGAAGGCCGGCGAGGTCATGGCCGCTACCGGTTCGCCCGTCGTGGCACCACCGCTCGGCACCGACGCCGAGATCACGGTCAGCGCCAACTCGCTGTTCGAGCGCATCACCCCCGAGGAGATCTGGGCCTGCACCACCTGCAAGGCGTGCGACGAGATCTGCCCGGTCAACATCGAGATCACCGACAAGATCTTCGACATGCGGCGCTACCTGTCGCTGATGGAATCCAACTTCCCCGCCGAGCTCGGCAACGCCTATCGGGCGATGGAGAACCAGAGCAACCCGTGGGGCATGAACCAGGGCGAACGCGGCGACTGGGCCGACGGCATCGACGGCGTCACCATCGTCGATCCGGGCCAGGCGCTCACGTCGGAGTACCTGTACTGGGTCGGCTGCGCCGGTTCGTTCGACGACAAGAACAAGAAGGTCACCCAGGCAATGGCGCAGCTGCTGCGCCGCGCGGGCATCGACGTGTCGATCCTCGGGCCGTCGGAGATGTGCACCGGCGACTCCGCTCGCCGGTCGGGCAACGAGTACCTGTTCCAGATGCTCGCCCAACCGAACGTCGAGATGCTCAACGGGATGGGCGTGAAGAAGATCATCACCCAGTGCCCGCACTGCTTCAACACGCTGCTCAACGAGTACCCGCAGGTCGGTGGCAACTACGAAGTCATCCACCACACCCAACTGCTCGAGGAGCTCATCGACTCGGGCAAGCTCGACGTCCGTGACGCCACGCTCGAAGAGCGCATCACGTACCACGACTCGTGCTACCTCGGCCGCCACAACGACGTGTACCTCGCACCGCGCAAGGTGGTCGCGTCGATCAAGGGTGTCGAGGTCGTCGAGATGCCACGCAACGGCACCAAGGGCATGTGCTGCGGCGCCGGCGGTGCACGCATGTGGATGGAGGAGAACACCGGCACGAAGGTGAACGACGAGCGCGCCGCCGAGGCGATCTCCACCGGCGCCAGCCGAGTCGCCACCGCCTGTCCGTTCTGCTACATCATGCTCGACGACGGCGTGAAGGGTGCCGGCGTCGAAGAGGACCAGGTCCGCGTCGCCGACATCTCGATCCACCTCCTCGAGGCGATCGAGGCCGGCGAGGCCAAGCGTCACGATGCCGACGCACCGCTCGCCGGCGGCTGGGACACCAGCGAGCCCGTCACCCCCGTCGCCGGAGACTGACACCGGTCACCCTTCGCGCCGCTGCGGCGTGAGTTCAGTCGACCGAGCGCGACGCGTCGGGACATCGAATTCGTTCTGACTGAGCTGGCGCGCGCCCGGGTTCGGCAACGCACATCAGGCCGAACCAAGTCAGACCAAAGCCACCCGAGGTGACCCGCAAGTCCTCCACAGGGGCCGCGAAGGCTGCTGCCCGACGGTGGCGGCATGCGGAAAATCCTGCCGACACCCGTCACGACCGCCGTGGCGGCTCTCGCCATCGGAGCCGTCGCTCTCCTGGTGCCGGTGAGCGATGACCGTGCTGCACCCGCCGCGCTGGCCCAACTGGGCTCGATGCCGGACGAGTTCGTCGACATGGCGACATGGGCCATCGGCCTGTTCGACGAAGCCGGGCTCGCCCTTCCACCGATGGGTTTCGAGTACCACGGCGACGACACCACGGCATGTTCGGGACGGCGTGGCGCCCACCACCGGGCGGACGGTGGCAGCTTCATCGACATCTGCACGAGCGACGTCGGGCCGGTGACGTCGTTTCTGATCCTCCACGAAATGGCGCACGCGTGGGCGTCGGTCGACCTCAGCGAGCAACGCCGAGACGCCTTCAAGTCGTTGCGCGGCTGGACCGACTGGAGCAACCACGCCGAGATCGCCTGGTACGACAACGGCGCTGAACAGGCGGCCGAGATCATGGTCTGGGGGCTGATCGACCGGCCTGTCGGGATCGTCACCATCAACGACCACAGCTGCGAGGACCTCGACGCGGGCTACCGGGCCCTCACCGGACAGACACCCCTCCACGGTCTTCGTGACCTCTGCTGAGCCGAGTGCTACCGGCTCGCCATGAAGTCCACGAACATGCGGACCTCCGGGCGATCGACGATCGCCTCGAACTCTCCGTTCGACACGACGACATCGGCACGTTCGAGATTGCGCCCGACGGCGGTAGCGGCCGCGACGCTCTCGACCAGGTCGACCTGGATGCCGGTGCGGTCGCTGAACGCTTCGAACGCAGCTTGCAGTTCCGGATCGTTCGCCAGGACGGAGCTGGCCATCGTCACCCTGGTGCCTGCCATCGCCTGCTCGTCCTGACGGGTCGATCCGTAATCGTAGAAGAGCACCAGGTCCGCAGGGATCTCCTGGTGCGGCGGGCACGGTCCGCCATAGAAGGGTCTGCACTCATCTTCCGTGAGCGAGCGGTCGACAGCGCTCAGCCCCAGCGCAACGAGCTCCTTCGGAGCGAGGACCCAGACACCGGCGAGCCCGTTGGGCCCGGGTCGAACCGCCACCAGCGTGTTCGGGGTGACGTCGACACGCACACCAAGCGCCTGCAGCGCCCACATCAGACTGTCAACGGTGCTGAACTGTGCCCAGCCGGCGAGCTCCGTCGAGGCTTGGACCCCCTGGAGCGCGTAGAGGGCGGCGAGTTCCGGGTCCCCGGCTGCAAGCGCCATCGAGGAGGCCTCAGCCAGTTCTCGAGAAAGCGTCCTGGCCCCCATCTCCTCGTTGGACCGCTCGGCCTGCGCTCGCAGGAAATCGGCTGCATCGCTCGCATCCTGTGCACGAGTTGCGGCATCCTCGGCGATCGATCTGTTCTGCTCGGCGCTGGCTCGGGCTTCGGCAGCCGAACGCCACTGAACGGCGCCGAACACGGCCGACGCCGAAACCAGCACCGCGACGAGGCCAACGGCGATGAGTTGGCGCGAACGGCGTCGACTTCGCTGCTCGGCGTCGACCTCGTGCTGCCTGCGCTCACGCGCCGCATCGGCGGCCCGGTCTCGATCGGCCACACTCGCATCGAGGAACGCCTGCTCCGGTTCCGACAACGGGAGCGTGGTCGTGGTCGCCCATCCGTGCAACTGGTCGAGTCGCCCTC
This sequence comes from Ilumatobacteraceae bacterium, assembly GCA_963828415.1. Taxonomy (GTDB): domain Bacteria; phylum Actinomycetota; class Acidimicrobiia; order Acidimicrobiales; family Ilumatobacteraceae; genus Sva-07. The sequence goes on from CAWHEI010000015.1 coordinate 316,807, forward strand.
CTCGCAGGAGGTAGTCGTCTCCACGGTCAGAGGCGACCCACTCGTTCATGAAGTCAGCGAGCCGGCGCTGGTTCCCCACATCGTGGCGAGCGCCGTCGATCCAGTCGCGCAGACGTGCCCACTCGGTGATCAGCGCCTCGTGCGAGATCTCGACGGTCGGGCTCCTGGTGACGGGATCGCGATCGAAACTCAGCAACCGATGACGCCCAAACGTCTCGAGGACGGCCTCCAACATGGCACGGTCGACACTGAGCTGTTCGAGGTCGCTCTGCAGGACGCGACGACGGGTGTCACCGGTCCCTTCACCGAGGGTGACGAGCCGAAGGAACACCTGCCGCGCCGCGCTGTGCGACGAGTCCCCGAGGCCGGCGAGCAGGGCCTCGGCACGCCTCGCCAACGCTCCCGACACGCCACCGAGCTCGCGGTAAGAAGCATGAGTGATCGTCCTGCCCTGGCGTTCGTCGAACAGCTCGGTCAGCGCGTACTGCAGGAGCGGGAGTGCTCCTGGGCGGTCGACCACGTCGCGCACCAACTCGGTGACGAGCGCCGGTTCGAAGGTGACCCCGAGCGGTTCCACCGGGCCGACGACGGCACGCTCGAGTTCCTCGGGTGTCATCGGCGTGATCACCTCGGAGCCATCGCGCAACAGCTCACCGAGGCCGCTGTATCGCAGCGGCCGGTCGTAGAAGTCAGCCCGCAGCGTGACCACCACGCGCAACCGACTGTGTTCGTCGGCCACGGCGCTCACGAGTGCGTCGATGAAGCGGTCAGCGGTCTCGCGATCGACCTGGGTGAACAACTCCTCGAACTGGTCGATCACGAGCAACAGCTGCGAGCCGTCGTTCGGGAGTATGCGACGCAACGCCCGCTGCAGTCCATGCTCGCCTACGAGCTGTTCCAAGAGGGACGCCGGCGGGTTCACCGCGACGCCGAGCAGCGCCTCCTCGAGTTCCTCGAACGGGTGCGGCGCAGGGGTCATCTCGATCGTGAACCATGACCCCGACAGCGGGACAGCCCAGTGACGAAGTGCCGGCAGCAGGCCCGCACGCACGACGCTCGACTTCCCACTCCCGCTCGGGCCGACGACCGCGATGAAACGACCGCGAATCCCAGGATTGCCGAGACGACCGATGAGGCGCTCGACGAGCCGCTCGCGTCCATGGAAGTCGTCGGAATCGACCGCGTCGAACGGCCGCAGGCCCTTGTACGGGTTGTCGAGATCAGCACCCAGGTCCGTAGCTGGATCCTCTCGGCCCGTCACCGTGGGCCCGATCGCGTCGTGGAGGGCGGCGACGAAGGCATCGACGGTTGGGTAGCGCATGGCTGGGTCGACCGCTGTTGCGCAATCGATGACGCTCATCGCCTGGGCAGGGAGCGCGCCGCGGATCTGGCCGATCTCGCCACTCATTCCGGTGAGCGACTGCGCCACGACGACGCCAAAGCTGTAGATGTCCGAGGTTGCCAGGATGTCACTGTGGCCGAGTTGCTCCGGCGAGACGTAGGGGGCACCGTCGGCGGCCCAGGCCGACGGACGGTCCACGTCGGACGGGTCGGCGTCGACGGCGATGCCGAAATCCGTCAGGTATGCATTGTCGTCGCTGTCGATGAGGATGTTCGCCGGCCGCACATCGCGGTGAACCAGCCCCGAGCGATGGGCCGTCTGCAGTGCGCTGCCGATCTGATCAACCAGTGCGAGCACCTGGTCGTGGCGCAGGGCCCGACGTTCGAGCACGTCGGCCAGGGTTCCGCCCCGCATCAGCCGCATCACGAGGTACGCAGCGTCCGGTTCACGCCAGAAGTCGTAGAGGGGCACGATGTGTGGGTGTTCGAGCCGGGCCACCGATTGCGCTTCGCCCTGGAATCGGCGGATGAAGTCCGGGTCGTTTGCCAGCTCGGGACGGATGACCTTGACGGCGACTTCCCGGCCGACTGCGGGCTGGAAGGCGCGGTAGAGCAGGCCTGACCCTCGCTCACCGAGCTGATCACGCAGCTCGTACCCCCGAACGGCCAGTCCTGGTACCACGCCATCGGCTCGAATCGCACTCGGGCGGCCGTCGAGTGACGGGTCACCGGTCACGATCTGATCGTGGAGGTCTCGAAGTCGGGTCGCCGGGTCGATGCCCAGCTCGTCGACGAGCTTGGACTTCAGGTTCTGAAAGGCTCGGAGGGCATCGGCCTGGCGACCCGACCGGTACAGCGCAAGCATGAGCTGACCGGTCAAGGTCTCCTGCAGTGGGTGCTGACGTACCAGGCTCTCGAGTTCTGACACGAGTTGACGAGACAGACCGCGTTCGAGATCGGCGTTGATTCTGGCCTCCACTGCCTCGAGGCGCAGTTCCTCGAGCCGGGCGATCTCGGTCTGAGCGAACGGCTCGTACGTGAACTCCTCGAACGCGTGACCTCGCCACAACGCGAGCGCCTCGCCCAACACCAACGAGGCGGCAGCCGGATCGGTGCCGGCGAGCGCCCGACCCTCGGTGACCAATCGCTCGAACCTGACGGAGTCGACCTCCTCCGGTTCGGCGTGAAGGACGTAGCCAGGTGCACGTGTCAGCAGCATCGAACCGTCCGAGCGCTTCTCGCGTTCCGGCTCCAGCGCCTTTCGTAGCCCGGAAACGTAGACCCAGAGCGCATTCTGCTTCTCGACGCCACCGTCGTCGCCCCACAGCCGGTCGAGGATCTGATCGGTCGAGAACACGGAGTTCGGCGACGTCAGCAGCAAGGCGAGCAGGGCCCGCTGACGAAAGGCGCCGAGCTCGACAGGTGTGCCGTCTCGGATGGCCTCGAGTTTGCCGAGGACCCGAAATTCCATGTGACCTCCGTTCTTCGATGGCGCACGGCTGCTGACACAACGTTGCCACAGAAGTCTCCGTGAGGGGACTTAGCTCCGACTTAGCGGGCTGGTCTGACCCGTTTGAGCGCGGATTCGGATGGGACGGACCATCCGGAACTGAGCACAAACGTTCGGATCAGGAGCGCAGCGACACGGAGCGCACGTCGTCGCCGAATTCGCCGTCGAGTCGCGCGATGAGCTGCTCGATCAGCTGATCCGTGGGACGGCTCCAGAGCTGGACCACCACCTCGGTGTCACCGCCAGCATCGCCCTCGCCCAACTGCATCGATCGCACGGCCGTTGCCGCGATCTCGTGGGTCCGGGCCAACACCGCGGCACCGATCGCCGAGTTGCGCACCACGATCACCAAGCTGCGCGGCGGATGTGACCGTCGACCGATCAAGTCGGACAGCGGTCTGAGCGCGGCCAACGCAACGAGCGCCAGCGCCGTGGCCGTCACGGCCCCGATCCAGAAGCCGACACCCGCGGCCAAGCCCACCGCAGCCGCCGTCCACAGCGACGTGGCAGTGGTGATGCCACGCACGGTTCCGGCGTGCTTGAGGATCGCACCGCCGCCGATGAATCCGACACCGGCAGCGACGTACGACGCGATTCGTGTCACATCGACTTGCACGTTCGTGCGCGCATCGGTGATGAATGCATCGAACGCTCCGACCGACACGACCCCGAACAACGCTGCGCCGAGCGACAGCAGCAGGTGGGTGCGAAATCCCGCGTCCTGCCCGGCCGATTCACGTTCGAGCCCGACCACGGCGCCGAGGACGGCAGCCAACGCGAGCCGCGCGACCACGTCGAACCACTGCAGGTCGGCTCCACTCGCAGCGAACACGACCAGGCCTACCCGCCGACGTTCCCTGCCGATGACTCGCCGGCGGCCAGTCGGCGGAGGTCGAGCGTTCGATCGAGCACGTCGTCGGACACCCCGTGCTCGCTGGCGACGTCTCGAAGCGGACGTCCGCTGGCGTCTGCGGCCTTCACGATCTCGGTGGCTGCGTCGTAGCCGATCACCGGGTTGAGCGCCGTGGCGGTGGCGAGCGTCAACTCGGCGAGCGACAGGCACCGATCCTCGTTCGCTTCGATGCCATCGACGCACCGCGTCGCGAGCAGGTCGGTACTCGTCGCCAAGAGGTCGATCGACTGCACGAGGTTGCGGGCCATCACGGGGATCATGACGTTGAGTTCGAAATTGCCTTGCATGCCCGCCACAGTGACCGTCACGTCATTGCCGATCACTTCGGCGCACACCTGGAGCACGGCTTCGGGAATCACCGGATTGACCTTGCCGGGCATGATCGACGAGCCCTTCTGCAGCTCGGGCAGACGGATCTCGCCGAGGCCCGCCCGTGGGCCACTTGCCATCCAACGCAGGTCGTTGCAGACCTTGGTCAGCGCGACCGCAACGACTTTCAGCGATCCCGACGTGGCGACCAGTGCGTCACGCGACGCCTGGGCGGCGAAGTGATCATCAGGTGGCTGGATCAGTTCGCCGACATCGGCGGGCAACGACGTCGCCAACCGATCACGCGTCAGCGCAGCGAAGTCGACATGGGTGTTCAACCCGTTGCCGACAGCGGTGCCGCCGAGCGGGATCTGCCCGAGCGCGGGCAGCGTCGATCGAACCGCCGTGGCCGCGGAGCGCACCTGCGAGGCGTACCCGGCGAACTCCTGGCCCAGGGTGACCGGAACGGCATCCATCAGGTGCGTGCGACCCGCCTTGACGACGTCACTGAACGCACCCGCTCGCCCCTCGAGCGACGCAGCGAGCCGATCGAGCGCGGGCACGAGGTTCCCGGTTGCCGCATCGAGCGCGGCAAGATGAACCGCAGACGGGAACGCGTCGTTGGAACTCTGTCCGAGATTCACGTGGTCGTTCGGGTGGGCACGGCCGCCGGTCAGCGAGCTGATCACCTCGTTGACGTTCATGTTCGTCGACGTGCCAGATCCAGTCTGGAACACGTCCACCGGGAACTGCTGGTCGTGGTCACCCGCCGCGATCGAGTCGGCAGCCACGACGATCGACGCACCGACGGAGGGGTCGAGCAACCCGAGGTCGACGTTCACGCTCGCCGCGGCGGATTTGATGCGCGCCAGCCAGTGGACCACGCGCGGCGGGACGCCCTCGCCGGAGATGGGGAAGTTGGCGAGGGCCTTGTCGGTTTCGGGTCCCCAGAGCCGAACGTCGTCGATCACATCGATGGGCGTTCCCGGAACCCGGGCAGCCAAACGCTCCGGCGCGGTGCAGAGCGTGAGTGCGTCCAGGACGTGGCGCTCTCAGGGCTTACGGACGACCCACACCCAGACGCTCGCCAGACCGGTCATCGCTGCCCTGGCCGCGGCCGGGAAAACGAGGTCAGCCGGTGAACTGGCGATCTGCTCGTCGCTGAAGGGCTCCTCCAGGCAGTCCTCCACCTGCAGCCCCGCCGCCCGGAACGCCCTCAACCACGTCGACGCTCCGTGATGGTTGTTGCGCACCCACGTCATCGGCCGGCCCGGAGCAATACCACCGTAGAAGGCCTGTCCACCCAGGACGCCGCCCAGTGGGTGCGGGTCCGTGACGACGAGCACGCCATCGGGCCGCAGCACCCGCGCCAACTCTGCAACAGCGACGCCGGGGTCGGCGAGGTGGCACAACGCAAGCGAGACGACAGCGAGATCGAATTGAGCGTCGTCGAACGGAAGGTCCTCGACGTCGCCCACGTCGAATCGTGCATTCGGGACCTTCGCGCGAGCCACTGTGAGCATCGCATCCGACTGGTCGATGCCGACGGTCGCACAGCCCAGTGCGTCGAGCAGCGCCGCCTGGCGTCCCGTTCCACACGCGGCGTCGAGCGCCACCATGCCGGGGCGGGCGAGGTCCCGCAGGATCGGATGCGCCACGCGCTCCTCGGTCTCGATCATCGGATTGGGTCCGTCGTACATCGGCGCCCACTCGTCGTAGCCGGTGTACAGATCACGCTCGGCGGGAGCGAGTTCGAGCGAGAACGGGAACTCGTCCGACCGTTCCAACGTCTCGGCCAGTTCCGCCATCCGTTCCGCATTCGTCGTTGCATCGAGATACCAGTTCCGCAGCAGGGCGAGGCCGACCATTCCGGCGAGGTACTGATCAGCAGTGACGACGACCATCGACGGACGGTACCGGCTGTCGTGCGTCGGAGCCGCGCCGGTTTGCTGTGCGTTCGACCGCAACCGGTGATCCGCCCCGGTCGCTGCGGCGAACGTCGTGCATGAACTTCGACATCGATCGGTATCTCCAATTGGTCGAGCCGCTCGACGACAGCGACATCGACTACGACGCATTCACGAGCGACCCGCTCGACGCCGACGCCCTGCGATGCCTGCGGTACATGCACGACGTCGAATTCCACACGACGTGCTATCTCCGTGACCTGCTGGTCACCTCGGCGCACGACGACCCGGAGATCACCGCGTTCCTCGCCATGTGGAGCTACGAGGAGTACTGGCACGGTGAGGCAATCGCCAAGGTGCTCGCTCGACACGGCGAGCCCAACGGTCGCGAGCGGGTGGCCGCCAGTCGGCGGCGGTTGGGTCGGGAACGGCTGACGACGCTGGCGATGATGTTCGGCTCGGCCGTCACGGAGCACACGGTGACTGTCGCACTCGCGTGGGGAGCGCTGAACGAGTGGACAACGCAGGCCGGATACATCCAGCTGGCGAAGCGTTCGGGGCACGAGGTGCTCTCCGAGCTGCTCCGACGGATCGCGAAGCAAGAGGGTCGGCACATCGACTTCTACGTGAGCCAAGCGTCCCGGCGGCTCGCTGCATCGGCCCGAGCTCGCCAGCTCACCCGTCTCGCGCTGTGCCATCGGTGGCGCCCGGTCGGCTCGGGTGTGATGCCCGAAACGGAGACCGACCATCTCATCGACCACCTCTTCGGCGGCCACGACGGCGCCTCCATGGCGGAGCGCATCGACCGTCGTGTGTCGCAGCTGCCCGGTCTCGACGAGCTGGGCCTCGTCAGCTCGGTGCGCAGTCGCGTCGTCGGCGTCGCCACGTGACCGCAGCGGACGGACCAGTTCCGCGGCACCTCGCGCTCGGCGGGGTGGTCGGGCCAGCCGCATTCCTTGCGGCATGGACGATCGGGGCCATCGCCGACGACCGGCACCTGTCGATCGTCGACGACGCGATCAGCCAACTCGCGCATGTCGGGTCGAACACCCGCTGGCTGATGACCACCGGCCTCGTCGGTTTCGCCGTCGGCGTCGGACTGCTGGCGGTTGCTGTGCGGGCGCTTCTCGGCACCGCCACGTCGGCGTTGCTCGCTGCGACGGCTGCATCGACGCTCGCGGTGGCGGTTCTGCCGCTGGGTCAGTCGAACGACGTCGACCGAGCGCACGGCATCGCTGCGGGTCTCGGCTACATCACCCTGATCGGCGTGCCGCTGGTCGCACATGGGGCGCTGGTTCGTCTCGGCGCCCCTCGAGTCGCGAGCTCGGGGCGCCTCGCAGCGGCCGTGGCGTCCTGTTCGCTCGCAGCGTCGCTCACCGTCGGCCCGACCGGCGTGTTCCAGCGGCTCGGGCTCACCGCCGTCGACGCATGGATCGTCGCTGTCGCCGCCGCGGTCGCCTCGTCGTCGAGACGTCCAGACGAGACGCCCGCCATCATGGAGATGGTGCCCGAGCCCACGATCCGGCGATGATGGGACCATGACGGATGCATTGCTCGCTCGCGCTGAACTCCTCGGAATCCAGACGACCTACCACGATGTCAGCGGCGTCCTCCACCACGCCGACGAGACCACCATCGCCCACGTGGTCGCCGTGTTGGAAGCCGACCGCGCAACGGTGGTCTCGACGACACGGGTGGCACCTCCGCTCCACATCGCCGGAACCGACCAGATCACGATCGGTGCGCGGGTGGCCGACGCGACGATCACGCTCGCCGGACACCCAGTCGCCGTCGCAGTGCGTCACGGCGACGACAGCGACACGATCGAGTTGCCCGACGAGTTGCCATGGGGATGCCACCTGCTCCGCGTCGACACGGTCCGCGGACCCGGCGAGACGATCGTGATCTCGGCGCCACCGACGATGCCGCGTGACGCTCGCTTCGAACGAACAGCCGGACTGTTTGCTCCCACGTATGCGCTGTGGGAGCGCGACCGACCGTTGCCGTCGTACATGCACCTCCACGAACTCGCCCGCTCGGCGAAGGCGGCGGGTCTCGACATCGTCTCGACATTGCCGTTGTACGCGGCGTTTCTCGACGAGCCATTCGACCCGAGCCCCTACGCGCCCATCAGCCGCTTGCACTGGAACGAGGTGTACATCGACGACGCAGAACTCCCATCGGCTCCGATCCCGCCACTCGGCGACATCATCGACTGGCGAGGACTCGCTGCACGACGACGAGGCCAGCTGATCGAGGCGGCCACGACGCTGAGTTCCACGATGCAGGACGCACTGACCGTGTTCGCAGCGGCCCATCCCGACGTCGGTGCCTACGCACGCTTCCGCGCCAGCCGAGAGGCGAGCGGATCACTCGTCGTGGAGCAGTCGCATCTCCTTGCGCAGTACCTCGCCGATCAGCAGCTCGCCGCGATCCGAGACGATCCCGACGCCGCAGCGCTGGCGCTCGACCTGCCGATCGGATCGCACCCGAACGGCTACGAGGTGTGGGCCGACCCCTCGATGTTCGCGCCACAGATGAGCGTCGGCGCGCCTCCGGACTCGTTCTTCGCCGACGGGCAGAACTGGGGGTTCCCCCCGCCGATGCCCGCGGCGATGCACGCGAGCGGCCACCGGCTGTGGCGTCACCTCATCGATCGGGTCGGCCGTCATGCCGACGTGCTGCGGATCGATCATGCGATGGCGGTGCATCGGCTGTGGTGGGTGCCCGACGGCTTCTCGGCACACCAGGGTGTCTACGTCACCTACCCGCGCGACGAGATCCTGGCAGTGATCGCTGCGGCCGCTGCTGCCGCCGGCGTCACGATCGTCGGCGAGGATCTCGGCACCGTTCCGAGTGAGGTGTCCGAGGCGTTCGAGCGCTGGGACGTGGTCGGCATGTACGAAGAACAGTTCCATCTGGACGACGAGGAGTTGCCGCACATCCCGGCTCGCACGGTCGCCGGCATCCGCACCCACGACATGGAGCCGATCGCCGAACTGGTGGCCACGACCGACACGAGCGAATACCGCCGACGACTCGGCGCCGCCCACCGCTGCGAGATCGACGACAGTTGGGAGTCGGTGGTGGATCAGATGCTGGAGCGACTGTCCTGGAGCGACGCCTACCTGGTGATCGCCGACCTCGACGACCTGCTCGGCGAGCGACGTCCGCACAACCTCCCGGGCCGAGTCGGTCCCGAGTTGTGGTCGCGGCGACTCGACCAACCCACATCGGAGACGCTCGGGAACCCCGACGTGCAGCAACGGCTCGCCAAACTCACGCGCCGTCACGACACGACGAGCGATCCGACGTGAGCGCCGACGAACTCGACCGGTACCTGTTCAACGAAGGAACACACCGCTACCTCCATCGCCACTTCGGAGCCCACCCGGCGGACGGTGGATGCGACTTCACCGTCTGGGCGCCGAATGCCCGAGCGGTCGCCGTGGTCGGTTCGTTCGACGGTTGGCAGCACGAGCACGATCTCGGCCCCAGCGAGTCCGGCGTGTGGAGCGGCTGGGTCGACGGCGCGGCGATCGGCCACTCGTACGTGTACCGCGTGACCACCGCGAACGGGAACGTCGTCGAGAAGTCCGATCCCGTCGGTGCCGCCACCGAGGAGCCACCGTCGATCGCCTCGGTGATCGCCGACCTGTCGTACGACTGGGGCGACGACGACTGGATGGCATCACGGCGGGACAAGATCGCACTCGACGCGCCCGTCTCGATCTACGAGCTGCACCTGGGTTCGTGGGGGCGTCACGTCACCGACGGAAAGCGCTTCCCGCGCTACGACGAGCTCGCCGACCCGATCGCCGACCACGTGCTGGCCCACGGCTTCACCCATGTCGAACTGCTCCCGATCATGGAGCACCCGTTCTACGGATCGTGGGGATATCAGACCACCGGGTTCTTCGCTCCGAGCGCCCGGTACGGCACCCCGCAGGACCTGATGCGAATGATCGACCGGCTGCACCAGCGCGGCATCGGCGTGATTCTCGATTGGGTGCCGTCGCACTTCCCCAACGACAGCCACGGTCTGTACGAATTCGACGGCACGCATCTGTTCGAACACGCCGACCCGCGCCAGGGGTACCACCCGGACTGGAACTCGGCGATCTTCAACTACCAACGCAACGAGGTGCGATCGTTCCTGGTGTCGAGCGCGATGTGCTGGCTCGATCGGTACCACGTCGACGGACTGCGCGTCGACGCCGTTGCCTCGATGCTGTACCTCGACTACTCGCGCAACGAGGGCGAGTGGATCCCCAACGAGTTCGGCGGCCGCGAGAACCTCGATGCCATCGTGCTCCTGCGCCAGCTGAACGAGGCGGTCTACGGCGAGTTCCCCGACGTCGCGACGTTCGCCGAGGAGTCGACGTCATGGCCGATGGTGAGCCAACCGACCTACGTCGGTGGGCTCGGCTTCGGGTTCAAGTGGGACATGGGCTGGATGCACGACGCGCTCGCCTATCTGTCTCGCGACCCCGTCCATCGACGATGGCATCACAGCGAGATCACGTTCCGGTCGGTGTACGCGTCGAGCGAGCACTTCGTGTTGCCGTTGAGCCACGACGAGGTCGTGCACGGCAAGGGGTCGCTGTTGGGAAAGATGCCTGGCGACGACTGGCAGCAGTTCGCCAATCTGCGCCTGTTGTACGCAATGCAGTGGGGACAGCCGGGGAAGAAGCTGTTGTTCATGGGTGGCGAGTTGGCGACCCGGTCCGAGTGGAACCACGAAGGCACGCTCGACTGGTCGCTGCACGACGTCGACTGGCACCGCGGCGTCCGCGAGTGGCTCGCTGACATCAACCAGCTCTACTCGTCCGAGCCTGCGCTGCACCGAGGCGACTGCGACCCCGGAGGCATGCAGTGGGTCGAGGGTTCCGATGCCGACCAGAGCGTGTACGCCTGGTTGCGCTCGGCCCCCACCGGCGACGCGCGTCCAGTCCTCGTCGTCATCAACGCGACGCCGACGCCGCGGCACCACTACCGCCTCGGTGTGCCGGCCGCTGGTCGATGGGTGGAGCTCGCCAACTCCGACGCCCAGCACTACGGCGGCAGCGGGCTCGGAAATCTCGGCGGGGTCGAGTCGGCGCCGGTCGACTCGCACGGCTTCGACCAGTCGATCGTGCTGACGATCCCGCCGCTCGGCGCGCTCTTCCTCGCCCCCGAGCCGTAGTCGGTCCCCGCATGCTCGGCGCCACCGAACTCTTCGTCGAGTGACCACCGCGCCGTTCTCGTGAACAAACTCGCGGTCAGGGCGCGGACTTGTTCACGAGTTCGGCGACAGAGGGTCGGTTCAGACGAGGGCGGTGACGGCGGTGCCCATCAGGTCGATGAAGTTGTCGGCGTAGAACTTCTGGCGAACCTCCTCGGAGCGGTCGCCGAGGCTCTTCTCGAAGCGCTCGAACGGACGGCGGCCGCCTTCGACGTGCGGATAGTCGGTGTTGAACAGCAGCACGTTCGGGCCGATCTGATCGGTGACCCAGCCGACGTCTTCGGTCGGATACGGCGTCACACGCACCTGACGCTCGACGTACTCGCTCGGGCGTAGCGACAGCTTCTGGAGGCGTTCCTCGTGGCGGGCGAATGCGTCGATCGCCGACTCCATCTGCTTCATCCAGCTCGGCACCCAGCTGCAGCCTTGCTCGATCACGCCGATTCGCAGGTTCGGGAACCGTTCGAGCACGCCGTCGAAGATCAAGGTGGCGAGGGTCTGCATGGGCGGGAACGGAATCGCCATGTAGTCGACCGAGCGGAAGTTCTCCTCACCCCCGTGGAAGTCGGTCGGGATCGGCAGGCCATTGTCGAAGTAGGCGCGATCGATCAGATCACCGGTGCCGCCGACGTGGAACACCACCGGGATGCCGGCCTCCTCGGCCTGTCGCCACACCGGATCGAGAGCGATGTGTGACGGTGAGTGTCCGGCCGGACATCCCGATGCCACGAGCAGCGCAGCGGCGCCCATGTCGATCGCCTCGGCAGCCATCGCGCCGGCCCGCTCGAAATCGACCAGTGGGACGTAGCACGTGGCCAACAGCCGGGGATCGACCGAGCAGAACTCGATCATCCCGCGATTGTGGGCCCGCGCGGTGCCGTACGCAAGGTCGAGGTCGGGCTGGTGCTCCCATTGGTAGAGACGGCTGTTGTGGAAGGTGTTGAACAACAGTTGGCTCTGCACGCCGATGAAGTCGAGCACGCGAGGGCGATCCTCGGCCAGGAACGAACCGGTCGCTGCGAAGTTCTTGCGGTTCATCACCTCGACGTCCTCGTTCGAGAGGAACTCGTCGGTGCGATGTCGTTCGGCGAGCCGAGCGAAGACTTCGTCGATGCGCTCCTGGTCGCCGCCGTGCTCGCCGTCGCCGGTCTGGACCAATTCGTTGGCGTAGCCGGGACGCTCGATGCGGTCGCGAATGTCCGGATCGGCGTGGTCGCGCAGCCAGTTCGGCGGCTCCATGATGTGCGCGTCGGCGTCGTGGACGACCCGGTCGGAGATGTAGGCCATGGAACATTCTGTTCGATCCGGCGCGGTCTGTTCGTATCGTTGTCCAATTCCCCACCTGGAGCACGCGATGAACGACGACCCGACCGACGACGCCACGAACAACGACGACGCAGCGAACACCGAACTCCCCGAGACGGTGGGTGACGAAACGGAGACGATCGAGAACGGGTTCGCCGCGCTCGGACTGCGAGACGAACTGCTCGCCGCGCTCGACGATCTCGGCTACGAGGAGCCCACGCCGATCCAGCGCGAGACCATTCCGATCCTGCTCACCGGGCGCGACCTGCTCGGCCAGGCCGCCACCGGCACCGGCAAGACCGCGGCATTTGCGCTCCCCGCACTCCAGATGATCGACGCGTCGCGTCGGGTGCCACAGGTGCTGGTACTGGTACCCACCCGCGAACTCGCCGTGCAGGTCAGCGAGGCGATGTTCAAGTACGGCCGCGAACTCGGGATCAAGGTGGTGCCGGTGTTCGGCGGCCAGCCGATCCAGCGTCAGCTCCAGGCGCTCGACCGTGGTGTTCACGTCGTGGTCGCAACGCCCGGACGTGCCCTCGACCACATCGGTCGCGGCTCACTCGGCCTCGATGCGATCCAGACCGTGATCCTCGACGAGGCCGACGAGATGCTCGACATGGGCTTCACCGATGACATCGAGTCGATCCTCGAGAGCACGCCCGACGACCGCCAGACCGTGCTGTTCTCGGCCACGATGCCCTCTCGCATCACGTCGATCGCCAAGCGGTACCAACGCAATCCGGAACGGATCACGATCGGGCGCGCCGGCGCCGACCCCGACGCGAAGGTGCTCGTGCGCCAGACCGTCTACGTGGTCCAGCGGGCCCACAAGCCGTCGGCACTCGGGCGCATCCTCGACATCGAGGCACCGAAGGCGGCGCTCGTGTTCTGTCGCACCCGCACCGAGGTCGACCAGCTGACCGAGACGATGAATGCCCGCGGCTACCGCGCCGAAGCACTGCACGGCGGCATGGACCAGGCACAGCGCGATCGTGTGATGTCACGGCTGCGCGACGGCACCGCCGAACTGCTCGTCGCCACCGACGTCGCCGCCCGCGGCCTCGACGTCGACACGCTCACCCACGTCGTCAACTACGACGTGCCGTCGGCCGCCGAGAGCTACGTCCACCGAATTGGTCGCGTCGGCCGCGCTGGACGTGAGGGTGTCGCCATCACGCTCGCCGAGCCCCGCGAGCGCCGCGGGCTGGAGAACATCGAGCGGCTCACCAAGCAGAAGTTCGAGATCGCCAAGGTGCCGACCGTCTCCGACCTGCGCATCCGCCAGATCGAGATGACCGTCAACGCCGTTCGCGAGGCGCTCGCCGCCGTCGATCTCGAGGACTTCAACAGCGTGCTGCACGCCTTGGAGGGCGAGGACAGCGACCGCAACATCGCACTGGCGGCGATCAAGCTCGTGCACGAGTCTCGCGGCGCGACGATCGACGAACTCGAGATCCCCGATGCGTCCGACCGGATGCGCGGCAAGTCGTCGGACGGCAAGAAGAAGTTCGACAAGAAAGCCCCGCGCAACGCCGGCGAGAAGGATCGGTCGGGCAACAAGGGCCAGCGATCGGGCGGTGCCGGCACCGCGTTCGTCCACGTGAGCCTCGGCCGCAAGGCCGGCGTCCGCCCCGGCGACCTCGTCGGCGCGATCGCCAACGAGACGGGCCTCGTAGGACGAGAGATCGGACCGATCCGGATCTCCGAGGCGTACTCGGTCGTCGGTGTTCCCGAGGCGTCGGTCGAACACGTCATCGACACGATGCAGTCGACCACCATGCGCGGCAAACGCGCTCGGGTCCGCCGTTTCGTCGAGTGACCGTCATGCGGCGCCGAGCGTGCCTTGTCGCGTCGTTTCGTCGGCGGGCCATCAGGGAACGGTGCTGACATGGCCACCCCCCACGCTCCGATCAAGATCGCCCTGGTCAACGACTACCAGATCATCGTCGAGGGCCTTCGGGTCATGCTCGAACCGTTCGCCGGGCGCGTCCGCGTGGTGGAGACGGTCGCCGGTGACACCCCGGACGGATCGTGTGACATCGCGTTGTTCGACACGTTCGCAGGTCGCCGCCACGCCCTGGGCCGAGTGCGCGAGATGCTCGCCGACCATGACGTCGCCAAGGTCGTGTTGTACACGTGGGATGCCCCGGCGGCGTTCCTCGATGACGCCACCGCCGCACAAGTCGACGGGGTGATTCTCAAGTCCGACACGGGCGTGCGACTCGTGGAGGCTCTCGAACGTGTCCACCGGGGCGAGCCGGTCGGAATCGACGAGGCCACGAACGACGACGCCCCGACCGTGCTCTCCGAACGCGAGCGAGAGGTACTGGCGCTGCTTGCGCAGGGTGCGTCGAATCGCCAGATCGCGTCAGAGCTCTACCTGTCGATCGACACGGTCAAGACCCACGTCCGCCATCTCTTCACCAAGCTCGAAGTCACCAATCGAACACGGGCTGCGCTGGAAGCCGAGCGTTTCGGTGTGGCTCCCCCGGTGGCGCGACTGCACGCTCGCGCCGTCAGGCACAGCGCCTGACGCTCACTCGCCAACCGAGTACTCGGCCACCCGGATCGGTCCGGACTCCGGCACCTCGAACACCAGGGGTGGCCGCTGCATGTTGAGCTCGGCAACTCGCTGCACCATCGTCGATGGACTGGATCCGCTCTGCAGGCGATCCGCCATCTTCGGCTCATCGAGCGAGTCCGGCAGCATCACCGCATCGACGTCCATCGCCTGCAACACGTCGAGCATCGCCGTCAAGGCCGGCACGGTTGCGAGCCACGCGGTTGCGCCGACTCCTGCAGCTTCGAACTCGCGGAGCTGAGCAACCAGGTGGTCACGGTCCATACCGTCGAGGTCGTCGACAGTCACTGGGCCCTTGGGATGCGGATGATCGGTCCACCGCTCGTGCGATCGGTCGTACAGCACGACGTCGAATCCGTGGGTCGCCGCGAGGCCGAGCGCCACGTGGCGAACGCGGGCCAGCGCATCGTCTGAGTCGTCGGTTGCGATCGCCAGGCGACGCACCTGCTCGATCGCCGAGCGGTTCGAAGGGTCGACATGTTCCATGGCGGAGCGTTACCCCGTGGCCGATCCGATCAAACGGGCACGGCGGCACGCGCACGTTTCACACGGACGGGAAGGGGTACTGGGGCCCCATGGCATTTCTCCTCTGGCTGCTGGCCGTCGTTCTCGTCGTCGCGGGCATCGTGGCAATCGTTCGCAAGGAGTGGATCTACGGGATCGTGCTCATCGTCCTCGGATTCCTCATCGGCCCGGGCGGCGTATCGATCTTCACCTGAGACGAGACCTGACATGACGGGCGACGACACGACAACGACCTCCACGCAGACGACCTCCGTTGAGTGGCGCGAGCGGCTGCACTCGGTGCTCGGCATTCCTGCCACCGAGGGGAACCGAGTCGAGGTGCTGCGCAACGGCGTCGAGATCTTCCCGGCGATGCTCGAGGCGATCGACGGCGCCGAGCGGAGCGTCGATCTCGTGACGTTCGTGTACTGGGAGGGCGACATCGCGCAGCGATTCGCTCACTCGCTCGCGAGCGCCGCACGTCGGGGCTGCCGTGTCCGTGTGCTCCTCGACGCCGTTGGCGCCCGCAAGATGCACGACGAGCTCCTCACCGAGATGTCCGACGCCGGCTGCGACGTCCGGTGGTTCCGGCCGGTCTCCGGATCGTCTGCTGAGATCGGCGGCGTCAATCATCGGACCCACCGCAAGATCCTGGTGTGCGATGCTCGAGTCGGTTTCACCGGCGGCGTCGGTATCGCCGACGAGTGGGACGGCGATGCTCGCAACGAGAACGAGTGGCGCGACACCCACCTTCGCATCGAGGGCCCGGCGGTCGCTGGGCTCCAGGCGGGCTTCCTCGACAACTGGGCCGATCAGAACGACGACGGGTTCGACCCGTCAGACGAGCGCCTCGTGGTCGAAGCCCACGTCGGTGACACAGCGATGTCGGTCGTTCGAGGCTCGGCGGAGACAGGCGCCAGCGAGATCTGGCGATTGATGCTGGCGCTGGTCACCTGCGCGCGGCAGCAGATCAACCTGGCAACGGCGTACTTCAACCCGGACGAACGACTGTGTCAGGCCCTCGCTGATGCCGTTGATCGAGGCGTGACGGTCAGGGTGCTCGTGCCCGGGTCACATGCCGACAAGCGTTTCGTCCAGCTCGCGGGCGAAGCGACCTACGAACGACTGCTCGATGCCGGAGTGGACATTTTCACCTACGAGACCTCGATGATGCACGCCAAGGTCATCACGGTTGACGGTGAGGTCGCCACGGTCGGTTCGGCGAACGTCAACCAGCGATCGACGCAGTACGACGAGGAGACCAACGTCATCATCTTCGATCCGGACGTGGTCGACATCCTCGACGCCCATCTTCGTGACGACCTCGGCTCGAGCCGCCCGCTCGACCCGGCCGATTGGGCCGACCGCGGCTTCATGCAGCGCACCGCCGAGAAGGCCACCGAGGTCGTCAGCGGATGGTTCTGAGCTGGCTCGTCACGCAACCGTCGGCGGACGAGGAGATCGAGGAGTCGGCCCAATCGTTGTGGGACACGACGGTCGAAGCCGTGCCGCGCGTCGCGGTCGCGGTTGGAATCGTCGTGATCGGCTGGCTGTTGTCGCGGGGGCTGCGATGGCTCCTGCGCAGATACTTCTCCAGGCGTCAGACGCCGAGCTTCGCTGCAGTGATGAGCAAGCTCGGCGGGTGGCTGCTCCTGTTCGTGATCGTGTTGCTGGCGATCGCGATCACGTTTCCATCGGTGAAGCCGGTCGACCTCCTCGCCGGACTCGGCTTCTTCTCGGTGGCGGTGGGGTTCGCGTTCCAGGACATCCTGGAGAACACGCTCGCGGGCGTGTTGCTCCTGTTTCGGCAGCCATTCCGCGCCGGTGACCAGATCGAGGTGCTCGACCGCTCCGGGACAGTGGATGGGATCACGATTCGCGAGACTCGGATCACCACCTTCGACGGAGAACTGGTGATCATCCCGAACCGCGACGTCTACAAGAACGTGATCCTCGTGACCACCCACGGGCCGCGTCTTCGACAGCACTTCACCGTTGGCATCGCCTACGAGAACGATCCGGTCGAGGCGACGACCGTGATCGCCGATGCGTTGGCTGCCACCGAGGGCATCGATCTCGATCCAGAGCCATTCGCACTCGTCCGCCAGCTCGGCGTGTCGACGGTGGACATCGATGCGTACTTCTGGTCGGAGCCCCGGCGTCGGGGCGCAATCGGCACGCTCGATCGTGCGATCACGAAGGTCAAGGTGGCGCTCGACCAGCACGGCATCGAGATGCCTGCCGAGATCATCGCACTGCAGGCCACCCCGAGCTTTCGCGCGGCCCTGCAGGACTCCGGCGAGATCACCCCCGCCGGCAATCTGCGCCGGTCCGCGGAATCATGACGTCGCCGACCGAGCAGTCCGGTCCCATCCACTGGTTGCGGCACCGGTTCGGCATCGTCCGACTCCGCCAGATCGCCGATCGGGCGCGCCATCGACTGTCGTTCGTGCCGATGCTGTACGTGCTCGGTGCAATCGTGCTGGTCAACGTGCTCCTGTTGGTCGACCGCGAGCTCAGCGATGACTCGTTGCCGACATGGTTGGAAACCACGGTCGACAGCGCTCGCTCGGTCTTCTCGGCGATGGCCGGCGGACTGATCACCTCGATCACCCTGCTGCTGTCGATGATGCTGGTCGCCATCCAACTCGCGAGCACACAGTTCTCACCGCGCACGATGCGCGACTGGCTCGGGAACCGCAACCTGCAGCACGCGATCGGCCTCGTGCTCGGCACGACGGTCTTCTGTCTTCTCGCTCTGCGTTCGACGCGCGACTTCGGCGAGGGGGACACCGCGATCGTGCCGCACCTGACGGTGTTGGTGGCGGTGGCGCTCGGGGTGCTCTCGCTCGTCGCCGTCGTCCGATCGGTCGATCATCTCACCCACAGCGTGCGTGTCGGTGCGGTCGCCGACCGCGTGGCCGCCGAGACGATCGAAGTCGTCGACCGGGTCGACCGCACCATCCCCACGGGCCAGGCACCGACGGTTCTCCCATCGGCTGACGGCACCGACGAGCTCCCGACGACCACGATTCCGCCCGATGCGGTCGCCATCGAGGCCCCGACCGCGGGATGGATCCAGCAGATCGACGCCGACGCCCTCCTCGACGTTCTCCCGGGCGGCAGCACCGCGGTCGTCGTGGTGAGCATCGGCGGTTTCGTTCCCAAGTGTGCGCCACTCGTGTGGATCTCGCCATCGCCTGATGCCGACGATCCGTGCCGCACCGAAGTTCTCGACGCGTTCGCGATCGGCGACGGGCGAACGATGCAGCAGGATGTCGAGTTCGGCCTCGTGCAGCTCACCGACATCGCCGTTCGGGCGCTTTCGCCGGGTGTCAACGACCCGACGACGGCCACAGACGTGGTGGTACACATCGGCAACGTCCTGCTCGCGATCTGGTCGCGGGAGCAACCGTCGTCAATGCGCTCGCGAGACGGTCGGCGAGTGGTGATGTTGGAGTCGACTCATGAGGCGTACCTCGCACGCTCGTTGGGGCCGATCCGGCGGTACGGCGCCGCCGACCCGGAGGTGATGTCGACGCTGCTGCGCACACTTGCACTGGTCAGGTCCGAGGTGATCCGACGTGATCTGCCCGGACCGGTGGAGCCGCTCGACACCGCTGCCGCCGCAACGATCGCAGCGGCCGACACGTCGACGTGGAGCGCGAGCGAGCGGGACCAGTTCTACGCGATCGACGTTCAGCGAACGATCGTGAAGTGATCGGCCAGGCCGGCCACCTCGAGCAGGCGGGTCACCGGCTGGCTCGGCGAGTCGAGCACGAGACGACGGGGCGCACCGTCGAGTCGCTGATGCAGGTCGATCAGGACACGCAGCCCGCTGGAGTCCATGAACGTGACGTCGGCCATGCCGATCGTGATGTCGTCGTCTCCCGCTGGGAGCGTCTCGAACCGACTGGCGAGCGATGGCGCTGAGTGAGCGTCGATCTCACCGGTCAGTGCAATGGAAGTCGGATCGATCTCGACGATCACCAGGCGGTCGGGCATCGTGAAGATCGTACTGACTGGCCGACACCATCGTCGCCCGGGTGGCACGGATCACCCGTTCGGGCGATGAGCGCCCCGCCCCTCAGCTCGCGTCGATCAGTTCGTGTCGCTCAGCTCTTGTCGAAGGTCGAGCGGTGCACCACGTCGCCGGTGGCGTCCTTGAGGTGCGAACGCACGAACCACTGAAACAGCTCCAGATCCCGGAGATGCCCGATGATCATGTCCTCGGACACCGGGTCGAGGTCACCGAGGTCCTGCATCGCCGAACGGTGATCGGCGATGACGCCGGAGTACACGTGATCGAGCTCCACGAGGTGCTGCACGGTCGGCGCCCGGTTGATCTCGTAGTCGTCCCACGTGCGGCCTTCGACGATCGCCGCGGGGGTCCCCTTCGGGGTGCCGCCGAGCGTGGCGATCCGCTCTGCGAGTTCGTCCGACTGGAGGCGCACGGCATCGACCTGCGGATCGAGCATCTCGTGGATGGCGATGAAGTTCATGCCGACCACGTTCCAGTGAATGTGCTTGAGGGTGAGTTGCAGGTCGAGCGTCGCGATCAGGCGGTCTTGGAGTCGCTCGATGACGGACATGGTGGCGTCATCGGGCATGCCGGCCACCGTGGTCTTGATGTCGGCGTCGGCGGTGTCGTTGGAATGTTCGGTCACGGTGGAGTTCGTCATGTCGCCAGCGCTACCCCGGCCACGCCACTCTCAAACGGGACCGTCTCGAACGCGACCGTTTCGCCGGGACCCCTTTCGGGTACGCGCCGAACACGATGGACGACTTCGGACCCGACCTCACCAGCACGTCGCATTCACAAGCCGACCCGGACGCAGCACCGCGCCACTTCGACGTCGCGGTGATCGGTGCGGGCAGCGCAGGCGAAGCCCTCGCAATCGAGCTCGCGTCGAACGGTCGGCGCGTGGTCGTGTTCGAACCCGGGCTCGTGGGCGGTGAGTGCCCGTTCGTGGCGTGCATGCCGACCAAGGCGATGCTGCACGACGCCGCGATCGGACGTTCGTGGGCCGACTCGATACGGCGTCGAGCCGACGTCGTGGAGCACCTCGATGACTCCCAGCACGCGCACGGCCTCGGAGGCGTGGGGGCAACGTTGGTGCGCCATGCAGCACGCATCATCACCGCCGATGGCACGATCGAAGCAGATTTCGACCGGTACACGGCCGACGACATCGTGATCGCGACCGGCTCGGACATCTCGATGCCTCCGATCGATGGCCTCGTCGAACTCGGTGACCGCTGTTGGACGAGCGCCGATGCGATGACCACCGACGAGCGCCCGACGCGGCTGGCCATCGTCGGTGGTGGGGTGATCGGCTGCGAACTCGCCACCATTTTCGCGCGGTTCGGCTCCGAGGTGCACCTCCTCGACGCAGCGCCGACCGCCTTCCCAGATCTCCCACCCGAGATCGGTGACCTCGTGGATGATGTGCTCGGGGCTGCAAGGGTGCGGGTTCGTCGCGGCGTTGCGATCGATCACGTCTCTCGTCGTGGTGGCGGCGTGCGGACCGCGTTCGAGACGGGGGCCTGCCTCGACACCGACCGGTTGCTGATCGCGACCGGTACACGACCGAGGTCCGACGGCCTGGGGCTCGAGCACCTCGGCGTGGACCCCAAGGAGATGCAGGTTGGGCTCGATGGTCGTGTCGCCGGGACCTCGTCGCTGTGGGCGATCGGCGACGTCGCCGGGTTCGGTGAGTACACCCATCTGGCGAACCACCAGGCGCACGTGGTCGCCGCAGCGTTGCTCGGTGGCGCTGCCAGACGATTCGACGATGTGGTGACTCCGGCATGCGTGTTCACCGATCCACCGATCCTCACGATCGGCCCCCGCCCAGCGGAGCTGTCCGACGCCGACGTCTGTTGGGTGTCGGCACGGATGAACGAGATCGCGCGATGGACCACCGACGAACTCGACGACGGATTCCTCACGATTGCCGTCGACCGCAGCACGCACACGGTCGTGGCCGCCCATGGCATCGGCGCCCGCTTCGACGAACTCGCCGCAGCGCTGGTGACCGCGATCGACGCCAAAGTCTCCGTCGATCGTCTGGCGAGATCGATGTGGCCGTTCCCGTCGGTCGGCGAGATCCTCGGCGTGGTCTATTCGAGAGCCGCTGAGGCTGTTGCCTCGTCGTGATCAGGGGTTTCGTCGAGCCACTCGCGCATCTGGTCGAATGATCGCCGCAGCAACCGCGAGACGTGCATCTGGGAGATCCCGACGATCTCGCCGATCTCCGACTGCGAGAGTCGCTCGTAGAAGCGCAGACGAACGATCTCGCGTTCGCGTTCAGGAAGCCGTTCGAGCAGCTCGAGGATGACTTCACGATTCTCGGTGTCCTCGAAGCCGGAGTCGACGGTCGCCAACACCGCACGACGATCCATGCCGGCGTCCGAGCCGTCGTCGGCCGGTGTGGCGTCGATCGTGCCGACGTTGTAGGCCGCGCCTGCGGACAGCCCTCGCAGCACGTCGTCGCGGTCGATTCCGAGGTGGCGTGCGATCTCGTCGACCGACGGCGACCGCCCGATCTCGTGCGACAGTTCGTCGGACGCGCGTCGGACCTGAAGGTGCAGTTCCTTGGCGCTTCTCGGCACCCGGACCACCCACGATCGATCACGGAAGTGGCGCTTGATCTCGCCTTCGATCGTGGGACCAGCGAACGACGAGAACGAACCGCCGTACTCGGGATCGAAGCGGTCGACGGCCTTGACGAGCCCGACCATCGCCACCTGACGAAGATCGTCATCGCTCATGTTGGCGCGCCGATAGCGATTGGCGATGTGCGCCGCAAGTCCCATGTGGCGCTCGACGAGGCGGTTGCGCACCGAGCGTTGTCTGGTGGCCGCGAACTCTCGGAAGAGCTGGAGTTCGTCGTCCGCTGCGGACGTGTCGCTCATGGCTCTCGGTGATCGTCGAGCAGGTCGCGGCTGCGCTTCGAGAACGTGACCCCGTCGGTCCCGATCGCGTAGCCATCGGTCACCGACGCCAAGATGTTCGTGGCGAGATCGTCGAGCTCGAGGGCGACGTGGTCTCCGTCTGTCCCGATCACGACGGAGAGTTCGCCGGGAGCCCGCGAGAACGTCACACGTGCTCGTCCCGCTTCGCCGTCGGCGTCGACGAGCACCGAGAAGACCTCGCTGAGCGCCAATCGGACGTCGTCGAGCTCGTCGACCGAGAAGCCCGCATCAGAGCCGATCGCGGCCGCAACCGTGCGGAGCGTGGCAGCAAACTCCGTTCGCAACGGCACGGTGACGTCGATCCGGTCCGGTGCCGTCGTGGGGGGTTCTCCTGCCATGCGGCGCACGCTACCCGGGACGGTTCGCCCGCAAACTCGATCTTTCGCCACGAGTGTCCGCGTCAGCTGTCTCGGCGATGGTGGTGTTTCAACGAATGGTCACCGGGTAGTCGCTGACCCACCGTTCGCGGCGACAGCGCCACGAACACTCGGAAAGGAAGACACATGGGCTACGGAATCGGTGGCATTCTCATTCTGATCTTGGTGATCCTGGCGATCATCTACTTCGCCAAGCGAGTCTGACGTGGCGCCGGCGCTGAGTTCATCGACGCCGGAAGGTGCACTTCACCTCGACGAGGTCGCCGTCGCTCTCCACGGCGACCTCGTCGGCCACTTCGCGAACGATGGCGAGCCCACGTCCGGTCGGACCCCCACCGACGGGCGAGATCCACAGCGCAGGGTCAGGCAGCAGTCGACCGTGCAACGGCGACACCACCACACACGTGATCTGGTCGGGTGTCGTAGCAATCTCGACCGTGACCGCCCCGCCGCTGCCATGTACGACACCCAACGGTAACCGACGTGCCGAGGGCGAAACCCGGCAGACGGTTCGCGCACTGAGCAGTTGTCAGCACGACCCGCGAACTGGGACACTCTGCGCCATGGCGCCGGACCCCCTCGCCAACGACGAACAGTTCTCCGCCCCGCTCGCTCTGCTCCAGAGCCTGCGGCGCTTCGCCACGCGACTCATTGCCGTCAACACCATCGACGAGGTGGCGAGAGCGCTGATGAGCGACGGTGTCGACGCGTCCGGAGCAGTCGGCGGCTCGCTGATGATCGTCCAGGGCACCCGTCTGCAGCTGATCTCCGGACGGGCCCTCCCGGACGACATCACCGCAGCGTGGAGTGACTTCGACATCCAGCCGACACTCGACCCGATCTCCGATGCGCTCACCGCGCAGTCGCCGGCCTTCTACGGCGATCGCGACGAGTTCCTTCGCGCGTATCCGCACCTGAGCGACACGATCGAGTCCACTCCGCACGAGGCCTGGGTGGTGCTGCCGCTCGTGCTCGACGGGCGTCCGATCGGATCGCTCGGTTTCACGTATGCACACCCGCAACGATTCGACACCGGTGAGCAGCTGGCGTTGCTGACGATTGCCGACCTCGCGGCCCAGGCAGTGATCAGGGTGCTGTCGGCCGACGAGGAGCGCCAGGCCTTCGCATCACTCCACGCGGCGCTGCTCGATCTGGAGATCCCACCGTTGCGTGGCGTCGTCGTTGCGGCTGCGCATCGGACGGCGGCGAAGACGTCCGAGGCCGGCGGCGACTGGTTCAACGCAACCGAACTCGGTGACGGGCGACTGCTGTTCGTGATCGGCGACGTCGCCCACCACGGCGCCGCCGCCGTCGGCGAGATGGGACGCATCCGGGCGGTCGTGTTGGCCTACGCCGTCGAGGAGCATCCGACCGACCGCATCGCCGATCTCACGACGTTGACCCTGTCGAAGTTGTCGTCGACGTTCGCCACAGCGTGCATCGTGATCTACGACCCGGGCACGCGAACACTGCGATGGACCAACGCCGGACATCCGTACCCAGCGATCGTGCCCGCCAACGGCGCCCCGTTCCTGTTGGACGACACCCACGGTCCACCGCTCGGCGTTGACAGTGGCGCTCGCTATGGCCACAGTTCACGGGTGCTGGAGCCCGGCGACACCCTGCTGCTGTACTCCGATGGTCTGATCGAGCGCCGAAGCCACGACATCGATGCGGACTTCGAGCGACTCCTCGACGCCATACCGC
Organism: Ilumatobacteraceae bacterium; assembly: GCA_963828415.1. Classification (GTDB taxonomy): domain Bacteria; phylum Actinomycetota; class Acidimicrobiia; order Acidimicrobiales; family Ilumatobacteraceae; genus Sva-07. The sequence continues at coordinate 341,463 of CAWHEI010000015.1, forward strand.
TCGCGGCCGACCGGCCGACTGCACTGGTCGACGAACTGCTCGCCCTCCTGCACCCGTCGGGGCTGCACGACGACGACATCGCCGTGCTCGCGATCACGGTCGACTGATGCCCACCGTCCGATGAGGCGAGGTCCGGACGCGAGGTCCGGACGCGAGCGTGCCCACCGCGTCGGTGGGCACGCTCTGGGGTCCTGGTAGGGAAGTCGGGAGCAGGAACTCAGTTCAGCTTGCGCTTGACATCATCGACGACGTCGTCGAACTTGTCCTTGGCGTCGCCCATCGCGTCCTTCACCTTGCCGGCGGTCTCGTCGGCCTTTCCTTCTCGCTTCAGGTCGTCGTTGTCGGTCAGGTCGCCGGCGGCCTGCTTGATGCGACCCTTGGCCTGGTCGGTCTCTCCACTCATGGGGGTTCTCCTTCGTGTCGGGGGACGGGGTTGCCCGCTGGAGTTGGGAGTACCCGTTCAGAAACGGGGCAAACCGTCGACCCGAGGAATCCGCGGTGGAACGAGTGAAGGATTCAGCGCTGGAAGTTCTCGAAGTAGCGGCTCGGGGTGGGGCCCCGCTGGCCCTGGTACTTCGAGCCGCTGGCGCCCTTGCCGTACGGATGGTCGGCGGTCGTGGTCATCTGCATGAAGCTGACCTGGCCGATCTTCATGCCGGGGTACAGCGTGATCGGCAGGCTCGCCACGTTCGCCAGTTCGAGCGTGATGTGACCGTCGAAGCCGGCGTCGATGAACCCGGCCGTCGAGTGGATCAACAGACCCAGCCGACCGAGCGACGACTTGCCCTCGACGCGTCCGACGAGATCGTCGGGCACGCCGATGCGCTCGAGCGTCGACCCGAGGACGAACTCGCCGGGATGCAGCATGAATGGCTCCTCGGAGCCCTCGGGGATCTCGATCAGCTCGGTGAGGTCGACCATGTCGAGCTTGACGTCGATCACGCCGCGGGTGTGGTTGCGGAAGACCCGAAAGAGGTTGGAGATCCGCACGTCGATCGACGACGGCTGGATCAACGATTCGTCGAGCGGGTCGATCACGATCCGCCCGGCGGCGAGCTGTTCACGAAGGGTGCGGTCGGACAGGATCACGGCCTCCCACGTTAGTGATCCCCCACCCCACACCCCGTTTGTGTACAGATTCGGGTGGGGCGGGTCGCCCAAAACTGCGCTCAAACGTGGGACTGGGCGATCTGCGTTTCCGTTGTGGACGGATGGATTCGGGCCGATTCGAGTCCGGCGGGTTCCGGTGAGCCAGACTTTCCGACGAGGTCGCGATGGAGAAGAACGGTTTCACGATCAAGGCACTCGACCTGTCGACATGGGACACGTTCGCGGCGTTGGTGGAAGCCAACGGCGGCATCTTCGGAGGCTGCTGGTGCATGGGTTTCCATCCCGCTGAAACCACCCACCTCGATGCTGCGCAGCCGCACCGGGAGCAGAAGCTCGACCGTGTACGGGCTGGGACAGCGCATGCGGCACTCGTCTTCGACGGCGACGTCTGCGTCGGCTGGTGCCAGTTCGGCCCTCCGGACGAGGTCCCACGCATCAAGAACCGCAAGGAGTACGACAAACAACTCGACGCCCTGCCCGACTGGCGCATCGCCTGCTGCTACGTCGGTAAGGGCCATCGCCGCCGCGGAGTCGCGGCTGCAGCGCTCGCTGGCGCGCTCGAACTGATCGCCGGACTCGGAGGCGGCACCGTCGAGGGCTACCCGGAGCCCGCCGGTGATGTGCCGGCAGGTTTCCTCTACCACGGCGTGCTCTCGAGCTTCGAACATGCCGGATTCCGCCAGGACCGCAAGATCGGCAAACACCGATGGGTCGTCACCACCCAGGTCGCGCCCACCTGACGCTGTCACGCCGTTTGGCCCAGGGCGACCGGGCGGTGGTGCTTGTGGGACGTTTCTGTCACGATGCCATCGATGAAGCTGTTGCTCACGTCGGCCGGTGTCAAGAACGCGAGTATCCACGCGGCGCTGCTCGACTTGCTCGACAAGCCGATCGACGACTGCACGGCAGTGTGTATCCCGACGGCCATGTACGGGCACCCGATGGCCGGACCGGGAGTTCATGCATGGGAGTTCATTGCGGGACGTTCGGAGCAGCCGATGGTGGAGCTGGGCTGGAAGTCGGTCGCGGTGCTCGAACTCACGGCGCTGCCGAGCATCGACAAGGATCGGTGGGTTCCGCTGGTGCGAGACGCCGACGTCCTCCTGGTCTCGGGCGGCGACGCGGTGTACCTCGCCCATTGGATGCACCAGTGCGGTCTCGCCGACATGCTGGCGTCGCTCTCCGACACGGTCTGGATCGGCATGAGCGCCGGCAGCATGGTGATGACGCCACGCATCGGTCAGGAGTTCGTCGGGTGGAAAGCGCCAGGAGGCTCCGATACCACGCTGGGCGTGGTCGACTTCTCGATCTTCCCGCACCTCGACCATCCGGACATCCCGACGAACACCATGGACACCGCCGCACGGTGGGCGGCCTGCTTGGACGGCCCGGCCTACGCGATCGATGACGAGACCGCGATCACCGTTGTCGACGGAACGGTGGAGGTCGTCTCTGAAGGACACTGGCAGCGGTTCGACCCCTGACGGCGTGTACCCGCCCTGTCCGTCCGGCTACGGCTCGGTCGTGACCGGCAGGTTCGACATGGTCGGCGGATCGACCGTGCGGGTGTCGGTCGCCGGAGTGACGCGGCTGTCGACCGTCGAGTCATCGGGCACCAGGCCGTCGCTTCCGCATGCTGCTGCTCCCAGCGTGAGCACCACGAGTGCTCCCGTCTGAATCGAACGCCGCATGGTTGAACGATGTTTCGTCATGTCGTGGGCGGTTCCCGTTCTCCGCCAACTCCAATCGTGCGCCGGTTCAGAGCATCGAGCAGCCACCGGTGACGGCGGTGACCAATTGGCGGTCGCGTTCGAATCCAATGATTCGGACCCGATGACTCGATGCCAATGATTAGGGCGACGCAACGTGGGAACTCCACGGCCATGAGCGATTCGAACAACACAGCCGAGCCCTCCGTCGAAGCGCCCGAGGCGGCGGTCGATGAACCGGTTGCCGGAGCACCTTCAGACAACACGACGCTGGTCGGCGTCCTCACAGCTTGGGAAGAGCGCGGTTTCGGCGCGCAGCTCATCGCAACCGACGGCGCTCGCATCCAGTGCGTCGAATGCGGGACGGTCTCGCCTGCCTCTGAATTTCGGGTGGTGGAGACTCGGCGCCTGGAAGGCGCGTCGGATCCTGACGACATGGTGCACGGCATCGCAGCCAACTGTCCGGTGTGCGGCGCAGGCGGCAGCCTCGTCATCGGATACGGCGCGAGCGCGTCGGATGCCGATGTCGACGTCGCCCACGCCCTGAAAGGTCTCAGCGATGCCCCGGTCCAGACTCCGAGCGCCGATCGCGCGTCGCACTGACGTCGTCGGCACGAACGTCGACGTGCGAGCAACTACGTGCATGAGTCGATCCGGCGTCGACCACCCACCACTCCCGCGTGGGCCCGTCGTCAGCGCGAGCCGAGCCAGCGGAGTGTGACGACCACGACGTCGTCGTCGCCGGCGTCGGCGTCTCGGATCAGCTCGTCGACCAATTCGACGGACCCATTCGGGCGCCAGGCACCGCACCGTCGACGCAACTCGTCGATCCCGTCGGTGATCGCGTGGTCGCGGCGTTCGACCAGACCGTCGGAGTACACAACGACCGTGTCGTGGGCGCCGAGTTGGGTGGTGGTGGCCGCCGTGGGCCAGGTGATGGTCAGTGCGCAACCGAGCGGCGGGACGCCGCCGTCGCCGAGCACCTCGACCGTGCCGCCCTGACGCACCACCAACGGCGGCGGATGGCCGGCCGTGCAGTAGGCCAGCTCGCCGGTTGCCATGTCGAGCACGGCGGCGGCCGCCGTGACGAACTCGACGCCGTCGGGGCCACAGGCGCAACGATCGAGGGCCTGCAGGATGGCGACAGGGTCCGGGGGGCCGCTCGGGATGACGGCCGCCACGGCGGCTCGGAGCCGACCCATACGGGCCGCCGCTTCGAGGTCGTGGCCGACGACGTCGCCGACCATCACTGCAACGTGTCCGCTGTCCCAGGCCGCAGTGTCGTACCAGTCGCCTCCGACCTGCATGGCGTCATCGGCGGCGCGGTAGCGGGCCTCGAGTTCGATGGCGGGGTGCGCCACCACGGCGTCGGGAAGCAACGACTCCTGGAGCCGGATCGCAACCGTGCGTTGCTGCTCGTGAGCTGTCACCAGACTGTCGAACAGCTCGGCGCGGTCGAGCGACACTCCGGTCTTCTCGGCGAGATCGTGGAGGAGGGCGAGATCGGACAGCGTGAAGGCATGCTCGCCGCCCCGCCCGACGACGAGCGCTCCGAGAGCATTACGTCGTAGTCCGCGGATGGGGAGCGCGAGCAGGGTGTCGATCCCGTAGCCGGCAGCAACGTCTGCGAGATGTGGGAATCGTTGCTCGATGTCGGTCGACGAATTGAGGAGCAGGGGTTCGTTCGTCGCGATCGCGAACGGCCCGGGCAGGTCGGCGCTGACAGCGACGCCCTGATGAGCCGCGACCTGCTCCTGATTCGCGTCGCGTCCGGCGAAGACCGCGATGTGTCCGCCCTCGACGAGGTTGACGGCGGTCACCGTGAGTTCGAATGCCTCCTCGATCCGATCGAGCACGGCGTGCGCGATCTCCTCACGTGTCGAGCACACCGCCAACGCCACTGCGTGCCGTTCGAGGATCTCGGCCTTGAGCCGGGCGTCGCGCTCTCGCTGGAGCAGTGCCTCGCGTTGGCCTTCGGCCTCGACGCGTTCGGTGACGTCGACCGCTCCCCCCACGTGGCCGAGATAGTCGCCCGCCGCATCGAATCTCGGCCGACCCCAGGTCTCCACGGACCGCCACTCGCCATCGGCTCGTCTGACCCGAACACAAGTGGCGAAGTCATCGCCCGCCTCTACTGCCCGAAAGAAGTCCGCCAGGTGGGCGTCGCCGTCGTCGGGATGGGTTGGAAGTCTCCAATCCGGGTGCGTCACCGTTGTTCGTGTTGCTCCGAAGTACTCGCTGAACGTCTGATTCACGAACGCGAAAACGCCCTTGGCGTCGGTGAGCCATACCATCACCGGGAGCTCGTCGGCGATCTGGCGGATGTCGTCGTCGCGTCGACGAACTGCCTCCTGGGCGCGCCGGCGGGCCGTCTGGTCGGTGAAGACGATCGCGAATCGGCCGTACTCGGGCAGGGGCGTCGCCGATACGTCGAACCATCGACCCATCACCTCGGATCCCTGCTCGAACTGCAGTGTCTCGCGTCCCAGCCCCACTCGAGCGTACGTCTCGACCCAGACCCGTTCGAGTCCCGGTACGAGTTCCAGCGCTGTCCGACCGACGGGGTCGACCAGCCCGGTCATCGCGGTGAAGTGTGTGTTGACCGCATCGAACCGGTAGTCGACCGCCTGAGCGTCGTCGTCATCGTCGACGACGATCGTGCATGCGGCGAAGCCGAGGCCGATCGCCTCGATCACCGGCCACAATGCCTCGTCCGCGACGGCCCGCGACACCGGCTTGTCGGCGCGGGAACGACCCTCGGGAATCACGGCGCGAATGTACTCCGCGGGGCCGTCCCGACGACACGCCGCGAGCGGCCCAACGCAGGTCCACCACCTGACCCGTCCTCGCCGGTGTCAGGCTGGTCGTCGATCGTCGGTGGCAAGGCGGAGCGGGTTTGGCCAGGCTTCAGCGGGGAAGCGGTGACTCCATGGAACGCAGCTCCAACAAGTCCAGCTCCAAGAAGTCCAGCTCCAAGAAGTCTCCGACACAGCCTGACGCCATTGCCGTCTTGAAGGCCGACCACCGACGTGTGTCCGACCTGTTCGACGACTTCGAGCAGCTGGGCGATCGAGCTCACACCACCCGTCGAAGGACCGTCGGGAAGATCATCGAGGAACTCTCACGGCATGCGGCCATCGAAGAGAACGTCTTGTATCCGGCGGTGCGCGACCGGCTTGCATCACGAGACCAGGCTGGCGCAATGGTGCTCGAAGCCCTGGAGGAGCACCATGTGGTCAAGGTCCTGCTCCAAGAACTCGAGAGAATGGAACCCACTGCGGAACGGTACGTCGCCAAGGTGACAGTGTTGCGAGAGATCGTCGATCACCATGTCGACGAGGAGGAGTCGGAGCTCTTCGCGAATGTTCGCGAGGTCTTCAGTCGGTCCGAACTCCGCGACCTCGGCGCGCGACTCGAAGCGGCGCGGCAGAGCGCTCCCATGCGACCGCATCCGTCGGCACCAGACGAACCGCCCGCCAGCACGGTTGCGACGGTATTGACCGCCCCCTTGGACGCCGCCGCGGACCTGACCACACGCGCCGGTGAGGTCGTGCGTTCCGCAGTCGGTTGAGCCGGTGAGTTGGACGGAGCTCGACGCGACTCGACCGTCGAGCGTTGGGTACCGTCATGCCATGGCGTCGATCGGCGACCCCGACCTCCGTATCACGTTCGGAGCGGACACGTCGGCGCCGGCGACCGTTCGAGCGATGCTCGATGACTGGTTGGACCACGACGATCCCATCTGGTACGACATCGCCCTCGCGGCGAGCGAACTGGTGACGAACGCCATCGTCCACACCGCCGATGGTGGGGAGTTCAGGCTCTGGGTTGCAGACGACCTGGTGCGCGTCGAGGTCGTCGACCGCGATCGTCGGCCGCCGCGAGTGGCGGAGCCGAAAGGACCCGACGGCGGCTTCGGATTGCGGATCGTCGCCCAGACGAGCAACGAATGGGGGTGGTACGCGACGAGCGACGGCAAGATCGTGTGGGCGCAGTTCGTCGTGAACCGGACTCCCGAGCCGCAGACAGGAACGGCACGAAACTGAGATCCAAGAGCTCGGGGGGGTTGCGGCAATTGGCGAACACTGTCCATGAGCTGGGGCGCATTGTGGACGTCGATGTTGCCAAGCACTGTGGTGGCGTACAGCGATGGGGTCCGCCGTTCTCGGCCGTCGATTGCCGAATGGACGATCAACTCAGGCACCAATCCTCCCGACAGTGAATGCGAGCGGGATCCTCTGTTCCGTGTGGCAAGGTCAACGCTCAGACCTACGATTCGAGTGAGCAACTCGCCTGGTAGAGGCGCTATTCTGCCCTCGTGACGACGAACCGCCTCCAGCTCTCGAGCCTCGACGGAATCATCGTGCTCAGCGGCGAAATCGACGCCGAAACCGCACCACAGGTCGCGGCAAGCCTCGACGAGTGTGCCCCGGAATCGCAGGTACGACTGGACGTCTCGGCGGTCACGTTCATGGACTCGAGCGCGTTGCGTGTGCTGGTTGCACAGCATCACCGCCTCGAAGCTGCGGGCGGTCGCTTGGAAATCGTGCAGCCGAGCAGGCCCGTGACGCGCTTGTTCGAGATCACGTCACTGAACGACGTGTTCCACGTGTCGGGTGCCGACTGACGGCCGACGGAGACCCGTCGGGGGTCGACGCGTGAGCACCGAGCCGCCCGATCACGATTACATTCCTGCCCGTGGGGATGACCGATCCTGACGGCGCAACAGCCGTCGTCGACGACGGTGCTCGTTTCGCCGTCGATCCGTCGTGGTTCGGGTCGAGCGCGATCGAACCAGCGATCATGGCGTTGAGTCGTGCTGGCGTCGGAGTCGTGGTCGTCGACTCGGACCTCCGATTCGTGTTCGTCAACGACGTCGCCGCGGACATCAACGGACTCACCGCAAGGGCCCACATCGGGCGTGCGTTCAGTGCGGTTCTCGGCGCCACCGGTTCGCAGCTCGAGCCGATGCTGCGCCACGTGCTCGCCGACGGCGTCCCGATCGCTGGCGTCGAGGTGATCGGCGAGACGCAAGCCTCGCCGGGCGAAGAGCGTATGTGGGTCGGCGACTACGACCCGTTCTGGCGTGAGGAAACGCCAGCGGCGCAACCGCCAGACGCCGTGATGATCGTATTCAGCGAGGTGACCGACGAACGTCGTGCTGAGCGGCGTCTCCGCCAGGTGATCGATGGCTTGTTCACGTTCGTCGGGTTGTGCGACGTCGACGGCACATTGCTCGAAGCAAACGAATACGCGGTCGCCTCAGCAGGGGTCCGTATCGAAGATGTCGTGGGACGCCCGTTCTGGGACTGCGTCTGGTGGTCGTACGACCCCGCCGTGCAGGAACTGGTCCGCAACGCAGTGTCGGACGCGGCCGCCGGAACGGCATGCCGCTTCGACGTCCACGTCCGTGTAGCCGGTGGGCGATTGATCCCGATTGATTTCCAACTGGTACCGGTGGTGGAGAACGAACGAGTGGTGTCACTGGTGCCGTCGGGCATCGACATCGAGGCTCGGACCCAGCAGATGCAGCGACTGGAAGAACTGTCGGCGCTTTCAGCGGAACTGCACGGTGCTCTGGGGACGTACGAACTGGTCCAACTCATCGTCGGACGAGCCGCAGGCATCATCGGCACGTCGCTCGTAACGATCGGCCTCGTCGACGCCGACGACGAGACGATTCGAGTGACCACCCCGGCCGAGCTCGACACCGCCATCTCCGAACGCTGGAGAGAGCTCAAGCTCGACGGTCCACAGACGCCATTTCACGCGGTCGTCGAAACGGGCCGTCCAGTCTGGGTGCGAACGCGTGACGAACGCCGCCGCCTGTATCCCGAGACGTCTGATGACGTCGTCCGTCTCGGTCTGCACGCAACTGCGGCGCTCCCACTGAGCGATGGGTCCGGCGTCATCGGGGTCCTCGGGCTCGGGTGGCGCACGGCCATCGACGACGATCCGACGTTGGAGCTGCAGACAGAACTGTTTGCGAGCATCTGTGCACAGGCTCTCCAGCGGATCAATCGCACCGAGGCCGGTGTGCAGCTCCTGCGCAACCTGACCAAGGAGTTGATGGCTCGCAGCGACAACACCCGTCGTCTCGACGTCGCGGTCCGCTATCTCCCCTCGGTCTCGGAGATCGGGTTCGGCGGTGACTGGTACGACGTCGTCACCCTGTCGGACACCTCGACGGCGCTGATCGTGGGTGACGTCGTCGGCCACGACGTTCAGGCAGCCGCCCGCATGGCCGTCGTGCGCAGTTCGCTTCGAACGGCGGTGCTGGCGCGCCCCGCCCTGCGCGGCGTCGCTGATCTGCTGACGCGATCGTTGGGCCTGCGACGACCCCAGTTCTTCGCGACCGCGCTCGTGGTCATTGTCGACACCGCCACCTCGACGGTGCGGTGGAAGTCGTTCGGGCACGTTCCCGCGCTGTTGTGTCGTGGCGACGGGACCCATGTCGTGTTGGAGGGTGCCGGCCCGCCCATCGGTCTGCTGTCCGACTCAGCTCCGATCGGCGAGCAGCGCTGGACTGACGGCTCGTCGATCGTGCTCTACACCGACGGGCTGGTCGAGGCACCGGGAGTGCCGATCGACGACCGGATCGCGCTGATCGGCGAGACCGTTGCGGGTTCGGCAGTCGACAGCGCTGCCGATGATCAGCTCGACCACCTCATGAGCGTGATGCTCGAGAACGACCCGCTGGATGATGTGGCAGTCGTGGTGGCACGTTTGCCGCCGGCGGACCGAACGAACTGAGGTCAGCACCGACAGCGCTCACCTCGCACCCGAGCCCACCAGGCGGAGAGGGGTGAAGGAGAGCGGACGATGAG
>CAWHEI010000016.1:0-21768 GCA_963828415.1 Ilumatobacteraceae bacterium
GGGTCACGGCTCATCGTCGGCCTCGTTCATCACTGATCGACCGACGCCAAGGTAGTCCGCCAAGGCCAACGTGCGGACACCGGCGCGAGACGCAAGTCGCTGCATCAGTTCGTCGTCCTGTTGCGGGTCGAGGTGGCCGTATCGGTCCAACACGACAGAGACCGATGTGTGACCGGCCATCACGGCGACGTGCTCGGGGTTGGCTCCCTCGGCGACCCAGAGCGAGACCGCGGTGTGTCGGAGATCGTGAATGCGGAATGGTTCGAGTCCGGCGGTGGCAACCGCAGGGCGCCGGACCGCGTCGACGAAAGAGCGTCGCCCGCACCGGAAGTGCCGCCGGCGACTCGAAGACCAGGCCCTCGGGGTCGACCGGCGGAACGGCACGGCGAGACAGCTCGTCGCAGACGAACGAGGGGAGTGGCACCGTTCGGACTGCGGCCTGCGTCTTCGGTGGTCCGAAGGTGATGTGGCCGCCGATGCTCACCAGCGTCTCGGCGATGTCGACTCGTCGTCGGAGAAGATCGACGCGCTTCCATCGCAGGCCGAGCATCTCGCCGAGTCGCAGGCCGCCGAACGCTCCGAGCAACACGAATGATCGGTACGCCTCGTCGATCTCATCGGCGAGCTTCCAGATGTCGTCGGTGTCGAGGAATCGCATCTCCCGACGCTCGATTCGCGGGAGCGGGAGCTTGGCGACGGGGTTGTGCGCAATGAGGCGGTCCTCGAACGCGGCGTTCACGCACTTGTTCATCAGTTGCACCACGCGATGGATCGTGGCGGGTGCGAGGTTGCTGCCGTCGGGCGACCCGAGGTCGGCGACCCAGGCGCGGAGTGCGGTTCGGTCGAGCTTGCCGAGCGGCGTCGATCCGAAGACGGGCCTGGCGTGCGTTCGGAAGAACTGTTCGTCTCGGGCCTTCGTGCTCGGGCGCAGGTTCGTGACCGTCGGCCACCACTGGTCCCACCACTCGCCGACGGTGATGCGACCGAGTCGTGGGTCGACGAGCGTGCCGTGCTGTCGGTCGACCTCGGTCACGTTGGCGAACGCGAGAGCGTCACGGCGGCGCTTGAACTGCTTCGAACGTTGCTTGCCATCAGCGGTGCGGAATCGCACGAGGTAGGCCTTCGAGCCGTCGCTCAACTGCTTGTCGACGACCGATGCCATGGGGGAATTCTACTCGCCAGGTGCACACCAGGTGCACAGACGCTTCAATACGTGACGATACGAGACAACACTCAACAGACGTAAAACACCAGGTCAGGACCACTTTCCGATGTCGGCCTCAAACACGTCAAAGTGGCTGATTCGCTTTCACACCGTGGAGGTCGGGAGATCGAGACTCCCATCGCCCACTCGACACTAGCGATTCTCGCGGACGTTCTTGATGAACATCCGCAGCAGGATCCAGGTGGCCAGCGCTGTACACGCCCACACGATGAGCGTGGCGAGTATCCAGGTCGTTGCACCCGAGATGGTCAGCCCGTCCGAGACCAGGTCGGTGATCAGTAGCGCGAGGAAGGTGGTGATCAGCGAGCTGAAGGTGGCGATCAGAGAGATGTGTTCGTCGCCGATCTTCTCGATCAGCGGCTCGAGCACGGCGGTCAGCACGACGAAGATGACCAGTGCCAGCAGGAACGCCGGACCATCGAGCGACATGTCGTCGCCGAGAACGACCGCAGCGATGATCAGGCCGATCGCCGCTCCGAGCAGAGCGATTCCGACACGGATGAGCAGTCGAATCATGAGGTCCTCCCTGGGACGTAATGGTGTCGGCGCCAATCATGGCGCACTGGGCGTGGTGCGGCGCGCATCGTCACCCGCTGGCTAGTGTCGCCCTCGATGGAACGCCTCTGCGGACGCCCGGGTTGCTCCGACCGGGCGTCGGTGATCTACGGCATGCGTGCCGAGGATCTCGTCTTCTGGATCGATGCGTTGCCTGAACCGGTCGATCAGGGCGCCTCGGTCCTGTGTCTCCGGCATGCGGATTCGATGGTCGTACCCCGCGGGTGGACGCTCGACGACCTCCGCGACCCGGAGCTGCATCTGTTCCGCCCACCGTTGCCGGCGCCGTCGCCACGTTCGCGGGTGCCGCGCCCCGCACGGGCGACACCGAGCAGCGAACAACTCGAGCTCGGGGCCGAGGTCGTCGCCTCCGACGATGCGCCGGTCGATGACGCAGCCGACATCGACGCACCCGGCCTGGACGACATCGACGTCGGTCCGTGGACGCCGTCGTTCGACGAAGCCGACGACCTCGATGGACTGCTCAGCGCTCGAGGCCCGCTGCTGTCGCGCGCGTTTCGCACAGCCGACCGCCCCACCGAGTGACCACGGCGCGCTGAGGCCATGCAGATCGAACGAGACACCCTGGTTCCGGGACCGCCGGAGCGAGCGTTCGCCCTGGTCGACGACCTCGCTGCGTATCCCGAGTGGATGGACCTCGTGCACGACGTCGAGGAGGTGTCGCCGACCGCCGGCGACCGGACCTGGAACGTCGAACTCCAGGCGCAGGTCGGGCCGTTCGCTCGGTCCAAGCGACTCCGGATGGTGCGCACGGTCCACGACCCCGAGCATCGGGTCGTGTTCGAACGTGCCGAGGTCGATGGCCGGCGCCATTCGCCGTGGATTCTGTCTGCGACGCTCGAACCGGACGGTGTCGACGGCGGCGAGGTCAGGCTCACGATGACGCTCACCTACGGCGGCAACCTGTGGACCGGAGCGGTGCTCCAACGGGTACTCGACGACCACGTCGAGCGCGGCGCCGCCGCACTGCGTGACCTCCTGGCCCGGTCGGGGTAGCTCCACTTCTTCAACCAATGGTCAAGTGGTGACGATTCGGTGACGAAGAACGAGGTGGCCGGCTCGACACTGCCGGTGACCCAACGGCAATGCCCACTACCATCTCGCCCATCGCCACCTCGCACGACGTTCTCACACGCTGCCACGCTCGCCACCGGGTCCGTCTCGGTCGCCTTGGCCGCGTCGTGGTCGCGCTGATCGCGGCGTTCGCCGTCTCGGTGTCCGTGGCGACGGTCGTACCGACCGGGGCGACCGCGCAGACGACCGACGAGGCAGCCCGGGAGGCGGCTCGCGAGATCCAAGCCGCTCGTGACCGTGCCAACGCGGCCGCCGAGGCCTACTTCCAGGCCCAGTCGGACCTCGAGGTGCTCGAAGATGAAGCCGTCGGGATGCAACGTCGAGCCGACGAACTCGAACAGCGAGTCGACAAGCTCCGTCGCGACGTCCAGTCGGTGGCGGTCGCTCGATTCGCCACGAGCGGCGCCGAAGGGATTCCGCTGCTCACTGGTTTGCAAGCCCCGAAAGACCAGGTGCAAGCCGACGTCTTGGTCGACGTCGTCACCAACGCCGGCAGTAGTTCGATCGACGAGTTCCAAGCGGCGCAGAAAGAGTTGAACGACCAGCAGGACGAACTCGCCCGCCAGCAACAGGCGATCGAGGATCAGCAGGACCTGTTCACGACGCTGCAGGACGAGGCGGAAGCCGAAGTACAGCGTCTGCGTGAGATCGAGGAGCAGCGGCTCACCGACGAGGCCGTTCGCCAGGCGCTCGCCGAACAACAGGCTGCCAACCTGGCGTTCCTCGCGGAGATCGAGTTGCGCAACGCAGAAGCGGCCGCTCGCGCTCAGCCGAACCCGGGCATCGCTGCCGCCCAGGCGGCCGCCGATGCTGTCGCTGCTGCCGACGCCGACCCCGATGGCAATCCGGATGGCAGTACCGATGGAGACCCCGCGATCGCTGCCGATGCAGGTTCGGGAAGTGCGCCCCGATCGTCGGGTGCCTCGGGCGGCACCAGCGGCGGTCGTACCGGGACTGGCGGCGCGGGCAGCGTTCCGATCGGCGTGGTCAACGGAGAGGTCTACATCGACGCGATCGTGTGCCCGATGAACGGTTCCGCCTACGGCGACAGCTGGGGGGCTCCGCGCTCGGGTGGTCGCAGCCATGAGGGCGTCGACATGCTCGCACCGATGGGAACGCCGATCTATGCCGTGGTGAGCGGCGTCGTGAACTTCAAGCAGAACCGCCTCGGCGGCAACGCAGCATCGCTCGTCGGTGACAACGGCAACCGCTACTACTACGCACACCTCTCCTCGTACGAGGGCGCCAGCCGACGGGTCACCCAAGGCGAGGTGATCGGCTACAACGGTGACACCGGCAACGCGACCGGCACACCGCACCTGCACTTCGAGGTCCACCCCGGTGGTGGACTGGCTGTGAACCCGACTCCGTCGGTGCGCGTCGCCGGCTGCTGAGCGGCACGGCACCGCCGCGTAGCCTGCAGCCGATGGAGACCTCTGCGGTGGGCACCGAACTCTCGACGATGCTGTCGCAACTGCTCGACGACGCCGAGATTCGTGACCTGCATCGCCTGTCGGGTGGCGCGTCGCGGGAGACCTGGCGATTCACGGCGGACGATCGAGCGTTGATCCTGCAACGCCAACGCTCCGGCGACCAACGCAACATGCTCATCGAGGCCGGCGTCGTGCGCGCTGCCCGGCACGGTGGCGTTCCGGTGCCAGAGCTGATCGACGCCCGGCGGCGAGACGACGGCATGGCGTTCATGGTGCTCGAAGCGATCGACGGTGAGACCATCGCCCGAAAGATCCAGCGCGACGACGACTACGCCGGGGCACGGCCTCGACTGGCCGCCGACTTCGGGCGTGCGTTGGCGAGGATCCACGCCCTCGACACGTCGGGTGTCGAAGGTCTCGAGGCCACCGACCAACTCGCGTACTACACGGGCGTTCTCGACTCGCTCGGCCAGGCGCATCCGGTGCTCGAACTGGTCCGCAATTGGCTGGTCGACGCCCGCCCGGCGTCCGAGCGCACGTGCGTGGTGCACGGCGACTTCCGACTCGGCAACGTCATCGTCGGCCCGGATGGGTTGCGCGCCGTCATCGACTGGGAACTCGCTCACCTCGGCGACCCGATGGAGGACCTCGGTTGGTTGTGCGTGAAGGCATGGCGGTTCGGCGGTCGCGCCCCGGTCGCCGGACTCGGTGAGTACGACGAGTTGTTCGCTGCATACGAAGCCGCGGGCGGCGCCACGATCGACCCGGTGGCCGTGCACTGGTGGGAGGTGCTCGGCACCTGGAAGTGGGCTGTCATGTGCATCCTGCAGGCGAGCGTTCACCTCAACGGGATGACACGGAGCCACGAACTGGCCGCCATCGGTCGTCGAGTGTGCGAGAACGAACACGACCTGTTGGTCTCGCTCGACGGGCGGTGGTGACGGTGGGTTCACCGCACGATGCACCGAGCGCGATCGAACTGCTCGAGTCGGTTCGGGAGTGGATCGATCGCGAGGTGATTGCGTCCACCGACGGACGCCTGCGGTTCCATGCCAGGGTCGCGTCGAACGTGTTGGCCATGGTCGAACGCGAGATCGAACTCGGTCCTGGGCAGGCAGCGGCGCATGCCCGCCGCCTGGCGCAACTCGGTGTCGCCGACGACACCGAACTGGCGGTGGCGATCCGTGAACGGCGTTTCGACGACCGCGCCGAGGAACTTCGCACGCTCCTCGCCGAGGCGGTCGCCGACAAGCTGGCGGTCGCCAACCCCACCTACACCTGAGGACGCACCTGACGACGGCCGAGCGTGACCGGCTGGCCGGCGGCGAGCTGGCCGCAGGCGGCGTCGATGTCGGTGCCGCGGTTGCGGCGCACGGTGGCATTCGCCCCGAGCGACTCGAGCAGGTCGCGGAACGCCTCGACCCGACGCAGTGGCGTGCCGGTGGTGGGGTAGCCGGGTGTGGGATTCAGCGGGATCAGGTTGACGTGCGCGTGCGGGGAGAGCCGGCGGCACAGCGTTGCCAGTTCGCGGGCGTCGCTGTCGCGATCGTTGACCCCGTCGATCATCGCCCACTCGAAGCTCACGCGACGGTGCTTCGCATCGAGGTAGCCCTCGCATGCGTTCATGAGGTCTGCGATCGGATACCGCTTGTTGATCGGCACCAGCTCGTCTCGCAGCGTGTCGTTGGCGGCGTGGAGCGACACCGCAAGGTTGACCGGCAGTGGACGATCCGCGAGCGAACGGATCCCCGGGAGGATGCCGACCGTCGAAATCGTGATGTGTCGTGCGGACAGCCCGAGATCGCCGTGGAAGCGCTCGGTTGCGGTCCACACCGCGTCGAGGTTGGCCATCGGCTCGCCCATGCCCATGAACACGATGTTGCTGACGCGACGCTCGAGCTGCCTGGCCCGTTGGGAGGCTCGCACGACCTGTTCGACGATCTCGCCGACGGTCAGGTGTCGCGTGAAGCCCGCCTGCCCCGTGGCGCAGAAACCACAGGCCATCGCGCAACCGGCCTGGCTGCTCACACAGACCGTTGCCCGATCGGCGTACAACATCAGCACGGTCTCGACTCGGCTCCCACCGTCGAGTTCCCAGAGGAACTTGATGGTGTCGCCGCGGTCGCTCACCGACTCGGTCACGGCGGTGAGCGACAGGGGGAGTTCGGCGTCGAGCCGGGCTCGCAACGCCTTGGGCAGGTTGGTGATGTCGGCTGGCTCGGCGAGCTGTGTGTACAGCCCTTCCCACAGCTGATCGAGGCGGTACCGAGGCTCGCCGTCGAGCACGGTCGCCAACTCGTCGCGCGTGAGGTCGTAGCGGGTGCTCACGCCGGCTCGATCCCGCCGACCTCGCTTGCAAGGGCGACGTAGTCGTCGATGCGCGCACGGATCACGTCGAGGCTCGCAGTCCAGAACGCCTCGTCGGTGACGTCGAGGCCGAAACTCTGACCGAGCTGCTCGGCGGTGTCCATGCCGGCGCGTGACAGCAGATCGTCGTAGCCGTCGCGGAAGTGATCCGGGTCGGCCTGGTAGCGGGCGAACAGCCCGAGCCCGAACAGCAAGCCGTACGTGTACGGCCAGTTGTAGAAATGCGAGCCGTAGTAGTGGGGCTTGAGCAACCACATGTAGGGGTGCGACGTGCGCTGGTCGAGACCGTCGCCATAGGCGGTCGCTTGCGCATCGGCCATCATCTCGCACAGCTCGGCGGCACTCAACGTGCGTCGCTGACGGCGGGCGAAGACCTCGGTCTCGAACAGGAACCGTGAGTGGATGTCGACGATCACCTGGTTGCTGCCGACGAGGTCGACGTCGAGCTGGGCAAGTCGTTGCGGTCCTGACATCCGCGCAAGTCCCGCTTCGACGACGAGTGTCTCGCAGAAGATGCTCGCCGTCTCGGCGAGTGCCATCGGGAGTTGACGTTGCAGCGCCGTTCGGCCGGCGAGCGTGGTGTTGTGGTAGGCGTGGCCGAGCTCGTGGGCGGTGGTCTGCGTCGAGTCGGCAGAACCCGACCAGTTCAGCAGCACGAGGGAGCGATCGTCGACGAACGACGCACAGAACGCGCCGCCCGCCTTGCCGTCGCGAGGTTCGGCGTCGATCCATCGCTCGTCGAGAGCGCGGTCGACGAGCCCGCCCAGCCTGTCGCTGTAGCCCGAGAACGCCGAGCGAACCACCTCGATGCCGTCGTCCCACGACACCTCGCCGTCGATCGAGGGCAGTGGCGCGACGAGGTCCCACCAGGGGAGACCATCGGCGGGATCGTGACCGTGCAGCGCCGCCTTGGTTCGCATCCAGCGCCGCAGGTCGGGCAGCGCAGCGACCACCGCCGACTGCATCGCATCGAACGTCGCACGACTCACGCTGTTGGCGAACAACGATGCGTCGAGTGGCGACGACCATCGGCGTCGGCGGTTCAGCGCGTTCGCTTCGCCCTTGATCGCGTTCATCGCGGCGGAGATCGGCACCTCGATCGTCGGCCACGCGCGCAGTTCGGCGTCGTACGCAGCTCGTCGGGCTGCAGGGTCCGCGTCGGTGGCCAGACCACGGACCGCCGGCATTGGCAGCACCTCGTCGCCGGTCGGCAATTCGACACGGGTCGTGAGCTGCGACGTGACGTCGTTGTGCAGACGCCCCCAGGCGCTCGAGCCGGTGACCCCCAGCTCGGCGGCGAGGTGCTCCTCTGCTTCGCTCATCTGGTGCTCGGCGCGAGCGGCCAGGCGTGTCAACGGACCTCGGTGCTCGTCGACCTCAACGCTGAGGTCGGCGAGCCCATCGACGCCGAGGGCAGCCATCCAATCCGCGAGCCGCGCGGAGAGCGGTCGGAGCACCGCATCGATGCGTCGAGTCTCGCCGAGCGCCGATTGTGCCGGTGTGTCGCGCGAGTTGGCGGCAACGACGCAGTAGGCGTACGCCCGCAGGACCGCGACGTCGGCCGACACTCGGTTCATCTCGACGAGTGCGCGAGTTGCGGCGTCGCCGTCGACGCCGGTCGGCGGGCGGGGTTCGATGGAGCGGATCCCGAGTTCGTCGAACAAGGCCACGAGTCGGTCGACATCGGCCGCCGATCGTTCGAGCGCGTCGGTGAACGAACGAGCATCGGTCGAGTCGTGCACGTCGGCGAGGCTCCACCGGGGGAGTTCGGTCGAGGTCATCGCGTTCCATTCTCGACGTTCACCGCATCGACGTCGGCAACGAACGCCGCGTTGGTGCAGTACACACTGAAGCCGAGACGCTCGTACAGACGGACCGCCGGTTCGTTGTCGGCGTCGACGTACAACATGCCCGTGGCGATGCCGCGCCGTGCAAGGTGGTCGAGACCTGCCAACGTGAGTTGACGGCCCAGTCCTCGGCCGTGGAAATCGGGATCGACGGCGATCACGTAGATCTCGCCGACGTCCGCCTCGCCGGTGGCGGTCGCCTCGTGCACCTTGGTCCAGCAGAAGCCCGCCATCCGGTGGCGCCCCTCGTCGTCGACCGCGTCGAACACACGGAACCCCTCGGCGTCGAACCACGATTCCTGCTGACGTTGGCGGAACGTGTCGAGCGTCCACCCGCCCTGCTCGCCGTGGTGTGCGAAGGCCCGGTTGTTGACCGCGAGCCACGCGTCATCGTCGTCGCCCGGCACGAACGCCCGAGTCTCGATCGTCACGTCGAGACCGGTCGGGAGCGGGCGGCGCATCTGGTACAGGATCCGGCCCCGCTGCATGCCGGCGTTGTCGGCGAGCGTCGTGTGGGCCGACGTCGGCTCGAACACCCACCAGTTCACATGGCCGCCACCGTCGGATGCCACGACCTCGATCGCCGCCTCGATCAGCTCGGGTCCGATGGTGGCCATCTCGTAGCGATGGTGGGGATGGATCACCAGTTCGAAGGCGTAGGCGTCGTTGCCGCGCGAGATCTGGGCATACGCAACAGGGTGGTCGTGGCCCGGCTCGGAGGCCAGAAACCCGGCGAACCCGTCGAGGCCACCGTTGACGAGGTCGAGGTAGAGGTGATCGGACAATGGTCGGCGACCGTCGGCCCGTGCAGCGGCGTCGAGCAGGTCGGTGACGCTGGCGATGTCGTCGCTCGCCATCTGGCGTTTGATCTCGAGGCACCGCATGGTGCGAGGGTACCCGTGGGACTTCGGTCGGGTGTATAGTTGCCGTCAACCAGGTTCCCGCCACCTGGTTGCTGCGACGGTTGGGATCCGCCTCCCGACCTCGCACCGAGCGACGGCCTCTCTCACGAGGGGCCGTCGCCACTTTTTCGGCTCCGACCAGGGGTGACGTTGGCTCAGTCGCATGCCTTTATCGCCCGCATCAGGGTGCGTTCGGCGTTGCGGAGCTGTCGTTCGGCCTCGTGGATCGCTGTGACCACGTCGTCACGCTCCGTGCCAATCCATGGTTCGGCGAGCCCGGCGACCCGGCTGCGGTACTGCGCGACGTTGTCGGCGATGGCGGCAAGTTCCGCAGCGGTCGACGCGGTGGATCCGGCCATGTCGCCAAACCCTACCGGGAGGCCGACGGGCCCTCCCTCTACACTTCGCCCGGTGATTCCCGTCCGTGACGACTTGCGCGCCCTCGAGGGGTACCACTCTGCCCAGGTCGACGTACGCGTGCGGTTGAACACCAACGAGTCACCCGAACCACCGCCGGCGGCGTTCCGCGATGCGGTCGCCGCCGAGGTGTCGCGGATCGACTGGCACCGGTATCCCGACCGGGCAGCCACCGATCTCCGAGCGGCGATCGCCGCCACCCATGGCGTGGATCCGTCACAGGTGTTCGCCGCCAACGGCTCGAACGAGGTGTTGCAGACGGTCCTGCTCGCATACGCCGGCCCGGGCCGCACCGTCGCGACGTTCGAGCCGACGTATCAGATGCACGCGCAGATCGCCCGGGTCACTGGCGCAACCGTCGTCGAGGGTGAGCGTGCTGCCGACTTCACGCTCGACCCCGCCGAGGTCGAGCGGGTGCTCGCCGAACACCGCCCGCATGTCGTGTTCCTCACGTCGCCGAACAATCCCACAGGACTCGTCGAGCCGGCCGAACGTGTCCGCCAGCTCCTCGACCTCGCGCCGGGGTTGGTCGTGGTCGACGAGGCGTACGCGCAGTTCGCCGACTGGTCGGCGCTCGACCTCGTCAGCGAGGACCTGCCGCTCGTGGTCACCCGAACGTTCTCGAAGACGTGGTCGATGGCCGGCGCACGTCTCGGCTACCTGATCGGTCCGTCGTGGCTGGTCGCCGAACTCGACAAGGTCGTGCTGCCCTACCACCTCGACGCGGTCAAACAGATCGCCGGGCGCCTGGCACTGCGGTTCTCCGACGACATGAACGACCGCGTCGACCACATCGTGGCCGAACGCAACCGCATCGTGGAGGTGATGAGCGACCTGCCGCTCGACGTGTTCCCGAGCGGCGCCAACTTCGTGCTGTTCCGTGTTCGGCCCGGTGCCCTCAGCGGCCGCGACGTGTGGCAGGGCCTCGTCGACCGCAGCGTGCTGATCCGCGACTGCTCCAGTTGGCCGCGACTCGACAACTGCCTGCGCGTCACGATCGGCACGCCAGCCGAGAACACCGAGTTCCTCACCGCGCTCGCCGACGTGCTGGCGCATGCCGACACCAGCACCCCGATCACCTCACCCACCGGAGTGATGTCATGACCCGCACCGACCGCCAACGCACGGGGCAGCGCCGCCGCGCCACCAAGGAGACGTCGATCGAGGTCGACATCGATCTCGATGGCGCCGGCACCACTGACATCTCCACCGGCATCCCGTTCTACGACCACATGCTCGACCAGATCGGCCGTCACGGCGGATTCGACCTGCGGATCCACGCGAACAGGCGACCTGCACATCGACACGCACCACACCGTCGAGGACGTGGCGATCGCGCTCGGCGAGGCGTTCGCCGAGGCGCTCGGCGACAAGGCGGGCGTGCGCCGGTTCGCCAGCGGGCGCTATCCGCTCGACGAGGCACTGGTCGATGTTGCGCTCGACCTGTCCGGTCGACCTTGGGTCGAGTGGCATGTGCCGATGCCCGAGTCGTTGCCACTCGGCAACCCCGCGTTCGATCCGCAGCTCGCAGAACATGCCGTCGCCTCGTTCGCGACCGCAGCGAACATCACGTTGCACGTCGAACTCGTCCGCGGTCGCAACGTGCACCACATCATCGAAGCAACGTTCAAGGGGCTGGCGAGAACGTTGCGCGACGCCGTTCGCATCGACGACGCCGGTGGCGTGCCGTCGACCAAAGGTGTGTTGTGAGGGGCGTGCAGTGAGGGGCGTGTCGTGACGCGACCGCTGATCGCGGTGCTCGACTACGGCATCGGCAACCTCCACTCGGCGCAGAAGTCGCTCGAACACGAGGGTGCCGATGCCCGCCTCACCGCCGACCCGGGGTTGATCGCCGAGGCCGACGGTGTCGTGCTGCCCGGCGTCGGCGCGTTCGGGGCGTGCATGGACGCGTTGCGCGTCAGCGGGGTTGGAAGACCCGACGCACGACGCCGTCGGCTCCGGCCGCCCGTTCCTGGGCATCTGCGTCGGGATGCAGATGCTGTTCACCAAGTCGCAGGAGAACGAGCACGCCGCCGGGCTCGACGTCATCCCCGGCACGGTCACGTGGATTCCGTCCGGCCCGAAGATCCCCCAAATGAAGATCCCGCAGATGCAGTGGAACCGACTCGACATCGTCGATCCGGCCGAGCCGATCCTGCGCGACCTCGGCGACGAGCCGTACGTGTACTTCGTCCACTCGTTGCACGGCGTGCCCGACGACCCGGCCGTCGTCGCCGCGACGGTCCAGTACGGCACGACGCTCAATGCAGCGTTCCGGCTCGACAACGTGTTCGCCGTCCAGTTCCACCCCGAGAAGTCGAGCCGACCGGGGTTGCGGCTCCTGCGCAACTTCGTCGAGGAGTGCTCGCGATGATCGACCTGTATCCGGCCATCGACCTGCTCGGCGGTCGTGTCGTGCGTCTGCGACAGGGCGACTACGCCGACGAGACCGTCTACGGCGACGATCCGGTCGCGGTCGCACGCGACTTCGCGGCGTCAGGCGCCCGCTGGATCCATGTCGTCGATCTCGACGCCGCCCGGTCGGGTGATGCGGTCAATCGGCCGGTGGTGGCGGCGATCGCAGCGGCGCTCGCGGGCGTGGCCAAGGTGCAGACCGGGGGAGGGGTGCGCTCGGTCGACGATGCACGCGAACTCGCCGACGCCGGAGTCGCCCGCGTCGTGATGGGTTCGGCGGCCGTCAGCAATCCGGCGCTGGTCGAGGCGGCATCCGAACTCGTCGCCGTGGCCGTCGGGCTCGACCACCGCGACGGCGACGTCGCGGTCCACGGCTGGACCGAGGGAAGCGGTCTTGCGCTCGATGATGCCTACGCGCTGTTTCCCACCGCGGACGTGTTCGTGATCACCGACATCGGGCGCGACGGGATGCTCGTCGGTCCCGACATCGACGGCCTCTCGCGTTCGGCCGAACTCGCCGGCGCCCCGGTGATCGCCAGCGGCGGGGTGTCGAGCCTCGACGATGTCGTCGCCCTGATGCGGATCGCGAACCTCGGTGGCGTCATCACCGGCAAGGCGCTGTACGAGGGCCGCTTCACGGTCGGCGAAGCGCTCGATGCGTTGAGCCAGGTGCAGTCGTGAAGGTCGCCCGTGTGATCCCGTGTCTCGACGTGACCGACGGTCGCGTGGTCAAGGGCACGAACTTCGTGGATCTGCGCGACGCCGGTGATCCGGTCGAGCTCGCCGCCCGCTACGACCTCGAGGGTGCCGACGAGTTGGTGTTCCTCGACATCACCGCGTCGAGCGACAACCGTGACACCACTGTCGAGATGGTGCGCCGTGTCGCCGACGAGGTGTACATCCCGTTCACGGTCGGTGGCGGCATCCGCACGCTCGAGGACGCCCGCCGCATGCTGCGCGCCGGCGCCGACAAGGTCAGCGTGAACACCGCGGCGGTCGAGCGCCCCGAACTGATCACCGAGATCGCCACCGAGTTCGGTGCTCAGTGCGTGGTCTGTGCAATCGACGCCAAACAGCGCGCTTCGGAGCTGACAGGAGGCTGGGAGGTGTACCTCCACGGCGGTCGCACGCCGACGGGAATCGATGCGGTCGACTGGGCGCAGGAGGCGGTGCGCCGTGGTGCCGGCGAGATCCTGCTCACCTCGATGGATCGTGACGGCACCCGCGAAGGATTCGATCTCGATCTCACGCAAGCGATCGTCGATGCGGTCACCGTTCCCGTGATCGCCAGCGGTGGCGTGGGCTCGATCGATCACCTCGTCGACGGCGTGGCGGTCGGCCGTGCCGACGCCGTGCTCGCAGCGTCGATCTTCCACTTCCGCGAGCACACCGTCGCCGACGCCAAAGCACAGATGTCCGCGGCCGGCATCCACGTCCGCCCCGTCTGATTACAACAGGGGTGACAACAGCGGTGAAAGAAACGATCTATCAGAACTGTTGTCTATGGCCGTGGTGGCTTGAAGAAGGAGCTGGTCAAGCACTTGCGGACTCGACGTCCGGCTCGACGCTCACGCTCGGAAACCTCGCGGAACAAGGCGTCAAGTCCGATCCCCGACAAGGTGATGATCGTGGATCGACCCGTCGAGATCGACGACCGTCAGATCCCTGGTCATTGGGAAGGCGATCTGATCATCGGGGCTGCCAACGGCTCCCAAGTCGGCACCTGGTGGAGCGAACCACCGGGTTCGTGCTGCTGATCGCGTTGCCCGACAACCGTCAAGCAGCCACGCTCGCTGAAGCGCTGCAACGCCAGATTCAGACATTGCCGGCACAGCTGTGCAAGTGATCACCTGGATCAAGGCTGAGATGGCTGCCACGTGGCTTCACGGTCGCACGACATCAGTTACTTTTGATCCAGACCCGCGATGTAATCGGCCCGTCGCGTAGGTTCTGCTCCATGAGTACTGCTGCAGTCACGACCGAACGACGCGATGGGGTGCTGATCGTGCACCTCGACGACGGCAAGGCGAACGCACTGTCGTTCGACATGATCACGGCGATCAGCGCCGCGCTCGACCAGGCCGAGGGCGACGATGAGATTCGGGCGATGGTGCTGCACGGTCGTCCCGGCAAGTTCTCTGCCGGCTTCGATCTCGGCGTGATGTTCGGCGACGACATGTCGGCCATCATCAACCTCGTCGCCGACGGCGGGGCGCTCGTCCATCGCCTCTACGGCTCGTCGCTCCCGGTCGTGGCGGCAAGCACCGGCCATGCGCTCGCGGCAGGCGCGCTCGTGCTGCTCGGGTGCGATGTCCGTGTTGGCGGTGACATCGAGGCCAAGGTCGGGCTCAACGAGGTGGCGATCAAGATGGTCCTGCCCGACTGGGCGCTCACGATCGCAACCGACCGTCTGAGCAAGCGCCATCTCCAGCGGGCGCTCGCGAACGCTCGCATCACCACACCGCGAGATGCCGTCGACGTGGGATTCCTCGACGAGGTCGTGCCCGACGGCGAGGAACTCGATCGCGCGATCGTCCTCGCTGCGGAGCTGGCTGCGACGCTCGATCCGTCGGCGTATGCGCGCACCGTTCGTGCGATCCGAGGTCCGGTGCTCGACCTGATGGCCGAGCAGATCGCCAGCGATCGTTCGGCAGGCGTCAGCCCCCTCTGAGGTGGGTAGGGTCGCCGACATGGCCACCCCCAACGTCAATCCCAAGATGGAATACCGCCGGCTCGGCAACACCGGGCTGCAGGTGAGCGTGCTGTCGTTCGGCAGCTGGGTCACCTTCGACACGCAGCTCGACAACCAGCTCGCTCTCGAATGCATGGCTGCTGCCGGTGACGCCGGCTGCAACTTCTTCGACAACGCCGAGGCGTACGCCGGTGGCAAGAGCGAGACGATCATGGGCGAGGTGCTGCGCGAACTCGCCTGGCCGCGCTGGTCGTACGTCGTGACCACCAAGGTGTTCTGGGGGCTCAACAAGAACACCCCGAACATGAACAACACGCTCAACCGCAAGTACCTGATGCACGCCATCGACGGGTCGCTCGAGCGATTCGGGCTCGACTTCGTCGATGTCCTCTACTGCCACCGCTCCGACCCCAACACCCCGATCGAAGAGACGGTGTGGGCGATGAGCGACATCATCTCGGCGGGCAAGGCCCTGTACTGGGGCACCAGCGAGTGGTCGGCCGACGAGATCCGTGCCGCCATCGACATCGCCGACCGTCATCACCTGCATCGGCCGGTCACCGAGCAGAGCCAGTACAACATCCTCGAACGCACGAAGGTCGAGAAGGAGTACGCCCGGATCAACGCCGAGTTCAACTACGGCAACACGATCTGGAGCCCGCTCGCATCTGGCCTGCTGACCGGCAAGTACAAAGACGGCATCCCGGAGGATTCCCGCGCGGCGCTCGAGGGCTACGGCTGGCTCGCCGGCCGCCTCACCGACGCCGAGGCGATCGCTCGCGTCGAGAAGCTCCGTCCGATTGCCGATCGTCTCGACTGCACGATGGCGCAGCTGGCCCTCGCCTGGTGCACGAAGAACCCGCATGTGTCCAGCGTGATCACCGGGGCGTCGAAGGTCAGCCAGGTCGAGCAGAACTTCGGTGCGCTCGACGTGATCCCGCTGCTCACCGACGAAGTCAAAGAGGAAATGGAAGCGGCCGTCATCGGCTGAGCGAGTCGACGTGTGAGTGGAGCCAGGCGACGATTCGTCGTGCGACGTCGGCGGTGTGGCCGACGAGGGAGTGGTCGGCCATCTCGATCGTCTCGTGCTCGATTGCGATCTGGGTGCGTTCGCTCCAGCCGGCCACGATCGGTTCGGACACCGCCGGCGGGCTGAACTGGTCGTGCGATGGCGTGAGCACGACCGTCGGCACGGGCGGCGGCGCGACGCCCGGGCTCATGGCGAGCGGGGGAGCGATCAGGCCGAGCGCGGTGACTCGCTCGTCGTCGAGACTCGAGCGCGATCATCGCCCCGAACGAGTAGCCGAGGGCAACGATCGGGACATCCGGGAGCGTCGCCGCGATCACGTCGATCGCGGCGAGTGCGTCGAGGCGCTCGCCTGGCCCTCCCGTGAACTCGGAGCGGAAGTCGAAGCGCAACGCGGCGATTCCTGCAGCCGGGAGGGCATCGAACAGGGCCGTCACCACGTTGTTGTGACGATTGCCTCCGAACTGCGGGTGCGGATGGCAGATGATCGTTGCCAGGCGCGGCGCGTCCGGGAGCGCACGGTCGCCGACGAGGGGCGCGCCATCCGACGCACTGAACTCCAGATGGTCGATGGCGGCGAATTCGCTCACGGGCCTCGACGGTAGCTCTGCGGATAGCGTGGCTCACATGGCGGTCGTCGACGACAAGCTCCCGATCAAGATGCTCAACGACCGGGTGCTCGTGCGCATCTCCGACAAGGCCGGCGAGCGCAAGTCGTCGGGCGGCATCGTCATCCCGGCCACCGCACAGGTGGCCAAACGCCTGATCTGGGCGACCGTGGTCGCGCAGGGCCAGAACGTGCGCTCGTGTGAAGTCGGCGACAAGGTGCTGTTCAGCCCCGAGGATCGCTACGAGGTCGAAGTGCAGGGCGAGGACTACGTGATGTTGCGCGAGCGCGAACTGCACGCAGTCGCCGCCGAGCGCATCGAGGCCTCGACCGGGCTCTATCTCTGAGCGCGCACGAACGCGTCGGTGAGATTCTGAGCGGATTGGGTTTCAGCAGTCGCGACCAGATCCGGTGAGGAATGCTCGACTTGTCGACGTGGCCGGTCAGCCCAGTTCGTAGCCGCCTCGGACGGTCACGGTGACGCCGATGCGGTCCTTCGAGTACGTTGCGCCGTCGAGTCCGTCGAGGCCGAGCCAGGCCACCAGCCGGTCCTGATCGGCGGGCTTCAGACGGGCACAGCCCTTGCTCTGCGGGCTGGTCGGCACGTTGTTCGCTCCGTGGATCGCCTGGCCGTTGTCGAAGTACAACGGCTTGTACATGTTGCCGTTCAGCGGGTTGTCCTCAGGGACCGGGTAGAGCGACGACTCGTGCCACCCGCCGTTGTCGAGCGCCGGGTTGAACCGGAATGCACGAGAGCGCTCCTGGATGCGAGTCTCGTGGCCGGCCTCGCCGGTCGAGGTGGGGAACACATTGACGAGCTGGCCCGGGCCGTCGCCGGTCAACATGATCTGGCAGGTGAGGTCGATGAAGATCCAGCGGCCGTCGGTGGCGACGTTCGCCGGGATCGGCAGGGTGGCGGTTGCGAGGAGCAGCTGTTCCTCGTCGCTCCCCGACGCCATGTCGGAGCGGTTGACGGGCAGGCCGAGCGCCAACCGGCTGGCACACAGGCCGCGCCGGGTGACGGGGCCGGACACGCCGTCGACCGGCATCTCGGGGAAGCCGTACGGCACGAGGAGTTCGTTGAGCTTGGTCTGCTGCGCGGTGACCGACGCCAACGTCTCGACCGCAACCACCGCGGCGTTGCGTTCGAGTCGTTGCTCGCCGCTGATGTCGTCGAGACCATTGTCGATGCACACGTCGAGCAACTGGTCGGGGACGATCAGCTCATCGGGCAGTCCGTTCTCGGCTTGGAGCGATGCAGTGGTGACGATCTCGTCGGCACGGGATGCGGCGATACCCCCGAGTGAGTCCCCGGGCGCGACCTGCACCACGCAGGCAGCGTCGTACACGTCGAGCGGCGGCTCGGTGGTGGTGGTGGTCGTCGTCGACGAGGACGTCGAGGACGTCGAGGTCGTCGAGGACGACGTGGACGAGACGTCGGTAGTGGGGGCTTCCGAGGTGCTCGCGACGTCCGGGGCGCCGCTCGCGGGATCGACGGCCACCGCTTCGCTGCAGGCGCCGAGGATGAGGCAGCCGCCGATCAGCCAGGCACTTCGGGTGGCACGCACGACCGACAACCTACAAATGGTCGACGACGACCAGAACCTGTTTCGAGGCTGTTCACCAACCGTAGGCTGGCCCGATGCCCGAAGGGACCACGATCGATGCGACCGACGAGCAACTGGCGGGGATCAAGTACGACGACCACGGGTTGGTCGCGGCGATCGCTCAGGACGTCGACAACGGCGACATCTTGATGCTGGCGTGGATGAACGCCGAGTCGCTGCGGATGACCCTTTCCGAAGGGCGGATGGTCTACTGGTCGCGCAGCCGCCAGGAGCTGTGGCGCAAGGGCGACACGAGCGGCGATCGCCAGTTCGTTCGCGAGGCGTACTACGACTGCGATGCCGATGCGCTGCTGTTCAAGGTCGAACAGGAAGGCGCCGGCGCCTGCCACACCGGGGCGCGTACGTGCTTCTTCCGTTCGTTCGGACCAGAAGCGTGACGCGATGAAGATCCAGCCGGCACGCGACGAGTTCCACCGTCACGCCGCCGAGCACACCGTGGTCCCCGTGTGGACCGAGCTGCTCGCCGACCTCGAGACACCGGTTGCCGCGTACGTCAAGCTCGTGGGCGACGGGCCTGGCTTCCTCCTCGAGTCGGTCGAGGGGGCCGAACGCTGGGCGCGGTTCTCGTTCGTCGGTCGCAATCCGTCGGCGATGCTCGTCCTGCGTGACGGCGTCGTCGAACTCGACGGGGCCTTGCCGGACGGCATCCCGACCGACCAGGGGATGCTCGCTGCGCTCGAGGCCTTGCTCGCCCAGTACACCAGCCCGAAGTTCGACGACCTGCCGCCGCTGCACGGCGGCATCATGGGATTCCTCGGCTACGACGTGATCCGCGAGGTCGAGCACCTCCCGGACACCCCGCCCGACGACCGCAGCTATCCCGACGCCGTGATGTCGGTGATCGGGTCGTTGGCGGCGTTCGACCACTGGCGTCAACGCGTCTACCTCATCGAGAGCGTGCCCACCCTCGGTCTCGACCCCGGCCAACTCGATGCCGCATACGACGCTGCGATCGGTCGCGTGCAGCAGGCGGTGGCCGACCTCGCGCAGCCGCTTCCGTACACGCCCGTCGAACCGCCGTCGGCCGCCGACGAGCTGCCCGAGCTCCACTCCTCGATGCCCAACGGGATGTACCAGCGCGCCGTCGACGTGGCCAAGGACCATGTCGTTGCCGGCGACATCTTCCAGGTCGTGCTCGCCCAGCGGTACGACCTCGAACTCGGCGCCGACCCGTTCGACGTGTACCGGGTGCTGCGCCAGGTGAACCCGTCGCCCTACATGTACTTCGTGCGTCACCCCGAACTGACGATCGTCGGCTCGTCACCGGAGCCGATGGTGCAGTTGCTGGGCCGCACGGTCGTGTCACGGCCGATCGCCGGCACCCGACGGCGGGGTCGCACCGACGAGCACGACCGGATGATGGCCGCCGAGCTGATCGAGCACCCCAAGGAGCGCGCCGAGCACGTGATGCTCGTCGACCTCGCCCGTAACGACGTCGGGCGCGTCGCCGAGTTCGGCACGGTCACCGTCGACGAGCTGATGACGCTCGAGCGCTACAGCCACGTGATGCACCTCACCTCGCAGGTGTCCGGGCAGTTGCGTGAGGGCCTCGGGCCGATCGACGTGCTGCGAGCCACGCTCCCGGCGGGCACCGTGTCGGGGGCGCCGAAGGTGCGAGCGATGGAGATCATCGACTCGCTCGAACCCGTCAAGCGTGGGCCCTACGCCGGGGTCGTCGGCTACATCGACTGGTCGGGCAATCTCGATACGGCGATCGCCATCCGCACGATGTTCGTCACCGGCGACGGCGTCACCGCCAGCCTGCAGGCCGGGGCCGGCATCGTCGCCGACTCGGTTCCCGACGACGAGGACCTCGAATGTCGCAACAAGGCAGCCGCGCTGCTCGCTGCGATCCCTGCCGCCCGGCGGATGACGGCAGCGCGCCGCGACGCCGGTACCCCCGCCTGACCGAACGCTGGTTCCCGCAGCCCGGGCTCGGGGAACCACGCCTGACCGAACGCTGGTTCCCGCAGCCCTGGGCTCGGGGAACCACGTCTCTGTTCGGGTCCGTCAGAGGAGGATGCCGAGGAAGAACAGGAAGCCGAGGCCGGCGAAGCCGATCGTGATGGCCGCGGCGAGCAGGATCAGCAGCGGAAAGGTCGTCACCGACCTGAGCGCGACGGCGAGTGCGGTGAACTGCCCCGCCGTGACGACGGTGTCGTTCATGGTGAAGAACTGGCGCGACATCACCACGGCGCTCTGATCCTGAACGCCGTCGCTGGCCTCGACGGCCTCGATCACGACCCGCTCCGATCGGGGGTCGCCGGTGATCAGCCGTTCGACATCGCTGACGAGTGCGGTTCCCAACCTCGTGATCGCCCAGAGCCGGAACCAGGCCAGACCGACAGCGCCAACGGCGATGAACGCAGCGACACCACCGAAGATGATCCAGACGGTCTCGATGCCATCCGACAGGGCGGCGATGCCGAGCGCGAATCCGCCGAGGCACACCACGACGACGATCACCATGGTGCCGAACGCGAGGCGGGTGCCGCGATGGACGAGCGTGAGCAGGGTGTCGACCGTGCGCGTCGCCAGGTCGTGGAGTCGGCCATCGGCGGGGTTGTCGTCGTAACTCATGACGATCGCAGTGTGCCACGGCAGACTGGCACTGTGACTCCCGATCCTGCCGCCATCGACGAAGCCGCACGCTACCACGTGATCGTGGCCGGTCCGGACGCACTGACATACCTGCACTCACAGGTGGCCCAGGACCTGCGAGAACTCGCGGTCCGGGAATCCGCGTGGACGCTCGCGCTCGAGCCGACCGGCAAGGTCGAGTCGCTCGCGCGCGTCACCCGCAGGGCAGACGACGGATTCGACTTCGACGTCGACGCCGGATTCGGTGAGGCGCTCGTGGTCCGGCTGAATCGGTTCAAGATCTGCGTCGCCGCGGAGATCGTCGTGGAACCCGCTCGGTCGGCGGAGCCCACCGATGGCCACGAAGCTGCTCGCGTCGCTGCCGGCTGGCCCCGCATGGGCCTCGACATCGTTCCGGGCCAGACGATTCCTGCAGCGACGGGGGTGGTGCCGGTGGCGGTGAGTTTCACGAAGGGGTGCTACCCGGGTCAGGAACTCGTCGAACGCATGGACAGCCGCGGCGCTGATCTCCCCAGTCGCTGCGTTCGTCGACATCGACGCTGGCGTCGGAGTCGGCGACCCGTTGGTGCTCGACGGTGCGGAGATCGGCACGATCACGCGGCGCTCCGCCGACCGGCGGTGTCCGCGATCGCGCTCGTCAAGCGCGGCCCGCACCACGTCGGCCGCCCTCCGGCCCACCTCGCCACCAACTGACCCAGAATTCGGAGCGAAGGTCGCGTTGCGCGTGATGGTGGCTCCGAATTTCGGTGGGGTGGGGGAGTCAGACGGCGTGGGCGGCCGCGAGATCGCGGCGAATGGCGATCACGTCGGGATGCTGGCGGATGCCGATCAGTTCCGGCGACGAGTCGATGATCACGGCGAGCCCTGACGGCGATGTGCCGGCCTCGGCCGCAGTGCGCAGCCAACCGATCGCTGTTG
This sequence comes from Ilumatobacteraceae bacterium, assembly GCA_963828415.1. Taxonomy (GTDB): domain Bacteria; phylum Actinomycetota; class Acidimicrobiia; order Acidimicrobiales; family Ilumatobacteraceae; genus Sva-07. The sequence continues at coordinate 21,730 of CAWHEI010000016.1, forward strand.
CCTGATCACCAAGCGCTCCAGCGGCGCGGGCGACAGTTG
>CAWHEI010000017.1:0-52063 GCA_963828415.1 Ilumatobacteraceae bacterium
ATCAACAACGTCGTCGTCCCTGGTCGGTCGTGCATCCGACGTTGACGTAGCGGTTCGAGTCCTTACCGTCATCACCACGATGACCCCTTCCCCCGAAGCCGCGCTCGGCTGGACCCCACAACTCGAACGAGACATGGGCGGACGCCGGCCGACGCGGGGTGCCGGGGCGGGCGATGCGGCTGGACCGGGGCTGGAGCACGGTGCTGCAGACCATCGGCGACGAGCCGATCCGGGTCCGAACATCGGCGCCGATGTCGCCGTCGGGCGACTGGGTGATCCCGTCGGCCGACGGCGAGAAGGTGGAGACCGTGCTCGAGCGGCAGAGCGCGTTCGTGCGGCGCGCGCATCGCACGAGGGCAACCGCGCCGAGGCGCACACGCTGGCCGCGAACATCGACGTCGTCTTCCTCGTGCACGGTCTGAACAGCCCGCCGAACCAGCGCCGCCTCGAGCGCGAGCTGGTGCTGGCCTTCGACAGCGGTGCCCGGCCCGTGGTGGTGCTGTCCAAGCTGGACCTGGTCGAGGACCCGGCCGTCATCGCCAAGTCGGTGGAGACGTTGGAAGAGGTCGCCCTCGGCGTGCCGGTGCATGCCGCCGAGCGGCATCACCCACGCCGGGCTCGAGACGCTGCGCAGCTACGCGGTCGACGGGCGCACGATGGCCCTGCTCGGCGCCAGCGGTGTCGGCAAGAGCACGCTCATCAACGCGCTCGTCGGCAACGACGCACTGCGCACCAACGACGTGCGCATGGGCGACCAGCGTGGTCGGCACACCACCACGGCGGCCGAGCTGGTGTCGTTGCCGAGCGGCGGTTGGCTGCTCGACACGCCCGGCGTGCGCGCCGTCAGCCTGTGGCTCAGCGGCGACGGCATCGAGCGGGCCTTCGCCGACGTCTTCGACCTGATGGATCACTGCCGGTTCCGCAACTGCAAGCACGAGGACGAGCCGGGCTGCGCCGTGCTGGCCGCCATCGCAGCCGGCACGCTGCCGGCCGTTCGGCTGGAGAGCCTGAAGCGGCTGGTGGCCGAGGAGGCCGCGCTCGAGGAGGAGCAGAAGGTGCACCTCCGCGCCGCCGACAAGCGCGGGGTGCACCGCCCGCGCACCCACAACCGGTTCTGAGCGGGCCGCCCAGCGAGATTCGTCGGCCGGTGGCCGCGGTGGCGGTCGTTGCGGCTCGGTGGTCGTCGTGGTGCTGCGTGCCTGGTGGTGGCCGCCGCGGTCGTCGGGGTCGTCGCCGTCGTCCGGGTCGAGGGTGGTCGTCGCGGGCGGAGGTGCCGGCCGGGGTCTGCACCGGCACGCGTGCCGATGTCGCCTGGATCGGTGGGGTCGATCACCCGCTGCGGGCACTCGATGGACTCGCCGCCGACGCGGATGTCGGCGCCGAACGTGGCCGTGTTCGTGCGCCGCCCGGCGAGAGCAGATCGATGGTCAGTCGTGCGCAGCCCGTCGGTGGGCTCGGCCGAGCGTCCACGTGTTGTCGCCGGACTCGGTGAACGGCTCGCCGAGGCTCCACGGTGAACGTTGGCGTCGCCGCCCGAGTTGATCGTGATCTCCGATCGGCCCGTCGGCATCGATGAGCACCGGGTTGAAGTTGTAGATGATGTAGCCGTCACCGGTGAGGGTGCCGCACTCGTAGGCGCCGATGCCGAACGATGCGTCGACGGTGCGTGCCGTCGACCGTGATCGATGGGCGCGGGCAGCGCCTCGATGTCCGGGTTGCAGCTGCCGGCACGGGATCAGCGGTGGTGCCCGTGATGAAGGCGTGCCGCTGGCCGATCGTGGTGGCGGCGTCGTCGCTGGAGCATGCCGGGCGCCGCCGGCGAGCAGTGGCCGCCGCGAGCAGGCGCGAGTGCGGCAGGCGGCGCATCCGGTCGACGGTACAGCACGCCCCCCGCGTCAGCCGAGGTCGGCGATGGTCGAGCGACCACCTCGATCGGCGCGGTCGAACCCCGTGCGGGCCAGGCGCGTCGCGCAGTGCGCCGGCCGAGCACACCACAGCTGAGATCGCCGCCGGCATCGCGAGCCCGCCCGGCCGCGCCGAGCAGCACACCGAGCGCGGTGTCGTCGCAGGCGTAGACGCCATCGAGGTCGACGATCACCGTGGCGCGATCGTCGACGGCGCCGGCCAGCGCCTGGTGGAGCTGCGGCACGGTGGCGAGGTCGATCTCACCGCTGAGGCCGAGGACCGGGACGTCCACCGATCGATCGAGGTGCGGACCAGCAGTTCCACGACCGGCGACGCTACCGTCACGGCGGTGTCGAGGCGATCATCGGTGGCTCGCATCGTGCCGCGGGCGGACATCGACGTCGGGGAGCAGCACGCCGATCAGCGGCACGTCGGTGACGCTGGTGGCGTGCACGGTCACCGTGACCGCCGTGCCGTCGATCGAGGTCGCGACGCGTCGGCCGTCCGGCGGATCCCGCCAGCGCATACGGTTGCCGCAGCGCCGGGATCGGCGGCAACCGATGCGGCCCGTGCCCCAACGCGGGCGATGTCGATGACGCCGAGTTGATCGCGCACCACAACCGCGAGCTGGACGACGCCGAGCAGCAGCATGCACAGCACCGGCAAGGCCAGGGCAAGCTCGACGGTGGCCTGGCCGCGACGCGATCGTCGTCCGCCCGCGTCGCGGTTGCGGTGGTACTCGACACGGCTGACCACTTCATCGAGCACCCGGTCGAAGAGATGACCGATCTTGCCGGCGCCACCGCCGGAGGTGGCCCAGGCCACGACCAGCAGCGCGATCACGGCGGCCCCGAGCAGGACGAGCGCGTACTCGGTGGTGGCTTGGCACCAGCGTCGGTGGACGCCTGCCAATGGCGCCAGGCGTTCGACGAGACGGATGCGGATTCGGAGCAGGGTGGTGCGCATGGTGACCTCCAGCGGGTTGGACGTGTCGCGTGCGTTGAATCCGGGTTCGGTGGCCGTTCACGGAGTGAGCCCGCGCAACGACGAGAAGGTCCCGGCCATCAGCGGGACGATGGTGAGCAGCACGAACGACGGCAACGTGCAGCCGACGAGCGGGAAGGCAAGGCGGATCGGGAGCTGGCGAGCGGCGATGTCGGCCTGGCGGCGGCGATGCGTCGCGAGCCTCGGTGCGCGAGGCGGTCGAGGACCGGGCGGCAGCGGCGTGCCGTGACGATCGGCCAAGGCGAACGCGTCGGCGACGGGCTGGGCGATTGCGACCGAGACCGTGGTGGCCGGGGACCGTGCAGCCGGGCAACGGCGTCGGCGAAGCGCTCGCCGGCTGCCGTGCGGCGCGAGACCTCGCGGATCGCAGGGCGCACGGCGTTCGGCGCCACCTTGCCCAGCGCGGCGAACGCCTGCACCGGTGAGCTCCCTGCCTTGATCGTGAGCACGAGCAGATCGACGAGATCGGGGTAGGCAGCGGCGACCTCGGCGGCTGCTCGCCGTTCGCGGCGCAGACCGGCCAGACGCCGCCGAAGGAAGAACCCGATGGACGCGGCCGCTCCGGCGACGACGCCGCCGACCGCTGCCACGACAACGACAGCCACGATGCCGGCGCCGGCGCCGCCGGCCCTGGTCACGGTGCGTCCGGTCCGCGGTGCGCCGTGTTCGCTCTCGCGACCTTGGTGTGCCCGTTGGGCGGCGACGCGGGCCGGGACCGCTGGCCGCCAGAGAGCGACGACCACGGCTGCCATCGCTGTGCTCGCGGTGGTGACGGTGGCGACGCTGCTCACGACGCGCCCCGGATCGCCCGTGCCATCAGTCGCCAGCCGGCGATGTTGCTGGCCGTGCCGACCATGACACAGACCACGCCGAACGGTGTGGCGATGAAGTGCTGGACCGAGGGCGTGGTCGCCATCGTCCAGCCGGCGAACCCGATCGGCACCAGCGTCAGCACCCGGGCCGACATCCGTGCCTGTGCACTCTGGGCGACCCGCTCCTGGCGGATGCCATGGCGTTCGCGCAGGGCGGAGGCCGCGCGGTCCAGCGACTCGGTGACGCCGCCGCCCTGATCCGCGCACAGGGTCAACGCGTGCACGGCGAGGACCACATCGGGCTGATCCGTGGCAACTCGTGCCACGGCGTCGCGCACGGTGCCACCGGTGGCGAGCACCGTTGCCGCCGGGGCGAAGACCGGTGAGACCACCGACCTGGCCGCTGATGACGCCGCCGACGCACGGCACCGAGCGACCGCCCGAGCGAATCGCCGCTCGCGCACTGCCACGCGACACGATCGAGCAGTGCGGCCAGTGCGTCGGCATCGGGTCGCTCACCAGCGCGTGCGCGCCGCCGCGCATCGAGTCGTGCCGACCATCGGGCGAGTGCTGCTGCGAAGGGGACCCGGTGCGAGGTCACGGAGCGGGGCGATCCCCCGATGGCATTCAGCCGTGCGGCCGCACTGCGGCGACCGCACGGCGAGCCGATGAGCGCACACGTAGCGACCCCCAGTGCGACCAACATACCTCCGATCACCGCCCGGGCGATCACGTTCGCCTCCTGCACAGCTCGGCACAACACCGTCCGTCGACAACGAGGTCGCGGTGTGGATCCGCGGACTCCGGTGGTGCGAGCTCGAGCACGTCGCGGACAGCGACGCCGGCCCGCGGAGTCGCGTTCGATGTGCACGACGACATCGATGCTGCTGCGGATCACGTCGCGAACGGCCTCCAGCGGCCAGCTCGGGCTGTGCTGCACGACGAGTGACTCCACACGACGCAGCACGTCGAGCGGACCGTTCGCGTGGCACGTGCACAGCGAGCCGTCATGGCCGGTGTTCATCGCCGCCGAGCATGTCGACGACCTCGGCGCCGCGGACCTCGCCGAGCACGATCCGGTCCGGACGCAGACGCAGCGCGGTGCGGACGAGATCGGCCATCGTCACCGCCGGCGTGCCGTCCACCGTGGCCGGTCGTGTCTCCAGGCGCAGCACGTGCGGCGCGTCGAGCTGCAGTTCGGCGACGTCTTCCAACGTGACGATGCGCTCGTGTCCCAGTCGCGCATCGGCGGCGGTGGTCGAGATGAGCGCGTTGAGCAGGCTGGTCTTGCCGGACGACGTGGCACCGCTGATCAACACGTTGCAGCGGCCGACGACGAGATCGGTGAGCATCTCGGCCACGCCGGGGTCGGCGAAGTCGCCGAGCGGCCGGCGACGCACGCCGAAGCGACGCACCGTGAGACACGGGCCGTCCACCGCGATCGGGCGGGATCACGGCGCACACTCGTGATCCGTCGGCGAGGCGGGCATCGACGATGGGGGCCAACCGGTCCAGGCGCCGGCCGAGTGGGCTGAGAATTCGCTCGACCACGCGTGGCGTGACGTCGGCGTCCAAGCGTCCGGCGAGCGCCATCACGCCGTCGCGCTCCACCCACACGTCGCCGCCGTTGTTGACCATCACCTCGTTCACCAGCGGATCGGCCAGGAACCGTTGCAGGGGCCCGAGCCCGCTGACGTGCGCCACCGCGGCCTCGGCGAGGAGCCTGACGTCATCGTCCGTGCCGAGCGGGAGCAGGTCGCGCACGAGTATCGCTGCCCGTTGCACGTCGGGCACGGACAACTCGCCGTCTGCCGAGGACGGTCGATCGTCGGCGAGCTGAGCGCAGACGGCCTCCAGCACGCGGTTCGGGCTCATCCGACGATCCCGCGCAGCGAGGTGGACAGTGTCCGCGGCAGCCGGGCGGCGAGCAGACCGGCGTCGACCGATCTGGCGACGGCGGGATCGAGGCTGATCTCGGCCACCACGGGCGCCCGTACGGTGGCGGCCACGTCCTCGGCACGCAGCGCCCTACCGGGCTCGTGCACCACGACGACGCCGGTGGGCTCCAGACCGGCGGCCACGGCGCGGCGTAGGGCGAGGTAGCACGGCCGGGTCACGAGCAGCCGGTGCTGTGCAGCGGCGAACAGCGCTGCCGGTACGTGGCCGGTGCCGGCGTCGATGACGACGGGTTGCTCGCGGGCGGCCAGGTGGTCGGCCAGCTCGCCCCAGCGATCGTCGTCGGGCTGCGGCTGCTGCGACCCGCACGGCACGATGCGCAACCCCTCGGAGCCTGCGGCGCCGAGCGCATCGATGGCCGACGGCGGTGCGGACGTCGCCGCGATCCAGTCGTGCACGCCGGGACCGGTGGGCTCGGCGAGACCGAGCGCGGCGGGCACATCGCCCGCGAGATCGACGAGCCACGACGCATCGTGAGCCCGCGCCATCATCAGCGCCAGCGCGCACGACACCACCGTGGTGCCACTACCGCCTTTGACCGCCCAGCACAGCGTGAGCATGTCCACACCCCCGGATCCGGCTGATCAGTGAGATGTCAGCCGTTGCAGTTGTCTCGAGGGGGAAGCTCTTCGGGCAACCTATCGACTCGTTCGGTTCGCGCCAACCAGGACGTGCGCATCGTTGACGTGCGGTTCACGCGCCGCGTGCGGTGTTGCGCAGTGATTCGGTGACGTCGTTGCGCAGTGGTTCGCCGCGGCTGAACTGAGCGAGGTTCTCGATGAAGATCTGCGCGCCTCGGTGGTTGGCGAGCAAGGTCGTGCCGGAGTTGTGCGGCGTGATGATCACGTTCGGCATGTCCCACAGGGGACTGTCCGCCGGCAGCGGCTCGACCGCGAACACGTCGAGCCCTGCACCGGCGAGGCGACCGCCGGCCAACGCCTCGATGAGCGCGTTCTCGTCGACGAGTCCGCCGCGCCCGACGTTGACCAGTCGAGCGGTCGGCTTCATCATCGCCAGCTCGGCTCGTCCGATGAGGCATTCGGTGTCGGGGGTCAAGGGCAGCGCGAGCACCACGTAGTCGGCCCAGGCCAACAGCTCGGGCAGTGCGGCGAGCGTGCGGGTCTCACACGGCTCGGTGCCGCTGATCGTTCGCCTGCAGCCGATCGTGTGCATCCCGAGCGCTGTCGTCAGACGTGCCGTCTCCTCGCCGATCGGCCCCATGCCGATGATCGCCACGTTGGCGCCGTCGACTTCCTCGCCGACGTGCGGCGCCCATTCGTGCGGTCTGCTGGGCGCGCATCCATGCCGGCACATCCCGGCTGAGCCCGAGGATCATCATGATCACGGTCTGCGCGATCGGGCGCGCCGACGAGCCCGACGACGTGGTCAGCCGCGCTCCACGGCGCACGAACTCGCCGAACACCGGGCTGTCGACGCCGGCCGAGAACGTGTGCAACCACTGCAGGTTCGGGGCGTGCAGGCATACCGAGATGAACCGGGCCGTACGGCCCGGCCAGGCGTCGCCACTGAAGAACGCGACCTGCACGCGAGCAAGGTCTGCCTCGTCGACCGTGTCGTCGCCACGCAGGGTCACGACCTGCAGCTGCGGTGCGGCCGTACGGAAGTCGTCGGCATACCGCTCCCAGGCGGTGTCGGTGCAGAACAGCACCAGCGGGTCGGTACCCGCCACCGGCCGTTGGCTCAGGACGCCTTGACCTTCTTGGCGGCGAACGCCACGAGACCGATGAGGCTCAAGATGATGAGGAGTTTCTTCATGCCCGCAGACTAGACGAACGAGTCGCGATCCGGTCGGGGCCCGTCAACCGTGACCACGCGGGACGCATCCAGGACGCAATCGCGGCGAGGTCCGCTAGCGTCACCGCCGGAGGTGTCCGGGTACCTGGTGGACTCCGCCGCCTTCAAAGCGGTTGGGACGAGCGATCCTCGTCCGGCGGGTTCGATTCCCGTCCACCTCCGCCACAGCGTCTCTGGACGTTCATGGAGAACCACGGGATGCGGCTCTGACCAGGGACGTTTCGTTCGGTGAGTGTCCATGGACGTCCAGGGACGTTCACGGATTGTAAGTCTCAGTGTAAGTCTCAATGTCACGCATCGAGGGCTATCCTGGGTGGGGTACAGCACTGAAGGGAGGTCCTCTCGTGCCCCGTGCTCCTCGTGGCAAGCGTGTCGACGACTCGTCGACTGGGTCGTTCGTGGTGGTCAACCGCGCCCAGCGCGGCCAACCGGACCCGTTCTTCGACAAGTCCCGCAACGTCTGGGTCGCGCCGTGGCGAAAGGCCGACGGCAGGATGGGACGACCGACCGGCCGGACGCGCGCCGCGGCGGAGGCGTCTCGCGACCGACACGTCGCTGCCGAGCTGGAAGCAGGGAAGTTCGCACCGCTCTCCGGCGGCTTCCACGCCGATACCAGCCTGACCGATCTCTCACGCTGGTGGCTTGATCACGTGGCCCGTCACCGTGTGCGCGTCACGACCTGGTCCACGTACGAGAAGCAGCTGCGCGTCGTCAACGAGCGACTCGGCGATGTGCCCGTCCGAAAGCTTCGGCCAGAGCAGGTCGCCGGTGTGATCGCTGACATCGCAAACGCGGGCTCCGCTTCACGTGCTCGGAACATCCGGATGCTGCTTGTGCAACTGCTCGACGAGGCCGTCAACCTCGGCCTCGCAGAGGACAACGTCGCCAGGAAGGTGCGCTCACCTCGGGTGCCGAAGGTCCAACGACGAACACTCTCCCCGGCTGAAGTGGCGCGGCTGGTCAGCGTGTGCGACGAGCGCTATCGTCGCTGCGGTGGCTCTGTGCTTCGTTCAAGGCTGGCGTGTCAGCGAGGCGCTCGGGCTGGCTTGGCAAGACCTTGACCTTGACGCTGGAACTGTCCGTCTGCGACGCGGCGCCACGTACGCCGACGGCATCGGCATGGTGCTCGGCGCACCGAAGACCAGCCGCACCGCTGGCCGGCAACTACTCGCTCCAACGACGCTCACGCTGCTGGCGGCGCACCATGATCGCTGGCAGCGACTGCGCGGAGAGCGGGTCGTGCCGTGGCCCGAGGTGTCGTATCAGGGTGAGGTGCTCGACCTCGTCTTCGTGAACCCCGCCGGAAGTCTGATGCTCCGCCAGCACGTCGACAAGGCGATCCGCAAGGCTGCAGAGGCGGTAGGGCTCGACCCGTCGGAGATCGGTACGCACACCGGTCGCCGTTCGGTGGTGACGAACCTCTACGCGTCGGGCGACCTCGACCTCGAGGACGTGGCGACGGTTCGTCGGCCACTCCGATGTGTCCACGACACGCGGCTACGTGCAGTCGGAGGGGGAGCGACCGCAGATGGTGTCCGCGCAAGGCGTTCGGCATCCTCGACCCCGGAGTGGACGTAGCCGGACGATGACGGCGGCTGAACCCGTGCACGGCTCCGCCTGCACAGAGACTACGTGTTCCTAAACCGCAGGTCGTAGGTTCGATTCCTACCGGGGGCGCTTTGCAAATCGGCTCTCTACCAGGGGATATTACCTGGTAGGGAGCCAGACGCAAGGTACCCGGGCTTGCTCGGATTGACCTCCAGTGACCCTGAGAGACCGCCATTTGCCGGTGTCATTGGGAGGAGATTGGGAGGAGACGTGAAGACCGCGCCGGTTGAGCGGTGGGCGAGCCTTCGTCCGTTTGGTGATGCGAAAGGGCCCGCCGGGGCTTCGATCGATCGCCTTGGGTTCGACGGAGGTTCTGGGTCACTGGATTCCAGCCCCGATGGGGTTGGCTGATGATCAGCGTCTAGGGCTGCTTCGAACTCGTCGGTTGGGATGTCGCCGACGGCGCTGTGGAGGTGCTGGGTGCTCCTCATCGGCCGGAGCGTCGGTCATGCGGGTGTATCGGGTGGTCGGGTGAGGCCGGCGACGATGAGGTCAAGGATGGCGTCGAGGTCGTGTTGGGCGAAGGTGTCGCCGCGGATCATGTAGCGGTAGACGATGGGTCCTTCGATGAGGTCGATTGCGTGATCGGTGTCGATTCCGTCGGCGAGTTCCCGGCGGTCGCGAGCGTGTTGGAGCAGGTTGCGGACCGGGAGCGATCGTTCACGGGTGAGTTTGTTGAGCGCGTTACGCAGTTCGTGGTCGTCGGTGGCGGCTTGCATGAGTCCGAGCATCATCCGTCGTTTGCCGGTGATCTCGGGCATCGACATCACCTGTCCGAACAGGACGCCGAGATCGGACCTGAGTGATCCGGTGTCGGGTGTCGGTAGATGCTCGATCTGGCTGGCGACGGTGTCGACGAGGAGGTCGTGGACGCTGGGCCAGTGCCGGTAGATGGTGGTCTTGGCGATCCCGGAGCGACGGCAGATCTCATCGATGGAGAAACCGGGTACGCCTTCGGCGATGAGCAACCCGAGCGCGGCATCGCGGATCCTCTGTTGTGTGCCACGAGTCATCGTGCCGACCTTTCTGGCGCGTGTGGGAAAGACAGCTACGGCATAGTATCGTTCCAGCAGTGCTTCGCCCCCGACGATCGGATCTGCTGACGTGATCGCACGACTTGGTCGATGGACGTTTCATCACCGGCGCACCACGCTGATCGCGTGGCTGGTCGCTCTGGTCGGTTTTGGAGCGTTCGGCAACGTGATCGTCGGGCCGTCGTTCTCGAGCGTGTTCGAGATCCCGGCGTCGGAGAGCGCTTCGGGATTCGATGTGATGTCGGAGTTCTTCCCGCAGCAGGGCGCCAGCCGGCAGTCCGGCTCGATCGTGTTCCGCGCCGAGCAGGGGGTCGGCAGATCCGGCGGTGCAGGCCGCGATGACGGAGTTCTTCGGCGAGGTCGGCGACGATCGAGGGCGTGACGGTGTTCAGCCCGTACGACGAGGGCGGGTCGCGCCAGATCGACCCGTCGGGCACGATCGCTTTCGCCACGGTGAACCTCGACGAGTCGCTCGACCAGGTCGAACTGAGTGACATCGGCGCCGCGATCGGTGACCTGGTCCCCGCCGTGGACGGGGTGACGGTCGAGGTCGGTGGTCGGGCATTGGCCGAGTTCGAGCCGCCGCAGTCGGAGTTGATCGGGCTCGGCTTCGCGATCGTCGTCCTGATCCTCGCGTTCGGATCGGTGCTGGCGATGGGTCTGCCGATCGGTGTCGCCCTGTTCGGAGTCGGTGTCGGCTGCCAGTGTCGTCGCGTTGTTCAGCAACCTGGTCACGATCCCCGACTTCGCGACGACGTTGGGGGCGATGATCGGCATCGCGGTCGGGATCGATTACGCGTTGTTCATCGTCACCCGCTACCGGGAGAACCTGAAGAAGGGTCAGTCGTTCGAGGAAGCGACGGTCAATGCGATGGACACAGCCGGCCGGGCGGTGGTGTTCGCCGGGGTGACGGTCGTGGTCTCGCTGCTGGGCATGTTGTTGATCGGTCTCGAGTTCATCTCTGGGCTCGGCATCGGCGCAGCCACGACGGTGGCGGTCACGATGATCTCGTCGATCACGCTGTTGCCGGCGCTGCTCGGCTTCGCCGGCCCTCGGATCGAGGTCACCCGGTGGCGGGGGATCATCGCCGCCGGCTTTGTGGCGCTGACGTTGTTCGGCCTTGGCTTGTCGATCGACCCGCTGCTGATCGGGGTCCCGTTGGCCGTCGTGACGTTGCTCGCCGGGTTCGCCGTTGCCCCGCTGCGTCGCGAACTCGCCGGCGCGCAAGGACAAGCCGCTACAGGAGACGTTCCCGTTTCGGTGGAGCCGCGTCGTTCAAGCGCACCCGTGGCGGTCGTTGCTCGTCGGCACGGTGATCATGCTCGCCCTCGCGGCGCCGGTGGTGTCGCTTCGACTCGGGTTCTCGGACGAGGGCAACTACAGCGAGGCGACCACCACCCGCCGCGCCTACGACCTACTCGCGGACGGATTCGGCCCGGGTTTCAACGGGCCGCTCGTCGTCGCAGTGACGCTGACCGACCCCGGCGACGCCGACGCGCTGACGGCTTCAGTCGACGCGATCGGGGCCGACCCGGGTGTCGCAGTTCGCCTCGCCGCGTGTGTCGATGACCCCGCAAACCCGCAGGCGGCGCTGGTGCAGGTCATCTTCACGACGTCTCCGCAAGACGAAGTGACGATCGACACGATCGAACGACTCCGGGCAGAGGTGGTCCCGCCTGTGATCGCCGGCACCGGCGTCACGGTGTACGTGACTGGGATCACGGCGGCGTCGATCGACTTCACCAGCTACCTCGCCGATCGGCTGGTCGTCTTCATCGGCGTCGTGCTGCTGTTGTCGTTCGTGCTGCTGATGATGGTGTTCCGGTCGCTGCTCGTGCCGCTCAAGGCGGTGATCATGAACCTGCTCTCGATCGCCGCGGCCTACGGCGTCGTCGTCGCGATCTTCCAGTGGGGGCTGGCTCGGCTCGCTCTTCGGCATCGGCAAGCCGGCGCCCGATCGAGCCGTTCATCCCGATGATGATGTTCGCGATCGTGTTCGGGCTCTCGATGGACTACGAGGTGTTCCTGCTCTCGCGGATGCAAGAGGAGTACGACCGCACCAAGCGACAGCACGAAGGCTCGGTCGCCGACGGCCTCGCCGCCACCGCCCGCGTCATCACCGCCGCCGCGGCGATCATGATCGTCGTGTTCGGCGCCTTCGTGCTCGAGGACCAGCCGCGTCATCAAGCTCATCGGCGTCGGCCTCGCCACCGCCGTCTTCCTCGACGCCACCGTCGTGCGCATGCTGCTCGTGCCCGCCACGATGGAGCTGCTCGGCGAGCGAACTGGTGGCTTCCCGAAGTGGCTCGACCGGATCCTGCCCCGCCTCAACGTCGAAGGACCCGCCGATCACCCCGATCCGGCAACACCCGACAGCGACCCCGATCACCAGTCTGAAGAGACGCTGGTCCACTGACATGGCCCGCCCCGCCCCCGAACCCGCCGATCTCGGCCCATCGACTCGACCCGCACGGCGATGTCGAGAACATTGTTCGATCTGCCGATGACGGTCAAGGACGTGACGGCGCCACGCACACGACCATCGAAACTCGCGGCGACCAACCACCGCCCCGCCCCCATCCGAACGCTCCCTCACCAGACAGGCATCGCCCCATGACCCCTCCCCACGAACCCGTCGATGTCGAGCTGCTCGATCCGGTCGATCCGCACACCGACGACGAAGCGGTCGCCGATGCCCGGCAACGGCGACTGATCCTGATCACGATGTGCGTATCGCTGATCGCGGTGATCGCCTCGTCGTCCGGGCTGAATGTCGCCCAGCAGGCCCTCGCCGCCGACATCGGCGCATCTCAAGGTCAGCTGCTGTGGATCATCAACGGCTACACCCTCGCCCTCGCTGCGTTGTTGATGCCGATCGGCGCGATCGGCGACCGGTGGGGGCGCAAACTGATCCTGATCATCGGCCTGGTCGTGTTCGCCGCCGCTAACCTCGCCTCAGCCTTCGTGAACAGTCCCGAACCGCTGATCGCGTTGCGTGTCGTCGCCGGCCTCGCCGCTGCGATGATCATGCCCGTCACCTTGTCGGTGATCACCACCAGCTTTCCCGCCGCCGAACGAGCCAAGGCAATCGGCACCTGGGCTGGTGTTGCCGGGGCCGGTGGGATCATCGGCCTGTTCGCCTCCGCGGCGATCATCGACAACACCACCTGGCCGTGGGTGTTCTCGATCCCGGTGATCCTCGCGGCAGTGTCGCTCGCCGCGACAGTGTTCGTGGTTCCCCACTCCCGTGAACACGTCGAGACCGGCTTCGACATCCCCGGCGCGATCCTGTCGGTCCTCGCTGTCGGCGGGCTCGTGCTCGCGATCCAGGAAGGCCCAGAACGAGGCTGGACCAGCCCGCTCACCATCGCTGCGTTCGTCATCGGCCTCGCCGCTTCGGTCGCATTCGTACGCGCCGAACTGGCCCGTGACCACCCACTGCTCGATGTCCGCTTGTTCCGCAACCGGGGCCTGACGACCGGGTCGGTCAACTTGTTCGTGGTCTTCGCGTTGATGTTCGCCCTGTTCCTGGTCCTCGTGCAGTTCCTCCAAGCGATCCTCGGTTACACCGCACTACGCGCCGCCTCGGGGCTGCTGCCGATGGCGGTGATGATGATGCCGCTGTCAACGATCGCGCCGACCATCGCGCACCGTGTCGGCTACCGGCGCACTGTCGCCTCCGGGATGATCACCCTCTCGGTGGGGTTGGTGCTCCTGGCCGTGCTCGCCGACCCCGGCAGCGGATATCTCTCCGTCCTCCCAGGTCTGCTCGTGATCGGTGCCGGGGTCGGGTTGTCGATGAGCCCCTCGACCACCGCGATCACCTCCTCACTCACCGAAGACAAACAAGGTGTCGCCTCGGCGCTCAATGACACCGTCCGCGAGATCGGCGCCGCCGTCGGGCTCGCCCTGATCGGATCGATCCTCAACTCCCGTTACCGGGCCAACATCACCGACACCGCCAACACCTTCCCCACCGACGTCGCGGACCGCATCAAAGAAGGCATCGGCGGCGCCCTCAGCTCCGCGGCCCAGCTCGGACCCGACAGCCCGGCACTCATCACCGCCGCCCGCAACGCCTACGTCGACGCCATGCAACCAGCGATGCTCCTCGCCGCCGGGTTCGCCGCCCTCGCCGCCGCCTACACCACCTGGACCGGTGTCCAAGACAAACGACGTCAGACCGTCAGCGAGAACGAACAGCTCGACTAAGACGACAAGCACCCGGCGGTCACCCGTCCGGGCTCGGTTCGCTCACCCCACGTTCGGAGACCGATCGAGTTCCAGTCGAAGGTGCTCGAGCCCATGTGCGATCGCCGCGGTGATGATCCTCGCGACACGACGGGCTTGGCTGCCGCGTCCGAGTTCGGCGTGGACCCAGATCTCGGTGCCGTGGTTCACGTGCCCATCGGAGATGGAGTGCACGACGGCCATCAGTGTGAGGTGGGCGTGGACGTGGATGTCGCCGATTCTTCCGTCGATGGTGAGCGCCTGATCGGTCGGGTGCCACCGCTCGGAGGTGCGTTCGAGCACACAGTCGCCCTCCGCCGATGTGATCGTCGTCGTGGTTTCGTTGCGGGTTGCTCGGAACCATGCTGCGATCGGGTCGGGGCCGTCGAGTAGCTGCATTGCTTCGTCCACGGTGCATGCGACGAGGACCTGGTCGTCGATCAGGGTCAGTTCCGCAGCGGTCATGCTGGTGGGGGGATGATCAGCAGCGGATGCCGGGCGTGGTGTAGCAGACGTTGGCTGACCGAACCGGCGAGGAGCCGGGCGAGGCCGTGGTGGCCGTGGCGTCCGACCACGAGGTAGCTGGCGGTGTGTTCTGCTGCTGCGTCGGCGAGCTCGTCGGCTGGATTGCCATGTCGGATCTCGAACGTCCAGCGGACACGCTGCAGCGTCGAGGATGTCGGTGCAGTTGGTGCGACAGACCTCGGCCAATGCGTCCTCGGCCTCGATCATCGCGCCGGCGCCCGGTCCCATCGCGGTGCCAGCGGCCGCGAGCGGCTGGGTGTGCTCGACGTGCACCACCGCGACCGGTCGGTGAGTGGCGTGCGCAAGGTTGATCGCCGCGAACAGCGCCGCGTGGGAACCGACCGTCCCGTCAAAGCCGACCACGATCGCACCATCGGGCATCGCGAATCAGCCTTTCGCTTTGTTGGGGTGGCTGGCGCTTATATCGGTGTCCGCCGGTTCCGGTACCGGAACGGGATCACCGATCGGGTCGGACGCGACACCGAGGTCATCGCCGATCGCTTCCATGCCGATATGGGCGCTCTCGCGGAGCGGGAGTTCCTTGAGGAACAACACGACGACGAACCCGATCGCGGCGACTGGGATCACCGCCAGGAACGTGACATGCAGCGCCCGCGAGAACGCGTCGACAACGACTGCCTGGGTGTCGGCGGGCAGCGCTCGGAGCGCCTCCAGGGCCGGACTGGAGCACGGCCGGGTCCACCCCGGACAGCTGCGGGCCGGCGTCGGCGAGGTAGTGGTCGAGACGGTTGTTGAAGATCGACCCGAAGATCGCGACACCGAACGCTCCGCCCATCGACCGGAAGAACGAACTGGCCGAGGTGGCCACACCGAGATCTTTCGCCTCGACGGCGTTCTGCGTGGCCAGGACCAGCACCTGCATGACGAGACCGATCCCCAGCCCGACGACGGCCATGTACAGGGACTGAACGACCCGCGACGTGTCGGCGTCGAAACGCGACAGCAGGAACAACCCGAATGTCATGATCGCCGTACCGGCGACCGGGTACAGCTTGTAGCGGCCGGTCCGGCTGATGGCCCGCCCAGAACCGACCGTGCCGACGATGAGACCCAACATCAACGGTGTCAGCAGCAAACCCGATCGGGTCGGGCTGGCGCCGTTGACGACCTGCAAGAACAGCGGGACGAAGATCAGCACTCCGAACATCGACAGACCGACGATGAACGCCGCGCAGCTCGACACCGAGAACACCGGATTGCGGAACAGGTACAGCGGAAGTCACCGGCTCGGGAGCACGGCGTTCGTGCGCCAGGAACGCCACGGTGAGCAGCAGCGCGGCAACGGCGAGCCCGATGATCGTCGGCGACCCCCACTCGTACTCGTTGCCACCCCACACCGTGACCAGCAGCAGGCACGTGACCGCGGCGACGAGCAGCGCGGAGCCGAGGATAGTCGATCGCATGAGGACGTCGTGTGAACGGCAGCCGCAGCACCGAACTCGTCACGATCAGCGCGGCGATCCCAATCGGGATGTTGATGTAGAACACCCACCTCCACGACAGGTGATCGACGAAGAACCCACCGAACAGCGGGCCGCCGACACTGGCGACCGCGAACACCGCCCCCGTGTAGCCCTGATACCGACCGCGCTCGCGTGGCGACACGATGTCGCCAATGATCGCCATCGCCATCGCCATCAACCCACCCGCACCGACCCCCTGAACGGCCCGGAAGCGCAATCAACTGCGCCATGTTCTGAGAAAGACCCGAAACGCCGAGCCCACCAGGAAGACGACGATCGCCGTCTGGAACATGATCTTGCGACCGTGAAGATCGCTCAACTTGCCGTACAACGGCGTCGACGCCGTCGACGTCAACAGATACGCGGTCACGACCCACGACAGGTGATTGAGACCGCCCAGATCGCCGACGATGGTCGGCAGTGCCGTTGCCACGATCGTCTGGTCGAGCGCGGCCAGGAACATGCCGAGCATCAGCCCGCTGAACACCACAAGGATCTGCCGGTGAGATAACTGCACCGTGACCACCGGGGCTCCGCTGGTCATGCACGTGCTCCTCTCGCGAGAACATCCGTTGCGAGGCGCTCCAGCAACGGTGCAAGAGCATCTCGTTCCTGCGCCGACCACTGCCCCAACAGCTCCGAGAAGTACCGGTGCCGCGCCACACGCAGCACCCCCAACACTTCAACCCCAGACGGCGTCAGCGCCACCCGCGACGATCGGCGATCAACTGGATCAGCCGTCCGCACCAGAAACCCGTCACGCACCAACGTCTTCACATGGCGACTCATCGTTGACGTGTCCACCCCGAGGACCTGAGCCAAGTCACTCACCCGACTCTCGCCCCGCTCGGACACACACCGCAACACACCAAACCCGGCCCGCTCGACCGACACCCCGGCCTCACCGATCAGATGCTCCTGCGTCGACGCCAGCGACAATTCCCTCACGATCGTCACGACCGACTCCTCGATCGTGACGATCGGATCCAACGGTCCGCTGAGCCCGAAGCCGAGTTTTCGTCGATCCCATGTCGACATTATAGATGGTTGCGCCACCCAACGACAATCGCAGAACGCCGCAAGGCGCTCGTAGCGTCGGGTGCGCCGAACGGGCGGGTTCGTACATCGGGCGGTCCGACCGCCTGCCCTCGAACTGTACCGTCAGGAGTTGGGGTGCTCGTTCGCGGATACGGTGAAACGCCAGGCGACCTAGACGAACCGTGGGAGTCCTGATGGACGACGAGCACGTCAACAAGACGATCGCCGAACTCGAACGGCGCTCCGCGACGACGATCCGAGCTTGCTCTCACGACTTCGCCGGATCCGTCATCGCGAAACGGCGAAAGATTGGCCGCTGTTGTCGTCGCGTTGGTTACCGCGGCGATACTTCTTGCCGCCGGGCTGGCAATCGCATCCGGGGTCGTGTGTTCGCGGGAGTGACGGCGTGGGCGGCGGCGTTCGCCGTCGCTCGCCACCGGGAGCCGACCGCCGCGGATTCGGCCACACGTCCGACGGTCGACGTGTGGCCGAGTGGAATGAGGTGTCTGCCCATAGCCGGGGTCGTGGTCAACCGTCGTCGGTGACGTACTACGTGCCGCTGACGGCCTTGATCCATGGTGCCCGACGCTTCGCCGGTCTCGAACAATGGCCCGGACGACACGGAACCGTGGTCTCCATTGGGCACCATCGTCCGGTCAACCTGCGGATCTCACGTCGGTGGTTCGCTGATGGAATCCGCTGGCGAGCCGATGCCGGCGGGCCAAATCTCGTCGGGCATCGTGACGCTGCAACGCGACGGTGACCGGCGAGCTACGTTCAGATCGGGGCGCACATGCCGAGGCGCCCCGTTGCCGACATTCACGCCGAGCACTACGCACGATCCGTCGGGAAACCAGAACCGCGCGGCGACGGTGGGCCGCAACGTGCACCGAAACCCCACCGTGAGCCAGATGGGAGTGATGTCCAGGGGTCACTGGTCGGGGGCCTGTCTGGGTTGGGGGATCGGGGGGATGCGGTCGAGGAAGGTGAGAACGGCGGTGGTGAACGCGTCGTTGTCGTCGCCGGCGACCATGTGTCCGGTGTTGGACACGTCGACGGCTTCGGCGTGGGGGACGGCGGTGAGGAACTCGTTGACGGTGTCGGGGCGACCAGGTCGGACATTGCGCCTCGGACGAGCAGCGTCGGGGCGGTGATGCGGCGGGCCGCCGTCGAGGAGCTGGTCGGCCATCTGTCGGAAGCGTTGTTCGCTGTTGGCGGGGTCAGCGTGCATGACATCGAGTTTTGGTGGTGATGAACGCTGGGTCCCAGCGCCACACCCAGCGGCCGTCGTCGCGTTGGCGGAGTACTTTGGTGAGTCCGTCGACGCTGTCGGGTCGGGGCCGGTGGGGGTTGTAGGCGGCGATCACGTCGCCGGCGTCGTGCAGGGTGGCGAATCCGTCGGGGTGCGCGGACATGAATTGCACGACTCGTCGGGCTCCGTCGATTTCCATGCGGGGGGTGACGTCGACGAGCACGACCCCGGCCCACAGGCGGGGAGGGGCGATGCGGTGTGCGATGAGGGTCGTCATGCCACCGATCGATGCACCGACAGCGACCGCGGGGCGGCGACCGCAATATCGTTCGCGGACGGCGAGCAGGTCGTAGGCGAGGTCTTCGGTGTCGTACCGCCCGGCGGGGTCCCAGCTGCTGTCGCCGTGGCCGTGGGCGTCGTAGGCGACGACGTGGTGGCCGGCGGCGTGGATGGTGCGGGCCGTCTTGGCCCAGGCGTGGCGGTTCTGTCCGCCGCCGTGCGAGCAGGATCACCGACGGCTTCTCGGTGGATGGTTGTGGATAGAGGTCGGCGACGAGGGCGACCCCGTGGTGGCCGGTGACGACGTTCGATTGGCGGAGCTCATGCGGGCTCGACGATCGGTGGCTGGGCGGTCATCGCGGCCAGGTCGCGCAGCGGGAGCTCGCGGATCCGGATCGAGATCACGAACGCTGCCGACCATGACCACGGCGGCCACGGCGAACACGGTGGTGATCGATGCCGACAGTGCACCGGCCGCCGCGCTGTGGAGGGGCTCGGGGAGCGCAGCGATGGCTCGCGGGCTGCGAGCGAGGCTGTCGCCGGTGACACCGGGCGGCAGGTCGACACCGACGAGTCGGTCGGTGAGTTCGGTGTCGAGGCGGCTGGTGAGGATGGTGCCGAACACGGCGACACCGATGGTGGAACCGAGGGTGCGGAAGAAGTTGACCGACGCAGTTCCGGCGCCGAGGTCGCGCATCTCGACGGCGTTCTGCACTGCGATGGTGAGCACCGACAGGGTTGCTCCGACGCCGAGGCCGAGCACGATCATCCACATCGATGACGCGACCCGCCCGGTGGCCGGGTTCATGGTGGACAGCAACCACAGTCCGCCGGCGGCGACGATGGTGCCGATGATCGGGAAGATCTTGTAGCGGCCGGTGCGTGTCGTCAGGCGACCGACGACGAGCGATGCGACCATCAACGCCAGCATCAACGGAAGGAGCAACAGGCCGGCGTTGGTGGCTTGGCGACCCTGGACGCCTTGGAAGAACAGCGGGAGGTAGACGATCGCTCCGAACATCGCCGCACCGGCGAGGAACGCCATCGCCACCGATGAGCTGAACCCGGGCCGGTTGAACATCCGCAGCGGGATGACCGGTTCGGCGACTCGTCGTTCCCACCAGATGAACACGGCGCCGGCGACGACGGCGAGCACGTAGAGGCCAACAGTGAGCGGTGAACCCCATCCGTACTCGTCGCTGCTCCACACGGTGGCCAACAGCAACGCCACCACCGACAGCACCAGCAGTCCGGAGCCGGTGAAGTCGAGCCGGTGCGGTGTCCTGTGGAACGGGAGACGCAACACGATGCCGGTGACGAAGAGCGCGGCGATCCCGATCGGGATGTTCACGTAGAACACCCAACGCCACGAGAAGTGATCGGTGAGCAGACCACCGATGAGCGGGCCGAGCACACTGGCCAGCGCGAAGGTGCCGGTGAGGTAGCCGGTGTAGCGGCCACGCTCTCGTGGTGGGACGATGTCGCCGACGATGGTGAACGTCAGTGACATCAACCCGCCGCCACCGATGCCTTGCAGGGCCGCGGAACGCGATCAGCTGCCACAGCGACTGCGACAGACCACACAACATCGACGCGATCGAGGAACAGCACGATCGCGGTCTGGTAGATGCGTTTGCGGCCGTAGAGGTCGGAGATCTTCCCCCACAGCGGCATGCTCGCGGTCGACGCCAACAGGTATGCGGTGACGACCCACGACAGGTGATTGATGCCGCCGAACTCGCCGACAATCGTCGGGAGCGCGGTCGACACGATCGTCTGGTCGAGGGCCGCGAGCAGCAGGCCGGTCATCAGCCCGATGATGACGATGGTGCGTTCGCGGTGCGTCAGATCCGGCATCTGTCGCCGCCGATACCGTCGTGTTCACCGGACACTCACCTGCAACGTCTCCAAGCCCGCGGAGGGTGAGGCTCGGACGCCACACCGGAGTCGTGTCGGCGTCGATGGTCGGGAAACGGGCGAGCAGCCGTTCGAACACGACTTCGCCCTCGAGTCGGGCCAGTGGCGCGCCGAGGCAGTAGTGGATGCCGGCGGCGAAGCTGAGGTGCTGGGTGCCGGTGCGGGTGATGTCGAACCGGTCCGGGTCCTGATAGCGGTCGGGGTCGCGGTTGGCGGCGCCGAGCAAGGTCAGCACGACCTGGCCGGCGTCGATGTGGTGGCCCGCGATGTCGGCGTCCTCGAGCGCGGTCCGCGCGTCGAGCTGGACCGAGCTCTCGTAGCGCAGCATCTCCTCCACCGCGCCGTGTCCGAGGGTCGGGTCGCTCGCAGCAGCTGCATCTGGTCCGGGTTGCGCAGCAGGCTGATCAGGCCGTTGCCGATGAGGTTGGTGGTGGTCTCGAACCCGGCCGCGAACAACAACACGATCGTGGCGACCAACTCGTTCTCGGACAGTCGGTCTCCGCCATCACTGACCCCGATCAACCCACCGATCAGATCGTCGGAGTGCCGATTCCGCCGCTCGGCGATGAGCGACCGGAAGTAGTCGTTCATCGTGTTGCTCGCGGTCTCAGCGGCGGCGATCGTCTCAGCGCTCGCCATCGGCTCGAGCGCGCCGGCCGCGTCGCGCACGATCCACCGGAACTGCTCACGGTCCTCGATCGGGACACCGAGGAGTTCGCCGATCACTCGCACCGGCAACGGGAACGCAAGCACGTCCATGACATCGCCGCCGCCAGCGTCGGCGAGCTGATCGAGGATCTCATCGACCATCGCTTCGACCGCCGGACGCAACTCCTCGACCCGCCGGGGCGTGAACTCGCGGGCGACAAGACTTCGCATCCGGGTGTGATCGGGTGGGTTCATCCGCAGCATCGAGTACCGCGAGATGATCGGCACCTCCCGATCAGCGCTCTGCGCAGACGAACCAAAGATGCGCTGCACTTCGTCGCTCTTGCCGAACCGAGGATCGCGCAGCACCGTGCCGCAGTCGTCGTAGCGGGTCGCGACCCACAGCGGCAGGACTGCGCTGTGGTGCACCGGCGCCGTCTCGCGCAGCTGGCGGTAAGCCGGGTACGGATCAGCACGAACGGCTGGGTCGCTGAACAAGCCGACAAGCACGTTGTCGGCGGCCTCGGTGGTCAGGTTGTCGGTCGTGGCCATCAGGTCCCTCCAGTGGTCGTTCGTCGGCTTTGCCGCGGTGTTGCGCTGCCCGCCGATTCCTCGCAGAATGACGTTCGATATTGCGTCGGCGCGGTTGGCGAGGTCTCCGCTGGTGCCGAGCAGAAGGTGCTGCATGCCCGTCACCAGGACTGCGCCGTAGACGACGGACGCGGCGGCGCTGACGTCGTCGATGTGAAGTGACCCGTCGTTGTGGCCGTCACGTAGCGCCTGCCGGATCGGTGAAAGGATCGCCACATCGACGCCTGCAGCGATGTCGACCAATGAAGCCGCCCGGCCCAGTTCGGCGAACAACAACCGGTAGGTCGGGCCGTGCTCGCCGATGAACACCAGATGCGCTGCGCACCAGTCGAGCCAACCGTTCGCGTCCCGTGCCGGGCTCGGCCGCGACGTCGGACAGCGTGGCCGTCATCTGACGCAGGGTTCGCGAGAGCAGGTGGGCGAGAATGTGTTCCTTGCCAGGGAAGTAGTAGTAGAGCGTGGCGCGTGGAATCCCAGTCGCCTTGGCGAGATCGTCGATCCGGGTGGCGTCGAGCCCGTTGTCGGCAAACACCGGCGCAGCGAGATCGATCCGATCCGCCAACTCGTCCGGTAACGGTCGTACCGCAGTCGCCGAGCGATCGATCATTCCTGCACGCCCGTGAAGCCCGGCATGAATCGTTCGATCGGGATGACGATGAACGTCGCGGTCGCCTCGGCGATCAACTCCAGGCCGTCGCGTGTGTGCGCGGTCGCCGACATGTGCAGCTTGCGTTCCTCGCGCTGATCCAAACGTGCACGGAAGATGAGCGGCGCGCCAATGGGCGTCGGCGATCGATAGGTGACCGTCAACCGGCCTGTGAATGCCGGGACCTTGTGGATCGACAACACGTACCCCATCACGTCATCGAAGATCGCCGCGACCACGCCACCGTGAGCTCGGCCCGGCGCACCTTCGAAGGCAGCACCCAACACCGTCTCGGCAACCGCATCGCCGTTGTCAGAGTGAACCTCGATCGCGACACCCATCGGATTCGCGGCGCCGGACACGACACAGTCGGGAAAGTGCGAGAGCCGTTCACCGTCGGCGGGCGGTTCGCCGAACATTGACGGCCCGTCACCCATGCTCATCAACGAGCGATCGCGTTCGCTACCAGTCTCGAGTTGCTCGACCACCGGCAGGATCGCGTCGATCAACTGCTCGAACAGTTCATCCGGGGCATCGTGGCGCACGAAGCCGTGACCGAGTCGGCGGAGCAGCGTGGCGGCACGGATCCGTGCATCGGTCACTCCGAACCGCTCGTCGGTCGCTGTGGCCGTGCCGACGATTGATGACTCTTGCATCCATGACTCCCGATGGTTGAACGTGACGATTGGACGATACGTCTAAGCTACGGGATCAAGTGATGCGTTGCGCAACGGAGGGCTACGTGACCACCCGAACAACTCTCATCGCGAGGCGCAGGATCCGTCCGAGCCGTCGTCAGCACGACGCGGAGCGCATTGCCATCGCCTGGCGGACTCTTCGCCGTGGTCCAGCGGCACGCGGAATGCGCCGGTACGCGTGGGCGCCGACCGAACCACAGCTCGACCTGGGGCAGATGGACACTCTTGATCTCCTCGTCCAGCATGGTGAGTGGACGATGCACGAGTTTGCGATGGCGCTGTGCATCGAGCCGTCCACGGCAACGAGAGCCATCGCCCGGCTCGTCGACGCGGGTCTGGCGGAGCGGAGCACGCATCGGACTGACAAGCGAATGACGGTGGTCCGTGCAAGCCAGGATGGGCGCGCCGTGCAGAAGCGGCTTGCGTTGCGACGACTCGCTGCGGTGGTCGAGGCGCTCGATGGTTTCGACAGTGGTGACCGGCGACGGCTCGCCGATCTGCTGGAACGATTCATCGCAGGTCTCGACAAGGTGGTACTCGTTCGGCGCTTCGACGTGCTTGTCGCATCGTCAGACCAGTTCGAAGCCGCTGTATCCGTCTGCTGCGCATGTCCGGCACGACTCCGCGTAGAACGGGACACCGCCGGGGAAGTTCAACAGTTCGCGCGGTTTGCCGGGGATGTTGGCGCCGACGTACCAGGAGTCGGCTCTGTCGAACAGGGTCATGTCGCCGATCGTGCGCACCAGGTCGCGCCACGAGTCCTCCGCATGCGGTCGTTGCTTCGATGCGTGTGACACCTTGGTGCCTCAGGTCGTCGAGCAGCTGTACGACCCAGCCGCCTTGTACCTCCGCGCACGTCGGCCCGTTGCAGAAACCTGACGGGCTTTGCGGTCCGTAGAGATAGATCAGATTCGGGAAACCCGGCACTGGCGAGGCCGAGGTGGCTGCGGACTCCGCGGGCCCAGTAGTCCTTCAAGGTGGTGTCGGCGCGGCCGTGGATGTCGATGCTGGTGAGACCGCCCGTGACCGCGTCGAACCCGGTGGCCATGACGAGCAGGTCGACGTCGTAGTCGTTGTGTGTCGTCCGAACCCCGGTCGTCGTGATGCGCTCGATGGGTGAGGTCTTGAGGTCCACCAGGGTCACGTTCTGCTGGTTGAACGCGTCGTAGTAGGTCTGCTCGAGCGAAGGCCGCTTGACGCCGAACGGGTGGGGCGGTTCGGTCGGGGCGAGCAGCTCTGCGACCGCCGGGTCGTGCACGCGGGCGTGGACCTTGTCGCGCCAGAAGTCGTAGGCGGTGCGGTTGGCGGTTTCGTCGGTCATGACGTCAGCGAAGTTGCCGGCCCAGAAGCTGAATCCGCCAGCTTGCCACATCTGTTCGAAGCCGGTGCGACGATCCTCGTCGGAGACCGCGAGCGCTGACTCGTCGCGCCGGATGATGTCGAAGCCCGCGAAGGTTTCGGTGCGGGTTCGGAAGATTTCCGGGTATCGAGCTTTCGCCTCGTCTTGTTCTGCTCGGGTGAGGCGGTGTTGTTGCATGGCGAGCGCGAGGATCGGCGTTCGCTGGAACACGGTGACCGACGCGGCGATCTTGGCCGCTTCCTGGATCACTTGGACTCCGCTGGCGCCCGTGCCGATGACACCGACGCGCAGTCCCGTCATGTCGACACCTTCCTGAGGCCAGTGCGCTGTGTGATGGCATTGGCCCTCGTAATCGTCCAGCCCGGGCAGGTCGGGGATGTAGGCCTTGGATGCGAAGCCGGTGCAGAGCACCAGGAACCGGGTTCGAAGGGACTGCCCGTTCCGTGTGGTGAGGTTCCAGCAGGTGGCCGCTTCGTCCCACGTGGCCGTGTCGAGCCGGGTGTCGAAGCGGATGTCGCGGCTCAGATCCCATTTGTCGTCGACGTACTGGAAGTACCGACGAAGCGCTGTCCAGTCCGGGAATCGCTCGTCCCAGTACCAGTCCCTCCACAGCTCTTCGTCGGAGAACTCGTAGACGGGCACATGCGAGTCGACCCGGGCGCCGGGGTAGCAGTTCCAGTGCCAGATTCCACCGAGCCCGGAGCCGGCTTCGAGCAACACCGTCGAGAATCCCAACGCTCGCAGCCGGTGCAACTGATACAGGCCCGCGAAGCCGGCTCCGACGACCACTACGTCATGATCGAGCCCATGTGGTGCCGTCATGGGTTCGTGACACCTCGAGCCACATCGGCCCATGCGTTCAAGGCCGACGGGTCGTTCGTCCAGTCAAGGCCCCCGAAGTAGCTGACGACTCTCGTCGCGAGCCCCTGGTAGCGCTCCAGGATCTTGTCGGCGAGTTCGCTGCGCGGGCCTGTGACCACGAAGTGGTCGAGCAGTTCGTCGGACACCTCGGCGGCCATACCCGCAAGGTCGCGGGCGCGTTGCCGCTCGCGAATGCGGTCGGTGGTTCCGTCGAAACCCAGCTGCTCGAAGATGAACGCATAGTTGGGTGTTGATCCGTAGAACGCGACCTGCATCCGTGCGAAGTTGCGCCAGCGCGCTTCGTCGTCGTCGATAGGGACGATGAACGCGGGGACGATGATCTCCAGATCCTCGGCGGAGCGGCCCGCCTTGGTGGCACCCTCGTTGAGGTTGGGGATCACCGTCTCGCGGAGGTAGGTGGGGTGGTTGAGCGGATGGACGTGCACACCGTCGGCGACCTCGCCGGCCATGCGGAGCATCCACGGGTTCACGGCAGCGACGTCGATCGGCGGGTTCGGTGTGCTGATCGGCCCAGGTGACCACTGCGCTGGGAGCAGGTCGAGGTGGTAGAACTCGCCATCGACCGCCAGCGGCTCGTCGCCCCGGAACGCACGGAAGATCGCCTGCATCGCAAGCACATACTCCTTGAGCCGTGGGCCGGGGTGCTCGAAGTCAGAGCCGTAGCGGCGTGTGATGTGGGCGCGGACCTGTGTGCCGAGCCCTAGACGAAAGCGACCGCCGGTCGCCTCGGCCAGCTCCCACGCGATCTCCGCTGTCACCATCGGGCTGCGCGGAAAGGCGACCGCGACACCAGTGAGGATGTCGATGTCGGCAGCGAGCGCAGCGGCGCCGCAACCGAGGTATGCGGTGCGCCCGCCCTCGGTGACCACGATTCCCGAGAAGCCGGCGCGCTCAGCGTCCTGGGCGAATGCAGCCATCGAGCGAAGCGGCAGGCCGCCGGTCATCACGTCGAATTTCATCGGTGGGTCTCCTCGTCGGGTTTGGTCACGGTGTGTTGTCGGATCATCAGATATCGCGATCGCGGTTATCCCAGTGCGGTGACCTCAGCTTGTTCTTGTACAGCTTGCCGGTCGGGAGCCGGGGGAGCTCGTCGTGGAACTCGAAGCGCTGCGGGCACTTGAAGTGGGCGATGTGCTCGCGCACGTGTGACCTCAGTTCGACGGCGAGTGCCTCGTCGCCGGCAATGCCCTCTGCAGGTTGCACCGCGGCATGCACCGCTTCGCCCATCTCGTCGTCGGGAATCCCAAACACGGCGACATCGGCAACCTTGGGGTGCAACACCAAACAGTCCTCTATCTCCTGCGGATAGATGTTCACACCGCCGGAGATGATCATGAACGCCTGGCGGTCCGTGAGGTACAGCCATCCTTCGTCATCGACGTATCCGACATCACCCAGGGTGGTCCAGCCGCGGCCTCGTGGGTCCTTCACGCTCTCGGTCTTCTCGGGGGCGTTGTGGTACTCGTAGGCGGGCCCGTCACCGAAGTAGATGGTGCCGGGCACATTCGCAGGTTGGTTGTCGCCCGCTTCGTCGAGGATGTGGATCGATCCGATCAACGGCCGTCCGACAGTCCCCGGCCTGGCCAACCATTCGTCGGGACGCACCAGGCAGAAGCCGTTCAACTCCGTGCCCGCGTAGTACTCCCACAGCACCGGACCCCACCAATCCATCATCTGCTGCTTGACGGCCACAGGACACGGTGCCACGGCATGGATCGCGACCCGCATCGACGAGACATCGAACCCGGATCGTTGCTCCGCGTCGAGCTTCAGCATCCGGATGAACATGGTCGGCACCCATTGAGAATCAGTGATCGCATGCTTGCCGATGAGATGGAGCGCGTCGACCGGGTCGAACTTCTCCATCGCGACGACCGTCCCTCCCAGTGACTGAACGCCAAGACTGAACCCGATCGGTGCCGAGTGGTACAAGGGAGCGGGTGACAGGTATGTGGACTCGCCGCTCATCCCGAACACGCCGCTCACCAGCCCTGCGATCAGCATTCCGTCGGCGACCGACTTGCCGCTCAGCGGACGCTTGACACCCTTCGGACGGCCCGTCGTTCCGGAGGAGTACAACATCATCTCGCCCGCTGGCTGTTCGTCGAGTGGATCGGTGGACATCGAACCGATCGCGTCGGCGTATGGCTCGAATCGCGGATCTGCATCGCCGATCAGCAACGGGACGACGCATCCCGTCGCATGCTGCATCGCAGCGCTCGCAATCTTGGCCTTCTCGGACGTGGTGACGAGCGATCGAGCCCCAGAGTCCTGGAGGATGTAGCCGACCTCCTCAGCCGAGAGGTAACTGTTGATCGTCGTCACATACAGACCGGATCGCAGCGCTGCCCACATGACCTCGAAGAACCGCGGCTGGTTCTCGCTGAAGATGGCGACGTGATCACCGGTGACCAAGCCTCGCTCCCGCCACAGTCGGGCCAACTGATTCGAACGCTCGTCGAGTTGCCGGTAGGTCACGACCTCGCCAGAACCAGCCATGATCACTGCTGGGTGCTCCGGTCGGGTTGCTGCGTGAGCCCCTGGGTACACGATCGCTCTCCTCCGCCCGATCTCGTTGGGCTCGACTCTCGATGATCAGACGTTTTCAGGGCCTCGGCGGTGAGATGTGATGACGACTGTCGAGGCGCCCCTGCTCGACCTCGTGAAGTCCACAGTCTGACCGTCCCGACCTCGACACGTCAAGACAGAAGCGACCAAATGTCGCATCAGGCGGGCGAGCTAGGGTGAGCCCATTCCGCTCTCAAATCTGAAGGCCATGCTGGTGGCTGCTGGAACTCACGAGACGATTGTAGACATGTGTAGTGTTCGGAAAAGGGCGAGGCGCAGCTTGCGTCGGCCATGAACGCGATTCCCGCTGCGTTCGCAGCGTCGCGGCCAGGAGAGGGAGATGTCGATGCGGATACAGGTTGACCAAGCTCGCTGCCATGGGCACCAGATGTGCGCGATCGCCGCGCCCAAGCTGTTCGGTAGCGACGAGATCGGCAATGCGGCTGTATTGATCGCGGGCGACGTCCCGCGCGATCTGGAAGCGGCAGCCAGACGCGCCGAAGGCAACTGTCCGGAACGCGCGATCGAAATCATCGAGTGACCACCTGACGCGCGGCGCAAGCCTCGACGAACTCATCGACCACCACGACATCTCGACGTCAACCAAACACAGGTCGATCCCACCCGCCGTGACGTCCCTTGGATGAGACAACGCAGCCTTGTTGTAGTATCAAGTCGCCTATGCCTTCGTTCTCCGATCAGGTTTCCGCGTCCCCGAGTCGAGTGGCGTGCGCCACCGCCTTGCGTGGGCTCAGTCACTCGATCGTCGGCCATGCCGTCGCCGACGATGTTCTCGACCGAATCACTGCATTCGTCCGCGACATGCTCCCCGATGTCGAGTCCGCTGGGTTGCGGTCACGTCCGGTCGACGACATGAAGCGGCGGCTGTTCGAGGTCGCGCCGCTCGACGGTGACAGCATGGAGCACTACCCCGACTGTGTCGTTTCGGGTCCGGCGAACCCGATGGGGATGGCCATCACTTGCCATCGCCATCGCGATGATGCAGTAGCGCAGGTGTCTTTCGGTGCTGCGTTCGAGGGTGCCCCTGGCCGCGCCCACGGTGGAATCGTCGCAGCGGTGTTCGACGATGTCATGGGTTTCGTGCTGTCGATGCTGCAGACGCCCGCGTACACCGGCCGGCTGACCGTGCGCTACCTCGCGCCGACCCCGCTGGCCGTCGACCTCGAGTTTCGTGCACGATTGCGAGTGCGTGACGGACGCAAGCTGTGGATCGACGGCGAGGCAATCGTTGCAGGCACGCGCTTCGCCGAAGCGGAGGGGCTGTTCATCGCGATTCCGTACGAGGAGTTCGGCCGGATCGAACCGGCCTGAAGACGAGACCATGCAGTTGTCGTCCTGACGAGACATATGTCATGATGTGTTGCATGACTCCAGATGTTGTTGCAGGGCTCGACGATGACGCATCCCGAGTGGTTGCTGGTGAAGCTCGCGCCTGGTTCGAAGCGAACTGGAACCCCGACATGTCACTCGGTGACTGGTGGGCAGTCCTCGCCGAGTCCGGGTGGGGTTTCCCAACATGGCCGACACACCGCTACGGCCGCGGTCTCGACCCTCACCTAGCCCCGTTGGTCAACGGCGCTCGTCGCGCGGCGGGGGCGTTGGGGCCACCGGCGGGTATCGGGC
This sequence comes from Ilumatobacteraceae bacterium, assembly GCA_963828415.1. Lineage (GTDB taxonomy): Bacteria > Actinomycetota > Acidimicrobiia > Acidimicrobiales > Ilumatobacteraceae > Sva-07. Next base: position 29,899 of record CAWHEI010000017.1, read on the forward strand.
CGAACCTCGCGGGTCCCACCTTGCTTGCTCACGGCTCCGCTGGCCAGCAAGACCGCTTCCTGCCTGGAATCGTCAACGGCGAGATCTGGTGCCAGCTGTTCAGTGAACCGGGCTCGGGGTCCGATCTCGCGTCGCTGCAGACCCGCGCAGTTCGTGACGGTGACCAGTGGGTGATCAACGGCCAGAAGGTATGGACGTCGGGTGCCCACATTGCCCGCTACGGCATTCTGGTCGCCCGGACAAACCCCGAACTCCCGAAGCATCAAGGCCTCACCTACTTCGTGATCGACATGGACCAGCCCGGTATCGAAGTACGACCGATCCGGGAGATGACCGGTCGCTCGATCTTCAACGAAGTCTTCCTCACCGACGCCGTCGTCCCGGAGGAGAATCGGCTCGACGAGGTCGGTTCCGGTTGGGGGGTTGCCTTGACCACGTTGGCGAACGAGCGCACGATGCTCGGTGCCGGTTCGTTCGGGAGTTCCGGGGGAAGCATGGCGATCACCAAGCCGGATCTCTCCGGCAGGGTGGGCGATCTGATGCGTGAGAGCGGGTCGGGCGACGGCGTTCCGTCTGGTGGGGTCGGCGCTCTGTTCCGCGGACTCGTCGAGCAGTACGAGCGCTCGGATGACCCGCTGATCCGGCAGGAGTACGCGACGATCTACTCGCTCCTCGAGATCGCTCGCTTCACCGATCTTCGGGTCAAGGGGGCCGTGGAGCGGGGTGGGCGACCGGGGCCGGAAGTGTCCGTTGGCAAGCTGGCCGCCAGTCATTTGCTGCGTACCTTCCGCGAGACGATGTTCCGGATCTGTGGAGCTGACGCAACGCTCTGGGGAGATGACGCTCCGCTGGGCGGCAGGATGCATGACATTGGATTCTCGTCATACCTCATCTCGATCGGTGGTGGGACCGACCAGATCCAACGCAACATCATCGGCGAACGAGTGCTCGGATTGCCGAGGGAGCCGAGTATCGACAAGGGCGTCGCGTTCAGCGAGTTGCTGGTCGGCACTCAACGTAAGACCGATGGCTGACGCCGTGCCGGATTCGCGTCTCGTCGGGGACCGATCGCTGCGCGTTGGCGTGATCGGGGCAGGCATGGCCGGCATCCTCGCAGTGATCAAGCTGCGCGAGGCCGGCATCACCGACATCGTCTGTTTCGAGAAGGCCGACCGCGTCGGCGGCACGTGGCGCGAGAACACCTATCCCGGCATCGGATGCGACGTCCCGTCGCACGTCTACTCGTATTCGTTCGCTCCGAATCCCGATTTCACCCGCATGTTCTCGCCCGGGCACGAGATCCAGGCGTACCTCGAGCGCGTTGCGGTCGACCATGGGGTCGTCCCGCATCTTCGCCTCGGCGACGAAGTCGTCTCCGCGATCTACGACCGGGGTGTGTGGCACCTCGAGACTCGCGCGCGGACATCGAGCAGACTTCGACGTGGTGATCGCCGCGAGTGGCGTCCTGCACCATCCCCGGATGCCGGAGATCGATGGCGTGGACGAGTTCGAGGGGGCGATGTTCCACAGCGCGCGGTGGGACCAGGATGTGCCGATCGACGGCCGTCGTGTCGGCGTGATCGGCACCGGGTCGACGGCGGTCCAGATCACCGGCGCGCTCGTCGATCGGGTGGAGCACTTCAGTCTCTTTCAGAGAACACCGCAGTGGATCATGCCGATGGACAACAAGCTGTTCTCGGACGACCAGAGGGCGACGTTCCGGAACGAGCCGCATCGACTCAGAGAGCTCCGGGACTTCCTCGAGTCGGCGTTCGCGGAGAACTTCGCCGATGCCGTTGTCGACGCGAAGTCCGAGCGTCTCGAACAGATCGAGGACACCTGTCGGGCGAACCTGTACCAGCACGTCACCGACCCGGAACTGCGCCGCCGCTTGGAGCCCGACTACCGCGCCGCCTGCAAACGGCTCGTCGTGTCGGCCGACTTCTACGACGCGATCCAGAAGCCCAACGCCGAACTCGTCACCGCTGCCATCTCGCGCATCGAACGTCGCGGCATCCGAACCGACACCGGACGCCTTCACGAGCTCGACGTCATCGTCCTCGCAACCGGGTTCGAGGTCGACCGATTCATGCGGCCCACCGTCATCACCGGCCTCGACGGACGAACCCTCGAAGAGGCCTGGGCCGACGGCCCCACTGCCTATCTGTCCGTCTCGATACCCGAGTTCCCCAACCTGTTCATGCTCAACGGCCCGAACGGCCCCGTCGGCAACTTCTCCCTGATCCAGGTCGCGGAGCTCCAGATGGACTACATCCTGCAACTCGTGCGCCGGCTCCAGGCAGGCCTCTCGACGGAGATCCATGCGACTGAGGCGGCCATGCGCGAGCACGAGGCCCGGCGCATCGAAGCGGCGCAGGCGACCGTGTGGGTGACCGGATGCAACAGCTGGTACCTCGACGCTCGCGGCGTACCAGCAGCGTGGCCGTGGCCGTTCCGCCGATTCCGCGAGGTCATGGCAGAACCCGACTTGGATGCGTATCACCACTGACATGACCAGACGAACGCCGGGGTGAGACAAGGCGTACGATGTGTATCGTGCTGCCGCCGGGCAGCGCCCGGACGCGGAGGTTCCCCGAATGCCACACCCGACAACGCCACCCGTAGGAGTACAGGAGCCGGTGCTGCGTGTCGAGATGGACGAGGGCATCGCGATCCTCACGCTCAATCGTCCGGCAAAGCTCAACTCCCTCGATCCCGAACTCGTCTGCAGACTCGCCGACGCATGGGAGCAGATGGCAGCCGATCCCGCTGTTCGGGTGGTGATCGTGACCGGTGCAGGAGACCGGGCGTTCTGCACCGGTGCGGATCTCGGGCGGCTGATCCCGTTGTTCACCGGTGCGCGACCAGCGCAGGATGAGTGGGACCAGCGATTGCAGGCCGATCCGCGACTGCTCGACAAGGCACTGCTGCGCCGTACCGACTACACGGTGCCGGTGATCGCCGCCGTCCGCGGGTTCGCGCTCGCCGGCGGCATGGAACTGCTGCTCGGCACGGACTTGCGGATCGCAGCCGAGGACAGCGAGTTCGGACTCACAGAGGTGACACGCGGGATCATCCCCGCCGGCGGTGGGCTGGCGAGGCTGGCACGTCAGGTGCCATGGGCCAAAGCAGCGGAGATCGTGCTCGTGGGTGACCGGATCAGCGCGCAGTCGGCCGCGGAGATGGGTCTCGTCAACCGGCTGGTGCCATCCGTGCACGTGCTGGACGAGGCGATGCAACTCGCCCGGCGAATGGCCCGCAACGGGCCGTTGGCGATGCGCAAGGCGAAGGAGGTGATGGTCTCGTCGAATGGCCTGCCCTTCGACGAGGCGTATCGCATCGAGTCGCGTGCAGCCGGGGTCGTGATGGCGTCGGCCGACGCCATGGAGGGTCCGCGTGCGTTCATCGAGAAGCGCAGCCCGCATTTCACCGGCACGTGACCCTTCGGCCGAAGAACCTGGGATGAGACGAATTGGTCGTTGTGTCGTATATGGGGCTGGAGTAGTGTCGGTGCAGACGAGAGGGGATCTGCATGTCGTTCGACTTTCCCGTGATCAGCGCTGACTCGCACATCACGGAACCACCTGACTGCTACTCGGCTCACATCGACCCGGCGTACCGCGACACAGCGCCGAACATGGTCGAGGATCCTGTACGAGGCGACGTGTTCGTGGTGCCGGGCATGAAGTCGACGGTGCCGATGGGGCTGGTCGCCGCCGCCGGCAAGCCGGCAGGGGAACTGACCCAGGAGGGTGTCAAGTTCGACGAGCTCCACAAGTCCGGTTACGACGCGACCGTGCGGCTCGCCGACCAGGACCGCGACGGGGTCGCTGCGGAGATCCTGTACCCGACGGTGGGGATGGTGCTGTGCGGCCACCCGGACGTCGACTACAAGCGAGCGTGCTTCAACGCCTACAACCGGTGGATCACCGAGTACTGCGCCGAAGCTCCGGATCGGCTCCTCGGGTGCGGTCAGACCGCGCTGCGCACCGTCGAGGAAGGGATCACCGATCTCGAGGCGATCAAGGCGGCCGGCCTTCGTGGCGTGATGATGCCGGGGAATCCCGGCACGGAGGCGGACTACGACGACCCGATGTGGGACCCGTTCTGGGAGGCGGCGGTGTCGCTTGGGTTGCCGCTCAGTTTCCACATCCTCACCGCCCGTGGGGGTGGTTGGCGAGGGCCCCGGTTGAACAGCTTCCTGTCGATCATCCGTAGCATCCAGGACATCATGGGCACCCTGGTGTTCGGCGGCGTGTTCGAGCGTCATCCCGATCTTCGGGTCGTCTGCGTCGAGGCCGATGCCGGCTGGGTGCCTCACTACATGTATCGGATGGACCACGCCTACAAGCGGCACCGCAACTGGCTCCAGCCCGGGGTGGCCCTCAGCAGGTTGCCGTCGGAGTACTTCGCGGAGCACATCTTCGTCACCTTCCAGGACGACTGGACGGCCTTCTCGCACGCCAACGACATGAACTGGCGACGGTTGATGTGGGCCAACGACTTCCCGCACTCCGACTCGACCTGGCCGTGGTCGCAGGGCATGCTCGCCGAACAGACGGCGCAGCTGACCGCGGAGCAGACGCGGGCGATCCTGTCGGGCAACGTCGCCGACCTGTACGGCATCGACGTCACCGCACTGCAGCCCACGGCTGGGTGACGCCGTGTCTGGAGCGAGGCCTGATCTGGTGATCCGCGGCGGCACCGTCGTGGACGGCACCGGTGCCGGCGAACGCCGAGCTGACGTCGCAATCGTCGGCGACCGAATCGTCGCCGTGGGAGATGTCGACCTGACGGGTCGACGGGAGATCGCCGCTGACGGGGCGCTGGTGACGCCGGGCTGGGTCGATGTGCACACTCATTACGACGGACAGGCGACATGGGATCAACGTCTCGCGCCCTCGTCGGTGCACGGGGTGACGACGGTGGTGATGGGGAACTGCGGCGTCGGGTTCGCCCCGGTGCACGACAGCGACCATCAGCGGTTGATCGAGCTGATGGAGGGAGTCGAGGACATCCCCGGCGCGGCGCTGCACGAGGGCCTGCCGTGGGGATGGAACAGCTTCGGCGAGTACCTCGACGCGCTGGATGCGATTCCGCACGACATCGATCTCGCCGCGCAGCTCCCGCACGGAGCGCTTCGGCTGTTCGTGATGGGCGACCGCGGCGCCGCCGGCGAGAGCGCAACCCCCGATGAGATCGAACAGATGGGACTGCTCGCCGGTGAGGCGATACGTGCCGGCGCGCTCGGCTTCACGACCTCACGCACACTGAATCACCGCACCAGTCGGGGCGACCCGACCCCCACGCTCAAGGCATCCCGAGACGAGCTCGTCGGGATCGCGATCGGTGTCGGCCGCGAGGGAACCGGAGTGCTGCAACTCGTATCCGACTTCATCGATGTCGAGGATGAGTTCGCGACGCTGCGAGCGATGGTCGCAGCCTCAGGTCGACCCGCGTCGTTCTCGCTGGTCCAGTCGCCCCGTGATCCTGGTGGCTATCGGCGGATGCTCGACCTGCTCGACGAAGCCCATGCCGACGGCCTGGAGATCCGTGGCCAGGTCGCGACTCGGGCGGTCGGGCTGCTCCTCGGATTGCAGGCCACCTTGAACCCGTTGATGGCGAATCCGGTGTATCGCGAGATCGCCGATCTGCCTCTGGGCGAGCGCGTCGAGCGCGATGCGAGATGAGGGGTTCAGGGCACGCGTGTTCGCCGCCGATGCCGGCCAGCGCGACAGGTCCAAGCTCGGCGGTGGGGTGGTGCGTGCGTTCGAGAACATGTTCGTGCTCGGCGATCCACCCAACTATGAACCTGATCCGGCCACGAGCATCGCCGCCCAGGCGCGCCGCGCCGGTCGAGATCCCCTCGACTTCGTCTACGACGTGCTGCTCGCCGACGACGGCCGCTCGTTCCTGTACCTCCCGGCGCTCAACTACGTCGATGGGCGCCTCGACAGCGTTCGGGAGATGCTGGTTCATCCGCTGACCGTTCCGGGGCTCAGCGACGGTGGCGCGCATGTCGGGACCATCTGCGACGGCTCGTTCCCCACGACACTGCTGACGCATTGGTGCCGTGACCGACACGGTGAGCGCCTCACCGTGCCGTTCGTGGTCCAGGCCCAGTGCCGTGACACCGCCCGCGCGCTCGGACTGCTCGATCGCGGTGTGCTCGCCCCTGGTTACAAGGCCGATATCAACGTGATCGACTTCGACAACCTCCGGTTGTCCGCCCCGGAGATGCATTTCGACCTACCGGCAGGCGGACGGCGGTTGCTGCAGCGAGCCGATGGCTACCTCCACACCGTCGTGTCAGGCATACCGGTGTACGAATCAGGTCGTGCGACTGGCGAGCTACCGGGTCGGCTCGTTCGCGGTGCCCAGCGACCGCCGACGGGGTGAGCTTGCCGAGTTGATCAGCCGTTGTGCGGCAGGTCGCGGAACGGAGTGTTGCGATCGGGGCCGGGCTCCTTGGGGAGACCGAGTGCTCGTTCACCGATGATGTTCCGCTGCACCTGATCACTGCCGCCGTAGATCGACGGAGCCGGTGAGAACAGCGCGAGTTCCTGCACCGCGCCGCCACTCGCGCTGTCCGGTCCCACGATGGTGGCCCCTGCCCCGAGAATTCGACACCCGACGTCCCTGGCGAGTCGGGTGATGTCGCTGTTGCGGAGCTTGGCGAGGTTGCCTTCCGCGCCGGTGGCGGCGTTACCGGACTTCATCCGTCGGATGTGCCATCCGGTGATCTCGATCATCGAGTGAAGTCGGATCAGGTCCTGTCGGATGGTGGGGTCGCCGATGCTGCCGTTGTCGAGCGCGAGGACCATCAACTGTCGTACCCGGCCTGGGCCGACCATGCCACCGCCGAGAACGGCGGCGTCGTTCCCGAACGATCCGGCAGACCGGTCGAGGTGGCCGGCGATCGTGCCCGCGATCGCTGCACTCGGAGCGGCCACGTTCTCGCCGCCGATGCCGCTGCGTTCGACCATCAGTGTTGTGTTGGCGACTCGCCATCCGTCGTTGAGGTCGCCGATGATGTGGTCGTGGGGCACGCGTGCCTCGTCGATGAACACTTCGTTGAACAACGCGTGCCCAGTCATCTCGCGTAAGGGCCGAACGTCGACGCCGTCCTGTTTCATCGGGAACGCGAAGTACGTGATGCCTCGGTGCTTGGGGGCATCGGGGTCGGTGCGCGCGATGAGGATTCCGTAGTCGGCCCATTGCCCCATCGACGTCCACACCTTCTGCCCGGAGATGACCCACTCGTCACCGTCGCGCTCGGCGCGCGTCTGCAACCCGGCCAGGTCGGAACCGGCACCCGGTTCGGAGAACAGCTGGCACCATCCGTGTTGCCCGTCGAGGATCTTGGGGACGAACATCTCGATCAACTTCGGTGACCCATGTGCCAACAAGGTCGGCGCGGCGAGCATCATGCCCAGGCCAGAGGGCGGCCCGAGTACCCCGCGGGCGATCATCGCTCGGGCGAGGTCACCGGTCTTGGTTCGTTGCCATCCCCGCCCGTAGGGGGCCGGCAGCATCGGGTGTGCGAGTCCGGCGTTGGCGAGGCGTGACCACCATTCACCGACCGGGAGATCGGGATGCCAGTGCTCGTCGAGCCACGATTCGACATCGAAGTCGTCGTGGCCGTCGGGACGGGTCGATGTTGTGCTGTCAGTCATGAGGGTTGCCTCTCGCTCGTGGTGCCATCGATGTCGGTTCGTCGTGGGAGGCCGGGTCGGCCCACACGAGCACGAAGTTCTCGCTGAGCGCCTCGGTGCGCACGGCGAGGCGTTGGCCGATCCGGATCTCGCCAGGTGGTGTTGTCGTCGCGGCGAGCAGGCGCGGGCCTTCGTCGAGTTCGACGAGCAGGGTCGCGTATGGTGCGTGCGCTTGCCACCCGGGGTCGAGGCTGCGATGGCTGACGGCGAAGGACAGCACCGAGCCGCTCCCTGTGACCGGTTCGAAGGTTGCCTGGTCGGATTGGCAGGCAGGGCAGAACCGGCGTGGTGGGTGACGCCAGCGCCCGCACCCGGTACACCGTTGGATGCAGAGCAGTTCGGCGGCGATGCATGCGTGATGCCAGTCCAGGACGATCCATTCGGGTGTTGGCACGTAGGTTCTCATCGGTCTCTCCCCAGAATGGCGACGCTGCCGTCGCCGAGGTCGCCGTACCCGGTGACCAACGCCAGTTCGGCGTCGGTCACCTGGGCGTCGGCGGTGCCACGCAGTTGGCGGGTGGCCTCGACGACGTGGTTGAGTCCCCAACAGTGCCCTTGGGAGAGCAGCCCACCGTGGGTGTTGAGCGGGAACCGGCCGCCGAGCTCGATGTTGCCGTTGGCGACGAACGCAGGGGCCCCGCCGGGCTCGGCGTAGCCGAGCGCTTCGAGTTGGAGCAGCACGACATAGGTGAAGCAGTCGTAGATCTCGAGCACGTCGATGTCGTGTGGCGACACCCCGGCTCGTGCGAAGGCGCGGGGTGCCGCTCGGTGGATGCCGAGTTCGAGGAGGTTGGCGCGGTTGGCGATCTCGTCGGCGGGCTCGGGATGGCCTTCGGCTCCGCCGAGGTAGACGACTGCCGGATGAACGAGGTCACGGGCGCGCTCGAGGCTCGTCACCACGACGGCGGTGGCGCAATCGGTCTCGACGCAACAGTCGAACTTCCGTAACGGTTCGGCGATGAACGGCGCGGCGTCGTAGTCGGCGCGGCTGAGCGGCGCGCCTCGCATCAAGGCCTTGCTGTTGAGCTGCGCATGGTTGCGGCACGCGATCGCCACTGCGGCAGCGGCGTCCTCGGGGATCCCGAAGGTCTCCACATAGCGGCGCAGATACAGGCTGTAGTGTTGTGCGGCCGACATCAGCCCATACGGTGCATAGTGGTTTCTGACGGTCTCGCCCATCGGCCCGAGGTTCATCACACGTTTGGTCGGGCGTGCATCCGGCTTGGGACGCAGGGCCGAGTACCCGTTCCAGCCCATGCACACGAGCACGTTGTCAGCGAGACCGCCGGCGATCGCCATCGCCGCGGTTTGCAACGATGCGGTCGGTGAGGCACCGCCCATCAGTACCGACACGTGGTAGGCGACGTCGGGTACGCCGAGGTGCGCGGCGATCTCCTCGGCGCTCATGTAGCCCGGTGGAGGGATGATGCCGTTGATGTCCGCAGGCTTCAGCCCGGCGTCGGTGATCGCCTCCATCGCCGCGTCGAGGATGAGATCGCAGACGTGGCGGTCGCTTCCTCGCACGTAGTCGGTCTCGCCGACCCCGACGATGGCCGTGGTGCCCCAGAGATCAGTGCCCATGAGTCGACCCAGTCACAATCCGTCGCTCGCCTGGTCTCGCAGCCGCTTGTAGTCGACCTTGCCATTCGCCGCACGGCCGATCGTGTCGACCTCGACGATTCGCCGCGGGGCCTTGTAGGCAGCCAGTCGTGCACGGACGTGCTCGATCAACTCGGTCTCGGTCGCGACCATGCCCGGCCGGCGTTCCACCACGCCGACGACCATCTCGCCGAACCGATCGTGCGGTACTCCGACGACAACCGCGTCGGCGACCGAGCCGTGGGTCTTGAGGGCTTCCTCGACCTCCTCCGGGAAGATCTTCTCGCCCCCACTGTTGATGCACACCGACCCGCGACCGAGAACCTTCACGGTCCCGTCAGCGTCGATGGTCGCATAGTCACCTGGGCACGAGTAACGCTTGCCGTCAACGATGATGAACGTGCGCGCCGACTTCTCCGGGTCCTTGTAGTACCCGATCGGCTGGCGGCCGCCGACAGCCAACCGACCGATCGTGTCGGAGCCCGGCTCGACACGCTGCCCGTCGTCGTCGACGACGATCGTGTTGACGCTCGCCTGGAAGCGAGCCGTCTTCGCCGCCGCGCCACCGCCCGACACCGACTGCCCCATCCCCAACGCCTCCGACGAGGAGAACGCGTCCATCAACAACATCTTCGGTTGATGGCCCAGCATGCCCTGCTTGGTTTCCTCGCTCCACATCACCCCCGACGACACGAACGCCATCACCGAGTCGAGCGACCAACGATCCGGGTCGGCGTCGAGAGCGGCCAGGATCGGTTTGGCGAACGCATCGCCGACGATGGCGATGACATTGACCCGCTCACGGTCGATCGTGTCGAGGAGCTTCGCAGGATCGAAATGGCGGGACTCGAGACACACGATGGAGCCGCCGGATGTGAGAGCACCGAACGCAGTGAGCGCGCCGGTGCCGTGCATGAGCGGACATGCCGGCATCTGGACGGGGCCGGGTCGCGTGAGCGCGTCAGCGACGAAGTCGGGGTCGTAGGTCTCGGGGACGCTGAGCCCGAGACCGCTGCTCAACACGACGATCAGGTCGTCCTGTCGCCACATCACGCCTTTCGGCATCCCGGTGGTGCCGCCCGTGTACAGCATGTACAGGTCGTCACCACTGCGCTCGACCCGGTCGACCACCGGCTGACCCGCGGCGACAGCGGCTTGCTCGTACGGGGTGGCCCACTCGGGACAGTCGCCCGAGCCGTCGTCGACCCACAACCACGACGCCACGCGGGGCACTCGCTCGCGGATGGCTTCGATCGTGTCGGCGAAGATGCCGTGGAAGATCACAGCGACAGCGTCGGCGTTGTCCCACAGGTAGACCAGTTCGTCTGCTGCGTACCGGTAGTTGGTGTTCACCGGGACCAGCGCTGCCTTGTAGCAAGCGAACACGGACTCGAGGTACTCGGGGCAGTTGTACAGGTACTGCGCCACCTTGTCCTGTCGCTGAGCACCCCGGTCGAGGAGGAACGTGGCGAGGCCTTCGGCTCGCCGTTCGGCTTCCGACCACGTCACTGTGCGACTGCCCTGCTTGGCGAACGGCGCGTCGGGGAGCTGTGCCGCGGCCGTCTCCCAGATCTCCGCGAAGGTCCACCCCGACACGTCACTGACCTCCGTGGACAGCTGCAGGTGCCTCACCCGACGGAGGCCACGGCTCGACGCCGTCCTCGAGGGGCACGTCGAGGGACCGCAGCAGTGCGGAGAACATCCGCCAGTTACCGATGGCAGCAACCAGTTCGACGAGGACGGCGTCGTCGTCGAGGGCTGCACGGCAGGCACTCCACGACTCGTCGGTGATCGTGCCGTGCTGCAGCGTGTCATCGGTGGCTGCGAGCACAGCCCGCTCTGCGTCGCCAAAGTGCTCGGCGGTACGCCAGTCGCGTACCGCGAGCAGATCTCGTTCGGGCACATCGAGCAGGCGTGCGACTCGCCAGTGTTGCGTCCACTCGTACACCGAGCCGGTCGACCATCCGATCCGCATGATGATCAGCTCGCGGAGCCTGGCGTCGAGCACGCCCTTCCACAGCAGTTCGTGCAACATGTTGCTCAAGCCGGCGGCGACGCCAGGCTGATGCAAGGCGATCCGGAACACGGACAGCTCGGCCATCGTGTCCGGAATCCCGCGTGTGGCAGCTCGGCGCTTGGCCTCGTCGATGTCGAGCATTGCGATCCGTGATCCGGTGGACATGAGCTGCACTCCTTCAATCAGGCTGTGTACGGTCGAGGATTCTTCAGGCGGACGGCGAGAACACGCCGTGCAACGGTGGGATGGCGTCCCGGTCGGCGCCCGACAGCGTGTCCAACAACGCCGAAAGGTCACCGAAGCCGGCCACGCGGCGAGAGAGATCGGCAAACGGCCAACGGCCGGCGACGAGCAGATCGATGGCCGCGCGATAGGCATGGAAGTCGACGCCGAGCGAGCCCATGATCCGCAGCTCCTTGTAGACGAGATGGTCGGGCTCGAATCCAGGCGCACCACCGCCACCACGTGTCCCCGCGACCACGATCGTCCCACCTGGGCGAGCCAGGGCCACGGCCTGGGCGAAGGCGGCGGGTGCCTTCGCGGTGACGTCGACGACGACGTCCGCGAGACCACCCGTCGCTCGTTTGAGCGCGGCCGTCGGATCGTCGACGGCCACATCGATGGCCAGGTCGACACCGAATCGATGAGCGATGTCGAGACGGTCACGATCGCGAGGGCCGAGACCGGTGAGCGCCACGAACGACGCACCCGCCTCCTTCGCAGCAACGGCGGCACAAAGACCGCGGATGCCCGGGCCGAGGACGACGACGACATCACCGGATTTCGTTTCAGGGATCGTCGCTCCCCAACGGATACCTGCACCAAGCGGGTTGAACACGGTGGCCAGCACCGGGTCGAGCGAGTCGGGGATCGGGAGCAGCATCGCATCGGACGGCAGGTGGAGATGCGTCGCATACCCGCCCCACAAGCCCGGTTCGATCTGGGCGTCGACGAAGCCGAACATCGTGGCGAGCCCGTTACGGACGCAGCGCCGGTACTCGCCGCGTGCGCACGGCTCGCATTGCCGGCATGAGCGGAACACCTCGACGGCAACGCGGTCGCCTGCCGCGACGTTCCATCGGGCGGCGGCGGTGTCGCCGATCTCGTCGATGATGCCGACGATCTCGTGACCGGGGATGAACGAGAACGGGGCGGCGATGTGTCCGCTGTACTGCTCGTGATCGGTGCCGCACAGACCGCAGGCCTCGATGCGGAGCCGCGCGGTGTCGGCGGTGACGTCGGGGAGGTCGAACGTACGATGCTCGAGCGTGTTCGGTCCGGTGAGCACGAGCGCTTCGGCTGAAGAGTTCATCGAAGTTCGAACCTCGCATGATCATGGGATGGCTTCAGGTCGATCTCGTGGCCGACGAACATGCCGCCCGACATCGCGGCCGCGACATCCGGGTCGTCGCTACGAGCAACGACACGGTGCCCGTCCGGTGTGCTGGCGAACACCGGAACCGACGCCGGTCCGGTGTCACGATCGTGCACCACCGTGTACCCGTCGATACGTGCGGTCCCCACTGCCGCGCCCGTCTCGACGACGTCGAGCGCGGTCGAGTCGATGGACGCCTGCACACCCGACATGTCGGGCGCCTGCCAGCCCTTCGGTGGAGGAGCAGCGGACCACAACCCGACCGAGTGCTTGGTGATGTACCAACCGAGTCCGGACACCATCCCGACGCCCTTCGGATCCGCCCGGCACCGTCGGGCCATTTCGACGATCGAGTGGCTGACATAGTTGTTGCCCGGACCACCGTGGTACGGCAGGCCACCCGTGACGGTGAACCCGCGCGGATCTGTCGCCTCGAGCCCGAGCGCGTCGACCGCGGCTTCGACGGCTGCCGGAAAACACGAGTAGAGATCGAACCAGCTCACGTCGTCGAGGCCGATGCCTGCCGCGGCAAGCACCCCTGATCCTGCGGCCCGGATACCGGCGGAGCGCGACAGGTCGGGTCGTTGCACCGGGAAGTAGACGTCGTTGCACGTCGCGCTGGCCCAGCTGAACACCCAACGATCGCGAGGAATCTGCAGATCCTGCGCGACTTCGGCGGCCATGATCACGAACGCTGCGGCCATGTCGACGGTGAGGATGCTGTTGAGCAGCTTGGTGTACGGCTCGCACACCATCCGGTTGTCCGCGGTGACCGTCGACAGCTCCTCCGGTGTGCGCTCGGTCGGGAACCATGCCTGGTCGGGGTGGCGCGCCGCCTCGGTGGTGAACGGTGCCATCAGCCGGCCGAGCCACACTCGCTGCTCGTCGAGCGTGCGTCCGGCTCGTGCGGCCATCGCCGATTCGAAGATCGGGTACACCTCGTGTGGCCAGTGCAGTCCTGCGCCCATCTCGATCGCGCTCAACCCGGGACGGGCATCGCCCAGGGTTTCGTCGTGACCTTCGACCGGGCCTGCCACCGGAAGGGTGCCGGCGGCGCGGCCGCGACGTGCCGAATTGCCGGCTTCGGCACCCACGATCAAGGCGGCATCGACCTGCCCGCACATGATGTCCTGGCCCAGCGTTCCGGCGAGGTACTGCGGGGTGTTCCCACCGACCGGGCAGCTGATCCGACGGTGTGCTCGAAGGCCGGCCGCCTCTGCGATCCGGCTCGCCGGGTGATCGCGGCCGATCATCAGAATGCCGGGTGTGGCCACGGTGTCGATGCGGTGCCCGATCGGCACGCCCGCATCGGTAAACGCTCGGCGGGTCGCTTCGGTCGCGAGCGTCGATGGGGTCGACCACGGTCGCGGAGCGGTTGGTGACCTCGCCGACAGCGACGAGTACCGGGGTTCGTGGGTCGATGGTCATCGTCTGGTGGCGCGCCCGTTCGAGACGACGACGTTGTCGCGCTGCGTGCGAGCTTCGACGATCGCGTGATCACCTTCGTCCCAGATGCGGGTGACGATGGTGTCGCCCGGCCACACCTGATCGGCGAACCGGCCCTCGATCGATGCGAACCGGCCGACGTCGCCATCGCACCACGCGGTCAGCACGCTGTGGCCAACGGTGCCGAACGTGCACAGTCCGTGGTTGAACGGGCCGGGGAAGCCGGCCTTGGTGGCGAAGTCGGGGTCGATGTGCATCGGGTTCATGTCGCCGGAGAGCCGATAGATCGCAGCCTGTTCGGGTCTGGTCTCGCGTTCGACGACGACATCGGGATCTCGTGCCGGTGCGGCGTTCGAAGCTGCCGAGCCGCTCGGGCCTCGCTCGCCGCCCCAGCCGCCGCCACCGAGCACGAACAGGCTGGCACGGACGGCGAAGAGGGGTCCCTCGGTGTCGTAGCCAATGCCTTCGAACTCGATGACGGCGGCCTTGCCCTTGTCCCAGACCGCAGCGATCCGACCTTCGACGGTCACCTCGGCAGCGGCGGGCAGTGGGCGATGTGTGGTGACGGACTGTTCTCCGTGCAGCAGGGCCGCGAGGTTGATGTCGATTCGTTGCATCGCCGACCCCATCGCCCGCAGGCCGGGAATCACGGCGAACGTCGGCACGACCTTCGGTCCGCGGCCTTCGTAGATGAAATCGAGGTCGTCCGGTGGCCGGCATCCGATACCGAGCGCGTACAGCATCGTGTCGCGGTTGGTCCACGAGTGACTGATCGGGTCGATCGAGAGTCCGACCAGGTCGCCGTTGATGGGCAGTTTGTTCATCGATTCAACCTTCTGTTCGTTGGAGGATGTGGACGACGCACACCGACCCCGCCCCAGCCATGTGGCACAGACCGGTACGTGCCCGTTGCACTTGCCGGGCTCCGGCCTCGTGACGGAGCTGCAGGGTCGTCTCGTGGATCTGGGCGAGACCGGTGGGTCCGCCCGGGTGGCCGCGGCGGTGAGACCGCCATCGGTCGAGAATGGGATCCGCCCGCCGAGACGGGTTGCACCCTCAGCGACGAGTCGGTCTCCTTCGCCGTCGCCGCAGATCCCCAGCAACTCGTAGTAGACGAGTTCCTCGACGGGAAACGCGTCGTGCACCTGAACGAGATCGAGATCGTCGGGTCCCACGCCCGCCTGCTCGTAGGCATCCCCGGCCGTGTCGCGAGTCATCTGTGCCGGACCGATGACGGCGCCGAGGAAGACGTGGCCATCGGTGTAGGTCTCGGATCGCTGTTGCGAGGCGGTGACACGGACCAGCGGGCGCCCCGAGCTGAGGCGTTCGGCGACCTCTCGTGTCGCGACGATCGCCGCTGCTGCGCCTCCGCCGGCGGCGCACGCCATCATCGAGGTGTGCGGATAGGAGATCATCGTCGATCCGAGTACCTCGTCGATGGTGACCTCGTGATCGGCCCGGCGTTGCGCGAGGGGATTGGCGCGTGCATGGTTCCAGTTCTTCGCGGCGATGGCGGCGAACGTCTCAGCAGTGGTTCCCACGTCGTGCATCCGCCGTGTCGCCCACATCGCGAAGAACGCGGCCGGAAGCATCACGTCTTCGGCTCCCATACGACGTCCACCGCTGCGTCCGAGACCGCCCATTCGGTTCATGTCGTCGAAGCCGAGCGCCATCGCGACGTCGACACGGCCTCCGGCAACCGCGTGGACCGCTTCACCAAAGGCGCATGATCCAGTCGCTGAGGCGTTCTCGACGTGGGTGACCGGGATGCCGGTGAGTCCGAACTCCTTGGCGATGCCGACCCCGCTCGTGAGTCCGCCGCCGAGGTACCCGTTGTAGAGGGCGCCGACTTCCGGGAAAGCCGATCCCTGCATCGTCGAGGGCTTGCATGCCGGCCACGTCGGCCATCGCGGCTGAGGCGAGGCGTTCGTTGTTGAAGCGGTGCATTCCGACACCGATCACGTACACGTCGCGGGCGAGTTTCGTTGCCATCAGCGCACCGCTTCGAAGCGGAAGGTGACGAGGTCATTGCCGTCGTCGTCGCGACCGACCGGGAACGTCGTCAGACCCATCGGTGATCCGATCTGCCAGTCGTCGGTGGTACCGAGCAGCGGCGCCTGGATTCGAACCCCTTCCGGGAGATCGATCTGCCCGACGCCGTAGCCGCCGCGTGTCGCCGAAGGAGATGCTGCCCATGCGTGGGACATACAGGAACGTCCACGCATACAGCACACCTTCCGGGCTCAGGTCGACGTCGGTCACGGCGGTTCGTGTCACGGGGCAGCGCAGGCGTCGCGGCCAGAAGTACAGGTCGGACTCCGGCGCATGTGAGCCGAGCAAGCGAGGGCGGCGACTCGTCGCCTTCAGCCAGACGGAACAGTCGAGGATCGGTGGGCACCTGGATCGCTCCCATCGCGCGTCAGCCCTCGCCCCGGCGGCCGAACTTCGCCATCGTGTCGGCGACCGAGGTGGCCATCGATGCCGGGCGCCGCACCGTCCGTCCAACAGGGCCGGTGCCCGATCGATCAGATCGGCGACCGAGAAGCGGCCGGCTGCGGTCAGGATCCGCTCCTCACTCAGGCTCCAGCCCGAATACAAGCCGACCTCGTTGCCGCCGACGTGGAACACGCCTCCGGTGAAGGGGCAGTCGGCGGTCGCGAGGTACGCGACCAAAGGTGAGACGTTGCCGGGATGGAACAGATCGAACGACTCGTCAGCTGGTGGACCAACGAGATCCCCGACGCCGGGTGTCTGCAGGGTCAAACGGGTTCGTGCGAGCGGTGCGAGACAGTTGGCGCGGACCCCGTACCGGCCGAGTTCCATCGCTTCGACCAGCGTCATCGCTGCGATCCCGGCCTTCGCGGCGCTGTAGTTGGTCTGTCCGGGGTTCCCGAGCATCGCCCCGGAGGCGGTGTTGATCACGCTCGCCTTGACCGTCTCCCCGGACTTGGCTCGCTCGCGCCAGTGAGCAGCGGCCCACCGTGTCGGCGCGACGTGACCCTTCAGGTGGACGGCGATCACGGCGTCCCACTCTGCTTCCTCGAGGTTGACCAGCGACCGATCGCGAAGGATGCCGGCGTTGTTGACGAGCACGTCGAGTCGCCCGTACGCGTTGATCGCGTCGAGCACGAGTTGCTGAGCTCCGGCCCAACTCGTCACTGAGTCCGTGTTCGCAATCGCCTCACCGCCCGCAGCTCTGATCTCGTCGACGACCTCGTGCGCCGGGCCCGCATCTTCGCCGGAGCCGTCGATGGCGCCGCCGAGGTCGTTGACCACCACTCGGGCGCCTTCGGCCGCGAGGAGCAACGCATGCTCTCGTCCGAGTCCGCGTCCGGCACCGGTCACAACGCACACCCGCCCATCGAGCAGTCCCATCATCGACCCTCCAGTCCTCGTTGATCCTGCGCCCTCCGCTCGCGGAATCGTCCGACGGCGATCGAGAGCATGAGACAATATAGACATCATGTCACATCGCGACGAAGGACTCGTAGTCGTGCGGATTCGGTGCCCGGTCTCGCACGAAGGCGAACTCGCGCAGAGCGGCCGTGCCGGTCGCGCCTCGTGTGGCGGTGGTGCGGCCAGAGCCTGTGCGGTCGTCCGTTCGTGAGACATACTGGGAGTCGTGACGAATGCATCACTGCGATGGGGGGCTGCGGCCCCGAACGACCCCGACATGGCGCGCGATCGCCTGCTCGACGCGGCGGAGGCGTGTTTCGAACGGTCCGGGATCTCCAAGACGACCGTCGAGGACATCGCCAAGCAGGCCAGCGTCTCGCGGGCAACGGTGTACCGGTACTTCGCAGGTCGAGATGCTGTCGTGTCAGGAGTCATCCTGCGTGCAACCGAGCGATACCTCGAGCGGGTTCGTGGGCGAGTCGAGGCCCAACCGGATCTCGGCAGCGCGATCTTGGAGTTCGTCGAGGTAACGGTCCGTGCCGCACACCGCGACGAAACGATTGCGTTGTTGTTCACGAGTGACGACAGCCTCAACAGCGTCGGGATCATCCAAGGCACCTCGGTCGCGCTCTTCGAGATGGTGGCCGAGTTTCTCCGCCCGCTCTTCGTCACCCATTCGGACGAGCACAGGCCGGGGTTGCCGATCGATGACGCGACAGAATGGATCCTTCGTTGCATTCTCAGCCTGCTGACGGTTGGCGGTCCGAAACGTCGCAGCCGGGATGGACTCGACACCTACCTGCGTCGATTCCTGCTCCCGCCGATCATCGCCGACTCGTGAAGTCCGAACGGGATGTCATGGTTGGGTGACAGACCATCGGACAGGAATCGTGCGAGGTCCACGCACCTGACCGCCGGTCCACGTCACCGCGGCAGGATCTGCGAGCTCGAAGGTCGGGATACGGGTGAGCCACTCCTCGATGGCCACCCTCAGCTCCATCCGTGCCAGGTTGGACCCGAGGCAACGATGAATACCCGAGCCGAACGCGACGTGACGATTGCGCTCGCGATCGATGATGAACTCGTCGGGGTTCTCGAAGTGTGCCGGGTCGCGGTTGGCGGCCGGGAACGACATCAGCACCTTGTCGCCGGGCTTCATCGGGCACCCTGCGACCTCGACATCGGCGATCACCTCTCTCGCCATGGTCACCGGGCTGTAGACGCGCAGGAGTTCCTCGACGGCGGAGTCGATGAGGTCGGGTTCGGCGCGGAGTCGTGCCTGATCTTCGGGGTGGGTTGCGAGGTGCCACAGCGACGAACCGATCGCACTCCAGGTGGTATCGATGCCCGCGAGCAGCAGGAGGAAACAGGTTCCCAGCAGGTGGCGCCGGTCGAGCGGCTCTCCGTCGATCTCGGTCTCCACCAAGAGTGTGATGAGGTCGTCGGGTCGCTGGTCGACGGGCAGCGCTGCGCGCTCGTCCACGCGGGCGCCGAAGTACTCCAACGTCTCGATGATCGCATCGAGGCTCTTCTGAAGATCGTTGAAGCCCTCCTGGAGGATGCGAACCGCCCAGTTCGTGAACATCTCCTCGTCGGCGGCGGGCACGCCGAGCATGTGTGCGATCACCCGCACCGGGATGTGTTGGGCATAGTCCTGCGCCGCATCCGCGTGGTCTCCCGCCGCGATTGAATCGAGCAGCTCCCGGGCGAGGCTCTGGGTGATCGGCGTCATCGTCTGAATTCGCCCAGGCGCAAACGCCGGAAGCAGGATCCGACGCGCCCAGGTGTGTACCGGAGGATCCGATGTGATCGGTGGGGCCGTCAGCAGTGGCCGTCCTTCCCGCTCGTTCTCCGGCAGATCGATGACGCCGATCCGCCTCGACGAGAAGTGGTCGGTGTCGTGAGCAACCATCGAGATGTCGTCGTAGTTGACCGGCATCCACGCGCGCCCACGCCGCTCCGAGAACGCGACCGGGCAGCCGTCGCGCAGGTCACGCCACACGCCGGACGGGTCGGCGACGTAACGCGGATCGAGAATGTCGAGATCGCGTCCCCAGTCCGTGGTGGGCGAGATCGGGAAGTCGCCGGCGGTGCGTTCGGTCATGAGTGGCTCCGATGGTGGTGGGTGGTCGTGCGAGTCCGACTCGCTCGATGAAACACAACTCTACTAGTGTCTCATCCACGAAGTCGAGACAAGGATCGTGGAGGGTGCCCGATGGAGTTTGAACAGTTCGACGAGCGAACGGCCGAGCGAATGCTCGGTGCTGCCACAGCGACCGGAGGAATCTCGACATATCTGGACTTCCGCCACTCTTCGCTCACCGCCGGCCGGCTCGAGGCCGAGATGGATGCCCGACAAGATCTCTTGACCCCCTTCGGCAACCTCCACGGTGGCTGCCTCTCGGCGTTCGTCGACCACTGCCTTGGTGTGGTGTTCTACCCGGTGATCCCCAAGGGTGCCTGGGTGGCAACCACCGAGTTCAAGCTCAACCTGCTCAGACCGGTGTCATCGGGAGTGTGCGTCGCGGTCGCCGAGATCATCTCGCTCACGAAGCGCAGCGGCGTCGCCCGCATCGACATCACCAACGACGACAAGGCGGTCTGCGCCGCCCAAGGCACCGTCACCATCGTTCTCCCGAAGGCCTGATCACCTTGAAGACTCCGATCACCGAACTACTCGGGTGCGAATTTCCGATCCTCGCCTTCAGTCACTGTCGAGACGTCGTGGCCGCTGTGTCTCGTGCCGGCGGCTTCGGTGTGCTCGGAGCGGTTGCTCACAGCCCGGAACAACTCGAGATCGATCTTGCGTGGATCGACGCCGAGGTCGGAAGCCGTCCCTACGGCGTCGATCTCCTGCTTCCACAGAAATACGTCGGCGCAACAGAAGGCGGTCTCGATCGAGATGAACTGCGCCAACTGCTCCCGCCCGCACATCAGGCGTTCGTCGACGACATCCTGGGGCGCTTCGGTGTCCCCGATCTCCCCGACGGCGAGCGCCCGCGGGGCATGAGCATGAACGTGTCGCCGGCCGGCTACGAGCCGCTGATCGACGTTGCGTTCGCGCACCCCATCAAACTCATCGCGTCGGCACTCGGCCCGCCCCCCGCAGACGTGATCGACCGAGCCCGCGCAGCCAACGTCAAGGTCGCCGCACTCGCCGGCACGACAGCGCACGCGGTCAAACATGCCGAAGCCGGAGCCGACATCATCGTCGCCCAAGGCTCCGAGGCGGGAGGGCACACAGGCGAAGTGGGGACCATGGTGCTCGTTCCCGAGGTCGTCGACGCCGTTTCACCCGTGCCCGTACTCGCCGCAGGCGGTATCGCGTCCGGGCGACACATGGCCGCAGCGATGGCGTTGGGGGCAGCGGGGGTCTGGACGGGTTCAGTCTGGCTGACCACCGCCGAGGCGGAAACCGAACCGGTGGTCAAACAGAAGTTTCTCGCGGCAACGTCGAGCGACACCGTTCGTTCGCGATCGATCACGGGCAAGCCGGCGCGAATGCTCCGCACCCCGTGGACCGACGAATGGGAACGCGAAGACTCACCGAAGCCGCTACCGATGCCACTTCAACCGCTGCTCGTCGGTGCTGCCCTGAACCGCATCAACCGGTCGGCCACGACACCCGGCTCGGGCGCGCACGAACTCGCCACCTACTTCGTCGGACAAGTCGTCGGCTCGATCAACACGGTTCGTCCCGCCGACCGGGTCGTACTCCAGATCGTCGAGGAGTTCATCGACACCATCACCGCTCTCGCGGGTCATCTCGACACCTGACATCGAGGTCGTCCGAGAACCCCTGTATCTCGAACCTAGGCGAGCAGTCCGCGTGTGATCGCGGGGCTTGAATCGTCGAGGAGTATGCCCAGCCGCTGCTCGATGTCGACTGGCGCCCCCGCAGCGATGAGGTAGGCGGTGACCGTGCCACTGCGCTTTTTGATGTCCTCGAGCACCTGAGCCAGCGCCGCTGGCTCGAGCGCGAACGCGGCCGCTGGGATGTTCGGAATGTCGTGGCCGACGAGGCGGGCGATGATGCGATCGCGCAGTGTGACGAGACCTGCTGCCGACTGTTCGTAGTCGGCAAGAACGGTTTCCTCGGGAACGCCGAGCATGGCGAGCAGTACTCCGACAACGATGCCCGTGCGGTCCTTTCCAGCGGTGCACGAGATGACCGCTGGCAATCGATCAGGGTCGGCGAGCAACGTCAACACGACGGCGATCTCGTCAGCGTGGTCGAACACGATGGCCTGGTACATCGAGGCCAGATCGAGAGACCCGTCGTTCGCCTTCTCGCGGATCAGCGCCCCGTCGAGAATCGGGAGATGTACGACCTCGCCGACATCATCGAGGTCGTAGCGTCCCATGCGCTCGTGCTCCATCGACGTCCGCAGGTCGACAATCGTGCGGATACGTAGCGTGTCACGCAAGAGCGCACGATCGCGCTCGGTGACGAAGCACAGCGCGTCACTGCGGTACACCAGCCCGGTCCGCAACTGGCGTCCGTCTGCGGTGACGTGACCGCCGACATCACGGAAGTTGCTCAACGCCTCGAACACCAGACCAGTGTGCCAGTCCACACGTCGCCACGAATGGTGGTGGAGGTGAACGTCGGGTGAA
>CAWHEI010000018.1:0-77036 GCA_963828415.1 Ilumatobacteraceae bacterium
CGAGATACCGCATGGTCGAGGCCTTGAGTACTACGAGGCACTGATTCCCGCCATGATCGGCGCACTGTGCGGGTACGCCATTTCGACCGCGTCGGCGGCCTCGGGCTCGAACCGATCTGGAGCCTTCCGCTCGTCGAACGCATCGACGGTGTCGACCTCGCGTGGGCGGGGGTGGTCGGCGTCCTCGGCGCGGTCATCGGCGTCGCCTTCACGCTCGGCGTCGCCGGCCCTCATCACCTCGCGGCCGTCATCCCCGGAGGGGCCAGGCCCGTCGTCGGAGGTGTCGTTTCGGAGTGCTCGGCCTTGCATCGCCCTACGCCCTCACCAACGGCGAGTTCCAAATCGAGACGCTCCTCGAGTCACGGCCCGCAGTCACCGTGCTCGTGCTCGCCGGCCTGTGCAAGTTGGCGGGCGCTGCCGTCGCCCTCGTGACGGGCTGGCGCGGCGGGTTCATCATCCCGCTGTTCTTCTCCGGCTTCGTCCTCGGCTGGGCGGCGACACAGCTGGCCGCCGATCGACCACCCGTGGGTGTTCATCGCCGGCACGATGGTCGCGGCGGCGAACGTCGGGGTCACCAAGACGCCGATCGGATCGACGCTGGTGGTGACCGAGATGGCAGGATTCACCGTCTTGCCGTCGACCTTGATCAGCTCGCTCACGTGTCTCGCGTCGACCTCACCGGTCGGGCTCCTCGAGAACCAGCGGCAACGATTCGACGCGTACGCCGGCTCGCAGCCCGAGGTGCCAGACGTGCCGGAGGTGGAACGTTGACGGAGATCCCGCCGACGGAGTCCTCGTCGACCGACGACGAGTATCGCTCGCTCGCAGCGTTCCGGCGTGCGCGCTGCGTCGGTTCCTCTCCTTCTCGGAGCGCGCCGCACGAGAGCACGGCCTGACGCCGTCGCAACACCAGTTGCTGCTCGCGATCCGTGGTCATCCGGGCGCGGGCCCCCCGTCGACGAGCGATCTCGCCGAGGCGCTCCAGCTGAAGCTGCATTCGGTGGGAGAGTTGGCTGATCGAGCCGTCGAGAAAGGATTGGTGCAGCGTCACCACGATCCAGCGGATGTACGCCGTTCGCTGTTGGAGCTGACACCCGACGGACTGATCGAGCTCGATGCGTTGTCGGTGCTGCACCGCCGCGAGTTGCGTCGCTTTCGTGGAGAGTTCGGCGCGCTGCTCGACGGGCTCGGCGACGAACCCTGAGTCGGCTCGCGGTCAGCCCGGCCAGTCCGACCGGATCTCTGCGTCGTCGAGCAGGTGGCGAAGCAGGGCGATTCACCGCCGAGGTCGCTCGAGGATGCGGTCGAGGTCGATCCGTCTGCCGACGCGACACACGTGGGTGAGTTCGGGCGTTTCGGGCACCTGGACGATCTCTCCGTTGCCCGCGATCCGCCAACCGCGGAGCGGTAGCGGCGCAACGTCCACGATGACGTCCGGGTCGTCGTGGTCGTGGTCGACCTCGATGCATCCGTGCGCGGCATCGAGGTGCACGGTGGCGACTCGGTGCTGACCGCGGAGTTGATCCTGGATCGCGTTGAGGCACTCGGCGCAGTTCGCGTTGTGCAGTTGGATGAGGGTTCGCATCGTTGATCCTCTCCGGATCGTGTTCCTGCGCGGCGCTCGGTCGTCGAGCGATCGGGGAGTCGTCAAGTGAATTGTTCCAGCAAACAGTAGAACAATGCAACGCCGTCGGATACCCTGTCGATGTGACGACGTTCCTCCTGCCGAGCGAGCCGGTCACCACGCTGGATCAGTATCTGGCGACAGCGACCGGCGGAGCCGGCATCGAGCGGGCTCTCACGCTCGGTTCTGGCGGCCACGATCGACGAGATACGCCGATCGGGTCTGCGGGGACGGGGCGGTGGTGGTTTCCCGACCGGTGACAAGTGGGCGGGGATCGCGTCGAACAGCGGTGCTCGGCGTTTCGTGGTGTGCAACGGCGCCGAAGGTGAGCCGGGTACGTTCAAGGACCGGGCGTTGATCCGAGCCAATCCGTATCAACTCGTCGAAGGCCTCGTCATCGCCGCGATGGCCGTCGAGGCCGAGGCAGCGTTCGTCTGCCTCAAGGCCAGCTTCGAACGCGAACTCGCTCTCGTCACGCAGGCAGTCCAGGACTTCCAGGTGGCCGGGCTCTGCGGCGACTGCACCGTCACCATCGTGGCCGGCCCGGACGAGTATCTCTTCGGCGAGGAGAAGGCGATGCTCGAGGTGATCGAGGGCAACGAACCGCTGCCCCGGTGGCTGCCGCCCTACCTGCACGGTCTCTTCGCCACCGGTCCGCAGCTCGGCTGGCAGGCAGGTGAACAGTCGGTCGCCGTGATCGCCGCGCCGGGATCGGCAGCGGCATCCGAACCGGCATCAGGGTCGAATCCGACGCTCGTCAACAACGTCGAGACGTTGTCGAACGTCACCCACATTCTCGCTCGCGGCGCCGACTGGTTCAGGTCGATGGGTACGAAGGAGTCGCCCGGAACGATCGTCACGACGGTGGTGGGTGATGTGATCGCCCCTGATGTCGGCGAGGTCGAGATGGGCACGACCCTCGGCACCGTGATCGACGTGGTGGGAAGTGGGCTGGCCCCGGGACGGTCCGTGAAGGCCGTGTTCTCCGGTGTTGCCAACGCCGTGATCACTGCGGAGGATCTCGACGTGCCCGTCTCCTACGAGGGATTCCGCGCCATTGGGAGCGGCATGGGATCGGCGGGCTTCATCGTCTACGACGACACGACCTGCATGGTCGACGCGGCCTACCGGTTCTCCCGATTCCTCTCGGTCGAGTCGTGTGGGCAGTGTCCACCATGCAAGCTGGGCTCCAGTGCCATCACCGGGCATCTCGAACGGATCGAGACCGGGGTCGGCGGCGATCACGACCTCGCCGAGATCGTGAGGTGGCTCGACCACGTCACCGATGGGAGTCGTTGCTACCTCGCCACAGAAGAGCAGGTCCTGGTCAGCAGCATCCTGCGGGCGTACCCGGAGGAGTTCGCCCAACATCTGGAACTCGGGCGCTGCCCGCGCCCTCGGCGGCTTCCGATTCCGAAACTGCTCGACCTGGCGAACGGGCGAGCAACCTACGACGAGTCGTACTGGCTCAAGCAGCCCGATTGGACATACGGTGCGAGTGAAGCGACCTGAGCGTGTCGGCCCATCGACCGGTTCCCCGATGACCAGGCAGCAACGCCAGGCGCGGGCGCTCGGCGACCCGACCAGACACTCGATCTTCCGCTACGTGGCCGCCAAGCGCCGACCGGTCGATGTGGCGGAGTTGACCGCTCACGTCGGACTGCACCACAACGCGGTGCGCCAGCACCTCGCCCGGCTCGTCGACGCAGGGCTGGTCGAGGAAGCCTCGGCCCCGCCGCAGGGTCGGGGACGTCCACGGTTGGTCTACGCGGTCGCACCGAACGTCGACAGCCGATGGGGGGTCGTCGGCCCCTACGAGCAACTGACCGTGCTGATGAGCGAGATCATCCGCAGCGGTGACTCACCGGTCGTGGTCGGTGAACGTGCCGGCCGAGCGGCGAGCGGTGACGTCGACGCGTCCGACTCGGGAGCGGACCCCGTCGATGTCCTCGTCGAGCAGATGGCCCGCTACGGCTTCGAACCCACGGCAACGCAGCAGGGCGACGCCGTCGACATCCTGCTCCACACGTGCCCGTTCGAGACGACCGCGCTCGCCGATCCGGACACGGTGTGCGGCCTCCACCTCGGCATCGCCCGCGGCGTCGCCGCTGCCCGGGGCGGCCTCGTCGTCGACGAACTCGTCCGCAACGACCCGCGTGAAGCTCGATGCGTCCTGCATTGCCGCACCGACCCCCACCACATCGAACACCTCACCGACTGAAGGAGCCACCCATGACCGCAATCACCGACACCATCACCGCAGCGACCACCTTGGCCGACATCGTCACCACCTGCCCCTCGCTGGCCCGCGAGCTCGAACGACGCGACCTCGACTACTGCTGCGGCGGTGCGGCCACGCTCGAAGATGCGTGCAGCACCAACGGGCTCGATGTCGCCACGGTGATCAGCGAACTCGCCGTCGCGTCTGCGGAGTCGCCGAGCGAGGCGTGGTCGACGATGGGTCTCGTCCAGCTCGTCGACCATCTCGAGTCGACCCACCACGAATACCTGTGGGCGGAGATGCCGCGATTGTCGGCACTGGCCGACAAGGTCGTCGCGGTCCACGGCGAACGCCACCCCGAACTCGCAGCGATCAACGACTGCTACTCGACGATCCGCGCCGATCTCGAACCCCACCTCACGAAGGAAGAACGCGTGTTGTTCCCGATGATCCGCGAACTCGCCACAGCCAGCACCGCCGCGTCGTTCCACTGCGGGTCACTGCGCAATCCGATTTCGGTGATGCTGAGCGAACACGACACCGTCGGTGACCTGCTCCGCCAACTCCGCCAACTCACCGACGGCTACCAACCGCCAGCCGACGGGTGCGGGTCGTATCAGGCACTCTTTGCCGGCCTCGAGCAACTCGAAGCAGACACCCATCTCCACATCCACAAGGAGAACAACCTGCTGTTCCCTGCCGTCGTGCAGGTCGAGCAACGCCTCAGCGAATGATCGTTCATCCACTCACCGACGACGAGCTGGCACAGCGTCACGATCTCGTCGATCGCGACGACATCGACGTGCTGGTCCGGTCGTTCTACCGCTACGCCGCGATGGACGAGCTGCTCGGCCCGATCTTCGCCAGTGCCGGGGTCGATTGGCCGTCGCACATCGAGACCCTCACCGACTTCTGGGCCTGGCAGCTGCTCGGCGAGCGTGGCTACGACGCCAACCCGCTACGAGCACACGAACCCGTGCACGCCCGGACCCCGTTTCGCCAGGAGCACTACGACCGCTGGATCGAGCTGTTCCACAGCACCATCGACGAACACTTCGTTGGCGCCACAGCAGACGTCGCGAAGAAGCGAGGCGCCAAGATGATCTCGGCACTGCAGCGCCTCCTCTCCGGCTCCCACGCACCGGCAACCGACCCGATCCAGCCGCTCTGGGCGGTCGATTCGCGCAGCGAACGTCGCTGACATGGCTCGCCGGTCAGCACACAGGAACTCGTCCTTGATCCCCCGATCGGGTGCCGGTACCGTCGGCGCCAGACCCAACCGACGAGGCGAGGGGCGCACCGCTCATGAGTCCAGCCACCGGGACACCCATTTCGTCAACTCCGTCCACCATGGGTGACGACCCAAGGGCACTGGCACGTCGGGCCCTCAGCCTGGCGGTGAGATCCTCGCCCATGTGGTCAGGTGCCGTGTTCGAGGTGATCGAACTCTCTCGACTGCATCCGCACGAGTTCGACAACGACAGCATCGAGTCAGCGATTGCGCTGGTCACCACGTTCACCCGGCCGGGACCGGTGATCGACGAGACGATCCAACTGCTGGTCGGACTGAGGGAGACAACTCACGGTCTGCAGCGAGTTCAGGAGGTGGACGACACGAACGCGGCGCCCCCGATCACCGACGCCTCCCCGCCCCAGCGCCCGATTCTCAACATCGTGATGATCGAGGGCAGAGGCATCTGGATCGAGCTGACAGGAGCGCTCATCGAACGCGGATGCGACGTCGTGGCGGCACGACTCACACAGCTCAGTGGCCTCGATTTCAGTGTGGCCGTCGTGGACGTTCGACGAATCTCCGCGCTCGACGCGGTCGGCATCGCCTCGATTCTGCAGTTCGCCCAACCGATCATCGAAACCGGTGGCACCGTGCACATCATCGATCCCGACGAACACCTCCGCGCTGTGATCGACCCCCGGCACTGCGGGATCATTCATACAGCGGAGCCACCGAATGGAAACTGGTGGGGATGATCCGACCGGGGTCAGCGCACCCTGCGCTTGGCCGGTGTGTGTCGACGGATGAACTCCAGAATCTCGACGTGCTTCTCGGTGTCGCGCAGCATGACATCGATGAGCAGGACCCACAACGTGGTGTCCTTCACGTCGCGCAACTCCTTGCGTAAACGTCGAAGCTCCTTGGCGTCGGCCTGCTCGTTCTCGAGCAACCGCGTGGTCACCTCGCCCAGTTCGACGGGGTCGGCGCGGTCGAGGTCAAGCCGGGGGACGATCGGCTCGTCAGCTGAGAATTCGGACTCCGACTTCAGCGACGTTGCCAGCTCGTCGAAATACCGGTGGTGACGTCGTTCGTCCTCCAAGAGCATGTTGATGACGTACCGCAACGCGTTGGATTCGGTCGTCGCGGCAAGCTCGGCATAGTCGGCCAGCATCGCCCCCTCGCGCTGCGTGTGACCGGTGAGATGCTCGAACATCTGGCGCTCCCAGACGCTCCCGCCACGAGGAGGAGAGGGCTGGCCGTCTTCCATTGTCCCACCGTGCCCGAGGCTCCTCCTTGAGACAAGAGTCGTTGGTCCCACACTCCAGAGGCAGTGAAGAACCCACTCCTGCTGCATTACCTGAGCCCCCCATAACATGCCCCTCGTGAATGTCGCCGAACGCCGCGCGCGCCGAGCGGCCAGGGGCGGGCGAACCGCTGCCGCGGGCGGTGCAGGTGCGCCGACTTCTGGCGATTCAGTCGCCCGATCACGTGTGGCACGCGCGGCGTGGTTCGGACTCGGCTGGATTGCCGTCGGCATCGGTGGTGTCGGCGTCGTCGTGCCGGGACTCCCGACGACCGGATTCATGATCCTCGCTGCCGCCTGCTTTGCCCGAAGCAGTCCGAGGTTCGAGCAGTGGGTGCTCCACCTGCCCGGCATCGGTCGCTCGGTGATGAACTACCGATCAGGTCTCGGCATGCCCAGACGAGCGAAGGTCGCCGCCGTGTCGATGATGGGCGTCGCCGTCGCGATCAGCGCTGGACTCGTGCTCGACAACAATGCACTCCGCCTCGGCATCGTGGCAGCCGGTGTCATCGGCACGTGGTACATCATCCGACGGGTGCCGACCTCGCCAGCGGCCACCGCTGCACCATCCACTGGCATTACCTCAGACGCCGCACCATGAGCGGACCCAATGGCGACGAACCAACGCACCCGCACGTCAGAGCGGGGCTACTCATGTTGGGTGTCGTGGCGCTCTTGGTGCTCATCGCGACGCTCGAAGTGTTGTAGCGGGCATCAGCAGACTTCACGGTGCCGCGTGAAGGTGCGTGACCACCGGTCGCGGGTTCAACGGCGCCGGATAGCCTGAACTTGGCGGGATGGTTGTGCACGCACCGACACTCAGGCGCGCGCATCGATGGACACGTTCGTGAGGAGCACACAATGAACCAGTCATCTGAGACAACGACGTCTGACACTGTTGATCGTGATCAGATCGCTGCTCGTGCCGCTGATCTCGAGGCCGCACGAGAACACCTCGTCCGAGCTGCAGCGGAATACGAGGCACTACTCGCCGATGACGACACGATCCAGGAGGACCGGGATGCAGCCGCTCAATTCGTGGCGGAAGCACGAGCCGGTGTCACCCGGGCCGAGGCGGCCCTGACGCGAGCTGAAGCGGGAACACACGGACGATGCGAGCGATGCGGATCGCCGATTCCGAGCGAGCGTCTTGCTGCCCTTGCCGACGCCACCACGTGCGTCTCCTGCGCCTGAACGACCCCGCAACGGCACCGTATTGCCGACGTTTCAGCCTGAGGTCGAGGTCAGCACTCGGCTGTGAGAGCCGACCTGGGTACCGACTCCAAGCTGGAGCCCGATGACGCTGCCTGCATGCCTGGTCATCTGCATGCGGTGCGGCCGTAGAGCGTTGGCCCGGCGATGCTGTCGCTGTCACGCTGTCACGCTGTCACCGTCAACGTTCCGAGCGTCATCGCTGCAAGCGATGACATCAGTTCATCGCGTGCTCGCTCCCGCGCAACATGCAACGCACAGGGCGCCGCCCGCGAGAAGTCGGTGCCGCGGTCTACGACTGGGGTTCGTGGACAGTGCAGACCTGGACCGCGACCGCGTGTGCTCGGCCCATGGTGATTTCACCGTTTGGAGCGACGTCGACGGTGTGCCCGATCGTCGTGATCGCGGTGATCAGGACGCGTTCGTCGAGGTCGTGAGTGATCGCGATACAACCATCGGCGTTTCGGGGATCAACAGTGTGGACACCTGGCGTGGCGGTGATCGTTTCAATGACCTGGTTGAAACAGGTGGGGCAATTGATGTCGGCGGTGACGTAGGTGAGCACGAGTCGGGTTCTTTCAATGCGATGGTGTTCAGCGGTCTGGTAGTTCAGCGGTGGTGGGCGGGTCGCCAGGTTCCTTTGCCGAGGAATCGTTGGGCCATGGCCCATGCCATTCCCGTCGCCCGCTTCTTGGCTTGGTCGGCGTGTGGGCCGGCCCATCCGCCGTCGATGGTGTCGTCGAAGACCTCAAGCCACCGATCGAAGAGTTCCGGAGTGAACGCGTCGGTGTCGTGGAGCGACCGGTGGATCTCGATGATGTCGATCTCATAGCTGGGGGCGTAGAGAAGGACATGACACCAGTAGTCGGCGACGGACTCGATGTGGGCTTGCCAGTCAATGAACCCTGGCGCGAAGTTGAAGTAGGGCTCGAGCAGTTCGTCTTGGACGACATCGACGTACTGGCGCACCACCATCTCGGCGATCTCCTCAGCCGTGTCGAGATCGCGGCCGCGATGCTCCCAGGGGCCCGAGCGGCGACGTGAATCGACCTCGACCAGTCCTGGGACCATGGGCGCCTCGGGGGCTCGGTAGAACTGGATGAAGAACGTTGCGTCGGTCGCTGGTTCGACGCGGTGCTCGACGCCGGGCGCGATCACCGCGGTGTCACCGGGGCCGAGCCCGATGTCGCGTGGGGTGTCGCCTGCGAGATCGGTGTAGCGGACCGTGCCGGACTGGACGATCAGCTCAGCCCACACCGTGGTTCGGTGCGACTCGGCAAGCTGATCGGGCAAGGATGCGTAGTCGAACAGCGGGGTGCGTCGAGCCTCGACGAGTTCGGATGGAAGCGTCGGTTCGGTCATCAGTGTCCATCCTTGGTTCGATTTTGGGGGCTGGACGCAACCGTACCCGCCGCCGTCGGGACCGCTGACCGTTGTCGGGGCATGCACCGGGCAACTGCGCCCCGGTTGGGATACGTCCGCCCCCAATGATCGCCACAGACCCGGCCGGGAGCATGATCATCATGTGCCTCACACCCTGATCAACGACCCCGCCAGCGAAGTGACCATCCAAGCCGGAGCAGTCGTCTCCAAAGTCGTGCACCGCAACGACGGACTGGACGTCACCGTGTTCGGCTTCGATGCAGGCGAGGAGCTCACCGAGCACCAAGCAGCCCGAACAGCCGCTGTACAGGTTCTGTCCGGGCTCCTCCACTTCACCGTCGAAGGCGAGCAACTCGAGTTGGGTCCAGGCTCTTGGCTCCACATGACACCAGGGGCGCCTCACTCGCTTGTGGCCGTCGAGCCAAGCGTGATGCTCTTGACGCTCATCGATCCGTGAGCAAAGGATGGACGCGAATCCACAGTTTGCCTTCAGGCACCGAACACCGATGCCCCCGCTCGTAACAGCACCCCCAGACGTCGCCTGACGACCGAGCGATATCCTTACTTCCGATCGGGCACAGCGCACCGGCGCCCCGCTCATAATCGCGGCCGAGAACGCGCCATCCTGTACTCGGGTTCCGGCGAAGTGTTTGACCTCCTGGGCATGATCGGGCCACCGCATAATCACTGCCGGAGAACCCGTGTCTGTCAGTCTGGATCGTCGATGAGGGCGCCGAGGCTGTCGGCGGCGTCGTGGTCACCGCGGTGCCCGCGGTGGGCGTAGACCCGAGCGAGGGTTTCCACGTGGTCGCCGATGCGTGCTGCGACAGCGGGGAGTGATTCGCCGGCGTCGAGCTGGGTGCTGGCGTACCAGTGGCGTAGGTCGTGGAGTCGGACGTCGCCGGCGCCGGGCACTCGCGCGGTGAGGCGCTTGAAGGCTTGAGTGAGCCGGTCTGGTGAGATCGGGGTGAGTCCGGTCGGGTCGGTCGCAAGATCGGCGATCACGTACCCGTCGGGGTCGAGCTTCGTCCGGATCATGGCGGCGAGCTCTTCCTGTCGTTCGCGGTGGTCGCGGAGGATCTGGGCGGTGCCCTTGTCGATTGCGACCTCGCGGGTCTGGTGACTCTTGGGGTCCTTCTCGATGAGCTTGCCGGTCTTGAGGCGTGCGACGGAGTGGCGGATCCACAGCACGCGGCGGTCGAGGTCGACCGACGACCATCGCAGTCCGCAGATCTCGCCCCGTCGGGCGCCGGTGGCGGCGAGGAGTCGGAACGCAACGTGGTTCTCGGGGTTGCGGCTCTCGGCCGCCTCTCGAAGGAGCGCAGTCACGACGGTCGGAGTTGGGGTGGTCCGAGACTGTCGGGGGACCGCAGGTGGTGTGGCGAGTCGCACGACGTTCCGGTTCGTCCACCCCCACTTCATCGCTTGTTGGAAGGCCCCGCCGAGGACTGAGTGGTAGCGCTTGATGGACCCGGGCGACAGGCCGTTCGATCGGAGCCGGACGTAGAAGTCGTCGAAGTCCTTCGGTCCCAGATCCTGGATCATCTTGCCGCCGAGACGGTCGGCGGCGACCTTGCGTGCGATGCCGCGGTAGCTCTCGATCGTGCGGGCCTCACGCCCTCGCTGCTCGAGATGGTCGATGTGGGCGAGCAGGAGGCCTGCGACGGACTGGTCGGCGTGGGTCCCGATGGAGTCGACCTCGGCCACGAGTTGGGCAAGTGCCTTGTTGGCCTCGCGCTTGCCGCCGCGGAACGTGCGGCTCACATATCGGGGTCGAGCAGTGATCGGATCGGGCCCTGCGTAGGCGCGGAGCTCCCAGTAATCGGGCTGCCGCTTGAGTCGCAGGCTCCCTCGTGCCATGAAGTCACTGTAGTGAAATATGGGACAGATATGGGACAAACCCGGAAACCGGCCGGACCTCTCGGGGCCTCATGCCGATCTACCTGGTGTTTCTTGGAGCCCAGAGCGAGAATCGAACTCGCGACCTACGCATTACGAATGCGTTGCTCTACCGACTGAGCTATCTGGGCGCGCTGGAAGCGCAGGGCGTGATGTTATCGGTGGGGTTCGATCGTCACGACGGCGATTGCGTTGCGTTCCGCGCCAACGGATCGCGGCCGTTCCACGTGCCGGAGGACCCATAGGGCTGAAATCGGGCGAACATCTCCTCCGCGTACCAGTCCTCGGCGCGGGTGCGTCGCATGACCTCGACGTGGTCGGGCATCGAATAGGCGAAGGCGCGGGCGGCGGCCAACGACTCCCACAGGCTGAACGTGGCAAGTGCGCCGACTGGCGTCTCGCCTATCCCGACGACATCGATGAGCCCCGGGGCCTGGTGCAGTTCGGCGTCGACGACCTCGCTCGCAGCGCCGAACGCCTTCCACGATCGTCGCCGGACGTTCGCCCGCGTGATGATCGCCACCGGTCCGTCGGGGGTCCCCTCGTCGAGGCCGGCCAGCGGATCGAACCCTTTCCAGGTGCCGTGCCCGCCGATCGAACGGAGGCGGACGTGCCAGCTCTCCTCAGCGCCGTCCCATCGCCGTGCGAGGGAGCTGTCAGCGAGGAACGAATCGAGGTGTTGCTCGTCGTCCCACACTGCGAACAACGCGCTGCGAGAGAGGTCGGCGCCGCGCCCGGTGTCGTCGCCGCGGCCCGTGCCGAGCAACCGCCAGAACGCGAGACCGTGGATGTGTGGCAGGCGAAGTCGGTCCGTGCCGAGGCGGCTGAGCACGATGGGGGTCTTCCACGCGGGCTCGTCGATGAGGTGGAACGATGCGATGCGACCCATGTGTGCGCCATGCTGTCACCGATGGACGCCGAGCAGACAGTCACGGTCGTCATCACGATCGTGATCGGCTACCTGATCGGGTCGATCCCGATCGCCAACCTCGTGGCCGCGCGCCGCTCGCGGATCGATCTGCGCGAGGTCGGCGACCGCAACCCCGGCTTCTGGAATGCGCGTGAGACCTTGGGTCGCCGAGCCGCGATCCCGGTGTTCATCGGTGACAGTGCCAAGGGCGTCGCAGCAGCGCTCGTCGGCACCGCGCTGGCCGCGCCGGGTGTGTGGGGTCTTGCGTACGTCGGCTGCGGCGCTGCGATGATCGGCCATGCGTTCCCGGTGTTCGCCCGCTTCCGCGGCGGGCGAAGCATCCTCACCTTTGCGGGCGGTGCCGCGGTCTTCGCAACCATCCCGTTCCTGATCAGCATCGGGCTCCTGCTGCTCACGTTCGCGATCCGTCGATCGTTTGCGGTGGCGGCGCGAGTCGGCTTCGTTGCGTTCCCGATCGTGCAGCTGATCGTGGAGGGCCCGTACCGGACCGCGGCGACCGGCGTGTTGATGACGTTCATCGGGCTGCGCTTCGCGATGGCCGCCGTCGCCGACCGCCGGCAGGCAGCTGCTCAGGCGTAACTGCGGCCGCGCCACGTCTGGCGGCCGCGGCGGGCGATTCCACCAGCGATTGCCAGGGCGGCGACGGGATCGGCGAGCGGGCTCAACCAATAGGGAACGTCGTTGCGTTCGTAGGCGCGACGGGTGCCGGCCAGCGTGCCGACCCGGACGGCGGCCATGACGACGTCGATCACGTCCCCACGCCGCACGAGCAGGCGCGGGATCGGGAGCACTTGTGCGAGCACGACGATCGCGAGATCGATCAGCTGCCGATTGCGTGGTTCGACGCCGGGAAGAGCGAGCGATCGCCCCCATCCGCGCCAGGCATCGCCCAGCGACTCGAACATCCGCACGCTGAGCAACTCGCTGGCGTCGAGGAATCCGACACGACGACCGTCGGCGGCCATCCGACGCGCGAGCGCCAGGTCCTCGACCACCTCGGAGCGCACCGGCTCCATGGCACCGACTGCGATGAACGGCGCTCTCGGAAATGCCATGCACTGGCCGTTCGCCATCGTCCGGTCGGGACGGGCGGCGGCCGCGCCGGGCGGACCGAAGCGGTAGACGAGCGTGGTGAGCATGGCCGGGTGGAGCCAGCGGCTCCCCGCAGTCGGACACTCGAATCGCCCCCCGACCGTGAGCAGGTCGCATCGGTCCGCGACGGCTCGTGCGACCAGGGCCGTTGGGAGACGAGGGTCGGGGCGAGCGTCCGCATCGAGCGTGACCACCCAGTCCGAGCCGGCGGCGTCGATGCCCTGCTGCAACGCCCAGGCCTTGCCGGCCCAGCCCTCGGGCAAGGGGGCGCCGGCGATCACGGTCGCTCCTGCGCCACGTGCCAACTCCGCCGTGCCGTCGCTCGACTGGTCGTCGACCACGATCACCTCGCCGACGCCGGGTGCGCCGACGATGGCCGCGAGGAGCGGCCCGATCCGGCCGGCCTCGTCTCGTGCGGGGACCACCACGCTGATCGTCTGCATCGGCGTGAGCGTCGGGCGGACCGGCGGATCGACGGCGGCGGCTCGGGAGATCCGATTGATCGCCACGGCGCCGGCGGTCATGCGGAGGGCGATCGAGGCCACGCGGACGGTCCGGCCGACGACCCGGCCGAATGTCATCGAAGATCCTCGGTGATCATCTCGGTCACGATCTTCGCGCTGGTGGTCACGAGCGGCAGGCCGCCGCCCGGATGGCTCGACCCGCCGACGAGATACAGGCCCTGCCTGGCACCCCGATTGGCGGGCCGGACGAACGCGGCCCGTTTGCCGTTCGATGACGTGCCGTAGATCGCGCCGCCTGGCGAGCGGTACCGCCGCTCGATGTCGGACGGCGTCATCGTGTGGCGCAGTTCGATGCGTGGTCGCAGGTCGACACCGCGTGTGGCGAGGCGGTCGAGCACGAGGTCGCCGTAGGCGTCGGCGTCGACCTCGACATCAGGCGGGGTGTTGACCAGGAGGAACCAGTTCTCGCACCCGTCCGGCGCCTGGCTCGGATCGGTCACCGACGACACGCACGCGTAGATCGTCGGGTCGTCCGCCAGTTCACCGGCATCGAGCTGGTCGTACTCGGCGCGATAGCTGTCGGAGAACCAGACGTTGTGGTGCTGGAGCCCGGGGGTGAGACCCCGAACGCCGACGCACAGTACGAAGCCGCTCGTCGATCGCTTCGCCCGTCGAACCCGTTTCAGCGCGGCATCATCGGGGAGCAGGTCGGCGTACAGGTGCTCGGCGTCGGTGTTGGCGACGACGACGGTCGCCGGCCCGAACGATCCGTCGGCAAACTCCACGCCCGTGACCCCGCCACCGTCGGCCGCACGGATCCGGGTCACGTCCGTGCCGGTGTGGATCGTGACACCGGATTCCCGAGCGACCCGCTCGAGTGCGGCACGCAGCGCGTCGAGGCCGCCCATCGGGTACCAGCAGCCGAATCGGGCCTCGATGTGCGGGATGCAGGCGAGCGTCGCCGGGGCTGCGTACGGCGACGACCCGGAGTACGTGGCGTATCGGCCCGCCCACTGCACGAGGCGGGGATCGTCGAAGAACGACTCGGCCGAGCGGTGCAGCGTGCGCATCGGGTCGATTGCGGTCAGGTCGAAGGGCGAGCGCATCCGTTTGGCGAGCGACCACGGGTTCGACATCGGCCCGGCGAAGAACGTCCGATCGGCAACGTCCCAGATCCGCCGACCTCGTGCATCGAAACGACGCCACTGTTCGCCGGCGCCTGGGTCGAACTCGTCGAACGCGTTGGCGGTCTCGT
This sequence comes from Ilumatobacteraceae bacterium, assembly GCA_963828415.1. Taxonomy (GTDB): domain Bacteria; phylum Actinomycetota; class Acidimicrobiia; order Acidimicrobiales; family Ilumatobacteraceae; genus Sva-07. The sequence goes on from CAWHEI010000018.1 coordinate 14,619, forward strand.
CGTCGCCATCGGGAACGGTCAGCGACGAACCGTCGGTCCAGTGGTAGGCGAACTGCGGGTCGAGTCGGACGAGATCGAGCTGTTCGTCGAGGGAGGTGCCGGCAGCGCGGAACACGTCGTCGAACACGTGTGGCAACGTGACGAGTGACGGGCCGATGTCGAACGTGTAGCCATCGGACTCGAACGTCGCGAGCTTGCCGCCGACCATTTCGCTGCGTTCGTACACGGTGACGTCGTGGCCGAGTGCTCGCAGTCGGATCGCCGCCGCCAACCCCCCGACGCCGCCACCGACCACGACGATGTTCGCCGGATTACATCGCGGGTCTGACCCCTGTTGTAATTCAGGCACCGAGTTTCCTTGCGACGGCGGCCGCTGCGACCGGGAGCATCCCGAGGCCGCCGACGACGGCGACCACCGGGTCGCGGAAGTAGCGGGCGAAGCCGATGGTCTCCATCACGCCCATGTACGCATACCCGCCGACGAGCGCGCCATCGGCGTCCGTCGGCGCCGTGGCGGGCGGGAGCGCCGCTTCGAGCAGGGCCATCACCCCGAGGCCCGTGACGAACCAGCCGACGTAGTTCGTGAGCGGGATCCCGCGATAGACCCCGCGCCGCGCCCACACCCAGTAGCCCTCGCCGACCATCTGCGGATCGAGGAACAGGTCCCACGCAGCCAGCGCCGCCGAGCCGAGCGCGATCCGCTTTGCCGCGGTCGATCGCTCGCCGAGGGCCGCGTGCGCTGTCTCACGCGCCGGCAACCCGAGCGCGAACCACGCCAGCGGCACGATTGCCGGCACGTGCGCCACCTGCGGCTGCAGGGCTCGCGTGTACGCGTAGCGCCCGAACGGGATCGCGGTTGCGGTGCCGATGCGCTCGACCGCCGTGGTCGCCACGGCCGTCGCGACAGCCGCAGTGCCTGCTCGGGCCGCACCCCAACGGCGCACGGCATTGGCGGTCGTCGTCGTGAACGACCCGACCACGACCACCGTCGAGAGCACCTTTCGCGCCCGCCCGCCCTGCGGCAGCAGCGGCGTCGCGATCATCCCGGCAACCGTCACCACGCTGGCCCCACCCGCGACCCACCCCGCCCACCGTTCTCGTGAACGAGATGCGGTCTCGGTGCGCACCTTGTTCACGAGAACGGGGAGAGGAGCTTGGCGACCATCGTCGCTTTCTCGGTGGTCGACACGCTTGCTCGCGACGTGAACACGTCGTAGTCCTGCGCCTCGATCTTGTCGAGGATCCGCCCGTAGAGCGCGTGCGCGGCGCCGACGCACTTCGCCGACCGATCCGGCAGCATGTCGATCCCGATCTGGGCCGAGCGGTACAGCTCGCGACACCGGTCGATCTCGAAGCGCATCAACGCGACGAATTCGGGGCTGACGCGCCGCTGCGTGAGATCGACCCCGAATCGTTCGGAGTCCTCCAGCGGGATGTACTGGCGGCCGCGATCGAGGTCTTCGTCGATGTCGCGCAGGAAGTTCGTCAGCTGGAACGCGTTGCCGAGGTCACGCGCATGCGGAAGCGCCGTGTCGTAGTCGCTCGGCTCGAGGATCGGCAGCATCATCTCGCCGATCACGGCGGCCGAACCGTCCATGTAGACCAACAGGTCGTCCCAGGTCGCGTACGACTCGACCGTCAGATCCATCGTCATCGACCGGAGGAAGCGATGGAACGCTTCGATGTCGATGTCGAACGCGCGCACCGTGTGCACGACGGCCTTGAGCACCGGGTCGTCCGACTTGCCGGCGTCGACATCGGCGAAGAACCGGTCACCGAAGTCGGCGAGCGCTGCGGCGCGCACCTCGGTCGGCACGTCGCGCCCACCCTGCGAGGGGATCTCGTCGACGATGTCGTCGGCGTACCGGGCGAACGCGTACAGCGCATGCACGTGGTGCTGCTTGATCTTCGGGAGCACCTTGGTCGACCAGTAGTAGGTGGTGCCGTGGCGCTTGTTGAACTCGCGGCACAGCTCGTAGCTCTCATCGAGCGTGACGGGCCCGGCGGGTAACAACTGGGTCGTCGGCGTGGGCGGCCTGGCCGTACGTCGGAACGACACGCCGGCCATCAGCGACGCTGCCGCGCGTACTGGTCGACGCGTTGCGCGGCGAGCTTGCCCGAGACCAGCACCATCGGCACACCGACGCCCGGCAGCGTCGACGAACCGGTGAACACGAGGCCCGGCACCTTCTTGTTGACGTTGTTCGGGCGGAACGGTCCGGTCTGGAAGAACGTGTGAGCAAGCGCGAAAGGCGTGCCCTGCTCCATGCCCATGCGCTCCCAGTCCTGCGGGTCGTAGATCTCCTCGACGACGACGTCGGTCGGGTAGCCGAGCGAGTCGACCCGGGCGCGCAGGCTGTCGACGATGGTGTCGCGCTCCTTCGACCAGTCGATCGTGCCGCTGAGGTTCGGTGTGGGTTCGAGCACGTAGATGCTCGAGTGGCCGTCGGGGGCGAGCGAGCGGTCGTCGAGGCTGTGCAGCGTGACGAGGATCGACGGGTCGGGCATGCGGACACCATCGTCGATCAGGGCCTTGAACGAGCCGTCCCAGTCGTCGCCGAAGTGGATGTTGTGATGGCTTGCGTCGGCAGGCGGCAGCCCCTTGACACCGGCGACCCACAGCAGGCACGACGGCGAGTACTTGCCCTTCCGAGCGGTGCGCGGTGCGTCGATTCCCGGGAGCAACTCGCGGTAGGCGACGGGGAGGTCGACATTGCACACGACGGCGTCGGCGTCGAGCCGTTCGGACGCGTCGATCTCGACGCCGGTGACGGCACCGCCCGGCGTACGCAGGATGCGAGTGACCGGCGATGAGTAGCGGATCTCGACACCCGCAGTGGTGACCGCGTCGGCGAGGCCGGCGGCCATCATGTGCATGCCGCCCTCCGGAACGAATACGCCTTCCACAGAGTCCATGTAGGTGATCACCGCGTACAGGGCGAGCGCTTCGTAGGGGGCGAGGCCGGCGTACATCGACTGGAAGCTGAAGATGCGCTGCAGGCGCTCGTCGTCGAAGAACGATGCGACCTTCTTGCCGAGCTTGCCGAAGCCACCGAGTTTGACGAGTTCGAGGCCGGACTTCCACGGCTTGATCAGGTCGAGGGGCGTGTCGAAGTTGGCGTCGATGAACGAGTCCATCTCGGCCCGGTACAGCTGCTCGAGCCAGGTGCAGAAACGGCCGAACGCCTCGGCGTCCTTGGCCCCGGCGAACTCGCGGATCTCCTGGGTCATTGCCTCGCGACCGTGGCGGACGAACAGCGTCGAGCCATCGGCGTACACCGCCCGATACATCGGATCGACCGGGTTGATCGTGACGAAGTCCTTCATCTCGGCGCCCGCTGCGTTGAAGGCCTCCTCCAGCAAGTTCGGCATCGTGAGCACGGTGGGGCCGTTGTCGAGCCGGAACCCCTGCTCGGTGATCATGCCCGCACGTCCGCCGGGGATGGCGTCGCGCTCGACGATCGTCACGTCGTGGCCGGCGCCGACGAGGTGTGCGGCCGCTGACAGACCGCCCAGTCCGGCGCCGACGACGACGACCTTCATCAGACGTTCCTCCAACTCACGTACTCGGCGAGCGCGACCAGTTCGGTCTTCGCCGCCTCGACGATCGGCGCGTCCTCGATGGCGGCAACTGCGGTCTCGGTGAGTTGGGTGATGTGATCCTCGAGTTCGGCCAGTGCACCGGTGTCGACGATCACCTGTTGGATGCGAGCGACGCCGTGGCCGTCGAGTCCAGGCGCGCCGACCTCGGCCAGCACGGCGAGCTGCTCGGCATTCGCACGCCTGACCGCCCGTGCGAGCAACGGCGTCGGCTTGCCCTCTCGAAGGTCCCCACCGACCGACTTGCCGGTCAGGCTCTCCTGGCCGAACGCTCCCATCACGTCATCGCGCATCTGGAACGCATCGCCGAGCGGGAGGCCGTAGGCGCTGAGCGGTGCCAGCAGCTCGTGCTCACGTTCGGGCGCGGCCAGCACCGCTCCGAGATGCAAGGGTCGCTCAATCGTGTACTTGCCGGACTTGTACCGACAGATCCGCTCGGCCTTGTCGACGTCGCGGATGCTCTGCACCGAGCCGAGGATGTCGAGGTACTGACCGATGTTCAGCTCAACACGCAGTTCGTTCCAGATGCGCATCGCCTCCGGCGGGGCTCCCTCCATCAGCCGGTCGGCGTAGACGAACGCCAGGTCGCCGACGAGGATGGCGACGCCCTCGCCGAACCGACGCGACTCGCCGACCCATCCGGCGGCGGCGTGCTGCTCTGAGGCCACGGTGTGGGTGGTCGGCTGGCCCCGCCGGGTGATGGCGTCATCCATCACGTCGTCGTGGAACAGCGCGAACGCGTGCATCAGCTCGAACGCGGCACCGGCGTCGACGTCGATCTGGTCGTCGGAACCGCCACCGGCGCCGACGTAACCCCAGTGCGTGAACGCCGGACGGAGGCGCTTGCCGCCCGACAGCACGAGTCGGCGGATCTCGTCGATCGGTTGCGCCAGATCGGCGTCGAACGCCACCCACCGCTCGCGTTCGGCGGTCAGCAGCTCGTCGAGGCGGGCCTCGACCCGGTCGGCGATCGAGCGCAGGCTGGTCGGAGCGGTTCCAGGCATCTCATCGCAGGATACTGCTGCATTCACTGGCCTGCCCCGACGTGCACCATCACCTGCACGGCCAGCACCGCGTGTGTCAGGGTTGGCTCATGACGAGCTGGACCCGGACGATCGACGCCTACAACACCGCGACCGATTCGACGAACCGGATGCACGACGACACCGTTGCGCAGACGTACGGGTTCCGTGGCGGCCTCGTGCCGGGTGTTGACGTGTGGTCCTACATGACCCAACCCTGCCTCGACCGCTGGGGCGAGACGTTCCTGACCGGCTCGACGATGGAGGCCCGCTTCATCTCGCCGGTGTATGACGGCGAACTCGTCGAAGCGAGCCTCGATGACGACGGGTCGTTGACGGTGACCGGGCCCGACGGCATCGTGCGTGCGACCGGCATCGCGACGCTCGACGATGCGCTCCCACCGCCTGTTTCCGTGGCCACCACACCCAGGCCCGATCCGGCGCCCCCGGTGACAGCGGACCTGCTTGCGCCGGGAACCGTGCTGGGCACGCTGTCGATGCAGTTCCACCGCGAACCAGCAGCGGTGTACCTCGGCGAGGTGCGAGACGACCATGACGTGTACGGCGGTGGAATGGTGTGCCACCCGGGTTTCCTCGCTCGTCAAGCGAACGCCGTCCTCCACCTGAACGTCGGACTCGGTCCGTGGATCCATGTCGGCACACGAGCGCATCACCGCGGTCTGGTGCACGACGGAGATCAGCTGGAGGTGCGCGGTCGCGTCGCCGCCGAGTACGAGCGCAAGGGTCACCGCTTCGTCGACCTGGACGTGGAGATCACGGCCAACGGCTCGCCCGTGTGGAGCGCATTCCACAGCGCGATCTGGCAGCCCCGCGCCGGTTGATCCGCAACCGACGACGCGGTCTCAGTCGTCGGCGTCGGCGACCGCGTCGAGGTCGGCGGTGACCTGTTCGATGCGCAGCTGGGCAGCCGAGATCTTCGACCGGCACAACGTGATCAGCTCGGATGCGCGTGCCACTCGGTCGGCGAGGTGGTCGACGTCGACGTCGGACGCCTCGAGTTCGCGCAGGATCGAGTCGAGTTCGGCGAGTGCGTCGGCGTAACCGGGGGTGTCGCTCATGGGTCTGTCCTGTTCGTGCTGGTGTCGGTGACGGTGCTGGTGATGAGGCCGTCGGCGACGGCGATCGTGACGATGTCGTGGCGTGCGAGGTCGTCGACCGATCGCACGACGCGGCCGTCGGCGTCGCGGGTGATCGACCATCCGCGCGCAAGCTGGACTGCGGGGTCGAGCGCTGCGACGCGTGCTGCGAGGACGTCGAGGCGGCCGGTGGACCGCTCGATGACCGTCTCGGCGCGAGCGCGGATGCGTTGATGGCGCTCGACGAGTCGCTCGTCGGCGCGGGCGAGGCTGGCCGGGGCGGTTCGGGCGAGCGTGTCGACGCGCATGCCGAGGCGCTCGTCGGCCCGCTCGATCGCCGCATGCGTGCGCCGGGCAATGCGGTGGGCGGCCTCGGACAGCTCGGTGGTCGCGACGTTCAATGCATGGCCGCTCTCGCGCAGGATCGACGCGAACGTCGTCTCGGCCTCGGCGCTGTAGCGCGCGGCCCGAGCGATGAGCTCACCGGCGCATGCGGTGGGGGTCTTCAGGCTGGTGTGGGCCACCTCGTCGGCGACGCTGCGGTCGACCTCGTGGCCGAGCCCGGTGAGTACCGGCACGGGCGACGAGGCGATCGCCCGGGCGATGCGTTCGGCGTCGAACACCGCCAGTTCGTTGCGGGCGCCGCCGCCACGGATGACGACGACCGCATCGAGATCGATGCGGCGCGAGAGTGTGCCGATGGCCGCAGCCACCATCTCCTCGGCGAACTCACCCTGGACTCGGGTGTCGATCACGGTCAGCGAGAACCCGAGCGCGCTCCGCTGGAGTTCGTCGTGGAAATCGTGCCAGGCCGCCGTGCCGACGCTGGTGACCACGCCGACACGGAGCGGAATCGGCGACAGTTGTCGGCGCTTGTTGGCGTCGAGGAGCCCGTCGGCGACGAGCCGTCGGATCACTTCGTCGCGCGACTGGGCGATGTCGCCCAGCGTGTACTTCGGGTCGATGCCGGTCATCTTGAGCCCGATGCGGCCGTTGGGTGCGTAGTAGTCGAGGTAGCCGAACACCCGCACCTTCATGCCGTCGGCCAGCCGGAGCCGGTGTTTCTGCAGCATCGGCCGCAGCCGCATGCGGGCGTTGGCGAAGAACTGGACGTTGACGGCGGCCTTCGTGCCGTCGTCGTCGACCAGCGTGAAGTAGGCGTGTTGACCGCGGTCGCTCCACCCGCTGATCTCGCCGCGCACCCACACGCCGTCGGAGAATCCCCGGCGCAGCGCGTCGTTGATTGCTTCGGCGAGTTCGCCGACCGTGTAGGTCGGGTTCGCGGCGTCGTCGAGTTCGTCGTCGCCGAAGTCGAACGCGGGCTGGCTCACGGGCCCGATTCAATCAGCCGGCGATCACGCCTGGGGTCTGACCCCTGGTGTGAGTCATGCGCCGAGCATCCGGATCGTGCCGCCGGGCGGCGTCTCGGCGTCGTCATCGGCGTCCGATTCGGACGCGAGTGGTGTCGCAAACAGTTCCCCGTCAACGGGGAGGTTGCGCGCGAGGCGCAGTTCGTCGAGCTGACGCAGTGGTTTTTCGAGCTGACGGCGCCGCGGGCCGGTGAGCTGTTCGAAGGCCCGGTCGACCTGGTCGAACTTCTTCTTCACCGAGTCGACCTGTTCGTTGTACTTGCGCCACTGGGCCGAGAACGTGCCGAGCAACTGCAGGATCTCGTCGCTGGTCTGCTCGATCATGAAGTTGTCGAACGCCTGACGGATCACGCCGAGGAACGCGAACAGCGTGAGCGGCGAGCACAGCACGACCTTTTGGCCCATGGCGTCGTCGAGGAGCCCGGCGTCGTGTTCGTGGATGAAGCCGGTGAGCTGCTCGTTCGGGAGGAACAGCAACACGTAGTCGACCGACGGTTGGTCGCTCTCGCCCGCGTAGTCGCGCTTGGCGAGTTCCTTCACCCGGAGCCGAACATCGGCGAGGAACCGCTTGAGGTGCATCTCGCGTTCGGCGTTCGTATCGACCTCGAGGTAGCGAAGGTACGACGCCATCGGGAACTTGACATCCATGTAGAGCGCGTGGCCCTTGGGCATCGGGAACGTGTAGTCGGGACGGCCCGTGCCGCCGTCGATCTGGGTCTGCTTGACGTAGTTGACGTTTTCGTGGAATCCGGCCAGACGCAGTACGTCCTCGGCCATGCGTTCGCCCCAGTTGCCGCGGGCCTGCGGATTGGCGAGCGCCTCGCGTAGCGCCCGGGTGGAGTCGGCGAGCGTGTTGGCGATCTCGGCGTGGGCCTGTAGCGACGAGGTGACCTGGCCGAAGTTCTCGGCGCTCGACCGTCCGAGCGTGGTGACCATCTCGCTCAGCTTCGTGAGTTCGCCGCGCATCTCGGCGTGCACTTGGTCGAGGCGGGCGTCGATGACGTCCTTCTTCGCCGACAGGTCGGAGTTGGTCTGCTCCCGAGCAGCGAGCGCCAGCGCGCCGAACTGCTCGCGTTGCAGCACGGCGGTCTGTTCGAGGGCCGCCTGCACGGCGGCGTCTCGCTCGGCGACTGCCTGGTCGCGAACCTGGGCGACTGCGTGCTGCACGGCTGCTTCGACGGCGAGTTGCACGCCCTCGGTGGTGCTCGCTCGTTCAGCGTCGCGCGCTGCGTCGCGGGTCGCGAAGTCGGTTTCGGCGCGCCGAGCGGCGAACACGTAGCCGCCGAGCGCGGCCCCGATGGCCAGCAACACGGCGATGATCAGAAGTGCGATCTCCATGCCGTCCACTATGGCAAGGGGCTGTCACAGAGTTCGCGGATCCCCCGTCGCAGGCACCCCATCCTGCCCTTGCGATGAGCGAAACCGCCGTATCCGGTCGGTTCGCTCACTGGTGGGGCGGTTCCGCTGGTTGCGATGAGTGAAACCGCCGTATCCGGTCGGTTTGCTCACTGGTGGGGCGGTTCCGCTGGTTGCGATGAGTGAAACCGCCGTATCCGGTCGGTTCGCTCACTGGTGGGGCGGTTCCGCTGGTTGCGATGAGTGAAACCGCCGTATCCGGTCGGTTTGCTCACTGAAGTGCTGGGTTCAGCGACGTTCTTCGGCGAGCACCCACGCGGCGGGCAGGATCGCCCCCGCGAGCAGTGCCTTGACCACGTCGCCGACCAGGAATGGGGCGACGCCGAACGCGATGGCACTCGGCTCGCCCGCCCCGGCCGTCAATGGAATGCCCAGGTCGTATGCCAACCAGGCGGCGCCGAAGCCGTAGATGATCAGCGAACCGGCGACGAATGCGGGCAGCGAGGTGGACAGTTTGCGGTCCTGGCCGTGCTCGGCCATCAGGCCGACGACGAACGCTGCGACGACGAAGCCCACGAGGTAGCCCGCTGTGGCGCCGGTCGCCGCCGTCCAACCTCCCGATCCGTCGGCGTAGAACGGCAGGCCGATTGCGCCGAGCGCGACGTACAGACCCATCGACAGCGCCCCGCGGTTCGCTCCGAGCACCCCTCCGGCCAGGAGCACCGCGAAGGTCTGCCCGGTGATCGGTACGGGGGTGAATCCGAGTGGGATCGAGATTTGCGCAGCGAGCGCTGTGAACAGGGCGAACCCGACGACCGCAACGACGTCACGAACCCTCGACTTCTGGAGCAGGTCGAGCAGGGTGCCCGAAAGCGGGATCGATGTGGCGGGAACGGCGGCAGTCACTCGGCGAGTATGTCGATCGCTCTGGCCGTGATCCAACTCGGAGTGACGTCCAGCTCGCCGTCCTCGGCCTGCCGGTTGCGATGAGCGAAACCGCCGTATCCGGTCGGTTGGCTCATCGTTGGGTCGGTTCTGCCGGTTGCGGTGAGCGGGACCGCCGTATCCGGTCGGTTGGCTCATCGTTGGGTCGGTTCTGCCGGTTGCGGTGAGCGGGACCGCCGTATCCGGTCGGTTGGCTCATCGTTGGGTCGGTTCTGCCGGTTGCGGTGAGCGGGACCGCCGTATCCGGTCGGTTGGCTCATCGTTGGGTCGGTTCTGCCGGTTGCGGTGAGCGGGACCGCCGTATTCGGTCGGTTGGCTCATCGTTGGGTCGGCGGCGGCTGCGAGGTGCGCGCGGGTGGGTCAGCGGAGGGGGAGATTGATGCATCGGTCGGCGAGGGTGCCGAGGGCGTAGGTGGCGTAGTCGATGCCGAAGTCGGAGTACAGGCCCCGGCACGACTCGCTCCACGCCAGCGCCTCGGGGGTCGACATCCGATGCACAACCTGCATGATCCCGCCCTCGTACACCCGGTACTCGGCCCACGTACCGGGGAAGTCCTTCGTGCAGCCGATCTCGATCGACGGAACACTCGATTGCGTCATCGGACGGACCCGATGGCGATGGGTGTGGCCGGCGGCGTACGCAACCACACCCCGGCGACGCGACGCCAACTCGTCGAGCTCGTCGCTCGCATCGGGATGCAGTCCGAAGTAGTCGTCGCTGCGCTTGGGGTCGGGGCCGTCGCCGATCCACTGCTGATGGTGACCCATCACGAACACCGGACGGTCGGCTCCCGCACACACCTCGTCGAGCCAGTCGAACTGCTCGGTCGTGATCGTGCCGGTCGTGGCGCCGGGGATCGCCGTGTCGAGCAACGCCACGATCACGCCGGCCAGCTCGATGCGCTGGTCGCCGGCGTACTCCGCCTGGTGGCGATACGAGTCGTGGTTGCCGCGCACGACGTGCAGACGCTCGCCGAACGGATGCCGATAGCACGCCTCGAAGGCGTCCCACTCGGCCTGCTCGCCGTCGGCGGTCAGATCGCCCTTCACGATCACCGCCACCGGGTCGATTGCGGCCATCTCGGCGGCGGCCGCCCGGTTCATCACCTCCGGGTATGGCTCGGCTCCGGACGCTGCTCGTCGGATCGGGCCCTCCAGCAGATCATCGATTCGTCCCGCTTCGACCTCGCCGAAGTGGACGTCGTTGACGGTGGCGAAACGGCACAGCAGCTCGCCGTCAGGCCGTGCGAGTGTGCGCACCGAGACGCCGTCGAGGTCGTGGTCGGTGTCGGCTGCAAGCCCCTCGTAGCGGCGCACGTCGAGGCCATCGTGGACGACGACGAGATCGTCCGCGACGGTGGTGATGTCCATCGGCGTGTGTCGACCCTGTTCGGCGATCGGCCTCGGTCAGACCTTCACGACGATCGAGTTGACCACCTTGTCCTGCCAGGTCTGGTTCTTGTCGTCCCACAACATCCACAGATAGCCGAGGTAGAAGATCTGCGCCGAGATGAAGCTGGCGAAGAGCTGGCGCCCGAGCGCGCGTCCGAACCCGATCGGCTCGCCGCTGGTCTGCCCGATCACCTTGATGCCGACGATCTTGCGCCCCCACGTCTGCCCAGTCTTGCCGAGTGCCCGCAGGTAGATGAACGCCACGACGAGGAACCCGACGACCATCAGGGCGATGCCGCCACCGATCATCCCACCGTTCGGTGAGCCGGGTGGGCAGAAGACCTCATTGTCGATGGTGACGCAGTCAGAGAACGACCCACCGATGAGAATGGCGCCCGGAACGATGAACACCGCCAGGAGCAGCCCGTACAGGAGACCGTCGAGGAGGTACCCGCCGAGGCGGACGCCGAATCCGGCGAGTTCACCACCGACGGGCGGCGCGTAGTAGCCGTACGGGGGGTACCCGGGAGCGGTGGCGACGGCGCCGGGTGGTGGTGGCGGCGCCCCGAATCCGGGTGGAGGTGGAGTCACCGGCAGGGGTGGCGGAGGTGTCGAACCCTGTCCGGGTGGGGGCGGCGGCGGAGGCATTCCCATGCCGAGAGTGTGCCACGTCGCTGCATGGCGGGCCGGCGATCCCGGCGATCGGTCAGCGGAACGGGCGGTCGCGCCGCGCAGGAACCGGGCGCGACCACCAGCGGCCGCTGAAGCGCCAGGTGGTCGTTCGCGCCGGCGTGGTGTCGGCGGCGATGGCCGGCTTCGGCCAGAGGGCTTCGACGCCGGCCATGATCGCGACGACCTCGGCGTCGGTCGGCGTGGGTGACACGTCGGCGATCGATGCCGTGGTGATGGCGTTCGACTCGGACATGACCGCCACGATAGGCGCGTCAGCCATCAGCGACCTCGTCGTCGATCGACCACGTCGCCCGCTTCGGTCGGGTGACCACGGTGCCGGCGGTCTTGTCGTGGAAGGTCTGGCGTTGCGAGTTGCCCAGCGCCATCAGGAATCCGATGAAGAAGATCATCGAGACGAAGTAGCGCAGTACGAATCGGAGACCGGCCTCGCCGCCGTCGACCAGACGACCGTTGCGGGCATCGACGACCTTGGTGTTCGTGACGCGGTTGCCGAACCACTGCCCGGTGCTCGACACGGCCCGTGAGTACAACACCGTTGCCCCGCCGAATCCGACCACCATCACCAACAACCCGACGATGATCAGCGGCGTCGAGCCCACGATGACGAGCGCAATTCCCGGCACCATGCAGAGCGCCACGACGACAGTGTCGATCAGCAGTCCGCCGAGTCGTGCGCCGAACGACGCCGGGTCGGGGTCGAAGTCGATGCCACCCTCCGACTCGATCTCGATCGCTTCGGCCCGCTCCGGCCGCTCGACATCGGTCGGTTTCGTGAGGGGTGTGCCGAGCGTTGGCACCGCGGCAACGTCGTCGTCGGTGATCTGCGACAACAATGCGGCCAGATCGTCATCGGTCGCCGCCGACGACGGACCGCCCGGCGCCGGACTGGCCGAAGCCGGAGGTGGTGGGGGCGGCGGTGGTGGAGCCGACGGCGCTGCAGCTGGAGGTGTGGAGGGTGGCGGGGGCGGTGTCGAACCCGTCATCGGCGACGCCGGGGGAGGCGGGGGCGAGCCGGCGCCAGGTGGTGGTGGCGGTGGTGGTGGCGGCGATAGAGGCGGTGGTGGAGGCGGCGTTGCTCCCGCGATCGGTGGCTGGCCCGGCACGATCGGGCGGTCACTCATGCGACGTCGCTCCGCATCACAGCGGGACGTTGCCGTGCTTACGCCGGGGCAATTCCTCGCGCTTGGTGGCCAGCATCCGCAGACCGGCGACCAACTTCTGGCGTGTTTCGGCCGGGTCGATCACATCATCGATGTAGCCCCGCTCGGCGGCCGCGTACGGCGAGGCGTACTTGTCGGTGTACTCCTGCACCAGCTCGGCGCGTCGAGCGATCGGGTCGGCGGCCTGCTGCAGCTCGCGTCGGTACACGATCTCGACGGCGCCCTGAGGGCCCATCACGGCGAGTTCGGCGGTCGGCCAGGCAAACGCGAGGTCGGCACCGATCGACTTCGAGTTCATGACGACGTACGCCCCGCCATAGGCCTTGCGAGTGATGACCTGGATGCGCGGCACGGTCGACTCGCAGTAGGCGTACAGCAGCTTGGCACCGTGGCGGATGATGCCGCCGTACTCCTGGTCGACACCGGGGAGGAACCCGGGAACGTCGACGAAGGTGATCAACGGGATGTTGAAGGAGTCGCAGGTGCGAACGAACCGAGCGGCCTTCTCGGACGACTCGATGTCGAGCACGCCGGCGAGGATCTTCGGCTGGTTGCCGACGATGCCGACGGGCTGGCCGTCGATGCGTGAGAACCCGCACACGATCGACTTCGCCCAGTGGGGGAAGTACTCGAAGAACTCGCCGTCGTCGACGACGTGGCGGATCACGTCGGTCATGTCGTAGGGCAGGTTCGGGCTGGCCGGCAGGATGTCGCGCAGCTCCGGACAGAGACGGTCGGGATCGTCGCCGAGGTCCTCGATCGGCGGCTCCTCGAGGTTGTTCGACGGCAGGAACGACAGCAGGAACCGCACGTCGTCGAGGCACGACTTCTCGTCGGCCGACACGAACGTGGCGACGCCCGACTTCGTGGCGTGACTCATTGCGCCGCCGAGTTCCTCGAGCGTCACGTCTTCGCCGGTGACGGTCTTGACCACGTCGGGGCCGGTGATGAACATGTGGCTCGACTCGCGCACCATGAAGATGAAGTCGGTCATCGCCGGGCTGTACACGGCGCCGCCGGCGCACGGGCCGAGGATCACCGAGATCTGCGGCACGACGCCCGACGACAGCACGTTGCGGTGGAAGATGCCGCCGTAGGAAGCGAGGCTGACCACACCCTCCTGGATGCGGGCGCCGGCACCGTCGTTGAGGCCGATCACCGGTGCGCCGACCTTCAGGGCCAGGTCCATCAGCTTGTGGATCTTCTCGGCGAACACCTCGCCGAGGGCGCCACCGAACACGGTGAAGTCCTGGGAGAACACGAACACCTTGCGGCCGTCGACCGTGCCCCAACCCGTGATGACACCATCGGTGTACGGCCGATCCTCGAGGCCCGAGGCCAGCGCGCGATGGCGGGCCAGCATGTCGAGTTCGTGGAACGAGCCCTCGTCGAGGAAGTAGTCGAGGCGCTCGCGGGCGAGCATCTTGCCCTTCTCGTGCTGGCGGTCCACCGAGCGCTGCGAACCGGCGTTGATGGCCTGCTCGCGTCGTTCGGCGAGGTCGGCGAGCTTCTCCTGCATCGGGTTCGTCACGTCTGGCAAGTTACTGGCTGTCGGCGGCTCCCGGTAGATCGGTCAGAATGCGCTGATGGCAGATGCTGCTCCGAGCTCACCCGACGATGCGATGCGACTGCCGTTCCAACCGCCGCTCGAGCCGATGCTGGCGAAGCTGGCCCGGTCGATCCCCGACGGCGACGGCTGGCTGTTCGAGCCGAAATGGGACGGATTCCGCTGCATCGTCTTCCGCGACGGTGATCGGCTCGAACTGATCTCGCGCAAGCTCCGGCCACTCGGTCGCTACTTCCCCGAGCTCCTCGAGCCCTTGCGATCCGCACTACCCGATCGGTGTGTCGTCGACGGGGAGATCGTCGTCGCCGACAGCGCCGGCGACGGCCTCGACTTCGATGCCCTGCTCCAGCGGATCCATCCCGCCGAGTCGCGTATCAATCGCCTGGCCGCCGAAACGCCCGCAGCGTTCGTTGCGTTCGACCTGTTGGCTGCCGGCGACGTCTCGCTGCTCGAGGAGTCGATGGCCGACCGCCGTGACGCCCTCGTCGACGCGATCACCGAGAACGACGTCGTGCGGGTCACGCCGGCGACGACCGATCGTGGCGTCGCCGACGACTGGTTCCATCGTTTCGAAGGCGCGGGCCTCGACGGGATCATCGCGAAACCGCTCACGGGGACCTACCAACCGGGCAAACGGGCGCTGATCAAGGTCAAGCACCAGCGCACCGCCGACTGCGCCGTCGCGGGATACCGCGTCCACAAGGACGGCAACGGGGTCGGCTCGTTGCTCCTCGGCCTGTTCGACGCCGAAGGCGAGATGCACTCCGTCGGCGTCGCTGCGTCGTTCTCCGCCAAACGGCGAGCGGAGTTGCTCGCCGAGCTCGAACCGCGCACGCACGACGCGCTCGACGGGCATCCGTGGCGTCACTGGGCTGAATGGGACGGCGACGCGGCGGGAGCGGCGACGAGTGGAGGCAGCCGATGGAACGCCGGAAAGGACCTGTCGTTCGTGCCGATCCGGATGGGTCTCGTGGCCGAAGTGTCGTTCGGGCAGCTCGAAGGTCGACGGTTCCGTCACGGCGTCGGGTTCCTGCGGTGGCGGCCCGACCGGACCCCCGAGTCGTGTACCTACGATCAACTCGACGTGGCGGAACCCGTGTCGTTCGACGACTTCGTCAGACGGACGTGACCCGGACCCGGCGACGACCTGTTGCGATCAGGGCTGGCTGATCGGCGGGATCGTCACGTTGACCGCGGGAGGAACGGTCAGTTCGCTGACCGCCTCGGTGCCGTCGGCATTGAGGATCGTGAACCCTTGAGGCGAGCTGGTGAACACGCCGGTGGGGGTGACTGCATTGACCACCATCGTCCAGTCGCCGGCCACGGTCAAGGGCAACCCCTGCTCGCCCTCGGGGAGCACGGCGACGCCCGCTCCGGTGAGCGGCACCGGCTGGGTGATCGTGCCGATCGTGTCGTTGGCCGGCGCCGTGAAGACCACTTCGAGCCCGGACAGACCCTCGTCGGGTTCATCGACGTCGACCGACAGGCCCGACAACCCGACGCGATCGTTGGTGAGCTGGACCGTGACGACCAGTTCGGCCTCGGGTGCGTCGACCTCCATCGTGATCGCATAGGCGATGTCGGGGCCGGCGGAGACGTTCGCCGGGGTCAGCGACAGCAGCCAAGCGCTCATCGCGAGCACGACCACACCGGCTGCCGCCTCGACGCCGAACGCCCGCCGCAAGCGGTCGGCCATCGGCACGGTCATCTCGTTCGCGCGTGCGAGCCGCTGGTTGACGAACTGGCGTGCCGACACGGCGATGAAGATCATCACAGCGACGACGACCGTCTTCAGCAGGATCACTCGACCGTGCGCCGTGCCGAACAGGTCGCCGCCGTCCAACAGGATCATCTGCACGATGCCGGTGGCGATGGTGGCACCGATCGCGAGGTTCGAGATGCGCGCGAAGCCACGTACGGCGTGCACGAGATCTTCTTCGCCCGGTCCGGCCAGCACGACACGAGCGAGCAGGACGACGCCGCCCAACCACACCGACATTGCGAGGGCGTGGATGATCGACAACGGCACGCCGAGGATCGGGAGATCCATGTTCGTGCGGCTGAACCCGATGGTGACGACGGCGAGAGCGGGGATGCCGAGCGCAGCCATCTGCGTGACCGGGTCGATCACACGGTCGGGACGGAACGCGACCCATGCGGATGCGATGACCAACAGCAGCCGCGCCAGCGCGGCGATCCCCGGGATGCCGGCGTCGAACAGATCGACCCAGTTCGTCGGGTTGAAACCGCTGCCGAGTCCGCTGCCGCTGACCGCGGCGGTGGCCGCCGCGACGTAGAGCAGCGTGCCGACGAGGGCCACGATCCAGACGGCACGGATGAAGCGGATCGTCACCAGGTACTCGACGCCTTCGGGCCACGCTGCCGCGATCAGGACGAGCGATCCGAGCAGTACGCCGACGCCGAACACCGAGATCAGCCGGCCGAGCCACAGCGGGCCCTGACCGGAGTCGACGTCGGACAGATTCGTCACGTCGCCCGCGGTCGTCGTGGTGGTTGCCGCCGACGCCTCGCCGGCGGGGACACTGCCGCCGGTCGTCGGCTCGGATGTCGGGGTGGTCTCGACCGTTGCCGGATCGTTCTCGACGGTGAACGTGATGTTGCCTTGGCCGTTGGGTGAGCCTTCCGAGTCGCTCACCACGAACGAGGCGACGCACGCGCCCTTCGGGAGCGCATCGATGACCTCTGCGGTCATGGTGAGGCGATCGTCGCTGACCTGGCGAGGGCCGACGGTGTAGAGGTCGGTGCACGTCAGCGTGATCGTGTTGACGTCGCCGAGCGGCTCGCTGAAGGTGAACGAGATTGCCTCGGGCGACTGGGCGAGGGTTGAACCATCGGCCGGGTCGGACGACACCAGCGAGTTCTCGGCGAGCGCCGTGCCGGGCAGCAGTCCGACGAGGCCGCCGACGC
Organism: Ilumatobacteraceae bacterium; assembly: GCA_963828415.1. Classification (GTDB taxonomy): domain Bacteria; phylum Actinomycetota; class Acidimicrobiia; order Acidimicrobiales; family Ilumatobacteraceae; genus Sva-07. The sequence goes on from CAWHEI010000018.1 coordinate 31,749, forward strand.
CGAGGACGGCGAGCGCAGCCCCGGTGATGGCGCGTCGCAAGCGTCCTGCGCCTCGAAGTGATGTTCGCTCGTTCACGATCGCCCGAGGCTAGTTGGCCGGCATCGATTCGACGGCGCGTTCGGTCGGTGTGCGAATCCGCCTCGGCGGTCGTCGTCGACTCCGTCCACCAGCGTCAGGCGATGATCTCCGGATCGGCAGGCGCTGCGAACGTGGCAGTGAGCAGGGCTTCGGCGGCGTCGAGTTCGTCGGCGGTGCCGATCAGTCCGAGCAGTGCCCCGTCGTCGAGCATGCTCTCGGGCGGCGGATTGGCCACGACGCGACCATGCTGCATGATCGCCACGACCGACGCCCCGGTGACGCTCCTGAGCCGGGTGGCCCCGAGCGTCGAGCCGGCGAGCGGACTGCCGTCGGCGAGCGGGTGCCAGGTGATGTCGACCCCGCGCACGGCGGTGATCAACTGGTCGAGGGCTCGCGCCGACTCCGGGGTGTCGCCGTCGAAGTGACCCTGGTAGGCCTCACTGCGGACGGCGTCGACGTACGGCTGGAGGCGTCCCATCGGGTACTCCAGTTCGAACAGGGTGTGACGCACGATCTCGAGCCCGCCTTCCAGCTCGGGGTTGATCACGTGGCGAGCGCCGAGTTCGTGCAGGCGGCGTACGCCCTCGAGCGTCCCGGCGCGAGCGATGATCGCGAGGTCGGGAGCGAGGTCGCGGGCCGCGGCAACGACGAGTTCGGCGGCGGTCTGGCTGGGCAGCAGCACGACCAGGGCCTTGGCCCTGTTCAATCCGGCGTGGTCGAGGATCTTCGAGTTCGACGCATCACCGAACAACGCCGTGAGCCCCTCGGCCTCTGCTTCTTCGACACTCGGCGCAGCGAGGTCGACGATCAGCAGAGGTGTGTCGAGTTCGCGCAGTGCTCTCACCGTCTGATGTCCGACCCGCCCGTAGCCGACGACGACGACGTGATCGCTCAACGAGTCGTCGTGGGCGGTGATTCCCGGTTCGGCCCGACGCATCCTCGTGCCGACGTAGGGCAACCGGAGCAGGGCCCGCTCCGTGGCCGGGATGAGGCCGAACATGACCGGGTTGACCATGATCGACAGCACCGCTGCGGCCAGGATGATGGAGTACTGATCGCGATCGATCAGGTCGAGGCTCACCCCGGCCTGGCCGACGATGAAGCTGAACTCTCCGATCTGGCTGAGCCCAGCTGCGACGACGACGAGCTCACGTCCCGCCCGTGGCATGAGGAATGCGAGTCCGAGCGTGATCAGCGTCTTGCCTGCGACGACGAGGACGGCGAGGACGAACACCTGGTCGACGTGGTCGAGGATCACACCGATGTCGACCGCCATGCCGACCGACACGAAGAACAGCACTGCGAAGAGATCGCGGAATGGGAGCACCTCGGCCTCGATCTGATGCTGGACGCTCGTGCCGCCCATGACGATGCCGGCGAGGAACGCCCCGAGCGCGAACGAGACCCCGAACAGTTCGTACGCGACGTAGGCGGTGCTCGCGGCGAGGGAGAACACCGCCAGCAGGAACAGCTCGCGCGACCTGGTGTGGGCCACGCGTAGCAGGACCCACGGCAGGAGGCGCACGCCGATCACGAGCACCAGGGCGACGAACGCCGTCGCCTTGACGAGCGCGGCGACGATGTCGACGATGTCCGAGCCGGCGCCGGCCGGATCGACGACGACGGCGGGAAGGATCACCAGGATCGCAACCGTCGCGAGGTCCTCGAGGATCAGCCAGCCAACGGCCGTCGTGCCGCCGGCGGTGTTGAGCATTCCCCGATCAGCGAGACCGCGCAGCAACACCACGGTGCTGGCGATCGACATCGCGAGCCCGAGCACGAGCGACGCCCCGGTCGACCAGCCCCACACCTGGTGGGCGACGAGCCAACCGAGCGCTGTCGACAGCCCCATCTGCAGCAGCGCACCTGGTACGGCGACGTGCTTGACGCGTACCAGTTCACGCAGCGAGAAGTGGAGGCCGACGCCGAACATCATGAAGATCACGCCGAACTCACCCAGCTGCACGGCGGCGTGATCGTCCGCGGTGAAGCCCGGTGTCGAGGGCCCGACCAGCACACCGCCGAGGAGGTAGCCGACGATGACCGGCAGGCCGATCCGACGTGCTGCGAACCCGCACACCAGGGCGGCAAGAACGCCCATGGCCACGGTCGCGATCAGTTCGACGTCATGTTCCATGGCTGCGCCTCGGAGATCCTGCGTCGCCTCGGCGGCGTCGTTCGCACGTCACGGATTCGATCCCGCAGTTTCGACATCGGTGGGGACTCCGGCCGCGGCCAACTCCTGGTTGATCGACAGTGGGATCACCACCGAGCCGCCTTCGAGGTCGGATCGGGACACGTCGAGCTGTCCCGCAGCTGCGCCGAGGGTGCGTAGTCGCAGCACCCAGCTGTCACCTCGATCGATCACATCGGGCATCGACGTGGTCGACCGCGGCGCGGCGGTCATCACGAAGGTCGACGTCGGGTCATCGGGCGTCGAGGCGCTGATGTAGAGCGTGTGATCAGTCGGGTTGTCGATGGTCACCGTCAGCCGGTCGGGCTCGAACGGCACGATCCAGGCGATCACCGCAGTGACGGCGACGGCGAGGACCAGGCTCCAGCGCTCGATGGCGGCCGTCGAGCGGGCGCGCGATGGCAGCGAGGGATGGGAACGGAATGGATGCTCATGCACGGAGCGCGCCTCTCGAGGTCGCAGGCAGGTAGGAATCGATCGGCACGCGTGGTGCCGGCAGGCTGGGTCGGCGACGACGTCGTTCGAGTCGGCGGCCGAACCCGTGAACGTCAGATCGACGTGGGTGCCGGATCCTCTGGTGGCCCGCGGCCGCACGGGCAGGTCGCAACGGTCCCGATTCCGGTCGAGGCGGTTCCGGGCGCGGTCTCGCACACGCCCGTCGAGTTCGCTGCGACCGCCGCAGGCGGTACCGCCGCGATCAGCTGTCGCGAGCGAGCGTCGACACGATCGCACGGAGCGACGCTGTCGACGTTGGTCAGAGCGGCGCGGTCGATGTGAGCTGCTGGGAGTGATCGATGCAGCTGATACGAGGAAGCCGACTCCCCTGGCGGGGCCGTCGCCATGTCGAGGCGGTCCACACCCCGATCGGCTGTCGCGCTCGACCCCAACACGGTGAACACGAGCAGCAGCAGATGTGCGACCCGTCTCATATGCGCCGACACCCTACCCAGCGCCAGGGAATCGCTCCCCGCGGGCGGTCGGGCGTTGGGGGCGGTGGCCGTTCCTAGACGTCGCCGCGTCGGCAACCGGTGGAGGCACCCATCTCGTCGACGAGGTCGTTGCGACCGCGGACCAACTCACCGATGCGTACGGTGAGTTCGTCGAGCCGCGCCGCATCGTCTCCGGCCGTGGCGATCGCCCTCCAGGCGATTGCCTGTTCGTCGGTGTTGAGCACGAACGCCCGGTGATCGTCGGCCAGGGTGTCGGGAACGTCGAGAGCTCGCGCCTGCTCGGCTTCGTTGTCGAGCGCGCCGGCCGCGCTCGTCGCGAAATCGGCGACGGAGATCTGTTCGGGCGGTTGCGGGATGGCGTCGAGTGTCGACGCCGTGTCGACACAGATCGACTGCAGATCGGCGAGATAGTCCGCCTCTGTGACCGGCGCGGTCTCGCTCCCGCACGCAGCGAGGAGTGCGACGCAGAAGGCGACCAGCACCGTGCGGATTCCAGTCGATGGCATCACCTGATGTTATGGAACGCCATCGGCGCGACCACCGATTCGTGCGGGCCTACAGTTCGTCGATGGCATGGTTCAAGCGCAACCAGGAGCCGAAGTTCGACCCCTTTCAGGCATCGCTCGCTCGGGCCGTGCCGGCGTCGGCCACCGTGGTGAGTGGGCACCAGGTGACGTTCACGTCCCAGGACGTCAACTCCCATTCCGAGACCTACGACGTCGAACTCGACGTCCGGCGAGGCGATGGCGATTCCGAACGCCGAACTGTCCAGTGGACGGTGTTCGATGTTGCGATCCCCGACATCCAGCCCGGCGTCGAGCTGTCGGTCACCGTCGACCCGGAGCACCCTGCGGTGGTCTACCCACCCGGCTATCCACCGCCGAACGCCAAGCCGGGCGTGATCGCGCTTCGAGATGCCCGCATTCTGCCGGCCTCGAAGTGGATCGAGGATCAGCTGACCTGACCGTCGCTATCGTGGCCGCGATGGCCACCCAGTCGCTCTATCGCCGCTACCGGCCCCGCCGCTTCAGCGAGCTCAAGGGCCAGGACCACGTGGTGCGAGCGCTGCGCACGTCGGTGGCCGAAGGTCGCGAAGGTCAGGCGTATCTCTTCTCCGGACCGCGTGGCACTGGCAAGACCACCTCGGCGCGCATCCTCGCCAAGGTGCTCAACTGCGAGAACCCCCAAGACGGCGAGCCGTGTTGCGAGTGCGAGTCGTGCTTGGCCGTCGAACGCGGTGTGAGCTACGACGTGCACGAACTCGACGCGGCGAGCAACAACGGCGTCGAGGCGATGCGCGACCTCATCGAGAAGGCGTCGCTCGGCACGCCAGGGCGACACAAGGTGTACATCCTCGACGAGGTCCACATGCTGACCAAGCCGGCCGAGGCAGCGCTGCTCAAGACGTTGGAGGAGCCGCCGCCCCACGTCGTGTTCGTGTTGGCCACGACCGATCCGCAGAAGATGTCCGACACCATTCGCAGCCGGACGCAGCACCTCCAGTTCCATCTCCTGCCTGCCGACACGCTCGCCGAGCATGTCCGCTGGGTCGCCGCGGACGCCGGGCTCGAGCTGAGCGAAGCCTCGTTCGAGCAGGCCCTGAGTCGGGGTGGAGGATCTGCACGTGACACCCTGTCGGCGCTCGAGTTGCTGGCGAACACCGGCGACGAAGGGATGCAGGTCGTGCCGCTCGACGAGTTCGTCGAGTCGATGATCGATCGCGACCCCGGACGTGCGCTCACCGTCGTGGCGCATGCGATCTCGGCCGGGATGGACCCGAGAACGCTCACCGAGGAGTTGATCGCGTTCCTCCGCAACGGGTTCCTCGCCTTGATGGCGCCCGAACTGGTACAGGTCCCCTCCAATCAGCTCGATGGGCTCGCCGCTCAGTCGCAACGGCTCGGAGCAGCGGGGCTCGTTCGAGGCATCGAATTGCTCGGGGCGTCGTTGTCGGAGATGCGCCACGCCCCCGACCCTCGTGTGCTGCTCGACGTGGCCACCGTGCAACTCACCGCCGACAGCGCGGGCGGCGACACCGCAGCGTTGTTGCAGCGTCTGGAACGTCTCGAACGCCAGGTCGCCGCCGGCGTCGTCGCTGCGCCCGTCGAGCAGGCGCCGGCGCCACGCGACCCGGCCACGGGGCGCGCTGCGCTCGGTGGCCGAGCTCGGCCCAGCACGACCGCTGCGCCGGAAACCGGCACTCCTGAACCTGCCACTGCCGAACCCGGAACGCCGGCCACGGTGCCCACGCCCGCCGCGGCTGCCGCCGCGGCGCCGCAACCGGCGCCGGCCGCCGCTGCGCCTGCATCGAGGAACGACATCACCGCGGACGTCTGGGAGAACACGATCCGTCCGGCTTTGCGTGGCATGGCCCGAGCGGTCTACGGCCCGGCAGGCTTCATTCGCAGCACCGACTCGACGCTCACGCTGTCGGTCCCGAACGCGGTCCATCGCGCGAAGTGCGAGGAACAGCGCACGGTCGTCGAGGCGGCGCTCGCAGCGTTCGTCGGCAGCCCGGTCGCGGTCGAGCTGATCGACGATGGCGGCAGCGATGGCGGTGCGAGCGGCGCAGGACCGAGCGCACGCACCAGCGCCGATCCGGCGGCGAGCGCGGCACCGGCGCCGACCAGCGAGCGTCCACCGCACGACGGCGCCGAGGCCGTCGAGACGTCGTCGCCCCGCGAGCGAGGTCTGGCCGCTGCCGCCGCCGGGGGGCCCGTCGACGATCTGGGCGTCGTGACTGGATTGGACGAGCTCCCCGACGATGACGAGGTCGACCTCGACGATCTGACCGACGCGCCGCCCGAGTCGGTGAAGTCGCCGATCGATCGGTTGGCGGAGGCATTCCCCGGTTCCGAGTTGATCGAAGAAGCCGGCTGATCGACCGCTGATGGCCGGCAACTACACCGCTCCCGTCCAGTCGCTGATCGACGAACTCGGCCGCCTCCCCGGGATCGGCCCGAAGTCGGCCCAGCGCATCGCGTTCCATCTCCTCAAGGTTCCCGTCGACGATGCCACGCGTCTTGCCTTCGCGATCACCGATGCCAAGGCCCGCGTGCGCTTCTGCGAGCGCTGCTTCAACGTGGCCGACGACGTGCTGTGTCCGATCTGCAACGACGACACGCGTGATTCGTCGATGCTGTGTGTGGTCGAGGAATCGCGCGACATCGTGGCGATCGAACGCACCGGTGAGTTCCGCGGGCGCTATCACGTACTGCTCGGAGCCATGAGCCCGCTGGAGGGCATCGGCCCCGAACAGTTGAAGATCCGCGAGTTGGTCGCTCGGATCGACCCCGAAGGGGTGCAGGAGATCATCCTGTGCACGAACCCGAACACCGAAGGTGAAGTCACCGCGATGTACCTCGCACGGCTGTTGAAGCCGATCGGGCTGACGGTCACTCGGATCGCGAGCGGCCTGCCGGTGGGTGGCGACCTCGAGTACGCCGACGAACTCACGCTCGGGCGAGCCCTCGAGGGCCGTCGCAACGTCGACTGAGGCCCGTTTGGAGCCACGCCCGCAACGCTGGGTGAAAACTGAACTGGGGCACCATCTCCACGAATCGGTAGCGGGCGGACGGGCCGATTCGTTTCGATGATGCCCCAGAAGGGAGGCGAGCCGGAACTGCGCTCGCTCGATCAAGTTGTTGCGGTTACGTTACAGAAATCGAAGGTGAACGTCAAGAGTTCGTAACACAAGTCGTTCCTAGTGTCAGTATATCGACCAGGAGTGGCGTGTCAATCACCCAAAGTGGTGAGTGGTTGCCAGAAACCGGGGCGCGCTGAATCCAGGTGGAATCTCCCGAGGGAGAGACGGTGGTCAGACCGTGCGCAGGATGGCGGCGTCGCCCTGGCCGCCGCCGCCGCACAGCGCAACCGCGCCCGTGCCGCCGCCGCGACGCTTCAACTCGTGCAGCAGGGTGAGTGCCAAGCGGTTGCCGCTCATGCCGATCGGGTGGCCGAGGGCGATCGCACCGCCGTTGACGTTGACGATCTCGTCGCTGATGCCCAGCTCGGCGATCGATGCCAGCCCGACGGCGGCGAACGCTTCGTTGATCTCGAACAGATCGAGGTCGGCGATCGCGATGCCGGCCTTGTCGGCGGCTTTCATGATCGCCCGGCTGGGCTGGTGCAGCAGCGACGCGCTGTCGGGCCCGGCCACCATGCCGTACGAGACGAACTCGCCGAGCGGGGCGACGCCGCGGCGCTCGGCCTCGGCGCGAGACATCAGCACGACGGCGCTGGCGCCATCGGAGAGCTGCGACGCGTTCCCGGCGGTGACCGTGCCGTCCTTGTCGAAGGCCGGGCGCAGCGAGCCGAGGCTCTCCATGCTGGTACCGGGACGGACGCCTTCGTCGGTCTCGACGAGGATCGGGTCGCCCTTGCGCTGCGGCACGGCGACCGGGACGATCTCGTCGGCAAGGCGGCCGTCCTTGATGGCGTTGGCGGCTCGTTCGTTCGACATGACGGCCATCTCATCCTGCTGTTCGCGTGTCAGGCTCTCGCCCGACGCGTAGCGGTCCGTGCCGAGGCCCATCAGGCACGCGTCGAACGAGCACCACAGGCCGTCGGCGATGATCGCGTCGCGCAGCTCGGTGTTGCCGTACTTGAAGCCACCGCGAGCACCGTCGGCGATGTACGGAGCGTTGGTCATCGACTCCATGCCGCCGGCCACCACGATGTCGGCCTCGCCGGCGGCGATCATCTGGTTCGCGAGGTAGATCGAGTTGAGCCCGGACAGGCACACCTTGTTGACGTTCACCGACGGAACGCTCATCGGGATGCCGGCCTTGACCGCAGCTTGGCGGCTGGGCACCTGGCCCTGGCCGGCCATGAGCACCTGGCCCATGATCACGTGCTCGACCTCGCCGGGGGCCACGCCGGCGCGCTCGAGTGCCGCGGCGATGGCGAAGCCACCGAGGTCAGCAGCCGAGAACGACGAGAGCGCGCCGCTCATCTTCCCGATCGGTGTGCGAGCGCCAGCGACGATGTACGAACCTGTAGAAGCCATACGCAAACGCTACCCCCATCCCATAACCCCCGAAAAATGCCTCGTTTGTAGCGCTCAGCGCAACAAACGAGGCATATTTCGGGCGAGATGGTGGCAGGGACGACTGTGAGGCCCGCTTTGTCCGTCGTGATTACCGATCAGTAACCTCACGCGCCATGCAGGAGATCCTCGAGGCCATCCAATCCGGTGCCAGCGGCGACGACATTGCCAACCTCTCGATCCCCGAGAGTTACCGAGCGGCGTTCGTCCGTCGTGAGGACACCGCCATGTTCGAGGGGGTCGATTCGTGGGACAAGGATCCCCGCAAGTCGCTCCACGTCGACGAAGTGGCCACACCGGAGTTGGCGCCCGACGAGGTCTACATCGCCGTGATGGCATCGAGCATCAACTTCAACACGGTGTGGACGTCGATCTTCGAGCCGCTGCCGACATTCGGGTTCCTCGACCGCATGGGGCGTCAGAACGAATGGGGCAAGCGTCACGCCCTGCCCTACCACGTGGTGGGCTCCGATGCTGCGGCCGTGGTCGTGCGAACCGGCTCTGCGGTGCGCAACTGGAAGCCCGGCGACCGGGTGACCGTGCACTGCAACTACGTCGACGACCAGGATCCGAGCGCGCACAACGACTCGATGCTCGCCACCAACCAGCTGATCTGGGGCTTCGAGACGAACTTCGGCGGCCTCGCTGACCTCGCCGTGGTCAAGGCGAATCAGTTGATGCCCAAGCCCACGCATCTGACCTGGGAGGAGTCAGCGGTCAATGCGCTGTGCAGCTCCACCTCGTACCGGATGCTCGTGAGCGAGAACGGTGCGCAGATGAAGCAGGGTGACAGCGTGCTGATCTGGGGCGCCACGGGTGGCATCGGCGGCTACGCCGTGCAGTACGTGTTGAACGGCGGCGGCCGCCCGATCGGCGTGGTGTCGTCGCCCGAGCGCGCCGAGCTGCTGCACAAGATGGGCTGCGAAGCGGTCATCGACCGTCGAGCCGAGAAGTACGAGTTCTGGTCCGACGAGAACACTCAGGACGAATCCGAATGGCGTCGCTTCGGCAAGAAGATCCGTGAACTCAACGACGGCGAGGACGTCGACATCGTGTTCGAGCATCCCGGCCGCTCCACGATGGGGGCGTCTGTCTTCGCCGTCAAGCGTGGTGGCACCGTCGTGACCTGCGCGGCGACCTCCGGCTACATGGTCGAGTTCGACAACCGGCACTTCTGGATGAAGTTGAAGAACCTGATCGGTTCGCACTTCGCCAACTACGCCGAGTCCTACGCCGCCAACAAGCTGCTCGACCAGGGTCGCATCCAGCCGTTGTTGACCAAGACGTACGACCTCGCTCACGTCGGCGAGGCGGCCCTCACCGTTCATCACAACGAGGCGGAGGGCAAACTCGGTGTGCTGTGCCTGGCGCCGGCCGAGGGTCTCGGCATCGATGATCCCGAGAAGCGTGAGCGCATCGGCGAAGACAAGATCACCGTCTTTCGCGCGTGACGTTTCCCGCCGCTGTCCTGTGGGACATGGATGGCACGCTCGTCGACACCGAGCCGTACTGGTTCGAGGCAGAGTTCGAGCTGGTCGCCGAGTTCGACGGCACGTGGACCGAGGCTGACGCGCTGTCGCTCGTCGGCTTCGACCTGCTCGACTCCGCTCACGAGCTCCGAACCCGGGGCGGCGTGCGGCTCGAGCCCGACCAGGTCGTCGATCGGCTGCTCCGGAGCGTCATCGCACGGGTTGCACGGGAGTTGCCCTGGCGCCCTGGCGCGCCCGAGCTGCTGGCAGCCTGTGTCGCTGCGAACATCCCGTGTGTCATGGTGACGATGTCATGGCGGCGCCTCGCCGAAGCAGTCATTGCATCGGCGCCCCCCGGCTCGTTCGTCACCTCGATCACCGGCGACGAGGTGACCAACGGCAAGCCTGATCCCGAGCCGTATCTCGCAGCCGCCGCGGCGCTCGGCGTCGATCCGGCGGACTGCGTTGCGATCGAGGACTCGCCAACCGGGGTTGCCTCCGCGATGGCGGCCGGTTGTGCGACGCTGGGGGTCCCCCATGTCGTCCCCGTCGCTGCCGCCCCCGGGCTCACCCTCGTCGACTCGCTCGTCGGTCTCGGAGTCGCCGACCTCCGTCGACTTCGCGCCCGCTGACACGTCACTCGACCACACACCACTCGACCACACACCGCTCGACGACACACCGCTCGACGATCCGCCGCCGGCACGCCGGCGACGGCTCCTCGTCCTCGGTGCGCTCGTGGTGGTGCTGCTCGCCGTTGCGGGCGCGGCGGTGTACGTGGCGACCAACGAGGAGCCGCCGCCGCCCAAGCCCGACATCCCGCTCGACGCCTGGGTGCCCTACTGGGGCCTCGATGCGTCGTTGCCTGACGCTCGACAGCGTGTGCCGTCGATGCGCGAGGTGTCTCCCTTCTGGTTCAACGCAGTCGGCGTCGACCAGATCGTGGTCGACCCGAACGCATCACCGGCGTCGACCACGGAGTTCATGGACACCGTCAAGGGGCTCGACGTCGACGTGCTGCCGTCGATCATCGACGCGCTGCCCGCCGGAGAGATGGCGGCGATCCTCGCCGATCCGACGACGCGAGCGCAACACGTCGAAACCATCCGGACGTTCGCCTCCGATGGTGGCTACGACGGCATCGACATCGACTACGAACAGTTCGCGTTCGCCGACGGGCGTGACACCTGGGCGACCACCAGGCCGAACTGGGTGGCGTTCATCGAGGAGTTGGCCGCAGCGCTGCACGCCGACGGGCGATCGCTGACCGTGAGCATCCCGCCGGTGTACGACGACGGCCAGACCGACGAGAGCGGCTTCTGGGTCTACGACTACGGGGCCATCATCGAGCACGTCGACCGCATCCGGATGATGACGTACGACTACTCGGTGTCGCAGCCAGGTCCGATCGCTCCACTCGAGTGGGTCGAATCGGCGATCACCGGTGCCATCGAGGCGACCGGCTCGCCGGACAAGCTCGTGCTCGGGCTGCCCGCGTACGGACGCAACTGGCCGGTGCGCACCACGGGGGTGTGCCCGGCCGAGGACGTCCCGGGACGCACGAGCGTGTCGGCGCGCTCGGTCGACGAACTCATCGAACGGCGAGGGGCCACACCGGTTCCGGTCGACGAGACCGGCGAGTGGGAGTTCGAGTACGACCTCGAGGTCAGCGATGGGACGACGACCTGCGTGCAGACGCGCCAGGTGCACTACGTCGACGGCGACGGGATCGCCCTGCGCATGGATCTCGCCCGGCAGTATCGGCTCGACGGTGTGGCGCTGTGGGCGTTCGGGTTCGACGACCCCGCGGTGTGGGATTCCATCTTGCCCACCGTCGCCGATCCCAGCGCGACGACGATCACCGAGTAGAACGATCAGATGACAGTCGGCGAAGCATGGATCATCGACGCGGTGCGTTCACCGCGCGGCATCGGCAAGCAGGGCAAGGGAAGTCTCGCTCACCTGCATCCGCAGAAGATTCTCGGACAGGTACTCAACGGGCTTCGTGATCGCGTCGGGTTCGACCCGGTCGATGTCGACGACGTCGTGTGCGGCAACGGTTCGCATGCGGGCGACCACGCCCACGACATCGGTCGGATGGCAGTGCTCGACGCCGGCTGGCCGATCTCGGTTCCGGGCGTGACGCTCAACCGGTTCTGCGGTTCCGGTCAACAGGCTGTCACGTTCGCCGCGATGGGCGTCGGCGCCGGACACCAGGACCTCGTGATCGGCGCGGGCGTCGAGTCGATGAGCCGGCCGGCGCGCAACGGCACCGACGGCTTCCACGCCAACAACGAGCATCTCCTGGCAACACATCCGCAGGTTCCCCAGGGTCTGTCCGCCGACCTGATCGCCACGCTCGACGGCTACACGCGGGTCGAGGTCGACGCCCTGGGCCTCGAGAGTCAGCGGCGAACTGCAGCCGCGATCGGCGAGGGCCGTTTCGACCGGAGTCTCATCACGATCCTCAACGACGACGGCACGGTCGCGCTCGACCACGACGAGTACCCGCGGCCGGAGACGACCGCCGAGGGATTGGCGGCGTTGCATCCGAGCTTCACGAAGTTCGTCGACTTCTCGTTCGAGCAGAGCGACCTGACGATGGCGCAGCTGATGGCACAGAAGTACCCGGGCGTCGAACTGCACAACGTCCATCACGCCGGCAACAGCTCCGGTGTCGTCGACGGCGCGGGCGCCGTGCTCGTGTCGTCGCCCGACTACGCCAAGGCGCACGGGCTCACCCCGCGGGCGCGCATCGTGATGTCGGCCGTCGCCGCCGACGAACCACTGATCATGCTCACCGCACCAGGCCCGGCGGCCAACAAGTGCCTGGCCCGAGCTGGCATGACCGTCGACGACATCGACTTGTTCGAGGTGAACGAGGCCTTCGCCTCCGTGGTGTTGCGATTCTTCCGTGACACCGGAGCCGATCCGTTGAAGGTCAACGTGAACGGCGGCGCGATTGCGCTCGGTCACCCGATCGGGGCCACCGGCACGATGCTGATCGGCACGCTGCTCGACGAACTCGAGCGTCGCGACCTGCAGACCGGCCTCGTGGCGATGTGCACTGGCGGCGGCATGGGCACCGCCACCATCATCGAACGTCTCTGATCTGGTCGAGCAACGTCACGCTGCAAGCGTGGCGCTCCTCCCTTCCGATCACAGCAATCGCATGACACCGTCGATGATGAGCGCCCCGCCGAGACCGAGGGCGAGCCACACGCGTAGCAACCTGGCGTTCGCCTTCAGCCAGGATTCGCCGCGGCCGATGGTCTCGGCGGCACGACGCCCGCCGACGACGACGAGGCCGACTGGCACGGACACGAGCAGCGTGGCGACCGCAATGTAGAGCACGAGCAGCGTGAGCTCCCCGACGGCGCCGAGATCGGATTGGCTGACTGTGGCCATGGCCAGAAAGGTGAGGAGGAGCCGCTTTGGCCCTCCGAACCCCAGGAGAGTGGCGATCGTCGAGCGCGGTACCAGGTCCGACGTTGTCCAGTCTCTTCAAGGTTGCGCTTTGCTGACCCGTCGTTTCCCCGGACGGCCGAGGGCTGCGACGTTCCGCAAGCCCGGCCGCGACCAGCGCCAGGCCGAGCAGCACCGCGAGCACTCCTTCGATGGTCTGGTGTGAGCCGATCTGGTCGACTGCCACCTGGCCGAGCACCAGTCCCAACACGGCGGCGAGTGTTGTCCCGAGCACGAACCCGATCAGGAACGCGATGCTGTTGATGCGTCGCCGCTCGCTGCGGATCATGACGAGCGTCGCGCCCAGCACGAGTGGGCTCGCGGCAGCCACGAGCGCGTAGAAGACGACCCGAGCGGTAGCGGAGATCACTCGTGACAGCGCTGAGAGTGGTCGATGGCGGAGGCCGGCCGCTGAGTCGCTCGACGCGTTGATTGATGGTTCACTCGGGTGTCGTTCGTGATGGAGGTCAGCTGTACTGGTCGAGGATGGTCGACTCGGTCACCCGGCTGAGTGTGTCGCGGATCGCTCGGGCGGTTGCCTCGTCGACGCTGTCGACCGTGAGCAGGTCGTCGACCGTGGCGCGTTGCAGCTTGGCGAGCCCGCCGAAGTGGTCGGCGACCGCGATGGCAGTCGACGACGGCAGCCGGCTGACGCGGTGCAGCAGGCGCATTCCCTTCGGCGCCACCTCTTGGGTGAGATCGGTCGAATCACGTCCCGGCGCCAGCGCATCGGCGGTCAGTCGCAGATTCGACACCTCGTCGTCGGAGAGGTGCGACATCGCATCGAGTGTGTCGACGACGGAACGCCCAGGTGGCAGATAGTCGGCGACCACGAGGTCGAGTTCGTCATCGATCTCGCCGTAGAGCTCGTCGAGCTGTAGCCGAAGCAGGCGAGCATCGACGCCGAGTTCGATGATCATCGTCTCGATCTCGTCGGCGATGCGATGCACCATCTCGCCGCGCTGGATGACGGCGACCACGTCGCGCAGGGTGACGACGTCTTCGACCTCGACGGCGGTGAGGTTCGTGATCGCATCGTCGAGGCGCACCTTGTAGCGCTCGAGCGTCTGCAGCGCCTGGTTCGCCCGGTCGAGGAGGTGGCCGACCTCCTGGAGCTGGCGTTTGTTGCCGCCTGCGTAGACGTTGATGACGCCCATCTCTTCGCTCGCCGACACGACGGGCACGTCGAGCGACCGCGCCACTCGCTCGGCGGTGCGGTGACGGGTGCCGGTTTCGCTGGTCGGAACCGACGGGTCCGGAACGAGGTGCACGTTCGCCCGGGCGATGCGACCGCCGTCGGATGACAGGATGATCGCCCCGTCCATCTTGGCCAGCTCGGACAATCGCTGCGGGCTGTACGGTGCGTCGACGAGGAAGCCGCCCGAGCAGATCGACAGCACGTCCGCGCCGTCGCTGAGCACGAGCAGCGCGCCGGCCTTGGAGCGCACGACACGGTCGATGCCGTCACGTAACGGCGTGCCCGGAGCAACACGGGCGAGCGCGTCGCGCATCGCCTCGTTGACGCCACCGTGCCGGGAGTGCATGACCTGAGCTTAGATGGCCAATGCGCGAACCATCCCGAGAGATCCGCGACTCACACCGCCGACCGGAGTCCGCTCGGTGCAGTGTGGGCGCCGAGCCCGGCGGCGGCGATCGCTTCGGAGAGTGTCGCCGCGCGGATCACCTCGATGTCGGCGTCGCAGTCGGGTGAGTTCGATGGGGCCACCACTCGACGCAGTCCGAGACGGGCGGCTTCGGTGAAACGACGCTGGGCCTGGCCCACCTGTCGCAGCTCGCCGCCGAGGCCGACTTCGCCGAACACGGCGAGATCAGCGGGCAGTGGTTGGTCGCGGATCGCGCTGACGACGGCGAGGCAGACCCCGAGGTCGAGGCCTGGCTCGCTGAGCTTCACGCCGCCCGCCGTCGACGCGTACACGTCCTGGTCGGCGACAGGCACCCGCGATCGCCGCCCCAGCACGGCCATCAGCATCGAGAGTCGGGCGCCCTCGAGTCCGAGCGCGCTGCGGCGCGGCGGCACGCCGGGCACACCGGGGTTTGCGAGGGCCTGCACTTCGACCACGATCGGGCGTTGGCCCTCCATGGTGGGCACGACCGCCGAGCCGGGGACCCCGGTACGGCGATCGGAGAGGAACAGCGAGGACGCGTCGGGTACAGCGAGCAGGCCCGCGGTGGCCATCTCGAACAGGCCGAGTTCGTTCGTCGGTCCGAACCGGTGCTTGGACGCCCGCAGCAATCGCAGCGCGTGGTGGCGGTCGCCCTCGAACTGCAAGACGGTGTCGACGACGTGTTCGAGCACGCGTGGCCCGGCCAGCCCGCCCTCCTTGGTGACGTGGCCGACGAGCACGATCGACACGTCGCGCTCCTTGGCTTCGTTGACGAGGCGTTGGGCGCAGCCACGGACCTGCCCGACGCTGCCCGGCAACGATCCGAGACTCGGGTCGGACACGGTCTGAATCGAGTCGATCACCACCAGCTCGGGTCGGATCCGTTCGATGGCCTCGAGGATGTGTGGCAGTGACGTCTCGGCGTGGAGCCAGAGGTCGTCACGAGTGGCGCCCAGGCGTTCGGCGCGTCGCTTCACCTGCTGGGCGCTCTCCTCAGCGGTGACGTACAGCGTGGGCCCGCTCCAGCCGGCGAGAAGCTGCAGCAGCAGCGTGCTCTTGCCGATGCCCGGCTCGCCGCCGAGCAGTGTGACCGAGCCGGCGACCAGTCCACCGCCGAGAACCCGGTCGAGTTCGCCGATCGTCGTCGGCACGGGCTCGCCATGTTCTGTCCCCACCTCGCCGATACGTGTGGGACCAGGTCGCGACGAGGCCGGCACAGGGGAGTCAACGGTGCCGGAGACCTCGACGTCTTCCACGAGCGTGTTCCAGTCGCCGCAGCCCGAGCACCGCCCGGACCACTTCGGATGGGAGGTGCCGCACTCGCTGCACACGTGGACCAACTTCGCTCGACTCGATGCCATGGCCCCATCATGACGAAGCCCTGTCACAGAGTTGGATTACATCAGGGGTCAGACCCGCGTTGTAACAACGACTGGCTGCAGGAGGCGATTACATCCTGGGTCTGACCCCTGATGTAATCAGTCGAAGGAGACGACTTTGCCGCGGTTGATGCTCACCCAGTCGCGGGCCTCGAGGTACGGCCGAAGTCGGTCGGCGATGATCTCGGCGTGGTGACGGTTCTTCGGGCGCTGCAGCTCGAACAGGTACGGGAATTCCAACCAGGCGGTCGTGGCCTCCCACAATCGAAGGGCTGCCGCTCCGGCGGGCGGGTCGAGTACGACCGGGCCGAACAGGCACTCCGGCTCGCCGTTCGGTGCGATGAACTCCGGGAAGAACAACGTCGGCACCCCGTAGCCACCGGCAGCGACCACCCGATCGTGCTCGGCGCGCACTTCGTCGTGCGTGGTCGGATCGCTGATCGCCTGGTCGACGACTGCCGGATCGAGCCCGATCTCCCCCAACAGATGTCGGGCGACATCGGGGTCGTGTGGACGGTGACCCTCCTCGTGCAGTGCCCGACCGGCCCGCTCGTACCAACGGTCGAGATCGTCCATGCTCGATCGTCGCAGCAGGGCGCCGATGCGCATCATCGACCAGCCGTAGGACCACTCCCGTTCCCAGGGGTGCTTCTTGCCCTCGACGCGGTTGATCTCCTCGAGGCTGAAGAACTTCCAGTCGATCTCGATGCCGTTCTGGCGGCGCACCTCGCGGATCCACTTCGCCGTCTGATAGGCGAACGGGCACATGACGTCGAAGTGGAAGTCGACTCGGGTCGGCGTGTCGGGCATGCCCCAGGCTGCCACACGCAACGGTCGACACGAGGGCCGGTCAGCCCGCCGGGCGGGGCGGTCGTCTTCGGTGCGTGCGTTGCCAGCGTGCCCAGACCACGTACCCGATGAACAGCGTCATGAAGATCACCCAGGCAACGAGGGCGATCAGGGCGATGATCGACAGCGGTCGCGCCCACCAGCGATCGTCGCCGGGCGACTGCACCGTCGTCGCTCGCATGTCGAGGATCGTGCCATCGGTCGGCGCGACCCACTCGAGGCGGTCGTCGCCGAGTTGGGTGCCGTTCGTCTCGTCGCGGTCGACGTCGCCAGGGAGTTCGGCCCGGATCGCGGCGAAGATCGACGACTCCGGCGTCGCACCGCTGGCAGCGATCTGCTCGGCGAACGGCACCGAGCCGACGGCGGCGATCAAGTCCTCGTCGGCGAAGCTCTCGAACCCCTCGGGGAGTCCGAGCAGTCCGGTCAGTCTCGTGGTCGTGTCCTCGCCGCTGGTGTTTCGGGTCATCGCCATCTGGTTGAACGGCGGGCCGATGCTGTTGAGCAGGTTGGTCGCTTCCGCGTCCGAGGAGAAACCGTGACGCAACGTGATCGTGACACCCCCATCGGGGAGCGTGGTCGGGCCGTCGATCGTCCAGCCGGCCGCGACGATGTCGTCGGTCGCCAACTCCTCGGCCAACGTCGGAACCGCGGCCACGACCTCGGCATCAGCGGTGACGACGAGCGTGATCGTGCCGGTGCCGTCGGGTTCGACGACCATGTCGACACTGAGGTCGACGCGGCACCCCGCCAGCGCGGCCATGCAGACGCAGAGAACCAGGACGCGACGGATCACGGTGACGAGTATGGCCGACAGTCGTCGGTGAGTTCAGGACGGCGCGCGGTCGTGGTGGCAGCCGACGAGGCAGGCAACCAACGGATCAGGTCAGCTCGGGCGGGGGCAGTTCGCCCTCGCCACCGGCTGGCGGGATCGGCTTCTCGGTCGCCGTGGTGGCCAGTTCGACCGACGACGGCGGCACGAAGCCTTCGACGGCGGTGAAGGTGAAGCGCTGCTTGCCTTCGTTGTCCGGGTCGGGCTCCGTGTCGACGACGATGATCTCACCCGCCGAGAACTCCTTGTACAGGATCTTCTCCGACAGCGCATCTTCGATGTGGCGCTGGATCGCTCGACGCATCGGACGAGCACCCAACTGCGGGTCATAGCCGAGGTCGCCGAGCAACTCCTTCGCCGATGCCTTGATCTCGATGCCCAGGCCCTGACCTTCGAGCTGGCCGATCAGACGCTGCGTGAGCAGGTCGACGGTCTGCAACACCTCGTCGCGGGTCAGCTCGTGGAACACGATGACCTCGTCGATGCGGTTGAGGAACTCGGGCCGGAAGTGGTTCTTCAACGAATCGTTGACCTTCTCCTTCATGCGCTCGTAGCTCATGGCGGAGTCGTCGCTCGTGAAGCCCACGTTGGCCTTGCGGAGATCCTGGGTGCCCAGGTTCGACGTCATGATCAGCACGGTGTTGCGGAAGTCGACCGAGCGGCCCTGGCTGTCGGTCAGGCGACCTTCCTCCAGGATCTGCAGCAGCGTGTTGAAGACGTCGGGGTGGGCCTTCTCGATCTCGTCGAACAAGACGACCGAGAACGGCTTGCGCCGCACGGCCTCGGTGAGCTGGCCGCCCTCTTCGTAGCCGACGTAGCCGGGAGGCGAACCGACGAGGCGGCTGACCGTGTGCTTCTCCATGTACTCGGACATGTCGAGGGTGATCAGCGCCGTGTCGTCGCCGAACAAGAACTCGGTGAGGGTCTTGGCGAGTTCGGTCTTGCCGACGCCGGTGGGGCCCAGGAAGATGAACGAACCGGACGGACGCTTGGGATCCTTGAGGCCGGCACGGGTGCGGCGGATCGACTGCGACACCGCCGACACCGCCTGCTCCTGACCGATGATGCGCTTGTGGAGGTTCTCCTCCATCTTGAGCAGCCGCTCGGTCTCTTCTTCGGTGAGCTTGTAGACCGGGATGCCGGTCCACAGCGAGAGCACTTCGGCGACGGCTTCCTCGTCGACCTCGTCGAACAGGTCGACGCCTTCGGCCTTGACCTCGGTCTCCTTCTGAGCCTTCTCCTCGAGCAGCGACTTCTCCTGGTCGCGCAGGCGGCCGGCCTCTTCGAACTGCTGGTCCTCGACCGCGCGCTTCTTGGCCTCCTGCACGTCGTTGAGCTTCTGCTCGATCTCGCGCAGGTCCGGTGGCGTGGCCATGCGCTTGATGCGCAGGCGTGAACCGGCCTCGTCGATCAGGTCGATTGCCTTGTCGGGCAGGTGACGGTCGGAGATGTACCGGTCGGCGAGGTTCGCCGCTGCGACGAGCGCCTGGTCGGTGATCGTGACCCGGTGGTGCGACTCGTACTGGTCGCGGATTCCCTTGAGGATCTCGATGGTGTGAGCGAGCGTCGGCTCGTCGACCTTGACCGGCTGGAAGCGACGCTCGAGCGCAGCGTCCTTCTCGACGTGCTTGCGGTACTCGTCGGTGGTCGTGGCGCCGATGGTCTGGAGTTCGCCACGGGCGAGCATCGGCTTGAGGATCGACGCAGCGTCGATGGCGCCTTCAGCGGCGCCGGCGCCGACGAGCGTGTGGATCTCGTCGATGAACAGCAGGATGTCGCCGCGGGTCTTGATCTCCTTGAGCACCTTCTTCAGGCGTTCCTCGAAATCGCCGCGGTAACGCGACCCGGCGACGAGCGCGCCGAGGTCGAGCGTGTACAGCTGCTTGTCGGTGAGCGTGTCCGGCACGTCGTTGTTGACGATCTTCTGGGCGAGGCCCTCGACGATCGCGGTCTTGCCGACGCCGGGTTCACCGATGAGCACCGGGTTGTTCTTGGTGCGGCGTGACAGGATCTGCATGACGCGTTCGAGTTCGCTGGTGCGACCGATCACCGGGTCGAGTTGGCCTTCGCGGGCAGCCTGCGTGAGGTTGCGGCCGAACTGGTCGAGGATCTGGCTGTTGCCGCCCTTTTCGTCGTCGCCGCCCTTGCTGGCGCCGACGCCGGCACCAGCAGGTGCCTGCTCGCTGCGGCCGCCACCGGTGGAACCCGATGGGCCCTGGTAGCCCGAGAGCAACTGGATGACCTGCTGGCGCACACGCGACAAGTCGGCGCCGAGCTTGACGAGCACCTGTGCAGCGACGCCCTCACCCTCGCGGATGAGGCCGAGCAGGATGTGCTCGGTGCCGATGTAGTTGTGGCCGAGCTGGAGCGCTTCACGCAGGGAGAGTTCGAGCACCTTCTTCGCGCGAGGCGTGAAGGGGATGTGGCCCGACGGCGACGAGCCGCCCTGGCCGATGATCTCCTCGACCTGGCTGCGCACGGCTTCGAGGGAGATACCGAGGCTCTCGAGCGCTTTCGCGGCGACGCCTTCTCCCTCGTGAATCAGCCCGAGCAGGATGTGCTCGGTGCCGATGTAGCTGTGATTGAGGAGGCGTGCCTCCTCCTGCGCGAGCACGACGACTCGACGAGCCCGGTCAGTGAAGCGTTCGAACATGGAGTGCCCTTTCCACGAAGTGGGATTCCGTGCAGCAACCCTACCGGCGCCTGCCCAGTACCACGGGCCGAGCCCGCGTGACAAAAAGATCAGCCACTGCGGGAATACGCGGTCACGCCGGCGTCAGCGATCGCGTGCCCGTGGGTTGCGATGAGCGAGACCGCCGTATCCGGTCGTTTGGCTCATCGGTAGACGGTGCCCGTGGGTTGCGATGAGCGAGACCGCCGTATCCGGTCGTTTGGCTCATCGGTAGACGGTGCCCGTGGGTTGCGATGAGCGAGACCGCCGTATCCGGTCGCTTCGCTCATCGGTACGAGGATCTCCCGGCGCACGATCCGGTCGGGCCCGACCGATGTTCACCTCGGCGCTCGGGCTCCTCGCACCGGCGTGACGCCCTGGGCGTCGGGGAGCGACCACAGCAGCGACTCGACGAGCAGTTTCTCGTTGGGGTTGCGGTCGAGTGTCTCCATCGCTCGATGGATGCTGCGCACCGCGTCGGCGCAGGCGTCGACGTCCGTGGTCGCCGGGTTGATCGCCGTGTCTCGGTAGGTGGCGGCCATCGCTGCGAGTCCGCTGCGCATCTCGTCGGTGCGGTACCGGCGCAGCTCGCGTCTGTGGCGTTCGTCGAGTTGCTTCTTGCCGCTGCCGCGTTCGCCGTAGGCCTTGATCCGTTCGTCGAGTTCCGCGACCTCAGCGGCGTGACGGTTCGCCAACGGCTCGGATGCCGCGTCGATCAATCCGATGAGGCGGGCGGCGGTCCGCATGGCAACGGCGCCGGTGCCGTCGAGTTCGTGGGGTGCCTCGGCGAACGCGGTCCGCCGCTCGGCGAGCGCCGGGTCGGTCGCGAGCACTCGTGCGCGCTCGAGGTCGCCGTGCGCAGCGCGGGCAGCCCCCATCGCCGCGGCCGGCGCGATTCCCTCGGTCACGAGCTGGGCGGCGATCACGTCGGCGCTGATTCCACGGAAATCGATACGGGCGCAGCGCGACGAGATCGTGATCAGGTCGTGGGGGACGAAGTCGGCGAGGATCAGGAACGTGACCGAGTCCGGTGGCTCCTCGATGATCTTCAACAGTCGTCCCGCACCCTCGGGAGCGAGCAGATGGAACTCGTCGAGGATCATCACCTTCGAGTCGCCCTCCGATGGCGAGAGCGAGGCCTCGTGGATGATCGACCTCGCCTGTTCGACATCGATGCGGGCGCCGCTGCGGCGCACCTCTCGCACGTCGGGGTGCTCGCCGCGCAGGATCAGTTCAGCATCACGCTGGTCGGTGGCTTCCGCCCCGGTCATCAATCTCGTGGCGAACGCCCGAGCAGCTTGCAGCTTCGTCGATCCCGCCGGTCCGACGAACAGGTAGGCGTGCACGGGTCCGCGGTCGGCTGCCGCACGCAGGTGACGGATCGCGTCGGGCTGGCCGATCACGTCGTCCCAGATCGGCCCGGGGTTCGACGCAACGGCGGTGGTCACAGCGCGCCTCGGTCATCGAGGGCTCGACGGATGTCGACGCTCACACGCTCGACCGAGCCGACGGCCTGCACGGTGATCCAGTGCGCCGGGTCGGCGGCGGCCATCGTCCGGAAGCCGTCGAGCACCCGCGCATGGAACGCTTCGCCTGCTGCCTCGAACCGGTCGAGGGCACGTCGACTCATCCGCTCGGCGATCACGTCGTCGGGCGTGTCGAGGAAGACCACCACGCTCGGCCACACCCCGCCGGTTCCCCATTCGTTGAGGTGGCGGATCTCGTCGATGTCGAGTTCGCGCCCGTAACCCTGATAGGCGAGTGACGAGTAGACCGAACGGTCGCTCACCACGGGGCGACCGGCGTCGAGCGCCGGCACCACGACCTCGGCGATGTGCTGCGCGCGGTCGGCGGCGGTGATCAGTGCCTCGGCGCGGGGGTGCAGGTTGTGGACGCTGGTGTCGTGCAGCAGTTCCCGCAACCGGGCGCCGATGTCGGTGCCGCCGGTCTCGCGGGTCAGCACCGCACCGATCTCCCCAGCCAACCGCGCTGCCTGAGTCGACTTGCCGCATCCTTCGGCGCCCTCGAAGGCGATGTAGGGCGGGCGGTCGCTCACGATCGGCGATGGTACCGAGTCCGCCGACCCGCGAGCTCGACCAGATACCCCGGAGGGGATCGGGACGAAAGGCCGTAGTCGACGGTTCCCCCGGCGCGTACCGTCGAGGTCAGAAGCGGTCGCAACGGTTGCGGCCTGCACGATTGGAGCTGACGGAGATGTCTGGACCAGCACAGGGGCAGCAACGACTCGTGATCCTCGGAGCCGGCACGGGCGGCACGCTCGCCGCCAACCGGCTGCGCAAGAAGTTCAAGGAAGACCGGCTGCGCATCGACATCGTCGATCAGGACAACCGCCACGTCTACCAGCCCGGCTTGTTGTTCGTGCCGTTCGGCTTGACCGAACCCGACGAGATCGTGCGCAAGCGCGATCGGCAGCTCAAGAAGGGCATCCACTATCACCAGTGTCCGATCGAGTCGGTCGACATCGAGGCCGAACACGGTGCAACTCCAGAACGGCACCACGCTCGGGTACGACGTGCTGCTGGTCGCCACCGGCACGGTGCTGCTGCCCGAGGAGACCGAAGGGATGACCGGACCCGGCTGGCGCGAGACCGTGCACACCTTCTACGACATGGAAGGTGCAACGGCCTTGGCCGAAGCGCTCGACGACTTCGATGCCGGTCACATCGTGATCAATGTGATCGACATGCCGATCAAGTGCCCGGTCGCCCCGCTCGAGTTCGCGTTCCTCGCGGACTGGTACTTCACCGAGAAGGGGGTTCGCGACGACGTTCGCATCACCTATGTGACGCCGCTCGACGGAGCATTCACGAAGCCGACGGCCTCGGCTACGCTCGGATCGCTGCTCGACGACAAGCACATCGAGGTCGTCGCCGAGTTCAACACCGGCGAAGTGGTCGGAGCGGTCGACGGCGAAAACGGCAAGCTGATCAGTTGGGACGGCCGTGAGGTGGACTTCGATCTCGCGGTGATGATCCCCTTGCACGGCGGCGCCGCCTACGTCGAGGACTCGCCCGGCCTCGGCGACGAGCTCGGCTTCATCCCCACCGACAACGCCACCCTGCAGTCCACGGTGAAACCGAACATCTTCGTCATCGGCGATGCCGCCGACGTCCCGACGTCGAAGGCAGGCTCGGTCACCCACTTCGAGGGTGAGGTGCTGGTGGAGAACATCGAGGCGTTCATCGACGGCAAGCCGATCGAACACTCCTACGACGGTCATGCCAACTGCTTCATCGAGACCGGGTTCTCGAAGGCGCTGTTGATCGACTTCAACTACGAAGACGAACCCGTCGGCGGGCACTACCCCGGCCCGGTCGGGCTGCCGCTGCTCAAGGAGTCGCGGACCAACCACCTCGGCAAGTTGATGTTCCAATCCTTCTACTGGCACGGCCTGCTGCCCGGGCGCGACATCCCCGGCATCGGCCCCGACATGCCCAAGTTCGGCAAGAAGCAGCCCGTGACGGCTGACACGAAAGGATCCTGAACCATGCCAACCAAGACACTCGCCGGGAGCCCGGTCGAGGTGAACGACGAGGGGTTCTTCGTCGACGCCAGCCAGTGGACCAAGGAGATGGCACCCGAGATCGCCATCGAGGTCGGCGTGCCGACCCCGCTGACCGACCGACACTGGGTGGTCATCGATTTGATGCGCTCGGAGTACTTCGACAAGGGCACCGGCCCGACCGTCCGCAAGATCAGCAAGCTCTCCGACGTGACCACGAAGGAACTCTTCGTGCTGTTCCCGAAGGGCCCCGCCAAGCTCGCCGCACTGGTGGCGGGCATCCCCAAGCCGAAGGGCTGCATCTGACATGACCGACTCCCATTCCCTGCCCACCGCGCCGATCGCGGCACCGATCGAGAAGGTGTCGATCATCGTCTCGAAGGGTTCGCTCGAGGGCATCTACCCTGCGCTGATCATGGCGAACGGCGCCCGCAACGAGGGCATCGAGGCCAACCTCTTCTTCACCTTCTTCGGCATGGACGCCATCCACAAGGGTCGCCAGGATCACATCAAGGTCGCAGCGGTCGGCAACCCCGGCCTGCACATGCCCACCATTGCGGGTGTGATCCCCGGTGCCTCGGCGCTGATCACGAAGTACATGGAGAAGCAGATCGAGAAGCAGGACTTCCCCGACATCCACGAGTTCATCGAGATGATCCACGACACCGGCGCCGGCGTGTATGCCTGCCTCGCCTCGGTCGACCTGTTCGGCATGGAGCGTGATGATCTCATCGACGACCTCGACGACATCATCACCGTCGGCGACTTCTACGCGATGGCCGCCGGCGGCCAGATCATCTTCACCTGAGAGGCGAGCGACCACCCCGTCCGTTCTCGTGAACAACTACACCTCTCAGAGGTGAAGTTGTTCACGAGATGGGCTGGTCAGCCGTCAGCGACGTCGAAGGTGCCGATCATGCCGAGTTCGGTGTGCGGCTCGTTCGTGGCCGGGTCGACGAGGATGCACTGGTAGGTGTACACACCCGGCGCAGTGAACGTCATCGTCGCGCCGCCGGACTCGCCAGGATTGGTGGCTGCGACTTCGCCGATCGGTTCGCCGTCAGGGTCGAGCACCTCGAATTCGTGGGCCTGCGCACCGGCGTTGTCCATCGCGAACCGGATCGTGTCACCGTCGGCGATGCCGGTGAGATCGAGGTTCTCGTAGTCGAAGTCGACAGCCTCGAAGGCGATCTCCCGGTCGGGCTCTGCCTGGGCGGTGCCTCCGTCGCCGGTGACGGTGAACGGTGATTCGAACCCGTCGCCGGTCTGGCCCGGCTTGCACCGCACGAGGTAGTCGCCCGCAACCAGGTCGACCGTGAGTGTGCGCGACGTGCCGGTCGTGACGTTCTCGACCTCGCCGAGCGTGTCGCCGTTGGCCTTCAGCACGTACAGCTCGTTGACCTTGCTCGACTCGTTGGTGAATTCGAAGCCGACCTTGCCGGCATCGACGATGTCCTGGGCGATGACGCACGCGTCGTCGGTGCCCGTCACGTCGACGGTCGAGTCGGCCGATTCGGTCGAGCAAGCGGTCAGCGCGAACAGCGCAGCGACAGGGAGGGTCAGAACGACTCGACGTCGGGACACGGTGGAACTCCTCGTGGGGATGGGGGATCGGGAAGCGGAAGTGCGGGGTTCAGCGAGCGGGCTCGCCGACGGCAGCGGCGGGTGCGGCAGCGCTGTCAGCGGAATTCGCGCGGGCGCCGCGCGGCGGGCGCAGGAACAGCACCATCGTCGGGACGACATACCCGACGTAGACGACGATCTCGAGCACGGTCATCTGCGGGCCGAGGTTGAAGATGCCCTTGAGGAGCGCCCCGTACCAACTGGTGATCTCCCAGCCCTGGATGTCCCAGGCGAGGTTGTCGATGCCGGGCAGGATGCCTGCCTCCTGCAGATCGTGCATGCCGTAGGCGAGCACGCCTGCAGCGATGACGATCAGCGCGGCGCCGGTGACCTTGAAGAAGGCCGCCAGGTTCATCGAAACGACGCCGCGGTACAGCAGCACGCCGACGACCACGGAGGTGAGGATGCCGAGCAGCGCGCCGAGCGCCGGCCCGGCGCCCGCGCCCTGCGCCTGGAACGTCGGGTAGAGGAACAACGCCGTCTCGAGGCCTTCGCGTCCGACGGCGAGCAACGCGGCGGTGAACACGCCGATCGTGCCGATCTCGACGGCGGCAGACATCTTGTCGTGGAGTTCGCCCTTGAGCGTGCGCGATGCCCGCTTCATCCAGAACACCATCCAGGTGACGAAGACGACGGCAACGATCGAGAGGATGCCGCCGAAGGCCTCTTGGGCCTCGAAGCTCATCGACGCCGATGTGTAGTGCAGCAGCGCACCGAACCCGAACGACAGGATCACGGCGACGGCGACGCCGGCCCACAACGCCGGGATGCGATCGCGATGACCGCTGCGGACCATGAACGACATCAGGATGCTGACGACGAGCGCCGCTTCGAGCCCCTCGCGGAGTCCGGTGAGGAATGTCTGCAACACGTTGATCTCCGGGCGTTCTGAGTGCAGGCGGTCGTGTCTGCCGTTCGACGGCGTCGAAGTTAGGTCAGCCTAACAACCATCTTTATGATGATGCAACACGGTCAGCCGTTGAGGTCGGTGATCACGGGTGACGCGGGTTTCGCTGCTGCCTGCTTGGCCGGAGCTGGCTGCTTCTTCGCCGCTGATTTCTTCGCGGTCGCCTTCTTCGCTGCGGCCTTCTTCTTGGCGGGCGCCTTCTTCTTCGCAGTGCGCTTCTTGGTCGGGCCGCCCTTGGCGATGATCGCCTCGCGGCGGATCGCCAGCAGTTCGTAGGCGCGCTCGGGAGCCATCGCTTCGAGGCGGTCGCCCTTGCCGAGCGACGCGTTGGTCTCGCCGTCGGTGACGTACACGCCGAACTTGCCGTCCTTGGCCACGACCGCACGTTCGCTCACGGGATCGGTGCCGAACTCACGCAGCGGGCCCTTCGCGGCCATGTTGCCGCCACCGCGCTTGTACACCTTGGGCTGGCTGAAGATCGCCAACGCCTCGGCCATCGTGATCTGCAGGAGCTGGTCCTCGGAGTCGATGTTGCGGTAGTCCTTCTCCTTCTGCACGTACGGGCCGTAGCGGCCGTTGTTCGCGTAGATCGGGACACCATCGGCGGGGTCGTCGCCGAGGTGGCGCGGCAGCTGCAACAGCGCCTCGGCCTCGTCCATCGTGATCCGCTCGAGGACCATCGTCTTGAACAGGCTCGCCATCTTCGGCTTCTCGAAGCCCGGCGGCGGATCGTCGTGGTCGCCCCACTGGACGTACGGGCCGTAGCGGCCGTTCTTCGCATACACCGGGTAGCCGTCGAGTTCACCGATCGGCTCATCGGACTTCGGCGCTGCGAGCAACTCGATCGCCTTGGCGACGGTCAACTCGTCGGGTGCCAGGTCGTCAGGGACACTGGCGGTGTCCTCGCCGCGCTTGACGTACGGCCCGTACTTGCCCGGCTTGACCACGATCAGCTCGCCGTCGGCGTCCGGTCCCAGCGGAAAGGTGTTGATCTCGGCGGCGTCGATCTCGTCGAGGTTCTCCTCGACCAGCCGCTTGAGTCCGAGGAGCGCGTCCTCGCCGAAGCCGGCCTCGGCCGAGATCGGCTGCGTGTCGCCGTCGCCCGTGTCGCCGAAGTAGAAGCGCTTCAGCCATTTGTCCTTGGCCCGTTTGCCGTTGGCGATCTCGTCGAGGTCGTGATCGATCGAGGCGGTGAAGTCGTAGTCGACGAGCGCGTCGAAGTGTTCCTCGAGCAGTCGGATGACGGCGAAGGCGGTCCACGTCGGGACCAGGGCCTGGCCCTTCTTCCACACGTACCCGCGGTCCTGGATGGTCTGGATGATCGACGCCCACGTCGACGGCCGGCCGATGCCGAGTTCCTCGAGCCGTTTGACGAGCGACGCTTCGGTGTAGCGGGCCGGCGGTGAGGTGCTGTGGCCGTTGGGCTCGATCGAGGCGATCGGGACGACATCGCCCTGTGTCAGCGGCGGCAGCAGCGCCTCGTTCTCGGCGTCGTCGTCGCCGGTCTCCTCCTTGGAGGCGACGTACACGGCGCGGTAGCCGGGGAACGTGATCGTGGTGCCGGACGCTGCGAACTCGCAGTCGGTCAACTCGCCGGTGGAGCGGTCGGTGGCGTTGGCGGCCAGGCGCACGCTGACGGTGACACCTGTTGCGTCAGCCATCTGTGAGGCGAGTGTGCGCTGCCAGATCAAGCGGTACAGCGCGAGTTCCTGGCTGTTGAGTTCCGACCCGAGGCTCTGCGGCGACCGGTACGGCGTCGTCGGGCGGATGGCCTCGTGAGCCTCCTGCGCGTTCTTGACCTTCGACGAGAACTGCTTCGGGGCCGCATTGAGGTAGTTGGCCCCGTACTCGCTGGTGACCGCGGCGCGGGTGGCCTGCATCGCCTCGTCGGACAGCACCACGTTGTCGGTACGCATGTAGGTGATGTACCCGCGCTCGTACAGACCCTGAGCGACGCGCATCACCTGCGACGACGAGAGGCGCAACTTACGGCCGCCCTCCTGCTGGAGCGTCGAGGTCATGAACGGTGCCTTGGGCGACGACCGGTACGGCTTCTCCTCGACCGAGCGGACCGTGAACGTCGCACCGTCGAGTCCGTCGGCCAGCCCCCGTGCCCGAGCTTCGTCGAGCGCCACGGTCTTGGCCGACACTTGGCCTGCCGCGTCGAAGTCCTTGCCCGTCGCGACGCGGTCGCCGTCGACGGCGACGAGCTTCGCACCGAATGCCGGCTGCGTGGCGGTGGCGAGTTCGATGTCCCAGTAGTCCGCGGTGATGTAGGCAATGCGTTCGCGTTCGCGTTCGACGATCAGGCGAACCGAGGGGCTCTGCACGCGCCCGGCGGACAAGCCGCGGTTGACGCGACGCCACAACACCGGCGACACCTCGTAGCCGTACAGGCGGTCGAGGATGCGGCGTGTCTCGGCGGCATCGACGAGGCCGTAGTCGAGGTCGCGCGGGTTGTTGACGGCGTGGTCGATGGCGGCCTTGGTGATCTCGTGGAACACCATCCGCTTCACCGGCACCTTCGGCTTGAGGTACTCGAGGAGGTGCCAGGAGATGGCCTCCCCCTCGCGATCTTCATCGGTCGCGAGGTAGAGCTCCGAGGCGTCCTTCAGCGCGGCTTTGAGATCCTTGACGACGGTCTTGCCGCGCTCGGTCAGCTCGTAGGTGGGCTTGAAACCGTTGTCCACGTCGATGTTCAAGCCCTTGCTCGGCAGGTCGGACACGTGGCCGACCGAGGCGCGCACGTCGTAGTCGCTGCCGAGGAACTTCGACAGCGTCTTGGCCTTTGCGGGCGACTCGACGACGACGAGGGGTTTGGACATCAATGCCTTTCGCAGGTGGATGATCGTGCGGGTGTCGGACTGTTCGCTAGGTGATTCGCACGCAGGTTGTCAAGGCCAAGCCGGCAGTCCGCACGACGTGAGTGTGCCAAGGGAACCCGCGAATCCCCATCGCGGGTACGGTTCGTCCACGATGTCGAGCACACGCCACGAGCCGGATCCGGCACTCGGTTGGGCGCCCGATTTCGATGAGGCGTGGAGCGAACTCGGTCGGCCCGGAGCCCCCGGTCGCGTGTCGCGGCTCGACCGCGGATGGAGCACTGTCGTGCGTTCGATCGCCGAGGCGAGAGGCACGTCAGACCCGTTGCGGGTCCGCAACATCGGCGCCGACGTGGCCGTTGGCGACTGGGTGATCGCGTCCGACGACGGCGAACGCGTCGAGCACGTGTTGGAGCGCCGCTCGGCGTTCACGCGACGGGCGTCGTTCGACGGGATGCGTGCGGTGTCGCACACGTTGGCCGCGAACATCGACGTGGTTTTCCTGGTGCACGCGCTCGGCTCGCCGCCGAGTCCGCGGCGTCTGGAACGCGAGCTCGTCCTGGCGTTCGACTCCGGAGCCGAGCCGGTGGTCGTGCTGACGAAGACCGACCTCGTCGACGATCCCGAGCCGGGTCGGGCCGCCCTCGCCGAGGTCGCGCTGGGCGTGCCCGTCCTGCTCGCGAGTGGCAAGACCGCCGACGGCATCGAGGCGATTCGGGAGTACGCGATCGGCAATCGAACGCTGACGTTCCTCGGGGCGAGTGGCGTCGGGAAGTCGACCATCGTGAATGCGCTCGTCGGTTCCCAGCGCCAAGCGACGTTCGCGGTCCGCGAAGGTGATCAGCGTGGACGGCACACCACGGTGGCCGCCGAACTCGTGCCGCTGCCCGGCGAAGGCTGGCTGATCGACACGCCCGGTGTGCGAGCCCTCAGCTTGTGGTTGTCGGGCAACGGGATCGAGCGAGCGTTCGCTGACGTGTTCGACCTGATGGATCACTGCCGGTTCCGCGACTGCAAACACGATCAGGAGCCGGGCTGTGCGGTGCAGGCAGCGATCGCCGCAGGTGACCTCGACCCGGTACGGCTCACGAGCCTCGAACGACTGATCGCGGAGGAGGCGGCGCTCGAGGAGGAGCAGCGTGCCCACGACAAGGCCACCGACAAACGCGCCGGCGGTCGGACGACACCGCCCGAGGAATCCGAGTTCGACGATCTCTGAGTCACGATCTGCGCCCCTCGCGTCCCACTAGACGATCTGCGCCTCTGGCGTCCCGACTTCCGGGACCGCAGGGGCGCAGATCCGGTCAGGTGTCGAGAACCGCCGTTGGCCCGAGTCAGTCATCCCGCGATCTCTGAGCACGACTCGACGTACACGACGTGCCGGGCACATCGTGTACGCGATGGAGATCGCTACGAACGGCAAGGCCATCGAGTCGGTGTGGGACTACCCACGTCCGCCGCGGATCGAGCGAGTCGACTGGCGGGTGCGGGTCATCCACGCGGGTGCCACGATCGTCGACGCGCCGCACGCGATCCGCGTGCTCGAGACGAGCCAGCCGCCGGCGTACTACGTGGCGGCAGAGTTCGTCGATCTCGACCGGATGGCCCCGTCGGTGCGTCAGACGTTCTGCGAGTGGAAAGGCATCGCCGAGTACGCCGACATCGTCGTCGGTGACGAACGGGTGGTCGACGCGGCGTGGACGTACCCGTCGCCGACTTCTGGGTCCGAGGCGGTTCGTGGACACTGGGCGTTCTATGCACAGAAGGCCGACGAGTGCTGGATCGACGACGAGCGCGTCAGCAGCAACGAGGGCAGCTTCTACGGCGGCTGGGTCACCGCCAACGTCACCGGCCCGTTCAAAGGAGCCCCTGGCACCAGCCACTGGTGAGCCTCCAGATCGGGTCATCGCAGATCGGGTCATCGCAGATCGGGTCATCGCAGATCGGGTCATCGCAGATCGGAGTTGTCCGAGACGCAATCGGTAGTGTTCGTAGTGTTCACGAAGCGGGGCTGGTTCCGCGTGAATGACGGAGAGATCCGTCGGGTACATGCGGTCCCCCACCGCACCCGAGAGCAGGAGAACACATTGACGTCATTCATGACGGTCGACACGGCTCGTCGAGCCGACCGAGACTTGCGGCCGTGATCAGCCGTTGGAAGCGCACGCTCGTCGGCTCGCCCTTGGCGAGCGAGGACGAGCAACACCAGCGACTCGGCATTCCGACAGCGCTCGCGGTGTTCGCATCCGACGCCATCTCATCGACGGCGTACGCCAGCCAGGAGATCCTCATCGTCCTGATCCCCGCCGCGGGGCTCTCGATCGCGCTCAACCAGCTGATCCCCATCTCGATCATCGTGATGGTGCTCCTGGTGCTGGTCATCACCAGCTATCGCCAGACGATCTTTGCGTATCCGGGTGGTGGCGGGTCCTACGTCGTGTCGCGGGAGAACCTCGGTGAGACCCCGTCATTGGTCGCGGGAGCATCGCTGCTCGTCGACTACATCTTGACCGTGGCCGTGTCGGTGTCGGCCGGTGTCGCGGCGATCACGTCGGCGTTCCCAGCGCTGCGTCCCGAGCGCGTCGAGATCTGTCTCGGGTTCATCGCGATCATGACGATCGCGAACCTCCGGGGACTCAAGGAATCCGGCCGGTTGTTCGCTGGCCCGACCTACGTGTACATCGTCTCCCTCGGCGCGCTGATCGTGGTGGGTCTGATCCGACTCGCGACGGGTGGGCTCGAACCACTCGTGCCGGACACCGAGGCGGTGAATCAGTTGACCGGCGGGAACGAACTCACCGGTCTGACCGTGCTGTTGTTCTTGCGGGCGTTCTCCTCCGGCGCCGTCGCCCTCACCGGCATCGAGGCCATCTCCAACGGGGTTCCGGCGTTCAAGAAGCCGGAGTCGAAACATGCGGCCACCACCTTGCTGCTGATGGGGACGATCCTGGCGACGTTCTTCTTCGGGATCTCGGTGCTCGCAAGTCGGCTGCGGCCGACGCCGAACGAGGGCGAGACACTGCTGTCGATCATGGGGCGTGAGGTCTTCAACGGCGAGAGCCTGCCGTACTACCTCCTCCAGTTCTCCACGTTCGCGATTCTGATCCTTGCAGCGAACACGGCGTTCGCCGACTTCCCTCGGGTGTCGTCGATCCTCGCCCAGGACGGATATCTGCCGGCGCAGTTGAAGAACCGTGGCGATCGGCTCGTGTTCTCCAACGGCATCCTGGCACTGGCCGCAGTGGCCGGGGCGTTGATCGTGGTGTTCTCGGGCGACACGAGCAAACTCATCCCGCTGTACGCGGTCGGCGTGTTCTGCGGTTTCACGCTCTCGCAGATCGGCATGGTGCGTCACCACCAGAAGCTGCGTGAGCCGGGCTGGAAGCGCGGCGCGATCGTCAACACGATCGGTGCGATCGCGACGTTCATCGTGTTGATCGTCGTGCTGGTCTCGAAATTCACCATCGGGGCATGGATCCCTGCGGTGTTGATCCCGATCATCGTCTACGCGTTCAGGCGCATCAAGCGCCACTACCTCGACGTGCGTGCGTCACTCAAGGTCGAGCCGGGAGACCACATTCCTCGCCATTCGCACACCGTCGTGATCCTCGTCGGCAGCGTCAATCTCGGCGTCCTCAAAGCCGTCGCCTATGCACGGTCGATGCGGCCCGATCGACTCGTCGCGATCAGCGTGGTCAACTCGGCCGAAGAGGAATCGGCGCTGGTCGATGCGTGGGAGGACTTCGAGGTTCCCGTCGAGCTTCGGACCATCTTCTCGCCGTTCCGCGACCTCACCGGCCCCGTCATGCAGTTGATCGATGAACTCGATGCCGAGAGTCCCGACGACGTCGTCACCGTTGTCATCCCCGAGTTCGTCGTCGAGCACTGGTGGGACCAGGCGCTGCACAATCAGAGCGCACTGATGATCAAGACCAAGCTGCGCCAGCGACCGAACACGGCGATCCTGTCGGTTCCGGTGCAAGTCGGCGACGTGAACGAAGCGCCTCGCCGTCGGTCGAGCACGGCCGAGACCCTCGAGCCAACTGAGAAAGAAGTGCTGTGAGCCAACTGAACGAACAGAACGACCGACGGTCCCCCGTTGGCCACGTCGTGATCGTCGGATGCGGGCGCGTGGGCGCCGGCCTCGCCGAACGGATGCTCGGCCACGAGCACTCCGTGGCCGTGATCGACACCGAACGTGCTGCGTTCAAGCGCCTGGGGGGTTTGGAGGTCGACCAGGTCGAGGGCGTCGGATACGACCGCGACACGCTCCGGCGTGCCGGCATCGAACGCGCGGTGGCGCTGGCGGCAGTCACCAACGGCGACAACAGCAACATCGTCATCGCACGCACCGGTCGGGAGGCATTCGGCGTTCATCGGGTCTTCGCCCGTATCTACGACATGCGTCGCGCCGCCGTGTACGAGCGGCTCGGAATCCCGACGGTCGCGTCGGCACGGCTCACGATCGACATGTCGATGCGTCAACTGCTCCCGCTCGACGACGCTGTCCGCTGGGTCGACCCCAGTGCTCAGGTCTGTCTCGTCGAGCGACCGGCGTCGCGGGTGCTGATCGGCACGAGCGTGGGTCAGCTCGAATCGGACGGCACGGTCCGTCTCGCTGCGCTGCGCCGCCTCGGGGTCAGCGTGGTTCCGGCAGCTGATCTCGTCGTCCAGGAGGGTGACCTGCTGTATCTGATGGTGCCGAACGATCGAGTCGACGAGCTCCAGGCTGCCTGGGCCGATGCCGGCGAAAGAAGGGTGACGTCGTGAGGATCGTGATCGTAGGGGCGGGCAAGGTCGGGACCTTCATCGCCGAAGACCTCGTGGGGAACGGCCACGAGGTCGTCGTCGTCGAACGGGACCATCACCAGGTGGAACGTCGCCGGGTTGCGCCGGGCCTCGGTTCGATCAATTGGATCGTCGCCGACGCCTGCGAGATCAGCGAGCTGGCGCGCGCTGAGCCGGAGCGAGCCGACGTGCTGCTCGCGGTGACCGGCGACGACGAGGACAACCTCGTGGCGTCGCTGCTCGCCAAGCAGGAGTTCGGCGTGCCGCGGGTGATCGCCCGCGTGAACCATCCGGCCAACGAGTGGATGTTCGCCGAGATGTGGGGCGTCGACATCGCGGTGTCGGCTCCGCACCTGCTGTCGGCGTTGGTCGAAGAGGCGGTGTCGGTCGGCTCGATCGTGCGGTTGCTGCAGGTGGCCGGCGGAAAGGCCCGGCTGATCGAGGTGACGCTGTCCGACGACAGTCCGGTCCGTGAACAGCAACTCGTCGACGTGGGTTTCCCGCGCGGCTCGAGCGTCGTGGCAATCGTCCGTTCCGGCAACGTGGTGGTGCCTCGCGGCGACACCTCGTTCCACGTCGGCGACGAAGTGATCGTCCTCGTGACCGACGAGGCCGAAGCCGAGGTCACCGCCCTCCTCGTCCGCTGATCGTTACGTCTGGGATCGGACCCCAGACGAAACGGCTACGAGGCGCCGACCTATGGGAGAACGGTGTACGCGGGGTTGACGACGACGAGCTGACCTCGCTCGCGGTGGGCGACGCCTTCGAACACGACCGCACGCCCGGCATCGAGGCCGAGGATGCGTGACCTACCGGTGAACACTGCGACGGCCGAGCCGGTTCCGTCGTTGACGGTGACGCGCAGCATCGGTTGGCTGCCCGGCGACGATCGGTGTTGACTTCGCACCTCGCCACCGAAGCGGACGGGGCATCGTTCCACCACCTCGCTGATCGAGCTCATCTCCACGCCGTTGAATCGACGCTGCAGACGTAGCGCGTCGAGTTCGGCCACGGATCCCGCGAGGCGCTCGTGCAGGCCTGGATCAGCACTACTCACGACCTGCAAGGTATCGCTCTCATCCCTCGGGAGGACGCTCCGGTCGCTGTTCATGCTGCCGTCACACAGCAGCCATCGATGGGAAACGCGACGGCGCAACGATGCGTCCACTCGTTGTAGCGGGGCTGGAACCGCACGGGCGTACCCGACAACCGTCGGGCACGGGGCGCACCGCAAGGTGCCCGAAAGCAGGAGCACAACTTCATGTCAGCCTTCCTCATGGTGGGGCCCGATGTCGACGCGCCCACAGCGGCGTTGTCGCTCAACCTTCTCTGGATCGTCATCGGCGCGGCCCTCGTGATCTTCATGCAGGCCGGATTCGCGATGGTCGAGACCGGGTTCTGTCGGAGCAAACACGCCGCCCACGTGGTGTCGACGAACTTCATGATCTTCGGATTGGGGTTCGTCGGCTTCTTCTTCTGCGGGTTCGCCTTCATGTTCGGCGGATTCTCCTATGCCGGAGTGTTCGGCATGGACGCTCCCGTCGGCGGAGCGCTGATCTCCGTCGGCGACTGGGTGTTCTTGTGGAAGGGCGGCTTCGGGCTCGGTGGACTCGGCGACCAGGCCACGACCGCGTCGATCATGGCGTTCTTCCTCTACATGGTGGCGTTCATGGACACCACCGCCACGATTCCCACCGGTTCGATGGCCGAACGGTGGAAGTGGGGATCGTTCGTGATCTGGGGCCTGTTCTGTGGCGCCATCTATTACCCGTTGTTCGGCGCGTGGACCTGGGGCGGCGGCTGGCTGAGCCAGCTCGGCAACAACGTCGGCCTCGGCTTCGGCTACGTCGATTTCGCCGGCTCGGGCGTCGTCCACGCCGTCGGCGGCGCTGCTGCGCTCGCGGGCGCCATCGTGCTCGGCCCTCGCATCGGCAAGTTCGACAAGGACGGTACGCCACGCGCGTTGCTGGGCCACAACATCCCCATGGCGATGTTCGGCACGTTCATTCTCCTGTTCGGGTGGTTCGGGTTCAACGCGGCTTCGACGTTCGCAGCCACCGACATCCAGTTCGCCACCGTCGCGGCGAACACCGGGATCGCTGCGGCGTTCGGTTCGGTCGCGGCGCTGTTCTGGGTGACACGTCGAACCGGCAAGCCCGACCCGTCGATGATGGTGAACGGAATGCTTGCCGGCCTCGTCGCCATCACGGCACCGTGCGCATTCGTGCAGCCGTGGGCCGCTGCCGTCATCGGATTGCTCGCCGGCTTCATCGTCATCGAGGTCGTGTGGTTCATCGAGCGGCGTCTCAAGATCGATGATCCGGTCGGCGCGATCGCTGTGCACGGCGTCTGCGGCCTGTTCGGCGTGTTGGCTGTCGGCATCTTCTCCGACGGCTCGTACGGCGCTGGATGGAATGTGACCGACACCCCAGAAACGGCCGGCAAGGGCATCACCGGGATCCTGTACGACCTCGATCTGGGTCTCCGCCAGCTCGGCGCACAGGCGGTGGGTGTGCTGGTGATCTGCACCGTGATCTTCGGTCTGGCTTTCGGCTTCTTCCACTTCCAGAACAAGTTCACCAAGGGTGGAATCCGTCCGACCGCTGAGGACGAGATCGCCGGCCTGGACGGCGCCGAGATGGGCGTCCCGGCCTACTCCCACGACTGACCGCTCAACGATCTGCGCCCCATGGCGCGATCTGCGCCCGTGGGGTTCCGGTTTCCGGGACGTGAGGGGCGCAGATGGGTCGTCAGGCGGAGGTCAGAGCGTGTCGATCGTCCACGCGCCGTCGGTGGAGCGGAGCCACACGGCGGCGTGGTGGACAGCGACCACCGGCAGCGGACCGTAGATGTGAGGGAACAGCACATCGAGGCCTGCTGCCGGTGGTTCGTACACGATCGGCGAATTCACGAGTTCGGGATCGATGGTCAGCACCACGAGTTGGTCGAGGTCGGCGTAGAACCGGTTGGCGGTGTCCTGCAGTTGTCCACGCGTCGAGCAGTGGATGAAGCCCTCCTGCTCGAGGGTGACCCCACGGGTCGACATCCGGTACTCGCCGGTTGCGAACGCTGCGGCCCAGTCGTCGGGGAGTGCCATGTGGAAGATCGGCTCGTCGTGGGGCGTCTGGTCGCTCATCGTCACAGCGTGCCGTCGTCGAGTCGACGTCGCACCTCGACGGCGCGTTCGCGGACGGCGGGCAGGTCGGACAACTGCTCGGACGCACGCACCTGTCGCGCGATTCGGGGATTCTTCACCAGCAGGTCGTGGTGGCGCGCCAGGAAGTCCCAGTAGAGGGTCGTGAACGGACACGCATCGTCGCCGACGCGCTGCTTGCGGTCGTAGCGGCACGAACGGCAGTAGTCGCTCATCGTGTCGATGTAGTTGCCGCCGGCTGCATACGGCTTGGTGGCCATCATTCCGCCGTCGGCCCACTGGCTCATCCCGATCACGTTCGGCAACATCACCCATTCGGCGCCGTCGATGAAGCTCGACCACATCCATTCGGTCATGTCCCACGGGTCGACGCCGTGCAGCATCGCCAGGTTGCCGAGCACCATCAGTCGCTGGATGTGGTGGTTGTAGGCGCGGTCGTGCAGCGTCGAGATGCAGTTGCGCACGCAGTTCATGTCGGTGGGCGCCTCGCCACGGAACACGGGTGGCACCGGCCGGTCGGCGCCGAGTGCGTTGCGGTCGCGGTAGTCCGGCATCCACAGCCAGTAGACGCCCCACACGTACTCGCGCCAACCGATCACCTGACGGATGAAGCCCTCAGCGGAAGCGATCGGCACCCGCCCCTCATCGAACGCGTCCTGGACGGCATCACACACCTCACCCGGGAGCAACAGGCCGACATTCAGGTACGGCGACAGCACCGAGTGGGCGAGATGCCACGACCGTTCCACCATCGCGTCCTCGTGCGGTCCGAACATCGGGAGCACCTCGTCGACGAAGTGTCGCAGGCGAGCGAGCGCCCCATGACGTGACGTCGCCCACGTACCGTCGGGGTCGGCGCCCCAGCAGCCGTCGGGAAGGTCGGCGAGCACCGCTCGGTCGAGTTCGTCGAGTCGTGACTGCTGCGGTTCCGGCCACGGCGAGCCGTTCTTGGGCGGCCGCTGGCGGTTTTCGTCGTCGTAGTTCCATCGACCACCGGCAGGCTCGTCGCCCTCCATCAGGTAGCCGAGCCGCGGGCGCTGCCAGCGGTAGAAGTCCTCCATCTTGAGCTGCTTGCGTCCGCCCGCCCAGTCGGCGAAGTCGTCGTAGTGACAGAGGTACTGGTTCGACCTCACCGTGGTGACGCCCAGTGCGCGCAACAGCTCGAGTCCGTCCCAGCTCGCCGGTTCCGTGGCGAGCACCTCGATCGGGCCGAACGCTGCGACGTGCTCGTCGTATCCCCTGCGCAGCGAATCAGCCCTCCGGTAGTCGACCTCGAACCCATCCGCTCGCAACTCGTCGGCGAACCGTCGCATCGACGCGAGCACGAAGTGGGCCCGCTGGCGGTGCCACCGCTTCCCGGCCATCTTGGCTCGGCTCTCGACCATCAGCACGCGATGCAAGGCAGGTGTGGCGTCGCGCAGGGCGCCGATGTCGCGGTTCAGTTGATCGCCGAGCACCCAGACCGTTGCTCGGGTCGGCGATGTCACGCGATCGAGTCGCGCACGTTGACCGCCCGATCGAATCGGGTCAGTGCCAATCGCTCGCGCAGTGTCGGTCGGGTGCAGACCACTTCGAGGTCACCGTTGGAGTCGCGGGCCGCGGCTGCGGCACCGAGCACGATGCCGAGGCCGGCATCGTCGAGCACGCTGACCGCGTCGAGGTCGACGATGAGCGTGACGCCCGGGTGTCGGCGGACAGCGCGGGAGAGGTCGTCGTGGAGGAGGCCGACCGCGGCCAAGTCGACCACGCCGTCGACAGTGACGACGACGGAACCACCGACGTGGTCGAGCGTCGTGTGGACCTGCATGGTCGTGCAGGTTATGGCCGCTCGGCGTCCGGTGGCGCGCCGTGCGCGTCATGGCGGCTCAAACGCCATCGTTGCCGAGGCGGTGTGGGTGACCGGTCCGACGAGCGACCCGATGATCGCAACGTCGACCGGATCGACGTACGTCACCGTCACGGTGACGGTCGATGTGCCGAGTGCTGTGACCACGTCGATCGGCAGGCTGATCGCCCGGTTCGCAGCGTTGGCCGCGGCGGTGGCGGGTGTTGCCGACACCGCTGCGGCGCGTGCTCCTTCCCGGGCTGCCAGTTCGACGGCGAGCTCGTTGCGGACGGCGGTGCCCACGAGGACGAGTCCGAGGGTCATCACCACGACGATCGGGAGGGTCAGCGCGAACTCGACCGATGCTTGACCACTCGGGTCGCGCAGGCGGCACCGTTCGCGGCGATCAGACCTTGTCGATGACGGCATCGATCACGGCATTGAACAGCCGGCTGATTCGTGCGGCACCGCCACCGGCGGTCGCCCAGGCGACCACCATCAACCCGACCAGCGCCGCAGCCAGGAGCACGAGCGCATACTCGGTCGTCGCCTGGCCACGGTCGCCGGTGAGACGCGGGCGTCCGGCGAGCAGGGCGGTGTGGAGGTGGACGTAGATCAGCAGGGTGACATTGGTGGGCATGACGGCTCCCCTTCGTGGGTCTCAGGACGGTGGTCACCAGGCGCTTGCGCCGAGCGACGAGAGTGCGGCGATCACGCCAGGCGCGATCGCGAGGAGGACGAACGACGGCAACGTGCACGCCACGAGTGGGAACGACAGGCGGACCGGGAGCTTGCGGGCGTCGGCCTGATCGAGGCGTTGGCGAGCAGCGCGTGTCTCACTGGTGAGCAGATCGAGCACCGGGCCGAGGGCGAGACCATGACGGTCGCTCGTTGCGATCACGTCGGCCAGCGCGCCTGCGGGCGCGCCGAGCCGTTCGGGCAGCGCAGCGAGGGCATCGGCGAACGTCTGGCCGCGTTCGGTACGTCGGACCACTTCACCGAACGCATCGCCGATCGTTGCGTCGACGATTCCAACGAGATCGCGCATCGCCTGGAACGGGGTGAGGCCCGCGCGGATACTCAGCACCAGCAGGTCGACCGCTTCTGGAAGCGATCGTTCGGTGTCCGCGCGTCGTTGTCTGGCGGCGCGGATCGGGCCGAGTCGTCGCACCAACAGTGCTGCAGCCGCAATGGCGCACAGGGCGATGGGGCCGGCCATCGCCGCCCCGAGCGCTGCGCCGACGGCCCAAGTACCGAACGCAATCCGACGTCGGCGAGGCGACGGATGGGTTGCCGGGAGCGCGCGATCTGCGGAACACGTCCGCCGGCTGTTCGTGGCCACCGGTCGTGTGATCGCTCCGAGTGCGAACGTGGCGAGCAGGGCCGTCAGTGGGCCGACCACCGGTGCAATCGGCACGGTCGCCATCACGTCGAGGCTCCGACGATGCGACGCATCCACCACCAGCCGATGGCGTTCAACGCCAGCCCCGCACCGATGCACGCTGCGCCGATGGGAGAGGTCGCGAGGGATCGGACGTCGTCGTCGGTGGTGACGAGGAGTGCAAGCATCACGAGTGGTACGGCGGTCAAGACGTGCGACGAGAGGCGGGCCTGCGCGGCCTGGGTCGCTCGTTCGTCGTGGTCGGCGGCGCGCTGGCGCAGGAGCATCGCGGTCCGATCGATCGACGCCGCCGAGGGTCCACCGATCCGGCTCGCGGTGGCGATCACGGCGAGGGCGAGTCGGAGATGCGGGCCGGCGTCGTCGACACGGTCGACGGCAGCATCGACCGACAAGCCGCGCTCGATTCCCAGTCGAAGTGGTGCGGTGGCCTGCTCGGTCGCGCCGTCGATCGGAAGCACAGTGACGGCGTCGCGCAGCGTCGAACCCGAACGAACGCGGCGGGCGATGTCGTCGCACCAGGCCGCAATGGCGCGAGCCTGCGGTGGACGGCATCGTGCACGATGCAGCGTCCAGGCGTGGAGGAGACCCACGAGATGCCAGGGCACACGTTCGGCTCCAGTGGCCTCGCGCCGTGGCGACGGACGCAGGCGCACAGCCGCCACGAGCGCGGCCAGCGTGACCAGGGCGATCGCGATCACGATCGGAACCCGTCGGTCGCCTGCGCACTCCGCTGCCGGGTGATCGGCGCTGCGGCGACGAGATCACCGCGTGCGTCGATCCTCGCCACGGTTCGAGTCGTGGCCGCGCCGTGGTTGGCGGAGTTCGGTGTCGGCGGGACGACCTCGGCGATCTCGACGATCCGGCGCGAACCGTCGCCGTAGCGTTCGACGTGGATCACGACGTCGATCGATCGAGCGAGTTGGTGACGGATCGCGGCCAGCGGCCAGGTCGGCGCCGCTTGCAGCACCAACGACTCGAGCCGCAGGAGTGCGTCGGCGGGACCGTTGGCGTGGCACGTGGAGATCGATCCGTCGTGGCCGGTGTTCATCGCCTGGACCAATGCGAGCACCTCGTCGCCGCGGACCTCGCCGACCACGATTCGATCCGGCCGTAGCCGCAACGCCGTGCGCACGAGCTGTGCGAGATCGACGGCACCGGGACCATCGACGCTCGGTGGGCGGGCCTCGAGCCGCACCGCGTGTGGGTGTCGCAACGGAAGCTCGGCGGTGTCTTCGACGACAACGAGTCGTTGCGCTGGTTCGACCTCGGACACCAGCGCGGCAACGAGCGACGTCTTGCCCGACGACGTCGCGCCGGTGACCACGACGTTGCAGCGAACGCGCAGCAACTCGCGTGTGAGCCCGATGCCGACATCGTCGGTGAACGAATCGAGCGGAAGGATTCGCCGCCGGAATCGCCGGATCGACAGCATCGGCCCGTCGACGGCGACCGGTGGCAGCACCGCACAGATCCGTGCACCGTCGGCCAGGCGGGCGTCGACGATGGGCGAGGTGCGGTCGACCCGACGACCGAGCGGTGCGAGTACCCGCTCGATCAGGAGCCCGACGCTGTCCGCCTCGAGCGAGCCGACATAGTGCAAGGCGCCGCCGCGGTCGATCCAGATCTCGCGTCCGGCGTTGACCAGCACTTCGTCGATCCCTTCATCACGGACATACGCGTCGAGTTCACCGAGGCCCCGGAGGTGGGCGACGACTCGGTCGGCGAGCACCATCCGTTGTTCCTGCGAGCACAGTGGAGCGAGGCGGCGAACCTCCGCCTCGACCAGTGCCGTCGGATCACCAGGGCGATCCGCGACGAGATCGCACACGGCGCGAACGACATCGTGGTCGATCACGCTGCAACCGCACGCAACGCTCGTGTCATCACGCGGGGGAGCCGGGTTGCGAGTAGGCCGGCATCGACGGCGCGTGCGACGCTCGGGTCGATGCTCACCACCGCTTCGACCGGCGCACCGATCGCATGCTCGATGTCGCGTGGACCGAGGCCGCGGCCGGGCTCGTCGACGAGGATCACTCCGGTGGGTCGTGCGGAGCTGCGCACTGCTCGTCGCAACGAGAGATAGCAGGGACGCGTCACGAGCAGCGTTCGGTTGGCGCGCGCCGCGAGCGCTTCCGGAGGGAGTCGCGTGCCGACATCGACGGTGACGTCGCAGCCCCACTGGTTCGACCAGTCGTGCAGCCAGTCGCCGAGTATCGCCCAACGCGTGTCGTGTTCGGAGATGACGTGTCGGGATCGGTCGGCGGCGGCGGAGAGCCACGGCAGCAGCCAGACGCGGGGGCCGATGTCGATCAGCAGTTCCGCGAGATGATCGGGCGACGTGTCGCTCGCCAGCCATTCGGCCACGCCTGGTCGATCGGGTTCCGGAAGGCCGAGGACAGCCGGGATTTCGCCGTCGAGATCGACGAGCAGCGACGGACGCGGCGAGCTCAGTGCGAGCGCCGCTGCGACGACCGTGGTTCCGCTGCCACCTTTGGCAGCCCAACAGAGTGTGACCATGACGTTCCCCCGATCAGCGGGTGGATGCATGGGGAGAGTCGGTGAGGTGACGGTACCGACGGTCGCTGTGCTCCACAACTCGTCGACGCATCGGTGCGGGTTGAATGGAGGGAGATGGACGAGCCCTTCTCGAACGATCCGATTCCGGTCGACCACCTCCCTCGGCTTTCCGACGACGCGTTCGTGTCGGTCGATCGTCGGTACGTGTGGGGCTCGCTCGCCGGTGTGGTCGTGACGGCCCTCGTCGTGGTGGTCGTCATCGGGTTGATCGTGTGGCGAACCGAGTCGTTCGTCGTGCCGGTTGCTGTCGGTGTCGGGATCGTCGCGGTGCTCGTGGCGATCGGTGTCGTCCTCGTGGTCGAATCGCGCCGGCTGGCCTACCAACTGCGCGAACGCGATCTGTCGCTGCGAAGCGGGGCGATCAGGCACCGAGTCGAGACGATCCCGTTCTCGCGAGTCCAACACGTCAGCGTGGGCCGTGGGTTGTTGGAGCGATCTCTCGGACTGGCGACGCTGCAGGTGAGTTCGGCCGGCCCCGACCTCTCGGTGCCGGGGCTGTCGCCGGAGGCCGCCGAGCAGATCAAGTTCGCCATCGCTGATCGAGCAACCATCGAGTCCGAGATCGACGACGGCCCGGACAGCGACGACTTGCCGTCGCCGTGGCCCGCGCCGTGATCGATCTCACCGAGCCACAGCGGCAGTCGCCGTTCGCCATCGTGATGCTCGGCGTGCGCATCGTTCGGTCGCTCGGCATCGTCCAGCTCATCGTGGCGGTCGCCGTCATCGTCCGATGGGCCGCCGATGGGCGCCTGTTCGTCGCCATCGTCGTGGTCGGCGCGTTGTTCGTGACGGTGTCGGCGCTGTCGTGGTGGCGTTACACGTTCCGTTTCGTCGACGAGGAGTTGGTGGTCACCAGCGGCGTGTTGCGCTCCGACCGCTTGACGGTGCCGATCGATCGGATTCAGAGCATCGCCGTCGAGCAGGAGCTGCTGCACCGCGTGACCGGCCTCGTCAAGGTGGTCATCGACACCGCCGGCTCGGCGCAGGCCGAGTTCACCATCGACGCCGTCGCCCGGCCCGTGGCCGACGAGCTGCGACGTCGAGTCGGCGCCGCTGGCTCCGTCATGACGGCCGCTCGGGTTGTCGCCGTCGATCAGCGCGCCGCCGATGAACGCATCGTTTTCCGGCACGACGTCACGCGGCTCGTCGTTGCAGCGCTGACGATGTCGCCGTGGGCCGGACTGGCCGTGTTGGTGCCGCTGCTCGCCGTGTCGCAGGAGCTGTTGGAGCCGATCGGCGATCGCCTCTCCGATGCCGCGCCCGACGTGAGTGTCGACTCGCTCGCTTGGTGGTCGGTGCCTCCCGTCGTCGTCGCCGCTCTCGTGTTCGTCGTGGCGTTGAACCTCGGCCGCGTCCTCCTCACCGATTGGCAACTGGCGTTACGCACCGACCAGGCGACGCTGCGTCGTACCTCCGGCCTGTTGTCGCGGACGAGCACCTCGACCACCCGTAATCGGGTGCAGGTGATGACCTGTCGCCAGAACCCGCTCCAGCGCCGTGTCGGACTTCGCGATGTCGACCTGTCGAACGCAGGTGCCGGCGACCTGCGATTCGGTGGGTGCCGGGACGACGAGGTCGGAGCACTCGCCGGGCTGGTCGGTCTGACCCCGCTGGCGGCTCTCGCACCCGATCGTCGGATCCACCCGGCTCTGGTCTGGCTCCGGGTGCGCAATACGTCGATCGCCACTGGTGTGGTCGTCGTCGTGGCATGGCAGTTCATCGGTTGGTGGTCGACGGCGGCGGTGCTGGTGAT
This sequence comes from Ilumatobacteraceae bacterium, assembly GCA_963828415.1. Lineage (GTDB taxonomy): Bacteria > Actinomycetota > Acidimicrobiia > Acidimicrobiales > Ilumatobacteraceae > Sva-07. The sequence goes on from CAWHEI010000018.1 coordinate 76,680, forward strand.
AGTGCTGGTGTGGTGGGCGACGAATCGTCACGTCCGCACGCACCGATGGCTGCTCGGGTCCGAACTGGTGACTTCGAGCCACGTGTTCGTCGCGACCACCGAGCAGCTGCTGATCCGCAAGACCAACTCCGTCCGCGTCACGCAGACGATGTTCGAGCGCCGCCGAGGCCTCGGCCGTGTGCATGTGGCCACGGCCGCCGGCACGGTCACGATCGGCATGATCCCGATCGACGAGGCCAACACGGTCCGCGACGTGATCCTCCACGGCGTCGAGACCGACCGTCGCTCCTGGATGTGAGCTCGCCTCGTACCGGCTGCGGTCGACCGGTAGTGTCGCGTGCGGAGGTGTCCGAGTAC
>CAWHEI010000019.1:0-11665 GCA_963828415.1 Ilumatobacteraceae bacterium
CTCCACGACCCCACATTACTCACGGGAGCGCCGAGCTCTCGGCGCCCTGACATCCGAGGGCCAGGGCTGCGGCGTTCTGTACCTACAGCGCTCGGAAGACGCTGATCAGTGCCGGAACCATGGTGATGATCATGAACACCGGCAGGAAGCAGAAGATGATCGGGAAGAGCATCTTGACGGTCAGCTTGGCCGCCTTCTCCTCCGTGCGTTGGGTGCGCTTGAGCCGCATCTCGGCGGACTGGATACGCAGCGTGTCCGCCATCGGCACACCGTGCTTCTGAGCCTGCAGCAGGGCAGTCACGAGCCGACGGATCTCGACGATCTGGGCCCGATCGGACAGCGCGCGCAGGGCTTGGGCCCGCGGCACGCCGGCACGGATGTCGCTCAGCGTGTGACGCAGTTCGTCGGTCAACGGTCCCCGGTCGTCGTCGCTGCAACCCGGGCGAGCGCTGCGTCGAATCCCGAGGCCGGCCTCGACACAGATCGTCAACTGGTCGATGATGTCGGCGGCGTCGGCCTGGATCCGGTTGCCTGACGCTGTCGCGCACGCTGAGCACCCAGTAGTCGGGCAGGAAGAACAACACCGCCGCGGCGATGATGCGAGCAGCACCTGGCCGTTGATGAGCAGCAGAGCGCGGCGATGGCCGGCCAGCGTGATCTTGATGCCGAGCAGGCGTGGCAGATCGAGTCCGACCTGGGATGGCCGGCCTGTACGAGCTTCACGCCGAGACCGTCGACGAGTGCGTTGGGCAGCATCCGCTGCGTGGTCTTCACCGAACTGACGCATGGCGGCGACCAACGGTCCGGCTCGGGGCCGGCTCCGGCAGCCCGGCCAGGAGGTTGGCCGCGGCGGCCGACGGCCGAGCCGTCAGGCCCCACCAGAACATGCCGACCGCGCCGACCACGGCGAGCGCTCCGAGGATGAGGGTGAGGTCCATGCGTTCACGATCCTTTCGATTCACAGGGCGACCGAGTTGACGACCGGTGCACCCAGACGGCGCCGACGACCATGAGGATCCCGGCGATGACGAGGGCGACGAGTCCGGCGCCGTAGGTCAGCAGTTCGAAGTTGTCCGGATTCACTCGCCACTGCCAGGCCAGCATCAGGATCGGAAAGGCGATGAGAATGCGCGCCGACAGCCGTCCTTCGGCGGTGAGCGTTCGGACGTGACGGGCGATGCGTCCGCGTCGCGAATCGTCGCACTCACCGGTCGAGGACCTCCGACAGGTTGCCGCCGGTCTCGCGGTCGATGTCGATCGCCGACACCACCCACTCGAGGTCCTTGCTCTCCATGCGGTGAGCGAGCGCGTGCATCGAGTCGGACAGGTCGCGGCCCAGTCGGGTTTCGACGAGGACATGGGCGAACTCACTGCGTGCGGGTCCTCGGAGTCCTCGGCGACCGACTCGACGCCTGGGTGATGCCGTATCCGCTGCGCAGCGCGTGGTGATCAACTGGAGGACGTCGGGCAGCTGGTCGGCGAACGCCGCCTGGCGCTTCGCCTTCGCCCGACGGACGTGGAATCGGACCGCGAGACAGACCGCGATGCGACCGCGACGGCGAGGAGCGGGCCGCCGAGCACCAGACCGACGAGCCCGGCGACCACGGCGACGAGCGCGACGACGGCGACGAACTCGGCCGGCTTCATCGAGATGTCGGCAACGCCAGCGCGGTGCCGAGGTCGGCGCGCTTGCCGTGGCGCACGAGGGCATCATCGATCGCCGACGTCGCGCGCATCCCGATGTCGGACACGCTGCGCGGCTTGTCGATGCCCAGCCGGGCCTTGGACACCCGCTCGGGGAACAGCAGCAGCCCGAGCAGGAACAGGCCGGCGAAGATGCCGACGGCGCCCACGACCAGACCAGCGTCGACGAGGTCGACCTCTGCGGCCGGCGGACAGTGCCGACGGCCGTCGTGGCCGGTGGAGCGGCGACAGTCGCGACCGTGGTCGCCGGCGCGGAGGGTGGTGGCCGGTGCGAGCGAACTCGGCGCAGGCTCGATCACCTCGACGAGCAGGCTGGCGACTCGGGCGAATGCGCTCGACACCGCAGCGGGATCGTCGGCCGAGGTGACCGGGCCGAGGGCGGTGAGGCTGGCGAGGTCGGTCTCGGCGGTGGTCAGGCTGATCGTCTCGACGCTGATGCCCTGCGCTGCGGCGATCGCGTCGTCCAAGGTGGCTGAGCTTCCCTCGTCCTTGCCGTCCGACAACACGACGAGCACCTTGTGCTCGACGGTCGGCGTGAACCGGGCGCCTGCCCCGACGACGACGTCGTAGAGCGCAGTGTCGCCGTCGGCGACGATCGAATCGATCTGCGCTGCGAGCAGTGCCCGATCGGTGGTGGGGGGCGCCAACACGGTGACCTGGTCGGCGAACGTCTCGAGGCCGATACGCACATCCGGCGGCATTGCCGCGACGAACTCGGCGGCGGCGAGCTTCGCCTCCTCGATGGCTGGGCGCATGCTCGCCGACGCGTCGATCGCCAGGATCACCTCCAGGCTGTCGGCCGGCTCCTGTGCGCGTACCGGCGCGCCGACCGATGCCATGGCGCCCGCAGTCACGGCGACAGCGGTCAGACCGAGCGCGACGATCATCCGCAGTGGTCGCTGTCATCGTGACCACACCCCGGGTCCGGCGAAGAGCGCGCTCGGGAGTGTGATGTCGTGTTGCGCCAGCTTGTCCATGAACTCGGGGCGGACGCCGGTCGGCACCAGTGTCTTCGTCGAGTAGTCGAACCGGTAGATGTCCTGCAGGGTGATGATCTCGCCTTCCATGCCGACCACCTCGGTCAGATGGCTGATGTGTCGGGAGCCGTCTCGTGAGCGTTCGATCTGCACGATGAGGTTCAGCGCCGAGGCGATCTGCTCGCGGATCGCCCGGGCCGGCAGGTCGTAGCCGGCCATGAGCACCATCGTCTCCAACCGCGCGAGGGCGTCGCGCGTGCTGTTGGCGTGCACGGTGGTCAGCGACCCGTCGTGGCCGGTGTTCATCGCCTGCAGCATGTCGAGCGCCTCGGCGCCGCGGACTTCGCCGATGATGATGCGATCGGGCCGCATGCGCAGCGCGTTGCGGACCAGGTCGCGGATGGTGACCTCGACCGTTGCCCTCGGTGTTCGCGGGACGGGCTTCGAGGCGGACCACGTGTTCCTGGTGCAACTGCAGTTCGGCGGCGTCCTCGATGGTGACGATGCGCTCCTCGTCGGGAACGAAGCTCGACAGCACGTTGAGCAAGGTGGTCTTGCCGGTGCCGGTGCCGCCCGAGACCAGGAGGTTCATCCCGCCGGCCACGGTCGCGGAGAGCAGGGAGGCGACGGATTCGGTCATCGTGCCCATCGCGATCAGATCGCTCACCGTGAACGGATCCTTGGCGAACTTGCGGATGGTGAGGATCGATCCGTCGAGTGACAGCGGCGGCACGATCACGTTCACGCGTGACCCGTCGGCCAGGCGGGCATCGACCATCGGCGACGACTCGTCGACTCGCCGACCGACGGACGACACGATCCGTTCGATCACCCGTCGGAGGTGTTCCTCGGAGATGAAGTGCACGTTGGTCCGCTCCAGGAGGCCGGCGCGCTCGACGTAGATGTTCTCGCTGCCGTTGACCATGACCTCGCTGACGGTCGGGTCGTTCAGGAACTGCTCGAGCGGGCCGAGGCCCATCACGTCGCGAGCGATGTCGTGGACGAGGAACTCGCGTTCCTCCGGTGACAACGCCGACTCCCTCGTGTCCATCAGCGCGGAGATCTCGGCCATCACCAGCGACTGCATCTCGGCTTCGCTCGTCGCCTCGAAGAGCCGCGTGCCGAGACGCTCGAACAGGGCGTCGTGCACCTTGGACTTGAAATCGCCCAGACCATCGACCGTCTGAGAAGGGTTCGGGGCGTCACGCCACGTGCTCGTGATGTCACCACGCAGACGTGCGGCCTCCTGGGCCTGGTTGATGCGTTCGCTGACGCTCATCGCCACCACCCCTTGCGAGCGGGCTGCCGCGTTGCTCGGAGCGTAGAGCAGCGCCAGCTGCTGCAACTGTCTGGCGACCGCCGACTTCGGTTCGCTGATCACGACCGGGGTGCCGAGGTTGAGTGAGAGCGGGATCTCGCGGCTCGACGGGATCGAGCACGCGATCTTCATGCCCATGACGTCTTCGGCATCGGAGGGGTTCAGGCCGACCTTCGAGTCGGCGCGATTCAGCAGCAGTCGACGCTCCGCGGAGATTCCGAGGTGGTCGAAGGCGTCGAGTGCCTTGCGCAGGCTGCGGATGCTGGTGACGTCGAGGCTCGAGACGAGCAGCAGGTCGGTGGCGCATTCCAGCGCCGCGAGGGTGAGCTCGTCGAGGCCCGCCGGGGTGTCGACGACGACGAAGTCGAAGTTCTGCGCCAGCATCGGCAGTACTTGTGACACGTGGGCATGGCCGATCGAGTCGGCGTCGACGGGGTCGTTGGCGCCGGCGAGCACGAACAGTCCGTTCGATGCCGACGTGAGGTGCAACTTGAGTGTGGTTGCGTCGATCTGGCTCGCACGAGCGAGCTGCGCCAGTGTGTGCTCCGGCGACAGCGACAACGCGAGCCCGAGGTCACCGAACTGCACGTCGAGATCGACGGCGACGACGCGGCCGGGGTGACGCTCGGCGAGGGCGACAGCGAGGTTGGACGACACAGCGGTCTTGCCGGCGCCGCCCTTCGGTGACACCACCACGATCACCTTCGACCGCCGGGGAGTGGCCGTGAATCCGTCGGTCTCGACGACCACCCCCATGCTGCTCAAGGTGGCCGACACGTCGACGAACAACTCGGGCGACATGTCGCGGCCGACGACCACCGTCGGCGTCTGGTTCTGCATCACTTCACCACCGTGTAGACGTTGGCGAGGGTGACGGGTCGGGTGCCGTCGTCCGCGACGGTGGCCGGGTCGAGCGACAGCCAGACCTTGCCGAACTCGGTGGCGAACACGAACCGTTCGGACTGCTCGGGCGACAGGGCGATCGTGACCACGTACTGCGTGCCGGTCACCTGGGCAACGGTCGGCTCGTCGCCGTTCGTGTCGTCGTTGGTGTCGTCGGGGTTCACGGGGGCGCTGGTGGTCTGCACGTTGGTGACCAGGACGTTGCGGAACTCGAGGCGGCTCACGTTCGGCGTCTTCGTGGGGACCGCCTCGGCGTCGGTCGCCTGGGGATCGGTCGCAGAGTCCGCGGGTGGTGTGAGCAGCGCCGAGGCGTCGGTCGGAGCGTCTGCCTGCGCGTCGGGATCCTGCCCGGACACGTCGACGTCGAAGGGATCGAAGGAGATGTAGACGCCGACGAGGTCGCCCTTCTTCAGGGCACCGCCCACGGCGCGCTCGGCTTCGAGCAGCGCGGAGACCTGCACCTTGTCGGTGACATCCTGAGTCACCAGGTCCTTGGCCGCCAGGCGCGCGGCAAGCAGCTGATCGCCCGGTTGGAGGTCGCTCGCCGCGACCTGGTCGCCCACCTGCTCGAGGTCGGTGAGCGCACCGGCCTGCACCAGGCGCGCCGGCACCTGTTCGACGGAGACCGCCGACATGATGGTGTCGGGCTCGGCGCCCTTGGGCACGAACTCGTCGACGACGTAGACGTCGACGAGCGCCTCGTCGGCCACCGCGTCGTCCGTTGCCGAGCGCACGTAGGTCACGAGGGCCACGGTGCCGATGAGTGCGAGGATCGTTGCTGCAACGATCCCGATGATCCGCCGTTTGTTCTTCATTGTGGAGTTGTCCTTCTCGTGGTGAGTTGGGTGCTAGCTGTAGAGGTAGACCTGTGTGACACCGAAGTCGGTGCTGGGACCGGGGGTGCCGCCGGATGTGATCTCGGGGACGAAATCTCCCCGGAGGCAGTACTTGCCCCGTGTTTCGTCCGGACATTTCTTGCCCAGGGTCCCGTCGTAGTTGTTGCCGTTGAAGGAGTAGCCCGTGACCTTGAAGCCGGCGAAACCCAGGATCGGGTACTGGCTATTGCCCTTGCAGCCCGATGCCTGGCAGGCGGCTGCGTCGTACATCGGGATCAGAACGGTGCGAGGGAGTGCCGGAGCAGTGGGATTCGTGATGCACGGCACGATCTTGTTGAGCGCTGCGCCGGGTTGGCCCGGAGCCGTACCTCCGGCGGTGATGTCGACCGCGCAGACGTCGTCGCGAAGTTGGCTGAAGCCGCCGGGAAGTGAACTACACCCGGTTTGTGGCTTCGTGTCGTCGAGATAGATGGTGATGTCCGCGCCGCCGTCGAGGATGAGCGGTGAGAATTCGCAGTCCGCGATGACGATCGGCACGGTCGTGGCCGAGGCGAGGGTTCCCCACCGTGCCGTTGCTGACCGGTCGACGTCGCCCGCACTCTGCGCGAGGAGGAGACCGTCGACGTTCTTCGTCACCGTGATCGTGGCTTCGCCGCTGCCGCAGGCCGGGGCGGTGATGGTCTGGCCGTCCTTGCGGTACGGCGCGTAGTCGGCGATCGGGGCGCCGGTGAGCGCGCAGTCGGTGGCGACCGCGAGCACGGTGGCATCAGCGCTGTTCTGCGCCGAGCGGGCCGCGAGGACGTAGCCGCCGACGTCGATGGCGAGTGCCGCGCCGACCACGACGGCTGCCATCGCGAGGATCACGAAGATCGTTGCGACCCCGCTGTCGTCACGCTCGGCTTCGGTCATCCACCGCATCGCATGGTCACCGTTTCGGTGATGGTGTCCGGGAGGAGGTCGGGGAGGAAGGGGATGGTGCGCAGTGACACGGTCTTGGTGGCCTGCACGGTGACGAACTTGGTCGGGTCGGACGGATTCGCGCACGGCGCACCGACCACGGCGGTGTCGGCCGGCAGGCTCCGGCTCAACGCCGCAGCTCTCGCTCCGTCGCGGGCGAGCCCGGTCGTCTGCGTCTTCACGTTCAGGAAGTTGCCGAGCACGATGGTCCCGACGATCAACATCAGGAGGATCGGCATGACGAGGACGACTTCGAGCGCGACGACGCCTTCGTCGTCACGTCGGGATCGAAGCGAGCGATTCATGAGAAGGGTCCCCGTTCGGGGGGAGGTCGCCCTCCCCCCGAGCCGGATCACTTGATGCCGTCGACGATGTCCTGAAGTTCGGCGGACAGCGTCGCGCCGAATGCCGTCCACAGCGCCGCGAGGGCCACGACGAGTGCGCCGGCGACCACGACATACTCGATGGCGACGACGCCATCTTCTGACTCGACAGCGGTCTCGGCCGAGTACTTCTCCACGATGTTCAACATGTTCCTGTGTGCTCCTTGATAGGTCCCGAGCCCCGCCGATCGAGGTGGGTTGCAGCGACGTTAAAGACGGACACAGATCGTGAAATCCCCAAGATTGATGAATTCGACCGATACCTCGGGTTCGTACAGTCGTGGCATGACGTTCCACGCTGTCGTCCAGAAGCATTGGCTCAATGCGCTCACTGCAGTGCTGTTCCTCGTCGCCTTCTGGCGGCTGGGGCTGAGCCCTGAATTGCCTGCGGTGCTCGCCTTCATCTTCGGCGGCGTGCTCTTGGCGGTGATCGACTGGAGGATCCAGCGACTTCCGACGCGCATCGTCTACTCGACGCTCGCCGCAGTGGCCGGTGGGTTGGTCTTCGCGGCGATCGTCGAGCGCGACTGGTTTCCGCTGGCGACGGCGGTGGCAGGCGCCGTGCTGTTCGTCAACGCCTTCGCCCTCGTCTGGATCGTGACGACCAAGTTCACCGGGATGATGATGCTCGGCTTCGGCGACGTCCGACTGGCCGCCGTACTCGGCCTGCTGCTGGGCTGGTACGGCCTGCCGTACGTGCTGTACGGCGCCATCGCCGGGCATCTGCTCGCACTGGCCATCGCCGTCGCCACGTGCATCCGGGCACGTGGACTTCACCTGCGATACTCGTTCGGGCCGCCGCTGATCGCCGGCACCCTCGCCGTCGTTCTGCTCCACGCCTGATCCGCACCCGCCGTATGACCGGCCCGAGGATTGATGTGGTGCGCTGGTTGCGCGGGTGCTTCAGGCAGTGCGAACGGAGTAGGCGGGGCCGCAGCCCTGGACGACCGGGGTGGAACGTCGCCGGTCCCTCGCCGCACTGGACGCGTACGGCAGCAGGTCGCGGTGCGTGTCCGCGAGTGCGACTGCCGCCAACTGCGACCGTACGCCGAGCTTCTGCAGCACGGCCCGTATCTGCGAACGGACCGTCGTCAGCGCGACGAAGTGCTCACGGGCGATCTCCTCGGCGCTGAGGCCGTCGGTCAGCGCCGCGAGCACCAGGGCCTCTCGGTGTGTCAACTGTTCGAAGGTCGCCTGTGCCCGCAGCGCCCGCGCCCGCTCGAGTCGCAGGTGCTCGAGCAGTTCGGCGCGATCGGTCCGCCCGATGATGGCTCCACCGGAGAGGACACGGCCGAGCGTCGAGTCGACCTCGTCGAGTGGCGTGGTGACGCCGATCCAACCCACTGCTCCAGCCTCCAGGCACTCGGCGAGGACGGTGCGACGCCGTTCGGCCGTCAGCATCACGACACGGGCACCCGTCGCCGCGAGCGGTTCGATCAGCTTGATGCCATTGCCGACTCCGTTGCGCAGTTGTGTGTCCAACAGCACGCACTGCGGCTCGAACCGCCGAGCGTGGTCGACCACGTCGTCAGCGGTGGATCCGCTGCTGATCTCGACAGCCCAGCGACGCTCGGTCAGCGCGAGTCGGAGTCCCTCGCGACGAAGGCGTGTTCCTCGACGACGAGCAACCGGCCCGCCGAAGCACACCGGTCGATCTCGCGGTTCGACGGACAGAGCCCGTCAGTCGCGCGTTCTTGAATTGGTGCCAATGAATGGCTCGTGGAGTACATCTCGGCCAACTCTCCCAACAGGTCGGGTCGTGACCGGCGCGACAGTAGACGAGGTCATTTCCGGTTGAAAGGGGCCGGTGCTCATCTTGCGGAAAGCTTGAATCAATCGTCGCCGACCTCGATCGGGACGGCCGGCGCAGCGTGGGACTCCGGAATCAAGTAGTGCAACGGGTTCAGCCGCAAAGGAGTCCGCGACCAGATGTGCATTCCGCCTCAATGTGTCAGCGATGTTGCGCATCAATTCATGAGATTGAAATGTTCGTAATGATCGAAATAGGTGCGTTATCTTTGCAGAGCCGGGCAACTGTGACGCTCCTCCAGTTGTCAAGTGGTCATTTCGGTGATCCAGTTGTGGACGCCGCGGGCGATCTGGACGCCTGCTCCGGCGGCGGTGGGGCTTTGCGGAGTGCTCGGAGTTCGGCGCCGCTGGGGATGTGGTCGTGCCGTCGGCGAGTCGTCGCACGACGTCGTCGCGTGTTCGGGGGTCGAGCGCATGCGGACGATCGCGATTGGGGGAATTCTCTTGCTCGCTCGGCGGGTTCGACACTCAGGAGTGTCGAACCCGCCGGTCACGCATGGTTGATGTCATCATGATGCTGTTCTCTTCAATCGGTGAACACGTGAAGGGGCAACGATCGAGACGTGAACAATACAGAGACGGGTCTGCGCCAACAGGCTCCTATCAGGTCACACGCATCGATCGAGGCTCCCGGAACGTGGTGGCCGGCGGACAGCTCGACGAAGTCACAGCCAAGACACCTTGCGGGTCAGAGACCCCCCGGGTCAGACCAACGCCCCAGCAGCCCGAACAACCACAGTCTGACAACTGTGTTACAGCCCCTCGTCATGATGAGAAGCATGAAGAACTCCCACATCGACGGAACCGATCACGACGGCGGCCCGGCCTTCTCGATCGAGTGCGACACCTGCGTCGCCACCGGCACGACAGCGTGTGCCGAGTGCATCGTGACCCACCTGTTCGCCAACGACGACGGGCCGATCAACCTCGTCACCGTGCCGGTTGCTGCGCCGCTCTCGGCGGCCGATCGGGCCGTTGCCCTGTTCCAGCGTGCGGGACTGCTCGATGATCCCGTCGAATTCGTGAGCCTCGCCGAGTTCGAGCTGGGCGTCGTCGCCGGGGTCGCTGCCTGAACGATGGAGATCGATGCGGTCGTCGAGCGGGTGGAGCTCGTCGGCCGCGGTGCGTGCCGATGCTGCTGCCGGTGCAGGGTTGATGGAAAACGGCTTGGTGTCGCTCCGTGAGGTGACGGCATGGGCTGATGCGCAGCAGGCCGCACTGGTGGCAACTGGTGCGTCGCAGGTGTCGTTTCCGGAGGCAACGATCGCGAGGTGCTCGAAGACATCCATCGGCCAGGCAGCCAAGTACAAAGGATCGTGCCGACACGTTGGACCGAACGCCGAACCTGGCGGGCCGGTTGGGTGATGGTGCGATCACTGCTGGGTCATGTCGATGCGGTCACTCGCTGTTCGAGGCAGTTGGACGATCGGCAGCGTTCGGCGTTGTTCGAGCGGGTCGACGAACTTGCGGATGTGGCTGCGGCGGGCACGGTCGACGAGTTCGCGAAGCGGGTCCGGTTGGAAGTCACCCGGTTGCAGGCCGATGACGGCCTCGACCGTCTCGAACGCCAGAAGGCGAACACGAGGTTGAACACGTGGGTGGACGCCGAGGGGATGTGGAATCTCGCGCGGTCGCTTCGACCCCGTGACCGGCGTCAAGTTGGCCGCGAAGTTGGATGGTGCGACGAGACGTTGTTCGCGGAGCGGGTGCCGGAGCGATGCCCGACCGATCCGATCGAGAAGCAGAGGTTCCTCGCAGCTCATGCTCTGGAGCGGCTGCTGGATGGTGCGGCGAGCGGCAAGCCCGGACGGCCGGAATATCTCGTGGTGGTCGATGCGGACGCACCCGGGCAGGTCGGGCCGGTCGCGGAGTGGTCGATCCCCGTCGACATTCCTGCGCGTGTACTGGCCGAACTCGCCGGTGACGCCGACGTGACCGCGGTGGTCGTTCGTAACGGCGTCGTGCTCCACGCGCCCGGCGAGCTGAATCTCGGCCGGACGACACGGCTCGCGAACCGCGCACAGCGCCGGGCTCTCCGAGGCCTCTACAGCACGTGCGCGATCCCGGGCTGCACCGTCGGCTACGACCGTTGCGAATTGCATCACATCGTCTGGTGGCGCAACGGGGGCGAACGGACCTCGAGAATCTGGTCCCGATCTGTTCGAAACATCACGGCAAGATCCACCACGACGGCTGGGTCATCGAGCTGGGCCCGAACCGGCAACTCACGCTCCGCCTTCCCGATGGCACGATCCACAGCACCGGACCACCCGGCCGACGAACCGCCGCCTGACCAACAACGGTCAGGCCCGCGACACCGCAACATCAAACGACCTCCACGTCGGCAGCTCTCGAGCGTCGTCGTACGTGCTGCTCCGCGGCCGTACCCTGAGCCGGGTGCGTCGCCCCGAGCCGCTTCCATCGATCGATGAGATCCGGGGACGGCTGGCCGAGCACGGGATCAGCCACCTCGGCGTCACGTCGTCCGACGTCCTCATCGAGGCGCGAACCGAGCTGTTCCGACGTCGCGAGCAGGTCTCCACGGCGAGATGGGCTTCACGTACCGTGACCCCGACCGATCGACCGATCCGCAGCGAGCCGTCGAGGGAGCGCAGTCGGTCATCGTCGCAGCCCGGCCATATCTCACGGTCACCGATCCCGAACACCCCGCTCCCGACGCAGGGCCGCACGCCCGGGTCGGGCGCTACGCGTGGGTCGACCACTACGCACCGCTTGCGACAGTTGCGTTGCGCGACGTCTGTCGACAGATCCGCCGGG
>CAWHEI010000020.1:0-60647 GCA_963828415.1 Ilumatobacteraceae bacterium
ATCCGCATGCCGTTCGGTCAGTCGGTGTTCATCGTCGCGCGCAAACCGCTCGGCTGAACGGGCGTGGCGGGTCGGGTCACGAACCGGTGAGTCGTGCCACGACCGGGCTCGCTCGCCGGAGTCCGAACCTGACACCGGTTGGGGAGTAGGCCACGATGCAGAACACCGCGCGGACTCCGTCGCGCCAGCCGATCTTCTTGCCGTCGTCGTACGTGCGGCCGTAGTAGCTGATCCCGACCTCGTAGACCCGACAGTGCAGCGCGGCGATCTTCGCCGTCACCTCCGGCTCGAAGCCGAAGCGATCCTCCTCGATCTCGATGCCCTGGATGATCTCGCGCCGGAACGCCTTGTAGCACGTCTCCATGTCGCTCAGGTTGAGGTTGGTCGCCATGTTCGACGCCAGCGTCAGCGCGCGGTTGCCGAGTGTGTGCCAGAAATAGAGGATCCGCCGGGCATCGCCGCCGCTGAATCGTGAGCCGTACACCACATCGGCGTCGTCGTCGAGCAGCGGAGCGAGCACCTTGGGGTACTCACCCGGGTCGTACTCGAGATCGGCGTCCTGCACGATCACGAACTGTTTGGTCGCCTCGGCAAAACCCAGACGAAGTGCGGCTCCCTTGCCGCGGTTCACGGGTTGGGCGAGCACGCGCAGCCGGGAGTCGTCGTACGACTGGAGGATGGCGAGGGTGGTGTCGGTCGAGGCGTCGTCGATGGCGATGAGTTCGCCGACGAGTGGCGAGTCCAGCACCCTGTCGACGATCTCCTTGACCGTCTTCTCCTCGTTGTAACACGGCATCACCACCGACAGCACGCCATTCGTCGAGGTGGTCATCTCCGTCACGGGACGACACCTTACCGATCGCGCCGTCGCTGGGTTTCGCTTCTCGGGTTCAGGAACTGTCCCCTCAGGAACTGACCCCTCAAGAACTGACCCCTCAAGAACTGACCACGTCGAACCCGAGTCCGAGGGCGACACCGATCTGGGCGGGATCGAAGGTCACGAAGCGGATCGGCCCGGGGAGTCGTTCGGCGGCGGCGAAGTGGATCGCGTCGCTGAGCCGAATCGGCTGGGTGCGAGCGAGTGATGCTGCCCGGTCGAGGCATCGTTGATCGACGGGCACGACGTGGAGGTGGTCCCACACGAGACGGATCGAATCCTCCAGGTCGAGCCGCAGTATCCGTTCGTCGGTCAACCTGTCGATGGCCGGGAGCGCCTCGGTGAGTGCCATCGCCGACGCCGCCCAGACCGTGTCGCCGTCGAGCGCCGCCAGCGTGGTGGAGCGCAGTGGCGAGTCGACGGCAATCGCCAGCAGCGCACTCGTGTCCAAGACGACCGTCATCGAACATCTCCCGACCACACCGTTTGCGTTGCAGTTCGGTTGACCCGCCCCAACCGAAGTGCAACGCAAACGGGCTGGGGTCGGGGAGCGTGGTGGTGGTGGTGGTGGTGGACGGGCATCATCCGCGGAGTTCTCTCAGGACCTGGTCGATGCGGACCCCGGCCCACACCGCAACGGGCTCGGGCGCTCGCCAGTCGCTGGTGCGTCGCGGCGGGATGACGCCACCCGCTCCGATCAGGCGTTCGAGGTCGGGGGCGTCGGCATCGAGCGGGCCGAGCTGCGCGACGGGTCGACCTGCGGCGGTCACGACCGTGCGGTCGCCCGCTCCGGCGCGTCGAACGGCTTCGGCGAGCCCGGCGCGGAGTTCCCGGATGCCGATCGATCTGACCTCGTTTGTGTCCACGTGTGTACACAAGCAGAGTTGCGAGGCGCAGTGCAACTCCGTCATGATCTCGCCCATGAACTTTGCCTTCACCGATGAACAGGAAGAACTCCGCAAGACCGTGCGCTCGTTCCTCGAGAACAAGAGCTCCGAGGAAGCGGTCCGCGAGCTGATGGAGACCGAGGACGGCTACGACGCCGCCGTCTGGAGCCAGATGGGTGAGCAGATGGGCCTCCAGGGCCTGTCGATCCCCGAGGAGTTCGGCGGGTCGGGCTACGGCTTCGTCGAACTCGGCATCGTGCTGGAAGAGATGGGCCGCGCGCTGCTGTGCGCCCCGTTCTTCTCCACCGCCGTGCTCGCCGCCAACACGCTGCTGCAGTCGGGTGACGAGGCCGCCAAGGCCAAGTACCTCCCCGGCATCGCCTCGGGTGAGACCATCGCCACCCTGGCCTACACCGAGCCCTCCGGCAAGTGGGACGAGTCGGGCATCACGATGGAGGCCACTGCCGCCGGCGACGGCTACACGCTGAGCGGCACGAAGTCGTTCGTGCTCGACGGCCACATCGCCGGCCTCATCATCGTCGCTGCCAAGACGGGCGCGGGCACCAGCCTCTTCGCCGTCGACGGAGATGCGGCAGGCCTCACGAAGACCTCGTTGTCGACCATGGACCAGACTCGCAAGCAGGCCAAGCTCGACTTCTCGAACACGCCGGCCACGCTCATCGGCGAAGAGGGCAAGGGCTGGGACACACTCGACACGGTTCTCGATCTCGCTGCTGTGGCGCTCGCCGCCGAAGAGGTCGGTGGAGCACAGAAGGTGCTCGAGATGGCCGTCGAGTACGCCAAGGTGCGTGTCCAGTTCGGCCGTCCGATCGGATCGTTCCAGGCGATCAAGCACAAGTGCGCCGACATGCTGCTCGAGGTCGAGTCGGCGAAGTCGGCTGCGTACTACGGCATGTGGTGCGCCAGCGAGATGAACGACGAACTCGCGTCGACCGCCTCGCTCGCCAAGGCCTACTGCTCGGAGGCGTACTTCCACGCTGCGGCCGAGAACATCCAGATCCACGGTGGCATCGGCTTCACCTGGGAGCACCCGGCCCACCTCTACTTCAAGCGGGCCAAGAGCTCCGAGCTCCTCTTCGGTGATCCCACCTATCACCGCGAGCAGCTCGCCCAGCGCATCGGAATCTGACGCACCGTCGGTCTCCGGTCTTTCGGGGTCAGACCCCGAAAGACCGAGCGGACGTGACGAGTCTGATCGAGCGGCGTTCCACCGGTGTGTGGGGCGCCGCTCGTTCGCGTTCGTAGGCTGGGGCGGTGGACGGCATCACCATCGTGTTGGCAGTGGTCGCGGCTCTCGGCGTGTTCGTGATCGCAGCGGTTGCGGTGGGGCGCGAGGCGCATCGGCTCGACGCAGTCGCGCCGCGGGTCGTCTATCGGCTCGACGAGGCCGTCGACTTCGTGTGTGATCGTCTCCCCGAGCAGAGCCAGGCCCGGCTCACGCCCGAGGAGGTCGAACAGCTCCTGGTGTTCCACATGCGTTGGCTGCACGAGCAGGGCCTCCAGCCCGACGGCGTGGTCGACGCGCCACAGTCGATCAGCGAGCCCGTGATCATCACCGAGGACGCACTGACCGCATGGTTGCTCGGCCAGGCCGAGGAGAACGGCGTGGAGCTGCTCGACGACGTCGACGCGGTCAACGTCGTCGAAGCGCATCTCGCGTATCTCGACGCGATCGGCGCAGTCGGCCCGCAAGCCGGTCTCGACGACGTCATCTGACATCCGCTGGCATCACGCTCGGGCGCGGCTGGCAAGATGCCGGCATGGCATCGAACATCCCGAGGGAACGCACGGTCGCCGGATTGGGGGAGGTGTGGGCCAGTCTCAGCGAGTTGCTCGGCGAGCTGACCGACGAGGAATGGGCCCGGCCGTCACCGCTTCCCGGATGGTCGGTACAGGACAATGTGGCTCACATCGTGGGCACCGAGGCGATGCTCGCCGGCGAGGCCGGACCGAGCGTCGACATCGACCGCGACGCCAATGCCCATGTCCGCAACGACATCGGTGTCTTCAACGAGCAGTGGGTCGAATCGCTGCGAGCTCTGGCACCCGGCGAGGTGCTCTCGCGGTTCCGTGAGCTGACAGCGAAGCGTCTCGACACGCTGGCTGCGATGTCCGACGACGAGTGGAACGCCGAGTCGTTCACGCCCGCCGGAAAGGACACGTTCGGCCGATTCATGCAGATCCGCGTGTTCGACTGCTGGCTGCACGAACAGGACATTCGCGACGCTGTCGGGCGACCCGGGCACGAGTCCGGCCTCGCCGTCGACATCGTGCTCGACGAGATGGCGACTGCGCTCGGCTTCGTCGTGGGCAAGAAGGCGGGAGCCACCTCGGGTCAGTCGGTGACGTTCTCACTCACCGATGGTGGATCGGTGGTCCGTGAGCTGCACGTCGAGGTCGGCGAGCGTGCCGCCGTGGTCCCGGCGCTGTCGGGCCCCGCGACCGTCGTGTTGACGATGCCGGTGGGCGTGATGACCCGTCGGTGCGCCGGGCGCGTGGGCCCGGACGGTCTACTCGATCAGGTGGTCATCGATGGCGACCTCTCGCTGGCGTCGAAAATTCTCGAAAACCAGTCGTACACGATCTGACTTTGTGCTGAAATATCTCCACCAGAGGAAGGAGGTGGTCCAAACACATGCCAGAAAATTTGTACGGGACCCTGGAGGTGGTTGGCCGCTAGGCCGACAGGCTGGACCGCCTGGCGAATTCCCGCCAACCCCCGCTGAACGTCATTGCCGCAGCTGGTCCCCGCGGTGTCCAACTGTTACATCCGGGGTCAGACCCCAGATGTAACGAGTGGTCGTGATGCGTTCAGTCCCAACAGTCCGAACAGTGCCGGGATCGAGTGTCGGTCCCGGCACTGTCGCGTCCGCAGGGCTGCCGACGATGCTCGGCCCCCGGGGCACGGTAATTTGTCGCCGTGACCTCGCAGCACCGGGATCGATCTCGAACCCGGGCGAACGGATGGTTCTTGCTCGTCGGCGCCCTGATCGGTGGTGTCGTGCTGTGTGTGGCCCCCGTCGATGGGTCCGCAGCGGCTGGCGGCGCACGTGAACCGGTCGAGGTCGATCCGCTCGTCGAGACCTCGCTCGACGTGCTGCAGGGCGAAGCTGCGGTCGAGGAGTTGCAGCAGTCCGGCACGCTCCACGATGTGGCTGCCGAAGCCGGATTCGAACCGACCGACCTCGTCGAGGAGCTGATCGACGACCCGTCGCTGTTCCTGACCGACGTCGGCCTGCTCGGCTATGTCGATTCGCAGCCGCTCCAAGCGAACGCCGGGCAAGTGTCCGAACTCACGACGCAGGCGGTGCCCGCCGACGTGTTCGCGCTCGAGTTCTCGTCCGACGGCCTCGCGGGTGATCTACCTCGACTTCAACGGTCACGTCACGAACGACCCTGCATGGGGACCGTCCCCCATCGTGTCGAGCGCGTTCGATCTGGATGGATCACCCGACACCTTCTCGACGTGCGGAGCGCGCCGCGATCTTCGAGATCTGGCAGCGAGTCACCGAGGACTACGTGCCGTTCGACGTCAACGTGACGACTGCCGATCCGGGAGTCGAAGCACTCCGCCGCACGGGCACGATCGATGTCGCCTACGGCCAGCGCGTGGTGATCAGCCCGACGAACTGGTACGCCCCGGCGTCGAGCTGCGCGTTGCCAGGGCAGAGTTGCACACTCGGCATCGCATTGGTCGGGGTGTTCGACCGCAACTCCGACACCCCGGCGTTCGCGTTCACCGCCGACGTGTCGGTCAGGACGATCGCCGAGGCCGTGTCGCACGAGGTCGGTCACACGTTCGGTCTGAACCACGACGCGACGGCCTCGTCGACGTATTACAACGGTCACGGCGTGTGGGCGCCGATCATGGGTCGCGGCACGGATCCGTCGAAGCCGTTCACACAGTGGTCGAAGGGCGAGTACTCCGGCGCCAACAACGTGCAGGACGATCTCGACCTGATCGCGTCGCTCACCGGTTACCGGCCCGACGATCACGGTGGGGTGCCGGAGCGGGCCACGCTCGTGTCGAGCTCGTCGACGACCTCCGGCATCATCGGCGCCACCGGCGATCGTGATGTGTTCGCCGTCGATGTCGGGGCCGGCAACCTGTCCGTGACGCTGCGCCCGCCCCCTGGCGCGCGAGACGTGGACCGAATCTCCTGGCCCGGCTCGTGGTGCGCGACAGCGCCGGGACGGTCGTGGCGACGCAGACGCCGTCGGTTCCGTCGTCGTGGACGGTCACCGCCGATCTGGCGGTCGCGGCCGGCCGCTACACCCTCGAGGTCGAACCGATCGGATGGCTCGACGCATCGTCGGGCTTCACCACCTACGGTTCGCTCGGCGCCTACGAGGTGTCGGTGGCGGCGAACCCTGGAGTTGCGCCGGCGTCGGCGGGGCCCTCGACGTTCACGCCGATCACTCCGGCCCGGCTCGTCGACACCCGCAGCCGAATCGGCGGGTTCGCCCGCGTGAACGCCGGCCGCCAGGTCGTGGTCCAGGTGACGAACGGGACCACGGTGCCCGCGGATGCAACCGCGGCGGTCTTCAGCATCGTGGCCGCGAATCCCGCGGCCCCCGGTTACCTGACCGCGTATCCGTGCTCGACCGATCGGCCGGAGACGTCGACGGTCAACTTCGTCGGGGCGCAGACGGTCGCCAACAACACCATCGCCGCGCTGTCGAGCGCCGGGCAGTTGTGCGTGTGGACATCGGCCGACACCGACATCATCGTCGACATCACCGGCTGGCTCGGCCCGAGCGGGTCGTCGCGGTTCAGTCCGATCGGCCCCACTCGCGTGGTCGACACCCGCTCCGCCATCGGTGGGCTTCGTCTCGCGGCCGGGCTCCACGTTGTCGGTCGATTTCAACGGGTTCGTTCCGGCCGGATCGACGGCAGTCGCCCTCAACGTCACCGCCGTGAACAGCTCGACGCCGGGCTACCTCACCGTGTACCCGTGCGGCGGGTCGCTGCCGCAGACGTCGACGGTCAATCACGTGGCCGCGGAGGCGCGTCCGAACAACACGATCGTCGGGCTGTCAGCGGGCCGGGTGTGCATCTACAGCTACGCCCAGAGCGATGTGCTCGTCGATCTGGTCGGATCGTTCGGAGCGACCGGCTCGGCGTACAAGCCGACGGCGCCGGTGCGGGTGATCGACACCCGTCAGTACCGTCCGCCGGTGGCCGCGCAGGAGACCGTGGGGTACAGCGTGGTGGCGCCGGCGCTCGGCGGCGACCAGCCGACCGCGGCGTTCGTGAACGTGACGGCCACCAATCACGCGGTGCCCGGCTACGTGACGACGTTCGACTGCGGGGTGCGGCGCGAGACGTCGACGCTCAACCAGCAGGTCGGCGAGACGGCCGCCAACGGGGCGATCGTGCCGTTGGCGGCGAACCTGCAGTCGTGCGCGTGGATGTACGGCGGTGGCCATCTGATCGTCGACCTCAATGGTTGGTGGGTGCCGTGATGCACTGTCCGACTACCGTGGTTCTCTGATGGAACACCACCCGAAGTTCGAACACAGCCGGTTCATCGGCGACAAGCGCACCCAGTTCGTGTACGACCTCGACTCGTGGGACGACCCGGCGATCATCGACGAGATCGTCGCTCAGGGTGTCGGGCTGAGCTTCGGGCCCGACACGCTCGCCGAGGCCCGCAACCGGGGGTACACGCTCGCCACCGCCGGCGCCCGTCGTCGCCATCGCAAGCCACGCGCCTGAGGAGTTGACGTGCCCGGGATGAACGAGCGGTTCGTCTCGAACGGACTGTCGCTGGCGTGCCACATCGCCCGTCCCTCCGGCGCGATCGACCCGGGTCCGGCGGTGATCATGTGTCACGGGTTCCCGATCGCCTCGCTCGACGCCGAGCGCTCCGGTGGGACGTTCCCCCAGCTGATGGACCGCACGGCCAACGAGTTGCGTTGCGTGGCCATGACCTTCAACTTCCGTGGATGTGGTCAGAGCGAGGGCGACTTCTCGCTGCAGGGATGGGTCGACGATCTCCGCAATGCCATCTCGCATCTGCTGACCCTGCACGAGCCGAGCGGCGTGATCCTGATCGGCACGAACACCGGTGGTTCGATCGCGATCTGCGTCGGAGCCGACGATCCTCGAGTGTGCGCCGCCGGGTTGTTGAGCCCGCGTGCCGACTTCGACGACTGGGCCGATCATCCGCGTCGCTTCCTCGAGCACGCCCGCGAGATCGGCGCGATCCACAACCGCCAGTTCCCGCCGTCGGTGGAGGAGTGGACCCGTGAGTTCCGCCGCTTCCGGCCCGTTGCGTCCGCACGTCGGTTCGCTCCCCGTCCGATGCTGGTGATGCACGGCGAGGAGGACGACAGCGTGCCGGTGTCCGACGCCCGCCAGCTGGTCAACGCCCACGGCAGCGCGGAGCTGAGCCTGTTCGAAGGAGCCGGCCACCGGCTCCGGCACGACCCACGGGCGGTTGCGGTGCTGTTGGGCTGGCTCGATCGCGTGCGTTCGACGCATGTCCACCCGTCGGCGGAGCGGGTGTGACCGAGGTCGACACCTCCGAGATCCGCTGTCGCGTCGACGTCGAGATCGTCACGGGCCGCGACGTCGCGGTACTCGCCGGCACGCTGTTGCTCTGGCTGACGATGGTGTCGTTGGCGGCCCGATCGGTCGGTTGGGCACCGTTTCTCACGCCCACGTGGGGCCGCTGGGACACCGGCCAGTACCTGTCGATCGCGAGGAACGGGTACGTCTTCGAACAGTGCGTCGGGGTCGCCAACCGAGGCCCCGAGGACTGGTGTGGCAACTCGGGCTGGTTCCCGCTGTACCCGTACATGATGCGTGTGGGCTCGTGGACCGGGCTCGGGTACGACACGGTCGGCCGGGCGATCTCGCTGGTGTCGATGGTGGTGGCGTGGTCGGCGCTGTGGTTCGGCTTCCTGCGCCGACGTCCGTTCCCGGCCGGAGCGATCGGCATGGCGATTGCCGCGGCGTTCCCGGCGAGCGTGTACTACGGGGCGATCTTTCCCGTGTCGACGATGCTTGCCGCCGCGATCCTGGCGTTGGTGTCCGTCGATCGTCAGCGCTGGCTGCTGGCCGGATGTGCGGGGCGGTCGCCGCGATGGCGTATCCGTCTGGCGTCCTCGTCGGCACGTTGGCACTCGTGCCGCTGACCGCGCTGTCGGTCGGTGACGTCCGCACCCGGGTGCGAGCAACCCTCCTGGTCGGTCTGCCGACAGCGATTGCGTACGTGGCCGTCATGGCGAACTTCCAGCGGGCGGTCGGCGCGTGGGATGCGTGGTACAAGACGGCGGCGAGTTACCGGCTGGAGGCGACGTTCCCGCTCACGATGATCTACCGCCAGGTGGAGAAGATGGGCAACGACGCGCTACCCGGAGTCATCGGCGTGCAGACGGTGCTGGTTGCCGCGATGATCGTTGCCGCCGGATGGGTGGTGGTGACGCAACGCCACGACCTGTCGCTCGGCGAGCGTGGAGCGGCGGTGATGTGTCTGTTCCTCTGGCTGATGCCGCTGACGCTCGGTGGCGACCTGTCGCTGTACCGGGCCGAGTCACTGCTCCTGCCGATCGTGATCCTGCTCACGCGGCTGCGACTGCCCGTGCTGGTGGTGTTCGCGACTCGTGTGCGTGCCCGTCGGCTACAAGATGGCGCAGTTGTTCTTCACCGCTGTGTTGATCTGACGTCCGGCTGACGTCCGGCTGCCGTCACGCTTCGTCGACTGCTGCGACGGAGCGGATCTCGCGACCTTCAGCCTGTCCGAAGAGGATGTAGTGCAGGAGTGGGTTCGTTCCCGTCGACCGCACGTCGTCGTACGCCCGCAGATACCACTGTCCATCGAACCGGGGGGAGGGCTGTCGCTCGAGGGTCACTCCGTATCGGAGGTAGTCGAACGCCGGTGTCCAGTCCGCATTACGCGCCTCCGGGTAGGTGGCGAGATACCAATCGGCGTCGAACAGTTCGCAGTGGGTGATCTGTTCGGTCTGGAACCTGATCTCCTCGATCTGCGCAGCATCCGGAATCAGGTCGATCGGGCGGATTCGGCGACCTTCGTGTATCCCGAACAAGAGGTAGTGCAGGAGCGGGTTGGTTCCCGACATGTGGACGTCGGGGTAGTTGTTCGCGTACCAGACGCCGTCGAACTGAGGACCCGGCTGGCGGTCCTGGAGAAGTCCGTACCTCAGATAGTGCTCAGCCGGGTCGAAGTCGACCACGTCGGGGTACTGCTGGAGGTACCAGTCGGCGTTGAACAAGGTGGACTCGCGGATCTGCGCGGCGTACACGCGGTCCTGCTCCTGCTTGCGTCGGCCACCGAACACGTCGCCATGGAGCGCCGGCCCCAGCAGGTCGAGCACCTGTCGACCCCGTCGGCGCACGGACGGAGGCAGGTGCTGACCGATCCGCATCGAGAGTTGCCGACGTACTCGGCTCGGTGCATGGGCGGGCACGGTGGGATGGCCGATGCCGAGCTCGATCGGTGAGACGACGTGTGTGAACGACCCCCACAGGTGCACCGGAACCTGGGGGACCTCGTACACCCTGCCCCTGATCGCGTGGTAGTCGTCATAGAAGGTGTCGATGGTGGTCAACGATCCATTCGTCGCCACCCCGCCGTGGAACTGGTGGAATGTGGACTCCCCGAGCAGGACGATCGGACGCGCGTCGGGCAGTGAGATCGCCCGGGTCCACGTGTCGAGGTTGACCATTCCGCCGCCGGGAAGCTGGAAGCGCCGGTCGTAGCCGTTCAGTTCCGCCCACATCTGCCTCGACAGGAACAGGCTGTTGCTCTCGGCGATCGGGCTGAGCCACGATGCACCGGCCGACTCGTCGAAGACCGAGATCTGGAACAGTTCGTAGCCGTTCGTCTGCCAGGCGACGCTTGCCAGCAGTTGGTCCTCGGCTGCCTGGTCGTACCCCTCGATCATGCTGTCGCGTTGGAACTTGTAGCCGAGGTAACGGCCGCGCGTGCCGACGACCGCTCGCGGCGACGTCCTCAGGGCCTCCTTGGCACTCCGCAGCAGCCCCGGTGAAGCGATCCGGGCACCGTCGATGAACACGCCGACCGAGGAACCGATCGAGGCGTTCAGGCCGCGGTTGATCGCCGCGACCGGACTCGAAACGGGCGACTCCGTGGTGAGCACCGTGAGGTCCATCCCGAGGTGCTCGTACTGGGCAGCGGTTGGTGGGTTCGCCGATCCGTTGTCGACCACGATCACCTCGTACTCGTGGCGGTCGATGCCTCTCTGGTAGCCCGGCGACAGTGAGAGCAGGGTGCGCGGCAGCTCCCGAGGAGTGTTGTAACTGATGACGACGATGGACAGGAATTCGTCACTCATTGCGCAGCGACCAACCTCGGCAACGAGCCCGCCACCAGTGCGCGGAGTCGCTCGATCGTCGGTTCGACCTCGCTGTCGCTACGCGTGTCGCGCAACGACCTGAACACCCGCTGCAGCAGGGGGTCCTGGGGATGGAAGGCACCCTCGCGCGTGAGGATGTCATCGTGTACCTCGGTCATCTTCGAGATCGCCATCTCCACGAACATGTCGAAGCTCTCCCACAACGTGTCGTTCGATGGATCCAGGCCGATCACGACCAGTGAGCCGGTCGGCTCGGTGTCGATCGGGAGGAGCAGGAGATCGGGGCGGGCTCCCCGCAGTATCGGGATGATCTTCCAGATGTCGCCGGTCCAGAATCGAGACGAGCGTCGTCGCTCGGCCTGCAGCGGGTGGACCGGAAAGACATCGTCGATGATGACCACCGAGCCTGCATGACAGTGTCGCTCGATGTTCATGAAGTCCTTGAGGACGTACTCGATCTGGTGCATCCCGTCGATGTAGGCCAGGTCGAGGGGACCGAGCAGCGAGGTCACATCGGCGAAGGTGAAGAAGTCGTCGCTCGTCATGAGCGAGACGTTGTGCTCGGGAGCCAATGGCTCGGTCAGCGCCGGAGCCGGGTCGATGCCGAGCGCGGGGCACGCGGCCAGGCGGAGGCTGGCGCCGTACTCGACACCGATTTCGACGTAGAACCGGGGCTGGAGCGTGTGGTGCACCCGCTCGAGGAAATCGTTGCACGGCTCGGCGCCGGCGCCCCGCTCCGCCTCTGGCGGCGCCCCCTCCGGGAAGTCGTTCTGTACCTCATGGGTCAGCGGCACCGACGTCACCGGGGCGAGCGCGGGAACCGACGGGTCCGGAGGCGACTTGCGGAAGACGCCGACGAGATCGTGGAACGGCCCCTTTGGGTCTCTCCACGTGTCGATCAGATGGGTTCCGGTCAGTTCGGCCAGTGCGTTCATGCTGTCGGGATAGAAGCGATAGCAGTCGACCGGATAGCGGTGCACGGGCCCCGCGGACGGCGCGATCACGACGATCAGCCCGTCGTCGGCGCAGACGCGAACCATCTCCTCGAAGGTTCGCCAGAAGTACGCCGAGTGTTCGAATGTCTGGCCGGAGATCACCACGTCGAACTGTCCGTCATCGACGGGTATGCGGTCGTCGGGTTCGAGGACGAGATCGACGCCGTCGACCAACTCGAGATCGAGCACCGTGTAGTCGGGCTCGAACACGTCGAACAGCGGTCGGTACGAGCCGTTCACGTCGGCACCGCCGACGTCGAGGACGCGCAGCGCAGTCCCCGAACCGAGCTCCAGCCCGGGCAGTAGGTGCTTCTTGATGCAGACGCTCATGTTGTCGAGCGAGCCGATGTGCATGTGGTGCCGTCTTCGATCTCAGAGGAGCAGGGGAATCTGCGCCATCGGGTAGGTGGATGGGGCGAAGAACCACATCTCGACGGCGTAGCGGGGTTTGGTCAGCCCCGGTCCCGCGCCGGTGCGGTGCAAGTTCATCTCGTCGAACAGGATCGCGTCGCCGGCCTGGAAGACAGGGCGCACGATCCGATGGCCGTCGGCCGCTCGCTCGGCTGACGTGTCGCTCACCGACCAGTCGAAGACCGCGCCATCGATCCCGGTCGGCACGATGTGGTCGAGTCGTCGTGGAACAATGTCGAGCGATGGCGCGTCGACTCCGCACGGCGACAACGCGACCCACACGTTGACTGTGCGGATACCTTCACCGAGGAATGCTCCGTCCTGGTGCCACGACGTGTTCGTGTCGGGCGGAACCTCGCGCAGGGTCGTCTTCTTCACGGAGAACGCAGGGCGTTCACCGAAGTGCGTACTCAACACCTCCGGCACCGCTGTCGACTCGACCGCGTCAAGGAGGTCGAAGAGAATCCGAGGGGAGTCGACAGCGAGCACACCTCCGCCACCACGGACCCAGGTTCGGTCGCCGTCGTCGATGTCGATGCCGGTTGTCGGCTGCAGTGGCGAGTACCACGGGCTGTCGTGCGCGCCAGGAGCACCTTGCTCGACATCGTCGTAGGCCGCCAAGGCGAGCGGGATCGATTCGCGCAACCGGTTGCAGCGATCGGAATCGAACAGGCCGCGGACGATGAGGGCCCCGTGCGCGAGGATGCCCGCACGAAGAGCGTTCACGGAGAGGTCGATCGCGTTCACCTCGGGAATGCCGTCGACCCCGATGAACAGGTCGTCCACCGGAGGTGGCCAGGGACCAGCGGGAGTGTGGTGCGGCACCGCGAAGAAGGCCTCATGGCGCAGCTGTACGAGACGTCGCTCGACCGTCACGGACGGATTCTGTCGGTTCTGGGCGCTGAGCACCGCAATCGCCTCGCGGATCTGCCCGCGGGCGACGAGTTGTTCGGCGAAGGAGTCTGCTTCGTCTGCGGTGCCGGTCGACGAATTTCCGACGGCATGGGCGGGAACGCCGACCACCGTCGCCCCGGCGGCCACGTCGTGGATGACGGCGGCATTGGCTCCGATTCGGGCGCCCGTGCCGATCGTGATCGGGCCGACGACCTTGGCCCCTGTGCCCACGTGGACGTCGGACTCCAGTGTCGGTCCCAGGAATTCGCCGGCCACGAGCCCGACGGTGACCCACGGGAAGAGCACGACTCCGGATCCGATCCGCACGAACCCGTCGACGACGACCTGACCGTGTGGCAGGTAGACGCCGGGTTCGACGACGACCGGGTCGCCGATGCACACCTGCGCCGTCATCATCGCCAGGCGGTGGAACAGCGTCGGCAGGACGGGTACCCCGAGCGCTTGGAGTCGGGCTTTCGCCCGATAGCAGATCTGGGCGAGAAAGGCGTCGCTCACCCACGCCAGGCGAATGATCTGGATCGCGGCATCCGGACGCGTGGTCAGCTCACGACCTTCGCCGCGGTAGCCCAACGTGACCTTCGCGTCGGCGAGCACGGCGCGGAGAAATGTCGGATGTAGATGTCGCACCTGGCGAACCGCCCTGTTCACACTTCCCCCTCTCACGCCTGTCGCTGTCCTGCGGTCGTGGCGACGATACTGCCTGGACCGGCCGCACGCGATTTCACCCGTCTCCAGCAATCTGCTCAGCGGCAGATGGTGAACGGCTCGTCACCGGGGACGTCGATGTCGACGGTGATCGACGGCACCTCCGCCACGAGGTGGTCGGCCGGGGAGAAGAGCGGATCCAGCTGGTATGCAACGGCGGTACCGGGCTGACCGTCGACCACCTCAGCGAGCGTGACGGACTGCTCCACCCGCACGATGTCGCCGCGGAGCAGCTCGAGGCGGACGGGACCGATGTTCTGCTCGCACGAGGTTGCCGGGCTGGGCTCGATGGTCTGGCGGCTGATGCTCAGGCGCATGTCGATCTCGGCGCGCTGCTCGTCCGACAGGACCGGAGGGGGCGGCAACTTGTGCTCGCGTTCCGCGGCGAGCAGCCAGCCGATGGTGACCTCGCGCCCCGTCAACGTGTTCGGCTCGAGCACGAGGTCGGGTGACACCCGCGTCGCGAGCGGGTTTGCGACCGCCCCGGTGAACAGTGCCTCCAAGGATGCGAACCGGAAGGCCGGGTCGCGGAAGAGCCGCGCAGTGTTGGCCGGCATGCCCAGCAGCAGCGGCAGCGCCAGGACGACGG
Source organism: Ilumatobacteraceae bacterium (assembly GCA_963828415.1). Classification (GTDB taxonomy): domain Bacteria; phylum Actinomycetota; class Acidimicrobiia; order Acidimicrobiales; family Ilumatobacteraceae; genus Sva-07. The sequence goes on from CAWHEI010000020.1 coordinate 14,746, forward strand.
CCAACCACGACCGTCTGCCCGCGAGCTGTTGGAACGCCACCGCCATCACGGGCAACAGCAGGACGACGGCCACGTAGACGTACCGGTCGGAGCGGGCATATTCCGGACCGAGGAACCACCGCTGAGTGGACACGGCGGCAAAGTTCAGGAGTGCGCCACCGATGAGCGCCGGCAGCAGCGCGTCGGTACCCCGGAAGGTGCGCCACCCGCGCGACCTCACGAGTTGCACCATCCCGGCGACGACGATGCCCGCGAGCACCAAGCCGCTGAGGCTGTACTGCGTGGGCAGCGAGAAGGTGGCCGTCATCCCCTGGTACGCCCATCGGAGCATCGTGTCGGGGTCGAGATCGCTGTTCGTCGCCGACGCGCCACCCGCAACCTTCCACCAGAGCACGTACGTGCCCATGAGGATCGACATGAGCACGGCCGCCACCGTCACCCCGCGGCGCAGAAGGGCGAACATGCCGACGACGAGCACCATGATGGGGCCCATCCCCGACGAGGCCAGGGACAACACCCCGAGACCGACGGCTGCGCCGTCTCGTCGGTCGAGCCGACCGTCGTGGTCCACGAGCAGCAGCATGCCGAGCCCGAAGGCGACGGAGCCCGACTGGCTCACCTGGATGGGTGACACGAGGTTGGTGGGCGCCGCGCCCATCAGTATGAGCGGCAGCACGGTGAGCAGAGCCAGCCAGGGCGAGACGACGAGCCGACGGGCGAGCAGAAACGTGAGTACCACGATCGCGACGTGGGTGAGCGCCACGGCCGCGCGGAAGACCCAGTAGTGATGGACTCCCACCAGCGAGTACAGGCCGTGGTACACGAGGAGCGGCACCGTGGACCAGTGCCCGTTCTGGGGACGGAACCAGTCGCCGGGTCGGGTCATCGACCGCCCGACCAGGAGACCCCAGTCGTCGCCGATGAACCACGGGTCGGCGGCCTTGGAACTGACGATGACGGGCACCGCCACAGCGAGCAGAACGGCGAGCACCGCGGCTGCGCGACGGTCGGCCCGCCGAACCAGGGCGGTGGCACCCGTGGTGGGCCCGGTGTCACCCTCGGGCATCGCCTCGTCGGTGTCAATCATCGTGTCCCGGCGCGCCGAGCTGTTCGACCGCCCGGACGAACGCTGAGGGACGCCCCTTCGAGTTCTCGTACGTACGCCACAGGTACGACCCGATGACGCCCAACCCGAGGACGAGCACGAAGCCGACGAAGAGCAGCGCGAGCATCAGCGGCGTGTAGCCGGGCACGTCGATGTTGCCGAGCAGCCACTGCAGGAGGACCAACAGTGACACGACGGCGATGCCGACGACACCCAACGTGCCGATGCCGATCATGATCCGGATGGGCAGATCGGTGAACGAGAACACGCTGTCGGTCATGTATCGGAGCTTCTTGCGCAACGTCCACACGCTCTTGCCCGAGTGTCTCGGCTGGCGCGTGTAGGGCACGGACACGCGGTCGAACCCGATCCACAGCAGTTGGCCCACCAGCGAGGTGTTCCGCTCCTCCATCATGAGCAGGGCGTCGAGGGCACGACGGGAGACGGCGAACACGTCCACCCCGCCGCTCGGCATCTCGCGCTGCACGAGCAGGCGATACAGCATCCAGAAGGTCGCCGACGAGAGCCGGGCGCCCAGCGGGTCGGCACGCCCCTCCCGGGTGCCGAGCGCCACGTCGGCGTCGGATTGCTGCAGCGCCTCCACGAGGCGTGGGACGAGATCGGGCGGTTCCTGCAGGTCGGCCGCGATCACGGCGACCACGTCGCCGGTGGCCCGCCGGAGCCCTTCTCGAATCGCGGCGAACGAGCCGAAGTTCCTCGACAACTCCACGATGTCGACCGCGCCGCCCACCTCATGAGCGCACGAGCGCAGCACATCGGCGGAGTCATCGGGGCTGCCGTCGACGACGAAGACGACATCGAGGGTGGCCGTGCCCGTGTCGAGCGCGCCGATCTGCCTGCAGAGTTCCGGCAACGAGTCGCGGTTCTTGTAGACCGGTACGACCACCGTGAGGGTCCGGAACGACCTGGCGGTGGTCACGCCGGCTCCGTTCCAGCTGCCGCGATGTGCCCCACCTGTGCGTCGATGAGGCCCTGGTGGCTCGACAGGCTCACCACCTCGCGGGCCAGGGATTCGGTGCTGCGCAATACCGGGTGTGGTCACAGGCGACGTGTATCAGGCGCCCCACCGAGTCTCCCACTGCCCAGGCATGGACAGTATGGTAACTGTCACCTCGGCCCGGTCCGTGAACCGGGGCCGGTCTCTCGGCATGTCCTACGTCCATCCCCACGCGCTCTGCGAATCCACCCAGGTCGGCGCGGGAACGCGTGTCTGGGCGTTCGCCCACGTGCTCGCGGGTGCGGTCATCGGCGCCGACTGCAACATCTGTGACGGAGTGTTCGTGGAGAGCGACGTCGTGGTGGGCGATCGGGTCACCGTGAAGTGCGGCGTCCAGCTGTGGGACGGTGTGCGGCTGGAGCACGACGTGTTCGTCGGACCGAACGCCACCTTCACCAACGACGCGTTCCCCGAAGCGGCCGCCACCCGGCGGCATACGCCCGCACCGTGGTGCGAGCGGGTGCCTCGATCGGGGCCAATGCGACCATCCTGCCGGGCGTCACCATCGGCCAGAACGCCATGGTCGGAGCAGGTGCCGTCGTCGTCGGCGACGTCCCCGCGAATGCCATCGTCTTCGGCAACCCCGCTCGCATTGTCGGCTATGTCGGCGATGAACGCCGGCCCACCGGGCGGGTGGATGCATCCGAGCACGTCGGCGCGATGCCGCCCGGCGTGGAGTTGCTACGACTGCCGCTCTTCGCCGACCTGCGTGGCTCGCTGGTGGTTGCCGAGTTCGCGTCTCACATGCCCTTCGAGCCACGGCGCGTGTTCACCGTGTTCGGCGTGCCTTCCAAGGATGTCCGCGGGGAGCACGCCCATCGCGAATGCCGGCAGCTGCTCACCTGCGTGCACGGCTCGGTGATGGTGCACGTCGACGACGGGTCGTCGTCCGCCACGGTTCAGCTCGACGCACCCGACATTGCTCTGCTCGTACCGCCGATGGTGTGGGCGAGCCAGTACCAGTTCTCGTCCGATGCGGTACTGGTGGTGTTCGCGTCGCACGAGTACGACGACGCCGACTACATCCGCGACTACGGCGAGTTCGTAGCGGTTCGTCGGCTCGGCTGACACGAGCCGGCATCGCCGCGAGGACGGTGGCGTTCGGGGCGAACGCCTCTAGCCGCCCAGCGTGGCGTTCCATACGGTGAACAGGTGAAGCAGCCGTTGAAGTCATGAACGAGGAGGTTCGTCATGAGGGTTCGTTCGGTATTCGCAGTCGCATCGGTGCTCGTGGCGAGCATGGCGTGGTCGCCGGCAACCCAAGTGGCGGCATCGGCAACCGGCTTCGTGTCGCTGTCGGTTCCGGCTCGGCTGCTCGACACCCGGCCGGGTACGACGACGGTCGACGGCCATGCCGTCGGCGGTGGCGTGGTCGAGGGTGGAACCGTGCGCGAAGTGAAGGTCGGCACGCGTGCCGGTATTCCTGTCGATGCTGCTGCGGTGGTGATCAATGTGACTGCGGTCGAATCGACCGGACCCAGTTACGCGACGATCTACGCATGTGATCAGCCCCTTCCGGTGGCCTCGAACCTGAACTTCGTCGCCGGCCAGACCGTGCCGAACCTGGTGATCACCCGGATGAGTGGTGACGGCAAGGTGTGCATCCACGCCGGCCCCGGTGGTGGAGCGCACTTCATCGTCGACGCCGCCGGGTACTTCCCGGCCGGCACCGACTTCGTCGGCTTGTCGGTTCCGGCTCGGCTGCTCGACACCCGGCCGGGTACGACGACGGTCGACGGCCATGCCGTCGGCGGTGGCGTGGTCGCGGCTGGACACCGTGCGCGAAGTGAAGGTCGGCACCCGTGCCGGTATTCCGGTCGACGCTGCTGCGGTGGTGATCAATGTGACTGCGGTCGAATCGACCGGGCCCAGTTACGCGACGATCTACGCGTGTGATCAGGCCCTTCCGGTGTCGTCCAACTTGAACTTCGTCGCTGGGCAGACCGTGCCGAACCTGGTGGTCACTCGGATGAGTGGTGACGGCAAGGTGTGCATCTACGCCGGCCCCGGTGGTGGAGCGCACTTCATCGTCGACGCCATCGGGTATCTGCCTGCCGGCACCGACTTCGTCGGCTTGCCGGTCCCGGCTCGGCTGCTCGACACCCGGCCCGGTGCAGCGACCATCGACGGTCACGCCGATGGCTCGGGCTTCGTGACGGCTGACTCGTTCAAGGAATTCAAGGTCGTCGGCCGCGTCGGCATCACCAAGGGTGCGACTGTCATCTTCAACGTGACGGTCGTCGAGGCGGACGGTCCTTCGTACGCCACGGTCTACCCGTGTGATCAGCCGATTCCGGTGGCGTCGAACTTGAACTTCGTCGCCGGCCAGACCGTGCCGAACCTGGTCATCGCTCGTGTGGACGCCAAGGGCAAGGTGTGCATCTATCTCGGTGCCAGTGGTGGGGCCCACCTGCTCGCCGACGCGATCGGGTACTTCCCTGCTCCGGTCTGAACACGACCAGGTCATTCACCCGAGTCGCCGCAACGGCCCTCGATCGCATGGTCGATCGGGGGCCGTGCCGCGACACGATGCCGACCGGTTCGCGTCGCCGTCTCGACCGCCCGGGGCTGTTGGTCAGCGCTCTGCAACGATGAGGTCGACGCGCCGGCGGAAGACCTCGGGCGACATCCAGCTGAGGTCGCGATCGGGGGCGACTGTCGAACCGGCATCGAGCAGCGACCAGTCGAAGTCCCAGACCTCGCCCACGAGGTGCACGCCGTTCTGGTGCGACTCGGGGAAGCTGAACACACCGATGGGTCGCGAGACGACCGCTCTGGAGTATCGGAGACCATCGGCTGCTGCCCAACCGAACCCTTCGGTCCTGGAGAACGAGAGGTACGCAGCACACCGCTCGTAGAGCCAACGCATCTCTCCGGTCGAGGGGTCGTCGACGTGAATGATGTTGGCATGCTCGGCCAGTCGTGGCTCGATGTCGAACTGGAGCGTGCGGTTGCTGTGGCACCACACGATGGGAAGGGGGGCGCTGTCAGCGGCTGTCGCAAGGTCGTCGGCACCCTTCAGCGGATCCCAGGGGTTGAACACCGTCAGGAAGAACTCGCCAGGCAGGCTCCTCGACGGTTCGACCGCTTCCTCGGCCAGAGCGGAGAACGGCGGGGGCAACAGCACGGAGCGCCAGCCGTCGGGAACCAGGCGAGCATTGTCCGGTGATTCGAGGGCCACGACGTCGTACTTGTCGCGAAGACGCGTGACCTTGTTGCCGCACGGCACGAGGATGCGCACCTTGGCGCGACTGACGGCAGTGAGATCTGGGCCGTTGTAGTAGAACGCGAAATGCAGATCGTACGTGCCGCGAACCCGCCGCCGAATCGCGTTGCCGAGCGCGGGTCGTGAACCGGTTCTGGTCCCGTCCAGCGCTGCTCCAGCGTCGACTCGTCGGTGAACTCACCCGGGTAGCGGGCGGCAGTTCGGCCCAGACTCCACCGAGCCGGTTCTTGACGACGAGGTCGACCTGGTCGCGCTCGAAGACTCGGAGCACTGCGGCCAGAGCCCGCTCGGAGCCCCCTGCGCCCCCGAGCCACCCTGCGGTCACCAACACTCGCACTTGCGGCCTCCTTTGCTCTCGGCATCCCTTTCGCGCTGTCGACAGACAATCACCGTAATGTCAGGCGTCGTGAACGAGCGCCGGCCGGTGCGTCTCGCTGCGGTGGACCATCCACAACTGCACCAGCCATGCGCTCGAGATGAAGCCCACGACCTCGTAGGGAACCACGTATCGGGGCACCGCTGCGGCCGAGATCGCCACCAGCGCGATCGGCACGGCGAAGCCGCCGAGCGCAAGCAATCCGACACGGTTCCAGCGCCACGCCGGCGCGAGGGCTGTACCGACGGCGGCGAATGCGCTCAGCCAGAGCACCGGACGAATTCGAACCCACCAACCGTGAGCGTCCTGAAGTCTGCTCGCGAATGTCGACGACTGTCGTGCTGCGGCATCGGCGCCGAAGTACCTCTCGACGACAACGCCGGCATTGCCGGCATCGTTGGCGCGCGAGGTGTATCGCAGGTCCTGATCCGTCAGATCGTGCCATCCCGTACGCAGTGCCTCCTCGACCACCGCGACCGGATGATTTCGTGCGTTCTCGAGCGCGAGTTCACGAAGCTCGGCGTTCCTCCGTGCGACGTCCGGTGCACCGAGAGCAGCGAGGACCGGACCGTCACCCCAGACCACGCCGTCGACACCGGAATCGAGGTAGGTGTCTCCAGCAGCGCACACCTCGGCTCGCATCGCCGGAGGGTCGCTCGGATTCGAGCAGTCGGTCAGGGCTGCAGTCTTGGCAAAGAGCACGATGCCGTCGAAGTTGCCCAGAACGAAGTTGCCGTCTCCAGTACTTCGCAGCCGAGTCCACGTAGTTGAGCGACGCATATCCGCCGATCGACACCACGCTTGCGGCCACCATCGCGCAGAGAAGGCCGACCTTGGTACGGGCGGACCGAGGACAACCTGCGGCGACCACCAGCAACGCAAGGGCAAGTATCAACACGGCATTGTTCGTCCGGACCGTCGCGACGCCGCCGGCGACGAATCCGGCCGCGATGGCGCGGCCATACCCACCCGAGTCGAGTGCTGAGAGAAACAACGTGGTGGCAGCGATGCTGAGGAACACGACCAGCGACTCCGCGAGAACCGTCCATTCGTAGACGAGCAGGGCTGGCGAGAAGGCCATCGCGAAGCCGACTGCCATCGCGTAGGTGCGGCGGAGACGGCATTGCGTGGCGAGGAGTACCGACAACGTCGCCGACGCGATCCCGAGCACTGCTTGAGCAGCGACGATGCTGCGCAGATCGTGGGACACCGACAGCACTGCTCTGTAGAACATGCTCACGCCAACTGGCCGGTCTGGGGGCATGTAGAACCGGTGGGCGACGTCCAGATACGTGCCGGAGTCGTTGTAGAACAGCGGATGAGGGTTGAGAACGAACAGCACGAGTCGCACGGCAGCTGCAACGAGGGCGACGATGATCATCGACCGCCACGGTTCCGATGTCCCCGAAAGCCCCACCTTTCGGAGAGTGGAACTCCGGTCACTGTCAGACTGATCCAACGGCGCCGACGTCGTCGGAAGATCGGTCTCGTCGGCGGGCGTCAGCACGACCGTCGCGTCGGCGGGCGCAATCGAGTTCGGCTCATCCCTCGAGGGCAAACGGGCGACATCCTCTCACGAATGACATTGATGACAGCGCGTCAAGTTACCGACGCGACACTGTCGACACGTTATGGGCGCGCTCGTCGAAACATGGGTGTCAGCGTTGCTCGACGCCGGCTGCGGACTGACGTCGTGCAGCCGCCACTCGCCTTACAGACGAAAACACGTCGCCTCGACGGTGTAGATTGTGGGCGATAAATGCATTCCGACATGACAAGGGATTGAAAGAATGGACCAGGAAGTCGAGCGAAGCGTTCTCATGGTTGCGCCTCGTTGGGACTATGGTGATCCGAGCCGGGGTGATAGTTTCGAATACGAGAACTTTGGGCTTGCGATGTCCAATATTGCGCCCCATGTGGAGTTCTTCGACAGTACCAGATTGTGTGGCATCGCGGGAGAAGATCAGTATCGCATTCTGATGGACGAACTCGAGGATGCGAAGGCCACCGTGATGTTCTCCATGTTCTTCGGAGACGACATTGATCCGGAAGCTCTTCGTCAGGTCCGTGACACCTCTCTGGTACCGGTCGTCAACTGGTTCTGTGACGACCATTGGCGATATGACTCGTTCTCGAGGGTGCTGGCGCCGAGCCTGACGTTGTCGGTCACAACCGACTTCGGCGCGGCCGCTCGGTATCGGTCGGATGGTCTGCGGTGCTTGCTCTCCCAGTGGGGTGTGCCTGGCAGCCGGATCAGCGCGCTCGAGCCCGACGCATCCCCCCGGGATCGAATTGCATTCGTCGGGCAGACGTATGGCCGTCGTGAAAGCGTTCTGGAGGATCTCGAGCGGCTCATCGTGCCCACGAATCTTGCGGTGTATGGCTACGGAACCACCAACGGTCGAATCACTGTCGACGAGATGTACTCCCTGTTCAACTCGTCTCTCGCCTCGCTCAATTTTGCCGACAGTTGGAATCCTGATCCGAGCGTTCCCCGACCCAGTCAACTCAAGGCTCGTACATTCGAAGTACCTGGAGCTGGAGGTGTGCTCATCACGCAATCGTCCGCAGAGCTTCATGAGTATTTCAATATCGGCTCGGAGATCTTTGTTGCTGATACGACCGACGAGATCGTCGAAACAGTCCGCTTCATTCGGGAGAACCCCGAGGATCGCCTGAGGATGTCGATCGCCGGGCGCCAGCGGGTCATGGACGACCATACGATCGAGCGCAGGCTCGAAGCTGTGTTCGCAGAAATCGGTGTCTGAGGGGTCGAGGGTTTCCCGGTCCCGTACACTCCGGCTGTGCGTATGCCTCGAGTACCCGTGCTCCGTGCGAGTCCACCGGCGCTGATTCCGGCATCGTTCAGGGATCTTCTCGCTGCGCAGCCGGTGCACGCCATCGACGTCGGAGCTGCCCGCGGTGTTCCGGACCACTGGCTCGCTCATCTCCCGCACATGCGAGTCGACGCATTCGAACCGAATGCGGCTGAGTGCGCCAGGCTGAGCGCCAGGTCGCACCCCAACATCCATTGGTATCCCACCGCTCTCGCAGGTTCTCCCGGACCACGGGACCTGTACGTGCTGGCCACGGCCACTGGGTCGTCGTTCTTTCCTCCGGACCCGGAGTTCGTCGACATGTTCGGCTTTGCGGACTACAACGCGGTGACGGAGGTGGCCACGCTGGAGTGCACCACGCTTGCGGCCCACCTCGACGCCGGTGGAGGCCGCGGCCCGGATGTCGTGAAGCTGGACACGCAGGGCAGCGAGCTCGAGATCCTGCAGGGCATGCGCCGTGAGCAGCTCGATGACGTGCTGATGGTCGAAGTCGAGACGGAGATCCACCCGGCGTACACCGGTCAACCGTTGTTCGCCGACATGCACTCCTTCCTCGAGGGATCCGGCTTCAGGCTGCTCGACTTCCGTGCCCAACGCGTCCACCTCACGGGTGGGGTCGAGGAGCGGCACTACCTCCGTCGAAACCTCTCCACGGCAATCGGGACCCGCTCGCTGACCGCACAGATCCATGCCCTCGACGCGGTGTACATGCGACCGATGTCCGACGTGCTGGCGGCCGGCGAGCCTGCAGCGTTCGCCCGGTTCGCCACGCTGCTCCAGATCTATCGCTACTACGACGGGATCTTCTGGTTGCTGGATCAACCGGAGGCGAGGTCCATGTTCGATGCATCGGCGATCGATTCGATCATCGACACGTATCAGCGTGCGGCCCCGACGCCCCGGTTCATGCAGCGGACCGGGGTACTGCCTCATTGGATGCGCAGGACTCGTCGCGCGACGTCGTTCGTGCTCGAGCACGCATTCGGTGTCAGCGGCTTCGATCCGCCGCGAACGGCGTGGACCCACACCTACTGGCCCGACGCCTGACGGCCTCGAACTGCGTGATCGCTCGATCTCCTGGCCGGGTCACACGTCGTCAGGAGACGTCCTGGGTGTTCACCGCGGGAAGTCCGCGTGACACGTTGTCCGTGTCGATGACCGACTTCGCCAATCGGAAGGCGATGCGTCCGTACCAGGGGCGCTGGAACGGGTAGAAGTTCACCCAGAGCGTGCGGCGCGCGGATCCCTCCGCGAGACGTCCGCGCCGGTGGAACCCGGCATTGTTCGTGATGATCATGCTGTTCGCCGGACAGGTCATCGGGGTCTCGACCACGCCGAGGCTTCGCTTCGTCGTTTCCGTCATGACGTGGCGGCTTCGTTCCACCTGGATCACTTCGTCCTGCTCGGTGTCGCGCAGCCGCCCACGGCGGAGGTAGGCCTCTCGGATCCCCATGGTCCGCTCGTAGCGCAGACGATCGTTCGAAATTCGGTGCGATCCCTTCGCGTAGACGAACGGCCCGCAGTCCTCCGTGATGTCGTCGAGCGTGTAGATCGCCTTGGCGCACGGGTATGCCTTGTCCGCGTGGAGGATCTGCTCGCGGTCGGCGTCATCTGGTACGCCACCGGTCTCGAGGAACTGGAAGATCACCCGGAGTGGGCCCTTCACCCGTCGACCGATCACGTGCTCTGCCAACGCGATCGTCCGAGGATCCGATGCCAGTGCGTCGTTGATCACCGATGCACTGTCTCCCGGACGATCGCTCAGTACGGGCCCGTTGAGGAAACGTATTCCGGCACCGTTCTCGGATCCGATGTCGCGAACCCACGGTGAGTGCCGCGTACTCGTCGCACGCGGCCCGCACACGCTGGAAGTCGTCGGGGTTCAAGAAGTCCGGGATGACGACGATCCCATCACGGTCCAGGACGGAGGCCAGCGCATGGTCGGCGTGGTCGCGTTGCACCGCTCGACGAACCGAGATGGCGTAGTTCTTCGCCTTGGTGCGGACCACTTGCCAACCCAGCCGATTCGCCGTGATCGACCCCGAGTAGATCGGGGCCGAGTCGAACCACCGGAGGAAGTGGAGCTGCATCTCGGGCGAGGTCAGACGTCCCTTCATCGTCGCAATCGACATGCTCATGGTCTCAACCTACTTGTGTCGGCGCGAAGCGAGACGGCGCAGGTCGGCTACGCGAGGCGCTGGAAACCCGATTGGGCCTTGCCGTGGTCGAGCCTGCGAGTCAGGTCGTCGTCGTTGTCGCACGAGGCGATGACATCGAACACCGTGGCGAGATTGCTGCAGTAGTCGTCGAGCACCGCGGGCACGTGGGCGGTCGACGCGTAGAGCGAGGTGCCGGCGAGAAATCCCCGCTTGAGCATCTCCTGGGTCACCAATGTCTTCACGGCCACCGGATCGAAGCCGTGCACGGTGAAGTTGGCGAGCGCGGGGAGCCCCCCGGTGGTCAGTTCGATCCCGGCGTCACGTCCGAGCTCCTCCCACCGCCGCATGACGTCACGGCCGATCATGTCGATCTGTGCCGGCGCCTGTTGTTCGGCCATGACCGCCAGCGTCGCGAGAGCAGCAGCGGGTCCGATTCGTTCGGTCCAGAACGTGCTGGAGATGAATGTCGACTGGGCCGCTTGCATGACCGACTCCCGGCCGATCACCGCGGTGATGGCATAGCCATTTCCCAGGGTCTTGCCGAAGGTCGCGATGTCGGGTTCGACGCCGTACCCGAGGTGCAGGCCGCCGAAGGATCGGCGGAATCCCGACGTGCACTCGTCGAAGATCAGGACGCACCCGTGATCGTCAGCGAGGCGCCGAACAGCTTCGAGGAACCCGGGTGCCGGTTCCTGACCGCGTTGGACCTCCATGAAGATCGTTCCGACGTCGCCGGCAGCCAGCACCCCCTCGAGCGCGTCGAGGTCGTTGTACAGGAACGGACGTGCCGATCCGGCAAGTCCTCGAGGGACACCGGCGGGCTCGAGACCGGGGAGGAGATGCCCGTCGAGTGCCGAGTCGGCCCCGAGGTTGGCCGCGAGATACCAGTCGTGCCAACCGTGATATCCGCAGAACGCAACTGCTGACTTGCCCGTCGCGGCGCGGCCGATGCGGACGGCGATCGAACATGCTTCACCTCCCGAACGGGCGAGACGCACCATGTCGGACCACGGATGCATCTCGACGAGGCGTTCGGCGAGGTACACCTCCTCGGGGCAGTTGAGCGTGGAGAGATTGCCGCAATCGACGACACGACGGACCTCGTCGTCGACGACGGGATGTCCGTATCCGAGGATGTTGGTGCCGACTCCCATCAGCCCGACGTCGGTGTACTCGTTGTCGTCGAGGTCCCATACCCGGCAACCCTTTGCCCGGGAGAAGTAGGCGGGCCAACCCTCGGGCAGGTGCATCTCGGAGCGTTTCGAGAGCAGCATGTTGCCGCCCGGGATGACGTGTTTGGCCCGTTTCCACAGCGCCTGGCCTGACTCGCTCATGTCGACATCCCTGAAACCACCGCTCGGCAATGAATGACCCGAAGATACCGGAGGCGGTGCGTCATTCGCTGACCATGCGCGAGCCGATGAGCTCCCGGAGCGACGTGCGTTCCGGCCTGGTCGAGGCCGAATGCGTACGTCGCCGCTGCGGTCGCCAGCCCGCCCAGCAACGCAGCTGCGACGAGGATCCACACGGGGCTCTGGAGCACGGCGACGGTGCCGACGATGACGATGGCGAGGACCACGCCCGGAGCAAAGCCCGGCAGGACTGACCGACGGATGAAGTCACCGAGGTGTGCCGACGTGAGTCGGACGGACGGCAGAACGATCAACGGAGTGAGTACGGCAGAGCTGATCAGGGTTGCCGTGAACACTCCTTCGGGACCCCACGCCTGGGCAAGCCAGATGCTGAGCCCCAGATTGATGGCCACGGAAACGGAGGCGGCGAGGAGCACCAGGCGTGCCTGCCCGATTCCGATGAGAAGGTTCGAGCCGACGGCGGCGATGGCCATGACCATGATTGCCAGACCACCGAGACGCGCCAACGCCGCGGAGCCCTCGGGAGCGTCCGAGCCGATCCAGACCTCGATGATCTGGGGACTCAGCATCACCACGAAGACGCCCGCGGGAATCGTCGCCAGGAGCGAGTAACGGGTTCCGCGGATGAAGACACGGCGGAGTCCCTCCTGGTCTCGGCCGGCATGAAGGAACGATGCAGACGGTGTCACGGGATTGCTCGTTGCCGAAAGGATGGCATCGATGCCGTTCTGGAGACTGGCGGCCACCTCCACACCACCGACCGCGGTCGGTCCGATCACCACACCGACGATGATCCGATCCATGGTGCGATGAATGACTCCCAGCGGCCGAAGCAGCCCGATCGCAATGCCTGCTCGAACCAGCTCGACGACGATGCCGAACGATGGTGAACGGAGCGAGCACCTCACCATGCGCCGGGCGACGATTGCGCTGATCAGCGCACCGACACAGCTGGCGACGAGCGCGGCACCCACCGTCGCTTGAAGCGTTCCGATCGTTGCGGCGGCGGTACCGGCGAAAACGGCGACCAGTGTGCGACGGACCGCATCGAGGAGCCGTGCGAGGTCGACGCGCTGCAGACCTTCGAGGATCGAGATGAACGATCGGGACGTGAGGTCGACGCCGACCTGGAGCGCTGCGAATGCGATGGCCAGCATGACGTCGTTGCTCGGATCGCTCGGCACGAATGACGACACGTGGATCACGAGGGCACCCCCGGCAGCGAAGATCGCTGCTGACGCGACGCCGACCGCGGCGAAGTACCAGATCGTGGTGCTGATGAGCAGTGTTCGCCGGTCCTGGTCGTCGTGTGCCTGCGCAGCGGCCAACGCGTTCGAACTGGCGACGCCGACCCCGAAGTCGGCGAGGGAGAACCACCCGGTGAGCGCCGAGAACGCCAGGAGCAACGCCCAGATGCCGAACTCCTCGGGGCCCAGTCCGGCGATGAGCACCGGCACGACGGCCAGCGAGACGAGGATCGCCCAGAGGTTGGTGGCGATCGACGCGCCCGTATTGACGATCAGTCGTCGCTTGACGAAGGCGCGATCCTGCCCCTCGCGCGCTTCATCGGTGGTCGGCGTCTGGGACACTGCGGCTAGGTTACGGTGAGCGCCAGATGGCTGGTTGCCATGCAACCGAGACTGCCAGGAGAATCCCGAGCGCCATGCGCGATGTGAAGAGTATTCGTGAAGGTGCGCTGAAGGCCGTGCATCTCGGGCTCCGCCGAGCGGGCGCCGCGCCCGAGATGAGGGCTGCGCAACGGTTGGCGTCGACGATGCCGCCACGTCACACGACCGATGAGTCACTCGACGTGCTCATCCTGTCGATGCGCGACTGGTCGATCCACGTCCAGATCGAGGCGGTGCTCGGCCACGCGCTGGAGCTCCGCGGCGCACGGGTCCACTACCTCACGTGCGGTGGGGGCCGGGAGATCTGTGACCGGGTGAACACATGGGAAGGTCCGCCGGTTCCCTGCAGCTCGTGTTCGCGGTACGTCGACAACGCGTTGCGGGCACACGGTCGCGCTCCGGTCGCGCTCAGTGACCTGGCGGATGCGGAGCCGTGGCCGGAGTTGGACGAGATGTCGCTCGAGCAGCTCCGCCGGGTCGAACACGATGGCTTGGAACTCGGCCGAATCGTGGAAGTTCCCGTGAAGTGGTTCCTGCTCGCCGACTCGCTCGACAAGGACCCGATCGGTCCGCAGACGTACCGGGCGTTCCTGCGTGTCGCTCGCTCGATCGTCCGGCAGACGGATACGCGCGCTGGACCGGATCGATCCTGATCGAGTCCTGATGTTGAACGGACTCTTTCTCTTCGAGGCGGTCGCGTCGGAGCTGTGCCGACGTCGGGGTGTACCGGTGGCCACCTACGAGCGCGGCTTCATCATCGACACGTTCCTCTTCGACGGAGCGCGTCCTGCCGGTCTGTCCGACCTCTCGTCGGTCTGGCCGACCTGGCGGGCCAAGGAGCTGACTCCGGACGAGGAGACGACGCTGGACCGCTACCTCGACGATCGTCGTCACGGCCGTCGGACCGCAGACGAGTACTGGCGAGATGTTTCCTTCGATGGGCTCGAACGCACACGGACCGGCTCGCGGGCTGTCTTGTTCACGAACCTGGTCTGGGACTCCGCGGTGGTGGGTCAGGACATCGCGTTCTCGTCCATCGTCGAGTGGCTGTCGGCCGCGGTGGGAGTCTTCGAGGAGCGACCGGATGACGAGCTGATCATCCGCATCCACCCCGCCGAGGAGAAGTTGTCGGGCCGCGAGAGCAGGGAGCGCATGCTGGACGCGCTTCGAGCGGTTCGACCCACACTGCCCCCCAACGTCCGCGTCATCGAGTCGAGCGATCCGACGAGTTCGTACGTGCTCATGGAGCAGGCCGACGTGGGCCTCGTCTACAGCTCGACGGCGGGGCTCGAGATGGTGCTCTCCGGTCGGCCCGTGGTCGTTGCCGCGCAGACGCACTATCGCGGCAAGGGATTCACCATCGACCCGGAGTCCCAGGAGGATTTCGTCCGAGTCGTGAACGAGGTTCTGGACGACCCACGCACGTTCGAGCCCGACCGCGAACTCGCGCGGCGCTACACCTACCTCTTCTTCTTCCGGGCGCCGTACCAGCATCTCGGTGTGCACGAGCACGTTCGGGGACTCGCCAAACTGACGGTCACGGATGCCAAGGACCTCATGCCCGGCGCGTCCGCCGACCTCGATCGCTTCTGCGATGCCTTCCTGGGTGATTTCGACTTCGGCACCTCGCCGTGACGACTGAGCGTGTTCAGCGCACAGGTCTGGTGCTGCAACCCGACTGCGCGGTGGGATCGGGAAGCGGTCATCTGCGCCGGAGTCTCGTCCTCGGCGACGCCTGGCAACGTGCCGGCGGTGGCCACAGTTCGCTCGATCTGGTCGGCGATGTCGACCCGGCCCTGATGCCGGTGCTGGCGGCCACTCGCATTCCCGTCGATCGTGACGTCGCGCCCCGATGGACCGTGCTGGACTCGTATCGAGCCTCGCGTCCGCCAATCGAAGACCTCGTGATCGTGGACGACTTCCGACAGCGCGCCGAACACGGGTCGGCCTTCGTTCTGGATCAGAACTTCGGAACGGAGCGCTCGCTGTACCCCGAAGCAGATCGTGTCCTGCTCGGGCCGTCCTATGCGCTGCTCCGGCCGGAGTTCGCGCTCGCGCGTACGTCGCGGCCACCTCTCGGCGAGGGCGTCGACAACGTCGTGATCTCGCTCGGTGGCGTTCCATCCCCGGAGTTGCTCGACAGGGTTGTCGCCGTCGTTCGCAGTCGGCTTCCGTCTGCCACGCTCCATGTACTCGACGGCAGCCAGACCGACCTGGGTGACCTCTTCGCCGACTCCTGCCTCGCCATCGCCGCGAGTGGGAGCACGGTGTGGGAACTCCTCTGCTGTGGCGTACCGACCATCCTGCTGTCGGTGGCGGAGAACCAGGAGCGTGTCCGGACCCACCTCGTCGACGGCGGTTACTGCTGGCGAGCCGAGGTCGATTCTCTCGGCGCGACGATCGACGCCGTGGTCGGCGATCCGGAGTCTCGTCTGGAACGGTCCGCGCTCGGTGCCGAGTTGGTCGATGGACTCGGTGCTGACCGCGTGGTCGCCCAACTCCGCTCGATGGACATCGAGATCCGCTCGGCAACGATGGAGGATGCCGATCGACTGTTGTCGTGGGCCAATGATCCGATCACTCGATCGAACTCGTTCAATCCCGATCGAATCGACCCCGCCGGGCACGTGTCCTGGCTTCGCCGCGTCCTCGCGGACGAGGACTCACTGCTCCTGATCGGTGAGTATGCAGACGATCCCATCGGTCAGATGCGGTTCGACCGGATCGACGGCCAGATTCTCGTGAGTGTCGGCCTCGCCCCCGGAGCTCGCGGGAGATCGCTCGGCGCCCCGCTCATCCTGGCCGGGGTTCGTGCGGCGCGGACGCGTTGGCCCGCTCGTTCCATCCTTGCCCGTATCAAGGTCGACAACACGGCGTCCGTTCGGGCCTTTCGTGTGGGAGGCTTCTGCGATGCAAGACAGGACGAAGGCGATGGGATCGTCGAATTGAGGTTGTCGAATTGAGGTTGTCATGAGTGTCGACACGGTGACGATCGACGGCAGGGTCGTGGGCGACGGCAGGGTCTTCGTGATCGCCGAGCTGTCGGCGAATCACGGCGGATCGATTGCCAAGGCGAAGGAGACGATTCACGCCGCCGCTGATGCCGGCGCCGACGCCGTCAAGTTGCAGACGTATCGCCCGGAGTCGATCACCCTCGAGTCCGACCAGGCCGTCTTCCGGGTCGGAGACGGCAACCTGTGGTCGGGTCGCACGCTGTTCGACCTCTACCGCGAGGCCATGACACCGTGGGAGTGGCATGCCGAGCTGTTCGCCGAGGCGCGAAACCTCGGTTTGAGCATCTTCTCCTCACCGTTCGACTTCGACGCGGTGGACTTCCTGGAGGAGCTGGACGCACCCGCCTACAAGATCGCGTCGTTCGAGATCCTCGACCATGCGCTCATCGCGAAGGCGGCCGCGACGGGGAAGCCGTTGGTCATCTCGACCGGGATGGCAACGGCCGAGGAGATCGACGAGGCGGTGAGCGTTGCCCGATCGAATGGATCGGGCGGTCTCGTGCTCCTGCACTGCAACAGCACCTACCCGGCCGAACCCGGTCAGATGGATCTCGCCACGATCGCGGACATGCGCGCGAGGTGGTCGTGTCCGGTGGGCCTGTCGGATCACACGCTCAGCCACTCCAGCTCGATCGCTGCGGTTGCACTCGGTGCCGCCGTACTGGAGAAGCACATCACGATGCGTCGATCCGACGGCGGGCCCGATGGCGCGTTCTCGTTGGAACCCAGCGAGTTCGCCGCGCTCGTCGACTCGGTTCGCGAGACCGAGCAGGCCATCGGCCGCGTGCGGTACGGGCCATCGCCGTCAGAGGTCGGGTCGTTGGCGTTTCGCCGTTCGTTGTTCGTCGTCGCCGACGTCGAGGCCGGAGAGCTTCTCTCCCTGGACAATGTTCGATCGATCCGTCCCGCGGGTGGTCTCCATCCGAAATTCATCGAGCAGGTTCGAGGACGGCGTGCGGCGGTCGATGTGGCACGTGGCACCCCACTCGACTGGTCGATGATCGAGGGCGGTGAGGCCGGCCAGGTCGAGCAGGATCAGTCGGGTTCTTCGAGCTGATCGATCGAAGGTTCCTTGATCGCGATGGACAGCGCGATCCGTTCACTCGCGTCATCCGTCCATCCCGGCCCGGCATGCGATCCGACGATCTTGTTCGCCGCGGTGTAATTCGGGAACGCCGTGAAGACGGCCATGTGATCCATCTTGTACGACGACACGCCCTCTCGGTGTCGATACCTGCGCCGGCGCGGGCTCGGAGGGTCGAAGTCGATGATCGCCAGGCAGCCGCCGGGTTGGAGGACCCGGTCGACCTCGGCGACGATTCTCGGCAGGTCCTCCCGATCGCACAGATAGAGACAGAACCCGAGCAGTACCAGGTCGAATCGTTGTTCGAACGGCAGCCGATCGGCCGTCCCGACCCTCAGGTCGAGTTCCGGGTGTCGATCGTGACCCGTGGCGATCGCGACGCCGGAGGGGTCGACTCCGGCTG
This sequence comes from Ilumatobacteraceae bacterium, assembly GCA_963828415.1. Lineage (GTDB taxonomy): Bacteria > Actinomycetota > Acidimicrobiia > Acidimicrobiales > Ilumatobacteraceae > Sva-07. The sequence continues at coordinate 32,969 of CAWHEI010000020.1, forward strand.
CGGCGCACCCTGTCTGCTCACGAAGCCATGCCAGGTTGCGTCCGTCGGAACAGCCGACCTCGAGAACGGTGCTCGTGTCGTCGACGAAGTCGACGAGCGGGGCGACGGCCCACATCGGGGGCGCGCCGTGCGCCGGTGGACTGTTGCGCTGGAACCAGGCGTCACCCTCGCCCTGGAGGAATGCATCGCGCTGGCTCATTGGTGCTCCTCGACGAGGTTCGATATCTGCAGATCGGCTCGCAATGCCTGTTCGACCGCAGTGCGAGCCGCTGATTCGATGAGCGGATCGCAGTCCATGACGAGCAATCCATCTCCGGCACGGACACTCACCGACGCGTGCCCGACCACGTCGCTTCCGGAGATGATGTGCCAGTGCCTCGTTGTCATGTCGGTCACGGAGTCGAGATCCGGAACGATGTCGACGTCCGCGAACGTCGCGGATGTTCCGACAGCCGCGAGCATGTCCAGCCAGGATGCTTCGACCGGGTTCGGCACGAACGAGAGGATCTCGCGGAGTCGGGCGAGATCGTCGACGGTGTCGAGCGTCCACCGCTCACGGCCGAGACGCGGCCGGCCGCTGATCAGCTGGCGGATCGCGAATCGGTGCGGCCGGCGATAGACGAACGGTGTGACATGCTCGCGTTCGTCGGTCTGCCGGGCCTCCCGAGCGGCAACGTCGAGGACCGACGCCCGCAGCACCTCGACGTCGAGACCATCCGGATACGTTCGCACCAGCGTGTTGGACGTGTAGTCGGCGCCTTCACGTCGATGGAGCCGCACGGCCTCGTCGACGATCGCAGGATCGATGAACGGGCAGTCGGCGGTGATCCTCACGACGTCATCGGTGGGGAAGCGTTCCATGACCGCCGTGAAGCGTCCGAGTACGTCCGACTCCGAGCCACGGACGCACGAGACTGTCAGCTCGTCGCATGCCTCTTCTATGGCGTCGTCCTGGTCGGTGTCGCTGGTCGCCACCACCACGTCGTCGACCTCCGCGCGACGAAGCCTGTTCACCAGGAGATCGAGCACGCTTCGGCCACCGATGTCCATCAACACCTTGCCCGGTAGGCGCGACGATCCCATCCGGGCCTGAACGATGGCGAGCGTCGTCATGACCTCTCCTCGATGGACTCCACCAGTCGAACCGCGTACTCGCCATCGAAGCCGTCGGCGGCGATGTCGTCTCGATCGCCGCGGATGCGGGCCAGCAGGGCTTCGGCGAGGCGGACGTAGCTCTCGTCGACTCCGTCCGTCACGTCGAAGACGTCGCTCGTACCCGGCCGATCGACGGTCACCGAACGCATGGGCCAGTCGAATCGGGCGGTGCCCTCGGTGCCGATGATCTCCATCCCGCGACGGTAGGTGCGGCTCAGGTAGTCGAGATCGATCGAGACCGGGAGACCACCGGCGGTGACGAGGATCGTTCGAACGGTGTCCTCGACGTCGATCTCGAGATCGCCGACGCGGCCCATCCACGCACTTGCCACACTCAGCGGCCGGCCGAAGAACCAGGCTGCCAAGTCGAGTTCGTGACTGGCATCGCGCAGAACACCCCCTCCGAGTTCGCGCCGAGCCGAGTAGGACTCGCGATAGTCGATGGTCGGGCGCCAGTCGGGGAGGTAGCTGCCGAACCAGAGACGCGCGGCCACGGGCCGGCCGATGTCGCCGCGGACCAGCCGGTGTCGAAGCTCCCTGTACCCCGTGTGGAACCGGAGGTTGTACCCGACGAGGATCCGGTCGCCATGGCCGAGGATCTCACTGTCGAGTTCGCTCGTCGACGTGACCATCGGCTTCTCGACGAGGACCACACCCGGGCCCGACAGTGCCCAGATGGAGTTGTTCCCGATGCATCGAGTTCGGTGTCGCGATGACAATGCCGTCGTAGTCGTTCGGCGAAGGATCGAACACCTCCGTCGCGGTCGACGTGTGGCGAGGGTCGAGGCCCGGGTGGCCGACGGATCCACGAACTCCACCCGTGCGCCGAGGTCGACGAGGTTCCTGATGTGGCGTGTCCCGATCGACCCCGCTCCCATGACGAGGATGCGCGGTGCCTCGGTCATGCGTTCGTTCCGAGGATGTCCCGGAGTGTGGCGATGACAGTCGACTGGTCGTCGTCGGTGAGGCTCGGATGCATGGGGAGCGAGATGATCCGGTCGTAGATCCGATCACACGCCGCCAGGCCGGACTCGGGGAGATGTGCATCGCGGCTGATCGGGTGGTGATGGATCGGGACGTAGTGGACCTGGACACCCACACCCCGCTCGCGCAGGGTGTGGAACACCGTCGCCCGATTCTCGACCTGGATCACGAAGAGGTGGTACCCGTGGCGCGCACCGACCGGCGCCGACGGGGGAAGGACACAGTCGACGTCGGCGAGTTCATCCCGATATCGATCTGCGATCGCGTTGCGACGTTCGATGAAGTCGTCCAGACGAGTCATCTGTGACGCACCGAGCGCGGCCTGGATGTCGGTCAACCGATAGTTGAACCCGAGTGCATCGATCTCGTAGTACCACTCACCTCGATCAGGCTTTCGCACGATGCCATGTGATCGGAATCGACGCAGCGCATCCGCGTAGTCGTCGGAGTTCGTCGTGACGACGCCACCTTCGGCGGTCGTGACCGGCTTGACCGGGTGGAAGCTGAAACAGCACATGTCGCTGTGCGCGCAGTTGCCGACCGGTCCGTCAGGCGTGAGGGCTCCGAGCGCATGAGCGGCGTCCTCGATGACGACCCGGGGTCGCACGGCCAGCGCCGTGAGGTCGACGGGGAGACCGGCGTAGTGCACAGCGACGAGTGCGTCGTGTTCAGGCAGGACGCCGGCGGGGTCGAGGTTGAGCGTCGCCGGGTCGATGTCGATCAGTGCGACGTCGGCGCCGACGTATCTGGCGCAGTTCGCGCTGGCCATGAACGACAGCGGAGACGTGGCAACCAGGTCGCCCGGGCCGAGACCTGCCGCGGCAGTTGCGCCGTGCAACGCGGCGGTGCCGCTGGAGTAGGCAACTGCGTGGCGGGCCCCCGTGGCCTCGATCACCGTTTGTTCGAAGCGCTCGACGGTCGGTCCCTGCGTCAGCCAGTCGCCGCGCAGCACATCGGCAACCGCAGCGATGTCCGCTTCGGAGATCGACTGCCTTCCGTACGGGATCATGGAACCAGGGCGGCGAGTTCGTCCGTGGTGAGCCACACGTCGTTCACGTCGGACGTGTAGGCGAAACCGTCGGGGAGCGGGGTCGCGTCTGCCCACCGAGGATTCGAACCCCACCAGGGATGTTCCGGTAGGACGACGTAGACGCTCCCGGCATCGACCGAGTGGCGCGCCTCGTCGATCGTGAGCAGGCCCTCGTGCAGCTTCTCGCCCGGGCGGATGCCGATGTAGTCGACCGGGAGGCCAGGAGCCATCGCTGCTGCGAGGTCGTCGACGCGCATGGACGGGATCTTCGGAATGAAGACCTCGCCGCCGACCATGTTGTCGATGGCGTACAGGACCAGATCCACCGCCTGGTCGAGCGTGATCCAGAACCTCGTCATTCTCGAATCGGTGATGGTGAGCCGGCCCTCCTTGGCCTGCTTCTCGAACAACGGCACGACGGAACCCCGTGATCCGACCACATTGCCGTAGCGGACGCAGGAGAAGCGCGTCTCGCGACCCGACGCGTAGGAGTTGCCGTGCACGATGAGCTTCTCCGCGCACAACTTGGTGGCGCCGTAGAGGTTCACGGGGTTGACCGCCTTGTCGGTCGACAGTGCAACGACCGTACGTACGCCGGCATCGATTGCAGCGTCGACGATGTTCTGCGCGCCCGGTCACGTTGGTCTGCACCGCCTCGAACGGGTTGTACTCCGAGGCGATCACCTGCTTCATCGCGGCGGCATGGATGATGACGTCGGCGCCCTGGGCAGCGCGCAGCAGGCGCTTCGAGTCACGGACATCACCGATGAAATAGCGGAGCCGATCGCCGTCGAAGCGCTTCTGCATCTCGGACTGCTTGAGTTCGTCGCGCGAGAAGATCCGGATCGTGCAGTCGGGGAACTCCGTCAGGATTCGTCCGACGAAGGCGTTGCCGAACGAGCCGGTGCCGCCGGTGAGGAGGATGGTCGAGCCGTTGAGTGTCATCAGTGTCTTCCTGTTTGAAATGGGAGCTGTGTCCGGCTTACGGAGCGCTGCGCTTGGACGGATTCTTTGGTCGATTGTCGAACGGGCGGCCGGTGACGATCCTGCCCAGTCCCCGCCAGAGTCCGGCTCCGTAGCACCAGTGGCAGATCGCCAGGGCGCCGAGCGCTCGATGGGGAGCCACGCCCCGCTCTCGGCTGAGGCGCGTGGCGACGGCCGATGCACCGACGAGATAGGCGATCAGCGGAAGCAGCGCGCTGATCGGTCGGCGACGAACGAGGAAGAACGTGGCCCAGGCGGCGCTTGCACCGACGAGCACAGCGGGAGCGACGGGGCGCCAATAGGGGAGCGTCTTGTGCTTGGCCAGGGTCGAGGCCTTGCAGAGACCGTAGTTCTGATACTGGCGGGCGAGCGCCCGAGGCGTCTGGCGCGGGAAGTACTGCGACCGAATGGACGGGTCGAGGACGATTCGTCCGCCCCGCCGGCGGATCCTGAAGTTCAGTTCCTGGTCTTCGGCCGCCCACTGCAGGTTCTCGTCGTCGTACCCACCGGCGTCGATCACCGTTGCCTTGCGGAACGTTCCGAGGTACACGGTGTCGACCTCTTCGACGCGGTCGCTGTAGTGGAATCGGCCTGGTCCGACACCGAACGGCGACGAGGTGACTGCCGCGACCGCTCTGCCGAAGGGCGTGATCCCGACAGCGTGCATCGGTCCACCCACCACCGCTGCGCCTGTTCGCAGCAGGGCTTCGACGTTGCGCGACACGAAGTCGTGGGCGTAGAGGGTGTGGGCATCGGCACGCACGATGACATCGTTGCGAGCCTCTGCGAGGCCGGTGTTCATCGCTGCGGCAGCGGTCACCCTCGGGTTGTCGACCAGACGAACGTGGCTGCCGTAGCGCTGCACGATGTCTCGTGTCCCATCCGTCGAGCCGCCGTCGACGACCAGGATCTCGTCCACGCATGGGTAGTCCTGGGCGCTCAGGCTGTCGAGGCAGTCGGTGACGAACGCCCGCTCGTTCAACGTCGGCAACAGGATGGTGACCGGAGGTGTCATGGGAGTGGCAAGCCTAAAGGGAGTCCGTGGATGCCCGACGGCATCAACGCAGGCGGATTCATCGACCCTTGAAGCCGAGAACGTGACGGATCGTGCGAGCGATGATACGAAGGTCGAGCTGCAAGCTCTGGTGACGGAGATACCAGAACTCGTACTGCAGCTTCTCCAGCGCGTCGTTCTCGTCGGCGCCGTACGGATAGTTGACCTGGGCCCAACCCGTCAGTCCGGGTCGCACGAGGTGCCTGAGTTGGTAGATACGGGATCTTCGCGCTGAGCAGGTCGACGTACTGCGGCTGCTCGGGTCGCGGTCCGACGACGGACAGATCACCTTTCAGGATGTTGATGACCTGAGGCAGTTCGTCGAGATGCGAGAGACGCAGGACCCGACCGAACATCGTGATCCGCTGGTCGTCGGTGGTCGTCCACTGTCCGGTCGATGCTCCGGGTCGCATCGAACGGAACTTCAGCATCTCGAACACGTGGCCGTCGCGGCCGACCCTGGGTTGCCGGTAGAGCAACGGACCGCGGTTGCCGATCAGGTTGCCGACCGCGACGAATGGTGCGGCGAGGGCGAGCGGGATCAGAGCGACTGCCGCCACCGCGATGTCGAGGAGTCGGGATCCCCTCCTGTAGCCGGGTTTGTGGACTTCGGCGATGTCGAACATCAAGACGGCCTGACCGAGTTCGCGGTGAGGGATCTTCCCGATCCACTCTTCGTAGAAGGACAGGACGTCGCGTACCCGCAGTCCGTTGGCGTGGAGTTCGGCGGCTTCGGCGAGCAGCTCGTCGTCGTCGAGTGCCTGGCTTCCGAGAATCAGCAGCGTCGCTCCGGTGGATCTGACCGTGGCCGTGAGCTCACCGGTGGTGCGGACGTCAGCGGGCCGGCACACCACTCGGAGCTCGGCGGCGCGCTGCAACGGTCCCGAGAGATCAGGGACGAATTCGCGCTCCTCGAGTTCGTCGAGGAGCGCGATCACGCCAGCGGATTCCGCCGCAGCTCCCCACGACCTGCGTGTGATCGCGCCCGAGACGAGAAAGAGCGTGAAGAAACAGGGAGCCGAGAGCACGACGACGAATCGAGGCAGCAAGGTGTCGCCCACGGCGAGCTGAAGGAGCCCGAACGCGAGCGGCGCCGAAACCGCAGCGATGAGCGATGAGCGGGCGGCCGCCTTGGAGTCTTCCTGGTCCGGTATCCCGAGTCCGTATGCGATGAGGCAGCTCGTCGCGATGTAGGCGAGCGTCCACGCGAAGCGACCTGACCCCGTGAGGTCGTACTCGCCGACGTATCGGGCGTGCAGTTTCGCAAGGGCGAACACGATCACGGCGATCCCCGCGAAGGGGAGGATCCGAATCACGCGCGTTGTCATTCGGCCTCCGCGTTCGGCCGGTGGGCTGATGTCATCCGAGCGCCAGCGTGCGGTAGCCGAAGAGGATGAACTGGCTGACCGCGATCGCGGCGACGATCGAAGTGATCAGCTTGCCCCTGAGCGAGAGTGCGAGGGTGACGCCGAGCGCGGGCACCATTGCGAGGCCGTATCGCGGCGGGAGCGCGAAGAAGAGACCTCCCGACAGCCACATCGCTCCGGAAACGAGGGGTGCGGCGACGAGCATCACCGATGCCGCGGCGGCACCCAGTCGACGTTGGGGGGAGCCGGCCGGGGCCCACGCCGCCGTTCCGAGGGCACCGCCGATGATCAGCCAGTTCACGACTGCCCTCAAGCTCGAGTAGGTCAGATCCCCGGAGATGTCGGGCAGGTCGGTGTAATTGAGCGGGCTCACCATGTTGGTGAACGAGCCCAGGAACACATCCCGACTGAACGGTGGGCGTTGCTGCGAGTCGTATCTCGCGAGGTCGACCGTCAGCTGGCCGGATGACCCGACCAGGAGTTCCCGGATGACGGGAAGGATGCGTTCGAGCGCCAGCATCATCACGAGCAGTGCGATGACGATGAGGGTGGCCGTCGGCGCGTCGACGGGTTGCCCCCGACGCGGCATGCGTGGTCGGGTCGGCTTCGCGCCGGCGAAGAGAGGCGCTGCCGCGTACACGACGCCGATTGCGAGCGCCAACACGGTCACCCGATCGATCGTGATGGCCACGGCCGAGACAACGGCGGGTGCCCAGAGACCGATCTCACCCTTCGTCCAGCGGACCACCGTCAGCATGATGAGACCGCCCGAGAGCAACAGCATCGAATCCGGGTTGGCGTGTGACGAGGCGGTGATGATGACCGGACTGGCTGCGAGAAGCAGTCCGACGATCGCGAGTGCGGACCACGTTGCGTCGAACTCGCGCCCGAGGAGGTAGAAGACGAAGAGGCCTGCACCGAGCCACATGGCGCTGACGATCCGCACCGCCAGGAGAGGACTGGAAACGGGGGTGACATCAGAGATGACGCGAGACAGAACGCCCGTCGGGAAGTAGTACCCGGGGATCGCCTGCCCAGCGGTGTTGTACCCGGACTCCGGCATGGAGCTGGGGTCGAACTCGGCGCTGTCACATGGTGGCAGGCCGTTCTCACCGTCGAGCCTCCACCCCGGCGCCTCGATTCCGCGACAGGCGAGTTCTCGCAGTGTCGTCTGGCCGAGGAGTTCGTTGTCGGCAGGAAGGTCGAGGTTTCCTGCCTTGAGTGCATAGTCGAGGTGTTGCCACTCGTCATACGGGTGGAACGGCGTGGAGTTTCGTGCGTACAGACTCATCGTGACGATGACGAGCAGGAGACCGACAACGAGCACCACGCGGCGCGCACGATCGGACGGACGCCACCTCTCGGTCGTGCCCGGCGGCACCGCCGATCCAGTCGAGCCGTCGTCACGCCCGCGTTCGAACGGCTCGACGTCGATGTCGCCTGTCATATGGGCATCGACGTCCACCACTGATCGATGCCCTTGGCGTACGGCTCGTGCTCCATCATCACGCCCCAACGATCGAAGAGAGCATCGACCTCCTCTTCGGTCACTTTCGGGTCCCGGGTCAGGGATTCGAAGTGATAGAGGACAGCGAACGGTGTCCAGATGATCCGATACCCGTGGTTGATGAGTTTGAAGCCCAGGTCGACGTCGTTGAACGACCGCGGGAACGTCGTCGACAATCCCCCCACCTCGTCGTACACCTCGCGTCGAATCGCTGCACACGCTGCGGTGATCCCGGTGCGCTCGCCCGCGACCGCGAACATGCCGAACGGTCCGCCCTCACGAGGGAGCGCGCCCGATCCGAGATGGTGTGGTGTGCGATCGTTGTGGTGTCCGGCGCTCTGGATGCGCCCGTCGGCGAGGAGGAGGAGCGGACCCACCATGCCGACATCGGGAACCGAGAGGTGCGCGAGGAGGGTCTCGATCCAGTCGGAGGTGACCACTTGGGTGTCATCGTTCAGCATCAGCACGACGTCACCGGACGATGCCACGACTCCCCGGTTGGTCTTGTCGGCGAAATCGAACTCGTGTGGGTACTCGACGGGGACGAACCGATCGCCGAGCAACTGACGCATGGTCTCGAGTTCGCAGTCCGGCGTCGACGAGTCGTGGACGACGACGACTTCGACGTTCTGATACGAGGAACGTTCGACGAGGCTGCGAACCGCGTTGGTGGCGAGGCATGTCGTCTGGCCCCAGATCGACTTCGAGGATCCCCGCGTCGGCATGATGATGCTCACCAGCGGCTGCCCGTCGACTGGTCGGCGGACTCGGTAGTACCCCGACGCAGCCTGCTCCACGTCACCACCCTGGCCGGTACGGTCGAGATGATCCTGGAGTGCCCTGAGCGCCGCGCCGAAGGCCTGAGGTTTCGCGTCGAAGTCGGACGCTGTCGACCCTGCGACCGCCCGCCAGTGATAGAGGACGTCGGGGATGTGGATCACGCGGCGCGACTGTTCGGTGACTCGCAGGACGAGGTCGTAGTCCTGGGAGCCGTCGAATCCGGCGCGGAACCCGCCGACCTGTTCGAAGACCGAGCGTCGAATGGTGGAGAGATGCGAGCAGTAGTTCTGTCCGAGCAGTCGTTCGGGCGACCAGTCGGGCTTGCAGAATCGGTCATAGCGGTTGCCGTCGGAATCGATCTTGTCCTCGTCCGAGTAGAGGTAGTCGACGTCGGCAAACTCCCGTATCGCCTCGGCGACGGATTCGAGTGCGTGTGGGGTGAGGAGATCGTCATGGTCCAGCAAGCAGATGAACTCGCCCGTTGCCTGACTCGCCGCTCGGTTCGAGGCGGCCACGATGCCCTCGTTCGATTGCTGCTGCACGACCTTGACACGCGGATCGGCTGCCAGCGAGTCGAAGCAGGTCGGCAACATGTGGCTCGCTCGATCCGTCATCAGCGAGGCACCACTCCCAATTCGAATGGGTCTGACCGAGCACCGACTCGATACACGATCGGAATGCGTGTTCGGGTGGGTTGAACACCGGCGTCAGAATGCTGAACTGCGGCTGCCCGAGCGGAGGGCTCGTCGGCGTCATGAGATCCCGAGCACCCTCCTGAGCGCGAAGGTCGGTTTGACGATCACGCGTCCCACCCGCCAGGTGGTGGAGTCGAGCACCATCTCGAGCTGCGTTTCACACATCTTGCTGATCGCGAGCTCGTTCTCGATGTTCGCCACCCGGAGCTCGCAGAGGTCCTCGGTGCGTTGACACCTCGCCTTCAGGCGTTCGACCTGTTCGCGCAACTCGCCGAGTTTCGCTTCGGCGCCGATGAGCTCATCCCGGAGCGCCAAGAGCTGCAGTTCCGTCGCCTCGCGCTCGGTGTCACGTGGTTGCCGGCCCCGTGGAGTCGTGGTCGACGGAGCCGAGGCTTCGACATCGTCCTGCCTTGGGTTCGAAGACACTGCCATTGACGTGATGTTATCGACGTCGACACCGACAGATCAGCCGCTCTGTACGACGCCCCGTGCGCCGGTGATCGTCCACTGCGCCGGAATGCTGACCATGCCGGTGTCGTAGGACTTGAACTGTCTCACCTCGAACCGGATTCGGCGTTCCCAATGATCGTACGGATGGATCTCGGTGTGATCGGTCAGCGCCACCGTCAGGTCGTAGACGCCTTCGAGCAGCGGCAGGCCCGGAATGGCGATGTCGACACTCGCCGGCCCGTCGATGAGGCCGATGGTCTTGCCATTGCGGCGGGTGCTCGTCCCCCAGACGGGGCCACCGTTCAAGCTGTCGATGCGTACACCGAGCACGGTGTCCTGCAGCGGGGTGTGTGCCGTGATGTCGACGTGGATCGTCACCGATTCGTTGGTGTTGAGCACCGACTGCTTCTGGCCGTCGCCGTCGAGGAGGTCGACGTTGACGATCTGCGCCTCGCCCGAGCCCCAGCGGGAACCCTGCTCACCCTCGACGCGCTCGGCTTGATGGCTCTGTCCCTGGTAGGCGGAGATGACCTCGCTCGCCTGGCCCAACATCCGCAGCTCGCCCTTGTCGATCCACGCGACGTCCTCGCAGAGTTGTCCGACCTGGTCCAGGCCGTGGCTGACGAAGACGATCGTGCGGCCGTCCCGTCGGAATTGGTCGATCTTCTCTGCGCAGCGGCGCTGGAAACTCTCGTCGCCGACCGACAGCACCTCGTCGATGAGCAGGACATCGGGGTCGACGTGCGCTGCAACGGCGAAGCCGAGGCGAACGAACATGCCGGACGAGTAGTTCTTGACCGGGGTGTCGATGAAGTCAGGCAGTCCGGCGAACTCGACGATGTCGTCGAAGCGTGCGGTGATCTCCTTCTTCGAGAGGCCGAGGATGGCTCCGTTGAGGAAGACGTTCTCGCGTCCGGTCAGTTCCGGATGGAATCCGGCGCCGAGTTCGAGCAGGGCCGACACCCGGCCCTTGATCTCGATCGATCCCTTCTCCGGCTGCAGGATTCCCGCCATGCGTCTTGAGCAACGTGCTCTTGCCCGACCCGTTCGAACCGATCACGCCGAACGTCGAGCCTGTCGGAACCGCGAAGTCGACGCCCTTGAGCGCCCAGAACTCCTCGTAGCGGGCGCGTCGCCCCTTCAGGATCGCCGCTTTGAGGTACTGGTTGCGCTCGTGGTAGAGCCGGAAGCTCTTCCACAGATCGTTGACGGCGACGGCAGTAGTCATGCGGCAACGAGTCTTGCCGATACCAGCGACAGAACCAACCATGGCCCGTCGCGGCCGGTCTGCGGTGTCGACGAAACCGGCGGCGACGCCGGATAGCCTCACAGCGCTCATGCATGCCGTCGTCACCGTCTACAAGTCGCGAGACCTGCTGTGGAACCTCACGCTGCGGGAGTTGCGGACCAAGTACCGCCGATCATTCCTCGGCTGGGCCTGGTCGATGCTCAATCCGTTGTCGCAGATCCTCATCTACGGCTTCGTGTTCGGTACCTTGTTCGACTCGACCCCGCCGGTGGGCGACCCGAGTGGCCTCGACAACTTCGCGCTCTGGTTGCTGTGCGGGTTGCTGCCGTGGAACTTCTTCTCGCTCGTCACCAGCCTCGGCCTCGGCTCGGTGTCTGCGAATGCGGGCCTCGTCCGCAGGGTCGCGTTCCCGCGCGAGGTACTCGTGTTCTCGAACGTGCTCCATGCGTGCGTCCAGTTCTCCATCGAGATGACGTTGTTGCTCATCATCCTCCTGCTCGCCGGGAGCCCGTTCCTGCTCTGGCTGCCCGCGGTGATCCTCGCGTCGGTGCTCCTGGCGCTCTTCGCCACCGGCATCGCCCTGGCACTGAGCGTGCTCGCGGTGTATTTCCGCGACGTGAGCTACCTGTGGACGATCCTGATCTCGGTGTGGTTCTTCGCGACGCCGATCGTCTACCCGCCGTCGCTGCTCGAGGCGAACGCTCCCGAGTGGGTGTACCAGATCCTGCGACTCAACCCGATGAACGGTTTCGTCGAGGTCTACCGTCGGTGTCTCTACGATGCGGGTGCACCGGGCTGGAAGACGATGCTCGGGCTCGGGATCATCTCGTTCGTCAGTCTGACGATCGGCTGGGCCATCTTCAATCGCATGTCCCGCCGTCTCCCCGAAGAGGTGTAGCCGCCTCGCCCGCGTGGAGGCCGGTGCGGCGCATTCCTCGCAGGAGAGCCCGAAAGGGAACCACATCGGTGAAGTCGGTTTCCGCCGTGGATCCGACCCAGTACGCGTCCCCGATGGGACTCCACGACTCGAACTCGTCGACGTCGGTGTGGTGCCACGACCGATCCGGTCCGTGCAGGAGAACGAGTCCGGTGGACGAGATGAACTCCCGAGCGTGTCGCACACGCTCTCGCTGCGCCGGGCCGTCGATGAGGATGACGTCGAAGACGATTCCGTCGACCCGAGACGCACTCGTTTCGGTACCGGAGGAATCGACCGAGTGACCGAGGTCGACCACAGAGTGTCGAACGCTCAACCAATGGACATCGAAGTCCGACAGTGCCCTCCGGATCGTCTCCGAACTCTGGCTGGCGCCCCACTCGAGCATCCAGATCGGTCCATCACGTCGTTGCGAGATGCTGCGGAGGGTGTTCAGCAGCATCTCCACATCACGACCGGTGACCACGTCAGCCGGTTCGTTCGACAACGGATCGTCGTCCACAATCGATCGAATGGCTCGCTCGACGAACTCGGCGTCGGCCAGACGCCTCCGGACCGCCGATGATCGGATGAACTCCTCGACTTCGTTCTGTTCGGGCGCGAGGGTCCGGCGTCCGCCCGCACCGGTGAGATAGATACTGGCAATCACCGGCAGCGCGACCGGTGTGTGCGTCTCGGCGACGGCCAGGATGAAGTCCCAATCTTCGAGGCCGCGGACATCGGGGCGGTGGGCAACACCGCCGATCGGCCTGTGAGCGAACGCGCCGATGTCGATGAAGTTGCCTTCGAGGAGACGGAGTTCGTCGAAGGGTTCGAGCAGTAGCCACGGCTCGGCTGCATCGACTTCACGGAGCTGCGCTCCGTAGACGGCGTGCAGCTCGTGCTGTCGGCCGAGGACCTCGACCACGGCGCGCAGCCAACCATCCGACATCAGGTTGTCGTCGTCGAGGTAGGCAATCACGTCACCTTGGGCCTGCTCGAGTCCCGATTGGCGCGCTCCGCCGGGTCCGATACCGGTTGCTTCGATCACCCGGATCCGGCTGTCGTGCTCCGAGAGGGTCCGCAGGAACACGCTCGTGTCGTCGGTGCTCCCGTCGTCGACGACGACCGCCTCCCAGTTGGTGTAGGTCTGACGTGCGAGCGACGCGAGGGCAGTCTCGAGCAGCGATCGGCGATTGCGGGTCGGGACGATCACGGAGACCAGCGGCTCGATGTCGAGGGGGGCGAGAGCGCTCCACGTCGGGAACCAGGTCAGGGCACTGTGGAGTGCATTCCGTTGAACCGACACTGCATCGAGCAGGGGAGCCACACTCCGTGTGAGTCCTCCGAGGCCCGCTTCGGCGTGCCCGATCTGCTCGCGGAGCAGATCGTGACTCGCAGCGTTCTCGGCGAGGTGCGACCCGATCATCGCCGTCAGATCGTTGCTCATCTGCACCAGGTGGGTGTCGAGGTGGTCCCAGCGCAACGTGTTCACATGGCCGGACTGCACCACCGAGTTCACGAGCGCGTCGAGCTTGTCGATGTCGGCCTGCAGCAACCGGGCCGTGTGGTCCAGATCGGCGCGCCGAGCCCATGGCAGGAGGCGTCGGGAGATCGCCTCGAGCCGCTTTCGCGGTCGCCGGGCGGGTTCGGGGAGATCGGTCATGTCGATGGCTCTGCGGGTCGAGAAGCGACGCCGCCGTGGTTGCTCGGTACCGTAGCGTCCCATGTCCAACCGTGGTTCGATTCTCGTGACCGGCGGCGCCGGCTACATCGGTTCGCACACCGTGCGAGCGTTGGGGGCTCTCGACCGCGACGTCGTGGTGCTCGACTCTCTCGAGCTCGGTGTCGCCGAAGCCGTGATCGATGCCCCTCTCATCGTGGGCAACATCACCGACGGCGCCCTCGTGTCGGCGATCTGTGCAGAGTACGACGTCACCCAGGTGGTGCACTTCGCCGCCTACAAGTCGGTCGGGGAGTCGATGGAACAGCCGGCCCGATACTGGCGTAACAACGTCGCCGGGACCGTCGAACTGATCGAGGCGTGTCTCGCGGCCGGCGTCGAGGATGTCGTGTTCTCCTCGTCGTGTTCCGTGTACGGCACGCCCGCGCAGGTGCCGGTCACCGAGTCGGCGGCGATTCACCCCGAGAGCGTCTATGCCGAGACGAAGGCCATGATCGAACGAGTTCTGCGTTGGTACGGCACGACGCATGGACTACGTGCTGTCAGCCTGCGGTACTTCAATGCGGCTGGCGCCAGTTTCGATTCACGGATCGGCGAGGACTGGACCTACAGCATCAACCTGATCCCGCTCGCCATGAAGGCCGCGCTCCTCGGCGACCGGAAACTTCAAGTGTTCGGCAACGACTACGACACACCGGACGGGACCTGCATCCGCGATTACATCCACGTCGACGACCTCGCCGAGGCGCATGTCAAGTCGCTCGACTACCTCGCCGCCGGCGGTGACACCGTCGAGGTCAACGTGGGCACGGGTACCGGATCATCGGTCCTCGACGTGATCACTGCCACCGAAGCCGTGAGCGGGCGACCGGTGCCGTACGAGATCGTCGATCGCCGCCCCGGCGATCCGGTTGCGACGTTCGCCGACCCGACATTCGCCGAACGAACGCTCGGATGGAGCGCACGGTACGGACTCGACGAGATCATCCGGACGGCGTACGAGTGGCACCGTAGCCAGGGTCGATGACCCCCACCACCACCGACGAGCCGTCCACGCCGCTCGATCTGACCGTTCTGCTCAATGTCCACGACAACGCCGTCAACCTGTGGCGAACGCTGCGCTCCACACAAGAGGCAGCACGATACGCGCGCCATCGGGGTGTCTCGGTGGAGCTGGTGGTGGTGCTCGATCGGCCGACGCCGCAGATCGTCGATCTGGTCGGCCGATTCGATCCCTCCGCGTTCGATGCGTACCAGACCGTGCTCGTCGACCACGGTTCGCTGGGGCCCTCACGCAACGCAGGTGTCGAGGCAGCGCGGGGTACCTACGTCTCGGCCTGCGATTCCGATGACCTGATCTCGTTCAACGGGTTCGTCGCCACGGTCGATGTGGCGCGTCGCCGGGAGCGAGTGGTCGTCGTTCCCGAGTACGTCTTCGTCTTCGGCGACGTCCTCGGAATCAGCAAGTACTCGGACTCCGACGCCCTCACCGCGCTGCAGATGATCAGCTCGCACCAGTACACCTCGCGGATCACGGCGTCCCGCGAGCTGCTCCGGGAGGTCCCCTTCGCGGATGTCCCGATGGGCCGGGGATACGCGTTCGAGGACTGGCACCACAACTGTGAACTCCTTGCAGCCGGTGCCAGCTTCGCCATCGCGCGAGACACCATCCTGTTCTACCGCCGACACACGCGCAGCTTGTCGACGTCGTGGCAGATGTCGACGCAGCAGATACCGGCCAGCCGACTGTTCGACCCTGCCACCTTTCTGCGCTGCACCGACACGACGGTGTCGGGCGAACGCGTCGATTCGAGCGTCGCGTCGGCCGGAGGGCACGGCGTCGACTTCGTCCGGAGCCCGCTGTGCCGTGAGCTCGTGCACGCCGCCAATCAGATCGACCCGGCGATACGGATGACCCGGTACGAGAGCGCTCCATGGGTGCATCTCCGATCACATCCCTCGCTGGTCGGCGCGGCATATCGAGAGTTCTGTGGAGCGGTGGGACGCGACGAGGGAGGTTTCACCGACGTCGTCCTCGCCTCGGCCGACGCGGGCCGAGACGGCGCAGCGCAGGTCTGCGGTGTACTCGGGGCGCTACGCGATCTCGACCCGGGAAATCGGACGCTCGTGCTCGCCGAGGAGCCAGCGGATCTCGATCCGTGGCGAGACCTCCTGCCCCCCGGTTCACTCGCTTGGGCGCTTCGAGATGCACATCCGGAGATCTCCATCCACGAGATCGATCTCATCGCGCTCAAGGTGATTCAGGCCACGGGTGTCGGTGCTCGTCTGCATCTCGGTCGGTCTGTGTTCGCGGCGCGTTTCTGGCGGGCGTTCGGTGTGCTCCTTGCGGAGAATCGGAGCATTCTGCACAGGTTCGGTGCCCGGGGTGAGACGATCGACCATCGGATCTATGACGTTGACGATGATGTCGATCTGATCTCGACGTGTCTGGATTCGATCGATGTCGTTCTGGCTGCGAGTCGTGAGGTCTGCGACGTCGACCGTCGCCGTTTCCGTACCGACGAGCACAAGTGGCACGTCGCAGTGATGTCCGAACTCGAGAGGATCTTCGATGTCC
Source organism: Ilumatobacteraceae bacterium (assembly GCA_963828415.1). Lineage (GTDB taxonomy): Bacteria > Actinomycetota > Acidimicrobiia > Acidimicrobiales > Ilumatobacteraceae > Sva-07. The sequence goes on from CAWHEI010000020.1 coordinate 49,402, forward strand.
ATGGATGCTGAGTACGTCGAGTTGTTGCGCCAGCAGCAGGAGGACCGCGAGCAGCTGATGCTGTACGCGGCCCGGGTGGGTGAGCTCGAGGCGCAGATTCACGCGTACGCAGTTCATGTGAATGCGATCGATGCCCGGCATCGTGCCGAGATGTCCGAGGTCTCGGCACGGCTGGTGTTCCAGGTTGCCGAACTCCGGGCGTGGAAGGCGGCCGTCGAGCGTTCGCGGGCTCATCGTCTTGCGGTGGCGTTGTTGTCGTTCTATCGACTGCCGGTGGTCGGAGCGTTACTGCGGGCCGCTCGTCGAATGGTCGCCCGTTTTGGTCCGGGTGTCGAGCATGCCGTAGGCGTCGGCGACGATGGCGCCGAGCATGCCCAGCTCGGCGGTTGACATCGGCGATCCCACTGGTCCGACGGCGCCTTGCTCGCGGGCGTGCTTGAGGTGGTCGACGATCGGTTCGAGGAACTCTCTCGTGGAGAACGCCTCGACGAGGTCGGGTGGTTGTGCAAGTTGGGTCAGGATGGGACGTATCTGGTCGTAGATCCAGCTGAGGCTTCTGACCTTCGCGAAGAGTGCGTCGGCGTTGCTCGTGCCGGTCATGCTCGTGTCGTGTTGTCGGTACCGGTAGACGGGATCGGGCACGTGGACGAAGCGATCAGCCCGGCACATGATCGAGAACACCGTCACGAGGTCTTCTCCGTAGTCGACGCGGGTCGACAACACGCTCGAGTCGTCGTACACGCCCAGGAGCAGCTCGGTCTTCACCAGCTTGTTGCAGAGGTTGTTGGAGATCGTGCCCTCGAGCATTGCGCCGCGGACCTCATCACCCCGGAGGTCGTGTCGTTCCCCTCCTCGGTTGACGCTCCAGCTCGTTCCGTCCGCCTCGTGCACGAAGACAGCGCACTCCGCGAAGTCTGCGGAGTGCTGCGTTGCGGCGTCGTGGAGGACTTCGAGGAAGCGCGTGTCGACGTCGTCGTCGGAGTCGACGAAGCCGACGTAGCTGCCGCGTGCGGCGCGCACACCGGTGTGGCGGGCTTGCATCAGTCCGAGGTTCTCGACGTGGCGGATCATCGTGATCCGTTCGTCGCCGAGACCACGGATGATCTCGGCTGCGCTGCCCACGGGCGATGCGTCATCGACGACGATCACTTCGAAGTCGGTGAATGTCTGATGGATGAGTGACGACAGGCAGGCTCCGAGGTGTTCCTCGGTTCGGAACACCGGGACCACGACCGAGACCGCCGGCGGGTCCGAGCGACGTCGCCAGGTTCTGTCGCTCACTGCTCGGAGCGTAGCCCCGGGCTCTGGATGCGGCATGCCGAGCCGGCCGCACGGGTGGTTGGTTCTGTCAGGCCGATCGGCAAGACTCGCGACGCCATGCCAACCACGCGGTCCGCACCGGTCGATCTGTCCGTCGTGCTCAATGTCCACGACGACGCGGTCGACCTGTGGCGCACGTTGCGCTCCACGGAAGAGGCAGCCCGCTACGCGCGTCACCTCGGCACGCGGGTCGAGCTGGTGATCGTGCTGGATCGGCCCACGCCGGAGGTCACCGAGCTCGTCGACCGATTCGATCCGTCCGCCTTCGATGCTGCTCGGCGCGTCGTCGTCGATCACGGCTCGCCCGGGCCTTCTCGGAACGCAGGCATCCGGGCATGCGTCGGGCACCTTCGTGGCCATCTGTGACGCTGACGACCTGATCTCGTTCAATGGCTTTGCCGCGGCGATGGATGCGATCCGCGAGGCGCCGGAGCGCACTGTCGTCGTACCGGAATTCCTCTTCGTCTTCGGTGACGACCACGCGATCATCCGATACTCGCCGTCCGACTGCTCGACCCCCCTGCAGATGGTCACCTCACATCAGTACACCGCCCGGATCGTCGCCGCACGAGAGCTGCTGATCGAGGTCCCGAACGCTGACGTGCCGCTGAGTCCGGGACATGCATACGAGGATTGGCACCTCGACTGCGAACTTCTCGCAGCCGGAGCCCGCTTCGTGTTCGCCCCGGATTCCATTCACTTCTACCGCCGACGCGCTCGCGGCCAGTCGAGGGTGTCCTGGCAGATCTCGACGCGACAGATTCCGGCGAGCAAGCTGTTCGAGCCGGACGTCTACCTTCGGTCCACTGTCTCGAAGCACCCGACCCTCGAGTCCTGCGGAACTGAGGCCGGCGAATCGGGCCAGCGCGACCAACGCGTCCGATTTCGTGCGGAGCCCGCTGTGCCGTGAGCTGGTGCACGCTGCAAATCGGCATCGACCCGGGAATCCGCATGTCACGATTCGACGGCGCTCCGTGGGTGCACCTCGTCGATTCTCCCACCCGTGCCGGAGTGGCGTATCGCCGCTTCTGCGAAGCGGCAGCCACCGATGGAGCGCCGTTCGCCGACGTGGTGCTCGCGTCGGAACAGGCCGGCCGAGCGGGTGCCGAGCACGTCTGCGGAGTCGTGCGCCATCTCGCCCAGCTGCATCCGGGAGCTCGTACCCTCGTACTCGCTGAAGGACGCGAGGATCTGGCTCCGTGGCAGGACTTCTTGCCGTCAGGATCACTTGCGTTGGCCCTGCGTGATCTGCAGCCCGAGATCACGGTGGAGGAGATGGACACTGTCGCGCTCAAGGTGATTCAGGCCACGGGTGTCGGTGCTCGTCTGCATCTCGGTCGGTCTGTGTTCGCGGCGCGTTTCTGGCGGGCGTTCGGTGTGCTCCTTGCGGAGAATCGGAGCATTCTGCACAGGTTCGGTGCCCGGGGTGAGACGATCGACCATCGGATCTATGACGTTGACGATGATGTCGATCTGATCTCGACGTGTCTGGATTCGATCGATGTCGTTCTGGCTGCGAGTCGTGAGGTCTGCGACGTCGACCGTCGCCGTTTCCGTACCGACGAGCACAAGTGGCACGTCGCAGTGATGTCCGAACTCGAGAGGATCTTCGATGTCCATGGAAGCTGAGTACGTCGAGTTGTTGCGCCAGCAGCAGGAGGACCGCGAGCAGCTGATGCTGTACGCGGCCCGGGTGGGTGAGCTCGAGGCGCAGATTCACGCGTACGCAGTTCATGTGAATGCGATCGATGCCCGGCATCGAGCCGAGATGTCCGAGGTCTCGGCACGGCTGGTGTTCCAGGTTGCCGAACTCCGAGCGTGGAAGGCGGCCGTCGAGCGTTCGCGGGCTCATCGTCTTGCGGTGGCGTTGTTGTCGTTCTATCGACTGCCGGTGGTCGGAGCGTTACTGCGGGCCGCTCGTCGAATGGTCGCCCGTTTTGGTCCGGGTGTCGAGCATGCCGTAGGCGTCGGCGACGATGGCGCCGAGCATGCCCAGCTCGGCGGTTGACATCGGCGATCCCACTGGTCCGACGGCGCCTTGCTCGCGGGCGTGCTTGAGGTGGTCGACGATCGGTTCGAGGAACTCTCTCGTGGAGAACGCCTCGACGAGGTCGGGTGGTTGTGCAAGTTGGGTCAGGATGGGACGTATCTGGTCGTAGATCCAGCTGAGGCTTCTGACCTTCGCGAAGAGTGCGTCGGCGTTGCTCGTGCCGGTCATGCTCGTGTCGTGTTGTCGGTACCGGTAGACGGGATCGGGCACGTGGACGAAGCGATCAGCCCGGCACGCCAGATTGAACGTGGTGATGAGGTCTTCTCCGTAGTCGACGCGGGTCGACAACGCGCTCAGGTCGTCGTACACGGCCAGGAGCAGCTCGGTCTTCACCAGTTTGCTCCAGATACTGTTGATCACCTTGCCATCGAGCGTGGCGCTCATGACTTGGCCCGCTCGTAGGCTGTGTCGTTCTCCTCCTCGGTTGATGCACCGACTGGTTCCGTCCATCCCGTGCTCCACGTACGCGCACTCCGCGAAGTCTGCGGAGTGCTGCGTTGCGGCGTCGTGGAGGACTTCGAGGAAGCGCGTGTCGACGTCGTCGTCGGAGTCGACGAAACCGACGTAGCTGCCGCGTGCGGCGCGCACACCTGTGTGGCGGGCTTGCATCAGTCCGAGGTTCTCGACGTGGCGGATCATCGTGATCCGTTCGTCGCCGAGACCACGGATGATCTCGGCTGCGCTGCCCACGGGCGATGCGTCATCGACGACGATCACTTCGAAGTCGGTGAATGTCTGATGGATGAGTGACGACAGGCAGGCTCCGAGGTGTTCCTCGGTTCGGAACACCGGGACCACGACCGAGACCGCCGGCGGGTCCGAGCGACGTCGCCAGGTTCTGTCGCTCACTGCTCGAAGCGTAGCCTCGGGCTCTGGATGCGGCATGCCGAGCCGGCCGCACGGGTGGTTGGTTCTGTCAGGCCGATCGGCAAGACTCGCGACGCCATGCCAACCGCACTCGCAGTCAACGGCTCGTGATCTGCCTGTGGCCGCACAGGAATCGTCAACCTCGTTGATCACCGGGCCCTACGTCTCGATCATCATCGTCACGTACGGTACGGGACCGATCGTCGTCGAGGCGTTGGACGCAGTCGAACGTTGTACTCAGATCCCGCACGAGGTGATCGTGGTCGACTGTCTCCCGCCGGATGGCGTGGAGCGGACCTCGCGACTCCTCACCGATCGCCCGACGATCCGACTGATCGAACCTGACGAGAACTTGGGCTTCTCCGGGGGCAACAACCTCGGGGCGCACCACGCGACCGGGGACCTTCTCTGCTTCCTCAACCCCGACGTGATCGTCGGGCCGGGCTGGCTCGAACCGCTGAGTGCGGCACTCGGTGACCCGGCGGTCGGCATTGCAGCGCCGGTCCTCGTCAACCGCGACGGCTCCCTCCAGGAGGCCGGTCAACTCGTCTACGAGGACGGGTGCACGGCGGCCGTCGGCGGTCCCGAGGTGATGCCGGGCGACTGGAGCAACGCCTTTTCGCATGACGTCGACTACGCGTCAGCCGCGTGCTGGGTCGTGCGGCGCGACGAGTTCCTGGCCCTCGGCGGCTTCGACGAGCGGTACCGCCCCGCCTACTTCGAGGACGTCGACTACGCGTTACGCGTCGAGCAGGCAGGCCAACGCACGCGGCTCGTCGTCGACGTTCCCGTCGTCCACGAACACGGCTCGGGAGCGTCGAGCGAGGCGGTCGCGATCGCCGAACGGTCCCGTGACACGTTTCGCTCGAGGTGGGAGCACGAACTCGCCAGGCGCCCGCGTCGACCCGACGATCCGTCGACTGCGATCGACAATCGCGATCGCCTCGCCCAACGTCGATCGTTGACGGTCGCACCGTTCGCCGACTGTGGCCGGCGTCGGTGGGAGCAGGCGCTCGACGACGCCGCGGACGATGCCGCGCGGCGCCCGCGCGACCGGGTCACGTTGCTCACCGATCGGGACCCGACACCCGAACGTGCCGCGGCGGCGCGCCGCTGCGGATTGGAGGTCGTCGTGGTCCCGACCGGCGAAGCGCAGCCTCGGGTCGACATGGCCGACGACGTTCGACGGATTCGTTCGCTTCGGCGCTTCGGACGGCCGCAGATCATCGTGCCGGTGCTCGTCGCGCTGGTCATCGGACTCGTCGTACGATGGCTGGTACTGCGATCGCCGATGGGGATCCTGACGGCCGACGAGGCGTACACCGGGGTCCAGAGTTTCGAGATCCTCGGCGGACAGTTCCCCATCGTGCTGGGAGGCACCAACTACACCCTGCCGTTCGAGGCCTACCTCTACGCGCCGATCGCGGCCATCGTCGGCGCCGACGTCGTGGCCCTCAAGTTGCTCGCGACGTTGTCGTGGGCAGTGGCCAGCGTCGTCCTCGCCGTGGCGGGCACACGGATCGCCAACCGACGCGCCGGACTCATCGCCGCACTCCTGTGCTGGTTGACGCCTGGCGCGCTGCTGCTCGTGTCGGTCACGGCCTACTCGGCCTACGCGTCCGGGATGCTGGTGAGCATCGCCGCGTTCGTCGTCGCAACGCTCCTGATCGACGCGGCGCCACCCAGGCGCGACATCGCCGTGCTGTTCGGCGTGCTCGCCGGATTCGGATTCTGGTTGCATCCGATGTTCGTCGCGTCCTTGCTCCCGATGGTCGCCGTCGTGTTGTGGGTCCACCGTCGCCGCGTCGACATGTGGATCGCCGTCCCGGCCGGTGGCCTGCTCGGATGCCTGCCCCTCGTGCTCTGGAATGCCGCCAACGCCTGGCCGTCGCTCACCGCACCGGTCGAGGTCGAGGGGACCTACGCCGAACGGTTCCGGACCTTCTTCGTCGATCTCATCCCGCGCGCCTTCGGGATGCGCGACCTCGCGCTCGACTGGCAGCCCAACGCAGTCATCGGGCCGGCCCTGTACCTCGGCCTCCTCGCCGCCGTCGTCGGGGGCGTGATCGCACTGGTGCGCCGCCCCGGCCCACGGAGCCGGGTGCTCCTGCCCGCCGTCCTCGTCGGCGCGTTCCCGATCATGGCGTTGTTCGAGAACCTGATCTTCGCCGCAGACGGCCGCTACGGGATCATCACCTTCCCGTTCCTGGTGATGGCCGTAGCGATCGCCGTCGATGCACTGATGCGTCGCGTTTCCTCCACCCGTGCGATCGCCGTCGTCGCTGTTGTCGCAACGGTGTGGATCGTCGGGCTGATCGTGCCGACGGTCGCACCGCTCGTCGACGACACATCCGGCGATCCGAACGCTTCGATCGAGGCGATCGTCGATCGCCTCGGCGAGGCAGGGATCGACCACATCTACGGCAGCTACTGGGCGGTCCATCCGGTCGACTTCGTCGGTGATCGCGACCTGGTCGGCGCAGTGTTCCCGTTCTGGCCGATCCGCTTCCCCGAACGGCAGCGGGCTGTCGGGGCCACCGCGCCCGATGAGGTCGCCGTGCTCTTCCTCGCGACCGACGAGGATCCCGGCCAGCTCCTGTTGCCGATCGACTCCTACGAGCGCACGGTGTTCGGTGACTTCGTCGTGTACATCCCGACATCCGCGGCAGCGACCGCCGGGAACTGACAGGATCGTCGACGATGTGGAACAGCCGAACCGTCGCCGTGATCCTGCCGACCTACAACGAGGCCGGCAGCATCGCCGACTGCATCCGTGGTTTCGAGGCGCTCGGCATCGTCGACGACATCGTCGTGGTCAACAACAACGCCCACCCCGACACGTCGCCCGAGGTGGCGACGACGTCGGCACGGGAGGTCTTCGAGGCCACACAGGGCTACGGCGCCGCCATCCGGCGTGGCATCGCCGAGACCCGGGGCGCCGACCTGGTGTGCGTGTGTGAACCCGACGGCACCTTCGACCCCGACGACATCTTGAAGTTGCTCCCGTTCACCGCCGATGTCGATGTGGTCCTCGGATCGCGCACGGTGCAGACCTTCATCCTCAGCGGGGCCAACATGGGCTGGTTCCTCCGGTGGGGCAACTGGGCCGTTGCGAAGCAGACCGAACTGCTCTTCAACACCGTCTACCTGTCCGACGTGGGGTGCACGTTCCGGGTGCTGACCCGTTCGGCCCTCGATCAACTCGAACCGCACTTCGAATCGAACGCCTCGGCGTTCGGCTACGAGATGATGCTGCTCACCGCGCAGCATCGGATCCCGCTCGTCCAGGTGCCCGTCAAGTACCGGCCGAGGGTGGGGGAGAGTTCTGTCACGGGCGACCGCCGCAAGACGATCGAACTCGGGCTGTCGATGATCGCCCTCTGCCTGCGCCACCGCTTCCGCCGGGCATGATCACGATTGTTACATCTGGGGTCAGACCCCAGATGTAACACAGACGCGATTACAGGTGGGGTCTGACCCCGATCGTGATCAGGGGCGCAGGCACTCCCAGGTGGCGAACTGGTGGGCGGGCTCGAAGCCCATGAGCTGCGACTCGGCGCGGGTGGCGATCACCGTGAGGTCGCCGGGGCGTGCATGCTCGACGAGGCTGTCGGGATGGAAGACGTCGCCGTCGTAGGGCGGTATCGGCAGGCGGCCGCGCAGCATCGCGTCGTTGTCGTGGGTGACGAGCACGGTCGTCGTGAACCCGGCTGCACGAACCATGTCGGTGAGGTCCCAACCGAAGTTCCAGAACACCGGCGTGTTGTCGGCATGGAACTCGGGCTCGGTCGGCGCCGACGTCAGCCCGTGCAGGATCGGGATCTGGAGGTACATCCGGCCACCGGGCGCGATCACGCGGAACAGTTCGGCGAGAGCCCGATCGGTGTCGGGAACGTGCTCGAGCACGTGAGGTGTCAACACCACGTCGACCGACGCATCGGGCAGGTCGATCGACTGCAGGTCGAGCTGGATGTCGCCGCGATGTGCGCTCAGGTCGAAATCGCTCGTTCGGTACGAGTACCAGCGGCGCATGTACTGGCGGTACTCGCCGCCGAGACGAGGGCTGGTCTCGATGACGCGGGCACGTCGCAACTTCCGGCTGCGCTGGGTGAAGCACCAGAGCAGGAACCGATCGCGGGCGATCGAACCGCACTGCGGGCACATCGCGGATTCGGTGTGCGCGATGCCGGAGAATGCCGAACCGGTCCACCGGCACACGTTGCACCAACGGTCACGGCGCTCGACGCTCGACGGTGCCCGCCACACCGGCTTGGCCGTCTGCCACCATCCCTCCGCCGGCGCCGCGAGGCCGACCCTGCGCGCGGCGGGCCGGAGCGCGTCGATCACCGACGGTGGCACCAGGGCGGTCGTACGTTCGCGAAGGGAAGCGTCGGGCATCACGCTGGAGACTACCGACCGGCCCCGGGGTGGCAGGGCGGATCGCTAGAGTCAGCGCCGTGGCATCGTTCAAGGGCATCATCGGCCGCGTCCGCGGCGACCAGGTCGCAGCGCTGACGGCGGAGGTCGCGGCACTTCGCGAGGTGGTGCTCAACATCAACCACGTCGTCACCGAACTCAACCACGACATCCGTTCGGGCGCCGAGCGATCGCTCCCCTTGTTTCTCGGCTACAGCGAACGCCTGCGGCTCGACGCGGACACCGCGATCGGCGCCACGCAGGTGATCGAACGTCAGCTCGCACTGCTCGACGAGCGCCTCGCTGCTGCGTCAGCGGCCGGCGCGTCAGCGCCGTCCTGACGATGAGCGTGCCCGTCGGCGCACTGCTCGTCGACGCCCGTCCCGTCGACCACCCGACCGCCCGACAACGTGGCATCGGCCGCTACGTGACCGGTCTCCTGCGTGGCCTGCACGAGATCGACTCGCCGCTCGTCGCTCTCCACGGGTCCGACGCCGAGGCCGATGTGCTCGCCGAGGCGATTCCGGGCTTGAACCTGCAGCGATGGAGCCCAGGGGTGGTGCGCGAGCACGTGCGACCCGGGGCCTGGTACGTCGCGACGCAACTCATGCTGCATCCGATCCCGCTCGACCCGATCCCGTCGGTGATCACCCGCGCCCGCCTTCCGGTCGCGGCGATCATGTACGACGTCATCCCGTACCGGTTTCCCGAGCAGTACCAGGTGGAACCGAATGCCCGTCGCCAGGCACAACTTCGTGCGCCCCTCGCCCGCACGGTCGATGCGATGCTGGCGATCTCGCAGTTCTCGGCGATCACCGCCGCCGACGAACTCGACTATCCCCTCGAACGCATCCGCAGCATCGGTGCCGGTGTCGAGGATCAGTTCGTACCGCCATCGGTCCGCCGTGTCCCGCGAGCCGATCGTGTGTTGCCCCGGGCGGTCGATCGTTACGTCGTGTCGGTCACGGGTGGCGACGAACGCAAGAACACCGAGGGACTCCTGCGGGCCTGGGGCCTTCTTCCTGCGACGATCCGCCAGGGCCGTCACCTCGTGATCGCCACTGCTCATTCGCCGGCCGTCCTTCGGCGGTGGGAGGACTGGGCCGTCGACGCCGGCATCCGCGACGACGTGGTGTTCACGGGGAGCATCACCGACGACGAGATGGTGGCCATCCTGCAGGCGGCCGAACTCGCCGTGATGCCATCGACCGAAGAGGGCTTCGGTCTCCCCGTGGTCGAGGCGGCGGCGTGCGGAACACCGGTCATCTGCTCGAACGTGTCGTCGCTGCCCGAGGTCCTCGGCGAACCGCTGGCCGAATTCGATCCGTTCGACCCGTCGTCGATCGCTGCGGCGATCGAACGGGCGCTCGTCGACGCTGACCACCGCGACCTGCTGCTGGAGGCGGGGCGACGCGCCGCTGACCGGTGGACCTGGCGCCGCGTGGCCGACGATGCGGTCGCCGCACTGACCGAACTCGGCCCGCGGTGGCCCCAGCGACTGCGAGAGCCTGATCGGCGTGTGGCGATTGCCGGACCGTTCGCCGGGTCGGCGTCGGGAATCGGGCAGTACGACGAGTCCGTGCTGGAGGCGATCGAACGGCGTCGGCTCGCCGATCCGACGACGCCCGCCATCGAGGTGTTCGTCGACAGTTCGGGCACGTCCGCCCCGACCGATGCCGGTGCAGGTCGTCGCCCGGTGCGGGCGATCGGCCGGTACGCCAAGCCGTGGGACTTCGACCATCTCGTCGCCGTCCTCGGCAGCTCACCGCACCATGTCGCCACCGCCGAGTTGGCGCTGTCCGAGGCGTGTCACGTCTGGCTGCACGAGGCGTCGCTCGTCGGCGTGCACCTCGGCCTCGCGCATGCCTCGGGCAGCGAGTCCTGGGCCAGGCAACACGTCGCCGATCGCCTCGCCGCCGACGAGACGCCGGCGACGATCAGCCGGATCGAGCCCGACGAACTCCTCGACGCCCCCCGCTTCGACGAACTGGGCGTGACCCTGCTCGGCGAGACACTCGACCGGGCGCGCTCGGTGATCGTGAGCAGCGGGCGCGCTGCCGACACGGTGCGGCGCCTGCGACCGGACGGGCCACCGGTGCTGGTGCTGCCACTCGGCCATCGCGCCACGATCGAACCGACTCGGATTCCCGCTCGGGGAGACATCGTGGCCGTCGGTTGGCTGGCTGCGAACAAGTCGCCGGAATTGGCGATCGACGTGCTCTCGCGCCTCGAACGCGACATCACGCTCACGTTCGTCGGCCCGTCGGCGGGCGACTCCGCCGACATGGTCCGAGCGCTCGCCACCACCGCCGGTGTCGCCGATCGGGTGTCGTTCACGGGACGTCTGGAGGACGATGCATACGCCGAACGCATCGCCCGGAGCCGGGTCGGCCTCCAGCTCCGCACGAGCGACCGAGGCGAGATGTCCGCCGCGATCACCGACCTGATCTCCCACGGCATTCCCACGGTCACCACGCTGAGCACCGCTGGGCCGACCTCGCCGGGGCTCCGAGTCACCGAACCGACCGTGGACGCGCTGGTGGCGGCGATCACCCCGCTCCTCGACGACGACACATGGGCGGCTGCCTCGCAT
>CAWHEI010000021.1:0-21812 GCA_963828415.1 Ilumatobacteraceae bacterium
CCCAAGGAGAGCGAGGATCGGGCGACGGATTCCTGCCTGGAGTGACCGCCCGTCGTTGGGGGTACACAACGATGGTGTCCGACCGATTCGATCCCGCGCTGATCGCCACCTATCGCATCCAGCTCACCCCGTCGTTCGGCTTCGCCGACACGATCGGCATCCTCGATCATCTCGTCACACTCGGCGTCAGTCACCTCTATCTCTCGCCGGTGGCGGAAGCGGCCCCAGGCAGCCTGCACGGCTACGACGTGATCGACCACACGCGGGTGCGATCTGAGTTCGGCGGTGAGGACGGGTTGGTCGCGTTGCTCGATGCGGCTCGGGACCAGGGGCTGGGTGTGGTCATCGACCATGTGCCCAACCACATGTCGGTCGCCGAAGCTCACCTGAACCGTCGCTGGTGGGAGACGCTGCGCGACGGGCGCGACGCGCCCGCCGCGCAATGGTTCGACATCGATTGGGACGCGACCGACGGCAAGGTCATCGTCCCCAAGCTCGGCGATCCGCTCGACGCGAGCCTGGCGTCCGGTGCGCTGTCGATCGGCGAGGGCGATCGAGGTCCCGAACTGCGGTACGGACCGTTGCGCTTCCCGCTTGCTGTAGGCACTGAGCACCTCGACGTCGCGGACGCTGTCGAACGCCAGCACTATCGGTTGCAATGGTGGCGAGACCCTGCCCGCAACGTCAGGCGCTTCTTCACCATCGACGACCTCGTCGCCGTACGCGCGGAGCACGCCGACGTCGCTGCGACGATCGACACGATCCCCGCTCGCCTCGCCGATCATCCAGCGTTCGCCGGTGTTCGGGTCGACCACGTCGACGGGCTCGCTCAGCCCGAGGCGTACCTTGCCGGTCTTCGTCATCGGATCGGCGACCACCGTTGGCTGTTCGTCGAAAAGATCCTTGCGCCCGGCGAGACGCTGCCTCCGTCATGGCCGGTCGACGGCACCACCGGGTACGAACACATCCGGGTGAGTGAGCATGCCGCGCTCGATCCCGCCGCCGAAGCTCCGCTCACACGCCTGTGGCGCGAACTCACCGGTGACGATCGGAGCTTCGCCGAGGTCGAAGAGCAAGCGCGACGCGAGGTGCTTGCCGGTGGTCTCCGACCTGACCTCGACCGATTGGTTCGCCTGATCGCCGAACGTCTCGGCCTCGGCCTCGGCCTTGACCTCGAGCACGTGCGCCAGGCGATCGTCGAACTCACGATCGGTGTACATCGCTATCGGACTTATTTGCCCGACGACGCTGCCTCGGTGGCCGAACTCGATCGGGCGCGACAACGCGCCGGTGCCGCTCGCTCCGATCTCGTCCGCACGATCGACGCCGTCGTCCGGTTGATCGAAACGCAGCCCGATGTCGCCACCCGGTGGGAGCAACTGACGAGTCCCGTGATGGCCAAGGGCGCCGAGGACCGCGCGTTCTACCGGTACCTGCGAGCGCCGGCCCTGTGTGAGGTCGGGGGTTCGCCGGGCGACTTCGCATTGACGGCCGACGAGTTCCACCGGCACAACAACGAGGTGCAGACACTCCTGCCATCGACGTTGCTCGCCGGGACCACCCACGACACGAAGCGCTCCGAGGGCGTCCGCGCTCGCGCGCTCGCCGTCGCAGAGTGCGCAGAGGACTGGGCGGACGCCGTACGAGCGTGGCTTGCGGGCCACGACGATCAAGGGTTGGACGCGGCAACGGTCGCGCTCGCGCTGCACACGGCGGTCACGGCGTGGCCTGTCGGGGCCGACCGGTTGACCGAGTACCTGGTGAAGTCGGCGCGAGAAGCCGAGATCCACACGTCGTGGACCGAACCCGACGCCGAGTACGAGACAGCACTGGGCACACTCGCCGATCGGCTCGCCGACGAACTCGTCGGGGACGTGAGCGACGAAGGTCTCGGTGGCATAGTGAGGCGCACGATGCGTCCGGGGTGGGCTCGTTCGTTGGCGATGTTGGCAATCCGGCTGACCGCGCCGGGCGTCCCGGATCTGTACCAGGGCACCGTGTCGTTCACGTACTCGTTGGTCGATCCCGACAACCGTGTGGAACCCGACTGGGACGACCGGCGTGCGCTGGTCGCGTCGTCATGTGACCTCGACGGGCCCGGGGCGTGGTCGAGTGACGAGCCCGAGTCGTCCAAGGCCGTCGTGATCACGCGCGCGCTGGCTCTGCGTCGTCGCCGATCATCGGCGTTCGGTGCCCGAGCGGGTTATGTGCCACTTGCCGTCAGCGGGGCTCACGCCGACAAGGTGCTGGCGTTCGCTCGCACCGCACCCGATGACGTGGCGCATGTCGTCACGTTGGTTCCGACCCACACGGTGGCAGCCTGGGGCGACACGACAGTCGCCCTGCCGACGGGCATCTGGCGAAACGTGCTCGTCGACGGCGTCGAGACCCTCGATGGTGGGTCGATGGCGGTTGGTTCCTTGCTCGACGCGCTACCCCTGGCAATCCTCGAGCGAATGGATGGTTGACGGCTCCTGGGGGTGCGATCTGTGAGTGGCGGCCCGCTGAAGAAAATTCTCGGCCAAAGGATTGGAAACCGCCCAGTGGGGTACCGGCGATCCATGAGCAACGAGCACTCTCTCAGTGACAGCGACATCACGAGCGGCCCCACCGAGGACGACGAGAACCTCGACGCCTCGGGTGAGCACTCGAAGGACACCGGCGACCAGCCCACCGAGGGTGACGAGAACCTCGACGCCGCGGGTGAGCACAACCGCGACACCGGCGACGAGGCCTGACCTCGGCTCGCCCATGGACGCGCCGCCTGCGACGGTTCCCGCCGGTTCGCACACGTCGGCGCACGCCAGACCGCCACTGCAGCCATCGACACACGGCCCGGGTCGGACCCGTCCCGTCCCCGCTCCGGGATCGTCGGTCGGCCGCAGTGGCGGTCTGAGCGCGTTCGGCCCCCATTCGTCCAAGCTGCGACCGCTGGACCACGAGAGCGCCCTCGCCCGCTGTGTCGGCGACATCGACCACTTCGACGACCACCTCTGGGGTCGGCGGGCGGTGGTGACGACCGTTGATCGAGAAGACACAGACTCGACGTCATTCGACGACGTCTTCTCACTGGACGAACTCGACCGGATGCTGTCCACCGCGCCGCGGGTTCCCGAAGTCCGCATGGTGGTCGACGGTGCTCCACTGTCACCGAGCAGCTACTGCTCGCCGACCCGGCTCGGAGGACGAGATCTCGACGACGTCGTTGATCCCGTGAAGGTGGCCGCCCGTCTGCAGGAGGGGGCGACGCTCGTCATGCAATCGGTGCATCGGACCTCGCCGTCGGTGGGCGCTTTCGTGGGGCGGCTGCAGCAAGAGATCTCACATCCGGTTCAGGCGAATGCGTATCTCACCCCGCCACAGGCGGTCGGTCTCGTCGCTCACGCCGACGAGCACGACGTGTTCGCAATCCAGCTGCACGGTCGCAAGCAGTGGTGGGTCGATGGTATCGGCGACGTTGAACTGCAGCCCGGCGACGTGATGTACATCCCGAGCGGCGTTCGCCACCGCGCTGAGACGATGGACGAGACCTCGCTGCACCTGACGGTCGGGGTCATCCGAGTCACGTATCGTCACGTCATCGAACGACTCCTGCGCGATGGTGCGCAGTCGCTCGACCAGCCTCTGCCCATCGGCTACCGACTCGACGTGGGCGACGACCGGCTCGAGCGCGGCGTGGACGAGGCACTTGACGCGGTACTCGATGTGATCGGCTCGGCCGATGTCCGAGCGGTTGCAGAACGCGAACGCCTTCGCCGATTCCGACGACCGGCGGAGTCTGGTCGAATCGCTTCGGTGGTGCAGGTCGATTCCATCGACTTCGACTCGGTGATCCGTTGGGTGGCCACTGAACCGCTCACCCGGGCGATCGACGACGCCGACGGCCGAGTCGAGCACTGGGACGGTCTGCGCGCTCACGAGCAGTGGTCCCCCGGACCCGAGCGCGTCGCCGTCCATCTCGGTGATCGCACGCTCACGATGCCGCTCCACGTGCTCGACGCGCTGCGCATGCTGTCACGGGAGCGCGGCGTTCGCGTCGGCGACCTTCCCGGGCTCGACGAAGCGAGTCGTATCGTGCTCGCCAAGCGCCTCGTGCGCGAGGCGGCCTGCATCCTGGAGGCGTGATCTCCATGGCTCGGTCAGCGAGCCGCAGACCGTCGCGTCAGCGGGGCGAACAACTTGTCGAGTGTGCTTTCCGATCGTGCCCGTAGTGATGACGACCTCGACGTCCTCCACATCGTCGGCAACGATCCCTCGTCATGGGCGCGTTCGATCGCCGGCGTCACATACGACGCTCGCGCCACCGCCCGCGTGTTGCCGAGACGGTTGGCCACGTGGTTGTACGCCGCGATGAGCGGGTCCGCAGGCGTCCCGATCTCGACCGATGGGTCGCAGAGCGCTTCGATCATCGCCGCCGAAGCGCCCCACGTGCGCAGGTCCTTGGCGCTCACGTCGATGCCCGCTGCGGCACACAGCAGTTCCTTGACGTCGGACCCCTCGACCGACCAGCCCGACGCGGTGGCGAACAGGAGATCCGATCCCGAGGCCCGCCGTCGACGGGATTTCACGAAGTCGACGATGTCGACATCGTCCACCTCGACGCGTTGCTCCTTGCCGGACTTGCCCGTGAAGCAGAGCTGCAGGCGCGACCCGGTGGTCGACGCGTGCTTGCACCGCAACGTCGAGGCCCCGTAGGTGTCGTGCTCGTCGGCGTAGCGTTCCGTGCCGACGCGCAGCAGCGTGCGGTCGATCAACCGGATGACGATCCCGGTGAGTCGCCGACGCTCGTCGCCGGACTCCAGTGCCTCATCCAATGCGACGCGCACGTCGCCGATCCGGGCGCCGAGCTCGGCGATACGCGCGAACTTGACGTCATCGGCGGCCTGGCGAAATCCCGGGTGGTATCGGTACTGCCGCCGGCCGGCGTCGTCGATCCCGGTCGCGAGAATGTGGCAGTCGGGTGCCGCAGCGATGTGCACGTCGGTCCACGCCGGCGGGATCGCCAGCTTCTCGATCCAGCGCCGCTTCGCGCCGTCGACGCGCCCACCCCGCGGGCCGACGTACGTGAAACCTCGCCCGCGCCGTCGGCGTTCGATCGAGAGCTCGCCGACGTCGATGTGACGCAGACCGGCTTCCTCGGCGATGACGTCAGCGGCGAAGGACACCGACGATCGGATACCCACCTGCACGCTTCCTGACGCCAGCGTCATGGGTGAACTCGCAGAATCCTCGATGTTCGAATCAGACACCGGTGGGTACCTCCGGACCCATGACATCGTTCGGATTGAAATTGATGAGCGAGCTGCGATCGGGATCGGAGCTCGTCGACCATGCCGTGATGGCCGAAGAGCGAGGCTTCGACTTCGTGTCGATCTCCGACCACATCCATCCGTGGCTTCCCGACCACGAACATTCGCCGTTCGCCTGGAGCGTGCTCGGTGCCGTCGCCAGTCGCACCGAACGCATCGAGATGATCACCGGGGTGACCTGTCCGACGATTCGCTACCACCCGGTGATCATCGCCCAGGCGGCAGCAACGGTTGCGGCCATGTCGGATGGTCGTCTCACACTGGGACTCGGCGCGGGCGAACGCCTCAACGAACACGTCACCGGCGCCGAGTTCCCCTCGGTCGACCTCCGTCACGCCATGCTCGCCGAGGCGATCACGATCATGAACGAGCTGTGGACCGGCGAGTTCGTCACACACCGCGGCACCTTTTATGACGCCGACCACGTCAAGATCTATGAACACGTCGGCCGCTCCGTCGACATCGTCCTCGCCGTCAGCGGAGTCTCGTCGCTCGACCTGGCAGCGGAGGCGGGCTGCGCCGGAATCATGGCCACCGAACCCGACGCCGACCTCGTGTCGGGATGGGCCGACCGTGGCGGCTCGACCGAGTCGGTGTGGACCGAGGTGCCGCTCGCCTGGGAGCCGACCAAGAAGCAGGGCATCGAAACTGCTCGGCGGTTCCGCTTCGGCATGGCCGGCTGGGACATGGCAGCAGAACTCCCGAACCCGGCCCACTTCGCGTCCGCCACCCGGTTCATCTCGGACGACGACGTCGACCAGGCGATTCCGAACGGCCCAGATCCCGAGCCGTACATTGCGGCCATACGCGAGTATCACCAGGCAGGCTTCTGCAAGATCGCCGTCGTACCGGTCGGCGACGACATCGAGGGCACCCTGGACTTCTTCGAGTCGGAGATCCGACCCAACCTCGATCTCACGGACTGACGGGACACCGACATGGACCTCGGCATCACGGACAAGCTGGCACTGGTCACCGGCGGCGGAGGCGACATCGGCCGCGCAACCGCTCGAGCTCTCGCCGCCGACGGCGCCCGGCTGCTGCTCACCGACACTGACGCCGAAGACCTCGACCTAACGGCGTCCGGGCTGCGCGACGTGTTCGGGCTGCGGCCCGCCACGATCGTCGCCGACCTGACCGACGAGGCCGCCATCAATCGACTGATGCGCGCTGCTGCCGACGATGGCGGTGTCGACATCTGTGTGCATGCCGCCGGCATCACCGGAGCGAAGGGAGATCCTCTCGAGCTCACCGACGACGACTGGGACGACGCGTGGAGGATCGATTTCATGTCCGCAGTGCGAATCGCGCGCGCCGTCGTACCGCCGATGGTCGAGGCGGGCTGGGGCCGGGTCGTGTACGTCAGCTCCGAGAATGCGGCGCAACCGTATGGCGACGAGATGCCCTACAACGTTGCCAAAGCAGCACTGCTCAATTTCACCAAGGGCACCGCCCAGCTCTATGCGCCGAAGGGCGTCCTGATCAACGCCGTGTCGCCAGCGTTCATCGAGACCAGCATGACCGACGAGATGATGGAGCAGCGTGCCGACGAGCGCGGCACGAGCGTCGACGAAGCAATCGAATCGTTCCTCGACGAGGAACGACCCCACCTGGCGCTGCGGCGTCGAGGGCAGCCCGACGAAGTGGCCGCAGTCATCGCGCTGCTGTGCTCGGAGCGCGCCAGCTTCGTGGTCGGCTCGACCTATCGCGTCGACGGCGGCTCGGTCCTCTCCGTTGCCATGTGACAGGTACAGCGATGAGCGAGGTGACCGGATGCGGCGGTTTCTCTCATCGTGGGCGAGACGTAGCGTCTGGGCGTGGTCATCGTCGACAACGAACACCGACGCCGGCTGCTCGTTGCTCGACATCGCCTCGGTCCGCACGGGCGGGCCGACCGAACGATCGATGACGTGGCACGCGACTTGGCGCTGCTGCACGCCACCGATCCGTCCACGCCGTATCTCTCGTTGCAGGCGCGCACGGATGCCTCGGTCTCGGACGTCGACGCCGCCCTCTACGACGGTCGGACCCTGTTGCGGCACACCACACTGCGGCGCACCGTGTTCGTGATGCCACTCGATGTCGTTCCGCTCGCCCACGGTGCCTACAACGCAGGGCTCGTGACGAAGCTCCGTTCGAATCTCGTCGGCTGGATCGACGCCAGTCCCGATGTGAGCAAGCCTGCGGCCTCGTTTCTCACTGACGTCGAACAGCAGGTCGTGGCGACCTTGCGCAGCGACGGCCCCGCGACTGGCACGGCGTTGGCCGGCCGGGTCCCGGGGCTCCGGGCCAGCTTCGAGCCGATGCCGAACGCAACGTGGTCGAAGCCGATGCGGATCACGTCGAAAGTGCTCGAACTCCTCGCCGCCGAGGGTCGGATCGCCCGCGGCCGACCCACGGGTACCTCGTTCACGTCCGGCGCCTGGAGGTGGGAAGTCATCGACGACTGGCTCGGCGCTGCGGGCATCGAACCCGTCGAACCCGCCAGGGCACTGGGCGACCTCGTCGATCGGCACCTGGCGACGTTCGGCCCTGCCACGGTCACCGACCTGGCCTGGTGGAGCGGCATTCCGAAAGGCCGCATCCGGGCCGCGCTCGACGCGATTGCCGCTCGCGAGGTCGCCCTCGACGACGCGACCGAGCCCGGGTTCATACGGAAGGGCGATGAGCTCGACGTCGGTGCACCCGCCTCGCACCTCGACGGAGTGGTGGCACTGTTGCCGGGGCTCGACCCGGCGACCATGGGGTGGAAGCAACGCGATTGGTACGTCGACGATCGAGCGGCGACGGGCCTGTTCGATCGCAACGGCAACGCCGGGCCGACCATCTGGGTCGGCGGACGGGTGGTCGGCGCGTGGACGCAGCGCGGAGACGGCGAGATCGCAACGACCTTCACCGCCGACATCGGCGCTGCCGAGCGCTCGGCGGTCGACACCGAGGCGATGCGCGTTGCGGCCTGGCTCGGTGACGTCCGGGTGAAGTGGCGCTATCCCACGCCGCTCACCAAACAGCTCGCCTGACCCAGCCATCGCCCCCACCACCACCCCGTTTGTGCTCAGTTTCGGGTGACCCGGGTCACCCGGAATGCAACGCAAACGTGGGTGGTGGGGGTGGTGAGGGGAGCGGGTGGTAGGTGGTTGGGGGGCGGTGGTCAGGTGATCGAGAGGCGGGCGCTCCAGGGCGCGATGATCGCCGGGTCGCTGCCGGGCCCGCCCCAACGCTCGTCCTCGGTGTCGAACACGGTGGCGTCGGGCGGATCCGGTGCGGGATGCTCGATGGGCTCGCCGCTGAAGTTGAACACCAGCGAGGCGGTCGCGGCCGATATCGAGCGCATCACGAACATCGTGTTGCCGACGATCGACACGTGTTGCTGCGCTGCGGGGTCGGTGAGTACCGGATGCTCGCACCGCACTCGGAGCAGCTCGGTGTACATCGCCAGGCGTGAGCGGTGCGGCTCGCGCTCGGCGAGCGTCGGGTCGAGCACCGCTCGCTCGAACGTTCTCGGGTGGGCCGGGTCGGCTACCTCGCCCGACCAGTCGGCACCGGAGAACTCGCGCTCACGTCCTGACCGGACGGCCTCGACGAGTTCGGGGTTTCCGTGGTCGATGAAGTACGGGAACGGTGCGGTCTCGCCGTACTCCTCGCCCATGAACAGCATCGGGGTGAACGGCGACAACAGGATCGCTGCGGCAGCCAGCCGATGGCGGGGGTCAGCGGGGGAAGCATCGGCCAGGAGTCGCGCGCCCGCTGGCGTGTTGCCCACATGGTCGTGGTTGGTGTCGAAGACGATGAAGCGCCGGTGGTCGATGTCGTCGGCGGGCGCGCCGTGGCGGCGATCGAAACCGGGCGAGTGCTGGCCCGAATAGACCCAGCGCCGCTCCCACGCCTTGGCAATGTCGTCGGCCCCCGAGTAGTTGGCGTAGTACTCGTGACGATCACCGGTAAGGGCAACTCGCAACGCATGATGGAAGTCGTCGTTCCACACCGCGTCGCAGCCCCAGCCGTGGTCGGTGGTCGATCGAACGATGCGTGGATCGTTGGCAGAACTCTCGATCGTCACCAGAGCGGTGCGCCCCGCCGCTCCCGCAGTGGCGTGCACGCCAGCGGTCAGCTCCTCCACGAACGGGATCGGAGTGGGGTCGACGATGGCGTGGACTGCGTCGAGTCGGAGTCCGTCGAGGCGCAAGTCGCGGATCCAGCCGACGGCGTTCTCGATGAAGTACCGCCGCACGTGATCGCTTCCGGCACCGGCGACGTTCATCGCATCGCCCCACGGGGTGCGGTAGGCGTCGGTGAAGTACGGCCCGTACCGCCCCAGGATGTTTCCCTCCGGACCCAGGTGGTTGTAGACGACGTCGAGCACGACACCCAACCCGATTTGGTGGGCGGCGTCGACGAAGCGGGCCAGTCCCTCGGGGCCGCCGTAACTGTGCTGCACGGCGAACGGGAAGACCCCGTCGTAGCCCCAGTTGCGCGTGCCGGGGAACGCCGCGACCGGCATCACCTCGATCGTCGTGATACCCAACTCGCGCAGCCGCGGCAGGTGAGGGATTGCTGCGTCGAACGTGCCCTCGGCCGTGAGCGTGCCGATGTGCAACTCGTACAGAACGGTGTCGGAGAGTTCGACACCGCGCCACTCGTCGTCGTGCCAGCGGAACACCGATTCGTCAACCACCGCTGACGGGCCGTGCACGCCATCGGGCTGCCAGCGCGACGCCGGGTCGGCCAGCTCGTCGCCGTCGACCACATACCGGTACCGGTCGCCGTGCTTGACCCCGTCGACCGTGATCGACCAGTACGACCCATTGCGCTCGAGCGCCCGAACCCCGTTTGCGTGACGATTCGGGTGAGCCGGGTCACCCGAATCGTCACGCAAACGTGAAGTGGTGGGGTCTGGAGAGGGGTCGGGAGAGGGGTCGAGGTGGAGGGCGACGGTGTCGGCGTGCGGTGCCCACACCAGAAATCGGGTGCGTCCGTCGCCGAGCACCGTGGCGCCGAGCCGGCACTCGTCGCTGGTCGCGGTCCCTGCGGACTTCGCCATCGCAGTCACTACCGCTCCGGAGCGAAGAACACGGCGGCGAGCGGCGGCAACGTCAGCACGATCGACTGGTGGAAGCCGTGCGAATCGACCGGAACGGTGTCGACCCCACCGAAGTTGCCGACACCGCTGCCGCCATAGCTGTCGGCGTCGGAGTTGGCCAGCTCGAGCCACCGCCCGGCCGTCGGCACGCCGAGGCGGTAGTTGTGGCGTGGAGTCGGGGTGGCGTTGAACACGGCCAGCACGGGACGACTCTCGCCGTCGGGGTCCTTGCGCAACCAGGCGTACACGCTCTGGTCGGCGTCGGCGCCCTCGACCCACTGGATGCCACCCGGATCGCTGTCGCCGCGGTGCATCGCCGGCTCGGCCGCGTACAACCGGTTGACGTCGGCCAACCACTCGCGCACGCCGCGGTGCCAGTCGATGTCGTGCAACGACCAGTCGAGCGTGCTCTCGTGGTTCCATTCGGCGCGGGTGGCCAATTCGGCGCCCATGAACAGCAGCTTCTTGCCGGGCTGCGCCCACTGCATGCCGTACAGCAGCCGGAGGTTCGCGAACTGCTGCCAGTCGTCGCCGGGCATCTTGTTCAACAACGACCCCTTGCCGTGCACGACCTCGTCGTGGCTGAGCGGGAGAACGAAGTGTTCGCTCGCCGCGTACACCGATCGGAACGTGATCTCGCCGTGATGCCAGCGCCGGTGGATCGGATCGAGCTGCAGGTACGCGAGCGTGTCGTGCATCCAACCCATGTCCCATTTGAAGCCGAAGCCGAGACCGCCGATGTAGGTCGGCCGGCTGACCATGGGCCACGACGTGGACTCCTCGGCGAACGTGGCGACGTCGGGGAATTCGCCGTAGACCGCTTCGTTCAGTTGACGCAGGAACACGATCGCATCGAGGTTCTCGCGACCGCCGAACTCATTGGGGATCCACTCGCCCTCGTTACGCGAGTAGTCGAGGTACAGCATCGACGCCACGGCATCGACACGCAGTCCGTCGACGTGGTACCGGTCGAGCCAGCACATCGCGCTCGACACGAGGAACGAGCGCACCTCGTTGCGGCTGTAGTTGAAGATCGCCGAGTTCCAGTCGGGGTGGTAGCCCTGACGTGGGTCGGCGTGCTCGAACAGATGCGTGCCGTCGAACTCGTAGAGCCCGTGGCTGTCGTTCGGGAAGTGCGACGGCACCCAATCGAGGATCACCCCGACTCCGCGCTGGTGGAGTCGGTCGATCATCCGCATCAGGTCCTGCGGGGTGCCGTAGCGGGCGCTCGGTGCGAAGAATCCGGTGGTCTGATACCCCCACGATCCGTAGAACGGGTGCTCCATGATCGGGAGGAACTCGACGTGGGTGAAGCCGTGGGCGAGCACGTGGTCGGCGATCGGGTCGGCCAGTTCGTCGTAGCGGGGGAAACGCTTGCCGTCGGTGACGTGACGCCCCCACGAACCGAGATGGACCTCGTAGATCGACACCGGCGCGTCGAGCGCGATCGAGTCGCGGCGCGACGCCATCCACTCGTCGTCGCCCCACTCGTAGGAGAGATCGGCGATCACCGACGCGATCGACGGCGGTTCCTCGGTGGCGGCGCCGACGGGATCGGACTTCTCGACGACCGACCCGCTCGGCGTGGTGACCCGGTACACGTAGGAATGGCCGACGCCCGCACCGTCGACCCAGCCGCTCCACACCCCCGACTCGCTCGGGCCGAGATGGTGTTCGTGCGCCCAGCCGTCGAACGACCCGACCACGGCGACCGCTTTGGCGTTGGGCGCCCACACGGCGAAATGACACCCGCCGTCGGCGGGTTGCGCGCCGAAGCGTCGGTGCAGGTAGCGGTGCGTGCCTTCGTTGAACAGGTACCGGTCGAGTTCGTCGGCGTGCCCGCTGAGTTCATGGGCGCTCATGTGTCGCTCCTCGCAATGTCGTCGGGGTCGGTCGCGTTGTCGTTCACGTCGTGCGTGCGGTGTCCCAGGGCGGCGAGTCGTCGTTGCACACCGTGGTCACCGAGGGTTTCGCTGATCGGTCGGTCCAGTCGGCGCGACCACAACTCGGGACCGACTCGGCCCGGGAGGTTGTGCGGACGTCGCTCGCCGAGCAGGTCGTCGAGGTCGGCGATCACCAGGTAGGCGTCGCTCCAGGACAGTCGCTCCAGCATCTGATCCACCACCGACTCCCAACTGTCGTCGATCTCGCAGCGGTGGGCGGCGCCGAGTCGTCGGCGGTATTCGCTCGTGTCGGTCGTGGCCACCAGTTCGGCGATCGGCTCCATGTCGTGGGTGCGGATGCCGGCGACCGTGCGAGCCGGGATGTGCGGCAACTCCTCGTCGTCCAGATGGAACTGTTCCTCGTACATGCCGACCACGTCCCAGCGCTCGAACGCCTCGGACACCTCACTCGGAACGGTGCCGAGATCCTCGCCGACGATCGTGACGCCGGCGGCAGCAGCGGCCGCAGCGATCACTGCCAGGATCTCGTCGCGCGGGTAGGTGACGTAGACACCCTGGTGTGCCGAGAAGCCGTCGGGCACCCACCACAGCCGATGCACCGCCATCGCATGATCGATCCGCAGCACGTCGGCGTGACGGCCGACCCGATCGATGAGGTGACGCCACAGCCGGTGGCCGCTCGCGTGCATCGCCGCGGGCATCGGCGGGGGGAACCCCCAGTTCTGTCCGTCGGCGAAGAACGAGTCCGGAGGCGCGCCGACGCTCATCTGTGGCGCGAACATCGAGGGGTCGGCCCACACCTCGTAGCCGTTCGGGTGCGATCCGATCGGCAGGTCGAGCGCCAGCGCTGCGGCGTCGGGATCGTCTCGGATCGCGGCGAGCTGCTGATCGGCGAGGTACTGCGCAAGGAGATGCGACTGCTCCACGACGAGTGATCCGCTCGCCTCTCGGCTGGCGCGGAAGCGTGCGTAGGCACCGACGTCGGGATGGGCCGCTGCGAACGCGGTCAGTGCGTCCTGCATCGTGGAACTCAGCGTCGTGGCCGCCTCGATCAGCTGGCCTCGTCGTCGTGCAGCGAGTCCTCGCCAGTCGATGATGTCGCCGAGTGGCGGGATCGGAGCCGATGGGAGTTCTGCGTCGTCGATGTACACCTCGTTCCAGTGCAAGCGGCTGACGGGCGCGTAGGGGCTCGGGTCGAATGGCTCGTCGAGAAACGCCGCGTACAACGGCAATGTCGAGACGATGTCGAGACCCGCCGCCTTCGCCGAGCGGGCGAGTTCGTGGAGGTGCATGTACGACGGCAGTGGTCGGTCGCGCTCCCACAGCGCATACGTGGGAGCAAACAGTCCGGCTGTTCGTTCCAAGCGAGCGTCACGCGGCATCGTCGGTGGCGCCGAGATCACGATCGTCTCGCCGGGTCCGCGGACCGTGTCGACGCGGAGCAGGTGGCATCCCCATGGCAACTCGTCGGGCAACTCGATCGTGTCGCTGTCGTCGCCGTGACGCACTGCGACGGCGACTGGGTGTCCGGCGAGCGTGATCGTCGCGTCGGTCACCCGCGCACCGATCGTGATCTGGTCGGTTCCGGCGATGTGGAGCGGAGGTGCCACCCGTGTCGTCGAGGCCACCGTTGCGCGGTCGGCTTCCAACACGGCGACCACGTGGGCGATGGTGGTCTCGTCGGCGTGGTGGAGGACGCCGCTGACATCGTGGTAGGTCGTCTGGATTCCGAGGAGTTCGGCGCGAGCGAGCAATGCATCCGTCATGGTCCCATCATCGCCGGATCGTGGGTTCGGGCACCATCTCCATGATCGCCGCCAGGGGCCAGCTCACCCACTGGGGACGGTTGGCGAGCTCGTAGCGGGTCTCGTAGAGCGCCTTGGTCGCCGAGTAGATGTCGACGAGTAGACGACGATCGGCAGGGTCGGCGGGCACCAGTCCTGCACCGTCGATGGCGCTGAAGTATGCGTCGAGCAGCGACTCCTGGACCCGGTACGCCCAGCGCTTGCGCCACGCGTCCACAGCCTCGATGTCGGTCACCCGGCCCCGTTCAATCGCAGCGTGGACGGCCATCCGGCCGGCGTAGTCGAAGGATCGCAGCAGGCCGGCGACGTCGGCGAGCGGCGACCGTTTGATCGTCCGCTGCGCCATGGGTGCGCCGGGCTCTCCTTCGAAATCGATGAACGTGACGTCCTGGCCGGTCCACAGGATCTGGCCGAGATGGAGGTCGCCGTGGACGCGGATCCGCTTGGCATCGAGCTTGTCGCGCCGAAGCCGGTCGAAGCGATCCGTCAAGTGCTCGAGGTGGTCGTCGAGATGTGTTGCCCGGTCGGCGGTCTCGTCATCGAGTCGTCCGCCGGTGCGCGCACGCCGAAGTTCTCGCTGGGTCGAACGGATCGAGGTGCGCAGCGTCTGCAGGATCGACCGCTGCCACAGCAGCGTGAACGCGTCGGGCGACATCACCGACGTCGACTGCCGCCCGTCGAGCCCTTGACGACCGGCCGGCACGTCGGTACGAGCGAGCGCACGATGCAGCTCGGCGGTGCGTTGCCCGACGAGCGTCGCGATCGCGTAGGTGGCACCATCGTCTCGGGCGTCATCGGCGGCCAACGTGCGGTCGATCTCGAGCCCGAGCTCGTCGAGCATCTTCGTCCAGAGGTCGCTCTCGTGGTTGATCGCATCGTGGACGACCACGACGTTCGCAGGCGTCGCCTCGTTGGGGAGGGAGACATCGAGCGTTGCGGCCACGCCCGGAACGCGGTCGAAGCCAGCAGCGAGGAGATGGGACGGCAACTCGACGTCGGGATTGGTACCGGGCTCCAGGCGCCGAACCAGCTTCGCAATCAGTCGACCGTCGATGATCGCAGACGAGTTCGACTGCTCGACGCCGAGGATGTTGACACGGCGCGGATCGTCGGCCAGCGACGCGATGCGCCGGCGACGGGGGTGGCCCTGCAGTTCGCCGTGACGTGATCGGCGTGTCCGCTTTCGGAGCGCGGCGCCGAACACGATGGCCGCACCGCGTGGGTCACTCATGGCGTCGACCAGCAGAGCGCCGTCGTCGAGCTGGGCGATCGTCGTCGTCGCCGTCGATCGATCGCCGGTTTCTGCCAACTCCCGACCGATCCGCATCACGGGCACGGCATATCGCTGATCGTCGCCTTCGGTGAACGACACGTTCGCCACGACGAGTGCGACGTTGTCGTCGAGTGCGATCGCATCGTCGATGGCGAGGTGCCTGATCGCCCGCCCCTTGCCGGCATACCAACGGCGCTGCGGCAGCCAGCGCTCGATCGCCCGAGCCAGAGCGGCGCGACGGCGGAGCACTTCGGCCAGGGAGCCTGGGAGATGCGGCATTTTCGCCGTGCGGGTGTCGTCGTGGACTCCGACGAGGGAGAACCAGAAGAAGCCGTACGGCGAGAGCGTCACCTGGTAGTCGTGGTCGCGGATCGGGGCGAAGTGGTTGTACCCGAACACCTCGACCGGGGTGGCGCCCTGGAACTCTCGGAGATCGAGTTCGACGTGCTGAGCCAGGCGCGACAGGTTGGCGACGCACAACATGGGAGGTTCGCCGTCGAGATGGCGGACGAAGGCGAGTACATGTGGGTTGTCCGGATCGAGAAACCTGATGTCGCCACGACCGAGCACGCGATGGCGCGTGCGCAGCGAGATCAGCTGGCGCATCCACGACAGCAACGACGCTGGGTTGGCGCTCTGGGTCTCGACGTTGACGCTCTCGTAGTGGTACTCCTGCTCGGTGATCAGCGGCAGGAACAGCTTGTGGGGGTTCGCCGTCGAGAACCCGCCGTTGCGGTCCGACGACCATTGCATCGGGGTTCGCACGCCGTCGCGATCGCCGAGATACACGTTGTCGCCCATGCCGATCTCGTCGCCGTAGTAGACGACCGGCGTACCAGGCAGGGAGAACAACACGGCATTGAGCAGTTCGACCTTGCGCCGATCGTTGCCGAGCAACGGCGCGAGACGGCGCCGGATTCCGAGGTTGATGCGCATCTCGTCGTCGCGTGCGTAGGCGCGCAGCATCATGTGGCGCTCCTCTTCGGTGACCATCTCGAGCGTCAGCTCGTCGTGGTTGCGCAGGAACGTCGCCCACTGGCAGCCCTCCGGCGGCACGGGTGTCTGGTCGAGGATGTCGATGATCGGCATGCGGTTCTCGGTCTGCAGTGACATGAACAACCGAGGCATCACCGGGAAGTGGAAGTTCATGTGGCACTCGTCGCCGTCGCCGAAGTACGACGCCGCGTCTTCGGGCCACTGGTTTGCCTCGGCGAGCAGCATGCGACCCTCGTACTTGGCGTCCATGTGCGCGCGGATGCGTTTGAGGACCTCGTGGGTTTCGGGCAGGTTCTCGCAGTTGGTGCCCTCGCGCTCGTACAGGTACGGCACGGCGTCGAGGCGCAGCCCGTCGACGCCCATGTCGAGCCAGTGGTCGAGGACTTCGAGCACGGCCGCTTCCACGGCGGGGTTGTCGAAGTTCAGGTCGGGCTGGTGGGAGTAGAAGCGGTGCCAGTAGTACTGCCCTGCGACGGGGTCCCACGTCCAGTTCGACGTCTCGAAGTCCTGGAAGATGATGCGCGCGTCGGCGTACGTGGCCGGGTCGTCGGTCCAGACGTAGAAGTCGCGTTCCGGCGACCCCGGCGGAGCATGGCGGGCGCGCTCGAACCATGGGTGCTGATCGGAAGTGTGGTTGATGACCAGTTCGGTGATCACGCGCAGGTTGCGGGCGTGCGCTGCGTTCAGGAACCGCTTGAAGCCGCGCAGGTTGCCGTAGTCGGGGTTGACCGCGCGGTAGTCGGCGATGTCGTAGCCGTCGTCACGCAGCGGCGATGGGTAGAACGGCAAGAGCCACAGCGCCGTCACCCCAAGATCGCTCAGGTAGTCGAGGTGGGAGGTGAGTCCGTCGAAGTCACCCGTGCCGTCTCCGTCCGAATCGGCGAAGGCGCGAACGTGCAATTCGTAGATCACCGCGTCGCGGAACCAGTCGCCGGTCATGCCGCCACCTCGCTCACCACGGTGAAGACATGTGCCGACGCCGACCACGGCGCCAGGTCGACGTAGTTCATGTTGCCGCTCCATCGATAGGTGACACCGCCGAGTTGGTCGACGACGTCGTAGTCGGCGCCGTACTGCAGCCCGAGTGCGGCGAGGTCGATGTCGACGAACGCGCTGTGCCGGTTGAACGGGTCGAGGTTGACCACGACGAGTACCGGGCTGCCGTCGCCGGCAGGATCGGTCTTGCTGAAACACAAGATCGCGGGGTCCTCGCACGCGTGGACGTGCAGCGTGTGCAAGTTGCGCAGGGAGCGCTGTTCTCGTCGGATCTCGTTGAGGCGACCGAGTAGGGGAGCCAGCGAATCGTCACGGTCCAGGTTCCAGCCGCGCAGCTGATACTTCTCCGAGTCGAGGTATTCCTCGGAGCCTTCGCGCACCGCGCGGTGTTCGAGCAGTTCGAACGCGGGGCCGTACACGCCCCAACTCGGCGACAGGGTTGCGGCGAGGATGGCGCGGCTCACGAACGCTGCCCGGCCACCGTGCTGGAGCTGTTCGGTGAGGATGTCGGGCGTGTTTGGCCAGGCGTTCGGGCGGAACCAGTCGGCCGTGCGCGAGGCGAGGTCGGTGAAGTACTCGCGCAACTCCCACTGCGACTGACGCCAGGCGAAGTACGTGTAGTTCTGGTTGAAGCCGATCTTGGCGAGGCGCTCCATCACCCGTGGGCGGGTGAAGGACTCGGCGAGGAAGATCGCCTCGGGATGTTCGCGGCGCAGCGTGCACAGCGCCCATTCCCAGAACGCGAACGATTTGGTGTGCGGGTTGTCGACGCGGAAGACCGTGATGCCTCGATCGATCCAGAACCGGAAGACGTCGGCCAGGGCGTGCCACAACCCCTCCCAGTCCTCGGACTCGAAGTCGAGCGGGAAGATGTCCTCGTATTTCTTCGGTGGGTTCTCGGCGTACTGGATGCTGCCGTCGGGCCGCTTTGCGAACCACGCGGGATGCTCGGACACCCACGGATGATCGGGCGAGCACTGGAATGCGATGTCGAGTGCCAGGTGCATTCCGCGAGTTCGGCACGCCGATGCGAACGTCTGGACGTCGGCGACCGTACCGAGCTCCGGTGCCACTGCGGTGTGGCCGCCGTCGGATGATCCGATCGCCCACGGGCTTCCGACGTCGTCATCGGCCGCCGTGGTGGCGTTGTTGCGACCCTTGCGTTTGGTGACACCGATCGGATGGATCGGCGGG
Source organism: Ilumatobacteraceae bacterium (assembly GCA_963828415.1). Taxonomy (GTDB): domain Bacteria; phylum Actinomycetota; class Acidimicrobiia; order Acidimicrobiales; family Ilumatobacteraceae; genus Sva-07. The sequence goes on from CAWHEI010000021.1 coordinate 18,558, forward strand.
AGGTACACGATGTCGAAGCCCATCGTTGCGATGTGGTCGAGTCGGTCGATCGAGTCGACCAGCGTGCGCGGACGGCAGGGCTCATCGGTGTTCTCGCCGTCGGTGACCGATGAGCGAGGGAAGAATTCGTACCACCCCCGAAGGTTGCGTGCAGCGGATCGACGTCGACCGGGAGCGGCCGCGTGAGGTGGGCGAGGGGTTCACGTTCTGCGCAACGCCAGAAGATCTCGGTCCAGCGCTCGTCGCGCAACACGAGCGTGTCGCCGTCGCGAAGCGTCCGCCGCAGATGGGCCAGGTGGTCGCGGTCCTCCTGGCTAGCGGTCGCGCAGTCGGCGACCTCGTCGACCAGGCGAACACCGGCGAGGAGCTCAGATGCCACGTCGAGTCCAGCCTCGATCTTCTTGACGGTGTCGCGACGCCACGTCTCGAGGTGGTCGATCCAGCCGATGACGTCGTACTCGAACCGGCCGAGCTCGCTGGGCGCGACCATTGCGGTGAACCGGTCGTTGCCGACGGCAGTCATCGCCACCTCGTGCCACGCGGTCCGTCCACCGTTGTCGGTCACCCGACGCCAGCGAAGCGCCGCTGCGACGACGTCGTGGCCGTCGGCGAACACGTCGGCCTCCACGATCATGGGCTCGTTCACCGCCGCCTTGGCGGGGAACTCGCCGCCGTTCACCATCGGTCGCATGGCTTCGACCACCACACGAGATGGGCGTCGGGCCGGCAGAGTCGGTGTACGTCGGGGCATCGATCAGTTCGCCTCCTCGGCGGTGTTGGGGCGGTGGACGGGGTGACGGCTCGGCGCCTGCACGGAGCGCAGGACCACCATCGAGCGGTCGGCGACCTCGAGGAGATCCCTCGGTCGTTTGTTGACGGTGCGCGACACTCCGCGCTTGGGATCGGCGGTGTCGAGGTCGATCGTCCAGCGTCGGCTCCACTCTGGACCTGGCACGCACCACTCGATTGGTTGGTCGGATGCGTTGAAGATCACGAGGAACGAGTCGTCGACGATCCGTTCTCCATAGGCGTCGGTGGTGGGGATCGTGGCGCCATTCAGGAACACTGCGACGGCGCGAGCAAAACCGGCATCCCAGTCGTCGTCGTTCATCTCCTCGCCGTCCGGGCGCAACCAGGCCAAGTCCTCGATGCCGCGGATCTTGCGTCCCTGGAACCAGCGCCGACGACGGAAGACGGGGTGATCTCGTCGCAGCGAGATGACCCGCTGGCACCACTTCGTGAACTCGACGTCGACGTCGTCCCAGTCGAACCACGAGATGTCGTTGTCCTGGCAGTACGCGTTGTTGTTGCCGCCCTGCGTTCGCCCGAGCTCGTCGCCGCCGAGCAGCATGGGGACGCCCTGCGACAGCAGCAGCGTGGTGACGAGGTTGCGGCGCTGGCGGGCCCGGAACCCCTCGATCGCTCGATCGTCGGTGGGGCCTTCGGCCCCGTGGTTCCACGAACGGTTGTGCGACTCGCCGTCGTTGCCGTCCTCGCCGTTGGCGTCGTTGTGCTTGTCGTTGTACGACACGAGGTCGCGCAAAGTGAAGCCGTCGTGAGCGGTGACGAAGTTGATCGACGCGGTCGGTCGACGGGTGTCAGCCTCGTAGAGGTCCGAGCTTCCGGTGAATCGGTAGGCGAACTCGGCAAGCGTCGAGGGCTCACCGCGCCAGAAGTCGCGGATCGTGTCGCGGTATCTCCCGTTCCATTCCGACCACTGAGGCGGGAAGTTGCCGACCTGGTAGCCGCCCTCGCCGATGTCCCACGGCTCGGCGATCAGCTTCACCTGGGACACGACGGGGTCCTGTTGGACGAGATCGAAGAACGCCGACAGACGGTCGACGTCGTAGAGCTCTCTGGCCAGGGTCGAGGCGAGATCGAAGCGGAAACCATCGACGTGCATCTCGGTCACCCAGTACCGCAGGCTGTCCATGATCAGTTGCAGCACGTGTGGGTGGCGCATGTTCAGGCTGTTGCCGGTGCCCGTGAAGTCGAGGTAGTACCGCGGGTCGTCTGCCATCGTGCGGTAGTACGCGTGGTTGTCGATTCCCCGCATCGACAGCATCGGACCGAGGTGGTTTCCCTCGGCGGTGTGGTTGTAGACCACGTCGAGGATCACCTCGATGCCCGCTGCGTGGAGCGACTTGACCATCGTCTTGAACTCCTGCACCTGGCCGAGTGCGATCGATGACGTGTAGCCGTTGTGCGGGGCAAGGTACGCAATGGAGTTGTAGCCCCAGTAGTTGCGTAGGCCCCGCTCGACGAGGTGGTGGTCGTGGACGAACTGGTGCACCGGCATCAGCTCGACGGCGGTGACGCCGAGGCGCTGGAGGTGGTCGATGATCGCGGGGTGGGCAAGGCCCGAGTAGGTTCCGCGCAGCGCCGCCGGAATGGCGGGGTGGCGCATCGTGAGCCCGCGGACGTGGGTCTCGTAGATGACCGTCTCGTGCAGGGGCACCGCAGGGGGTCGATCGTTGCCCCACTCGAAGAACCGATCGCCGACGACCGCTTTGGGTACGTGCGGTGCCGAGTCCTCGGAGTTGGGCCGGTCGGGATCGTCGAAGTCGTAGCCGAAACACGCCGGCGACCAGTCGATCTCACCGTCGATCGCTTTGGCATAGGGATCGAGCAGCAGCTTGGACGGGTTGCACCACAGGCCCTTGCCGGGGTCCCATGGCCCGTGGACTCGGTAGCCGTATCGCTGGCCGGGGCGGACGTCGGGGAGATAGACGTGCCAGCAGTGACCATCGACCTCGGTCAGCTCGACACGTTCTTCGTCGATGAGGCCGTGGTCTCGGGTATTGCCGAGGCCGCTGTGCGAGCCATCGTCATCGCCGAGGAGGCAGAGCTCGACGCTTTCGGCCACGCTGGAGAACAACGAGAAGTTGGTCCCCGAACCGTCGTAGTTCGAACCGAGCGGAAACGGGTTGCCGACCCAGGTCCGCCGCTTCACCCGCTCGTTGCGTCCCGTTTCATGCACGTCAACGGGACTGCCCAGAACGTCCGGCGATGAAACGAGCACGCCCGGTGTGCGGGTGCAGATTGCGGTATCGCTGACGTGGTCCGGCCAGGTATGACAACGATTGCGATCATCCTGGCGATCGTCCTGACGGCGGCTGTCCACCAGCCCAGCCCCGTCGGCTCTCGCGATCTCGTCGCCGACCAGCTCAGCGGAGCCTCGGTGGCATCGGAGCTGACCTCGATCGTGCGTGCACGCCCGACGCGTCGAGTCGGCCCGAGGCGACCGCGGCGGCG
>CAWHEI010000022.1:0-7967 GCA_963828415.1 Ilumatobacteraceae bacterium
CCACGGGGACCAGGCTACTTCGTCTCGGCCGCCGCCCAGCCGCTGCGACACCGTCGCGTTCGACCCCACTCCCCGCTGTCCTCGGCACGCGAGAATGACCGCCGTGCTCGATGTCTCTCCTGTGGATTCATCCCGCGTCGAGCAGCCGTCCGCGATGCCTGCCGGCGAGGTGGACGGTTCGACGTCTTGACGATGGATCTCTTGGAGATCGCTCGCCGCGTCTCGGCCGCTGATCTACCGGAGCTGCCGCGTCGTGACCGGCTTCGACGGCTTCGTGGACGAGATGATCTCGCTGGTGGGTGAGCGCAGGTCGCTGGATGACTTCGCACCGGTGCCGGACATCGGCACCTTCGCGCCATGATCGCTGCCGCCGCCGGTCAGAGCAGCCTGCGCGAAATCGTCGTCACGGCGGTCCAACCGGGCGGCTGCGCGGTCAATCTGGCGGATGGCCTGGCGAGCCTCGGCGTGACGGTGGACTGCTTCGCCACGCTCGGCGAACCGCCGCATCCGGCCTTCGGCGACATCGCCGCGAAGTGTCACGGCTTCCATTCCTGGGGCCGCGAGCCAGGTCGCACGCTGGCGTTCGAGTTCAACGACGGCAAGCTGATGTTCAGCGCCGTCGAACAGCTCGCGGAGTTCACGCCGCACTCGGTTCGGGAACTCCTCACCGACGGGACGTACACCGCCGCCTGTGAGGCGGCGCAGGTCATCGCGCTCACCGATTGGAGCCTCTATCCGTACATGACGCAGGTCTGGCGCCTGCTCCAGAGCGAGGTGTTCTCACTCCTCACTCACCGCCCGGCGTTCTTCATCGATCTGGTGGACCCGTCGAGCCGCTCGGTGGCGGACATCCGCGACATGGCGGCCATCCTGCGCGAGTTCGAGCCGGTCGGGCCGGTGACGCTCGGCCTGAACGGCAACGAGGCGAACGTGCTCTGCCGGGCGCACGATCTGTCATCCAGCTCCCGGCCGACGCCACGCCGGAGCAGACCCTGCAGCAGGCGTTCGCCCTTCGTGATCTGTTCGGCGTCAGCCGCGTCGTCATCCATCGGGTGCCGTTCGCCGTGAGCGCGGCCGCGGAGCGTGGATCCACGCAACCGGGTCCGTACAGCGCGGGCCCGAAGAAGAGCACCGGCGCGGGCGACCGTTTCAACGCGGGCTTCTGCCTCGGGCTCGCGCTGGGCCTCGACGACAGCGAGTCGCTGGCGCTCGGCTGTGCCGCTTCCGGGTTCTTCGTGCGCAACGCCCGCAGCGCGAGCCACCAGGAACTGGTGGACTTCCTCGAACGCTGGACCGCCGGTTTCGTCGATCGCTCGGGCTGACACGATCGCCTCTCTCGAACAGGTACCCACGGAGTGCGGTGACGTTGTGCTCTGCCCCGTCCGGAGGGCGACGCACACGGTTGGGGTGTGAGCGAAGCATCGACACCAGACGAGGGAATCGGCCCCCGGTGGCTGCCAGGGAGGTGCGGTCGTGGGCCTCGGTGTTTGCGCTCGTAGCTCTCGGCATGTTGGCGCTCGAGACCATTGCGGCGGTCGTCGTATCGAGGTGACCTCCCCGGCAGGCGTCCTGAACCCGACAGCCGCCGCATGGCGTTCGTACGCGACACCGCCGTCGCGGCACGTCCGATCGGTCGAACACTGCGCCAGTTCCCGAGCGATACCAAGGGGCCGAACGAAGAATTCGTCTCAGTGAGATGCGACCTTGGCAGGGCGTTCCAGCCACGCGCTGTCCACCCCACCATCAGGCGGTCCGATCATGTCGTAGGACGTAGCCACAGCGATGACACCTGTGAACGTCCCAGGCGTTCTTGTCGTCTTCGACGGTGGTGATGTTCTGGTAGCTGTGAAGCCACGGGCGCTCGGGGCGCCCAAGGCGCCGCAACCGCCAAGCGCATGAATTCCAGACCCAGTCCTTCAGGCAGACGAACACGACAAGCGTCACGAGGAGCGCGACGAGGGCGTCCCCAGTATCGCTCCCGGTGTCACCACCTTCAGCGAGCATCCCGAGCAGGCCGCGTGCGTCGAGCCACACGATGGATACTCGACTCGCGCGACGCCGCTGTGTCAATCAGCGCTCTACTGCACCTGACGGTCGACCCCGGACAGAACGCTTCGTTCGTCGACGCCATGCCGGCGAGGTCTCCGAATACCGGCTTCCAGCCACGCCAGATTGACGTAACCCGAGGGCGGAACTCGAGCAGTCTCCGGGTCGGGCTCGACGCTCTACGCCCGCTCTCGTGTCCGGCACTCGCGCTGGCGTCAGCTTCGACCATTCGGTCGTCGACGTCGACATCGACTCGGGGCTGCAACGGTCCAACGACGAGGTAGCCCGTTCTCGGGCGAACGCTCTTCCGGGAGTCAGAGGAGACCGTGGGCGCGAAACATCGCGTCGTAGATGTCGTGGATGACCGGTTGTTTGCGTTGGTTGTAGTCCATTACGTTCTCACCGGCGATGGTTGTGGCCGCCGCCGACTCAATTTTGGCGTCGCAGTATCGGGTGCGGTCGTCTGGGTGCTCGCTCAACCAGTCGCGGAACATCCGATGCCGGATGACTTCGGGGCAGTCTGGTGAGAAGACGTGCAGGTTGACGCGTGGGTTGTCCGATGTGAGAACGCGGTGTTCGTGCCAGCCAGGTTCGCGTACCACGAGTCTGAAGCCGAGTGATTGCAGAGCGGGAACGTATGCGGCTTCGTCGGAAGAGTCGGCGACGGTGAGGTCGATGTCGATGACGGCCTTGGCGGGTAATCCGGGTACCGACGTCGAGCCGATGTGATCGAGTCCGATCACGTGTGTGTCGAGCACCTGACGGATCTGTTCGGCGACGAGCGTGTACGCAACCGGCCACCCAGGGTCGTACGCCACGATCTCGACCGGCTCCGGGTTGGGGCCACCGTCGACGAAGATCTCCACCCTCGACCGGTGGCGTCCACTCGTGGTGGTGAGTGATCTCCTCGGATGTCGGCACAGCTCGACAGTAATGAGTGGGATCTCTCGGCTGACGCGGCCGGGGCCAGTGGACCACTTGTCGGCGAGGAGATCGGCTCCGGTGGTCGTCCCCATCGCGTACCCGCCTGGTCGGCAGTTGTACTCGCCCACGAGCAGCGATCCGTCCGCGCAGTTCAGGGAGCTGGCTACGTCGTAGGTGTTCGCAGGGTCGATGTGTATTCGAATGACGTCGTCCATCCCCGGATGGACAAAGCCACTCTCGGGTGAACACCCTGTGTACTGCTCGCCGATCGGATAGCTGCCCGGTACAACGGTTGCAGGTCACCGCTGCCATTCCCTGCGCGGGTCAGAGGCGGGATGGCGGACCAGGTCGGACGAGCAGCCAGGGCTGTCAGGTCGCGTTACGCATCGAACCGATGCCAGTGCCCCTCCGAAACGACCTCGACTTCGCCATCAACGACGCAGATGGCGGTCTCGTCGTCGATCGCGTACGCGGGGCCGCGGAGTCCCGCAGCCCATGTCTCTGCGTGAGCCAGTGTGTTGTGGGGCAGCGACTCGTGGTCGAGGTGAGGGAAGATCGAGAAGTCGACGAGACCGAGCGTTCGGTCGTCGCCGACGGGCGGCTTCCACCCGACGAACTCCTTGCCGATGCGCGGTGTCGTCACCATGCTCCCGGCACTCATGCCGATCCACACCGTGTCGTCGAGCTGTGGAAGGAGGTCGGTCAGCCCGCACTCTCGCATCCAGTGGCACAGGTAGAGGGCGTCCCCGCCCGACACGAGGAGCACATCGGCTGCGCGGACCAGGGGAACCCAACGCTCCTCGTCAATGCTGGGCAACGCGGTCAACTCGATCAACCCCACCGACTTCCAGCCCAGTTCGACCATCGGCTGCTGGGAGCGCCCAGCGACGAACTCCCACACGTCCTCGCCCGGACCTGCGTGGGGATGGCCGTACATCGCAGTAGGAATACAGAGCGCGGTGCAGTCCTCGATGGGACGGCCGAGCACGTCGAGCAGCGTGTCGTGGATGATCGCGTTCCTGACGCCCGCCGAGGTGAGAAGCAGGCGTCGCACCGCCGCATTCTGTCCGCCACGTACTCGAGGCGCAAGGCACCGGCGAGCGCAGATCACCACACCTGAGCGCGCCACCTATCGCCGGGTGTGCGCACTCGCGTCGAGCGCGCCGAAAGCTCTTGCTGTTGAGTTCCGGTGCCGGACCCGCTCCAGCGGACAGCATCAAGTCAGGTGGGGTCAGCTCGCGGCGATACGACTCGGCGTCCCTGGAGATGCGAACGCCCAAGTTCCTCGGACCGACTGTGGACCTGATGTGCAACCTTGCCGGGACGGGCGAGTGCTCGAGTTTGCGACTCAGGACCGGTCACCTCACTGACGGACGGAAGATCAGTGACTGCGCAATGCGTCGATCAGCTGGCTCTTGTTCATGCTCGATCGACCGTGGATTCCGATTTCACGAGCGCGACCCAGCAGTTCAGCCTTGGTGCGTTCGTCATAGTCCTCGGCGTCGCCGCCTCGCTTCGCGACAGCGGATCGGCCATCACGCGCCGATGCGTTCGCGATGCGCGCCGCCTTCTCCTTGCTCATCCCGTCGTTCCTCAACGCGTCGTACTGTTCCTTGTCGTTGATCCTCGGGCTCGTCGTCGGCTTCGGCATTTGCAACCTCCCGTGTCGGCAACACTTGCGACCGACGATGTACCGGTTGCGTTGACGCGCAATCATTCGTGTCGCAGCGTGGGCCGGTTCGGCCAGACGATGAGCGGTTCATCATGCGCCACGGCTGAGCAGCGATCGGCAGGCGTACTACGCCCGAGACGAGGAACGGGATCGGCTGTCGGCGGGTGTCGGTCGAGTCGAGTTCCTCCGCACGGTCGAGGTGGCCTCCGGAGCCTCTCCGCAGCCCCGGCGGTCGTGGCTGACATTGGTGGCGGCCGGGTTGGTAACGACGGTCGGTGGACGCTGGCTACACGGTGATCCACCGCGATCTGCGGCGGCGCTGTCGAACGGGTCAGGCGCTCAACGAATCCCGGAGGGGTTGTACGGAGCCGGGGCGTCGTCTATGTCGCAGCGATCTTACGTGGCCCGCACGCTTCTCGGCATGCTGGTCGAGCGTGTCCATCTGAAGTATCCGACGATCGTCGAGATGGTCGATGAGATGGAGGCGACCGGCGAGATGCGGCCCGTCCACGACTACGCCTTCAACGGATATGCCGACACACCTGACGAGCTTCGCGACGAAGTGCAGATGTCAGGCCTCGACCTCGAGTCGTGCGTCGCACTCGAAGGGATCTCCTTCGCGCCGTCCGATCTCGACCAACGACTCGACGACCCGAACGAACGCCAGCTCCTCCTGGACACCTGCGAGCCGACGAGCCCGTGACCGAACTCCTCGGGCTCGGCCCGCACCTTCTGGCAACGGCCCGCAAGCCGTAGGGCAGCTGCCCCCGGACGCCGGCTGCCGCCGTCGAGTCCCTGTTCATTCTGCGAGTACCTCGCAGGCGAGAAGCCCGGGCCGGAACTCCTCGCCTTCGCAGGGTTGGCGCCTGGCAAGATGCCGCCGTGAAGGCCGTCGACGTCGTCCTCGCGAACAACGACCGGGTCACCGTTCGCGTCGGCGACGTGTTCCTGAAGATCGACGCCGATCCCGACCGATCCGCGCGCGAAGTCGAGGCGATGACGCTCGCTCCGGTTCCCACGCCGGAGGTGTTGTGGCGGACACCCCGGTCCTTGCGCTCGCGAAGGTGCCAGGCGCGCCGGCTCGACGAGCCGGGTCGGCCGTCCATCGCTCCGCCCGCTGCATGGGCGGCGGTCGGGGCAACGATTCGACGTCTGCACAACGCTCCGCTGCCGCCCTGGCCGACGCCGTACACCAACGCTGCCCGCTGGGAGAGTGTTCAGGCGCTCGAGGCGTCACTCGATGAGGAGTGCGACTGGCTCGTCACGCACCAGATCCTCCCGACCGACGTCGTCGAGAGCAATCGCAGCGGGCGCGATCCGTGCTCCGACCCTGGCGACCGGTGTTCATCCACGGCGACCTCCACATCGAGCACGTGCTCGTCGACGGCGTCAAGGTCACCGGCGTGCTCGACTGGTCCGAGGCGGCCCCGGGTGACGCCGCCTTCGATCTCGCATCACTGACCCTCGCTCATCCGGACCGACTCGGCGACGTGTTGGCCGGCTACGGCGACGAGGTCGATCGTGACCGCATCCATGCCTGGTGGTCGTATCGCTGCCTCACCGCGGTGCGCTGGCTCATCGAGAACGGCTACGGCCCGCCCGACGACTATCCCGAGGTCGCGATGCTGCGGTCGGTCACGTGATGCGGGCGCCGTCGTCGCTGCGAGGATGATCGGATGCCGCTCGTCATCGACTGTGTATTGATCGACTGTGTCGACCTTGATGCGATGACCGCATTCTGGTGCCAAGGCGTCTCGACCCTCTACATGTATGGACCGGACCTTCTGGGGGACACCTCTTGGCCGCGGTAGACGGATCCGAGCGCCGGCTGGGATTTATGCCTTCCCAGGGTGAGAAGACCACCAAGAACAGAGTTCACTTCGATCTGCGCCCCGACGACCAGCAAGCCGAAGTGCAACGGTTGGAGGATCTCGGGGCTCGACGCATCGACATCGGGCAATCTGACGTCACATGGGTGGTCATGGCCGACCCGGAGGGCAACGAGTTCTGCGCGTTCGCGCCGCTCGCCCAGAAAGAGGAAGGACCGCTCCCGGCATAGCGGTTGACAGCCCCAGTCGGGTGAGCCACTCGCCCGCATCGGCAGTGGTCAGTCGGTCGAGCTCCGCAACAGGCGCATCACCAAGCACTCATCGTCGCCGAACTTGCGAACCCCGAACGTGTTGAAGCCGAGGCGCTCGTAGAACGCAATCGCCCGACGGTTGTTGACGGCAGGGTCAATCACCACCATCTCGGCGTCGTGCTGGTCGAAGACGCGGCCAGCGCCACCTTCATCGCCTCCGCACCGAGTCCGCGACCTCGATCGTCGGGCGATCCGATCCAGATGTCGAGCGCCGACGTCCCCGGTTCGACGTTCCCCCAATAGTGCGACTCCTCCTCGCGGGCGTCGGTGAGTTGCAGGAATCCGATCGGCCTGCCGTCCTCCTCGACGATGAGTAACTCACGCCACGGCACGTCTCGGATGAGTTCGGCCGACCAGTCGTACCAATCGGCGCTGCGGCCACCAATGGCGGCCGCCACATCAGGGTCATCATCCCCACCGAACCAGCAAGGCCACGTCGTCGATCGTCATCGATCGCAACTTCACCACTCACCGATAGTAGGCACGCACCGCAGGTGCCCCCGATCGCCGGTTGGTTGTCACCTGAGAGATCGGGTACGAGTTCCCATCTGCCAGTATCGACCCGTGGGATGGAGGCGGTGCGCCATGTTGAGCACGGTCGTCGCCGCCACCGTGACCGGGTGCAGCTCAAACGAGTCGGCAGTGTGCGTCTCCAACGACGTCGGAGACGTGTGCGCTGACGAATCCGATGGAGCGATCACGTTCAGCGAGCGGACTGGCTCCTGGATCGGAGGTCCAGGTCCTCGGACCCGAGGAGCAAACCGTTCATCCTTCAGATCGACGGCGACGGGAGCATACGCTCCGCCGGCCGGATCTGTCGGCTTCCTGTCCGCACGTTCGCCAACACCGAGCTCACGTTCACCGTGACCGGCACGGACAGCGACGGCGGGCTACTCGAAGGCGACCTCGTCATTTCCACCTGATCATGCGAGCAGATCTCCGTTCATCGGTACGAGCTGTCCCCGGATCGCCGGTTCACGGCCTGAGCGTCAGCGACCGAGGACAGACCCGGATCTGACTACGAGAATGGCCCCTCTTCGACGAACGAGTAGTGCCATTCGTCGACGGGGCCGTCGTCGACGAGTACGTAGATCCCTCCGTCGACGGTGATCTCGAGCGGCGGCGGGTAGGTCGTTGCGCGGCCGATCGACGGTCCGCCGTCGCACCACAGCAACATCCGGTCAC